>CAWBCC010000026.1:0-164769 GCA_963787185.1 uncultured bacterium | reverse complement strand
GGATGAATACCAGCCCTTCTCCGACATCTCCCGCGGCGTAGAGCGGATCGCGCGATTCATTGCTCGCCCTCGAGGGCCAAGGGCAACGGCTGATTCGGACAAGCCTGAAGACCTGGCAACTGCTCGATAAAGATGGTGGCCCTATCGAAACATTCACGTCGAATCGAGATAAGGCGGCCGCATCCGATGATTTCTCATTGATCGGGATCGATCACCCGCGCATCGCGAGAGAATATCACCGCCTGGATCGATGGCCCACCCGAGCGTTTGGACTAAGCGTGCAGGTCAAGGGCCAGGAGAACGCGATCCTGAGCTTGTGGCAGGTAGAAATGACGGCAGCCAAGGGGGAAAGAAAAACACTACTCGTTCCGATCGCCCTCGGCCTGAATGGCCTGCGATCGCCCCTTCTCGAGAAGAAGCTCGAGGAGGTCCTTACCGCTTCCCCTGCCCTTCAATCCGGGTCGTCCATCGAACGAGAGAGTTTTCTTAAAGAACATATCGAACCGGCCTTATTTCGCGAGCTGGCCCAGCGCAGTCGCGCGCGTGAGGATGTCAGCTACTCTACCAAGCTAATTGGGTGGGTAGAAGTTGAAGATGGGCCTAAATCGGCCTAAGCCCGATGCACAGCGCGACGCGATAGGCGATCTCCTCCACCTGGTCCGCGTCGAGAGCGCCGATTCGTTTCAGGAAGCGCTCGCGGGCGACAGAGCGGACCTGGAGAGAGTCGGCGCCCGAGTCTTTGCTTAGGCCGTTCTTCTTGTTGGGCACCAGTTTCTGGAACCAATGAGTAGCGGCGAAGGACGGCTGCCACTCGGTGATGGGCACGATGATGTGGAGCGGCAGTTTGCCGATGCCGTCGCAGCTTAAAACGACGGCCGTGCGCTGCTTTTGCATCTCGGCTCCGCGGGTGGGATTGAGATCGACGATCCAGACTTCGCCGCGCTTAGGTATATTCGATGATGTCATCGACTAACCCTGAGATGTTTACATCGGGATTTTCGTAGGCATCCTTCACGGCCTCGGCCGAGGCGGCGAGAATGCGCTCGCGCTCCTCTGTCGGCAAGGAGAGGATCCTCTTTATCTCGGAAGATGCAATGCGTCCGGGAGCCTCGACCGAAACGCGGAAGCCGGGCAAAAGCCGCGCGGCATCGGCTTCCGTGATGAGACCTTCGGCGAAAGCTCGATGCACTTTGCCGCCCAATGCCATAGCCTCCTCCTGGAACTTGAGCTCCTTGGATCCGGGTTCTTCTTTGCGAAAGCCCATCTGGCTGAAGTACCGGAAGAACAAGGTAAAATACGAATCGCTGATCACCTCGAGGTCCCTGAGCCTGAAAACTATGGCTTGCATAGAGAGGCCGTATTTCTTCTTAGCGTAAAGAAGCTCATCCATCGTAATTGATTCCCGCTTGCGCCCAATCTCGTCGAATACGCACTCCTTGGGGAATAGTATAGCCGTGGCAAAGCGGAACGCCGCCTTCTCATTCTCCTTTTCGTCGGCGCAGGCCACGAAGGCATGCCCCGCCTCATGGAGGAGATTGAGCCGCGTACGGTCGACCGGAATTCCCCTGCGCGAAACGGCGAAGGGTCGATGATTCGATTCCACATAACCGGCCACGCCATCAAACTCGGGATCGTCGGGCACCTCGAGAACGTACCAGCCTCTCGCCTCGAGGAGCGTGGATACGCTCGCGATGGGCTGATCGCCCAGTTCCCAGACCTTCCTGGTCTTTCGCGCTATGCCCTCGGCCTCTGCGGGATCCTCGAGCACTGTCTGAACGGGAAGATCCTTTGGCGCGGCCTCTCCAAGAACAGAATCGAGCTCCATCCGCTTTTCCAGCTCATCGAGGACGAAGGCCTTCATCTGATCGACCTTTGTTTGGGTGGCGCTCGCCTTCTTCCTGAAGCCCTGGAGGACTATCTCGACATTCCGCTCCTCTACGAAGTAGTCCATGGAGGCTTCGAGGAGCTTGGCGATGCCCCACAAGGTCTTGGCGTTTGGGGTAGCTTTATTGTTCTCGTAGTTCGACAGTGCCGCCCGGCTCAGCCTAATTCCGAGTCCCTCGAGCCGATCGGCAAGATCCTGCAGCGACAGACCGAGAGCCTGCCGCTTTCGCTTGATCCTATCCCCGATCATGTGTCCCCCTATCGTTATTGACAATATGCCATATTTTCGGGATATTGTCAAATATTATGGAGGTATTTCTTGGCATTTATATTTTTATGTCAGTATTTTGAATTCGAGATTAAGTTTACGTGTATAAAGTAGCGGACTCCGAGGTTGCAGCCTCGAAGTCCGTTGGATGACCGCCAGATCTCGCTGGCACAGGGCTAGGAGTCGTTGACGATCACATGCTAACGACAAGCTACCTCGACTCGGATACTGCGTCAACGGCTCTCTACATGCTCGGAGATTGATTAGGAGGCAATTCCCGCGAGCACTCCGCTTTTCCCTCATACGGTTCCTTAGCGGATCGTAACATCTTTTGTGGAGATACGTATGACAGAGTATGAACGAGAGCACGACAATGAGCATGAAGCCGAGCATGGTCACGACCACGGCCATCAGATCAACTTCTTCGTCAACAACATCAAGCACAAGACAAATGACCAAAGCCTCAGTGCAGAAGCGATACTTCGCATCGCCGGCTTTACAAGCGAGGACTATACGCTCGTTCGAGAGACGAATCCCAGCGAAGCGATTCCTCCTGAGAGGATAGTCGAGTTGCATGAGGGTGACCGTTTCCTCGCCCTTCGAAAAACGAACACGGTATCCGAGATATGCGGCATGAAAGACATCGAGTCCTTCTTCTCCGAAAAACTCGGGCTACGGGTCGACTACCTGAAGGGGAACAACGGCGAAAACCTCGTCGTCCACGACGTCGCGATTCCCGCCGGAGCGCTCGCCGGCAGGGTCTGCGATATTGCCCTACAATGTACCGATAGCGTTCCATTTATGCCACATCCCGCTTTTCATACAGAACCAGCGCTAGTCCCACCGCAACAGGGCATTCAGGAAGGCAAAATCGCGCCTGAATGGCAGTACTGGAGCAGGCAGTGGCCGAAGCCGCCCCTCTCGGCGGACGAAGTCTGGTCTTGGATACTGACCGCCCTCACGAAGGCAGCCCTATGATGAAAGCGACGACGCCCAAGAGATTGGGCGTCGCCCTAAATGGCGACGCCTATGATTGTTTTTTATCCCTTGGAAATCGGGAACGCCAGGAACAGGTCAGGCTCTTCTATTGGCGACCGAGTATCGGCGATGATCGTTACAACGCGATAATCGACCCGGCAATTCCTCCGCCGTTATCGGGCGAAATCATTGAAACCGGGAACGTATCTTTCACTGACAGCTACCTGGGACGAATCCTCGCCGGAGCGCCGGCAGGAAGTGGCATCGGCATAGTTCACAACCACTTCGGACCCGGCTGGCAAGCTCTCAGCCGCGACGATACCCGAACCGAAAGCGAGTACCTTGCTCCGGTAGTATATGCTTCCCGGAAGCTTCCCCTTCTGGGCCTAACGATCGCCGGCGACGGTTTCCTATCAGGGCGGCTATGGGAAGTAGGTCGAAGGAATAAGGCTATTAAACACGACATCGACCGGATACGGGTGGTCGGTGAACGATTTCTGGCATTTCGACGGCCTCACACCACGGCTTCGCTCAAAAAGCCAAGCAATCGCATCGCAACTCTGTCGGTCTGGGGTGAAGAGAGACAAGTGCTCCTCGAATCCTTGCGGATCGGCATAGTCGGCCTCGGCAGCGTCGGGAGCATGGTAGCCGAAAGCCTTGCCCGCATGGGTATCAGAGATTTCGTGCTTATAGACGCCGACAGGCTCGAGGAGCGGAACCTCGATCGCACGATCGGCGCCTACAGGATGGATGTCTTGATCCACAGCCTCAAGGTGAGCATTGCCAAACGCACTATCAGACGTACCGCCACAGGCCGCAATCCGCAGATCATGAAGCTATGCACGAAGGTTCAGGATGAACGCGCGTTGCGCGCACTTCTCGATTGCGATTTCATCTTCTCTTGTGTAGACCGTCATCTACCGAGGTACATCCTGAATTATCTCGCCTATTCTCACCTGATTCCCGTGATCGATGGAGGGATACACATCGGCCTACCGGATAGCTCGAAGCCATCCCTCGACATCTCGTGGCGCATGCACCTAGTGGCCCCGGGCAGACCGTGTCTGGAGTGCATCTACGGATACGAATATAGCAAGGTAGGCCTCGAACGCGATGGTTTGATAGACGATCCGCGCTACATCAATGGGGCGCCCGAGATACAGAAGGAATACGACGCGAGGGAAAACGTATTCTGCTTCAGCATGAGCTGCGCCGCGCACGAGGTGATTCAGTTCCTCGGGTATGCGCTAGACGAAATCGCCGTCAGTCCAATTTTCCCGCAGATGTATTTCGCGGGAGCCGGGGTTATGTTCAAAACCCCACTACAGGCAGAGGTAAAATGTAAACAGGAATGCCAGGTGCAGCGCTTCGATTCCCAAGCGATAGATCTGTCAAAGATGTTCAGGTAGAGAAGGCCTTTAGTAAATACATACTGCAAGAGTGGGGGTGCCGGAGAAGCCCAGAGCGCGCCCCGGCGCGCGAGGACTTCGGAGGCAGGGGGAGCCGCACGAATGATGGCGCGCGAAGCGCCTCGACCACCGAAGCGCTCCCCCTCTACATCCAAAACTTTGCATCGTCCCCGGCGGCTTCGGCGCGATCATTTGAGCGCCGAATGAGCCCTCATGCGCCTAGCGGCGCGTGGCGATTGGAAAGGATTGATGTGCCCGCTATCGCGGGCCGCGCCAGCCAGGCGGCCCTCACCCTCGAGAAGACCGACATGACCGAGATGACCGACGACGAGAAGGTCGGCCTACTGAACCGGCTCGCCGGTTCAGTGAAGATCACCAAACGCACCCTCGAACGAAGTCTAGCGAAGCGAGGCCAGAGGCCAAGCGGAGCGTTTGGAGCCCATCCGCCAGATCGCCGATAACGCAGGCGTGGACGGCTCGATCATCGCCGACAAGGCCAAGAACGAGAAGAAGGGCATGCGCGCAAGCGCGCGTACCGATAGGAAAGGATCATAATGCCCGCTCACGCGGGCTCGGCATCGGCTTCGACGCCTCCAAGATGCCGGCGCCCGCGCTTGCGCGGGCATAGAATGAATTCCCCTCGGCAAGCGGAGCGAAGCGACGCATGGAGTGGGTCGACATGGTCAAGGCCGGCATCATCGACCCGGCCAAGGTCACGCGCTCCGCGCTCCAGAACGCGGCCTCCGTCGCGGCCCTCCTCCTGACCACCGAGTGCGCCATCACCGATCTCCCCGAGCCGAAGTCCCCCCCCATGGGCGGCGGCGGCGGCATGGGTGGAATGGGCGGAATGGGAGGAATGGACTGCTAAGTCCAGATTTGCTACCGTTTCCTACCGAGGCGCCCCGACAGGGGCGCTTCTTTTTTGGCAGGCCCATCCCACCCATGCTGGTCGGCAGACGCGCCGGACACGGCGCGAGCAGGGCGACAGCCCTGCCAAGGTGGGGGGATAGCCGCCGGGCGCGCCAGCGCCCACGGCAACCCATTCCCTGCGGCTCCTGGAGCCCGAAGGGCGACGGATGGGAGGAATGGACTACTAAGTCCAGTATCGCTACCGCATCTATCCGAAAGGCGCCCGCGAGGGCGCCTTTCTTGTTCTTGCACGAAGCGGACAACGCCCATCCCACCCATGCTGGTCGGCAGACGCGCCGGACACGGCGCGAGCAGGGTGACGCCCTGCCACGGGGGTGGTTAGCCGTCGCCCGCCGGAAGGCGGGCACGACAATCCATTCCTGGGGGAACTCCGAAGGCTCACACGGCCTGATTCCCTTCGCGCTGTCCTGGACAGGTATTGATAAAGGCCGCACAGCCTGCAGCGTTTCGCGCTCCGACTCAACGCGGCGAGTCTTCGGGAATATGCTGGAGCGCGGACATGATGAAATCCTTCATGACGGCTACGCCTTCTTTGACCAAATCGAAGGAGGCATCCTCCACGCACCAGTCGAGGAATATCCCCCGAGCCGACCTGTTGAAAAGCATGGCAAGGCGATCGGCATCCAAGTCCTTCCTGAACTCTCCCTTCGATTGTCCATCGAGCATTATGCCTCGTATGATCTTATACCATTGGCGTTCTTTCATCGTTATCATCTTCGCCGATCCGGTCTGAACCGCCTGATTCGCGTACAGGATTTTCAGATTTCTGTTCCCGACCACATCCCTGACATACCGCATCTGCGCGCGGGTGAACGCCAGGAGCTTTTCCCTAGAGGTTGTGTAGTTGGGGAGGTTTTTCGATGAATACAATTCGTAGTATGCGTCTATGTCCCAGAACTCCTCCACGATGATGTCGCTCTTCGTGGCGAAGTAGGTATAGAAAGTTCCCTTTGCGACGCCCGCCTTCTGGGTTATTTCATCCACGGTGACGAGGTCGAAGCCGCGCTCGTTGAAAAGAGCCATCGCCGTTTCCACCAGCTTTTTTTTCGTGCGTTGCGCGATCCTGCCGAGTTTAGCCATGGAGACAGTATATCGATATGAAAAGTCTTTTACAAAGGGAGGCTCCACGCCATCCCGGCACCGACAAGCCGAGGCCGCTCGAAGAGGAAATGCGCTTAATTTATTTTCAAATAGGCAGATATGGTTTGCAGACGGCACCCGTCATGCCCGAGTCGCGCAGCCGCACGATGAGCAGCGGTCCGTCCGGAACGACCGCCCAGGCCGCGTCGCGACCGTGGCGCTCGAGCAGCCGGGCGACCGTTCCCGCGATATCGTGCGTGGGCGAGAGGCCGTAGCGCCGCTGCCGGTCGTCAGGGATACCCTCGGAATACAAATGAATCGGATGGTCCTCCATCCACTTGAAGATTTCCTGGGCGCACCACTGGTCGGGGTAGAAAAACTCGTGCGCGAGGGCGCGGCGCGTCCACTCCTTCGGCGTGGTGAACTCCTCGCATGCCGATACGAATTCCTCGCTGCCGAGTCCCTCCTGACATCGCGAGGCCACGACTATTTCCCCTCCGGACTTGATGACCGGAGCGACCCCGGCAATACCCTTGGAGGTCTGATACAGACTCACGTCCAGAGGTGCTCCGGCGTTCGTCGTCACGACGAAATCCAGCGGTCGGTCGACGCAGGCGGTACAGTAGGGTTCCAGATCCCGCACGCCCTTGTAATGAGCCTCGACCGGATGCCCGCTGTAGACGCCGGTGACCTCCTTGGCGGAATCGAGTGTCACGTTGACGATGTAATCCGCGCCAACCTTTTCCATGATCTCAAGGCCCGCTTCGTGGAAGGGGTTCCCCTGAAGCTTGCCGTACACCACACCGGGGTGCGCGATCATTTCCGGCCCGTGCATGAACTGGAGCGTCTTGAGACTGGAGATGCCCGGAAGAATCGACTTGCGTCCCCCCGAGTATCCGGCCCACATGTGCGGCTCGATGAAGCCCGTCAGGATCTTGAGGTCGGCCTCCGCATAGAGGCGATTCACGAATACCGGGGTGTCTCCCATGATGGTGCCGGCCCGGACCATATCTTCATCGCGCTTGGAGAAATGGTTGGCGATCCGGTACCTGCCGGTGATGTCGGCTCCGACGAGACGAACGAGCTCCTCGCCCTCGTTGGGGCGGTGAATCCCGGTCGCGATCAGTATCGTGATCGCAGCCCGCGGGACTCCCGCGGCTTCGATTTCCGCGAGAATGGGCGGCAGGAGGAGCTTGTTGGGCACCGGGCGTGTCTTGTCGCTGATGACCACGACGGCGTTGCGTCTTCCGCGTGCCACCTCTCGCAAAGAGGGAGAGGCAATGGAATTCCGCAGACTTTCGTACACGGCGCGCTGTGGATCGGGAACGGAGGGCCTGGCCTTCGGCTCGAGCACACCGACGAAGTTGGGCGTGACGGGTAGATCGACTCGTAGACCCTCCGTCGAATATTTCAAGACTACTTCCGGCATGGTCCGGCTCCTTCGCCTCATGCACCTAGGTCGAAAATTTTCCCCGGGTTCATGATATTGTTCGGATCCCAGGCAACCTTGATGGCTTGCATGAGCTTCAATTCGATCGGGTCGACCAACTCCCCATAGTAAACCTTGCGTTTGATGCCGATTCCGTGCTCCCCGGTTATCTTGCCGCCGAATCCGTCCGTTATTCTGTACAGCTCCCGCAGACAGTCGACTTCGTTCCTCTTCCATTCATCCATGCTCATTCCCGGATTCTTCACCAGCGTGGCGTGCAGGTTTCCGTCTCCGGCATGTCCGTAGCAGGGAATCAACAGATCGTATTCCCTGCCGAGTCTTTCGAGCTCCGGGATCATATCCGGTATCCGCGCGATGGGAACGACGATGTCTTCCAGGCTTTGCGTCGGGCTGAATACCTTGAAGGCCTCGGCGATGTTGCGGCGGACATTCCATATCCGCTCGATATTGTTGCGATCCTCCGCCACGTAGACCTCGATGGCTCCCTGCTGCTCGCAGAGCTGGCCGATGGCGATGAGATCCATCTCGACCTGATCGGCATCGGTCCCGTCCAGTTCTATAAGCAGCATGGCTCCGGCCGCCTCGTACGGCAGGCTCTCGTTGAGATACCGGCAGGAGGTGAGGATCGAAAGCTGATCCATGAATTCGATGCTTGTCGGCGTGAGTCCCTTGGAGAGAATGACCGGAACCACGTCGATGGCCTCTTTGGGCGTCTTGAAGAGAACGAGAAGGTCCGCCTTCGCCGTGGGGTATCCGATCAATTTGATGATGGCCTTGGTCACTATCCCGAGGGTTCCTTCGGATCCGATGACGAGCGACTTGAGATCGTAGCCGCTCACATCCTTGGCCAGCTTGCCCCCGAGCCGCACCACGTCTCCTGTCGGGGTGACCAATTCCATGCCCTGTACGTAGCGCCCCGTGACTCCGTATTTCACCGCCTTGCCGCCGCCCGCGTTTTCCGCGATATTGCCGCCTATGACGCAGGTTTGGAGGCTCATCGGATATCCCGCGAAAAACAAGCCTCGTTCCTGGACCATGAGGGCCAAATCGTTGGTGACCACGCCGGCTTCGACCACCGCGACCAGATTGTCCACGTCCAATTCCAGTATCTTGTTCATCTTTTCGAGGGAAAGGACTATGCCGCCAAGTTGCGGTATCGCTCCACCCGAAAGCCCGGAGCCCGCCCCCCGGGGCGTTATCGGGATGCGCTCCCGATTGGCCAGCCTGACGACCTCCGCCACCTGCTCCGTGGTAGTCGGCAGAACGACGACTTCGGGCATATGGCCGTACTCCCCGGCGTCGGTTTCATCGTGGGAGTAGGCTTCGATTTTTTCTTCGTCCACCAGGACGCTCTTGACTCCGACGATTCCGCGCAGCTCCGCGAGTATCGCCTCGGTAACCCGAGCATATGTGTCCACGAGCGCGGCGGTCATGCTATTTCGCCTCCATTTTGTGCCCATTCAAGCGGCGCATTATTTCCGGGACAATTTGGAACGCATCGCCGACGATGCCGAAATCCGCGATCTTATGGAGATTGGCATCGGGATCGGAATTGATCGAGACGATAGTTTCGCTCGTCTTTATTCCCGCCAGATGCTGGATGGAACCCGAAATGCCCACTCCGATATACAGCTTGGGCGAGATCGTCTTTCCGCTCAGGCCGATCTGGTAGGGGTATCCGATCCAACCGCGATCCACGGCTTCGCGGCTCGCGCCGGCGACTCCGCCCAATCTCGAGGCGAGTTCCCGGATCATCGCGAAATTGTCGCCCTTTTTCAGTCCCTTGCCTCCCGCAACGACGATATCGGACTCCTCCAAATTTACGAAGTCGGTCGCGTCCCGGCGGTAGCCGACGACGGTCACCCGATCGTCGAACATATCGTCCGTAACCGGCACTTCGATGATCTTTCCGGTGCGAGACGCGTCCTTCCCGAGCGGGCGGCTCGACTTGGGGCGTACCGTGGCCATCTGGGGCCGGCGATCGGGGGTCTTGATGGTGGCCATGATGTTTCCCCCGATTGCCGGTCGCGTTTGGAGAAGATTCCCCGTGCCTTCCTCGATGTCCAGCTCCGTGCAATCCGCCGTAAGTCCGGTCCCGACCTTTACGGCCAGGTAGGGCATCAGGGTCCGCCCCGAAGAGGTCGCCGCCGCCAGGATGACGCTCGGTCGATAGATCTTGATGAGCTTGCCCAGAACCTTCGCGTAACTCTCGCAGATGAAATTCTCGAGACGGGGATCCTGAATCGAATACACTTCGTCTGCGCCCTGCTGGATGAGCTCCGCGAGCCCCGCCTCGTCGACCCCTTCGCCGATCAGCACCGAGGCGAGCTTCGTGCCCAGTTTGTCCGCCAGCTTCCGTCCGCGGGAAAGCAGCTCGAAGGAAACACCTTTCAGGCGGCCATTATGCTGCTCCGCTATCGTCCATACGAAACTCATAGTCTCGACTCCTGTCAGACTAATCCCTTCCCGGCCAGGAAGGACATCAGTTGATCGACGGCGGAGCTCACCGCCTCGTCGTCTTCGGCCCGTACGAGCCTGCCACCGCGGGTCACCCTCGGCGTATCGATCTTCACCACCTTGGTCGGCGATCCTTTCAATCCCAGCGCGGTCGGCTCCAACTCCATATTCTCTGTGCTGAAAACCGGTATCTGCATCTGGCGGGCGTTCATCTTTCCTCGCAGGGTGGGAAGCCTGGGCGATGCGATCTCCTTGACGACCGTCAGGAGGCAGGGGAAGAGCATCGAGAGAATCTGATACCCGTCCTCGACGAGGCGTTCCACGACGATCCGGGAATCGGTGACCTCGGCGATTTTCGCGACGTAGGTCGCCACGGGACAGTCCAACCACGAGGCGATCCCCGGGCCGACTTGAGCCGTATCGCCGTCGGTCGCCCTTTCGCCGGCGACGATGAGGTCGAAGGCCCCGATCTTCCTGACGGCCTGAGCCAGCGTATAGGAGGTCGCCCACGTGTCCGAACCGCCGAACTTGCGATCCGATACCAGGATCGCCTCGTCGCAACCCATTGCGACCGCTTCTTTGAGCGCCTTGACGGCTTGGGGCGGTCCCATGGTCAGGACCGTTATGGATCCGCCACGGCTCTCCCTCAGCCTAAGTGCCGTCTCCAGGGCGTAGAGGTCCAGGGGATTGACGACCGTTTCGATTCCCGCCCGAATTACCGTGCCTGTTTCGGGATCCATCTTCACGTTGCTGGTCTCCGGGACCTGCTTGATGGGTACGATGATCTTCAAAAGAATCCTCCTAGCAGGCTGTCGACAAAGGCGAAGGCGCCTTTGTCGACAGCTTCCCCAATCTCGTGAGCTTCACTTTGCCGCGGCGGACAGTTTCGCCTCGGCCATCGAGCCCTGCCCGTACGAAAAGGCCCCCAGGACGACGATGGCGATACCGGTGCACAGAAGAATGACGATTCCGCCGCTGCTCACTCCCGCGGCCGTCGCGGCGGCCTTTATCGCCTCCGGGATGATCTCCGGGAAAACATAGGCTTCGACCAGGGCTATGAGTCCCGCCAGCGCCGTGAAGAATAGGCTGTGCGGCAGGGTGAATCGGAACAGATCGCCCTCCCGGCCCACGAGGCCGGTGGAGGCGCAGCCTACCGCTATGCTCTGGGGTGAAATCATTTTGCCGGCCACGCCGCCGGCCGAGTTGGTGGCAATGGCGAGCACAGGATTGATGCCCATGGACTGCGCGGTCACTTTCTGGAGATTGGCGAACAGGGCATTGGAGGAAGTGTCGCTGCCGGTGATGAAGACACCCAGCCAGCCCAGGAAGGCCGATACGAAGGGGAAGGCAGCTCCGACGAAGGTGAAGGCCTTGCCCATCGTGGGAGTCATGCCCGACCAATTGGCAACATAGGCGAAGCCCAGGACGCAGGCGATGGTGAAGAGGGCGAATCGCAGATCCTTGAGCGTCGAACCCAGCACCTTGAAAAATTGCCTGGGCCCGACGCGGATGATGAAGGACGATACGATGGCTGCGATGAGGATCGATGTACCGGTGGCCGCAAGCACGTTGAAATCGAAAATCACTCCCATCGGCCTGCCGCCGGCGATGATCATTTTGTCCAGACCGCCGAACGCGAACTTGATGTCGAGCTTGCCGATGATCGCCTTGACCGGATTCATGCCCCAGTCGGCGATCAATACCGTCAGAACGATGAAGGGGGTCCACGCTTTCAGGACGGCACCCCGACTGTGGCGCTCGATCTTGAGGTTGGCAGCCTGCTCGTCTTTGAAACGCCAGATGTGCTTGGGCTTCCAGACTCGGAGGAACAGGACCAGGCAGACGATCGACGTGAGGGAGGAAAGGATGTCCGGCAGCATGGGGCTCAGATAGTTCGAGGAAAACCACTGCATGAGCGCGAAAGAGACGCCGGAGACCAGGATGGCTGGCAGCACTTCCTTGGTGTTCTTCCAGCCGGACATGATGAGAACCAGCCAGAAGGGGACGAAGACGGAGAGGAAGGGCAGTTGGCGTCCGACCATCTGACTGATCGCCATCGCGTCGATGCCGGTGACACTGCCGGCGGTTATTATGGGTATGCCGATGGCGCCGAAGGCTACGGGTGCCGTGTTGGCGATGAGGCAGAGTCCCGCGGCGTACATCGGATTGAAGCCCAGGCCCACCAGCATGGCAGCGGTGATGGCCACCGGCGTGCCGAAACCCGCCGCGCCTTCGAGGAAAGAGCCGAAGGAGAATGCGATCAGCAGAGCCTGCAGGCGACGGTCCTCGGTGATGATCGCGATGGAGTCTTTTATCACTGCGAACTGACCGGTCCTGACCGTCAAGTTATACAGAAAGACCGCCCCCACGATGATCCAGCCTATGGGCCAGAGCCCGGTCATCATCCCGTACAAAGCGGACAGCAGGGCGTGCTGCACGGGCATGCCGTAGGCGGCCACGGCGACGACAATGGCCAGCGCCAGGGTGATCAGGCCGGCGACGTGCCCTTTCATACGCAGGCCGGCGAGAGCGACAAACAAGAACAAGATGGGAATTGCGGCCACGAGAGCCGACAAGCCGATGTTGCCCAGGGGATTGAACGCTTGAGTCCACTGCATAGTTTTCTGGTCCTCCTCATGAAGAAGTAGGCGCCATGCTGCAAAACGATCCGTTCGAACGCAAAGTATAGTAAGCATTAAAATTGACTACAGTCAAGTTTTAATTTTTGAATTTGTTAGCTATAGAGTAAAACTTACGTCATTGCTTGGACAACGGTAGTCGTATAGTCAAAAAAAAATAATTGATATATTGACTATGGTCATTATAGCGCACCGGAACTGCTCTGCCGGTCGAGACCCTGAGGGAGAGGATCTCTCAACACTTCCAGAAAAACAGTGAGCTGCCGACCTTCGCGATCATCGGGGCTATACGTCCGCGAACAGCCTCTTTGTTTGGTTGCATTCGATGATAACGAGATGAGTGTCGCTCTTATTGAAGATGGAACTTGGCATAATGGTCCCGAATCCTGCGCCCCACGAGCGCGCCTAACACGGTTTCCCTCCCGCCTGCAATTCCCTTCCATCGCTCTCCTGATCCGTAGTATCGTTGGAAGTCCACACGGCATTTGCCGGCGGAACTGCACGGAAAGCGAGTCGGCGAGAGCGGCTCGCGCATCGGAGGCTGGATGGCTCATCGTGTCTCGATGTTTTTCATGGCCGGCGGCCGTCCAGGCCTCCGGCTCCGCCCCGGGAGAGAGCGCGACCGCCCGACCCCAGCGGGCCCTGCGCGCTGAAGCGCTATGCCCGAACTGCCCGACCTCGTGCATATCGTAAAGGCTCTCGGCCCCGAGATCGAGGGGCGGCGAATCCTGCGCGCCGCTGTCAAGAATCCGATCGTGTTGCGCATCCTCGTGCCCGGCTCATTCCCCGATCTCGTGGCAGGAAAGGTCCTGCGCGGACTCGAGCGTCATGGTCCCTTCCTCCACTTCGGTCTCGATCCCGGCCTGGATCTCGTGATGCATCTTATGCTCGCCGGCAGACTGAAGCTGGCAGGGCCAGGAGAGAAGGCATTGCCCGCGACCGCCTTCAGCTTCGAGCTCGAGGATGGCCGGGCCCTCCACTACGGCGACGAAAAGTCGATGGGCAAGATATACCTATCCGTCGTGGGCGACTTCGGATCGATACCGGGGTATCTGACCCAGGGTATCGACGTCGCTTCGTCCGACTTTACCTTCGAGCTTTTTTCGAGCCTCATCGCCAGGAAGCGCTGCCAGGCGCGGGTGTTCATAATGGACCAGACCTGTCTCTCCGCCATCGGCAACGCCTATGCCGATGAGATCCTCTTCGAGGCGGGCATTCATCCCAAGGCGCCTTGTTACGCTCTATCGCCCGAGAAGCGGCGCGCGTTGTACGATGCCGTACGTTCGGTCCTCGCGTGGGGCATCGAGGAGGTGGAGAGCGCCGACCGACCCCTCGAGGACAAGGTGCGCGGTCACATGCGCGTGCGGGGCAGGGCGGGGCAGAAATGCCCGCGCTGCGGCGCCCTCATCCGTAAGGCGGGTGTCCTCGGCTTCGATTCCTTCTTCTGCCCTGTCTGCCAACCCGACCTCGCGGGCCGCGGTCTCGACTGGACAAAACTGCCGAGCCAATGAGGCGGAGGAGAGCCACGTCAGGCGGCATATATCCATGCTTCACATGGGGGAAAACGTCGCTCCTCTTCAAGGGGACCATCAGTGTGCTGTGCACAAAACTTGACAGCCCCATTGGGGGCATCTACACTACTCGGAGGATATAGATACATGGGTGATGAAATCCTCTACTCGAAATTGGAGGTTTCGGATATTCCGAAAGCGAAGGACCTCATCAAGGAATACGTGGATTGGATCGATCTCGATCTGTCATTTCAGAAAATCGCCGAGGAACTGGAGCAATTCCCGCGAGCCTATCAAGAACCGGATAATTCCTTCTTCGTCGCGAAGGATGCCGACAAGATCATAGCCTGCATCGGCATGAAAAAAATCGGAGAGGGAATATGCGAGATGAAAAGACTGTTCGTAAAGGATGAATACAAAGGCAAAGGGATAGGGAAAGCTCTCGTGACTCTGATCCTGGGGGAAGCAAAAAGGAAAGGTTATAAGCTGATGAGATTGGATACCCTGAAGAAGATGACCAAAGCGCAAAACCTGTATCGCAGCTTCGGCTTTTATGAGATAGAGAAATATGTGGAGAATCCGTTGGAAGGGGCTCTCTTTATGGAAAAATCCCTCTAGGGGAGGCCTTTTCAAAATTCGGTCGATTCTTGAAATTGGCCCGGGGGCAGAGGAATCGCATTCACCGTATCCGCACACAAAGATAACTCGCCGATAACTTTCCCATGCAACACTCGTCTCCGATTGGAGGGAATCCGGGAGACGACCGGTATGCCGTGCTTGCCGTGCTTCATGTTTCGCCGTATGCCCGGTATGCCCCAAAAGGAGCTGGTCATGCTTGAGGAAATTTCTACGGAGAGCCTCCGCTTCAGATTCGCCGCGGTACGACGCTCGACATCGGGCCCGGAATTGGGGGCGGAGGCGGTGCTCGGCGGCGGCAGTCTCGCGAAAACCGCAAATATAGAGAAGGACGGAAAGAGCATCGGTACGGTGACGGTGGTCTACGATTTCAATAGCGTCAAGTCGGACCTTCTGCATCTCCTCGTGTCCACCATTCTCCAGACGACCATCACGGCGGCGATCCAGAGCATCGTGATCGCCTTCTCCGTAAGCTCTCTGATCATCAAGCCTCTTCGTTTTCTGGGCGAAGAAATCGATTCCATCGCGGAGGGCGAGGCCGATCTCACCAGATCCATAGCCATAGCGCGCAGGGACGAGATCGGCGTCATTGTCGGCCAGTCGCGACTTCTCCGCGAAGCCAACGAAACGATCGCTTCCATCGCTTCATTGACGAATCTTCTCGCAATGAACGCCGCCATCGAAGCGGCGCATGCGGGAGACGCGGGGAGATCGAGCTCGTCGTCTCCGCATCTCGAGATTCCGGAGCCGCCTTCGCTACGATCGCAAAAGACATCGGCGACACCGAGTCCTTCGTGCACGAAATCGAGCATGCCATGATCGAACAGAAAGAAGGCTCCCATCAGATCCTGGAGGCACTGAAAGACATGATCGATACCCAGTCTGCCGTCCGGGCCGGCGCGAAGGAGATGACCGCAGGCAACGCCGTCGTTCTCGATCAAATGCATCTTCTCAGAGAAGCGTCTCTCCAAATCGCAGGAAGCATGGATGAAATGTCGCAGGGCGCGGGTGATGTGAGCAAGGCGGCACTCTCGGTATCGGATCTCGCCGAGACGACGAAGGGCAGTATCCACTCGATAGAAAGCTCGATCGGCACGTTCAAGGTGTGAGCAGGCCCGAGCGCCGACATTCGGGGCGAAACGATGGCGAATGAAGAATGGCTCCGTCATTTCCTGAAGTTGGTACAAAGCGAGGACTCCTTCGAAGGTCTTCGAAAGCTTGGATTCTACCTCGTCGACTTCGAGGAAGGATGGTCGCAGAGCAGCCTCCCGCTGGAGAAGCTGGGCTACGATTCCGCGAAGCTTCGATCGGAAGGGTTCGATGCCTTCGTTCATCCGGAGGACCTGCTTCCGTACCGGGCCTTTTTCGATCGGGCTCGTCGAGGCGATGAGGACGAGTTTTTCGTGGAGTTCCGTATCCTGGATCCCCAGAATGGATGGCATTGGATCCAGTCCCACGGCACCGTGCTCCGACGCTCCGCCTCCGGAGAGATCGCGCTTTTCGCAGGCTTCGATCAGGATATCACCGCGCGGAAAGAAGCGGAAACCCTGCTCCGGCGCAGTCTGGCCGAGGAGGAGCGCCATTTCGCCCTGACGGAGGCATTGCGGGTCGCGGGCATGGCCGCCTCGACCATGCTCGAGGCGGACGCGACCATCGATCTCGTCCTGCGGCAGGCGCAGGCCTACGTCCCCTTCGAGCTGGCTCGCGTGTACGGATTCGACGGCGAAGAGTTGATACTCATCGGCCGCGAAAGTGCGGAGCTGCAGATCTCAGGCGCGCCCGATCATGCGGCCTCCAGTCCCGTCTGGCAGGTGATCCGCGAAAGAAGCCCCGTGATTCTGGACGATATGAATCCCGCCTGCTGGAAACCGGTGCCGGAAAAAGTTATTCTTTTCTCTTCCTGGATGGGCATTCCTCTCGTCCTCCACCAGGAACTCATCGGCGTATTGGAGTTTTGCCATCGCGAGCACGGGGCCTTCCGCAGCGAACACGTCTGGCCCGCCATGGCCTTCGGGGATACCCTCGCCGTCGCGTTGTCGAATGCCCGCAAATACCAGAGCCTCATGGAAGAGGCGCAGACCGATCCGCTGACCGGTCTTCACAGCCGCCGCTTTTTGATGGGGAGGGGCACCGAGCTTCTGGCGCGGATGGAGGCGGAGGGGCACGTTACCGCCTTGATTCTATTGGACATAGATCATTTCAAGATGTTCAACGACAGGTACGGCCATCTCGTGGGAGACATGGTTCTCTGCAAGGTCGCCGAACTCTGCAAGAAAGTCCTTCGCCAGGAAGATCTCATATGCCGATTCGGCGGGGAGGAATATGTCGCCCTCCTGCCCAATGTCGCCCCGGCCGTGGCGGAAGACATCGCCGACCGGATCAGGTCGAGCCTCGAGCGCGCCTCGTTTCCCGGAATCAATGCGGCCTTGACCGCAAGCTTCGGAGTCGCCGCCGCGATGCCGGGAAAGAAACTGCGGCTCGAGGAACTCATCGAGCTGGCCGACAAGGCGATGTACAAAGCGAAAGAAGCCGGCCGCAATCGCGTCGTTCTCGTGAGCGGCTCGGATTGATCCCTCGACGACCCCAGTGTCCTTCCGATGCGGAACGCGTAAGCCCGATCCGCCCCCGTCCTTCCCGGAGCGAAGGGCGCGATTTCATCCAAAATTGCCGCTACTCTAATAAAAATGAGTGCGAAGACTCTTACTATCGCCTCCGAAATGCGCGATGCACACGTGCGGAATAGGATCCCGTTGGTCGCAGTCGGTACGAGGTCGGATAGCTTCGATATTCAGGCTAAGTACTTCCTCAATCAGAATGGGATCAACTACTGCCTCTACAACCATATACCCCTGCGAGACTTGCATGGCTGGGACGGGGAGCGGGGAACCGGCTTCGCCTGGCGCAGCTGCCGAGCCGATTCGCTCAAGCACCTCGTGGTCCGCAACATGTTGTCGCATATCGAGCTCGACCGATCCGAGTTCATTTCGGCCCGCGCTCCGCTCATCGGCATGACGCGATTGTTCCTTGCCGGCGCCCTGATAGCCCGTTTCCGCCCCGAGCTCAAGCGCCTTCTCGTATCGAACCCTCATGCCGCCAGACTGCTCGCGGCTCCCTCTGCCCTGGCCATTTTCGCGAGCCGCGACTCCATCGCCTCGGCGATCGGATCACAAGTCGTCCGGATATCCTCGCTCCGCGACGCAGTGGAAACGGAGTGTATCCGTTCCGCGACGGGGGGCGCCTGCTTCGACGACGCGGAAGAGGGTCTGGGATGGATAGCCGAGCTCATCGACGCCATCGACAAGGAGACTTTGCTCCTCCTGACTCTTTTGGGCCCGGCGGGAATCGATCGAGCCGCGGAGACGGTGCTGACCTACGCCAAACGGGTAGGCTTGGCGGGGCAGCTCTCCCTGCTGCTCATGGAGCTGATCCAAGTGGCCGAGAAATCGTATTACCAGAGTCTGGCTCAACACGACCGTAGCGCGCGGGCCCATCCCGAAGAGATTCAGCACCTGCTCTCCGAGCCGGAATTCCGGGAAAGACTCATCAAAATAGCCGCGCAGCGCGGGGAGTCCATGGTGCTCCGCATATCGTTCGCGGGCCTGCCGGGCGCGCGATCGGGATCGGGTCATCTCGACATAGCAGTACGGACGAAGGGCCTCATCGGCTACGGCCCGCAGGGCCAGGACGCGTTCGGCCATAGGAAGAGCGTCAAGCGAACGGACCTCGAATGCCTTCTGAAGAGCGTCGCCCGCGACGACCAGTACGCCGAGCTCAGCCTCGCCTATTACGCGGGCTTCGAGAAAGCCTGCGCCCAGGAAGGCATGGCGTTTTCTTCGAGCGTCGTCCTCGACGAGATGAAAAACGAGACCGTCACGACGATGAGCATCGCCCTGTAATGTGAGGTTCTCGAACTGCGCTTTGGATTGTGTCGACGCTAGAAACGCCTCGCGCGAATCCGGCTCAGCCTGAGCATCTTCAATATCCAGCGCGGCAGGGGAGCGGACGCATCGCCCCTGCGAAGATCGAGGTACCATCCCAGCTTCGCGAAGATGGGAAGGCGGTGGGTCTCGACCAGCTCCATCAAGGTGCCGTCCGGGTCTTCCATGTAGGCGAAGCGGCCGGAGGCGCTGCCCATGCTGAAGCTTTCGGCCATCTGCGATTCGGCGTCCGGATTGCTGTCTACGGTAAAGGGGTGGCCCGCGGCGGCGGCTTCCCGCTTGAGCTCGGCCATGCCCCGGACGTCGAAACAGAGGTGGATGAAGCCCGGATCGCCCCAGAAGCGTCCTTCGAAAAGCTTACGGGGACTTCGGTCCAGGGCCTGGAACAATTCTATCTCGCCCGAGCCGAGCAGCTGCGAGAAGGGTCCCGCCGAAGGGCCGCTTCGGGCGATCAGAGTCCTGCGGAAACTGCCCTCGCCGCCGGGAAGCCCACCGAGATCCTCGAAGACTCCCCTCACGTCATAGACTATCGTATCGAAACCCAGAACTCCCTTGTAGAAACTCAATGAGGCATCGAGGTCGGAGACTCCGATCAGGGCTCCGCAGGCTCCTCCCACCGGAGACTTCGTCCTGCAGAACCGATCCGGGCGCGAGACCACCTGGAAAATATTGCCGAAGGGATCGCGAATGAAGAAATGCCCGACCCGGCCGGGATCGAGACGCATACCCATCGCATTTTCGCCGAGACTTCGGAATGCCGCGCCCAGGTCCCACGACTTGAGCTTTGCGGCGAAAATGCCAAGATCCCCGAGCCGAGGCTCGAAGCCGGGGGATATGGGCTTCCGGTCGATATACTGCCATATCTCGAGGCCGCCGCCCCCCTCGAGATTGACGGCCAGGATCGCCCGGCGCCGACGCGGCTCGCCTCCGGTATAGCGGAGCATGATGTCCGCGATGCCCGAATCGTCGATCAGGGGGATGTCGAATCCGAGCTTCCGGCAGTACCAGTCCCGGGCCTTGCTCGCATCCTCGACGCCGACGCCGATCTGCTGTATGCCGCCGTAGAGCTTCATGGCGGGGCTTTCCTAGTTCGAGCCATAGAGCTTTTCGATCCCGCTCCAATCCATCGAAAGGGCGAGCTTCTTTTCGTCGCGCAGTTTCCGGAAGGCTTCGAGAGTGAGCTCGATATCCTCGTCCAGGTGGCTGGCGGTGGGCACCATCCGAAACTCCACGTAGTTCTTGGGAATGACGGGATACATGACGCCCGTCACGAAGACATTCTGCTCGCGGAGGAATCGAATCCAATCCATCGCCACGTGCGGATCTCCGCCTCCCGGCGTGAAGACGGGCACGATGGGCGATTCCACCCTGCCGACATAGAAGCCCAGCTCTCGAAGGCCCGAAGACAGGCGCCGGGCGACCTCGAAGAGCCTTTCGCGCCTCTTTTTGCCGTCGCGGACGAGCTCGAGGGTCTTTTGAAGACTTTTCACGTAGATCATCGGCAGGGCCTTGGCGAAGACCTGGCTGCGCGCGTTGTACCTGATCCATTCGATCACGTCGCCCTGAGCCGCCGAGACCCCGCCTATCGCCGCGAAGGCCTTGGCGAAGGTGCCGAAATAGATGTCCACCTTGTCCGCCACGCCGAAATGCTCCGAAGCGCCGCGGCCGCTCGGGCCCATGACGCCGAAGCCGTGCGCATCGTCTATCATGAGCCTGGCGTCGTACCTGTCTTTGAGCTCGCATATCGCGTCGAGCTTCGCGAGGTCTCCGGTCATGCCGTAGACGCCTTCGGTGATCACGAGGACGCCCTTCTTCCTGGTCCTGTTGACGTCCTTGAGCAGGTTCTCGAGGCTCTCCATGTCGTTGTGCCTGAAGACCCTCAGGTTGCGCCTGGTCTGCACCGCGCCGACGGCCGCGTCGATGATGGAGGCGTGATCGAGCTTGTCCACCACGATGATGTCATCGGGGCCGACGAGGGCGCTCACCGTCCCCATCACTCCCAGGTAGCCGTAATTGAAAAGGATCGACGACTGTTTGCCGGCGAAGTTTGCTAGAGCCTCTTCGAGAGCCTCGTGTTCCCCGGTGTTGCCGCTCATCATCCGCGCACCCATCGGCGAGCTCGTGCTCCAGCGCTCCAGCGCCTCCCGTGCCACAGCCTTGACCTCTTCGCTTTCGGCGAGGCCGAGATAGTTGTTGATCGACCACATGATGCAGTCCCTGCCGGCGAAGCGCATCCGCCTGCCCGGCAGGGAGTCGAGCACCGGCTGGGTGAAATAACGGTCGCCGGAATGCCTGAACTCGCCGAAGTAGCCACCCTCGGTGCCGCACTTGGCGAAGAGATCCTCGAAGCCCATGAACTCCTCCTACGATAGCCGCGAAATCGATTCGAGGAAGCGATCGGGTTGGAACTCGTCCTTTCCGACTTCCACGTCGGGCTTCGGCCTGATGGCGCGGGGATCGCCGCGCATTCGCTCGTATCCGCCGCCCGTGATATTGAGCATGACGAGTTCGTTTCGCCCTATCTCCCCCGAGCCGGCCTTTTTCATCAAAGAAGCGGCCGCGACCCCCGCTTCCGGAGAGATGTCGCAGCCTTCGATTTCCCGGAAAAGCGCCCGGGCCGCCCGAGCCTCATCGTTCGTCACCGCGATCGCTTCGCCATGGGAGGTCGAAAGGACATCGAACACTCCTCCGAGAACGCCGTAGGGCGGGTTCCTGTTGGAGAGGGTCTTGGCGTCTATCGCCTCGATTCTCGACCGGACGCCGGCGTCATCGCCCGCGGCCAGACTTCGCGAGCCCGAACGCCAGGCATCCACTATGGGCGCAAAGGGGGCGTTCTGGGAGATCACCAGACGCATGGTCTTGGGCGCGAAGCGGCCGCAGGCGTTGAGCCGGAGGTTGGCCTCGTAGGCGGCTATGGCGCCGGTCCCGCTCCCCACGGCCTGGAAGTAATAGTCGGGTATCTCTTCGGCCTTTTCGGCGGCGCTGAGCACGCTGAGGCCGAGGCCGTCGCGCCTGGCGACATTCCTCGCTCCGCCCTCGCCGTGGAACCCGGGTATGCGGCAAATGAGGTCGGCCACGCGTATCGCGTCGAGGTAATCGGCGCCGCCCGAAACCGCGACGAGCAGGACGTCGGGCGCCTTGTCTTCCTTTATCCAGAACTCTCCGAGACATGAGCCGGGAACGACTGCGACGAGGGGCAGGCCGTTGGCCGACGCGGCTCCGATGAAGGCTCTAGCCGTATTGCCCGCCGATGCGACCACGAGCGTCGATCTCCTGTCATCGGGGAATCGAGCCAGGACGGAGAAGGCCTCGCAATCCTTGAACGTGCCGGTCGGCATCCCGGCGCCCATCGAGTCCCAGAGGCCGTTGAAAGTGACGTAGAGGCGCGAGAGTCCAAGATGCGGTCCGAGGCGCGTGCTCAGGTAGGTGAGCGGCGCCGCGGAGCCCTTGAGGATTCCGGCAATGGGGAGCCAGTCGGAATAACGGTATATTCCCGGAAGAGAGTCGTCGGGCCGGAATTCCTTTCGAGGGTATACGCTCCGCAACAGGGAATCCCGGAGGTCCCCCGGGTCGCGGAGGACCAATCCATCGTCCTCCAGCTCCGAACCGGTGCCCAGGCAGAAAAGGCGATGCCTGAACGCCGCGCGTCCGGTCCTCGGCGACCCGGCCGCGCCCGCGCGTCTGCTCTGGATGAAATCGGATGATAAGCCGCATTGCCCGCGCGCGGCGACATTGCCTTCCGTCAATCGTTCAGAGGTTTCGATGGTCGTCCTCTCTTTCAGCCCGGCGGCCCGGCAGGAATTGCACGACGACAGAGACCGCCCCTCCTGATGATCTCCGACGGAGTCTTGATACCTCGACCTACAGGATATTTTAGCATGGAAGCTTCGGTCGTGGTTTGGATTCGGTATATCTTTCATAAAAATGCGGTTAGGCCCATCCCCCTTCGGGAAAATCCCGGCAACGCAGAATCCGGAGCCTCTGCGGGCTTGACCACACGCCCGCGCACGCTAGTATATTTCGCAAAGACATTCGAGGTCGAGGCGTCGGCGTGTCGGGCAGAGGAGTTCTTAGTGAAAAGAATAGCCATCGTGACCGGAGCATCGAGCGGCCTTGGAGCCGACTTTACCCGACTTCTTTCCGGAGAGGCCGGACTCGATGAAGTCTGGGCCGTCGCACGCCGCCGCGACCGTCTCGACCTGGTCGCTGCGCAGTCGAAGGGTGCGCGGATTCTGCCGCTCGCGGCCGACCTGGCGAGTCCGGCGGGAATCGAGTCGCTCCGCTCGCGGCTTGAGCTCGAGCGTCCCGAACTGCGCGTGCTCGTCCTCAACGCGGGTCGGGGAAGCTACGGCCCTTTCTCCGACTCGGCCAAGGACGGCATTCTCGCCATGGTAGACATCAACGTCCGGTCGCTGACCGAGACTGCCAAGGATGCTCTTCCTTACATGACCGCGGGTTCGGGAATGATCCTCGTGGCCAGCCTGGCCGGCATGGGGCCGCTGGGCGGACGCGCGGTCTACGCCGCGACCAAGGCCTATGTGCTTTCGCTCGGCGTGGCGCTCGCCGCGGAGCTGCGGCCGCTCGGTATAAGCGTCACGACGCTCTGTCCCGGGCCGGTGGCCACCGAGTTCGCGGCCGTGGCCTCGGGCGGAAGAGTGGGCCCCCAGGCGGGATCCGCTTCGTCGGCACGGATAGCTCAGTGCTGTCTGGAGGACTTCGCCGAGAGGAGAGTCATTTCCTACGGACGTTGGAGATGGCGCCTGACCGCGGCGCTGATGCGCTTTGCGGGTAGATTCGCGATAGCCAGGTTCACGATGAAGCATATGACGCGTTAGGTGTCATTATCCGGCTTCCCCGCGCACGATGCTCGGCCCGACGTATTCGGAAGGGGATCATGTCATGGACCGCAGTGCGAATCCCGGTCGACCTCATGGAGACGGCTCAAAGGGACATCCCGGAAGCGCCTGGGAAGTCCTGGCAGCGGCGGCTCGTCTCGGCGCGACTTCGTTCGGCGGGCCCATAGCTCACCTCGGCTATTTCCACGAGGAGTATGTCGTTCGAAGGAAGTGGCTCGACGAGCAAAAGTACGCGGATCTCGTCGCCCTGTGTCAGATGATTCCCGGCCCGGCCAGCAGCCAGCTCGGCATCGCGATCGGGATGGAAAGGGCCGGAGCGTTGGGCGGGGTCGCCGCCTGGCTCGGCTTCACCCTGCCTTCCGCCGTCGCCCTGGTCGCGTTCGCTCTGCTCGCGCATGGGTCGGACGTGGCGGCGGCCGGATGGATGCATGGCCTGATGGTAGTCGCCGTGGCGGTCGTGGCTCAGGCCGTTTGGACGATGTCCCGTACCCTGGCTTCCGACCCCGCGCGCATATCGATGGCGATCGCCGCGGCCGTCGTCGGATTGCTCCTGCCCTCTTCGCTCACGCAGATCCTGCTGATCGGCGCGGGGGCGGTCGCTGGATCGCTGCTCTTCGGAGTCGGCCTGCACGACGAACCGGTCGATCACGGCCTCCAAGCGCCCCGAGGACATGCCGCCGCCCTGGCCTGCCTGATTGCCTTTGCCCTCATCTTGGTCGGACTGCCGGTTCTTCGCAGCCTCACGCACTCTCAGGCGATAGCCCTCGTCGACAGTTTCTACCGCAGCGGTTCGCTCGTCTTCGGCGGAGGGCATGTCGTGTTGCCGCTCCTGCGACAGGAGGTGGTCCCGCCCGGCTGGATTTCGGACGCGACATTCCTCTCGGGCTATGGCGCCGCACAGGCTGTCCCCGGACCTCTGTTCACCTTCGCAGCCTACCTCGGCGCAGTCTCGGGCCCCGCCCCGAACGGGATCATCGGTGCAGCCATCGCGTTGTCCGCCATTTATCTCCCTTCATTTTTGCTCGTCGCCGGCTTGCTCCCGTTCTACAATTTCCTGCGCAGTCGTAGAGCGGTCCGAGCAGCCCTATCGGGAGTAAACGCGACGGTGGTCGGGATTCTTCTCGCGGCGCTCTATACGCCCGTGTGGACGAGCGCAATGAAGGCTCCCGCCGACTTCGCGCTCGCTCTCGCGGCCTTCCTGCTCCTGACGGTGTGGAAGCTGCGGCCCTGGATCATCGTGCTCGGGGCCGCGCTGGTCGGCGAAGCGCTTGCCCTTATTCTCGGATAGGAAGCGCTCCCGGCGAGGGCGCCCGTTCCAGAATCAGGAATGCGTACGCGTAGGGCGGCAGTTCGATCACGGATTCGGAGGACTCCGCCTCTCGGCCGAAGTCGGGTCCGGCCGAGACCGGATCGGTGACGCGATATTTCCGCCGGGTCTTTTTCTTCCCCCACGCGTGGAGGAGATCCTCCCCGACGACGATACCATTCAGCGAGAGAGCCCGGGAACGAAGCCCTTCGACGGCCTCGACGATATAGCCTTCACGGATGAGGCCAGGGACTCCGATTCGGGATCTTTTGTCGCGTAAACTTATGGCGAGAAGACAGTTCGCGGCTCCATCCTCGGCGCAGGAATGCAGATAGGCGCGGATGCCCTTGTCCGGCCCTTCGAGGCGCGGCGCTCCGAAGACCATGGGTCCCATCAATTTTTTCCACAGAAAACTCGCGTAATAGTCCGGCCTCGGCTCGAATGTTTTCTGGTCGAGGAGACCGTAGTCCGAACCGACGAGAGTCTGGCGAAAGACCTTGGAGACACCTTCCCTTGCGAGCAGGCCCAACTGGTCGAGCCACCAGATCGAGGACAGGTAGGTATCGGACATGCCGGGCTCCCCGCCGTAGAGCGCGTGTCCCGTTTCCGTCATCCAAACCTCCCGTCCATGCGCCGCTTTCGCCACCGATCTCGCGAGCTTTCTGACCGAGTTCAGACCTCGCGGTCTGATGAGGGTCTTTTCCGTCGCCCTTCGGTTGGCCAATCGGCCGCGGTGCGACTGCTGCGGGTAGTAGTGCCAGCTCAGTATGTCCTTCGGCCCCATGGCCGAGCTCTTCGACAGGGCGGGAATGATGGGATTGGGTTCGCCGATCACCGGCCACAGCGATGAAGACGGACCGACAGCCGATGCCGCAGGGTGGATCTCCCGAACGAGCCGCGAAAAGACGGCGAAGTCCTCGACGTATTGAGAGGGACTGACACGGTTTTTGAATCCATGAACGAAGGGGTAGCCGTTTATTTCATTCCCGAGCTCCCAGGCCCTTACGGGAAGCGCCTTCTTCGCCGAGTATGCGATGAGTCTCCGGGCGCTGCCGCAGATCCAGGATCCCGCCTCGTCTCGATCGGCCGGACCCGCGCTCACGACGAACAGAATTTTGAAACCGGCAGTCCGGGCAAAGGAATTTATGCGTTTCCAGAGTTTCTTCTTCAGCACGAATTCGTGATCGGGAAAGGAAGCCGATCCGCCGAGTCCTCCTCCCGAGCCGACTTCGTTCTTTTTCCTGATTCGGTACCCGACACGGTCGGCTTCGGTGCCTCCGATTCGCAGCATGGCGGGCGCGAGCAATTTTGCGAAGGTCGAAAGCCTCGAGTCGTCCAGGTCGATAGGCGCGACGGTTTCGATCGCGACACCCCTTCTCATGCCTTGCCCATCGGACCACCAGTGCCCGCCCAATATCAGAGAAGTGTCGATTGTGAGTGACAGATAATCCTCAGGCAGGGTGGCGATCCGCTCATGGATCGGGATGATGCGGTATCGGTCTTTCTCTGGCTTCATCTCGTATCGATGGCTCGAGCATAGCGAATATTCATCCGAATCTGGGTTAATGAACCATTAGCAATCGGTTAGTGCGGCATCCGGGCCCCGCGAAAGGCCCGCACAATGGAGCCGGTTCGAGGCGATTTTCGAAAAAGACCCTCATTATTCCATTATTAACCTCGCTCTAATTCCCACCTCACGAAACGCATGTTTGATACATATGAGGAGAGCCAACCATGCGGATAGCCTATTCGTGCGCGGGAGAGGGCTTGGGACACGCGGCCAGAACGACGGCGCTCGGACCCCTCATCGAGGAAAGGCACACGGTAATCTATTTCGTACCCGAAGCGGTCAAGAGCTTCTTCATCGAGAGAATCGGCCGGCGACAGTACGAGAGTATCTCCCTGCTCGCTTTCAAGAAGCGCGGGGAACGCGTGCGTCTGCTCGCGTCGATATTCTCGACCATCCCCCTCCTTCTTCTGTTCCCTCTCGAAATGCTCAGGCTCGTAAGACGGCTCCGAGCCCTGAAGATCGACGCCGTCATCTCGGATTTCGATCCATTCCTCCCCTGGGCGGCGAGGATGGCGAATCTACCGATCCTGCAGATCAATCATCCCGGTATCGTACAACGCGGTCCCAAGCCTCATCCGCACGCCGCGTTCACCGCTCTGGCGTCCCGGATACTCGAGGGGCCGTGGAACGAGAGGATTCACGTCTCTTTCTTCGATGGAGACGTCGGCCCGATCCTGCGCCGCGAAATTTTCAGCCACCCCATCGGCGACGAGGGCTTCGTGCTGTTGAATCTCAAGAATTGCATGCGGCCTCTCGTGATCCCGATCCTGGACTCCTTGGGAATACCCTATCGCCTTTTCCCGAACCCCAAGGATGACTTCGAAAAGGCCTTCGCGACCTGCTCCTGCGTGCTTTCGACCGCCGGCCATCAGATCATCGCCGAATCGATCGCGCTCAACAAGCCCATACTGGTGATCCCGCAAGGGAGTCAATGGGAGCAGCAGATGAACGCGATGATGCTCGATCGGACGGGAAAGGGCATATCGACGACGGTCGAGCGGCTGGCCGGAGATCTGCCCAGATTCCTGGCCGGTCTGGATATCTACAGATCCAACTCGCTTCCGAGCCGTTTCAATGTCGCGGACAGCACGGGGGTCATAGAGATGAAAATTGAGGCCTATCTCGGTCGGTGCAAGAAACAGAGCCGGCGCATAGTCCTGGTTCCGCAGGGAATGCGAACTTGAGGGCTCTCGGGCCGAATCCCTTCGAGGAACTTCGTGATCGAACAACTCCCTGAATACCCTGCCCCCGCCCGGGCGATGCCATCCTTATGCGAGGAAGCCGGGGGCCTGCGGATCATGCCCGCGGGGGGCAATCGTACGTGAGCACGGAAATAACCGAATTCTCACCCCTGAACAACGGTATTCTCATCCCCGCCCAATAGGCTCGTCGCAGGTCGATCATGAGCGATATCGCGATGCTGGCGGGCCCCTGGATCGGGGGACATCCACTGCTTTCTGCGTTCCTCTTTCTCGTGCTCTTCGGGTTCACGACCCCCATTCCCGAGGAACTGGCGCTCGTTCTCGTAGGGCTGACGCTTCGCGAGGCCCGAGTGCCCTATCTCGCCGCTCTCGCCGCGGCCTTCTCCGCGCTCCTGCTCGCGGATCTCGCCTATTACTCGGCCGCGCGATTCCTCGGACCTCGGCTACTCCGGTTCAGGCTCCTGCGAGGCCTCTTGAAGCCCCGAGGTATCGCAGAGGCGGAACGGTATTTTTCGCGGAAAGGGGCCCGGATCGTCTTCGCCTGTCGCTTCGTCGTCGGCCTCAGGGCGGCGGCCATTCTGAGCTCCGGCTTTCTGCGCCTCGCGGTCCGTAGATTCGTCGCCTACGACGCTTCGGCCTTGTCCATCGGCAGCGTCGCATGGTTGGCCGTCGGCTATGCGGTAGGTTCGCGACTGGGCGGACGAATCGGCTCTTTCGAACGGATTTTCTCGATCATCGCCCCGGCGGCCGTCGTGACGGCCGCCATTCTGGTTTATCTGGCCATAAAAGCCGACCGAAGCAAAACCCTGGCCAAACATTTCGAACGGAGTGCGGCTGCCGCCGTGGGGCCGACTGCATGCTGACGGAAACGACTCCGAATCGCTCGAACGAGACGATCGCCGTCATCGTGCCCGTTTACCTCGGCCCCAAGCGCGCATCGGACATCGCCGAAAAGATCCTGGCCGATCCATATCCGGAGAAACGGATGGTGCTGGTGGTCGACGGCGAGACGAACGATGCGATCGAAGCGGTCATGGACCGGATCCGCGGCCGGGCCGAGATCCTCTACAACGGCGAGCGACTCGGAAAGACGGAATCCCTGATGAGGACCTGCGCAGGCAGAAAGGAAAATATCTTCCTCTTCCTCGACAATGACGTGCTGCTTCCCGAGGGGACCGACTTTCTTTCCCGGGTCGCGAAACTGATGGAGGCGGGAGATCTCAGCGATCTTCCAAAGGAGGCCATCGGCGGAGGGCTGCTTTCCCGGCTCGTCGGCTACGAGTTCATGAGCACGGCGATCGCCGAGCAGCTGCTGGCTGCGGTGGCGAGGAGATGCCCCGCCGTGATGGGAGCCGCGCTCGCCGTGCGGAGAGAGCTCTTCGAAAGAGTGGGAGGCTTCCGCAAGGTGCTCTGCGAGGATACGGACTTCGGCGCGCGGGCCTTCCGCCACCATGCTCGCTTCGTCTTCGACCGCCGGCTCAAAGTCGCGACCGAAGTGCCTCGCGACCTCGGCGAATGGATTCGGCAACGCAAGCGCTGGGCGCTCGGCAACATCCACTGGCTCAAAAACTATTTCCCCGCCATCCTGAAGCACGCATTCGAGTCACCGTCGTTCCTCGTCTCCGCGCTGCTCCTCTTCGCGCCCGCCCTGACCTACCCGGCCGTCTATATCGCCTTGAAGTTCCTGCGGCTTTCCGCCCTTCTACCGCTCACGTATATGTTCGCCAGCCGCTTCGACATGCTGGCCGGCCCATTCCTGTGGCTCGCCCACTTTCAGCTCATTTTCGTCGAGGGGGCGATATCGACCATCGCGGGGTTCGCCGTCTCGGCGGCCCTCTTCTTCGGTTTTTCGCGCGCCCTGCATTCGCGGTTCAACTTCTTCGAGTACCTTCTCTTTTATTTCGTCTATTCGCCGCTTTGGGTGGCCGCGAACCTCGCCGTGTGGGCTTTCGTGCTCCTCGGGATGGGGCCGAAGGTGGACTGGAAAACCTGAGAGTGCGGCCACACTACTCGACGCTGATGACCGACACCGGGCAGCCGTCGGCCGCGGCCTTGGCGACCGCGCGAAGCGTTTCGGGGACCTCTCCGCGGCCGAGATCGCCGGCGATCCGATACTTCTCCACGATCCTGCTCAAGCCGTCTTTCGGGTCCTCTTCGAAAATCTCGGGGCAATCCGACCAGCAGAGGGAACAACTACTGCAATTCTCACGGTCGATGCTAACCTTCATGCACTCCTCCTATAAGGGATCAATCATGCGGCCGGGGCTGCATTCAGGCTCCCGGACCCGCATCCACCTCGACATTTTCGAGCGCCGCGCTCTTCTCCTTCTCTTTCGCGGCCGCCTTGGCTTTGGCTTCCTCCGTGCGCAGCTTCCGACTGTAAAAGAATACCACGAGCGCGAAGATGATCACGCCATTGGAGACATCCGACGACACTTTATTCGGAATGCGGAGACCCAGGAGTCCGAGGACGGCCATCGCGATCAGCAAAAGCCCGAGCACCCCGAGAGCATACATCATGTGTTTGGACTTCAGTTTGAAAGGGAATTCGATATTCATAACCACGCTCCTTGCGCCGCATTCCATCATCCTCGCTTACGGCCCTCCCTGTCCAGGGCCCTCCGATGCGGCGGGTTTTGCGGCGACCGGCGCCCACTTCAATGCGGTCCGCGACGCTTGTATACTCGGAGCATCCAACCGCCTGCAGGAGTGCCTTCGACGTGCGCAAAGGATATCGGTATATCGCCCTGACGACGGTTCTCTTCAGTTCGATGGAGATCGCCCTCAAGTCGGTCGCCGGCCGGTTCAATCCCCTCCAGATGACCTTCCTTCGCTTCCTGGTCGGAGGCTTTTTTCTCCTGCCCTTCGCCTTGCGCGAGCTGAGGCGCCGCGGTCTGGTTCTCTCGGCGCGGGATTTCGGCTCTTTCGCCTTCCTGGGATTCGTATGCGTCGTCGTGAGCATGACGCTCTACCAGACGGCTATCGGCTACTGTCAGGCTTCGATCGTCGCCATACTCTTCAGCTGCAATCCCGTATTCGTGATCCCGCTCGCACGCCTCATTCTGGGCGAGCGCATACGCGGCTACACGGTCGCGTCGATGGTCGTCAGCGTCGCCGGCATGGTTTCCATTCTGAATCCCTTCCATCTCGGTGCGAGCGCCCTCGGCATCGCGCTCACGCTGCTTTCGGCCGCAGTCTTCGCCCTCTACACCGTGCTCGGCAGAACGCGGAGCCGACGCTTCGGCGGGCTCGTCACGACCTCGATGAGCTTCATCCTCGGCAGTCTGGAACTCCTCGCCCTCGTGCTCGCCGGTAGGGTTCCGGCGATCGAGGTCCGGCTGCATCGGGCCGGACTCGCCGCCTTCGCGGGCGTGCCCCTCGTCGCGGGTCTCGATCTCTCCACTCTGCCCGTCTTCCTCTTCGTCAGTGTCTTCGTCACGGGGCTCGGCTATACCTTCTACTTCCTCGCCATCGATACGACCTCGACCTCCCTGGCCTCGATCGTCTTCTACATCAAGCCCGCTCTGGCGCCGGTCCTCGCCCTCCTCATCCTCGGCGAGCTCATTTCTCCGAACACCGCGGCGGGCATGGCGCTCATCGTCGCGGGCTCCGCCTTCGCTTTCGCCGGCAACCGGCGGGCGGAACGCGGGCCCGGGGCGGCGCACCCGCCTTTCCGCGCTCGATAGGACGCGCGGGGAGGAATAGCCAAAGCACTCCAGTCTTGTATTGACGCCCATCGAGAGCAGATAGGCGAGGCACGCCGATGCCATTTTCTCCTCGAGGGTGGAATTGCCCCCAGAGGACGGGCGAGCTAGAATGCAATTAGCCTGCATGTCGAGGCGAGGCTCGATTCAGAACAAACATGCGTGCTCGAGGAGTTTCCGTGAACCCGCAGCCGGCAAGTTCCAACCCCTTCTTCGATCACCCCATCCTGAACTCGCCATATAGGGAACCCAGGCGGCACTGGGAGCTGGATGACCAAGGCCAGCCTACGCAGAGGATACAGGAAACACGGCGCCGGGCGGACTTCATCACGCCCATCCCCAAGCCGAGAAAGAAAAAACGAGCCGCTACAAACCAGGGATCTTTCGTTTTCGATGAGGGCATGGGGCTATCGACAAAAACTCAGCAGTATGACCCTACTTCGATCATCAATGAGGTGCGGAACCAAGTCAGCGAGTGGAGATCCCTGCCGGAGCCGAGTCAGTGGCATGTCACCCCGGAGACCGCTCGCCTCCTCCAGCACTGGCGACATCACGAGTTCAGCGGCATCCGCCCTTTTTTCTGCCAGGTTGAGGCCGTCGAGACAGTCATTTGGCTGACGGAGGTCGCGCCACACATTCAGGCCGGGAAGAGGCTTTTAGGCTACCTGGAGGCGGCAAGCCGCGACGCCAACCCTGAGCTCCTCCGGCTTTCCCTGAAGCTGGCCACCGGCGCGGGCAAGACGACGGTTATGGCGATGATCATCGCCTGGCAGACGATCAACGCGGTCAGGCGGCCGGGGAGCAAGCTCTTCACGCGGGGCTTCCTCGTCTGCACACCGGGCCTGACGATAAAGGATCGGCTCAGGGTGCTGCAGCCGAACGACCCGGACAGCTACTACGCCAACCGCGAACTCGTCCCGAGCGACCTGCTCGACGAGGTCCGCAGGGCCAAGATCGTCATCACGAACTACCATGCATTCAGGCTGAGGGAGCGCATGGAGGTCTCGGCAGGAGGCCGCGCCCTCCTACAAGGCCGCACCGGCAATGCCTTGGAAACCAAGGAAACCGAGGGGCAGATGCTCCAGAGGGTGATGCCCGAGCTTATGGGCATGAAGCATATCCTCGCCATCAACGACGAGGCCCATCACTGCTATCGCGAAAAGCCGGTCGAAGAGGCCGACGAAGATCTCTCGGGCGAGGAGAAGAAGGAAGCCGAAAAGAACAACGAGGCGGCGCGCCTCTGGATCGCCGGTCTCGAAGCGGCGAACCGCAAACTCGGGCTCTCCCGTGTCATCGATCTCTCGGCGACGCCTTTCTTCCTCCGCGGCTCGGGCTACGCCGAAGGCACCCTCTTCCCCTGGACGATGTGCGATTTTTCCCTCATGGACGCGATCGAATGCGGCATCGTCAAGCTGCCCCGCGTACCGGTGGCCGAGAATATCCCCGGCGACGAGATGCCGATGTTCCGCAAGCTCTGGGACAACATCCGCAAGGACATGCCCAAGAAGGGCCGCGGATCCGGCGGCGCCCTCGACCCCCTCAAGCTGCCCACCCGCCTCCAGACTGCCCTCCTAGCCCTCTACGGCCACTATGAAAAGACCTATTGGCTTTGGGAAAAGCAGGGCATCAAGGCGCCCCCCTGCTTCATCATTGTCTGCCAGAACACGGCCATCTCCAAGCTCGTCTACGACTTCATCTCGGGCTTCCAGCGCGAAAACGATGACGGCACGACGAGCCTCGAAAACGGGCGGCTGGCTCTTTTCCGCAATTTCGACGAGGTCACGGGCAATCCCCTTCCCCGGCCGAACACCCTCCTCATCGACAGCGAGCAGCTCGAGGCGGGCGACGCCCTCGATGAAGGCTTTCGAGCCATGGCGGGCGACGAGATCGAGCGCTTCCGCCGTGAGATAGTCGAGCGCACGGGCGACTCCCGCGCCGGAGAGAAGCTCACGGACCAGGAGCTCCTCCGCGAGGTCATGAATACCGTCGGCAAGCCGGGGCAATTGGGCGGATCGATCCGATGCGTCGTGTCGGTCTCCATGCTCACCGAAGGCTGGGACGCGAACACGGTGACCCATGTCCTCGGGATCCGAGCCTTCGGCACCCAGCTCCTCTGCGAGCAGGTCATCGGCCGCGCGCTCCGGCGCCAGTCCTACGAGCTCAACGAGGAGAATCTCTTCAACGTCGAGTACGCCGACGTCTTCGGCATACCCTTCGATTTCACCGCTCGACCCGTCATCGCTCCGCCCCAAAGCCCGCGTCAGACCGTCCTCGTCAAGGCCGTGCGCCCCGACCGCGATGAGCTCGAGATCACCTTCCCGCGCGTGGAGGGCTATCGCGTCGAGCTCCCCGAAGAGCGCCTCGCCGCCGCCTTCACCGAGGACTCGACCCTCGTGCTCAGCCCCGACTTGACTGGTCCATCGGTCACGCGGAACCAGGGCATCGTCGGCGAAGGCGTCGACCTCTCTCTCGAGTATCTCGACGGGCTCCGCCCCTCCACCGTTCTCTTTCACCTCGCGCGCCATCTCCTCTACACGAAATGGCGCGATCCCGGCGAGGAGCCCAAACTCCACCTCTTCGGCCAGCTCAAGCGAATAACGAAAGAGTGGCTCGACGGGTACCTCGTCTGCAAAGGCGGCACCAAGCCCGCCCAGCTCATATACCTCGAGCTCGCCGACATGGCCTGCAACAAGATCACCGCCGCCATCACCCGCCGATTCGAGGGCGAAAAGCCGGTCAAGGCCCTCCTCGACGCCTACAATCCCACAGGCTCGACCCGCTACGTCCACTTCACTACCTCGAAGACCGATCTCTGGGAAACGAGCCCCAGGTCCTGCCATCTCAATTGGGTGGTGCTCGACTCGGACTGGGAGGGAGAGTTCTGTCGCGTCGCGGAGGCGCACCCGAAGGTTCGAGCCTACGTGAAGAACCACAACCTCGGCCTCGAGGTGCCCTACCGGTTCGGATCGGAAACCCGGAAGTATAGGCCCGACTTCATCGTGCTGGTCGACGACGGCCATGGCGAGAAGGACCTCCTCCACCTGATAGTCGAGATCAAGGGCTACCGCCGCGAGGACGCCAAGGAGAAGAAGTCGACGATGGAGAGCTATTGGGTACCCGGCGTCAACAACCTCGCGAGCTTCGGGCGCTGGGCCTTCGCCGAGTTCACCGACGTCTACGAGATCGAGCCGGATTTCAAGAGCAAGGTCGAGGAGGAGTTCGGGAAGATGATCGATAGCCATGGAGGTAGTCATGCTTAAAGATCAGATAGAAACGCTCACCGCTAAATTTGAAGGACATGCGCAGAAGACGGAAAATGGAGTAGAGTTCTGGCTGGCGCGTGATATCCAATTCCTATTGGGGTATACCAAATGGGACAATTTCGCCAATGTCGTTTCAAAAGCTAAAACAGCATGTGAACTATCGGGCCACAGCGTCTCGGACCATTTTGCCGACGTCGGGAAAATGGTCGACCTTGGATCGGGCAGCAAACGGGAAATCGATGATATCATGCTGACCCGCTACGCCTGCTATCTCATCGCCCAGAATGGCGACCCCAAGAAAGAGGAGATCGCCTTTGCCCAGACCTATTTTGCCATACAGACACGGCGAGCGGAGCTGATCGAGCAGCGTCTGCTCGACGCTGAACGTATTTCGGCAAGGAAGAAACTGACCACTACCGAGAAAGAATTGTCCCGCGTCATTTTCGAGCAAACCGGAGGTGCGGAGGACTTCGCCCTTATCAGAAGCAAAGGCGATTATGCGCTTTTTGGCAAGTCGACCCAGGCGATGAAAGCCCAATGGGAGATCCCTGATGGCAGGCCTCTCGCCGACTTCGCCCCCACAATAATCCTCAAAGCCAAGGACTTCGCTGCCGAGATCACCATCTTCAACGCTCGCGAGCATGGAATGGAAAGCGAACAGGCTATTTCACGCGAGCACATCACCAACAACGAGGCTGTCCGCAAAACGCTTCTCGAACGAGGAATCCGGCCCGAGCATCTACCGCCTGCAGAGGATGTAAAGAAGGTCGAACGACGCATCGCTACAGAGGATAAAAAATCCTTATCAAAGCCCAATTCTCTGGAATCCTGAGCAGGCAAGATCATGGAAGCATATCGAAAGCGGAGAGAATCGATGAAATACGGTGCAATCCAGTGCAATCTTTCGCAATCAAGTGCAATTGAAATCGGATATATGTCTTTTTTGGGAATAGAGGTGCATTTGCACCGATATTGCAATCCCGAGCAATTCCCGGTGCAATTAAACAACAAGACGAGGAAGCCCTATGCCTAAACCTCCCGCCCCCAAGACTGTCGAGACCCTCCGCCACGAGGAGGACAAGCGGGCCAACATCCCTACCGCCGAATACGAGAGCCTGGTCCGCAAGGAGGAGCAGAAGCCTCGCGAGCTCCGCTACCCGCGCAATACCGACCTCGACCCCCAGCTCGTTTGGAGGGGCAAGGACGAGCAGGACTGGAGCGAGCTCGTCGTCTACGCCCCGCCCCTCTATATCCAGGAGAAGGTCCACCCCAAGGTTCTCATCGACGACCTGGTCCGCCGAAGCGAGGCCGATCGCAAGCGGGACGAGGCACAGATCGACCTCTTCGGCGACTTCAACGGCATTCCCGAGGGGGCGGACAAGACCGAGTTCTACCAGCACGAGCAGAACTGGTCGAACCGCATGATCCTCGGCGACTCCCTCCAGGTCATGGCTTCCCTGGCCGAGCGCGAGGGCCTCCGCGGCAAGGTCCAGTGCATCTACCTCGACCCGCCCTACGGCATCAAGTTCAACTCCAACTTCCAATGGTCCACGACGAGCCGCGATGTGAAGGACGGCAAGGCCGACCACATCACCCGCGAACCCGAACAGGTGAAGGCTTTTCGCGACACCTGGCGTGACGGCATCCACTCTTACCTGACGTATCTCAGAGACCGCCTCACCGTCGCCCGCGACCTGTTGACCGACTCGGGCTCGATCTTCGTACAGATTGGAGACGAGAATCTCCATATCGTACGGGCTCTACTCGATGAGATTTTTGGGAGTGACAACTTCGTCTCTGCGATTACATTCTCGAAGACAACCGCGCAGGCGAGTGAATTACTGCCAAACGTCTCGGATTACATTCTTTGGTTTGCACGGTCTATTAGATCTGTAAAGTTCCGGCAACTTTACTTGAATAAAATCATTGGTGGGCAAGGTACAGGTGAATACGTCTGGGTAAGGCTCCCAGAGGGTCAGGAGCGACCGCTCAGTAATGGTGAACGTTCAGGTGCATACAAAGTGCCTTTGGGAGGTCGCGTGTTCCGGCAGGATTCGATGGTCTCGCAAGGAGCTGGCGATACAGGGACAGTCACTGTTGACGTTTTTGGCAAGCCACACCATCCTGGTCTTAACAGTCATTGGAAGACACATCAATCCGGTATTCAAAAGTTAGCAAAAGCCGACCGTGTTCTATCATCCGGAAGAGTTCTAAAATATAAAAGGTTCATAGACGACTTTGCAATCTTCCCCATTGTCAACAATTGGCGTGATACGGGCACAGGTGGCTCGTCGTCTGATCCTCGTATCTATGTGGTTCAGACAGTCGCGAAGGTTGTGGAACGCTGCCTCCTCATGGCCACCGACCCCGGGGACCTTGTCCTCGACCCTACCTGCGGATCGGGCACAACGGCCTACGTCGCCGAGCAGTGGGGCCGTCGTTGGATCACTATCGACACTTCGCGTGTAGCTCTAGCTTTGGCACGAGCGCGTACAATGGGCGCACGCTATCCCTACTACCTCCTCGCCGATTCCCGCGAGGGGCAGGCCAAAGAAGCCGAGGTGAGTGGAAATGCGCCAAGCAGCCAGAGTGTGCATGGAAGTATCCGCCAGGGCTTTGTCTACGAACGAGTGCCCCACATCACCCTCAAGTCCATTGCCAACAATGCGGAGATCGACGTGATCTGGGTGCGCTGGCAAGAAAAACTCGAGCCTCTCCGCATAGCTCTCAATAAAGCCATTACCAAGAAATGGGAAGAGTGGGAGATCCCCCGTGAGGCGGAAAAGAGCTGGCCCGATACGGCGAAGAAGAGCCACGCTGACTGGGGGCAGGCTCGCATTGCACGGCAGAAGGAGATCGACGCCTCCATCGCCGCCAAAGCCGAGTTCGAGTACCTCTACGACAGGCCCTACTCCGACCCGCGCAAGGTCCGCGTGGCCGGCCCCTTTACGGTCGAGTCCCTCTCGCCCCACAGGATACTTGGCGTCGACGAGAACGATGAGTTCATCGACGGGGTAGCCTCACCTGGCGCCGACTACGCGGCCAAGCAGAGTTTCCCCCAAATGATCCTCGACAACCTCAAGGTCGCCGGGGTCCAGCAGGCCCATAAAGATGATCGCATCGTTTTCACTGCACTGACGCCCTGGCCGGGTGACCTAATTTGCGCGGAAGGGCGCTACCTCGAGGGCACTGCGACTACGGCCGAAAACGAGCGCCGCGCAGCTATTTTCATCGGCCCAGAGTTCGGCACTGTTCAGCGCGCCGACCTCGTCGCCGCCGCACGCGAGGCCGCTGACGCGGGCTTCGACGTCCTCATAGCCTGCGCCTTCAACTACGAGGCGCACGCCACCGAGTTTTCCAAGCTGGGTCGTATCCCCGTCCTCAAGGCCCGTATGAACGCCGACCTCCATATGGCCGGGGAGCTCAAGAACACGGGGAAGGGCAACCTCTTCGTCATCTTCGGCGAGCCAGACATCGAGCTCATCGAAGAGGCCGGGCAATGGCGGGTAAAGGTGAAAGGTGTCGACGTATTCAAGCCCCAAACCGGCGAGGTCGTCTCCGACGGAGCCGAGGGTATCGCCTGCTGGTTCGTCGACTCTGACTACAATGAGGAGAGCTTCTTCGTCCGCCAGGCCTATTTCCTTGGCGCTAACGATCCCTACAGCTCCCTCAAGACCAGCCTCAGAGCCGAGATCAACGAGGAGGCATGGACCACCCTGCACAGCGATATCTCACGGCCCTTCGACAAGCCCAAGAGTGGTAGGATTGCGGTGAAGGTGATCAACCACCTAGGGGACGAGGTTATGAAGGTGTTTAGGATGTGAGGTGAAAAAAATGAAAGCCAAAGAAGCAGAAAAGAGGGAACAATCTATTAATATCCTTAAGACGCGGGATGATCCAAGCCCTGTCTTCCTCAACTATGTAGAAGGCACAGATATAGGAAACCCTGTCTTTATTCTTCAAGAAGATGACATATCTCCATGGATCAAGCCGGGAGAAACGATCAAACCCGAAAAGCTGCGCCCACGAATCGAACCCTGGCTTACCGCCTTGTGCCAGTCCGAACATCTTTCAATGTTGCTTGGTTCCGGATTGTCAATCGCAGTATGCAGAGAAGCTACCGGAGAAAATCCATTAGGGATGGAGCCAAGCGATTTCGGGGTTTTTAGCGAACTTGTTGACTTGGCTGCTGCGAAAACCGCCAGAGCTGTCGGCCGTGAATTGATGAATATCGAGGACCAACTCCGGGTCGCTAATGAGCTTCTTGGAGGTCTCGAAATCCTGGGGATGCAGGACAAATCGCAGCAGGACAGATCCGAGTCGCTGAAACGTACCATCGCAAGTGTCCTCTCCAATTTTGCAAAGGGCGTGCTCGAAGGAGAAAGCAAAGTCATTCGAGCCGAAACCACACGGAGAACGACAGCGTTCAATTATCTCGTAAGTTTTCTCATGAGTTTCGCTAGCAGGACGGGAACACGCGATCGCTTGCATATTTTTACGACGAACTATGATCGTATTATCGAAGCCGGTGCAGAAGTAGCAGGAATGCATCTCCTAGATCGCTTTGTCGGCTCCCTCGCCCCCGTATTCCGTTCTTCTCGCCTCGATCTCGACATGCATTACAATCCGCCCGGCATTCGGGGAGAACCCCGTTATCTCGAAGGCGTGGCCCGTTTCACGAAACTTCATGGCTCCGTGGACTGGATACAACAAGAACGCGACATTCGCCGGATGGCGCTTCCCTTCGGAGCAACCGAAATAGCGCCGTTCCTTGCAGCTTCCGGTTCCCCCGCCCCCGATGCGCAACAGCTCATGATCTATCCCAATTCAGCCAAAGACCGTGAGACTTCGTTTTATCCCTATGTAGACCTTTTCCGCGATCTAGCGGCGGCATCATGCAGACCTAATCACACTCTCGTGTCCTTCGGTTATGGATTTGGAGATGAGCATATCAATCGCATCATCGAGGATATGCTTACCATCCCATCGACACATCTGGTTGTCATTTCGTACAGCGATCCTCAAAAAAGGATAATGAAAACCTATGAGAATCTGGGACGCCCAGCCCAGATCACCTTAATGATTGGCGACCATGTAGGCGAGTTCCATGCCTTAGTCGATCATTATCTTCCGAAGCCTGCCATCGACCGCACGACATTCCGCATGGTTGAGCTCCTCAAGTCAAGGTGGGATGCCAATAAACCCGAACCAGAGGAAAAACATGATACTGACTCTGGGAAAACGGAATCAGGATCATGAGCCAGACCCCTTTCGCTAGCGCCGAAAGCCTATCAATCGGGACTGTTGAGTACATCTCACCGGACGAGATTAAGGTGCTACTCGATATCGAGGCCCCGGATACCGTTGCCTTAAACGCTGGTACGGCCCGACCTTTCCCTCGCATTAACAGCTATGTGCTTCTCCCCGTGGACGAAGGGTATCTCGTTGGGCAGATCGAATGGATTACTATAGAGCGATCCTCCTTCCCCAAGCGTCGCGGCATCCAGGACTTCGGACTCATTGATCTTCCTTATCCCCTCAGAAAGATGAGTCTCAACCCTGTCGGTACCTTGCGTACGTGCGGCGGCCAGGAAGAAAAGTACGAGTTCCAGCGCGGTGCTGACACGCTTCCAACGGTAGGTTCTCCCGTTCTATTACCAACTGACAATCAATTACGATCGATCGTCGAATCGGGTGCTAAGCGTCGAGTGCGAATAGGCACAAGCCCGCTTGCCGGTAATGCTACTGTCTGCGTTGATCCAGATCGACTCTTCGGTCGCCATCTCGCCGTCTTGGGAAATACGGGAAGCGGAAAGTCATGTTCCGTGGCGGGACTTATCCGTTGGTCGCTAGAGGCCGCGAAAGAGAGACGTTCCGATCAGAGTCGTCCTAACGCGCGATTCATTATTCTCGATCCGAATGGGGAATACTCGCAGGCATTTTCCGGGGAATCTCCCACAGGATTGAAAGCAAGAGTATTCAAAATAAACCCTAAGGACGGCGAGCTACAGCTCCAAGTACCTCTATGGTTTTGGAACAGCGCCGAGTGGGCTTCATTCACCCAGGCAAGCTCAAAAACGCAAAGACCAACATTAATACAGGCATTACGATCGGCAAGAAATGGCGACACAGAGGCTACAACGAGTAAGACCCATGAGCTTCGTCGATTTCTTGGCACTATTGTGACAATCATCCGCATCGAGAGAAATACCGGCACTCCTTGGGGAAATTTCCCAAAACCAAAATCATTTTTCGAGAAAATAGAGAGATGGCGTAATAGCCTTGAGCCAGAACTTGAAGCGCTAGAGGGAGATGAGTTCGAAAAACTTCAAGCATTCATACGTCAACTCTATTCATGTTACCTAGCTCGCAATTCACAGCATCCGATTTGGGATTTCACCCGAGAAGAAGTGGCAGCTTTATTGGCAACGGCTAGTGAGGCTCATACCGCTTTCGGCGGACAGGATACTGATTTAGAACCGCTTGACGTAGATGCACCTATCCCATTCAGTGGAAGTTCTTTTTTAAGGAGTATTGAGGCTACCGCAGAGATGTTGAACGTTTCAGAACATACGGAAACGTTGATTATTCGTATTCGTAGCCTTCTCAAAGACAGTCGAATAAAACAGGTTCTATGCGATTCCGAAGAAATCCGGCTAGAGGATTGGCTCGGAAATTCAATTGGAAGCAGTGCCCCCGATCAGGATGCAATTTCTATCATCGATCTGTCGCTTGTGCCAACTGAGATTATCCACGTTGCGATTGCTGTCATAGCACGAGTTATTTTTGAATCTCTTCAACGGTATCGAAAAACATACAAGGCTGTTCTGCCGACAGTACTTGTGATGGAGGAGGCGCATACTTTTATAAAACAGCAAAAAGATAATTCCGATGTCTTCGATGCTGGTGCAATCTGCTGTCAAGTCTTCGAGCGCATCGCCCGGGAGGGTCGTAAGTTCGGTCTGGGGCTCGTTCTAGCCTCGCAGCGGCCTTCGGAACTATCTCCAACGGTCCTTTCCCAATGCAACACCTTCCTCCTCCATCGAATTAGTAACGATCGTGACCAAGAATTAGTTCATAAACTGGTCCCTGATAATCTTCGGGGACTTCTGCGAGAACTCCCCTCCTTGCCATCACAAAATGCCATCCTACTCGGCTGGGCCTCGGAGCTCCCCGTCCTCGTCAAAATGAATGACCTTCCAAAGGAGCATCGGCCTCATTCGGATGATCCGGATTTCTGGAATGTATGGACAGGTATGGATGAAATGGGTACTCCTGTAGAACGGCAGGCAGAATGGAAACCCATCGCCGATGAATGGCAGGGCAAAGTATGACCTTCCTCGGCCAAATGCCGATGCCGCTATTTATGGAGGAGATTCGCTGTGTATAAGCGAACGATCGTTTGCCTGGCCAATTCCTACAAACCTCCTTCGGGGCGCTGTATTGCTGGCAAAGAACTGGGAGGTCCTCGCGCTGGTCATTGGGTGAGGCCGGTCAGTTCGAGACCGACCAGGGAAGTGTCAGAGGAAGAGCGCCTATACGAAACTGGCCGCCGGGCACAGTTGCTGGATATTATCGTTGTTCCGCTGGACCGCCCTTCTCCTCTTGGACACCAGACCGAAAACCACATCCTTGCAGAGGACTACTATTGGAATAAAGAAGGAACGGCTTCCTGGACTCAAATTAACGAGCTTATCGATGCTTTCGACCCGAATTTTTGGATACTGGCTGAAAACACTCGCTACGGTTACAATGACAAAGTTCCGGAATTTGTTGCAACAGAAATCCAAAGCTCGCTTAAGCTGATTGCACCAACTAATTTGCAGATACAAGTGCTGTTCGAGGAAGGATTTGAAGGAGGACCGTCGAGAAAACGAGTGCGGGCGCATTTTGAATATTTCCAACAACCCTATATCTTATCAGTAACTGATCCGGTGATCAGGGATCAATATCTGCCTAACCCGGAGGGCTTGTACCCTGTACGAACAGCCCTTCTTTGTATCAGCCTAGCGGAACCCTGGAATGGCTTTGCCTTTCGATTGGCGGCGTCTGTCATAACTCCTGATCGATGTGGAGGATAACCATGGCTCAAGAAGTCTTTACGATAGGCCACTCCAACCACCCAATCGAGAAATTTCTGGAACTGCTTCATGCCAACAGGATTCAGGCAGTAGCAGATGTTCGATCATCGCCGTTCAGCAGATTCAATCCCCAGTTTAACCGGGAAGATCTGCAGAATAGCCTCAAGAAAGCTCGCATTCATTATGTTTTTTTGGGGAAAGAACTTGGTGCACGTAGCGAGGATCCGAACTGTTATATCGCCGATAAAGTTCAGTATGACCGGCTCGCGAATACTTCCCTTTTTCAGTCTGGCCTTGATCGTGTCGTCGAAGGTGCTGAGAACTACCGCATCGCCCTGATGTGCGCGGAAAAGGATCCGCTTGATTGTCACCGGGCAATACTAGTAGCTAGGGAGCTTGTAAAGCGCGGTCTACTCGTTACCCACATTCTAGACGATGGAACCATCGAAAACCACACTGATTCGATGTCGAGACTCGTGCGCCTCCTGGGAATTCCCTTGGACGATATGTTCCGCTCAAGAGAGGATATAATTGAGGAAGCCTACACCAAGCAGACCGACAAAATCGCCTATAATAGAAGGGATCGGCAACCTGGACATCTCATGGAAAATGATTCACTCGTAATCGGACGGACTGCGAAATGAGGTTGTACACTATCGGATTTACTAAGACTACTGCAGAGAATTTTTTCGGACGAATAAAAAACTCTGGGAGCAAGGAGATTATTGATATCAGATTAAACAATGTGTCTCAACTTGCAGGATTCGCGAAACGCGATGATTTAAAATACTTTGTAAAAGCAATTTGCGGAATCGGATATCGTCATATTCCCGAATTGGCACCGACCCAGGATCTCCTTGACAAGTACAAAAAGGGAGGGGGCGATTGGGCCGAATATGAGTTGGCATTTATCGATCTGATGCAGGTACGTCAAATTGAAAATATGGACAGAAGTATGTTTGAAAGTGGATGCCTGCTTTGTAGCGAGGACAAGCCTCATCATTGTCACAGACGCTTGGTAGCAGAATATCTCGAGCGCCACTGGGGTGACATTGAAATTATCCACCTCTGACAACTTCAAGTCGGCCATGGCCCTGCGGCCTATCAGTTGCTACTTGATATATTTGGAGGCATTGAATTGACCATGGATCATCACCTAACCAATGCACCGATAACCGAGGCCGTGATTGACTTCCAGGTTAAGGCCAAGCCTGGCATGGCCTTAACCGACGTTGAAAAGGCCTTTGGGAATCCCGATTTCGGTTACTACGTCAAGGGACCGATCTCAGAAAGTACTTTTTCGTTCGGCATGATAGCCGATGGGCAGCCCATCCCTCCAACGACAAGCTCATCGGTCGTCGGTCTGCGCCTTCATTCCCGGGACGAGAAATATGTATTGCAAGTGCGAGGCGACCGATTCACCTTGAGCCGTCTTCCTCCTTACGAAAACTGGGAATCCTTGGTTGAAGAGACCAAACGCCTCTGGGCTCTCTATGTCGCTCGGCTAGCTCCTGAGACAGTGATAAGAATAGCCACAAGGTATATAAACAATCTGCGTCTGCCCCTGCGCCCTGGGGATTCGTTCCAACTCTACATCAACAAACTGGTCGACGTGCCCGCGGGCGTCCCTCAATCGGTCGACGCCTTTATGCAACAATTCCAGCTTTCCGATCCTTCCACTGGTGCCCGGATTGTTCTGACACTCGCGCTGAATGGACTCGAAGCCGATGGGAGGGCGCCTGTCATCCTCGATATCGACGCATTTGTACTGACTGCCATCAGTCCAGTTGACGCGGTGATCTGGGAGGCTTTAAATTCTCTTAGGAAGCTTAAGAACGACTGCTTTTTCGGCACGCTGACCGAGAAGGCTACGGGGTTGTATCGATGATATTAGCCAATGCATTCGAAAGCCCAAAGATCATCTGGTACTCAGAGAGCCGCCCCGCGAGTGGAGCTACGCAGAACCTTCATCTTTTACTACAGCAGAGCTACCAGAATCGTAGTAGCAGTGCTCTGGATTGGGCCCCTTCCATTACCGCGTCCTTGAGGGAAATAGCAGGGTCCTGTTCCGCCGCCAATTGGGATGGAGAGAATGCACAAGCCATTTCGGGAAAAGTGATTGCTATCGCGGAGAGTGTCGTATGGTCGCTGATTGCGATCCTCCCCAAGGGTACGCCTAGCCCCGAAATCCTACCCGAGAGAGACGGAGAAATCTGCCTGAGCTGGGACTTAAACGATGGGAGAATTTTTTCCTTCAGTCTCGGCGAGCATGGGAAAATGAATTACGCTGGTCAATTAGGAAAAAAAGGAGCGGTTCATGGCTGGCAACCGATCGATGTCTCGAATCCGTGGTCTCTTCGCGCGGACCTTCAGGAAGTTGCTCGGCACATCGTCAAGCTTTACCAATAGAGGGAACCCACAAGTAGCGCCAGACGAGGATATTTCCCGGTTCGTCGTACACTCTAGCGACGTCAAGAACTCGAACAATTCGATTCGGTACAAGCGGCTATTGCCCATTCGAAACAAGAGCACGGGGAGGCTTGAAACCTCAGTCTGCCGTTCCGTGGAATTGGAAGACGAAGAATTGTGGGCAATATGCAACACCTACATTGACGCAGTAGCCGATAAACCGTCGATCGGAGTGGGTACGGCAACGGCAAGCGTCGTCTATGCCGAAGGGCTGGGATTCGACCCAAATGGGGTTCCCTTTCCACAGCACGCCGATATTATCGGGTGGAGTGACGATCCACGCACTCCCGATGACGAGAAGAAAAACATTTGGATGGACAAGGCCCAAAAAATGGCGCCTCATTTCAAATACTCACCCCGGCCTGTTGGTAAATGACCTTCCTCCTCTCCTCCACCTTCACCGACAGCCTCGCCCGACTCTCGGGCGAGGAGCAGAAGGCCGTGAAGACGACCGCCTTCGACCTTCAGGTGTGCCCGGCCAATCCCGGCATGAGCTTTCACAAGCTCGACCACGCTCGGGACAAGAACTTCTGGTCGGTGAGGGTCTCGAGCGATCTCAGAATCATCGTGCACCGCAGCGAGGCGAGCCTCCTTCTCTGCTACGTCGATCACCACGATAAAGCCTATGAGTGGGCCGAGCGGCGAAGGCTGGAGACCCATCCGACGACTGGCGCCGCGCAGCTGGTGGAGATCCGCGAATCGGTCAAGGAAGTCACCATCCCTGTTTATGCGAGGATGGAGATGCCTGGGGCCGCCCCGCCCTCAGCCCCATCGAGGCGCCCGTTCGAAGCGCTCTCCGATGAAGAACTCCTCGGCTACGGCGTCCCTCTCGAATGGCTGCACGAAGTGAGGTCGGCCACCGAGGATTCCCTCCTCGTCATCGCGGAGCATCTGCCGGCAGAGGCGGCCGAAGCCCTCCTCGAGATAGCGACCGGCGGGATTCCCGTCGCGGAAGAAGCGGCCACATCGATCGCGGCAGAGGCGGCACCGCCCTATGGCAGCCTCGCCTCCTTCCTCCACCCCGACGCCCAACGGCGATTCCGGGTCATGACCAATGCGGAAGAGCTCGAGCGGGCCCTCGACTTCCCCTGGGAAAAATGGACGGTCTTCCTTCACCCCGACCAGCGCGAGCTCGTCGAACGAGCCTACACCGGCCCCTTCCGCGTCTCGGGCTCGGCCGGCACGGGCAAGACCATCGTCGCCCTCCACCGCGCCGTCTATCTCGCACGCAGAAATCCAGATGCCCGGGTCCTTCTCACGACCTTCTCTGACCCCCTCGCCAACGCTCTGACAACCAAGCTCCGTGCCCTCGCCGAACACGAGCCGCGGCTCGGGGAACGCATCGACATTCGCTCTCTCCTCGGGATCGCGCTCCGTCTCGGAGCCGCGTCGACCGCCCGTCCGAGGCTCGCAACTCAAGGGGACATTCCCGAGCTTTTGGCGAAAGCGGCACGCTCCATCGAAGCGCAACGCTTCGGCCTCCCCTTCCTCCTCTCCGAATGGACGGAGATAGTGGACGCCTGGCAGATTAACGACCGCAAAGCCTACCGCGAGGTTCCGCGACTTGGGCGGAAGACGCGCATAGGAGAGGCACAGCGCGACTTCATCTGGCCCGTTTTTGAACGCCTTCGCAAGGACCTCACGGAGCGCGGCCTCCAGACTCAGGCAGAGTTCTTCACGAATCTGGCCCGTCGGTTGGCTGAGTCCTCCGCGACTATTTTCGATTTTATCGTCGCGGACGAGGCACAGGACCTAAGCGTTGCCCAACTCCGATTTCTCGTCGCCCTCGGGAAGCATCGTCCGGACTCCCTTTTCTTCACGGGCGACCTCGGCCAGCGCATCTTCCAGCAACCATTCTCATGGAGGTCCCTCGGCGTCGATCTCAGGGGGAGATCGCGCACTCTCCACATCAATTACCGCACTTCGCAGCAGATCAGGAGCCAGGCCGACCGCCTTCTCGGTCCGGAGCTCTCCGACGTCGACGGAATAGCGGAGAAACGATACCAGACGATATCCGTGCTCAACGGGCCGCCTCCCCTGCTCCGGACACTCAAGGATAGGCTCGAAGAGGGAGAAGCCGTCGCCGCATGGATTGCCGCGCGTTTGACCGAGGGCATCAAGCCCCACGAATTCGGCATCTTCGTGAGGAGCGACCGCGAACTCGAGCGGGCTCAGTCCGCGGCTTCGAAGGCAGGACTTCCCGCCCGGATCCTCGACGAGCGGGTCGGAACTGAGCTCGGCTTCGCCTCGATCGGCACCATGCACGTGGCCAAGGGCCTGGAGTTCCGCGCCGTCGTCGTTATGGCCTGCGACGACGGCGTCCTGCCCCTGGAAGAGCGACTCGAGACCCTAGGCGACGATGCCGACCTCGAGGAAATCTACAACACCGAACGGCAGCTCCTGTACGTCGCCTGCACCCGAGCGCGGGACTGGCTCATGGTGACCGGCGTGGATCCGGCTTCGGAATTCCTGGACGATTTTGCACTGACCTCGTAATCCCCGCTGCACACCGAATTGGCGTACCGGCATGATCGAATTCGTGCGGAGCCTCGACCTGCGGTTCGAGGACGGCCCGGGCCAGGGCCGGAGCGCATAATAATACAGAGCCGACCCATGAAAAGGCCCGGTGTTGCATTTTTCTTCATGGTGAATGAAAGGCAGGGCCGGCGCACGTGTAGTGCCATGGTGGGAATTGTCTTCGTCAAAAGGATGGGGCGCCCGAAAAAGCGGGGGGAGACACTCCGCAGGACCCGAAGGGGCCGAGGACGGTCTCCTCCCCGTTTTTTCGAAGGCGGGGCCCCATCATTAAGGGCGAAGACAATCACCATTACATCGGTTTCATGAGCGCCGGCCCTGCACCCCCCGCCTCCCTCGACATCACTCGGCGCGCCCGTATACAATTCCCCCGATGGACCTCGATTTCAACACGGTCGACAGCCTTCGGCGCAATCATCCCGCCTGGCGCCTGCTTTCGGCGGAATACGCGCCCCTCCTCGTTTCCTTCCTCGACAAGGCCTTCGTCAAACCCAATGCGCGGGGCATCGAGCAGACGCGGCTCGTCGCCCTGCTCGAGGACGAGCTGTTCCGACTCAGAGAGTCCAGGGGCGAGGAGGCTTTCCCGAGGGATGCCGCCGGCTACCTCGAGGACTGGGCCCAGGACGCGAAGGGCTGGCTCCGCAAGTATTACCCGGCCAATTCCGACGAGGCACACTTCGACCTGACGCCGGGGGCCGAAAAGGCCATAGCCTGGGTGGACAGCCTCGGAACGCGGAGCTTCGTCGGGACCGAGTCCCGACTCCGGATCGTCTTCGATCTCCTACGCCAGCTGGTCGAGGGGAGCGGGGAGAATCCCGAGGCGACCATAAAGGATCTGAAGCGGCAGAAGACGGAGCTCGAGCGCCGCATAACGCGCCTCAAGGCGGGCGAGACGGAGAGCCTCGACGAGACCGCCGCGCGCGAGCGCTTCCTCCACATGGCCGCGACGGCGCGGGAGATACTCACCGACTTCAGGGAGGTGGAGCAGAATTTCCGCGACCTCGACCGGAGCACGCGTGAGAGCATCGCCGCGTGGGTGGGCTCGAAGGGCGAGCTCCTCGAAGGCATCCTCGGGCGGCGCGACGTCATCGCCGACTCGGACCAGGGGAGGAGCTTCCGAGCCTTCTGGGACTTCCTCATGTCGGCGGAGAGACAGGAGACTCTGAGCGCCATGCTCGACTCCGTCTTCTCGCTCCCCGCGATCCGCGCCCTCGAACCCGACGAGCAGCTCAGGCGCGTGCATTTCGACTGGATGGAGGCGGGCGAGCGCACCCAGCGGACTATCGCGCTGCTTTCGCGCCAGCTTCGCCGTTTCCTCGACGACCAGGTCTGGATGGAGAACCGCCGCATCATGGAGATACTCCGCTCCATAGAGTCCCAGGCCCTCGAACTGCGCGATTCTCCGCCCGAAGGCGCGGTCTCCGAGCTCGACTCGGCCGCGGCGGACATCGGCCTGCCGATGGAACGGCCGCTGTATTCTCCTCCGGTGAGACCGCGCATCGATTCGTCCGCCGTCGAGGCGGGCGACGAAGACATCGACGCCCGCTCGCTCTTCGAGCAATGGGTGGTGGACAGGGAGGCTCTCCGCGCGCGCATCGCCCAGGCCCTCGCGGAGCGCGATCAGGTGAGTCTGGCAGAGCTGGCCGAAGTCCATCCCCTGGAGCGGGGGCTCGCGGAGCTCGTCGCCTACCTCTGCCTCGCGAGCGAGGATCCCAACGCCGTCTTCAGCGAGACCGAGCGCGATCTGCTCGACTGGGTCGATCCGAAGGGCACGCGGCGCGGGGCCGAGACGCCGCGCGTGATCTTCATGAAGGAGCGAGCCGGCCATGCCCAATAGAACACCCTCCGAACTGTCCCTGCCCGTCATTTCCCTTCTCAAGGGGGTCATTTACCGGGAAGGCGACGAAGAGCTCTGGCGAAGGCTCCTCTCCCTCCAGTCGGCGGTCCGGGACTATGTCGCGGTGCTCGGCCTCGAGCTGGTCCTCGACGAGGCCGAGGGTTTCGCCTGGCTGCGCGCCGCCGAAACCGCCGAGGGAGACGAAGCCCTTCCCCGTCTGATGACGCGCCGTCAGCTGCCCTACCTCCCGAGCCTGCTTCTGGCCCTCCTGCGCAGGAAGCTGGCCGAAACCGACAGCTCGGGCGAGGGACAGAGGCTCATCCTCTCGCGGGACGAACTCGTGGACATGATCAAGGTCTTTCTCCCCCCGAGCTCCAACGAAGCCCGGCTCTACGACCAGGTGATGACAGCCGCGAATCGGGTAGAGGACATGGGTTTCATCCGGCGCATGAAGGGGCAGGACCAGCTCTACGAAATACGACGAGTCCTGAAAGCCTTCGTCGACGCCCAATGGCTCGCCGACTTCGACGCGAGGCTCGAGGCCTACCGGGGAGGGCCCCGCGCCGCCGGCGAGGAGGCCTCCGAATGAGCGCCGACGGAGCCGACGGCCTTCTCGATTTCGCCGAGGCCGACGAGAAGACCGGCTTCAGGCTGGACAGGCTCGAGCTTCTCAACTGGGGCACCTTCGACCGCCGCGTTTGGAAGCTCGAGGCGGGCGGCGCGAACACCCTCCTCACCGGCGACATCGGATCGGGAAAATCGACCTTGGTCGACGCGGTGAGCACCCTCCTCGTGCCCCCCCAGCGTCTCGCCTACAACAAGGCGGCGGGCGCGGGGGCCCGGGAGCGGACGCTGCGTTCCTATGTCCTGGGCTATTACAAGTCGGAACGGGGCGAATCGGAGGTTTCCTCGAAAGCGGTGGCCCTCCGCGACCAGAACGCGTACGCCGTCATACTGGGCTCCTTCCGGAACGAGGGATACGGCCAGTACTGCACCCTCGCACAGGTGTTCTGGATCAGGGACCAGCAGGGCCAGCCCGCCCGCTTCTACGTCATGGCCAACAGGAGCCTCGACATCGCCGGCGACTTCTCCGGTTTCGGGCCCGACATCGGGGAGCTCCGCAAGCGACTCCGCCTGAGCGAGGGGGTCGAGCTCTTCGACAGCTTCCAGGCCTACGCGGCTGCCTTCCGGCGCGTCTTCGGCATAGACAACGAGCAGGCCCTGGAGCTCTTCAACCAGACGGTCTCGATGAAGTCGGTGGGCAACCTCACCGACTTCGTCAGGGAGCACATGCTCGAGCCCTTCGAGGGCGAGGAGCGCATCCAGGCCCTGATCCACCATTTCGACGATCTGGACCGCGCCCACGCGGCGGTCCTCAAGGCCAAGGCCCAGCTCGCGGCCCTGGCTCCTATCGTCGAGGACTGCGCCGCCTTCGACGATCAGTCGGCCGAGCGCGAAGGACTCCGCCTGGCCAGGGAGGCACTGGCCTCCTGGTTCGCGCAACGCAAGGTCGAGCTTCTCGACAAGCGCCTCGCGAAGCTCGACGCCGAGCTCCTTCGCCTGTCGGCCCGCGTCGCCTCGGGAGAGGAGTCACTGTCCCGCCTCCGCGCCGACCGGGACGAGGTCAAGGAGGCTATCGCGACGAACGGCGGCGACCGGATCGAGCGCCTGGCCTCCGAGATCAGGTCGGCCGCCGAGGAACGCGATCGCCGCCGCGCGAGGCTAGAGCGCTACCGCGGCCCGGCCGCCGAGCTCGGCCTTCCCGTCCCCAAGGACTCCGACGACTTCGCCCGCAACCGCTCCCGCCTCGCCGTCCTCGCCGAGGAACTGGCCGGAGCCGAGGCCGGGTTGCAGAACGAGCGCACCGAGCGCGAGGTCGCGTTCCGCGCGGCGCGAGAGGAACGCGACGGCATCGTCCGCGAGCTCGAATCGCTGCGCGCGCGGCGGAACAACATCCCGGAGGCGCAGATCGCGATCAGGGCCCGGCTCTGCGAAGCTCTCGACATCCGCCCCGATCGGCTCCCCTTCGCCGGCGAGCTCCTCCGCGTAAAGGAAGGGGAAGCGGAATGGGAGGGTGCGGCCGAGCGCCTTCTCCACGGCTTCGCCCTTTCCCTCGTCGTGCCGGACGACTGCTACGGCACGGTTTCGACCTGGGTGGACGAGAACCAGCTGCGCGGCCGCCTGGTTTATTTCCGCGCGAGACGTCCCGGAACCGGGCCCGGAACCGGGCCCGGTTCCGGGCCCGAACAGGGGCGCGAATCCGGGCCCCAGTCCGAGCCCCATCCCGACTCCCTGGTCCGTAAGCTCGAGATCAAGCGGGGCGATCCCCTCGAAGACTGGCTCGCGCGCGAGCTGCTCAGGCGCTTCGACTACGCCTGCTGCCAGACGCTCGAGCAGTTCAGGCGGGAGCGCCAGGCCCTCACGCGGCGGGGCCAGATCAAAGGCTCGGGCGACCGACACGAAAAGGACGACCGGGGCCGGTTGGACGACCGCTCCCGCTACGTGCTCGGGTGGACCAACGAGGCCAAGATCAAGGCTCTGGAGCTCGAAGTCCGCTCGCTCGAAGAGACCATCGCCGCCGCCGGCGCCGCGATAGGCGAAATCCAGCGGCGACAGACGGAGCTCAGGGACAGACTCGATGCCGTGGGAAGGTTGAGCGACATCACCGAATGGCTCGATCTCGACTGGGGTTCCCTGAGTCTCCGCGTGGCCGCCCTCGAGGCGGAAAAGGCCGAGCTCGAGTCTTCGGCCGACCGCCTCAAGGCTCTCGCCGCGCGGTTGGCCGGGCTCGAGACGGAGATCGCTGCCGTCGAGGAACGGCTCAAGGAAGCGCGGAACGATCACACGACCGCCGAGGTCAAGCGCGGCCAGGCCCGGGAGTCCCGGACAGTCGCCTCGGAGATCGCGGAGCGGAAGCCGGAGGCGCGCGAGGCCTCCTATGCGCGGATCGAAACCCTGGCAGGCGAAGCGAAGATCCTCGAAAATCTCTCCGTCGAGAGCTGCGAAAACCGCGAGAGCGAGCTGCGAGGCGTCCTGCAGGCTCTCCTCGACGCGGCCGACAAGAAGGTGTCGCGGCTCCGCGAGAAGATCGTCTCCGCGATGCAGACCTACCGCACGACCTGGCCCCTGGAGACCCGCGAGGTGGACGCGAACGTCGAGTCGGCCTCTGCCTGGCGCGCCATGCTCGAACAACTCCGCGCCGACGACCTGCCCCGCTTCGAGCGCGCCTTCAAGGAACTCCTCAACGAAAACACGATCCGCGAGGTGGCCAACTTCCAGTCCCAGCTCGGTCGCGAACGTCAGGTGATCCGCGAGCGCATCGAGCACATCAACAAGTCCCTCACCCAGATCGACTACAATCCCGGCAGATACATCGTCCTCGAGCTTCGCGCGAGCCCCGACGGAGAGATCCAGGACTTCATCGCGGACCTCCGCGCCTGCACCGAGGGAAGCCTGACCGGCTCGGCCGAGGAGCAGTACTCCGAGGCGAAGTTCCTCCAGGTCAAGCGCATCATCGAGCGCTTCCGCGGCCGCGAAGGCCAGAGCGAGGCCGACCGGCGCTGGACGGCCAAGGTGAGCGACGTCCGCCAGTACTTCGTCTTCTCGGCCTCGGAGCGCTGGAAGGAAGACGATACCGAGTACGAGCACTACACGGATTCGGGCGGAAAGTCCGGCGGTCAGAAAGAAAAGCTCGCGTACACCGTCCTCGCCGCGAGCCTCGCCTACCAGTTCGGCCTCGAATGGGGCGCCGTGAAGTCGCGGAGCTTCCGCTTCGTCATGATCGACGAGGCCTTCGGCCGCGGCTCCGACGAATCCACCCGCTTCGGCCTCGAGCTCTTCAAGAAGATGAACCTCCAGCTTCTCGTCATCACCCCGCTGCAGAAGATCCACATAATCGAGCCCTATGTCGCCTCGGTGGGTTTCGTGTACAACGAAGACGGACGGGATTCGAAGCTGCGCAACCTCAGCATCGCGGAATACCGCGCCGAGCGCGACCGGCTGAGGGCAGAGGCGCGATGAGCGGCAGTGAGAGCGCCCGGGAGACGAACCGCGGAGAGGATCGGCACGGGACCTGGACGAGTCCCGCAGACATCCGGAACCGCCTCCGGAGGGACTGGGATTCGGGGCGCCTTCCCGCCGCCCTGATCGGCGGGGAGACGCCCTTCCCTCTGCGCGTTCCGCTCCGGGGCCCGAGCTCGACCGAGCTCGGCGGGCGCTTCGACGAGACTCGCCGGTGGATCGCCGACCTCTCGGAAGCCGAGTCGAGCCCCGGCTTCCGACTCGAATGGCGCGATGTGCGACACAAGCAACTGGGCCGGAACTCCGTGCCCGTGGCGGCGGTCTTCGAGCGGCCGGAGGACGCCCTCGCCTTCGCGGGCAGGGAGCGCGAGGCCTCCCGGCTCGTCCGTCTCGCCCGCGAGGTCGGGGGTGCCTTTCCCGACCTTGCGCCCTGGATCCTGCGGCGTCCCCTCGCGATCCTGGAGCATGCGGCGGACTGGCCTCGGATCCTCGGAGCCCTCGCCTGGTTCCGAGCCCACCCCCGCTCCGGCCGCTACGCCCGACAGATCGACGCCCCGGGCGTCCACAGCAAATTCGTCGAGAGCCATCGCGGCCTTCTCGCGGAGCTTCTGGACCTGGTCCTCGAACCCGGGGCGATAGAGGTCGAGGCGTCGGGCGCCGCCGGCTTCGCGCGCCGCTACGGCCTCCGCGACAAGCCCCTCCTGGTGCGCTTCAGGAGTCTCGATCCCCGCTTCGGCTTCGGTCTCGCCGCGGGTGAAAGGGTCATCGCCTCTCCCCTCGCCCAGATCGCCCTCGCGGCGGAAGACTTCGCGCGACTCTTCGAGCCCTCCGGGACGCCGCCCTTCGAGGAAGTCTTCGTCACCGAGAACGAGATCAACTTCCTCGCCTTTCCCGACCATCCTACCGGCATGATCGTCTTCGGCGGCGGCTACGGCTTCGCATCGCTTGCCCGGGCCGACTGGCTGCGCCGCTGCAGGCTGCGATACTGGGGAGACCTCGACACCCACGGCTTCGCGATCCTCGACCAGTTCCGGGCCGTCTTCCCGGAGGCGGAATCCTTCCTCATGGACCGCGCCACACTCCTCGCGCACCGCGGGCTCTGGACCGCCGAGAGCACACCGACCTCGGCGGAGCTCGGCCGTCTTCGCTCCGGGGAGCGGGAGCTCTACGACGATCTCCGCGCCGACCGCCTCGGCCCGTCGCTGCGCCTCGAGCAGGAGCGCATCGGCTTCGCCTGGCTCGAGTCCGCTCTGGGGAACGAGACGGAAGGCGCGCGAGTCGGAGAAGGATGAGATCGAAGCGATCGAGCCTTCCGGAATCGCGGTCTCAGCTTCCACACCATCGCGGCCGCCTCGAGAACGATCGCCCAGGACAATTTCGACGAGCCCCTCGAGCGGCCGCTGAAGGCTATAGGCAGCTCGGCGATGCGACATCCCGCTTCGCTCGCGGCGAAGGTCGACTCGATCTGAAAGGCGTAGCCGCGGGAACGTAAGGACTCGAGTCCGATGATTTCGAGAGCCGAGCGCCGCCAGCACTTGAAACCGCCCGTCAGATCGGCTATCGGCAGGCCGGTGACGAGGCGGGCGTAGGCATTGGCCGCCCGGCTCAGGGCGAGCCGCCACGACTTCACGTTCCGGAGCCGCGCTCCTCGCGCGTACCTGCTGCCGATCACGAGGTCGTTCCGCTCCGAGGCGGCGAGGAGCTGGCCTATCGCCGCGGGATCATGCGAGAGATCCGCGTCCATCTGAATTACCGCATCGTAATCGCCGGCGAGAGAAAGCGCGAAACCCGCGACGTAGGCGGTCCCGAGGCCGAGCTTGCGGGGCCTCGACATCAGCGCCACGCGATGCTCCGTCTCGGATAGGGAGCGAATGTATTCTCCGGTGCCGTCGCGAGAAGCGTCGTCTACGACGAGGACGTCGAGGCTCGGGTAGGCCGAAAGGATAGCCGGAACGAGCTCGCGAACGTTGGCGAGCTCTTCGTAGGTGGGGATGACGACGAGGGCTCGCCCTCTCATTTGAGGAGTCGGAGGATGAGGTCGGAAGGACGCTCGATGAGCCGCAGCGCGAGAGAGCTCGCTGCGGAGTGCCGCCTCCGGAGCCGATGCTCGATCGTGCCTTTGACGAGGCCGAATTTCATCTTCGTCTCGGAGAAGTCGGCGTCGAAAATTCTGCAGTGGTCGAAGATTAGGCCGTGGGGCTGCCGCCAATCGCCCACCGAGCGATCCTTGACCCGCTCGTGGAGGGCCGTCCCCGGTATGGGATAGGGCAGCGAGAAGGAGAGATAATCCAGGGGCAGGGAGACGGCGAAGCGGATGGTCTCCAGCACCGAGTCGTCCGTGTCGCCGGGGTAGAACAGTATGAAGAAGGCGCCCGTGGCGATGCCCGCCGCCCGAGCCGCCTCAAGGGCCTCGCGCGCGCGAGTCGTCGTGATCCGCTTGTTCATGAGCCTCAATATCCGCCCGCTCCCCGACTCGATGCCGAAGAACATCCGGCTGCAACCCGCGCTCCGCATCGCCCGAGCCGTCTCGCCGTCTATCGAATCGACCCTGCCCAGGCATTCCCAGGAGAAGCGCAGCCCGCGCCGCAGAATCTCGTCGCAGACGGCGAGGATGCGCTCTTTCCGAAGCGTGAAGACGTCGTCTCCGAAATGTATCCTGTCGTAGCCGTAGGAGAGGGCGTCTTCGACCTCGTCTATGACATTGGAAGGCGAGCGCTCGCGGCAGCCCGACCCGAATACGGCGTTGCTGCAGAATTCGCAGGAGAAAGGGCAGCCCCTGCTCGACATGAGGCTCGTGATCGCGTATCCGTACTTCCGCCGGCCGTGCGCGAGGTATCGATCGTTCGGAAAGAGGTCGCGCGCCGGAAAGGGAATCGCGTCGAGGTCGGACGCCAGCGCTCCGGGCCCGGAGCTGTGCCATGAATCGATCGGTTCGCCGCGCGCCCCCGAGGTTCTGTACGAGACGCCGGGCACGCCGGCGAAGCCGCGCCTCTCCTCGAATGCGGCGATGAGGTCGCACATCGTGCGCTCACCCTCGCCGCGGACGACGACGTCGAAGTCGCTCAGGAAAAGGCCCGGATCGGTGCTCGGAAGCGGCCCCCCCGCGACGAGGAGTCCGGCCCGATCCCTGAGCGCCCTGGCGAAGGACAGACTCTGCTCGCGGAGCGTGATCATCGAATATACGCCGACCACTTCCGCGCGGGTCGCCGCGGCGCGCGCGACGGCCTCCTCGCGCCCCAGAAAAGTGCAATCGAGAAGCGACACCTCGTGACCCGCCCCCCGCAGGCTCGCGGCGATGTAACCGAGACCCAGCGGCGGAAAGCGAAACTGCGAATTGTCGCGGCGAGGCTTGAAGAAGGGATAAATCAGCAGCACCGAGGTCATGCGGTCACCCCCGTTTCTATCTCGTACTCGAACCTGGTCGCTCCCGGCGGAAGGACGAAGGCGAATCCCGCCCAGGAGAGCCTGCCTTCGACTAGCTCCCGGCCTCGGAAGAGCCGCGCCCCTTCGGTCCGCCGGACGGAGAAAAAGACACGCGCGTCTGTGTCCCGGAACGAGGCGCGCTCGGCGTCGATCCGCCGCCACGTCTCGATCCGGCCGCCCAGAAGCACCGCCCCGTCGGAGTCCTCGTAGCGCCGGAAGCGCTTCGCCCCCGCCTCGTTCATCAGTACTATCCTCATGGTGCCGTCGATGGCCGGCATGTCGGCTTCGACGCGGACCGCTATCCGCCCTTCTCCGGCATCGATCCCGTACTCGACGCGGATCGTGCCGAGCGACTCCCTACGCTCGAAAACCGTCGATATGCCGATTCCGGCTCGGAGCAAGTTCGAGAGTAGGATGAGCGCACTCCTCGCGAAAGGCAGCCGGCGATGGAGATAGGCGAAGAATTCCTGGGCCCAGTCCAATGCCCATCGCTCGAGTCGGCCGCCGCCCCTCCTTGAGACGCGTTCCACCATATTCATGTCGAAGTCGAGGACGAGACCGCCGGGGTCGGTCTCCGATCGATGAAAGCGGAAGCCGCCGGGGAAAACGGTTTCGAATCGTCCCTTGACGACCGGCAGGCCGAAGCCGGCTCCCTCCTCGGCGAGATCCTCGCCGTCCAACGCGAGAGTCAAGGCCTTGGCCATTCGATCGGTGGGAAAGCGCCCTCGATCCCCTCCCGCCCCCTCGAGCACGAGGGCAAGACCGCTCCCAAGTTCCATGCGCGCGAGAACGCACTCCATCATCCCGCGCCTCCCTCGAGGCGGCAGCCGGCGGCGGATCGGCCGAGGCAGCGGGCGACCGTCCGCCAGCCCAAGAGCTGCCAGGGAATTACCACGAGAGCCCGCGCCACGAGCCGGGCGAGCCTGATCTTCGTATCGACCGCACCGAGGACCGTTCCCATTTCCGGGACCACGAGGAATAGAAGCTGCGGGAGGGAAAAGTTGAACAGCGAAAAACACAGAGGAAGGAGCCAGATGCCCAGCGCCCGCCCCTTCTCGACGGCGCCGAGGGCGGCGAGGACCGCTGCGAGAGGTACGAGGACGTCGACGTTCGGTTCCGACAGCCATGCGCGGCACAGGAAGAACACGAGCATGAGACCGAGCGCGCTTCTGAGAAGCGAGCCCAGATCGAGCGTGGGCCGCCGCATCAGGAACAATGAGAGGCCGAGGGCCGGCACCCAGAGGAATCCGACGAAATCCATGCCCGGAGGCAGCGCATAACCTTTCCCCAGGAGTTCGTAGAACGAAAAGAGGGAGAGTCCTCCGGCGGAGGCGAACTGAGCGTTCCAGCCGCGAAGAATGATTCCCGGATCCCATCCGAAAACGAAGAAGGGGAGAACGCAAAAAAAGCAGGCCGATCCGAGGAGAACGGCGGCGTATTTGAGGGCTCTCGCGGGAGACGGCCCGGCAATCGCGAGGAGGACGAGCGGCAGGAGAGGCAGGACGATGGGCTTGATCGAGAGCGCCAGGGCCAGGACCGCGGCGGAGGCGCCCTCCCGCCCCCGGGAAAGCAGAAGCAGAGCCATGAGGGCGCAGAGGATCGCCACTGCGTCGATCTGCCCCCAGGCCGCGGTCGTGAGGAGGAGGAGGGGATTGTAGAGAATGGCCGAGGCCGCCGCTCTCGACCGCCGCTCGCCGGCCCCCAGCTCGCCGGCGATGCGTCGTACGAGGATCGCCAAGGCGACATTGGCGGCGACGATGGGCAGCTTAATGAAGAGATCGTAGAGGTAGAGACTGGGCGCGAGCGCAAAGGAGAGGCGATAGGCGATCGCGCATACCAGAATCCATGGGGGGGGATAGCCGTAGCTGACCGGGAGGCGAAAGTACTTGCTGCCGAATACCGCGCTCAAGTCGGCGGGGATGTAGGGATTCTCTCCGTGAGCCGCGAGATAGCCCGAGGCCATGAAGAGTGGCATATCGTAGGCGTGGGCCAGAAAGACGGCGAGGGGCAGCTGGATCGAGACGCTTATCGCGATCGGGGCCCGAAGGTCTCCGATCGGCCCGCGGTCGGCGCTCACGGGCTAGACCTTCACCTCTCGGCGGCTTTGGAGGAACGACAGCGCCGCGACGAAGGCGAAGGAGATAGTGTAGACGAGCAGAAAGAAGGCGGCGAAGTAAGAGGATAGGCGCAGGGCGAGAACTATCGCCGCGGCCCCGACGAGGGCGAGGCAGGCCTCCGCCAACAGCTTCCCGTCGACGGGCACTTGATAGCGCTTGTCCTTCCACTCGTCGGGACTTCCCCTGATCGCATACTTGGGCGTGCGCGAAAAGGCCCAGACGCGATCGCTGAAGAGGGCTTTGGCCGCCTCGACCGAATTGCTGAAGGTGAGGCCGAAGCCGAGGAGGATGAGTATTCCGACGCTGGACGCATTGTCGGATATTCTCCTGCCCCGTGCGCGGATAGCCGTCAAGGGGTAGAAAATCGTCGCGATGGTGCATAGGAAGATCGCGACGGCGAATGTGAGTCTCGCGGCGGCGCCGAGCGTCGGAAGAGAGACGGGAAAAGCCGCCCGCCCGGCCAAGTCCGCTATTCCCCAGCCGAGGAACGCCGACAGGACGGTGAGGAGAAACGTGACGAACATGAGAGGCTGGACCATGTAGTAGGTGAGATGCAGAAAGCCCTGCACGCGTCGTTTGAACCCGAGGCCCCGCTTCGCGAAGAGCTCGGGCATCAGCTTGCGCGCGGTCCTGAGCGAGCCGTTCGCCCAGCGCGCCTGTTGTCGTTTGTAGCTCGGCAGAGTCGACGGGATCTCCGCCGGGCTCCGGAGGTCGCGGAGGTAGAGGATTCGACTCCCGCGAATCTGGAGGCGGTAGCTCATGTCGAGATCTTCGGCGAGGGTGTCAGCCTGCCATCCGCCGGCGAGGACGAGGGCTTCGCGCCTGATGATGCCGCCCGAACCGTTGAAGTTGAGAAAGCAGCCTGCCGCGCTGCGCGCCGGCTGTTCGACGAGAAAATGAACGTCGATCCCGAGGGCTATCGCCCGCGTGAGCGCGCTGTAGCCTTCGTTGAGGTGCTCCCATCGGCTCTGCACTATTCCGAGGTCGCGGTCTCGCCCGAAATACGGGATCGCCGCCGCGAGAAAATCCGCGTCCGGGATGAAGTCCGCGTCGAAGATCGCGATGAATTCCTCCGCAGTGCGCTCGAGCGCGTATTGCAGAGCCCCCGCCTTGAAGCCGTCGCGCCCCTCGCGGCGCAAGGCTTCGACTTGGAATCCCCGCGATCGGGCGTCGGCCGCGACGCGGTCTATCTCGGCGGCCGTATCGTCGTCGGAGTCGTCGATGACCACGATGCGCGTCCGCTCCACCCCGTAGCGCGCGGCCATGCGAACGCAGGCTTCCACCAGCCGCGATACGACGTAGCGTTCGTTATAAATAGGTAAGTGGACGGCGACGCCCGGTCGGAAATCCTCGCTGCGGCTGGGAAGCGGCATGGCATAACGTCTTCTCTGATAGAGAAAGTAATAGCAATTGTACCCGTACATGAACAACGCGAGGGTGACCACGAGCGAGATCGACAGGATGGCGACACTCATGCCCGAGCCGACGCACCCCGCCGCATCGCGGGAAGACGGCTTTCGCCGGCTCGTCGCTTCGTGTGAACCCGCATACGATCCATTGCCCACAGTCTAAGACCGACCGAAATCGCCGTCAATGGAGCGACTCGCACTTTTTCCGATTTCTTGACTGCCTATATCGGCTTCAGTAACTTTCGACACATGAGGTTCGGCATGCCGAAAATAAATCCGTTCTCGTGGTTCGATAACCAGACCGAAGAGGCGAGCCGTCTCCCGATGAAGAGGAGGATTATGGCCGCAAACGGTTTGTTGGGCGCGTTCGCGCTCTTCCTGTTCACCGGGGCCTCGTCCGCCTCGCCGGCTTGGGCTCAGAATGACGGATCCCCGAGCGCCCAGCCCGTGACCGATGCAAGAGAGTTCTTCGCGAATACTATTGCCGACGTAGCGGCCAACGCGGAACAGAGTGTCGTCCATATCGATACCACCGGAACGATGCTCCAGCAGCTGCCGGTGAACGGCCCTTTCGGCATCCATGCTCCGCGGGACACGTCGGCCGTCGTTCCGGTGAGCGGCCTCGGGAGCGGCATCCTTCTCGATCGCGACGGTCACATTCTCACCAATAACCATGTCGTGGAAAATGCCGACACTATTTCCGTGCGCTTTTTCGACGGCTCCGTGAAGCCGGCCAAGCTCGTCGGCGCCGATCCCTACACGGATCTTGCGGTGGTGCAGGTCGATGGACCGATCAAGGTCGCTCCCGCGCGCCTGGGCGATTCCGCTTCCATGAGAGTGGGGGACTGGGTCGTGGCGATAGGTTCGCCGGAGGGACTGGACTGGACCGTGACGGCCGGGATCATAAGCGCCAAGCACCGCAGCGATATCGGTATAGGAGAACCCACCGGCACGGAGGACTATATCCAGACCGACGCACCGATCAATCGGGGCAATTCGGGAGGGCCGCTTCTCAACCTGGATGGAGAAGTGATCGGCATCAACACAGTCATCGTTTCTGAAAGCAACGGATCGGAAGGGCTCGGATTCGCTATCCCGGTCTCCATAGTGAGAACGATCGCGGAGAGTCTCATCAGACTGGGCAAAGTGGTACGCGGGGATCTGGGCATGAGATTTCAGGATCTGACCCCGGCGATCGGCGAAGCGCTCAAGCTTCCGTCCGATACCGTCGGCGCGGCGGTGGTGGAAGTCATACCCGAGGGGCCGGCCGAGGCATCCGGCCTCAAGCAAGGCGACGTCATCGTGCGCTACGCAGGCTCCCCGGTCCGATCTTCCATCTATCTGAAGCGGGCCGTGGCCGCGTCGAATCCGGGCGACAGCGTGAGCCTCGACATTATTCGCGACGGCAAGCCGGCCCAACTGAGCGCGAGGGTCGGGGACCAATATGCGCTCTCGAAACAGGTGGCGGCCCGTCCCGGATACAAGATGCTCGGTCTGGCGGTGAGAGCCATGGGCGGCGAAGAGGCCAAGAGTCTCGGGCTCCCGAGCTCTTCGGGCGTGATAGTCACCCAAGTGGTTCCCGGCAGTCCCGCCGATCAGGCCAACATCAACGTCGGGGATATCATCTTCATGGTCGGGAACGCGGACGTAGCTAACCCGACGCAGTTCACGGCGAGAATCGCCGACGCCGCCAAATCCGACTCGGTCCTCCTCCTCATCCACGACGCGAGCACGGGAATGATCGGGTATCTCGAAGTCCCATTGAAGCGTTAGTCAAGGAATCAATACCACCGAACCCGTGGTCCTGCGGCTTTCGAGATCGCGGTGGGCGCGGGCGGCCTCCGCCAAGGGATAGCTTGCGGAAATATCTATCTCGATCTTGCCGGATTGTACCATTCCGAAGAGTTCGGCCGCCCCCTCTTCCAGCTCGGAGCGTGTGCCGGCATAGTGGGCCAACGTGGGTCGCGTGAAGTAAAGAGAGCCCTTCTGGCTCAGAATGAGCGGGTCGATGGGCCCCACGGGCCCCGAAGCGTTGCCGAAGCTGACCATCATGCCTCGCGGCTTGAGGCAGTCGAGAGAGCCCCCGAACGTGGCCTTGCCGACCGCGTCGTACACTACCGGGACGCCCTCCCCCCCGGTGATCTCCCGGACGCGCATGGCGAAGTCTTCGTGCGCGTACAGCACGGTGTGCTCGCAGCCGTGCGCTCGAGCCAGAGCCGCCTTTTCCTCGGTCCCGACGGTGCCGATGACCCTCACGCCGAGAGCGCGCAGCCACTGGCATGCGATGAGACCGACGCCGCCGGCCGCCGCGTGCCATAGCACGGTCTCGCCGGCTTTCACGGGATAGGTCTTCCGCACGAGATACCGGACCGTCAAACCCTTGAGCATCATGCCCGCAGCGACCCGGTCGGATACGGCGTCGGGCAACTTGACGAGGCGCTCCGCTTGCACGTTGCGCAGATCCGCATAGGATCCCGGCGTCCCGGTACAGTAGGCCACGCGGTCTCCCGGCCGGACCTGCGTCACCCCCTCGCCCACGGCCTCGACGACTCCCGCGGCCTCGCCCCCGATTCCACCGGGGAGCTCCAGCTTGTAGAGCCCGCTGCGCTGATACGTGTCCACGAAGTTCACTCCGATCGCCGTCTGACGTACGCGGGCCTCTCCCGGACGCGGGTCGCCCACCTCGATCTCTTCCAGACGCAGGACCTCCGGACCGCCGGTCTCGTGTAATCGAATCGCTTTGGCCATGGCCTCCCTCCTTGAACCGAGTCACCCCTTTCCTGCCGGCGTTTCTCCGGATTCGGACTGGGATGCGGATTGAGTCAATTTCAAAAATCGGTTATTTTTGAAATTGACTTCGCATTTGCTCCGCTTTCTTCGAAAGCGTGCGCAAATGCCGCAGGTTTGTGTAGCTCTTGCAAAATGCATCTGCATTTTGCAAGAGCCTCGATTGATAGGGAGAATATACTCATAGTAAGTCACACAGGAGGATCGCATGCGAGCGTTTCAACTGGCCGCTCTCTGTGTATCGGTGGTCGCTGTTTCTCCGGGGCTCCTCGGCGCTCAGGTCCAGTCGACCGGCCCCGACCTGATCGGCACCGCTCTGACCCGGCCCGTCGCGGCTGCCGACTTCTCTCTTCTGGACCAGACGGGCGCGACCTTCCGCATGTCCTCGACCCGGGGGAGGGTCGTGGTGCTCAGTTTCATCTACACGCACTGCGGCGACATCTGCCCCTATGTCACGATCAAACTCAAGGCAGCGAGAGAGCTTCTCGGCGCCGATGCCGGCAAGGCCGTCTTCGTCGCCGTCACCACGGACCCCAAGCGCGACACGCCGGCCGTGATCGCCCGCTACAGCAGGGAGGCCGGATTATACGGCGCCTGGCATTTTCTCACCGGCCCTCTCGACTCGGTCAAGAAGGTATGGACCGACTACGGCGTCGGAGTTCACGTGGTCACCGCCGCCGATCTGGACGATTCGGGAGGCGGAAGCGCGTCGGATGCGGAAGCGGACACGTCCAAAGGTCTGGGCAGCGCGGAAATAGCCCTCGTCCATAAGATGGTCCGGGACTTCGCCGGCGGTTACGAGGTAAGCCATTCCGCACCCTTCTGGATAATCGATCCGGAGGGCAGGGTGCGTGTCGTTCTCAACGCGGATGCCCTGCCGGCCGACATCGTCACCGATGTGAAGGCGCTCGAGTCCCGCTAGCGGCTCGCGCTTTTCTCGCCGCCGCCTTTTTGCGCCTTCGTCGACCCGTGACGAGCAGGAAGACGACGAAAGCGAAGGCCAGGGACAGGGTGGCAGAGGCGGCGACCCGCAGCATGTCGAAGACCATTCGATGGCTGGCGGGATCGGTCCTGAAGCAGAATCTGAGCAGGCTCGCAATGCTGGGCGCTATCGCGCCCGATCGGGCTCCGAGCAGCGAGAGCTTGACGTCGGCGGGCAGAAAATCCGCGCCGTAGATGTAATGCGTGAGCTTGCCGTCCGGAGACAGAAAGATCAGACACACCGGATGATCGAAGCCTCCATCGCGCCGCGCGAAGCGAAAGCCCACCGCATCGGCCAGAGCCGCTATCTCGGGACGGTCGCCGGTGAGAAAGCGCCAATCCTCCGGGGGGAAGGGTCGCTCGATCGTCTCGAGAGATATCGTCTTGGCGTGACGGGCGTCGGATGGCGTCTCGGTCTCGTCGATGCTGACCGTGACTACCCTGTAGTCCCTCCCCGGTTCCGCATCGAGCCCGCGGATCATGCCCGCGATCCCGGTGAGCAGCAGATCGCAGACATTCGGGCATTTGTAGTAGACGAGAGCGAGGATGGTCGGAACGGTGACGAGTTGTCCCAGCCTTATGCGCACGCCGTTCTCGTCACGGAACTCGAGATCGAGGGGCACCCGGTTTCCGAGCTTTTCGTAGATGCCGACGACGCCCGAAGCCCCGGGTCCCGTGTTTCCGCCGCCCGGCGCCGGTACGCTCGCCGCCGCCTGGAGAGCCGTCCCGACTGCGGAGCTTCCGGCGGCGCCGTCCTGAGCCGCCGCCGGATCGAGCGAGAATGCCGCGCAGAGAGCCGCGGCGAAGACCACGAGAAGAGATCGCGAACGGCGCATGCCGTAGCCGGGTGCGATATTACTTCTCTTCTTTGAGGAATGATATGATGTCATCGATCTCGGCGTCGGAGAGAATGCCCCTGCCCGAGGGCATGATGTTCGGATAGCCCTCGACGATGTCCGCCCCCGGATCGAGGATGGACCTTCTGATGTAGCTATCGTCGGCCACCAGCTGCCGTTCCACGCCCGAGGTTGTGACTTCCACTCTCGAGCCGTAAAGGCCCTTGAACGTCGGACCCACCTTGGCGCTGCCGTCCAGCGTATGGCAGCCTAGACAGCCCGACCGCTGCAGGAGCTCGGCTCCCGAGGCATGGACGGAGGGCAAGGCCGTCCCGGCCACCTCGACCGCGGCTCCGCCGTACCAACGGGCATAATCCCCATCGGAAACGACGAAGAGCTTCGCGAGCATGGACGAGTGTCCCCGCCCGCAATACTGAGCGCAGAGAATATCGTAGCTCCCGACGGAGGGACCGCGGAACCAGGCCTGCGTCTTCATCCCCGGAACCGTGTCGACCTGGATGTGGAAGGCGGGAACGTAGAATGCGTGAATCACGTCATCCGAGGTCAGCGTGAGCTTGACATCGCGCGCTACGGGCACCACGAGGTCGGGGCTCCTCGAGCCGTTCGGGTATTCGAACAGCCAGGACCACTGCCGCGAATGGACCGCGACTTCGAGCGCGCCCGACGGAGGGCTTCTGAGGAATCTATAACCGGTGAGCCCGTAGCCGAACATGGCCAGCGCAAGCGCCGTCGGCAGCACCACCCAGAGCAGCTCGAGCCAGACATTGCCGTGAATCTCCGTGGCCACCGGATTTCTCGACCGTCGATAGCGCACGAGGAAGTACACCATGAAAAAAACGATGCCGAAGAAGAGAAGGAACGAGAAGGCGGCGATGAAATAGAACGCTTCGTTCACAACTCCGATGGTCGAGCCGTTCATGCCTGCCTCCTTCCCCTCATCTGAGGCTTTTTCAAAATGCAGACGCATTTTGAAAGAGCTACCTTGAATTGCGGCATTTGCGCACGGTTTCGAAGAAACCGGAGCAAATGCGAAGCCAATTTCAAAACCAACCGGGTTTTGAAATTGGCTCATCTGTACAAAATATCCGTATAGGTCAGACCTATGAAAATGGCCAGCGTGGCCAGCGCGATGGGCATGAGCAGCTTGATCAGCAGACGCCGTTCGTAGCGCAGGTGCATGAAATAGAAGAGCACGAGTGTCGACTTCACTGCGGCAATGGCGAGCACCGCGACGATCGTCGCCGCCCCGAGATGTAGGCTCGCCATCGTCACGGTCAGGGCGGTCAGCGCGACGAGACACCCCCACACGGTCAGATAGGATCTGACACCGGGAACGATCTCCCTCTCTCCGCCGGTTTTCTCCATGGTGCTATGCCCCTCCTTCGCCCATACGTGTCCCCGCTCAGGAAATCAGGTAGAAGAGGGGGAAGAGAAAAATCCAGATCATATCCACCAGATGCCAGAAAAGGGTCGCGTTTTCCAGCACGACGGATTTGAGCGAACCCAGATGGCGCAGCACATAGCCGAAGATCGACATCCCCACGATGACATGGATCGCATGGAGGCCGGTCATGGTGAAATAGAGCCCGAAGTACAGTATCTGCCCCTTGGGCATGCCGAGCAGGACGGGTGAATCGGGGTAAAGGCCGTGCTCGAACTTGGTTCCCCATTCGAAGCCCTTGACGGTGAGAAAGGTAAGTCCGAAGAGGATGGTCGCTCGGAGATAACGCTTCGTTCGAACGATGGAGCCCTCGCCGAGGGAGTGCACCGCGAGGGCGGCGGTGAGGGAACTCGTGATGAGCACGATCGTGTTGAGGGTTCCGGCGAAGCGCGACAGGTCCGCCGATCCGGCGTGAAAGTCCGCCTGGTGTTTGTAGCGATAAACCGAATAGAGCAGAAAGAGGCCTCCGAAGAGAAGCACCTCGGTACAGATGAACAGCCACATGCCCACCCTGCCGCGGGCCTCCTGGAAATCGGCGGTCACGTGCCCGAGCTGCGGTTGCGCGCCGTCCTTCCGGGAAGCTCCCCGTTCTCCGGCGTCGCTCATCGCGGCTCCTTGGTTTCGGTGAAGTCGTAGGGCCCGCGCGTGACCTCCGGCGGCTCTTCCCAGTTTTCGAGCGGCGCAGGCGAGGGCAGAGTCCACTCGAGGGTGGCCCCGCCCCAGGGATTGGCCGGAGCGAGTTCTCCCCTCCTTCGGCTGCGAAGAAGGTTCCCGATGATGATGATGATCCCCGCCACCATGATGTAGGCGCCCACGCTCGCGAATCGCTGCAGTCCCGTGAACTTGGGCAGATAGTCGGCGTAGCGCCGCGGCATTCCCATCCAGCCCATGATGAGGAACGGGAAGTAAAACAGATTGAAGCCGACGAAACTTATGAACCATCCGAGTATGGCGGGCCGCTTCGCCGGCATGCGGCCGGTCATTTTCGGAAACCAGTAGTGGAGCGCCGCGAATGTCCCGAATCCGGTGCCGCCGAAGATAATATAATGGAAGTGTCCCACGACGAAGTAGGTGTCGTGCAGCTGGACGTCCACCGCCAGAGCGCCGATGAAGAGGCCCGTGAGGCCGCCGATCGTGAACAGGAAGACGAAAGTGAGCGCGAAGAGGAAGGGAGGCTCGACCCTGATCGATCCCTTGTACATCGTGGCCAGCCAGTTGAATACCTTGATCGCGCTCGGAACCGCCACGAGGAAGGTGAGAAAGGAGAAGATGATGCCCGCGGTGTCGCTCTGGCCGGAGACGTACATGTGGTGGCCCCATACGAGGGAGCCCACGCTCGCTATGGCCAGGCTGGAGAACGCGATCATCTTGTAGCCGAAGACATTCTTGTGGGAGAACACCGGGAAGAGATCGGAGATGATGCCCATCGCGGGCAGGATCATGATGTAGACGGCGGGATGAGAGTAGATCCAGAACAGGTGCTGATACAGGAGAGGATCGCCGCCCTTCGTCGGATCGAATACCCCGATCCCGAACACGCGCTCCACCACGATGAGCAGCATGGTGATGCCGATGATCGGCGTGGCCAGAATCTGCACCCAGGCGGTCGAGTACATGCCCCAGACGGAGAGGGGCATTTTGAAGAAGGTCATTCCGGGCGCGCGCAGCTGGTGGACCGTGGTGACGATATTGATGCCCGTGAGGATGGAGGACATGCCGAGGACGAAAACGGCGAAGGTAGCCATAGGCACGTTCACCGAGGTTTTGAGACTGAACGGCACGTAGAAGGTCCATCCCGTATCGGGGGCGCCCCCGTTCGTGAAGACCGAAACGAAAGCCAGCACCGCTCCCGCCACGAAAAGGTACCAGGTGAAGAGGTTGAGGCGGGGGAAGGCCATATCGTTCGCCCCTATGAGCATGGGTATGGCGAAATTGCCGAAAATTGTCGGCACGACGGGGATCACGACGAGGAAAATCATGATTATGCCGTGAAGCGTGAACATGCTGTTGTAGACCTGCGCGCTCACGAAGTGCATGCCCGGCGACAGAAGGGCTATCCGCATGAGCACGCCCAGGACTACCGCGATCGAGAAGAAGGTGCCGATCAGACTGAGATACAGCATCCCGATGCGCTTGTGGTTGGTGGAGCTGAGCCATCCCCAGATGCCCGGGTGCTTCATCTTCGCCGAATAGAAGGGACCGCCATCGTCGAAGCCGCGGCTCATGGTTTCGCTCATCGTCAGACTCCCACTCTCGTCCGCCGCCTTCGCCGACCGCTCGAGAGAAGCAGGAAGAGGGCGAGGAGCGCTGCGAGCGCGAAGATAACGATCCCGCTCATGCGCGGGATATCCAGGGTGTAGTGCCGATCGACCGCGTCGTACCTGAGGCAGAAGCGAAGCACGGAGGCCGCCGCAGGCCTCAGGAGGCCGGGCGATGCGGCCATCAGAGACATGCCCAGATCGAGGGGAAGCGCCGCCGCTCCCGGAAGATAGCGGACTATTTTCCCGGTCGGGGAGAGGACCACCAGACCGGAGCCGCCGCCGGGCGAGGCAGCCCCCTGTCCGAGGCCGATGTCTTCCATAAGAGTCCCGATCTCGGCTCGGCCGCCGACGAGGAAGCGCCATGCGGTCGCGGGAAAGGGTTTGCCGATCGCGGCGATCGCGGCGCTCTTCGCAGCCGCCGCGTCGGCGCTCGTCGCGGTCGGATCGCTGTCGACGCTGATGATTCCGTAATCGCGTCCCGGCACCATGTCGAAGGCCCCGAGCGTCACGGCGAGGGATTTCGGCCCTTCTTTATTCCCGCGGTACTCCGCAAAGAGGAGAATCGTGGGACGGGTCAGCAGACTGCCGAGCCGGACCGGCTCTCCGCTTTCGTCTACCAAGCGCAGATCGAGCGGGACCGTCGCTCCCGGGCGGAGCCTCGCTCCATCGGCCGGCGATGAGGACTGGGCGGCCGCGTGCGGGAAGAACGAAACGGCCATCAGCGCCAGAAGCGCGGAAAGTTTACGAAGCCGGGCCGCGGCGGTCATTTCCAGGCCGTGGAAACGTAGACATACAAATCCCTCGCCCGGGCATCCGTGATGGCGGCCGGCCCGAAGGGAGGCATGGCCCCGGCCGAGCCGTCGGGCATCTTGGGCGCCCGGATAAACGAAAGAAAGCTGCCGAACGAGGCGATCGGTTTCGAGCCTCGGATCGGAAGCGAAGGGACGATCAGATTCTCCCCTCCGGCATGGCATGCCTGACAATTGTTCGCGAACAGCACCTGACCCGCCTTCGCGTCGCCGAGGTTCGCGGACTGTGTGGATACGACGACGGAGGAGCCTTCGCCGGCCGAGCCGAGCGTCGTGCCCGAATTGGGCAGGCCCGTGTCGCGACCGTAGATGATGCCCGCGCCGAACCATCCCAAAGCCACCACGATTCCGACGCATAGCGCATAGGTGATCGTCATCCAGAGCGCGTGGAGTTTGATCTCGCTGCCCAATATGACGCTGAATCCCAGAAGAACGAGGAGCACTGCGGCCAGAGTCATTTTTATCCTGATCGCCGGCATCAGCACGCCGTGATAGAAGTGAATCCAATCGAAAACCCCGAAAAGAATGGTCGGGAAGACGAATATCAGCGCGAGAATCGATACGTGTCGCGCCGTGATCACGAGCCGTTTCCGTTTGAAGACGATGGCGACCACGAAGAAGATGAAAGCTCCGATGCTCAATCCGATCGGCAGGTGAGTCATCGGGGCATGGATGGGATCGGTGTAGCCGACCGAAGCGAGGAAACCATAGATTGATTCGATCACGGATTCGCCTCCCATGGACGCTCTCGGAAGCATGCTCAGAGTACCAGCAAGCGAACCTGCTGTCAAATGCGCATCCGCGCGTGCTAGGATCGCCCTCATGAAACCCGAAGCCGTCCGGGCGGAGCTCCGCTCCCCGGCGGCGCTCGCCCGCGACTTTCTCGCCCTGGTCAAGATAGGCATCGTCGCTTCCAACGCACTTACGACCATGGCGGGGTTCGCGCTGGCGGCCGCGCGTGCCGCATCCGTCCCGGGGCCGGCGCTCTGGGAAGCTGCCGCGCTGGTGCTCTGCGGCAGCTCCGCCCTCGTCGCGGGCTCCTGTGTTATCAACAACTGGATCGACCGCGACATCGACGCGCTCATGCCGCGGACGCGCGGGCGTCCAACGGCCGCCGGCCGCATCGGCGGGAGGGCCGCCGTGGGAACGGGCCTCGCTTTCGTCGCGCTCGGCATTTTTCTTCTCGCCCTTCGGGGGCCCGTCCCGGCTCTCGTCGGCGCCGCGGGAGCCTTCGTCTACATAGTCCTCTATTCCCTGGCCGCCAAGCGCCGCACCGCTCTGAGCTCGTTCATCGGAGGGCTCGCCGGCGCGGTTCCGCCTCTCATGGGCTGGTCGGCCGTGGATCCCCGGCTTCACTCCCCGGCCTGGGTTCTCTTCGCCCTCCTCGTGGTATGGCAACAGGCGCACGTGAGGGCCCTCGCCCTCTATCGCGCGGGGGAGTACGGCAAGGCCGGCCTGCCGATGGCCGGAGTCCGCCGGCCGGACTCGGCCGGGAAGGCACATTCCTCGCCCGAAGTCCGACTCGCCCTCTGGGTGAGCGTGCTTTTGTTTTTTTCCCCTCTCCTCCTCCCGCTCGGAAGAGGAGTCTTCGCGGCATCTTCGCTGCTCGCGCTCGGCTGGCTGGGCGTCTGCATCGGGAACCTGCCCGCATCCGGCCGCTTTCGTTCCGGCCGGCAGGCGGCCATGTTCGTCTCTTCGCTCGTCTACCTGATCGCGTTGTGCGCCGTCCTGCTCGTTTCTTCCGTCCTATCGTAGTATCGCTTCCGAAAACGACAAGGCGCTTGCCGCTCCGAAACGCCCGCGCTATCTTCAATCGTGCGAGAGGGTGCAAATCATGGAGACTCAGGCTTTCCTCAATGCTCATATGTTCGGCATGCTCACCGCGGTCTTCTTCGCTTCGGCCGTCGAATGCATCGAGGCTCTCACGATCGTCCTCGCCATGGGAATGACGCGCAGCTGGAAGTCCGCGCTTGTCGGCACGGCGCTTGCGATGGTCGCGCTCGCCGCCGTCGTCGCCGTCGCGGGCGTCGCGCTGCAGGCATACGTCTCCAAATCGCTCCTGCAGCTCATAATCGGAACCTTATTGCTCGTTTTCGGACTACAATGGTTGCGCAAGGCGATAATGCGTTCGAGCGGGCTGACGGCGCTGCACGATGAAACCGTCATTTTCAAAAGGGAACGGGAAAAGGCCGCCAATGCGGGATCCAAAGTGACGCTCGGAATGGATTGGTTCGCCTTCGTCGTTTCTTTCAAAGGCGTCCTGCTCGAAGGGCTCGAAGTCATATTCATCGTCGTCAGCTTCGGCCTCAGCGCGGGCGCCGAGACCCCGAACTCCCTGCTCCTGGCCTCGATGAGCGCGCTGACCGCCGCGCTCGTCGTCGTCGTTCTCGGATTCGTCGCCAAAGGCCCTCTTTCGAAGGTGCCCGAGAATATCCTGAAGTTCGGCGTCGCCGTTCTCCTGTGCACCTTCGGAGTCTTTTGGGCCTCGGAAGGACTCGGATACTTCACGAAAACCAAAGAGAGTCTGGAATGGCCGGGCGGGGATTGGGCTCTGCCGTTCGTGCTGGCATCCTGGATCGTCGTTTCGCTTCTGGCCGTTTCGTTGTTCAAGCAACGCGCCTCTCCGAAAGCCGTCCCCGGAGGGAAGACCGCCTGAGAGAAAAGGAATCTCGACATGAAGTTCATCGTCGCGTTTTTCAGATTCATCTATGATTTCATCATCGGCGACTGCTGGCAAATCGCGGCGGGAGTCGTCATCGTGCTCGGTTTCGGGGCGCTCGCCGCGGCGTCGGGGAGAATCGACGCGGAACTGATCCCGATTCTCGTGGGAATAGGCATCGTTTTCGTCGCCCTCGTCAGCCTTCTCGCGACGACGAAGGGAAAAGCCCGAGAATGATCCCGATCGTCGATGGAGAAGCCCCGGGATTCCGCCCGCATTCGAAAAGTCGCACTTGACTCCGCGATTGGAGTGTTACACGATCTAAGCTGTTTCGAGTTTATCCAGTCCGATTCGCTTATTCGGCCGGGCAGGGTCGTACTGCCCCTATTGAGGTAGCCAAGTGAAGAACTCGACACCGAACTCCGGGGAAGCTCCGGTCTCGTCGAAGAAGAGGGAAATCGCGGCTCGAACGACGAAGGCCATCGATTCGGGCGACTTCGCGGCCTACCAGCTCGCCATAATGCACGACTGGCTCCGGACTCTGACACTCATGGCCTCCCTCCTCGTTCCCGTCTTTTTCGCTCTCGACTTCTTCATGATGCCCGCATCCCTTTTGCCTCGATTCGCCGTCTATCGCGGCGCCTCCACCCTGCTTGCGCTTCTTCAGCTCTGTGTCGTTCGCAGAACGAGCCCCAGCCGCTGGTCGTATCTCCACGGCTATCTGATGACCCTTCAGGTCGGTGGAATGATCGCCCTCATGACCGCCGACCTCGGGGGCTTCTCTTCCAGCTATTATGCCGGACTCAACCTCGTGGTCATGGGCGTCAACCTCCTCATGCCCTGGGGGGCCCTGCATACGGCCGCGAACGCCATGCTGACGCTCGGTCTCTATCTGCTCGTAAATATCCTTGCGGGCCTGCCGATCGCCCGATCATCGCTCGTGAACAATCTCTTTTTCCTCGCCGCCACGGCGATTCTCGCGACCGCCATCAATTACGTGCGCACGAGGCTCCTGAAGAGGGAGTTCTCGAATCTCGTCGACCTGGGCGAGGTCCGCGACGCCCTCGTCGAAGAGAAGGGGCTCGTCGAAGACCGCGAACGATCGCTGTCCACTCTCCTCGATCTATCGGGGCAGGGGTTTCTATCGTTCGATCCCGCATACATCGTGCAGTCGGAGTATTCGAAGGAATGCGACAAGATATTCGGACGCGGCATCGCCGGACTGCGCATCGACGAACTCTTGTACGCGGATCCGGCCTCGAGAGCCAATTTCAGGAGCGGGCTGGACCTCTATTTCGGCGGAAAATCCAAAGCCGAAGTCATCTTCGACCTGCTCGACCACAACCTGGCGTTGGGCGATCGGACGGTCAGAGCCGACTACAGGGCCATCCACGAGGCTCGGGTGATGATCGTGGTCACCGATGTCACCGACGAGATCAGGCAGCAGGAGGAAACGCGCCGGCAGAACGAGAAGTGGAATCTCCTTCTCAAGGTCATTTCCAACCGGGGCTTCTTCTCCACCTTCGATCGGGAGGCCGAGGCTCTCTTCTCCGAATTGAGAGACCTGCCCGGCGGGTATGAGAGCCTCGTGCGCAACATCCATACATTCAAGAGCAACGCGGCCTTCCTCGGCTTTTACAAGACTCAGAATGCGTCGCACGGCCTCGAGGATTATATCGCCTACCGCGTCGCCCTCGGTCAGCCGGTGGAGCTGGCGGAGCCCGCCGCACTGCTCCGCGACTCCTTCGAAGAGGAGCGCGCAATAGTCCTCTCGACCCTCGGAAGCGAGTGGAGCCTCGACCCGCAGTCCATCGAGCTCGGAAAATCCGAGTACATGATGATCGAATCCCACATCAAGATGAACTGTCCCGACCAGCCCATTCTCCAAGTCCTCGAGGAACATCGCCGCAGACCCCTCGCCGAGCTTTTCGGACGATTCCCTCCGATGATCGCCGATCTGGCCTCGCGCATGGGGAAACGGATCGCTCCGGTCACGGTGCTCGGCGGGGACATCCCGATAGTACCCGACGAATTCGACGAGCTCATCGCCTCTTTTTCGCATATCGTCCGCAATATGGTGGATCATGGGATCGAGAGGCCGCGCGAAAGGGAGGTGAAAGGCAAGAGCCCGGTGGGCATGGTCGGAATCGACATCAAAGAAGAGTCGGGTGAAATCGTCTTCACCTTCTCCGACGACGGGCAGGGCATACCCATGGCGGAGGTACGCAGGCGCGGCGAGGAAATGGGCCTCGTCGAAACCGGTGCCGACATTTCTTCCGCGGAGCTGGTTTCGCTCATTTTCCGCGACGGGTTCTCCACCTCGACGGACGTGAGCGAGTTTTCGGGCAGGGGAGTGGGTCTGTCCGCCGTGCACGAGGCGGTCCAGAGCATGGGAGGGAGAATACGGGTTCAGACCACACTGGACCGGGGAACGGTCTTCACCATAGTGGTGCCTGATCATCGATAGAAAACGAGGAGGGTCCGATCGTGAAAGCGGAATACGCGAACATCTTCATACGCAGCGCGGTGGACGTGTTCCAGAAAGAAGCCAACATCAAGATGTCCCGGAAGGACCTGTCCAGGAAGGATTCGCCCGTGCCGAGTCTGCCCGTCTCGATCATCATAGGCGTCACCGGCTTCATACGCGGCCAGGTGGTATATGCGATGGACCAGAGCTTCACGTACGAGGTGGCGCACGCGATGCTGCCGAACAGGCTGCCCGCCGAGATACGAAAGCTGTCCAACAGCGCCGTCAGCGAAATCGCGAACATCATCACGGGCCAGGCGAGCATCGCCCTCGCGGGGGAGAACGAGAAGATCCACATCACGCCTCCTGCGGTGCTTATGGCCTCCGACCTGACCATGGACTTCCTCGAGATTCCTACCATTTCGTTGAGCCTCATATCGGAGATCGGAGTCCTCGAGATCAACATCGCCCTGACCGAAGAAGGAGGAAGGTAGCATGCATCGCGGAATGATCGTCGACGACGCCATGATCATGCGAATGAGGCTACGCGAGATTCTCGACCACGAGTTCAACATCGTCGCAGAAGCCGCGAACGGGCAGGAGGCGCTCAGCCTCTATGCCGAGCACGAGCCGGATTTCATCACTCTCGATATTTCCATGCCGCAGCTCAACGGGATCGAGGCGCTCAAGATGATCCTCGAAAAATATCCCGACGCCAGGGTAGTCATCGTGAGCGCCGTCGGCCAGAAGCAGATCGTCTTCGAGGCGCTCGGCCTCGGGGCGAAGGACTTCATCATCAAGCCCTTCGAGGCCGAAAGAGTCCTCAAATCGATCCGACGCCTCTTCGGCTAGCGGAGCCGGCACGGCCTCCGGCTCCGACCCCGAATATGCATCCTTCGTTCTTCCATCATACCGAACCTCCCGGGAGGGGTGGATTCATGTCCGACTCGGGATCCTCTTCCCCTTCTTCCCTGCAATAGTTGCGGATGAGTCTGAGTATCACTTTTTTCACTTCGCTCGAGAGCTCTACGAACTGGAATCCCACGCTGTAATAATCGCCGCTCTTGTTCCGCCGGCACCACTTGCTCCGCACGGAGAATTCGACATGGCCCTCCGAGCCTTCGATCGTGGGCAAGTCCATCCGCAGGGACAGCTGCTCGCCGACCTGCACGGGATCCTGCCCTCGGATCATTATGCCCTCCGGCGTGATATCCACCACCGTCCCCAGGAGGCGTCCTTCCCCCTCGTCGAAAACCCGCAGACTGTAGATCAGGCGTGAGCGTTCATTGGTCCTGTCACTGTTCGCCATGTTCATGCTTTCCTTCCTGCCTGGGGCCTTTTTTCAGGACTATGAGAGTCATGTCGTCGTCCTGGACCGACTGAAATGCCCGAACGTCGCCGAGGATGCCTTCCAGGCCTTCCTGGGTCGGCTTGCCCGCGTTGCGTCCGAAGCTCTCGAGAAGGCGCGCTTCGCCGTACATTTCCCCGGAGCCGTCGGTACCCTCCGTGACCCCGTCGGTGAACAGCAGGATCACATCGCCGGCGGCGACCCGGAGCTCCAATATCTCGGTGAACGGAACGATGCTCTCGGAAATTCCGAGCCAGGTTCCCTTCGTGGAATGTGCCTCCGCCCGGCCCGTCGCCGCGCGATAGACGAAAAAATCCTGGTGGTGGCCCGCCACGGATATCCGGTCGTCGTCCAGGCGGAGTACCATCATGGTCATATAGTGATTGCCGCCGAGTCTCGTGATGTCTTCCCTGAGAACTCGGTTCATCGTATCCAGGGCCTCGACCGGACCGATCCCGCCGACCCCCCGTATCGCTGTCATGAGCGAGGTCTGGGCCATCATCATGATCAGGCCGGAGTCCACTCCATGGCCGGACACGTCGCCTATCGCCACCCAGCGCCCGACGCTTTCGGTCTGGATTATATCGTAGTAGTCTCCGCCGACCTCCCTCGCGGGAAGCGTCGAGACTGCGATGTCGTACCCATCCAGGGCCGGCCGCTGCGGCAGGAGAGCGGTCTGTATTCTCTTGGCCAGCTCCACCTCGCTCCAGAGAGCGTCGCGCGCTTTCTTGACTTCGACGAGAAGCGAAAACTCCTTTTCGATGAGCCGATATCGCACATGATTTATGCTCACCGCCAGGATGGCCGTCGCGATGAGAAAGAAAAGATTGTTGGTCAGCTGGGCCGGCAGATGCGGCGCCGGAGCGATGAGATTGATGCCTATGTACAGGGCGAGGATCATGAAGGCGTTTATCGCCGTGTGGATCGCCTTCCACGGCATCAGCAGATTGACCCCGATTATCACGAGGTTGAGCCCGGCATAATACGATGAGTTGAACCCGCCGAGGTCGACCGTCATCAGCGCGATCATTCCCCCGACCTGGAGCGATATGAAGTAGCAGTGCAGATAGGACCATCTTCCCGGCCTGCTCGCGCGGACCAGGAGAGCCTGGGCAAGCGCGAGGAGCGTAGACACGAGCCGATAGAGCCCGAAGCGCGGCAGCAGCGAGGAAGGCATGATGAAAATGTCGAGCACGAAGAAAATGGGAACCAGAATCGTCGCCATGGCCGTCAGCGTATGGAGCCAGCCATGAATGATGGCGTCTCTATAAGCGTCGAAATCTCCCGCCTCGATGGCCTTGGACGCCCATGGCTCTTCCGGACCGCGCATGTCCGGGCCGGCTATTCTCAACCCCAGCCTCGCGGGCCTAATCATCGCCACCCCTCTTCACGATGCTCAGCAGCATTTGGATACCGGTGGAATCCGTCCTTATGTCGGTTTCCGCGCCGGCGAGCTCCGGCACCAGCCGGATGAACTCGTCTTCCGATCGATAAATGAGCTTCCAGTCGTGCCAGTATTCCATGAAATATCTGCTCGGATTGCCGGAGGCGAAATTCCCGATCACCATCCTGCCGTCGGGGTTGAGCAATTGGTAGAGTTTCTTGATCACCGCACTGGCCACCGGAGCCGTGAGGTAGTCGAACAGGCCCATCGAATATATGAAGTCGAAGCGGCCCCATCGGTTCTTGAGCTCGCGGGAGACCAGCATCGTACGCACCGATTCCTTGATGAAATCCGCGGAGATTTTCGTGCCCAGGGATTTTTCAAGCTCGTCCACGAGGGTGGCGACTTCGAGCAGGGCCAGCTCGTCCTGATCCAGCAGCGAAAAATGCAGCATCTTCGCGTCCGCCGCCGAACGAACTATGTCCCGTATTTCGAGCGCGGGCCCGCAGGCCACGGACAGCACGCGGATCGTCTCCGGATGCTGCTCCTTGCGTTCCTGGATATGGCGCTTCAGCATGGCCGCAACCTCGACGCGGCGATTTCTGACCGCCTGGGCCGCCGGTCTATCGATGGAGTACTTGTGGAGAATCTTGCCGAAGGTCGAATCGCCCTGGTATTCGTCGCGATAGATCATGCGCATCATCTCGGAATCGCCGTTGTATCCCCGTGGTTTGAGATTGGTTCGAGCGAGGATGGGAGATCTGAGGATCACGTTCCACAGCTGCTTCCGGAAGTAGTAGCCGTGATGCTCGTCTTCCTGCGCCGAGTATCCGGACACCAACTCCTCCAAACGGTCCATCTCGGTGTCGAGATATTTCTTGAGCGAGGGGCCGATGGACTTGATGAGGGATGCTTGGATGAGATCCTTCACCGACTGCGGCTCATCGGCATAGCCCGAATCGATCTGATCGAGATGTGTCGCGTAGACGTTCAAGTCGTAGGTGAGATCGCTCACGAAGCTCCTGAAGGTTCCATCGATGGTTTCTTTGTAGCCCAGGATGGGGGAAAGCTTGGAGAAAGTGGCGTCGATTTCGTCCACCTTGGAATGGAACAGCAGCTTTTCGAAGTCCAGGAGCCGATCCAGGGAAACCAGCCTGCGCATCCCCGCCGCGGACTCCCCTCCCCTCTCCTCGAGCACTCGGCACGAGCTCATTCCGATGCTCTTCCCGTCTACCTGCAGCTCAAGCCCCACGGGCTCGGAGTCGACGATACCCTCCTCGAGCCCCACCCAGAGGGAATATCTCGACGCGTACTTGAGCTTGACGGGAACGGTTCCGCTTCCCAGGAGCAGACGGCCCTCCAGAGCTTCGGCGTTTAGCATATCCATGATTTCAGTCCATTCCCGCGATCTCGATCCGGCGATCGGTCGTCTGGAATATGATCAGCGCCGAAAAGGAAATGTCCTGCCATTTGAGGGATTTCCGATATGTCACCGTGAGCTCTCCCACGCCCACCCTCACCCGTTCGAGGATCTTGATCACCGGAGTCAGGGTGGAGGAGTTCATGTAGTCGAGGTTGCAGAAATCGATGACCATCCTCTTGCCGTCGTTGATCGCAACCTGCAGAACCTTGGTCAGAATCGGCAGGACGAACACGTTTGGGTCCCTGAGAAAGCTTTTCCCCAGGAATCTTACGGTATGCGTCTCGCCGTCTTCCGCAAGATCGATCTTCAACTGGTCATTGACGTACGATTCCGCCACGTCCACGTTTCACCTCCGTTCTACCGATTCAGCTCCGAGACCGCCGACACACTGAGCGTGCTGTCTTCTTCCAGGTAAAAATCCAGTGCGGAACGTCCCTCATAGGTGATCCGGACCAGACCCAGGCCGCTCCGGTCGATTTCGAGAGGTTCGTGGGAGATTGCCCGCATCCGCTCGATGTAGGCTTCGAAGGGATCCTGAAACCCGCGTATCCATTGGATGGTATGATCCAGCTCGTTCAGGTATGTCTTCGTCGCTTCGCCTATCGGGTTCGTGACTTCGACGAAGATGCTCCCCCCCTCGAGCCGTATCTTGACGCGGACGTATGTTCCGTTCAACTCGAAGCTCCCGTATTTTATGCCGTTTTCCGTGAGTTCGCAGGCCACCATCGTGTATCGGTTCGTGAGATCCGACGAAAGCTCCTTGGACGACAGATAAGCCAGGATGGCTTCGTTCACTCTTCCCATCTGGCTCCAATCCGAGGTCACCAGAATTTCGAAGTCTCCGGACTCTCGCGATGCTGTCACTGTGGTCCCTCCCTTGCCTTCCATGCTCACCCCCCCGAGGTGGTCCCTGTCGTCCCGAGTCGAATCGCCTCCCAGCCCTTGGCCGCGACGGCGCACAGTCGATCGGGCGGGATCGGCTCGGAGAAGAGATTCCCCTGCAGGAAATCGCAGCCTTTCTCGGCCAGGAAATTGGCTTGTCTCTCGGTCTCGACTCCTTCCGCGACGACCTCGAGATCCATGCTGTGCCCCATGGCGATGATCGCAGATACGATGGCGATGCTTCCTTTGTCGTCGGGTAGGTCTCTGACGAAGGAGATGTCGATTTTGAGCCTGTCGATCGGGAGCCGGCGGAGGTAAGCCAGAGAAGAGTATTTCGTCCCGAAGTCGTCGATCGCCAGACTGAGGCCCAGCGCCTTGAGCCGCTTCAGCTGATCCATGACCGTCACGTCGTCGAGGAGGAGCACGCTTTCCGTGATTTCGATCTCCAGGCCTCCGGGCGGCAGTCCGAATTCGGCGATCGTCGATTCGGCGAGCTGCGCGAAATCGCGGCGCTTGAGCTGCACCGGCGAAACGTTGACCGCGATCCTCAGGTCGTCCAGCTTGTCCGCGCACCACTTCTGGCCCTGAATACAGGCATACCTGAGCATCCGCCCCCCGATCTCGTGGATCATGCCCGTCTCTTCCGCCAATGGAATGAATCGGTCCGGATACACATCCCCCAGATCGGGGCTTCCCCAGCGGGCGAGAGCCTCCACGCCCCTGATCCGGCCGGAGCGGGCATCGATCTGCGGCTGATAGTGGAGGAAAAACTCGTCCAGCTCGATGCCTCGCTTCATCTTGGCCTTCAGGGCGAGGACTTCGGTCGCCTTCAGGTTCATCGTCGGCGAGTAGAACTGATAGCAGTTCTTCCCGAGTTCCTTGGCCTTGTACAGGGCCGTATCCGCGAATTGCAGCAGACTCTCCATGTCCGTCGCGTCGTCGGGAAAAATTGCGATCCCCACGCTCGCGGACATGAACAGTTCTTGCTGATCGAGGGTCAATGGCTCGACCATGCGGCTCAGCATTTTCTGCGCCGCGACGGCCGAATCCTGCACGTTCTTCACGTGGGGCAGGATCGCGGTGAACTCGTCGCCGCCCAGGCGCGCGACCGTGTCGCTCTGGCGGAGGCTGGCTCGGATCCTGTTGGCCGCCTCCCGGAGGAACTGATCGCCGGCACGGTGGCCGTAGGTATCGTTGACCTGCTTGAAACCATCGAGATCGATGAAGAACACCACGAGCAGCTCGTTGGTCCGCTTGGCGTCTTCGATGCTTTGATCGAGACGGTCGAGGAATTGCCGCCGGTTCGCGAGCCCGGTGAGGCTGTCATAGTGGGCCAGATAGTATAGGCGGTCCTGGGCTTGCTTCATCGTGGAGATATCCGAAAAGAGGCCGATGTAGCGCATGACGACGCCGTTTTCGTCTTGTATGGCGCTGATCGAAAGCCACTCGGGGTAGTCCTCGCCGTTCTTCCTGCGGTCCCAAATTTCTCCCTGCCAGCTCCCCTTCTCCCTGATCGAATTCCACATCGACGCGTAGAAGCTCTCGTCCTGCCTTCCGGATTTGAGAATCGAGGCTTCTTCCCCCAGCACTTCTTTCCTCGAATATCCGGTGATCGTTTCGAAGGCGAGGTTCACATCGAGGATCCGCAGGTCCGTATCCACGATCATGATCGCTTCCGAAGCGTTCTCGAAAACCTGCGCATACTGTCTGAGCTTGCGCGCGACCTGCTTGTCCGCAGTCACGTCGAGGCCGAAAATGTTGACGTATCCCATGCCCGAAACGGGGACCAGGAGGAGGAGATAGGTCTTGAATCCGATCCGGAGTTCCTCTTCGCGCCTTTGACCGCTTCCGATGACCTCCCGCACCACCTCGAACCAGGCCGGCGGGATCTTTCGTCCCACCTCCGTCTTCCAGTGGGACAGGACGAGCCAGCTTCCTCGATTGGCATAGAGAAGCACACCGTCTCCCGAGATTCTGAGCACCGGACTGGGATTCTCATCCGACAGCCTGGCCAGACTCTGAAGGCTGTGCTCGCTCCCCTTCGCGCCGGGGCGATCGAGCATGAACGTGACGAGACAGTTCAGCCTTCCGCCGTCCCAGTCGAAGGGCAGCGCGGTAAAGTTCAGCGGCAGGGATTCGCCGGTCTTGCGCCTGAGCTCGCACTGTCCCTCTGCAGATTCGTGCGCCGGGAGCTCGCTCTGCAGGCGGGCCATGAATTCGGAGCCCATATTCTCGTCGCGGAAAAGGGAGGGCATCCTGACCGCCCGCAGGTCCTGACCTTCATACCCGAGAAGCTCGAGGAAGCGGCGGTTGCAGGCTCGTATCGTCCAGTCCGGTTCGATGACAAGAGTCGCGCTTTGGAGACTGTCCAGAATCGAGTCGACATCCGGACATTCGGGCAAAATGATTCGACCTGATTCCATCGCGCGTCCTTGGGCTCTCGACGAAGAACCCTAAAAGCCGGCCATGAGAGAAACTATTAACCGAAAATAACATAGCGGCAATTGCACGTCAATGTATTTGCAGGGGCGTGATCGCCGACGCGGAAGGCCGCCACGCTTGACAGCGGGCATCGGCCGGAATAGCCTGCACATCGCCCGCTTCTCCGACCGGGCAGGCTTTCGATCGTCTCCGAAGGAGGTAAATTCCGTGAAATACCCGGGAATCGCGTTTTTTTTCGCGGCCGCCGCGGCGGCCCTTTCGATCATGCCCGCAGGGGCCCAATCGCAGGCCAAGGTTACGCTGACTATCTTCGGGGCGGGCACGCTTGCCGCTCCCTTCAAAAGTCTGGACGATGAGTTCGTGAAAAAATATCCGAATGTCACCATCCAGGCCCAGTTCGGCGGCAGCGTCAAGATGGCCAAGCAGGTGAGCGAACTGGGACAGATCGCTGACGTGGTCGCTGTGGCCGATTACCGCGTCATACCTAAGTTCCTCTTCGGCGGAGAAGGCAAGACCCGGTACGCCGACTGGTACGCGGGCTTCGCCACCAACGCGGTCACCTTCGTATACACTCCCGCCAGCAAGTTCGCCTCCGAGATCGACTCGGGGAACTGGTACGAGATTCTCTCCCGTCCCGGTGTCCAGATCGGCCGATCCAACCCGGACACGGACCCTTCCGGCTATCAGACCGTGCAGACGCTCCAGCTCGCCGAGAAATTCTACAAACAGCCGGGGCTGATGGACGCGATCCTCGCCAACGCTCCCAGGACCAACATGCGCGACACGGAGACCGAACTGATCGCGGCCCTCGAATCGGGACAGATAGACTACCTGGCCATCTACCTTTCGGACGCGCGCCAGCACCGCTTCAAGTACCTCGATCTTCCCCCCCAGATCAATCTGAGCGACGCGCGGTACGCGGACGCCTACGCCCAAGCCGCCGTGAAGACGGCGAACGGCACGGTGACCGGCGTTCCGACCGTGTATGCGGTGACCGTGCCCGTCAATGCGGCGCACCCGGATTGGGCCCGCAGGTACGTCGAGTTCCTGCTCGGCGAGGCCGGCCGGGAAGCGATGGGCGCCGACGGCTTCGGCACCATCGCTCCGGCGTATGCGAACGACGTGAGCAAAGTGCCCTCCGACCTCGGACCGCTCGTGACGGCATGGCCGAAGCGCTAGCATGCGAGCGGCGGATCCGCTCCAGCCCCGCGGACTATACTTCATTTTCTCCGCCGCGGGCGGATTGCTGCTCGCCTTCCTCCTGGTCCCTCTGCTGCGGATGTACTGGGCGCAGACTCCCGGGGACATCGTGCAGATCGTCGGAATGGAGGACGTCAGGTCCGCCATAGGCCTCAGTCTGGAGGCGGCGGCCCTGACGGCGCTGCTCGCGGGGGTGCTGGGCATACCTCTGGCATACATCCTCTCGCGAAGGTCGTTCCCGGGGAAGGGGATCGTCGAAGCCCTCGTGGACCTGCCGCTCACGATTCCGCATACGGTCGTGGGCATCGCCCTCCTCTATGTCTTCGGGCGGAAGGGCATCGTGGGCCGGCCGGTCGCCGCTCTGACCGGCCTCCAATTCTGGGGCACGACGGCCGGCATCGTCATTTCCATGCTTTTCGTCAGCGTCCCCTACACGGTGAACTCGGCGCGGATCGGCTTCGAAGGCGTCGACCGCGACCTGGAAAAGGTCGCCCGCGTTCTGGGCGCGGGCCCATGGAGCATTTTCGGCCGGGTCACCCTGCCCCTCGCCCGGCGGGGCATCCTCACCGGACTCATGCTGACCTTCGCGAGGTCGATCAGCGAATTCGGCGCGGTGATAATACTCGCCTATTACCCGATGACGGCGCCGGTGAAGATCTACGACCTGTTTCTCCAGTTCGGACTGACCGAGTCATCGGCCCTGGCCGTGCTGTTTCTCAGCATCGTATTGATACTCTTCATCGTACTTCGCCAGCTCGCCCGGGGTTTCGGGAAGAAGGGCGGAAAGCAATTGTGAAGCCGGCCGCCTAGGCGTCGAACGGCGTCTCCGCCTCATTCCAGTTCGCCTTCAGCTTGCCCGTTTCCGCCCGCAGAGCCCGTGTGCCGGTGTCGAGCTTCTGCGAGACGCCGCGGAGATAGGTGGTCGCCGTGGATATCTCCTGGACACCGGCCGCGATTTCGACCATGCCGCGGTCGGCCTCCGCGGCGATGTTCGATACGCGCCGCGCCGCCAGCTCGACCTCGGTGACGCGTTCCGTGATGGCGCTCGTCCCGTGCTTGACCGCGGAGGTGGCGCTGCCGAGCTCCCGCATCGCCGAAACGATATCCTCCCCGCCCGATGCGAGGGCTCCTACGCTCCTGTCGATCTCGTCGAGGGCGGCGATCGAAGCGTCCATGTCCCTGCGCAGGCGGTCGAAAGTGCGCTCGCTGTCGACCGATGCGTTCGCGGCGAGGTCGACTTTCTTTTGAACGAGGGAGATCACTCCGGCGATCTCCCTCGCGGATACGGCGGAAGTCTCCGCCAGCTTTCTTATCTCGTCCGCGACCACGGCGAAACCTCTTCCGAAGTCGCCCGCGTGCGCCGCTTCGATGGCCGCGTTCATCGCGAGGAGATTGGTCTGCGCCGCTATCCCGTTGATCGTCTGCGCAGCCCTCGCGATGCTCTCCACGAGCGTCTGCGTCTCCCGGCTCGCTTCGGTCGCGCCCCGTATGGCCAGAGCGCTCGCTTCGAGCTGGGCCGTCAAGGTCTCCGTCGAGCTCTTCTGCGACCCGACTATCTTCGTCACCTCGCCGAGCTGCGCTATCATGGCGGAAATGGACGAAGAGCTGCGCTCGGCCGCCGCGGACTGCACCTTGGAATGCGCCGCGAGGTCGCGGGACGTCGCCCCGATCTCCGCCATCGCCTCGGAGACCGACTGCGTTTCCGAACCGAGGAGGCCTATCCGCTTCGTGATGGAATCCACATTGCCCGAGATCTGGACGGAGGCGCTCGCCGTCTCTTCGGCGTTGGAAACGAGATCCTGCTGCTGGCTGGCCACTACGGCCGTGGCGGCCTTGACCCGTATCACGATCATCCTGAGCTTGGCGACGAACACGTCGAAATATCGGGAGAGGTCGCCCATCTCGTCATCGCGCCTCACGGCGATTTCCTTGTCCAGATCCCCTTCACCCTCGGCCAGATCGCGCATGGCGTCGCGGAGCAGAAGAAGGGGCGCGGTCACGAACAGCCGCATGAGAACGAACGAGATGGCGATAATGATGACATTTACGATGAGAAGCTGCGCGACGGTGAGCGCCACCTGTTCGAGCAGCGCCGTCCTGATCTCCGCATCCGAGTAGTAGATCACGCCGGAGCCGATCGACGTCCCTTTGAACTTGATGTCGAACTGCCTGCGGGAGGCCGGGGCGGGCGGGAGGCTGGAGGCGTCGGCGACCCCGCCCACCGTGCCGTCGGCGGCCCGCAGAACGCCGGCGATGAAGGTCTTCTGCACATTGTAGACCGCCATGCCCCTGAAGGCCTGAGGGCCCATTTCGGCCGCGAGAATGGAAGCTACCTGACTCTTGTCGAGATTGAGAATTATGGGCGTGCGCAGATTCTGGGAAAGCCGGTCCTGCGCAGAGGAGAGGGAGAGATCCAGGGACTTTCCGATCTGCTGTCGCGCGATATGCGTCTGGAAGGCCCCCATGGCGACCATGACGAAGGTGATGGCCGCGACGCTGGCTCCGACGATGCGCCGCTCGATCTTCGAAGAACGACCTCTCTGCCGTGATGCCACTGCACTCCCCCCGAATCGAAATCCGTGGATTATTCTACAGCGCAGGGACTGCCTGTCAAGGAAAAGCCGGGGCGTCGATTACGAGCCGCAATAAATGTATGATACCGCCGTTCCCCGGGACGTTCGTCCACCGGAGGGCGCAGGAGGCCGCCATCGTGCGAAGAAAGGATAGAGAAGTCGCCGGCAAAGCCGATCTCGAAGCCATTCTCTCCGAAGCCAAGGTATGCAGGATCGCTCTGTCCACCCAGGGAGCGCCGTACATCGTCGCTCTCAGCTTCGGCTTCCGCTGGGACGACGAGCTTCGTCTCTACTTCCATGGCGCGCGGGAGGGCCGAAAGCTCGAGCTCCTGCGCTCCAACGGCCTCGCCGGCTTCCAGCTCGAGACGGGCGTCGAGCTCGTCCGCGGGCCGGAAGCCTGCGACTGGGGCATGCGCTACACGAGCATCGTAGGCTCCGGCATGCTCGAAGAAGTGCTCGACCCCGGAGAAAGGAGAAGCGGGCTCGATGCCGTGATGGCGCACTACGGATTCGAGGGCACGGCTCGCTATGAGGGCGGCCCTCTCGAAGCGACCGCAGTCCTGCGCCTGCGGGTCCTCGAGATCAGCGGCAAGAAAAGAGCTTAGCCCGGACGAGCGGGCGAAACCCCGACCCTCCTCAGGGGACGGGGTTTCCCAGCACGACCTGCGATGCCTCGAAGTAGGTCGGTCCCAGCCGCTGAAGCACCTCGGCCACCTCGCGTTCGTCGCCCTCGAGGCCCAGGGCGGCGAAGTTCCTGTCCCCGCGCGCCCCCAGCTGGAAGTCCACGACATTCACCCCCCGCGATGCCAGGGCGGAGAGCAGAACCAGCACCACGCCCGGCCGATTCGCGTGCACCGCGATCAGCATGTGCCGCGAAACGGGAATGGGAAGCCGGACCCCGTCCACCTCCAAGAGGTAGGCGGGCGCGGCCTTCAGAGGCGGCAGACGCGTGCGCAGCTCCGGCTCTATGCGCAGAAAGCGATCGCTCGCGGTGCCGCGCACGAACTCGACGGCCTCGCGGATGCCGTCCCGGTCGCCGTCGAGGCCGAGGTAGGCGGTGGCCGTACCGTCGTGGAGAGAATTGAGCCGGGCGGTCTCTACGTTGATCTCCTCCGAAGCCAGAGTGTTGAGCAGGATGGCGAGGGTCCCCGGCGTGTCTCTATGGTGGGAGAACAGGCAAGTGATCTCCCCCTCCTCCGGCGCGGGAGCGATGTCCGTGATCGTGATGGACTTTTCGTCCTTGCGCACGCGGAGGGCATGAAAGGCCCCGAGGGAAGAGGCCTCGGGAAAATCGCTCAGAAGAGAGCGGAAACTTCCCCCGAAGGAGAGATGCGGAATCTCGAGGCGCTTCTCACGGACGAAGCGGTGGTTGAGAATCTCTATCCCGAGATTGAGGGTGCGATAGCGGTCATCTTCCCGCGGCCGCAGGGAGCGCTTCTCCGGAATTCCTCGAGAGAACGACACGTAGTAGCGATAGCCCGCCTCCTGCACGGCTCTGAGGCCGGCCGCGTAGTCCCTGCCCAGATCCTCGGGGCTGTGGCCGTCCGTGCCGATCGCGACGGGAATGCCCAGGACCCTCGCGCGGCGCAGGATTTCCGGCTGCGGATACACTCCCACACCCTTGCGCAGCCCCGAGACATTGACGTCCAAGGCGAGGCTGCGCTCGGCGATCATCTCCAAGAGGGTGGAGAGGCGATGAGCGGTCTCGCTGTCGGCCCCGTCCATATCGGTCAGACAGGCGGGCAGGGGGGCGTACAGCTTGGGGAGATCGAGATGGCCGACCACAGAGATCGACTGCCAGCTCGCGTCCACCATCTCGATGAGCTCGTCGAAGTAAGCCGCCCAGAAGGGCTCCACTCCTCCCCGCCGGCGGATGAGCTCGGCGGTTTCCTCGGCCGATCCGTCGTAGGGAATGCCGTCGGGCGCGAAGTGCACCGAGCTCACGACGAAATCCACCCCGTGGGCCTGGAAGAGCTTTGCGCGATTCCACTGGAGGCCCAGAGCGGTTCCCAGCCACTCCAGCTCCACCCCGCAGCGGATCTGTATCCGGCCCGCGAAGCTCTCGCGCAGCTCTCTCATGCGATTCGAGAAATCGAAATAGGAGGCGTCGCCCCGGATGAACTTCACCTTCGTGGCTCTCTCGCTGGCGTAGCGGAAACGCGTCAGCCGCGGACTGTGGATGATGAAGGTGACGGCGGGAAAACCCATGGCGAGGGCGCGCTCCACGAGAGGAAGTAGATCGTCGATGCCGTGCTTGACGTGGTCGGCTCCGGTACCCACGTGGATCCCGTGGGTTTCCCAGATGAAGGGCTGAGCATCCATTGACCGAGTATAGCGGGAACGCCGGGGCCAGGCCAATCGGAGCATCCCCCTCGCTTTTTGTTCAAATTACCCGTGCTTTGGCGGTATATACGATCGGCGAAACCGAACCGATCCTCCCGATCAGCGTAAGCCCTTTGTCGATCGCCAACGCTGCTGCCGCCGTCGTCGGAATACTTCGCGAGGCGATGAGAGGGATTCCCGCGACGATAGCCTTCTCGGCCAACTCGACTGCGATGCGTCCGGAACTTATGAGGCAACAACGCGCGAAATCCGCCCTCTCGAGCAAGCCGCGACCGATGGCCTTATCGACCGCATTGTGCCTCCCTACATCCTCATACGTAAACATCGACCCGTCCTCGAAGACGAGAGCGGCACAATGCATCCCGCCTGTCGCCTTGTAGAGGCTGGCCTTGTCCGACATATTCTTGGCCCATTTGCGAATTGATTCCAGAGAGAATACCGTTTCCAGTGCCAAAGGACGAATACTATCATGATCGAAGATCGAGCCTGGACCGTCCCCGCACGCCGATGACACGACCCTCGCCTTGATATCGGGAGCGAAGTCCCGCACGCACGATATCCTGATGCGAGAATTGTCCGGGCATATCCGCAAACCAAGCACCTCGTCGACGGAGTCGATGATACGGCTGCTGAAGAGCTGTCCTATCGCGAGCACGTCGAGATCATAAGGAGTACACCTCAGGAAGACGAAACTTACTCCGTTTACCTCGAGCTCCACCGTTTGCTCCGGCGCCAAAAGACGATCACGTGAATCGTAGGTCGGCTGATCCAGCAAGGATTGGAATCGACATGGACTGTCAGCGTTCATGCAATGGCCTCGTCGAGACGACTTCCGGCCGCCCCGGCGGGGCGGCCGGATCGGTACTCACGTCGCCGCCAGACCCTTGTCCAGATCGGCGATTATGTCCGCTATATCCTCGATCCCGATGGAAAGACGCACGAGATCGGGGCTCAGCCCCGACTCCAGTTGCTGGGCCTCGGTGAGCTGCGAGTGCGAGGTGCTCGCCGGGTGCAGAGCCAGGGATTTTGCATCGCCCACGTTCGCCAGGTGGGAGAACAGACTAAGAGCCTCGATGAAGCGCTCTCCTCCGACCCGGCCGCTCTTCGCGCCGAAGACGACCATGCCGCCGAAGCCCTTCTTGAGGATTCGCTTCGCCAAGGGATAGCTGGGGTCTTTCTCCAGCCCCGGATAGCGCACCCACGCCACCTTGGGGTGGGAGGCGAGATGTTTTGCGACGGCCAGGGCATTCTCGCTGTGACGCGGCATCCTGAGGTGCAGGCTCTCGACGCCCTGGATGAAGATCCATGAGTTGTCGGGAGAGAGGCAGGCGCCGAGGTTGCGCAGGGGCACGGTCCTGAAGCGAAGGGCGAAGGCGATCTTCCGCAGCTCGGGAGCGAGATCTATCGCCCAGCGCAGTCCGTGGTAATTCTTGTCCGGTTGATTGAAGAGCACGAACTTCGGATCGGACCAATCGAAGGTCCCGGCGTCCGTGGCGATTCCGCCTATCGCGGAACCGTGACCGCCGAGCCACTTCGTGAGAGAATTGACGACGATGTCGGCCCCGAGCTCGATGCTCCGCAGGAGATAGGGGGTCGTGAACGTCGCATCGACGACGAGGGGGAGGTGGTGCTTTTTCGCAATCTTCGAGAGGGCTTCGATATCGGCGACGTCGAGGGCGGGGTTGCCGATGCTCTCCGCGAAGATGAGCCGGGTCTTGGGCGTGATGGCCTTCTCGAAGCTCGCCGGATCGCGGATGTCGACGAAGCGGGTCGTGATTCCAAGGTCGGGAAGGATGGCTTCGAACATCGTGTAGGTACCGCCGTAGAGGTTCGAAGCCGAAACGATCTCGTCTCCGGCCCTGGCGATCGTTATGACGGTGTTGAAGATCGCGGCGGTGCCGGAGGCGACGGCCACCGAGGCCGCTCCGCCCTCGAGTTCGGCGACGCGAGCCTCGAGTATCTCGTTCGTCGGGTTACCGAGGCGGGAATAGATGTTGCCGAACTCTTTCAGGGCGAAGAGGTTGGCGGCATGTTCCGCGCTCTTGAAGACGAAGGAACTCGTCCTGTAGACCGGCACTCCTCTGGAAAGGGTGGTGGGATCGACACTGTGTCCGGCCTGTACCGCGCTCGTGTCGAAGTGGCGCGCTGCCGATCGATCGGATTCGTTCATGATTGCCTCCCTGGAAATCGCGGCGATTTTCGACGCGGGCGACGAATCCCCCTTGCGTCTTTTTCGATCTTATACCACAGTGTGGTAGTATCACAATGTGATATTTGGATTGAGGTGTCAAGATGCCGAAAGCGAAAAGGGGCGATTCTGCGCCGAATTCCGAGGGTCCGCGTAAAACCGACGGCGAGGAATCGGGGATATGCAGCCCCGCTCAGGCGCAGGGACGGGACTCGGAACAGGGAGCCGAATTCAGGCTCGGAATGTCGAACGAAGGCTTTGGGAGGGCCAGAGCCCTGCTCGGCCGAAGCCAGCGAGAGCTGGCCGACATCCTCGGTATTTCGCGGAAGGCGGTCGAAAGCTACGAGCAGGGATGGAGGAAGGTACCCGGCAATGTGGAGCGACTGCTCTATTTTCTCCTCTTCAAACTCAACGAGTCCAAACTCGGCACGGAGGATCCCTGCTGGATCTCGACATCCTGTTCCGAAGAGAAAAGGGAAGCCTGCGTCGCGTTTCTCGCGCACGAAGGACATTTTTGCTGGTTTTTCACGGGCAAACTCTGCGCGACTTCCAGAACGGGGGAGGCGGACTGTCATGCCTGCGCCGTGTTCTCGCGACTGTATTCGCGCATCGCTGCGGCTCCCGGAAGAGACTGAGCGCCGGCGCCGCTGCGTTCATGATAATATGAAGATATCGACATCAAGCGAGGAATACGACCATGCCCGTTAGGATAGCCAACGATCTGCCCGCAAGAAAGACCCTGGCCGAGGAAAACATTTTCGTGATGACGACGGATCGGGCCCGGCACCAGGATATCCGGCCCCTCCGCATAGCCGTCCTCAATCTCATGCCCACGAAGATCGTCACCGAAACGCAGCTTCTCCGCCTCCTCGGCAACAGCCCCCTGCAGGTCGATGTCAGCTTCGTCCGCATGGACAGCCACGAATCGAAGAACACTCCGATCGAGCACCTCGACGCATTCTACGAGCCGCTCGATAGAATCCTCACCGAACGCTTCGACGGCCTCATCATCACGGGAGCCCCTGTCGAGACCCTCGAGTTCGAAGAGGTGGACTACTGGCCCGAGCTCGTCGAGCTCATGGACTGGTCGCGCAGCAACGTATGGTCGACCCTCCACATCTGCTGGGGGGCCCAGGCAAGTCTCTACCATCATTTCGGTATCAAGAAATATCCCCTCCCGGCGAAGATGTTCGGGCTTTTCCACCATCGGGCGCTCGATCTGAACGAGCCCATCTTACGGGGCTTCGACGAGGTATTCCTCGCCCCGCACTCCCGGCACACCGAGGTCAGGCGCGAAGACATAGAGCGCGTGCCCGGTCTGAAACTGCTCGCCGTTTCGGAGGAGGCCGGAGTCTACATAGTCGTGAACGACGACGGCCGCATGGTCTTCGTGACGGGCCATCCTGAATACGATCGCCTCACGCTCAAAGCCGAGTACGACAGGGACATCGGCAGGGGGTTGCCGATCGGCGTGCCTGCCAACTATTTCCCGGCCGACGATCCCGGCCTCCCCCCTCTCATGACCTGGCGCTCGCACGCCCACCTTCTGTACGCGAATTGGCTCAACTACCATGTCTACCAGACTACCCCCTACGACCTCACCCGTCTGCCGACCACCGACACGCCCTTCGGGGGCTGACGCGGCGGGTGTCGCCGTAAGAGGATAATCAGGCTCCGGGACCCGCCTCTTCGAAAAGCCAGGTGGACAAGTAGCGCTCACCCGTGTCGGGCAGGATGACGACGATCGTCTTCCCTTCGCTATCTGGGCGTTTCGCAACCTCGATGGCCGCCCAAAGTGCGGCACCCGAGGAAATGCCTATGAGAATACCCTCATCCCGTGCGAGGCGGCGCGCGACCAGTCCCGCGTCTTCGTGCCTCACCTTTATGATCTCGTCGACGAGTTCGCGCCTGAAAACCTTAGGCACGAAACCGGCACCTATCCCCTGAATCTTGTGCGGACCGGACCGGCCCTCGCTGATGACGGGAGAGTCCGCGGGTTCGACGGCGACCGCCCGGAAGCCGGGCTTGCGGCCTTTCAGCACTTCGGAGACGCCGGTGATGGTGCCCCCGGTGCCGACACCGGAAACGAGGATATCGACTTTCCCCTCGGTGTCGCGCCAGATTTCTTCCGCGGTGGTCCGGCGATGCACCTCGGGATTCGCGGGATTCTCGAACTGCTGGGGCATGAAGGCTCCCGGTGTCGAGCTCACGATCTCTTCGGCCTTGGCTATCGCGCCCTTCATTCCTTTGGCCCCGTCGGTGAGCACCAGCTCCGCCCCGAACGCGAGAAGCAGCTTGCGGCGTTCGACGCTCATCGTTTCGGGCATCGTGAGGATGGTCCTGTAGCCCTTGGCCGCCGCGACCGCGGCGAGCGCGATGCCGGTGTTTCCGCTCGTCGGCTCGACTATGACCGAGCCCTTCGCCAGGACGCCGCGGCGCTCGGCATCTTCTATCATCGCGAGTCCGATACGGTCCTTCACGCTGGAGAAGGGATTGAACGCCTCGAGCTTTCCGAGGATGATCGCCTTCGCGCCGGAACCTTCCGCCCTGATCCGGACGAGAGGCGTGTTCCCAATTAGATCGGTGATTCGTTCCGCAAATCGCATCGTTCGTTCTCCATTTCGACATGGCGGATCAGATGACATACTCCGCCCCTCGCGAGGAAGCTGCGTCGGCCAATGATATTCCTCAAGGGTATTCGCTCACCGCCCGGTCGAGTCCCGCCCAAATCGGCAGGGTCCTGCATTCCCCCGAGCGCTCACAAGACGAAGGGTCGCCGGTACAGTCCAAGAGGGACAAGCGTCCCTCCAGCGCCTCCACAATGCTTAGAAGATCGATGGATGCGGCCGCATGCGGCATGATCGGCGAGATCGATGAGGAGTTAGAGACCATAGCGTGAGCGAGTCGATATTAAGCCCATAATTACACCTGATAAGACCTTATACGTATTAATATGATCAAGAGAGAAAGTCAAGCAACGCAGCGATCGCTCCCTCGATCCGACTGCGAAGCGGCAAGAGCTACCTTAAATTGCGCGGTTCTCGTGCATCGCTTGTAGCTCGGACGGGATTCTTGGTAGCTTCTTCGCATGGATACACGAGAACTCGCGCGGCGCGGCGCCCGAGCCGCCCGCGAAATGCTTTCGCGTTCGCCCGAGACCAAGGACGGCGCTCTCGAGGCCATCGGCCGGCGCCTCGAGGCGGATGCGGAAGCGATATTCGAAGCGAACCGAGCCGACCTCGCGGCGTCGAAGAGCGAAAAGCTTCCGGAGCCTCTCCGCAAGCGCCTGCTCTTCGACCCCGCCAAGCTCGCCGAAAGCCTCGCGGGCATCGGCGCCCTGCGCCTTCTTCCCGACCCCGTGGGCCGCATCCTCGAAGCCCGGCGCCTCGACGAGGGCCTGGTGCTTCGCCGGGTCTCCTGCCCCATCGGCCTCGTCGGCATGATCTTCGAAAGCCGACCCGACGCCCTCGTCCAGATGGCGGCTCTCGCCGCCAAGAGCGGCAACGCCGCTATGCTGAAGGGCGGCAGCGAGGCCGCGCTTACGAACCGCGCCCTTGCCGCATGCATCTCGGCCGCCGGCGCGGAAGCCGGCCTTCCGGCCGACTGGCTCACTCTCCTCGAGACGAGGGAGGAGATCGGCGAGCTTCTCGATCTCGACGAGTATGTCGACCTCCTCATACCGCGCGGTTCCAAGGAATTCGTGCGCTCGATCATGGAGAGGAGCCGCATCCCGGTCATGGGTCATTCCGACGGCGTGTGCCATGTCTACGTCCACGAGGATGCCGACCCCGGGATGGCCGTCCGCCTCGTCGTGGACAGCAAGACACAGTACCCGGCCGCCTGCAACGCGGCCGAGGTCCTGCTCGTACATTCGGCCTTCGCCCGCCGGAGCGAGGCTCCCGGAAAGCCGAGCGGACTCGAGCTTCTGACCCGCGCCCTGGAAGAGGCCGGCGTCTCGATCGAGACCGCGCCGCCCGATTGGTCCGTCGAATACCTGGGCATGAGGATGGCGGTCGGGACCGTAGAGGGATTGGACGAAGCCATCGCCCACATCAACCGCTACGGCTCGGGCCATACGGACGGCATAGTCGCGACGGATCGCGCGGCGGCCGAGCGTTTCATGAACGAGGTCGACTCCGCCTCGGTGTACTGGAACGCGAGCACGCGCTTCGCCGACGGGTACCGCTACGGTCTGGGCGCCGAGGTGGGCATCTCCACGGGCAAGCTCCACGCCCGCGGCCCCGTGGGCCTCGAGGGACTCGTCACCTATAAGTGGAAACTGGCGGGAACGGGCCAGGCGGTCGCGGACTACGCCTCCGGGAAGCGCAGCTTCATCCACGAGGACCTCGCCGGAGAGATAGGAAGCTATTATGTCGGACAGTGAAGCCGAGGCGGCCAGGAAGGCCGTCGCCGCGGCCCGCCGCATCGTCGTGAAGATAGGCACCAACACCATCATGCGACCCAAGGACGCGGCGCTCCGCATCTCGGGCAGGAAAGGCCGCCCCGAGGCCGCGACTCAGGCCGAAGGAATAGACGTGGAATACCTCCACCGCGTGGCCGCGGAGCTCGCGGACCTCCTCAGGGCCGGGAAGGAGCTTCTTCTCGTAAGCTCCGGCGCGATAGGCATGGGAGCCCGCGAGCTGGGACTGGCGAAGCGGCCCAAGGATATCGTGACACGGCAGGCATGCGCGGCGATCGGCCAGCCTCTGCTCATGGAAGAGTACCGCCGCGCCTTCGAGGTCTACGGTCTTTGCGCCGCGCAGGTTCTCGTCACGCGCGAGGTCTGGGACAACCGCACGGCCTATCTCAATCTTCGCGCCACCGTGGAGCGCCTCATCGAGGAAAGCGTCGTGCCGATCTTCAACGAGAACGACACCATCTCCACAGCAGAGATAGGCAACGCCTTCGGCGACAACGACAAGCTTTCGGCCTACATCGCGAGCAAGATAGATGCCGAGCTCCTCCTCATCCTATCCGACGTGGACAGCCTCTACGACGCCGACCCGCGGCGAAATCCAAAGGCTCGTCCGATACCCTATGTGAAAGAGCTGGGACCCGAGGTTCTGGCCGCGGCGGGGAACAAGGGCAGCGAGTTCTCGACAGGCGGCATGAAGGCCAAACTCGTCGCCGTGGGCATAGCCCGCGACGCCGGCTGCCGGGTGATCGTGGCCCAGGGCCGCGAGAGTCGCGTCATCTCCCGCGTCCTGGCGGGCGAAGAGATCGGCACGCTCTTCGACGCCGAGGCCGGTCTCAAAAACCGCATGCGCTGGCTCAAGAACTCGAGGCATCAGGGGAGGATCACCGTCGACGACGGCGCTTTCGCCGCCATCCGCGAAAGAAACTCCCTCCTGCCGCGCGGCGTGACCGGCGTCGAGGGCAACTTCGAGCGAGGCGCCGTCGTCCTCGTGAACGACACGGCCAAAATCGTGACGAGCTTTTCGTCGACCGAGCTCGCGGGCATTCGCGGCCTCAAATCGGAGGAAATCGAGTCGGTCCTCGGCCGGGGCGCAGGCCACATCGTGGCCCGCCCGGAAGACACTATTTTCCTCGACGAATGAGCCGCGCATTCGTGAACGAGGAGTACGACCGCTGATGCGACATCACTTCTGCGTCGGCTGGAGAAGCTTCAGAGCCTCGTCGAAGTCTATGCCGAACACGCTCCGGAATTTGGTCCTGTAATCCGCCTTCAGAACGACCTTGTCCGCGTCCTCCGGCTTCACCCGGAAGGACCTGACGTATTCGGCGACTTTGGCGGCTCCGTATTTCGCCATGAGGGCGCTCACGAAGGCATAGGACTGGGCATAGTGGACTCGAGCCTGGGCCATCGGGAAATCCTCGGTGCCATGAATCGTCGCGTCGTCCCAATCGAGAAGAAGGTGCCGGTCCCTGGAGACGGCGAAGGTCAGGTCCCAATACGCCTTGCAGTCCGGCGAGACCTGGGATTCGACATATACGGCGAGCCCTTCATTGAGCCATGTGGGCACCGGGCTCATGAGGCCGGTATTCTCGCCGACCATGAGATGCACATACTCGTGGGCGACGATCTCGTAAAACTCGTGCTGGAAGAAATAGTCCTGTCCGGCCGGAGAGTCGTAGCGGGGAACCGAAATCGGCCACATGACAATGTAATCCCTGGTCTCGAAGCCGGTAGGATACCAGCTCAGGACGCTGCCCGGCTTCGAAGCATGGAGGCGGCAGTACGAAGTGAGATCGGGAGGTATGATGATGGTCCGGTTCTGCGTCACGCCGAAGCCCGTCATGCTCCGGTCGCCGGCCTCGATTTCGGTGAGCCTCGCGGCGCTCAACCTGGCGAGAAGAGCCTCATCCTTCGCGGTGTAGAGAATCTTGAAGGGGCCGAGGGTGGCGGACTTGTAGTTTTCGGGCCAGACCGGGTTCATCTCGACATAGCTGGGGCCGGGACCGGGGAGGTTGGCCAGGCGCAGCCCTTCGGGGAGAAACACCGAAAGCACGCTCGTCGGTTTGTTCAGCTTCGTATCGAAGAAGGCTTGCTGCTTCCGGAAGGTGGAATCCAGCACCACGGCCCGGCTGCCCGTCGTCACGAGGACATTCTTGTTCTCGGTCAGATAATCGAAGCGGAGGCCTGCGGCGTTGGTGATGCTGCATTCCATCGTTGCTTTCTCGGGAGTGACGAAGATGGTGTACGTCGTCCAGCTCTGGGCTCCCGGAGGGCTGTACTGGTACTGGGGCACGGGGTCGGTCGCATACTCGAGCCTTCCGAGAGGCGAATCCATCCTCCTGAAATTGCCATCGGCCGTGAATGTGGCGTCGCCATCTTTCAGGACCACGGAAGCATTCGTTTTGTTGTATGAGAACAGTTCTTTGCCGTCGGCATCGAGGCGGGAATAGGAGCCGTCGCCGAAATACTTGAACGCGCTTTTGTCGGGGAAGTCTATGAAGTATTCGCCGTCGTTCAGAACCGTGATAAGCGCGCCGGGCGCGTCAGGGTAGGCGTACTGTGCACCGTTGCTGTAATCCTTGGTCTTGTTCCCCCGCTCCGCCGGCAGGGGCGGCGGAGCGACGATCGCCTCCGCATCCAGACGCGCACGCATTTTGGCCAGATCGGGCAAGCCCTCGATGTAGGCCAAATGCCCTTCGACCTCGCGATACAACTTGCTGTCGGAAACGAAGTCGGCCTTGAGGAGACTGTCGAAATCGGCTATCCGCAGAAAATCGGGCGACTGCACGTGCACGGCGCCCGCGTAGGGTGCGAAGCTGTAGGGATCGACGCGTATCGGATCGTACCTTACCGGCCCGAATTCCAGCTTTTCTCTCAGGAATACGGCCTTGTCGTCGGGTATGTAGCCCTTGGGCGACATGAACGTCGCGCATGCGCTCAGCAGTGTCCCGACCGCGATGATCGTACACCATGCACCGAAAGATTTTCTCATGGCAGCTCCTTCGATTATTATGCTCGCTCCACCGATGCCGACTTCCTTGTCGCCTGCGAGGAACTTTGCCTTTTCGAACCTGAGGCTTACCTTCCCGAGAGCCTACGTGTCCTGTTTCTTCGATTGTCCTTTGCCCTTTTTTATCGCCAAAGGCAAGGTTATCTTGTCGAATACTTTTTTGAATTCTTCAAGACATCGACTGTCTTCCGCGCAATCCAGGGCAAGTTTGCTTATGACCGAGTCGAGAACTCCCTTCGGAGACTTGTCCATGATGCCCCCCTACTTTTCAATTATGCTTATATTATACACCGCCTTTCCCGTGAAGTAAAAATCAGGGATTTGCCCGCCTTTCGCCGCGCGAATGTCGGGGCCTCCGCGTAGTCTTGACAGAAGCCCCCCGCTTGCCACATATTGTCTCCCATTCGACCAGCTTGGTGGGTTGGAGCATCTTGTGAGGCAACTCTGGTTCGGTCTCGGTCTGGTGTGCGTGGGATTATTCGTGGGCTGTTCCCAGCCGGTTTCCGATCCAACCACGTATCAAGTATCGTATGTCGCGAACGGCGGTACCGGGAGCGTCCCGATCGACGGGACGGGCTACCATGCGGGGGCAACGGTCACCGTCCTGGGCGGGAGTGGCCTCGTGAATAGCGGGAACGCTCTGGCGGGCTGGACGACCAAGACCGACGGCACCGGCATCAGCTATGCCGCCGGCGCCACCTTCACCATGAATGCCGCGAACGTGACGCTTTGCGCTGTCTGGCTCCCCGGCAACCTCACATTCGCCAGCTCAGGCACGAGTATCGCGATAACAGGATACACACCACTTACATCGCCTCCAAGCGGAGCGCTCGTCATCCCCGGGGGTGTCACTGGTATTCACGGCGGCCTCTTTTCCGGGGTCAGCGGCCTGACCAGCGTTTCCATCCCTGCGAGCATCACTTGTATCAGTGGAATGTCATTTGACGGTGACACCGGCCTACAGAGTGTCACCATCGCATCGGGCGTCCTCGATATTGCCGAGAGTGCCTTTGAAAGCTGCCGCAGTCTGAATAATGTCATTATTCCTTCCAGCGTCACGAATATCGGTGCGAGCGCATTCCAAGATTGTTCAAGTCTGACCAGTGTCACGGTGGAAGCCATCACGCCGCCGACGCTGCCATCATCTTCTGAAGCATTTTACGAATGCGCGGCATCATTGAAAATCTACGTTCCCTCGGCGAGCGTATCGGCCTATGAATCGGCCGCCGGCTGGATTGATTATGCTTCTAAGATAACCTCGTTGTAGAATGGGCTTCGAACCGCAATAAGACAGTTGACGTGAGCATCGAAAAAGGGCCGCAGGGCTAAGCCCTTTTTCGAGAGATGACAGCCTTTCAATTGCCGGGTCAGTACACGCACAATCACAACCCGCGGAATTCCGGCGACCCCTTCGGGCACGACACAATGACGCGGGTTTCTTCTCGATACTGTCGGCTTACCGAAGCCCACAATTTCATCGAGCCCTTCGGGGCGGCGTCCTCCCTTCGCCGAAGTATTTTTCGCTGCGGTAGCGGAGCCACACGCGCAGGGCCTGCGGTATCTCGTCCTTCTGCTCTTTGGACAGCAGAGCGTAGAGTTCGAGCGCCTTTTGCCTTTCGCCCCGGCAGGCCGCGTTGTTGTGGGCCTCCCAGAGGCTTCGCGCGAGACGGATGCGGCGGCATACTTCCTTGACGAGCTCCCTGCCTTCGGGCCGGTCCCGCGGCGAGTCCTCAGCCCGCATATCTCACCGTCCACAACGATAGTTGCGAGGTATGCGGGCTAGGCACGGATCGCCCAGCGCAGCTTGGCCGAACTCGAGCGAGGATTGGCGTAGCGTTCCTCGCGGCTCGGGCGGATGGGCTGCAGGGAAACGGCCGAATAGAGCCCCCCGGCGCGGCCCTCGCCGAAGGCCGCTTCGATCCTCCTGTCCTCGCCCGAATGGAAAGATAGGAAAGCCGCCCGCGCGCCCGGATTGAGACAGGAGGGGAGAGCCCCGAGCAGGGATTCGAGGGCGGCGAACTCTCCGTTGACCTCGATGCGGATGGCCTGGAACGAACGCCGGAGTATCCCGGTCATGGCGGGGTCCTTGTATGCGAGATCGGGAAAGGCCGAGCAGATCGCCTCGGCGAGATCGCGAGTCGTGGCGAGGGCGCCGCGGCGCAGGCAGACCGCGCGGGCGATGAGCTCGGCTCCTTCCTCGTCGGCGTTGACCTTCAATATCTCGCACAACCTTTCTTCCGAGACGCCTGCGAGGTAGTCCCGCGCGGAACGGCCGCTCTCGGGATCCATGCGCATATCGAGAGGCCCCTTGCGCTTGAAACTGAAGCCCCGCTCGGGGTCGTCTATCTGCATCGAGGAGACGCCGAGATCGGCAATGAAGATATCGACGCCCGGGAGATCCGCATCGGCGAGGACCTCGGGCAGGATAGCGAAATTGGCGTGGACGGGGACGAAGGCCCTTTCCGGCAGGCCCTCGGCCGCGAAGGCGCGCGCGGTTCTGGACAGCTCTATCGGATCGGCGTCGAAACCGTAGAGACGCCCCCCGGGCAGGAGGGCGCGCAGAATTTCCCGCGCGTGCCCGCCGTAGCCGAGAGTCGCGTCGATCGCCGTCTCGCCCGGCCTGGGAGAGAGGACCTCGAGAACTTCGGCGAGACAGACGGAGCGGTGACTGCCCGCGGGCGTATCCCCCCGCGCCAACACGCGCCGCACGTCCTCTGCGTAGGCCTCCGGATTTCGCTCCTTGTATTTCTCCGAGAAAGACCTGGGATGGCTGCCCCGGTACCGCTTGCGGCGAACGTGCCGTCCCGCCTCCTCGCTCATGACGGTATTGTCGCGACAGTTCGATATAAAATCCAGACCTTCACCGCCCCCGATCTCCGGAATGCAGCCTCGCGAAGAAGATCGAAGGAAAGACGCCACAGAGGGAGAAAGAGAAGCAATCCCCTTCTCCTGTTTCTTGACTTCGCGCCTTCGCGCCTCTTTCCTCTTTCTTTCCTTATTTCTCCGCGCTTCGAGCGGCCGCTACTTCAGTATCTGCCGCACCTTTTCCGACATTGCCAGCGCGATCTTGGCGTGGTTCTCGCGGTCGAAGTGAATGCCGTCCACCGGGCTGGAAACCGCGACGCGCCCGAGGTCGAGGAAGGGACAGTTCAGCTCCCGCGCCACCGCCGCGAATTCTTCGCCGAGCGCCCGGGACTTTTCGGTCGATTCGCTGAACATCTCGGCGTAGTCGCTCAGGCTCCCGATCGGCGGCGGCGCGGCCAGGAGCACCTGAGGCGCGGGGCCCTCTACCGGGTCCACCAGCGTACGGACCATCCTCACCAGGGTGCCCGCGCCCTGCGCGATGTCGAATGCGGTCAGCGAGAAGCGATGCTTGAGGTCGTTCGTCCCCAGCAGAAGGACGAAGAGGTCGAGGGGCTTGTGGCTCTTCACGATCGGAACGAGCTGGTCCTTCCCGCACTTGTATCCCTCTATGGGATCTTCCCAGACGGTGGTCCTGCCGTTCAGACCCTCTTCGATCACCTCATACCCGTTCCCGAGCCGTTCCGCCAGGATGCCCGTCCATCTTTCGGCCCGCGGATAGCGGGACTTCGAGTCCGGGTTGTATCCCCAGGTGTTGGAATCGCCAAAGCAAAGTACACGTTTCATGCAGCGCTCCCCCGATTCGATTGACAGCGAGAATCGGCGATAGTAACCTTAGCCGATTCCGAACAACTCGTCTGACTATGGAACAGAGGACGGATAATGTCAAATCGCACAACGGGGACCGAAGGGCCCGGACACGGACGTTTTGCCGATCGATACGGAGCCTGGGCCCTGGTGGCGGGCGCTTCCGAAGGTCTGGGTGCCGCTTTCGCGCGGGCCCTGGCCGCACGCGGCATGAATCTCGTGCCGGTGGCCAGGCGGAAGGCATTGCTGGACGGACTCGCCGAGGACCTGCGCGCCCGCTTCGGCGTCGAGGTGCGCCCCGTCGCGGGCGACCTCGCGGCGCCCGATTTCCCCGAAAGGCTGGCGGGTTCGATCGCGGATCTCGATCTGGGTCTGGTCGTGTACAATGCCGCATGCGCTCCCGTCGGCGACTTCTCCGACGCGGACATGTCGGAGCTCATGCGCGTCGTCGACGTAAACGTACGCGCTCCGGTGGCGCTGATGCGGATGCTCATACCGCCGATGGTCGAGCGCGGACGAGGGGCCGTCGTTCTCATGTCCTCGCTCGCGGGCAACCAGGGCGGGCCTCGTCTCGCTGCCTACGCGGCGAGCAAGGCCTTCAACAGGGTGCTCGCCGAAGGCCTCTGGCACGAGCTCAGAGGCCGGGGGATCGACGCGATCGCCTGCTGCGCCGGAGCGGTGCGTACCCCGGGTTACGCGAGCGCCTCCGGCTCGGAGGCCCCCGGAACCCTCGATCCCGAGGTCGTCGCCCAGCGGGCACTGCGCGCGCTGGGCCGCGGCCCTCTGGCGATACCCGGCTTCGTCAACCTCGCGGCCGACTTCTTCATGAGCCGCCTCCTGCCCCGACGCACGGCCATAGGCATCATGGCGCTCTCCACGAAAAACCTCTCTCGGGACGGGGGAAAAAAGTGATGATCATGGCGGACTTCGTCGCGGGATTCTTCGCGCCCTGGATCGTATATGCGTTCATACTGGCCGCGCATCTCGCGCTCCCGGCCCGCAGGGTCGAGGGCTACGTGCGCGACGAAGGCACGGGCAAGCCTATGGCGTACCGCCTGAACGGTCCCCTCGTCCTGGCGGTTTCCCTCGCTCTCTGGGTTCTCGCGGGGAGCACGGGCCTCCTTCCCTGGGACTGGCTCTATATTCACCGCTGGTCGGGTCTCCTGGGCTCCTGTGTCCTGGGTCTGGCGTTCAGCCTGGCCGTCGTCCTGCCCGCCGCGGGCAGCGGACGCCCCTTCCTGTCCGATCTCTACCGCGGCCGCTCGGAGAACCTCCAGTTCTTCCGCGGGCGGGTCGATGCCAAGATGTTGCTGTATCTCGTGGGCGCCACCATGCTGGCCCTGAACATCCTCTCCTTCGCGGCCCACCACCTCATGACCCTCGGACCGAGCTCCTCGCCCGGAGTGCTGCTCTATGCCTGCCTCTTTCTCTGGTTCGTGGTCGACTACCTCGTGTTCGAGCGCGTGCATCTCTACACCTACGACATATTCGCCGAGCGCGTGGGCTTCAAGCTCGGCTGGGGCTGCCTTACCTTCTACCCCTACTTTTACGCCGTGGGACTCTGGGCCGCCGCCGGTTTGCCCGACCCCCACACCGCGTCCTGGCTCCTCGTCCTGTACGCCTGCGTCTTTTTCGCGGGTTGGTCGATTTCGCGCGGCGCCAACATGCAGAAATTCTTCTTCAAGACGGAGCCCGAACGCGCCCTCCTCGGCGTCATGAAGCCTCGGGTGATATGCGAAGGCGAACACAGGCTTCTCTGCAGCGGATTCTGGGGAATAGCGCGACACGTGAACTATCTCGGCGAGATTCTGATGGCCACGGGACTGAGCCTGAGCCTGGGCCGGCCCGGCCTATGGGTGATCTGGCTTTATCCCCTCTACTACGTCGCCCTGCTCTTCCCCCGAGAGCGCGCCGACGAGCGCCGATGCGCGACCAAATACGGCGCCCTCTGGGAGGAGTACGTCCGCCGCGTTCCCCGGAGGATCATTCCGGGACTATACTGACGCACTATCCCGCTCGACGGGCGGCGCTCATTTCACCGCGGCTATAGGGGTCGTGTTCCTGAAATGGTATGCCACGGTGAAGCTGCTCTCGAACCACCAGGTGCCGTCCCTGTCGCAGGCCGCGGGCGCGACCGTGAAGTCCATATCGCCGCTGCGGTAGCGGAGATCGAGACCGAGCTGACCGTAGAATTCCCAGGGAGCGTCGCCGTCGGTCGTGTCGTAGGGCGTGTCTATGAGGTTGGCGGCGATGTTCTTGCCCAGGAGGAGAATGTCGGCGCCGAGGCGCAGCCCGCTCAGGCCGAGCTCCTGCCCCTGCTCGAGGCGGAACCACAGCGCCCCCGGCCCATAGGGGCTCGTGAGAGGAATGAGGCCAGCCTCCCCGTCGTCGCTGAGCAGGTAGCGGTACTGGCAGCGCGCGAGCGTGTCGTCGCCCGCGAGACCGCCCTGGCCGGTGTCGGTGAAATTGCCCCAGAGATAGTGCGTGTAGCCGGCCTCGAGGTAGAGGTCGAGAGCCCCCAGAGCGGTATCCGCCCCGTACTTGAGGCCGAGCACGCAGGCGGGGATGGTGGGTACCCCGTTGTCCGGGATCCCGATGGTGTTGCCGTTGAAGTCGTCCAGCCCCCCCTGGAAGGAAAGCGAAAGACTCGAGCTCGGCGTCCAGTCCAGGCTCGCGAGCAGGGTCGAGTTGTTGGGCAGCACGCTGGCCTGATGCCAGTAGACCAGGGGCAGAAAGTCGGTCACCGTGTAGCGGTTGCCCACACGCGCCAGCATCACGTTCTCGGCCAGGCGGGCGCGAATCTGTCCGAAGTCCCAGGAGATGGAGTGGTAGACCTCGATGATGGAGGTGGGATTGGGATCGTCGTACCAGCCATAGCCGAAACTTCCATCGTTGGTGGGGGCCGGAGAGTTCGGATTGACATCGATTCCGTCCCAGGAGGGTATGGCGTCCTGGCTGGAGATCATGTAGTCGAGAGTGAAGGGACCGAGCCTCGCACGGGCTCGGAGGGCGTCGAGATAGGGCAGGCGGTCCGAGGGGAAGATACTGCCCTGGACGAAGCCGCCGTAGTCCACCTTGTCGCGGCCGATGCTCAGGTCCAGGAATGAGCTCGTCCAGGAAATCACTCCCCGGCTGATGGCATTGTTGGAGGGCGGAATGTACGAAGCGCCGTTCGAGAAGCCCACGGGCAGGTTGGACGTGGGGAAGTATCCCTCGTAGGAGGGACCGAACTGCCTGCGTACGTCCACCGAGAAGCCCAGAGACAGCCCGTAAATGCTGCCGAGATCCAGGGATAGGCGCGCGAGAGGCGGAGCGTCGAGGTAGTTATTGGTGAAGTCTATGCCGTTCTTGACGGTGTAGGGTTCCACGAGCTCGTCGGCGCTGCGGTAGGTGTATTCGGCGACGACGTCGAGGGCGGTGCGCAAGACCAAACCCTGTACGGCGGGGAGGGGGGCGGCCGCCTGGGTAGCCTGGGCGGATAGGCTCAGGCCCGCGCAGGCGAAAACCAGGGCGGCGGTTCGGACGAGAATGCTCGGAGCATTGCGCATGACGACCTCCGCCGCACACTATAGGGAGGCCCCCGGCCATTGTCCATCGACTTCGGCGGGGAGATTGTCGCGATTCGGGAGAGCGGGATATTATCAATCGGCCACATAAAGGAGCCAGTTTGAGAGTAGCATTTCTCACCGACAGCTATTGGCCCCGCGTGAACGGCGTCAGCGTGTCCGTGCAGACCTTCGCGACCGAGCTCGGGCGCCGCGGTCATGACGTCGTCGTGCTTTGCCCCGAATACCCCGACTGCGCCGAAGGCTTCGACGAGTCTTCTCCGACCGATCCGCCCGTGCTGCGCTTTCCCTCGAGCGCCTCCGCGGTCTCCACCGAGGACAGACTCGTGCACGTCACGGCCTTCCGCGCGATCTTCTCGGCCCTGGATCATTTCCGTCCGGACCTCGTCTACGGCCAGACCGAATTCTCGATGCAGATAGCCGGCAGGCTCTACGCCCGGAGGCGCGGCCTTCCGTTCGTGCTCTGCTCCCACACCGACTACGAGCATTACGTGGCCAACTACATCACCACGGTCGACAGCGAGGTGCTCAAGGGCACGGTGCGCTTCCTGATGCGCCGCATATTCGGAACCGCCGACGCCGTCGTGACGCCCTCGCATTCCATGGAGCGCATATTGAAGGGTTACGGCATCCGCAAGCCCATCCACGTCATCCCCTCGGGCATATCCCCCAACTTCGCGCCCTTTCCTTCCGCCGAGATCGGGCGCCACCGAGCCGCGCTCGCGGCACGCTACCCCGCGCTCGCCGGCAGGCGCATACTTCTGTTCGCGGGCCGCGTCACCGAAGAGAAGAACACCGACTTCCTGGTCTCCCTCCTCCGGCGCCTCCTCGCCGAGCGCGAAGACCTCTCCCTCTTCGTCGTGGGCGGCGGTCCCCACCGCGCGGCCCTCGAGGCCCTCGTGGCCTCCCGCGGCCTCGCCGACCGGGTAGCCTTCACGGGCTATCTGCCCCGCTCGGAGCTGCCGCCCATCTACGCGGCCTGCGACGTCTTCGTCTTCCCCTCCAAGACCGAGACGCTCGGCCTGTGCACCATCGAGGCCATGGCCGTCGGCACGCCCGTGGTGGCCATAGGCGAGATGGGCACCTGCGACGTCATGCGGGGCGACAACGGCGGCTTCATGGTTCCCGACGATCTCGAGGAGTTCGCCCGCGCCGTGCTCCGCCTGCTCGGCGACGAGGAGCTCAGGCGCGCCAAGTCGGCCGAGGCAGTCGCCTGGGCGCGCTCCTACAGCATCGACTCCACCACGGACCGCCTCCTGGACTTCTTCGAGCGGATCATCAGGCGCGGGTCCAGGCGCGCGGCGCGGCTCCGCGCCCTCAGATGGTCGCGGAACGTCAGACGCGCCGGCGCGCGAATGAGTTGAACGAGGTTTGCTCGTCCCGGCGTCGCCCGCACTCCGGAAATCGCGCAGGAGCCTACGACTTGACCGGGCCGATCTTCTATGTAAAATTGTGAATATGGTTCATAAACCGATGGGGAATGTCGCATGAGCGCCGTGGAATCCCGCGTCGAACGCAAACGTCAGGAAACCAGACAGCGGCTGCTGGCGGCCGCCCGGGAGCTCTTCGTCGTCGAAGGAGGCTTCGAGAAGGCGACGATCCGCGACATAGCGCAGCGCGCCGACGTCAGCGTAGGGGCCGTCTACCTGCATTTCAAGACGAAGGTGGACATCGTCGATGCCCTCGTGAGCGAACGCGTGGCGGAAATCGTCGAGTCTGCCGAGTCGGCCATGACCACCGTTCAAAGCGGCCGCAGGAAGTTCGAGGTTCTGATCGACGGCTTCAGCCGCTGGAGTCTGGACACGGAGATGCGGCTCTTCGCCCAGATTCTCTTCTCCCAGCGGTGGTCGGGCGATTTGCTCAACAGCGCCGACAACTTTCAGTCCGCAGAAATATCCAGCATCATCGATCTCATCGCCGAAGCCTTCAAGACAGGCCGCTCCGACGGCTCGCTTGAAATCGAGGAAAATCCGCGACTGCTGGCCTACATAATCTTTCAATGCGTTTTCGGAGTGTCGGTCTTCGACTTTTTTCTTTCGCCGGCAGGAAGCAAGGATATCGGCTTCTCGACGGGCTATTCGGCCTTGGAAATCGCGGAATCCTTCAAGCGCTTCCTCCTCCACGCCCTCGGCGCTGCCCCGGCTCGTACGTAAGACTGAAAACTAAAGACAGAGCCTCGGGCTTGACAGCCCGAGGCTTTTTTCTTACATTGCAATGAACATCATTCATTTATGAAGATCGATCATTTATGACCGATGATCAATATTTCGCTTGCCTTCTTTGTTAATAGTTTCGCCAAAAGGAGATACCAAATGAGTTGGTCCCGTCCACCAATCCTCTTCCTTGCCGGTCTTTCTCTTTCCTCGCTCGCCCTCTTCGGCGCCTGCGTCGCGGCAAAGGCTCAGACGGCCCAGAAGAGCATGGAGCAGATCCACGCCGAAGAAGGGATGCCCGTGAAGGTGAGACGGATAGTCCTCGAGCCTTTCTCCGTCTACCTCCAATACCCTGCCACCCTCAACGCCCGGTCCGAAGCCGCGGTTTCGGCCTCCCTGCCCGAGGTGGTTCGGGAAATTCACGGCGCGGTCGGAGATTTCGTCCACAGGGACGACGTCATAGTCAGGTTTTCTCAGGACAACGCGACCTATCAGCAGGCCAAGGTGGCTTTGGAGAGCGCCAAGGCGACGTATAAGCGATTCAACACGATGTTCGAGAATTCCGCCGTCTCTCCTCAGGACTTCGACGCCGTCAAGGTGCAGTACGCCCAGGCCCAGGCCGGCTTCAAGACCATCGACGACATGATCAATCTCAAGGCCCCCATCGATGGCTACATCACGCGGCTCGACGTCCAGGTCTCCGATAACGTCAATCCGGGCTCTCCGCTTTTCACCGTCTCCAGGCTCGACGCGATCGAGGCGAAGCTGTGGGTCGGGGCGGATGAGATCCGCCGGATCAGGACGGGTCAGGTCGCCGTCGTGGAAGGGATGGGGACGCCGCTGCGCGGTGCCATAACGCAGGTCGCTCTCGTGATGGATGCGCGGCAAAAGGCCTTCCCCGTGACGGCGACTTTCGCGGATCCCCTATTCGCCCTCGCCAGTGGAGGTTCCGCCGACATTTCCGTCGAAGTCTACCGCTCCGACGCGGTCGTTGCGCATCTCGACGAACTCATCCACGAAGGCGGAGATTACTACGCCTTCGTCGTCGAGAAAGGAGTCGCGCAGCGACGCAAGCTCACCATGGGGCGCCAGTCCGACCTATCCTTCGAAATAGTGGACGGTCTTCGGCCGGGGGACGAACTCGTAACGGAAGGAGCACAGAATCTCTCGGACGGAACGAAAATCCGGATAGCGGCGCAGGAGTAGCCATGTCGATAATAGATCTGTCCATAAAGCGCCCCGTCCTCGTCACCATGTTCCTTCTCGTATTCGTCGTCTTCGGCGTCATCGCCTACTTCAATATCCCGCTCAGCCTCATTCCCACTCCCAAGATACCCTATGTCACCGTCCAAACTATCTATCCCGGAGCGGGGCCCCTCGTCATCGAGAGTCAGGTGACCAAGAAAATCGAAGACGAGGTCGCCTCCCTGGCCCAGCTGGATTCCATCACCTCGTATTCCATAGAGGGCGCCTCCATCGTCATGGTGAAGTTCAAGATCGGCAAGGACGAGGATCTCGCGACCCAGGAAGTCAAGGACAAGGTCGATGCCATTCTCGACAAGCTTCCTACCGGAGCCAAGCGCCCCACCGTCACGAAGCTGGACATCGGCTCCAGCTTTCCCGTGATGAACATCGTCCTCGAAGGGGCGGGCGACATGGACGCCACGCAGCTCCGCACCCTGGCCGACAACGCGGTCAAGGACAGGCTCGCGCAGGTCGAGGGCGTCGGCGAGGTCGACGTCGCGGGCGGCCGGGAGCGGGAGATCAGGGTCGAGCTGGGGCGCGACGAGGTCTACGACCGCTCGCTGAGTCTCCTTCAGGTGGCGGGGCTGCTCCAGGCCGCCAATCTCGAGGTGCCCGCCGGCAACTTCAAAGACGGAGGACAGGACCTCTCCGTACGCTTCAAGGGCGAGTTCGGCAGCCTGGGGGAGATGGCCGATCTCGATCTGCCCTCCCCCACCGGCGTCGTCAAGCTGCGCCAGATCGCGGACGTTCGAGACACGGGCACGGAAGTCCGCGAGCGGGTGGTCTTCCTCGACAACGAGGCGGGGACGCGAAACGGCGACGCCATCCTGCTCAAGGTCCTGAAAAACCCTTCCGCGAACACCGTCAAGATCGTCGACCAGATCAAGGCCGCCCTTCCGGGCATCGAGAAGGATCTCGGGGGAAAGGCCAGGCTCAGGATCATCGGCGAGGACGCCACCTTCGTGCGCGACTCGGTCGACGACACGCTCTTCAACGTCGTGCTGGCCATAGCCCTGACCGCCCTCGTTCTCCTCTTTTTCCTCCACGACCTCCGTTCCACGCTCATCATAGTCCTCGCGATGCCGTTCTCGATAATCGCGACCTTCATGATCATGCGGGCCGCCGGCATCTCCCTCAACATCCTCTCGCTGATGGGCCTTTCGACCTCGACCGGCATCCTCGTATCGGACGCCGTCGTCGTGCTCGAGAGCATCTTCAGGTACAAGAGCCTCGGGGCCGGCAAGGCCGAAGCCGCCTCGCGGGGAACCCGCGAGGTTACGGTCGCCGTGATAGCTTCGACTTTGACGCACATCGCAGTATTCGTCCCCATGGCCAATATGTCGGGCGTCATGGGCTCGACCATGGGCGATTTCGCCTACACGATCGTCTTCGCGACCGTCTTCTCGGTACTCATGTCCTTCACCCTGACGCCCATGATGGCGTCGCGCATCCTGCCCGAGCGGACGCCCGAGCCGGGGCGCCTGGGACGCCTGCTCGACCGGATGTTCGCTTCGTGGGAGAGGGGCTACGCGGCCTCGGTTCGCGCCCTCGTGGCGAACAAAAGAAGAAGCGCCGCCGTCGTCTCGGCTTCGTTGCTTCTCTTCGTCGCCTCGGCGGCCCTCTTCCCATCGCTCAAATTCGAACTCCTTCCTCAAACCGACGGGGGAAAGATAGAGATCCTCGTCGAACTCCCCCTGGGAAGCGACATCGACAGGACGGCCTCCGTCTGCGAAACCATCGAATCGCGCCTCAAGGGATACCGCGAAGTCGGCCGGATACTCACCGATCTGGGCTACCAATCGGACATGGACAAGGACGTGAACCTGGCCAGGATGGATGTCACCCTCGTGCCGAAAACCCGAAGAAAACTCGGCAACAAGGACTTGGCCGCTCTCTTCACCGAAAAGCTTTCGGACATACCGGGAGCGTCGATCAGAGTCTCCCCGCTATCGGAGATAAGCATGGGCGGGGGGAATATGTCTCCGGTGGATTTCATGATCCAAGGACCCGACAACGCCGTCCTCCAGGGCATCGGACTCCGGGTGATGGACGCGCTGAGCCGGGTTCCCGGCCTCGTCAACGTCGACTCGAGCTCTCGCCCCGGCAAGCCGGAACTTTCCTTCGTTCCCGACCGCAGGATGATTTCGGAGGACGGGCTCACGGTGCAGGAGGTCGCCCTGACGCTCCGCGCGGCCGTGGACGGAATAGTGCTCTCGACCTACAAGGAGGGCGGCGACGAATACGACATACGCGTCATGCTCAAGAAAGATTCCCTGCGCAGCATCGAGGATCTGCGCAACATCCCCGTCGTCGGGCCCCGCGGCGTCTTCCCCCTGTCGCACTACGCATCGCTGGAGTTCACCGACGGCTACAGCAAGATCATGCATTCGGACAGGGCCAAGTCGATCGAGTTCACCGCCGATCTCCTCCCCGGCACGGTCCAATCCGCGGCCATGGCTGCGGTGAGCGCCGCCCTCGCCCGGATCGAGTTCCCCTCCGGCTACTCGGTCCGGGACACGGGAACCGCGCAGATATTCAAGGAGACGGTGCGCGATCTCGCAGGCGTCTTCGTCCTGGCCGTCGTGATCGTCTTCATGATCCTCGCCGGAACGCTCGAAAACTTCAGACAACCGCTGCTCATACTCGCCACCGTGCCGCTCTTCGTCATCGGAGTCGTCGCGGCCGTGGCCCTGACGGGAAAAGCCGTCAATGTTCTGGCGATGCTCGGCATAGTCATGCTCATCGGCCTCGCCGTCACCAACGCCATTCTCATTCTGGAGTACTACAACAGGCTCCGCGGGGAGGGATCCGGGGTCGCGGAAGCCCTGGTCGAGTCCTGCAAAGTCAAACTCAAGCCCATCCTCATGAGCAACACGGCCATAATCATGAGCCTCCTGCCCATGGCCCTGGGCGTCGGAGCTTCGGGCGCCGAGATGCGGGTACCCATGGGCATCGTGACCATCGGCGGCCTCGTCAGCTCGACCTTCCTCACCCTCTACATCATCCCGGCCCTCGAGAATCTCACGGCCGGCCGGCGGATCGCCCACAAGGAGTCAAGGCATGAGGCATAAAACGGCGATAATCGCGACTCTCCTGCTCTGCGCCGCATACGGCGCCCGGGCCGCCGATTACGATCTCGCTTATTACCTGAAGCTCGTCGAGACGCACAACCGGGACCTCGAGCTTGCGCGGCGGGATGTCGACGCGGCGGAGCAGACGCGCCGCGAGGCGCTCTCCCCTCTCTTGCCCAAGCTGGGGCTTCAAGGCGGCTACACGCGCAACCTCAACGACATAAATCAGCCCTCGGCGGCTTACGCGAGCGGACAGCTGATGGACGGCGTGTATCCGTTGATCTATGAAAGCGGGAAATCCGACTACGACAATACGTTTTCCATCGCAGGCGGCGTCAGTCTCTCCCTATTCAACCTTCAGGCACTGGAGAACTATCATCAGGCCGAGGAGGGTCAGCGGGCGACCGCGACGGCCTACGAGTACCAGCGAAGGGTCGTCCTGAACGCGGCCGAGAAGCTCTACTATCAGACACTCCTTCTCGGCGAGGTCGTCAAGGTCAAGGAAGCCGCGGAGCGCATCGCCCGCGAGAACTACGAGAACATCAAGATCAAATTCGAGGCGGGCGCGGCCACGCAGCTCGACGCCCTCATGGCGGAGGTCGACTGGAAGAGCAAAATTCCCGAGCTCGCTGAGGCCCGCCGGGACTACTCGCTCGTCCTCGTGAACCTCAGGTCCCTGGCCGGCATCGATGCCGGAGAAGAGGTCGAGCTGACGGAACACATCGACAAATTCCCCGAACCTCCGGCCGACGTGAGCCTCGGCGAGGCTCTCGCGGCCAGGCCCGACTACGAATTGCTCATCCGCCAGGAGAAGCTCGGCGAGCTCGCGGTCGAGAGCGCAATGGCCGCCTATCTCCCCACGGTCGCGGCCAGTTTCGATGCGGATTACCAGAATATGAGCGGAAACAGCGCGGCGGCACTCATCGGCGCAGGGAACTTGCAACCCTTCGCCGTCCAGCTTTCAGTCACGGTGAACCTTCCCGTATATACCGGCGGCTATCTCGAAGCCAAGCTGGCGGCGGGAAAGATCGATAGCGAGAAAAACGAGATCTCTCTCGCCAAGAAGCGCGAGGACGTGCGGAACGAGCTCACGAGCGTCCGGCTGCGCCTCGACGAGGCGCGGACCCGCATCGATACCGCGGCGCTCCTGGTCGCAGCCGCGCAGAAGGCCTTCGATCAGGCCGGCCTTTCCCTGAAGAGCGGCATGGTCACGCAGATCCAACTCAGCCAGGCCTCGCTCAACCTGGACGGCTCGCGCATTCAGTACTACTCCGCCGTCTACGAGTATCTTGCGGCCTATTTCGATTGGGAGCTCGCGTCGGGGCGATGACCCGAGCGGGTCTATCATGTGCCTTGACCATGCGAAACATGCCAAGGTATCGTCTTCATTGTCCATGCGGCATGTCCGCATGCATCGGAGCATTTACCCGACGGAATGCGGCAGATCGTCGTCGGTATCCAGAGGTCGGGGCATAATCAACTACCATGAAAGACATAACCGTTGGGCTTTTCAGCGACGCCTTCGCGCCGATAATGGACGGCGTCGCATTGACCGTGAAGAACTATGCCTACTGGCTCAACAGGACCCTGGGCCCGACCTGCGTGGTCGCTCCCTCCATGCCCGGCCACACCGACAACGAAAGCTATTCCGTCATCCGTTTCCGATCCGTCCCGACCATCGTCCGCCCGCCCTATCGCATCGGCTTGCCCGACTGGGACTTGAAGCTGGATGCCCTGCTCAAGAAGCAGGCGTTCTCGCTCGTGCACGCGCATTCGCCCTTCGGCGCCGGTCTCGCGGCCGCGCGCACGGCCCGCGAGCGGCGGATACCCGTGATCGCCACCTTCCACTCGAAATACAGGGACGACCTCCGGCGCGTCGTCCGCATAGACAGCATCGTCGACAGGCAGATCAGGCGGATCGTCGATTTCTATCGCTCGGTCGACCATGTCTGGGTGCCGCAGAGATCGGTGGTGAATACGCTCAGGGAATACGGGTACGAGGGCCCCTGCGAGGTGGTCGAAAACGGCATAGACCTCGAGCCCCCGGCGAACATCGCACCTCACTGGAAGCGCGGGGCGGAGCTTCTCGACATGCCCGAGGGCGTCGTCGTAGGGCTCTATGTCGGACAGCACGTTCTCGAGAAGAACCTCGAACTCCTGGTCCGCTCCATGCCGGCCGTCATGGCCGCGGTCCCGGAGTTCCGCATGGTCTTCGTAGGCCGGGGATACGCCAAACGCAGGCTGCAGGCCCTGGCCGACGATTTGGGCATCCGCGGCAAAATCCTGTTCCATGATGCCGTCTCCGACCGCGGGCTGCTGCAGGATATCTACGCCCGCAGCGATCTGTTTCTGCTCCCCTCGCTCTACGACAACGCCCCCCTGGTCGTACGGGAGGCGGCCGCCTTCAGGACGCCGGCGATACTGCTCAAGGGCGCCACCGCGGCCGAGGTCATCGACGACGGGGAAAACGGCTTCCTCGCGGAGGGCCACGCCGACGATTTCGCGGCGCGGATCATCGCGATCCTCGGAAATCCGTCGGCGCTCGAACATGCCGGTTTCGGGGCGCAGCGCACGCTCTGTCGGACCTGGGAGGATGTCGTCCGCGAAGTCAGGGAGCGCTATCTGCAGATCCTGTCGCAGTGGCCCGGCTAACCCGCCGCCTTCGCACATTCGCAATCCCGCATCGGCTTGCAATGCTCGGGGCAAAAAAAGGGGCTGTCCGGGAATCGCTTCCCGGACAGCCCCTTCAATTCGACGCGCCCGTGCCGGACCGATCATTGGAGACCCTCAATAACCCGCTTGGCTATCGAGGCCCCTATTACAGATCCCAGGTATGGGAGGCCCCGATGGTCAGCTGCAGGATGGGCTGAGCCGTTCCGGCCTGCGCCATATAGATATAGCTTCCGCCGCCGCTGCCTACCGGCGCACTGTAGTTGGGTGCGGCCACGGAACCGAGCGGATCGATGGCCACGCCGCCCGTAATGCTGCCGTAGACGCGCCAGGAGCCCGTGCGCCAGGAGGCGGACACCGTGGCCAGTATGCGCTTCTCGATCGTCGCGTCGTTGAGGAGCTCCGTTCCGCCGGGATAGTAGGAGAGCCCGTTCCATGCATCGTTCGAGCTGTTCGTGCCGGCGAGCAGGAGCTCCAGCGAGGCGTAAAGATCGCATCCCGCCACCGGCTTGGTCCAGTCGGCCAGGAAGGCCAGGTTGTTTTCTCCGTACTTGTAGCCGACCGCGTTGTCTTCGATGCTGATGGGGTAGTACGTCGTGCCGTCGTTGAAGCGCGAGTCGGGATAGTAGGTGTAACTGCAGGGATATCCATTGTTGACGGTCTCAAAGGCGTACTTCGTGGCACCCGCCTGATAGAAACCGAAGGTTCCGTACTTGGTCACCTTGCGGCCGCCGAAGGTCCAGGCCAGCTTCCAGGGATTGTCGGGCGTGTCTCCGAGGCCGAAGACCGAGAAGTCGGAGACGAAGAGCTGCGCGTTGAACGAAAGCCCGTCGTCCCGCTTCCAGTCCCAGAACATGCCCACGTTTTCCTTCTCGAAGCCTCCCGTGCTCCATGGACTCCCGGCGACGGTCTTGACGTACTGGAGAAAGTACGCGGGTATGGGGTTCAGGAAGTACTCGGCATCGAAGCTCCGCCCCGTATAGATTCCCGCGTCCTGGAAACCGAAGCGCATGCCCGGGGCGATCTTGAAGCCGAAGGTCTTGAGATTGGCGCCGCGGTCGGGAAAGCCGTTCGGGAAGGAGGGAGTGGATGCGTCCGAGTTGGAGTTCAGCTCGATCCAGCGCGTCTCGTAGAAAAAGAAGTCGTCTTCGTAGTCGAACTTCATGAGCAAGGCGCTGTTCCCGTTGGAGTTCACGAAGAGGGAGTAGGGGCTGTCGATGACATCGTACTGCCGGAAGCGGCCCGCGGCGAACTTCACCGGACCGACGTGGGTGACGAGCCCCCCGTTGTCCATGATGAAGTAGGTATCCCCCAGATGCCCTCCCGGTATGCTCGCGACGGTCGGGCCGTACTTCTTGTTGTCGTACATCGAGAGGTCCGAGAGCAGATCGAAATACTTCGAGGCATAGTCGAAACCGATGTACGCCCTGGCCGTGGGACCGTTCCAGTAGTCGGCCTCGCCTCCCGTGACATAGCCGCCCTCGGCTCCGAGGGTGAGAGTGGGCCTCGGCTGCTTCTCGGGCGTCGCAACCTCCTTCGCGTCCGAAGCGGCTTGCGTCGCGGCGGGCGCGGCCGGTGCCGTCGCCGCGGGTGCGGCGCTCGGTCCAGTCGAAGCGGCGCCGCCCGTTCCCGTGCTCGCCTGGGCCGTCGCGGCGATGCCGCAGGCCGCGAACGCGGTGAGGCCCGCGGCGAATAGTATGGATCTTGCTGTCTTTGTCACATAACCTCCTGCCCGGCCATCGTGTCGTATTCGACGGCCTCCGGGGCCAGATTCTAGGACTTCCTGCGTACCGCGTAAATGGGAACTATCTAGTACGGCCTTGGGAAAGTCCTGGAGAAACACTCTGCGATGGGCCTCCGGCGAGCAGGGGAAAAGGGACTTCCGGTCAGCGATCCGAATCGAAGAATCGGACCTTATTCTCCTTGAGGTAATGCAGAGTGATGAAGATCGCGCCGCATACGGCCCAGCCTATCATCATGAGGATGAAGCTTATCCTGGGATTGAGATAGACCGAAGCCAGCACGGTGGCGCCCAGGGCGGCGCAGAGACTGTAGATGATCGCGAGAATCTGCCGCGTCGAGAAGCCCAGATTGAGGAGCTTGTGGTGGACATGGTAGCGATCGGGCGTAAAGAAAGACACACCGAGCTTCCATCGCCTGAGTATCGCGGCGATGGTGTCCAGGATGGGTATGAAGCAGATGGTGACGGCGGGGATGAGTCCGGCGTCCATCTCGGACCTCGCCGATCCGAGCAGGGGGAGCACGGCGAGCAGATAGCCGAGGAGGAGACTGCCGGAATCGCCCATGAAAATGCTCGCCGGAGGGAAGTTGTAGAACAGAAATCCGAACACCGATCCGGCCACGGCCACGGCCACCAGGGCGGGCAGATACTGCCCTTCCTTGTAGAACAGGAGGGTCCAGACCACTGCGGCGAGGAGGGCCATCCCCCCCGCGAAGCCGTCCATGCCGTCGATGAGATTGATCGCGTTCACGATGCCGACGATCCACAGGACGGTGAGGACGGGGCCGAACCAGGCCAGATCGATCCGGTAGGGCTTGACGGGGAATTCGATGATCCTGAAGTGGAAGCCGGCCGCGACCACCGCGATCGCGAGCGCGAACTGCACCACGAACTTGAGCCTGGCGCGAAGCGGCCTGAAATCGTCGAGGAGGCCCAGCAGCCAGTAACAGGCGCCCGCCGCCAGCGCGATCCAAAGCCTCCAACCGACGACGAGATCGCCGTTCAGGAGCGGCATCAGGGCGTACACGACGATCGCCGCGACGAAGAAGCCCGCCGCGATGCCCACGCCGCCCAGCCGGGGTATCTGCCCCGTATGGATTTTCCGCTCGCTCGTGCGGTCGAACATGCCCGCGGCGCGGGCCCGGCGGCCGACCATGGGAACGACCACGACCGCGATGAAAAACGACAAGGCCATGATGATGACGTAGGTCATTGCGCTTCCCGCTCCGGCGTGCGCCTTCGCGCCGCCGCGACATTCGAACTCGACTCGATACTCTGCAACTTTTCGACATATTCGTCCAGTATGGTCCTCTCGTCGAAGCTGCGCCTCGCCAGATCCACGCCCGCGGCGCCCATCCTCTCGATCTCCGCCCGATCGAGATCGGCGACCGCGAGCATCCTGTCGGCCAGCTCCGCGCTGTTCCGCGGCGCCACGAAAAAGCCGGTCTCGCCCTCCCGCACGACGTCGCGGCAGCCGGGGATCGCCGTCGAGATCACGACGCGCCCCATGGCGATCGCCTCGATGAGGATGCGCGGCACGCCCTCGTTGTAATAGGTCGGGAGGACCACGCAGTCGGAAAGCTCGAGAAGACTCTTCATGTCGTCGACGAGCCCGAGGTATTCGACGATCCCCTCCCCGCGACAGGACTCGACCTCGGTCCGGACGTCCTCGTCCTCGAAGGCCCCGCAGCAGAGGAAGCGCAGATCGCCCCTGCGGCCGCCCAGCGCGCGCGCCGCGGCGAGATACTCGAGCACGCCCTTCTCCCGTATCAGGCGGGAGGCGAAAAGAAAGACGCGGCGCTCTCCGCGCCCCGGAGGCGAGTCGGCCCTGAAGCGCCCGAGATCCACGCCCGATCCGAAGAGGCGGCTGCACCGCCCGCGCACTATGCGGCGGGAGACGAAGTAGTCCATGTCGGCGTCGTTCTGGAAGAAGACGTGCGCCGCCCCGGCCAGGCTCGCGCGATAGGCGATCGTGACCGGGATCTTGACGAGGAACGAGGCCGCGAAGGACTTCCCCACGCCGGAGATGTTGGGAATCCGCGGCACGCCGAGAAGCCGCGCGGCGAGGGCCGCGTAGATGTTCAGCTTGGGCGTGTAGCTGAGGACACAGACCGGCCTCTCGCGCCGCACGAGACCGAAGATCTGCGCGAAGCTCGATAGCTCCCTGAAGGGATTGAGGCTGCGCCGGTCCAGGGCGAAGGACTCCGTCCGACAGGCCATCCGCCCCCGGTATTCGTCCCCTTCCGGCGCGCAGGCCACGCACTCGTAGCCCTCGGCCTCGAGCCGGGCGACGAGGTTCGAGCGAAACTTGTAGAGGTACCAGAAGGTGTTCGCGAATATCAGTACCCTAGCCCGTCCCATGCGGCTCCCCCTTTGCGCAGCGCTCCGGCCCGGCGGGCCGGAGCTCAGCTCACCGTGACTTCGAGGCCGATCTTGTTGAGAGAGATTTCCACGAGGCGCGCCCGTTCGTCCTCGAAGCGCGCGGCGAGCAGGGAACGCAGCCGGTGCGCCGTCCCGGCGTCGGGCGAGACGAAGAAGGCGAAGCCACCGCCTCCGGCCCCGAGGAGTTTCATGCCGCTGCAGTACGGCCGCGTGGCTTCGACCATGGCCTCGATCTCGGCGTTGGTCGTGCTCTCGTGCACGAGCTTGTTTTCGCGGAAGGACTCGCCGACGATGCGGGCCAGACGGTCCAGGTCGCGCAGCGAAATCGCGTCGCGGGCCTCGCGGGCCAGGCCGCCCAGTCTGGCGTGAGTGAAGAGATAGGCCCTGCCCATTCCGTTCACGCGGTCCACCACTTCTTTCAGGATGTTCTTCGCGAGCCGCGTGACGCCCGTGTAGAAGAGCGTCATCCTCTCCACGCATTCCGGCTCCTCGAAGATCCAGGGATCGAGTTGGCGGACGACGGGGCGCGGCTTGATCGCGGGGCGGGACTCGATGTACTTGAGCCCTCCGGAGAGGCCGCCGATTTGGTCCTGCCATCCCCCGCCCGTGGTGAGCATCTGTTCCACCTCGAGCACCTGGAGGAGGAGCTCCTCGCTCAGCGCGGTCTTTCCGTAAAAGCGTTCGAGCGCGGCGAGCACGGCCCCCGCCAGGATGGACGAGGTACCGAGCCCCGAACCCTTGGGCACGGCGCAGAGAAGCGTGATTTCGATCCCCCCTCCGGCGGCCTCGAGCACCCTCCTGAGCGGCGCGCCGTCGGGGAGACCGGCGCCGAGCCCGAGCAGCACCAGGGCCGCGCGAGGCAGGGCGAACGCGCTGTCCGGATCGCGGTAAGAGCGGAGCGCCGCGGTGTCGACTATCGTTTCGTCCAGACCCAGGTCGATGGAGTGCATCCGCACGATCGGCTCGTGAGTGCGCCTGACGAAAACCTGGATGGGGCTCTGGCCGTTCAGATCCACGGCCACGTTGACCACCGAGCCGCCGTAGCGGTTGGTGTAGGGCGGCGTGTCCGTCCACCCCCCGGCCAGATCCAGGCGCAGGGGCGCGCGCGCCCACACGATCTGGTCGAGTTTGACCGCGCAGCGCAGCTCCCCGGCCGAAGCCGTCCCCGCGAAGGCGACCTCGATGCGGTCGGCCGCGGCCAGGCCCCGCACTCCCGCCGCTCGAAGCAGAGCGTTCCGGTAGGCCTTCAGCAGGGGCTCGTCCGTGGATGCGCAGCGCTCCGAGAGAGCTCCCAGATCGAGGCCCAGGGGAACGAGATCCACGAAGTCCAGGGCCGATACGGCGGAGAAGCCGCCCCGCCCGAGCGCCGCGGCGAGCTCGACCCGCCGCGCCTCCTCTCGCTCCCCGTCCCGGAAGGCCGCGTCCGACAGGCCGTTGGCTTCGGCGATCGAATAGCGCCGCGCGGACCTGAAGCGCCGCGCCCAGGCCTCCGGATCGGGACTCGGACGCCAGTAGCCCTCGAGGAACTCCGCGTCGGCTCCCTCGACGAAAAGCGCCGCCGCCTGGAGGTCGGCGCGGCTCCCCTCTTCGGCCCCGGAGAGCCCGGGAAAAAGATCGCCGGCCTCGAGCCGCCGCCGGGCGAGCCATTCGACGAGCGGTCCGCCGCAGAAGCGGAGCCCCCCTATCGAAGCCTGGGGCTTGAAGCTGTCCTCTTCGTGGTAGACGAGACGGACCCGCCCCTCTCCGATCGCCCGCTCGTCCAGGCAGAGCCCCCGCGGCAGAGCCCTCTCCAAGGAGAAATCCCTCAGCCCGACGAGGAGGTTCCCGCCCTCGCAGTTCACCTTGATCCGTCGGCAGTTCTCGACGCAGACTCCGCCCGGTCCCGATGAGACCTCCGTCTCGAGCGAGTCGAAGCGGATGAGCGAATCGCCCACCTCGGGCGAGAGCTCTTCGCGGCTCTGCGCATAGAAGGGCGCGATGCCGCGCGTACGAAGCTCCCTGCAGGCCGCGGGAAACTCCGCGACGCTCCCGAAATGGATGAAGGCGGGCTGCTTCACCAGAACGCCGGCGAGGCCGAAAGGCTGGAATCGCTCGAACAGCAGGTCGAGGAAGGGGTCTCCCGCGAGGCTCCGGCCCGCGAGCCGACTGCGATAGGCCTCACGGTCCAGCCCGGAAAGGCAGGCGGTGAGAAGCTCGAGATAGAGGTCGAAGGAGAGCCGGGAGCGCGCGAGAAGCTCGGCGACGCTGCCACCCGGGAGCTCCGCCCCCGCCAGACCGACTAGGGCCCGCAGGGCTTCCCCCCTGAAGGACACCAGCCCCAGATCCAGAGCGCAGGTCTCGCTGCCCGGGATCCGGGCCCGGGCCGCCAGGAGCTCCGGCGCGGCCTTCTGAAAATAGTCGCGCACGGCTCCCGTGACGGGATCGAAGGCGAAGGCTCCGTGCCGCGAGCCCTGCTCGAAGCTGGCGGGCGCCGCGAAGCCGCAGAGCGGGGCCTCGGGCGGATCGAAGAGCTCCGTGTTGAAATCGACCAGGGCATCGCCGGCGGCCACGAGAAGCTCGCCGCTCCTCCAGGGATACTTGAGGAAGAGCGAGAGCTCGAGATCTAGCACCACGGGCGGAAGCGCCGAGCTGGAATCGGCGGTCACGGGAGCGAAAAGCTTGCCCTCGGGCATGTAGGCCGGCAACCTCCGCGACTCTCCCCCCGCGTGGATGACTAGAACGCTGCGGCCGTCGAGCCCGTCCGGGGCCTCTCCGTCGCCCGCGAGGCGCGTCAGGGCCCAGATCGTTCCGCCGCCGGAGCCCACGCGGCCGGCCGGCGGATCGGGGTAGACCCGGAAATCGATCTCGCGCGGGTACAGGCCGCGTTCGACCCTCCTCGCGATGAGAGCGCGGAAAACCTCCGCCTGCCTCTCCCCCGAGGCCGTGATGATACAAGTGTCGAAAATAGGCATCGCAGCCAACCTTTGCTACTATGATTTGGAAGAGATGCAGGAAGAAAGGCGCAAAGACGCGGAGGAATATGGGTTTAGGATGGGAATATCCGTGCGCCGTTGGGAGAAACCGGAAGAAAGGCGCAAAGACGCGGAGAAATGGGAATAGGAACGGAAACCTCCATAAGAACCACACCCCACATCGCCCTTCCCTTTCTCCTCTTTCTCCTCTTTCTCCTCTTACCTCTGTGCCTCTGTGTCTCTCTTCACTTCTTCTCTCTTCTCTTCACCATAATATCCCTTGAACCATGCCGCGAAGCGCCGGATGCCTTCGCCGAGGGGAGTGGAGGGCTTCCAGCCGAAATCGCGCTCCAGGTCCGACACGTCGGCCGCCGTGGCCCTCACGTCGCCGCTCTGCATGGGCAGGAGGCGCCTTTCCGCCCTTCCGCCCAGAGCCTTCTCCAGCTCGGTCACCAGGGACTCGAGAGGCTCCGGCGCGCTGTTCCCGAGGTTGTACAGGCGATAGGGCGCCGAGGAGGATGCGGGATCGGGATCCAGGCCGCTCCAGGCCGCGTCCGCCCGGGCCGGCCGGTCCAGTATGCGCGCCACGCCTTCGACCACGTCGTCGATATAGGTGAAGTCGCGGAGCATGTCCCCGCCGTTGTAGAGCTCGATGGGAAGGCCCTGCGTTATGGCGCGGGCGAACTTGAAATAGGCCATGTCCGGCCTGCCCCAGGGACCGTAGACGGTGAAGAAGCGCAGCCCGGTGGCCGGCAGTCCGTAGAGATGGCTGTAGGCGTGGGCCATCATCTCGTCGGCCTTCTTCGTCGCCGCGTAGAGGCTGACCGGATGGTCGGCGCCGCCGTGCACGCTGAAGGGCAGGGAAGAGTCCAGGCCGTACACCGAAGAGCTCGAGGCGAAGACGAGATGGCCTACGCCGGCGGCGCGGCAGAGCTCGAGCAAGTTGAGGAATCCCACGACATTCGCCTCGACATAGGCGCGGGGATTTTCGAGACTGTAGCGCACGCCCGCCTGGGCCGCGAGATTGCAGACACGGTCGAAGGGCCCTTCCGAGCTCAGGGACTCCATCGCCTCGCGGTCCTCGAGCCCCGCGCGGCGGAAAGCTGAAGGCGGGGAAGCTCCTCCCAGCCTCGGCGACGATACGCCCGGCGACGATACGCCCCTCGACGATACGCCCGCCCCCGACGCGCCCCTCGACGACGCGCTCGGCCGCACCGCGCTCCGCATCCTCGCGGCCGATGCCGAGCTCGGCGAGCCGGCCGTACTTGAGCTCGGGGTCGTAGTAGTCGTTGATCGAATCGATTCCCAGAACCTCGTCGCCGCGCTCGAGGAGGAGACGGCAGAGATGGAAGCCGATGAACCCGGCCGCGCCGGTCACGAGGGTCCGCATGGAAGCTCCTTCACGATATTCGGAATGGTCGGCAACGATGCACTCATGCCCCTCCCCCTGCGGAAGGATAGAGCAGAGCCTCGTAAGCGTCCGCGGCCCGTTCGATATCGAAGTCGGCGGCTCGCGAGGGCCCGCCCGCCGCCAGAGCCGACGCGAGCGAGGCATCGTCCAGCACGCGCCGGAGCGCCGCCTCGAGGCTCTCCACCGAGCCCACCGGGTAGAGCAGACCGTAATCGGCCGCCTCGTAGCCCTGCGCCCTTTCGAGCAGACGCGTGGGATCGCTTCGGGGAGCCAGGATCTCGCGCGGCCCGTAGGCACAGTCCGAGGCCACCACCGGCAGACCCGCCGCGAGCGCCTCCACGATCGCGATGCCGAAGCCCTCGACCTCCGAAGCGGAGACGAAGACCCGCGCTCCGGCCAGGGCAGGAAAGGGATCGGCTACGCGGCCGGGAAAGCGTATCCTCCCGGCCGCGCCCGAGGCCGCGGCCTGGGCCTCCAGCCTCGAGCGCTCAGGTCCCTCGCCGACGATGTCGAGCTCGAGCTCCGGATAGTCCGGCGCGAGACGGGCGAAAGCCTCGACGAGATCGCCGAAGCGCTTGAGCGCCACGAGCCGGCCCAGCGCCACGACGGCGGGACGCCGGATGGCGCCGCAACGGCCACGCGGCGGGACGCGGCCTGGACTGCGCCGCGGCCGCAACGGCCGCGCGGCCGCGGCGCAGTCCACGGGATTGTAGAGCACGATCGACCGGGCCTCGGGTATCCGGACGAAGGCGGCGCATTCGGCGGCCGAAGCGCGCGACACGCTCGCCACGAGGTCGGCCCTCGGGTAGAGCCTGCGCGTCAGCGCCGCGTTGACCCGGCCCGAAAGCCCCTCCCCCGCCAGACGGCTCACCCGCGTGTGATTGACGAGGATGGCACGATACGTCGCGCTTTGCGCGGCGCGATGCGCGAAACCCCCGAGATCCCGCGCCATGACGTTCACGAAGTTGGCCCTGAACAAGTGGCTCATGACCGTCCCGGCGCCCTCCTTGAGCATGTAGGCGGCCAGAGTTCGCGCGAGGAAGGGCAGGGCCGCAAGTTTGAGCGCCGCGCTTCCGCCGGAGCCGAGCGAGGAGAGCTCCACCGCCGGAGGGTCCAGCTCGATCGCGGAACCCGGCGCCGCGCGCTCCAGGCAGAGGACGCGCAGGTCCCGGCCCCGGCCGCGCAGGCAGGCGGCCACGGCCGCTACGGCCCGTTCGGCCCCGCCCGTTCCCATCGAGTTGACGAGGAGGACGGACGGCCCGGAACCCGCACCCTTCCCTCCACCCCCGCTCACGCCAGCCTCAGCCGGGAGGCGAAAGCGTAGAGAGGCGAAAGCCAGTGGTCCTCGCGGACGAGCATTCCTCCCAGCTCGAACTTGAACTCGTTGATGCCCACCAGGGCCGGATCGGTCGCTCCCTCGGCTATGCCCCCGAGGTCGTAGGCCGCGATGCCCGATTCCTGCAGCCAGAGCATGTCCTTCCAGTGGCACCAGCGGTTCGCGCGCCCCACGATGGCCGCGCCTTCGCCCTCGAAACGCCCCGACGACGAGTACAGAAAGCGCGCCCGAGCCTCGCCGCGGTCCACTATGTAGGCGTGCTGCGCGAGCACGCGGTCCTCTCTCCTCACGCGCGTGAGGAGAATGTTCGTGCCGTAGGAGGCGAGGCGCGGCGCATCGACGGCCTCGATGCCCTTTTCGCGGGCGAAGGCGGCGTGGAAGGCCGCGAAGTCCCCGGCCGGAACGTCGCGCTCCCAGGAGAGACCGTCCTGTTCCGCGCGCCGCACGTGGTGGCGCGTGTGCTTGTTCATCCCTTCGAGGACGGTCTCCGGTCCGCGCGACAGATCGACGACGGCCGTGGAATACGGCCGCCGGACGAAGTGCGGCGGCGGCTTCTCCCCGAGGTACTGATAGTAGACGACGAAGCGCGAGAGCTCTCCCCGCCCGGCCTCGCGCGCGAACCATTTCTGCGTATAGGACAGACCGTGCCTTTTCCTGCAGACCATTACCATCCGAAAATCCCTGCCTTCGTTTTTCCGTCCGGACGGCTCGCGCCGCCCGCCGCGGCCGCTACGATTCGAGACCGGCGTGATATTTCCCTATGCCTTCCATATATCCGGCCGGCGTGCCTATGTCGATCTTCTCTCCCTCGATCACGAGACCGAGGAAGTGGTCCTCGCGCCTCAGATCCTCGAGGGCGTCGGTCAGCTGGACCTCTTTCTCTCCGCCGCACTCGGCCACGCGGCGCTCGAGTTCCCCGAAGAGCCTCGGCCCGAGGATGTACAGGCCGAAGACCGTGAGATAGGTCCCCCGATCGAGACCCTCGACCGCGAGAAACTCGGCGGCGTACTCGACGTCCGGTTTCTCCTTGAACTGCGCTATCTCGAGGAGGTTCCGCGAGCCCTCGACCCAGGCCCCCCCCACCGTGCCGAACCTGCCGATCTCGGCCTCGGGCGTCGGCTGCAGGCCTATGAGGTTGACCTCCAGCTCCTGGAAGCGGTCCACGAGCTGTCTCGCGCAGCGCTTCTCTCCGCGCTCGACGAAGAGGTGGTCGCCCAGGACGAGCAGGAAGGGCTCCCCGCCCACCCAGTCCCTCACGCCGTAGATCGCGTGCCCCAGGCCTCGCTGCTCGGTCTGGGTCCTGAAAGAGATCCTCTTCCCCTTTTCGCGTATGGCGACCAGACTCTCGCGGGCCTGGCTCGAAAGCTTGGCGTAGTGCTCTTCCGGCAGGTTCTGCCCGAAGAAGTCTTCGAAGAGGCGCCTGTCCTGCTCCTGGATCACAATGCAGACCTCTTCGATGCCCGCCTCGAAGACCTCCTCCACGTTCGCGAGGATCAGGGGCAGCATGCGTCCCCGCCGGTCCACCACGGGAAGAAACTCCTTGCGCACGGCCGAGGTCATGGGAAAGAGCCTCGTTCCGTAGCCGGCCGCGGTGATCACGGCCTTGCGGACCTTCTTGCTCCGCGGAAGGGTGAGCCGCAGGCAGGAGAGGCCCAGATCGCGCTCGAGCAGGGCGATGGCGCGCTCCCGCGACTCTTCGTCTCTCGCCAGGAACTGCACCGAGCCGTCGCCCTGGCTGCCCACGCCTTTGCCGCCGTGGACGAGGGGGCGGAGCGCTTCGTAGCCGAGCGCCCGGTGCAGGGCCGGAGAGACGAGCTGCTCGGGGCAGGCCGGAGCCGCGTAGCGGTCGAAGAGCGCCTGGGCCTCCGTCATGAGCGCGCCTAGGCCCGGCGCGTCGCCCGAGCGCAGAGCCTCCGCCGCCCGGCCGATGATGTGCTCGTTGATCGGTCCCAGGAGCTCCTGTACGCCCCGCTCGACGTCGTTCTCGGCGAAGGGGAAGGCCTTATTGAGATCGGCGAGTATCCTGACCGTGTCCTTGGAAGCCTTGAGATCGGCCACGATGAAGTGGAAATCGGCGCCGCAGGAGAGCTCTTCGACCTCCAGAGTGTCGCCGTCGAAGCGCATCTCGACGGGCCTGCCGCCATAGGCGCAGCCCTGGTCGAGCCTGCCGCAGCGCGAGGGCGTGGCTATCTCGCCGCGATACGCGTACTCCATCTCCCCGCGGACAGTCATCTTCAGATCGTAGACGAGATTGAAGGCCCGCGCGGTCAGGACGCAGACCGCGGCGCTCGAGGACAGGCCCTTCCTGACCGGCAGGTCCGTCCGGTAGTTGTCGATTTCGAGACCCTTCACCGCATTGTTGGTGAGCACCTGATAGGCCACCCCGGCCACGTAGCTGAAGAACCCACCCTTCCGCGCCTCTTCGAGAAGGAGGTCGGTGCGCATGGGAAGCTCGAACTCCCGGCGTTTCGTCCCCTCGCCGAGGGAGGAACGAAAAATGAGCTTGTCGGGATGGGGGCGCACCTGCGCGAATATGCCCTGGTTCGTGCCGCAGATGACGGCGCGTCCCGGCGTTATGGCGGAGTTGACGCGCCTGTGCCCGCCGGCCCAGTCCGAATGCTCGCCGAACAGGCAGATCCGCCCCGGCACGAAGATATCGAAGCTGCGATCGCTCATCCCTGTCTTCCCTTCGCCGCGCGCGCCGCCGAACCCGCCGCCCGCCGCAGAGCCAGCGCCAGGGCGAAGACCCGCGAGTGGATCGCGTCGGCCGGACCGTAGCTCGCCGAAGCTCGCGCCGCCTCCAGGGGGGGCACGAAGGCCTTCCGGTTGCCGTCGATGAAGCGCGCGAGTTTCTCCAGCGCGGGCCCGAGCAGAGTATTGGGATGGAGGCAGATGGTCCAGAGCCCCCCGCCCATGCTCCTGGGCCGCCAGAGCTGCTGAGGCAGCCACACGAAGCCCTCCCGGACGACGGCGCGCCGCGCGAAGCCGTCGCTCAGTATGCGTATGCCGCTCTCGGCCCGCAGGGCGCGGAGCGTGGCGGCGTCGAAGCCGTGGGCCGGCGCCACCCAGACCTGGGGCTCGATCCCCTGGGCCGCGAGGAGGGCCACCCCCTCAGCGATGCGGCGGCGCTGCTCCTCCTCGCCGAGGCCCACGAACTCGCTGTAGGCGTTGACCGGCACGAGCCCCCTGGACGAGGGCCGGAGCGCGTGGGACCAGCCGTGGAGCGCGATCGTCCATCCCGCGGCGGCCCAGGAACGGACCCGCTCCCAGAAGCGCCCGTCGGCCGGGCCCCTCACCAGGTCCGGGTCGGCGTTGGCGGGCACGATGGCGACGATGGGCGACACGCCCCGGGCGCGGAGCAGGGCCTCGACGGCCCCCCAGCGGGCCGCGTCCATCGTCGGACAGGCGTCGTCGAGCCGCAGAAGGTACTCAGCGCCCACGGATGCCTCCCAGGGCCAGCTTGGCGCGCATGTAGAGCCCGAGGACCGCGTAGTACGCGAGTATCGAGGCGCGCTTCCGGGGAAAGCGGGCCAGGGATATGCGCCGCTTCTCCCCGATGCTCGTCTCGAAGGCGCGGGCCGACACGCCGCGGTCGTCGGTCCGGCTCACGGGCAGGGCGCGATACTCCCACGAGGCCCCGGCGAGCAGGCGCTCGCAGAGAAAGTCGTAGTCCGCCGCGATGCGCAGGGACTCGTCGTAGGGCCGCGCGAGGAGGGCGGAGCGGCGGGTGAAGAGACTCTGGTGGCTGACCGTCATCTGCCGGTGCAGGTGACGGAGCACGTCCCGCGCGCAATCGTACTCCTCGCCGCCGCCCGACTTCTCTATGACGCAGTCGCCCCAGAGGAGCTCCGTCCGCGGCCGGGGTTCGAAGATCTTCTCCACCGTCTCGGCCGCGTAGAAGCGGTCGCCGGCGTTCATGAAGAGCACGTAGTCGCCGGAGGCCATGGCCGCGCCCTTGTTCATGGCCGCGTAGATTCCCCCGTCGGGCTCGCTGATCCAGGCATCGACGAGGTCCGCTCGGCGGCGTATCGCCTCGAGCGTGCCGTCGGTCGAGGCCCCGTCGACGACTATGTACTCTATGCCCGGCCTGGTCTGCTCCGCCACCGAGGCCATGGTGCGCTCCAGGCCCGCCGCGTCGTTGCGCACGACCGTGACGACCGAGAGGGCTATGGCGTCAGGCGCTTCATTCGGTGTGTTCTTCAATTCTGCCCCTATAAACCGCTCTTGGAATGCATCCGCATTTCGAAAGAGCTTCCTATTTCAGTTCCTTCTTGATCGCCGCGGCGTACGAGCGAAAGACATCCAACTCCCCGAGGAACGCGTACAGTCTCTTGCCGTCGATGCTCGTATATTCATGGATGAGCAAATTCCGCAAACCGATCATAGCCAGGATCGGTCGCGCAAGGGACTGTTCGATATAGCCGAATTGGACGAGAAACCTGATGCAATCGCCGTAATTCTTGGGCGTTCCGAGATTATTGGCGGAACAAACATGGCAGGCCGTATCGATTACGATCTGTATGGACTCGACTAAGCCGTACCGTAGAGTCCATTGCAGTGTCATCTTGCCGGAAACTTCTTCGGCCGTATGCTCTTTTCGGAATTCGTCCAAAGTAGCGATGTTCAGTTCCAGCTGCGCCAGGCGCTCAAGCATGGATCGGCCTCCCGAAATCGTCCGCATCGATGCGCGCATCGAGCTCGGCCCGCGCCTTTTCGAGGAAGGGCCGTATGTCGAAATAGGCCAGAAACGCCCGGGTCTTGAACGCAGGGAAGCTCGCATCGTCCGCGGCAGTCACGACAATGCCATCGGAGGCTATTTCATACGCCAGCCGGGGATCGGATGCTTCAAGCCCCCGGAGATCCACGAGATCCACCTTCCCACCGAACAAAGCCTCGAGCTCTTCGATCACGACGCCAATTTCGAGAATATCCGGCTCGTCGCGATAGAGAACGCCGAGATCCATGTCGCTCGCCGGAGAAGCCGTTCCGCGGGCCCGCGAACCGAAAAGGACGACGAGGTCCATGTCCGCCTTACCGGAAAAATACGCCCGCAGTCTTTCCAAGAAGTCTTCCATTATCGACCTCCGCCGGTCCCGGCACGACGATGCCGCGCCCCTCACTGTCCGGAGCGGCTGACGTAGGCCGTCTCCTGCGCGAGCAGCCGCGTCAGGTAGACGCCGTAGTCCGTCTTCGAAAGCTCGGCCGCGAGCTCCTCGAGCCGCGCCGCGTCGATGAAGCCCTGGCGGTAGGCGATTTCCTCGGGGCAGGCGATCTTGAGCCCCTGCCGCTTCTCGATGCTCGCGACGAAGGTGCTCGCGTCGAGCAAAGACTCGTGGGTGCCGGTGTCGAGCCAGGCGACGCCCCGGCCCAGAATCTCGACCTCGAGCTCCCCGCGGTCGAGGTAGGCCTGGTTGATCGAGGTTATCTCGATCTCGCCCCGGCTCGAGGGCTTCACGCTCTTCGCCAGCTCGTAGACCCGCTCGTCGTAGAAGTACAGTCCGGTGACCGCGTAGGAAGAGCGCGGCTCGGCCGGCTTCTCCTCGATGGACAGAGCCTTGCCGCCGCGGTCGAACTCCACGACCCCGTAGCGCTGGGGGTCCACGACGTAGTAGGCGAACACCCGGGCTCCCTTCTCCAGGGCGGCGCTCGAGCGCAGCAGGGCGGCGAGCCCCTCGCCGTAGAAGATGTTGTCGCCCAGGATCATGGCCACGCTCCGGCCCGCCCCGAACTCCCGCCCCACGATGAACGCGTCGGCGAGTCCCCGGGGCCTGTCCTGCACCGCATAACGTATCGACATGCCCCAGCGCGATCCGTCGCCGAAGAGCCGTTCGAAGAGCGCACGCTCGTCCGGATTCGTGATGACGAGAATGTCCCTCACCCCCGCGAGCATGAGGGTCGTCAGCGGATAGTAGATCATGGGCTTGTCGTAGACCGGCATGAGCTGTTTGCAGAGGGTGCGCGTCGCGGGATAGAGCCGGGTGCTCCGTCCTCCCGCCAGGATGATGCCCTTTTCGATCACCTCGGTCTCCTTATGGCGGCATAGCCGTCGGCCCGGCCCAGAATCAGTTTCGCGACGTGTCGCAGGGCCGAGAATCGCCTTTTTCGAAGCGGCAGGCAGGGAAGCGCCGCGCCCCCGGCCTCTATGGCCGACGCGGCGCGGCCCAGGGCTTCGAGGTACTCGCGGTACAACCGCCACACTGGCCGGGGGATGGCGTAGCCTCCCTCCACGGTGCGGGCGCGGCGCGGCGCGACGATGCGGAAAGAGTGGAAGTGGTAGAAGACGGGGCGCGGATCCCCTCCCGCCCGCGCGCTCTCCATCCTCGCGTTCCAGGGCGCCAGGGCGAGCTCGCGGCGCGACAGGACGTGGACGGCGTCGCCGAAAAGCTCAGGCCAGGAATCCAGGTATTTCTGGTCGCCGAAACGGCCCGGCTCGCGGCGGTCGTAGCACCATTCGAGCACCCGATCCTGCCACCAGCGCCGCGCCGCGGCCGCGCGCGCCGAGCGGTCCATGGTCAGGAACTGCACGCAGAAGCGCCCCACGATCCCGCTCAGGTCGTAGACGGGATCGTAGCCGTGCTCGGTCACGAGCACGGCCGCCCCCGAGCGCTCGAACTCTCCGAAGATGGGCCGCGGAGAGTCGAAGAAAAACAAATCCGCGTCCAGGTAGGTCACGCGCCGCGCGTCGGGGCAGCGCTCGAACACCGCGTCGAAGGTGAAGGCGGTCGCGGTCCAGCAGTACTCTCGCGCGCTGCGGTCGGCCTTGGCCGCGAGGAGGCGGGAGTCCTCCACCTCGCGCAGCGGAATGGGGCGCAGCCCCGGCGGCGCCAGGCGGGCCAGGGCGCGCTCGAGGGCCTCGTCCATGCAGAGCACCCAGAGCTCGGCATCGGGGCACACGGCGGCGAGCGACTCGGCGAGGGCCAGTCCCTGGGGGAGGAAATTGTAATCGAAGAGGGTGACGAAACGTTCAGGCGAAGGCATTGAGGGCTCTCGTCACTTCCCGGACGTCCTCGTCCGACATCTGCGGGTGGCAGGGGATGGAAAGACAGGTATCCGCGTGCCGCTCGGCCGCCCTCAGTCCTTCCGGATCGCGGGCTATGTCCCTGGTGGGGGTCTGAGCGTGCACGCAGACCGGATAATGGATGAGGGCCTCGATGCCGCGCTCCTTCAGGAAGACGGCGAGCCGGTCGCGCTCTTCGCAGCGCAGCACGTAGAGATGGTGCACGTGGCTCTCGGGATCGGAGGGGGGAAGGAGGGGCCGCAGCAGGGGATTGGAGATCCGCGAGTCGTAGTCCGCCGCTATCGCGCGGCGCCGGAGGATGAAGCGGTCCAGCCAGACCAGCCGCTCGCGCATGATCGCGGCCTGCATCTCGTCGAGGCGCGAATTGAGCCCCAGCTCTTCGTGGTGATAGCGCACGCTCTGACCGTAGTTCCGGAGCACCCTGGCCTTCGCCTCGATCTCGGCGCTCGACGACACCACTGCCCCGCCGTCGCCCAGGGCCCCGAGGTTCTTGGTGGGATAGAAGCTGTAGGCGCCGAAGAGCCCGAAGGAGCCCGCGGAAGCGCCCTTCCAGCGGGCGCCGTGGGCCTGGGCGCAGTCCTCGAGGAGGGCGATGCCGCGGGCGGAGCAGAACTCGGCCCAAGCGCCCATGTCGTGCATGCGGCCGTAGAGGTGCACGAGCAGGACCGCCCGGGTCCGCGGCCCCACGCAGCGCGCCGCGCTCGCCATGTCGAGCAGGCCCGTATCCGGATCGATGTCGGCGAGCACCGGCGTGGCGCCGGAGCGGATCACCGCGAGGACGGTGGCGTAGGCCGTCATCGGCGTGGTCACCACCTCGTCGCCGGGCCCCAGGCCCGCGGCGCGCAGGCCTATCTCTATCGCGTCCATGCCGTTGCCCACGCCCACCGCGCGGTCCAGGCCCGCCCAGGCGGCGAATTCCTTCTCGAACTCGGCCACCTCCCGGCCCAGCACGTACCAGCCCGAGCGGATCACCCGCTCGGCGGCGCGCGCCTCGGCGGCCAGGAGTTCCTCGGGCTCGGCCCGAAATTCGTTCATGTGAATCATAGCTTCGAATCCTTCGCGGGAGGTTCGTCGACGTAGTCGTCCGCGTCGAACTCTTCCGAGGCCAGACAGAGCAGGATCGTGCCGGGGACCTCGAAGAACATATCGTGCCAGTCCGGCGGGTCGAGGATCAGACAGGAGGAGGGATCATCGAGTCTGTATTCCCAGGCGCCCCGGGCCCCCGAAATGCGACAGCGCCCATTGAGTGCGATCAGCGCCATCCGCGTTTTCTTGTGGCTGTGCCCGCCGCGGTTCGTCCCCGGGGGAACATCGTAGATATAGAAGATCCGTTTCACCGCGAAGGGCAGGACCTTTTCTATGACGGTCAGGCTGCCCCGGCTCTGGCGCACGGTCTTAAGATCGACGAGGGATGGCATTGCGTGGATCCTTTCGATGTCCCGTGATGTCGCGCAACCTTCGCGCGATGCGCGCTCCGAGGGAGGGACGGAGGCCGAGAAAGTATTCCTTGAAAGCCCGGAAGCCCGCCGGATCGGTCGCCGGGCTCAGCCTCTCGAGCCTCGGAGCCTCTCGCGCGACGGTCACATCGTAGCGCCCCGTAGCTTCGCCGTGGGTGCCCGTGCCGTCGTTGCCGATGTTGGCGACCAGGGAGCGGCCGGGATAGAGGGTGTACATTCCCTCCACGAAGGCCGAAGCATACCATCGCACGGCCCAGGAGTCGACCCTCCCCGTCGCCGATTCCCGGAGCATGCGGCGATAGGGATAGGCCCCCTCGAAGTCGAACTCCCGTTTCCAGGGGCAGGAACGGAGCCTCCGGGCCAGGCGTCCGGCGTCGGCATCGTAGCGCCTCCAGGCCCGTTCCCAGGTGGCCCAGCCCCAGCAGTCCGCCCCGCGCAGGAAGAAGGTCTCCGGCAGAGGCCGCCCCGTGGGATAGACGTAGCCGTGGATGGAAGCCGCCCGCTCCTCGTCGGCGTAGAGCTCCAGGGCAGCGTTCATGTAGGCGAGGAAGGCGGGCGAGACCAGGAGATCGTCCTCGATCACGATTGCCCGTCCCCGCTCGCCGAGGACCTCGGTCAGGCCGGAGGACACGTTGGCCGCGAGACCCCAGTTCCGCTCGCGCTCCACGACGCGCACCGAGGCGAAGCCCCGAGCCGCGCGGAGCGCTTCCCGCGTGGCCTCCACGGCCGGCGCGGCCGCCTCGTTCCGGGCCCCGTCGGCGTAGGCGACCAGCTCGCTCGCCGCCGCCTCGGGATTGGCGGCCAGAGCCTCCAGGGCGCGCCTCGTATGCTCGGGCCTCCGGTATGCGAAAAGCACTATCGGTGCCGGTGTCACGGTTCCCATTCCTTCGCCTTTACGGCCCCGCCCATCTCTTCACTCCATGTGTAGTAATACACCAATCGGCGATCGTCAAAGCCCGAGCAGCTCTTTGAAGTACGCGATGGTGCGCCGGAGCCCTTCCTCGAGGGGAACCTTAGGCTCCCAGCCGAGCTTCTCCTTGGCGAGACCGATGTCGGGCCGCCTCTGCCGGGGATCGTCCTGGGGTAGGGGGCGGTGCACGATCTTGGAGCGGGCGCCCGTGAGTTTGATCACGAGCTCGGCGAGCTCGAGCATGGTGAACTCGCCCGGGTTGCCGATGTTCACCGGCCCCGTGAAGCCCTCGGGACTGTCCATCATGCGCACGAGGGCCTCTATGAGGTCGTCCACGTAGCAGAAGGAGCGGGTCTGGGACCCGTCGCCGTAGATCGTGAGATCCTCGCCCTTGAGCGCCTGGACTATGAAGTTGCTCACCACCCGCCCGTCGTAGGGGTGCATGCGCGGCCCGTAGGTGTTGAAGATGCGCACCACCTTGATGTCCAGCCTGTTCTGGCGCCAGTAGTCGAAGAAGAGGGTCTCGGCGCATCTCTTGCCCTCGTCGTAGCAGGAGCGGATGCCGATGGGGTTCACTCTTCCCCAGTAGTCCTCGGTCTGGGGATGCACCTCGGGATCGCCGTAGACCTCGCTCGTCGAGGCCTGGAGAATGCGGGCGCGCACGCGTTTGGCCAGCCCCAGCATGTTGATCGCGCCGTGCACCGAAGTCTTCGTGGTCTGCACCGGGTCGAACTGGTAGTGAGGAGGGCTCGCGGGGCAGGCGAGGTTGAAGATGCGGTCCACCTCGGCGTAGTAGGGAAAGGTGACGTCGTGCCGCACCACCTCGAAGTAGGCGTTTCCCACGAGATGCGCGATGTTGCGCTTCTGGCCCGTGAAGAAATTGTCCAGGCAGATGACGTCCTGCCCCTCCTTCACGAGGCGCTCGCAGAGATGGCTGCCCAGGAAGCCCGCCCCTCCGGTGACGAGGGCGCGCGTGCTCAGGGATCGGGGAAGATTGTCGTACATCGATGGCTCCTCATGGACGGCACTGACAGGCTGCCGACAAGCTTCGAGTTTGTCGGCACTCTGCCGATGGCGTTTCCAAATTTTCTTTTGCAATAATATACTATGCATATTATCGTAATCGATGACCTTCAATGACCTGCTCGCCCGCTTCGGCGCCCGCCCCTTTTTCGATTTCGCCTCCATCGCACTGCTTTTCGGCGAAAGAGAAGAGGCGGTCCGCACCGCCCTTTACCGCTTCCGGAAGTCGGGAAAACTCCTCGAGCTCAGGCGGGGCTTGTACGCCTTCGCGGATGCCTACCGTAAAGCGGCGCTGAACGGTCCCCTCCTCGCCGGAGCGCTCTACTCCCCCTCCTATCTCTCCGGCCTATAGGCACTGTCCTGGTACGGCGTCATTCCCGAAAAGGCGCTCTGCGACCTGTGGTATCTGGACGCGGGGGAGTGGACCGTCGAACGCATGGACTCGATGCGATTCGACCCCTCGGCCGTCGACACCGGCGCATTGCTGCGGACCGCCGCCTCTTTCGGCTCACCGCGCCTGGCGCGGGCCGCCGCCGCCTGGGTCGAGTTCGCGGCTCGCTCCGCCGAGGGGACAGTGAAGATATGAATGAGGAAGCCCTCGCCTTCGCCCCCGCGACTACGAACCTTCCGGCTGGATGGAGAAGCTCAAACGGGACCTACTGTACGCGGGGTTCGAGATCGATACGCGGCGCCCGCCGGTGGAGCCGAATGAAAAACTCCTCGAGTCCGCCCTGCTCCAGACGGGGCGAAGGCTCGACGGCGACTGGAAACGCAGCGTGGCGAAGCGCATATCCGAGCTCGACACTACCAGGCTGCGCGAGGATGTCGAACCCTTTCTGGAACACCGCGGCGACGCCGCACTTCTCTCGCGCGAAAATCTGTCGCGACTCCTAGCCTAGAGTCCGTCACGACGTCCCGCAGGCGGCGGCGAGAGCGCGTTCGAAGGCGGGCGGATCGACGACGAGGTCGGCGACGTGGGTGTCGGCGCGCGGATCGGCCGCGTCGCACTGCAGGTAGAAGTACTCTATGTCCAGGGCCGAGGCCAGCGAGTAGTAGCAGTTGTTCGCCCCGTCTCCGCGCCTGCGCAGCTCGAGCGCGCGCGTCCCGGGCGACATCCAGGCCATGTGCGTGAGGCCGGCCCCGTGGTTGCCCACGACGATCGAGGCCGAGGCGACGAGCCGCAGCTCCTCCTCGAAGCTCAGGCGCTCCAGGACCACCCGCTCGAAGCCCAGTCGCTCGAGCGCGGGAGCCAGTTCGGTCTCGTTGGTTACGCGCCGCCAGGGGGCCTCGGCCCGGCTTATGAAGAGTCTCCGCGCGGGTTTCCCGGCCCCGAAGTGGGCCCTGAAGCGCTCGCGCAGGCTCCGCATCAGGGCGGGGCGGTAGTTGCCGGTCGGCGCGACGGGAGGCAGGACGAGGAGCTCGGCGCAGCGCGCGCTCTCGTTCCGCCCCAGGAACCGCGGAGACTCGATGCCGTAGGGCGCCAGGCTCGGCGCGACGTAGGGAAAGTCGGCCATCGCGGGCACGACCAGACGGCGCTCGGCCAGCTCGGCCGGCGCTGTGGTCGCCAGAGCCTCCAGCCGCGGAAGCACGTCGCCGATCCAGTGGAAAAAGCCGTTGGAGAACTCGTCCGTGGCGAAGAGGGCGCACTCCTCGGCGGGTCCCCGCGCCGCGAAGGCGCCGTACTGCAGGGCCCGGACCGCGACCTTGGCGCGGCGCAGCCCGGCGGGAGCGAGGACGAAGGACTCGGGCAGCGGCCGCAGCTTCCGCGCGAGAAAGCCGTTGGGCAGCACCCGGACATCGGAGAGCCGGTGCGCCTCGACCGCGTCCAGGTCCCGCTCGTACTCGTGGGCGAAAAGAGCCTCGTCGGCCGGATCGAGATTCTCGGGCGGGCGGCGCAGAACGCGCTCTTCGGGCAGGCGCGGCACGTTCATTCCCGGCCCGGCATGCATCGCCCGCTCCTGTTCACGCCCGGCGCTCGTAGTTCGCCTCGATCCATTTCTTGTACTCCCCCGACCTGATTCCGTCCACCCAGGCCATGTTGGCGAGGTACCAGTCCACCGTGCGCCCGAGCCCTCCCTCGAAGTCCAGCGTCCGCCCCCAGCCGAGCTCCCGCTTCAGGCGCGAGCAGTCGATCGCGTAGCGCCGGTCGTGGCCGGGCCGGTCCTTCACGTACGTTATCGTGGAGCGGATGGAGGCGGCCGTCCTGCCCGTCCTTTCCGCGACCAGTTCGATGAGCCGCCCCAGCAGCTCGATGTTCTCCCACTCGTTCTCGCCGCCCACGTTGTACGAGGCGCCGGCGGGCGCAGCGGTCATGATGGCCCAGATCGCCGCGGCGTGGTCCGACACGTAGAGCCAGTCGCGCACGTTCCGGCCGTCGCCGTAGACCGGCAGGCTCTTGCCCTCGAGCATGTTGAGAATCATGAGGGGGATGAGCTTCTCGGGGAACTGATAGGGACCGTAGTTGTTCGAGCAGTTGGAGAGGGTGACAGGAAGGCCGTAGGTGTGGTGATAGGCCCGCACCAGGTGGTCGCTGCCCGCCTTGCTCGCCGAATAGGGCGAGCGCGGATCGTAGGGAGTGGCTTCGGTGAAGTAGCCCGTCTCGCCCAGGGAGCCGAAGACCTCGTCGGTGGAGATGTGGTGGAAGAGAACCTCGTCCCTGCCCTTCCACGCCTCGCGCGCCGCCTCGAGGAGGGTGAAGGTCCCCATGACATTCGTGCGGATGAAGGCTTCGGGGCCGAGGATGGAGCGGTCCACGTGGCTCTCGGCCGCGAAGTGCACGACCGCGTCGATCGCGTAGTCGGCGAAGACCTTGTCCACGGCCGCCCGGTCGCATATGTCGCCCCGCACGAAGGCGTAGCGCCCCGCGGCCGGACCCCTCTCCAGGTCGGCCAGGCTGGCGGGGTTGCCCGCGTAGGTGAGGGCGTCGAAGTTGACTATCCTGCCCCCGAAGTCCGTCTTCCCGACGAGATAGCGGATGAAGTTCACGCCGATGAATCCGGCCCCGCCGGTCACGAGGATGTTCGAAAATGTGCGCTGCATCGAGGTTCTCCGTGGCTATGATTTCGAGAATGTGCACGAGCTCAAGGTATCGGCGGTCAGCCCAGCCTCCAGGGCCTCACTCTGACTCCCTTATGGACGAACTCCTCGTCCCCGTCGTAATGCAGGATCAGATTTTCGGGCGGCACCCCGGAGAGCGCGGACCAGGACAGCAGATTCTTGAGCTGCTCGGGTCGGAAAGTCGCGCCCGATTTGATCTCGTGGGCTCTGATCTCGGTTCCGCGGCGCTCCACGAGGTCCACCTCCAAACCGGAGGGAGAGGACCAGAAGTACCATTCGGTATCGGGGGCCGCGGCCTGGGATGACTTTATCAGATCGGAGACGACCATGGTCTCGAAGAATGCGCCCCGGAGGGGATGGCTGGCCCATTGGCCCTGCTCGCGGATGCCCGCCAGCCAGCCGGCCAGGCCGACATCGTAGAAATATATCTTGGGGCTCTTGATCAGACGCTTCTGGTAATTCTCATGCCACGGGGGCACGAGATGGACGAGAAAGCTCGCCTCCAGCAGCGACAGCCAGTGCTTCGCCGTCGTGTGGGACACATCGGCATCGCGCGCCAGGTCCGAGAGATTCAGGATCTGGCCGGTCCTGCCGGCACAGAGCAGCAAAAATCGGTGAAACGCCGACCAATCCTTGAGCTGGGCCAGCTGCACGAGATCGCGTTCGAGGTAGGTCTGCACGTATTGCGAAAACCAGTCGGTAGGCTGAAAGGGCCTGTCGTACAGAGGCGGATAGAAACCCTTGAAGAGAAGGCCATCCGTGGGCCCTTCGGCCCATCCGCCGGAGCGCAGTTCGGAGAGTGTGAAGGGGAAGAGCCGGATCAGAGCGGCCCGGCCGGCCAAAGACTGCGAAACCTGGGCCCTCAAGAGGCTCTGATTGCTTCCCGTCAGAAGAAATTGCCCGGGGCCGGGGTGCTCGTCGACGAAGGCCTGGAGCCAGGAGGCCAATTCCGGAAAACGCTGAGCCTCGTCTATGAGGGCTCCCGTATCGCGGCAGGAACGCAAAAAAGCCTCGGGATCGTCGATGACTCGTGCCCTGACATCGGGTCGTTCCAGATTGAAATAGGGCTTCTCCGGGAACAGCGAGCGACCCAGGGTAGTCTTTCCCGACTGGCGGGGACCGTATAGCGCGAGCACCGGGAACTGCCGCGCGAGCTCGGCGATCCGCGGCGTCAGGGCTCGGGGAATCATCGAACTATTCTATAAACTGCATGCGTAAATTGCAAGTCGAAGTTTCAATTCTCACCAATGACGGCGCCAGCCGTGATACCAGGGATGCCAGCCCCAGTAGTACCCGTAGGGTCGCCAGTTTCCGTAGGCCCAGACCCAGCCGTCATTCCAATACCAGTACCCGGGCGTCCACTCGTATCCCGGGCCGGGGCTCACGGGCATTTCCTCGACCAGGGGCGCCGGCATGGCCCCGGGATCGGCACTCAGGCTCGTCGAGGGAGCCGCGGCCGGAGCTGCCGTAGTCGCGGGAGCCGTCACGGTCGTGGGAGCCGTGGAGGTGTCGTGGTTCAGCATGGCCTGAATGACCGCCGAGCTCACCTTGTCCTGGGAGAGAGTGATGATGTCGTCGGCCGAAAGATGGAAGGCGGTCTTCGAACCCTGCACGAAGGCGAGCAGAACATCGTCGCCGACCCCCGCCGCCGCCATCCGCAGGACATCGGCCGTCGCCGGCGAGGTCGAAGAAGCCGGAGCCTCCGCCTGCTGCGCCGCCGCGGCGCAGAGCGGAAGAGCCAGCAGAATCGCCATAAACAGACGAGCCAGGTTTTTCATCGACTCATCTCCTCTGGCCCTGAGCGATCAGGTCCTCATTGTACTGGGCCAAGCCGTCGTACAGACTCTGATAGGCCCCGACATGCGTAAAGGCGCCGATTATCAGGGACAGCACGCCCGTGCCCACGACGCCCATGGTTATGCCCGCGTTGAGGTCGGTATTCGTCGACTCCTGGGAGGCCGCCACTATGCCGTATATGCTGCCGCCCAGCACGAAAGCCAGCCCGCCCCAGGAAAGAATGCCGGACGCGGTCCTCTGATGGGAATACGATCGGATAAAGCCTGATGTCGCCGGATCTGTCGCCAGCACGCTCCGCAGGTCCGGACTCAATCCGCCGACGAGGGAATAGAGCTTGCCGCCGTAGAAAATGTAGCCGAAACGCATGCGGAAGAGCTGGCTTTCGGTGACGGCCCCTCCTCCGGAGAAGACGGAGCTCCGCAGCTGGGCGTCGCGCTGCAGGGCCTCGGTGATCACGCTCTGAGGCACGCCGTCGTCCTTGAGCGTCATGACATCCCTGGCGGATATGCCGAATGGGGTGGAGCTCGTGCGCACGTAGGTCAAGAGCACGGACTCGCTCACCCCGGCGCGGGCCATCGCGACGAGCTCCTGCGCGGCGGGACTCAGGCCGCCCCCCGTCCCCGTGTCCTGGGCGAAGAGCAGAATACCCACGGAAATGAAGGCGACGACTAAAGCCAATTTGCGGTACACGGCCACTCCTCGATTACTTCCATCTAGGAATGTATACATAAAAAACAACAGGGGTTCTCCGAAGTTTCTTTCTTTTTTATTGCCCGAGACCCAGCAGGTCGAGGAGGCGCAGAGCCGCGGCCTTGGGAGAGTAGTGTTCGAGGGCCCAGGAGCGCCCGGCCGCCGCGATGCGGCCGAGTTCCCCGTCGGAAGCTTCGCGCAGCAGGGAGGGGCCGTCGGCGCGGTCGAAGTCGAAGCCCAGGTAGTGGACGCCGGAGCGGGGATCGACGGGAAGGGCGCAGCCGTAGGCCTCCAGATCGACGTGGAGGGTGAGGCAGCCCGAGCAGAGCGATTCCCAGAAGCGCCAGCTGTCGAACTGCATGACCGTCCTCGTTCTCCGCCCGAGCCTCCAGAAGGCGGCATGGAGGGCGCGCTCCGCCGGCGCCTCCGTGCTGCGGAATATCCCGGGCGCGAAGTAGCCGCCGAAGGCGGCGCAGGCCCTGCTCGCCCCCAATCGGGCGTAGAACGAGGGATAGTGACGGCGGCCCGTGACTTCCCAGAGCTCGCGGTCGCGGCCCTCCCCGGGCGGCTCGTCCAGGCTCCGATCGATCTCGAGGCGCTCCGCGAGGGCCGGCAGCACGAAAGCCTCGGCCGCCCGCCGCACGGGATGGCCCACGCGGAAATTGACGAGGGCCTTGGGCGCGCGCTCGGAGAAGCCCGGCGCATTCCCCCCGTCTCCGCCGCAGGCCGCGACGATGCGCTCCGTGAGACCGAAGGCCCAGGGCCTCACGTTGCCGGGATAGCGATAGTGCCGGTTGCAGTGAGTGCGCAGCACGAGATCGAAGCGCCGATATTCGGGGGCCTCGGCCTTCGTCCTCCAGCCGTCCGAGGCGTCCACGAAGACGCTGCGCCTCCCTCCGCCCAGGAGGCCGGCGGGAACGACGCCGCCCGAGAGCGAATACTCGTCGCTCGTCACGAGGACATCGCAGTCCTCCGGCCGCAGAGCGGTATCGCCGCGGAAAAGCCAGCCGCCCTCTTCCTTCCAGTAATCCCGATTGGCGCCGAAGGGGAGGCCCAGGCTGCGCAGGCCCTCGGCCAGCGCCACGAGGCAGTGCTGGTAGCCCGCCTCTTCGGGCGCACCCTGGGCTCGGAGAAAGAAGTAGAAACGCGGATTCATGACGGAAGAATCTCCGAAAAAAGGCGTTTTGAAAAGCGCGAATCGCTGGTATACTCGGCAAGTATCAAAACTCGGTTAATTCGACGACGCGAAGGACATGCGGATGAAGACCAATTTCGCCCTGGTGACGAGGCTCTTGAAGCAGGATCCCATGCTCGCGGCCAAGATGGCCAGATCCTTCGTCGCCCAGAAGAAATCCATGCAGGTGGACCACCGCCTCTACGGTGGCAGGAGCCGCGAGCTCAGTCTCCTCTACTTTCGCCTGACGCCCCTGTGCAACCTGCGCTGCGTCATGTGCGGCCAGCGGGGCAAGAAGGGCGTGCTCAAGGGCGCCTTCGCCGCCGAAGAGTCCAAGAAGATCGTCAGCCTCGATATCTACAAGCGCCTGGTGGACGAGATCAGGCACAAGCACCCGACCATCTACCTCTGGGGAGGCGAGCCCTTCCTCTACCCCGACCTCTTCCCCCTCGTCGATTACATGAAGGACGCGGGCCTGGCCGTGAGCGTCAACACCAACGGAACCTACCTCAAGAGCAGGGCCGAGGAGATAGTCCGCCGGAGGTGGCACGCCCTCTTCGTGTCGCTCGACGGTTTCGAGGAGACCAACGACCGCATCCGCGGCGAGGGCTCCTACCGCCGCGTCGTAGAGGGCTTCGAGGCCATCAACCTCGAAAAGAAAAGGCAGGGTTCGCACCTTCCCCACACGGCCATCGTAACCACCGTCAACAACCTCAATTACCGGGACCTCTACCGCCTGGCCGAGGCGGCCCAGGGCTTCGACCTCTCTTGGCACATCTTCAACCTGGGGACCTACACGAACGCGGGCATCGTCGAACGGCATCGCGAGTTCATGCGCGAAAAACTGGGCACGGAGATACGCTGCCTCGAGGCCTTCGACACCGGCTACAACGACGGCATAGACGGGCGGGAGCTCCACGGGATCCTGAGCCGCATCCATTCCATGGACACGAACCACCCCAACATCACCGTCCCGGCCCTCAACCCCGAGAAGATCGACGCCTACTACGGCGAGCTCGAGCTCCCCGTCCGCACCCACTGCGCCGTGCCCTGGAGCCAGGCCAACATCGACTACGACGGCGGCGTCCATTTCTGCGCCGATTATCCCGACTACAAGCTCGGCAACATCAGGGAGCAGGGCTTCTTCGAGATATACAACGGCGAACGGGCGCGCCGCTTCCGCGAAACCCTGAAGGAGCGCCCCGACGGCATATTCCCGGGCTGCGTCCGCTGCTACCAGAACATGCTCTGCGGCAAAAAGGTGAAGGGCTTCTAGAAAGATAGCGGCTGCCCGCGAAGGCTTGCCTTCGGGATCCATCCCCGCCGCACCTTCGACCGGCGTAGTGGAGCGGGGGGTGGCTGAGGAAAACAGAGGGCCGAGCGTCAGCGAGTGCCCTGTGTTTTCCTCAGCCAGGACCCGCCATACAATGCCATACGATGCGTTCGACGCGAGATTACCCCACCTCCGGATGCCTTCCCTGACAACCCCGACCTACCACTGGGCGGGCAGGTAGTTGCGCAGATTGTCGCCCCTCACGATCTCGTAGGGCAGGTAGATGAGGGGGTCGAGCTCGAGCCCGCTGAACCAGTCCACGGCGGCCTTGAGCGCCAGGGCCCCGTCGCCCTCGGGCGACTGGTAGGTGATCGAGTCCACCGTCCCCTTGCCCACGAGATCCAGGCCGATGGAGCAGGCTCCCGCCGCCGATATTATCAGGTCGCTCCGCCCCGCCCGTTCGAGGACGTCGGCTATGCCGAGCAGAGCCTGCCCGTCGTCGGCCGAATAGATACCCTTGAGGGAGTCGCCCCGGCGGGCGAGCCATTCCCCCACGACCTCGGCGGTCATCTTGCGGTCGAAGCGGGTATGGGCCTTCTCGAGACAGGACATCCGCGGGGCGATCTTGGCCAGCTCCGTCACGAAGCCGAAGGTCCGCGAATAGAAGGGACTCGAACCCGGCACATGCTGCACGATCGCGTAGCCGCCCTCGCCCCCCGTGCGCTCCGCGAAGCGCCGGGCGAGAGAGCGCGTCTGGGCCCAGTCGTCGGGCCCGGTCCACGCCAGGCAATAGCGGAAGCACTCGGAGTCGGGTATGGAGTTGGAGTAGATCACGGGAATTCCCGCGCGATACGCGACCGAAACGGAGCGCGGGCCGCCCGTGGCGCTCGCGGCGAGGATGACTATCAGGTCGGGGCGGGAGGATACGGCCTCCCGGACCCGGCTCAGCTCCTGCTCGGGATCGAAGCCCGAAGAGGAGAAGGAGAGGCCGACGCCGAAGATCCTGGCGACCTTCTCCATCCCGCGGCGATAGGCGGTCATGTAGGGGTGGTCGCCCATGAGGACGCAGGCGACCCTCTTCCCCGCCGCCCCGTCGCAGCTCGATTCCGGCTGGGGCAGCTTGGCCGCGTCCCAGCCCGCGTACTCGTAGGAATACCAGTGCCGCTCGTCGCTCTCGGGATAGGAAGACTGGTTCGAGGGAGCGGGCGGCACCGACTTCGTGCGGCGCGTCCATTCGATGAGAGCCTTGCCGTCGCTGGCCTTGAGCGAACCCGCGTCGATCGTCCGGAACCGCCCGACCGAAGATCTGAGGTCTGCGGCGGCGCTCGAGTTCTCGGTGCCGAGCCGGGAAAGGCCGGCTATGGCCGCGCCGGCCTGACGGGCCCCCGAGGCCATCTCGGCGATGGCGTCGGCGTTGACACGCGAGAGCCCCGAGGCGCGCGTCACGCGATCCGAGACCTCGGCCGACCTCTGGGCCACCTCCGCGGCCCGTCCCCCCACGTCCGCGGCGACACCCCGCAGCTCGCCTATCCTGCGCTCGAGGAGGCTCTCGGAGGACCCGAACTCGCCCATGGCCTCGCCCATGCGGCCCATGCCCGCGTTCACCGAGCGGATGCCTGCAGCCAGCGAGGCGAAGGAGCTGCCGGAGCGCTCGGCGAGCGAGGAGGCCTCGGCCGCGCGGCCTCCCGCCGCCGCGATGGACGAGCGGATCGACTGGACATTGCTGGCGGTCGACTCGGCGAGCTTGCGGATCTCCCCCGCGACCACCGCGAAGCCCTTTCCCCGCTCGCCCGCCCGCGCCGCCTCGATGGCCGCGTTCATGGCGAGCAGGTTGGTCCTCTCGCTGACGTCCCCGATCACGGCGGCCATGCCGAGCACGGCGTCGACGGAGGAGGCTATGCCCTTGAGCGCCGCGTTGGCCGCGGCCAGGACCTTGCCGCTCTCGTCCGCGGCCTTCTCCAGGGACTCGGCGTCGCCCCGCCGCTCGAGGAGCTGCTTCTGGACCGAAGCGGCCGCCGCGGAAATGGAGGCCAGGGCCTCCACCGAGGCGTCGAGGGCCGCGGACTGGTCCCTGATCCTGGCGGCGGCCGAGTCGGCCGCCGCGCGTATGGCCGACAGTCCGGCCTCGGATTCTTCCATGTCGATCCGCAGCCGGTCCCCGTTGGTCTTGAGCGATTCCATGGACGCGCCCATCTGGGTCATCGTCGCGGACAGTTCCTCGGCCTCGGAGGCGAGCTCTCCGCTTCCCGCCGCGTTCTGCTCGGCGATCTCTTTGATGCGCGTCACTATGTCGTGCAGCTTGGCGATGAAGACATTGAATCCGCGCGCGACCGAGCCGATCTCCCCCCGCGAGAGGGCGGGCAGCCGCTCGACGAGGTCGGCCTCGCCGCGGGTCGAGCTCCCTATGCCTTCGGCGAGGGCCCGCAGATCCCGGCCGACCGTGGCCGCCAGACGCAGTCCCGACAGGATGGACAGGATGGCGGAGAGAAGGGCGCAGGCTATGAGCGCCATCCATGCCGTCCCCGACAGGGGCTCGGCGCCACCGACCGCGATCAAGGCCGCGCCGAGGGCGAGCAGGGCCGGCAGGGCGGAAAAGGCGACCACCTTGGTCGCGAAAGACAGGCGAGACGATTTCATCCATCCTCCGAAGCGGAACAGGGGTATATCAGAAGAGCAATGTAGCTTGCAAATCCGGAATCGCTGGCGGGCAGAACCGCATACATCGATATGGCCGGCTTTTCCTTGTCCGAAGTGGGCGGCGATCGCTGGCGGGACCTCTGGCTTCGCGGAGGATTTCCTCGCTCATTTCTGGCTGCGGACGAGGAGGCCTCGGGGGATTGGCGAAAGGATCTTCTCAGGAGCGTCCTGGAGCGGGACATACCCCAGATGGGAATCTCGATACCTTCCGCCACCCTCCGCAGATTCTGGACCATGCTGGCCCACTATCATGGACAGGTCTGGAACCAGGCCGAACTGGCCCGATCGATGGGGACATCGGAAAAGAGCGCCGGTCGATACCTCGACATCCTCGAAGGCACCTACATGGTCAGGGTTCTCGAGCCCTGGTACGAGAACCTGGGGAAACGCCTGGTCAAGTCTCCGAAAATCTACCTGACGGACTCCGGCCTGGTGCACCAACTGCTCGGCGCCGCCACGATGGAAAGCCTCTGGGCTCACCCGAAAGCGGGAGCCAGCTGGGAAGGCTTCTGCCTCATGGAAATCCTGAAAAGATTCCCCGACGCCGAAGCGTGGTTCTACGCCACCCAGGGGGGAGCCGAGCTGGACCTTCTTCTGGAAGCCCAGGGCAGACGCTACGGCTTCGAGATGAAGCTCAACGAGGCCCCGCGGCTCACACGCTCCATGACCGTCGTCCTGCACGACCTCCGCGTGGAAAACCTCTGGGTGGTCTACCCCGGCGGCAGAACCTACAGCCTCGACGACAGAATCGAGACGCTGCCCATCGCGGCTCTGCCGGGGCTCACCCTGCCCTGACGCTCCGGACCTTCGTTCATCGCTCCGCCTTGGCTCAATGTTCCAGAATATAGGCGGCCAGAGTCCGCAAAGATACGGCCTCGATGCCCTCGCCCAGAGGAAAGCTTTCGGTCCCGGGATACACGACGAACCGCCTGGCGGGCTGCAGGTCGACACAGGCCGCATAGAAACCCCGTTCCGGCCTGGGCCTGAGGGAACGCTTTATTTCTATGGCCCAGAGGCGCTGATCGGGCCACAGGAGGAGCAGATCGATTTCCGCTCCGCCGGCGGTTCGATAAAAGAATCCCTCCGCCCTGTCATGGGCCGAGGTGAGCAGATTCTCTACCACGAAGCCTTCCCAGCTCGAACCTACGGCCGGATGAGAGAGCAGGATATCCTTCTCCTCTATTCCGAGCAGAGCGTGCATCAAGCCGCTGTCGCGGAGATAAACCTTCGGAGTCTTGGTGAGCCGCTTGCCGACATTCCCGTGCCAGGGCGACAGACGGCGAAGCAGGAACAGGTTACCGAGCAAGTCGAGATATCGATTGACCGTTTTCACATCCAAATCCATGTTGCGCGCGAGCTGTGCCAGATTGAGCAGCCCCCCTTGCGTATAGGCCAGCATCACCCACAGGCGCCGCAATGTTTCCGCGGGGAGCCGTATTCCGAACTGCATGACATCCCGCTCGAGATATGTACGGATGAAATCCCGACGCCAGCGCAGACTATGGGCCTCATCCGCGGAAAGGAAGCTTTCCGGGAAGCCGCCGCGCATCCAGAGAAGCTCTTCCTGATCCTGCGGAATCTCCATGACCCAGAAGGGCGTCAATTCGCGATATGCGATTCTGCCTGCCAGGGTTTCGCCACTTTGCCGCAATAAATCGAAAGAAGCCGAACCGAGCAAGAGATACATCCCGGCCGCATGCCCTTCGCGGCGTCCTCGATCGATGAGACCTCGCAATACGAGGAATAGCTCCGGAGCCCGATGCACCTCGTCCAATATGACCAATCGATCGAGCTGCTCTCTCAAATACAATTCGGGAGCCGTCAACTTGCCCCGATCCTGCTCCGATTCCAGATCGAGATACAGAGCCCGATGCGCTCCGCCGACCTCCATGGCCAGAGTGGTCTTTCCCGACTGGCGCGGCCCGAGCAGGGCCACCGCGGGATAGGAGGAAAGGTCGTCCTCCAGCGTCGAAAGCGCGTGACGAGGTATCATCCCTGTAAATATGGGATTTAAGTCCCGGATTTGCAAGGCTCAATTAGATCAATTCCTTCGTCCAGTCTTCCACAATACATACATCCGTATCCAGAAGAATCACAGGGAAACCTTTCTGCCTTTCGTTCTGCCCGCATAGATTTCCGAAATTATTTCTTCGGATGTTCGTTCATCTTCCCATTTGCCGCATATGCCTTCCCAGATATCGAGCTGCAAATCCTTGCCCACCGCTGTCCTTCCGTTTTCCTGATGACACTTCATGCCGTTTTCCAAAATGATGAGGATTTCATTGTTCAGGCTTCTGCGATCGGCCTCCGACAACAGACGAATTCGAACCAGAATTCCATCGGGTATGTTCCTAAGAGTCAAACTGGCCATCTCGAGCACCGCCTTGATAGCGATATAGTTACATTACTCTCATGACACAGGCTCTTCAAGCCAGGTCGAGGGTGGAGCGGCCTTTTGGCATTATCCGCCGCATGGAGTCGTCGAAAAGCGGCACGGTGAAGGCCATCTCGCCGAAGGAAGGGCTATAAACCATGCCTTTCCTGAGAAGACTCGCGCGAACGGGGCCGAGCGAGGCGACCTTCGCAGCCAAGGCGGCGGCGATATCGCTGGTCTTCATGGGGCCTTCGCCGAGCTCGGCCATGGCGCGAAGATAACTCTTCTCCTTGGGAGTAAGGCGATCGAAGCGCACGCGAAAGAAATTGGCGTCGAGCCGCTTCTTGACCACAAGCGTGGCCTTTGCGGCGAGACCCTCGGTGATAGGCGAATCCCCCGCGAGATTCCAAGCCTGATAGCCCCACTCCTGAATGAAGTAGGGGTAGCCGCGAGTCTGCCGAAAGATGAAAGCGAGGGCATCGTCGTCGAAGGATACGCCTTCCTTTTTGACCGGCTCCTGGAGGGCCAGATTCGCGTCCTCTTCGCCGAGGGCGCCGATGAGGGGGAAGGAGAAGAGCCGCTCGGCGTAGGACTTCGCCTCGCCGGCCAAGGCCGGGAGGATGGGAAGGCCGGCTCCGACGAGAACGAGCGGCAGGCTCTTCTGCTGCATCCTATGCATGGCCATGACGAGGGCCGAAAGCTCCTTGGCGGAGAAGTATTGGATTTCGTCGATGAGGATCGCGACCGCGGTGCCGCGCTCGGCGGCGGCCTCGGCCACCGAGAGGAGGAGGTCGGGCAGATCCACTTCGAGGTCGCCCGAGTCGCCCACACCGATAAGCGGCTCGATATCCAGGCCGAGCTCGATCTCGCCCACATTGACCTTGACCGCGCTCACGAAGCTCTTGAGCGCGGCCAGCGCCTTTTTGGCCTTGTCGCCCGCCCCCGCCATCCGGTCTATGGAAAAAAGAAGCTTTCGTAGCTGAGGGGCGAGCATGGCGGGCAGGCTCTTATCCTCCACCGCCTCGATGAGAATGGTCCTGTAGCCGCTCTCCTCCGCCATCCGATCTATCTCGTTGAGGAGGACGGTCTTTCCGACGCCTCGAAGCCCATTGAGGAGGAGGCTCTTCTCCGACCTCCCGTTCCGTATGCGACCCAATAGAACACGGACTTCTTCGAGCACCTCGGAGCGTCCGACGAGTTCGGGAGGGGGCGACCCAGCCCCAGGCGCGAAAGGATTGCGGAGACTGTCCATCTTCAACCTCAAGCGATAATTATAGCTAATTATGAGCTCGAATGGTTATAAGTCAATATATTCGGTATAAGTTCCTGAATTAGCGCCCCGGCGACCGGAGCATAAGACGCGCGAGCCTATGTAGCCCGCTCCTCCGACGATGAGAACTTTCATTAGGTTCTTCACCCCAGAAAGTAGGCGGCGTTGAGCGCGGTAATGCCGGAATCGATCTCGTGAAGCTCGGGGTCGTTGGAGAGCACGAATCCATGCAAGAGAGGTTTGTCGAGAAACTCCTGCAGGCTTTTCAGGTGCCGGGCGGCGGCGGCATTGACCCGATCCGCCATCTTGATCTCGAAAGCGTAATACCCTTGCGGAAGCTCGATCAGCAGATCCACTTCCCTCCCGTCCTGGGTGCGGAAATGGAAGAACCGCGCGTCGATATCGAGGCAACGCACCTGTTTGTACAGTTCGGCGACCACGAGACTTTCGAATTCCGCCCCCGTCGTGCCGCCTTTCTTCTGCAGCACCGCCTGCAGCACCCCCTGATCCAGATAATGAATCTTCGGGGATTTAGCGAGCCGCTTCTTTTCGTTCCGAGACCAGGCGGGCAGGACCACTGCCTGGTAACTCATTTCGAAATAGCGGATATACCGCTGAACGGTCTTCACCGTGATCCCCAGCTGGGCGGCGATCGCGGAAGCGTTGATCAGGGTACCCGTCTGCAGAGCCAGGTAATGCTGAAGCTTGACGAAGGGATCGAGATCCCTGAACGCGGCCAGGTCCCGGATATCCCGCTCGAGATAGGTGCGTACGTAGTTCCGGAGCCAGGTGTGGCGATCATCGTCGGACAGCTCCGGGGCGCTGAGCGCGGGATACCCGCCGAAGCGCAGGTAATGGTCCCAAGCCTCTTGCTTTGCCGGCATTCTCGCATCCAGCAAAAAACCGGGCAGGAAGGCGGGCGGGGATTCCGGCCGGGACAGACAGAGCTGAAAGAGCGAATCCCGCACCGTGTCGTCCCAGTCGACGGTCCCGAGTTCCGGGAGGGTGAGCGGAAACAGCTCGACGATGGTGCATCGGCCGGCCAGACTCTCCTTGATCTTCTGCTGCAGGAGCAGCTGGCTCGAGCCCAACAGGATGTACCGCGGCTCGCTCCATTGGTCGTACACGGACTTTATGCTTTCGATCAGCAGGGGCTCTTTTTGGACTTCATCCAGGATCGCCGCAGGGTAGAGGGCTCTCCACTGGGCGGCCGTGAGCTTTACGTACTCCCGGCGGACCACAGGGTCCTCGATCGAAAGGTATTCGTAGCTCGGAAAGACGCTCCTCGCCAGCGTCGTCTTGCCCGTTTGCCGGGCACCCGTGAACACGAGGATCCGACCGAAGGGCTTCGTCGACTGCTCTCTGAGATACCCTGCGAGCCTGCGATTCTTCATGCCGAAATACTACCGGATATGGCCCTGAGAATCCACAAAACGGCGTAAATTTTGGCATTCGACTCCACGATTCGGCGTAGAATCTGGAAACGAGCTCCGGATTCATAGGGGCACCCCCTGCCTTCGGGCATTCCGGATGATGAGCTGCGCTTCCCTTTCCGGGCTGTCGTCGGTCACTACCAGATCGATCTTGCGCTCCCCGATTCGCCGTTGAATCCGGCCGACCGCTCGAAGCGTGGAGCTCAGCCAATCCTCAGCCGGCTGCCCCACCTCGACCAGCAGATCGATGTCGCCGCCGAATTTTCGGTCGTCGGTCCTGGATCCGAAAAGGAAGGTTCTGGCGCCGGGACCGAAAGCCGTGCGGACCGCCTCGACGATCACCTGTCGCTGCATCCCCGTCAATCTCATACGTCGCCGACCTTGCTTCCAGGATACTGTCCGCCTTTATGCCAATTCATTCAACAGATCGATTTCCCCTCGTAAATATGGGATTTGAGTCCCGGATTTGCAAGGCTCAATTAGATCTATTCCTTCGTCCAGTCTTCCAGCACTACGCCATCGATATCCGCATAGTGCCTTTTGTTGCCCGATATCAATTTGCTGCATTCCTCCAAGGCGCATGCGGCTACCATCAAATCGGCGTCTTCTTTCCTTTTCCCCATCTTCTCCAACTTCCCTTTTATTTCGCCGAACCTCTCCATGATATTTTGGGTGCCGTCGATGACGACGACGCTTAAGAGGAGCTTCTCTATGAGTAGCCGATTCTCTTTTTCTCTCGACGATTTCGCCGCTCCGTAAAACAGCTCGCCGACGGTCATGAACGATACCGCTATATCGTCTTCTATGGATTTTCGATGCGCCAGTACCTTCCTGTTTCCATGAAGCAATTCAATACATACATCCGTATCCAGAAGAATCACAGGGAAACCTTTCTGCCTTTCGTTCTGCCCGCATAGATTTCCGAAATGATTTCTTCGGATGTTCGTTCATCTTCCCATTTGCCGCATATGCCTTCCCAGATATCGAGCTGCAAATCCTTGCCCACCGCTGTCCTTCCGTTTTCCTGATGACATTTCATGCCGTTTTCCAAAATGATGAGGATTTCATTGTTCAGGCTTCTGCGATCGGCCTCCGACAACAGACGAATTCGATCCAGAATTCCATCGGGTATGTTCCTAAGAGTCAAACTGGCCATCTCGAGCACCGCCTTGATGGCAATATAGTTACATTGTGCAACCACGTCAAGAATCGTGCGCGATGCGCCTCGGCGCCGCGAACCCGTCGGGCAAGCGAAGAGAGGTTTGTCGAGAAACTCCTGCAGGCTTTTCAGGTGCCGGGCGGCGGCGGCATTGACCCGATCCGCCATCTTGATCTCGAAAGCGTAATACCCTTGCGGAAGCTCGATCAGCAGATCCACTTCCCTCCCGTCCTGGGTGTGGAAATGGTAGAGGGCTCTCCATTGGGCGGCCGTGAGCTTTACGTACTCCCGGCGGACCACAGGGTCCTCGATCGACCGGATATGGCCCTGAGAATCCACAAAACGGCGTAAATTTTGGCATTCGACTCCACGATTCGGCGTAGAATATGGAATTCAGCTGCGCGAGCGCTCCCACAGCCAGGCTGTCCGGATGATTTCCTCGAGATCCGTGTAGTGCGGCTTCCAGCCGAGGATCGCCCGGGCCTTGGCGCTCGAGCCCACGAGGGCGGGCGGGTCGCCGGGCCTGCGGGGCTTTTCGATGACCGATGCCCGGAGGCCCGTCACCCTCTCGGCGGCTGCGACGACCTCCCGGACGGAAAAGCCGTTCCCGTTGCCCAGATTGTAGTCCTCGGAATGTCCAGTCTCGAGGAGCTTCTGCAGGCCGAGCCTGTGGGCCTCGGCCAGGTCGTTCACGTGGACGTAGTCGCGCAGGCAGGTCCCGTCGGGCGTCGGGTAGTCGGTCCCGAAGATCGATATCGCGGGCCCCCTCCCCCCAGGCTCTCGAGGACGAGGGGTATGAGGTGGGTCTCCGGGTCGTGGTTCTCCCCGATCTCGCCCTCGGGATCGCAGCCCGCGGCGTTGAAATAGCGGAACACGCAGGAGCGGAGGCCGAAGGCCCGGTCGTAGTCAGCGAGGATCCGCTCGACCATCAGCTTGGTCCGACCGTAGGGATTGATCGGATGCTGCGGATGGGTCTCGTCTATCGGCAGGCTCAGGGCCTCCCCGAAGGTCGCGCAGGAGGAGGAGAAGACGAAATGCCGCACCCCGTGGGCGACCATGGCGTCGAGGAGGGTCAGCGCGGCGGCCACGTTGTTGCCGTAGTAGAGGTCCGGCCTCTCGACCGACTCGCCGACATAGGCGAAGGCCGCGAAGTGCATCACGGCCTCGATCGCGTTCTCGGAGAACACGCGGTCGAGGAGAGGCCTCGAGCCGCAGCTGCCCTCGTAGAAAGGACCCCACTTGAGCGCGGCGCGGCTGCCGCGCGAGAGATCGTCGAGGACGACCGGCTCCATGCCCTGCAGCGCGAGATGCTTGGCGACGTGCGAGCCTATGTAGCCCGCTCCTCCGACGATGAGAACTTTCATTTCATCTCTCCGGCGTCTTCTTCCAGTTCCTTCAGCCAGAGAGCGGCTTCGGCGTCGCTGGGCATGCGCCAGTCCCCGCGGGGAGAGAGGGCCACCGAGCCCACCTTGGGCCCGTCGGGGAGGACGGAGCGCTTGAACTGGCTCGCGAAGAATCTCCGGTAGAAGACTCCCAGCCAGGATTCGATTTCCTCTTCGGTGAAGCTTTCCGCGAAAGCCTTCGAGGCGAGGAAGAGCACTTTCTTCGGACCGAACTGGTGGCGGACAGCCTGGAAGAGGAAGAAGTCGTGCAGCTCGTAGGGGCCGATGATGCTCTCGGTCCTCTGCCCCACCCCGCCCGAAGGCTCGGGGGGAAGGAGCTCCGGAGAGATCGGCGTGTCGCAGATATCGCGCAGCACCGAAGAGGCCTCGCCCGTGAACTCGGCGCGCGAGGCCCAGTCGACGAGATAGCGCACGAGCGTCTTGGGCACTCCCCCGTTGACGTTGTACATCGACATATGGTCGCCGTTGAAGGTGCACCAGCCCATGGCCGCCTCGGACATGTCGCCCGTGCCCACCACGAAGCCCCCGCTCTGGTTGGCTATGTCCATGAGGATCTGCGTCCGCTCCCGCGCCTGGGAGTTCTCGTAGGTCACGTCGTGCCGGGAGGGGTCGTGCCCTATGTCCCGGAAGTGGAGCAGGACCGATTCGGAGATGGGAATGCGCCGGGGCGTCGTGCCGAGGAGACGGGAGAGCAGCTCCGCGTTCTCCCTCGTCCTCTCCGTCGTGCCGAAGCCCGGCATCGTCACCGCCGCGATGAGCGCGGGGTCCAGGCTCAGTTTCTCGAAGGCCTTCCGGGTCACGAGGAGGGCCAGGGTCGAGTCGAGCCCGCCCGAGACACCGATGACGACCGATTTCGCCTTCGTGTGCCTCAGCCTCTTCGCGAGTCCCGTGGCCTGGATGGAGAATATCTCCCGGCAGTTCCGGTCGCGGTCGGCGGGGTTCAGGGGGACGAAGGGGGTCTTGGAGAGCGGCCGCTTCAGGGCCGCGCGCGATCCCGGGCCTCGGAAGGCGCCGCACTCGAACTCGACCACGCGGGGGGCCGCCGCGAAGCGGCCGGAGGCGAAGGAAGAGCTCCTGATCCTCTCGTTCCTGAGACTCTCCAGGTCTATGTCGGCCAGGGCGAAATTGGATTCGAAATCGAAGCGTTCGGTCTCCGCGAGGAGCGCTCCGTTCTCGCAGATGAGGGAATGCCCCCCGAAGACGATGTCCGTCGTGGACTCGTTGGGTCCCGATCCGGCGTAGAGATAGGCGGCCAGGCAGCGGGCCGACTGCTGCCTCACCAGCTCCCTGCGGTACTCGGACTTGCCGAGCAGCTCGTCGCTCGCCGAGGGATTCGCGATGACCGTCGCCCCGGCGAGGGCCAATTCTCCGCTGGGGGGCTCGACCGCCCAGAGATCCTCGCAGATCTCGACCCCGACCACGAAGTCCTCGAAGCCGGAGAGGCGGAAGAGCAGGTCGCTGCCGAAGGGCACCTCGGTCCCGCCTACGCGATGGGTCGCCGAGATGTTGTCCCGAGCGGAGGCGAACCAGCGTTTCTCGTAGTATTCGTTGGTCGAGGGCAGGAAGGTCTTGGGGACTATCCCCAGGATCCTCCCGCCCGAGAGCAGGGCCGCGCAGTTGAAGAGCCTGCCCCCCTCCTCCACGGGAAGCCCCGCGACGAGGAGGGCCCCGACCGAGCGGGTGGACTCGGCCAGTCTCAGGAGCCCGCGCTCGGCCCCGCGGAGCAGGGAGGACTGGTAGAAGAGGTCCCCGCAGCTGTAGCCGGTGAGGGCCAGCTCGGGGAAAACGACGAGGGCGGCGCCCTCGCCGGCCGCCTTCCGATACAGGGCGGAAATGGCCTCGACATTGAAGTCGACGTCGGCCACCCGCGCTTCGGGAACCGCCACCGCCACCCTCGCCATGCCGTACTCGCTCAGTGATCTATCCATGTTCGCCTGGTTTCTAAAGAAGATTGTCTGCGAGAGCGCCCCGGAGAGCGCGAAGCCTATGTTGACGTTCAGTCATCGCGATATTATACTAAAATATAATTCAGGAGACCACATGTATACGACGAATCTACGCAAGGTCGGCGGGTCGGTCATGCTTGCCGTTCCGCCGGCGCTTCTCGACATTTTGCACCTGCGTGTCGGTGAAACGGTAGCCGTCACCGTCGATGGCCGGCGCTTGGTCGTGGAGCCCCAGGAGCGCCCTCACTATACCCTCGACGAACTGTTGTCCCGATGTGACGGTTCGGTCGAGCCGAGCCGAGAGGATCGGGAATGGATCGATGCCCCTCCGGCCGGCAGGGAGCTCTTTTGATGGAGCGCGGCGATATCTATCTTGTCTCGCTCGATCCTACGGCGGGCCATGAGCAGCAGGGGCGCAGACCCGTATTGATCGTATCGCCGGGCGCTTTCAACCGACTGACCCAGGTGCCGATCGTGCTGCCGATCACCTCGGGCGGCAATTTTGCCCGTACAGCCGGTTTTGCCGTGCCCCTTGCGGATGCGGGGACCCAAACCACCGGTATTGTCCGCTGCGATCAGCCGCGGGCGCTGGACCTCGGCGCGCGGGCCGCCCGGAAGCTCGAAAGCGTCCCGGCGCGGATCGTGGACGAGGTGCTCGCCAGGCTCGCCCCGCTGTTCGAACAATAATCAAGGAAAGAAAGAGAATCGGACTTTAATCGGCAACCCGTTCGACGAACTGCCGGGGTTCCAAGATATGGATCCCGGCAAAGGGAGAATCGGGAAAATGCCTTTTGTTTCCCGTTACGATGTAATGTGCCCGGCCGCCCACGGCGACTTCGAGAAAAACGAGGTCATCCTTATCGGCTAGGTTAAGATCGAGCGCTTCGATGGGGAGCCAAAGGCCCAGATCCTCGAGACCGTTCAGGAGAACTTCGATCTGCTCGGAATCGAAGGCGAACTTAGGGCGATGGAGAACCTCCCGGTATTCTTGCAGGATACGAGCATCCAGACAGATTTCGAAAACTCCCCCGAAGGCGAGTTCGAGAATCTTCCCGCTCCAAGAGGAAGGCTTCAAAAGCCCACTGACGAGGACCTTCGTATCGAGAACGACTCTCACCTCGGACGGGCCTTCCTGACTGCTTCGATTTCGGCTGCGATGTCCTCATCGGAAAGTCGATCCGTTTCCGCCCTGACCGACTGTGTTTGGACTCTCCCCAGAGCCCTCAGGGCTCGGGAACGCCGCATGGACCTCAAAGTATCTTCGAAGTTGTCCTCTGTGACATGGGAGATGATGGCCACCGGTTTCCCATTATTCGTCAGGACCACATCTTCTTCCGGTTCCAGTGTTTGGAGAAACTTGGATGATTCGTTGCGGAGCTCCCGCATGGCCATAAATTTCATCGCGCTCCTCTGTAGCACAAATGTAGCACAATCGATATCGGATATCAAGCCGACTCGGATGCGGCATATCGATCAGCGGATTGATCGTTTTGCATCGTCATTGTAGGATCATGGCATGGTACCAAGGCTGCTCGAGGCGGCTCTATCGAAGGCATCGAGCCACTATCCGATCGTTACGCTCACCGGGCCGCGGCAATCGGGCAAGACGACCCTTGTCAGGTCGCTCTGGCCCGAGAAAACCTATGCCTCGCTCGAGGACCCGGACGTACTCGATTTTGCGATCTCGGATCCGCGCGGGTTTCTCGAGCAGGGAAAAGAGACGGGGCTCATCGTCGACGAGGCCCAGCGCCACCCGCCGCTCTTCAGGTACCTGCAGGGCTACGCCGATCGCTCCGAGCCGGGCCGATATGTGCTGTCCGGTTCCAACAATTTCCTTCTCATGGAAAAAATCGGACAGAGTCTCGCCGGGAGAACGGCCGTGCTCGTCCTATTGCCCTTTTCCGGGGAGGAGCTGGGGAAGGAAGCTCTCGGGGAAAGCTGGGAAGATGCGGCCTGGCAGGGCTTCTACCCTCGCGTTCGAAGTCTAGGTCTCCCGGCGGATATGTTCGCGCGCGACTACCTCGCCACCTACGTGGAGCGGGACCTGCGCCTTGTCAAGAATGTGAGCGATCTTTCGGCCTTCAGGCGCTTCCTGGATCTCTGCGCGGGCCGCGCGGGGCAACTCCTCAATCTGAGCGCTCTGTCGGCCGACGCGGGCATCGCCGTGAACACGGTCAAGGCCTGGCTCAGTCTCATCGAGGCGGCCTGGCTGGTTTTTCGTCTGCCGCCCTGGCACGAAAACATCACGAGCCGCCTCGTGAAATCCCCCAAGCTCTACTGGCACGACACCTCGCTCCTCTGCCGCCTCCTCGGCCTGCGGAGTCCCGAGGATCTGCGCAGCCATCCGCTCCGCGGCGCCGTCTTCGAGAACCTCGTCGTCGCCGATCGATTCAAGGCCGCGACTCATCGCGGAGAGGAACCCGATCTGCATTTCTGGCGGGACGCGGCGGGACGGGAGGTCGATCTCATCGAAGGAGTCGGGAAGGATCGACTGATCTGGGAATGCAAATCCGGTGGCACCGTCGCTCAGGAATTCTTCAAAGGGCTCGATTTCTTCGGAAACGAAACGGGGATCCCGCCCGACCGGCGCAGGCTCGTCTACGGAGGCGCGATGTCCGGGGCGCGCTCCGCCGGCGAGATTCTCGATTGGCGGAGCGCCCTCGCAGCGGGCCGGCTTTCCTGACCGCTTCGATTTCGGCCTCGATGTCCTCATCGGAAAGTCGATCCGTTCCCGCCCTGACTGACTGTGTTTGGACTCTCCCTAGAGCCCTCAGGACTCGGAGCGATCCGGAGAGTTTTTTACATAGCAATCCTCGCCCCCTCATTCTGGACGAAATCCAAAGATCCCCCGAGTTAAGGGCTTCCTGCCGCGGGTGCATCAGGAGAATCAACCGGTCCCCCAGGCGTACACGGACTATCTGGCCACGTATGTGGAGCGGGATCTTCGCCGGCTCATAAACATCAAGGATCCGAGCCGCTTCGAGACGTTCCTGCGGCTCCTGGCCGGAAGGGTCGGACAGCTGCTCAACCTGAGTTCATTGGCCGAGGATACGGGCGTGAGCTCGACGACCCTCGGACATTGGCTAAGCGTATTGGAATTGGTCAAGGCTTTATGGAACAGGGGGCGGCGCGACCCGATGACCTTCTACCGGGACAGCAACGGGACCGAAGTCGATATCATTCTGGAGCGGCAACGCGTACCGATCGCCGTCGAAATCAAGGCCTCCCAGACTTTTTCGCCGGACTTTACCCGGAACCTGCGACGTTTCACGGAATTGGTCCCCGAAACCCAGGGCGCGCAGGTAATCTACGGCGGGGATAAATCCTTCACCGGTACGCGCTATTCGGTATGGGGTTTCGGCGAAGCGTACAAAGCCGTGGGGCTGGCTTGAGTTTCATTCGAGCGATCCACCGGGAAGAGGCGGAAGGAAGATTGGGCTAGGGCGTCTCGGAGGCTCGATATCGTTCGCAATATGTCGCTATCCGATCCACGGTCTCGAAGATTTGGGGCACGGCGGAGAGAACGGCGCCGAACAGTCCGCGCAGGTCCTCGGTTTCGTACTCGTGGGCGATCTCGTTCCTCAGGTCTTTGAGATCGCGGAGGCGGCCGACGGAATCGATGATGCCGCGCTTTTCCGCCCGATTCGCCGTATCGATGACGCTCCCTGTGTCGAGGAATTCGACAGCATCGATGCTCCTCAGCGTCTTATTGACGATGAGATCGACCGCCCGCGAATATCTCGAGGTGAGATTCTCGAAAGCATCGAACTCGTCGTCGGCGTACGCTTCCTTGATGCCTATTTCGACGCAAATGTCGTACGATCGCCTGAGCCACCGGATGCTCGCCGAGAGGTTGTCGAGGGTCGCCATCAGGACATCGAGCGCGGCGTCACTCATTGAGGGGAATTCCTTTTTCCACGGCGAGGCGGAAGAAAGGATCGGCGCCGTCCGCGGATACGACGACATCGATCTTCTGCTCTCCCAAGGCGTCGGTCACCAGTCGCCTGATGCGCATCCGGCCGAGCCGCCCGATCGCCGGGGAGAGGACGGCGATATCGATATCCCCGCCCCGCTTGCCGTCGTCGACCCTGGAACCGAAAAGCCAGACTCGCGCGGCCGGATCCTGAGCCTTGACGGCGTCCACGAGTATCTTCTTCTCCCTGTCGCTTATCCGCATCATCGCCAGTATAGCAGGATTCCCGCACCGATTCCACATAACCGCTTGGTGACCGGCGCAGGTCCTCGGTTTCGTACTCGTGGGCGATCCCGTTCCGCGCATTTCGGACGATGAGCTGCGACTCTCGCTCGGAGCTGCGGTCGGTGACCACCAGGTCGATCTTGCGCTCCCCGATCCTCAGTTGGATCAGGGCGATGGCGTACTCCTTCGACCTCGGGGAAATTGTCCGACTTCAACAATTGACATCATACCACCTTGGTAGTATCCTCGCGGTATGAAAGTCAAGACTTCAATCACCATATCCTCTGAGCTGCTCGCTGAACTTGATAAAGCAACTCCGGAAGGTTCTCGATCAGATTTCATTGAAAAAGCCATTTGGAGATACTTGGAGCTACAGCATCGGGATATACGGAATACGAGAGACCTGGGCATATTGAACCATGAAGCAGACGAAATCAACGCTGAGGCATTGGACGTACTTTCCTATCAGGCATGACGGTGAAACGAGGTGAGCTTTATCGCGTCTATCGGGGATCAAAGAACGATCCCAAAGATCATAGAGTCTTTGTCATCGTAAGTCGCCAAGTCGTTCTTGACTCAAAGTTCTCGACAGCCACCTGTGCGCCAATTTACTCGATCCATAACGAACTATCGACACAGGTTGAAACAGGCATCGAAGAAGGACTCAAACGCGGCAGTTCCATCCATTGCGATGAATTGATAAGTATTCCCAAGTCGATGCTTACCGACTATATCGGCCATTTATCGCCTGAAAAGGTTGAACAACTGAATGAAGCTCTTCGAATTGCTCTCGATTTGGAATACTAGTGTGCTCGGATTTCGCCGTCGGCCCCTCCGGCTCAGGTACGCCGTGCTCTCGCCCAGGAGGCGCCGGAGGTAGGGAGGGGCGATCCATAGGAGATAATGCGTGTCTACTTTCCTGCCGAATGCGATTCCGTGAACACGGTCAAGGCCTGGCTCAGTCTCATCGAGGCGGCCCGGCTGGTTTTTCGTCTGCCGCCCTGGCACAAAAACATCACGAGCCGCCTCGTGAAATCCCCCAAGCTTTACTGGCACGACACCTCGCTCCTCTGCCGCCTCCTCGGCCTCCGGAGTCCCGAGGATCTGCGCAGCCATCCGCTCCGCGGTGCCGTCTTCGAGAACCTCGTCGTCGCCGATCGATTCAAGGCCGCGACTCATCGCGGAGCGGTGTCCCCGGCGCGCTCCGCCGGCGAGATTCTCGATTGGCGGAGCGCCTTCACGTCGATGTAGTCGGAGACGAGGGCCGTGTCCATGCCGGCAGGCTGCCATTTTCCAATGGGCCAGCCCCACCAAAAGCGCGGAGCGACATAAGTTCCGCCGGGTTTTCCCATGAAGGCGCCCCACCACGCGAAGGTGCTGTTGGAGAGGACGCCGCCTGCGCACTGGGACATGAGCGCGAGGTCATCCGCAGGAGAGAGGCGGGAAACGTACTTCCGGGGCAGGTCGGCGAAGAGCTTCTCGGCATAGGCCGGATCGTCGCCCACGATCACGAAAAACGGATCGCTGTATTTCCGCTTCAGGACTTCGACGCCTTCCTTGTAGTAGACGTCGGGGAGCTGGATGTTGTGCCCCTCCACGAAAGTCGCGCCGAAATCGCTGTGCCGTATATGAACGAAGAGCGGCGCGGCGCCGTCGCGCATCTGTGCGAAGCAGCCCCGCGTCGAGACGATATACCTATGCTTGAGGCGAAAGCTTCGCCGTATGTCGCCCGCCATGAACGAGTCGGTTTCGAAGAATCCCTTTACTATGGTGACGCGGCGGATTTTGCCCTTGCGGACATCCAGGGTCTCGCCCCTGAGCTCGATTATCGAAGACACGAGGCCCGTCTTGATCAAGAGATGCCAGCAGAGAGGCTCGACGACCCTTTCGATGATCCGGCAGAGGGGCTTCGCGTCGACATTCAGCCACCGGCGCTTCCAGCTCCCATAGAGAAGAGCCCGCGTCTTTCCGAAACCGCGGGTGAAGAAATATCCCTTAGGGCCCGCCAGACTCGCGATATACGCGGCCTGGAACAGCTGATTGCCGGTGCGTCCGCCGGGAGGGAAGAGTATGACCATCGGGATCCCCCGTCGCGGCTCGGACTAGGACTGGTGGATGGACGAGCCCAGGCTCTCCTGCTGAGCGAAGAGCTTGGGTACGCTGATGTAGGCGGTGATCTTCCGCTCGATCACTTTGTGCTCGAGCCAGCCGTCGGCCGTGTACTGCACGGGGTAGGCTCCTTCCAGGAGCTTCCGGGCCCCCTCGGAGGTGACAGCGTAGGCGTGGGTGTAGTCGTGGCCCGCGGCTGTCCTGATGCCCCGCCCCACGGAGCGCGAGACGACCTCGGAAGGATCCCTCTTGCGCCCCAGGAGCTCCTGGAACTCGCGCTGGAAGCCGCGCAGCTCTCCGTCGCGGTAGCCCAGGTAGAAGAGCTCCCAATCCACGGGCAGGCGCTCCAGACAGTAGGAGACCCAGGCGGCGTTGCGCCGCAGGAAGACGGCGTCGTCTTCGAAGACGAGGAGGCGCTCGAGTCCGCTATCGAGCATGGACTGGAACATGACGAGGTGGGAGAGGGTGCAGGCCAGCTCGTTGATCCTCACGGGCCTGCCGTAGCGGGCCAGGGCCGCCGGTAGATCCACGCGAGGGTCGCTCCCTAGTATGGAGCCGTCGACGCCCGTGAAGAACTCGAACTCGAGCCCCTCGAGCTGGCGGCTCATGAACTCGCGGCGGCCGGCGCTGCGCGGGATCGTGAGCACCCAGACGGCGTCGAAATAGGCGTTGAGCGCGGCGAAGGGCCGGGAGGGCAGACTGGTCCACTTCGGCAAGCGGCGCGCAGTCAGATTGTAGCCTCGAAAAGCCGTTTCGATAGCTAGTTCTTTAAGAGCAACCATATGGAAATCTCCGAATTATAGAACCTCAAGACCTATAAAGTGAGAGAAGGAAGATCATGGAACACGTGCGACGCTTCCCAACGGCCGAGGGTGAGGATGGTGCCGCTCACATTGGAGCTGCAGCCGATGAACTTCGCGCAGCGCACGGCGAGAAGGACCTCGATCAGGGTCTCCGTCCCAGCCAGGCTTCTGTTCGCCGACGATCCGTTGTGGAGCCCCTGGCTGCCCGTCGTCCGCTGGGAGGGGTAAGCGACCAGGCGATCCTCGTACTTCGAGAGGAAATCCTCGTAGATGAACCGGGAATCGGTGCACAGGAAGATTTTCTCCTCCGGGCGGCACATGGTCTCGATCTTATCGAAATACAGCCTGTCGTTCTCGGCCAGTTTCGCGTTGTTCTCCGCTCGATCGCCGCCGCGGGCGTGGACCGCGACGAAGGAAATGCCTTTCATCTGCCGCTCCCAGAATCCCTCGATCAGAGCGGAGATTTCCGGTCGGACCTTCAAATACTCGGCGAAGAGATCGCCATACAGGTCCCGGCCGCTCCTGCCGCCGTACTCGTGCCCTTCGGGCAGCCATTCGAGGAGCACCTCGAGAGCGACATAGCTGTCGACGACCAGCACGTCCTCGTCCCGGCCCAAAATATCCAGACCGACATGTTCGCGCGGGCTCGAGAAGGTGTATTTGCGCGTATTCGCTCCGAAGACATTCTCTTTCGACCAAAAATCGTCGGGGAAGAATCGCGCCATGCCCGATATCGCGCTCCGATGCTCTCCCCAGCTCGAGAAATACTGCAGAAAGGCATTCTCCTCGCTGCCGTCATTGTAGAGGCATTCCTTTCCCCAAAAGACATAGGGAATCCTCTTCGTCCATTTCGCGAATACCAGCTGCGCTATGACGTGGTTGATTTCGCCCCATAAGCCGATGCCGCAGGCTCTGATGACGAGATACTTTTCATTCGAAGAGGCGGTGGATCGTTTTTTCTCCAGCTCCCGGATTCTCCGGGCGATTTCACCGTGCAGGTCCGCGGTCGCGTCTGCGTTGCGGTCTTCCGGGCCCGATGGGAGCATCGACCTCGTCGCGGCATTCAATCGATCCTGAGAAAGGAGAATCCTCCCCTCCAAATATTTCCAATCCAAGGGATATGCGGGATCGATGAGATTGGGAAAGTCCACGAACCGCCGCTCGATGGTCACCAGGTCCTCTTGCCTGTGATTCAGGCGCATGTCGATGATCTTGAGCCAGAGTCCGGATTCCTTATGCGCCGAGACGAGGTTGACGAAATCTATGATCCGCTTCGCTTTTCTCGCTTTGTCGACCAGCATCTTCTTTGCTCTCAAATTGATCCTCCCCTGGATCCGATCATCTCGACGCTATGCCTTGCTGGGTCTAGGATGGCCATCTTATAAACGTCCAAAGTCTTCGCGAAGGTCGTTTCCCACGAGAAGTCGGCGGCGCGGTCTTTCCCCTTCAGCGATAGCGATCGACGCAGTTCCGCGTCGTCCACGACCGAGGCGACGCAGGCGCGAATGGAGTCCATATCCTTGGGCGGGAAGTAGAGTGCAGCCGTCGATCCGATCTCCCTCATGACGGGAATGTCCGAGAGCAGGGCCGGGCAGCCCGCGTCCATAGCCTCGAGGATGGGCAGGCCGAAGCCTTCGGAGAGCGAGGGGAAGACGAAGGCGAGGGCATGGGCGTAGAGGAGCGGCAGGTCCCCGAAGCTCGATCGCAGGCGGACGACGCGCTCGTTCAGGCCTAGATCGGCAAGGTATGCGATTTCTCCCCGGCTGAACTCCGGCCCCGTGCATACGAGCTTCAGGTCTTCGTATGAGAGCAGAACCTCGGCGAGGGCCCGGACGAAGAACAGCCAGTTCTTGTAGTGGAAGCGCTGGCCCGTGTACAGAAGATAGCGATCGGGAAGACGGAGAGTAGCGCCCGCGGGTCCCGGCGGCGTTCCCGTCCGATCGATCCCGTGATACACGACATCGATGCGCGATCCGTCGATCCCGTAGAATCTCGACACCTCTCGCTTCGTCGTCTCCGAGATCGCAATGATCCGAGCGGCACGCTCGAGCACCAGCTTCTTGTCGTGGAAGGTCCGGTCGGAGGCGCCGAAAAATTCGGGAAACTGCTCATGGGTGCAGTCGTGCACGGTGACGACGTAGGGCCGGTCCCCTAGGGTTCCGAGAAAATAGGGATCGTAATAGGTCGGATGGAAGAGATCGAACTTCCCGCGCCCTATCTCCGCGATGCTCGCGGCGATGTTCACCGCGGACGCATCGAAACGCGGAAAGAGTCTTTTCCTATGGTCATAGATTCTATGCTTGCCCGGGAACTCGAGGCCGAACATGAAGTCTTCGATG
>CAWBCC010000025.1:0-5377 GCA_963787185.1 uncultured bacterium | reverse complement strand
TCAGGGGCTTGCCAGCTGAATAGTTACACATATCATTAGTAGGATGAGTATCTTATACGCAAACGGAGGATATTAAAATGACTAAAAACCTGATGAAAGTTGCGCCAGACACAGTCGTGTATGCAGATGAGGAAAACCTCAAACTTGTTGCGGAGTTTGCAATCCCTGGAGCGCCGGCGGATACCGTCGACGTAAAAATTCTCCGAAGACAGTATTCACCTAATCGCGCCGGCGAGAGACATCGAGTATGTTTCCTCATTAGCCTTGGGATGGCCGGTTAAGCCGAATCAGGCTGAAGCAATTTATGAACTCGGTTTACTCCGAATTGAAGTACCCTTCAAGGACCCGATGGAAGACGCCGTGAAAGTCGTCATCAAAACTGGTGACACAAAGAAGATTATTAAAACCGAATAAGAGTAGCGATGTTATCGCGAGGGGAAAACTCGATGAGAACGAAAGTGGGCCTGTGGATCGATCATAGGAAAGCTGTTGTTGTTCTCGTTACTGACAAGGACGAAGAGATAGGACTAATTATATCAAAGGTCGAAAAACAAACTCGTCGTTCTCCAGGATCGCGGCACGAAGGCTCATTTGAGTCGCAACATGTTCCAGCCGATGATAGCCGACAGAAAGCCAAAACGGGGTATCTCAACATCTATTACGACGCAATAATTGCTAGCATCAGAGGGGCGGAATCCATTCTGATATTCGGTCCTGGGGAAGCAAAGGACGAACTTAAGAAGCGTCTTAAAAAAAGCGATCTAGCCGAGTGTATCGTTAGCGTAGAGACAGTTGACAAAATGACGGATCACCAGATTGCCTCTAAAGTTCGTAGGTATTTCGCTGAAAAACCCCTGCATTAGTCTAAGAGAGCTCAAGATCACGATTGCCCCTATTGCCATGCAAAACAACCCCCCCATTGGAGTGTTACCTCCGCATCGTCGGATCTGGCGCGCTCCGACCGGACTGAGGCTGCATTCCTGTTTCGAGCTCGACCGTGACGATCTCGTGGGGCGAGAAATCGACGGTGAAGGAGCTTCGATCGTCCGAAACCGGGATCTCCTCGATCGCTTCGCCGTCGAGTCGAGTCTTCTTCGCGCCGATCACCTGTGTCTGCATCCGTATCGTCGCCTTACCCGCCCTGCCTCGGACCTCGTAGTATCGCAGGCTCAGTGCACCTTTCCCGGTGCGGCGCAGCGAGCTGAACACCAGCCCATCGGCATCCAGAGCGAGGAGGCTCGCCTGCGGTCCAAGACGTCCGGGGTGGGGAGCCTGGACCACCGCGCAGAGCGGAGAACGGTAGTCCGCCCACTCCTCGCAGACACCGGATGAGGTCAGATCGCCTTCATAGGCCGTCAGCGCATATTCGAAGGTCCAGGTGCCGAGCTCCTGTGCGGCCGGTGTGGGAATGTCGGGACCGGCATGGCCGCTTCTCGATACGAGGTCGCCGCGTGACAGTCGGCCGACGGAACGGAAGAGGGTTAGGTAGAGATCGCTCAAGCGCTCGGTTCGCGCTTCGTGATCGATCAGCTCGTATTCCCGCAGGCCCTTCGCGAGGAGAGCGACGCCGCCCCTCGACCCCGTCGTTCGGTTCGACCAAGCCGCGCCGACGAAGCCGGCGAAGGGGTGGGTCAGGGGAGGGAGCTCCCGGCGGGTGTCGGAGGAGGGACCGAAGAGGCTCTCTCCTTCCTTGGGCAGGTCGGGCGTGCAGCTGCAGCGGTACACTTCGAAATTGCCGCCCGCCTCGGCCTCCGCGCAGAAGCCGGGGAGGGGAAAGCGCACCCGGAGCCTATGGTCGGACGCGGCGTTCACGATCTCGGTGCGGAATTCGATCCTTCGGGAACCGGCCGAAAGGCTCACCCGCCTTTTCGTGATGAGCGCGACCCGATGCTTCGAACGGCGGCGCCGGTCCTCGTCCACGGACAGGGGAATGCGGTACTGCGATTCAACGAGGATTGTCGCGCGGAGCGGGCCCGACTCGACGAGACGCACGCTGGCCCCGACCGCGGAAGTCCCCGCGAGGGCCTTTGCACTGCGAGGTCGAGGGGCGGGCGATCATAGTTGTATTCGTCGCCGCGGTCGCCGCCGTCGACCAGCGCGTTGAGGCCGCGGTACAGCGTGCCGCCGGTCTTGTCCAAGACCTCGAGGCACCCGTCCTTCACGACGCGCACCCGGAAGAACTCGTTCTCGAGGGAGCGTTTTCCTGCGGTGAGCGCCAGAGTGGGCGCGGGCTGATCGTCCGCTCCCCTGCGCAGGGTATGGCAGGCCGCGCCGAACTCGGGTGCGTCCGCGGCGAAGAGGATGGTAGTGGGGCCGGCCCGTCTCCCGACGGCATGGACCGACTGGAGCCCGGGACGCTCGAGTTCGGCGCGCGCCTCTTTATGCCAGGATTCCCAGTCGAAGGAAGTGTGTTGCCGCGCATCCGACAGCTCCAGATCGACGCGGAGCACGGCGGTCGATTCGCGGGACAGGGAAGCGCCGGTGATGCGATAGTTCATGAGCTCTCCGCCACGCACCAGGCCGAGGGCCAGTTTGATCTGTCCGGGCTTGAAGTGCTCGTCGAAGAAAACCGTACTGCCGCCCTCGCCGATGATCGTCTGAACATCGTGCGGCTCGCCGCCGGGACCTATCATGATCGGGTGGGATGGCGGCGAAGGGATTTCGAGCTCGACGAGCCGTACGCCCCGCCGCGGTCCAGGGTTGAGAACCACGACCGCCATGGCTCCCGCCGGCGGCTCCCCCGCGCCGCGAAGAGCCGAGACGGTATCGATCTGGCCCGCGATCTCGGCGGCCGCGGAGGCGGCGACATTGTCGGCGATGCTCCGGGCTTGGGCGAAGCGATACTTCATGTCTTCATGGACCCGATCTATCGAACAGCCGCAGATGGAATCGTGTGCCTGATCGAGGAGGAGCAGCTTCCAGGCCGCGTCGAGCGCTCCGGCGGGCCGCGAGGCCTCGGAGGCGGCCGCGGGAAGGGCCATCGCGGCCAAGGCCGCGAGCGGTTCGGCGCGGCGTTCGAGCAGGGCGGATATTTCCTGGTCCTCCTGCTTGATCCAATGGCGCGTCGAGGTGCAGCCGGCGGTTATCGGGCAGCGGTAGGTGGAGCGCAGCTCCCCGCTCCACCGCGGCGGCGGGACGGAAACCGCAGCTCTGCGCGCGAGCTCGAGGTAACCCTCGAGCGAGCCTATCCGTGCGGACTCGCCGAGGCCCGCCTCGGCGAGTTCCCCGGGGAGCCCCGATTCGATGGGGCGATGGTCATAACCGTTCATCACGAGGAGGGGCAGGCCGTCCACGAGCGCACCCTGGCTCTCCTGCTGCGAGCGCAGCCGAGCCAGGGTGCCGGCGATGCCGTCGCTCCCCATCGTCAGCTCGGAGCCGTTGTTGTAGCCGTCGATCAGGTAGGCTACGAGGACGCTGGATCCGTCCTGGGCCTTCCATTCGAAAAGACAGCGGTCCAGGGCGCGGCCGGGGCCGCGCATGAGGCAGGCCGAATCGATGCCGAAACCGCGGAATATGGAGGGCATGCTGCCCGAATGGCCGAAGCTGTCAGGGAGATAGCCCACCTTCATCGCAGCGCCCCATCCTTTCGCCAGGGCGATGCCCCGCTCGAGGTTCCGCACGAGAGCTTCGCCGCTCGGAAGCAGATCGTCCGGCTGGACATACCAGGGGCCGACCGCGAGTCGTCCCTCCGCGACGAGCCGCTCCAGCTCTCCGCGCCGCTCTCCGCGGAACTCGAGGTAGTCCTCGAGCGCCACCGTCTGGCCGTCGAGCATGAAATGGGCGAAGCGATCGTCGGACTCGAGTGTGTCGATTATTCCATCGATCGTGCCGACGAGCTTCCAACGAAAATCCTGGAACGAAAGGTACCACTCGCGGTCCCAGTGCGTGTGCGCCACGATCCAGTATTCGAGCGACACAATGTCCTCTTAGTCCGATTCGATCGCCTGCATCTCGGCGGCGCTGAGCTTTTCTTTCTTCGCCAGGCTTCGAAGCACGGCCTTTTCGTCGTACAGGAAGAACACGCCGAGGCCCGCGAGGCAGATCAGCACCGACACGATCGCGCTCATCCTGATGCCGAAGGGGTGATCAACGGTCATGCCGAGGAGGAGTAGGGAAGGGAAGAGGATATTGGCGACGGAGACGCCGAGGTTGCTTTCGAGGGACCGCACTCCGAAGAACATGCCGGCCTTGAAGTTGCCCGTCTCCAATCCGTCCGTCTCGGCGATGTCCGCGACGATGGCGTTCGGGACGATGGTGAAGATGGCGATCGGGATGGCCGCGGCTCCGACGGTGAAGAAGGCGAGGACGAGGGGGGAACGGGAACGATACCGTAGACGGAGAAGATGACGAAGAGCAGGGCCAGAAGTACGAAGCCGACGACGACGATGCGCTTCTTTTCCCATTTGACGGCTGCCGCGGTTATGAAGGGATAGAACACGAAGGAGAGGATGAACATGACCATCATCAGGAGCGAGGTGAGCTCCTTGTCGAGTCGCAGGAGGGTGACGATGTAGTACACGATGCCCATCTGGATGATGGTCTGACAGATGTTGTACAGGAATTCCGCGACGATGAAGCGCAGGAAATTCTTGTTCCCGAGCGAGGATCGCAGCGCCTGCGCGGTGGTCTCGTTCGAGACCGAGTAGGCGGCATAGCGACGCTCGTTTATGAAGATCGGGGGGAGCAGCATGAGTACGGCCGAGACGACGGCGAAGATAGCCTGCACGCGCTGGAATGCGTCCACGGAGCTCAGGCCGGTCTTCTCCAGCATGCCCTGGAAATCGTAGATGAAATTGCCCGTCGCGGAACCCAGGGACCAAGTCACCGCGATGACGGTGCTGATCATGAGACGTTCCTTGGGATTGTGGCCCAGCTCGCTGATCAGGGCGTTGTACGGAGCGAAGTACATCACGTAGAAAAAATAGAAAAGGAGGATGGTTCCGCAGAGCCAGACGATGTTGATCCAGCTGGCGGCGAGGCTGGGCGCCTGCGCGAAGTGCTTGAGCGGAAGGAAGACCAGATAGGAAAAAAATGCGAAGGGGACCGCGCTGAGGGCCAGGAAGAAACGCCGCCGGCCCATCTTGGCGCGCGATCGGTCCGACAAGGAGGCGAGCAGCGGATTCGTGACCGCATCGAAGAATCGTGCGACGAGATTGATGATGCCGATCACTGTGAACAGGCCCAGGACCGCGCCCTCGAAGATGAAGGGAGGGAAGATGCGCCGGGCCGCCGCCGTTTCCGGAGGCATGTAGAAATACATGACGAGGTTGCTCACACTGTAGGAGGCGAGCGACCAGCCGAGTTGGCCGAGGGCGAAGACGACGAGCTTCACCATCGGAAGCTTTTCGGGTCCCTGATCCATGCGGCTATAGTATCT
>CAWBCC010000024.1:0-42649 GCA_963787185.1 uncultured bacterium | reverse complement strand
AGCAGTGCGTCCGGTCCGTCCTGGACATCAGGAGGTTTCTGACGGAAGAGATCGGGAGGCTCGGCGAGAGGTCGAACCTGGCAGAGCACCTCCGGGCGATGCGCGCGGCCTGCCGGGCATTCCTGGACGAGGGAGGTTCAGGCAAGCGCGACCGGCCGATCCGCTTCATGGGCTTCGAGGGCAGGTTCGGGTCGTCCTTTTTCACCGCGCTCGGCGAACTCCGTGCCACGATAGGGGTTCATGTCGCCGCCGTCGCGGCCGCGCACGGGCTCGACGTCGAAGGGGACCTCGCAAGCATCCTGCCGGCGGAGGACGACGGACCGTAGAACCTGGTAACGACGGATCAGGCGCCGGCCACGGAAGCTTTCCCAGTCGACCGGCCAGGTCCGGAGGACCGCTTCAGCGTCGCTTCCGTCAGCCTCGCCTCTTCTTAAGGCTCTTCCTGGCCAGTTCTACCGGAGTTTCTCGAGCGCGGGGCGGATGAGCCCCTCGATCTTGTCGATGGCCAGACGGAGCTTCTCGACGAACGAGTCCGGTCCCCGATCCCCTGTCTCGTAGATGATGGACCACTGCTCCTTGCGCTCGTCCCCCGTGAGATCGTCGTTGCTCGCTCGGACGTCCTGGAGGTACATCTGGATGCTAAAGACGAGGATGGCAACGAGCCTGAAGAGCTCGTCGTAGGCGTCCTGCACGGGCCTTCCCCATAGGGACTCGGCTTCCAGGTGGTCGCCAAAAAAGGTCGCCCTCGTTTCATCCAGGGACTTGAAGCGCTTTTGATACGCCGAGGCCTCCTGGTAGGACTTCGTCTCACCCGGAGTCCTTGGATGCTCACTGTCGGGATGCGGGGAGTCCATCTCGCCCGCGCTCATGAACGGCGACCTGACGAACGCGACCGCGTCCCTCAGAAGGAGCTCATGCGCCGTTCTGGTCTTGATCGTGAAGGCCTCTCCGTCCACGCGCTACGGCACGCCTGTGCTACCCATCTCCTCGCCCACGGCGCTGACCTTCGCTACGTCCAAGAGCTTCTCGGCCATTCCTCCGTTCAAACAACCGTGCGTTACACCCAGGAGAACATCGAGAACCTTCGCCGCTGCTATCTCCGTGCCCATCCCCGTGAGAACGAGCACCGGGCCTTTGTGGACCCTGTCTACCGGGCCAAATGCCAAACTCGCCGAGCTCGAGGAACGCCTGACCAAGGCGGCGCACAAGCGGGCCATTGTTCAAGCACGCAAGATGGGCCTGAGGGCAAGCCTCAGTGGTCCTAAGACTCCAAAGGAGGTATAGTATGATTGGGAGTTATCCAATGAGCGTTCAGTACGTCGTCAATGACAAGGGACAGCCTATCCAGGTCCTCCTCGACATCGCCGAGTACGAGGAGCTCCTCGAACAGATCGAGGATACCGAAGCTCTCCGTATGCTTGAGGGGATGAAGCAGACCTCTCGAGAGTACATGTCCTTTGAGGACCTAACGGCTAGTTTCGGTGTTCATGTTTGAACTGAAGATCGACCGAGGTGTCGAACGATCCCTCAAGAAGCTACCGCAGGATGTCGCCGTCAACCTCCTCAAGGCTATGAAGGAGCTCACCGTCGAAGCTTTGCCGCATGGCTGTCGGAAGATCGTCGGAACCGACCGGAGCTACCGCATCAGGGTCGGCGACTATCGTATCGTCTACGAAGTCGACGAGGTCGGCAGGCTCGTCGTGATCCATGCCGCTGGCCATCGCAAGGACGTTTACCGGGACTACTGATGTCCTAGGGACGCCAGTGGAAGGCCCGTTCTGAACCGTCCCGGGTTTGCCGGAGCACCTTTTATTTAAGTCTAGCTCCTACGGCCAGACCTTCATGCTGAGTATAATACGCCTTCTCGAATTCTGCAGGCGGGATGTTACCAATCGGTTCGAGTAGTCGCTTGTTGTTGAACCAATCAACCCATTCGAGGGTCGCGTACTCTACGGCCTCGAGGCCTTTCCACGGTCCACGCCGCCGGTTCACCTCGGCCTTAAAGAGCCCATTGATCGTTTCTGCCAAGGCATTATCGTAGGCATCTCCGACACTGCCGACCGATGGATCGATTCCGGCGTCGATCAATCGCCCGCTGTAGCGGATCGCGATGTACTGTGTGCCACGATCGCTATGGTGAATCAGCTTGCCTTTGATCCGCCGAGCCCAGAGCGCCTGCTCCAAGGCATCTAGCGTCAGGTCTGCGCTCATGGATTTCGCCGCCCGCCAGCCGACGATCATCCTTGCAAAAGCATCGATAACGAAGGCGACGTAGACGAAGCCGGTCCACGTCGCGACATAGGTGAAATCAGCCACCCAGAGTTGGTTTGGGTGGTCAGCATGGAACACCCTATGGACAAGATCCAAGGGGTGCTGATCGTGATAGGAGCCTATGGTGGTGCGCTTGGGCTTGTCCCTAACAACACCGTGGAGGCCCATCTGTCGCATCAAACGCTCGACCGTGCAACGGGCAACCCGGTGGCCCTCGCGCACGAGCTGGCGCCATACTTTGCGCGCCCCATAGACCATGAAGTTCTCGTTCCAGACACGGCGGATCTCGGGCCGAAGCGACTCATCCCTTTGCCGCCGCGGCGACAGATTCGTTGGGTCGGCCTGTGTTGCCTTGTGCGCGTAGTATGTCGAGGGAGCGATCGGCAGCTCGGTGCAAATCGGCCCGACTCCCTCTGCCTGACGATGCTCGTCGATGAAGGCGACCATCACCTCTGTTTGCGGTCGAGCTCCGCCTTGGCGAAATATGCTGAGGCCAACCGAAGAATCTCGTTGGCCCTCTTGAGCTCGCGGTTCTCCCTTTGGAGTGCCTTGAGTTCTTCCCGCTCACTCGTCGTCAGCCCTGAGCGTTCTCCCCGGTCCCGCTCGGTTTGACGAACCCAGCCTCTGAGTGTCTCCGCCGAGCTCAAGAAAGAGCTGTTGAGAAAATAGGGAAGACTGCTAAAGTCATAGTGACCGGGAGAAAATGCACGAATAATCTTGAAGTTATATTACGCAGGGGTTATACTATGGAAATGGGAGCGGACAAGGGGACCAACCCGAATAAGCCAGGAAGGGAAAGGGCGCTCGAAAGTACTGGCGAGTACCTGGATTGGTTCAAGGCTCAGGCAGAACCGGTACAGGAGGCCGTTCGAGCGTATGTGAAGTTGCTTCTTGAGAAAGGCCCATCGTTGGGACACCCTTACGCGGACACGCTCAAGGGTAGCAAGTACCCGAACCTGAAGGAACTGAGGGTACAGGCGCAGGGGAAGAAGTATCGGATTGCCTTTATCTTTACCGGGGAACGGGTGTGTCTGCTTCTGACGGGGGATGTGAAGGGTGGGTCGGAAGACAAGCGATTCTACAAAAAATTGATAGCGCGGGCAGAAGCCTTGTACGAAGAAGCTCAAGCTTCACGGTAGCTGATTGGGGAGGACGATATGGCGATTGTCAAAGACGCGATGAAGGCGATGGAAAGCGTGATGTCCGAAGAGTCTATCGCGCGGTCCAATAAGATATACGAACAGGAATCGTTGATGCTCAAGCTCGCTGAATTGCGGGAGCAATACAACATTAAGCAAACGGATATTAAAGGCTTTTCGCAACCGGCGATCTCTCGAATTGAAGGGCGCACCGACATAAAGCTGTCGACCTTGATAAAATATCTGACGCAGATGGATCTTCGAATGGAGATCAAGGTACGCCCCCGGCGCCCCAAGAAAGGGGATCCTGCGGAAGTGACGCTCTTTCATACATGAGCGTGGCTAGGGCGACCTTCATCGAGTACCTCGACGGGATCGGCATGGGCCTCGAGATTCGGGCATATCCCAAGAACTCCAAAGGTACTGCCAAAGCTGAGACTTTACTCAAGCTCTCCGTATGCTTGAGGGGATGAAGCAGACCTCTCGAGAGTACATATGTCCCTTGAGGACCTAACGGCTAGTCTCGGCGTTCATGTTTGAACTGAAGATCGACCGAGGTTCCTACGTTATATGGTCATTTCGAAGAGTGTCTTTGTTGTGCTTCTTCTCTAGTGAGATTGTGCCCATAGGCATCAACGAATTCGTCAACCCGATAGATAGCCCTTTTGCCAGAGTACCTTTTCTGCTGGAGCTTTATCGCTATAGTAATTCCGGCGCTCCTCTACAGCCCCTTGAGGAAGTCCTGTCTGTCCAGCTCCTTGACCGAGGCCTGAGTCGCGGAACCGGTGTTGAGCCTGGTAAAGACGGTCATGTCCATGTAGCGAAGGGTGAGCGGCCGCTCTAGCGCCATGCGGGTCGTCGCGTCCTGCCATCGCGCCTCCTGCGGGTCCAGGAGACCGGGTTCGCCGTACTTGGCCGTGAGAGTCGTGTAAATGGAGTAGTGATCGACCTTGTCGGAATCGAGAACGAGAATCATCACCCAAAGCTTGCCCTCGTAGAACTGGAAGAAGCCGCGCTCGACGAAGGATAGACCCGACACGTCGATGAGACTCTGATTGGGAGAGGGCAGGAGGGAGACGTCCTCGGGGCCCCTATAGTTGAAGATGGGATCCTTCTCGAGAGCCGCGATGACCGTATCGCGATCCATGCCGAGCTCGACGCCGCGAAAACTTCGAGGGACGGCCGCGGCCGCCGGAGCTCCCGGGGCCGCGGTGCCCGCGGCTGGAGCCGTGCCGATGCCGGGCGCAGGGCTGGAGGCGGTATCCGTCGCCTGCTGGGACCGGGCGGGAGCAGACAGGAACAGACAGAGAAGAGCGGCAAGAACGGAAGCGTAAAGGCGAAGCCTGCTCGGCATATCCGGCTCCTTATCGGGAGAGCGCCAGGCTCAAGGCCGTCGAAAGCTTGAGCACGTCTTCGTTGCCCTTGCGCAGGCGGGAGCACAGGACGCCTGCCATGCGTTGGAGGACCGAGAGGCCGAGTCGGGGCTCGGCTTGGCAGAGGGCGACGAAATCATCGCGGCGAATCTCGTAGAGGACGCAGTCGGTGCTCGCCGTGATCGTCGCGCTTCGCGGTTCGGGGCCGAACATGGACATTTCGCCGAACACCGAGACGTGTTCCGCGCTCAGTTTGTTCATCGATTTTTCGGCCTTCGCGAAGTCCCTTTCGCCGAGCTTCAGAGTGAGGTTCTTCGTCACATCGACCTCTCCCTCGGCGAAAAGATACATCGTATCGCCCTGTTCGTCCTCGCGCATGATCGCTTCGCCGGAGTGAAACTCGACGCGTCGGGCTATCGCGAGAATCTTCTCGCATTCGTCGTCGCAGAGATCGCGAAGTATGCCCGCATTCCGCAGACGCCCAAGTTCCGCCTCTTCGGTCGCCATAGGGCCTCCTAACCGATCACGAAGGCGAGGTCGCCTTCGGCGATGAGATAATCGGGGTCGGGAGCGAGCCGCACATGGGTCCCCGCCGAGGTTGCGGAGGCCAAATCGACTTCGGCCTCGAGAAACTTGCGCTTTATGAAGGAGTCGATCGCGCTGGAGTCGTCGGAGAGGAGGTCGTCGAGCGACACTCCCTTCTCCTCGGAAAGAACGCCTACGAGGACGCCCCTTCTGTTGGCCAGGAACCACGACGATGCTTCGGCGAAGCTCTTCCCGACGAGGGATTGCGGGAGCGGAGCTTCCCTCAATCTGGGGCCTTGCCCGGCCGAAAGCAGCTCCCGAGCGGCCCGCGGCAGTCCCTTCGACGTGGAGGCGGATGAAAGGACGTAGCCGGAAAACTCGCCATTGACGACTATGTTGTCCACATTGGCGCGCCGCAGGTGCTGTTCGGACTCGGGGTGCAGTATCTCGGCGCTGACCCTGATATCGACATTGACGGAGCGCACCGCGAGACATCCCAGGATGGTCCTCTCGTCGGCGTTGGTGAAACTGTTGTCTCCCGAAGAATCAGGCACGATGACGCAGGATCGCGCGGTGCGGGCCGAGGCGCGATGCAGCACGAGCTCCTGCGTGAAATCTCCCCGCACGAAGCGCAGATCGAGGGAGGGGAATCGCGCCTTCGTGGCGTCGAAGGCCTCTACCGCCATCCAATTGACGAGGACGACCGTGACTCCGCGCTCCGCATCGGTCGCTTCCAAGTCGCGAAGCAGGGCTTCCACGTTGGGATTCCATCCGCAGACGATGAAATGATTCTTGAGCTTGAGTTCCTGCAATCCTTTGCCCTCCCGAATTCTTCGCTCGACGAAGATCGAGGCCACGGTGCCCGATATCATAGCAGTGAGGACGATGCTCGTCAGTATGGTGAGGATCGCCACTATCCGGCCGGGCATCGTGACCGGATACTTGTCGCCGTAGCCGACCGTTGCGACCGTCACGACTGCCCACCAGATACCGTCGAACAGATTCCCGAACATCGCCTCGCCGCGGTAGCGTTCGATCGCGAAGACGACGATCGCCGCTCCGAGGACCAAGGCTCCGAGCGCGATGAAAAGCGAGAGCAAGCCTGAGCTGCGTATATCCCGGTTGATCGATACTATGCTTTTCAGTCGAGCCCCGGCCGAAGGGGCCGGTCGATCCGGAGGATTAGGCCGTTTCCTGCCCGATGCGTCGCCGTGCATTTTCCCGGTCCTTTGAGCCGAACGTAATAGTCGCATTCGCATTGAATATCGGTTCGCCGGGACGAAGTCTTTCGGTCTTTCCGCTCTTCGGCTCCCGGAGTACACTGTCGGCCGATGCCGAACGCCTTCGATCCCGTCGTCGAGCCGCGACTCGTCTATTCCGACGAAAGTACGATCGTTCTTCTCAAGCCGGAGCGGATGCATACCGCCCCTCTTTCCGCCTCGGCGTCGGATTCACCCAACCTCTGCGACTGGGCTTTCGAACGTTTTCCCGAGCTCAGGGAGGCTGCCGGATCCTCCTCGCGGAGGAAGGGGGAGGGGGGGCTTCTTCACCGTCTCGACTTCGAAACTTCGGGGCTCGTGCTCTTCGCCCGATCCCCGCAGGCCTATGACTCGCTCCTGGCGGCGCAGAACGCGGGGAACTTCAGGAAGGAATATCTTCTCCTGGCCGCCCCGGGCGCCGAAGAGGAGCCGCGAGGCTCGCGTCCGCTCAGGGCTCGTCCGCTGGGCGTCCCCGCCGAAGACTGGGATGCCGCATTCCGGACGAGCCTGGCTGCGGGGACGGGCGCCGAGGCGGGGCTGGAAGGCCTCACGAATCTGATCCGGGCCGCCGCGTCTCGCCGATCCCCGGCCCGCATTCGCAGCCGCTTCCGACCCTACGGACCGCTTTCGGCCCGGGTCGCCTGCATCGGGGACGAAGGTCCCGGCGGCCGGGTCGCTTCCCTTCGAAGGCGCAGCCGGGGCACGGGCGAGTTCTACCTCACGGAGCTGCTCGATGCGGGAAGCCCGGACGGCCGGCTCGAGATGAGGGTGAGCCTGGCGCGGGGCTTCCGCCACCAGATCCGGGCCCATCTCGCGTGGATCGGTCTCCCCCTGGCCGGCGATTCGCTTTACGGAGGGGGCCCCTGGCCGAGGCTCTGCCTGCACGCTTTCCGTCTCGTCCTGCGGCGGCCCCGAGACGGCGATCTGGTCATCGAGTGCTAAAGGAGCCGTCGCAAAGCGACATTGCTTTTTGCCCGCGACTTCGATAGGCTTAATGGTACATGGTCGAGCGTTCAGTTTTCGATGTGCTCGTGGCCGAACTCTCCACGGAGGAGCGCCGCGATCTTCTCGAACGCATAACGCGCTCTTCCCGGATATCCGAAGAGCCTCTGTATCCCGCCTCGTCCATGCCGCGGGTCAGACACGCCGACTACGAAAGCCGCGCTTCCGAGCTCCATATCTTCGCTCGCCTCGTCCTTTTCCTCCGGAGCGTCCTGCGCGGCAAGAGCCGCGAAGAGCTCCTCCGCGAGGACGATCTCAGGGAGATCGCAGGCGGCTTGGACAAGGCCTTTCCCGGCCTGACGGACTGGCGGCACGCTCTCCTCCTCTCGCCCTTCGCCGCCGAATTGAGAAAGCTCCGCGATTCGGCCCGTTTTTTCTACGACACCCTGGATCGCAGCGTAGGCAAGGACCGTGCCGCCTTCTACTCGTTTCTCGCATCGTTCGAACTGGCGGAGGTGCATCGCCGTCTCCTGGAAGAGACCGATCCCTACAAGGTCGAGATACGGTTTCCCGACGCGGACGAGTCGGAACTGCGTTCGACCATCATCGCCGCCTACGACGACATCCTGTCGTCCCTCGACGACGAGGGTCGCCGCGCCATGTACAACCATGTCCGCAGCGTTCTGTTCCTCAAGCGGCTCGCCGGTTTCCTCTTCGAGCGCATCCTGCAGACCTTCAGGCCCGGCTCGGGCCCCGGCGGCAGCGAGGCCGCGACCTTCCTCGAGGTTCGCGATCTGCTGCTGGAACTGGGCGACATCCTGTTTTCGATGTCTTCCCCGCCTCGGGCTTCCCTCGTGACGGCTCTCTTCGCCTTCGTCGAGCGCGACGAGATCGGCCGTCCGGGCGGCGACCCCGAGCCCCTGCTCAACGCCGATATTTCCAAGGCCGAGTCCGCGCTCGAACGGATTCGCATGTTCAACTCCCGGATCCCTCTGGGCGACGTGCTCAGGATCGTCGCCTCCGATCCCGAGTACGCGCCGCGCGAGCTGGCGGGCGGCGAAGACTGGCTCGTTCTGTATCGCACATTCTGGCGCGAAAGGATCGAGTCGCGCCTGGAGGAATGGCGGCGCGATCGGCGCTACCGCGAGCTCGCGGAGGAGATATCGCGTTTCGTCGGCGAACCGGGGCTCAGGCGTTTCGATCATATCGAGCGCGACGAAAACGAGAGCTCTCCGGCGATCGGACAGGACCTGGCGCTTTCCTTCCTCGACGCCTTCCAGCGCGGACCCTTCGTGCGCGAGCTGAACCGAGTCTTCAAGATTCTCCTCGTCGACGGCGAGTTCTATCGCAAGGACAACCGTCTCGAGTTCACCGACGCGTACGACGCGCTCGCGCGCATTCCCGAATCCGTAGCTCTGCTCGATTCGCGCCTGGGGCCGGAGGGCGATCTCGGCTCCACGTGGATGCAGGCGAAGACGGAGATGTCGCCGCTGCCCATCAAGAGACGAAGGATCCAGGCGGTGGCGCGGGGGGCCGAGGAAGAGGCCGAGAGTACCGTCAAGAACGCCGGCAGGGCCCTCGTCAGCATGGTGCGCGTGCTTCGGGGGATACTGAAGGGAGAGGCGGGCGGCCGCTACGACTCTCTGTCCAACCTCTCCTATCTCGACGGCAAGGCCAATCGCGAGTTCCTTCATGCCATCGGCGCGGCCAAGGATCGATGCGAGCGGGCCCTGAGCATTCTCCTCGAGCTTTCGGGCCTCGATTTCGAGAACACGGAGTGATCGATGGAAATCTCGCGCGTTTCGATCCCCGAGTCCGCCGGGACGTCGCTGTCGTTTCCCTTTCCCTCCCCGAACCGCGAAACGAGCGAAACGCTCGCCGGGGCCGCGGCGCCACGGGAACCGGAACCCACGGCCCTGCTTTCGCTGCGCTCCGCAGGGGACATGCGCCATATGTACGGCGGCGTGAACCCTAACCGGAACGCGTTTTTCCGCCGCTCGGGGGTCGAGGCTGCCCGGGTCCTCGGCGTCAAGCTTGCACATTCGCGCGCCTTTCTCTTTCCCGGCGACCCGCGGGAGCACGCCGCGCTCGTCGAGGAGGCGATGCGCCTCCGAGGGGGCGCCGACGGCGTTCTCACCCGGAATCGTGATCTCGTCCCGACGATCACCGCGGCCGATTGCATGCCGATATGGCTTCTGGACCGTTCGAGCGGCGTCTTCGGCGTTCTCCATTCCGGCTGGAAGGGCACCGGCATCCTTCGGCTCGCCGTCCTGGAGCTCGGACGACGCTTCGGCTCGCCGCCTTCCGCCGTATCGGCGATACTCGGTCCGGCGATCGGCAGCTGCTGCTACGATGTCCCCGAGGAGAGGGCGCGTCTCTTTCTGGATCTCTACGGACCCCGGGCCGCGTTCGACGACGGGCATCGCTGGCGCATCGATCTCCGCGCCGCGAACATAGTCCTGGCGGAGCGATCCGGCCTGGGCTCGCTTCTGTCGATCGAGGCCTGCACCTCCTGCGACCCGCGGCTCGGATCGTACCGCCGCCAGGGTCAAGCCTCGTTCACCTGCATGGCCGCGGCCTGCGGACACTTCGGCGACAGAAGCCTTCTCTGAACTACCGAAAGGACGGCGCCAGGAGCTCGCGCAGCTCCGCGAGAATCATCGCCGTCGCTCCCCAGACCTTGTGGCCGCCCAGACGATAAAAGGGCACCATGACGGGTTCGGCCCCGACTCTGCGTTCCTCGAGTTGGGCCGCGTCTTCGGCGAGAAGTTCATCGAGGACCGCCTCTATGAGCTCCGCGACCTCTCGGGGTTCGGGCAGGAAGCGCGGGACCTCTCTCGCGACGGCCACGAAAGGCTGCACGTGGAATCCGCTGTGGGGAATATCGAGGGCGCTCAAGCCGCCGAGCACTTCCACTCCATCGGGATCGACGCCTATCTCTTCCCTCGTTTCCCGCAACGCGGTATCGAGCAGACTTTCGCCTTCCTCTCGGGCGCCCCCCGGGAGGCTCACCTGTCCCTTGTGAGTGCTCGTAGCCTCGCTTCTGAGCGTGAGCGGAAAGCGGAGCGATCCGCCGCGGGGGTATAGGAGCACGAGCACCGCGGCGTCGCGATAGTTCGCGCGGCTGTCGAGAGCGCCTCGATGCGGAGGCGCCATCCGGTTCTGCGCCGCCGATCCGGGGAGAATCGGCGGCGCGCCGTCCATCCATCCGTCGAAGCGTCTGCGTACCGCATCGATGCCCGAGCTCGACCCGACCATGGGCTGCAAGGCTCCCTCGCCGCGCCTGCTAAGCGAACTGGCTCTCTCCGAGGAGGGCCTTGAGCTCCCGGATGTCCTTGACGAGCTTGGCCCGGTCCAGGTTCTGCAGGCGGCGGGGAACCATCTCCTTCGACGTGCATTCGAGAACGGCGACGAGGTTTTGAAGCTCGATCTCGTGAGGATAGGCGGGAGGCACGAAATCCGCCATCGTGTCGTCCATGTCTTCTTTGGTCACGAAGGTCCGTCCCTCCATGGCCGCCCGGAACTTGGCTCGTATGAGGACGGCTTCGAGATCGGCCCCCGAAAACTCGTGCCGGAACCTGCGCAGGAGCTCCGGCACGGAGAACTTGCGTATCGAAAGGTCGAGCTTGCGAACCAGGGTGTCGAAAAGCTCGGTCTTTTCCTCTTCGGATTCGGGATAGAAGAGGGCCAGGTGCTCTTCGGCGCGGCCCTGGCGCTTGAGGTCGATGGGCAGGAGATCGGGACGGCAGGTGATGAGGAACCAGATGATCCTGCCTCGATACTGCGTATCTCCCATGAAACTCGCGATCTGCGAAAAGACGCGATTGGACACGCCCGAGTCCCCTTCCTGATTGCGGTCGCCGAGGAACGCGTCCGCCTCGTCGATCATCACCGCCACCGGCGACATGGCCTTGAGGATCGAGAGAACCCGCTCGAGGTTCGACTCGGTGACGCCCTGCCATTTGGAACGGAAGTTGCGGAACTTGACCATGGGCACGCCTATCTCGCCCGCGAAGGCCGTGACGAGGAAGCTCTTGCCCGTGCCGACCGGGCCGGAGATGAGATAGCCCATGGGCAGCACGTCGAGCCTGCCCTGCTTGATCGCCTTCGTCGCGTTCCGGAGCCTGCGCTTCACGAACTCGTGCCCCGACACGAACGAGAGATCGTGTTCGGTCTCGAGGAATTCGAGGAGGCCTCCCGCCTCGGATTCGATGATCTCCTTCTTCTTGAGTCGCATGTACTCGAGCGAGATGGGTTTGTCTTCCTGCCAGCTTTCGGCGGCGAGCCGATTGAGGTTCGTGAGGTTGAGGCCCGAGGCCAGGGCCGCGACCTGGTCGCTGCCCAGTCCGCGGTCGAGAAGGAGTTGTCCCTTGCCCTCGAGGAATCGCAGAAACTGCGCGCGTATGCTCTCGTCCGGTATGGGTATTTCCACTTTGACCGTGCTCGGACTCGCCACCAGCCGCGGGTTGAGGTCGGCCAAGTTTTCGGTGAGGAGGATGACCGATACGTCGCCTCGGGTGAACACCGGTTCGTGCGACCAGCGGTTGAGGGTGACGAAGCAGTAGCGGTCCTCTTCCGATAGCCGGGCCACGTCGCTGGCGGGCGCCACCGTCTCGGCATAGTCGATTATGAGCACTATGCGCTTTTTCTGCGGTATCTGCGTGAGAAAGTACTCTTCCAGGTAGGCGAAGGCCTTGTTCGGGTCGTTCGAGAGGAAATCCTCGTCGGGAGAGTCGGGCCGTCGCGAGCGCATCGCGGTCAGGTAGTCCCGCTCCATGCCCTTCTCGCAGAAGCTCACGCCGCTCGATCGATCGTAGAACACGATGACGTCGCGGTTGCCGAAGAGCACATCGGAGATGTACTCCTGTATCTTGACGAAAAGAAACTCTCCTTCGTTCATCTTGTGGGGGAGGAAATCGCGTATGTTGCCGTGGACGATATAGAGGTTGGCCGTCTTGGAGCAATATTTATAGGACAATTCCTGCGCCCAGACGGGCAGCACCTTGATGAACGGCAGATTCTTGAGAATGAGCTGATCCTTCATCGTTCCCCCCGCGGGCGGTTGCGCGAGTCTTCGTCGACGGCCACGCCTTTAGTATGACCTGGGTGAGCCGGGCGGGACAAGCGTCGCCGTCTCGGTTTTTCGAAGAGCGCGGCCGTTTTTCCGGAGCGCCGACCGTTCTTTTGATTTTGACAAAGTATCCGTGCCGCCCGATACTGTAGGGACGCATTGGGGGTTTTATGGCAGAAAGTACGAAGGCAGGCACCGCGGCGAAAGAGGTCCGTGCCTGGGTCGCGGCGGTGAACATGGGCCTGGGGCACAAACGCGCGGTGGCGCCCCTGAGCACGATCGCCGAAGGCGGCATTCTCATCGCCAACGATCCGGCGGTGGCCACTCCCGAAGAAATGGGGCTTTGGGACGGCGTCCTCGAACTCTACGAGCGCCTTTCGCGGATCAAGAAAGTCCCCCTGATCGGCCCCCTTCTTTTCGGCATCATGGACTGGTTTCAGAAAATTCAACCGGCCTATCCCCGTGTGGATCTGTCGAAGCCTTCGATCGGCAATCGGATGGTGGACTCGACGCTCAAGAAGGGCCTCTGCGAAGGCATGCTCATGCGCATAAAGGCCAAGCCGCTCCCCCTCGTGACCTCCCATTTCCAGCCGGCTCTCGCCGCGGACAGGGCTCATTACGGCCGCATCTACTGCATCATCTGCGATGCGGACATCAACCGCGTGTGGGTCGCATCCGACCCGCGCGCTTCCAAGATCGAATATCTCGTGCCCTGCGGCGCCGCCATGCGCAGGCTCAAACAGTACGGCGTACCGGATGAGCGGATCTACATGACCGGTTTCCCTCTTCCGCTCGAGCTGCTCGGCGACGAGAGGCTCCACGTCCTCAAATCGGATCTCGGACAGCGGCTTCGGTATCTCGATCCGAATGACCGCTTCTGGCCGCTCCACGACCGGAGCGTCGAGCATTTCCTGGGCGAGAAGAACTGCGTTCTCCGCGGCGAGCGCAAGCTCACCATCAGTTACGCGGTGGGAGGCGCGGGAGCCCAGCGCGAGATAGGCGCGGCCGCTCTCGAGAGTCTCCGCGAAAAAATCGAGGGCGGTTCGCTCGCGATGAATCTCGTCTGCGGTGTCCGGGCCGAGGTCCGCGCGTATTTCGAGGAAGTCGTCAAGAGGCTCGGCCTCGAGGCCTCGCCCGACGTGCGGGTGATAGGAGGACGAGGCGAGGCGGATTATTTTTCCTCCTTCACCGCATGCCTCAGAACGACCGACATTCTCTGGACCAAACCCTCCGAGCTTTCGTTCTACGTCGGCCTGGGAATCCCCCTGCTCATGGCTCCTCCCATAGGTTCGCAGGAGATATTCAATATGCATTGGATAGAGGAGGTGCAGGCCGGCATGCCCCAGGAAGATCCGCGTTATGCGGACGAATGGCTCTACGAGCTCCTGGAGCAGGGACGCTTCGCGGAGGCCGCCTGGAGCGGCTTTCTCAAGGCGCGCAAGTACGGAACCTACAGGATTCACGAGCTTCTCGCCACGGGTACGATGTATCGCTCCGGAGATCCCTTGACGCGCTGAGGGGCGGGAAACAGTTGCCCGCGACACCCTATTTCGCTACATTGTCCCGCAGAAGAGGAGAAGGATGCCGAAACAGCGAGTGCTGATGCTGATGCTCGAAGTGGGTTTCGGGCACAAGGCCCCCGCGAACGCGGTCAAGGAGGCGATGGAGGCGCGCTGGCCCGGACGTTTTCGCATCGATGTCCTGGATTTCGCCAGGGAAGTGGGCGCGTTCGCCGACGACAAGCTCCTGAAAAACGGCTGGGACCTCGCATTGGCCTTTCCACTTTCGGCTCGGATCGGCTATCTGTGGATGGAGCTCAATCGCCGCAATCTTTCCTATGTCGACGCGCTGTACAAGGACTTCATCGAAAAAGGCATAGCCTACATCGCCGACATGAAGCCGGATCTCATCTTCGCGACGCATGCGCTCTGTCTGTACATCGCCGGCAAGGCGAAGCTGCAGCTCGGCTTGAAGGCGCCGATCGTCGCCTATGTCGTCGATCCCTTCGACGGCTACTCGCTCTGGGCCGACGAAAACGCGGACAGGATCCTGGTGGCGACCGAACAGTCGCGCAAGCGTCTCGTCGATCACGGCATCGACGATGCCAAAATCCTCAAGACCGGATTTCCCATCAACAATCGCTTCTTCGACGTCAAGAGAAGCGCAGCCGAGATCGCCGGGGATCTCGGACTCGTGCCCGGCTGGCCCACTCTCCTGGTATCGGCCGGCGGGCAGGGCATCGGCAAGGTTTTCTCCTTCGTCGAGGCGGCGCATCGTCTCCAGCTTCCCCTCAACATCGTCACCGTCGCGGGAAAGAATCAGAAAACGAAGGCGCGCATGGAGCGTCTCGCGTCCTCGGGAAAATCCGAGACGCGGCTCGTGCCGCTCGGCTACGTGACCAACATGAACGAGCTTATCCGAGCCTGCGATGTCGTCGTGGGCAAGTCCGGAGCCTCCACGTTCATGGAAGCGGTCTTCATGGGCAAGCCCGTCATTTTCACCGAGTGGGCGACCTACAACGACTGGTACATAATCAATTTCGCCCTCGACAACGACATAGGTTGGTACTGCCCGACCGTCGTCTCGTTCATCGCCACTCTGCGGCGATTGATCGAACCCGGGGCTCTGGATAGCTTCGCAACGCGGATCGCCGCCTTGGGCATGACTCCGGGAGCGGACGAGGTGGCGGAATACCTGGCCGGTCTCCTCTCCGTAAATTGAGATCCTCGTCCGATTCCCATCTTGTCAGTCGAAGGCGTCGATGGTATAATTTTTCTACAATTCATTCCCAAGAGAGGTATGTCGATGGCCTATAAGGTTACGGATGCCTGCGTAAACTGCGGCGCCTGCGAGCCGGAGTGTCCCGTCGAGGCGATCAGCGAGAAGAACGGCGCCCGATGGATCGATCCCGGCAAATGCATAGATTGCGGCGCCTGCGCCGCGGTCTGCCCCACCGAGGCGATCATCGCCGGCTGATTTTCGTTCTTCGCCAGCTACGAGGCCGCCCGGAAAGTCGAAAAGCCTTTCGGGCGGCTTCGCTTTTGCCCCTTACGCGCCTTATGCGTTTAGCCGTATAATTGTCAAAATGATTCGAGAGGTGAGTCATGGACGGTGGAGGGAACCTAGGAGCCCGGTCCGCGAAGACGGCCTCCGCACCGGCGGTACGCGCCGAGCCCACTGATGTGATACGGGATGCCCTCGTCGGGGCGAAGCTCGAACTCGTCGCAGAAGCCTATCATATCCTCAAGTCGGGGCTCAAAATCAGCCACGACGAGATGAGAACCATTTTTGCCGATTGGAACAAGGGCGAGCTCGCCGATGCGGTCGTCGCGGCTACGGCCGACGCCATCGGGCTTCGCGACAGCGACGGCGATCCCCTGCTCGACAAAGTCCTGGATGTTCCGCACGGTCCGGATCCCTGCGCCCAGGCTGCCTCGATGGCTCTCGCTCTCGGTCTTCCCGCGGCCATTTTCGCGCAGGTGGCCAGCGCGTCCTCCTTCGCCTCGATGAAAGATGCCCGGGTCGACGCGAGCGCGCTCCTGGGCGGATCGAAACTTTCGCCGACGGGAGAGCGTCATGCGATGATAGAGGAGGTCAGAAAGGCGCTCCTCGCGTCCGTGATTCTGGCGCACGCGCAGGCCTTTCTCCTTGTCCGTCACAGTGCCGGCTCCGAGAGGCCCGGATCGAATTTCGCCGGCGTCGCGCGTTCCTGGGGCGGCGATCAGAGCTCGGGCGCCTTCATCATGCAATTGGCCGTGCAGGCCTTCGAGCGAAATCCCGGACTCGAGTGCATCATCCTCGATGTCCCGGTCAAGACGCTTCTGGATCACAGCATCCCCTCGCTCAGGCGTCTTTCTTCCAGATGCATCGAGGGGGGAATACCCGTCCCGGCCTTCCTCGCGGCGCTCTCTTTCTACGACCTGTATCGGAGCATGTGGCTGCCTGCGAACCTCGTCAGCGCACTGCGGGACGCATTCACGGGCAGCGGTTTCGAGCGGGTGGACAGGCCTCGAGGCGAATCGTTCCATTCCGAGTGGCGCTGACGCGAAGCCCTGTGGACCGCCCGGCGCCCTATTTGACTTTGATCTCGAGCAGCCACTTTACCCACTTGCCCCCCAGAAGCGAGGGAAAGACGGCGCGCAGGGGAAATCCCTGGAGCACGGGCAGGGTCTTGCCCGCAAGTTCGTAGGCCAGATAGTTGTCGCCCGAAAGCGCATCTTTGAGGCTCACGGTGGAAGCATAGCCGTCACCGCCCCTGAGCTCGAAGATCCCTCGCTCCGGGCAGCGGCTCGGCAATTCTGAGAATTTCGGCCAACGATGCTCCGCCCCAGACTGCCGTATCCTCGAAGTATCCCACGCAGATGGTCGTGGCGCGGGATCTCAGGCCCGGAAGCATGCGCAGGTCGTCGTAGCTCAGGCTCAAGGGGTGGCGCACTTTGCCGCTTACCTCGAATCTGTAGCTCGCGATATCGATCCGCACGGGCTGGCCGGTCATGTGCAACCCGGTCGCCGGGTCGGTCTGCGTATATCCCGGTATGGACAGCGGCCAGGCCGGGACGGCAACCGGAGGGAGCCGATCCCTGGGGCGGGCGGGATAACGCTGGAGCCCCGTCGCCGCCGGAACGGGAGGGGAGGCGGAGCTATCGGCGGCCGGCGCTTCGCTCGCTGCGGGGCCGGATCTGGGGCTTGCCGTCGCGGCGCGCGGGACGCAGGCGACGAAGAGGGCGAACGCGAGGATCATTGCGGCGAGGCCGCACAAGATGCGCGACGGTTCACGCGACATGCCGTTTACCCGACCTCCTTCCCGAACCCTGCAACACTGTATCCATAGGGGACTGTAGAGCCGGAGTGATGAGGCGTCAAGCGTATGCGTGTGCCGCGACGCCGAGGACTGCGCCGATATCGAGATGCTCGAAGAGGTCTTTTGGTGGCCGCCCCGTTTTCGCGGGGCGGCCGAAACTCGGGAATCGGGAAGCCGGAGGTCTACTTCCCGATTTTGCGGAGGAAGTCCGTGAGCACCTCGGTAAGATTGGGGCTGCCGATCTCCTGGAGATCGTAGCCGACCTTGACCGTGGGCTTCCGTATCTTGAGGATGCGGTTGAGGTCGATCGGCGTGGCGATGACCACGGTGTCGCAGTCGGTATTGTTGATCGTGGCTTCGAGGTCGCGGACCTGCTCGTCGCCGTAGCCCATGGCGGGAAGGAGGGTGCCGATGCCGGGATAGGTCTTGAAGGTGCCTGCGAGCTTTCCAACGACGTAAGGTCGCGGATCGACGAGGGCGGAGGCGCCGAATTTGCGGGCCGCGACGACGCCAGCGCCGATCTTCATCATGCCGTGGGTGAGGGTGGGACCGTCCTCTATGACGAGGCAGCGCCTGCCTCTGATGAGCTCGGGTTTGTCGACGCTTATCGGCGAGGCCGCATCTATGACGATGGCTTTGGGATTCACGCGCTCGATGGAATCACGAACGATCTGGATGCTTTCGGGCCCGGCCGAATCGATCTTGTTGATGACGACGACGTCGGCCATGCGGAGCGTCGCCTCGCCGGGGTAGAACGATGTTTCGTTGCCGGGACGGTGCGGATCGGCGACGGTGATCATGAGGTCCGGCTTATAGAAGGGGAAGTCGTTGTTGCCCCCGTCCCAGAGTATGACGTCGGCCTCTTTCTCGGCTTCGCGGAGGATCGCCTCGTAGTCCACGCCGGCGTAGATGACATTGCCGCGAACGACGTGAGGCTCGTACTCCTCCATCTCCTCGATGGTGCATTTGTGCCTCTTCAGGTCTTCGACCGTCGCGAAGCGCTGCACCTTCTGGGCTACGAGGTCGCCGTAGGGCATCGGGTGGCGGACGGCGACGACCTTGAGGCCCTTCTTCATGAGCCACTGGACGATGGCTCGGGAGGTCTGGCTCTTGCCGGCCCCGGTGCGGACTGCGCCGACGGCGATGATCGGTTTCGTGGACTCGATCTGGGTGTCCTTCGGACCCAGTAGCGTGAAGGAGGCGCCCGCGGCGTTGACCAGGGCGCTCATGCTCATGACGTGCTGGTAGGGAACGTCGGAATAGGAAAAAACGCACTCGTCGATGTTCTGCTCTTCGATGAGCTTGATCAGGTCGGCCTCGGCGTGGATGGGGATACCCTGGGGATAGAGCCTGCCGGCCAGGGCGGAGGGGTACTTGCGACCGTCGATATCGGGGATCTGTGCCGCGGTGAAGGCCACGACTTCGTACTGTTCGTTGTCGCGGTACCGAGTGTTGAAGTTGTGGAAATCGCGGCCGGCCGCGCCTATGATGACGATCCTTCTTTTAGCCATATGACCCTCCATAGATGATTCGTCGTGCTCTGACGGGCTCGGGAAAGCGCCCGCCGAAGCCGAGGGCCCACTATAGGTGCGTCATTTTACCCCTGTCAAGATCGATACTTAGCTCGCTTTTGAGGCCTCCCCGCGCCGCTTCGAATGCTTATGCACATGCCGTCTCCGGGAGTGGGGTTTCATGCAGAGCGAGGCGGCGGACATTCATAGATATGCAGGACAGGGGGAAGTCCGCGAGATAAAGAAAGAGAGAAATCTAAGAAAATTGTCACCTAGTCGTAAGAAGCGGCCGCTATCTTTCGTGATATTTTACATTTGCGGAGAATTTTCAGGAGGCGGGATGGAGCGGCTGTGTACTCTCATTTTCCTTCTCGCCTTCTCGAGCGCATTGTCGTGGGCCGCTTCCAATGATCTGGTCGTCACCGTCGTGGACCAGGATCTCGATACGCCATTGGAGGGAGTGCGCCTGACTCTTCCCGGCGTGGCGGGGGTCGTACAAACCGGCTCCGATGGCAAAGCCACCCTGACTATTCCATCCGGGACGCCTTCCGTTCTGATGACCGCCCGGCTCCCGGGATATAAGCTCAAAAGAACGATCGTCAAGGCAGGGGAGCGCAGCCTTCTCGTCAAGATGATCCTCGCCGGAGAGGTGGAGGGCGGAGAGCTTGTGGTCGAGGGCTCCAAGCCCCAGAAAACCGATGCCCAGCCGGGCGTTTCGCAGGTCGTGACGAGCCAGGATATCCAGACTCAGACGATGGGCATCGTGGAAGACGCCATGTCGGCGGTCAAGACTCTGCCTGGGGTCGGTTACACGGGGGTCTTCGACTCGAGACCTTCCATCAATGGAGGAGACCCCAACGAAACCGTGGCCACCCTGGACGGGGCCTACGTCCTCGATCCCTACCAATGGGCCGGCGCCTATACCATTTTCAACCCCGATATGGTGGATTCCATAAAGCTCTCCGACGGCATAATCGGCGCCCCCTACGGACAGGTGATGTCGGGGCTCCTCGAAGTGGCATCGAAGACTCCTACCGATACCGACCGACACATCGACTTCGGGTTTTCGACCACGGGCCTCGATCTGTTCTACCAGCAAGCCTTCGGGGAAGATGCGGGGCTGCTCCTGGGAGGGAAGGTCACCTGGATGGAAGTCCCTCTGAGCCTGATCGGGGAGGGAACCCTCTTCGCCACCGATCCTTACATCAGGAACGGCACCGCGAAGTTCTACTGGAATCCCAGTCCATCGGTGAACTGGACATTGAACGCCAATGTGGATACCGACGGGGTCGCCAGCGGAGCGGAGAGTTTCGTCTTCCACCTCTATGAAGAGCAGATCCTCGTCTCCTCTGCTCTGAAGGTCCTGCTGAACCAGAACCTGTTGTGGAACCTGATGCTCAGCTACAACAGTCTGGTCACCGATTTCGGGTTCAGCGGCGCGGATCGCTACAATTCCAACTTAACCGTCGATTCGAGCTCGAATCAGAACGATTACCGCTATCAAGTCCGGACCAGTTTCGATTGGACGCCGAGCCAAGGGCAGATGATCAGCTACGGCTTGGACGAGATGCTGGAAAACTGGTCCGAGAGCGATAACGGTACGACATACCCCGGGGATTCCCTGGGCAATTTCAGCCCGCAAATCACCAGCACCAAATTGGACGGAAAGAACACCGTCTCTTCCGGCATCTACATCGACGACAATTTCACCCTCATCCCCGATGTCCTGACCGGAGAGGGAGGCCTGCGGGTCGACCACTCCTTCGTGTACGGCGGCGGCGAACTCCTCCAAACCTATCCCGTCCTGAACCCTCGGGTCCGACTCACCTACACCTTTCTCAAGAATTTCAGGTCCGATCCGATCCATGGACGTCAACGGGGGCACCGGTCTGTATTCCCAATTCCCCGCCAATAACCCCTATATGGACACCCAGTTCGGGGTGGCGAGCCTGGCGGTCGGACCGACGAGGGCCTGGTTCAACGTGCTGGGCCTCGACATTCTGGGGGCCCAGGGCGAAACCCTGAATCTCCAGGCCTACACCAAGTACTACCTGAGCCGTTTCTATACCACCACCGACGACGCATCGGGTGCCACGGTGTTGAAGTACGACGGCACGGGCTACGCCTACGGCTTCAACATGGGGCTCAAGAAGCTGACGCCCTTCTGGGATTTCTCCCTCAGCTACTCCTTCGATGTGACCGAGCTCTACAATCCCGGAGGTATGGACCTCTCCTCCACGGATTGGACTTCTCCAGTCGGAACCTGGTACTTCCCCGACTATCAGGTCTTCAACACCATCTATCTCGACCTCACCATCAAACCCAGCGACGGATTCTCTATTCTGACACAGGGAAGCGTGGCCTCGGGAACCCCGACCTCGACGGGGGGGCGCACGGATTGGCAGTACCCTATAGACGTGAAGCTGGATTGGCACGGCTTTTACGCCGGGTCGAAGGTCCGTTGGGAATTCTATTTCGGGTGCGAAGATGTCTTCGCCCTATTGTATTTCCAGCGTTCGAATTCGGGCGTGTCGTTCAGCTCCGGGTTCCCCATCCCCTCGGTGGGTTACAAACTCAGTTTCTAGGATGGAAGCCGTGAAACACTGGAAAACCTCGATGAGCGGACTCGTTCTTCTGCTTCTGCTGGGTTGCGCGACCGGTCCCCGGCAGACCTCGGTATTGGAAGCTTCGCCGAACACAGCGGATTCCGGCCTGAGCCTCGAAATCGGTCTTGAAAAGGACGGACTGTCCAAGGTTCGTTTGTCCGGGGCGTCCCTGCAGTCGTCCGTCGTTTCCGGCGAGGCGAAAAGGGAGGGCGAGGGCTGGCGAATCACGCTGACGAAGCTCGATTGGTTCGACAACTGGGCGAACGGTTGGACCCAGGCCACCTTTCTTCTGGACGGCATCGCTGGGCTTCGACCCTCATCCTCCGGGTGGGTCCTCCACGTCGAGAAGGCTCCGCAGCTGGACGCGGTGGAGTCGGCTTCCATCCGCTACTTCGACACGTACGTGAGGGGCGACAAGGGCCTGACCGAATTCACTCACCGATGGGATAGGATCCAGGCCGTAACGCTCGACATATCGACTCGGTTTCCCGCTTCGGCCGCGGCCCGCGATCGCCGGGCTCTGGAACGGTATCTCTTTCCGGAAATCTATGGCTACGATTCCCCCCCGGCATCCGACCACGCGAAAGTCGTCGGCCAGGGCTTCGAGTGGAATTCCGATTACACGAAGGAGCATTTCTCGGAACCGTTGAGGATACTGCGCGACAGCGGGACTATGCTCAGGGACTATAAGGAGTCGCCGGGCCTCTGGTTCCTGGCTTTGGAGTGGAGGGGTTTCTGGGAACAGGCTGACCATCCCATGGTTCAGGAAACGAAATAGTCGTAAGGCCGAGGCTTTTTCAAAGGCCGGATGGACTTTGAAAAAGCTACCTTGAATTGCAGGAGCCGATATGCTGCAGATCGTCGCGAGCTACAGTCCCGTCATAGTGGGCGTGGTAGCCATTCTCGTCTTCTTTTCCGTCGGGTCGTGGGCAATCATCATCCACAAGCTCATCCAACTCGCCTCGCTCAAGCGGAGCACCCGGGAGTTCACCGATCTGTTCTGGGAGGTAAAGGAGTTCGGCGCGATCGACGCTCGCCTGGCCGGCATCAGGCCGGGCCCTCTCTCGACCCTTTTCCGCGAAGGTTACCGCGAAACCGAGCATTTCCTCTCCCGGAGCGAGGAGGCCATGGGGGATGGAATGCTCACCGCCGATGTCGGCGCGATCGAGAACATCTCGCGCAGTCTGCGCAAGGTCTCGTCGGTCGAGATCGCGAAGATCGAGCGCGACGTGGGATTCCTCGCCACCGCGGGAGCGACGACACCTTTTATCGGGCTGTTCGGGACGGTGTGGGGGATCATGAGCGCCTTTCGAAGCATCGGGCAGGCCGGTTCGACCTCGCTCGCCATCGTCGCACCCGGCATCTCCGAGGCCCTCATCACGACGGCTATCGGTCTCGCCGTGGCCATCCCGGCGGTCATAGGGTTCAACTACGTGCAGGGCAAGATCAAACTTTTCGTAAGCGAGATCGACAATTTCTGTTACGATTTCCTGAACATCGTGCAGAAGATTTTCAACTCCAAAAGGTAGGCCGTCATGGACTTCCGACGCTCAGCGGACAGGGAGCCGCTTTCGAGCATAAATATCACCCCTCTGGTGGATGTGATGCTCGTGCTGCTCATAGTCTTCATGGTCACCGCCTCGCTAGGACAGCAGGGTATTACCGTGAATCTCCCTCGTGCCCAGTCGAAGGCCCTGAAGGTGGCCGAAGACACCATCGTCGTTTCGATCGATGCGAAGCTCGACACCTACATCAACTCCGATCGGGTCGATCCATCGCAGCTTGCCGAGAAGCTCGGCGCCATTTTCCGAAACCGCAGCGATAAGACCGCCTTTCTGAAGTCGGACAAGGCGGTCGCCTATGGAGATTTCATCCGGATCGTGTCGCTCATCAAATCGGCCGGGGTGGAACAGCTCGGCATGGTGACCGAAAGTCCCGAGCGCTGATACATGGCGGAATTGCTCATCGGGTCGAAGTCCCAGGGCTTGCGCCCGGGCGGAGCTCCGAAGGCGGGGCCGGCGCTTCCCGCGGCGCCGTCGGGGCGGGGACTCGCGATAGGCATCGCCATCGCCCTTCACGCGGCCGCACTCCTGCTTTTTCTCGGCTTGAGCCCCGAGCGGCAAAGGCCTCCGCCCGAACGCAATCTGACCCTCATCAATCTCGACCTGGCGCCCCCTCCGCCCTCGCAGACTCCGCCGGAACCCAGGTCCGCGCCGCGAGCGAGCCCGTCGGAGAAGCCTCTCGTCGCACCCCCGACGCCGATGGCAATGAAGCAACCGACGCCGACACCCGCATCCGCGCCTCCGACGCCGACAAGCGCTTCGACGCAGGCGCCCGCCTCCCCGTCTTCCGGGAGCTCAGGCGCACAGCAGGAACCCGACTACCTGCCGCAGTACAAGATCACCGATGTTCCGGTGATCCCGAACGCGGAGCTGCTCTCGCGCATCGTGTATCCTCCTCTCGCCGCGCGCATGGGGATCGAGGCGATCGTCTATGTCGATCTCTACATCGATCAGTATGGTGCGATCAGGAAGGTCGATGTGCTGAAAGATCCCGGTTACGGCTTTGCCGAAGCGGCGGTCAAGGCCCTCGAGGGAGTGGTGGTGGCGCCGGCCAAGGCCGACGGTCGGGCCGTGGCCGTCCGTTTTCGCTATCAGATCCGATTTACGCTGAAATAGAATCCCGGCCTCTCCGCGGCCTCGGCTGCGCGGCAGGATCGGCCATTGCCCTCCCGCGAGCTTTCGGCTACAGTCGCTCGCGGAGAGTGCGATGGTTGGCCTCAACATAACGAGCGAAATAGGCGTTCTCAAAAGGGTTATCCTCCATACGCCGGGACCGGAAGTCGAGGCGATGACGCCGAAAGAAGCCGACGCCGATCTCTACAACGACATCATTCCTCTTTCGGCGGTGCGCGCCGAATACGATGTGCTCAAGGCCTTTCTTTCCTCCGTGGCCGAGGTTTTCGAACTCAAGGATCTTCTCGCCCAAGCCTTGACCGACACGGGCGGCAAGTTCGAGTTCCTCTCGGCCCTGTCTCGGCTCTGTCCCATCGGACGCAGGGTCGAAGAGCTCATGGCCATGCCGCCCGCCGATCTCGCCCGCGCCGTCATCGAGGGTCTGCCCGCCCTGCGGGACAGCCTCTCGCATCTCGTGTCACCGCGCAGTTTTTCATTGCGTCCCTTGCCGAATACCTACTTCATGCGGGATTCGGCCGCGATCGTCCGCGACTACGCCATATCGAGCGCGACGGCCTTCGATGTGCGTCTGATCGAATCCATCGTCACGCGCTTCGTATTCCGGCACAACCCCGACTTTCTCGCCCGAGGCATCCTGTTCGACGGTCCCGAAGAGCGCAACCGGGCGGTGACCATAGAAGGCGGCGATATCATCGTCCTGTCGCCGCGTGTCCTCGCCGTGGGCGTGTCGGAACGCTCGAGCCCCGAGGCGGTCGAACGCTTCGCGATGGCGGCGGTCAAGGCCTTCGGCGAGCCGATTTCGGTATACGCCGTCATCCTGCCCGAGGAAAGGGCCTGTATTCATCTGGATATGGTCTTCACCGCGGTCGACCGCGACGCCGCCATCGTCTACGCCCCGCTCGTGACGGGGCCGCGCCGCGCCCGCGTCGTGCGCATCGATGCGCGCCGCGACGGCAGTTTGGCTTTCACCGAAGAGGAAAGCCTGCTGCAGGGCCTTCGAGGCGCGGGCATCGATCTGGAACCCATACTCTGCGCCGGCGGGGAGGAACTCTTCGAAGAGCGCGAGCAATGGTGGTCGGGAGCCAACTCCTTCGCCTTCGCCCCCGGGAAAATCATGATGTACTCCTGCAATGTCCGCACCCTCGACGCTCTTTCGAAGGCGGGTTTCGAAATACGTTCGGCCCGCGATTTCATCGAAGGCCGGGAAAGGGCCGACGATTACCTCCGAGTGGCCGTCAGCTTCGACGGGATCGAACTGGCCCGCGGCGGCGGCGGCGCGCGCTGCATGGCCATGCCCGTCGAACGCGAAGATCTGGACTGAGACCGGTCCCGCACGCTCCGTTTACCTCGAATCCATTTTCCGTTATTTTTCAGCAAGGCGCGCAACCGGTTGCATTGGAGGGACTTTCGTGAAAAGGACATGGTGGAAAGAAGGTGTCGTCTATCAGATATATCCCCGGAGCTTCAAGGATTCGAACGGCGACGGCATCGGCGATCTGCGCGGCATACTCGAAAAGATCGATTACATCGCTTCGCTCGGCGTCGATATAGTCTGGCTCAACCCCATCTACGGCTCGCCGAACAAGGACAACGGCTACGACATCAGCGACTACGAGAACATCATGGAGGAATTCGGCAGCCTCGCGGACTTCGATGCGCTCATCGAGGGATTCCACCGCCGGGGCATGCGTCTCGTCATGGATCTCGTGGTCAACCACTCCTCGAACGAGCATTCCTGGTTCAAGGAATCGCGCTCGTCGCGAAGCTCCTCCAAGCGCGATTATTACATCTGGAAGCGCGGAAAGGACGGCGGTCCGCCCAACTCCTGGCAGGCCTGCTTCGGGGGGGCGGCCTGGGAGTTCGATCCTCCGACCGGAGAATACTATCTTCATCTCTTCACGCCCGAACAGCCCGATCTCAACTGGGAGAATCCGGAGCTCAGACGCGATGTGTACGCGATGATGAGGCGATGGTTCGCACGCGGCGTCGACGGCTTTCGGATGGACGTGATCACGCTTCTCTCCAAGGATCCCTCGTATCGCGACCTCGAGCCCGGCGAGGGCATGTTCTCGTCCACGGCGCCGTATATCTACGGCCCCAGGCTCCACGAGTTCATCCGGGAAATGAGGCGCGAGGCCATCGACGGCTTCGATGTCATGACTGTCGGCGAGGCTCCCGGGACGAACATCGAGAACGCGATCGACCTCGTGGGAGAAGAGCGCGGAGAGCTCGACATGCTCTTTCAGTTCGAGCTCATGGAAACGGACTTTGTCGGGAAGGACAAATGGAGGCAGCGCCCGATCGATCTCGCGGAGTTGAAGAGTATCGTCGAACGCTGGCAGCGCGGAATGTTCGGCAAGGCCTGGAACAGCAATTTCTTCATGAACCACGATCAGCCGAGGTCGGTCTCGCGTTTCGGCGACGGCGGCGCCCATCGCGTCCAGTCGGCGAAAGCGCTCCTCGCGCTCGATCTTTCGCTCGGCGGCACGCCCTACATCTACCAGGGCGAAGAAATAGGGATGACCAACGTCGCCTTCGCCGGGATCGAGGAGTACCGAGACATAGAGACGATCAACTACTATCGCAGAATGATCGAAGGGGGAGGCTCACCGGAGGCGGCGCTCGAATCGATCCACTACATGAGCCGCGACAACGCGAGGACTCCCATGCAATGGGACTCCGGCGAAAACGCCGGCTTCAGCCGAGGCAGGCCGTGGATAGGACTCAATCCCAACTATGTGTCCGTCAACGTCTCGCAAGCGGAGTCCGACGCCGATTCGGTGCTGCGGTTCACGCGGCGGATGATTCGATTCAGGAAAGAGCACCTCTGCCTCGTCTACGGAGACTTCGAACTCGTCGCCAGGGACGACCCCGTCCTCTTCGCCTTCACGCGCGACGACGGGGACGAGCGACTCTTCGTTGTGATCAACATGTCGGGCGGCGGGATCGAGATCCCCTCCGAAATCCGCATGCGCGGGGGAAAGGGCCGCACAGCCTCGGCCCCGCTTCTGTCGAGCGAGACGCTCCACATGGAGGGGCCGGGTCGAAGACTGGCGCCGTGGGAGGCGCGGATCTATCGAATCGATTAGCTGCGACCAGTAGTGCTTCCGCAGGTCTCTCGCCGTCGCGCTGCGCGCTCCGGCGGCGCGGAAGCGCTGGGGCGCTTCCGCGGGGTCCCGTAACCTGAAATGCGAGACCTGAGCGAAAGTCTAGCTGCACCCTGTGGTACTTCCGCAGGTCTCGCATTTCAGGCATGTTCCGTTGCGGACGAGGGTTAGGTGGCCGCAGACGGGACAGGGATCGCCCTCATAGCCTTTGAGCCGGGCGTTGCGGGAGCTGTCGCGCTCCTCCTTTATCTTGACGGCAGCCGCCGACGGGCCGTCGGTCGAAGCCGCGGCGCGAGACAAGCCGACCGATCCGGCGATGGTGGCTGCGGTCCGATATCCGGCATCGCCGTTGCGCCTGCGCGCGGTCTGCGTCGAGGTGGACTCGAGGTCTTCCGGCTTGACCTGCCCGAGATCGCGACGATCCATATAGGCGATGGCCAGATCGCGGAAGATGTAATCGAGCACCGAGGTGGCCATTTTGATGTAGTCGTGGCCCTGCACCATGCCGTTGGGTTCGAAGCGCGTAAAGGTGAATGCGTCGACGTATTCTTCGAGGGGGACGCCGTATTGAAGGCCGAGCGAGACGGCGATGGCGAAGGAGTTGAGGATCGATCGGAAGGCGGCGCCTTCCTTGTGCATATCGAGGAATATCTCGCCCACGCCCCCGTCGTCGTACTCTCCGGTTCGGACGAAAATCGAGTGTCCGCCTATCTTGGCCTTTTGCGTGTAGCCGGAGCGGCGGTTCGGAAGAGCGCGACGCACGCCGCGCGGCGCCGCGGGCATGCCCGGAAGATCGGGCTCGCTGAGCGACGGCGCGGCGCCGTTCTCCGGGCGCGGCTCCTCCTCCCCCGCATCGAGACCGTCGGTCTGGAGGGCGACGATCGAGTCGGCGATGATGTCGACGCCCGGTGCCAGGGCCGAGAGCGGCTGGGAAAGTTTTGAGCCGTCGCGGTAGAGGGCGATGGCCTTCAGCATCGAACGCCATGCGAGCATATAAGCTCCTTTGACGTCCTCGTAGGTCGCGGTGTTGGGCATGTTGATCGTTTTGGAAATGGCGCCGGAGATGAAAGGCTGAACGGCGGCCATCATCGCTATGTGCGCCTTCCACTCGATGGAACGGGTGCCGCGCTTTCCCGAAGGGGTCGCAGTGTCGAAGACTCCAAGATCCTTTTCGGCCAGACCGGGAGCCCCTTCTATGCCCATCGTCCCGCAGGCCCAGAGTTCGGTCTCCTCTATCTTCGACGGCGAGTACCCGAGATGTGCGAGAAGGCTGAAACCGGGCAGGCGATAGGTGGCCTCCGGCACTCCCACGGCCGCGAAGTCCTCGGTCGACAGGACGGAAGACGCGAAGCAGGCCTCCAGAGAGATCGCATTCTTGATCGCGGCCTCGACCTTGGCGAGAGCGGTCTCGCTCATGCCTTTGGAGAGCAGATCTTCATAGGAGGGGCCTCGGGATGGAGCGCCGCGAAGGCTTCCGTGGCCGAGAGCATAGATTTCGATCTCCTGGACCGCTTTTTCGGAATAGCCCAGGGCGCGGAGCGCGGGGGGCACGCTCTGATTGATTATTTTGAAATAACCGCCGCCCGCGAGCTTCTTGAACTTGACGAGGGCGAAGTCCGGCTCGACACCGGTCGTATCGCAGTCCATGAGCAGGCCGATGGTACCCGTGGGGGCCACCGCGCTGACTTGGGCGTTGCGATAGCCGTACTTTTCGCCGATCGCGAGGGCCTGGTCCCACGCGTCCTTCGCCGCCGCCGCGATGTCGGCCGGACAGAGCGACTCGTCGATGCCGGCGGGGACGATGGTGAGGCCTTCGTAGCTCTTCGCCGGCGCGTTGTACGCCGCGCGGCGGTGGTTTCGGATGACGCGCAGCATCGGTTCCGCATTGGCCGCGTAGCGGGCGAAGGGACCCCAGGCCTGCGCCATGCGGGCCGACTGGGCATAGGCCTCGCCGGTCAGGATGGCCGAGAGAGCGGCCGCCACCGAACGTCCCTCGGGCGAATCATAGGCGAGCCCCATGACCATGAGGAGCGTGCCGAGGTTCGCGAAACCGAGGCCGAGGGTCCGATAGTCGTAGCTTTTCCGGGCGATTTCCTTCGAGGGAAACTGGGCCATGACGACCGATATCTCGAGCACCGTCGTCCAGAGCCGCACCGCGTGACGGTAGGCGGCATCGTCGAATCGGCGCGCCGAGGCATCGTAGAAAGCCAGAAGGTTGAGCGACGCCAGGTTGCAGGCCGTATCGTCGAGGAACATGTACTCCGAACAGGGGTTCGAGCCGCGAATTTCCCCGTCGGCGGGACAGGTGTGCCATTCGTTGACGGTCCCGTGGAACTGAATGCCCGGATCGGCGCACTTCCAGGCGGCTCGGGCGATCGTATCCCAAACCTTCCGGGCCCGGGACTTCCGAAGAGTCGTCCCGTCGGTCCTGCCGACGAGTTCCCAATCGCCGTCGTTCTGCACCGCGGCCATGAAGCGGTTGTCCACCCGGACGGAGTTGTTGGAAGACTGGCCGGCGACGGTGTTGTATGCCTCGCCCTCCCAGGCCGTATCGTAGAGAGGCAGCGTCGAAGCGCCTCCGGCGTCCGAGTCGCCCGCGGCGGAAAAGTCGCCCTGGCGGTACATGGAGAGCAGCTGGTGGAGATAGGGCGCCGGCATGCCCGCGCGCAGGGCCGCCTTGACCTCGCGGCGCAGAGCCGCGTTCGACTCGAGGGAGAACCGCTCTTCCTCGTCGAGGCCGGGAACGCGGAGGGCCGAGGCCAGGGACGCGGCATAGCGTCGGAGCAGGGCGGAACCGGCTGCCAGACAGGCTACCTTGTATTCTTCCTCCGCCTTCCAATTGGCGAAAGACTCGACATCGGGATGATCCGCGTCGAGAATGACCATTTTCGCGGCGCGCCTGGTCGTGCCACCCGACTTGATGGCGCTCGCGGAGCGATCGGCGATCTTCAGAAAGGAGAGAAGCCCGCTCGACACGCCGCCGCCCGAAAGCGGCTCGTTGCGGCCGCGGATCCTGGAGAAATTGGAGCCCGTGCCGGATCCGTATTTGAAGAGCCGCGCCTCGCGGGTGACCAGATCCATGATGCCGCCCTCGTTGACGAGGTCGTCCTGAATATCGAGGATAAAGCAGGCGTGGGGTTGAGGTCGGGCGTAGGCCGATCCGCTCCTGGTCACTTCGCCCGTCGCGGGATCGACATAGTAGTGGCCCTGTGCCGGACCTTCAATTCCGTAGACCGCATGGATGCCGGTGTTGAACCATTGCGGACTGTTGGGGGCGGCTATCTGCCTCGCCAGCATGTAGAGAAGTTCGTCGTAGAAGGCCCGCGCATCCTTCTCTCCGTCGAAATAGCCGGCTTCGGAGCCCCATGTCATCCATGTGTATGCCAGGCGGTGAAAGACCTGCCGGGCGTCGTGCTCAGTCTCCGGTTTGGGCGATTCGGAGACCGGATTCCTCTGGCTTTCCGGCACGAACGCTTCCCAGTGCCTCGCCCTGGCGGCGGGTACGCCGGCCTTTCTGAAGTATTTCTGCGCTATTATGTCCGTTGCAATCTGGCTCCAGGTCGAGGGCACGATCGCCCCTTCCATTCTGAATACGGATTTGCCGTCGGGATTTCGTATCTCGCTCAGTCTTTTTTCCCAGACGATACCTTCGTAGGGGCCGGAAGATTCCGTAGTAAACAGACGATCGAACTTCATGGTATGCTCTCCTCGCATCACTTTTGAATCTTGCGCATGATATATGAGGATACTATATATGGTGGTTAGAGCCAAGGCAATACCCAATAGATTGGAATTCATCCATGAACGGCGAGCTTTGATGGAAGATATGCCGAACACATCCCGCGGATTTGGGAAGCCGCCCGTGCTCGAGCCGATCTCACTGCCCCGGTTAACGCGCGGGCCCTCCCCGGCCGATAATCGAGAATGACCATGAAGCTAGCCGCACTCGTCTACGCGGGTTCCCTGTCGCGCTACGCTCTCCAGCCGCTCGGCGGGGAGAGTTCGGCCTACGATCGCAGTCTGGCCTTCGCGGCGGCCCTTCCGGGACTGGAAAACATCCTGGTCGCGGAGGGGGCGGTTGCTCTGCCCCAGGGGCCGCAGAAACGACTTCGCCGGGAGCTGTGGACGGTCGATTCGATCCTCGAGGCTCTGGCGGAAGCGGGAGAGGGCATGGACGCCGTCGCATTTCTCTGGGCGGATCAGCCCTTCCTCGATCCCGATCTGGCCGAGCGCATGCTCGAAAGCTACCACCGCTACCGCGCGGAGTACTGTTTCGCCGACGGTTATCCGATCGGATTGGCCATGGAGATCCTGGCCCCCCGCATCATACCCGCCCTCCGCTCCCTGTGCGCTTCCCTGCCCCCCGAACCGGCCAGGGACTCGCTTTTTTCGGTTGTCCAAAAAGACATCAATTCCTTCGACATCGAGACCGCCATCTCTCCCCTCGATCTGCGCGACCTGAGGCTCACTCTGGCCTGCGACTCCAAACGTGATTCGCTTCTCGTCGAACGTCTGATGGAAGTCGGCGTGCGGGACGAAAGGAGCGCTCTCAGAATCATTCCCGAGCGTTTGGATCTGCTTCGGACCCTGCCGGCCTTCGTGCAGGTGCAGATCGCCGGGGGCTGCCCTCAGGTCTGCGAGCTCTGCCCCTATCCGCGCTTCGGCGGCGAGATTCTCGAACGCGGGGATTTCCTCGAAAAATCGCGTTTCCTCTCTCTCCTGGATCAGATCGAAGCGCTTTCCGGCGACGCGGTGATCGATCTTTCGCTCTGGGGCGAGCCGAGCAGACATCCCGATATCGGTTCCTTCATCGACGAGGTTTTGGCACGACCGGGTTTTTCGCTGATCGTCGAGACATCCGGCATCGGCTGGAACCGCGATCTTGTCGCGGCTCTCGCAGTCCGTCACCCCGAGAGACTGAATTGGATAGTGTCGCTCGATGCGTGGAGCCCCGAGCTGTATTCCACTCTCCGCGGTCCCGGCTATGTCGAGGCAGTGTCCTTCGCCGAGTTTCTCATCGGCCTTTTCCCCCGAGGCGCCTACGTTCAATGCGTCAGGGCCAGGGAAAACGAAGTCGAGCTCGAGGCCTTCTGGCGGGGCTGGAAAAAGAAGACCGAAAACGTGATCGTGCAGAAGTATTCGGCCTTCGTCGGTCTCCTGCCGGAGCGCCGCGTCTCCGATCTTTCTCCTCTCGTCCGAAGACCGTGCTGGCATCTGAAGCGCGATCTTGTGATAGGCATGGACGGCACCGTTCCGCTTTGCCGCGAGTGCGTCCGCGGCGAGATAGTCGTCGGCAACGCATTCTCCGAGGGCGGTCTTCGAGAGGCCTGGGAGGCCGGGGAGGCTTTTCACGCCGCCCACGTCGAGGCCTGCCTGCGACCGGGTTCTTCCTATCCTCAGCCCTGTGCGGTCTGCGATGAGTACTATACCTACAACGCTTAGTCAGCGGCCGATTCCCTATACCGTCATCGGGGGCCCCAAGGTGCGGGGTACCGTCTCCGGCGGTGTGGAAGGCTTGCCCGTGTCTGTCCTTCTCCTCAACAGGGGCAACAAGCTCTACCAAAACGATATATTCCGGGAACTCGACCGCTTCGGTCTCGACTCCATACTTTCAGTGGAGGAGGGCGGCGAAGGGCGGGACCTGGAGGTCTTGATCGGCCGCTATCCGCGCAGCCGCTTCCTGCTCGTCTCCGAGAAAACCAGCCCCGGCGAGCAGATAAACCTGGGCATGCGAGAATCGCAGGGGCGCTTCGTTTTCGTCCTGTGGAACGACATCCGCCTGTCGAGCCAGGGACTATCGAGCCGCTTTTTCGAGCGCATCGCCGAGCGGAACATTCTCTGCCAGGCTCCATTCCTCTCCTCGCGCGAGGGCGATCTCCTTCCGACCGCGGCCGCCCCCGCTCTCCACCGATCCAGTCTCAAGGTTCTCGGTCTGAGCCCGATGCAGGATGGATCCCGGACTCTCTATCCCTTCGATTACGTCGGAATCTACTCGCGCGAGAAGTTCGTGCTGACGGGCGGCTTCGACGGAGGTCTCCGCACGCCGTACTGGCAGAAGCTGGACTTCGGCTTCCGTTCCTGGCTTTGGGGCGAGGAGATACGCCTCGCACAGGCGCTCAAGGTGAATTACGTGGAGAATATTCCCACCGAGGACGCGACGCCCGACGATTGCTACAAGTGGTTCTGGCTCAAAAACCTGTCTCCGGTCTATCGGGGCGACTGTGCGCTCATCCCCGCGACGAGGCTCTGGGCATACCTCCGGAGGCGATCGGGCGGGCCTTTCGCGGCTTTGGCCGAATTCCGTTCCGCCCGCGATTGGGTGAGGCTCAATCGTTACCGTTTCCGTTTCGATGCATCCAGTCTCGTCGATCTTTGGGAGGAATCAGGCCTATGACGGCCGTCGTGGTTCAATGCCGCCTTGGTTCGACGAGGCTGCCGGGCAAGGCCCTGCTTCCGCTCGGCGGGGCGACCCTGACCGATCAGGTGCTGCGGCGACTCGGAACGCTGCCTGTCGACGGCCTGGTCCTGGCGACCGACGAAAAGAGCGCGGAAGCCCTCGATCCCATCGCCCTCAGAAACGGCTTCGAACTGCTGGTCGGCCCCGCCGAGGACGTGCTCGCGCGCTATTGTCTGGCCGTCCGCCGCTACGGCATGGACCTGGTGCTCCGTGCCACCGGCGACAATCCACTCGTATCGGTCGAGCTCGCCAAGCTCCTGCTCGAGCGGCGGGCCGCTTACCCTAGAGGCGCTCGGACGCCCGATTATTCGGCCTTCGTGGGCATGCCCCTGGGCATGGGCATAGAAGCCGTCTCGGCTCGGGCTCTGCTCAGAGCCGAGGCCGAAGCGCTCCAGGCCGCCGAACGAGAACATGTCTGTCCGTATCTGTACAATCATCCCGAACTATTCGCGATCGACCGCGGCGAGGCTCCGATGACGTATCGCATTCCGGACGCGAGGCTGACCGTGGATACTGCGGCCGACTACGACACGGTTCTCCGGGCCTACGGCGCTCTCTACGACGGAAAACCGATAGCGGACGAGGCTCTGCTCGCCTGGCTGAGATCGGCGGCGCCATGAGCCTTTCCATCCTTTTCGTGCCCTCCGTATCGAAAGGCAACGGTTCCGGCCATTTGATGCGCTGCCTCTCCCTCGCCCGCTCGCTCGGCCGCCGGGCGGCGGTCTTCGTCCCGGAAGCCAAGTCCGAAACGTCGTGGAGCGCGGCCGAGCTGTCGCTCTCGTATTCGCGCGAGCTCGTCGGAGTGAATCTCGTCACGAGTCTCAGGGACCCCGCGCGCTACGGCGGGGGATCGGGGCCGTGGGATCTGGTCGTCTTGGACAGGCGGGTCACGCCCCTGGAAGAGCTCGCCTTCTGGGAACGCATAGCCCCCGTTCTCGCGATGGACGAGGGAGGGGAAGCCCGGGCTTCGGCGCATTATCTCGTCGACATTCTTCCGAGGCTCCATTCGTCTCGCGCTCTCGAAGCCAACAAGACCTCTCTGGGCTTTCTGAATCTTCCGCTCAACCGGCGATCCCCGCCGGCGGAATTCCGCAGGATTCTAGTGAGCTTCGGCGGAGAGGACCCCGCCGGCCTGTCTCTTTTTCTCGCGCGGCGCCTTCTCGTCGAGCGAATCTTCGAACCCGAAAACCTTACGATCGTCACGGGAGCGCTCAGAAGGGGAGCTCCCCCCGTCGGACTCGATGGTGTCACCGTTCTCGGTCCGGTCCAGGATCTCAGGGAACACCTCGCCCGCTACGATCTGGTCTTCACCCAGTTCGGACTGACCGCCTTCGAGGCCGCCCATGCGGGCTGCGCCGTCGTTCTGCTCAATCCGAGTTCCTACCATCGGTCGCTCGCTCGCGCGGCCGGTTTTCCCGAAATCGGCGTGAGGTTGCCGGATATCACGGCTCTTCGAAAGATGCTGCGTGACCCTCGAGCTCTGGCCGCCCGCAGCGCGGACCTCGTTCCCGCCGAAAGTCTGGCTCTGGCCGATTTTCTCGCCTCCCTGAAGCCTCGCGGAGCGAGAAACTGTCCCGTCTGCGCCAGCTCCGATCGCGTCGCGCTTTTCAGAAACGAGGGGAAGAGCTATTTCCGCTGCCTGGACTGCGGAACGCTCTACCTCTGCAGGTTTTCGCCCGGCCGGGAGCGCCCCTACAACAAAGCCTATTTCTTCGAAGAGTATCGCGCCCAGTACGGAAAGACCTACCTGGAAGATTGGCCCAATCTGACGAAGCTCGCCTCCTCCCGGCTCGAAATCATCGAGGACCTCGCGGACTACAGTCTCGGCAGACGCCGCGGGCTTTCCGTTCTGGACGTCGGCTGCGCCTACGGCCCCTTTCTCGCCGTCGCCCGCGAGAGAGGGCAGGAGCCCTGCGGCCTCGACGCCGCCGAAGATGCGGCGGCGTTCGTGCGCCGGGAGCTCGGCATTCCGGCGATCGTCGGCGACTTTCTCGATCCGTCGGCCGCGGCGACTCTGGGCGGCCCCTTCGACGTGCTCTCGCTTTGGTACGTGCTCGAGCACTTCGACGACGTGGACAAAGCCCTGAGTACCGCGGCGAGTCTATTGAAGATCGGCGGCGTACTGGCATTTTCGACCCCCTCGGGCGAGGGCGCCTCGGCACGCTTCGATCGATCGGGCTTCTTTCGTCGAAGCCCGGACGATCATTTCACGATATGGGAGCCGTCGCGGACCAAAAGCATCCTCAGGGCATACGGTTTCCGCGTGGAGCACATTCGCGTCACGGGCCATCATCCCGAACGCATTCCGCTCGTCAGATGGCTGCGCCGCGGCAGGTCTCCATCACCTAAAGGGCTGGGCATGCTGCTGTCGCGTCTCCTGGGCCTCGGCGATACTTTCGAGGTCTATGCTCTGCGCGAAGGAGCTCAAACGGCATCGCCTTCTCTTTCGTACGCGAGCACTTCCAGCTCTCGGCGCGAGGACCCGGCCGTTCCGAGGCCGGGAAGCATCGCGGCCGGCGACGCCGCAGGCGGTTCCTCCGAGGGGGGAGGCGCCGCTCCCGGATCGACGAAAGCTTCGGGTAAGGACGGAAGCGAAGGCAAGGATTGGAGCGAGGGATGACCGTTCTGATACTCGGCGCCGGGGTCATGCAGATTCCGGCGATGCGTGCGGCCCGCGAAATGGGCTGGACGGTGGCCGTCGCGGACGGCAATCCCGATGCGACCGGCGCAGGGCTCGCGGACCGTTTTTTTCCCGTCGATCTCAAGGATAGGGAGGGCCTCGAGAGGGCTGCGCGCTCGCTGCGCGCCGAAGCCGGTCTCGACGCCGTGTTCACCGCGGGCACTGACTTTTCCGCCTCCGTGGCCTGGGTGGCCGAACGCCTCGATCTTCCCGGCATACCCTACGAGACGGCTTTGCGCGCCTCCGACAAGCTTCGCATGCGCGAGGCTCTCGCGAAGGCGGGATTGCCTTCGCCGCGCTTCGTCTCGCTGGATGCCGACGGATCTCCGCGCGCGGCCGTCGAAAGGGCGGGCCTGGACTTTCCTCTGGTGGTCAAACCGGCCGACAGCATGGGGGCGCGCGGTTGCCGGGCCGTCCGCGACCCGGTCGATCTCGAGGAGGCTCTCGCCGACGCTCTCCCTTACAGCCGCTCCGGCAGGGTCGTCGCGGAGGAGTATCTGGAAGGGCCCGAATACTCGATCGATGCCCTGGTCGTCGACGGCGAGATCCGAATTCGCGGTCTGGCCGACAGGCATATCGCTTTTTCTCCATATTTCGTCGAGCTCGGGCATACCATGCCGAGTTCGGCTCCGCGGGAGGTCGCGGACGAGGTCCTTCGCGTTTTCGGGGCGGCCGTCCGCGCCATCGGCATCGAGCGCGGAGCGGCGAAGGGCGACATGAAGTTCTGCCCTTCGCGCGGCGGGGCCTTCGTGGGTGAAATAGCCGCCCGGCTTTCGGGCGGCTATATGTCGGGTTGGACCTACCCCTATGCGAGCGGCATCGAGCCCACCCGCGAGGCCCTCCTCGTGGCCGCCGGCCTCGATCCGGGCCCCGCGCCGCGGGATCGGGCCTGGGTTTCGGCGGAGCGGGCTTTTATCTCGATCCCGGGGCGGTTCCGGGCAGTCGTGGGGGAGGGCCGAGCCCGGAGTCTTCCCTACATAAAGGATTTCTTCCTGCGTTTCGCGATGGGAGACGTTCTCGATTTTCCTTCCAACAATGTCGAGAAATGCGGCAATGTCATAAGCCAGGCGCCCGATAGGCCGACCGCGGTAGACGCGGCCGACACGGCGATTCGCGGTCTCGTGGTTCGCCTTCTCGCCGGCGAAGAGCGAACCGAAGCCTTTCTACGCGGCGATGGATGCGTTTCCAACCCCGACGGCAGCATCTGGCCCCCTCCGGCCTTCCCGCTCGACCCTGAATTTTCGGCCGTTCTGGAGGCCATGCCCGAATTGCTCGAAGCGCCGAAACGGGAGCCGGCGGACCGTCCGGTGCCCGTGAGCGTCGTGCGCGTGACCTGGGCGGATCGTGTGCTTTCGCGTGACTGGGCGGGGAGAGGCTTTTCGGAGTCGGCCGGACTGGCTCTGGACATCGCGGGAGCCGTCTGGGGAAGCGGCGGCCGCGTCGTGCTCGCCGGTCGTTTCTGGAGGGCTCTGGCGAGAGGCGGAGCGCAGGCGGCGCTCTATGTCCTCGATTGTGCTTCCATGGACGCGAGGTAGCGCCGTGCGCAGGATCTCGCCCTCCGCCGCTTCCGCGCTTGCGGTCCTGGCACTGGCCTTCTTTCTGCCCCGCACGGGTTACGCCGCTTCGAATCCGCCGGCCCAATCCCCTCATGCGGCCCAAAGCACGGGATTCGCCGCCTCGCCTTCGCTTCCCCTGCCGACTCTTCCCGCGCAAAATACGACTCCCCAGCCCTCCGCCCCGTCCGCGGCATCCTCCTCATCCGCTTCTCCGGCCGCGGAAGCGACGGACTCTTCGGAGGATCTCGGCGTCCTCGAAACCGCGAGGCGGCTCAAGGCCAAGCTGCTGTACGACCCGCTTACCGGCTATGGTGTCTTCGATCGTCCCGAGATGCGGGCCAGTTTCGCCTTGGGTCTGCCTTGGATCGTGCTCGATCAGAATAAAACCATCAGAGTGGAGGCGCCGCATGCGGGCAGCGACGGTCCGGTCTTTCCCGCTTCGTCGGTCGTACTCCTGCAGAAGGCCTTCGGAGCGGCCCAGGCGGCCAGGCCGCCGCACTTTTCGGTCGCCGCCATTCTCATCGATCCCGGACACGGGGGGAGAGATCCCGGAGCGATCGGCGAACACGTCATCCATGGAAAGACTCTGAGAGTGGTGGAAAAGGATATCGCTCTCGACATCGGCCTCAGGCTCTACGCCGCCTTGAAGGAACGTTTCCCCGACCGCCGCATTCTCATAACGCGGACCGGCGATACCTACCCCACGCTCGAAGATCGAGTCGCCATGGCCAACGCGGTGGAATTGTCGGAGAGTGAAGCGATAATCTATGTCTCCATCCACGCCAATGCGAGTTTCAATAAGGGTGCTCGGGGCTTCGAGGTATGGTACCTCAATCCGGAGTATCGTCGTACCCTCGTGGACTCGTCCAATTCGGGGGGAACGGCACATGAGATCGCTCCGATCTTGAACGCCATGCTCGAAGAAGAGTTCACCACCGAAAGCATCATCCTGGCCAAGAACATCTCTTCCGGCCTGCAGGAGCAGATCGGCGGAGACAGCCCCAACCGGGGTATCCGACCCGAGGAGTGGTTCGTGGTGAGGAACGCCAGGATGCCGTCCGTTCTCGTGGAGACCGGTTTCGTCACCTGTCCGGACGAGGCGCTCCTCCTCTCGCGGGAAGATTACTTGCGGCGTATCGCCGACGGAATATATAATGGAGTCGTTGATTTTGTCGCTTACTTCGAAAGCACGAAAGGCGCCCCTCCCCGATGAAGGATTTTCTAACCGCCTCCGCCGGCCCGACACGCCGCTTCCTGCGAGCAGCCCATTCCGCGGCGAAGCTTGGCCGGGACTGGCTCTCGGTGCCGGTCAATCTCTGCCTGGCGCTCCTCGGAGCGGCATTCATGATCTCGCTCCTTTCCTGGGCCATCGCGGACCATAACTCCGGGTATGTCCTCTTTTTCCCCGATGCGCATACGGGCAGGATGCGGGGGGAGTTGCGCGATCTGCCCCGCGTCTTCGGAAGCGAAGCCCGTGCCGGTCTGGTCGCCTCCGAAGTGCTGCTGGGCCCGGCCGATCCGAACCTTCTCCCCGATTTTGCCCTGGGGTCGAAGATCGAAACGACGATCTATCGCGGCCGGAAGCTCTATGTGGATATTTCGGACGACGCCGCCGTCGCCGGGCGTTCTTCGATCGAGCTGGGGCTGGCCTGCCTTCGAAGGAGTCTGGCCACGGCTCTGCCCTTCGCCCAACACATTATCATAACGATTGGCGGACAAGAGCCCTACGCCGACTATCCGTCGAAGGAGGCCGGAAACGACGGGAAAAATAAGAAAAATAATTGACAAAGGAATCGTGCCGCGTATACTTCGTTAGCAAATAGATCAAATCCGATAACGCGCACAATGAAAGGAGTTACTGAATGAGAAGGAACTCAATTGTAATCGCGCTGGCTCTTCTCCTTATGGGCGCGCTCGTGGCCTCGGCCGACGAAGCCGTGCTCATCGATTTCTCCCTCCTGAAGGCAGATATCGTCTCCGATCCGGTAAATCAGGGTCGTTTCTTGTACAATCGGGCGACGATGATGGACTTCTCGGGCACCGCGGGCGCCAGTTTTACGGCGGATCAAAAGAAGCAGATGCGCACCTCCCTCGCGATCGACAGCTGGGATGTGGTGCTCGCCTCGTCTTCCCGAACCATGATGAATCAGGCGCTGTCCATGACCCGCGAAGCTCCGGTTTCCCAGAGCGCGGCTCAGAACGCGGGCAAGACGGTCATGGGCATCCGCGTCCATTTCCCGACCGAAAGCTATAATAGCTGGGCCATGGTAAAACCGCCCTTCGAGATTCCCGCCTTCGAGCCCAAAGCCGACATCGCCGACGACGGCACCATCACGCCGAAGGCCGATCAAGGCACCGATGGCTTCAGCCGTTTCGAAGGTGCGATCGATACGACGACCAAACTCCAGACGGCTTACGGTATCGTCAAGAATGTGGGAGTTCTCAAGGCTGTTGCCGTCGATGTGAAGGGTCTCAACTACCCCCACGGACTCAGCGTCGTCCTCGTCGACGAAAACGGCAATGCGAGCACCATGTTCATGGGATATCTGAACTTCGACGGATGGAAAGAGCTGCGCTGGGACAACCCCCAGTACGTCTCGGACGTCCGCAACCGCGATCTCCGGATCTTCCCGCTCTATCCCAAGAGCATTCCCTTCGTCAAGTTCGGCGGCTTTCTCATCACCCGCGACGCCTCCTCCGAGGGCGGTGACTTCATCACCTATGTCCGCGACGTAAAGCTCCTGTATGATCAGGCCGTGCTCTCGACCGGCAACGACATTCAGGACGAGTCGGTATGGGGAATCGTCAGCAGGAAAGAGGCGGAGCGTAAGCTCATCGAGTCGGAGCGCTTCGGCAATACCTCGGTGCTTCGCTACCTGGAGGGCCTCAAGGAAGAGTCCAGGAATACCTTCACCGATACGACTTCGAGCGGAGCGGCCGCCAGCCAAGCGACTCCCGCAGCGACGGGCACCACGACGACGGCACCCGCAGGGGCGACGACTCCCCCCAAGCCGTGATCGAATTCTAGGATCCAAAACGAAAAGGGGCCGTCCAGAAAATGATTTCTGGACGGCCCCTTCTTAAATTTTCATGAAGGAAAGATTAGGACATAGAGAGGGGGGTAGCCTTTTTTCGTATTCACGTCGGGGCGTTTTAGGTGTAGATTGGTGTCATGATCGGAGATTCCGCCGAGGCAATACCGGATCGCGGAGAACTCCGTGCCTCCTATGACGAGGGCAGGCCGGCTTACGCCCGCATCATGAGCGATATGGAACGACGCATCCGCGCCGTGCTGGAGGCCAGTTCACTGCGTCCCACCATAAAGGGGCGCATCAAGTCTTTCGATTCCTGGTACGGCAAAAGAATACGCCTGCTCCGTCAGGCGCGACAATCCGGTTCTCCCCCGATCGCGATAAACGACGTCATCGCACTCCGTGCCGTATGCCCTTTTTTGGGCGATCTCAACAAGGCCGAAAGGGCCCTCTGTGCCGCTTTCGCCGTGGTGGATGTCGAGCGCAAGGGTTCGGAAAGGTCCTTCCGAGAGTTCGGCTACGAATCGATCCATCTTCTCATCGAATTGCCCGAGGACCTCCGACACCTCGCCGTGCACCTGGATCAGCCGCGCATCGAGGTACAGCTCAGGACGATTCTTCAGGAGGCCTGGGCCGAGGTCGAGCACGAGATCGTCTATAAGTCGGAGTTTACGCCTTTCGACGAGCCGATGAAGCGAAAGTTGGCGGCCCTCAACGCCAATCTCTCTCTGTCCGACATCATTTTTCAGGAAATTCTCGATTATCAACGCAGGTTGAATGCCGAGCTCGAAAGACGACGATCGAACTTCTATGGCAAGATCGAGAGTGCCATGGATCGTCCATTGGCCGTCGCCGTCGGGTCGGGACCGAACTCGGGCGGTTTGTCGACCGTCGATGCGTCGTCGCCGCCTGTGGCCACGATGGCTTTCGCCGCGTCGGAAATCGTGCTTCCGTCTCCGATCCCGGAAAAGTTCTCGGATTTCGATGTGGACATAGGCGAGTCGGCGAGTCTGGACGATCTCCTGCTCGCGGGCCTCATGGCGCACAACCGGGAAGACTATGAACGCGCCGGCAAGGTCTATAGCGATATCCTCGCGCGGGAGCCCCCGCGGGAGATAGCCGCGGTCGTCCACAAGCATCGCGGCATGGCCTATTTTTCGCAGTCTCGCTACGCCGAGGCGATCGAGGACTTTTCGGCAAGTCTTCGGCTAGATCCATCCTGTTACAAGGCCGCGTATTATCGCGGCGTAGTGCAAAGCGTGCTTCAGGATTACGACCGGGCGATCGAGGACTTCGATCTGGCTCTTTCGATACACCCCTATCATTTCTACTCGCGTTATCGACGCGGCATGGCCTGGTGGCACGTGGGGGATTATGTGCAAGCTCTTGCCGACAGCGAAGCGGCCCTCAAGCTCGAGCCGGAGAACGAGGCTGTGCTGCGTCTCAAGACTCTGGCCCTCGAGAAACTCAAGATGTAGGGTTGCGGACCATCCCGCACATCGTCCGCACAAGGCTAAGTCTTGACACCGGGGTGCTATCCGGCTATAGTCCAATTCCCTCAGGTCCCCATCGTCTAGCGGTTAGGACAGCGGGTTTTCATCCCGCCAACAGGGGTTCGATTCC
>CAWBCC010000023.1:0-15917 GCA_963787185.1 uncultured bacterium | reverse complement strand
TCATTGTGGCGAGCCCGAGGATCTGCGCGACGCCCATGCTCTTCCCGGATCGGCGGCCGCCATAGAGCTCGAAGTACCGGACGTCCTTGCGGAGTGTCCCGTCCGGCCCGAGGAGCTGGCGGTAGACCCTATTGATCTTGATTCCCGGCATCTTTCGGACTCACGAACGAAACCGTGAAGTGGAAATCCTCCCCGGCGATATTGGCATCGGGAAGCTTGATCATCTGGATGTAGCGCTGGAGCATGTCGAGCGCCTTGTCGCGATCGGCGAGCTTGTACTCGATATAGGCATTCCCCTGGTTATTCAGTCGTCTGTTGATAGAGTCGATGCAGACATGAAGGCCGCGCTTGCGAAGAACCGCCTCCGAAATCTTGAGATTCCCGTGAAGATCCAGGATCTCAGTCGGATCGTAAAAGGCCCGGACGAACCAGGTGTCGAGGACGCGCTTCTCGATCGGCCGGCGCTTTGCCTTCAAAACCGCCTCGAGCTCCGTCGAGAGGGCGGCCTGAACCTTAACATCACGTAACAGTCTCGATGCCGCGGCGGCCGCCACCTCATTCGTCATTTTTCCATACGCCCGCTTGTACGCCCCCGTCGCATTTTCGAAATCCTGCTCGATGAAATGCCGGACGAAATCGGCGCGAGCTTTGACGAGGTCCACGGTCACGGCGGGACTTTTCTTTCTCGGCCGCGCCTGTTTCGTTGTGGTTGTCTTCTTCGCCTTCGCCGATCCCATGGTTTCTCCCGCGCGCAAAATACTCGAGGAAAATAAAATCCGCTAGAGCGCGGCTATGAGGTGTCAACTGGCACTTTTTCCTCGACCCACGCCTCGATCGCTTCGTCGAAATTCGCCTCGGATCCGCAGCGAAGACACCGTCTGCGCGTCTTCGGATTGCCCGGGTAATGCGTTCTCTCGCCGCCGCAATTCGGGCACGGCCCGGGATCGGGAAGCGGTGGTTCTTCGACTTTCTTCGGCGGGAACTCCGCTTCAAAGCGAGCGACGATGTCCGGTTCCCGCATGATTCGTCTCGCGTATTGCTCGACGTTTCCGGCCCCGCGCTGTTTCGCGAGCGTGGTGCAGTACGCCAGGAGTCTCTGCTCTTGGGTACTGGAGTCAAATGGATCGCGCGCGCGCGGCTGCTCTTCTTTCTTTTCTTTGCTTTCCTTTCCTTTGCTTTGGTGTATTTCCTCTGGAGGTTTTGACTCGGCCGCGTCATTTCCTCCGGAGGATTGAGAGCCGTCGCTCTCTTTACTCTCGACTTTGTCGAGGGAAATCTCAGCGGCCGTTAATAGGCATATCTTCGGATCGATCTCCGTGGTTTTTCGGTGGGCCGATCGGACGATCGAGAGCCACTGTTTTTGGATTCCATGGGAGGTTAGTACCAAGTTATCCACAAGTTTCGTCCGATCGAAGATGCCCTTTTCCGCGGAAAAGTTGACGATATCCCGGAGTGTTCCAAGGTCGATATTATTTTCATCGGCGAAAAGAAGTTCGGCATCTTCGTCCCACCGGAGCGCGTAACCTTCGGCATATATTGCTTTCCAGAGTTCGACGATGCAGCCGATTCCGGCTAATTTGTATTTAGCCCGCACAAGCTTTAGTTTTTGATCCCATTCTGTGACAACTGGAAAGTAGCCAATTCCCGAAGATTCTGCGCGGCCCATTGATTACCTCGCTAATAAAAAAGCACTCCGCGATAGGCCGGGATGGCTAGTCCCGTTCGAGCGTCGAGGGACGCTCTACCTATCGCGCAGTGCTCTTTGATTCCATTCGCCCTCGCGAACCGCATCAAGGAAGCCATCCTTGAAGATCCGGGAAAATACTGAATGAAAATAAAATCCGCAAGTGCCCATCACGTTGCAGCCTCAAGAGCTAGTCCATCGCCAAGACTCAGAACGGAATGTCGTCCGTGAATCCATCCGAGGCGACTGACGGCTGGGTCTCTGTTCGCGGCCGCGAGGCCGGCTGTCGCCCTGCGCTCGCCTGCCTCTGCTGCTGCGGCGGCCCCGCTCCGCTGTCCTTCGGGTCGAACATCGACAGCATGACCGTTCCGCGGTTCTCCGGGTCCGGGATCCCGGCCGGGTTGAACCATCGTTCGAGCAGGATGATGCGGCCGCCGCGCTCCGTCTCGAGTTCGACGCCCACTTTCTGCCACTTCAACTTTTCCTCGCCGTTTCGATCGGTGTACCTCTGCGTGACGACGCAGATATCGTGTATCACTCTGCTCATGGTTCCTTCTTTTCACTTTCCACGAGCTCAGGCTGTACCGCCTGGGCGTCCGTGAGCTCATTGTCGTACTTCGCCTCAAGCCGCGCCCGCTCCTTCTCAGGAATCGGGTATTTGCGCATCCACGCGAAGAGCGCCTCCTTCGCCATGGCCGAGACGGGACGCGTGCCCCCGATGTGCTTGTACATCGCGTACACGGTGACCTCGCGGAGCTCGTCGGCATCCAGGGCGAAGGATACGCGGGAGGGATGACTCATGAAGCGGCCTTCGGGTTTCTTTCACCAATTCCGCGCTCGCGGGATAGAAGATCACGAGCCCGGCTATGAAATTTATCGATGGTATTCACGAGGAGGCATTCGGCTTGCTCGGGCGTAGCCCATTCGCAATCCATCCCGAGCCAATCCGCAATTTCCTTTAGGAGCACCCGCTCGGCACTCTGCGACTCAACCTCGACAACGTTGTCGACGTAGTCATATCCCGCCTGTTGTGCCGCTCTGATCTCCTCGTGGCCTTCGCCGACATAGTCGTAGCTCGATAAGAGGAGCTCTGCCGCGAAGCACAGCTTTCGGACGATGACGGAGACCTCCATTGCATGCCTCATTTCAGAAAAGCCCGAGCTCTTCGACCTCGGCCCCGACCGTCGCTTCGACGGCTTCCACCGTCTCACCCTGCGACACCATCACGCCGGCGATTTTCGCGACCCTCTGCGCTGCGGGGGAAAGCTCGTTCTGAGGTCCCAGCGCGTCCGCCGGGGGCTCGGCCTTCGGCGTCAGCACGGCCGGCCTCGGCGTCGGGCTGCCGGCGGCCTCCCAGTCGGCGCGCAGCTTCACAACCTCCGCCTCGGCGTCTTGGACGATCTGGCGCATGTCGGACAGCGCGCTGATTCCGCGGCCCGCGATGTCCGCCTTCTGCTTCCGCTCGCGGTATACCGCCTTCCGCTCTTCGTTGAACGCCGCCACTGCTCCGACCGACGAGGTCATGGTGTGGCCGAGATTGTTGATGAGCTCCTGGAGCTCCGCCTTCGCCGCGGCGATTTCCTCGGCCGTGAGGCCACTCCGCTGGGCCGCTGGCTTCGCCGCCTGCCGAGGGGCCGCCGGCGCGCCCGTGTTGAGCCACGCAAGGAGTTCGGCGCCGAAGCTAGCATCGGGAAGCTTTATGAGCTTGTCCTGGAACTTGCCCGTCCGGTCCTTCGTGACCAGGGCGTTGTGGCTCTGGTCCATCCGCAGCACGATGCCGAACTCGTAGTCGAAGTCCTTCTCTGCCTGGGCCTCAAGCCCGAGCTTCTCGATCTTCGTGCGGCCTGACTCATCCTTCCCGATATCGTAGGCCTGCTTGACGCGGGCGGTCACGATTACGGCCATGCCGAGGCTGAAGAGCTCGTCCACGAAGCGGTTCCACCGGGGCTTGCCGTCTTTCGTCCACGCAGTCATGGAATTACCGCGGTACTTCGCCGCGGCGTCTTCCATGTCCTCCGTGAGCTGCTTCCAGGCGTGGGAGGCGCTGTCGATAATGAGCACGTCGTACCCCGCGCCGGCGGCCTCGCGCGCCGCGGCGAGGTAGCTCTCTGTCCCCCAGGAGTGGAGCTCGCACACGTCGAAGGCGAAGCGGTCCGCGTAATACGCCGAGCTCGACCGCTCGGTGTCGATGACCGCGACCTTCTTCCCCATCCCCGAGGCGATGGACAAAGCCGTGTAGGTTTTTCCCGACCCGGTGGGCCCTTCAATAACGACCGTGGCGTTGATTTGATTCTTCTGTGCCTTGATGAATGACATATACCCTCCTCAAAAAAGAAACCCGGCGGTACCGCGAGCGCGGTATCCCTTTCCGTCGGGCAGGCGTGAAGAGGACCGCCCGGGCGCGAAGGGATCGTCCCCGGATGGTCCTCATGTGCTTAGAAGGGCGCTTCAGGTTCCGGCTCGGCCTTGACACAATGCTTGCCGAAGATCTCGGCAACAATGCTCGCGCGCGCGGCGGCGCGCTTCTTGTCGTCGTAGATCGGCACGCCGCGCATGTCGAGGACCACGCTCACGAGGCTCTCGCGGATAATGTGCTGGACGGCCTTCGTCGTCGACCGCGCCATTTCGACGGCGAGCGCCTCGGAGAGTGTGGCCAGGTCGATCTTGTCCACCGCGCTCGTGATCGCCCCGACGAGCGTTTCCTTCATGACCGCTCGCGACACGGCTTCCTGCACGGCATGCTTGATTTCCCAGTCGCCGAATGCCGACCTGACCGCGTCTGTGGTGGCGGCCTCCATGGCCTCTTTCACCATGGCCTCATCGATCTTGATTTCCATCTAGCGCTCCTCGCCCTCGGGCACCAGGTCGAATACCCTGGCGAAGGTCTCGATGAATGCCTGGCGCTTGGACACGGCGACGCGGAGCTCCTCACTCTTCGCGTTGACCGCGGAATCGAGCTTTTCCATGATGTTCGCGCGATCGAACGCGAGTTCGTACTTGTTGAACGGCGCGATCTCCATGCCTTCTGTCTTCTCGTTCCACGCGAAGAACTCGACATTACCCGAGTGGTCGACTGCGACAAGTTCAATGGTCGGGAGCGCTTGGAACTCGGTGAACCCGACGATCGCTGCCGGGAGCACCTCGTAATCGCTGTAGCGCTTCTTGAGCAACTTGACCGAGTCGCCGATCTTGTAGCTTTCGACGATCTTCGCCGTGCGAAGATCGACCTCGACCTTCACGCCGTTGATCTCTACGATCCTCTTACCCTCGTCCATTATTCCTCCTCGCGCGTCACGCGCTAACGAACGAAATGCAAACGGCCTCCCGTGGGCCTGATGGGTTGAGATGGCCGTCCCTGCTTGTGGAACGCATCCCGATGGTCCCGCTCCTCGGGAGTTCGAAGGACGCTCCCGTCCATCGACACGACGTCGAAACCCTCCGAGCCGAAGTACACGAGCGCGTCGCGGTAGCCCTCCTGGATGTAGATCTCCTGGGCGCAGGCATCGCAGAAGTCGGGCCAGAGCTTCCGTCGTTTCTCGGGGAGCTTCTCACCGCAGCGGTAGCACTGTCCGTCGGGCCACATCCCGTACGTGTTATCCGGGTTCGTCCTCGCCCTGCTCATACTGCCACCTCGCCCGCCGTTTCAGCGGTCCTCTTCGTCCCGTCTGCTCGTGACGCCCACCTGTTCTCGAATACCTTGATCTTGATGTTCTCGCCGATGACCGCGCCCTCGGGACCGTAGAGGTTGAGCTTGTCGCGGATCGGATCGGCCAGCGTGTAGTGTGTATTCCCATTCTTGCAGAAGCGGAGCGTGAAATACTCATTCCCGAAGATCTCTTTTTTCTCGTCTCGCATGACTGCCTTCGCGGTCTTCTCGGGAAGCGTCTTGCCGGAGAGGAGGTAGCACACCTTCTCGAGATCGTCGGTCACGGTGGGCCGGTCACTCCAATAGCCGAAGCAACTCGACCAGTCACCCGTGTCGAGAATGAAATTCTTGTCGATGCCGTTGTTGTTCCGCTTCTTCTTTGTGCCATTCCAGCCACCACCCACGCGGTAGGTGCCGTCGGTTATCTCTTGGAAGACCCGCTTGATGAGCGTCTTGATGTTGTCGTTGATGAGGTCCTTGAGCCCGGCGATCCATGCCCGAGCGTTCTCGACCGTATAGGCGGGCGTTCGAAACTCCTGAATTTCAGATTCCATCTTCTGATAGTCCGTGCAGAGCATGTAACGCTCGAGGTGAAACAGGCTGATGAGGCGATACCAGCACACACGGTCGACGTACTTCTCGGCGCGGTTCTCCGCGGTGTTGTCGAAGCGGAAATCGATGCGGTAGGGCCTGTATCCTCCTAGAGCCTCGAGGCTGTTCTCGAGGGAGTTGTCCAGTTCTGACAGGCGCGCTATATCGGCAAGGATGCTCACCTTGCGCTCGTAGATGGACTCGATAGTGTCACGGAGCGTGACATCGGTGTCGTCATCGTTCGGGATCATGCTGCCCTCCTCGTCCGCTTCATGGTCTGGGGGCGTTCGGCGAGCAGGGCCGATCGGGCCGCGTCGATCACATACTCGAGATACGTCGCCGGCAGATTCGGGCAAGCCCGCACGGCGAATATGCGCCAGGTCGCCCTATGGTCGAAGTCAGAGCACTCGAGGAGCCGGTTCCATTCGCGCCGGCCGGCCTCTGTATGGAAGCGAGCGATCACGGCGTCGCGGGCGGTGATCAAATAGGCAGGGGTGTTCGGCATCGTGCTTGCCTCCTAGTTGGCCATCGCCTCGGCGATCAACGCGCGGCATTCCTTCACGCCGCCGATCCGAAGACTCTTGCTCATCCAGCGCGCCGTGCGCTCCGAATCCCCGCCGTCCTTGGCTACCCAGCCCCGAACCATCGCCTTCGTCCCGTCGCTCATTTTGTCCTCCCCATCCATTACTACTTGTACTATACTTGCACTTGACTTCGCAGTCAAGTGCAAAGTACATTATTGCTTGTGGAGGACTTGGCATGTACAATGCACTTATGGCGGCGAGAAAAAACTTCACCTTTCGGCTGGATCCGGACATCGTCAACGCGTTCGCCAGGTTGGCCGAAACAGATCATCGATCGCTGAATAACATGGTCGAGGTGACGATGATAGAAACTCTTCGCGCCAGAGGCGCCGAGCTGCCAGAGTCTTCTGTTGCACCCTCCGAATAGCCCCGCATTTCCCTCCGGCCGTACGGCCTGAGGGCCCATTCGTCCCGCGCCATGTCTACTCATGCGCTCAGCGCCTCGAGCGCAAGGGCTCGCGCCGTCCCCACCGGGACCGCGTTTCCAATCTGCTTGACTTGATCCTGCTTCCCGCCGGAGAAGCGGTATCCGGCCGGGAATCCCTGTGCCGCGGCGAGCTCGTGGGGCTGCAGCATCCGGAAGGTGATGTCGAGACCGGCGAAGCCTTCGATGAGAGCGAACCTGTCTTTGGTCGTAACGGTAGAAAGCGGGATCCGAATCGGCGCCGCCTCGCCCTGGCCGTAGTACTTGACGATGAAAGGCTCGACTAGGCCATGTCCGTTCCGGCCTCGTATCGTAGGGATCGGCTCTCCCATCCCGCGCGGTCGCCCGGGCGCATCCTGGTGGAGGATGAATGGCTCGATGATCCCAAACTTCCCGCCTCCCGAGGCCGGTATCGTCGGGACGGGCTCGCTGATGCCATGAGTCCGCGGGTTTTGGCCGCTGCGCTCCCCATAGAAGGGCACAAGGAACGGTTCAACAAGGCAAAAGTGCCCGGAACCCGCTGTCACGGTCGGGAGGGGCCTATCAAGGTCGCGAACGGTACTTGAGCCATAGAGCACGACGATAAACGGCTCCGCCCATTCTCCCCAATAGCGTCGGATTCCCGCCTCGATCCTACGCATAGTGGCCGGCGCGAGGGGTCGGGGGCGGTTGAAGATGCTCTCGCCCTTGATTGACCAATCAATCACGTCTCGAGCCGGGATCCATGCAGAGCGGCCGAAGAGGCCGGGCGTCTCGGCGTGAGTCGGTTCCGGCCAGACGATCCGGCCGCTCCCACGCACCGCCTGGAGGAAGAATCTAGTCCGCGTCGTCGGGTCGCCGTAGTCGGCCGCGCAGAGGAGCCGGTGATCAACGCGATAGCCCATCGCCTTGAGCGCAGAGATGAAGGCCTCGAACATTTTCCCCTTGCCGCTTGCGAGGGGTTTACCGTCGGCGCCGAGGGGCCCCCAGTTCAGAAACTCGGGGACGTTCTCGAGGATGACGCGGCGCACGTAGAGCTCGGAAAGCCATTTGAGAATGAGCCAGGCGCTCGCGCGGCCCTGCTCGGAGCGCGGTCTGCCTCCACGGGCATTGCTGTGATGGGTACATTCCGGGCTTGCCCAGAGAAGATCAACGTGGTCGCGCGCCCCGAAAACGTCGAGAGGGTTGAGCGTCGCTAGGTCCTGGCAATAGGCGCGAGCCTGCGGATAGTTCATTCGGTGCGTCTCTATGGCGACCTGCCAGTGATTCACCGCGGCGAGATCCATACGGAGCCCTTCGGCCGCAGCGGCTTGGACGATGCCCGTCGTCTCGCCGCCTCCGCCGCAAAAAAGATCAGCAACCCTGGTCATTTTACTGCTCTCCTTACGCGCTCTACATACCATCCCGCCGCGCCGTTCTCCCTGACTCCTTGCGCACCCTGCCGGTAGGCCGCTATCGCTTTGTCCTCGCCCCCGAGCTCCGCGAGATTTTCCTGGAATAGGCATGACGCGATCCGTATCGAGTCGTTCGCCGAGAACGGATCGAAGGCTCCCCACTTCGCGGCTCGCTCCGCATCCCACCAACGGTCGAGCTGCATCCTGCCGCGGCTGACCCCGTCGTCGCCTATCGCGTCGTCGTGTTCGTCGGATTCTGCGCGGGCGATCCCGCGGAGGATCGGCGCCGGAGTGCGATAGCCGTCGTACAGGCCGAGGCCATAGGGCGAGCGGCCGCCGAAGTGAGGCGAGGGCGAGAGGGCAGAGCCGCACAGGAGTAGCGCCGCGACGGCCGTCAGGAATACGCGCATCATGGTTCCTGCATCTCCTCCGTTTCAGCTCTCTCCACAGATCCGGTCACGGACCGATTCCCGACGAACGGCCGGCAGCTCCGGATCTCGGCGCTCATCCCCTTCACGACAAAATGTCCCGCGTCCTTGGCTGTGCCATCGCGGACGAAGGTGCACCGGTCATTCGCCACATGGTCCCGAGCGATCCTCCGAGCCGCCTCTTCCCCGCCGGCCTCGGTGTCGATGAGAACGCGGTACGAAAGCTCGAGCTCGTAGGTCATTTAGGTTGTCTGAAGAATGCGACTTCGCGTGCGTTGTCGCCGCCGGGAAACCTTCTCGCGCTGCCGAGCTTCCGCTGCCATTCGCTCCCGATGTATCCGAATGCGCTCCTTTCGCGCTGCTTCCTTTCGAGCCAGGGAAGCGACATGGACGATCTCGTTGGCAATCTGACGCGCGGCGATCCTCGCGGGGTCGGGATCTTCGAACTGGGTTGTCGAGTGGGCGCGAGTCTTGAAGTGCGGCCCGGTAATGACGAGCCAGTCGGGCGCATTCTCGCCCTTGATGCAGGGAGGGTCATTGCGCATCTGCCTTCTATCTGCGCGGGCCGCGGGGCACCTTCTGCAGGTTCCCCAGGATTCCGCCCATGCCGAGGGATTTTGCCACCTGCTCAATTTGGGCGGGTGACGGCTGAAGCATTGGCTCGATGAGAGAATGAAGAGCGGCGATGGCCTCGATCATGTCGGCCGGGATGTTCTCGTCCTCGTCGAAGTGGTTGTAAATCGCCAGGTTGCACGCTTGGAAGATTTGCTGAAGCGTCGAGTTACGGATCTGCGCCTGCTTCGAGATTCGGAATGCTTGGAATCTGAGATCGGGATCTTTCAAGGTATTCTCCTAAGACGCCCGGGCCGAACATGCCGACCCGGGCGAGAACCGATGCCCTTAGTGGGGCGGAATTCCTGTCAGGCTCCGACCGATACGGGCACCGTGTCCGAAGCGCCGCCATCGACGGAGGCGATGGTGATCTGTGTGGATCCGACGGAGATCGGGGTGACGTTGCCCTTTGCGTCGACCGTCGCAACCTCCGTATTGGCCGAAACGAAATTGAGCGCCGGATTGGCCGCGTTAGCCGGACTGATCGCGGCGGCGATAGTCTTCGGCGAAGGCGAGGCCATCGAGAAGGTGAGCGACGTCGGGCTCGGTGCGATCGAGGCCACGAGGACCGGGGTCTGCGGCTGGCTTGAACCAGTCGCGGCGGCCGCCGGCTGCGAAGGCTTGCTCACCGCAGCCTTGAAGGTCTCGAGGTCTGACTGGAGGCCGGACAGATGCGCCAGGGCGGAATCGACGAGTTCGAGCCCGATCGACGCGGCATCGGATTTGAAATCTGCGAGGAGCTTTTCCCCGCGCGCGATTCCGGCCGCGTGAATCTTGGCGATCTCGGTTTCGGCGAGATCCTCCAGCTTTTTCGCCTCCGTGTCGATTCCACCGGAGATGGCCTTTGCCTCCTTCTCGATCCACTGGATAACCGAAATGGGTTTGAACATGGATACATACCTCCGCACTATTCGATGCTCCCGCCAGGCGGGGCTTATGAGACGGGAGTTGCGGCCTTGCGACCGCGGAAGACGCCGAAGAGGCGCCCCTGCTTCGGTACCGGTTCGGCTTCAGTTTTCAGCGGAAGCTTCGCCTGCTCCCGATCGCCGTTGAGGTACTCGGTGATCTTGTTCTCGATGAGGTCAACGGAATCGAGCAGGGGATTCTTCCGCGACTCGGGATCGCGGTCCTCGGTGCCCGGCATGAACTCGAGCTGGCGCTTGAGCTTCAGGGGCCCGATCTTGAGTGGGTCGACGTCGTCGACGCTCGCCAGGCTGAACCGCACGAAGTGGCCGTCCTTGTTCTCGGTGAAGCCGATCTTGGTGACGCGCAGCTTCAGGTCGGCGAGCTTCCAGTACTCCCGCGCGAGCAGCGCCAGGGTGGCCATTTCGTCGTAGAGTTTCGGCCGGGGCCGTTCGTACGTCCTGATGGTGTTCTCATCGTCCTCGCCGGTCGTATCGTTGTGATTCAGGTATGTCGCCACGACGGCGTACTTCCCTTTCTCGAGTTCAAAGGTCTTCGGTTTCATGGGTTCTCCTCGGCAATGCCAAGGTAAAATTCTTTAGATTTGACGGCGGGCCGGACGATGATTTTTATACAATGACCATCTTCGTCCGGCGCGATGCTTTCTACGCTGTGGCCAATTTTACCAAGGGCCTCTATAGCCTCGATCATGCTTTTGTTTTGGGCTTGAACCTTCTCACCTGCGGTTAGGATTGCGGTTTCTTTCTGATCCTCTTTCCTGAATTCCATTTCCTTACTCCTTTACCGTGAAAATCTGGATGAGCGCGCCCGATGCCTGTCCTCTGGCGGCGTAGTATTTATCCGCGATGAGCGAAACCACATACGAGTCGTCGCGCCACATACCTATCTGCGTGAGCGCATCGAGAATGGCCTTCGCCAGGTTGTCGGCGTCGGGCTTCGCGGTGTGCGGGATCGTTCCCTCCGGGTCTTTTGCGCGTAGGAGCCGAGCGGGACGCGGGAGAAAGAACGTCATAGCAACACGCACAGGGGAATCGATCGGGAAGATCGGCAGGTGTGAGCGAGCGGCCAAAGCGACAGAGCCTTTCCATCCCTCGGCGGTCGCGGAATCGTAGACTGAGGCGTGGCCGTTGCGAACGAAGGCGCGCGGCCGCGGCTGGCCCTTCGGCTCGCCGAGCACGTCGAAAGCGGTATAGAGCGCCCAGGTCATAGCGGAGCGCCCGCTTCCTGCCAGAGGCCGAAAGCCGCGATGAGCTCTGTCCGGGTCACGAGGCCGAGAAGGAAGCGGTGAATAACGTTGCGAAGCTCGGCGTAGCTCTTCATGCCTGGCCTCCTGCGCCGAGTCGTTCGCGGATCTCAGCGAACTTTCTCTCTCCGAGCTCGGGCGAAGCCTTCGGCTCTTCGGGCTGGATGATCGGTGCGTCGAGCCCGAGGAGTCTTCGGATGTCATCGCGTGAGAGGGCGTTGTCCTTTACGGCGAGCCGGCACTCGCGAACGAGTGCAGCGGAGGGTTTCGAGAATGTGGATGCCGGCTTGGCCTTCGGCGGCTTTATCCAGACACCCGGCACCGCATAGGCGCCAGTTTTGTGGATTGCGACCAGGACCTCGCCGTTGACCCATTCCTGGAACGGGAGGGCCGCAGGCTTGTCGGAACGGTTGAGGAAGAAGAAAAGGCCGGGAAGGGAAAGGATAAGGAGATTCTGCTCGCCGCCAGGGGTACGAACTCGGCTCGTACCCTTCCATTCCTCCCGAATGTGTCCGAGCAAATTGGAATCAAAACGAACATACCCGAGGGCCTCGGTTACGTCTCGCGCAACAAACCAGGGCGTTCCGTCTTTTATCGCGACCCTCACGCGCCACTTGTCGAAGAGAAAGACCTGCGGTGCCGGCTCGGGCAGGATTCCCGGGAGCACAGGCCCCTTTGTCGCCTCGGCAAACATGGGGCGGAGTAGCCCGACCTCGCATGGCTCCAGCTGATAGATGCGCCAATCAAGCGACCGGAGCTTGCGAAGCTCGTGGAAGGCTATGCGCTTCGCCTCGGAATGGCTTAGGCGTGGACGGCAGGAGTCGGCGAGATCGAGGATGGTCATGATGCCTCCTGTATTTGTTTCCGCTCCGCCGCCGGCATCGAATCCCATTCCGCCCGCCGTTGCTTGTCCGGTATGGCGAGCCACTGCCGCCACTCTTCGCGGGTGTATTTAGTGCCGGAGGGGCCGTAATTGGGGCGTCGCCAGGGATTGCAGAAGTAGGAGGGAGTGACACCAAGCTCGCGCGACATGGCGGAGGCGGTTATGCGCTCCTCATTGCGGGCAGCTTCGAGGGCCGCTACGTGGTCGCCGAGCCAGCGTAGAAAAGCGATGTAGTCGGCGCCTGGATCCGGGTAGGGAGCGGGGAGGCTCATGGGCATCCGCCTTCGGCCTGTGCACCCTGCTTCAACGAAGCGATGCACAGACGATCATGCGCATCCTCACCACGTGGAAATAGCTTCGCCAGTCCGTCGATGCCCTTCGCGGTGACGCGAGTCTGTCGGGTAATGTGCTGATTGGGCGGTTCGCCATAGGTTCGGGCTTTGACTTCAAAATAGCCCTCGTCGAGGTGAGACTGAGTCGGAAGCCAATCGCCGCCGCGGCGGAAGATCATGCCGGAACGCTCAAGCTCTCCGAAGAAGGAGAGGGGCGGGCGTCCGAGGACCTTGGCCACGTCAGAGATGCACATTGTCCCGCCGGAACCGAGGAAGCGATCGTAGGATTCGACCTTCGGCGTGGCGAGAGCAAGGGCCTCGGTCTTGCCTTGGAGCTCCAAGGCGAGTGCCTTCGCGCGATCCTGCCAATAGCCGAGGACCTTCGCGGTCAGGGCGGCTATTTCTAGCTCAGTAGTGGCGTTACTGACCTCGACAATGTTGTCGAGGTCGTTTCTTCCGCTCCGCTCAATGGCCTGCTTGATCTGGGTGACATTCTTTTCATCGAGAAGCGTCATCTTCCCGTCCTTGGTAAGTCCAAGAGCTGAGGCGTGACGCTGGATGGTACGTTCTGTGACCATAAGCGCGATAGCAACTTCTCGAACCGTCATGCCTCTCATGGGCAATCCGCTTCCACTTTCGCCGCGATTGGTCGTTTTCTACTTTTAAGGCCGAGCTTCACCAGCTCACGTACCTCGTCAGAGAAGGTGCGGCTATCCTCGGAGGCGGCCTGTTCGATAAGCGATCTGAGATCATCGGGCCATCGAATCCCAGTAGTTCCCTTCATCGCCACCCCCATTATGTGCATCATCATGCTGCAATATTGCACAATGCGGCACGACTGTCAAGGGGAAGCCAATAAATGTTGCACATTGTGCCATTTGATTTTATACTAGAGGCAGATTGGGGAAGGGGTAGATGTGGCAGGAACGTCAGGCATCCGTTGGCCGGAGGAGCTGCGGGCGGAAATTGAAAAAGCTCAGATAGAAGATCTTCGGGCTAGTTTTACTGATGAAGTGATTTATCTGGTTAAACTTGGACTTAAAGAATCAGCCTGGCGTCGATCGGTCCTTCTTGATGCAAAAGCCACTGAAGAAGCCGAGCGTACCGGGAAGCCAATCCCTCCGGTTCGGTCCCCCAATAGTGAGCCTGAAGACAGAGAGGCCTAATCCTTTGGAGAAATCCGAATATTCCCTGACGGTAGATATCGGAAAATGTGGGGAAAATATTTTATAGACAAATATTTAGGTGATATCACAATCCCTCGATATTATTGGCCTTCTCGGCGTTTGCTTGATTCATTTTATCAATTGTCTCTTTAGGGAGATAACTCAAAAATAGATTGCATTGGTTGTTCTTTATTGTAAACCCTAATAAGATTCCTCCGTTGTCAAAACTCCACGAACTATAATAGGGAGCGCATTCGGCCACTTTCTGTGCCAGAAATTCAGATACGGACTCATCATCGAAGCCATCTAGTCCATTTGATTTATACGGATCTCCATAAAGCTTGGTTAGTTTTTGAACTAAATCGGCGTAGGCGTTGACATAATCCCGCAAAAAACCCATGTAGGGAGGATCGTTTCCCTGGACGAAATTATTTCCGAACATATATACTGCGTCTAATAATTTTCCATTATCAAATTCAAGTTCCGCTCGCGCCGAATACCCAGCAACCTCAATTTTTGAATATCTAAACAATAAATCGCCAACCATCTTTTCCTGAAAATTCTCTTTTGTATATTTCTCATCGGGCTGCCCAAGTTTTGCGACAACATCATCCGGCGAAGCCCCGAGCGGAATCCCCCGAAAGGTGAGCGTTTGTGATTGAGCGAAGATCGTTGATAGGACCATAAAAAGCAGTCCGAATACAAAGAGAGTCCGATTCATCCTCGCCCCCCGATAACTATTGCATACCACCCTCAAAAAAACGATTGTACTGATGGCAAAACCGATTAACAATGCCCTACCCTCTCGCCTTGTCCAAAGCCTCCCGCGCCGCGAGCCCCGCGCGCAGAAGACTTTCTACATCCGGGTGCCTGTAGTGTCGCGTCATGGCCTCTGAACGGTGCCCCATGAGGCGCTGCACCTCCGCCTCTGGCAGCTGCTCGAGCGTATAGGTATTGAAGGTGTGGCGCAGTGAGTAGGGAGTTCTTCCAGCTGGATCAACGCCGGCGCGGCCGCATGATTCCCGCCAGTGTTTCGCGATACCCTCGGTCGTGAGCGGGACTGCACCGTCCTCGGAGAAGATGAAAGCTGTCGGCTCTGGGTGTCTGGTCTCCGCGAACCAGATATCGAGCTCCTGAGCAGTCCGTTGCGAGACGAACGCTGGCCGACGGTCTCCGGTCTTCGTCGCTTTGATTGTCGATCTACTTGCCGACTCAATGGCCTTCGTGATCGGGAGGAACCGCTCGTCCGTCCACCAATCCGCCCACTGTAGAGCTCGAAGCTCGCCGGGCCGGCAGCCTGTCTCCGCGAGAACCAGGTAGAGACTCGCCCAAAGCGAGGAGCCGAAGATCCGCACGAGACCGCCATGCGAAGCCGGGAAGAGGAGCTCGAGCTCATCCTTGCGAATTATCGCGCGCTCGCCTCCAGAGGCGTCGCTATAACCCACCATGCCCTCAAGGGGGTTGCGTTCGATGGCTCCCCGGTCGACGGCTTCTTGAAGGACGAGGCTCAGCGTGAGAAGAACCTTTTTCCGAAGGGCATTGCTGAAGGGCTCGGCGAGAAGCCAGTCGTCAACCTCGCGTCGGTGAATAGAGCCGAGCTCACGATCGCCCCATTGCGGGATGATGTGATTCAGAAGGCGCCCGGAATGGTTCGCGAGTGCTGCGGCGCCGATTGCATGCCCCTTTGCGCGCCTGCGCCGCACCCACTCGCTATCCGGATCGAAAAGGCCGCCCGCAAAGTCACCAAGCTCCGGGCCTTTCTCGGCATTCATCCGAGCGCGGTTTCGGCGCGCCCATGCGAAGGCCCGATCCATCGTGGCCTCATGGGTCACGATCCAGCGGCCGGGAAGCTCAAGGTACTGGATACAATAGCAGGGGGTCGGAAGATCGCGGCGAAACCAGAATCGAATATCTTTTTTCGGCCTGGGCATAGTGAAAGGGTAAATCCGAAAGGCCATTCCGTCAACATAACGTCAACGTGAAAAATAAAGCCTTGCAAGATAACTACTTGCAAGGCGCTTGCCATC
>CAWBCC010000022.1:0-26377 GCA_963787185.1 uncultured bacterium | reverse complement strand
AACAACTATTCGCTCATCACGCTGAACCGGATAATCCTTACCTACCTCTACGCGGGGAACGGGATCTTCCAGACGGCGATACAGCTGCCGATCCAGGACGCCTTCTCGAAGGGCATCGAGCTCGAGTCGGGTGAGCTCTCCGCGGAGGACATCGACGCCGTGCTCGACTGGATCGAGGATCATCAGGTCTTCGGTAGCCTGCAGAACGCCGAGGGATGGTCGCGGGTCTACGGCGGTGGCGCGCTCATCATCAACTCGAACCAGGACCCCGAGACGCCGCTCGACATCCGCAGGTTCGGAAAATCAGAGGTCGAGTTCTACGACGTCGACCGCTGGCAGCTCACGAACCCGATCTACGAGGTCAAGGTCGACTATGACTACGACGACATGTCCACCGCCGAGTTCCTCTTCCTGAACGGCCAGAAGATCCACGCCTCCCGGTGCATCGTCCTGACCGGAAAGCGGGCGCCCTCGTATATTCGCCGGCAGCTGCGCGGCTGGGGAATGTCGGAGGCCGAGCGGATGCTCCGAGATCTCAACAACTACCTGAAGACGGGCGACGTGCTCTACGAGATCCTCGACGAGTCGAAGCTCGACATCTACAAGATCAAGGACCTCGCGAACAAGCTCCTCACCGCCGGCGGAACGTCGCAGATCACGAAGCGAATCCAGGCGGCGAACGAGGTCAAGAACTACGTCAACGCCCTCATCCTCGACACCGAGGAGGAGTACGAGCAGAAGTCGCTCACCTTCGCGGGCCTTGCCGACGTTATGCGCGAGAACCGGATCGGCGTGGCCTCTGCGCTCCGCATGCCCATGACGAAGCTCTTCGGGCTCTCGGCCTCGGGATTCTCGACCGGGGAATCCGACACGGACAACTACAACGAGATGGTGGAGTCGGAGATCCGCTCGAAGATGCGGCCTGCGGTCAGGAAGTGCATCGAGTTCGCCTGCGCGCACCTGTTCGGCTACGTCCCATCCTTCCGATTCAAGTTCCCGAACCTGAAGGTCCTCGAGGAGGTCGACGCCGAGGAGGTCCGGGCCTCGAAGACGAACCGGGCGCTCTCGCTCTTCGATCGGGGCCTCATCGACTCGCCGGCGGTTGGCGCGATGCTCCACAAGGGCGACGCCCTGGACATCGACATCGACGAGACACCGGGCATGTTCCCTGACCATCCGGTGCCGCCGAACGGGGAAGGCAGCGTCATGCCCGCGGAGAACAAGCCGATCACGGTGTACAAGAACGCGAAGGGTAAGCGGGTGAACCGGAATGCAGAAGCTCAAGGATAGCTTCTACCGTCCGGTCGAGGAGGGCATGCTCGCCTTCTTCCGCCGGATGCTCTATCAGCCGCTCCTCGACACCCTAGCGACTCCCCAGGCGAAGCTGAACGACGTGTCGGCTCTCCGCGAAGCGATCCGCTCGGGGAGGATCCAGTATCGCGACGGCGTGTTTTCGGGGCAATTCAGCGCGGCGACCTCGCGCGAGCTGGCGGCCTTTGCGACGTTTGATAGGCGGTCCCGCGTGTGGCGTGGGGACCCTCCGCCGGACATCAAGGGTGTCGCGATCATCGCGGACTCGAAGCGAAAAGCCCTCGCTACCCAGCTCCAACGGGCACTCGACGATGCCGCGGGGAGAATCGACGAGGCGATAGCGACGCTTTCCTTCGGCTCCGACCTCCCGCTCTTCGCCATGGACCAGGACATCCGGCGCGATCTGCACGACATCGGGATACTGCCCGAGCTCTCGTCGTCGACCGAAGCGTACCTGCGGAAGAACTACTCCGAAGCGCAAAACCTGAACATCAAGAACTGGATGCCGGACCAGGTCGCGCGGCTTCGCGAGATGGTTCAGCGGATCCAGACCTCGGGCGACGCGGCGAGCATCCAGGACGCGATCGCGGCCGAGTGGGGAACGACCGCGGCGAAGGCGGCATTCCTGGCGCGGCAGGAGACGAGCCTCTTTTTCTCGAAGCTCAGCCTCGAGCGGGCATCGGACGCCGGCGTGCGCCGCTATCGCTGGTCGACGTCGCACGACGAGCGGGTCCGGGAATCTCACAAGCACCTCGACGGCCTGATAATCGACTTCGATCGGGCGCCCATTGTGGAAATCAAGACCGGGCGCCGGGCGCACGCCGGCGAGGATTTCAATTGTCGATGCGGGAAGATTTGGATGCTCGATTAATTTAGGAAAGGGCCCGGCCGTTTCGTAGCGGAGATTTCGAACGGCCGAGCCCATTTCTACGGCAATCGGTACTGCCTACTTTGCTGAGGCGTCCTCCCCCCCTCCCTGTGCCGCACTGTCGTGATCTTCCTGAATGGTTGTGCCGCCCGGGATGGGATTAGTGTGGTGAATGGTGTCGATAATCTTGTTATATGTTCGCCCGACCACGGTTGACGAATCTCCTGGATTTTTGGCTGTGTTCCAGGCAGAGTTATTTGCGTCGTCACTGGTGTCCTCCTGCGCCGCAAGCCCAACCCAGCTAGCCAGAACCAACGCTATAAGCAACACAATAGGCTTCTTCATCTGTACTCCTCCCTATGAGATCGCAGGGATTTGCGGCTTAGCACTCTCCGCTACAGTGTCCGCCGCCTCGGGTCCCGTACGTCCGACCATCGCCTACCGCGATGGATTTACTATGCTCAAACTTGGATTGGGAAAACCCGCGTCGGCATCCCCCCAAAATGGGTGGAATCAGAAAAAAACGGGTTCCCCGTTTCCTTCGCTTTCACGCCGCCCCTCCACAAAAGTAAGTTGCAAGAATTCGGAGTGGAGAGGCTGGCTGCCTCGCTATATGATCTTGCGCTCGACGATGAACAAGCCTATTTTTGACCGAGCGCATATAGATTAGTAACAAAATCAGAATATACGAATAAGATGTCAAGCCAATTAATCCGATATTTTTCGGATGGCCAGCGGTTCAATGAAAATCATTGCTCGTTTTGGATACCCGGTGTACTATCGCCTTGGGAGAAACCGCAAATCCTCCGACCAGTTCAGGTAAGGTGTCCGGCAAACACCTAGGTCTGCGAAACACGGCTTTTCGAAGCTGAGACCTCTCCCACGCCATGCCTCCGACTGTGCCCCCAGTCCGGAGGCATTTTTTTGCCCACATAGAAATGCTCAAATAGCCTCTTGACTGGACTGGGTCCACCTTCAGTATTGTCCGCTCCCGACATGGCGACGCCAAAGAGTTACAAGGCTCGATTCATCGAACCAGGGATTATCTCGTATGACGATCAAGCCCAGGGTGTGGTCCTTGTGTCCAAAGACGCGTTGGATCGCATGGCCCCCTCATTCAGAGGATGTCCCGTTATCAACGTCTCGCACACCGATGCGTCACCTGATAACGCATTCAACTTCGAAGAGGGTGCGGCCTTCCCACCGGACGGAATAGTTACACGAGTGTACTGGGGCGATGACGGCTGGCAGTGGTGCGACTTTCTCGTCTGGGACGACGAGACGCAGCGGAACATCGACGAGCGCGGCTTCTCGGTGTCCTGCGCCTACCTGCCCACAGAGACCGCCGAGGGCGGTACGTGGCACGAGATCCCGTACGGCGAGGAAATCACGGACGGCACGTACCTCCACCTGGCGATCGTCGAGCAGCCCCGCTATGAGGGCTCGCTGATCTTCGCAAACTCCAAAGGAGCGCATACGATGAAAATCCTGAAGCTGCTTCAGCCCAAGCCGAAGCAGAATGCCGGAGCCGAGGCGGCCCATCCTATGCCGTCCCCCGCTCCCGATGATCCCTCCAAGCCGAAGCCGATCCAGGCGCCGGTTGCGCCCGAGACGCCGACCAAAAATGCGGGCGACGTTGACCCCTCCACGATCGTGCAGCTTCCCGACGGATCCCAGGCGACCCTGGGCGAGCTCGTCGAGGCCTACAGGTCCGCCGGGGGCGGAGAGAGCCTCAGCATGGACGACGAGGTCGACGTGGACGGGCAGTCCGTCAGCGTCTCGGATCTCGTGGCGGCCTACCAGTCCAAGGGCACGCCGCCCAAGAATAACGCGGAGGACCCGACCAACGATCCCGCCGAGCTTCCCGTGGATCCCGCGAAGCAGGCGCGGACCAATGCGGCGGCCGCCGGCGTCGCAAGGGTCAATTCCAAGCTCGCCGAGGCCGCCCGAAAGGCTGGCGACCAACTCGGTGAAAAGCCTGGCTATCAAACAAAGGCGGATCGGATCGCGCTCGGCAAGGCTCGCTATTCCCGGGCCGTGTCCCAGGGGGCCGCGAAGTGAAGGCGCTTCTCGATCTCCTCTTCACCTCGGTAGTCGCCAACTACAACATGGACCAGTTCGCCATACAGCACGCTGTAGGCGATATGGACCTCTCCTTCTTCGGCGGCGAGAGCACCATGTCGTGTCTTTTCAACCCGAACAGCGTTCTCGGCCCGCTCGAGCCCGGCGGCGGCGTCGGGCTCGTCGATCTCGGAGCCGCGGACTCCCAGGGCGCGCCCATTGTCGACATGCGTTCCGCCGCGACGACGCCGATATTCGGCGTCAAGGTTCGCGACACCCGCATGGCGCAGGTTCCCGCAGGGCAGGTCACCGAAATCGCGGTCCGTGGTGCGGTCGTGTGGTTCCAGGCAACCGCGGCCCTGAACCGCGGCGTCCCGGTCACCCTCGATCCCGCGAACCCCGGCAACGTCATAGCCCAGGGCACGAATGCCTTCCTCGGCATCACGCTCGACAAGGCCGCCGCGAACGGCATGGTTCGCGTGTGGCTGCAGTCCGACGGCCTCTCGGCCGGGGTGGACTGATGAAGGGAAGCAGAAACGTAACTGTGCGGGGTATGCCCCTGTACAACTCCGCCGGCGACATCGACATGACGAGCGCCGGGTATCGGTACATCATCGATACCCTGTCCTTCATCCGCTCGCGGATCATCGAGCAGAAGTTCTTCGAGCTCGACGTCTCGGACTATTTGCCCGTGGACGTGGGCGAGGCCGCGTGGTCCGACCAGATCGTGCAGAACGAGGAGTACTACACCGGCGGAGGATTCTTCGACGGCGACGTCGAGGTCGGCGGCTCGCGGATCGCGTCCGTTGACGCGGCCCTGAACCCGATCACGATGCCGGTGCGGACCTGGCGCAAGAAGACCCACTGGACGATCGCGGAGATCGCGCAGGCGGCCAACGCGGCCAACTGGGACCCCGTCGAGGCGAAGATCAAGTCGCTCAAGAAGAACTGGGACCTGGGCATCCAGTCCCTGGCCTTCCTAGGTCGGCCGAACGATCCCCTCATGACGGGGCTTCTCAACAACCCGAACGTCACGATCAACGCGACGTTCCTCTCGGGCCCGATCCGGCTCATGAGCTCGGCCAACTTCGCCGCGTTCGTCGCGGGGCTCATGGAGCTCTACTATGCGAACACGAACGGGGTCACCCTGCCCGACACGTTCCTCATTCCGACGCCGGACTACCTCGGGCTCGTGACGCCCGTCTCCTCGGCGTACCCGATGATCTCCATGCTCACCTACCTGCTCGACGCGTTTCAGAAGATCGCCCAGAACCCCAATTTCAAGATTCTCCCGCTCACGTACGCGTCGCTTGCTTACAACACGGCGGCGGGCATCGGGAAGGATCGGTACCTGCTCTACCGGAACGACCCCGAGGTCCTCTCGATGGCGATCCCGGTGGACTTCACGATGCTCGAGGCGAGGACCCTCAACTCCTTCGACTGGGAGCAGCTCGCCTACGGCCAGTACTCCGGCGTCCTCGTCAACAGGGAACGCGAGGTGCTGTACATCGACAACGACTCGGGCTCGAGCTAAAGAGCATGCGGCCTCTATCGATCATCGGTAAGGGCCGCGATTTTCAGATCGCGGCCGAGGACACGAACCGGGAACGGTGGATCGTGTCCTCGGCCTATTTCCGCATGAAGAACGCGGACGTGGAGAAGGTATTTCAGCTTCACCGGCCCCAGAAGTGGGAGTCGGGGATCGAGAAGGTTCGAGGCCGGCTCGTCGTGGCCTGGGACAAGGCGGGCTTCGAGTACTGCGAACGCCTGCCGGCTCACACGCTCATCGCGCGGTACGGGATGATTTTCGCGTCCTCCATTTCGTGGATGCTCGCGTACGCCCTCGAGCTGGGCTACCAGGACATCGCGCTCTGCGGCGTCGACATGGAAGCTCCGACCGAGTACGGGCCGCAGCGGGATTACCTCTTTTACCTGATGGGCCTCGCGCGGCAGCGGGCTGACATCACGGTTCCCCGGGGAAACGGAATCTATCTGCCGCCTATCGCGTACGGCATCGAGGAGACGAAACGATGAGTTCGATCACGTTGTGGAATAAGGGAAAGCGAACCTGGAGGGGCCTCGATCTTCTGGCCGGCGGGAAGGGCGACCTTCCGCCGGGGCAGTCACTGGAAGTCGACGAGGTCCTCGGCCTGCGGCTCATCAACTCCTACCCGAAGGACCTCGCGTCGACGAAAACTGTGGCGCCGAGCGCGGTGGAGCTCGCGCGGCAGGAGCAGTCCCTGCGGGACCGGAAGAAGGCCCTGGACGAGCGCGAGAAGGCGCTCGACGAGCGGGAGTCTATTTTCAAGGCGCGCGAGGCCGAAGCTGAGACTCCGCACCGTGGCCCCGGCCGCCCGCCCAAGGCCCCCCATGGAGCCGAGGCGGCTCTTTAAATGGGTCTCTACACCCCGACGATTGACACGTTCAAGACTCAATTCGTCCGAGGGTGGGACTATGGACCGGAACCTCCCTCGGTCTTGGATTCCGACATCACGAACGCGATCGCGGAAGCGGAGGCGGTCTTTAACCCGGACCTCTATCCTCCCGAGTCGCCGAATATCGGTGAACTGGCCGAGTTGTTCCTTACGGCTCATTTTGTTGTCACAGATATTGACGCGGCCGACTCGGGCGGCCAGACGCGGATCCTTCAGAACAGCCGGAGCGCGGACGGGCTCTCCGAGTCCCTCGAGATCCCCGAGTGGATGAATGCCGGAGAGTTTGCCTTCTACGCCACGACCTACTACGGACAGAAGTTCCTCATTCTCTCGAAGCCCTACCTCGACGGCGCGGTCTTCTCGGTGCACGGGGGGCCGCACTTTTGAGCGCGCGGAAGCAGAAGGAGATGCGCAAGGGTTACCACGATGCCGGCGCGATCTACTGGACGGCCGACATGGAGAAGCGGATCCGCAGGATCTACCGATCGCGGACTATCTGGATGGTCGTCGCTCTCCTCGCCCTCATCCTCGATATCGGCAGCGTCCTCCACGCGCGAGGGCTCTTCTGATGCCCTTCCAGCTGCGCGCCGGCGACTCGGTCGTCTCGGGCGATTTTTCCCGACTCGAAAAGCTCATAGCGGAGCTCAAGAGCCCTCACTTCGTCGACATCGGTGTCTTCAAGACGGCGAAGACGCCGGACGGCCAGCAGGTCGCTCAGTACGGGGCGGCGAACGAGTTCGGCGTCATCAGTCGAAAAGTGCCGGCCCGCTCCTTCATCCGCATGCCTTTGACCACCAAGCAGGAGCGGATCGAGGGCTACGTGCGCAAAAGGATACAAGCTCACCTCGAGGCCGGCGACGTGAAGGCGATCTTCGTGGACATCGGCATCGGGGGCGAGAGCGTCATCCAGGAAGCCTTCGATACCCGCGGGTTCGGTCAATGGGCACCGGATGCACCGGCGACCGTTGATAGAAAAGGCAGCGACGCTCCGCTCATCGACATCGGCACACTCCGCCACGCGGTCGGGAGCAGGGTAGGGTAATGGCCGTTCCCCAGCTATCGGGCGTGCTCCGCGGATGGACCCGAAAGCGCCAGGTCCGAATCGTCACCAAGACCGTGGTCAATTTCCTCGTCGTCCAGACGGCGGAAATCGTGACCCTGGACATCCTCGTTCAGCCCCTCCAGCCCGAGAAGGTCCGCCGAAAGCCCGAGGAGCAGCGCGCCTGGAAGTGGTTCTCAATCCTCGTGAAGGGAGCGTCTCCGGAGCTCACGATCGACACTCAGATATGGATAGGCCCGATCGCCTATCGCATCGAGTCGCGGCAATTCTGGGACGAGGCCGGGTTTCGCCGCTACGAGGCGACGCAGGACTATTCCGGCGCGGATCCCCAGGAGTCGACCACGTGACACCCCTCGCGATCGGCCAGCTCCTCGGATCCGTCATAGCGACGTTCATGTCGCTCGACCCCTCCCGGGTCGTCATCAAGGACGAGAGCTTCGACGCACCGAAGGACCAGGGGATCTACATCCTCATCGAGTACGAGGGGCCGAAGATCATCGGCGTGTCCTCGCACTTCGATCCGGCCACGCTCACGGAAACACTCAGTCAGTCGTCACACGAGCACTTCACGATCGAGGTGGTCTCCCGCGGAAGCGGCGCCATGACGGCCTTCCCCCAGGTCCTCCTCGCCCTCGCCTCCACCGCGGCGACGCAGGCGGCCGAGAGCGCGGGCGTCTCATTCTGGCGTGGCGGGGATCCCCTCGACGTTTCCGAAGTGGAGGGATCCGGACCCCTGCGCCGCTACCGGATCCCCGTCGTCCTTTCCAATCTGCAGTTCATGACCGTTCCCGTCCCGGACATCGAGAACTTCCGGGCAATTAAACTCGACGTGGAGGCCTAAGCATGGCGAAGCTGAGTCTGACGAATATCATCCAGGTGACCCTCCTGGCGGCCCTGGCGGGACTCGCGAACGTGAACACGTCCGCCCTGGCCCTCCTCACGACGGACCAGCCCATCCCGGCCAATTACGGAACGTACGGAGTCTACCTGAGCCCTGCCGGCGTGGCCTCCGACTTCGGCTCGACCTCGAGCACGTACGAGATCGCGGAGTACGTCTTTTCCCAGTCGCCGAGCATCCTCTCAGGCGGCGGCTTCCTCGTGATCATCCCGCGCCTCGCGACGGCTCCCGCGCAGCCCGCGACGATCCTCTCGAGCGGCGTCGTGGATCTCACCTCCCTGGGGGCCAGCAACTACGAGCTCGAGGCGACGGTGGACGGCGGCGCGGCCGCGGCCTTGTCGATCGGTGCGATAGACAGCTCGAGCGTGGCGGCCGCCCAGGCCTCACTCAACTCCGCCGCCGTCACGGGAGCGGGGCTTGCCTTCACCGTCACCGGGCCCGTGACCTCCGCGACGATCACCCTGGCGACGATCGCCACGGGGGCGACGGCGGGGATCACGATAGGCACGTCGACGACCGGGATCGATATCGGAGCTCCCTTGAATCTGAGCGGAACTGTAACCGGTGCAGCGGCCGGCGTCGAGCGGAACAAGGACTGCATCCTCCGCACGGCCGGCCTTGTGAACTACTTCGGGATCATCCTGAATGTCCAGGAGTCCGACGCCAATCTTCCCGAACTCGCCGCCCTCGTCCAGAGCATGAACAATCTTCTCTTCGTCGGCTCCTCGACCTACGCCGACGTCGCGGGCATCTTCACGACGCTCATGAACTCAGGCGACACGCACACCCGCTGCCTCTACCACTCCGAGAGCCCCGCCGAAGCCCTCTACTTCGCCGCTTCCTACGCGAGCCGCGCTCTCTCGATCGACTTCTCGGGCTCCAACACGGCGCACACCATGCACCTGAAGGACCTCACGAACCTCGATCCCGACGAGGGCATGACGCAGACGATTCTCCAGCAGTGCCAGAACGCCGGCATCGACGTCTACCCCGATTTCGGCGTGCCGAAGGTCTTCACCTCCGCTCAGAACATGTTCTTCGACCAGATCTACACCGAGCTCGCCTTCAAGCTCCAGCTCCAGGTCGCCGGATTCAACTACCTCGCGCAGACGGACACGAAGATCCCGCAGACCGAGGAGGGCATGAACGGCCTTAAAGGGGCCCTCCGCCGGGTCTGCGCGGCTTTCGTCACGAACGGCGTCTTCGCGCCCGGGACGTGGACGAGCTCCACGACCTTTGGAACTCCCGAGGACACCATCCGGAACATCGCGCAGGCGGGCTACTACATCTACTCCGATCCCATCGCGGGGCAGTCGCAGGCGGACCGCGCCGCGCGTGTGGCGCCGCAGATCTACATCGCGGCCAAGGATGCCGGGGCGATCCACTCCTCGGACATCGTGGCGTACGTCGAGGCCTAGGCATGAAAGTTGGTGATTCCGTTACCTATTACCTGCGCCAGGACGGGCACGAATTCTTTCCGGGACATCCGGGTGCAACCTCGGTTCCGGCCACCATCGCGCGGGTGAACGGCAACGGGACCGCCGTTCTTTCAGCCTCAGGGCTTTTCATCATGAACGTCGCACCGGGCACATTTCCCGGCCAGTTCTCGGATTCGTCTACATAAGAGCGGAATGAGCGCTCGAAGGAGAAATTATGAGCGTAGCGTTGACTGGGAAAGATATCACAATCCTTAATGACCGAATCTTTAACGACCTGGCTACGGCGGAGACAGTTCATATCGAGTTTCCTAACGATCTCGTCGATGGCAAGACGGGTAAGAACGGGAACACCGTTTATGCGTTCAATGCGACTGGTCTCGTCGTCAACGTGACGCTCCGGCTTATTCTTGGTTCGGCGGATGACAAGTTTATGAATGCCCAGAGGGCGAACTACATCAACGATCCTGCCGGATATATTCTGCTTCAGGGAGAATTCATTAAGAACGTAGGAGATGGTAAATCCAATAAGACACCGATCATTTATCAGCTCAATGGTGGCGTGATCTCAAAAATGACTGAAGGTAGAGAGAATGTCGAAGGCGATATCGAGCAAGCAATAGCCATCTATTTGATCAAGTTCGCGAACAGCGCGAGGCTCGTGTGATGCAGCTCGGCGGAAAAGACCTGCGCATCACGCCGGCGTCCTTCGCCGACGCGAGCGCCCTGCAGAAGGCCATAGGGCGGGCTCTCAAGGGATCCCGCTTCGACCTGTCGAGCCTCCCGGGATCCTCGACCGAGGAATTGCCCGCAGGATTCCTCGAGTCGGCCATCGGCCTGATCCTCAGTGTCGCCGTGAGCGACGAGGTCGAGGACGCGCTTTTCAGATGTTCGGAGCGGGCGCTCCTCGGGACAGAGAAGATCGACCGCGACTTCTTCGAGGCCGCCGAGCACCGCGAGCTCTACTACCCCATCATGTACGAGGTCATCACGGTGAACGTCGGCCCTTTTTTGAAGGGCCTCGCCTCGAAGTTCGGGGCCCTCGCGGGAATAGCCAAAAGCATCCCGAAGTAAAAATCTCTCTGGATGACGAGATGATGATCGCGCTGAGGCTTGCGAAGGCCGGTTACTACGGCGGGGATCCTGAGCGTGCACTTGAGGCTCGAGTCGACCATGTACTCGCAGCGATCGAGTTCGAAAGGTTCGTCGCGGACTACGAGCTCGTAAATTACGAGCTCAACAAAGGAGGCACGTGAGTGAACATCGTCGAGTTGTTCGCGCATATCGGCCTCAAGGCCGACCACGCCCAGGCTGATCAATTCCTCTCGGCCATGAGAACGGGGACGAAGGACCTCCTCAAGATGGCCGGCGTCGCCTTCTCCGTGGCCGAGGCGATCAAGCTGGTGGGCGACTCATTCTCCCAGGCCCTCGAGCTCAAGAAGTTCAGCGCCGAAACGGGGGCATCGACCGACGAGCTCCAGAGGTGGCAGCAGGTCGCCGACCAGGCCTCCGGATCCGGAGCGGCGGTCGCCGAGAGCATTCGCGCGATCACTGCGAACCAGGAGAGGATCAAGCTCGGGCAGGGGAATATCTCGGGCTACCAGCTCCTCGGCATCGATCCCCGGACGGACCCCTTCAAGCTCCTCGAGCTCTTGAGGCAGAAGACGCAGGGCATGTCGCGGGGGATGCAGAAGAACATCCTCGCGCAGTTCGGCGTGTCGGGAGACCTCATCACGACGCTCCAGCTCACGAACAAAGAGTTCGACCAGATGGCCGGGAGGGCCTGGGTCATCTCGCCCTCCATGATCGAGGGCATGAACAAGGCCCGGAGCGCCCTGACCGAGGCTGGCCAGGCGTTGAACTACTTCAAGAATCTCATCGCCTCAAAGCTCGCTCCGGAGATCACGAAAATTGTGAAGCAGTTCACCGAGTGGGCGCGCGTGAACCAGACACAAATTATCACCGGGATACAGAAGGCGTGGGAGTTCCTGAAGCGCATGGTAGAGGTGATCATCCATGTGGGGACTGCGATAAATGACGTCATAAAGAACACTGTCGGATGGAAGGTCGCGCTCGCGGCTCTCGTGATCCTCATCTCGCCGGTGACCGCCGGCATTCTCGCGCTCCTCCTCGTCCTCGACGACCTCTACATGTATTCCAAGGGCGGGAAGAGCGTGTTCGGGGAGCTCGTGGGGAAGTTTCCCGGCCTCGCGAAATTGATCGGTGATGTAGGTAAAAACTTTGGCGAGATTTTCAAATGGCTCAAGACGAATGTTCCCACCGACTTCAGCGATACCCTCGGATTGATCAAGAGCTTGCTCGAAGGAATTTCGACGGTAATCGATGCGCTCAACGGCAAGAAGGTCGACTGGAAGAAAATATTCGGAAACATTTTCGATAAGGCGGACAAGCTCGGAGACGATGCCTTGAAGACGGTGGGGGCGGGGGCGCTGACATCGAGGAACGTGAGCGCGTTCAACAAGGCCCATGGATTCGCAACCGATGACGCCCTCCACGACATGATCATTCCCTTCTTCCACAAAATATTCGGCGGCGGATCCCAGCAAAAGCCGGATGTGCATCAGACGGTCAATTTCGTGGTCAATGGAGCGACCGACCCGAAGCAATTCGCGCTGTATGTAAAGGCGGTTTTGGCTCGAGAGAAAATAATCGCTCAGGGAGCCGCTTCCTCTGGCAACACCAGAGAGGCGTATCAATGAGCTTTGCAACCATCGCTCAGGGATCTCCTCCGCCTCCCGTCGACGTTGCCTCCTACCTCGACACGACATCCTCCGCGATCGTCGCTCCCGCCGGCCAGGTGGGAATCTCAGGCTTCGTCTTCGACATCCCGCGCGAAGAGTCCGTCGAGCTCGTCTCCGACATAACCGAGCACTACGTCGAGTCGGGGTCGTTCATCAATGACCACGTGGTGAAGAAGCCTATCCGGATCACGCTCTCGGGCTACATCGGTGAGCTCGTCTATTCTGCCCCCGCTCCCGGATCCGTCGCCGCGGGACTCGCCGCCCTGCAGAGCGCCCTCTCGGAGGTCGACGCCTATATCGGCCCCCTCTCTCCCCAGGCCGAGCAGACGTTGACGAAGATCATCGCGGCCGCCCAATACGCCGCCAACCAGGTCGCGGCGATCGCGAAACAGGCCTCGAACGTCATCAAGTATTTCAACGGCAATTTCGCGGGATCCTCCCTGCAGGCTCAGGCCTTCAGGAAGCTCGAGGCGCTCTGGATGGGAAGCCAGATCGTCACCGTGCAGACCCCCTGGTACTTCTACCCTCAGATGATGATCGAGTCCATCTCGGCGCGGCAGGAGGAGGAATCGGAGGACTTCTCCGACTTCACGGTCGTCCTGAAGGAGGTTCGCTTCACCGACGTCGAGATCGCGACCTTCGACACCAATCTCTTCCCGCCCGCGAACGCGATCCAGGGAGCGGCCGCCACGGCGAACGGCCCTACGACCGGCGCCACGGTCCCGGACAACGAGAGCTTCCTCTACGCGCTCGAGCACGGCGCGCCGCCCAGCGGCCCCCTAGGCACGATGTTCGGGATGGGGGGCTGACATGGTCCAGGTGACCGCTCTCGCCGCCGTCGCCCTCCAGACATTCAGCATGCAATCGCCGAACGGCGACGGCGTGATCTACTTCACGCTCACCTTCCGGCCGCGCGTTCAGGCGTGGTTCGTCGATATCACGTTCGGAGATTACACGGTGTGCGGCTTCAAGCTTCTCCGCGGTCCGAACGTATTCCGGCAGTACCGCAACACCTTCGGCTTCGGGATAACCATCGCGACCACGGACTCGGGCGAGCCCTGCATGATAAACGATTTCTCCTCTGGCCGCGTGATCATGTACCTCCTGACCGAAGAAGAGTGCGACAGCGTGGAAAGCCTCATCGAGGAAGGGACGTTAGTCGGATGAAGTTCGGACGGACCTACTCGATACAAATTAAGCCGCCGAACAGCCCCGCCGTGACCATCACGCCGCCCATAACCGCGATCATCGAGACCGACCGCCATGTCATGGCCACGGCGAACACCTGTTCCGTCACCCTCTACAATCTTTCGCAGTCCACGCGGAGCGCAATCTACAAGGACAAGTACGTCTTTTCCGAGTACTGGCAGATGATCATCATGGCCGGCTACGGCAGCACCATGTACAAGATCTTCCAGGGGAACATCTACGAGGCCTACAGCTACAAGGAAGGGCCCGAGTGGATAACGAAGATCGAGGCCTTCGACGGCGGCTACGCGATCATGAACGGCTTTGTGTCCGAGAGCGTCAGTAACAAGACCACCAAGCAGGACCTCATCCAGCGCCTGGTCGCCGCGATTCCGAACGTCAGCTCCGGCGCCATGGGAAGCGCCACGCAGGGGCAGTCCGCGCGGGGGCAGGTGCTCATTGGAAACGGCTACGATCTCCTGCGCGCCCAGGTAGGCGACAGTGTGTTCATCGACGGGGAGGTCGTCCACGTCCTCGCGAACGACGAAGTGATCGTCGGGGACATATTCACGATCGACCAGGGGAACCTCTACACCTCCCCGCGGAGGCGCGACACCTTCCTCGAGGTTGACGCGATATTCTCTCCCGAGATAAAGGTCGGCTATCTCCTCGATCTCAACTCGAACATCCCCCGGTACAACGGCCGGTATAAGGTCTACGGCCTCAAGCACAACGTCACGATCTCGGGGGCGGTCGGCGGCGACGCGATCACGACCGTGAGCCTCTACGCCGGGACCAAGGCGTTTACCAAGGTGACTGCGCCATGAGCGATACCGCCTCCGCCAATGCTTCCCCGGGCGACTTCATCCTTCCGCCCCGGCTCGAGACGCTCATCCTCGACTTAAAGCGCGACATCTTCGCAAACCTCAATTGCATCCAGGTCGGGGAAATCACGAAGATAACTCCCGCCTCTCAGACGGTAGAAGTCCAGCTCCAGATCATGCGCCTCGCGATCGACGGTTCGGGTACGGCCTATCCGGTGCTCCTCGACTGCCCCTACTTCGTGCTTGGGGGCGGACTCGCCTACATCGACATGCCGATCGCCAAGGGGGACTACTGCATCGTCCTCTTCAACGACCGGGACATCGACAACTGGTGGACGAGCGGACAGGTGAGCCTTCCGAACACGCCGCGGAAACATAGTCTCTCGGACGGCTTCGCCCTCGTCGGGATAAATCCGAGCAATTCAGTGCGCGCCATGGACGGGACCGCGCTCCGGATCATCAATCCCAACGGCATCGAGCTCAACGGAAACTCGAAAAGCTTCGTGACCTGGGCGGAGCTCAATTCCGCGCTGACGACCCTGTGTGGACTTTTGGAGGGGCATACCCATCCGTCCGATGGGGTACCCTCGCCTGGCCTCGCGGGCCTCGAATGCGATATCTCGGCCGCCGAGACGACGACCGTGAAGACCGGAGGCTGACGTGATCGTACGAGCTCTCGATGCGAACGGCGACTGGACCTTCGGTAGCGGCAAGCAGAATTACTTGTCGGCCCTCAATGCCCTGAAGCAGCAGATCGTCACGCGCCTGAAGTCCTGGAAAGGCAATTGCTTTTTCGCGCTCCAGGACGGCGTCGACTGGAACAACTACCTCGACATCGGGACGAAGAATCTCCTCGACCTCGATATAAAACGGGTGGTCCTCCAGACCGGAGGCGTCTTGCGGATGCGAAATTATTCCAGTATTTTGGCGCCCGAAAATAGGACCGTGTCGGTGTCGTTCACCCTCGACACCGTCTACGGCTCGGCAGTCTTGAACGAAATACCAGTCGGAGTAAGTGGGGGAAGCTCATGAGCGATACGACGAGCGATTCCTTCGGCAAAGATGGGCTTACGGTCGAGTGCCTGACCGATATCGTCTCCGACCTGACCGCGGCCTTCCAGGCGATCTACGGCTCGGACATCAACCTCGACTCCGACAGCCCCGACGGCCAGATCCTCGGCATCTTCGCCCAGGCGGCCGAGGACCTCCGCGAGCTGCTGCTCGACATCAATGCCGGCTTCGATCCCGACCAGGCGGCGGGGACCGTCCTCGACCAGCGCGTGGCCCTCAACAACATCACGCGCAACGGCGGAAGCTTCACCATCGTGCCCGTCATGCTCACGGTCAACGGGCCTGTCTCTCTCGTCGGGCTCGATGAGAACGCCGGCGTCGTCCCGATTCCCGCCGGCGTCTACACGGTCCAGGACGCCGCGGGCAATCAGTACGCGCTCCTCGCCTCCGTCGATATCCCCGCGGCCGGCACGTATACGTACAGCTTCCAGGCGGCCGAGATCGGCAACGTCCAGGTCGCGCTGAACTCCATAACCGTACCCGTCACCGTCCTCGCCCAGGTCACCGCGATAAACAATCCCAATTCGCCGACGACGCAGGGCCAGGACGAGGAGACCGATTCCGCTCTCCGCGTCCGAAGAGCGAAGAGCACGGCCATCGTGACGACGGGGTACCTTGACGCCCTCGAAAGCGCGCTTGCCTCACTCGACGGCGTCACCTCCGCTCAGGTTTATGACAGCACGACAGGAGCTGCCCCTGCAGGGATGACAGCCAATAGCATCTGGGCAATCATCGCCGGCGGAAACCCCACTGAGATTGGACAGATGCTCTACGCGAAGAAGGCTCCCGGCGTGGCAATGATGGGATCTCAGCATGTCGCAGTCACGCGCGCGGACGGCGTGCGCACGGTCGTCATGTCGTACGACGTCCCGACCGAGGTTCCCCTGTATGTCGAGTTCACTCTCGGCTTCCTGGGCGGTGCGATCGTCGTCGACACCGCGAATTTAATGGAGCTCATCGCCGCGAACGTCTCGTACTCTGTTGGAGCTCAGGCGACCAACGACGTCATCGTCGCATACCTGAAGAGCCTCAATCCCAACTACCTCATCAGCATATGCCGTGTCTCAATCGATAACGTGACCTGGGTCGAATCCCTGGCCGCTTCCTCGCCGGCGAATCAGTTCGTTCTCTCTTCCTCGAGGATCACGATAAATTGAACTCCACACTCGTCGCCTACTACGTCGCGCTCCTCATCATGCAATACATGAACATGCCGAACGCGAACGCATTTCTCGCGGCGATCGTCACGAAGCTCATGATCTACGACCTCATCGTCTCGGTGCGCGACGGCTACAACCTCAACACGGCCGTGGGGGCCCAGCAGGACATCCTCGGGAAATACGTCGGCGTCAATCGCGTGATCACCGGGGTGGACTTCACCCGGCAGTATTTCGGCTTCATGCGGGCCGGGACGACGGCTCCCTACACCTTCCAGCCCCTGATGGTCGCCGGTGCGGCCGCCCCCGACACGCAATTCCTCCGGGCCGGTGCCTTGAACAATTCGCTGTATTCTCTGGATGACACGGAGTTCGGGGAGCTTCTGGCATACAGAGTGTCGTTGAACTACATGCCGCCGACCGACGAGAGCATCGATCAATTCATGCTCGAATTCTTCGGCTCTGAAGCCTATGCGACGGACAACATGAACATGACCATGACGTACACCTTCTCGAGCAAATCCATATATCAGAGATGGGCGACGATCATGCAGTCCGAGGACCTGCTCCCGCGTCCCGCGGGAGTGGAAATACTCATCGCTTTCGAATCGACGTGAGGTTGCAGCATGGCCACGAAACTAGGACGAGTCTTCCAGGCAATCTTCGGCAGCGCGGGACCGGTAAGCCAATTCGAAGAGTTCGGTTCCGATGCGGCGGGGGCGACAGTAAAAACCCAGAACATAGCCTCGATCATGTCGACGGCCGCATGGCCCCAGGGGTGGTACGCCGCGACCGAGAGTGCGAATCAGCCCCCGCGCATCGAGGACTTCAACGCCATAGACCTCCTCATCACCACACAGCTCGCCTACATCTTCCAAGAGGGGATCGCCGAGTACGACCCGACGACCGTGTACTTCGTTGGGTCGTTCTGCCAGGTCGCCGGCGTGGTCTACGTCTCCCAGTCCAACAGCAACGCCGGGAACAACCCGACCACGGACTCTGGCGCTAACTGGCTCCAGGCGCTGGGAGGTGTTATCCCGGGAGCCGGCTGGATCCCCCAGCTGACCGCGGCGTTCGGCGCCTTCGTGGCTCCCAATGCGTCAAAGCTCGGCGGAGTGACCCCCGGAGCGGGCTGGCTTACTGCTCTCGCGGCCGCGGCCAATTCCGGCGCGGCGAACGGGATCGACGCCAAGACCCTCGCGACGATCACGCCGGGCGCCCTCGGCCTCGCGCTCCTCGCTTTGAGCGGAAATCTTGCGGCAGGGTGGGCGAACGGCTTTGCCTCGGCTGCATGGGGTGGAATCGTGGGTGCGGCGCCGGGATCCGGATGGGCAGGCTCTCTCGCTGCGCCTACGACCTCCTTCACGCCCCCGCCCCCCATCGGATTTGTGTATTTCCAGGGGCCGAACGATGCGTCACCGGCGTCATTGTGGCCGGCCGGAACGTGGACCGATGTCTCGTGGGAAGAGGCGAACCTCGTCAGGCGTACGTATGGCAGTCTCGCCGGCTCGCTGTTTGGTGGCGTTCCCGCCAGGTTGACCGTGTCCGTCTCGGGCGGCGTGCCGGCCATCACAATTACCAGCGGAGGTTCGGGATATCTCTCCGGCGGGTCAGGTACGGTGCCCCTGATAATCTCGGGAAGTTGCTCGACACAGATGGTTGCGACGGCCACGGTAACGAACGGGGTCATAACAGCCATCAACGTCTCCACTGCCGGTGCAGGGTATACGGCGGGAGCACTTGCCATCTATGACGGCGTGGTAGGACATGGGGACCTATCTCAAAATCATATCCACCAATCCAGTGTCCTCATATCCAGCAACAACGATTGGCATGCGGGTTTTACGGGTACCGGAAATCCAGATCAGGGCTATTACACATTGAACTCCGGGACAGAGGTTTCGGACGGCGCGCACGGTGCCCCGAGGGTCGGAGCGGAAAACGCTGGGGCGTGGACCGCCGTGACAAAATGGAGGAAGACGGCATGAGCGGGGAATATGTCATCGTTGCCGGCGGGAAGGTTGTCGAGCATTGCTGCGGTTCGCTCCAAGAGGGCCTCGACTGCAGGCCCGTTCCCGATAAATTTCTTTTCATCCCAAATCTTCCAGTCGCGAGCTACGACGCAAACTGGAATCTTCTTCCCCTCGCGCAGAGGATTGCCGCTGGTCTCGTGACCGTGGCGAACACTGAGAAGATCGTCGGCGATCGCATTGAACCGAAGACCGTCCCTGAACTCGTGCGTGATGGAATCAAAAAGCGGCCGCCCGGGTCGACGCTCGACAAGGACGCTGACGGGAACGCCATCTTGCGTCCATCGACGATCACCGAACAGGTGGCCGTCGGCGACATGACTCAGGCTACGGCCGACACGATCAACGCGATCAATGTCCGCGCGGATCGCAACGCACTCCTAGCCGATTGTGACTGGGTCGACACCGTCTCGGCGCAGACGAGGATGCCTGCCGCGACACTGCAGCAGTGGCTCAGGTATAGGCAGGCCCTGCGGGATATTCCAGGTCAGAAGGGATTTCCTTCAGGGGCTATCACCTGGCCCACTCCGCCTACTGGGGTCACCCCATGATCGATCCAGAAATCGCCGGCGCCGTTGGGGGACTGATGTGAGCCTGGCTGAGATCCTCACGGCGCTCGGATTCGTCATCACGATCCCCGCCTCCATCGCCGCGCTCGTCCAGGTAGGGACCGCGAGGCGCGACGCGCTCCTCAAGCAGGGTAGGCACGAGCAGGAGGAAATCAGGATGAAGGCGGACATCGAGCGGCTCTTCGAGAAGGCACGCATCCAGGAAGCCTGTACGGCCGAGTCGAACACGGCGATCGCGGAGACGCGCAACGACATCAAGTGGATCCGCGACTCCCTGAACGAGATAAAGACGCTCATCGCCGAGCGCAAAAAGGAGTAGCATCGTGAATCTGGTACAGGCCTTCCTTCCCATCGGCCCGGCCCGGCCGGGCGTCCCCCTCGATACCGTCCTTGCGATCGTACTCCATTGGCCCGATGCGCCCGGCCAGACGGCGGAAGAGACGCACGACTACTGGGCGGGAGGGGACAACAAGGAAGGGGCGAGCGCACACTGCGCGATTAGCGAGAATGGCGCCATCATCCAGTGCGTGCCCTGGCGTGAAAAGGCATTCCACGTCGGGTCGAGCCTTCCGGATCCGGCCTCCGGCAAGATCTACACCGATCTCGCCCGGAATCTATTTGGGGCCTTCGCGGAAGATCCTGCCAGCTCGAGCCCGAACCATTGCACCATCGGAATAGAGATGGAGACGGTCGACGATCTTGGAACGTATACCCCGGCCACGATCGAGGCGGCGCTCGAGCTCTGCGTCGAACTCTGCGGACAGTTCCATCTCGATCCGGCGACGCGGATCATCAGGCACGTTGACGTCGTCGGATGGAAGCGATGCCCCGCCTGGTACATCGATCACCCCGAGGACCTCGATAATTTCCGCGCGGCCGTCGCCGCGAAGATGGGCTCATGAGCGATCCTGCGCCGGCTTCCGCCCCGCGGCCGTGCCTGGGCATCTTTCACGATCCCCTCGGCGACATCTCCTCGAAGCGCGTCGAGTCCATCGCCGCGTTCGTTGAGGCCGCGGCCGCTCCACTCTGGGCGCCGGCGATCCAGGTATGGATGCACCTCGCGCAGCCGCTCCCGCTCGTCGCGATCATGGCCGCGTTGCTTTCCTACTCTGCCGCTCTCCAGGGCATCGCCTGGGGGAGCGAGTCACACATGCCGCAGCTCGGTGGATTCCCGGGCTCGGCTCATATCTGAAATGGAGGTCTCATGTGCGCAAAATCCTTCCGTGGGTTGCCGCTGCTCTGCTCGTTCTTGGCGCTGCTTTTGGCTTCGGCTATTTCGCCGGTCACCGGGCAGGCAGCGACTCAGGATCCAAGTCCCTCGCCGCCGCAGCCGCCAAGTTTGACGGCGACCTTGCAAAGCTGCGAGGCGACCTTGCTGCAGCTCAGGAGCAATCTGCAGAGTCAAAAGCAGACAGCGAGCGAGCAAGCTCGGAGTTCGCAGTCTACCGTTCAGGCGTTGAGCGGCGCGATTCAGAGCGACGAGCGGAGCTCGAGCACATCCTCGGCGCAGTCTCAGGTAGTGCAGGGAGCCTTAACGAGCTCGGTACAGGCTTCGACGCAGACCTCGGACTCGTTGACCGTTGCCTCAGCTATGTCCGCCTCCTTGAAGACGGACTTCGACGACTACAGACGCAAGGCGGAGGCTGAGATATTCTGGTGGCGATCCGCGGCCCTCGTCTCGGCCGGCGCGGCAGCGGGGGCCCTTGCCGATGGGCCGTGCGGCGCGCTTTATGGTGCAGGAGGCGGGGCGGCTACGGCGTTGATCTGGGCGGTCGTTGGCATCTTTCATCATACCCCGCCGCCGCGCTCGTAGGCTGTACAGCCGAAGCACTCTCAGCGGGTATCTACGAGCTCGGACACCGCATGTTCCGATGGTGGTAGGCTTCGCCAGTTCGGCTAATGACAACCCTTGAGTATGCCGGCTGGCCCATCATGTGAGTTGGTGAAAGCACACTCTCTTGATTGCCTACGGCGAATTCAGTAGTATTAAAGTTGCCTAATGGTGCCCGGCCCGTGTGACTATCAGGAGTCCGCGGGCCATTCTTTTTAGAAAACTTCGAACTCATCATCCTGATTGTCGCAAACGGGAGAAATGCCGGTTATCATTTCGTACCTCGAAATGGGCACCTTTGCTGCATGGGTCGACTCAGCTCCGATACGAGACTTGGAAGCGAAAGCCGAGGCGGATCCGCCTGCCCCGTCTTAGCGCGGAACCAGGGAGGTTTCGCTAATTGAACAGAGAACCGAAGAATATCCTCCTTGTGGAAGACGAAGCCCTCATCGCGATGGGGGAGAAGGCGCGCCTCGAGCAGTTCGGCTATCACGTCACGACCGCCGACTCTGGTGAGAAGGCAATCGAGACGGTCAAGGCGAATGCACCGGTGGACCTCATCCTGATGGATATCGACCTTGGCCTCGGGGTCGACGGGACGGACGCCGCCCGAGCCATCCTGGACGTAAGGGACATTCCTATCGTGTTCCTGTCCAGCCATATGGAGCCCGAGATCGTCGATAAGACCGAGAAGATCACCTCCTACGGATATGTTGTAAAAAGCTCTAGCATTACGGTACTGGACGCATCGATCAAGATGGCCTTCAAGCTCTTCGAAGCGAAGATTGCCGAGCGGGATAAGGAGCTCAGGCTCACCCGGAACGAGCGTTACCTTCGCTCTGTCCTCCAGACTACGTTAGACGGATTCTGGATCGTCGATGCCGACCGACGATTTCTAGATGTGAACGATGCCTACCTTCGCATGATCGGCTACTCGCGCGAAGAGTTCCTGCGCTTGACCATCAACGACATCGATTGCAACGAGGACATCGAGACGACGGTACGGAACATGGCGCGAATCAAGGATGCCGGGGCGGTGATCTTTGAAACAAGGCACCGCACCAAGGATGGGCGTATCCTTGACGTGGCCGTATCAGTGACCTATCTGGATTCCGACGGCGGCAGGTACCTCGGCTTCTTCCGCGATATCACAGCGAGAAAGACGGCGGAGGCGGCGCTGCGGGCGAGCGAAGCCAAGTACAAGCACCTCTTCAACACCTCCGGCATCGGGATGTTTAGGACCCGCCTCGACGGATCAGAGGCCCTGGAGTTCAACGAGAAGTACCTGTCCATCCTCGGCATGAGCCGCGAGGAATGCGAAGGCAAACCTTCGGTCGATTTATGGGCCGACCCGAAGCAACGTGCGAGAATGGTCGAGATACTCAGAGCAGAGGGTCATGTCGAGAATTTTAAATGCAAGATGATCCGTGCGGACGGAGTGGTCATCGATTGCCTGACCTCTTTGAAGCTCTACCCCGAGCAGGGAATCCTGGAAGGCTCGATCATGGACATAACGGAGCGCAAGACCGATGAAGACAGGATACGCGCCCTCCTCGAGGAGAAGAAGCTCCTCCTGAAGGAAATCCATCATAGGGTCAAGAACAGCATGAATTCCATCAGCGGCCTCCTCCTCATGCAGGCCATGAAGACTGGGAATGCCGCCGCCGCCCACATGCTCGAAGACGCCGAAAGGCGTGTAAAGAGCATGATCCTGTTATACGACAAGCTCCATCAGTCTCCTGATTTCGAAAAACTCTCTTTGAAGGAATACCTTCCTACTCTGGCGAGCGAAATAGCGAGTTCCTACCCCCATGGCAGCCGGATACGGATCGAGGAGCGCATCGATGACTTCAGCCTGAGCCTGAACAAACTTCAGCCGCTGGGGATCATCCTGAACGAGCTCGTCACCAACGCGATGAAGTATGCCTTCGTCGATCGGGAAAGCGGCGTGATCGCTATCTCCGCGACGCGCAGCGGAAACCACGTCTCCTTCACGGTCCAGGACGACGGCCAAGGCATCCCGGATTCCATCGGCTTCGACACATCGACTGGATTCGGGCTCACGCTCATCAAAGGGCTTGCGGAACAGCTCGGCGGCGCGATCAGGATGGAGCGGAGCGGCGGGACAAGGATCGTCCTGGAGTTCGACGATTAGGGAACACATTCTGCCCGTCATCGCTCAACTCTAAGTATGGCGACCTCCGTCGGCTCTGGGTAATCGACACGAGCTCGTGCGAAGAGAATGGGCTTCGTAAGGCCTTCGGTCGTCAATCTGCTATAGGTCTCCGCCCACCAGGCTATGGCTTCTCGATCATCCGCCTTCACTCCTACGCCGAAGCTCCAGAGCCACGCCTTGAACTCGGGGAAGCTCGAGACGAGGACTTCCTCTTCCGGGCGGTTACCGAGGCGAAAGCAAATCTTCAGCTTCACTCTGGTCCCCAGTGAATTCCATTGAAAGGCATCACGGGTTTCGATGGGCTCTCGGGCAGAACCTCAACCCTGTATTGATCGACCGTTATCTCTCCGGTGCAAAGCTGGAGCAATGTCCATGCGCTCCATGGGATTGCCCGTCGATTATCCGCGTCCTTGTGGGCTGTCCATTTTCGGACAGTCCTCGAATCGACCCCGAGGAGTCGCGCGACCACCGCCCCCGTGAGCTTATGAATTCGAAAGAATTCGCGCAGTTGTTCGGACGACGGGATCTCATACATAGTTTTCCCTACCGATCGCTTCGATAATGACGACCTCCTCATGCACCGGCTGCCCCATGGCGTTCTCGAAGCCGAGCAGGGCCTTGTACTCGAGGTAGTGCATGCCCGCGGCGAGCAACTTATCACGGGCGGCCTTCTTCTTCTCTTCCAGGACTGCAAGCGGGATCCGTTCGCCTCTGTCGTCCGTCGATCGAATCACGTACTTCATGGCATCCTTCCTTAGTGGGGAAGGGGGCCCTCTCGGGCCCCCTTCCGGCTAGATAAACCGGGCTACCTGGTCTTTGTAATAGACCATGACCGATTCCTGGTGGAGTTCGGCCTTCACCTTGAGCGCGAGGCCCTCGACGAGCTCGTCGTTCTCGCTCTCATAGGAAGCTTCGAGGAGGTACACACGCTCCTCGATGAGCTCTCCGGATTCGGCCTTGTAGCCGCCGGTTGCCTCGACTTCAGTATAACCGCCGAAGGCTTCAGCGAGGGCGGACTTGACCGCGACACGGAGGCCGTCAACGATGGAGTCGGGCGCTGGGACGTTGTAGATCGTGGAGGGGATCACGATCACGTAAGAGTGGTTCATAACATCTCCTTGTGGAGGGGGTAGCCATGCCATACGGCCGGCCGACGTCAGCTACCTGGCTGACAAGATCATTATAGGCCCAATGGGCCTATAATGTCAAGCGAAATCTGTAAAAAAAGGGCGGGTTACCCCGCCCTCCCAGGTCCTGGCTACCTGTATGGATTGCTATCGCCCTCGGTATTTATCCCGGGGGATTACTAGTCGGAAAGCCTTTTTCCCGTACGTAGATGCATAAATGCGCTTTCCGTTCCGAGTGATGTAAGGCGTATAGATTACGACCACATCAGTTTGGTTTGCCATAGTGGGACCTCCTTCTTCTTGTGGAGGTCCGGTTTTCCGTGTTGACGAAAGCCAACTTTGCCGATAACATTGTAATTGCTAGTTATTATATCATCGGCTCGGCGAACTGGTGGGCTTGGTCTTTGTGACACCTCCTAGTTTAGCCCAATGTTGAGGCCAACCTGGCCAGGTCAGGTTGGCCTATTTGTTTGACGCGCACTCGGGCAGCGGCATTTGAGACGATGTATTTTTCTGCGATTAGTTCTTCTAGTTCATCGTCCATGCATCCACTTTCCCTTAAGCTTTTAAATAGGGGGAAGATCGTAACTAGAGGCATAAGCAAAGCCCCAGCAAAATGCTCTGCCTGCCATTCGGGATCCTCATATGTCCTCAGCATTCTGGGCTTCATACGCGAAGGAGCGAACGCATATGAGCGCAGCTGAGCAGCATGTAATATGACGTGTCCACATTCATGGCAAGCCGTGAAACGAGGTCTTCCAGCAAATTCAAGTTTCTCAAATGAAGGGTAAAGGAACTGTATTTTTTCTTCTAGGACCAATGTTCGCGCTTCGATTGCCGGATCATCGAAGCTATCGACGAGGTCCAGCATATATCCGTGAGACCGCCAAATAGCCCTATCCAAGAGTGCATCTACATTCAGAGGAGTTGGTTCAGTTAAGCTAGATCCAAGATGAATGGCAAGGTAGTTCATCGCTTCTGTTTCAAGGCTAGCTCGACTCTGTGGTTTAACACCAATTCCTCGCAGAAAACTCATCCCGGCTCCCCTTTGGACTTGAGAATATTCAGCAACAATTTTAGCGTTTCAGGCGATGCGCTTCTCAGCCTTCGGGCGACCGCAAGATAGGGGGCGTTGGGCTGATTTTTGATCGTTGCTTCTTTCTTTTCTTTGAATGCAAGCTCCAAAAGCTCTTCCTGTTTAAAATCAAAATAGTCAGCAATCAAGGCCAGGACATCTCCTTTGGTTGGTATTTTTTTGCTGTTCTCGATCTCTGAGAGATACATAGCTGACACCCCAAGCTCATCGGCCATTTGACGCAGTGAGACGTCTCGCTGTACTCGGGCCGATTTGATTAACCGGCCTAATTCTCCCATCTTCATTCCCTCCTTGCTCCTTTATGGTGTAAGCATAATAGTTTGGCTTACAATGGTCAAGCCCATTCATTGAATCTCTACTTAAAAACATCAACCCGCGTTGACAAAACCCATAAACCGGCTCTTTCTCCCCTTGCCTAAAGTTTGTAAATCTATATAATGCATAAAGATGAGCTTTGGGCGAAGAGTCATTTTTACC
>CAWBCC010000021.1:0-213128 GCA_963787185.1 uncultured bacterium | reverse complement strand
TGCGCGGGTCGGAAGCATCATCTCCGTCGAATACGATATTGCGGTCGTCCCAGAAGCGGACCGTGGGGATAGCTCCCAGGGATGCGGCCAGCCGCGTGGCGATGGGTGAATCGAGGAGCCCCTGCTTCCATGAAGCATCGAGGCTGTAGGAACAGACGCGTTGATCGTCGAAAAAGGGGAAATCGCGGCATATTTTGGAGAACGCCCAATTGAGGATGGGGATGCCCGCATATTCCGAAAACGCGATCAGATGGGGAAAAAAGAGGAAAAGTCGATTCCCCAGACGGCCGAAACGCCTGCATGTGACGATCATTTATTCACTTCCCTGCGATTTGATTTGCAATCGTGAAATCGATGCTCCGGAGTCGACGAATTTCGACGAGGCTCTGCCTCCAGGGCGGCGGCAAGATTCCGAAGATACGTTCGATCTTGGCATTCGATAGCACCGAATAGGATGGCCGGCGAGCCCTGGTCGGATACTGATCCACGGTCAAAGGCCTTATCTCGCAGTCCCTCTCCACAAGGCCGCAACGGCGCGCCTCGTCGTGGATCGCGCGGGCGAACTCGTACCAGGTGGTCCGGCCAGCGTTCGTATAGTGATAGGTGCCGTATGCGATCCTGCCCGAGTCCATGATTTTCAGGATCGCCAGGGCAGATCCCGCGCATAGGTGGGCGTCCCCTGCCGGTCGGCCACGACGCCGATTTCGGTCTTCTCGCGCATGAGGCGCAGCATGGTCGACACGAAGCTCGTCCCATGCATGCCGTAGAGCCATGCCGTGCGCAGAATGTACGAACGGGCGCAGGCGTCGCGGAGAGCAATTTCCCCCTCCGCCTTTGTTTTCCCGTATACGCCGAGGGGCGATATCGGGTCGTCTTCCGTGTAGGGCCGATTCCCGGAACCGTCGAAGACGTAGTCGGTGGAGATATGGATGACCGAGGCACAGATGCCGGAAGCCAGAGCGCCGAGATTGGCGGGTCCGTCGCTATTGAGTCTCTGGCAGAGATCCGGCTCGTCCTCGGCCTTGTCGACGGCGGTGTAGGCAGCACAGTTGACGATCCAATCTATGTCCTTGCCCGCCGCGAAAGCTCCCATGGCCGCGGCATCGGTGATGTCCGGCTCGCGGTCGGTGCCGAAGAACGGCAGCCCCCTCTCGCTCAGGAGATCGGCGACCTCACTGCCGAGCATGCCCTTGTTTCCGATAAGCCAAATCATTCCTTTGGAATCGTCTTTATAAAAGCTCTTTGAGATAAGGCAAAGTCGCATCCTTCCGGGACAGGATGACATTCCGGAAGGGCCAGTCTATGGCGAGCTCGGGATCGTCCCAGCGCAGTCCTCCGTCGTTCGACTTGTCGTATTCGGCGGTGCATTTGTAGGCCACCTCCGCCTCTTCGCTTAAGGTTAGAAGCCCGTGCGCAAAGCCCGGGGGAAGGTACAGCATCCGGCGATTTTCGGCCGACAATTCCAGCGCATGCCATTTCTTGTAGCTCGGAGAGTCGGTGCGCAGGTCCACCGCGACGTGCCAGACTCTGCCTCGCACGACGCGCACGAGCTTCCCCTGGGCACGCGGACCGTACTGAAAATCAGGCCGCGCATAACGCCGTGCCGGGAATTGGAGTGGTTATCCTGGACGAAGCGCTCGGCGATGCCGGCCCGCAGGAATTCGGATTCTCTATAGGTCTCCATGAAAAAGCCGCGTTCGTCGGCGAAAACCTGAGGCTCGATCGTCCATAGCCCCTCGAGCGGTCCCGGAGTAAACGAAGCGGGCATGGGAATCACCACCTTATAGAGATACGGACACGATTCAACGGATTAGAGCTTGCAGCTTCTTCCTCGATCGTCGGATGCTCCTCGGCGCTCGGAAAAAGGCTAGCATGTAGGACTTGAATTCCTCCCAGAGCAGGTACTTGTCCAGCTGAGACTCGGTTCTGCCTTTCAGCTTATGGGAGGCCATCCTCAGCAAGGGGAAAATAGTCTTGAGGGGGTACTTGTAAAATGGCTCGCAATTCAAGTCGAAGACGGCCAGAGTGTACAATTCCATCCTCAGGCGCTTTTTCAAGAAAGCAAGCGTATTCCTTTCCCGCGTGAAAGGATGCCGCACGACGGCCGTCCCGACGTATATGAGGGAAAACCCCAACATATGCACTCTATGACAGTAATCCGTCTCCTCCCCCGAGATCGGTCGTCGCTTCGCATAATTCGGTCCGAGGTCTTCGTTGAAGCCCCCCAGCCTGCTCAGCAAATCGCGGCGGGTTATCATGTTGACGCCCACGGGGTAGGAACCTTCGTGAAATAACTTTATCTGCTCGCCGAAATTCAGATAGGGCATGAGGTACATCTTGTCTTTGGGAAAGACCAGCGGCCGGTATTCTTCGAGATTCGGAATATCGATCCTGCCTCCGGCGGCACCGCACTCGGCGTTCGCGTCCAGGACCGTGACCAGGCTTTCCAGCCAGTAATGATCCACTTCCGCGTCGTCGTCCGTGAAGACCAGCTCCGACGAAACGCGCGACCAACCCAGGTTCTTCGCGCGGGACGTCCCCGTACCCTTGTCATGTTCGTATTTTAGAAACGGATGACGGCGCCGCAGATCCGCGACTAGACTCTCAGTTTCAGGTCCTTTGGACTGATCCACGACCATCAACTCGTCGGGAAGCATGCTGCCGTCAAGGATGGACTGAAGCATGTTTTTCACCGGACCGGGTCGATTACAGGTTGGAATTACTACTGCCACAGCCACGATAGGATACCTCGTTATTTCCCCGACATATTAGTCAATTTCAAAACTTTTCCCGTATCCAATCGACGCTCGAGTTGAATGCCTTCTTCAAGAGGCGTCTGCTCAGAGTTTCATGCTCTTCCGATATAAAGCCATATTTTTTCATCACTTCCCTCTGCTCGATACCGCTCAAGGCGCTCGAACTTATTCCGCCGACCCGTACGTTGGCGAGAACTCGATCACAAAAAGAAAAGGGAACATCCGCCTTCCAGAATCTAATCATGGCGTCGTAATCAGCGGCGATGCGATAAGAAATGTCGAAAGTACCGTGTTTGAGATAAACTTCTCTCGGTACGAAGATAGTCGAGTGCGGGAGCATCCCGTTCCTTAGCCATTCGACCGGATGTCCTTCTATCCCGCAGAATCGCTCATCCATGTAAACCTTGACGATTCCATAGAGGATGGCATGGGGATTCTTTTTATACTCGCTGATGACTATTGCGAAAATATTATCGCTATACCAGTCGTTACTCGCGATTATTCCGACGATATCTCCATGGGCATACTTTATTCCCTTGTTGATCGCGTCATAGATGCCTTTATCCGGTTCGGAAATTACTTGGCTGATTTTGTCCCTATTCGCTTCGATGATATCCAGTGTCCCATCGGTCGAACCGCCGTCGACGACGATATACTCGACGTTATCGTAATCCTGCGAGATTACGCTATCCATAGTCTGCTGAATATGGTCAGCGCCATTCATCACTTCCGTGACGATCGACAACAGAGGAATATCATTATCCGCGAACACACTAGACCTCTTTATTTCTGTCATAAATCATAATCCGTCTCTTTTGAGAATCATCATTCCTATTTTTCTGACGAGACGAACAGGATATCGCAACCAGGACCTAAGCAACAAGATCAGTTTATCAAGCAGAACTGAAACCTCTATATACAATCTCCAACTGACTTTCCCCACCCTCAAGAGTATTTCACTTTCCGGCGAAAATCGCCCTTTGATTTTTAAATAATAGCGCGATGCAAATAAAGGGTCCCCTTTTGTCTCAATGAAATGGACATGCGCATAATCGTAATATTTTCTCAAATCATTGCTCATCGAGAACGATCCGCTATGTGAAAGGAAAAAAGCTCTTGTATCGTGGACGAACGCAATCCATCGTTTCCTGATGAGAGGCATCAAGAACATCAGCAGATCGTTGCCGGCGCCGAACCGGGAGAAATCGATACCGGAGACATTAGGAATTTGCACGATCAACGATGAATCAACGTCCTTTCGTCTAAAAAGAGCGCATCCCGGCGACAAAGGATAATTCATCCAGGAAGCCGTACCGTAATAGAACTCGGCAGCGGTAATGATCGAATTTCGTTGTCGAATTTCATAGAAAGTGGTCGTTCCTGTTTCGGAAACAATATCGGTCGGGGAAAAGGCGAATGCGATATCTTCGCGATGCATCAATTGATTCAGCGTAGCCTCGATGAAATTGGGCGCTATCCAATCATCGGACCAGATAAACTTGAAATATTCTCCCCGCGCCATGCACAGAGCATTTTTCCAATTCCGAACGGGGCCGATATTTTCTGTCGTTCGAAACGCATGGATTCTGGAATCGCGCTGTACATAATCGTTGACGATATCCCAAGTTTTATCTGTGCTGCAGTTATCGGAAATAATAAGCTCAAAATCATCCATCGTCTGTTCCAGAACGGAATCGATGGCCCGCCTGATGAGATTTTCACGATTGTAGACGGGAATGGCTATGCTCACGAGAGGAATATGTTCAGGCATGGATTCTCCATCGATGGAAATGTTCACGCTAAGATCGAGGCGCCGGCCTCGGCCTCAAATCCCCTCTTTCAACCATGCGACTGTGGCTTCGATTCCGGCCTCTGCGGCGACGCCCGGTTCCCATCCTATCGAACGTTTTATGGTATCGATATCGGCCACGAATATCTTCTGATCGCTTGTTCGCCAGGGAAGGCGCTCATACTCCATCCTGATATTCAGCATTTTCTCCATGAGTGAGAAGAGTTCCAGCAAAGAGAGACTATTCCTATATCCTCCGCCGATATTGAAGGCCCTCCCCTTGACGATTTCTATCTTTTCTGCGGCTAGGAAATACAGCCTGACGATGTCCGTAGCGTATAAGACATCGCGAACCTGTTTCCCGGAACCCGAAATCGTAAATGGTTTTTTCGACATTTGCATCTTGATATCGAGTGCCTGTTGACAAAACCAGCCGATCCAGCCTTGGTCATAAGTGGCGAACTGATGTCCACCGTACATCGAGGAATGCCTGAAGACCACGGTTCTTACGCCGAACATTCGACAATAGTCCAACAGGAACTGATCGGCAGCTCCCTTCGAACATCCATAGGGCGATTGGAAGTCCAGCGGCAATGTCTCATCGAATCCATAGGGGAATTCTTCACAGACATACCGCGTGCCGTCCTCACGATATGTGTATTGCTCGAGGGAACCATAAACTTTATTCGTGGATGAATAGAGAATCGTTGTCTCAGGGGAGTATTTGCGTACCGACTCGAGAAGGTTGTGAGTCCCCACTGTATTCGTTTCAAAATCGAGTTGAGGGTTTTCTATCGAGGTAGTCATCGCGACCTGCCCCGCCAGATGGAATACCACATCGGGCTTCTCCCTTTTGATTACCGTTTCGACATCATTTAGATCTCGAATATCGAATCGATAATGAAGGAATTTCCCGAGAGTTTGCAGCCAACCGAGATTTTTCTCGCTTCCCAAACGAGACAGATTGTCAAGTATTACGAGCTCCTCACCCCTCCGCAGGACTTCGGAGGCGAGGTTGGATCCCACGAATCCGCAGCCTCCGGTTACAAGATATTTCATACTGTTGCTCCAATGATCGACCGAAGGTAATCGTCCAGCGCCTCATAGAGAGATCTAGTGAACTCAAAACCGGTCAATGCTCTGAGTCTATTGATGTCACATTCGAATTCCATCATCTCGTTTTCGCGGTATGGTATGGCTCCGAATCCCAGCTCCGATTTCGAACCGAGCTTATCTTTAAGATATTCCACTACGTCGCGCACCCTTTCGCCATGACCGTAGGAAATATTGATGATCGACCCGATGATCGATTCTCTTTTCCGAAATAACGCACCCAGTGCGTCGGCGAAATCCGAAATGTAGATGAAATCTCTTTTCTGCTCACCGAGCGAGAGACGCAGCGGTTTGTTCGATTTCAGCTGAGAGACCAGATAAGGAATCAGCTTGGTTTCGGGCTGGTATTTGCCGAAAATATTGCCCGGTCTGACGACGACGGTCGGGAATCCGTAGTTCTGATGAAGCATCATTGCGGTATTGGTCGTCAGTTGTTTCAACAATGCATAAGGCGAGTTCGGCTCCTCGCGATCCGTCTCGGAAAAGGGAGACTTTATATTCCCATATTCTTCGGCTGACCCGAATTGGACGAATAGTTTCAGCCGCTCGGAATCCCGGCATGCATGGAACAGCTCAAGCATGGTTTTGAGATTCGTATTTATCAGCGCGTCAAAAAGCGAGAGATCCCGTTCGGCGGTCACGACGGAAACCAAGTTGACTATCAAATCGGGGTGTGATTCCGATATGATGTGTCGCAGCACTGCCGGGTCGGAAAAGTCATACCCATAAGCCCTGACTCCGGGGAATTGCGACAGAAAGATTTCGTCTATTTTTCGATCGATAACTACGACCTGATACTCGTCATGAAATTTCTCTACGAGATTTTTCCCGACGAATCCGCAACCGCCGGCGATGAGCAATGTTTCCATACATTCATCCCTTGTTCGCGCAGGTGAATGCTTCGGTGTAATCTCGTATCTGGGAGGAGGTAATGGCTGCCATATCGGATTTTTTGTCGTAAAAGGACTTGTACCAGGCTACCGTTTTATCTATTGCCTCATTTACCGAATATACGGGATTCCACCTCAGATATGCGCGGGCTTTGCTTATATCCAGCTTGAGAAGCTGCGCTTCGTGCAAGTCCGCATTGGCTTCTATCCGATAGCCGCCGCTACCCCATTGCTCGATGACTCGCCTGACGATGCTTTCGACGCTCATTACGCCCCGATCGCCCGGTCCGAAATTCCAGCCCTGGGCGAATTCGCCGCCGTCGTTGTATAAGGCCTGGGCGAGAAGGAGATATCCGCCGAGAGGTTCGAGAACGTGCTGCCATGGCCTTATCGCGTTCGGACTCCGAATCACTATCTCCTCGCCTGCGACGAGCGATCTGACACAATCAGGCACCAATCGGTCCAGAGCCCAGTCGCCGCCGCCGATGACATTGCCCGCTCGCGCCGTCGCAAGAGCGACAGCACGATTCGAATCGGAATGTTGTGAACTGAAAAAGGAATTCCTATAAGCGGCGCTCAAAAGTTCGGCACATCCCTTACTCGAGCTATAGGGATCAAATCCCCCCATCGGATCGCTTTCTCGATAACCCCATACCCATTCCCGATTCTCATAGCATTTATCGGTCGTCACCGTCACGATGGCACGAACGCTCGCGCATGCACGGACAGCCTCGTATACATTGAGCGTGCCCATCACGTTCGTCTCAAAGGTCAATCGTGGTTCCTTGTACGAGAGACGAACCAGCGGTTGCGCCGCGAGATGGAAGACTATCTCAGGCTTGAATCCTAACAACACCTCGGAAAGGGATACTCCATCTCTGATGTCGCCGAATGTCTGGTCCAGCAGTTTCGGAAGACCGAGAATCGAAAAGGCGTTGGGTTCGGTCGGAGGCTCCAGGGAATAGCCGTAGACCATGGCGCCCATGCGAGAAAGCCAATAGGCCAACCATGCGCCTTTGAATCCCGTGTGCCCGGTGAGAAAGACGCGGCGTCCCTGCCAGAACGATGTATCAATCATTCCAGCGCTTCCATGGAGCGTTTCCGTGCCCCCAAAGAGTCTCCAGCTCGTTCTTGTCGCGAAGAGTATCCATCGGTTTCCAAAAACCAGAATGCTTATACGCATTGAGCTGGCCATCGGAAGCAAGCCCTTCCAGCGGGGCCTTCTCCCATACCGTGGAGTCTCCCTCTTTTATATAATCGAAAACTGCAGGTTCAAGAACAAAGAACCCCCCGTTTACCCAGATGCCGTCCCCCTGCGGCTTTTCAAGGAAACTTTTTATCATATTCTCGTCGGATTCATGGAACGTGATGGCGCCGAACCTGCCGGTGGGCTGTACCGCCGTCAAGGTCGCCGATTTGCCGGACTGATGGTGAAACTCGATAAGACGAGGGATATCGATGCTGGCCACGCCATCGCCATATGTCAGCATGAAAGTCTCGTCGCCGATATACGGCTGAATTCTTTTTATGCGGCCGCCCGTCATGGTATTCAGTCCGGTATCGACCAGGGTGACACGCCAGGGCTCGGATTTGGAAGCATGATATTCCGTCGAGTTCTCGGCCATATCTATGGTTATGTCCGATTCATGCATATAATAATGGTGGAAATAATCTTTGATATAGTAGCCCCTATAACCGCAACAGATGATGAAATCGTTAAAACCATACTGAGAGTATATCTTCATGATATGCCAAAGAATCGGCCTACCCCCGATCTCAATCATAGGCTTCGGCCTGAGCTCCGTCTCTTCGCTGAACCGCGTCCCGAATCCGCCGGCCAGTATAACAACCTTCATTTTTCCCCCGCCTTCAATTGTCTATTGATGAACGAATCCACCACGCCAAGCGAATAATCGATCTGTTCCCCGGAAAGACCGGGATAGGTGCCGAGGAAGAAGGTGCTATTCATCACGAAATCGGTTCGAGCGAGCCCTCCGGGCGCCACTCGATGCGCGACATCCTGGTATGCCGGCTGTCTCAGTATGTTGCCGGCAAAGAGATTCCTCGTTTCAACACGATTCGCGCTCAAGTAATCCGTCAACTCCGTGCGCGTGAATCCGGCCCCATCTCTCACCGACAAAGGGAAGGCAAACCAAGCCGGATCCGTTTTTTTGCTTGCACGGGGCAGAATGAAATACTTTTCCCAACGGCTGAATCCCTCGTACCAGCAAGCGAAGTTCTGCTTTCTGATCTTGATGAATTCAGGAAGCTTCTTGAGCTGCTCGACGCCGATCGCGGCCTGCATATCGGTCACTTTCAGATTATAGCCGATATGCGAATACACATACTTATGATCGTAGCCTTTGGGCAGGGTGCCATATTGTCCCGTAAATCGCTTCCCGCAGGTATTGCTTTCCCCTCCGGCACAGTAACAATCGCGGCCCCAATCCCTGAGCGAGCGTGCAATCCGAGCGAGCACGTCGTCGTTCGTAAACACGCACCCGCCCTCTCCCATCGTGATGTGATGCGCCGGATAGAACGAACAAGTCGCGATATGCCCGAAGCCTCCGACGATTTTACCGTCATATTTCGAACCGAGCGCATCGCAACAATCTTCCACGAGCCAGAGTTTGTGCTCGCGAACGAGCGCCATGACGGCATCCACGTTGAAGGGATTCCCCAGGGTATGGGCGAGAAAAATGGCACGCGTCTTGGGTCCGATGGCCTTTTCCAGCTCCAAAGCGTCGATATTATATGTCCCGACATCTATATCGACGAATACGGGCACCATCCCATTCTGCACGATCGGATTGATCGTCGTAGGGAAACCGGCCGCCACCGCGACGACTTCGTCCCCTTTGACAAGGCGCCTTTCACCCAACAGGGGAGAAGTGAGCGAGGTCAAGGCGAGAAGATTCGCCGAGGATCCGGAATTCACCAAAAGGGCATTTTCCGCCCCGACGAAATCGGCGAAATTGCTCTCGAATTCATCGGAGAAACGCCCCGATGTCAGCCAAAAGTCGAGAGAGGCTTCAACGAGGCTGGTGATCTCGCTCTTATCGAAAACCCGGCCCGCATAATGAACGGGCGATTGACCGGGTATGAACTCGGTTTTACCGAACTTAGTATTGTAATACTCTTCGACGAGTCCACTGATTTCTTTCCGAATTGCGCTCTCGTCTCTTGCCATACCTTACTCCCATTCGTCGATCTTTACCGCGGACTTATCGACACCGCGCGTTATAAGAGAATCTTGAAATATCTCGACCATCGTGGGCGGTCCCGACAGATAATAAACCGCCCCGGGCGGCGATTCTTCGTAGATGGCGCCGATGTCCAATCGACCGATACGCGATCCTCGCCCGTTGGTCTCCGTCTCGTTCGGCTCTTCGATGTATTGAACATACGAGAAACCGCCGAGTGAAGACTCGCAACGCTTTATGAGATCCTGAAAGAGCGCCTGCGGCGGCCGTCGTATGCCGTAATACAGATGCACGGATCCACTGTCATAGCCTTTTTTCAAGCAATTCTCGAGGAATGGAATGAATGGGGCAATCCCGGTTCCCCCGGCGACAAGAACAACCCCACCGCTCTGCGATGCCGAGGTGTCTATGACGAAGTTCCCATAAGGCAGCTTTATCCAAACGGTTCGACCCGCGATAAGCTCCCGCTCCATCCTTCTTGTGTAAACGCCCTTCACGCTATATACGATTTGCAATGTCTCCTCACCGATGGATGCGAGCGAAAAGACTCTCGAATCGGGCCAGAACCCTCCGGCAGGATCGTAATCGTCCAAAGCCAAGTGCAGAAACTGACCGGGCTTTATCCTGGGCAGGGAGCGGCCATTGAGCCGCAGCCGCACGGAATACACGGTTTCGTCATGACGTTGAATTTCATCGACCCTGACTTGTACTTTTATCGCCGTGGCCATCGTCATTTCCTATTAAAAAAAGGATAGCCCTTTTCGCAATCCATCTGCCGCCCTTGTAGAACACGTTTATTCCAATACTTACGGTATCTCTTATCTGCCGGCCGCCCTTCCCAGCTGCAGATCTGATTGCCGATGCGTTTTTCACGACTACTATGCGATAGGAACGCTTGTGAAAATATTCTTCTCGAACGGCAGATTCTTCCGGTCTAAATTTTTCAAACAGTGTATCTCCCTGACAACTTTTGCTCCCCGGATGATATACTTGTACGGAAAATATTTCATTGACATGATAAAAGCAAATTCCATTTACGGCAAAGCGCATCCAAAGCTCGTGGTCGAGGTAATAATGCAGGTCTTCGCGCAGCGTCCCGTATTTCCGCAGAAGCTCCTTCCGGAAAAAAACCGAAGGCTGCGGCAAACCTTCGCGCTTAAGCAAAAGAGTTTCCAGATTTGCTTTCACCGGCAACTGCCGCCACATTTCTTTGCCGTCCGCATCAACGGCGATCGCACCGCCGAAAACGATAGCATGTTTTTGCAGGGCAAAAGCAGCTTTCTGAAGCGCGTTTTCCAGCAGGATGTCGTCCGAGTTTAACCAACAGAAGCAATCGCCACGACTCAATGCTATGCCTTTGTTTATGGCATTCGCCTGACCTGAATCGGGCTCGGAGACCCAGCGGAAAGAAACGCCTCGGCAACGTATGCTACAAGGCACATCCCCTATTACGAAAGCCAAGCCTTCGAGGACGATCGAACTTGTCACCGAAGATAAAAATGCACTTTCCAGGCCTGCAAGCTTCTGTGGAGTCCCATCTGTCGAGCCACCGTCGACGACGATAAAATCAAGGAAGAAATTGCCTTTCTGCCCTAATATCGAAAGAATGGACTTCTCGATATAGGCCACCTGGTTAAAGGAGGGCATTACCACTGAAAAAATCATTTGACTCGCCTGCCTTTTGATGATTTCCAAAATACCACCCTCTTTATGCCCAGAATGCGCTTTACCTTGTACCATGGCTTAAATAGTAAACTTTTGGCTTGCCCCAGCATTCTATCTCGCACATCATGTTGCCCCCGGGAGGCTATGAAATAATGCTCCCTACCTATTCTCCGATCAATGCCGGGAATATAAACCGGTGACATCGCCCTTGCACTACCATCCATGTCGCGATCGAAACTAGGAAATTCGAAATTTCCTTTCGGTTTTATGCGTCGCTTCGCCGTCGAAACCGATGTTGCGAATCAGATTCGCGACAGGTAGAATCCCATAGCCTTCATTTTTAAGAATATGAAAAACTAATTGATAATCCCATGTATTCATGCCGTGATCCGCTACACGGTTAAAATTTTCCATCCAGAACCGAAAATGCATTTTTCGGTTGATCCAGGACTTCAATATCTTCCGATTCGAATCAAGCTCCTTACGCGTTATATAATTAGAATAGCCCGACCATGCCCGCCGCCAGGTCGCCCAGCCCCATATTTGGGGAAATTTCGTCAGAACTGTTGTCTGTGCGCATTCCACGAATCCTAGGGGATTAAATCCCGATATCAGAAAAATGCTCGAATCGTTCTCATATTCATCGAGGTATTTTTCACAAAACTCAAAAAAACCTTCATATGGTACGATATCGTCTTCCAGAACTATCCCGCATGGTTCATGCGCAAGAAACCAGGATATCGCCGATGGCGGTCCATTTTTGCAACCCAGGTTTTTTTTAGGGAAAAACAATGACAGCGAAGGATGGCTCGACGAACGAACAATACTCCGCACTGACAAGCACTTCTCCGCTTCATTATCGAAGCCTTCTCTCGGGGCATCACAGAACACAAACAATCTTGGCGGATCATACTTCAGAATCTTATCGAGCACTTCCTTTATTTTTTCGGGCCTGTTAAACCCTATAACTAAAACAGCCCTTTTCATGCTTACCTCTTTGTAATTTATATGTTATATTTAATATTGATTTGCAAACACTATCGTAAACTTGATACCTTACCGGGCTATATTCCATTTAATCACCGGCAATAATACACCAGGACGGCTCTCCCCAGATTTGAATACGGGCGAAAACTCATCAGTTAGTGTAAATTTTAGCGATTTATGCATCCTATCGAGAACTTCAACCCGCGGTATAGCGGCCGCAACATTAATCAAATATTGCCCGTCTCTTAGCATATCAATAGGTAATTGAGTTTGATAACTATAAAATCCCTTTTCCCACTTTTTTCCAAGATAATATTTTACATCCTGGTCCTTCATGCAACTGCAGTATAAACAGGAGCCATTCTCCCAAAGTTCATAGCTGATATCACATCCACTCATGGGAAATAATATTTCAAATTGAATTTCCAACAGTACGCTATTCATATTATTTGAAACAGCTTGTGGTATCTTGCCACCTTCGCTTAATATTCGGGCACGTCGTATTTTAAGTTTTTTAGCCGGATCAGGTAATGCATCATCAGTTGCTTCCATTACATTTATGTTAGAATCTTCATCACCAAGATATTTGCTAATAATAGAATTAGTATTGCCCTTTCCCGTTATGGTTCCCTTTTCGAGCAAAATGCAACTATTACAAAGGGAGTTAACTACACTCATGTTATGTGTTACAAAAAGTATTGTCCTCCCTTCATCCTTTGATATTCTATCTATTTTCCGAACACATTTTTCTTGAAATTTGGCGTCGCCAACTGAAAGAACTTCATCTAGAATAAGCGTATCCGAATTAAGATTTGAAGCTACCGAAAATGCGAGTCTTACATACATACCGCTCGAATAGCGTTTCACGGGTGTATCGATAAAATTTTCTATCTCCGCGAAATCGACAATTTCATCGAACTTGCTATCTATCTGATCCTTTTTCATGCCCAATATGGCGCCATTGAGATACACGTTTTCTCTGCCAGTCAGTTCGGGATGGAATCCTGTTCCCACCTCGAGGAGGCTTGCAAGGCGCCCTTTTATTTTTAGTGTACCATTGGTCGGCGCAGTGATTCGCGAAAGAATTTTAAGGAGTGTACTCTTTCCCGCTCCATTCTTTCCAATAATTCCGACCTTGTCGCCTTCCTCAATGTCGAAGCTTACGTCTTTGAGCGCCCAAAAATGGCTTTCTTGGCCCTCGAAGCGCTGCTCGCCGATCTTCGCGTTTGGGTCGGGCTTCTTGAGCTTCCTTGCCACCCAACTCTGAAAATCTTTGTAGAACGTCCCGTGATTGATTATCCCAAGCCTATACTCTTTAGAGACATGCTCCACTCGTATCGCTATGCTCATTGTCTATGCTTTCCTCTCATAAAATTCTCGACATCTATAGCCTTGCATTTCAACACTCAAGATTGTCATTCCCACTAGATCTTGAACATTGCCGCCGCTTATTCTACTGACCCGGCAATTGAAAAGCTGTCATCGCATCAAAAAAGGGTTTAGCCCTGTGGCCCCTTTTCGATGCTCACGCAACTGTTTTATTGCCGGGTCAGTAATATCATTCGAATCCTAGACTTTTCCACACCCACGTCTTCCCGTTGCCGTAAAGCTCTTTCTTTCATAGAAGCTAGGCATCGGAGGTGGTATCATGTACCTCCTGAGCATCTTAGCCATCCCCAATCATGTCTATTTAAGAGATCTTTTTCGTTAATATGTCGAATGGCACAGGGACAAGGGTCAGATCCAACTACTGCATCGGAGCAATATGGTTAACTCAGAGTTTCTTTCCTCGCAGCTTTACCGTGTATAACGCCTGACACGCGAGGAAGGAAGGTAATCTCAATATTGTCTATCATCATTTTCCTCGTAGCCTACACTACATCCACGAATGTCTGCTCGTTATGGTTGAAGAGAAGAAGCCCCATGAAGAGAACAATGCAAGTCACGCCTACACTCGCACCCAGAAGCACTGCACTCACTCCGCCCACCCCGTAGGCCGCCGCTCGGAACGATTCGATGGGCGCGGTCACAGGGTTGACCAGCATGATCCAGCGGTACTTCGCCGGCACCTGCGACAGCGGATACACGATGGGCGTCGCGTACATCCACAGGCCTATCCCGAAACCCACGAGCTGCCGCAAGTCCCTGTATTTTGTTGTCAGAGCCGAAACTATCATGCCGAATCCTGTCCCCAGCGCCGCAAGTTGCACGAACAGAAGCGGTATCGCAAAGGCCCACCAGGTGGGCCGCACGATGGCACCTGTCGCCGCATAGTATACGTAGAATGCCGCGAGCGTCGCAAATTGTATTCCCGCCGAGAAGAGATTCGAGAATACCTTGCTGATCGGCGCCGTGAGCCTGGGAAAGTATACCTTCCCGAAAAGCCCCGAATTAGAGCTGAACGTATCCGCCGCGCTGTTGAGACATGCCGAGAAGTAACCCCAGAGCATGGTCCCCCGTAGTAAAACAGGGTAGGCGGTATTCCGTTGGTCGGAATCCTGGCCAGACTCCCGAATATGAAGGTGTACACGATCGTCGTAAACAACGGATTCAGGACGAACCACAGCGGCCCCAGGATCGTCTGCTTGTACACCGTCACGAAGTCCCGCTTCACGAAGAGCCACACCAGGTCCCAGTAACGGATTATCTCCCGCAAGTTTATGTCCAGCCACTTCCTCTTGGGCTGTATTATGAGAGTCCAGTTCTCCTCGTCCCCATTCGCGCTATCGCTCATCTAAACCCCGCTCGCAACGAACTTGCCATAATCGGTCGCCCCTCTCCCATCCCATCCATCCTCTTTCCTCTGCGCCTTCGCGCCTCTCTTCCACTCTTATTCCATATGAGGAAAGTTCCCGCAACAAGACGTCGCATGAATGATCCATTCCCTGAGTTTCTCGGTTCCCATTCCGGAGAATCTGCGAAATCAGCTATTTATTACCCTTTATCAATGCAATGACCTTGTTGGTAAGGTTCGAAACAACTGCGTCTTTTATTATACCGACCCGATGATCGATGATAGTCAAATTAGCGGTGAAAAGCTTTCCTGGACGAATATAGCTTGTTCGATGCAGAGAACCTTCTTTAAAATCGTCATCGTTCAGTTCTATCGCCTTCGCGTCGGCATATGGGTTGCTGGTTATTTGGCACAAAATCCAATCCTCGTTGCCTGAATATGCAAGAAGTACTGCAGGTCGCAACTTTGCACCGCTCAGATCGGAAAATGGGAACTTTACCAAAACAACGGAACCTACTGTAAATGTGACCATGCCATATCTTCTTCCGGACGGTTCCAATCCTTGCCTAACGCATCTTCACTCATGAGAGTCACATCCGGGGCATCCGCCTCATCGAGAATGGTGACAATCGCGCGGTGTGAATGCTTGAGTCTGATCTTTCTGTTTAGGACAATCTCTCCATCAGCCTTTATGATTGCCTCGATGGAACGTATCATATGCCCCTCCAATTTACCGAGTTCCGACTGGTTTCATGCTCATGCATCACAGGACGAACCACAGCGCCCCCGGAATCGTCCGCTTGTACTCCAGGTCGCTTCGTGAAGAGCCAAACAGACCCCGCTAGCAGATAATCTCCCGCAAAACCCTCTTCCCTCTGCGCCTTAGCGCCTTTCTCTCCTACTACATCTTCAAATCCGGGACAGTGCAGCATCTATCGATCTCCGGTTTCGAGGACGCCAAATCGGATCAGGGATGTTCAATGCCTAAGTCCCGGCAAATTTTGCGAATAAGAATGTCATTAATCTCCGCGTGTCTTGGTACAGCCGACCGTGTTCCTTTACCCTCGTTTCCCCACCAGCTGTGTCGGGATCCCTCTCGGATCAATGTACATCCTTGAGAGCGCATGTACCTGATGAAGGCGATTCTCTTCATACGGTTATGACATACTCTTTGAAACCGACGCCTGCCAAATTCAACGCTTCACGACGATTGAATTCGAGTGCTTCGATCAAAGTCAAACGCAATGTTTCCAACAGGGCTTCGTAAGTATTTTCCTGACAGTTCACTCCAGGGACTTCCTCTATCCAACCGATCCACTGCGCCCCTTCGTTCTTGATGACTGCCGTATATTTCATCGAACCCTCCTCGTCTAACAGAGCGTTGAAATAGGCTTATGGAGCCATTTACGACACTACCTCAATTCGGCCATGTCCGCCGCTCCCGCTCCCAATCACACTCTTCCCTCTGCGCCTTAGCGCCTTTCCCCCGCCCCGTCGAACCGCCCCAAAACGGAAGCCTACACATGTCGCATTTCAGAGATTCCATACGACCTATGGAAAGATTCCTCAGAGCCTAAGGAAAGATTCCTTAGACTCTCGCTTATTCCTGGATGAGCGTCGGCCTTGAGGTTCTGTCCCCCTGCCGAAAAATCCCGAAAATTCGGAAAAAAGAGACTTTTCCAAAAGTCGGACGACTTTTGGAAAAGTTACCCTAAATTGCGGCATTTGCGCACGGTTTCGAAGAAACCGGAGCAAATGCGAAGCCAATTTCAAAAGTAACCAACTTTTAAAATTGGCTCAAATCGCCACATCTTCAATCGAGGCGCCCCGGCGGCCGCGTTTAACCGTTGACCGGCCCGAAGAGCGTCGCTCCCGGACCGGCCGCACCGGAGTTTCCGGCGCGATCTCGCACCTTTTTTTCGTGGAGGTTTTTATGGGTTTCAACGTGAGTTTCTTGGAGAACCCTTTTCTCAAGGACGGATCGCTCATCACCCGTCGCGTCGAAAAGAGCACCCTGACCTTCGAGAAAGTGCTCGAAGCCATGCGCGTGGGCACCGCCTTCTCGGTCAACGACATGCGCGCCATGTTCTTCAACTTCACCGAGTTTCTCCAGCGCACTCTGCCCGAAGGCACCCAGGTGGAGACCCCGCTCGGCACCTTCTCCCTGGGCCTGCGCCAGAACAGGGCGGCGAACGCCCCGGCGACAGGCGCGATCCCCGAGCGAACCGTCAGCCTGACCTACCTCAGCATACGGGTCAGGGCCAACCGGAAAGTGCTCGACACCATAAGGAGTGCCATCAAGCCCCTGGTCGTCACGACCCGAGCGCCCCTCGCCCCCTCGGTCTACGGCGTGCAGAACACCGACCGCCCCGAGCTCGTCAACTCGGGCAGCGTGGGCGACGTCATGCACCTCTCGGGCGACATGCTCAGCTTTCCCAAGGCGGACGAACTCCAGGGAGTTTTCTTCGTGGACACGGCGACGAGCGCCGAAACCCGGGCCGTCTCCTATAGCCGCCTAGGGACCAACATCCTCAACTTCAAAGTCCCGGCTCTCGCCCCCGGCAGCTACCGAGTCGAAGTGCGCGCCAAGCCCACGAACACCGACCTCAGGACGGGCGCCCTGTCGAGTCCCTTCACCGTATCCTAAAAAATCACTCGCCTTCGGCGGCGGCCCGAACCCCGGGCCGCCGCCCTTCATGCGGATTGCTTTACTCTTCATGTATATGTCGCTATACTGACTCCGGAGGCCGACATGGCGATCTTGCAAGTGCGCGATGTGGATGATGACATGTATACGTCTCTCAAAGAGATCGCTCGACGGGAAAATAGGTCCCTGAGCCAGGAGGTACTCTCCATACTGGGAAAGTACCTCTCGAATCCCCAGGCCTTCGCGATCAATCCGACGCGAGAGTTTCTCGAGTTATCTGCCGCCTGGGAAGACGATAGGACCGAGACGGAAATCGCCGCCGACATACGAGAGGCCAGAATGGCCGGCGACCGTTTTGGAGACTCGCATGTCTTTACTGATTGACACGAACATACTCATCTACAGCCTCAAGAACGATATGAAAGTTCAGAACGGTTTTCTGAGAAACGAAGCGGTACCCAAAGCCATATCGATAATCACGTACGGAGAGTTGTTGTACGGAGCCAAAAAGTCGAAAAACGTCGAAAAAAACTCGGCTATCGTCTATAGAATACGAGAGCTGTTTCCAATAATTCCCATAGACATTCCGGTGATGGAAACCTTCGGCAATTTGAAGGCTCGATACGCCCGAAAGGGAACGGTCATCGACGATTTCGATTTATTGATTGCCGCCACGGCCCTGACCTATAACCATATCTTGGTGACCAACAACGAAAAGCATTTCGAAAGAATCGAAGGCCTGCGAATGGAAAACTGGAGCAGGTCCTAGACACCCTGCACTGAAAGATAGGGCGACCCCATCGGCCCCTCTGCGCCTTCGCGCCTTTCCCCCGCCTCTTCGTCTTTACATCTTTATGGGTTCGCCTGCCGCCCTTCCAACCATTTCCGGAGCGATTTTTGGCTCTCCTGTGAAGGAGTACCCCGCACCAAAGCGTCGACGGATAGATCTTCGTCCAGGGCGGCCCAGCGAATACCTCCGCCGCCTCCCGCGTCCTTCATGGCAAACACTGGAAGTATCGCTTATCCGACCGACACCTCGAAACTCGTTACGTAGGCTTCGGAATGCGTACGGTCCCTTATTTCAGATTCATCGGCCGTTTCCCAAAAGAGCTCGACAGCCTCAGCCAAGTTAGCTTTGGCCTCCTCTACGGTTGAGCCCTGGCTCGCCATGTCCAACTCCGGGCAAAGCGACACATATATTCCCTCTTCCCGTTCAATTATGGCGGTATAGACCACGAATCACTTCTCCTTTTGCTTGTGATGAGCGGCCGAAATAGCTACCCTCGAGAGGACCTCATATTCCCTTTGCGCCTTCGCGCCTTTCTTTTATCCGCTATGATGCATGATCACGCGCTTTCTTCTGCTCCTCGACGGCATCTCCCGACCAAATAAATACCGGAGATCCGATGCTAGACGGCGACACGCGTCAATGTATAGACCCGCGATAGTTTGCCCGCGGATGTCAAATCACCCCGTCTCAGCGCCTCTCGGACATCGTCGAGCCGGTTGGCATCCTGCAATGAAAGATAGGGCGACCAACCTTCTTCCTCATAGATTAAATCGACATCAACTTCGGCCACATAATCCCCTTCGTGGACCATCTTCGTAAAGTGCCTCGTGCTCATCCACTGCGCCCCTTCGTTCTTGATGACTGCGGTATATTTCATCGGGCCCTCTGCGCCTTCGCGCCTTTCTCCCGCCCCTTCTTTATGAATTCGGGTTCGCCCGTCGTAGATTATCGCCATTTGTGCGGTTGTGGCGCAAAAGCCCCACCATGCGCCGGTATATCAGATCCTTACAGATATACGGTCCCATCGCCGAATACGGCTTCGAAAGACTTCTTGATGGCTTCGACCTCGTACTTTTTCAGTCGCATTGCATGGACCCCATTTCTCGATCCTCAAACGTCGTAAGAACCTTCGCGAATATGGGCCCGAAGGCGATGATATCCCGGTCGATCTCCAGACTCCCAGCAAAATCCCCGATCGCGGCGGCGAGCTGCTCTTTCATGTAATCCGGGCGTCCTTCCATACCTCGATCTCCTCGGTCGCGACACTCCTGAAATGATCATCCGCCGTCTCGAAATCCACGACATCGACGCCGTGGGGTATCGAACTCTCCTCCACTTCATCCTCGATCGCACGCTTGACGGCGCCGAAGCTTTTCGCGTCCAGGCCCACGACGCCGATATCGAAGTCCGATGAGCGCTTGATTCTATTCGTGACGCGCGACCCGAAGAGGAACACCCGGCAGGCGGCACCCTCCACCGCGTCCAGGACTATCCGCTTGAGCTCCGTCTTGTACCCCTCCTCGCGCCGATAATCCACCGTTTTATCGATATCCAATTTCCTCTACCCTCTGCGCCTCCGCGCCTTTCTCCCGCACTATCTCCATAAGGAAAAGTCTCAACTCGTCCCCGCCACCCGCTCATCGCGAGCCTCTGCCAGAAGTTCTTTGTAGTCTTGATCGGGGAACTGCACGTCTCTGAACATTTCCGACAATTCCTTGACGAGTGTACGTAACAATCAAGAATTCAACTGCCCATTGGCACCCGTCGCTGCAGGTCGAGATATGCAAATCCAAGGTAGCACTTGTATTTTGCACGATCCTTGACTAAACTCTTGTCACAGAGGAGATTAGACCATTGTGAACTATATCTCTCGGGAGCTCGAAAGCACCCTCGTCGAAGTCTCGGGCCAATATCCGGTCGTCACCATCCTCGGACCGCGGCAATCGGGCAAGACCACCCTCGTCAAAAGACTCTTCCCCGACTACGCGTACGTGAATCTGGAGCTCCCCGACGATCGCCTTCTGGCGGCCGAGGATCCCCATTCCTTCTTCAAACGCTACGCCGGCCCCCTCGTGATCGACGAAATTCAACGCGTCCCGACGCTCTTGAGTCATATCCAGGTCATGGTGGACGAGGACCGCGGCCGCAAGGGGCGCTTCATCCTCACGGGAAGCCGACAGATGGACCTGCGGGCGGCGGTGAGCCAATCCCTCGCGGGACGCACCGCTCTTTTGAAGCTCCTCCCCCTCTCCCTCGCGGAAATCGAGGCCTCGGGACAGCATTCGGACCGGGACGATTACCTCTTCCGCGGCCTCATGCCCGGCCTCTACGAGGAACCCCTTCCGCCCGCTTTCTTTTACGCGAGCTACTACCAGACCTATGTCGAGCGCGACGTGAGACAATTCGCGAATATCCGCAATCTCATCGCCTTCGAAACCTTCGTAAAGCTCCTCGCGGGCCGCGTCGGGCAGATCGTCAATATGAGCGATCTCGCGGGTTCGACGGGGGTGAGCGCCACCGCGTTGAAGGAATGGCTCGGCATTCTCGAGGCGTCCTTCATCGTCTTCCGCCTGCCGCCCTATTTCGAGAACTTCGGGAAACGCCTCGTGAAGTCGCCCAAGGTCTATTTCGTGGAGCCGGGCCTCGCGGCCTACCTCCTCGGCATCAGAGAGGCCTCCCATGTGGGCTCGAGCCCCTCCCTGGGCGGACTCTTCGAGAATCTCGTGGTCGCCGAGGCTCTCAAATCCTCTTACAACCGCGGCGCCGAAGCCGACCTTTTCTTCTTCCGCGATTCGGGGGGCCTGGAGGCCGATCTCCTCGCGCTCGGGCGGGGGAAGCTCACCCCTCTCGAGATCAAGGCTTCGCGCACCTTCTCTCCCGAGTTCTGCCGGAGCTTCCCGCGTCTGCAAGCACTCAGCCCCAGGATCGAGAACGGCATCGTCGTCTACTCGGGCGATCGCGAAGAGGACTTCAAGGGCAGTCGCGTCGTCAACTTCATCCACACGTCGGCCGCCCTGCGAAATCCGCCCCTATAGTTCCCGGAAGCCGTGGCCGGGAGATCCCGAATCCTTAGCCTACCGGTTTACATCGGGCTACGCCGCTATGCTTTTTTCATAGAGAATTTCAGGATCCAAATCTATTCCATCCGGCCATTCTATGGAGTCGAAAGATACATACGCAGCCTCCTACTTCAGAGGATCGATCGGGTATGTAAGTCGCATGACCTGTCGCTTCCTGGAAATCCGCGTGATCTCCGAATACGCCTCTTCCCTCTGCGCCTTCGCGCCTTTCTTCTCCTCGTCTTTCGTCCTCAATCCATGCCGTCGGCAAGCTCCTCCAGCCAGCGCGTAAAAGCCAGATGCATCGGAAGAAATGCCTGGTCTATGCCCTCCGCCGCATCGTCGACTATCCTCAGTTTCCCCGCGCGAGAAGGAGGACACTCTGTCTGCTTTTCAATTCCCGACCTCCGCCAGCACGAAGCCCTGGGCGCGGATGAAGTCGGCCATCGACGGAGGACATTCCTCGAGCTGAACCAGATCCACGGGATACTCCCCACCCTCGACCAGGGACATGATTTCCAGCACGTCCCCGGACTCGATGGCCAGATCGATATCGCTGGTCGCACGGTAGTTGCGCCATATTTCGAAGGTGGAGCCGAAGCCCCACACCCTCCGCGCTTCCGGATGTTCGCAGAGTATGCGTTCCGCCAGGACGCGGCCCAGATCCTGCGCCTGCGCCCGTCTCCCCAGCAGAGCCGCTTCTTCCCGCTCGTTTTCGGCCTTGATCCGGCGGACCACCGCATCGGTATCTATCATCCGATTCCTCTTCTATCCCGCGCGATCGATCGCGTCCCGGAACGAGAGAATGTCGCCCAATTCCGTGGTGACGATGCCGAAGAGCAACTGGGGATCCACTTCTTCGTACCCATGAACGATGATATTCCTCAGGCGAACCATGCTCCTGTAAGGTTCCGCCGAGCCGATTACGCCGAGCGTCGCCAGCTTGTCCATCGCCTCTTTCGCGCTCGCCGCCGGACCCGCCTTTTCGATCGCGATGATCCGTTCCGCTATGTCGATCATGATCTCCACCGACACCTGGAGGGCCCGCTCGCATGTCGATCGCAGCGCCCAGTCGTCCTTGAATCGCTCGTAGGAGATATCCCGCATGTGGCGCTTGAGGCGCTGCACTTGGTTATCGAGGAGTGCGAGCTTTCGTTGAATCACTCCGTCGTATTTCATTCCGTCAGCCCCAATCGATAGCGGCGCTGGCGTTCGTAGCGGAACATCTGATGCTCGTATTCCCTGCAGGTCAGCGAATAAAAGGTCAGCCACTTCTCCCGGTCGGCGGCGAAAAGAAGCTCGCCCTTGAGCGCTTCGAAGCGATATACGGGCTCCGTCCCGTTGAGGATCCCCAGATCGCAGCGGACATCGCCGAGTATCGCCTCCGCCGCGTCCTGAACGGCGCGGTGGAGTTCCATATCCGCCTCGCCCTCCACAAAGACCGCGATATCCACGTCGCTGTGGGCTTTGACCGTTCCATGGCGGGCCGAGCCGAGGAGATAGGCGAAGACTATCCGCGAATCCGCCGCCCTCACCGCATCGGCCAGGGCGGGGACCGAGAATCGAAGCTCCCTGTCGTTCGTATCGAGGTAACGCTTTGATAGTCCCATGGTTTCTTCCGCGCGAAGCGCGCCGTCATACCCTCAGGCGAGACCTTCGAAGACGGTCACCGGAACGCTTTCCGCCAGATCCGCGGACCGTGGAAGACCGTAGGCCGAGCCGACCAGAAGGTAGATCTGCACTTCAAGAGTGTCGGGATTGACGATCCAATATTCCCGCACCCGGTGCTTCTCGTAGAGAATGCGCTTCTCCGTCACGTCGCGATACGCGGTGGCGGGGGAAAGGATCTCCACGATCAGATCGGGTGCGCCCAGGATGCCCTCGTCTATGAGTTTGTCCCGATCGCAAACCACGATCAGGTCCGGCTGAACGACCTTGTCTATGCGGCCGAGGTCGTCTCGGTCCCTGACCCAGCCTTCGTCGGGGAGGAACACGTCTATGGGGGCGACGTAGGGCTCGCAGGGCTTGATCTCGAACCATCTATCCAATTGCGCGAACAATTTCCCGACGATCTTCTGATGTGCGCGCCGGGGCGAGGGGCTCATGTCGAAGGGTACGCCGTCGGTGAGTTCCCAGCGCTCGCTCTCGGGCCGGGAGAGGAGGTCCGCATACGAATAGCGCTCATTGGGTTTCAGCGCCGAGCTTCCTTTCGTATCCATGCGCCCCCCCCTGGCGACTCGCGGCCGCGATCACGACCGTGAATAATATCCGGATATTCTTCACGCTTCCGTGAAAATTATCCGCTTTTTCCCTAAAACGGCTTTCCAAGCCCCGCCCGTTTACACTGTTAACCGACATCAGGCCATCTCGACGGAAAGACTTTCGAAGAGCGCACTTTCCGTAGGGATATCCTTTCGCAAAACAACGCCTCTTCCCTTTCTTGATTTCCCCTCTGGTCTTTGCGCTTTTCTTCAAATTTTCCACTCTCTTTAAGTTTCGAATCAACCGGCGGCAGTGCGCAGAAAGTCTTCGTAGGCCCCCTTCAGGCCCTCGTCCAGCCCGATCCGCGGCCTCCAGCCCAGGGCGCTCAGCCTCGAGCTGTCCAGGAGCTTCCGCGGCGTCCCGTTGGGCTTGGACGCGTCCCAGCGGATGCCGCCCTCGAAACCCACCGCCTTCGCGACCCTGGCGGCGAGCTCGCGCACCCTGAGCTCTTCCCCCGTGCCCAGATTTATGAACTCGCCCAGGTCCGAGGCATCGTATCCCTCCATGAGGAAGACGAGGGCGTCGGCGCAGTCGTCGGCGTGCAGGAACTCGCGGAAGGGACTGCCGTCGCCCCAGAGCGTCACCTCCCGCCGGGCGAGCTTGGCCTCGTGGAACTTGCGGATCATGCCCGGCAGCACGTGGGAGCCCTCGGGGTCGTAGTTGTCGCCGAGGCCGTACATGTTCGTCGGCATGACGCTCAGGAAGTTCGTGCCGTACTGTTCGTTGTAGTGCCTGCAGAGCCTGATCGCCGCGATCTTGGCCAGGGCGTAGGCCTCGTTCGTGCTCTCCAGCGGCCCCGTCATGAAGTACTCTTCCTTGAGGGGCTGGGGCGCGAGCCTGGGGTAGATGCAGGAAGAGCCCAGGTTGAGCAGCTTCTTCACCTTGTAGCGATGGGCCGCGTGGATCAGGTTGAGTCCGATCGCGAGATTGACGTAGATGAACTGGGCGGGAAAGGCGGAGTTGGCTCCGATGCCCCCCACCTTGGCCGCGCCCAGGAACACATAGTCCGGCCGCTCGGCCTCGAAAAAAGCCTCGACCTCGGCCTGGCGGGTCAGATCGAGCCGGGCGTGAGTCTTCACCACGATGTTCCCGTAGCCCCCCGCCTCGAGCCGCCTGAGGATCGCGGAGCCCACCAGCCCCCGATGCCCCGCCACGTAGATCTTGTCGTTTTTGTTCACGTCGGACTCTTTCCTCGGCGTCTTTGCGTCTTTCCTCGATTTTTCTCTTCAATTCGACAATTGCGCCTACTCGGGCCGCGTTCCGCCGGGCGATTTCCGGCGCATGCCCCCGCCCCGCGCGCTTTTCTTCGCGGGCCGTCTCCAGTACACCGCGGACAGTTTGATGTTCTTGGTCGATCGGAAGGCGTAGCGCTCTCCCAGGGCTCCGAGCTCCCGGGCGTCGCGTATGCCGAGCTTGCGGTACGCCGACATCAGTATGTTCCTGACCGTCGTATCGGAGACCCCGAACTCGAAGCCGATTTCCTTCGAGGTCTTGCCTTCGCTGCGGGCGGACAGGAACTGGAGCTCGCGCGTGCTCAGATTGTAGTCGTCCAGCGACAAAGGCTCGCGCGGGACCGCGAGCGCCGCCGGCATTTTTCGCTTGGCCATGGCCCGGGCGAGAACGCAGAAGACGGCCGCGCAGGAGAGGGCCGGACCGGCCGCGGCTCTCGGGTCGGGCGAGAAGAGGACCGCCCCGAGGTCGGCCGCCGCGACGGCCGCGCCGATCGCCGAGGCCTTGAAGGCTCCCCTCTCTCTGAAAAAGCCCAGTCGCAGGAAGAGCAGGACGGAGGCCAGCGCGAAGGCCAGACCGCCCAGGACCCCCGCGCCGGCGATCGTCTGGACGGGCACCATGGCGAGCAGCAGAGCGGGCTGCACCGACCTCAATGCCGCGAAGCGCGCGCTGGCGAGGCAGAGGAGCGCCGCGCCCAGGTACACGAGCGCCAGCGGATTGTCGAACAGCTCTCCGACGGAAGCGTTTTCGCCCAGGCCCTCCAGGATCTCGCCGCCGGAAAGACCGGTGAACAGGACCGTGCCGGCCCGGCCGACGCGCCGGCTCACGAGACCGGCGCGTCTTCCCAACTCCACCATGCGCGCATCGTCATGTCGCCCCGATGCGCCGTCAATGGCAAACATTCGTTAATGCCTCGCCGATGGATCGGGATCGCTCGCTACGAGCCGGGCTTTTGAGGCTCGAAGAGATCGTTCCGGCCGGATTCGAGTATATTCCGTGCCAGGACCTGCAGATCGGCGAAAAATGCTTTGAAATCGGGCCGCGATCTCCATTTGATTTCGTCGAAGAGTTCGGGAGGGAATCCCATGACGATCTCGGCGGCGTCGCTGTCGTCTACGCCCGCGTCCTTTTGCTTTGCGGCAGCGACGATCTCTCCCCACGAAAAGGAGAATCTCCTCGCGATGGCCCAAATATCGGCGATGTCTTTCGACTCGTAACGATATAGGGCGCTGATTTTGTTCGAAAGTATGTTTTCGAATGTATCGATCCGATTGTACAAGGCACCCGGTTGGGGATTCCCGATTCTGAACGCGATGTCATTTACGAAGTCGAGCTTCAGGCTCGCCGTCCCCATCGAAATGACGATCCGGGAATAACGTTCATCGAACAGCGTCGATCCGTTTTCCAGCGTCGCGCCGAGGCCCCTCATGTCTTCCAATATCGCCGCTACCGAATCTTGAACGAGCCGGCGATAATCCGGATCGTCGTTCAGAAACAGATCGAGGTCGTCCGAATACCTATGACCTACGAGCTCTCGCCCCAGCGCCGTACCACCGGTTAGATAAAACGGGGAATGAATGCTTTCGAGCTTCCGGAGTACCCCATCTTGCAGGGGATACAAAGTCTCCTCGTAGAATCTTCCGTATCCGTTCATATCGCTCCCTGAGGCTTTCGGGCCAGATCCGGCCGATATTTTCGGGCGTCAGGCGACGCTTGACTTCCTCGATCCCCAGCAAGGCGACGATCGCGTGCCACGCCATTCCTTGGAGCATCCTTCGAAAGAGCGCGTCGGCATCCAGGCCTGCGACCTTCTGCTGCCGCCCTTGGAGCACGTCGAGGATGCGTCGCGGATCGGCACGGTAATCCCAGACCAGCGTCGCGGCCCGCTTGAGTCGCTCTTCTTCGCTTATCATACCTGCTCGAGCCCCTTTCACTCCCTGGACTGCTGGACCTTGTAGCCGCTCCTGAGCATGTGGGAGTCGCGCTCGGCGTCGGCGAGATCGCCGGCCATCATGTCCCTGACGAGCTCTTCGAGGCTGTGCCTGGGCTCCCAGCCGAGTTTCTCGCGGGCCTTGCTCGGGTCGCCGAGGAGAAGGTCGACCTCGGTGGGGCGGAAATAGCGCGGATCCACTTCGACGAGCACCCTGCCCGTCGCCGCGTCCCGGCCCTTCTCGCGGATGCCCGATCCCGACCAGGCGATTTCGATCCCGGCCTCGCGGAAGGCCATGTCGACGAAGTCGCGGATCATCGTCGTCCGGCCGGTGGCGAGGACATAGTCGTCGGGCTCGGGCTGCTGGAGGATGCGCCACATGCCCTCGACGTAATCCTTGGCGTGGCCCCAGTCCCGCTTGGCGTCGAGGTTGCCGAGGTAGAGCTTTTCCTCCAGGCCGTGCCTGATGCGCGCGGCGGCCCGGGTGATTTTGCGCGTCACGAAGGTCTCGCCCCGCACCGGCGACTCGTGGTTGAAGAGGATGCCGTTGCAGGCGTAGATGCCGTAGGCTTCGCGATAGTTCACCGTGATCCAGTAGGCGTAGAGCTTGGCCGCCGCGTAGGGACTGCGCGGGTAGAAGGGCGTGGTCTCCTTCTGCGGCGTTTCCCTCACCTTGCCGTAGAGCTCCGAGGTGGAGGCCTGGTAGATGCGCGTCTTCTTCTCGAGGCCGAGGATGCGGATGGCCTCGAGGAGACGCAGCGTGCCGAGCCCGTCGGCGTTGGCCGTGTACTCGGGCGTCTCGAACGAGACCGCCACGTGACTCTGCGCCGCGAGGTTGTAGATCTCGTCCGGCCGGATCGCCTGCACGAGACGTATGAGGTTGGAGCTGTCGGTGAGGTCGCCGTAGTGGAGCCTGAAGCGCGACTCGGGATCGTGCGGGTCGCGGTAGATGTGGTCGATCCTCTGCGTGTTGAAGGAGCTGGCCCGGCGCTTGAGGCCGTGGACCATGTAGCCTTTCTCGAGGAGAAGCTGGGCCAGGTAGGAGCCGTCCTGTCCCGTGATGCCCGTGACGAGCGCAGTTTTCATTTCGTGGTTCCCTTCGCGTACATATAGCGGAAGAAGGACGTGATCCTCCCCATGAAGGACATCGTGAGCCGGTCGCCGAAGAGGCCGAACAGATCGAAGACCCGCACCGCGCCCACGCCGTACAGGCAGGTGTCCCGGCCGCGCCTGAAGGCGTAGAGATACCAGATCATGTCCCCGTCTCCGACGGCCGTGAAGCCCTTGTACGATATGGGGCTCAGGTTCACGGAGCTGAAGCGCAGCTCGCCCTCCGCCAGCTCGTAGGCGTACCTGGCACGGTAGTCGGCGAAGGGCTTCATGTGCTGGTCGGCCACGGTCGCTCCGCCCAGCGGCCCCCCGCTCCGCTCCACGACCTTCATGCGGTCGAACAGTTCGTAGGTCTGCTTCTGGTACTGCGACCAGTAGGGGATGCCCACGTAGCCCTCGACGTCCGCGAGCCGCTCGGCGAGCCTGGGCAGGACGGCTCCATCGTCCGATCGGATCAGCATGAGCACCTCGCCCACGTAGTTGGCCCCGAGCCCCTTCACCTTGTCGCGTATTTCGTCGGCGAAGGCGCTCCGCACGGCGAGGCTCAGCGAGTCGGCCGAGGCCTTGCGGATGACGGCCTCGCCCCGCTCCAGCGCTGCGTCCTCCTCGGCCGAGAGTCCCCGGAAGACCCCCTCGGCCGCCTGCGCCGCGAGAGGCGAAGCGGCGCCGGCCGCGGCCACGGCTGCCGCCGCGACGACCGCCAAAACAGCGATCGCGGATGGGTGCCTTGCTCTCGTACTCACTGCCCCACGCCGAAGTAGCGGAAGCCCTTGGCCTCCAGGTCGGAGCGCTTGTAGATGTTGCGCAGATCGAAGAAGTTGGGCGATTTCAAGAGTCCCTTGACGCGGTCGAGGTCGAGATTGCGGAACTGGTTCCACTCGGTCATGACGACCAGGGCGTCGGCGCCGCGGAGGGCGTCGTACTCGTCGGAGGCGAAGACGAGGCGGTCCTTCACCGACTCGAGCCTCCAGGCCGCCTCTTTCATGGCCGCGGGGTCCCAGGCCCTGAGGTTCGCTCCCGCGGCCGCCAGGGCCTCGCACACCGTTATGGCCGGAGCCTCGCGCATGTCGTCGGTGTTGGGCTTGAAGGCCAGGCCCAGCACCGCCACGGTCCTGCCCCGGACTCCCCCCATGCCCTCTTCGATCTTGCGCACCATGCGCGCCTTCTGCCGCTCGTTCGCCTCTATGGTCGCTTCGACGATGGACAGGGGTTCGCCGAAATTCCTGCCCGTGCGGGCCATGGCCTGAGTGTCCTTGGGAAAGCAGGAGCCGCCGTAGCCCGGCCCGGCATGCAGAAACTTGCCCCCGATCCTGCCGTCGCGGCCCATGGCCCGGGCCACGTCCTGCACGTTGGCCCCGGCCTTCTCGCAAAGGTTGGCGATCTCGTTGATGAAGGTGATCTTCACCGCGAGGAAGGCGTTCGACGCGTACTTGATCATCTCGGCGGTCTCGGGATTCGTCTCGATGTAGGGGGTCTCGTTCAGGTACAGGGCGCGGTACACGTCCTTCATGATCGCGCGGGCGCGCTCGCTCTCCGCCCCTATCACCACGCGGTCGGGATGCGTGAAGTCCTGCACGGCCGAGCCTTCGCGCAGGAACTCGGGGTTGGACACCACGTCGAACTCGATCCGCGAGCCCCTCGCCGCCAGCTCCTCGGCCATCCAGCCGCGGACCTTGCGCGCCGTGCCCACCGGCACCGTGCTCTTGTCCACGATCACCTTGTAGCCGTCCATGGTCCGCGCCACCTCGCGCGCCACGGCCTCGACGTAGCTGAGGTCGGCGCTGCCGTCGTCGGCCGGCGGCGTGCCCACCGCTATGAACACCACCTCGCTCTTCCGCAGCGCCGGCTCGAGGTCGGTGCCGAACTCGAGCCGCCCCGCGGCCGCGTTGCGCGCCACCACATCCTCGAGCCCCGGCTCGTAGATGGGCATCCCCCCTGCCTTGAGCTCTTCGATCTTCCGCGCGTTGTTGTCCACGCAGACCACGCTGTTCCCGAAATCGGCCAGGCATGCCCCGCTCACCAGTCCCACGTATCCGGTCCCCACCACGGCTATGCTGCTCATACGGATGTTCCTTTCATCTGTTCCCTTAGCGCCTTCGTGTCTTTCTTCAAGCCTTCTTTATCTCAAGGCCAAAAAGAGATCGGCAACAAGGCGCGGAGGCGCAAAGACTCGCCGCGCGATATTGGAATCTTTCCTAATCTCTTACTCGCCTATGAATTCTACTCTACCGGAAAAGCGGCACGGAAATGAGGGAATAAAAGCTATCACTGTATAATCTCTCCACCGCAAATCCCCGCCTTCCCTTTCCACTCTCCCCTTTGCGCCTTTGCGTCTCTCCCCCCACTCTTCCCTCTCCCCTCTGCGCCTTAGCGTCTCTCCCTCCCTCTTCCCTCTTCCCTCTCCCCTCTCCCCTCTGCGCCTTAGCGTCTTTCCCCCCCACTCTCCCTTTCCCCCCTTTGCGCCTTAGCGTCTCTCCCCCCACTCTCCCTTTCCCCCCTTTGCGCCTTAGCGTCTTTCCCCCCACTCACCCTTTCTCCCTTTGCGACTTAGCGTCTCTCTCCCCACTCACCCTTTCTCCCTTTGCGACTTAGCGTCTCTCTCCCACTCTCCCTTAAGAAAGCCGTCATCCGACTTCAAGGTTGTTGACGACTCTTCTGATCCCTTGTTTCATGACCGGCACATAGAAATTGAGCAACAGACCAAGTTTCATTCCTGACAATCTTAGATAAGTCAGCAGTTGCGCTTCGTGAACTGCGTGGATCTGCCGAACGGATTTCAATTCGGCTATTATTGTGCCTTCTATTATCAAATCAAGCCGGTATCCGGCCCCGACAAGCATACCCTTGTAGTTCAACGGTAAAACTTTTTCCCGTTCGATATGAAGTCCCTGAAGACTCAGCTCGTAGAATAGACAATCGCGATACGCCGATTCGAGCATGCCGGGGCCAAGATGGCGATGCACTTCGATGGCCGCCCCGATCACGCGATTGGACAGTTCGTTCTCATCCATTTTCTCCCTCGTACCGGTCGATCTTTGCCTGCTCTGCGCTCCTTCCCCTCAAGAAAGGCATGGGCGAAGGGAATTATCGCTGCATACTTCTCTCCCCTCCAAACCCCGCTCATTCTTTTTCCCCTCTGCGCCTCCCCACTCTTCCCTTCCCATTCTCCCCTCTGCGCCTTAGCGTCTTCCCCCACTCTCCCATTCTCCCCTCTGCGCCTTAGCGTCTCTCCCCACTCTCCCACTCTCCCCTCTGCGCCTTTGCGTCTCTCCCCCCACTCTCCCCTCTCCCCTCTGCGCCTTAGCGTCTCTCCCCACTCTCCCACTCTCCCCTCTGCGCCTTTGCGTCTCTCCCCCCACTCTCCCCTCTCCCCTCTGCGTCTTTCCCCCCACTCTCCCTATTCTCCCCTCTGCGTCTTTGCGTCTCTCCCACTCTCCCTATTCTCCCCTCTGCGTCTTTGCTCTTCCCCCACTCTCCCCTCTCCCCTTTGCGTCTCTCCCCAGTCTCTCTTGGCCTCTGTTCCTCGGCGGGCGACCGTGATCGGCCATTCACATTCAGCCTTCGACGCTCGCGAGGAGGTCGGCCAGATGGATTTCGCGGCCGTCTCCCTGTCCGTCGCCCGAAAGCTCGGAGAGGACGAGTTTCACGCCCGCTCGTCTGGCGAGGGCGCGCGCGCGATCCGGATCGGCGCTCTTGACGAAGACCATGCCGTGGCGCTCGCAGAGGTATTCGAGGATGAAGTCCAGCTCGCTTTCGCCGGCGAGCACGACGGTCGATGCGCCGGCCTGCTTGGTGGCCACGAGGAACTCCTCGAGCCTTTCCCGGTAGAGGTCGGCGTTCTGGGCCGCGCGGCGGAAGAATCTCGCGGTGCGGCGGGCTATCTCCTTGACTCCTTCGGGGGTGAGGGCGTAGGACACACTGCGGGTCGAGGCCCTGGTGAGCTTGACCCAGCCCCGCTCGGCCAGACGCCTGAGGAGGGCGTTGGCCATGCCCAGGGACAGACTGGCGCTGCGCGCGACATCCCTCTGGGTGAGCTTCGACGAGCCGAGCTCGGCTTCGTAGATCGACTGGAGGACGCTCAATTCCGTGTAACTGTGATCCATATTGTGTGGGTGGGGTGCGGCGGCGCTCTGCGCGCCCGGCCATCGCCTCGATGCAGAGGAAGTCGTCCGCGCTCCGTGGAGGGCGGATCGTTCCGGGGCGATGGCGGCGGGCGCATATGGAGGCGGCCGCAACACGCTCTCCGCAGCGACAGGCTTTGTGTCGCGATTGCGCGATCCCGGCCGCCCGCGAGGCGCGTGCCCCGCCCCGGGCCAGGAACGTTCAATCGATGAACAATAACCTAGCACACTCCTTTCGCGCTTGCAATACGAAGACCGCGAATATCCGTCGGCGACCGCTCGGCCGCCCCGGCCTCCCGGCCACTCACCCACCGCGGGGCTTCCCGAAACGCCCGATGGGAGAGTACAGTAGGCGGAGCTACCCATGATACTACTCCGCATCGCCTTCCGGAACATCGCTCGCCGGTGGCGCAAGAATCTGGTCATCGGCGCTCTCATCGCCGTGGGCGTGGCCATATTCTTCGTGGGAAACGCCGTGCTCGAGAGTTCCATCGGCGGCATCAAGCGCACCTTCTCGGAGCAGTTCACGGGCGACCTCTCCATCAGCGCGAAGAGCGAGCAGTCGTTCAGCCTTTTCGGGCCGGACATCCCGGTCATAGGAGAGTACGAATCCGAGCCGGTCATCATCAACGCCGCCCTCATCGGCAAGAGCGTCGAAAAGCTTCCGGGGGTCGCCTCTCTGGCCTATGTGCTTTCCTCCCCCCTCCTGGTCGAGGCGGGCGGGGCCCGGAGCCCGGGACTGGGCCTGGGCGTCATGGCAGGCGAGTACTTCCGCCTATTCACCAATCTGGACTTCGTCCTGGGCGGTCCGCCGGCGAGCGGCAACTCGGATTGGGTGGTGATCACCGAGGAGCGGGCCAAGGAAATCGAGAAGGCGCAGGGCAAGCCCGTGGCGCTCGGCGACAGAATCCAGCTCTCGCTTTTCAGGAACCAGACCTTCGCCATCCGGGACGCGGCCCTGGTGGGGGTGCTGAGGTATCAGCCGAGCAATGCCTCCCTGGCCCGCGTCGTCGTGACGGACGGTCGCCTCATGAGGGAGCTCTGCGGCTACTCCCAGATCGACGAGAGCCCCTCTCAGGGAGGGGCCAACCCGGCCCTCGACGCCATGGCCGCGGGCGGCGGGGACATCAATTCTCTGTTTTCGGCCACGCCTCCCGCCGCGCTCGCCGCCGACTCCGGCCCGGCCTCCCAGGGCTCCGGGCCGGTCAGCGTGAACGATCTGCGGAAAATATTCAGCGAGGTGCGCGCCCAGGCGGCCCCGCCCACGGTGCTGGGCCACGACGGGGCCTGGCACTTCATCCTCGTGAGGACGAAGGGCGACCACGGCGCGGTGGCCGACGCCGTCCGCTCCGATCTGGCCGCCGTGGACGCTTCGGCCCAGGTGAGGGACTGGCGCGGCACCGCCGGAGCCGTGGCGGTCTACGTCTTCGTCATGCAGATCGTCTTCTATATAGGCGTAGGCATGATCGCGGCCGTCGTGCTGCTCCTCACCATGAACTCCCTGGTCATGTCGGTTTTCGAGCGGACGGCGGAGATCGGCACCATGAGGGCGATCGGGGCCCAGCGCGGATTCGTCCGCGGCCTCTTCGTGGTCGAGACCCTCAGTCTCGCGGCGGCGGCGGGCCTGGCCGGAGTCGTGCTCGGCTCGGCCCTCGTGTCCGCCATGGACAGGCTTCCGCTGCACTTCTCGAACCAGATCCTCGTGCTGCTCTTCGGCGGCTCCTCCCTGCACCCCCTGCGCTCCGCCGCGAACATGGTCGAATCCTTCGTCGCGGCCGTGGCGCTCGGCGCCGTGGCCTGGATCTATCCGGTGCGTCTGGCCCTCGGCATCCAGCCGGTCCGCGCCATCCAGAAGGTCTGAGGTCGAGATGACGACGATCCTGATAGCTTACCGGAACTTCGTCCGGAACGGCCGCCGCTTCCTTCTCCTGGGCCTGGCCATCGCGGGCGGTTTCTTCGTGATCACCGTGCTCCAGGGCCTCATCGGCGGAGTCACCAACCAGATCAACATCCGCGGCGCCCGCTACTACGGCGGGCACGTCATGATCCTCGGCTACCAAAAGACGCCCGGTCTGGCCGTGATAGGCGACGAGGCTTCCATTCTCGAAGCCGTCGCGCGCTCCGGCGTCCGTCCCCGGATCGTCGCGCGCCGGGTCCTCTACGGCAACGACGGCATCGTGTTCTTCAACGGCGAGTCCGTGGGCATGCGCCGGGTCATAGGCATGGACTGGGCCGTGGAGGGTCCCGCGATCCGCGGCATGGAGTTCATCTCGGGCGATCCCGAGGGCATGGCCGACCCCGCGGGCATCCTCATATCGGACGTGACGGCCAGGCGCACCGGCGCCCGCGTGGGCGACAAGGTGACGCTCCAGGTGACCCGCGACGGCGGGGCCATAAACACGGGGACTTTCCTCGTCAAGGCGATCTTCCGCGAGGCGAGCATCTTCGGCTACTACACCGTCTACGTGGACAGGGGCGTCCTGAACACCCTGCTCGGCCGTCCCGCCGGCGAGTCGGACATGATCGGACTCTACCTCGACGATTACCGGAAGGCCGACGAGGTCGCTTCCCGCGTGCTCAAGGCGATGGCCGGTCTCGTGCCCGTCTTTCCGCCCATGCGCAACCAGAGCGACTACGACGCCGCCAGATCCGCCGACTATCAGGGCATACGCTACGGCACCCTGACCACGCTCGGTTTCATGTCCGAAATCAAGACCATGATCGACGCGCTCGTCCTGGTGAGCTACGCGATTCTCGTCCTCCTCTTCGTGGTGGTCGTGGCCGGCATAGTCAACCTGTACCGCGTCATCATCTACGAGAGGACGCGGGAGATAGGCACCATGCGCGCCGTCGGGATGCAGAGGTCCCAGGTGCGTAACCTCGTCCTGGTCGAAGCGTTTTTCCTGGCCGTATGCAGCGTAGCGGCCGGACTCGCCGTGAGTCTCGGCGCGCTGGAGCTGCTGGCTTCGTTCCGACTGAACGGAGTCGCCGGTTTCGATATATTTCTGGACAGGGGCCGTCTGAGCTGGGTGATGAATCTCGACACCATCTGGCTCGATGCGGCCCTCATAGCGCTCGTCACTCTGTTGGGCGCATGGAGTCCGGCCCGCGCCGCCCAGGCCATCGAGCCCGTAGTGGCCCTGGGCTCGGAATAGAAAGGAGTCGACATGCGGATCGACAGGCGCGCGAGTCTGCGCCGCTTTTGTGTGTATGCCCTCATGGCGCTGGCCGCGCTCCCGGCGCTCCGGGCCCAGAGCGCGGCACCCGACCCCGTCCGCCTTCTCAGGAAGGCCGATTCGCTCGTCACCTTCCCGGACTCCGACTTTTCCGCCGAATACACCTTCGTCCAGGAAACGCCCGGACAGGGCCAGAGCACCAAGCAGGCCATGGTTTTCCGCCGCGACAGCGAGAACACCTACCTCATCGTCATGCTTCTGCCCATCGAAGACAAGGGCAAGGGCTATCTCAAGACCGGCAAGAATCTCTGGTACTACGACCCCGTCTCCCGGCGCTTCACCTTCACGAGCGCCAAGGACCGTTTCCAGAACATGAACGCCCGCAACTCGGACTTCACGCGCTCGAATCTCGCCGGTGACTACAATGTGACGGGCGAAACCCACGAGAAGCTCGGCCAGTACGACTGCACCGTCCTGGATCTCGACGCGAAAAGCGACGACATCACCTTCCCGAAGATGAAGATATGGATCAGCCAGGACGGCCTCCCGCGCAAGACCGAGGATTACAGCTACTCGGGGCAGCACGTCCGCACCTCGGCCTTCCCGGTATACCAGAAGGTGGGCGAGCACTTCGTGCCCCAGACCGTGGTCATAGTCGACGAGCTCAAGGGCGCGGTCATCGACGGAGTGTTCGAAAAGGAGCGCACCATCTATACCATCTCGCGGCCCTCGCTCGAGCGGCTGCCCAACGCGACCTTCACCAAGGCCTGGCTGGAAAAGCTGAGTGAGTAGCCCGCAGCGCCTCGCGGCCCTCGCCCTCCTCTGCGCGCTCTGCCTCGGCCCGCGCGCCCTCGCGGCCCAGAGCGCGAGCGCCATCCAGAGTCCGGGCGGCGGCCAGAGTCCGGACGGCAGCCAGAGCTCGGGCTCGACTCAGGGCACGGGTCAGGCGCAGAGCCAGACGCCGGCGCCGGCCGAATCGCCGGACAATGTCGACAACCTCTTCAACCAGGGGGCCGTCATCCCCAAGGCAACGGTCCCGGCGGCGGCCCGCGCGGCCTCGGCCGGGGACGAGCAGCTCCATTTTTTCAGTTCCCTGAATCTCTATGCGGACGCCGCCTACGGCTACAAAGAGTTCCCCGACTCGAACAACCTCACCGAGTACCTCGGCGCGGAGGGCGGAGCCTCCTTTTCGGCGAACATCGGCGTCGAGGTCCGGCCCGCCGACGAGATGCGCCTGCGCATCGCGATGGAGTACGACTTTCCCCCGGCCGCCGGCGCGAACCAGCCTTCCCTGCAGATAGCCGAAATGTTCATGGACTACACCTTCCTCAACAGCGTCTTCTTCCGCGTGGGGGTTTTCAACTACACCTGGGGCAACGCACAGTTCTTCCAACTGGGCGATCTTCCCTCGCGGAGCCTTCCGGGCTGGACGAACAACCTCACGCCGATCTGGGAAAAGACCAACCTCATCACCAACACCACGGAACAGGACCATCCGGTCTCGCTCAAGGCCTACGTTCCCTTCGGGAACGATGGTCTCACCTTCCTCGGCAGGGCCGATCTGGTGAACTACGGTTTTCCGAGCGACTCCTCGCCCGATCCCCGCTACATGGGATTCGGCCTGGCCTACGACCTCGTGACCGGTCCCGTCGCCTGGACCTTGGCGGGCTTCGAGCAATACCTGCTCCACCCGCGCGGGCTCCTGACCGCCAAGACCAGCCTCTTGGGATTCGACCTCTCCGCCGAGGCGGTGGTCGCCTTCCCGGTCCATCTCTTCTATAATTCCGTAGGCCTGGACGTCCCCCCGGGGGGCGGCCTCTACGTGGGCGGAGCTCTCCAGCGCATCTATCCCTCGGCGGTCCTGGGGCTCGGGCGCACCTGGTCCGACGAGGGCATAAAGTTCTACGCCGAGTACTCCTACAACGGCGAGCGCGACGGCTCCACCTACACTTCCTGGCTCGACGACGAGACCGGTCCGGGGGGGCACAACTCGGCCGTGACGCTGAAGTTCGACCAACTCGGCGATTCGAACGTGGGGCTCAACCTGCTCTGGCAGGAGAACTGGTCGGACGGCTCATGCCTGGTCGCGCCCTTCATCCAGCTCAACGTGGCCGCCCTCACCACCATCCAGATCGGGATGCCCATGGTCTTCGGGCCGGACAACAGCGAGGTCATGAACAATCGCCTGATGCCCGGAAGCCAGCGCCTGGGATTCATCGTCCTGCTCAAGGTCAGCGACAGCTACCGCAATTGAGGGGCTGAGCCCGCTTCGCAGGCTGAGACCGCATTGCGGGCTGAGACCGCATTGCGGGCTGAGACCGCTCAGCGCTCCGAGACTGCTCCGCAGGCTGAGACGCGGGCGCCCGGGGTTCCCGAGGCGTTGCGGGCGGCGAAGGCGCTTCCGAGCTCCGACACCATGTGCTCGTAGTCGGCCTTTCCGAAGAGCTGCATGATCTGGAGCTGCAACGGATAGCGGGGGCGGACGAGCATGTCGCAGCGGTAGGTGACGAGGACCGCCTGCGGGCCGCCCGACTCGAGCGATTCCAGATCCCAGCCGCCCTCGACGCTGCGGCAGGATCCGTCGCCGTCGATCATGGTGAAGGTGAGGCTGGCCGCGGTCGGCGAGGCCCGCTTGAGCTCGTTGCGGAAGACGAGGTTCGAGACGTACTCGAAGCCGAGAATTCTCACTATGCTGCGCTGCTCGGTCACGGCGACCCCGCCCTCAGAGGAGCGCACCCGCACCGACTCGATCCGGGGAAAGACCTTGGGCGAGCCTTCGTAGTCGCAGAGGAGGGCCACGAGGTCCTCGAGCCGGCCGGCGAAGACGGTCCGTATCTCGGTGCCGTTCCTGATCCACGAACTGCCGTCGGCGAGCGCCACGAGCCTCGCTTCGTAGCTGAGCGTGCGTATCCGACCGCGAAGCGAGGCCGCGCCGTCCTGCCCGTCCCCTGTCGGGTTCTGCCGCGCCCCTCTGCCTTGCGCCGGGTTCTGCTGTGCCGCGCTATCCTGCGCCGGGCTATCCTGCGCCGGGCTATCCTGCCCCGGGCTATCCTGCCCGACGGTCCCTAGCACGGCGCCGAAGGCCAAGGCGAGGGTAAAGACGAGGGAAAGCCGGCGAGTCGCTCTGTCTATCGTGTACATCGTGTCGTTCCGAAGCTCCGGGAAGGAGCATAATCGGGGAAGCGCGGAGAGGTCAATGTCGTCCCGCCGGCCGGCTGTGGACCCGCCGTCAAGGCCGCCGCGACGGGCCTTGACGGCGGGTCCGGAATGGATAGCATGGAAAGGGTGACCATGATCGAAGCCGCACTGCCCGTCGCGTGCGCATTCCTGCTGTTTCTGGCGCCGAAGTCCCTCGTCATGGCGCAGTCCGGCGATCGGAGGCTCGGGCCGGGTTTCGAGGGCTCCGTCGGCGCGGGGTACATGCACGCGATGGGCGGCATCGCCTCGGTGTGGACCGACGGCGCCGAGGCGGAGCTCTCCGGCGCCTACGACGTCCAGCCCGGTTTCGCCCTCGAGAGCACGGCCATCTGCGGTCTGACGGGAATGGCGGATTCCGCGAAGCTCCCCGTCGTCGCGGCGGACGGCAACGGCAACCTCGGCACCTATAGCCCCTGGGGAGGCCTGTACTTCGCCGTGCTGCTCGGACCGCGCCTCTCCTGGTCCTTCCCCTCGAGCCCGGGCAGATCGGTCCGGCTCAGCTTCGCTTCCGGCGCCCTCAGACAGGGCGAAAAGGAGACGGGCATCGACGCCGCGGACTACATCTCCCGCTGGACCTTCGGCTGGGGCATGTTCGCGGCGGCGGGACTGCACTTCTGCGACGACAATTCGGGCGACTCCTGGGGAATCCAGCTCCGCTACCTGTATTCGCCCGCCGTCGTGAACGATTTCGCCAGTTCGAACCCGAACTCCTCCACCGACCAGCGATTGATGCTCGTGTTCGACGTCAGGGGCGATCTCTAGCGGGAGGCCGTCCAATAAGGCCCATCCTGTTCCGTTTCCCTCTTGAAGCTTCCGATGACGTCGCAGAGCGGGTCCTGTCGATCGCCGCCTGCATCCGCGAGCGCGCGGCCTGCGCCAGGCGAAGGCTCGTCGCGCGGGAGGGGCGCGATTCGCGGCCGTCCCGAAAGTCCGCGGGGCGGAGAGGCTCGAGGATTTCCACCCGCAGGCGCATGGCGAAGAACGAGAGGAAGCCCCCGAAGGCGGGCCGCCGCCATACGAGGACGATGGGGACGATGGGAAGGTCCGTGCGATCCGCGAAGTAGAATGCGCCGCGCTTGAAGGGCGGAAGCCGGCGGTTGCCGGCGACGAGCTCGCCCTCGGGAAAGACGTGGACGGCGCGCGCTTCGGCGAAGGCCGCGCCGAGCTCTTCCATCATGGCCCTGCGCCCCATGCCGGGCGAGATCGGCATCGCCCCCAGGGCGCGGAGAAACGCGCCGTAGGCCGGGGGCCTGAACGTGGCCGGGAGCACCGTGAATCTGACCCGCCGGGGGAAGACGGCGAAGGCGACGGCGGCGGGATCGAGGAAATAACTGTGGTTGGAGATGTAATAGCAGGCGCCGCCGACTCCCCTGAGCCTTTCCTTTCCGCGCAGCTCGGTCCTGAAGACGAATCTCGAGACCAGCGCGACGCACGCGAAGACGGTCCAGTAGACGGCTCTCGCCGCGATTCGGGCGGCGAGGGGCGGTTTGGGCGGCGGGGGCACGCGTATCGTCCGCCCTTTCCACTTCAGACCCGCGCCCGGTCCGGTCGCGAGGGCCGAGCCCGTCAGGATGAGAACGAGAACGAAGAAGACGATGGGATAGACGAGGGCCGCGGCGAGAGGGGCCCCTCTGTCCGCGAGGACGATGGCCCAGGCGCAGAAGAAGACGAGGGAGGCCAGGACGAGATCGCCCGGGATCGGAAGCCCCAGGATCGCCGCCAGCGCGACGCCGACCGGCGGTCCGACGATCAGGAGCAGAATGGCGAGGTCGACGAGGACGGCTCCCGCCAGGGTGCCTCCGACCGCGGAAAAGATGCTCCGCATGACCCCCCTGAAGGCGTCGCTGAAGCCCGTGTAGAGCCGCACCGATGCCGCGCACCTCGCATCGAGAAAGACCGTGCGCGCCCCCGAAGCCTTCATCTGCCGGGCCATCGACATGTCGTCGACGATGGATTTCCTGAAGCCCTCGAAGCCGCCGGAGGCTTCGAAGACGCCGCGCCGCACCGCCATGTACTGGCCGATCCCGAAGGTTAATCCGGAGTTGTTGCGCAGGGGAAAGAGGGGAAAGGGGCTGAGCAGCTGCATCGCGAACATCGTGGGCACGATCAGCGCCTCGCCCGGACTGCGGATGTCCTGTCTCAGGTAGCCGGAAAGGAAGTCGGCCCGGTGGTACTCCATGTTCGCGGCGGTCCACGAAAGGCTCCGCGGAGTATGGACGGTGTCCGCGTCGGTGAAGAGGACCAGCTCGCCCCGCGCGGCCCGCAGTCCCGCCGCCATCGCATGCTGCTTCCCGGCCCAGTCAAGGGGCAGGGGACCGGACTTCACGAGTCGGACTCTCGGATCGGACAGGGCCAGGCGCTCGACGAGGGCGGCGGTGCCGTCCTCCGACTGATCGTCGACGACGACCACTTCGTAGTCCCGATAGTCCTGGCCCAGAAGCGAGGCCACGCAGGCTTCGATATTCGCCTCTTCGTTCCGCGCCGGGACGACCACCGATATGAAAGGCCCCTTGCCGCCCCGGGGCGCCTTGGTGAAGAGGCGGAGGTAGGCGACGTTGAGGATCGCGACGAGAAGGAAGAACGCGTCGACCAGGAGGATGTCACGATAGATCGCCTCGCGCAGCATGCTGCATGAGCCCCCTTGTTCGGGGTATACTGTACCCTCGGCGCGATGGCCGAACAAGGAGGATTTCCGCATGGACGATTTCGTTTTCCGAAACACGACCAAAATCATCTTCGGCCGGGGCGCCGAGACCAAGGTCGGAGTCGAGGCGAAGGCTTTTGCATCCAAGGTTCTCGTGCTCTACGGCGGAGGGAGCGTCAAGAAGTCGGGGCTCTTCGACAGGGTCACGGCCTCGCTCGAGGCCGCCGGGCTGTCTTTCGTCGAGCTGGGCGGCGTGGCCCCCAATCCGCGCCTGGGTCTCGTGCACGAGGGCATCGCGCTCTGCCGCAGGGAGAAAGTGGCTCTCGTCCTGGCCCTGGGCGGCGGCAGCACCATCGACTCGGCCAAGGCCATCGCGATGGGCGTGCCCTATGCGGGCGAGGTCTGGGACTTCTTCACCGGGAAGGCCGAGCCCAAAGAGGCCCTGCCCGTGGGGACCGTGCTCACCATCCCCGCAGCCGGCAGCGAGGCGAGCACGGGCTGCGTCATCACGAAGGAAGAAGGCCTCTTGAAGAGGGCCGTCAACTCCGAGCTCATCTACCCGCGCTTTTCGGCGCTCAACCCAGAGCTGGCCTTCAGCCTTCCCAAGGCCCAGGTCGCGAACGGCGTGGCCGACATCATGTCCCACCTCTTCGAGCGTTACTTCACCAACTCCCGGCCCGTCGAGCTCACCGACCGCCTCATCGAGGCCACCCTGCGCACGGTCATCGACGCGGCGCCCCGGGTCCTCGCCAAGAGCGACGATTACGACGCCTGGGCCGAGATCATGTGGTCGGGCACGATCGCCCACAACAACCTCCTGAATACGGGTCGCGTGGGCGACTGGGGCTCGCACGACATAGAGCACGAGCTTTCGGCCGCCTACGACATCGCGCACGGCGCAGGGCTCGCGGTCGTGTTCCCGGCCTGGATGAAGTACGTCTACAAGCACGACGTCGCGCGCTTCGCCCAGATCGCCTCGCGCGTCTGGGGCGTGGACGACGCCTTCATGGATCCCGAGCGGGCCGCCCTCACCGGCATCGAGCGCCTCGAGGGATTCTGGCAGTATCTCGGCCTCAAGGTCAGGCTCTCGGGCCTGGGCATAGGGCCCGAGCGCATACCCGAGATGGCGGACAAGCTGACGACCAAGGGGACGACGAAGGTCGGCAACTTCATCAAGGTGGGCAGAAAAGAGGCCGAGGCCATCTACCGCATGGCGCTCTAGGAGGAGGCGTCCCGATGCGCGGCCTTGCGGTCCTGCGCGGCGAGTATGGTCTTCCTGATCCTGATGGAAACCGGGGTCACCTCGACCATCTCGTCGTCGCGGATGAACTGTATGGCCTTCTCCAGGGTCATGGCCTGGATCGGCGTCAAGGTCAGGGCCTCGTCCTTGAGCACCGAGCGCATGTTCGACAGCTTCTTGGGCTTGGCGGGATTGACGTTGAGGTCCGTGTCGAGGTTGTGCTCGCCGACGACCATGCCCTCGTAGACGCTCTCGCCCGGCACCACGAAGAGCCGCCCGCGCGGCTCCATGTGGTAGAGTGCGTAGGTCACCGCCGTCCCGCTGCGGTCGGATACGAGGGAGCCCGTGAAGCGGTCGATGAAGTCGCCGCGGTACTCCTCGTAGCCCGAGAGGTAGGAGTTGAGCATGCCCGTGCCCTTGGTGTCGGTGAGGAAGAGATCGCGGTAACCGATGAGGGCCCGCGAGGGCACGGAAAACTCGAGCCTGACGCGCCCGCCCGAGTGCGCCAGGTAGGCGAGCATCCTTCCCTTCCTTCCCGAGAGCCGCTCGGTGACGATCCCCGCGAAGGCTTCGCTGCAGTCCACGAAGAGGTGCTCTATGGGCTCGAGTCTCCTGCCTCCCTCGTGCCGGTAGATCACTTCGGGCCGGCCGACGCAGAGCTCGAAACCCTCCCGCCTCAGCATCTCGATGAGGATGACGAGCTGGAACTCGCCCCGACCCTTGACCCGATACTGTCCGGCCGTCCCCGACTCCTCCACCTGGATGGACACGTTCTTGAGCGTCTCTTTCCTGAGGCGTTCGAGCAGCTTGCTCGTGGTGACCTGGGTGCCCTCCCGACCCGACATGGGGGAGGTGTTGACGGTGAAGCGCATCGAGATGGTCGGCTCGTCGACGATGATCCGTTTCAGGGCCTTGGGGCTCTCGCTCGTGCAGATCGTGTCGCCGATGTGGACATCGTCTATCCCCGAGAGGACGACGATGTCGCCCGGCTCGGCTCCCGCGCTCTCGACGAGCCTGGGGCCGACGTAGGCCTGGAGCTTGGACACGTTGAGCGGCTTCTTCCCGCCGTCCTCGCCTATGCAGACGAGGTTGTCCTTGGATCGGACCGAACCGTTCATGACCTTGCCTATGGCCTGGCGTCCGAAATAGTCGGAGTAGGAGAGGTCCGAGACGAGCATCTGGAAGGGCTCGGCCGAGGAATAGGCGGGCGGCGCGATGTGCGACACGATCGTGTCGAAGAGGAGGTGGAGGTTCGAGCCCTCCTCCCCCACGCTCGCCTGCGCGATGCCAGCCCGGCCTATCGCGTAGATCACGGGAAAGTCGAGCTGCTCCTCGGTGGCCCCGAGGTCGATGAAGAGGTCGATGATCTCGCTCAGGACCTCGTCCGGCCGCGCGTCGGGCCGGTCTATCTTGTTGACGACGACGACGATGGACAGGCCGCCCTCGAGGGCCTTGTTGAGGACGAACCTCGTCTGGGGCAGCGGCCCCTCCGACGCGTCCACGAGGAGGATGGCCCCGTCGACCATCGAGAGGGCGCGCTCCACTTCGCCGCCGAAGTCCGCGTGCCCGGGCGTGTCGAGAATGTTGATCTTGACGCCCTTCCAGATGATCGAGCAGTTCTTGGCGGCGATCGTGATGCCGCGCTCCCGCTCCAGATCCATGCTGTCCATCAGGCGTTCCCTGGTCTCCTGCCCCTCCCGGAAGACGCCGCTCTGACGGAACATCGCGTCGACGAGGGTAGTCTTGCCGTGGTCGACGTGGGCGATGATGGCGATATTTCTGATGCCCTGGTTGGCCGAGTCCTTGATTGTCATTGCGCCTGTCCCGGATTTCCGAAGAAGGAAGGATGGGCCATCATAGACGCATGAGGGAAAACATTCTAGGCTGCCGATGAGGAGGCAACATGACGACTACCGGATACGACGAGCTGCTCGCGAACATAGAAGCGCAGGAACGCGAGCTTCAGTTCGAGCGCTTTTCCAACGACGACGCCCTGGCCCTGGGCCTGGCCCTCGTCGACAAGGCGCGCGAGCGCGGACTGGCCGTGACGATCGACATCTGCCGCGGCGGGCAGCAGCTCTTCCACTATGCCTTCGCCGGCACCAGCGCCGACAACGACCAGTGGGTGATCCGCAAGAATCGCGTGGTCGCTCGCTTCGGGCGTAGCTCGCTCGCCGTGGGCAAGGCACTCGCGAAAGAGAACAGCAGCATGGAAGAAAAACACTACCTGAGCTCCATGGAATTCTCGGCGCACGGCGGAGCCTTCCCCCTCATTCTGAAGGGCACGGGGCCGGTGGGCACCATCACGGTATCGGGCCTGCCCCAGGAGGAGGACCATGCCCTCGTCGTGGAGACCGTCCGCGCCTTTCTCGCGACGCGCCGGGATGCCGGGCCGGGATCGCGAAGTTAATTTCGCCTAACCTTTACTTGTAAACTCTTGGTTTCTGCATATACTGGTACTAACCGTAATAGGCGAGGCGCTGTGCGTGCCGTCGGCTGAGTCGGGATCAAAAAGAGGCCGGTATTGAAAAAAGCCATGACTCGGGCATGGTGGGGAATCCGCACGAAGACTGCTCTCGGCGTCGGCGTTCTTCTGGTATCGTCCCTGCTCATCCTGGGGCTCGCGGCCTATTTCGAAAGCAGAGAGCTCGCCATCCGCGAGGTGCTGAAGACGATCGACGGCCAGCTCAGGCTGGACGGCAGCGAGATCCTCCGCATCGCCCAGGACTCGAAGGCGGATCTCATGGTCGTCCGCGATACTCCTCCCGTCCAGGGCATAATCAGGGCGAGGGACAATGGGGGGATAGATCCTCTCCTCGGGGATAGGGAGGAGTACTGGATCGCCAGAATGGAGCAGATCTTCGAGGCCTATGTCCAAAATCGCCCCCGGTATGTACGGATGCGCTATATCGATGAAAAGGGCAATGAGATCGTACGCGTGGATCGCAGCGGCGATGTCGTCAGGGTCGTACCCCATGGCGAGCTTCGGAATGTTCGTGATGAACCTTATTTCCCGACAGCTATCGGATCGGGCTACGGCAAGATCACCTACTCCGATATCACGCTCTTGAGGGATGCCGCCGCCATCATCGTACCGCACATACCGGTGTTCAGGCTGGCCACGCCGGTGTCAGACGCTCAGGGGCGTCCGCGGGGCATCATCATCATCAACGTCTTCGCCGGGTACATGTTCGGGACGCTCAGACGGGACGCCGGCGGCCTGACGAAGTACCTTGTCAATCAGGACGGCTACTTTCTCGTCCACCCCGACAGGTCCAAAGAGTTCGGTTTCGAGTTCGGCGAAACCGCCACTCTCGGGCGACTCCTCCCGAGGATAGCCGCAGACGTCGAGTCGAAAGCCTCCGGCGTGCTGTACGACGCCCGAGACGGAAGGATCGTGGGCTTCCGGAGAATATTCTTCGACCCGAGCGTCGCCGACCGCTACTGGCTCCTGATCTACCAGATTCCGGAGAGGGTGGCCCTGGCCGACCTCGACACGGTCGGCGAAAGGATCGCCTTGAGCGGACTCGCGGTCGTCGCGATCTGGCTCACGGCCATCACGTGGTTCGTTTCCAGAAGAATCGTCTCGCCCATCGTGAGACTGGCGAGGGCGGCCGATACGATGAGGCTCGGCGACCTCTCGGAACGGGTGGACGAAAGCGCGGTGAAAGACGAATTGCAGGTTCTCTACCGTTCCTTCAACGCCTTCGCCGCGACCCAGCAATCGGCCGTCGCGCGGCTCAAGGAGGAGATCGCCGAAAAGGAGCACGCACAGGTCGCGCTCGGGCGGAGCGAGGAACTTTTCCGCGGCCGGCTCGAGAACATGCTCGAGGGCTGCCAGATCGTCGACCGCGGCTACAGGTACCATTTCATCAACGATGCGGCCGCGGCGCAGGGACGGAGACCCAAGGCGGAACTGCTCGGCCGCACGATGATGGAAGCCTACCCGGGGATCGAAAATACGGAGCTCTTTTCGGCCATCCGCGCGTGCATGGAAGAGGGCCGGGCGAGCCACTTCCAGAACGAGTTCGTGAATCCCGACGGCGGCTCGGGATGGTTCGAGCTGAGCATCCAACCGGCGCCCGAAGGCGTGTTCATCCTCTCCGCCGACATCTCCGGACGCAAGCGGACAGAGGAGGAGCGGCTCGCCCGGGAAGCGGCCGAAATCGCGAACCGGACCAAATCGGACTTTCTGGCCAACATGTCCCACGAGCTCCGCACTCCCCTCAACTCGATCATCGGCTTCACCGAGGTATTGCAGGATTCGCTCTACGGCGGACTGAACGGGAAGCAGCGCGAGTACCTGGGCTACATCAACGCCAGCGGCCGCCATCTGCTGGAGCTCATCAACGATATCCTGGATTTGTCGAAGGTCGAGTCCGGCAAGACCGAAGTGATTCTCTCTTGCTTCTCCCTTCGCGCTCTCCTCGACCTCTCTCTGGTCATGCTTCGGGAGAGGGCGATGAAGCAGGCCATAGCGCTCGCGTGCAGGGTGGCGCCCGAAGCGGATATCGTGATCGTCTCGGACGAGCACAAATTAAAGCAGGTCGTATTCAACCTCCTGTCGAATGCCGTCAAGTTCACCCCCGACGGCGGGCAGGTGCGAGTCGATGCGCACAGGTCGGACGGGGTGGAAGGCTTCATCGAGATATCGGTATCCGATACGGGGATCGGAATCGAGGAAAAGGACATGGGCCGTCTGTTCAAGGAGTTTTCCCAGCTCGATTCTCCGCTCCAGAAGCGCTACGAGGGGACGGGGCTCGGGCTGGCCCTTTCGAAGAAACTCATCGAGATGCTCGGGGGAACGATCTCGGTGAAAAGCGTAGCGGGCAAGGGCAGCGTATTCTCGATCGCCATTCCCCTCGAGCCTCCCGGAGCCGGGGCACGGGACGCTTCGATCGAAGCGGCGGTGGGTTGAGGGCATATCGGTGACTGCATCGCATTTTCAAATGGAGATTTTTCATGGCCAAAAAGGTTCTGGTCTGCGAGGACAATCCCGTGAACAGGGTGCTGATGCACGATCTCCTGGCCATCGACGGCCACGAAGTGATCGAAGCGGCCGACGGCCGCGAGGGCATCGAGTTCGCGACCTCCGATCCGCCGGATCTCATCATCATGGACATTCAGATGCCCGTCATGAACGGCTACGATGCGATCAGGGTTCTTCGCGGAAATCCCGCGACGGCCCGGATACCCATCGTCGCCGTCACGTCCTTCGCCATGGTGGGCGACCGGGAGAGGGTCCTCGAGGCGGGGGCCGACGAATATATCTCGAAACCGATCGACACGAGATTCTTCCGGGAACTCGTGAAGCGGAGGCTCGGCGAATAACATAAGGAGGCAGGATGATGGCAAAGGCTCGCATTCTCTGCGTCGACGACGAAGCCCAGAACGTCGCCCTCATCGATGCGATATTGGCCCCTCTCGGCTACGAGGTCACGGGCGCCGCGGACGGCAATCAAGCCCTCGAGAAAGTGGCCGCTCTGGAGATCGATCTGGTCCTGCTCGACGTGATGCTCCCGACCATCAGCGGGTACGAGGTATGCAGAACGCTGAAGTCGGACCAACGATACAGGAAGATTCCGGTGATTCTCATCACCGCGCTCAACTCCAAGGAGGATCGCATCAGGGGGATCGGCGCGGGCGCCGAGGATTTCCTATCGAAACCCATCAATCCGCCGGAAGTCGCCGCACGGATCGAGATGCTCCTCAAGGTGAGGAAACTCGACCGGCAGGTCGAAAGCGCGTATCAGAGCATCCAGGAGCTCACGACCTTCAGCAAGTTGCTGATCCGGGACTACGATCCGATGGCCTTCGATTTCGCCGGCCACATCGAGAAGCTGACGACGCGCCTCCTCGTTCCCGAGAGCGCCTCCATCCAGGCGCCGAGCGAGATCGTGATCTCGCTGCGGGAGCGCGAGGCCACGAGCAACCTCGTGTACCGCAGACTGGAGAAGAGGGTCATCGGCACCAAAATTTCGAGCTCGCTCCTGCACGGTTTCTTCCCGAAGGACAAGTCTCCGATCGGGTTCCTCAATTCCGCCGAGCTGAACGAGCCCGCCTGGAAGGTGTTCCGGGACATCCTGACGAAGATCGGGATCGACGCGGACAATCTCGTGTATTTCCACGACGAGGACCTGACCGTAATGGCCGTGGGCTATCCCGAGGAGGCCACCGCGCACAACGCGGCGGTCATAGACAATCTCGTGCTCCTCATCATGTTCCTCAAGTCTCTTTCCCGGCAGCTGCGGCAGACGGAAGATGCCTTCGTCTACACGATCAACGCCCTCTCGCGAGCCTCCGAGGTCAACGACGAGGATACGGGCAATCACATCCAGCGCGTGGGCGAGTACGCGGCCGTCATCGCGGAAATGCTCGGGTTGTCGAAACCTTTCGTCGAGACGATCCGCGTACAGGCACCCATGCACGACGTGGGCAAGATCCATACGCCCCCGACCATCCTGAAAAAGCCCGCTCCCCTGACTCCCGAGGAGACCGTGATCATGAGGGAGCATCCCGCGCACGGGGCCCGGATTCTCGGCGACCATCCGCGGCTGGCTCTGGCCAAGAACATCGCCCTGACGCACCACGAAAGGTGGGACGGCTCGGGCTACCCCTGGGGGCTCAAGGAGGGGCAGATACCGATCGAAGGCCGCATCGTGACCCTGGCGGACCAGTACGACGCCCTCCGCAACAAGCGGGTCTACAAGCCTCCCTTCGATCATGACACCGCGTGCTCGATACTGACCGAGGGCGACGGACGGACCAAGCCTCAGCACTTCGATCCGGATGTCCTCTCCGCCTTCAAGGGCTCGAGAACGAGATTCGAGGAGATCTTCCACCGCCTCGCGGACTGAGGGAACGGGCTGCGCGCGGAGCCATGCTCCGTGTCCGCCTCGCTTTCGTCTTCCCCATGTCGGATCCAGCGGCCAGGCCGGACGCCTCCCCCTTCCGAGAAAAGCGTTGACGGCGAGTCCTGTGAGCAGGACGAGAGTGCCGGCGAGATTGCGCAGCTCGAAGTGCCCCTGAAGGACCGAGTCCACGGCAACGCCCGCGAGAGCCTGCCCTGTGAACATGAGGAGCGTGGCGTGCACGGCCAGAACCCTCGGGAAGACGAAGTTGCTGGCCGCTAACATGACGGTCCCGAGAAGACCGCCGCCCAGAAATAGCAGAGGCGGCGTCCCTTCCAGCGCCGCTGCCGCAGAGGGCAAAGACGGGCGCATGACCGCGACCACGAGGAGAGTGGTGCAGAGCCCCGCGAGGTAATTTACCCTGGCTCCCTTGAAGACACCTATCGAGACGGAGAGCTGGGAATTGAGAATGAAGGAAAGCAGGGTCGAGATGCCGGTGACGAAGGCGATCACCGCGGGGGACAGCTCGGCTCGATACTTTCCCGCCATGATTCCCACTCCGGCCAGGGCGAGGGCGATGCCGGGCAGGCTGCGGAGCGAAAGAGGATGACGTTGCCTTCCGAGAAAGCCCGTCGCGTCGACGGCTATCGAACCCAGCATTTGGCCCAGGAGAGCCAGCGCGACGGAGAGCGAGGCTCCGATGGTCGAGAAGGTGAGATTGCAGGCAAAGACGGTTCCTACACCCACGACGCCGCCCCCGTACAGGTAGAAGGGAAGGCGTCCGGCCGTTCCCTCTCTTCTTCCCTCTCGCCTGAAAAGAAGGACGAGCGTTACGCTGGAGAGTCCGACGATGTGGATGCACAGGACCGCCGCCAGATTGCCCACCCTGGCCGAAAAGAGACTGTTGATCCCATTCATGACGGTGATGAGGCCGCCTATGAGGCTCGCGAGGAGCGCATACATCCGGTGCTTCCTTCCCCTGCCTCGAGTATTCCGCTATGCTGAAGGGCGCACTAGGACATATGTCCGAGACGGGCGGCTTTCACCGACTCCTTGTGCCTCCGGGAGGGTCTCGTGGACCCCATCGCCTCCTATGTCGAACGCTTCGCTCTGGACAAGATTCTCTCCGAAGATCTTCTCGACTCCCTGTGTGCGCTGCGATATGCCCCGGGCGAGCATATCTTCCGCAAGGCCGAGCCCCTGCGCCGCCTTCTTTTCTTCGTCGAGGGCAGGGCCAAGGTCTACAACCAGATGGAGAACGGCTCGTCCCTCCTCGTGCGCTTCTACAGCCCTTTCGACATCCTCGGCGACGTGGAGCTCTTCGCGTTCGATCACTACTTGCTGGATGTCGTGGCCATGGCCGAAACCGTCTGTCTCGGCCTGGATGCGAAAACCGTCAAGCAGGCCGTCGACAGAAACAGCCGCCTCCTCGCCTACCTCTGCGGCCGGCTCGGCGTCAAGCTGGCCGGTTTCAATTCCTTGACCGCCGTCAACCTGCGCTACCCGGTAGAAAACCGTCTCGCAAGCTATCTCCTCACCGTGGCGAATGAGGACGGAGCGGCTCTCGACACCGAAAACCTCGGCGAGCTGGCCGACATTCTCGGAACGAGCTACCGCCAGCTGAGCCGAGTCGTCAGGCGTTTCCGAAATGACGGGATGCTCGAGACCGGACGCGGCAGGATCCGCATCCTTTCGAGGGACAAACTCGCGCCCCTCGCGCGGGACCTGTAGGGCCCCGCCCGCTCTGACCTCTAACCCGGAGCCGCCGAAGGTAGACGCGGCGCTGAAGAACAGTGTACACCGTCCGCCGTCCCGACTATACTAAAGTCCAATTTTATTCCGGTCGGGCCATGACTTCAGAGGCGAAGCCGTGTATATCCACCTCATATTAAAGGGTTGGTGCAATGCCGGCAAGAATCCACCTGTGTTCTACTATCGCGATAAGGACCAGCACGAGATCGATCTCGTGCTGGAAATCGACGGCATCCTTTATCCCGTAGAGATCAAGAAAAGCGCCAACCCGGGAAAGGACGCCATCGGATCCTTCCGCTTCCTGGGAAAGGCGGCGAAGCCGACGGGACCGGGCACGGTGATCCGTTTCGCCTCCGAGCTCATGCCCATCGACAGGCGGAACTCGCTGGTGCCCGTGTGGATGCTTTGAACTCGAGAAATGGGAGGGAACAATGCCACTGATCGGGAAGAAAGTCGGAATGCTGATCGGCCCTCTTTTCGAGGACCTGGAGTTCTGGTCGGTCTACATGCGCGTCAGGGAAGAGGGCGCGACCGTGCTGATCATCGGGAGCGAGGCGGGCGCCGTCTACGGCTCCAAGAGCGGCGGGCTGACGGCGAAGGCCGAGGTAGCCGCGAAGGACCTGCTCGCGGACGAGCTTTTCGCCCTCCACGTCCCCGGCGGCTTCGCCCCGGACAAGATGCGCCGCGATCCCGACATGCTGCGGCTCATCCGCGAGCTGGACGGCCGAAAGAGGACCATCGGTTTCATCTGCCACGCGGGCCTCTTGGCCGCGAGCGCAAGGATCATAAAAGGCAGGAAATGCACGGGATCGCTGGGCATCAAGGATGACTTGGAAAACGCCGGGGGCCTCTGGGTCGACCAAAGCGCGTTCCGGGACGGCAACCTGGTCTGGGGGCGGGTGGTCGAGGACATTCCGGACTACCAGCGTCTGCTCGTCGAGGCGCTCAGGGCCCAAGCGGGCTCGAGCTGAGCGGAGGGAACATGAAGCAGCGAGTGGGTATAGTCGGCACGGGCTGGGTGGCCGAGAGGCATGTGGAAGCGCTCGGCAGGATTGCCGATGCGCGCATCGCGGCCATCGCGGGCAGGAACTCCGCGCGGGCGGTCGAGCTGGCCGGAAAGGCCGCGCGCGCCGAGACCGCCAAGGGTACGGGCGCGACCGAGGCGCGACCGGCCCTGTACGCGGACTGGGCCGAGATGCTCGCCCGCGAAAAGCTCGACGCGGTCTTCGTCCTCCTTCCGCCGCATCTGCACGGGGAGCTCGAGCTGACCTGTGCCGCCCGCGTGCCGGCCGTCCTCGTCGAGAAGCCGCTCGCCCGCGATCTGGCGACCGCCGAGCGGGCACGGAAAGCCTTCGCGGCCGCGGGCACCTTCGCCGCGGCCGCCTACATGAACCGCTGCAGGCGCTCGGTGCTGCGCGCCAGGGAGCTCTTCGCCGCGCCCGACAACGGGGCCGTCCTCATCGAGGGCAGGTGGGTCGTCCCCGTTCCGCCGCCGGCCTGGTGGAGGGACCGCAGCCTCTCGGGCGGACAGTTCGTCGAGCAGTGCACCCACCTCGTGGACATCGCGCGCTTCGTCGCGGGAAAGATCGTCGAGGTCTCCGCCCTCTCCACCAGGGGCTTCATCGACGACCTCGAGGGCTACGCGGCCGACGACGCCATGGTCGTGAGCGCGCGCTTCGCCTCGGGCACCCTCGCCCAATTCTCCACCGGCTGCTTCCCCCGCAGAGGCCTGGACGAAGACGGCGGTATCGGCATGACCATCGGCTCGCGAAAGACGCGTTGCACGCTCTCGGGCTGGGGCATGGCCCTCCGCGCCGAGACGGCTTCCGGCGAAACCGAAACCGTCGGCGCCGACGAGGATATCTTCGAAATCGAGGATCGGCTCTTCCTCCGGGCCGCCGCGAGCGGCGACCGAAGGCTCTTTCCTTCGTCCTACGCCGACGGCCTCGAGACCCTGCGCGTCACCCTCGCAGCCGACGAGTCCGCAGCCTCGGGGCATCCGATCAGTCTGACCTGAAACAGTCCGTCCGATAAGGGCCATCCTGTCAGGTTCCCTCTCGAAGTCTCCAAAGACGTCGCAGGGCGGGTCCTGTCAGGGGCAAACGGAGGGCGACTGGAAGATTGTCGTCGCCCTCCGTTTGCCCCCGACACCCGCCGCCTTGCGATGCCGGTGGAAGCTGCGACAGGGTTCATCCCGAAGGCTGCCCTCATTGTAAGGTACCTCTCAGCGCCAGAACGCCCGGTCGTGGCTCAAGGGCCATCTTATCCATCACATCCCGCAATCGGCGGAATGAGCACCGTTTCTCGCCCCTCCCTTGAACCTCGCCTGGTTTTCGAAACGGGCTCGCAGGTACAGAGGTAATATTCCTGCGGAATCCACTGGCCATGAGGGCAGGTCCTCGGGATCCATTCCCGCTGCACTTTCGAATGACACAGTGGGGCGGCGGGTGGCGGGGGATAACAGAGGGCCGAGCGTCGGCGAGGTCCTCTGTTATCCCCCGACAGGACCCGCCCTAGTACGCCATTCGATACGTTCGGACGGGGATACACCCCGGCTGCCTTCGTGGACGGCCGCTAAACACCGGACCCGATGGTTTCTGCGATGGGCAGGCGGGCGGCCCGCCTCGCCGGCAGAATCGATCCCGCCAGGCTCGAAAGTATGCCGAGAGCCGCGCCGAAGAGCGCATGCCAGACCCTGTAGTCGGCGTGGTAGATCTCGCCGAAGGGTATGGGAAAGTCCTTGGGAATGTAGGCGGCTATGTCCACTCCCCGGACGCCGAGCCACCAGGCTACCGGGGCGGCGATGACGAAACCCAGCGCGATTCCCAGGCCGGCGAGCACTGCTCCCTCGTAGAGTATGAGCCTCCCGGCATCGCGCCGCCGGAAGCCCAGGGCCCGGAGCGTGGCCAGCTCCCGATACCGCTCGTGCACTGCCATCGACATAGAATTGAGTATGCCCACGATGATGAGGACGAAGAGGATGACCGCCACGACGTAGAAACTGTCGGTGTCCGTCCGCACCCCCGAGACCGTGGCCTTGGCGAATTCCTCCCAGCCGTAGGCCGCCGCGGGCGGGTAGGTCTGCGCCGTCGAAGTCGCTTCGCCGGAAGTCGCTTCTCCGTCGGAGGAGGCGCCGAGACTCCTCACGAAACTCACGGCGGCTCTCTTCACCTCTTCCGTCCCGGGTCCCGCGAGAACGATCCGCGTGACCTCGTCGTCCAGACTCAGCAGGTCCCAGGCGGAGGCGAGGTCGATGTAGGCGAGCCGGTCGTCCATGGCGCCGTAGCCGAAGGAGAAGACGCCGCGCAGCGTGAGCGCGATGCGGTTCTCGACGCCGTAGCGATCGGTCGCGGAGACGAACACGACCGAGCCGGGTTCGACCTGCAGCTTCTTGGCGATGCCGGCGCCGAGCAGCAGACCGGGCGCACCGTCCAGATAGGTGCCCTGGGTGATCTTTTGAGCCAGCGTCGTGACGCCGCGCTCGGCCGGGGCGTCGATGCCCTGTCCGAGGAGGCGGATCGAGCCCCGGGGACTGATGATTCTCGCGAGAAAATCGACGCGTCCGCTCGCTCCCGTGATGCCGGGCCGCTCGAGGAGCCGCTTTCGCAGGGCCTGGTAGTCCGGCAGGGTCAGGTCCAGGGGAAAGCGCGCCGCATCGGCCTCGTAGCCCTTGCGGAGTATCTGGGCGGCTCCGGTCTGATAGCGGATGATGGTCCGGAAGATGTACGTCCGGTAGCCCTGCACCCAGCCCAGGCAGATGAAGACGAGGGCCACGCCCACCCCGATGGCGATGGTGTTGAGAATGCTGCGCCGTCCGTTCCTGAGCACGTTGCGCGCGGCCAGACCGAATAAGGTCATCCCATTTCTCCTAGCCGCGCCTGAGCGCGTCGACCACGGTGGATCGCGTCCCGACGAGCGCGGCGTACAGGCTGCCCGCCAGGGCGATGAGCGTGCCGAAACCGATGTTCCGCAGCGTGGCCAGGGGATCGGTGCCGAAGTATATGACGTCGCCCATGCCGAACGCGTGGCTCGCCGCGCCGATCGGCAGCCCGTGCCGCTTCAGGAACAGCACGACCGGCAGCGCGAGAAGGGCGCCGAGAAGCGCCCCTGCGATGCCCTGGGCCGCGCCCTCCGCGAGAACGAGGAAGGCCTGCTCCCGGCGCTTCATGCCTATCGCGCGGAGGGTGCCGTATTCCCTCTGCTTCTCGAAGACGTTCATGAGTATGGCGTTCGTGATGACCGTGGCGGCCACGACGAGGACGAAGATGTTGATGACGAGCATGAAGAAGTCCATGAACCTGATGAGCACCAGCAGGCTGCCCTGCATGCTCTCGCCAGGTGCGCGCGACATAGTCGTGGGCGGCGAGGAAGGGAAGCGCCGAAGCCCGCAGGGCCTCGGCGTCGTCGGGATTCTTGAGCCTGAGCCAGAGCTCGGCCGCCCCCTTCGTGCCCAGCAGGGCCGCGGCGTCGGCCGCATCGACGAAGGCCGTCGAGGTGTCGAAATCGCTGTCGTCCGTCCGGAAGACGCAGGCCACCGGCAGCTCGCGGTACGAGGGCGCCCCGTACGCGTCCTCGACGAGAACCACGAGGGTCTTGGCCTCGGGTGCTCCGATCAGGTCGAGCGCCTTGCTCGAGACGGCGATGCCCGGGCCCGAGAAGGGGAAGCTTCCCCTCAGTCGGCCGCGGCCCACCTGGGCGAAGAATCCCGTACCCGCCTCCATGGCGTAGATCTCGAGGGGAAGGTTCTTCTCCCCGGCCAGGACCAGGGCACCGAAGGGCGTAACCTCCTCGACACGGGCCACTCGATCGTCCGCCCGAAAATGCGCCGCGATCGCGTCCGCATCCTCCATGTAATTGCGGGGCTGCAGAGGGTCCAGCGCGTCGAGGCGCGCCTTGCGCTCGATGAGGACATGGGCGCTCTCCTGGAGAATCTTCCTGTTCATGCGATCCCTCATGCCCGCGACCCAGCCGGCCACGAATTCCATGACGAACACGGAGAGCGCGACCGCCAGCACGATCAGCGCCGCGCGCTTGGGCCGTCTCAGCGCCGAGAGCAGGGCCATCTTGAGGAGCATCAGGCGACCTCCTCCCCTTCGATCTCGCCGTCGCGGAGTCGCACCAGGCGGCGCGCGTATCGCATGACGCGCGGATCGTGGGTCGAGAAGAGGAAGGTGACGCCCTGCTTTTCGTTGAGAGCCCGCATGGCATCCAGGATGCCCTCCCCGGTCGCTCCGTCCAGATTGGCGGTCGGCTCGTCGGCGATGACGAGCCGGGGTTCGTTGGCCAGGGCCCGCGCTATGGCCACTCGCTGACGCTGGCCGCCCGAAAGCTCGTCGGGCCTGTGCGAGGCGTAGCTCGTGAGCCCGACGAGTTCCATCAGCTCCTCGACGCGCTTGCGGCGCTCCCGCTTGGGGCGGCGGGCGAGCATCATGGGGATCTCGATGTTTTCGGCGATCGTGAGCACGGGCACGAGATTGAAGCTCTGGAAGATGAATCCGATCTTGGCGAGCCTGAGCTCCGCCTCGGCGTCGTCGCCGAGCGAAGAGGTCGGAAGCCCGTCGAAGCGGATGCTCCCCGAGCTTGGCCGATCTATGCACCCGACCAGATTGAGCATGGTGGTCTTGCCGCAGCCGGAAGGTCCCACGATGGACGTGAACTCCCCCGCCTCCACGGAGAGACTCACGTCCTTGAGCGCACGAATCGTGGTGCGTCCGAGAGAATAGTCCTTGACGACATGCTCGATATCCACGAGAGCCATGAAAACCTCCTCACGTTCCCCGCTGCGCCGTCGCCGCGCCTCGGCCGCCGGCTGCCGGCAGGGTGACGACAGGCTCGAAGCTCGCCGGCGGCTCGGCTAGAAAGAAAATTTCACTCCGATCCGGATGTCCAGCGCCTGGAAGAGCTCGGCCGGAGCGAGGTTGTTGAACTCCCCCTGTGCAGTTCCCGCGACGTTCTGCACCCAGACATACAAAGTCGCGTCTCCGATGTACAGCTCCGCCCTGGAATCCGCGCTGAGGCTTCCCCAGGGAAGGGCTATGTCCACGGAGCTCGAGAGGGAGAACGCGTCCGTCTCTTCGGCGTACGCGGAAAACTCCGCGTAGTGACGCCCGTAGAAGGGGGCGAAGGGATCGACGGGCAGCCCCGCAGCCCGGGTCTCCGCGATGAGGCTCGCCATCTGCTCTTCGCTCCTGCCGGGGTAGATGCCGCGATAGGCGGCGCCGAGCTCGAGCGAGACTTGTCCGATTTCCACGCTCTTGCGCAGCTCGAACCGCAGCGATTCCGAGACGCCACTCTCCGAGGTCGCAGGCTCTTCGGCCTGCGGGCCGGTCTGCGGAAGGTTCAGCGGGAAGGAGACTGCCGCCTCCAGCGAGGAGAGCAAGTTCAGGGCGGAAAGGGAGAGATAGGCCACCGGCCGCAGCTCTCCGCCGCCCGCGCCCGAGGCGTAGAAGCCGGCGGCGGAATCGAGAGCCCCCGGAGTATACCGAAACAGCGCCCCCGAGTCGAAATCCTGAAGGCCCGAAAAGGACCCCGAGCGGGCCGCGCGGTCGGCCGAGAGGATCGCGAGGGCCGAGAAGGCGGGGCCGGGGGTCCACTCGGCGTCCAGCCCCCAGAAGCCTCCCTGATCGTGCTCTTCGTCTCTGGCGAAGGGATTGGCCGGGGAACCGTAGGTCCCGATGCCGAAGTTCCGCAGGAGCATGCCGCCGCGCAGCGCCAGACTCTGCGAGGGAAGCAGGGTGGTCTCGGCCTCGCGGACCTCGATGAGCAGGGCGTCCGAGCCGTCGGGCGGGGCGATGGCGGAGGGAGAGCTCCCCTCGGCCGAACCCAGGAGGCTGAGCCTGAAGAGCAGGGACTGGCTCCGGGCCGAGAGTCGGAGGTCCGACTGGCACGCGGCCGCGACCGCGGGATTCGCCTGAGCGCCTGCCGGAGTTTCCGGGTACGCGGCCTCGGCGAAGGTGGCGACCGTCCCGGCCGCGCCGAAGGCTATGCCGCTTCCGGAATCGGCGTGGAGCGCGATCCACGAACCGGCGGCCGCCGCGAAGCCCAGGCAGCACAGGCGCCGCAGCCCTGCGGCCCTCATCGCACGAGCCATGCCTGGTTGAACATGGCGGCGGGGAGATCCGTCCTTTCGCGGAGGTCGCGGATGCGCACCGTGCTCCGCTCCCCCGTGCCGTCGGCGGCGGTCATGACCATGCGCCTCGGCCTGAGCCGGCCGGCGGAGAGCGCATAGTCGGAGAGCTCCATCGTTTTGAGGAGGAGACCGCTCTTCGCGTAGTACTCGACGCGGAGGGGCAAGAGTCCATCCTTCCTGAGATAGAGTCGGATTTCGCCGTAGGGAACATCGCGGCGGAGCGCCTTGCCCGAGATCAGCCAGGTCTCGACATGTCCGAAATCCGGACTATCGACGCTCGCGGAGCCCAGGAGGCCGGCCGCATAGTCGTTCGCCCAGGTGGTGTCGCTCATGTCGTTGTTGGAAAAGACGCTCCCCTGGAAGGATTCGCGCGGCGAGAGGCGCAAGGTCGCGCGCGACCCGGACTGCGGGCTGTACATCCACAGGGCGCCCTGAGTCTGGAGAAACCGCGTGCCCTTCGAGCGGGGCGGGGAGAGCAACTCCAGGAAGGACCCCATCCCCTCCCTGTGCGCGACATCCATCTCCATGCTCGACTCGACGCGGCCTCTCCGTTCCGTGGCGATCGTCACGTTCATGCTGAAGCTCGCCGGATACATGATCGCGTCGGCTGTTCTCATGGCTTCCTGCGCATCGGGAAGCTCGGCGTGGACCGCGGCCCCGCAGGACGCCGCGGCTAGGGCTGCGGCGAGCAGAAGCCTCGGCAGCGGGTGTTTCATCGCCCTCCTCCCTTTCGCGAGCTCGCGACCAGGAGCTCTTCCACGGCCGACAGGTAGGCGTCGAATTCCTTGCGCCCCCTCTTCGTCAGGCGGTATACGGTCTGAGCCTTCATGCCGGCCACTTCCTTTCGTTTTTCGACATAGCCTCCCTCGATGAGCCGCTCGAGGTGCGCGTAGGCCGCCCCGTCCGTGGCTTCGAGCAGCTCCCGCAGAGTGGTGAACGCCGCATATTCGTCCCGGTAGAGAAGCGCCACGATGGCCAATCGGGACTTCTCGAAGAAGATGCCGTCGAATCGGGCGAAGGGATCAGTCACGCCGCCGCCTTTCTATGAGCTGCGCGTGGACCCCCGAGACGGCGTACAGGAAGGCCACGGCGAGACCGGCCGCGAGGAGACTCACCGGACCCTCGACTCCCGCGAATTCCAGGAGAAGTCCTCCGGCGATGCCGGCGAATGTCTCGATGAACAGCGACGCATAACAGACCTGGGCGTAGAAGACGAGCGGCACGGTGCTGAGCAGGATCGCCATCCCGGGCGTGAAAGCCACCAGGGCCAGGTGAATGATCGCGACGGTGAGCACGATCATCGAAGCCAGGCAGGCGAGGATGGCGCCTCCGAGGCGGCGATTGAAAAGCGGAAGCGCCCGCTTGTTCAGTCTGACGGCCCAGGAAATGCTCTCTGCCAGGGCTCCCAGGATGAGGACCGGGAGCCAGATCCAAACGAGGGCGGTTCTGACTTCGATGCCCGATCTCAGGAAAAGCAGATAATGGACGACCGATCCCGCCCCCACGAGAAAGGCCCATACCATGAAGGCCCAGGGATGAACGAGCGGTATCTCGTCGCCTTCGGCGAGCAGCTGCCTGATCGCCCGGATGTCCTCCACGCGCTTTTCGAGCTCTTTTTCCTTGTCCTCGGTCATCGTCTCACTCCTTGCAGCCGGGTATCCCGGCCCGTCGCTCGGTACACGATGGAAAACGCGAACGACAACGTTCGCCGCGCGCCGCTCGGTCCGGAGAGCGGAGCGAGCCTCCACGGGCATAAGGGCGACCGCGATGCTTTCATTCATGGAGTAACTTTGTGATACAAAGTAACTTCATAATTTAAAGTATAGCGCCGCGATCGTTCTGTCAAGTCTCATCTTCGAGTCAATTTCAACGCTCGATCGGTTTTGATTTTTTTTCGATGCAGAAGAGTTCTTCGAAGCGGGCAAATCAGTGGTGCTTTTTACTGTCATTAACAGCATACTGCTCTTCCTGAACGAGGGCCCCTCCCACGGAGCGGGCCTGCTGGCGCGCATGGAAGCCGAAATGCCCCACCGTCTCTCCGACAGCGCAGGCCTGTACAGGAGCCTCCAGTCGCTCGAGAACGAGGGCTCGGCAGGGTGGGCGATCTATGGGGCCTGACGACGGCCATCGGGCCCCTCGTCTCCCTGCCCTTCGCGGCCGGGCTCGTCGGGCTTCTCCTGAGACGTCGCCCGGGCTACGCAACCGCGAAGCGTGCATGACAGAGGGATATCAAAAGGGCCCAAAATGATATAAACTGCCGCAGTTTCGAGCCTCCGACCGGCGGAGAAGTCTCGAAATTCGCCCAAGCACGCGGATTCTCCTTGCCCCTCCGCTCAATGGCTTCCTATAACACGCCGAAAGATAAGGGATTCACGATCATCAGCCGAGTCTGCGGAAGCGAAGGAGCGCCTATTCGATGGGCACCGAATCGAAGCGAGAAAATCTCTATCTGATCCGAAGCATCCGCAAGCGGGTGGCGATCATAGTCTACGGGGTCCTGGCGTTCTTCCTGTTCTCCAGCGAGCTCATGAACGCGGTCTTCAACAATCGGCTCGACGAACGGGGCGCCGATCTGGGGAGCCGCATCCTGTTCGCCTTCAAGCCCACCGTGGTGGCGCTCTATATCGCGCTGTCCGTCTGCCTGTACGCTCTGATCATGTGGTATCTGCGCCCCCTCCTGCGCTTCCTCGCCGACGGACGGGATCACCAGAGGGCCCGCAGCGCCGCCATCAACGTGCCCTGGGTCATCATCGTCTTTCAGCTGGCGGCCTGGACGATCGGCACCACGATGTATTACATGCTCGAAGGCTGGAAGGCCGAGAGCGGCATTCCCTTCGGACTGGGACTCCTATTGAAGATCGGCGCCGGCCTGCCTGCCGGCGTCTATATCTCCATCCTTTTCAATCTCATCCTCATTCCGACCAAGAGACGGCTCGGCATGACCGAGATGCATCGCAACGAAAACGACCTCTTTTCCAGGTGGCGCGACCATATCGCCGTCGCGGCGGCGGCGGTCTTCATGACGATCAACTACAGCTACATCGTCTACTACTTTTCGAGGGCCTCGCTGGACCTCGGCTTCGGGGACTTCTACGGGCCGCTCATCGTGCTGGGCGTCCTGTTCGGCGCGGTTTCGGTCGGCCTGATCGTGATCTCCAAGCGGGAGTATTCCGTCCAGATCGAATCCATCCATTCCGTGCTGCGCGACATGGCGGCCGGGACCACCCGCTCCGACCGGCGCATCCATATTCTCAATTTCAACGAACTGGGACAGACGGCGACCTACGTCAACATCATACTCGACGGCTTCGCCAGCATTCTCCGCCGGATCAGCGAGACCTCCGGGCTCTTGGCCGAGTCTTCGCAGCGGCTTTCCGTCACGGGCCAGCAGAATGCGGCGCTCAGCAGCCAGACGGCCTCCAGCACGGCCGAGATAGTCTCCACCATGGAAAGACTCAATCAGCAGTCCGACGGCATCGGCCGTCAGGTCAAGCAGGTCGAGGAGCAGGCGATACGCATGAAAGAGGGCGTGTACGACGGTTCCACCATCACCAAGGAAAACATAGCGAAGATGCAGGAGCTGACCTCCTCCTACGCCGACACCATCGAAGGAATGAAGAATCTCGGCGAGCAGATCACCGGCATCTGGGAGATCGTGAAGATAATCAACGGCATAGCCGGCCAGATCAAGATCATCGCCTTCAACGCCGCCCTCGAGGCCTCCTCCGCGGGAGAGGCCGGCAAGAACTTCGAGATAGTCGCCGGGGAAATACGCCGTCTGGCCGACGGCACGGTGGCTTCGACGAACGAGATACGCGCGAAGATAGGGGACATCCAGCACGCCTCGGACGCCTTGATCGGCTCGTCGGTGGCCGATACTCTCAAGATCGAGAACGCACGGCTGATGTCGGGCAAGCTCGAGAAGGTCTTCGAGACGATCCTCGAGTCGTCGGAGGCTTCGTCCGAATCGGCGATCACGGTGAGAACCGCCGTCGAGCAGCAGATCGACGCCTTCGAGCAGGTCCTGGTCACCCTGCGCCAGATAGCGGAGGGCATCCACGAATTCGCCGGCTCGATCGAAGAGACCAGCGTCACCACGGACCTCTTGGGGAAGATGGTGGGCGATCTCAACGCCATAGTGGAACGCTCCGGCGAGAGGAATTAGGATGGGAAAGCTCAGTCGGGTGATCGAGGTCGATCCGGGGAAATGCGTCAATTGCCACGCCTGCATCGCGGCCTGCCCCGTCAAATACTGCAACGACGGTACCGCCGATCACGTGGAGGTCGATCCCGACCTGTGCATCGCCTGCGGTTCGTGCATCGCCGCCTGCACTCACGGCGCCCGCAGGGGCGTGGACGACTTCCCGCGCGCTCTCGCCGCTCTCCGCTCGGGCGAGCGCATGATCGCCATATCGGCCCCGGCCATCGCGTCCAACTTTCCCGGATCGTATCTGCGTGTCCAGGGCTGGCTGCAGAGCCTGGGCGTGCGCGATTTCTTCGACGTGAGCTTCGGCGCCGAATTGACGGTCAAATCGTACGCGGACTACATCAGGAACGCCGGACCGACCACGGTGATCGCCCAGCCCTGTCCGGCCGTCGTCTCGTACGTGGAACTGTACCAGCCCGAGCTCCTGCCCTATCTGGCGCCGGCGGACAGCCCCATGCTCCACACCATGAAGATGATCCGCGAGTACTACCCGGTGTACAACGGGTACAAGATCCTGGTCCTCTCGCCCTGCTTCGCCAAGCGCCGCGAGTTCGACGAGACCGGGCTGGGCGACTATAATGTCACGTTCAAGTCCCTCGCCGACCACATCGCGGCCGAGGGTATCGACCTGAAGTCCTATCCCGAGATCGATTTCGTCGGGGACGCCGCGGAGCGCGCGGTGCTGTTCTCCTCCCCGGGCGGCCTCCTGCGCGCGCTGGCGAGGGACGATCCCGCCGCCGCCGAGCGCACCCGCAAGATCGAAGGGCCGGGCACACTCTACGACTACCTGAAGAAGCTGCCTTCCATGATCAACCTGGGATATGCGCCCCTGCTCGTGGACTGTCTCAATTGCGAAATGGGCTGCAATGGCGGGCCCGGCACCCTGAACCTCGGGAAATCCATCGACGAGATCGAAGCGCTCGTCGACAGACGCGGCGCCGACATGCGGGCCGCGTACCGCAGGCGGGGCTTAGGTTCCTCGGAGGCGGCCGCGGGACGCCGCGTGAACCGCGTCGTCGCCAAGTACTGGAAGCGCGGACTCTACGGCCGCAGCTACCGGAACCTCTCGGGCAACAACGGCCTGCGCACGCCGAGCAACGGCGAGTTCGAGGAAATCTACCGGCGGATGCACAAGCGCGACAAGAAGGACTTCCTGAACTGCGGCGCCTGCGGCTACAGCAACTGCGAGTCGATGGCCGTCGCCGTCCACAACGGCCTCAACAAGCCGAGCAACTGCTTCCATTACGAGCGCGCGAGCCGGGTGGAGATGACCGCCATGCTTTTCGCGGGCATCCGGGAGTCGGCCGAGAGGCTCTCGGAGGCCATGAACAGCATGACGGCCCAGGATCGGTCCGCCGGGAACGAGAATATCGTCTCGATCCGCGACATCGCCCTCATCTCCCGCGAAATGCGCGAAGCGATCGAGGCCGGCATGAGCTACATCGAGTCGACCATCGCCAACATGGACGGGATCCGTTCCTCCAACAAGATCACCGTGGAGCACATGGGCGCCCTGAACGGGCAGATACAGAGCATTTCGGAGATACTCGGGCTCATCTCGGCGATCGCCGACCAGACCAAGATCATCGCGTTCAACGCCGAACTGGAAGCTTCCGCGGCGGGAGATACCGGACGGAGCTTCGAGATCGTCGCGGCCGAAATCCGGCGGCTCGCGAACAGTACGGTGGATGCGACCGCGCGGATCAAGCTCAAGATCGAGGGGATACAGGCTTCGTCTCTCAAGCTGAGCGAATATTCCCGCCGAGAGAGCGAGAGCATCCACGAAGGGGCCGCTCTCACCGTCAAACTGCGCGACGTATTCAGGAACCTGGCGGAGTATTCCGTGGAATCGGACCGCAAGATAAACGGCTCGATAGACGAGCAGATGGGCACCTTCAACCGCACTCTCGAAGAGCTGGATCGGATCATCCGTGAGCTCGACCAGTACGCCAGTCGATAGGGGATTTGGCCATGCGAGCGAAAGAATTCGATGAAGCCCCTCCTCCCGGGGCCCTTGCCGAGCCTGACGCGCCGGGGGATCTCTCGTATCGGCGCCGGGGTCTGACCCGCACCTTGTGCACGGGAGTGACCGTTCCCTTCGCCGCGCTGATGATCGTCATGCTCGTGATCGCGGTGCTGGCGCTGCGGTCGGAGGTGGATCGTCTGGCCGGAGAGACAGCGCAGCGGGCTCTGGCCTCGGCCCGGGACTCGCTGCAGAACGAGATATCGGGATCGACGGTCGGCTTCCTGCGGGCCAAGGCGGAGAGCGCCCGGGATTTGCTGGCCGCCTTCGACGACCGCGCCGCCCGCGGCGAGATGACGAAAGCCCAGGCCTACGCGGCGGCCAGGAGAATACTCTCCGATCCCAGGTTCGGCAGACTGGGCGCGGCGGGCTATTACGCCGCGGTCGACGACAGGGGATTCTGGACGCTCCACCCTCCGGCCGGAGCCGACGACGCCGCGAAGCTCGGCTTAGTGCAGGAAGCCCGCACCATGGGCGACGGATACATGGAGTTCCAGTGGCAGGATGCCGGCGACAGGAGCCCGCGCGAGAAGGCGGCCTACGTGACGCGCTACGCCCCCCGCGACCTCCTGGTCTGGGCCGTGGTCGACGAGGCGGAGTTCGTGGGGCACCTGGACCCGGGGCGACTGGAGGGGTGGATCCGCCCCCTCGGAGCAAAGGAGTCGAATCCTTACTTTCTCCTGGATGCGACGGGCAAGGTCGTGCTGGGCCGGGATGCCTTCGGCGTAGCCCCCTTGGCGGCGCCCTTCGCTCGCGATCGAATGGTCGCGAACGGCCCCGGGATCGCGACCGGCACTCCGGTCACGAAGTACGTCGCGACCGGAGGCGGGCGCCTGCGCGTCGACGCGAGTCCCCTGAGCGGCGGGCCCTGGGAATTGGTTTCGGTGACCCGACTCGGTCCCTATGACGCTCTCGTGGCCTCGATGGCCGTCGCCATGGGGGCGGCCATGCTCCTGGCGGCCCTGGCCATCAATCTCGCGCTGGGCATGCTCCTGGCCCGGCACCTCCGGCCGATTCGCGACATGCAGTCGGTCGCGGACAAGGTATCCGCCGGAGACTTGACCGGCAGAATAGAGGAGAACGCCGACGACGAGATCGGCGAAGTCTCCCGGATGTTCAACAGGGTGATGGATGAATTCGCCGAGCTCCTGCGCAAGGTGAAGGCCGTGATCTCCATTCTGGGCGGGTCGATCCAGAACCTGAGCACGTCGACGCAGGAAATAGCCAGCACCTCCAACGAACAGGCCGCCTCGGTGAAGGAAGTCCTGAGCACGATGGAGGACTCGGACCGCCTCTCGAAAGGAGTGGAGGTCAAGATCCAGGAAGTGGCGCGGATCGCCAACCATACGAAGGACAATGTGGAGCGCGGATTCGAGCTGATCCAGAGCAGCCTCGGCAAGATGGAGGAGATCCGCTCCACCAACGCGGAGACGCTCGTCGGGATCAAGACCCTGGGCGACCTGATCGAGACGATCTGGGACATCGTCAACATCATCAACGGCATAGCCGATCAGACCAAGATCATCGCCTTCAACGCCGAGCTGGAAGCCGCCGCCGCCGGCGACGCCGGCAAGAATTTCCGGATCGTGGCGGGCGAGATCCGCCGGCTCGCCGACAGTACGGTGGATTCGACCAACGAGATCAAGGAAAAGATCAACGAGATCCAGCACGCCTCCGACAAGCTGATCCTCGCCTCGGAGGCCGGGACGCAGCGCATTCGGGAAGGATGGGACGTCTCCAGCAACATTCGCGGGGTATTCGAGGACGTGCTGCGCTCCAGCGAGATTTCGGCCAATTCGGCCAACGAGATCAGCCGTTCCATCAACCTGCAGGTCGTGTCCTTCGAGCAGATATTCCTGACCCTCAAGCAGATATCCGAAAGCATCGACAATTTCGTGGAGTCGACGTCCTACACCACGGAGGTCTCGGACCGGCTCAAATCGATCTCCGAATCCTTCAAGGCTCAGGTCGAAAGCTATTCCATCGGCGACCCGGAAACCGGGCGCAAGGGGGGCCGCTGATGGACAACGCCTCGCTCCTCCGGACCATGAAGGAAAGGGTCGCCCGGAGCCGCACCAAGACGGAAAGCGAACGACCGCTCGCCAAGTACGTGGTATTCACGGTCGGCCCGCAAAGCTACGCCCTGCCGGCCGACCGCGTGCGCGAGATTTCCTTCGACAACGAACTGTACTTCGTGCCCTTCCTGCCGGCCTATGTCCGGGGTTACGCCAACCGGCACGGACAGCCCTTCACCGTCCTCGACATCCGCATGCTCTTCGAAAAGACCGCCCTCGATTCGTCCACGCTCCTCATCCTGAACGTCGAGAACGACCAGCTGGCGCTGCTCATCACGGACGTGGACGAGATCGTCAAGCTGCCGGCCGAGTCCATCCATCCCCTGGCTTCCGAGGAAGAGAGCGCCCGGTATTTCGCGCACTCGATCACCGTGAAGGAGCGGGAAGTCTTCGTAGTCGACGTCGGGACTCTCCTCCAGAGGCTGGAGCGCGACGTTGAGCGAATCTGAGGAGCTGCGCGTCCTGTTCGTGCAGTACGACCGCGTGCATTTCCTGCTCAACCGGACGCAGTGCGCCTCCAGCCTCTTCGCTTCCGATGTCGAGAAGGTCGGCTCGCGCCACCGTTACCTCCGCGAGCTCTTGCGGGTCGGCGGCGAGCGTCTGCTGCTGTTCGACCTGCACCTTTTTCTGTGCGAAGCCTTCCATGCCCGGTCGGGATCGCTCGCGCAGCTGGCGGTGATCGGGGAGCTGGCCGGCTTCGAATCGCGGACGCACGAGCTCTTCCGGCGCTCGGTCTTTCCGCGCCTGGAACGACTGGCCCTGGACACCGGAAGGATCGCCTTTCGCATACCTTCCAATACCGTCATGCGAAGCCTGCGGCCGGAGGATCTGGAACCGCACAACGCCTCGATCGGGAAGCCTCTGATCGAGCGCGGAGTGCTGGCCCTGCACCCCACCGGGAATTCGATGGGCTTCCTGCTCGATCTCGATCGTCTGCTCGGATCGGGACTGCTCTTCGCGGCCGCGGGGCAAAAGGGAGAAGGCGAATGAGGGTTCTCGTAGTCGACGATTCGATCCTGATGCGCAATATCATCAAGGAGATGTTCCGGGATTCGGGCGTCGCCGTCCTGGGCGAGGGCGGCGACGGCCGGGCGGCCGTGGAGCTGAACCGGGCCCTGCGACCGGACCTGATAGTCATGGACATCAATATGCCCATCATGAACGGCCTCGAAGCCACGATGGCCATCATGAGCGAATGCCCCACCGCCATCGTCATTTTTTCGAACGAGGTCGATGCCAAGATTTCCTTCCGGGCCGTCCAGGCCGGGGCCGTGGAGGTCGTGGCCAAGCCCGATATCGACCAGTTCAACGACCCGGTCTATACCGACAGACTTCTGAAGACGCTGAACGCCGCCGCCGAGGTCTTCGGCGGGGGTCGCTCCCGCCCGGCCCGGGGCGAGGACCCCTCGCCCGCCGCGGGAACGTCGATTCCCGGCCGCTTCGCCCGGAGAAGGCGCATCGAAGCGGTGGTCATCGGCGCCTCGACGGGCGGTCCCGTGGCGGTCCGCGACCTGCTCAGGGGTCTGCCTTCGGATTTCCCCGCGGGCATCGCCCTGGTGCAGCATATCGAAGAGCGCTTCGACAGAGGCTACGCCGAATGGCTGGACGGCGAATGCGCTCTGACCGTGCGCCTGGCCCGCGCCGGCGACGGCTTCACGCCCGGAGAAGTCGTCGTCGCGCCCAGCGGGCGCCACCTCGTCTGCAGCGAGCGTCGCCTCATCCTCGCCGATACCCCTCCCGTGGGGAATCAAAAACCCAGCGTCGATCGGCTCTTCGAAACGGCGGCGCTCTGTTTCGAGGATCGCCTTGCCGCGGTGCTGCTCACCGGCATGGGCGCGGACGGCGCGGAGGGCTGCGTAAAGGTGAAGGCAGCGGGCGGATTGACCCTGGTCCAGGACGAAGCCACCTCCTTCATCTACGGCATGCCGAAGGCCGCCGTCGAGCGCGGCGGGGCCGTCCGCGTCCTGGGCCTGCCGCAGATCCCGGCGGCGCTCCTGGATGCGGTCGGCTATCATGGATGAGCGCTTCGTCGACGAGGCGGTGGACTACCTGGAATCGTTCACCGGACTGAGATCGCCGGCCTCCAATCGGGCGCATTTCAAACGGGTGCTGGTCGGACAGGCCCATGCCGCGGGAATCCCTCCCGCGCGTTTCGCCGCCGACCTGCCCTTCGACGCGCCGGCGCGGCGGCGATTCATCAACGCCGTGACGATCGGCGAGACCTACTTCTTCAGGGAGGCCGCCCAATTCCGGCTCCTGCGCGACGGAATGATCGGGCGACTCTCCGCGACGGGAAGGAAGCTGCGCTGCTGGAGCGTCAGCTGTTCCACCGGAGAGGAAGCGGTGAGCCTGGCCGCCGTGCTGGACGAGAACAACCGCGCCCGCGGGGGGCCGGGGTTCGAAGTGTACGCCTCGGACATCAACGACGACGCCCTCGAATGCCTGCGCTCCGGCGTCTATCCGCGCGCGTCCCTGCGAAAGGACGGTCGCGAATTCCACGACACTCTGCTGCGGCGCCATATCGTCCGCGAGGACGAACGAAGCATCACCCTCGACCCGGCGCTCCTGGCCGGAATATCCATCCATCACCTCAATTTCTTCAAGGACTCGCTGGACGCCATCCCGGACGGACAGGACATGATTTTCTTCCGCAACACCCTCCTGTACGCGTCCCTGGACAAAAGGGAGCTCATCGTCGATAGGATCGTACCCAAACTGCGAGTGGGGGGTCTGCTCTTCCTGGCGACGGGCGAATTGCCCTTCGTGAAGCGCGCCGACCTGCGTCTGGAGAGGTCGGGCCATGCCTATTTCCTCGTGCGGGAGCTCCCGAATCCCGCCCGCGAGACCTTCGGCGACACTGCGGTCGCCGAGCCCCGCGGGCGCGCCGGGATCCCCGCTCCCGCGCAGCCCACGACCGAAGCCGTGCTGCGCATCCTGAGCGGGGACGGAAGCGCCCCCGTCGATACGGGCGAGAGCGCGGACGCGAAAATCGCGCGACTCGTGGCCCGGCTCTTCGCGGCGATGGACGCGAAGAACCGGGACGAGGCCGCCGGCCTCATGGAGGAGCTGCGCGCGGCCTCGAGCCGTGGCGTGGAGTCCCTGGTGAGGTACTGCGGCGGCCGACTGTATTCCGCGATGGAAGATTCCGTAGCCGCCCTGGCCGAGTTCGAGCGCTCGCTCGAGGCGGACGGCACCTTCTGGCCAGCCCGTTTCTACCGGGCGGTCCTGGAGGTGCCCCTGTCCAGGCGCAGGGCCGCTCGCGAGTTCGAGCGATGCGCCGCGGCCATCGATGAGGAAGCCGAGTCGCGGGGCGAGCGCTTCGCCTGCCTGCTCGAAGGCTTCAACAGCGCATATTTCCGCCGCATGTGCGCCAGGTGGCTCGAAAAGCTGGCGGAGAACGGGGGTCAGGCATGCCCATAGACCGCGCGGCCTTCATCGACAACTACGTCGACGAAACCCGCGAGAATCTGCGGAGAATCGGCGACGGAGTGGTCAGGCTCAGGAAGGATCCGGAGAACCAGGAAGAGCTGAGCTCGATCCTCCGCGCGCTGCACACGATCAAGGGTTCCTCGCGCATGCTGAAGTTCCGCACCATGGAGCAGCTGGCGCACGCGACGGAGAACGTCTTCAAGGGGATCCGGGAACGGCGCTACGCGCTCTCGGCTCCGCTGATGCGACTGGTCTTCATCGGCGGGGATCTCCTGGGCAAAGGCGTGGAGTCGATCCTGAAGGGCGGCTCGGACGATATGGAGATCGCCTCCTACCTGAAGGCCTGCGAGCACGCCTACGCCGACGAACCCTTCGTGGAAGAGTTCGAAGCGCTCCAAAACCTGCTCGCCGCGGCCCCTCCCCGGCCGGAAACCCCCGGCGGAGAGGCCGCTCCCCCCGCGGCGGCTCCCCCGGACGAGGGAGCCTACGACAGCGTGCGCGTCAAGACGGGCAGCGTCTCGCAGATAATCGAGACGCTCAATACGGTCATCATCCGGCAATTCCAGTTCAGACGGATCCAGGAAGAGCTCGGCGCACTCGAGCGCGGCTTTTCCGATTTCTGGGCCGAAGCGCGCAAGAAGACCGTCGACGCGAAGAGTCGGGCGCGGGGAGAGGGATGGACCGCGTTCACGGCCTCCGCTCAGTCGCTGCTCAAGGCGACCCAGAGCCTGCGGAAGGAATTCGTCGACCAGATGGCGGCGCTGGAGCAGAACTCGTACAAGCTCCAGGAGCAGGTCATGAGACTGTCGATGCTGCCGCTGGATCTGGTCCTGGGCGAACTGCCCCGGATGGTGGCCGAAACCTCCGCCGCGCTCGGCAAGGAAATGGACTTTTCCGTCGCCGGATCGGACATCCTGCTGGACAAGGCCATCCTCGAGAGGTTGAGCGATCCCCTTCTCCATCTGGTGCGCAACTCGGTGGATCACGGCATCGAAACGCCCGCCGAACGCGCGGCGGCCGGCAAGCCTCCCGCGGGGAAGATCGACATAGCCTGCAGCTCCGAGAGCGGCAACATCGTCATCAGGGTGACGGACGACGGCAGAGGCATCGATCCCGACCGGATAAAGAACCGGGCGGTCGAGCTCGGTCTCCTGAAGGAGACCGACGCGGCCGCGCTCGAAGAGAATGAAGTCTACGCCTTGATGTTCAGGTCCGGATTCTCCACTAAAGACTCCGTATCGGAGCTCTCCGGACGCGGCGTGGGTCTGGATATCGTCAAGTACAACGTCGACAAGATCAAGGGAAAGGTGAGCGTGCGCAGCGTCAAAGGGCGGGGCAGCGAGTTCATTCTTTCCGTCCCCCTGTCGCTGGCCACGGTCTCGGGATTCTTCGTCAAGGCCGGGGGCGAGAAATTCCTCATTCCCAGCAACTTCGTCCAGAAGATCGTGCGATTGGCCGCCGCCGACAAGGTCGTGTACTACAACAGAGAGGCCTTCAAGCTGGACGGGCAGATCGTGCCCCTCCATTCCCTCGCGACCCTGGTGGAGCGCCAGAGCCAGAGCCGGGGCGCCTATCTGTACGTGGTGGTGGTGGAATCGGCCGGCGAGAAGATCGGCATCGTGGTGGACGCCGTCCTGCAGCACGCGGCGCTCATCTACAAGCCGGTGCCGCGCAACGTGCAGAAACTGAGGCCGGTGCAGGGGATCGTCTTCGACGAGAGCTACAGGATCATCAACATTCTCTTCGTGCCGGAATTGATCGCCCGCTTCAAGCGGATACGGTCCATCGATCTCATAGGCGGCGTGGGCGGCGAGAAGCCGAAACCCAAACAGGCCCTCGTGGTCGACGACTCGATCAACACCCGAGAAATCGAGAAATCGATCCTCGAGCTGGAAGGCTTCGAGGTGACGGGCGCCGAGGACGGGATCGAGGCTCTCGAGCTGCTGAAGGAGCGGCGCTACGACCTCATCCTTTCGGACATCGAGATGCCGCGCATGGACGGCATCACCATGATAGAAAACATCAGGAAGGACTCCTTCTACGCGCACACGCCCATCGTGGTCGTGACCTCCTATTCGGATGCCGAGACCATGAGGCGCGCGCGCGAGGCCGGGGCCGACGCCCACATCATCAAGTCCGATTTCGACCGCAACGGCCTGATCGAAACGGTCGGCGGTCTGATGAGCCGCGGAAAGGCGGTGGAGACATGAGCAAGATCCTCCTCGTGGACGATTCCGCCCTGATCCGCGGCGTCTTGAAGGACTTCCTTTCGTCCCGCGGATACGAGGTCATTCTCGCCGAGAACGGCCTGGAGGGCATACTCCTCACCTATCGCCGGATCCCGGACCTGATAGTCACCGACGTCGAGATGCCGCGACTGCAGGGCTATCAGATGAGCCGCTTGCTCAAGAGTCGTCGGGAGATCCGCAAGATTCCGATCATCATGCACACGAGCCTTTCCGAGGACCGCGACAAGTTCTGGGCCGACTCTTCGGGCGCTGAGGCTTTCATCACCAAGGATTTCGACAATCTCGAGGCTCTCGTCGTTCAGATGGAACGCTCGCTGGCGAAGGCCGTCCCGGTGGACCGGGCGGTGATAGAGGAGGACGCCGCGGGCATGAGCGAGTCGACCGCCCTCGAAATGCTGGGCAGTCTATTCGACGGCGAGCTCTTCAAGTCGACGATCATGAACGAGCTCAACGCGGTCGAGCGACACATCGGTTCCCTGACGCTCTCCGCGGCCGAAGTCCTCAAGATCATGCGGAAAGTCTGCCAGGTCCACATCGGCGTGTTGATGCTGCGCCAGGAGAACGATGTGCAGGTCTATACCCTGCCCTCGGCCGAGGTGTTCGAGGCCGACGTCGAGCGCTTCCGGACCGTCTGCCTGCGCGAATTCGAGGCCCTCGCGGGGCCGATGTCGGGACAGGTGACCGGCAAGACCCTCGGGGTCGAAGGACGGGCGGACTATGCGGCCGCCCGCATCGACGGCCGCAGCCTCAGTTCCTGCCACTCGGTGGCGCTCAAGGGAAAGGGCGATACGATTATCGGGACGCTGCATGTCGGCAATCTCGCGAACAACTATTTTTCGGACCCGATCGTCGGCAATGTCCGGGCCTTCGCGAGCGGAGCGGCTCCGGTGCTGGAAAATGCGGTGCTCTTCCATACCATCAACGAGATGAAAAGGAAGATCGACACCATGTTTTCCAAATTCGTGCCCCAGGAAGTGATCCGGGAGCTGCTCTCCCGGCGCAGCGACACCGAGATGAAGATAGGCGAGAAGCGCAGCGTCGCCATTCTCTTCTCGGACATCCGCTCCTTCACCCTGATATCCGAGAACAATTCCGCCGAGAAGATCGTGGACTTCCTCAATCGATATTTCCAGCTCATGGTGCGGATCATCCGCGCTCAGGGCGGCATCATCGACAAGTTCATCGGCGACGCGATCCTGGCCGTCTTCGGCGCTCCGGTGAGCTACGAAGACAACGCCGCGAGGGCGGTCCGCGCCGCGTCGGCCATGGATGCGGCCCTGCGCGATTTCGATACGGCGGGTCTCGTGCTGCCCGAGGGCGGACTGCGGACGGGAATAGGCATCCACGAGGGAGAAGTGATCGTCGGCAACATAGGGAGCGAGGACAAATTCGACTACACCGTGATAGGCGACAATGTCAACCTGGCCTCGCGCCTCGAGGGACTCACCAAGCATTACCGCGCGACGATCATCATCTCCGACACCGTGCGCAAGGCGATCGGCGAAGGGGTCCGGGTGCGCGAAGTGGATACGGTGCGCGTCATGGGGAGGGAACAGGCTACCACCCTGTACTCGGTCGAGCCCCCGGATCGCGGCCTCGTCGACGAGGCCGCGATCGAGGCCTACCGCAGAGGCCTCAGCATGTACAAAATGCGCAACTGGGTGACCGCGATCGACTATTTCCGACAGGTGCTCGCGAAGCAGCCCGAAGATTATCTGAGCCTCATGTACGTCGATCGATGCGGGGAATTCGCGGAAAATCCGCCGCCGCCCGACTGGGGCGGCACTATCCGTCTCGACTTCAAGTGACGCGGCCGACGAGCGGCGGACGCCCCGGGGGCCGCTCTCTGACACCGCCTCGCGATATTCGCTATAATCCCGGCATGGACACAGCCATCGAACGCGATTCCAACTGTTTCTGCTGCGGCGTCGACAACGACAAGGGTCTGCACCTCGTCTTCTCCTATCCCGGCGAGGGCGAGGCCGAGGCCTCGCTGCGGGTACCCGAGTATTTTTCCGGCTGGAGACGCATGACGCACGGAGGCTTCCTGTCGATGCTCCTGGACGAGGCGATGGCCCATGCCTGCATAGCCGGCGCAGTATCCGCGGGGGCCGCCGCCGCTTCGGCAGTGACCGCCGAGATGACGGTGCGCTTCCTCAAGCCCGTCGAAACGGGTACCCAGGTGCGCGTGGCGGGAAAGATCGTGCAGACGAAGGGCAGGATCATCTCGACCCAGGGCCGGATATACGACTCCGACGGAATGGTCGCCGCCGAAGCCAGCGCCCGATTCCTGGCCGCCGGACCGACTTCCTGACGGGGCCCTTCGCCGGCGGCGCCCTGGCCGATTCCGATTGCCGCCTCCGCGCCGCCTCGCAGCTTTTGCCTTTTGCTCCCGCTCTGCGTACCTTCTGTCAAAAGATGCCTCCAAGGAGCGATTCATGGGCGAGAGGGCGACTAGACTACCCACATTCTACATTCCCCACGGCGGCGGGCCCTGGCACGTGATGATGGACGAGTTCGGGGGAAAGGCAGCCTGGCGTCCCCTCGTCGAGCGGCTCGAGGCCCTCGGAGATTATGCGCGCGGGCGCGCCAAGGCGCTCCTCGTCGTGTCGGCCCACTGGGAAGAACCCGTTCCGACCGTGCACCACGGCGCCGCGCCCGGGCTTCTCTACGACTATTACGGCTTCCCCGACGCGACCTACCACCTTTCCTGGCCGGCGCCCGGCGCACCCGAGGTCGCAGGGCGCGTGGACGGGCTGCTCCGGGAGGCGGGCTTCGCGGTGGGGAGGGAGGAAGAGCGGGGCTACGATCACGGCACCTTCGTGCCCCTCATGGTGGCCCTGCCCGAGGCCGACATCCCCGTGGCCCAGCTTTCGCTCGTGGCCGGCCTCGATCCCGCGACCCATCTCGCCCTGGGCAGGGCCCTCCTCCCCCTGCGCGACGAGGGTGTCCTCATAATCGGCAGCGGGATGAGCTACCACAACATGCGAGGCTTCGGAGATCCGCGCGCCCGGCCGGTCTCCGAACGATTCGACGAGTGGCTCCGCGACGCGGTCGAATCGCCCGACGCCGGGCGTCGCGACGAGCTCCTCGCCTCGTGGGAGTCGGCCCCGGAGGCGCGCGCCTGCCACCCCCGCAGCGATCATCTCGTCCCCCTCTTCGTCGCGGCCGGAGCCGGAGGCGGCGACCGCGGACGCCGCGAGTTCGCGGGCTCGATCATGGGCGTCGCCGTCTCGGGCTTTTCCTTCGGCGAGGCGGAATAGCCGCCGGGAGGATCCCTTTCGTGAATCGCCTCGCACACGAGCGGAGCCCCTACCTCCTCCAGCATGCGGACAATCCTGTCGACTGGTACCCCTGGGGAGAGGAAGCTTTCGGCCGCGCCCGGGCCGAGGACAGGCCGATCTTCCTTTCCATAGGCTACGCGACCTGCCATTGGTGCCACGTCATGGAAGCCGAGTGCTTCGAGGACGCCGAGGTGGCGGCCCTGCTCAACGATTCTTTCATCTCGATCAAGGTGGACAGGGAAGAGCGCCCCGACATAGACGCCGACTACATGTCCGTCTGCCAGGCGCTGACCGGCGGAGGCGGCTGGCCGCTGACCCTGGCCCTGACGCCGCGGCGGAGGCCCTTCTACGCGGCCACCTACGTCCCGAAGCTGAGCTCGAACGGCCGCATGGGGCTGCTCGAGCTTCTTCCGCGCATCGTCCGACTGTGGAAGGATCGCCGGGACGAGGTCCTGTCCTCGGCGGACGCGATACGCGCCGAGTTGCTGAAATTCTCGGTGCCCTCCTCCGGAGGGGACGGCGGCGCCCCGGACGCCCGCGACAGCGGCCTGGTCGCAGCGGCTGGCGGCAGCGATCCGATCGCGGCAGCTCGCCGGCGCGACCCGATCGCGCCGGCGGCGGAGAACCTGCTCTCCGAGTTCGACAGGGTGAACGGGGGCTTCGGAAGCGCTCCCAAGTTTCCCATGGCCGCGCCGTACATGCTTCTGCTGCGCGCGTGGAGGCGCGGCGTCCCCGGTGCGCTCGAGGCGGCGGAGCAGGGGCTCGAGGCCATGCGGAACGGCGGCATATACGATCAGCTGGGCTTCGGCTTCCACCGCTACTCCACGGACTCGCGCTGGCTCGTGCCCCACTTCGAGAAAATGCTCTGCGACCAGGCCCTCCTCGCCCTCGCCTACCTGGAAGCCTGGCAGGCTACGGGACGGGAGCTCTTCGGGCGCACGGCGCGAGAGATCCTCGAATACGTCGGCCGGACCATGACATCGCCGGAGGGCGCCTTTTACTCCGCCGAGGACGCCGACAGCGAAGGAGAGGAAGGGGCCTACTACCTGTGGAAGCGTGAAGATCTCCGCAAGGCGCTTCCGGATTCCGAGTGGCCGAGCTTCGTATCGCGCTATGGCATCGAAAACACGAGCCCTGGGGATGCGACAGGATCGCCGCCGGCGCGACCCTCCGAGTCCAAAAACGAAGCGATCGTCCTCCATCGCTCACCGGAGGCCCCGCGCACGCGAGGCGAGGCCGAAAGCCACGCCCGGAATGAAGGGCCGGGCGCCGCCGAGGCCATTCTCTTCGCCGAGCGCCGGAAGCGCGTTCCCCCATTCAAGGATGACAAGATCCTGGCCGGTTGGAACGGTCTCATGATCGCCGCCTTCGCACGCGCAGGGGCCGCCTTCGACGATGCAAGGCTCCTCGACACCGCGGTCCGGGCCGCCGACTTCGTCATGGGCGACATGAGAGGACCCGACGGACTGCTCTTTCACCGCTTCCGGGAGGGTGCGGCCGAGATAGGGGCCTTCGCCGACGACTATGCCTACCTCGCCTGGGGCCTCCTCGAGCTCTACGAGGCGGGCTTCGACCTCGAACGACTGGGTGGGGCCGCGCGCCTCGCCGACACGCTCCTCGCGCGATTCGGCGACGAGGAATCGGGCGGCTTTTTCCTGACGGCGGACGATGCCGAGGAAGGGCTTCTCGGACGGCGGAGACAGCCCTACGACGGGGCCCTGCCTTCCTTCGACTCTGTCGCCCTCCTCGTCCTCCTGCGGCTGTCCGCGCTGACGGGGAGGCGGAGCTATCGGGAGCGTGCCGAACGGCTAATCTTCTCGCGTCCTCCGGAGGTCGAACGGAATGCCCTGGCCAATGCCTTCCTGCTCTGCGCCCTCGACTGCGCGCTCGGCCCCTCTTTCGAGGTGACGATAACGGGCGATCCCGGGCGCGAGGATACGAAAGCCCTGCTCCGCGCGTTGCACAGGGCCTTCCTGCCCAACGCGACGGTGAGCCTGCGTCCGGCCGGGAAAGGGCGGGATCTCGCCCTCCTGGCGCCCTTCGCGGCGCCGGAGGGCGAAGGAGAGGCTCGGGCGACGGCCTACGTGTGCGGCGACGGGGAATGCGCCCTGCCCGCGCACGAGCCGGGGGCCATGATGAAAGCGCTGGGCTTCGGCGACGAATCCCCGCACCGATCGAGAGGGTAATCGGCGGATGCCGATGGAACTACGCCTCTATTTGCCGCGCGGCCGAGGGGACAGTTCGCCGAGGGCCTTCCTTCCGCCGAGAATCCGCGAAAGGAGGGCGAGCTTGCTTTCGGTATAGGGGGCGTAGCGCAGCGAGAAATCGGGATGGTTGGCCGACTCGAGGACGCTGCTCCTGTGGCTGAAGGTTTCGAAGCCGTAGCGGCCGTGGTAGTTCCCCATGCCGCTCCCGCCTACGCCTCCGAAGGGAAGCTCGGAGTTGGCGAGTTGGACGATGGCGTTGTTGACCGCCCCTCCGCCGAACTCGATCCGCCGCAGAACGAAGCGGCGCAGGGAGCCGCTCCGGGCGAACAGATACAGGGCGAGCGGATGCCGGTTGCGGCGCACTATGGCGAGAAGCTCGTCGAGGGAGCCGAAGTCCAGGATGGGCAGTATGGGACCGAATATTTCTTCGGACATGAGCGGCGCGTTCGGCGGGACCTCGTCCATCAGGGTGGGTTCGATGTAACGGGCCGCCTCGTCCCGGCGCCCCCCGGACAGCACCCGCCCCTGGCCGAGATAGCCCGCGAGAGTCGCGAAGCGCCTGCCGTTGACTATCCTCGCGTAACTCTCCGACTTCGAGGGATCCTCTCCGAAACAGTCCGAGACGGCGCCGACCAGTCGCCGCACGAGTTCGTCCTTGACGCGGCGGTCGGCGATCACGTAATCGGGGGCGACGCAGGTCTGGCCGGCATTGAAGAACTTGCCGAAGACGATGCGCCTGGCGGCGACGTCGAGGTCGGCGTCGGCGGCGACGATGGCGGGACTCTTGCCGCCGAGCTCCAGGGTCACCGGCGTCAGGTTCGGCGCGGCCATCTCCAGAATCTTCCTGCCTACCGCCGGACTGCCGGTGAAGAAGATATGGTCGAAGCGGTAACGCCGAATCAGGGAGGGGCCGATCGCCGCGCCCGGGCCTCGGACCACGCTCAGGTATTCGGGAGCAAAGGTTTCGGCGATCATCCGCTCGATGAGGCGAGAGCTCCGCTCGGTCTGGTCGGAGGGTTTGAGCAGGGCGCAGTCGCCGGCGGCGATCGCGCCGATGAGAGGGGCGAAGACGAGCTGGAAGGGGTAGTTCCAGGGACCGATGACGAGCACGACGCCGAGCGGCGCCGCATAGACGAGACTCCGCGACGGCATGAGCGCCAGAGGTGTACGGACGCGCTCCGGACGCGCCCATGCCCCGAGCTTCCGGATGGCCCGGTCGATCTCGCGGTAGAGGACGGCGATCTCGGAACTGTAGGCTTCGTACCGCGGCTTTCCCATGTCTGCCGCCAGGGCCTCGAAGATGTCCTCCTCGTGGCGGGCGATCATCCGCTTCAGGTCGGCGAGTCTGGCCCTGCGGAAGGAAAGCTCCAGCGTGGAACCCGCGTCGAAGAACGCGCGCTTCTCGTCGAAGTGGGGATCCTGGGAGTCGGGCATGGGATCAAATATACTCTTCCTACTTGAAGAAACACCGCAAATCGTGTAGTTAGTCCCTTTGCCGCATTCACGACCCGCGGCGGCGGGCCCTGCGGAGCGGCGAAGGAGTCGATGCGACCATGGGCATAAGCCTTACGCGAAAAATCCTCGAACCCCGCCTCGTCGGAGGGACCTGGAAGCCGGGCGAAGAGATCGGCATACGAATAGATCAGACCCTGACCCAGGACGCCACCGGGACCATGGCCTACCTTCAGTTCGAGGCTCTCGGCGTGCCCAGGGTGCGGACCGAGCTGTCGGTGAGCTATATCGACCACAATACGCTGCAGATCGGCTTCGAGAACGCCGACGACCACCGCTACCTCGCGAGCGTGGCCCGCAAATTCGGCATCCACCTCTCCCGCGCGGGCAACGGCATATGCCATCAGGTGCATCTCGAGCGCTTCGGCCGCCCCGGCAGGACCCTCCTCGGCTCCGACAGCCATACGCCGACCTGCGGGGGCCTCGGCATGATCGCGATCGGCGCGGGCGGCCTCGACGTGGCCCTGGCCATGGGCGGCGCGCCCTTTTACATGAGCTGTCCCTCGGTGACCGCCATACGCCTGAGCGGCCGGCTCGGGATCTGGGTTTCCGCGAAGGACATCGCCCTCGCCGTTCTCGCCCGTTTCGGCACCAAGGGCAACGTGGGACGAGTCTTCGAGTATGTCGGCGAAGGCGTGAGGGGCCTTTCCGCCCCGGAGCGCGGAACGATCGCCAACATGGGAGCGGAATGCGGCGTGACGACGACGATCTTTCCGAGCGACGGGGCGACGCGCTCCTTTCTGCGCAGCCAGGGGCGCGAGGCCCAGTGGGTCGAGCTGGGGCCGGACGAGGACGCAGTCTACGAAGAAGAGTTCGAACTGGATCTCTCCTCGATCGAGCCTCTGGTGGCCCTGCCGCACTCGCCCGGCAATGTCCGCCCCCTCAGGGAGGCGGCGGGCACCCCCGTCGACCAGGTCTGCGTGGGTTCCTGCACCAATTCTTCCTACCGCGATCTCGCTATCGTCGCCAAGCTCCTGGAGGGCAGGACGGTCCACCCCGACGTGAGCCTCTCGATCACGCCCGGCTCCCGGCAGGTGCTCCGCAACATCGCGCGCGACGGCTACCTCGAAATGCTCATCGCCGCGGGCGCGCGCCTCGTGGAGCCCTCCTGCGGCTTCTGCATAGGCAACGGGCAGTCGCCCGCGAGCGGCTCGGTCTCGCTCCGCACCTCGAACCGCAATTTCGAGGGGCGCTCGGGCACCGCGGACGCCCGGGTCTTCCTCATAAGCCCGGAGTCGGCCGCCATCGCCGCGATTTCCGGGCGCATAGTCGATCCGCGCGATTCGGGCCTGGAGTATCCCCGGATTTCCGTGCCGGAGCGACTCGAGCAGGACGACGGCATGATAGTGAGGCCGGAGGATACGCCCGATCCGGCCTCGGTCGAGATCGTCCGCGGGCCCAACATCGGCGAGCCCCTCGTGAACGCCCCCTTCCCCGAAAAGATAGAGGGGGTCGTCGCCATCAAGCTGGGCGACAAGATCACGACCGATCACATCATGCCCGCCGGCGCGCGCATGAAATACCGCAGCAACATCCGCGCCTACGCAGAGTTCGTGTTCGAGAATGTGGACCGCGGCTTTTCCGCCCGCGCCGCCGCGATGCGCGACGCCGGCAGCCACGTCGTCGTGGCCGCCGGCCAGTCCTACGGCCAGGGCTCCTCGCGCGAGCATGCCGCGATCTGCCCGAGCTATCTGGGCGTCAGACTCGTGCTCGCCAAGTCCTTCGAGCGCATCCACGCGGCCAATCTGGCCAATTTCGGCGTTCTTCCCCTGAGCTTCATCCGCGACGAGGACTACGACTCGCTCGCCCGGGGCGACCGGATCGAGATACTCGACTGCCGTTCCCAGATCCGCGCAGGCGGACATATCCGCGTCACCCTGTGGCCGGCGCCCCAGGGCGGGGCCGCGGCTCCGGACCGATCCAAGGGCGGGAGGAGCTTCGAAACCGCATGCGACCTGCTGCCCAGGCAGCGCGAGATTCTGCTCGCCGGAGGGGCCCTGCCCTACGCCCGCGGTTCGGGGCCGAACCGATGAATGCCCGAGGACGAAACATGAAGATCGAAGTGAAGAACCCCATCGTCGAGCTCGACGGCGACGAGATGACGCGGATCATCTGGCAGCTCATCAAGGAAAGGCTGATTCTGCCCCACCTCGAGATCGCTCTCGAGTATTACGACCTGGGCCTGCCGAACCGGGATCGCTCGGACGACGCGGTCACGCGCGAGGCGGCCCAGGCGATACGCCGCGTCGGAGTCGGGGTCAAGTGCGCCACGATCACGCCCGACGCCGGCAGGATCGCGGAATACAAGCTCAAGCGCGCCTGGCCCTCGCCCAACGGGACCATCCGGGGCATCCTCGACGGCACCGTCTTCCGCAAACCCATCCTCGCGAAGAACATCCGGCCCGCGGTGCGCAGCTGGAGTTTGCCGATCGTCGTGGGGCGCCACGCCTACGGCGACCTCTATTCGGCGGTGGACTTCGTCGTCCCCGGCCCCGGAAAAGCCGAGCTCGTATTCACGCCCCGCGGAGCCGGCGCGGGCGCGACGGCCGCGGCGGCATCCGCGGCGGCCGGGCAGGAGGAGATCCGCCTGCCGCTCCACGAGTTCTCCGGCCCCGGCGTCGTCATGGGCATGCACAACACCGACGCCTCGATCTCGTCCTTCGCTGCGGCCTGCGTCGATTACGCCCTGTCCGAGAAAATCGAGCTCTGGTTCGCCGCGAAAGACACGATCAGCAAGCGTTATCACGGGCGGTTCAGGGACCTCTTCGCGGCCGAGGTCGAGGCCCGGAGCGCCGAGCTCGAGGCCGCCGGCGTCGCCTACCGCTACCTCCTCATCGACGACGCGGTGGCCCGCGTCATGAAGCACCCCGGCGGCATTCTGTGGGCCTGCACGAACTACGACGGCGACGTCTTCTCCGACATGGTGGCCGCGGGATTCGGCAGCCTGGGCATGATGAGCTCCGTGCTCGTGTCGCCCCACGGCCAGTACGAGTTCGAGGCCGCGCACGGCACCGTGCGTCGCCACTACTACGAGCATCGCGAGGGGCGTCCGACGAGCACCAATCCGATCGCCTCCATCTTCGCCTGGACGGGCGCGATCCGCAAGCGCGGCGAGCTCGACGGTACGCCCTCCGTGGCCGGCTTCGCGGACAGGCTGGAGCGCGCCACGCTCGGCCTGGTCGAGGAGGGCATCGTCACCAGGGACCTCGTGGGCCTCGTCGAACCCGCGCCTAAAGGATACCGGACGACCGAAGGCTTCATCGACGCCGCGGCAGGGCGGCTCGAACGCGAGCTCGAAGGGGGCGAGGCATGAATCGGGACAGTCTGAGCGTCATCGACAACAGAACCGGACAGAGCTACGAGGTGCCCATCACCGACGGAACGATCAGGGCCCTGGACCTGCGCCAGATCAAGACGGGCGCCGACGACTTCGGGCTCATGAGCTACGATCCCGGCCTCTCCAACACAGCCTCGACGCGCAGCTCCATCACCTTCGTCGACGGGGAGCGCGGCATACTCCGCTACCGCGGCTATTCGATCGAGCAGCTCGCCGAGCGCAGCAACTATCTCGAGACCGCCTACCTCGTCATCTTCGGCGAGCTTCCGAACGCTTCCCAGCTCGAGGCCTGGAGCCGCGAAATCAACCGCCACGCCATCCTGCACACGAATATCCGGGAACTCATCGATGCCTTCCGCTACGATGCCCATCCGATGAGCATGTTCATAAGCGCGATAGCCTCGCTCTCGACGCTCTACCCGGACTCCCGGCGCGTAGTCGATCCCGTCAATCGCCGGCTCCAGGTGGAACGCATCATAGCCAAGGCGGCGACCATCGGCGCCTTCACGTACCGCCACAGCCAGGGCTGGCCCTTCGAGCACCCCGACGACGATCTTTCGTACATCGGCAATTTCCTCAAGATGATGTTCAGGATGACGGAATCGAAGTACAGACCCAACCCCGTGCTCGAGCGGGCGCTCAACATACTTTTCATTCTCCACGCCGACCACGAGCAGAACTGCGGGACGAACGCGATGCGCGTCATCGGCTCTTCGCAGGCCGATCCCTACTCCGCCCTCGCCGGGGCGGCCGCAGCCCTCTACGGGCCCCTGCACGGGGCCGCCAACGAGGCCGTGCTCGTGCAGCTCGAACAGATCGGCAGTCCCTCCAAGGTCGGCGCCTTCATCGAGTCCGTGAAGCGCGAGGAATGCCGGCTCATGGGTTTCGGCCATCGCGTCTACAAGAGCTACGATCCCCGCTGCCGCATCATAAAGCGCGTCGCCGAGGAGGTCTTCGAGGTCACCGGGAGGAATCCCCTGCTCGATGTCGCGCTCGAACTGGAGCGGATAGCCCTCCAGGACGACTATTTCGTCTCGCGCAAGCTCTACCCCAACGTCGATTTCTACTCGGGCCTCATCTACCGGGCCATGAATCTGCCCTCGTCGCTCTTCACCGTGATGTTCGCGATCCCGCGCAGCTGCGGCTGGGTGGCTCACTGGCTGGAGCTGCTCACCGATCCCGAGCAGAAGCTTTCGCGGCCTCGGCAGATCTACTCGGGTTCGCCCGAGCGGGATTATGTCCCGATAGAGGAGCGCCTCCCGGCCTCGGTTCCGGGGGCCTGCTAGAAGGTGCCGTCCGATAAGGCAGATGGGGTGTATCCCACTTCGAGCTTACCGAATGGCGTACCAGTGCGGGTCCTGGCGGATGAGAACACAGGACCTCACTAGCGCTCGGCCCTATGCTCTCATCCGCCACCCGCCGCCCTCCTCCGCCGGTCGATAGTGCGATGGGGGATAGATCCCGAAGACAAGTCCCTCATGGACGGCGGCTTCCGCCACACAAGCCTCGAAGATCACACGAGGTTCGGGAAGGGTTGGATGCTTCGAACGGAAACAATAAATAGGATGACCCTTATCGGACAGTTTCAGCCTTGGATACCGATCTCGGACTCCGGACCTCGGCTCCCCTGACGAGGGAGACGGCCGCGGCGACGGCGCAGAGCAGGACCGATACCGCGAAGGCGTGCCGCATGCCGAGGACGAAAGCCGCCTGCGGCCCCGAGCCCAGCGCGACGTTCGTGCCGACGAAGAGTTGCATCATCACTCCGCGCGGCAGGCTCCCCGCGGCGACGGCCAGCGACAGGGCGAAGCTCGTCACCATCCCGGTCTGCCTGAGCGTGGCGAGCGCCGCCGAGGCGATGCCCAGACGGTTGCGCGGAGCGCCGTTCATCGCCGCGCTCGTGTTGGGCGACCAGAACAGTCCCCCTCCGATTCCCACGAGCACGAGCCCCACGGCGATCGCCCAATACGGGGTCGCGGGAGACAGCTCGGCGATGAACCACAGAAGGGCGGCTCCCTGGATCACGAGGCCGGCCGTCGCGGGCAGCCGAGCTCCGATGCGGTCGGCGAGGTGCCCGCTCAGAGGCCCGACGACCGCCGAGACCGCCGACAGGGGTATCAGGAGAAGGGCGGCGGTCAGGGGGGAGTATCCGCGCACGACCTGGAGGTAGAAGGTCACGAGAAAGTTGACCGCGAACATCGCGAGCGATTGAAGCATCGCGGCCAGGACCGAGTACCCGTAGATGCGGTTGCCGAACAGGGACAGATCGAGGACGGGGGAGGCGGCCCGCCTTTCCCGGGCGAAGAAGGCCGCGAACATGACGGCGAACAGCGCGAAGAGCGAGACGATGGGCCAGGAGGTCCAGCCGAATTGTATGCCGAGCGTGAGCGCGAACAGCAGAGCGACCAGACCCAGGCTGAAGGTCGCCGCGCCGAAGGCGTCGAAGCGCTCCGCGCGGTTCCGCTGGGACACTTCCCTGAGGGCGATGTATCCCCACAGACTTCCGAGCAGTCCTATGGGCACGTTGATGTAGAAGATCCAGCGCCAGTCCGCGACCGAAAGGATTAGTCCGCCGAGCAGGGGGCCCGCTATTCCGCCCAGGGCCCAGGTGATGCCGTTGATGCCCAGGGCGCGTCCGCGTTCGTGGGGCGGGAACACCTCGGTGATGATCGCCGTACTGTTGACCATCATGAGCGCCGCGCCCGAGCCCTGCACCAGGCGGAAGACGATGAGTTCGGCCGCGCTCTGCGAAATGCCGCAGAGGGCCGAGCCGACCGTGAAGATGACGAAACCGAGGTTGTAGAGCTTGACGCGGCCGAACATGTCCGCGACGCGGCCGAATGTCAGGAGGAGGACGGTGCTGATCAGGATGTAGCCCATGATGACCCAGATCATTTCGAGCAGGCTCGCGTGGAGCCTGTCCATCATCTGGGGAAGCGCGAGGATGACGATCGTGCCGTCGATAGCCGACATCAGGGCCCCGATGGTCGTCACGCTCAGAGCGATCCACTTGTAGTCGATCGCATGTCCACGGAGCGTCCGCGGGGTGCCGCCGCCCTTCGATGGTTCGTACTGTCGATTCACCCTTCCCGCCTCCGGTCCGTATCTGAAGACGGCGCCTCGTGCGCCGTGCAGAGACCGAGGATAGCGTTTTCGGCCCTCGAGAGTCTCTTACGTTTACGTTACGCCGCCCGAGTCCCCATTGGTTCTGAAAAAGCCGCATTTTGAAAGAGCCTGCTTTAATATTATTATTTTACTCATGTCAGAACTGGTCATCGCATCCTTCGAACTCAAGCGACTTGAAATCCTGGACGCATGCGGGCAGGCGGACGAGGCCGCGATGCCCGACCTCGGCGGCGACGAGATGCTCCGCCTCTACGAGCTCATGGTCCTCTCCCGCAGTTTCGACCGACGGGCCGTCAGCCTGCAGAGGGAAGGAAGGCTCGGCACCTACCCTCCCATCCTCGGCCAGGAGGCGGCCCAGGTGGGCAGCGCCTTCGCCCTCGCCGGGAACGACTGGGTCTTCCCCTCCTTCAGGGAAACCGGAGTCTATGCGACGCTCGGCTACCCCCTCGATCTTCTGTACCGCTACTGGGCGGGGGACGAGCGGGGACTGGCCGGTCCGGCGGGCCTCAACATCCTCCCCGCCTGCGTGTCGGTGTCCACGCAGATCCCCCAGGCCGTGGGCGCCGCCATGGCCATTCGATACCGGAAGGACCCCATCGCGGCGGCCGTCTACTTCGGGGAGGGCGCCACATCCAAGGGCGACTTCCACGAGGGACTGAACATCGCCGGCGCGTTCAAGCTCCCCGTGGTCTTCATCTGCCAGAACAACCAGTGGGCGATCTCGATGTCGCGGGACAGGCAGAGCGCCGCGGCCACCATCGCTCAGAAAGCCGTGGCCTACGGCTTCGAGGGCCTCCAGGTCGACGGCAACGACGTGCTCGCGGTCTACGCGGCCGTATCCCGGGCCCTGGACAGGGCGCGAAAAGGCGGCGGACCCTCGCTCGTGGAATGCCACTCGTACCGGATGGGCCACCATACGACCTCCGACGACGCCGGCAGGTATCGCGACGCGGCCGAGGTCGAAGCGTGGAAGAAGCGGGACCCGATCGAACGCCTCGGGCTCTTCCTGGAGCGGCGCGGCATCCTGACCCAGGCTCTCCTAAGCGAGATCGAGCGGCGCTGCGAGGCCCGGATAGACGAAGCCGTGCGCATGGCCGAGGCGGCGCCGCCGCCCGAAGCGGCCGAGATGTTCACGAGCACCTTCGCCGCTCTCACGCCGCGCCAGGAAAGTCAATTGAGGTCCCGCCCAGATGGCCGTCCGTAACATCGTCCAGGCGATCAATCTCACGCTTCGGGAGGAGATGGCGAAAGACGACAGGGTGGTGCTCCTGGGGGAGGATATCGGGCTCGACGGGGGCGTGTTCCGCGTGACGGACGGCCTCCATGAGGCCTTCGGTCCCGAACGCGTGATAGACATGCCCCTCGCCGAATCGGGCATAGTGGGCGCGGCGATAGGGATGGCCCTCTACGGCCTCCGCCCCGTCGCCGAAATCCAGTTCATGGGCTTCATATACTCGGCCTTCGACCAGATAGTCTCCCACGCCGCCCGGCTGCGAAACCGCTCCCGCGGCAGGTTCTCCTGCCCTCTCGTGATCCGCAGTCCCTACGGAGCCGGCATCGGGGCGCCGGAGCTGCACGAGGAGAGCGCGGAGGCCTACTTCTGCCATACTCCCGGACTCAAGGTCGTCGTGCCCTCCGGCCCCCTGAACGCGAAGGGCCTCCTCGTCAGCGCTCTGCGCGATCCCGATCCGGTCATCTTCCTCGAACCGACGCGGCTGTATCGGCTCGTGAAGGAAGAGGTCCCCGACGGCGATTACAGCGTGCCGATCGGCGAGGCGCGCATCGCCCGAGAGGGCGGTAGCGTGACCGTCATCGCCTGGGGAAGCATGCTCGAGCGCAGCCTGCGGGCCCTCGAGGGCTACGACGCCGACGTCATCGACCTGCAGACCCTCTCTCCCTTCGACGAGGCGGCGGTTCTGGCCTCGGCGAAGAAGACGGGGCGGGTGGTCATCGTGGAGGAAGCCCCGAAGACCGGAGGATTCGGAGCCGAGTTGGCCGCGACCGTGGCGGAGGAAGCCATGCTCTACCTGCGCGCCCCCATACTCCGCGTCGCCGGATACGACGTGCCCGTCCCCTTCGCCAAGCTCGTCGAAGAGTTCCTGCCCGACGCGGAGCGCATCAGGCACGCGGTCGACGAAAGCCTGAGGTACTGAAGATGACCTACGAGTTCAGACTCCCCGATCTCGGCGAGGGTATCGCGGAAGCGGAGGTGCGGAGTTGGCTGGTGAAGGAGGGCGACCGCGTCGAGGAACACCAGAATGTCGTCGAGCTGGAGACGGACAAGGCCGTCATCGAAGTGCCGAGCCCGCGCTCGGGTCTCGTTCTTCGGCTCCTCTGTCGCGAGGGCGCGACGCTCAGGGTGGGGGACGTGCTCATGAGCCTGGAAGAGGAGTCGGCTTCGACGCCTTCGACGGAGCCGGCGGCCGGAGCGCAGGAAAGCGCGGAGAAGAGCGCGGCCGAAAGTCCCGCTTCCGTGGTCGGCCGACTCCCCGAGGCGGAGGACGACCGGCCCCTGGCCACGCCCGGCGTCCGGGCCCTCGCGAGAGAGCGCGGCCTCAGGCTCGAGGATCTGAAGGGCAGCGGACCCCGGGGCAGCATAAGGCGCGAGGACCTTCCTCCCGCGGCGGAAGGCGGGGACCGCGGACGCGACCGCTTCGGCGAAGTGGAGCGTCTGCCCTTCAGCGCGACCCGGAAGGCCATCGCCGCGAGGCTCCGCGCGGCCCGGGACGCGGCGGTATACGTCACCGCGATGTCCGAGGTCGACGTGACGGAGCTCTGGGGACTTCGGGTCCGGAAAGCGGCCGAGCTCGCGGCACGCGGCGTCCATCTCAGCTTCGTGCCCTTCATCGTCAAGGCCCTGTGCTTCGCCCTGCGGCGGCACGGCGTCCTCAACGCGGAGGTGGACGAGGAAGGCGAGACTCTCGTTCTGAAGCGTTACATGAACCTCGGCATCGCGGTCGACGGCCCCGAGGGGCTCCTCGTGCCCGTGCTGCGCGACGTCGAGCGAAAATCGCTCGTCGAGATCGCCGAGGAGTTGTACGAGCTCGCCGCCAGGGCCCGACGCCGCGAGCTGGCCCCCTCGGAGCTCAGGGGCTCGAGTTTTTCGATCAGCGACTACGGCTCCATCGGCGGAAGCTTCGCGACGCCCGTCCCGAACTATCCCGACGTCGCGATCCTCGGCTGCGGGAGGGTCGCGGATCGCCCCTGGGTCGTGGACGGCGCCCTGGCGGTCAGGAAGATACTGCCCCTCGCGCTGACCTTCGATCATCGAGTCTCCGACGGGGGCGACGCCGCGCGGCTCCTGGCCGACCTGGGCGCCTACCTCGGCGATCTGGCCGAGATCCTCCTCGAGAGCCGATGAATTGAGGAAAGAACAAGGAGGCCAGTCATGAACAAGTTCCGCTATCTGATCGTGGGGGCCGGCATGGCGGGTGCCGCGGCGGCCGCGGCGATACTGGAGCGCGATCCGGGCGCTCCGATAGGGATGATCGGCGAAGAAAGCGATCCGCCCTACGATCGGCCTCCCCTCTCGAAGGGACTCTGGAAGGGCGACGATCCGGACAAGATCTGGAAGCGGCTGGACGGTGTCGAGTTTTTCCTCGGCCGGAAAGTCCTGAGCATCGATCGGAGCGGCCGCGCCGTGGCCTGCGACAATCGCGAGGCCTTCGGCTACGAGCGGCTCCTCCTGGCCACGGGCGGCCGGCCGCGGCCGATGAGCTTCTCCGATCCCCGCCTCGTCTATTTGCGGAACATGGCCGACTACCGGCGGCTGCGCAGTCTCGCGGAGACGGCCGACCGATTCGCGGTGATCGGCGGAGGGTTCATAGGTTCGGAAATCGCCGCGGCCCTTGCCATGAACAAGAAGACCGTGACCCTCATCTTCCCGGAGAAGGGCATAGGCTCCCGGGTCTTCCCCTCGGACTTGTCGCTCTTCCTGAACGGATACTTCGGCGCCAGGGGCGTCGAGGTCCTGGCGGAAGACAGGGCGATCGCGCTTTCGCAGGAGGGAGGGCGGCGCATTCTCCGGACCGCCTCCGGCCGAAAACTCGAAACCGATGTCGTAATCGCGGGGATCGGGATCGAGCCGAACGTCGAACTGGCGCGCGGCGCCGGGCTCGCGGTCCGGGACGGCGTGCTCGTGGACGACCATTTGCGCACGGAAGACCCCGACATCTACGCCGCCGGCGACATGGCGAGTTTCTACAGCCCCGCCCTGGGCAAGCGCATCCGATTCGAGCACGAGGACAATGCCCTCGCCATGGGCGGCACCGCGGGCCGGAACATGGCGGGCGCCGACGAGCACTATACCCACCTGCCCCTCTTCTATTCGGACCTCTTCGAGCTCGGGTACGAGGCCGTCGGCGAGCTGGACTCCAGCTTCGAAACCGTTGCCGACTGGAAGAATCCCTTCGAAGAGGGGATCGTCTACTACCTCTCCGATTCGCGCGTGCGCGGCGTCCTCCTGTGGAACAAGTGGAAGCGCGTCGAAAAGGCCAGAGCCCTCGTCGCCGAGCCCGGCCCCTTCGACGCGCAGAACCTAACCGGCCGCATCCGGTAGGGAGAGGCTCTCTTCGGCTTGTTTTCGGCCCGGCCTGCCGGTATCCTTGTCCCAAGCCGGGAGGATTCCATGGGGTACATCGAGTGGACGAACTCGCTCAACGTCGGTTTCCGGGAAATCGACGACCAGCACCGGGGGCTGGTCGACCGCATCAACAGCCTGGCCGAGGCCGTCGACCTGGGTCTCGACGGCCTGTCCCTGAAGGGCATCCTGGAAGACCTGAGCGCCTATGCGGCGACTCATTTCGCCCTGGAAGAAGGCTATTTCGACCGTTTCGGCTACCGCGAAGCCGCCGCTCACAAGAAGGAGCACGCCGACTTCGCGGCGAAGGTGAAAGTATTCGAACATGATTTCGCCGAAGGCAAGACGACACTGTCGGCGGAGATCCTGGATTTTCTCAAGTCGTGGCTGACCAACCATATCTCGTTCTCGGACAAGAAATACAAATCCACTTTCCTGCAGAATAATCTGCGATAGAGTCGGCGAGCGCCGTCTGCCGGACGAAGCCAAACTCTGACTGACTGCCGTGAAAGGCATTCGATCTCACTTCGAACGTATCGAACGACATACCAGCGCGGAGGCGAGCGACTCTTCGCTCATTTTCCACAGGCGGCCGGCGGCTTCGTCGTCGAGGGCGGCCGGCGAAGGCCGGATCGGCTCGCCCGAGCGCCAGTACAGGCCGCCCCGGCCTTCGACATCGGGCGAGAGAGCCAGCGAGACGATGTGCGACGCAGGCAGGCCGGGTTCCGTCCCGGCTCTGCGGCGCAGGGCCCAGAAGGCCCGCACCGCGGGGGAGGAATGCTTGCGCCCCATGTCGGTGTTCACGAGACCGGGGTCCACGGCGAAGGCATCGAGCCGCGAGCCCTCCCGTCTCTGGAGCTCCCTCGTGAAGAGAACATTCGCGAGCTTCGACTGGGCATAGGCGAGAATGCCGACATAGAGGTGCCGCATCGAAGGGTCGCGCCAGCGGATCCTCCCGAAATAATGGGAATCCGAGCTCACCACGAGGAATCGCGGGCGTTTGGGGGCGGAAAGGCCGGGAAGCAGCACGAAGGCGAGGGCGAAGGGCGCCATGTGGTTGACCGCCCACTGGAGCTCCAGTCCCTCGGGGCTGAGGATTCGGCGGTCGCCGTACCAGCCGGCCACATTGGCCACCGCGTCGATGCCTCCCGGCTCGGAGCGCAGGCGCTCGGCGAGCGCGACCACCTGGGTCATCAGCGAGAGATCGACGAGCTCGACGCGGGGCGCCGCCGCGCCCGAGGATGCGGCGGCCGCGGCGATCCGCCCGCCTGCGCGCTCCATGCGCTCCGGATCCCTGCCGGCGGCGATGACCCGGGCGCCGCAGCGCGCGAACAGCTCGGCCGCAGCCAGCCCGATGCCCGAGCTCGCGCCGGTGACGAGGACTGTCTTTCCGGGAAAGCCGCCCGGCTCGACGGGGCGAAGCATGACCTAGGCTCTGCCGAGGACGCCGAGCTTGGCCAGACCGTCGTACACGAACTGGACCGCCAGCCCCGACAGAAGCAGGCCCATCATTCGCTCGATGACGGAGACGCCCGTCTTGCCGAGGGCGCGCAGGATGAGTCCGCTCGCCGTGAGCGCGGCGAACATGGCCGCCAGGGCGATCAGCACCGCGCCGAAGAGCATGAGCGTGGTCGACACCGGCTCGTAGTTGCCCGCGCTGTAGAGCATGATCGTCGTGATCATGCCCGGTCCGGCGATGAGGGGAATCGCGAGCGGGAAAACTGCGATGGAAGAAGGGCCGTCCTCTTCCGGCTCCTCTTCGCTCGAGGTCCTCGCCCGCTTGGGCTGCCCGAAGAGCATGTCTATGGCGATGAGAAAGAAGAGCACGCCCCCCGCCACGTAGAAGGCGCCCGGCCCGATGCCCATGAACCGCAGGATATACCGGCCTCCCAGGATGAACACGGCGAGCACGACGAAGGCGATGGCCAGGGCCGAGCGGATGGTCCGGCGCTTCTGCTTCGCCTCCAGGGTTCCGGCCAGGGAGATGAAGATGGGCACGGCCCCGAGGGGATCGATGACTATCAGCACGGTGACGAGTATCTGCAGGAAGAGCTCGACCATGGAAACGAGTGTAGGCGGGCGCGACAGAGCTGGCAAGAGCGGCGGCCGCCCTCGCTTCACGGTTTGACAGGAGACGGCATTTGTCCCTATATTTGCCCCAAGGAGCTCCCATGAGCGAAGAGATCACCGTCACGACATCCAACTTCCAGAAGGAAGTCATGGAGTCCTCAGTTCCCGTGCTTATCGATTTCTGGGCCGAGTGGTGCATGCCCTGCAAGATGATCGCACCCTCGCTGGAACAGCTCGCGGAAACCTACAAAGGCAAGCTCAGAGTGGGCAAGGTGAACGTGGACGTCGAGAGCGACCTCGCGGCTCGATTCAATATCATTTCCATCCCCACGCTCATGGTGTTCAAGGAAGGGAAGTCCCTTGCCCAGAAGGCCGGCGCCCTGCCCAAGCGCGAAATCGAAAATCTGTTCAAGGGCGCGGTCTGAGCGGCGGACCTCCGACGGACGCGCGTCCGATGGAAGAAGGTCCGGCCGCCTCCACGCTCAGGGCGGAGGCGGATTGACCGCCCCCGGACTCTGAGCGCCCGATTCCGACAGATACCATCCTATCGCTCCGTTAGGCCAGTCGGCTCTCCGGTTTATGGACCGCGCGACCGAAGGCTTCCAGCGGAACGCGTCTTCCCAGGCCGGCGCGGCGCCCGTGGCGGCCCAGAGCCCTGCGTCGACGAGGACGCGGAAGGCCGCGGCGATCTTGTCGTTCGAGAGCGCGCCCGACTTGTCCTCGGCGGCGTAGAACAGTCCGTCCGCGACTTCCCCGCCCGGCCGCCGGCGCAGCACGACCACGCCGCTTTCGTCCGGCAGGCCGCCCGCGCTCGACCAGATATCCCGCCCGTAGGGCGTCGCGTCGACTCCCCCCGACTGCGCCAGATCCGAGCCAGTCTCGTCTGTCTCCTCGGGCAGGGACTCCGGCGCCAGGTGAAGCACGATGAACTCGCCCGCCTCGACCTCGATGTTCGGGAACCGGAAGCTGTAGACCCTGATCGAGTTGGACCATTCCAGCTCGACCCCGCCCAGATTGCCCGCGCTCAGAGCCGCCAGCTCGACATAGTCGCGGTGGGGATGGAGAGTCGAGCTGTTCTTCGCGGTCTGGAGCTCGGAAAGCCTGAGCGTAGGCGGCCGGTCGTTCCATCCGACGAAACGAAACAGGAATCTGCTGTGGTTGCCCGCCGCGTCTTCCACCTCTCCGGCCAGGGCATAGTCCGCGCCCGGCTCCTGATCCGAGGAAAAAGCGATGTCGAGCGCGGCGCCCCGGACGGTCGGCGAGAGCGATATCCCGGCCGGCTCGAGGGCGAAGCTGCCCTCCACCGCCTCGATGTCCTCGTCGAAGCGAAGGCTAAAGCCGCGGGCGCCGGTTGGGCCGGCATCGAGCACCTGGGGCGGATTGAGGTCGGAGGAGGGCAGGATGTCCTCCTCCGCGCCCGCCGGTCCGGTCGCGGGAAGGCAGGCACACAGGACAAGGGCCGCCGCGCAGGAGAGCAGGGCGATCCGGCGGAGCGCCCGCCTGCGGTTCCGGATATCGGGTAGAATATGGTTCATCGGCGCCTCCATGCGCCTTAAACGCCGTGACGTCGTCCGGCCGATTCAGCGGGCGCCGCGCCCTTCCTGCCTTCCCTCCTTCCATAGTATCTTCGTCCCATGAAAGTCATCATCGCCAACGATCACGGGGCTGTCGCCCTCAAGCGCGAACTCCTCTCCTGGCTCGAATCCAAGGGACACGAGGTCGTCAATCTCGGCGTCGATACCGAGGAGAGCGTGGATTATCCGGACAAGGCCGCCGAGGCCTGCGCCGAATACAAGAAGGGCGGCTACGAATTCGGCATTCTTCTCTGTGGAACGGGCATCGGCATGTCGATGGCCGCCAACAGGGTCCGAGGCATCCGCTGCGCCGTCATCCACGACGAGTACACCGCCCGGATGGCGCGCGAGCACAACGACGCGAACTTCGTGGCCTTCGGCGGGCGCGTCACCTACACGGTGCCGCCGGCGACGATTCTGGCGGCTTTCATGAATGCGAAGTTCGAGGGGGGCCGCCACTCGACCCGCGTCGCCAAGATAGATCAGGTCGCGGACCGCCGATGAAAGGGCCCGCGGAGCCATGAAGCCGGAAACTCTCGCTCCCCGACCCCTGTGGTCGATATTCTCCGAAATCTGCGCGATCCCCCACACTTCCCGGAACGAGGCCGCACTCGTCCGCTGGATACGCGATCGCGCGCTCGCCGAGGGCATCGACGCCGTCGAGGACGCCGCCGGCAACCTTCTGCTCCGTGCGCCGGCTACGCCGGGTCACGAGTCCGCCCCGGGCCTCGTGCTCCAGGCCCACCTCGACATGGTCGGCCAGTCGGAGAGCGGCGCGATGCACGATTTTGGGCGCGATCCCATCCGGCCCCGCCTCAGCGCGACCGAGCCCGACTGGCTCGAAGCGTCCGGAACCACTCTCGGCGCCGACGACGGCATAGGCGTGGCCGCGGCCCTGGCCTTCATCGAGTCGAACGAATGCGTCCACGGCCCTCTCGAATGCCTCTTCACGGTCGGCGAAGAGGACGGCATGGGCGGAGCCCGTGCGATCGGGCCCGCGGCTTTCCGCGGCTCCGTGCTTCTCAACCTCGACCACGAGGTCGGGACCGAACTCTGCATCGGCTGCGCCGGAACGGTGCGCATTCGTGCCGAGCTCGAGCTCCGGAGCGAGCCCGCGCCGGAGGGCAACGTCTGGCTGACGGTGGGAGTCGAGGGACTCCTGGGCGGTCACTCCGGGGCGGACATCCACCTGGGACGCGGCAACGCCGGCCGCGTCCTGGCCGAGATACTCCTCAGGAGCGGCGAAAGGATCCCGTGGCGTCTGGCCGCTTTCGAGGGCGGCAACGCCGCCAATGCGATACCGAGGGAGGCGCGCGCCCTCGTGGCCGTGCCGACCGCGGCGCGCGGCGACTGGCGCGTTCGCTTCGAGAGGACTATCGCGGATCTGACGAGGCGGCTGGGTGCCGCCGACCCGCGCCTCCGCGCGACCGCGGTCGAGGCCGCCCCCTCCGCTCCGGTCCTGCCGGCCGAGCGGAGCGCCTCCATCCTCGCTTCGATCCTGGCCCTTCCGAACGGCCTCATTTCCCTGAGCCCCGACGTGCCCGGCATGGTGCAGAGCTCGTGCAACCTGGGCATGGTGAAGGTGACCGCCGCGCCGAAGGCCCACCTCGAAGCCCTGGCCATGGTCCGCAGCTCGAGCGAATCGGAGAAAGAGGCGATCGCCGCCGAGGTCGAGACGATCTTCGCCGACCTGGGGGCCTCGACGAGCCGCCCGGCCGCGGCCCCCGCATGGTCGCCGGAGCCGGACAGCCGCCTCCTCGCCCTGGCCCGGGACACCTACCGGGAACTGTTCGGCGCTGAAGCGGTCGTGATGGCCACCCACGGCGGGCTCGAGTGCGGGCTCTTCCGTCCCGTCTTCCCGCGGGTCGAAATGTTGTCCATAGGGCCGACGATCCGCTTTCCGCACTCGCCGCGCGAGGCCGTGCACCTGCCCTCAGTGGAGAGCTTCTGGCGCTTCCTGGTCGGCCTGGCCGGGCGGCTCGCCGCGGCTCAGAGGTCGTAGCGCTCCCCGTACTTGACCACCTGCACTTCCTTCACTCCCTTTTCGCGCAGGAAGGACTGCATGTGCGAGAGCCCCGCGGGCTCGCCGTGCACCAGAAAGACCTTCTTCAGCCGCGAAAGATCGAGACTCGCCATCCAGTCCCAGGCCTCCTGGTAGTCCGCGTGGGCCGAGAAGGCGTTTATCTCTTCGATCCGGGCGCGCACCTTGAATATCTCGCCGTGGATGCGCACTTCCGGCTCTCGGTCGCGCAACCTGCGCCCCAGGGTGTGCTCGGCCATGTAGCCCACGATGAGGACGGTGTTCCGCGGATCCGAAATGGTGTGGATGAGGTGGTGCTGGATGCGCCCCGCCTCGCACATGCCGTCGGCGGAGACGATCACGGCGGGGCCCTCGAGATCGTTCAGGCGCTTGGAGTCCTGGACGCTCGAGGCGAAGTGCAGGGCATTGAAGCCGAAGGGATTCTCGTGGTGCCTGATGAAGGCCTCGTGGGTCTCCTGGTCGTAGCACTCGGGATGGATCTGGAAGATCGAGGTGGCGTTGATCGCCATGGGCGAGTCGACCCAGATCGGAATATTCGGGATGCGTCCCTTGTCGGCCAGGAGATGGAAGTAGAACACGAGTTCCTGGGTGCGTTCGATCGCGAAGGCCGGAATGACGATCTTCCCCCCGCGCTGCGCGGTCTCGGCGACGATGGCCCCCAGGCGATCCATCGCGTCCTCCGTGGATTCGTGCCGCCTGTCGCCGTAGGTGGCCTCGAGCACGAGATAGTCCATGGGCGGAATGACCGCCGGGTCGCGGATGATGGGCTTGCCCTTGCGCCCCAGGTCTCCCGTGAAGGCGATGACGACCTCGCGCCCCGAGCGATCCCGCGCGTGCGTGCAGCAGATCGCCGACCCGAGGATGTGGCCCGCGTCGTAGAGCTCGATCTTGAGCCCGTCGCCGATCGGGAGGGGACGGTTGTACGAGGCCGTGATGAACTGGCTCGTCGCCTCGATCACGTCCTCCTCGTCGTAGAGAGGCTTCCAGTCGAAGGTCTGGCCCTTCTTCCCCGCCTGCCGCCCCAGGTAGTCGGCGTCCCGGGCCTGGATGGCCGCAGAGTCCATCATGACCACCCCGGCGAGATCCCGCGTCGCGGGCGTCGCGTAGATGTTGCCGCGGTAGCCCCGCTTGGACAGCAGGGGCAGCATGCCGCAGTGGTCGAAATGGGCGTGGGTGAGAATCACGGAGGAGATGGACTCCGGATCGGGAACGAGGGTGCGGTTCTTCTGCTCCGCCGTCTCGCGCTTCCCCTGGAAGGCCCCGCAGTCGATCAGGCAACGTGCGCCGTCGACGCTCAGGACATGCTTGGAGCCGGTGACCTCGCCGGCTCCGCCCTCGGAATGCAAACGTATGCTCATGAAGAAGAGCATAGCGCCGCGAAGGCCGCGCGCGCAATGCGCCTTCCGGTCGAAGTTTGACTTGTCCGGCGATTGGGCCTAGATTTAAGGCGACGGGAAACGGAGGCGAACCATGGCCATCATCACCATCTCCCGCGGGCTCGCGACTCTCGGAGAGGACATCGCGCGCGAGCTCGCCCAAGTCACCGGCTACAAGCTCATCGATCGCGAGTACGTCGAAAAGAGGTTAGGCGATTTCGGCATCGGCCCCGAAAAGCGTCAGAAATACGACGAAAAGAAGCCCGGCTTCTGGGCCTCCCTGTCGCAGGAGCGGGACGACTATCTCCACTTCCTGAAGACGGCGCTCTTCGAAGAGGCGGCGGGCGGCGAGTGCATAATCGTCGGCCGGGGTGGGCAGTCCGTTTTCCGGAACGTCCCGAGCCTCGTCAGTGTCCTCTTCGTGGCGCCGATGTCCGTCCGGGTCGAACGCATCGTGGACTTCTACAAGTGCGACGAGCGACATGCCGTCCAGATCATCCAGCAGAGCGACCATGACCGTACCGGCTTCAACAAGTATTTCTTCTCCGCCGATTGGCAGGATCCCCGCGAATACGACTTCGCTCTCAACACTGCGCGGTTGGACGTACCCAAGGCGGCCAGGCTCGTAGACCAGATTCGCCGGAGCCTCGTCGACGCGCCGAAGGAAGAGGCCGGACGCGGAACGATCGCGGAGCTCATACTCGGCCAAGGCGTCGTCACCGAGATCATATACGGCAGGAAAGTCCCGATCCACTTTCTGGAAGCCAAGGCCGAGGGGGGGCGTGTGGTGCTCCACGGCGTTTCGAACACGCAGTCGGCCATCGATCTCGCGGTCGCGGCCGCCCGCGAAGTGCCGGGAGTGCAGTCGGTCGAGAGCAACATCCAGGTCGTGCAGGAGTTCACGGTGATGCCGTGAACGCTTTCTGATCACTTTGCCGGGCGGGTCCTGTCGATGAAGAAACTGGGAGGCGGCTCGCTGTCTCTCCGCCGCCTCCCAGTTTCTTCATCGACACCCGCCGTCCGGCAATGCAAAGCCAAAGCGACACGGACTCAGGCCAATCAGGCTCAACCTCGTACGCGGGCACTATCGACGGCTTCCCCGGCACCGCCGCCACGCCCTACGGTTACTCGTTTTCCCTATTTACTCGCCCTCCCCATCTACTCCTTCTTCTCTCTCCCCTCCGTGCCTCCTTGGCTCCTTCCCGCCGGAATGCCCCCTGCATCTCGGAACGCCCGATACCAGGCGATCGTGCGGCGAATTCCCTCCTCGAGCGGCGTCGGCGAGAAATCGAAGCGCTCGGCGAAGTGCCTCCCGTCGACGATGTAGGGCTCCTCCTTCTGGTACAGCATCTCCCCGAGCTCGGCGAGAAGCGGGTTGAAAATTCCCGCGGCGGCGATGAGCGTACGCGGCAGGATCCGGGGAATTTTCCCGATCCCCGCCTCCGTGATGAACATCCGGGCGGTCTCGCGCGCCGTACGAGTCCTGTCGTTCGGCACGATCCACGTGCGGCCGTGGCCCGCGGGATCGAGGGCGGCCGTCGCGAGGGCGCGGCCGAAGTCGCCGACATAGGTGAGGCTGTGGGGCTGATCGAGGCTGCCGAAGAAATTCGGCCGACGATTCCGGAACAGGGGTTCCAGGAAAAGCGAGGCGCCGAACAGGCTTTGCAGCATGGCTCCGGGGCCGTAGTAGTCGGATGCGCGCACGGCGGTCCAGACGAGCCCCCGCTCTCTCTCGGCCCGCTCGAGCGCTTCATGGAGACTCTTTCGGAGCGCCCCCTTTCGCGTAGGCGGGTCTTCCGGCGCGTCGACGTCGATGACCGCGGTCCCGCGGCTGTAGCTGTACAGGTTGTCCGACACCGCCAGCACCGCGCCCCGCCCCTGGGCCGCGGCGATGAGATTGTCCTGGAATCGCGGCAGGAGCCGCGACCAGTCCTGGTAGGGAAGGTTTACGCAATGGTATAGGTGCGAGGCGCCGGCACCTGCCCGGGCCGCCTCGCCGACCTCGCCGATGTCCGCTGCGAGGAACTCCAGGCGCCCCGACTCCGCCTCCGTGAGGTCGTCGAAAAGCAGGGGAGGACGCCTCCCCGAGCGACTCACCAGCCTGACTCGAAAACCCTGCGCGACGAGATATCGAGTAGTCGCCGATCCGACAGGCCCCGATCCGAAGACAACCTGCAGCCCTTCCTTGGATTCGTGATCGCTCATGGCATCTCCTATGTTGGCATTGCCTACATCCATAGAATGCCGATAAAACCCGGCGTCGTCAACAAGAATGTTGGCAGTTCCTACATTATTCTTGCCCCGAGGGCACGAGGCATGTAGAATATGCCTGTGTCCCCCGATAGGCCCTATCACCACGGCTCGCTCAAGGCCGCTCTCCTCGTTCAGGCCATGGACGACATCGAGGTCCTCGGCCTGGAAGGACTCAGTCTCCGCGGTCTCGCCGAGCGCGCGGGCGTATCCAAGACCGCGCCCTACCGCCATTTCGCCGACAGACGGGACCTCCTCGTAAGCCTGGCGGCCGAAGGCTTCGGCCTCCTCGCCGATGCGCTCGAGCTCGTCCCGCTTCCCGCGGATGCTGAACCGACCGCGGCTCTGCGCGCCCTCTTCCGAGCCTACGTCGATTTCGCCCGTGCGAGACCCGCACTGTACAAGCTGATGATTTCACGCCTCGGCTACGAGCTGCATTCCGAAGAGTGCAGGCGGAACAGCGAGCGGGCTCTGGCCTGCCTCGTCCGCGCGGTCGGCGATGCCCAGGCGAGGGGATGGCGCAGAGGGCAGGAGGGCGGCGCCCTCGCTCTCTCCCTCTGGGCGAGCGTTCATGGCTGGGCCAGCCTCCTCATCGACGACCTCCTGCCCCAGGGTCTGGCCGAGCAGGACAGGGATTGGCTCGAGCTGGCCCGCTCGCTCCTGGACTGAGAGGCTGCCGGAATGCCTTGAGCACGCGGACGACGGCCCGACAGGAGCCGCCGCTTGCCCAGCGCCGCGGCCGGAGTCTAGACTCGCCCCATGCGAAGAATCACCGGATTCCACGCGGTGGAAGAGCTGCTCCGCTCTTCGCGCGCTGAGGGCCTCGAAGGGAACCTGCTGGTCTCGGGCACGGGCCCCAGAATCAAGAGCATTCTGGAGCTGGCCGCCAAGCTCGGCCTGCCGGTGTCGCGCCGGACCAGGGACGAGCTCGATCGCCTGGCCCCGAACAACCGCGGCCTCGTCCTCGAGCTCGAAGATGACGACGAAGGGAACGAAACCGACCTCGAAGGCTTCCTCGCCTCCGTCTCGGGACCCGCCCTCGTCATCGTGCTCGACCATCTCGAAGACCCGCAGAACCTTGGGGCGATCATACGCTCGGCCGATGTCTTCGCTGCCGACCTGGTCCTCGTGCCCCGCAGGCGGTCCGCGACCCTCAGTTCTGCTGCGGCCCGGGCCTCGGCCGGCGCCCTCGCCTACGTCCCCGTGGCGGTCGTGCCCAATCTGGCCTCGGCCCTCCGTCGCCTGCAGGCCGCCGGCTTCTGGAGCTACGCGGCCGACATGGCCGGAGAAGACATCGCGGCCGCCGAGCTGCCGGAGCGCTGTGCCCTGGTCTTCGGCAACGAGGGCGCCGGCGTTTCCCGCCTGCTCAAGGACGAGTGCGACGCGTGCCTCTCGATACGCCAGGCCGGGCATGTGGACTCGCTCAACGTGTCGGCCGCGGCGGCCGTCATGATGTACGAGTACCGGAGACGGAGGCCGGCGAAACGCGGCCCGTGACGATCCTGGCCAGGACATCTCCGAAAAGCGCGGGCCTGACGGCCTTCGGGTCGATGATGCCCTCTATTCCCAGGCCGTTGGACAGGGCCAGCACGATCGTCGCCAGATCCATCGCCTCGCGGGCTCCCAGGACGTTCCCCGAGGCGGCCGCCTCGTCTTCGATGAGTTCGGCTATCTTCCTTCGCATGAGCCGCCGCTTTTCTGCGAGCTTCGCGCGGAGCTCGTCGTTCTTCGCGCAGCGCAGCCAGAACTCGATGAAGAGCGTCTGCCAGCCGGGATCGGCCGAGCCCATCTCGCGCAACTCCCGGCCGGCGAGTCGGGCGATCGTCTCCGCGTTCTTCCTATCCGCCCCCCGCGCGGAACCGCGCGGTCGCGGCTCCTTCCCGGCCGCGGCCCTCCGCCGGCCGGCCGACTCCCGGACTGCCCGGGCGCGTTCGTCGATGCGCGCGGCGATGAGTTCGTAGAAGAGCTCGTCCTTGTTGGCGAAGTTCGAATAGACGGCGCCCTTGCTGAAGCCTGCGGCCTCGGCCACGCGCTCGAGACTCGCCCCCTCGTAGCCGCGTTCCGCGAACACGCCGTAGGCTGCGTCGAGAATCCGGCGCCGCACGTCCTCCCGCCTGACGCGTTTGATCCGCCCGCCCCCGGCCGGTTCCGATTCGCTGTCCGAAGCCATTTCGTCGCCTCCCGTTTTTCGATACCGTCGATATTGGATACCAATAGTATTGACTTCGGGCATCGAAATCAATAGATTCCAGACCCATGGAATACCGGGCGGAAATCTTCGATCGGATGCAGCTCCTCTTCGACGAAACGGGATTCAACGACCATCAGGTCCACGCCGAGATCCGACTCCAGTCGCGACTCGACGAGGAGAGGCTCCGAAAAGCGGTGACTCTCTCGCTTCAGTCGATCCCGATCCTCGCGACCAGGTACGTCGCGGCTCCGGGCCGCAGCCGATGGGAAAGCCTCCCGGAGGCCGATCTCGAGCGGGCCTTCGCGGCTGCCGGCGACGAGACTGCCTTCGAGTCAGGGAGGACCTACAGGATCCGGGAAGAAGAGGGCCCCCAGCTCCGGCTCTGCCTGCTCCGGGGAGAACGCAGCGCCCTCGCGGTGACCATGAACCACATGATTGCCGACGGCGCCGGCTTCAAGGACTATCTCTACTTCCTCTGCGACTGCTACTCGCGTCTCGGCGGCCGGGGACGCGGAGAGCCGGGTCCCGTCCCCGCCGCGAAGATCGACGGGTACCGGGGCATCGCCGACGTGACGCGGGCTTTCGGGCCGGGCACCAAGCTTCGCGCCTGGTTCGCCCAGCGCGGCGACAGCAACAGGACCGGGAAGCTGACCTTCCCCTTCGACTCTGGCGGCGAGCTCCATCCCTTCATTGCGACCAGAATCGTGGACCGCGACAAGGTCGCCCGGCTCAAGGACTATTGCAAGGCCCGGGGCGCGACCCTCAACGACGCGGCCCTCGCCGCCTACTACCGCGTCCTGGCCCGTGTCCTCGGGCCGCCGGCCCTGGAAGGGCTCGAAGTCCCGATCATGATCGACATGAGACGCCACCTGCCCTCGCGCGAGTTCGCGGCCCTGCGCAACCTGGCCTCCACGGCCGTCACGCGCCTGCGACAGAGCGAGGGCGAAGACTTCGAGGCGACGCTGTCGAAGGCCAAGTCCCTGATGGACGGTCTCAAAAGGCGGAACCTCGGCCTGGGCGGCTACCTGAAGATGTCGCTGCTCTTCTCGCTCTTCGGGGAGCGCAAGGCCGAAAGCCTGCTCCGGGCCGGCCTGCGGCATCCCCTCCTCTGCATGACCAACCTCGGCGATCTCGACGCGAAGCGACTCGTCTTCGAAGGATGCTCCGTCGCCTCGACCTACGTCTGCGGCTCCATAAAGCACAAGCCCCATTTCCAGCTCGCGCTCTCGGGCTTCGACGGGACGATCACGCTGAGCTCCAACCTCTACGGGAGCGCCCGGGACAGGGAGAAGGTGGACGCGTTCCTGGCCGAAGTGGAGGAAGAGCTGTCGTGCGTGTGATGCTCTCCGAAGGATCGTCGCTCTCGGCGAGGGAAGCCCTCACGATACGCGAAATCGACACGATGTGATCGATCGATTCACTCCAGCCGGAATATGCTCGTCCCGAACGATTTTCCGGGCCGTCCGGCGATCAGCTGTCCCAGATTTCGCGGAAGCGGTGCTCCCGCTCGCAGTATCTGCACACGAACACCGTTCCCGACTCGCCGCCAGGCGGGCCCTTGCGCCTGAACTCCGGCATGACGTCTTCGAGGCGGGAGGGATGGGAAACGCAGTTCTCGTTCTTGCACGATATCTCGTCGAAACCGTAGATGCGGGGCGGCATGTCCAGGCGGTATTTCTTGACCACGCGGCTGCCGTGCACGAGGTTGAGCGTGCAGCCCGGGGCTATGGCGGCCAGCTTCTTGAGGTCGCGCTCGCCGAAGCTCGTGACGTCGGGGAGCGACATGATGCCTTTGAGGCTGCCCTGGCCGTTGTGGAAGACCCCGTGGCTCGAGCGCAGATCGAGCTTGAGCATGCGCCTGACCGCGTCGATGTGGTCCCAGATGTGCGCGGCGCTCTCGCCCGAGGAGATGTGGTCGATGACGATGCCCTCGGTCACCGGCTTGATGCCGACCTTCACCTCGGGCTTTTCGCGCGCCACGACGGGCGCCTCGCGCACGAAGTCGTCGACGAAGCGCTCGACGCGGGCCGGCTCGCCCTCGAAGTCCGCGCCGAGGAGGCCGGAGACCATGCCCATGAGGGCGATGCGCGTCCAGTAGCCGTTGGCCGACTGGCCGTCCCAGCCGTTCAGGGGCAGTTCGTCGAGAAAGGTGGGATTGGTCGGGTTGAGGCGATCGCGGGGCAGGGGGTGGTAGAACCGAGCCCCTTCGGGAAGCATGCCGAGCATGTCCTTGCGGAAAGTCACGGCGGCGCGCAGCGAGGGCGCCTTTTCGAGCACGGCCTCGCCCATGCGCTCCAGCTGGAGCCGCGTGAAGTACCAGATGGGAGCGACCGGGCCCGCGGCGAGGTACTCGTCGAGCGATTCGAAGCTGCGCAGCTCGAAGCCGTTGTCCTTCATGCGCTCGACGTAGGCCGGGGGCATGGCCAGAGCCTCGGGCGCGACGAGGTCCACCTTCACCTCGCGGAAGACGCGCAGGCCGTTGGCCTTGGAGTGGACGGTCCGGCCGTGGTAGAGGTCGCCCGTCAGGGCTATATGGATTTTCCGGTCGCTCCAGCCGAGCTGCTCGAGGAAGGAGAACTCGTCGAGGAACTCCTGGGTCGGATGCTCGTGCCGGCCGTCGCCGGCGTTGAGGAAGGAGGGTCGCGGCCTGCCGACCAGGTCCGCATAACGTCCGATGGAGTCTTCGAGGGAGCGGCACACGCCCTCGAGCTTGGAGCGGATCACGAAGCAGGAATCCTCCGCATAGCCGTAGAGCATCCTGATCGCGTCGACGATCGACTCGTTCTTGTTGAAGCTCGAGCCGGCCGCGTCGAACATGTTCGTGCGCGCCCCCATGAACTTGGCGGCGTTGCGGAAGGATTCCTTCGTCCTCGTCGAATCTTCCATGAAGATGAGATACACGGAATAGTCCAGATCGTTCAGGCGAAAGGCCGAAGCTCCGCCGCCCTCCCGCAGGTTCTCCTTCAGCTCCCTCGTCTTGCGATACAGATAGCGCTGTTCGTCGAGCGAAAGATCGCCGACGACCGCCACTGTCCTGCCCTTGAACGGTCCATTCCTCGTACCCACTTATGCCTCCACGTACTTCAATGCTTCAGGGTTTGAGCTCTTTGACCAGTTCGAGGCTGTCGGCCTTGAGCAGGGCGAAGCCGCCCGAGCTTTCCTGCGCGATGATACCGCCGGCGGCCGCGGCGAGAACGGCATAGCCCTCCACCTCCACGGTCGAGCGCGCCGTTTCCTTGAGCGAGGCGTCGTAGCGCGCGAGGAAGATCCTGCCGTCCGCGGAGGTCGCCGGAGCGTAGAAGACGCCTCCCGAGAAGAGAATCATGCCTTCCGGGAAGGCCTCGCTGCTCGCGTCGGCGACGTCCTCGAGGCTCGTCTTGTCGAAGCGGACCAGCCGCGCTCCGCCGGGGTGCCCGGCGAGGCCGGCGACGGCGACGAAGGCGTCGCCCGCATCGACGAGCGAGCGGGGATGGATCGTGTTCACGCGCGAGGCGCGGATCAGGCTGCCCGAATCGGTATCGACGAAGACGATGCGGCCGAGATGCGCCGCGGGATCGACGACCTGGAGGAGATAGACGCCCGCCTTCCCGGCCGCGGCCTTGGCGGCCACTTGGGCCGCGATCACGGCCTTCTGGTCCGCGGTGATGCTCGCGCGCTCCTGAGCCGCCTCCGCCTTCTTGGTCGCGACGGCGGCCTCGCCCTGCTGGACCTGGGCCGCCTGGGCGGCGACCGCGGCCTGTTCGGCCGCGACCTTCTGCTCCTGGGCGGCCACCGTGGCCTGAGCGGGACTCGGCTGCGCAGCCTGGGTCGCCGCGGGCGGCGCCGTCGGCGGGACCGCTTGCGCGCTCGGGGCCGCGGCGACGGCCGGGGCGGCCGGCGACGGCACGGCGGCCGGTGCGGCGGGAGTCGGGGCAGCGGCGACGGGCGCGGCGGGAGTTGCGGCAGCGGCGGGCGCAGCGGCAGCCTTCTCGGCCGCGAGCCTGGCCTGGTCGGCGGCGAGCTGCTGCTGGGCGGCCGCGAGTGCGGCCTTCTGCTTGTCGACCTCGGCCTGCTTCTGGGCCGCCTCGCGCTCCTTGAGACCGGTCATGGCCTGCCGGGCGGGAATGCCCTTGTCGCTCTGAGCGCGCATGCTCTCGGTGACCTGAGGGCTCGCGACCGCGCTCGTGTTGACCGCTCCGAGCTTGCCGGAAGCCGGCGCGGTGCCCAGCGGGATGAGAATCTGGCTTTTCCCGGGCCAGTCGCTGTAGACCAGGGCCAGCCCCGCGTCGGCCGCGTCCAGATCTTTCTGCACGACCGGTTTGTACTTCGAGGAGATATAGGCCATGTCGCCGCGATACACGGCGTTGTAGACGGTGATGAAGGTGGCCAGGGTGAAGGCGTCGCTCTCGGAGTAGCCCCAGGCGGCCTCCAGGTAGCCGGCGATGATCCAGCGCAGATTGCGGATGTTGTCGACCTGGGCGTCGGCGGCCAGAATCAGAATGTCGGCGTCGAAACCCTGGGGAGTCGCAGGATCGACGGCCCTGACGACCCGATAGCGCGCCGGAGCCGTCGACGCGGCCCCGGCGGCGATCTGCCTTCCGAGCGCCAGCCCGATGCCCCTGATATCGGCCAGGGACTGGACGATATTCTCGGGACCCTCGTAGTTCACGAAGACGACGTTCTTGTTCTGCGTCGATTCGATTTCGCTGCGCGCGATGTCCAGGGCGCTCGCCCGAGGGATTCCGAGGACGCCGAACAGGGCCAGCGCGCAGGCGACGAATGCAAGGCCGCGACCTTTCACGATTCCTCCTCAGCTGAAGGCCGATCCCTCGGCCTCCGCAATCTCTCAGGGCCCGAGCGCACCCGCGATCCGACCCAGGGCCGCCGCGGCCCCGTCCCGCACGGAAGCCCCGTAGGGCAGTCGGGCGAGCGTCAGCAGAGCGCGCACTAGAGGGCGCGAAGGCCGCGCACCCGAACGCAGCGCCAGGCGCTCGATCGCCCTCGTCAAGGCCAGGGCTATTTCCTCGTCGACCGGCCGCCCTGCCGCCGCGACGAAGGCGGCGGCGCTCAGCCCGCCCGGGTCCACTCCGATCGCGGCCAGGGCATCGCAGGCGGCCGCGGCTACGGCCGGATCGCCCTCCGTCGCCAGGACCCGACAGAGGGCCCCCCGGTAGTCTGGAGAGCCGAGCCAGCCGAGCAGGACGCAGGCCCGTGCGCGGGGCAGCGGATCCCCGCCCGGAAGCCCCTCCGGCCCGGTGGAGCCGCCCTCCAGCTCGCCGAGCGCCACCGCGGCGCAATATGCGGCGGCCCTCGGCTCCTGTGTTCCAATAGTACCCGATCTCAGCTTTTTTTCAATATCGGCCAGGAGGAAGAGCTGCCTTTCGCTGTCGCCGGCCTCGGGATCGAAGGCGAGAGCCTCCTCCGCAACGCCGGACATCTTGGGATAGGCCCGGAGTGCGGACGCGAGGGGCGGACCCAGGGGCCGCTCGAAACGATAGGCCGCGAGTATCCAGTCCATGCCCGGCGAAAAGAGGAGCCCCGCCGGCGATATGGCGCCGATCCCCGCGGCATTGACCAGGTCGGCTTCGCGGTAGATATCTCCCTTCATGGAGAGCGAAACCGCCCTCCCCTTCGACGCGACGACCACCCGGGCGGCGAAGAGTTCCAGGCGCCCCGAAGGGCAGCGCGTATCCGCGCGCCATAGAAGCTTTCCCTCGGCCGAGACCGCGAAGACCTCGCCGCCGCGGCTCAGGCCGAGGAGCCGCTCCCCGTCCCAGCGGAGATCGGCGATGGGGTCCGGAACGGCGCCCCCGGTATCGGAGGGCCGGAACCGGGAGCGCAGGAGGCCCCGCTCGTCGAAGAAAAGGACGGAACCGTCGACCAGACCGGCCGCGAGGCCGGGCAAGTCCGCCGCTGTCGTGGCCGCCCTCGCATCCGCTGCGGTGCCCGCCGTCGCGCCTGACGCCGCCGCACCCGACGCCGCGTCTACCGACGCCGCGTCTACCGACGCGAGAGCTCCTGCCGGAGCGCCGAGCTTCGGATGCGCTATCTCGCTCCCGTAGGGCGAGAGCAGGAGCAGGGTCCCGTCGGCGAGGGCGAGGACGGCGTCGCCGGCTCCGTCCGTCCCCGGCGGACAGGAGAGCGGGGCGGGAAGCTGCCTCGACCAGAGCAGGCCTCCAGCGGGATTCAGGCAGAAGAGGCGCAGGCCCGCCGCGACGAAGACGCGCCCGTCCGAGCCGAAGGCCGGCTCGGCCTCGATCCGATCTCCGAGATCGACGCTCCAGGCCCGGACGCCCGATCTCGTGTAGACCCTCATCCCGCCGCCCGTGCAGACCAGTGCCCGCCCGAAGGGATCGAGGGCCAGGAGGGCGCGGTCCGAGACATCGAGGGCGATGCGCGCCACGAGCCGCCCCGATTCGGAGAGGGCGTAGAGGGAGCCGTCCTCGGAAATCATCCAGACGAGGGCGGGAGTCGAACTTGCGTCGAGCATGGGGCCTGCGAGCGGCCTTCCGCCCGCTGCAAGGCGGAAGGCGGGCTCGAGATTCGCGTCCTGACCCTGGCTTTGAGCCTGACTCTGGCCCTGGTCCTGGACCTGGGCGGGGAGAGTCTGCGCGGAGAGGAGAAGGGCGAGACAGAGAAAAGCGGGCGCCGGGCCTGAGCTCAGACTCGGAAGCGCCCCATGCCGCCGCCGGAGAGGGGAAACCGCGCGGGGCATTTTCGCGGCCGCCTAGCGCCAGGAGAGCCGCGCGAAGCTCTCCAGGTGGCTCGTCTGGGGGTAGAAGTCCAGCCCCTCCACCGATTCCAGGCTGTAGCCCGAGCGCGTCAGCTCGCCTATGTCGCGGGCCAGGGTCACCGGATCGCAGGACAGGTAGAGGAGGGCTGGGACTCTGGCACGGACCAGATAGGAGCGCACCGAGGCCGAGAGCCCCGAGCGCGGGGGATCGACGAGAATGCAGTCGAAGCGCTCCTCGGCCGAAGGATTCCGCAGCCAGTCTTCGACGGCCGCGGCGAAAAACTCCCGCCCCGGACCCGGCACGTTGCGCCTAGCGAGCTCGATCGAAAGCGAGTCTTCTTCGACGCAGCTGAGCCTCCCGAAGCGGGAGGCGAGAAAGTGAGCGAAGACTCCCACGCCGCAATAGAGATCGGCCGCCCTCTCGCCCGAGAGCCTCTCGAGCATTCTGGGGACGAGGCCCTCGAGGAGTTGGAGGTTGGACTGGAAGAAGCCTCCCACGCGGAAGCGGATGGCCTCGCCCCCGATCTGCAGCTCGGCCTCCTCCGTCTCGCCCTCGACCCAGAGCTCTTTGTCCCGGCCGAAAACGATGAAGCGGGAGGGGTCGGGAGCGCGCGCTCCGAGGCCCTCCGCCGGCGGCGAAAGGTTTTGTTCCTCGATCCAGGCCCTGACCGAATCGACTGCGATCGGGCAGGTCGGGGCCTCGACGACCGCGTTGCCCGAGCGCCGCATGAAGCCGGGCCGCCCCGACGGGCTCCGGTGGATCTGCAGACGGTTGCGGTACGCGAAGGGAGGCGAGGGCAGGACCGAAAGCGCGCCGATCTCCATGCGGCCCGTCCGGAGGAAGGCTTCGGAGAGGATGAGAGCCTTCTCCGCGACCTGAGTGCCGTAGTCCAGATGCTGGAGATTGCAGCCGCCGCACTTCGAATAAATGGGACAGGGGGGCGTCACGCGGTGGGGACTGGGCTCGAGCACCTCGAGGAGCTCGGCCTTCGCCCAGTCGCGGCTCGACCGGGCGAGCCGGACCTCGACGAGCTCGCCGGGCAGGGCCAGGGGCACGAAGACGGCCTTGCCCGCCTGGAAGGCCAGGGCCTCCCCTCCGGCGACGAGCTTCTCCATCCGCAGCCTGAACACATCGGGCATCGTCCGCCCATGATACCCGGAATGTGCGGCCTGGTCATCACGTCGCCGCCGCAGGCCCCCGGGCGGTGCCTCTTCTCCCCTTCCAGTCCACCGAGGACAGCAGCGGCGAGCCACGGACGACGAAGACAGGGATGCGGTCGATCGGCGCCTCCGCCTCGACGAGACCGCCCCCGGCGCAGGCTCGCCCCGTGTAGGGATCGATCCAGGTCTTTCCGGCCGGCAGTACGACCGGGCGCGAGCGCGATCCGGCCTCCGCCACCGGCGCGACGAGCAGGTCGTCGAGGAAAAGATACTCGTCCTCCATGCCTCTCAGATCCGGCTCGCCGGGAAAATCGAAAAAGAGCGGCCGCATGAAGGGCCTGCCCCTGGGCAGCTCGCGTTCCGCGAAGGCCGCGATGTGCGGCCGCAGGGACTCGCGCAGGGCGAGGAGCCGGGTCAGGATGGCGTAGGCCTCCTCGCCGAAAGACCAGAGCTCGTTGTCCGCCCCGGCCTTGGCGTCCCATGAGTTGCGGAATCCATGCAGCCGCGTCACGGGGCAGAAGACGCCGAACTGGAACCAGCGGACCAGAAGCTCGCGGAAATTCTCGTCCTCGATGTCTCCCCCGAAGAAACCGCCGATGTCCGTGGTCCACCAGGGAATGCCGCTCATGGCCATGTTGAGACCCGCGCGGATCTGCCGCGCCAGGGAGGGAAAGTCGGAATCCACGTCTCCCGACCACACGAGGGCGCCGAAACGCTGGCTGCCCGCCCAGGCCGAACGGCAGAGATTGAGGATCTTCGTCTCGCCGGCCTCCCGCATGCCCTCGTAGAAGGCCTGCTCGTGGAAGAAGGGATAGAGGTTGGCCACCTCGGCCCCCGTGCCGGCGGCCATGCGCAAGTTCCGCGGAGCGTAGGGCTGGAGCTCGGGCTCGCAGGCGTCGAGCCAGTAGCTCGCGGCGCCCAGCTCGTGGTAGTTGCGCCTGATCTTGTCCCACACGTAACGCCGGGCTTCCGGACGCGAAGGATCGTAATAGGCCATGGGCACCTTTTTTCTGGATCCCGTGTCCTCGAAGAGATAAAAGAATGGTATGCCCGTCACGCTCTCGAGAAGAAGACCGCCCCTGTGCATCTCTTCGTAGTTCTCCGAGTCGGGGTTGACCGAGGGCCAGACGGAGACGGCGAGGACGACGTCCATGCTTCGGAGCTCTTCGATCATGGCCGCCGGGTCGGGCCAGTCGGCGGGGTCGAAACGCCAGTCGCCCATGGCTGTCCAGTGGAAGTAGTCGGCCACGATTACGGAGAGGGGCAGCCCTCGGCGCCGGTATTCGCGCGCCACCGCGAGAAGCTCATCCTGGCTCCGGTAGCGCAGCTTGGATTGCCAGAAACCGGTGGCCCAGTCGGGCGCAGGCGGCGGTTCGCCGCTCACCCGGAAGTAGGCGGACAGCACCTCGGCGCAGGAGGGGCCGGCCATGACGACATAGTCTATCTCCCGGGCCTGCTCGGCGAACCAGCGCGTGCCGTTCTTCGCCAGCTCCACCCGGCCGATCGAGGGACAGTTCCAGAGAAAGCCGTAGCCCCGGCTCGACACGAAGAAGGGAATCGTGACCTCGGTATTCTTCTGTTCCAGGTCGATCACGCAGCCCTTCTGATCGAGGGTGCCGTTGTGATGCTGTCCCAGACCGTAGAAGGACTCGTCCTCGGCCGCCTCGAACCAGGCCCGGGCCGCGTAGGTTCCGCCGCCGAGAGGCTCGAAGGAGCGCCCGCTCCGGGACCATGGACGGCAGGGCCGCACTTCCTCCAAAAGCAGGCGGCCCTCCGTAGGGTCCCGGAACTCGATGTGCCCGGAAGGGGAGACGCGGGCCTCGAGCCGGCCCGTCGAGATGCTCGCCCACTCCTCCTCGATGCGGATCTCGGCCGCGACGGGCTTTGCGTCGAGGAGGGCCCAGAACTGTCCCGAAAACTCGGAATTGAGGGTGGAGCGCACGCGGATGGCTCCCTCGGAGAGGGCGCAGAGCGTGAGGTTCTCTCCGGCGAGAGAGAAGCGCAATTCGCCCTCGCCTCGCGCGAAATTGCTTTCGGAAGGTCTTTGTGATGCATTCATCGTATGTCGACTAACCTTTTATGGAACCCGCCTGGGCTCCGAGAATCACCTTCTTCTGGAAAACAAAGAATATCGCTATGGGAATCACGGCGCTCACGACGATGGCTGCCGAGAGCATGGGTACGGAAAGGCCGTACTCGCCCTGGAGCATGGCTATGCCCAGGGTGAGGGTCCGAAGCTCGCGGCGCTGGAGCAGGAGGAGGGAGAAGGGGAGTTCCACCCACATGGCCTGGAACCCGACGATGGCGATGGTCGCGACCATGGGGGCGGCCACCGGAATAAAGATGCGGAAGAGGGCACGCAGGATGCCGGCCCCGTCGATCCTCGCCGACTCGAGCAGGTCCTTGGGCACAGAAGCGTAGTACGAGGACATGATGTAGGTGCCGAAGGGACTGAAGTAGGCCAGCCAGACCAGACTGACGCCGAGACGGCTGTTGATGAGATGCAGCTTGGCCATCATGAGGAAGAGAGGCATGGCGAGCACCATCTGTGGAAAAATGAGCAGGAAGAGCACGAGGAGGAAGATCGGCGTCTTCCACCTGAACTCGAGCTTCCCGAAGGCGAATCCCGCGGCCGAGCAGACGAATATATAGAAGAAGAGGGTCACGGCGATGATGACCACCGTGTTGCCCAGGTAGTCGAGGATGTGCGCGTCCACGATGAGGCGGCGGAAGTTGTCCAGAGTGGGCGCGATCGGAAGGCCGATTCGGTTGCCTATGTACTCGCCGGGAGACTTGAGGCTGGCGCTGAGCGCGAAATAGAAGGGAAAGAGCATGGTAAAAGCGACTGCGGCGAGCAGGAGCTGCATGAACACTCGATTCCGGCGCGGGAAAAGTCTCCGCCTCACGACTCCCTCCTTTTGACGACGACTTGCAGGAGAGCGATGAGGGCGCAGAGGAAGAAGAGCACCACGGCCCAGGCGGAGGCGTAGCCGAGCTGATAGTTCTTGAAGCCGTTGAAATAGATGCCGAACTCCATGGTGTAGGTCGAATAGCCCGGCCCGCCGTAGGTCAGGGTATAGATGAAGCCGAAGGTCCGGGCGAAGATTTCGATGAACAGGAAGACGATCCAGAATTCGATGGCGCTCCGTATGCTCGGGATCGTGATGCAGAAAAATATCCGCCACCAGCCGGCCCCGTCGATGCGGGCCGCCTCGTAGAGGCTTTCGCCGATCCCGTTCATCGACGACAGAAAGAAAATCAGGCCGAAGCCTATCTTGAGCCAGACCACGAGCAGGAACGCCGCCGTGTGGATGGCCTGGCCAGTGGACATGATCCAGCGCTGCGCGAGAAAGCCCAGCCCCATGTCCTTGAGCAGGGCGTTCACGGGGCCATTGTCGCGCAGAAGTATCTGGAAAAGCACCCCGAGGATCGTGATGCCGAGCATCTGCGGCAGGTAGAAGATGGCGCGATAGACCTTCCAGCCCCCCACGCCTTCGCGCAGGATCGCGGCCAGAAAGAGAGGGACGAAGAGTCCGAGGGGTATGTAGAGGCAGAGGGTGCCCACGTTGCGGAGGGCGGCCAGGAAGGACTCGTCCTTCAACAGGTGGGCGAAGTTCCTGAGCCCCACGAAGAGCGGTGCGCTGAGACCGTCGTAGGCGGTGAAGGAAAAGATGAAATTGCTCAGCGCCGGCACGAGGGTGAAGGCGAGGAGGAGAAGCAGAAGCGGCGCCAGGAGCAGCGCCGCCTCCGCCGACTCGCGCCGGCGGAAGCTCGGGCTCATCGGCCGCCTACTTTCGGATCTGATCGTAGCCCGCCTGGGCCTGGGCTATGAACTCGTCCGGACCGATACTCTTCGCCACGACGTAGAGCTCGGTCGCCTTGACCCAGCCGTTGTACACGGTCACCGGCACGTAGATCGAGTAGTCCATCACCCCGTTCCTGTTCATGAGCGAGAGGATCCGGGGCAGGAGACGGGACGAGAACTTGCTCGCGTCGATCTTGCTGTTCGGGACTATGGCTCCCGTCTTCTCCATGAAGAGTCTGGCGCCCTCGCCCCGCGTGTAGGCCTCGATGTACTTGACCGCGAGGTCCCTGTGGGCGCTGCTCTTGTTGACCGCCCACTGGATCCCCGCTCCCTGGACCATCTGGCGGTCGCGGTACTTCATCTCGGGCGAGTTGATGTTGGGGAAGTAGCCGACCTTGCCCACCCCGAGCGCCCCCTCGAAATCCTTCCAGTGGGCGACGTCCGAAGTGAGGCCTACGAAGATGGCGCTCTTGCCGGCCTTGAAGGCCTCGACGGCGTCCATGAAGTAATTCACCGAGCCGCCCTCCGGGTCGATGTAGCCCTTCTTGAGGAGTACATCCACCATGGCCACGGCCTCGCGGTACTGGGGGTCGGTGTAGGAGGCCTTCCCGTCCTTCGCGAAGCCCGAGACGGCCGGACCGTAGAAGTTGGCCACGAGGGCGCGCAGGAGGAAATCCAGGGTGAAGCAGGGAGAGGCGTCGCCCGCGCCTATGGGAGTGATGCCGGCCTTCTTCAGGACCTCGCAGGCCGCCAGGAAGTCCTTCCATTCGCTCGGCGCCTTGTCCGGATCGAGCCCGGCCTTGGCGAAGAGCGCCTTGTTGTAGTAGAAGCCGATGCCCTGGTTGGTGTAGGGCACGCCGTAAACCACGCCGCCGGAGCTGGTGGCCGCCCAGCTTGCCTCGGGTATCTCGCTGCGCCAGGAAGCCACATAGTCGTTGAGGGGGAGGAGGGCGTCCTTGAGGGCCACGGCGCGCTGGTCGGCGTGGAGGAGGAGGACGTCGGGGCCCGTCCCCGAGGCCAGGGCCGGACGTATTATTTCGTAGTAGTTGTCGTGGGGCTGGGCCAGATGGTCCACCACGACGCCGGGGTTGGCCTTTTCGAAGGCGGCATCGATGGCCTTGAAGACAGGATTGACGGCCGCCTCGTCGTACTTGAAATCCCACACCGTGAGCTCGACTTTCGCGGCTTGGGCCCAGGCGCCCGCCAGGGCCGCACCGAAGACGGCCAGAGCGAGTATTCGTTTCATGCGAGCCTCCTTTTCGATACTTCCTTACGACAATTAGCTTAAACAGTTAAGCTCAAAAGGCAGTATAGGCGAGGAATTATTACCTGTAAAGCCGAAAAAAGAGGATTTTCGGGTATATTCGGCGCAGATCGCGCTTGATCCCTGGAATAGGTTAAGCATATTATGTAGCCGGAACGAACGATAAGCGAGGTGGGCTCATGGCCTGTACGTGGAAAGAAGCCTGGGAGACGACCGCAGAGCGCTTCGATGCCTGGTGGCGGGGAAAGGGCCTCATCGTCTCACACTGGGGCAACGGCCTGCCCCGCGCCGGAGAGCGGCGGGTCGATTCGGCTCACTCTTCGACGGCGGACTGGTGGGACCCCCCAGCCTTCGCCCTCTCGGAGCGCCGCGCCCTCGAGGGAATGGCCTTTCCCCTGGACATCGTCCCCTTCGTCTTCGCCGACTACGGGACAGTATCGCTCGCCCCACTCTTCGGGGCCGGCGTCAATTTCGGAGAGGATACCGTCTGGTACGCCCCCACAGGCCTCTCGCCCGAAAACGACGCCAAGCTCGTCTTCGACGAGGCTCATCCCTTCTGGAAAAATCTGATCGCCGTCGCGGACGCCAGCCGGGATCTGGCCGGAGAGAGCTATTTCGTCGGCTCGCCCGCCCTGGCCCCGGGTCTCGACGTGCTCGCCGAACTCTGCGGAGCCACCGAGCTCCTGACCTACCTCGCCCTCGAGCCCGAGTGGATCCACGCCAAGCTCCGCGAGATCCAGGGGGCCTCATACCGGGCGATCGACGCCCTCTACCCCCACGTCCGCGCCCCGGACGGCTCGATGTTCCACGCCTTCTTCATGCTCTGGGGTCCGGGGCGCATCGGCTTCGCCCAGTGCGACGCCGCGGCCATGATCTCGCCGGCCATGTTCGAGGAATTCTGCATTCCCTACCTGCGCGAGTACTGCCGGCGCTTCGACCGCGTCTTCTACCACATCGACGGACCCCAGGCCCTGCGCAGCGTGGACGCCCTCCTCGAGATCGAGGGGCTTTCGGCCCTCGAGTTCACTCCCGGTCCCCAGATTCCGCCGGGAGCCGATCCTTCCTATTATGACCTGTACCGCCGGATCAAGGCCGCCGGCAAGTGCGTACAGGCGGTCTGGATCAAGCCGGAGGCCGAGGATATCGAGCGGCTCCTCGACGCGGTGGGTCCCGAAGGCATGTATCTCGAGATAGAGTACGATTCCATGGAAGACGCGGAGCACGTCGCCCGGGTCGTCGAAAGATTCCGCGGCTCGGGGGGGACGACATGAAGGTCACCGTCGAAACCATCGCCGAGAGGCTCGGCATATCCAAGGCCACGGTCTCCTATGCCCTCACCGGCAAGAACCGAGTGAGCAGAGAGCTCAAGGAGAAGATCCTCACGACGGCCAAGGAATTGGGCTACAAGCCCAGCGCCCTGGCGCGCAACCTCGTTTCCCGCAAGACCTGGACCATAGGTCTCTACGCCCCCGACAGCGCCCACCTCGTCGAGGACATCTACTTCAATTCCGTGCTCAGCGGCATTCTCGATCTCCTCCACCACAGCGGCTACAACCTCCAGCTCTTCCCCTCCTACGCCGATTCGAAGATCGACGACATGCTCCACCTCGACACCCACCAGGCTCTCGACGGCCTCCTCATCATGGATCCCCGGCTCTCGACCCACTACCTCGACGAGGTGCGGAGCATGGACCTACCCTTCGTCCTCGTGGGCCTGCCTCGGGAGATAGACGAGGACGTCTTCTACGTGGACTTCGACCTGGCGGCCTCGGCCTACATCGCCGTGACCCATCTCCTGGACCGGGGACGGAAGCGCATCGGCTTCATCAATTCGCCCGAGGCAATGATCCAGAGCGTGCACCGCATGAACGGCTTCGCCCGCGCCTTCGCCGAGCGCGAGCTGCCGGCCTCGGATCTCGTCGAGTACGCCGGACCCTCGCTCGAGGAGGGTCACGAGGCCTGCCGCCGGCTCCTTGAGCGGGAGCCCGCCATGGACGCTCTGGCGGTCTACAACGACCTGCCCGCCGTGGGAGCCGCTCAGGCTCTCAGGGAAGCGCGCCGCCGCATCCCCACGGATACGGCCCTGGTTTCGGGAGGCAACACCATCGTGGCGCGCATCCACAGCCCCAGCCTCACGAGCGTCGACCCCAATCCCTACCGCCAGGGCTATCGCTCGGCCGAGCTCCTCATCGAGGTGGTGGAGAAGAAGCGCATGCGTCCCACCCACGATATTCTGCCGGTGCAGCTGGTCGAGCGCGAATCCACTTAGGACCTCGATGCTCTGCTGTCCGTGCTCTATCCGGAATGCATGTTCAAGGCGGACCAGTTAGCGTCGACAAGTGGAGCTTGTCCGCCGGGTCGAGTTGTTAGACGAAAATCACTTCCGCACTCTCAGTCCCAGTTTCTCTTCAATTTGATCAAAATCACGATCGTTATGAATCAACTCCAAATCATTCTCCGTGCAGAACGTCGCGATTAAAACATCAATTGTTTTTCTTACTGTGATTCCCTCGCGTCGAAGCGTTAGGAAATTCCGAGATGCCGCAACGGCAATGTTCTTCCCAACCAAGTCGTAATATTCAAGAGACTCCATCAAGAGCTTTGCTTCTTGATAGTCGCCTTCGTTTCGAAATCCCTGGAGAAACTCCGCAATGATCAAATCTCCGGTGGCGATCCTGTTTCTCGAAAGTTCAAAATCCAGGAGATCGGTATGAGGAGCCGAAAGTCCGCGAAAATAGTCGATCCAAGCCGAGGTGTCTGCAATGATCACTTGTCAGTTCTCATCGTGTCCAAGTCCCCTTCCCAATGGAGTTTTCCTCTAAAATTCCGAATATTCGACTGATTCTTGAGCGAGATTAGAAGACGAAGGGCTTCCTCAACGGTTTCCTTCTTTGTCTTAAGTCCCGACAAAGCAAGAGCTTGCTGCATCAGTTGGTCATCGATTACGATGTTCGTTCGCATCTCGGCCTCCGTGTGTATCAAATATAGTAAATATACACACTTCCGAGTCAGCAAGTCTTTCTTCTATTCCATGCCGGCGCGGTATTCGCGAGGTTTCATGCCGCGCCGCGCTTTCGACCGGCGTGGCGAGGGCGAGCAGAGGACGGCGACAATCCTTCACAGCCTCCGGTTTCGGGTCTATACTTCGGCCGAAAAGGAGCAACCGATGAAAGCCCTCGTCAAGAAGAGTCCGGAAACGGGCCTGTGGATGGAAGACGTTCCCATGCCCGCGGTGGGCCCCAAGGACATTCTCATCGAAGTCAAGAAGACCGCGATCTGCGGCACCGACGTCCACATCTACAAGTGGGACGCCTGGTCGCAGCGCACAATCAAGACGCCCATGACCATCGGACACGAGTTCGTCGGCGAGATAGTCGAGCTCGGCAAGGAAGTCGTCGGCTGGAAGATCGGGGAGCGCGTGTCGGCCGAGGGCCACATCGTCTGCGGGGAGTGCCGCGCCTGCAAGGCGGGCAAGCGCCACCTCTGCCCCAACACGAGAGGGGTCGGCGTCAATCGCGAGGGCTGCTTCGCCGAATACGTCTCGATTCCCTCGTCCAACGTATGGCGGGTACACCCTTCGATAAGCGACGACATCGCCTCCATCTTCGATCCCTATGGGAACGCCACCCACACGGCCCTCTCCTTCGACATGGTGGGAGAGGACGTGCTCATCACCGGAGCCGGCCCCATAGGCTGCATGGCCGCCGCCATCTGCCGGCACAACGGGGCGCGCAACGTCGTCATCACCGACGTCAACGACTACCGCCTCGCCCTCGCCAAGAAGCTCGGCGCCGACCGCACGGTGAACGTGGCCAAAGAAGATCTAAAGCATGTGATGGAGGAGCTGGGTATGGTCGGCGGCTTCGACGTCGGTCTCGAGATGTCCGGCAGCCCCCAGGCCTTCGTGCAGATGCTGGACACCATGTACCACGGCGGCCGCGTGGCCCTCCTCGGACTCCTGCCCAGCGGCGTGGGCATAAACTGGGACGACGTGATCTTCAAGGGACTGTTCATCAAGGGCATCTACGGAAGGGAAATCTTCGAGACCTGGTACAAGATGGAAGCCATGATCCGCTCCGGCCTCGACATCTCCTCCGTCATCACCCATCGCTTCAAATTCGACGACTTCCAGAAGGGTTTTGATGCGATGCTGTCGGGTGAGTCTGGCAAAGTCGTCTTGAGTCTCGACTGACCATCGAGTTCGCATCAAAACCCACGGCGCACCGACGAAGCGCACGGGCACCGTCCCGGGCGCTTCGTTGCGGCGAATCGCCCGGCGATTCGCCCCGCGATGCTGTCGGGTGAGTCTGGCAAAGTCGTCTTGAGTCTCGACTGACCATCGAGTTCGCATCAAAACCCACGGCGCACCGACGAAGCGCACGGGCACCGTCCCGGGCGCTTCGTTGCGGCGAATCGCCCGGCGATTCGCCCCGCGATGCTGTCGGGTGAGTCTGGCAAAGTCGTCTTGAGTCTCGACTGACCATCGAGTTCGCATCAAAACCCACGGCGCACCGACGAAGCGCACGGGCACCGTCCCGGGCGCTTCGTTGCGGCGAATCGCCCGGCGATTCGCCCCGCGATGCTGTCGGGTGAGTCTGGCAAAGTCGTCTTGAGTCTCGACTGACCATCGAGTTCGCATCCGACAGCGATTCGCCCTGTATTGTAGAGCGCGTCCTTCGGATGCTATAGTGACGAGATAGTGAGAAAACGCTCCAGGCCCCACCAGGGGACCGATGAACCGCGGGACGAAAAACCCGGGCAGGAAGAGCCGCGCCCGGCACCCAAGAAACCGGCCGGCGAAGCCCCTCCCTCTCCGGCAAGCCCCACAGGCGATGCCGAACCTCAACGGCCGCAGGGCGGACGACGACGGCGGTTCCGGCGAGGCGGCGATCGCGAGACGCGCCAAGCCGCTCTCTTCGACGGTCTCGACGAGGGAAAGTCGGGGCCCCCTCCGGGCGCCGAAGCCCAGGCGGAGGCCGGAAAGCAGAACGAGTCCGCCGAAACCCGAAAGAGCCGCTCCAAGCGGAGACGCGAGCGGCGCGGCCCCGGGGGCGAACGCGGCGCCGGAGAAAAGCCCGGCTCGGAAAGGGGCGGGACGCCCGACGAAACCGCCTCCTCTCCCAAACCCGCGTTCCGGACCCCGAGCGCCGACCAGCGCCGGGGCAAGACAGGGGCCAGGCCCCGCCCGGAGAGCCGCGCTTCGCACGGAAGCGCCGAGCACCGCGATTTCCCCAACCGCGACAGAGCCCTCCGCGGCACGGGAACCCAGCGCCGAGGCGGCGCCGAACGCGGACGCCCCGAGCTCGGACGCGAAAGACCGCGCGAAGGCGGCCGCGACGGAGCCCGGCTCCGCGGCGGCGAGCGCGACCGCAACGACCGGCAAGGTCTCCCCGCCTTCACCGAGGAGGACCTGGGAGCCCTCAACCGCATGGGCGAGGAGGCTTTCCAACACCGCGGCTCGAACGCCTCGGGCAGGCCGGTCGGGCATCCGGCCGCCCCGACGGTGCGGCCCCTCGAAACCCTCTCGCCCTCCGCCGAAAGCCTCGCGGCGATAGCCGCCCTCGAGGCCATCATCGACGAGAGCTCCCCCCTCCAGCCCAAACACCGGGCCGGTCTCAGGGGCGACATCCGCCAGCTCTGGGAAGAGCTGACCTCCGACAGGGAATCCCGGTCGAACGACTACCTGGGCTCGCCTCCGGCCCTGAGCGCCTATCTCCGGTACTTCCTGCCCTGGAACGTGTATCGCCTCTCCGCGATCCTCTCCAACGCCGACTTCTGCCTGCCCGACAACGCCGTCGTCGTAGACATAGGCTCGGGCCCCCTCACCGTCGTCATAGCGCTCTGGGCCGCGCGCCCCGAACTGCGCGACATACCCCTGACCATCTACTGCCTCGACCGCGTCGAACGGATCATGGAGGCGGGCAAGAACATCTTCGAAACCCTCTGCCTCAGACTCGACGGACGCATCCCCCCCTGGCGAATCGTGACGCGCAAAGAATCCTTCGGAGGCACCATCCCCGAAAAGGCCCACCTCCTCACCGCGGCCAACGTCTTCAACGAGTTCTTCTGGAAAGACCGCCGGAACCTGGGAGAGCGGGCCCTCGAGACCGCCCACACCCTCCTCCAGTACATGCGCGAAAACGGCAGCATCTTCATCATGGAACCGGGCGACCCCCGCTCCGGAGCCTTCATATCCTCCCTGAGGGCCGCCCTCCTCGCCGAAGGAGCCCCACCCCTGGGCCCCTGCCCCCACGCCCTCTCCTGCCCCATGCCCGGCATCTTCCGCCACCTCCTCCCTCCCGAGGAAACGCGCACCGTCAAAGGCGACCCCAACGTGGCCCCCTCGCGCTTCGTCCTCCCGCCCGTGACCATGCCCAAGAAACGCGACAAATTCCCCTGGTGCCACTTCGGCATCGACACCTCCAAGGCCCCCGCCTGGCTCCAGAACCTCTCCGAAGAAGCCGGCCTCCCCAAGGAAAAAGCCACCCTCTCCTACCTCTGGTCGGCCCGCGGAGCCATCGCCCGCCTCCCCGTAGGCATCCCCGACCCCGTCCACGCCACCGAACGCGAACGCCGCGCCCGGGCCGGCAAAGGCATCCTCGTGCGCGTAGTCTCCGAACCCTTCGCCCTCCCCGACGGCACCAGCGGCCAGTACGCCTGCTCGAGCCTCGGCTACACACTCCTGAAGCGCCAGCGCGATGGCGCCCCCTTCGACTCCGGCAACCTCCTCGAAGTGACCGCCTCCCCCCTGGCCCACTACGACGACAAGTCCGGCGCCATCATCCTGCCCACCTGAAGTAGGGTGGCTATTCCCAAAGTCGTCCGACTTTGGGAATAGCCCCAGCCCCTTCACTTGACATTGGCGGGGGCTCCAGGTATCATCCATCTTCGTCGGAAACGACACGGGGGCGTGGCGAAGCTGGTTTATCGCGCCGGCCTGTCAAGCCGGAGATCGCGGGTTCAAGCCCCGTCGCTCCCGTAAAGCCCGTCAGTCCCGACGGGCTTTTTCATTCGGGCTGTAGCGCAGGGGCTAGCGCGCTTGGTTCGGGACCAAGAGATCGGTGGTTCAAATCCACTCAGCCCGACTAATAAAACCCTTTGTTTATAGGGGTTTTACAGGTCGACCGAATACCGGAGACCGCACATTCCACTATGTTGCACCATGGTTTGCACCATGAGCGACAAAAGGGGACGCTATGCGGCTTCCGTATCGGACTATCAAGAGGCGCAACCGCGCCGGGAAAGTCTACTTTCAAGCTAGGTTCCTCGCCGAAGACGGGGTAACTCTTAAATCCAAGAGTTACCCGGAGGCGAAGACTCGCGCGCAGGCTTGCCGGTTTGCCGAGGAGGACCTAAAGCGCGGGATTCTGCCCTCAAGCGCCAACCCTCCGGCGCTTGACTACGTCCGGGATTTTTGGAGCGAGGCTTCATCCTATTTCAAGTCACGCGCCCTCAAGGGACGGCCGCTCTCCGAGTCATACCGTCAATCGGGGCTCTGGAATCTCAAGCACTTTGAAACCTATCTCGAAGGAAAGCTTCTCGCCGACCTGACGGCTGAAGGCCTGGAAGAGTACGCCGACGGTTTGGCCGAGAAAGGTATCAATCCCCGTACTATCAATCTCGGCATCGAGGCTATCCGCCGACCGTATACGGTATTCTGCAAAAAGTACCACCTCGCCAACGCCCTAATCGAAGTCGAGCACCACGAACAGAAACCGCGGGAACGTGGCATCCTTACGCCCGAGGAGCTTTCGAAGATCGTTCAGGTCGAGAACGACCCGCGCGCCCGTCTGGCCGTGCTCTTGGGCGCCTTGTGCGGGCTCAGGAAGGGCGAGGTTCGGGGGCTCCAATTCGATGACGTCGATTTCGAGAAAGGAACCCTTTCGATATGCCATAACGTGGTTTTCACGAAAGAGGGAATCAAGGCCCCAAAGTGCGGAAGCTCGCGCACTATCCCCGCCCCTGAGCCTGTTCTCGAAGCAATCCGGGAATGTCGGAAGTTCTACCCTGCCGGACGCTTCGTGATTCCTAACTTTGCCAGCCCGGATCAACCATGCAACGTGATAACAATAGGCCGCGCGTTCCATCGGATTCTAGACACTATTGGAATTGACGCCGATGAGCGGAAGCGTCGAAATCTCGTCTTTCATGGCCTTCGCCATACCTACGTAAGCCTATCGCAAAACGCGGGCCTTCCTGATTTCATAGTTGCCCGTCTTTCTGGTCATAAGGGCCTTGCAATGGTTCAGAGGTATACGCATTCCGAGGGACTCGTGGACTTCCAGAAAGCGCGTGAGGCCCTCGAAAAAGCCATAGTGCCGAAGGCCGAGAAGGTCGCAGGTGGTGCGGTATGACGGCCCTCGATATTCTCCGGGACCGACTCGCGGACGCTCGGGCCGATGCGCTCCGAGTCTACAAAGTCGACAAAGACACGCCCTCCGGGGCTTTCGCCTCGGGGCGTTACGACGGGTTGAAACAGGCTATCGAAATCCTAGACGAACTGGCCGTGGAGGAAGGGCTATGAACCGCTGCCCTCACTTCGCGACGTGCTCGGCTCCTCTCTGCCCCGAGGACCCGGCCAGCCTTGAGAACGGCGAATGGTTTGCCGGTGAAGAGATATGTAAGCGTCAAGGCGTGGACTTCGCGGCGCGACAACGGCGGATTGCTCGGGCCGGGATCGGCTCGGAGACGTGCTTCACGGCTTCGATGCTGCGGCGGAATATCGCCGTTACCAAGACACTCCGGGGCCTCGATCCCGAACGGCCGCGAGACGAAGCGCTCGAATCGTGGTTCAAACGCCATAAGGGCAAGACTCCCCTATCCGAGGCAGAGAAGGAACGGCGTCGGGGGCTTCTCTGGCCGTCCAAACGGGCCGGATAGCTCAAAATGCTTGCATCCGCTCGGGCTTCCAAGGAGGGCCTAGTCCTTGGACGTGTTGGGCATGGCCCAAGGCTGGGGAACGCGGGGAATGCCCGGTAGAAGGTGAGCCTTGGCGAAGGCTTACCGCTTCAAATAATCGGTGAAGGCTGTCTCGATTTCGAGGGCGATTGAATCTTTCAACGTAAGCATGAGCGAAGCTAAGTTTTCGTGTTCTTGCAGCTTGGCCCTAGATTCCTTGGAGTCGTAAAAGAGCTCAAATGTGTGAAGGGCGAGAGCTTTAGCGATCCGGTCAAGGTTCTCAGCCGAGGGGAACTTTTTGCAGATTTCAATGTCGCCGACTAGCGAGGTTGAACAGCCGACTTTCTCGGCCAGCTTCATTTGGGAGTAGCCGAGCCGGGCCCGCGCCGTCTTCATATTTTGAGCTAATAGCTCTCGTGCAGTAGCCATGGCCCCCTCTCTAAGCGAGTTCTCATTGTTGCTTAAAGAAGGACCTTGACAATAATCTTATGACGGGTGAACATTATTACCAATAGAGATTGACAAATATTGAGGATAAACGAGGCTTAGGGCACGGATAAGGATAGAGTTGAGAATGTCTCACTCGAATTGCAAATTGGGGGGTGAAAATGTCATTACTAATGCTTCCCCTAATGATCCTGAATCTCGTTGGCGGTCTGGCTTCTGGAATCTGGCTCGCTTTTCTCCATAAGTGGCCTATTCTCATTTTAGGTGCATTATTGGGTTTTTTCGGCGGTAAGCCGATTAGTCTTATGTTATTAGTGGGAGGGGCATTATTTGGAACACCCGCTATACGCCTTTCTGAAAGAGGAAAGAACGGGCTCGGGTTGTTTTTTGTTTTTTTGAATGGAGCTTTTCTTGTCACTCTTATATCAGTCTGGTGCCTGGGCATTTTTGCGATCTGCTTGGCTGGTGCAGATTCCGCTTCAAGAATACCCTTAACAATTTGGGCTTATGGCGTTGCAACGGGACCATGGGCCTATCTTGGACAAGCAGATGAACAGGCTGGTGGAAATCCATTCTCTGCTTTCTCGGTTTTCTTTTGTGAAATTGCATGTATTGTGATTGGGCTTATTGCAGTAATATTGCGTTCATCCTTCGGGATATTAATTTTGGTTTTTGTTTCCATAATGCTTATTGATTTGACAATACAATTTGGGATTGTCTTGACTGAATTGAAAACCGAACGAAATCACAATATCCAGCGGGATGAAATAGCGACACAGCAAACCCAGTCCGTTGTTCAGAATGAGTCAAGTATAGCCGATTTCCGCGAAAAGCCCAAATGGGTTCTAAAGCAGCAGCAGTACACGGGCAAGGATTGGGTCGAGATATGATCGATTCTTGTGGACGGAATAGAAAACGGACGTTTCTTCACGGTAAGGTTTTGTCGCCAAACACAACCGCCGGGAAGGAGAACGTCCGTGAGCAAGACTATCATCGAGACTCGAATCAAGGCAACGCCCGAGACCATGGGGGCGCTGGAAATCATCGTGCGTGAAGGGGCGAGGAAGATGCTGCAAGCCGCGTTGGAGGCAGAGATTGAGGAGCATCTTTCGCGGTTCAAGAATCTCGTCGACGAGGAGGGGAAACGTCTGGTGGTGAGAAATGGCGTCATGCCCGAGCGAACCGTGCTCACCGGAGCGGGGCCGATTGCCATCACGCGTCCCCGCGTGGATGACCGGGCATTGAGCGCCAGGGGAGAGCAGCGGTTCACGAGCCGGATACTCCCACCCTTCATGCGGCGGGCGCCAAGCATCGATACCCTCGTGCCGGTGCTGTATCTCAAAGGCATCTCAACCGACGACTTTCCGACGGCGTTGGAGGCGATCCTTGGTCCTCAGGCGAAGGGACTTTCGGCGAGTACCGTCGTGCGCCTGAAGGAGATATGGACCGAGGAGTACGGGGAGTGGTCGAGACGGGACCTTGCAGGGAAACGCTATGTCTACGTCTGGGCAGACGGCGTGTATTGCAATGCGCGGCTTGAGGACGAACGCGCCTGTCTGCTCGTCGTCATGGGCGCCGATTCATTCGGCAACAAGGAATTGCTTGCTGTATCCGATGGCTACCGCGAAAGTGCGCAGTCGTGGAAGGAGATTCTCCTCGATCTGCGCTCCCGTGGGCTTGAGAAAGCGCCGGTGCTCGCAGTATGCGATGGCGCGATGGGCTTCCAGGCCGCCGCCGCGGAGGTATGGCCAGAGACGCGTATCCAGCGGTGCTGGTTCCACAAGACCGGGAACGTTTTGGACAAGCTCCCCAAGTCGCTCCAGGCGAAGGCCAAGGGAATGTTGCATGACCAGTACCTTGCGCCCACCCGTGAGGACGCGCTCAAAGCCTTCGACCTCTTCGTCAATTCCTTCGGCGACAAGTACCCGAAGGCCGTGGAATGTCTGGTGAAGGACAAGGACGACCTCTTCGCCTTCTACGATTTCCCTGCCGCTCATTGGCTCCACCTGCGCACCACGAACCCCATCGAGTCGACCTTCGCGACGGTACGCCTACGCCACCGGCGAACGAAGGGCAACGGGACTCGCAAGGCAACGCTGGCAATGGTCTACAAGCTTTGCAGGGAGGCAGAACAGGGTTGGCGCAAGTTAGACGGATTCAAATTCATCCCACTCGTGGAAGCGGGAGTAAAGTTTGTGAATGGAGAGCGGGTTGATGAAGCGGCGGCCTGACCGGAAAATAGTTCAGATTTCCAATCCACAACTATTGACAATATCTCGATTGGGTCTTCGACGAAGCGAAGCAGACTTGGAGACCGGAGGGCGAAGATTCATGAAAGCAGAGGTGTTAATTCTTTTTTGCTTCTTACAGGCATTGGTATATGGACAGAGTGGTGCTCCATCCTCCCAAGGGGGCGTATCGTCTAATCCTCCCCAAGACCTTACCAAGCTTGCAAAACCATTAGGTCAGGACGATTCGCTTTCAGCGGACCCGTATGATGATGCGATGGCGGCGGACGCGCGAAAAGATTATGCCGCAGAATTGACAATTGTCCGTCCTCTTGCTGAAAAGGGCGAAGTCTGGGCTCAAGGTATGATGGGGAGTTTGTACTACTACGGCCATGGCGTGCCTCAAGATTATACCGAGGCTTTGAAATGCTTCCGTCAGGCTGCCGATCAAGGTGATGCTGTTGCACAAGCCCTTCTCGGAACTTTTTATGAGAGTGGCACAGGCATGGAAAAGGACTACACGGAAGCAGCGAAATGGTATGGTAAGGCCGCTGATCGTGGACTTGCCATGGCTCAGGCCAAGCTTGGCGGTATGTACCACGAAGGCAAAGGTTTACCGCAGGACGATGCCGCGGCTGTGGAGTGGTGGCAAAAGGCGGCTGATCAGGGAGATGCAGACGCACAGTTCAACCTCGGGAAGGCGTACTTTCAAGGTTTAGGTATTGGTCAAGACTACGCTGAATCTGAAAAATGGTTCAAAAAGGCCGCTGACCAAGGGAACTCCGTTGCGCAATTTGGCATGGCTGTTTTTTATGAGAATGGTTTAGTTGTGCCACAGGACTTCTCGGAAGAAGCCAAGTGGGTCAATAAAGCCGCGGACCAGGGATATGCCGAGGCCCAATATAAGCTCGGAACCATGTACTATAATGGCAAAGGTTTGCCGCAGGACAATGCCGCGGCTGTGGAGTGGTGGCAAAAGGCGGCTGATCAAGGTGAGGTTCGATCACAATTCCTACTTGGTATGATGTATGAAACCGGGAAGGGCATACCCCAGAATTATGTTTTAGCTCATATGTGGTACAATATCGCAGCTTCGCGTTTCCCCGCGACAGATGGAGTAGGACAAAAGGCTGCTAGCATAGGTCGAGATCATGTAGCAAAGTTGATGACTCCGGAACAAGTCGCCGAAGCACAAAAAATGGCCAGTGAGTGGAAACCTGCTACCACACCTTAGTCATGCAAAAAGAGCAAAAACGTATCAAGAATGAAGGCTAGTGGCTTTTCGCGGTTGTGACCTAATGGGCCTTTTTTGGCCAGTTGATTCGAGCATGGAACGGGGCTACTGTTTCTCTATGATGTTCAACTCCCAATCGGAGCCCCTAGACTCTTATGAATTGCCGCCGATGCCGGGCTATAGGCTTCTTCCGCCTTGGGAGCATCTTCCGACTGGCAGGCCGACGACACGAAAGGGCCGCGCGGAACGAAGAGGACTCCCGCCGGGGCGAAGATCAAGGTACAGCGAAGAACTTGTACGCAAGATTCTGGATTTTCGCCATGAAGGGCTCGGCGTAAAGGAAGTAGTCGCGAGCGGCCTTTGCACTTCCAAAGAGCTTAGGAATTGGCGATACAAAACAGACCTTGGCCGGAAGTGGCGGAGTGCGTACCGTAGTTGGGTATTGGACTGCTTGGAAGAAGCAGTCTACACACTTGGCCAGGGAGAATATACCGCGTGGCGACAGATGATCGTTAAGCGCTGGAAGCGGCTTCCGGCCCCGCCTCGCCGGGTGAAAGTCCAAATACTGGGAGAGTAAAACATGAGCGACGATGGGAAGCCCCAAGAAGGCCAAGATACAGAAAACGCGAAAGAGATTGTGAAGAAACTCGCCAATGGCGAGACGGACGAAGAGCACGCGCGATGGAAGGCGAAACATGGAATCATGGTTTTGGAGCAAGACCACGACCGTATTATGGCGTCCACTGGCGCAGCAACCGCGTTTGAGCTTTTCTCTGATGTAGAGCGCTTGGGAAAGGAACGCGTCCAAAATGCAGAGGATAAAAATGCACTCCTTAGGTTGAGTCATGATCTGGAAAGCGCCCATAAACCCTCTTTTGAATATGCCTCCGATGGAAAAGAATATGAATCCGGTCCAATCCTGGCCCCTATTACTTGGTTGTGGGGGAAGGCTGATTTTGCATTTCTTTACGAAACACTAAAGTCTCAAGGCGCAATTTCTTGCGGTCCAACAGCATTCGCAGCGCTATTTCATGACAAGGATAATAACCCAATGCCTACCGACCTAGGGAAGCTAATCAATGGGAGCGCTAATCCGCGAAACGAAGCCGCCCAAAGAGCATATTCTCTTATCCAAAGGCACAAACCCGATCCAGAAAACTAGCTTCCCGGTCTCGCCCCGGTCTTCTCCCCGTTCTGCCCCGGCCTGAGAGGAAAGGGAGGGGCTACCCTGCCAATGTCTAACCAACTAAAGCAAGGGGGAAGCATGGGCACAACAAATCGTCTTATTTCCGTAAAGGAAGCAGCTCAACGCCTCGGCATAGCCACAATTACGGCCTACCGCATGGCCGAGGATGGGCGCTTGAGTAGCATTCGCCTCGGGGGTCGTCGGCTCATAGCAGAGGCCACGATAGAAGCGCTTATCGCCTCCGCTATGGGCGAGGAGCGCTAACCATGCCCGCCACCGACAACGGGGCGGCGCTTCTCGAAAGCCTCCGTCCTGAGCTTCTCAAAGCCTTTCGAGATATTCCGGCCTTCGGGTCAATTGGCTTTCGGGTTCACTTTGCCGAATGCGAAGTCACGCGAATCGAATACGAGGCGAGTCTTTCTAGGCGCCTTCAACCCCGAACGGATCGGGGGCTTGTATGAAGTGCTCCCTTTTTTCTACATGCAATGCCCCGCTTTGCCCGGACGATTCGACTCTTGAAACCTCCGTATGGTTTCCAGGCGAAGAGGTTTGCAGGCGCGTAGGGATTACATTCGCGACCATACAGCGGCGAATCATGCGGGCAAGCATAGGCTCGGAAACGTGCTTCACAGTCTCAATGCTGAGGCGGAATATCTCGGTTACGAAAACTCTCCGAGGCCTTGACCCTGAACGGCCTCGGGCGGAGGCGCTCGACTATTGGTTTAGACAGCACAAAGGCCGGGCGCCTTTATCCGAGGAAGAGAAGGAGCGGAGGCGGGGAATTATCCGGGGCATAAAATGCCCGGATAGCCCGCGAAACGGCAATCGGCAGGGCCTTCCAAGGGTATCGAATGCCGAGGACGTGAAAAAGTACCCTGCTTCATTCCGAGCCCTTTTACCTACCCTCGCCGAGGGAGCCGAAGCCGGAGGTCTAATTAACAATCCCTCTTTGGGGACAGATTCTGAGACATGATAGACTCTATAGGTATCTCCCTGCCGGATGCCTATATGCCGAGTGACCGCCTCTCGGGGCTTCGGCCGCTCGATTGGGAGGGTAGCTATTTCGGCACTCTCGGGGGGCTCAGAATCACTCAGGGGATAAGAGGTGTTTATATTCGCGGTTCCCTTCCGAAATACTTGAAGGGAGAAAACGCGCTTCCTTTCGACCGGCAAAGCTTTCGAGAATCTCTCGGGAAGCTTGAAAAGGAAAGCGGGCTAGACTTGAAGAAAGGCATCGTGTACCAACTTGAGACGGGCTACACATTCCAAGTCAGGGAACCGCCCCGAGAGTATCTAGCCGCATGGGGGCCGCTCGCGCGCTTCAAGAAAAGTACGCATGGCAACGGCGAGACGGTTACACTTGAAAATGGCGGCCGGTCATTCTCGGGGTATGACAAAGGTAAAGAAATGGCCCCGGATGCGTTGCCCTGCCCGTTGGAAGGACTCTACGCGCTTCGGCTAGAGTTACGCTGGAAACGTGGCTTGAAGCGCCTTTATGGGCGTCTATTGAATCCTTGGGAAGCTTCGGAACCGAAGCCTTACGCGCAAGCGGTCGATGCATGGGCGGCCTTTTACTATGAAAATTCCAAAGTGCCGGGAGGGATGTTTTGCTATGGACGGAATGACGCCGAGTAGATTCAAGGAAACACTTGCGGCCCTTGGACTTCAATCTATCGGCCTAGACCGGGCGGAGATTATCATCCGAGACGGACAAGCATCCGGGGCGTTGAACCGAAGGAACGCTTCACGGATTCGCCGAGATTTACGAGAGCTTGCACGGAATGAGCGAATCACAGATACAGAGCCCTTGACCGCAGAGATAGACGAAAAAGTCAGGGTCGTAGTGCGGGCCGCTTCCTAGTCGGCTCTTTATGATATTTCCCCCAATGAATGAAGGCTACAAGTTAGACGAAATAACGTTGCACCAAAGTTTGCACCATTTTCCGCTATTTCTGTATTGTTATCCTTGCTATGCCATGATAAAATGTGAAGTAAGGTGATAAGGCAAAATCCTTACACCATCACGCTATTAGTCGTTCAGGGTGTAGACATAGAGCGATTTCAAAGGGAATGCAAAGCGGCGTATACGTGGTTCGGGACCAAGAGATCGGTGGTTCAAATCCACTCAGCCCGATCGATAACAAGGCCGTGACAGTGTCACGGCCTTGTTCATTCTAAGACCGTCATGTGGCGCATCGATCGGGCTGAGTGGATTTGAAGCGGAGCCGCGGCCCTCATCCACGCGATCATTTGAGCGTGGACGAGGGTGAGGCGCCACGGATGGCGCCGAAAGCGGCGGAGCCGGGCTGAAAGAGCGAGGCACGACGCCGAGCTCTGGAAGCCAAATCCACTCAGCCCGATCGATAACAAGGCCGTGGCACTGTCACGGCTTTGTTCATTCTAAGACCGTGAGGTAGCGAATCGATCGGGCTGAGTGGATTTGAAGGGAGAACGCTCCGCAGGACATTCGATCATTTGAGGATGGCCTGCGGTCGAGCCAGCATGGAAGGCGCGCGAGACATCGAGCGCGCCGAGCCGGCGAGAGCGTTCTCCCCGGGTCGGAAGGAGCGAACACGAAGTTCGCGACTGGAGACCAAATCCACTCAGCCCGACTTGATGGTCCTTATTTAATAAGGACTTACGGGACCCCTCAGAGACGGGGACCAGGCCTAAAAAGGCGACTGTCAGATGAATTGTCAGATTAATTCGTCTGGAGAAGCCAGTGGCTCGATCCCCGTTTTCGTTGTACAAGCGTCGCACTAGTCGCAGCTCGCGCTCCGTCTACTACGACCAATTCCGCAACATTGAAACCGGCCTTTATTGCAGCGGACGCTCAATTGGACGCCTCGTGGATCTCTTGGGGCTCGATCCCCGAGAGTATCCGGCGACGAGCAAGGCCTCGGCACGGCAAGTGGCCGAGCTCTGGCTTTCGGAAGGCAGAAGCACTGTCGCCCAACGTGAGGCCACACTGGGGGATTACTGTCTTGCCTTCTGGGACTGGGAGAAATCCGACTACGTCAAAGGGCGGCACCTTCGCGACAAGAGCATCGGCAAAGAGTATGTGGCGACGAGTCAGTCGTACATACGGCGCTTACTCATCCCCCACAAACTGGGGAAACGCCCCTATCCCGAGTGACTGCTGGCATGCTCGAACACTTCGCTCTCGACATCAAGGATCAATTCCACCTTTCCAACAAGTCGTGCAATGAAGCGATTGGAGCCATCACAAAGCCGCTCAACGAAGCAGCCAGGACGGGGCTCATCAAGGAGAGCCCCGCCCCGAAGGTCCAACGGTTAGGCAAAGATACGCGAAGGAAAGGAGTTCTCTCAAGCAAGGAGATCAGGAGCCTTTTTTCGGCCATGTGGGACGATGAGCGAACACGGGTCGCAGCCTTGGTGTCTCTGACATGCGGACTCAGGTTGGGAGAGATACTGGCACTGAAAAAAAGCGAATTAGGCGATAATTGTCTCAAGGTCGATGCCTCATATAGCAAAGTCGAGGGACGCAAATCCACGAAGAACCGACACAGCCGAGTGGTCCCCCTTCCTCATGAGGTGCGAGACGCCTTGCTCGGGCTCATATGCGCCAACCCCTTCGAAGAGGATTACGCATTCTGGTCGATAAAATCGAATGTTCCGATGCACGAATCGAACGTGGCGCGAGAGTTCAACCTCCAGCTCGCAAAGATCGGGATATGCAGTGAGCCCAGGCGATCTCCCGGGCGATTCCTTCGTCGTCCGGCCATCTAGCGGTTGTATCCGAAGCGAGTGCCCGCCAGGGAGCGCCAGACCTCGTCGCACAGGGACAGGGTCTCGGCGTCCAGCGCCTCTCCTGCCACCGATGCGACATTCTGCTCGAGCTGGGTTCGGCGGCTCACACCGGTGATGACGCTCGTGACGCATTCCTGCTCGCCGCACCATTTCATTGCGAGTTCGAGAAGGCTAATGCCCTTGGCGGCCGCTAATTTCGAAAGCTTCTCCACCACTGTGAAGTTCTCGTCCGACCAGTACCTGTCATAGTACATCTTGTTGTTGGAGAACCGCGTGTTCTCTGCGGGCTTACCCGCCGTGTGCTTCCCCGCGAGCAGGCCGCCCGCTATGGGGTTGTAGATCGCCATTCCCAGGGCGTGCGCCTTGAGGAAGGGGACAAGCTCCGTCTCAATGCCCCGGGTGATCGCGTTGTACACGTTTTGGGTGATGACGGGCGGGATGTAATTGCGCTTGTCACAAATAGCCAGCATGTCCGCGATCTGCCACGCGGCGTAGTTGCTGACGCCGACGTACCGGATTTTCCCTGCCCTGACCAAAGACGACATCGCCTCCAGGGATTCCTCCAGGGAGGCCTCGTAGTCGGGCATGTGCATGTAGTAGATGTCGATGTAATCGGTGCCCAGCCGTTTCAGGCTGGCGTCCACGGCGGCCAGGATGTTGCGGCGGCCGAGGCCACTGTCGTTCGGGTCGTCGCCCATCTGAGCGCGTACCTTGGTAGCCAGGATGATCCGGTCGCGCCGGCCCTTGAGCCCCTTGCCGACGATCCGCTCGCTCTCGCCTTGATTATAGACGTTGGCGGTGTCGAAGAAGTTGATGCCCTGCCCGTAGGCATAGTCCATGATATCGAGGCTCTCCGCCTCGCCCGTCTGTCCCCCGAACATCATGGTTCCGAGGCAAAGCCGGGATACCTTGAGGCCCGTTCCCGGCAGATTGGCGTATTCCATGGTGAACGCTCCTTTCCTGTCGCTCCATTCCCAGGGCCGGGATGGACTTCCAACGTCCGCCCCCGACCGAACTGACGGCTCCGAATCTCCCGTTCTGCCTTAGGGCAGAGTGTTCCCCGCCGCGAGATAGATGGCGTACCACTCCTCTCGGGTCAGGCGTATGTCCGCGGCCTTGATGCAGTCCCTAATGCGTCCGGGGTTCATCGTTCCCGTGACAGGCTGCAGGTGAGCGGGGTGGCGGAGGAGCCACGCCAGAGCTATGGTGGTGTTGGCCACTCCATATTTAGCGGCTGTCTTGTCGATGGCCGCATTCAACTCCGGGAACTTTTCGCTGCCCAGGAAAATCCCATCGAAGAAGCCGTACTGGAAGGGCGACCAGGGCTGTATGGTGATGTTCCGGAGGCGGCAGAAATCCAGCACCCCGCCGTCCCGGTTGACCGCTGTCTCGTCGAACATGTTGACGTGAAGACCCGCGGATATCATAGTGGCGTTTGTGACGCTCATCTGCAGCTGATTGGCCACGATGGGCTGCTTGAGGAACTTCTGGAGCAGCTGTATCTGCATGGGGTTTTGATTGGAAACGCCGAAGTTGCGGACCTTGCCGCTGGCCGCGAGCTTGTCGAAGGCCTCGGCCACCTCCTCAGGCTCCACCAGCGCGTCGGGTCGATGCAGGAGGAGCACGTCCAGATAGTCGGTCTTGAGCCGCTTCAGGCTTCCGTCCACCGCTTCCAGAATGTGCTCCTTGGAAAAGTCGAACATCACTCCCGGCCGGATGCCGCATTTGGACTGCAGGATCATCTTCTCCCGAACGGAAGCGCTCATGTGGACCGCCTCCGCGAAGATCGTCTCGCATTCGCCGTCGCCGTATACATCCGCGTGGTCGAAGAAGTTCGCGCCCCCCTCCAGGGCTGTCCGAACGAATCTCTCCGCCTCTGCCGTGCCCAGCCCTTTGATCCGCATGCAGCCGACCGCGATGACCGGCACCTGCAGGTTCGATTCTCCCAGTCTCATGGTTCTCATGGTAGCCGTATCTCCTTCCTAGTCGTGTTTATTTCGCCAGCCCAGGTTCTCGAGCCCGCCCAAGGAGTGCTCGGCGCCGTAGGCCTCGCCGGTCGCCTTCTTGGCCATCAGCTCCAGCTTGGCCTCGTCGATGCCCAGGGCGGACATCGCGGCGGGGAGCCCCAATTTGTTGAAGAACTCCCGCAGGCGCGCGATCCCCTCCAGGACCAGCGCGGCGGGATCGCGATAGCTGCCCTCCACCCCCATGACATTCATTGCTTTATAAGTCGCTTACTGTCAATCTGATTATCTCACCGTGTGACTCAAATTCATACGCAGAGGAAAATCATGCTGGATCCGGGAAGCAGACAGACTGAGGGGGCGGACTAGGTTGGAGTAACCCATCGCACAACTATGCGGTCATGGAGCACCGGAAGGATAGGGAGGTGTATAGGGTATCGAAGATGCTGGGGCACGCGTCGATCCAGGTGACCGAGACGTTCCTCAGGGGGCTCGGAGAGGTGGACTAAAAATGACCGGCGAACGGTGGCCCATAGTGGTTGGCGCTCCTGATAGCAGGATTACGACTCTAACGAGTACGCTCTGACGCCCCAGGACAACTACGGTGACCATTCCCGGAACTTGAGCTCGAGCATCACCGCTCGCCAGTCACATTGAGCATATCACGGACCGTGACCTCCGCAAGCCCCGCCTAAAAAGAACCACCAAGGGAATATGAATATCCGTTCTTCTCTTTATCTGCTACCGAGCAGCAACGCCTCAAGTTTGGCAATGGTATCGTCCTGCTCCAACGGTGTGTACAAGATCAGTTTCATGTCGCTCGAATCCTGGAGGGCGAGACTGACGGTTTCGAACGTCATGAGCCCGCAGAGAGGGTGCCGGATCCTTTTAGGGCTGGCTAGTTTGTGAAGGACGTCCTGATGAGGCCACCATCCCCGAAACTCGGGGCTGAGCCGAGTCACCTTGGCAATCAATCGTTCGAATTCGGTATCTCCGGCGTAGCGGGCGGTATCGGCGCGAAACATAGCGAGGGTGACTCGTGCGACATTCTCCCAATCGACAAGGAGACGGCGGTGCTCCTCGTTCGCGAAAACCATGTGGAGGATGTTGCGTTCATCACTTGGCAGCTGGGAGTAGTCGCCGAAGAGCGCTTGGGCCGCCCGATTCCACGACAGGATGTCCCACCTTCGGCCGACGACCATGGCCGGTTGTCCTGTCAGGCCGGCCAGCATGCGGGACAAGGATTCGGGGATACACTCTGGGCCGGTCGCGCGTGTCACCGGCTGCGGCCGGTTTGCAAGGTTGAATAAATGCTGCCTTTCGATCGAATCTAGCCGCAGCGCTTGGGCCACGCGAAAAAGGGCCTCGGCAGAAGGGTTCACGTCGCGCCCCTGTTCCAACCACGTATACCAGGTCGTTCCCACTCCCGCCAGAACCGCCACCTCTTCCCGCCTCAGGCCCGGCGTTCGCCGACGGGACCCCTCCGGTAGACCCACCGCGGAAGGATTTAGCCGTTCCCGTCGAGATCGCAGGAAGGCTCCGAACTCCCGTAGCCGGACTCCCTGTGCCGTCTCGTTTTTCGTAGTGGTATTCATACTAGTATAAAATAAGGACTGCCTCGCCTCTTGAACAGTCATTACGTTTTCTTTGTCGCGGAAGGGAGGTCCAATCGATGGATCCGGAAGGGAAGACAATCATGGTGACCGGTTCGACGGACGGTGTCGGCCGCTGGGTCGCCGGGGAGTTGGCTGGCGCAGGCGCTAGCGTTCTTGTTCACGGCCGAAATAGGGAACGCGGTGAAAAACTCGTGGCGGACATCATGGGTGCAGGCGGAAAGGCAAAGTTATACCTCGCCGACTTTGCTTCTCTCGATGAGGTGCGGGGGCTTGCGAAAACCATACTAGGCGAGCACGGGCCGCTGGACGTTATCGTCAATAACGCTGGCGTAGGAGGAGCGAGCGCAAATGGAGTTTTCAGAGAAACCAGCCGGGACGGTCACGAGTTGCGATTTGCCGTCAACTACCTCGCCGGTTTTCTGCTGACGCGTCTTTTGCTTCCCCTGCTGACACAGAGCACCTCGGCCAGAATTGTCAATGTAGCCTCTGCCGGCCAGGAAGCAATCGATTTCGAAGACGTGATGCTGAGGCATGATTATAGCGGTCAACGCGCCTACTGCCAAAGCAAACTCGCGCAGGTGATGTTCACGTTTGATTTGGCAGAGGAGCTCAACGGGGTCAGAGTGAACTGCTTGCATCCTGCCACCTACATGGACACCACGATGGTGCGACAGGCAGGAATCGCGCCGGCGAGCCGCGTCGAAGACGGCGGACGATCCATTCTGAACCTCGTCCTCTCTGAGGACGTAAAAACCGGCGGATACTACGATCGCACACGGCTCGCTCGCGCCAACGAGCAGGCCTACGATCGGACAGCCCGTAAGCGACTGAGAGACCTGAGTTACGAGATGACCGGTTTGCAGAAGATTCATTCGTAGAAATCAGGGAAGTACCAAGGAAAGGAGCGAGATATGAATTCGGAACAGGTAGTCATCCTGGGGGGGACATCGGGAATCGGGCTTGCTGCTGCTCGTCATCTACTCGGTCGTGGAATGGAGGTTACGATCACGGGACGGGATAAAGAAAAGCTCGAAGCGGCCCGACAATCCCTCGGAGGAAGGGCGAGGGCTTCTTCGGTGGACAGTGCGAACGCGAAAGAAGTTCGGGCGTTCTTTTCGAGTCTAGGAGAGTTCGACCATCTGATCCTGGCCTTCGGTAGCCGCAGAGGCGCCGGCCCACTTGCATCGGTGAGCCCGGATGAGATTCGCCAGGGGTTCGAGGAAAAGGTTTTTCCGCACATCGCTTGCGCTCAAGCCGCATTGCCCTTTCTTAGAAAGAGCGGAAGCGTAACTTTCTTGTCGGCTGTCTCCGGCCAGGCCTCAATGCCGGGAACGGCCGGCATAGGTGCCGCAAACGCTGCCATCGCCGCCCTGGTCCCCATTCTTGCCTCGGAGCTGAAGCCGATTCGCGTGAATGCCGTTTCTCCGGGGGTGATCGACACGCCTTGGTGGGACTTCCTGACCAAAGAACAAAAGGCACAAGCCTTCGCAGGCTATGCCGCTACGGCGCCGGTAGGGCGCATCGGACGTCCTGAAGACATCGCCGACGCCATCGCATTTTTGGTGTTCAATACCTTCATGACGGGTCACGTGCTCATTTGCGATGGTGGCGCCAGGTTTGGAACCTGACCGGTTCGTGAAAGTGTAGCGGGCGAGTTCGCGCCCTGTTTTCTTCGGACGCCCGGCGCCAGAAGTGCGAGTAGCCTCGAGGCTGCGCTCCAAGCTGCGGCGCTCGCCGCCATCGCGGACCGGAAGGACCACGCGCGCAACACCCGCGCCTTCTTCGCCTTCTCCTCCGTGCGGGGCCTTCGGCCCACAGAGCCTGAGACACTTCGGGCGTGGCTCGAATCCCTCGCGGGGGGGTACGCGCCGGCGTCGCTCATGCCCATGCTCTCAGGCGTCAAGAAGGCACTCCGCGGCGTCGCCAGCGAGCGAGCACATGAAGTCTACCGAAGGAAGACCTGGCTCACGCGTAATCGACGAAATAGCCGGGGGCATTACGGGCTGCAAAAGGCGAAAACCCATTGCATGGTTTGGTGTCGCGATTTCCTTTTGTGTTGGTGTTGGTTTACCCGGCCGGATCTGGGACTTTTCCGAAAAACTTCCGGATGGCCCTTCGCGGAAGGATGATCCGCACTGCCCCAGGGAGGACCCGGATATCCACCGGCAGGCAACCCTGGAGCTCGCCATCGCTCTGAACCATGACGCGCTTGGCCGAGCTTAACGATAGCCCCTCAGCCCGATAGATCTTCTGACGCTGCAAACCAAAAGGCAGAGCCGGTCGCTTTCGGCCGACCAAGAAAAGAAAGAGGTATCGTATGCCGAGCAGAATTGTATTCCATCGGCCTGTTTCTCCGAACACGAAGACATCAAGCCGGCCGTCGCTCGGTGTGGCTTCGGGCGTGAAGGAAAAGAGGTTGCCGTAGCGACTGGTGTTGGATACGAGAATGAAGCTCCCTTGATCCCTTCGTCCGTCGGAAAGTTGCACGTCGATTTCGGGGAAGTGATAGCGCGCGAAGGCCTTGATCGCGGCCAGCGCATAGGCTAGCCGCCCCAACCTGCGTTTCATTACGCTACCGTCCAGCTGTTTAAGGGAATAGGCATCCAGTCCGGCGCCAACCATGAGAAGAAAACGGCGATCACCGCAGATGCCGACATCAAAGCGTGCCGAACTGCCCTTGCGAATGAGTCGGCATGCCGCCCGGAGCCGCGTGGGGAGACCCATTTCCGCCGCGAAGACATTGCCCGTCCCCCATGGTAGGATTCCTAAAAGGCAATTTGATCCTGTCATACCGTTAAGCACTTCGTTGATGGTGCCGTCGCCGCCGCAACCGACAATGGCATGGTAGCCCGAGCTGCAGGCTGCAGCTGCGATGTCAACCGCATGTCCCGGCCGATTCGTCAGCCTGACGTCTACTTCGTGACCGTGACGACGGAAATACCGCACGACAGCATCGACTCTCTCGGGGGCGGTACCCTTGCCGGATTTAGGGTTGACGATCAGAAGGTATTTCATCCGCTCCAGTTTATACCAGCCCAGACCGTCTCCTCCGCAATTTTGGGTATTTCCCAGGCTTGAAGCTCACAATTCCCCCGTTTTGTATAGAAAGGGCAGAAAGAAAGAGCAGGAATTGCCATTAGCGCAAAAAGACTTCATGAAATCGGTCGACGAGATCGACGAAGGAGGCCTTACGCCTAACCTGCCTTGACGCGCGTTCCGGTTGCGATAAGATGGGGGGCAGTGGAATGGATTTCCCTCGATAAGCGATGACCACAATACGTCACGAGATCCTACAGTTCATCGGGAGGATGTATGGCTGAGAAGAAAGCTGTTAAATCGTCGGCCCCAAAGACTCAGGTTGGAAAGACTACGATCGAGGCGAAAAAGCCCGAGAAGAGAACTGCTAAGTCGCCTGCCCCGAAAGCTGAGACAAAAGAGACCAAGGCGGCAGCAAAGACGCCCGAGCGCAAGGTCGCAAAGTCACCAGCTCCAAAGGCTCAGGTAGTAAAGGCCAAGCCGATCGCCAAGACGCCTGCCAGGAAGGAACCCGTGCGGCACGACGTCGCTGACCGAACCTCTCGTAGCAAGCCTGTCGAGGTGAAGAAAGCAAAGCCTCCGATGTCTTCAACGGTCCCATCGTCGAAGCCTGGCAAAACATTGGCGGCTCCTGCACCCAAAGCCAGACCAAAAGCGTATACTCTCGACGAAGTCCGGTCCTTCATTAATCAGCACCGTGAAGGAAAAGGGATCAAACTCCCCGGCAGGACGGCCGAGGATATTGGCACGATACACGACGCGTACAATCAGTCAACCTACAAGTACGCGGAGAGCGTCTTGGAGCTTTTGAAAAAATGGGCCAACAATTAGAGTGGTCATCGGGGTCCCCCTACGGGAACAGCTAAGGGCCTTAAAATATCTTGCGAGATCCACGAGCGGGCCACAATACTGGGGAACCGATATCTGGGTCTTTCCGTTGGTTTTTATCCCCTTTCTTGCCGTTGGCAGCCGCGGCGACGGACGGCATCTCGGATAATGCCCGCTCCGATCACGGCGACGCCGACCCTGTCACTAATTCAGACGACGCGGAGGCAATGATGAACCTGAAGGAAATCCTCGATCTCTACGCCAAATACAACAAGCACGCAAACTCGGAGATGATCCGCATCCTCGAGACCTTGCCCTCATCCCGTCTACACGAAGCGGCGGGCACGTACTACAAGTCGTTGGCGGGGCTTCTCAACCACGCCCTCCAGACGACGGCGGGCTCGCTGAAGCGCATCGCGGACGGAGGCTTCCTGCCCGAGGTCGTCCTCCCCGCCATCGGATCCTTTCCCCAGGTCCCGATGGGCGAGGCGGTCTTCAAGACTCTTCCCGAGTTCATCTCCCTGCGCACGGAGGCCGACGATGCTCTCGTCGCGGCCTGCGGCGAGGCCACGGCCGACGACCTGGACAGGACCTTCAGCTTCCTGGGCAGGGACAAGCAGCAGAGGACCATGACCTATGGCGGTAACCTGCTCGCCCTCTTCAACCACGAGGTCCACCACCGCGGCGGGGTGGCAACGATCCTAGACGGATGGGGCGTCGAGAACGACTGGTCGAGCCTCATGCGCTTCCTCTTCCTATAGCGGATAAACGGCACCATCGACTTTTCGTCGATGATTCCGGAAGCCTCGTAGAGAATGTCGAGAGGGGTCGATACCTTTTTCTATTGCAAATGGCCGATAAAATCATAAATCAATTTCCAGACTTTGTCTGTCTGCTCTTCTACCATGAAATGTCCGCTATCGGGAACTACTCTTGTCTCCAGGTTTTTGATACCTGCGGTCTTAAGTCCGGCAGCATATTGATCCATATTCCCGCCGCTTTTTTCTCCTCTCATATAGAGCACAGGAGTTGTGATTTCTCTATTCTGCTCAATAATTTTTCTATTATATTCGGCGTCCTCCCCAAAACCGCGATACCAATTGAATCCAGTCTTTAATGAACCCGGGCTTGAATAGGATTGAATGTAATCCGCTTTCGTCCTTTCAGGTATTTTCTCCGGATGTGCGGCTATGGCAGTGTAGAAATACTCAAAGTACTCCTTTTCTCTTCCCGCAACCATAATCTCCGGAAGTTTAGGAATCGAATGAAACGCAAAGTGCCAGAGATAGGGGTTCCGTATGACATCGTCCCAAGGGGGCAGTCCTGGGATTACAACATCAAGTATTATTGCCGCTTTCAGCTCTGTCGGATACGCACAAAGATATGAGAATGCTATCTGGCCACCAATATCGTGCCCAACAATGGTCAAATCTTTCAGACCGATTTTATTTACGACATCCTTCACAAGTTTTGCAATCTCGGCTTTTTGGAATGGAGCATTCGACATCACGGATTCGTCAATGCCGGGTAGATCAATTGCAACTGCAAAGTGAGTCTTACCTGCCAGCCGCATGATCTTCTCAAATGATCTCCAATTTTCAGGCCATCCATGGAGAAAGAGAATTGAGGGATCGGTTGGCAATCCGAGAGAGGCAATATGAACTACCCCATTCGCAATCCCCGTCAAAGTATGTTCTATCATCGCTATGCTCTTTGGATACTGTATAGAGAGCCCTTCTGTCAATACAGAATCGGAAGATAAATAAGGTGGATCAAGCTCCCCTCTTGTTTCTATGCAGCTGATAGTTCTTCGTTCTCTTTTTCTTGGAACTTACTTGCGTAGACTTCGTTTGGAGTCTGGTAGTCTTGCGATGCGTGGAAGCGCTTGCCGTTGTAGAAGTCCATGTATCTCTTCATCCCGGCCTTAAGCTCGATCGCCGTCAGGTAGTCGTTGAGGTAAATGTCCTCGTACTTCAAGGTCCTCCAGAAGCGCTCGATAAAAATGTTGTCCAAAGCACGATTCACACCGTCCATGCTGATCTGTATTTCATTCGATTCCAGGACGGCGATAAAGGCATCAGACGTGAACTGGCAGCCCTGATCCGTGTTGAAGATCGCCGGAATACCGTACAGCGCAATTGCCTCCTCGAGCGCTGCAATGCAGAACTCAGCGTCGAGGGTGTTCGATATCCGCCATGCGAGTATCTTCCTCGAATAGATGTCGATAATGGCTGCGAGGTAGACATCGCCGCCGGCGAGCTTGATGTACGTGATGTCCGTAGCCCAGACCTGGTTCGGCAGCCATATGGCCTTGCCCCGTAGCAGGTACGGATACTTCTTGTGCTGCTTGGCCGGCATACTTGTTCGTTTGCCCGGATAGATGGCCCGCAGTCCGGCCCGTTTCATGATTCGCCTTACCTGCTTGCGGGTAACACCAAGCTCCTCGAGCTCGCGTGCTACTTTGCGATAACCGTAAAAAGGTCGCCGCCCGAGAACGTCCAGAATCGCCTTCAGGACGGCGAGATCACGCTCATCATCGGTCTGACCCGGCTTGTAGTAGTACGCTGACCGGCTGATACCCAAAATCACGCATTGCTTCGCGATCGAGAGCGTTGGGTGCCTCGGCTCTATGACTTCGGCTCGCTCCCGTACAGTTGCCGATGCTTTTTTTTTAGAAAATCGTTCTCGACCTGAAGCTGGCCAATTTGTCTGAAAAGCGCATCCGTTTTGCGTTCAGCCTCTTCAGCTGCCGCGTTCCCCTTCCCTGCTTTTTCAAAGAGCTGTGCAGCCATTTCAATAAGCTGCCGTTTCCATTGCGCGATGAGATTCGGGTGAACCTCATACTGCGTGGCTATCTCCTGGAGCGTCTTATCGCCCTTCATGGCCTCAATGGCCACCTTCGCCTTGAACTCCTTGTCGTACCTTTTGCGCATGGTGAAACTCTATGCCTCCTTCTCGTCTTCTTCAAGAAGGGAGTCCCACCTTACTCAGCCCTCCTAAGCTGTCCGATTTCTTGGGCTCATTATACTGCCTCGATCGCAAACATGGATCGACACCTTATAATATACAATAGAATCCCGGTGAACCGCCCCGGGTTTGCCGGAAACCGGATTCTTTGAGGGGGAATAGCGGGAAGGTACGGCACGACCTTCGATGAGAATCCCAGTCTACCCCAGGCTGAAGGGAGGATAGATATCCGTGATCAGCAGAAACGCGTAGGCGCCGACGCGGATGCCCCAGCGCATGACTCCGACGACGAACTCGAAGAGACCGCGCGGGTAGCGGCCGGTGAACAGGATCGCGAACCATGCGATGATCATGGCCCCGAGGACGCCGACGGCCAGGAACGCGAGCACGATGTAATGGGGAATGGCCAGCAGCCACTTGACGAGGGGAAGGCCGGCCTTGAGCTCCTTTTGCACCTCGGGATAGCGGAGTTCCAGGTGCACGGTCTGCTCTTCATCCGTGGAGGGGTAGACATCCGTCAAGAGCGCGAAATAGGCGGCCACTCTCAGACCGAACCCGGAGAGGCTCAGGTTCCAGTCGAACCACCAGCGCGGGTACTTCCGGCGGAAGAGGATCATGAGGAGAGGGGGGAGGAAAAGGACACCCCCCGCCATAAACGGGAACCGCCATGCATGCGGATCCCAGCCGGGTCCGCTCACGAGTATGAGTACGATGCCGATGGGAACCAGGAGAATCACTCGGAAAGCCGAGGTCAGTCGGTTCAATTCCCGGTCCGGGTAGTCGATACCCAGGGCGACCGGATAGGCGGAAGAATTTCGCTCTGCTGACATTTTTCCCTCCCGGCGATGGATACGGAGATTATAGCACGCACAGCGGCTCCGGCGGCTCCGAAGAGGCTGGGAAATCCAAACCGCTCCGAAATGAACGATTCGCGCCGATCCATGACACAGGTCTCGTTCCAGGGCACGGCGGGTTCCTCCGTGCCCTTGGTATAGGCCTGAGTACCGGTGGCACCTATGGTCCGCGAACCATCTTCCCCTGGCCGACAATCGGGGGAGCGCGGAGGGAGCCAAGCTGGCCAAAGCGAGTATCGGAAGCGCCCCTCGTGCTCTCCGCATTCCTCCGCTTAGTTCTTCCGCGCTATTCCTTCGGGAGCGGCAGGGTGCCCGGGTGGCGGGAGCGCTCGAAGAGGTAAAAGGCGGATGGGACGACGAAGAATGTCAGAACCGTGGACGAGACGATCCCGCCGATAGCTCACCGCGAGGAGAATGACATTTCTCCTCTTTTCTTTGGAAACCAGCGGACAGATCACGCTTGCGAAGTTCGCGGTGTTCGAGCTGCCCGAGGTCGCGATCGAACCGACATTCGTCTGTACCATCGCCACTTCGGGCTGTTCGAGCAGCCACTTTTCGATCTTTCCCGCCGCTTCGTTCGACACATCCAAGGGCGCACCCGGCGGAAGCCTCACATTGACCTACAGGGATCCCGTATCGCTCTGGGGCACGAAGTTGAAGGGAGTCCGCGGGGCGAGGAAAAGCAGGGTGCCGACGAAGAATACGCCGGCTCCGATCAGGATCCAGACGCCGTGTCTGAGAACGGCGTCCAGGCCGTCGGCATAGCGATCGCGCACCCATTCCAAGCCATTTTCGGCGACGGCATGGCGACTCATCGTGAGCGCCTGCAGGAAGGTCAGAACGATCCTGCCGATGTAGTGCCCCAGGGCCAGAACCAGCGGATAGGCCGGCAGCGCGAACAACCACCAATACATTCGAAGAATGTAGAGTACGATCGCGATCGCCAGGCCCGATAGTATGCCGATGGGCTTTCGTGCGGCCGCCAGCCCCCAATGAACGCTCGTGCGAAAACCGACGATGCTCCGGAGAAAATCCTTCCAGCCGAAAACCGCGGCACCCGGGCTGTACGCGAGACGCACGGTCAGAAAGAGGACCGCTTCGAGCAGCGAGAAAAAGACCGCGGCCGCGAGGCCCAGAGAGAACTGCATCAGATATTGTCCGACGAAGCCTCCGAGGAAACTCACCGGCAGCAGGGAGAGAGAGGCGGCGACTACCGCGCTGAAGACCTCGCTCGCGCCTTTCAGCACGGAATCTTTCGTGGAATATCCCATCGAACGGTAGCGTTCGACGTTTTCCGCCACGACGATCGAGTCGTCGACCACGACGCCGATCGCCACGATGAGGGCGAGGAGAGATACCAGACGGACTCCTGGCTATTGCTGATGGTCCCGATGGCCTGATTCATCGCCGATCCCGCAATCGCATCGATGACCTGCTGCGGGTTGAGCCCGTAGTAATCGAGCTCGTCGGGATGCAACAGCACCTGGTATTGTCGCGCGGGAGCTCCGTCTATCTCGACGTTGGCCACGCCGTCCACGCGTTCGAGAAGAGGGCTCAGATCGTTCAGCACATAGTTTCCGACCTCTTCGAGGTTCGCCCCGGCGGCGAAGATGCCGAACTGCAATATCGGCTGCGAGTTCGGATCGTAGGTCTGCACCGAGGCCGGCGTCGCACTGACGGGAAAATTGCGCGTCACTGCGGAAACCGCGGAAGCGACCTGATTCGTGTCGGCGTTCGCGGCTCGCGGAAGTTACAAAGTCGGTCGAAAAGCCCCGGACAGTTCAGCCGCAAGCCAAGGTCTCCGCATATGCGAATTCACCGATTCCTGTTCGTATTCTCACGCGAGCCGGCAGTCGGAGTAGTACTTTTACGATGCATCGGCAAGAGGAAAATAAGCGGAGGTTCTGCATGACTGCAAAGCAGAGGGAAACCATCGAAAATCTCAAGAAGTCGAATGACGTGATAGAAATAGACGAAAACTTCCACCGCGAGCAAATTGTCTATGTCCATCGAGGAGACTCGACGACGATGGAAGAGTATGTGATCGGCAGGGAAGGAGAGATGTTCCGGACCGCTTCCCATCCCTTCGTGAATTGGCATTCTACGTCATTGGCGGTTCCGAGATTGCGGATGACAAGAAGAGCGACCTGCATCGGCACATGAAATTTCGCGCTCGGCATCGTTCGTCGTTTTCTTCGTGTGCGGGCCGGCGGCGAACGAGGTGCTGAAGCCCAGGCTCCTCGCCGTCTATCTCGGCGTCGTGGCCGCCGGGATCACGCTCACCGGCTATCTCTTCAACGCGATCATCCGCCGGGAAAACAACTGACCCATACCATTGTCATGAAGAAGTCCTCGCATAATGACACGGATGCGGCGTGAATCGGGACCACCGAAAAAAACGACATCTTTTCGCCCCGGTTTCTTAACTTCATGTTTACAAGTGATTTGACTTTCCCGTACATGCTTAGTACGCTGTGTGTACATTTTTACCGGAGTCGGGAGCCGATGGACGAGGCAATAAAACGACCATCTCCTTATCATGCGCAGAGAAGAAAAGTCCGAGTCGACTTGAGAATCGAGCGCGAATTGAAAGACCGCTTCGTCGAGAAGTGCCGGAACCTCAAGCCTCGCCCCGTAAGCCCTTCGGAGATGATCCGAATATTGATTACCGTATGGACCGATGAGGAAACCAAATGATCTTGCTTGCGGGCGGTGCCCGTGTTCGAAGAATGAAGAATTCGCGCACAAAAGGAAATCGTCGTGAAAAAGTCCAATAATGGACTGTGGTCCGGGATCATCGCCGCCGCCGTTTTCCTGATAACCTTCCTGTTCCTGGGTCTTGGTTTTCCGATTTCGCTGATCCTGGCTGCCGTGAGCCTGGGCGCCGGATGGTTCCTTCTCCCGACCAAAAGAACCGAGGCCCCGGCAGCCGAGGCCGAAATCAGGGATTCCCTGGCCGAAGGTCATCGAAAGCTCGACCGGATCCGAGCCTTGGGCAGGAACATCCAAAAGCCGGAAATGGCCAAGAGTCTGGCCGAGGTTTGCACCATTATCGAGAAGATCCTGAGCACGATCGCAGATGAACCCAAGAAGCTCAGTCTTGCCAAGCAATTCTTGAATTACTACCTGGATTCCACGGTCAAGATCATGACCATATTTTCGGAACTGGCGTCCAAGAACGTTCACGACGCCGAGATCCAAAGGGAGCTGTCCAAGGTCGAAGCCATGCTGGGCACTATCAGAGACGCCTTCGAGAAGCAACTGGCCAAGCTCCTGTCCGGGGAGGTCATGAATCTCGATGTCGAATTGAACCTGCTCCAGCAAACCATCAATATGGAAGGATTGGGGAAGAATCCCTAATTCACATCAAGGCAAAGGGAGAATACATGAGCGATACGCCAGCCATCATGGCTACCACCGACCTGACGGCCCCGATCAACCTGGGGGTTCTGCCCCCGCAGTCGCTAGCCAAAGCCAAAGACATCGCCAATAGCATCAAGATCGAGGACTCCAACGCAATCGTCCAGTACGGGATCGGAGCGCAGAAGAACATTTCGGGCTTTGCGGATACGATGCTTCAAGCCATCCGCGTCAAGGACGCAGGCGAGGTCGGCCAATCGCTGACCGATCTCATGTTCAAGATCAAGGACGCCGGAGTAGGCGATCTGACGGCCGAAAGAAAGGGCCTTTTCTCTAACCTCTTCGGCGGCATCCAGCGCTTCATTTCCAAGTACGAGAAGCTGGAAACCCAGATCGATAGAATCGTCGACCAGCTGGACTCTTCCAGAATGAACCTCCTGCGGGATGTCACCATGCTCGACCAGCTTTTCGCCAAGAACAACGAATACCTCGGAGACCTCGACATTTTCCTGGCCGCAGGACAGATGAAGCTCGACGAATTGAAGACCGGCACGCTCCCCGCCCTCGAAGCCAAGGCCAAAGCATCCTCGGACCCGCTGGACGCCCAAAAACTCAACGACTTCAATTCCTTTGTCCACCGCTTCGAAAAGAAGCTCTACGATCTCAAGCTCTCGCGGATCGTCGCCATCCAGACCGCGCCCCAAGTCCGGCTGATCCAGAACAACGATCAGGCGCTGGTCGAGAAAATCCAGTCCTCGGTCATGACCACCATTCCGCTCTGGAAGAACCAGATCGTCATCGCCATCACCCTGTTCCGGCAGAAAAACGCCGTCAAAGTGCAGACCGCAGTGGACGACGCGACCAACGACCTCCTTCTCAAGAATTCGGAAATGCTGAAGCAAGGAAGCATCGAGGTCGCTCAGGCGAACGAACGGGGAATCATCGAGATTGAAACCTTGAAGGCAACCAATGCCAACCTGATCGAAACTCTGGAATCCACCATAAAGATTCACGAAGAAGGCAGGGCCAAACGAGCGGCGGCAGAAACCCAGCTGACGCAAATCGAAGCCGAACTCAAGAGCAAGCTGATTGAACTCCAGCAGAAATAATGTGCGCAGGAACCCCGAGCGGGCTCCTTCTTAAAGAGCAAATGGGAGGAACAAGGCGCATGAAACGGTTTATCGTCGGCTTGTCGATTCTAGTCGTGGTCATCGCCGGGGCCGTGGCTTACAAAATGTTCGCCCCGACGGCTTCCAGCGGCGGCGGCCCGCTTGCCGGTTTGTCCGGGTCTTCCGGTGGGTTGATCTATGTCAAGGCTGCGCCCCTGACAGCCCCTCCCGTGGGCGGCTACCAGCTTACCACAGTGGACCTGGGCGACGGTCCCGTACCCCTGCTCACGGTTCCCCTGGATACGTGGGGCGGCTACGCGGCACTTTTCGCCGCCAACAGAGGACTGAACCCCTCGAAAGAATCATTATTCTATAAGAAGGGTCACTTTGCCGTCCAGCTGGTCCATGTCGAGAGCGCCACCGACCAACTGGCCGGTTATTCCGCCGGTCAGTATCCCATCATCTGGGCTTCCATGGACTCCCTCCCCCTTCTGTACGACACACTGAAAAACGACAAGCGGGTGGCCCCGAAAGTGCTGGGCCTGTTCGACTGGTCGGCCGGCGGCGACGGGATTCTGGCGAAGTCCTGGATCAAGACCCCGGCAGACCTCAAGGGCAAAACCATACTGACAAGCAGCAATACGCCCTACGCTTTCTTCCTATTGTGGTATCTGGCCCAATACGGCCTGACCGGCAACGACGTGAAGGTGGTTTGGGACGATGACGGGGGAAAGGCGCTCAAGCTCTTCAAGCAGAACAATGAGGTTGCGGCCTGGGTCTCATGGACTCCCTACATCAACGACTGTCTGGACCCGAAATCGCCCAGCTATGTTCCCGACACCCGCCTCATAATTTCCTCGAAGGACGCCAACCAGCTGATCGCCGATTGCTACATCGTTCGGGCCGATTTCTTGCACGACAAGCCCAAGATGGCCCAGGCTTTTGTCGAAGCCATGATGGAGGGCTCCCAGGAAATCTCGAACAAGACATACGACGACATGGCCAGTTTTTACAAACTGGCCGGCGCCGGGGATGCCAAAAGCATGCTCGACGACGTTCATATAGCGAATTTCCCCGAAAACAAGATGTTCTTCGACGAAGGAAACACTATCGGAACCTACAAAATCTTCATACTGGCCCAAGAATATTATAAGGAGTTGGGCGTCATACCCCAAGGAACTACCTACGAAGCCGATCAGGTCCTGGCTCCGCAAATCCTCGCGGCGATCGACAAGGAGGGGCTGTTCAAGGACCAAAAGAACACGGTGCTCAACTCCTTCAATACCAAATCCAGCCTGGACCTTTCGGACCTCGAATCCTCGAAGGTAGTTTTGACCGACAACGTCGTGCTGTATTTCGATCCCAACCAAAGCACTTTCGACGTCAATTCGAGTCGTCAAGAGTTCAAGCAAAATATGGCTCTCCTGGACAAGGTGGCCGAGCAGACCAAGTTCCTGTCGACCACTGCCATCGAGCTTGTCGGAAACTCCGATACTTCGATGCAAGCCACCTACAAAGCTCAGGGGCCCCAGGTCTACGCGAATAGTGCCGCCGAATTGACGGTACTGTCGAAGCGCCGGGCCGAGTTCATCCGGTCCTTGCTGATCGGCCACTACGGTCTACCGCCCAACCGCGTCCTTGCCACGGGTGTCGGCTGGGACAACCCGATCGATCCGGTGGATCAGGCCAAAAACCGCCGCGTCGACGTAAAGTTCATTTCACTCCAACAATGAATCGTGGCCGTGAGCTCTTCGACGTACGCGGCGACGTGGACCGGCCCCGCCTTCGACGCGGGCGCCGCGCATGCGTGGATCTACGAAATGGTCTCGGTTACCGCCCCTAGTACGGCGCGTATTCCTTGAAGGCTTCGAACAAGGCCGCCAGGTTCTCGGGAGGCACGTCGGCCTGGATGTTATGGACCGTGTTGAAGACGAATCCGCCTCCGGGGGCGAAGATCTCGATTTGCTCGCGAACGTTGCGTCTGACTTCGTCGGGCGTCCCTCTGGGGAGCGTTTTCTGGGTATCGACGCCGCCGCCCCAGAACACCAGGTCTTTGCCGAATCGTTGCTTGAGCAACCGGGCGTCCATGCCCTCCGCAGTGTATTGTACGGGATTCAAGATTTCCACGCCTACTTCTATGAGATCCGGAATCACTTGGATGAAGCTTCCACAGGAATGGATGAAGACCTTGGCATCGCTCTTCTTGTGGATGAGATCGAAGAGCTCCTTGTGCCGCGGTTTGACGAGCTTGCGATAGGTCTCCGGAGACACGAGCATGGCGTTCTGGCTGCCCAAGTCGTCGGCTTCTTGAACGACATCGATCAGATCTCCGGCCTCCGAGAGCACCCGATCCCAATATTTCATCTTGACTTCGAGGAATCTATCGAGATAGCTCGCGGCGAGCTCTTCGTCGAGGAGCAGGTCCGCATAGTAGTTCTCGTAGCCCCGCATCCATCCGCCCAATTCATGGATTCCGGCGCCGATGCTGGACATGACGACTCCATAGCCCCTGTCTCGTATTTTCTGGGCCTGGGCGCGGACGTTCAGGTACCTAGTCCCGTCTTCCATGTCGGGCAGCTCGATCGCCTCGATATCCTCGACGCTCAACGGATCCTTGGCGAGGGGATGCCCGATCATGTCGAAATAGTGTCCGCCGCTCTTGGGCATGGCCCAGGTGATGCCCCACTCATCGACGAACGACAGATATTCGCCGTCGTCCCTCATGTCCAGCTTCCAACCGCAGCCGTTCGCAGGCGACACGTTGCGAACGTCGATATCGAAGCGCTCGAGAAAGCTTTCGCTCGGTTCGACAAGCTGCTGAACTATATCGAAGAAGGGCGGATCCTCGACCGGCATGCCGAGATAGTCGGTAAAGTCATGATAGGCGCCCTTTGCTATTCCGGTAATGAGCGTGCCGCCTATGTCGATAGGAACGCGATCACCTTCCTTGTGGTTCAGGCTCCGCAGCAATCTTTCTCTATGGGTCATCCGTCGCTCCTTTTCAGATTTGATTGGTCGCGTAGCGCATGATCTCTTCCTGGTCCGCGGCCTCCCGGCCCAGCTCTTTCACGATCCTGCCCGAGTGCATGACGAGTATCCTGTCCGCCAACGTCAGCACCTCGGGGAGTTCCGAGGAAACGAAGAGCACGCTCATACCCTTCCGGGCAAGTCCGTCGACTATGCGATAGAGCTCCGATTTTGCTCCGATATCCACGCCGTGGGTCGGTTCGTCGAGGAAGAGAATCCTGGGATTGTTCATGAGCCAGCGGGCGATGATGGCCTTCTGCTGGTTCCCCCCGCTCAGGAACTTGACTCGTTGATTCATGCTGGGGGTCTTTATGTTCAGATCCTCGATGTACGCCCGCGCCGCTTTCTTCTCCTCCTGCATTTTCAGGAACAAATAACTGGACATGCCGGGAAGATGGGCCATGGAAATGTTTTCCTTGACGCTCATTTCGAGGAAGAGCCCCTGGTCTTTTCGCCCTTCGGGTACCAAGCCGATGCCCAGCGCGATCGCGTCGTGGGGATCCGCGATCGAGCGCTCGATTCCGTCCACGAGAATCTCGCCCGAGTCGACTTTATCGAGGCCGAAGAGAGACTGCAGAAGCTCGGTCCTCCCCGATCCGACGAGGCCGGTGAGCGCGAGAATCTCGCCGCGGTACATCTTGAAGGATATGTCTTTGAGCTTCTTCCCTGAGCTCAGCCCTCTGACTTCCAGGACGGGCTTCTCCATGGGGGAATAATGTCGATATGAGCGCGTGAAGACGCGCTCGAACTCTCGCCCTACCATCATGGAGACGACTTCGTTCACCGTCGCCTCGCTCTTGTCCAGAGTCTTGACGAGACAGCCGTCGCGGAGAACCGTGATCCGGTCGCTCACCGTGAAAACCTCATCGAGCCGGTGAGAGATGAACAGAATCGAGACCCCGGAAGCTTTGAGACTGCGCATCACCGCGAGCAGCATTTCGGCCTCGGAGAGTGTCAGCGAGGACGTCGGCTCATCCATGACCAGCACTTTCGCGTCGAAGGAGAGCGCCTTCGCGATTTCGACGAGCTGCCGCTGTGAAACGCTGATGTCTGCGATTTTCGTGTCGGGCGGTATCGATTCGATCCCCAGGCAGGACAGACTCTCGACGCACATTTTCCTCATCTTACGGTAATCCACGAGTCCAAGGGCATTGCGCTTCAGTCGCCCGATGAAGACATTCTCCATGACGCTGAGATGAGGGGCCAAAGAGAGTTCCTGGTGTATCATGGAGATGCCCAGACCTTGGGCCTGGCGAGGATCCTTGGGATGGATTTCCCTCCCCTCGAAAACGATCCGTCCCGTGTCTGGCGGAAACACGCCGGAGAGGATATTCATGAGTGTGGACTTGCCGGCCCCGTTTTCGCCGACGATCGCGTGAATTTCCCCTTTCCCTATGGCGAGACTCACCGAGCTGAGCGCCTTGACGCCGGGGAAGACTTTCGTGATGCCTTCAAGCCTGAGCATGGTTGTGTCGCTCAATTCTCCCTCCTCGCTCCTGCATGCTCCGAGAAACGGCGCGCCGGGCCTCAGCCTTCGTTGCGGGGACTAGGTTCCCCCACTCCTTATCCCGGCGCGCACAATTCGCTATTATCCCGATAGAGCTTGTCTCCGCTCGCTTCCTTTGCCCTCGAACAGCAAAGCCGGCGTGAGACAAGCTCTAATTATTGGGATAAAGCTGATTGACATTTTCCGGAGTCATCACGGTGAGTTTTACCGGAATGAAGTAGGAACTCGGCTTCTGCTTGGCGACCAGATAATTGTAGAGATACACGCAGGAATCGAAACCCTGCCCGAAGGGGTCCTGATCGATGGCGGCGTAGATCTGGCCCGTCTTCGCATAGGCGATGTTCTCGGGAATGTGATCGTAGCATACGACGCCGACCTTGCCGGTCAGTCCGAGGTCTTTGATCGCTTTTGCCGCGCCGAAGGGGCCGCCGGCCGTGACATAAACGATCTTCAGGTCGGGATTGGCGGTCAGCATGTCCCTGGTGAGCGAGTAGGCGGTCTCGGCGCTGTCCCTGTTCTCGTATTTCCCCACGATCTTGATGCCGGGATCGTTTTTCGCGAAGTACTCGAGCGCCCCATCCATTCTCTGCTGGTGCTGCGTTGCGCCGAAATAGCCGGTTATGACGCCGACCTTTCCCTCTCCGCCGGTGAGCTTCTCGATGATCTTTCCCGCGAGCTGGCCCGCCGCATAGGCGTCCTGTCCCAGGAAGGCGAGCGCCTTGCTGGGCTTGGAGCCTTCGGCGATGAAGTTGAATACGGGGATGTCGCTCTCCACGGCCTTGTCGATGATCTTCTCGGTGCCGTCGAAGATCGGAACGACCGCGATTGCATCATAGCGTTTCGCGATACAGGTCTCCATGGCGGAAACCACGCGGCCCGCCGTCATGTCTTCGCCCATGACGATGTAGTCGACCGTCACATTGAAGTTCTTCAGGTAGGCTTTGGCCGCGAGCGCGCCGTCCCGAACGGGAAACCAGAACGGATTGTTCTGGAATGACAGGAACGCGATACGCAGGGGTTTCGAGGGCAGCTGATTCACCGCTGCCACGTCGCCCCCGCTGGGCAGGGGAACGTTCGGCACTTGCGCCGCGAGCCCACCGATGAGCGCGAGGGACAGGACGAGCGCCATGGTGGCCTTGTTGATTCCTTTCTCTCTCATAGTCCATCTCCTTGATCGTGGAAAGATTCTACCCGCAGAACTGCGGATCATTTTCTGGTCAGGAACCGGCCTTCTTGGAGCTCAGGCTGTCGAGCGACACGGCCGCGATGATGACGACGCCGATGGCGACCACCTGCCAGTAGGCCGAGACGCCCATGAGCACGAAAGCGTTTCGGAGCACGCCCATGAGCGCGGCGCCGAATATCACGCCGACGATAGAGCCTATGCCGCCGGACAGACTTGCGCCTCCCATGACGACGGCGGCGATTACATCGAGCTCGTAGCCCGTTCCGGCCGTCGGCTCGGCGGAGCTCAGCGTACCGGAAAGGATGATGCCGGAAAGGGCGCAGAGACCGCCCATAATCATGAAAACCATCATCTTCATGGACTTGACCCGGATTCCGGAGAGCTTCGCCGCGCGCTCGTTGTTCCCCACGGCGAAGACATTCCGCCCCGGCAGGGTGCGGGTGGCGAAGACATGCCCGACGATGGCGACGAGGAACATGATGACGGCCGAAACGGGAACAGGACCGAGGTAGCCGTCACCCAGGAAATTGATCCTGTTGTCCACGGAAATGGGCAGTCCGCCGGTGATGAGAAGCGCGCTGCCTCGGGCGATGCTCAGCATTCCGAGGGTGGCGATGAACGGATTGATACCTATCTTCGTCACGAGCAATCCGTTGATCGATCCGAGGAGACAGCCCGAAATGACGACCATACAGAAAAGCGGAAGAGCGGGTATCCCCGCGTTGGCGAATAGGCCGGTCAATATCCCCGAAAGGCCCACGAGCGAGCCGACTGACAGATCGATGCCCCCCGTGATGATGATGAGAGCTTCGCCGACCGCCAGGATCCCGATGATCGAGAATTGCCGAAGGACATTGAAGATGTTCGCTACCGTAAGGAAATAGGGGCTCATAAGAGACACGATGATCGAGAGCACGAGAAGCGCGACGAATACCGAGAACTCCTTTCTCGCGGTCGTCGCCTTGAGCATGGCGTATATCGTGCTCCCGCCGCGGGAAGCCCGCTTGTCAACAGTCGAAGTGTCGCTCAACGTATTCCTCCTAATTATCGCGTCGCCGGAACGCCTCGGATTTCCCGTATCTTCCGCTCGGCGGCCCGAAGCGCCTCCCTGGGATCGAGGTCTTTTACCAGACAGCCATGGATCGCCTCTCCCAGGATCTTTTCGTACATTCGCTCGGAGACAATTCCCCCGTCCATTCGCCGAATCGCGGGGCGCTTACGCGAGAGAGGGAAGCTCTCGAGGGCTTTCGGCAGCCAGGGATAGATCGTGAGAAGCTCGGAACTCTTGTAGAGGCTGACGGAAGTAGTGGCCCCACCGAGAATGGTATGCGGTATGGCTATATTTTCGCCGGTGAGCCATTCGATGAACTCGAACGATTCGTCCTTGACGGAGCTTCTGCTGTTGATGCACAGGGACCAGCCGCCCAGGACGGGTGCCCGTCCGGGGACGAATTCGTAATCTATGTTGCCGATCACTTTGGACAACGACCTGTTCATGAGCTCGGTCGCATGGGCCACAAAGAGGATCATCATCGCCGCGTCGCCTCGGGCAAATTCCATGACTTGCTCGTCCCACCAATGGTTCTCGGAGCCTGGGGAGGCATAACGGAAACTCTCGATGTAGTTCTCGAGAGCGAGATACGTCTCGTCGTTGTCGAGAGAGAGATCCTGCTCTTCTTCACCGCTCTCGTATGCCCATTTCCGAGGCAGGAATTCGCAGACTGCTCCGCTCGAATATCTTCCGCCGAGGGTCGTTCCGAAGAGAACGGGCGAGACGGGATTGAACGATCTCGTGAAAAACCTGGCCACGACGTTGAATTCCTTCCAAGTCCGCGGCGGCTCAAGGTCCGCTTTGTAAATGTGGTGGAACAGTCTCTGCATGGCCATGTTCTCGAAAAGGTCGCGGCGATAGAAGAGGAGCTGGGCCCCGAACATGTAGGGCAGAGCGAAGTAGTGGCCGGAATGACGCGCCCATGCATCGAGGACACCGGGGATGAAGTGGCCGATCGAGTTCGGATCGGACTCGATCCACGGGTCGAGATTCTCGACGTAGCCCCGCTCCACGAATTCTTGCATCCAAGGGGCATCGAGCTGGAGGATGTCGATCCTGTCGCGGGTCTTTTCGTCGATCAATGCGTCGAAAAGCTCATCGTAATCGAAGCCTTCGATCTCGACGTCGATGCCGTGATCTTTGGAGAAGTCTCCGAGGAGGAGATAGGTCGCCTCGAGCGCCGAGCCTTTCAGCATCGCCGCGCGCACGACCTTCCTCGACGAGGGGGTCGGACGCGCGCGTAGCGGCGAGAGACTGGAATCCGGAGCTTCCGGAATTCGGTTTTTCAATCTAATCCGCTTGGCCTCCGAAAAAGCGGGGGCGTTGATGTTTTCGAGGAGCAGCTCGGCCGCGATTTCCCCGAGGCGTATGGTCCTGCGCGGGATGCGCTCGATATTCCTGTATGCGTTTCCCGTCCAGGAATCTTCGCCGAGCACGATTATTGAAGACTCCCATGCGTGGTACGAACTGGAGAGTCGTGCGGCGGTAAGCAGACCTTCGAGGATCTGGGTGGAGGTGACGATGATGGTCTCGGGTAGATTGGCAGACTGGAAAATCTTCATCGCCGCTTTGAAGGCGCTTTCTTTGTCGAAGTTGGTGATGGAGAGGAAATGGGCGTCGAAGGGAATCGAATACAGCTCCAGGGCCTGGCGGTACGCGTCGATGCACTCTCTCTCGCTCGAATATTCCGCCGGCCCGGTGAAAAGGGCTATGTTTCTTGCGCCGGATCGGAGCTCTCCCTCCATCACTTCTCTGACCGAATCGCCGCTGTCGCTCCCGACGAAGCTGAAAGGGTTGTCGACAGGCTCTCGTTCGACGCAGACGAGATGCATGCCCGAAGCATGCAATTTCGCGAATGTTTCCGGATTCGCGGGTTGGCAGGTTGCGATGATGAGGCCGTCGACTTTCTGCTTCTTCGCTTGCTCGAGAATCCGGTTTTCCTTCGCGATTATCTCCGAGGTCGTGTAGAGGCTCGCCGTATAGCCGTTTTCGTCGATGATCCGCTCTATTCCGGCGAAAATCTGGGCGAAAATCGGGTCGATGATATTGGGTAGAACGACCGCTACGTTGTAGGTCTTGTTCGTCTTGAGACTGCGCGCCGTGGCATCGGGGACATAATGAAGTTCCTGGATGGCGGCCATAACCTTTTCGACTTTTTCGCGACTGACGCCTTTCATACCGTTTATGACGTTCGAGACGGTTCCTCGGGAGACTTGCGCGAGTCTTGCGACATCATTGATCGTCGACATAGTTACACCTGGTATTCATTTGTCTCTTGGAACGTTCCAAGCAACGTGACAATAGCACTGCTTTCCATGCTTGTCAAAGAAAATTGATCGAGAAAGTGAGTCAACTTCACCACGTGTCGACGAGCTCGACTTCCATGCGCTACCCTGCGGCGCGCCAGGGTCGGAGTACATACTACAGAGCCGGCGCACGTGTTGTGCTATGGCGGGAATTGTTTTCGTCTAAAGGAATTAAGGACGAAGATAAACACCATTGCATCGGTTTCAGTGCGTCGGCCTTGTGCGGCGGACCGAAGTGCCGAGTTCATGCTACCCTAGTCCTTTCCATCGGCCATTCGGGCAAGGTCCGGCCGGCGCTGACCATCAGGATCGTGTGAGGCTCTTGTGGATGAGATTATCTTGACCGAGGAGATGAAGGCGGCCATCGCCCTGCTGGAGGACGAGAAAGAGCGCTTCATCTGGATTTCCGGGCGCGCCGGCACGGGGAAGTCGACCTTCCTCCAGTATCTCAAGACCGAAATCCGGCCGCTGAACGCGGTCTATCTCGCCCCTACAGGCACGGCGGCCCTCACCATAGGCGGACAGACCATCCACAGCTTCTTCTGGATCGACCCCAATGAAGGCGCCTACCTCGAGACCAGACTCGATCCCGATCGGGAAGATCGCCTCTACCATCTCCTCGCCACGGTCGAAACGATCGTCATCGACGAGATCTCCATGGTCCGTGCGGACCTCCTGGACGAGATGGACCGGCGGATGCGGAGCGCCAAGGGGCAGCCGCGCCTTCCCTTCGGAGGCGCACGGCTCGTGCTTTTCGGCGACCCCTACCAGCTTCCGCCTGTCGAGCCCGATCCCTACGGCCCCGCCGGCGAGCTCTTCGAGAGGCGCTACAAGAGCCCCTTCTTCTTCTCCTCCCAGGCCCTCCGCACGCGGGCCCGAATGATCAGGCGGGTGGAGTTCACGCGGGTCTTCCGCCAGAACGAAGAGGACTTCCTCGCTACCCTCGACCGCTGCCGCTCAGGCATGGCGACCGAGGCCGACCTCGACCTCCTCCAGTCCCGGGTCCAGCCTGAAGGCAGGAAGCCGCCGGCCGACTGCCTCGTCTTGACGGCGAAAAAAGATGAAGCCCGACGCCTGAACCGCTACCGCCTCGACGCCCTGCCGGGCCCCGAGCGCGTCTACGCCGCCGTCGCCTCCGGGAACTTCGCGAAGACGCTCGACGACGAGGAACTCCCCGCGCCGCGCGAGTTGAAGCTGAAGATAGGCACTCGCGTCATGCTCACGGTCAACGACCCGGGACGCCGATGGGTCAATGGGAAGCTGGCGACGGTCGCCGGACTCGAGGACGAAGGCGTCATCCTCCGGGACGAAACGGGCGAGTTCCGTATCGAGCCGCATGTCTGGAAAAAGGTCCGCTTCACGCTCCGCTCGGGCCGGCTCTCGGAAGAGACCGGCGACGAATACGGGCAATACCCCTTCGTGCTCGGCTGGGCCGTCACGATTCACCGGGCCCAGGGACGAACCCTCGACAAGGTCTTCGTGGACCTCTCCCGGGGAGCCTTCGCGTCCGGCCAGGCCTACGTCGCGATCTCCCGCGTCACGCGCCTCGAGGGACTCCTGCTCCGCACTCGCCCCCGCGCCCGCGACTTCTTCGTCCATGAGCGGGTGACCGCCTTCCTGGATTACATCGAGGACGGCAAGGGAATAGCCGTTCCCGAGCGACAATGAAGCATGGCTTGGCATCTGCGCGACAAGCAGGGCCGGACGCAGGATGCGGGCGGCAGGTTGCACCTCACGGAATCAACCATCGCCGGCATTGAGGTTCTCGATGGCAGACTCGATTCTGCGGCGGACGGATGATAGCAGTAGTTGAGCCGCATCCTCCAGGGCTTCCGCCGGAGCCGTCGAAGAACGATATCATGGCACGTGAAGATTATCCGGGCCGAATGCGAAGCCGATTTCAAAATTGGCCCGATTTTGGAATCGGCTAGGTGAATAATGCATAAGTAATTATACTCCATACACTTACTTGACTCCTCCCGGCCGGCGTGCTATACAACGATACGCAGAGCGCGAAACGAGGAGGTTTCCATGCCCGTCAATCTCAAAGGACGCAGTTTCCTGACCCTCAAAGATTTCACCACCGAAGAGATACGCTACATGCTCGATCTCGCCCGCGACCTCAAGAACAAGAAGCGCGCCGGAATCAAGGGCGATCTTCTGCAGCGCAAAAACATAGTCCTCATCTTCGACAAAGCCTCGACCCGCACCCGCTGCGCCTTCGAAACAGCCTGCTGGGACGAGGGCGGCAACGCCACCTTCCTCACCAACAGCCAGATGGGCAAGAAAGAGTCGGTGGAGGACACGGCCAAGGTCCTGGGGCGCATGTACGACGGCATACAATACCGCGGCTTTTCCCAGAAACTCGTCGAGGACCTCGCCAAGTACTCGGGTGTCCCCGTGTGGAACGGCCTCACCGACGAGGACCACCCCACCCAGATCCTCGCCGACTTCCAGACCATCGAAGAGAACGTCGACAAGCCTCTGGGCAAGTGTAAGCTCGTCTACTGCGGCGACGCACGCAACAACATGGGCAACGCCCTCATGATCGGCTCGGCCAAGATGGGCATGCACTTCGTCGCCCTCGCCCCCAAGGAGCTCTGGCCCAACGAGAAGCTCAGCGCCGAGATGAGGGCCGTCGCGGCCCGGACCGGCGGGAAGATCGAGTTCTTCAGCATCGAACAGGCCGACGCGGCCCTCGCGGGCGCCGACGCCCTCTACACCGACGTCTGGGTCTCCATGGGCGAAGAAGCCAAGTTCGAGGAGCGAATCAAGCAGCTCGAGAAGTACCGGGTCACCATGGACTTCGTCGGGAAGACGGGCAACCCGGACTGCATCTTCCTTCACTGCCTTCCCGCCTTCCACGACACCGAGACCGACATCGGCAAGGACATCCTGAAGAAACACGGCCTCAAGGAAATGGAAGTCTCCGACGAGGTCTTCCGCTCGCGCCACTCCAAGGTCTTCGACGAGGCCGAGAATCGGCTGCACACGATCAAGGCCGTAATGGTCGCTACCATAGGAAATTTATAGAAGGCGACCATTACGAGTGATGGTTGCTACCATAGGAAATTTATAGAAGGCGACCATTACGAGTGATGGTCGCTACCATAGGAAATTTATGGAGAGGGGAAGTACATCGCCCAACAAGTGCGCGATCGCAATAGTTCTTCCTGGGCCGGAACATGGGGCCCCGGCTTCGGCTGGCGGAGGTCCGGACGGTCCTCGGTCAAAGGGTCTGCGGAGTGTCCGAACCCCCGTCCGCCGGGCGCCCCATGTTCCGGCCCGAATAGTCTCTTGGCGATCGCGCACTTCTCACACGCTAAGAAGCCTTTGCCTGCACTGCCGGGCCGATGTATAGTACTGGCATGGATGACGTCGCGGATGGACACGCGGTTGCTGATGCCTTTCTCGGTTTTCTTCGAGCCTCATTGGGGCAATCGTTGAAGGAAGTCTGGCTTTTTGGATCGCGCGCGCGAGGAGACGCCGGGCTCGATTCCGACTATGACATGCTCGTCATCGCCGAAGGTGAACTACCCGAGCTCAGGAGGATAGTCCAGGAGGCCGAATGGCAGTGCATGGAATTGTGGGGCGCGCTCGTGGCGAGCATCGTCTATACGCCGGGAATTTGGCTAGCTGCCCGATGCTCTCCCCTGGGGTGGAACATCCAGCGCGAGGGGAAGCTGGTCGCCTGAATGGATCCGAACGAAAGAGCGACCGCCCTCGCGATGCTCGCGGCCGCCGCAGAAAAGCTTTCGTCTGCACGGAGCCTCCATGTACAGGGGCATTACAACGACGCCCTTTCCCGCGCCTACTACGCCGCTTTCCATGCTGTTAGCTTGCTGTTCTTTCTCGATGGTCGTTCATTCAGCCGACATGGCCAGCTCATCGGCGCCTTCAATAAGGAGTTTATAGCGGCCGGAACCCTTCCGAAAGAACTCGGTAGAGCATTGAGCCGTCTTTACGACGCGCGCCAGTCCTGCGATTATGATGTTTTCGTAAAGAGCGATCAGGTCGAATCGGAGCAGGGTTTGTCCGACGCGATAAGCATAGTTGCTTCAATTGTTGCCTATGCAAACGAGAATATGGGGGCCAATCTTCCGTCGACTTTCTGAGAATCCACGACGAGGTCTTCCGCTCGCCCCACTCCAAGGTCTTCGACGAGGCCGAGAACCGGCTGCATACAATAAAGGCCGTCATGGTCGCTACCATAGGGAATTTATGGAGAGGGGAAGTACATCGCCCAACAAGTGCGCGATCGCAATAGTTCTTCCTGGGCCGGAACATGGGGCCCCGGCTTCGGCTGGCTGAGGTCCGGACCGTCCTCGGTCAAAGGGTCTGCGGAGTGTCCGAACCCCCGTCCGCCGGGCGCCCCATGTTCCGGCCCGAATAGTCTCTTGGCGATCGCGCACTTCTCACGCTAAGAAGTCTTTGCCTCCCCTACCGGGCCGATGCATAGTAGTAGCGCGGAAGCTGGTCGCCTGAATGGTTCCGAGCCGCGGTCTGATATGGCCGCGGCGAGCCCGCCCGCGGCCGGCCCGCTCAGAAGTAGAGGTCGCGTTCGCCGTGCGCGATGCGCTCGCGGTCGTTCACGAACTCCCGATAGAGCTCCGGGCTGTAGTCCGCAGGAACCCGCGCCTTGATCTCGGCCAACTCCTTCGCGATGATTTTCTCGCCGACGGCCTTGGTCTCGGGCGAGGCGAAATCCTCAAGCCACTCCTGGAAGGTGAGCACCGCGTTGAGCTTGCAGAAGCATCCCTCGCGGCCGCTCTTGAGGAGACCCATGATCTTCTTGCCCGTCCTGCCGCAGCGGTAGCCCGCGGTGCAGAACGAGGTGATGTAGCCCATCGAGGCCAGCTCGCGTACCACCTCGTCGAGCGAGCGCGTGTCCCCGAGCATGAACTGCTGGCGCTCCTCCTTCTGGTGCTTCGCCGAATCCTCATAGGCGCCCACCCCGATACGGCTCGACGCGTCGCGCTGGGTGTACATGGGACTGAGGTCGCGCATCATCTCGGGGCTCTCCCTGCAGGTCACGATGAGACCCGCGTAGGGGATGGCCAGCTTCAGAGAGGCGACGATGCGCTTGAAGTCGCGGTCCGAGACTCGGTTCGTGAGCCAGCTGAAGTCCGTGTCCGCCGCAGGCTCGATCCGGGGCATGGAGACGGTGTGGGGCCCCAGACCGAACTGCCGCTCCAGGTCCTTGGCGTGGTAGAGCATGCCCATGACCTCGAAGCGCCAGTCGCCCAGGCCGAAGAGCGCCCCGATGGCCACGTCGTCGATGCCCGCTTCCATGGCGCGGTGCAGGGCGTAGAGGCGCCAATCGTAATTGGCCTTGATGCTGCCGGCGGGGTGGACCGAACCGTAGACCGCGTGATCGTAGGTTTCCTGAAAGACCTGGAAGGTGCCGATGCCGGCGCGTTGGAGCTTGCCGAGGTCCGCGATGGACATCGGCGCGGCGTTGATGTTGACGCGGCGGATCTCGCCCCTGCCGACGCGCGCCTGGACCTTGATGCCGTAGATCCTGCGCATGCTCTCGGCGATGTAGTCCGCGTCGGTCTCCGGATGCTCGCCGTACACGGCGACCAGACGCTTGTGGCCGAGCGTGCCCGCAAGGACCCGCGCCTCCTCTTCGATCTCCTCGAAGCCGAGGGCGCGCCGCTCGATGGCCCTATTGCTCGCGCGGAAGCCGCAGTAGATGCAGTCGTTCACGCACTTGCTGCCCAGGTACAGAGGCGCGAAGGTGACCACGCGGTTGTCGTAGACCTTGGTCTTGACCGCCGCCGCCGCGTCGAAGATTTCCTCCCAGAGGCCCTCGTCGCTCACGTTCAGCAGCGCCGCGGCGTCCCCCGGATCGAGCGACTCGATGTCGGCGGCCTTGGCGAGAATCTCGCGTATCCTCGCCGGCTCCGGCTCGGTGTTGCGCGCGAGCTGAGCCTTGATGAGAGCGTCGTCGATGAAGTCTTTGCCGTTTACCAGATACTTGTCGATCTCGTCCTGGCGGACGACCCTGTCCTTCCACGATTGACCATTCGAACCCGAATCGAGCATTGATCTCTCCTTGGTTTCAGAAAATATCCTCACCGTAGGTAGGATCAGTATACACGGGCCGACATTTGCTTCAAGGGGGTATCGACTTTTTTTTATCGAAAACTCCGGCGATTCCGCTCGACGGCAGGAAGCCGATCCAGGCCCTGGATGAGAATTCGCGGATTTCTGTTCGTATCCCCCAAACGGACCGGCAAAGGGAGACGTGTATCAGCACATGAAATGAGGCTCTATTGTAGCTGCCCTTCGTGCACGGCAACCTCGCGCCGGTACGTCATTCGATAAGTTCGAAGCGGGATATACCCCTGCTGCCTTTTTGGACAGCCCCTTATGTCTTGAGCTTCTCCAGCAGGTAAACCATATTGTGTCCCAAGGTCCTCATCGTATTCATGCCTTCCTCGTCCTTTTGGGCCTCCCCGACCTCTCTGCCGTAGACCATGTTCCAGTAGGACGAACCCACCATGAAGGTCTGCTGGTAATGGAGCCAGTGGTTCATGGAGTCCAGACTGTGGACGGCGCCGCCCCTTCGGACGGCGGTGACTGACGCCCCCGCCTTGTGGATGAGGTAGCCTCCATTGGCGTTGGACACAAATCCGGAACGATCCATGAACGCCTTCATCTCGGGGGTGATATCGCTGAAATAGGTGGGAGAGCCCAGGAGAATGCCGTCGCAGCCCTTGAGCTTGGGGAATATCTCGTTCAGGCCGTCGTCCGCTATGACGCAGCGATCGTCCTTGTTCTTGAAGCACAACCTGCAACCGTTGCAGCCCCTGACGATCTTACCGCCTATCTGGATCATTTCCGTCTGAATCCCCGCCGATTCCAGAATCTCGAAAACTACCTTCATGATGTAATCCGTATTCCCGGCCTTGCGGGGGCTTCCATTTATTCCCAGCACCTTCATCCCGATCCTCCGATTTCCCGTATCATGCTCGTCATTCATCACCAAATTCGTCATTGTCTTCGTCTTCGCTATCACTGTCGTTTTCGTCATCGAAGAAATCTTCGTCTTTCTCGAACTCGGACTCGAAATCGTTATTGTCGGAATCCTCTTCCGGACCTTCATCTGTGTCGGGATCGCCGTCAAGGTCGAGGCCGAGATGACTTTTTATTAACTGAAGCCTATTCTCTCTGTCTCCGTCCGTGGCATGATCGACTATCACGATAGCCTCCTTCACCCGACCTAATTGTTTGTCCACCTGTCTAGGAGTGCCAGAACTGATTCCGTCTTCTTGGGCGGAGTCTTCCCGGCGGACGATTTTTCGACGATCGCTTTCTCGGCAATCGGTTTCTTGGCGGGCGCCGGCCCGGCTGCGACTTTCCTGACGGCACTCTTCTTGGCAAGAGTCCCATCGACCTTAGCCTTTTGAGCCCCTGAAGCGGCGGTCGCCTTTTTTGCCATAGTCCCTCCTCACCGAGATTCTCCGTTCATATCACGGATATCGCCATTCGCGGGGATTTTTCCGTCTCACATTCTATCCCGTTCGGGCACCGCGTCAAGGCGGCGCAGGATCGTGCGCGAAAACCCGGATGCGGAGATTCGTCGCCTTGATATTCCGGGGCGGCCGCACTAAGATAAATAATATTAACAGCGACCCTCCGTTGCGGGCATGACCGGAAGCCGGGCCCTGTTTTTCGGAATCGGAGCAACCATAGGATACATGCTGGAGGCGGGCGATGAGCGTCAAAATAGGAGATTTCCTGCTCGGCATCGGTGCGCTTTCGAAAGACCAGATAGAGGAAATCTTCAATGCCCAGAAAGCGGGCGACGGACGGAAGTTCGGAGAGATAGCCATCGCGCGAGGCTACATGGACGGAAGCGCCCTGACCAAGTTCGAAGAGTTCAACGCCTCGAATTGAGACTCCCGTCTGGACTTTCCTCTCTCCCGCGATGCTCATAATGCTAGTGGATAATTCCTAAGAGGCCCCCGGTATTTTTTGCTGTCGAACGACATCAAAATCCTATCGACGCCTCGGCCAAGTGGATGAATTCTAAAACCATGCCTTTTGCGACCCTCATGGATCCGGCGCCTATTTTCAATTAGACAAGAGGAGCAGCTTATGAAACTCAGGACCAAGCTGATGCTCCTGATCGGTACGATCCTGGCATTGTTTGCCGTCGCCGCGACCGTCTATTTCATGAGCTTGAGACCGATCTCCACGATCGAGAGAGAACATCAATATTTCATCGTCGCGGCCGATGCCATCACCAACCTGGAAGTGCAGACGGGTCGACTTATGGTGAATACCTTTTTCGACCAGAAGACCGAATACGACAAGGCTCTTCACAATTACTATGCCGCCATGGACGACATCAATTCCAAAGTCGTCCTCCTGCCTCGCATCAGTCCGGCGCTCGCCAAGGCCGTCGCCGCCGTCAGGCAGCTGCGCACCCTTTCCGATTCCAGCTTCCAGAGCCTCGAGTCGACCTGGGCCGAATTGATCCGGAGCGCGAAGGATATCTTCTATGATTCCGACAGCGCCTACATGATGAAATTCTTCGGCTCCGCGGCCCAGGGCGCCGATCCTGCGCTCCTGGCGCAGGCCCGATCCAACGTATTTTCCCTGCAGGATTCTATCCAGAATCTCAACAGCAGTCTGAGCGCCTCCGCCCAGACCCTCGACGCGAACGACCGTATCATAAGCGCCGAGATTCGACATCTCCGCAGGACGAGCCTGGAGGTGGTCTCGGGCATCGTTGCGGGTATTTTCGCGCTGGCCCTGGCGATCGCCATGCTGATGGCCCGGTCCATCGTCCGACCGGTCATCGGCCTGGTCCGGAACATCGGGATCATGGCCCAAGGAGATCTCACGGGTCATTTCAAGGTGAGAAGCCGCGACGAAATCGGTCTTCTGGCGGGCAACCTCAACCGCTTTCTCGACGGACTCTCGACCTCGATCCTCCATATAAAAGAGATATCCACGTCGAACATCCGGGCCAAGAACAGACTCATAGACGCGGCCAATGAGGCGACGAGCTCCACGACCCAGATAGAGTCGAGCACGAGGTCCATAGGCAGGCAGATCGAGAGCCTGGACGGCCGCATAGGGGAGTCGGCCGGCTCCATCAGGAAAATCGGCGCCAGCATCGCCGATCTGAATGTCCAGATCGAGGGGCAGAGCGCCATGGTGGAGGAGGCGACGGCCTCGGTCACCGAGATGCTCTCCTCGCTCGAGAACATGACCCGGGTCACCGAGCGCAATCGCGCCTCGGCCGACGAGCTGGTGGCCGAGGCGGAGCGGGGGCGGGTGGTCTTCGAGACGGCCTTCACGAAGATCGGGGAGGTGCCGCGGAACATCGGAACGATCCGCGAAATGGCGGGCGTGATCCAGAATATCGCGTCGCAGACCAACCTGCTGGCCATGAACGCCGCGATCGAAGCGGCGCACGCGGGCGACGCGGGCCGGGGCTTTGCCGTGGTCGCGGACGAGATCCGCAAGCTCTCCGAAGCGTCGACGGCCAGCTCCCGCGACATCACCGCATCCATCCAGGCGATCGTCGCCAAGATCGACGAGGCCACGAGCGCGAACTCGGGGACCAACCGCGCCTTCGCCGCCATCGAGGACAGGATCAAGGACGTTTCGAGGGCGATGGCCGAGATCAACGCGAGCATCGCCGAGATTCAGACGGGCAGCAAGCAGATTCTCGCCGCGATGGTGGATCTGCAGGAGCGGTCCCTGAGCGTCAAGTCGGGGTCGAAGGCCATGGGCGAAGGCTCGGCGGAGATCCAGTCGATGATGGGGGACGTGGGCAGGATATCGAACGAAGTGGCGTCCAACATCGCCGAGATCACCCGGGGCGTCGCGGACATCGGGGCTTCGATCAGGTCGGTGGACGGCTTCGCCGAAGACGTCGGCTCCGGGAGCGCCCGTCTCGACGAGGAGGTCGGCCGCTTCAAGACGGAGCGGGGCGAGTCGGGGGAAGGGGCGCCCGCCGCGGCGGCCGGCGATGCCTGAGGCCCTACCGCTTCGTCTTCTTCCTGTTATTGAAGACCAGGATGATGATCCCGACGATGAAGACCAGGCCGCCGATCGCGATCCACCGCCTGTGACCGGACATGACGCTCGAGCGCAGGATGTTCAAACCCTGAAGAACCCAGACCCCGCCGACGGGGAGACACAGAATCCCGAGGACATCGAGCACGATCTTCATAGCCTTGCTCCTTCCGCGTCGACCGACACGCCGCCGAATTGATCCCGCACGGGGACCTCGACGGCAAAACAGTAATAAATATACTGACGCCGAATCCTCCAGGCGACGGGATTTCGATGCGTCGCCGCGATCGATTCCGAGCTTCGTCCGGCCCGCGGAAAACCTTCGTCGGGCTCCCCTGCGTCCGAGAAAAAGCATATATTCTAACTGCATTTCTATAATGCTCTGCGAACGTGAAAAGGGGCCCGTTTGAACGGAGAATCGGTGCTCGTCACGGGCGGTTCGGGTTTCCTCGGGTCGCACTGCATCCTGCAGCTATTGGAAAGGGGCTATCGCGTCCGGACCAGCCTGCGTTCGCTCGCGCGCGAAGGCGAAGTGCGGGCGATGCTCGAGGCGAGCGGCGCCGATCCCGGAGAGCGACTCTCCTTCGTCGCCGCCGACCTCAGCTCCGATGCGCACTGGTCCGAAGCCGTCGCCGGCTGCGACTTCGTGCTCCACGTCGCCTCGCCCCTGCCCTCGGGCAGGCCTAGACACGCGGACGAGCTCATCGTCCCGGCGCGCGATGGCGCGCTGCGCCTGCTGCGGGCGGCGCGGGACGCGGGGGTCAGGCGCGTGGTGCTGACCTCTTCCTACGTGGCGGCGGCCTATGGCCGCGAACCCACGGATCGGCCCCTTTCAGAAGAGTGCTGGACCGACCCCGAGCGGAGCGGCGTGAGCGCCTATGCCAAATCGAAGACCCTCGCGGAGCGCGCGGCCTGGGATTTCATGGCTCGGGAAGGCGGCGAACTGGAGCTCTCGGTCGTCAATCCTGTCGTCATACTCGGACCCGTGCTCGGGCCGGACTACTCCACCTCCATCCTCATCGTGAAGCGTCTGATGGAGGGCTCGATACCGGGCTGCCCCCGCCTGTCCCTCGGTCTGGTCGACGTGCGGGATGTGGCCGACCTCCAGCTGCGCGCCATGACCGATCCCTCCGCCGGGGGCGAGCGCTTCCTGGCGGCCGCAGGCCCCAGCATGGCCATGCTGGAAATAGCCCGGGTGCTGAAAGCACGCATGGGCGATGCGGCACGGCGTGTCCCGACGGGAACGCTGCCCGACTGGATCCTGCGGCTTGCCGCCCTGTTCGACACCGATATCGCGGAAGCCGTTCCCGAGCTGGGCAGGGAGAGGAACGTCAGCAGCGAGAAGGCCAGGCGCCTGTTGGGCTGGGCTCCGCGGCCGAACGAAGACAGCATCGTCGCGACCGCAGAAAGCCTCCTGCGCTTCGGCCTCCTCCGCACGTAGCGGGAAAGCCGCCGGTGAAGGTGCCTGGCCGGGGCCTCGCTCGATTTCTCATTCCAGGACATCGATCCCTCCGATCGGAACCTCGAATCCGCCGAACCGGGATTTTACCCGCTTCGCGCTCCCGAAGAAAGCGGATTTTTCTATCAGGTCGAGTATATCGGCGATCGTCTTGTCGGAGAAATCGGTCATCGTCCGCAGATAGCGGGAATATTCGATGAAACAGGCCTTGTTGTCGATATTCTCGTCGGTTCCGAAGAAGGCGACGTATTGGTCCACGAGAAAACGTTCGATTTCGGTCTCTTTCCCGGGCATGGGGCGCCTCCTCTCGCCACCAACATAAACAATGTCGTTTAGCGTTCCGCTCGTTTTCCGTTAAAAAAAGGACACCCGACTCGACGAGTCGGACGTCCCGGGTCGGCAGAAGGCTCGGATGCATCCTAATTCATCGAATCAAGACAGCGGTTCATCGTATATTGATTCAGCTTATACACGAGAAGTTTGAGCTTTTCCGAGCGACGCTCGTCGAGCGAGTTCGGCAGGAACATCACTATGTGGACCGTCAATCCGTCTTCCCCCGGACGTTCTTTGGCGACGAACCCGTCCGCGATCAGACGGACTCCCTTTATCAGAATCGACAGCTTTCTCAACACCGTTCCCTGTCGGAGCGAACCCCCGTGTTCGAAGGTTACGGCCATCCCGGCGGAGCTGATATCGAGAATATCGCCGTAATATGGTGGATCCGTCGAACTCCACATTGCACCGGCCGCTGCCCGGAGGACACAGGGCTCTCACGTATCTCCGATTCCCTCTGGCCTTGCAGGCCTCGAGTGTCTTCGTCAATATTTCGATGTTCTTCGACATTCCGAACCTCAGCATCACAGATCCGCAAGGGATCTTCAGTTTCGTGAGATACCTTTCGCGAATCGGCGGTTCGATGGTATTCATCGTCAGGATCCCCACGCCGACATCCTTGCAGCCGGAATCGCACATGATCTCGCCTATATAGGACTCCCAATTCGTCCCCTCCGGCGACTCGTCGATGTTGACGAAAAGAACGGATTCTCCGTTCGACGGCAGGACACGGCGAAGCTTCCGGTGGTCATGGATCAGGTATATTTCATACTCATTTCTGGCGAGCTCTTCGGCGACCTCCGACAGGACGGGGGGAGGATAGAGGGAAAAGACCTTCTTTCCGAGAGCCGTCGACTCGATTGCGTTTCGAGTCCGCACGATATCGAGAGATGAGAGCAACTCCCCCTCCTCCGAATGGAAATACGGAGCATCGCTTCATGGGGAAGTTACGTCGGGTTTCGCCTATCTTGTATTATGTCGAGGTTAATTCTTGGTGAACCCCGAGGTGGACCCGTATACGACTATCGCCTTCATCCATACTCCTCTTGCCTTATCGCGCCTCGGGCAATTTCAATTCTTCTCCGTTGAGGGTAATGAGCTTTTGAGCCTTGTCTGCGAAGGTCACCAGGAGGAATTTATTGCAGTAGACCGCATCGACGGACTTGTAGCTCCCGATATCGTACAGGGTAGTGCCGTCCAAATCGAGGATCCTCCCGTCGAAGAATATGTCGCTCTCCATCATGAATAGATCCGGTCTGCGATCGCCGGCGGTGCAATCGATCTTGGAAAAATGGACGGTCCTTTCCTTCTTCTGCGCCGGGTCGACGATCCTGAGATCGTCGAGAAAGGACATATCCGGAGCGAGCGGGTTCCAGACCAGCACGCAGGACCTGATTATGGGGTCGTAATACAGGAAAGGCATGTTCCAGCCGCTCCGGTCGCCGGCGTTGACGTCCTCGACCGGTCTCCGGACATCGCAGGAATAGACCTGTCTGCCGCTCCTGTCGATCACCGACACTTCGTTGCCGATGGATCCGTCCGACGCATAGCTTCCGGCCAGCGCGTAGCTGCCCTTGAAATCGCTGCAGGTATTGAATCTCGGCCTGATCGCGAACTGTCCGTTCCGGTCCACATAGCCCCAGAGACCGTCGGCGTTTCTCACCGCCATCAGCCCGGAATGGAAGGACAGGGAACCGGAGCGATTGACGGGGTCGATCGGCACCTCGAACAGTTGCTTGAACTTGGCATCGACGGCGATACATTTGTCCCCCTTCCAGACTACGGCGATACCCTCGGAAAACGGATTGGCGCCGTCGTAGGTCGGACTGACGGTCTGGCCCTGTTCGTTGATGAAATAGGTGCCTGCCGAATTGAACGCGATTCCATATCCGTTGCTGAAGGGCTGCAATTTATCGCCGATTACTGGAGAAGAAAATATGATTTTACCGGTTCCGTCGATGTACGATTGATAGTTCTCCTTCACTTCGACTATGGCGATATTCTCCGCGAAGTCGCCGCTCTTCTTGAAGTTCGGCTTTATGACTACATTGCCGTTCCCGTCCATATAACCGTAGAGGTGGGTCTTTTGATCCTGATACGGAATGAAATCCTGGGCACCGAGCGGGTACCCCAGGGCCGCAATGACGAACAGGCAGCATGAAATGACGAGTCGACTTTTCCGCGACAAGAGAAAGCCCATCGTGATCTTCATGGAAGCTCTCCTCTTCGTACCGGCGATTTTGCAATCGGCGGCGAATCGGACGCAGGCCTTCGAAGGCGTCTTCTTCCAGATTCTATCGCCTTTGCGCGCCGCGTCAAGGCATCGCCGATCCGTCTCGAAGGATCGCGGCAATGCGGCTTGACACGCGGGTTGGAGGCAATAGAATGAATACCGAGGACATGGCATGATCCGGGACGATCTCGGCATCGATAAAATAGTGCTGTTCGCCCTCGACGAACCGCTCTACGGTCTACCTTTATCCCTCGTCGAGCGCGTCGTCCGGGCCGTGGAGATACGAAGCCTGCCGCGGGCCCCTCGGATCGTCATGGGCGTGATCAACGCGGGAGGAAGGATCGTTCCCGTCGTCGACCTGCGCCTGCGCTTCGGCCTACCGTCCAGGGCGGTGAACGGCAGCGATCGATTCATCCTCGCGCGCACTTCCGGGCGGGTCGCGGCCCTGGTCGTCGATCGCGTGATCGGAATCCGCGAATTCCCCGAAGCGAAGATGGCGAGAGCCGGGGACACCCTCCCCTTCGCAGAGCACCTTCGAGGTGTGGTGCAAATGGAAGACGGCCTCGCTCTCATCTACGACCTCGATCGCTTCCTCTCCCTCGACGAGGAACGGGCCCTCGACGGCGCCCTGTCGGGAAGCGAGGCATGAAGCACCGGCTTCCGGATCGCCTTCTATCCGGATTGAGCGAATTCGTCGCCGCGAGACTGGCGCTGCACTTTCCCGCCCCGCTCTGGGACGATCTGGAGCGCGGGGTGCGCTCCGCCTCCGGGGAATCGGGCTTCGCGGACCCGGAATCGTACATCGAGCGGCTGCTGTCGGCCGCGACGAGCGAAGATATGGAGGTCCTGGCGGGTCATCTCACCGTCGGGGAAACGTATTTTTGGCGCGAACCGCAGGTCTTCGATGCCCTCGAAGAACGGATTCTGCCGGAGCTGATCCGATCGCGCGGATCCGGAGAGAAGCGGCTCAGGATATGGAGCGCGGGATGCTCGACGGGCGAGGAACCCTACTCGATCGCCATGGCCCTCCGCAGGACACTGCCGGCGATCGACGATTGGAACATCGCCATCCTGGCCACGGACCTGAATCCCCGCATGCTCCGCAGGGCCGCGGCGGGCCGGTATTCCGAATGGTCGTTTCGCAACGCCCCGCCCTGGCTCAAGGATCTATTCTTCCGGCCTATCGGTGCGGAGGGCAGACGCGAGATCATCCCCGAAGTGCGGAAAATGGTCTCGTTCGCGCATCTGAATCTCGCGGAGGATGGCTTTCCTTCGGCGGGGAACGGCACGAATGCCATAGACATCATCTTCTGCCGGAACGTCCTCATGTATCTCTCTCCGGAAAGCGCGAATCGGATCGTCCGGAAGCTCCACTGTGCGCTCGTCGACGGAGGGTGGCTGATGACCGGCGCCGGCGAACTCTCGCAGACTCTCTTTTCGAGTTTCGCCGCGGTGCAATTCCCGGGAGCGATAGTCTATCGAAAGCCTTCGGAGCCTCCTCGAACGGAAGAACCGGCTCCGGCCGATACCGCCCGTCCCCGGGAGCCCTCGCTTCGCGAGCCGCCGAACCTCCCCGCCTCGGACGTCGAAAGTCCCGCGGCGCGGAAGGAGCCGGGGGTTGAGGCTCCGCGTGCGAGCGCGCCCTCGGTCCGAAGGCTCGCCGACCTCGGCGAGCTTTCGGAGGCCTTGGCGGCCTGCGACAAGGCCATCGCCGCGGACAAGCTCGATCCGGAGCTGCACTATCTGCGGGCGACCATCCTCCAGGAATTGAATCGCGAAGACGAAGCCTTCGCCTCGCTCAGACGCACGCTCTACCTCGATCCCGGTTTCGTCCCGGCCCACTTCATCATGGGCAATCTGGCCCTGAGGCGGGGGGAGGCCGGAACCGGAAAACGCTGTCTCGAGAACGCGCTCGCCCTTCTGGCCGATCGCCGCGACGAGGAGATCCTGTCCGAGTCCGAAGGACTGACCGCCGGGCGCCTGAGGCAGATCATCCAGGCGACCATGCCGACGGGAGCGCCGGCGTGAACACGGACTGGAACGAGATTCGCCGCCGCATCGAGGCGGCGGCAGAGGCGCTCGCGCGGGCGGCGGAGCCCTCCGCGGAAGAGCAGCGACTCATTCTCAAGGAAAGGGCGCTCGCGCTGAGCCGCGAACCCGAGCAAACCGGAACCGCCGGGGAATCCCTCGAAGTCGTCGAGTTCCGACTGGCATCGGAGGTCTATGCGGTCGAAAGCGTCTTCGTCCGCGAGGTCCAGCCCCTGAAGGATCTCACACCCCTACCGTCCACGCCGTCCTTCGTCCTCGGCATCGTCAACCTTCGCGGACGCATTCTCTCGGTCGTGGATCCGAGAGTGTTCTTCGGGCTCCGCGAGAGGGGCCTGGGCGATTTGAACAAGCTCGTCGTCATCGGCGACGATCGCATGGAATTCGGGATCCTGGCCGACGGCGTCGCCGGCACCCGAAGGATCCCGCGCGGCGCGATTCAGCCGCCCCTCCCGGGCCTGACCGGAATCGGCGCCGAATACCTGAGGGGAATCGGCGACGCAGAGACGATCATCCTCGACGCGGAGAGGATTCTGGGCGACGAGAGGATCGTCATATTCGAAGAGGCATAGCAGCCCGGGGAACGCTCTAACTTATTTTCAAATAGGAGAGGCCCGTCATGAAGATGACCATCGGAAGGAAAATCGGAGTCGGTTATGCGCTGCCGCTGGCGATCATGGTGGCAGTCGGCGTGATTTCGTTCATGTCCCTGGACAGGCTCATCGAAGCCGCCGCCTGGAAGGACCACACGTATAGAGTGACGAATGAACTTACCGATTTGCTCACCCTGATGGACGATGCGGAAACGGGACAGCGCGGCTTTCTCCTCACCGGCATGGGCAGCTACCTCGAGCCCTACGACGCGGCGACCGCGAAAATAGGGGCGAGGATCGAGGACGTTCGGGAGCTGACGGCGGACAATCCGGTCCAGCAGCAGCGTATCGTCGACCTGAAGGCGAAGGTCGCAGCCAAGCTCGGCGAATTGGCCGAAGCGATCGCTCTGCGAAAGGAAAAGGGCCTGGATGCGACCCTTCCGGTCGTTCTGACCAACCAGGGCAAACGGACCATGGACGACGTGCGCGCGATCCTCGGCGAGATGAACACCGAAGAGCAAACGCTCCTGGCCCGGCGCACCGGCTTAGTCGATACCGCCATCCTCGCCTCGAAGCTCAGCACGGCGGGGGGAATTTTCATCGCCATGGTGCTGCTGGCTCTGGCCGGACTCCTCATAAGCCACAACATCGCCGGGCCGCTGCGGGACGTCACCGCAACGGCCGAGCTCATCGCCGCCGGGGATCTGGGCATCGCCCCGGCGGCCGGAACGCGAAGGGACGAGGTGGGGATGCTCGTCCTGGCCTTTTCCCGCATGTCGCTGTCGCTGCGGAACATCGCGACCCTCGCCGAACAGATCTCGTCGGGCGATCTGAGCGTCCGCGTCGCGCCGCAGTCGGAGAAGGATATTCTGGGAAGCGCCCTGGCGCGCATGGTAGAGAGCCTCGGCCAGTCGACTGCGGATATCGCGGAGGCGGTCGAACTGCTCGGCTCGTCCGCGAGCGAAATTCTCGCCGCCACCACGCAAGTCGCCTCCGGCACCGCCGAAACCGCCGCCGCCATCAACGAGACCACCACCACGGTGGAAGAAGTCAGGCAAGCCGCGCGGCTCTCCTCGGACAAGGCTAAAATCGTCTCCAACAACGCTCAAAGAGTGGCCCAGGTCTCGCAGTCCGGGCAGAAAGCCGTCGAAGAGACGGCCGCCGGCATGCTGCGCATCCGCGACCAGATGGAGTCGATCGCCGGGAGCATCGTCCGCCTGAGCGAACAGAGCCAGTCGATCGGCGGCATCATCGCCTCGGTTACGGACCTCGCCGATCAGTCCAACCTTCTCTCGGTCAACGCGGCCATAGAGGCGGCCCGGGCGGGAGAGCAGGGCAGGGGCTTCGCCGTCGTCGCCTCGGAGATCAAGAGTCTTGCCGAGCAGTCGAAGCGGGCCACCGCCGAGGTGCGCGGCATACTGGGCGAAATACAGAAAGCGACGGGCGCGGCGGTGATGGCGACCGAACAGGGGAGCAAGGCCGTGGAGGCCGGCGTCGTCCAGTCGGCCCAGGCCGGGGACGCGATTCGGGTTCTGACGGAAAGCAGCGTGGAATCGGCGCAGAATGCCACGCAAATCGCGGCATCGAGCCAACAGCAGGTCGTGGGGATGGATCAGATCGGCATAGCCATGGAGAGCATCAACCAGGCTGGGGCCCAGACCGCGACGAGCATGCATCAGGCTGAGATCGCGGCGCAGAACCTGCACGAGCTGGGCAAGAAGCTCAAGACATTGGTCGAGCACTACAAAACCTGAGGGGACCGGGGCGATGGACACGAAAGACTTGGAGTTCCTCGAGCGGCTCAGGACGACGTTCCGGATCGAAGCGGAGGAACACGTCCGGATCATCTCCTCCGGCCTCATCGAGCTCGAGAAGGAGGTCACGCCTGAACGGAGGGCGGAGCTGACGGAGACTGTCTTCCGCGAGTCGCACAGCCTCAAGGGCGCCGCGCGGTCGGTGAATCTGAGCGATATCGAATCCATCTGCCAGCCGCTGGAAGGGGCCTTTTCGGCGCTCAAGCGCGGATCGATCGCCGCGTCGCCGACTCTATTCGATCTCTTCCACCGGAGCGTCGACGTCATCGCTCGGATCGTTTCTTCCGCGGACATGGAAAACTCCGGCATGGACCGTGCGATCGTCGGGGAGCTGATCCGGAGACTGGAGAAAGAGCCGACGGGCTCCTCCCCTCCGATCGAAGGCGTGGAAGAGGCGGTCCTTCCGCGCCCGGCGGCCGAGGGCCCTCTCGCGACGAGCACGGTGCGGATTTCCATGGGAAGGCTGGACTCGCTGCTCCTCCAGGCCGAGGAGATGATCGCGGTGAAGTCGGCCCTCGGCGAAAGGGCGGCGGATCTGCATGAAATCGGTCTTGCGCTGCGCGCCCGGAAGGCGGAATCCGCGCGGTGGAAAGATCGGGCCTCCTCGACGCCCGCGTCGCGTTACGAAGAGTGGTACGAATGGAACGAGACGCGCCTCGATGAGATCGAGACCCGCGTCACCGCCGCCGCGCGCGCCCTGGAACGGGACGAACGAGCGACGATACGGATGGTCGACGGCCACTTGGAGGAAATGAAGAGGATCGTGATGCTTCCGGTGGCGAGCCTCGTCGAAGGCTTCCCCAAGGTAGTCCGCGATCTGGCGCGCGATCAGGGGAAGGAGGCGGAATTGGTCGTCCGCGGCGCGGAGATGGAGATCGACAAGCGGATCCTCGAGGAAATGAAGGACCCGTTGATCCACTTGTTGCGGAACAGCGTCGACCACGGCATCCGGACGCGGGGAACGATTACGATCGATTTCGTCGCCAAAGACGGCAGCCAGGTGGAAATCGTCGTGTCGGACGACGGGGCGGGCATCGATCCGGCCCGGGTCCGGGAGGCGGCGATCAAATCGGGCATCCTGTCGGCCGCTTCGGCCGATAGACTCGATTCCAAGGAAAATCTCTCCCTCATCTTCAGATCGGGAATATCCACCAGTCCCATCATCACCACCCTGTCGGGTCGCGGTCTCGGCCTGGCCATCGTGCTCGAAAAAGTGGAAAAGCTGGGGGGATCGGTGTCGGTGGAGAGCCGGATCGATGCGGGCACGACATTCCGTCTTCTTCTGCCGCTGACGCTCGCGACATTCCGCGGTGTCCTGGTGCGCGTCGGCGAGCAGGCATTCATCCTTCCCAGCGTCAATATCGAACGAGTTTCGCGGGTGAATCGAGACGAGATCAGGACCGTCGAAAACAGAGACGCGATATTCCTGGACGGACAGGCCCTTTCGCTGGTCGCTCTGGACGAGGTCCTGGGCCTGCCGCGGCGCAGTCGGCAGGCTGCTTCGGCGCCGCCTTCGGGGACCCCTCCTTCGGGGACCGCCCCGGAAACCTCGTTCTTCGTGGTTCTGGCATCCGCCGGCAAGCGCATCGCGTTCCGAGTCGACGAAATCATCGACGAACGGCAAATCATGCTCAAGGGCCTGGGAAGGCAGCTCAAGCGCGTACGCAACGTCGCCGGCGCCGCCATTCTGGGAAGCGGCAAAGTCGTGCCCGTGCTCAACGCCTCCGACCTGATGAAATCGGCGGCACGAACCGCCGCGCCCCTTCGAGCGGCGTCGGAGGCCGGCAGCCCGCCCGCGAGGAAGGCGCGCATCCTGGTCGCCGAGGATTCGATCACGGCGCGCGCCCTGCTCAAGAATATCCTGACGAGTGCCGGCTACCTGGTGACGACCGCCGTGGACGGAGCGGAGGCCTACGAGCAGGCCCGCGGCGGGGAATTCGACCTCGTGGTATCCGACGTGGATATGCCGCGGATGAGCGGCTTCGAGCTTACGGCCAAGATACGGAAAGACGAGAAACTGTCCCGTCTGCCCGTAGTGCTGGTGACCGCGCTGGAGTCGCGCGAGGATCGCGAACGCGGCATCGATGCGGGCGCCGATGCCTACATCGTCAAGAGCAGTTTCGACCAGAGCAATCTGCTGGACGTCGTCCGAAGGCTGATATGACCGTCGAGCCGGGGGGAGGAGCATGATCCGAGTCCTCGTAGTCGAAGATTCGCCCGTCGTCCAGGAATTCCTCACCTACATTCTCGACTCGGATCCGGATATCCGGGTGGTCGGAGTCGCCCCAAACGGCATGGAGGCTCTCGATTGCGTGGAGATGCTGCGCCCCGACGTCATAACCATGGACATCCACATGCCGATCATGGACGGTTTCGAGGTGACTCGCCGCATCATGGAAACCGTGCCGACGCCGATAGTCATCGTGAGCGGCAGCACGGGCGCCACGGAGCTGGCTTCGACCTTCCGCGCGCTGGAGGCCGGGGCCCTGGCGGTGATCTCCCGCCCGCCGGGCCTGAATCACACGGCATTCGACGAGGGCTCGAAGGAGCTGATCCTCACCGTCAAGCTGATGTCCGAGATCAAAGTCGTGCGGCGCTTCGCACGCAAAAAGCCGGCGCAGACCGCCGCGCCCGCGGTCCCCGCGCGGGAGCCCGGAACCGCATCGGGAATCCGGATCATAGCCATCGGCGCGTCCACCGGCGGGCCGCCGGTGCTGAAGGAAATCCTTTCGGGGCTTTCGAAGAATTCTCCCTCCCCGTGCTCATCGTCCAGCATATCGCGGCGGGATTCGTCAAGGGCTTTTCGGAATGGCTCGCGGGCGCTTCGGGCTTCCCGGTCCACATCGCTTCCAACGGCGAAGTCCCTCTGCCGGGCCACGGATATCTGGCCCCGGACGATTTCCATCTCGGCTTGGCGGGTGGCCCCCGCATCGTGCTGAGCGACGATTCCCCGGAGCGCAGCGGACTGCGGCCTTCCGTCGCCCACCTCTTCAGATCCGTCGCCCGGGTCTTGGGGCCTCAGGCGGTGGGGGTGCTCTTGACCGGCATGGGGCGAGACGGGGCCGAGGAAATGAAGATGATGAGAGATAGAGGGGCCATAACCATCGCACAGGACGAGGAGAGCTCCGTCGTACACGGCATGCCCGGCGAAGCGATCAGGCTCGATGCGGCGACGTATGTCCTTCCGCCCAAGGGCATAGCGGCCATGTTGTCGTCTCTCTCGGAAAAAGCGAAGGAGGAGCCGCCATGACGGGAAAAAGTCGTTCCATCGATGGAATCATCGATATCCTCATCGCCGAAGACAGCCCCACGCAGGCCGAAGAGCTGCGGCATTTCCTGGAGCGGCAGAAATATCGAATAACCATGGCCGAGAACGGCCTGCGGGCGCTCGAACGGATAGCCGAACGTATCCCCACTCTGGTCATCAGCGACATCGTCATGCCGGGAATGGGCGGATACGAGCTCTGCAGAAACATCAAAGCCTCCGAGAGGACCCGGGGAATACCCGTGATCCTCCTGACTTCGCTGAGCGACGCGGAAGACGTGCTGATGGGCCTGGAGTGCGGGGCGGACAGCTACCTCATCAAACCCTACGACGAGAAATATCTTCTCGCCCTGATCTCGCTGATCCTTTCCAACAATGCCCCGTGCGGCCGCGAACGTCGACTCATCAGCGTGGAGACCCCCTTCCTGGGGGAAAAACGCAGCATCAAGGCGAATCCGGAACAGATGCTCAATCTGCTCCTTTCCCTGTACGAAGCCGCGGTCATACGCAACAGCGAGCTCTTGAAGGCGCAATTCGATCTGAAGTCTCTCAACGACCGCCTGGAAGACATGATCGCGCAAAGGACGGCGTCCCTCACGACCGAGATCGCCGAGCGCAGGCAGGCACAGGAGGCGCTGCAGGAGAGCGAGGAACGTTACCGGCGCATCACCGAAGGCCTGAGCGACTATCTCTATACCGCGTACGTCCGGCACGGAAGGGTCGTGGAAACGGTGCACAATCCGGCCTGCGCGGCGGTTACGGGATACTCGCAGGAGGATTTCAGGCGCGACAACCATCTCTGGATAAACATCGTCCCCGAGGAAGAGCGCCGGTCGGTCATCGAGCACGGCGAGGGCATCCTGTCGGGCAGGGAAATGTCGGCCATCGAACATCACATTCTGCGGAGAGACGGGGAACTCCGCTGGGTGAGCGACACGCCCATACTGAAATTCGATTCCGGCGGAGTCCTCGTATCGTACGAGGGGGTCATCAAGGACATCACCGATCGCAAAATGGCGGAGGCCGAGCATCTGGCGCGGGAATCGGCCGAAGCCGCGAACCGGACCAAATCCGATTTTTTGGCCAACATGTCCCACGAGCTTCGCACTCCCCTCAATTCGATCATCGGCTTCACCGAGATACTGCAGGATTCGCTCTACGGCGACCTGAACGAAAAGCAGCGGGAATACCTCAATTACATCAACACGAGCGGCCGCCATCTCCTGGAGCTCATCAACGATATCCTGGACCTGTCGAAAGTCGAGTCCGGCAAAACGGACGTGATCCTCTCCGCCTTCTCCCTCCGCACCCTGCTCGAGCTCTCCGTGGCCATGCTGAAGGAGAGGGCGACCAAACACTCCATAGCTCTCGAACTTTCGATAGAGCCCGAAGCCGATATCGAGATGGTTTCGGACGAGCACAAGATCAAGCAGATCGCGTTCAATCTGCTTTCGAACGCGGTGAAGTTCACGCCCGACGGCGGGCGGGTCCGGGTCGAGGCTCGAAAGACCGGGGAAGGCTTCATCGGAATATCGGTGGCCGATACGGGAATCGGGATAAAGAAAGAGGACCTGGGCCGTCTATTCAAGGAGTTTTCGCAGCTGGACTCGCCGCTTCAGAAGCGGTATGAAGGAACCGGACTCGGATTGGCCCTCTCGAAGAGACTGGTGGAGATGCTCGGAGGCAGAATCGACGTGGAAAGCGAGGAGGGGAAGGGCAGCGTGTTCTCGATCGCGATTCCCGCGAAGGTGATGCACCCATGAGCCTCAGCGAAAGAACGGAACGCGCCAGGAGGGAGTACGTCGGATCGAGACCGTCGATCAGCTGTCTCCGCGCGGCGATATGGACGGAATCCCACAAGGAGACCGAAGGCGAGCCTATGGCGATACGGCGGGCGAAGGCCTTCGCTGCCGCCTGCGAGAAACTGCCCGCGCTTATCTTTCCCGGGGAATTGATCGTCGGGACCGCGGGCGAGCACAGGCGGTCCGCCATCCTGACGCCCGAGTTTTCCTGGACCTGGGTGGACAGGGAGATGGACACTTTCGACGAGCGGCCCCAGGATCCCTACCTCATGACCGAGGCGCAGCGCGCCTTCGCCCGCAATGAGATCTGGCCGTACTGGAAGGGCAAGTCCCTCGAAGAGGCATTCCTGAAGCGCGTGCCGCCCGACACGGCCAAGCTGCTCGTGGATACCGGCATCCTGGACAGCGACTCGAAATGGCGGCAGGCCGTCGGCGAGATCACGCCGGATTATCAGGACATACTTTTCCCCAATGGATTCCGGAAACTAATGGAGGAAGCGAAGGAGAAGAGGGCCGCCCTGAGGGCGGATTCTCTCGCCGACATCGAGAAGATGGAATTCTACGATTCGGCGATCATCGCCTGCGCCGGAACAATGCGCCTCGCCGAGCGCTATTCCGAAACCGCACGGACCCTCGCTGCCAAGGAGAAGGACGTGACGCGGAGAGACGAGCTCATCGAGATCGCGAGCGTCTGCGCCAGGGTCCCGGCGGAGCCTCCACGCAGCTTTCGTGAAGCCTGCCAGTTCGTCTGGTTCGTCCAGCTCTGCGGCATCATCTCGGAGAACCCACTTGCACTGAACCCGGGACGCTTCGATCAATACATGTATCCATTCTACTCGGCCGACCTGGAGGCGGGTCTCCTGACCAGGGAAGGGGCGAAGGAGCTGGTGGAATGTCTCTGGCTCAAGCTCTCCGAATGGGTCTGGACCATCTCCTCCAATACCGCCAAGTATTTCGCCGGCTACAATCAGTTCCAGAATCTCACGCTCGGTGGACGCAGGAGGGACGGGCGGGACGGCACCAATGAGCTTTCCTATATATGCCTCGAAGCCACCGAGGCCTTGAAGACCCACCAGCCCGGTCTGAGTGTCCGAATCCATCCCGACTGCCCCGACGAGTTCCTCATGGCCGTGGTCAGACTCATCCGCACGGGCACGGGATTCCCGGCCGTCCACAACGATCTGGCCGGAACCCAGATGCTCCTTCAGGCCGGGTACGAGCCGGAGGACGCCCGCGATTGGAACAACTGCGGTTGCGTCGTTCCCCATTTTCGAAAGACTGGAGAGTGGACTTCCGCCGTGAACGTCAATTTCGGAGCGGCCCTCGAATATGCACTCAACTCGGGAAAGAGCAGGATGAGCGGGGAACTTCTCGGGCTTCCGGAAAAGCCTCCGGAAGCCTTTGCCGACTTCCGAGAGGTCAAGGACGCATTCCTCGGACAGCTCGCCTATCTCGTATCGCAGGCGGTCATCGGGACGGTCGTGGCTCAGAGGCTCCATATGGAGATGGTTCCCCGGCCTTTCCTCTCCATCTGCGTGGATGGCTGCATGGAAAAGGGGAAAGACCTGAGCCGCGGAGGGGCGAGGTACAACGTCGGACCCGTCCTCACGGGCATCGGTCTAGGCGTAGTCGCGAATTCTCTGGCCGCGATTAAGAGGCTGGTCTTCGACGATGGGACGACGACGCTGAAAGAGCTGGCCGAGGCCCTGGAGGCGAACTGGGAAGGTTTCGATGCCTTGAGGGACAAGGCTCTCGCCGTCCCGAAATACGGCAACGACGACGATTACGTGGATGCCATCGCGACGGAGATATCCGATTTCTATTACCGCGAGACGCGAAAACACAGGGACGTCTTCGACTCGCCCTTCAACTCCGCGTTCATGGGCATATCCAATTACGTCCCCACGGGGAAGATCGTAGGGGCTCTTCCCTGCGGAAGGATGGCCGGAGCGCCGCTGACGGAAGGCGTTTCTCCCTTCGCGGGCAGCGATGTTTCGACTCCGCTGGCAGTCATGCGCTCCGCGGCGAAAATCAATCACGATGTCCATACGGGCGGAACTTTGCTGAACCTCCGCCTCAATCGCGAACTCCTGGCCACCGACAGGGGTCTCCGAAACCTGGGAGCCATGATCCGCTCTTTCTTCTCCCTCGGCGCCTTCCATGTCCAGTTCAACACGGTTTCGACGGAGGAGCTGCGAAAGGCCCAGGCCCACCCCGAGGAGTATCGCGATCTTCTCGTACGGGTAGCGGGCTACAGCACGCAGTTCGTCAATCTCTCCCGGGAGATGCAGGAGGCCATAATCGCCCGGACTGAGCACGGTTCGTTCTGAGGAGCCCGATGGAAGCGATCAGAGTCTCCCATGTCCAGCATTTCTCGGTGAACGATGGGGAGGGCATCCGCACGACGGTCTTTCTCTCCGGATGCCCCCTCCGCTGCTCCTGGTGCTGCAATCCCGAGACCTGGGACGCCGATCCCGACACCGCTGCCTATACGCCGGCGGCGCGGAAGATCCTGGGGCGTTTCATGTCGGTCGACGAAATCCTGGGCGAAATCCGCAGATATTCGATCTTCCATGGGTCCTCCGGCGGAGGAGTCACCTGGTCGGGGGGAGAGCCCTTTTTCTTCCCTTCCAAACTCAGGGCCCTCGTCGATGCCTGCGCGGATCTCGGAATCCATCAGGCCGTGGAGACATCCTGCTTCTTCCCTTGGTCCTCCTGCGAAGACATCCTCGAGAGCTTGGACTTTCTCTTCGTCGACATCAAGCATATGGACAGCGGCACGCACAAACGGCTCACGGGGGTCGGCAACGAAACGATATTGAAGAATATCGAACGCATCGGCTCCATGGACATCGAAACGGTCGTCAGGGTTCCACTCGTGAGGGGAGCCAACGATGACGAAGACAATCTCGCGCGGACGGCGGGTTTCGTCCGCGACCGCATGCGCCGGAAAAGGATGGAGCTTCTGCCGTATCACGATCTGGGCAGGGATAAGTACGACATTCTCGGCATGGGCGAGCGGCGCATCGCGTACGAGCGAATAGGCCGAGAGGGCCAGGAAAAGGCGGAAGCCATCGTCGCGAGAGAGGGCGTGGAGATCGTCCGATACCGGTGAGAAGAAACACCGGTCGCCGGCCCTTCCGCCGCGCAGGCATTTGCATTCGAACGAAGGGCTTCATTATATTTGCACGATGGAAACAAGAACTGGACCGCACTCGCGCAGCGTATTTCCGTTCGCGGTGCTGCCGATCCTGACGGCGGCGCTCGCATCCTCGATTCCGGTACTGGTCTCCGCTCTCTTCCGCGCCGCGCCGGCCCTGGCGATCTGTTCGGGCCTGATAGTCGCCCTCCCCCTGTCTCTGGTCTTCGCGTCAGGTGCGCTCAACCTGTCCAGGAGGCATGAAGCATTGGATGCCGCGATGGGCAGGCTTCGGGTCGGAGAGGAGGACGCCGAACGATCGATCGCGGCAATTCTGCTCTCCGCGACGAACGTCCAGAAGATACTCGCGGACAATTCGCAGCGCACCATCGCTTTCATCGAAGAATTGCGCGATGCCGTCTACCGGAGTTCGGCCATCGCGGGGGAGACTCAGATTCTCGATGACATCGTCGGGGACCTGTCGAAGAGCGTCGAGCGATCCGACGAGGGTGCAAAGGCGATCGCCCGGGCGGTCGAGGAGCTCGCCTCGAGGGTGAACACTCAGGCCTCGGCCGTCAGCCAGATAGGTTCGTCCATCGAAGAGATGAGCGCCTCCATGCGGAGCATCACCGCCATCGCCTCTCGGCGCGGCATCGCCGTACGATCGCTCCAGGACCTGACGGCGGAAGGAGAGGGCCATCAGGCCCAGCTCGACGGGCTCATCGCGACCGCCAAGACGGATGTGGGCCTCATCGTCGAAATGACGGACGCGATCAGAGGCATCGCGACGCAGACCAATCTCTTGGCGATGAACGCCGCCATCGAAGCCGCACACGCGGGCGACGCCGGTCGCGGATTCTCCGTCGTGGCCGACGAAATTCGCAAGCTTTCCGAATCGGCGGCGGAGAACGTGAAAGCCATGGTCGATGCCCTCGATCGTATCGCGGCGAGCATCGCGAGCGTCCGGGAGCTGAGCCTCTCCAACGTGTCGAACTTCGCCGCCATAAAAGAAGAGATAGGGAACTTCGTAGGGTCCTTCCAGGAGATCAGCGGGGCCACGTCGGAGGCTTCGGCGGGAAGCCAGGAAATCGTCCTGGCCAGCAGCTCGCTCAACGAAATCTCCCAAGTCGTGCAGAGCGAGGCGAACGCCATCCGGAGCGGTCTGGATTCCTTCGAAGTGCTCATGGCTTCCGTCAGAGCCGCGTCCGAAAAGACCGGGGGCGTGCTGGTCAATGTCACCTCGAACACGAAGGACTCGAACGAGGGCTTCGACCGGCTCGCCCGAACGGTCGTGGGAATTCGCGACGACATGATCGCGATCGGAGAGCAGAAGCACTTCGGCGGGTCGAAGAGGACGGTCGATGTTCCCAAGCTCATGATCCAGCATCTCCTCTGGGTCATCAAGGCGAGACTCGCGCTGGACGGGCGTCTGGCGGCCGAGGCCAAGAGCCTCGGCGACCATACGAAATGCGACCTGGGGAAATGGATGGGATCGACAGGGGCCGAGAGCCTTCGATCACAGGCTTCGTACGGGGAGTTCGACGAAGCGCACAAGCGCTTGCATGCTCTGGCCAACGATATCATCGCCTCGGCCGAAGGCTCATCCGCAGAAGAAAAGGATCGAGACTTCGGGCAGCTTCTCGAGACCTCGAAGATGATCATGGGATATCTGGAGCGGAGCGTTCCCCGATGAGAGCCGTCATTGACAAATTCCTCCGATCTGTGTAGCTTGAATTCGTAATTCGTACCTGGGGAGCTCGGCGTTTACCGGGCTGAGAGTGCGGCTGTCAGCCGCAGACCCATTGAACCTGATCTGGGTAATGCCAGCGAAGGGACGGCGCACACAGCGATTCAAACCGCCCCTGACACTCGGGGCGGTTTTTTTTGTTCGAGACTCCGGCGAGATGCGGACGCGTCTCGCGGAGACGAGCGGACAACGAGGGCGCGCCCCGGAGATCGAGCCCGTAAAAGGGAAAGGAAGGTAGGAATGGGAATCCTATCGTCGATCGGGGGGCGCTTTCCGAAGCTCCATGCGCCGCCCGAATGGGGGATCGAGCCCGTGCCGAAGGACAGGCGCTCCCTCGTGTTCAAGGACTTCGTCGTATTGTGGGGAGACCTCGGGATCGGCCTGCTGGTGATGCTGGCGGGCACCTTCCTGGTGCCCGGCCTCGGTCTCGGCGCGGCCCTGACCGCCATTCTCGTCGGCACCGCCCTGGGCTGTCTCCTCCTGGCCCTGATCGGCGTCGTGGGCAGCGACTCGGGCAGGCCGACCATGGTGCTTCTACGGCCGCTTCTCGGCACGCGCGGCTCCTTTCTCCCCACCGCCCTGAACGTGCTGCAGCTGTTGGGCTGGACGATTTTCGAGTTCATAGTCATGGGAGTCGCGGCGAATACGATCTGCCGGGAGCTCTTCGGCTTTTCGAGCTATGCGCTCTGGACAGCCGTTTTCGCCCTCGCCGTCGTCGTCATGGGCATCGGAGGGCCGATAGGATTCATACGGGTCTGGCTGGAAAAGTTCGCGGTGTGGATCGCCCTGGCGACCGGGCTGTGGCTCGTGTACCACCTCATCGCGACCTACGGCCTGGGGCCGCTCATCGCCAAAGCGGGCGACGGCTCCCTCCCCTTCTGGCAGGGCGTCGATCTCGTGATCGCCCTTCCCATCTCCTGGCTTCCCCTGGTCGCGGACTACAATCGCTTCGCGCGCAGGGCATCGGGCGCCTTCTGGGGAACTGCCCTCGGCTTTTTCGTCACGAGCTCCTGGTTCCTCGCCATGGGCGCTTTCCTCATGCTCGGCGCCGGCGTGAAGCAGGAACCCAAGGACTTCGCCGCGGCCGTGGCCCTGATCGCGGGCTGGGGATCGCTCCTGATCCTCCTCGCCGACGAAACCCACAACGCCTGGGCGGACCTCTATTCCACGGCCGTGTCCCTGCAGAACGTCTTTTCGAAGGCGAAGCAGCGCCGGCTCATAGTCGTGCTGGGAGCAGCCTGCTTCGCCGCCGCCCTCTTCATGGACATAACGAAGTACCAGGACTTCCTCTACCTCTTCGGCTCCTTTTTCATTCCCCTGTTCGGCGTGCTGGCCGCCGATTATTTCATAGTCGGAAGGCGGGAACGGGCCGCCGGGGCGGATCCCTCCCCGAGGGACGCGAAATGGAAAATCCGGGCCGTCTCCGCGTGGTTCGTCGGAGTCCTGATCTATCACGTGACCAATCCGGCGACCCTCGCCTCTTTCGTACCCTCATGGGCCAAGCTCGTGCCGCAGCCTCTCACGCTCGTCGGAGGTTCCATACCGAGCTTCGTTCTGCCTTTCCTCATGTACGTCGTTCTCGGACTGGGATCGCACGGCTCGCACGAAGGGCGGGCCGCCGCGCTATCGCGCTGAAAGTGACTGCAAAATACGGACGACCGGAAATCTCGGTCGTCAGGGAGGTTCGATAATGAGTTTCGACTATGCGAATTTCGGCGCTTCCGCCGCCGAGCTTCTCGAGCGCGTGCGCGCGAAGGCTCCTCTCATCCACCACATAACGAATTTCGTCGTCATGAACGACACGGCCAACGCGACCCTCGCCCTCGGCGCCCTTCCGGTGATGGCCCACGCCAGGGAGGAGGTCGCCGAGATGGTTGGGGCGGCCGGGGCCCTGGTGCTCAATCCCGGCACGCTCGAGCCGGACTGGGTCGAGGCCATGATCATGGCCGGCCGCCGCGCGGGCGAGCTCGGCATTCCCATCGTCTACGATCCGGTCGGCGTCGGCGCGACGAGCTACCGCAACGAGACCGGAGCGCGCCTTTTGCGCGAGCTGCGCATATCGGTCGTGCGGGGCAATTCGGGCGAGGTCGGGTCGCTCGCCGGGGCGGGCGGCCTCGTCAAGGGCGTCGAATCCGTCGAAGGCGTCGCGGACCCCCTCGCCGTGGTCCGCGCCTTCGCCAAACGCAGCGGCGCGACCGTGGCGATCACGGGCAAACGCGACATTCTCTCCGACGGAAACGCGTCCGCGGGCGTGGACAACGGTCACGAAATGATGAAGCTCGTCACGGGGACGGGCTGCATGGCGACCACGGCCGTGGCGGTTTTCTGCGCGGTCGAAAGCGACCGACTCGCCGCGGCGACCGCGGCCCTGGCCTGCTACGGAATCGCGGGCCAGGAAGCCGCCCGACTCGCCCGGGGCCCCGGATCGTTCAGGACCGCCCTTCTCGACGCTCTCTACGCGCTCACGCCGGAGAAGGTCGAAGCCGAGGCGAGGGTCGTGAGGCTCTGAGGTGGACTACTCGCTCTACCTGGTGACGGACTCCTCCCTCTCGCGCGGCCGGAGCTCCCTCGAAGTCGTCGACGCGGCCATCCGAGGCGGCGTGACGATGGTGCAGTACAGGGAGAAGGGAGCGACGACCCGGGCCATGATCGAGGAGGCGCGGGTCCTGCTCGAGCTCTGCCGCAGCCGCGGCGTTCCCTTCATCGTGAACGACAGGGCCGACGTGGCGCTCGCCGTCGACGCGGACGGGCTGCACGTCGGTCAGGACGACATGCCCGCTTCCCTCGCGCGGCGCATCATCGGAAACGGCAGGATCCTCGGGGTTTCGGCGGGGAATATCGAAGAGGCTCTGCGTGCGGCCGAGGACGGCGCCGACTACATCGGCGCGAGCCCCGTCTTTTCGACCCCGACCAAGCCCGACGCCCTGCGGCCGATGGGGCCGGAGGGGCTGCGCGCCCTCTCTCGCGCTGTGGCGCTGCCGGTGGTCGCGATAGGCGGCATCAATGCCGGCAGCGCGGCCGCCGTTCTCGGCGCGGGCGCGGCGGGCCTCGCCGTGGTTTCGGCCATCGTGTCCGCGGAAAATGTCGAGGCCGCGGCGAGGGCTCTGCGAAAAATAATCGACGGGACGAGGGGCTGAAACATGACGATCGACGAACTCGGGGAATTCGGCCTTATCGAGAGAATACGCCGCAGCCTTCCCGATCCGGGCGGCGATGTCGTCGTCGGCATCGGCGACGACGTGGCCGTCCTGGCCGCGGAGGGGGACAGGGTCTGGCTCGCCACCTGCGATGTCCAGGTCGAGGACGTCCACTTCCTGCGAGAGGCTATCGCTCCCCGTGACCTGGGCCGCAAGGCTCTGGCGATCAACCTGAGCGACATCGCTTCGGCCGGGGCAGGCCGCGTTTCGCCCTGGTCTCGCTGGGCCTGCCCCGGGGACTCGAGGCCGAGTTCGTGGACGGACTCTACCTCGGCCTCCGGGAGGAGGCCGAACTCTTCGGCGTCGATATCGTCGGCGGCAATATCACGAGCACGCGGGAGGGAGTCTTCGTCGACATCTTCATGCTCGGAGAGGCTAAGCGCGGCGAAGTGACTCTGCGCTCGGGAGCGAAGGCGGGCGATTCGATCCTCGTCACGGGCTCCCTCGGGGATGCCGCCGCGGGAGTGGCGATGCTCCTCGATCCCGCCTTGCCGGCTCGGGCGGACTACGCCGCCGTGGCCCGCGCCAGACGGGACGGACCCAGCCCCCGAGTGCGGGAGGGGACTCTCCTGGGCGCTTCGCGCCGGGTCGGCGCCATGACCGACATCAGCGACGGGCTCGCGGGGGACCTGGGCCATATCTGCGAAAGGAGCGGCGTGGGCGCGCGGATCTTCGCCTCCGCCCTTCCCGTCGCCCTCGCGAACCGCGCTCTTTCCCTCGCGGCCAACGGCGACGAGTGGCACTTCGCCCTGCACGGCGGCGAGGACTACGAGCTGCTGTTCACCGTTCCGCGCGACGAGGCAGCCGGTCTCGCGGAAATGCTTCGCCGCGAAACGGGAACCCCGGTCGCGGTCGTAGGCGAGATCCTGGATCGGGCACGCGGCACGGAGCTCGAGCTTCCCGACGGAAGGATCGTTCCGCTCGAGCCGGCCGGCTGGGACCATCTCAAGGCTATTTCGGAGGAGAAAAAGCGATGAAGACTGCGTTGACGATAGCCGGATCGGATTCGGGCGGAGGAGCGGGGATACAGGCCGATCTCAAGACCTTCGCCGCCCACGGGGTCTTCGGCACGAGCGCCGTCACCGCTTTGACGGCCCAGAACACTCTCGGAGTGCAGGGCGTCTTCGAGGTCCCCCCCGACTTCGTCGGCGCGCAGATCGACTCGGTGGCGCTCGACATCGGGGCCGACGCGGTCAAGATCGGCATGATCTCGAACGCCGGGATCATCGAAGTCGTCGCCGCCAAGCTCGCGGAACATTCGCTCTTCCCCCTCGTCCTGGACCCGGTGATGGTGGCCAAGGGCGGCGATGCCCTGTTGCGCGAGGATGCCAAGGCGGCTCTCGTCCGCATCCTGCTTCCCCTGGCCACGGTCGTGACGCCGAACATACCCGAGGCCGAGGCGCTCTGCGGCTTCGCGATATCGGGCTTGGACGACATGCGCCGCGCGGCCCGCGCCATTCTCGACCTGGGCCCGAAGGCCGTCGTCGTCAAGGGAGGCCATCTTGTCGCCGGCGACGAGAGCGTCGATATCTTTTTCGACGGGAAGGAATTTTCGGAGCTCCCGGCCGCCCGCATCGAATCGAAGAACACGCATGGGACGGGCTGCAGCTTCTCCTCCGCCATAGCCGCCGCCCTGGCGCTGGGCCTGCCCCTCGGCGAAGCCGTGCGCTCGGCCAAGTCCTACGTCACGCGAATCATCGCCGCTTCGGTCGATCTCGGGATCGGACACGGGCACGGGCCGATGAATCACATGGCCTGACTCTGGAAGCTTCCCCGGCTTTCGGTTAGACTGCGGGCCATGAAGAAGACGCTGTTCCTCCTCGGCCTGGCAGGGCTCCTCATGGCGTCCTGCGCCACCGTCCAACAGAACATCGATGCCCGGACCTACCTGGCCAAGTGCAAGTACGAATACGCCGGTCTCAGGGTGACGGGCGTGAAGTTCTCGTCCGGGACGCTCATAGATACGGTCGGGTTCGACGTGATGGTGAAGATCACCGACACCACCGACCGCGACGTGGCCCTCGACCACGCGGATTTGTCGTTCTTCCTCGATAAGAACCCCGTTCTCGAGACGGAGCACAAGAACTTCGTCCGGATAGCGCCGAAAGCCTCGTCCACCGAGACGGTGGCGGTCGAGCTGCCCTTCGCCGGGATACTCAAGTCGCTGGGACACCGGCCGGAAAAGCTCGGCGTCAAGGCCAAGCTCTGGGTGACTCTCCTCTTGGGGAAGGACACCTGGCAGACGCCCATCGTGATTCCCTTTGCGGTCGAGGTCCCCATCCCCTACGATCAGATCGACGCCTATGTCGCCCAGAGGCAGAAGCAGCTGGAAACCGAAGCGGCCGCCCAAGCCGCCGAGGCCGCCAAGAAGGCCCTGCCCTCGGTTCAGGTCCCCTCCGTCCAGGTTCCCCAGGTCCAGCTTCCCTCTGCTCCCAAGTTCCCCTGATAGCCCGCTCGCCCGCCGGGCTTTCCGCAATGAGAGGCGAGTGGCTGTCCAATATGGCAGTCGGGGCTTATCCCTCTTCGTACGCATCGAACGACGTACCAGTGCGGGTCCTGTCGGGGGATATCAGAGGGCCTCACTGGCGCTCGGCCCTCTGCTCTCCCCCACCACCCGCCGCCCTCCTCCGCCGGTTGAAAGCGCGGCGGGGATAGATCCCGTAGACGGGCCTTCATGGACAGTGAAACGGCAATCATTCCATCGATTGCGTGATGTGGTGAACAAAGCAGCCCCTGAGCCGCGACCGAGTGTTCTGGCGCGGATTACCGCACAAGGAGGGCAGCATCACGTCAGTCAGCACATCTCATCGCGGCCCTCCTCTCGATCCTCGTGTGATCAGATCGCGCGCATTGGTCAGACAGAAGTCGCCGTTCACGCAGGGCTTGCCTTCGGCATCCGTCCCCGTCGCACTTTCGACTGGCGTAGTGGAGCGGCGGGTGGCGGGGTCGAACAGAGGGCGACGACAATCTTCCAGTCGCCCTCTGTTCGACCTCGACAGGACCCGCTCTACAACGTCTTCGGAATCTTCGAGAGAGAACCAAAAACAGAACAGCCCCGTTGACCGGGCTTTGAAATCGGCTCAATTCCCGCGCACCGGCGACAGTGTCGTGCTATACTGACCCGACGAAGGAATGTCGCGCGGCGACTCGATCATGCAGGGAATCACGTACAGATGGCTGTCCCGCGTCAGTCGGGCATTCGGGGCGGGCGATGCGCGGCTCGAAGGCGGCATCCCCTTCGTCCCGACCTTCTTCACCAAGAGCACTGCGGTCAAGGTCTACCTTCTGGCCGTCCTGGCCGTCACCTATTTCTTCGCGCTGGCCTTCTTTCCCCTGCTGGTTCCCGGCCCGGGGGTTCATCCCTACCTGCGGGAGACCTACATCGGATGCATAGGGATTTCCGTGGTGCTGAGCGGCCTGGCCCTGTTTTCGAGGTCGGAAATCGGGATCGTCGCGACGACCATTCTGCGCTGCTACGTGCTGGCCATTCTCGGCTACGGGCTGGGCGCCTACCTGACGACCAAGCTGATCCTGGGCGTCGCTCTCGTGGTCGAGGTCTGCGTCCTCAGTTCGGTGCCGCTGAATCTGGGTCTCTCCGCGCTGGTGATTCTGATCATGGCGCTGATACAGGCCTTTCCGGTCTTCTTCGGGTTCGGCGCCGCGGCGGAGATGCCCGCCCATCCCCGCGAGGACGAGATCGCCGTGCTCTGCCTGGTGCTCTCCTTCGCCGCGCTCGCGACCGCCTGGATAGACCGCCTGTGCAGGTCCCAGGAGGAACTGACCGACGCCCTGCGCATACAGGTGACCAACATCGACACCCTGGCCGAGCTCAACAGGAAGCTGCAGGGCTATGCACGCACCATCGAGGAGGAATCGGCCGAACGCGAACGGAACAGGATAAGCCGGGAGATTCACGACATCTCCGGCTACATCTTCACCAATCTGATCGCCCTCATGGATGCCGCGGGAAGCATGCGGCGGGACGACCACGCCGCCCTGACGGAACTCCTCGTCACGGCCCGCAGGCAGGCGCAGGAGGGTTTGCAGGAGACGCGAAACGCCCTGCGGAGGCTCCGGAACGAGGACACGAGGCTGGTGGAGAGCGCCCAGGCCATTCACCGGATCGTCGCCATATTCCGCACCGTCGCCGGCATCGAGGTGGACCTGAATCTCGGCAATCTTCCCCACCGCCTTCCCGGGGGATTCAGTCTCGCCCTGTACCGGACCGTCCAGGAAGCGCTCACCAACGCGGTCCGGCACGGAAGGGCGACGCGGGTGCGAGTCAATTTCTGGGTCGAGAACAGCACCGTGCTCCTCTCCATCAGCGACGACGGCAGGGGCGCCTTCGAAGTGGTCAAGGGCATCGGCATAGCGGGCATGGAAGAGCGGATCGGCGCCCTGGGCGGCTCCGTAGAGATCGGCAGGAGCGTGGAAGGCGGCTTTTCGCTCTGCGTCCGGGTGCCCCTCGCCGCGGCGCAGAAAGAGGAAGGGAGCGTGCGGGAGTGATCAGGGTGCTTATTGCCGACGACCAGCGGCTTTTCCTGGAGAGCCTGTCGACCTGTCTGCGCAATTACGCCGAGGACATCGAAGTGGTCGGACTGGCCGAAAACGGCGAGGAAGCCTTCCAGCGGGCCATGGAGCTCCGGCCGGACGTCATCCTCATGGACGTGCACATGCCGGTCGTGGACGGCGTGGAGGCCACGCGCCGGATCAAGGAGAAGCTGAGCGATACCCGGATCATCATACTCTCGACCTACGACGAGGACGAATACGTACGGAAAGCGCTCAAATTGGGGGCCGCCGGCTATCTCCTGAAGGACATTTCGCCCACCGAGCTGATAGCGTGCATACGGGCCCTGGAGAGCGGAACCGTCCAGATCTCGCCCAAGATAGTGTCCAAGCTCATGAGCAGCATCCTGGCGGAGGAGCCTACGCCCGCGCGGAAGCTCGCCGAGGAGTTCGAGTGGTTCGACAGCCTGACCTCGCGCGAGCGCGAGGTCTTCTCCCTGATCGCGCGGGGCTGCGACAACGAGCAGATCGCGGAAACCCTCCACATGGCCGAACATACCGTGCGCAATCACGTCAGCGAGATCTACTCGAAGCTCGACGTAGAGGACCGTTTCCAGATAATCCAGCTCGCCAACAAGCTGCGCTATCACGCCTGACCCGGGACAATTGTACCGGTCGGGCCGCCTCCTAACGTGACAGCTGTCTCTTGCGGGCCGGCCGAAATGTGAGAGGATATGCCTACGCCAGTTTGCATGGCGAAGCATTTCCAGACAGGAGGACTAACGTGAAGAAAGTTCTCGGGCTAGCTCTCATCTTGATCTCCCTGGTCCTGAGCGGCGCGTGGGCGCAGGGCAAGACCCTCACCGTTTGGTGCTGGGACCCCAATTTCAACGTCTACGCCATGAAGCAGGCGGCGATGGTCTACAACAAGAACCATCCCGACGTCACCATCAACGTAGTCGATATGGCCCAGGATATCGAGGCGAAGATCATTTCCGGTCTCCAGGCGGGCGGGGCGGGCCTGCCCGACATTGCCCTCTTCCAGGACTTCCGCATCGAGCAGTTCATCCACGACTACCCCGGCGCCTTCGTCGACCTCAAGGCCGCGGGCGTGGACTACGGCAAGTTCGCCGCCTACAAGGTCGGGCCGATGACTTCCGGCAATCACATCTACGGCATTCCCTTCGACACCGGTTCCACGGGCCTCTGGCTTCGCACCGACTACATGAAGGCCGCCGGCATCAACCCCGACAGCTACATCGGCAAGAAGCTGACCTGGTCCGAGGTGATCAAGCTCGGCGAGAGGATCAAGGCCAAGACCGGCAAACCCCTGCTTGCCTACCAGAGCGACAATTTCGACATGCTCCGCATCGTGGTCCAGTCCACCGGCGGCCAGTTCTTCAAGCCCGACGGATCGCTCGATCTCCACAGCCTTGCCTTCGAGAAGTCCCTGGCCCTCTTCAAGGAGCTCAACGACAAGGGCCTCCTCTACAGCGTCGTCGGCTGGAGCGATTGGGTCAACGCCATCAACAGCGACCAGAGCGCGGGCTTCCTCAACGCGATCTGGATGGTCGGTACCGTGAAGTCGAGGCCCGAGAACGCCGGCAAGTACATGATCATCCCGACCCCGAAGATCGAGGGCGTCCCCGGCGCCTCCAACGCCTCCAACAACGGCGGCTCGAGCTGGTACGTCTTCTCCTCCAGCCCCAACAAGGATCTCGCCGTCGACTTCCTCAAGTCGGTCTGGGCGACCGATACCCCCGACAATCGCGCCTTCTACAACACGATCCTCAAGGGCGCCGGCGCCATGGGCACCTTCCTCCCCTGCCAGAGCGGCTCCAACTACACGGCCCGCGACGACTTCTTCTACAAGAGCCAGCCCATCTACAAGGACTTCGCCGCCTGGATGGCCAACGTACCCGTGCTCAGGTACACGCCCAACTACGCACCCATGCGCGACGCCGTGGCCCACGCGACGCTCAACTATTTCCAGGGCAAGCTCGCGACGATCGACGACACGATCGCGGCCGCCGAGGCCGAATACAAGCAGGTGATGGGCCAGTAGGACAGACATCGTCGTAGAACAGGCTTCCGCCGCCCCGCCGGAGACTAGCGGGGCCGGAAGCCTTTTTTGAAACTCGGCCCAACAGGAGCAGCCCGTGAAAAAGCGCGGAAACTACCAGCGATACCTGAACCGCTTCGGTTGGCTCTGTGTCGCCCCGGCGATGACATTCTTCACGCTGTTCATGCTCTATCCCATCCTCTCGTCGCTCTACTACGTGACGCGCCGCTGGAAGGGCATGTCGAACACCTTTATCGGCCTCGGCAACTTCGTGCGGATGGCCCACGACACGGTCTTTCAGGAGGCGCTGGGGCACAACTTCTTTTTCATGGTCATCCAGGTACCCCTCATGATCTTCCTCGCCCTCGTGCTCGCGGTGCTCCTCAATCAGGGCATCAAGCGCTTCCGCGGTTCTCTCAGGCTCGCCATCTTCCTGCCCGCGGTCACCTCTCTCGTGGTGGTGTCGGTGCTGTTCAGGGTTCTTCTTCAAACCAACGGTCTGCTCAACAACCTGATGCTGCAAGCCCACCTCATCGCGACGCCGATCGGCTGGCTCAGTGACGCATTCTGGGCCAAGATCACCATCATCCTCGCGATGACCTGGCGCTGGACGGGCTACAACATGGTCTTCTTCCTCGTGGGCCTCCAGAGCATCGATACCGAGATCTACGAGGCGGCCGAGGTCGACGGAGCCTCCAAGGTGCGGCAGTTCTTCACGATCACGATTCCTCTTCTCGTTCCGGTCATCCTCTTTTCGGCGGTCACCTCGACGAGCGGCACGATGCAGCTCTTCGACGAGCCCAACATCCTGACCTGGCAGGGTGGCCCGGCCAACGCGACGATGACCGCGGCCCTGTACATCTACCGGCAGGCCTTCTTCATAAACGCCGATTTCGGCTACGCGACGGCCATGTCCTACGTGGTCGTGGTGATCTCGGGCATCTTCGCCTTCATCCAGATGCGCCTGCTCGGCGAGAGGAGGGCCAAATGAGCGTGATCCGCGCGTGGTCTCCCGGACGATTCCTCGCAATCCTCGCCCTGCTCCTGGCCGCAGTGGTCAGCATCTTCCCCTTCTATTGGATGATAGTCGGCACGACCCTCAACCCCAACGACGTGCTTCGCGGAATCCTCCTCCCCGGCCACGACTTCGTCTCGAACTGGCTCAAGGCCGTCAAGAACTACAACCTGCCGCTGTTCTTCCTCAACTCGCTGAAGATAGCCGTGCTGACGGTGGTCTTCGGCCTCGTGGTCAACGGCCTCGCGGCTTTCGGGTTCGAGAAATACCCCTCCAAGACGCGCGACAAGGCCTTCGGCGTCCTCCTCCTTACGCTGATAATCCCGCAGATAGCCATCGTCATCCCGATGTTCAGGATGTTCGCCTTCTTCAAGCTCCTCAACACCCATGCCGCGATCGTTCTGCCATCGATCATGTCGGTTTTCATAATCTTTTTCATGCGCCAGAACTTCAAGATGTTCCCCACCGAGATCATGGAGGCGGCGCGGGTCGACGGGGCGAGCGAGTTCGATATCTTCGTCCGTATCGTCACGCCTTCCATGCAAGCCACCTACGCCTCGGCGGCCATCTATCTCTTCCTCGGCCAGTGGAATTCCTATCTCTGGCCGCTCATCACCATACTCACCGACGCGAAGAAGACCCTACCCATCGCGATGACGTCGATGATGAGCGCCTACACCATCGAGTACGGGGCGCTCATGGTGATCGTCTGCATCTCCGTGCTGCCCGTGCTCGTCCTCTTCCTGTCGATGCAGAAGCAGTTCGTGGCCGGCCTCCTGGGCTCGGTGAAATAGCGGCCCGATGAAGTATAAGGAGAACACCCGATGAGCAAGGATCTTTTCCACGGGACGTCGCCTTGGGAAAGCCCGGAGCTTTCCGGTCTCGGCCGCCTGAGCATGCGCAGCCCACTCCTGCCCTGGACGGACGCCGAGACCGCCAGGAGGGCGGCCCGCCTCGGGCCCGCCGGCGGGGACTTTCCCGCCAACCCCCTCGTGCTCGATCTGGACGGCGACTGGGACTTCGCCTTGGCCGAGAACCCCGCGGCGACGCCCGCGGGGTTCGAGGAGCCGGGCTTCGCCGCGCCGTCCTGGCCGAAGCTCCGCGTGCCGGGTACCTGGACTCTCCAGGGCTTCGACAAACCGCACTACACGAATGTCATAATGCCCTTCGGCAACGTGCCCCCCTCCGCGCCCTCGGCGCACAACCCGACGGGGCTCTACCGCCGCTCCTTCGATCTGCCCGAGGCCTGGAAGGGCCGCCGCGTGGTCCTGCACGTCGGCGCCGCCGAGAGTTTCCTCGAAGCCTGGTGCAACGGCGCGTACCTCGGATTCTCGAAGGACACGAGGCTCCCCACCGAGTTCGACCTGACGGACAGTCTCGTTGCGGGAAGGAACCTCCTCGCCTTCCGGGTGATCCGTTACTCCGACGCGAGCTTCATCGAGGATCAGGATCAGTGGTGGTACGGCGGCATCTACCGGAGCGTGTATCTCTACTCCACCGACGCGGCCTATATCGCCGACCTCGACGCGCGCGCCCTGAGCGAGGCGGACTTCTCGTCGGGCAGGGTCGATGTGACCGTGAAACTCGGCTTCACCTTCGATCCCTCGGGCGGAGTCGTCCCCGAGGGCATGGCCCCGGTCGACTACGACGGCAGCGGCCTGGTCGAGGGGCGGGATCCCGCGGAACTCTGCGGCGACTGGAGCGTGCGCCTGGCCCTGTACGGCCCCCGAACGCGTAGCGCCGCGGGGGCGGATCTCTCGCCGGAATCGCCCATCGCGACGGCCGAGGCGAAGGTCGGTTCTTTGTATCGCGCATCGCGCTGGGAGGCTCGGCTCTCGCTGAGCGTGGAAAAGCCGCGGCCCTGGAACCACGAGGATCCGGCTCTGTATTGCCTCGTCGCGAGTCTGGTCGCGCCGCAGGGGCAGGCCGTGGAGCACACGGCCTGCCGGCTGGGCTTCCGCCGCGTCGAAGTGAAAAACCGCGAGCTCCTCATCAACGGCAAGGCGGTGCTCATCAAGGGCGTGAACCGCCACGAGCACGATGAGCGTCGCGGGAAGACGCTCGATACCGCCGGCATGGTGCGGGATATCGAGCTCATGAAGCGGCGCAATTTCAACGCGGTGCGGACGAGCCATTATCCGAACGACGAGCGCTGGTACGAGCTCTGCGACGAGTACGGCCTGTATCTCATCGACGAGGCGAACATCGAGAGCCACGCCTTCTACGATCATCTGTGCCGCGACCCGCGCTGGGCCGGCGCATTCCTCGAGCGCGGGATGCGCATGGTCCTGCGCGACAAGAATCACGCATCGATCGTCATCTGGTCGCTCGGCAACGAATCGGGCTATGGGCCCAACCACGACGCGCTCGCAGGCTGGATCCGCTCCTTCGACCCCTCGCGGCCCCTCCATTACGAAGGCGCGCTCAGGCCCGAATGGGGCCAGGACTGGCACACGCTCGAATCGCTCAAGCGCGGGCACGCGGCCTCCGACATCGTCTCGACCATGTACCCGCCCCTCGACATTCTCGAGACCTGGGCGACGACGACCGAGGACGACCGTCCCTTCATCATGTGCGAGTATTCCCACGCCATGGGCAACTCGAACGGCGGTCTCGCCGACTATTGGGCCCTGATCGAACGCTACCCGGGACTCCAGGGCGGCTTCATCTGGGACTGGGTGGATCAGGGGATCGAGGCCTTCGCCGAGGACGGCGCCGGCGCTTCGGGGAAGAAATACTGGAAATACGGAGGCGACTTCGGCGACAAGCCGAGCGACCTCGACTTCATCTGCAACGGCCTGGTCTTCCCGGACCGGAGCGAAAAGCCCGTGCTCGCCGAATGCGCCAGGCTGTTCCGGCCGGTCGCCGCGAGCTCGGATCACCCCTGGACGGGGCGCATCCGCGTCGCGAACCGCTTCGATTTCACGCCTCTGGATCTTCTCGAACTCCGCTGGTCGGTACAGGTCGAAGGGGAAGAACTTCTATCCGGCTCGATCGCGCTGCCCGCGGTCGAGCCGGGCGGGACCGTCGACCTGGACCTCGCCCTTCCCTGGACCGAGGAGTCCAGAGCCGGAGCGGCGAGCGCGGAATCCTTCCTCTTCCTCGAATTCCGCCTGGCACGCGACACGAGCTGGGCGCCGGCGGGCCATCGCCTGGCCTGGGAACAGCTGCCCCTCGCCACGGGCGGCCGCGGCGAGGCTGTGCGGGATGCGGCGATGCGGCACAGGCCGGCGCGGCCCGCCTCCGTGAAGGCGGGCGGTGCGGGCGCCGATCACCTCGAGTTCGCCGAATCGGCCGACTCGCTCCGCGCCGTTTCCGGAGACGGAAACGGCTACGAGGCCACCTTTTCCGGGCAAGGTTTCCTCGAGTCTCTCCTCTCGGGAGGCCTCGAGCGGCTCCGATCGCCCCTCGTCATGAATCTCTGGAGAGTCCCGACCGAAAACGACGGGCCCAAGACCTTCATGGAGCTTCGCGGCAAGCCGGACTTTTCGTTCTATTGCCGGAACAAGGTCATGTACGAATGGCTGGACGCCGGCCTCGACGAGTTGCGCTTCCGACTCGCCGATAGGAGCCTCGATCAGGATGCCGGAAGGCTGGAGCTTCGGCACGAGGCAACGAGCCGGACGGGACGGGGCGTCGGGAGGCTGCGCCAGGTCTGGACTTTCGGAAACGAGGGTCCCTCGTGCAGCTTCCTTTTCGATCTCGATCGGGACCTCCCCGAGCTACCGCGGATAGGGCTGGCCTGCACCCTCTCGCCGAAGCTCGAACACGCGCGCTGGTACGGGCGCGGTCCCCAGGAATGCTACGCCGACAGGAAGGCGGGCGCAGCCGTGGGCCTGTACGAATGCGAGGTCGACGATCTGCGCGTCCCCTACGTTCTCCCGCAGGAAAACGGAAACCGTACGGACGTGCGCTGGGTGGAGTTTTCGGACCGGGGAAACGGGGCCTCGATCCGCTTTTCGGGGGAAAGCTTCGACTTCTCCGCCTCGCACTACGAGGCGGCCCAGATGTGGAAGGCGCGGCACGAATGCGACCTCGAACGCCGCGACGAGATATTCCTGACGCTGGATGCGGCCCAGCGGGGTCTCGGCACGGCGACCTGCGGGCCCGACACTCTGGAGCGCTACAGGATCAGGCCCGGAGCTTTCAGACTCGGCCTGGACATCTTCCTTCGATGACTTGGGCGGCATCGTAGCGGAAGACCACGACCGCCCTCTCGGTCGCGCGCGTCGCGCTCCGCTCAGGCTTTCTCCGCCCTCGAAGCCTCCTTCGGCGCGGGGAAGCGTATCCAAAACTCGGTACCGGGCCGGCTTCGATGCCCGGCCGAGGCGCCGATCTGCTCCGCCAGGTGATGCACGAGAACGAAGCCGAGACTCTGCGCCTCGCCGGGCTCCAGACCCACGGGAAGACCTACTCCGTCGTCGGCCACGCGCAGAGCGATCGTATCGGTATCCGCTTCGCGCGCGATCGAGACACTCACCGTCCCGCTCGCATGGGAGGGGAATGCGTACTTGAGCGCGTTGGTCACGAGCTCGTTGGCGATGAGTGCCAGGGGAACGGCGGAGGCGATGGGAAGCGATACGCGCTCCGTTTCGATTTTCAGATTGATTCGGGAGGAGGGCATGGAGGAGGCGAAAAGCCGTTCCGTCACGCTTCGCAGATACTTCCCGAAGTCGAGGTCCGACAGGCTCTCGGAGCCGTAGAGTTCTTCGTGGAGCAGGGCGAGAGACTCGATGCGGCGGCAGCTGTCCTCGAACGCGTCGAGCGCTTTCTCGTCCCGGACCCCTTCCGCTCCCAGCCTGATGAGCGCGGCCACGGTGGCGAGGTTGTTCTTCACGCGGTGGTAGACTTCCTTGAGCAGTATCTCGCGGTCGGCGACGGCGGCGGAGAGCTCCTTCTGGACCTTCGAAAGCTCGGTTATGTCGTTCATGATATAACCGAGGACTCGCTCCCCGTCGGCGAGCACGATGGGGAACTTCGTGATCCTGAACCGCCTGGGAAGCTTGCCGGCGTCCGGGATCGTGACGAAAACTTCGATCGGCCCGTCCTGGAGGGCGCGCCGGTCCTCTTCGTCGATATCGGGCAGCGCGGGATCGCCCGGATAGAGGTCGGCGGCCCGCCTCCCCTCCCAGTTGCTTTCGCCGTAGAGATCCTTGAGGTAGCGATTGACGTAAATGTAGCGGAGCGTCTCGTCCTTGATGATGATGCCCGCGGGGATATGGTCCAGGAAGCTCGAAAACAATCTGGACAGGGTGTCATGATCGAAGTCCGAAAATGCCGCCGCTCCGGATCCCGAGAACACGACATCGGTCAAGTGAGAAGCCGAGAAGCACCCGCTAGTCGTGGTCGTGCCCGCCCGCGACAATGGGGTTGGCCTGGGCGTTCGACCAGAAGTAGCCCATGGGATCGACATAGCCGGCGCCGATGATCACTTCGTAATGGACGTGCGGACCGGTGGCCACGCCCGTCATGCCAATGAGGCCGATGACCTGACCTTGTTTGACTTTCTGGCCCGTGTATACGAGGATGCGCTCCATGTGCCCGTAGCGCGTGTAATAGCCGTGGGCATGCTTCACGAAAACGCAGCGGCCGTAGCCGCCGTCCACGCCGGCGAATTCCACCGTGCCGTCCGCGGTGGCCACGATTGGGTCGCCGGTGCGATACGTCGAACAGTCGATCCCGGTATGAAAGTACATCTCTCCCGTGAAGGGGTTGGGCTCGGGCCCGAAGGGGAAGGAAATGTGCCCCATGCCGCCTTCGATGGGCCAGATTGCGGGTACGGTGGGCTTGATCTGGTCCATCTCGGCGATGGCGTTCCCGTATTCCTGGATGGGTCCGGTAGCCTGATCCAGAGTGGCTCTGGCTTCCTCGATCTCCTGCAGAGGCGTAGGGCGCCTATTCGAAAAAAGGGCCTTGGGGGCGAAGGGAAATCCCGCCGCCCCGGCGAGAGAGGCAGTGCCGCTGCGGTTCACCGAAGCGAGATCGGCGTCGAGAGCCGTCTTGAAGGAATTGAAGGCCTTCGTAAACAGATTTATCTGATCCTGAAGCTGGTCGCGCTCGGACTTGGCCACCGAAACGGCGGCGGCGGAGCCCGAGAGCCTGCCTTCGTCTCCGCGAACGCCGAGCAGGAAAAAGACACCCCCGACGAATACGCCTATGGTCAATGCACAGGCCAGCACGAAACCGAACAGGGGGAGGTGGAGCCCGCGGGCCGGTCTTTCGGTGTGCGGGACCACCAGAATCGTGATCTCCTGGCCGGCCAGGCTCAAAAAGCGGAGCCACCCCCTGCGGATGTCGTACAGGAAGGCCAAAAATCGTGCGGTCAGCCTTCTCCAGGCTTCATTTTCGAGTTTTTTGTAGCTTCGTAGCAGCGAAGACATTTGCTACCCTCGCGCGGATCATATTATATCGGCAAATTCGGCGATTCATGCAAGCATTTTCGAAAAATATCCGAGGCCCGGCTTTCGGGCGCGATTTTCGCCCCAAGCAGAGGGAATGTCTAGCCCACAGCCGCGGGCCTTCGATGCGAGGCTCGAAGGCCCGCGGCCGAATCCATCCATCCGGATCCGCTAGACCGTCCACTCCAGTTCGTTGTCGTTGGCGCAGCGCCACCAGACATTGTACTTGCCTTCGAGATCGTCGATGGAAGGGAAGGGATATTCGATGACCTGCTTCTGGTCGCCTATGTATATCCCGCCTTTGATGCAGCGGAAAATGATGCCCTGCCGCGGCAGTCTGTCGACCGTCTTGATGGGCTTCTTCGCGATCTCGGTGAGGCAGGTCCTGATATGGCTCATGTTGTGATAGGGCAGATTGTCGGCTTTGCCCTTGATCGGATCCTCGGCGAGGCCCTCGAGGTCGAGCTCCACCATGCAGATGCGCGGCACGAATATGGGTCTGGCGGGATCGGTGATGAAGCGGCAGAAGTCCGCGGCGCCGAACGAACTCGCGATGAGGGGATTGACCGGGGCTATCTCCCTGTAAAGGTGGTATTTCGCCGATGAATCCTGCCGGGCCCGTCCGGGCTTGAGCTCGAGGGACCTTCCGTGGGCGGTGATGAGCCAGAGACTGTCTATGGCCTCCAGGGGGACATGCTCGAGGATCCGGTAGATGCCCAGATAGACCGAGTGCTTGGGCCTTCCGTCCTCGTGGGGAACGCAGCGCGTCTCGATGTCGGAGAGCTTGAAATGCTCGCTCTTGAAATCCGGTTTGATCGTGAAGAACATCGCCTGTCCGCTGGTCTGCTTCTGCGTCCCTGTCGCCATGTAGGCCCCGAACTCCTCGGGGGGCAACATGGAGGCGACGAGCGCCTCCGGCTCCAGCATCAAATACAGGTAGGATTCCATTGAAGGCTCCTTTCAACAAAACGATATGGACCGACTTCAAAAGTCGTCCGCTTTCGCGGCGACATTTTGAGGCACCTCTCTCGCAACGCGCCCGCGCTTCGAGAGAGGCTCTCCTAATCATTATAGTCTAGCTTTTGCATGTCCGAGAAAAGGATATTCGCCGCTTTTCAGGGGAGAAAACCGAGCTCGAGCGCCATTCTGTCGGGGAGGGGCTCGAAATCGATTCCACCCTCAGGAGTTGCCCGGCTCGGGCATCGGCTCGGGCTCTTTGAATCTGTCGCGGAACCAGCCGAACAGCGCCGCCGCTCGGTTCTGGAAACTCTCTCCGATCCGCGAGCGCAGAAAGCCGGGCGCCCCTGCCCCGCTCTCGACATAGAAGATTATTCCGTCGTTCGCAGGTACGAGCAGCAGTCTCATCTTGAGTTTCCCGGGTGCGAATACGGGGAAAATGAGATAGGTCATTTGCGTTTCGTTGGTCGACTCGACGAGAATGCCGTCCGCGAAGTTCGTGAAATCGTAGCGATACACGTTCTTCCCGAATCTCTGATCCTGAAGGAAAACGTCGAACCGCTCGGTGGCCGGAATCTGGCCGGGCGAAGGCGGGTCGGGATCTTCGATGCGGGTCCCCCCCTCGACGGCGGAGACTCTGTACGCATCGACGTAGAGAGTCTGCATCGACTGCTGGCTGTGGGAAAAATATTTTATGCCGCGCAGCGTGCTGAAGCTGCGCATGAGGCCGTAGATCGCCGCGAGCTCGGCCGATTGGGCGGCAGCGCCGCTCGGCTCGGGGCGCGGATAGAAAAAGAGCGCCTCGACCAAAACCTGGGGCTTTTCCGCGGCGAGGGCCGCTCGGATGAGGTCGGCACCGGCCTGCCGGGGCAAGAGCTTCGGCAGACCATCCGAGCTTACGGCCGAAATGCCGCCCTTCCGGACCATCTCGTCCCTGGTGGCCGCGCCGACAAGATCGGCCGCGGAGTAGTCCTGGGCCGCGAGCGTCCCTAACCCGATCGTCAGCGCGATCGCCGAGCCGAGGAAAACGCGAAAGCATGAAGTTACCCGCATGATGGCGCAAATATAGCGCCGCAAGGCCTTCCGCGTCTCGCCCTTCGCCGAAAACGCGATGCGCGATCTCCGTACAGATCTCGATGGCGTCTGCACCATTGAGCCAATTTCAAAACCCGGTCAGTCGTTTGCTTCGCAAACGTTGAAATTGGAAAAAATTAATGCCGAACTAATCTTCCATAGGGGCTTCGCCGCGTCCGATCGCTAGGAGAAGTCTCGGGGAGCCGGCTATAGTGGAAGCGATGAGTATCGACAGCTTTCATCGCGGCACACGGACGATCCTCGCGATTCTGCTTCTTTGGGGAGGAGCGGCCGGGATCAAAGCGGCCAATATCGAAGTTCTCCCGGGACCATACGACACGAAGGCCGCCCGGAATGTCTACGGACCATCCGCACCCGAATCGGTCAATCCCGATCAGGCTCCCCTGCGCGATTCGACCTTCTGGCCGCGGGGATACTATCCGGGCGATCCGCTGCCGCCGAAAACCGTCTACCTGACCTTCGACGACGGCCCATGGGAATTCACCGGCCAGATCGTGGATATTCTCCACGAAGAGGGCGTGCGCGCGACCTTTTTCATGAACTCCTTCGATAAGGACGATCCCTTCCACGCCGACACGGGCCGGAATCTCATGTTCCGTTTCTCCGATGTCCTCAAGCGCATGGTGGCCTACGGCGACGTCATCGGCAATCACACCTACTCCCACCGGGACCTGGGGAGCCTGAGCCCCTCGCAGATAAACTTCCAGCTCTCCACGCTGCAGCGCCAGCTCAAGGAGGTGCTGGGCGACCTGATGCCGCCCATCCACCTCATCCGGCCGCCCTTCGGCTCCCCCTGGCTCGGTCACTGGGGCAGCGCCGCCGAACGCAGAACGGTCACGGCGGCCATCCGCGATCGAGGCATCGTCATGATGTGGACCACCGGCTGGGACACGGGCGACAGCGCCGATTGGGCCCGGGGCGAGTGGTTCGAGTCGACCAACGCGAGGTATCATCCCGGCGGCGCCAGGTACGACGCCAAAATGGTGCGCGAGCTGGCGCGCATCCTTCGCAGGGCCGACGGCACGGCAAGCGGCATCATCCTGATGCACGACACTCACCCCACTTCGCGCGATATCTTGAAGCCCCTCATCGAGGAGCTCAAACGGCGCGGCTATACCTTCGCCACGCTGGACGACTATTGCCGCTGGCGCTGGGGAGACCATGTCTTCGACGCCCTCGACGGCTCCGCGACTGCCGCGGCGACCGCGAGCGGCGCCCCGCTTTCCGCGGCGCCCGCCGGCCCGGCCCCGCATTCGACGGCGACGCCCCTTGCGGCCGCCGTCCCATCGATTTCGACCTCGACCTCAGCCTCCGCATCGCCGAAACCCTCCGCCCCGAGCGCCCAGCCCGCGGCCGGAGCGACCCTCGTCCCTCCGGCGCCCGCAGAGAGCTCGGGCACAGCGGGAGCCCCGACCGACTGATCTCTCGGCTCAGCGAGACTTGACGGAGGCTCTTATCCAACTTGGTCGCGAGGGCTGAGCAAGTTGGTCACGACGACTGCCCAACTTGGTTACGACGGCTGCCCAACTTGGTAAAGATGACCGCCCGAGTTGGCAGGGGTGATTTTCCAAGCCAGTACGAGCGGCCACACCACAGTAAAATCGGCCAGCGAAGGATTCTCGGGTACCACATAACCACCGGTGATCGCTCGAGGGTCCCCTCTCCGAGGTAGGTCAGACTTTCTATGCATGTCCCTTCGGAGGGCAAAAGGGATAGTGAGCCTTACTTTCCGGATGTCGCATCGCTAGAGATTTTTGACTATTTCCATAGAGACTATGCTTGGTTGCGGCAGAAAGTATTCACGGTTGTCGCAGAAAGTAATCACGATTGCCGTAGAGATCTTTGTCGATTGATTTAGAGATGTTTTCAGGCTGAAAACAAAATGCTTTCAGCCTGGATTTGAAAGTTTTCCCGATTCAATCCCAGACGTCCCGTGAAGAAAACCGCGATTGACAGCCCGCGCAGGGGGCAATACTCTCTCGATTGACGCCATTTATCTATAGCAAAACATCGAGGGGCTCGCCGCCATGGTAGTCTCGATCGCTCGCCATTCCGAAGGATACCTCGCCATACGCTTTCCCTTCGACCAAAGGGTCGTCGACGCGTTGCGCAAAGTCCCCGGCCGCCGCTGGTCCGCCGAAGACAAAGCATGGCTCCTCCCGGATAAGAGGGAGCAGGGGGACAGGCTGCTTCTGGCCCTCTACGCTACGGGCTTATTCGGCCTCTCCGATTCGCGCGACGTTCACTCCGACCTTTTCGACGAAGCCATGCAGCGCTTCGAACGCGCACTGGAATCTCGCCACTACAGTCCCCGTACGATTCAAGTATACCTCAAATGGGTTCACCGTTTCCTCGAAGAGCACGAGGGCCGCGCCCTCGCCTCCCTCACCGAAAAGGAGATAACCTCATTCCTCACCCGCCTCGCCGTCGACGGGAACGTCAGCTCCTCGACCCAGAACCAGGCGCTCGCCGCTCTTCTGTTCCTTTATAGGCAGGTTATCGGAGTCCCGGTCGGAGAGTTGGGTCAGGTTATCCGCGCCAAGAAACCGATACGCTTGCCCGTAGTCATGAGCCGGGACGAAGTGAGGGCTGTCCTGGCCGAACTCGAGGGCGACAAATGTTTGGCCGCCAAGCTGATGTACGGAACGGGCATGCGTCTGATGGAATGTCTGACGCTCAGAGTCCAGGATATCGACTTCGGGCGGAACGAGATCCTGGTGCGCAACGGCAAGGGAGCGAAGGACCGTGCCACGATGCTTCCCGAAACTCTGAAGGTTTCGCTCAGGGATCATCTCGCCCGGGTCAAGGCCATCCATGAGGCCGACCTTTCGGAAGGCTGGGGCGCCATGCCGATGCCCAACGCGGTCGACCGCAAATACCCCAGTGGATCGACCCAGTGGCCATGGCAGTTCGTCTTTCCTCAGGAACGACGCTGGAGAAACCCAGAGACAGGCCGACAGGGCCGCCACCACATGGACGAGTCTTTCATGCAAAGGGCCGTCCATACCGCCGTTCTCAAGGCCGGCATCGCCAAACGCGCGAGCTGTCACACCTTTCGTCACTCTTTCGCCACCCATCTCATCGAAAGTGGCTACGACATCAGGACAGTCCAGGAACTTCTCGGCCACAGCGACGTAAAGACCACCATGGTTTACACGCATGTGCTCAACCGCGGCCCCTCGGGGGTGCGGAGCCCGTTAGACCTATTTTGAAACAAAGGAGTTTTTTCGGGGGTCAGTATAAGATGCCTTCTCGCAAATTGGAGTACACGTTCAAGATAAGTCGACGGAAGGAATAAGACGGCAGTGCAAGAAGCAGTTGAGGGGCTTACCCGTATCAAGGAAATCCGAATTATTAGGACTTCCAATGAACGTTCGAATTAATGTTAGAACGACGCTTCGCGCGAACGTCAAAGGAACTAAGAAACCTGCACGAAGAGGAAATAGATTGACAAGTAAGAACTTACGAACTTGCCCAAGAATGAATAGCGAAGAAGTTTGAAATAAAATAGAAAAGGAATATGGGCAAATTCTCCGTTATAGTTTGGCATTCGCGTTAAAGAATTAACTTTGTCGTCGGTGGGAACTGACGAACTTGCCCAAGAAGATAGAGAGTATGATGAAGAATGATCATAACGCGGCGATTGTTTTCTCTTGGAAAATCATGAAGAGGAAATAGCGGAAGAGGATGGAAGAGAATGAGAAGAGTAAGGATATTGAGGAGTAATGAAGAAATTAAATGTTGGATTATGAAGAGGAATAGTGAAAACCGATATGATGAAGAGAATAATTAGGAAGATGAAGAATTCTAACAACTGCTTCAAGCCGATTCGGCGGACAAGCCGCCTCACGGCTTAAGCAAATGTTGCACTAAACCGCTGCGCGGTGGACGATGAGGGGAGCGCGGTTGCCCTTCGATTTCGCGAGTGCCTTTTGTAGCCTTTGTTGACTTCGGCTGCCTCTGCCATCATGTCGGCGGAGGTATCCCATGCAACAAGAACTCGAAGCCATGCGCAAGGCGCTGGTGATCCGCAATTACGCTACCAAGACGGTCGACACCTACGTCTCCGTACTCAAGCGCTTTCTGGAGCAGCTCGACAAACCCATCAAAGACGTGACGCCGGCGGACATCCAGGCATGGCAGTTCGTCATGGTCAACGACCACAAGATTTCCTGGTCGCTTTTCAACCAGATGGTTTGCGCTCTCAGGTTCTACTTTCAGAAAGTACGCGATTGCGACTGGCCCGTCGACCGCATTCCCTTCCAGCGAAGACGCAGGCGGTTACCCTCCGTGCTGAGCAGGGAGGAAGTCGCTCGGCTTCTGGACGTGGCGCGACACAATCCCAAGCACCACGCCATTCTCTCCACACTCTACAGCACGGGCCTGCGTGTGGGCGAACTCGTCAAGCTTCGGATTCCCGACATCGACAGTCGCGCGATGCTCGTGCACGTTCGCCAGGGGAAAGGCGGGAAGGATAGAGAGGTGCAACTCAGCCCCCAACTTCTCTTCGTGCTGCGAAACTATTATCGCTCCTGCCTGGTCAAGCCAAAAACCTGGCTGTTCCCGGGAGCTCGGCCCGACAGTCCGATGGACCCGAGCGGCATCCAGCGAGTGGTTCCCGCTCTCGCCCGCAAGGCGGGCATAGAAAAGCATGTTTCACCTCATACACTACGGCATTGCTTCGCAACCCATCTCCTGGAGGACAGCACCGACCTGCGCACCATCCAATCCATGCTTGGCCACAGCAATATTCAGACGACCGAAGTCTATCTCCACGTGGCGGCGCATCACCTTCGGACCGTACGCAACCCCCTCGACCATCTTCCGACCGTCGGCGCGCCGTCTTCGGGGAGGGGACGATGAGCAAGCTGGGCGAGATTGCGCTACGAGGGCTGGAACTCCCCGAGCTCAACGGTCGCGAACGAAGTGTCTTACGACATATCGCCGACTGCCAGACCGAACGTATGGGCGGCAACGTCCTATCTTGCGAGTGCGGGCACCGCGAAGTGCACTACAATTCCTGCCGCGATCGGCACTGTCCGCTCTGCCAGGGCGCGGCTCGGGCGCGGTGGGTACAAGCTCGCCTGAGCGAACTCCTCCCCTGTCCGTACTTCCACGTGGTCTTCACGGTTCCTCACGAACTCGTGCCTCTGGCTCAGGCCAATCGCCACCTCTTCTACGACGCACTCTTCATCTGCGTCCGTGAAACTTTGCTGGCTGTTTGTGCGAAGGCAGAGAATCTTGGCGCTCGCGTGGGCGGCATGGCCATCCTGCACACCTGGAATCAGAAGCTCGCCTTCCACCCGCACCTGCATTGCATCATTCCCGGCGGCGGAGTCTCGCCGGACGGCACGAGGTGGATGGCGGGGAATCCCACCTACCTCGTATCCGTGCGGCGATTGTCCGCCGTGTTTCGCGGCAAGCTCCTTAGTCACCTGGAAACATCCATCGGCGAAGGTGAACTCCAGGGTGACAAATCAGCGTTACATGCTTCGCTTCGCAAGGCAGCCGAAAAAGCCTTCGTAGTTTATGCCAAACCTCCCTTCGGCGGCCCCGAGCAGGTAGTCAAATACCTGGGCCGCTATACCCATCGCGTCGGAATCAGCGAACGGCGCATCGTTTTCGCGGACGCTCATCAGGTCAGTTTCTCGTGGATCGATCGAGCCGCAGGCCATGCCCGTATGCGGATGACACTGTCCCATGAGGCGTTTATCCAGAAGTTTCTGCTGCACATCCTGCCGAAAGGGCTTCGGAAGATCCGCTACTTCGGCTACATGGGTAATCGGGATCGGACGCGATCCCTGGCTCATGTGCGCGCGCTTATCCAGGCCAGTGTCGATCATGGCCACCAGGAAACTGCTCGGCACATACTTTCCGAGGAACTGCCGGAAATGAGCGCCGACGCCTGTGTCTGGGCAATCTGCCCCACATGCGGCTCGCACATGAAAGTCGAGCGATCCATCGGATCACCGATCGCTCCAAACTGCCTCAAAGATCGGCTCGCGTTTCTGCAGGAGATCCATGGCCCCGCCCCCAATGAAGTCGTAATGGCATGATCGGGGATCTTCAGCCGATGCGCAAACCGGCTGAAGACCCGGCTCTCTATTCTGGTTTCACGTCACTATCTCGTTGTCATGGACAGACACCTGCCTGTCCTGGCGCTTCTTTGCCCAATGGCTGTGGTACCCGTGAAAAACGGGATATCGTACCGCCATCTTTCATCGCAAAACCAAATCATCCCCTTCGATCTCGCCATTTTTCCGACTTGCGAAGACCCATAGGCGGCGCTATTATTCTCCCGTTGCCATGACGAGTTGATAAAAGCCCCATGGGCGACCCTCCGGCCAGTCGGTTCAGTGCAACATGTTCTATCCTGCAGAATCGGACTTTGGTCTGGGAACCGGGAGTTCTACCAGGCACGACTGTGGTCACGCGATTCCGCAGGATAGAACGCTGATGTTCGACGGACGCCTTCGGCGCGCAAGGAATGTATAATGGATGATAGCAGTAGCAAAGTTGGCTATGTGTACATTTTAAAAGCGCTAAAGACGGACTTGATAAAAATAGGAGGTTCGGATTATCCTCCATCAAAACGAATTAAAGAAATCAACAATACTGAACCATATAAAAGCCTTGGACCATGGACATTAGCCGATTTTAGACAAGTTACCGATTGGAGAAAAACAGAGTATTCGTTACACTATGTGTTTAGGGAAAAACTAAACCTCGATATTGAAAACCAAAATGAATTGTTCGGGATATCAGCTTTGGAGGCCCAAAAAGCCTTAATATCGATAAATGAAAAGGAAATAGTTCGAAAGCCCAAGATAGATAGGATGTTTCATGATGAAGAGTTCAGGGACTACCTGGTTAAGCTATTTTCGTTTGCCGGACTAATGAATTGGCTTGATATACAGGGAGCATGGACATTTTCATTATATCCTTCGACTAGTGGCGGACGATACTATACCCTAAATATTGGCCCTCATGAAGTCGCATTTAGTACATTAGCTAAGAACAAAAGCAATCCCATTCATATGATCTTGATTGACAAACTGATCTTGGATTATTTGGATGTCGTAAAATGGGTGTATCAACATAATGGGGATTTGGAACTCGACCATTATGCAACTGCTCTTCCTAGATCCTGTGGTATTAGCTTTGAAGGTTCTTTTGATAATGCAATTGAATTTCTGAGAAAAGATGGAGTTCGTAGAGCCTTGATTGCATATTGGAATGAAGCATTGATAGGGCTAAAAGAAAGAAACGAAGTAAGTAATTACTCTCGACACCATAATTGGAACGCCATAGCCGAACTAAAATATAGAATTTTAGAAGAAGAATGAAATCGTCGAACAACCGCTTCAACCTGACTCGCGCGGATAAGCCGCGCTCGCAGGTTAAGCGAATGTTGCACTAAACCGCTGCGCGGTGGACGATGAATGGGAGCGCGGTTGCCCTTCGATTTCGCGAGTGCCTTTTGTAGCCTTTGTTGACTTCGGCTGTCTCTGCCATCATGTCGGCGGAGGTATCCCATGCAACAAGAACTCGAAGCCATGCGCAAGGCGCTGGTGATCCGCAATTACGCTACCAAGACGGTCGACACCTACGTCTCCGTACTTGGGCGCTTCCTGGAGCAGCTCGACAAACCCATCAAAGACGTGACGCCGGCGGACATCCAGGCATGGCAGTTCGTCATGGTCAACGACCACAAGATTTCCTGGTCGCTTTTCAACCAGATGGTTTGCGCTCTCAGGTTCTACTTTCAGAAAGTACGCGATTGCGACTGGCCCGTCGACCGCATTCCCTTCCAGCGAAGACGCAGGCGGTTACCCTCCGTGCTGAGCAGGGAGGAAGTCGCTCGGCTTCTGGACGTGGCGCGACACAATCCCAAGCACCACGCCATTCTCTCCACACTCTACAGCACGGGCCTGCGTGTGGGCGAACTCGTCAAGCTTCGGATTCCCGACATCGACAGTCGCGCGATGCTCGTGCACGTTCGCCAGGGGAAAGGCGGGAAGGATGGAGAGGTGCAACTCAGCCCCCAACTTCTCTTCGTGCTGCGAAACTATTATCGCTCCTGCCTGGTCAAGCCAAAAA
>CAWBCC010000020.1:0-257495 GCA_963787185.1 uncultured bacterium | reverse complement strand
GAACGCCACCGCCACCGTACCCGTGAACTGTACCGTCCCGCCGTTGGCAGTGAAGCTCGTGAGCGTCACCGTGGCTCCGGCGAAGCTCGTCGTCGTGCTCGAGGCCGTCAGGCTCCCCATCTGGAAGTTCCCCGTAAACAGCTGCGTCCCGCTCGTGCTCGTGATGGTCCCCACCAGGGCGCCGGCCGCAGCGTTCGTCGTTCCCGTCACCGCAAGGTTGCCCGCCCCCATCGCCAGAATCTGGGTCGCCTGCAGCTCCAGATTGCCTCCCACATTGAGGGCGCCGGCCACCGTCACCGTCTTGGCGCCGTTGTCGATCAGGCTCAGGCTATTGAGATTCTGCCCCGCTGTCGTGAACGCCACCGCCACCGTACCCGTGAACTGTACCGTCCCGCCGTTGGCCGTGAAGCTCGTGAGCGTCACCGTGGCTCCGGCGAAGCCCGTCGTCGCGCTCGAGGCCGTCAGGCTCCCCAGCTGGAAGTTCCCCGTGAAGACCTGCGTCCCGCTCGTGCTCGTGATGGTCCCCACCAGGGCGCCGGCCGCAGCGTTCGTCGTTCCCGTCACCGCAAGGTTGCCCGCCCCCATCGCCAGGATCTGGGTCGCCTGCACCTCCAGATTCCCTCCCACATTGAGGGCGCCCGTCACCGTCACCGTCTTGGCGCCGTTGTCGATCAGGCTCAGGCTATTGAGATTCTGCCCCGCGGTCGTGAACGCCACCGCCACCGTACCCGTGAATTGCACCGTCCCGCCGTTGGCCGTGAAGCTCGTGAGCGTCACCGTGGCTCCGGCGAAGCTCGTCGTCACGCTCGAGGCCGTCAGGCTCCCCAGCTTGAAGTTCCCAGTAAACAGCTGCGTTCCGCTCGTGCTCGTGATGGTCCCCACTCCGCCGGCCACCGCGTTCGTCGTTCCCGTCACTCCGAGGTTGTTCGCCCCCATGGCTAGAGTCTGGTTCGCCTGTACCTCCAGATTGCCTCCGACATTGATGGCGCCCGTAGCCGTCACCGTCTTGGTCCCGGTCGTCAGCGTCAGGTTCTGTATCGTCGACGAGGACAGATTCACCGCCTGCGCCGCGGCCCCGTCGAGCGTCAGCGTCCCGACCCCCGTGAACGTGGCAGCCCCGCCGGCCGCCGTGATGTTCCCGGCCACGTTCAGCCCGTTCGCTCCCATGGCCAGGGTGCCGCCGTTCAGCGTGAGGCCGCCCGCCACCGTGATCGTCGAGCCGGCGTTTACCGTACCGGCGCTCTGGGTGTAATTGCCGGAGACCACGAGGGCCGCCGCCGTCGCGAAGGTTCCGGAGCCGGTGACACTGAGGTCGTAGTAATCGGGCGGGCCGAAGTGGTAGATCGTCGCCGCTCCCGCGCCCGTATACTGAAAAGTCCCCGAGGTGGGGTTGGGCGTGGTGATGCTGTGGGTCGCGGCCGTGTCGCCCGTGAGCTCGAAGGTGCCCGAGTTGGAAAGTGTCCCGACCGTGAAGTTGTCCGGCCCGACGTTGAGCGTCTCGTTCGCGCCGATGGTGAGCGTGGCCGTGACGCTGAGACTCCCCGCCTGGAGCGTGCGCGAGGTCGCGCCTGCCGCCGATAACGTGAGATTCGTGTAACTTAGTCCGGCCGGCAGGCTCGTAAAGGCGCCTGTACCGTAGTAGTTCACCGTGCCGCCCACCGCGCCCGCGGGCTGGTTCGTTATCGTCTCTCCGCCCTTGAGCTCGAAGGTGCCGGAGTTCGTGAAGGTGTCTCCGCCGCCGAAGGTGAGGTTGTTCCCGTTGAGGTCGAGAATCGCGCCGGCCGCGATCGTGAGCGAGGAGCTCGGCGCGATCGTCACGCTCTGGCCGAGCTGAAGCAGGGCCCCGCCCGTGACCGATACCGCCAGGTTGGGGAATGTGGTCGGGCTCGTTCCGGATATGGTGTTCGTCCCCGAGGACGCGTCGAAGGTGACCGTGCCCGCGGCGAGGGTCGCGGTGCCGTTGTCGGCGAACGATCCGCCGATGGTCAGGCCCAGACCCGAGCTCGAAAAGGCCGCGCCCGCGGAGATCGACAGGGTGCCGGACAGGGTCAAGGCGACTCCGAGATTCACGGTTCCCGATCCGACCGTCAGGGCGGGGAGCGTGACGCCGCCGGATCGCAGGGTGACCGCGCCGGCCGGGCTCATCGTCACGAGGCCGGTCCCGGAAAACGCGGCGATACCCGTGAAGTTGAGGTTCCCGCCCACGGTTATCGCGTTGGCCCCGGCATTGAGCGTACCCGCGGAAACCGTAAAATCCGAGGCTACGGCGAGCGCGGCGCCCAGATTGAAGGTTCCGGCTCCGCTTATGGTGAGCGCGTAATACGAGAAGTTGGGTACGGTGTAGGGTCCGGCGGCGCCGTAGAGCTGGACGGTCCCGGTGCCCGTAATGCCGGTGACGTTCGTCAGGGTTTCGCCGCCCTGCATTTTCAGGGTCCCGTTGACCGCAACCGTTCCGGCCGCGGCTTGCGTGACGCCTAAGCCGGCGAGATCCAGCGTGGCCCCAGGGGCGATGGAAAGGGTGGCGAAGCTCGCCGCGACATTGAGGACGGGCTGGAAGGCGGCCGGGTCGATCGTCACGTTGTCCGTGTTCACGGGAACGGCCGCGGGACTCCAGTTGCCCGCCGTATTCCACGCGGTCGTGCCCGCGCCGCCCGTCCAAGCCTTGAAGGTCTGGAAAGTCCAGCCGGTATTGTTGCCGGAATTGGTGGAGTAGTTCGCCGTTTGCCCTGGGCTCACCGTCGAATAGATTATGTTCGCGTACGAAACGTTGCTGCTCGTCACGTCTATGGTCCAGATCGCGGCAGTCGTGCCCACGAGGTAGATATTCGAGGCCGGGGTGCCCGTGATCGTGAAGACTCCGAGGGTCTGAGTGGTGCCGGAGGTAAACTCGATGGTCTTGCCCGCCGCCGTGCTGGTGACCGCGTTGAACCCGTTCGGCGCGACGGCCCCGCTGATGATCGACGTGCCCGTTCCGAGAAGCTGGAGAGTTGAAGAGCCGGCCGTGAAAGTGCCGCCGCTATCCGTCCAATTCCCGTAGAGATTGATGGTCTGCGAGCCGGCGCCGAGCGTGCCGCCGCTCAACGTGAGATTCCCGTTTACCGTGATGCCGGCGTTGAGATTGTAGGTGCCGCTGCTGAAGCTCAGATTGTAGTAGCTCGTGCCCATCGCGAGTCCGGTGTAGGGTCCGGAGCCCGCGTAGACGACCGTGCCGGTCGCGGTCGAATTGCTGATATTGACGGTCTCGTTTCCGATCAGCGTGAAGGTGCCCGCGTTCGAGAAAGCCCCGTTGACCGTTATGGCCGTGGCTCCGTTCAGGGTGAGCGACCCGCCCGAGTCGATGATGAGGTTGTTGACCGTCACCGTGGATCCGCCTCCGTTGCCCGTCGTCGCCGTCAGCGTGGGACCCGGAGTGGAGATGATGACGTTCGACGTCGTCGGGGGCCCCCCCGCGATGTTCGGTGTCCAGTTGCCGGCGACATTCCAGGCTCCGGCGGGGGCGCCGCTCCACGTATAGCTGAGGGCCTGGACGGTGACGAGCTTGCTGTCGGTCACGGGGTAGGTCGCGCCTCCGTCCACGGACATCTGCAAGTAGCCCGAAGAAGGCGAATTGGTGGTTGTATAGGAAATCGGTGTCACGGCCCCGACCGTAACGACGGCGTTGGTGCTCAGGGCGACGGTGATGGGTATGGTCACGATGTTGCCCGCGACCGACGGAGCCCCCAGGGTGCCCGTGCCCGTAGTCAGCACCGCGTTGGGCGGAGTCGCGCTGAAATTGGCCAAAAGGCTCGCGGGAACCTGGATTTTTATGCCATTGAGCCCCATGGTCGCCCCGTTGGCCGAAATGGTGATGACGGGTTGGTTGGCGGCAGTGCCCGTGAGAAAGCTCAGATCGCTCGCGCTGCTGAGCGTCGGCAGAAGGGTCGTGACAAAGGTGGCGGTGGCCGTCCCGTTTACTCCCGGGAGGCTGATGGTGCCCCCCGTTCCGTTGGAGGTCAGGCTCAGGGTCACGGTCTCCGCGGTGGCGTCGCTCACATTGAAGTTGACCCCGCCCGTCGTGTCCGTGGTGAGGATTTGGGGCGAGGCGAGCGCGTTGATCGTCGCGCTCCCCGTCGTCGCGACCTGCACCTTGGTGATATATGAAATCGCATTGCCGCTCGCATCGACGAGCTGGGCGCGGTAGGGCAGATTGCTGCCGGTTATGCCGCTCGAGCTCGCGGGGCTCAGGGTAAAATGGTCGGGCTTGGGCCCCGAGTAGGGAGTCGAATATATCGGGAGAAGGGATCCCCCGATGGAGAAGTAGAGCTCCGCCGCGCCCGAAGGACGGCCCAGAGTACCGTTTGTCGAGAATTGGACGTGCCAGGTTGCGTTGGTCTGGGCGGCGGAAACCGTGGGATTCGATGTCGCAGTGCCGCTTCCGCTAGGGAAGGCACCTTGGGAGACACCGAGATTGTCGGTCCATGAATTGATCGTGATATTGCCCGAACCCGCGTAATTGAAGGCATTGGTAGTGACAGTCATCGGGCTACCCGCCCCGAGGGGGACGAAGGGGTAGAAGTTCCATGTCTCGACCGTAACGAGCTGGGCGAAGGTGGTATCATAGCTGAAGGCATAGCCATTCGAGAGCCCCGTCGGTGAGCCGCTGTTGGCCAGCGAGACATCGAACTGGTACGTGTGCTTGAATTCCACGGTGCCGTAACCGGGCGCCACCGCGGTGAGGCGGAAATAGTACTTGTTGCCTATGTGCTCGCCCTGGGAGGGAGAGACGCCGTTGAAGTAGACCCAGTCGCCGACGGCGAAAATCCCCGTGTAGCTGCCGCCGGTTATCGACTCGAGCACAGTCCCTGCTGTTGTGGGAGGATTTGCGGTGGCGTAGGTCAAATGCTGCCCGGCGGCGGCCGAATAGGCTCCCGTACCCCCGATGAGGGCGTAATTGACCCAGGGCGGTCCGGAAACTACCGGCAGGTCGGGCTCGCTATTGGTCAAGGTAGGGTCAACGTCGACGTTGGGGTTCCTGACCGCGAAGTAGAGGGTCTGGGTGGTGGTGTCGGGAATCTCGAAGAAGACGACATTGGCGCCCGTGTAATCGCCGGTGAGGGTATTGCCGCCCGTATAGAGCCAATTCTGGGTCATGGGTGTCGCTTCGACATACTGGGAGCCCTGGGGAGGGAAGCGCGTTGGAGCAAAAGATTGCGCGAAGGCTATGGCTGCAGAGAAAAGCCCCACTGCTATCAGAAGTTCCCGTAGATGTTCGAGCAAGCGAAATCTGCCTCTCATCCGCGGCCCCCGCTTATTCAAAGTATTATGCCATACCAAGCACTTCCCGGATTCCAGGAACAGGCGACACTACGCAACTTCAAGTATAGCAGCGAATATATCCGCCCTCAACAAGATGAAGCTTCCCAAGCGCTTTTGTTTCGGCATTATGAAATAACGCTTCGGGTGGAGTATATTCAAAACAGTGCGAAACCAGGGGGCTCCCCTACGAAAAACCTTCTTGCGGCATGTGGAATCGTGCTTCTTTTCGCTGTCTCCAGCTCCTGTAAAAATCCGGCAGCTCCGCCACCGGACACCACTCCGAAAAGCTACATTAGCTATTCCCTCAACGGGAACGGAACTCAAACGACCTATTCCGACGGAGTGACCTCAGGGTCCGGAATCATCACGGTGTCGGTACCGGACATCGCGTTTGCCTCCATACCGTCAAATGCTAGCACTCCGGAATTATTTCTTTACGCCTCAATGAATAATGCAGCTTTCGAAAGCTCCAGCACGGACTTCATATATATCTACATTTCCTTCACGGGAACCACTATATCGGCTGGAGATTACCCAGGCGCCAACGTTACCCTGAATCTGGGAGGGGAATCCTATCTAGGAAGCGCGATCGACCTGCATCTGGATCAAGCCATCGATAACTCGAGTTCAGTCGGCCAAACGGTCACCGGGACATTTTCCGGCACGATTACATATACACCCGCCACGGGCAGTCCCGTCATAGCGACAATTTCCGGCAGTTTCAAGCTTGTTTATCAAACTAGTTCTTTAACTGTTGTGTAGTGCGGGCTGCCTATCTCGTGATGGCCTCATGTCGATTACCCAGGCTCCGCCTCGCAGATTTTTCTTTCCCTGACATCGTTCTACGCCCAAAGAATATCCAGTCCCGGATGCATCGTCACCAGAAGGTCTTTGGTGACGATGGCGAGATCCTCGACCAAAGTCTGAGACACCGGCAATCGATCGAAGAGATCTTTATGTAATGGAGGAAGTTCCTCCAATTTCCACGTATGCTGTCGATGGCAACCTGTCCGGCTCCAAAGCCCGGCACAAAAAAGGGTGAGTATCCAGCGGAAAGCCCTTCATTACTGTCGCATGCCTTCTCACCGTATATGAAAAATCGGATTGACATTCCGAATTTGCATGATACTTTGGTTCAATCATGTATATGCATCGCGCTCTCGAGGGTCGGCTCAGGCGCTACCTCGAGCTTTTTCCCGCCGTCGCCGTAACCGGTCCCCGACGAGGCACAACGGGGGAATGAGCTTTTCCTCTACCTGAAAATGGCAATCGACGCCGACCGCGACGCCTATGGCCGATTCATCCTTACGGGGTCCAATCAATTCTCCCTCAACCGCCGCATCTCCGAAAGTCTGGCCGGGCGCGTCGGCCTCCTGTCTCTCCTCCCCTTCGAGCGTTTCGAGATGCCCGCGAAGGCCCGGAAGCTGCAGATGCTCCGCGGCTCATACCCCGACAGGTCGCTTCTCTCGTCGGAGCGCCGGGTTCGCGCCGTCTCGTCGCGTATCGGGGAGAGAACAAGCGAGACTGGCCGGCCCCGGGCTCGGACTTTCTCAACTTCGAGGAGCTGATCGCCGATTTCCAAACCGGTGATACTCGTGGAAAAGTCGAAAGCGGATAGAGACGAGCGGTCCACCCACGACGATTTCTTCATTCCGTGGTACCCTATAGCCCTGTCGGCAACCCGACCTGCGGGTTCGGGGTCCAATAAGGATGAGGAGCGCGATTCGTGTATGATATAGATCGTTTCACCATCCCCGAGCTCGTCGAGAAGAGCTCGCGCCGTTATGCCGGTCGCCCCGCTCTTTCCATGGTCGGCTCCAGGCCGGTCATGTACGAGGAGCTCGAGCCGCGGAGCCGCAGGGTCGCGGCTCTCCTCGCCCTCCTGGGCGCGAAGGCGGGCGACCGGGTGGCCCTCATCTGCGAAAACCGCCCCGAGTGGGGCCTCGCGTATCTCGGCATCTCCCGCCTGGGTTGCGTGGCCGTGCCCATCATGACCGACTTCAGCGCCGAGCAGATCGGCAATATCCTCGAGCACTCGGAGAGCCGCATCGTTCTCGTATCGCAGCGTTTCGCGGCCAGGCTCGGATCGGCGGCGGCCGGCCGCCTGCTCGTGGACATCGAGATTCTCGCCGTCATGGCCGCTCGGGAGGGGACAGCCCCCCCGGATGGGACCGCCCTCCCGGATGGGAGGGCGGCTCCGAGCCCCGCGGCCATAGAGGCGGCGGCCGCAGGGCTCGAGTTGCCTTTGGTCGAGGGTGAAGACCTGGCGGCCATCGTCTATACCTCGGGCACCATGGGCAACTCCAAGGGGGTCATGCTCACGCACCGCAATCTGATCTTCGACGCCCGGGCCTGCCGTTCCATCCTCAAGCTCAGGCGCACCGACCGTTTCCTCTCCATCCTCCCCCTGGCCCACACCTACGAGTTCACGATCGTCTTTCTCCTGCCCCTGCTCCACGGCTCGGCGGTCTACTATCTGGACCGTCCGCCTTCGGCCACGGCCCTCCTGCCGGCTCTACGGGCGGTGAGGCCGACCATCATCCTCTCCGTGCCCCTCGTCATCGAAAAGATCTACCGCTCGAGCGTGAAACCGGCCCTCGAGGCCATGCCGGCCTACAAGCTCAAGCTCCTGAGGCCACTCCTCGAGCGACTGGCCGGGATCAGGCTCAGGAGAACCTTCGGCGGGCGCCTGCGCTTCTTCGGCATAGGCGGGGCGCCGCTCGCCCCGGACGTGGAGGCCTTCCTCGGGGCCGCGCGCTTTCCCTACGCCATCGGCTACGGCCTCACGGAATGCGCGCCCCTCATCGCGGGCTCCAATCCCTGGACCGTTCGGCCGGGCTCCACTGGCCCGTCCCTGGAGGGGGTGGAAATCCGCATCGCCGATCGGAGGCCCGGCTCGGGCGAGGGAGAGATCCAGGCCCGCGGCCCCAATGTCATGCCCGGCTATTACAAGGACCCCGAGCGCACTGCCGAAGCCTTCACCCCGGACGGCTGGTTCCGCACCGGCGACCTCGGCTTCGTCGACGGCGAGGGCAGGGTCTTCGTGCGGGGCCGCCTCAAGACGATGATCCTCGGCTCCTCGGGCGAGAATATCTATCCCGAGGAGGTCGAGGCCCTTCTCAACAGTTCGCCCCAGGTCGCCGAGTCCCTCGTCTACGGCGACGAATCCGGACTCACCGCCCTGGTCCAGCTCAAGCCCGAGGTGCTCCAGGAGCTGGGCGCCCGGGTGCAGGACGGGATCGAGAGCGCGGAAGAAGCCGCCTCCCGGCTCGGCCGTTCCGTCAGCGAGGCCCTGGAGCACGCGGGCGAAAGCCTGGAGAACGCCGAACGCAGGGCGGCTCTGGTTCTGGAACAGATCAAGCGCGAGGCGAACTGCCGCCTGGCGGCCTTCTCGCGCATCGGCAGGATGCGGATGCAGTACGAGCCCTTCGAAAAGACCCCGACGCAGAAAATAAAGCGCTTCCTGTATCCGCGAAAGCGGTAATATGTACGAAGTCGAGCGTTTCACCCTGGCCGAACTGGTCGAGAAGAGCTCCGTGCGCTACCGGGGCAAGCCCGCCCTCGCGATGCTCGGAGGAAAAGCTCTCCTCTACGAGGAGCTCGAGTCCGGCACCCGTCGGGTCGCGGCTCTGCTCGATCTCCTCGGCGCCCGTCCCGGCGACCGCGTGGCTATCCTGGCCGAGAACAGCCCCGAGTGGGGTCTGGCCTACCTCGCTCTCGCCCGCTCGGGCTGCGTGGCAGTGCCGATACTCACCGACTTCGCGAACGAGCAGATCGCCAACATCCTGGATCACTCGGAGTCGCGCATCGTCTTCGCTTCGAGGCGCTTCCTGCCCAAGCTGAGCGCGGCGGGGGCGGGACGCCTGATCGTCGCGATCGAGGACCTCAGTCTGCTCGCAGGAGGGCCGGCGCGGACAGTGGCCTTCCCGGATGCGGCGGCCGTCGATGCGGCCCTGGCCGGACTCGCGCTGCCGGAGATTCGGGCCGACGACCTGGCGGCAATCGTCTACACCTCGGGCACCACGGGCAACTCCAAGGGCGTCATGCTCACGCACCGCAATCTCGTGCACAATGCCCGAGCCGTGGGCCATATAATGCGCATCGGACCGGCCGACCGCCTCCTCGCCATCCTTCCCCTCGCCCACACCTACGAGTTCAGCGTGGGCTTTCTCTACCCGCTCATGCAGGGTTCCTCGATCCACTTCCTGGACCGGCCGCCTTCCGCCTCGGTGCTCCTCCCGGCGCTCGGGGAGCTCCGGCCCAGCATTATGCTCACGGTGCCCCTCATCATCGAGAAGATATATTTCGCCTCGGTGCGGCCCGCGCTGGAAAGGATACCGCTGTGGAAAAGCCGGCTTGCGCGCCCCCTCCTCGAGCGCCTGGCCGGCGTCAGGCTCAAGCGGAGTTTCGGCGGGAAGCTGCGCATCTTCGGCATAGGTGGCGCCCCCCTTGCCCCCGAGGTGGAAGCCTTTCTGCACCGGATCCGCTTTCCCTGCGCCATGGGCTACGGTCTCACCGAGACCTCGCCCCTGGCGGCCGGCTCGGGCCCGAGGGGATTCAGGCTTCGTTCGATCGGACCGGCGATCCACGGGACGGCGCTTCGCATAGCCGGACCGCGGGCCGAGGGAGGCGAGGGCGAAATACAGGTCCGCGGTCCCAATGTCATGGCGGGATACTACAAGGATCCCGAGCGCACGGCCGAGGCCTTCACCGCGGACGGCTGGCTGCGCACCGGCGACCTCGGGTTCATCGACCGGCGCGGGAGACTCTCGGTGCGGGGCAGGATCAAGACCGTGATAATCGGCGCTTCGGGCGAGAATATCTATCCGGAGGAGGTCGAGGCCCTCCTCAACAGCTCGCCCCAGGTCGCGGAGTCGCTCGTCTACGGCGACAGGTCCGGGCTCACCGCCCTGGTCCAGCTCAAGCCCGAGCTGCTCAAAGAGCTCGGCGCCCGCGTGCAGGACAGGATCGAACACGCGGGCGAGAGCCTCGCGAACCTCGAGCGCGCGGCCGCGCAGGTACTGGAGCTCGTCAAGCGCGAAGCGAACGCTCGTCTCGCGGCCTTCTCCCGCATCGGCCGGGTTCGGCTCCAGGTCGAACCCTTCGAGAAGACGCCCACGCAGAAGATCAAGCGTTTCCTGTACACTTCCCATACCCAGGAACACGAAAAGTAAGCCGTGAATTGCGGCATCTCAAGAAGTTGCCAAATTGTGGGACAAGTCATGACCTTCTGCACCTGCGACTCCGTAGGCATGCCGGAGACCGTCGCCGGACGATAGCGGCGCCTATGTCCGTTCGTTTCTGTCGGGCTTCGGCGCCGCCGCATGGCGCTGCGAGTATCGGCCGGTCGGTTGAAAAGGGCGGGTTTCAGCCGGGATGGGCGGCAGATTGGGAACGGAACGCTCAACTACCGCGAAATCAATTCGATCGCAACTTCTATGGCTACCTCAGAGAGATCGCCATCCGCGTTCGCGAAAAACGGAAACGGGGATGGGACGCTTCCGAGAAACACCGCTATAACCGCAAGTGTTGCCCTGAATGAAGCGATGGGGCTGGCATCAGGGCCGCTGACGAGCGCGAAAAGGCGGCTTCGTACCTGATCCATGATAGACTTATCATCTATTAGCTGAAGTTTCTGAAATTGCGTTTGGTTAGCCTGTGCGAAGCGGATCAACGGACGCCATCGGCTCTTGGCAAGTTTCGAAAGCTCCATGAGGATATCCCGCCGCGACTCGATGGTGCGAGGTTGGGCCTCTGCCCAATCAAGGAGTTCCTGCAGCGAGGACATCACATCTTCCACAAGGCTTTTAAGAATTTCTTCCTTCGACGTGAAGTGGTAGTAGAGTGCAGCTTTCGTAACTCCTAGCTGCTCGGCGATTTCCCGCAGGGACGCTTTGTCATATCCTTTTTCGGTAAAGAGTTTTAACGCGATTTCTTGAATGCGCTCCCTCGTATTTCCCCGTCGTGTGCTCATGCTGCGATATCCTTCGAACTTACTTGACGATAGGTTAGTTATGGCTTATCTTCCCACGTGGAAAGTGTACGCCTAACCGGCCGTAAAGTAAAGGCTGAATTGCTTGCCGCAAGCTCATCTTGACCGACAGCACCGGCAGGGAGATTGAAATGATCGGAGGAAGTCATGCCTGAGCAAACTGAAGAGGTTTCGATGTCGAAACGTGGAGGCACTGAAAAGAAGAAGAAAAGGAGCCGGAAGTCCGCACTTATCGTATTTGCAATCCTCATCCTGGCGATCGGGGCGGGAACCATTGTCTATGTCCGGTTGGTTGTTACCGGGAAGCAGTCGACCGACGATGCAGTTATCGCCGGGAATCAGGTTGTGGTGAGCGCGCAGATGCTCGGTCGAATTACTTCGATGGCCGTAGACGAAGGAGATCGGGTCGGTTCCGGAGAGACTCTTGTCACCCTCGATGATAGGACTCTGAAAGCTCAGCAGTCGCAGGCACAGGCTAATGTGGTGTACGCAGTTCAGAGCGTAACTCTGGCGCAAGTCAAGCTTGATCAGGCCCAAAGCGATCTTAGCCGGGCGGCGGTTCAGGTCCAGAACAACATCATCCCGCAGGAGCAGTATGACCACCTGAAGGCTGCGCTTGCTGCGGCCGAGGCCAACTACAATATCGCGGTTGCACAGCAGCAACTCGCCCAGACAGAGGTCGGGACGGTTACCACCAACCTCGAACAGACGATTATCCGTTCGCCGATTGACGGAATTGCCGCTAGAAAGTGGGCCATGCCCGGAGACGTGGTTCAACCCGCGCAGTCCATATACACGCTGTATGACCTGGACCATGTGTGGGTTCAGGCGAACTTCAAGGAGACGCAGTTAGTTTCCTTGCGGGATGGGGAGTCTGCGAAAATCACCGTCGATTCGTTTCCCGGCCAAACTTTCACCGGCAAGGTGGAGGACATCGGCGCGGTCACCGCGTCACAGTTCGCCCTTATACCGGCCGACAACGCGAGCGGAAACTTCACGAAGGTGACCCAGAGGGTGCCGGTGAAGATCTCGATCGATGAACGAAATGTGGAGTTGAGCGGAAGGCGATTTCTGCCCGGCATGTCGGCCGAGGTGCAGGTAGAAACCGGGAAGGAGTAGGCGACAATGCTAGAGAAGCTCGAGCTCATACGCGAAAGACTTGTCGGCCGCATCCCCCAGTTGCGTCCCGGCCATCCCTCCTATCCGTGGTGGGTGCTTGCGGCGATAGGCTTCGCATCGGTGATGTCGATACTCGATACCACAATCGTCAACGTTGCGATTGCGAAGCTCGAGGTCGCATTCGGTGCATCCACCGACGCGGTTCAGTGGGTCATCACCGGATACCTTCTGGCCTTCGCGATAATGCTTGCCGCATCCGGATGGCTCGCCGACCGTTTCGGCTATAAGACGATCTTTCTCATTTCGATTGCCCTGTTCACTACGGGGTCGTTTCTGTGCTCCATTTCGTGGAGCCTTGGCAGCCTCGTTCTCTTTCGCATCATCCAGGGCATAGGCGGCGGCACGATGGGGCCGGTCACCATGGCGTACCTCCGGCGAGAGTTTCCCCAGGAAAAATTGGGGATGGCGATGGGCATCTTCTCGATTCCAATGCTTGCATTCAGCTCTTTCGGTCCCACCCTCGGCGGCTGGATAATCGACAACTTCGCCTGGCAGCTCATATTCATGATCAACGTGCCGATTGGGATCGCCGGACTTGGAGTTTCCTACTTGATTCTGCGAGAGTATCCCGCGAAAGAGAGCGCGGCGTTCGATCTTCCCGGGTTTGCGGCGATAGCCATCTCCTTGGGCGCGCTTCTTCTCGCCTTGTCGGACGGAAATGCGGATTGGAACACCGATGGATGGACCTCTGCATTCGTCATGGGCTGCTTCGGCGTGGCCGCAGCGGGCTTTTTGCTCTTTTTCATCATTGAGTTCACTGCCGATCATCCGTTGATCGATTTTTCGCTGTTCAAAAACTTCAACTTTAGTCTCGGCAGTTTTGTGCTTTTCATATTCGGACTCGGAATCTTCGGGGGCGACTTTCTGCTCCCCCTCTATCTTCAAATCGGCCTGGGCTACTCTCCGATGCAGGCCGGGCTGATCTTCATACCGTACGGTCTTGGAATGATTGGCGCCTCGGTGATCGGCGGACGGCTAACCGATCGCATCGGAGCCAAAACCCCCGGTATCTTCGGGATCCTCCTCCGGGCCTATGGCATGTACCGCTTCGTATTCCTGTCGCCGTACTCAAGCAGCACTCAGATCATTTCCACAATACTCATCTTGGCCGCCGGCATGGGGTTCTTGATGTCTCCGATACAGACGACGGTCTTCGCATCAGTGCCAGTCAAGCAGGCGGCACAAGCGGGGGGCCTCATGCAGGTCATTCGTCAGCTCGGAGGAAGCTTCGGCGTCGCGATCTTGAGCACGATCCTCACCCATCGTGAGAAGTTTCACTTGGTAATGCTCGGCCAGCAGATGAGCTCGAGCAATACCGCGTATCAAAATGTTCTTGCGCAACTATCCTCCGAGCTGATCCACCGGATCGGCGAATCGGCGACTGCCGCGATGAGCGGGGCGGGTGCCGCTATCGCGAGTGAGGTTCAAAATCACGCATTCGTGTCGGCGATCGACGACACTTTTTTTGTGGCGATGCTGGTGAGCGTCGTCTCCTCGATTCCGTTCCTTTTTCTCAAATCGAAGGCACGGAAAAAGAGTTCCGAAAAAGCCCGCATGCGGCCGGTGCCCGTGGAAGTTTGAACGAGAACATATCTCGCCATGGATAGAGGTAACACATGAGAGACAGAAAACCATTGATAGTACTTACCCTACTTGCAGCCGTGATCTTCCCGCGGGGCTTCGCCCAATCGTCGAGCTTATCGTCTGCAAATGTCATGACCGGTCCCGTGCAACCGGGAGCAGAGAAACCACAATTGCTCACCCTTCAAGAGGCCATCGCCCTGACCGTGAGTAATCACCCGCTGGTCGAAGAGGCGAGAGCCGAACTCGCTGCGGCACAAGCGGCTGTGGGACAAGCTCACAGCTCTTATTATCCCAGCATTGCAGGCTCCGGTTCTTACACTCGAGTCGAGCCCAACGAAAGCGTCACCTTCCCCGGCCTCGGCACATTCTCCCTCACGCAGGCGGATAACTGGGACCTACACGTCGGCGTAAACCAGGTAGTTTATAGCGCCGGCAGACGAGGGGCGTCGGTGAAGCTCGCGGAAGCGGAAAGCGCGGCGGCCCGGATCGGCGTCGAGCAGGAAAAAATGGACTTGGCGTATGAGACGGTGCAGACCTTCTATGCGGCTCTGTTCCTCGAAGCTCAGGTGAGCTCTCTCAATCAGCAGCTTTCCGACCTCGAGGAGCACCTTGCGATCATTCAGAAAAAGAGACAGACTGGCTCCGCCACTACGTACGACGTGCTCTCGACGCAGGCGAGCCTGGCCTCTATCCAGATCCAGCGGAACGATGCCGAGAACCAGGAGCAGAGGCAACTTGTTGCTCTCAAGGCGCTCACCGGCATCGACCGGCACGGCAGTATTGAGCTAAGTGGCAGCTTTGATGCTTCCTTCCCTACAGGGCTCGTCGACACGGATCACCTATCTTCCGGTTCCCCGGATAATGCTGAGTCTTATATTGCACAAGCCTTGGCAAACCAGCCACAGATCAAACAGGCGCTTGTCGCGGAGGACTCTGCTCGGCTCAATCTCCAGCTTGCACAGCTTCAAAGGCTACCGACTCTGTCGGCCAGTGCTCGAGTGGGATACGATAACGGTTTATCGTTGACCGATCCCAACGTGCTCACTTTGAACTGGAACGTGGGGGTCGAGCTTTCGGTGCCGATCTTCAACGGCTTTGAGCTGGCCTATCAGATCAAGCAGGCGCAAAACAAACTGAATGCGGCGCGGCAGAACAGTGCGGCGATACGTCGAAACATCACTACCGAGGTGCTCCAGGCATACGGAGATCTGGGCGCTGGCCGCGAGGAGGTAAGAGACTCGCTCGTGCAGGTCAATCAGGCGCAGGAAGCGCTCGATGCGGCGAAGGTGCAATACGCTCTAGGTGTGATCACGAACGTCGAATACCTGGACTCCGAGACCTTGCTCACTCAGGCGAAGCTCGATCACCTTCAGGCCGTTTACCAGCAGGTTCTCGCACAGTATGAACTGAACCGGACATTAGGTATTCCAATTTGGGAATCCGACAAAGGAAGCAATTGAGCCAATGCGCATGTCATAGTCATTTCTTCATGGCCATTCCCTTTAGCGGTAATCCACTATCGCCTTGAATTATTTTTCGTCGCAAGAATCGTCAGGAGTATCATATCGGGCGGCGAGCCGATCAGGCGAGCTCGTTCAGGCCCTGCTCCATCACCTTCGTCACGTACGCGCGAGTCTCGGCGTAATCGGGGATTCCCCCGGCCCGATCGACGGCTCCCGGACCCGCGTTGTAGGCGGCCAGCGCGAGCGGAACATTGTCCTTGTAGCGGTACAGCATCTGCCGCAGATAGCGCACGCCGCCCTCTATGTTCTGGGCCGGATCGAAGGGGTCGCGGACGCCGAGGGCGGCGGCGGTCGAGGGCATGAGCTGCATCAGCCCCTCCGCTCCCGCGGGCGACACGGCGCCGGGATCGAAGCCCGACTCGACCCGAATGACCGACTTCACGAGCTCCGGGTCGACCCCGTATTTTCGGGCCTTCTCCCGGGCGAGGGCCATCAGATCCCCCGGGCCCGAATCCGCGGCGGCGGCGGCCGGCACACCGAAGCCGGTGCCCACGGGCTCGGCAGCCAAAATCGGCGCCGGGCCCAACGAGGCCGGAGTGTCCCGGACCTGTGCGGCGGATCCCTCCTGCTCGAGCGCGCGCAGGAGCATGTCGGCGAAATCGGGCGCCGAGCCCTCGGCTTCCGTTCCGGCGGCCTTCCGCGAAAGCCATGAGTTCTGAATGATCCTTGCGAGGGTATCGAGTGTGAGATCCACGGACGCGACTCCATCGGGTCGTTTCGGGCGGACGCTGCGGCCCGCCGGGACGAAAACAGGTTCGCCGCTATCCGCTCCCGGGTCAAGCCCTCGACCGAAAGACGGCGGTCCGGGAGGGCCCGGGAATTCCCGGGCTCCCGCGACTTTCCTTTCGTCCGAGCCTGCATATACTGGATATCATGGCAGCCGTAGAAGCCCTGAGCCCGGATCAATTCTTCACCGCCGCCGTCCTGAGCAGCCCCGACATGATATCCATCTCGCTGCTCGAAGACGGAACCTACATCGAGGTGAACGACGCGTTCCTCGCGACGATGGGGTATCGGCGCGAGGAGGTCGTCGGCAAGACTTCCGGCGAGCTGGATTTCTGGGCCGCGCCCGACGGGAGGGAGCGCTTCCGGCGCCTTCTCGAGAGCGACGGACGCGTCCGCGATTTCGATATCCTGTTCCGCGTGAAATGCGGGGACGTCCGGCAGTTCCAGGTATCGGCGGCGGTCGTGCGGATGGGCGGGCGCGACTGCATCACCTCCGTGTGCAGGGACGTCACCGAGCGCAACGAAATGGTCCAGCGTCTCGAGGAAAGTCGATTCCTCCTGGAGCGGGCCGAGGAGATGGCGAACATCGGCAGCTGGGAGTTCGACTATCGCTCGGGAAAGGTGACGGCCTCGCAGGGCGCGTGCAGGATCTATGGGCTCGAAGAGGGCGAGTTCAGCGTCTCGGCGATCGAAAGCGTGCCCCTGCCCGAGTACCGGGCCGCCATGGATCGGGCCAGAGACTCGCTCGTCCGGGACGGAGTGCCCTACGACATCGAGTTCAGGATAGCGCGGCGGAGCGACGGGGCCGTCCGCGACATACACTCGAAGGCCCGCTGGGACCCCGCGAAACGGCGACTGTTCGGCATCATCCGGGACATCACGGAGGAGAAGGCGAACGCGGACGGGCTGGGGCGCGCCCTGGAGGAGAAAGAGACCCTCCTCAAGGAGCTCTACCACCGCACCAGGAACAATATGCAGGTGATGATCTCTCTGCTGAACATCGAGGAGGAGAAAAGTCCGGACCCGCGCGTGCGCGAAGTCTTCGCCCAGGTCCAGCAGCGGATAGGCTCCATGTCCCTCGTCCACGAGATGCTCTACAGGTCGAAGGATCTGTCGCACATCGATCTCGCGGATTTCGTCTCCGCCCTCGTCGGGCTCCTGAAAGCGAGTCTGGGCGACGGCCGGGGACGGGTATCCTTCGCGTACGAGGTGGAGAAGGTGGATCTTCTCATGGACGCGGCGGTGCCCTGCGGCATCGTCCTGAACGAGCTCATCACGAATGCCCTGATTCACGCCTTTCCCGGGCGAAGTTCGGGCACCATAAGCATACGCGCCGGGCGCTCCGACGGAGGGCCGGTCAGGATCGAGGTCCGGGACGACGGCGTGGGCGTCCCGGGAGGCCTCGACCCCGAGGACGGCTCCAACCTGGGGCTCTGGCTCGTCTCGAATATCGTCCGGAGCCAGCTCCGCGGCTCGGTCGTCTTCGAGATTGGGGGAGCGGGCTTCGGCTGCGTTCTGCAGTTCGACGATCGGGCTTTCGAAGCCCGCGTCTAGCCGGGGCGCGGCGCCTAACTTAGCCTCTGTAACAGAGCACCGGGTTCCGCGCCGCGCCCACTTCGTCTAAGCGGCCGATGGGGGTGGTGGTGGGGGCGGAGTGGAGGAGGGAGGGCTGGGTCCTGGCCTCCTCGGCGATCTTCAGGAGCGCCTGCGCGAACTCGTCCAGAGTCTCCTTGTCCTCGGTCTCGGTGGGCTCGATCATGAGAGCCTCGCTGACGATGAGGGGGAAGTAGATCGTGGGCGGGTGAAAGCCGTAGTCGATGAGTCGCTTGGCGACGTCGAGGGTGTGGACGCCCTCGGCGATGTCGCCCATCGCCACGAACTCGTGCATGCAGCGCCTGGGGTACTTCACGGTGTAAGCGGTCTCGATCAGGACCTTGAGATAGTTGGCGTTGAGCACGGCGTTCTCGGCGAGGCGCCGCAGACCCGCGGCGCCCAGCATGCGCACGTAGGTGTAGGCGCGGACGAGGACGCCGAAGTTGCCGTAGAAGGCTTTGACCCTTCCTATGCTCTTCGGGGGCATGCGCATGGCGTATTTCCCGTTCTCGAGGACGGCGACGGGGCCGGGCAGGAAGTCCGCGAGCCTGGAGCCCGCGCCCACCATGCCTGCGCCCGGTCCCCCGCCGCCGTGCGGCGTGGAGAAGGTCTTGTGCAGGTTGAAGTGCATGACGTCTATGCCCGCCTCGCCAGGCTTGAAGACGCCGGTGAGAGCGTTCATGTTGGCGCCGTCTCCGTACACCAGTCCGCCAGCCTCGTGCACGAGCCGGGCTATCTCCTCGATGTTGGGATCGAAGAGACCGAGGGTGTTCGGATTGGTGATCATGATGCCGGCGACGGAGTCGTCCAGAGCGGAGCGGAGCGCGGCCATGTCCACGCCGCCCTCGGCGTCCGAGGGGATCGTCACGGCCCTGAGGCCCGCCATGCTGCAGGACGCGGGGTTGGTGCCGTGGGCGGAGTCCGGGATGAGCATTTTCGTGCGCCGGGAATCCCCGCGGGACTGATGCCAGGCGCGGATCATGAACACGCCCGTGAGCTCGCCGTGGGCGCCGGCGGCCGGTTGGAGCGAGACGCTCGCGAAACCGCCTATTTCGCAGAGGGCCTCCTGCAGCCGATGGACCAGCTCGACGGCTCCCTGCGTGAACTCGTCGCCCGCGAGGGGGTGGGCGTTCCTCCATCCGGGGAGGGAGGCCGCCTGCTCGTTCACCTTGGGATTGTACTTCATGGTGCAGGAGCCCAGGGGGTAGAAGTGGGTGTCGATCGAGTAGTTCTTCTGCGAGAGCCGCGTGAAGTGCCGGACCACGGTGAGCTCGTCCAGTTCGGGGAGGGCCAGATCGGTCCTGGCGAGGGCGGAGGGTATCGGAGCGGGGGGCACGTCGCAGGAAGGCAGCGAGACGGCGATCCTTCCCGGAGAAGAGAGCTCGTAGACGAGAGGTTCGGGACGCATGTTCATTTCGCGGCCTCCCCGAGCGAATCGACGAGCAGGTCGATCTGCGCCTTCGTGTTCATCTCGGTGACGCAGACGAGGAGCTCGTTGTCCCGCGAAGGATAATAGCGCGACAGGGGAAGCCCCGGAACCACGCCCCTGCGGGTGAGTTTTCGGGCGAGCTCGGAGGCCGATACCGGAGTGCGCACGGTGAACTCCTCGAAGAAATTCGCGGTCTGGACGGCGAAGCCGGGAATGGAGGCGATGCGCGACGCCGCGTAGTGGGCCTTGTTCCAGCAGAGCTCGGCGGCGGCCCTGAGGCCGGTCCTGCCCATCGTCGCCAGGTAGACGCAGGTCTGGAGCATTACCAGGCCCTGGTTGGAGCAGATGTTAGATACGGCCTTTTCGCGGCGTATGTGCTGCTCCCGCGCAGTGAGCGTGAGCACGAAACCGCGCCGGCCCTCGTGGTCGCGGGCCTCTCCGGCTATGCGCCCCGGCAGCTTGCGCACGAGCCTGGTCGTGACGCCCATCATGCCCAGAAAGGGTCCGCCGTAGTTCATCGCGTTGCCCAGCGACTGGCCTTCCGCCGTCACGATGTCGGCGCCCAGCTCGCCGGGGCTCTTCAATATGGCGCACATGAGCGGATCGGCGTGCACCACGAACAGCGCCCCCGCGGCGTGGGCCGCGTCCGCCGCGGCCCGGAGATCCTCGATCTCGCCCGAAAAGCCGGGATAGGCGGCGACGAGGCAGCAGCTCCGGTCGTCCAAGTTCGCCCGGGCAGGCGGCCCCGAATATTCCTCGATCGAGGTCTCGAAGGCCGCGAAATAGGTCCGTATCACTTCCTTGTACTCGGGGTGGAGGTCGGCGGGCAGGAGGATGCGGTGCCTGCCTCCGCCGCTGTTGTAGGCCATGAGCACTGCCTCGGCGAGGGCGGTCGCCCCGTCGTAGTGCGAGGCGTTCACTACCTCCATGCCCAGGAGGGCGGCGGCCATGCTCTGGTACTCGAAGATGGCCTGGAGGGTGCCCTGCGAAACCTCGGGCTGGTAGGGCGTGTAGGCGGTGAGGAACTCGCCGCGGGACGCGATGGCCGACACCACGGCCGGACTGAAGTGGTTGTAGGCCCCCGCCCCGAGGAACCAGGCGCAGGCCGAGGCGCAGAGGTTCCTGGCCGCCAAGGCCTCGATCTCGCGCATGACCTCCAGCTCCGAAAGCGGCTCCGGCAGGTCTAGCTTCGGGAAACGCCGCGCCTCGGGAATGTCGCCGAAGAGCTCCTCGATGCTGCCGACCCCGATCCGCGCGAGCATGGCCGCGCGGTCGGCGTCGGAATTGGCGATGAACGGCACGGTCTACTCCTTGCCCGCTTCTTTTTCGTAGGCCGCAGCGTCGAGCAGGCCCTCCCACTCGGAGGCGCCCGAGGGCGTGAACTTGATCATCCAGCCGGCGCCGTAGGGGTCCTTGTTGACCAGGGCCGGATCGCCCCCGAGAGCTCCGTTGACCTCGGTGATCGTGCCCGACATGGGCATGTAGAGGTCGCTCGCCGCCTTCACGGACTCGACGACCCCGAAGGCCTCGCCCTGCTTGAGAACCTTGCCTACGGCCGGCAGTTCCACGAAGACTATGTCGCCGAGGGACTCCTGGGCGTGATCCGAGATGCCGGCGACCATCACCGCGCCTTCCCTGCGGGCGTATTCGTGCGACGTGCGATAGCGGGCGTTCTTGTCGATCTTCATGATCTTCTCCTTTGTGGGAACCTGTGCGACGTCGGCTCAGCGCCTGTAGGCCGGTATGTAGAGCGGACGCTTGACGACGACCGCCCCTCTGGGTTTGTCGTGAATGATTACCTGGAGCGCGGTGCCCGCCTTGGCGAAAGCGGGAAGCACGAAAGCGTTGGCGGCGTACTTTTTCACCGTCGGGCAAAACATGCCCGCCACGCACTGCCCTATGGGCTCGCCCGAGCCGGACCGCACTTCGCAGCCCTCGCGGGGAACTCCGCCGGTCACTTCTATCCCGACGAGCCTCCGCGCGAGCCCCTCGGCCTTGATCTTCAGCAGGGCGGCCCCGCCGACGAATTCCTTGTCGAAGTCGCAGGCCCAGCCGAAGCCAGCCTCCAGGGCGTTGATCCTGGGACTGATCTCGTGGCCGTGCAGGGGCATGCCCGCCTCGAAGCGGAGCGAGTCGCGCGCGGCGAGACCGATGGGTTTGACCTCGATGCCGCTCCCCTCCCCCTCGGCGAGGAGGAGCTCCCAGATATCGACCGCGCTTTCCGCGGGGAAGAAGAGCTCGCCGCCGTCCTCGCCGGTGTAGCCGGTGCGGCCGAAGAGCACCGGAACGCCCCGTATCGAAATGTCGCCCGAGGTGAAGCGCGGCAGGACGGAGACTCCGCCGCCCGAGAGGCGGTCGAGGAGCGCGAGCGCCCGCGGCCCCTGGACCGCGATCATGTAGGTGGCGTCCGAGCGGTCGATGACCCGGACGCCGGCGGGGGCGCGGCGCCGGAACCATTCGTAATCGGCCTGACGATTCGAGGCGTTGACGACGATCCACCAGCGGTCGGGCAGCCTGTACACGAAAAGATCGTCCAGCACGAGGCCTTTCTCGTCGAGGAGAAGGGAGTAGCGCGCATCGCGGATCTTCATGTCGAGAATCCCGGCGCTCACCGTGGCCGAGACGAACTCGTCGGCGCCCGGGCCCGAGACTTCGAGCTGTCCCATGTGATCGATGTCGAAGAGCCCCGCCGAGCGACGCGTTATGAGGTGCTCCTCGACCGCGCCCGTGGGATAGGATATCGGCATCTCGTAGCCGGCGAAGGGCGCCATCTTGGCGCCGTGGGCTATGTGCCAGTCGTGAAGGCGGGTCGCGTTCAGAGTAGGCCTCCTTGCCCGAAACCGAGTCTGTATGTTTGACCGCATAGTACCACGCTTACGCGACCCGGGCAAGAGTCTGATATATCAGCGCCGCGCGTAGAACCTGTTCCGTGATAGCGGTTTGCCGTATCACAGGTCGCCCATGGCGCCCCCCATAATCAACTTCCTATCGATCCGGCAAACCCCCATCTTCCGTATCCTAAAAACTGTTCCGTGATAGCGGTTTGCCGATAAACACGCCTTCGCCGCCCAGGTAGTCGTGGCGCTCCCCATCGATGAGGATCTGGACATCCTGGACGGTCGGGAAGGAGGTCGCAGTATAGACTATCTGCTTGAGCTGACCGGCGTAGCCTTCGATGCCATAGTGGTTGTACATGAAGTCTTCGCTGAAATTGACGAAGGCCGTCGAGCCTCGCACATCGACGCCGAGGAGCTTGGTTCCGAGGGGAACCAGGGTGATCAGCTTCTTGCGCAGCTCGTCTTCGTTGGGTCCCTTGAGCAGGGCCTCGAGGGCGTCGGTCAGGGGAGAGTCGGAGACCGTGAGCCTGCGCTTGACTTCCTGCCGCACGATGACCCCGTCGTCGTCTACGCGGATGAAGTAGAGCGAGGTCAGCCGGGCTTTCGGCGTCTCGGCGCCGGCCTTCTGCGCCGCCGCATTCTCTCCTCCCTGCGACGATGGGACCGCCGTCTCCGATCCGGCGGGAGGCTGGGCGCCGCCCCCGGCTCCGGAAGCCGCCGGACCGCCAGGGGAAGGCGGAGGAACCTGCACGGGCTGCGGCGCCGGGCTCGGAGCCGTCCGGGCGGCGGGCCCGCTCGAGGGAGCGGCGCCTCGGCCGCCCCTGTCCGCCGCGGGTGCGGGCGCGGCCGGCGCCGAGGGCTGGGCGCCCGTGCCTCGCTGGGTGCTCATGATGTCCTTGAAGTTCGTGGAGCTTATCGTCTGCCTGATCTTGCCCAGATTGAGGAGGAACAGGAAGAGAACCACCACGAGCGTCGCGAGCACGAGAAGACAGCCCGGGCTGCCGCCCCGCCCTCGACTCCCGCCGCCGGATCTTCGCCCGCTTGCCATATCGCGTCATGATATGGATCGGCCCCGCGCTGGTCAATGGAAGCTTCTCGAAATGCGGCAATCTCACGGCGAGAGCGACAGTATGTCCCGCTCCGGATCGGGATTCCGGCCCGGCATGAGCAGGGCCACCTGGTGCCGTCCGGGATTGTGAAATTGGACGTAGCGGCCGCCGGCGCGAAGCGCGTAGCGCCCGTCCACGGGACGGTGCCCTCCGAACCAGAGCGCGCCACCGGCACCGGGGCCTTCGCCGAGCAGGGTCTCGAGAGAGCGCTCGACCGAACCGCTTTCGGCGCCGTCGTTCGGGGTCCAGATGAGGGCGTAGACGAGGTCGGGTCGGCGGCGGAACTCGATCGCGTCTCCGGCTTCGACGGCGAAGGCGGGTTCTCCGTGGCTCGCGACGAAGCGCTCCCCTACGGCGAGCACGGGATACTCGAGCTCGACCCGACGCAGTTTTCTGCGGAGCTCCGCTCCATAGGCGAGGTCGAACCAATAGGCGACCATTTCACCCTCGGCCGCGAACTTGTAGAAGGGTCTGTCCCCGCGCTCGTCGTCGTTCGATATGTTGTCGTGATTGCCCTTCAGGTAATGGAAGAAGCGGGGGAAGGCCGTCTTGGCCTCGAGCACGATGACGAGCGAGCTCAGGGCGAGAGCCATTTCCTGGTTCATCCAGCGATGTTCGGCGAAGCCCGTCATGTATTCGGCGAGCGCGCGCTCCCATCGCCTGGGGGCGTCGGTCCATTCCGTGTGGAAGAGATCTCCCAGGCAGAGCATCGTCGCCCTGCCCTCGGCGAGAAGGTAGGCCAGGGGCGAGCCGAAGGGCGAGCCGCGCGGCCCCTCCCAGGCCAGGACTTCCGCCAGCAGGTCGGGACGGGCGTGGATGTCGGGCACGAGAATCGTCGGCAGCGCGGGCAGCCTGAGAAGACCGCCCGGCTCCCCGCCGGAATCCCGGGGGCGCAGCTCGGGCGGGTCGGAGCGGAGGGCGGCATAGGCCGCCTCGACGAGATCGCGCAACGCTTCCCGCGACGGCAGCGCGGGTCTCGCAGCGAGCCCCGCCGCTTTCGCGAGCAGGCGATCGGGCTCAGCCTTCGGCTCGTCCGAAGGCCCTGCCCTCGATCGCCTCCCGAGCCTCGCCATCGCCTAGTCTCCCTCCGGACCCAGACCGGCGAGCCAGTTCTTGGCGGCGGGATCGTCGGGGTCTATCTCCAGGGCCGTGCGAAAGAAGCCGGCGGCCTCCGAGCGTCTGCCCTGTCTGAGGGCGATGGCTCCGAGGTTGGAGATGATCTTCACGTTCTCGGGTTCGACGCGGAGAGCCTTTTCGAGGGCACGCCGCGCCTCGACGATCCGGCCCAGTTCGAGCAGACAGATCGAGAGCTCGTTCAGGGCGTCGATCCCCTCGGCGCCCAGCGTCACGGCCTTTTCGAAGGCCTCGCGCCCCTCCTCCCAGCGGCCGAGCCGCCTGTTCGCCCAGCCGAGCAGGAACCAGCCGTTCCAGACCTCCGGATGGCGCTCTATGAACTCGCGGGCCTTTTCGAGGCCTTTCTGCTCGTCGCCCAGCCGGATGTAGTCGTAGGCTTCCTTGAAAAGGTTGTCGAGATAGCCCTGCTCGCCTAGCTTCTGCGCGATCTCCCGGGCCCTCGCCTTCTTTGTCTCGTCGTCGCCTATTTTGATATAGGTCCTGAAAAGCGACGCGGCCCTTTCGTAATTCCGCCTGCGCATGAAGAAGAAGGCCGCATTGAAGAACGCCGGGGCGAAGGGCGGCTCCATCGCGAGCAGCCGCTTATAGGCGTCGAAGGCGCGCTCGTCCATCTCGCCGGCCAGGGCTTCGCGGTCCGACTCCGCGTAGGCGGAAGCCCGGTCCTCCGAGAGAATGGCCAGATCGAGCAGGGGTTCGGGGGCTTCGGGGAAGAGTCCAGCCAGGGCTCGGAAAATCTCCTCGGCGATCTCCCAGTCCCGCTCCTGCGCCTTGGCTATGCCCGCCTGGGAGAGCTCCAGGAGAATGTCGGGCCGCACCGCCTTCACGAAGGCGCGGTAATAGGCGGCGTGCTCGTGCATGGGATTCCACGCGAGGAGTCGCAGCATTCCGGCGACGACCGCCTCGCCCGTCAGGGCGCGCGGATCGAAACGCTCCGGCTCCCCTCCCACTTCGACCGGAAGCGGGATGGAGGAGTCGGGCTTGAAAGAGCCTATATCCCGGGCGAGAGCGTTGGGCAGCTCTATGAACACGAGACGCCTGAGAGCCGCGGCTCCGGGCCTGAAAGCTTCGCCCGGCGCGCTGTCCGGGTCGGCGTCGCTCGAAATGTCGTCCAATTGTACAGCCTCTCCTGCTAGGGTTTCTTGGCCTCTTCGGCACCGGTCGGATCGGCGGGGTGTTCCGCCTCTTCGCCCCGGCTCTGCCGCACCTGGCTCAGGCAGTCGTTGATATGCATTTTATACGTCATGGGGACGGCGCGCTCGTCGAATTTGACGGCGATCGCGGTGAGGTCCTTTCGGCCCTCGACATCCTCGTAGCGCACTATCGTGCCCTTTATCTCCAGCGATTCGCGGGGATCGTCCATCTCGATCTTGATCGAGCATCCCTTGCCCACGAGGAACTTCGCGATGCCGACGATGAGTGCCTTGCATCCGGAGAAGGACAGATCGCGAAGGATGCACTTCCTGGGCACGCCCTGGACGAAGAGGAATGTCTCTTTCGCGACCAGGCCGATCCGGCGCATGGAATCCGGGGTCAGGAGAATGCGTTCGTCCCGTCGCCGCGTGGAGTTGATGTTCGCGTCGAGGACTCGGCCCAGTATCTCGATGAAATCGTCGGGGGGGCGCTGGGTGAACAGAATGCTGACGAATTGCAGGTCGCCGCCCGACTGCGCATAGGGCGACACGCCCGCGACCCGGGCGGCTATGAAGAAGCTCATGGGCTCGACCTTGTCGGGATTCTTGAAGCAGAAGCGCAGGGATAGGAGATTGTTGGCCTTCTTGACCCTGTCCATGAAGGCCTGCTTCGAGCTCGCCACCACCTTAGCCCCGCCGAACGAGGCCGAATAGATTACGCAGGGCCATTGCTCGCCCACGCACTTCAGGAAGACGCCGCGCGTGTCCAGTCCCGTGGTTTTTATGATTTCTTTGGTATAAGTGACTTCGATACTCTTATAGAGATCGTACCATTTCCCTATCTGCTGGCTCGTTGTGATGGACATAGGCCTGTCCTGATAATAGGGTATCCCCTCCCTTTGGTCAACGTTGACCGGTCGCCGAATCGGGCGTCCTCGTTCCGAGACGTCGCCCGACTTTCGCGACCTTTGTACGGCTACTCTTTCCAGGGAAAGATCATGCCCTTGAGCGTCCGCTTGCCGACGAGTTCCCTGTCCTCGGCGAGAAGCTCCTCCCAGGGTATCGCTCGGCGTGCCCGGCGGGGGGAGAGGGGATTCTTCTCGAGCCAGTCGTACTTGTAGAGTCTGAGCCTGAGGCCGCAGTCCAGAGCGAGGGCGAGACCCGCAAAGCCCGGCGCCAGGAAGGCGAGAAACCCGGAAAGCGCGAGCGAAACGGCATTGTACAGGGCGAGAAACACCGAAAAGGAAGGATTGTCGAAGAAGAGTATGAAGCTCTTCCGGAGGTTCTTACCGAAACCGCCGCCGAGCCGCGCCCGCAGGGGAATGTAGTATTGCAGCGACAGCAGGGCGGCCAGGCCGAACCAGAACAGCACTCCCGCGGCGAGAGCCCCGGCCAGCCCGCCGTGTCCCAGGTAGAAGCGCAGGCCGACCGAGAGGAGAAGCCAGAGCGCCGCGAGAATCAGACCCAGCTGCAAACCCGGAACGACGGCCCTGCGGAGAACCGCGGGGACATCGGCCGCCTTCACCGAACGGAAGTCGGCCACCTCCTTCAGCGCGAAAACGCTGGTGGACCACCAGACGGCCCCGGCGCCCAGGGCGAGGACGGCGGCGGCGCGGGCGAGCCAGAGCGGCGCGGAGGCCACCGCCGGCACGAGGAAACCGAGCGCGGCCAGCGCCACGAAAACGACGTTGAAAAGGACCAGGGTAAACAGATTGTCCCATCCGTCGAAAAATGTCTTTTTAAAGAAAAACGCTATCATACGCTGCGGTATATCGCATCCTTGACAAGATAGCAAGCGTAAACCTATGGTTGCGGCGGAGCCGCGAACGCCCGGGTCCGTCCATGAAACGCCGTCGAGTTTCGGGCGGACATCGCTAGGTGCGGACGACTATCACTATCATCCAGAGGTACTACATTGGAAGATCAGTACCGTTTTCCGCTCGAAAATTTCATGACCCGTGAGAAGTTCGAGCGGATCAAGGAGTTCGCCAAGGACAAGGAAACCCCCTGTCTCGTCATCGACCTCGATGTCGTCAAGGCCAAGTACGAGGAACTCCGGACTCACATGCCTTTCGCGAAGATATACTACGCGGTCAAGGCCAATCCCGACGACGAAGTGGTCGCGCTCCTGCGCGATCTCGGCTCCAACTTCGACGTGGCCACGCGCTGGGAGCTCGACCAGCTCCTCCGGCTCGGCGTCGGCCCCGAGCGCATGAGCTTCGGCAACACCATCAAAAAAGAACGCGACATCGCATATTTCTACGAGAAAGGAGTACGGCTCTTCGTCACCGATTCCATGACCGATGTGGACAAAATCTCGCGCGCGGCTCCCGGTTCCAAAGTGTTCTTCCGCCTCCTGACGGAAGGGCTGGGCGCCGACTGGCCCCTGTCCAAGAAGTTCGGCTCGCACCCCGATCTCACCCGGCAGCTCATCAAGACGGCCATTCGCTTCGGCCTGCGGCCCTACGGCATTTCGTTTCACCCGGGATCGCAGCAGCGCGACGTGGGCGCCTGGTCTTCGGCCCTCACGACCGTGGGCCAGCTCTTCAACTGGGCCAAGGAAGAGCTCCATGCCGACCTCAAGATGATCAACATGGGCGGCGGCTTTCCCGCGAACTACCTCGAGCCGACCGATTCCATCGCCCAGTACGCCGAGGACATCCACCGCTTTCTCGAGAACAGTTTCAAGGACGGCCTTCCGGAGGAGATCATCATCGAGCCGGGGCGCTCCATGGCGGGAGACTCGGGCGTCATCGTGGCGGAAATAGTCAACATCGCCAAGAAGTCGGTGCACGAGCGCTATCCCTGGGTCTTCCTGGACATAGGCAAATTCGGGGGCCTCATCGAGACGCTGGACGAAGCGATCAAGTACCCGATCTGCTTCGAGGGCAAGGGCAAGCCGGTGGAGATCATCATCGCCGGACCCACCTGCGACTCCATGGACATACTCTACGAGAAATGGACCTACACCATGCCCGACAAGACGAGAATCGGCGAGCGTGTCTACATTCTCACCGCCGGCGCCTACACCCAGAGTTATTCCTCGGTCTATTTCAACGGGTTCCCGCCGCTGAAGTCGTACATCCTCAAATAGCCGCCACGGGGCTGCGCCGAACGTGCAGCCCCTATTTATCGGCCTCTGTCCACGAGGTCACGAGGAGGCTGCGATAGCCCATGTCGCCGAGAAGGCCCCGTATCCGCGTCGCGTCTTCGGGAGAGAGGTCGGGGAGGATTACGCGGAAATATCCTCGGGACTGTTCGATCGAGGGCGAAAGGCCCGAGTTCTGCAGTCGGATCAGGGTCGTCCGGGCGTTCGCTTCGGAAGCATAGGACGCGACCTGGATTCTGAAGTGCCGGACGCCGCGGCTCGAGTCGGCGGCGGCGGACGCGGCGTTCTCGGCTCCGGCGGCGTCGCGCCGGATCGGGGGCGGAGGCCGGCCGTCCATGCCGCCGCCTTTCCAGGCGAGCGCCTCCTCCGGCGCGATGAGAGAGCAGGAGACCGGGGCCGTGCCGGTAGGGAGCATCCCGATGAGACGCGCGGCCGCCTCGGAGAGGTCGATCACCCGGCCGGCCGCGAAGGGTCCGCGGTCGTTGACGCGCACGATCACGCTGGAGCCGTTGTCGAGATTCCGCACGAGCACGTAGCTCCCGAAGGGCAGGCTGCGATGCGCGGCAGTGAGCTTGGCGGGATCGTACACCTCGCCGCTCGAGGTGGTGCGGCCCGCGAACTCGGGGCCGTACCAGCTGGCGATGCCGGAGAAGCCGCCCGTATCGGCGCCCGCCGCAGACGGCGAGAGAATGGCCGTCTGGGCCGAGGCGCCGGCCGCGAAGGCGGCGAGGGCGAATGCGACCAGGGCGACGGCCGGCGCCGATCGCGGCATCGATCGGCCTAGAGCGCCGCGAGCTCGGCGGCGGCGGCGGCTATTTCGCGGTAGAGCTCGGCGATGCCGAGCTCCTCGACGCTGGAGAAGGCCACGCGGAGATAGCGGTCCTGCATGGAGATCGTGCCGATGCCCTTTCCGTCGAGAAGCTTCACGCGCAGCGTCTCGGCGGAGATGCCCAGGCACTCGAAGCTCATGAAGTACCCCGAATTGAAGGGCAGGGCTTTGAGGCTGGCCGGGAGAGGCCTCTCCGAAACGGCCTTCTTGGCCTCGCGGTAACGCCCTTCGAGGAGGGCGCGATAGCGCTTCTTCTGCGCCTCGTAGCCCGGGGAGTCTAGAGCCTTGAGGAAGATGTTCTGCGCCGTCGCCGAGGAGCTGGAAACGGAGGAGCGGATCACTCCGAGGAGCTTCTTCGTAAGCGCGTCCTGCTTCGCCTCGTCGAGATCCTTGCCGGCGAAGGTGACGAAACCGAGCCTGAAGCCCCAGACGTAATCCTCTTTCGTGGGGCCGTCGGCCTTGGCCGCGAGAATTCCGGGATGGGCGTCGGCCAGGCGGGCGAACAGGGACTCGCCCAGGAGACCCTTCTCGTACTGGAGACCGAAGTAGGCGTCGTCCGCTATGACGAGAATGTCCGTGCCCTTCTCGGCCACGCGCACGATAGCCGCGACGATCGCGTCGGCCTCCGCCAGCGTCGGCGAATAGCCCGTGGGATTGTTGGGAAAATTGAGAATGCAGACGGCCTTTCCGCGGCGGGACCCCGCCTCGCGGAGCCGCTCTTCCATTCCAGCGACATTGAAGCCCGGCGTGCCGTCCGCGGCCGCGGAGAAAACCGGGAAGGTCAGACCCTTGGCCTGCTTGCGCTCCTCGACGATGAGGCGATAGTTCGGCCAGTGGAGATCGGGCAGCACGACCGCGTCGCCGGCTTCGATGAAGAGATCGGCGAGATAGGAAACGGCCGCGGTGAGCCCCGGCACGACGACGGGCAGGGAGTATGACTTCGAGGCCAGCGAAGGATTCTTGCGGGCGAGCTCGAGCTTCCAGCGCCGTCTGAGCTCGGCGACGCCGCCGGTGGACGCATAGGCTACCGCCTCGGTGGCCGAAAGACCGGGCAGGGCGGCGCGCACCGCGTCGAGGATCATGGGTTCGCCGCCCTCGTAGGCCATGCCGATCGTCGCGTTGAAGCGCTTGGCCTTGGCGCCCGCCTCGGCGCTCTGCGTGAGAATCCCTTTGGGGAAGTACATCCGTCTCCCCAAATCCGCGAGAAGCCGCCCCGCGGCCCCGCCGTCGAGAATCTTGTTGACTTCATCGGCCAATGCGTTCATACGACTCATGCCCCTTCCGTTTCGGTCACGGTAAACGCCGCAGGAAGGGCTGTCAAGCCGATCCTGCGGCCGATACGGGAGCGCCCCTCCCTTCCGGCCGGAATATCCCACCGCGGACGCGCTGGACCGTGACCCTTTTCGGCGGTATAAGGGTTCATCATGATACACAGCTTCGAAGACAAGGTTCCCCGCGTGCATCCCTCGGCCTACGTTTCCTGGAACGCCGAGGTCGTAGGAGAAGTGGATCTCGCCGAGGATGCTTCGGTCTGGTACGCGGCCGTGCTTCGCGGCGACATCGCGGAGATTCGGATCGGCAGATCGAGCAACGTCCAGGACGGCTCCGTGATCCACGTCGACCGCGGCGTCCCCTGCATCGTCGGCGAAGGCGTCACCCTGGGGCACCGCGCAGTGCTCCACGGCTGCATCGTCGGCGACTGGGCCCTGGTCGGCATGGGCGCGGTGATTCTCAACGGGGCGGCCATCGGAGAGCGGAGCATAGTCGGCGCGGGCGCCCTCGTCACCCAGGGCAAGGTCTTTCCGCCCCGCTCGCTCATCATGGGCAGTCCCGCCCGCGTCGTGCGCGAGCTGCGGGACGAAGAAGTCGCCGAGCTGCGCGAGCATGCTCTCTCCTACGTCGACCTGGCCCGGCGCGCGGCGCGAGGGACAGTCCAGGTCCGGGCCGGAGCCTGAATGTACTGTAGGGGAGCTCTAAAAACCCGGTTGGCTATTGGAGCTCCCCTAAAATCGTTTGAAAATTAGACGATCGATGCAATATGATAAAGGGCGCACTATCCGGAGATTCGCGGTTTAATTTCTTAATAATTTCATTATTAGGGAGAAATCATGACCAAACTTCTCTTCACGCGTCACGCAGGAGTGGCATCCATTATCCTTTGTTCATTTCTCGCTCTCGTTGCCTGCTCGAATCCCTCGGGCCCTTCTCCAACCAGCACGATCCCGGCGTATATCGCAGGTTACACGACCAACTCATCAGGCGCTAAAATGCCCTGCCTATGGACGAATGGCACGCCCGCCGCCCTCTCCCTGCCCACTTCGGAGACGGGCGGTGCAGCATTGTCCGTGGCGGTGTCTGGTAGCAACATCTATGTCGTAGGATATGCACTTGACTCAACAGGCGCCGAAAGTCCTTGCCTCTGGACGAATGGCAGGCCCACCATTCTATCCATGTCCGGCGCGGCGTCGGGGCGAGCATGGTCTGTGGCCGTGTCCGGAAGCACTATCTATGTCGCGGGATACACCACTGAGTCCTCCGGCCTCAATTCGACGCCTTACCTCTGGACGAACGGCGCTCCAGACGCTCTCTCCCTTGGTACGGCTACTTCGGGGCAGGCATGGTGCGTAACCGTCTCTGGAAGCACCGTATATGCCGCAGGATTTGCGGGCAGTCAGCCCTGCCTCTGGACGAGCGGCGTCCCCACCCCCACACTCCTTGACATCGGCTCCTCGGAAACGGGTGGCGGAGCATGGTCTGTGGCCGTGTCCGATGGCACCGTCTATGTCGCGGGATACGTCAGTACCGCTGCTCTCTTTTTTACGCCATGCTTCTGGACGAACAACGCGCTCACTCACCTCTCTCTTCCCGCTTCGGCGACATCGGGAGGTTCTGCATACTATGTGACCGTGTCCGGAGGCAATGTCTATGTAGCGGGCGAGGCCGATTCACCCTCGGGCAGTGCAATTGATTCAACTCCTTACTATTGGACGAACGGCACTGGTGCGGCCCTCAGCCTGCCCACTTCGGAGATATGCGGATGGGCGAATTGGATTTCTTTTTCCGGCAGTACCCTCTATTTCGTGGGAGCTTCTGCGGGTTCAGGGGACACCAATCCGAACCCCTGCTATTGGACTACCAGTACCTATGCTGCCCTCAGTGTGCCGAGCGGCGAGACGGGCGGTCAGGCATATGCATGTCGTGAACTAGTCAACCTATACCGGTAGGATGATTGAAGGCGCCTCGCGGCTAATCCGCCCTCCTGCTCCTTCCGATACTTCAAAGGGAGGCGCATGGAAACGCCCCCCCAAGGAGCGAGCGCATGAAACAGTTCACCATCAAGTCCGGAGGCGCGGCTGCCGGCCGCGATCCTTCCGTCCTCGAGCTGATCGGCGAAACCGAAGGCGGCTACCTGGTGCGCATCGTCCACAGACACGAGGATTGGGAGGACGTGCAGGAGGATTTCTTGAGTCGCGAACTCTTCGATACCTGCCTGCGTACGGGCTATATCGCGGAGATGTCGGCCTAGTCTAGGCCGTCTTCTCCGCCGCGGGCGCGCTCACGGCGATCGCAAGCCTGTTGCGCGCGCGCTCGGCCGCGAGCGCCGACGACTCCAGGCGCCAGCGCAGGGTCTCGGAAGAGAGCCGCGCGGTGGCGCGTTCGAGCGCGCGCTGGGCCCGCTCGCGGTCGATCTCTTCGGCCCATTCCGCGGCGTCGACGAAGATATCCACCCGTCCTTTTTTGACTCTCGCGAAGCCCTGCGTCACGGCGGCTTTCCTGGTCTGCCCGCCCGCGCGCAGGCGCAGCTGTCCGACGACGACCGGCATCACGCAGGGCTCGTGCATGTCGAGTATCTCGATCTCGCCGTCGTACGTCACGAAAAGCACCGATTCCGCGGGCCCCGCGTACAGGCGCCTGTGCGGAGTCAGAATCTCGCAGTGAAATTCCGTCATACCGCCGCCCTACTTGTTTTTCGCCCGTTCATGCACTTCTTCGATGGTCCCCGCCATGTAGAAGGCCTGCTCGGGGATGTCGTCGCAGCGGCCCTCGATGATCTCCTTGAAACCCTTCACCGTATCGGCGAGGGCGACGTATCGGCCCTGGATCCCGGTGAACTGCTCGGCGACGTGGAAAGGCTGGGAGAAGAAGCGCTCGATCTTGCGCGCGCGATAGACCGTCAGCTTGTCTTCGGGACCGAGCTCGTCCATGCCGAGGATCGCTATGATATCCTGCAATTCCTGATACCGCTGCAGTATCTCCTGGACTCTGCGCGCCACGGCATTGTGCTCCTCGCCCACGACGCGCGGATCGAGGATGCGCGACGACGAGGCCAGGGGGTCGACCGCCGGGTAGATGCCCTTCTCGACGATCCGCCGCGAAAGGACCGTGGTGGCGTCGAGGTGCGTGAAGGTGGTCGCGGGCGCCGGGTCCGTGAGATCGTCGGCGGGCACGTAGACGGCCTGGACCGAGGTGATCGAGCCTTTTCGCGTCGACGTTATGCGCTCCTGCAGCGCGCCGAGCTCGTTGGCGAGCGTGGGCTGGTAGCCGACCGCGCTGGGGATGCGCCCGAGCAGGGCCGAAACCTCGCTGCCCGCCTGTATGAAGCGGAATATGTTGTCGATGAAGAGGAGGACGTCCTGGCCGAGCACGTCGCGGAAGTGCTCGGCCATCGTGAGGCCCGAAAGGCCGACACGCATGCGCGCGCCCGGCGGCTCGTTCATCTGCCCGAAGACGAGGGCGGTGTTCTTGATGACGCCGGACTCGTTCATCTCGTGCCAGAGGTCGTTGCCCTCGCGGCTCCGCTCGCCGACTCCGGCGAAGACCGAATAGCCCGAGTGCTCGGCCGCGATGTTGCGGATGAGCTCCATTATGATGACCGTCTTGCCGACGCCGGCACCGCCGAAGAGTCCGATCTTTCCGCCCTTGGCGTAGGGCGCGATGAGGTCGATGACCTTTATTCCCGTCTCGAGTATCTCGGTGCTCGTGCGCTGCTCCTCGAGCGAGGGCGCTTCGCGGTGTATCGGCGAGCGCTGGGCCTGAACCGCGGGCCCGCCGTCTATCGGACGGCCGGCCAGGTCGAACATGCGGCCGAGCACTTCCTTGCCGACGGGTACCGACAAGGGCGCGCCCGTGCCCCGCGCCTTGAGGCCGCGGGCCAAGCCCTCGGTGGCTTCCATGGCGATGCAGCGGGCTATGCCGTCGCCCATATGCAGAAGGCACTCGGCGAGGACCTTGGCGCCATCCTGCCTGTCGATCTCGATGGCGTCGAGGATGGCCGGCATGGCGCCTCCCTCGAATCTCATATCGAGAATGGGCCCCGTCACTCGCACGACTGTTCCTATGCACTCGGCCATATATTCTCCCTTAATCGAGGCTCTTTCAAAATGCTCAATCTTCCAGGGCGGCGGCCCCGGCGACGATCTCCGACACTTCGCTCGTTATCGCCGCCTGACGCGCCCGGTTGTAGACAAGCTGAAGCCGACCGAGCATCTCGTCGGCGTTCTTGGACGCGGAGTCCATGGCGGTCATGCGCGCGGCCTGTTCGCTCGCGAATGCCTGCACGAGGGCGCCGTAGACGATGCCCTTGAGATAGTGCGGGACGAGCACGTCGAAGAGCGCGACCTCGTCCGGCTCGTAACTGTAGACGGTGTCCTCCGCGGATCGCCGACCCGGCGCGCGGATCGCCTCGAGGTCTAGGGGGAGGAGCGTGATCATTTCGGGCTCGAGCTTGACCGTCGAGTGCATGCGCGTGAATATCACGCGAAACTCGTCGATGCCGCCCGAAAGGTACTGCGAAACGGCGAAGGCGGCGATTTCCTTCGCCTCGTAGAAGGTAGGCTCCTTCGCGGACACGTTGAAATCCTCGAGCAGGCGGTAGTCCTTTTCGATGAAGTAGCGCTTGCCGACGGCGCCGAGCAGAAGCAGTATGGACCCCGGCGGGCAGCGCTCCTCGGCGAAACGGATGACGAAGTGATTGTAGCCGCCCGCGAGGCCTTTGTCCGCCGTGATGACGAGGGTGGCCACGCGCCTGTCGGACTTCCTTTCGCGCCGATCGAACCATTTCTCGCCGTTGGCTCCGGCGTTGGCCTCGATCTCCCGTATCGCCCCGCGTATCGCCTCGAAATAGGGAAGCGTCTCGTCCAGCCGGCGGCGCGCCTTGCGCAGCTTGGCGGTCGAGATCAGCTTCATCGCGCTCGTCACCTGGAGGGACTGGCGGACGCTCTTCATCCGGTTGCGGATGTCGCGCATCGTCTCCACGTCAGTCGGTCCTCTTGTGGCTTCGGAATTCGTCCAGGGCTTCGCGAAGCTCCTTCTCGGCGTCGGCGCCGAGCTCTCCGGTCTTCTGCAGGCCATCGAGGAGGGCGGGGTGCTTGTACTTGAGGTTTTGCATCATCTGACCGAGGAAGGTGCGGATCTCCTCGACCTTGACCTCGCCCAGGTAGCCGTTGATCGCCGCGAAGAGCGTGACGATTTCCTGGGCCAGGGGCATGGGTTCGTACTGCTGCTGTTTGAGCACCTCTACGAGGCGCCTGCCGTGGGCCAGACTCTCCTGCGTGGCCTTGTCGAGGTCGCTCCCGAACTGGGCGAACACGGCGAGATCCCGGTACTGGGCCAGGTCCAGCCTGAGGCGGCCGGCTATCTTGCGGACGGCCTTGGACTGAGCCGCGCCGCCGACGCGCGAGACGGACAGGCCGACGTCGACCGCCGGCCGCACGCCCGAGAAGAAGAGCTCGCTCTGGAGGAATATCTGGCCGTCGGTGATGGATATGACGTTGGTCGGGATATAGGCGGAGATGTCGCCGCCCTGGGTCTCGACTATGGGCAGGGCCGTGATCGAGCCGCCGCCGTTTTCGGGCGCGATGCGCGCGGCGCGCTCGAGGAGCCTCGAGTGCAGGTAGAAGACGTCGCCGGGGTATGCCTCGCGTCCCGGCGGCCTGCGCAGGAGGAGGGACAGGGCGCGGTAGGCGACCGCATGCTTGGAGAGGTCGTCGTACACTACGAGAACGTCCTTCCCCTGGTCCATGAAGAACTCCGCCATGGCGCAGGCCGAGTAGGGGGTGAGGTATTGCAGGGCCGCGCCTACGGCGGCCGTGGCGGCCACGACGATGGTGTATTCGAGGGCGCCGTAGCGCCTGAGCGTCTCCACGATCTGGGCCACGGTGGAGGCTTTCTGCCCGATCGCCGCGTAGACGCAGACGACGTTCTGGCCTTTCTGGTTGATGATGGTGTCGACGGCGACCGCGGTCTTGCCGGTCTGGCGGTCCCCGATGATGAGCTCGCGCTGGCCGCGGCCTATGGGGACCATCGCGTCGAGGGCGAGAATGCCCGTCTGGAGGGGCACCCCGACCGACTTGCGCGAGATGACGGAAGGCGCGCGCCGCTCCACCAGCATCATTCGCTCGCTCTTGACGGGGCCGCCGCCGTCCAGCGGGACGCCGAGAGGATCCACGATCCGGCCGACGAAGTCCGAACCCGCCGGAATTTCCGCGACGCGCCCGGTCCGGCGCACGGTCTCGCCCTCGCGAACCTCGTCCTGGCGGGAGAAGAGCACGCAGCCGACATCGTCTTCGTCCAGGTTGAGCGCCATGCCGATTCCGCCCGACTCGAACTCGAGGAGCTCGCCGTAGGAGCATGAATCGAGGCCGTAGACGCGTGCTATCCCGTCGCCCGCCTGGACGACGGTGCCCACTTCATCGCGCTCGATCCGGTCTTCGAAAGCCGCGAGTCGCTCGCGGAGTATGCCGGTCACTTCGTCAGGTCGTTGGGGCATGTATGTCATCCTTCCCCTCGCCCACTCTCCCGGGGAAAAGCCCCAGGGGAAGGACGAGTCGCCGCCTGAGCCGCTCGAGGCGGCCGGCGATAGAATAGTCTATGCGAATCGAGCCCGAACGCAGACGATAGCCGGCGATCAGCTCGGGTTTTACGCGCAAGGTTGAAATGGTCGTCCGGGCGCCCGTCGATTTGGACCAGGCATCGCCTATCCGGCCGACCGTGGCCGCCTCCGGTTCGCGGGCCGCCTCGATCTCGAGACGGGCCACGCCCTCCTCCGCGTCGACTATCCGCCGGAAGACGGAGGCGAGCGCCGGGATGAGGGAGCTGCGTTCCTTCTCGACGAGAAGCTCGCAGAAGCGGGAGAACACCGCGTCCGTGCCGCCCAACGCGCTCGAAAGGAATTCTTTCTTGGCGGGCTTCGAGATCGCGGGATCGTGGAGGTAGTCGATCGCGCGCCGATCCTCGGACATGGCCCCGGCGATGCCGTCGAGAGCGTCGGCGTAGGCCTTGCGGCGCTCCGAACTCTGCGCCGCTTCGCCGAGCGCGCGAGCCCAGGCCCGGCGCCTGTCAGGCACGACCGGCCTCCAGCTCGCGAACGAGCGCATCCGCAGAGCGCGCGTCCTCGGCCCTGGCCTCGCGGCCCACGAGGCGCGCCGCCACTTCCGCGGCCAGCTCCGCAATGTCCGACGCCAGCTCCTGCCGGGCCTTTTCATGCTCCCGGGCAGCCGCTTCCTCGCCGCGTCGCCTGAGCTCGGCGGCGTCGGCCTGGGCCGCGGCGAGAATGGCCTTGGCTTCGACCTTCGCACGTTCCTCGCCTTCCTTGACGAGGCGCTCCGCCTCGGAATCGGCCTCGGCGAGGAGCCCGTCGTAGCGCTTCGCCATCTCCTCGGCCTTGCCCTTGGTCATCGCGGCATCGGCGAGCTCGTTCTTCACTTTGTTCGTGCGCTTTTCCATGAAATCCGTCATGGGTTTCCAGAGAAAGCGCCTGAAGATGAGGTAGAGCACGAGGAGATTGACGATAGTAATGAAGAAGCTTACGCCGAAACTGAGCACTGCTGAACCCTCCGAAGTCTCTGTGCCGCTCTTCCTTATTTGAAGAGGAGGAGGAGCGCCACGACGAGGCCGTAGATGGCGGTGGCCTCGGCGAGGGCTATACCGATGATGAACGCGCCTTGGATCTTGCCCGAAGCCTCGGGCTGGCGCGCGATGGCTTCCGACGTCTTGCCGGTCGCCAGACCGATGCCGATGCCGGCCCCCAGACCGGTCATGACGGCCATGCCGGCCCCGATCAATGCCGCAAAATGAAAGTCCATGATTCCTCCCTATTCGATAGCCTCGGCGATGTAGATCGTCGAAAGGAATGAGAATACGACCGCCTGGATAAGGCCGTCGAAAAGATCGAAGTAGAGCGAGAAAATCGGCGGCATCACGACGGGCACGACCGCCTCGATGAGCTGCATGATGATGTACGCGCCGAGGATATTGCCGAAAAGCCGGAGCGCGAGCGAGAAGGGCTTTATGAGATATTCCATCAGATTGAACGGGAGCATGAACGGCATGGGGCTGACGAGGCTTTTCAGGAAGCCGCCCACGCCCTTGTAGCGGAAGCTTGCGGCGAAGACTGTCAGGATGACGACGACGGCGAATGCTGCAGTAATATTTATATCGCGCGTAAGCGGCCTGATGATGAAAGGCGGCTCGAAACCGAAGCCCCCCACCGGCGTCACGAGCGGAGCCAGGTTGGCGATGATCAGGAAAGTGAAGATCGCACCCAGGAAGGCCGCGAAGCTTCTCCAATGATGCCCGAGGTTCTCTTCGGCGATGCGGTTGACGAAGCCCACGAAGGCTTCCATGAGCACCTGGGGCTTGGAGGGAACCTCTTTGAGCCGTCTCGTCGCGAGAACGCCCAGCAGGAATATTATGGCTATGACGATCCACGTGGCGACCACCGTATCCGATATCGGGATGGATAACCCGAATGCGTGAATCGTGAAAACCGTCTTGATCGAGATCGCTTCGGTGATGCGATCGCTTATGCTGGTCGGGGCGGTGCCGCCGCTCATCGCGCGCCTCCGACCGTGTCGTGATTTCCGGCGATCGCACGACCGCCCGCGAATATCGCCAACAGCGTGACGAGGAGCGGCCCGAGACAGGCGGCCGCGGCGGCCCAGAGCAGGGCCTCGTGGGCCACCCGGGAAACGACCACGATGGCCGCGGCCAGTCCCGCGAAGGAAAGAAGCCAGAGGCTCGCCTCGACGACCGCGACAAGACTCCTTCGACGTCCGATGGAGGCCGCGAACGAGGCGAGCACGAGATAGCGAAGAAGCGAAACGAGCGAAACCGCGAAAACGGCCAGCGCGGCCTTGTAGGAGAAGGCGAGAGCCGCCACGCATAGTAGAAGATGCCCTATGGGGAGAATTGTCAGGGAAAGGCGCGGAATCGCATCACCGATCCAGGATCCGATTCCCTTCGCGAAAAAGCCCTCGTTCATGAACCTGCCTCTATGGGCACCGCAAGCCTCTCGATGCCGATCGTGAATCAACCGAAAGGAAGGCCTCGTCGCTTCAAGCTCCCATACCATGCGCGCATCATATAGGGAACTCTTGGACTGGGGCAACTGCATACGGTTTCTAAGAAACCGAACCAAATGCGAAACCAATCGATAAAATAGCCACTTTTAAAAATTCATTCAATGGGGGTTTTCTTAAAATACTCTTACTTCCGGGAAAACCTCAATCTGCCTTAAAGAAGAAATCGTCCTTGAAGTACTTGGTCAATATGTCCTCGGGTATATCTTCGCAATTTCTTATCCGGAGAAAGGTCTCTTCGAGGTAGCCTTTGGACAAGTAATAGGCGCCGAGCATGAAAAACTCGGACAGTTCGTCGCAGGCCGCCATGAGCGTGTACATCCGCGACGCCCCCTCGACCACCGTATTCTCGATCAGATGCTCCGATACGGATTTCCTGTCCAACCGGATCGCGAAGGTGAGCTCGGAGAGCGGTATACCCTGGGCGCAGTACTCTTTGCCCATCATCACGAAGAAGGCGCCGATCAGGTTCTTGTCGAGGCTGTGATCGAACCAGCCGGCCAGGATATGCATCACCGATTCGTGCACGGACAGGAGTTCGGCGTCGACGAGTTGATTCATGCCCTTGAGGCTCTTCTCTCCCCGTAGCTTATAGAGCCAGCGGCGGCCGATGTCCGGCGCCGCACCCGCGAGGATGTCTTCAAGGCTGTTCAGCATCATAGGCTTCTACCTCCCGGCGACTAGCGATACCGGCCCGGCGACTTGTCTGGGGACAAGTTCACCATACGTCAGACCGCCGACCTTGTCAAACGAATGGGCCTAAGTTTTCCCTATGCCTGCCTCGAACCCATGCTTTCCCTGAAAGAAGCTTTCCGTTAAAATATGAACCGTTCTGCGATGCGGCATTTTGAAAGTGCCGCCATAAATCGCCTGCATTTCCCAAACATGCTCTACGCCCAGGAGTCGACGATGTCGGATAAGAAGGAAAGTCGCGGCCGATTCGCCGGCAAGGCCGCACGGAAAAACCTGGCCGAACTTTATGGCGCGTCCGGAGCCGACTCGGCCGCCCTCCGCTACGATCGGCTCGCCGAGCTCGTCCTGCGCGACATCGCGGCGAATGGCTCCTCTCCGGGGAGCGAGCTTCGTTTCTACTCGGCTCCGGGCAGGACCGAGCTCGGCGGCAATCACACCGACCACAACCGCGGCCGCGTGCTCTGCGCCGCGGTCAGGCTCGACGCGGTCGCCTGCGTGACGGCGAGCTCCGACGACCGCGTCCGGCTGCTTTCCGAAGGGTACGCGCGGCCGATCGAGGTCGACGTCTCGAAGCTCGAGCCGCGCCCGGAGGAGCGCGGCTCGACCGAGTCGCTCATACGCGGCGTGGCCCGGGGACTCGCCGATCGAGGGGTCGCCCCGCGGGGCTTCGTCGGGCGCGTCCACTCTCTCGTGCTTCCGGGCTCGGGGCTGTCGAGCTCGGCCTCCATCGAGGTGCTTCTCGGTACGGTCATGGCCGACCTGGGCGGGGCCAGGCTCTCCCTTCTCGATATCGCGAAGATAGGCCAGTTCGCCGAAAACGTCTATTTCGGGAAACCCTGCGGACTGATGGACCAGACGGCGAGCGCAGTCGGAGGGATAGCGGAGATCGATTTCGCGGACCCCTCGGAACCGCTCGTGCGGCGGATAGACTACGACTTCGAAGCCGAGGGCTACGCTCTCGTCGTGGTGAACACGGGCGGCAGCCACGCCGACCTCACCGCCGACTATGCCGCGATCCCCGCCGAAATGAGGACGGTCGCGGAACTCCTCGGCGCCTCGGAGCTCCGCGATATCGATGCGGTGCAGATCGTCGCCCGGGGTCCGGAGATACGCTCGAGCTGCGGCGACCGCGCTTTTCTTCGCGCTCTCCACTTCATCGGCGACGACCGGCGCGTCGTCCGCATGTCGGAGGCGCTCCAGGCCGACGACCTGGGCGCCTACCTCAAGCAGGTGAAAAAATCGGGAGACTCGTCCTGGCGCCTCTTGCAGAATCTCTATCCTCCGGAGAACCCGCGCGAGCAGGGGCTTCCTGTCGCCCTCGCCCTCAGCGCCGATTTCATAGGCCGGAAGGGAGCATGGCGCGTTCACGGCGGCGGATTCGCGGGGACCATACAGGCCTATCTGCCGCGAAAGCTCCTTCCCGGGTACGTCGAGCTCATGGAACGCTATTTCGGCGAAGGCTGCGTACTGCCCCTCGTCGTGCGCAGACGCGGCGCGGTCCGCGTGCTTTGAAGGCGCGGAAGCATGGATGCACTCGATCGTTCGATAGACGCACTCCTCGATTCCTACGTCAGCGAGGGAGGTGTCAATCACGCCGCCGGCTCCAATCTGCCCAGCCGGGAGGCCGTAGTGGCCGCTCTCGCCGACATTCAGACCCTCGTGTTTCCCGGATTTCGCGAGGATCAGAGCATCGACGAAGCCAACATTCCCTTCGTAGCCGGGGAGCTCGTGCACCGCGCCGCCAAGGTGCTCACGCGAGAGACGCGGAAAAGTCTCGAGTACAAGCACAGGATCGCGGGAGAGAGCGGCTGCCCCGCGGCCTGCGACATCGAGGCGAGGGACCTCGTGCTCAATTTCTTCGATGCCTTGCCCGGCATCCGTTCCCTGGTGCTGGAGGACGTGGCAGCCGCCTTCCGCGGCGATCCGGCGGCCAAGACGATAGAAGAGGTCATCCTGGCCTATCCCGGACTCGACGCAGTGGTCGCGCATCGCATTGCCCACTTTTTCTGGGCCGAGGGCCTCCCCCTCATTCCGCGCATGATGAGCGAATACGTCCACGGTAGGACCGGCATAGACATTCATCCGGGCGCGACCATCGGCAAACGCTTCTTCATAGATCACGGCACGGGCGTCGTGGTCGGCGAGACGGCGATCATCGGCGACGATGTGAAGCTATACCAGGGCGTGACGATCGGCGCGCTTTCGGTGCGCAAAGAAGAGGGCGACGTCAAGCGCCATCCTACGATCGAGGACGAGGTGACGATCTACTCGGGCGCGACGATTCTGGGGGGGCGCACGGTGGTCGGCCGCGGATCGGTCATCGGGGGCAATGTCTGGCTGACCCACTCCGTGCCGCCCTTTTCGCGAGTGTATCTGCCCGAGGGCGACTCCGCCCGCATCGAGGAGCGCTTCATGGACGGGGGGGCCTTCATCTGATCCCGTTCGTACCGCCTCGATCCCGGACCGGGCGAGGAGTAGCGCGTTGCGCGACACTCTCGGTCGAGGCGCTTGAAAACTTGGGCCCTCGGGCTACAATATAGACGTGTGCGCCAGCGGCGCAGGAGGACGAATCGTGAAATCGCAAGACAAACAGAAGGGCGAGGAAAAGAAAAAGGCCCAGAAGTCGCTCAAGGAAAAACGAGCCGAGAAGAAGGCCAAGAAGGACTCGAAGAGCGCGGCCGAATAGACTCGGACCCGCCCGGATCACCCCTCAGCGGAACAATGTGATCGAGCCCTCGCCGGGCGAAGAGAGGATCCCTTCCAGGTAGGTCTCTTCCTCCCGCTCCACGAGACCGGCCACGGCGCCTCCTATTCGTTTGAGAAGCACGCGGCCCGTTCGGGGAAAAAAGTAGATCTTCCTCGGCAGGAGCCCTCCGACGTCCGACGCGAGCACGGGAATGGATTCCTTGCGCAGATATTCGAAGGCGAAGTCCACATTGCTGCGCGGTATCCTGGTGGCGGACCCGTCGGGCAGCCGCAGAACGGAGCCTCCGCCGAATATCTTGGCCTTCATGCAGGCCTTCGGCAGGCCCATCTTCAAGAGCTCGTTTATGAGCAGTTCCATGGCGTACATGCCGTAACGCGCGTTGGGATTTACGATGAGCTCTTCCCTTTGCATCTCGCCGGGAAGCATGAAATGGTTGAGTCCGCCGATCCCGGAGACGGAGTCGAAGAGGCCGACCGAGACGCAGGAGCCCAACACCGTCGATATTATCGCGTCCTTCCGGGTCGCGTAGAACTCTCCCGGATGGATGGTGACCACCTGCTGGTCGAATCGAGAGAGCTTATGCCAGAACAAGCTCGGAGACCTCCGGAGCCCTAGAACAGCGTGACATCGCCGGCGTCGCTTCCCGCCTCGACCGCGAAGTTGCCGATTTCTCCCGCCGTCTTCTTGTGCGTGAAGATGGTGAATCGCTCCACCATTTTGCGGAGCCGCTCGCCGTGCTCGCCCGCGATCACGGCCCCGGGTTCGTAGCGCAGGTCGCCGAGAAGCCCCCCGAGGTCGGAGCGGACCGAGGCGAGCTGCTCCGCGAGCTCCCCCAGCCTGACCAGATCCTTCCGGGCCTCGGTCAGATGCGCAATGAAGGCTTGGGTATAGAGCGTGAATCCTTCGATCTGGACTTTGACCGAGTCGCCCGCCCTGTCGAGGAGTGCGGCGTCCGACTCCACCTTGCCGAGCGCGAGAGCGAGTTTCTCGCCCGCCTCGTCGTCGTCGGCGGAGTATTCGGCGATCGCCGCGATGGCCACCTTGATGAATTCCTTGGTGGTCCCCATGGCCCCGCCGACATCCGATTCGATGCGGGCGGTGAGCTCGATCATGCCCCCGACCGTAGTGGCCACATTCTGCAGTCGCCGAGTCTTGGCAACCTCGATTCTCGAGGCGACGACGATGGTTTGGAATCGCGACAGCAGCGCGGATATGCCCCTGAAACTCTCGTCGAGACCGCGCACCTGGTCGGCCAGCCGCCGTGCCGTCGAGATGACCCCGCGTTTGAGCGATAGATACCGCGCCGAACCTTCCGAGAGCCTGCCGGAATCGACTCTGGAGGCGCGGATCGCCGTCGCAAGATAATCGGCGCGGCGCTTTTCGCAGGTTTCGACTATCGTCCTGACATCCTCCATGTCCCGGCCGAACGAATCGGCGCTGGAGCCGAGCTTCTGGCCCACATCATCGAGCAGGTTCCGGGAAAGGTCGATAACCGCGGCGACGAAGGCGGAATCGCCGTCGGCACTTGCGGCGGACTCCGCCTCGTGCAGCGAAATGGCGATGTGCTGCAGCGACTGGCGCACGATGTCCTGTAACTGAATCTCCTGCATGACCCTCGTCACGGGCCGGCCCACCCGCCTTGCCTCGGTCAGGAGCTCCGAAAAGAAGTCCGCGGCGGAGAGCGCATCCCGTTCGACCTCGTTGAAGCCATTGGTCAGTGTTTCGTCCAGGGCCGCGAAATAGTCGCGACGGAAAGCGTCGAGATCGGCGAGACCGGAGCGAAGACTGGCAAAGGATTCGAGGAGGGAGCGTCCGCGCTCGGTCACCGTTTCGGTTAGACCGATCGTGCTTCCGGAAAGACGCTTCAGCTCGTCCGTGATGACCGAAAAGGCCTTGCCCTCGTTCCCCGACTTGAGAGCGGCCGTCATGGCGTTGAGCGAAATGATCTCCATCTCCTCGGAATCGGACCGGACCCGGGCGATCACCTCGTCGAGCGAGCCGAGACGTTCGATGCTGTCGTTTATGCGCGTCAGAAAGGCCGAATCGCGGTCGTGAAGGGAGCGGAAAAAAGCGCCCGAATCGTCTTGCCGCCCGTCCGATCCGCTTCGGCGGGCCGCTGAGCCGTCGGACAAAAAGGCATGGATACCCGCAAGCGAACGCTCCGCATTATCGACGCTCTTGGTCAGTTCCGAGGCCAGCTGCGGGAAGAGACGCCCAAGCGCGAGGTAGATCTGCTCGCTCTCGCGCTCGATGCGCCCGGTCTCCTGAATCGACTCGACGACGCGATCAGCGATCGTATTTGACATCTGCGTAACTATAGACGAAGCGGCGGACCCTCGCAAGGACGGCCCGCCGCGGCCCCTCCGACATGTTACGGGAAAAACCTCTGGTGGATGTTCAGGCTCCTTCGTCCCATTTGACCGGGAGGATCGAGAGCTCGGTATCGCGGTCGAAGAAGCGGGCCTTTTCCATGACCGGCGAGAACTTCACCTCGTCTCCGATCTTGAACAGGTGATGGGGCGGCACCTTGGCCACGAGGGGCTGGGTGCCCGTGGTCCCCCAGACGTGAATTTCGGCGCCGAGAGGTTCGACGACGGTGACCCTGGCCTTGATGATCCCGCCGCCTGCGCCCTGATGGCTTTCGGCGTAAGGGAGGTCCTCCGGGCGGATGCCGAAGGATATCTCCTTGCCGATGTAGGGCTTGAGCAGTGAATTGTGCTCCGCGGCCGGGCTCAGTTTGAAAGCGCCCTCCTCGATGAAGATGCTGCCGCCTTCCTCTCCGACCTTGACCGTCAGGAAGTTCATGGGCGGGGAACCGATGAAACCCGCGACGAACTTGTTGATCGGATGATTGTAGAGATAGAGCGGGCTGCCGATCTGCTGCACCTTCCCGTCGCGCATGACGACGATCTTGTCGCCCATGGTCATGGCCTCGACCTGGTCGTGGGTGACGTAGATCATGGTGGCCTTGAGCCTGTCGTGCAGTTCGATGAGCTCGGCGCGCATCTGGACGCGGAGCTTGGCGTCGAGGTTGGAGAGCGGCTCGTCGAAGAGGAAGACCTTGGGATTGCGCACTATGGCCCGTCCCACCGCGACGCGCTGTCGCTGGCCGCCCGAAAGCTGCTTGGGACGCCGATCGAGGAGCTTTTCGATGTCGAGTATGCGAGCGGCCTCTTTGACGCGGCTCTCGATCTCCGCCCTGGGAAGCTTGCGGATCTTGAGCCCGAAGGCCATGTTCTCGTAGACGGTCATGTGGGGATAGAGGGCGTAGTTCTGGAACACCATCGCGATGTCGCGGTCCTTGGGCGGTACATCGTTCACCATTTTGCCGTCGATGAAAAGTTCGCCTTCGGTGATGTCCTCGAGGCCCGCGATCATGCGCAGGGTCGTGGATTTGCCGCAGCCCGAAGGCCCGACGAACACGACGAACGCCTTGTCGTCGATGACGATGTTCGCGTCGTCCACCGCGCGAACGTTGCCTTCGTACACCTTGCCGATCTTCTTGAGCTCCACCTTTGCCATGGAATCCTCCCTATGGGGTTATGTTAGTGAAAACGAGTATAGCCGCTGATCCGTGATCGGTCAAACGCGAATCGCGGCATCGAGGAAGCTCGTCCACGCGTACATGAGGATGCCGAAGGCCACCGAAGCGTTAAGGGAACCCTTGGCTCCGGTCATGGGGATGGATACCTTGCCGTAAGAACAGAGAGCGAGGGCTTCGGGCGAGACGCCCAGCTCTTCCGAGCCTATGACGACGATCCCTCGCTTCGGAAAGGGGAAGTCGGTGAGGGGGGAGCCCCCTAGCTCGAGGGCGAAGACCGGGTCATGTCCGCGTAGAGCCTCGAGGCCGGCACGGCGCCACGGAACTAGTCCCAGGGCCCCCATGGCGCTTCGTTGCGAGCGGGGGTGGTTCGGGTCCGCGGCGAAAGGCGAAAGAATGATCTCCTCGATCCCGAATGCGTCGGCGCTGCGGAACAGGGATCCGACGTTGAAGGGGGAGCGAAGGTCCTCGACGTAGACCCGAAGGCCGGGGCGAACCCGTCTGGAAGCCCGATCCGGAAGGCCGTCGCGGGAGTCTATGAGATCCCAGTCGGCGGGCGCCTGGCCCGTCGCCGCCAGCAGGGCATGCCGCAGCGCGTCCACGGCCCTGAGAAGCGCCCCGCCTTCCGAAGGCGCCAGCACCAGCTCTCGGGCCTGCCGGAGAGCCGCAGCTTCGGTCTCCGAATCCGCGGCGACGAGGCCTCCCAGCCGCCTCGCGTAGTCGCCGACGGACTCGGCGTCATCCCCTTCGCGCAGGAGCGAGCGCTCGATCTCGCCCAGAACCAGGGCGGCCTTGCGCATCCGGTGGCGAGGCGAAAGCTTGGCGAGCCTTTCTATGGGTATCATGGGAAGCGGCTCTCCGGACGGAGATTCTAGAAGGCGGACTTCATGAAATCGAAGACATCGTCCACCGACGCGGCGCGCGGAAGGTAATTCATGAAGTCGAGCTCGCGAGCGTCGCGGGCGGTATCGACCAGGCGATCCAGGGAAAGGTCGAAGTCCTTGAGTCGGCTCGGAATCTTGAGCTGACCGAGTTTGGTCCTCAGCCACTCGACCACCTTCGCCGCCGCCTCCCCGTCGCTCAGCTGCGAGACATCCTCCCCCCCCAGAAGAGAGGCGAGCTTCGCGATTTTTTCGAGTCTGCTCTTCATGGCCGATTCCATGGAATAGGGAAGCAGAATCGCAGCGAGGCTCGCTTTCGGCACGGGCCACCGGGCGTTGACGGCGGCTGCGACCGCCGTGCCGATGCCCGGGGCGCTCATGCCCATCCCGAGGGACGCGAGAAGGGAGCCTTTCCAAGCCTCGAAGCGGGCGGCCGGGTCGTCGGGCCGGACGATGAGATCGTCGAGCCCCCGGGCCAGGGAAGCCACGGCCTTTTCGAGAAGGATGTCGCTCATGAATGTGGCCTTCGAGGAAACGTAGGCCTCGAGCGCCCCAAGAAGGCCGTCTATGGCGCAGGCGGCACGAACTTTGGGGGAGAGAGAAGCCGAAAGCGTCGGATCGATGAGAACCGCATCGGGCGCGGCGGAAGGCGTGCGCAGGAGACGCACGCGCCGGTCCCTGCCGTCGGGCAGAAGGACGCAATTGTCCGTCATGAATCCGTGTCTGAGCGATGTGGGTATCTCAATCAGGGGGAGAGGCTCGGCGGCTACCTTCGCCCCATCCAGAAATGCGTCCATATCGAGATCCGAAGCCGCCAGAACGGCCGTCGAGCGGGCGATCATGAGAGTTTTGAGACCGCCAAGCCCTACGACGATGGGAGCGCGGGCTCCTCTGGCGAGCCGCAGCGCATCCTCGGCGGCCCGGCTCGTCGCGCGTTCGGGAATTTCATCGAATACGAGGACCTGTATCTCGCGCTCCTCGAGAAGCCCCCGGACGCGATCTATCGTCTTTGATTCGTAGAGAAGAGGATCGGCGACGAGAAGCATGCGGGAGCGCCCCGCTCCCGCCAAGTCGGCCGCCAGCAGGGGCAGACGGAGAAGCGCATCTGCACCGAACCACACTCGCGGACCGATGTGGAAGTAAAAATCGGACACGCTCGAGCCTCCACCTCGGGGCTGTTCGGCAACCCACCGAGTCGCCGGACAGGCCAAAATAAAAGGCGGAAGTCGCGCTCCCGCCCGAGCCCTGAGCCAATATCAAAAGCCGGTCGCTTTCGACCCTTATCCAATCGATGTTCGCGGTCCGCGGCGGGCCGCCGACCCTCCCGCGGCGGAGAAGGAGCCGTCAGGTCCTGTCGAAGAACTGCTCGAGGATCTTGTCGGCCGTGAGAGAAAGCACGGCGGCATCGATGTAGCCGGGCTGGTCGATCCTGGCCTTGAGCTCGGCCACGCGGTCGCCGCGGATTTCGGGAGCGGCTTTCGCGATCTCGGAGGCGCGAAAAAGCTCGGCTTTGAAGGAGGCATCCTGGGAAATCGAGATGGAGTCGCCCTTGCCGGCCCGGTCCGCTCTCCCCGTTTGGGCGGGCTTCATGGGGTCTCGAATGGGATCCATGGAGTTAAGGCGATCTATGGTCATCTCGCTCCCCTTCTTTCACCAGAATTATCGGCGGTGAACTACAATTAGTTTACGCCAATTCCGCCGCGGCGACAAGCACTGCGAACTCGCCGCGGCGCTCTCCTTCCTCCGAAAAGCGCGACAAAGCCTCTTTGGCGGTGCCGACGACGAACTCTTCGTGAATCTTGGTCATCTCCCGCCCCACACAGACCCTCCTGTCGGGGTCGATCGCGGCGATCTCCGACAGGAGCTTATCGATACGATGGGGCGATTCATAAAGCACGAACGACTCGTCCCGCGCCATGAGCTCTCCGATTCGCGCCCTTCGGCGCCCGGGTTTCGGCGAGGTGAATCCGTCGAAAAGGAAAGAACGGCCGCCGATTCCGGCGGCGCTTATCAGGGCCGCGAAGGCGCTCGGGCCGGGGAGGGGCGTCACATCGTGGCCGGCATCGCGGGCGCGCCGTGCCAGAAGCGAGCCCGGATCAGAGAGCCCGGGCGTGCCGGCGTCGGAACAATAGGCGACCGTTTTGCCTTCGGCAAGGAGCCCGAGCACCCGTGCGGCTCCCCTTTCTTCGTCGTTGGCGTGGCAGGAGAGAAGAGGCTTTCTGATCTCGTAATGGGTGAGGAGCTTGAGCGTATGGCGAGTATCCTCGCAGGCGATGGCATCGGCGCGCCTGAGCGTCTCGAGGGCGCGGAGCGTGATGTCGCCCAGATTGCCGATGGGCGTAGCGACGAGGCATAGTTGTCCCATGACCGCGAGTATGGAGACCGAAAGGGGCCGGGGTCAACGACCTTTCTCCATGCCCTACCCAGGAAAGCCGCGGGCGGCTATACTTTTCCGATGGGTTTCGCGATTGCGACTCTGGTCGCGGCCGCTCTTGTGGCCGGGCTCTTCGCCGTTCTGCGCGATCGCCTGATCGCGGACCCGCTTCGCGCCCGTAGGAGAACGCGCGCGGGATCGGTGCGGGCGGCTTCGCCTCGAGCGGGCTCCTGTCCGCTCTGCCTTTCGTTCCTCGGGCCGGGAGAACGGATCAAGTCGGACATTTCGCCCGGCGGAGGCGACCGAATCATGAGGATATTCGGATGTCCCCACTGCTGGCCTCCGGGACCGACCAATCCGAGGATCTGTCCGGTATGCGGAGGCCGACTCGCTCCGGAAGCCTGGGCGGTGGCGCGGTACTTCGAGCGGCCCGGCCGCGGACATGTGCATGTGCTCGGCTGCCCGGAGTGCAGGGGTAAGCGAAGGTAGGTCGTATGGACGGATCGAGGATGAGGAGATATCTCTTCATCGGGCTTTTTTTGGTTCTGCTCCTGCTGGTGGTCAGACTTTTCTATCCCTTCATGACCATTTTCATCTGGGCGGGCATACTCTACGCGATTCTGTCACCCGTGCAATCCTTCCTTCTGCGGCACATGGGCGCGGGACGCGAATCCCCGGGAAAGAGACGCTTCGTCTCCGTGATCCTCGCCGTCGGCGGCGTGCTAATCCTCATCGTTCCCGTGGCCCTCCTGGCCGGCAGTCTGGCGCATCAGATAATCGAACTCAGCCGAGCCATCAGGATCAGCTTGCTCGCCGATCCCTCGAGGCTCGATCTGTCGCCCATGAGCGAGGTGGGCGGTTTCGTGTTCAGGCTCACCGACGGCCTCATCGATCTCTCGCACGTAAGGCTGGGGCAGGAAATGTCGGAATTCCTCTACGGAAGCGGGAACCGTCTTCTGGGCCTGTCGGGCGTCTTCCTGCAAAAGAGCTTCTCGCTTCTTCTCGGCATCATCTTCCTCGCCATAACCCTGTATTTCTTCCTGATGGACGGACGGCAACTCATGAAGATACTCGTCGGCGCGATACCCATCGAGCGGGCTTACACCGTGTTGTTCATCACGAAGCTCCAGAGCAGCGCCAGGGACCTGGCTCGCGGCTACGTCCTCGTGATGTGCATCATCGCCACCGTCATGTCCATCGTGTACACCGTCTTTCGGATCAGGGCCGCGCTGCTTTTCGGCGTGATCACCGCCCTGTCCACCTTCGTACCCGTGGCCGGTCCGGCCCTGGCTCTGCTTCCCGTCGTAGCGATCAAAGCCATCAGCTCGGGTCCCGTTCCCGCCCTCATACTCCTGGCGGTCGGCGTCGCCATCGTCACCTTCACCGACTCGGTCATCCGGCCCTATCTGCTCAAGGATCGGCTCGAGATGCATCCCCTGCTCATTCTCTTCTCGATACTCGGCGGTATCGAGGTCTTCGGGTTTAACGGGCTGATCCTCGGTCCTCTCATCCTCATTCTCTTCTTTACGAGCGTCGAGCTCTACCATCAGGTCTACGGAGTCGCGGAGACCGAGGGCGAGGGCGAGCCGGGGGGAGCGGAGGGAAAAAAATCGAAGGCCGAAAAACCGAATGATCGATGAAGCTTTCTCGGGGAAGCGGGACGACTTTTGAAATAGCCAAATTGCCCCGACGTCAATTCACAAGGCCGAGTTCTTCGAGATAGGAGTCCTGTATCGGCAGGTTGCCGGCCGTCCGGCCGAGCCGGCGATCAGGCCGGATCGCGCCGTGGAAGTCCGAGCCGGCGCTGATCATGAAGCCGCGCTCGCGACCCATGCGCTCGAGCCGGCGACACTGGCCGATCTTGGCCGTCGGGTGATATGCCTCGATGCCGTCGATCCCGAGCTCCTTCCATTCGTCCATGATGGACGCCAGGCGCCCCCAGGAGACGAACAGCGAAAGCGGATGCGCGACGATGACGCGCCCGCCGGCCTCCCGTATCATGCGCATCGCCTCGGGGAGCTCGAGGCAGTCCTTGGCCTCGTAGAAAGGCCGTCCCTTGCCGAGATAGCGGTCGAAGGCTTCCTGTCGCGTGCGGACGGCCTTCCGCTGCACGAGCAGACCCGCGATGTGAGGTCGCCCCACCCTTCCGCTTCCCGCCAGAAGCCGGAGTTCGTCCATCGTCGCGGGTATGCCCGCGTCGCGTATCCTGGCCAGGATCCTGGCATTGCGCTCCTCCCGGGCTCGACCCAGCCGCCCGAGCGCCTCGCCGAACTCGCCGTCGAGCCTCTCGAGGCCAAGTCCGAGAAGATGAAATTCCCCCGGCTCGAAGGCTATCTCCACTTCGACGCCTCGAATGAGCCTCATGCCGCCGGCTTTCGCGGCCGCCTCGGCCTCGGGAATGCCGGCGATCGTATCGTGGTCGGTCAGGGCGAGCGCGGACAGGCCGACTTGCACCGCGAGGTCCACGAGACCCGCGGGCGTGTAGCTGCCGTCGCTCGCCGTGGAATGGCTGTGCAGGTCTATCACCGTCGCTCCGAAGGTGCGGGCTCCGAAGGTGTGGGCTCCGATGCGCCGCCTGGGGCTCCTCGCCGCCCGAGCGCTCGGGTGGCGCCGAAGGCGTCGATGGGCAGCACGGGGCCGGAGCCCCCCAGAGCGAGGCACAGTTCAGAGGAAAGCCTAAGGAGATCGGCGTCGGCCAGAGCGTGACAAGCGCCGCCCGAGGCGGGCCTGGCGAGGGTGTAGAGCTGAATCGCGCCGATGCGCGCGCCGCCTCCGAGCAGGGATGCGAGGACGGTCGCGTAGGCCGCCATCTCCTCGCCGCCGGGAGCTCGACCCTCCACATCGCAGAGCATCGTCTGGATTACGATGGGGCGCTCGGCCGCATAGGCTCGGATTCCTGCGAGGATCTCGGCCAGGCCGTATCCGGACCGGGACATACGCTCGAAAGCCGTCTGAGTTCCTCCGTCGAGCTTGGCCCAGATTTCGAAGCCCAGATCCTGGACGCGGCCCAGGACTCTGCGCCCCTCCGCGCCCAAAAAACCGGTCGAATTCGTGATGACGACGAGCTTGGCCGGACCCAGAAGCTCGGGACGGCGCGAACGCAGGCCGGCGCAGACGGCCGCCGCCGCCTCTAAGCCGGGGGAGAGACTGGGCTCGCCGTTGCCCGAAATGCAGATATCGCGGATAGGCTCCGGCGCCCATGCGGCCGCCCATCCCTCGTCCAAAAAAGAGGTCAGCTCCGATTCGAAATCGGCTATGGAAAACGGCTTGGCCGCGGGAAAGGGAAAGACCTCGCAGTACGGACAGTTGAAATTGCAGATCTTCGCGTCGGGGAAGAGATTGACGCCGACCGAAAGACCGCCCGAGCGCCGCGATACGACGGGATAGACGAGTCGTCCCGCCTCCCGATCCCGGCGGTGCTCGGAAACATCGGCGGCCGCGCGGCGCTTCATTGTCATGGAGCGATACTAGCCCCGCGCGGCCCTGCAGAACAAGGGCCGCCGCGACTCGAAGCTCGCGCGTTTCGAGTCGCCTTGACAGGGCTCGGCAGGGGCCGGGATACTCAGCAGGTTGCCGACCGGCTCGAAGCTCGTCGGCAGCCTGTCAGTCGAACCGGAGCATCGCGGTTCCGCGACGCTCCAAGATGGAGGTTTCACGTATGCAACAGTGTGCGGTGACGAGCGCCGAGGCACCCAAGGCCCTCGGTCCCTATTCTCAAGCGGTGTCGATCGGCGATTTCGTGTTCTGTTCCGGGCAGCTCGGCCTGGACCCGGCGAGCGGCGAACTCGCTTCCGACGTCAGGGCCCAGACCGATAGGGCCATGCGCAACCTGCGCGCCGTGCTCGCGGCGGCCGGGTCGGGCCTGGACCGCGTCGTCAAGACGACGATTTTCCTCGCCGACATGGGCGACTTCGCCGCGGTCAACGAAGTCTACGGCTCCTTTTTCTCGGGCTCCTACCCGGCCCGCTCGACGGTCCAGGTGGCCGGCCTGCCCAAGGGCGGCCGCGTCGAGATCGAGGCCATCGGCCTGTCGGGTCCGCGCTAGGGCGAAGGGTTCAGGAGCCGCCTTTCCCGAGAGCGAAGCTCACGAGAAGCACGGCGAGGACCACGGCGGTTATCGCGACATAGTGCCAGTCGCGCTCCATGACGAAGGCGATGATGGATACCGCCACGCGCGTGACGGGCGTTATGATGACGAGGAGGAGGCCCAGGGAAATGACGGAGATGGGATCGAGTCCGGCGAGCCCGGCAAAGACCCGACCGAAAGTGTGCGGGAAGCTCAGCGCCGAGTCGATGTTCCCGCCCAAACCCTTGAAGCCGTGATAGGCGAGCAGAACGAGCCCCAGGAGAATGACGCCCGCGCTTATGAGAACGCCGGATCGGAGCACCAGACTCACCATGAGTTCGGTGGCGCGGGCGCGGTCCTCGCCCCCCTCGTTTTTTTTGCCCCCCGGCTCCTTCTCCGACCCGCCGGCACCCGTCGTCATGGATGATCCTTTCATAGTGAAATGTCGAAACCCCGCAGAAGCATCTGCACGGCTATGACGGCGAGAACCACGAAAAAGATGACGCGTATGCTCGCGCCCGCGAGACGGGCGAGCAGCCGCGTACCGATGAGAGAGCCGCCGAGGACGCCGAGCGCGACAGGGGCGGCGATGAGGGGGTCGATGTCGCCGCGCAGGAAGTAGATTCCCGCGCTGGCGGCGGCCGTCACCCCGATCATGAAATTACTCGTCGCCGTCGAGGCTTTCATGGGCATGCCCATCGTCGTGTCGAGAGCCACGACCTTGAAGACGCCTGATCCGATGCCGAGAAGCCCGGAGGCGAGCCCCGCGACGTACATGATCGCGGCGCCCGCCGGCACGCGCCGCAGATCGTAGTCGATCTGCCGTTTCTCCGCCGGGTCGTAATAGGAGCCCGAAAACCCCAGCTTTACGGCCAAGGGATCGGGCGGAGCCTTCGCCGCCCTATGCTCCGCTTCCGAATATCGCCTCCATCCCAGTTCGGCGGCGACCTTCCTTCCCATCGGATAGAGCGAGTACATGAGCACGAGGGCGAAAACCACGTAGAGCGCCTCGCCTTTGACGACGGACGCGAGGAAGGCGCCGCAGACGGCGCCCACGCTCGTCAGGATCTCGAGAAACATCCCGACGCGGATGTTCGACAGGCGGTCCTTGACATAGGTGGCGGCCGAACCGCTCGATGTGGCGATGATCGAGACTATGGACGCCCCGGCGGCGAGTCTGAAATCGACGTGGAGAAAGAGAGTGAGCGCGGGGATCACGATGATGCCCCCGCCGAGGCCCAGGAGGGACCCGACTATCCCCGCCACGAAGGAAACGCCCAGGATGATGAGGAATTGCAGAAGTAGATGCGTCATTGATCGGCCGAGACTAGCATCGGAGGGCCCGGCGATTCAAGCCCGAGCCCGCCGTCGGCGAGGCCTCAGCGAAAGAACAGGCCCGGGCTTCCGCCCGTGGAGGGCGCGGCATGGGGGATACGATCGTCTCCCAGGCTGAAGACGACGATTTGGAGCGGCTGGACATCGCTCGCGGCGCTCGCGGCGCGCATGCGGACGAACAGGCCGGCCAGGGCTTCTCTCGCGACCCCGGGAGCGCCCGGCACGAAGCCCAGCGTCGGGTCCAACGGCGCGAAATGCGAGACGAGCCGGTCCACTGGGCCCTCGACCCGGGGCAGAAAATAGGGCGGCTCGCTTCCGCCGGCGATCGCCACGACACGGTACAGGCGCAGAACGACCGAGGGACTTCTCGGGAAGAGCGCGAGAAAGGCGAGAGGGCCGCGCAGCTCCATGCTTTCCACGACGATCGCCGTCTGTCCGCGGGGCAATTCGATCAGTCCGGGAGACGCGGCCGCTCCGCCTCCGGCGAGACGAAGTTCGGCGCGATAGACCGATCCGTCCTGCGGGCTCGAAGTCTCCAGGGGAAAGAGTCGCGCGATTTCGATATTTCCCTCGAACGGAGTCCAGGATAGGACCGCGACGCGGACGAGGCCGAAGGCGGCGAGCGCCAGGGCCGCCGCCGCCGTCCCGCCCGCGCGCGGCCGGAGACCGGCGACCATGCCCGCGACGCCGAAAAACAGGGCCCAGACACAGAGCGCCGGCGCGGCGAGGTAGTCTTTGGGCGGAAAGACGAGCAGTCCGGCGAATGCTAGGATGCCCAGACTCGCGAAGGCGCCGGCGCGTGCCGGCCGTCCCGCGCGACGATCTCGGAGGTCTCCGAGACGGCCGCGCGCGAACGTCGGCGGCGCCGCATCGGCGCGCGAAGCCGCGAACCGCACGCGGGCGAGCATCCAGGCGAGCGCCTGACCCGCGGCGAGCCCGGCACCCAGTGCGGCCGGAGCCGCCCAAAGATACGGACTCGCCTCGAGGCCGGGGCCCACCGCGCCCCACTAGAATCCGTACACCGAGGCGTACTTTCTATTGAGGTAGGCCACGAAGTGCCCGGCATCGAGCGGCGCTCCCGTCGCGCGCTCGACCAGCTCGCCGGGCAGGTAGGCCGCGCCGTGCCTGTGCACGTTTCGGCGCAGCCAGGCCAAGAGCAGAGCGTGGTTGCCCTTCTCTATCTCGGTCTCCAGCGCGGGTATCTCCTCCCGCATCGCGGACCAGAATTGCGAGGCGTAGAGATTGCCGAGCGCATAGCTCGGGAAGTAGCCGAAGGAACCCATGGACCAGTGGATGTCCTGGAGACAGCCGCGTGCGTCGTCCGGCGGCACGACCCCGAGGAGCTCTTTCATCCCGGCGTTCCAGGCCGCCGGAAGATCGGCCACGGCGAGATCGCCGGCGATGAGGTCGCCCTCCAGTTCGAAGCGGAGAATCACATGGAGACCATAGGTTACCTCGTCGGCTTCGGTTCGAATGAGCGAGGGCTCCACCTTGTTCACGCCCCTGAAGAATGCGTCCAATCCCAGGTCTTGGAGGCACCCGCCCGACAGTTCCGCGAGACGGGCGTACTTGAGTTTCCAGAAGTCGAAGGAGCGCCCCACCAGATTCTCCCACAAGCGCGACTGCGACTCGTGGACGGCCATGGAGGCCGCCTCGGACAACCGCGTGCGGGCGAAGGCCGGGCCGGGGTCGATGCCGAGTTCGTACAACGCGTGCCCCGTCTCGTGGACCGTCGAGAAAAGGCTCGACGGAAAATAATCCTCGACGTAGCGGGTGGTGATGCGCACGTCGTCGCGTCCGAGGGTCGTCGTGAAGGGATGGGCCGTCGTATCGATCCGCCCTCGAGAGCGATCGTAGTGGAGGACGTCCATCAGCCAGGCGCTTATGGCCGCCTGACGCCCGGCGGGGCAGTATCGACGGAGGGCCGAGTCGTCGACCTGGGGCCGACCGCGTATCTTGCCGAGCAGGGCGCCCAGTTCGACGCGAAGGGCCGCGAATATCGCGGCGATGGAATCCTCCGTGCTGCCGGGCTCGTAGAGGTCGAGCAGGACATCGTAGGGCTTCCTGTCGGGGCCCAGACAGGCGGCGACGCGGCGGCTCAATTCGATCATCTTCGAGAGATGCGGCGAAAAGGCCGCGAAATCGTCGCGCCGTCGCGCCTCGGCCCAGGCGGCCTGAGACAGGCTCGCCGCGCGGGCCATCTCCGCGACGAGCTCCGTCGGAAGCTTGGTGTCCTTGTCGTACTCGCGTCGCGAGACGCGCAGATAAGCTCTCTCCATCGGCTCGAGCGAAGCATCGCCGAGCGGATTCTCCGTCGTCGATCCGAGCCTGAAGAGGAGTTCCCCTATCTCGGGCCCGGTGGCCTTCTCGTGGGCGAGAGCTTCGATCAGGGCAAGCTGCTCGGAACGCTCCTCGATCCCCGAAGGGGGCATGTAAGTTTCCTGGTCCCAGCCCAGAATCGCCCCGATGTGCATCGCGAGGCTCCGCTCGCGGTCAAGTTCGACGAGTCGCGCGAGGTCTTTGTTCATCTTTGCTCCCGAGCGTGCCGTGCCGCCGCACGGGAATCCTAGCACCAGGCGCGGCGGGCGGCAAGGCGCATTGCCTCCGGCGGTGCTCTTTCGTCCGCCCATCGCGCGCGGCGGAGGGGGCGGAGCCGCTGCGCTCGGCTCTCTTCTGCGCCGGCCGTCGTCGTGCTATTCTGGTTCGGTGTTCCTGCGCGAATTGAGCCAGTCGGTCACTCTCATCAGCGGGGTCGGACGTTCCAACGCGGAACGTCTGGCGCGGCTCGGCATATACTCGGTGGCCGACATCCTCCTCCATTACCCGCGCGACTACGACGACCGCAGCCGCATGGTTCCGATCGCCTCCTTCGCCTCGGCCGAACGCGTGCATACGCTCGCCCGGGTAGTCGATCACGAATGGTTCGGATTCGGGCGCATGCGAACGCTCAAGATACGTATCCGCGACGAATCGGGAACGGCCGTCCTCGCGTGCTTCAACCGCCCCTTCCTGGAACGGAGCCTGCCCATAGGCGCCGGCGTAGTCGTCACGGGCAAGTTCACGTTCCGATACGGCGACATCCAGTCGAGCGCGTTCGAAGCCGAGCGCGTCGACGACAAGGCAGGGGCGGCGACGGGCATCCTGCCCGTCTATTCTCTCACCGAAGGCCTGCAACAGGGGCAGATGCGCAGGCTGGTCAAACGAGCCCTCGCCGAGTACGGTTCGCGGGTCGAGGAGGAGCTGCCTCCGGGTCTGCGCGAGCGGCTCGGCATCCTTCCCAAACGCGAGGCCCTCGCGTCGGCGCATTTCCCCGAGAACGGACAGCGCCTCGAGGAAGCGCGCAACAGTCTGATCTTCGAGGAGCTTTTCTACTTCCAGATCGCCGTCGCGCGCAGGGCGATGCGCCGTCGCGAAGCCGAGGTACCGAGACCGCCCGTACGCGGCCTGCTCAAGTCCCGCCTCATAGAGAGGCTTCCCTTCGCGCTCACCGCCGATCAGGTCTCGGCCTCCGACGAGATCGCCCGCGATATGAGCGCCTCGAGGCCGATGGCGAGGCTCCTTCAGGGCGATGTCGGCTCGGGCAAGACCCTCGTCGCCTTCCTCGCCTGCCTGGACGCCATCGAGGCGGGAGGTCAGGCGGCTTTCATGGCACCGACGGAACTGCTCGCCCGCCAGCATGCAGCCACCGCCGCCCGCCTGCTCGAGCCTCTGGGCCTCAGGCTCGCTTTTCTGAGCGGCAACGTCGACGACTCGATGCGCCCCCTCCTCCTCGCGGCCCTGCGCGAAGGCCGGATCGATCTCGTCCTGGGCACCCAGACCCTGTTTTCGGAGGATGTCGAATACAAGAGCCTGCGGCTGGCCGTCGTCGATGAGCAGCATCGCTTCGGCGTTCTGCAGCGTCTGGCGCTCGGACGCAAAGGCGTTCTCCCCGACATTCTGATGATGACCGCCACGCCCATCCCCCGGACGCTCGCGCTGACCGTCTTCGGAGACCTCGAGGTGTCGACGATCAGGACCATGCCGCCCGGTCGCAAGAGTGTCGTGACGCATCTGGCGAAGGGCGGCAACGAAGGCCGCGTCTACGAGTTCGTGCGAGGCCTTCTCGCGGCGGGGCGCCAGGCGTATTTCGTCTATCCGCTCATAGGAGAATCCGATCGCCTGGAGCTCAAGAACGCCGAGGCCATGGCGAAGCATCTGCGCAAAGAAGTCTACCCCGAGTTCTCGCTGGGCCTCATACATTCACGGCTCAAGGACGAGGAGAAAAGGCGGGCGATGGACGATTTCGTCGGGGGAAATTCGAAGATTCTCGTGGCCACGAGCGTCGTCGAGGTGGGCGTCGACGTGCCCAATGCGGCAGCCATGGTCGTCGAACATGCGGAGCGCTTCGGCTTGGCCGCCCTCCACCAGATGAGGGGGCGCGTCGGCCGCGGACCGGATCAATCCTACTGCTTCCTCATTTATTCCGACGGTTTGACGGAGGTAGCGAAGGCGAGGCTCAAGGCGATGCTCGCGAGTACCGACGGATTCGCGTTGGCGGAAGAGGATCTGCGCATCAGAGGCCCGGGTGAGCTCGCGGGCACGGCCCAGTCGGGCTATTTGCGCCTCAATATCGCGGATCCCGTGCGCGACGCGCGAATCCTCGAGAAGGCGCGCGCCGAAGCCTTTGCCGTGATAGAAAGAGATCCTTCCTTGACATCGCCCGGTAATGCCGTGCTGCGGGAGGTGCTGGCGCGGGCGAATCCCTTCTCGGAAGCCCCCGCCGGTCAGCTCTGAGTGCGCCGATCCGAACCCTGTCTGCGAGCGCCGAGCTCCCTCCCCGCGGCGGGAGTTCGGGCGTCGCCTGCACGTCCTATCCCTGTCTTTTCGTCGCCCTCGAAGCGACCCCCCGGGCGGCGATCCTCCCGACCGAAGCCGGGGCGCGTTTCGCCGTCGGACCGCCTTTGCCCGCGATGGCGCTCCTCGCACCGGACTTGTTTGCCGATGCATTCTTTGCGGCGGCATTCTTCACCGCACCGACCGTCGCGGCGGCTCTCGAGCCTCTGCTCTTCACGCCGAGGCTTTTCGCGGCTCGATTCTTCGCGCCGGCGCTCTTCGCGACCGCCTTTCTCGCGACCGCCTTTCTCGCGACAGGCGCGGCCGCATGCTTCGCCGCGGCGCCCGACTTCAGGGCGGCGCCTTTCGTCGGAGATTTCGTCGTGGTCGCGTTGCTCTTGGAGCGTTCGCTCTTTTGAAGTTCCTCGACGGCTCCCTTGCCGCGGGAGAGCACGGATTCGGCCCGCAGGAGATAGTCCACCACCTTCTCGGACGAGACTCGCGTCCCGAGAATGTCTCGCACTTTGCGGAGCTTTCGCCTCATGTACTGAATGGAGGGTATCGTGGCGCCGAAGCGCTCGGCGAGCTGCCAGTCCTTCAGCTCGTAATGGCCCGAAGAATCTCTGGCGTTGAGGCTCAGAAACTCGGTCACGAGCCGGCGATTCCAATCCACCGACGAGCCGCCGGAATAGTCGTGTGCCGCCAGCCTGCGCCGGGTTCGCTCGGCGGAACCCTCCATTTTCTTCTGCTTCCAGTAGGGATGCCGATTGCGGGCGCGCAGTATGTCCTCTTTCGAATAACCCGTCGATTCCATCCACGTCCGGGCGAGCCGCGCCTTGGCCGCCGGGCTGAGCTTTGCCTTCAGGGACCTGTCGATGTATTCCTCGGGCGTCTTCGCCTCGAGGATGGCCGACTCTGACTTGTTCATGATTCAATGATAACGAGTCCCCGGCGTCAATGCAAATTCCTGCCGAATCCTCGGAAGGCGAAGGCTCCGCGACGACGACGCTCCGCGACGACCGCCCCTCAGACCAGACGAGCGGCGAGCTCGTCCAGCTGGCGCGACAGTTCGGGCGGCAGCCGATCTCCGAACTTGGCGAAATACCGCCGCGCATCCTCGATGTCGACTCGCCATTCCTCAGGGTCGACGCGAAACAGTTCGCGCAACGCGTCCTCGTCCAGGTCGAGGCCCGACAGGTCGAGGGCCCCGGGAGCGGGAATGGCGCCTATCGCGTTGTCGGTCGCCCCTCCCTCCCCGCTTCCCGCATGCTTGCCCATCTTCAGCCAGTGTCCGAAATAGTCGCCCATGTTGTTGCCGCAGAAAGGCAGCATGGCGAAGGGGTCCCTTCGAAGGCGGCCCGGCTCTCCGGCGGCCGCGGCGGTGGTCTCGCTGGCGACGATGGATCCCATGAGAACGCCGTGCGCCCAAGACCTCGTCTCGTGCACCAACGGCACCGTGCTGGGGCGCCTTCCGCCGAACAGAATGGCCGATATCGGAACCCCTCCGGGCGACTCCCAGGCGGGGTCGATGACCGGACACTGCCGCGCAGGACAGGTAAAGCGGGCGTTGGGGTGCGCGGCGGGCCGGCCGGAGCCCGGTTCGTAGGGCTTCCCCTGCCAGTCCACCGTGCCTTTGGGCGCGGGGTAGCCGATCCCCTCCCACCAGACATCCCCGTCGGGGGTGAGCGCACAATTGGTGAAGATAGCGTTCGAGGTCAGGCTCATCATGGCGTTCGGGTTCGAAGCCTGACTGGTGCCGGGAGCCACGCCGAAAAAACCTGCTTCGGGGTTTATCGCATAGAGACGGCCGTCCCGGCCGAAGCGCATCCAGGCTATATCGTCCCCGACCGTCTCGACCGCCCGGCCGGGAATGGCGGGAACGAGCATGGCGAGGTTCGTCTTGCCGCAGGCCGAAGGGAAGGCCGCGGCGACATAGCGCTTTGCGCCTCGGGGATCGGTAAGGCCCAGGATGAGCATGTGTTCGGCTAGCCAGGACTCGTCGCGGGCGATAGCGCTGGCTATGCGGAGTGCGAAACACTTTTTCCCGAGAAGGGCGTTGCCGCCGTAACCGGAGCCGTAGGACCAGATTTCTCTGGTTTCAGGGAAGTGGACGATGTACTTTCGATCGGGGTCGCAGGGCCATGGGAGGTCCTTCTCTCCCGGTTCGAGCGGCGAGACCGGACTCCATTCCGGTGTACACCCGAAACTCGAATTTGGCAAGGAAAGGCCGTTCCGCTCGCCGACATACCGTTTCAATTGTGAAAACGTCCCGGTTTCGACTGGGGAGAATGTCGGCGGAAATCATGAAAAGAATAACCACAGAGGCACGGAGGCAAAGAGAAATGTGAGAGAGGATTTGGGGGGATTAAGGAAGCCATGCGAATATTGGTTATTATCTTCTCTCTTGCCTTTGCTCCTTCGCGCCTTTCTTCACCTCCCGGCCCTCCTCCCTCTTGCCGCCGTGTCGCTGTGACGAAACTCTTTTCAAGTCCGCGTTGAAACGATCGCCCCCCTGTAGCTCAGGTCCGCTGCCAGGCCATGGCGGCGAAGCCGCGCTTGCGCCGTTCGCCGAGAAGGCGCCAACCGGAGACGCGGCGCTTTTCAAGACGAGCAATCTCAGTGGGCGGACAGATGGCCATATACCTGCCGCCGGCTCTGACCAGGCGTCCGGCGCGCTCCCAGGAGAGAGCGGCCCAGTCGAATCCGGGCACTATATCGGGCGCTTCGAAGAGCGCGTCTTGCGAGTCCTCGGGCAATTCGTCGAGTCTGAGCGAATCGGCGGCGCGATAGACGAATCCGCCGGATGCCGGGTCCGAGGAGAAGCCCGCGGAGGCCAGGTTCGCGCCCGTCGCCCCGAGGGAAAGCAAATCTCGTGCGGCACCCGTGATCGCGAGAGCTCCGAGACGCTTGGCGACCCAGAGTGCGAGATGACCCACTCCGGGATTGACGAGCAGGGCCTCGCGCACGCGGCCGTCGGCGAGGGTTCGTTCGGCCAGATCGGCGGCGACGACATTTCCGAAGCTCGGCGTATCGAACTCCGGCAAACCCCAAAAGCCGCGCGCCGGATAGGTCGCGAGCCCGAGTTTGAAGCGTCCCTCCCTGCGGACATAGACCGAAAGGTCGAGCCCTTCCAGATCCAAATAGGGGCCGCGACCCCCCGAAAAGGGCGGAGACTCGACCCGGGGCATGCTCGGAGCCTCCGCCCCGGAAGAGCTGCGTTCGAGAATGAAGACCCTGTGCATCGATCCGCGGCCCGTTTCCAGAATCCTGAGGCCCGCCTTTTCGATCCAGAGGGCGGCGGCCTCGGCCAGAGTGTGTACGATGACGACGGCGAGCCGCCCGCCGGCCGACAGCAGGGACCGGGAGGAAGAGAGACTTCCCGCCCGGGCGAAGAAGGCTTCGAGCACGGGGGCGCCGGCCTTGGCGGGCAGGTTCGACAGCACGTAGTCGAAGGGCCCCCCTTCGCGTCCGTCGGCGAGAAGGCCGAGGCCGACCTCGGGGGCCGACCTCGCTTCACGGCGCTCCCCCGTGGCAGGATCGATCCATTCCACGGCATCGCGAAGCTTGTTCTTGAGACGGTTTCGTTCCGCGAAAGCCGCAGCCAGACTGTCCCGGTCGCGAAGCACGACCTCGGCTCCCGGGAAGGCCTTCGCGAGGGCGAGCCCGATGACGCCGACGCCGCAGCCCGCATCGAGCACCCTGCGCGCCTTGGCCAAGACCGGATCGCGAGCCACGGTCTTCAGAAGGAGTCTCGTCCCCACATCGATGTCGAAGGAGGAAAAAAGCGCATGTGAAAGCTCGAGTCTGAGTTCGGCGCCGCAGAACTTGAGAGGTACCGTCTTGTTGACGAGTTCGTGTAGGTCGATCACTCGGGCATGATAGTGCGCCGGCTCGACGCTTGGTAAGCCGGCCGACGGCGAAGGACCGGCTAAGTCGAGGCCGCTGCGGTGACGCTTTCCCGGTCGGCCGTGAGAACGGTCATCTCCTCGGCGTTGAAAATGCGATCGATATCGAGAATGATGACGAAACCATCGTCGCGCTTGCCCACGCCTCGTATGAACTCCGCCGCGAGGCGCGTGCCGAAACGCGGGGCCTTCTCGATGGTCGGCTCGTCTATCTCCACGACCTCGTGGACCGCGTCGGCCAGTGCGCCGACGACGACGCTGCCGTCCTGGCTCTCGACTTCCATGACGATGATGCTCGTATCCTTGGTAATGGGCGTCTCGGGCAAGCCGAACTTGAGCCGCAAGTCGATGACCGGCACGCCTGCACCCCTCAGATTGATGATCCCCTTCATGAACTCGGCCGTTCTGGGCAGCCTCGTGATCTTGGTATGTTCGAGTACCTCGCGGACCTTGCCGACCCCGATGGCATACTGCTCGTTGTCCAGGGTGAAGGTGAGATATTGATTCACGTTCGAAGTCTCCATGAGAGCCTCCTATGAGCCAATTGTACGCTTTGCGCCCGAGAGCGTCAAATGAGGCGCCGGCTCGCCAGCATGGCGTTCCGCCGAAGGGCGGCAGGCGGGATCCAGCGGAGCCCGAGGGCGCTGCCGCGCAGGCGCGCGCGTATTTCCGAATCCGAAGCCGATACGAGCCATGACACGGGCAGGCCCGGACCCAGGCGGCCGAGCTCCGTGTGGGCCCCGGAATCGAGTTTGAAATACGGACAGGCTTCGAGGCAGTGATCGCATCCGTACAGGCGCTCGCCCCAGGCATCCTCGATAAAAGGCGGCAAGCCTTCCGTGGCGATCGACCAATGTTGCAGACACCGCCGACGGTCGAAGCCCCCCTCCGCACCAAGCGCGCCGGTCGGACAGGCATCGACGCAGGCGCGGCAGCTTCCGCAGTCTGCCTCGGTCGCTCGGTGCGCGCCGGGAGCGACCTTCCGCGCCTCCGGTGGATTCGCCGCCACCGCGGGATCGAGCGGTAAGAGAAGAACGCCCAGGACGCAGGCAGGTCCGGCCGGGTCGACGATCACCAGGCCGTGACGTCCGATCCGACCGAGACCCGCGCTCACCGCCAACGGTTTTTCGGGCAAGCCCGAGTTGGCGAGGCACCGCCAGGCTTCCGCGGCTCCGCTTTCGAAGCCGGCTGCCTCCAGGCCGGCGCGCGCGAATGCGGAAGCTTTCTTGAGCCGCAAGACGAGTTCCCCGTACCAATTCGCCCGCGCAAAACGAGCCAATTCTGCTCGGGGGCCGGGGTACGGACATGCCCATTCGGGCTCCCTAGCCGGGCCCTCGCCATAGGGTAGCGCAGCTACGACGGCTCCTTGGGCCTCGACCAGCCCATACCTGGCTCTAGTCTCCTCCGAAAGCTTCGACGTCGCTTCGCGCAGCGAGGGAAGGTCGACGAATCCGTGGACAGGAAGCTCGGCGGCCCCGAAGGCTCGGCCGAGGATGCTGCGAAACGGTTCGGCTTCCATAAACTACCATTGTAGCAGAGCGACGGCAAAGGATACATCGTCTTCAGGCGGCCGCCTTCCTTTCTCTTGACGCCGTAATCGGTCGATGATACTCTAATTTAGTTTGGGATGCAAAATGTGGTTTTGAATTGCAAAACCAGCGAACATGGCGGAGAGAACATGAGCGAGTCGGCGGGCAAGGCCTTGGATCTTCTCTTCTATCTCGCGCGCACGGGCGGAGAAATCAGCCTGGCACGGCTTTCGCGCGATACCGGGATGAACAAGGCCACGGCGCTTCGCTATCTTTCCGTCCTGGAATCGCGGGGAGTGGTGGAACGCAGGGGAGGCGGATGGTCACTCGGTCTTGCCCTCTTCGAACTCGGCGCACGCGTGCCCGTTCGTTCGCTCGTCGTGGAGCGAGTCCGGCCGTTTCTCGAGCAGCTGGCCCGCGAGACCGGCGAGACGGCCAATCTGGCATGTCTGTCCGGAGGAAGCGCCGTCTACCTCGACCGCGCGGAAGCCGACCGCAGTCTGCGCATGCGTTCGATGCCGGGCGACAGACTGCCCCTCTATTGTACGGGTGTCGGCAAGGCAATTTTGTCCCTTTTGCCGCCGGAGCGGGCCAGAGCTCTTCTCGGCGAAGGTCCCCTCCCCAAAATAAATGAAAAAACCCTCACGGATCCCGAAGACATTCTTAAGGAAGCGGCCAAGGCGAGAGAGAACGGCTATGGTCTCGATCGCGAAGAATATGAAACGGGGCTCACCTGCATGGCCAAGCCGCTTCGCCTTCCCGGCTCGGACTTCGCCGGCGCCATTTCGGTTTCCGGACCCACCGCCCGCATGCGCGACCCCGCGACACGCGAGCGCTTCCTCGAAGCCCTGACTCGCGCCGCGGCCGAAGCGCAGAAGGCCCTCGACGTGGCGGCCGAAGGCGCCGCCGCGAAAGCCGCGGTAGCCAAGCTCTCCGCGGCGGAAGGCGCCGCGGAGAGCTGAACTCCAGGCTTTTCGAAGGCCGCTTGGGTTCGCAGCCGGCGAGTTTCGCCGCGCTCCGGCAGTCGAGGGCGAGTTTCGAGCGTGCCGGCCCCGATATCCGCCGCCGTCTGCCCTACAATGCATATTCCGCTTGATGAACCTGCCGATGAGCGTTAGCGTTTAGTCTAACATGGATACACTAACGGCTCCGACGATCCTCGTCGTAGATGACAATGCGAGCAATCTGCAGGTAGTCGGTGCGGTGCTCGAGCAGGAGGGATTCGCCGCGGCTTTTGCGTTCGACGGTCCGGCGGCGATAGACTATGCCACGAAAACTCCGCCCGATCTGATTCTGCTCGACATAATGATGCCCGGCATGGACGGCTACGAAGTCCTCACCGTCCTGAAAGGCAATCCCCGGACGCGCGACATACCGGTGATATTCCTGACCGCCCTCGTCGGAGGCGAAGAGACCGCCCGAGGCTTCGAGGCGGGAGCGGCCGACTACGTTGCCAAACCCTTCGATCATCGCGAGCTTCTGGCCCGCGTTTCCGCCCAGGTCGAGCTCGGCCTGGCGAAGCGCCGCATGGAAGAGTACGCGCGCCAGGTGGCCGCCATGAACGACAAGCTGGTCGCGGCGATGGGGCGGCTCGAGGAACTGGCGACCACCGACCCTCTCACGCAGCTTCCCAATCGCCGCTACACTCTCGACCGCATCGGTTGCGAGGTGGACAGATCCCGGCGATCGGGAAAGAGCTTTTGCCTCGGGATCCTCGATATAGACTATTTCAAGCAGGTGAACGACCGCTTCGGCCACGCATCCGGCGATATCGTCCTGGGTGCCTTCGCCACGCTCCTTCGCTCCTCGCTCCGGGCCCAGGACCTGGCCGGTCGCTGGGGAGGCGAAGAGTTCGCCATCGTCCTGCCGGAGACCGACATCGCCGGTGCCACAGTGTTGGCCGATCGCCTCCTCGTAGAACTTCGCCGGCTCCGCGTGGCCTTGCCCGAAGCGAATCATGTAGACGAGGTAGGGGTGACGGCGACGATAGGCCTGGCCGCGTTCGACCCGCGCCGCGACGACATCGAGGCTCTCATGAGACGCTCCGACGAGGCCCTGTACGAAGGCAAGCGCGCGGGACGGGATCGGGTCGTCGCCGAAGGGGCCGCCTCTCTGACGCGGAACGACGAGGCATGAGCCGCGCGAAGGAAGAATCATCGGGGGACGGCGCCGATCCCGGGGCCCGCCGGCCCGACGGCTCGTCCTCCATGGAACGCGCAGCCCTGGCGGAGAGCGAGATCCGCTACCGGAGCCTCATCGAGCTTCTTCCCCAGAAGGTCTTCCTCAAGTCGCGAGACGGCCTCTACCTCTCCTGCAACTCGAGCTTTGCCGCGGATTTCGGCCTGACCCCGGCGGGAGTGCTCGGAAGGACCGAAGAGGAGCTGTATCCGCCCGAGGTCGCGGGACGCCACGCCGCGGAAGATGACGCCGTCATCGAATCGGGCGAGACCCGCGTGACCGAGGAGCAGAACCATGTCGAGGGGAATCCTCGCTGGACGCGGATAACCAAGCTGCCCGTGCGAGGCGCGGAGGGGAAGATCGTCGCTTTGCTCGGCGTAATGCTCGATATCACGGAGGAACGATTCGAGACCGAGCGGATCAAGCGCTTCAACGAAGAACTGGAAGAGAGAGTCCGCCGTCGGACCGAAGAGCTTCAGGCTTCGAAAGAGGCCGCCGAGGCGGCATTCAGGGCCCGCGGTGAATTTCTCGCGAACGTCAGCCACGAGATCCGCACGCCGCTCAATGCCATCATCGGATTTTCCGAACTTCTGGACCGACCCGATGCGGACCCGCAGCAGAGAGAGTATCTGCGAGCGGTCCGTACCGCCGGACGGAGCCTCCTCACCCTGGTGAACGATATTCTGGACCTATCCAAACTCGAGGCCGGACGCATGGGTATCGAGACCCAGCCGGTCTCGCTGCGCTCGGTGGTTCGCGACATCGATCGCATATTCTCCCCGGCGGCCAGGGCCAAGGGACTCGACTATTTCTCGATCGTATCCGGGGAACTTCCGACCCACCTCTGGCTGGACGAGGCTCGCATCAGGCAATCCCTTCTCAATCTGGTGGGCAACGCGGTGAAGTTCACGTCGGCAGGGAGCGTCAGGCTCTCGGCGAAGAGCGAGAACGTGCCTCCCGCCGTGTCGGCGGGCGGGGCGGGAGTGGGTGGAAACGCCGCGGGAGGGAAGGGGTCCCTCGTTCTGCTGTTCGAGGTGGAAGACACGGGCATCGGCATACAACCCGAAAGCCTGAGCCGGGTGTTCGATGCCTTCGTGCAGCAATCTACATCCGTCGGGCGCGCCTATGGAGGCACGGGCCTCGGCCTCGCCATAACGAAGCGCCTCGCCGCCGCGATGGGAGGAACCCTGTCGGTCGAAAGCGAGTACGGCAAGGGCAGCCGATTCACGCTCAGACTCGCCGACGTCCGCATAGCCCTGGGGATCGAATCGTCCCGGTTCTCCGACTCCGACGCCGGTCGAAGCGCCGCGATGCCGGACTTGGGGAGCATGGCCCGGAGCGCCGCCGAATCCCTGTGCGCGAGCGGAGGCGAAAGAGCCGGCGAAGCGGATATAGCCGAGGTTCTGCGACTCGCGGAGAGGGCCGCCTCGCTCGGTTCGGGCGCGCTCGCGATGGCCTCGGTTTCCGACTGGGTGTCCGCCCTCGATGCAGCGGCCGAAAAGGCGGCGCTTCCCGCGGTCTCCGCCTTCGCCGACGCCGCGCGGGCGGCAATGGCCCGCTTCGACGTGGTCTCGCTGAGGTCCGCGCTGTCGGAATTCGGAACCTTGAGCCGCGGCTCGGGCTAGCTCATGAAGCGACTCCAAGGCCGATCGGCTTTCAAATGAAAAGGCTCGCGCGAAATGCTTCCGCACTTCGTGCGAGCCTTAACCGCCTACACGGCTGCAGGCCGGTCGATCGAGCCTAGAATACGGCCTGGATCTCCTGGGGCTCGCCCTTTTGACCATCGGCCTGGGCCGGAGCCTTTTGCGGCTTGAACTCCACGTGCTCGGCGACTATCTTCACCTTGGACCGAGGCTTCCCTTCGGGATCGACCCAGCGATCCTGTTTGAGCCTTCCTACGACTCGTACGCCCCTGCCTTTCTTGAGATTTTCCGAGCAGGCCTGCCCAAGCCGCGCCCAGGCTTCGATGTCGAAGTAAGATACCTCCTTCTCCATCTCCTCGTTCTGCTTGTAGAAGCGGTCCGAAGCGACGGTGAAGTCGCAAACCTTGGTTCCCGTGGCGAGAGTCTTGCTCTCGGGATCACGGACCAAATTCCCCTCGAGTAGAATGCTGTTGAGTGAGTTCACACCGTCCTCCTCGCGCGATCATCGCCGCGCACATATGTCACGCGTGCGGTTCGGGGAGACGATTGAGTGCAGACGACGCCGACGCTTCTTCGCTAATCGAAGCGGTCCTCCGCGCCGGCTCCGAGGATTCGGCCATCGGCGAGCTCGAGCACTTCCGTGCAAAGCCGCGAGATCTCCTCGCGCGAGTGGCTGACGAGGACGGCCGTCACGCCCGTCTCGCGCTGAATCCTGCAGAGCTCGTCGCCGAGCGAGTAGCGGAGGCTTTCGTCGAGGGCGGAGAGCGGTTCGTCGAGGAGCAGGAGCCTGGGTCTTCTCCCGAGGGCCCGCGCAAGGGCCGTGCGCTGCTTCTGTCCCCCGGAAAGCTCGTGCGGAAAATGGCGCTCGAGCTTGGTCAATCTCGTGAGTTCGAGCAGTTCCATCGTCCGCTGCCGGTCGCCCGTCGCATAGAACACATTGCCGTAGACCGTCATATTCGGGAAGAGAGCGTAGTCCTGGAACACGAGGCCGACCGAACGGCGCTGGGGCTGCAGAAAAACCGCCGGGCGCGAGCTATACCAGAGGTCGTCCCCCATGCGGATGCCGCCCGAGTCGGGGCGGCAGAGTCCGGCGAGACAGCGCAGAAGTGTCGTCTTCCCGCTGCCCGATGCGCCGCGGATCCCGAGAAAGCTTCCCTCCTCGAGGCAGAAGGCGGCGTCCAGGCGAAAGACTTGGGTGCCGGCTTTGAGTCGCTTCTTGATGTCGAAATACAGCACGCCTAACGCCTCGCCTCCCGGCGCTGGAGTCGGTTCAAGAGGAGCACGCCGACATAGCTGATGACCACCAGTATCGCGGAATAGAGATGAGCGTTGCCGAAGTCGAGGCTCTCGACGCGCTCATAGACGGCGATCGACACGACTTTGGTCACGCCGGGCAGGCTGCCGCCGACCATCAGGATGACGCCGAATCCGCCTATCGTGTGGGCGAAGGTATTGACGATGCCCGCCACGATGCCGGATCGCATATTCGGAATGACGACGCGAACCATGGTCTCGACCCTGCCCTTTCCGAGCGTGTACGAGGCATCGAGAAGCTGTGTCGGCACCGATAGGATACCGGTCCTGAGCGCCGAAAGCATGAAGGGCAGGGAAGCGACGCAGCCCGCGACGACTATGCCGGCGAAGGAAAAGGCCAGTCGGACGTGGAACGTCGACAAGAAGAATCGTCCGACCGCCCCCCTCGGCGACAGCAGAATGAGGAGATAGAAACCGAGTACGGTCGGAGAGAGCACGAGGGGCAGCGCGGCCGTCGACTCGACCCAGGGCACCCATCGGCCTGTCGAGCGTGCGAATATCCAGGCGAGGGGAAAGCAGATGACGAGAAGCAGGGTCGTAACCCACAGCCCGAGGTGAAGCGAGACCCAGAAAGGCAGGAAATCGAGATTCACGGAGTCCCATAGCCGTAGGAAGCGAATGCCGCCTTCGCTTCGGGAGAAGAGAGGAAGGCGACGAAGGCGGCGACCGCGGGAGAGGCCGCTGCAGTCTTCATGACCACGAAGCCCTGTCGGATGGGCGCATAGAGCGACGGGTCGACGGCGAACCAGTACTTTCCTTCGACGTCATAGGGTTTCAGAGCCTTGGAATAGAGCGCCGACTTGTTCACGAATCCCGCGTCCGCGCCGGTGAGGGTGAATTGAAGGGCCTGCGTGACGTCCTGCGCCATGACTATCTTGGATTTCACGCGTTCGTATAGTCCGGCCTTGACGAGAGCTTCCTGTGCCGCCCGGCCGTAAGGCGCCGTCTCGGGATTGCAGTTGGCGAATTGGGCGACCGAGGGATCGGTCAGGATCGCAAGCCCCTTGGAGAGATCGAGATCCTTCGTCGTGAGAAGGATCAAGGTGCCGACCGCGTAGATCCTGACGGGTCCCTCGGTTTCTCCCGCATCGACGAGTTTCTGGGCAAAGGACGTGTCCGCGGCAAGAAAGACCTCGAAGGGCGCACCGTTGAGGATCTGGGTGACCAGCGTTCCGGAGGCTCCGAAGTTGAACTCGAGCCGATAGGCGGGGTACTTCCCGGCGAAGGCGGCGCTCAGGGAGGGCGCTACCGAGCTGACATTCGCGGCGGCCGCCACGCTTACCGTCTCCTGTGCTCCCGCAAGCGCGATGCCTGCGACGAGCGTCAGCACTACGAAAATCCACTTCTTCACGGGAACACCTCCAGGAGCGCAATTTATGGCAGTTCTTACTGCTTCGCAGTCGAATCTAAGGAAGTGAGCCAATTTCAAAACCCGGTTGGTTTTGAAATTGGCTTCGCATTTGCTCCGGTTTCTTCGAAACCGTGCGCAAATGCCGCAGTTTATGGTAGCTCTTTCAAAATGCGTCCGCATTTTGAAAGAGCCTCAAGTGATTGTCGTGTCGCTGCGCGACGATCCGACAAAATGCATCCGCATTCTGAAAGAGCCTTCTTCCCCCTATATCCCGAACTCATGGCGAAGCCCGGGCGCCTTTCAAAGCTTTCGGCGTTTCGAAGGTGTCTTCTCTTCGACCGCATGGGACTTTCGGGCGGCATGTGCGCGCTTCGCGCGAGCGCAGGATGGGCAAATCCCATAGACGAGCAGCTGTTTACCGCGAATCTCCGCTCCCTCCGACACGCGCACGCGCTGCAGCTCCTGGTCAAGGAGACAGGTCATCTCGCCGCACTCCAGACAGAGGAAATGGGGATGCCCGCCGGGACAGCCCTTTCGCTCCGCAGGGTTGACGATATAGCGCAGCGTGCCGTCGATGCCCTGCACCCCGTGCACCAGGGCGGACCTCTTCAGGAGTTTGAGGGAGCGAAAAATGGTCACGCGGTCGAGTCCCCCGAGAAGCTCGGCAAGCTCGCGATGCGAAAGAGAACGACCTGCGGTCAGCAGCGCGGACAGGACACGCTGCCGGACCTCGGTGGGGCGCAGGCCCGCAGCTTCCAGCAGGACCTGTGGTTCCGGATCGTCGATCATGCTCGCCTTATACCATGGCCGTCGAAAGAATGCAACAAAATTGCGTTACTCGAAACGACATGCCCGCGGCATCATGATCCGGGCCGCCGGCGATCACTTCGTGGCGTAGAGCAGGTAGACGGCCTCGTTGAGCTCGCGGGACCAGGCGACATGGAAGCCCGCCTCCTTTACGAGGGCGCCGGTAGCGGAGGGTTCCAAGCGGGCCCCGGGATGCGGACCATGGCCGACGTGGGAAGGAAGCCATTCGGCGATGCCGATTCTCCCCCCAGCCTTGAGGGAGCGGAAGGTTTCGCGCAAAAGGCGCACGGGCTCCGCGACCTCGTGGAGCACGGTACACAGAAGGGCGAGATCGGCGGCTTCGTCGTTTACGCCGAAGTCGTATTCCCCGCTGACCTTCGTTTCCAAGTTTGCGAGGCCCGAAAGCGCGACTCTTCGCCTGAGCTCCGCTTCCATTTCAGCGGAGCTGTCGATCGCTATGATGCGGCCCGTCGGACCGACGATGCCGGCCGCCGGAAACGAAAAAAAACCGATGCCTGCGCCGACATCGAGCAGGGTTTCGCCTCGCTCGAGGCTGAATTCGGCCAAGACGCGCTCCGGAGGCAGCATGCTGCGCCGCTCGGGCGAATCAAGGCGGGCCATGTGGCGCGGATCGAATTTCTGGTGCATCGAATCTCCTTCTTTGGCGCATTCCGCTTGACAGTGGAGCGCCGATCGCCTATTGTGAGCTTATGCTTGAAATATCCCATTCAGGCGACAATAAATCAAGGGAGGCTCGTTCAAAATACGGATGCATTTTGTCGGATCGTCGCGCAGCGACACGACAATCACTTGAGGCTCTTTCAAAATGCGTCCGCATTTTGAAAGAGCTACCATAAACTGCGGCATTCGCGCACGGTTTCGAAGAAACCGGAGCAAATGCGAAGCCAATTTCAAAACCAACCGGGTTTTGAAATTGGCTCACTTCCTTAGATTCGACTGCGAAGCAGTAAGAACCACCATAAATTGCGGAGAAAGACATGGATCTCGTACCTCAGAAGATAAGGAATCTCCGGATCAAGCGGATCATCGGCGTGGCGAGCGGCAAGGGCGGCGTCGGAAAATCGACCGTCGCCGTGCTCATCGCGGAGGCCCTGGCCGCCAGGGGCGCCAAGGTCGGCGCGCTGGACGCGGACATCACCGGCCCCTCTCTGCCCCGACTCATGGGCCTCGATTCCTTTCGAGCCGGCGCCGACGATGGGCGCCTCATCCCCCTGGAGAACGAGGAAGGGATCAAGCTCCTGTCGATCAATCTCCTCGGCGAAAACGAAGACGATCCGATCATCTGGCGAGGCCCTCTCCTGGCCAAGGCCCTGGAGCAGTTTTGGACCGACACCGACTGGGGGGATCTCGATTTCCTCATCGTCGACTTTCCCCCAGGCACCTCGGACGTCGTTTTGACTGCCTTCCAGATCTTGCCCTTCGACGGCATCGTCGTGGTCGCGACCCCGCAGGACTATGTATCGATGATCGTCCGCAAGTCGATACGCATGGCCGAGATGTTGAAGGCGCCCCTCGTCGGCCTCGTCGAAAACATGAAGACCATGATCTGTCCCTCCTGCGGCAAAGAGATTTCCCTTTTCGACGACGGCGGTGCCGCGGGGGCGGACAGGCTGGGGATTCCCCTGCTCGCGAGCCTGGCCTGGCGTCCCGAAGTGGTACGCGCGCGCGCATTGCGCTGGAAGGAACTTCCCTCCGCCATGAGGGACGATGCCGACCGCATCGCCCGAGCCATAGAAACTTTCGCGGCCAGAGCGGTCGACTCCGCGGCCAAACGCTAGCTTTTCAAGCAAGGAGAGAAACTATGAAAATCGCCGTGCCTTCCAGTGGCGGCCTCGTGGACGAACATTTCGGCCATTGTAAGGAATTTCGAGTCTACAAAGTGTCGGAGGACGGATCCCTCGTCGAGGAGCCGGTCATGCCCTCGCCCGAAGGCTGCGGCTGCAAGTCGGGCATCGCCGCCGACCTCGCCGGCGCGGGCGTGACACATCTGGTCGCCGGCAACATGGGCGAGGGCGCGGTCCGCGTCCTCGGCGCGCGAGGCATCGCTGTCGTCCGTGGAGCGGAGGGTCCGGCCCGTGATGCGGCCGAGGCCTTCGCACGGGGTCGCATCACGGACTCCGGCACCGGCTGCGCGGGCCACGGGGACGAATGCTCCCATTGAGCGCCAAAAAATCGTCCTTGACAGAACGGGGCATTGTGCCGACCTTCTTTCCCTGAGCGAGCCGAGGAGCGAACATGCCCAGACCGCCTGTCGAACGAATACTCGCTTCCGCCATCGCGGCGCGTGGATTCAGACCCGCGGAGGCAGAGACCCAAGACGAGATCATTCTCAGTTTCGACGAGGCCGAGGCGCTTCGGCTGGCCGATCTCGACGGGCTCTATCAGCAGGCGGCGGCCCAGAGGATGGGCGTCTCGCGGCAGACCTTCGGCAGGATCGTCGAGTCGGCCCGCAAAAAAACGGCCGACGCTCTCCTCAACGGCAAGGCGCTCAGGATCGAGGGAGGCACCGTCGCCATAGCGAGCCGGACCGCGCGCGCACGCATCGTCGCCGTGCCGCGGACCGACGAGGACTTCGTCGCCGAGCACTTCGGCCATTGTTCGAGCTTCGCCATTTTTTCCGCGTCGAGCGACGGGAATATACTCTCCGAGCGGCGCATGGACATGGGGCACGAAGCCGGCTGCGGCTCGGGGCTCATCCCCGCGCTCGCGGCCGAGGGCGTGACGCACCTGCTGGCCGGACGCATCGGCGAAGGGGCCCTTCGCGTTCTGGGCTCTCACGGAATCGCCGTACTTCGAGGCTCGAACGGTCCCGTTCGGGCGACCGTGGAGGCCTTCTTGCGGGGAGAGCTCGATGACAAGGCACCCGACTTCGATGCCGAAAGGCCTGCGGGATGCGGTGGCCATGGCGGAGTCGGGCGCGGCCACGGCCGCGGCTGTCGAGAGGGCGGCCATGGATGTCCGGGCAGAGGCGAAGAGTGATGGATTCCTACATCGATGCTCCCCGTCCGATTCCCCTGCTCTGGCGGATCCTTCTGGGCCTCGTCGAACGGCGGCTGGGCAAGCGGCTCGTCGCGAACCGCATCCTCGCCTGGTACCCCAAGGCCCTTCTCGGTTCGGGGATTCTCGAGGCCCTGGTGGCCCACGACGAGCCCGATGTGCCCAAGCGTCTTCTGAAACTCATACGAGTCTATACGTCTTTCCGCGTTTCGTGCCCCTTCTGCATCGATCTCAACTCCCTGGAATACCGTGAATGCGGAGTGACGGACGAGGAAATTCTCGCCCTCCAGACCGACTCCGGCGTACCCGATGCGCCGACCTTCAGCGCAGCGGAGCGCGCGGCCCTCGCCTACGCGGATTGCATGTGCCGGAGCCCGGTACGCTTCGAGCCCGAGACGATCGCCGAGGTCAAGCGTCACTTCCCCGAGCGCGGCGTAGTCGTCATAGCCAGTACCTGCGCCCAGGTCAACTTCTGGGCCCGGCTCATCCAGGCCTTCGGCGTCGCACCCGCCGGCTTTTCCGCCGAGTGTTCGCTCTTGAATCTCGATCGCTACCGGACGCTGACGCAAGCCGAGCCGAAGCATACTGAATAAAGGGCCATTCGAGGTCCCCTAAACTCGCCGACCGAAGGCCGCTGTTACATTTTCGGCCCGCCGACTCTGTGCTTCCGTGGAGCTCTCTCTATCGGCTCTCTTTTCGGCCTCTGCATGAAATCCAAAAGCCAAGCTCACGCGAAGACGCCAAGCCCACAAAGACACATGTCATGGGAATTGGGCAATTCCGATTCTCCAAAACTCCGGACCGAAATTTATCTTGACAGATCCATGAGATGACTCAATGCTGAATCTGGTAATACCACGAATTCCACTGGAGATACCATTATGGCGATAGATAGGATCAAGGTGCGGCGCAAGAAGGCAAATTCCCCACCTCCCGTGGGCAGGAAGGCCGAAGCGATCGAACGTTTCGAGGAACTCATCCTTTCGGGGCGTTTCGCGGCGGGCGAGCGGCTGCCTCCCGAGCGGGATCTCGCCGCCGACCTCGGGGTCTCCCGGCCGGTGGTTCACGCCGCGCTCATCGAGCTCGAAACGCGAGGGCTGGTCCGTGTCGAGGCGCGGCGCGGAGTGTTCGTCGCCGACTGGCGCCGCTCGGGATCGGCGGAGCTTCTGCTTTCGATGCTCAGCTACTCCGACGGCGATCTTTCGGAAAGTCTCTTCGACGGGCTTCTCGAGATGCGCCTTCTTTTCGAAACGGAGACTGCCCGGCTCGCCGCCGCTCGGCGCGGACGAGAAGAGCTCGACGAGCTCGAACGCGTGCTTGCCCGCGAGCGGCTCTCGGGACCGGCAGAAGGCAGAGAAGGATATCCCTCGAGCGTCGAAATGACGGAGCTGGACTACGATTTTCATCTGGCGGTCGCTCTCGCCTCCGGCAACGACGTCTATCCCCTCCTTCTCAATTCCTTCAGGCGCGTGTACAAAACTATTCTCGAGCACTTCTACGCCGATCCGGCCGTCATACCTCGAGTCTTCGCCTATCACCGGGAACTCGTGGCCGCCATCGAGGCCGGGGACGAAACCCGATCGGCCGCCACGATGCGCGACATTCTCCAGTTCGGCGAAAGAAATCTCCGCCGCATCCTCGTGCGGGAGAGGAAGCGGCCGTGAACCTCGAAAGTCTGCGGCGCGGACTGCGCAAGCGCGTCGCGGGCTCGTCGGGGCGCGAAATCGAGGCGCGGGAATGGCGAGGCTCGATCGTGCTGGAAGGCTCGGCGCGAAGCTATCAGGAAAAGGTCGAGCTCGGCTGGTACGCCGCGCGCTTCGGCTACAAAGGCGTGGTCGACGATCTCGAGGTCGAGGGTATTCCGCGCGAGAGTCCGATCTCACCGCCGCACGGTAACGCGCTGGATACCGCGGAGCTCGAAGGCGCGAGCTTCGACGCGGCAGTCGTGGGCGGAGGCATCGTGGGCTGCGCGATCGCCCGGGAGCTCTCGAAGTGGCGGATTTCCGTCATCCTCCTCGAAAAGGAGTACGACGTGGCCGTGCACACCTCCAGCCGCAACGACGGCATGATCCATGACGGATTCGCCGCGCATCCCGGCAGCCTCAAGGCCAGGTACAACGTGAGGGGCAATCGCATGTGGGGGGCTCTGGCCGCCGAGCTCGGCCTCGAGCTCGCGCGGCCGGGATCGCTCATCGTGTTCCATTCGCGGGCCGCGTCGGCGCTCTACCCGGTGATGGCGGCGCGCGCCGCCGAAAACGGCGTGGACGGCTGGGAGCTGTGGAGCCGCGCGCGCGTCCGCGCGGAGGAGCCCAATGTCACCGACGAGCAGCAGGGCGCCTTCTTCCTGCCGAGCGCCGGCGTGCTCTCGCCCTACAAGGCCACGGTGGCGCTCGCGGAGAACGCGGCGGCCAACGGCGTGCGGATCGCGCTCGAGACGCGGGTGACGGGTTTCGATATGGAAGACGCCCGCATTCTGCGCGTCCGAACGGACCGAGGCGCGTTCCGCACGGGCGTCGTCGTGAACGCCGCCGGGAATTGGGCCGATCAGGTGGCCGGTCTCGCGAACGACCGCTTCTTCAGCCTGCACCAGCGCAGGGGCGTCGATCTCGTCCTGGACGCCCGCGCCGGCGCCCTCCAGCGACACATTCTGGCCATGCCATCCCTTCTGCAGCTGCGATCGAAGACCAAGGGCGGCGGTCTCATCGTCTCGCCCGAAGGCAACGTGCTCGTCGGACCCACCGCGGCCGAGCGTCCCGGCAGGGAAGACTATTCCACCTCATCGGCGGAGGTCCGGGAGCTGGAGCGCCATCTCAAGCTCAACAAGCGACTCTCCCCCTCGATGGTCATCACCTACTTCGCCGGAGTCCGGCCATGCACCTACGAAGAGGACTTCATCGTGGAGCGCTCCGACTATGTGCGCAATCTCGTGCACGCGGCGGGCATCCAGTCGCCCGGACTGGCCTCGGCCCCGGCGCTAGCGGCCGACGCGGCGCGCTACGCGGTCGAAACTCTCGGAGAGACCTCGCGTGTGGCCCCCCGCTCCGACTTCCGCCCGGGACGCACGGCTCCCGTCCGGACGAAGCGGATGGCCTGGGAGGAGAGGGCGGTCCGCATAGAGACCCGCCCCGACTATGGCCGCATCGTATGCCGCTGCGAAGAGGTGTCGGAGGGCGAGGTGCGCGACGCCCTGCGCACGGCCGTCCCTGCCTTCTCTCTCGACGCGGTAAAGCGGAGAACCAGGGCCGGAGCCGGGCGCTGCCACGGGGGGTTCTGCACGCCGCGGGTCATGGAGATCATAGCCGACGAGGCCGGAATCGCGCTCGACGAGGTGTCCAAGCGCGGCCCGGGCTCGCCCGTGGTCCTCGGACGCACCAAGGATCCACGTCGGGAGGCGCGCGATGATACGGCGCGATAGCTTCGATGTGGCCGTCCTGGGGGGAGGTCCGGCCGGTCTGGCCGCCGCCGCGGCCGCCTCCGACGCCGGAGCGAAGGTCTGTCTGATCGAGCGCGAAGAGCGGCTCGGCGGCATCCTCAAACAGTGCATCCACGACGGCTTCGGTCTCGCGAGGTTCGGCGAGGTCCTCACCGGCCCGGAGTATGCGGTCCGCGAGGCCGAGGAGGTGAGGAGCCGCGGGATCGACGTCAGGCTGGGAGCCTTCGTCGTCGGGGTCGTGCGAGAAGACGGCGCCCATGCGCCTCCCGGCTTCGGGGATGCGTCGAGGTCCGGGACCGAGCGCGGCTTCTCGCTTCGCTGCGTCAGCCGGTCGGGGGCCTTCGAGCTGGACTGCGCCTCGCTCGTGCTCGCCACCGGATGCCGCGAGCGCACCGATCGTCAAGTCTTCATCCACGGGGACAGGCCGGCGGGACTCCTCACGGCCGGGCTCGCGCAGTACATGGTCAACATCCAGGGCCTCCTGCCCGGCCGGCGGGCCGTCGTGCTCGGTTCGGGCGACATCGGGCTCATAATGGCCCGCCGCCTCACGCTCGAAGGCGTCGAAGTGGAAGGCGTCTATGAAATCCGGGCCGAGCCTTCCGGTCTGTCGCGCAACCTGCGCCAGTGCCTCGACGACTTCGGCATACCCCTCCACCTGTCGACGACGGTCACCGAAGTGCAGGGCCGGGGCCGCCTCGAAAGGCTGACCGTGGCCTCCGTGGACCAGCGCGGCGTTCCTCTGCGCGGCACCGAACGGAGCATCGCCTGCGATACCCTCATTCTGTCCGTCGGGCTCATCCCCGAAAACGAGATCGCGCTCACGCTCGGCGTCGGCCTCGATCCGACGACCCGCGGCCCGCGCGTCGACCAGAGCGGAGCCTGCCTGGAGGAAGGCATCTTCTGCTGCGGCAACGCTCTCCACGTCAACGATCTCGCGGACTACGTCTCCGAGTCGGGGTCCCGGGCAGGATCGGCCTCGGCGCGCCGGGCGAAAAACGGTCGGAGCGAACGCGCGCTGATCCCGCTCAAGGCGGGGTCGGGCCTGCTCTATGCGGTGCCGCAGTTCCTCGACATCGGAGCCTCGGGCAGGACCGTCGTGTACTTCCGCGCGAACTCGACCTGGAAACGGTCGGTGCGTCTCGCGGGAATGGCGGTGGGCGGCGGATTCGCCGGCGGGAAGGAGATCCTTTCCCGCGTCTACAGGGGATTGAGGCCGCCCGAGATGGAACGCGTCGAGCTCGAGCTCGATGCGATCCCCCGAGACGCCGAGGCGATCATCCTCGAACTGGAACGCAAGGAGTGACGGGATGTGCGACACGGCAGACGGCGCGGCCGCCGAAGCGACGACGATCGTATGCGTCCTCTGTCCTCGAGGCTGCGAGCTCCGGGTCTCGCTTTCGGCCTCCGGGGAGCTATCGGTGCAGGGCAACGCATGCCCGCGCGGCGAGAGCTACGGCCGAAGCGAGATGCTCGATCCGCGGCGCAGCCTCACGACCACGGTCAGGACGGCCTTCCCCGAGCGGCCGCGGCTGCCCGTCAAAAGTTCGGCACCACTGCCGAAGCCGCGCCTTCTGGAGGCGGCCCGCTCCCTCGATGCCGTGACCGTCGCGCGCCGCGTGAAACGCGGCGAGGTCGTCGTCGCGGACCTACTCGGTCTCGGCGTGGACATCGTCGCGACGCGCGACCTCGAATAGCCATGGGCGGGCTCGCCGCTCCGGGCTACCCCGAACGCGCGGGCGCCGCCGCGCGGAACGGGAAGGAGTGAAGCAATGGGGAAGGACGAATTCCATCCTGCCTGGTTCGAGGGCGAACTTCCGAGCCGCAGTTTTCGATCCATTCTGAAGTGGGGCGATCCCGCCGAGTACAAGCATCCCAACCGCAAGCTCTACCGGCTCATGAAGCGGACCTTCCACCTCGACGATTCCTGGTTCGAGCGGCCCCGGAATACGGGCATGGACACCGTTCCCGAAAACATCCCGCCGCGGCTCGATTCCGGGCACATCGACGCGTTGCGCGGCATGGTCGGCCCCGACGACAGCTTCACCGATGTCTATCACAGACTTAGGATCGCCTACGGCAAGACCATGGTGGACCTCATGAGGCTCCGCGGGGGCATCGTCGAAAACATTCCCGACCTAGTCCTCCAGCCGCGCTCGCGCGACGATCTGCGGCGAATCGTCGACTACTGCGACGCCAATTCGATCCCGCTCTACGTCTACGGAGGCGGCTCCTCGGTCACCCGCGGCGTCGAGGCGGTGAAGGGCGGAGTGAGCCTCGACATGCGCGCTCACCTGAACCGCGTCCTCGCCTTCGACGAGAAAAATCAGACCATCACCGTCGAATCGGGCATGTCGGGGCCCGAACTCGAGCGCATCCTCCGCGGCGCGCCCGCTACTCTCGGCGCCGCCCGGTCCTTCACCTGCGGCCACCTTCCCCAGAGTTTCGAGTACTCGGTCGTAGGCGGCTGGGTGGTCACGCGCGGTGCGGGCCAGAACTCGACCTACTACGGCAAAATCGAGGACATGGTCACGGCCCAGGACTACGTCTGCCCGCGCGCCGACCTGCGCACCCGCGATGTTCCCGCCGCCGCGGACGGCCCCGACATCGACCAGATCATGATGGGGTCCGAAGGAAGCTTCGGCATCCTCTACTCGGCGACCCTGAAAGTCAGGCGATATATGCCGCGGAACACGCGGCGTTTCTCCTTCGTGTTCCGCGGCTGGGAGGAGGCCAAGGAGGCGGCGCGAGAGATCATGCAGGGCGAGTTCGGCTATCCTTCGGTCTTCCGTCTCTCCGATCCCGAAGAGACCGATGTCGCGCTCAAGCTCTACGGCGTCGACGGCACGGTCCTCGACACTCTCATGGCGGCGCGCGGCTACAGGCCGGGCGAACGTTGCCTCCTCCTCGGCACCGCGGACGGAGAGGCCGGCTTCACGCGGCACCTGAAGCGCATGGTAAGGCGAATCTGCGGACGCCACGGCGCCCTGTACGCGACGGGCTGGGTGCAGAAGTCCTGGGAGCACGGACGCTTCCGCGACCCCTACATGCGAGAGGATCTCCAGGACTATGGCATCATGATCGACACTCTCGAATGCTCGGTCGCATGGTCGAACCTCGAGACCGTGCACGCGGGCGTGCGCCGGTTCTGCCACTCGCGGCCCGACACGATATGCATGACACACATGTCCCACTTCTATCCCCAGGGTTGCAACCTCTACTTCATCTTCATCGCGAAGATGGAAAGGATCGACGAGTACCTCGCCTATCAGGGCGGCATACTCGACGCGATCCAGCGGAAGGGCGCGACCATGAGCCACCACCATGGCATAGGCAAGATGACCGCTCCCTGGCTCGAGGGCGACGTGGGACCCGAGGCGATGAGTCTTTTCCGCGCGCTCAAACGTCACTTCGATCCGAACAATATCATGAACCCGGGCGGCACCCTCGCCCTCGACCTGCCGGACAGCGAGCGAAGAATGCCGCATCGAGACTGAAAACGCACGGCGAGCGAAACAAGAGAGAGCTGCGATGTATCCTCCGCAGCGGATCGCTGCGAGTTCAAGACTTCGACTCTTCCGCCATATCGCCTTCTCTCGACTCCGAGGACTCGGCATGCATGCGTTCGCGGAGAAAGCGCTTTCTCCGTCCCTCCTCGGAGAGGGAATGCCGACGCGACGATCCCTTGAACAGGATCGACGAAAGGATGACGAGGCCCCATCCTTCCCAGTATCCGATCGACGGCAGTCCGAATATCCGTGGCATGAGCGCGTTCCACAGCCACATGAAGACGAAGCCGAACAGCGCGGCCAGACCTGCGATCACGGCGGCTCCGAAGACGACGATGAGCGCTTTTTTCCAGCCGCTCAGTCCGCGCCACCAGTTGCGGCGCCCCTGTCTGTCATGAAATCGAGACATGTAGTACCTCCTCGAGGCCTTCGGTCGGATCGCTTCACGTCCGCTCGGAGCGCGCATGGAAGACGATTCCGCCTTCAGTCTTCACCTATCCAATCCCTGAGCGCCCGAGACAATTTCGCGATCGCATAACGTTTGCGCGCCATGAGCGTGTCGATGGACTCCCCCGTGCGCTCGGCCAATTCCCTGAATCCGATGCCCATCAGTGCCTGAGACTCGATCACGAAACGCTGATCGGGCGGCAGATCGCCTATGGCCTCCGCGAGCGCGTCCGTGAGCTCGTCGCGAACGGCCTGATCGGCCGGGTCGAACCCGACCGCCTGGACGATCTCGTCGATCGTCTCCTCGGCCACGTCCACTTCGCCCGCCGCCCTCCTCGTTCGAGCGCGTCTCCAGAGGTCGAGCATGCGGTTGCGCACCGCGGTCACGAGCCAACCGCTCGGATTGCCGAGCGCCGAGAAAAGCTCCAGGCGGGAGAGAGCGGATGCGAAGACTTCCTGGAGCACGTCCTCGGCCTCCTGGACATTCCGCCCCATGCGAACCGCAAAAGCCAGTAGGTTTCCGCGTTCCTTCCGGTAGGCGGCCTCGAGCCGGGCCAGGCCTTCGCTTTCTTGGGCTGTTGCGCTCATGATCATCAGTCAATATGACGCAGGAGCGATGCTTTTCGTGTGGCTATCCATCGATTTTATGGAGTGCGAAGCGCGCTGAGGGGTCGATTTCGAGGGAAACCGGCCCGCGCAGCCGTTTGCGGAGGAAAGAAGCTGTCGCGGAGGAATTTACCAGTGGTCCCGGAGGAATTTACCACTTGTCGCGGAGGACTTTTCAACTGGTCCCGGCCGACTTTTCAAGTGGTAAATTCCTCATTTATCAGTTGAGAATTCCTTCGCAACGAAACCGTGCGCAAACAGGCTCGGTCAAACAGTAGTTTTCCGTCGCAGCCTGAGCCAATTTCAGAAATCGGTTATTTCTGAAATTGGCTTCGCCTTTGCTCCGCTTTCTTCGAAAGCGTGCGCAAATGCCGCAGGTTGGGGGTAGCTCTTGCAAAATGCGTCTGCATTTTGCAAGAGCCTCGCCTGAAAAATCATTTCGTCGAACCGAAGTCGTAGCTGAAGTGTCCGGAAACCGCGGTTCCCGTATTGTTGAAGAACGAAGCCTGGCGGAAACCGTAGATCACGGCGTCGTCGATCTCTTTCGATCCGGAGGAAGAGACCAGATCGAGATAGACGAGGGCGGGCCTCGTTCCCGGGGCGGCCGGAGCTACCACGAAGTCGAGCCTGACCGGCTGAAGGTTCTTCCCGACCTTGAAGTCCGCCCGCGCGGGATCGTAGCCGGCATCCTGGAGCATGAGCCACAGGAAGGCGCGCGAGTCGTAGGGAACATTGCCTTTCAGCACCCAGACCGAACCCGATTGCGTGTAGAAAGCCCTGAACGCCTCCTTGCGCGCGGCGGCCGAGTAGTAGCCGCCGGAATCGGCCGGAATGGCGCGATAGATCGAGTCGTCGACCTGGGCCGGGAGAGGCATATAAAGGTAGATCGGCACGTAGAGATTGCGGCCGACGGTGCCCGAGGCGGCGACGAAGGTCGTGTCCAGCTCGTTGCCCATCTCCATCCCCCGGAAAGTGACGGAACCGGTGCCCCCCGCTATGCCGGGACCTCCGCCTCCCGGACTGCCCATGGCCAAACCCGGCGAGGGATTGCCCGGCGTAGAGCTGAAGACGCGCGAACTCGGCGGCTGCGGATTCGCGACCGCAGCGCCGCCTCCCCCGGATTCTTTCGGGGTCGGGAGCGTGCTTCCCTTTTCGGCGGGGGGCGCCAGGACCGCGGAAGCGCCCTGTCTGCCGCCCCGCGCCGCGGTCGGGGGCGCGCCCGACGCGAGGGGCGGAGCGGAGGGCGCGGTACTGGAGAGGCTGGCAGGCGGGGGTGCCGGCGGGGTCGGCACCTGGCCGGCGGGGCGCAGGGGCGCGTTGGGAAGACCGAGGGGAATCGAACCCGTCGCACCCGGGGGGAGGCCTAGGTCGACGACGAGAGGGCCCTCGGCGGTGTTCGGCTTGGAAGGCAGCAGAAGCCCTATGAGCAGAAGCAGAAGAAAACCCAAACAGTAGAGCGCGGCGGTGGTCCCGGCCGCGATCAGAGTGCGCTTGCGGTCCTGGGTCCGGGCCCAGGCATTGGTCACGGCGCCCCTCCGGTAGGCCTCGTGCGCAGGCCCACGTTGTCTATTCCGTTCCGCCTGAGAGCGTCGAGGACCGAAATCATGAGCTGATAGCTCGCGGACCTGTCGCCCTCGAGCGTGGCCTTGAGCGTCGAAGGATCGCCCGAGCTCGCCCTCTGCCTTATGAGGGCGGGGAGCCCGACGAGGTTCGTCCTCACCCGATCGACGTAGATCTCGGATTCGGATACGGCGACGACCCGCATTACCGAGGACTGCACGTTCTGGGACGTGGTGGAGTTGGGGAGGGTGAGGCTGATGCCCGGAGCGACCTTGAAAGTCGTCGTGATCATGAAGAAGATGATGAGGATGAGCAGGACGTCGATGAGAGGGACGAGGTTGACGTTCGTCGCGGGCCGGAGCCGGCGTTCCGGTTTCATGACCTCGTCCTTCCCGTTCCGCCGGTATTGACCATGGCGATGAGACTCGTGACTTGGCTCTCCAGCTTCAACATGATGAGATTGACCTTGCCGACGAGGTAGTTGTAGAAAATCACCGAAAGGACGGCGACTATTATGCCGCCCACCGTGTTGATGAGGGCCTCCGAGACGCCGGTGGCGATGACGGAAGGATCGCTCACCGCGCCGAAGCGGCCGAGAACGCCGAGGGCCTTCATCGTGCCCGTGACCGTTCCGAGCAGACCTATGAGAGGCGCGATGTTGGCGATGGTGCCGAGGGCGGAAACGTTGCGTTCCAGTTCGGGCTCTTCCTGGGCGGCGGCTTCCTTGAGCATCTCGCGCTGCGTCTGCTCGGGATAGGCCCGGTTCTCTATCCCGGCCCGCAGGAGCGACGAAAAGGGCGAAAGGTTCTGGTCGCAGATGGCGAGCGCCTCGTCGAAGTGCGCCTTTTCGAGACTCATCTTGACGCGGGTATACAGCTTCTCCTCGTCGGTGGCGATGCGGCGGAAGTACAGAAGTCGCTCTATGATTATCGCTACGGCTACCGCCGAAAGAGCGACGATGACCCAGATGACGACGCCGCCCTTTTGAAAGAATTCAAACATGCGTTCTCCTTCTGCCCTCGAGGGGGCCGTTCCCGCCGATAATGGTACCGCGAAGCGCCGCTCTCGACAAGACCGCGCCGTATTTCCGCCGAAACGCGGCTCCACGAAGCGCGCCGGCCCTGATATACTGCCTCTCCATGGATATGGGCCCGCGCGAGATCCTGAAAGGCATTTTCGGCTACGACGAGTTTAGGCCGATGCAGGAGGCGGTGATCGAGACCGCGCTCGCCGGCCTCGACCTTCTCGCGGTAATGCCGACGGGAGGAGGAAAATCCCTCTGCTATCAGGTCCCCGCCATCGCGAAACGGGGCCTGAGCATCGTGGTGTCGCCCCTCATAGCGCTCATGCGCGACCAGGTGGCCTTTCTCCGCGAGCTCGGAGTCTAGGCCCTCGTCCTCAACTCTTCGCTCGAGCCCGAACAGTGGAGCGCCAATGCGGCCGCCGTCCGCCGCTGGGCGGAACGTGACGACCGGGCCACGATACTCTACGTGGCCCCGGAGACGCTGGCTTCTCCGCGCGGGCGGGGACTTCTCGCCGACCTGCCGGTGTCCGTTCTAGCGGTCGACGAAGCCCACTGCATTTCGGAGCGGGGCCACGATTTCCGGCCCGAGTACCGCGCGCTCGGCTCCCTGCGCGACGCGATGAGCGGCACCACATGGCTCGCCCTCACGGCCACCGCCACGGAGCGCGTACGCGGCGACATCGAGGCCCAGCTCCGCCTGCGCTCCCCCCGGCGTTTCGTGGCGGGCTTCGATCGGCCGAACATATTCCTCGACGTCCGCAGGCGCACCGGGCCCGTAGCTCAGATACTCGCTCTCGCTGCGGACTATCCGGCGGGATCGGGCATCGTGTACTGCTTTTCCCGCGCGCGGGCCGAGGAGATCGCGAGGGGTCTGTCCGCGGGGGGACTTTCCGCCCTGCCCTACCACGCGGGTCTGCCCGACCGGATCCGCTCGGCCAACCAGGACGCGTTCATCGACGACGATGTCCGCGTCATGGCCGCGACGACGGCCTTCGGCATAGGTATTGATACAAAGGTAAATGATTAATCTAGCTTCATTATATCATAATTTAGAGCAAATTAACATACCTAATTTATTATTAATTATTGGTCCGGTATACCTTTAATTCATCACAAATTAAAATTGAACACTCATCGACCGACTGAGCTTAAGGACGCTATACTCCAATCCCATGAGTTCGAGCATACGCGGCGTCCTCAAGGAAGTCTTTGGCTACGACGACTTCCGTTCCAATCAGGAAGCCATTATTGGTGCGGCACTCGCCGGAGAAGACTTGCTCGCCGTAATGCCTACGGGCGGTGGCAAGTCCCTCTGCTACCAAGTACCCGCCCTCGTCCTCGGCCCCCCATCGCTCGTCGTGGTCGTGTCTCCTCTCATCGCCCTTATGCGCGAACAGGTTGCCTTCCTTCGGGCCCTTGGCGTCGAGGCAAGGGCCCTCAACTCGAGTCTTGAGCTAGCCGAATGGCAAGAGAATGCCGAAGCTGTTGCGAATGGCGAAATCCGGCTCCTTTACCTCGCGCCAGAGACCCTCGCCTCAGGCCGTGCTTCCGAACTATTCGAGAGTGCGACCGTCGATCTCTTGGCCGTAGACGAGGCTCACTGCATCTCGCAGTGGGGGCATGACTTCAGGCCCGAATATCGCACACTAGGTGAAATACGAAAGCGGCTCAAGCCCCGAGAAGGGCGAAAGCGCGTCCCCTGTCTCGCCCTCACAGCCACAGCCACCGAACGAGTGAGAATCGACATCCTCGAGCAGCTCGGTATGGATGGTGCGGAAGTCGTCGTCGCGAGCTTCGACAGGCCGAACATCTTCCTTGAGGTTCGCCGCCGAGAAAGGGCCATCGATCAACTTGTGGAGCTTGCCTCCGAGTATCCCGAGGGCTCGGGCATAGTGTATTGCTTCTCTCGCGCCCGTGCCGAGGCCATGGCCTCCGACCTATCCGCCCACGGCGTCTCGGCCCTACCCTACCATGCTGGCCTGCCCGACGAGGAGCGCTCGGGTAACCAGGACGCATTTATCCGCGACGAGATCCGCGTGATCTGTGCGACAACCGCGTTTGGAATGGGTATCAGCAAGCCAGATATACGCTTCGTTGCCCACGCCGACCTGCCCAAGAGCCTTGAGCAGTATTACCAGGAGATCGGGCGTGCTGGCCGAGATGGCTTGCCCGCGCGGGCACTCCTTCTCTTCGCTTACGGCGACGCCATGAAGATACGCTCCCTCATTTCGCAGGGAAACAGTGACGAAAATCAGGAGGCCAAAGACAACGCCCTCGTTGCTGAGGCTTCACTGCGCGAAATGCTCCGCTATGCCGAGTCGAGTTCCTGTAGGAGGGCCACGATCCTTGCCCACTTTGGCGAAAAGTATGTCAAGCCCGAGGGCCTATCTGGCTGCAGCTCATGCGATGTATGTTCGGGAATCACCGACGTGGGTGCCGAGGAAGACGTGACTATCCAAGCCTACAAATTTCTCTCCTGCGTAAAGCGAACCGGCGAGCGCTACGGGGCAGGGCACGTCATCGATGTACTCGTCGGCTCGAGGAATGAGCGAGTTCTTGGCCTCGGGCACGCCGAGCTCTCGACATGGGGCATAGGCAAGGAATGGGCCAGGAATCAGTGGATCGACCTCAGCTTGCAGCTACTGCGCAAGGGCTACCTCGTAAAGGATGAGGAGTACGGCGTCCTCTCCCTGACCGAGAAGACCTACGCGGCGTTCAAGGATAAGTCGCCTATCGCGGCCGTGGTCCCTCCCAAACCAAGAAAGATAAACAAGGAAGCTCCTGCACTGAGAGATAAGGTGGAAGCCAAATCCTCTCCTGTAGGCCCCAAAGTGGCCGCCCTCGAACGTGAGCTGCGCGACCTGCGCAAGGCCCTCGCCACCAAGGCCGCGATTCCGAACTACATGATTTTCTCCGACAAGACCCTGTATGATCTCGTCGAGCGTTTGCCGAAAAGCAAGGGCGCCCTCCTCGAGGTATTCGGCATGGGCGAGGTCAAGGTCGCTCGCTACGGTGCAGACATCCTCGCGGCGATCGAGCGTTCTTAAGCAAGCCATAAGTCTGCGGCACTATAAACAATCATCAAGGTGGATGGTTCGTCGCGCTTTATTTTGCTGTGGTAGCTGTTAATCAAAATATCCGTCTAAACCGTTTCAGAAGCACTACACCTATCCGCTCGCGTTCGACCCATCGTAGCTTGGCTGCGAATTCAAGCGATGTAAACAAGATCTTTAGGGTAATACCGCAAGTCCCGAAAATCGCTGTCATCGATTCCAAATGCTTTCACAACGGCCGCGGCTTCGAGGCACCAATAGCCAAAGAACCCTCCACCTTCAGGCCCTTTGTGATTGTCGTGCCAGTACACGCCAAGCTGTCCCATTGATGGATACCAGACCTTGAGAAACTCGCTTATCACCTTCGGCGCATCAGACTCATTTGCCGTGCTCGCATCGTAGAGTGCCTGAAAGGGCTTCGGGAAAATCATCCCCGTGCCCGCCAGCCTTCCCGGCGCCTTCTTAGCCACGATAATCTCGAACAATTTGTCTTTGCCTTCGTTTCCGATGCATGCGAGCACTCGGTTGAACAGCGCAGCATCCGTATTCAGCAGGATCGCAAGCGAAACCAGCCACAACGACTGCTCATAATCGTCGATCGCGGCGAAATCCACCCCCAACCGGCCCATGAACTTCTGATGTCGCTCCCTGCGATCGATCACTCTGGCGAATTCTTCGCGCATCCCGATAATCGGATAACCGCTGGAATACTTCGTCAAGAGCAATTCGAGCTCATCAAGAAACATCTTGTACAAGAGTTTCCTTTGATGGTCTGGATTAGTCGCGGGATCGCTGATCTTTACTTCGAACCGGCTATCGGCATTTTCCATGTACGCAATTGTGTCGTCAAAATACTTCTGATTCATCAATGGTTCGCGTTTGAGCATTTCGAACCCTTCCTCAATACTTCAATCTCATTTGATGCTAATGTTACGCTAACGCCTTGCACAATCATTATATTAAATCTGCGGGCAGAATTATCCCTGAAAAAAAGACGAATAGTTCGCCGCGCCATTTTCCCAGTTGTAGCTGTTATCCAAATAGCCTTAGAATTGTATCATCATATTTTCTATTTGTATATAGAAATAGGCGTCGCATGAAACAACCTCAACTCAAAACCCGGCCCTTCTCAGCCGTGCTGTTGGCATTCATGATTTTTTTTACTCTTCCATAAACGTTCTGAACAATAATTTTCGGGTACACCTTGCTTGGGATAGGCTTTCCCTCTGTATTGGGCTCTCCTGCGTGAAGCGGACGGGGGAGCGATTCGGGTCGGGCCACGTCGCGGACGTTCTGATCGGCTCGAAAAACGAGCGCGTGCTGGGTCTCGGACACGCGAATCTCTCCACCTACGGAATAGGCAGGGAGTGGACGAAATCGCAGTGGGTCGATCTTTCCCGGCAGCTCGTCGCGTCGGGCTATCTGGCGCGCGACGAAGAGTACCAGGTGCTTTCGCTCACGCCCAAGGCCTATGAAACCTTTCGCGCGAAGTCGCAGGTTCGCGGGGTCGTGCCGGCCCGCGGCAAAGACAGAGCCGGAGCGCCGGCTCGCGCCTCCTCGCCCCCGCGGGAGATAGCCGAAGCGGACCTCCCGCTCGAACGCGCCCTGCGCGATCTGCGGAAGAGGCTGGCCGACGACGCCCGGGTCCCGCCCTATGTCATCTTCTCCGATCGCACCCTGCGCGAGCTGATCTCGCTCCGACCCTCGAACACGGAGGACCTGCGTTCAGTCTTCGGTCTCGGTCCCGTGGAAACCGAGCGCTACGGCGCCCTATTGGTCGCGACGATCGCCGGAACGAAGAAGGAATAGTCGGGACTCCTCCACTATATATTCTTGCCTATATGTTCCCTCTTCAATAGCTTTGAGGCATGAACTACCTCGACTTCGTCGCCGGCATAAGAAGTACGGCGGAGAAGCCGTCGAAGGAGCAGTCGTGAACAGGATAGCCATTCTGATATCGGCGGCCGTGGCCCTGGCGCCCCTGGGGCTGGCGGCGGATTCGTTTTCTCCCGGTTCGGTCGGGCTCCAGACTGCCCTTCTCGCCGGGGGCTGTTTTTGGAGCATGCAATCGGCGCTCGAAAAGGCATACGGGGTGGTGAGCGCCGTATCGGGGTACGCGGGCGGCAGGAACAGAAACCCCAGCTACGAGAATTACGCCGAAAACGGCCATGTCGAATCGGTCCAGGTTCTCTTCGACCCCTCGCGCATCAGCTACTCCGCGCTCCTGGACACTTACTGGCGCCATACGGATCCGACGGACCCGGGCGGGGCCTTCGTGGACCGCGGGCCGCAGTACAGGCCGATCATCTTCTACGAGAACCAGGCCCAAAAGGCGGAAGCCGAAGCCTCCAAGGAGGCCCTTACGAAATCGGGGGTGTTCAAGCGTCCGATCGCGACCGAGATACTGCCGGCGCCGACCTTCTATCCGGCCGAGGACTACCACCAGGACTATACCAAGAAAAACCCCGCAGCCTATGACTTCTATTACGCCAACTCCGGAAGGATCCAATTCTTCACCTCGGTCTGGGGCAAGGAAGGGGCCCTCGATCCCAACGCGCCGCCATCGGCTCCCTCCGGGGGATATGTGAAGCCCTCGGATGGGCAGCTGAGAAAAGCGCTGGGCGCCGAGCAGTACGACGTGACGCAGCGCGAGGGAACCGAGCCGCCCTTCCATAACGAGTACTGGAACAACGAGAAGCCGGGGATCTACGTCGACGTCGTCTCGGGCGAGCCCCTGTTCAGCTCGAGAGACAAATTCGATTCGGAAACCGGGTGGCCGAGCTTCACCATGCCGATCGCCTTGTCCAACATCGTGCTGAGGACGGACAGAAGCGAGGGCATGCTGCGCGTGGAAGTGCGCAGCAGGTATGCGGAGTCGCACCTGGGCCATCTTTTCGACGACGGCCCCGCGCCGACCGGCCAGAGATACTGCATGGATTCGGCGGCCCTCCGCTTCATTCCCCTCGAGGATATGGCGAGCGACGGCTACGGGCAGTTCGTCAAGGACGTACAATAAGTCGGAGGAGCGGGAGGGGCCGCGGTCGGCGGGCCCGCCCAGGCCTTCGACCCCCTCGCTTCCTGTTCGCCGTCCCCGGATTCTTCGTATTCGGCGACGAGCGAGTCGACGAGTTCCTGGACCGGCACGATTTTCTCCACCCGCGGCGCGTTGGCCCCGGCGAAGGCGAAGCCTTTCTCGAACCGCCCCTTCTGGGCGTTGAGAAGAGCGAGAGAAATGCAGTACGGCGCCTTTTCGTAGTCGCAGGTTACGATACAATGGTAGGGGCAGGTGAAGGGCTTGCGCTCTCCCTGCTCCACCGAGTCCAGGAAGGGATTGCGGATGGCCCGGCCCGGCATGCCGACGGGGCTCTTGATGATCTCGAGGTCCCCCTCTCTCGCCGCCAGGAAGGCCTCCTTGAAAGCGCCGGCGGCATCGCACTCGTCGGTGGCGACGAACCTCGTCGCCATCTGCACGCCCGCCGCGCCGAGCTCCAGTAATTTCCGAATGTCGGAGCCGCTGAACACACCGCCTCCCGCGATTACCGGGATGGGGCGGCCTTTCGCTTCGGCATAGGGTCGGACCGCCTGGATCACTTCCGGCAGGACCTTTTCGAGGCGGTAATCGGGATCGTCGAGCTGCTCGGGCTTGTAGCCCAGGTGCCCGCCCGCCTTGGGCCCCTCCAGGACGAAGGCGTCGGGGAGGTAGTCGTACTTATCGAGCCAGCGCCTCGATATGAGGGCGGCGGCCCGACCCGAGGAAACGATGGGAACGATCTTGGTGAGCGAGCCCTTGACCAGTTCCGGGAGGTTGAGGGGGAGGCCCGCGCCCGCGAAAATCACGTCTATCTTTTCCTCGACGGCCGTGTGGACCATGTCGGCGAAATTTCTGAGGGCTACCATGATGTTGACGCCGACGACGCCCGGGCTGAGCTCGCGGGCCTTCCTGATCTCGCGCCTAAGGGCGCGGATGCTGGCACCCAGGAAATCGGTGAAGCCGTCGGGTTCGAGGAGACCTATGCCGGCCGCGGCGATCACCCCTACGCCCCCCGCGTTGGCGGTGGCCGCGGCGAGTCCCGACAAGGAGATCCCGACGCCCATTCCGCCCTGGACTATCGGGATCCGGGCGACCAGATTCCCGATCGACAGGCTCGTGAGCCTCTTCATACCCATGGGTTCCCCTTCCGGCGGCCCGCGCCGGTCCATCGAGCTCAGACACTATTACATTATCTGACCCTGTGTCAAAGGAAAGGTTGCGCCTTCAGCGGGCCCGGAGATACTGAGGGGGAATGCCGTCCGGAACCGACTCGGTCCGGAAGCGACCGTCGAGGCCCGCAGCCCCTAGCTGTCGTACGGCCTGCCAGGGCCAACCCGGGTTGCGCAGGAGCTCTCGACCGAGAAGCACCAGATCGGCGGCTCCCTCGGCCAGGACGGCCTCGGCCTGGGCTGCCCCGGTGATGAGACCGACCGCCCCGGTCGGGATGCCCGCCCTTTTTCGGATGGCCGCGGCGAGCGGCACCTGATAACCCGGACCCGCCGCGACCTTCTGCCAGGGCACGAGCCCTCCGGAGGAAACGTCAATGAGGTCCGCGCCGCGCTGCCTGAGAAGCCCGGCCAGATCGACGCATTGCTCGAGATCCCAGCCGCCCTCGGCCCAGTCGGTCGCCGAGAGGCGCACGATGACGGGCTTGTCGGCGGCCACGGCGGAGCGCACGGCGTCGTAGACTTCGAGAAGAAATCTCGCGCGATTCTGGAGGCTCCCGCCGTATTCGTCGCTTCGATGATTGGAGAGGGGCGAGAGGAACTGGTGGAGAAGGTAGCCGTGGGCGGCGTGAATCTCGACGAGATCGAAGCCCGCCCTGTCGACGCGGCGGGCGCCGGCGGCGAATGCGTCGACGACCCGGGCTATTCCCGCGCGGTCCAGTTCGCGCGGCACCGGATCGGTCTCGCGGTAGGGAATCGCGCTCGCGGAGACCGTTTCCCAGCCGGGAGACCCTGGCCCCGGAGGTATGGCGCCGTCGCCTTCCCAGGGCCTGGCTATGCTGGCCTTCCGCCCCGCGTGGGCGAGTTGAATGCCTATCGCCGCTCCCCGAGCCTTGGCGAAGGCGGCGATCCGGGCGAGGACCGCGACCTGGTCGTCATTCCATACCCCCAGATCGTAGGGCGTTATGCGGCCCCGCGCCTCGACGGCGGCGGCCTCGACTATGATCAGGCCCAGGCCGAGGGCCGCCCTGGAGCCGTAGTGCGCGATGTGCCAGTCCTGCGGCACGCCGTTTTCGGCCGAATATTGGCACATCGGAGACATGGCGACCCTGTTTCTGAGCTCGAGTCCGCGCAGGCGCAGACTGCGGAACAGGATCGGGTCTTCGGAATCGAGCGCCTCGTCGTCGTTGCTCATGCTGCCATCCTCAGTCTACCAAGATATGGCTGCGGAGGCCGCGAAGCAAGTCGGCCCGATGGGGCCGCGTCCCGCGGCCTGCGATACGCCCGGCTCGGCGCCCGAGGCTATCGTACGATTTTTCGAGCCTCGATATAAAAACGTTTCTCGGGCGCCTCGCCCATCGAGAAGGTTTTTCGGGGCATTACGCCGTCGCGGATTACGGTGCCGAAGAAGCTGCTTTTGTCGATGGGCGGAAGGTAGAGTCCCAGATTGCCGGGCTTCGTCGCCAGCGCCTCGAAGCTCTCCCTTCCGTGAATATAGTCGATGCAGGCGCCGGGATTGGCCTTGAGGAAGGTGTCGAGGAATTCCTGCACCGTGCCCGCGGCCAGATTGGAGCGAGGCCTGGGGAAGCCGAGAAGGCCGGCACCCTTCGACGAGACGAAGGCGATGCGGTGCGATGCGCCGGAGTTTTCCTCGGCCCTGGCGAAGGCCGAGGCCGAATCGCGCATCTTCTCGATCGTATGCTCCTGATAATCGGCCAAAGCCGCGAAGAAAAGAGTCTCGTCCACTCCGAAAAGCACGCGGTGTATGGGATGGAAAGGAAGTCCCTCGTCGTAGATGTTGACGAGTTCCACGAGAGCCCAACGTGCGGGGTGATCCGCCAGGTCCGCCTTCCCGGCCCTCTCCTTCTTCGTCTCCTCCCAGACGCCCTTGGCCGTGGCGAGCGAATGGTTCCCATCGCCCACGGCGAACAGGAGGACATCGTCCCGCCCGTACTTGGTCCTGTACACCGTCGGGTCGGCGAGGATTTCGAGCGCCGCGGCAAATCGATCGAGAAGGACAGCGTCTTGAACATGCCAGCCGCGCACTCTCCCCGAACCGAGCATGAGCTCGAAGTCGTAGAGCTTGGGAAGCGTCGCACGACCGTCGTAGAGCGGCTCGATGAGACTGCGCTTGGGGTCGTCGACGAGGAGCATGACGTGCGGAAGCTCGAGCGGCGCCCCGCGTCTGATGAGCATGCGCGGCGGCAGCCGCTCGAGGATAGTACCCTCCGTGGGGCGGATCAGGGACTTGGAGTCCTTGCCGTACTGGTATTTTTCCAGATCGACGGCGATCATGAGACCGACCCGCGGCTTGCGCTCGTAAGGCGTGAAACGCTCGACGAGAACGAAACCCTCGCTCCTGGGCGCAATGACGCCGCGCGTCAAGTAGTTTCGCATGGCGGCCTGGATTTTCAGGATGCGATCGGCCTTGTCGGCGTCCTCGAGAAAGGCTTCGGGAAAGATCATATTGAGCGTGGAGGGAGCGTCGGCGACGGTCGCCTCCACTCTTTTCCAGTAGTCGCGCTCGGAAGAATACTGGTCGCAGGCGACGACAGCCCACTTGGACAAATCGGTTCCCGCCGCGGGGAGATACACTTCCGGGAGACGCAGACCGAGCTTTTCGAAGACTGCTTCGAATGAGGACATGGAAACTCCTTTTATGGACGGGACTCGAGCGGGAGCGGGAGCGGGTAAAGAGCCGAAAACCCCGCCGCTGTGCCCGTAGCGAAACGATTATGCCCCCATTTTCCCAAACGGTCAAATGTCGGGATGCTATTCCTGCTTCGCGTCTCCGCGCCTCACTTCAGGCCCAGGAGCTTTCCGAAGTCGTAGCGCTTCCTCAGCCGTCTCAGGATGGCGTTGTAGATGAAGACCGTGAGGACGATGGCTATCACGAAGGACCCGAAGACGGCGAAGGCGCCGAGATGGAGGAAGCGCCCCAGCGTGAGCCCGTACGCGAAGAGGGTCGCGACGAAGAGGACCGCCGTGAGCGCGAGATTCGCCACGGTGGCGAGAACGACGAAGAGGACGGCCGCCCCACCCTTGCTCATGCTTTTCTCCTGGAGTCGGAAGCGATGAACGAGGCTGCCAGGAGAATTACGCAGACGACAACCGTGGCGTCGGCGACATTGAACGTGGGCCAGCGTTCCAGGCCGAACAGGCCGTAGAACTTGAAGCTGAGAAAGTCTATGACTCCCTCGGGTCTGAGGGCCAGATCGATCGCGTTGCCGATTCCTCCGCCCACGATTCCCAGGAGAGCCCAACGCGCAAGAGCGGCGAGCGAGGCGCTCCGGAAATAGATCACCAGCACTACGACGACGAGAACGATGCGCACGGCGAAGAGCGGCCAGCGCAGCGGAAAGGAAGCTTCGGCGCCCACGCTGAAAGCTCCGGCCAGATTGCTGGCGTGGATGAGCCAGAAGAAATCGCCGAAGGCCTTCCAGGCTATGACCCCGGGCTGGACGAACGCGACGACCAGTGCCTTGGTCAGCTGATCGACGAGGACGATCGCGGCGGCGAGGATCAGGGGCAGAAGCGAGGGGCGGTTTGTTCCCATTACGATTCCTCGATTGATTCGGATACTGCGACGGAGCCTCAGAGCCCCGTGGGGAGATCGACGAAGGTGCAGCGTATGCCCGTATCGCGGGCCAGCCTTTCGGCGACCGCGCGGACTCCCCAGACCTCGGTCGCGTAGTGCCCCGCCGCGATGAAATTTATGCCGCTCTCGACGACGGCGTGGTACACCGAATGGGAGGGTTCGCCGGTGACGTAGAGATCCATGCCGGACTCGATAGCCTGCAGAACCTCGAAGGGAGCTGCGCCCGAGACCACGGCCGCCCGACGGATCGTTCCGCCGCGTCCGGGTATCGTGCTGCGGGGAGGCGAGCCGTCGGGCAGGACCCGTTTCACCGCCTCGGCGAAGTCGATCGGCGCCTCGAGGGTCCCGGAGAAGCCCAGCCTTACGCCCCGATGCTCGCCGAAAGGCTCTATCGCCGAAAGGCCCAGCATGCGCGCAAGAACGGCATTGTTGCCGAGCTCGGGATGAGCGTCAAGGGGGAGATGGCAGGCGTACAGGGCCATGTCTGCTTCGAGCAGGAGCCGCATGCGCTCGAGGAGAGCGCCCTCGATTCTGAGATTCGTTCCCCAGAAGAAGCCGTGATGGACGAAGAGAAGCCGGGCGCCGGCCTGGGCGGCTCGGCGGATAGTCTCCGCGCAGGCGTCCACGGCGAAGGCGACATGGTCGATCTGCCCGTCTTTTCTGCCTACCTGGATTCCATTGAGAGAATCGTCGGCGCGAGCGAAGCCCTCGATGGCCAAAAGCGAGCGGAACCAGATATCCAGGTCTCTCAGGTACATCGTCGGAAAGTATAGCCGCAGCGAAGGGCAAAATAAAAGGGCCTGCCGGGGAAGGAGGCGGACCCCGGAAGGCCCAGCGAAGGATCGGATCCTGTCGCGTCCTCGTACTGTCTTCCCGCACGCGGAATGGCGGTCGACGCATTTGCTAAATTAACCGTATCTAATAAATCAAAAATCGTCAAGATGGAAACCAGAGTCGAAGCGCATATTCTCTCGCCTGCGCGTCACAGCGAAAGCTCGAGAATCTCGGCGAGCTCGTCGTCCTCGAGACGTATCGGATTCCCCTGCATGGAACTGGCGGCCTTCGCGCGCTCGATCAGAAGGGGGAAATCCCCTGCTCCGATGCCCCAGGTTCCGAGCCCCCTGATGCCCAGCCCGCTCGCGAGCCGCGAAAGAGCCTCGGCCCCGACCTCCGCTTCCGCATCCTTCGCCCCCGTGACGAGGGCGGCGATCTCGGCGTAGCGCGCGAGGGCGGCGTTGGAGGCATCGCGGGCCCGCAGCGCGCGCAGATTGACGGCCACCACGGCCGGCAGTATCGCGGCGCAGATCGCCCCGTGCGGCGCGCGGAAAGCCCCGCCTATCGGCGCCGCGAAGCCGTGCACGGCTCCGAGACGCGCGTTGGCCAGCGCGAATCCGCCGAAAAGAGCGGCCAGGGACATATCCTCGCGCGCTTCCAGGTCCCTGCCGTTCTCGAAGGCCCGCGGCAGGGCCCCGGCCGCCCGCGCGATGCCGTCGCGGCAGAGGGCGTCGGTCAGGGGATTGGCTCGATTCGATACGAAGGGCTCGATCAGCTGCGTCATGGCGTCCATGCCCGTACTCGCCGTGACATCCGGCGGCAGGCCGAGGCACAGCTCCGGATCGACGATAGCGAGGCGCGGGAGCATGGTGGGCGACCGGAGGCTGACCTTGACGGCGTGCTCCTCCGACAGGAGAACGGCATTTCGCGTCACTTCGGAGCCGGTGCCGGCGGTCGTCGGAACGGCGATGCAGGGCAGGGAGGGCGCCGAGAGCGGACGGCCCGAGCCGATCACCTCGGCGTAGTCTAGAATCTCGCCGGGGTTGGCGAAGAGGGCTGCCAGGGCCTTGGCGCTGTCGAGCACGGAACCGCCTCCGATCCCGATGACGAGCTCGGCGCGGAAGGAGCGCGCCGCCTCGAGGGCCCTGAGGACGGCGCCGAAGCTCGGCTCGCCTCGGACCGGCTGCGCGTAGGCTTCCACGCCCTCAACCCGCAGCAGGTCCAGCAGGAAGGCGGCCCCGGCCGGGTCGGAACCGCAGACGACGACGGCTCTGCGACCGAAGGCGGCGGCCGCCTTGCCCGCTTCGCCGACCGCACCGCGCCCGAAGCGCACTCGCGAGGCGGTCGCGAATTCGAAACCCTGCATCAATCCGCGTCCAGCAGTCTATACATCGCGCGGGAACGCGGCTCCGCCATCATGGGCTCGGCGAGCTCCTTCCAGCGGGCGTAGTGGGGCGTCGCCCTATGCTTCTCCTGCGCCGCGTCGTCGCGATAGACCTCGATGAGCGCGAAGCGGGTGGGATCGCTTTCGTCCTGGAGCAGATCGAAGCTGGCTATGCCCGGCTCCTTTACGCTCTCGGCCGCGTTCGCGAGGGTCGCATCCTGGAACTCGGCGATCTTGTCGGCCTTGACCTTGATATTGACGATCAGCACTCTCATGTCCGCCTCCGCGCAGAAGCATAGCCGCAAGCGCCGGCAGGGACAATGGCGACCCGGACGCGGCGGCGATGGGTGGATGGATCTCGGCTTTCCCGCGAGGGCTCCCCGTCAGGGAATCTTCGCGACGATCTCCTTGAGGTAGGGCTTCTTCTCGAAATCGCGCACGAGACCCTCGGCGCGAGCCTTGTTGACATAGCCGCGGTCCTGGAAGCTGTACCGATAGTTCGTATGGACGTCGTAGGTCTTCGAGATGAGAGCGTAGGAATCCTCGGTCATGACGAGCTCTTCGTCCGTGGGGATGACGAAGACCTTGACCTTGGAGCCCGGGCCCGTGATGTCGAGCTCGGCGTTGCGGCACTTGGCGAGATCGTTCTTCTTCACGTCTATCGAGATGCCGAGACCCTCGAGCCCGGCCGTAGAGAGGCGCCGCGTGACCGGACCCATTTCGCCGACGCCGGCGGTGAAGATGAGGGCGTCGACCCGGCCGAGTGCGGCATAATAGGAGCCGATGTATTTCTTGATCCGATAGGACTCGATCTGCTGCGCGAGAACCGCGATCGGATCGCCCTTTTCGGCCGCCTGCTCGATGTCTCTGCGGTCGGCCCACTTTCCGGTGATGCCGAGCACCCCCGATTCCTTGTTGAGCTTCTTCTCGACGTCGGCCGCGGAGAGGCCGGCCTTGCGTATCATATGGAAGATTATGCCCGGATCGACGTCGCCGGAGCGCGTGCCCATGACGAGGCCTTCGAGCGGCGTGAGGCCCATCGAGGTGTCGTAGGAGCAGCCGTCCTTGACGGCATTGATGGAGGCGCCGTTGCCGATATGCGCGGTGATCACGTTGGTCTGGAAAGGATCTTTGCCCAAGAGCACCGCGGCGCGCTTGGCGTTGTACAGGAAGCTCGTGCCGTGGAAGCCGTAGCGCCGGACCATGTAGCGCTCGTACCACTCCCTCGGAACGGGATAAATGTACGCCCAGGCCGGCATGGTCTGGTGCCAGGCCGTATCCATGACGGCGCATTGCGGCACGCCCGCGAGGACGGACCGAGCGGCCTCCACGCCCATGAGGTTGGCGGGGTTATGGAGCGGGGCCAGATCGTTCAACGACTCGAAGGTGGTGAGGAACTCCTCGTCGATGAGGACGGAGCGCGCGAATTTCATGCCGCCGTGCACCATTCGATGGCCGACCGCCTTGATCATCGACATGTCGTCGATTACGCCCTGCACCGGATCGACGAGAGTCTTGAGGATGAGCTCGATGGCGACGGTGTGCGTCGGGCACTCGTAGCTGAGGACGTAATCGGGCTTGCCGCGCGGCTTGTGCGTGATCGAGGAACCGCCGAGGGTGACGCGTTCGACGATCCCCGTCGCGAGGACCTCTCTGCTGTCCCAATCGTAGACCTGGTATTTGACTGACGAGCTGCCGCAGTTCAGCGTGAGGATGACCATGGATTCTCCTTCGATGATTGTGATCGCAAGTGAGCCGATCTGAAGGTCGGCGACTTTGGGAAGAGCCTCAGACGCTTTCGATTGTAGCATCCCATCCGAGATTGGGCAATTCCGGCCCGAAAGTCGACGCCACGGAAGCCGAGGCCCAGTCCTCGCCGAAGCTGTTGTCGATATAGCTGCAGTTTTTCGCCTCGGGCATGATGCTCGTGCCCGAAAAATCGTCGACCTGATTCTCTTCGAAGCGGCAGGCCGAGAAGACGATGGAATTCACCGAACCCGAAGTCGCGTAGATCTCGATCAGGTTTCCGCCCTCGTTGCCCCGGATGGTGTCGTTCGCGAAAGCGACATGATCCGAATCTTCGAGGTAGAACAGCGGATTCCCGTCGTTGTCGGCGATCGTGCAGTCGGATACTTCGATGCCGTCGGAGGAGGTGGCGGACAACGCGCTGAAATTCGCCTCTTTCACGCTGGACTTAGCAATGTCGACGTTCTTCGCTCCCGAGAGTTCGATACCGTTCGTCGTCGGGCCGGACAGCTCGCAGCGATCCATCGAGAAACCGTCGATGTCTTCGGCGTAGACGGTTCCGCCGGAGACTTTGGTCCCTTCTTTGGGCAGACGCGCGAAGGCGAGATTGTCCAACTTCACGTTCGAGCCGCCGTAGACGCCCAGCATGTAGGCCGTCGCGGAGTCGGAGACGAGACGCGCTCCGTCCATGCCCCTGATGGTGAGATTGAAAGCCTCGTGGATGCCGAGCTCCTTGCCGTCGTCGTAGTCGCTCCAGGCGACGAAGGCGCTCTTATAGCCGTAACCCGAGGAGAGCAGGTAATCGCCCTTCTCGAGCAGAATGGTGCGATTCGAGCCGATATGCGCGAGAAAATCCGCGACGGTTGAAACGCGGAAGGTTTGCGGGCCTGCGGCGGACTGCCCTTGCGCGGCGGCGGCTAGAGCGAAGAGCGCCGCGAAGGCCAGGATCGAGATCCGAAAACGCTGCATTGATTCCTCCGGGCGGGGGCCGAACGAGGCGAGGCGCATCGGGCTTCCCCCGGATTCGGATTCTAGCGTCTCGCGGCGAGAATGGCAAAGGCCGAGCCGTCCCGCTCTCCGGACCGGACGCCCGCTCTCAGGTCCGGCCCGCACCGGACGGACGCGAGCTCGCGGACTGGGACATTTCGAGGTTGCGGCGTATCCGCGCGTCGTTGGGATCGATGCGCCAGGCGTCGAGGAAACGCTCGGCCGCTTCCTTCCTGCGGCCGATTCTCCAGAAAAGGGCGCCCAGATTGTTGAGGGCCGTCGCGTCTTCGGGTTCGAGCTCGAGGAGGCGCTCATAGACCGCGATGGCCTCTTCCACCTTTCCGCTGGAGGCGAGAGCGGCGCCGCGGCGGGCCAGGAGCTTCCAATCGCGCTCCTCGTCCACGCGGGGACGGTCCCTCGACTCGGGGCGGGCGAAGGCTCGGAGCTCGCAGACCAGGAGGACGGCATCGTCGGATCGGGGGCTGCCCGAACGGAACTCGTCCAGCTCGACGAGGAGCGCCCTGGGCATTTCGGTCGTCGGAACCGACGCGACCTTGGCGAAGGCCGAGGCCAGACGATCGCGCCCGAAGCCTTCGCCGCGGGTGTTCCTGGCCTCCGAAACGCCGTCGGTGAAGAGGAGAAGACGGTCGCCCTCCTCCAACCGCGTGTCTCCCCTGACGAATCTCGGCGATTCGATCACGCCGAGCGCGGGACCCTGAGCGACGAGCTCGACGACCTTGCCGAGTCTTCTGCGAAAAAGGAGGGCCGGCGGATGCCCGGCCGAAGCATAGGACAAGGCGCCCGTTTCGAGATCGAGCGAAGCGTAGAAAACGGTCACGAAATGCTCGGTGTCGCCCAGCACGGGCAGGAGCTCCCTGTTGACGTTGGAGAGGACCTCGGCCGGGTCGACCCCCCAGGCGGCGCGCGATCGGAAGAAGGATTTGACGAGGGCGGCGATGAGGGCGGCGGTGACGCCCCGACCCGAAACGTCGGCGGCAAGGAAGGTGTAGCCGTTCTTGCCGGCGCGCACCGCGTCGTAGAGGTCTCCGCCCGTGTTTTCGCAGGGCTCGTAGACCGCCCCGAAGGCAATTTCCTCTCGACTGGGCAACTCTTCCTGCCGCGGCACGATCCTGCGCTGCATGCGCAGGGCCATGCGCGATTCGCGGGCGCGCAGCTCGTCGCGCTGTCCGAGTTCCTCCGTCGCCGCCGAAAGAGCGGCCGTCCGTTCGAGAAGGCTTTCCCGGAGCGAGCGAACAAGCTTCGTTACGGTTGCCTGGACGGCGCCGAGGACTGCGGCGACGTCGCCGGAATGTCGCGGCCGTCCGAGCTGGAGGATCTGCGCGCCCGGCTGGTCGACCGCCGAGGCCAGGACGGCCTCGGCCGCCCGGGCGAGGGGACGAATCGCGGCCCGCGAAGCCAGAAAGGAAGCACCCCCGGCCGCGAGCGCGATGACGCCCAACAGGCTCCAGAACAGAACAAAGTGCGCGCTCAGCCCCGGCTCCAACTGCAAGCCGAGGCCGGCCGCACCGAGCGCCGCCGCCGTTATGACCCAGCTGATGATGAAGATGCCGGCCCGGGAACCTAAGCGCATCACCTCCATGCCTCCGTGCCAAACTTTTTGCAATCCGAGACAATGTCAAAAGTCGTCCGCATTTTGAATGAGCCTCATCTGGAAGTGTAGGAGAATCCCCATCTCCGGTCAAATCGCCGCTCTTCTTGTAGCTTTCATGGCGTCCAGATACAATTCGATCATGAAGGATAAAAGGCCTCCTGTCTTCGGCATCTATGAAAAAGCGCTTCCCGCAGAGAGCGAATGGGAAAAGCTCCTCGCGGCCGCGTCGAAGGCCGGCTACGACTATGTGGAAATGTCGATAGACGAATCCGACGAGCGCCTCGCACGGCTGAGCTGGAGCGGGACGGAACGAGCGGCCTTTCGGCGCGCGGTGGCCGACTCCGGGATGCCGGTGCGCTCCCTCTGCCTGTCCGCCCATCGCCGCTTTCCCTTCGGAAGCGCGGATTCGAGCATCCGCAGCCGGGCCGCCGCGATCATGCGCTCCGCGATCGACCTGGCAGTCGACACGGGCATCAGGACCATTCAGCTGGCCGGCTACGATGTCTATTACGAGCCGTCGACGGCCGATTCCCTCGGCCGATTCTCCGAAGCCCTCGACTGGGCCGTGGGCCTGGCGGAAGAGGCTCAGGTCATGCTCGCCATGGAGATCATGGACACGCCTCTCATGGGAACGATAAGCAAATGGCTGGCCTACGCCCACGCCGTGCCCAGCCCCTGGTTCCAGGTCTATCCCGACATCGGCAACCTGTCGGCCTGGTCCGACGCCGTGCCCGTCGAGCTCGCGAAGGCCTTCGGGCGCATAGTGGCCGTGCACCTGAAAGACACCCTTCCGCCCGAACCCGGCTTCGCGGGCAAGTTCAAGGAAGTTCCCTTCGGAGAGGGAAAGGTAGACTTCGTCGCGGCCTTCGAGGCCCTCGCCGCCCTCAACTACCGCGGCTGTTATCTCGTCGAAATGTGGACGCACTCCGCCGCAGATCCGATAGGCGAGTGCGCGTGCGCCCGGGAGTGGCTGCTGGAGAGGATGCGGCTGGGAGGGCTCGCGTGAGGGGCGCCCCCGACATCCGGGTGCTGGCCCTCGATCTCGACGGTACCGTGCTCGGCCCGGGCAATCGCCTTTCGGAGCGCAGCGTCTCGGCGGTCGCGGCCTTCCGCGCGACCGGACGCCTGGTCGTGGTGGCGAGCGGCCGGTCCCGCCGATCGGCCCTGCCCTGGGCCCTGGATCTGGGAGGCGCCTCCGCCATGGTCTGCCACAACGGCGCGGCGGTCTACGACTTCGGCGCCGGAGCCGCGGAAGGGGGCGAGCTCATCGCCGAGCATCTCCTCCCGGAGGGAACCGCCCGAGGTCTCGTCGATCTGTCCAGGAAGCTCGAGCTGCACTTTCACGGCTTCGCCGGCGACGACTGGGTCTACGAGCGACCGATGAGCGGCACCGCCGTCTACGAGGCGCGATCGGGATTCGCGGGACGGCGTGTCGATTTCGATACCTTCCCTCGCTTGGGCTTTCACAAGGCCATGTTCGTCGGAGATCCGGGGAAACTCATGGAAGACGCTGCGGCCCGAGCCCGCGAACTATGCGACGGCACGGCGACCGTCCTCTTCAGCGGGCCGGGCTTTCTCGAGATAGTCGCGGCCGGTGTGTCGAAAGCGGCCGGACTGCAGGCCTATGTTTCGCGCCTCGGCCTCGGGCTCGAAAACGTACTCGCGATAGGCGATGCCGAAAACGACGAGGCGATGATCCTCTCCGCGGGCATCGGGGTCGCGATGGGCGACGCCCCGGCGGCCCTCCGCGCCCGCGCCGGGCGGGTCGCGGGAACCTTAGCCGAGGACGGGGCCGCCGCCGCCATCGAAGCCTTCCTCGCGGGGCAGCTCTAGAGCGACCGCCTGTCAGGCTTTCCGATTGCATTGCAGAGCGGGTCCTGTCGCGCTGCAACGCATACCGAAAGCGCGACAAGCCCAGGCCCCCAACCCGTCCCTCGCAGTCGAGTGCATGAATAGGCCTAGCGGGACTCTCCCCACTCTCCCCACTCTCCCCACTCTCCCCACTCTCCCCACTCTCCCCACTCTCCCCACTCTCCCCACTCTCCCCACTCTCCCCACTCTCCCCACTCTCCCTCTTCTCCGTGCCTCCGTGGCCCATCCCCCTCTTGCCTCCGTGGCCTATCCCCCTTTTCCCCTATCCCCTTCTCCCTCTTGCCTCCGTGCCTCTGTGGCCCCGTGGTTTTCTTTCCCCGCGATGCCGCCGAGGTATGCTACAGGAACGCCGGATAAGGCAGATCGTCCTCTCCTTCGAAGACGTCGTCGAAGCCCCTCGGATAGTGGTACTCCATCTTGTCCTTGTCGGTCGGATAGACGAACTTCCCGCCCACCTGCCAGATGAAGGGTTTGAAGCCGTACTGCAGGCGCTCTTTGCGCATCTCCCAGAGCACGCGGATCTCCCTCGGGTCGGCCTGGAAGTTGGACCAGATGTCGTGGTGGAAGGGTATGACCACCTTCGCGCCCAGCGATTCCGCCATGCGGAGAATATCGATCGAAGTCATCTTGTCGGTCACGCCCCGGGGGTTCTCGCCGAAGGAACCGAGCGCCACGTCGATCCGGTGCTCGTTCCCGTGCTTCGCGAAATGGTTCGAGTAGTGGGAATCGCCCGAATGGTAGAGGCTTCCGCCGCTCGTCTCGAGCAGATAGTTGACCGCGATGGCGTTCATGTCCTGGGGCGGCCGGCCCTTCAGCGTCAGGTCCGCCGGCGCGGTTATGAGGGCGGTGCGGTCGAAAGACTCGAGCACCGCGATCTCCACGTCCTTGACCCTCACCGAATCGCCCGGTCGCACGACGACGCAGCGCGATTCGGGCACGCCCCACTCGACCCAGAGCTTCACGCAGGACTTCGGACCTATGAACTTCACTCCGGGCCCGCAATTCTTCAGCACGGCCGCCGCGACATTGGCGTCGATATGGTCGCCGTGGTGATGCGTCGCCAGAACCGCGTCGATCGTCCTTATGGCGAAGGGATCGAGGACGAAGGGACTGGTCCGGAGATTGAGCTGGAGTTTCCTGGCGCCAGTCATGCGCTGCATCTGGTGTTTCGGCGTCATGAGCGGATTCTTGCGCGTCCTCTTGCCCGTGCCCACCCAGAAATCGATGGAAAGATTGGCGCCTCCGGCAGTCTTGAGCCAGATGCCCGTGCAGCCGAGCCACCACATCGCGAAAGTTCCGGGCGCGACAGCCTCGTTCTCGATCTCCTCGTTGAGCCAGGTGCCCCATTCCGGGAAGGTATCGAGTATCCAGGATTCTCGCGTTATCGAATCGATCTTGCCCATGCATCACTCCTTGCGGAACACTCAGGGCCACTCGCGGTTTATCGCCGCGCGGAAGGCGCGGGCCGCCGCGGCCGGATCGGCCGCAGCGTAGAGCGAACGGCCGGAGATGAAACACTTCACCGCGATGCCGCCGAATCTCGCGACGTCCTCGGGCTCCAGTCCGCCGGTGACCGACACTTCGAAGCCCCTGTCGGCGAGCTTCCTGATCGTGTCGATATCGCCTTCGTCCCAGGCCTTGCCCGCCGCCTGAGCGTCGCGGCCGCGGTGGAAAACGACCTGTTTGAGTCCGAGCTTCATCCAGGCTTCGGCCTGCTCGAAGGTCCAATCGCCGTAGAGTTCCACCTGGATGTCGCCGTCGTGCCTGCGCGCCACGTCCAGAGCGGCCTTCATGGTCGGAAGCGGCGCGCTGCAGATGACCGTCATCCAGGTGGCGCCGCGCGAGAACACCATATCCGCGAGCACCGATCCCGCGTCGGCGGCCTTGAGATCGGCGAGCAGGATGTGGTCGGGATGGGCGGCCCTGATCTCGGCGACGGCGCGCGAACCTTCGGAGAAGCAGAGAATCGTGCCGGCTTCGAGCACATCGACCTGCGGCGCCAGAATGCGCGCGGCGGACAGGGCGGAAGGCAGATCGGTATGGTCGAGAGCTACCTGCAACAGCGGTCTATTCACGTGATCCTCCTGATCTCGAGCCGATTTCAAAAACGGTTATTCAAGGTAGCTTTTTCAAAAGTCGTCCGACTTTTGGAAAAGCCCCATCGTTGTTGCGCGCGATGCTCCGTTTCCGCGGTGCGAAGCCCCGGTTCAGGATCAGGGCCAGCAGAATCACGATGCCGGTGGCTATCGGATGATAAGGAGCGGGCACGTCGAGCAGATTGAGCCCGTTCTCGATGAAGGCCACCATTATGGCGCCGATGAGGGCTCCGACGACCGAGCCCTTTCCGCCCAGGAGGCTCGTGCCCCCCACGACCAGGGCAGTCAGGACGTCGAGCTCGATGCCCGAGGCGGCGGCGGCGAAGGACTGCTGCGTGAGCGAGGCGAGCACGATGCCCCCGACCGCGGCCGCGGCCCCCGAGACGGTGTAGGCCGCCATCCGCGTCCTGTCGGGATCGACGCCCGAGAGTTTGGCCGCGACCTCGTTCGCGCCTACCGCGATGGCGCGCCGGCCGAATGCGCTGCGCGTGAGCAGAATGTGGCTCGCGACTATGAAAAGCAGCATTATGTAAATCGGATTGGGCAGGCCGAAGGTCCGGCCGCCGCCGATCGCGATGAACTGCGGAGGCTTGAGCACCGACTGCATCCCGCCGTGCGACACCACCATGGCTATGCCGTAGAGATAGGTCTTGGCGGCCATGGTGACGATGAAGGCGTTGACCTTGAACTTGGTCGTGATCACGCCGTCGAAGAGACCGATGAGGGCGCCCAGGAGAATCGTGACGGCTATGCCGAGGAGCCAGTTGACTCCCATGCGATTCATGAATATGTCCACGACGATGCCCGTCAGGGCGGCGATGGAGCCGATCGAAAGATCGATGCCGCCGGTGACGGGCGCGTAGATCGCACCCGAAGCCAGTATGCTTATTACGCAGACCGACCAGAGCACGTTCGAAAGATTGCTGATCGTGAGAAAGCGCGGCGATACGATCGTCAAGGCCGCCATGAGCGCTACCAGCACGAGAGGGAGGCGCAGATCCGCCTTGAGTTTGGCCGCGTTCATCGGCGACCTCCATCCGCGATCCCGGAGGAGGCCAGGAGAACGTCCTCCTCCGTGACGATGCCCTCGTCGAACTCCTTCACGATCCTGCCTTTGCGGAGAACGATGATCCTATCCGCGAGCCGCGTCAGTTCGGGCAGATCGGAAGAGACGAGAATGACGGATACGCCCTCTTCGGCGAGGCGCGCGATGTCTTCGTAGATCTCCTCCTTGGCGCCGATATCGATGCCGACGGTCGGCTCGTCGACGATGAGGAGCTTCAGGTTCCTGATGAGCCATTTGCCGAGCACGACCTTCTGCTGATTCCCGCCCGAGAGGTTGCCGACCGGCGTTTCGGGCAGGTCGGGCTTCACGTTCATGAGGTCGATCCCTCGCCGCGCGAGTTCGAGCTCGCGTCTTCCGTTCACCATGCCCGCCCTGGAGATCACGTCCAGATTGGTGATCCCGATGTTGCGGGTGATCGCGATCGGCGCCAGGATGCCCTGAATGCGCCGTTCCTCGGGGACGAAGCCGATGCCGCCGGCGATCGCGTTCCGAACCGAAGGGCGGTAGGGCTTCCCGAGGTAGGTGACGGTTCCCGCGTCGTGCCTGTCGATGCCGTAGATCGCCCGCATGATCTCGGTCCTGCCCGAGCCTACGAGCCCGCCGAAGCCGAGTATCTCGCCTTTGTGGAGCCTGAAGGAAATATCCTGGAAGCGGCCGAGCGAAGAGAGCGATTTCACCTCGAGGACCGCCTCACCTCCCTTTTTGACCATGCGGTGACGGACGTCGTTGTCGGTGATGGTGCGGCCTATCATGAGTCGGATGATCTCGGCCGGATCGATCCGGCCCTTGTCGAGCACCGCCACTTTTCGGCCGTCGCGGAGCACGGTGACGCGGTCCGAAAGGTCGAACACTTCCTCCATGCGGTGGGAAATGTACAGGACGCTTATCCCGTCGGCCTTGAGTTTCCGGATGATGTCGAAGAGTCTCGTCGCCTCGGCGGAGGTGAGCGAGCTCGTGGGCTCGTCCATTATCATGAGCGAAGCCCTGGCCGACAGGGCCTTGAGAATTTCGACGGTCTGCCGCTGCGCTATGCTGAGCCTGTCGATCCGGTCGGCGGCCTTGAGCGGAAATCCGTAGCGGTCGATGAGGATCTGCGCATCCTCGTTCATCTTTCGGACGTTTATGAGGCGCAGCCCGCGGACCATGGGTTCCTTCGTCAGGTAGATGTTCTGCGCGACGGTCATGCCCGGAATGAGACTGAGTTCCTGGTAGATCACCGCTATGCCCATCTCCTGGGCCGCCTTCTTCGAGTGCTCGCGCGGAACGAGCTTGCCGTCGAAGATTATCTCGCCGGAATCCCTGTCCGTGACGCCCGTGATGATCTTGATGAGCGTGGATTTCCCGGCCCCGTTCTCGCCGACGAGGGCGTGGATCTCGCCCCGCTCCATCGAGAAATCCACATCCGCGAGCACCTGCGGTCCCGAATAGGACTTCGTGATCGCCCGGCATTCGAGCAGGGTGGTCGATTCTGCGGAATCGGTCTTCATGCCCCGCCTCCTAGGCCGCGGCCGTGTCGGCGCGCTCTTCCAGCCTGCGCCGCGCCGCCCGGGCCGCTCGAGCCTCGGCGATGTCCTTGTACCAGACGTCGGCGATCACCGTGAGCACGATGATGCCGCCGACGAAAATCGGCTGGATCCAGGGAGAAATGCCCAGTTCCGTGATGCCGTTCTTGATGAGGGCCAGGAACAGGGCGCCTATGACAGTCCCCCAGACGTCGCCGACGCCCCCCGTGAAGGGAGTGCCGCCGATGACCACCGCGGCGATGACGTCCATCTCGGTGCCGATGCCGAGATCCGGCATGGCGGTCATCATCCGCGAGGAGATGAATATCGCCGCCAGGGAGGCACAGACGCCCGAGAAAATGTAGACGCCCACGATCGTCCTCGTCGTGTCGATGCCCGAAAGCCCGGCGGCGGTCATGTTCGCGCCCGTGGCATAGATGTTGGTCCCCGCCCTCGTCCGCTTCATGAAACCCTGCGTGAGGAAGGCCAGGAGGAAGAACGCTATCGTCACGATGTAGAGCGGACCGATCTGCCCGCCGAACCAGAGGTAGGTGGGGTCCTGGATGTAGACGTTCTGCACGAAACCGGTGGAATCCCTCACCGCGATCATCAGCGCCAGCCCGCTCAGAATGCCGCGCATGGCCAGCGTGACGATGAACTCGGGCAGCTTGAAGCGCGTTATGAAAAAACCGTTGAGCGAACCCACGACGACCCCCGTGAGAAGCGAGAGGGGCAGGAAGACGAGCACGGGAATCTTCGTATAGGAGAGAAAGTTGACGGCTATCATGGAAGTCACGGCGATGACCGCGCCTATCGACATATCGATGCCCGCGGTGATCATCACGAGGGTGAAGCCTATCGCGACGATGCCCGTCAGGGATCCTTCCTGGAAGAGCGTCATGATGTTGCCCAGCGTCAGGAAAACGGGATGCGCGATCGATAGAGCGGCGCCTATGGCGAGCATGAGCCCGATCAGTATCAGGCGGCGAAGGGCGGTGAGGGACACGATGAACCTCCGGCGACGAGCCGCAGGGCCCGGCGGCCGCGCGGCTGGAATGGGCTGGGCGGCCGTCCCGCGACCGAAAGCTCGCGGGACGCCGCGAATTACCAGCGATCCTGAGGAGGTATTTGGGAAACGGTATCCTTCGTTGCGGCGAAGGGCTTGATCTGGATGATCTCGGTCTTGCCGTTCTTGGAGGGTCCGAGTCCCTCGCTCAACCTGTCCATGACCATCTTCGCGACCAGAGAACCCTGCGCGAAGCAGTTATTGTAGGCGGTACCGGCTATCTTCCCCTGTTCGATGAGGGCGAGGGTGCTCTTCTGTCCGTTGGCGCCCCATATCTTGATCTGCGAGAGGCGTCCGGCCGATTCGGCGGCGATCATCGCGCCCTCGGCCATATTGTCGTTGACCGCGAACACGCCGTCCAGTTTCTGATTCGCCTGCAGGAAACTGTTCATGATGGTGATGGCATTTTCCTTCTTCCAGCCTTCGGCGACCTGGGCGCCGACGATCTTGATCCCCGGATAGAGCTTGGCGATCGCCATCCGGAAGCCCTTCTCGCGGTTCACTCCGAGCGTCGCTCCGGGCGGAGACTCGATGATCGCCACGTTCCCCATGCCCTCGATTTGCTTGCCCATCTCCTCGCCGACCAGGTAGCCGGCGCTGATATCGGCCATCTGCACGCTCGCCGTGTGAGGCTGGATGGTCGCGGTATTGAGAGTGATCACGATGATGCCCTTGCTCTCGGCGCTCCTCACGGAAGCCGAGAGAGCGGCGGCGTCCACCGGCTGAAGCACGATGGCCTTGCACTGCTGGTTGATGAGATCGTCCATCATCGAAACCTGGGTCTGGGCGCTGAGCTGAGGATCCAGGGCCTGGACGGTGACATTGGGGTACTTCGAGAGGACTCGCATCATACCCGCCTGCCAGGCGTTGGTGTTCGGCTGGCCGATGCTGGTCGGAAGATAGCCGATTTTGAATGCCGTGCCTGATGCCTGCGCACTCAGCGTGAAAGCCGCGATGACGCAGAGAGATAGCGCGAAGATCTTGGATTTCGCCACGATTGCCCTCCCCCAAAGTTTCGATTCGCAGGGATGAGCTTTTCCAAAATGTCGAAGCATTTCGGGAAAGCCGCCTTCGAATCGCGAGTGATCGGGCAGATACTACACCTGAAATGTTCGTTGCGCAAGACAAATCTATCATTTTAAGATTGTATTAATGTCGTTTTACTTGATTAATGCTTATTCGATCATATTGTGAACATTCAGGCGATAATGACCTCGATGCCGAGTTCTTCGAGGCGCCGTCTGAAATCCTCCGGGCATTTGTCGTCGGTCACGACGATATGAACGGAGGACAAGGGCGAAGATACGAAGTTGGACACCTTGCCCATCTTGGAAAAATCGGCCAGCACGATCACCTTGCCGTGGGTATTGCGAATCATGGCTTGATTGATGCTGCATTCCTGGTAAACGCTGGTCGTCAGCCCCCGCTCCAGGCTGAGGCCGTTGGTGCCCAGGATCGTGTTGCTGCTGTAGATATCCCTGATGGTGTTGAGGGCGAACTCTCCGACGAGCGACTGCGACTGGTCCCGGTATTCGCCGCCCAGAACCATGAGCTCGATCGACGGATCGCGTTCCGCGGCGATCACGGCCGCATTGTTGGTGATTATCTTGAGCTTTTTGTGCGTCAAGGCCCTCAAAAAGAACAGAGTCGTCGAACCGCTGTTCATGAACAGAATGTCCTCGTCGTGAACGAGCTGTGCGGCTCTCTCGGCGATTTTCTTCTTTTCGGCGATGTTCGTGATTCCCTTGTCGATCAGCTTCCGTTCGGGCAGGAGGTCCGGCTGAGGGGAGAGAGGCGCGGCGCCGCCGTGCTTTCTGACAAGCAAGCCCTTTTGGAAAAGAAAATCCAGGTCGCGCCGTACCGTTACCTGAGAGACGGCGAGAGCTTCGCTGAGCTCTTCGACCCTCGCCCCTCCCCGCTCCTGGAGTATGTCGAGGATGCGCATTTGCCGGTCGTAGACGATCGAACCCGAAGCCATTGTCCTTTCCATTCGCTCGAAGGCATACCGAGCACACCGCAGTATGACATTGGGAAGCTGTCGACAGAGGCGCCCTCGTCGGTGGCCTCTTAAGCCATCATAAGCACGGCACACGACATTGTAAATCGCCGATCGATCATTTTTATCATTCCTGCGAGACGAAAGGACCTCGACAGGAGGAGAATATATCTGATATGAACTATATGTGATCGTTTTGAGCGAATAAAGCCGAGGGATACCAATGCGCGGCATAGTGACCATCGACGCCGGAACGACGAGCATGCGGGCGATCCTGTTCGACGAGAGCGGCCGCGTGCTGAGCCTGACCCAGCGCGACAATCCTCCGACCTTCTATCCCGACGGCCGCGTCGAACAGCCCGCGGACACGTGGAAGGACTCGCTCGTTCCGATCCTTTCCGGCTGCGCCGAAGCCGCGCGCGAAAAGGGCGTGGAAATAATCGGCCTAGCCCTGACCGCTCAGCGCTCTTCGGTCATCCCGGTCGACGACCGGGGCCGGGCGCTGCATCCGGCGATCATGTGGCAGGACCAGCGCACCGAGGCGATCTGCCGCGAGTTGGAGGGGCACCAGCGTTACGTCTACGGAAAGACGGGTCTCCGAATTTCGCCCGTCTTCTCGGCCGTCAAGATGACCTGGCTGCGCCGCAACCGAAACGAGCTCTTCGAACGCACGCACAAGATGCTCGGAGTCCAGGACTACCTCATGTATCACATGACCGGGAACTTCGTCACGGACCGATCCCTCGCCAGCAGGACCAACCTGTTCGACCTCTCGAGCGGCGAATGGGACCCCGGACTCGTCGAACTTTTCCAGGTCGATTCGCGCCACCTCTGCGGCCTGATCGACCAAGGCGCCGAAGCCGGCAGCCTCGGCGCCTCGATGGCCCGCGCTACGGGACTCGCCGAAGGCTTGCCGGTCGTTTCGGCGGGCGGAGATCAACAGTGCGCCGCCCTCGGCATGGGCCTCCTGGCGCCGGGACAGCTCGTCGCGAACACGGGGACGGGCTCTTACGTCATCGGCCTCTCGGAACGCCCGGTTTTCGACGACCGGATGCGACTATCCTGCAATGTGGCGGCGACTGTGGGCAACTTCATCGTGGAAGCGGGCATACTCAGCTCGGGATCCCTGTATGCGTGGTTCAGAGACCGCTTCTACGACTCGCCGGAGGCCAAATCCGGTTTCGCGACGGTCAACGAGGAGGCCGCGGCCTCTCCGCCCGGCGCGCACGGCGTTCTGCTCCTCCCTCATTTCAAGGGAGCGGGCAGCCCGCACTGGAACCCGAACGCGAAGGGACTCTTTTTCGGCCTCTCGCTGGGAACCGGGCGCGGAGACATGGCGAGAGCCGTCCTCGAAGGCATCGCCGCCGAAATGGCCCAAAGCGTCTCGCTCATGGAAAACCTGACGGGCGGGGTGCGGGAGATCCGCGTGTCCGGCGGGCTCAGCAACAATCCTCTATATAACCAGATCCAGGCCGACATGTACGGACGCAGGGTGCTCCGCTCGAGCGACGGCGAAGCGACCGCGCGCGGCGCCTGGATCTCGGCCGCGGTACGGCTCGGCCTCTACGGCGGCCACGCGGCCGCCTTCGCCGCGGCGCGGACGGCGGCATCCGCTCCGGACGCCGCCTCTCGGACCGTCTCCGACCGCGAGTACGTCCCCGATCCCTCGACCGAGTCGCTCTACGCGGCTCTCCGCGAGCGCGCGGAGCGACTCTATGCCGCCCTGGACGCCGCCGGCGTCTACGCTACATCAGGCTGACGGGATCGACGTCCGGCTCGACCCGGACGGTCGGCGGCGGCCGGTAGGCCGAAAGGAGCCCGGCGAAGGCCCGGTGAACCGGGCCGAGCTCCGAGCAGCGCACGAGAAGCTGCCATCGATGCGTGCCGGCGATCATGCCCAGCGGGCATTCGGCCGGGCCGAGGAGCTCGGCCTCGGGAGGGAGGACCGCCGCGGCCTTTTCGGCGAAGCCGCGCGCCGCTTCCACCGCCCTGTCGCGGTCCTTGGAGCGGAACACGATGCGGATGAGTCTACCGTAGGGCGGGAAACCGAGTTCGCGCCTCGTGGCCAGTTCGGCGGCGTAAAAGGAGTTCAGGTCCGCCGCCGCGGCGGCGAGGATGACCGGGCTTTCGGGGCGGTAGGTCTGCACGATGACGCGGCCGTCGGGCGAAAAGCGCCCGGCCCGGCCCGCCACCTGGACGATGAGGGAAAATGCCCTCTCGGCCGCCCTGAAGTCGGGAAGGTTCAGGGTCGTGTCCGCGAGGACGACTCCGACGGTCTTCACGCGCGGGAAGTTGAGTCCTTTCGCCACCATCTGCGTTCCGAGCAGCAGGTCGGCCCGCCCCTCGCGAAAGTCGTCGAGAGCGGCCTCCAGCTCGCCCTTGCGCGACGTCGAGTCGGCGTCGAGCCGCCGGATGCGAAGGTCCGGGAACAATTTGGCCGCCTCCTCCTCCACGCGTTCGGTGCCGAACCCCGACCAGCCGACGTCGAGCGAGCCGCAGGCCGGGCAGGCCACGGGCGGCGGGCTTCGAAAACCGCAGTAATGACAGACCAGGGCTCCTCGGTCCTTATGGTAGGTCATCGATACCGAACAGTGCTTGCAGCGGATCTCGTGGCCGCAGGTGTTGCAGTGGAAAAAATAGGAAAACCCTCGGCGGTTCAGGAAAAGGATGGACTGCCTGCCCGCGGTGTGGGCCTCGCGCACGGCCTCGTAGAGTCGGCGCGAGATCGGCCCCGATTCGAGGCGCATGTCCACCACTTCCACGGCGGGCGGGGCGCCTCCCGCGGGACGCTGCCTGAGAGTCAGGCGCTCCATGCCTCCCTCTTCCATGAGGCGCCAGGCCTCGGCCGAGGGAGTGGCGCTGCCCATGAGAAGGCGGGCGCCCGAGACGGCGCACCTTTTCATGGCCACCTGGCGCGCGTGGTAGCGCGGCGCCGAGCCCGCCTTGTAGCCGCCCTCGTGCTCCTCGTCGATCACGACGAGCCCCAGGTTCCTCACGGGGGCGAAGACCGCACTCCTGGCGCCGACCACCAGCGTCGCCTCGCCGCGCAGGACCCGCCTCCATTCGGCGAGGCGCTTCGAGCCCGTGAGCCTGGAGTGGAGAACCGCGCAGCGCTCTCCGAATCGCCGGATCGCGGCCTCGATCACCTGCCCGGTGAGCGCGATTTCCGGCACGAGGTAGATGACGCCGCGCCCCTCGGCCAGGGTCGCCTCGGCGGCCCGCAGGAAGACCTCGGTCTTCCCCGTCCCGGTGAGCCCATGGAGGTACCAGGTCCCGCTCTTTTCGCGCACTATGCGGTCGAGCGCGCCCTGCTGCTCCTCGGAAAGCTCATGGCCCGCCGCCGCCATCGAGAAATCGTCCGCGCCTTCGATCTCCAGCTCGGCGTCGACCCTTCCCTCGCCCGGAGATCCGCGCGCCCCTCCCTCGCGGCGGCCGGAGGGAAGCATGGCGGCGAGCGCCTCGCCCGGGCCGCAGAAGTACATGCCGGCGAGCCACCGCGCGAGTTCGATCGTCGCCTCGTCGAAGAGGGGCTCCGAATCGATCGTCCGCGTTATGCGCTTCAGTTTGCCCTCGTCGATGCCGCTCGCGTCGCGAGCGGCCACTACGAAGCCCGTCGCCACGCGCGTGCCGAAGGGCGCCGTCACCCTCCGGCCGACCGAGGCGGGAGCGTCCGAGGCGTTCCGGTAGGTGAAAGCCCCGAGCCTTGGAACGTCGAACAGGACGTCGATGAAATCATTCATCGACGGGCCGGTCGCCTCCGGCGGAGTCCGGTCCGGCGCGTCCGCCCGAGCTCTCCGCCAGGAAGTCGCGGAGCAGCTTGAGGTCTTCCCAGGCCGGCCTCTTGAGCGATTCGTCCCGGAGAAGGGCACTGGGGTGGAATGTGGCGATCAGCGGCACGGCCTCGAAGCGCATCCACCGGCCCCGGAGCCTGTTGATGCCCTCGCTCGTATCGAGAAGGGCCTGGGCCGCCACCCGTCCGACGCAGAGGAGCGCCTTCGGCTGCAGGAGGGCGATCTGCCGGCGCAGATAGACGCCGCAGGCCGCGCGCTCGTCGGGAGCGGGATCGCGGTTGCCCGGGGGGCGGCACTTCACCACGTTGGTTATGAAGCAGTTGCGATCTCGGGACAGGCCCACGGAGGCGAGCATCTTGTCGAGGAGTTTGCCCGCGGGCCCCACGAAGGGCAGGCCCTGGGCGTCTTCTTCGGCTCCGGGCCCCTCGCCTACCACCAAGACGAGGGGCGCGTCCACGCCCTGACCCGGAACGGCATTTTTCCTCGTGTCGGCGAGGCGGCACAGCGGGCAGACCCGGACCTCGGCCGCGATCGTCTCGATGGAGTCGCCGCCCACGGGCGGCGCCGCCGAGGCCGCGAAGTCCGGCTCGGCGCGCTCGACGCGGATTCCGCCTCCGAGCCAGTCCTCGAGAACGCCGAGCGAGCGCCACAGCGAGCGGCGTTCTTCGGGATCCACTAGGGCCTTCCCGGAAGCGCCCTTGCCGGAAGCGCCGCTCGATCCGAGGGGGTTTCGCCGCGCGGGGCGAGCCCCTCCGGGGCGGTCGCCGGCCGCCCGCCGCTTTCGATGCTCCGGGAGGACGCATTGACGGCGTGGGAGGCCTCGCTGCTCGTCACCATCACCTGAAGTATCTGGACGAGGGGGAAAATGATGCAGACGACGATGAAGATGACTTCGAGCGTGACCATGCGCTGTTCGGCCGAGTCGTTCTTGACCATGTCGTAGACATCCTGGAGCGTATCCAGCCGCCGCTCGACCGACCATTTCCATCCCTCGGTGTTGAAAATGGAACAGAGCCGGCCGTAGATCTGCCCAAGGTAGTAATCGCCGATGATCTTGGAGGAGTTCTCGAGATTCTCCAGGATGAACAGGGACTCGAAACGCAGGGCCTGGATGTTCGCGAGCTTTTCCCTCGCCGCCGAGCCTCTGCCGCGGCGGCGGCGCGCTCCCGGTCCGTAGAGCAGTCTGACGTCGGCCTCGGCTTCGTCCAGCCAGAAGTCGAGCAGCCTGTCCAGCACGCGCAGTTCGAGCAGCTGATAGTTGGCATGCTCGATGATGAGGAGGAGGTCTTCGTAGTCCGCCGCGGAATCGATGATGAGACACCTGTCGAGGTCGAACACGGCGAGGTCGCGCTGGTGGTAGGAGAAGGGCTTGCCGAGCGTGGCCGTCACCTGCGATTCGTGCAGGTCCGAGCTGGGGTCTTCGCCGATGAGAAGGGCGGCGACGTAGTCGTTGTTCCTGTGCAGAAAGGCTCCCGGATCGCCCTCGCAGTCGAGAAGGCAGAAGGCCGTGTAGCTTTCGCGGTCCATCGCGTCGAACTCGTAGGGCTCCACGACGGCGGGGCGTATGCCCTCCAGGAGCCGCCGGGCCGACTTTTCCGCGAGGACAGCTATGGTTTCGGTCTCTCCGCCGAAGACGATGGCCCGTTCCTTGATGCGGTGGAGCTCGCCGAAGGGCAGCCTGGCTTTGACGCGGACGATCACGGTGACGGCTCCCTCCGCGTAGATTTTCATATGCGCGGAAAAACAGTCGAAACCGCCGAGGTCCTGGCAGTCCTGCTCGCCGATCTGGAGTATGAGCGGCTTGGGCAGGGTGATGGAGGCCGGCGTGTCGCGGCGCTTGACGATACCGACATCGGTATGCGCCGGAATGAGAGCGGCCACCTTCTTGAGATCGACGCTCCGTCCGATGTCGTAAAGATAGAGATGCACGACCTCGACGAGGCAGAGCCTCGCCGCATCTCCCGGCGAACGGGAAACGCGGCGCGTCCGCGCCGGGATCGAGGGAGCGTACTGGTCTTCGACCAGCGGTCTGCCCACGGGCCGCCTGCGGGAGGAACCGCGGCTGGGAGGCGAGAGTGGCCCTGCGCCGACGGGAAGATCGGATCCCTCCGGCGTCGCGGTCCGCGGGAAGCCGCCGCCTTTCGGGGCGGAAGCTCTCTTCTCGCCCCTTTCGGTCATTGCGTGCCCACCTCGACCCGGGGCGGCACCTCGCGGTCGAGCACGGACAGGACCAGCATCGAACCCACGGGGAGGTTGTAGGGCGCGGTGAAGAGGCCGCCGGGATGCCTGACGGTCAGGAGCGGAGTGCGTTCGCCCATGGGACTTATGACATCGAGCGAGACTTTGAGCGGATAGGGGTACTGGGGCAGCTGGCGGCTGAAGATGCCGGAAGCCATGCCCTTCTGCGCGCCGGGTGTCGTGACCGTGACGGCGATGCTCGAGGCGGGCGGTATGAGACTTCCGGCCGAGGGGAACTCGGAGACGACTACGCCCGGTTTTTCGTTTTTCATGGGATCGCGCATGGCGAAGTTGATGTCGACGGAGCTGCCCTCGACGACGGCGAGGGCGTCGTCGATCGACAGGCCGAGCAGGGCCGGCACCTTGACCTGGGCCCTCTGCGGGCCGCGGCTCACGACGAGCTCGAGCAGGGTCGCGCCGCCGAGCTCGGTCCCCGGAGCGGGTTTTTGAGCCAGAATAGTGCCTGCCGGCGACTTGTCGTAGAGGTAGACGGGGGGATCGTTGATGGTCAGAAGCGGCCGGGCCGTGGCGAAGAGAGTCTGAAGGTGGATCCTGACCTCGTCGATATCCTGGCCGACGAAATTCTCCACCCGGTCCGCGATGGCGCCGCGGCTCACGACGAGCTGGATCCTGCGCCCGGCCTTGACGATGGTGCCGGCGACCGGAGACTGGTCGACTATCTTGCCTCTGTCCAGGGGATCGTCGGTGAAACGCAGGGCTATGCGCGGATAGAGCTCCTTGTCCTGCATCCGGATCAGGGCCTGCGTCAGCTCCATTCCCCGCACGTCGGGCACCATCGTCTCCTCTGCTCCCCGGAGAGAGAGAAAGAAGGCCGTGACGCCCGCCACGACCATGAGGACGATCACGGCGGCCAGGGCGTAGGCCGCTATGCGGTAATGCTCCCGATCCAGGTCCTCGAGTTTGTGCAGATCGAGGGGGATGCTGGGGAACCTGATGTCCCTGATCCTGGAAAGCTTCGAAATGGCGGGGAACCTGAACTTGAGTTTCATGGGCGGTCCGTTTCCTCCGAGGGCGGGCGCCCCAGGGCCGAGCCGGCCAGGTCGCGCATACCGTTCGCGAACTCGCGATACGGAAGGGCCTTTTTGTGCTGGATCTGTAGGCGTCTAAGGGCGACGAGGCCGTCGATCGTTTGTACCATCAGACCTCTGGCCTTGTCTAGGCCGAGTATGGTTCCGGGCGCGGCATCCTCGAAATCGAGGCTGCTGGGTCCGGCCGCGAAAGTGATGTGGGGATAGGGAAAGGCCTCGAGAACATTGAGCCGGAGTCCGCGCAGCCAGGTGAAGGCGCCCGGCCACGGATAGAAGGCTCGAACCTTGGCATCGATCTCGAGAACCGGAGCCGACCAGTCGATCAGTCCGTCTTCTTTCCTGAGAAGGGAACAGTACGAGCTTTCGCCGACCTGGGGACGCGGTTTTTCCCTCCCCTCCTCTATTTCCTCGAGAGCCCGCGACACGAGATCCGCGCCCACGATGGCGGCCGTCTCGGCGAGGTCTTCGGCCGTTTCGAGGCCGTTGAGCCGGAAGCGCTCCTCGCCGAGAATGTCGCCGGAATCGAGCTCGAGGGCGATTCGCTGCACCACGATGCCCGTCTCGGCGTCGCGGTTGAGTATCGCGTAGGGGATCGGGGCCGGGCCGCGGTAGCGCGGCAGGAGGCTCGGGTGTATGTTGAGTCCCCCCTTGGGGAAGAGGGCGAGAAATCGCGGGCCGAATATGCGGGCGTAGGCGAAGGATACGAGGATGTCGGGCCGCAGCGCGGCCACGGCCTCACGGGCTTCCGGACCCAGCCGCTCGAAGGCCAGAATGGGCAGCCGGCCCTTGGAAAGTACGTCGGCGGCGGAAGCCACGGCGGTGACGGCGGAGGCGAGACCGCGACCCTTCTGAGACTCGGGGTTCGTGAGCACGCCGACTATCTCGTGCTCGAAGGACAATCGCACGAGCGAGGGCACGGCTATATCGGGGCTACCCGCGAAGAGTACGCGCACCCGCTCCTCCTTGAGCCGGTCTCCGAACCGTTTCGGTTCGGAGACCGATTTCGATTTCGGCGAAACTACATGCGTACCATGCGCTGGTATTGGTCCAGAACGCGCTCCCTCTTGGCCGCAGTGAGCCGATCTATGAACAGTATACCGTCGAGATGGTCGTATTCGTGAAGCAGCACCCGCGCCAGAAGACCGCTCGCTTCGGTCGTGAAGGGTCGCCCTTTTTCGTTCCAGGCCTGGATCCGGACCGATTCGGGCCTGAGAAGCCCGATATAGAGCCCCGGCAGCGAGAGGCAGCCCTCTTCGTAGTCGACCTCGTCCTGGGACGTGAGCACGATCTCGGGATTTATAAAGGCCCTCGGCTTATCGCCGTCCACTTGCGTCACGAAAACCCTGAGCGAACGACCGACCTGAGGTCCGGCCAGACCGATGCCCTTGCCGCGGCGCATCGCGTCGAGCATATCGGCGACGAGCTGGACGATGTCGGGTCCGAAATCGCGCACCGGCTCCGCCTTTTTGGTGAGAACCTCGTCGCCGTACAGGACTATGTCAAGCATTCATATCTCCCTCTGCCACAAGTTATCGAGAGGCGCATGGATGGTCAATTTCGATCGCGGCGGAAAGAGTCCCGTCTCAATCCGTCCGCGGGATCTCGACCCGGTCGCCCACTTTGACTCCGGCGCGGTCGAACCAGCCCTGCGGGACTTCGAGAGCGTAGCGGACGGAGCGCTCGGATTGCCGGGGATCGAGGGACTGGGGCGACAGATCGACCATTTGGCTGATGATTCCGTCCGAAGCGATATAGGCCAGCGAAAGGGGCAGGAAGGTATTCTTCATCCAGAAGCTCAGGTGCTGGTCGGAGTCGAAGACGAAGAGCATTCCCGTTCCGTCGGGCAGAGTCTGCCGGTACATGAGTCCCCGCTCGCGTTCTATCTCGCTCCGCGCGATTTCGGCCTTTATCGTGGCGGGACCGACGCGGAACACCGCCGTCCGGAGGGGCGGATTGGGCCTGTCTATGCCGGCCGCGGAATCGGCGCTTTTGGAGGCGCAGCCCGTCGAGAACAGCAGCGCCGCCAATGCCGCGCAGCGGAGCCCGCGGACGGCCCCCCGCCTCAGGGTGGAATTCGAACGGCAGCGGCCCTCGGCGCCGCGACACTCAGTCTCTCGTTTTCTCATCCTCTGGCTCCCCTATCTGAAAATGAAAAGGGCCGCACGAGCGACGCCAGATCGGTTGGCGACGCCCCTACGGCCTATTGTGCTCGATGCTTCCTGGAAGGGATGCTTTCAATACCCGCCTTTGGAGTCGCGGGGTTTGCGTGCCTTTTTGAGCAGCTTGCGCGCGAGGGCCTTCTGTTTGCGGTTCTTGATGGTAGAAGGCTTTTCAAAGAACTCACGCTTTTTCCACTCGCGGATGATGCCCTCTTTTTCGACCATGCGCTTGAAGCGCTTGATGGCCTTTTCGAGGGGCTCACTCTCGTCCACGATAATCTGCCTGATGGAAATCACCTCCCTTCGAATTGCGAAGTAATTGTAGCCGTGAATCGTTTCGTGTCAAGTGGCGGGGAAGCCCTCTCGGCGCTTCCGTTCGTCCGATAAATGGTCTATACTGCCGCAGAAATCGCAGAAAGCACTGGAGTTCCGCATGCTCTTCACTATCGGGAACTTTATCACTCTTGGCCTCGTCCTGGTGGTCTTGGTCGTTTACCGCCAGATAGACCGGGACAATCGCTCCCTCGAGAAGTTGAAGAAGTACGCGGACCGCCTCCGAGACGAGCTCGACGCCTACGTCGACAGGCGAGCCGAGGATCTGAAGCGTTTCGGAATCGAGCTCGACGTCCGGCAAAAGGCGGCCAAGGTCGCCCTCGACCGGATCCAGAACGTGCAAGAGGGCCTCGCCGCGCGCGCGGAGGCCATAGGCGGCATCGAGAAGCGTCTCGGCGAGTACGACGACGCGCTCTCGCGGCTCATGAAATTGACGGCCCAGGTCGACGAAAACCTCGCGCGTCTCCACGAGGAATCGGATTTCACCGAGTCGGTGTCGCGCAGGCTGGACGCGGCGGCCGCCACGATGGCGACGATCGACCGCGAAATTCCCGGGATCAAGCGTGCCTTCGCGGACGACGCCGCGCGTACGCTCGAGTCTTTCAAGGGCGAACTCGTCGCCGATGTCGGGTCGAGACTGAACGACGTGGCCGTCGTGCTCGATCGGGCCAGAACGGAGGCCTCGCAGGCGCTCCAGCGCGCCGAGGCGGGCAGAGCCGATCTGGAGCGCGAGCTAGCGAAGGGCTTCGAGCGGGCGCGCGTCGAGGCCGAACGCTTCGAGGACGTCGCCTTCGCCAAGCTCAAAGAGTCGAGCGAGACGAAGGCCGGCCGCCTCAAGGAACTCATCGAGGAGAAGTTCACCCAGCTCGGCGCCCTCGCCAGGGAAAAGGTGGCGGATACCCAGGGCATCGTGAAGACCTTCAAGGCCGACTGGAAGGGCGAGGCCGAGGAGCTTCTTTCCACGATGCGCGACGAAATGGCCGCTCAGGCCGACTCCCTCGGCGCCAAGCTCGAAGAGGCCGAAGCGAAGGTCGCGGCCTCCGCCGCATCGATGGCCATGACCGAAACCTCGGTCGCCGAGACGGCGGCCCGAGCCTCGCGCGAGCTCGCCGCGGTGGAGTCGCACCTCGCTTCCGAAGGCACCGCCCTCTCCGCCCGGGCCTTCGAGGACTTCGGCAAGCGCCTCGCGGAATACGGCTCCGAGGCCGAGGCGCGCTTCGAGCGTCTCGAGAGCGCGGGAGCGGAGATCGGCGCCCTCGACACCGCGCTGCGCGCCTCGATGGACCAGACCGCCCGCAGAGTCGAGAACGACTTCGCCGCCTTCGGCCGCGCCCTCGAGGACAGGCGGCTCCATTTCGAGGAAGGCTTCGCCGCCGAGACCGGCCGCCTGCGCGGGAGCATGAAAGCCCTCGAGGACGAGCTCGATGCGCTCAAGCAGCGCGCCTACGACAATGTCTCCGAGAAGCTCAAGGTCTTCGAGGACGAGTTCTTCGCCGACCTCAAGGCGCGCAGCGAGAGCGCCGAAGCGCGGCTCGGAGCGTGGCGCGACGAACTCGACCGCTCCCTCTCGGAGCTCGCCGCCCGCGCGGCCGAAGAGCGCGCGGCCGTCGAGAAGGCGGTCATGGACGAGACGAGGTCCAGACTCGCGGAGACCCAGGCCCGGCTCCAGGACCAGTTCGACACGATGCGCGAACGCGTATCGGCGATACAGGACGGCATTCAGGCGCAGAGCGGCATGGCCGCGGAGACCCTGGCCTCGCTCAAACAGACACTCCTCAAGGACGCGGCCGATGCGCGCGACACGGCCCAGGCCTATGTCGAAGGCGAAATATCCCGCTTCTCGCTCGAAACCCAGGCGCGGGTCAAGGCGGCGGAACGCGACGTCGAGACGCGACTCTCGGCTCTCGGCCAAACCGTCGGAGCCGAAGAGGAGCGGGTTCGTGCCGCGCGCGAGGACGTCTCCCAGGCGGCCGAGTCATTCCGCTCCGGTTTCCGCGAAGCCGTCGCCAAGGCGGAAGGCAGTCTCCGCTCGGAGCTCCAGGCTTTCGCGGTCGCGACGACGGAGCTGGTCCAGGCCGCGCGCGGCGACTACGAGAGCCAGCGCGACACCTTCGTACAGACCGCCCAGACCGAGCGCGACCGCATAACCAAGGAGCTGGCCGGGCTCGCCGACCGGACCGCGGAGCTCAGGCAGGATCTTTCCTCCCGCATCGCGGGCGCTCTCGAAGGCTTCTCCCGCGGCTACGAGGCGCTGCTCGTCGACCTCGAAAAGAAACGCAGGGAGACCCAGGCCGACTCCGAGGCCGCGTTGCGCGAGTTCAAGGATGCGGTCCAGGACATGGCGCTCAGGCTCGAATCGGCCCGCGCCCAGTCCTTCACGAAGGTCGAGTCGGAGGCGGCGCGGCTTTCGCAGGTTCTCGGCGACATCGACCGCGAACAGAAGAATTTCGTCGCCCAGACCAAGGTCTTCGAAAGAACCGACGAACTCAAGGATCGTCTCGCCCAGAGCATCGAATCGATGAAGTCGGACCTCGTGCGCCTCGACGCGCATAAGGCCGAGGTCGCCGAGATCGAGACCCAGCTCGGCCGGGTCAAACGCCTCGAAGACGAGGTCAACCAGAAGCTGGCACGCTTCCTCGCGGAAAAACGCCGCATCGACGCCCTCGAGGAGGACTTCACCCGCCTCGCCGGGATTTCCCAGACGGTGGACAGGCGCCTCGACGAGGTCACGGGTCAGGCCGACGCCATCACCGAGGCCCAGACCTCCATCCGCAAGATACTCGAGCTTTCGCACGAGGCCGAGGCCAAGTACGAGCGGCTCGAAAAGAAGTCGGGGATCCTCGACACGACGGCCGAGGCCGTGGACAAGAACTTCCAGGCCATCCAGGGAGTGGAGAAGGCCGTGGCCGCATTCGGCGGCGAACTCCGCAAGATACCCGACCGCATCGTCGAGCTCAGGCGCGCGGTCGACCAGCTCGCGGCCGACAAGGACAAGACCGACGAGGCGGTGCACAAGTTGGGCGAACTCGACGGCATCATCGCCGACGCGGAGAAACGCATCGCCGAAGTGCAGAAAGCGCGCGAATGGCTCGCCCGGGCCGAGACCCGCCTCGAAGAGATCGACCGCAAGGCGCAGGAGCAGCTCAAGCTCCTCTCCACTCTCCTCAAGGAGGAAGGCGGAGGCAGACGCGAACGCGGCGCCCCGCCCTCGACCGTCCAGGACACGGTGCGCAAGCTCGCGCGCCAGGGCTGGAACGTCGACGAGATAGCCAGGGCCGTGAAGATTTCACGCGGCGAGGTCGAGCTCATACTCGAGCTCGGCGCGAAAAGCTAGGGCCGGCATGTACAGGGTCGGGGAGCTCGGCCGGCTCTTCGGGCTGTCGCGTACCGCCCTCCTCTATTACGACTCTATCGGCCTTCTCCGCCCTTCGGGGCGCACGAGCGCGGGCTATCGCCGGTACGACGAGGCCGATCGCGCCCGTCTGGAGCGCATCGTCGGCCTCCGGGCATTGGGGCTCCCCCTCTCCGACATCGGCCGACTCCTCTCCCTGCCGGGTCAAGGCGGAGCGGCGACCCTCCTCAAGCGGCTCTTCGTCGTCAACGACGAGATCGAAGCCTTTCGAGCCCAGCAGCGCGGCATACTCGACCTCGTCGAGGCCTTGGTCGGACCCGGAGAGGCCGACGGCGGGCGGGCGAAGTTCGCCGCCATCGGCAGGGAAGCCGGCATCGACAAGGACAACTACCTGCGGCTCCATGCGGTCTTCGAGCGGAGCTCCCCCGAGGAGCATCGCAGGCTCCTCGGGGCCCTCGGCTTCACGGAAGCCAAGATAGAGGAATTCCTCTCGAACCTGCCCTCCCGGCCTTGACCCGTCTACGGCTTCACTCTTTACCTTCTGCCGATCGCCGATGACCGGCGCGATGGAGGCAATCATGGCTGGAAAGCCGAGTTGGGCGAAGAGCGATCGCTTCGAACGGAGCGCGCGCTTCGCGGTCGACGCGAGGGCGGAAGAGGTTTTCCCCCTGCTCTGTCCGGTGCGCGAGTACGAGTGGATCCCGGACTGGTCCTGCGAGATGATCTGGTCGAAGTCGGGCGTCGCCGAACGCGACGCGACCTTCAGGACGAAGATGCATCCTTTCGGGCGGCTCCTGTGGACCTGCATCGCCTACGAGCCCCCGCGGAGGATCGAGTACCTCATGACCCTCGGGTCGCGGGCTGCGGTGAGACTGGAGATCAGCCTGGACGAGGGCCCGGGCGGCACCGAGGTCGGATGGACGATGCGCTTCACCGCGGCCGGAGGCCTGCGCCGCCGCTTCGACGAGACCGGCTATGCGACCATGATCGAGGGTCGCCGACGCGAGCTCGCGGAGTTCCTCGCTTCGAGGGAGCCGATTAGGCGCCGAGCACCGCGTCGAGACCTATCTCGACCATCGTCCTGAAACGCTTCTCGCGCTCCTCGGCGGGCGTATCCTCTCCCGTGACCAGGTGGTCGCTCACGGTGAGGATCGCGAGAGCGTCCACGCCGTATTTCGCCGCGAGCGTGTAGAGCTCGGCCGTCTCCATCTCGACCGCGATGATGCCGAACGATGCCCAGAGCTTCCACTGCTCCGGGTCCTCGGTGTAGAAGGAGTCGCTCGAGATCACGGGCCCCACGTGGGGCGCGAGGCCTCGCGTCATGGCCGCCTCGCGGGCCGCGGAGAGCAGGCGGAAGGAGGCGGTGGGAGCGTAGTCCATGCCCCGGAAACGCACCTTGTTGACGGCCGAGTCGGTGCTGGCGCTCATGGCGAGGATGACGTCGCGGACGGCGATCTCGGTGCGCATGGCGCCGCAGGTGCCCACGCGGATGAGTCGCCTCACGCCGTAGTCGCGGATGAGCTCGTTGACGTAGATCGAGAGGCTCGGCATGCCCATGCCCGTCCCCATGACCGACACGCGTTCGCCCTTGTATCGGCCCGTATAGCCGAACATGTTGCGCACCTCGTTGAAGCGTACGCTCTCCTCGAGAAAATTCTCGGCGATGAACTTGGCCCGCAGCGGGTCGCCCGGAAGAAGGATCCCTTCCGCGATCTGGCCCGCGGCGGCCGCGATGTGGATGCTCATGTGTACCTGCCTGATGGGATACGATATCTCATGCTACCACGTCGATGCCGTTTTGAGGAGGCCGCCCGCCGTGGCTTTTCGTCGTGGATTTGACGGCCGGAACGACCATAAGTAAGGTAATCCTAACGCTCGACGGACAAAAATGAAAGAGCCTCGAGCCGTTTTCGAATCGGGGTCGGTTTGGAATCGGCTTCTCGGCCGCGATGCGCTTATCGTCCGGGAAGGCCGCATGCTATCGTCGGCCATGGAACACGCCGTGAAGCCCTATTCGATCCTGTACGAAGACGAGGATATTCTCGTCGCCGACAAGCTCGCCCCCATCCCCGTCCAGACGGAAAAAAGCGGCGATCCCTGCCTTCAGGACCTGCTGAAGGAGGACCTGAGCTCCCGCGGCCTGAAGCCCTTCCTCGAGGCGGCTCATCGCATCGACCGGCGGGCCTCCGGCGCCATGCTTTTCGCCCGAAGTCCCAAGGCCCTCTCCACCCTCGACGCGGCCTTTCGCGACCGCCGAGTCGACAAGACCTACATCGCCTGCGTCGAACGCGGGCCCGAACCCGGCGAGGGCCGGCTCGAGCACCGCCTGATATGGGACAAGCGCCGCAATGTCGTGCGGGCGTTCGCGATTCCGCAGGGAGTCGCGAGCGAAGACGCGAAGACACGGCGCGGGGGAGAACGCGCGGTGCTGGACTATCGTCTCCTGGGCAGATCGGAGCGCTATTTTTTCGTGGAAGTCTCGCTCGTCACCGGGCGGCACCACCAGATTCGCGCACAGTTCTCGGCCGCCGGATTCCCCATACGCGGCGACCTCAAGTACGGCGCGAGACGCAGCGCGGCGAATGGTCTCATCATGCTCCACGCCCGGCGTCTGTCCTTCGCCCAACCGCGAACCGGGGAGCGAATCGAAGTTCTGGCGCCCTTCCCCGATACCGAGCCGCTCTGGCTGGCCCTGGAAACGGGCCCCTCCGGCACGGGGTGACGCGCCCTTCCGGCACGGTGGCGACAAAGGCGAAGGCGAGTTTGCCGCCACCCGGCTAAAAGACCGGCGGCATGTCCGAAATGCGGGCCGCCGGCTGGAAATTGAGGAGCTGCCACTGCATGTACGCGTCCCCGCCGGTGGGCTTGACGCGAAGCTCGAATATTCCGCAGTTGCCGGTGGGGAGCAGCGGCATCCAGCTCCTGCCGCCGAAGGTGGAGCGCACGAGCCACTGGATGAAGCCGCCGTGCGTCACACAGGCTATGTTGCGCTCGCCCGAGAGCGCCATGTCGCGCAGGATTCCCCAGGCGCCCATGGCGCGGTCGTAGAGCGGGCCGCTCTTTTCGGCGTCCGGCACCCCGTCCCAGCTCCGTCGCTCGAAAGCCGCGTAGACCTCGGGGAAACGCAGGCGGGCCTCGTCGAGCGAGATGCCGGAAAACATGCCCGTATCGATCTCCATGAGCATGGGGTCGAAGCGCGGCTCCGCGATGCCGCAGGCCGCGGCGAGGATCCGGCCCGTCTCCGCGGCGCGCGCGAGCGGCGAGGCGATGAGGGCTCCCACTTTCTTCGAGGCCAGCCAGGCCCCGACCGCCGCGGCCTGAGCCCGTCCCGCCTCGTCCAGATGGAAGTCGCGGCGCCCCTGGATGATCATGCGCGCGTTGCCCTCGCTCTGGCCGTGTCGTACTATATAGAAGCGAGTTTCCTCGCGCAGAACCGAGAAGAATCGCGAGGCGGCGGACTCCGAGGCCCCAGGCCTAAGCTCCGTCCCCGATTCTCCCTTGCTCTTCGCCGAGCTCGATCGTCCATCCATTGCGGCGCAGTATAGCGGGACGCCGGGAAAGGGTAAAGCGCGGCCGTATTGATCGTCTCGACGCGGACGGCTAAAGTTGCGGCGTGCGCCGAATCCCGGGCTTCATCGCGCTGCTCCTCCCCCTGCTCGCCTTGTCCTCCTGCTATGTCACCGAAGAAGGTTTTCGCTATCTCTCGCTGCGCTCGGGGGCCGTTCCCGTCGCCGAGGCTCTCGCCGATCCGCGGACGAGCCCCCGGGTCCGAACCTTTCTCGAGCGAGTCCAGAGAATCAGGGCATTCGCGGAGACCCGGTTCGGCCTCAAACAGACGAAAAACTACACGTCGATCGTGATGCTCGATTCGGACCGTCTGGCCACCGTCGTGTCCGCCTGCGCCGAGCTTTCCTTCCATACGTACGAGTGGGGCTACCCTCTCGTGGGCAGGCTGCCCTACCGCGGATACTTCGATCCCAAGGATGCGGCTGCGGAAGCCGCGCATCTGCGCAAAAAGGGACTGGACGTCATCACCCGCCCGATAGACGCCTTTTCGACTCTGGGCTGGCTCACCGATCCGCTCTTCTCGTTCATGGCTTCCTACGACGAGGCCGACGTCGCGGATACGATCATCCATGAGATGACCCACGCCACCATCTGGTCGAACGGCCACGATCGGTTCGACGAGGAGCTCGCCACATTCGTCGGCGGCGAAGGCTCGCTCGCCTATCTCGCCTCGGTTTACGGTCCCGACTCTCCCGAATTGAGGCGCGCCGAGGTCGAGCGCGCCGACGCCGCCGCCTTTTCGGCCTGGCTGCGCGGCACTGCCGAAGAGCTCGAGACGGTCTACTCTTCCGCGCTGCCGCCCTCGGAAAAGCGCGAGCGGAAAGCCGGGATCATCGCCGCCAGGGCGGCCGCGTACAAGGCGCAATATTCGGAGCTATTCAAGGGCGAGGCCTATCGGAACTTTCCGATGGAGAGGATCAACAACGCCTATCTCGATCTTTACCGCTTGTACGAGGGCGAGCCCGATCTTTACAGGGACTTTTACGAGAAACTGTGCGGATCATCGCTCGAACGCTTCGTGCTGGAGGTTTCGCGCATCGTGAAGGCCGGAGGGGATCCCAAAGCCGCGATGCGCCGCGCGCTGGCCGCCCAATAGGGGCCATCCTGTGGTTTCCCTCTCGAAGCTCTTCCAAAGACGTCGCAGAGCGGGTCCTGTCAGGGACGAACAGTGGGCGACTGGAAGATGGTCGTCGCCCTCTGTTCGTCCCCGACACCCGCCGCTTTGCGATGCCTGTGGGAACTGTGACGAGGTTCATCCCCGAAGGCCGCCCTTTCTTGCACGACAACATCGCGTCGATACGCCCCTTCACGGCTTTTCCATGTATCTCGTGTGATTTATTGAGGCCTTTATGACAAAAGCCGCTGTCCACGAAGGCTTGTCTTAGGGATCAATCCCCACCGAACTTGCAATCGGCGTAGTGGAGCGGCGGGTGGCGGGGGAGAGCAGAGGGCCGAGCGCTAGCGAGCTGCCCTATGTTCTCCTCCGCCAGGCCCCGCGCCGGTACGTCATTCGATGCGTTCGAATTGGGATAAAACCCAGCTGCCTTCCTGGACAGCCTCCAATTCGTCACATGCCGGCCTTGGCCTTGATCTTGCTCTGCGCGTCTAGGGCTTCCTGAAAATCGGGTTTCAGCGCGATCGCCTTTCCGTAAGCCGTGTAGGCGCGTTTCCAGTCGCCTAGAAACTCGCAGGTCATGCCCAGCCGATACCACCAGCGCGGTAGACCAGGGTCCTTGTAGACGGCCATGCTGTAGGCCATGTCGGCATGGTTGTACTCTTTGAGCCGAAGATACGCCTCGCCCATGAAGAAATACGCGGTGGAAAATCTGTCCCCGTCCTCGCCCGCCGCGTCCACGTAGCGCTGCAGAGCCTTGAGCGAGCTGTCCATCTGGTCGAGGTAGAAATAGGACTCCCCCGTCACCTCGGATATCCGGGCGTCGAACTGGATCTTGAGCGCGGCCTGTCCGTCCGCGATCACCTCGCCGTACTTGGAAAGGCGGAAGAGACTCCAGCACTTGACGACATGGGAATCGGTCCGCTTCGGGTTCTGTGCCAGTTCCTGGTTGCAGACTGCGATCGATTGCGAATACTTGGCCTCTGCCTCGGCCGTCTTGCCCGCGGATTCGAGATCGCGGCCCTGCCTGTAGAGAAGAAGCGCATCGGGCCTCGCCGCGGCGGCCTGAGGCTGGACCGGCACGACCACCGGAATCATCGGGGCAGGCACCGCGGCAGGCTCGACAGCCCGGGCGGGCGGGGTCGAGTCCTGGGCAGGCGCCGCGCTCTGGGCCGGCGGAGGCTCGGCGGTGTCCGAACTCTGTGCGCCCGCATGGTGGGGCACGGCGATGATCGTAAGAGCCAGAAGCGCACTGCGTGAAAGCATTCGGAAACGCGAAATCATGGGTCCATTATGGCGTGAAAAACGGGAGACTGTCCAGAAAGCAATCCCGGACCAGTAATTCCCCATGAGCCGCCCCGAGGTAGGGGCGGGGCGGCGCGTCCAAGGAGGAAGAGCCGAGGCCGGAGCGTGAGGACAGAGAATCCCTGCTATCCGTGCATGAGGAAAAACAAAGAGCAACCGTCGACCGCGAGCGAGCCTTTCGGCGCGGGCACAACCGCCTCCTGCCATTGACTGCTCTAGACATCGATGACATCCTTATGGGGCAAGAAAATCCGATATAGCTCGCCCCGGAAGCTGAAGTGGAGTCATTGGAAAATGCAATGGATCGCCCCCTCCGAGAAAGACAGCGCAACCTCGACGCTCGAAAAGAACCTTTGGGACGCCGCCGACCAGTTCCGGGCCAACTCCGGACTCAAGTCTCAGGAATACTCTTCCCCCGTCCTCGGCCTCATCTTCCTGCGATTCGCCGAGCTGCGATTTTCCGCTCAGCATAAGAAATTGGAAAAGGCCAGTAGCTCTTCTCGGCGCGGTTCACGCGTGGACGAGCCCGATGCCTATCATGCCGAGGGTATCCTCTACCTCTCGCCCGAGGCGCGCTTCGACTACCTGCTGGGACTCCCCGAATCCAAGGATATCGGCGCGAAGGTCAATGCGGCGATGCGGGATATCGAAAAGCAGAATCCCCAACTGGCCGGGGTTTTGCCCAAGACCTACAACCTATTCACCAGCACTCTCCTGAAGGAGCTCTTGAAAAAAGTCTCCGAGATCCCCGGCTCGCTCGACTATGACGCCTTCGGGCGCATTTATGAGTACTTCCTCGGCGAGTTCGCTATGAGCGAAGGTCAGGGCGGGGGCGAGTTCTATACTCCGAGCTCAATCGTTCGTCTGCTCTCGGAAGTCATCGAACCCTACCACGGACTCATCCTCGACCCCGCCTGCGGTTCGGGTGGCATGTTCGTCCAATCGGCGCGCTTCGTGGCGGAGCACCGTAAGAACCCTGCTGCCGAGCTCTCTATTTACGGCATTGAGAAGACCGACGAAACCGGTCGCCTCTGCCGGATGAACCTGGCCGTCCACGGACTCGAAGGCGAAATCCGCCACGGCGGCAACGTCAACAGCTACTACGATGACCCGCACGACGCCACCGGACGTTTCGACTTCGTCCTTGCCAATCCGCCCTTCAACGTCAACGCCGTGGACAAGGAAAGGCTGAAGGACTCCGTCGGCGCAGGCCGGCGCTACCCCTTCGGGCTACCGCGCTCGGATAACGCCAACTATCTCTGGATCCAGCTCTTCTACTCCGCGCTGAACGCCACCGGGCGAGCCGGCTTCGTCATGGCCAACTCCGCCTCCGACGCCCGCTCCTCCGAACAGGAAATCAGGCAGAAACTCATCAAGGACCGGGCCGTCGATGTGGTAGTCGCCGTTGGTCCGAACATGTTCTATACCGTGACCCTGCCTTGCACGCTTTGGTTCTTCGACAAGGGCAAGGCCGCGACATCCCGAGCCGACACAGTACTCTTCATCGATGCCCGCCACATCTACCGCCAAGTAGACCGCGCCCACCGCGAATGGACGGAAGCGCAAATCAGCTTCCTCGCCAACCTCGTCCGCCTTTACCGAGGCGAGGCCCTCGACTACACCCTCGGCGGCGACGAGGCTGAAGCGAAGATCCGGGAAGTTTTCGGCAAAAAGCCTAAGTACGCAGACGCGCCAGGCCTCTGCCGCGCCGCTACGCTCAAGGAAATAGAAACACAGGGCTGGTCACTCAATCCCGGCCGCTATGTGGGCGTTGCCGCCGGCGACGATGTGAGCGACGAGGACTTCAAGGAGCAGCTCGAAGCGCTGAACGAGGAACTCGAGGGCCTTAATGAGCAGGCGCGGGGACTTGAGAAGACTATTGCCGATAATGTGGTAGAGATTCTGGAGACATGAAGATGTCCGAGTGGCGCGAATGTAAACTTGGCGATCTTCTCCAAATCAAACATGGCTTTGCTTTTCTCGGCGAGCACTTCGCCAGCACGGGGACTCATATTGTCCTGACTCCTGGCAATTTCTATGAGGAAGGTGGCTTCAAAGAGAATGGCGACAAAGCGAAATGGTATAACGGACCGATTCCTGAAAACTACATTCTCCACGAAGATGACCTAATCGTGGCAATGACAGAGCAGGCTGAAGGGCTACTCGGTAGCAGTGCTCTCATTCCTAGAAGTGGTGTTTACCTGCACAACCAGCGACTTGGCCTCGTTCAGATTCACGACCATGAGCAGGTGGATCAGCATTTCATTTACTACCTTTTCAATTCAAAGTCTGTTCGACAACAGATTCGTGCCTCGGCCAGCGGGGCAAAAATTAGGCATACAGCGCCTTCGCGCATTGCCGATGTGAAAGTCAGTATTCCACTATTTCCGGTGCAACGACGCATCGCAGGCATCCTCTCTGCCTACGATGAGCTGATTGCGAACAATCAGCGACGTATCCGAATTATTGAGGAGATGGCCCGAGCTCTCTACCGCGAGTGGTTCGTGCAGTTTCGCTTCCCGAGGCACGAGAAGGTCAAGAGGGTGAGCTCGCCGCTGGGGGAGATACCTGAGGGGTGGGAGGTGAAGAAGTTAAAAGACGCTTGTTACCTCACAATGGGGCAATCGCCTAAGTCAGAGTTCTACAACGAGATAGGTGAGGGACAACCCTTCCATCAAGGCGTAACTGATTTTGGTGATAGGTTCCCCTCCGATCGACTGTTTTGCACTACCGAGGGCCGAATCGCTGAAGCCGGAGATATTTTGTTTAGCGTGCGTGCTCCAGTTGGCCGAATGAACATTGCCGACAAGAAGATTATCTCCGGGGCATGAGAAAGTACCGCTAACCGCCTCACTGCTCGGAGATATTCCCGAGGGGTGGGAGGGGCGATTTCGCGATCTTGCAATCATTGGGCGTGATGGTATCATCCCTTTTGAGTTCCCTGCCGAAATGTTCGAGCATTACAGTATCCCTGCCTTCGACGAAGGCAGGCAACCAGCCCTAGAGCCCGGTAAGACAATCCTCAGCGGTAAATATCGCATTGATGATTCTTCTGTACTTCTGTCGAAACTAAATCCGCGCATACCGAGAATCTGGTTGCCCTTTCCAAGCGGCCAACGTCGAGCCGTCACATCCACTGAGTTTCTCGTTGTTAAACCGGAGCCAGGTGTGACTCGCGATTTCATCTATGCAATGTGTTGCTCCGATAAGTTCATAGGACAGTTCGGTAGTTTCGCCATTGGTACTTCGACCAGTCATCAGCGCGTTAAACCGGAGAACTTATTGGCAATGCCCTGCATTGTTCCCGATCGAAAAACTATCACATCGTTCACAAAATTTGTTTCACCAATGTTGTTGGTGAGTCAGCAATTACGCTTACAAATACAAAATCTTCGCCGGACAAGAGACCTGCTACTGCCGAGACTGTTGTCTGGGCATCTCGACATCCACTGAGGGAACCATGAGCATTGCCGGTATTCGTTCCAATCGAGGAGATGGCTACCAGACTTTGGTGGCCTTCGATTGGGCATTATCGGTTTTAAGCAAGTCAGACTACCAATGGATTGAAGTGGATTCAGTAGACTGGCCAGTCGACGACGTCGTGATCGGGAAAAGTGACGGAACATTGATCTGCTGTCAATGCAAGAAAAATCAACCAGATTTCAAGAATTGGTCTATCGCGGATCTCTCTGAGGAAATTGGTAAGGCAGTAGAGTTGCTATCAAATGATCCTAATGCACAAGTTCGTTTCTATTCCCGAAGTCCCTTTGGGCCTTTAGCGAAACTGCGCGAGCTTTGCACAGCACAACCGGATGAAGCGAGCTATCTAGCTAGCTTACCGCCAAGGCAACGGCCAACAAATGAAACTCTTATCCAACACCTACAGGATAAAATATCAAGCTATGCCTTTTTGCGTCGCGTCACCTTTGAAAATAGTCCAGAGTTCGATCGCATGGAAGAGCTGCTCTTTGAGCGCTTGCTGTATATCGCGTGTAACCCCAAAGTTGCTTTTACGACACTTTGGACTCGTCTCGATCAACTTGGCGCGCGAATAGAAGGTATCTCCGGGGCTTCCGCTTCTACACAACATCGGCTAACCAAAGAAGATCTCAAAACCCTACTGAACGAAGCGGGTGTGATTTTGGCCCCTAGTATGGATGTCGCTGAGGTTCGCACCGTGTTTGCCGGTACTTCGGCCGTGGGCAGGCAATGGATCAGAGATATTGCGGAGCTGCGTATTGTTAATCCAGTACTAGAGGACTTGCTCGTAGCGATTTCACAAAAGAAACGAACAATATTGCTCACAGGGCAAGCCGGTTCTGGCAAGACTTGTGCATTGTTGGACTTACAAGAAAAACTCGAAGCGCAATCACGAGCCTGCAATGATCTTGTCCCGATATTTATTCAATCAAGAGAGTTCGCTGAAATGACAACAGTACAGGAGCGACAGGCGCAAGGTTTGCCTGAAGATTGGGTTGAAAAGATCGCGCGTTTGGCGGAGAGTGTATACGTTGTGGTCGTAGTGGATTCTCTGGACGTTTTATCCATTGCGCGAGAGCATGCCGTACTCACCTATTTCCTCTCGCAGATAGATCGTTTGCTGCTGATTCCTAATATAACAATTGTAACGGCGTGTCGCGAATTTGACCGCTACTACGACAGAAGCCTTGCAGTTCGGAAATGGGACTGCGAACTGAAGTGCAACCCTTTGGACTGGGAGGCACAGGTCGCACCCTTGCTCGAAAATCTTGGCATTGACATCGCGACCATAGACACCATTACTCGATCGCTGATTCAAAACCCCCGTGAGTTGGCCATATTTGTTGAGTTGGCCGACCGAGAAGGCGGCTTTAGCGTGGTGACCGGCCAAGCTTTGGCGCAACGCTACTTGGACACCATTGTGCGCGCCGAACAGGGTCTGGGAGAATCAGCCATGGAAGCCATCGAATGCATGGCCGCTGAAATGTTAGCTAGACGCTCATTGTCTATACCACCTCAACGGTTTACAGCATCACTAGAAGTGTGTCGAGCGCTGCTAAGCCAGAAGATTCTGCACGAAACTCAGGATGGGAAACTGGCTTTCGGCCATCAAACGTTGATAGATGTGCTGGTCATCAGCGGGGCAATCCGGAAAGGTTTGACGTTGAATGAGTTCATTCAACGTTTGCCGCCCGTACCTTTTGTTCGGCCAAGTATCCGTAGTTTTGTTGCGCAACTGGTGACAGTAGAACGAAAAGAGTTTAGAAAACAACTACGCGCAGTATTTTCCAGTAATATGGCTTTTCATATTCGCCGATTGGTAGCAGAATCGTTTGCGGAACAGTTGCCACAGGAAGACGATTGGCCGATGATATTCGACCTGCGCAAGGACCATCGTGAGATATTTCAGGTTATATATCAGCATGCATCGGCCATAGAATGGCATCAATTCTGGTTGAAATATCTGGTTCCCTTATTGAAAGAAGTTCAGGATGCCGGAGGATTTACCGCGCACGTATATCGTATTTCACAGTGGAAAAATCAAGACGCGAAAGGCGTATTTGAGTCATGGTGCGAAGCTTTGGCGTCCGATTGGCTGGACAGGGACCATATTGCCGAGCAACTGGGTTTTTATCTCTCCGACACTAGGGCTGAGAATTTGGCCTTGCTTGAACCATTGCTGAGGATTTTGCTTAAACTACCACGAAATGAGTACGGTTTTCTTGGTGGCACTCTAGCTCGTTGTGTTACAGCAGGCGTGACTGGCGATGACTTATTATGGCACTATGTGGCCGGCAGTGTTACTGATTCTGATGTTGAAGACTTGGGTCTCAACAACAAACTTCACTGCCAGCCACATGAGCTTGGGCAAACAGAAGGAAATTTCTTGGCGGATCGGATGCGGCATTCGGTAGCCTTGCTGGACATGGCATTGGCATCTGTCGAACGGTGGAGCCAAGCTAAGGACAAGGGATATGGGGAAACGCTAATAAGTTACTGGAGCGGTTTTCTTAGTGATACCTCCTATCGGTATGTCCATCAGAGGCATGATTTTCAGTCTAATGATGGAATGAATATTTTGCTTGATTCGATAGAAACTGCCGTTCTCCAGCATGCTCGCGAACAATCCCCATGGTGGATCGATAATCGGAAGCGCTTGTCTTTTAGTCATGAAGCGGCGCTGCGTTATTTCGCTATCCTGGCCTGTACCGCTTCTCCCGAGAGCAATCTGGATCAGGTCGGGGAAATGCTATGCGACAAGGATATGCTCGCGTCCGATCTTTCGTATGAATTAGGGACATTGATAAACAGTGCATTTATCTATTTGGAGAAATCAAAACAACTCACTGTGCTTGTAGGGATTCTTGCGATTCACGAAGTTGATTCAAAATTAAGGAAAAGAGCAGAGCTAATCTCAGCTGTTCCATGCCATTTGCGATCACCAGATGCGCAAGCCTTGCTGGATGCTTATGAAGACATGGCAGGTGCAATGATTCGTCAGCCACAGATAATATCTTCCGGTGGATGGGTTGCACCACCCTTTCCTTTTAGCGTGTTCTTGGGTCTCAGTGACCTCGGGGTGTTGCGTTTATTGAAACACTATGAAGAGCATTCACGTAGCCGTGATATCGATTCTTTGACGGGAGGGAAAGAGGAAGTTGGATGGCAGTTAAGAGAGGCCGCATCTCGTTCTCCCACGCGTTTTATGTGTTTATTATCAAGCCAATGGGGGGTGATTGACGAACGATTTCGTAACGACATCATTGATGGTGTGGCCACCTATTTAGCTTATCGTTATGGCAACCTACAGATCAATGGCGAATGGATACCTATCGAAGAGCCTGACGCCATTAACTTGGCACGCCAGATATTGGATGCACTCGAAAGACATCCCTCGCATTGGCACAATAACCGTAGTGCGTCCAACGCGTTACAGGCATGCTCCCACGTGATAGAAGAGACTAAAACAGCAGAACGATTGGTATTCATGGCTCTCGGATTCACTACGCTACGTGAGGACGACTCTCTTAGGGGTGGTGATCTGTTGACCACAGGAATCAACATGGTCCGTGGCCATGTCGCCGAAGCTGTGATGATACTGGCGAATCGGTTTTTAGAAAAGGGCATTCCATGGCCTGACTTGTTATCGCCGACATTGGGTCGATTGGCTTGTGACGAGCATCCTGCGATACGTGCACTGGTCCTGCGACGATTGCCCCATCTGCAATATCACCTCCAAGAATTAGGTTGGTCAATGTTCGACCGAGCCATGCAGGAACCTGAAGGACTTTGGGGCATCGCAGAACCTTGTCTTTACCATAGTTATTACCAACATTTTGAGCGAGTTGAGCCATTTTTAAAACGCCTGAGGCAAGAAGGTAAGGGGGCGGACCTGGAAACATGGGGACGCATCTCTGCATTAGCAGCTTTGAGTAAACGCATTGACTTTGTTGCTTTGTTACAGGATCTAAAATCATTGGACGCTACAGAGGCTTGGAAAGGTACCGCCAAAGTTTTGACACACCCCCAAAACATCAATCAATATCAAGAACGATGTTTTGAGGGCATTGAGGCGGGGTTGAATGCCGGCAAACCTCATGCTTTGGTTGTTGCACAAGAAGTGGAGAGTTTATTCAGGAATGACGGATTGGCTATTCATATTCCTATTAGTTTACTAAGCCGTTGCTTTGAAGTGCTTGAGGGCGAAAATGATGCTAAATATCATATATTATTTGGATTTACAAAATGGCTTAATATCATCGCTCAACGTTCTCCTGAAGAGGCATTAGCATCTACTGAGATTTATCTTAACTTCATGATAGCGGTTAAAGCCAATGCTTATGATTACGATAATCAACTGACTCAAGTCCTGACGCGATTATTTTCCGAAGCTGAAGAGCGGGAAGAGTCTGATCACGGTGCCATGTTGAGGCGAGTGGTTATCCTTCAAGATACCATGCTGAGCTTAGGAGTCAATGGGATCGGAGATTGGCTAAGGGCGGCAGAAAGGCCATGAGTTCTTGCTGTTACACCAAGGACCACCTTGTTGAGCACCGAGGTCGCCGCGCGGCCTTTATCTCAGCGAATTGAATCGAGTACATGATAAACCCTCGTTCCGACGCCTGATGGCCAGCGTTCCTGCGGGTTCGAATCGAGACGCTCAGCTCTTTCAACGGCGGCATCGATGAGAGGCAGATACTCGGCTACATCGTTCATGTTTTTGTTGCACGAACCGCAGGCCTGCCTGACGCGAGCGGTAACGGCTCTGCAGCCGCCTTGTTCAAGCGCAGTCTGTTCGGGTTGCGGTAGGACACTCATGTCTTCAAAATGCAGAAGGCGCCAAACCTCGAAACAGGGCCGAGAGACCGCAAGCCCATACCGCTTTTGGACTGCCGATGTCGCAATCGAAGAGAGTTTCTCCTCGCCCCATCGATCGTAGTCGATTACGGCCCACAGCTCGTCATCGCCCGAAAGCTTCCAGTTTTTCCGAAAATCATCCAATTGGCCGATGACGTACTCCGGCGCCGAAGGTCCGGCCTCCCTGCGCAGCACCTCGACGTGCACCCGGCTCGCTCTGGCCAGAAGATGGTCGCTGACCGCCTCGAAGTATGCCGGCTCCGTGTTGCTTCCCTCGCTCGCGATCACGATGAGACGAGAATCGCGGAAACCGCTCGGCCTTGTAAAACTGCGTCTGGGCACGGCTACCATCCTAATCCCTGAGGTTTCCTGACTACGGGTATCCCTCCGAAGCGCCCGAGGAGATAGCCCTTGCGGATGTCGTTGTCGAAGCGGGGCTTGAACTCCTCGAGCGAATAGACGCGGGAAGCACCATGCTTATCCTTTTCCGCGAACCAAATCTCGTCCTTACGAAGGAGGTCGAGGTCCAGAAGATCGAGATCGTGGGTAGTAGCGATGAGCTGCGCCCGCGGATCGGACTTCTCGTAGAACACCTCGAAGAAAGTCCGGGAAAGTGTCGGATGCAGGCTCCGGTCGATCTCGTCGATGACGAATACCCTGTCGCTTCCCTGGAATTGCACGAGGGCGGGGATGAGATCGACGAGGCGCTGTGTTCCGTCGGATTCCTCTTGGATATCGAACCCTACCTTTCGCTGTCGGTCGTCCTCATGCAAGGTGAGCAGGCGAAGCGCGACGAGATCGCCGTTTTCTTTCTTGGTGATTATGAGCCGTGCACCGGTCCCGGGAGCGAGCATTTGAATTGCCTTGTCCGGTCCCAGCTGAGTCCTTAGATCGTTCTTCATCTGCTCGGGAAGATTCGGCAGCACCTGCTCGATCTCGGTCTCGATCACCTGCAATCCGACCAAGCCGAGATCGAAGGCTTTGAAGTAGGTATCGTAGTTCGACCTGAGTCCGGCATCCGATCGGATGAGGGATTCGCGCTGATTCAACTCGGTATGGGGGAATATCACGGTTAGATTAGTCGCAAACCATTCGAACACGCTTTTATAGGGAGCGGCTACGTTTCTGGCCACTGCCTCAGTCAAAAATAGCTGGTTGGGCCTAGTCCCTCGTTCCAGGAATTCGAAGAACTGGCGCTCCTTGGCGTTGTCGATGAAGGAGGGGCCGAAATCGATTTTTGTGTCAGAGACGCTGCCCTTACGACGGAATATATCTTTTTCAGAAGAGGGGCCGATCTTGACGAGCCATTCCTCGACTATATGCGTGTTCAGGAAGGAAAAGCCGTACGCATAAGCCGAGTCTTCGAGCAGTAGCTCGAACTCGATCCGAGAGGGGCTCGATAAGCTTTCCTCGCGCAGCTTGAAGGGAAGACGAGGCAGCTCGGAGCCGATTCTCATACCTCCCAGGATAAGCTGCTGGGCAAGAAATATTGCCTTGGCCAGATTGGACTTGCCCGCCGCGTTCGCTCCGTAGACGACGGCGGATTTGAGTAGCTTGGGATCGGAACGCCTATACGCTTCCGCGATGTGGTTTTTGTGAGCCTGGGTTTTTCCGGCAACCATGCTGAAATCGATTGTATCGTCGAAAGAATAGAGATTCTGGACGGAGAATCTAATGAGCATAGTAGCCCCCGTCACATAAAATACAGTAGATTATCGGAAATCGCAACAATATTTGAAATAAAATGTGAATATATCACATAATATCGCTATCGAAGGGGCTATGGATGAAGCGTTGTCGTTCGGCATTATCTCCATCTTGCCCGGCACTCCTAGCCGTTATATTCTCGAATTGCTTCGACAAAGATAATCGATTTCGAAATTGAGGTTAGATGAGCGCCCACCCTTACACCGAAGGTAACCTCGTCGAGCAGCCCGCCGTCGCCCTCTTCGCCGAGCTCGGCTGGCAGACTCTGTCGGCCATGGATGAAAGCTTCGGCGAGTCGGGCACCCTGCAGCGAGAGACGAAGGGCGAGGTTGTGCTGGTCGCTCGGTTACGGGCGGCGCTCGCGCGGCTCAATCCCACACTTCCACCCGAGGCCATAACCGCCGCTGCCGATGAGATTACCCGCGACCGCTCGGCCATGAGTCTCGAGGCCGCTAACCGCGAGATCTACCGGCTTCTCAAAGAGGGCATCAAGGTCTCGGTGCCCGACCGAGAGCGCGGAGGGCAGAAGACCGAGAGATTGCGCGTCGTGGACTGGGAGAGAGCGACGAGCAACGATTTCCTTCTCGTCAATCAGTTCAGCATCACCGGCGAGCTCTACACCTGCCGGCCCGACCTGGTCGGCTTCATCAATGGACTGCCCTTCGTGGTCATCGAGCTCAAGAAGCCCGGTATACCCGCCCGAACCGCCTTCGACGAGAACCTGACGCACTACAAGGCGCAGATACCGGCCCTGTTCTGGTACAACGCCCTTCTCATCGCCTCGAACGGCACGGAGAGCCGGGTCGGCTCGCTCACCGCCGATTGGGAGCGCTACTTCGAGTGGAAGCGCATCGAGCGAGAAGACGAGCCGAGCCGCGTGTCGCTCGAAGTTATGCTGCGCGGCACCTGCGACCCTGTGCGCCTCCTCGACATGGTCGAGAACTTCACCCTCTTCTCCGAGCACAAGGCCGGGCTCGTGAAGATCATCGGACAGAACCACCAATACCTGGGCGTGAACAACGCCATCGCCTCGATGCTCGAAGCGCGCAAGCGAGGGCACGGTCGGGCAGGCGTCTTCTGGCAGACCCAAGGCTCGGGCAAAAGCTTCTCGATGGTTTTCTTCGCGCAGAAGGTATTGCGCAAGGTGACGGGCAACTGGACCTTCGTGATCGTCACCGACCGCGTAGAGCTCGACGAGCAGATCGCCACGACCTTCAAGGCCGCCGGCGCGGTGAGCCAGGCCGAGGGCGACCAGTGCCACGCCTCGAGTGGCGCGCAGCTGCGGGAGCTCTTGCACGGCAATCACCGCTATGTCTTTACCCTTATACAGAAATTCCAGACTCCGGAAAAGCTCTGCGACCGCTCCGACGTCGTCGTGCTCACGGACGAAGCCCACCGCAGCCAATACGACACTCTGGCGCTCAACATGCGCGCCAGCCTGCCCAAGGCGATGTTCCTGGCATTTACCGGCACCCCCCTCATCGCCGGCGAGGAGCGCACCAAGGAAGTCTTCGGCGACTACGTTTCGATCTACGACTTTCGGCAATCGATCGAGGACGGAGCGACCCTACCCCTCTTCTACGAGAACCGCACGCCGGAGCTCCAGCTCGTCAACCCGGACCTGAACGTGGACATGTACCGCCTCATCGAGGAGGCTGACCTGGATCCGGAGGAGGAGGCGAAGCTCGAAGGTGAGCTCGGCCGGCACTATCACCTCATCACCCGCGATGACCGGCTGGAGACTGTGGCCGAGGACATCGTGAGGCATTTCCTCGGGCGGGGCTTCATCGGCAAGGCTCTGGTCGTGTCCATCGACAAGGCCACTGCGCTGAGGATGTACGACAAGGTGCGCAAGCGCTGGTCGGCGGAGACCGAAAAGGTCGAGAAGGAGCTGGGACGCCGAGGCTACCTGACGAAGGATGAGCGCGGATCGCCCGAGAATCTGCCGATTGAGACCGAGCTGGTCCGGCGTCTGGAAGTGCTCAGGACGACGGACATGGCCCTGATCGTCTCGCCCGGCCAGAACGAGATTCCCCGGATGAGGAAGCTCGGCCTCGACATCGAGCCGCATCGTAGGCGGATGAACGAGTCCCAGCCGCCGCTCGACGAGAAGTTCAAGGACACCCAGGATCCGCTGCGCCTGGTCTTCGTCTGCGCCATGTGGCTGACGGGCTTCGACGCGCCGAGCTGCTCCACGGTATACCTGGACAAGCCGATGCGGAACCACAGCCTGATGCAGACCATCGCGCGCGCAAATCGCGTCTTTCCCGGCAAGCACTCGGGAATGATCGTAGACTACGCCAACGTCTTCGCCTCGCTTGAAAAGGCGCTGGCCATATACGGCGCGGGCGCGGGCGGCGAGAGCCCGGTCAAGGATAAACGGGAGCTCGTCGAGGAGCTCCGCAGGGCGGTGGAAGACGCGACCGGCTTCTGCGCCGGACATGGGGTGTCGCTCTCAGGCCTCGAGCGACTTCCCCTGGGCAGCCTGGGGCGCTTGCAATCCATCGAAGACGGCCTCGACGCCCTTATCTCGCCCGACCCTCTGCGCCAAGAGTTCGTCGCTCACGAACGCCTGGTCCTTACGCTCTACCGCGCGGTCAAGCCCGACCCCGCTGCCCTGGAGTTCGCCGGCCGGATCGCCTGCCTTGCGACTCTCGCGGATGCCATTCGCGCAAAGCTGAGCCCGAATCCGCCGGACATTTCGGCCCTTATGGGCAGTATCAACGCCTTGCTCGATGACTCAATAACTGGAATGACGATCCGGGAGGAGGGCCCGCCACCCCTGGACCTCTCGAAGATCAACTTCGAAGCTCTGGCCGAGCGCTTCCGACAATCCAAGCACAAGAACACCGATCTGGAACTTCTCAAGGCGGCCATCCGCGCCCGACTGGACAGGCTCGTCCGATTGAACAATACCCGCGCCGACTTCGCCGGGAAATTCGAGGAGCTCATCGAGAGCTACAACGCCGGGAGCAGGAGCATCGAGGAGCTCTTCGAGGAGCTCATGAAGCTGAGCCGCAATCTGGACGATGAGCAGGAACGTCATGTCCGCGAGAACATGACGGAGGAAGAACTCGTCATCTTCGACATATTGACCCGGCCGGCGCCCGAGCTGAGCTCCGATGAACGCGCCGAGGTGAAGAGAGTCGCCCGCGACCTCCTGCAGCGACTCAAACAGCTACTCGTCCTCAACTGGAGGCAGAAGTCCGCCGCCCGCTCCCGGCTCAGGCTCGCCATCGAGGATGCCCTGGATACCGGCCTCCCGCGCGCCTATGGCCCCGAGGTCTACAGACAAAAATGCTCCGCCCTCTTCGAGCACGTGTACGAGAACTATCCCGAGAAGGACGCCGGCGTATATTCCCAGGCAGTCTGATCCAGCATCTGACAACGATGCTAGAACTGCGACGAAGGCTTTCGATATATACGATAACGGGCAGCTCCTCGCTGCGAATCGAGGCCGGCCGGGATAGCCTCGCGGGACTAATCACGACCCTGGAAATGGGGCCGCTCGGTGGTTCTGAATGACAAGACAGTCCAAGCCGTATATCATGGTGGTACGAAGATGGCGACGATGAATACGAATTTTGCGCAAGCGGCGATCAGACACTGGGACTCTTCCAGACAGCTCAAGGAGGCAGGACGTCTCCAGGACGCTGCCTATCTCGCGGGCTATGTAGGTGAATGCGCTCTGAAGGCGGTGATGGTTGCCCTCGATAGTCCGAGCGCCCCTAAGGCCTATGGCCATGACCTTGAAGCCTTGAGCGGCGAGGCCCTCGATACCGCGGCCTTGTTCGCCTCGGGCATGGGAAGGTATAGCGACATCGCCGCTCCGCTCACGACGATCGCGTGGAAACCCGAATGGCGCTACGAGGAGAACGTGGTGAGCCTCGGTAATTTCGCGACGGCTTTTGGTCTCTCCCACGAAATCGGCCTTTTGTTGCTATTCGCTCTGGCGCTGGACGGCCTCCTCGAGGAGAACTTGGCATGATCGATTTTAGTGACGTTATACCGACCGCTCGCAAGGTCGTCGAAACGACGATGGAAAGGTCCGTCCCGACTTCTGCGACCCTGATACGGGACCTGAAAGGCAGGATTGCCCTATTTCTCGAATTGAAAGAGGAGCCCGACCCTGCTCTCGAATCCTCGCTCAAGGCCGCTCTCGGTGCCGCTCTCGAATGCTTCTGGAGCGGAAGGCTATGGATGGAAGGACCGAAGGTCTCCGAGATAATCAAGACATTCGGCGGGACAGTCCGGCGGGAGCGGCAGAAATTCGGGACGTCGAGCGGCGCGGTGCCCTTCGATTGGCACCTCATCGATCGGACCTATTCGAAGCGCGGCTGGCTGGATTCTCGCCCTCTTCCCTGGCCGAACCTTCCGGGGAAGACGCCGGCGATCATCTCTTTCTATTCCTATAAAGGCGGCGTCGGCCGTTCGACGGCATTGGCTGCCGTATCGATGATACTCTCTTCGGCGGGGAAAAAGGTCGTCGTCGTCGATCTCGACCTCGAGGCTCCCGGCGTCATCGCCCTGCTCGGTCCGAAGTCCGATATCGATGTAGGCGTGGTGGATTATTTGATTCACAAAGCCCTCGATGACTCGTCCTTCAGGATCGATCTCTGCGCGAAGCTGATTACCGACAAGGCGATCATCGGCGAGTCAGGTCAGGCGCTGGTCGCGATACCCGCGGGCAGGATCGATGATGGATATATAGACAAGATCGCCCGCATCGACATGAACTCCTATGCCGATGACGCGACGGACCGATTGAGAGCCATGCTATCCGAAATCAGGGCGGTATACACTCCCGATTTCATCCTGCTCGATGTACGGGCGGGTATGCACGATATCGGCGGTCTGTCCCTGAACGCGCTGAGTCACATGAACATCCTCTTTTGCCTCGATACTCCCCAGGCCTGGAATGGTCTCTATCCCATCCTCGGAAGGCTGGCTCGCATCAAGGACCGCGAAATATTGCTCGTGCATTCTATGGCGACGCCGCCTCGCCTCGATCCGGGTGCGCAGGAGCGATTCCGGAGCAATTCTTATACCGCCTTCCAGCAGCATTATTTCGATGAAGGCGAGGAAATGCCCGATATCGGCGATGATTCGGCGCCCTACGGCATCCATATTCCCATCCAGGATGCCCTGATGAATATTACCACCTTCGAGGATACCGATTTGAGGAAATCCATCATGGACGCGGGAAGTCCATTCAAGCTCCTGGTAGAAAAAATAGGAGAACGACTCGAAAGGCCGACGACATGACGATCTCTCCCAGCCTCAAAAAGCAGCTTCTCGATGGACTGATCGGACTCTCTCCGAACCAAAATGCGGAAGAAATCCCGATAGAAAAACTGCTGCCCGGCACCATACTCATACCAAGTCATCTCAACGCCCTCGATCCTGGGATTCTCCTCATCATCGGCGGTAGGGGCGCGGGCAAGACCCATCTCTTCCGAGTCTCTTCCAATGAGTCGGCGAGCCGATCGCTATCCGCCGCCCCTGCCTTCGCATCGGCCATTCGGATGATCGGATATGCGACCGACAAGCAGGGAGAACCGAGTTATGGTTTCCCCACTGAGACCTCCATGCAGTCCTTCGTCAGTAAAGCGAGGGATGAGCGAACGGAGCTCATGCTTTTCTGGAAAACGCTCCTAGTCGCCGGTCTATACCGAGCCGGACAACTCGACTTCGACTGGCAGAAGTCCGGTCTGGATTCCGAGCTCCTTTCGTCCTTCGATAATCTCGCCGAGGTTTCCCAATGGTTCGAGAAAGCCCGGCCCCAACAGGAAAGGCTCGATACCATCCTTTTGCAGATCGATGTCAACCTCGATCGAGAGGACAGGTACCTTTTCGTCTCCTATGACGACCTCGACGTCATCGCCGTGGAATGGGATGAAAAGAAGGAACTTATCCGCTCCCTTCTCCAGTTCTGGTACAGTCTCTGGCGCCGTTCGAAGAGGATCAGGTGCAAGATATTCCTCAGACGAGATCTCTTCTCCGAGGACTTTCTCCGATTCCCGGACGCTTCGAAATTCGACGGGCATACCTACGAGTTGGAATGGACCTCCAATCAGCTATATCAATTGCTCTTGAAGAGCTGGGCTAATCAAAGCAAAGGATGCCGTGAATTCCTGCAAGGACTCGGCATAAAATATGGGCACGACAAGGCCTTGGGTTGGAATTTCACCGATATCTCGAAAATCGACGAGATCGCGATACGGAAGGTCATCGTCTCGATCATCGGAGAATTCATGGGCAGCGGTTCGAGTAAGGGCAACACCTATTCGTGGATCCCGAATCACCTGCAGGACGCCAACCGGGAGATATTCCCCCGCTCCTTCCTTCAGCTCTTTTCCGAGGCAGCGAGGCAAGAACGCGAAAATCCCAGGGCCACGGACGATCACCTGATCGGATATTCGTATTTCGCTTCCGCCCTCGATAAAGTCTCAGAACGGCGGCTCCAGGAGATCATCGAAGAGATAGGCTGGATAGAGGAGGTCAAGCCGGCATTGGCGGGCTTGACCGTCCCTATTGAGCGAGCGGCGATGAAGAAGGCTCTAGCCAAGGTCGATTTGAAGAAAGACTTCAAGGGTGGGCGCCCCCCCGACGTCGGTCCCTCGGGCCTCATCGATCTCATGATAAAACTGGGCCTGTTCCGCCAGATCGACGACGGCAAAATCCACGTCCAGGATGTGTATCTTTCCGGATTCGGTCTCAAGCGAAAGGGCGGTATAAGAAGGCCGAAGTAGAGATCCCATTGACAGGCAAGTCATAAGGCGAAGCGACAGTGGATCAACCCTATCTCCGAAGTGATAGTTGCCTGTCTTCGGGATCTATCCCCGCCGCGCTTTCAACCGGCCTAGGAGGGCGGCGGGTACGAAGAAAGGCCCCGTCCGGGAAATATCGTCTGAATAGTGAAAAACGGCGGCAACCGGAGGAACTTTCGCTGGATACATGGGACGAATCGTGCTAAAATTCAGGGTGGTCGGGCCAATGTGGGAAGTCTGTCGCCAGCCTGCTTCGCACGCTTTGAAGTCGGCATTGCATTCGCTCCGGTTGTAGACGAAATTTTGGCTCAGCCCTCCGGTCGGGGAAGACCGTACGTTTGCACGATTTCACACAAGGAGAGCACGATGAGTATACGGAAACTGCTTGTCCTTCTGGTCCTCGGTGCGGCTGCGGCCAATTCTGTGTTCGCCGGTTCCTCGACCATCTTAATCACCGCACCGCAAATCACCTCTTCCTCGGCTTTGAGCCCAGGACAATTAAGTACGTTGAATGGCGACTTGACCACTATATTCAGCAATATTCAGGGCAATTTGCAAAGCCAGTATTTTAATAACCTCCACGACCTGACTCAGCTCAGCGAGGGTTTCGCCAACGCCAATACCGTCGCGTCCAGCAACCCCGACCCCATAGGCTTCGAAAACTACGATCTATTCTCGTTCTTCATCGGCACCAGCCTGGGCTTCGCGCTTCCGGCGCTCTCGGCCTCGCAGTTCAACGCCCTCGGCTCCGTCGCCAATAGCGGCGACGTTTACGCGGGCCTCGGCACCGGGGGCATCGCGGGCCAGCTGGGCATCAACACCTCCAGGTTCCTCGTGAGGAACCTCTATCTCAGTCTCAAGTTCGGGTACTTCAATCTCCCGGGCTCCAGCCTGCCCGGGCTCAGCAACGTGTCGGGCAATATCCAACAGATGCTGCTCGGCGTGGGAGCCAACTACCGGATTCTCATGCCCTGGGGCCTCTGGGGCGGGCTCCTCAAATGGCGCGGGATCTCTTTGGGCACAGGACTCGAATACAGCCGGGAGTCGCTCAATGCAAGCATTGACTTGCAAAGTCCGCCTGAGTCGCCGGTCACCGTCGGCCCAGCAACGGCGACCGCCAGCCTGAACAACCCTCAGGCCACTCTGGCGATCGTCTCGTCGTCCTTCATAGTCCCCGTCGAGCTCGATACCTCCATCCAACTCCTGTGGATTTTCAACCTCGGTTTCGGGGTTGGAGCCGACATAAACCTGCCCTATTCGACGATTTCCATAGGCGGCAATGGTACGACATCGATAAGCGTAACCGGCGCCGGCACCTACACCGAAACGCCCGGCTCCGTGCTCGTGAATGCCACCGACAGCAAGAACAGCCCCGGTTTCTGGGACTATGTCTCGCCCAAGCTCTCCATGGATCTGGGCTTCGACATCTCGATCGTGAAAATCGATATGCCCGTCGAGTTCTATCCGCTCACGAAGGCCCTGAGTTTCGGCATCCTCGGCGGTGTCGCCTGGTGATATCGCCGTCTCGACCTCGGCGTCCGACGATCGAATATCCTCAGCGCTATTCCAAACATTCGAGGCTCTTTCAAAATGCGGACGCATTTTGAAAGAGCTACCATAAACTACGGCATTTGCGCACGGTTTCATAGTGTCGGCCTTGGCCGACACTGGAGACCGGAGCAAATGCGAAGCCAATTTCAAAAGTAACCGACTTTTGAAATTGGCTCATTCCTCAGCATCTGACCAGAGATTCCTCAGCATCTGACCAGAGATTCCTCAGCATCTGACCAGAGATTCCTCAGCATCTGACTAGAGATTCCTTAGCATCTGTCTAGAGATTCCATAGCACCATTCGATCGCCTTCAGGGCCTGGACATCCACAGCGCGGCCAGGGCCGCCGGGTCCGTCGCGTCATCCGGCTTGCCCGTCGCCACGGCCTGCGCCAAGGAAGCCTTGGCGCGGTCCATGAGACCGAAACTCCTGGCCAGGAGGCCATGGGCGAGCCAAAGGGCGGAATCGGTCGACTTCACGTCCTTCGTCGACAGATACTTATCGAAGACGGCTCTGGCCTCGTCGTATCGCCCGGCCGCCGAGTAGAGACAGCACAGGGTATGGAGCGAATAATCGCCCCCCGATAGACGCTGGGGGAGCTCCCACGAATCGATGAATCCGAAATCGGGTTTGGCCTGGAAGAGCAGCTCCCAGGCGGTGTTGTTGTAGTCGGAGCTCTGTGCGCCCGGGTCCGCGAGGGTGGACGCGCCGGCGGCCAGTGCCTCTTCATGGCGACCGTCCAGCGCGAGGGCGTAGCGCAGGGCTCGGAGGACGCTGAGGTCCGTGGGATAGCCGATGCGCGCGGCCAGAGCGGCGGACGCCGCCTGCGCGTGGAATCCGGCGATATCCAGCGCGCGGATTCTCGCGACCGCCGCCGCCGCGTCCGCGGCGGTACAGGCGGCTTGATCCTTCGCGAGCTCCAGGACCGAGGAATCCTTGGCCGTAGCCGCGAAGCCGAGCGCCAGGTCGAGATAGCCCAGCTTCTTCTTGGGATCGGATGCCGTCTTGGCGGCTTCGGCCGCGAGCTTCATGCAGGCCCGCGCCTCGTCGGGGTCGGAGCTGCCTCGGCTCAACACGGCGGCCGCGAGCGAAAGCGATGCGGCGCTCCCGTCGTCCGCCGGCAGGAGCGCGCGCTGATCCTCCGCCACCGCGTCGCCGAAGGAGCCGAGGAGGGTCTTCGAATCGCGCATGGCCCCGAGCCAGTCGCGGGCGCCCTGCAGGTCGCCCGCCGCCACGAGGGAGAGCATTTGGGTCCCGACGCCGGCCGTCTCGTTCGCGTCCACCAGCAGATAGCCGGATCCTCCCCGCTCGAGCATCAGATCGACGAGGTGGTCGGCGCCGAAATCCGGGAGGGAGGCCACGGCCAGGACGGCCCGCCCGCGAGCGGCCGTAACCACGCTGAGCTTGGAAGCGATCAGATCCATGAGAGCCTCGTCGGGAAGGCCGATCCTGTTCAAGGACTGCCGCACCTGCGTCATCTGTTCCCCGACCGAAGACTTATCGAACTCGGCGCCCAGAGCGGGACGCACCGCGGGCACGAAAGCCGCCGAGACCTCGGAGGCCGCGGGGGTCTGTGCGCTATCGTTCAGCACGGCCTCCAACACCTGGAGGAAGGGACCGACCGCGCTCGTGTTCGGCGCCTTGGAATCGAAGCGGGCGACATCGCGTATGCGTCGGGCAAAGTCGGACGTCGAGGCGAAATTCGACGTTCCGCGCGCCGAAGCGACGAAAAGATCGGCGGCGGGGGCGAACTCCCGGGCGGCCAGAAGATCGAGGCCGGCCTGATTCAAGGCCTCGCGCCTCTTGTCTACGTCCGGAACGATTTCCCCGGCCAGCCTCACCGCGGCATCCCCCCCGCTCTTCATCGCCGTGGCGGCGAAGAGGAAATGCGCGCCGTTTCCGCGATCTTTCAAGGCGGCGCTCGCCTTAAGCAAATCGTCGTAGCGACCCAGGAAGAAAAGATCGCCGAGGTAGCGATCGGCGAAGCCGTAGTCCTCGATCTGATCCGGCGCCTTCTCGAAGACGGCCACGGCGTCGGAGAGCCGGGCCTCTCTGCCCCGGAACTTTCCGTCGGTTCCGAACTCGTCTATCACGCCCTGGTTGAAGAGGCTCTGATAGTCGGTGGGATCGAGCTTGAAGGCCTCGGCATACTCGGCCTTGGCCTGCTCCGCGTCGCAGCCCGGACCGAACTGCCGGCCGAAGGGATCGAAAAGAGCGACATAGGCGAGATTCTTGTGTGCGTTCGAAGAGCCGGGCTCGAGCGTGACGGCCTTTTGGGCCTCGGCCAAAGCGTCTTGCGCGAATCCCGCGGAGAGCAGGGCGAGAGAGGCCTCGACATGATGAAGCGCCTCCGTGGGATGGAGCGCCTGGAGCGAACGGAACTCGGCGAGAGCGTCGTGGTAGCGTCCGGCGTTGAGCATTTCCTTGCCGACGTTGTAGAACGAAGCGACGGCGGCCTGGGCATCGAAGAAGGTTTTCGCGGCTTTTCTGAGCTTGTCGAGATCGGCCGGCGAAAAACGGTCCTTCAACGTGGTGAGAGTGAAGTCCGAGGTGAGATCCTGAGGATCGGGCGAAGTGAAACTCGCGTCCAGGCGGAAAGGCCCCATATCGGTGGTGTAGGCGTCCGGGACAGCGTTGATATGGAAGCCCGCAGGGGCGGAGACGCGGTATTCGACCGTCACGGTCGTGGCTTCGGGTAGATAGACGTCGGCCGTGCGACTCTCGTGGTCGGAGCGGTCGAGCTCGAGCTCCCGCGGAAGCTGGCTGAAAGCGTCCCCTCCGCTCATGACGTAATCGGCGGTATCGTCTCCCGTCCAGCCCTTCGACGAATCGTGCGCCGTGACTACCGTCTTGAAGGGCGTGGACAGGTCCAGGGGATCGGTGAAGTCCGCCTCCACCTTGTCCGACTTGAAGTCTTCCTTGCCGGCCTTGACGAGCCCGTCCAGCCTGTCCTTGCGGGGCGCGCTGTTGTAACGGGCCCGATAGTTCTCTTCGAGGGTGCCGCCCAGGGTGACCGTCTCGACGATCCGGCTGGCCTTGCCCGATTCGGAGAGCGCGACTTCGCGGACGACGCGATACCAGTTGTCCGCCGAGGCGGCCTTGGGTATGGGCGAGAGCGCGACCGTATCCGGCCCTATGACGAGCGCCTGCCGCGCCTGATCGCCGAGCGGAAGCTCGCCGGCGGGGTTGTAGATATCCGTGGGATCGATCCACATCGCGAGCTTGGGAAGGTAGACGATCGCATGATTGAAAGACTCGAGGCCGGGCACCGCGGGATCGACGTCGTAGCCGACTCCCGCCTCGAGCAGGGCGAGACGAGCCTCGATCCCGATCGAGCGCAGACAGGCGACGAGGAGACTTCGCCTGATCCTTGCAGTCGCCGTAGCCGGCGGACAGAGTGTCGGCCGGGGGATGCGGCAAGATCGCGTTCTCGCCGAAATAGATGCCGGTGTAGCGCACATCGTGCCGGAGCTTGTCCGCCACGAGCCGCGCGGCCCGGGCGGGATCGCTCGCGGGATCCAGCCCCGCGAGGGCGGCCAGAGCGTAGTCGCGCACCGGCTTGGGATCCAGGAGCGGCTCGGTCGCCTCGAAATAGGCCTTGGCCACGGCGTTCCAGGATTGGGCGGTGCCGAAGGTGAAGGTCGGCGCAGGAGGGACGTCGAAGGGCAGGAGCTGATCGAAAGTGCTGCGGCCGGCCAGCTTCGAAAAACGGAAAACCAGAGTCGTCAGCCCCTTCGATGCGCTCCTTTCGGGCGCGACGGGCGCGATGCCGGCGATCGTATAGGTGAAGGGCAGCTTTTCGGGATACTCGAAACGAAGGATGCGCTCTTCGACGGGCCCGCGAAGGGCCAGGAACAATCTGCGGGCGTAGCCCGCGCCCGCCCTCGCTTCCTTGCCGGACTCCACGAGCTCGAACTCGACCAGGGCGCCGATTTCCAGGTTGGGCAGGGGCGCGGAGAGGCGTTTGCTGTCGCTTCGCAGATTGTAGTCGCCGTCCTGCGAGCTGGACTCCACCACGTTCTCCTGAGCGAGGGTGGATTCCGCCCCGGAAGGACGTATGACCCGGGCCTTGAGCACGGGCCTCGAATCGCGCCAGGGCTGCCAATCGACATCGAGCACGGACCATTGGTCCACGCCCTCCGTGGTGAGCACCCGCACGAATTCATGCGTCGCGATCGAATAGGAGCCCGAGTCGCCGTAGGCGACCGTCTGCTCTTCGAAGAGAATCTGATATGCCGCCTTCTCCGTCGTCTGCACGGCGGCGAAGCGAGTCAAGAGCTGCTGCGGAGTCTCGGAAAATGCCGGCGGCAGGGACTGCGGAGCCGAAAGCCGATTCGAATCCTCCACCACGGGGACGGCCGTCGGCGCGGCGGAATCGCCGAAAACCGACGGAAGGGCGAAGAGGACCAGGAACGCCGTCAGACTGAGCGTGGCCAGAGGGTTGGTGCGCATAGGTCCGCAGTATAAATGAAGAAAGGCTTCGCGCAAAGCTCCGGAACCGAATCGGGGCTCGCCCGGGCGGATGCGCCTCGGGGAGCCCCCGCCGAATCGGTTTCTTCGCTACATGAGCGTCTTGATGTTGGCGATGACCTCCGCTATGGCCGACTGGGCCGAGCCGTAGAGCATGCTCGTGTTCTCGCCGTAGAAGAGGGCGTTTTCGATGCCGGAATAGCCCGTGCCCTTGCCCCGCTTGTTGACGATGACGTTGCGGGCGCGATCGGCGTTGAGGATGGGCATGCCGTAGATCGGGCTCGATTTGTCGGTCCGCGCCGAAGGATTGACGACATCGTTGGCCCCGATGACGAGGGCGACGTCGGCCTGGGAGAATTCCTCGTTGATCTCCTCGAGATCGAAGATGAGATCGTAGGGGACGCCGGCCTCGGCCAGAAGCACGTTCATGTGGCCCGGCATGCGCCCGGCGACCGGGTGGATCGCGAACTTGACCTCGATCCCCGCCTCCTGGAGGAGCTTGGCGAGCTCCCAGACCTTGTGCTGGGCGCCGGCGACGGCCATGCCGTAGCCTGGAACGATGATCACCTTCTCGGCGTAGCGCATCAGGGAGGCGACATCCATGGCGGAGGCCTCCTTCATGCTGCCCTCGATGGCGGCGCCGCCCTTGGCCTCGCCCGTTATCGGCTTGAAGATGACCTTGAGGATGCGGCGGTTCATGGCCTTGGCCATGAGCTGGGTAAGGAGGGTTCCCGAAGCTCCGACGACGATGCCCGCGATGATCAGGGCGGGATTGCGCAGCACGTAGCCCTCGAAGCCGACCGCGAGCCCCGTGAAGGCATTGAGGAGCGAGATGACGACCGGCATGTCCGCGCCCCCTATCGGAGTCGTGACGACCGCGCCGAGCACCAGGGAGAGGACGAAGAAAACCACGAGAAGCCGGCCGTCGGAGGCGCCGAGGGCTACGATATAGACGCCCAGGGCGATGGCGGCGAGGCCCAGAACCGCGTTGACTATGTTCTGGGCGGGCAGGCGGTGGGCCTTTTTCATGAGGCCCTGGAGCTTGGCGAAGGCCACGCAGGAGCCGGCGAAGGCGACCGAACCGATGAGAGAGCCGAGCACCGCCAGGGCGGTGGCCGCGGGAGGCAGGGTCTCGCCGTGAGCGATGGCGCGCGCGAACTCGAGGGCCGCTATCGCCGCGGCGGCGCCGCCGCCCATGCCGTTGTACACGGCGACCATCTGCGGCATGTCGGTCATCTTGACCTTGCGTCCCAGCCAGGCGGCCAGGACCCCGCCCACGACGAGGGCGACGACCATGAGGAGGTAGTTCCCCATTCCCGGCGTCGCGAAAGTGATGAGGGTGGCGAGCACCATGCCGATTCCCGCCCAGAGGATGCCGCGCCGGGCCGTGACGGGAGAGGCCATGGCCTTGAGACCGAGGACGAAGAGAACCGCGACGATGAAGTAGGAGAGCTGAATGGGCAGTTCCATGATTATGTCGTCTCCTTCTTCTTGCCTGTCTTGAACATCGCGAGCATGCGCTCGGTGACGACGAAACCGCCGGCCGCGTTCGCGGCTCCGAGGAATACGGCCACGACGCCGATGACCATCTGCAGCGGATCGTTGGGATCGGCCCGGCCGAGCGCCACCATGGCGCCGACGAGAACCACGCCGTGGACGAAATTGGAGCCGGACATGAGGGGGGTATGCAGGATGACCGGCACCCGCGAAATCACCTCGTAACCGGTGAAGGCCGCGAGCATGAACACGTAAAGATAGATGAAGTCGGACATCAGAGGCTCCCTCCCAGGACTTTCTTTACGCCCGCGTGCTTGAGCTCGCCGTCGCGGGTCAGGCAGGAACCGGCGATGATCTCGTCGTCCCAATCGATCGCCAGCTCTCCTCCCTTGATGAAGGGGGAGAGGAAATTATAGAGATTCTTCGCGTACATCTCGGAGGCATGGACGGGCATGCGGCTCGGCAGGTTCGTGGGCCCGAAGATGGTGACGCCGCCGACATGCACGGTCTCGTCCGCCCTGGTTCCCGAGACGTTGCCGCCGCCCTCGGCGGCCATATCCACGACGACCGCGCCGTTCTTCATGCCGGCGACCATGGCGCCGGTGACGATGATCGGCGAACGCTTGCCCGGGATCGCGGCCGTGGTGATGAGCACGTCGGCCTGGCCGACGGCCTTGCCGAGCTTCTCGGCCTGGAGCCGCTTCTCGTCGTCGGTGAGCTCGCGGGCGTAGCCGCCCGTGCCCGCGGCCGATACGCCGACGTCGACGAACTTGGCGCCCAGCGACTCCACCTGCTCCTTCGTCTCGGGCCTGACGTCGTAGCCTTCGACCACCGCGCCGAGGCGCTTGGCCGTGGCGATCGCCTGGAGGCCGGCCACTCCCGCGCCTATGACGAGGACGCGCGCGGGACGGATCGTCCCGGCGGCGTAGGTGAGCATGGGAAAGAACTTGGGGCAGGCGTTCGCCGCGATGAGCGTACACAGGTAGCCGGCCACCGCCGCCTGGGACGAGAGGGCATCCATGCTCTGAGCGCGGGAGATGCGCGGGATGAGCTCGACCGCAAATGACGTTATCTTGCGCTCGTTGAGCGCCTTGATCCTGGCCACGTCCTGATAGGGCTGGAGGTAGCCGATGAGAACCGTACCCGGCCGCATGGCGGCGATTTCCTCGATGGTGGGGGGGGCGACCTTGAGAAGAACCTGCGCCCGTCCGTAGAGCTCGGCCGCGTCCCCGGCGATTCCGGCGCCGACATAGTCGGTATCGCTGCAGGAGCTGGCCGCCCCCGCCTGCGCCTCGATACGGAGCTCGGCTCCGAGCGCCACGTACTTTTTAGCCACCTCGGGAACCACCGCCACACGGCGTTCGCCGGCCGCGGTTTCCCTCGGAACCCCGATGAGCATTGGCATGTCCCGCTCCTCGTTCGTGTTCTAGTGATCTCCCGGCTCCGGGCCCGGAGGCGCCTGTCGCGGAAGACTGTGCTATCTGAAGATGCCGCGCTGTGCGGCACATGGAGGCTACCCCGCCGAAGCGATGCTGTCAAGATTTATCGAATTCGAGGGTGGAAAGCCCCGGCGACCGGCGGATCGCCGCCCACCGGGGACTAGGCGGGCCCGGAGTCGCACGTATACGATGTGGACGGCTCGGTTTCTCGGAAAGCTCGGGCCAGCGACGCCGTCCCCCGTCCCAGGAGATTCAATGTCCGTTCCTCTCGATTCCACGAAATACGAATCGGCTCCCTTCTTCAATCCGTCGGATTTCATCGCTTACATCCGCGCCCTCGGGCGCCTCGGCGATTCCACGCCTCCCGAGGCAGTGATACTTTCCTATCAGCGCTCCCTTTTCGAACACGTGTGCGAACGCCATTCCGTCTCCGCTCCCGAAGGATATTTCGCGAACGAGCTGCGCTATCTCGGCGGAACCGGCGGAAAAATCGCGATCGCGGGCCGTTTCGGCGTGGGCGCCCCGGCCGCCGCCGTCATGCTCGAGGAGCTGATCGCCTTCGGAGCGCGGCGTTTCGTTTCGGTCGGAACGGCGGGATCGCTACAGACCGATATCGAGCCCGGTTCCCTCGTGCTCTGCGACGCCGCGTTCAGGGACGAGGGAACGTCCTACCATTACATCCCCGGGGGCGCGCCCGTTCTGCCCTCCGAAGTCCTGACGGGACGACTCGCCGGGGCCCTGTCCCGCCGCGGCCTCGCCTATCGAAAAGGCCCGGCCTGGACCACGGACGCGATCTACCGCGAGACGCCGGAAGAGGTCGTGAAGCTCCGGGAACAGGGGGCCCTCGTCGTCGAAATGGAGGCGGCCGCCCTCTTCGCGGTGGCTCGCTTCCGGGCCGTGAGCATAGCCGCCTGCTTCAGCGTGAGCGACACTCTCGCCGAGCTGAGCTGGAGGCCCGAGTTCCACGCCGAGACCACGGCGGAAGGGCTCGAATCCCTGTTCGCCGCCGCCATGGAAGCCCTGCAGGACTAACCCGGACTTCTCGCAAGAAAAATCGGGCCGAGGTTAAGGGGCTTTCTTCTTGGGCTCGACGTGGATAGTCGGCTCGAAGCCCAGCTCCTTCCGCACTCGCGCCTCGAATCGGCTGGCGATCCCGTGAGCGTCCGCGAGACTCACCGACGATTCGACGTCGATGTGGAAAATCAGCTCCTTGGACTGACCGTTGTCGAAGATGTGCAGATGATGCACGCGCATGTCGACCCCGGCGACCGAACGACCGATCTCGCCGAGCCTCTGCATGATCTCGTCCTTCGAAAGCCTGGGCAGCGCGCTTCGCGGCAGCTCGATCGCCGGTTCGGTATGGATGAGCACGCTCGTGTTCCTCAGCCTGTTCTCGAGGCTGCGCTCTATCTCGTCGCAGAGCTCGTGAGAGTCCCTGACGCTCATGGATTCGGGGACCGTGAGGTGGAAGTCGACGTAACGCTTGCCCCCGGCCCGTCTCGTGCGCACATCGTGCATCGCGATACCGGGATAGCGCGCGACGCTGCTCCTGACGATCTCGAGCTCGTCGGCCGAGATGCTCGAATCGATGAGGGGGCCGAAGGCCTTCCTGAGCATTCCCCAGGCTTCGCGCATTATGAAGAGCGCGATCGCCAGAGCTATGAGGGGATCCAGGTAGTAGGCCCGCTCGAAGCCGAAGACCCGTCTCAATACGACGATGAGGACGAGGCCGACGGCGACGCCGAGGGACGAGTAGACGTCCGTTCGCAGGTGCAGCGCGTCGGCTTCGAGCGCCACGCTTTCCTCTTCGCGCGCGACCTTGTACAGCCGGCGCGACACGAAGAGGTTGACGCCGCCCGAAACGAACATCACGGCCACGCCCAGCTCGAGCGATACGATGGGCGAGGGCGAGATCAGCTTGCGCACGGCCTCCACGATGATGAAGGCGGAGGCGGCGAAAATGAGCGCCGCCTCCAGCACGCCCGAGACATTTTCCAACTTTTCGTGGCCGTAGGGGTGCTCGGCGTCGGCCGGGCGCTGCGCGACTCTGATCGACAGGAAAGCCATGAAAGCCGCGGCGAGGTCCATGAGCGAATGTATGGCTTCGGAAATGATGCTCACCGAGCCGCTCGCCAGGCCGACCGCCAGCTTCATCGCGATGAGTAGGGCGTTCGACAGGACGGACAGCCTGGCGGTGCCCGCGGCTCGGTTCATTGCCAACTCCTCCGCGAGCCGCCCGGGAAAGGGAACGGGCGAATCGCCTATCGAACGGGCTCCAGCGCGGCCGCGCGGGCCAGGTCGTCCTGGGCTATCTCGACGTCGATCATCTTGTTCTCGACCGCGAAGTCGGCGCGCAGCAGCCCTATCTGGGACTGGACGAGCTCGGAGCGCTTCGCGAGTCCGATGTCGAACCTCGCCTGCGCCACCCTCAGATTCTCCTTCGCCTGCGCCACCATGCCCTTCGTGAGGTCCAGGGAAGTGCGCGCCTGAGTCAGAGCCAGGACGCACCTGCGCACGTCCAGGGCTATCGCGTCGCGCTCCCGCATCAGGTCGGCGTCGGCCTTTTCGATGTCGTCCTCGGCGGCTTTGCTCCGTTCCAAGGCTCCAGGCACGCCGCCGATATCATACTTTACCCTGATGCCGGCCGACCAGGTCCAGCTGAAGACATCGGTCGGGGGAAAGGCCCTCTGATCCGGGTCGATATAGGCAAGCGAACCGCTCAGCATCACCGACGGCAGCAGGTCGCCCTTGGCCGCGGTCTGCGCGTGCAGGGAGGCGTTGAGCGCCACCGTCGCCGCGCGGTACTCCGGCCGATTGGCCAGGGCCTCGTCGATCAGCTTCGTCGTGTCCGTCGGGGCCGCCGAGAGCACGGGAAGCGCCGCCTCGCTCGGAGAAGTGGTCAGGGCATAGGCCGAGGTGTCGACGCTCTTTTCGGCGTTCTCGTCCCCGATGAGCGAGGCGAGCGCCAGAAAGGCCATGTCGCGCATGGACTGGGCCTCGTCCAGCGCCAGACTGGTCTGATCCAGGCGCGCGTCCTCGTCGAGCTCGTCGGCCGTGGTCGCCATACCCTGCTCGGCCAGGCTCTTCGTCTCTTCCCGGATTATGTGCTCCAACTCGAGATTCTTGCCGAGCGACGCGGCGTTGGCCGTCGCCCGGACCGCCTCCCAGTAGGCGCGGCGTATCTCGAAGACCAGGGCCCTCTTGGCCAGCTCGAGAGTGTCGGCTTTGCCCAGGGACTGGAGTTTGACTATCTCGGCCGCCTCGCGCAGGCGGAAGCCCGCGAAAATGGGGTATTCCAGGTTGAGGCTGACGTCGCGCACGTCGTTGGGGGCGCCGGTGAACATCTGGAGCAGCTCGTCGACGAAGGGCTGTAACGACGCCTGGCTCGGCGGAAGAATGGCCGAGGGGATGGGTTCGGGGTTGAGCTGCATATAGCCGGCCGAAACGGAAAGCGAGGGGAGCATGCGATACTTGGCGTCCGCGGCTCGGGCGCGGGCGGAAAGCAGGTCCCAGGTTCCGGAGCGTATGCCGGGGTCGCTCGCGAGCCCATCGGCGACGGCCTCGTCGATGGTCAGGCTCGTGCCGCCCGCCGGAGCGAGACCCGCTTGGGCCGCGCCGGGGGCCGTCGCCTGGGGCACCGCCTCTTGGGCGAAGGTCGTGCCGCCTGCGCAGAGCGCCGTCAGCGCCGCGGCGGCCGCGAGACCGAGACGGAGATGAGCGAATCGGATCACTGCTTCACCCCCGTGCCGTCCTGAAGCATGCCGAGATTGGAGGTCGCTACGGTGTCGCCGGCCGACAGGCCCGAAAGGACGAGGACATCGGCGGGACCGCGGGTGCCCAACTCGACGCTCCGCTTCGAAACCTTTCCCCCCGAGACGACGAAGACCGAGGTCTGGCCGACGTCGGTGACCAGGGCGGATTCGGGGATCACGACGCCTTCCTGGCTCGTGAGCGGAAATTCCGCCTTGGCGGTCATTCCGGCGAAGAGTTTGCCGTCGTTGAGGATGTCGATCGCCACGGGGAAGTACTGCCCCGTGGCCGCGGCGATGGGCCCGACCTGGGAGACTCTCCCCTCGTAGCCCGGCCCCGCCATGCCGTCCACCATGACGCGCACCGGTTCGCCCACCTTCATGAGGACGATCACGTTCTGGGAAGCGTTGCCCTCGAACTTGAGATTGGTCGTATCGGCGATGGTCATGAGCGGAGAGTTGGGGGACGTCATCTCGCCCACGTTGATGTTGCGGTTCGTGACCGTCCCCGAAATCGGGCTCGTGATCAGGCTGTTCGAGATCTCCACATTGATGAGATTGACCTGGGCCTCGGCCTGCGCCATTCCCGAACCGGCGACCGTCTGAAACTGGGTCTGGGCATTGTCGTAGGCCGTCTTCGAAAGATCGAGCTTGGTCCGGGCGTCGTCGAGGGCGTTCTGTGCGACCGCTTTCGTATCGAAGAGGGCCTTGGTGCGGTCGTAATTCTTCTGCGCGAGATCGAGGTTGAGGCGCGCGCTTTCGATGCCGATCTTGGCCTGGGCGGCCTGGTCGCGCACCGTGGCCGTCGCGGCCTGGGCCACGGCGAGCTGGGCGTTGAGCTCCTTGGTGTCGATCTGCACGAGCAGCTGCCCCTGGCGTACGCGGTCGCCTATGTCGACCGCGACGATCTGGGCCTGGCCCGAAAGCTTCGGGAAGATGTTGAGGCTCTTGTCGGGCACGAGCACGCCGGACAGCTCCTCGTCCTTGACGATCCGGCCCATCGTGGCGACATCGGTCTTGACCGTCACGATTTCCGTCGACCTGGGCGCGGAGCATCCGGCCGAGGCGACCGCCAGAACCGCGGCCGATATGTACAGCAAGGATATTTTTCTCATGTCGTTCTCCTCGTTCAGCGGTGCAGGTGGATGCGGACGTACGCGTTCATGCCTATCATGAGCCGCGCGTTGCCGGGATCCATGATGATGATCTTGATGGGTATGACCTGGACCACCTTCGTATAATTTCCGCCCCCGTTCTGGGCGGGCAGCAGGGAGAAGGTGGAGGCCGTCGCCCGGCCGATGCTGTCGACTCTTCCCTGGAACCTGCGTCCCGGGAAGGCGTCGATCCACACGTCGACGTTCTGACCGACCTTGACCTCGGCGATATAGCCCTCTTTGATGTTGGCCGAGACATAGAGTCCGTCGGTATCGGCGATGATCGCAAGCGAGGTGCCGGGAGCGGCCATCTCGCCCACGACGGCCGTGGACAGAATGACCTGGCCGCTTATCGGCGCTTTGATCACGGCCTTGTCGGCGAACACGCCCGCGACGGCGCCGAGTCCCTGCGGATTGAGCGCCACGGAGCTGAGGGCGGAGCCCAGATCCTGCCTGCCCAGCACGTCGCCGGAGGCGACCATGTCGCCCTCCTGAACCCGCCATTCGACCAGCTTGCCGGGGATCTCGGGCATGACCGAGATGACGTTGGAGGCGATCCGGGCGTCGTCGGTCTGCACGTAGCGCGTGCCTTCGATCCAATAGTACGCGACGATACCGAGCACGGCGGCCAGCGCCACGCCCAGAACGCTCAATATGATCTTCTTTCTCGACATCGGAACACCTCGTTGCCAGGTTGATATGGTCGGCGCAAGGTCCCCGGCCTAGGCCGCGCCTTTCGCCGCGTTGGGCTATTCGGCCATCGGCGGCCTGCCGTGAACCGTCGTGCTGCGCTTCAGGAACAGGGCGGGGATCAGGGCGACCACCGTGAACACCGCGGCCGCGACGAAGACATCGTCGATCCCGTTTATGAATGAATCCTGCGTGACCAGAGCTTTGAGATACGCGAGCGCGATCTCGTGTCCCCGCCCTCCTCCTCCGAACATGTGAGTCATCCGCGACACGGCGCTGTCGACCATCGTCAGGCCCGGAACCAGGGTCCATGCGAGGCGCGCGCCGTGAAAGGCCTGACGCATCGTGAGAATCGAGGTGAGCACGGCCAGCCCGAAGGAACCCGCCACGCTTCGGATTATGTTCGTGATGGCGGATGCCCGCCCGACGAGCTCGGTCGGCACGTCGGCGAGGGCGGCGGTCTGCGCGGGCATGTTCGCGAAGGCCATCACCAGGCCTCGGAGCGTCACCCAAACGACCACGGTGGCCGTGGCCGTCATGATGTTCAGGTTGTGGAACTGGAAAGTGAGCACGGTCAGCAGGAACACCCCGAAGACCGCGAGGGGCCGCGGGCCGATCTTGTCGTACAATTTCCCCGTGATCGGCATCATGAGCCCCGAGGCGAGGGCGCCGGGCATCAGAATCAGACCCGTCTGCATGGCGCCCAGGCCCCGCACGTTCTGCAGGAACAGGGGCAGATAGAAAATGCCCGCGTACATGCCGACCGTCGTTATGACGACCAGGAGGTTAGCCATCGTGAAGGAACGGTATTTGAAGACCCGGAGCTCGAGCAGGGGGTTTTTGGAGGTCAGCTCGATCAACAGGAAGAGCACGAAGGAGAAGAAGCTGATCGCGAAAAGCAGGACGATGCGTTCGTCGGTCCATCCCCAGTCTTCGCCTTTCGAAAGCGCGAGCAGGAGACTGAAGAGCATGACCCCGGAGCTGAAGGCTCCGCCCAAGTCCAGCTTGCCCGGATGCTTGGATTTGAAGTCGGGCAGCACGAACCAGGCCAGCAGAACTCCCACCACGCCGATGGGCAGGTTGATGGTGAAAATCCAGCGCCAGTTCACGTATTCGACGAGGTAGCCGCCCAGGGTGGGTCCGATCGCCGGACCGACCATCAGCGAGATGCCGAAGACACCCATGGCGCCGCCGATCTTGTCGCGCGGCACGATGCGGAAAACCATGGCCATCATCGTCGGCATGATCATGCCGCCGCCGAGAGCCTGCAGCACGCGGAACAGAATGAGCGAATTGAGGTCCCAGGAGAGGCCGCAGAGGAGCGATCCGATCACGAAGGCGACGAGCGAGACCATGTACAGGTTCTTGAAGCCGAACCTGTCTCCCAGCCAGCCCGACAGCGGCACCACGACGCCCATCGCGAGCAGGTAGATCGTCGAAACCCATTGGACGTCGCTCGGCCCCGCATTGAAGACGTTCATGATGGTGGGCACCGCGACGTTGACGATGCTCGAGTCGAGAATGGACATGAAGGCGCCGATGAGCGCCACGAGCACCGGCGCGAGCCAGTGCCGCATGTGCCCTTCGGTGTCGACGACGTCCCGCTCCATCGCGGCTCCGTCGAGCGCGCCGTCGCTCAACGTTGATTCTCCTCGTCTCTCTCGAGGCATTCGAGCACCGAGGCCAGATCGGCGACGAGCCTGTCCATGAGCTCGGGGGGCAGCGTGCGGAAGCTCTTTTCGAGGCTCCTGGAGCTCGCGCGCATGGAGCTTTTCGTGAACTCGACGAGCTTGGCGGTGCTCTTCATGAGGACGGCCCGCCTGTCCTCGGGATCGGCCTCGCGCTCGAGCCAGTCGCCCGCGACCAGGCGATCGAGCACGCCGGTAAGCGTGCTGGGCGGAAGACCTATCTGGGCGGCGATCTCCGAAACCCTCCGACATCCGTGTTTGTGTATCCGCCAGAGGACCATGCCCTCGGTGAGGGAGATCCCCGCCGCCTCGGCGTAGCGCGAGAAGCGCTTCATGATCTTTCGGTAGATGTCCCCGAGGAGCTCGGTAAGCTCGATCTCCTTCACCAACTGCACCTCATTCCGTTTCGAATAGTTCGAGATCGTAATATTCGAAAACATACCAATATTCCGGATAAGGATCAAGCTCCCGCGGGAGAATAGTCGGCACCGTAAATTAGAAGTCTCCAACGATCGACGGACCCCGGCGGCCGAATCGAAGCCGGGCCGCTCGGTCGTCGCGGCGCGCCGCGGCGCGGCGCGGAACGACGAAAAGTCGTCTTCGACCCTTGCAACACGAAAACGGAAAAATTAGAATTTCGCCCATGGCCGGCTCATTACCGGGCCGGCGCAGGAAGGAGGTCACATGAAAAAGCCCGATTGGCTCGTCGCGATCAGGCGCTTCGAGAAGATCGACACCCGCAGGTCCGTGAAGGAGCTGCTCAATTCGATGTTGCCCTACGCGGCGATTTTCGCGGCGATGTACACCGTCATCAGGCTGGGCCTGCCCTATTGGATCGTTCTCGTCCTGGCGATCCCGGCGGCCGGCTTCCTCGTCCGTATTTTCATCATCCTCCACGACTGCGGCCACTACTCTTTCTCGAACGACTCCAGGCTCAACTCCATCTTCGGATATATCTGCGGCGTGCTGACGTTCAGCTCCTTCCCGGATTTCAGGAGATCGCACGCCATACATCACGCGACCGTGGGGAATCTGGACAAACGCGGAATCGGCGACGTATGGACAATGACGCTCGGCGAATATCGAAAATCGCCCCTTTCCCGCCGCGCGCTCTACCGTTTCGTACGAAACCCCTTCGTCCTGTTTCTGATTCTCGCTCCCCTCGACTTCGTGGTCCTCGCCCGATTTCCGCACTCGTACTCGCGGCGATCTGACGTCATAGGGACCATGGCCACGAACCTCGTCCTGGCCGGAATAGTCGCCGCCGCCGCGCTGACCATGGGCATGGGCCCCTACCTGGCGATCCAAGCGCCCATCATGTACCTCGCCAGCGTCGTCGGGGTCTGGCTATTCTTCATTCAACATCAGTTCCCCAGCGTCTACTGGGTGCGGGATTCGGAATGGGACCAGATCAAGGCTTCGTTCCTCGGCAGCTCCTTCTACGATTTGCCGCCCATCCTGAGATGGTTCACGGGAAATATCGGCTTTCACCACATCCACCACCTCGACCCCCGCATCCCGAACTACATGCTCAAGGAATGCGCCGAAAATACCGCCGAGGCAAAGGTAGTCAGGTCGATATCCCTGAGACGCGGTTTCGATTCCCTCTCCCTCCATCTCTACGACGAGGAAAGGGGCAGACTCATCGGCTTCCGCGAGGCATCCGGGCGATAGCCGGCTGCGAAGGCTAGCTCTTCGCCCAGATCCTGTCCCCGAGGGCTTGCTTGAGCTGAAGCTGGCTCAGGACCTCGCGGTAGATGGCGCCCAGGTTGTTGAGTTTGGCGAGCTCGAGCGAGGTCTGGGAGTCCAGATACTCCAGGTTCGTCCCGACGCCGATGTCGTATTGGACCTTGGCCATGTTGAGGGCCTCCTGCGCCTGTTCGAGCTGAACCAGAGAGTTATCCGTCTGTTCGTGACTCGAATCGACGTCCTGCAGCGCCTGGAGCACCTGGGTCGTGACCGTCCGCCTGAGCGCATCGGTGCTCTTCAGGGCGGCCGAGAGCCTCGCGTCGGCTTCCGCAGTGCGCCGCTCGGTGAGCAGGCCGTCGAATATGGGGAAGTTCACCATGAGGCCGAAGTTCCAGTTGAACAGCAACTTGTCGACATCGGAGTTTGCGAAGGTGAGGATGCCGTTCTTGTAGCCGGCCTCGAGCTCCGTCGAAATCGTGGGCATGTGCCCGAGCTTGGCCAGGCTCAGGCTGAGCTCCGCCTGCTTCTCCGCGGAGAGCGACAGCGCGAGATCGGGCCGTTGGCCCATGGCGGAGGTCAGGACGGCTTTTACGTCGTTCGCTTCGGAGGCGGGAGAAAAATCGCCCTTGATGTCGAAGTCCTGGCCCTCGCTCAGGCCCATGAGCTCCCTGAGCGCTATCCTCTGCTTCGCGTATTGGCCCACGGCATCTATGCGCTGGCTCTTCATCGAGGCGACTCGAACCTCGGTCGTCAGCACGTCGTAGTGAGTGGAGGAGCCTGTGGCTTCGCGCTCCTGGGTGTCCCGGAGGTGTTCATCGAGAGTGGCGAGCTGCTCGTCGATGACATTGATTTCGGCGCGCAGGAACAGGGTCGCGTAGAATGTCTGGGCCGTCTGGAAGGCTATGTTCATCTTGATCTGATCGACGCCGATGCTCGCGGCGTCCACCCCGGACGCCGCGAGACTGACCTGCAGCTCCCGCTTCCCGAAGTCGAAGACGAGCTCGCTGGCGCCGATGTGGAAATCCCAGTTATTCTCGGGCGCCATCGCAAACTGCTCGGAGCCGAGCGCGATTCCTTCCTGCGGCTGCAAATCCAAGTAGGAAGCGGCCCCGACGACGCTGGGCAGGTAGGCGCTCTTGGCCTGTTCTTCCTTGGCCCGGGCGGCCGCGACACTCGCCTCGGCCTGGAGGATCAGCGGCTGGTTCGACACGGCCTTCGCGATGGCGTCGTCCATGCCGAAAACGGGCGCCCCGGCGCTCTGGGCGGCCGCGAACGAAGCCCCCGCAACCAGGGACGCCATGACTATCAACTCTTTCAACTGCATCGTACACCTCATCGAGTAGCGGTTATTGGACAGGAACGGACTCCCGGCGGCCCCGGCGCATCAATCCATCGCCACGGGTTTCGGAGCGCCGCTCTGGCGGTGCTTCTCCTTCAGGAGGAGCACCGGGACGACGGCCACGGCGAGGACCAGAGCCGCGACCGTGAACACGTCTCCGACGGCCGCGGTGAAGGCCAGCTTCGAGATCCGCTCCATGAGGAGGCCCTGTCCCTTGGACAGGGCCTCGCCCGCCGTTCCCCCGGAAGAGATCATGGCGAAAGACGAAAGCCTGGCCATGACCTCCCTGAAGGTCGGAGAATAGAGGTTCACCGCCTGACCCAGCGAGGTGATGTGAAGCTTGACCTGCGTCGAGAGCAGGGTGCCGAAAACGGCGATGCCGAAACTGCCCCCGATCTGCCTCAGGATGTTGGTCAAGCCGGAGGCCTGCGCCATCTTCTGCTGTGATATCTGGGAGATCGTGACCGCCGAAAGCGGCGCGAAGATGAAGCCCATGGCGAAGCCGCGAATGCAAATCGGGATCATGATCTGATCGATCTCGGAGAACATGGACAGGAAGCTGTTCATATAGAGGCTGATCGCCATCAGCGCCAGTCCTACCGTGAGCGGCACCCTGGCGCCGAAACGGTCGCTTATGGCGCCCGAGAGGGGAGCGGATACCGCGGTGAGTATGCCCATGGGGAGGAAAACCATGCCGGCCTGCAGGGGCGTGTAGCCCAGGGAAGACTGGAGGTAGAGCGGAAGGAGAAAGGTCGATCCGAACATGCCGACACCGAAGATGAAGAGCACGATATTGCCGAGGGAAAAATCCCGGTCCTTGAAGAGTGTCAGATCTATCAGCGGATGCTCGACCGTGAACTCCGTGATGAGGAAGATGATGAGGCCGACGACGGAAACGCCGAAGCAGCTCAGAATGAAGGTCGAGGTCCAGCCGTCCGTGTTCCATGCCGCGTTGCCGTCGGCGAGGCCCAGGCTGAGGCCGCAGAGAAAGAGAGTCATGGAAACCAGTCCCATCACATCGAAGGAGCGTGCCTTTTCGCTCTTGAACTCCCGGAGAATGATGACTGCGGCGATGATGGCCAGGGCGCCTATGGGCACGTTGACGTCGAAAATCGTATGCCAGGAGTAATTGTCGATCAGGTAGCCGCCGATGGTCGGACCGAGCGAGGCAGAGGCCGCGGAGGAGATGGACCAGAATCCCAAAGCCACCCCGCGCTTCGCGGGAGGGAACTCGCGCATGATGAGCGCCATGCCTACCGGCATGATGAGGCCGGCGCCCATGGCCTGGACGACCCGGAAGAAGATCAGGCTCCCGATGTTCCAGGACATGCTGCAGAGGAAGGAACCGAAAGTGAAGAAGAAAACTCCGCCGATAAAGGAAAATTTGTAGCCGAGATGGTCGGCCAGCCAGCCCGATGCCGGCAGCATGACGCCGAATGCCAGCATATAGGCCGTCAGGACCCACTCGGCCGTGTCGGTCGACACGCCGAAGGCCACGGTGAGCGTGTTGAGCGCCACGTTCACGATGGTGGAGTCGAGGACGCCCATGAAGGTGGCCAGACTGGTCGCGGCCAGCACCAGCCAGGGATACCGACTGTTTCCCGGCTGGAGAGAAGGGGTCGCGGCGACGAGCTTCTCGCGGGCGCCGGATATGCCTGTGAACATGTGACTACCTCGCGCCGGTGGTTACGCGCACTTCGACCGACAGGCCGGGCACGAGCACGGGATCGGCCTTGCTTGCGTTCGTGTCGGGATTGTCGAGGAGGATCTTCACCGGGACGCGCTGGGTGACCTTCGTGAAGTTGCCCGTCGCGTTGTCGGGGGGGATGAGGGCGAACTCCGAGGCGGTCGCCGTTCCGATGCTGTCGACTTTTCCGGTGAAATGGAAGCCGGGGAAAGCGTCGACCGTGACGGTCGCCCGGTCGCCCGGCCTCAGAAAGCGGATCTGGGTCTCCTTGAAGTTGGCCTCGATCCAGAGATCGTTCAGATCGTACAGGGCATAGATGGGCTGAGCCGGCTGCACGACATCGCCCGGCATGGTCCACTTCTTGGCGACGACCCCGTCTATGGGCGATGGGATGATCGTGTGGGCCAGACTGGTTTCCACGGTGGCGTATTGGGCGTCGGCCATCTTCTGCTGGGCGAGCGCGATTTTGCACTGCGTCTGGGCCGAGGAGAAGGCTATGGCCAGATGGTCGTACTGCTCCTGGGGGATGATCTTGGCCTTGAGCTGCGCGGTCGCCCTCTGAAGATCGCTCTGGGCCTGGTCCAGCCTGACCTGGGCGAGATCCACGTTCTGGGCGGCGAACTCCTTGTTCGCGACCGCCTGATTCTCCTGAGCCTTGAGGGTCCGATCGTCGAGCTTGACCAGTACCTGCCCCTTGGCGACATGGTCCTGTTCGTCCACGGCCATAGTCGTGATCTGGCCCAGGATCTGCGCGCTGACCACAATCTGGTCGCCCCGAATGGCGGCATCGTCGGTATACTGCGAGCCGCCGGCCGTGAACAGGAAATAGGCCCCGACCGCGGCCGCCACGAGCACGAGGACGACGGCGATCCGCCCCCTGCGACTTTTCTTGGGATTCGAGCCTTCGCCATTATTGGCAGCCGCCTCTGCCGGTGCGGCGTTTTTTATGTCAGACACGCTTCGCCTCCATTGCTTTTCCCGTCTTGCGATTCCAGCATGGCCACGACCGCTCCGATCCCCCGCCGCAGGGCCGCCAAATCTTCCCCGTCGAGATTGCGCAGTTGATCGTCCAGCCAGTTCCGTGGACCGATGAGTTTGTCGAGAAGAATCCTGCCCTCCACCGAAAGTCGTATCATGGCCCTGCGGCGATCGGCCGGATCCTCGGCACGCTCGACGAGCTCCGCCTGCACGAGCCGATCCACGAGGTAGCTGGCCGTCGGTTCCCCGATGCAAAGCTGTTCGGCAATTCCTCCCACGGCGGAAGGTTCGGACTGCGATACGACAACCAGCATTTTGAATTGGGGCAGGGTGAGATGGAGATCCATCCAGGCCGACGTCGTCGCCTTCCTGCGGAGTTTGCCCATCTCATGAAAAAGATCGACGATCTCGCGCACGAGGCCGTCGTTATTTCCCGACGCATCGATTGAAACCACCAGTGAAAGTTACAGAAATACATCGAACATGTCAATATATTTGATGCCTTGAGCCAATTTTGGCTCAACTCCGCGACGCATTCATGCGATAGCCAATCAAAAGCAGACTTTTCAAGGCTTTGCCGCGGCCATATTGAATAAAAACCCGAAGAACTTTACTATTCCGTCAAGCTCCCCCGGAGCCCCATCCCCAACTTACTATCAAGGATTTCATATGTCCGATACGAAGAACATGGTCATGATCGACGGCAACACCGCGGCCGCCCATGTAGCCCACGCCGTAAGCGAAGTAATCGCGATCTACCCGATCACGCCCTCCTCGCCGATGGGGGAGCTCGCCGACGAGTTTTCGGCCCAGGGTCGGAAGAACATCTGGGGTACGCTGCCTCAGGTCGTAGAAATGCAGTCTGAAGCCGGCGCCGCAGGCGCGGTCCACGGATCTCTGACCGCCGGAGCCCTGACCACGACCTTCACGGCATCTCAGGGCCTCCTCCTCATGATTCCGAACATGTACAAGATCGCCGGCGAATGCAACCCGGCCGTCTTCCACATCGCGGCCCGCGCCATCGCCGCGCATGCCCTCTCGATCTACGGCGACCACCAGGATATCATGGCCGCCCGCCAGACCGGCTGGGCCATGCTCGGTTCCAACAACGTCCAGGAGGTCATGGACACCGCCCTGATCGCCCATGCGGCCACCCTCGAGGCACGCGTGCCCTTCCTGCACTTCTTCGACGGCTTCCGCACCTCCCATGAGGTCTCCAAGGTCGAGGAGCTCCCGATCGCGGTGATGCGCCAGATGATCGACGACGAGCTCGTCCGCGCCAACCGCGCCCGCGGCCTTTCCCCCGAGCATCCGACGATCAAGGGCACGAGCCAGAACCCCGACGTCTACTTCACCGAGCGCGAGGCCACCAACAAGCTCTACGCGGCCGTTCCCGCCATCGTTCAGAAGTGCATGGATCGGTTCGCCAGGATCGTCGGCCGCCAGTACCGGCTTTTCGACTACGTGGGCGCCCCCGACGCCGAACGCATCGTCATCGTCATGGGCTCCGGCGCCGATGTCGTCGAAGAGACCAGCGACTATCTGGTCCGGAAGGGAGAAAAGGTCGGCGTCCTCAAGGTCCGCCTTTTCAGGCCCTTCTCCGTCGAGCACTTCATGGCGGCCATCCCCGCGAGCGTCAGGAAAATCGCCGTCCTCGATCGCACCAAGGAGCCCGGCTCCATAGGCGAGCCCCTCTACGAAGATGTGCGCACAGCCATAGGCGAAGCCATGGGAGCCGGCGCCGGGCCCTTCAAGGCCTGGCCTACCGTCATCGGCGGCCGCTACGGTCTCGGCTCGGCCGAGTTCACCCCCACGATGGCCAAGGCCGTCTTCGACGAGCTTGCGAAGGATTCCCCTAAGGGCGAGTTCGTCGTCGGCCCGACCGACGACGTCACGATGCTCTCCCTCGCCTACGATCCCGAGTTCCACATCGAGACCGCCGGCGAAGTCGAGTGTCTCTTTTACGGCCTCGGCTCCGACGGCACCGTGGGCGCCAACAAAAACTCCATCAAGATCATCGGCGACGACACGCCCAACAGCGCCCAGGGCTATTTCTTCTACGACTCCAAGAAGGCCGGCTCGTACACGATCTCCCACCTCCGCTTCGGGCCCAAGGCCATCAAGAAGCCCTACCTCATCGGTAAGGCCAACTTCATCGCCTGCCACAAGTTCGCCTTCCTCGAGAAGATCGACATGCTCCAGAACGCCAAGCAGGGCGGCGTCTTCCTCCTCAACAGCCCCTACCCGGCCGACAAGGTCTGGGCCGAGGTGCCCGTCGAGGTGCAGAAGACCATCATCGCCAAGAAGCTCAAGTTCTACGTGATCGACGGCATGGCCATCGCCGAAAAGGCAGGCATGGGCAGTCGCGTCAACACCATCATGCAGACCGCCTTCTTCAAGATCTCCGGCGTTCTCCCCGAGGCCGAGGCCGTAAGGCTCGTCAAGAAGTATACGGAGAAGACCTACTCCAGGAAGGGCGCCGACGTCGTCGCCAAGAACGTCGCCGCCATAGACCTGGCCCTCACGGAGATCCACGAGGTCAGGTACCCCGCTTCGGCCGACGGCAAGCTCCACATGAAGAGCCCCGTACCCGCGGACGCCCCGAAGTTCGTGAAGGAAGTCCTCGGCGAGATGATAGCCAACCGCGGCGAGAAACTCGCAGTGAGCCAGCTCCCCCTCGACGGCACCTTCCCCACCGGCACCACGAAGTACGAGAAGCGCAACATCGCCGAAAAGATCCCCGTCTGGAACTCGGACATCTGCATCCAGTGCGGCAACTGCAGCATGGTCTGCCCCCACGCGGTCATCAGGCTCAAGGCCTACGAGCCCAAGTACGCCCAAGGAGCGCCCAAGACCTTCAAGTCGGTCGACGCGAAGGGCAAGGAGCTCGCCGGCCTCAAGGCCACCCTCCAGGTCGCCCCCGAGGACTGCACCGGCTGCGGCGCCTGCGTCCACATCTGCCCGGCCCTCGACAAGGTGAACGTCGGCCGCAAGGCGATCAACCTCGAGCACCAGATTCCCCTGCGCGAGAGCGAGGCCGAGAACTGGAAGTTCTTCCTCGCGATTCCCGACACCGACAAGAAGTACCTCAACCTCGCCATCCCCAAGGGCATCGCCATGCGGCAGCCCCTCTTCGAGTTCTCGGGCGCCTGCGCGGGCTGCGGCGAGACTCCCTACATCAAGCTCATGAGCCAGCTCTACGGCGACCGGGCCATCATAGCCAACGCCACGGGCTGCTCCTCCATCTACGGCGGCAACCTTCCCACGACGCCCTACACCACCCGCCCCGACGGCCGCGGACCCGCCTGGTCCAACAGTCTCTTCGAGGACGCTGCCGAGTTCGGCTTCGGCATGAGGCTCTCCGCCGACAAGAAGGCCGAGTACGCCCGCGAGCTGCTGACGGCGAACAAGGGCTCGGGCGTCGAAGCCGCCCTCGCCGACAGGCTGCTCGGCAACCCGCAGTCCGGCGACGAGGATTTCGACGCCATGCGCGCCGACGTGGCCTCGCTCAAGAAGGCCCTGGCAGGCAAGAAGGAAAACTGGGCCGTCGAGCTGGCCGACGTGGCCGAGGACCTCATCCGCAGATCGGTCTGGACCTTCGGAGGCGACGGCTGGGCCTACGACATAGGCTACGGCGGTCTCGACCATGTCCTCGCCATGGGCAGGGACATGAATGTCCTGGTCCTCGACACCGAGGTCTACTCGAACACGGGCGGACAGATGTCCAAGGCTACGCCCATAGGCGCCGTCGCGAAGTTCGCGGCCGCGGGCAAGAACATAGGCAAGAAGGATCTCGGCATGATGGCCGTATCCTACGGCTACGTCTACGTGGCCCAGATAGCGATGGGCGCCAACATGTCCCAGACCATCAAGGCCTTCCGAGAGGCCGAGAGCTACCGGGGGCCCTCCCTCATCATCGCCTACAGCCACTGCATCAACCAGGGCATCGAGATGATGAAGGGCATGAACCAGCAGAAGCTCGCCGTCGAGTCGGGAATCTGGCCGCTCTATCGCTACGACCCCAGGCTCAAGGACGAGGGCAAGAACCCCTTCCAGCTCGATTCCAAAGAGCCCGACATGGCCAAGATCGAGACCTACGTGTACAACGAGACCCGCTTCAAGACCCTGCGCGATGCCGATCCCGAGCGCGCCGCCGAGCTCCTGGGCAGGAGCAAGGCCTCGGTCGATCGCAAGCACAAGGAGTACAAATACCTCAGCGACCGACCGTTCTGACGAACGGCGGTCGCTGAGGCTCCCGCTTCAACCGGACTCGCTTCGCGAGCCGGTTAAGCGGGAGGGAAGAGAAACGGCACAGGGGCTGACCCGTTAGGGCAGCCCCTGTGCCGTTTCTGGGGGAGGGGGAGCGCATGGTGGCCGCGGCGCTTCGCGCGCGTTAGGCGACGCGGCTCACCCTCCAAGGGAATCCGCGGAACCGAAGGTTCCGCGCCGCGAAGGCGCGAAGCGCCTTCGCGCCACCCCCACCCGGGGAATGGTCGGATTGACATCCCTCGGGCGGATGCTAGTATTGTTCCACGGAAAGCCAGGTCTTGGAACATAGGTAAAATCGGACAGGGAGCCTCAATGGAACTCGCCCAGCACAGCAGCATAGTCAACTTCATCTGGGGCATAGCGGACGATTGCCTGCGCATGTGGACAATCTCGCTTCGATACTCCGGGAAGGCTTTCTGTTCGATATCTGGGGGACAGTTGCGCAGAGCGGCTGTTGTGCTAAAGTAGGGAAAGATAATCGTGTGAAGGGCAAAAGCGGGCGCAGATAGCCAAGTGTCCCATGGGAGATCGCATGATCGAGAAGATCGTTTTCGATGACTGGAGAAGCTTCGAAGAGGCTTCGCTTCCAATCGATCAGCTCACGGTACTCATCGGCGCGAACGCAAGTGGCAAATCCAACGCGCTCGACGGCATCGAATTTCTGCGACAATCGGCGCTCGGCAGGGACTTTACCAGCATCTTCAAGGGAGAAGTAGGAGGACGCAAAGGTCTGCGCGGCGGACTTGAATGGGCGGCCCGAAAGCCCGAGAAACGGTTCTCTTTGGGAGTGATCGTCCAGGACAAGGTATCAAAAGAGCGATATGAGTACAAAATAGCTATAAGGGCGGAAGAGCTACGGGCAGTTGTTGAAAATGAGACGCTGGCTCGTTTACGAAAAGATGGGAAAACAACGTCTATCTTTCATACCGATCCAATCGAACCGGAGACCCCAAGCATTGTAGGTGTTTTGTATAATGGCAAATCTGGTAGCAAACAAGACTACGCACGAAGCAGCTCCCTCCTCAGTCAGATCAATAAGCAAGTCTCCAGAAAAGAGATCACCGATGCTGTCGCCGCGGTTGTGAAAGATCTTGCATCTATCTTCGTTCTCGACCCTGTACCTTCCCTTATGCGAGGGTTTACTCCTCTTTCCGAGACTCTGGAGCCGGATGGCTCGAACATCGCCGGGCTGGTCGCCGCCTTGGCTCCACAAGAGAAAAAGCGCTTCGAAGGTGCTTTGAAAAAATACATCAAAGAACTCCCGGAAAGGGACATAGTTAGGGTCTTCGCGGAACGGGTCGGGAAGCTACAGACTGACGCGCTTCTTTACTGTGAGGAGCGATGGAAAGACGGAGAAGCCCCTATTCTCGTCGACTCTCGAGGAATGTCAGACGGCACATTGCGTTTCCTGGCTATCATCACGGCTCTCATGACAAGGCCGGCGGGAAGCCTCCTCATTATCGAAGAGATCGATAACGGCCTCCATCCCTCGCGGTCGGGTGCCCTCATGCGCGTGCTCAAGGAACTAAGCACCAGCCGCGAGATTGATATTATCGTCACGACACATAATCCCGCCTTCCTTAACGCCTGCGGACCCGAGATGCTTCCCTTCATCGTCATGGCGACGAGAGAGAGTGAAACCGGCGCCAGCATCTTGGTGCTTCTCGAGGATCTCGAAGGACTCGATAAGCTCATGGCCCGCGGCAGCCTCGGAACTCTTTCCGAACAGGGGTATCTGGAAAGGGCACTTCAGCGAGGAGTCAGCCGATGAAGCGCGTCCTCGTGGTCGATACGTCGATGCTCTGCGTCTGGCTCAAAATTCCCGGTAAGGATACCTGCGGTTCCGATGATGATAAATGGGATTTTGACCGGGTAGACGCCAAAATTGCCTCGGAAATTAAGAACGGAGCTACCTTGGTCTTGCCCATGGCAACGCTTATCGAAACCGGAAACCATATTGCCCAATCCGACGATAAGAAGCGATTTCAGAAAGCGAAGGAACTAGGCAACATCATCAAACAAGCCGCTGATGAAACGAGTCCTTGGGCCGCCTTCAATGCGCAGGACGTGCTGTGGTCGAACGATGAACTTCATAGGATCGCACGCGACTGGCCGGGGAAGGCAGCCGAGCGGATATCCATCGGTGATTTCACGATTTCGGCTGTAGCCAATTTCTATGCCGGCATGGGACGGGATGTAGAGATACTGACGGGAGACCATGGCCTCAAATCCTTGTCCCCGATAAAAGCCGAACGGCCGCGCCGACGGAGCGAACGATGAATCCCCCGAGCATGACAGCCGGCCGCGCCGCCCTCCTCGGGCTCATGCGCCGCTACCTCGACGGCCTCATGGACCCCTTCGTCAGCCTCCTCGAACTCCACAAGCTCATGTACTTCATGCAGGAGGCGGGCGAGCCCCTCAAACTCGATTATGCCAAGGCAGCCTATGGTCCCTATGCCGAAAACCTCCGCCACGTGTTGCGGCGCATCGACGGCCACTTCATCACGGGCTATGCCGATGGAGGCGACAGTCCGACTCGTCCCATAGAAGTCTTGCCCCAGGCCCTGGCCTCGGCGGAGAGCTACCTGAGCGGAAGACCGGCCACGCGGGAGCGCTTTGATCGGGTCTCGGACCTCGTGGAAGGCTTCGAGAGTCCCTTCGGCCTCGAGCTCCTCTCCACGGTGCATTGGGTGGCGACGAGAGAAGGAGCGGCGACGCATGAAGAGGCCACGGGCCTTGTGTATGCCTGGAACGAAAGGAAGAAGCGTTTCCTACCCGAGCAGATAGCGATAGCCTGGAATGTCCTTGTCAAGAAGGGATGGATCACGCCAACCACAGTCTAGCCGACCCAGTATAGAGGTAAAAATGCCGACAGACACCAGCGAAAAAGGCCTGGAATCCATTATCGTCGCTTCCCTTATAGACGAGGGCGGCTATATCGCTGGCACCGGCCGGGACTACGAGCGCGAATACGGCCTGGATACGGCGAAACTCGAGTCCTTCATCGGCGCCACCCAGCCCGAAGCCTACACCGCCCTCGGCCTTGGAACGCAATCGCCCCGGCGCACGCGCTTCCTCCAGCGGCTCCAGGGCGAGCTCGCAAAGCGCGGCGTCATAGACGTCCTGCGCAAGGGCATCCAGGACGAAGCCGTCGACCTTACCCTCTACTATCCGACACCCTCCCCGAAGAACAAGGCCGCGGTAGCCCGCTTCGCCGTGGACGATCGCGATGTGCGGATGTGCACCCAGCTCCGCGGCAGGGATTCCTGGTTCCTTCCCTTCAACAAGGGCTGGAACTCGGGAGCGGGCAACGAGCCCAATCCGAGCGGGATCGCGACCGACTATCTCTGGAAGGATATTCTGCGCCGGGAGACCCTCGCCGACATCATCGAGAACTTCGCCCAGCTCGTCGAGAAGAAAGATGAGAAGACGGGCAAGAAGAAGCGCGAGGAAATTTTCCCCCGCTATCACCAGCTCGATGTCGTCCACCGCCTCCTCGCGGCGGCCACCAAGGACGGCGCCGGCACGCGCTACCTCATCCAGCATTCGGCGGGCTCGGGCAAGAGCAACTCGATAAGCTGGCTGGCCCACCAGCTCATCGGCCTCGAGGACAGGAACACGAGCAAGGCCCTTTTCGACAGCATCGTCGTGGTCACGGATAGGCGCATCCTCGACAAGCAGATACGGGACAACATCAGGCAATTCGCCCAGGTAGGCTCCCTCGTCGGAGCGGTCACGGAAGGGTCGGCCCAGCTCAAGATCTTCATCGAGGAGGGCAAGAAGATCATCATCACGACGATCCAGAAATTCCCCCATCGTCCTCGACTTCATGAACGACTCGGAGACGATCTGGCTCGCCTTTGCCGACTATTATCGTTCAACCATCCTGAGCAGGGAGACCGATCCCAATAAGCTTCACGACCTCAAGGCCGGCCTCGACAAAGCCCAAGTCTACTCTGAAGCGGATGTCGAGGATCTGGTCAGGAAATTCCTCGGGAATGAATCTCGCGAGTCCCTCGATCCCATCCTGGATGGCTGCGCCGCCCGCTACCGCGACGATCTCGACGAGGACGGCCAAGTCGCCTTCAAGGGCGACGCGAAGGCCTTTGTCAGAACCTACAACTTCCTCGCCTCCATCATCGCCTTCGGGAATCCTGCCTGGGAGAAACTGTGCATCTTCCTCAATTTCCTCATCCCCAAGCTGCCCGCGCCGCGCGAGGAAGACCTCTCCAAGGGCGTCCTCGACTCGATCGACATGGAGAGCTACCGCGTGGAGGTCCAGGCCCTCAAGCCCATTCTCCTGCCGGACGAAGATGCGGAGATCGATCCCGCAGTGCCACGGAGATACCCGCCAAGGTCGCGGCCGACAAGGCCTACCAGAACGCCATGGCGCGAGACGACAGGCAGAACGCCCGCATCGAGCACGACCGGGCCCTCGAGCGTGTCATCGTCGAGATGCTCTCGGATCAGACCGAGCTCTTCAAGCAGTTCATGGACAACCCGGGCTTCCGCAAATGGCTTGCCGATACCGTTTTCACCGAAACCTATCGCAACACTGCCTGGCAGTTGACCCAAGGACTCGAGTTGGTGCGACGCGCCCCAAGTCCTCTCGGCATGATGGCCGTATCCTACGTCTACGTGGCCCAGATAGCGATGGGGCCAGCATGTCCCAGACCATCAAGGCCTTCCGGGAGGCCGAGAGCTACCGGGGGCGCTCCTTCATCCCGCCCACCGAAATGAAGGAGCGACGTTGAGACTACCCTCGCGCCTGTGCCTACTCGGTAGCGGTCTTCATCTGCACGATCATTACTTGGTTCCCGTCCGGGTCCGCCAGGCTGAACCATGCGGCCCACGGCGACCCTTGCCAGGTTTCTTTCGTGAACTCGTGGGTCGGCACGATGCCTTTAGCCTTGATTGCCTCATACAACGACTCGGCGTCGGAGGTCGTAAAGTACAACTTCTGGGTCCCCGGCCTGAGGTTCTCCGTGTCCGCAGCCTGCAACAGACTCATGGATGCCCCGCCGCCGGGCAGACTCAGAGAGACCCATCGTTGTCCGCCATGGCTGTAATCCTGCGTGATCTTCAAGCCCAGAGCTGAGGTGTAGAACTCTTTGGATTTGTCCATGTCGCGGACCGCTATGCTGATCATCAGCAGCTTGTCCGCTGTCACCTGCTGGGAATACACGGTCGATATCGCCGAGAGGGCCAAGCATACTGCAAGAATGTATTTCATCGCTTTTCCTCCTGCACCGAATAGTCGAATAGGAAGAGGAGAAAGGGACAAGAGTGCCTGCCTTTTTCGATGCGAAAACACGGGGGCATCTCGACCGGGAGGAGCCGCCCGGGATGGATGGCCCCTCTTTTGCTTCCTCATCCGACCTGCCCCGTACGATCGGTTTAATGTAATCGAATATCTGGACGACAAATAATACTAGTATGGATCTGACCACGCTGTTGAATCATCCGCTGGTAACGACAAGCAAATTTTCGTTCACCACAGGCACGCTCTTGCTCTGGCTGATGATCGTGCTTCTCGCCAAAGTCTCCGTGTGGCTCGTTTCGCGGCTCATCAATCGTCCGGTGCAACTTGGAAGGATCGACAGAGGCCATGCCTATTCCATTCTGTCCGTCTTGAGATATCTGATCTGGGCGTTGGCGATAATCGTAGCACTCCAGACCGGCGGAGTTAACTTGAGCCTCGTTTTTGCCGGTTCGGCGGCACTCCTCGTCGGCGTCGGCTTCGGCATTCAACAGATCTTCAATGATGTCATGTCCGGAATAATCCTCTTGGTCGAAGGGAATCTCAAAGTCGGCGATATTCTCCAAACCGAAAATGACATTGTCGGCGAGGTCAGAAAGATCGGATTACGCACTTCCAAGATCAAGACGCGCGATAATGTCATCATGATCGTGCCCAATTCGAAATTCGTGAGCGAGCGGATCATCAATTGGAGCAACGAGCAGATCAGCACGCGTTTTCACGTCGATGTCGGTGTCGGATACGGATCCGATCTCAAGATGGTCGAGACACTACTCCTCCAAATAGCCGAACAGGAGGAGAAGCTCGAGCGCGAACCCCAGCCCTTCGTCAGATTCCTCAACTTCGGGAACAGCAGCCTGGACTTTCAAGTGTTTTTCTGGACCAAGGAGACATTCACGGTAGAGAACATAAAAAGCGATCTGCGTTTCAGCATCGATCGCGAGTTCAGGGCTCATGGCGTGGAGATACCCTTTCCGCAACGGGATGTGCATATAAAATAGGACCGCCCCGACGCACGGAGTGCCGATTCCCCGCCCCAAAGCGAATTCCCGCGTTTTTAATCAAATACACTCAAGGAAAGCATCGGCAGTCTCGAGGGCTGTGGAGGCGCAGCGGCCGAAACGGGTGCGTGCTTATGTGCGACAGCGGACAGAAGGCGTCGGCTTTTTTGTGTATTTATTGGAAACAGGGAGAATGGGTTCGTGGCGGTGAATCGCACCGCGAGGAGTCTTGAATGAGCTTTAGAGACAAACTGCGGTCCAAGTACGTAATTGCCGCGGGACTCGTGCTGGTCGGAATCCTCGTGGGTCTCGGCCTGACCTTCAGCGGTATCTCGCGTTCCGTGGGGCGGGCTGTCGGATTGGTGGCCCCCGCGATACCTGTCGAGTCGCCGGAGGACAGCGCTTCGCCCGACGTGAAGGCAGCGATTGCTACGGCCGAGGCCGTCCAGACGGCGTTCAGGTACGTGGCTGAGACGGTCAAACCCTCGGTGGTCGAAATCGATGTGACCATTACAAAGATGGAGCAGGCTCCTGAGCAGCAGTTCCCCTGGCCCTTTTTCTTTAATGGTCCGCCCGACCAGGGGCAGGCGAAGCCGCAGCCCCAGAAATTCGAAGAAAAGGGTCTCGGCTCGGGTATCATCGTCAGGCGGGAGGGATATACGTACTTCGTGCTCACCAACAACCACGTAGCAGGATCGGCGAGCGATATCACCGTGATTACCAACGACGGCAGGCAATACAAGGGAAGCCTTGTCGGCAAGGACGTCCGTCGCGACATCGCGCTCGTCAAGTTCGAGAGCTTCGCGAGCGGCATCGTGGCAGCGACGCTCGGCGATTCGTCGGCTCTCCATGTCGGAGACTGGACCATAGCCATCGGCAGTCCCCTCGGTCTCGTGTCCTCGGTCACGACCGGCATCGTCAGCGCGCTGGGCCGCACGGGTGGGCCGGAGGGCAATATATCCGATTTCATCCAAACCGACGCGGCAATCAACCGCGGCAACTCGGGAGGCGCCCTCGTCGATATCCGCGGCGAAGTCGTGGGCATCAATACCTGGATAGCCTCGCCGAGCGGCGGCAGTATCGGACTCGGCTTCGCCATCCCCATCAACAACGCGAAAAAGGCGATAGGCGAATTCATCGCTCACGGCAAGGTGCAGTACGGATGGCTTGGCGCATCGCTCGGCCAGATCGACCAGGCCACCGCAGATGAACTGGGAGCCGATCCCCAGAAGGGCGCCTTCGTGGCGGACATCTTCCGCGACAGCCCGGCGAGCAGAGGTGGCCTTGAGCCCGGAGATGTCGTACTCAGTGTAAACGGTATGGACGTCACCGGAGCGGATCGACTCGTCAATATCGTCGGCGATTTACCGGTGGACAAGAAGGCCCGGTTCGTGGTCCTTCGCGACGGCAAGACGATGAATCTCGATGTCGTGATCGCAGTGCGCAAGGAAACCATGGCGGCCGACGGTGCGAGCGAGTATCCCGGCGCCGACGTCGTTTCCGTCAAGTCCGATCAGATCGATCCCTCCGCCCTGCCCGCCGGCGCGAGGGGCGTCTTCGTGGCGAATATCGCGGCCAAGTCGCCCGCGGATGTTATCGGCCTGAAGCCCGGCGACATTATAACCGCCGTGAACGACAAGCGGATTTCCACGGTGGGCGAATTCTATCGCTACCTGAACGATCCAGCCAACAGGAAAATTGGCTTTACCGTACGCCGCGACGGCCAGACGCTGACCACGCTGGAGTTCGACAAGCCGTAAGCGCTCGTTCGCGCTTCCTTTTGGGGCGCGGCGCGAGGCAGAATGAGGATTTGGAGAAGGATATACCCCTGTGACTGGCAAAAAACGCAAGGCAATCGAGAAATCTCGCTTTATTGCCTTTTCCGGCTAACCGTTTTCCATTTTTCGGGTCTATCCTGACAAGGTGAGGGAAAATCGCCTCAAAAGGAAAACCGAGACACATGGAAAAGAAAAAAATCCTCCTGGTATATCCCCGGATGCCGCCTACCTACTGGAGCTTGAAAAACGCGATCAGCCTCATCGGCAAAAGAGGGCTCATGCCGCCCCTGGGCCTGATGACGATAGCCGGCTTCTTCCCGCGGGAGGAATTCGAGCTCGCCCTCGTCGACATGAATATCCATCCCCTGCGCGATCGCGATCTCGCGAGAGCGGACCTCGTCATGATATCCGCGATGCTCATTCAAAAAATGTCCTTCTTCGAGGTGGTCGGGAGGTGCCGGCGATTGGGAATTCCCGTAGCTGCGGGCGGTCCCTACCCCAGCGCCTGTCCGCAGGAGATGGAGGGTGTCGATTACCTCGTTCTCGGCGAGGGTGAGATGACCCTGCCTCCCTTCGTCGCGGATTGGCGCAAGGGCAGCGCCGTCAGGGTCTATGCGAGCGAAGCCAAGCCCTCTCTCGACGAAGGGCCCATGCCGCGCTTCGACCTCGTCAAGATCTCGGACTACGCCACTACGCCTCTGCAGTTCTCTCGAGGCTGTCCCTTCAGCTGCGAGTTCTGCGACATCGTGGCCCTCTTCGGGCACGTATCCCGCACGAAGAGCCCCGGGCGCTTCATCGGCGAGCTCGAGGAGCTCCTGCGGATCGGCGTCAGGGGCAGGGTCTTCGTCGTCGACGACAACTTCATCGGAAACAAAAGCCATGTCAAGGAGCTGCTCCGCGAGCTCGGGCCTTGGCAGGCCGAGCGAGGTTATCCCTTCCACTTCTCCACGGAAGCGAGCCTCGATCTCGCAAACGACGAAGAACTCCTCGACCTCATGGTGGCGGCCAACTTCAGGATGGTGTTCCTCGGCCTCGAGACCCCGCACGCCCGTTCCCTCGAGGGCGCCGGCAAGCGCCAAAACCTTCGCCAGGATCCCGAGATCGCCGTCGAGGCCATCCAGCGCAAGGGGATCGAAGTGTCGGGCGGCTTCATCATCGGCTTCGACGCCGATCCCCCGGACATCTGCGATGAGCAGATCGGCTTCGTCAAGAAACTCGCCGTCCCGATGGCCATGGTTGGCCTCCTTACGGCCCTGCCCGAGACGGCTCTCGGAGCGCGACTCGAGCGCGAGGGCAGACTCCTATCGCAATCGAGCGGTGACAATACGCTTTCGGCGGGCTTCAATTTCAGGACTATTCTGCCGGAGGCGAAGCTTCTCGAAGGCTACTTTCACGTTCTCGCCGAACTCTACCGTCCGCGCGCGTACTTCGACCGCTGCCTGGAGCTTCTCGGACGCTTCCCGAAATGGCGAAGGCGAAGAAGGCCGGGCGAAGGAGCCGTCTTGACGCCGCGCAACATTCTCTATCTCCTCAACTCGATCTTCGTCCAGAGCTTATCGAGCTATGGACTCGAGTACATCAGGTTCGTGATCAAATCTTTGCGCATCAGCCCCGGCCTCGTCGAAGACTTCATGACGCTCGCCATCGAGGGAAGGCATTTCTTCATGATCACGAGGCGCTTCCTTCGTGGCCGAAAAGCCGCCATGGCTGCGGTAAATCAGGCGTTCTGAGCGCTTTGTTCGTTCGCCCCTTGTCGCCTCGGGCCTCATGAGGGTTCGGCAACTTGACTTAGCTCATGGGAGTCGATCCCGACCATGTCGTCAAGCTCTTTCCGACGTTTCCCGCAGGGCATGAAAAAAGGGCAGTCCGGCCGACTGGCGGGACTGCCCTTATTTCATTTCGGTAGCTTCGCATGTCCATGCGCCGCTCCTAATGCTATTTCCCCATCAGAGCCTCCAAGGTATTCATGTTTCTTCCCGTGGAGACGACGCCGAGCACCTTATCGATATAGTTGGCGGTCAGATATGAGCTCGCGATTCCATTTCGGTAGTAGACGTACAAAACATCGTCCCTCGGATAGAAGTTCTCGACGATCCTCGCTTCGTTCCGCAGTCTTTCGTATTTCTCCGGCGGAACCTTGTCGGACAGAATATAGGCCAGAGCCTTGGACTTGTCGTTTTCGATTTCCCCATCGAAGGGGCTGTCCCGTACGATCGACTCCAACTGGCGGGCGGTCCTGACGAAGACTTTCGCTTCCAACTTGAGTTTGCCGGCGATCAGGGTCTCCGCCTCGGCTTCAACTTCGGCGGATGAAAGATCCGACTCCACGATGATGTTGCCGCTGTTGAGATAGGAGGAAACCTCATCGAACCCGACAATGGTCAATTCCTCCTTGAGCACTTTCATATCGACCTTCGCGTGACCCCCGACATTGATGCCCTTGATGAACAGGTAGTACTTCATGTTTCCTTTCGAAGGATCGGGGAGAAAGGCCCCGGCCCTTGGGAAGTCGCCGTCTCCGCGAGGGCGAACCGCATCCTCCAAGGCTGTCAATCGGTGCGATGACGTCCGCGTGGACTCAATCTCCGGTCGGCTTGATCCCCTGGTTTTCGATCATCAGGACGATCGCCTTTTCTTTCGCGACAGGCCGATGCATCGTTCCCTTGGGGATGCAGACCCCTTCCCGTTCCTTCAAGGCGAAATTGCCCCGTTCCGTCTCTATGAGCAGAGAGCCTTCGAGCACGAAGAATACTTCATCGTCGTTTTCATGCTTATGCCAATGGAACTCGCCCTCGAATATCCCCAGCCTCAGGACCGAGCCATTCACCTTGCAGAGGGTCTGGTTGAACCATTTGTCCCTGCACTTTTCGACCAGGTCCGGGACGTCTATCTTCTGCAGATAGTCGTATTTGACGTCCATGTTCAGAACATAATCGGTTTCACCGGCCATTTCTGCCTCCTTGCCGATAAAGCTTCCCATCGGAACGGTGCTCGGCGTTTCGCTCGCGATCCCAACGTATAACCCATGTCAGCGAGATCGTTCAATCCTTTGTCCTCGTCCGCTTTCGGATTTCCGCATACAACTCGTCTTTTATCCATTTACCCGATCTATCGAAAATATCCATATCCTCTTCGGCTTCCTGGAAAATGGACAGATCGAAGACATTCTTATCGATCAGCAATAACTTTCCGTGTCTGCGCACAAACTTTTCAACCGCGGAGAACAGTTCGTATTCGTCGTTTCTGATTCCATAATACAGATAGCGCCGAATCGGACGTTGCACCAAGGTATACAAGAGATAATCGATTACATTCCCGTCGAATCCCAAAGGGCTCAGATCGGGATCGCTCTCATTGCCCCTGATCCTCTTGAACGTCGATCTTGCAATTTCCGCGACCTGATCCATGAATATCTCGGTCTGTTCGCAATTCTCGCCGTTCGTGACCATATAGATTTCTTGGTCTATCTCTTCGAGTTCGATTTCCTTGTGGAATTGGGCGTCCTTCCCGTCTATCCGCTTCTTGACTATTTCCAGAGCGCTCATTTTCCACATATTCGCGTGGCGTATCGTATCCAGGAGTGTCCAGTGCTCCGGGGAGCTCTTGAAATTAGAGGCAAAGGCATGGTTGAGCCTCTTCTCCACTTTGAAGAGAGCGATGGAAGTTTTCTCGGTTGTTGTCTTCAAGGTTTGTTCCTGGCATGCACGGCGGCATACGACTTAAGCCGTTTTATCGCTCCTCACGCGAGGTCGGCTCGGCCGCCCGCCCGGGATCGAGCACCTTTGTTTTTTATCAGCTCCAAACTTGAGGTATGCGCATAACCTCGCGGCTGATCGCATTGAATCGGTTCACATAATGGAATGGCCATTTCCCCGAAGCGACAATATCGATTTTGTTGCCCGGTTCGAGAGACTTCTTGAAGTCATCCAAGGAGTATTCCAGTTCGGGAACATCAAAAAGCTGACCCAAGTGAGCATATTCGATATGAGCGGTGTTTATCGAAAAACTCGTGCCCTTTTTGATTTTCCTGCGGTTCATGACATATTCGAATTCTATTTCGAATATGGTGTGTTCATCATCTGCCGGGTCCTCGGCAGACGTGCAGGAAGTTATGGTGGCTTCCACTTCCTTCCCATGCCTAAGCAGCATTCCCTCCAGGATCGAATCGATGCGCCGCCTCGCGAGGGCAACAAGAAAAGAATATGAATACCGAACGTAGTAAGCGATTCTGCGCAAGACCATCGCCTGTGCCTTCCGGTCCGATGCGTTCGTCGATCGGATCATTTTTGCCGCCCCGTCATTCCGCGGAAGAGCGAACGTCGAGAGGTCCCGGAAGACCGAAAAGGGGGTTATTGATCGATACCGACATCAGCCCTTGACTTCCTGCAGGTATTTTCTATAGTGGGCCCATTCATGATCCATCGTGAAAGTGCACTCGATCCTGTAGGTCGAATTCTGAACGTGAATTTCCTGATCGATCTTATCCAATTCATAGGCGTCATCGGCATAGAACATCATATTCCTGAGCCCCTTACCGTCGACTCGAATCAGGTATACGGTGAATCCGCTCTTATACTTCGCGATTACCTCGAAGACGCTGTCTTCGATTCCATCGAGAGAGGTCGACTCCTCAGGATCCCATATTCCGTCGCCGATGTCGCTCGAGTTATAGAAAATTTTGATCGAATACAATATCGGCAGCTGATTTATCGGGAATTTGTTTTCCAATCGGTCATCGACCTTCAGATACGTCTTATCGCCCGTCGTCTGCGTCTTGGCCAACCAAGCCATGTTACCCATTCCTTTCCGCGCGCCGGCGCGGCCCTCCAGAATATGGGGTAATCACTTTGCACGAATACATTCCTCGTCAATGAATTTCCCGCTGTGCTCTTCGGCATTTGCGCCCGGATTCCGCATGCTTCGTGATCTTGTCGTCCAGATTGCGCATAGCTCTCTTCTCCCGCAAAAGGCCGGTGCGGGACGGGAAAGAAAGGACCCAAACCCGGATGCTCTCTGAAGGCCGAAGCAGTGTTTTGTCATCCGAGGTTTTGAGCATGGAAGGCGGGGACGCCCTTTCTGCGCCGAAACAGCATAAAAGACCCGACCCCGTCGATGATGATGACATCATAAAGGCGCCGTTCCCATCGCGCAAGTTCTTTTCTTCGATTTGATGGCGATTGGTGCGATGGTGGCCATCGGCCATAAGGACCTCGCGATCCCCGAAGACATCGCTTTGGTGGGGTTCGACGATATCAACCTATCCGCTCTTCTCTCTCCGCCGCTGACGACGGTTCGGATCGCACAATACGAATTGGGGAAATTCGCCTCGTCGCAGCTTCTCGACCGGCTCCAGGGGCGCGTGGCCGTTCCACGGAACATACTCTTCCCGACGGAATTGCAGGTCCGGAACTCGTGCGGGACGAAGGTTCTTACAAAACAGGAAATGGGAGCCATCCTCGAAAATATGGTCCAGTCGATAGCCATGGATCTCCCCGGCGGCTACCCGCAGGGTTGCGAAGGAGAAGAAAAGTCATGATGAGTCACAAAGAGCGGGTGCTTCGGGCAATCCGCCGTGAGCCGCTCGATTATTTCCCGAGCCAGGTGGATTTCACCCCGAAGGATCTCGGTCGGATTGCCCGCGGCTTGGGCGTCGGCATCGAGGAAATCGACGAGGCCGCCGACAATCACCTGCGATACGCATATTCCCTCGGCAATGCCGAAGAATACATGCATGACGAGACCGTGCTGCGAAGAGCGCAGGAATTTGGACTCGTCAGACTCGAGGAAGATAAGGGCGTCATCTACGACATCTGGGGAGTAGGCTGGGACTTGCATGCCGAGGGGGTCTGGGTCTGCCGTCATCCGATTCGGGATCCTTCCAAGCTTCTGGATTATTCTTTCCCGGATCCCGATCTGCCCGGCCTCATGGACTACGTGGAGAGACTCGTCGCATCAAAAGGCAAGGAGTATTTCATCGTCGCTTTCCAGCACACTTCCCTGTTCGAACGTGCATGGGCCCTGCTCGGATTCGAAAATTTGATGATCGCGATCGCAGAGGAAAACCCGCATCTGGACGAGTTTTTCAAAAAGATCGGAGACTTCCAGACCGCAGTCGCCCGACGCTTCATCAAATGCGGTGTGGACGGGGTGAGAGTCGGGGATGATTACGGCAGCCAGGACGGCCTGATGATTTCGCCGGATAATTGGCGGAGGTACATAAAACCAAATTTGCGCAATTTGTACAGCGCTTACCAGAGCGCCGGCCTGCCGGTCTTTCAGCACAGCTGCGGCGATTTACGGACAATCCTGGAAGATTTCATCGAACTCAAACTCAGCGTACTCCATCCCCTGCAACCGAAGGCGATGCCCCTCGAAACGGTCGAAGAGATCCTCGGCGGGAAAGTCTGCTTTTTCGGGGGAATCGATACCCAGGAATTGCTTCCTTTCCGCACGGCCGAGGAAGTGCGTCAGGGGGTTCTAAGCTGCGTGCAACTCCTCGGCAGGCAGGGCGGATACATCATCGCTCCTTCGCAGGAAGTGATGAGCGATGTTCCGATCGAAAATATCCGCGCCCTCGTAACCGCAATACATGATTTTCGCTCCATGGTGCCGAGAAAGGCGGCGAGATGACCCCGACTTCAGCCATTCCATCGAAGGTTCTCGAGGTCTACGGCGTCGGCAAGGATTTCCCGGGAGTCCGCGCGTTGAACGCGGTCGACTTCGAATTGCGCGAAGGAGAAATACACGCTCTGTTGGGGGAAAACGGCGCGGGGAAAAGCACTCTGATCAAGATCCTCGGCGGCATCTATCAGCCCGATTGCGGAACGATTGCTCTCCACGGAAAGCCGTGCTCGATCAGGAATCCGCGTCATGCGCGAAGCATGGGAATCGGGATAGTCCATCAGGAACTCAATCTGTTTCCCGTCCTCTCGGTAGGCGAAAACGTGACCGCGGGCGACCAGCCGGCCGTCGGCTTCCTGCGATTCGTAAACAGAAGGGCCGTGCGGGAAAAGACCCGAAGCATCCTCGAAACCTTCGATATCGATCTGGATCCGGACATGCCGGTGCGCATGCTTTCGATCGCCCAGCAGCAGGTAGTGGAGATCGTTCATGCTCTGCTGCTCGATATCAAAGTTCTCATACTGGATGAGCCGACTTCGGCGCTGACGGAAAAGGAGACGGAGTTTTTATTTTCGACGATGAAGCGGCTGAAACTGAGAGGAATATCGATCATCTACATTTCCCACCGACTCGAGGAAGTTTTTGAGATCGCGGATCGCGTAACGGTCCTGAGGGACGGCTCCCGCGTCGATACCGCCGAAATCTCCTCCGTGACCATGAATTCTCTCATCAAGATGATGGTGGGGAGGAGCTTCAACGATTTTTACGGGCATTCCCGATCCGTTCTCGGCGACGAAGTCATGCGCGTCACCGGGCTCACTCGAAAGGGGAAATTTCACGATGTCAGCTTCGCGTTGAGAAGCGGGGAGATACTGGGCCTCGCCGGCCTTATCGGTGCGGGCAGGACCGAGGTAGCTCGGGCCATCTTCGGGGCCGATCGACTGGATGCGGGACAAATAGAACTGAACGGCAAATCGGTTCGAGTCAAAGATCCGAAAACGGCGATCCGTCTCGGCATATCTTACCTGACGGAAAACCGGCGTCTCGAGGGATTGTTCCATGGAATGAGCATCAGGGAAAACACGAGCGTCACTCATCTCCGTCGTTTTACGAGACTTGGAATGATGGATCGAAAGGCCGAGTCCCTGGAGACCGAAGGCTTCAGGGAAAGGTTGAAGATTCAGACGCCGGACATAGCCCGGCAGGTATCGACGCTGAGCGGCGGCAACCAGCAGAAAGTGGTGCTTGCCCGTTGGCTGGCCATAAACCCCAAGGTGCTCATGATCGACGAGCCCACTCGAGGCATCGACGTGGGCGCGAAATCGGAAATCTATTCTCTGCTTCGCGATCTCGCCTCGAAGGGCGTGGCGATCCTGCTGATCTCCTCGGAACTGCCCGAGATCATGGGAATCAGCGATCGAATCGTGGTCATGTACGAGGGAAGAATAACCGGCGTTTTGGCCGGAACCCGAATGACGCAGGAAAACATCATGGCTCTGGCCTCGGGTCAACAGACGCTCACTCAAGGAGACGAAGTCAAATGCTGAAACAAGCGGAATCGGGCGGCCATCCGGACGAAGCGACGAGGGCCGGGACAGATGCATGTGCGGACAAGTCCGATTCTCCATATTCTTCCAGGCTCCCGCGATGGATGCGCGCGCATGAAATCAGGATACTCGGGGTCAACCTCGTAGTCGGGATCCTGCTGACCGTCGCGACGCCTCATTTTCTGAACGTGGACAACATCACGGCCATCGCCATCGGCTTCGCGACGGATGCGATCATCGCGATCGCCATGACCATGATACTGATCACCGGGGGGTTCGATCTTTCCGTGGGTGCGGTGCTCGCGCTGGGGGGCATGGTAGCGGGGATCTGCCTGCACGCGGGATGGAATATGTGGGCGGCGATTCTTTGCGCCCTTGTTTCCGGTGCGCTCATAGGGGCGACCAACGGCCTGATCATAACTCGAATCAAGGTCAACCCGCTCATTACCACCCTGGGCATGATGAGCATAGTCAACTCTCTGACGTTGGTCATTTCGGGGGGATACCCTCTCGCGTCGTTTCCGGACAAGTTCCTTTTCATCGGCCAGGGATTCGTGCTCGGAATTCCATTCTCGGTGCTCGCCATGTTCGTTCTCGTCGTGCTCGGCGATATTTTTCTGCGAAACGCGCGCGGTTTGCGCCTCCTGTACTATGTCGGAAGCAACGAGCAGGCCGCGATGCTGTCGGGAATTCCGATCCGTCTCGTCCGCTTCTGGGTATACGTATTCGGCGGCCTCATGGCCGGACTTGCGGGCGTGATCGCGACATCGAGGCTGAGTTCCGCATTCCCCCTCGCCGGGGCGGGCACGGAAGACAGGGGTTTTCGCGTCGATTGCGGTTTTTGCAGTCGCTTTTTTCCCGATGAATCTCGTCGGTCAAGGCACGGCGAACGAGACCTACGTGATGGTCTCCAACGTGGCTGCCCACCCGTATTGGATCGATGCCAAGAAAGGGGGAGAGGATGCCGCCGCGGAGCTGGGGGTCAAATGGGTGTACACGGGCCCGGCCGATTTCAACACTCCCGCGCAGGTCACCACCCTGGAGCAGATCATCCAAACCAGGCCCGCGGGCATCCTCGTCGCCGCGCTGCAGCCGGATGCCATTACACCCGCGATAAACAAGGCGATAGCGATGGGGATTCCGGTCGTCACCGTGGATACCGACGCGCCCAAGAGCAGGCGAATGACCTATCTCGGCACCGAAAACTATTCGGCCGGCGTCACCATGGGAAAGCGCATGGCCGAAATAACCGATGGCAAGGGCAAGATCGGCCTCGCCAGCGTGCCCGGTCAATTCAATCTCGAAGAGCGGATCAGAGGAATCCGCGACGCGATCAAGGACTTCCCCGACATGAGCGTGGTCTCGATCGTCGACGACAAGAACGACGACAGCGCCACTGCGACCGCAACCGTCGCACTCCTGCAGGCGCACCCGGAAATCACCGTGGTCGGCAGCATCAACGCCGTAGGTGCGGGCATCGCGAGCGCCTTGCGGCAGACCGGGAAAGTCGGGAAGGTCAAGGCCGTAACCTTCGACATCACCGATCCCATCATAGCGGCCCTCGAAGACGGCACCGTCGATTCCACACTCGTCCAGCGGACATACATGATGACCTATCTCGGCGTCAAGCTGCTATACGGCTACAACCACAGGACGCCCTATCTGGAGAACTGGTACAAGAACAAGATGGTAATATTGCCCAATGCCGTCGATACCGGTGTCATGGTCGTCACGGCGTCCCAGCTCGTGGCATTTAAGAAAAAATAACAGACACCCGATTCACCGGGGCATCGTTCGGTCCCGGGCGGCAAGGCTGCCCGGGATTCCCTCGATTCGAACTACCACGGGACGGAGCCGTTCTCGTCGAAGAATCCGCCGCTCCTGTTCCGGTCGTTCTCGAGGACCAGGCGCGCGATGAGGCGGGCCGGCTTTTCGGGCGGCTGGGTGCCCGTGTTCCTGTTGAGATCCGTCCTCGTGAAACCCGGGGCGATGCAGAATATCGTGATGCCGAGCTTCTTCAGATCCTCGGCCCAATAGGCGGTGATCGCGTTCAGGGCCGTCTTCGAGGAGCCGTAAGCCAGGTACTGCGGGCGAGATGCCGAACCGGCCCTGGCCACGTTGGCGAGCGAGCCCAGGCCGCTCGAGATGTTCGCGATTACCGAGGGGCGTCCTTCCGAGAGCAGGGGCAGGAACGCGCCCGCGACCGCGAAGGCGCCGAAGACATTGGTTTCGTACACGCGCCGGAGTCCCTCGAGCGTGGTTTGCTCGCCCGACTCGACGCTGATGCCCGCGTTGTTGACCAGGATGTCGAGGCGCCCGGCTTCGCGTTCGATCTGCGCGCGGGCCGCCTCTATGGCATCGGGCCGCGTGACGTCCAGTTTCACGAAACGGACATCCATTTTCTCGGCGGCGAGAGAGCGTGCGGCCTCCTGTCCCCGGGCGGCGTCGCGCGCCCCCAGAAAGACGACGAGACCCTTGGCTCCGAGCTCGCGCGCGGTGGCGAATCCTATTCCCTTGTTCGCTCCGGTGACGAGTGCGAATTTTTTGTCGCTCATGTCGATCTCCTCCTATGCCCGCGTCCGCCGCTCGCTGTCGAGGCTGGCCATCGACGTTTCGTCGTAGCGTGTCCCGGCGACCTCGGGCGCCGGGACCGCCCGCTCGAGCTCTTCCAGGTCGGCCGGCGTCAGCGAGAGATCCAGGGCGCCGAGCGAGTCCCGCAGCTGCGTTCGGTTTCTCGCCCCGAGGAGGGGGACTATGTCCTCGCCGCGGGAGAGGACCCAGGCGCAGGCCAGCCGCGGCGTCGTGGTCCCCATCCGCTTCGCGATCCCCTCGAGGGCCCGAACGAGGCGGAGATTGCGCTCGAGGTTCTCCCCCTGGAAGCGGGGGAATCGGCCGCGGATGCCGCTCTTCGCGGAATCGGGCGATCCCGCATGCGCGAGGAGGCCCCGAGAAAGCACGCCGTAGGCGGTCACCCCGATCCCCAGCTCGCGAAGAACCGGCAGGATATCCTTCTCGACGCTCCTCGTCATCAGCGAGTACTCGATCTGGAGCGCGGCGATGGGATGAACGGCGTGGGCCCTGCGAATGGTGTCCGCGCCCATTTCCGAAAGCCCGATGAAACGCACGTAGCCGGCCTTCACCATGTCGGCGATCGCGCCGACGGTTTCCTCGATCGGAACGGCGGGGTCCAGCCGCGAAGGCTGGTAGAGGTCCACATAGTCCGTGCCCAGACGGCTCAGCGTATAGCTGAGGAAAGTCTTGACCGAAGCAGGACGGCCGTCGAAGCCTATGAAGCGGCCCGAAGGCTCCAGCTGCGCGCCGAACTTCACCTGGATGAAGACGCGTTCCCTCTGCGAGCCCTTGAGCGCCTGGCGCAGCAGGAGCTCGTTGTGCCCCCGGCCGTAAAAGTCTCCGGTGTCGAGCAGGGTGATCCCGCTCTGCATGGCCTCGCGAACGGTGGCGATGCTCTCTTCGTCCTCGGCGGGCCCGTAGGTGCCGGACATCGCCATGCAGCCGAGCCCCACCATCGAGATTTCCGGTCCCCGAGCCCCAAGTCTCCGTTTATCCACGATTATTTCCCCCTTCCCATGGCACAGGTCAAATACGTAGCGAGATCAGTATACTGAATTCCCGTCCTTGCCGCGTTCTCGGTCGAGGCGACGACGGTCCATTTGCGAAGAGCGTCGGCGGTTATGCCGTCAAATAAACGGGTCAAGCCTGCCAGGCGCCGTTTTTTCTTGACAGGGCGCAGACGGACCGTGAAATTTGCCTCATGGAACTTCGACGCGTCCATCGAGCCGCCGGTGAAGGCGCCTCGATAGGCAGCTTTCGCGATGCCGTCGAATCAAGGAAGAGAATCGCGACCATGACGGGCTTGTCGCGGATGGCTGCGCTGGTCTTGCTCGCGGGATTGGCCGGGATAACGGGCTCGGCTCAGGATGCCCCGGGCCCGAGGCCTTTGCCCGATGACAGAGAATTCTTCGCGAACGCGATAGCCGACGTGGCGGAAACCGCGGAACGAAGTGTCGTTCACATCGACACGACCGGAACGATGCTCCGACAGCTGCCGATCAGCGTACCCTTCGGCATGCAGACGGCGGAGGATGCGTCCGCCGTCGTTCCGGTGAGCGGCCTCGGGAGCGGCGTTCTTCTCGATGAAGAGGGATACATCATCACCAATGCTCATCTGGTGGAAAATGCCGACACCATTTCGGTGCGCTTTTTCGACGGTTCCACGAAGCCCGCCAGACTCGTCGGCGCCGATCGCGAAACCGATCTCGCGATAGTGCGGGTCGACGGGCCCGTCAAGCTCCCCCGCGCGGTTGGGCGACTCCGCATCGATGCGCGTCGGGGACTGGGTCGTGGCCATCGGTTCGCCCGAGGGTCTCGATTGGACCGTGACGGCCGGGATCATAAGCGCCGAGCACCGCAGGAATATCGCCGAGGGGGAGCCCACGGGTCTGGAGGATTATATCCAAACCGACGCTCCGATCAATCCGGGCAATTCGGGAGGGCCGCTGCTCAACCTGGACGGAGAGGTGATAGGGATCAATACGGTCATCGTCTCGGAAAGCAACGGATCGGAGGGGCTGGGTTTCGCGATCCCGGTGTCCATCGTCAAGCTGATCTCGGATAGTCTGATTCGCTTCGGCGAGGTGATACGCGGCGACCTGGGTATGGAATTCCAGGACCTGACCCCGGCGATCGGCGAAGCGCTCAAGCTTCCCTCCGGCACCGTCGGCGCGGCGGTGCTCGAAGTGATACCCCAGGGTCCTGCCGACATCGCCGGGCTGAAAAAGGGAGACGTCATAGTGCGCTATGCCGGCGCGACGGTGTCGTCTTCCGTCTATCTGAAGCGGGCCATCGCGGCATCGAAGCCCGGCGAGGCCGTGCGTCTGGACATTATCCGCGACGGCAAGCCCTCCGAGCTCAGCGCGAAGCTCGAGGACCAATCGGCGCTCCTGAAACAGGAAGCGGCGCGTCCCGTCTACAAGATCCTGGGCCTGATGGTAAGATCGCTGGGCGCCGACGAGGCCAAGAGCATCGGGTTCCCGGGCTATTCGGGCGTGCTAGTCACCGAGGTAGTTCCCGGCAGTCCTGCCGATCAGGCGAACATCAACGTGGGCGATGTCATCTTCATGGTGGGGAACGCGACCGTGACGGACCCCGACCAGTTCGCGGCGCGAGTCGCCGATGCGACCAAGGCGAACTCCGTCCTGCTTCTCATTCATGACGCGGAATCCGGCATGATGGGCTATCTCCAAGTCCCCCTGAAGCGCTGAGACGGACCGGCGGATTTCATCAGGTGACTGTGCAAGAAGGGCCGGCTGCCTTTGGGGACAGCCCCGTCGAAGACAGTTTCGATCTCTCCCCGTTGTCACTCTTCCGCTTTATCGCAGTTGACCATCCAAGGGATACCGTACTGATCGACGAGGGTCCCGAAGCGCTGGGCCCAGAAGGTCTCCGCGATGGGCATCCGGACCTTCCCATTTTCCGCCAGGGCGGCGAAGATGCGATCCGCCCTGGCCGGAGTGCTCACCGTGAGCGAGACGGAAAATCCCTGGGGCTTTTCGTAGTATTCCGGCGGCGCGTCCGAACCCATCAGCACCCAGTCGCCGACGCTGAGACGGGCATGCATGATCTTGTCCCGCCATTCGGCCGATACCGAGTCGGCCATGGGCGTCTCCCCGTGGGTCAGCAGCGACAGCTTCGAGCCCCCGAGACAACGCTCGTAGAACTTGAAGGCGAGAGCACATGAGCCATCGAAATAGAGATACGGATTCAGTTGCATCGTGTTCTCCTTTCGGTTCATGGCGCGACCCGGGCGGAGCGCTTCACGATAGTCCGAAGCCTGCGGTCCCCGGGAACGAATGCATCGACATCCTCGGCGATCGTCTATCTCCGTTAACTTAGTGATACATTCATACCAAATCAAGCTTTTGACGGGATTCCGGAAGGCGAACACATGGGCCGAGTCCAGTCTGACGCCTCGGGGCATTTGATTTGACCTCTCCCGATACTCGAGCCCGGGCATCGCCGTCCGCCGGTCGCCTTACTATACTACGTCCTCCGAGGGAGGCAAGAGGACATCGCGCGGGGAGCCGTCATTGCCTCGCCCTTCGTCCTGCGATATGCTCCCACTCGTCTTGTCGGTACAGGCGGCTCCCCGTGAGCCGCGGAAGCCGTTCGGCCGACGAGAGGAAAGAGGAAGAAACATGATTTCAAGCGCCATGGCGCGGCTCGGCCGCGGGGTTCCCGGGAAGATAGCGCTGGCTCTGCTATCGATGCTGGCCGCGGGTTTCGGCTACGCCCAGGAGAGCGGCGGGGTGAACGACGGCGCCTGGACCTTTTCGGCCGGCACGGGCCTCGAGGTTCTGTACGGCACGGCCTACGAGTACGTATACGACAATGCGAACGGCAACAAGTTGAGCGAGCTCGACTGGGACATCAAGCCCCTGACGGCCCTGAGCTCCTTCGCCCGGGCGCGCACGGGCAACGTGGAGTTCGGCCTCTCCTGCGAGGCCGGCATTCCCGGAGCGAGCGGCAGCGTCGCCGACTCCGACTGGCTCAACGAGGGCACCGCGTCTCCGAACTTCAAGACCAACTACTCGGAAAGCAACGTGGACGCCGAGCGCCTCATCGACCTGACCCTGTCCCTGGGATACATCGTCGACCTCGCGCCCGAGTCGAGTCTCAAGCTCTTCGTCGGCTTCCGCTATTACGACATAGCCTGGTCGGCTCACGACGGGTGGTATCAGTACGCGGACAATTACACCAAGAGCAATCCCAACGGCCCTTATGACCCGTACACCACAGGCGCCATACAGCCCTTTTACGGACTGGTTTCCACCTACGAGCAGCAGTACACGGCGGTGGTCTTCGGCCTCTCGGGGAATTACCGGTTTTCGGAGCGCTTCTCGGTCGAAGGGAGCCTGCAGATCTCGCCCGCCGTCTCCTGCACGGACGTCGACAACCATATTCTGCGGAGCGTGACCTTCACGGATACCCTGAGCGGCGGCTTCCTCGTGGAACCCGAGCTCGCTCTCGAATGGAGTCCGACCCGAGTCCTCGGCCTGAGGCTGAGCCTCAAGTACACGAGCATCTCGGGCCTCAAGGGCAGCGACACCGAGACCGGGAATACGGGTGTCACCGGCGAGGCAGTCGGAGAAGGTCAATCCATAGTGTACCCGAACTCGGCAGGTGCCGCTCTCAGCGCCTTCGGCGCCGGGATCAGCCTGGAGCTCCACGTCTAGCCCGCCCGGGCCGCAGCAGGAGGTTACCCCAATGCGCTACGCCCTCATCCTCGCCGGAGGCTCCGGCACCCGGCTCTGGCCCCTCTCGCGCGACGCCCTGCCCAAGCAGCTCATACCCGCTGTGGAGGGGCGGAGTCTCCTCGCCGAGGCCTTCGTCAGGCTGGAGGGCCTCGTGCCGGTCGAGCGCCGCTTCGTCTGCGCGGCCGAGAGACACCGGGCGGCCGTGCTCGAAGTCCTGCCCCAGCTCGCTTCCGGGCCGGGCGCCGGGCGCGTCGACCGCTACATCGGCGAGCCCGAGGGTCGCGACACTCTGGCCGCCCTGGCCCTGTCCATGGCCCTGATCGCGCGCGAGGACGACGAGGCCGCGGTCGGCGTCTTCACCTCCGACCACGTCATAACTCCTCATGAAGCCTTCCGCGCCGTGGTGGACCGGGCCTACTCCCTCGTCGAGGCCCGGCCCGAGCTCCTGCTCACCTTCGGCGTCGAGCCCGACCGGCCCTCGACCGGCTTCGGCTACCTCGAGCTGGGCGAGAGCCTCGGCGCCTCGGGAGCGAGGAAGGTGTCGCGGTTCAGAGAAAAGCCCGATCTCGCCGCGGCCGAGTCCTTCCTGGCCGCGGGGCCGGAGCGCTACCTCTGGAACTCGGGCATGTTCGTGTGGCGCGCATCGCGCTTCCTGGAGCTCGTCCGGCGCTACGAGCCGGAGCTGGGCGCCGCGATCGAGGCCATCGCGCGCCGCGCCGGGCAGGCGGACTACGCCGAGGTCCTGGCCTCGGCGTATCGCGGCCTCAAGAAGCTCAGCGTGGATTTCGGCGTGATGGAGCCTGCCTCGAAGGATCCCGGGGCGGCCATAGCCGCGCTCAGGCTCGGGGCCGACTGGCTGGACATAGGGTCCTGGCCCGCCTACGGAAGCCTCCTGCCGGCGGACGCCTCGGGCAATGCCTCCTCCGGCGCGACGGCCCTCGCCGACTGCACCGGCACGATCGCGGTCTCGGCCGTCGAAGGCCACCTCGTGGCCTGCCTGGGCTGCGAAGACCTGGTCGTGGTGCACACGGCCGACGCCACCCTGGTCTGTCCCCGCTCGCGCGCCGACGAGCTCAAGAAGCTCTACAGCCTCGTGTCGGGCATCGATGGAGGGAGGTATCGCTGAGCCGGGGCGCGAACTCGTTCGGGCAAGCCTCGTAGTCCTGGAACCTGCTCATATCTTTCTCATCTTGTCCAGGACGGGCTCCTGATTCCTATCGAACAGCCTGTAGGCTGCCAGTTTTATGAAATCGTTCACGAAGAGCCAGACCAGGGCGTAGACCCACACGGCCAAAGCCCAGAACCAGCCGATCGGCGCCATCGAAAGCCCGTACACGGTGATGAAAGTCGCGATGAGCTGCGCCCCCGAAACGGCCAGGAAAAGCTGCTTGGAGGGGCGGTACGACCAGAAGTGCCCGCGGGTGCGCGTCACGTAGATCGTCAGAGTCCCCGCCACGGAGAGCTTCAGGTATATGAGGGTCTGTATGAAGCTCCGATCGAAGTGGAATACCCGCTCGCCCAGGTAGAAAAGGCCGAAGGAGGCGATGACCCCGGCGATTCCGAGCACCGTCGCCACGCCGAGAACGATCCGCATGTTCCAGGAGACCGGCTCCTCCGAGCCCCGAGCCCGGTCGAAGGCGATCGAAATGATGGCTCCGTCGTTCAGAAGCGCCAGAAGAACGATCATCACGGCCGTCACCGGATAGAAGTTGAACACCAGGATCGAAAGGGTCATGAAAAGGAGGACTCGTATCGTCTCCGCGATCCTGTAGGTCGCATAGCTCGTCATGCGCTGGAATATCTTGCGGCTCTCCCGGATGGCGTCGATGATGATGGAAAGACCGGGGTTGAGGAGCACGATGTCGGCCGCCGAGCGGGCGGCGTCGGTGGCTCCCGAGACGGCGATGCCCACGTCGGCCTTTTTCAGCGCGGGGGCGTCGTTCACGCCGTCGCCCGTCATTCCGACGATGTGCTTCCTCTGCTGCAGCACCTCGACTATGTGATACTTGTGCTCGGGGAATACCTGGGCGAAGCCGTCGGCCCTCTCGATCTCTTCGGCCACGCGGGCCGACACCTGATGCTCGGTATCCAGACCGCCGGCGTCCAGAATGTTCTTCCCCAGACCGAGCTGGCCCGCAATCTCCTTCGCGATCGCCTTCTGGTCGCCCGTGACCATCTTTACGCTTATGCCCATCTTCTTGGCGGTCTCTATGGTGGAGCGGGAATCCTCGCGCAGGGGGTCGAAGAGAGGAATGACGCCCAGCATGTTCCAGGCGCCGGTTTCGTCGGTCCGCGCCACTCCCAGCGACCGGTAGCCTCGTGCGGCGAACTCGTTGACCGCCTGCTCCACGCGCTCCCGGATCTCGGGCTTGGGCGTCACCAGAGCGAGTATCACCTGAGGGGCGCCCTTGGTCGTCTTGAATGTCCGTCCCCCGGGCCCGGCGATCGTGCTCTCCGTGCGTTTCCGTACGGGGTCGAAGGGCTGGAAGTGCGTTATCCTGTAATCTCCCAGCTTGCCGGGGTCCTTGAGCCCGCCGATGACGGCGAGATCGATGGTGTCCTGGTTTTCGGCACGGCTGGCGAGAGCCGCGGCGAGCATCACCTCCTCGGCCGAGGCCGGGTCGAGGGCCAGGCTCTCGCCCACGGTGAGCTTATTCTGCGTGAGCGTGCCCGTCTTGTCCGAGCACAGTATATCGACTCCGGCCAGCTCCTCGATGGAGGCCAGACGACTCACGATGGCGTGCTTGGCCGCCAGGAATCGGGCTCCCATCGCCATCGTGACGGAGAGCACCGTGGGCATCGCTACGGGAATCGCGGCGATCGTCAGGACCAGCGCGAAGAGGAGGGTCGTGAGGATGGGGTCTCCGCGGAAAAGCGCGACCGAGATGATGAGGATCACCAGGAAAATGGCGAGCACGATGAGATAATTGCCAATGTGCAGGACGGCCCGTTGGAAGTGGCTGTGCGTCTGTGTCTTCCCGACGAGCTCGGCCGTGCGACCGAAGAAGGTGTTGCCGCCCGTGCCGTACACCAGGGCTTCGATCTCGCCCTGCTTGAGGATGGAGCCCGAGTACACCGCGTCGCCCTGTGCATGGGTCACCGGGAGGGACTCGCCGGTGAGCGCCGACTGGTCGACCTCGACAGGGTCTCCTTCGAGGAGGCGGGCGTCCGCGGGGATGATGTCCCCGATGCGCAGGCGCAGCACGTCTCCCGGCACCAGCTCGCGCGCGGGCAGCGCCAGCCATTTCCCGTCCCGCTTCACCCGCGCGGTGACGGCGAGACTGGCCTTGAGGGCCGCGAGGGTGTTGCCCGCCTGGAACTCTTCCCAGAAACCGATCACTCCGTTCACCACGAGGAGGATCAGTATTATCACGAAGTCTTCCCATTTATGCGCCAGAGCGGAAAATACGACCGCGGCTTCGATCATCCAGGGGATCGGTCCCCAGAAGTAGGAAAGGAACTTCAGGATGGGATTGGCCTTTTCCTCGGTAAGCTCGTTCGGGCCGAAGCGGGCAAGCCTGTCCTTGGCCTCCCCTGCGCTCAGGCCCGCAGCCGTGGATTCGAGCTTCTTCTCCAATTCCTTCATGGGCATCACCGCGAGGTCCTTCGCGCTCGGTATGTCCGTGCCGCCGGCCGATTCGGCCTTCCCTGCCCCGCGAACCGATTGATCGCTCATTAGACTCCTCCCTTCCCCTTGTGGCTCCGCCACATGTCGTCCGATCGTGGAGATCCGGCGTCCAGGCGCAGATCAAGCTAAAATCAAGAGAAAGATACTCGATCGCGGAGAAGGCTTCTGTTTGCTAGCGCACAGATCGATGGATTCGGCAGTTGCGCCTGATTTTGTTCTCCATTTAACGACAGGCTCGGCCGTTTTGTGTTTATATTGTGGCTTAGGGATCAAGTACCGCTCTCCGAACTATCTTCTCAATCTTCCGGATGGCATCTTCGTAAACAAGATATGGCCCAGACCGCACACGAGTCGACCGCAGCGGGGTCGTATCCAAGCTCCATGGAGTCGGTTCGTCTTTGATCCATCAGGCACGACTCAGGGGACGGCGCAGCATGACGATAACATTTTCCGGTTCGAGAACCTACGATTCCGAGAAGTCGTGCGTGCGCTTCGAAGTGCTCATGAACGGTGACAAGATCGCGTGCACGATAGAGGAAAAAGTCCTGCAATCGCTCTGCGACGAATCCAACGATGCGTTATCGACATTCGATTCCTGTCACATGGCCATACTCGACTACACGCGGCGAAAGATTTGCGATGAAAGGAACTACATAAGCGATCGGATCATGATTCGCTGAGCGATGCATGGCCCCGACCTCGATGGGCCAGCTTCACTCGGGCCATCGCATTCGCCTTCAGCTTTATTCCGCCTTCTCTCCCATTTTCTCGAGCAGCTTGTAGGCCGCCACCGTCACGCTTTCCGAGGACTTGCCGAATTCGAGGGCCTCTACGAGGACCTCGAGCGCTTCGTCGAAACTCTCGTTTCTCTGCTTTCTCAGGACATGATGGGCCCCCTCGAGAAGCATCACCGAATCGCGGCCCCGCTTGATCAATGTGTGCAGCAGCTCCGGCCATGCGACCTGGCCGTGCTTTTCCAGAGCTTCAGCCGCCAGCCATGCCACATCGAAGTCGCGGTCCTCGAGCGCCCCTACCAGGAAGGGTATGGATTCGGGATCGCGCATCGCGCAGAGCGCCTTGGCCGACTCCCAGCGTACCATCTTCGCCCTGGACTTCCGCAAGGCATCGCACAGGGAAGGAACCGCCTCGTGACCCATATTCTCCAGGGTCATTCGGGCCTTTTGGCGCTCCGCACCGATCTTGCTCGCCAGTGTACCGATCAGCGACTCGATATCGGATCCGTACTGCTCTTCTTTGCTCATCTATGCCTCTCCACGATTGCTTCGAACTGAACCCTGTCCAGGACCTCGACCTCGAGAAGCTTTTCGGCTATTTCGCGGATGAGGCCTTCCCGGCTGCGGAGCAGCTCGGCGACTTTGTCGTACCTGAGGTTTATGATCCTGGCGGATTCTTCGTCCACGTATTGCTGTGTGGCCTCGGAATACTCACGCAGCATCATGGCATTGGAATCTCCGAGCAACTGGCCCTGTCTCCTGGCGGGCAGGAAGGTATTGCGGAACTTTTCGCTCATCCCGAAGTCGGTGACCATTCGCCGGGCTATGTCTCCCGCCTTGTCCAGGTCGTTCGTGGCGCCCGTGGAGACTTCATGAAAAATAAGCTGCTCCGCGGCCCGTCCTCCGAGCAGAACGTCGATGCGGCTGTCGAGCTCGCCCTCCGTCATAAGGAAGCGGTCCTCGGTGGGCAGCTGCATGGTGTAGCCCAGGGCGCCGATGCCGCGCGGCACTATGGATATCTTTTCTACGGGATCCGCCCCGGGAGTCAGGTAGGCCACCAGGGCGTGGCCGGTCTCGTGATAGGCGACTATCTTGCGCTCCTTGGGGTTGATCAGACGATTCTTCTTTTCCAGTCCCGCGACCAGCCGCTCGAAGGCCGAATCGAAGTCCGGCTGCGTCACTTTTTCCCTACCCGCCCTGACGGCCAGGAGCGCCGCCTCGTTCACCAGATTGGCGAGATCGGCCCCTACGAAGCCCGGGGTTCTGCGGGCGACATCCCTGATGTTCACCGAATCGTCCAGCTGGACCTTCTCGCTGTGAATACGCAGGATCGCCTCGCGGCCGTTCAGGTCCGGCTTGTCCATGAGCACCTGCCGGTCGAACCTTCCGGGACGCAGCAGGGCGGGGTCCAGCACCTCCGGGCGGTTGGTGGCCGCGAGGAGAATGACCCCGTTGCGCGAATCGAATCCGTCCATCTCCACCAGGAGCTGGTTCAGAGTCTGCTCGCGTTCGTCGTTGCTGGAAAGGGCCTGCGCACGGCTCTTGCCGATGGCATCCAGCTCGTCGATGAAAATGATGCAGGGGGCCTTGCCCCTGGCCTGTTGAAACAAGTCTCGCACTCGCGCCGCGCCGACGCCCACGAACATTTCCACGAACTCCGAGCCGCTGATCTTGAAGAAGGCCACGCCCGCCTCCCCGGCCACGGCCCGCGCCATGAGCGTCTTTCCCGTGCCCGGGGCCCCGACGAGCAGCACCCCCTTGGGGATCCTTCCGCCGATCGCCACGTATCGCGCGGGATGCTTGAGGAAATCGATGACTTCGACGAGTTCGGCCTTGGCCTCTTCGGCTCCTGCGACATCGTCGAAGCCGACCCCGGTATTCCCCTCGGCCACCAGGAGAGACTTGTTCTTTCCGAGGCTCATCACCCCGCGTCCCATGCCGCCCATGCGTCGGGACAGGATCCGCCAGACGAGCAGCATGAGGCCCAGCGGAAGAATCCAGCTCACGAGAAAGCCGACCCAGGCATGGTTCTGCGGCAGGACGGCGAAGTATTCGACCCCCTTGGAATCCATCAAAGCCACGAAGAGGGGATCCTGCACGGGGGCGGTCTGGTATTCCTTCTCGGGAGCCTCGCCCGCCTTGCCGCTCTTATCCTGCGGTTCCTTCTGCCGCAGGGCGCTCTCTTCCTTGGTGAGGCTGAATCCATAGTAGGCGCTCAGGGTCATCTCCACGCGTTTGATGGAGCCGTCCCCGATCAGCTTCTTGAAGTCGCTGAAGTCTACCATCGTGATGGTGGACTTGGGGATCAGGATGAAGTTCATGGCCAGGAGCAGGAGGAGGGCGCCCACCACGCCCAGGAGCGAGTAGTTCATCTGTCCCCGGTTGAGCGGCGGTATTCCGGAGCCTTTGGGATCTTTTAACGGCATGTTCCCTCGCTATCCCCTGAAGCCGTAATGTCGATGCAGATCGATCTCATAATCTCGAGTCAGCAAAGACTTCCCGTCGTATTCCGGCGACTGTTTGATCGTCTCGCGGAGGAGATTGACGAAGACTTTCGACTCGCTCCAACTGACGCGTTCGAGCCATTTGGGCGAAATCAGGACCTTTCTCCCCGGCAACCAGTTTCTCGTATCGATCACCAGATAGCGAATTGCCCAAGTCTCGTCGTCCAGGACGAAATCCTCCACGTGCCCGATCTCGCCGTCCGATGCTTGGATGTCGTAGCCGATGACTGTGGATATGCTGCGCAAATGCGGGTCCCAGGCTTTTCCACCCGTATTGACGCCTCTCAAGCTCTCTCTATCGCGCGAAATGTAGGAATAGGGCCCCCACATCAAGGGGCCGCTCCAATAGTTCGGCCACCCATAATAGCCGTAATAGGCTTCTTCGAATTGGCTGGAGACCGGCTTGTCGCTGCTCCACGGCGGGCTGTCCTCGATCTGCTTTTTTGTCAGCTCGAGGGAAATATGCCGATCGTCGGTGTTCACCGCGGTGACGGCATGGGGAGAGATCAAGACCAGCCTGTCGGGAAGCCATCTCTGCGTATCGGCGACCAGGTATCGAACGGCCCAATGGTGATCATCGAAATAGAAATCCTTGACTATTCCCACTTCGCCGTCGCTGCCGTTCAATTTGTAAGCTAACATGTTATTGGCTGTATATAGCATCGTAATGCTCCTTGTATTGCCCGGGAGGATGTCTTGCCCTCCCATGGGTGGAATTCGACGGCTTTCGCATTCATTCGGGCCCCCTCCACTTCCAGTTCCTGATTTCCGGCATATCCTCGCCGTGGTTATCGATGTAGCGCTTATGCTCGATGAGCCTGTCCTTGAGCTGCCGCTTCAGATAGACGCCCTTCTCTCCGGTCTGCGGCAGCCGGTCGATGGCGTCCACCGCGAGGTGGAAGCGGTCCAGACAGTTGAGCACCGTCATGTCGAAGGGCGTAGTGATAGTACCTTCCTCCTTGTAGCCGCGGACGTGGATGTTGCCGTGGTTGGTGCGGCGGTAGGTCAGCCTGTGGATCAACCAGGGATAGCCGTGAAAGGCGAAGATGACCGGCTTGTCCCTGGTGAAAAGCTCGTCAAAATCCTTGTCGCTCAGCCCATGCGGGTGCTCCGTTTGCGGCTGCAGCTTCATGAGGTCCACGACGTTGATTGCCCGGATCTTCAAGTCGGGCAGATGCTCGCGCAGTATGGATATGGCGGCGAGCGATTCCAGCGTGGGCACGTCGCCGCACGAGGCCATGACCAGATCGGGGGCGACGCCCCGGTCGTTCGAGGCCCATTGCCAGATGCCGATGCCCTCGGTGCAGTGCTTGACGGCGGCCTCCATCGAGAGCCACTGCGGAGCCGGGTGCTTGCCTGCGATCACGAGATTGACGTAATGGCGGCTGCGCAGGCAGTGGTCCATCACCGACAGCAGGCAGTTCGCATCGGGCGGGAGGTAAACGCGCACGATTTCGGCCTTCTTGTTCACGATGTGGTCGATGAAGCCGGGATCCTGGTGCGTGAATCCGTTGTGGTCCTGGCGCCAGACATGCGAGGCCAGTAGGTAGTTCAGCGACGCTATTTTCCGTCGCCACGGCAACTGAGACGTGACCTTCAGCCACTTGGCGTGCTGGTTGAACATCGAATCGACGATGTGGATGAAGGCCTCGTAGCAGTTGAAGAGTCCGTGCCGGCCGGTGAGCAGGTAGCCCTCGAGCCAGCCCTCGCATTGGTGCTCGCTGAGCATCTCCATCACGCGGCCGGTAGGCGCGAGAAACTCGTCGTCGGGCGCAGCCGCGGCGTCCCATTGGCGCTTGGTCACTTCGAAGAGGGCCTCCAGACCGTTGGACAGCGTCTCGTCGGGGCCGAAGATCCGGAAGTTCCGCCGCTCGACGTTGAGCTTCGTCACGTCGCGCAGGAAGGGCCCGAGCACATGCGTGTCGCCGATGCCGAGCACGCCCGGCGAGGGGACGTCGACCGCATAATCGCGGAAATCGGGCATCCTAAGGTCGCGGAGCAGAATGCCGCCGTTGGCGTGAGGATTCGCGCCCATGCGCCGCTCGCCTTTGGGCGCGAGCTCGGCCAGCTCGGCTTTTAGGCGGCCCCGGTCGTCGAAGAGCTCTTCCGGCCGGTAGCTCCGGAGCCAGTCTTCCAGAAGCTTGAGGTGTTCGGGATGGATGGCGGGGTCGGAAAGCGGCACCTGGTGCGCGTGGAAGCTGCCTTCGACCTGCAGGCCATCGACCATCTTCGGCCCCGTCCAGCCCTTGGGCGAATCGAGGACGATCATCGGCCAGCGCGGTCGCGCGAACTCGCCGCGGGCGCGGGCGTCCTCCTGTATCTTTTTGATCGTCTGCACCGCCGCATCGAGCGCCGTGGCCATGGCCTCGTGCATCGGCTCCGGCTCGTGCCCTTCGACGAAGCAGGGCGTCCAGCCGTAGCCGCGGAGCAGCTGTTCCAATTCCTCCCGGGTGATGCGCGCGAGGACGGTCGGGTTTGAAATCTTGTAGCCGTTCAAGTGCAGGATCGGCAGCACTGCGCCGTCGGTGACCGGGTCGAGGAATTTGTTCGAATGCCAGGCCGTGGCCAGCGGTCCGGTTTCCGCCTCGCCGTCGCCGACAACGCAGGCTACGATCAGATCGGGATTGTCGAAGGCCGCCCCGAAGGCATGGCTGAGCGAGTATCCCAGCTCGCCTCCCTCGTGGATCGAGCCCGGACATTCGGGCGACGCATGGCTCGGGATTCCTCCGGGAAACGAGAACTGGGTAAAGAGCCTGCGAAGCCCGGCCTCATCCTGGCTGATATCAGGATAGACCTCGCTGTACGTCCCCTCGAGGTAGGTGTTGCCCACGACGGCCGGGCCCCCGTGCCCGGGACCGGAAACGTAGATCATATCGAGGTCGTATTTTTTGATGATCCGATTCAGATGCGCGTAAATGAAGTTCTGTCCGGGGGTCGTTCCCCAATGCCCCAGCAGCATGCGCTTCACGTCCGCGATCGCGAGCGGTCGCTTCAGAAGCGGATTATCGCAGAGAAATATCTGCCCGACCGACAGGTAGTTCGCGGCGCGCCAATAGGCATCCATCCTATGGAGCATTTCCGGGGAGAGCGTCGTTGTCTTCATGCCTTACTCCTTCACCCTTCGCGGGTGAATCAACGCTGCCACAGAATGCGAGCGGCTTCCAGGGGGACCGCCGCGCTCTCGTGGTGGGGAACGAGCCGAACCGTATAATCCGTAGCCGGCCGGGCTGCGGGTACCCGAGCCCGATACACTGTGCCATTCGTCGCGCCCAAGGATTGCCCCGCGCGTTCCATCTCCTGCCGCAACGGGGCGCCAATTCACCAGCTGCAAGCCGATCGCGCCATTCCCGGCAGAGCGCTCCCGGTAGGCCGAGGCTGCCGGAAGGTAGTGCTGCTCGGTGTATTCGCGCACCGCGCGGTTGGTCGAAAAGCGCGGGGTCAACTGCGCCATGCTTTCCCGCATCCGCGCCACCCATGCGGTGGGAATGCCGTTCGCGCCGCGGGCATAAAACTCGGGGATCACCTCGCGTTCGAACGGGTCGTAGAGTGCCTCGGCTTCGGCCCACCAGCCGTCCAATTCGGAGAGATCGATGCCGCCGTTCACGAGGACCTTCATGCCGCTCGTTCCGCTCGCCTCCCAGGGCCGCCTCGGCGTATTGAGCCAGAGATCCACACCCTGCACCAGGCGTTCGCTCAACAGCATGTCGTAGTCGTCGAGGAATATCACATGGGGACGGACCTCGGGCCTCCGGATGAACTGCGTCCACTGCCGTATCAGGCCCTGGCCCGCCTGGTCCGCCGGATGGGCTTTGCCGGCGAGCACGAGCTGCACGGGGCGCTCGGGATTCGTCAAAAGGCGCAGCGGCCTTTCGGAATCGTGCAGAAGCAGGTTCGGCCGTTTATAGGCGGCGAAGCGTCGAGCAAAGCCCACTGTCAAAGCCTGGGGATCGAAAAAACGGCGCACATTGTCGAGCTCTTCGGGCGACCCGCCCGACGCGGCGGGCTGCCCCGACAATCGTTCCCGAACATACTCGACGAAAGACGCGCTTGCGTCCGCGCGAAATTGCCGGAGCTTTGCATCGGGGACGCGACGGATGGCCCGCTCCAGGTCCTCCGTCGTACCCAGCCAACGATCCTTCCCGCGGGCCTCTGTCCAAAGTTCGTCCGCGGCCGCCGAGTCCCAACTCGGCATGTGCACCCCATTGGTGACATGCCCGACCGGCACTTCATTCTGCGGCCAGCGCGGGAAAAGCGACCGAAAGAGCTGCCGCCGCGTGTATTCACCCAGGAAGCGTTCGATGAGGGCCGGGGAAAAACGGTCAAAGCCGGCGGCCACCGCCGTGTGGGTGGTGAAGAGGATATTCATGATCGCTCCCTTCCCCAGGTAGTGGTCGATGCGGAAGATCGAATCTTCGGGGAAGGCTGCGTGCGCGACCCGGTTGAGCTCCCGAGCGGAGGCCAGGTCTCGTCCGAAGGGCTTTTCGACGATGACGCGCGCATGGTCGGTAAGGTCGGCGGCGCCCAGCCCCCGGATGACATTCGCGAAGAGCGCGGGAGGAATCGCAAGGTAGTGCGCCGGGCGCCGGGCGCCTTCCAGCGCCTTTTTTATCGCCGTGAACGTGTCCTGGTCGTTGTAGTCGCCTTCCACATATCGGAACCGGGAGAGAAGCTGTTGGAGAGAGTCCTGGTCATCGATCCCGCCCGATCGTTTGATGCTGTCCGTCACCCGCTTGCGCAGATGATCGAGGCTCCATTTCGAAGAGGCGACGCCGATCACCGGAACCTTCAGCGCGCCTCGTTTTTCCATCGCATAGAGCGCCGGAAATATCTTCTTGTGGGCGAGGTCGCCCGACACACCGAAGAGCACCAGCACGTCGGATCGAGTCGCGCCAACCTTGGCCATCCCGGCTTCAGCCTTTTTTTTCATCATGCCCGCCGAACTGCTTTCTCATGGCGGAGAGTAGCCGATCGGCGTAATCGGCCTCGCCACAGGAATCGAAACGCCCGAAGAGGGCGGCGCCGATCATGAGGCAGTAGCCGCGTTCCAGACCGGCGACTCCGCCGCTGGTCCCGACGTCCACATAATGAATTCCTCGCGATTTCAACTCGGCGCCGCGCCGAACGTCGTCGCGGTAGTAGGAGTTGCCGCCGTCAATGACGGCGTCTCCCGTTTCGAGCAGCGGGACGGGCATCTCCAGTTCCCGATCGACCGCGGCCGCCGGTACCATGAGCCGGACCGCGCGCGGCCTGGACAGCCGAGACACCAAATCTCCGAGCGATTCCGCCCCGATCGCGCCATCTTCCACTAGCTCATTGACGCTTTTGGGATTTACGTCATGGACCACGCAGTCGTGGCCACCTTTCATCAAACGTCGTGCCATGTTCGCGCCCATTCGCCCCAATCCAATCATTCCGGGCTGCATCCTCACGTCTCCCTCCTCAGAGCGCGCGCCACGATACACCTCTGCACGGGTGTAAGTTTTATCGTTTCAGATGCCTCATTCAAAGCATACGCAATGGCGCAAACGGCGTCTGTTCGCTAGCGCACACGTCAAATGAAGGACATGCCAAGATGCACCGTGTTTCTACGATTCTCGGAGATACTCGAAAAGAAACGCTTGACTCCTCGCTCCACGTGTTCGTCGAGAGCCTTCCTCTTTCCGAAATACTTCTTCTCGAACGTCTGAAACTCGTCGGAGGAGAGGACCTCCTTGGTCCTATTGCACACGTCCCCGACGTTTTCAAAGTGGCTATATGAGGCTCCGAGCAGGGCGCCAACCGAGGTTCCGACGATAAAGTCGGGCCGGATTCCCTCTTTCTCGAGCGCCTCTATCATTCCTAGATGGCAAAAGCCCTTCGCCGCCCCTCCCGAAAGCACATGAACTATCCGGGGAAGATAAGGGACGAGACCCGGGATGGAGCGGACCCGCTCGCCTGGAATGGGCATTATCGCCATCAGGATATCTCAAATCTACTTCTGCCGAACACAAAGCCGATAATGCCGAAAGAGTTGCACGAAACCACGATATGTTGCCTATCGAAAAGACCTCCTCTGCCGCGGAAGTTTCGGGATCGAATCATGCGAACGTCGTCGATTCTCGCCCCGGCGATCCTTCCATTCCGGGCTATCGCAGTTTCAACCTGACTCACGGGCTTGTCCCGTGAGTCAGGTTGAAAACTTTGTTCTACCTCTTCACATTGCTCGATTTTGGTTGATTTCATCCAGCAATGCCTTTTCCACAAAGGAATTTATTGACATATTCATCTTCTTGGCAGTGACAGCTACTTCCTTGTGGAGTTTGGGTGATAGTCGCAGGTTGAACTTTCCTGAATATGGCTTTTCCGGATCTACTCCATCCTTCTCACACCAGACTAAGTAGTCCTCGACCGAGTCCTGAAATGCCTTCTCGATTTCATCGACTGACGTTCCTTGAAAGGTGATCACATCGCGAGTGTTGATCACATCACCATGAAAATTTTTGCCTGATCGTCATAGGCAACCAGTCCGATGTATCCTTTATATTCCATCTTTTGACACTCCCGAATTCTCCAAGAATCTTCTTACGGACATTACGGAACCCCTGTCAGTCTCCTTTTGTGGATGAGGTCGATGAAACACGGCTCGGACACCATTCAATAAAATCCTCACTCGGGACCCGTTTCCTTCCGACACCCCTGCTCCGAGCGACAGCAACAACGATTCGATGTCACTCCACTGGATGGAAGCCGGAATTGGGTTCTTGAAGATCTCGTCCAGCGTCTTTCGGTTCTTGGAATTCATCCACATCTATGGTACCGCAGATTGGTACCAAAGTCAACTTATTGGCCTTCCCCGCACGGTTTACATTTTGAAGAGTTTGCCTTCATCTTTTTCCCCCGGCCGGAGGTAACTTCTGTTTTTTGGTATTCATTTATGATCTCGTATCGGAAGGCTTCTGTACGACATCCCACATAAGATGGTAAAAAAGGCCGTGCTGGTATATTCAAATGCCCTTGTGCTGCGGAGCAGAAGCTCCAGGAGATTGCGATGACTAATATCTCCAACAACCCCCTCTCTCCAAATCCTCGACAAAACCACCTCCTCGCCGCTCTGTCGGACTTGGACAGCCAACGAATATTCCCCAATCTCGAACCGGCTCCACTGGAGCTGGGTACGGCTTTGTACGAGTCCGGGGACCAGTTGAATTATGCCTATTTCCCCACGACGGCCATCGTGTCCCTGCTCTACGTATTGGAAGACGGTGCCTCCGCCGAAATTGCCGTGGTCGGCAACGACGGCATCCTAGGCATCGCCCTGTTCATGGGCGGCGGAACCATGCCCAATCGCGCCGTGGTGCAGAACGAGGGCCAGGCCTTTCGGCTGAAGGGACAGATACTCAAGCAGGAGTTCAATCGTGGGGGGCCCCTTCAGCACCTATTGCTGCGCTATACCCTGGCTCTGTTCTCGCAGATGGCGCAGACCGCCGTCTGCAATCGGCACCATTCGGTGGACCAGCAACTCTGCCGATGGCTTCTGCTCAGCCTCGATCGATTGCCGGCGAACGAGCTGAGCATGACCCAGGAGCTGATCGCGAACATGCTGGGAGTGCGGCGCGAAGGCGTGACCGAGGCCGCCGGCAAGTTGCAGGACGCCGGCTTGATCCACTACAGCCGCGGCCGCATCACCGTGCTGGATCGACCCGGCCTGGAAGCGCGGGTGTGCGAGTGTTACGAGGTGGTCAGAAAGGAGTTCCGCCGCCTGCTCCCCGGCGTGATCGCGGAATGAGAGTGCCTTCCGGATTGCCCTTTCCAATTCCGTTTCTGCACCCGTATAATGAACTTCATTGCGAGACTTTCCGAACAAGGAGGGAACGATGAAGGGCAATCCGAAACTGATCCAGACCCTGAACGCCCTGCTGGCCGACGAGCTGACGGCTATCGACCAGTACATGGTGCATTCCGGCATGTGCGAAAACTGGGGCTACGGCAAACTGCACGATCACTTCGAGAAGCGGGCGATCGACGAAATGAAGCACGCCGAAAAGCTCATCGGCCGGATCCTCTTCCTGGAAGGGACACCCGTCGTTTCCGTCCTCAATCCCATGCATATCGGCGCGATGGTGCCCGCCCAGCTGGACAACGACCATGAGGCAGAGGCGACCGCCATCGCCGCCTACAATCGGGGCATCGTGGTCGCGGCCGAGGCCGCCGACTACGCGACGCAGGACATGCTCAAGGACATACTGAGGGACGAAGACCGGCACATAGACAAGATCGAGGAGCTCCAGGATCAGATCGAGCAGATGACCCTGTCCATGTTCCTCAGCGTGCAGACCTGAGGAGTTACTTACCCGGCAATAAAACGGTTGACGTGAGCATCGAAAAAGGGCCGCACGGTTAAGCCCTTTTTCGATGCGATGACGGCTTTTCAATTGCCGGATCAGTCGACACTGCCCGGCGCGGAGAATGGGCGCGATTCTTCGCGGCTCCCTCCCCAGGAATAGACTATAATAACCCAAATCTGATAAAAACCTCACGCCTTTCGCACACGCTTCCGGTACTACGTTCCCACGGATCTCGAAACCGGACACCCTCGGTGTCCCAAAAGACGGGAAAGGAGAAATACCGATGAAGAGGGCCAATGTAATCCTGCTCGGTGCTTTGATAGCACCCATGCTCGTCGCGTCTCTGCTCGCCGGCTGCTCGAAGCCGAAAATCCTCACCCTGGCCTGGCTGCCCAACAACTCGGGAGACAACGAGAAGGCGTTCCGTGCCGAGTTCGACAAGGTAATCGCGGACGCGACCGGTTGGAAGGTTCAGGACAAGCTGACCACCGACTACAACATCGCCATCGCGGCCCTGGATTCTGGCGACGCGCAGTTGGGCTGGTTCGGTCCCTTCGAGTACATGACGGGCCATGCCAAAAATCCGCATGTCGTTCCCCTGGTGGTCGAAAGCGGAGATTCGGGAACCGCGCAGGATGCGCTCTATTACAGCCGCCTCCTGGTCAAGAAGGGCAACGAGGGCCAGTACAAGTCGGCCGAGGGCTATTCGATCGAAAAGATAGCCGGGAAGAAGATAGCCTTCGTCTCGACGAGCTCCACTTCCGGGTTCAACATGCCGGCCTCGGCCATCCTGGCCTACTTCCACAACAAGGACGCGTGGAAGAGTCTCTCGAAGGACGACCTCATGCAGGGCGGGAAAGGCAAGTTCTTCGACCAGGTTCTGTTCGCCGGTTCCCACCAGCTGTCCCTGGCGAGCATGCTCATGGGCAAGGTCGACGTCGCCGCGGTGGACGATATCGACGTGAAGAGCTACCTGGAACTCAGCTCCGGCACCGACGACCAGGAAGGGGCCGCCTACACCGTGAAGAAGGGCGCCGACGCACCCTTCGACGCCCTCGGCGGCGCGCAGTTCGTGATCATCAAGTCGATCCCCGTCCAGAACACGCCCTTCGAGGCCAACGACTCCGTCCTGGATCAGGCCACGCTCGATAAGATAACGGCGGCCTTGATATCGGACAAAGTCACCAACGACCCGATGGTGTTCGAGCCCAAGAGCGATTCCGGCGCCGGCCTGTTCAGCCAGCCGCATCGCTTCGTGAAAGTCGACGACTCCTGGTACAACCCGATGAGACAAGTCCTCGGATTGTAAGCACGCGTTCGGGATGCTTGCGATGGGGCGCGCTGACGCGAGGTTGCCGTGCAAGAAGGGCAGCCTTTCGGGGATGAACCCTGTCGCAGCTTCAACAGGCATCGCAAAGCGGCGGGTGGCGAGGGCGAACGGAGGACGACGACAATCTTCCAGTTGCCCTCCGTTCGCCCTTGCCAGGACCCGCTCTGCGATGTCATTGGAAGCTTCGAGAGTGAAACAAGCATAGGATGGCCCTTCTTGGACGGCAACTTCTTCGATGGATTAGGAAGGACGATGCAGATCGATGTCTTGATGAGGCGAAGGCGCAACTCGCTCCTGCTTTTCGCTTCGCTGATCGTTCTGACGATGGCTTCGGTCGCGATAACCCAGTACGACATCGGAAGGGGCATCACGAGCCTGTTCAGGGCCTTCGTCTGGGGCGTATCCAACTTCTATCCCGACGGGAAATCCCTGTCCAAGCTTTCCGATATCCTGGGCAAATTATGGGACACCTTCCTGATTTCCGTTTCTTCGACCCTGACGGCCTCGGTCTTCGCCCTCTTTCTGGCCTTCGCGGGTTCTCGGACCACGCGCGTGCATGGGGCCTTCACCCTGGTCGCGCGGGGAATCGGCTCCTTCTTCCGGAACATGCCCCTCGTGGCCTGGGCGATGATTCTCGTGCTGGCCTTCGGCCAGAGTTCTCTCACCGGTTTCCTGGCCCTGTTCTTCGGTTCCTTCGGCTTCCTCGTCCGCGCCTTCATGGAGGCGCTCGACGAAGTCGATACGGGCATGGTGGAAGCCCTCAAGGCGACCGGGGCGTCCTACTATCACGTCATTTTCCGATCGGTCGTGCCCGCCGCCTCGCCTCAGATCGTCAGCTGGCTTCTGTTCATGATCGAAACCAACATCCGCGACGCCGTCCTGGTCGGCTTTCTGACCGGCACGGGCATCGGCTTCGCCTTCGACGTATACTACAAATCCTTCAACTACCACGCGGCGAGTCTCGTCGTGATCGTCACCGTCGTCGCGGTCCTCGCCCTGGAATCTCTTTCCAACCGCGTCAGAAGGATAATCCTGTGACGGAGTCGCGGAGCAAAGACCCCCCGAAAAACCCGAAACCTATCGACCCTTCCAAGCTCGCCATCCGGATCACTCTGGCGACGCTCGCGGCGATCACGGTCTACGCCTTCCTCACGATGGATTACGGCAGCGCGAACATTCGCGAGGCCGCCGGAGAGACGCTCCGGAATTTCGGCACCATCTTTTTCCAGCCGCACTCGCACCGCCTCAGCCTGACCGACGCCTTCCTGGAGTTGGTGACGACCATCGCGCTGGCCGTGCTGACCACCGTGTTCAGCGGCCTCGTCGCCCTGTTTCTCGGCCTGCTCGGCGCCCGGAATCTGGCCCCCAAAGGCGTGTCGAGCGCGATCAAGGGCATCGTGGCCTTCATCCGGGCCATTCCGTCCATTCTCTGGGTGCTCATCTTCGCCGTGGCCGCCGGATTGGGAAGCACGGCGGCGGTGATCGGCCTGTCCATGCATTCCATCGGCTACCTGACGAAGGCCTACGCCGAGTCTTTCGAGAGTCTGGACCAGAGCGTCATCGAGGCGCTGAAGGCCTCGGGGGCCGACTGGTGGCAGATCGTCTTCCGGGCGGTTCTGCCCGCATCCTCCACCTACCTCTTGTCCTGGACCTTCCTGAGGTTCGAGATGAATTTCACCAATGTCGTGGCCATGGGTGCGGCCGCGGGCGCGGCGGGCATAGGGTTCGACCTGTTCATGGCCAGCTCGCTCTACTTCGACCTCAGGGAGCTGGGCCTCATCGTCTACTTCGTCATGGCTTTCGCGATCCTGCTGGAAATCGTCGCGATCAGGGTGAAGAAAAACCTCAAGGAAGGATGAGTCTATTTCGGAGCGCGGTCAGTCGTTTGCTCCGCAAACCTTGAGCGCCAAGCTCATTCGGGAGACTCCTCGAAAAGTATGTCGTCCATTTCGGAGCCGTAGATCTCCGCCACCGTCTTCTTCTTGAGCTTTCTGGCCTCGCCGTCGTAGACGATCGATCCCCCGCGCATCCCGATGATCCTGTCCGAATACCTGATCGCCACGTCCACCTGGTGCAGGTTCATGAGGATAGTGATATTCATGTCGCGCGATATGCGATGCAGATGGTCCATGATCGTCTTGGACGAGCTCGGGTCCAGAGAAGCTATCGGCTCGTCGCAGAGGATGAGCCGGGGGTCCTGGATCAGCGCGCGCGCGATGCCGACGCGCTGCTGTTGCCCGCCCGAAAGCTGGTCGCAGCGTTTGTGCATCTGCTGGGCCATGCCCAGCCGCTCGAGCACCTCGACCGCCATGTTCCTTTCCTCGGCGGTGTAGATGCCCAGAGAGCCTTCCAGTGTGGACTTGTAGCCCAGGCGCCCGTGCAGAACGTTCTCCATGACGGTTTGAGGCGGCACCAGATTGGAGTGCTGGAAGATCATGCCGATCCTCCTGCGGGCCCGCCGGAGCTCGCGCCTTCCGAGCGAGCGCATGTCGGTGCCGTCGAATTCGACTCTGCCGGAGCTGGGCTCGATCATCCGGTTGATGCAGCGAAGCAGGGTGGATTTCCCGGCTCCCGAGCGGCCGATCACGGTGACGAACTCTCCGGCCTTGACTTTGAGGGTGACGTCGTGGAGGGCGCGCACGTCTTTGTAGTACTTGGTGAGGTTGTTGATCGTCAGGATCGCCATGGGATGACCTCCTGCCCGAAGAGGAGCCGCAGGGCCTCGGCCAGGATCCCGGCGCCGCCGGCGGCGGCGTAGAATCGCCTCGAGCGCGGGCCCGCTCCCTCTCCCGGAAGGACGCGGAGGGCCGAGGCGCCTCCCGCCTCGGCGAGCACGATGTCGGCGGCCGCATGGTCCCATATCGAAAGTTTGGCCGACACGTACATGTCGAGGGAGCCCCGCGCTATCCTGCAGATGCTCAGAGAGGCGCAGCCGAGGGCGCGGTGCCCCCTGCCCGCCAGGGCCAGACGCTCCGCTTCCGCGCCCGTGCGCTCGCGGAGCAGCCGGCACGAATCCATGCTCATGTCCACGACTGCGCCCTCGAGCGAGGTCGCCCTGCCCGCGGATCGGAGAGGCGAGCCGTTGAGATAGGCCCCGAGCCCCGGCGCGGCGGCGTACATCTCGTCGGCCATGACGTCGTAGACGAAACCCAGCTCCGGTCTGCCGCCCCGGTACAGAGCCACCGAGATCGAGAAGTCCCTTCCCGAGCAGGCGAAGTTCGTGGTGCCGTCGATGGGATCGATGATCCAGGTGGGGAGCTCCGGCTCCGGGTCGGCGCCCCCGCCTTCCTCGGCCAGAAAGCGATGGTCGGGCAGCCGCTCGGAAATGGCCGAAATCAGGAACTCCTGCACGATCGAGTCGTGGCGCGTGACAATGTCGCGCCGGTCGCCGCCCTTCTCCTCTATCTCCGAATCTTCGACCGCGGCGGCGCGCAGCATCGATCCCGCTTCGCGGACGATTCCCTCCACGAATGCGTAGGGCGTGCGCAGCGGAGAGCCCAGGGCCTCGAAGGCTCCCTGGGGGGCGCGTATGTCGCCCATCGCGTTGTCCGATCCCAGGGATCCGTGGTCGTCGCTCCCTCCCGTGAGGACGAGTCCCGGCCGGGTTTCGGCCGCGGCGAAGACCTTCCTGTGGTCCTCGAGCGAATGGCTCTCGTGGTAGAGCTCGACGCCCCCGAGCCCCTCCTCGAGGAGCTCATGGAGGAGCTCCCAGGAGTCCAGCTGCCCCGGATGGGCGAGGACCGAGATCCCCCCGTCGGCGTGGATCGCCCTCATCGCCCCGAAGACATCCGCATAGGCGATGTCCTCGGCGCATATCCCGTTTCCGCGGAAGAGCCGGCGGTAGAGCTCCCCGTAGATCCTCTCGGCCGCGCCTTTGCGGACCAGGACCGCCATGATGTGCTGCTTGTAGAGGGTCTCCGCTCCTCCGGCGGCCTCGACGACTTCCTCGATCGTCACCGGGTAGCCGGCCGCGGCCAGGGTCGCGACGTGCTTCCTCGTGAGGGCGTCGCGCGCTTCGCGGATCGGAGCGCAGAGACTTTCGACGGCCTTTGCCGGCGAAGCGCAGCGATAGCCCAGGAGATGGGCCTTGCGCCCCCTCCCGTAATCGTAGGCCGATATCTCGACGCCCGGTACGACGGCGACGCCGAGGCGCAGGCCGAGCTCGATCGCTTCCTCCAGCCCCTCCGTCCTGTCGTGATCGACTATGCCTATGTAGGAGAGTCCGCGTTCCCTGGCCATGACGACGGCCCTCCTCGGCGAATAGGAACCGTCGGAGCGGGTGGTGTGCACGTGGAGGTCGCCTATCATCGTTCTTCCGCGGAGCGGCCGAGGTTCATGCCGTATTCCCGGTCGCAGAGTCCGTCCATGAAGCGGAGGTCGTGGAATATGCCCAGCATCGTGGTCCCCTCGGACTTGAGCTTTTCGATGAGCTCCCTCACCTTGCCCTTCGAATGCTCGTCGAGGCTGGCCGTCGGCTCGTCGAGGAGGAGGAGCCGCGGGTGCTTCACCATGGCCCGAGCCACGTTGAGCCTGAGCTTCTCGCCCCCCGAGAAAGTGCTGGCGTAGCTGTCCCAGAGGTCCTCGGCCAACTCGAAGTGCGAGAGCATGCGCTCGGCCTCCTCGCGGGCTCGGGCGCCCGGCATTTCCATCTCGAGCGCCGCCTGCTCTATCGATGCCCTCGCCGTGGTCCGCGGCACGAGATTGATGAACTGACTCACGTAGCCGATCTCCCGCCTGCGCAGGTAGACGACCTGGCGCTCGCTCGCCCGGAAGAGGTCGATCGGACCGAAGCGCTCGGAGCGGTACCAGACCTGTCCCCGCTGGGGCAGGTAGCTGCGGTAGATCAGCTTGAGTATCGTCGACTTGCCCGAGCCGCTCCTTCCGGTGATCCCGACGAGCTCGCCCGCGGCGACCTCGATGTCGATGCCTTCGCAGGCCTTGATGCGCCTGTTCAGGTGGTGGATCGTGAAGGTCTTGCCGAGGCCCTCGATGGAGAGCATCGCGTCCATGTCAGAGCGCGCCCTTCCCGTCGTAGGCTTCGACGAAGTCCTCGACGCTCCCGCAGAAGTCGGAGAGCCGGGCCTTCAGAAGCTCGTGGGGCCAGTCCCACCAGGCGATCCTGGTCATCGCCGCCGCGACCTCCGGAGCGAATCGGTCCTTGATTTTCTTCGCGGGCATGCCGACGACCACGGCGAAGGGCGGAACGTCCTTCGTGACCACGGCTCCCGAGCCCACGACGGCGCCGTCGCCGACGGTCACGCCGGGCATGACGATGGCGCCGTGGCCGATCCAGGTGTCGTGGCCGATGCGGGCCACCCGGGAACGGCGCCGGGCGAAGAACTCCTCGTCGTCGTGATCGTCGAGGCCGTAGAGGATGCGGCGGTAGGTGAAGTGGTGGAGCGTCGGCCGGTCCATGGGGTGCATGGTAGGCCCGATGCGCACCGCCGCCGCTATGTTGGCGAACTTGCCCACGATCGTGTTCTGGAGAAAGCAGAACGGCATCGTGTACGAGTAGTCGCCGAGCTCGACGTTCTCGTAATATCCCATCTCGCCGATTTCCGTGTACGCGCCGAGCCGCACGTCTTCGAGCACCGCTCCCTCGTGCACGAGGGGTTCTTTCGTCAGTTTCTTTTCCATCAGAGCATCCTGTAGTCGGTCGTGAGTATCCTGCGACCGTCGACGATGACGGCCGTGACGGCCGGGAATTCCTCGCCTATCTTCTCCACGATGAGGATGTCGGCCTTCTTCCCGGCCCTGAGGGAGCCGATTTCGCATCCCATGTGGACGGCCTCGGCGGGATTGAGGGTGGCCAGCCTCGCGGCCGCCGGCAGCCCGAGCCCCGGCATCTCCGCGAGCCTGAAGACGGCGTGCAGGAGTGCGGCGGGGTAGTAGTCGCTGCAGAGTATGTCGACGCATCCCTCCTGCACGGCCGCGGCGGCCGAAAGGTTGCCGGAGTGGGAGCCGCCGAGCAGCACGTTGGGGGCTCCCACCACGGTGCGCATGCCGAGCTTCCTCGCCTCCCGGGCCACCTCGATGGTTATGGGGAACTCGCTTATCGTGGCGCCGAAGCCGCGGACGAAGCCCAGTTTCTCGATCGTGTCGTCGTCGTGCGAGGCGACCGCGATGCCGTTGGAGAGAGCCAGGGCCGCAATGGCACGGATGGCGGATTCCTCGAGCTTCCGGCTACCCTGCAGGAGGCTTATGGTTTTGTCGATCTCTTCGTCCGAAACGTCGCGGTATCCCCTCACCGTCCCGCGGTACTTCTCGAGGTCCCGATACTGGCCCTGCCCCGGAGTGTGATCCATGAACGAAATCAGGTGCACTTTGCCGTCCCTGATATAGCCCTTGATCTCCTCGACTCGGCGCAGATTGTCGATCTCGAAGCGCGCGTGGAAGCGATGCCGGATGAGGTGCCGCGTCGAGTGCGAGGAATCTATGATGTCGATGAAGCGTTTCGTGTTTTCGGGGTCGCGGATGGGGTTCGTGTCGAACACGACGTGGTCGAAGAAGGAGAGCGAGTGGAACATCGTGGTTATTCCGTGGGTCGCGAGCTCGCGCTCCGCCTCGCGCAGGCTGAGGCCGAAATCCATGAGGCTGGTCGGACGCGGAGCGGCCATCCGTTCGATATAGTCGGCATGGATATCCACGAAGCCCGGCATCACGTAGCCGCCGCGGGCGTCCATGATCGCCTCGGGAGGCAGACCGGCGGTCCCGGAGGGCACGATGTCGGCTATCGTGTCGTCCTCCACTATGAGGTCCATCCCGCGGGCTATCTCTTCTTCTCCGACGATCAGGCCGTTCGTGATAGCGTACATGCTTCCGCCTTTCTCCCTCATAGCATCGAGTGAACGAGTTCCTGCGTGTATGGTTCCTGGGGATCCTCGAGGATCTGGTCGGTGAGGCCTTCCTCGACGACGCGGCCGTTGAGCATCACGATGGTCCTGTCGGCGAGCATGCGGACGATGCCCAGGTCGTGCGACACCAGCAGCATGCTCATGCCGAGCTCGCGCTGGATCTCCTTGACGAGGTCGAGGACCTTCGCCTGCACGGACAGGTCGAGCCCGGTGGTCACTTCGTCGAGGAAGAGGATCGGAGGGTTGTTGGACAGGGCCTTCGCGATCTGGACCCGCTGCTGCATCCCGCCGGAAAAGAACTCAGGCGCCTCTTTCATCCGGAAAGAGGGAATGTTGACCCGCTCGAGCAGGCCGACGGCTCTCTTTTCCATGATCCCTACGTTCCGATGCCCCGCCGCTATGAGCTTTTCGGCGACGTTGGAGACCGAGGCGAAGCGCATCTTGAGGCCCTCTCGGGGGTTCTGATAGACCTTGCCGAGGAGGGAGTTCCGGATGCCGCGCCTGGCCTGGGCCGAAACCGAGAAGATGTCGAGGGCACCTCCCTCGAAGCGGGATATGTAGGCCGACCCCGAGCTCGGCTCCACGTCGAAGAAGAGGCAGTTGAGTAGGGTCGACTTTCCCGAACCGCTCTCTCCGACGACGCCCAGGACTTCGCCCTCGAAGAGCTCGAGGGACAGGTCGCGAAGGGCGTACACCGTGCCGCAGCTCGGACAGTAGTTCCGCTCGAGAGCCTCCTCGCCGCCCGAGGCGCAGCGGGGGCAGCGGGGCCCGAACCACTTCCAGAGCCCGACGAGGTCGAGCGCGCGCGCGTCGTACTCGCCGGCCATCAGTCCCCTCCCGCCGCGGGCGATCGAGACTCGCCCATCCTGGCGGCGCAGTAGCTCGCGTCGTTGCACTGGTAGCTCGCGGAACAGGTGGCCTCGTCTATGATCTCGTCCATGAAAACTCCCTCGGCGCCGCATCTGCGGCATCGCCGGCCGGCGACCGACTCGACCTCGAAGGGATGGTCCTCGAAATCGAGGGACGCGACTTTCGTGTAGGGAGGAACCGCGTAGATCTTCTTTTCGCGCCCGGCGCCCAGGAGGATGAGAGCCTCGGACCGGTGCAACTTGGGGTTGTCGAAGCGGGGTATGGGGCTCGGCGCCATGACGTAGCGATCGTGCACGAAGACGGGATGATCGGCTCCGGTCGCGACTCGCCCGAACTTCATGATTTCCTCGAAAAGGGCGAGGTAGGCGCCCGAATACTCCTTCTCGGCGTGCAGGCGCTTCGTCGCGTACTCGCTGGGTTCGACGAAGCGGAGGGGCTCGGGCGTCGGCACCTGGAGCACGAGAATTTGGCCCCGGACGAGGGGGAACTCGGGGATGCGGTGACGAGACTGCACGATGGTGGCCCTGCGGGCGTCGTCGGTGACGGGTATGCCGGTCGTGCCGGTCACGAGCCGCTTGATGCTGACCGCGTTGACCGACTCGTCGGCCCCCTGGTCTATCACCTTGATCACGTCCTCCCTGCCGACGAGCGACAGAGTGATCTGGAGGCCTCCCGTACCCCAGCCCCTCGCGATGGGCATCTCGCGCGAGGCGAAGGGAACCTGGTAACCCGGTATCGCGACGGCCTTCAGGATGGCCCTGCGGACCTCGCGCTTGGAGCCCTCGTCGAAGAAGGCGAAATTGTACAGGGGCTCCCGCTTCATGCGCCCCTCCTCGACTTCCGCACGCTGTCCAGCTTCGACTGGAAGGTCACGTAGTGCGGCAGTTTGAGATGGGATATGAAACCCGTGGCCTCGACCGAATCCACGTGGAGAAGGACGAACTCCTCGTCCTGGGCCGCGTAGCTCTTGTCCTTCGCCTCGAGGCTCTGGTCGAGAAGGCTCATCGCGATGGCCTTCGTCTCGTTCTGCCCGAAAGAGGCTCCGAAGCCCAGCTCGAATTCGATCTCGGCCGCGCCCCGGCCGCGGCCGAGATCGACGGGCACGAGGGTTTCCACCACGGTCATCCTGATCTCGCCGACGTAATAGGCGTCGCCGGGATCGCAGTCTTCCCGGCGTTCGACAGCCGAAGCCTCGGCCACGTAGACCGCGACCCGCCCCACGCGGAGCTCGCCCACCGTGGGATGCAGGAGGGCGCCGTAGCCCCGAAGCGCCGCGTAGCCCAGGGCCGTGACGGCCCCCGTCTGGCCGCGCGCGAGAATCTGCAGGCGCTCCGAGCGCGAGGCCGGAAACTCCAGAGCGCGCTTCGTCACGTCCCTGGGTTCGGTATCGTCGAGAGGCAAGCTCTTGAGGAGCCCCAGCGTCCTGACATAATCGATGGCCGAGGCCGGCGGCGCCTTCGCAGCCGTCGGCTCCGCGGCCGGCATGCCGGCGGGAGGCCGCGCCGCCGGAGCCTCGGCGGGCTGCGGGTCGGCGGAGAGCAACCTTGCCGGGCCTGCGGCACCGAGGGCTTTCTCTTGATCCCTGTCGAGATATTCGGCGACCCAGACTGCGGCGTCCGCGTCGTTCTCGTCGAGGAGGCTCGAGTCGATGAGCCTGTGCGTGTAGTCGGAGGAAGCCCCGAGTATCTGGCCGCCCGGGATGTCCTTGAAGCTGGCGGATATGCGCCTCTCGACGCGCATGGCGCGCGGATCGACCGTCAGGGAGTAGTGGGACCGAGGCAGGGTGGATCGGAAGGCGCGCATGAGGAATACGGCCTCCTCCGGGCTGCCCTCGGCCTGCTTTATGGAAATGGCCGCCATTCGCTCGTCGTAGAGGCTGGCCTCGGACATGACCTGGTCGGCGAGGGCGCGCATGCCGGCTTCCACCGCCCGCACGTCGAGAGTGACGCCTTTCCGGAGCCTCTCGTACTTCAGCCGCTCGATGGAAGCCTCGATGGCGGCCGCGCCCCCGGTTACCGCTACGTATCCCATCTCAGCCCTCCTCCCGGATGACGGTCGTGCGCGGCAGAAAAGCCAACCTCGAGCCTTCGTCCACGAGCACGAGGTCCACGCCGAGGGGATATTCGACGTTCTTCGCGGCCCTCGCGGCGATCCAGCCGCCTTCGAGATCGACCCCGAGCCGAACCGTCGTCTCGATGCCGGGCCCCGAGAGGAGGAGGGGCCCCTCCCGCCGCAGCGCTCCGGCCTGGACGACCAGGGTAGCGCCCAGGTGAGGATCCACGAGGCTCCCTGCCCTGGCCGCGGCGATGGCTCCGGCTACGAGGTCAGGGCCGATCACGAACAGAAAATCGGCCCGGTCCGCAGCCTCGCTCCGCGCGTAGGTCATCTGCGATATCGTCCGCGCCTGCGCGGTTTCTTCCATAGAAATCAGGCTGAAGCTCGTCTCGGCGTCCAGGAGGACGAGGGCGACGAGGAGCATGCCCCCGTTCAGGGGAAGGTCCAGGTCGAGGAGCCGCGCTTCTTCGCCCAGGTCGACGATCAGGCCCGGGCTCGCAGCGGCGGCCAGCAACTTCCTGAAGGCCTTCTGGCCGTCGTGCACGGGATCGAACTTCATATCCTCACTCCCGATCCATGGACTCGAAGGCGACGCGCGTCCTCGCGATCCGTGCGGCCTCGGCCTCTTCCCGCAGGGCGATGCTCGTCTCTTCCGCGACGAGCATCCCCTCCCATTCCCGGGTCTCTTCGAGCCGGGCGTTGTGGGCCGCGTCGATAATCGCCAGCTCGCGGGCCGACTCGCTCTCGTCTCCGGCGATCATGCCGATCCCGATCCGGCCTTCGATCTGGACCTTGGCCTCGGTTATCAGGAGCTCGCCCATATAGAAGAGCCCGTTCCGGGCCGTTTCGCGCATCTTGATCATGACGAGTCCGCCGCGCGGCTCGTCCACCACGGCGACCGGATAGCGGGAAGAGATGCGGCGGCTCAGCTCCCGCCTGAGCTCGGGAGAGCCTTCGATGAGAATCCTCGTTCTTCGCGCTCGGTCCATTTCCGGCCCTCTTTTAGACGGGACTACACTTACATAGGGCTATTCGGAAGTGGTTCGGATCCCATGAATAATCGATGAAGAAAGAAAAACTAACTGCATTTTCACCGGGGCTGCGGGCAGTCGCTCCCCGGGTCCCGAATTCATGGCTACAATCAGGGGGAAGAGGGGGGGCGACATGGCTGTACCAAAGGGGGCGATTCCAAACGGTTATCGGGGTCCCCATATGAGTCTCGACCAGTTTATCTGCGTTTCCGTGCTTCCCGGCGAGTTCGTCCAACGAATCGAGCCTCTGCGCTCGACCCTCGCCGCTTTGAGCGGCGCGCGCGAGGCCCTGTCCTATCCGCTTCATGTCACGCTGAGGACGGGTTTCCTCGTGCCGCCCGAGGACGAATCCGCCCTCTTCGAGGAATTCGGATCGGCGATCGGCCGTCTGGACGCCATTACGATGCGGACGAAGGGACTGCGTCGGGAATCCTACGGCGTCGGCGGAGTCGAACGCTTCCTCATCGCCTACGAAGTTCTCCTAGACGACGAGCTCCGAAAGCTTCACGAGGCCCTGCTCGGCTATACGCGATTCATGAAGGGCGCACAGTACGAATACCGCCCGCACCTCACGCTCGCTTTTCACGACTTAAGCCCCGAGGGTTTCGCCGTCTGCTCGAAGTGGTTCGACGAACATCCCGTCCTCGGCGAAGTCTCGTACGAGTGGAGCTGCGACAACGTCTGTCTCTGCTCGAAAGTCGGAGAGCGCTGGGTCGAACGGCTGAGGTGCCGCCTGGGTCGTCGCCCGGGGCGCCCCGGCTCGGATCAGATCTTCGGCAGCAGGGCGGAATAGTCGTTTTCGACGCCGAGCGAGTCGAGCTGGCCCGAGATGGTCCCCCGGTGATGCACGCCGTGGTTGAACCAGTGGATGAGCACCTTCCAGAGCTCGTGGGTCTCGTTCTGACCCTGGTAGTTCTTGTAGGTCACGGCCGAGGCCAGGCTCTTGTCGTCGAGCTCGGCGACGAAGGCCGCGACGTCGCGGTCCAGCTCGCGGATCCCGGCGAAAACGCGGGCGCGGTCTCCGGCGGGCAGGGTTTTGAGGGAGTCCGCGTCGTAGTCGGCGAAGCGGCTCCCCGCGAGCGCCGCGCTCTTCGGGAATGCGGCCTTCAGACGCTTGATCCAATTGATGTCGGAGCCGAAGATATGCTTGAGTTGCGCGAAGACGTTCGGGAAGAAAGTCCCCGTGGCCGCGAGGAGCTTGTCCTCGCCGAGCTTCTCGACTGTGCCCAGCAGGCTCTCGTCCACATTCCGCTTATACTTCGCCAATGCTTCCAGAATCTCTTTCACGATCGAGCTCCCTTCGTTTATCGTAGCGGGCGCCAAGGCCCGCCCCTGACAGGCTGTTGAAATACTCGAAGCATTTCAACACCCCGCTAGTCTACTCCAAGGAAGGCGGCGGTCAATCGGGAAACCGCCGATTCCGACCCTGTCTTCAGCCGGAATGCAGTCGACAGATCGTATCGACTATGCCCAGGTCGCGCTCCCGATGGCTGATCATGACCAGGGTCCGGCCCGCGGCGCGCTCGGCGATGGCCGCGAGCAGGGCGTCGGCGGTGGCGTCGTCGAGACCCTCGGTCGGCTCGTCGAGCAGGAGGATCGGAGCATCCTTCAGGAAGGCGCGCGCGACCGCGATGCGCTGAGCCTCGCCCACCGACACCGCCCGGCCTGTCTCGCCGACGATGGTGTCGAGGCCGGCGGGCAGAAGTGCCACGAGGTCCGAGAGCCGGGCCGCCTCGACGACCGCGATGAGGCGCTTCTCGACCGCCTCGTCCGGTTGTCCGCCCTCCGGCATGGCGGCCAAAAGCAGGTTCTCGCGGATCGAGGCGTGATAGAGGAAGGGCGACTGAGGCACCACCGAAAAGAAGCCGCGCGCCTCTTCCGCTCCGTAGGAGCGGAGGTCCCGCCCGGCGAGCTCGATCCGCCCGCCCTCGTAGTCCCAGAATCTCAGGAGGAGATTGACGAGGCTGGACTTGCCGGCACCCGAAGGGCCCATCAGGCCGAGCCTCGTTCCCGGGGCCAGGTCGAGCGAGAAGCCGTCGAACACGAGGGGCAGACCGGGCGAATAGCGGAACCTGAGGTCGCGTATCGCGAGACCGGCCGCGGCGGGCCGGGGGCGCGGAGCCTCGTCTTCGGCGTCGGCGGCGCGGCGCGGCGCGATGGACGGGGCCCGGGCGGGGACCGCGGGCTCCGCGTCGATGATCTCGAAGAGCCGCCGCGCCGCCTGGGCCATTTCGCCGGCCTTCTGGATCGCCACAGGCAGGGGCACGATAGTCTCGAAGCTGGCCAGCACGAAGACGGTGAGCATGGCCATGTCGGCGCGGGGCAGTCTCCCCGATCCCACGAGGCCCACGAGGAGGCCAGCCGTGCTCCAGACCGCGAGCGAGCCCAGGGCCAGGACTGAGGCGTCGCCGATGCCGCGCAGCGAATTGAGCCGCCGCTGCCGCTCGTCGAGCCTCGCGGCGACCTCGTCGGTCGCCCGCGCGTATGTCTTCGCGGCGCCCAGGACGACGAGCTCGGCCATGCCCTCGACCTCCTCGACGATCGAGCTGCGCAGCTCGGCTGCGGCGAGGACGCTTTCGCGGCCCGGTCGGCCGGCCAGGACCGCGAGGGCTATCGGCACGAGGAGCCCGGCCGCGACGAGGGCCAGGATGTCGATCCGGGCGATCCGGAGATCGTAGCGCGAGAGGAAGGAGAAAATGCACGAAAGCGCGAGGACCGCAACCAGGGCGGGCACGAGGCCGCGGACGTAGTAGTCGTCCAGAACGTCGATGTCCGAACGGATGCGAGCGAGGAGGTCGCCGCTCCTGAATCCGGCCAGCCGCGCCGGTGCCAGGGGTTCGATCCGCCCGTAGAACCAGAGTCGGAGCGAGCCCAGGATCCGGAAGGTGGTGTCGTGGTTGACGAGCCGTTCCGCATAACGTCCCACCGCGCGGATTATCGCGAAGGCCCGCACTCCCACGGCCGGCAGGGTGTAGTCCATGCTCGCGCCCAGGGCGCCCGCCAGGGCCATGGAGGCGATGAACCAGCTCGAGAGCGCCAGGAGCCCGATGTTGGCGAGCACCGTCGCCAGCGCGAGAGCGGTCCCGAGGGCCGCCCGGCGCCAGTGCGGGCGGATCAGCGCGGCCAGCCTGAGCAGGTCCCTCGCGCCCTGCGCCCTCATCGGGCCTCCCCCGCGACGGGGGCGCGCAGCTCCAGACTGCGGTCCACCGAGGGCGCCGGCCGGTGCGTCACCACGATCATGGTGCGGCCCTCGGCGAGAGCCGCGATGGAATCGTTCACGAGCCCTTCGCTGTGCGCGTCGAGGTGGGCGGTCGGCTCGTCGAGAAGGAGGAGCCGCGGCGCGCGGAGGAACAGCCGGGCCAGGGCCACCCGCTGCAGCTGCCCCGAGGACAGGCCCTGCCCTCCCTCGCCGACGAGGGTGTCCAGTCCCGAGCTCATACTCTGGGCGAACTCGTCGACGCGGGCCAGTCGGGCTGCCGCGACTATGTCCCGATCGTTCGCCTCCGGCCGCCCCAGGCCTATGTTGTAGCGGAGAGAGCCGTGGAAGAGACTCGGCCGCTGAGGCAGCCAGGCTATGCATTCATACAGCTCGTCGCTGTCGATCGATCGCAGGTCCCGGCCGTCGACGGCGATCCTGCCGCCCTGCGGAGTCGCGAAACCGAGGAGGAGACTCAGGACCGTGGATTTTCCGCAGCCGCTCGGACCCACCAAGGCCAGCCTCTCTCCGGGCGAGACCGAGAACGACAGGCCCTCGAGCACGGGCCTGTCGGCGTAGGCGAAGTCGACATTTTCCAGCTCGACCTCCGCACCGCTTCGCATCGAGTTCCCCGGCCTTCCCGTCGTTTCCGAGGCCCCGGTCCCTCCCGCAGTCTCCGGCGAAGGCGAGACTGGGGGCCGGGCGGGAGCCTGTGAAGCTGGGCTTTCTCCGGCGGCTCCTCCCGGCTTCATCGTTTCGAAGAGACCGCGCAGCCGACCCGCGGCGCTCGCCGCCCCCATCCGCGCATGATACTGGGTGCCGAGCGTGCGCAGGGTGAGGAAATACTCGGGTGCGATGAGGAGGATGAAATAGCCGGGGGCGAAGTGCATCCCGCCCGACAGCAGCCTGAAAGCGGTGATCACGGCTACGACGGCTATGCTCACCGCCGTGATCAGCTCGAGCATGAACGAAGAGAGGAAGGCGATGCGCAGCACCGACATCGTGGCCAGCCTGTAGTCGTCGGAGCTCCGTTCGATCTCCATCGCCTCGCGGCGCGTCGCACCGAAGATCTTGACCGTGGCCAGGCCCCGGAGCGCGTCGAGAAAGCGGCCGCTCATCCTGGCCAGGCTGGCCCAGAGGCGCCGGTTCCGCTCGTGCGCCTCTTCGCCGATCACGATCATGCTGAGCGGCAGGAACACGGCCGTGAGGACGAGGACGAGGCCCGAGATCCAGTCGAGGGGGAAGACGGCGGCGAGCACGGTGAAGGGCAGAAGGCTCGCGATGGCCCGCTGGGGGAGATAGCCCGAGTAGTAGCCGTCGAGGGATTCGACCGCGCCGACGAGGAGCTCGGCGATCTCTCCCGTGTGCATCCGCGCCAGCGCGATGGGGCCGATGCTCCGGAGTCCCCCGATCAATTCGCCGCGCACGGCCCTTTTCACGACCGAGGCGCATTCGAAGGCGGAGCGCTTCCCCAGCCAGGTGAGCAGGAAGCGGAGGGCGAACACTCCCAGGAGCAGGGCGAAAAGAGGGAGGAGGGCGCCGATCTGCCGGCGCTCCATGATCGCTCCGTTCCCTATCGCGACCAGGAGAGCCGTTTGGAGGATGAGGAGGATGCCCGAGAGCTCCCCCAGGGCCACCGTAGTGAGCAGATGGCGCCGCGCGCTCCTGCCGCGCTCGCGAAGCCACCGGGAATCGCTTTCCATGGATGGAGAAGTGTACGAGAGTTTCGACTGGATTGGCAATCGCTCTTGTGCAATACTTGGGACCACAGTTCGGGCCCGTCGGGTTCTTTCTATAAGATATGAGCCAATTTCAAAACCCGGTTGGTTTTGAAATTGGCTTCGCATTTGCTCCGGTTTCTTCGAAACCGTGCGCAAATGCCGCAATTCATGGTAGCTCTTTCAAAATGCGTCTGCATTTTGAAAGAGCCTCATATGGAAGGGGGATTGCATGAGCGTAGAGGCTCTATCTCGCATCCAGTTCGCCGCAGTGGCGATATTCCATTTCCTGTTCGTGCCGCTCACCCTGGGGCTCAGCGCCCTGGTCGCGTTCATGGAAACCCGCTACGCCCGGACGGGCGACGAAATCTACCTCAAGATGACGAAGTTCTGGAGCAGACTCTTCCTCATCAACTTCGCGGTCGGGGTGGTTACGGGCATCACCCTGGAGTTCCAGTTCGGCATGAACTGGGCGGAGTACTCGAAATTCGTAGGGGACATATTCGGCGCGCCTCTCGCGATCGAGGCCACGGTCGCCTTCTTCCTCGAATCGACCTTCATCGGGCTGTGGATGTTCAGCTGGAAGCGGGTTTCGAAGGGCGCCCACGCCGCGATCATGTGGGTCGTGGCCGTGGCCAGCACCCTCTCGGCGCTCTGGATTCTCCTGGCGAACGGTTGGATGCAGCATCCCGTGGGCTATGTCATGGCGGGCGGCAGGGCCCAGCTCGTCAGCTTCGCCGCCGTTCTATGGAACGGATACGCCTGGGTCAAGTTTCTCCACACGGTCCTGGCCGGCCTCACCCTCGCCTCTTTCTTCCTGATGGGCATCTCGGCCATACATCTCCTCAGGGGCCGGAATCCCGATATGTTCAAGCGATCGTTCAGGATCGGCGCCACCGTCGGCATCGCCGCCTCGGTCCTGATCATCTTCGCGGGAGACCTCTCGGGCCGCCAGGTGGCCGACCATCAGCCGACCAAACTGGCGGCCATGGAAGCGCAGTGGAAGACGGTGACCGCGGCTCCCTTCTATCTCGTCGAGGCCCCCGAGCCCGGGAACGAATCCAATTTAGTCGAGGCGCTCGAACTGCCCAACATGCTCAGTCTTCTCGCCTTCCACGACCCTAACGCTACGGTGAAGGGACTCCTCGACTTCCCGGCCGACCAGCGGCCGCCCGTGGGGGTGAGCTTCTGGAGCTTCAGGATCATGGTGGCCCTCGGCTTTCTCTTCGCGCTCCTCGCTCTCATAGCGGTGATCCTCGCCTGGCGCGACAGGCTGCAGAAGAATCGCTGGTTCCTGTGGATAATGTGCGTGGCGATAGTCCTGCCCTATGTCGCCTGCGAGCTGGGATGGGTCCTCGCGGAGATGGGACGCCAGCCCTGGATAGTCTACGGCCTGCTCCGGACCAGCGACGCAGTGTCCCGATCCATCACCGCGGGCGACGTGCTCATTTCGCTCGTCGGCTTCGTTCTGCTCTACGGCAGCCTGGCCGCGGTGGATGCCTTCCTGCTCGCCAAGTACGCTCGCAAGACCGACGATTGAAAGGGGGAAGCGAGATGACACTCCAGATTTTGTGGTTCGTGCTGTGGGGAGTTCTGTGGGCCGTCTATTTCACGCTCGACGGCTTCGATTTCGGCGCGGGCATGCTGCGCAATTTCCTGACCAAAGACGAAACCGAGCGCGGCGTCGCGCTCGCGGCCATAGGTCCGGTCTGGAACGGCAACGAAGTGTGGCTCATCACGGCGGGAGGGGCGACCTTCGCCGCCTTCCCTCTCACCTACGCCTCGATGTTCAGCTTTCTCTATCTCCCGATGCTGCTCATCCTGTTTTCGCTCATCGTGCGCGGCGTTTCGATAGAGTTCCGAGGGAAGTCCGAGGGAGCGAGGTGGCATTCCTTCTGGGACTGGGCCCTGGCGGTGTCGAGCCTTACGGCCCCGCTCGTGCTCGGCCTCGGCTTCGGCAACATCTTCCAGGGGCTGCCCATAGCCGCCGACGGCTATCGCGGCGGGTTCTGGATGCTCTTCAACGGCTACGGTCTCCTGACGGCCCTGCTGTTCGTCGCCCTCTTCCTCCAGCACGGAGCCCTCTGGCTGGAGTACCGCACCGGAGGCGCCCTGTCCGAGCGCACACGCGGTTTCGCCTCGGTTCTCTGGTACGTGGCCCTCGTCGTGGCTGCAGTCTTCCTCGTCGCGACCGCCTTCGCCACCAGGCTCTACGACAACTTCCTCGTCAATCCCCTGTGGCTGGCCGTCCCGATTCTGGCCGTCGCCTCGCTCGTCGCGGTGAGGCTCTTCCACGCCCGATCGCGCGCCTTCGCGGCCTTCGTCGCCTCCTGTCTGACGATACTGCTCGTCGTGGCGACCGCGCTCGTGGGTCTGTTCCCCAATCTCATTCCTTCGAGCCTGGATCCCGCCTCGAGCCTCACGGTCTACAATTCCTCGTCGGGGCCCTACACGCTCAAGGTGATGACCATCGTCGCCTGCATCTTCGTGCCGATCGTCATCGTCTATCAGTTCCTCGTGTACCGCTTCTTCAGGGCCAAGATTAGCCGGGCCGACCTCACCGAGGGGGCGCAATACTGATTCCTGGCCGGGATGGGGGAGAGAGGCACGGAGGCGCTGGGAGAGGCCACAGGGGCGCTGGAAGAGGGCCACAGAGGCGCTGGGAGAGGGCCACAGAGGCGCTGGGAGAGGGCCACAGGGGCGCTGGGAGAGAGCCACAGAGGCACGGAGGGAAGAAGGAGATGGAGGAATATGCTGAAGCGAATGTCCCTTGACGATTTTACCCTATTCCCAAGGGCTCGATCGCACATTTCGCCAAGGGGATAAATCTCGTCGTAGGCGACAACGCGACGGGCAAAAGTCATCTACTCAAGGCCGGCTACGCTTCGGCATGGCTGAGCTACGCATGGGGTAGCTCAAAGAGCAGACCGGATAAGCAGGGCATGCAGCGGGCCTTAGCGGAGAAGCTGATAGGCGTCTACAGGCCGGAGATGCTCGGACACCTTGTGCGAAGAAAGAAAGGTAGAGGGCGCGCGCAGCTTGAGGTCGATTTTTTCGGAAGTGATGATGCGTCGATAGCCGGCTCCTTTTCCAATCTCGCCGATAAGGAGGTACAGCTCGAGACGGCTCCTGCCGCCTTCCTCGATGCTCCCGTAACCTTCTTCCCCACAAAAGAGACCCTGTCGCTCTTTCCCAACTTCGCCTCACTCTATCGCGACTATCACATAGAGATCGAGGAGACCTACTATGATCTCTGCATGGCGTTGGATCGTCCTTTGCCTAGAGGCCCGAGGCTCGAGGAAAAGAAAAAGCTCATGGAGCCTCTCGAAGCGATACTGGAAGGACCGGTGACGCTAGAGAGCGGCAGGTTCTACCTGACCCAGGCGGGTACGCAGGTCATTCTCGCGTCGCATAGCCTATTCCTTATTCGCGAATTCGACCTCCTTTTCGCCGATCCACGATGGGCCAAGCTTGATCGTCACTACATCGGGCTGACTAGAAAGGAGCAGGAAGGGATCGCGAAAATCGAGAACGCCGACTCCTTCGAGGACTTGGGCATAGTCACCGCACTTGAGGAAGAGCTATCGCAGTTCCGGCGCTTCGAGAGTAAGCAATGACTTTGGAGAAGGACGGCGTCAGGCTTTCCTTCCCGGCGGGCTGGGAAGCCGTGGAATGGGACAGGGATAATGGATTTCAAAAAAGACATGCCACGAAGGCCAGGGAGAATCTGCGAATTGTATCGATGCGCATCCGCGCGTAGCCGATACTTCGGATTGGCCGTGTGAATTGCCATGGATTGCAACAAAATCATAGCGGTGACTTGGAAGCCAAATTGAATACTCTTTCCCCCGGTACTCATTATCGGGCAGTCGCTTCAGCAGCAGCTATGCAGATCAACGCGCAGGCCTTGGCGTCGTCCAACGCGTCATGATGGTCGAGGGGAATCCCCAGCGAAGCGGCGACCACGTCCAAGCCGTACCTGCCGAGCCTCGGCCAGGCTTGACGCGAAAGCTGAAGAGTGCAGGTCCAGTCGTTTCCCGGAGCCTCGATGCCGTAATAGTCCAGCGTTCCCTCGAGAACGCCTTTGTCGAAGCCATAGTTGTGGGCGACGAGCCTGTCCTTTCCGATGAAAGCGGCGACTCGGGTCCAGAGATCGCGGAAGCGAGGTGCGCCTCTTACCGTCTCCGCATCGATTCCGTGGATGTCCGTGAACATCGGCACGAAGTAGTCGCTCGGCGGTCTGATCAGAGAGTACATTGTTTTCACGATGGCGCTTTCCCGCACCTTCACGAGTCCGATCGCGCAGGCGCTGCTGCGTTCATAGTTCGCGGTTTCGAAATCCAGGGCGGTAAAGTTCATATCTTCTCCTCGGCACGTAAGGGCGAAGCAACTACCGCATTCGGTCGAGAAGCTCGATCGGTTGCGAACCCGATCCTCTCGGTCGTTCTCTCCCTGTCCGAAAGTTCCTTCCGAAGTTCGGAGAGGACCAGAGCGGGAGTGATTTCCCGGGAAAACTCGAAACGGTGCGCGACGACGGCGACATCGCCCAAGGTAACCTGGTCCAAACCTTCGAGGACGCATCGCTCCTCGTCGCTCCATCTGAGTCCGGGAAAGTAGTCCTGGATGAGATCCAGCCGATGCTCTGCCCCTATGGCGCGAAATTCGATCTTGAAGGTGAAGCGACGGAAACTGGCGCTATCGAGGACGCTTCTCAGATTCGTCGACGCGATGAAGAGACCTTTGAACGATTCCATCGCGGTGAGGATCTCGTTCGTCCTGCTCCGTTCCCATCCATGCGTCGCAGTTTGTCGCTCCGAGAGGAAGCTGTCAGCCTCGTCGATGATCAGGACCGCCCCTTCTGCCTCGGTGAAAGCATCGCGGATGGCCCTCTCCGTCATACCTACGAAGGGACCCAGCAGGTCGCTCGCGCGCCTGATCACAGGATACAGGCCGAGATGGCCGGCAAGATAGCGGCCGAAGGCCGTCTTCCCCGTTCCGGGTGCGCCGTAGAAGAGCAGGTTCAGCCCGCGTTCGTTCTCCCGGAACCTCTCTTTCCACGCTTCCAAGCTTCGAAGGAGAGTCTCCACCGGCATCCCGATGTTCAGGAACCGCGCGTCGTAATGGCTTTGAGATTCATTGACTTTTCGAGGCATGCCGTACATTAGCTCGTCGCTCCTTTCGAGCATTTCCTGGGCCACCCGGAAGGGTTCGATCCCCGAGTCGGAGTCGGCGGCGAGCGAGCCGCAGACGTCGAGGACCTGCCTGATGCGGGACGGGTTGGCCCGATAACGGCCGGCGAGAACCTGGCGTTCGCTCGCCGTGAACGGGCTCTCTCCTTTGCAGAGGCTGTTCCAGATCTTCAGACGCCGGACCGGGCTGAAATCGTCGAAGGCGAGATGGAAAGAAAACCTTCGGATGATGGAATCGGGGATCCTCTCGCTCGCGTTGCTGATGAAGATCATCCTGGCGTCGGAGCCGTCCAGGAAGTCGTTTATCATGCCCTTCTTGATTCCGTCGCTCTGAGGCGAGAACAGTCCGGGTTCGAGATTCAAGAGCTCGTCGGCCTCGTCTATGATCAGGACCTCCCGATCCGGATCGACGAGGCGGGCGGCGAGGAGCATATCGGCGAAGCTACGTCGACCCGATAGATCATGCTTGAGGAAGCATGGCTGAAAACCACACGAAACACTCAGGCTGCGCGAGAACTCGGTTTTGCCGGTGCCGGGCTTGCCGAAGAACAGCAGGGTAGGCTTCCCCCGGGCCAAGCTCAAGGTAGCCTTGGCGGCCGCCATGGTGACGGGCGGAAGGTCGAACGCCGGGAGCGGAAGGATCTCCCTCGCATCGCTATCGACGACGAAAGAGGAAAGCGGAAGCTTGTTCTCCGAGTCGATGAAGGAGAAGACCGGCGTGGCAAGGCCGAAGGTGATGCCGTGCGAGGGCATCCTGAGCGCTCGCCCTTCATCGATCGCGATCCCGGAGCGTATTAGCTTTCCCGAGGTACCGAGGTCATGCAGGATTCTGTCGCCGCCTATTCCGCACCAGACCGTCAGGCGGTCAATCTGGTCCCATTCCTGAAGGTTGTCGAAATAAAACTCGAGAGCCCCGAAGCTGCCGTAGAGAAAGAAGAATTCGACGAGCGCGGTCTCCGATGGAGTTAGTCTGAACCTCTGCGCGAGGGCGTCTATGGCTGGGTTAACAGTTGCCGATTCGGAAAGAGATCCGAGCTTTTCGAGGCAAGGGCCTCGAAGCTCGAAAGCTTGTTTCGGATCCTCGGGAAAGGCTTGGTGCTCGACAGGCTTTCCGGATGATAGGCTTCTCTCGAGCAAGACGGCGGTCGCCTCGTAGAGATCCGCGGTCCAAGGACGCTGCTCCAGCCAGGAGAACAGTAGGCGGGCGATTCGGTATTCGAGATATCCGCTTCCGGGCATCGTGGTCCCCCTCGAGAGACCGATACCATGGCCGCGTGTCGGATTCGGTCATGACCTGCGGGAGATATTGAAAAACGGTCAGCCCCTACGGGCGCAGCTCGGGAGACGGAATAGTTGGAGGGAAATCGATACTATTCTTGAAATCCGCGACCGAATCTGACACAGATGAATGCAATGCTTGTAGAAAGACTAGGTCAAGGAGGATGACCCGATGGTTTTTCCTAATCATACGAGCACCCATAAGATTGGCGCACGAAGGCTCAATTCCTCAGACCCCGTAAGCGCTGCGGTAGCCAACAAATTAAAGCTATGGGATCGAGCCCAGACCGCATTATCGCAGAAATCCAGCGCTGATGAGGGCACGATGAGAAGACGACTCGAAGCAGAACTCGTGGCCACCAACGATCCTGAGCTGATCGAGGGCTTTCTCGCCGCCGCCGATCTCGTCGCTGAACTTCGCCGCAATGGAATCGCCCTGGGGCCGGGGAACGTGGCCGATCCTGGATCGCTGATCTGCTGGCTCCTTGGCATAACGGAGATAAACCCTCTCGACTACGGCCTTCTCCATGAATGCTTTGCCTCCTCCTATCCGCATACCTTCTTCTTTGACGTAGCCATGGATCAACTGGCAGAAACGTTTACGATCGCCATGAAACTCCTCAAGCCGCTTCCGGTAGACGAAGATGAAGCATGCTCCATCGCCATTTGTGGTCAGGTTGTTATCTCGCGCTTGAAAGCAATGTTGGATCATCTCGGGTCTCGCGGCACAAAAATAGAACTTGAGAAGTTGGCCTTGGATGATATATCAACCTATGAGCTTCTTTCGAGGGACGACACCGATGGGGTCCGATCTTACGAAAAATACGTCGACGGGCGACTCTGGGGTAAAGCAAAGCCGCGAAGTCTCTGGGATCTCGCGTTCATCATCAGGCCTTGTTCATTCGATCCCGAAAAGTGTCCTACTGATATCGAGACTCGATTCTTGTCTCCTTTTACCCACGAAAGTCGAGGGACGCTCGAATACCAAGAACAAGCGGTCAAAGCGATCGCCTATCTTGCTGGCTGGAGCCTGTCCCGCGCGGTATCGGCGTGGAACCGTCGCGACACGGGGGATACCCCTATGATCGGCGAGCTTCGACGAGAGTTCACCGAAGCGAGCGGAGCGCTCGGTTCGCTGCTTTCGAATGAGGCCGAGAGCGTCTTCGACTTCATCATGGAACGTGATCCCCCCATCATGCTGCAGAGCCATTGCGTTTCCATGGCTCTCGTCGCCTATCGATGTGCTTGGCTGAAGGCGCACCACCCTGACGAGTTCAAGCGGTTCTTTCTGGAGAGCCGTATGGTCTATTCTGACGGAGAAGGCTACAAACTTGTCTTCTCGACCGCTGGACGCTAGACTGAGGAAAACATAGTGAAGCGAGGCCAGGAGCTTCCAAAGTGTACCATTCCCTGATCCAGATACTTTCCGCGGTCAAGCTGATCGGCCGACTATCGGGAGCCACGATCGGCGAGCTCGAGGAGAAGCTCGGCATCTCGCGCCGAAGCGTCTATCGCGTCCTCGAAGCTCTCGATGAGCTGCAGTACCCTTACTACAAGGACGAGGAGCACGGCGACCGGTATCGCCTCGTCGATGCCAGAAGGAATCCTTCGTGGTGGGTCCCGCTGCCATCTGTTTCCCTCGACCTCGAAGACCGCGTCCTCTTGGACTACCTTTTCGAGTCCGCGGCCCGCGACCCGGCGCTCCTGCCCGCAGTCCGAAAACTCCGCGACAAGCTCTCGTTCGTGGGAGCTGCGGCGGGCTACGCGCTCGCTCCCAAGAGATCGGGGGCAGGCGAAGCGAAGCAGGGTCCTGCGCTTCTTACGTCCTGGACCGCGGGAAAGGCAGGAAACCCAGATGTCGAGCGATACTTGAGGATACTCCTCGACGCCACAGCGGAGCGACACGCGTGCGAAATATCCTACGAATCGAGGGAAAGCGGAGACGTGAAGACCTACGAGATCGCCCCTCTCGCGCTCTTCGAAAACGAAGGAGGGCTCTACTGCTACGTCGAGGTGCCTCGGTACGGTTCGATCCGCATTCTCGCGCTCGAGCGCATCAGGGAACTGAAGCCTCTCGATAAGAGCTTCGTCCCGCCCGCGAACTTCGATGCCGAAAAGCGCTTGGCCGATCCGTTCGGCATAGTGCAGGACGAGCCGTGCTCCGTCAGCCTGATCTTCTCCGAAGACCAGGCCCCCTACGTCCGAGACCGCGCCTGGCCGGAGTCGTATCGCTTCGAAGACTTCCCCGACGGCAGACTTGCGATGTTCTTCGAAACGGGCGGCCTCTTCGGGCTCAAGAGGTGGATTCTGAGTTGGGGGGCCGATGTCGAGGTGGCCGGGCCGGAATGGCTTCGCGAACAGCTTATGGAGGAACTTCAACGGAACGGCGATCTGTACAAAGTTAAGGAAGACTCATGACATTCGGCGAACATTGCGCCGAGAGCAAAGCACTATTGGGGAAAGCGTATGAGGATGTGCATCTATGGCTCGACCGGTTCGCCGGTTCGAAAGAATATGGAATGAAGCATCGCAGAGTCCGGCATCATGAAGCAGGGATACAAGAGGCAATTGCGTTGTTCGGCAAGGAAGGGGATAGAGCGGCACGGATACATGTTATCGCCGATCTCAAGCAGGAAGGCTGGAAAGAGGGCGATCACTTCCCGCAAAACGAGGAGGATTACGTCAGAATGGGCCTGTATTAATAGATGCAGAGCACGGTTACCTACTTTTTCGCTTCCTCTTCGAAAGAAGTTTCTATAATTGATTGTACGATGACATTAGCTTCGAGAGGGATTCCCGGCAAGACGAAATCGACCTTGACACTATTCGTGCAAAGACTTTAATCCACGACTCTTAAGGTATTTATCCATGAGCTTAATCATTTTTCGCTACCAAATCCTCTCGACGTGTGATGAGTACGTAATACTTCGGTTGCCTTACCACTCTTTAATTTGTATTTCCAAGTTCTCATTTCTGAATCGTCTATTTTTATAGGTTTCCCTTCATCTCCTTCATTTGGCAAATTATCGAATGTTGCAAAACCAATCGCAATAACAATATCCGGCTGTAGAATATTCAGAACTTCAATGAAAGGTTTTTCCGATCTTTTCCATTGCGAACTCGAGGGTCTATCTTTCGCAGTCTTTTGCATGAATTGCACATATTCATAGAAAGCCACATCTTTCCAAAAATCTTCTTGGTCAATACTCCAGTTGTTGCCGTCTTCTTTATACCAGTGCTTTGGGCTTGAATAGCAGTAATATATCGCCTGGAAAAATTTGGGCGAATTATCCTTCCATTCACCATTATTAGAAAATAAGTTCCGAATATATTGCTTAGCGATTTCCTGTTTTGGTACTCCGTTGCGATAGTAAATAGATTCGCCTAGGATCATGACTCGAGGGTCTGTGTTCGTGTAGTTTTCTCCTACCCAAGGCTTGAGAAGTACATCTGATGGTAAGTCAGTTTCTGAATACGCGCACATATATGCTCCTGATAAAAATATTTTGAGATTTTCCAGATGCCGACTAAACCTGCCGGTCTTGGGAATCTCTCTATCACCACATTGTACTTTAAGCGTCGTTTCCCCCGTGCCGGGCTACCAAAGGTAATCCTAGCATGACTCTCCCAGTTGCGCATCAAGATAAATAGGAGTACTCTTTCCGTATCCTGATCCTGGAAGGAGGCGCCTATGCGTAGCGAACGCTGCGCCCCGATCCATGGTCCGCGGACGCCTTGGTAGTCCGGGACGTACCGCTCGAGATACGATGAAGGCCGGGTCACGATCCCGGCCTTCGCTTCTTCCAATTTTTCATGTCGATCCGTCCCTACGGTCGGCGTCGCGGGCAAGGGCTATTCGCAACCGCCTTTGACACGGAGGCCGCAACTGCCTACGATGTTAGGTCATGCGACGCACTATCCGTTTCCAGGCGATAGCCGCCTGTCTCGCCTTCTCCGTCCTCGCCCTCGCCCCTGGTTTTGCTCAGACCAAGATCCAGATCGTGGCCTCGCCCCTGAATCAGGAACTGATCAAGATATTCCCCGAAATCGTGAACGGCTACATCGACCTGAACGGCAACGGCAAGCTCGACCAGACGGCCGACCTCAACGAGGTCATTCCGGAATCCAGGATCCGCGACGGCCAGCTCCAGGCCCAGGAAATCCTCGATTTCATCGTAGCTAACTGGCGCTTCATCAGCCTCGACAAGCTCAAGGCCGTCCAGCAGGCCGTGAAAAACACCTCGGATCCGCTGGGCCAGCTCATCGCCATCGATTTCTCGACTTCCCTCGACGAGGCCGTGCGGCAGCGCGATGCGATGGGAGACTCGCTCTATCTCACGCCTTCCGCCCTGAAGGAGGCTCAGGACCGGCTCGGGGGCTACGTCGCGGCCATGAGCTCCGCCTATCGCAAGGAGGGGCAGAAGAGCGAGACCGATTTCACCGCCGCGCGGGACTCCCTTTTCTCGGCCATCGCCCAGGGCTACCCCCTTCCCCCGGACCTCCAGCCGGACGACCGCGCCGTTCTCGCGACGACCTGCGTCGACATTATCCAGACGGAGAAGGACTCGAATCCCCAGCGCACCAAGGTCGCGATCAGGATCCTCGGCAAGATCAAGGCTTCCGAGGATGCCGAAGCCCTCGTCGGCCTCGCCTCGGATGCCGGCTTCGCCGTCGAGGCGATGCGCGCCCTCGGTCAGATCGGCTACAAGCCTGCGATCCCGATGCTCTCCCGGCAGCTGGCCTCTTCCACCTCGGCCGAGGTCCGCAAGGCCGCCCTCCTCGCCACCGGAGAGATCGGCGGGGCCGAGGGACTGGACACCATCCTCGCCCTGCTCAAGCCGGGCTCGAAGGATGCGTTGCCCCCCGACCTCACCCTCGCGGCGGCGCAGGCCCTGGCCGGCATCGCCCAAAGCGGCGACGGCGATCAGCGCGTGATGATCGCGCTCAAGAACTTTGCGGCCTCCGACCAGGGACCCATCCGCTCGGTCGCGGCCTCGGGGCTCGGCGGTTTCCAGTCCCAGGCTGCGGTCGACACCCTTGTCGCCCTCGTCGTCGGCGACAAGGATCCCGCAGTGCGCAAGGCGGCCGTCGTCGCCGTGTCGCGCGAACGGAGCGACACGATCATGCCGGCCTTCCTCAAGGTGCTGCAGGAGAAAGACCTCGATCCCGCTCTCGAACTTGCGACGATCGCGTCCGTCGGCTCGAGCGCCCAGGGCTCTCTCGGCATCCAGACCCTCGTCGGTGATCTCGCCGACCCCAAGCCCGAAATCCGCTCCGCCGCCTCCGCGGCCCTCCTCCAGCTCTACCCCGCGAACCAGCTGCCCGTCATCGGTGCGGTGACGCGCGCCCTCACCACCTCCACGGACGACAATCTCCTCGCCGAGGGGACCGCCCTCCTGGCCGGCTTCGCCGACCCGACCAGCCTGCCCACCCTCCTCGCCCTGCTCCAGAAGCCGCAGTCGGAGGTGAAGCGCAACGCCGCCTGGGCGCTCTACCGCCTCCGGAACGGGAGCAACCCCAGGGTGAGCGAGACCCTCCAGCAGCTCGTGACGAACGAGAACGAGACGATCGCGACCCGCGTGAACGCCGTGCGCGCCCTGGGGGTTATCGGCTACGACTCCGCGACCCTCAACATCTGGCAGACTCTCGTGACGACCGCGCAGATGCGCGGCGACAAGTACGCGATGCTCCGGCTCTTCGCCGTGCGCGCCCTGGGCCAGTTGGGGGCCAACAAGCCGTCCGTCCTGCAGGCCCTCGCCAAGATCGTCGCCCGCGACCCCGACCGGGATCTCAAGCTCGAGGCGGTGGGAGCGCTCCAGGCCCTCGCCACTCCCGGACAGGCGGCGGAGAGCGCCCTGGCCGAGGCCTTCGCCCTCTCGACCGGCGACGTGGAGCTGCGGCTCCGCATCGTCGAGGCGCTCGCCGACATGGGCAGCGCCCGGTCGGTCGACGAGGGAGCCGAGCTCCTCACGGAGCAGCTTTCCGCGGACCAGCGCTGCCGCGTCGTTCTCGCCCTCTCCGAGACGCCCAACGAGGCCTCGGCCGGCGCCATCCTCGACGCGTCGAAGGATCCCGCCGTGGCCGACTACGCCGAGGCCGTCCTCGAGGGCTTCCCGCGCGCCGTCATCCAGCCCATAGTCGCCCGGAGGCTGAAGCTCGAGGCCGACAAGGGCGTGCTCGCGGTCCTCGGCTCCCTCGATATCCGATTCTCGGACTGAGGGTCGAGAGGCTCCTCATGCTTCGGACCGGAGTCGTCCACCCGCTCACTGGCGCGCGAGATTGGCGGAGAACCAGGTGGTGAGCGCCTTCATCCGATAGAAGAACGAGGAGCTCTTGGAGCGCTCCAGGCCGAGGAATCGGGGCGTATCCGCAACCGTCACTCCGTACAGGATCAACTTATCGGTCGTGGGCACCACGATGAACAGCGTCGAAAGCCGACGCGGCGCTACGAGCGTGAAGATGAGATAGTGGAGCGCCGTCTCATTGGTGAGCTGGACCTCGTAGAGCCCGTCACGGGCATCGAAGCTCATGCTCGAGTATACGTCGCCCGTCTGCTCCTCTTTCTGGTAGAGCAGGAACTGTGCGTGGTCGGGCGCGGATTCGAAGACGGGATCGGGCAACTTCTTCTTCGACTCCAGCGAATCGATCTGCCAGGAATCGTAGATGAAGGTCTCCATTCTCTTGAGAGAGGCCGAATAGACCTGGAGCCCCTTCATGGCGGAAAAGGCCGTGAATGCCTTGAGAATGCGCAGGTCGAGGTCCTGCGACGCGGCGGCAGGCTGCGACGCTCCGACAGGCTGCGACGCTCCGGCGGGCGGAAGGTCGAGAATGAAGAGTCCCTCCGCGGCGATGGTGCTCGGCCGGTCGGGAAATGCCGTCCGGACCGCGGCGGCAAAAGGGGCCTTCCGCCAGAGGGCGAGGTCTTCGAGCTTGGAGCCGAAGCCGTTGACCTCGCCGGTTGCGACGAGGCTCTTCCGCTCGGCGTCCGAGAGGAAGGACAAGTACTCGCTCGATGTAACCTGCGCGAAAGCGGCGACGCCGGCGAGCGCGCATATCGCCACGAACAGTAATCGTTTCACGGTTTCCTCCATCGGTACGAGAGCCCCGGCCCAGGCTCGCCCCCAGGATAAAGCTCCCGAGCCCGAATGGGAAGGCCGAAGCCCGACGGTTCTCCCTTATTCACACGCGGGGACGATTCCCGCGACGGCGCAATCTCGGCTATGACGAACTCTACCCGTGCCGAGTAGATATTGCAGCTCTTGGTCCGCAGATGTAGGCTCGCCACATGGACGGTGCGGAGCAAATTTAAAGAGGCCTGGGCGCGCCTTGATCGACGAGATCGGGGAAGACAAGGACCGTCTCCGCGGCTACCATGACAGGCATGAGCGGAATAGACAACACGACGGCGCACCCTGCCGGCGAGTACGACCGGAACGTGCGCAAGAGCATTCCTTTCTACGATCAGTTCCATGAAGCGACCATCAAGCTGGTTGCAGCCTGCAGGTGCCGACCGGCGACGTGGGTCGACGTCGGCTGCGGCACGGGGACCTTCGTGGAAAGAGCGTACGATGCGTTCCCGACCGCCGAGTTCATCCTGGCCGACCCGTCCGCGGCCATGCTCGACGTGGCGGCGGAGAAGTTGAAGGGGAAGAATAGGGTCAGAATTCTCGAGCCTGTGACGGCGGAAAAGCTCGATATTCCCGAAGAGACGGACGTGGTTTCCACCATTCAGTCTCTGCACTACTTGGACGCAGACGGACGGAAGAGGGCCATACGGAACTGTTTCCGTCTGCTGAAAAAGGGCGGCATCTTCGTAACCTTCGAAAACATCAGACCGCTCACCGATCGAGGGACCGAAATAGGGAAGCGCAATTGGCAAAGCTACGAAGTCGGCGCAGGGAAATCCATGGATGAAGCGCAAAACCATGTCCAAAGATTCGGAGTGGAGTTCTCTCCGATAACGATCGATGAGCATCTGGCACTGCTTCGAGAAGCCGGGTTCGGCGTGGTAGAAATGCTATGGTACTCATGCGTGCAGGCCGGGTTCTACGGCATCAAATAAGGGATGTCGGTTCTCGAGCAAGGACGAGTACTCTTTTCCGCTGGGTCGCCGCGCGGCGTGCCGATGGAAGCCATGAGCGTCGACTCCGCGGCGATGGACCGACTCGTCCACCATGCGGCCAAGATCGTCATCGATGGCAAGTCGTATCGGGTGGACAACTTCGCAAGCCGCCAGAAAAGCTTGACCGCTGATTCATAATAGGCGTAGAGTCAAAGGGAATACACGGTCGGTATCGACGCGAGGGCCAGGCATACTGCAAGAATGTGTTTCATCGCTTTTCCTCCTGCCCTGAGTAGTCGAAGGGGAAGAGGAGAAAGGAACAAGAGTGCCCGTCTTTTTTGATGAGAGAACGCGGGAAAGAGCCTCCGCCGTTTGTAAACTTGCTCTTTGCGAATGACTCGTGATACGGAGAAGGGAGAGTGCGGGGGAAAGTATTCTCCCCGGGGGATGCAGCCGGTGGTTTGGAGGAAAAGAGAAGATGGAAAGTAAGCCTAGAGACTTTCATGCGCCAAGACCGGAGATCGTCGAGAGTCTTCTGCATGAAAAGGATCGCGAAGAACAGCAGGACATTTTCTTGGATCACGCCAAAGACTTCCTGACCTTCGCCCTTCAATCGCTGAACACCGGGGACCAAAAACAAAGTGACATTGCGGCCAAGATTATCCAAGTCTCGCTGTTGTTGGAAGATTTTGAAAACCCGGGGTCTCGGCCCGGAATACAGATGTTGAAAGTTGCGACCGGCGAAGACTATCAAGCTTTTGTTGAACCTCTCCTGGATCTTTTGAAATCCACAATGAGTGGTCCCGACGCAATCGCCGCCCTGTGGGTATGTTGCTTGCAAGGGGCGAAAATCGAGATTGAAGCTTCACTTGTCGAACCCTACTTGGACAAGAGTTACGCGAAACATAAAAGGATGAACTCCGATGTTCAAACCCTGGCTTTTCTGATTCTCGTGCACTCCCTTTGCCAGCAGGGTCGAGCCAAGCTCGTGGTCCCGTACCTCAAGGGGAAGGCGTCATTCAAAAAGGCCCTTTTCGATGAACTGACCACCTACGCGGCCCGCGAGTATGAAGTGTCCGCCTTTACCGAAATGGCCTTGAAAGAATTGCAGGCCAAGGGTGAGGGTCCGGTAAGAAATTCCGTGGAAATTCTCTGGAGTCTTTTGAAAAGAGGCTCTGACATATCCGGAGCAATAGCATTTTTGAAGGAAAATCAGGCCAGATTGTCGATGTTCACCGAAGCGATGAAGGTCCTGGCGGGTTATCTGATCGTGAATGAGCAGTGGACCGAATTAGAGAAATGGCTTGCCGACACCGATCCTCAGGCTGCGGCCCGTGCCTATCGCGGAATTCATATGGCTGCCAGGGGCGGGCTGGATATGAAAAAACTGGAGAAACAACCGGGAATCGTTTCCCGTTTAAAGATGCTGGAGTCAAATGAAAAACTGCATTTACCCGAATTGGAATGGAATAAAGAGAATATCTTGTCGTAAACCGCCAAAGCACACGAACAGGATATTCCATGGATTGCCGATGGAACTCTATTCGCCAATCACTCGTAGTCCAGGACGACGATGCCTTTCTCCTCGGCGAGGGATGAAGGTTCCAGCTCGAGTTCCCGCGCCTTGGACGGCTTCTCGCCCACGGCGGAGAGGAAGAACTCGACCCGCGCGAATAAAAGACCGACAAGGCCCATGGCCTTGGTGCGGTAGTGCATAGGTATCGTTATCACGGGAGAGAGCGTACGACGCAGCTCGGCTGCCTCTGCGCCGTCGAGGCCGACGCGGCCGCCCACCGGTACGAGGAGGACATCGATCCTCCCGAGCGCATCGACCTGCTCCTGTGAGAGCGAATGCCCGAGGTCCCCGCAGTGGCAGATATTTATACCGTCCATCGTGACGCGATAAACGACGTTGGAGCCTCGCTTACGGCCCTGGACCTTGTCGTGGAAGGTCGGGACACCCAAAATCTCCACCTCTCCTTCCCGGAAGCTGCCCGCTCGGTCCACACGAGTAAAATCGCCAATTACCGCACCTGTGTAGTCATGATCGAAATGGTGGTGGCTAATCGTGACGATCTCGGCCTCGACGTGGGGAACCGTATAGCCAAGGCCCTTGCCGAACGGGTCCATGAGCAGGCGCGTCCCCGCGCTCGAGGTTAGCAGGAAACAAGATTGCCCGAACCATCTGATCTTCATTTCCGTTCGCTCCTTTCAATCTCCCGTACCGTGTTCATGCCGATTCCTCTTCCAATTTTCGAAATGAGCTTTCAGAGATGCTTTTTAGATTGAGTTTCTTATACACCTTCAAATAGACCCACCCTGCATTTGCCAACAACAATGCACTCGTAATGGGGAAGACATATCTGATACCCAGACGGGCCGCAACTTGCCCGCCTAAGACGGAACCGCCAAATACACCCAGATACATTGCCGACATGTTGAAACCGAAGACTCTGCCCGTAAGAGAATCAGGCGTAATTCTCTTGATTAGGTTATTGACCGAAGGAAGGAGTCCTCCCGTCGTCAAGCCCAATAGAAAACGGAGGCCCATCAACTGCCAAGTATTTTTTACAAAGGCCTGCGGTATGAATATGAGTCCTGCCGCCACGAGGGCGGCCAGTATGACTTTCTGGGGTCCTATTCTATCCGAAAGTTTCCCGAGTCTCGGAGCGGCGATTATACTTGCCAGTCCCGAGACCGAGAATACCATTCCGGCCAAAAAGGCGATGTGGCTGGTATCTTTCGACAGCTGGGCAACATATACCGTTACGATCGGTTCCACGGAGTAAAGTGCCACGGCCAATACAAAAGAGGTCACAAACATGGTGACAGTCAAGTTTTTTTCGGGAACGGAATTCCAAACTTCCTTGATGCCGAGCGTTTTTTTATCCTGACGAATAAACGATTCGCGTACAAACAAGGCAGATGTAATAAATGAAATCAGCAGCAGCGTGCCCGTTATGAAAAAGATATTCCGTAAACCGAACTTATCTCCGATATAGCCCCCAATCATCGGTCCGAACAAAGTACCCACGATACTCCCCGTCGAAAGCGTGCCTAAAGCCCAGCCGGCGTGTTCCTTGTCCGTCTGGGTCGCAATCAATGTAGTGCAGGCTGTGCTATAACCCGCTATGGCGCCCAGCAGTACCCTCAATCCGATCAGCACATATACGTTTGGCGCAAAGCCCATGCTGCCTATAATTATCGCCATACCGAGGCTTGCCCTCAGAAGCATGGGTTTTCGTCCGTATTTGTCGGCGGCGTGACCCCAAATCGGCGAGAAAACGGCTGAAATTATGAAAGTAATACCAAAGGCGAGTCCCGTGAATTGCGCAATCAGAGCCGCATTATCGACTCCGAGATGTTTTATATAAAGAGGCAATACCGGCGCAATCTGGCTCATTCCCACACTTGCTATAAAAATCCCGAACCAGCAGACGATTAAGTTCCTTTTCCAAATCGGCATGAATACGAGCCCCCCTAATCCTTTCATCGTCGGTCATTTTTCCACCAGGCGCTTGATGATTTCGCCGGCCGCAAATAGTGTTTTTTGTTCCTCTTTGTCGAGCCGGGTAATGGCTTGCACCAGCCATGTCCACTGCTCATCGCTGGCAATTTTTCGGACAGCAGTGCCCTTGGCCGTCAGCTTGATGATTATTTGACGGCCATCGGTCTGATGCGGCTTGCGCTCGACTAGGCCCATTCCCTCAAGTGCCAATATGATGGTTCGCATCGACTGCGGCTTCATCCTTTCCGCTCGTGCCAAGTCGGCGGTCGTCGAAGGCCCGTCTTTCCCAAGGCGTGCCAATACAGTCATTTGTGCCCAGGAAAGGTCATTGGAGGCGATGGCCGAACGCATACGCCGCTTCAAAAGCCCGGCCGCCATCATAAAATTCATTACCTTAGTATCGAACGATTTCTCTTGCATAAAATAAGGATACTATATAGACAGATATACTGTCAAGATTAGCTTTCAATAATGAGAACCTCGATATCCCGGCACGAGAGGATCCAGCGGCTGAAGACCGCCGAGGCATCTCTGCTTATTGCTCGCCTCGTGCTTTCCGATTCGACCACGTGGCGCCGTCATCCTCGGACATCGATAGTCCATCGCTCGTCGCTGCGCAGATCAAGGACCGGCAGGAGAATACACCCTGTACAATATTGCTCCCGAGACCGTCTCTTGTGGTGTAGGTCGCCCAAGTCGCTCCACCATCGTGCGAAATCGAAAGACCGGCCGGTCCAATCCACAGTCGCGTCGTTCCGAGACTGCGACAGAAAGATCATGATCCTTTGACCGCGTTCAACGCAGTCATGACACGCCGGATGTCGGGGCGCTGCGAGCCGGCGGCGATGAGATCGGTACCCGAGCTCAATCGGCTTGTGCTGCCGTTCTCGGCGACGAAACGAAAATCGCCCGCAAAGCTCAAGAGCATGGTCGCCCGACCGTCTGCCGGCATCCGGACCCTGGGCGTGACGCCGGGAATCGCCGAAGCCTTCAGGACCCAGAAACAATCGATGAAAGCGGCCAGCTCGGGAATCGGACGATGAGGCAGTGGCATCCGCTCCGGTGCGGAGGGCGCACCGAATAGTCGAGTGGCTCCCGCATCGGGCACGACCCATAGCCGGGGTCATTCCCTGCGATCGCAGGATTCCCGAAACGCCGCCGTCTCTCGACGGACCCGTTCCGAGTTCCTTTTAAGAAAATCGGCGATCACTTCCAGATCCGAATCGGAATAATCCTTCACGAGCGCTTCGGCCGAGCGGCGGAAAGGATCGAAAAGCGGAACCGCGGCGGCGAGGCGCTCGGCCGCCAGTTCGACCACGATGCTGCGCCGATCCTTGGATGTCCGAACCCGGCGGACGAATCCCTTCTTCTCGAGACGATCGACGAGACTCGTGACGGATCCGGCGGTCAAACCGGTCTGTGCGGCGATTTCGCTCGGGCTCATCGGGCCGCTGCGGTCGAGCAGGTCGAGAGTCTTGGAGTCGGAAGGCGCCAAACCCATGAACTCCGCGACGACGGTATGGAACATGACCGTGGCCATGCTGTTTTCGCGTCCTGCCCGGAACAAGGTCTCGATCAGGGACTCTCTGTCGGGGATCAAAGAACGCTTTTTTGTTGACACCGATTCACTCTCCTGGATATACTTTGATTCATCAAAATATATGATATATATAAGCATATGACACATCAAAAGGTTAACATCCGTATGTGCCCGGCGTCAATCGACGTCCCGGAGATTTCTTTCGCAAGGAGAAGCGTATGATTCTGGTCACAGGAGCCACGGGAACGATCGGCGGGAACATCGTCGCCGAATTGCTCGCCAAGGGAAAAAGCTGTCGCATTCTGACCCGGGATCCGGCGAAGGCGGCCCATTTCGATCCCGGCGTCGAACGGGCGATCGGAGATCTCGACCGGCCGGAAACACTGGAGGTCGCCTTCGCTGGCATCGATCGAGTCTTTCTCGTGACGGCAGACACTCGGCAGGACAAAGCCGTGATCGAAGCGGGAAAGCGATGCGGGCTGAAGCATATCGTGAAGCTGTCGACGCAGGAGGCGGGCTGGACTCCGGTGCGCGGTCACGGACACTGGCATTACGAACGCCAGGAACTCATCCGGAACTCCGGGCTGGATTGGACATTCTTGCAGCCTTGCATGTTCATGTCCGCGACCCTCGTTTGGGGCCCCTCGATCCGCCGGGGCGGCATCGTGCGATATCCCGGAGGCGATGGAAAGTTCGCCCCGATCGATCCTGCCGATATCGCGGCAGCGGCGGCTGCGGCTCTCACGGAGCCGGGACATTCGGTCAGGAGCTACGAGCTCACGGGTCCGCAGCTCCTGACCATGAAAGACATGGCGAATGCCATCGGTGAAGTGCTCGGGCGGCCGATCTCCTATGCCGACCAGCCCGAAGCCGAGTTCGTGAAGGAAGCGCTAGCGATGGGCCTGCCGAAGTATCTCGCGGCAGGACTCGCCGAAACGTTCACACTCATCCGCCGCGGCGATTTCGCCCATACGACGACGGCCGTGAAGGATGCGACGGGACGCGAGCCCCGCTCCTACGGCCGGTGGGCGAAGGACCACGAGGCCGCCTTCCGATGAGTCCGGCGAATATGGGTCGGCCTCAATCCTTCACGCGCGCGATCCCGAGCCTGTCGAGGGTCCAGCGCTCGTAGAAGTGCTCGGAGACGCCCGAGCGCATCTTGCCGATGAAGTACTTCTCGAAGCCGATCTTGGCCAGGTGCACCCAGCGGCCTTCCTTGGCCCAGGTCACGTTGCGCGGAGGAATCTGGGGAATGGCGACGAAGGCCATGCCGGAGTCGCCGAAGTCCGCGAGACAGATCGCGTTCCAGGTCGGCACCGACTCGGCCTTCCCGCCCTCGAGATCGGCTTTGATGTTCGCCACCACCGCGGTCACCATCGACTCGATCATGTAGCCGGTCTTGGGCACGCCCGTGGGCACCGGCGTGGGCTCCCTGGGCGCTATCGCTATGCACACACCCGCCGAGTAGATGTTGCGATATTTCTTGCTCCGCTGGTACTGATCCACCGCGACGAAGCCGCGCGGATTGCAGAGCTCGGGCACGGCCGCCACGGCATCGACGCCCTTGAAGGCCGGGATGATCATGCTGAACGACTGAGGAATGCCGCGTTCGCCTATCGGCTGTCCGTCGGGACCGTGCTCGACGACGAGGACCTCCTTCTCCCGCACCTCCTTGACCTTGGCGTTGACGATCCAGGATATGCTGCGCTCGCGCAGCTTGCTTTCCAGCATGCCTTTGGAGTCGCCCACTCCGCCCAGGCCGAGGTGGCCTACGAAGGGCTCGCTCGATACGAAGGTCATGGGAACCTTGTCCCGGATTCTGCGCCTGCGGAGATCCGCGTCGATGATCAGCGCGGTCTCGTACGCCGGTCCGAAGCAGCTGGCTCCCTGGGCAGCTCCGACGACCACGGGTCCCGGATTCTCGAGGAAGGTCCGGTAGCGCTCCCAGCCCAGGCTCGCGTGGTCCAGCGTGCACACCGACTGGGTGAAGCCCTGGGGCCCCAGGCCGGGGATCTCGTCGAAGGCGAGCTTGGCACCGGTCGCGACGAGGAGATGATCGTAGGGGACGGACTTTCCGTCGGCCATCTCGATTGTGTTCGCCTCGGGGCGAATGGCGGTCGCCTTGCCCACGACGAGCTCGATCCCCTTCTTCCCGAGCGCCCCTGCGAGCGGGACCGAAACCTTGTCCGGTTTGCGCCACCCCACCAACACCCAGGGGTTCGAGGGCACGAACTGGAAATAGTCGGCGGCATTGATCAATGTCACCCGATGCTCGGCACCCAGGTGCTTCCGCAGCTCGAACGCGGCGGGCATGCCGCCGATTCCCGCGCCCAGAACGACGATTCTCGCCATGCCTGACCTCCACTTGATCGAGATTGCATCAAGCATAGGGCAGCGGAGTGCGGCAGTCCAGCATCTCGGCCACTTCGCAGTAATTCCCCGCCATATATGGCATAGGGTGGGAGATGTGGATAGAATTATAGGTGGCGCTGGGGAAGCCACGTTCTTTTCTCTTCTTCCTTCTTCTCTTTTCTTGACCACATCACGCACTCTGGGAGGGGACGGATCGTGGAAAAGAAAAGCCTTGTTCATTTTTTACGACAGGATATAGAGTTATTCGACAATCTCTCACGATTGCCGGATGCCCGGACAAGGCCCGTCATTCCGCTGTCCACCGTTCTCGGCGCGGTGGCGTTAATGCCTCTATTTGCCTTGAAGTCGTTTCTCGCTCTGGACCGTGAAGCGCGGGGCTCGGAACTCAAGCGCATGTTCGAAAGTCAACGGCGTATGGTTGCCTCCGACACGACAATCTTGCGTGTTCTTGGGCCCCTCCCTCCTGAGAAGGTCCAGGAGTTTCTGCTCACGACAGTAGCGGCTCTCGATGACATGGGGGTCTTGCGCGCCCCGCTGGTAGAGGGCGGACGGCCGTACCGGATCGGGATCGTCGACGGTTCGACGATGAAGAATCACAATGTCGTCGTCTTCGATCTCCATGGGGTTGTCGACGCCCCCGCCCTCGTCCTTGAGTCCAAGGGACATGGATTCGAATACGCGACCGCGCTCGCGGGAATCAACACCTTGAAAGCGAAGCTGAACAGGCTCATGCCGGACATCATTCTGGGCGACGGGCTGTATTTCAACGAGCCAGTTGCGAAGGAGATTAGGGCACAGGGCTCTCACTTCTTTTTCAAGGTTACCGCCGAACCTGCATGGCGCCAGGTCCTGTCCGATGCGCTGTTCGCCATGAAGGCGCATCGCCAGTACCAGAAGTACCAGAATGCCGCTTCCGGATATGATAGCCAACGGCTGTGTTCGTGGGAGATTGAAACGGCGACGGCCACCTACGCTGGCGTCCCGGTCACGGTCGCGTTCGTCACCGAACACTACCAGAAAGATCCGCGCAGGCAGCCGAGCACCTTCTGGCTCATCACCTCGGCTCTCGATCTCTCCCTTGCGGAACTCCGGGAGGCTGGCCATGTCCGTTGGCACATCGAAAACGATGTGTTCAAACGACTCTCGCACCTCGCCGGGACCAAGCGCTTCAAATGCAGGGGCAATGGGGTATTCCGCTGCTTCCTAATGCTGATCAGCGCGGTGACCGCCGCCATTGATGCCTACATTTCTATTCTACGACGTTCCCTGGCTCAGTGGAAGGAATTCCTCGATGGAATCAAGCCTACCCTTGTGAACATCATGTTCAGGCTGAGGCTCGTGGCGGCCGCTTCGGTCTGATCACAGGGCTTTGTCCGGGCCCGACTGGATGAATGCATTTCCCTCTATCTATTACCGGGCTCCCGTTCTGTCCCTAACCAGACGCAGGTCGCACTATTCCCATGTCAGCATCCTGCCCCGCTCCCCTAGAATGCAAGGCGGGGAATTACTGGCCACTTCGCCGATCTCCCGGAGCGGCACCCATTATTTCGCGCCGCAGGGCCCTCCGCCCTATTCCGCGCGGCGCCGCGGGGAGATACAATGGAAAAAAAGGAGCTCCCGTGTCCGACACTTCAGCCATAGTCGCCAAAGCGAGGCGCCTGGATCACGTTCCGGCGATAGACGAGGACGGGCTCCGCGTGGACTTCCTTCCTATTATAAAGCGAGCCCTGGCGGCCGGTTTCGAGTCGGTCATGGTCGACGGCTCGCGGCTTCCCTTCGAGGAGAATATCGCCGCGGCCAGGTCGGTCGTGGAGCTCTGCGCGCCCTCGGGCGTCGAGGCCGAGGCGAGGCTCGACCTGGAGCGGCTCTCGAAGATCGCCGCCGCGGTGGGCATGGGAGGCAGCGCTCTCCGCCTCGCAGCATGAAGGAGGATTCCGTGAAAAGTTCCGCTTCGCGATTAGCCGTATTCTTCGGAAACCGCGCCCTCTTCCCCGGCTCGCTCCAGGCCGCCGCGCGGCGGGAGATGGTCGAGGTTCTCCGCGGCCGGGGGCACGAGGTCCTCGTCATGGACGAGTCGGCGACGCGCTTCGGCGCGGTCGAAACCCCCGAGGAGGGCGGCAGGTTCGCCGCCTTCCTCGAACGGAACAGGGGCAAGGTCGACGGAATCGTCCTCTGCCTTCCCAATTTCGGCGACGAGAACGGGGCGGCGGAGGCCTTCAAGGGCACGGACCTGCCCATCCTGATCCAGGCCTATCCCGACGAGCTCGGGCGCATGTCCCCCGAGCTGCGCCGCGACGCGTTCTGCGGCAAGCTCTCGATCATGGACGTCTTCCATCAGCGCGACATAAAGTTCACGGTTCTGGCGCCGCACGTGGTCTCGCCCTCTTCGGAGGCCTTCGCGGAGAATCTCGATTTCTTCGACAGGGTCTGCAGGGTCGTGAAGGGGCTCAGGGACCTGCGCGTGGGAGCGGTCGGGGCGAGGACGACGGCCTTCAAGACCGTGCGCATCGACGAGCTCGCCCTCCAGCGCAAGGGCATCAACGTCGAAACCTACGATCTCTCCTCGGTCGTCGCGAGGCTCAAGTCCATCCGCTCCTCGAGCGCGGCCTACCGCGACAAGGCCGGGCGCCTGCGCGAGTACAGCGACTGGAGCGGGGCTCCGGAGGAGACCTTCGACACCCTGGTCCGCCTCGGAGTCGCCCTGGACGAGCTCGTGGAGCGGGACCGCCTGGACTGTCTCGCGATCCGCTGCTGGATCGAGATGCAGGAAGTCCTGCACGTCTCGCCCTGCGTCCTCCTGGGCGAGATGAACGAGCGCGGCATTGCCTCGTCCTGCGAGCTCGACGTGGGCAATGCCGTCGCGATGCGCGCCCTCGCTTCGGCCTCGGGCGCGAGCGCCTCCTGCCTCGACTGGAACAACAACTACGGCGAGGACCGGGACAAGTGCATCCTCTTCCACTGCGGCCCAGTCCCCTCGGACATGATGAAGACGAAGGGGAAGATCGGCGACCACGCCATCCTGGCCAACATCGTGGGCAAGGGCTGCTCCTTCGGCTGCGACATCGGCCGCATAGCCCCGACGGACTTTTCCTTCGCGAGTCTCATGACCGAGGACGGAGCTCTCAGGTACTATCTGGGCGAGGGGGAGTTCACGGACGATCCCATACCCGCCGACTTCTTCGGCACGGGCGGGGTGGCCAGAATTCCCTCCCTCCAGGATGGACTCTTGCAGATCGGCCGGGCCGGCTTCCGGCACCACGTGAGCGTGACGCCCGGAAGGTGGCTCGCCCCTCTCGAAGAGGCGCTCACCAAGTACCTGGGCTGCGAAGCCATCCGTTTCTAAGGGGCGGCCTGTAGTGTAACCGATCCGATGCGGCGGGGTTATCCATAGGAGTCGTCGCCGCCATTCCTCGAAAAGTTATATTGGAGAAATATCAAGGGGAATTTGATTGGGCAAGCTTCACGAGGCGCTCAAGCACCGGATTCCCGAGCCGACGCTCATGCTGATCTACGCCGCCCTGATCGGAGTGGGGGCCGGTTACGGAGCGGTGGTCTTCAGGAAGCTCATCGAGCTCGCGACCTATCTCGGATACGGGATATCCCAGACCGAGCTGGCCTCCTATCACGGCTTCCGCGTCTTCTTCGTACCCGCGGCCGTATAGAGAGCCCTTCTGTCAATACAGAATCGGAAGATAAATAAGGTGGATCAAGCTCCCCTCTTGTTTCTATGCAGCTGATAGTTCTTCGTTCTCTTTTTCTTGGAACTTACTTGCGTAGACTTCGTTTGGAGTCTGGTAGTCTTGCGATGCGTGGAAGCGCTTGCCGTTGTAGAAGTCCATGTATCTCTTCATCCCGGCCTTAAGCTCGATCGCCGTCAGGTAGTCGTTGAGGTAAATGTCCTCGTACTTCAAGGTCCTCCAGAAGCGCTCGATAAAAATGTTGTCCAAAGCACGATTCACACCGTCCATGCTGATCTGTATTTCATTCGATTCCAGGACGGCGATAAAGGCATCAGACGTGAACTGGCAGCCCTGATCCGTGTTGAAGATCGCCGGAATACCGTACAGCGCAATTGCCTCCTCGAGCGCTGCAATGCAGAACTCAGCGTCGAGGGTGTTCGATATCCGCCATGCGAGTATCTTCCTCGAATAGATGTCGATAATGGCTGCGAGGTAGACATCGCCGCCGGCGAGCTTGATGTACGTGATGTCCGTAGCCCAGACCTGGTTCGGCAGCCATATGGCCTTGCCCCGTAGCAGGTACGGATACTTCTTGTGCTGCTTGGCCGGCATACTTGTTCGTTTGCCCGGATAGATGGCCCGCAGTCCGGCCCGTTTCATGATTCGCCTTACCTGCTTGCGGGTAACACCAAGCTCCTCGAGCTCGCGTGCT
>CAWBCC010000019.1:0-118803 GCA_963787185.1 uncultured bacterium | reverse complement strand
ATAATTCGGCACGCGCCGCAATTCCGCGACTTTTTCGGAATTTCATCTTGACAGAATAAAACGATATGCGAGAATCACGCCATTGTTATGATACGAAAACAGTGAAGACGCGTCGTCGGTTGCTTTGAGTCGTGTGGTTTCGTGCACATTTTGACGGCACCTGTGATAGGTGCGACGAGACCAACGGCCTCGGTAGTTTGAGGTTCGTTAGAAACGTGTCTGCATCGTGTAAAGAGGTTCCGCGAATAGGAATCAACCGGCTTTGCGTGAAGGGAAAGAAAAATCCATGAAAAATATTCCGACCGAAAGATGTACCCTTCAGTGAGAATAGTTTACTTTGGAAGGCCTGAAGTACTGGTTTTCTTCCGGTCTTTGAGCAGGAAAAAAACAAGTAATATAGCGTTCAAGGCAATCTTCAATGGGAAGCCCATGAAGCGTTGCTAAGCAGAGATCTTCGAGCATTCCCAAAGAAGCGTTGTCGGGCATAATAAAGATGCCCACGGAAGGAACCTTCGCATGGCTGACCTTGCCTGGAGCGGTGGGGAACGGTAAACCAAATTTCTCAAGAGTGTGACATACGCTTTTGAAAGCTTTCTCGGCAGGATCCTGTTCCGCATCGCGCACAACACCTATAGCCGTTAATCCATCGAAGCCTTCCATTCTCTGAAGGGCCTCAAACTCCTCATCAAACTTAATGTTGCCACCGACATTTCTGATTTGTACGTCTCGAAGAGGCAGTTGCTTCATTAATGCTGCGAAAAAATTGCATTCATCAAGGCCCTCAGCTGCGAGTAATCGATCGGAGGTCAATACCTGGGGAGGAGGTAACGTTCGTGTGACCATTATCGAACCTCATATCCTTGATCAAGTGCTGTTCTTATGACTTTGGATGGATATTGAACAGCTCTATGGCCGCCCTCGGCCATTCTCTCCAGCCGAAAAAGTTTGGCAGAATCGGAATCCATGGGATACTGCTTTTCCAGTGCGTCAGCATAAGCCACAACACATTCGTAGGAATGCGTTGTGGCAAAAACCTGGACATTGTAGTCGTGGCTGGCCTTTAACAACGCATCCCACATTACTTCCAAGGTGGAATGATGCAAGCCATTTTCGATTTCATCGATGATTAGCACACCATCTTGAGCCGTATAAAGCGAGGCAAGTATGGTGAATATGTGCCTAAATCCGTCGCCAAGAATGTTGATGGGAGCCAATGTATCGAGTCCAATGTCAACCCAGAGCATACCTCGAGTCCCAATATCAATGCGTTGGACTCTTGGTTCTATTTTTTTGAGGACGCTGACGTTAGTAGCTAGCGAATTGCCCTCTGGCGTCGTGAAAGAGAGTTGAACTCCTGTGATGTTCTTGTTAAGTAATGTAGAAGCCAATGGATGGGACCCAATTTTTTTGTTTCCGCCAGTCTCGCCGGAGGGAACGACTCCTTGGGCTCCCTGCGGCCCCTGAATAAGGCCGCCAGATACGGCGCTTACTCCAGGGACAAGGCTGCCGGGAAAGATGCTTCCAGGGCCGATGCCATATTGAGGTTCAATTTTGAGTTTTCGTGACTTCCCGTCAAATTGGGCGGCAGTAATATAGATGGTATTGCCAAAGTCAAGATTGTGGAACATGAATTGGAAATCACCAGCTTCCGCCAGAATGAGATCTCGCCAATTGTGTATAGCGACTGGAAGACCTGGATTTGACATTCCCGTTATGAGTAGCAACGCTTCGAGTAGCGAGGTTTTGCCCGCATTATTGCGTCCGACGATCAAGTTGACATTCCCAAAGCCTTCAACCCGAAAGTCTTCGAACGCTCGAAAGCCCTGAAATTCTGAGCGAACTAAATCCCATTGCCTTTCTCCTTGAACGCCGACGGCAGAATGGATTCATGCAACGTGGGACAATTTAAATCCCGAACAATTTTAGGATAGCTTTTTCAAAAGTCATCCGATTTTTGAAAAAGTGTCTTTCATCTATTTCCTTTATTCGGATAGTACAGCGCTTCGGCTCGCACTTCTAGGGCTCTTGGTACGAAGTCCCCTACCAAAGCGCTTCTCATAGTCGTGCTTGTCCTCTTAGTCGATTACGCCGACGAAACTATCCGGCGATTGAAGCACGAAATGAAGCATCTCGAATCTGAAAATAAAAATGTCCAGGCTGGAAACAAAATAACCGGAGTTGAATACGAAATATCCTCTGTCGCGTAAACGACCCAGTTCACCCGGCACATGCCTGGTCAGCGCCTCCGACTCCTCAATCAGCTTCGATCGAATGCTTCCATGGAATCTCTAGAACGTACCTCCAGCTACAGCTCGACGGCCGATGCCGATACGAGCTCCAACGGCGCCCTGACGAATAATTGAGAATCGATTTCTATAGGGGGGCGCCCTCCCCTGCTTCGGTCCGAGCCTCCGCGCCGCGGGTAGAGTCGGCGCGGCGCCCGATGACGAGGGCCGCGGAGAGCGAACTCGCGAAGGCCATGGCCGAACAGGCGAGCATCAGGACCCGGAAGGCCCGGGCGAAGGAGAGGGCGACGGCACGCTTCGCGGATTCGGCCGCCGCCGCATCGAGTCCGGGCGGCGGCTTCGCCGCCCCGAGGTCGTGGGCCGAGGCGAGAAGACCCGCGCTCGCCGCCGGGTCGAGCCCGGAGCGCGCGGCCGCCGCGGCGAGCGCTCCGGAAAAGACGAAGAGCGCGACCGAGCCCAGGACGGCGATCGCGAGCGCTCCCGCCGCGCGCGAGACCGCGTTGTTGACGCCCGAGGCCGTTCCGGAGAGGCGGTGCGGGAGGGCGCCCATGACCGTGGAGCTGAGCGGCGCGACCGTCAGGCCCATTCCTCCGCCGAACAGAAGGATGCCCGGCAGAAATGCGGTCCAGTATTCCCGGGGCCCCGCCGTCAGGCCCGCGAAGGAAATCGCGAGAAAGCCGAACCCGGTGACGGCGGGCCCCAGGCTCAGGAGGAGGCGCGGGCCGTGCCGATCGGCCAGGCCTCCGGCCCAGCGCGAGAGCAGGGCGAGAAGGAGGGCGAAGGGCATGAAGGCCAGACCCGCCTGGGTCTTCGTGTAACCCTGGACCTGGACCAGGTCGAGAGACATGAACAAGGTGGCGGCGCTCAGTGCGCCGTAGAGGAAAAGCGTGAGAAGGTTCGCGCCGGTGAAATCCCTCGAGGCGAAGATCGAGAGCGGCAGCATCGGCGCGTCCAGCTTCCGCTCCACGACCAGGAAGCCGACGGCGGCGAGGAGGCCGAGGGCGAGACCCAGGAATATCCTCGGGTCCGAAAAGCCCAGAGCCGGAGCCTCGATGAATCCGTAGGCGAGGGCCGCGAGAGCCAGGGTCGCGAGGGCCGCGCCCGGCAGGTCGATCCTTCCCCGAAGCTCCGCGTCGCGGCTTTCGGGCACTCTGGCCGTCAGCAGCGAGGCCGCGATCCCGAGCGGCAGGTTGATGAGAAAGACGGCCCTCCAGAGCCCGAGATCGGAGAGAACGCCGCCGAGGGCGGGTCCGACGACGGTGACCAGCGTGGTGACCGCCGACCAGGTGCCGATGGCCCGACCCCGGCGCTCGGGGGCGATGCTCGCGGTGATGATCGAGAGACTGCCCGGGATCATCAGGGCCCCGCCGAGCCCCTGGACGGCCCGGGCGCCGATCAGGAAGCGGATGGAAGGCGAGAGACCGCAGGCGCAGGAGGAGGCGGTGAAGAGGAGTATTCCCGCCCCGAATACCCGCCTGCGTCCCAGGCGGTCGCCGAGGCTTCCCCCCACGAGGATGAACGAAGCCAGGACCACCAGATAGACATTGGCCACCCAGAGGAGCTGCGCCCCCGACGCGCCAAGGCCCGTCTGTATGACGGGGAGAGCCACGTTGAGCGCGGTACCGTCGATGAAGGCCATGCTCGACGCCAGTATCGTCGCGGGGAGAACCCGGGACTCGCTCGGTGACGTGACTTTCATCCGACAAATATAATAAGGAAGGCCACGATGAGGCGTGTCGACGCGCTGTTGCCGTGCCGGAAAGGCAATCTTCCAGTCGCTCCCTCAAGGTCGCGCTTTTTCGAGCCGCGTCAGGGCGTCGGTGCCTTTGAGCTTCGCGTTGGCCTGCGCGTAATCGAAGGCCGTCTTCCCGGATTTGTCCCTCGCCTTCGGGTCCGCGCCGGCGTTCAGGAGAAGCGTGATGAAGTCCGAGTTCCTGCTCAGAATCGCCGCGTAGAATAGCGGCGTCTGGCCGTTCGCATCCCGGGCGTTCACGTCCGCGCCCGCCGCCAGGAGCGCGGCGATCATATCGGGATTCCGGCTATCGGCTGCCGCGAACATCAGCGCGGTCGCGCCGTACCCGGTCTCCCGCGCATTCACGTCCGCTCCGGCCTCCAGGAGCGCGGCGATCGTCTCGGGATTCGGACTGTCCGAAGCGGCGGCCATGAGGGGAGTCATGCCGTCCGCGTAACGGGCATTCGCGTCGGCTCCTTGCTTGAGCGCCTGCAGCACCTCGCCCGGAGAGCCGTAGGCGCAGAGTCCGAAGAAGTCCGTCTGAGCCATCGCGGGCACACTGGCGGCGAAGAAAGCCACGATGACGACCATGCTGCCTCTTCTCATCTCTCCTGCCCTCCGAGCTCACTTGTTGCCCTTGAAGTCTATCGGCTCGACGAGGACATCCATCTCGATGTCGTGCGCCGCGGCCGCCGTCACGACGTCCTCGAAGGTGATCTTGCCCCGAGGGATGGGGTGCGGAGGGGCGTCGCCGACCAGGATGACGAGACGCTTGTCCGCCTTCCAGTCGTACTCGGTCGCGGCGGCGTACAGCCCCTCGTGGACCGCCTCGGGTATGTCTCCTCCTCCGTAGGGAGTGATCGCCTTTATGTAGCCGACGAAGCGGTCGATGTCCGTCATGAACGGAATCTTCTTCGTGATGTACTCGTCCGGCCAGTAGTCCTTGAAGAGCATGAGACCGACGCGGAAGCTCTTGAACCGAGCGGTTTTTTCGCGGATGAGAGGACCGAGCCTGGCCCTCAGGTCCTCGAAGTAGGGGTCCATGCTCCCCGTGGTATCGAGGCAGACCACGAGATCGAGGTTCTCCCCCCGGGCGGCGTCGATGAGTCCGGCGATTTGGTCCGAAGTCGAGCCGTCCCCGGGCACGTAGGCCGTCTTCCCCTTCGTCGCCTTGGCCACTGCGGTGAAGGCGGCCACGGTCGCGGGGTCGTATAAGCCTGGATGAGGTGCCGGCGCTTCGGCGGGGAGCGGAGTCGGAGCGGGCGGAGTCGGAGGGGGCAAGGGTGGAGGCGGAGCTTCCTCCCTGGTGATGGCCATGACCGTGATTTCGTAGGGATTGTCGGCAAAGGCGCCGGTGTAGTCGGCGTAGGGCTTTTGGAAGGCGCGGATATTGACGAAGGTGCCCTTGCCCACCGCGACCGATCCCGAACGGCTCCAAGGATAGCCGTAGACCACTACCGGCGGAATGAGTATGCGGAAGGCCCTGCCAAACGTGGGATCGGACATGACCGTAGAAGATATGAGGGAATAGAGCCCCTTCTCGGGGGGCAGGAGCTTCCCATTGAGGAGCCGCTTTTCCGCGCCATTGACGTCGTTGCGTTCGGTCGCACGATAGGCGAAATTGTCCGCCTTCATGGCCGGGTCCTTGGTGGTCTCCGTGAGCAGTATGGAGGCTATGTCGGGCTTGGCCCTGACGAATAAATCGTAGCCGCCCTCGGCCCGCGCCTCGATGCGGACATCGCCAGGGAGGACGCTCAGATCCAGGGCCGACAGGGGCGCCGCTCCCGACGCCAGAGCGCCTAAGAAGACCAAGGCCGCCCTCGCCGCCTTCGAGCGAATGGAGGCTCGTCTCCTGCCTCGTCCGGACGCAAAGTTCATTTGATCAATCAGTATCGCAGAGGAGGCGAGAAAAATCGAGCATCGGGCGAGGCTTTTGCCCTTTTTGGACGGCCCCTAGGCCACGAAGCGATGTTTGAGGCCCATGACGTCCTTGTAGACGATCACGCCGAGGATTCGTCTCGTCTCGTCGAGGATCGGCACCGCCCGGAAGCCGTAGCGCTGGAAGAGCTCGTAGGCGTCCCGGAGAGTATCGGTCGGCCCGAGGCTGACTATGTTTTCGCTCATGATGTCGCGGAGGGCGGCGGATTCATCGGCCTTGAGGATTTCCTTGATATCCACCACCCCCGCGACCTCGCCCTCGGATCCCTCGACGTAAATGTACATGGCCACGTCCTTGTCTTTGGCGATCCTGGCGTAGTTGTCCTCGACGTCGCCGACCTTCCTATCCGCGGGCAGCAGAATGTAGCGATCGGTCGCGTAGTTGAAGATGAACTCGTCCTGCTGGTCCATGATCGCCGTAATCTTCTCCCGCAAGTCCTCGTCCAGACGGGAAACGATCTTCTGCTTGTCCTCGTAGGGCAGAACGGCGATGACATCCGCGGCCTGGGCGGGAGTCATGAGACCGATCAGTTTCGCGGCGGTCGCGGCGTCCATGGTGGAGAGGATCTCGCGCTGGACGTTCGGGTCGATCTCTTCGAGAGCGTCGGAGGCGTCCTCCGTATCGAGCTGGCTCAGGACGGCTTCCCGTTGGGAGGCATCGAGCTCTTCGATGATGTCCGCGAGGTCCACGGGCGGCATATCCTCGATCTGCTCTTTCAAAGCCTTGAGCTTCACATCCCCCCTGAAGCTTCCGATGCTCGCGGGCAGGGGCTGGACATAAGACCAGGAAACGACCTCGTCCTTGATCGAGAGGAGATCGGCCAGCCACAGGAACCCGAGTCTGCGGTACAGGCTGCGCCGCCCGAAATCGACTTCGCTGATGTAGAACTTCTTATTGACCTGAAGGATGGTCATGTCGAGGACCATGGAAACCTCCCGGTCCTCCATGTCGATCACCTTCTTGTACAGGATGAAATCCTTCACGAGGAGCGTGTTTTCGCGCAGGTGCGGCATCTCGAAGGCCGCGATATCGTCGAGGGCGAGCTCCAGAGCCTTTTCTCCGAGGTCGACGATGCGATCGACGGGGACGAGAAGCTGGGGATTGCCGAAGCTGCGGTGAACCAGCACATCGCTGATGTGAGGGATCGGCCCCTCCTCGGTGAAAATGAAGTCGTCGAGCCTGCCGATCTTCCTGCCGTGCCGGGTGACTCTGACGCCGAGAATATCCTGCAGGCGCCAGGTCTTCCTGACGCTGCCGTTCTTGAGAATTTCGTTGGCCATGACGACGCTCCTATTTCCCCGCGAGGGTCAACACGAACCTGAAGACCAGGAGGCCTACCAGGCCCAAGAGATACAGGCGCAGCATCAGGAGACAGAATTTGACCGCACCCGTCATCCTGATCGTCGGGATTTTGTATCTCCTGCCGATTTCCTGGACCCTCCTTCCGAGCCCTACCTTCCAGGCCAGAGCGCCGAGGGGCCGGAAAACGAAGCCCAGGAGCTTGCCCAGCGGCCACAAGAGTACGAGAACGAAAGCGCGCAACCGGTCGAAGCCCGCGTTGACGGCTCGACCGATCGGGGCCGCCGCCACTCTCGCGGGCTTCACCGCCGCGAATAGAATGACGATCGCCGCGACGAGAGCGATCGCGCACCAGAACGGAACGCCGCCGAGGAGGCGCGCGAAGAAGGGGATCGCCGGCCCCTTATCCGCGAACCACGACGGGAAGATGGCGCTGACGGCGTACAGCGTGGACAGGATGATGATGGCTATGATGATGAAACCGACGATGATGTTCTGGGCGCGCGTGTTCTTGAACTTGCCGACGATCTGCCTGTCGTTGAGAAGGAGGAGCAGGAAGACCAGGGCCGAGGGCAGGAGCGTCACTGCGATGACCTGGACGAAGAGCGTTATGAGAACGAGAGGCGCGTGCGGGATCAGGACGACCATGCCGGCTCCGGCCAGGAACAGAAGGTAGAGCACGTAGAACCAGGGCGCGTCCTTGACCTTGCGGTTCAGCGAGTGGGCGAAGCCGAAGACCTCGCCCCAGGCCCACGAAGAGGCCAGGGAAATGCAGAGCGCGCCGAGGAGCCCCGCGTCGAAAAGGCCGATGGCCATGAAGGCGCCCCACAGGTGGTTGGTTTTGGATATCACTTTCGCCGCCTGAGCGGCGTCATTGATGGGCAGCCCGTACAGCAGGGTTCCGGTCACGATGACTATGACGATGGCCGTCACCACGGTCAGGATCGAGCCGACGAAGGTGTCGATCCTGGCCCACTTGAGGTCCTTTTCCTGCAGGCCCTTGTCCACGGTCGCGCTCTGCTGGAAGAAGATCATCCATGGCGCGATGGTGGTCCCGATGTTGGCCATAATGAAGAAGAAGAAATTGTTGCTGAAGCCGCCGGGTATGTTGGGTTTGAAGCCGGCGAGCAGGGCATGGGGATCGGGATGCACCCAAAAGGCCAGGGGAATATAGATCAGATTGAGGGCGCAAAAGAGGAGAGTGATCTTTTCCCAGGTCCAGTATTTGCCCGTGAGAATGATAGCGCTCATCAGCACGAGAACGCCTATTACCGTGATCGCCCTCGGTATTCCGAAAATGCTCAAGGCCGAGGTCATGCCGCTGAACTCGGTCACTTGGGTGAGCCAGTCCGTCATGACGAGATCGAGGAGGGAGAACCATCCCCAGAAGACGCCGAAGGAGCTGAAGATCGCCTCGGCGTGGCCGTGCTTGGTGACCGCGCCGAGCCGAGCCGTCATTTCCTGGACGAAATACGCGACGGGAAGAAGAAGCAGAAGAAACCAATTGAGGTTGCTCCCGAACTGGGCGCCGGTCGCGGCATAGGTCGTGATGCCGCCCGCGTCGTTGTCTGCGATCATGACGATGAGCCCCGGGCCGGCCAGGACCAGGAACAGCTTTATAGCCTTTTTCCAGCGCTCCGTCGTAAATACGAATCGTGTGAGGAGAGTCAATCGAGTGCCTCCATCGAGGGTAGTGTCGGCGAAGGCGGACGGGGGTTCCGAAGAACCTTTCCCCTCGGGCCGACCCCTGGAGGCTCGGCAGGGTGACGAATACTCGAAGTATTTCATCCGCGACTAACGTCGCGATGCCTGCTATCGCGCTACGGGCGGGTTTGACCGGTCAGGAAGAAAGGAGGTTCGGCACGCTCATCCGCGAATCGACGCGGTGATTCACCAGGATCATCTAAGGGGCTTTCGGTATCGCTGCTTGATGGATCCACGGGAATCCTCCTTTCGGAATAGGGATGAAGCGCCGTGCGGACGCTCCCGGATCGGCCGGTCTTGGGAAAACCGAACCCGAACCACGGCGAATCTAGCGTTTTAGCGGGGAAGTGAAAAGGGGGAAACGCTCTGAAAATGCAAAGTTTTCCGAAGCGTCCGCCGCGGAATACGGCGGCCTAATGTTTGCCGCATTTTTGCGGCCCGCTCTCCTTGGGGTATATTAGCCATGGAGGGACAACATGAATAAGATCCCCCGTTTCTCTCTGGCTCTCGCATTCCTTGCCGCGCTCGCGTCGGCATATGCACAGCAGGCGGACCTCTTCGAGCTCGTCAAGACCGGATCCCTTCAGGACGTGAAAGCCGCCGTCGACAAGGGCGCGGACGTGAACGCGCGGGACCCCGCGAACGGCTGGACTCCCCTCATGTACGCGGCGCGGTACAATCAAAACCCCGAGGTGCTCAATGTGCTTTTGAAAGCCGGAGCGAAGGTCGACGCTCGTGCCGACGACGGATCGACCCCGCTGATGTGCGCCGCCTTGATCAACGCGAACCCCGAAGTGATCTCCGCTCTTCTGAAGGCCGGCGCGGACGTGAACGCCCGGAGCAAAGGGCAGGGCTGGACCGCCCTGATCTGCGCGGCGAGCTTCAACGACAACCCGGAGGTGATCGCGACGCTCCTGAGGGCCGGCGCGAACGAAAAAGTAAAGGACAGCACGGGAAGAACGGCCTTCGATCGGGCGCGATCGAATGATGACATAAAAGGCACCAAGACCTATTGGGAGCTGAAGAACGCGCTGAACTGAGCCAATTCTCGGATTCTCCTCTTTCCATCGTCCCAGGATCGCATTGCAGGGCCCTTAAGTCCTCCCGCCAAGCTTCCGATTGTAAAACAATGCGGAGGTCGTCATGCGTTCGAGCCCGAGTGCCTTTTTCTGTATCGCGGTCTTTGCCGCCGCCGCTCTGGCCGCTGGGGCGCAGACCGCCGCGCCGGAGCCGGCGGGAGAGGGTCTGTACCTGCGCACGGCGCTGGACGTCGCCGCCGAATATACCTATCGTAGCGCCGACGAGATGGTGGAGCCCTACCAGTACAACAACGGCATCGACTTCACGCGAAACTACCTCGATATGCCGCCCTTTATCGCCTACTCCGTCGATCTGGGCAGGGTCCGGGGTCTGTCCCTCGGTTTCACCGTAAACTTGCAGAGGAAATTCGACAGCTCCCTGGATGGCTACTTCCCCTCGAACAACCTCCCCATAAGCTCGGACGGTTCCTTCCCGATCTCCTTCAATTCCATCAGCCGAGGCGTGCTCTCGTGGACCAGTCCGGCCCTGGATCTGAGCATCGGCCGCGACAAGGTGGACTACGGCGGGATCCTCCAGGGAAGCATCTTCCCCTCGGACCGCCTGCCCTACCTCGACGCCTTCCGCGCCCGGGTCCGGCTCGGTCCGCTGACCTTCGATTACATGATCTCGTCCCAGGACGCGATCGAGTCCTGGGATGGAAACGATGTCGACATCAACGCCGGGGTGACACCGGGAACGACTCCCTACGGCTGGTACGACTCCGCCGACCCCACCGCCATAATCGAGACTTATCACTCGCTCTCCTGGGATTTCGGCCGGCTGAGCGTGCGCATCGCCGAAAACATGATGCTGGCGCGGAGCAACAACCGCTTCACGGTGACGGACTTCCTGCCCATCATGTTCTGGCACCAGGGCAGCGTGATGCCCAACAACGAAACCTTCTTGTGGAGCGTGGACTGGACGCCGAGTTCGGCCCTGGCCCTCTCGCTCCAGGGCGGCTTCGATGCCTTCAACCCCAATCCCATAGGAATCGGCGACACCGACACGCCCACCATACCCGCCTTCGTCCTGGGCGGAAAATACAGGACCGCCACGGGATTCGGCGCCGCGGATCTCTACTTCGAGGCCGGCTACACCCAGTACCTCTGGGGCAATTTCAGCGCCGCCGGACAGGGTGGCATCAACGATGCGGATCCCCTCGAGCGCTGCATCTACAGGTACATGCTCGACTCGAACGGCATCGCCGCCCTGATTCCGCTCACGAGTCCCTACGGTCCCGGGGCCCTGTGGTTCCGGCTCCTCGCCGGGCAGGAGCTCGGCCTCTCGGGCCTGCGCATCGGCACCGACATTCTCCTCCTGGGCAAGAACACCGAGGCCAACCTCATCGTGACACCCTACGATCAGACCGTCCAGAACGCGCCCTGGGAGTTCTTCGGTCAGTTCGGCCTCAATCTCCGCTGGCAGAGCGGGGCTTTCGATCTTTCGGTCGAGCCTTCGGCCTGCGAGAGGGATGGCACCTGGTGGTTCGAGAGCAGCTTCGCCCTGGCCTACCATTTCAAGAGCGCCACCAAAATCGAAGGAATAAAATAGGAAGCTTTCCCCGAATCGCTCCGGCAGGGCATTCTTGCGGCGCCGCGGAGCTGCTATAATCACGCTCCGACGGGAAGACCATGAATCGGCGGAAGGCACGATGACGACAAAAGATTACCACGGATTGATCGCGAGAGCCCTGGCCGAGGACCTCGGCTCCATGGGGGATGTGACGAGCGCGGCGCTCTTTCCGAAAAAGGAGAGAGCTGTCTTCGTCCTCCTGTCGAAGGACGATGGCATACTCTGCGGCCTGGGCCCCTTCGGCCATGTCTTCGAGCTGCTCGACGGGAAGGCCGAGCTCGAGGCCTATTTCAAGGACGGCGACATCCTGAAGCGCGGCGAGGTCGTCGCCCGGGTCCGCGCGGACCTGCGATCCGTGCTGGCGGGAGAGAGGACTGCCCTGAATCTGCTCTCCCATCTCTCGGGCATCGCGACCAAGGCGGGTCTATTCGTCGCGGCGACCAAGGGAAAGCCCGCCATACTCGACACGCGGAAGACCCTCCCCGGGCTCCGGGCGCTCCAGAAATACGCCGTCTCCTGCGGCGGCGGCGGCAATCACCGCATGGGCCTCCACGACATGATCCTGATCAAGGACAACCACATCGACGCCGCGGGAAGCATCGCTCGGGCGGTCGAACTCGCGCGCTCCAAATGGGGAAAGCGCTTCCGGATCGAGGTGGAGACGAGAAATCTGAGCGAGGTCCGAGAGGCGCTGTCCGCGGGGATAGATCGCATCATGCTGGACAATATGGACGACGGGACCATGCGGCGCGCGGTCGAGCTGGTCGCGGGAAGAGTCGAGACCGAGGCATCCGGCAACGTGTCCCTGGAGCGGCTGGCCGCGCTCCGGGACGTCGGCGTGGATTACGTCTCGGTCGGCGAGCTGACCCACACGGTCAAGGCCTTCGATTTCTCACTGAAGCGGGAGCGAAGCGAATGAGCGAAACGTCAGATGCGGCGCGGCTCGCCGACGAAACCAGGATGCTGCGCGAGGAGCTCGGCCCTTCGGTCGTGATCGCCGCGCACCATTACCAAAGGCCCGAGATAACGGCCCTGGCCGATTTCGTGGGCGATTCGTTCATGCTCGCCCGGGAAGCCGGCCGCACGCAGGCGGAGTTCATCGTCCTCTCCGGCGTGCGCTTCATGGCGGAGAGCGCCGCGATCCTCTCGCGCGAGGGACAGAAGGTGCTCATCCCCGACGCGGCCGCGGCCTGCCCGATGGCGGATATGATCGACGCCCGCGAGGCCGAGGCGGCCCTCGGCAGAGTCGCGGCGGCCTGCCGCCTGAGCGTCCTGCCCGTGAGCTACATGAACTCCTACGCGGACGTGAAGAGCTTCACCGGAGCCTGCGGCGGTTCGGTCTGCACCTCGAGCAACGCTGGGAAGATCGTCGCCCACTACCTTTCCCGCGGGAATGCGGTATTCTTCCTCCCCGATTACAATCTCGGCAGGAATACCGCGGCCGCGATGGGCATTCCCGACGACCAAGTCTTCACGGTGAGAAAGGGAGGCAGGCCGGAGGGGGACGGCGACCCGGCCCTGGGGCGGCTGTTCCTCTGGGACGGATGGTGCCACGTCCACAAGAGCTTCACCCCGGGCGACGTCCTCGCCGCGAGGTCGCGCCATCCGGGCGTGCGCGTCATCGTCCATCCCGAATGCGACAGGGCCGTCGTCGCCGCGGCCGACGCCTCCGGCTCGACCGAGGCGATCTATAAGGCTATAAAAGAATCTCCCGAAGGGATGCGATGGGCCGTAGGCACGGAGGCCAGTTTCGTGAGCCGCATGGCCGCCGAATTTCCGGACCGGGAGGTGATGCACCTCCGCGTCTCCACCTGCTTCAACATGAGCCGAATACGGCTGGAAAACCTGCACTCCTCCCTCGCTTCCATAAAGGCGTTCCGGGAGCGGGGCTCGCCCCTTCTCTTCCGGGTGGAGGTGGCCGAGCGGCATCGGAGCCGGGCCTCGGCCGCCCTGCGCGCCATGCTGGACATAGTCGAGGCGGGAACATGAGGAGGACCTTCGACGTCATCGTCGTCGGGACGGGCATCGCCGGTCTCTCGGCGGCGATACATTGCCGGGAGGCGGGCCTGGATGTGGCCGTGCTCGGCAAGTCGGAGAGGATGGACGAGTCCAACACGAACTACGCCCAGGGCGGCATCATCGCCCGGCGGGAGGGCGACTCCGCGGACAAGCTGGAGGAGGACGTGCTGGCGGCCGGCTGCCGACTCAACAACCGGCGCGCCTCCAGGCTCCTCGCGGAGGAAGGTCCCGGACTCGTGTTCGATTTCCTGATCGACAAGATCGGCGTGCAGTTCAGCCGCGACGAGTCGGGCAGGCTCGATTACACCGAGGAGGCCGCGCACTCGGCCCGCAGGATACTCCATTACGAGGACCATACCGGCGAGGCGATCGCCGAGGCGCTCATAGCCTACTGCCGTAGCATCGACCTTCCCGTCTTCACCGCCCATACGGCCGTCGACCTCATCACCAACAACCACCACTCCACGAATCCTCAGGATCTGTATGAAAAGCGGGAGGTGATGGGTGTCTATGTCCTGGACAACCGGAAGGGCGAAGTGGAAGCCTTCTTCGCCGATGCGGTGATCCTGGCCACGGGCGGGATCGGGAACATCTATCAATTCACGACCAATCCCGCCTGCGCCACCGGCGACGGCGTCTCGATGGCCTTCAGGGCGGGAGCCGACATCATCAACGCGGAATTCGTGCAGTTCCATCCCACCGCCCTCTATCACAAGGACATCAGGCGCTTTCTGATTTCGGAGTCGCTGCGCGGCGAGGGCGCCAAACTGGTCGACAAGAAGGGCCGGCGATTCATGCGGCGCTACTCGGAACAGGAGGAGCTCGCGCCGCGCGACGTGGTCACCCGCGCAATCTACGAGGAGATGGCCGAGCAGGGCTCGGAATACATGCTCCTGGACCTGGCGGGGTATTATACCGGGCGCATACCCATCCGCGAGCGCTTTCCGCGGATCTACGAAATCTGTCTCTCCGGCGGCATCGACATAACGCGCGAGCCCATACCCGTCGTGCCCGCGGCCCACTACTTCTGCGGAGGGATCAAGGTCGACGAAAACGGCCGGAGCTCGATCGAGCGCCTCTACGCCGTCGGCGAGGTCTCCTGCACCGGACTGCACGGCGCCAACCGCCTCGCCTCGACCTCCCTGCTCGAGGGGCTGCTCTGGGGCAGGCGCGCCGCCCTCCGTATCGCCGGAGGGAGATCGCCCATCGAGCGCTCGCGCTTCGGGGACATCCCCGACTGGAAGAGCCCCGCCGCGGCCGAACGCTTCGAGCCCACGCTCATCTATCAGGACTGGAACACGATCAAGATGACTATGTGGAATCACGCAGGCATAATCCGCACGCGCAAGGGGCTGGAGAGGGCGAATGCCGACCTCAACTATCACGCGCACCGGATCACGCAGTTCTACAGGGAGGCGGCCCTCGATCGCGACATCATCGAGCTGCGCAACGGGGTCGTCACCGCCCAGATAGTGGTGGCCGCCGCGATGCACGACGAGCGCTCGCTCGGCTGCCACTTCCGGAAGGACTGACGATCCACCTCAATGCGATGGCTGCTGCTGGAGCAGGGGCGGTTTATCCGTCTTGACGTCCTTCGGATTCGCGACGGGCGGCTTGACTTGCTTGATGTTCTTCGCGTTCGCGACCCGCACCGTAAAGGTCCGTTGGGTCGGGGCGGCCTTGGAGATGGTCCTCAGGGTCGACTGATCGAGCGGCCTGCCCTTGTTCGCGGCGAGAGCCTTCTGGCGAGCATCGAAGGGCAGCGGCGCGGGGGGGGGCGCCGTTCGGGCGACGACCGATCTGGACGTCATTCGGTCGGGGGGGCGGGATACCGAGCCCTGGGGCGGCATCGGACGGGCCGTGATGCTCTCCCGCTGCGGCACGATCTCGGCCGTCGTGCCCATGATCGGGGCTCGGGCGATGTCGCGCGCCGGCGGCGAGAATGTTTTGATCGGCCCGGATTGAGCTTTCCCGAAGGATTGGCTTGGAATCTCCCTCACGGCTCCCGGAACATTCCTGTTGAGATAGGTGTGTCGGGGGCGATTGGCGACGCTGTCGTCGTAATTCGGCACGGCGGCTATATTGAGGTCGTGGAGATATGTCTTGCTGACTTGATAGGGCGGAACATAGGCCTCGCGGGGACCCAGGGGGAACCAGCCCACTCCCCCGCCGGCGCCCGGGGTGGGCTTCCACCTGTCCCCGCCCATGAAGATGACCAGGGCGGGAGCGTATACGGGACGCATCTTCGGTACGGCCTTTCCCGGAATCCAGCCCCAGTGGTCGCCGGCGTGAACCCATCGGCCGTAGTGGAACGGAGCGAAGCCCCAGGGGGAATAGTCGATCCAGGTCCAGCCCCAGGGCTCCACCCATGCCCAGTACCCGTTGCTGTACGGAGCCCAGTCCGAGGCCACGTCGTTCGGCTGCCACATCGGCCCGTAGTCGGCGGTCGTCGTCCAGGTTCCGTAGCGGTCCAGGTCTTCGACGCCGACGACATCGGCGGGGACATACTTCGTCGAAGCGATCGTGTCCTCGATTTGGTCGCGGGCGCCGCACCATGCGTCCCAATCGTCCAAGGGTCCCGCAGCCTGGATCCAGTAGCCGGCAGGGTTGGCTTGGGGCACGGTGGCGGATTGCCCCGTAGCCACGGCGAAGGCCTGGTTGCCGACGGTCACTTCGGCCTGGCCCACGCGCACGGTGGCGCGGGCGTCCCCGTTGTCCTCTACATCGACGCGGTACGTGCCCGGGACGACCAGAGAAACGCTGGCGTTAGGCGTATCGATCTCGAAGACATTGCCCTGCGTCAGATGGCGGAGGCGGACATCCAGGGACCCGCCGGGCAGCTGAATCTGCACGGTCTGATCGTCGAGATTGAGAAAGGAGATGTCGGTGCCGGCGGCGAGACGGATCGCCGAAGAGCCGATATGGACCTCGGCCCTGGAGTTCTGGCTCGTCCAGAGTCCGTCGCCCGTGGTCATGGGGTAATTGAGCGCGGCGGCCGACCATTCGTCGAGGCTTCCGGACCTGAACGATACCGAGCCGTCCATGAAGTTCAATCTGCCGACCCGGGAAGGAGGATCGGCCAGCAGGGGCGAACAGAAAACAGTCATTCCCAGCAGCAGGCCGAGAACGCATATGGAATTTCGAAAAAACTTCACGAAGCCCTCCGATCGAATGCGGCACATGGCTTTCCCGGACAATTATCGATCCTATTCGCGATCGTGGCAAGCTGCCGCGGAGGCATTCGCCGAGTCGGCGGAGGCGATTCGCGGCTATGCGCGACCTCCTCTTGACTGTTTTCCCCATGCCGATACAATCGAAAATGTAGGAGCCGGCGGAGACCCGGCGTTGAAGTCCCGCTCCGCCGCCAAGAAGATACGATGAAATATTCGGCCCTTATTTTCGCCGTCGCGCTTCTCTTCATCCCCCCGACGGTCGCCCAAAACGCCGCGGCGGCTCCGATCATCGGCACATGGGTGCTCTCCGCCGTAGACAATGCGCCTCCGAGCGGAATCAGCGAAACCATCGTCGTGACCAGCGGTACAGCCTTCACCTACACGATGTCGGTAGTCGTCGGGGACGCGCCGACGACGCTCGCCGGCGCCGGAAGCATCACGAGCACCGGCGGTCCGGACTATGTGTTTACGACGATAGTTCGGGGAGGCGAAGGGCTTCCCATGCCCATGTCGCTCTCATCGGACGGCAACACGCTTACCGGCTCGGGCGGATTTCCGCCCAAGACCTTCGTCTTCACGAGGAGCTGAACTCGATTCGCCTTCGGCAGCGCTCGGGTCGCAGGGCCGACGCGGCGGTTGACCCTCTCCCTCTCATCCGCTACCATCCGGCGCGTGCAGACATCCCGACGCATCGCCGAGCCCGTTCTGGCCTGTCTATTCGCCGCTCTCATGTCGGCCGGAGCCTACATAGCCGTTCCGCTGCCGTTTTCGCCCGTGCCCATCGTCCTTCAGAACTTCTTCGTTTTCCTGGCGGCCTTGGTGCTCGAACCGACCTGGGCTTTCACGGCCGCGCTCGTCTATCTCGCCCTCGGAGCGATCGGCCTTCCGGTTTTTTCCGGAGGTTCCGGCGGCTTGAGCCGCCTGGTCGGTCCTACCGGAGGCTACCTCGTCGCCTACCCCTTCGCCGCTTTGATCGCCGCCCTGATCGCGCGGTGGGGCCGCCGCCGTCGATGGAAGGACGTGCTCGCCCTGTGCCTCGCCGCTCTCGTCGTCTACGCCTGCGGCATGGCCTGGCTCAGACACGTTCTCCACGCGAGCTGGGGCAGGGCTGCGCTGCTCGGGCTCCTGCCCTTCCTTCCCGGAGACGCGATCAAGATAGCGGCGGCGGCCCTCATCGGCCGGCGTCTCTCCGATCTCGTGACGGACCTCTCGGGCGAGGATGATGGCTGAGCTCATCGAGGTCGAAGCGCTCGGTCATCGTTTCCGCGACGGGAGCTGGGGGCTCCAGGATGTGAACCTCGCGGTCGGCGAGGGCGAGGTTCTCCTCCTCGCGGGGCGCAACGGCTCGGGCAAGTCTCTGCTGGTGCGGCATTTCATAGGTCTCGCGCGGCCCAGCCGGGGCCGCGTGCTCTATCGCGGCACGCCCGTCGCGGCCGACCTCGCGGCGGCCCGCCGGGGGATCGGCCTGGTGTTTCAGGATTCCGAGGCTCAGATCGTCGGCCAGACTCTTCTCGAGGACGCGAGCTTCGGGCCCGCCAATCTCGGCCTCGACATGGATCGGGTCTCCGGTCTCGCCCGCGAGGCCCTCGACTTCGTGGGTCTCGGGGGAATGGAAGGCCGCAGACCCGACTCGCTCTCGGGAGGGGAGCGGCGCCGTCTGGCGATAGCGGGCATCGTCGCGATGCGACCCGAGTGCATAGTCCTCGACGAGCCCTTCGCGAATCTCGACTTCGATGCCGTTCGTCAGGTCCTCTCCGTCATGCTTCGGCTCGTCTCAGCGGGGCACAGCCTCCTCGTGCTGACCCACGAGCTGGAAAAGTGCATGGCGCACGCGACGCGGCTCGCGGTCATGGACGGCGGGCGCGTCGTGTACGACGGCGCGCCCTCGGGCCTCGAGCCTTCCCGCTTCGAAGGCCTGGGGCTCATGAACCCCTATCGTCACGGAGAACGGCTCGAGGAATTGACGTGGCTGGGTTAGAGGTTTTCCGTTTCGAATGGGGCGACGGCTTTCTCCACCGTCTGCATCCGCTCTCCAAGCTCGTCGTGCTCCTCATCGTATCCTGGGCGACGCTGGCCCTGGGGCCGGGGCTTTTGTCCATCCTTTTCGTCCTCGCCCTGGCCCTTCTCGCGCTTGTCCGCGCCAAGCCGGGCGAGCTCCTGCGCAATGCCCGCTTCCTGTTTCCCCTCTATCTCTTCGTCGCCTTCATGCGCGTCGTCCAGCCGGACTCTCCGACGCTGTTCCATTTCGGAGAGTTTCTCCCGGCCTCCGTCTATATGGCGAGGCTGGCGCTCGTCTTCCTTTTCGCGGAGACCTTCTTCCGCTCCACCTCGATCGTGGAGCTCGCGGACGCGATCACCCGCTGTGCGCGCAGGCTGCCGGGTCTTTCCGGCCGCGATCCCGGATTCTATCTCAGCCTGACGCTGGGCTTCATTCCACGATGCATCGACGCCTACGGACGTTCCCGCGAAGCCGCATTCGCGCGCGCCCTGGGCGCCCGGCGAAACCGGGGAATGAAGGCATCGACCCTATCCGCGCTCTTCGTTCTCGAGTCCTTCGTCGCCGCCGCCCTGTGTTCGGCCCTGCGCAGCGCGACGGCTCTGGAGGCCCGGTCCTACAATCCCGGCCGCAGCATCGCCCGGCGCCCGCTGCGCTTTCTCGATCTCGCGATTCCGCTGGGCTTCGCGGCCGCGGCCCTGGCCTGGCTGTGGAGTGGATATTGAACAAGTCTTTCGAGACGACGTAGTATTCGTCCGAAAGAGCTGCCTTATACCCGAATCACAGAAGGACACATGCACAAGAGAGACTATGCACAATCCCTGGCTTCGCTCGGGCGAGGCCTATCCGACAACACTGCCGCCATCGTCCAAACGGGGGTTACCAGCCTTGCGGCCGCCCTCTCCTCGGTGGCCTTTCTCATCCTCACCAATCTTCTGTTCAAGGTGACCTTCACCGCTTTCGCGACGCATTCCAAACTGTTTTTCGTCATCGCCAGCTTTTTGACGATAATTTCGACCTCGGCCGCGGTGGGAGCGCTTCTCCACGCCTTCGGCCCCGAGGCGGCGGGCTCGGGCATACCGCAGGTAAAGGCCGCCTATTGGAAGGATCTGGGATATATACCCATTCGAATCGCCGTCGTCAAATTCGTCGCGGGCATTCTGAGCATCGGAGGAGGCACGAGCCTGGGACGCGAGGGCCCCACCGTGCAGATCGGGGGTGCGCTTTCGTCCTGGTTGTCCGGCTTCATGGGCAGTTCCAAGCGGCAGCGCCGCGGCCCGGTGGTGGTGGGCGCATCGGCCAGCCTCGCCGCGGCCTTCAACACGCCCCTGGCGTCCATCACCTTCGTGCTCGAAGAGATCATGGGCGACATGAGCAGCCGCAATATCGGACGCGTCGTCATCTCGTCGGTCCTGGGCGCCTTCACGGTCTACGCGCTCGTGGGTCACCAGCCCGCCTTCTCCCTTCCGGCGATCGACCAGGTGTCCTGGCTGCACTATTTCATCGTCCCCTTCGTCGCGCTTGCGGCTTCCATTTTCGGTCTCGTGTTCCATCGGTCGATCATCTACATACGGGGCAGGCTCAAGAAGCAACACAGGCTCCCCGTCTGGATCCTTCCCGTGGTCGGCGGTTTCGCGACCTGGGTGATCGGCGTGACCATCTTCCTCGGCACCGGCAAGATCGGTATCTTCGGTCTCGGTTACCAGGATCTCTCCAGCCTACTGCACAACAACTTCATCTGGTGGATAGCGGGCATCATGATCGCGGCCAAGCTCGCCGCGACCATCGTCTCCTACGCCTTCGGCGGCTGCGGCGGCATTTTCTCTCCCCTCCTCTTCATAGGCGGCCTCACGGGTTATTTCATCGGAGGCCTCGTGGGTCTCTGGCTCCCCCTGACTCCCTCGGATAGGATCGTCCTCTCCGCGGTGGGCATGAGCGCCTGCCTCGGCACCGTCGTCCGCGCTCCGCTCTCCTCGCTGCTCATCGTGTTCGAGATGACCCACCAATTTTCGATGGTGCCGGGGCTCCTCATCGGCATGCTGATAAGTGTGCTCGTCGCAAGGCTCGCCGGCTCCCTCAATTTCTACGATGAGCTTCTGATCCAGGACGGGAACGAACTGCACAGGATTCACCCTCCGCTCGATCTGCAGAGCTGGCAGAGCCTGGAAGTCGGGGCGATAGCCAATCCCCATCCCGCCATGCTCACAGGTCTCGATGCGACCCAGATTCGAGCCGTTCTGGACAAACACCCTTTCAACTGCTTCCCCGTGCGCATCGAAGGGAAAATCGAAGGCGTCGCGATGCGCGACGAGCTGCGCGCCGCTCTGGCGGAAAAGCGCGCGCCGAAGCTGCAGCATGTCGCTATCTGCTCTCCCGACCAGACCGTGCACGAGGTGGGCGATCGGTTCCTCGAGTCGCCGGCGGGGGTGATCGTCCTGGCCGACCCGAAGACCGGCGCGGTCACGGGGATCATCACCCTGCACGATCTCCTTCGCGCCCAGGCTTCTTTCCTCGAGTAGAGCGGAGGCGTTCAGTCGTCTTCCGCCCCGCCGCCGTACTGGAGCCGGTACAGGTTCCAATACAGTCCCCGGCGGGCGACGAGCTCGTCGTGCGCGCCTTCCTCGACGATGTGCCCTCCCGCAAGCACGAGTATGCGGCTGGCGTTCCGTATGGTCGAAAGGCGATGCGCGATCACGACGCTCGTGCGGCCGGCGAGAAGGGCATCGAGGCCGGCCTGGATCATCCTTTCGGTTTCCGTGTCCACCGAGCTGGTCGCCTCGTCGAGAATGACGATGGCCGGATCGTGCGCCAGCACGCGCGCGAAGGATATGAGCTGCCTCTGCCCCTGGGATATGTTCGTCGCCCCTTCGGAGAGCTTCGAGGCGTAGCCCGCCTCCATGCGCTCGATGAACTCGTCGGCGTGGACGGCCCTGGCGGCGAGGCGCATCCGCTCCTCGCTCACCTCGGTTCCGAGACGGATATTCTCCTCGATGGTTCCCGAGAAGAGAAAGACATCCTGCAGCACCGGTTGGATGGCCCGCCTCAGGCCTCCGAGCGGAAGCTCCGAAATACCGCGTCCGTCGACGCGTATCCCGCCGCGCTGCACCTCCCACAGCCGAGTGAGAAGGTTGGCGATCGTCGTCTTGCCGGCTCCCGTGTAGCCCACGATCGCCACCGATTCGCCCGGCGAGACGGTGAAGGAGAGATCGCGCAGGACCCACTCTTCGCCCTTGTACGCGAACCAGACACGGTCGAACTCGATATGCCCCCGCAGATCGAGCTTTTTGTCGGCTCCCGGAGCGTCCGAGCGCTCGTCGGTCTCGTCGAGAAGTCCGAACACGCGTTCGCCTCCGGCCATCGCGCTCTGCAGGAGCGTGTACTTTTCCGAGATGTCCATGACGGGCGAATAGAACATGCGCACGAGGTTGACGAAGGCGATCATGGTGCCCAGGCTCAGGAGCCGCACGCCGACGAGCGATGCGCCGAAGTAGATGACTACCGCGGTGGTCAGGCTCGCGCAGAAATCCACGAGCGGCCTGAAGGTCGCGTAGACGTACACTTCGCCGAGATTGGCCTTCATGAACTCGCGGTCATAGCCCTCGAACTCGCGGCGGGAGGCTTCTTCGCGGACGAAAAGATTGACGACTGCCATGCCGGACAGCCGCTCGGAGATGAAGGCATTGACGCGCGCGAGCCAGCGCCGCTGTCTCCGGAATGCGTCGCGGGCGCTCGTGCGCGACTTGGCGGCGACGAGGACGACGGGAGGGAGGGTGGCGAGGGCGATGGCGCCGAGCCGCGGGTCGAGGACGAGGAGGACGACGAGCACGCCCGCCATGACCGACGCATCCTTGAGAAAAGCCGCCACCACGTCCGTGAAGAACTGATTGATGGTCTCGACGTCGCTGGTCATGCGCGTGACGAGCCGCCCGACGGGCTGCCGCGAAAGGAAGGCCAGGGATCGCGTCGTGATCCGTCCGAACAGCTCCATTCGTAGGTCCTTCATTATCCGCTGCCCGACGAGGTTCGCCGCGAAGGTCTGCACGAAGGCGGCGAGGAGCACAACGAAGAGAGCCGCGACGAGGAAGGCCGCGTTCGACTCGAGATAGACCGTATCGCGATGCCGGAGCGAAAGCGCCGCCCCGGGCCCCATGGCGCGCAGGCGAGCCACGGGGACGGAGCCGTAGCCGCCGCCCTGGACCAGGTCGGAGGCCTCGGCCTGCAGGGTCGCGGCCTGAACCGGATCGGAAGGGTCCAGGGCGAAGAGATAGCGGGGTGTCGTATCGAGGAGTCCCGCCTTTTCCAGATCCCGGCGTTCCGCCCCCGTGATGACGGAAAGACGATCGGAGGGCAGATAGAGTTTTCCGGCGAGCTCGCGGTAGGCGGCGCCCCCGAGAAGCTCCCGTCCCGAAGGCGTGGCGGCCGAGCTCGGATCGAGGGCGTACCAGCTGGGCATCAGGGCGCGGTCCACGACGCGCCGCACTATCACGGGCAGGACGAGCTCGCCCGCGGTGCCGACGACGAGGGTGAGAAGAACGATCGCCGCCGCGAGCCTGTAGGGTCTCAGATAGCCGAGAATGCGCCTCGCGATGCGCGAATCGAAGTCCCGCGTGACTTCATCGGTCTCGAAGTAGTCGGCCACGGTCAGCTATCCCCCGGGGAGCCGGCGGGACCGGCCCGGAGTCCCGCCTCGAGTTCCTGAAGACGGGCGATCTCGGCATAGAACCCTTCGGGATCGGCGAGGAGCTCTTCATGGCTGCCGCGCTGCGCGATCCTACCCTTTTCGAGCACGACGATGAGGTCGGCGTGCCTGAGCGTGGAAACGCGGTGGGACACGATCAGATTGGTCCTTCCTCCCCGTTCGTCGAGGAGGGAGGCCAGTATTTTTTCCTCGGTCTCGGCGTCCACGGCCGAGAGGGCGTCGTCCAGCACGAGAATCTCGGGATCGACCGCGAGGGCGCGGGCCAGCGCGACGCGCTGCTTCTGCCCTCCCGAGAGGGTCAGCCCCCGCTCGCCCACGAGGGTGTCCCAGCCGGCGGGGAACGACTCCACGTCGCGGTCGAGCGCGGCTATGGAGGCCACTCGCCTGAACCGCTCCTCGCTCAGATCGCTCGCGCCGAAACGGAGGTTGCGGGCGACCGTATCCGAAAAAAGGAAGGAGTCCTGGGGCACGAAGCCGAAGGCCGCCCGCAGGGCGCCCAGGTCGTATTCCCGCACGTCTTGGCCGCCGATGAGCACGGCGCCCGGGGGCGGGTCCACGAGCCTGGGCAGGAGGCGCAGGAGGGTGGATTTGCCGGAACCCACGCGCCCCAGTATGCCGAGGGTCGAACCCTCGGGCACGATCAGGGAGATCCCCGCGAGCACCGGCTTCCCCGCCCCTTCGAACAAGAAGGAAAGCTCGCGCAGCTCGAGTCGCCCGCGGACCGGCCCCGGCGAGGCTCCGGGCAAGGTCGCGATTTCGGGCCGCGCTTCCAGTATTTCGTTGACCCGGGCGAGGCTCGCGGCGCCCCGCTGGAGGGTATTGACCGTAAAGCCGGCTCCCATCATGGGCCAGATCAGCATTTCGAGATAGGCCAGCATGGCCACTATATCGCCGGCCGAGAGCCGATTTTCGAGCACGGCCCGTCCTCCGGCGAGGAGGAGTATGACCGTCGTCAGGCCGGAAAGGAAGGAAATGAAGGGGAAGAAAAAGCCGAAGACTCTGACGAGCGAAAGAGAAGCTTCGCGGTATCCGTCGTTCTCGCGCGAGAACCGGCGGGCGAAGTCGTCTTCCTTGACGAAAGACTTGAGAACCCTGATGCCCGCCAGGGATTCCTGCGCTATGTCCGAAAGGCGGGAATAGATCTCCTGCACGCGCTTGAACCGCGTGCCCACCATGCCGCCGAAGAGCACGATCAGCAGGGTGACGAGAGGCAGGGGGATCACCGTATACAAGGAGGTCGCGGGAGCGCTGAGGAACATGACGACGAGTATCCCCGCCGACATGAAGAGCCCATCAAAAAACGTGACGAAGCCCATGCCCGTGGCCTGCCGGATCGCGGTCATGTCGTTGGTCGCCCTCGCCATGAGATCGCCTATCTTATGCCGCTGGAAGAATCCTCCCGAAAGGTCCATGAGCCGCGAGAAAAGCGCGTCGCGCAGACTGGTTTCGATGCGCCGCGAGGAGCCGTGGATGAAGAAGCGCCAGAGGAAGCGGCCCGCCGAGATGCAGGCTGCGGCCAGAAGAAGCGCCATGACCAGCCTGAGGACTTCCCCCATGGCGAAGCCGCCCGAAGAAACCAGATCGACGGTTCGTTTCAGAATCTGCGGCACGATGAGCTGAGATCCGTCGACGACCACGAGGCAGAACATGCCCGCGAGGTAGCTCGGACGATATGACTTCAGGTAGGGGAATAGGCTTCTGAACTGCTTGAACACGGCGAAAGGGAGTGTAACCGCGCAGGGACGGCAGCGACAAGGACCCGCGTTGCGCCCCACGGCAAACGGTTGCGACAAAGGCCCGGGTCTGTCATACTAATTGTCTATGTGTGCATCCTCGAAGTTGCCGCGATTGGCCATCCCCTTCGTAGCGATCGTCCTGGGCCTGGGTCTTCCTTCGTCATGCGCCATCCTCAAGGCGGCATCCTACTCGCAGCAGGTTTTCCTGCGCGAAGAGGATCCGCAGCTCGCCGCCGACGCCCTCCCATCCTTCATCAAGGTGAGCGAGATGCTCTTGGCGGCCGATCCGGACAACCGGGACAAGATAGTCGCCACGGCGTCGCTCTATGTACTCTATGCGAGCGCCTTCATCGAGGGTCCCGCCTCGCTTCTGCCCGACGAGCAGTATCAGGCGCACGAGGAGGCCGTACGTCGCGCGGGAGCGCTCTACCGCCGCGCATTCCGCCTCCTTTCGCCCGCGCTCGAGCGCAGATCTCCGGGATTTCTCGCGGCCGTCGGGGGACCCAAGGAAGCGGCGGCGGCGGCGCGCTTCGGCGTCGGGGATGTTCCCCTCCTGTACTGGTCGGCCGCCTCGATCCTGGCGGCCTATGGGCTCAATCCGCTCGATTTCGTCAGCGCAGGCCGACTCGGCGCCGTGCCCGCGCTGCTGTCGCGCGCGGCCGCCCTCGAACCGGGATGGGACAATGGCGCCGTCTACGCTCTCTACTTCCCGTATTACGCTTCGCTCCCGGACTATCTCGGCGGCAGTCGGGCCAAGGCCGAGGAGGCCTATGCCAAGGCGCTGACCTATTCGAAGGGCCTCTCGGCCTCGCTTTTCGTGTCGCGGGCCACCTCCATATGCATTCCCGACGACGACTATGACGGCTATACGGCCGCGCTCGAAAAGGCGCTCGCGGTCAATCTCGACGCCGACCCCGATTCGCGGCTCGCCAATGTGATCGCTCAGGATCGCGCCCGGCGACTTCTCGCCGACGCAGACAAGTACTTCAGCATAACCAAGGGAGAATGAGCAGATGACCCCATCGAGAAAATCCGTCCTGCTTGCGCTTATACTGGCGTCCTTAGCCGCGGCCCTCCCGGTCGCGGCTCAGACGATCACTCTGCGCATGGCCGCCTATGTGCCGGCCAACAGCCCCTGGGAGCTCGGTCTCATGCGCATCGCCGCGGATTTCGACCGTATTTCCGGCGGCACCGTGCGGATCGTGTTCCCGCAAAGCGTCCGCGTCTCCGACGAATCCGACGTGATCCAGAAAATGCGCTTCGGCATCGACGGAGCCCTGCTGACCACCTTCGGGATCGCCCAACTCTACCCCGATTCGCTCGCCATATCCATGCCGACGCTCATCCGGACCGACAAGGAATTCGACGCCGTCCTGGATGCGATCATTCCTCTCATCAAGCAGAAAATCGGCGACCGCTATGTCGTGCTCGCCATCGCTAAGGGCGGCTGGGTGCGATTCTTCTCGAAGCGGCCCATCGTCTATCCCGAGGATCTCGTCGGCTTGCGCATGTCCGTCAACCCCGAAGACGCGCAGGTCACGAGACTCTTCGAAAGCGCGGGCGTCCGCACTGTCAACGGGGACATGTCCGCTCTTCTGCTTCAGCTCAACTCCAACGCGGTGGACGCTTTCTACCTGAGCCCGGTCTTTACGGCGAGTCTCTGGTCCCAGTTCAAGGGCAAGGTCTCCTACATGAGCTCGTTCCGCGTTTCGCCCTTCATCGGGGCGATAGTATTCAACCGGTCGAGCTGGGACAGGATACCCGCCGACCTTAGGTCCAAGCTCCAGGACGACGCGCAGGCGGTCGCCGCCCAGATGGCGGCCGACAGCACCACGCTCGAAAACCAGGCGATCGCCGCTTTGCTCGGCGACGGCATGGTCATGCCCGCCGTCCCCGCCGATTCGGACAGACGCTGGGACGACTTCCTTCGGCAGCGCGCCTCCGGGATCGCGTCCATGTTCTCTCCCGACATTCTGGGCACTATCAACGCCGCCCTCGCGCAGGTGCGAGGCGGCAAGTGAGTTCCGGACGGTCCGAGGCCCGGGCCAGACTTCCCGTCGAGATCCTCGCCGTCGCCTCGATCGTCGTCATCGTCCTATTGCCTCTCATCGATCTCGTGATGTCCCGGCTATTCTTCCACGGCATTCTCGTGGAAGGGCCGATCGTCGACCATGCGGTGCTCGTCCTCGCCTTTCTCGCGGCGTCTCTCGCTTCCCTCGACAGGAGGCATCTGGCGCTGGGCCGCGCCGCGGAGAGGGGCTGGAGGCGGGTCATGGGATCGGGGGCGCAGGCGGTCGCCGTCACCGTCCAGACCAGCCTTTTCTGGGCGGCTCTCTCGTTTTCCTTCACGGGCTTCGCCGCGAGCGACAGGGTGTGGATCATTCCGACGCGCGTGCTCTCGGGCTCCATGCCGCTGGGTTTCATTCTCATGGCCGCCTTCACCGTGTACCGCGCGGGGAGAGCCGCGGACGACCCCTCTCCGGGCGCCGCGGGCGGCGGCGGGAAACCTTCGGCGCGGCGGGGCGGCGCCGTCCTCGCCGCCGTGTTCGGGCTCGTGCTCGGCAGCCTTCTGGCCGTCTCGTCGATTCGCAACCTCGCTCCCTCCCTGCTCGGTTCGACTCCCTCCTTCCTCGAAAGCCTCGCGACGCTGGTTCAAACGGTCGTGCATGCGGCGGCTCTGCCCTTCGCTCTCGTTCTCCTCGTCGCCGCGCTTTTCGGGGCCCCCATCTTCACCATCCTCGGAGGCATAGCCGTCATTCTCTTCGTGGGATCGGGCTCCTATATCGAGCTGGGATCGAGCGAGGCCTACAATCTTCTCCGCGGAAGCTCCATCTCCGCCCTCCCCCTGTTCGGCATCGCGGGTCTGCTTCTGGCAGACTCGGGAGCGGGCCAGCGCATGGTGGACGTCTTCCGCGAGTTCTTCGGTTGGATACGCGGAGGCGAGGCGATCGTCACCGTCCTCGCCTGCGCCTTCTTCAGCACCTTCACCGGGGTGAACGGCGTCACTATCCTGGCCCTCGGCGGCCTGCTCGTGGGCGTCCTGTCAAAATCGGGGGGCTTCCGAGAGGGCGCCGCCCGCGGACTGGTCACGGCGAGCGGCGACATCGGCCTGCTGCTGCCGCCCAGCGCGGCCGTCATCGTCTACGGCATCAACGCGCAATTCATGTACGGCGACGCCTCCACCTTCGACGTCACGGCTCTCTTTCGCGGCGCACTCCTCCCGGGAGCCATGCTCGTGGCGGCGATGGCCGCGGCGGGGATCATCGCCGCCCCCCGCCGCCCGGCCTCCGAACGCAGAAGCTTCCATCCCGGTTCGGCTTTCGGCGCCCTGAAACCGGCCGCCCTCGAACTCCTGGTGCCGGTCATCGCGACTGTCCTGTTTTTCACCGGCTTCGCCAGTCTGCGCGAGATCGGGGCCTTCTGCGTCCTGTATATCGCCGTCGTGGAGTCTCTCGTCAAGCGAGAACTCGATCTTCGGGGACTTTTCGGCGTCTTGCGCCGTTCGCTCCCGGTCATCGGCGGCACGCTCATCGTCATCGCCGCCGCGCGCGGTCTTTCCTATTACATAATCGACGCCAATGTGCCCGCGGCATTCACCTCCTGGATCCAGGCGCGGGTCTCCAGCCCCATCGTGTTCCTTCTCGCCCTCAATCTCTTCCTGTTTCTCGTCGGCTGTCTCATGGATATCTTCTCCGCGATTCTCGTAGTCTCGCCCTTCGTCATTCCCCTGGGGGCGGCCTTCGGTATCGCCCCGGTCCACTTCGGCGTCATTTTCATCATGAATCTCTGCATCGGTTTCCTGACGCCGACCATCGGCATGAACATTTTCCTCGCCAGCTACGCCTTCCGAAAACCCATCGCCGAGGTGGTCAAGGAAGTGTGGCCCTACCTTCTCGTCCAGATCGGGGTTCTGCTCGTGGTGACCTATGTGCCCGCGCTCACGACGATCGTGCATTGACGGCGAGGACCGCGTTGACGGTCGGGGAGAGAGCTCGGCATACTGAGGCGCATGGAACGAATCGTGATCTACACCGACGGAGGATGCTCCGGAAATCCGGGCCCGGGGGGCTGGGCCTTCGTATGCGAGGACGGGAAGGAAACGCTCCGGGGCTCCGGCGGCGAGGCCGCGACGACCAACAATCGCATGGAGCTCCGGGCGGTCATCGAAGCCCTCTCGCTCGTCGCTCGCCGCCCGCAGGACGGGTCCGCTTCGGTCGTCCTCTACACCGATTCGCAATACGTCAGGAACGGCATCACGGCCTGGATAGCCAACTGGAAACGCAACGGCTGGCGCACCGCGGACAAGAAGAGCGTGAAGAACCGGGAGCTCTGGGAAGAGCTCGACGCGCTCGCGGCTCGCGTGAAGCCCGAGTTCCTCTGGGTCGAGGGACACGCGGGAGTGGAGAACAACGAGCTCTGCGACGCCATGGTGCAGGACGAGATTCGCAAGCTGCGTTAGACGGCCTTCCCGCGCGGCGCAGCTCCCCGGGCCGCGATTGTGAAAACGCACATCCGTGGTATTCTTCCGGGTGATGATTCCCCAGATCGATGCGGGTTTCGCGCTCGGCTTTCTCAACGTCACCCTCATCGATATTGCACTGTCCGGCGACAACGCGATCGTCATCGGCATGGCCGCGGCGGCTCTGCCCAGGCGCCGGCGAACTCGGGTGATCGTCGCCGGCGGAGCGCTCGCGATCCTTTTGCGCGTCCTGCTCACCTACGCGGCCGCCATGCTCCTGCTCCTTCCCTTCCTCTCGGCGCTCGGGGGCCTTCTTCTCGTGTGGATAGCCTACGGACTTCTCAGGATCGAGACGCCGGGCGGGGGAACCACCGATACGAGGAAGGGACCGGCAAGCCCCCGCCAGGCGATTTTCTATATAGTGGCGGCGGATCTGACCATGAGTCTCGACAATGTCCTCGCCGTGGCCGGAGCCGCGAAGGGGAGCGTCGCGCTGCTGGTCGCCGGACTCGTCATCAGCATGCCCCTCCTCATGGCCACGGGGGGCTTCGTCGCGGTCCTGATAGATCGGGCGCGTTGGCTGATCTACGTCGGGGCGGCGGCGATAAGCTATACCGCCGCCCGCATGGTGCTCGAAGACAGGGCCCTGGGGCCGCTCCTGCGCGTATCGGGGCCGCTCATCGCCGCGATCTGCCTCGCCGCAGGCATTCTCTTTCCCCTCGCCTTTTTCGGGCTCGAGCGGATGCTCTCGAAGAGGAAAAAGAGGACCGCCGGAAAGGCGAAGAACGAAGATGCGACGACATAGAGGCCCCGAACTCGCGTGTCGGCTAGAAGTTGAAAATCAAACCCGCGTTGACGTGCAGGGCCCTGAGGTTTTCGGAGCCGTCGAAGATGAAGTCGTATTTGACCTGCGCGAAAGCGTCTATGTTGCTGACGAGATTCATCCCCGCTCCCGCGAGAAGCCCGATATGCGGGTCGATGACTTCGTTGCCCGCGGTCAGGCCGGGCGAAAAGCCCGCGTAGAACGACCATTTATTCACGGGGACTATGAATTTGAAGGCGATGTCGAAATCCGTGGCGTTCTGCTGCCCCAGCTTGTAGAGTTCCGCCGAGGGAGTGATCGCGAAGGTCTGGGCGAGGGGGATGTTGACGTAGAAGCCCCAGTTGAAGCTCGTGGTCGCGTCGGCATCGGGGAAGGTCGAAGTATTGCCCTGGGGAAACGCGGCGCCGACGAAGACGCCGAGACTGACCGGCGTCGCGCTCGACTGGGCGAAAAGACCGGCACCCGCGAAAACGAAAAGAATCGCCGCAAGAACCGGAACACTGCGCACTCTCATCTTGATAAGCCTCCTCTGTGCACATTGAACTCACCTCTACTCTATCGGAAAGATCGGGGAGTAAGGCAAGTGGGGCTGTCCCCAAAGGGCATCCTTTTATGGTCCCTCTCGAAGTTTCCAATGACCCTGCATGGCGGGTCCCGCCGCCGTGCGATGCCGGTGGCAGCTGCGACGGGGTTCGATCCCGAAGGCCGCCCTTAGTGCACGGCAACCTCGAGTTGGCACTTCCCATCGCGGCCTTCTCACTGAGCCTCGTGTGAGCAGAGGGCCGAGCGCCGGTGAGGTCCTATGATCTCCACCGCCAGGACCCGCACTGATACGTCATTCGATACGTTCGAAGTGGATGGACGAAAGCTGCCTTTTTTGGACATCGGCAGGTATGCTTTCGTGGCTTGGCCGGCGGCCGAGATGGCGCTACACTGTGGGATAGAGAAAGCCGGGGCCGATCGGGCGGTCTTCCATTCACCGCCGCCCGAGGCCGGGCGGCTCGGCCATGTCGGAGGTATCGAGCATGAATACACTGCGCGTCGGCCCAGGATTCCGGACTATTCTCGCTGCCAGGAAAAAACTCCCGCTCATCATCGTCTTTTCCCTCTGCGCCGCGGGGGCTTCATGGGCCCAGCGCAGCGCCTTCACGGCCCAGATGGAGCAGTTCACCCATTCCCTCGTCGCCCAGCTCTCCGCCAAGACACCCAAGGGCAGCGCGATAGCCATCGCCGACTTCGACAACAAGGACGCGGCGGCCGGCGCTCCCGACCTCGGCTTCGCCGTCTCCGAGATAGTCACCCAGGACTTTCAGCGCTCGGGCTACTTTCTGGTTCTCGAAAAGAAGCAGCTCCAACAGATATTGAAGACCATGGAGCTCCAGCAATCGGGCCTGTACGATTCGGACAAGGCGGCCACGATAGGCAAGCTCATCGACGCCAAGTACCTCATGGTGGGCTCGATAACGAAGACGGCCGGCTTCTACCACGTCGCGGTGCGCATCGTGGAGGTCGAGACGGGATCGGTCATCCTCTCCGACGGCATCGACCTCGACGCGGCCCTCCTCGAGAGCGCCGCGGAGAAATACCTGCCTCCCCGCTACCGCGCCTTCATCGGCAGCTCGATGAGCTGGTTCGCCACCACGCCTAACGGGCTGGGCACCTACTCGATCGGCCTCGCCCTGGGGGGAAGCTACCAGATCGCGCCCAACCAGTGGCTCTCCCTCGAGGCTATCTTCTTCTTCTGGCACTACATGTATTCAGATAGCATGCAGATTGGCCAGATTGGACCAGTCAGTTCGGGCGGAACGGCCGGGTCATACATGTACGACGAATACAAGCTGCTCGACACCTTCGTCGTCCTCGCGGAGTACGGCTACCGCTTCCCCCTGAGCCAGGCCATATCGCTCCAACCCACTCTGGGAGCCGGGGCGGTGATCGGGGGACTCAGCAGCTACCAGGAGTACGCGATGTGGCCGGCCGGCGCCACCAGTTACGTACCGACTGTAACCACATCGACATCCGTCTGGGCCAGCCCGGCGGCCCAGCTCCGCTTCGACCTCGTCTTCATGGAGAAGCAACCCGTGTCCTTCTACATAGGCACGGGCTACTTCATCTACACCCGCGAGCTCGCGGAAACCAACCACGCGCTCGACACCAACGTCCTCATCAACGGCATCAAGCTCGAGGGCGCGCTCATGATCTACTTCTGACCGTAGTAGGCGTTCTTTCCGTGCTTGCGCTCCCAGTGCTTGCGCACGACGTGCTCGCTCAGGGGGCCGGCCTCGGGGTCGATGCTCAGCGTGAGGATGGCCATCCGCGCCACTTCCTCGAGCGCGGCCGCGTACCGCACCGCTTCGAGGGCGCCGCGGCCCCAGGTGAAGGGGCCGTGGCCGGCCACGAGGACCATGGGCGTGTGCAGGGGGTCGCGCCCCTCGAAAGTGCGGACGATGAGCTCGCCCGTCGACAGTTCGTAGTCGCGCTCGAGCTCGGCCGCCGAGATCACGTCGGTGCAGGGCACGCTCCCGGCGGTCTGGTCGGCGTGCGTGGTGCCGAAGCAGGGGATCGGCCTGCAGGCCTGGGCCCAGGCCACCGCGTGGGTGGAGTGGCTGTGGCAGATGCCCCTTATGCCTTCGAAGGCCCTGTAGAGGACGAGGTGGGTCTTCGTGTCCGAGGACGGGCGCAGCTTTCCCTCCACGACCTCGCCCTCCAGATCCACGATCACCATGTTCTCGGGTTTCAATTCCTCGTACTCGAGGCCCGAGGGTTTGATCGCGAAGACGCCCGCCTCGGGGTCCAGGGCCGAGGCGTTGCCCCAGGTAAGGATGGCCAGGCCGAGCCTGGGTATCTCCCTGTTCGCGGTCCAGGCCTCCTCGCGGAGAGAGTCGAAGCGGCCGCTCATCGCGCCGGCCTGTAGGCGGCCTCGTTCCAGCGGATTTCCTTGCGGAGCTCCTCGGGATCGCAGCGCCCGTCGATGAGGAGGAACTCGACGCCAGCCATCTCGGCCCAGTCGCGCAGCCACTCGGTCTTCACGACCCGCGAATAGCCGGTGTGGTGCGCCCCGCCCGCGATGATCCAGGACTCGGCGGCCCTGGCGAGATCGGGGCGCGGCCGCCAGAGCACCCGCGCCACGGGGAGCCTGGGCATCGGCTCGTAGGGAGCGACGGCGTCCACCTCGTTGACTATCATGCGGAAGCGTCCGCCCAGGTCGACGAGGGTCGCGTTGAGGGCCGGACCCGCGTCTCCGTCGAAGACGAGCCGCGCCGGATCGGCCTTGCCGCCTATGCCGAGGGGGTGAACCTCGAGCCGAGGCTTGGACGCGGCCACGCTGGGGCAGACCTCGAGCATGTGGGCTCCGAGCACGGCCTCTCTGCCGGGCTCGAAGTGATAGGTGTAGTCCTCCATGAACGAAGTGCCGCCGGGAAGCCCGGACGCCATGACCTTCATGGCGCGGACGAGGGCGGATGTCTTCCAATCGCCCTCTGCGCCGAAGCCGTAGCCCGCGGCCATCAGCCGCTGGGAGGCGAGCCCGGGCAGCTGAGGCAGGCCGACGAGATCTTCGAAGGTGGTGGTGAAGGCGTCGGCCCCGCGCTCCTCGAGGAAGGCCGAGAGGGCCAGCTCGATGCGCGCCTGCTCCCGGACGCGGCTCGGCCCCTCGCCGCTCTTCGCCTCGGAAGCCAAGGTGTAGCTCTCGGCGTAAGAGTCGACGAGTCGCTTCACCGAGGCCTCGTCCACGGCCTCGTAGGCGCGGACGAGTTCCCCGACGCCCCAGCCGTTGACCGACCAGCCGAAAGTGATCTGAGCCTCGACCTTGTCGCCCTCGGTCACGGCGACCTCGCGCATGTTGTCGCCGAAGCGGACGACCTTGAGGGAGTGGCCGTCGGCGAAGGCGGCCGCGGCGCGCATCCAGCCGCCGAGCCGTTCGCGGACCGCGGCATCCTCCCAATGCCCGACCACTACCTTGCGCGGCAGGCGCAGCCGCGCCCCGATGAAGCCATGCTCGCGGTCGCCGTGGGCCGACTGGTTCAGGTTCATGAAGTCCATGTCGATCGAAGCCCAGGGAATATCGCGGTTGTACTGGGTGTGGAGGTGGCAGAGAGGTCGGCGCAGCTCCGTGAGCCCGGCGATCCACATCTTGGAGGGGCTGAAGGTATGCATCCAGGTGACGATGCCGGCGCATGCGGGGTCGGCGTTGGCTTCGCGCGCGAGAGTCAGGATGGCGTCCGAGCCCTTCGCCACGGGCTTCCAGACGAGCGTGCAGGGCAGGGCCGCGTCTATGGCCTTCACCATGGCTTTCGAGTGCTCCTCCACCTTCCTGAGCACGTCCGCGCCGTAGAGATCCTGACTGCCGGTGACGAACCAGAACTCGTACTTCTTGAGATCGATCATCTTCTCTCCTTCGCGTCGGTCCGCGCCGCCGCTTCCATGAAGACGCCGAGCGCCCGGTATTTTTCATACAGGCGATCGTATATGGCCGTGTGCGCCGGATTCGGCTTGTAGAGACGCTCGACGCCGGCGCCCATCGCCGCCTGAGCGGAGAGAACATCGCCGTACAGGCCCGCCGTCACGGCGGCGAACATCGCGGCGCCGAGGGCGACCGACTGATCTCCCGCCGACACGGCTATCTCCATGCCCAGGACGTCCGCGCTGATCTGCATGACCAGGGGGCTCTTCTTGGCCACACCGCCGACGGCGGCCACGCGATCGATGGCCACACCCTCGGAGCGGAGCCGCTCCACTATGGCGCGGGAGCCGAAGGCCGCGGCTTCGATCAGGGCGCGATAGATCATGGGCGCGTTGGTGCCCAGGCTTATGCCGACGACGGCGCCCTTCAGCGACTGGTCCGCGTCGGGCGTGCGCCTGCCGTTGAGCCAGTCCAGGGCGACGATGCCGGATGCGGAGGGATCGATCGCGGCCGCCTCCGATTCCAGCGCGGGAAGGAGAGCGTCCTCGATTTCCTCCACGGTCGATGCAGCCGAAGGGGCCCCTCCGAGCGCGACCGAGCGCATGGCGCCGGGCAGGGCGTGGAAGGGCCAGGCCAGAAGGCCGCGGAACCAGGCGAAGACGTCGCCGAAGGCCGACTGCCCCGCCTCGTAGCCGATCAGGCCGGGAATGACGGAGCCGTCCACCTGGCCGCATATCCCGTGCACGAGAGCCTCGCCTCCGGCCGGCCGGGGCCCCACCATGACGTCGCAGGTGCTCGTTCCCATGATCTTCAGGAGGGTGCCCGCCTTCACGTCGCCCCCCACGGCGCCCACGTGCGCGTCGAAGGCGCCGACCGATACCGGAATGCCGCTCTCGAGTCCGAGCTTCGCCGCCCATTCCGGACAGAGGGTCCCCGCACTCGTGTCGGTGGTCCAGGTTTCGGTGCCGAGCGACACGGCCAGGCGCACGAGTTCGGGGTGCAGGCGGCGCAGGAAATCGGCGGGAGGATAGCCGCCCCAGGACGCGTGCCACATGGCCTTGTGACCCGCAGCGCAGCGGCTTCGCCGCAGGCTGCGATGGTCAGTTCCGCCCGTGAGCAGGGCGGGCATCCAGTCGCAATGCTCGACGATAGTGGCGGCGGCAGCCGCGACGCGCGGATTCGTCCGGGCCACGTGGAGTGCCTTGGCCCAGAACCACTCCGACGAATAGATGCCGCCCTCGAAACGCGTATAGTCCTCGCCGCCCCAGGATCGGGCGAGGGCGTTGATCCCCTCGGCCTCGGCCACGGAGCTGTGATCCTTCCAAAGAACGAACATCGCGTCGGGTTCTTCGGCGAACTCGGGCGACAGCGAGAGCGGCCGACCGGCCGAGTCGGCGAAGCAGGGCGTCGAACCGGTGGTGTCGACGGCTATGCCGCGGAGGCCGGACCGCGCGGGACCGCCGGCCGTATCCAGGGCTCCGCGCACCGCCGCCTCCATGGATTCGACGTAGTCGAGAGGATGCTGGCGGAACCGGTTGTCGCGCGGCGAGCAGTACCTTCCCGCCGCCCAGCGCGGGTAGTCCTTGACCGCCTGGCCGGCCGTCGAACCGTCCGCCGCGTCGACGACGAGGGCCCGCACCGAATCGGTGCCGAAATCGATGCCCAGAACGAAGTCTCTTCCCTTGGTTGCGCTCATCCTGCCTCCTATATGCCGGGGCCGAACACGGCCGCCATGACCGCCTCCTGCGTAAGTCCCGCGCGCGGCAGGACTTTCTTGACCCCTCCCTCGTGCATGACGAGGACGCGGTCGGCGAGGGTCAGTATCTCGGGCAGCTCCGATGATATCAGAATTATGGAGACTCCGGAATCCGCGAGCTCGGCGACGATCCGATGCACTTCGCTCTTGGCGTGCACATCGATGCCGCGGGTCGGCTCGTCCAGGATGAGTATGCGGGGCTTGGCGGCCAGCCATTTGGCGATGACCACCTTCTGCTGGTTGCCGCCGGAGAGGTTGCGGACGATCTGCTCCGTGCCGGAGACCTTGATATCGAAGGACCGGATGGAATTCTCCGCTATCTTCAGCTCCTTCTTCCGGTCGAGCACGACCCAAAGTCGGCGGATGAGACTGTGCACGGCCAGCGTGACATTTTCGCGCATCGTCATTCCCAGGACCAGGGCCTGCACCTTTCGGTCCTCCGGAAGATAGGCGATGCCCCTGGCCACGGCGGCCTTGGGACTCGCGACGGCTATCTCCTCGCCGTCGAGGAATATCTTGCCTGCGGTCTTGCGCACGGCGCCGATGAGGAGCCTGGCCGTTTCCGTCCTACCCGCGCCGATGAGTCCCGCGAAACCGAGTATTTCCCCGCGCCGCAGCTCGAACGACACGTCGCGGATCATGGGCGGTCCGGAAAGTCCCTCTACGCGCAGCACGACCTCCTCCGAAGGGGCATGCTTGCGCGAGGAGAAGAGAGCGCCGAGCTCGCGTCCGACCATGAGTGCGATGAGCTGCTCGGTCGTGGCCTTCTTCGTGCCGAGCTCGCCGGCGTTCTCTCCGTCGCGGAGAACGACGATCCTATCCGTTATGCGAAACACCTCGTCGAGCTTGTGCGAGATGAAGACGACGGAGATCCCCTTGGCCTTGAGCTCCGCGATGACCTGGAAGAGCTTCTCGGTCTCGCGGGTGGTGAGGGAGGAAGTCGGCTCGTCCATGACGAGCAGCCTGACTTCGGTAAGAAGAGCCTTGGCGATCTCGATCATCTGCTGTATGGCCGTGGAAAATTTGCCGACGGGCGTGCCCATGTCGATATTCACGTCGAGACGCTCGAACAGGGCCGCTGCGCGTTCGCGCATCGCGGCAAAATCGAGGATCCCGGTCTTGGTCTTGAGCTCTCGGCCGAGAAAGAGATTTTCGAGGGCGCTCAAATTGGGACAGTTGTTGAGCTCCTGGAAAATGATCGAAATGCCCCGCTCCTGAGCGTTCCGTATCGATTCGAATTGCAAGGAAACGCCGTCCCAGAGAAGCTTCCCCCCGTCGGGTCGGTAGACGCCCGTGAGTATCTTCATGAGCGTGGACTTGCCGGCGCCGTTTTCGCCCAGGAGGCCGACGACCTCGCCGCGGCCCACCGAGAAGTCGACATCCTTGAGGGCGATGACACCCGGAAAGGTTTTGGAGATGCGGCGCATCTCCAGGATCGCCGCGCGATCGCCGGGGATCGCGACGCCTCCCTTGGCCGTGAGGTCGCTCATCTTCCTACGCCTGCCTCGCGGACTTGACGCGATCGAGCACCGCGGCAAGCACTATGATGACGCCGATGACCGCCGTCTGATAGTACGGCGATACCATCATGAGGACGAGTCCGTTGCGGATCACGCCCATGATGGCGGCTCCGATGAGGACGCCGAGCACCGAGCCCGCGCCCCCCATGAGCGAGGTCCCGCCGATGACGGCCGCGGCGATCGCGTCGAGCTCCCAGCCGGTCCCGGTATCGGCCTGAGCGGAATTGAAGCGCGCGACGAGGATCACGCCGACCAGCGCGGCGCAGAGCGAGGAGATCATATAGAGGTGGAAGGTTATTCCCTTGACGTTGATGCCCGAAAGGAACGTGGCCTGCTCGTTGCCGCCGATCGCGTAGGTCCTGCGGCCGAAAGCCGTCTTCGTCAACACGAACCACGCGATGATCGCCACGAAGAGCATGATCCACAGCGGGATCGGAAGGGCCAGAAAGTCGCTCTGCCCTATGGGAAGGAAGGACTTCGGAATATTCGTGATGGGCCAGCCCTCGGTGAGTATGAGGATGAGACCGCGCGCGAAACTCAACATGGCCAGCGTTACGATGAAGGGAGCGATGCGGACGTAGGCGATCAGGGCCCCGTTGATGGCGCCGATCGCGAGTCCGACCACGAGGCCGAAGAGCGCGGCCAAGGTGGGATCGAAGCCGAACTTCATCGCTCCCGCCGCGGCGACGCCGGCGAGGCCCATGACCGAACCGACGGAGAGGTCGATACCGCCCGTGAGAATGACGAAGAGCTCGCCTATGGCCACGATCGCTACGAAAGATATCTGGCGAGACACGAGGTAGAGGTTTTCGCCGCTCACGAAATTCGGCGCGAAGACCGTGATGGCCGCCATGATGAGAACGAGAGCGAGAAAAATGGCGGACTCGCGGCCGCTGGCGAGCGAGCCGAGGATCCGAGCGGGTAGTTTCCTGGTTTCCATGTATACGTTCCTGACGGAAGATCGGCGGCGCGCAGAGCTTCGCGGGCCTCCGCCGTCCGGCCGGGGTCTTGACCCGGCCGATCGGTCGTCGCGACATCGAAAGATGCCGCGACTTCGGATTAGGGTAGTGTCGAGAAAGGCTCCTTAGCCTTTTCAACACCCTGTCGGGTTACTGGGCGAATTCTTTCTTCATGTCGTCCATGTAGCTGTCGACATTGCTCTTGTCCACGATGAGAACGCCGGTATCGATGATCTTGGGGATCGGCTTGCTGTCGATGGCGTCGAGGAGCTTCTCGACCGACAGCCAGCCCATCTTGTAGGTCTTCTGCACGAGGCAGAACGATATCGTACCGTCCTTGATCCCCTCGAGCGTGTCCTTGAGGTCGTCGAAGCCCGCGAGGATGATCTTCCCGGCCTTTTTCTGCTGCTTGAGAACCTGGGCGGCGCCCGGAGCGCCCTCGGCCGAAACGGCGAAGATGGCCTTGAGCTTGGGATAGGTCTGGAGAATCGCCTCGGTCTTGTTGACCGTCTGCGCGAAATCGCCGCCCTCGTCGACAACGTCGAGGATCTTGATATTGGGTGCGGCCTGGGCCATGGCCTCCTTGAAGCCCTGGGTGCGGAGGTTGAGATTGGTGGCGCCCAAGCCACCCTGCAGGATGACGAGAGTGCCCTCGTTCCCCATGAGGTCGGCCATTTTCTTCGCGGCGGCCGCTCCCGCCGTCTGATTGTCCGTGCCGATATAGGTCAGCGCCTCGGACGAGGGCGCCGGAGCGTCGAAGGTGATGACCTTGATGCCCGCTTTCATCGCATCGTGAATGACGGGCACGAGGCCCGCATCGTCATTGGCCGAGATGGTGATCCCGTCGACCTTCTGGGCGATGAGATCCTCGATGACCTTGACCTGGAGCGTTACGTCGAACTTCTGGGGGTCCACTTCGAGAGTCTTGACCCCGTACTTGGCGCCCGCCGCCTGAAAACCATCGAAGCACGGGACATAGTAGGGGTGAACGCCCTTGGGAACCATGACGAAGGTCTTGACCTTCGGCTTCGCGGGCGCGCACGAGCCGAGGCCCGCGACGACCAGGGCCGCGGCGAAGAGAAACAACAGTGCCCTTTTCATAGAACTCCTCCTGATGCACGTATTGGATGGGCGATGCGCTACACCGAGCTGTCCGCCTCATTCCTCCATATCCGAAGCCGCGCCCGGACGCTGCGACGAACGCCGAGTCGAAGCCGGAGGCGCGACCTTCTGCGGAAGATTCTCTTTGAAGAAAACGTCGAGCGGCACCTTCACGTCGCCTTCGCCTTCCTCTTCCTGAACCACGGCCTGGAAAAGCCGCTCCAGACCCTCCCGGCCCTGTTCGAAGGGCCGCTGGGAGATGAGACAATCCAAGCCGCCCTCCCGCATGCAGCGGACATTCTCGGGGACCAGGTCCCAGGAGACGAGGGCGCAGTCTTTTTTCCTTCCCGAACGCAGAAGCCAATCCCCGACGAGATGACCGGAGGAATTGGCCACCAGAAAACCGTCGATGCGGGGCTGCTCCCGAAAAAGCCTTTCCAGGAAGGCCTTCGTCGATTCCGCATGTGCGAGCTCGAAGCAGCTGAGCTCGCGAACTTCGCGCACGCGGTCCCCCGCCTGATCGCGGAAGAAGGTCTTGAAGCCTTCGATGCGCAGCTCGATGTGCCGATCCTCCGCGTGGGCGTTGAGGGCTATGAATGGGCCCTCGCCGGCTCCGGCCAGAAGCGACATCATCCTTCCAGCGAGGTAGCCGCCCGCGTAGGCGTCCTGTCCGATCGCCGCCAGCGGGTTCGCGCCGTCGACGGTGCCGTCGAAAAACACGTAGGGGACCTTCGCGTCGATCTTCGCGAGCGCCGGCATGAGTTCGCGGGGAAGAACCGGGGCGATCAGGAGACCGTCGCCCGGCTCGCTCAAGATGTCTTCGAGCAGGGCTCTGTAGGACTCTCTGTCGTATCGATCGAACTCGTCGACCCTCACCTTGACGCTAAACGAGACGAGATCGCGCGCGGCGCGACGTATGCCGTGGAGGCAGAGGGCCCAGTAACCGGAGTCCTGGTCGGCGCGCGGCATGACTGCCCTGAAGACATAGGTTTTGTTGAGGGAGAGCTGCCGGGCCAGTATGTTCGGCTTGTAGCCGAGAGTGGAGACGATTTTGTCGACCCTTTCCTTGGTCTCGGCGGAAACGCCGCTTCTTCCATGGAGAACTCTGTCCACCGTCCCGATGGAGACTTCGGCGAGCCGCGCAATCTCTTTGACCGTCGCTTTCTGATCCATGTCTTCTCTTTAGCGTGTACGCACACAATATGGCTCAAATTTTCCGTGTACGTACACGACGAAAGGCACGTTACCATTGGTTCTTCATCTCGTCAATATAAAAAATGCGGCCTCGACCCGAAAGCCGAGACGCGGATTGTCGGCTCGTCTTCGGCCGTGCTAGGCTGGGGCCGAGGAATGAGGAAGTTTATGCACCTGGTCGAGGAGTCGCGCCTCGAAATCTCGGCTGGAGCCTCGGATAGGCTCGTAGGCTACCTCGGCCGGCGAGATCACCGCTCCATCCGAATCGTCGCGGACCGCAACACGTGGCGAGTCCTGGGCCGGCGCCTCGCCGATGCGGCAGGGACCGCGGGTATCGAGGTCGTCCGGACGGTCTACGAGGACCCGTACCTGGTCGCCGATGGGGCCAGCGTGCTCAGGCTTCTGGCCGACGAGGAGGATCGATACAGGCTTTTCGTCGCCGTCGGTTCGGGGACGATCACCGACATAGTGCGTTTCGTGGCCCATCGGACGGGCCGAAGCTTTATTTCGGTGCCGACCGCTCCTTCGGTCGATGCCTACAGTTCGGTCGTCGCGCCCCTGGTGATCGACGGTGTCAAACGCACGATGAAAGCCTCTCCTCCGGCGGCCATCTTCGCCGACAGCGAAGTACTGTCGCAGGCGCCGCGACCCATGATCGCAGCCGGCTTCGGCGACATGCTCTGCAAATTCTCGGCGGTCGCGGACTGGCGCCTCGGGGCCCTGCTCTGGGGCGAGAGCTTCGACGAGACCATAGCGAGGCGCGTTCTGGCCGCCGCCGAGACCTGTGTCGCGGCAGCAGCCGGCATCGGGCGCGCCGAGGTCGGGAGCATCACCCTCCTCATGAAGGCCCTCGTCGAATCGGGCTCGTGCATGGCCGAGGCCGGGCATTCGCGGTCCGCGTCCGGCGCCGAGCACCAATACTCTCACTATTGGGAGATGAAGCTCCTCCGGGAGGGCAGGCCGCCCCTCCTCCATGGCCTGAAGGTGGGAGTCGGTACCCTCATTACTGCCGCCCTCTGGGATCGAGTGCGATCGCTCGGCCGGGACGAAGCCGAGCTGGCCCTGGCCTCGGTGCGGCCCCGATCGCGCGAGGATGAGAGTCGCGCGATAGAACTCGCCTTCGGGGATCTGGCCGCGGAGATCGAAGCCGGACAGGAGCGATTCCTCTCCATGTCGCGCGAGGATCGCGAGAGGCTCATCGGAGACATTCTGGACAACTGGGAAAAGATACGGTCCATCGCCGAAGGAGTCCCGAGCGTGGCCGAAACCGCCCGCCTCCTCGAGGCGGCCCTCTGCCCGACCGATCCGAGCCGCCTCGGCCTCGGTGAGGACGAAATCGCCCAAGCCCTTTCGAGCGCCCACTATCTGCGCGATCGCTTTACCGTGCGGAAGTTGAGTCTCATGCTTTTCGGCGACTAGGGGCCGTCGGCGGCGCTTCATTCGAAGGACGTTCCAAGAGAGGGAGCGTGTCGCGCAGATCTGGCATAATACCATTTACTACCATTGTTCGGCTCAAATGAACCGAAAATGAAAGTCCGAACCCTACATACTTTGCATAATTCTGCTTGACAGATCGGAAGATCACGGTAGCATGGTCTTTAATGGTATCAATACCAAAGGAGACATCATCTAATGGATTCGACGGATACCATACAGCGGAATGTCAAAGACTCGATGCAGTCTCAGGTCGAGAGCTTCATCCTCGGCAAAATCGAGACCGAAGAGTGGCCGCTCGGTTCCAAGATACCCTCGGAACGCGAGCTTTCGATCAGGCTCGAGGTCTCGAGGACGACGGTCCGCAATGCCATCCAGGCCTTGACCGACCGTGATTTTTTCGACAGGAAGATCGGACAGGGGACATTCGTAAAGCGAAAGCCCGGCAGGGAGGCAATCCCCCGCTCGCCGCGAGGCACGCTCGGCTACGTGGTCTGCAAAGAGCGGTCGTCCCGGAAGCCGATATCCTCAGAAGCCTTTTACTTCGACGTCTTCTCCGGGATCGAAGAGGAGACGGTCCGTTCGGGGCGGCACATGCTCTTCATATATCTCGACGACAGCAGCCAGGAGGAACTCGCCGCCTTCGCCAGTTTCATGGATAAGGTCGACGGTCTCGTCGTCGAGGAGGCCGGTCGGCCCGATTTCCTGAACATCCTCGCCGACTCGGGCATCCCCACGGTGCTCCTCGCTCCCAGCGCCTACCACGAAAAACTCGATATCGTGACCATGGATCTGGCGGAGGGAGTGCGCAAGGCAGTCCGCTGCCTGCGCGCACAGGGGCACGAACGGATCGGGATCATCAACGGCCCGCTGCGCCTGGAGTCCGCCAGAGTCCGCTATGCCGCATGGAAAGATGAAATGGAGGCCTCCGGCCTCGTCCCGGACGAGCGCAGGGTGGACGGAGGCGAGGGCTGGTCGGCCGAAGCCGGCTTCGTCGCCATGGACAGACTCGTCGAGCGCTGCCCCGATCTCAGCGCAGTCTTCTGCGCGAACGATCTGCTCGCCGTGGGCGCCCTTTCCGCGCTCTCCAGGCGCGGCCTGCGCGTCCCCGAAGACATCAGCGTCATAGGCTTCGACGATACCGAGCTCGCCCGGCACGCCTACCCGCCGCTCACCACGATGAAAATCTACTCGCGCGACATGGCCCGCTCGGCGGTGCACCGCCTCCTCGAAAGAATCGACAACCCCGGCATGCCGCCGGTACGCGTGGAATTTCCCATCGACCTGGTGGTGAGGGACTCGTGCAAGGAGGTGAGCCGGTGAAGTGAAAGGAAGTAAAGACCAACAGCCGCGATATCGGAGAGTGCCCGGAAAGCAAAACCCCGATACCGCAAGCCGTCGGGTGCGGTCGAATATAGCGGAAAGCCATTCGAGCGTACATATGCCCAAGGATCGATACCAGTCCGGTATCACGGAACGAGGAGAAGTCGGATGAACCATCCGAAGAAGATGCTCGCGCTCGCCCTGGCGATGATCTCATTCGCGGGCCTGGCCTTCGCGCAGAAGACCGAGATCACGTATATGTGCTGGTACAACACGACTCAGTCCGAGGCCCAGAGCGTGCAGGCCGTCATCGACACCTACAACAATTCCCAGGACAAGATTCACGTGACCATGATCGCCGTTCCCCGGGACGGCTACGAGACCAAGGTCAACACGCTGGCGGCCGGGAATCAGCTTCCCGACTGCACCCAGCTTTCGGAGGCCATGGCCCTCCAGTTCGCCGCCGCGGGCCTCCTGGCCGACGTCAGCAAGATGTACAGGCCCGACGAAGCCCCCCTCAAGTCGCTCGTGTTCACCTACGACGGCAAGGCGGTGGGCTACAGCTCGGGCGACGAAGTTCTCCTGCTCTACTACAACAAGAAGCTCTTCGACGCCGCCCACCTCGCCTATCCTCCCGCTTCGGCCGACAAGGCCTGGACATGGAAACAGTTCGTGGAGGTCGCGAAGAAGCTCACCAAGGACAGGAACGGCAAGACGCCGAACGATCCGGGCTTCGACGCGAACAACATCGTCACCTACGGCTGCGACTTCAACAGGCTGTGGTGGATGTGGCCCATCGTCACGTACTCGAACGGCGGGGGCCTCATGAGCCCCGACGGCAAACGGCTGCTCATCGACAAACCCGAGTCCATCGAGGCGATGCAGGCCCTCGCGGATCTGTACGTCAAGGACAAGGTCGCGCCGTCTTTCGGCGACAAAAACGCGATGCCGAGCCTCGACCTCACCCTCCTCTCGAACAAGGTGGCCATGGCCACGTCGGGGCAATGGGAGATGGGCGTCTCGCTCAACAACTCTCTCAAGGACGGGCTCGAGTACGGCGTGGGGGTCCTGCCCAAGTTCAAGAAAGCCGTGACCTACAATACCGGCGCTCCCTACGGAGTGTTCAAGAGCAGCAAGCATCTGGATGCGGCGATGTCCTTCATCAAGTGGTACGCCGACGAAAAGAACCAGTGGACTCAGATCACCAACGGCATCCTCATGCCGACCACCGCCAAGTGGTACGCCAGCGAGGCGGCCATGCGGGAGTGGGCCGACCATCCGCCCAGACCGCCCTTCGCGATGTACAAGACGGCCGTCATCGACTACGCGATGCACAACGCGATCCAGGTGCCCTGGTACTATTTCAACGGCTACCAGGGCCTGGACGACATCCTGAGCTCCGGCATCGAAGCCGTCTGGAACGGCAAGGTGACCGCGAAGGCTTACATAGATTCGATCATGCCGCAGCTCCAGAAGTACTTCGACGATCACAAGGCGAAATAGAGCGCTCGAGAGCGCGCCGCTCAAGAGCGACGCGGAAACGCAACCACCGACGGGCGGGGAGCGACCGGCGGAAGCCGGACCGCTTTCCCGCTTCGCCGGTCTTCTCTCGCGCCTCGTACCGTGCCGGGTGCGGGCCCCAAGGACTTTGAGAATGACTAGAAAGCGCAGATCGAAAACCACCCTCGTGGCCTACCTCTTCCTGACGCCGGCCATTCTGGGACTCATCTTCATGACCTTCCTGCCGATCCTCGGAGTGATCGGCATAAGTCTCAGCCGCTGGACCGGCCTGGAGCCGCCCACCTTCGTGGGCCTCGCCAATTTCAGGCACATCTTCACCGACGACATCTTCTTCGCCTCCTCGGTCAAGGCGACTCTCTACTTCGCGCTGGGCTCCGTCCTCTTCGGCACGGTCTACGCCTTCGCCGTCGCGATGATGCTCAACCAGAGGATCCGCACACGCGGACTCTTCCGCTCCATATTCTTCCTGCCCTACATCGTGCCGAGCATCGGCGCGGCGGTCGTCTGGGGCTGGATGTACGAATCGAACTTCGGAGTGTTCAATTATTTTCTCAATCTGCTGGGAATCGACAAGGTGAGGTGGCTCGTCGAGGATGCGACAGCCACCCCGTCGCTGATCGTCATGACGATCTGGGGACTGGGCAATTTCATCGTCATCTACCTCGCCGGCCTGCAGAGTGTCCCCAAGACCTATCTGGAGGCCGTGGAAATCGACGGCGGGAATGCCTGGCACAAATTCCGGCACATCACCCTGCCGCTCATGTCTCCCATAATCTTCTTCAACGTACTCATGAGCATGATCACGAATCTCCAGGTATTCGTGCCGGCCTACTCGATCACGAAGGGCGCTCCCGACAACACCACCCTCTATATGGTCTACCTGATCTATCGGGAGAGCTTCCAGCGCAACAACTTCGGGCTCGCCGCGGCCTATTCCCTGATATTCTTCGCCTTCATCGCCGTGCTGACGGCCCTGATCTTCGGCACGTCCAGGAGATGGACCTTCTTCGAAGGCGAATGAGGAGACGACAATGAGCTCGAAAAGCAGAACCAACGCGCTCGTAACGATACTGCTCTCCGTCCTGGGCCTGGCCTGCGTCTTTCCGTTCCTCTGGATGCTGCGCTCGTCCCTCATGTCCAATCTCGAGATCTACCAGTATCCGCCGCTCATGCTTCCCAAGAATCCGCGCTTCGACAACTACCCCTATACCCTCTCCGTCTTCCCCTTCGGCCGTTATCTCATCAATACCCTCACGATAACCCTGCCCTCGGTTTTCGGCGTGCTTACTACATCGACCTTGGCGGCCTATGCCTTCGCGCGCCTCGATTTTCCGGGCAAGAAACTCCTGTTCACCCTCGTCATCGCCTCCATGCTCATGCCGAGCGCCGTGACCATCATTCCTATCTTCAAGGGCTGGACCTTGCTGGGCCTCTCGAGCGGCTATGTGCCCCTCATCGTCCCCGCCTTTCTCGGAGGCGGAGCCTTCAACATCTTCCTCGCGCGGCAGTTTCTCATGACGATTCCCCGGGACCTCGACGAGGCGGCCGTCATCGACGGGGCGAGTCACCCGAAGATTCTGTTCCGCGTCCTCCTCCCCCTCATCAAGCCGGTGCTGATCTCCATCGGGCTTTTCACCTTCATCCTCTACTGGAACGACGTCATGGGACCCCTCATCTACATTTCCCGCAACGAACAGAACACCATCTCCCAGGCCCTCGCGATGTTCCGCGCGGGCTACGGCACGGACTACCGGGCGATCATGGCCGCCTGCTGCATGGCCGTCGCCCCGGTGGTCGCTCTCTACCTCATCGGACAGAAATACTTCATCGAAGGCATCGTGCTTTCGGGGTTGAAGTCATGAGCGCCTCCCTCGGGGAATCGAAGGTCCCGTTGTTCACGGAGCTCGGGAACATCCGCATCCGCGGAGGCTTCTGGAAAGACAAGCAGGAGCTGATCGGCCGCAGCTCCCTCCCCTTCCAGTGGCGCGCTCTCAACGACGAAATCCCGGGCGCCGAACCCTCCCACGCCTTGGAGAACTTCCGGATAGCCGCCGGCGAGTCGAGCGGAGATTTCAAGGGCACGGTCTTCCAGGACAGCGATGTCGCCAAATGGCTCGAGGCCGCCAGCTACGATCTGCTCCGTTCGCGCGACGCGGAGCTGGAAGCCAGAGTCGACGAAGTCATACGACTCCTCGGCAAGGCGCAGGGCCCCGACGGCTACCTCAACACCTACTTCACGATCGTCGCCCCCGAGCGGCGCTGGGAAAATCTCGCCTGGGGGCACGAGCTGTATTGCGCGGGCCATCTCGTCGAGGCGGCGGTCGCGCACGCCGAGGCCACGGGAAAGACGAGCCTGCTCGAAATCGCGCAACGCCTCGCCGACTGCATCGACGGGGCCTTCGGCCCCGAGGAGGGCAAGATCCACGGCTGCTCCGGCCACCCCGAGATCGAGCTGGCACTCTTCCGCCTGTGGCGCCTGACGCGGGAACCGAGATACCGGGAGCTTGCGATCTATTTCGTCGAGGAGCGGGGGCGGAATCCGGCGCTCTTCGCGGGCGGCGAAGCCTTCGGGCTCGAGATACCCGAAGCTCCATGGAGACTGCCCGACTATTTCCAGGCGCACGCTCCGGTCAGAGAGCAGCGCAGAGCCGAAGGGCACGCGGTGCGGGCCGTGTATCTCTATGCCGCCATGACCGACGAATGCGCCGAGACGGGCGACCCGGAGCTGCTGGCCGCCCTCCACAGATTATGGGACAGCGCGGTGGGCAGGCGCATGTACATAACCGGCGCCCTCGGTTCCCAGGCCCAGGGCGAGCGTTTCACCGCCGACTTCGACCTGCCCTCCGATACCGCCTACGCCGAGACCTGCGCCTCCATCGGACTGATCTTTTGGGCCGCGCGCATGTCCGCGCTCGAGAGCGACTCCCGCTACGCGGACGCTCTCGAACGCGCGATCTACAACGGCGCGTTGAGCGGCATTTCCATGGACGGCATGCGATACTTCTACGTGAACCCGCTGGAGATATCGCCGGAGACGGCCGCGTTCAGACAGGACCACCGACACGTCAGGACCGAGCGAGTGCAGTGGCTCGGCTGCGCCTGCTGCCCGCCCAACATCGCCCGACTCGTGGCTTCCATCGGAGGTTACATCTACGGCCGGCGCGACGGCGGCATCGCCGTGCATCACTATGCCGAGAGCGAGGCCTCGTTCGAGCTGTCTTCCGGCGGTCTGCACATCGTGCAGCATACCCGCTACCCCTGGGAGGGACGGATCAGGGCGGAGATCGAACCTAGCCGGGGCATGCGCTTCCCCCTGAGCCTGCGCATCCCCGACTGGTGCGATTCCTATGCATGCCGCGTGAATGGAGAACTTATCGAAAACCCGCGCGCGGTCGCCGGCTATCTGTGCATCGACCGATTCTGGCAGGGCCGGGAGAGCGTCGAGCTCGAGCTCGAGATGAAGGTGAAAATCATGAGGGCCGACGCGCGCATCTCCGAACTCGCCGGCAAGCTGGCTCTGCAGCGCGGCCCCCTCGTTTACTGCATCGAATCCTGCGACAACGGCAGGGACCTGCACAACGTCATCCTCGATCCGGATGCGGAGGTCGAGGCCCGGTTCGATCCCGAGCTCATGGGGGGCAGCGTACGCATTCTCGCCCCGGGATTCCGCGAGGAAGGCGGGGATCGCGACGAAGGTGGGCCGTACAGGAGCCCTCCGCCCTATGCCGCCGCCGACCATTCGGGGCCCGGCGGAAGACGGCGCCTGAGGCGGATATCCATCGTGGCCGTCCCGTATCATCAGTGGGGCAACCGCGAGCCCGGCGCCGAGATGCGCGTCTGGATACGCGGGCTCTAGCGGCGGTCCTTTTATTGGCCTTGCCCGCGAAGCGAGGCTTTAAGTACCTTGTGTAGGATAGGCCCCTCGCGAGAGCATCGGAGGGACCCTTCGGGCCGCTCTGTATAGAGGGCCGATTTTTCGGGCCGGGCTATGCCGGCCGGCCGCTGGCTCGCCGCAGGCGAGGAGGGTGAGTGTATGTCGTATCATGACCATTTCGGGAACTGCTTCGAAGGATTCAAGAACGCGGCCCGCGATTTCGGCGACATTTTCAAGGACATGGCCGAAGATGCGGGTTGGCGCGATCGCGGAAGCCCCTTCGATCATGCATGGAGCGGGCGCGGGGAGCATCCCTTCGCGGATTACTTCTACCCTCGCGCGAATGTCTTCGTCGACGAGGACAAGTCGCTCGTCTTCGAGTTTCTCCTCCCGGGCTTCGACGAGAGCTCGATCAAGCTCAGCTTCAAGGGCGACACCATGGTCCTCGAGGCCGAAGCGCCCGAACGGACGCAGAGACGCTACGAGATCCGTCGATTCACGCTCAGGGATATCGACTGCCGCGAATATCCGGTGTCCGCCGAGCGCTACGATCAGAGTCTCGCTCGAGCCTCGCACAGGAACGGCATCCTCACGGTCTCCATACCGCGCCGCGAAGGATCTCCCGAAACCGAAGGAATCAGGGTCGAGATCCGGCGCGAGGGCAGCTGACGTCGGAGACCGCGACCGGGCTCATCGTCGCGACTCGGACACCTCGTGGATGAATGCCCGTCCCCGCAGGAAAGAGATGACGGCAGCCAGTAGTGACAAGCCCGCCGCGCCGTAGAACGTCAATTTAAGGCTGGCCATGAAAGCCGGCGCCATCAGAGATGGGAAGAACTGCTTGCCCAGCACCAGATCTCTGGCGGCCGCCGGCAGCTTGGCCAGGACATCGGGCGAGAGCAGCTGCTGCATGGGGTTGTAGCCGAGGAAAGCGGCGAAAAGCGCTCCGGTGGGCGGCAGGCTCGCCACCTTTCGGGCGGCCTCGGCCGGTATCCCGGCGCCGAGAAGGCCCGAGTAGAGGCTCGAGGGCAGCATCAGGGCCAAACCGACGATGACCATGCTGAAGAACAGGGACATGCTCACGAGACTGCCCGAGTTCTGGATCGTGGCGCGCATGCCCGAAGCCACCCCGCGATACTCGGGCGGCACGGAGTTCATGATGGCGGTCATGTTGGGGGAAGAGAACAGGCCCATGCCCAGGCCCACGAGCACGAGGATGAGCATGAAGGGCAGGTAGGAGAAGTCGGCCGGCAAGGCCGCCAGCAGCAGAAAGCCGAGCATGAGGACGATGAGTCCGGCGGTGGCGAGCCCTCGGGAACCGTAGCGGTCCGAAAGCCAGCCCGAGAGCGGGCCCATGATGAAAAATCCGAGGAGCATGGGCGACATGTAGATGCCCGCCCACAGCGGCGTGTCCTCGAAATTGTAGCCGTGGAGCGGCAGCCAGATTCCCTGCAGCCAGATGATGAGCATGAAGGTCAGACCGCCCTGGGCGACGGAGTAGAGAAAGCCGCTCGCATTGCCCGCGGTGAACATGCGTATGCGGAAGAAGTTCAGGCGGAACATGGGGGACGCGACCCGCCCCTCTATCGCCACGAAGGCCGCGAGAAGGAGAAGTCCCGCCACGATGCCGGCGAGGACCAGGGGATTCGTCCAACCCATCACCGAATGCCCATAGGGCATGATGCCGTAGGTCAGGGCCACCAGAAGGATTATCAGTCCCGCGCCGAAGGTCGCGACGCCGGGCATGTCGAGCTTCTGGTCCCGGGTCATGAGGCCCTTTTCCTCGAGCTTGAGATAGGCCCAGACGGTGCCGGCGACGCCGACCGGCACGCTGACGAGGAACACGAGCCGCCAGTTCACCGAGGCCAGAAAACCGCCCAGAATCAGCCCGATGAGGGAGCCTCCGATGAACGCTATCTGATTGAGCCCCAGGGCCATGCCGCGTTCGAAGGGAGGGAAGGCGTCGGTCAGGATAGCCGCGCTGTTGGCGAGGAGAAAGCCGCCTCCGATCGCCTGGATCATACGGAAGACGATAATCTCCAGGGCGCCCGTGTTGCCGGTCCCGGGAGTCAGGAAGAGGAGGATGGAGGCGACGGTGAATACGGCGAAGCCGAGATTGTACAGGCGGACCCTGCCGAAAATGTCGGAGAGCCTCCCGAAGGAAACGAGGAGGGTGGCCGCGATCACCGAGTAGCCCATGAGTATCCAGAGGAGATAGGCGGCCTCGTTGGGGACGAGAGGATCGATCCCGAGCCCCGTGAAGATGGAGGGGAGGGAAATGAGGACGATGTTGTTGTTTATGGAAGCCATCAGCGTGCCCAGGGTCGTGTTGGACAGGGCGATCCATTTGTAGCCGTCCCCGTGCCGTGCATCGGCCTTCACCGATGCAGCCGTGCTCACAGTCGTGTCAGCGCTCAAAATCTTCCCGCTTTCGCCATCTCTTGCCGAGGTTTATACATTGACAGTACCGACGAAAACGTCGAGGGTCAAGCCGATCCCCGACGGCGGAGCTCCTCCTTCTGCGACTTCCTCCATGCCTTGACCCGGTCCAGCCTCCGGTAGAACTCGTCACGCGCGGAGCTCGGATCGACGAGGTCCCTGACTATGAACCGGGCGAACTCGTTCCAGGGTTCTCCTTGGATCTCGGGATCGAGCCGGTTGAAATACTCGTGTCTGTCCAGGACGCGGCTTCCGTACACCGAGCATACGTATTCCACATTGGGCGAATGCCCGATGTCCGCCGGCGCGATGTAGGGCGGCTCTTCCGGCGACAGCCGCGCCTCCGCTTTTTCGTAGCAGTACGAGACCAGCTCGGAGCAGCCGTAGGAGGCGTAGGTCGAGCGCAATACGCTGTCCCGCTTTCCCGGCCAGGGGAAGCCGAGAACGCCGTCGACTATGCCGTAGGGTTTGTCGAGTTGGGCCTCGGCGATGCGCAGGAGAGCCCGTTCCCGGATTTCGCCCAGCCCGCCTTTGAACCGCACCGCGTCCACCCAGGCTTCCGAAGGCGAGGCGATGTTTCGGCCCGTCCCCATCGCCGGATTGTATCCGACGCCGTTGACCTCCGAGCCGATGGACCAGCCTCCGCCCACGTACAGCTCGGCGTGGGAATAGGGACTGTCGGTGAACAGCATGATCGCGGAGGCGAGGGGGTCGCCCTTCGACCCGCGCCAGAGGAGAATGTCGCCCGGGCGGAGCCTTCGCGTGGCGTCATTGCGGTAAACCACTCCCCCCGTCTTCAGAATCGGATGGTCGAAGAGCTGAATACATTTCATCACAAGCCAGGTGAACATTCTCGTCGGACTCATAACCGCCTCTGCGTTCCACTTTCATCGATCGGAAATTCTCGATACTGTAGTGTCGCTCTCGAAAGGCTTCCGGGCAAGAGGGAAAACGGCTCTGCGATATCCTCATCAGAATATGGTTGGCAACCGAGCATGGAAACTACTCTTAGGCTTCAAATCGACGGGATCTGCATTGCCGTAATCGCGATTCTCTGGCTTTCCGGCGAGCGGAAAAAGTTTTCGAATCCGAGCGTGGACGCTCGCATCTACGGCGTTCTCCTGGCGTCCACCGGCGTCATGCTCTTCCTCGAGGCAATAGCATGGCTCAGCGATGGCAAACCCGGCCATACGGCACGGACCGTCGTGTTCGTCGCCAATGCTCTCTACTACGCGGTCCATACCATTCCGGCCGTATCGTATATCCTCTATGCGGATTTTCAAATATTCAGGGACGAGAAGCGGTCCTCCCGCGCGGCCCGGCCTCTCGTCGCCATAGCGGCGATCGTCGCCGTCGCCGGGGTCCTAACCCCCTTCACCGGCGTCCTTTTTATCGTGGACACGAACAACATGTATGCCCGCGGATTCGCTTTTCCCATTTTCGCCGTGCTGCAGTACGGACTGGTGGGGTACGCCCTCGGCCTCGTCATCATGAACGTCAAGAAGATGAACCGCCGGACATTCGTCACGCTCCTCGCCTATCCCCTGCCCATGCTTCTGGCTTCGGTGGCGCAGCTGCTAGACTACGGCCTCATCCTCATCTGGCCGACCACGACGCTTTTTCTCGTCGCCTCCTGGTCCAACATAGAAAACCACCGCTCCAAAACGGACTATCTGACGGGCACGGCGAATCGCCGCAGCCTCGACGAGGAACTCGAGCGTCGCGTCGAGTCGATCAGGCCCGGGACCACGCTCTGCGGCCTCATGATCGATCTGGACGATTTCAAGAGCATCAACGATCGCTTCGGCCACGAGGCCGGGGATCGCGCCCTGGAAGACGTGGCCAAACTGCTCCTGGCATCCGTACGCGTGGACGATATGGTCGCCCGGCTGGGTGGGGACGAGTTCGTCGTTCTGGCGGATATCAAGGAATCCGCGGCGCTGGAGGATCTCGTGGAGCGGATCGAGCGCTCCGTGGAGCATCACAATGCTTCGGTCCAGCGGCCGTACCACCTCTCGCTCAGCATCGGAAGGGCGATCTTCGACCCCCGGGCGGGGCGGGCCGCCGCAGACTTCCTCACCATCCTCGACACGGACATGTACGGCCGCAAGAGGGCGAAAAAACTCGACTGAGACCGCCTCGGGGCGCCGTTTTGGCCTCGAGGAGCCGCTTTTGCCTCGACGCGGGGGTTCGACAAGATACCGTCCCGCGACTCTACATGGGACCAGTGCGACTCGAACGCACGACCTGCTGCTTAGAAGGCAGCTGCTCTATCCAGTTGAGCTATGATCCCCGGTGAATGGAACGCCGCGGCGGGCCGCAGCGTTCCATTCACCCGCGGTTCGGCTTCGCCGAACCGCCGCATTCTCCGAAAGCGCCTCGATGCAAGGCCGCCATTCGAGGGAGGAGTATAGGATCTTTCGGCCGAGAGTCAATATGGGGCCCTTCGGCCGAATCGAAGCTTCGACTGGAATCGGCACTCGAAAGGCGCTACGATTCTTCTATACATGCGCATAGCGATTCTGGCCTTTGCGCTCGCGGCGGCGAGCCTCTCTGCGCAGACCGGCATAGCCGACCTGCGCGCGGCGATCGTAAATACCGCCCTCAGCCTCAAGGGCGTGCCCTATGTCTACGGAGCCGAATCTCCGCCGGATGCTGTGGATTGCTCGGGCTTCGTCCAGTACGTCTACAAAAAGGCGGCGGGCCTCGAGATACCAAGGAACTCGCGCCAGCAATGGGAGGCCGGCTACCCGATCACGATGAGCGAGATCAGGCCCGGGGATGTCGTCGTGTTCGACACGAGCGGGAGCGGTCCCAGCCACGTGGCCCTCTACATAGGCGATGGTTCCATGATTCAGGCCGCCTCGGAGGGCCCCGAGACCGGGGTCATCGTTTCCTCCACGAGCGACAGATATTGGGCCGCCCGCCTCCTAGGCGCCCGGTCATTCCTCGACGTCCCCGGCGCCGCGAAGACCGAAGGACTGTCGACTACTGCCGGTGCGGCGCCGACCGCCTCTTCGGTGCCGGCGCCCTCGACGGCACACCTCGCTGCGCCCAAGCCGGCGGCGTCGGACACTATTCCGGTTTCCGAAATCGGCTTCACTCTCGGCCCTCGTCCCTCCGTAATTGCCGATGGGGTACCGACGGCTGCGGGTTCGATGCTCGCCTTCACGATCACCAACGGCACGGGAAGCAACGGAAGCTTCCAGATCGACTTCTACAAGGATAACCTGGATTTCTCCCGGGTCGTTCCCCTGAAGCACCTGACCGTTTCGATCGAGGCCAAGGGCCACTACCGCCTCGCCCCCTTCCTCTTCGACCAGAGTGGACGCTACCGGCTCAATGTCAAGACTGCCGGAAATACGCAACTCATGCAGCGATCTTTCGAGGTCGTCCGGATAGGCAAGGGCGGGGCGATCCAAGCCTACACGGGACGGAACGCACCACAGGTCACCCTTCCGAATGGCACGGCCGTCACGAGGATAGGGCTCGTAGTCGGCTCCGAGGCGCCCTCTCAGGGCGGCACCATCCGCACGGCCAGGGGATCCGCGATACTTCTCCGCGTCGCGAACGGCACTCCGGTCGATCGCGATTTCAAATTTCTTCTATATAAAACGGCTGAGGGCGACGGAAGCGTCATGGTGCTGACCGAGGATCGGGCTCGCCTGCCGCGAGGCGCCTGGATCGAACTCTCCCCGGTTCTGCTCTCGGAGGCCGGCGTCTATCGCTTCGTCGTGAAATCGCCCGAGAACGATCTACTTCTCCAGAGGACGATCCTCGTCGATCAGGCTCCGTGAAACCTCATCTTCACGCGGATGTCCCCACGACATCGATGAACTCCCGCACCCTGTCCTTGATCGCATCCCGGATGATGCGGACGCGGGTCATGATCTCCTCGTCGCTCCCCTTGAAGGTCGAAGGGTCGTCGAAGGGCCAGTGAAGTCGCTTGGTGATTCCGGGAAAAATCGGGCACTTTTCTTCCGCCTCCCGCGAGCAGACCGCGACGACGTACTGATAATGCCTTCCCTCTTTGTAGAGGTCGAAGACGCTTTGTGTCTTCTTTCCCGAGATGTCGATTCCCTCTTCCTGCAGGGCTCGAACTACGAAAGGATTGAGCGCACCGGGCTCGAGGCCGGCGCTCTCGGTGAAAAAGCGATCAGCGCCGAACTTGCGCAGATAGGCTTCCGCCATCTGGCTTCGCGCACTGTTGTGCGTGCAGATGAACAGTACCCGGATCACGAGAACCTCCTTTGGTCCGAAAGACGACCCCACTTGCGGCCAATCCCGAGGATGGATGTGCCGTCGCGCGCTTCCTGCGTCCGAGACGATCCCGTAACCGAGAAAGTGGTGTTTGCGTGAATTATCATTCTCAGTCACAATGGGGGCGCGGATGCGTCGGAGTCAAGTTAGAATTTGGTTGTAAGGCTCCCCCGCCCTCAGCATTCCATTCGGTTCCTCCCGTTCCTCTTGGCCAAATAGAGCAGGTCGTCGGCCCGGTGGAAAAGCTGCTTCATCTCCTCGCCGGGGCGCAATTCGACGATGCCCGCGCTGACCGTCACGGGGCGGGGAACCTCATCGGCACCGAGCGTGCGCACGGCGTCCAGGATTCGCCCCCCGACGAAGCGGGCGACCTCGAGGGAGGCGTCCGGAAGGATGACGATGAACTCGTCGCCCCCGAACCGGCCCGGGGTGTCGGAATTCCGAACGGCCACGGCGAGAGCATTCGCCGTGGCGACGAGAACTCGGTCGCCCTCGTCGTGGCCGAACTCGTCGTTGATTCGCTTGAAGTGGTCGACGTCGATCAGTATCAGGGATAACTGCTTCCCTCTGGTCCGGGCGACCGCGAAACTCCTGTCCAGCGTCTCATCGGTATAGTGTCGGTTGTAGAGGCCGGTCAGCCGGTCCCTTATGGCCGTTTCCAGGAGTTCACGGTTCCGTTCTTCGAGCTTGGCCTGATAGAGAGATGCGCGGAGCGCATAGCGCTCGAGGATGAAGGCGACGAGCATTGCGAGGATCAGCTGGACCACCGAGTTCACGATATCCGCGAGCGCGGGAAAATGGCCCGCCAGGATTCGGACCCCACCGATATACAATGCGATCGTCGCGATGTCGCGAAGCAGATGGAAGGGGATGCGCGTGCGCAGCGCGATGGTGCCGCCGACGAGGCCGATAGCCAGGGCCGACATGTCCCTCGATACGAGCGAATCCGCGGATGCGAGTCCCGAAGTCAGGAGTGTAATCGAGATGGCGGCCGCCACGGGCAGATGGGGGCGAATGCGCGGGATGCGGTGTAGGATGAGCAGGAACGCACCGAATGCAAGCAGGAAGGAGAAGAGTACGATGTAATTCCACCATGCGGAGCCGCCCCTCGGCTCGGCGGGGTTCATGAACAGTTCATAGCCGAGGAACAGCGCGCCGGCCGCGGCGGCCGCAATGCCGATCGGAACGATGGCTTCCTGATTCGCCTTGTGCAGGCTCGCCTCGACGGCCTTCCGGCCCACCTCGTCCGGCCTTTTCAGATCCCGAAAATGTTCGTCAAGAATATTCGGGATGTTTTTCATGGCCGTCTTTGATGTTCATCACTGGGAATCTCCCATGTTCCATTGAAACATCCCGGCAAATCATTGGCAAGGGTCCGCGCGGCGGATGCGGAGCGCACGGCGGCGGGTCGGACCTCGAGAAGCGCAGAGGGTCGGGAGATTACAAGTCGCTAGAGCCACTATCAAGCGGGACACACGAAGCTTTGCGTTCGAGCCCGGAAGGCACTATGCGTTCGAGCGCACGGCCGCTACACTTTCTCCAGTCTCTATCGCCGCCGGACGGAAGCATGGGCAGACGCATCGTCATCTCGCGAGAAAGCTGCTCAGACTGCGGGATCTGCGCCGAAATCTGTCCCAATAGGATCATAGGGAGATCGCAGTCGCGGCTCATCGAGGCCCGGGAAGACAGGCTCTCTCTCTGTTTCACATGCGGGCAGTGCATGGCTCGGTTATCCGAAGTATAGATACCGAAGAAGCATCCGCAGAACCTTGAAGAGCGTGACCTGGGTGTGACACCCGCGTCATTCCGGCGGAAGTTGGTACCACTTTGATTTCGGTCGGGCACGGGAACGCAATCGCGTTGCCCATCCAAGGTCGAGCGCGTTTCCCCCCGCCCGAACGACGGACCAAGCCGATGCCGTTTCTTTTTTTTCATACGGAAAATACCTGCATCGGCTTCCCATGCCCCCGTATCTCGATCGAACCGAGCAAGGTCGTCTTGATGTCCGCAGCGATTTGGTTTTTTACTTCCCGAGAAAATACTATCTCTCTTTTCAATTCCTTCGTAGCCGTTTCCAGTCTGCTCGCAATATTGACCGTATCTCCGATAACCGTATATTCGAGCCTATTTCCGCTCCCGATACTGCCGACGACTACCTGCCCGTAATGTATTCCGATACCGATCCTTATTTCTTCCAAACCGGATTTTGTCCTGTCGATGTTGAAACTCCTCAGCGAAGAAGACATTTCCATCGCCGCCCTTACCGCATTGCTCGCGTCGTCTTCGCTGGTCGAAGGAGTCCCGAACGTCGCCATAATCCCATCGCCGACGAACTTGTCGAGAGTTCCATCGTGTTTGAATATGATATCGACCATTATGGATTGATACTCCTTCAGGAAAGTTACTATTTCTTCCGGCGACTTATCCTCGCAGTATTTCGTGAAATTTCTTATGTCGCTGAACATCACGGCCACGTTCTGCAATTTGCCCTTTTCGGATACGATCTGTTCGTTCAAAGACATGATCTCGTCCTTCACCTTGGGGGAAAAGAACCGGGACAGCTGGTTCGATACCGTTTCGTTCTTTACGGCCGCATAAATGGTTTTCTTCATTCTCATAGAGAAAATGACGAATCCCACTCCTATTGCGATATATGCGATGAGCGGTTGAAGGATGAATAAAATATCGACACCGCCGCCCAGATTGTGCGCAATGTAGTCGGTCGTGAACATTGCGCTACCGGAAAGGACAAGATAGGCAAAATGCCCGAGATATCCCAGCGAGCCTCCTATGAGAACGATCAAGATATAGACAGGCTGAAGCGCGAAACTATTGTATCCAAGAATAAGCCATAAAAAAGTCTGGTAGAGCGGCCCTTTCAGCATGTACGCGGGATTGACCGCGGAGCCTCCTACCGAAAGATACCAGATTACGGGCTGCAACGGGACGATGATGACATCGAGAATCGATCCGGTAATTCCCAAAGGCCGGACGTACCTTTTTCGGGCAAAAAAGAACAATGACACAATGGAAACTGTGATACCGAAAAGCATGAGGAGTTCCACGAAAACCAGTTCCATCAGACTTTTCGCGCTGAAGGGTTCGACGCCTGCCAGATATCCCCAACTGAGCAGTCGGAACACTATCGCCGCTTTTAATGAGGATATTTCTCTCTTGAAAATCTGGGCATCTATTCCGTTCATACGCCCCCCTGCCGACGATGATGGCGGCTCGCGGCGGGAATGTCGGGCTTCCCGCCGAAGATCACTTCTGATGGAGCAGCTTTTCCGCCGAGATCCTTGGAGATCGGAGGAAAATCCCTTTCGGTTTTCCCAGCGAAAGAAGCATCTGAACTGTTTCGCCCGGCTGCGATACCTCGCGACGGATTGCCTTGTTGAGCTCCTCCATCTCGGGATATTCCTGTAATGCCTGGGAAAGGGGGAGCAGACTTCCACCCGCGGAGAGTACTGCCATCCAGAGTTTCTGCAATAGAACTCCTGTGCGGACTTGCAGCTCCGGACTGTTTCCCTGTGTCGCGACCACCAGAACGGCCCTTGAAGAATCCACCGCGGCGGAAAAGAGATCCGTCGAAGTCCTTGCGTAGTCCTGCCGTGATTGGGGGAAGAACGTTTCCCAAACATCCACGAAAGGGATCACCCACACGGGAAAATTAGGAAGAAGGGTGATGCCCCAGGGTTTCCTCCATCTCTGGCCACCGGTGAACCGCGTGTTCATGTAGCTTTCGTCCAGCGTCCGCGGGATACTCATTTCAAGAGCATACGCATCGCGCGCGATTTTCTTGATCCTGTCGAGACGGTCAGGGTCCAGAATCCATTCGAACCGAATCCCCTTTCCCGAATACCGGGCTTCCAGGGAGTCGAAGAAGCCCTGCGAAAAAACCAGCGGGGCTACCCCGTATTTTACCGTGGGCGACGATAAGGCATCCAGTTTCTCCGGCGGCGGCGCTTGTGGAGCGGGAGCTTTCGACAAGGCGGCGACCGGGGCCTCCGCCGGCTGGGCAGGGTTCCATACCCCGTCGGGGAAAAGAGTCCAGGACAGTCTTTGGCCCCGAGCGGCGGCGGTATCCTCTGCCGCCGCCAGGAAACACCCCACAGAAATCAACAACTGACGCGAAGGTGGATCTGTCTGGGGAAGGAGTCGGCCGGAGTCGAGGCGGATCCATAGCGTGTTCGGGTCTCCCGGCGATGGGGTCAACTTCCAGCTCTGCATGTTGTGCGCATTCTGCGCCCAGCGTGCTTGTTCGACAATATCGGACCACGAGCCGGGTGCGGGCCTGGAAGGGGGAATGCTGCAGGAAACGCAAAAAGCGACGAACACGAGGGCCAGGCATGGGAAGATTGTTTTCAGCAAGAGCTCCTCCAGTCGCGATAGGACTCTTTTCCATGCAAAGCTGCGGTCGAAGGAGGGCCGTCTCCGGGGGAGACACTCTCTCATTTGAGAAGCCTTCCCGAGATTCTGCGCGCCTTCGCCGCGAGGGAGCGGCAGCCCCGGCCCGATGCTCACAGGGCGCTCGTGATTCCCACCACGCCCGCGACGCGCGGCGCATAGCGGTAGTAGCGATCTTCCAGGTACAGGCCGGCCGTCAGGGCGGCGTAGAAGGAAAGCCTTTCGGACAGATTCCCGGAAAAAACTCCGACAGCCTGGAGCGTGTGAGATCGATAGTTCGAGGAAGGCACGAAAAGAATCGAATCGTTCAGGCCTATCATGATCCCCGAGGCGAGCTTCAGCAGCGCATAGGCATCGTTGTACAGCTCTGTGTCGCTCTTGGCGAGGACGCAATTGGCATAGGTTTCATAGAAATAGCCCTTGCCACCGTCGACATCGAAATATGTGATGTGGAGCGTGTTCGCGAAGGCAAAGGGTCCAAAAGCCCATTTGAGGGTGGGAGCGGCGGATAGAATATAACCTGTTGCGTTTTTGGAGGGGAGCGAAGTAAGAGCAGCCGAATCGAAGGGCGCGTCATAACCTGAAAGATCATGAAAGCCGTAACCGAGCTCGTCATAGTATCCCGCGAACTGGGCCGTTAAGGCGAGGTCGAAGATTGCGATCGGTTCGATATCGAGATAGGCGCCGACGAAATCGTAGGCGGGAGAGAGACTGTTCGTCATTCCGATATCCATTTTCGTGGATTCCCATAGCGCCCCTTCTTTCTCGACGAGCGGCATACGATAGAAAAGCTTGGTGCCCAGCTGAAGTCCGATCGGGTCATACGAGGCCTGGACGTTTTGATCCAGGTAGATACCGCGTACCGCGGGATCGGCGGAGAGGGCAGTCAGAGCGACTATGAAGAGCGTGAAAAAGACGATCCGCTTATTCATCGCGCCGCGCCTTCATCAAAGGATATCTCGGCGCTATCGAGCAGCTTCAGGGCAGTGGTGATGCCCTCCAGCCCCGGTCTGATGTTTCCGTCCGAGCCGTCGAGGGAGCCTGTCCCGATGGGCCCGAAGATTCCTTCCGACCGCCCCCGCCCCACGGTGATCGTGCACTCGTAGATGATCGAGGGTTGACCATTGACGCCCGAATTCGCACGGGTGTAGCTCGCATTGTAGTCGTAGCTCCGATTGATTTCGAGCTTGACGACATAGGTTCCGCTCGGCAATGCCGCCGCCAGGCCCGAATTGTGGGTCGTGTCTCCTCGTGGAGTCGGCCCGGATGTCGTGTCCGCCGCCATGCTTCGCCTTTCCTGGAGATGAAACCATACCGGCAGGGCTTCGGGGCGCCCTCCTGGAGGCGCCATTTTCCAGGTCTTCCTGGCGCTTTTCGCGGTAGCATAGATTGTGCCGACGTAGTCCCCTTCGGGAGTCTCGATCCAGCAGGCGACCTGGGGATAAATAGGCACCGGAAAGATCAACCACCTAGAAGTGAACTTATACTCGGGGCCCGGAACGAGATGGAGCGTGAAGTGTCTGCCTTGGACGAAGGTTGTTTCGGCGGGCGCGTGCTGTCCTGCGCAGCACGTGAAGGCGATGACTATGAGAGAGATCGCCGCGAGCGCGATCGCGGCCTTGAAACATACTTTGGAGCTTTTCATTTCGAATCTCCTTCGTCGCCGAAATAGAGCTCGATAAAGCGCTCGATGAGCGGGTCTATCGAATCCCAGAAGCGGGGATGCACGCGCTTGGACCTGAATTGTGTCACGATGCCCCAGAGGGCGGCCTGACCCATCGAGGCGTCCAGCTCGGCGTTTCGGGACGAGAGGCCTCGCTCCTCGACCGCTTCCTCGATGAGGTCACGAGCAGCGAAGAAGACAGCATAGTACTTGCGCGTCGTCTCCTCCGTCAGCTCTTCCTTCGGCGGCAGATCCTCCATGAGGAGCCGGGCCAGGTGAGGTCGATCCAGGCACCACGCGACGTAGGCGCGCATCAGGGCCTCCAGACGATCCCGTGCCGAACCGCCCCGAGCCGTCGCGACTGCGATGCGCGCCCCGAGCTCGTCCATGATGTCGAACTTGATGCGCTCGAAGAGATCGTCTTTCGAGGCGAAGTAGTAATAGATGGCCGTGGGGCTCACGCCGGCCCGCTCGGCTAATGCGCGCATGTTCACCTTGTCGGGCGACTTGCTGCCGAGCTCTTCGAGGGCCAGGTCGAGGATCCGACGCGCGAGATCTGGATTGGATGGCTTAGCCATGATGCCTCCATGGGGGATGGAGTTATTGTAACACGGTTAAGTTAACAATGTAAAGTAGCTGAATTGTGACTCTTCAGGCATGGAGTCGTACAAGGCCCGGCCCGAGAATACGGCTGCACAATGGGGCAGTTCCGTCAAAATGCTTCGGCAATTGGGCGGAGACTCCACTTTCCAGCGATGAGTTACCTCAGCTTGGACAAGACCGAATCGTCGTTCGAGAGCTCAACTGGAGGGAGACTCCCGCGCGCGCTGCATGAAGAGGCCGATGGAGAGGCCCGCCGCGGCGAGAATCAGGCCTGTCGCGGTGAATACGGAGCCATAGCCGAGGGTGGCTGCGAGCGAGGCTCCCAGGACGGGCCCCAACGCATTCGATGCCGACGAAATGGAACTCGTCAGCCCATAGACGCTCCCCTGTTTCCCCGGCTCGATCTGGAGCGCGATAAGAGCGTTGGCCGCAGGCATGTCGCCCCCTATGAAGAAGCAGCTCACGATCCGGAGTATCAAGAGCTGAAGCGGCGAGTGAACGAAGGCCTGGGGTACCGTGAAGACCGCCGCCGTGGCCATACAGACCACGAGGGTCCTGCGATAGCCGATGCGGTAGCTGAGCTTGCCGAGGCTCGCCGCGGCCACGGCGCTTGCCAGCGCGCTCACGCCGAGAATGATGCCGGTGGTGGAACCTACAATGTCGCTCCGCGGCGATATGCTTTGGATGAACAGCGGCAGGAAAGGGGCGACAATGGAGCCGGCGACCTGGTCGGCCGCAACGACGGCCATGAGCGCCCACAGCGCTTTCGAATGAAATAGGGGACTGAAGTCCGGCACCATGCTCTTGATTATGGACTTGCGGTGCTTCGGCGGGACGAAATCATCCTCCGCGAACTTCGTCACGACGATCCCCCCGAGGAGGAGGAGGACCGACGTGGCGAAAAAAGTGACACGATGGCTGAATAGATCGGAAATTATGCCGCCGAACATCGGTCCCAGCGAGGAACCGAGGAATACCGCCATCTGCAGCAGTCCGAGCGCGTAGCCGGTTTCGGCGGGAGGTGCGATGGACGCCACGAGGATCGTGGCCGCGGCGATCGTGCCGGTTATGCAGCCCTGGATCATTCGCAGCGCGAGCAGCTGCCAGGGATTCGTCACGAAGCCCTGCAGCACGAGGATTATCGAGCCGCCGAACATGGCGCGCAGAAGCATGGGCTTGCGCCCGTAGTTGTCCGCGAAGCTTCCCCACATCGGCGCCATGATGGCGAAACTGAGGGAGGGCAGTGCATTGATCATTCCGGTGAGAAACTTGATCCGCATGGGATCGCTGACGCCGAGGTCCTGCAGATAGAAAGGGATGATGGGGCTGGAGGTCGAAAAACCGGCGATGGCGAGCATTTCCCCCGCCCACACGGCATAGAGCGTCTTCTTCCAGTTGGGTCGATTGCTTAATGTCTGCATATATGCTCAATGGAGGCTCATAGCGGAGACAATGAGGTGCACGATCTCAACTTGAAGACGATTTGCGCGAAAACGACAAAGCTGAGAAGACCGGCTCCGCCATGAAGGATGCCGATACTATGCCGACTTCGAGAGTCGAATGTCAAATGGTCGGACGGAGGCGGATCACGTTCCACGACAAAGGCTCGAGTGTCGCGGCAAGCCTGACTCCATCGAGTCGAGCCTTCCCGGCCACGGACCTCGGTGCGACCTCGTTCGGGTTCCTGGCCGTGTTCACGGCTTTGAGGTCTTTGTGAATGAGCTCGATATGCTCGGTGACCTTGAGGCCCGTGAAACCGTTGAGCACGCCTTCGAGTTCCATTTTTTCATTCTGAGAGCGGTTCACCGCGAACACGGTGAGCGCCCCGGTCTCGGGCGAGGAAACGGCCACAGATTCCAGGAAAGGCACATCTCCGTATGACTTCGTCGCGTAGACCGGAGACTGGATTCTGAGATCGAACACCGTTCCGCGCCCGAATTTCGAGGCGTGCAGGAATGGATAGAAGATGGTCTGGCGCCACGCGCCACCGCCGTTGTCGGTCATGATCGGCGCGATCACGTTTACGAGCTGGGCGAGACACGCGATCCTCACACGGTCCGCGTTCTTGAGGAGCGTGATCAGGAGGGAGCCGACGACGAGCGCGTCCTCGAAGGTGTAGGTGTCCTCGATAAGATGGGGTCCCACGGTCCATGGCTCGATGTTGGGGTCCGGGTAGGTGGAATGGAACCAGACATTCCACTCGTCGAAGGACAGATTGATCGACTTCGCGCTGCGCTTCTTGGCCTTCACGTAGTCGCAGGTCGAAACGACGGACTTTATAAAGCTATCCATCCCGACAGAGCATCCCAGGAAGTTCCCCACGTCGTCGTCCCGGTTGCCATAGTAGCTGTGCAACGAAAGGTAATCGACGGAATCGTAGCATTCGTCCAGAACGGTCGCCTCCCAGGAGGGGAAGGTAGGCATTTGGTTGTTTGAGCTGCCGCATACGACGAGTTCCAACATGGGATCGAAAAGCTTGATCGCCTTCGCGGTCTCGTTGGCCAGCTTGCCGTACTCCTCCGCCGTCTTGTGACCGACCTGCCACGGCCCGTCCATCTCGTTGCCAAGGCACCAGAGCTTGATGCCGTAGGGATCCGCCGCGCCATGGCTCCTTCGCAGATCGCTCCAATAGGAGTTGCCCGGATGGTTGCAATACTCGACAAGATTGCGTGCGGCATCTATTCCGCGCGTCCCGAGATTGATGGCCATCATCGCCTCGGTCCCGGCTTCCTTGCTCCACTTCATGAACTCGTCGAGGCCGAAAGTGTTCGGTTCTATCGTGCTCCACGCGAGATCAAGTCGGCGTGGCCTTTTATCGACCGGTCCCACCGAGTCTTCCCAGTTGAAGCCCGAGACGTAGTTCCCGCCCGGATAGCGGACAACCGGCACGTCGAGTTCGCGGATCAATTCGAGGACGTCCTTTCTGAAGCCTCTGGCATCCGCCATGGGGTGCCCCGGCTCGTATATTCCGCCGTAGACGGCGCGCCCCAGGTGCTCGATGAACGAGCCGAAGAGGCGATCATCGACCTCCCCGATCCGGTACTCTTTGTCCATGTAGAACTTGGCTTTCATCTTTTCCTCCTAATTTGGTGCTATTTGATTCCCGAAGTGATGGCCACGCCCTGTGCGACTCGCCGCTGGAATATGAGGTATAGGACCGCGGTAGGCAGAGCCGCAAGCACCGCTGACGCGAGCTGTCGGGGATATGCGATGCCGTACCAGGACTGCACCTGGGTGATCCCGACCGGTATCGTCATCTTGGAAGTGTCGTTGATGATGATAAAGGGCCAGAAAAAGTTGTTCCATGTCCAGATAAACAGGACAATGGCGAGGGCCCAGGTTATTCCCCAGTTGAGGGGAAGGAAGATCCTGAAGAGGATGCGGTATTCGCCCGCGCCGTCCATCTTCGCCGCATCGCTCATTTCGGCCGGCATCTGATCGAAGAACTGTTTATAGATGACGACGGCGATCGGCGCCACCAACTGGGGTAGTATCAGACCCCAGTAGGTATTCACCAGATTGAACTTGTTCAGGAACATGAAAAGCGGCACGACATTCGTAGCCGCTGGTATCATGAAGCCCGCGAGTATCGCGATGAACACCCCTCTATTTCCCGGGAACTTGATTTGCGACAGTGCATAGGCGCACATCACCGAGATGAGCAAGACCACGAGCACAATGGCAAGCGAGGACGCGACGCTATTGAAATACCATCGGATGATGGTTGTATTTTTTATGACATAGGCGAAGGCATCGAAAAGAATCGGCTTCGGAAAAAAGTCAGGAGGGTTCAAGACAGTATTCGTATCTAGCGAGAGCGAAGTATTGATGCCCCAATAGAGCGGGAACACCCAGACAAGACCGACGATAATCGTAATCGCCGTGATCAGGTGACGTATGAGCGAGCTTTTTCCGGTTTTCATCGATCGTTCCTCACCCTCAGGAAACGCACCTGGAATACCGATGTCACGAGTATGAGTATAAACAGCGCGATAGAAATCGTCGCGGCGTAGCCTCCCCGGCCGTTCTGGAAGGCCTGCACGTACATATATTGCAGGACGACCAGCGTCTTATTGGCGGGGCCGCCGTTTGTAAGCAGGTAGACCTGGTTGAATATTTGCCATTGAGCGAGAATTTGCAGGATGAGCACGAGAGAGGTGACCGGCCACAGGAGCGGCCAGGTGATATACCGAAATACCTTGAAGCCGCCGCTCGCCCCATCCAACGCAGCAGCCTCGTAGTATTCCTTCGGAATGGCTTCGAGGCCGGCGATAAAGAGAAGCATATTGAATCCGACGGTCCACCATATCGTCACGAACGCGACGCTCGGCATCGCCCATGACGCGTTCTGGATCCACTGTATTTTAGTATGCAGAATGTAGTTGAAGACGCCATAGCTGGAGTCGAACATCCAGATCCATATCACAGTCACGACGCTGACCGGCAGTATATAGGGCATAAAGAACAGTGCTTGTGCGAGCCCCCGTGCCCGGTGAAGCCTGACCAGGAGCATGGCGAAGACAAGCCCCAGGGCCGTGTTCGGGACGACGCACAACAGCATAAAGTAGAGCGTGTGGCCCAGTGAGGCCCAAAACAGAGGATCCCTTATCAAGTGCGCATAGTTTTTCAGGCCGATGAACTTTCCAACACCGGCGATGTCTGCATCTGTAAAGCTGAGCGTCAAAACGCGAAGTGTCGGATAGATCAAGAATATGATGTACACAATGGCGAATGGCGCCAGCAGACTGAGCGCCACTCGCCATTGACGGTGTCGTGCCTTGAGCGCCGCATGCGAGGACGAGATGGTTGCGGAGGATGGAGTCATCTGGCTCTCCCGTTGAACGACTGGGTTGATCCATACATGAAGGCCCCGCTTGTGCGGGGCCTTCACTGAAATCCAGTCCCTACTTGGCCGCGTCCTGGATGGAGCCTTTGAACTTCGCGATAGCGTCCGCGACGGAGAGCTTTCCACTCAACGCGGGGAAGAAGAAATTGTCGACATAGTCCAATGCGGGAGTGCCGACGCCAAACACCGTGCTTACCGGCTCGAAATAGACATCTTTCGCTGCCTGAGCGGCGAACTGGTTGTTCGGGCTCAGCCTGGCCATTGCGGAGCTGTTTAGCACGGGAAGGTATGCGGGAATGTGCCCGCTGCCGGCCCAGATGATCGCGTGCTTTTCGACATAGGCGACAAAGGTAAGCACCGCTTTGAGCTTTTCGGGGGTTATGGGATTTCGCGTATTGTTCGGAATCGCGATCTCGTGGGAATCGGCCCAGGTCAATCGATTGTCATAGAGCTGCGGGAAGGCCATGACACCATAATTGAAAGGCAGCTTGCCGCTCTTCTTGAGGTCGACCATCGTCGTGACTTCCCAGTCGCCGTTCATCATGAACGCGGCCTTGCCCGAACTGAAAAGGGCGATCGCTGCCGGGTAGGCAGCGGCGGTCGGGATGTAGCCCTTGTTCGTCCAGTCCACCATCGTCTGAAGGCACGTGGTGCCGATGGTATCCAGCTGATCCAGGCTGAACATGCCGTTGGGAGTGAAGGTTCCCCCCTGCTGGGCGAACAGCGTATAAAAGAGTCGCCACACCGTGGCGGGATCCTGCGACGACGAGAGGGCCATCGGGAGCGCGCCGGTCCTGTCCTTGATCTTCTGGAGAGCAGCGGTGAAGTTGTCGATCCCGGTTATGTCCTTATAGAGAGCCCTTCTGTCAATACAGAATCGGAAGATAAATAAGGTGGATCAAGCTCCCCTCTTGTTTCTATGCAGCTGATAGTTCTTCGTTCTCTTTTTCTTGGAACTTACTTGCGTAGACTTCGTTTGGAGTCTGGTAGTCTTGCGATGCGTGGAAGCGCTTGCCGTTGTAGAAGTCCATGTATCTCTTCATCCCGGCCTTAAGCTCGATCGCCGTCAGGTAGTCGTTGAGGTAAATGTCCTCGTACTTCAAGGTCCTCCAGAAGCGCTCGATAAAAATGTTGTCCAAAGCACGATTCACACCGTCCATGCTGATCTGTATTTCATTCGATTCCAGGACGGCGATAAAGGCATCAGACGTGAACTGGCAGCCCTGATCCGTGTTGAAGATCGCCGGAATACCGTACAGCGCAATTGCCTCCTCGAGCGCTGCAATGCAGAACTCAGCGTCGAGGGTGTTCGATATCCGCCATGCGAGTATCTTCCTCGAATAGATGTCGATAATGGCTGCGAGGTAGACATCGCCGCCGGCGAGCTTGATGTACGTGATGTCCGTAGCCCAGACCTGGTTCGGCAGCCATATGGCCTTGCCCCGTAGCAGGTACGGATACTTCTTGTGCTGCTTGGCCGGCATACTTGTTCGTTTGCCCGGATAGATGGCCCGCAGTCCGGCCCGTTTCATGATTCGCCTTACCTGCTTGCGGGTAACACCAAGCTCCTCGAGCTCGCGTGCTACTTTGCGATAACCGTAAAAAGGTCGCCGCCCGAGAACGTCCAGAATCGCCTTCAGGACGGCGAGATCACGCTCATCATCGGTCTGACCCGGCTTGTAGTAGTACGCTGACCGGCTGATACCCAAAATCACGCATTGCTTCGCGATCGAGAGCGTTGGGTGCCTCGGCTCTATGACTTCGGCTCGCTCCCGTACAGTTGCCGATGCTTTTTTTTTAGAAAATCGTTCTCGACCTGAAGCTGGCCAATTTGTCTGAAAAGCGCATCCGTTTTGCGTTCAGCCTCTTCAGCTGCCGCGTTCCCCTTCCCTGCTTTTTCAAAGAGCTGTGCAGCCATTTCAATAAGCTGCCGTTTCCATTGCGCGATGAGATTCGGGTGAACCTCATACTGCGTGGCTATCTCCTGGAGCGTCTTATCGCCCTTCATGGCCTCAATGGCCACCTTCGCCTTGAACTCCTTGTCGTACCTTTTGCGCATGGTGAAACTCTATGCCTCCTTCTCGTCTTCTTCAAGAAGGGAGTCCCACCTTACTCAGCCCTCCTAAGCTGTCCGATTTCTTGGGCTCATTATAGTTTGCCTTGAGACCGGCGGGAAAATGGGAAATGTGGTAGGTCATCACATCAGGAGTCTGACCAGAGATGACCGCGGTATGAACCTTCGTATAGAAGGGGTCGCCCCAGACCAACGTAGTGCTGTTCACTTTGATGGCGTTCTGACTGGCGTTAAAATCGCTGATGATTTGCTTCCACCGGACCCCATCGCCGCCGCTCATGAAATCCCACAACGTTACCTGAATTTGTGCAAAGGCCAGAGTGGGGATTAGAAGTGCCAAGCTTGCGAGGATGGCTATGCGAGACTGTTTCTTCATACATATGCCTCCACGAAAACGATTTGAACTGATCGGAACACCGATCACCATGAACCGAGTGATACTCGGCCCCATTCGCTCGAAGTGTATGACCTGCTTTTGAAAGTTGTCAATATCTATTTTTACGATATATACCCGATTTTCGGTCATACTATGGCTGCATAAGGTCTGACCGGGGATAGATCGCTTAATTTCAGGAATTGAAGAACGCATTTCGTCCACAATACCCTAATTATTTATTATTCTTGGGCGTCAGTTCAATTCAGTAGTTGTATTATATCCAAATTGATGATACATATGTAGATCATGGATGCCAGTTCTAAAATCTTGGTGATCGACCCGGCCGAGGATAAGGATGTCGTTCTCGGTCTCGCCTCGGAGGTTCGCCTCGACATTTTGGGCCTCCTCCACAAAAAGGCCTGCAACATAAACGAAATTGCGCAAGTGCTCGGTATTCCGCAGTCTACCGTGGCGATAAACGTTGCCGTGCTCGAGAAAGCCGGCCTTATTCACTCAGATATCGTCAAGGCGAAAAAAGGCAATCAGAAGATCTGCCGCTCCATATATGAAGAATTGGTGATCCGCTTTGATGCGGATGAGAAGCAGGTAAGTGACAACCTCATCGAAGTGGAAATGCCGATAGGGCTCTTCACGAGCTATGAGGTTTCGGCTCCCTGTGGTCTGTGTTCCCCCGAAAGTATCATAGGATACCTCGACGTGCCCGACTCATTTCTCAACCCGGACCGCATGAAGGCAGGGCTTCTATGGTTCGAGCAAGGTTGGGTCGAGTACAAGTTCCCGAACAATGCCTTGTACAAGGATAAACAACTCCGAAGGCTCGAGATAAGCGTCGAACTTTCGTCAGAAGCCCTCTGTACGGACAAGAACTGGCAATCGGATATAAGCCTCTGGATCAACATGGTCGAGATCGGCATGTGGACTTCGCCCGGCGATTATGGGGACAAGCGCGGGAAGCTTACGCCTGGGTGGTGGAAGCTCGAGGGCTCGCAGTACGGACTACTCAAAAACTGGAGCGTCTCGGAGGAAGGCAGCTTCGTAGACGGCGTGCGCATCTCAGACGTCAGTCTGGCCGACCTCGCTCTCGCGGAACACCACTCCATTCGCGTGAAGATAGGAGTGAAGGAGGGGGCCGCTCACGTGGGTGGCCTCAATATCTTTGGCCGGGGCTTTGGCAACTACGATCAGGCCATCATCCTCAGGCTCTGCTTTTCCTAAAGTAAGGATGGCATAAAGCCGGTCCATTTCCTGAAGGCGGCTAAGACGACTCGGCCGGAATGCCGTCGCGGCGCTTGTCGGAGTGGGACGCCTACTCCCACTTGAACAAGGCGGCGGCAGCGGCCAGAAACACCAGGGTCATAGCGGCGAGCATGCCCAGGTCGCCCGCGATCTTCGCCAATCCCGCACCGTCGAGCATGATGGCCCGGGAAGCCTCGATATAGTATGTGATCGGAAGCGTACGCGAAGCGACCTGCATCGCCTGAGGCGTGCCTTCAAGAGAGAAAAAGACGCCCGAGAGGATCATCATGGGCCAGGTGATGAGATTCATGATACCGCCTGCGGCTTCTTCGCTCTTGATCCTGGACGAAAATACGAGGCCGAGCGAGATCATGCAAAGTATGCCCAGGGCGTTGACGAAGGCCAGAAGAGGCCAGGATCCCGCCATTCGAAACTGGAGCACCAGGTCGGTGCCCGTGAAAATGACGGTCGATAGGAACGCGACGATGAAGAAGCGGGACAGCACCTGGGCGCTCACGAATTCGAAGGCGCTCAGAGGGGTCGCCTTGAATCGCTTGAGTACACCGTTGCGGCGGTAACGCACGATGACGAAGCCGACACCCGAAAGGCTGCCGAAGAGGATATTGATGCCGATTATGCCGGGCACCAGCCAATCGACATACCGGATGGGTTTCCCCGACACGGTCCTTTTGGAGAAAATACCGGTAGACGATGAACTGCCGACGGATGAGCTGCCGGATGCGAGCATTTTCTCGAGAACATAGCCGTTCGAAGAGGCCTCATTGACATAATAGTCGTTCCCGGAAAAATCGATCACCATATCGATCTGGTCGTGCGCGAGCCGGTCGAGAGGAGTCGCGAGATCGGCATAGTGCAGGAACTGGATGTGCTTGAAATGGAGAAAGGCGATGTCCTCGGCGCTGCCGGCCGCAGGCATGTCGCCGACCAGGCCGACCTTGAAGGTGGCGCCCCCTCCGCTCGGAAAGGCATAGGCGAAGCCCAGAATGAGGATTACGGGAAAGACCAGGTTGAAGATGAGCGTCGACCTATCCCGGAAGAACTCGAGATTGCGCGCCACGAAGACGGCCCAGAATTTCTTCATCAGTCCAGCCCCGAACCGGTGAGCTTGAGAAAGAGGTCGTCGAGGTTGCGTCTCTCGACCGATATCCCCGCGAGGTCCACGCCGCCGGCGACGAGCTCGCGCAGACTCGCGTCGGTGTTCGCGCAATTGAAGGCCACGAAACCCTCCTCGAATTCCGCCGGGCAGCTGAAAGTCGCTCCCGGAGGGACGGCCGCTCGGGGCACGCGGATGACGGCCTCCCCGAAGTGCTTGAGCAGAAGCTCGCGGGGCCTGCCCGATTCGATGATACGGCCGTGGTCCATCACGATGATGTCGTCGCAGAGGTATTCGGCCTCGTCCATGTAATGGGTCGTGAGAATGACCGTCTTGCCCTGGGCTTTGATGCCCTCGACGAGGCGCCAGAAATTGCGGCGCGCATGCGGGTCGAGTCCTGTGGTAGGCTCGTCCAGGAAGAGGAGGTCGGGGTCGTTCGCCAAGGCGATGCCCAGGAGCATGCGCTGGCGCTGGCCCCCGGAGAGCTTGCGATTATCCCGGTCTATGAACTCTTCGAGGGAGCAAGCGGCGATGATCTCGGCGATGGGCCTCGGCTTCGGGTAGAGCTTCGAAAAGAGTTTGAGGGTTTCCCTCACGGTCAGGAATTCCTGGAGCGAGGTGTCCTGGAATTGTATGCCGATGTTCTCCTTGAAGGAGCCGGCGACGGGCTCGCCCCGGTAAAGGATCGTCCCGGAATCGGGCTCGTGGATCGTCTCGATTACCTCGATCGCCGTGGTCTTGCCCGCGCCGTTGGGGCCCAGAATACCGAAGCAGGAGCCCTCGCGTACGGCGAAGCTGATGCCGTCGACGGCTTTGACCCTGCCGTAGGCCTTGTGCAGATCGCGCACCTCGAGGATGGGCGTCGAAGCGGTGCTTTCATTCATCGAGTGAGAAGGTACTGCACGGACAGTCCGCGAAGCAACGAAATGAGGCGCCGCCGTCTGCCTTGCCCGTCCGGTCGGGCGCCTCGAGCGGTCACTTCTCGTCGCCTTTCTGCCTCCCATACCAGTCCCGCCAGACGATTCGGTAGATGGGAATCCATCTGGGAAGACTCCTGAGCACAGGTATGAAGGGAGCGAAAAGCAGGAGAAGGAAGAAAAGAACCATGATGGTGCCGACGATCACGTCTGCGTTGGGCGCCGTGGTGAGAGGAGGTATCTGGTACCAGATCGCGTAGGGCCACAGCCACCATGGCCCCGGCAGATTGCCGACCTCGTGCGTTATTCCCCACTCGGTGCCCTGCATATCGTAGCCGCCCGCGACGTTCTGGTCGACGTCCTCCTGGAAGAACAGCATGGCCTTGGTATTGTCGAGTGTGTAGGGAAGTCTGTTGTCGCTCGTCAGCGCGCCTTCGAGGAGTCCGGCCCGGCCCAGGTCGAGCATGCCCGTCATCATCACCGCCACCGGACCGAAGTCGCCGGCGGGGAGCTTGACGAGGCCGTTCGCCTCCTGCGCCTTGTCCAGAGCGTCGGAATAGGCCTTGACCCAGGCCTTCTGCCGCTCCGGGCTCGAGGCCTTCCAGGCGGAGAGCGCCGAGGCAACATCCTTGTCGAGCACCGCGACCTTCTCGAGGGGGGCGATGACGAAGTCCCTCTGAGCGTCGAGGGGCAGGGTCACGCCGAGGATCGCCGCCGGGCCCGGACCCAGAATCCGTTGGATATTCTCGTTGCCCTCAGTGTAGGGGGGGCCGTAGGTCTCGAGCGCGCTTTCGCCGGAAAGATAGTCCGTGGCCGTCTTGAGGAAGTCGAGGGGATGGTTCTTCGCCACATCTTCGCCGCGCACCGTAGGGGAGTCCGGAGAATTGAAAACTATGGCCAATACGACGACGAGAGCGGCCACAAATCCCAAGGCGATGAGTCCTTCGCGCACAAGGTCGTAGGGCTTCATCGGCACGTCGCGCAGATATTCGTCCGACCTCTCGCTCATTTCGGGCCCTCCTCGTTTTTTGCAGGATAGGGCTTCACCGGTCCCTCGTGCCTGATGAAAAGCAAGTGGATCCCCACGAGGAGCACTATGAAGATGGGAAGCACGGCCACATGGATGGTCAACATTTGCGAATAATTCGTCGTGAAGAAGAAGGCGCCGATCCCCATGGCGTTCATCGCGTCCTTGGCAGATACGGCGTGCCACTGCGCCGACCAGTTGGAGGCGGCCAGATAACCGGTGAAGCCGCTGAAGATCGAGACCCCGAAGGTCAAGGCGCCGATCATCCAGGTCTTCCATCTTCCGTCCCGGAAAGCTCCCAGGAAATACTTCGTGGTCATATGGAGCATGATGAAGGCGAAGAAGAGCTGGGCGGCCCAGAAATGGATGGAATGGAAAAACCTGCCGGCCGCGCTGATGTGATACCAGTCCGGCCCGAAGAAGGCCAGGACGACGCCGCTCAGGATCAGCATCGAGAGGGAGCAGAGGGTGAGCACGCCGAAAAGGTAGGCCATGGAGTTGAGATAGACCGGCAGTCTCGTGGGCAGAGCGTCCTCGAGGGTGAGCTTTTCCCTGATGTACGCCTGCAGTCTCGCGGTGAGGTTCATTTCGCGCTCCCGGCGCCGCGTTCGCGGCCGCGCTCGATCCACTTGGGCAGACGGGCCCAGGCCGCGGCGAAGAAGATTACGATGACGACAGCCCCCATGATGAGGTTCGGAACCGACCAATCGAAAATGAGAAACCTGATGTGGTGAACGGCAGGCAGGACCTGCGACCCGATATCCATCGATATCCTCCTAACATCGCGCTGACCGGCGATTCGGCGATTGCGCAGAGAACCTCGTGTGCTACCACATAACGATAATGCAGTCGCGGGGTGCACACAAGATTGACGCCGGGGAAAAACGGGAGTAAATAAGAAGCGAATCGAGACGGATCGGGTCACCCGACGGAGTGCACAGTGGCAAAAGAAGGAAACGGGCTTCCGATGCTCCAGGGGTTGCGCGGCGCCAAGGCTTCCCTATCGGTCAACATGTTCGCGGGGATCACGCTGGCAGCGCTGGCGATTCCGGAGGTGATGGGCTACACGAGGATCTCGGGTACGCCCGTAATTACCGGTCTGTACACCATGTTGATTCCGACGGCCCTTTTCGCCATCTTCGGTTCGTCGCGGCATCTCGTGGTGGCTGCGGACTCGGCGACTGCCGCCATCCTGGCTGCGGGCATAGCGGGAATGGCCGTGCCCGAGTCCAAGGAATGGCTGGCTCTGGCGGGCATTCTCGCGCTGATGTCGGCGGCTTTCCTGTTTCTGGCCCGCCTGGCCCGCCTCGGCTTCCTGGCGAACTTTCTTTCACGGACGGTACTCATCGGTTTCCTGTCCGGAGTCGGCGTACAAGTCGCTCTGGGATCACTTTCCGGCATGCTCGGCCTGCCGGGAGGGGGGCATGGGGGAGCAGTCGCCCAGGCGAGCGTCCTGGCACGGGAGATCGGCGGTCTGTCGGGCATCACCACGGCTATCTCGATCGGCGTGCTCGCGATCATCGTCGGCTTGCGCCGGATCTCGAAAAGGATTCCCGGCGCCTTGCTCGCGGTCATGGGGAGCATCGTAGCGACCCGGGTCTTCCGTCTTCAGAGCCTCGGACTGTCCGTTCTCGGTGCGATTCCGACCGGCTTGCCCAAGATAGGAGTGCCGGAGATCGTCTGGAGCTGGCCGCTGATCGAGAAGCTCATCCCCGTTGCCTTCGCGATGTTCGTGGTCATCCTCACGCAAAGCGCCGCCACCTCGCGCGCCTATGCCGAGCGGTCCAACGAGAGTTTCAGCGAGAACGTCGATCTTGTCGGTTTGGGATTGGCGAACATAGGAGCGGGGCTTTCGGGAACCTTCGTCGTGAACGGAAGTCCGACCAAGACTCAGATGGTGGACAGCGCCGGCGGCACCAGCCAGGTCGCGCAGATCGCCGCCTGCATCCTCGTCCTGGGGGTACTGCTCTTCCTCACCGGCCCTCTTTCGCTCCTCCCGACGGCGGTTCTTTCGGCGGTGGTCTTTCTGATCGGGGTGGAATTGATAGATTTCCGGGGAATGAGGAAAGTCTTCGCGGAGCGACCCTACGAGTTCTGGGTGGCGGTGATCACCGCGCTGGCGGTGATCTTCGTAGGCGTCGAGCAGAGCATACTCCTCGCGATCGTCCTATCGCTCGTGGTCCATACGCGGCACGGCTACCTGGTCAAAAACGTTCTGCTCGTGCATGGCCAGGAAGGCTGGAGGCAGCGAAAAGTCGAAACGATCCAACAGGCCGATCCCGGACTCATCGTCTACCGCTTCCTGCACAACATGTATTACGCGAACGCGCACGTGCTCCGCCGGGACGTCGATGAACTGGTCGCGAAGGCGGCCCCCTCCCTGTCCAGGTTCTGCATCGACATGGCGGCGGTGAACGACGTGGACTTTACCGCGGCCGAGGCCCTTCGCACGCTCCACGGTATCGAAGCGGCGAAAGGGATCCGGATCGTGTTTTGCGAGCTGGTGGACGCAGTGCAGGCGGAGTTCAAGCGGTCCGGGCTCATCGACCTGTTCGGCCCGGAGGCCTTCTTCCCGACCTTGGATGCGGTGCTCGAACGGTACCGGAAGGACGTGCCGCCAGTCGAATGAAGCGGATGAAAAACGAAGCGCAGGTCGCGAGTTCCCTCATCCCGCCCTCCTTCCATGGCGCCTCTCCCTCGCCATCGCGCGGCGAAGAGATTTTGATCGCGGCGTCGGGGCGGTGCAACCGCAGACGGCTCCTCCATGTCGAAGCTTCCGTTCACGCGGAGGTTTTTGCTATGGTTCAGACATTGCGTCCTTTCACCGCGACCGAGACCGAGTTCGGCTGGGAGTCCGCTCATGCCGGTGTCCTTTCTTCCTACGATCCCGGCGAGGCTTCGGGAGGGCCGCGCGAGGCCCGGTCCGCCGAAGGCTTTTCCGCGCTCGCCGCGCCGGACAGGTCGATCGCCGAGAACAAGCGCATCCGCTGCCCCATAGCGCGGCCCGCGGACGCGCGGAGCGGAGAAGTCCTCGACAGGGCCTGCGTCCTTCTCCACGGGCTCAACGAGCGCAGCTGGGACAAGTACCGGCCCTGGGCTCAGGCTATCGCCGATAAGGCGCGCTGCTCCGTCATCCTCTTTCCCATCGCCTTCCATATGGATCGATCGCCCGCGAGCTGGGCGAGCTTCGGCATCATGCGCGGCGTCTCGAGGGACCGCATCGCCCGCTATCCCGGGCTCAAACAGTCTTCGATGGCCAATGCCGCCATCTCGGAGCGCCTCGACGAGGCCCCCGGCCGCTTCTATCTCTCGGGCCTCATGGCCGCGCGGGACCTCGGCGACCTCCTCGCGGCCATCCGTTCGGGAGAGCTGCCGGGGATCGCCTCCGACGCGACCCTGGGCTTCTTCGGCTACTCGATAGGCGCCTACCTCCTGCAGTGCCTTTCCCTCGCCGACGCGAGTTTCGCGAGCGCAGGCAAGCGTTTCCTCTTCTGCGGCGGCCCTTTCCTCTCCGCGATGACCCCGGTGTCGAAGTATATCATGGACTCTCGAGCGCACGAGCGGATCATCGATTTCTGGGTCCACGATCTCGAGACGGAGCTGCGCCGCGACGCCGACCTCGCCGCGCTCGTCGATACTCCCGAGGGGAGAGCCTGCCGAGCCATGGTCGATCCTCGCCATCCGCAGACGAATCGTCGCTCCGTATTCTCCGACGGCGCCACGCGGGTAGCCTCGTTGACGGGCGACGATGTGATGCCGAAGGCGGCGATCGTCGACTTCTTCGAGGGCACGGGCGTCGCGCCGACCTTCTTCGACCTTCCACGAACCTGCACGCACGTCGCGCCCTTCGATCCCCTGGGAGGGGTAGCGGTGCGCGCGGCCTTCGAGGAGCTGTTCGACGAGGCGGCGGAGCACCTGTTCGGCTAGCATTTCTCGCCGGCGCGACCTTCAAGCGCGACTATCGGAATCCGTCGAAGATGGGGTCATCGGATCGTTTCGCCCCATAGGGATTGCGCGACGCAGAGGCTTGCCAAGCCGTGTAGGCCGGAGTCGATCGTAGACTCCATACCCGAGGCGTCCGCCGAAATACCCCGGGCGCCGAGCGCTTCGACCGCGGGGCCGCCGCTTGCGGCAACCATTTTACCCCTCAGTGCAGCGACGCCCCACTGCTCTTCGAAGGCTTCGACGGCGCAGGCGCTCGCGAAGAATGCCGCCTCGAAATGAGGTAAACGATCGTACCGTATCGTTTCGGTGAAATAGAGCACGCAGTCGTCCGCCTCGACACCGAGCCGGCCGAGCTCGGCGGCGAACTCGTCTCCCGCCCTGTCGGATCGCAGCCGCAGCGCGCGCTCGCCGCTCGCGATACGCGCGGCCGCCGCTTCCGCGGCGCCCGAGGGCGGCGCGTGGACCGAGTCGGGCGCGAAGCCCAGCGCCTCGAACTCCCTCGCCGTGCCGGGACCGCAGGCCATGACCTTGGGCAGACGGCGGAGGTCGATGCGCGCCTCCCTCGCGAGCCGGCCGAAGAGGCGTGCGGCCGGGGCGGACGTAAATATGAGCCAGTCGCAGCCGCGCATGAGCGCGATGCGCTCCGCCGCCTCGGCCCTCGGCGCGAGTCGGATCAGGGGACGCCGGAGCGGAAGTCCGCCTAAATCCGCCACGAGCCCGGCCGCCTCGTCCTGAAGGGCGTCGCTGCACGTGAGAAGCACGGACCGTCCCCCGAGCGCGCCCCATCCGCGATTGAAGCGATAGCGCGCGACCTCTCCGACGACGAGAAGCCCCGGCCGTTCTTCGGCTTCCGCCTCGGCGGCCGCGCCTATGTCGGACAGCACGCCGCGGACTATCGATTCCTCGTCGCTGCCCGCGCCGAAGACCAGCGCGGCCGGAGTGTCCGGCGGCGTTCCGTCGGCGACCAGCCGGGTCGCTATCTCGCGGGCTATCGTTACCCCCATGAATACGACGATGGGGAGCTCGCCCCGCGCGTCCCTGGCCACGGAAGCGATGCCGCCGCCGGCCTGGCGCGGCGTCACCGCGCAGAAGCCGCGCGAGACTCCTCGACGCGTCAGCAGGATGCCCGTCGCCGTCGTGGCCGCGGCGAGGCTGCTCACGCCGGGAAGGACGCGGTAGGGGAGATGGAGCTCGTCGAGGGTCTCTATCTCCTCAGCCAGTCTGCCGAATATGCCGGGATCCCCGCCCTTGAGCCGGACGACGCGGTAGCCCCTGCGGGCTTCGACCGAGATCAGCCGCGATATTTCGGCCTGTCCGAGACCGTGCCGGCCGCAGCGCTTGCCGACGTCGATGAGCTTCGAACCCGGCGGCAGGGCGTCGAGGAGGGAGGGGTCGAGGAGGGAATCGTGGATGCAGACTTCGGCCCGCCGCAGCTCGCGCAGGCCTGCGACCGTGCAGAGATCGGCGCTTCCCGCGCCCGCACCCACGAAGATGACCGCCCTGACAAAAAGGCTGCGCAGGCGCAGGAAGCGGCCGTCGCCGGCCTTGAAGGTGATCGCCAGCCTCCCCCGTCCTTCGGACGGAATGTCCGCGGGGAAGCGGTCCGCGGCCGGGGCGATCGCGCCGCGCTGATATTCCAGCCGGGGAAGCCAGCACCAGTCCAGCTCTTCCGGCACCGGGTCAAGCAGATCCTCGACTCTCTGCACCGCGCAGTCGATCTCGCCCGAAGCCATCGCGCGTGAGCGGTCTCCGGGAGAGGGAAAAGGGACCGGTTGGAGCGTAAACCCGACGGGAAGCGAGGCCTCGATGGCATCGATCACGCTTCCTGTCCGCATGAGAGCGAGGCCGTTCTCGATTGTCCCCACCCTAAAGGCTTTATATGATCTTGCCATGGAGACTCCTGTTCATGAGTCGACGCCGATCAAAGGGCGATCTCCACGGTCCTCTATGGCGGACTTCGCCCCCCCTATGGTCAGGGGCAGCTTTCCGATCGCCAGGAAACCGTCGCGCGCGAGCAGCTCCGCCAGATGGGCGACCCTCGGGAGCCGGAGATCGATCTTGCGGAGGAGGTCCTTATGCGCGAAGACCTCGTCGCTCGTCCCGCCGAGTACGATCTCGCCTTCGCTCAAGAGATAGACGTGGTCGGCGAGCAGAGGCACGCTGTCGACATCGTGGGTGGCGAAGAGCAGCGTCATGCCGAGCTCCCGATGGATTTCATTGAGCAGATCGATGAGCCGGCTCGCGCCGCGGGGATCGAGCGCGGCGGTGGGCTCGTCGAGGACGAGGATCTTCGGCTTCATGACGAGGACGCTGGCGATGGCGATTCTTTTTTTCTCTCCGCCGCTGAGGCTCTGGGGACTCCGATCGTCGAAACTCTTCATCCCCACCCGGTCGAGCGCCCAGTCCACGCTTTCTTTCAATTCCTTTCCCTCGACGCCCATGTTGACCGGGCCGTAGGCGATCTCCTGTCGCACGGTCGAATTGAAAAGCTGATCGTCGGGGTCCTGAAAGACCAGGCCGACCGAGCGGCGGATCCGTCTCAGGTTTTCCCGGCGAACCTCGAGACCGTCGACGGTGACGGTACCGGACTCGGGAGAGATCAGTCCGTTGAGGAGATGAAAGAGGGTAGATTTTCCAGCTCCGTTCGGGCCCAGGATCGCCACCTTCTGACCCTGGCGGATGGACATGTCGATGTTTCGCAGCGCCGGCCTTTCCTCGCCGTAGGAATAGCCGACATTCTCGAGTTCTATCAGTTCCATGTCACCGTTCCTCGCGGGATCGAGAGATCGAGGCATACCAAGGCGACGATGGACAGTATCCCGGCGATTTCGAGACGCCGGTCTCTCGGGGAGACCCGCGTCGTGAAGAAAGCGACATTCTCGCCGTCCTCCTCATAGCCCCGCGAGAGCATCGCCTGATAAATCCTCGTACTCCGATCGATGGAGCCGATCAGGATGGAACCGGCCATTTTGCCTATGTCACCGACGCGTCTCGTCCAGGACGCGTCGTCGCCCATGCGGCTCTGTAGCGCGCGATGAAGGTTGCGCGACCGCTCTTCGATGATGGCGATATAGCGGTACATCATCGCAGCCACATCGATGAGCAGACCGGGGACTTTGTACAATCTGAGACTCTCCAGTATCGTGTCCATCGATGTGCTGAGCGAAAGCACCTGGGCCAGCGTGACCGCCGACATTATCCGGAGCATTATCAGAAGGCCCCGCATGAGGCCTTCCCTGTATACGAAAATCCGGAGCCCGCCCAGGGACAGACTCCAGACGGGATGCCCGCCGTTCGTGAACATGACGGTGAGAAGGACGAACCATGCGACGGCGAAGGGCGCCGACAGGCGGACGAAGATCTTCCGCAACGGCAGGCGCATGCCGAACAGCGCGAGGAGACCGAAGAGCCAGAGAGCGGCCGCGAGAAACCAGTGCTCGAGGAGGCAGGCCGCGATGATGGCCAGCAGGAAGAGCGGGGTTTTCACTCGCCCGTCCACGCGCATGAGAAAGCCGCCCGTACTCGCCGCGCGTCGCTTCACGATTATCGTACCCGGGCTTCGGTCTCGCCGGGGCTCGGGGGAGTATCCTTTTTGGCGAAGAGCTTCTGCCAATAGTGGCCGACGATCATGCCCGCGAAGAAATTCGCCACCGAAAAGGCACCCACCTCCGCATCGCCCGGCAGTTCGATGAAGGGATGGTGCTGGAGCTTCGTGGCGCCCGTGGCCAGATCGTTGACCGCATCGTCCGTGCCTCCGGCCGCCATCTTGTGCTCGGTCATGTATTTCGCGGATCCGAAAATGGCGGCGAGTATCAGGAACATCACGATCAGCATCGTCCTGGTAAATCCGTCCAACAGCTTGTCGGTTTTCGCGGGCGCGATGCCTGCATCGCCGGCTTTCATGCGCTTTCCCTCCATGCTCGTTCCGGTAGGGTGGCGAACTGCTTCGGGTATTTCAACCGAAGGTCCGCGGGGCTTTCAAGGGAGTGTCGAAAAAGGCTCCATAGCCTTTTTCGACACTCCCTTGACGCCGACCGCGAGGACTCCGGGCAGGAGATCCGGGCGCCGGGCGGCCATAGACCCCAGGACCGCTGCGGAGAAAACGGCTTCACCCGCGGCGAGCGGCAATTGCGTAGGGCCGTAACCCGCGAAGAAGATCATCCATTGGGTGAATAGAGGTGTGGCTCCGTGCAGACTCAAGGCCAGCTCGAATGCGCTCGCGAGATAGGTGGCGAGATCTCCGATGAGACCGGCGAGCCCGGCGGCCAGCCAGATGGGGCCGCGCAGCGCCCGGCAAAGCTTCCAGACAAGGAACCCCGAGATGCCTCCCACGATGCCCATGGAGACGGTGTTCGCGCCGATGGTCGTGATCCCTCCATGACCCAGGAAGAGAGCCTGGAAGAAGAGGACTATGACCGAGATGACCACGGTGGCGAAGGGTCCGACGATGATCGCCGCCAGGGGCGTGCCGCAGGGGTGGGAGCAGGAACCGGTCACGGGCACCGGAATGTGCATACACGATATGATGAACACGGCCACGCCCACCATGGCGAGAAAGGGCTTGTAATGCAGATTCTCTTTGATTCTTCCGCGTATCTCCCGGAAACCGAAAAATAGAAAGACAGCCGTGACGGCGAACCATCCTCCCCAGGCCAATGGGGGCAGAATCCCATCTTCAATGTGCATGGCGAAAAGGGCCGGCGTCGATATGGCACTAATGAGCACGATGAGAAAAAGGACGATTCTCCTTCTTTTGGGCATGATAACCTTCCAAAACGGTAGTCGTTGATGCGAACTCAGCACGCTGCCACCACCAATTGATGGGCACCCTATCGCTGAGAGACATGAGCAAGAAAGTTGGGTGATGAGATTGAGAATTGAGCTCAGGTTATATTCATAACGAGGCCTCCATCCGCGAAGAATCGATCGAAGGGCTGTATCCTGGCTCTCGGATCGTCTGGCTCATCGACTCCTTCTCGCGGCTTTCCGCCGCAATGGATGCTCTTCCTACCGAAGAGCGCGTCGATTCCATCCCCGATTACAGTGGCGGGACCGCTACGGTTTCTCACCGTATTCCATATCCCTTCGACAATCGTTATGGGAAGCACGCTAGACCAGGTTGTACTCTCTGTCAAGGTCCTTTTCGCCGACGACTCCTTAACGAAGCGGAGTGCGCCGTGTATTCTCCACTCCGATGCGGCACCGACAAGACGAAAGCCCGCGCGGTCCCCTCTTCGCCGCCCTCGACCTGGAGGGAGTCCTCATACCCGAGATCTGGCATGCGCTGGCCGATGCCTTCGGGCTTCCCGCCCTCATGCGGACGACGAGAGAGGAAGCCGATTACGGCATTCTCATGAGGCAGAGGCTCGGCTCGATCGAGGCCGCGGGCCTGGCCTGGGGGGACATCGCCCCGGTCCTCGCGCGGATGGAGCCTCTGCCGGGAGCAAGGGCCTTCCTCGACCGGATACGCGGGAGAATTCCCTTCGCCGTCGTGACGGACAGCTTCGATCTCTTCGTGCGGGAAGCCGCGCGCGGCCTCGATCTCGACGCGGTGCTCTGCCACCGTCTCGTCCTCGGCGAGGGAGAGCTGATGCTCGGATGGGAGCCTCGGATCCCCGACTCGAAGCGATCCGCCGTCCGAGCCTTCGCCGCGCTGGGCTATCGCGTCCGCGCCGTCGGAGACTCCCTCAACGACATACCGATGCTCGAAGAGGCGGAACGGGGCTTCCTCTTCAGGGCTTCGGAGCCGGCCGTCGCCGCCTGCGGCGGCCGATTCGGCCTTCTGCAGTCCTACGAGGAACTCGAGCGGGCCCTCCTGTCGGAGCGTTGAAAAGGGCTACGGAGCTTTTTTCAATACCACCTTGACGGCGATGAAGCCGGAACGCAGACGAGCCGCAGGCAGGGTGCCGACAAACCCGAAGCTTGTCGGCAGCCTACCGACCCGCGAGAATCGCGATGCAAACGCCCGCGAGCGCGAAGACGACCGTCGTCGCGTACATGAGGACCACGGATTTTCCCGGATCGGCTGCCTCGGGCTCGCGCCTCGCCTCGCCCAGGAAGCTCTTCTCGAGGCGCTCGCCCCCGTACCAGGCGTCGCCGCCCAGTCTGAGGCCGAGCGCCCCCGCGAACGAGGCTTCGAGCCAGGCGGCGTTGGGACTCTCGTGCTTGCGTCTGTCCCTCCACCCGATGCGGAGGGCCGCCCCGGCCGAGTAACGGCGACGCGAGACGAGCCCGAGAACGAAGGCCGCGACGACCGAAGCGAAAAAGGCGAGACGGGCCGGAATCCAGTTGAGCGCATCGTCGAGGCGGGCGGCGGTCTTGCCGTAGAGAATGTAGCGCTCGTCCTTGTGGCCCCACATAGAGTCGAGGGTGTTGGCGGCGCGATAGGCGAAAGCGCCCGCCGGGCCGAGGACCAGAGCCCAGAAGAGCGGGGCGCAGACGCCGTCGGCCGTGCTCTCGGCCACACTTTCGACCGCCGCGCGGATAACGCCCGCCTCGTCCAGTCTGTCCGTGTCTCGACCCACGATCATGGCTACCGCACGGCGGGCCCGCTCGAGAGCCGCTTCGGGACTCGTCCCGGGCGCGCTCAGGGCCTTCGCGACCCTGAGCGCGTGGGAGGCGAGGTCGTGCGGCGCGATCGATACGTAGACGAGCCAGATACGGGCGGCCCATTCGCAGGCATCGACCATGGACGGCGAAGCTCCGAATGCGGCCGCCGCGAGGCCGAGGAGAGGGGGCAGGGCCAATGCGAAGGCGGCGGCCGAGCCGACGACGATCATCCAGCCGAGGAACCCCGCGACCAAGGGCGGAAATGCCCTCCTGAGCGGCGCCTCGATCTTCGAGGCGATGGCTCCCACGGCGCGCGTGGGATGGGGCAGGCGCGGAGGGTCGCCCAGGGCGGCGTCGAGGAGGAGGGCGGCGGGTATGACGGTCCAGCCGATCATGAGTCGCTCCCGCCCTCGAGTATGGCCGCGAGCGTCGCCGCGAGACGCGCGTTCTCCAGGGGCCGCTTGACCGCCACGCGCAGGAACCGGCCGTCCAGTCCCTCCTCTTCCGCGAAGCGGCGCACCGCAATGCCCGAGTGGAGGAGGGAACTCGCCGCCTCGCCGCCTTTTTCCGGCGTGGCCAACTCGAGAAGGAGAAAGTTCGCCCCGCTCCGGTGGACCTTCATTTCGCCTAAAGCGCGCAAGGCCCCGACGAAGGCCGCCTCGGCGCGCGCGACGAAAGCGGCCGACGACGAGGCGAACTCGCGGTCGGCGAGCGCCCTGACCGCTATGGCCTCGGCGAAGCACGAAAGGGGCCAGGCGGGCAGCTCGGCGCGCATCCGCTCGACGAGAGGGGGCGCGGCCGAGGCGAATCCGACGCGCGCGCCGGGTACCGCCCAGGTCTTCGTGAGGGATCGCAGCACGACGAGGTTGGGCGCGGGGGCGCCGATCATCCCCCGATCCTCGCCCGCGAGCTCGGCGAAGGACTCGTCGAGGGCGAAGAACGCCTCGGGATGCCGCCCGGCGAGCTCGAGCAGGGAGGCGCGCTCCAGGCCTCCCCCGACGGGATTGTTGGGCGCGCCCAGGAAGACGAGGGCGGGCGGGGTTGCACGGGCCATGGTCTCCGCGAGCCGGCGCGCGAAGCCTTCCGAGGCGAGGGAGTACTCTTCCTCGGGATCGAGCGGAACCGGGAGCATCCGGAGACCCGCTCTATCCGCGGCGCGGAGATAGCCCGAATACGAGGGGCTCGGCGCCAGGCACGAGGACGCGCCGAGCGCGCGGGGCAGGGCGAAGATGAGAGAGTCCGCCCCGTCGGCGAAAACGAAACGATCGCGGCCGAGGCCGTAGCGGAGGGCTGCGGCCTCGCGCGCTCTTCCCGCATCGGGGTCGGGGTAGACCCCGATGCGGCCCGCGCCCTCCGCGATCGCTTCGCCGAGCCAGGGCGGCGGGCCGGCCGGGTTTATGTTGGCGCTGAAATCGAGGAGCTCCTCCTCCGACACGCCTGCGGCTTCGGCGAGTTCCCCGGTCCTCCCTCCGTGCGAGAACTGATCGACGCCGCGGTTCAGCGAGCTGCGCATGGAAGAAGCTCATATCGTCAAGCGGTGCGCGCCGTCAAGACCGCGCGGTTCGAATCTAACAGGGTGTTGAAAAAGGCTACGGAGCCTTTTTCAACACTACCTTGAAACACGCTTGACGATTCGCGGGACGCGGGCTATAGTCCGACCTTCGAGGCGCCGTCGCGGAAACTTTTCCGCTCGTGGCTTAATCGGGAAGCCGGTGCGATGCCGGCGCGCCCCCAGGCACTGTAAGGAAGCGTAGTAATCCGTCCACGGTCCACTGCGAAAGCGGGAAGGAACGTGACAAAGCCGGGTGTATGCGGCTCCCCATCGCGCGGGACCGCGGAGATCGAGGCCGAGTCGCCTCGACCGAACATGCTTCCGAGTCAGGAGACCGACCTCGATGCCGCGTCGTGCGCGCGGATATCGCTCGATTATTCACTGGGTGATGAATAATGAGGGTACAGGTGCCCGTCCGTCCCCGCTCAACGCCAAACCCGTCGCTCCTCCCATGACCGCCCGGACTGTCATGGTCCAGGGCACGGCCTCCTCGGTCGGCAAAAGCCTCATCGCGGCCGCGCTCTGTCGCGCCTTCGCGCGCGAGGGCCTCAGGGTCGCGCCCTTCAAGGCGCAGAACATGTCGAACAACGCCTCGGCCCTTCCCTCCGGCGGCGAAATAGGCCGCGCCCAGGCCCTCCAGGCCCTGGCGGCCGGAGTGGAGCCCGACGCGAGAATGAACCCCGTCCTCCTGAAGCCCGAGGGGGACACGCGTTCCCAGGTCATCCTCCTCGGCTCGCCCTACAAGACTCTGAAAGCCGAAGATTATCGGCTCGACCGGGCGGTCCTGTGGAAGGCCGTGACCGAATCGCTCGACTCCCTCCGCTCCGAGTACGACCTCGTGGTCATCGAGGGAGCGGGCAGTCCCGCCGAGATCAACCTCAAGGCCGGCGAGATCGTGAACATGGCGGTCGCGCGTTATGCGAGCTCGCCCGTCCTTCTCGTCGGCGACATCGATTGCGGCGGCGTTTTCGCCCAGTTCGCCGGGACGCTCGCCCTCCTCGAGCCCGCAGAGCGTGAGCTCGTCCGCGGCCTGGTCGTCAACAAATTCCGGGGAGATCCGACCCTTCTCGGGCCGGGCCTCGAAATGATCCGCGACATCACCGGCGTGAGAGTGCTCGGCGTGGTTCCCTGGCTCCGCGAGCTGGGCCTGGCCGAGGAGGACGGCGCGGCGCTCGATGCGCGCGAGCCCGGGCCGAAGTCTCGGGCATCGCCGCCGGCGACCGAGATAGACATAGCGGTCGTACGGCTGCCCAGGATCGCCAATTTCGACGATGTAGACGCCCTGGACCTCGAGGAGGGCGTGGGGACGCGCTTCGTATCGAAGGCTTCGGAACTGGGCTCGCCCGACGCCGTGATCCTGCCGGGCTCCAAGGCCACGCTGTCCGACCTCGCCTGGCTCAAGGCCGAGGGGCTCGACGACGGGATCCGCTGGCTCTCGCGACTGGGCCGATCGGTCGTCGGGATATGCGGAGGCTACCAGATGCTCGGCGAGACGATATCCGATCCCGAGGGCGTCGAAGGACCGCCGCGGAGCGAGCTGGGCCTCGGCCTTCTGCCGGTGGACACCCTGTTCGCGCCGGGCAAGAGCGCGCGAGCGCGGCGAGGCCGCGTCGCGCCGGGCGGCGGCGGCTTTCTGGCGACGGCCGGAGGCCTCGAGGTCTCGGGCTACGAGATCCATGCGGGGCGCAGCGAAGTGCGGGGACCGGCCCTCCTCGAGCTCGAGGCATCGGGCGAAGAGGGGGTCTCGAGCGACGGCTCTTGGGCGCGGAGCGGACGCGTCTTCGGCAGCTATCTCCACGGCCTATTCGACCTGCCCTCCTTCCGCCGCGCATGGCTCGCCTCCCTCGGGCGGGAAGCGGCCGGGCCCGCGAGAGCGCTCTCCGAGGCCCGGCAGGAGGCCCTGGACAGGCTCGCAGACTCGGTCTCCGCGGCCCTCGACATGGGAGAGCTTCGTCGGATCATCGGCGTTTAGACGGAGGGGAGAGCATGGAAAGGGGATACGTTCAGGTGTACACGGGCGAGGGCAAGGGCAAGACGACCGCCGCGATCGGCCTCTGCCTGCGCGCCCTCGGCGCCGGGCTTTCCGTCTACGTCGGGCAGTTCATCAAGGCCCGTCCCAGCGCCGAGATCGAAGCCCTGCGGGCGGTCCCGGACGCGCGCGGCTCTCTCGAGACTCGCCAGTACGGGCTCGGCCGCTTCATGGAGGGAGATCCTTCCGCCTCCGATATCGAAGCCGCCCGCTCCGGACTGGCCGATGCGCGGACTGCCCTTCTTTCGGGCAGCTTCGACCTCGTCGTCCTCGACGAGATCTGCGTGGCCGTCGCCCGGGGCCTGTTGGAAGAGGGAGAGGTCCTCGACCTCGTCGCGTCCAAGCCCGAGTCCGTCGAGCTCGTCCTGACCGGGCGGTACGCGACGCAGTCCGTCGTCGCCGCGGCCGACCTCGTCACGGAGATGCGAGCCGTCAAGCACTACCATGCGAGCGGCGTCGCTGCCCGGTCGGGGATCGAGCTGTGAGGCTTCCGCGCCTGCTCGTCGGCGCCGCGGCCTCGGGCTCGGGCAAGACCAGTCTCGTCGTCGGCCTCCTCGAGGCGTTCGGGCGGCGAGGCCTCGACCTGCGTCCCTTCAAGGCCGGGCCCGACTTCCTCGATCCCGCCCTTCACGCCGCGGTCCTCGGCCGTCCGTCGCGCAATCTCGACCTTCGCCTCATGGGCGCGGCCGGGACCATGGCCTGCCTCGGGCGCGCGGGCGGAGGGGGAGATCTCGCCCTCGTGGAGGGCGTGATGGGCTACTACGACGGCGAGCCGCGCTCGAGCGCCGATCTCGCCCGGTTCGTCGGAGCGCCGAGCGTCCTCGTCCTCGACGCCCGGGCCTCGGCCGAGAGCTCCGCGGCAACGGCCCTCGGTTTCGCGCGCTACAGGCGCCGATCGGGCATCGCGGGCTTCGTCGCCGACCGGATATCGAGCGAGCGCCACTACGATCTCGTCCGCAGGGCGGTCGAGGCGCGCACGGGCCTGCCGATGTTCGGCTATCTCCCCGAGGACCAGGCCCTCGCCCTGCCCGCCCGCCGCCTCGGCCTCGTGTCTCCCGAAGAGAACGCCGGTTTCGCGGCCGCGGTCCGTGCCCTGGGCGACGCGGTATCGGAACGCGTCGATCTGGATGCTCTCCTGGCCGCGGCCGCGGCGGCGCCCGAGCTCCCCGACCCGCCCTACCCCCGTCCGGCTTCCGCACCGGCCCCGGTCAGGATAGCGGTGGCGAGGGACGAAGCCTTCTCCTTCTACTACGAAGACAACTTCGAAATACTGCGGGATCTCGGCGCCGAACTCGCCTTCTTCAGCCCTCTGCACGACTCCGCCCTGCCCGAGGGGACCTCGACCCTCTACATCGGCGGCGGCTATCCCGAACTCCATCTGGACGAGATCGCGGGCAACGGCGCGATGCGCGATTCCATAAAATCCGCCCGCGATGCGGGGATGCCAATCTACGCCGAGTGCGGCGGCTACCTTTATCTTCTCGAAGCCGTGGAGACCTCCGACGGCACTCTCCGTCCGGGTCTCGGACTCGCGCCGGGGGTGGCGCGCCCGGGCGGACGTCTGGCCGCCCTCGGTTACCGCGAGGGAAGGACGCTCGGGCCCTCGCCCCTCGGGCGCTCGGGATGCCGGCTGCGCGGCCACGTCTTTCACTACTACCGCGTCGAGAACGGGGGACGGGCCTCCTCGATCGAGCTCGCGCGTCCCGGCGGCGGAGAGCGTTGCGCCGAAGGCTATCTTGACGGCAGGCTCTTCGCCTCCTTTCTCCACATCCACTTTGCGGCCAACCCCTCGGCCGCGAGGTCATTCGTGGCCGCAGCCAGACGTTACGCGAGGGGAAGGGAGGCGGACCGTGCCCGATAGTCTCATCCCCAACCGGGCCGGAGAGGCCATCACCATCCGGAGCAAGGAGATCATTCTCTCGAGGCTCGGCGCCTTCTCCGGAAGCCCGGAGGAGCTCGAGGTGGTCGTGCGCGTCGCGCACACGGTGGGCGACATCGAGTTCGGCAAGTCCATCCTCTTTTCGAAGGGGGCGGTCGCCGCGGGGGTCGCCGCCCTGCGGGCCGGAGGGAGCGTCGTGGCGGACGTCGGCATGGTCATGGCCGGCCTGCGGGTCAAACGCCTGGAGCGCCTGGGAGGGCGCGCCGTCTGCCTCCTCGACGATCCCCAGACCATCGAGATCGCGCAGCGCGATGCCACGACGAGGAGCGCCGCCGCCATGCGCCGGGCCCTCCCCTTCTTAGGCGGATCGATCGCGGCCATCGGGAACGCTCCGACCGCCCTCTTCGAGCTGCTCGCCCTTCTCCGCGCGGGCAAGGCCAGGCCGGCCCTCATCGTCGGAACGCCGGTGGGCTTCGTCGGGGCGCTCGAGTCCAAAGAAGAGCTCTGGGCCCTCGCGGACGAGGTCCCGCGCATCACGAACCTCTCGGAGCGCGGCGGCAGCCCCGTGGCCGCCGCGATCGTGAACGCCCTCGTCGCCCTCGCCGAAGGGGCTCCCTGGTGAAGGCGCGGCCCTACGCCGAAGTCTTGGGAGCGATCCGGGGCAGGAGGCGCGGCATCACGACGGGAACCTGCGCTCAGGCGGCGGCGAGGGCCGCGGCCCTCGCCCTCGCCGCCGGCGCGAGCGGGAACGAAGTGGATGTGGAACTCCCGCCCTCGGCCGGGCCTTGGTCGCGAGCCAGGATCATCGTGCCCCTCGCCTTCGCCCGGCGCGAGGGAGAAGGCTTCAGGGTCGGCGTAAGGAAGGACGCCGGGGACGACGACGACGTCACGGACGGCCTCGTCGTCGAGGCGCTCGTCGGATTCGCGGACGGTCCCGGCATCGAGATCGAGGGCGGAGCGGGAGTCGGCAGGGTGACGAGGCCGGGACTGCCCGTCGCGCCCGGTCTCGCGGCGATCAATCCGACGCCCCGGGCCATGATTCGCCGCGACCTCGGGGCCATCGCGCCCGCGGGCAGGGGCTTCTCCGTCCTCATCGAAATACCCGGCGGCGAGGCTGTGGCGGCCCGTACCTGGAACCCCAGGATAGGCGTCGAGGGCGGCCTCTCCGTCATCGGCACGAGCGGGGTGGTGGAACCCAAGTCCACGGCCGCGTTCAGGAAGACGATAGTTCGGGCGGCGAGGGCCATGACTGCCCGCGGTCTGTCCGAGCCTTACCTGACGCCGGGCTACGTCGGCGAGGCCTATCTCCATTCCAGAGGCGAGCGCGACGAGGACATCCTCGTCGTGGGAGATCACGTCGGCCTCGGCCTCCGCGCCCTGGGCCATTACGGCGCCCCGCGGATAATCCTCGTCGGCCATGCGGGAAAACTCGTCAAAATCTCGGCCGGCATCTTCAATACTCACTCGCGCTTCGGCGACGCCCGCCTCGAGATCTTCGCGGCCCTCGCCGCGGCCGAAGGGGCCGAGAGGAGTCTCGTGCGCCGCCTCCTCGAGCTCGGCACGGCCGAGGAGGCCTCGAGTCTGATTCTCGAGGCCGGACTGGGAGCCGTCTTCGCCGCGGCCGCGCGCCGCGCCGCCGATCGTTCGTGCATTCTCGCGGGGGTTCCGGTCGAGGTGATCATGCTCGCCCTTGACGGCAGAGTCCTGGGCAGCAGCGTCCGGGGAGACGCAACTTGAACAAATTTGTCGTCGTGGGCATGGGGCCCGGCGGCCTCGACCACGTCCTCCCCGCGGCGGCGCGCGCGGCCCGGGAGTCGGATCTCCTCGTGGGCTCGCCGCGCTTCCTCGCCCTTTTTCCGGACAAGGAGAGTCGGGCCATCGGCCCGAACATGGAGAGGGCGCTGGACATAGTGGAGGCCGAGAGGACCTCGCGCCGCGTCGCCCTCCTCGTGTCGGGCGACCCCGGCCTCTACAGCCTCCTGGGCGCGGTGCGCCGCCGCTTTCCGCGCGGAGATTACGAGGTCGTGCCCGGCATCTCGAGCTTCCAGCTCGCCTTCGCGAAGGCCGGCATCGGCTGGGAGGGGGCGGCGATAGTCTCGGTACACGGGCGAAGCCTGGAGGCTCTTTCGGTCATCGCTGCCGACAGGCCCGGCGTCGTCTTCCTGGGCGGCGACAACGACGCGGCGGCGGTCGCCTCGGTCCTGGCCGGGCGTCTCGGACCCGACAGGCCCTGCATCGTGGCGCGGGACCTGGACGACCTGAACGAGGCCCTGGTCGAAGGCAGCCTGGCGGAGATCGCGTCGAAGAAGATCGGAGGATTATGCGTGCTGATACTGCCCTGAGCGCCGAGATCTACGGCATAGGCGTGGGGCCGGGCGATCCCGGTCTTCTCACACTCGAGGCGGCCCGAATCCTCTCGGCCGTAGACCTCGTCTTCGCTCCCGCGCCGCGCTCGGGCGAGACTTCGCTCGCCTGGGAGATCGCGCGCGCGGCCGGCGCCGAAAAGGCCGAGCTCCGTCTTCTCTCCTTCCCGATGTCGCGCGACGCGGCCGAGCTCGACGCGGCCTGGGCGGAATCCGCCGACGCGGTCGCGGTCGAGCTCGACCGCGGCAGGAAAGCCGCCTTCGTCACGCTGGGCGATTCCTCGATCTATTCGACCTGGACCTACCTGCGCCGAGCCCTCGAGTCGAGGCGCCCGGGGACGTCCATCGCGGCGATCCCCGGCGTCACGGCCCTCGGCGCGGCGGCGGCCCGGCTTGGCCTCCCCCTCGTCGAGGGGGAGGAGCGCCTGGCCCTCCTCCCCCTGCCCGCAGCCGCGGCCGATCTCGACGTCTTCCTCCCCCTCGTCGACACCCTGGGAATATACAAGATCGGGTCGCGGCTCCCCGAGCTCGCCGACTACCTCCGATCGCGCGGCCTCGAGGCCGGGGCCAGCCTCGCCGCCGGCGTGGGGCTCGCCCGGGAGCGTCTCGGGTCCTTCGCCGAGGCGGCTGCGGGAGCCGAGGGCTACCTCTCGCTCGTCATCGCAAGGACGGGGAGGTCCCGATGAAGGTCTGGATAGTGGGAGCCGGTCCGGGCGATCCCGAGCTCATCACCCTGAAGGGCAGGCGCCTCCTCGGGGAGGCAGACCTCGTGGTGCACGCAGGCTCCCTCGTGAATCCGGCCCTCCTCGAGTTCGCGCGGCCGGGCGCCGCCGTCTTCGATTCTGCCTCGATGACCCTCGAGGAAGTGCTCTCGCTCTACGACGAGCGGAAGGCTCTCGCGGGGAACATCGTCCGACTCCACACGGGCGACCCCTCGATCTACGGGGCGATCCAGGAACAGATCGATCACTGCGAGGCCGCAGGCATACCCGTGGAGGTCGTGCCGGGCGTATCGTCGGTTTTCGCCGCCGCGGCGAGCCTCAAGCGCGAGCTGACCCTGCCTGGACTGTCGCAGAGCCTCGTCATCACCAGGGCCGCGGGACGCACCTCCGTCCCGGAGGCCGAGTCTCTCGCCTCTTTCGCGGCGCACGGCTCGACCATGGCCCTCTTCCTTTCGGGCAGCCTCCTCGCCGAGGCCGCCCGAGAGCTGCTTACGGCCTATCCTCCCGGCACCCCGGTGCGCATCGTACGCCGCGCCTCCTGGCCCGACGAGACCAGGACGGCCTGCCGTCTGGACGAGCTCGGGGGAGTGGGCATCGTCGCGGACGGGCAGGAGGGTCAGGTCATGGTCCTCGTGGGACCCGCCCTCGATCCGGAGAGTTACGAGCGCTCGCGTCTCTACAATCCGAACTTCGCCCACGGCCGCAGGGGAGCGCGATGAGGATATGCGTCATCACCCTCGGCGAAGAGGGGGGAAACATAGCGAGGGCCATCGCCGCGCGCCATCCCGGCACCGCTGAGGCGAGGAGGGGCCGCGACGGGGAGCTGTCCGAGCTCTTCGCCCGGGCCTTCGCGGAGGAGAGCAGAATCGTCTGCGTCATGGCGGCGGGCATAGCCTTGAGGATGGCTTCTCCCCTCCTCCAGGGCAAGCTCGAGGACCCGGCCCTGGTCGTCGTCGACGACGCGGCGCGCCATGCGATCAGCCTGCTCTCGGGCCACGAGGGCGGAGCCAACCGCCTGGCCTACGAGGTCGCGGCGGCGACGGGGGCCGAGCCCGTCGTGACGACCGGGAGCGAAACCTCCAGGCGTTTCGTCCTGGGCCTGGGCTGCCGCAGGGGGGCCCCCGCTCCGGAGATCAAGTCGGCTCTCCTGGCCTTCCTCTCCTCCGCGGGCCTCGAGCCCGCGGATATCCGCCTCGCCGCCACCATCGACGCCAAGCTCGGCGAGACGGGCCTCGTCGAGGCCTGCGCCGACCTCGACATGGCCCTCCGTTTCTACTCCGAGGCCGAGGTGCTCGCCCTCGTCGCGGCGAGAGAGGCAGGGGGCGAGTCTTTCTCGCCCTCGGCCGCTTCGCGGCACGGCGAGCTCGGCGTGCCGGCCGTCGCCGAGCCCTGCGCCCTCCTCGCCGCGAGGCGGGGCAAGCTGATCCGAGCCAAGGAAGCCTCGGCCTGGGCCACCTTCGCTCTCGCCGAAGAGGAGGCCTGGGACGAGGCTCCGCGACCTAGGGGCGCAAGCGGCGACGGGGCGGGACATACCCCCTTTACCGCGCCCGTCGCCGCAAGCTTGTCCCCGACCGGCGGGCCGGCGGCCAGGCGCGGCTCCCTCGCCATCGTGGGGCTCGGCCCAGGCAGCCTCGAGCTGCTTACGCCGGCGGCCAGGCGAGCGATCCTCCGAGCGGACTTCATCGCGGGCTACGGGCCCTATATCGATCTCATCGCCCCACTGGCTAAAGGGAAAGAAATATTCTCGAGCTCGATGAAGGCCGAGACCGAGAGGGCGAGGAAGGCACTCGACGAGGCCCTTTCCGGGCGGCGCGTCGCCCTCGTGGCCTCGGGCGACGCCTGTGTGTACGGCATAGGCGGGATAAGCCTCGAACTCGTGACCGAGGCCGAGCTCGAGGCCATAGACCTGGAGATCCATCCGGGCGTGACGGCGGCCAACGCGGCGGCGGCCCTCGTCGGCTCCCCCTTCGAGAACGACTACGCCGTTCTCTCTCTCTCCGACCTTCTCACGCCGAGGGAGCGCATCCTCGCCCGCCTGAGCGCCGTTGCCTCCGCAGGCTTCGCCCTCGCCCTCTACAACCCGAGTAGCAGGACGAGGAAGGACCTTCTCCGCCAGGCCGTCGCCATCCTCCTCGAGTCGCGGCCGTCCTCGACCCCGACGGCCGTGATCGGCGACGCCTCGAGGCCCGCCGAGCGAAAGCTCGTCTGCGAGCTCGGGACCCTGCCGGACCACGAAGACGAGGTGGACATGACGAGCATCGTTCTGGTCGCTTCGCCGGCCGCCCGGCTGAAGGGCGGCCTCATCGTGGAGCCCCGCGGCGCGGGAAAGCGATGAGCGAGAGAGCCCTGGTGGCCGTCTCGTTCGGGACGAGTCACCGCGACGCCGTCGAATCCTGCATCGCGCCCTGCGAGGAGGCCCTCGCCGCGGCCTTCCCTGCCTACAGGCTCGTGCGCGCCTTCTCGTCGTCCATCGTGCGCAGAATCCTCGCCGAGCGCGATGGGCTTTCCGTGCCCTCGCCCGAGGAGGCGTACCGCGCCCTCGCCGAGGAAGCTTGCGAGGTCGTTCTCGTGCAGCCCCTCCTCGTGATACCGGGGGAGGAATACGAGGAAAAAATAGTGGCTCCTCTCCGGGAGCTCGGAAGGAGCTTCGCAAAGCTGTCCGTCGGCCGTCCTCTGCTGCCCGGAGCCGGAGCGAGGCTCGCGTCCGTACTCGAGAATCTTCGTGCGCGCCGCGACGTGGGGGCCGATCTGGTCCTCATGGGCCACGGCTCGCGGCACGAGGCCGACCTCCTCTACGCCGGTCTCCAGAGGCTCATCGACGCCGCCGGCTTCCCCATCCACCTCGGAACGGTCGAGGGCTCGCTCGGTCTCGACGCGGTCCTCTCGCGCCTCGAGGCGCGCGGCCGCGGAAAGCGGCTCATCCTCGCCCCCTTCATGCTCGTGGCCGGCGATCACGTCCGCATCGACATGGCCGGTGCCGGACCGGAGTCCTGGCTCTCGCGGCTCGGAGCGGCGGGTTATGAGGTCGAACCCGGCTTCGAGGGACTCGGTTCGCATGGAGCGGTACAAGACCTCTTCGTGGAATCGGCGCGGAGCGCCGCGCGGGCGACCTATCGTTTCAACGGCTCGTGAGGACGCGTTCTCGGTCCTCGTCATCGCCGTGGGACTTTCGCCGATGTGCGATGGGCGGTTCCTTGCGATACCGCGGATCTTTCGGATAGAATGCGCGGACGATGAAGGACCTCGAAAACACCGAATCACCGGCGAGAGAGCAGATTCTGCGCAGCGCCGAAACGACCGTCTTCCCCATTCTGATCGCGATCAGCGTTTCGCACCTGCTGAACGACTCGATGCAATCGCTCATCCCGGCCATCTACCCCCTCATCAAGGCCAGCTTCCACCTGAACTTCTCGCAGATCGGTCTGATAACCTTCACGAACCAGCTGACCGCCTCGCTCCTGCAACCGGTGGTGGGCTCGATCACGGACCGCAAGCCTCAGCCCTACTCCCTGGCCTTCGGGATGGTCTTCACCCTCGTCGGGCTCGTCATACTCTCGCTCGCGCAGAGCTTCGGCGTCCTCCTCGTCTCGGTGAGTCTCGTCGGCCTGGGCTCTTCGGTATTCCACCCCGAGTCGTCGCGCATCGCCAATATGGCGGCCGGGGAACGCCGCGGCCTAGCCCAGTCGGTCTTCCAGGTCGGAGGGAACGCCGGCGCGGCCCTGGGCCCCCTCCTCGCCGCCGCGATAGTATCCGTCCGGGGGCGATCGAGCGTCATCTGGTTTACGCCGCTGGCTCTCGCGGCCATCCTCGTCCTCTCGCGCGTCGGCAGATGGTACGCGGGAAGAGTCGCCGCGCGCGGACGGCAGGGCGGGCCTCGGCGGGTGGAGAGCCGGCCCTGCCTCTCTCAGGGTTGGATCGTCGCATCGGTCGTCATCCTTCTCGTCCTCATCTTCTCGAAGTATTTCTACCTCGCCAGCATGAACAGCTATTACACGTTCTACCTCATAAATCGCTTTCTGCTGCCGGTGCGAGCCGCTCAGCTCCACCTCTTCGTCTTCCAGGCGGCGGTGGCGGCCGGCACCCTGATCGGCGGGCCGGTGGGCGACCGCTTCGGCCGCAAGTACGTGATCTGGGGCTCGATCCTGGGTGTCGCGCCTTTCACCCTGATCCTGCCCTACGCGAGCCTCTTCTGGACCACCATACTCTCGGTCCTCATCGGCCTCGTGCTCGCCTCGGCCTTCTCGGCCATCCTCGTGTACGCCCAGGAGCTGCTCCCGGGCAGGCTGGGCCTCATTTCGGGGCTTTTCTTCGGCTTCGCGTTCGGCATGGGGGGCATAGGCTCGGCCGTGCTCGGCTCCATAGCCGACCACAGCAGCATCCAGCACGTATACAAGCTGTGCGCCTTCCTGCCGCTCCTTGGCCTCATCGCGGGACTCCTGCCCGACATCGAACGGCGCGGGATCCGGCATGCCCGCTGAAGGCTCGGCCCCGCAAAAAGGAAGCCGCCGCCGAGAGGCACTACTCGAGCCGATAGCTCCCCTACTAAACGAGGCGCGACGGTAGTAAAATGACAGGCCATATGCAAGCGGACAAATCGACGTTTCAGGCTACCTACGGTCCCTGGTGCGTCATCGTCGGCGGCTCGGAGGGCCTGGGCGCGGAGTTTGCCCGACAGCTGGCCGCCCGAGGCCTGAATCTCGTGCTGGCGGCCCGCCGCCCCGATCTGCTGAAACGATTCTCGGACGAGATTGCGCAGCGTTTCGGCGTGCGGGTCCTGCCGCTCGAGCTGGATCTGGCCGATCCCCGTTCCGTCGATTCGATCGCGGACCGTACCTCCGACCTCGAGATCGGGCTCCTGATCTGCAATGCGGCCTCTTCGCCCATCGGACCCTTCCTCGGCCACTCGCGGGCCACACATTGCCGCCTGCTCGAAATGAATTGCCGAGCGCCCGCGCTGCTCGCCTGGGAATTCGGCCGAAGGTTGTCGCTGCAGGGACGGGGGGGCATCATCCTCGTTTCTTCGATGGCCGGTTTCCAGGGCACCGGCCATGTCGCGCATTATGCGGCGTCGAAGGCCTACGTCCGCGTTCTCGCCGAGGGCCTGTGGGACGAGCTTCGCGGGAAGGGCTTGCAGGTGCTGGCATGCTGCCCGGGAATCGTGAGCACTCCGACATTCCAGCGAGAAGGGCCTGTCCGGCCCCGCTGGCTGGCCTCGCCTCTGATGGAGTGTGCGCCTGTCGTCGCGCAGACGCTCCGGGCGCTCGGCAGGAAGCCGGTCGTCGTGCCCGGGACTTCGAACAAGGTTGCAGCCTGGTTCACGCAGCGCCTGTTGCCGCGAAGACTGACCATCGCCCTCGCCGGGCGGAGCACCAGGGCGATGTACAGCCGCTCGGAGCGGAAAGACCTATAGCGGCCGAGCGGATGCCGGCTCCCGTCGTCTCGGGCAGTTGATCTCGACGGGCGGAGGAGGGGCGAGCGCCTTCGTAACCGCCGGGCCTATGAGATTCATCATGAGAGCCGCGAGCTTCTTGAAGGGGACGAGCGGAAGGTAGTCGCGATTGCGGGGAGCGGCCCAGTGACGCCCGATGAGCGAGGTGTAGATGGAGACGGTCTCAAGAGCCGCCGTAAAATCGAGGGTGCTGAGCATCTCGTCGGCCAGCCCGAAGGGAAGGCTCAGCATGAGAGGGCCGCGCGCATATTCCACGGCCCACACCCCGTCGGTGAAGTTCATCCCGCAGGCCTGGCCCTTGCCCACGAAGATGCGGTCGCCGGGCAGGTAGACGCGCTTTTCGAATTGTCCTTCGGCGAAATACCGGGCTTCTCCGTCGATGACCGTGTCCCAGAATGCGACCCGGTGGCGCCCGGAGTGTCCTTCCGATCCGATCGGGGTTCCCCAGATCATGACATATTCGAAAAGCGAGGCGAAGTAGAGCTTCATCTGGATCATGGCGCCGCCGGCGATGCTGTAAATCCAGGGCTGGTCGCGGCTGATGCGTCCGGGATAGCGTTTCTCGAGCTCTTTCGCGATTACGTCGAACATTTCCGGTTTGGGGTGACCGAGGCCGGCCATCGCGCATTCGTCGATCACCTCAGGGTCGAAAATATAATGGATCATGCGCTCTCCCCTCCGCCGGATGTGCCAGTATGGAACTTTGTCAGCCACGATATCCGACGCGGAAGCGATTGGCAAGCGAAGCGAGGAAACATCAAAGCCCTTATCCGTCTCGAAGATCAGCGTCCTGACCATCCGGCGCGGTATTCGCGCGGTTTCATGCCGCGCCTCGCCTTGAAGCAGCGGTTGAAGTAGGGCAGGCTTTCGAAGCCAGCGGCGAGGGCGATTCCGGTGACCGGGTCGCCCGTCTCCCTCAGCAGGAAACATGCCCGCTCGATCCTCATGTCGATGAGATAGTCCATGAGGGATTTGCCGGTGAGGCGCCTGAACAGTCGGCAGAAGCTGCTGCGGCTCATGTGCATGCGTTCGGCCAGCATGTCGATCGAGATGGGACGCGAACCATTGTCGTGGAGATAGCCGAAAAGAGCTTCGATGCGCTCGTCGCGGTTCAAGGCGAGGGGAGAGCGATAGCCCCGGGTCGCGAGAGCCGCGGCCGAGGGGGCGAGGTTCGAGAGCCTCTCGAGGATGGAGAGCCAGGCCGAAAGCCGCCGCAATCCCGCGAGCTTCGAAAGCTCGATGAGGTCGCGGCCGAGCTCCGGATCGGGCCGGGTGTCGAAGCCGAGTCCCCGGGAGGCCAAATCGAGAAGATGGAGGACCGGTGTCATTTCCGGAATGGAGAGGAATTGGGCGCCGAGAAAATCGCCCGAGAACTGGACGTAGACCGCCCGGTTGTCCCGGCTCGAAGGATCGGAGACCCAGGTGTGAGGGAGGTCGGGTCCGAGGAGGACCAGGTCCCCCTCCCCGTAGACGGCGATGTGATTCCCCACGGAGCGCTGGCCTCTCCCGCCGACGATGTAGGTCAGCTCGTATTCGGCGTGCGAATGCCAGTTGACGGAAAAACTCGACTCGTTCCGTTCGGCGACGAGGAAGCTGCTTCCTTCCGATCGGGGATGCTTTTCGAACCGGGGTTTCATCGGCCTTATCATAGCCGATCGGTGCCCCGTTCGGACCGAAATCGACACGATAGGGTGCATTCTCGCGATGAGCGGAGAGGCGCGAAGGGGAAATCGGGCCCATACTGTGTCCATGAACGGAAAGGAACGATGTCTCCTCACGATCGCGGGTCGGGTTCCCGACAGGACGCCCGTCTTTCCCTTGTTGATGGGCCTCGCCGCGGATCGCGCGGGGATGAACTACAGGCGCTTCGCCTCCGAAGGCGCGGCCCTCGCTCAGGCGCAGCTCGCCGTCAGGGACCGCTTCGACCTCGACGCGATAACTGCCTGCTCGGACGCCTTCCGGGTTTCCGCCGATCTGGGCGGGGAAATTGTCTTTCCCGACGACACTCCGCCCCACCTGGCCGGACCGCTCATCAGGGAAGAAGGCGATCTTGCAAGACTTCCGCATCCCGATCCGCTGGGAGCGGGCGGCAGGATGGCGGACCGCGTCGCGGCAGTCGCCCAAATGGTGCGCTCCCGCGGGGCGGACTGTCTCATACTCGGCTGGGTCGACCTCCCCTTCGCCGAAGCCTGTTCGGCCTGCGGTGTCTCGGCTTTCATGCTCATGCTCTACGATGCGCCGGAGTTCGCACACCGCATTCTCGATTTCCTGACCGGCATCGTCATCGAATTCGCGCTGGCCCAGCTCGAGGCCGGTTGTCCGATGGTGGGGGCGGGAGACGCCGCGGCCTCCCTGATATCCCCCGAGCTCTACGAGGAGTTCGCTCTTCCCTACGAGCGCAAAGTTTTCCAGGCAATCAGGTCGCGGGGCGGCTTGACCAAGCTCCACATCTGCGGCAATACCTCGGCGCTCCTCGGCGCCATGGCCGGGTCGGGCGCCGACCTCTTCAACATAGACCATATGGTCGATTTCGGGACGGCAGCCGCGACATATTCAGGGAAAGGCAAGGCTTTCAAGGGAAACCTCGATCCGGTCGCGGATTTCCTCTATTCCGACCCGGAGACCTGCCTGGGCAAGGCGAGGGCCCTGGTCGAGGTCGCGGCGGGACGCCCCTTCATGCTTTCGGGAGGCTGCGAGATACCCGCCGCCACCGACGACGCGGTGCTCGACGCTTTCCGTTCCGCGGCCTCCCCTACCTGCCATCCATGATATCGTTCGCGGCCCCTACCGGCTCGGGCCCTTCATCCCAGCCCGCCGGCAGTGCCTTGGTGCTCTTCGCGCCGAGCTCCCTGAGCTTCTCCACGCGCCCGGTCAGGTTGCCGCGTCCCGTGATCAGCTTGCCCCTGGCCGAGTCGTAGGATTGTCGCGCCTGCTCGATCCGCGAGCCCAGCTCATCCATGTCGACCGCAAACCCGACGAACTTGTCGTAGAGGTCTCCCGCCGCCTTGAAGATCGTCTGCACGTTCCGGTTCTGCCGCTCGCTCCTCCATCCGTACTCGATCCCCTTCAGCGTCGCGAGCAGGTTGGTCGGCGAGGCGAGCATGACGTTCTGCCGAACGGCGTCCTCGAGCAGGTCGCGGTCGGCCATCATCGCCACCGAGAGCGCCCCCTCGTTCGCGACGAACATGATGACGTAGTCGATGGAGTCGATCTCCTCGAGGTTCTGGTAGGCCTTGGCCGAGAGGCCCTTCATGTGGCTGCGGATGGAGGCGACCAGTCGCGCGGCGGCGGCGGTCCGCTCCTCCTCCCCCTCGGCGCGAGCGAACTCCTCGTAGGCGACGAGCGACACCTTGGAGTCGACCACCACGTCTCGCTTCTCGGGCAGGTGTACTACGACGTCGGGCTGCAGCCGCTTCCCGTCCGCCCCGGTGAGCGATACCTGCAGCTCGTACTCCTCGTCCCTCCTGAGCCCCGAGGCCTCGAGTACCTTCTCCAACACCATCTCTCCCCAGGTTCCCTGCGTTTTCGACTCACCCTTGAGCGCCTTCGTCAGGTTCTCGGCGTCCTTCGAGATCTTCTGGTTGAGGTCCGCGAGCATCCTCACCTGCTCCTGCAGGCTGGTCCTCTGCTTCGTCTCCTCGTCGTGCGTGGCGTCGATCCGTTTCTTGAACTCGCCCAGGTCGTGGGTCAAGGGATCGAGGACGGTCTTGAGGGTCTCCTTGCTGCGCTCGGAGAGCTTCTGGGAGCTCTCCTCCAGCATCTTCTGGCCGAGGATCTGGAAGTCGGCCTGCATCTTGGCGAAGGTCTGTTCCAGGATGACCTGCTGCTGCTCGAGCTGAGTCCTCAGGCCCCGGTTCTCGGCGACCGCGGCGGTAAGCTCACCCTGGATTCTGGACAGGTCGCCCCTGGCCTGATCCAGAGCCGCCGTGCGCTCCTGCGCGAGGGTCTTGGATCCGAGGAGGTCCCTTACCTCCGCCTCCAGCCGCTGCGCCCTGCTGGAGGCATCCTCCAGCAGCTTGGCTCGTGCACCGGACTCGAGCAGGCGGGCCTGGTAGCGCTGCCGGGTGGCCAGGACGGCGACGAGGACCGCCAGAGCCACGAAAAGAAGGATAAAAACGATGTAGAGGGGAAGGTTCACCGCGAGCTCCTTTCGCGCGATCGAGGCGATCGCAGCTCTCGACCTGACAGGTTCGCTCTACATTGGCGAGGAGTCAAGCGATACCTTTGGTTCTAGGATCTGGGTCCGGGGATACCGCCGGGAGACTCGGCGAGATACTCGGCGTGACGAGAGTAACGGAAGCGACGGCGTTTTCCTACTCCGACACCAAAGTTTTGCCCGCAGCCGGGACAGACTGAGAAATATATGACAAGATCTGACGCGACGCAGTGGTATTCTTGGACTACGAAAGGATGGAATGTAGATATGACAAATCGTGGAACCCTTCTGTTCGTAGCCCTCGCCCTAATCTGGGGTATTCCCTATCTTCTTATCAGGGTGGCGGTCGCTGAACTTGCCCCGGCGAGTCTCGTCTTCCTCCGAACTGCCCTCGGAGCGCTCATCCTGCTCCCCCTCGTCCTGATGCGAGGAAGGTTCAGAGAGCTCTTGCCCCGGTGGCGGCCGATCCTCCTTTACACGCTCGTGGAGATCGGCATCCCCTGGGGACTGCTCTCCGACGCCGAGCGCAAGGTGACGAGTTCTCTGGCAGGCCTGCTCGTCGCCAGCGTGCCACTCGTGAGCGCCGTGCTCGGTCGGCTGCTGGGAAACAGGGACCGCCTCGGGGCAATTCAGTTCGGTGGATTGGCGCTGGGCCTGGGCGGAGTCATTGTTCTCCTGGGTTTCGATTTCTCCGGCGGGCAGGCTTTTGCGATCGGCGAGATCGCGCTGGTAGTCGTCGGCTACGCCCTGGGCCCTATCGTCATCGCCCGGTGGCTATCGAGCTTGCCGACGCTCGATGTGGTCGCCGCCTCGCTCACGATCGCGGCTCTCGCCTATGCTCCGGCAGGAATTGCCCTGCTCCCTCGCACTCTGCCATCGCTCCCGGTGCTGTTTTCTGTCGTGGTGCTCGGAGCGATCTGCACCGCTCTCGCCTTTGTCGTGTTCTTCAAGCTGATCGCGGAAATCGGGCCGACGAGGTCGACGGTGGTTACCTATCTCAATCCGGCGGTCGCCGTGACGGCGGGCGTGCTCGTGCTTCGCGAACCTTTTACATTGCCGACCGCTCTAGGATTCGTCTTGATCATCGCGGGCGCTTGGCTTGCCACGGGTATGGTGAACAAGCACGCCCGTCGATCCCTGCGGCGTCCCGAAGAGTCGCCGGCGCTGGGTGAGACCACCGGGAGAGATTGAGTTCAAAGCCGGCGGGCCGGCGATCACAGGCGCGACCGGGGCAGTTGCGGCGGCAGGCAAATGCAGACCTCTCCAATGCGGCGCCGCACAACCTTTAGCGTTCGGACCTGCCTTCGGCGATGAGGATCTCCTTCTGCGTCACGGGCCCAGCCGAGGAGGCTCACCCTCCTCCCATGGCGCCCTGGGATGTCGCAGGCGAGATAACGATCAAACTTCTCTATGTCCCGCTCCCAGAGCTCGAAGGGATGATCGTCCCGCAGGACCTCCGCGCGCCGCTCACTAAATCGGAAGCATGCGAAGCGAAGTAGTGCATATGACATGGAATTTCATGCTTGACAAATGAACAATGTGAGCGCATAAGACGTAGGAAGACTATCCTAGGTTCAATTGAGGTTTGGTCTCATTTTGTCGAAGTTTAGTGGGTTTAAGCTAAGATTTTGGCGGTGGAGTAACGAAGCCGCTTTCGACGTGGGCAAGATCGCCGATACGGCGAGGCGAGAGTCGCTCCGCCTGTGGAAAAGAATGGAAGAGAGGTAAGCATGAGCATGAACACGCAAAAGGTACTCGAAAAGGCCAAGGCCTATCGCGATACCACCGCCCAGAATCTTTCCAAAATCATCAAAGTTCCCGCCCTGTCGGGCACCGAAAAGGACAGAATCGCGCTTCTCAAGAAACTCTGCGAGGAGGCGGGATTCGAGGAAGTCAGGATAGACGGGCTGGGCAATCTCCTGGCCCGCGTGGGGAAGGGCCCCAAGAAACTCGTCTTCGACGCCCACATCGACACCGTCGACACGGGCGACCGCTCGCAGTGGAAGCTCGATCCCTTCTCCGGCCTCGTGAAGGACGGCCTGGTCCACGGCCGCGGCTCTTCCGACCAGCTCGGCGGCGCGGCGAGCATGATCACCGCGGGGCGAATCCTGTCCGAGCTGAAGTATTCGGGTCAGTTCTCCGTGTGGTTCTCCTTTACGGTAATGGAGGAAGACTGCGACGGCCTGTGCTGGAAGTACCTCATCGAAAAGGAAAACTTCAAGCCCGACTTCTTCGTCTCCACCGAGCCGACGAGCTGCCGCCTTTACCGCGGCCACCGAGGCAGGATGGAGATCGAGGCCCGGTTCAAGGGCATCTCCTGCCACGGCTCGGCGCCCGAGCGAGGCAAGAGCGCAGCCTATATGGCGGCCAAGGCCGCCCTCGCCATCGAGAAGCTCAACACTGAGCTGAAGCCGGATGACGACGGCTTTCTTGGCAAGGGTACCATCACGGTATCCAAGATCGATGTCCGAGGGCCGAGCCTCTGCGCGGTTCCCGACGAGGGCATGATCTACATGGACAGGCGCCTCACCTGGGGCGAGACGATGGAGCTCGCCGTGGACCAGGTCAGGAAAGCCATCCTCGACGCGGGCGTTGAGAAGGTCGAAGTCGGCGTTCCGAACTACGACAAGCCGAGCTGGAAAGGTACGGTCCACGCCCAGGAGCTTTACTTCCCCACCTGGAAAATCCCTGCCGACTCCCCCCTCGTCCAGTCGGGCGTGGAGGCGCACAAGGCACTCTTCGGCGGGGTTCCCACCGTCGACAAGTGGACCTTCTCGACGAACGGCGTGGCGGTCTGCGGGCGTTACAAGGTCCCCTCGATCGGCTTCGGCCCCGGCGACGAGTCTCAGGCCCACGCGCCCAACGAAATCACCCGCGTCGACGATCTGGAAAAATGCGCAGCCTTCTACGCCGCTCTCCCCTATATGCTGGAGTCCCGCGTATGAGATGGAGCTACCGCTGCCCGAGCTGCGGGCATAGTTGGGCGATTATCGCGCATGCTGGGTTTACGCCCAAGTTGGGCGGCAGCTTGATGCGATGACCGGTAATCTCAAAGCGGAAGTCCGCAGGTGTTCCTCCTCAACGATTGCTTCTGCGGGTCGAGTCCTGTATTTTCGGGCCGCAGGCTTCAGGCAGAGAGGCAGTGCGGTAAGCACAGTACCTGCAGATTTACTGACCCGCAATTAGAAGTTTGAGATAAGGAGCAATATGACCCAATGAATAAAGGAGCTTCGAGGGGTCGCTATCAATCCAAATATATTGCCGGATCAATAGTGCCTGGTTGGGAGTGCGCATTGGTGAATGGACTCTTCTCTGCAAGCGTATTTTTTGTGTGACGGCCCGCCTATGCTGGTTTTTTTGGATTTCCCGCACTTTGTTCGAGATTGATTCGGCTATGTGTTGATCTACAGCAAAATTGGAGGATTGTGATGACAACGTATGAAATAACGAAGCTGATCGAGGGCCTCAAGGGCAAGAAGATCGGCATGTACCACAAGGACTTTCTCCTGACCTGGGAAAAGAGCCGGGACGAGATCGACGCCACCTTCATCGTGGCGGATGCCCTGCGGGCCATGCGCGAGGCGAACATCTCCCCGCGCATCTGGGACTCGGGCATAGCCGTATCCAACTTCCGCGACAACTCCACGCGCACTCGCTTCTCCTTCGCGAGCGCCTGCGACCTCCTCGGCCTTTACGTCCAGGACCTCGACGAGGGCAAGAGCCAGATCGCCCACGGCGAGACCGTGCGCGAGACCGCCAACATGATCAGCTTCCTCTCCGAGGCGATCGGCATCCGCGACGATATGTACCTCGGAGAGGGCGACAAGTATCAGCGCGAGGTAGGCAAGGCTCTCGACGACGGCGTGGCCGCGGGCGTCCTGCCCGACCGCCCCAGCGTCGTGAACCTTCAGTCCGATATAGACCATCCCACCCAATCCATGGCCGACTTCCTCCATCTCGCCCACCATTTCGGGGGCCTCGACAAGCTTAAGGGCAAGAAGATCGCGATGAGCTGGGCATACTCGCCCTCGTACGGCAAGCCCCTCTCCGTGCCCCAGGGCATCATCGGGCTGGCGAGCCGCCTCGGCATGGATATCGTCCTCGCCCACCCCACCGGCTACGACCTCATTCCCGAAGTGGTCGAGCTCACGAGTCGCCAGGCGAAGGAATCGGGCGGTTCCTTCTCCCACGTCTACTCTATGGACGAAGCCTTCAAGAACGCCGATATCGTCTACCCGAAAAGCTGGGCTCCCTACGAGGTCATGCAGAAGCGCGTCCCCCTCCTCCACGCGGGCGACCAGGCGGGGCTCAAGGAGCTCGAGAAGAGCGCCCTCGCGAACAACGCGAAGTTCAAGGACTGGGAATGCACCGAGGAGAAAATGAAGCTAACCAAGGGTGGCCGCGCCCTGTACATGCGCTGTCTTCCCGCGGACATCACCGACGTATCCTGCGCCGCGGGCGAGGTGGCCGCCAGCGTCTTCGACCGCTACCGCGACGACACCTACCGCGAGGCTAGCTACAAACCCTACATCATCGCGGCGATGATCTTCCTGGGCAAGCAGAAAGACCCGGCCGCCGCGCTCACGAAACTTCTTGAACGAGAGATCCCGCGGCTTGGCTATGACTGAAGTCTACACCTGCGACCGCAATTCCTCGGCGGACGCCTCGCTATTTGTGGGAAGCTGGAAAGTGTATAAGTATGTTAACACCAAGCGACTGCAGAGCTTATTTAAGGGAGGTATTTTAAGGATGAGCAAAGAGTACCTCAAGGCCACCGGCCCTCGGAGCTGAGTAATGCCTTGCGCACTCGTGGTCAACCCGAATACCTCCACGTCGATGACTAGGGACATCGAGAGAACGGCAGTGAGAGTCTTCTTCCCACCGTGGAGCTATGTCGTTGCGGGAGCCCCAGCAGGCCCGGAATCGCTCGAATCATGGCGCGATTATGCTCTCGCTGCAGTTGATGTGCTGCCTCTCCTCGACACACACGACGATTGCGACGGGATCGTGCTGTCGTGCTTCGGTGACCCAGGGCTCTATGGCCTCAAAGAGCTCTCGCAAGTCCCTGTCGTGGGAATTGCCGAGGCATCGATGTCAATAGCGTTGCTCCTGGGCGGTAAATTCGGGATTCTCGCAGGCATGGATAGGGCGAAACCTCTCATGGATAACATGGTGAGGACTTACGGGCTAGATGCCCGCTACTCGGGGACGGAGAGTCTTTCGATGAGAGTGCTAGACTTCGACAGGAGTAGGTCCGCGACTCTTGACCGCCTCGTCGTAACCTGCACACGGCTCCTTGAGCGGGGTGCTGACGTTGTGATCCTAGGCTGCGCCGGTCTATCGGGCTACCAGGACGATCTCATGAACCGCGTCCCCGTCTTAGCGATCGATCCAGTAGAGGCTGGATGCAGAATGCTCAAGGCGGTGGTAGAGGGAGGGCTCCGCACCAGTCGCGGCGGACTCTACGCGAAACCGGCCCCCCAGCGCATGAATGATTTAGAACGCCTATATACGTCGGACATGATTCATATCCTGAAAGAATGGGAGAAATGAACTTATGACTGATTCTCTAAAGCTGATCAGAGGTGGGAATCTAGTCTTCTCGACAGGAATTATTCGGGCTGACCTTCTAATTGCGGGAGAGAAGATATCTGCTATCGGCGAGCCTGGCTCCTTCACAGGTGCGGAGGGTGCCGAGATCCTGGACGCGAGCGGCGCCTATGTCATGCCCGGCCTCATCGATCCCCACCTGCACTTCAACTCGCCCTTTATGGGCACAGTCACAGTGCATAACTATCTGAAGGGCAGCATGGCCGCCGCCTTCGGCGGAATTACTACTATTATAGACTTCTCGACCCAGGCCAAGGGAGCATCGATCCTCGAAAACATGGGTGTGAAGGCAGGGGAAGCCAAGGATTCCTATATCGACTGGAGCGTGAGTGCTATACTCCTCGACGCCGACCCTGGGACGCTCGAAGAGTTGCCTAAACTCGTCGCCCAGGGCTATCCAACCTACAAATGCTTCACGACGTACAAACACTCTGGGCGACTCATGGACGATGCGGGTATACTCTCCATACTCGAGGCCACTTCTAGGATTGGCGGTATGCTCATGGTCCACTGCGAGAACGACACGATAATTGAACGTCGTCTGCGCCTGGAGCTTGAGGCCGGGAACCGTGAGCCGATCTTTCACGCCCGCTCACGGCCGGCTTCAGCTGAAATCGTGGCGGTCAAGCGCATCATCGACCTCATGCGGGAGGTCCCTGCCCCTGTCTACATAGTCCACGTTTCGACAGCCCAGGGCGCCAGGCTGATCGAGGAGGCGCGTTCAGAAGGCCTGCCCATTCACTGTGAGACCTGCACGCACTATCTCACACTTACAGAAGAGAAGCTCAATGGGCCGGATGGACAACTCTTTATATGCAGCCCCCCTTTACGCCAGCAGGAGGACATCGATGACCTGTGGAAGGCGGTAGAGTCGGGGGTCATCGAGGTTGTCTCATCAGACGACGCAGGCGTCAGCCCGGCGGACAACTTCCGCATAGGGGCGGGCGGGTTCGACAAGGTGCCAAGCGGGCTTTCGGGCATCGAGCCGCGGCTTGCGATTCTCTATTCTGAAGGCGTAGTCAAACGAAAGATAGGGCTGCCAAAACTCGTCGAGCTTGCAGCACTAAATCCTGCCCGACTCTTTGGGATGTACCCCCAAAAGGGAATACTGGCTCCCGGCTCAGACGCCGACATCTTGGTCTACGATCCTTCCCCTGAATGGATCATGACCGCGAAGGAGCTCCATATGAATACCGATTTCTGTGCATTCGACGGCTGGAAAATAAAAGGGCGCGTCCGCTCGGTCCTGAGCAGGGGTAGCTTCGTAATTCGGGACGGCCGACTTGTCGGGAAGGCAGGCGCGGGCAAGATCGTCTTCCGACGTCTTTCCCTCTGAGCCTTTGACTATGGCACAACATGATGGAGTCGCATATGGCACAACATGACGGAGTCCTAATGCGTATGGAGGGGATCACAAAACGTTTCCCTGGAGTCCTAGCTAACGATCGGATCAGTCTCGATTGCCGGAAAGGCGAGGTTCTAGGTTTGCTTGGTGAGAACGGCGCCGGCAAGACAACCTTGATGAGCATCCTTTATGGGCTTTATCAACCGGACGGCGGTCAGATCTTCATCAGTGGCGAGCAGGTTAAGATCGAGTCCCCCGCTAAAGCCATTCGACTCGGAATTGGCATGGTGCACCAGCATTTTATGCTGGTAGAGGCTCTTACAGCATTAGAGAATGTGATCCTCGGCATTCCTTCCGACCACGCTCCGGTCTTGGATCTTGCGCCTGCTCGCAGCCGTTTGTTAAAGCTGTGCGATGAGTATGGCCTTCATGTAGATCCCTCTACTGAGGTATGGAGGATGCCGGTCGGGAACCAACAATGGCTGGAAATTTTGAAGGCATTGTACCGGGATGCCAAATTGCTCGTACTCGACGAACCTACTTCCGTGCTAACACCTGATGAGGGAGAGCAACTTTTCAGGGCAATTCGTAAGTTGACCCAGGAGGGACGCTCGGTCATTTTCATCAGTCACAAATTGAGCGAGGTGCTTGAAATTACAGATCGAATTACTGTCATCAGGGACGGTCGCGTCGTGGGTACTGTGCCAACAAAGGATGCAACGCAGCTTGAACTGGCGCGTATGATGGTTGGGCGCCCGGTCATGATGGAGCGCAAACCCAGACCAGTTGTAATGAAGAAAGAACCCGTCCTTGTCATGGAAAATGTGAGCGCTAACGACGACCGCGGTCTCCCTGCGCTGAGGAATTTTAATCTAACCGTCCACTCTGGCGAGATCGTGGGCGTAGCAGGAGTAGATGGCAATGGCCAACGTGAGTTGGCCGAATGCATTGCAGGTTTGCGAAAGCGGACTGGCGGATCGATCCGCATTCAAGGGCGTATTGTTGATCGTGTTATGGATGATCCTTCCTTCTTCGGATATATCCCTGAAGACAGACAGAAGACAGGTCTCTTCCTGGACCTCAGTGTAGCGGAGAATCTTGTTATCAAGGATTTTTGGCGCCCAACTTACGCTAAGGGGGGTATCCTGCAGTATAACCTCATAAGAAAGCATGCCAGAAAAATGATCACCGACTACAACATCCGGCCACCTTCTGCAGAAGTTCAGGCGAGGCATCTGTCAGGAGGGAACCAGCAGAAGGTTGTTGTGGCACGGGAGCTAAGCGCAGAACCTGTCCTCGAAATCGCCTCCCAGGCGACTCGCGGGCTTGACTTGGGCGCAGTGGAAAGCGTGCATGATACTCTGCTTAGTGAACGAAAACGTGGTGCGGCTGTGCTGTTCATTTCGACTGAATTGCAGGAGGTCTTGTCACTCAGCGACCGTATCATCGTTCTGTTTCGTGGGAACATAATAGGAGAGGTAGACGGTGATGGAGCGGATGTTTCAACCATTGGCCAGTTGATGCTTGGGAAAGTGGCGGAGGTATAGTGGTATGGCTAAGACGAAGAAACGGCCAGAACTCATTACTTTGCCGGGTCTTGGACAGCTAGCCCTATCCGGCGCGCGCCCGCTTGTCGGCATTCTTCTAGGCTTGCTAGCTGGAGCGGTGTTGATTGCACTCTCAGGCGTGAATCCGCTTGTTGCATATGCGGCGATGGTGAAGGGGGCTTTTGGCAGTCCACAGTCGATCGCAAATGTGCTTGTCCGCGCCTCACCACTACTTCTCACCGGTGTGGGTGTTGCGATCGGCATTAAAGCCGGATTGTGGAACATCGGGGCAGAAGGGTACATGTATATGGGGGCACTTGGCGCCGGCGCGGTTGGCATAGCTCCTCTACTCCTGCCGCCCCTCGTCCATATTACCCTGGCAATTCTAGCGGGAGCGCTGATCGCTGGGGTCTGGGGGCTGTTGCCTGCATACTTGCGGGCATACAGGGGTGTAAACGAGGTAGTCACAACGATCATGATGAATTATGTGGCCCAATATTTTACTGGCTGGATGGTTCATGATCCTCAGCCTATGGCGGAGCCCGGTGCCTTTTTCCCAATGTCGCGAATCATTGCACCAAGCGCGAGACTACCGATCCTGATGCCCGGCACCAGCCTGCACCCCGGCTTCATCATCGGAATTGCAGCCTGTATTATTTTCTACCTGGCCATTCGGTTCACACCTTTTGGTTTTCGGACCCGCATGCTTGGGACGAACCCGGAGGCGGCGCGCTATGCAGGTGTAAATGTGAGACGTCAAATCCTGTTTGTGCTTGTGATCGGAGCGCTGATGGGGGGCGTGGCAGGAGCGATCGAGGTCATGGGATTGAAGATGCGAGTGTATCAGGATTTCGTTTCCGGTGAGGGATTTTTAGGCGTCGCCGTAGCGCTCCTTGCGGCCGGCAATCCGCTAGGAGTCATCATCAGCACGCTGTTCTTCTCGACTGTGATAACGGGCGGCGCAGCGATGTCCGTTTCGACGGGCGTCGGAGGACCGATGACAGTTGTCATCATAGCGTTATGCGTGATCTTCACGATCGCGGTAGGGTTCAGCGAGCGAAAGCGCCTGGAGCGGGTAGACAAAGCGGAAAAAGAAGATGCGGAGGTAATACAACATGTCGGCTGACCAGATCATCAGTTGGCTGGTGGCAACTTTGCAGTGGGGAGGACCGCTGATACTAGTCTCCATCGGGGAAGTGTTCGCCGAGCGATCAGGCGTGATCGATGTCGGTATCGAAGGCATCATGCTCTGTGGGGCCCTCACTGGGGTCGCTCTGAGCTTTCTTACCGGGAATGTTCTCATAGCATCAATTGGCACAATGCTACTTGGCTTAGTGCTCGGGCTGGCATTTGCCTATTTAACTGTAACACGAAGGACCAATCAGGTGGTCACCGGCCTGATGTTCAATCTCGCGGCTTTAGGCGGGACCAATCTTGTGTTCGCCTACCTCTCTGCGACCCGATCCCATCGGGTAGCAACCTTCCCACCGCTGTTCCCTTCGAGCTTTGCTCATATCCCGATCATCGGCCCGATATTGTTCCGACAGCCTGTTATTATATGGATCGCTTTAATCCTGCCCTTCATTGCAGGTTGGGTCCTTTATCACACTGATTGGGGCTTGAATGTGCGTGCTGTGGGCGATAATCCGAATGCGGCAGCGACGGCCGGCCTGCCTGTGATCAAATTGAAGTATCAGGCGGTTATTCTGAGCGGAATCTTCGCCGCCTTAGGAGGATGTGCACTGACCCTCGGCGAAGTGGGGTACTTTGCGTCTGGGGGTATGACCGCCGGGCGTGGGTTTGTTGTTCTTGCAGCGGTGGTAGTGGGGGGGTGGGACCCTCTGAGAATTGCCTTGGCTTGCCTGGTATTCGGTGCCGCAGATGCGGCCCAGCTTAGGATGCAGACGATGGGTTCGCTCATCCCATACCAGTTCCTACAGATGTTCCCATATATCCTAACACTGGCTGCACTTGCAGGTTTGGTGGGGCGCACGCGCCCGCCAAAAACATGGGGAGCACCCTACGATCCAACGAAGGTGGGGTGACGCTGTAATGCTACCGAAAGTAGCTGGTTGGCTATTTCTGGCTTTTTCGGAGACATCGATATGGAATTGACAAAAGATCGGCAAGAGGAAATCCTCCGCTTTACGCAGGAACTGATCCGATGTCCTGGCTTTTCTGGAGATGAGGCGGAAACAGCCGCTGCCGTTTTCCGACAAATGAAGAAACTGAAATACGATAAGGTTGAGGTTGATCAATGGGGAAACGTCATCGGAACCATCTACGGTGCTGAATCCGGCCCGACGATCGTCTTCGACGGACATATGGATGTTGTACCAATCCGTATGCCTGAACTTTGGGAGCATGAGCCATACGGAGGCGAAATCTTCGGAGGCAAGATATGGGGAAGGGGTGCGGTCGACATGAAGGGCGGACTTTCCGCTAGCCTTTGTGCGGCTGCCTTTGTCGACAGGGCCACTATCGCTGGGACGATCCTGGTCACGGGGACGGTCGCTGAGGAACTCCTGATCGGGCGAGGCTTAGGCAAGATTCTGGAGGGACGCAAGGCCGATGCCGTCATTACCTGCGAGCCAACGGGTGTGAATCAACTTGCCGTGGCAGGCGTCGGTCGTACCACCGTAGAAATGACCACACATGGACTGGTGGCGCACAGTTCCCAGCCCCATCTGGGCGACAATGCTATCTATCGAGCAATGGATGCAAGCGAGCGCATACGCAAAATGCCCCGGCGTACGCATTCAGTCTTCGGCGCGGATGTGATCGAACTAGTGGAAATCAAGTCAAAGCCCTCTCCCGGCAATGGATGTGTTCCAGATCACTGCTGGGTGCTTTGGGAATGCCGCTTGTTGCCCGAAGAGACCCAGCAGAGCTTCTTAAGTCGATTTCGCGCGGCGCTTAAGGACTTCAATGGAGCGGAGAAAGTTGAATTGAAACTTGGCCGGATAGCAGTTGACTGCTACACCGGCGAGCATCTCGATTACGAGGACTTTCTCGCCGCCTGGGCCACGCCGCCTGAGGAACCTTTCCGGAAACTAGTCGAGCAAGCTCTAATCCAAACTGGGATCAAGACCGATTCTATCATATTCAGAGGCTGCACCAACGCTAACATTAGCGCAGGTGCTATGAGCATTCCATCACTGATCTACGGACCCGGCGATCTCGCTCTTGCACATAAGCCCAACGAGCATCTCGACATCGAGGAGCTGCTGCTCAGCGCCAAGTCCTATGCGAGGATTATCGAGCTCACTGGCCAATACGGAGCGATATAGTCGATTCTTATGGAGAGAACAGGAGACAGACATTTCTTCACGGAAAGGTTTTGACGTCACACACAACCACCGCGAAGGGAAACGTCGGTGAGAAAAGGTGCCATCGAAATTCAGTTCGAGGCAAAGACCAAAACGATGAAGAGTATTGAGGGTTCGTGCGTGGAAGGATGCGGAAGATGTTGCAGGCAGCTCTCGAACCAGAGTCGTGACCCATGAAACAACTCATGGCAAACATGGTCAAAGAGAGGGTAAGGAGGAACCCGAATGCAATAGAAGCTTGAGGAGCGAAGAGGGACAAAGCGTACAAGACGTATGCAAACTTACAAAGGAGAGAAGGACATGAAGAAATTCCAACTGATCTTTGGGATGTCGTTACTTACGGCGATCTTTTTGGCCGTTCCTGCGAGCGCGCAAACGATGCATAGGGTAGCGATGGTTTTGCCTGGTGAGAAAACCGATGAGGCCTTTAATCAGTATACCTATGAAGGCATGGTGAGGGCAGCGAAGGAGTTCGGATTCGAAACTGCTTATAAAGAGGACGTGACCCAAGACCAACAACTCGAGGTGATTCGCCAGTTTGCCCAAATGGGGTACGACATCATAATTGGGCAGGGCGGTCAGTTCGGCGAAGCGCTCGAGACGGTGGCTAAAGAATATCCGAAAACACACTTCGTCTTTAGTGTTGCGACCAACACCGGGGGCGTTCCCAATGTGACGGCTGCAACCGTCAGCTATGCCCATGCCGGGTACCTTGCAGGGGTGATGGCAGGCATAATGACCAAATCCAACAAGGTCGCCATGATCACGGGTGAGTGGTACGATCCTCATAAACAATTTTTGGCCAATTTTGAGAAGGGTGCCAAATCTGTTGGAAAGAATGTTAAGGTCAGCTCGGTTGCGACCGGATCATGGTCTGATGTCGACAAGGCGCGTGAAGCATCCCTGGCTCTCATAGCCAATGGGAATGATGTGCTCGTACCTTTACTTGATGCGGCTTACGTTGGCGTGCTGTCGGCTGCGCAAGACTCGAAGGGCGTCCTGATTGTTGGGGCCGTCACTGATTGCTCCAAAGTGGCTCCTAAAGTCACTGTTGGCAGCGTTGTGTTCAACTGGAATGAACTGGGCTATGAGGAGGCTGCCGGGAAACTTTTGGACGGACAGAGCCATGTTTTGGGCATGGCAGACAACGGTATAATCGTTGTGAAGAATGCTCTACTCTCCGCTGCCGGCAGAGCGGCTGTGGATAAGGCCGTTAATGGCCTGAAGTCGGGTACGCTTGGTATCGCCCCTTAGTTTGGGTGGAAGAGCGCATACAAGCGTCGAGGGCAACGCATGATGAAGCGTATTCCAATAAAGCTATGCACTATAATATAGGAGCTATCTGATTGGTCGGAAGCGGCGTAAAATGGGGGAGCGGAAGCGTCCCCCATTCCGCCTGAGGGCATGTCGTATGTTTGGGTTTTACGCCATCCGCATATTGGGCGTCGATGTGGTTGAGGAAGCGGATAAACTCCTGGTGACGGTGCGGGCTTTGACAGATGCCGGTGACCGTTCCCGTGAGCACCTCGAGCGCCGCGAACAGGCTTGACGTGCCGTTTCGTTTGTAGTCGTGGGTCATCGTGCCGGTCCTCCCCTTCTTCAAGGGAAGGACCGGCTGGGTTCTGTCGAGCGCCTGTATCTGGCTCTCCTCGTCGATGCAGATGACCAGGGCCTTCTTGGGCGGATTCAAGTACAGCCCGACGACATCGGTGAGCTTCTCCTCGAAGTTCTTGTCGTTAGGGACCTTGAAGGTCGTCACGAGGTGCGGTTTCAGGCCATGCTCTCTCCATATCCTCCTGATCGTCTCCGAGCTCATCCTGACAGCCTTGGCCATTGTGCGGGTGCTCCAGTACGTCATTCCCTCGGGCCGAGTCGTCGCTGTCTTCGTTACCACCTCGTGGACCTGCTCCGGCGTGTGCGTCGGCCTTCGCCCCCGCCCGGGCTGAATATGAAGCAGGCGCCCAGTCCCGACATCACGATACCGCTGCTGCCATCACACCACCATGGCTCGCGAGATGCCGAGCGCGCCGGCGATATCTTTTCCCCTCAAGCCTTCGCGGGACATGAGGGCGACTTTGCAGCGGATCACTGTCTGCTGCGGCGTGCTGTGGGCTTTTACGAGCTTGTGAGTTCCTCAAAATCAGCCTCAGGCATGTCGAGGCGCGTGGTTGAGCGAGCCACGCTTCATCATACACGGAAACGTCAAATATGTCACACCATTTACATGACGAGGCATTTGCGCTGTCAGCCCTTTTCGGCGGGCTTTCCGCCGGGGGGACGCGGATCAGCGGCCGCCCATGTCGGCTTGAAGAGATGATCTATGGCAATGCACCCTCAAACCTCGACGGAACCGGCTGACTAAAGGGGTATATCAGGCTAGTGCCTGGGGCTGCGGAAACAGCTCCCCCTTGGAAACGTGTGAGAAGAATGAAAATGGGGCTCAGCCCGCGCGCTTGACCAGGCTTCTCATCAAGCTCGGCTGGTTTTGGCGTATCCGCCCCAGCGCCATCGCCAGCATGACAATGAAGGCTATCGTCACCCTGGCCTCCATTTTGTCCTTTCCACGGATGTAGTGGTGCTCGAACATGAAAGCTCCGTCGATACGCGAGTTCACCCGCTCCACGGCGGTCCGCATGTCGTACAAACGTGCCCACGTATGGCTCGACCGCGCTACGGGCGTGAACACCCTCCGATCCTCGGAGAGTGGAATGCGGATCTGCCGCCCTGTCGTGCATTCGGCCTGTCCGGCGCAGCTGAGTCCCTTCGCGCGGGCCGGGCAGAGGTACTTTAGGCTCTCCCGATCGCGCTCGTAGCCACCGTAACACATCGCGTGCGGCGTGAGCGTCTTCGGACAGAGGCACGATACGTTCCCGCGGTGGTCGTACACCACATTCGTGCTGCCGTTCACCATCTTCGTCTGCTCGCCATCCTTCCAGAGGTTCCGGATATCGATGATGGGGGCGATGCCGAGTTCGTCGTGAGCCTTGATGATAATCTTCCCGTCATCATAGCCTTTGTCGGCGCTCAGGTGCTTCGCTCGCTCCGCGACTATAGAGAGCCCTTCTGTCAATACAGAATCGGAAGATAAATAAGGTGGATCAAGCTCCCCTCTTGTTTCTATGCAGCTGATAGTTCTTCGTTCTCTTTTTCTTGGAACTTACTTGCGTAGACTTCGTTTGGAGTCTGGTAGTCTTGCGATGCGTGGAAGCGCTTGCCGTTGTAGAAGTCCATGTATCTCTTCATCCCGGCCTTAAGCTCGATCGCCGTCAGGTAGTCGTTGAGGTAAATGTCCTCGTACTTCAAGGTCCTCCAGAAGCGCTCGATAAAAATGTTGTCCAAAGCACGATTCACACCGTCCATGCTGATCTGTATTTCATTCGATTCCAGGACGGCGATAAAGGCATCAGACGTGAACTGGCAGCCCTGATCCGTGTTGAAGATCGCCGGAATACCGTACAGCGCAATTGCCTCCTCGAGCGCTGCAATGCAGAACTCAGCGTCGAGGGTGTTCGATATCCGCCATGCGAGTATCTTCCTCGAATAGATGTCGATAATGGCTGCGAGGTAGACATCGCCGCCGGCGAGCTTGATGTACGTGATGTCCGTAGCCCAGACCTGGTTCGGCAGCCATATGGCCTTGCCCCGTAGCAGGTACGGATACTTCTTGTGCTGCTTGGCCGGCATACTTGTTCGTTTGCCCGGATAGATGGCCCGCAGTCCGGCCCGTTTCATGATTCGCCTTACCTGCTTGCGGGTAACACCAAGCTCCTCGAGCTCGCGTGCT
>CAWBCC010000018.1:0-15798 GCA_963787185.1 uncultured bacterium | reverse complement strand
AGGGAGAGGCCGCCCGGCCTCTGCGTGAGGACGTAGAAAACCTCGGCGAGGAGGACCGCGCCGAGGAGGGCGGGCAGAATCCAGGCCCGGGGCCTCAGGGCCGAGCTCGCCGCCCCGATCATCATCACGACGAAGATGAAGAGCACCATGATCGCCCCGGCATAGACGATGATTTCGAGCGCCGCCACGAAGGCGGCTCCGAGGAAGAGCATCGTGACCGCCAGGGCGAACAGGGAGACGATCAGGTAGAGAAGGGCGTGGACGGCATTGCGCTGCACGATCACGAGGAAGGTCGCGGCTATCGCGATGACGCCGGCTATGACGAAGGCAGTGTTCACTGCTGGCCTCCCGAAATCACGGCATGAGCCCCTTCACGTCCACGGGCGGCCGCTCGTTCTCGGCCTCGCCCTTGGCCTTGCCCTTTATGTCGAGGCCGGAAACGCGATAGAAGTCGTATCCCGCGTACTTTCCCGGCCCGGAAATGAGCAGGTCCTCTTTTTCGTAGATCAGGTTCTTCCGCTCGTATTCGCTCATCTCGTAGTCGGGAGTAAGCTGGATGGCGTAGGTGGGGCAGGCCTCCTCGCAGAAACCGCAGAAAATGCAGCGCGAAAAATTGATCCTGAACATGGAGGGATAGCGCCGGCCGTCCTCGCGGGTCGCGGCCTGCAGCGAGATGCAGGAGGGCGGGCAGGCTACGGAGCAGAGATAGCAGCCGACGCAGCGCTCCTCGCCGTCGGGCCCGCGCGTGAGAACGATCCGTCCCCGCCAGCGCGCGGGCAGTCTCCGTTTCCGCTCGGGGTAGAGTACGGTGACCTTGGGCATAAAGAGATGCTTCAGCACGATCCAGATAGAACGCAGGACGCTCCACATAGTCTCCTCCTAACGACCGCTCGCGATGACTATGGCGCCGGTCACCGCCAGGTTCAGCATCGCCAGGGGGAACATCAGTTTCCAGCCGAAGGCGATGAGCTGATCGTAGCGGGGACGGGGCAGGGCGCCGCGGATGAGGATGAAGACTCCTATGAAAAAGGCGGTCTTGAGGATGAACCAGGCGAAGGGGGGCAGGACCGGGCCCAGCCAACCGCCGAAGAAGAGGGTCGCGATCATCGCCGAGTTCAGCGTGACGCCCACGTACTCCCCCAGGTAGAACATCGCGAACTTGAAGCCGGAGTACTCGGTGTGGTAGCCCGCGACGAGCTCGTTCTCGGCCTCTGGCAGGTCGAAGGGAATGCGCCTGGTCTCGGCGAGGCCGGCCACGAAGAACACGACGAAGCCGACGAACTGGGGCACGCAGTACCAGAGCCTGCTCTGGGCCGAGACTATGTCGACGAGACTGAAGGACCCGGTCTGGACGACGATACCCAGGAGGGAAATCCCCATGAACACCTCGTAGCTCACCATCTGGCCGACGGCGCGCACGCCGCCCAGGAGGGAGAACTTGCTGTTCGAGCCCCAGCCTGCGAGGGCGACGCTGTAGACGGCCAGGGAGGACATGCCGAGGAAGAAGAGGAGACCCACGTTGATGTCGGACATCACGACCAGGGGCGTCAGCGGAATCACGGCGAAGGAGGCCAGGCCGGTCACGATGATGACCGTGGGCGCCAGCATGAACACGGGTTTGTCGGCGAAGGGAGGAGTCCAGTTTTCCTTCGTGAAGATCTTCACCATGTCCGCGACGACCTGGAGCAGTCCCAGAGGGCCCACCCGGTTCGGCCCGTAGCGCTCCTGGTAGAAACCGAGAAGCCTGCGTTCGGCCCATATCGTCAGCGCGGCGAAGAGGAGAACTCCGAAGAACAGAGACACGGCCAGACCGAAGACTTCGCCGCCGCTCATCGCTCGGCCTCCTGCGCCGGGGCTTCTCCGGGTCCGGCACCCGCCGCCTCGAGGACGGCCCATGAGGGGAGAAGGACTTCGGGAAGGGGCGCAACGCCGAGCGGAACGGCGGCCAGCCCCTCGGGAAGCTCCTCGACGCGGACGCCGAGGACGAGCGAAATGGCCGCCCGGTCCGGGCCGCGGCCGGGAATGGTCAGGCGAGCCGGCGCGCCCTCCCGGAGGCGCAATCGCTCGAGATCGCGGCGCGACACCGCCACGTAGGGCCCGGGCGAACGCGCCCCGACGCTCGGCGAGAGGGAAGAGAGCTCCTCCGAGCCGAAGACGTGGACGCGCGGGACGAGAAAGAGCTCCCCCTCGCGCCGGACGAAGGCCGGCGGGATTCTGTCGCGGTAGGAGCCGGTCGATCCTTGTTTCGGCTCAATGAGCCTCGCGCCGGAGTCTCCACCGTGGAGGGTGCCTTCGATCTCGACCTGGAACTTGTTGATGGCCTGGTCCGAGTTCCAGCCGGGAGCCCAGAAGCGCTGAACGAGGGCGGCCGGCGGCTCGCCGAGGAAGCCCTCCATCGAGAAGGAAAGCGGCGAGTCCGCATCCGGGGGCGGCTGCGGTTCGCGCACGTTCATGTTCGCGTAGCGTGAGGTGCGGCCGCTTTCGCGGTGGCTGCCCCGAGGAACCCGCTGGTCCCTGATGCGGAAGCCGGCTCCGGGGGCGGCTGCGGCCAGGCCGGCGAGGGCGGGTATCGCGGCTTCGGCGGCCGCGACGATCTCGTCGAGCTTCGACCAGGCCGAGGCCCTCCTGCCGCAGGCCGACGAAAGCTCTCCGATCCACCGCCAGGCGTCCCGGATCGGCGCGGGGCTCTTGAGCACCGCGAAGTAGCGCTGCGCCCGGCCCTCGCTCGACACCATGGTCCCCGAGCTCTCGGTGACGGGAGCCGAAGGCAGCGCTATGTCGGCCGCCGAGCTCGCGGCGCCGACGAGATGGTCTATGACGATGCGCGCCGAAGCCGCGGCGAAGAGCGCGTCGGCGGCTTCCTTTCCGATGCTCCGGGCCGGATCGGCCTCGACCGCCACGAGGGCGGAGGGCGGCCCCTCGCGCAGAGCGCGCGCCGCCGATTCGATGCCGCCTTTCGCGAGCAGGAGCGCTCCGAGACTGTTCGCCTCGGGGAAGACGAAGCTGACGAGCGGCATCTTGCCTTTGGCCTCGAGGGCCCTGCAGACATTCGCGGCGGCCTCGATGACGGCCTCGCTGCCCGCGCTCGAGCCGGAGACGACGAGACTCCGGCGGGCGGCGAGCAGGGCCTGCGCGATGCGCGACGCACGTTCGCGGTCTTCCCCGGAGAGTCCGACCACCGCCGGCGCGTTTGCGTCGATCTCGTGCGCGACGGCGAAACCCAGGCGCGCGATGTCGTCCGGGGCGGCGCGGTATACTTCGCGCGCGACCTCGTCGAGGCCGGTCGGACCGGGGGCCGCGACGAAGACGGGCCCGACCTCGTCCTGAACCGCTTCGCGGAGAGCGGCGTCGTCCCATGGGGGGATGCGTTTCTCCGTCATCGCCTCGGCCTCCGGCTCCCGCCGCGAAGCCTGTCTGAGGGCCAGGCCGAGAATGGGGGCGCTCTGCCACACGTCCTCTCCGAGCACGAAAACGGCGTCGGCGCGGGAGGCGTCCTTCACGCTCGCGCTCCGGGCCGGACCCTCCGCGAGAGTCCGCGCCATCAGCCGCTGCAGGGCCAGCTGCGCGTCGGGAACGGCGATGAAGAAATTGTCGGCTCCGCAGAGTTCGCGGAGCGCGAAGTTGGTCTCCACCGAAGCCCTCGGCGAGCCTATCCCGACGACCCTGAGACTCCCGAGCGCGGCCGCGGCCCTTTCGATCGCGACCTCGGGCGTCGCCTCCGTGAGCCCTCCTTCCCGCCGGACGAGGGGCGAGCGGAGTCTGGTCGAGGCGTTAGCGTACTCGTAGCCGAAGCGGCCGCGGTCGCAGAGGAAGTAGCCGTTCACCGCCCGGTTGTAGCGCGGCTGGACGCGGCGGATCGTCCCGTCGGCCTCGCCGGGCGAAGTGTTGCAGCCCAGGCCGCAGTGCTCGCAGACCGAGGGAGCCGTCCTGAGGTCCCACTTGCGCGCGTAGTGCGCCTTGTAGGTCCTGTCGGTGAACACGCCGGTGGGGCAGACCTCACAGAGGTTGCCGCTGAATTCGTTTTCGAGGGGACCGTCCGCGTGACGGCCGAAGTAGACATCGTCGTGCCAGCCCTGGACGACGAAGTCCCTGCCGCCCGCGTAGTCCCGATAGAAGCGCAGGCATCGATAGCACTGGATGCAGCGGTTCATTTCGTGGTTCAGGAAGGGGCCGAGGTCCTGGTTCACGTGCGTGCGCTTGGTGAAGCGGTAGCGCCTGTAGTCGTGGCCGGTCATCACGGTCATGTCCTGGAGATGGCACTCCCCCCCTTCGTCGCAGATCGGGCAATCGTGAGGATGGTTGACCATCAGGAACTCGACGACGCCCTTCCGCAGCTCGCGGGCCTCCTCGTCTTCGATGGAGATGCGCATGCCGTCGACCACCGCCGTCATGCAGGACATGACGATCCTGCCTCTGGTGTCGTGCTCGTCCTTGAAGAGCTTGACCGCGCACTGCCGGCAGGCCCCGACCGAGTGCATCGCCGGATGCCAGCAGAAATAGGGTAGGTCGTAGCCTAGGGAGAGGCAGACTTCGAGGAGATTCCTCCCCTCGGCGAGGTCCACGGCGCGGGGCTCGCCTTCGACGTAGATGGTGACCTTCTTCATTTCCATGGGCAGCTCTTCCGGCGCACGTGCGCCTCGAAGTCTTCGCGGAACAGTTTGAGAGCGCTCCCCAGCGGTTCCACGGCGCCGGGGGCGAAGGCGCAGAAGGTCCTCCCGGGAGCGAGCTTCCGGGCGAGCTCCTCGAGAATTTCGATGTCGCCCATCTCGCCGCGACCTTCCTCCAGAGCCTCGAGGCTGCGGACGATCCAGGGCAGACCCTCCCTGCAGGGCGTGCACCAGCCGCAGGACTCGCGGGCGAAGAAGCGTTCGAGCGAGAGGACCATGCCGACGGGGCAGGTTTTGTCGTCGAGGACGACCAGAGTGCCCGTGCCGAGCCTGCTTCCCGCCTTGGCGACGGAATCGAAGTCGAGATGCAGATCGAGTTTGTCCGGTCCGAGGAAATCGGTGGAGGCGCCGCCGGGGATGAAACCGCGCAGCGTCCGGCCCTCGGCCATGCCGCCGGCCCTATCCTCCAGTATCTCGCGGACCGTCGCTCCCATGGGCAGCTCCCAGATGCCGGGAGAGCGGACCCAGCCCGAAACGCCGTAGAGCTTCGTGCCCGCATCGGGGGAGGAGCTCAGGGTCTTGTACCACTCGGGGCCTTCCCTGAGGATGTGGGGCAGGTTCGCGAGAGTTTCGACGTTGTTGACCACGGTCGGGCGACCCCAGAGTCCGCTCACCTGGGGGAAGGGAGGCTTGTTCCGGGGCGTCGCGCGCTTGCCCTCCAGGGCGTTCAGGAGCCCCGTCTCCTCGCCGCACATGTAGCGGCCCGAGCTCAGGTGGAGGCGGAGTTCGAGCCCGAAGCCGGAGCCGCGCGGATCGGGGCCGATATAGCCCTTCCCCTCGGCCTCGGCCATGGCCCGGAGGAGGGCCGCGGCGCTCCTCCGGTACTCCCTCCGCAGGAATATGAAGGCCCGGCTCGCCCGTATGGCATAGGCCGCTATCGCGAGCCCCTCGATTATCTGGTGGGGATCGCTCTCCATGAGGAGGCGGTCCTTCATGGTGCCGGGCTCTTTCTCGTCGGCGTTGACCACGAGGTAGCGGGGCTTGCCGTCGTCTTCGGCGGGCACGAAGCTCCATTTCTGCCCCGTGGGGAAGCCTGCGCCTCCGCGCCCCCGCAGTCCCGATCGTATCACCGTCTCCACGACCTCGCGGGGCGGGAGAGCGAGGGCCTTGCCGAGGCCCCGATAGCCCCCGGCGGACTCGTAGTCCCGGAGGGAGACGGCCGCGCCGTCGGAACGCATCCTTTCAGTCAGCGGAGTCGCCATGCCTGCCCTCTCTCAATCGGCCCAGAATTTCGTCGATCTTGAGCTCGTCGAGGTTTCCGTACGGAACGCCGTCGGCGCTCATCGTCGGCGCCTGCTCGCATACGCCGAGACAGGCCGCGGGGAGGAGCGTGAACATCCCGTCGGAGCTCGTCTCGCCGAAGCCGATGCCCAGCTTCCTGTTCAGGTAGGCGACGATCGAGTCGGCGCCCTTGATCCAGCAGCTCACGCTGTCGCAGACCATGATGACATGGGCTCCGACCGGCCTCCTGAACACGAGCTCGAAGGCCGTGGCGACGCCCTCGATCTCCTCGCGGCTCAGATCCAGCGCGAGGGCGATGTCCGCGACGGACTCGTCCGACACCCAGCCCCGGCTCTCCTGGACGATCATGAGCGCCTCGCTTACCGCCGCGCGCCTGTCGGGCAGGTCTCCCGCCTCGGCCATGATCCTGTCCCGCTCGCTAGTGCTCAGCATGCTTTGCCCTCTCCAAGAAATGTCGAAAAACTTCGAGTCTCTTGACGGCTCGTCAGCGGTCCACGTCCGCGAGCACGTAGTCCACGCTTCCCAAAATGGCCACCAGATCCGAGATGGTGAGTCCGCGGCTCATCATGGGCACCATCTGTATGTGCGCGAATGAGGGAGTGCGGATTCTCGTCCTATACGACATGGTGCTTCCGTCGCTTACGAGATAGTAGGTGTTGTTCCCCTTGGTGGCCTCGATCGTCGCCGCGGCCTCGCCCTGCGGAATCACCGGGCCCCAGCTGACGTTGAGGAAGTGATGGATCAGGGTTTCGATGTCGTGCATCGTCCGCTCCTTGCGCGGAGGCGTCGCGAGGGGATGATCGGACTTGTAGGGACCCGAGGGCATGTTTTCGAGGCACTGCTCGATGATCCGGAGGCTCTGGCGCATCTCCTCGACGTGGACGGCGAGCCGGTCGTAGGAATCTCCGCCCGCCGCGGTCGGAATCTCGAACTCGAACTGCTCGTAGCCTCCGTAGGGACGCTTCTTCCTGAGGTCCCACTCGAGGCCGGAGGCGCGGAGGAAGGGGCCCGTCGCGCCCCATTCGATCGCTTCCTTGAGGGATACGGCCCCGACGCCCTTCGAGCGTATCTTGAACAGCCTGTTCTTCATGACCGCGACGTCGTAGTCCTTGAGCCGGCGACGCATGTAGGGAATGAACTCGCGCACCAGGCCGTCCCATCCCTCGGGAAGGTCCTGGGCCACCCCGCCGATGCGGAACCAGGCGGGATGCATGCGTCCGCCCGTCACCGCCTCGACGATGTCGAAGGCGCGCTCGCGATCGTTGAACATGTAGAAGACCGGGGACATTTGGCCGACGTCCTGGCTGAAGGTGCCGTAGAAGACGAGATGGCTGATGATGCGGAAGAGCTCGGCCATCATGATGCGGATGACCTTGGCCCGGTCCGGAACCTCGATGCCGGCCAGCTTTTCCACGGCCAGCACGTAGGGGAAGTTGTTCATCACTCCCGCGAGATAGTCTATGCGGTCCGTATAGGGTATGAAGGTGTGCCAGGACTGGCGTTCGCCCATCTTCTCGGCTCCGCGATGGTGAAAGCCGATCTCGGGGACGATGTCGACGATCACCTCGCCGTCGAGCTGGGCCACGAGGCGGAGCATGCCGTGCGCGCTCGGGTGCTGGGGGCCGATGTTGACGAAGAGGTATTCGTGCCCCTCGCCCCGGCGCGACATTCCGTAGTCCTCGGGCTTGAACTCCATGGAAGCCAGCATCTTCGAGGCTTCGTCTTCGTCCATGTGGAAGAGTCCCATTTCGGTGCCGCGCGCGGGGTGCTCCTTGCGCAGGGGGTGGCCCTCCCACCAGGGCGGCATGAGGATGCGCCTGAGATCTGGATGACCGTCGATCGTCACGCCGAACATGTCCCAGACTTCGCGCTCGTAGAAATTGGCGCTCGGCCAGACCCCCGTGACGCTGGGCGCCGAAGGCCTGTCGCCCGCGAGCGCCAGTTTGATGCGGATGTCCTCGTTTCTGTCGAAGGAAAGCAGGTGATAGACCATCGTGAAGTCGGAAGGCGGCTGCCCCTCGCGGTGCGCGCGGCTTCGCTCGTCGATCGCGGTGAGGTCGTAGAGCATCGGATAGGAGCCGCCCGGTGCGGCCTTGAGATAGGCGAGCGTCTCGACGAGCCGCTCCCGCCCGACCCAGACCGTGGGGATGCCGTCGGCAGTCCGCTGGAGCACGAAGCTCCCCGCGCCGAAGCGTTCCGCGAGTTCCTGCACTATCGGCGACGTGCTCATGCGCTGTGCCCCCCCTCAGTCTTCTAGAGTCCGTCCGGCGAACGCAGGTCGGACGCCTTCTGTCGTTCGGGCCTCGTGATGTCGCGGAGCGAGGGTTTGTCGAGCTTGACGACGCCCTGCGGGCCCACGACCCAGGAGAGGGGCCGCTTTTCGGTCCCCACGGCTTCCTGAAGGAGGAGAAGCCCTCGCATGAACGAATCGGGGCTGGGCGGACAGCCCTGGATATAGACGTCGACGGGAAGGAAGGAGTCGACGCCCTGCACGACGCTGTATATATCGTACATTCCGCCCGAGTTTGCGCAGGAGCCCATGGAGATCACCCAGCGCGGCTCCATCATCTGCTGCCACATGTGCAGGACCAGGGGCGCCATTTTCTTGAAGACGGTCCCCGCGACGATCATGAGGTCGGCCTCGCGCGGCGATCCGCGGATGATCTCGGAGCCGAAACGCGAAATGTCGAACTTGCTCGTCAGGGAGGTGGCGAGCTCGACATAGCAGCAGGACAGGCCGAAGTTGAAGGGCCAGAGGGAATATTTGCGGCCCCAGGCCATGAGATCGGCATGGCGCGCGAGTTGGACGTCGCCGAAGGGATGGCGGGCCTTGTCGAGTTCTTTCATGACTTGAATCCATGCCTTTCGAGGTGCTCGCGCCTCCTCCTGGCTCCCCAGTCGAAGGCTCCGGTCTTCCATAGATACGCGAGTCCGGCGACGGTTTCGAGCATGAACACGAGGATCGCCGCGTAGCCGGCCCAGGCGAGCTCGCGCGCGGCCGCCGCCCAGGCGAAGAGGAAGACTGCGGCTACGTCGAATACCACGAAGAACATGGCGACGAGGTAGAAATCGGCCGGAAAACGGAGGCGGGCCGAACCGGTGGGGATCATACCCGATTCGTAGGGAATGACGGTGCCCCTCTGACGGTGACGCTCGCCGAGGAGGTGTGTGACGACCATGATGAGCGCCACCATGACTACCACGACCAGGAGATAGACCGCAAGCGATGACAATCCGTTCATCGTCGTGCCCCTCGATGCTGCATTCTCTAAGGCGCCTCGTTCGAAAAGCCGGCGCTTTTCGAAAACAATGCCGATGCATTCAGATACTAAGCTGCCTCGGAGGCGGGGTCAAGCGATAGCCTGTCCGATAACGTAGTCCACGAGCCGGACGAAGCGTTCCCGGCTTTCTCCCTCCGAAAAGAGCCGGGCCGTGCCGCGCGCTTTCTCCGCCCATGCGAGCGCCTGGGCGTGCAGATCGACGCTGTCGTCGAGGCCGTGGTCCCTGTCGATGAGGTCGTCCACCATCTGAAAGGTGAGGCCGAAGCTGAGGCCGAAATCCCGGAGGCTCCGCATCCGCTCTTTCCCGGCGCCGACGAGAATGCCCGCCGATTCGCAGCAGGCCGCGAAGAGGGAGGCTGTCTTGTCGGAAGATATTTCCACGTATTCCTGGAAAGTGTAGGGCAGCGGGGAGGCGACGGCTTCCTGGGCGAGTATTTCGCCTATGCACATGGCCTTGGTCGTCTCGAGGAAAAGGTTCAGGATCGAGAATCGGTCCTCCGCCGGAACCGAGGGCAGACCCGTTATGAGCGAAAAAAAATGCGTGTACAGAATGTCGCCGGCGAGGACCGCGACGCGGTTCCCGAAGCGCTTGTTGAGGCTCACCTGGTGCCGACGAGAGTCCGCGTTGTCGATGATGTCGTCGTGCACGAGACTGGCGGCGTGCAGCACCTCGACCGCGGCGGCCAGCTTGACGAGAGGCTCCCGCGGGAAGGATCCGTCGACGGCGCGCGAGGCCAAGAGGACCAGGGCCGGCCTGATGCGCTTGCCGGGCACGGCGAAGGGATGCGTGACGATCCCGGGCAGTATGCCGAGTCTGCTGGGGTGCTCCTCGCCCGAAGCGGCGATGCGCGACATGGCGGTCTTCAGTTCCGTCTCCACGAGCTCGAGCTCCCCGGAGACGGGTTGGAAAATCGCTTCGAGATCCATTCATGCACCTCTTTTCTCGCCCTGCGGCTTGTATCCTATATGCAGATATACGGTTCCCATGGTCAAACCTGCATGCTCGACGCCGATCAGGCCGGCTTCCGACATCAGGGCGTCGAAGGCCGCCGGTTCGGGATAGGCCATGATCGAATCGGCCAGGTAATGGTAGGCCGATGTGTCGCGTACGATCAGCTTCGCGAGCGCCGGGAGCATTTTCTCCAGGTAGAAACGATAGAGCGAGCGGAAGCCCCGCGCGGGAGCGAAGGTGAACTCGAGAACCATGACCTGCCCGCCGGGCGCGGTGACTCGGGTCATCTCGCGCAGGGCCCGGATCTTGTCGGGAATATTGCGCATCCCGAAGGCGATCGCGGTGACTCCGAAGCTCGCGTCCGAAAAGGGCAGAGCCGTCGCGTCGCCGTACCCGAGGTCGATGCGCCGCCCGAGTCCTCGCTCTTCGATCTTGCGCCGGCCCGCCTCGAGCATCGGCTCGACGAAGTCCACGCCTTTGACGAGGATCTCGGGATGAGCCTTCGCCGCCTCGATGGCCAGATCGGCCGTGCCCGTGGCTATGTCGAGGAAGGTCCGGCCGGAGGAGAAGCTCATGCGCCGGACGGTCTCTTTCCTCCAGGCCAGGTCGCGGCGGAAGCTCAGGAGCCTATTGAGGCGATCGTAGGTCGGCGAGGCCGAGGCGAAGAGATCCTTCACCACCATGGTTCGCCGCTCGGCGTCGAGAACCGAAACGGACAGGTAGCGCTTGTCCCGAGCCTTCTCGCCCCGTCGTTCCCGCATTCTCCCTCCTCGATAAGCCGCCGCCTGAGCGCGGCGGAACTATAGCATATATCGACGGCCCGAGTAGAGCAAAAAAGATGGCCCAAGCTTGACGTGATGCCCCGGCCTGATAGAATGGCCCGACCGTGGCGATGACTATTTTCTTTGTAATCGGCTCTCTGGCGGTGGTCCTGGCCATCGGCTTCGTCCTCTATCTGGCCAACCCCCGGAAGTACGAATCCTCCCGTTCCGTCGTCGATTCCTACGATCATTGGACCCGAGACGGGATCTTGGAATACTACTGGGGCGAGCACATCCATCTGGGCCATTACGGATCACCCCCCCGGCGCAAGGATTTTCTACAGGCCAAGGTGGATTTCGTGCACGAGATGGTCCGCTGGGGAGGCTTGGATGGACTCCCGCGCGGAACGAAGGTTCTGGACGTGGGCTGCGGCATCGGCGGCTCGAGCCGCATCCTGGCGAGGGACTACGGCTTCGAGGTCACGGGCGTCACCATCAGCCCCGGCCAGATCGAACGCGCGCGGGAGCTGACTTCTCCGGATTTGAGCCTGCGGTTTCAGCTGGACGATGCCATGGCGCTTTCCTTCCCCGATGCCAGCTTCGACCTGGTCTGGTCGGTCGAGGCCGGCCCGCACATGCCCGACAAGGCGATCTTCGCCCGGGAGCTCATGCGCGTACTCAGGCCCGGAGGCCTGCTCGTGCTCGCCGATTGGAATCAAAGGGACGATCGGCGCCGGCCGCTGGGTTTCTGGGAGAGGCTGGTCATGCGCCAGCTCCTCGATCAGTGGTCGCATCCGGGCTTTTCCAGCATCGAGGGTTTCTCCGAACTGCTGGAGGCCACCGGCCTGGTCGAGGGCAGGGTGGCGACGGAGGATTGGACCAGGCAGACTCTGCCCTCCTGGATGGCCTCGATCCGGCAGGGCGTGCTTCGACCGCAGGGCCTCTGGCGCTTCGGGCCGCCCGGTTTCGTCAAAGCCCTGCGGGAAGTGCCCACGTTTCTCCTGATGCGCCTCGCATTCGGCGCGGGGCTCTGCCGCTTCGGGATGTTCCGGGCCAGGCGGGCGGAAAGCTCCGCGCGAATCGAGGAAGCCGTCTGATGCATGCTTGAAGCTCTTGCGCCCGGCCCGCGACGCGTGCATAGTCTGAACGGGAAGGAGCATGGCATGGCTGACCTACAGGCTCGACGGGCACTGGGCTTCAAGCAGTTCTTCGGACTCTCGCGCATGACGCACTCGGTCCTGGATGTCGCGCATCCGGCCGTGGGCGCGGCTCTCGCCGCGGTGCTCCTGGGCGGCCCCCCACCCGCTCGGACCGTCGTCATGGGTCTCGTGGCCGCCTTCGCGGGCTACACCTCGGTCTTCGCGCTCAACGATGTCATCGACCTGAAGGTCGACCGCGAGAAGATGGCCAAGTACCGGGCCAGCCGCGAAACCTTCGACCTCGACTCCCTGGGCCAGCGTCATCCCCTGGCCCAGGGCAACCTGAGCTACGGAGCGGGCATAGCCTGGGTGCTGGTCTGGGGCCTTCTGTCTCTCGTGCTGGCCTTCCTCCTGCGGCCGATTTGCGCCGGCCTCCTCGTGGGCGCGGTGATTCTCGAAACGGCCTACTGCAAGCTCCTGCGGGTCACCCATTGGAAAGGGCTGCTCTCGGGCCTCATGGTGGGAGTGGGCGGCCTCGCGGGTGTCTGGGCCGTCACACCCTCGCCTCGGCCCGGGATGGTCATCCTTTTCTTCGCCTGGGCCTTCGCCTGGGAGGTCGGAGGCAGGAACATCCCGAACGACTGGAGCGACCTCGAAGAGGACAGGCACCTCGGCATCAGGACCGTGCCCGTGCGCTACGGCCGGAAGGCGGCCTCGATCATCTCCTTCGTCGTCGTCTGCGCCACGGCCCTCCTCGGTCTCCTCTTCCCCCTCGTCGTCCCGATGCCCAACGGCTGGGCCTACGCCGCCGCCGCCCTCGTCGTCTCGGTGATCTTCTTTTTCGTCCCCGCTATCAGATGGCTGCGCGAACAGAGCGGCGACTCGGCCCTGGCCTTCTTCAACATGGCCTGCTTCTATCCGATCGCGATATTCGCGGTGCTGACGCTGGCCGTGCTGATCTGAGGCGAACGGAAATACCGAAGCGCATCCCCGCGGGGGTGGCCGACCGGCTCGAGTGTGCGCTCCCGCGGACCATCGTCGCCGGCGACCCCCTTATAACGAAATCGGCTCGATGTTCAATTGTCGCGACCTTAGTCTGCGAGGAATTCTCAGCTTGTCGCGGAGGAATTTACCAGTGGTCCAAGGGGAATTTACCACTGGTCCAGGGGGGCATTCTCCAGTGGTCCCGGCCGACTTTATCAGTGGTAAATTCCTCCGCGACCACTGAAGAATTCCTCCTCCGCAACTGGAGTCGCCGGAAGCGACCAGGCAAGTGCCGGGTGACCCCGGGCGGCCGCCTGATCCCGGGTATTCCTATCCGGAGACTTATTCCACGATCCAGGGCAGCGGCATCGCCGGCAGTCCCAGTCTGCTCATCCCGTCCAGGATCTGCTGTCGCAGGATCGGCCACATCGTTTTCATTATCTGCTTCTCGAAGAATAATTTTTTTACGGCGGCCGACTCGAGTGCTTTGTCTACCGCTTCGCGATTTTGAACCCCGAAGAGAAGCACAAAGATCGATGTATGCGAGAAAAGCGGTTCTCCGCCAATTGTGGCCTTGAACTCATAGCGGGGGCGGATGATTAGCCGACTCTCGTCACCTTTTATCAGGTCACCTTCCGCGAAAGCCTGGTTCCAGCTGATGTTGAACTCTGCGTTTCCGGGAGGAATCACCACGGAGTAGTTTTTCTCGCTGTGAATGCTCACCGGCTGAATCTGAAGAGGTTGCATCCCTGAAATCAAACGCGTATTTTTTCGAGCTTCTCGGCTTTGTCGGCCTGGAGCTGTCTCAGCTTCTCGTCCACCGTCTCCCTGAGCTTATCGAGGCGCTGCTCGTTCCCGCTTGTCAGCTTGACGAGTTGCTCCTGAAAAATCTGGAGCTGAGCTTTCTGCATATCGGCTATCTGACCCATGGTCCCGAGGAGGCCCGAACGAAAGATCTCGAGTGTTTTCATGAGCTTGTCGCGATTCTGAATCTGGAGCTTCCCCGATTCATCGCGGTTGCGGGAGATCTCGTCGCGGATGCTGCGGTCTATACGATTCTGGCCACTCTCGATCTGTGCGAAGCGCTCATCGTAGCGGGCTGGTTTGGCTCGTAGGGTGAGGATCATCGGTACCTCCATATGACCCTCATTCATTGTTCGTCGGCACGCCGAAAACCGTTGACATCCATCTATTTGCGATATAGATTCTTGTTGAATCCGAACCCCGTCTCGCATGGGTAGTAGGATTCCCCGGGGACGCGAAAGCGTCCCTCATTTTTGGACGATGACCATGCCAAGCGGGTTGCCTGGGGCCGCCTTTTTGATGACTGCCGGTTCCACTCGTTGATAGTAATTCCTTGCCCCCTGCTTCTTTACAACCTTATTCGGCTTGAAGTACTGCTGTGCAAAATAGGCGCATATATCCGCCATTTGGATGAAGTACGAATGTCGTGAGTCTCGAAGGACCGGATCTTCCACTACGGATCGTATCGGAAGATTGCGCGCTGCCGCCTGGAACTGGCTAGGGACTGGGTTGAATCGCCGCATCTTGCGTAGAATCAATCTTAATTCTTCGCCATTCGTATTATCCGGAATAACGATACCTCGATCCTCGGGATTCTGCGGCCCCGGTAAATTCCGATGGCTGAGCGTATTCTCGAATCTTTGGATAAGATATTTCCAGCCGATTTCAAATACTTGTCCCGCATTCTCGAAGCCGATTTTCTCCACGATGATCGTGATGATCCCGATGTCGGATCGAGATGCCAGCCAATCCAAAGACCGCCGAAGGATCATGAATCGCTCGTTACGTTCCACGCCCGCGTTGGCCGAGAGTCTTCCGTTCACCATCGCTTGGGCGTGGAGCTCATCCCGGACTTTCCACTTATAATCCTGCCTGATCGATCGGCGGAACTCGATGAGCTCATCGAGGGCGTCCCGCCACCGAAGCTCATGTATGACGAGGCCGGTGAGGATATATCGATCGGTTCGGGATCCTATAATGCCGGGGTCTCCGCTTTCATCTACGTACATAAGGTACATGCTATGACTCCAACTCGTTATCCGCCTTGACTCTATTTATGCAACCGAATCTCATTTCAAGCCTGCAGGAGGCGACTTCCACTGGAGTGATGCCATTTGTTATATTAATCTATTTTCGACATGTGCGATAAACTTTCTAATCCGCCGCCAATGTCCAGCTACCTGATGCCGTATCTGATCATCTCCGAAGACCTCCACCGCAGTACGCTCATACGTAAAGAAATTCCTCTTCCGAATAGAGAGAGGCATATCTGAAGAACGGAGTGCTTGAAGATATCTGCGGTTTGCCTCGCCTAAATGGCTTGATCGCGCATATAGCCGTTTACGACCAACCATGCGCCCTTTCTGTGTGGATATATGCCGTAATAGAAAAAGGCGGTGATTGAGCTTTTGATAGTATTTATTGAGCGTTCCTTCTCGTAATCGAACGCAGTTACCATTATAGGAAAAGCCTAGATAGCTAATTATTCCCGGTTTGTCGTATCGTCCCTCAGTGAAGAGATCGCGATGCTCGACCATAGGCTTACCATCGTTTATTCTAAATCGCTTTGTTTTTTCGGGAGAAACATCCATTCGAATACTTGAGAGCAATTCAGTAAAGAAGACCTCAAATAGCATCCTCTTCTCAAATGGAATCACACAAATAATGTCATCCGAATAGCGTCGATATAATCCACTCATTGAGCGGGTATAATCGTAAAGACGCTTATCAAAATCAATCATGTAAATA
>CAWBCC010000017.1:0-126588 GCA_963787185.1 uncultured bacterium | reverse complement strand
GCTCCTGCCTGGTCAAGCCAAAAACCTGGCTGTTCCCGGGAGCTCGGCCCGACAGTCCGATGGATCCAAGCGGCATCCAGCGAATGGTCCCCGCTCTCGCCCGCAAGGCGGGCATAGAAAAGCATGTCTCACCTCATACACTACGGCATTGCTTCGCAACCCATCTCTTGGAGGACAGCACCGACCTGCGCACCATCCAATCCATGCTTGGCCACAGCACTATTCAGACGACCGAAGTCTATCTCCACGTGGCGGCGCATCACCTTCAGACCGTACGCAATCCCCTCGACCATCTTCCGACCGTCGGCGCGCCGTCTTCGGGGAGGGGACGATGAGCAAGCTGGGCGAGATTGCGCTACGAGGGCTGGAACTCCCCGAGCTCAACGGTCGCGAACGAAGTGTCTTACGACATATCGCCGACTGCCAGACCGAACGTATGGGCGGCAACGTCCTATCCTGCGAGTGCGGGCATCGCGAAGTTCACTACAATTCCTGCCGCGATCGGCACTGTCCGCTCTGCCAGGGCGCGGCTCGGGCGCGGTGGGTACACGCCCGCCTGAGCGAACTCCTCCCCTGTCCGTACTTCCACGTGGTCTTCACGGTTCCTCACGAACTCGTGCCTCTGGCTCAGGCCAATCGCCACCTCTTCTACGACGCACTCTTCATCTGCGTCCGTGAAACTTTGCTGGCTGTTTGCGCGAAGGCCGAGAATCTTGGCGCCCGCGTGGGCGGCATGGCCATCCTGCACACCTGGAATCAGAAGCTCGCCTTCCACCCGCACCTGCATTGCATCATTCCCGGCGGCGGAGTCTCGCCGGACGGCACGAGGTGGATAGCAGGAAATCCAACCTACCTCGTGTCGGTGAGGCGATTGTCCGCCGTGTTTCGTGGCAAGCTCTTGAGTCACCTGGAAACATCCATCGGCGAAGGTGAACTCCAGGGTGACGAATCAGCGTTACATGCTTCGCTTCGCAAGGCAGCCGAAAAAGCCTTCGTAGTTTATGCCAAACCTCCCTTCGGCGGCCCCCAGCAGATAGTCAAATACCTTGGCCGCTATACCCATCGCGTCGGAATCAGCGAACAGCGCATAGTTTTCGCGGACGCTCATCAGGTCAGTTTCTCGTGGATCGATCGAGCCGCAGGCCATGCCCGTATGCGGATGACACTGTCCCATGAGGCGTTTATCCAGAAGTTTTTGCTGCACATCCTGCCGAAAGGGCTTCGGAAGATCCGCTACTTCGGCTACATGGGTAATCGGGATCGGACGCTATCCCTGGCTCATGTGCGCGCGCTTATCCAGACCAGTGTCGATCATGGCCACCAGGAAACTGCTCGGCACATACTTTCCGAGGAACTGCCGGAAACTGAGCGCCGACGCCTGTGTCTGGGCAATCTGCCCCACATGCGGCTCGCACATGAAAGTCGAGCGATCCATCGGATCACCGATCGCTCCAAGCTGTCTCAAAGATCGGCTCGCGTTTCTGCAGGAGATCCATGGCCCCGCCCCCAATGAAGTCGTAATGGCATGATCGGGGATCTTCAGCCGATGAGAAAACCGGCTGAAGACCCGGCTCTCTATTCCGGTTCCGCGTCACTACCTCGTTGTCATGGACAGACACCTGTCTGTCCTGGCGCTTCTTTGCCCAATGGCTACGGTACCCGTGAAAAACGGGATATCGTACCGCCATCTTTCATCGCAAAACCAAATCATCCCCTTCGATCTCGCCATTTTCCCGACTTGCGAAGACCCATAGGCGGCGCTATTATTCTCCCGTTGCCATGACGAATCGATAAAAGCCCCATGGGTGACCCTCCGGCCAGTCAGCTCAGTGCAACATGTTCTATCCCGCAGAATCGGATTATGGATTGCTAACAGGGCTCTACCTGGGATGACTCCGGTCTCGCGATTCCGCAGGATAGAACACTGATGTTAGGCCGACGCTGCGCGCGCAGATGGAAATTGCCGTTTCTCTACTGTTAGGCATTTCCGTTGTGCCGAGTCGCCAAAAATGTCATTATTGAAGGAGGAAAAATATGTCAATTTTCGGGTTTGGTGCAACGTATAATAATGTAGATGTTAGAAGGAACGGTTCGGCAGTGCCAGCGCCGTGCATCAGCGTTTCCTCGAGTGGGAGGAAGCGGGATTCTTCGAAGCACTGTGGAAGGCCGGGTTGGCTGAGTATGACGAAATGGAAGGGATCGCCTGGCGTTGGCAAAGCGTTGATGGCGCGATGATGAAGGCGCCTCTGGCACAAGAAGCAGTCGGTCCGAACCCAACGGATCGGGGGGAAAAAAGGGAGCAAGCGCCACCTCCTGGTGGACGGCCGTGGCGTCCCGCCATCACTCGTCGTGACCGGAGCTAATGTGAATGATAGCAAGCGCATCGAGGAGGTACTTGATTCCATCGTTATCCGGCGCGATGATCCTCCGTCTCGTCGTAACAAGCATTTATGCGCAGACGCTGGCTATCGCGACGCCGCCAGCCTGCCTATTCCGGCCAAAGTTGCCACCATTCCGGGCCATGGTTGCCACCCGACAGTTCTGAACAGACCGCAGGTCGGACTATAACCGGGTGGCAACCATGGTTCAAGACTCCTGCGTCGGGAACACCTTTTTGATCGCTCGCATCGATTTGCCGGTCAGGTTGATTCGCATCGCTTGAGGCACGATTCGGTCGCAGATGGCGTCTGCGAGGGTGGGATCGCCGATGATGTCGAACCATTTTGAGACTGGAATCTGGGTAGAGATAATAGTTGCGGCACGGTCGTATCGGTCCTCCATGATCTCCAGCAGCGAGAGCCGCGATTCGGTGTCGAGGGCAAGGAGTCCGAAATCATCGAGGATGAGGACGGCGGTTCGTGCGATGCGAGTGATCTGGCGCTGATAGCCGCCTTCCATTCGCTTGGTCTTAAGGAGCGGAAACAGCTTGCCACAGTTGAAGTACAGCGTCTTGTGTCCGAGGAAACAGGCCTGCGTGCCGAGGGCCTGAGCGAGGAAGCTTTTCCCTACGCCGGTTGGCCCGGAGATTATTATTGTTCTTCCCTTTGTAACCCATGAGCAGTCGGAAAGGCGCAAAAACTCGTTCTTGTCCAGGCTTCGTCCCGCGGCGAAATCAAGCTCGGAGAAGGTTGCGCGAGCGCGGAAGGATGCGGTCTTCATGAGCCGATTGGTCTTGCGTTCCTGGCGATCATCCCACTCCGCATCGACGAGATGGGCAATGAGTTCATCGGCGGTGAGAGACTGTGGGTGCCGCGTTTCCATGAGGGCGCGGTACGACCGTTCCATGCCTGAGAGTCTGAGGCTCGAAAGTTTTTCCAGTGTGGCCTGTACGTTCATGCTGGGCCGTCCGCGCTTACTGGTAGGCATCTTGGCCACGGAGGTTCTCGTGGAACTGCAAGGGCATCTGCAGGCGTTCGTTAGCGAGCGCCACAAGGTCCCGTTCAGTCTCGAGTACTCGCTTTACGCCACGGTAGCCAGAGACGCCGTCGGAGCGGGCGATACGGCAGGCCATGTCGACACGTTCGCATGAGTATTTCTTCGTAAGGCCGATGATGCCGATCGAAGACCTGAATCCTTGTTCCGGGTGCTCGGCTTGAGCCATGATGTCGGACACGATGGCCTTGACATTAAGACCGACCGAAGCGGTCCAGTGACTGATGCGCTCAGGCGACCATTCGGCATAAAAGCGGTGGTGAGACGGCATATGTTCCTTCACTGTGGTATACCGCTGGCTGCTGCCGGGCGAAGCGCGAAGGTGGAAGGCGATCCGGACATTGTCGTAGAAAATCTCGATCGTCCGATTTGTCGAGTAAACGGAGACCTTCTTGCCAGCGAATGCGTAGGGAACGCTGTAGTAGTGACAATCCTCCCTGATTTCCACGTGATAGTTTGTCTGAACGGTGGCGAAGCGGTGATGCGTGATTTCGTAGCGGCGTTCCGGCAAGGACCGGAGAGCCGGTTTATCTATCTCTTCGAAGCGCTGGGCGCGACTTTGTGGAAGCTTCTGGAAGCGGGTGCTGTTGTGAATGGCAAGCATCTCTCGGATTCCCGCATTGAGATCGGCGAGCGAGCTCATCTCCCTATTCCGGAGAGGGGCGAACACACGGGTGTAAAGGATATTTACCGCATTCTCGACGAGGGCTTTGTCACGAGGCTTGCGAGATCTCGCGGGGAGGATGACGGTCTCGTAATGTCGGGCGAACATTTCATACTCGGGATTGATTTCGCTTTCATATTGGTAATGGAGCCCTTCACGACCGTCATCATTGGAAAAGCCCAGTCCCCTAGGAACTCACGCTCCCGGCCAGTGAGTAGCATCTCGGGGATGCCAGGAGCCGAAAGAACGCCGATATGCCAGGAACCGCCGTGCGTAATATCTCCCAATCCTTCAAGCCCGAAACCGGCGAGGCCCATTTCTATCGCGGTGAAGCTAAGTACGTCTTCCGGATAAGTGCTTACAAGGCGAAAGACAGTCCCCCCACTGATGTCCTGTCCAGTAATATGGACCGGACCAACATCGAGTTTTCCAATAAGCTCATGCAAGTCCTCGGACGAAGTCTTGCTGCCATAGACGGCCGTTTCGTTATCTGAGTCTCCGAAACCGCGTAGGTCCACAGCGAAGACACGATGGCTTTTTGCGAGTAATGGGATGAGTTTATGAAAGGCCCACCAACTCTCAGGAAATCCATGGACCAGTAAAATGGGCGACCCGGAAGATCCTGCTGCGACATAGTGGAGCCTGGTTCCGTTGAATTCCTCGTAGTGGTGCGTAATCCCCGGTAGAGTGAGACCCGTTGATACGATATTCATTCCGCTTCTCCTTGAGCCGACATTCATATGTCTCTAGATATTATAGACAACTAGGTTGTCTACTTGGAATATAGACAACTCGGTTGTCAACGTCTTTCGTCAATCGGGTTGTCAATCCTTGCCTCATAACGTATCCTGGGTGAATGAATCATTCTGGCGTGAACCTTGCGCTGCTCCTGATTGGAGGCTTCCGCTCCATGGTGGACTCTGCGACAGTCGAGTTAGCAGGGCGAGGCTACGAGGATTTTCGTCCTGTCCATGAGTTTGCTATGCGGGCTATCACTGCTGGTGCGGACAATGCTTCAGAATTGGGACGCCGCCTCTCGGTGTCAAAGCAGGCCGCAGCTAAAACGATAAAGGTGTTGCAGGAGCGCGGATATGTGAGCCGCGATGTCGACCCGCTCGACGCCCGCCTCAAACGTCTTCAGGTCACCCCACTTGGTCTCGATGTTTTGCGACAAGGAGAGGTGATCTTTGATGAATTGCGCGATAAGTGGTCGCAGCAGATCGGCTTGGCGCAGCTCGATAGCCTTGAAACGAATCTAGCTACCCTGGTTGGCCCATTGCCCGAGAGGTTCGACATTCCAGGCTGGATTGGCGAAATCGAGAGTTAGTCAGGCCGGTAGCAACATAGCAAGAGAGACTGCAGATACTCCGCTCTCGCGTGAAGCCCAAAACCGGCGAACTAATCTCAAAAACCATCGCCCAGACCGACTTGCTTCGAGGCTCTACGAACAGACAGATTTCATTTTCAATAAGCATGACAATTCCTACACCTGCCCCGCGGGGAAACGCCTTCGCATCAATCAAGAACCGAAGCGTCAAGATAAATGGATTTATCGGAAGGCAATACATCGCCCAGGAATCGGATTGCACGGTGTGCGTGGGAGGAAGTCACTCGGCTTCTGGACGCGGCGCGACAGGCGACATGATCCCAAGCACCACGCCATTCTCTCCACACTCTACAGCACGGGCCTGCGTGTGGGCGAACTCGTCAAGCTTCGGATTCCCAGCTCAAAGTTAACAACTCTATGCTCGAGGCCCAGAATCTCGGTATTCGGATGATCAAACGAATTGCGCGTGGTTTTAGAAACAGGGCTCCTCAGCAGAATCTGTGGGTGGTTTTTAGCTCCGGAAGAGCACCGAGCGTATGATACAAGGCCACTTCTATGGCTTTGAAGGTCCGAAAACCATAGGCTTTTCTGGTAATCAGTTTTTCCTTGTTGTTGAGACCCTCAACCGCACCCAATGAGATGACGTCTCGAGCCTTGAACCAGTTCAATATCTGACGCTGATGAGCGCGCAGCATCTGGGCTATTTTCTTCATCGGGTCGATACGGGAACGCATGGCTTTCTTGCACCAATCGAGCAAGTACTTTCCCGCGCTGGCCGGATAGATGTACTCCCAGAAGAAGCCGAATTCCTCCTTGAGTAGATAAGCGCGTACGGACTTCAGGTTGTAGCGCAGTAGTTCAGCTAATATGGTCCCCTGCTTTTCCGTCAGGTTTTCCGGTCGCTTCAGGAGACACCAGCGTGTTTTCGTGAGCACCGGTTCGTACCCTTTGGCCTTGAGATCCTTGGTTTCGGCGGCGCGCACTTCGTCGAGGGCCGTGTTCATTTTCGCGACGATATGATAACGGTCAAGCACGTGCAATGCTCCCGCGGCCTTTTCCGCGATGACATTGAGATAGGGCTGCCACATGTCGCTGCAGATGAATTTGAGCGCGCCACCCCTCTTTGTGCCGAAGGAAGTGAAGAACTCCTTCAAGGTTTCTTCCGTCCGGTCCCGTCCGACCCATAGCAGCCTTTTGCATTCCTTGTTGATCTGGTACACGACGGTCAAGTACTTCTGCCCGTGCTGCCATTGAACTTCGTCAACGCCGATCGCGGTAATCGTTTGGATATCGCGATGCTCAAGCCCCCACCGTACAGCCATCTCCACGGCTTGGAACACATGATCCCACGTCGTCTTGAAAGCCCGCGCCACTTCTTTCCAACTCATTCTCTTTGCCCAGTCAGAGAGGAACCAGGCGTAGGTCTTGGTGAGCTGCTGCTTCCCTTCTGCCCACGGGACCGCTTCCACGACAACTCCGCAGTCGGGGCAGTCACAACGCCGCATCACGTAAACGAAAAAGACTTTGATACCCCAGAGCGGCACAAACTCGAACCGCCGGGGGGTAAGCGTATCGTACCCTCTGCATAGCTTTCCACACTTCGAACATTTCAGCCAACTATTAGCTCTGGCGACAATGTCCACCAAGAGCACGAGGAGATATGATCGATTCTTGTGGACGGAATAGAAAACGGACGTTTCTTCACGGTAAGGTTTTGTCGCCAAACACAACCGCCGGGAAGGAGAACGTCCGTGAGCAAGACTATCATCGAGACTCGAATCAAGGCAACGCCCGAGACCATGGGGGTGCTGGAAATCATCGTGCGTGAAGGGGCGAGGAAGATGCTGCAAGCCGCGTTGGAGGCAGAGATTGAGGAGCATCTTTCGCGGTTCAAGAATCTCGTCGACGAGGAGGGGAAACGTCTGGTGGTGAGAAATGGCGTCATGCCCGAGCGAACCGTGCTCACCGGAGCGGGGCCGATTGCCATCACGCGTCCCCGCGTGGATGACCGGGCATTGAGCGCCAGGGGAGAGCAGCGGTTCACGAGCCGGATACTCCCACCCTTCATGCGGCGGGCGCCAAGCATCGATACCCTCGTGCCGGTGCTGTATCTCAAAGGCATCTCAACCGACGACTTTCCGACGGCGTTGGAGGCGATCCTTGGTCCTCAGGCGAAGGGACTTTCGGCGAGTACCGTCGTGCGCCTGAAGGAGATATGGACCGAGGAGTACGGGGAGTGGTCGAGACGGGACCTTGCAGGGAAACGCTATGTCTACGTCTGGGCAGACGGCGTGTATTGCAATGCGCGGCTTGAGGACGAACGCGCCTGTCTGCTCGTCGTCATGGGCGCCGATTCATTCGGCAACAAGGAATTGCTTGCTGTATCCGATGGCTACCGCGAAAGTGCGCAGTCGTGGAAGGAGATTCTCCTCGATCTGCGCTCCCGTGGGCTTGAGAAAGCGCCGGTGCTCGCAGTATGCGATGGCGCGATGGGCTTCCAGGCCGCCGCCGCGGAGGTATGGCCAGAGACGCGTATCCAGCGGTGCTGGTTCCACAAGACCGGGAACGTTTTGGACAAGCTCCCCAAGTCGCTCCAGGCGAAGGCCAAGGGAATGTTGCATGACCAGTACCTTGCGCCCACCCGTGAGGACGCGCTCAAAGCCTTCGACCTCTTCGTCAATTCCTTCGGCGACAAGTACCCGAAGGCCGTGGAATGTCTGGTGAAGGACAAGGACGACCTCTTCGCCTTCTACGATTTCCCTGCCGCTCATTGGCTCCACCTGCGCACCACGAACCCCATCGAGTCGACCTTCGCGACGGTACGCCTACGCCACCGGCGAACGAAGGGCAACGGGACTCGCAAGGCAACGCTGGCAATGGTCTACAAGCTTTGCAGGGAGGCAGAACAGGGTTGGCGCAAGTTAGACGGATTCAAATTCATCCCACTCGTGGAAGCGGGAGTAAAGTTTGTGAATGGAGAGCGGGTTGATGAAGCGGCGGCCTGACCGGAAAATCGTTCAGATTTCCAATCCACAACTATTGACAATATCTCGAGCACGAGGGCCCCGCCTTCTTCTGTCATTCGAGTGCTTTTATAAACAAAGGACTGGAATTTCTGCACCCGGTTGAGTATACACTTGAGCTGCATCCTGCTTTCCCCTTCGACGTTGTTGGTGTTGCAACTACATCGTCGCAGGTTTGAGAGCAGGGTGCAATCTATTTGCCTTCAAGCAATGCCGATCTCCGCCTTGGAATTTCCCTCGTTTTTATCAAAATTCACCCACAGATTCCCCAATAGAGCCAGAAACAGAAAGAGATTCCGTATGCAATACTTTTTCACTTCGGCAGCCCAGGTTTTGGGTTTTAGCTCCACCCTAAAGCCGGAAGCCCATAAAATGTTTATAGCACTAAAGCTCCTCGCCTGGCGTGCGAAAATATATTGACAAAACATATCCCAAGGGATACATTATTTTTGTGACTGAAATCCGACAGACAGAAACATACCGAAAATGGTTTGATTCCTTGCAGGACAGGGTTGCGCGTGCTCGGATAGATATTCGAATACGAAGGTTCTCACTCGGAAATGCGGGTGACGTAAAATCGGTTGGAGAAAGTGTATTCGAAATCCGGATCGATCATGGACCGGGGTATCGAATATACTATATGCAAAGGAATAATGAGATTGTGATATTGCTTTGTGGTGGCGACAAATCCACACAGAGCAAAGATATCAACAGAGCACATGAACTGGCTCGGGACATGGAGGGTTGAAATGCAAAGAGAAGCCACATATGCCTGGGATGCTGCAGAACACCTTGAAACCGAAGAAGACATGGCAGCATATCTGGAAGCGGCATTAGAAGATAATGATCCATCATTGATAGCCGCGGCCTTGGGCGATATTGCCCGAGCCAAAGGAATGTCTCAAATAGCAACTGAAACGGGACTCGGGCGAGAAAGCCTCTATAAAGCATTGTCTCCTGAGGGCAATCCCGAATTTTCAACGATCCTAAAAGTTGTGCATGCACTCGGATTAAGATTGCATGCTGTTTCTGGAAAAGCATAAATATTCCAACAACGAGTTAGAGCCGACTCCGGGGACAAGCCCGTCGCGGCTCAATTCAATGTTCGGGCGGACGCGTTGCGCGCGGAGAATAAGAACACTTGACAATAGTATATACGTTTGTGTATACTATTGTTAGGGGGTAAGCAAGATGCTCAGTTCTAAGGTTTTTACTAGTGGTAATAGCCAAGCAGTACGTCTCCCGAAGGAATACCAAGTTAAAGATAAGGAATTATATATTAAGAAAGTAGGCAGTACAATAATTCTTTTTCCAAAGAAAAATCCTTGGGAAGCATTTGAGAGAAGCTTAACTGAGTTTACAGATGATTTTATGGCTGATGGAAGGAATCAACCTGGGATGCAGGAAAGAGAAGGATTGTAATGTACTTATTAGATTCAAATATATGTATATATATAATAAACAACAGTCCAAAAACGGTAGTGGAGAGAATAAAAAAGCTAAAACCGGAGCAAGTAAAATTATCCGCCATATCTGTTGGAGAACTGGAATATGGTGTGTCCAAAAGTAGACATAGAGAGGAAAATAGAAATGCACTTATAGATTTTGTTTCAGCCTTCGATATTGAACCATTTAATGATGAGGATGCAGAAATATTCGGACTAATACGAGCTGAATTAGAAAAACGTGGGCAATTAATCGGGCCATACGATCTGCAAATTGCTGCACAGGCAATAGCTAGAGATTTGATCTTGGTGACTAACAACACTAAAGAGTTTTCAAAAATAAAAGAACTAAAAATAGAAAATTGGGTATGAGAAGAAATCGCCCAATGTCGGGGGTCATCTTATTTCGCCACCCCAGGGTCGGCATATTCCGCCAGGGGACTTCAACGTAGCAGCAGCCTGAGCCGCCGTCAAGGAGCAGGCTGGTTTCCTTGGCGTCCCAGGGCCGACCTTCCTTGCGGCAGGAACGGCTGAGGTGAAACTCCCACGGCCCACTCGACTCAACCGGACTCAGCGGGACAAGCCCCCCTCATCGGTTAAGCGTGCGTTGACAATCCGTACGATTTGACGTACGTTTATATTGGAGGATATGATGACCGTATTAAACGCCAGCGATGCACGCGCGAATCTATATCGGCTCATTGATCAGACCAATGAATCGCATGAGCCTGTAATTATTTCTGGGAAAAGAAATAGTGCTGTTCTCATCTCGGAAGAGGATTGGAGATCAATCCAGGAAACGCTGTTCCTTACTTCAATACCAGGAATGAGAGAGTCAATCAGAGAGGGGATGAGCGAACCACTCGATCAGAGCTCAAAGGAATTGACTTGGTGACTTGGGCAGTAGTCTATTCAAAACCAGCACAAAATGATTCCGAGAAAATAGCGGAGTCGGGATTAAAAGAAAGAACAATTACCCTCATCTCAATATTATCAAAGGATCCCTTTCAAAATCCACCACCATACGAAAGATTGATTGGGGATCTTGCCGGAGCGTATTCGCGACGTATCAATATCCAACACCGGCTCGTGTATCAGATCTTCGAGAAAGAAAGAATAGTAAGAATATTAAGAATGTGGACACATTACGAATAGAAAGAAGAATGCCAACAACGAATTACCCATGAGCCCCCTCCCCTTCTGGAAGGAATCGATGCTACTCGGAGGGGCCTCGGATTATTCTCGATGCCGACCGGGCCCTGTTTTCATTTCGGACTGACTCGCCGCCTCGGAATACCCGTGGTATCGCGAACGATGAGTTCCGGCACGATGAGAATTTTATTTTCTTTCTGGGGGGCTTCGAGTATCCGGCCGATGAGCAGATCCACGCTGAGCCGCGCAATTTCGGGAATATTCTGCCGAACGGTGGTAAAGGGAACATCCGAGATAGATGAGAATATGACATCGTCATAACCCGCGATGGATATGTCATTCGGAATCGAAAATCCGTGTTCCTTGAAGGCTTTTTGTGCGCCGAGAGCGAGAATGTCGTTTATCGCGATGAGCGCGTCGAGCCGCATGCCCTCGATGAGGCGGCTGGATTCGATATATCCGGACTGAAAATCCGGGCGAGCACACTGGATGATGAGGCCGGGATCGCAGGGAATCCCGCAGTCCGAGTAGGCGCGCAGGTATCCGTCGATCCTGAGTTTACTGATCGGGGCGTTACGATCCGCGCTGACCAGGAAGGCGATGTCGCGGTGGCCCAAGTCGAGCAGGTACTTTGTCAGGCGGTAGCTGCCCAACTCCAGATCCGTCATCACGGAATCGCCCTCGAATCCGGGGTAATAGGTCGTCGAGAACACGACCGGGATACCCCGCTTGCGGAGGATCTCATACAAGGCGAATTCGGTCCGCGGCAATTGCGTAGGGACTACAATTATGCCATCGACGCACTCGCTTATGAAATTCTTGATTATCTGGTCTTCTTGCCCGGGGTCGTCTCCGGACATCGACAGGATGAGCGAGAATCCGTTCTTCCGGGCGTGCTCATCGATATAGCGCGTCAGACTGCCAAAAAATGGATTTTCGATATCCGTGACGATCAAGCCGATGGTCTGCGACCGGTTCATCGCAAGACTCCGCGCAACGTTATTCGGCACGTAGCCCAGCTCGGCGGCGACGCTCAGGACCTTTTTTCGAGTCTTTTCCTTGACCCCCGGGCGATTATTGAACACCAGGGAAGCAGTCGCAGTGGAAACGCCTGCTTTTTCCGCGACATCGGACAACTTATACATGACAAACCTTGATGGGTCAGCATTACTAAGCGCTTTAGAATATCCCTGGATCGATGTGTTTGTCAAAGTAATTGAGCCGATTTCAAGACTCGAGCAGTTTTTGAATGGACTTCGCATTTGCTCCGGTTTCTTCGAAATAGTGCGCAAACGCCGCAATTCAGGGGATATAACGTCTCAATGAAGCGTAGTTCATTCAAAAAATTGTTTGACAGCTTGGAAAAGCGGTGCGATACTCCCAACCGAGCGCAAGTATTAAAGCGCTTTAGATTTGCAGGAGGAGGAACTCATGAAAAGACGCGCAAGAATCCTGGCCGCAGCCCTGGTGCTGTGCATGGCGATGGGTGCTGTATCGGCTCAGTCCCAGAAGCCTAATTCCCAACTGAAATTCGCATTTTCGGTCATGATCATGGACAACCCTTATTTCATCGCCGTTGCCCAGGGATTCAAAGATCGCTGCAAGGAACTCGGTATCCAGTCCATCGTGAGCGACGCAAAATATGATGCCGTAACTCAAATAAGCCAAATCGAGGATTATACGGCCATGGGTGTGGACGCCGTCGTAGCCGCACCGGTCGACTCGAGGGGAATCTTGGACGTCGTGGCCAAGGCCGAGGCTAAGGGAATTATCGTCATAAGCGAGGCGCAGGGCTTCGACAACGCCGACGCGAACGTAATCGTAAATGATTACAATTATGGTGTCGCGGGCGGCAAGGACGCCGCGAAGTGGATCAACGAAAAGCTCGGCGGGAAGGCCGAAGTCGCCATAGTGGCCCAGGACAATGTCGAAGCGGTCATCAAACGCAGCAACGGCATAGAAGATACTATCAGGAAACTCTGCCCTAACGCGACGATCGTAGCTCGCCAGTCCGGCGACACGCCTGAAAAGGCCATGCAGATCGCAGAAACCGTCATGCAGGCCCACCCCGACGTAAAGGTATTCCAGTGCGTCAACGATTCGGCGGCTCTCGGCGTATGCCAGGCTATCAAGGCAATGGGAAAGGACACCGCCGACTTCTACGTGGGCGGAGCCGACGCGACAGCCCAGGCCCTGGCGAAGATGAAGGAGCCGGGCAGTATCTACCGCTCGACCATCGACATCGATCCTTACGGGACCGGCAAAAAATGCGTCGATGTGATGCTCGACTATGTCCGCAACGGAGTGAAGCACCAAACCTTCTATTTCGATATGAACCCCATCTGGCAGGTTGCAAAATAGTCGACCTCCGGGACGGGCGAAAACCGCGCGTCCCGGCACTCTTCGCAAGCGAACGGAAAAGGGAACCACGGATGCTCGAGCTGAGAGGAATCAACAAGGTCTACCCCGGCGTCACGGCTTTGGGCTCAGTATCGCTCGATTTTGCAAAGGGCGAGGTTCATGCGATCGTCGGCGAGAACGGCGCGGGAAAATCCACGCTGATAAAAATTCTTTCCGGCGCCATACGCCAGGACGCGGGGGCGATCACCCTCGACGGCGTTGAGCTCGGCCATATCACGCCCCACGAGGCGATCCGGCTGGGCATTTCAACCATCTACCAGGAATTCAATCTCGTGCCATTCCTCTCGGTCGCCGAAAATATATTCTTCGGGCGCGAGCCGATGCGCCTCGGATTCATCGACAAGAGGCGAATGCACCGCATGGCGTCACGGCTCTGCGAGGATATGGGCGTCGATCTGAATACGCATGCGCGGGTCAAGGATCTGGGAGTCGCGTATCAGCAGATCGTGGAGATACTCAAGGCCGTCTCCCACGAGTCCCGAATCCTCATCATGGACGAGCCTACGGCGCCTCTCACCACCAGGGAAATCGACGTTTTGTTCGGAATCGTAGGCAAAGTCAGGAAGAAATCGGTCACGATTATTTATATTTCGCACCGGCTCGAAGAAATTTTCCGGATATGCGATCGAGTCAGCGTACTGCGGGACGGTAGAAAAATAATAACCAAGGACGTAGCTTCGACCAACCAGCAGGAACTTATATCGCTCATGGTCGGCCGCAACCTCGACGAAATTTATCCGTCCCGAAAATCGCGCCCCGGAGCCGAAACTCTTCTCGTCGAAGGTTTCGAGAACAAAAAATTGAAAGACGTATCGTTCAACCTGAGGAAAGGGGAGATACTTGGAATTGGAGGTCTCGTCGGCGCCGGCCGAACCGAACTCGCACGGGCCCTGTTCGGCGCCGATCTCCTTGCCAAGGGCAGGATATTCCTGTCGGGGAAGCCGATAAAGATCAAAAAGCCGCAGGATGCCATCATGCATGGCATCGGCCTGCTCACCGAAGACAGAAAACAGCAGGGAGTCCTGCTCGGGATGAGCATCAAGGAAAACATCTCGTTCCCGATTCTCAAGACTCTCTCCCGGTTCGGTTTTTTGAGGAAGAAGCGCGAACAGGCTATTTGCGCGGATATTTCCGCTCTGCTCAACATCAAGACTCCCTCCCTCGACCAAAAGGTGAAAAATCTGAGCGGCGGCAACCAGCAAAAGGTCGTTCTGGCCAAATGGCTTGGCACAAAATGCGACATCCTGATTTTCGATGAGCCGACGAGAGGCATCGATGTCGGTGCAAAGCAGGAGATTTACCACCTTCTGACAAAATTCGCGGACGAAGGGAAAAGCATCATAATGATATCTTCCGAAATGCCCGAACTGATCGGCATGTCGGATCGGATACTCGTTATGCGGAACGGGAGTATAGCGGGCGTTCTGGAAAAGGAAGAGTTCTCGCAGGAGCGGACCCTGATGCTCGCGTCGGGCATCGATGAAAAAGGAAAACTGTAAGATGGCAAACGACAGCTTCGCCAAAAGACTGCTGGGAAAATATGGCATCATACTCGTGTTGATAGCTCTGTGCATACTCTTCGGTATGCTGTCCCCGGTATTTTTTCGATTCGAGAACATCATAAATATTTTCAGGCAAGTCGCCATCGTCGGTATCGTCGCCGTGGGCATGACATTCGTCATCCTGACGGGGGGCATCGACCTCTCCGTCGGCTCGATTATCGGAGTCTCATCGGTTTTTACCGCGCAGCTGATGCTGGGCGGCATGTCGGCTCCCTGGGCAGTGGTCCTGACCATCGCCACATGCTCGTTGTTCGGTCTGTTCAACGGAGTTATCGTGAACGAACTGTTCATCCCGCCCCTCGTCGCGACACTCGGAACGATGACGGCTCTGCGGGGTGTCGCCTTCATTATTTCGGGAGGCCTCCCCGTTTTCGGATTCTCGAATACTATTTCCTCGCTCGGGCAGGGATACCTGTGGATTATCCCGGTTCCCGTAATCATCATGGCGATTACCTTTGTTCTGGGTTTCGTCCTCCTCAACTCCACCCGGTTCGGCCGCTATGTCTACGGGGTCGGGGGAAACGAGGAAGCCACGCGTCTTTCCGGAATTGGAGTCAAAAGGATAAAAATCCTGGTATACACGATCAGCGGCTTTCTTAGCGGCATCGCAGGCATCATCCTGCTATCGCGGCTCGACTCCGGTCAGCCCACTGCGGGGCAGGGTTACGAGATGGACGTGATCACTGCAGTCGTCATCGGCGGGGTCAGCATATCCGGCGGTGAGGGCAACATCGTTCTCGTGATCGCGGGCGTTTTTATCATGGGTGTCTTGTCCAACGGGATGATTCTTCTGAACATCAACGATTACGTGCAATGGGTCGTTAAAGGCTTCGTTCTCGTGGCCGCGGTGGGTTTCGATCGAGTTTCTCGGCATAGGAAACTCAGCGTATAACGTCCATCTTGCTTATAAGGAAACACAATGAAACGTTCCGAGTTGAATCGAATAATGAGAGACACGACGGATTTTCTTGCCGGGATGAAGTTTATGCTTCCTCCATTCGCTTTTTGGAGCCCGGCCGAATGGCGGACCAAGACGCACGAATACGACGAAATAAAGGACTGCATGCTCGGCTGGGACATCACGGACTTCGGGTCCGGAGATTTCTATCACACAGGCCTCCTAATGTTCACACTCAGAAACGGCCATTACTCGAAGCCTGGTTATGTGAAGTCCTACGCCGAGAAAATCCTAATTACCCTGGAGGAACAAGTCACGCCGTTCCATTTCCACTGGAAGAAAATGGAAGATATCATCAACCGAGGCGGGGGCAACCTCCTCGTGCAGGTTTACGATTCGACCTCGGAGGGCGATTTTGCAACGACACGAGTACGGGTGTCGAGAGACGGCAGGACTTTCGAAGTTGACGCGGGGACCGTCCTACGGATTAGGCCCGGCGAGAGCATTACGCTTCCCGCCGGTCAGTACCACAAATTCTGGGGCGAGAAGGGGACGGGCACCGTTCTCATCGGCGAGGTATCGAAGGTCAACGACGACACGATCGATAATAGGTTCAAGGAAAAGGTCGGTAGATTCCCCGAAATCGAAGAGGACGAAAGTCCATTGTATCTTCTCGGTAACGAGTATCCGAATCTGGAGGGCGATCCGTCCCGGCGCAGTTGAGCAATAGAGCGTAGACTAGAATGGAGCGCAAAAAACGACGGAGGAACGGCGATGTCGATTATCAGAGGCCGGAATGAGGTATTGAGCATCTATAAAGAGGCTGCACGCAAGCGCTGGGTGCTTCCTTGCTTCTGCAGCGAAAATCTCACTACGACAGAATCGATCTTGGAGGGCGCGCGACGCCGAGGCGCGACCCTCGGCGTTTCGGATATGCCGATCATCGTGGCTATCACCTGCCGCTACGACCATAGGACTCAGGCGCAATTCTACACACACACACGCAAGTGGGATGTGGGTCTCAAGCTGTTCATGAGCGACCTTGAGGTCCTCGCCGGTACCGGAGGTCCCTATGAAAAGCTTCGCGTCATGGTACATCTCGATCATATCCAATTCGACGATGATGCCGAGCTGCTCGACGGGAACCTCGGACTTTTCTCCTCGATAATGTTCGACGCTTCGAAGGCCTCCTTCGAGGATAATATGCGGCTGACAGCAAAATTCATGAAAGAGCGAGGCCCGGAGATCGTGGTAGAGGGAGCATGCGATGAAATCGTCGACGCCACCGGCGCGGAACGGAGCGAGCCTACAAACGGGTCAAAGGCAGCGCAATATATCGATCGCACCGGTGTCGACCTGATCGTCGCCAATCTCGGGACCGAGCACCGGGCGAGCAGTAAGAACCTCCGCTACCTCGGCGACAAGGCCAGAGAAATCAAGGCTCGCATCGGCGAGAAGATAGTCCTCCACGGGGCCTCGTCGGTGCCCGGCGATCAAATTGCCCGTCTCATCGACGATGGTGTGGTCAAAGTCAATCTCTGGACCGCTCTCGAGCGCGATTCCAGCCCGGCCCTTCTCCGCGACATGACTGTCAACGCGGCAAAGGTGGGGGGGAGGGCCCTGGCCATGGAGCTCAAGACGGCCGCAGTGCTCGGGAGCGCGAGCGATACGGAGTCGAAGGCCTCGATCGAATACTTCACGACGACCTACCGACAAGATATCGTGCATCGCGAGATGGTGAAGATCGTCGGCGGCTACTTGGACCTGTGGTACCGCTAAGGGCGCGTGGAGCAAATCGATGAGCGTCCTCGGAATCGACATAGGGACTTCAGGCTGCAAGGCAAGCGTCGTAAACGCCGAGGGACGGATAATCGGCCGGGACTACAAGGAGTATCCGCTTTTCTCGCCCGGCCCGGGACTGCAGGAGATCGATCCCGAACTCGTTTGGCGATCCACCAAGGAGGTCATCGCCCGCGCCGTGGGCAAAGCCGGCGACGATCCTGTCCGCGGGATCAGTGTCTCCTCTTTCGGCGAATCCGTCGTACCCGTCGGAAGCGACGGCTTCCCCTTGCGAAACGCCATAATGTACATCGATCCACGAGGAACCGACGAGGCGCGGTTCCTCGGACAGAGCCTCGGCGTAGATAAGGTACATTCCATAACGGGCGCACCGCCCCACTCGATGTACTCTCTCAGTAAGATCTTATGGCTCAAGCGGAACGAAATCTCCACTTACCGCAGAGCCTGGAAGTTCCTGCTGCTCGCCGACTACACACTTTTCCGCCTCGGTGCGAAACCGCACACCGACTATTCGCTCGCCGCGAGGACCCAGGCCTTCGACGTCGTCCGCAAGGTATGGTCGTCCGACATACTCGGGCTGGCAGATATCGATGAGAATAAATTGGGCGAACCCGTTCAGTCCGGCACGGTCGTCGGGGAGCTCGGGCGCAAGCTCGCCGACGAACTCGGCGTACCCGCCGGCGCGCTCCTCGTCGCGGGAGGCCACGACCAGCCTTGCGCCGCCCTCGGCTCCGGGGTAACGGGGCCCAGGGTCGCCGTGGACGGCCTCGGCTCCACCGAATGCGTCACTCCGGCCTTTAATCACCCGATCATCAACGAGGCGACGGCCCGCGCAGGCTTCGCTTGCGTGCCCCACGTCGTAGAGGGCCTTTACGTGACTTACGCCTTCACCTTTACCTGCGGCAGCCTGCTCAAATGGTTCCGCGACAAGCTGGCCGGCGACCGTCGGGCGGAGGCCGAGAGTCGCGGCATCGACGTCTTCGATCTCCTCATCGAAGAGGCGGCCGGCGCTCCTTCGCCCCTCCTCCTCCTGCCGCACTTCGCGGGCGCCGCGACTCCCTACATGGACTCGGATGCAAAAGGTGCGATCGTCGGCCTCAGCATCGATACGACCGGGCGAGACATAATCCGGGCGATACTCGAGGGAGTAACCTTTGAAATGATGGTCAACATCGAGCGCCTCGCCGAGGCGGGTATAGAGGTCGAGGAGCTGCGGGCCGTCGGTGGGCTCTCGAAGTCCAAGGCTTTTCTACAGCTGAAATCGGACATGATGGGCAGGCCCATCAGTGCCCTCGACGTGGGCGAGGCCGGAACGCTCGGCGTCGCGATACTCGCCGGGGTGGCATGCGGGCTGTACCCGGATGCGAAAAGCGCAGCGGCCGCCCTCGTGCACGAGCGACATTTGTTCGAGCCGGACATGAGGGCACACGCGAAGTATATGGAGCAATTCGAGAAGTACAAACGCATGTACGACGCGGTCAAATACGTACTTACCCCCCGGGTCGATAGCTGGGAGGGGGATCGTGGGAAATAGCATCGATTGCCGAGGAGGAGCATCATGGAAAAGATCAGTATCAAGCTGCCCTACGGAGAATTGCTTTCACGCAAAGAGCGGTGGGATAAGGCAACGCGGTTTGAGACTCCGGATAGAGTTCCGGTGCTGCACTATATCGGGGCGCGCTATTGGCTTCCTCTCATCGGGTATGCCGACAGGATCGATCAGTACACCGGCGATCCGCGCACGATGCTGAAATGCCAGCTTCTGGGGCAGAAGTGGATATTGGAGAACGTAAAATCCGACTTTCACAAAATAGTCTGCTACCCTGATTTTATGTGGGTCGAGGATGTGGATTCCTTCGGCGCCAAGACTGTATTTCCGAGGAACGACTCCCCGTGGGTGGCCAGGCCCCACCTGCTTCAAACCGACCAGGATCTCGAACGACTCCGGCGAATCGACTGGGTGCATGGCGGCCTGCACGGGAAAATGCTCCGATATTTCGAGGACATGAAAAAGATCGCGGAGGACTTCGAGATCGTCTTCGAGGACGGCAAGGTAATCCCTGCCGTAGAGACGGTCTATCCGGGCGGTGCGGGTATTATCGGCATCGCCAGTCTCGCCGGCGACCTATGCGGCGTCGAGGAATTTTCCCTGGACTTGTACGATAAGCCGGATTGGATCAAGGAGCTGCTGCAAATTATCATCGACAAGGCAATCGACTGGATCGAGGCGGTCAAGGAACTGAATGGCGGGAAAGCGGCCTTCTGCAGCGACTTCAATGAAAAAGTCATCCATGTCGGCGACGACGGAATGGCTCAGATGTCGCCGGCGCAGGTGCAAGAGTTCATGCTGGAGCCCCACACGCGACTGGCGGATCGAATAAGGAGTATCGGCTATAAGGTGCAGGCGCATAACTGCGGCAGGGCGGACCATCTTCTGAAATTCTGGAAGGACGATATACACGTCGACCGCTACATCGGTTTCAGCTATCTTACGGATAAATATGCGCTGAAACAGGCTATGGGCGGCAATGTCTTCCTTATGGGCGGGATTGATACTGTGAAGCTGCACGATGCGAAACCGGAAGATGTGATGGAGGATTGCCGGATCAATCTCGAGATATTCAAAGAGTGCCGCGGCTTTGTAATGATGGACGGTCACAATATCGCCCCCGGGACTCCCCTCGAGAATCTCAATGCAATGGGCGAGTCGGCCGTAAAGTTCGGGACCCTATAACATGATGATCAACGGGAATATATCGTCGGACTCGAACCGGTAAATACCAGGCCTTTGGACCGGGGAAAACTCCGGGAGATGAATCTACTGCCGTTCCTGAGGCCTGGGGAGGTCCGCGAAATGGCGATCGAAATCGGCGTTCTTGAGGGACCTGAGGAGATTGCGGAATTTGCGGATCTGGTCGACAAGCTCGCCGAAGAATGAATAAGGGACTGATCATCGGCCTCGGACGACTGAAAGGTTGAGTGCTTCGTGAAAAAGCTGGTTCAATTCGGTGCAGGCAATATCGGCCGCTCTTTCATCGGCCAGGTCTTTTCGCGTGGGGGTTGGGAAGTCGTTTTCGTGGACGTCAACCTGGAGTTGGTGGCGGCGCTGAACAAACGGCGCGGCTATCCCATCGTCGTCAAGCGCTCGGGGCATCCGGATAAAAGGATCGATGTGCGCGGCGTGCGGGCCGTCGACGGCCGGGACGCCGATGCCGTGGCGGCGGAGATCGCCTCGGCCGACTGTCTCGCGAGTTCGGTCGGCAAGGCAGCCCTACCGCGCATTTTCCCCAATCTCGCGGCCGGACTTCTCGCGCGCCGGTCCGCGGCCGAAACGGTGCCGCTCAACCTCATCCTCGCGGAAAACGATCGGGAGGCGGTCGGAACGGTGCGGGAAGGACTTCGAGCCCTTCTCCCCGCCGGCTTCCGGCTCGAAGAGCGCCTCGGCCTGGTGGAGACGAGCATCGGGAAGATGGTGCCGATCATGCGTTCGGAGGAGCTGGCGGCCGACAATCTCCTGATTTTCGCCGAGGAATACAACAGCCTCGTCGTGGATCGGCGAGGCTTCCTCGGGCCCATCCCCGATCTTCCGGACCTCGAGCCCGTGGACAATATCCTCGCCTATGTCGACCGCAAGCTTTTCGTGCACAATCTCGGCCACGCCGCGGTCGCCTACCTCGGCCATCGCGCCGATCCGAGCGAGACAGCCGTAAGCCGCGTCCTCAGGCTGACCGGCGTGCGAGCGGCCGCCCGTCGGGCCATGACGCAGGCGGCGGATGCTTTGGCGCTCGAGTATCCTGCCGATCTCGATAGAAGCCGGCTCGAATCCCACATCGACGATCTTCTATTCCGATTCGGCAACGAGGCTCTGGGAGACACGGTCTACCGTGTGGGCCGCGATTTGCCGCGGAAGCTGGACCGATCCGACCGCGTGCTCGGCGCCGCCTTGCTATGCGAGCGTCATGGGCTCCCCTGGGACGCCATATACGAGGTATTCGGTGCCGCGCTCGGCTTCCGTGCGGTGGACGAAGCCTTCAGGCCATTCCCGGCCGACAAGAGCTTCATCGAGGTCCTGGAAAGGGACGGGCTCGAGGAGACCCTGAAACGCGTCTGCAAGCTCGACCCGGATGATCCGGTCGACAAACGGGTGCTGAGCGCCCTTGCTACGGTAGTCGTATAGAAGACGTAAGGCTCTTGCAAAATGCAGACATAAAAATGGCATCGGGAATCGACCGACGAGGGGCCGCCCGGAAACGGATTTCCGGGCGGCCCCCTTTTTTCGACTCGATTCGCTTCGGGCTATTTAGCTTCCGCCTCTCAATGGATCGGGAACTGGATGGCCTGGCCCGCCACGATGTACCAGGTCACGAACATCGCGTTGACGAAGGCTCCGGCGTAGACCCGTCCGGTCTTCTCGAAGAACCAGGTGGAGAAGAGGGCGACGATGGCCATCAGGGGCAGGAACTGGTCGGCCACTATGGTGTTGAGGGGCTGCGACGGGGTCAGGAGGGTGCCGCCCGCGAGGAGGGGGATGTACTCCGCCGCGAGGAACACGACGAACCCTCCGGCCAAGAGCATGATGTTGGCCCAGTAGCGGGTCGAGACCCTGGCCTCGCCCAGGCGCAGCTGGCCGTTGAGGATCACCGACGACATCAGGAAGAAGGCGGCGAAGGGGATGAGGTAGCGCAGGAAGATGCCGAACTGCAGGCCCGACATGGGCTTCAGGGCCAGGACCCAGAGACGAAAGTCGATCTTGAAGAAGTAGTCCGCGAGATGGAGCACGAAGCCGGCCGCGACTATCGTCGCGAAGGCCAGGAGGAAGTCCCTCCCGATGAGGCGCCAGGGCAGGCCCTTGCCTTCGGTGAGACCGTAGCTCAGCGGACTGCCGCCCGCCTTCTTGTTGAGGATGAAGTGCCAGAGGAGGAAGAGAACGAGACTGATGAGGCCGTTGAGCACGGCCCAGACCATGATCTGGCTCGTGATCGTCTCGGGGAAGAACCAGGAAGCCTTGACGAGGGCGCCGAAATCGAAGAAGGAGTAGAAGGTCAGGACGGGCACGGCCATCGTGATGACCGCTCCGATCCACCAGGAGCCTCCCCGGATTCCCTTCGTCGCGGGCGCGCTGCGCACCATGGGCGCGAAGCTCTTGGCGCCCAGCAGCGAGCCGCCGAATCCCAGCATGAAGACGATGAGGCCGACGAGGGCGACGAAGGTCGCGATCTCCTTCCACATCCAAATTTGGTTCGAGCTCGGAAGCGGCGTGCCGCCCTGGAGGGTCTGAGCGAACCAGTCGAGCGCGTGGCCGATGGCCACGGTCGAGATGTGGTCGTTCGGGTGGTCGCCCTCGGGCTGATAGAGCACGCGGGCGGTGCCGTCGGCGATGGAGCCGTATATCTTGCCGGGGACTATGGGCTCGGTCGTCCCGAAGACCTTTTCGAGCTTGGGACTGACGGCCGCGTCGACGCCGCGCGGTACGCCCCACATGAGCACCGAGAACTCGTCGGCCTTGCTCTCCACGAGGGCGAGGTTGCGCGGCCAGGTGGGATCGCCTTCCTTGGCGAAGGGGGCCCCCGTCGAGGAGCCTTCGAGCACCGAGGCCTTGTAGGCGTCGGGCATGACGGCTGCGGCCGCCAGCCAGGTCCAGCCGCCCATCGAGTGGCCCTCGAGGCCTATGTTGGACTTGTCCACTATGTCGAGGGAGCGGAGATAGGCGAGGCCCGCGGGGCCTCCGAATCCGTTCCCGAAGGCCGGCGGGTCGGAGTAGCCGTGGCCGGTCTGGTCGATCGCGAGCACGACGTAGCCGCGGCGCGCGAACTCGATCGCGAAGCCGTCCTGGGTCTCGCGCGAGTTGATGTAGCCGTGGACCGCCAGGATTCCGGGCGCGGGCGTCTTGGCCGTCGCGTTGGGCGGAATATAGAGCAGCGCGCTCATCACCGAGCCGTCGGGACCGTTGAAGCGCAGGTCGCGTATCGCGATCCTGCCGCCGTCCGTCTGGACCAGTGCGGCGACGATGCCTCCGACGAGAACTATGCAAAGGCCGATGATCGCGAGTCTTGTCTCCTTCTTCATGGGGACCTCCTGGAAAAGGTTCTGATAAACGCTATTATAGGTGATAAATACGGCCGGTCAAGCGAATAGGCTATGCGCGTCGCGGACCATTCGGGAGGATAAGCCCATGCCCGGAAATGCCCCCGCCCTCGAAAAAGGGCTCAGGATCATAGAACTCCTCCTCGCCGCCGACGAACCCCTCACGCTGAGCCGCGTGGCCGAGAGCCTCGGGTACACGGTTTCGGAAATTCAACGCATGGTGGAGTATCTGGCCCGCGAGGGCTACCTGCTCAGGACGGGGGCGGGAGCCTACATCCCGGGGCAGAAGTCCTTCGCGCTCGCCGACCGCAGCCGGGACTCGGCCCTCATCGCCCGCGCGGAGGGCCCCATGCGCGGCTTCGCCCGCTCGCACGAGGCTTCCATACATATCGGCGTCCTGATCGAGCGCATGCTTCACGTGGTATTCGACGTGGAGGGCGGCGGAATGGTCCGCGTCGGCGTGAGGCCCGGCATCTACCGCGCCTCCGATTCGATCTCGGGGCGGCTCCTCCTGGCCTACCGCTACCCCGAGGACCTGAGCCCCCGGGAGGCCGCCGCCGTCCGCAGGCGGGGCTGGGCCGAAGGCGAGCTCGGCTGCGCGCGCGGCGTCCACGTCGCCGCGGTTCCCGTACGGATCGGCGACGAAGCCTGCGCGGCCGTTCTCGCGGCCCCCTATTTCCTCGCGGCGCCCGGGGAGAAGACGCCCCGCCTCGATCTCGTCGACGGCCTGCGCGACGCCGCGGACGAGGTGGCGGCCCTGTTCTGAGTCGGGATCTCAGCCTCCGGCCTCCGGGCGGACCGGGATCCGAGCGAAGCAGCTCTACTTGGGAAAGGCTTCGGACAGGGCCGCGACGACGAGATTGCGGGCGCCCCAATTCCGCTTGGCGGGGTTCTTTTCGAGGTATTTCCCCACGATCGCCGCCAGCTGGACCGTCGTCACCGACTGGGGAAGCCGGAAGGCGAGCCCGTTCAGAGCGCCAGCAACTCCCGCGATGATCGTCATTACTCGATAACTTCCGGCCTGGACTCGGTATCGCAATTATGAAATACTCTCCCATCTACGTATCGACCGGCTAGCGGGGCTGACGAACGGCGAGGAGAGCGGCATGAATATCTCAAAATACCGCCTCGTGCTCGGCCTGATGGCGATGTCGGCGGTCGCCGCCTCCTGGAGCCTCGCGGCCGAGAATATCTTCACCGGCCGCGAAGACTCGCTCGAAATCAAGGATTTCCTGCTCCTCGAATCGCCACGTGCGGAGCGCAGCCACCTCGATCTCTCCGCCGCGACGCCGGGCGTACTGCATTACTCGGGCGGCCATCTGCCCTCCGACCCGAGCCTCCGGCCGAAGATGTACACCTTCGCGGCGACCTTCCGGGTCGACCCGTCCCTCGCGGGCAGCGACATGGCCCTCTACGTGGGCCTCGCCGAGTATCCCCTCCGCGTCTATCTGAACGGCACCGAAATCTTCGCCGAGGGACGTTACACGGACGGGCATTACAACTCGAGCCTCCGCGCGGTCCAGTCGGTGTATCTTTCGCCCGGCCTCCTGCGCTACGGAAGCGGAGAAAACACTCTCGTGCTGGAGGCCTACCCGCGCCACGAAAACTGGGGGCTCGACCGGATCTACGTCGGCCGGAAGGCGGCCGTCGACTCCGCGGTTTTCCTGCGCAATTTCGTGGGGATAAACCTGATCCAGGGGGCCTCCGTCCTCGTCCTGATCATCGGCCTCTACTTTCTCGCCCTCTTCATCTTCGATCGGCGTAACCACATCAGGTACCTCATCTTCAGCCTCATGTGCGCCTCGTTCTGCCTTTCCTACTTCAATGTGACCGTCTACTACGATGCGGACAACGAAGTCCTGCTGGAAGCCCTGTCCAAGGGCGGCCTGATGCTCATGTCCTCGTTCATGCTGGTCTTCTGCTGGGAGTTCACCTCGGGGCTGAACAGGCGCCGCATCTTCCCCCTCGCCGTTCTGGCTTTCGGAGTCGCCGCCGCGGTCCTCGTGATGACGCGGCGATCCAAGGAAGACATCCTGCTCTGGTTCGGCTATGCGATGAACTTCCTTATAGTCCCGCAGATCCTCTTCGACATCGGGATACTCGCCTATACCCTCGTCGCGAAAAAGGGCCGCTACGTCCTGCCCCTACTCGCGGCCTTCTCCGTCATAATCGTGACGGCGGGCAGCGACGTGGTCCATCTGAACAGCTCCATCCTGCCCTACGCATGGTTCACCGCCTACGGCTACTTCGCCGTCGTTGCCGCGATTTTCGCGATCCTGGTCAAGGAGCAGGCCGAGCTCGTGGCGGCCAACGTGCGTCTGAAGACCGAGCTCTCGGAGCACAGCCGGGCCGAGGAGATCGCGGAGAAGCTGTGCATCAGCGAGCAGCTCTATCGGGACCTCCTCGAGAGGGCGGCGGACGGCATCTTCCTCCTGGACGGGAACGGCAGCTTCGTCATGGTGAACTCGGGAATCTGCGAAATGCTGGGATATGCGCGCGAGGAACTGCTCGGAAGGAGCATTCTCGACACGTACCCGGACGAGCTGCGCGCCGAGGGCCGGGAGCGCTCCGAAAGGATCAACTCCGGCGAAAAGCTGCGTTTCGAACGGATGATGAAAAGGAAGGACGGATCCCTCTTCCCCGTCGAGATGAGCGCCGGAAGACTCGCGGACGGATCGCACCAGGCCATAGTCCGCGACATCACCGAACGCAAGAAGAACGAAGAGCTCCTGCGAGTCTCGCTGGCGGAGAAGGAGGTGCTCATCCGGGAGATACATCACCGGGTCAAGAACAACATGCAGGTCATATCCAGCATCATCTCGCTCCAGGAATCGTCGTACCGCGACGAGACAGACAGAGCCAAGAACAGGGACACACAGATGCGCATCCGATCCATGGCCCATCTCCACGAACTGCTCTACGGCTCCAAAAACCTCTCGTCGATCGATATCGCGGACTACCTCCGCTCCATCGCGGGCGAGCTCTCGGCGGGCTATTTCCGCGGAAAGGCCTCGATACGCCTGGAGGTCCAATCCGACATCCTGCCCATCGACGAGGCCATGCCCCTGGGGCTCATAGCCACCGAATTGGTGTCCAACGCCCTCAAATACGCCTATCCCGGCGGCACGGAGGGGGAGATTCTCGTCTCCTACGGCCACTCGGGCCAGGAGAGAAGGTTCGAGGTCCGCGACGAGGGCGTGGGGCTGCCGCCCGCGCAGGGCTGCGCCGGGAGCGAATCGCTGGGCTTCACCCTGGTCCGCGCCCTGGCCGAGCAGATCGGCGGGCGGCTCTCCATGGGTGCGGCGAGGGTCGGGGAGAAATTTCCCGGCTTCAGCGTCGTCTTCGTCTTCCCCCTGCCGGATCGGGGTCAGGCCTCCCGAGGCGAGCCGCTCACCTGACCCTAATGGGCATGACGACGTTCGTGATGCCTTCCCACTGGAGCCGCTTCTGCACGGCGAAGGCCGTTTCGTTGTGCAGGATGCGATGGACGAGCCGCTCCCGCGAAAAGACGAGATTGCCGGAGAATACCGTCGAATTGGGGAACTCCTTCGAAAGGCTTCGGCAGAGCTCGGTGGCCGTATCGACGACGCTCGTGCCCACGGCGGCCTTCGCGTCGGCCGCGAAGCCATACTTGTGCGCGAGTAGAATATAACGTTGAAGCGAAACATCGACTTCCGAGAGCAGCTCCGGCACGCTCTCGCCGTCCTTGAATATCTCCTGGTCGACGATCCCCGCGGAGGCGAAGATGAAGTTCCTGTAGTGTCCCGGAAAGGCCGTGCAAATCTGCAGGAAGGTATGGACGCCGAGCCCGTTGTAGCCCGACACGAGCTGAATCGCCGTAGGTTCCCGCGGATCCACCTTGCGCGCCCGTTTGCCGCCTTTTTCAAGCTCCACCGCCTCGACGAGCGAGTCGAGCTTTTTGAGCACGGTGCCGACCTGGAGATAGTGCCGCTTGACGGCCATGCAGAGCAGGATGAGCAGCCCGGTGATGAGGAGCGTCAGCCAGCCGCCCTCGGTGAACTTTTCGAAGACGGTCAGGCAGAGGATGAGGGCGCTCAGAACGAAGCCCAGAGCCTGCACGAGAATGCTCCGCAGCGGAATTTTCTCGTTCCTGCGGTTCTGGATGAAATGTTTGACCATGCCGAATTCCGAGAGCGAGAAGGTGAGGAAGACATTGATCGAATACATGACGACGAGCGCGGAGATAGATCCCTTCGTGTAGACGAGCATGACCACGGCCGAGATGCCGATCATCACGATGCCGTTGCGCATGGTGAGGCGGCTCGAGAAATCCGCGAAGCGGCGGGGGAGCCAGGAATCCACCGCCATGTTGGCCATGACGCGCGGCGCGTCTATGAAGCCCGCCTGCGAGGCGACGAGGAGGAGCGTCCCTTCGGAGAGGATCGTGATGAAGGCGAGGATCTTTCCGACTCCGCCGAATCCGCCGTAGAGCGCGTCCGCGAGGGTGGCGTTGAGCGTGCGGCCGTTCTGGGGGACGATCCTCGTCAGGAGGTAGATGACGAGGAGACCGCCCGCCGTGACCGCCAGAGAGGCGGCGAGGTAGGCCATCGTCTTCTTCCCGTTTCTGACCTTGGGTTCGCGCATGATCTGCATGCCGTTGGACACGGCTTCGATGCCGGTGTAGGTTCCGCCGCCGAGCGAGTAGGCGCGCAGGAAAATGAGGGCCATGCCGAGCAGCCCGATGCCCGACAGGTCGGATCTGTAGCCGGTCCCGATATTCCGGACGAGCTCGGGCACCGCGCCCGATCTGCTCGCGAGGCCGTAGATGAGCAGGAATACGTGCGTCACGATGAATACCATGAAAATGGGCGCGAGGATGGTGATGGATTCCTTCACTCCGCGGATGTTGAGCAGCACCATGAGGGCGATGAGCGCTCCGGAGACCCAGATCTTCCAGGGCAGCCAGGCGATGGGCAGGTAGCTGAAAATGGCGTCCGAGGAAGAGACGATCGACACGGTGATCGTGAGAATGTAGTCGATGATGAGGGCGCTTCCCGATACGACGCCCGCGCGCTTTCCCAGCATTTTCGTCGCGACGATGTATCCGCCCCCTCCGAGCGGAAAGCGCTCGATTATCTTCGTGTAGGTATAGGCGATGACGATTACCGTGAACGCGGTCGCGAGGCCGAGAAAAATCGCCATCCAGATATGGGTCCCGAGCGTACGGAAGGCCTCCTCCGGACCGTAGGCCGAGGACGAGAGTCCGTCCGCGCCCAGACCGACCCAGGCGAAAAAAGGGATGAGGGCGATCTTGTGGAAAATGCGGGGATCGCGGATATCGCGGGGCGGGCCTATGACCTTGAGCCTGATTCGCTGGAAGAGATTCGATGCGTCGGAGCCGTACTCATCGCTCACATGGCCTCCCGGATGACGCAGGAATCCTATCGGTGGAGGCCGTTTCTGCCAAGAGGAGCCCGAGAGGGGCCGGGAGATCGAAATGCCCGAGCGGAAATTCCTATCCGCAGCAGAGCCGATAGCCGATTCCGGGCTCGGTGACGAGGTACTTGGGCTGCGACGAATCCTGTTCGATCTTTTTGCGGAGCGAGGATATGTGCACGCGGAGACTGCCCGGTTCCAGCTCCGCCAGCGGGCCCCAGAGCTCGCGGAGCAGCTGCGTCTGCGTCACGATCCTTCCGCCGTTCCGCGCGAGAAAGGCGACTATGGCGTATTCCGTCGGAGTCAGTCTGATCTCTCGGCCGTCGATGCGGACCGATCGTTCGTCGAAGTCGATCCGGAGCTCGCCGCATTCGTAGGCCGATTCGCGCATGTCGGGCCGGAGGCGCCGGAGCGCCACGTTCATGCGGGCGAGCAGCTCTTCGACCCTGAAGGGCTTGGTGAGGTAGTCGTCGGCGCCGGCATTGAGGAGTGCGACGATGTCGGCCTCGGAGTCGCGGACCGAGAGAATGATGACAGGGATCGTGGACCAGGACCGGAGCTCGGCGAGGGCCCGGGCGCCGTCCATGTCGGGCAGGCCGAGATCGAGCAGAATGATGTCGGGCCGGATCGACTGGACCGCCTGCATTCCCTCGAAGGCGGTGGAGGCCTCGCGGACCTCATAGTCCTTTTTTTCGAGACTGATCTTGAGGAGCCTCCGGATCTGGGGCTCGTCGTCGATGACGAGAACACGCTTCATGAAGGCCTCTCCAGGGGGATGGTGAACGAGACGGCGAAGCCCCGGCCCGGCAGGTTGCGGGCTTCGATCCGGCCGCCGTGCGCCTCGACTATGCCTTTGCAGATGGCGAGCCCCAGGCCCGTCCCGCCCGGGGCCGATCGCTCGGCCCGGAAGAACTTGTCGAACAGCCTCGACAAGTCGGCCTCCCGCACCCCCGGCCCGTCGTCCTCCACCGTGAATCTCGCCTGCCCCGACTCGGCGCTCGTCTTCACCGTGATGTGCGAGCCTGAGCCCGAGTAGCTCGCCGCGTTCCGGAGCAGATTCACGAGCGCCTGCACGATCAGCCCCGCGTCGCAGGAGAGGGGTGCGTCGATCGCGGCCCCGTAGATATCCAGCCTGTGGCCGGCCAGGTCTCCGCTCGCGACCTTGACCGCCGCGGCGACGAGGTCCTCCGAGTCGACCTCCGTCCTCCGGAGCGCTATCGGCCCGGACTCGAGCCTGTTCATCGAAAGGAGGTTTTCGACGATCGCGTCGAGCCGCTCCGAGGCTCCGACGATCTCGTCGACGAGGGCGCGCCGCGCCGGCGCGTCGCGCGCCGTTTCCTCGTCGGACAGCGCCGAAGCGCTGCCTTTGATGACGGTGAGAGGGGTCCTAAGCTCGTGCGAGACCGAATCGAGCAGGAGTTTGCTTATCCGCTCGGACTCCTTGCTGAGCTCGTTGGCCCTGTTGCGCTCGGACAGAAGCTCCCGTTCGACCGCGAGCGACAGGGTGCGGGCCATCGTGCGGAGAAAGGTTTCATTGTCCTCGGTCCAGGCCAGCCCCTGTCCCTGCCGCAGTCCGATGACGCCTATCGTGCCGTGGGGCGTGTCCATGGGCACGAAATGCCATTCGACGACCGGAAGGGTGCTCGTGTGCCGTCCCGCGCTCCGTCCCGACGTGTAGCAGTAGGCCGCGGCCGACATCGCCTTTTCGTCGAGGGCCACCCATCCGCCCTCGGGGTCCATTTTCAATTCATCCTTGTTCCTGCCGAGCATCACGAGCGCCTCAGCCTCGAAAGCCCGCTCCATGAAGGGAACGCCGACGGCGACGATGTCGTCAATGCCCGACCTGCCGGCCAGCTCCGAAGCGAGGTCGCGGAGCAGGGACATGCGCTCCTCCCTGACGAGGAGCATGCGCTCGTTCGCCTTGAGTCTCGAGGTCGCCCATCCGGAGGATATGGCGAGGAGAAAATAGAGGGCGAGCATGAGGTAGTCCTCGGTCTTGTTGATCACGAAGGTGAAGCGGGGCGGGATGAAGAGGAAGTCCCAGAGAAGGGCCGACAGGAAGGCGGCGAGGAGCACCGGCTTCCTGTCGAGGACGAGGGCGAGGAGGCTGATCGTCGCGAGGTAGGGAATGGAGGCGGCCCAATAACCCGCGTAGCCGGCGAGGACGAGGCCGAGCGCCGTGGTCGCCCCGATGGCCACGGCCGCGGCTCCGTACTGCCACCAGGGCGAGGAGCGAACCTTCCGCACGGCTTTTGCCAGGACGAAGTCGCGGGTGATTTTTTCCTTGACGGCGAAGACGGCGATATCGCCCGATTCCTTGATGATCCGCTCCGTCATCGATCTTCGCGCGAAGGGGCTCCGCGCTCCGGTTATTCCGCTCTTGCCGACTATGATGATCGAGATCCCGCTTTTCCTGGCATAAGCGAGCACGCCCGATACTATGTCGGCGCTCGGCACGCTCTCCACGCGGGCGCCGAGACTGCGGGCGAGGTCGAGGTTTTTCTGCAGGCGGTCCTTGTCGTTCTCGGAGAGCCTGGCGCCCGATTCGACGTGCACGCAGTGCCACTCCGCCCTGAGGGTGTAGGTGAGGCGTCGCGCCCATCGGATGAGGCTCTCGCTGTTCGGGCTCGAGCTCACCGCGACGAGGATGCGTTGGGTCGAAGCCGACGAGCGCTTCGCCGAATCGCCGCGCATGATCTCGAAGAGCTGATGGCTGGCGAGCTGCGAGGCCTGGCGCAGGGCGATTTCGCGCAGGACCGCGAGATTGCCGACCGTGAAGAAGTTCTTCACCGCGTCGCGCGAGGCCTCGCCGGTGTAGACTCTGCCTTCGTCGAGCCGTTTGATGAGCTCGTGCGGCGGGATGTCGATCATCTGGATCTCGTCGGCGCGGTCGAATACGGAATCGGGCACGCGTTCCCGGATGGGTACGAGGGTGACGAGCTCGACCGAATCCGCCATGCTTTCGAGGTGCTGGATGTTCACGGTCGTGTAGACCGAGATGCCCGCCTCGAGGAGCTCGAGAACATCCTGATACCTCTTGGGATGCCGCGAGCCGGGGGCGTTGCTGTGCGCCAGCTCGTCGACGAGGGCGATGGCCGGACGCCGCGCGATGATCGCGTCGAGGTCCATCTCGGCCATCGAAACCCCACGGTATTCGAAGGCCTTGGGCGGTATGCGACCGATGCCCTCGAGGAGAGCGTCGGTTTCCGCCCGGCCGTGGGATTCGACCCAGCCTATGACGAGGTCGATGCCCTGCTCGATGAGGAGGTGCGCCTCCTTGAGCATGGCATAGGTCTTGCCGACGCCCGCCGACATGCCGAAATAGATTTTCAGCTTCGGTCTCGCCTTGGATTCGCTCTCGAGCCTGCCGAGCGCTTCCTCGGGATTCAGGCGTTCGTCGTCGGACATGGGCATTCTCCTATTTCCTTCCCTCGAAGCGGGGATCGGTCTCCAGTTTCGCGTTCAATTCTACGACGTCGACGCGGGGCGGTCCAATGATCGAGGCGGCCGAGAGCGCGGCCGCCCTGATCGCGTCGACAAGCTCGGTTTTCGCCGTCGTGTCGAGACCGCGGGCGGCGGCGACGGAGTCGACCTGAGCGAGCGCCGCTTCGAGGCTTATGTCGGGATCGAGGCCCGACGCCGAGGCATAGAGCATCTCGGGGGGGATCCGTGAGCCCGGCGCGGGCGCGCCGAAGGCCTTCGTCCACGAGTCGCGGTTGCCCTGCACCGCCTTGGCCAGGGCGGAATTGGTGGCCGCGAGATTCGACGCGCCGGATCCTACGTAGGCGTAATCCGTGGCCGAGGGCCGGGCGCGGAAGAAGCGGGCGCTCTCGAACTTCTGCGCGAGGAGGGCCGAGCCCCGAACCTGACCTTCGATCACGATGAGGCTGCCGTCGGCCCGGCGCGGAAACAGAAGTTGCGCTATGCCGGTGATGGTGAGCGGATAGAGCATGCCGGTGAGCACGGTCATCCAGAACAGGAGAGTGATCGACTTGGGAATCTTGGCCAGAATTTTCATGGTATTCGCTCCTAGATTAGGCCGAGGCCGCGGAGTATGAGGTCGACGATCTTGATCCCGATGAAGGGGATCAGGAGCCCGCCGATGCCGTACACGAGCAGGTTGCGCCGCAGGAGACGGGAAGCTCCGCCCTTGGGCGAGAACTTGACCCCCCGCAGGGCGAGCGGGATGAGGGCGATGATGATGAGGGCGTTGAACACGACCGCCGACAATATCGCGCTTTCGGGCGTGGCGAGACGCATGATGTTGAGAGTCGCCAGGGGACCCACCTTGGCGCCTGCGGCGCCAAGGTTCGCAATGCCTACGGCATTAATGCCTGCGGCATTGCCCAGAGGGGCGCCCGCGGCGGCGTAGAAACCGGAGAACACCGCGGGCAGGATGGCGAAGTACTTCGCCACGTCGTTGGCAATCGAGAAGGTGGTGAGCGAGCCGCGCGTGATGAGGAGCTGCTTCCCGACCTCGACCACGTCGATGACTTTGGCCGGGTGATTGTCGAAATCGACCATGTTGCCCGCTTCGCGGGCGGTCTGGGTGCCCGAGGCCATGGCCACGCCGACGTCGGCCTGGGCGAGGGCGGGGGCGTCGTTCGTGCCGTCGCCGATCATACCGATGAGGTGGCCCTCCCGCTGCTCCTTCCTGATGATTTCCAGCTTGTCCTCGGGTCTCGATTCCGCGATATAGTCGGTCACGCCGGCCTCGGCGGCGATCGTCGCCGCGGTGAGTCTGTTGTCGCCCGTGATCATGACCGTCCGGATGCCGATGGCGTGAAGACCGGCGAGACGCTCGCGCACTCCTTCCTTGATGATGTCCTTGAGATGGATGACGCCGAGCATGTCTTTCCCGACCGCCACGGCGAGGGGGGTTCCTCCGGCCCGGGCGATCCGCTCTCCGGCCGCCTTCAGGTCCTCGGGATATTCTCCGCCGAGCGAGACCACGAAATCGCGGACCGAATCCATGGCCCCCTTGCGCACCGAGGTGGACGCGTCGGGCAGACCGTTCGGGCCGGTGAAATCCATGCCGCTCATGCGCGTTTTCGCCGTGAAGGGCACGAAAGTCCCCCCGGCGGCGGAGCGCGATGTCTCCTCCCCGGCGAGCGCGATGCCGTATTTCGCCGTGACGAACTGCACGATCGACTTCCCTTCGGGCGTGTCGTCGGCCAGCGAAGCCGTCAGCGCCGCCCTGGCCAGCTCGGCCTCGGAAGCGCCTCGCCGTACGAAGATTTCGCTCGCCATGCGATTGCCGTAGGTGATGGTCCCCGTCTTGTCGAGGAGGAGGGTATCGATGTCGCCCGCCGCCTCGATGGCTCTGCCCGAGAGCGCCATGACGTTCTTCCTGATGAGCCGTGATACGCCCGAGATGCCGATGGCCGAGAGGAGGCCGCCGATCGTGGTGGGGATGAGGCACACGAGTAGGGCGGTGAGCGTCAGGATGCTGAGCACGTTGGGCGTCTTGGCCTGAGCGGCGATGTAGCCCGAGAAGGGGTAGAGCGTCACTACCGCGAGAAGGAAGATGAGCGACAGCGCCGCGAGGAGGATGGTGAGAGCGATCTCGCCGGGCGTCTTCTGGCGCGTCGCGTTCTCGACCATGAGAATCATCTTATCTATGAAGGTATTCCCGGGGTCGGCCGTGATGCGGACGACGATGCGGTCGGAGATGACCCTCGTCCCGCCGGTGACGCCCGACCGGTCGCCGCCGGACTCGCGGATGACCGGGGCCGACTCGCCGGTTATCGCCGACTCGTCGACGCTCGCTATGCCCTCGACGACCTCGCCGTCGCCCGGGATGATGTCGCCAGCTTCGCAGACGACCTCGTCGCCCGCGCGGAGCTCGACGGAGGGAACGTCGACCGTCGCGCCGTCGGGCCTGCGCCGGTGCGCGACGACCGCCTTTCGCATCTTGCGCAACGAGTCGGCCCGCGCCTTGCCCTGAACCTCGGCGATGCTCTCGGCGAAATTGGCGAACACGAGAGTGAACCAGAGCCATAGGATGACCTGGATCGTGAAGCCGCTCGGCGCCTTTCCGCCGATCCCTTCTGCTACTGCGATCACCGTGCAGAGCAGGGATCCGAGCCACACCATGAACATCACGGGATTCTTGATTTCCACGCGGGGATCGAGCTTCCTGAACGCGGCGCCGACGGCCGCCACTATCATCTCTTTCGTGAACCCGTATCTATCCCGTTTCTTATCGAGCTTCGCTTTCATTCTAGATTCCTCCAAAGCCTTCTCTCCGCGATCCGCCTAGAGCGTGATCCCCCTGGTCATCAGGAAATGGTCGAGGACCGGCCCCAAGGTGAGCGCGGGGAAGTGGGTGAGTCCGGCGACGATGATGACGACCGAGAAAAGAAGCGTGCCGAAGACCATCGTATCCGTCTTGAAGGTGCCGGCGCTTTCGGGGATGAGCTTTTTCCCGGCAAGGCTGCCCGCCACGCCGAGCAGCGGGAAGATGATGCCGAAGCGGCCGATGAGCATGCCGCCGCCGAGCATGAGATTGTAGAACACCGTGTTCGCGTTGATGCCCGCGAAGGCCGAGCCGTTGTTGGCAGCGGCCGAGGCGAAGGCGTAGAGGACCTCGGTGAGGCCGTGCGGCCCGGGATTCGACATGCCGGCCAGACCGGCCTTCAGCATCACCGCGACGGCCGCGAAGACGAGGATGACGAGGTTCGGGGCGATGATGGCGAACATCGAAAGCTTGACGTCGTAGGCCTCGATCTTCTTGCCCAGGTATTCCGGGCCGCGCCCGACCATGAGGCCGGCGATGAAGACCGTGATGAAGACGAGAGCGAGCATGCCGTACATGCCCGCCCCGACGCCTCCGAAGACCACCTCGCCGAGCATGAGGTTGATGAGGGGAATCATGCCCGTGAGGGGCGCGAAGGAGTCGTGCATCGAGTTGACCGCCCCGCAGGAGGTCATGGTCGTCATGACGGCCCAGAGCACCGAGTCGCCGGTGCCGAAGCGCATTTCCTTGCCTTCCATCGTGCCCCAGCGGTACTCGGACGCGAGAGCCGAAATAAGCCCGATGGCGAAGAGGAGGAACATGACAACGAAGATGACGTAGCCCTGACGCCTTTTTCCGGTCAGTCTTCCGAAAAGGAAGGGGAAGGCCGCGGGGATGAGGATGAGGGCTATCACTTGCACGATGTTGGAAAGCGGCGTCGAGTTCTCGAAGGGGAAGGCGGCGTTCTGACCGAAAAACCCGCCGCCGTTCGTTCCGAGATTCTTGATGGCTATCTGGCTCGCGACCGGCCCCATGGGGATGAGGTCCTTCTTCCCTTCGAACGATACCGCGCTCACATAGGGGTGCAGGTTCTGGATGACGCCCTGGCTCACCAGCACGATCGCGAGGATGATCGAAAGAGGCAGGAGGATGTAGATGACGCTTTTCGTCACGTCGACCCAGAAGTTGCCGAGCCCCGGGACGGGGGCGGTCGGTTCCCTTCGGCGGGCGACGATGCCTCGGATGAGGGCGACCGCGACGGCCATGCCGCAGGCCGCGCTCAGGAAATTGTGCACCGCGAGTCCCGCCGCCTGAGAGAAGTAGCTCAGGCTGACCTCGCCCGAGTAGGCCTGCCAGTTCGTGTTCGTGATGAAGCTGATCGCCGTGTTGAGTGCGAGGTCCCACTTCATCCCCGGAAGCTTCTGCAGGTTGAGCGGCAGGTAATTCTGGAACATGAGGATGAGGTCCAGACTCACGAGCGAGGCGACGGTAAAGCTCGCCACCGAGAGTGCGTACTTCTTCCATCCCATTTCCACCGTGGCGTCGATGCCCGAAACTCGATAGAAAAGGCGCTCCAGCGGTTCGAGGAAGGAGAGCGGATGCCTCTCGCCTTTGTAGACCCGGGCCATGTAGTTGCCGAGAAGAGGCGCCGTGCCGCACATGACGACGACGACGATCAGTATTTCGCTCATGTCCTGTGGTTTCATCGCCCGCCTCCTAGAACTTTTCCGGCCGTACCATGACGTATACCAGGTACGCGAAAAGCAGAATAGAAACTACGAGCCCGATCAGCAAAAACATGCCATGCATAGATCACCTCGCTCTCAAGATTAGCGACAAGCGGACGGGGCGGGAATAAAGACCGCGTTAAGGGAGGGGGGCGAGGCGTTAAGAACGCATTAAGACATCACTGCCCGCGGGTTTCTCAACTCGTTCCTTTCCGCCGGGCGATCCTAATATTATCTTCTCTCTATATTGTTCAATCGATCGCGCCGTGTCGCGAGAAGGAGAGGATAGGATGCGCAAGCCATTCGTGTTCGCCCTTTTATTATCCATAGGCATGACGATCGCCGCCCAACAATATTCTTCGCTGGAGCTCGGGAAGGTGACGACTCTAAATAATGTCGACGTGATAGTTACCGTCGATTCCGCCGGGACCATCATTCTTTCCACGCCCGCTCACAGCGTTTACATAGAGTACCCCATCGCGGCTTCCTTCGGGAATATTCTCGATGCGATTCTCGCCGGCATGCGGGATCCGGAGGCCAAGGACATCACCGTCGTCGATCATCGAGTGATCGGCAAGCTCACCAGCGACGGATCTCACGACACTACCGTCGACGGCATGATGTTTCACTTCGAGCTCAACTCGGCCAAGGACAACAAGGTTCTCCTCCTCATGTATTCCACGCGCGACATGGAGGACATGCTGTTCACGACGGACGGAGTCGCCCAGTTGAGCGGTCTCGTAGACAGGGCCCTGAAATCGGGCGTCGGTTACGGCGACCAATACGCGTACATTCAGTCGGTCATCGATAAGATAGACAACACGGCTTTCCGATAGATCGCGGCGGTCGCGCCGTTCGGAGTATACTCCTCCCCCTAAGGAGGAGCCTCCATGGAGGACGATCTCATCCGCATCCGGTCCCGTACCGCATTCATCATCGACATGGACGGCGTCGTCTACCACGGCGACCGCCTCTTGCGCGGAGCGGCCGAGCTCGTAGGCTGGCTCAGGAGCGAGGGCAAGCGTTTCCTGTTCCTGACCAATTCGAGCGAGCGCTCGCCCATCGAGCTCTCGCAGAAACTCGGGCGTCTGGGCATCGAGGTCGAGAGCGAGCACTTCTACACGAGTGCTCTCGCCACGGCCGGGTTCCTCGCGGCGCAGAAGCCCGGGGGATCGGCCTACGTGATCGGCGAGCCCGGCCTCATCAATGCGCTTTACGATGCGGGCTATTCGATGAACAACGTCGATCCCGACTACGTCGTGGTGGGCGAAGGGCGGGGCTACAGTCTCGAGGCGGTGGAGAAGGCCGTACGTCTCGTGCACCAGGGAGCCAAGCTGATCGGCACGAATCCCGACCTCAACGGCCCCGACGAAGAGGGCATCGTGCCCGCCTGCGGCGCCCTCGTCGCGCCGGTCGAGCTGGCGACGGGCCGCAAGGCTTATTTCGTCGGCAAGCCCAATCCCCTCATGATGCGCCACGCGCTGAGGCGCCTGGGAGCTACGCGCGAGGAAACGGTCATCATCGGGGACCGCATGGACACCGACATCGTCGCCGGCATCGAGGCGGACATCGAGACGGTGCTCGTGCTCTCGGGCGTGACCCGCCGCGAGGAGCTGGGCCGTTTCGCCTACGCGCCGCGGCACGTGCTTGAGGGTGTATTCGAAATACCCGAAGTCCGCGCTAGCCCTGCATCTTAGCGATCGCGGCGCCGACGATTCCGACCTTCATGATTCACTTCCGGCCGGGAGTATGGAACCGTGGTGGCGCCGGGTGAAATTCTGGATGGCGCGCAGGATCGGCAGGAGGTCGGCTCCGATTTCCGTCAGCCTATAGACCACCGACTGCCTGTCGACGGTGGCCTCCTCGCGCTCGATCAGGCCCGCGGACTCGAGGCGCTTCAGGCGGTTCGTGAGGGTGACGGAGTTGGTATCGACGATCGCTCGGGCTATCTCCGTAAACCGCAGTTCCCTGAGGCGCAGCGTATCCACGATGCGGAGCGTGGTGTAATCGCCGAGCAGCTTGAGTATGTCCGCCTGGCACTGCTCCTCCGAGGGTCCGGAAAGCTTCATATGAATAATATACCTCGGTTTGGTTAATTTTGTTGCTTATATTTTTTTAGTTCTTTATATTCTTTACTAAGATTGAATATGAGCCGCACATACGGAGGTTCTATGAAAGCTGTACGGATCGAAGGTTACGGGGACGCGAGCGTCATCGAGGTCAAAAGCGACACGCCGAAGCCGAAGGCCGGGCCGGGGCAGGTTCTCGTCGAGGTTCACGCCGCGAGTCTCAACCCGGTCGACTCGATGGTCAGGCTCGGCTACATGAAGGAAATGGCGCCGCTCGAATTCCCCGCGACCCTCGGAGGGGATCTCGCCGGCGTGGTGGTCGAGCTAGGCCCGGGAGTCGAAGGCCTGAAGGTAGGCGACAGGGTCTACGGCATGGGGAGCGCCATCGCCGGGGCGAGCGGAGCCTTCGCGGAATACGCCGCCGTCTCCGCGGGTCAGCTCGCGCCGATGCCCTCGAAGCTGGGCTTCGTCGAGGCGGCCTCTCTCCCGCTGATAGGCGTGAGCGCGCTTCAGGCCCTCACCGAGCATATCAAGCTCAAGTCGGGCGACAGGATCCTCATCCACGGCGGCGCGGGCGGCATCGGCAGCGCCGCGATCCAGCTCGCAAAGCACCTCGGCGCCCGGGTCACGACCACGGTGCACGGCGAGGGCGCGGCCTTCGCAAAGAAACTCGGAGCCGACGAGATACTCGACGCGGACAAGGCGGGCGCTCTCGGCGCCCTCGAGGGTTTCGACTCGATGCTGGAGACGACCCGCGCCGATCTGTACAAGAGCACCTTGGGCGCCCTCAAGAAGGGCGGCGTCCTCGTCTCGATGTCCGGGCCTCCCGATGCCGCGCTGGCGACGAAACAGGGGGTGACGGCGATCGGCCAAGGCACCCAGGTAAACACGGAGCGGCTGAAACGCCTGTCCGATCTCGTCGCGCGAGGCGCGATCAAGCCGCAGGTGGACCGCGTCTTCCCCCTCGAAAAGGCGAGGGAGGCTTTCGTCGCGCGCGAGGCGGGCAAGGTCAGGGGGAAGATCGTGCTCGAAGTGAAGTAGGCGGTCTCAGTCCAGGCCCAAGATGTCGCGAACCACCGCCGAGGCGATGAGGAGTCCCGCGGCGGCGGGCACGAAGGGCAGGCTGCCCGGGACGCTCCGCCGCCCTCCCGTATCGGGCGGCTCCTGAACCGCGCGTCGCCTCGGCTCCTCGCGCGAATAGACCACCATAAGGGTCCCGACCCCGCGGCGCCTGAGTTCCTTTCGCATGACGCGAGCAAGGGGACAGGCGGAAGTCGCGTAGAGGTCGGTCAGCTCGACGAGGGAAGGGTCGAGCCTGTCGCCCGCGCCCATCGAGCTGATCATCGGAATGCCCGCTTCGCGGCAGCGGAGGACGAGCTCGATCTTGGATGAGACCATGTCGATGGCGTCGACGACGTACTCGAGCGGCGGCGCCAGAATGCGCCCGGCGCCCGCGGCATCGAAACGTTCGGCCATGGCGGCCACTTCGCACATGGGATTGATGTCGAGGATGCGGTCGCGCATGACCTCCACCTTGAGACGGCCCAGCGTCGAACGCAGAGCGAGGATCTGCCGGTTCAGGTTGGAGGGCTCGACGCGGTCGTAGTCCACGAGCAGGAGACGGCCGACCCCGGAGCGGGCGAGCGCCTCCGCGGCGAACGAGCCCACGCCGCCCAGGCCGACGACGGCGACGCGGCTGCGGGCGAGGGTCGCGAGGGCCTCGGACCCCAGGATGAGCTCGCTCCGGGAAAAGGCTTCGTCCCGACTCATGGGATCCTCAGGCGCGGCCCGGTGTCGACTTTCGGCTTCGCCGCGAGGCCACGTAGAGCTTGCGCCGCCCGTCCTTGCCGCTCTCCTCGAGCAGGCCCGCCCTGCAGAGGGAGTAGAGGAACTTCCGCGCCCGGAAGTCCGGTATGCCTACCGCCTCTCCGAGCGCGGCCGAGGACCAGGGGGCGCCCAGACCGCGGGGGATGAGACCGAGCCAGTCTTTGCGCGTCTCGAGCCGGGTCGAGGAGAGAATCTCTTCGAGGAGGCGGTCCTCGGTGCGGTCGCCGCGGCGCCGCCAGGAACCGGAACCGTCGCGGATGCGGACGACGGAGTTTCGGACTATGAGAGCCTCGACGGCCACGTTGGGCGCGGCGATAAGGCCGGGCGCCCGCACGAGCTCGTCGAAGAGCGACCAGATGTCGCCGCGCTTGGGGCTTTTGCGCACGGACAGGAGCTCCTCGGTCAGAGGATCGAGGCGGCGTATCATGGTCTCGGCGGCTATCGGGTGGACCACGCGCACCCGGCGCCCCGCGGCCGCGAGCGCAAGGACCTTGGGTACGATCTTGGCCAGGTTCGAAGTCTGGACCTCGACGAGTTCGCCGCCGGCCTTCACGAGATCGACGACCCTCCCCTCGACGGCGACTTCGAGCCGGTCGCCGGGCTCCGCGAGGAGCTCCTTGAGCCGCGCATGGAGACTGTGCTCCGAGTACAGATTGATGCCCGCGCGTTCGGCAGCCCAGACAGGCTCGCCACGGGGCGGGGCGGCTTTGGCGTTTCTCACGCCTGCAGTATGCACGAGGCGTCCGGGCGGGGCAATGCGGGCTCATGGTCAAAGAGCCGCATACCGTCATAGACTCGGCCCGTGATCGAACTTCAGCACACGGGCCTGCCGATCGAAGCCTTCCTCCCCGAGATAGCCGCCCGCATAGGCGAGAGCGGGGCCCTCGTCCTCGCGGCCGAGCCGGGGGCCGGCAAGACGAGCCTCGTGCCGCCGGGCCTCCTCGACCGGATCGAGGGAAGGATTCTGGTGCTCGAACCGCGCCGTGTGGCCGCCGTGGCCGCCGCGGAGCGCATCGCCGAGCTCACGGGCACGAAGGTCGGCGGTCTCGCGGGCTACCGCGTTCGTTCCGACTCGAAAAGCTCCCCCGCAACGCGGATCCTGACGATGACCGAGGGAGTGTTCGTCCGCATGATCCAGGACGATCCCTCCCTTTCGGGCGTGGGGCTCCTCGTCTTCGACGAGTTCCACGAGCGCTCGCTGCAGGCCGACCTCGGACTGGCCCTCGCGCTGGAGGCGCGCGCGCTGAGACCCGACCTGGCCGTCCTCGTCATGTCGGCGACGCTCGACACCGAGCGCGTCGCTTCCCGACTCGGCTCGCCGGTCGTCGAGGTGCCGGGGCGGGTCCACCCCGTGAGGACGCGTCACGCGCCGCTGGCCGACGGTCCGGGCTTCGAAGACGGGCTGGCGGCCCTCGCCCGGGATCTGGCGGCCGAGCTCCGGGACGACCGCGGGGCCGGCGACATCCTCGTCTTTCTGCCCGGGGCGGCGGAGATCGGGCGCTGTGCCCGAGCCCTCTCGGGCTGCGGAATCGACATCGCGGTACTCCACGGCTCGCTGCCGCTCGGGGCGCAGCGCCGAGTGATCGCGCCGCGCCCCGACGAGGGCCGGCGCATCGTGCTCGCGACGAGTCTGGCCGAGACCAGCCTCACGGTGCCGCGCATCGGGGCCGTGCTCGATTCGGGGCTCGCCCGACTCTCGCGCTTCCACGCGCGTTCGGGCCTCAATCGACTCGTGACCGAGCGCGAAGCCCGCGACAGGGCCGACCAGCGCCGCGGGCGGGCGGGCCGTCTGGGGCCGGGGCTCTGCGTCCGCGCCTGGCCCGCCCCGGAACAGCTTCCGCTCCGCACGGAAGCCGGGATACTGCGCTCCGAGCTTTCGGGTCTCGTACTCGAATCCAGGCTCTGGGGCGCGCGCGAGCGCGAAGATCTGCCCTGGCTCGACGCGCCGCCCGCCTCCGCCTGGGAAGCGGGGCTCGAGCTCCTCGCGGAGCTCGGGGCCTTCGAGCCCGGCGGAGACTTGAGCGCCTTCGGCAGAAAGATGGCGACTCTCGGCACCGAGACTCGCCTGGCGGCCCTGGTCCTGCGCGGCGCCGAGGCGGGGCGCGGCTGGGAGGCCTGCATGCTCGCCGCCCTCCTCTCCGAGCGGGAGAGCTCCGGCCCGGCCGACTCGGGGGGCGACCTGGAGCTCGGTCTCGAGCGCCTCGCGTCGGGCGGGAGCGAGCTCGCGCGGACCATGGCCGAGGCCCGCCGCCTCGCGCGAGCGGCGGATATCGCCCCCGCGGAAAGGCCGCGGAGCTCGGACGCGGGCCCCCTCCTCGCCGCGGCCTTTCCGGACCGGATCGCCAAGAGACAGGAGTCTCGGGACGCCTCGCACCGCCCCGAATCGGCTCCCTTCAAGCTGGTCTCCGGGCGGCTCCTCGCCGCTCGGGGGAGGCTCGCGGAGTCCTCGTGGATCGTGGCGGTGGACGCCGACGCCGGCAGGGAGATCGGGCGGGTGTACGCAGGCTCTCCTCTCGCCGAGGAGGAGGCGCTCGCCGCTCTCTCGCCCGTGACGAGCGAGGACATCGAGCTCGAATGGACTCGGATGCGCTACAAGGCTCGCCGGATCAGACGGGCCGGGACCATAATACTGTCCGAGACCGCTATCGGCGCCTTGTCCAAGGAGGAAGTCGGGGAGGCCCTCGCCGCGCGGATCGAAGCCGAGGGTCTCGGCCTTCTCCCCTGGGAGGAAGGAGGCGCAGCCGAGTTTCTGCAGAAGCTGCGCTGGTGGGCGGCCCGCCGGACCGGGCGCACTGCCGGGGACGAAGCCGCCGCCGAGTCCGGGGGAGGTCTCCGCTTCGACGATGCCGCCCTCGTCGCGGGACTGCGCGAGTGGCTTCTGCCCTTCGTCGAGCGGGGGCCGGGCACGGTCCTGGGCGGCGAGTCGCTCCGGCAGGCACTGGAGGCCCTCGTGCCCTTCCGGCTCGGGGCCGAGCTCGAAAGGGAGGCGCCCGCCAAGCTCCGCCTGCCTTCAGGCATTTCACGCCCCATACACTACGCCGCGGACTCGGCGCCCTTCGTCGAGTCGAAGGTTCAGGACTTCTTCGGCCTCGACAGACATCCGACGGCCGGCGGCGTCCCCATCGTGCTCAAGCTTCTTTCGCCGGCAGGACGCCCCCTCCAGGTGACCTCCGACCTCCCGGGCTTCTGGCGAGGCTCCTGGGCCGAGGTGCGCAAGGAGCTCCGAGGACGGTACCCCAAGCACGCCTGGCCGGAGGATCCGGCGGTCTTCGGGTCAACGGGTTTACCAAGGGGCCGGCCCTAGTTATCTTAGAGTCAATCATGGACAATCCTCTCGCCGCGTTCGCCGCCTCGGGTCTCCCGATCTACGAGGCCTCGTTCACGGCGCTGGACGCCTATCGGGGTTTTCGCGCCGCCTCGATTCGCTTCTTTCTGGCGGATTGTTCCCTGGTCGACCTGGCCAGGAGCTTCGGCGATCTTCGCTACCCCGGACTGCCCTATGCCGACGCCGCCCTGGAATCGCCGGCCGAAGACGCGGAGTTCGGACCGCGGACCCTGTATATCCGCTGCGCCGACGGGCCTGCGGCGGCCGAGGCCGCGGTCTTCGCCCCTCTCGACCTCCTGCTCGACCGGAGCCGCGACGTCTACCTGGACCCCAAGGGGGTCTACCCGAGTCTCCGCGAGATTCTCGCTCCCATGCGGCCGGCGCCGCCCGAGGATCAGCTCTTCCAGGCCGCCGTCCTCCTCGCCAGGCAGCCCTACGAACTTCCGGCGGGCACCGGCCTTCCCCTTCCCAGGAACTTCCCCGTCGCGGCGCAGCGCGACCTCCTGGCGCTGATTCTCACGGGCCCGAATCCCGCTCGGGCCTTCGACCTGCTTCTGCGCTCGGGCTTCGTGGGAGAGTACTGGCCCGAGCTCGCGGGGCTTTCCGGTCTGGGACAGTCCAAGGATCACCACCCCGAAGGCGACGCCTGGACTCACACGATGGAGACCTTCCGCTACCGCAAACTCCCCTCGCTCCGGCTTTCGCTCGCGCTGCTTCTCCACGATATCGGGAAGCCCGCGGCCAGCGCCGCGGACGGTAGGCGCTTCGACAGGCACGCCGAGATCGGCCGATCCGTGGCCGCGCGATTCCTGTCGCGCCTCGGCTTCTCGCCCGATCTCATCGACGATGTCTCCTTTCTCGTCCGTTACCATATGATGCCCGCCGCCCTCCCCCGCCTGCCCCTGAACAGGCTCGACGGGATCATAGACGATCCGCGCTTCCCCCTTCTTCTCGAGGTCTACAAGTGCGACGATCTCTCGACCTTTCGCGGCCCCGACGGCTACTACGAAGCCTGCGCAGCCTACCGGGCCTGGGCGAAGAACAGCCGCAACCCCTGGCGCGGCCCCGACGGGAAAAAGCTCGTCCGGGCCTGGCTCGAAGAAGCCCCCCGCGGCGCTCGGCGCTGAGCCGGGAAGCGCACCGCGCCGGACGCGGGTCGGCTCGCCGCGTTGACGGCTGTCCCGGTCGGGGTTAGGATGCTTCCCATGTTCGATACCCAGGTTTACTCGACGCGCCGCGAGAGTCTCCGAAAAGCCCTCGCCTCGCACGGCGTCCACGAGGGACTCGTCGTCCTCATCGGAAACGGCGAAAGTCCTGTGAATTACCTCGACAACGCCTATCCCTTCCGGCAGGATTCCAGCTTCCTCTACTTCGTCGGCATCGCCCAGCCGGGGCTGGCGGCTTCCATCGATCTCGCGACGGGTCGGACGCGTCTGTATGCCGACGATCCTTCGATGGGCGAGATCGTCTGGACCGGCCCCCGGCCGCGCGCGGCCGAGCTCGCCGCCCGGTCGGGCCTGTCCGAAACCCGCGGCCGCGCCGCCCTGGCCGAGGACGCCGCCGCGGCCGGTCCGGGGCGTCTCCTCTATCTGCCGCCCTACCGCGCCGAGACGCGGGCCGAGCTGGCCGCTCTCGCCGGGAAGGCCTATGCCGAGGTCGACGCCGGAGCCTCGCCCGCTCTCGTTCGATCCGCGGTGGAGCTGCGCGAAATCAAGTCCGAAGCGGAGATAGCCGAGCTCGAACGCGCCGTCGCCGTGACGGTCGACATGCACAAGGCCGCCCTGGTCACTTCCAGGGTCGGCATGCGCGAATCGGATATCGCGGCCAGAGTCACCCAGGTGGCCCTGGCTTCGGGAGGGGCCCTGGCCTTTCCCGTCATAGCCACGACGAAGGGAGCCACGCTCCACAATCACAGCTACGGACGCAGCCTGGCCGCGGGCGGCCTCTTCCTCCTCGACGCCGGCGCCGAGGCTCCCTCCGGCTACGCGGGCGATCTCACGACGACCTTTCCCATAGGCAAGCGCTTCGACGAGCGGCAGCACGCGATGTACGACATCGTCATGGCCGCCCACGCGGCCGCCTGCGCCGCGCTCGCCCCCGGCGTCGACTTCCTCGATGTCCATCTGGCTTCGGCCAGGGCGATCGCCGGCGGTCTCAGGGACCTGGGACTCCTCAAGGGCGAGGTCGAGGCGGCCGTCGCCGCGGGGGCCCACGCCCTCTTCTATCCGCACGGGATCGGGCACATGATCGGGCTCGACGTCCACGACATGGAATGCTACGGCGAAGACCGCGTCGGCTACGACGGCCTTCCCCGCAGCGCCCAGTTCGGCCTGGCCTCGCTCAGGCTCGCCAAACCCCTCAAAACCGGCATGGTGCATTCGGTCGAACCCGGGCTCTACTTCATCCCCGAGCTCATGGCCCAATGGAAGGCCGAGCGCCGGCTCGCCGAGTTCATCGCCTACGACAGGCTCGAGCCCTGGATGGAAGCCGGAGGAGTGCGCAACGAAGAGGACTGGCTCGTCACCGCCACGGGCGCGCGCCGCCTGGGACCCGCCTTCGACAAATCCCTCGCGGCCATAGAATCGCATCGCGCATAGGAGCCTTCTGTGGCAGACATATTTCGCACCATGCATCAGGACGAGGCTCTCGTCGTGAAAAGCATCCTCGAGTCGGCGGGGCTCCACGCCGAAATCGTCGGCGAGCACATCCTCGACGTCTACCCGATTTTCTTTCCGGAAGCCGGAGGCATCCGCATCTCGGTGCCCGACGAAGAAGCCGAGGACGCGCTCGACATAATCGAAGACTATCGCGCCAATCGGGAGTCGGGTGGCAGGGAGGGGGCGGAGGGCGAGTAGGGAGGCGGGGAGTCGCCTTCGATAATTCTCAATCGAGAACTCTACCGGCGCGCTTTTCTGCTATACTGGAGGCATGGAACGCATGGGCGACCCCGCCGTCGACCTTAACACCCATTTCACCTACGCTCACTATCGGACCTGGCCCGACGAGGAACGCTGGGAGCTTATCGACGGCACGGCCTGGGCGATGAGTCCCGCGCCCATCCGCTTTCACCAGAGAATCGCCGGCTGGTTTCACGCGAGACTCGACGTGTTTCTCGAAGGCAAGCCCTGCAGGGCCTACATAGCCCCCTTCGACGTCCTCCTGCCCCGGGCGGACGAACCCGACGACGAGGTCGACTGCGTGGTTCAGCCCGACGTCGTGGTTTACTGCGACCGCTCCAAGCTCACCCGAGCCGGCGCCAGGGGCGCGCCCGACCTGGCCCTGGAAGTGCTCTCCCCTTCGACCTCGAAAAAGGATCAGAGGGAAAAGTTCGACCTCTACGAAAGAGCGGGCGTCAGGGAATACTGGGTGGCCGACCCGGCGGGCAAGTGGCTCTGCGTCTATCGGCGGACGAAAGACGGCAGATTCGACGAGGGGGAGCTCAGGGACCCCGACCGCGACTACCGGCCCATCGCCTCGGCCGTCCTCGAAGGCTTCGTGATCGACCCGAGCAGGCTCTTCGAGGAAGATTGAAGGTGCGCGTCGCTCGAACGATTTTCAATCGTGATCCTCTCCATTGTGGTCCCCTCCATTCTGTGGTACAAATCTGCAGCATCCTTGCCGACACATGAGGAGCCGGGTCCGACGGTGAGATCGCCATTCACGAAGACTAGCCTGAGCATTGCGGCGCTCGCCCTAGTGCTTTTTGCACCGTCCGGTTTCGCGCAGCGGGCCGACGCTACGTCGTCGGCCTCTACGAAGCCCGCCGCGGCACAGGCATCGGCCGCTCCCAGCACGGCCCCCGCTTCGACATTGCCCTCTGCCGCCCCCAGCGCCGCCCCGGCGGATACGACCTCGACCGCTACGCAGCCGCAGACGGCAGCCCCGGCTCCCGACACCGCCTCGAGCGCCACTCCGACGGGAGCGGAGGCGACCTCGAGCGCCTCGGTGGCGCCGAGCGCGCGCGCCGAGCTGTACTGGCACGCCCTCTACGATATCGCCCTCGGTCCGGCCTTCATCCTGGCATGGATACTCTTCGCGCTGGGCTTCGTTCGGCGCATCCTGCAGTTGGGCCGCATCACCCGCAGAACCGGCACGGGCTTCGTCATTCCCAACCCCAGGCCCGATCGGGACGACAAGGCCTTTCTCTATCGGGGCAGGTCGGGGCTCGGCCTTGGGCTCTACAAGGTTCGCAGATGGCTGCGGCGGACCGTTTTCTGGAACAATCCCGTCACGGGGGCGGCGAGCCTCCTCTTCCATCTGGCGATCTTCCTCATACCTCTCCTCCTTCCCGCCCACAATGCGCTGATCTACAAGAGCCTCCGGGTGAGTCTCCCCTCGCTGCCGGCAGCCGCCCTGGACAAGGCCACTCTCGGCCTTTTCGCGCTCGGCGCCTTCTTCCTCCTGCGGCGGATATTCCTGCCCCGGGTCCGAGCCCTGAGCACCCTCCGCGATTATCTGGTGCTCCTCCTGGTAGCGGCGCCCTTCGTCACGGCCTATATGGCGCACCATCACTGGCTCGACTATCGCACCGTGCTCATCGCCCACGTGATCTTCGGGGAGGCTCTCATCGCCGCCATACCTTTCACAAAGCTGGGCCACATGCCCTTCCTCATTTTCTCGCGCTTCTTCGCGTCGTCCGAGTATGCGTGGAAGCCCGGCAATCGCAGGTGGTAGGCAGGACATGAGCGACAAGAGCACCGATGCGCGGACGATGGAGCGGATCGCGGGAATCGTCGACAAGCGGAAGGGCCTGATCAAGCTCTCTCTGCAGGCCTGCGTGCACTGTTCCCTCTGTTCGGACAGCTGCTTTCTCTTCCGCCAGCACGACGGGGACCCCACCTTCACACCCTCGTACAAGGCCATCAATTCCATCGGGAAGATATACCGCAGCCGGGGAAGGCTCAGCCGAGCCGAATACGAGAAAATCGGCGAACTGGTGTGGGACAAGTGCGTGCTTTGCACGCGCTGCTACTGCCCCATCGGCATCAGCATCCCCTCGCTCATCGCCGCGGCGCGCTCGGTCTGCAGGGAGTGGGGCGTTCAGCGCGGTTACGAATCCAGGAGAAATGCATGAGGAGTCGGGGCATCGCGCTTTCGCGCTCCACGGCCGCCGGAGAAGGGGATCGCCGGCCGCGGGGCGAAGCGACGGGGGAGGAGACATGGTAAAGGCGAGACGAAAACCGCTGGAAGAGATATTCGGAATGGTGAAGGACTACCCTCGCGTGCTGGTCGTCGGCTGCGGCGGATGCACTTCCGTGTGCCTCGCGGGCGGGCAGCGCGAGACGCTGGAGCTGGCCGACGAGCTCGCGGAGTGCGCGCTCCGCGAGCGGACGCCACGGAGTTACGACTGCTTCGTCACGGAGCGGCAGTGCAATTCGGAGTTCCTCGAGGACATCGAGGATAGGGTGAAAAACGCCGATTGTCTTCTTTCCACCGCCTGCGGCGCGGGGGCGCAGCACATGGCCGACGCCTATCCGACCGTCCCGGTCTTCCCCGCCCTGGACACGATGTTCGTCGGAATCGACCGCGACGCCGGGCTCTACGAGGAGCGCTGCCGGCAGTGCGGTCAGTGCATGCTCGGCTATACGGGCGGCATCTGCCCCGTCACGCGCTGCTCCAAGAGCCTCCTGAACGGACCCTGCGGCGGAACCCAGGCCGACGGCTCCTGCGAGGTGGGAGACGGGGTCCCCTGCGCATGGATGGACATATACGACAGGCTCAAGGCCCAGGGGAGGCTGCAGAGCATCCTCGTCGTGCGCCCGCCGATGGAGTGGATAGACAAGGGCCCCGGTCTCCTCGTCCAGCGCGGCTACGAGGACCGGTACGTGAAATCCTCGGAGGAGAAGGCATGAAGTCCGGCGGCAATCTGGAGAAGGTGCTTTCGGCGGGCCACTTCGCGGTCACGGCCGAGCTCGGCCCCCCGGCGGGCAACGACATGGAGCTGGTGCGAAAGAAGGCCGAGCTCCTGCGCGGCGTCGCCGATGCCGTCAACGTGACCGACAATCAGACGGCGGTGGTCCGCATGTCCAGCGTGGCCGTCTCCGCGCATCTCGTTCGGATGGGCCTGGAGCCGGTTATGCAGCTCACCTGCCGCGACCGGAATCGCATCGCGATGCAGAGCGAGGTCTTCGGCGCCTCCTCCCTCGGCGTCCGCAACATCACCTGCCTGTCGGGCGACCATCAGAGCTTCGGCAATCAGGGGGGCGCCAGGAAAGTCTTCGACATCGATTCCGTCCAGCTCGTCGCCATGGTGAAACGCATGCGCGACGAACACAGGCTGCTCGGCGTCGACGAGGAGTTCGCCGGGGAGGTGCCCATGTTCATAGGGGCCGCAGCCAACCCCTTCGCGAAGCCCTACGAGTTCCGCGCGCTCCGCCTGGCCAAGAAGGTGGAGGCGGGCGCGGACTACGTGCAGACACAGTGCATCTACGACGTGAGCATGTTCGCGGAATGGATGAAGGCGGTGCGCGATCTCGGCCTGCACGAGCGCTGCTCGATCCTAGCGGGGATCACGCCGCTCAAGTCGGCGGGCATGGCGCGCTACATGGCCGAAAAGGTGCCGGGAATCATCATCCCCGACGAGATACTGAAGCGCATGGGCGCGGCGCCCAAAGGAAAGGGATCCGAGGTGGGCACGGCGATCTGTCTCGAGATCGTCGAGCAGCTTCGCGCCATCGAGGGGGTGGCGGGCATCCATATCATGGCGATCGAATGGGAGCAGAAGGTACGGGAAATCGTGGAGAAGTCGAATCTCCTCCCGCGCCCCGTCGTTTGAGAGTCGATGCGGTGCCGGCCGCAGTCCCGGGCTCGATTTGCCTCCGAAAATCATTTGAAGTAAGTTAGTCTCCGGATTCCAATTCGACGCGATGGCGACATAGGAGCGTGCGATATGGCAGCCAAGACCGAATACATTCCCGGCGTATGCAATATCGGACCGGCCGAGATCAGGCGGCGAAGGCAGGCCGGTTGGGTCGGTTTGGGAGCGACCATTCTGCTCTGGGCGATATTCTGGATCTTCCGAGTTCCCGACTCCTGGAGACTCTTGCTTTTCTTTCCGGCCGCGATAGGTGCGACAGACTTCCTCCAGGCGGCGTTGCACTTTTGCGCCGGTTTCGGAATGCGGGGCTGGTACAACTTCGGACCGGAAGTCGGCAAGACGGAAACGGTCGAGCAGGCGGAATTCAGACGCAAGGATCGCGGCAAGGCCCTCCTTATCGGCGTTTGTTCGATTCTGGCCGGAGCGGTGATCGCGATCGCAGGCTACTACACGACGCTTTCGTCCTAGGCGAATGCGGTCCCTATGAGCGACGATACGTCGCGGTACGCCGAGCCGGCATCCAGGCGGATTCTCGAAGCGGTCGCCGCCCGGATGAGAGAGCGGAATATCGAGGCGATCGTCGTCGCGGACTCCTCCCAGGCGCGGGAAATCCGCAAGCTCATCTCCGCGCCCGATTTCATGCTGGGAAGCGTAAGTGCGGTGACTCAGGACGGGATCCTGGCGGCAGCTTCGGCTACGGCGAGCCAGCTGGGACCATACGCCTCGGGGGCCGGCAAAGTCATCCTGGTCGTCGGCGGACAATAGATCGTTCCCGACCTGAACTCCGCCTTATCCAGGATCCGCGACTACATCCTTCCCTGGGAATCGGCCCAGATTCGCGCGAGCATGGGAATCGACAGCTTCGTCGGCAAGCTCCTGATCATCGAGCGCGAATGGGTTACCGGACGCATGACGGTCGTGCTGGTCGAGCAGGTGCTCGGGATCTGAGACTCCATGTACTTGTGATTTCTCCATAGAGGCTCCACGAATACCTTGCGCCGATCTTCCTCATCGCGGGCTTGCTTGTACATAGCTCCACTTTCCCATGCGATCGATTACTGCCGTGGTCGAAGCCGTCGTCTGCCGGGTGAGCTCGGCCAGATGCCCCACCGTCATCCGACCTTCGAAGGTGAGCAGGCTGAGTATCTGGAAATCGGTGACATCCTCACCGAGGTCCCTTGCGTTCCTTTGCATGGGCGGATAGGTATCATTTCTCTGGATCTCCACAATGGCGGTCCATGTCAAGTGAAGTATCAATCGCTTGGCGCCGGGAAGCCAGAGAAGCGCCATCCGGGAGATTCCGACAGAGACTTGGCGCCTCCCCCCTCCGAATGGTATCGTTCCATATCTTCAGTACCGGGATGCACACCATGACACGAGCAACTTCCGTTCTTAGTTATTGGCGAAACAGTCTCGCCGATGCACCCCGCGTAGGCAGAATATGGGAAGATCTCTGCAAAGAGAGATCGGTTGTCCCTATCTTCCAGTCAGCGTTCCGGCAAGGGAAACTCAATCTGGAATACATTCAGAAAAACTGGCGCTTCCGGATTTCGGGTGTAATATTAAAATCCCATATCCAGGCCACCGAAGTGAAATAGGATTGCCATGCGGAAGCGTTCTCTGTTCCTGAAACCACAAGCCATCCGCTTGATCTTCTGGATACCTGAGTTCACGGACTCGAGCATCGCGTTGCTGGTTTTCATGCGTATCGCATTCAGGATTCCCCAGAAGTACTTCCGGATCATCCTTCCAGCCTTGACCATCGGCTCGAGCTTGCTCCGGCTGATCCAGGACAAAAGCTCCTTCCAGCGCTTCTCGGCAACACCCAGATACCTATAGTCCCATAGGAGCGTCGCCGCTTCTTTGATTCTCCACGCTCTGGCCGTCCTCAGGTTCAAGCGTGACAACAGCATGAATGCCGGACGGTTTCCCGTCCGGTTGTCCGTTCTGGCTGATGTCCTCAGCCAGTCGAACTTGGTGCCGCCAAGCACGCTCGGCTCGCCTGCTTTGCTGAGCTCCCGATGTTCCTGTGCCCGGACCTTGTCCACCGCCTTGTTCAGGTGCTGGGCCACATGGTAACGATCGAACGCAATCAGGAATTCCCAGTTCTCGAAACTTTCTCTCACCGCCTTGATGTACGGATCCCACATGTCTATCGAAATGCTTTCCAAGGCCTTCAAATCGGCCGTTTCCTGCGTTCTAAACCACGCGCCCAGAGTTCCTGCCTTCCGGTCCTGGAGAACATCCAAAACGGTGTTCTCGTCCTTGTCGAGGATAACCGTCACGTACTCGTGACGCTTCTGAAACGACGTCTCGTCAACCCCGATCTCCCGTGGTGACGATTTCTTCCGCTTCTCAAGCCCTCGGCGCACCGCTCGTTCCTGGATGCCGGCAACTTCGTCCCAGCTCAGGTCGAACATGGAGCCGACTTCGCTGATCGAAGCCATCTGCAGCCAGCGACATACGTGCCGCTCCAGCTCCATGGTGAAGCGGCTGTTCTTTTCAGCCCATGGAACCTTGACTTGAAGCACTCCGTGCTCTTCGCATCTGACGCGCGGAATCTCCGATTCGATGATCGTCTTGTGGTTGCAGGAATCCAGATGACGCCATTTCCGTGCCTTGCGGTCATGAATCGCCGCCACCTTGCCGCACTTCGCACAGAAGGCGTCTTCCCCCTCGGCGTACGCAACGATGACTCGCACCTCGCGCGTGGTGCCATCGCGGATGATCTCCTGCACTTCCCAGGGCCACTCAATGCCAAGAATGTGGCTATAAAACTCTTCCAAGGATTCGCTACTCATAACCGCATTCTACCCAATACTTCCACTCGAATTCCAGAAGCCCCGAAAAACTTACCGCCAGCGTTGAAGGAGCTCAGACATGGCGCTCTGCTCGTCCCCCTTGTTTTTGTGCCTGTCGTCGTCCACGGGGAGCCTCGCAAGGGCAGAGCCGTTGTTCCTCTCTGGATCCCCGTCGGCGTAGGCCAGGATGGGAAGCTGTTACCGCAAGAAGGGAATGAGCCCTGGTTTCCGAGAGTCCATCTCGAACCCGTCGAGGGACAGACTGACTTGCCAAGCCTTGGAGATATCGCGGACTACGATGCATTCCTAAGCAGCAAGCCATTCCGTTCTGTCCGCGAATGGAAGGATCTGTGGGCTTGGTGCGAAGACCTGTTCCAATCAGTGACTGGTCGGCGGATGCTTGATTTCGAGATCGACGGCTATGAAATGCAGAAAAGTCGTGATGGGTCCGATCCTCAGGCATATCTCGTTGCGCTGTCAGAACCGCTGATCAGACCAGGGGATGCGCTGCTTCGTTGCTACGACCGAATAATCGAGTCAGGCTCCGTTCCGGCCTTGCTGTCCAGTTTGATCGAGCTCGAATCCGCCAAAGAACGCCCTCTCTTGAAAGATGACGATTTCCTAATGGCGACATCCAGGCACCTGGGGCAAATGTCAGGGGAGTTTTCCTTGAGCCGCTCTCAACGAGAAAGCCTTGTCCATTTCTTCAGCCTCGAGCCGGGTAAAGCGCTCGCGGTAAACGGCCCCCCCGGCACAGGGAAAACCACGCTCTTGCAGAGTGTCATCGCCTGCCTCGTTGTTCGTCACGCGCTTGCAGGAGAGCATCCGCCCCTCATCCTGGCGGCAAGCACAAACAATCAGGCTGTCACCAATATCATTGATTCATTCAAGAGTAGTCCCTCAGACCTCTTCGCCTCACGGTGGCTGCCCATGGTCGACAGTTATGGCCTCTATTGGCCTTCCGGTCTGAAAGAACAGGAAGCAGCGAAGAGGGGATTTCAGTTTGTTTCTTCCTCAGGAATGGATGATTTCCCTGCGACGCTCCAGACTCTCGATTTTTTCAAGAAGGCAAAAGATCACTTTCTAAAGTCTTTCAAAAACAATCTTGACTATCAGCCAAGCAGTCTTCGGGATGCGGCGAATGGGCTTCACAGCTATTTGCGCTCAACCGTTGACAAACTTCGTTCCATGCCCTCTGTCTACCTGGCCGCGCGCAATGCTCAAGCGCTGGATCTCCAGCCCAGAATCGAGGCCCTTCGTTCAACTCTTCAGGAATGTGAAGCCAAAGAGACAAGCAGCCGGGAACGGCTGCAAAGTTGGGTAGAGTTCCAGTCACAGACACCCTGGTGGATGGCTGTGTTTTCCTTCTTGCCGATCGTGAAAGCTCAAATGGATTTGCGAAGCCGCAGCTTCGCAACTTTGAACAATTGGGCATCAATGGAGAATGCCCGCATTTCTGATATCGACGCACAGCTTCATGCGCAACTGGAGGATAGCAAAGTCAAGAAACAGCATGCGTTCATGACTCTTAATGGGCTTGAGGCTGAGGAAATAGAAAGACAGGAAGCCCTCGCATCGTTTCAAGCTTTGAAGAAAGACTTGGGTCTTCCGCTCGCTTCCATTTCGGCCGATCAAGAATCTTTGGATACGATAGTACGCAGCCGGGCTTTTTATCTTGCCATCCACTATTGGGAAGCCCGTTGGCTTCTTGCCCGCGAACAAGATCTGCTCGGCAAGCCGGACTTCCGCCGAAACGGCACATCGGAAGAACGATTGTCTTTCTTGCGACGACTCGCGATGCTCGCCCCGTGCTCTGTTGCGACACTATTCCGTGTACCAACGGTTCTATCGTATTTTCGCCCCGCGAGTTTTCTTTGGCAAGCTCTGGACCTTCTCATAATTGACGAAGCAGGCCAAGTGTCACCGGAAATTGGGGGAGTCACATTTGCCTTCGCGAAGAACGCGATAGTCGTCGGTGATACTCTTCAGATCGAACCGGTGTGGAACATCCCAAGTTCAGTGGATCAGGGGAATATTGCCGACGCCGGATTCGATGTTGAGAAGTTCCCGAAAGCCTTCAGAGCTTCCGAGGGTAATCTGATGTGTGTCGCTCAAATGGCTTCGCCTTTCCGAAAATTACCTGACATGCGCGGGATGTTCCTTTCGGAGCACCGTCGTTGCCTTCGCAGTCTCATCGATTATTGCAACGATCTAGCTTACGATGGCCATCTGGAACCCATGCGGGAGGACCCCAAAGAACCAGGCCTTTTCCCGATTTGGGGCTATGCCCATGTGCCCGGCTGGACGGAAAAAAATAACGGCAAGAGCCTGGGCAATCCTTTGGAGGCCGCCGCAATTGCCCAATGGATACAGGATCACCGTGCAGAGCTGGAATCGTTGCACGGGTCCGGTGAACTGGAGAACGCCCTTGCCGTAGTCGCTCCATTCGCGTACCAAAAGGAACTTGTGCAAAAGGAGCTTCGCGCTCGCAATCTCCCTGAAATTACGGTGGGAACGGTCCACGCGCTTCAGGGCGCCGAGCGGCCGCTCGTGATCTTCTCTCCCACCTGCACACACCTAGACCAGCGTCCCTTCTTTTTCGACCGTGGCCCACACATGCTCAACGTTGCTGTATCCCGCGCCAAGGACAGCTTCCTGGTTTTCGGCGACATGGAAATATTCCAAGAAAGGAGTGGTTCCAAACTACCCTCAGCGCTTCTGGCGCACTACCTCTTCATATCCTCCGGGCGGGCCTTGGAAGGGTATGGCCTGCCGAAACCAATGAGTGGAAATGGACAGCTATTGGTTCAAGCGGAACGCATAGCCAGCCTCGATGGACATCGCGCCGCACTCGCCGCCAGCTTTGAGGAGGCCAAACAACGCCTGGTAATCGTCTCTCCTTGGATTACTGCGGATGCCCTAAAGTCCGACTGCCTGCCTGCAAAAATCGCAAAGGCCACCGAAAAGGGTTTCGTCGTTCAGGTCTATACGGATCGAACCCTGAATACTGAGAATGGGCGGGGCGAGATGAATCCCCTGAAAGCCACGGCCAGGGAGGCTTCGGATCTCCTCAAGGAGGCTGGGGCCGACCTTCGCTGGACCCGGAATATCCATAACAAGAATCTTCTTGTAGACGACAGCACGGTCGTTCTTGGGAGCTTTAACTGGCTCAGCGCTCGACGAAGTGAAGCCGACCGCTACCATCGTTTTGATAGTTCCATCCGCTTTCGCGGACCACAGGCCAAGGAATGGATCGATGACTTTTTGCGGGAGATGGAAGCTAGGCTCGTCGCTCCCCCCGGTTGAGATAGTACACCATCGACGAATCCTGACTTGATGTCCCTGCCCGGCGATCCGGAGAGACCGACCTTCGATCTTCTCCAGACCTTTGACGAAACACCATCCTTGACGGATAATGCCCGCACCATGAGCACTCGATCATCGTCCGCCGGACCTGCCGGAAGTAGCCGTCCCGCCGGGAAGAAATCGAAAGCGGCCGTGAAAAGTGAGGCCGTTCCCTACCAGCGCAAGCCCGATTCGCTCGGCTTCGAAGCCTGGCAGAAGGCACTGAGGAAGCAGTACGTTCCGCCGCAATCCTTCGAGATACGGAGACTGGATGGGATTCATCCGATTTTCGGCGACTATTCCGTGCATAATCCCGCATCGGGGAGAAGCTACAAGGTCGCGCTCCGAAACGGCGGCCGAGACGGCGAAGGCGGGCTCAATTACTGCGATTGCCTCGATTTCAGGACCAATCGCCTGGGGACCTGCAAGCACATCGAGGCCGTGATCGCGACCGTATCGCGCAAACGGGGGGCGAAGAAGGCTTTCAGGGAAGGATACCTGCCGCCGTATTCTTCCGTGTATCTCCACTACGACGAGACGCGCCGCGTGCGCCTGCGGGTCGGGACCGAGAACGTCGATGCCTTCACGGCGCTCGGCCGGGAGTACTTCGACGAGGATCTCGTCCTCAAGGACGAATCGAGGGCGCGTTTCGAAACTTTCTTGACCCGCGCCGCCGCGATCGACGAGGAATTCCGCTGTTACGATGATGCGCTCGCCTTTGTCCTGGCCGGGCGCGAGGAGGACAGGCGGAGGAGGCGCATCGAGACGGAGTTCGTCGCCCCCGAATCGACGGAGGGACTTCTCAAGACGCGGCTCTACCCTTACCAGCGTCGCGGCATACTCTTCGCCGCGGCGGCGGGCCGCTCGCTCATCGCCGATGAAATGGGGCTGGGCAAAACCATACAGGCGATCGGAACCGCCGAGCTTCTCAGGCTCACGGCGGGAATAGAGCGAGTGCTCGTCGTCTGCCCGACATCGCTGAAATACCAGTGGCGATCGGAGATCGCGAGATTCACCGACTCGAGCGCGCGCGTCATCGAAGGCCAACCCCAGACTCGCGCCAAACAGTACCGCGAGGAGGGCTTTTTCAAGATCGTCTCATATCATGCGCTGGCTCACGATCTCGAAGCCATCGCGCGGATGGCTCCGGATCTCGTCATCCTCGACGAGGCCCAGCGGATCAAGAACTGGAAAACGCGAATCGCCCAGACAGTCAAGCGGATCGAATCCCCCTTCGCTCTCGTCCTCACGGGCACGCCTCTCGAGAACAATCTCGAGGAGCTCTATTCGATCGTATCGTTCATCGACCCGTACAAGCTCGGACCCTTCTGGCGCTTCCTCGCCGATCACCAGGTCAAGGACGAGACCGGGAAGCTCATAGGATATCGGGGATTGGGCAACATCGGGGCGGCTCTCGCGGACATAACTATCCGCCGCAGGAAGAGCGAGGTCCTCGACGACCTCCCGGAACGCATAGACAAGCGCATTTTCGTTTCCATGACGGAAAAGCAGCGCGGCATCCACGACGAGTTCAACGAGCTCGCCTCGCTGCTCGTGAATAGATGGCGCAGGAAGGGGTTCCTGACCGAACAGGAGCGTCAGAGGCTCCTCATCCTGCTCAACGAGATGCGCATGGTCTGCGACAGCACCTACATACTCGACCAGGACGACGATCATCGGCACGACACCAAGATAGGCGAGCTCATGGGCATCCTCGAGGAAAGCCTCGGCGATCCCGATCAGAAGGTCGTCGTGTTCAGCCAATGGGAACGCATGACGCGCCTGGTCGCGAGGGAGCTCGAGGCGCGCGGCATCGGTTACCGCTCCCTGCACGGCGGCGTGCCGAGCGCCGAACGCAAGGAACTTTTCGATTCCTTCAACAATCTGCCCGAATGCCGAGTGTTCCTTTCCACCGACGCCGGAAGCGTCGGACTCAACCTCCAATCCGCGTCCATCCTGGTCAACCTGGACCTTCCCTGGAATCCGGCCGTCCTCGAGCAGCGGATCGGACGCATCCATCGGATCGGTCAGAAGAGGAACGTGACCATCATCAACCTCATTTCGGTCGATACGATCGAAAGTCGCATGCTCGATCTCATCGGGTTCAAGTCCGACCTCGCGCGCGGCATCCTCGATTCCGGCGACGATTCCATATTCATGGGCGACGACAAGCACCGCCGATTCATGAACGCCGTCGAAGAGATCGTCGTCGCGACCGACTCCGAAAAGGCGCCGGCTCCCGTACCGGAGAGGGCCGAGGAGGAAAAAGAAAGCAAGGAGCTCGCCGGAAGCGAAGCGGAAATCCTCGACGACGATGCAGTTGAAGTCGCGTCGAACGATATCGTTCCGCCGGCTCCAGGCTCCCACCTTCGAAAAGACACCGTGCCCGATCCTGGCGAGCTTGTGGCGCGGGGCGTCTCCTTCCTCGCGGACCTTTCGCGGAGCCTCGCCGCCCCGGGCGGCGCCAAGGCTATCGTCGAGGCCCTTTCGGAAACCGACCCTGAAACCGGAGCAACCTGGCTGAAAATCCCGGTGGAGAGTCGGGCCGCCGCCGCCGAGGCACTGTCGACCCTGACCTCGCTTTTTTCCCTGATTTCATCCGGTTCACGGAGCGCTCCGCCCGACAAGGCACCCTGAGCCCTCATTGGTCCGTTCGACCGCCGAGCCGGGTAGCATCACCTCGGCGGCCGGATCGGTGCCGACAAAACTTCCATTACAAATGTGTCTACAGGCGCACCCACTCTTGACATCCTAATTCTCGGATAGTATACTGCAAGTATACTTTGTACATTACAAGTATACTATCGCTATACCCGGGAGCATTCATGGGTTCCGTCGAACGGAAGATCGAAGAACAGGACCAGCGCCGAAACCGCATGCTCGATGCGGCGGAAAAACTGTTCGCCGTACAGGGAATCGAAGGGACGAGCATGGACGCGGTCGCCGCGGAGGCCGGGTTCACCAAGCGAACGGTATACCAGTACTTCGCGAGCAAAGAGGCGCTCGTCGCCGAGCTTACGTTTCGCGGGCAGACGCTGCTCAACCTCCTCACCGAGGAATTCCTCGCCCGGGCGGGCACCGGACTGGCGCGCGCGAAGGCCTGCGGCGAGGCTTTCTTCGCCTTCCAGAGAGATCACGGTCCCCTGTTCGCGATAATGCAGAGGGCCCGCTCCATGGACAGCTCGGCGGCGCCGGCGGAGGTCGTGTCCCGTATCGCCCGGGCCGGCGACCGCAATTTCTCGTTTCTCCAGTCCGCCATCGAGGATGGTATCCGCGACGGCTCGGTGCGTTCCGACCTGGCCCCCTTCCCGACGGCCCTCCTCGTCATGAGCCTCTCGGTCGGCCTGGTCGAGACGGTCAAACGGATAGATGCCTTCAAGCCGGGCGGGTTTCCGCTCGAGCGCGAGTCCTTCCTGAGCGGGGCGCTCGAGTTCCTCGGCGCCGCGCTTTCGAGCACTCCCTTCGAACCCGCGAAAAAGAAACACAAGGAGCGAACATGAAAATTCTGGTTCTTTCCGGCAGCCCCAAAGGCGAAGACAGTGTCACCCTCCAGTCGGTCCGCTTCATAGCCAAGAGGCACCCCGACCGGGAATTCGGTTATATCCACGCCGGTCTTTCGGTCGGCGCCCTGGAACGCGACAGGAGGAAATTCGACGAGGCGATGGATCTCGTGCGCGCTGCCGATGTCGTGATCTGGTGCAGTCCCGTCTACCACCTGCTCGTGCCCGCGCAGTTCAAGCGCTTCATCGAGCTCATCCACGAACGCGGTGCCGAGGAGACCTTCCGCGGAAAATACTCCGCGGCCATCGTCACCTCCATCCACTTTTTCGACCATACGGCGCTCAATTACCTGCGCGCGGCGGCCGAGGACCTCGGCATGTCCCATTACGACGGTTTCCCTGCGCACATGGACGATCTCAGAAAAGAGTCGGAGCGCATCCGGCTTTCCGCGTTCTTCGAAGGCTTTTTCGCCGCAGTCGACGAACGGCGGGTCCTGCCCCGGAGCTTCGCTCCCCTGCCTCCCACGCCGGCGCCATTCCGGGGCGGCAAGCCTGCCGGTAGAGTGAGTCTGGGCTCGAAGAAAACGCTGCTCCTCGCGGACCGACTCGTTCCGGGCTCGAGCCTGGACGGCATGGTCCGCTATTTCGCCGATTCCTGCGAAGGCCCGCTCGAGATCCTCCAGCTCGCCGACCTCGACATCAAGGGTGGCTGCCTCGGCTGCTGCAACTGCGGTTTCGACAACGAGTGCGCCTGGACCGGCAAGGACGGGTTCCGCGATTTCTACGAGACGAAGATCAAGCCGGCGGACATCCTCGTCTTCGCCGGGGAGATGCGGGACCGCGCGCTGTCCTCGCTCTGGAAGACCTACTTCGATCGCAGCTTCTACAACACCCACATCCCGACCTATGCCGGCAAGCAGATGGCCTTCCTCGTATCCGGCCCGCTCGCCGGCAACGCCAACCTGCGTCAGGTGCTCGAGGCCTACCCCGACGTGATGCAGGCCAATCCGGCCGGCATCGTCACGGACGAGGCCGACGACGACGCGACCGCGGGAGCGCTCGAGGCGCTCGCCTCCCGCGTCGCGGACGACGCGGCCAAGGGCTACATCCGATCGCGAAGTTTTCTCGGCTACGCCGGCTTCAAAATTTTCCGCGACGACGTATTCGGAGGCATGCGCACGATCTTCCGCGCCGATCACCGCTACTATAAGCGGCACGGCATCTACGATTTCCCGCACCGCCATCGCCTCGCGCGCGCGATGAGCGCACTCCTCGGCCCGGTCCTCGCCATCCCCGCCGCAAAACTCGCCCTCAAGGGCATGATGAAGTCGAAAATGGTCGAAGGCCACAAACGGATAGTCGCCGCCTCCTAGGCATAGGGGATGCGCCGGCCCATCCCGCGGCAGTTCTGTCATAGCCTGTGGGGGGTCCTGGCATCGGGAAAGGGGACCTCGGCAGGCTCGGCCCCCTTTCCCGATGCCACCCATCCCACCTGCCATGATTGGGACTGCCGCCAGCCATGGCAGGACCTCCACCCTCAAATCTTGGGAAAAGCCTCGTGCAGACCCTACATCAGATTGTTTGGGAAATTCCCGGAACTGACAATTTCTATACGATCGGGAAAACACGAATATATTCACAGGAGCCGATATTACTGACCCGGCAATTGAAAAGCTGTCATCGCATCGAAAAAGGACTTAGCCGGGCGGTCATTTTTCGATGCTCGCGTCAACTTTTTTATTGCCGGGTCAGTACCGAGATTCGGCCCTTTCCCTTTATGCGATATTGCGACTGCCTCGCAGACTTAACCGCAGTCGCCTCTTCTCCCAAAAGTGCCCCGGGACGCATATCGAGGCATTTGGCAATAGCTGGTTTCAAAAATGCCGGATTGGGGTGCACATTCCGAAGCACTCATATTCGACACCCGCCATCCGGTGGGAGTCGTGTCAAAAGCGGTGGACGGGGGTGGCATCGTGGAAAGGGACCGAGCTTGCCGAGGCCTCTTTCTACGATGACAGGACCCCCCACCGGTTATGGCAGGACCCCCACCGATACGCTAAGATCGGCCCATGGGCAAAGCCGGATGCTGGAAGGAAGTGGCCGCGCGCGCCATGGCGGACTACAGAATATTCAACGTATCGTCGAGCGACCGCGAGTCGGAGGACGGCAAGCGAGGCACTTTCTATCTCCTCAATTCGCTCGACTGGGCCGGCGTAATCCCCGTGGTCGACACGGCCGCGGGGCGAATGATCGTCATGATCCGCCAGTATCGCCACGGCACAGGAAGGCTCTGCCTGGAGTTTCCGGGCGGCACGGTCGAGAAGGGCGAGGACCCCGCCCTGGCCGTCGATCGCGAACTGACCGAGGAGACCGGCTACAAGGCCGAGTTCATCGTCCCCCTCGGCCTCCTCTCCCCCAATCCGGCCTTCATGACCAACACCTTCCACGCCTTCGTGGCGGAGGGCTGCCGCTTCGTCCGGGAGCAGAATCTCGACGAGCACGAGGAGATCGAGGTCAGCCTCGTGCCCGAGCGGGAGGCCATCGATATGGTAGGCGCGGAGGACTACGGTCACGCCCTCATGACCGCCGCGCTCTTCCTATATATGCGGTACCGGGGATTCAGCCTGTAGTTTCCCGGCTTTTCGGGACTACACGCCCGTGGAGGGCGCTCCCGTTCCGCCGGATAGCGATCGCTTCGCCGGCATGCACGTCGGGTTCCAGGCGCTTGGCCGCCTAAGGATATTGGGCGATATTGAAGCCATGCGGAGTGAGCGGCTCCAGCGCCGCATTCTTCGAGACACCGCACCGCTATCTGACCCGTATGAGGATCGAGCGGGCGAAGGAACTGCTCGCGAACGGCGATGCTTCGGTCACCGAGATCTGCATGGACAACGGCATGCGCTGGCTGACGGTCATGCCGCCGGGGCGGCCCGATATGGAACTGGTCCTCGCTCACCCGACGCATCCAGCCGGGCGTCTAACGTCGATCCCATCGGCGGCTGTCGCCGATGGAAGGATCCCTCGCCCGGCGACCTTGTCGGAATTTGCAGCGCGGGGTATCATCACGCTCAGACATCGCTCGCCGCGCCCGCCGAAGACCCTCCACGCGATGCCCTATGATAATCACAGCGAATAGCGAACGGATGCATGGACGCCGCGCTACGCCGTCCGGCGACGGGCGGGAAAGGGCTCGACATGAAGCAGAATGAGAGGGGATCGCCTAACTTCAAGCAGGAGCTCGTCGCCGTCTTCGGCAAGCCGGTGGCCGAGAATCCGACCCAGCCCATGGTCGAGGCGGCCTTCCGCCGTCTCGGGCTCGATTGGCGCTATCTCACCATCGAAGTGGACCCCGCCGATCTCGCGGAGGCGGTGCGGGGTGCGCGGGCGATGGGATTCGCCGGATTCAACTGCACGATCCCCCACAAAGTCGCCGTCATCCCGTACCTCGACGGGCTCGGCAAGTCGGCCGAGCTCATGGGTGCGGTGAACTGCGTCGTGCGCAGGGGGAAAGAGCTCATCGGCGAGAATACCGACGGCAAGGGCTTCCTCAAGGCTCTGGAGTCCCGCCTCGATCCCGCGAGGAAGCGGGTCGTCATGTTCGGCTCGGGCGGCGCCGCGCGGGCCATCGGCGTCGAGGTCGGTCTGGCCGGAGCCTCGCACCTCACCCTGGTCAACCGCGACGAAAAGCGCGGGCGGGAGCTCTCGAGCCTGCTCCAGAGCCGCGTCGGCCTCTCCGTCGACTTCGTGCCCTGGAAGACGACCTTCCGCGTCCCCGAGGGCACCGACGTCGTCATCAACGCCACGTCGATAGGCCTCTTTCCGGACATCGAAGCCCGGCTCGATATCGACGTCGAGAGCCTCCGTCCCGGCATGGTCGTGGCCGACGTCATCCCCAATCCGCCGAGGACTCGGCTCGTGCGCGTAGCGGAAAGTCGCGGGTGCGCGATGATCGATGGCCTCGAGATGCTCGTCAACCAAGGAGTCATCGGCATAAAGTACTGGACCGGCATCGATGCCGACCCCAAGTTGATGCGCGAGGCCTTGCTCGATATTTTTGGTCGCTAGAGCTCACATCCAGAGGACTAGTCATGAGATACGGATTGGGAATAGACACCGGAGGCACCTATACCGACGCGGTGATCTTCGATTTCAAGAACGAAGCGGTCGCCGCCGCGGCGAAGTCGGTGACGGTGAAGGAAGACCTCACGGTGGGCATAAGCGGCGCCATCGAAGGTCTTCCCGCCGAGCTTCTCGGCATGGTGAAACTCGTATCCCTTTCGACCACTTTGGCGACCAACGCCTGCGTCGAGGGCAAGGGTAGCCGCGCCAGACTGGTGATGATCGGATGCGACGAGGAGATAGCCGAGCGCTATGGCAGAGAGTACGGTCTGCCCGCGACGAAGGACATCATATTTCTCGGTGGAGGCCACGACCAGCAGGGCCAGATCAAAGAGGAACCCGACTGGGACTACCTGAAGAAAAGGGTGGACGAGTGCAGACATGAGATCGATGCCTTCGCCATCGTCGAGCTATGGGGAATACGGAACCCCGGCTTCGAAAAAAAAGCGAAGAAACTGATCTCCGACTGGACCGGCATGCAGACCGTCTGCGGCCACGAGCTCACCGGCGAGATCAATTCGCTCAAGCGGGCAGCCAGCGCTCTCCTGAACGCTCAACTCATTCCGATCATCAACGACTTCCTGAACGCGGTGAAGATCAGCCTCAAGAAGAAAGACATCGAGACTCCTCTCGTGATCGTCAGAGGAGACGGAAGCCTGATGTCGGAAGAATTCGCCCGAGGCAGGCCGGTCGAAACCCTGCTCTGCGGGCCCGCCGCAAGCGTCGCCGGAGGGCTCCATCTGACGGGAGAGAAAAACTGCATCATCGTCGACATGGGCGGCACTACGAGCGACATCGCCGTCGTGAAAGACGGCCTTCCGAAACTGGCATCGGAAGGCGCGAATATCGGCAAATGGCGAACGGGCATACAATCCATCCTCATCGACACCGTCGGACTCGGCGGGGACAGCATAATCAGGTACACTACCGAAAACAGCCTGGTCATAGGCCCGGTCAGGGCGGCGCCCCTGTCGTGGACGGCGAGTCGCTGGCCTCAGGTTCTGGGAAAAATCGAGACCCTCCATGAACGCAAGCGGCGCGACGAGATATCGCTATGCGAGTTCTTCTACCTGATACGCGACATATCGAACGACTCTTTTTACGGCGAGGAAGAGCGGAATATAGCACGGGCACTCAAAGACGGCCCCCTGAGCATAACCGAACTGGCCGAGGCGACGGAGGCCTCGATCATCGACATCAAAACGAAAAGGCTGGAGCATCACGGAATCGTCATGCGTTGCGCTCTGACTCCCACGGACATCATGCACCTCACGGGAGACTTCTCCGACTGGAACAAGGACGCCGCGTATTACGGAGCCTCGATAATGGCGCGCCAGATCGGCGCGACCGTGGACGGACTCGTCCGGATGGTCGGCGAAAACGTAAAGGAAAAGTTATATTTCAATATTGTCAGAACGCTCATGGAAAACGAGGACGAAAGTCTCCTCAAGGGCGGCATATCCAAACAGCTCGACGGCCTCCTAGTCAAAAGTTTCAGGCAAAAACGCGGCGCGATGAACGGCGCGGCGGGCGGCGACGGATTCATGAGCTGCAGATTTTCCACGCGCGCGACCCTGGTCGGCATAGGCGCGCCGATCCATATTTTCCTGCCCGACGTGGCCGAGGCATTGGATGCCTCCTATGTCGTTCCCGAAAACGCCCCGGTCGCGAACGCCGTGGGCGCCATCACCGGAAACGTGATGGCGGAAGAGACGATCCTGGTCAGGCCCCAATATTCCGTCGCCGGAATTACCGGATACCTCGTGTTTTCGTCTTCCGAAAACAGGAACTTCCCTGAGCACTCGCAGGCGGTCGAATGGGCAAAAGTCAGGGCCCGAGAGTTGGCGGAAAAATCCGCACTGGCGCGCGGCGCCGAAGAAATCGAAATATCGATCAGCGTCGACGACAACGAGGTGCAGATTTCGGCGGCCTACGCGGAAGGGTCGCCCGCCGCCTCCGAAAGGGTCGAGGCCGCCCCGGCCGCCTCCGACGGCAACACGGGAGGGGCCTCGCTCCTCCTGGAGACTCTGGTGACGGCGCGGGCGGCCGGAAAGATAAAATGGGCCTGAGACGATCCGTCAGAACTCCTCGAAATCGGAATCGTCGACGCCGGCCTGCTTGACCGTTATGGCGCGGCTCGTCGGCTTCGCGGCGCCCGCCGCCGGCGAAGCCGAAGGCGAGGCCCGAGGCCCGACCGTCTTCGTCGTCGGGACGGCGGACTTTCCGGCCGAGGGAGCCTCGTCGCCCAGTTTGAAAAACGCGACGGCCCCTTTCAGACGCTCGGCCTGAGCGGTGAGCTCTTCGGCCGTGCCGGCCAGCTCTTCCGAAACCGAAGCGTTCTGCTGCACCACCATGTCCATCTGGCCGACGCCCTTGGCGATCTGATCCGCCCCGAAGGATTGTTCCGTCGAGGCCGCCGCAATTTCCTGTATGAGCTCGGCCGCCCTGCGGATGTCGGGCACCAGGACTTCCAGCTGTTTCCCCGCCTCGGCCGCCACGGCGACGCTCGTACGCGAGAGCTCGTTTATCTCGCCGGCCGCCTTGGCCGAACGTTCGGCGAGTTTCCGCACCTCGCTGGCCACGACCGCGAAACCCTTGCCGGCTTCGCCGGCCCGCGCCGCCTCGATGGCCGCGTTGAGGGCCAGGAGATTGGTCTGACGGGCAATCTCTTCGATGATGGAGATCTTGCCCGCTATTTCCTTCATGTTGACCACGGTTTCCACGACCGACCGTCCGGAGGATTCGGCGCTCTGGGCGACTCTGCGCGCGAGAGCGTCCGCCTGCGTCGTGTTGTCGGCGTTCTGCCTGACCGTGGAAGCCAATTCCTCGACTGAGGCCGACAGCTCCTCGATGCTCGCCGCCTGCTCGCTCGCGCCCTGGGAGAGCCCCTGTGCGCTGGTCGAAAGCTCGAGGGAGCCCCGAGAGACCTCGTTCGACGAGGCCCTGATGCCTCCGACGACTTTCTGAAAGCTCTCCCGGAGAGATTGGAGGGAGCGACCGAGCTCGCCGAGCTCGTCTCCGCGAGCCACGACCCTGTCGCGCGCGGCTCCGTCCACGCTAGAAAAGGTGAGGTCGCCTTTGGCGAACTCCGCCATTGCGAAGGAGACGAGCTTAACGGGCCTTGAGATAGAGCGCGCCAAGAGTATGGAAATGAGGATGGCGAGAATGAGACCGATGCCCAGAAGGGCGGCGATGAGCGAGGTGAGAGAGTCGAGGGTGCGGTTGGCTTCTCTTCGCGTGAGGCTGAGGGCGAGCGTCCAGCCGGGGCTGTTCTGTACGCGGGACCAATAGCACACCATCGCGGAGCCGTCCGGATTCGAATAGACGCCCGTGCCCTGCGGCTCGGCGAGCATGCGTTTGGACAGGGCGCCGAGCCCCTTGTAGCCTTCCCCGTCGGCGTTCTGGGTGTCGAGCTTCATTACCATACTCGGGGTCGGATCGGCGATCACGAGGCCGTGTTCGTCGATGACCCAGCCGTAGCCCGTATCGCCCACCTTGATCGAGGAGGCTATCGAACTCAGGGCAGCGAGCTGCATTTCGAATCCGACCAGCGCGCGGGTCTTCCCGTCGGGGCCCTTCACCGCCTTGGCGAGGATCAGCGCCGGCTTGCCCGAGCCCTTCGAGATCAGGGCGTCGGAGATCACGAAGTCCTTGCCCTGGTTCATTATCGCCTGGAAATACGGCCGCTGTTTGATATCGACATAGACGCCCTGCGGAGTCGTCGCCCTGCCGTCGGGCCAGCCGAGGAGGACGATGTTGATATCGGGGCTCACCTTGCCGTTGATATCCCGTATCGCGGCCTCGGCCGCGGCGGGAGTTCCCTTGGTTATGACGTCTTCCAAAGATAGAACGGAGAGTTCCCGATAATGCGTTTCGATGAGCTGGTCGATCTGCCCCGCACGGGCCCGCGCGATCTGGATGTTCTCCGTGGACAACAGGGATTCGACATCGGCTTTCAAGGCGATGCCGATGACGGCGAGCACGGCGCCGATCAGCACCGCGACGAGGACGCTCACCAATACCGATATCCGCACCATGAGCGATGTCTTCTTCACGGGACCCCTCCTCGTCGATGGATGCCCCGCGCGGGCCTGTCGCTCGCGCACCACCGGCACCTTCAATTCTAGTCGAATGCCGGCCACGCGCAATGCCATCACGGACGGGGCTCGATCGATTCCTCGGCGCCGGCCTTGCTGGCGCACCGAAAACGAATTAGCATTCAAAACAAGGATGGTCGCGAAGGAGGCATGTCGTGGAAACCGTGAAGGACATCCTCGCCGGCAAGGGGAGCGAGGTCATCGGCGTCGGCCCCGACGCCACTTTGTACGAGGCCCTCGAAGTGATGGCGGACAGGAACGTGGGGGCGGTTCTCGTCATCGACGAGAAGAGCGAGGTCGCGGGCATCTTTTCGGAGCGGGACTTCGCGCGCAAGATCATCATAAAGGGTCGTTCGGGCGAGACCACGAAGGTGAAGGAAATCATGACCAGGCACGTTCTCTACGTCCAGCCCGACACGACGATATCGGAGTGCATGGCACTCATGACGGAGAAGCGCGTCCGACACCTGCCCGTCCTCGAGAGAGAGAAGCCCGTCGGAGTCGTGTCCATCGGAGATGTGGTCAAGGCGCTCCTCAGAATGCAGGAGTCGGTCATTTCCCAGCAGGCTTTCGAAATAGGTCAGCTCGAGCGCTACATTTCGAAGAGCCCCTGACCGAGGCTCTCCGATCACATGGCGCTCTTGGCCTCCAGCTTCGCGGGATCTATGACGTACCAGACCTTTCCGACGCCCTGCCCGGTCATATCGCCCGGTTTTTTGTCTCTGAACCAGTAGTAGAGCGGCCAACCGCGGAAGGTGCTCTGCCGGGAGCCGTCGTCCCTGGTGATCGCGCCGAAATCCTCGGCGCGCAGGGGCGCGGAGACGGATATCGTCGATGCGAAGAACGGGGGCCAGGCTTTCGCGCAGTTGCCGTTGCAGACGCTCTTTCCGCCGGGATCCTTCGTGAAAACATAGAGGGTCATGCCCGAACCGTCGGTGAGGATGCTGCTTCCGTCGGCCGCGGTTTTGACCAGAATCGTGTCCGACGATTGAGCCCACGCGAAGGCCGCGAAAAGGCCTATAAGCAGCGAGAAAACCAAGGTCCGCATACCTGTTCGCCTCATGGTAACCTCCACAGCACAAAGTCTCGATCGGTCGAATTTACTGCTCGGAGGCGCTTTATACTATTAATTTTGCCATATTGAGCCAATTTCAAAACCCGGTTGGTTTTGAAATTGGCTTCGCATTTGCTCCGGTCTCCAGTGTCGGCCAAGGCCGACACTATGAAACCGTGCGCAAATGCCGCATTTTATGGTAGCTCTTTCAAAATGCATCCGCATTTTGAAAGAGCCTCATATTGAGTCGATTTCGAAGCTGGGTCGGTATCGAAATCGGACCGCTCGATTTCCCGCAGTCTGCCGCTCCGGCACTTGACAATCCGCACCCGTCGGCATAAATATTCCAATTACAATGATTGTCGATTCGCGCGCACGTTACGCCAGTCTTCTCCATCGCCATCACGGCCATCATACCGATGGGCCGTGTGGTGCCGTGGCGTGAAGGCGCGATAGATCGCGCAGCGCGACGGGAGCGCCGGCCCTGGTGGTCGGCGCTCCGGTTTTTTTTGGGAGACGGTCCCCGAGCGGGTCCTTTCCGAAACCGAACGGCGCCGTCCATGAGGGCGGCGATTCCTGCGCGGTATCGAAAGGAGTCCATGATGCAGGATCGTCCGACCATTCTCAAACTGGGTTTGCCCAAGGGCCGCATGGAAGAGGGTGTCTTCAGCCTCATGGGCGACGCGGGGCTCGCGGTTCGAGTCGACGAGCGCGGCTACAGGCCCGCAGTCGGAACTCGCGCCGGCAGCGGCGCCGGTCTCTCCTTCGAAACGAAAATCCTGAAACCGCAGAACATCGTCGAGATGCTCGCGGTGGGAAGCCGCGACCTGGGTTTCGCGGGCGCCGACTGGGCGCGCGAGCTGGATTCCGACCTCGTCGAACTCCTCGACACGGGCCTCGACCCGGTGAATGTGGTCGCCGCGGCCCCGGCCTCGGTCCTCCGCGACGGACTTCTCGATCCGCAGGGTCCGGGCGGAAGGCGGCTCGTCGTGGCTTCGGAGTACGAAAACATCGCTCATGCATGGATGTCGGAGCGGGCCCCGAAGGCGCGGTTCATGCGTTCCTACGGCGCGACCGAAGTCTTTCCGCCCGAGGACGCCGATGTGATCATCGACAACACGGCGACGGGATCGACTCTGCGCGCCAACGGCCTGGTCGTCATCGACGAAATCATGTCGAGCTCCACGCGCCTGTACGCCTCGCGCGAGGCCGCGGCCGATCCGGTCAGGCGCGAGGCCATAGACACCGTCGTTCTGCTGCTCCGTGCGGTGCTCGAGGCGAGACGCAGGGTGATGCTCGAGATAAACGTCGGCGCCGACAATCTCGAGCGCCTCACCGCATACCTGCCCTGCCTTCGCGCGCCCACGGTGTCCCCCCTTCAGGGGGGCAAGGCCTTCGCGGTCAAGGTCGCCGCGCCGCGCGCCGACCTTCCGGTGCTCATCCCCGAGATCAAGCGGCTCGGCGGCGAGGACATCGTCGTGACGGCGCTCGCGCAGCTCGTCCCCTGAGGCTCAGGCATGCCCGACATACTGAAGCTCGACGCGAACGAGGGTCGGCCCGATCCGGCCCCGGCCGCCTATGCCGCCTTCCTCGACATCGAAGCGGCGCGCCGCTATCCCGATCCGCGACCCCTCGAGGCCGCGCTGGCCGACTACCACGGGGTGGACGCCACGCGCGTCGTGGTGTCGGCTGGAGGCGACGACATCATAGAACGCTACGCGCGAGTCCTCGTGAGCCCCGGATCCAAGGTGCTCGGCACCGATCCGGCCTTCGAGTCCTACGCCGACTCGGCGCAGCGCGCCGGCGGCTCCTATGTCTCGGTGCCCCGCCCTCCCGAAGCGCCTTTCCCCGCCGAGGAACTGGCCCGGGCGGCGCGCGAGCTCGAGCCCGCCTTCGTGGCCTTCGCATCGCCGGACAATCCGGGCGGCGGAGTGCTCGGCGTGGACGACCTGCTGCTCGTCGCCTCCGCCGGAGCGCCCCTCCTTTTCGACGCGACTTACTCCCACTTCGCCAGCGATCAAGAGGTGTATAAGAGGGCCCTCGAGCTGGAGGGCTGCACGGTCCTGGGCAGTTTTTCCAAGGCCTACGGCTTGGCGGGACTTCGCGTGGGATGGGCGGTGACCTCGAGCGACATGGTCCTGCGCATCAAGAAGGCGGGGCCGCCCTACCCCGCGGCCAGCACCAGTCTCGCGGCGGCAATGGCCGCCTTGAAGGGCGACCGCTCGCTCGAGGAGCGCGTGGCGAGAATCCGCGAGGAGAGGGATTCCTTGAGGGCCCTCCTCGACGAGCTCGGCGCGAGGACCTGGCCGAGCGAGGCCAATTTCGCGGGCGCCTGGGTGAGGGACAGCGTCGGCCTGGCGGCGGCCCTGGCAAAGCAGGGAGTGCTGATCCGGACCTGGCCGGGCAGGCCGGAGCGGAACGGACTCGTCCGCATAACCTGCCCGGGCGATGCCGGGGAGTTCGGCCGACTGGCCGACGCTCTGCGGAGCGTCAAGGAGTACATATGAGCGAAGACCGGAACCGGCCGGGCCTGGGCGCCGATCCCGAGCCGGAAGCGATCCGGAGTCGGCGACGGGCGGCGCTGCGACGATCGACCCGCGAGACCGTCGCGCTTCTCCTCCTCGATCTCGACGGAGGTGAAAGCGGAGGCGACAGGGCCGAGCTCGTGCGCGTGGACACGGGCATCGGTTTCCTCGACCACCTCGTCTCGAGCCTGGCCTTCCACGCGGGCTGGAGTCTCGACCTCGTATGCCGGGGCGATCTGGAGGTGGACGATCACCACAGCGTCGAGGACAGCGCGATTCTGCTGGGCGAGGCGCTTTCGCGGGCCCTCTCTTCGGGCGACGCGCCCGCGCGTTTCGGCTGGGCCTGCGCGGTTCTCGACGAGTCCCTCGCGCGGGCCGTGGTCGACCTGTCCGGCCGGCCCTACGCGGCTATCGATCTGGGTCTCGGCGCGGCGAGCCTCGGCGCCATGAGGGGCGAGAACGCGGAACACTTTCTGTCGAGCCTCGCGTATTCGGCCCGCATGACGCTCCACGTGGACGTGGAGCGCGGAACGAACTCGCATCATCGGGCCGAAGCCGCATTCAAGGCGACCGCTCTGGCTCTGAAGGCCGCCTGCGCGAGGCCTGAAGCAGTCGCGGCGCGCCGGGGCGAGTTCCGGGGGGAACGCAGCACGAAGGGATCAGTCGCGCTCGAATCGATCGAGCCTTCGGCCTTTGCCGAGGCGAGCGAGCGAATCCGCGACCGCATGCCGGGCCGCCGCGCCGGCGGCGCTCCGGAGGAGGCCGCCGGTGGACGGGCGGCGAAGGAGGGGCGATGATGAACGGCGTGGCCAAGGTCGGACTCGAAGCGCGACCCCGGATCGCCGTCGCCGCCACGGGCGTCGCGAACGTCGCGTCGGTGCTCGCGGCTCTTGGGCGCACGGGCGCCGAGGCCTTTCTCACGACCTCGCCCGCGGACATCCGCGCGGCCCCCTTCGCCGTGCTTCCCGGCGTCGGCGCCTTCGGTCCGGCGATGGAGCGGCTCGCGGCCTCGGGACTCGACCGGGCATTCAAGGACCGCGTCGCCGCGAAGCTGCCGACCCTGGGCATCTGTCTCGGCATGCAGCTTTTCTGCGAAGGCAGCGAGGAGAGCCCGGGCATCGAAGGACTGGGCCTCGTGCCGGCCGCGGTGCGTCGATTCGCCGTCGAGCTTCCGCTTCCGCAGCTCGGCTGGAACTTCGTGAGCGCCGCGACCCGAGCGGCGGGGGGCGCGCCTGACGACGGGGCCGGACCAAGCCTCGTCGAGCCCGGTTGGGCCTACTTCGCGAACAGCTACCGCCTCGGATCGGCCCCGCCGGGTTTCCGCGCCTGGACCGCCTTCTACGGCGAAGGCTTCGTCGCGGCGCTGCAGGGAGCCATGGAGCACAACGCGAGTCTTCTGCTGTGCCAGTTCCATCCCGAGCTGTCGGGACCCTGGGGGCTCGCGCTCTATCGCCGCTGGCTGGACCGTAGCGAGCATGGCTCGCGCGGCGAGGCCGGGACGCCCGATACGGTATCGCCCCGGCGCGGGACGGCAGCAGCCGGAGCGACGGCGCTGCGCATCGTGCCCTGCCTCGACCTCAAGAACGGCAGGGTCGTCAAGGGCAGACGCTTCGAGGCTCTCGCGGACGCCGGCGATCCGGTGGAGCTGGCCGCGCGCTACGAAGAGGAAGGAGCCGACGAACTCGCGATACTCGACATCACCGCGACGATCGAGGGCAGGGCCGCCTCTCTCGAGGTGCTCAAACGCGTCCGGGCTCGATTGGGCATACCCATCGTCATGGGCGGGGGGATAAGGAGCGACGAGGACGCAGCGGCGGTCATCGAGGCCGGAGCCGACCGCGTGTCGATCAACAGTGCGGCCGTGGCCGATCCGGACCTCATCGACAGGCTGGCCGCGCGCTTCGGCACCCAGTGCGTCGTGTTGGCCATAGACGCCGTCGAGTCTTCCGTTCAAGGCACGGGTCCGGAGAGTCGGAAGTGGCGTGTAGTGGTCGAGGCGGGGCGGCGGGCGACCGAACTGGAGCCGGCCGCGTGGGCGGCCGAGGGCGCCCACAGGGGAGCCGGCGAGATACTCCTCACCTCGATCGACAGGGACGGCACCGGCGAAGGCTTCGATCTCGAATTGATCGCCGCGGTCGCGCGCTCGAGCGGACTGCCGGTGATCGCCTCGGGCGGGGCGGCGGGCGGCGGCGAGGGCCTCGTGCACTTCGCCGAGGCCGCCGTCTCCGGCGCCCGGGCCGTGCTCGCGGCCGGCGCCTTCCACCGCGGCGAGCTGCGGATAGACGGAGTGAAACGATACCTCGAAGAGAGGAACATAGGAGTGAGATTATGATCATACCGAGCATCGACATACAGGAAGGCCGCGCGGTCCAGCTGCGCGGCGGCGCGTTTCCGACGCTCGACCTCGGCGATCCCATCGCGCTGGCGGAGCGGCTGTCGCGCGTCGGCGAGATCGCCGTCGTCGACCTCGACGCCGCGAGGGGCCGCGGCGACAACCGGAGCATCGTCGAAAAAATCGTTCGAACCTGGACCTCGCGGGTCGGAGGCGGCATCAGGACCAGGGAAGACGCGCTCCGCCTCCTCGATGCGGGGGCGCGCAGGATCATGATCGGCACGATGGCCGATCCCGCCTTCCTGGACGGCCTGCCGCGGGATCGGCTCGTGGCCGCCCTCGACACGCGCGACGGCGAGATTCTCGTCGAAGGCTGGACCAGGGGGACCGGGCGGCGCATCGAGGAACGCATGTCCGAGCTCGCCCCCTATGTCGGGGGCTTCCTCGCGACCTTCATCGAGCGGGAGGGGCGGCTCGAAGGCCTCGACCTTGATCGGGCGCGGACCATCGTCGCGGCCGCGGGGGGGCTTCGCGTGACGTTCGCGGGCGGAGCGGCCGACGCCTCGGAGATAGCCGAGCTCGACCGCCTGGGCGCGGACGTGCAGGCCGGCACCGCCATCGCCACGGGCAAGATCGGCCTGGCCGCGGCCTTTTCGGCCCCGCTGCGATCGGACAGACCCGACGGCCTTTGGCCCACCATCGTGTGCGACGAGTCGGGCCGAGCCCTGGGCCTCGTCTATTCCGACCAGGGCAGCCTCCAGTCGGCGCTCGATTCCGGATCGGGAGTCTACCGCTCCCGGAGCCGCGGCCTCTGGGTGAAGGGCGAGGAATCGGGCAACGTACAGGAACTCGTCCGGGTCGAGGTCGACTGCGACCGCGACGCGCTCCGCTTCATCGTCCGCCAGGCGGGAGCGGGCTTCTGCCACCTCGGAACCGTCGGCTGCTTCGGCGACGCGGCCGGCCTCGAACGGCTGGAGCGCACCATCGCGGGACGCATGGTCGACGCGCCGCCGGGCTCCTATACGCGGAAGCTCCTCGACGATCCCGGCTTCCTCGCCTCCAAACTGCGCGAGGAGGCGGCCGAGCTCGCGAGGGCCGAGAACACGGCCGAGGCGGTGGCCGAGGCGGCCGATCTCTTCTACTTCGCGTTGACCAAGGTGGCCGCCATGGGCGGTCGGCTCGCGGATGTCGAAGCCGAGCTCGACAGACGCTCCCTCAAGGTGACGCGGCGCGGAGGGGCGGCCAAGAGCGCCTACAAACAGGACGGAGAGGATCTCGCATGGACCGGCTTGCACTGAGGCGTCTTTCGCTGGCCGAGATACCCGCCTCGGCCTCGCGCTCGCGCGACCGCGAGGCCGAGCGGACGGCCGCCGCCATAATCGACGAAGTCGAAGACGAGGGAGAGGCCGCGCTCCGCCGCTGGGCGGAGAGGCTCGGCGAGCTCGAGCCGGGCGGAAGGCTCTTTCTCGACGGAGCCGCGCTGGAACGCGCGCTGAGCGCTCTCGGCCGGGAAGAGCGCAGCCTCCTCGAGCGGAGCCGCGACCGCATCTCGGCCTTCGCGGCGGCCCAGCGCGCCTGTCTCTCGGACCTCGAGCTGCCCCTGCAGGGCGGCGTCGCCGGGCACCGCTTCCTGCCGGTGAACCGCGCAGGGTGCTATGTTCCGGGCGGACTCCACCCTCTGGCCTCCAGCGCCCTCATGACCGTGCTGCCGGCCCGGGCCGCGGGCGTCCGTTCGGTGTGGTGCGCCGGACCGAGACCGGCCGGCGTCACGCTGGCCGCCGCGGCCCTCGCGGGCGCCGACGGCTTTCTCGCCGCGGGGGGAGCCCAGGCGATAGCCGCCCTGGCCTTCGGCTGCGGCCCCGTCGAGGCGCGAGACATCGTCGTGGGACCGGGCGGCCGCTATGTCGCCGCCGCGAAGCGCATCCTCTTCGGCACGGTGGGCAGCGAAGCTCCCGCCGGCCCCTCGGAACTCCTCGTGATCGCCGACGCCGATGCGGCTCCCAAAACGATCGCGGCCGACATGCTCGCGCAGGCGGAGCACGATCCGGCGGCCCGGGCCGTTCTCGTGGCCCTCGACTCCGGACTGGCGGAGGCGGTGGAAGAGGAATTGGCGACGGCGCTCGCCTCCCTGCCCGAGCCGAGCGCATCGGTCGCGCGTGCCTCGCTCGCGAAGGGCGGCTGGGCCTTCATCGCCTCCTCGCGCGAGGAGGCCTGCGCCGCGGCCGACCGCTTTTCTCCGGAGCATCTCGAGATCCTGGCGGCCGATCCGGCATTCTACGAACGCAACATTTCCGGCGCGGGAGCCGTCTTTCTGGGCTCGGGGGCGGCCGAGGTTCTCGGCGACTACGGCGCCGGCCCCAATCACTGCCTGCCCACCGGCGGGGCGGCGCGCTTCGCGGCGGGGCTCTCCGTCCTCAATTTCCTGCGCGCGCGCACCTATCTGCGGCTCGAAGATCCGCGCGCGATCGCCGCCGACGCCGCCGACTTCGCCCGCCTCGAGGGGCTCGAGGCTCACGCCCGCTCGGCCGAGCTGCGCCTCTGACGTCGTTCCGGGACGCCCCGGTCGGAGACCCCGGCCGCTCCCGGGCCCCGCCGCGCCCCTTTCGCCGGGCGCGCGAGGAGCGTAATATCGGAGCCATACCGAGGAGGACGGCCATGGCGGACAGTAGAACCTACGGGACGACGGGAGGCGGCGGCGCCAAGGGACTGGGCGGTGCCTATTTTCTGACGATAGTGGGCGCGGCAATCTACTTTATCGGCCACTCCGCGGGATTCTGGAGCGGGGTGGTGGGTCTGCTCAAGGCCTTCATCTGGCCTCTCTTCGTCACGTACCGCATGCTCGATCTCCTGCACCTCTGAGCCGAATCGGATATTTCCGAATATACGAGGCTCTTTCAAAATGCGAATGCATTTTGAAAGAGCTACCATAAAATACTATTCTCCCGAGTCGCGGCGGCTCTGTGCTCGGATTCGTTCTTTTCCGTTCGCTTTTTCGATATGTTTCAGATCGCCCGCAAGGAGAAGCATGTGCTCGCCATCCAATCCCTCGTCCTCGGCATTTTCCAGGGCCTTTCCGAGTTCATTCCGATCTCCAGCTCCGCCCATCTCATCATCATTCCCTGGCTCTTCAAATGGACCGACCCAGCGATCGACAGCCTCACCTTCGATGTGGCTCTCCATCTCGGCACCCTTCTCGCGGTCATCGTGTTCTTCGCCTCGGACATCCGGCGGCTGCTGTCGGCCTGGGTTCGGAGCATCGGCGAGCGCAAAATCGGCACCGACCTGGACCGTCGAATGGCCTGGTACCTTTTCATTGCCTGCATCCCCGGGGGCATCATCGGCGTTCTGTTCGAACACAAGGTTCAGACGTCCTTCCATGTAGTTCCGATACCGCAGCTGTCGATGATCCTCATGGCCGTCGTCGTCGCCCTGCTGGGCGGCCTCCTGTGGCTTGCAGACTCGCTGGCGAGCCACAAGCGGGGCTTCGACAGGCTTTCTTTCAAGGATTCGATCATCATCGGGCTCGCGCAGGCCCTGGCCATATTCCCGGGCGTATCGCGTTCGGGTTCCACCATCACGGCCGGACTCGCGCTCGGCCTCGAGCGCGAAACCGCCGCGCGATTCTCCTTCCTGCTCTCCGCACCCATCATCCTGGGTGCCGGACTCAAGAGCCTCTACGACTTTTCCAAGAGCTACGCGGGAGGCGGGATATCCTCCTCCGAGCTCGCCATATTTCCCATCGGCTTCGCGGCGGCGGCCGTCGCGGGCTTCTTGTGCATCAAGTTTCTCATGGCCTTCCTGAAGCGGCATTCCACGAAAGTCTTCGCCTGGTACCGGTTCGGGTTGGCCGCGTTCGTTCTCGCGGTCGCCCTCGTCCGGGGCTGAGGACGCCGGCGCGCGGCGAAGTTGCGCGCCGCCCTGCGATGGGCTTACAGTGAAGGGATGAACCGAAAACACGTCCTCCTCGCGCTCTCCTTTCTGCTCATTCCGCCCATAGGTCTCCTCGATCAGATCACGGGTTCGGACTTATCGCTCATCGCCTTCTACTTCATTCCCCTCGTCCTCGCCTCGTGGTACGGCGGCCTGGCCTACGGCGGCGCGGCCGCCTTCCTGGCGATCGTGACCTGGGTCCTGTCGAATATCGCGTTCCCGACCCATGTGGACCTGCCTCGAGCGGTGATGCTCATCTGGGGCGTGGCGGAAAAGGCGATTTTTTTCGCGCTCGTGACGGCCACCGTCTGGAAACTCCACACCCTGCTCGACAGGGAGAAGTATCAGGCGATGACCGATTTCGTCACCAGGCTGCCCAACAGACGCGCCTTCGCCGCCGCGATCGTGAGGATCATCGGCGAGGCGCAGCCTTTCAGCCTCGCCTTCATGGAACTCGATGGGTTGGAAGACATCTACCTCGATCGAGGAGAGCTCTTCGTCGACAGGCTGCTTTTCGAGATGGCATCGGCAGGCCGCGAGCTCGTGCTGGGCTATCGCTATTCCGACCAGCGTTTCGCCGCCCTTTTTCCCGAGACGAGCGGTTCGACCGCGGTGAAAAAAATGTCCGCGCTCATGGCCATGCTGGACCGCGACGTGCTCGAAACGCGGGCTCTGGATCTCAAATTCAAGATCGGCATCGCCTACTGCCAGAACGCTTCGCAGGTTTCGGTCCCGCACCTCATACGATTTCTCGCGGGCAGCATGATTTTCCTTCACGGCAGGGAAGGCGACCAGCTCGAGTTTTTCCAGTTCAATTGAGGTCGGTGTTCCGTATGAATCGGAGAGATCACCGATGCATCAGGAGATCGTTCATCCGCCTGAGATTCCGGGAGAGCTCTCTCGCCAGATTCATGACGATGAGGGCGAAGGTTCCGACATTCGTGCGGTAGATCTCGTGCAGGGCGCGGTTGCTTATGGTTGCGACCAGGGTCGGCTCGAGGGCGGTGACGGATGCCGCGGAAGGCATAACGTCGATGAGCTCCATCTCGCCGAAGGTGTCCCCTTCTCCGTGCTCGACTATCCGCACGCCGCCTTTGGAGACAAGAACGCGCCCCTCGACGATGAAGTAGATCCGGTCGTTGGGTTTGCCTTCGCTCACGATCACGGTTCCCTCTTCGAAGGTAAACTCCTCGAGGAGGGGCCGTATCCGTTCGATATCTTCGGGCCGGATACCGCCGAAAAGGGAATACTTCTGCAGCGCGGCCAGATCGACCATGATGTCGGACCATAGCATGGTCGGCACGAGCCGGCAAGACCGGACCCTCCGCGGCTTCCGCCTCGTTGACCTCGGCCCCGCTCTCCCGCTAGGCTGAACCGCTCGGTTTCGCGCCGCGTTCCAAAACGCCCATCGCACGAAGCCGATGTGCATCGCGCGATGCGGGGAGGATACCATGTCGGAACTCAAGCCCGGACTGACCGGAGAGCGAACTATCATCGTCGAGGAGAAACACACCGCCCGGCATTTCGGCTCCGGAGGTCTCTCGGTCTACGCCACGCCTATGATGGTGCTCCATATGGAAGAAGCGGCCCATTCCGCGGTCGCAGCGCTGCTTCCGGAGGGATCGTCCACCGTCGGCGCTTCGCTCGAAATCAGACATCTCGCGCCCACCGCCGTCGGCTCGCGCGTCACGGCCAGAGCAGCGCTGATCAAGATGGACGGAAGACTACTCACTTTCAATGTGGAAGCCTTCGACGAGAAAGAGAAGATCGGCGAGGGTATTCACGTCCGCGCGATCATCGACATAGAGCGCTTCGCGGCGAAGGTGCGAGCCAAGTCCGCGACGCGATAGCTGCGACCAGGAGATCGACGGTACTCGATTCCGTCGCCTCGTATGGGGTATCATACGGCAACCAACGATAAAGCCCAGGAGGCATCACATGGAACCAGTCCGCTGGGGCGTTCTCTCCGTTTCGGGGCATTACGCTCTCCGCATTCACGCGCCGCTCTCGCGACTTCCCGAGGCCACGATCGCGGCAATCGCCAGCCGGGACGAAGAGAGGGCCAAGGCCGGAGCCGCCCGCTTCGGCATCGCACGCTCGTACGCATCGTACGAGGCTCTGCTGGCCGATCCCAAGGTCGAAGCGGTGTACATTCCCCTGCCCAACCATCTCCATGCCGAATGGGCCATGCGCGCCCTGGACGCTGGCAAGCATGTCCTGTGCGAAAAACCCATGGCCCTGGACGCGACGCAGGCCGCCGGTATGGCCAAGCGCGCGAAGGAGCGCGGCCTCCTCCTGATGGAAGCCTTCATGTATCGCTTCCACCCCCAGTGGGTCAGGGTGAAAGAGATCCTGGCCACGGGGGAGATCGGCCGGATCCATACGATTCACGAGACTTTCACCTACGACAATAGGGACCCCGCCAACATCCGCAACCAGAAGGAAAAGGGCGGAGGAGCCGTCTACGACATCGGGTGCTACACCGTCTCGGTGGCGCGCTGGGTCGCGGCTCTCGAGCCCGAACGCGTCGTCTCCCTGGTCCACCGCGACGAGGGCTTCGGCACCGACATCTTGTCTTCGGGCGTCCTTGACTTCGGAAAGGCCGGCCAGGGACTGAGAGCCTGCTTCACCGTGGCGACGCAGGCCTTCCCCATCCAGCGCGTCGACATCGTCGGCGACGGCGGCATCATCAGTCTCCCGCTGTCCTTCAACGCATACCCCGACGTGCCCGTTGCGTTGGAAGTCACGACCTCGCTCGGAACGCGCAAAGTCGAAACGGGACCCGTAGACCAGTACGCGGCCATGTTCGCGGCCTTCTCGCGGGCGGTCCGCTCGGGAGGCCCAGCGCCCACCCCGATCGAGGACGGAATAGCCAACATGGCCACGATGGATGCCCTGTTCCGCTCGGAGCGCTCCGGCGGCTGGGAGGCGGTGAAGAGGCCATAGAGCTGCGGACGTTCAGGCGGCCTTCAAGATAAAACCACAGAGGCACAGAGTCGAGAGGGTGAGGGATGGGGAAGTGAGACGGGTGGAAGCTCTTACCAAGAACATTTTCTTCTTCCCTGTGGCGCTGTGGCTATCTTCCGTCCTCCTTCCCTCGCTTCCCCTCCGTGCCTCTGTGGCTATCTTCCACATCCCACTTTCTTAATGAGATAAGAGGAAGGAATGGGAGCCACGGAGGCACAGAGTCGAGAGGAGAGGGGGAAAGGGGAGAAGGACACAAAGAGTCAAAGGGAAAGAATCCGAGAATATCTCTTTACTCTGACTTCCGATTCTCCCTCCGTGCCTCTGTGGCTTTCTCTCGCCCTCCTTCCCTCGGTGCCTCCGTGCCTCTCTTCCGTATCTTTCAATCTCTCGGTACCTCCGCGACTCATCCCACCCGGGACCCGGCGCGATCGAGTATCCGCAGATTCCGCTCCAAGCCGGCGCCGTCCATGAGATCGGCCAACGCGGCACGGAAGTGCTCCGCCTGCACGCCGGGCGGCAGGCCCCGCGCGGCGAGCTCGCCGAGGATGGCCGTGTTCTGCATCCGCGGATCGGCCAAGTCCTCCCGCAGCACGCGATGAGACGCGGCTCCTCGCGAGACGCACTCGGCCTCGACCTCTTCCCGCCCGACCTCCGCGGCCAGGCCGAGCCGCACGCCCAGGGGCTGCCAGGAGGCGTCGTACCACACGAGGGTTCCGCCGGGCCTTAGGTAGGAGCGGGCGGCGCGAAGGGCCTCGTGGCGCTCGAGGGCTATCACGAGATCGGCCCGTCCGGGAGAGACGAGAGGGGAATGCGCCGAGGCCCCGATGCGCAGGTGACTCGAGACAATGCCGCCGCGCTGCGCGAGCCCGTGGGTGTCGCAGCCGCGCACGCTCAGGCCGGCACGGTCCACCGCACGGGCGAGCGCCTCGGCGAGGAGGCCTATGCCCTGCCCGCCCACGCCCGTCATGTAGATATCGTAACTTTCGCTCATATTCTTCCTCCCCGGATCACAGGGCCGCCGAGGGCTCGGTCAGGGCCCCCGAGGGACAGACCTGTCGGCACGAGCCGTCCCCTATGCAAAGGTCGTTCGAGACGACGACCGCGCGCCCGCCGACGAGCTGGAAACTCGGGCAGCCGAAGCTCGACACGCAGACGTGGGCCTCCGTGCAGGCCTGCGGGTCGACGCGCACGAAACGCGCCGTCCAGCCGGGCCGGCGGCGCGCTTCGCGCGTGAGCTTGAGCATGCAGGGATGCCTTGCGATGATGACCTTGAATCCCTTTTCCGAGACCGCCTCCTTCACCATCTGCTTCAGCTTGGCCTGCTGGTAGGCATCGACCTCGCGGATATTCGCCACGCCCAGGCCTTCGAGGGCGGCGCGCACGCCGATCTTGACGGTGTCGCCGTTGAAGTTGCGCCCCACGCCGGGGTGGTCCTGATGGCCGGTCATGGCCGTCGTGCCGTTTTCCATGACCACGAGAGTCACGTTGTGCGAATTGAATACGGCGTTGACGATGCCCGGAAGCCCGGCGTGGAAGAAGGTCGAGTCGCCGATGAAGCAGAGCACCTTCCGCTCGTCGTTGAAGAGGGCGAGCCCAGAGGCCGTCGAGGTCGAGTGTCCCATGGACAGCAGGACCCGACCCATCTTGTAAGGCTCCAGATAGCCGAGCGTGTGGCAGCCGATGTCGGCGACGGTGATGTCGCCGCCGGCCAGAGCCTCCCTGATCGCGTGGAAGGCGGAGCGGTGCCCGCAGCCCGGGCAGAGCTGCGGCGGCCGCGCCGGCGGCTCGGCCGCGGAAGGATGCCCTCCGGCGGGCGTATCCGCGGCCGGCTCCGGCGCGAAGAGCTCGGGCCAGGTCGCCGCGAGTATGCCGAGAACCTTGTCCGGCACGTATTCGCCGATGAGCTCTTCGGGATCGACCTTGCCGATGATGCGGCTCGACAGCCGCTCATCGTAGGCCAAGGCCTTGATCTCATGCTCCAGTACGGGATCCAGCTCCTCGAGTATCTTCACCTCGGCGTGCGAGGCGACGAAATCGCGCACGAGGCGGCGCGGCAGGGGGTAGACGGTGCCGAGCTCGAGCAGGTCGGGCTTGGATGCGCAGGACACGAGGGCGTCGAGCAGCGAAAGCCGGGCGGTGCCCGCGGCTATGACACCGCGCGAGGGGTTGCCGTTGTCGACGATGCGGTTGAGGGTCGAAGACTCGAAGCCAGCACGGACCGCCTCGAGGCGTTCGAGGGCGCGGCGCTTCAGGGGAAGGACCGAGGCCGCGAGCGGCACGTAATTGGAGGAATCGGGATCGAAGCGAGCCGCGCGGTCCATGGGCCGCGGCGTCCAGCCCGCGAAGGAGACTAGTTCCTTGGCGTGGCAGACGTGCGTGGTCATGCGCAGGATCACCGCCGTGCGCTTTTCGCGGGCCAGACGCTGCGCCTCGAGGTACATGACGTAGGCCTCCTGGGCGGTCGCGGGTTCGATCAGCGGCATGTACGAAAGCCGGGCGTAGTGACGGTTGTCCTGTTCGTTCTGGCTCGAATTGGCCCCAGGATCGTCGCCCAGGACGACGACGAGCCCGCCCGAAATATCGAGCAGGGGAAGCTGCACGAAGCTGTCGGCAGCCACGTTGAGCCCCACGCTCTTGAAAAACACCGCCGAAGGATGGCCGTTCAGGGCCGCCCCGAAGGCGACCTCGAGAGCCACCTTCTCGTTCGTCGAAAACTCGAAGTAGAAGGGGCGCCTCTCTGCCGGGATGGCCTTGATCGCCTCGGCTATCTCGGGGGTGGGCGAACCGGGGTAGGCGGTGACGACCCGCGTCCCGGCCTCGACCATCGCCCGCACGAGCGCCGTGTTCCCGATGACGATCTCCGAAAAGGGCGTCTGCCCGAGGAGCGTCTCGCCCAAATCCTTCATATTCGCCTCCTCCTTGACTGTCTCCCGATGCACGGCCGCACGGGCTCGGGGGACCGCAGGTTCATTCGCTCCGATTCTAGCTTCCGGGCTCCGAGCGGAACAGGCCGCAGCCGCGGGAAAGCGGGCGATGTCGGGAAGAATCTCCCGAGAGCCCCGATCGTTTAACACATTTTGAACATAAAAATGCTCGACCGAATGGAAAACCGTCATCACATCCTAACACGCGGCATTTAGGTTCAACGTGCGTCGCTTGGAGCGGCGCTATGCAAAGCAGGAGGAAAATATGAAGCGTGTACTTCCATTCATCCTGGCGATCGCCGCGGCCATCATCGTTCCCGCATCGGCCTTCGCCCAACTCGCCTGGGACGGTTACTACCGCACGGGCGGCACCTACTACGCGCCGGCGACGGGAAACGGCGCCTTCGAATACGGCGACCGGATGAGGCTAAACGTCTCCTATGCAGTTCCGGACGATCTCTTCGGCGTCAAGTTCCGCCTGCAGGGCAACGGCAGCAGCAACCCGGGCACGACAATGTACGGCATTATCAACGCTTTCTCCGCGAACCCCCAATACGGAGAGGCCTACATCAATCTCTTCGGCGGTGTCGTGAAGGTGTCCGCCGGCAAGCTGGACATCACCGACTACATGGTGTCAGACACGAAGTTCATATTAGACCAGTATTTGGGTAACATCTACACCGACGATGTCAAGCCCAACACTCCTCTGCTCGGCGGACAGAAGGGCAACACGACCGGCGGCATCGTCCAAGTCAAGCCGATCGACAATCTGAGCGTCGCGGTGTTTAGCGACATGGATCAGAACAACTGGCAATCCAACTACCTCGGCGTTTCCGCTTACTATGCGATCCCTTCCGTAGGCAAGGTGCTCTTCAATTCCCAGCTCGGCCACCACTATGGAGCTTCGGGCTACGCCGGAAGCGATGCCTATTCCAGCGATCTCGGCGAGTCCTACGCCAGCCTCTTCTTCTCGTACACCGGCATGAAAAACTTCACCGCCACTGTCGGTGTCCGCTACGACGGCAACACTGTCTGGAACGCCAACTATAATACGGCCGTGGGCCCAGCGGAGAGCGTGATCGCCCTCATTGACTACGATATGAGCGATATGGTGCCGATGACCATCGGCCTCGGGACCGAAGTCGACGTCACGAACGGCGTGGGCTACACGGAAGGTGAGATCAACTACGCATTCATCCCGCAGCTCAAGCTCCGCGTATATGGCATGTGGGATACCACGGCTTCGGTTGAGGCGATGAACTTCGCCAATGTGTATTCCAATCCTTATATCGCCTCCAGCGCCACCAAACCTAATCAGGCCGACAACGAGCTGGTGGGCGCGGACCTAGTCTTCCCCGTTGGCAAGGCCGAGCTCTCCGCCGGTGTGGTCTACGGCAACAATACCAATATCGGCATCCCGATTCTCGTGAAGGCCAACTTCTAGGCAATCGGTCCGCCGGAACCTAAGCCGGCGGACATGAAGATTGTTCCTGCCTCCTTAGCGCAAGTAAAAAATCAGGGAAAAGGGGTCGCACCGACGGGCGACTCCTTTTTTATTGGGGCTGCGCCTTCGCGGCAATGAATGCCCTTGAGGAGCTCCCGCAGGGGGAGTCGACGCTCTACACCGCCTCGACCAGAGCGCGGGTACGACTGGCTATGCCGCTCGCATACTCCAGGATGTTCAGACAGGCTTTCCATGCCTCATGGAGTGCGGAAGCGGAACCGAAGCCCTCGAGAATGAGCTCTTCGCTCTCGATCCGGCTGACTGAAGGTCTCAGGTTTCCGATCGAGATGTTCAATTTGGCGAAGATCCGCTGCGCTTCCTCGCTGCCGCAGACGACCGTTCGCTCCCGGGTGAAGTACGCCAGGCGGCCTTCCTTGTCGCCTATATCAAGAAGCTGCGTAATTAAATCCATGTACGGAACGTCTTCTCGCATCCGATGTTCGAGTGTCTCGTCGCGGATATGCAAATTCCCTTTCGCATGCTACATGCCATGATACTTATATCACGAATTCTCAATAAACGCAATTATATTGCATTATTCAAATTCCAGCCGTATAGTGGGCGTTGCGCGCTATCGATGTCGGCGACGCATAAAAATCGCATCGGAGGTATCGTATGAAGAAACATGGCTTCGCTTTGCTGGCGGCGATCGCGCTGCTCGCGCCTTCGGCGCTGTTCGCCGACGGCTTCACGCTGAATGCCGGCCTCACGGCATGGGGCGTCGATGCCGGAGCGGTGAACGACTCATCGATCTATCCCGCCGTCATTCCGGCCTTCAATCTCGGCTACAACACGAAGGTGGATAGCTGCGCCTTCAAGTTCGGTCTGGCCGCCGAGGACGCCCTCATCGGCTATTCGGGACTCACCTGGGGAACAGCATCGCAGTTGGCGGCTCAAAAAACCGCGGAATTCATCACTACGGGAAGAGGAGAACCTTATGCGGAACTCAACACGGGCGGCCTGAGCGTTCACGTCGGAATACCGCTCTATTACTTCACGCCCGACAGCCCCGGCCCGGATCAGAACGGCTACCGGAACGCTCTCAAGTGGATGTACAAGGGCATCGGCCTGCAGTATTACTCGACCAACGCGTCGCACTTCATCCAGACGAACAATTTCGTCCTCTCCAATTACGACTCCATTTCCTACAAAATCCCCCTATCCGATGGGTTCTCCATAGTGCCCGCACTCCAGTGCGACTTCACCTTCGTTCCGGCCGTCGCGGTCGCCGACCTGAAACCCGCCGTGGCATTCAATTACGGTCCGGTCGCACTCAACGCCCAGCTGAGCTACTATCCCATCACCGACGGCCAGGGCATCAAGGTCACGGTAAACGGTTCCACGGTCTATAATACCTCCGTGCTCACCGTGGATCCCAGGCTGAGCCTGAGCTTCGACAATCTCGGTCTGCGGGGCTTTGCGGTCTTCGCAAGTTCGTCGATTCCCGTCCGGACGGAATATTACGACAACAAAGGTCTCAACCTGATTCCGGGGCTCAGCTACAAGGCGGGCCCGCTCTCGCTCGAAGCGGACTTGAAAATAAACTATCTGGATTACGCGAGCGGCGACGGCAGCAACTACAAGCAGACGGAGCTCGATCCCTTCATAAAGGCATTCTATTCATTCCAACTCTAGATCTTCGCCCCCCCCCCCGGACGAGGGGGAGGGGGACTTTCCCCGGCAAGAGGCCATGAGACGGGGAAAGTTCGCGCGGGGTGGCCCGGCTTTCGGGGGCAGCTCAGATCCTCCCCTCCGTGATATAAACTCAAGGACCGCGAACCGATGGTGAAGGTGGTCCTCGTGTCCGGAAAGGATCTTCTCAGCCGCTTGGGCCGGATCGTCCCGGCGATTCTCCCCGCTCTTCTCCTCTCCGCCTGCGTGGCGATGAGGCCCGCCGGGCCGGTTGTTCCGCTCATAGCCTCGGACGCGGTGGCCGCGGTCGTCGTCGATTCGCCCTTCGGGCTGTACAGGGCCCTCGACGCTTTCTGGTACTCGGCGGGCATGGGAGCCGCGGTCGGCTCGGGCCTGCGGGGTTTCGTGAACAAAAACGTTCCCGGCATCGACAGGGCCGTGCTCTCCCTCGATTTCGCCCGGCCATGGGCGCTCGCCGTCCTGCCCCTCTCGAGCGGATCCGCGGAGAATCGCATACTGGTCTATATCCCCTATCGCGACGGGGCGAGCGGCTTTCCCGATAAACTCGGCTCGAAGGCGGGCCTGCGTCTCGTCAAACGGGCCGAGGGTTATGCCGTGTACGCTACGGGCGAGGGCGATGTCGACTTTCCCCCCGCGAAGGCGCTCGATCTCGAATCTCTGGCACGGTATCCGGCCGCTTCGATCAAGGTCTGGGTCGATCCAAGGCTCATCCGCGGCTCGGCGGGGAACGGATGGAAGCCGATCGAAGACGCCGCCGGCGGCTTGGCGACCGGAGAGCCGGGAGGCCCAGCCGGCGATTCGGTCGGCCCCGTGAACTCTCTCTCGCGGTTGGGCCTGGCCCTTCTGTCTCAGCTCCGTGCGGCCGACGCGGCCCTCGTTCCCGATGCGACCGGCCTTACCGTCCGATTGGGCGCGACACCGACGGAAGGCAGCCTGGCCGCGCGGCTCATGTCCAGGGCCGCTGCCTCGCCCTCGGCCCTCGATTGGGCGGACAGCGTCCGCGCCGACAGGCTCTGCGGCTGGACATGGTCACTCGATCCCGAAGCCGCCGCGGGCTTCGCCCGCACCTTTACGCCGGCCTTGCTCTCGACGCTCGGCCTGAACGGGGACGCGAGCGAACGGGTCGCCCCCCTGGAGGCGCGCTGGGCGGCGGCGGCGGGCCCGCACGGCGCCGCCGCCTTCGACATCTCCGTCGGCCCGACCGCCCTCGAAGGGCGCTCGGGTCAGCACGATCCGAGGACGATCGCCGAGGCCTTGAGGCTCGACCTCGAGTTCGTCCAGGAACTGAGGGACAAAACCGCGTATTCGCGCCTCCTCGGCGGCATCGGCTCCGACCCCGATCTGCGCGCCGTGCTGGACATCTGCCGCGGGGCCACGGGGCTCGACATAACTCCGTCCGACAGGGACATGCAGAAGGGGTCATACTCCTACGGCGAGCTTCGGCTCAAATTCGCGATCGCCGACGCCGGAAAGTTCTCCGAGTTCGTCGACTCGATCCTGACTCGGGCCGGGGAGCGGGCTGCCCTCGAAGCCCTGAGCGGCATAGTGGATCTTCGCTGGAAGGCCGAGGACAGTCGACTTTCGGCGACGACCGGCGACACGGCCGAGCTCCGGGCCATGGTCGCCCGATCGAGATCGGTACCCACCCTCGCCGAGGATCGGGACTTCGTCGCATTCGAGAAGACGATCCCGCCCGCCGCCATCTCCGTGGGATATCTGTCCATGAGACGGCTCGGCGAGCTCATCCGTCAGTTGTTTCCCTCCTGGGCCGTCGGATCGGGCGAGTCGAGCCCGGATACGAAGAGGCTCCGTCCCCTGTACGACTACCTTTCGGCCATTCCCGCCGCACCGCCTGCCGCGGCGGCGACATCCGCATCCCTGCCCTCGATCGAAGCGGGTTGCTTCATTCCGGCTTCGGACATCGGATTTCTCATTCATCTCGTAGATTCGCTGCGCGGGACTAAAGTCGATGCGCAGCGGCAAGGAACGCAAGAATGAACGACAATAACGAGCGGGCCGCCGCGGCCTTCGGGCGACTCCACTCCATCGTAGCCCGGCTGCGCGCCCCGGACGGCTGTCCCTGGGACCGGGAGCAGACGCCCAAAACCATGCGGGGCAACATCGTCGAAGAGGCCTATGAGCTGGTCGAAGCCATAGACGAGGCCGATCTTCCCCACGTCCGGGAGGAGACGGGCGATCTCTATCTCCTCGCCACTATGGTCGCGTACATGAACGAGGAGGAAGGAGCCTTCTCGGTCGCGGATTCGCTCGACACGATCTGCGAGAAACTCATCCGCCGCCACCCCCACGTCTTCGGGGACGCGAAGGCCGACGACTCCGCGGCGGTCCTGCGCCAGTGGGACGAGATCAAGGTCAATGTCGAGGGACGGCGCAAAAAGGACTCGATACTCGACGGGGTTTCCAGGGCGCTTCCTCCCCTCGAGCGCGCCTACAAGGTGCAGAAGAAGGCGGCCAAAGCCGGCTTCGACTGGTCGCGGGCGGAAGAGGTCTGGGCCAAGACCCGGGAGGAGCTGGCCGAGGCGGAAGAGGCCTGCGAAGAGGCCGCTCTTCGCGGAGACCGGGACGCCGTCGAAGAAGAGCTCGGCGATCTTCTGTTCAGCGCGATCAACCTCGCCAGATTCCTGGAGGTCGACCCGGCGGTGGCCCTCCACCGTACCGTCGAAAAGTTCTCCCGCCGCTTCCGCCACGTGGAGCGCCGCATGGCCGAAGAGGGAAAGAGCCTCGGCCCCGAGCACATGAGCGCGATGGACTCTTTTTGGGAAGAGGCCAAGCGGATCGAGGACGAAGGTCGCTGACTCGAACCCCTAGCAGGCATCGCCGCGACCTCTTCCGGCCCGGTCAGTGCGTCCGGGGCGGCCCCTCGAGCTCCCGTATCAGGCGGCGCAGCAGTCCGACATCTTCGGTCAGTCCCGGAAGGGCGGCGTCGAGGCTCCGCGAGGCCTCCTCCCGCACCGAAGCGATAAGGACGAAGTGGCCCATTTTCGGATCGAGTTCCGCTTTCTTGAAGGCCGCCAGCCTCCTTCGCCAGTCGGCTTCCTCCTCTTCGAGACGGCCGACGCATCCGGCGCGGTCGATCCGACGTACGAGAAGCAGGGCCACCGAGACGCCCGCCGCTTCCAAGGCGGCGGAGCATTCGTCGGGGGCGAGCCCCGGCAGCGGCTCCCACGCGAGGCGGACGAAGGGGTGGTCGATCTCCGAGGCGAGATCTATCGCGGCCGCATAGCTGTCCATGCAGGTGTTCCTTCCCAGCGAGAGACAGACGGTCACGCCCCTGCGGGCGGCCCGATCGCCCAGGCGCCGGGCCTCGGAGACGAGAAGGAAGCGCTGCTCCGGCTCGCGGCCTAAGGGGGAGTTCCCGCCGAGGAATACTCGCACGATGGGGGCCTGGAGCTCGGCGGCGGCTTCGAGCACCGACTCGAAGCGCAGACCGTGCTCGCCGACCGGAAGGGCGCGATAGAGCGGGGCGTAGGAGGCCGTCGTAAGCCCGGCGCGCAGGGTGTCGATCATGACGCCGCCGGCGGCGGCCGCGTCGTCGTGCGGGACATGGACGTCTCCGGCCCATTCGATCGCGTCCGCTCCGGCGCCGGCCGCCGCGGCGATCACGTCGTGCGCGCTCAGTGTCAGAAGCGCCGAGGAAGACAATCCGATGCGGATCATGCGAACTCCGGAACGCGGACGGCGAATGCCGTCGGCGGGTATTATGTGCTCGTTCGATCAGATTCTATCCGGAGCGGCCGCTCTCCACAAGCGTCCGCATTGCTTCGTCCCGAAGCGGAATCTATACTGTAAAAATGGCTTCGCTCACGCCCGCTTCCCTTTCGCGGGCACGCACATCGTTTTTCACCTACAATGGCCTCAACGCGGTTTCGTTCATCGTGCTTTCCGGAAGCTTCGTCACCCTCTACGCGCTCCGACTGGGCGCGTCCGACGCGCTCGTGGGAGCGCTCAACGCCTTCGCCTACGGCACCTACTTCTTCCTGCCCCTGGGGAAGAGCCTCGTCCGCCACAGGTCCATAGTCGCGGTCTTCGGCTGGGCATGGTTCTACCGATACATCGCCATGCTGCCCGCTCTCGCGGCGCCGATCTTCGCCGCGAGGGGCCGGCCGGCCGGGGCCTTCGCCTGTCTCGTCGTCGCCGTCGCCGCCTTCAACATACTCCGCGGCATCGGTCTCATCGGGAACAATCCGGTGCTCGCCAATCTGGCTTCGGGGGGCCCCGATGGCAGGCGCGCGGACAAAGGCGCCTTCCTCGTCAACGTGCAGATCGTCGGTTCCGTGGCCTCGCTCGGCACGAATTTCGTCGTCGCTCTGGTCATAGGCAACGACGCGGGACCCTGGCTCTTCGCCGCGGCCATGGCGATCGGCACCGTCATCGGCATCGTCGGCTCGCTGATCCTGGTCCGCGACACGCCCGAACCGGAAGGCTACCGCCCCGAATCGGCCGTTTCTTTCGTGGCCGAGGCGCGCGAGGCTTTTACCAAAAAGCCCTTCCGGGCCTTCATAGAAGTGCTCCTCATTCTGTCGTTCGTCGCGGGCATGGCGCGCACCTTCCTCCCCGTGTACGCAAAAGACGTCTTCGCCCAGGGCGACAACGCGATCATGTTCTACAGTCTGGTGGGCAGCCTGGGCTCCATCGCCATGGGGCTCCTCACGCGTCTCCTCGTGGACCGCCTGGGAGCCAAGCCGCTCTACGTGATCTTCACCGCGGCGGCGGCCCTGAGCCTCGTGCCCCTCGCCCTTGCTCCCGGACCCGTGGGCTTCCTGGCGGCGCCGCTCGAAGCCGCCGCCTTTCTCGTGTTCGCCAACTTCGTGTCGTCGTTCGGCCTGGCCGGCGAGGAAAACGCGGGGCAGACCTATTTCTTCGCCCTGGTCGAACCCGAACGCACCCTCGATCTCGGCATCGTATACTTTCTCATGTACGGGCTCGGCGGAGCCGTCGGTGCGACCGCGGGCGGCTTCGTCCTCGACTTTTTCGGCGCCAAGGGCCTTTCGCCCTCCACCTCGTACCAGATTTTCTTCGGCTCCCTCGTCCTCATCCTCATCTATGTGCTTATACGGCTCAACTCGCTGATCAGACTCGGCTCGGCCTCGGTGCGCGAGTCGCTCTTCGTAATGCTCTCGGTGCGCGACCTCAGGGCTTTCGATCTTCTCGCGCGGCTCGACCGCAGCGCCGACCCCGCCGAAGAGATCGCGCTCATCCACGACATCGGCGCCGCCGCTTCGGGCCGGTCCTCGGCGAGAGCCCAGCGCGCACTTCTCGAATACCTTTCTTCGCCGCGATTCGATGTGCGGCTCGAGGCCATGATAGCGCTGGAGAACATGCCGCGGCTCGACCGCAGCGCGGCGGATGCCCTGATGGCCGAGGTCGAGCGGCAGCCTTACACGACGGCCTACGTGGCCGCGCGAATTCTGGGCAAGGCCGGAACCCGGTTCCACGGGGAGACACTACCCTGTCTGCGCAAGGCGGCCGAGGCGGAAGACTACATGCTGCAGAGCTCGGCCATCACCGCCCTCGCGCGGCTGGACGACCGGGAGAGCCTGAGCCTGATCGAACGCGTCCTCGCCAGGACGGACAACGCGCGCGTGCGCATCGCCGCAGCCTACGCCCTCGAACTGCTCCGAAGCCAGGGCTCGGTGCCAATACTGGTCTCCTGCCTCAGACGCGAAGGGAGGCAGGCCTTCGTCAGCGACGAGCTATTGTTGTCCACCGCCTCGGTGCTCGGCCTCATGCCCCGATTCTACGCCCTGTACACGGCCTTCATCGAGGACGAGGAGACGGGCATAGCCCTGCTGACGGACGCGGCGGTCGAGCGATTCGGAAACGCCGAAACGGAAAAAGCGAAGAACTTCGCCGAGAAATTCCGCTCCGCCCTCGACTCCATTCTCGCCGAGCCGCCCGACGGCCGGGCCATGAACGCCCTCATTCTCGGAGATAGGGAAGGCTCGAGCGCCGCCGACCTGGTGCTGGCGGAGGCGGCCCTGGAGCCCGAGCTCGCATATCGGGGTTTTCGCTTCTTCATCGCCGCCTACGCGGTGCTGCGGGTCTAGATCGGCAAGCTCGCGAGGAGCCGGACCAGGAGGGAAACCAGCTTGGCTCCCGCGACCTCGAGCAGGACGACGAGGACGAATCCCGTTATGAGGCTCTGCAGATAGTTGACTATCCTGCCGTGGTAAATCAGGCGGTTGATGCGAAAGAGGACGGGGTTGAGGAAGGCATCCAGGACGCGCCAGAGCGGATGGAGCGAGTTCCAGCGGGCGACGTAGACGATGATCCTGACGAGTGCGCAGACGGCATAGAAGGTCATGACGAAGCCCACGGCCGACCAGGCGACGCGGAGCGCCAGAGCGAGAACGACGCCGAGACTGATCCGCTGGGTGTAGGCGAGCACCTTGAGAACCTGGTCCGCCAGTATGAGCACCGCCAGCGCGACGATGGGAGAGAAGTCGAAGGCGCCCGAGCTCAGCGAGGGAAAACGGGAGAAAAACCCCAGATAAGGATCCACGACACGTTTGAGTATCTCGCCGCCCCTGCCGAGGTCCGCACGCGGCAGCCAGGAGACGACCACCCTCACCATGCACAGGAAAAAATAGATCCCTACCGCGGCGCCGAGGACCCGCGCGACGACCGAGAGTGCCAAGGCCTCCCCCTTTTTCCCCAGAACGTTTGCGGAGCGAGCGCCAAAACCGGCTACGGGCCCGGTGCGTTCAGCTTGCCCAGCTCGTCCATGGTGTTCTTGAGCTCTTCCGCGCTCCGGGCGGCATGAAGACTTTCCTTGGCGGGATCGAAGGTCGGGTCCAGGACGAGGGCCTCTTTCCAATCCTCCTCCGCCTTGAGGTTGTCTCCGTTCGCATAGGCCTGGAGACCGTCAAGATACAGGGTATCCACCTTCTTCGCAAGCGCGGCCCGTCCCATGTCGCCGAGCAGGAAGGATGCCTGGATCGACACGCGGTTGAGCGGTGTCATCTGGGTCGTCAGGTCGAGCGTGTAGTTGATGGTGATCCGGAGCAGCTCGAAATCCACCGAAGAGCCGATGGTGAGCCTCGGGTTGCCCCCTTTCAGGAGCAGGCCGCCCTGCATCGTGAAAAAGCTCGTGACCTCGACGAGAAAGCCCCCGGCCACCGAGATGTTCTCCGACAGGGAGGGATCGACGAGATTGATGGGCTTGGAGACGTCGAAGGACAGCGTAAGGGGGTGCAGGGGAGAGTAGCCGAACCCGAAGGAAGCGGTCGTGGGGAGGGGGTCGCCGAGCACGGGCGGCCCGAAGTTCTTGAGGGCGAAGCCGAAGGAAAGATTCTTGCCGCGCCAGTGATCGAACTTGCCGAAGTCGAAACGGGTCAAGAGGCCCGTATCGACCATGGCGCCGAAGGCGGAGTTGCCCGCCGTGGCGCCGTTGGCGACGGCCGGGACCGAACGGTACGCCACCTTGCCGGTGGCTCCGACCGCTATTCCGCTGAAGTAGTACCCGGGAAGAAAATTGTACGATACATTGAAGCCGGCCATGGCCTCCGAGTAGTATCCGGAGCCCTGCTGGTCGCCGAATTGATCGTAGGCGGTGAAGGGCAGGTAGAGCCATTTGCCCGCCACGCCGAAACCGAAACCGCCCGTTCTGATCGTGTAGACCGCCCCTTCGATCTTGGTGTCGGCTATCCAATTGTTGTGGTACACCGCGAGCTCGGTATTGTCGAGGAGACTCGAGGCCGCGGGGTTGGCCTCGAAGTACGAGGAATCCTTGGCCACCGCGGTATAGGCCGTGCCCATGCCCTCGTCCAGGCCGCCCATGGGGATCAGGAGCGATTGGAAGGTCGTGAGCCCGGTGTTGGGATCGGGATTGAGAAACTGGGACAGGGTCTGGTAGGTGTCGGGCGTAAATTGGGCGGCGAGACCGGCGCCTGACAGGAGCATCAAGGCGACCGCGAGACAGACCGGCATCCGCTTCATACGTGATTTAAAGTATACTGTAAGCCATCGCAGATTTCTATGCGAGGCCGTTCTTCCTTCAATTATAGGCAATTGCGACCGAAAATTAAGCGGAATCGTGCCGCCGGCCCAGACGCGTCGGACGATTCGGCCGGGTAGCCGCCCGTAGGGCGAAGTATCATCTAGTATTGAAAGGTGTTGGTCCACGCCCAATGCGCCACGTGCAGTCCGGCCCTGCCGCGCCCCGCGATCCGACGCCCCTCCAGGAGCGTCCATGGAGGGGTCCGAGCCGGGTCCTCCTCAGTCTGTTTCTCCTCATCTCGTGCCTCAGGGGAGCGGCAGCCGTCGGGACCGATGATCTGGAGACTTTCCTGACGGCGGCGCGCGCGGACATCGCGGCGGCCCGGAGCGTGATCTCCTCGGCCCAGGGCACCAGGGACAAGCTCAAGGCGGCCCAACTCTATCAGCAGGCATCCCGGCAATACCAAAGTGTCATCGAACGCATCGAAACCCGCATGCAGGGAGGGAAGGAGGCGGGAGGCGGGCGCCTCCTCGACCTTCTCACCCAGGCCCTGCTCAGCAAGGCCGAGATAGACAAGGCGCTGAAGAACTACGACTCCGTCATCGAAACCCTCACCGACCTCATCAGGCGGAATCCCGACCGCTTCGACCAGGCCAACGCCCTCATACGCGAGATCATCGGCATCCGGGAGCGCTACGCGGAAATCGCCACCGAACTCTTCGACGCCATCAAGACGAAGGATACGACGCTTCCCGCGATCCAGGACTACGTCAAGCAGCGCACCCAGGAACTGCAGGATCTGGATCCCTACGGGAACCAGGAGATCCTGATCAGAATTTCCGAAGCCATCCTGAAGTCGCAGAACCTGCGCATCATGCGAGCGATCATGGCCCAGGGCCGCGGTCTCTTGGACGGCGGTCGTTTCGCCGACGCCGTCGCGGCCTACCAGGGCGGCCTCGATCTCTATCGGCAGCAGTTCGAGACCTCCGGCTACGATCTGCGCGACGCGCAGACCGGGACTGCCCTCATCGTCGGCAACGACGGTCGGCTCCAGACTTTGACGGTCGCCGAGGACGGCACCGTGCTCGCGACGGACAAGAACGGCCAGGTCATGAAGACTCCCGACGGGAACGCCATGCCGGAGCGCGACGCGCAGGGCAACGTCAGACGCCTCTCCTTCGTGCTTTTGGGCGGGCGCCAGGAGCTCGAGAATGGGCAGGGAAGCGTGGTGGAGTACGCGGAGAACGTCGTGAAGGGCGCCGAGGCGGCCGCCGATTCCCTGCAAAGCGCCCAGGGCCCCTTCGCGGACATCGCGCCGGCGGTCCGGAACCTCGGCGCCGCCTTCGCCTCGGGCGATCCGGCCGCGGCCGAGGCGGCCCTGAAGCCTGTCGGGGCCGCGCTGGGCGGTCTCGCGAAGGCGCGGGCTCAGGTGGACGCGGCGGGACAAAGTCTCGAGAATCTCGACAAGGCCCTGCCGAAACAGCGGGACGGCAAGGATATTTCGTACGTGCAGTACGCCTACCTGAGCTACGCCGACCTCTTCATCCGAGGCCGCCCCGAAGCGGCCGACTACGGCCGCCTCGATCCCCTGGGCGATCCGATCTGGCGGCCGGTCTCCGAGCGGAACAAGAGCGAAGGCCTCGCGGGCGCCATGCTGAGCGAGTACGCCTCCTACCTCGACGCCCTGCAGGCCGCCTTCGAGCCGACGCTCCGAAAGGCCTACTCCGATGCGCTCGCCGCCATGGACGGAGCGAAGTGGGACGAGGCGAGAGCCGATTTCGACCGGGCCTCGAAGCTGGCCGTTCCCGCGGCCGAAGCGCTCGGCCTCTGGGACCTCGTCTACCCGCCCGATGCGGTCGCGAGTCTCGGCGCCGCGGACAGGGCGATCGCCGGGAGCAAAGCCGCCGACCGCGAAAACCTGCGCCGACTCGGCTCGATTGCAGATGGCTATTCGCGGCTCGCTCAGGCAGCCCAGGCCGCCGACTCGGTCTGGGCGAGCGCCGACTCGTTCATGAACGGCCTGGCGCCGGACGCCGATCTCGCCTCCACCCTCGCCTCGCTCGCCGACTTCCACTCCCGTCTCGAGGCGGACATTTCGGCGATCGCGGCCCTGGGCTCGCAGCCGGACGGTCTTCCGGCGCAGATCGCCGGATGGGCCAAGGCCGGACCGCTGGACGAGACCTCCTCCAGGGCGGCTGGCGACTACCCCAAGCGCATCGCGGACCTCCTCGCCCAGGGGAGCGGCCGGGAAATCAAGCTCGTGGCCTTGGGCACGGGCCTCCAGACGAAGGCCGTAGACGCGGAGCTGGCCGCCCGCGAGACTTCCGTGCACGCCGCCGACGCGCTCACCGTCGGCCCCCTGTCCGCGATGGCCGACCGAGCCGGGCTCCACGACCCGAGCCCGTCGCAGAGCGCCCCGATCCTGGCCGACGAAGAGAAAAAGATAGGCGACCTGCAGGCTCGGACCGCGAAGGCTCTGGCGGGCATAGGCGCCGAACCGCCGCAGGTGCGTGACGATCCTTCGGTGAGCGGGCTCCGGACCAGGCTCGCGGCCGACGCGGCCGCCGCGACGGAGCTGCAGAGCTTCCGGGCGGCGGCCCTCGTCCGCGCCCAGGACCGCAAGCGCGCGGCCGCCGCCGCCATCGCGGCGGCCGATTCCTCGCTCGCCGAGGCCCGCCGGCTCCTCACGGCCGGCCAGGCTCAGGGCGCCTCCGCCGCCGCCGTGCGGCAGGATCTCGACCAGTCCAAGGCCCGGCTCGCCGACGCCCTGGCCGAGATACTCCAGTGGTCCAACAACGATTTCGATCCGCAGCGCTGGACCGACTACTACGATAACCGCTACGGTAAGCTGAAGGCCGAGCGCGACAAGGACGACGACGCCTATGTGCTCGACGAGACCTTCCGACTGCTCGATGCGGGACAGCACTACTACAACCAGCAGCTCTACGATCAGGCCGGTGAGGCGCTCGATTCGGCCCAGGTTTTGTGGACGAGCAGCCACAGCGAGGAACAGCCACAGGTGAGATATTGGCAGAACTTCGTCAGAATGGCCCAGGACACCAACAACAAGCGCGAGGTTAAGCAGAGCGACCCGCTGTACTACGACATCAGCAACTACCTGTCGCAGGCGCGCACCCTGTACGTGCGGGCAAGCGACCTCGCGACGAAGGGCGACAAAACCGCGGCCGCGGCCGCCTTCGACGCCGCCCGCCAGAACATCGGTTACGTGACCAGGGCCTTCCCGCTCAACGCCGAGGCCGGACTCCTCACGCTGCAGATACTCAAGGCGACGGACCAGGCGGCCTACGATCAATCGCTGCCGAGCAGGATCCAGGCGGTGCGCGATCTCCTGGCCACCGATCCCCAGACGGCCTACTCGCGGATAGCCGACCTCGCGAAAATGGAGCCCGACAATGCGAGCATCCGGGAGATCCTCAAGGAGGCTGAGATAAAGACCGGCAGGCGCCCGCCGGAGCCGACGAGGGAACAGTTGGCCCAGGCCGCAGCCCTCGCTGCCCAGGCTGAGAGTCTCATGAAGACGGGGCGGAGTTCGGACAACGCGCGCGCTTCGGATCTGCTCAACCAGGCCTATGCGCTCGATCCGCGCAATCCCATGGTCTTCTCCGACATCAAGTATCTCACGATCCTCTCGGGCAAGGGCGGCGAAACCGGACCCTCCCTCAGTCCGGCGGACCAGGCCCTCCTCGACACCGCCACCTCCCAGTACGCGTCCGGCCAGTACAACCAGGCGCGCGACACGCTCGGCAGGCTCCTGCAGGCGGGCAGGATGACGAGAGACATCCTCAAGCTCGATCAGAACTTGAAGCAGCTGGGGTACTAGGGTGGAGCACATGAGACGGTTTTTGCCGCTGAACCGCGCCGGAGCCCTGCTCGCGGTCCTCCTCGTCTGCGCGGCGGCGCGTTCCTCGACCGCTCTGGATTATTGGGAGCCTCCGGCGGTTTTCGCGGCGGGCCGCTTCCCAACGGTCTTCGCGACCGCCGGCGGGCCCCTCGTCATCTGGCAGCAGTCCGAGACCTCAGGAGGCTCCGGCAAAGCCTGGATATGGCGCGCCTATCTCCAGGACGGACAGTGGAAGAGCGACCGCATCGACGAGCAGCCTCTGAGCTTTCAGGGATCGGAACCTCTTCTGTATTCGGCCAGCGTTTCGAAAAGCGGGATCATCGCGGTCGCGTGGCCCTCCTCTCCCACGAGCTTCGAAGTGAGTCTCTCCAAGGACCGCGGCAGGAGCTTCCTGCGCGCCGGCTCGGTCGACAGCGCCTCGACCTCGGTGGCCCCCCGCATATTCCCGAGCTCCGACGGCGGCTGGATCCTTTTCGTCACTCAGGGCCGGCCGGGCGCCGCCCTGGCCCAGGGCCCGAGCAGCCTGCCCAGCACGATCGGCATCTATTCATCGATCTCTTCGGACGGAAGCTCCTGGTCGACCCTGAGCCCCCTCATCGAGGCCGACGAAAACCTGAGCGTCAATTTCCTTCCGGCCTCGATTCCCGCGGCGGGGCACGACGTCGTGGTGTTCCAGACGCTGATCCCGCTCGAGGGCTCCGTGCCCTCGCACTACATGCTCATGTCCAAGGTTTCCCTCGACGGCGGGCGCAGCTGGTCCCGCGCCAAGGCCGTGACCGACTACGCCGATCCCTCGGGGGGAGCCGCCGCGGGCCCCGAAAACTACGACAACCAGCGTCCCGCCCTCTACGCGGTCGACGGCAGGATACTCGTCGTATGGGAGCGGCGCATGACCAGGACGACGAGGACCGGGATATGGTCGGCCCTGCTCGACGGCGAAGGAGTCCTCGATCGGAAGACCCTCGCGCCCGTTTCGCCTCCGACGAGCTCCTACTTGATTTCCCAGGCCTATATATCCCCGGAGGGCCCCAAGCTCGTCTACATCGAGGACAAGCTGAACGGCAATGCGGTCTACGACGCGAGCTATCGCGACGACCATTGGGAGAGCGAGAGTCTGGGCCTGAGCGCGAGGGCCGACCCCACCCAGTCGGGATTCACCTCGTTCGCGCGCGTGGCCATCGTCAAGGGCAGAAGCTACGTCGCCTGGCAGTACGACAAGGCGAACGCCTCGAGGATATTCGTGCTCGAGCCGGTGCTCCACGTGGATCCTCCGGCTCTCGCCGCCCTGAATTTCGATCCCGGCAGGAAGTCGAGAAACGAGAGGGCGAATTTCCGCGTCGACTTCCCGGCCGATCTGTCGGGCATGAAGAGCTATGCCTACACCTGGAGCCGCGGCACCCCGCCGAACGCTCCGCGGACGGCCGGTCCGATCTGGGAGAAGGGCACGGTCGCGGCGGCCTCGGAGCCGACCCTCGATCTGCCCGCCCCGCAGGACGGAAGCTGGACGCTCTCGGTCTCGGTGGAGGACAACGCGGGCAACCGCTCCCTGCCGGCCGAGATGACCTTCGTCCGCAAGCGGACTCCGCCCTCCCCTCCCATAGTGCTCCTGCCGGACGTCGATCAGAGGGGCTTCCTCGCGTCCAACACCTTCACGATCGACTGGCAGGAGGCGCCCGACCCCGATCTGGCCGGCTATACCTGGGATCTCCGCTACGCCGGGCCCCTGCAGGCAGGGCCGACACCGGTCTCGGCGAAGCCGGGTCCTTCGTCTCCGGCGGCGCAGCGGACGCTGCCGGGCCTGAGCTCCTACGAGACCGGGCTCGTCCAGCTCGCCGGGCCGCCCGTGCCTCCTCCCGTCGTCCGCGGCACCGCGCCCAGTTTCTCGCAGGCGAACGTGGACAACGGCTACTACCTTTTCTCGGTCGCCGCCATCGACACCGTGGGCAACATCAGCGACGTTTCCACCGTCCTTCTGCGCACCGACAAGTACGTTCCTCACACGATCGTCACCCAGGTCGACCCCTCGCGCGACGCGCTCGGACGAACGGTCCTCCGTATCCTGGGCCGCGGCTTCGTCACCGACGGGAGAATCGAGCGGATCGTGCTGGCCCGCGGCAACCTTCCGCCCTACGACGTGGATCGCAGCGCGGCGAACGGCGACTACAGCCTGATCTCCGACCGCGAGATAGACGGATTCACTTTCGGGGACGTGCAGACGGGACAGTACCGGCTCGGGCTCTATCATTCGACGCGCGGCTGGTACTGGACGCCCGCCCTGGTCGCCGTCGATCTCTCCGGCACGGTCAAGTACGGCATCGAGGCCGCCTATGAGCCGGCCTGGAGCTTCCCGGGCCTGCGACCCCGGCCGCTTTCGATATACGACGCATTCATACTCGCGGCGATCCTTTTCGCCGGACTCGGCATCGCCCTCTCGCTGCGGCAGATCGTTGTGGTCGCGCGGGAGGGCGCCGATGTGCGGCGCGAAGTGCTCGCCCTGATCTCGGGAGGACCCATGCCGACCAAGGAAAAACTGCGGCGCGCACAAAGCTTGAAAAGGCGCTGGGCCGGCCTGAGGGTGAAGTTCACCCTCACCATCGGCATCCTCGTGATCTTCGTGGTCGTGCTCGTCTCGATCCCGCTCGGGCTCCTCATGATCGGCACCCAGCGCTCCGCCCTGGCCACGGGCCTGGAGCAGCGCGCGAAGGTCCTGCTCGAGAGCGCCGCCCAGGGAGGCCGCTTCTTCCTGGGCAGGGAAGACGCGGTCACCCAGCTGAGCTTCCTTCCCGACCAGGTCAAGGCCATGGAAGGCGGCGTGTACATCACCATCACCGGGAACAGCGCCCAGGCCACGGTCGCCGGCCAGGACGTGGTCTACGCCACCAACGACGACGCGATCGCATCCAAGATCGAAGGCTCGCAGTTCGCGCTCGGCCAGTCGATCATGAAGACATCGGGTCAGGGCGCGGACCCGCTCGCCCACAGGACCGCCTCGATCGCGGCCGATCTCCAGACCAGGGCCGAACAGGCCATCGCCCCGAACCTCGCCGACAAGGTCAGGCTCACCCAGGAAAGGGCCGGACTCGGCCAGGGCGCCGCGGCCGCGGACCGGAGAGCCCAGATCAACGACGCCCTGGACCAGGAAGATCGGCGCATAAGGGATACGCTGCGATCCATCTCGGACGCGGCGGTGGGCTCCCTGCCGGCCTTCGACGCGACGAAGCCCTTCTCCAGACCGGAGGATTTCCTCTTCTACAAGCCGATCATCGAGTACCGCCCGAGCGACCAGCTGCTCTACCGCGGCATGGTCCGCCTGGAAGTCAGCACCGTCCACATCGTCGCGGAGCTCCGGTCGGCCACGGCGAGCCTCCTGGGCATAACGCTCGTCATCGCGGCCATCGCGCTGGGCATAGGCATAATCGGCGCCTTCATCCTCTCGACCGCGATCGTGAGCCCGATCCGGAAGCTCGTGAGTCAGATAGCCAAGATCCGCGACACGCCCGACATCGAATCCCTGGCGGGCGAGCGGATCGAGGTGGCGACGCACGACGAGCTCTTCACCCTGGCCGACACGGTCAACCAGATGACCGACGGCCTGGTCAAGGCAGCCAAGGCCTCGAAGGAGCTCATCGTCGGCAAGGGCATCCAGAAGATGTTCATTCCCCTCGACCCCGCCCCGGGATCGAGGGCCAAGCTCTCGACCGGCAGCCGCGACGAAAAGGACTTCGAAGTCTTCGGATATTACGAGGGCGCGAAGGGCGTGTCGGGCGACTACTGGGACTTCAAGTCGATCAATGCGCGCTACCACTACTTCATCAAGTGCGACATCTCGGGCAAGGGCGTGTCCGCGGCCCTCATCATGGTCCAGGTGGCCACGATGGTCATCAACTACTTCAACGACTGGAAGAAGGCCATGCCGCGCAACATCGACCTGACCGACCTCGCCTACAAGATCAACGACTTCATCGAGGAGCGCGGCTTCCAGGGCCGCTTCGCCGCCTTCACCCTCGGGCTCTGGGATTCCCAGAACGGCTCCGCCTACATCTGCGAGGCCGGCGACCGCAAGCTCCACGTCTGGAACGAGGAGCGCGGCGAGCTCGTCGAGGAGCTCCTGCCCGACTCTCCCGCGGCCGGCATCTTCCCGAGCTTCATGGTCCAGATGAAGAACCCCATGGTGCAGATCGTCCGCCGGCTCGAGAAGGACGACATACTCCTGCTCTACACCGACGGCATCGAAGAGGCGAAGCGGCATTTCCGCGACGCCGATCTGAAGGTCGTGCCCTGCGTCGATGTCCCCAAGGACCAGACGCACGGCAATCACTCCGGCGGGCAGGACAACGAGGAGTTCGGCTACGACCGCATAACGGCCATCCTGGCGGCCGTCGAGAAGCGCGGTTCCTACCGCCTCGAAAAGCAGCACGATCCCGTGCCGAACGACATCCTCAGCTTCGATTTCTCGACCTGCTCGGGCAGCCTCCAGGAAAAGGTCCTCGCCCTCATCGCGGTCGAGAAAATCTTCCGCATGTATCCCGATCCCGAGGCCACGGAGAACGACTATGTCCTGGTGGACGAGAAGGTTGACGCGTTCCTCGAAAGGCACTTCGATCAGTACCGGCTCTACTGCTCGCACAAGAAACCCTACGCCGACCCCCAGAAGGACAACCCCGGCTACCTGCTCTACACGGGCATAAAGGAGGACGAGCAGTACGACGATCTGACGATTCTGGGCATTCGGCGCAAGTAGCGCCGCGGCGCAAGTAGCGACGGCGCAAGTAGCGACGGCGCAAGTAGCGACGGCGCAAGTAGCGACGTCGCGGGTAGCGGCTGTCCAAGAAGGCAGCCGGGTTTATTCCACTTCGAACTCATCGAATAGTATACCAGAGCGGGTCCTGGCAGAGGCAAACAGAGCGCGACGGGAAGATTGTCGTCGCCCTCCGTTTGCCCCCGCCACCCGCCGCTCTGCGATGTCTGTCGGAGCTGCGACGGGGTTTATCTCCGCAGGCTACCCTTCGGGGGCGGCACCCTCGCCTCGGCAGGCCCCATCGCGGCCTCTCCTTGAACCTCGGGTGACTATTGGAAAAGCCCTGTACGACAGAAGCTGCTTCGGTGGCGAACAGAGGGCGGCAGCGAGTGCCTCGCCCGCGATCGCCGGACTACTTTTTCGGGGACCCGACGTTCTCGCCTTTCCCCATTATGTTGTCGCAGTATTCCTATAGGTCAGACTTGATTCATAGTACCATCTGCGATACTATATAGCATGGTCGATCGTTCGATCCTCGAGCATGTCGCCCACGTGCGTTTCGACGATCTTGTGGCGCTCTGCTCACGGTATTTTGGCGAGCCTCGTATTTCGGGGAGCCATCATATCTTCAAGATGCCATGGGCAGGTGATCCACGGATCAACATCCAACGGGACGGATCTTTCGCAAAGCCCTACCAGGTCCGACAAGTGAAGAACGCGATCGATCGATGGGAGGCCGACTATGGCACACGCTGACCGCTATACCTATCGCGAAGAATGGTCGGAGGAAGATGGTGTCTATATTGCCCGCTGTCTGGAATTTCCCTCGCTTCTTGCGCATGGCGCGAGCCCCGAGGCGGCGCTCTCCGAGCTGCGCAGTGTGGTTTTTGCCGTCGTCGAGGATATGACCAAGACTGGCGAGAGCGTACCCGAGCCTCTTGGTTCCAAGGTCTACAGCGGGAAGCTGGTTCTTCGGCTACCCAAAGAACTCCACCGCGGCGTCGCAATTCGGGCGGCAGAGGAAGGGGTATCGCTCAATCAGTATCTTATCTCCAAGCTCGGCTCGTAAATTGCCTTTCCCATCGTTCGACCCTGACTTCCGGCTATGTCCGCACAGGTATTATTCGATTATTGATATGGACGCTTCGCGCGGATCGAGAATGATGGAATGATTGATATTTCAGACAATGAAGTGTATACTATGAAGTGTGCACTGGAGGTAATATGGAGATTACAACAAAGGAATTGAGGATTCAACCTGGAAAGATAATTGAGCAAGTGGTCAATGGACAAGAAATTATCGTTACATTCAGGGGGAAGGCGCTTGCCCGGATCGTTCCTATCGGGGAAAAGACGGACAATCAAGAGCGGGAAGAAGTATCCATTTTCGGAATGTGGAAGGAGAATCCGACAGGACTCTCGGTGGAAGAGACTGTCAGGGAAATCAGGAAAGGGCGTCAGTTTTGATAATCGACACCGATGTCCTGATATGGTATCTCAGAGGAAATGGTAAAGCCAAAAATGCAGTTGAGAACCAGATTCCATTTTCAATTTCCGTCATAACCTATATGGAACTTATTCAAGGCATGAAGAGCAAAGAGGAGTTCAAGGTATTTCAAAAACAAATCGGTAAATGGAATACCGATATAATTCAAATCGATAAAGAGATTTCATCTCGTGCCATGTTCTATGTTCAAGAATACTGCCTGAGCCATTCTATGATGCTTGCCGATGCAATAGTGGCTGCGACAGCCGTACAAAATAGCGAAAAGTTATTCACGGCCAATGACAAACACTATCGATTCATTCCCAATATCGAATGTTTGAAATTCAAGCCGAACATTTGAGAATAACTAACGGAGCGCGACGACAATCTTCCAGTCGCGCTCCGTTCGACCCCGACAGTGTTCTGTCCGATGCGGAATGCGTAAGCCCAATCCGCCCCCTGCCCTGCGGATCGGGCTTACCGTCACGAATGACATATGAAATATGAATCGGACAGAACACTGAGGCCCCGCCCTGGGTCGTCATCGGGATCCTCGAGCAGGGGACGAAATCAGGATGGCCCTAATGGCCGCAAACGCGCTTAGCCCGTCCTCATGGCCGCCAGCACGATCGCGACCACGAACATGAGAATCACGTAGGCCACGTAGGCGGAGATCCGGCCGTTCATCACGAGACGGCTCAGGGCCGCGCCGACCCGGCCGAAGGCTTCCCAGAGGACGCCGAAGGGGCGGGCGAGAAGGTCCAGGGTCGCTATGCGGCGGGAGCCCTTCTCCTCCTCGACCTCGCGCGTCCGGTAGAAGTTCTTGAGAATCGCCTGGAGAATCTGCGAATAGGCCGGGGCGGTGAAGGCTTCCGAGGGAGAGATCTCGATCCCGCCGTTCCAGGGGCCGACCCGCCGCACGCGGCGCCTTCCGACCCACCATACGGCGGCCGGGATCGCGCCGAGCACGAGGATCACGACCGCGAACATCGTGGGCGAGAGGACGCCGAAGGTCGGGATGCCGGAGACGAGGAGAAGACCCTCGGGAACGCCCAAGAGTCCGACGAAGAGACCGCGGAACCCGAAGAAGCCCAGCGCGAGAGGCAGGCCGACGCCGGCGAAGACCACCAGCAGCATGAGACCGATCTGGGGCACCGCGAGCCAGGGCGAGGCGGCAGGCTTCGGAAGGGCCGCCTTTCTTTCGCGGCCGAGCACGGTGTAGCCGATGAACTTCACCATCGAGAAGGCCATGAGCCCGAGGGCGAGGGCCACGAGCACCCCGGCGAAGGCGGTGACGAAGCGCTCCGCGAAGGCGGGGAATTTGTAGGCCTGGAAGGTGGTCTGCAGGAGCATCCACTCCCCGACGTAGCCGACGAGGGGAGGAAAGGCCGCGAAGGAAAGACCCGAGATTATGATACCCAGGGCCGGGATCTTCCCGACCCCCATCCAGACGCTCCGCGTCTCGCCGATGGTCCTGGTCCGCAGCACCTCCATCGCCCGGCCGAGCGAGAGGAAGAAGAGCGACTTGGCCAGGGCGTGGCCTACCGCCAGGACCAGGGCCGCCGCGAGGGCGAACTCGGCGAGGTAGGAGAGCCCCGGACCCGCGCCCGAGGCCGCTATCGCCGAAAGACCCACCGCGGCCAGGATCATCCCGTTCGACTCCACGGTCGAATAGGCGGGCAGGGATCGGAGTCCCCTCGTCGAAGCCGCCATGAGGGCTCCCCAGAACGCCGAGATCGCGCCGAGGGCCAGGAGAGCGAGGGCCCACCACTGCGCGTAGTCGCTCATCCCCACCGTGCGCTCCAGACCGTAGACGCCCATCAGCGTCACCGAGACGCTGGCGATCGCGGCGATATGGCCGGGCAGATGTTCGTAGACATTCCTCATCCACGCGTGGAAGGGCACGATGTCCATCTTGATTATCATGCCCAGGCTCGCGAAGACGAAGAAGACCGTCCCGCCTCCCCCCGCGGCGCCGAGGGTGATGCCGTGGCGCTGTCCGTAGAGGGCCGCGAAGCCTATGACGAGGGCGAGGGTCGAGAGCTCGCCGAAGGCCAGGAAACCGAAGGGAGGCCGCTCGGAGGGCGAGCGCTCGAAGAGCATGAGGAAGACGAAGACCGTCATGAGCTCCCAGCCGACGAGAAAGGTGACCGCGTCGACTGCGGTGACGACGATGGTCATGCCCATCAGGGCCAGGTTGAAGCCCACGGTCGCGACCCTGCGGAATCGCGCTCCGTAGCGCAGCCCGAAGAGGGCGACGAAAAACCAGACGATCGAGGACAGGGTCAGGAAGATCGCGCTCAGATGGTCGATCCCCAGGCCCATGGGCTGCGACCCCAGCAGGAACGTGGCATCGGTGTCGACCAGGCCCCCCAGGCCGAGGACGCCGGCGGCCAGGGTGCAGGCGGCGCCGGCGGCGGCGAAGGCGTAGCCGGCCGCGGCCCGCTTCGAGAAGAGGGCGCCGAGGAGGAAGGCGACCATGCCGATTCCGACGAGCGTCATCGCCCACCTCCCTTGGCTTTCAACAGGATTCCGAGCAGCCGGGCGGCATCGGGCCGGCCCTCGATCCGCGCGAGAAGATTGGGCAGCTCGACATCCGTGAACTCTCCGCCCGCGGAGAAGGGCTCGAAAATGTGAATGATCCCGAAGGGCCGAGGGAGTTGGGCGACGGTCTCCAGAAGCGGAGCGGCGGTCTTGAGCGTCGGCCGCCCCAGCACCAGGAGCAGGTCGGCGTGACGCGGCGTGTCGGTGAAGAAAATCCCCAGGCGGTGGATGTTGTACTGGGGCGTGCGGAGCGCCGCCACTTCGATGTTGAGGGCATTGCTGTTGCCGACGTCGACCGCGTAGACGAAGAGCGAGCGGCGAAAGATGCGCGGCAGGGACCGCAGCTCGATATCCCTCGGGTATTCGGCCCTCTCGGTCAGTCTCCTGGTAATTCCGAACAGAGGCCACCATCTCATCTGCTCACCTCGCTGCGTCGGCAAAGCTCAGGCCGAAGGAATCGAATGCGAAGGGGAAATCCGTGAAGATATGTCCCTGCAGAGCCTGGGCGAAGACCCGGAAACCGCAGAGCGAAGGGGTGGAGACGGAGGCATTCGCGACGCGTCCCGCCGCGATCTCCACGCGCCAGGCAACCGTTCCGCAGGGCGACTCCGCCTCCCCGACCCCGCTGCCCTCCCCTCCTTCTCCGGGCGGCGCCGCCTCGGCGAAGGACAGGGGCGCTTCGGCGAGCATCGCCTCGATCTGGGCCGCCACGATCGCGCAGGACTGCCCGATCTCCTCGGCACGCACTTCCATGCGCGCCAGGGAGTCACCCTCTTCCTTTATCACCGGGACGAAGCCGCCGAGGAGCTTCTCGCCCAGGCGGAGGTCCGCGGCGACGCCGAGGGCGCGGAGGGAGGGCCCCGTGAGACCGGAGGAGTCCGCGAGACTGGGACTCACCACGGCTATGCCGTGGAGCCGGTCCATGTAGTTGCGGTTCGAGAGACTCGTCCCGTAGATGGACTCGAAGCGCCGCCCCAGGGCGACGACGCGGCTCGACAGTTCCTGGAGCCGATCGGCCCGCGCTTCGGAAAGCTCGGGCGATACCCCGCCCGGGCGATTCAGACCCGAAAGCAGTCTCGATCCCGAGAACATAGCATCGATGCGCAAGGCCTCCTCGAAGAGAGCCTCCACGTGAGCCGCCAGCACCTTCTGGGCCGCGGCCTGCGCGAGATGGGCCTTCACGAGGAGGTGATTGTAGATCCGCTCGAGCTCGAGCCCGACTATCCTGAGCCTCCGGGCCCGGCGCGGGATCTCGAGTTCGAGCGCCGCCTCGACGGCCCTGCAAAAGGCGAGGGAATGGGCGAAGGCGAAGTTGCCGGCCACGGCCTCGCTCGCGTTAACGCATTCGCCGACGCTCCTACCCGCCATCCACGCCTCGATGCCGCGGTGTTTGTAGGAGAGGTCGACCTCGACCGAGAGAATCTTCTCCCCGTAGGTGTGGAGATGGAAGACTCCGGCCTCGGCAAAGCCGCCCGCGAAGGGACCGTAGCGGAAATCGAAGACTCCCTCGCCCTTCGAGCTCCCCGTGCCTATGAGTCCGTTCATAGGCCCACCACCCCCCGCACGAGGGCGTCGATCCCGGGGATCGCGAGAATTACGGCGGCCGAAAGCACGATGAAGATCGCGGGCACGAGGGTGCCCATGCGGCCGCGCTCCATCTTCTCCCCCTCGGAAGGAGAAAAAACCATCCGGACCACCCGCGAGTTCACCGCCAGGAAGCCCAGCGCGAGGAGGAGCAGGGCCGCGATCGCGAGCAGGGGCCGGCGGCTCGAGAAAAGCGCGCCAACGATCATGATCTCGCCCGCGAAAATGCCGAAGGGCGGCGCGCCCGTGATCGCGAGCGAACCGAAGAAGAGGGAGTATCCGGTGGCCGGCATGCGCGACCTCAAGCCCCGCACTTCGCCGATCTCGGTGCTCTTGTACCGGGAGAGGAGATTGCCGCTCAGGAAAAACACCGAGGACTTGGCGAAGGCGTGGGCGACCAGGATGACCACCGCGCCCACGGCCGCGACCCCGCCCACCGAGATGCCTATCAGGATCACGCCCATGTTCTCGATGGTCGAGTAGGCGAAGAGGCGCTTGTAATCCTTCTGCGCCGCCATGAAGAAGGCCGCTGTCCCCAGGGAAAGGAAGCCCAGCACCAGGGCGAAGGTCCGCAGGCCGGCGTCGGGCGCGATCTGGAACAGTCTCATGATCGCGTACATCGCGACCGGAAGGAGGACGCCCGAAAAGATCGCGCTTACCGGCGATGGAGCCTTGCCGTGCACGTCGGGAAGCCAGGTATTCATCGGGAAGACTCCCGCCTTGGTCCCGTAGCCCACCACTCCCAGGAGCACTCCCAGCCTGACGGCCAGGCCGCTCGGCCGCGCCTTGAGAAGCGCGGCGATATCCAGGGTGTCGGCGGCCCGATAGAAGAAGATGGTCGCGATGAGCGAAATCACGAGCCCGGCCGACACGATGATGACGTAGCGCCACGAGGCCTCGACCGCGGTCTCGTCGTTGTCGGTCGCGACGAGGAGGGCGCTGGTCACCGTCGTCGCCTCGATACCCACCCAGACCAGACCGAGGTCGGCGACCGAGACCGTGAAGAGCATCGTGAACACGAAGGCGTTGACGAGGAAATAGAAAATACGTTTCCGGAAAAGTGGATTCTCGATGTACTTCAGGAAGGTGATCGAGTAGAGCACCGTGCTCAGGTACACGAGCGAGATCGAAAGGAGCATGATTTTCGACAGACCGTCGACGTAGAGCGGGCCGGCCGAGAAGTCGGGCATGAAAAGCAGGAGGGCCGAGGCGGCCGTGGCGGAGGCAGCGGCGAGGATCGAGACGGCCTCCTCGAAATAGAGGCCGGGCATTATCGAAAGGAGCGCCCCGGCCAGGGAGGCGATCATCGGAATGGCATACATCGACATGCGCTCACCCCTTCAGCGTTTCGAATCGCTCGCCGCCCTCTTCGACCGAGGACTCGCGCATCTGCATGATGATCCGCGAGACGATGACGATCCCGAGCAGGTCGAGCACCACCCCGGCCTCGATGACGAGCGGCAGGCCGGGGAAGACCAGGGAACCGAGCAGAAGCACGGCGTTCTCCATGACGAGGTAGCCCGTCAACTGAATGAAGGCGTTGCGCTTGGAGACGATCAGGAAGCTCCCCTGCAGGAAGAGGGCGAAGGGCAGGAAGCCGTTCGCCGTCGGAATGATGCCGGGCAGGGCGAATCGATAGAGCCCGTAACCTGCCAGGACCAATAGAAGCGAGATGAGAATGGACGTGGCGGTCTTGACGACCGGCCTCTGTTCCCGGGCACGCCAGGGCTTCACGTGGAGGTTGTCGACCACCAGATAGGGGATGAGAATCCCCCTGACCGCGCCCGTGAGAATCCCGAGCAGGATCACCAGGCTCTCGTGCTCCAGGATGCCCGCGTAGACCAGGGCCGCCGCGATGAAGAGCGAGCTGATCGCGAAGGTCACGGCCGCGCGCGTCACGTAGATCTGCCACTGGATGAAGAGCGTGAGCACGATCGTGAAAAAGCCCAGGAGGCCCAGGACCGCGTCCAGCGTCATTTGCCGCCTCCGGTCGCGTAGAGCGCGATGCTAGCGAGAAAGGCCAGGGAGAAGGCCACGGCGAGGAAGTCGAAGTTCTTGTAAAGTTTGTACTTCGAAACCGTCGTGTTGATGAGCGCGAAGACCAGGACCAGGGCGAGGAGCTTGAGCAGGTGGATGCCGAGATAGGCGAAGACGGCGGATAGATCGAGGGTCATCGGCACCCAGAAGGGGACGGTGAACACGTTGAGGAAGACGCTCATCAGGATGAACTGCTTCATCCAGCCGCCCCACTGATACAGGGCGAGCTCCTTGCCCGAATACTCCATCGGCATCGACTGGTCTATCATCCCCAGCTCGCCCGTCGAGTGGGACTCGATGGGCAGCTGCCCGGTCTCGACGATCAGGATCATGAAGAAGGCTCCGGCGACGAACCAGTGCAGGAGCGAGAGATACCAGCTCGAAGACTGCTGCAGGACGTTGTTGATGACATAGGGGTTGTTGGTCCCCGACAGCACGCCGAGCATGATGAAGACGAAGACCAGGATGGGCTCCGCCAGAGCCCCGATGCTCGCGTTGCGCGACGCGCCCAGGTGGGCGTAGTTGCTGCGACTGTCGAGGGCCGCGAGCTTCTTGACGGTGGCCGCGGCGCCGAAGACGAGCCCCCCTCCGACGAAATCGACCACGGGACCGAAGGTCAGGGGAAAGGCCGTGACGATCGGCAGGACGAGGGTGAGGAAGAGATAGAAGGTGAAGGCGATGTAGGGAGCGAGCGTGAAGAAGGGCGAGGCCGAGCTCGAAACGACGCTCTCCTTGCGGAACAGCTTCGCCAGATCGAAGTAGGGCTGGAATACGCTGGGCCCGATCTGCGACTGGAAGCGCTCTTCCAACTTATGAAGCACGCCGGCTAACAGGGGCGAGAGGGCGGCGACGAAAACAAGCTGCAGGATACTCAATAGAACGAGCACGAATCACTCCTCCCTGAATCGAGGTGCGAACACCGAGTCAAGCAGGAGTCATTGGCTTATGAAGCGGTTACGGCGGACTCCACCACCCAAAATCCGCGGGCAGATTACCAGGCGGCTTCGGGCATGTCAAGCGGTGGGCCGTCCGCGATTGACAGGGGCCGGAGCCTTCATTATAAATCGCAGGGAGGTCAGAAATGAAATCAAGCATCGTCAAGATTCACGCGAGAGAGATTCTGGATTCGCGCGGGAACCCGACCGTCGAGGTCGAGGTCGGCCTGGAGTGCGGCGCCTCCGGGAGGGCCGCGGTCCCCTCCGGCGCCTCCACCGGCGTTCACGAAGCCCTGGAGCTCCGCGACGCCGACAAGGCCCGCTACGGCGGCAAGGGTGTCCTCAAGGCCGTGGACAACGTCAACGCGAAGATAGCCAAGGCCCTCGCGGGGATGGACGCGCAGGACCAGGCGGCGGTCGACGGGGCCATGCTCGATCTGGACGGCACGCCCAACAAGGCCAAGCTGGGCGCCAACGCCGTCCTCGGAGTCAGCCTCGCGGTCGCGCGGGCCGCGGCCCAGTCCCTGGGAACGCCCCTGTACCGCTACCTGGGCGGCGTGGCCGCCACCCTCCTGCCCGTGCCCATGTTCAACATCCTGAACGGCGGTGTCCACGCCAATTGGCAGGGCACCGATTTCCAGGAGTTCATGATCGCACCGGTGGGAGCGCCCGACTTCCGCGAGGCCCTGCGCTGGGGCAGCGAGGTGTATCAGTCGCTCAAGGGCGTGCTCAAGTCGGGCGGCTTCACGGTGGGGGTGGGCGACGAAGGCGGCTTCGCCCCGGCGCTCAAGACCAACGCCGACGCGGTGGAGCTCATCCTCAAGGCCATCGAGAAGGCCGGCTACAAGCCCGGCGAGCAGATCTCCATCGCCCTCGATCCCGCCTCGAGCGGCTTTTTCGAGGACGGGTTCTACAATCTTCGCACCGAAGGCAAGAAGGTGAAGTCGGCCGAGATGGTCGAGATGTACGCCTCCTGGGTCAAGAAATATCCGATCGTCGTGCTGGAGGACGGCCTCGCCGAGGACGACTGGGAGGGCTGGAAGCTCCTCAACAAGACCATCGGCGACAAAATAGAGCTGGTCGGCGACGACCTTTTCGTGACCAACGTCGAGCGCGTGGCGCGAGGGATCAAGGAAAACGCGGCCAACGCGGTCCTGATCAAGCTCAACCAGATCGGGTCCATAAGCGAAACCATAGCCACGATCGAGATGGCGCGCGGCGCGGGCTGGGGCGCGATGGTGTCCCACCGCTCGGGCGAGACCGTGGACAGCTTCATCGCCGATCTCACGGTGGCCATGCGCACCGGCCACCTCAAGACCGGCGCCCCCTGCCGCGGCGAACGCGTGGAAAAGTACAACCAGCTCATGCGCATCGAGGAAGAGCTCGGCTCGGCCGCGGTCTACGCCGGCCGCAAGGCCTTCGTGCGCTGACGAGAGTTCGTGAGGGACGCGGTGCTGTACGCGGAGGTTCCGGGATTCGGGCGGATCGAAGCTTCGTATCTCGTCTCGGATTTCACCGGGACCCTCTCGCGGGACGGCATTCTGATCCGGGGAGTCGCCGGGCGCCTCAGGCGCCTGGCGCGCTTCCTCGAGATCCGCGTCCTGACCTTCGATACCTTCGGCACCGCGACGGCACAGCTCCGGCGGCTGCCCTGTGCCGTCACGGTCCTCTCGGGAGACCGCGAGGCCGAGCAGAAGCGGGACTTCCTCGCCTCGCTCGGAAGCGAACGCATAATCGCCATCGGCAACGGCGCGAACGACCGCCTGATGCTCGAGACCGCGCGCCTGGGCATCGCGGTTCTTGGGCCCGAGGGCGCCTCGGCCGGGGCGGCGACAGCGGCCGACATCCTCGTCGGAAACATCCTGGCGGGCCTGGATCTGCTCTTGGACACGAGGCGGCTCGTCGCGACGGTCAGATACTGAGGGCCGGCCGAGTCCGAGGTATTCACGAGCGCTGCGATAGGAGTTACCATCGAGTCATGGAAACGACTCATCCGGCACTCTTGATCATGGACGTCCAGAACGGGACGGTCCGGCGATTCGCGGAAAAACCCGAGGCCATCGAGGCATTCCCGCGGGCCCTGGCCGCCGCCCGCGGCGCGGGCATTCCGGTCATTTTCGTTCGTATCGCTTTTCGCGAGGGCTATCCCGAGGTGAGCCCGAGGAACAAGAGTTTCTCGACCATCTCGACACGCTCTCCGACGCCTGTATCGACGCCGATCCGGAAGTCCAGCGCGTGCTGATGGAAAAGGTTTTCCCCCGCCAGGCCGATGTCATGACCGTCGAGGAATGGGCCGGGAATCTGCGGTAGGATGATGGGGAACATGCCGCGTGTGCGGACGAACGCCGCGCAATTGCGACATCCGGGAGGCTGCCGACGAGGCAACTTTCGCCTTTGCCGACAGCCTGCCGATTGAAATTTTGTTAATTATTCATTAGTATCCTTTATCCTCTCTCACACATCGACAGTTGCAATCGATCTCGGCGACAGCCCGGATGGTTCGATCTTGGACGCTTTTCTCGCTCCTCAGTTACACGACTCCCTGCGCTCTCCGCTTCTCCTCGAACTCATGGATTGCGTCGAAGACATAGTTCTGGTCCTGGATGATAGGCTGCGGATCGTCATGGTGAACCGCTGCGCCACCGCCTTCTTCGGCTATTCCGCGAACGATCTGGGCAAGCAACCATTGTCCGTCCTTCTGGAAGAAAGCGAATGGCCGCGGATGCTGGAATTGGCCCGCGACCTCAAGGAGCGGCGAGGGGGCGAGGCGATCTTTCTCCTGCACTCCCGTGCGAAAGCCATTCTGCGATTCGTTCTGAGCCCGATTGCGGACAATCGGCTGCGCCGCTATCTGATGATCGGGAAGACGGTGCGCGGGGTCGATTCCGAACTTCATGACGCTTCGCACGGCCTCATAGGGCGAATGCTGAACGGATTCTCCGATCCGCTTTTCGTCGTCGACGGCGCCTCGCGGACGGTGCGCGATTGCAACGAAGCGGCCTTGACAGGATTCGGCCTCGCGCGCGAGGAAATCGTCGGGCGCCGGCTGCTGGACTTCGCGGCGAGCGAGGAGGAACGCTCCCGTAACGACGCGGTGATGGCCCGGGCCGATGCGACCTACGCCAAGGCGGGAATTTTCCAGGATCGAATTCTCTTTTCCCGCAGGAGCCTTCCGGCCTTGGTCTGCGACCTCATCGGAATTCCGATCCTCGGGCGGGACGGCTGCCTGGACTCCATAATCGTGATACTTTTCGACCGCACATCCGAGGAAGAGCAGAAGGGCAATCTGGCGAGCCTCATCGGACGGATCAACACCCTCGCGGCCGAGCTCGTCGCGGCCGCCGCCGATTATTCGACCTGCGGGGGAATGCAGCGTCTCTCGACTCTCGGCTTCACGGCGAGGCAGATCGAAATCGCCCGCCTCGTCGCCTCCGGCCTCGCATCCAAGGAAATCGGCGCCAGACTCGGCATCGCCGAGTCTACGGTCAAGAACCATCTCGCCGTGATATTCCGCAAGCTCGGCGTCAAGACGAGGGCGAGCTTCACCTCCAAGTTGTTCGAACAGCACATCAGGATCGACTGAATATTCGGGCGCCCCGTCTCGAGTCTAGTTCATTGGTACTAGACTCCCCCCCGAAAATGGGACTGGTACCGCCTTGAAAAGTCACTAATCTCTACAACGTCGGTGCCGGGCGCACCATCCCGCGCGCCGTCCCAATCGCGACACGGCAAAAGTCGATGCTCCCCGACGCAAGGTCGGGATTCCGCCTCGAAGGTGGCTTCATGAAACTCAAGATCAGCGGCAAACTCCTATCGGCATTCGCGTTCATCGTCGCCCTGTGCATCGTCATCGGCGCGATCGGCATCCTTCAGGTGCGAGACGTCGTCGCCGCCGACGGCTATCTTTTCGAGCGCATGGCCAAGCCTCTCTCGAACCTCATCACCATGGCCGAAGATTTCGAATTGATCCGGGTCAACGTGCGCGCGTATGCCGCGGTCGACGACGAAAAGTCCCGGACCGCGGCGTCGGCTGCGATCGACCGCCTGACCTTCGAACTCGGCGCGGCGGAAACGCCCTTCAAGGCGACGCTCGTCACAGAGGAGGGCGAGAAGCTCTTTGCCGAGTACCGCAAGAATTTCGCCGATTATGCGGCCGCGGCGCAGACGATCATGAGCCTCGCCGGGGCCGGGAAGCGCGCCGAAGCCGCGGCGCTCATCGACGGACAGGCATCGCAAGTCGCCGCCGCTCTCCAGACCTCGCTCGACAATCTCGTCAAGGCGAAGGTGGATCTTTCGATCCAGACCGCCCGCGACAATGCCGCCCAGGGAGCTCGGGCCACGCTCCTGATGTCGCTGCTCATCGTCATAAGCGCCCTCTTCGGCGCGATCGTCGCCGTGGCCTTCTCCCGCTCGATCTCGAAGCCCATCGACCGGATCGTGGTTTTTACGAAGGCCATCGCCGAAGGCGACCTTACGCGCGTGGTGCATGACGACATGCTCCGCAGAGGCGACGAGATGGGCGAACTGGCCCATTCGTTCAAGGAAATGCAGGACAGCCTCAGGCGAATCGCCGGCGGGATCCTGTCCGCATCGAGCCAGGTGTCGGCGGGGAGCGGACAGATCAGCACGACCGCCCAGGAGATGAGCCAAGGAGCTGCCGAGCAGGCTGCCAGTACGGAGGAAATCTCGAGTTCGATCGAGGAAGCGACGGCCTCGATAAAGCAGAATATCGACAACGCCGCGACCACCGAGGCCATCGCCATCAAGACCGCGAAAGACGCGGACGAGGGCGGCAAGGCCGTCGAGGATTCGGTCGAGGCGATGAACGCGATAGCGGGCAGGATCGGCATCATCGAGGAGATCGCGAGACAGACGAATCTCCTCGCGCTGAACGCCGCCATCGAGGCGGCCCGCGCCGGCGAGGCGGGCAAGGGTTTCGCCGTGGTGGCGAGCGAGGTGCGCAAACTGGCCGAGCGGTCGCAGATCGCGGCCGGAGAGATCACGAAGCTTTCGAAGGATTCGGTGGAAACTGCACAGCGCGCCGGCGAGATCATCCGGGCGATCGTACCCGACATCAAGAAGACGGCCACGCTCGTCCAAGAGATCGCCGCCGCATCGAAGGAGCAGGGCTCGGGCATCGACCAGATCAATACGGCGATGACGCAACTGGACGGCGTCGTGCAGCAGAATGCGAGCGCCAGCGAGGAACTCGCCGGCATGTCCGAGGAGCTCTCCGGGCAGGCCGAACAGCTCGCCTCCGCCATCGCCTTCTTCAAGGTGGATCTGACGGCGAAAGAGAGGGCCGAGCCCGAGAAGCGGGCTCCGATCGCCCTTCGTCCGGCGGCACAGGCTGTCCGGGAGACGGAACGGAAGCGGCCGGTTCCGCGCTCAAGATCGAGAGCGATAACCACGGTCCCGGAATCGAGGGTCGACGATTCGGACTTCGAGGAATTCTGATATCGTATGGAATCGAATCGAGGGACACTGCTCCTCGTCGAAGACGAGGAGTTCATCGGGCTGGAAGAAGCGAGGGCGCTCACCGGGGAAGGTTATTCGGTCACCCATGTATGCTCCGGCGAAAAGGCCGTCGCACTGATGAACGGCGACCTCGGCGCGAAAATGGATCTGATCCTCATGGACATCAATCTCGGAGCCGGCATCGACGGCACGGAGGCCGCCCGGGAGATTCTGAAGGATCACGATGTGGCCTTGGTTTTTCTTTCATCGCACACCGACGCGGAGACGGTCGCGAAGGCTGAGAAGATCGCCAATTACGGCTATATCGTAAAGAATCGCGGAAACACGATGCTGTTCACGGCGGTCGGGATGGCGCTCAGATTGCATCAGGCTCATCGACAGATAGAGGAGAGCTGAGAGGCGAGCCGCTCTCGAAGTTCACCGACGCTGAAAACTCCGCAATTACCGATGAACAAACCGTTATCCGTATAGAGAGGTCTCGGGCGACCGGGGAGTTTCCATAACCATATCGGCAAACTGTGCCACGAGGGACATGGTGTCGCGTAGGGCCGGAAGCTCAATAGACGGACGTTGGCCCCCAATAGCGGTCTCACGAATGTGAAAAGACAAGCGAGTTCCGCTATGGTTTCATCCGTATGAAACGCCCTTGCACCTATAATGGCGAGTGTTATACTACAAGAGTTTACTGGGTTAAGGCTCGGTTTCTATCAAGCGAAAAGCAGGTAACAATGCCGAACCCTTTCTTCGAGCGCCCCATCCTTAATTCTCCCTATGAATATCCCCGCCGTCACTGGGAGCTCGACGCGGAAGGTCAGCCGACTCAAAAGATCATAGAAGCCCGACGGAGGGCCGAGTTCATCACTCCGATCCCCAAGCCGAGGAGGCGGAAGAGCTCTCCGGATCAGGGACGCCTCGTCTTCGACGAGGGCAAGGGCCTTTCTACGGCCGAACAGCAGTACGATCCTACGGCCGTCATCAACGAGGTCAGGCGCCATGTCGATGCCTGGCGCATCCTCCCCAATCCGAGCGACTGGCACGTGAGCCCGGAGACGGCCCGCCTCCTCGAGCATTGGCGTCACCACCACTTCTCAGGCAAACGCCCATTCTTCTGCCAGATCGAGGCGGTCGAGACACTCATATGGCTGCGGGTTCATCTATTCGGACTACAATGAGGAGAGCTTCTTTGTCCGCCAGGCTTACTTCCTCGGCGCCGGCGACCCCTACAGCGCCCTCAAGACCAGCCTCAAGGCGGAAATCAACGCGGAGGCGTGGGCAACGCTCAATAGCAATACATCGCGGGCCTTCGAGAAGCCCAAGTCGGGGAGGATCGCGGTCAAGATCATCAACCACTTGGGGGGATGAGGTGATGAAGGTGTTTAGGATGTAGGGACACCGAAGGAAGTATAAATGCTTGAAGCGGAAAATCTAGAGGCTATAACAAGATGCGTGGCGGCCTGTCTCGAAGCAGACGGACATCTCCTTGAGGATTTGAGGGCTGAAGTAAAGCCACTTGCCTCTCTGACTCGAAAAATACAGCCTCGTTCCACGACGGCTATCTCCTTCGTCGCTACGGACGGTGGTAACAATAGTCTCGCTTTCGATCCATTCATGGTACAAGTGATCCGTGTCGTAGACTCGAGTCGCAATGAGTACTGCCTCGACGCAGTGACCCCAAACACTGACATTACCGAGCTCTCATCCGCCCAAGTGCCACGCGGAGGAGAGGCTACGGCACTAGGAGTGCTCATGCGCGACCTCGGCGTTGAGAGCCTGTCGCACCTTAGCCACATGATGCCCAAGCCTGGAAGCGAGGAACCTCCAAGCCCATCCTGGGTCCAGGTTTATCGCGAACTCGTCGAATGGGCTACTCTCTATAGGATTGTGAAAACCAAGGACTTCGCCACGGACACGATTATCGTCTTCGATGGATTATTACGCAGTAAGGTCTTTTCCAAGACCTTCTTCATGGACACAATTCGCCTGATTTCAAAGGTTATTGAAGAAAAGAAGAGAAGTACACGACGCTCGATCTATGTCGTCGGCTTGGCCAAGCATAGCAAGGTGATCACCCGTTATAGGCTCGCCATGTTTGCGGAGTCGATCATGCTTAAGGATTATCCTTTAGCCCTACCAGTACCCTCGGAATTGGAGGAGAAATCCTATGTCTGGCGGGAATATTCCAGGACCACCGGTCAAGCCGAGGCGCAGGGGGGAGAAGCCAATAAATTCGTCGGCGGCATGCTCCACTTGGTTAAATTCGGTCCCCGGAAATACGATCCTATCTGGCCCGTCGATATTCTCGAGTCGCAGGCCGGTGAAAGGGACAAGATACTTGGCTATCTTCTCGCGGACGCGCAGATCGGCTTCCCTGTGCCCTACTATCCTCGGTGCCTACAGAAGGCCCATGAGTATGCCTCTCTCATCGACTTCGACTTCGACATCATCCAGGATTCGATCATACAGGGAGTCCGAAGCCTCGTGGGTGACTCTGAACTTTTCGACATCTTCCGTCTTCAGGACACTGATCCTGCGCGCGCGCTATGAAAGGTAAGGTTATGACAACCAAAATCGAACTATTTGAGAGAGACCAGATTGCAGGTGTATTCAAGGGGTTCACAGAGGGCGGTCTCGAATTCCACGCGGACCTCGTTCTCCCATATAAGAACAGCTTCCAGAACTCGCCCATGCACGGACAATTCGTCCTCGTCCAGCTCGAGACGCCGGACGAGGCGGTCTTGGGGCGGATCACCTCCTTTTCCGCGGAAGGCAAGCTGAGTTTCGGAGCTGGTGAGGAATTCAACATTCGCGCAATGGAAGAAGGTAGACCGGTTCCAGAAGAACTTCGGGAGAACTATCTTCGATACAAGGTCAACATTCGCGTCCTTGGCGTGTTGCGGAGAAATGGAGATACGGCGCTCACCTTTGTACCCTCCATACGGCGATTGCCTCATGTCGGAAGTCCGATTGCATTTCCGAGCGGTGATGTGCTGCGAGCGCTTTCGGGACACAACGAATCGGCTTCGGCGGTGATTGGGCACTTTGCCTTGGGTGAGTATGTCTACAATGGAATTGAGAAAGCCGCGGACGAAGTATGGCTGCAAACCCTCGATCCGGAAGTACTTGTGCGCTTTCCGATCGACGGTCTCGTATCGAGGCGCAGCTTCGTATTTGCTCGAGCTGGCTTTGGAAAATCAAACCTGACAAAACTCCTTTTTTCTACCTTGTACCGAGAGACCCCGACCGTTGAAAAGAGAAAAGGGAGCAAGGTCCCTGTGGGCACGGTCATTTTTGATCCCGACGGTGAATATTTCTGGCCTGATGATAAGGGGCGTCCAGGACTCTGCGACGTACCACACCTCGAGGACAAGGCCGTGGTGTTCACAAATCGTCGGAGCACTAGTCCCTTTTATCAATCTTTTGTTGCTGGAGGAGTGAAGCTCGATATTCGCCAACTCCCACCTTCCGACGTGATCGGTATTGCACTGAGCCCCGAGAAACAGGACCAGCAGAATGTCCGTAAGCTGAGGGGCTTGGGCTTCGATGCCTGGCGCAGGCTCGTCGATCTCATACACCTTGATCACAATCAAACCGACCTCGACGCGATCGGGGAAATCATCGGCTTGGAAGGAGACAGGCAGCAGCAGGCCGAGGCCTTGGCAGCACGCGCCAACATGACGGCTATTGTAAAAATGCTCCATGACCCGGGGAGCAGGCTCATTGACCATCTGATATACGGGCTGAGGATGGGCAAGCTCTGCGTCGTGGACATCTCTCAGATGCGCGGGACGCAGGGAATGATCCTCGCAGGAATTATCCTTCGAACGATCTTCGACCACAACCAAATGCAATTTACGGAGGCGGAGCCCGAGACTATACCTACAATAGCAGTCGTGGAGGAGGCCCAGTCCGTCCTCGATGAGCGATCATCCGCCTCCGAGCCCTTTATAGCCTGGGTGAAGGAGGGTCGTAAATACGATCTCGGCGCGATGCTCATAACGCAACAGCCGGGGAGCATTTCAACCGACATACTCAGTCAGGGAGATAATTGGTTCGTCTTCCACCTGCTCTCGGCCGCTGACCTCATGGTCCTTCACAAGGCCAACGCGCATTACAGCGAAGATCTCCTCGGAGCCCTATTAAACGAACCCATCATTGGCCATTGCGTGTACTGGAGCTCTGCGAGCGGAAAGGCCTATCCTCTCTCAACTCGCATTCTTTCGTTTGAGCAGAAATATGAGACTAGAGACCCTCATTACGAGATGCCGGCTGCCCCGACTTTTGCTGCTCATCTCGCAGAAAGCGGCGTTGTCGCGGAGCCTGCTGAAAATGTAGGTGAACCAGAAGGCGAGGGGGCTTTGGGCTCAGAGGAAGATGGCTCCATTAGTCATCCCGAAGAAGAAGATCAATTAGCCATATTAGGGGAACAGATCGCCACGCATATCAGGGCCAATCAACGGATATTCCAAGGATTGCAGAGCCCAGAAGGGATAGCATGGGGTACGCTAAAGGCGGAAATTATTAAAAAATTGCCCCGTGATACTCATAATATAGATGACCGTGCATATAAAATGGTCCCTAGCATCGTGGATATGCTCTTAGGCAAGCAAGGGGAGAAATGGAAAACCATGAAGAGGAATAATTCACAAGGGAAACCAACTACCTATATTTGCCCTATTGAATAGGTGGTACAGGAATGACAGCTATCGGAAACGGCCTAAATGCGATCAGCCCCTACTTCACCATGTTTCCTATCGAGTTCCCGACTCAGGTAATAGAGACATACTCAAATCCGGGCGACATGGTTCTCGACCCTTTTTGCGGCCGAGGAACCACCAATTTTGCATCTCGACTCCTCGGACGCAGAACCTATGGAATAGATTGCAACCCAATGGCAGTGGCGGTTTCTAGAGCAAAGATGGTCGCCCCGAAGGTAGAAGCTATCGTAACTGAGGCAAAAGAAATAATAAAAAAAAACAGGAAATCGGGAAAGAAACCCAAGGGGGAATTCTGGTCAACGGCCTTTGATGAAGATGTATTAATGCAACTTACTACTATTCGTGATGAGCTTCTCAAGTCTTGTCGTTCAAGCGAGCGAATTGCACTCAGGGCCATCATGATAGGCGCCCTCCACGGCCCCGTGAACAAAGGCAAGCCGAGTTATTTTTCCAACCAGTGCCCTCGCACCTATGCACCGAAGCCAGCCTATGCGGTACGATTTTGGCGAGAGCATGGACTAACAGCCCCTAAAGTGGACTTAATCGATGTGATAGAGGAAAGGGCCAAACGCTATTATGGCAATAGAATCGACTCCGTAGAATATACCATCATCAAAGGCGATTGCAGAAACAAGTCTCCGTTTATGCGACTCGATTCTTTAGGAGGAGCGGATTTGATCGTGACTTCGCCTCCTTATCCTGGAATGGTGACTTATGCGACTGATCAATGGCTAAGGAATTGGTTTGTCGGTGGCCACTCTAATGTCGACTATTATTCGAATAATGGAATAAAGTCTTTACGTTCTTCAGATTTTATCAATGATCTGCGATCAGCGTGGGTACGGGTAGCTGAATATTCAAAAACAACAGCTTCGCTGATCTGTCGGTTTGGCGTATTACCGAGCTATAAAGGCGACAAATACGACATGATCCTCCGATCATTTGAGGATACTCCATGGAAAGTTCAATCAATACATCCTGCAGGAAAAGCGAAAAAAGGAAAAAGAATAGCTGAGACGTTTATGGGAGATGATGCGTCAACACCGAACGAAGAGATCGATGTATTTTGCACAAAACAGTCGCCTTCAATGTACTCGCCACCGTTAGTCCCTTCTAAAAGCCGAAGGTGTGAAGGATCGCGGTCAAAGTGTAGAGGTCATTTGAAGAAGTAGCGTGGTAAGGGCAAAAGGAGAGAGAGGATGTCAGAATACTGGCTCGGGGTATGACGAGCATGAAGACGCGATGAAGCGGGGCAATCCTTCTGGCTTCTTTATTGGCGCGGTGATGGGAAAGGCTATCGTAGAGGGAACGGGAGCCTGAGAACATGAGTATCGTGAACTGGCAACATGAATTCTTGCGGCAGCGAGGATTGGACAGTCCAACCGGTGAGCCGCTCTACTCATATATGATGAGCAAGGAAGAGTTTGCCCACCTTGAACATACATTGACCGCTCACCTTCAAGATCGCTTGATTAACGAAAAACTGGGCGAAATCGCACGGGACGATCCCTGGTTCCCTACGGTATTCGTATTCTATGGCGCAGAATGGTGGAAGCGCCGCTTTAATGGCCAGCATTGGTCGTGGACTCCAATCCTGGAAGATCTAGGCGCTCCCCCCGATGGATGGAGCCAGAGCCGGCGAAGCGAGTGTATCGAAAGGGGCTTCCGCGCGTGGGGACTTCCCCTGTCGTTTAAGGGATACCACTACCTCGCCAATATAGCCTTCCATGGGGGCCTTCCGATGCAGCTTCTCGCGGCTGCGCACGGCAACATTGGGAGAATGCTCTTTCGCGTTATCAGGACCAGCAGTGGCTACGAAGACGAAAGCGTTATCCTTGACTGGATCGAGTCGCTTTCCTCCTCGCTGCCTCAGGCGTATCGAAGGGAAGAGATTTATGTCCTGCTTGCGGAAATAGCGCGCAACATCATCGAGTTCAAGCGCCTGGCGCGTCTGACGACTTCAGTCGGAGCCATAGAAAAACTCGATAATGAGGTTCCGAGGTGGAGGGAAAGACTTCCCATCTCCATGGACGACGAACAAGCCAAGAGACTTATCGAGCAGTTGGTACGGGAGATCGCTGACACTAAATCCGAGCAAGTGGCGTCTTCGCGGTTTTGCGTGGCGCGTAAGATCGTGGAGGAGGAACGCGGAACTTGGCGACTATCCTCCTCCATCGATCTCAATAGCTATATCAATGCAGAGGCGCTTTCGGCCCAGTTCAAATTGCCTGAAAATTTCAAAGAACAGTGGCTCACCCTCGCCATTCGGAGAGGAATATCGCAGAAAAGCCTTGGGTTGCGGAAGCTCGCAGGCCAAGAGAAATACAGGATCGACGGCAACGATCCAGGAAGTTCCGGTTCTTTTGCCGCAAGCGAGCATACGCTCGTTCTTTCGACTCGCGATGGACGAACCTACTATAGCCCTGTTTCCATCGGGGATGCGCTCGAGAACGACTCCCCATGGATCTTCGAAATACCGAGCGACCACATGCAGGAAGGACGCTTTATACGTCAAGACGGGGGCAAGATTGCCGCCGCAGAGGCGATTATCTGCATTCCTGCAGGTTCGATGATTGAACCCAACCTTGCGGACCAGGTCGAAGATTTAGGAATGCTTGCAGATCCGTCCCGAAAGGTAATGAAAATCCGGGGTACGGTACGCGTGACGGATGAGTCCGGTATCGTCTCGGCGATTTCCTGCGGGGAATTCGAGGATGAATACCAATATTCCCTTATGGGGAATCGGATATGGGACATCTTTATGTCACCGGAGGTGGCCTTCGCTGGCGCCCCCAGGCTCGAGCGCGATGATATCGAAAATGGCTCAAGATCGAAAGCGACCGTCACGGAATGGCGACGCAGGGCTGGAGATTGGCAACCGACTCCTCTCGGTCTCCAAGGTCCGATACAAGCCAGGCTCAACATCCATGACGAAGTGAGATGGCATGGACGCTTCGTCCTGCTTCCCGCCGATTTCAAAATGGAAATCGTCGGTGACCCGCGTTCCGCTTCTCGGGGCACAATTACATTCACGAATAGCGGAATCCAATCCATTACCGTCCTCACCCCGGGGATAGAGCCGATAATCGAGAAGAGCGCCACATCAATTTCAGCACGGCTCGTCTATCCCGAAGCTGGGAGCCCACCGGAGTTTGTAGAGCTTACTCTCGTTTGGCTGCGCAACCCGGACAGCGCTCGCGTCCGGGTTCCCTTCCCTGCCCAGGGCATCAGCATCCATGCTCCCGACGGGAAAGCCCATGTTTCGGGGATGCCCGTTGCCCTTTCTAACT
>CAWBCC010000016.1:0-62368 GCA_963787185.1 uncultured bacterium | reverse complement strand
GTCACGCGGTCGAGAACCTCGATCGGGCCGACGCCTTTCTCTTTGGCCGGGTGACCTACGAAATGATGGAGGCAGCGTGGCGGCCGCCGACGCAGACTGGGGCGAGGCCTGACTGGATGGAACGCGGAGCTCGTGCGCGGGGATCTGGGGAAGGCCGTTCAGCAGCTCAAGCGGGAGTCGGGTAAGGGACTGCTCGTGGGAGGCGTAAAGCTCCCACTTGCGTTGGCGGAGCTGGGATTGATAGATGAGTACGAGTTCGTGGTGCAGCCCGGGATAGTGGGCCATGGGCCGACGTTGTTCGCGGGGCTATCAAAACGTGTCGACTTGAAGCCCGTGAGCCGGCTGGAGTTCGGCTCAGGGGCGGTGGCGATGCGCTATGAGCCGAGAAGGTAGCAATCGGGAGGCAAGTAAAGAATGGACCATAGAATCCGACCCGAACCGGCTCTCGGCCCTGACGAACTGCCGCGGCTGATCCTTGAGCGTCTGAACGCCGCGGATGTCGAGGGTATTGTCGCGTTGTACGAGCCGGATGCAGTGCTAGTCGCCGCAAATGAGGCGCCAATCCAGGGAGAGACTGCAATTCGGTCGTTCTATTCGCAGCTCCTTGCCGAAAAACCGCAATTTCAGCCTGGAGTCCAGCGTTGCACGATCCGACACGGCGACATAGCTTTGACTTCGTCTCGCCTATCGAACGGATCGATAACCGTGGAGGTAGCCCATCTCCAAAAAAACGGCACGTGGCTTTGGATCATCGACAATCCGATGATCGCTCGCGAAGTGCAGTAGTACCGACGTATTCGCGTCAAAATATTCCACAGCCTTTACAGACTGCCGCTTCAATGCGTAATCCGCCCGATTCGACGGCTCGGATCATTTTCTGAATCTGAAATAAAAGGGAAGTATGATGCGAAAGTTAGTCGAGGTGACATTCATGAGTAATGAATGCCCTTCCAAAATATGTAGCGTCGAGAACCCTTAAGGACGCAAAGTGGAAGGCATCAATAATCAAAGGCGATATTGTCGAGGAGTGAGATTACCCGGATTATGAACAGGACGGGGCAGTCCGAGAATAGGACATTATCGGGGAAACAAAGAGTGACCGGCCAACCTTATTTTACCGACATGGGGGTCCATTTGTGATGCCTGGCGGAAGTTTTTATGAGTAAAATGGAAAAAAGGGATTTCCCATAAACTTGTGGTGCTATGCGGCCATCTGCTTTTGAATAAGGGGAATGGAAATGCTTGCATACTTATTGAATCGCGCACGATCGGCTAAGCGCGGGGAATCCAGTGATGTCCCGCACTACCACGAGGGCAGGATCGTCAGCCATCCCGGCGCGTCGGGCGGTCCTTTTTCGATGCTCACGTCAACTGTTTTATTGCCGAGTCAGTAAGACCGGACCGAAACCCAAGCGCGGCCGTCCCCGCAAAGGGGAGCTGCATTCAGCCAGGCAACCCGGACGCCTCGAGCGACAACTCAAGATGAAACCCGGGAAAGCTCCCAGTCCATGACTCCCAGGTCGCCACTCCCCCCCTGGAGAAGCTGACTGAACGGAAGGTCACCTTCCTTTATTTTCTCATGGATTCAGCCTACGATGCCCACGGGATATGTCAATATAGATTTCGCCAGGGAATGAACGGATTTTCATCAAGCGGCCTTTTTCACCGGTCGGTAGAAGGCGAACACTGGAATGCACTGGTATGACCGGACTTTACTCTGTCTCCAGCGGAGGGGATTTTTGATGAATGCGTCTTGGAGGGTTTGGTTCCTGCGCGCATGGATGGCGGTTGCCTCACCGGAGCGGCGCTGCATGGGCGTGACATAGCCAAGGCCGGAATGTTGGTGGTCGGTGTTGTACCAGTCGATGAAATCGGCGTACCAGGAGCGGGCCTTTTCGAGCGACTCGAAAAAGGGCGGATATCCAACGGTATATTTCAGGGTCTTGTGCCAGGACTCGATATAGGCGTTGTCGTTGCTGCAGCGTGGACGGGAATAGCTCCTGCGAATCTGCAAAGAGTCAAGGAATACGGCCAGGGTCATGCCGCGCATCGGGTTACCGTTATCGGCGTGGACGATCTCGGGGACGACGCCTAGATCCCGAATCACGCGCTCGAACAAACGCATGGCGTGTTCGTCCGACTCGTTCGTCTCGATCGACCATCCGACAATGGATCGGTCGTACAGGTCGATGATGGTGTAGGCGTAGAAGAACAGGCCGTGGACAGCAGTCCTGAGCCAGGTGATGTCCCATGACCACACCTGATTGGGGCCGGTAACCTCGACATGCTGCCGTATGGTCGCCGCCGCTGGTTTCTTGGATTCCTGCCGGTGCTGCAGCGCTCCACGCTTGCGCAGGATGCGGTACAGGGTGCTCGTACTTCCCAGGTAGATGCCCTTTCCAGCGAGGGTAGCGACGATCTGCTCCGGCGTGCGGTCCCGAAACTCCGCAGTGTTGGCGGCTTCGTAGAAACGCTGTTCCTCCTCTTCCGACAGCCGGTGGGCCACATGCCGGGCGCTGCCTTTCCGGCGGTCCTTGAGCCCTTCCCGCCGCCAATTCTGCAGCGTTTTGGGCAGTGTCCCCATAAGGCGACAGACGCCCCGCTCGGAGACCCCAGACCGCATCGCTTCGGCGACATAGTCCAGAATCTCTGCACGCTCTTCCTCGGTTATCAGTCGTCCCCGCTGTCCGCAAACAGATTCGGGTACTTTTTTTTTAGGGTTAGGAGGATCGCCGCCTCGGCCAATGCCTCCTTCTGGCGATCCACTTCTTTTTTGAGCCTCTTGTTGTCTTTCTTGAGTTCGGCGTTTTCCGCCCGCAGGTTGGTCTGTTTGTCGTCCATGATGCTGGTCAACTCCTGCTCCCACAAGGGGAGATGCTCGGAGTGCAGCCCCCTTTGCCTGAGCCACTCGCCACGGCCATCCTCAGGAACCGTCCGGCTTTCAAGCAAGAGAGCCAGCTTCTCTCCCGGACCGCGTTGTGCCGGAGTGAGTCCGTCGCAGCCGTCCAGGCTCAATGTACCAGCTTTGTACTGCCCTATCCAGTTCGCAATAGTGACCGCGCTGACGCCGCTCTCCCGTGCGACCTGGCTAACACTCTTCCCACCGCCATCCTGTGTCTTCCTGACTACCGCAGCCCGGAATCCCATGGAATACTTCATCTAGTTCCGCCCTCCTTGTGGCGAAAACTATCTTGACTTCTTTTGCCCAGCCCATCACAAACTACATTGAGGGTAAGGGGCGCGTTCCCCTGATCGATCCAAATAAACGACGGGGCGGTGAACGAGTGACATTCACCCCTGCGCAGAAGGACTGTCCTGCCCTATCCATTCGGCGAATCAGCTCAGGCTATTCCCCTTCCTTTCATTCACCTTTGAAGCACGACTTTGCAAGAGCCTCATATCTCCATAGAATTCCCAGATGACTTGCCATTCGTGCTTGTCCTAGGGCTCTCCGTACCTTCGGTCACAATCTTACAGGGGTAGGGCCATTCGTCAAGACAGTTTGGGGATAAATGGAACAGTGAATAGGTATAAGGGGTAAACCCAACATTCTCACAACCAGGGATCAAACTGGCTCAGGATTTCGATACCAATTCGTGAGCTGACCCCTGGATGGTCAGGTCGAGGCCCTTCCGGGACGAAATCTCTAATGACTTTGACACCGGCCATTTGGCCGGTCCCCTCACGGCCAGGGGTCACCTATATTCTTGTTGGAGGCTCATTATGGAAAACGCCTATTCCGATGAACAAGATCTGGCCCTCCTCGACGCCTATTCCCGTGCGGTCGTGTCGGCGGTTTCGGCCATAGGCCCGGCCGTCCTCCACATCAAGGTTTTCGGCGTGCCAGGCCAGGTTCAGGCTGTGCAGAGGATTTACGACGAGAGCGAAAAGGCTGAGCCCAGCTCTTCCGGCTCGGGCTTCCTATTCACGCCGGACGGCTTTCTCGTCACGAACAGCCACGTGGTCCACGGTGCCGAGTCGGTCGTCGCCGTACTATCGGATGGGAGGAGCCTGCCAGCCTCGATGGTGGGCGACGATCCGGCTACGGATCTGGCCGTGCTCAGACTGCCGGCCGCCGGCCTGCCCCCCGCCCGGTTGGGCGATTCCTCGCGGCTGAGGGTGGGCCAGCTGGCGATAGCGGTAGGCAATCCCCTGGGTTTCGAAAACACGGTGACCGCCGGTGTGATCAGCGCCACGGGCCGCTCCTTCCGAAGCGGTGCCGGACGCCTCATCGACGACGTGATCCAAACCGATGCCGCTCTGAATCCGGGTAACTCGGGCGGCCCCCTGGTCGACTCGAGCGGGAACGTGATCGGCGTCAATACCGCCGTTATTCGCTGGGCTCAGGGCCTCTGCTTCGCCATCCCAGCCAATACCGCCTCCGCCGTGGCCGCCGCTCTCATGCGCGACGGGCGCATACGCAGAGGCTATCTGGGAATCGGCGGCCAGACCGTACCGCTGCCGCGCAAGGTAATTCGTCATTTCGCCCTGGGTTCGGAGTCCGGGGTTTTCGTAGTCAGCGTGGCGAGGGGGGGCCCAGCCGATCGCGCCGGCATTCGCGAAGGCGATATCCTACTCGAGTTCGAGGGTCAATCCCTTGCTGGCATGGACGAGCTGCTCCGACGCCTCGGCGTGGCGAGCATCGGCGAGTCCATCCGTTTCGCCCTTCTCCGGGAAATGCACAGGATCGAGATCAATATAGTCCCTTCAGAATCGCGCAACGCAGCCTGATCAGGCCTAGACGAGCCGTACGCCGTATGCAATGACCGCAGCCGGACAACGAACGGGCTTGCGCTCGTGATGGCTGACCGCGGATATCTTCACAAGCGTGGCCGTCCCCGCAAAGGGGAGCTGCGTTCAGCCAGGCAACCCGGACGCCTCGAGCGACAACTTAAGATGAAACCCGGAAAAGCGCTCAGGGAACTCGATACCCAATGCGCCTGGGGCTGCAAGAAGAACAGCCAGGGCAATGTCAGTTTCTGGAAAGGCTATCGCGAGCGAAGCTCGCGGAGCTTCATCTCGATGTCAGCGACCCGGGTATCCCGATAACCGCCGCGATTACCGGAGCGAACGTCCGTGACTCCCAGGTTGCCATTCCCCTGGAGAAGCTGACTGAACGGAAGGTCACCTTCCTTTATTCCCTCATGGATTCAGCCTACGAGGCTCAGCCCATCACAAACTACATCGAGGGTAAGGGGCGCGTTCCTCTGATCGATCCAAATAAACGACGGGGCGGTGAACGAGTGACATTCCCCCCTGCGCAGAAGGAGGGTCCTGCCCTATCCATTCGGCGAATCAGCTCAGGCTATTCCCCTTCCTTATCATTCACCTTTGAAGCCCGACTTTTGCAAGAGCCTCAATTGATCTTTATATTTCGTTCTTAGCGAAGGGACAAAGTCTTGGGCAGCACGTCTGGCATTTACTGGACTTGCCCCTGCAGGGATCCGCTATTGCCAGGCGATTGAACTTGGAACGAAACCAATAGAGCGCCTGCTGGACCATTCGAGGCGAATATGACGCAACTCGGGAGTCGAAGGCTTGCAAGTCTACCTTCCGAGCTTGTCGTTGAAGCCAATGAGCTTGCGCTTGATAGGTCAAGCCGGTCCTGGTTCCGGTTAGGATGCTTATTGATTGGCTAACATTGGTATCTATCACTACGAGTTCGTCGCCTTGAATTGCTGGAAAGAAGGGTGTCAGGCCCGGCGCGAGGCTCGGAGTAGAAAGTGCGCTGGTCCACATCATGGCTAGCTTCGTTCCCACCCGAAAGACCTTGGTCAGATTCCCTATGAGATAGTTGGCTCGTTGAGCAGGCTGATCCGGGCTTTCGAGGATGCGCTGGAGCTGCAAAGCTAGCAATCCTTCCTGACGATGAAGCAGAGCAGCCGAGACTGGGAGCTTGCCCATGTCCCCCATGCGCCTCAGCAATTGGGAGGCTCGCTTTACTGGACATTCCTGACCGGGATGGCGATGGCAGTCGACCTGGCCGGCGGATTTATATACGTCACAAGCCAGCGGGAACGTCTCGGCATCTCTCAAAGCCCGACACCGATGTCCATCGATCTTGTTCAGGATCCTGAGCAAACTGGTGAGATCTCGAGCCTGATCCCAGGTCATGGCTCGTTGCCGTTGGGTGATCACGACATCTCGGAAAGCCTGAAACATGGTCATGGTAATGAATAACTTGAAAAGTGAACTTGCCGTGGGCCGCCCTAATAACCGACTTGGATCAAGAGCAAAGTGCCCAATTCGTTCGACGTCACAGTACCAAGGCAAGATCCCTGGACCTTCCACTACTCCATATATAGTATGGAAATACCAGTTCAGTATAGGATCTAGTTGCTCACGAATGGTAGATTTACCCACGAATTAAGCAAGTCCCCCCCGTACTAGATTCTCACTTGACTTCTCTGTAAAAGTAGCACATGTTATATCGGGTTGTAGCACGCACGCGATCATTTATCGAAGGGAGGTTGAGGCATGTACTATCATTTTGGCCAATCCATTCCCGACGACTATCCTCAGTTGATTAAAGACTTTCGTCAACAGCTGGAACTGACTCAGCAAGCCTTGGCTGATCGCCTTGGGGCTTCCTATGCCACCATCAATCGCTGGGAGAACGGCCAGTCCAAGCCCACCCGCCTCTATTGGGACCAACTCCGAGAGCTAGCAACTTCAGTTGCCGGGCTACCGGCGCAATACGACGCCCGGCCTCTTAGTGTCGATGAGGTGGCGATCGACTTCACCTCGGACGCTTCTGTGGTCAAGGGCCTCGTGGAAGGGGAACGGCTTTCCTTTGGTCATCAGGCTAACTCGGCCTTTGCTATTGAGATTTCGGCTATCGATCCCCTCCCTCATCAACGAATAGCTATCTACGACCGGATGCTTCCTCAAGACCGCCTAAGGTTCCTTGAGGCGGATGATGCTGGTGCCGGCAAGACCATCATGGCTGGCCTCTATATCCGGGAGATGCTTTCTCGTAGAAGGATCGACCGGATCCTCGTGGTGGCTCCGGCTGGCCTGGTAGGTAACTGGCAGAGTGAGTTATCGAAGCTCTTCAATCTCCAGTTTCAGATCATTAGTGGTTCCGATACGCGCCGGGGCAATCCCTTTTGTGGCACCGGAAGTGATCGGCTGATAGTCAGTGTCGATTCCCTGTGCAGTCCGCGCCTGTTCGCCACGCTCCAGTCCCAGGAAGTCATTCCTTACGACCTGGTGATTTGCGATGAAGCGCACAAGCTGGCAGCCGATCGCGGGGCTGATCTACGGGTCCGCAAGACGGACCGATATCAAGTTGCCGAGGCCTTGGCCGGGGTTATTCCGCGAGATCCCGGTTGGGAACTCGGCTGGTCAGCTCGGCACTTCCTCCTCCTCACTGCTACCCCCCACATGGGGAAACCCTATCCCTATTTTGCCCTCTGGCGCCTCCTTGAACCAGAGATCGTTTCAACTCCAGCAGCCCTAGAATCTCTGGCTCCCCACTGGCGTGAGGCCCATTTCATCCGCCGGACCAAGGAAGAGATGGTCTACCTCGATGGGCGCCCTCTGTATCCCCTCAGAATTTCGGAAACCTTTGGTTATGCCCTTTCCGGTGGGGAGTTCGGAGAGTTAGCTCTCTATGAGAAGACCACCGACTACTTGATCTATATCTACAACCAATCCCGGATCTTGAACCGGGAAGCAGCTCGCCTCGCGTTGAGTGTCTTTCAACGCCGGCTGGCAAGTTCCACCTATGCTCTGAAATGCTCCTTCGCCCGCCGCTTGCAGAAGCTCGATGAGCTCATTGAAAGGTTTGAAGGCGGGGATTACTCGACCGAGCGCTTAGTCCGAGACCAGCGGCATCTCCTAGATCAAGCGGATGTCTTTGAAGCCAAGACCGGGGACGATGAGGAAGACCAAGAAGGTCTCGAGGAGAACGAGCACGCTGAAGCTCTGCACCTCGGCGGGGCCGCGGCTTCTTCGCTCATCGAACTCCTGGCCGAACGTGACGTAGTAGTTCAACTCTTGGCTCGCGCCCAGCGTACCATTGAAGAAGGTCATGAGTCCAAGTTCTCCAAGCTCCAGGAACTCTTAGCCAGTCCCCGATTCGCCAATGAGCGCTTCATCATCTTCACGGAATACCGAGAAACGCTGGTGTATCTGGAACAACGGCTCGAGGGTTTAGGCTATGCTGGCAAGATCGCTCGGATCCACGGCGGTATGGATTGGCAGGCCCGAGGCCGGGAGGTTGAGCATTTCCGCCAGGATCCAGCTCAGGGGGGAGCCCAGTTCCTGCTCTGTACCGATGCTGCAGGCGAAGGCATTAACCTGCAGTTCTGTTGGATCATGGTGAATTATGATATTCCCTGGAACCCGGCCCGGCTCGAACAGCGCATGGGCCGTATCCATCGATATGGCCAGAAGCATGATCCCGTCTTCATTCTGAATCTAGTAGCGCCGGAAACCCGTGAGGGGAGAGTGCTCAAGGTGTTGCTGGAGAAGCTGGAGAAGATTCGCCTGGCCCTCCGCTCGGATAAGGTCTTTGATTGCATCGGCCGACTCTTCGAGAATCGCTCCATTAAGCAGTACATGGAGATGGCCCTCGTCGAAAGTCCGGAGGCTGCCGCTCGGCAGCTGGAAGGAAGCTTCTCGGAAGCTCAGGTGGTGGCCCTCTATGACCGGGAACGGGCCTTATTTGGCGAGGGTGGCGAGGTCAAGGCTGATCTGCCCCGCATCCGTGAGGAGATGGACAAGGAGGTCTATTCTAGGCTGTTGCCTGGCTATGTTCGCCAGTATCTCGAACGGGCTGCTCCCCAGATCGATCTCCGTCCGTTAGGCAATCTTGAAGCGGACTTCAGTCTCATGCCCACCACCGACGGAGCCCTCGATCCGATCATTCGAACGCTCGACCACCAAGATTTCGGGGAGTCTCAAGGCCTCCTCTTTTCTCTCCTGCGTCCCACCAGACCTCAAGTCCTTTGGTTCCATCCTGGTGCCCCAGCTTTTGAGGCTTTCCGCAAGACTTTTCGGGACCGGTATCGGGCTAGAGCCTTAAAGGGTGCCATCTTCATCGATCCAGCGAGTGAACGCCCCTATCTCCTGCACTTTGCCCTGCTGACCTTGATCAAGACCGGGCAGCCTGGTTCGCAGGTAGCGGGTAACCCTGCTACTCCCACTGAGCAAGACGAGGCGGTCCTCGAAACCAGGTTAATAGCTGTACGGCAGTACTCGCTCTCCGAGATCGCCAGCTGCGCTCCGGAGCAGTTACTGCTCTTGGGGGCGGGCCAGGGGATTCCCGACTCGGCTCAAAAGCTCGCAGCCCAGGCTGAGGCTGCTACCACAGCAGCCAGCCTGTTCCTAGATGATCAGGTGGGGCGGGCTCTAGTAATGGAACATCGTCGGGAGTTGGGAGCTACTCTTGAGGATCGTATAACGGTGCTGCGCCGAGGCTTCGATTATGAAGAAGCCGAGCTGGCTTCGGCTCGGGCGAAGCATACCGAGAAAGCTCGCAAAGGCAATCTCAAGGCTCAGGAGGCCCTGGAGGTTGTCAAGCTTCGACAACGGCAACTTGCCCAACGCCGGGACCAAGCCTTGGAGGCGTTGCGTCAGGAACCCGAGCTCCTAGCGGTACGCCAGGCCACCTATCTGGCCCATGCTCTGGTGGTCCCCAGCGATGAACCACGGGAGCAGGAGCGTCAGGACGCCGAGGTTGAGCTGGTCGCCATGTCGGTGGCCCAGGCCTTTGAAGCCAGCGCCGGGGCGATGGTCTATGATGTCCATACTCCGCAGCTTGCGCGGGCTGCTGGGCTCCCGGACAATCCAGGTTTCGATCTCCTCTCGAAGCGACGCTCTGAGCGGCGCGGAATCGAGGTCAAAGGCCGCGCCGGGGTCGGGGACATTGAAATCTCCGCTAATGAATGGGCCAAGGCCTGTAACTTGAGGGATGAGTATTGGCTCTACGCGGTCTTTGATTGCGGCACCAAACAGCCTCGCCTCGTACGGGTTCAAGATCCCTTTGGCAAGCTCCTGGCCAAAGCCAAGGGTAGTATGATTTTAGGTGCAGCTGCGATTCTGGAAGCCGCGGAGGTGTTATGATGGATCACCTCCAGCAGCTTGGACTGCGCTTGACATCGCAGGTCAGCCGTGGCATATTTTTATCTAGAAAGACCTCCGGTAGCTTCGGCGAAGGAGTGCGGAGCCGTTCCTTTGGGGACGGCTCTTGCTTTATCCGGAGGTCGAGATGAAAACTTCGGTCTATATCGATGGGTTCAACCTGTATTATGGGGCCCTCAAGGGTACAGCGTATAAGTGGCTGGATCCCACGGCGCTTTGCCGGGTTATGATCCCCTCCAACACCATCATCAACCTCAAATACTTCACCGCTAGGATCTCCGCGCGACCGGATGATCCCGACAAGCGCAATCGTCAAGAGACCTACCTTCGGGCCCTACGCACCGTCCCCAATCTGTCCATCTACTATGGCCACTACCTCTCGCATGTGGTGTGGATGCCCTTGGCCCACCCCCAGCCTGGCCTCAAGCCCTTCGTCGAGGTCATCAAGACTGAAGAGAAGGGGTCGGACGTGAACTTAGCCACTCAGCTTCTCGTCGACGCTTGTGCCAACGCTTTTGAATGCGCCGTAATCATCCGTGGCGATTCGGATCTCAAGGCCCCGGTCCAGATGGTGATGGGGCACTACCATAAGCCAGTCGGGGTGCTCAATCCCCAGCAAGTCCCCTGCAAAGCCCTCCAAGAAGTGGCGCGATTCTATAAACATATCCGTGAGGCAGCCTTGCAGACCAGCCAATTCCCCTCGGTGCTCACCGATGGGATCGGCAGTTTCCACAAACCAGCCTCGTGGTGAAGGAGTAGCATGATGTCGGATTATTCCCGCCTGATCGAACACGCCTTCCCACTCAAGCAGGCTTCTCTCGATTCGGTTCATGAGAAGAATGTGCGACATGGGCATATCTCCACCCTTCATATCTGGCCCGCTCGTCGCCCCCTCGCAGCCTCCCGGGCCGCCTTGCTCGCCACGCTTTTGCCCGATCCCGGTACTCCCGAGGCACGTAAAGCGCTTTGCGAGCGTATCGGGGGCAAGCTGCAGCCTCGGCGCGAACAAAAGAAGATGCCTTCGGGGGAGATCGTGGAACGGATGCGGGAGGAAACCATCGGCGGGATTTTGCATTGGGGTCTCGAGACCGAGCACCTCGCCGAAATCGAACGCTTCCGGGCCGAGATCCGACAGGCGTTTGGAGGACGGGCCCCGAAAGTCCTCGATCCCTTTGCCGGTGGTGGGGCCATCCCTCTTGAAGCTATGCGCTTGGGGTGCGAGGTCACCGCTATCGATCTCAATCCTGTGGCATGGTTCCTTCTGAAATGTACTCTTGAGTATCCCCAAGCTCTCGCTGGCCGGAAGCTGCCCCTTCCAACCTTCATTCTCGATCACGATGATTTCATGGAAGCCTATCACAAGGCTTTTCCTTCCGCGGCTACTGGCAAGCGTAAACGAGCCAAAGCCCAAGCGTCGGGCATTGCTGAGCTGCCAGGGATCGATGCCCAGGAGGCCGCGGCAGAGCTCCCTGAGGCTGATCTCAGTTGGCAGCTTCGAGCCTGGGGTACCTGGGTGCTCGACCATGCCCGAAAAGAACTCGCTGAGTATTATCCGACCTATGCGGACTTTGAGCCACTCCCTCTTACCCCGAAAGAACAGCGGGACGGCCTGGTTCCCTATTCCTATGAGCACCAGGAGCGATGTTTCGTGCCGCTCGATGCCACGAGCCAGCCCGACGCGGCAAAGCTCAATGCGGTCTATGATGCTGCGTACTTGAAGGACAAGTGCAATCCCCGATGGGTAGCCAAACCGGCGGTGGCCTATCTTTGGGCCCGCACCGTGACCTGCAAGAACTGTCGAGCGGAGGTCCCTCTCCTCAAGACCCGTTGGCTTTGCAAGAAGGACAATAAACGGGTGCTGTTAACCATGACCCCTAAGCCCGATAAGACGGGCGTGATCTTCGGCGTGAGGACCGATGTGCCCGTGGAAGGCCACAACGCCGCTCAGCGCCGCGAGGCAGACCGGCGCTTGGCTGTTGGCACGATGACGCGGGCTGGAGTGATCTGTCCCTGCTGTAAAGAATCTATTATGACTATGGAGGACCTCCGCCTTGAAGGAAAAGCAGGGCGAATCATGGCTGTGAACACGGCCGTCGTTGTTGACGGGCCAAAGGATAAGGAATATCGGCTACCAGTAGCTTTGGAACTGGAATGCGCTACCAGGGCTGAGAAAGCTCTATCAGCAGTCTTCTCTGAACTACCATTTGGGCTACCGAATGAGCCGACACCCAAAGGTGGCAACGGAGCAAGTAGAGCCTTTTCCATTGATGGTTATGGGATGAGTACTTGGGACACAATTTTTACGAAACGCCAACTGCTCACGCTCGGAACTTTTGTAAAATGGACCCGATTTGCTCAGGCCGAGATGCTGAAGATTAAATACGCTGCTGAGTGGACAGAGGCAGTATTGGGTGAGCTGGCAATTGGGTTTGATAGGCTTGCAGATCGGCAATCAAGCATATGTCGGTGGGATAATACTCGAGCTAACCTGCAAGGTACATTTGCGAGATTCGCACTGCCCATGTTATGGGATTTCTGTGAAGGAAATCCGTTGTCCTCTACGACTGGTAATTATTCTGCAGGAATCGATTGGGTTGCTGAAAGTATTGATCATATAGCCAAGACCGCCGCATTGAATTCTGAGTCACCGCATGTACTTAATCGAAGTGCGCTTAAAGACCTAGATGATCGCTTTGATCTTGTTACGACTGATCCTCCATATTATGATGCGATTCCGTATTCTGATTTGATGGATTTTTTCTATATCTGGCTTCGGAGAATCCTTTTTGATATTCTTCCGAACTTTGATAAGCATTTCTCCGATCCACTTTCGCCGAAGTGGGATGATTCTGCAAAAGATGGAGAACTTATTGATGACGCTAATAGGCATAATGGCGATGCACAAAAATCAAAAATGGAATACGAAAATGGTATGGCGAAAGTCTTTATTCAATGCAATCACTCTCTCCTGGATAATGGTAGGATGGTTGTTGTATTTGCAAATAAGAAACCCGATGCCTGGGAAACTCTAGTAGGCGCTATTATCAAAGCAGGGTTCGTTGTTGATGGATCATGGCCAATTCAGACTGAAATGGGGAACAGGATGCGCGCGATTAGTTCCGCCGCATTGTCTTCCTCAGTCTGGCTTGTTTGTCGCAAACGTCCGGCCGAGACCAAGCCTGGCTGGGATAGCAAGGTCCTCGCCGAGATGAAGGCGAACATCTATGCCCAACTCCGAGAATTCTGGGACGCCGGGATTCGAGGCCCCGACTTCGTCTGGGCGGCGACTGGTCCAGCCCTGGAAGCCTATAGCAAGTATCCAGCGGTGCGGAAGGCCGACGTGCCGGATGCGGTGATGTCGGTGGGAGAGTTCCTGTCTGACGTACGGCGCATTGTCGTGGATTTCGTGGTAGGTCGCGTGCTCGATCCCGAGGGCACGGCCACGGGGGAAGCCTCAGATCGCCTCGATCAACCCACGGCCTATTATCTTCTCCATCGTCATGATTTCCATATGGGCGATGCTCCGGCCGGAGCGTGCATCCTCTATGCCCTATCCTGTGGCCTGAAAGACCGAGACCTGGCAAATACCTGGGACCTGGTGAGTTTCACCGGCGGGCCAGCGCCCGATGACGACGAGGAAGATGAGGCCTCCGAGGACGAAGACTTGGGGGACAGCGACGAAGGTGGCGGTTTCGTGCGACTCAAGGCCTGGGATCGACGTCGGCGCCCGTCTCTGGGTCAGGACCATGACTCCGGCCAACCGGTGCCTCTCATAGACCGAATCCATAAGCTGATGCAACTCTGGAAGGCTGGAGAGCTCGCGGAAGTCGACGAATACATCGACGCTCAAGCCTTACGCAAGCAGGAGCTGTTTCGAAGGTTTATTCAAGCCCTCATCGAGCTGGCCCCCCAACCGAGCGAGGAGCGATCGATCCTGGAGTCTCTATCCAATCACCTTGGCGCCCAAGGGGCCATCACGAGCCGCGAGGGCGAACTGGCCTTGGACTAAAGTCGGGGAGTAGCATCAGGCCGGGTTGGCCTGGAGCATCTGAAGTAAGAGACCGGAGGTAAATATGGAGCAGTTAGCTTGGAAGTCTTGGCATGCCGTGCTACGCCTTCGCGAGGACCTCAAGAGCGGCGAACTACCGATGAATCTCTTCGCGGCGGATTTATATGAAGTCTTGATGCAGCAAGGCAAGCATCCGATCTACGAGCATCCCGACGAGTTCTTCGCCCTCACGTATCCGACCTATAACCTGCGGAAGCTGGTGAAGGACGTGATCCTCCGGCTCGCCGGTAAGAACGACAAGGCGGTCCGTCAGCTCGAGCTGACCTATGGCGGTGGCAAGACCCATACTCTGATCGCCCTACGGCACCTAGTCAGCGACCCGGCCCAGCTACCTGACTTGCCCGCGGTGGAAGAGTTCAAGCAAGACATTGGCATCCTGCCACCTCAATGTCGGGTGGTAGGTCTGTGCTTTGATAAGATCGATCCCGAGTCAGGCAGCGATGTCCGCGCCCCTGATGGGAAGCTTCGGCGCTTGAAGCACCCCTGGAGTATTCTGGCCTATCAACTGGCCGGCGACGAAGGCTTGGCTCTCATCCATGCCGATCACCTGGCCGAAGAGCGGGTCACGCCTCCGGCTGAGAATTTGATGACCGAGCTCTTGGCCTGGCCAGCCAAAGACGGCTTAGGCACGCTCGTGCTCATCGATGAGGTCCTGATCTTCGCCCGGCAGAAGTTCAATCTCGATCCGGTTTGGCAGGGGATCCTCCAGGATTTCTTCCAATACCTCACCCAGGCAGCCTCGAAGACCCCTCGCTGTTGCATCGTGGCCTCCCTCTTGGCCTCGGATCCCAGTAAGAATGACAGCACCGGGATGACGCTCCAGTCGGAACTCGCCGCCATCTTTCAAAGGCAGAAGGAAGAGACTATCGAACCCGTGGTCAAGGAGGATGTGGCTGAAGTCCTCAAACGCCGGTTCTTCACCCCCGAGTCCTTGAAGACCAGTCAAGCCGATTTAAAGCAGCATGTGGTCGCGGCCTTGAAGGGCATCACCGCTCTCGACGATCAGCTCCGGCTCAAGGCCGCCGACGCCGAAGAGCGTTTCGCCAAGAGCTATCCCTTCCATCCAGACCTCACGGAGGTACTCTACTCAAAGTGGACTTCGTTGGCCGCCTTCCAGCGGACGCGGGGGGTCTTACGAACCTTCGCCCTGGCGCTCCGGGCTGCAGAAGCCTGGGATACCAGTCCGGTCATCGGACCCGCGGTCTTCCTCCCAGCGCCAGGCCAAACCGGACTCTCGGAAGCTCTAGACGAGCTGGTCACCGTAGCCAATGCCGAAGTCGTCGATGGGCGCCGTCCGGCCTGGACCGGCATTCTCTCCCACGAGTTGGAAAGCGCCCGGGAGATCCAAGAGGATACTAAGCAACTCAAGGGACGGGAACTTGAACAAGCCGTCATCGCTACCTTTCTGCATTCCCAACCCCAGGGCAACTCTGCCCATCGGCGCGAGCTCATTGTGCTCTCGGCCTCGACCCGCCCCGATAAGATCGAGTTGGAGAAAGCCTTGCAGCGCTGGGCTCAAACGAGTCACTGGCTCGATGACCGGAATGCTCCCGAGGAAGCCGGTAAATTACCGGAGATGTGGAGGCTCGGCACCCGTCCCAACCTAAATCAAATGCATGCTGAGAAACGCCGGAATCTCGATGAGGCGCTGATACTTGCTCGATTACTGCAGGACATCCGCGATCTCAAACAGCTCACGGCTGGGGCCGGGGCTGCCGGCGCCAGTGTGCATAACCTCCCGGAGAAGCCTAAGGATATCCAAGATGATGGCGCCTTCCATTATGCAGTCTTGGGTCTCGAGGCGGCTTCGGAAAGTGGCAAGCCCAGCGAGCTGGCCAAGCGCTTCCTCGAGGAAACCACCAGCTCCGACCGGCCCCGAGTCTTCCGGAATGCCGTGGTCTTGCTCGTGCCCTCGCGCGATGGAGTCGAAGCGGCCAAGGCCCGAGTTGCCGACTATCTGGCGTGGGAGTTGGTGCTGCAGGACCTGAAGAAGCAGATGAAGGAAGGCGATGTCGATGCGGCCCGACTTCAAACCCTGACCCAGAACCTCAACACCTCTAAGGGCAAGGTGCCGGAGGCGATCAGTCAGGCCTATTGCCTGATCGTGACGATTGGGCCTGCCAATGAGGTCCAGGCCTTCCGGATATCCGTGGGAGTGGATCACCACTTTCTCGTCGCCAAGAATGACAAGCGCGCTCGCATCACGGATTCGGCCATTTCCGCTGCCACTCTCTTGCCCGATGGGCCCTATGATCTCTGGAGAGCCGGGGAGACATCTCGGCGCGTCAAGGATCTCGCGGGGGCCTTCGCCCAATATCCTCATCTGCCCAAGATGATTCGGCAGGATGCCATCCTCAGTACCCTTTTGGACGGTTGCGAGGCGGGAGCCTTCGTGCTCCGCTTGCCCCGACCTGATGGGAGTGCTCGGACGTGGTGGATGATCCGCCCGGATGAAGCTTCCATCAAAGATCCGGCCCTGGAACTGGGGCTATCCGAACATGCTGAGCTGATGGACCTTGACCCTATTCTCCTAGCCCCCCGGCGACTGCCACAGCTCTGGACCTCCCCCTCGATCACCTTCAAAGCTTGCTGTGACTACTTCGACGGAAGGCGAGATGTCTCCATTGATCGTAATGGCTATAGTGAGACTATCCGCATTCCGCGGACAACGCGGACAGTCGTGGAGAGCGCCGTGAATCTGGCGGTGGAACGCGGAGGTCTCTGGCTGGTCGCTGGACAGGCGAGTCTCTGGAGCGAATCAGTTCCACCGGGGATCGTAGATGATGAAGCCTTGCTACAAAATCCGCCGGAACCGATTATGCCAGCCAAGCTCCTGCCCTCGGTTTTACCGACAGCCTGGAGTGGCGATAAGGCTAGCGGGCTATCCCTTCTAACTCAACTCTCGTCCTCGTCATCCCTGAACCTTCCCTGGAAGGCGGTCAGCGATGCAATCTCAGCCGCTTTGAAAGCTCACTTCCTGGAAATCGCCGACAGTTCCCAGACCTGGCCTTGCAATCTTGCGGGATCCCAGTTTGCTCATTTCCGGCTGCCAACTACGGCCACAACCCCGATCCCACGCCCCGAACAGCCTCCGACTAATCCCAACATAGTACGGGCCCGAGCTCAGCTTGAGGGTGCCGCCATCCAGGATCTCGGCGATGTCGCAAACGAGCTCTTGGAGCTTCGGGTCAAGTATTCGACGGCGATAACTTTCGAGGTGACCATCTCGCTGGGTGATGGGACTACGCCTCCTCCGGCTGAGGCGATCCAGAAAGTGAACACGATCCTGAAGACCATCCACTCCGACCTGCAACTGCAGTGATGCGGTCATCCCAGGAGGTTGGGCTATGAGAAGGGAGATCATAAAGTTTCTGGCAACTCGCGAACCTGCTCATCGATACGCATCCTGGGACTATTGTTGCTCCTATTTTCGGACTGAACCGCCTCGGGTTTGCCGGAGAGCCGTTCATAAATGCATTCCTAATGAACCAGCTGAGAGAATCGGCGTATCAGGATAGCCACAACGACTATAACCAGCGCAACAACAAGAAAGATTCTTTTGCCATCGCGTTTTTTTGGTGTGGGTTCCTTCACCACATCCTCCTGAACTATACCCTGTTCAGGGAGAGTATAGCGCCATGTCCCTCTAGGAGAATGGGTTGAAATGTAATCCTCGATCGCTCGCGCAAGGTCGTACTGCGGCTCGAAGCCAGTGTCTTCGCGCAAACGGGGCGTATCGAGCTCGAAGACTCTCCGCGGCCCGCCGGGATCAAAGCCCGCCGGCAGGTCGAGCTGCGCGTCCGGTAGGATCTTCTTGATCGCTGCCGCAAAAGTCCCGTTCTTCAGAGCCTCGCCGGTGCCGATGTTGTAGGTCGAATGGCGAAGCTTGTCGGCTAGATGGAGAAGGGCGATGGCACGGCCGCAGTCCTTCACGTAGATGAGGTCCGCCCCGTCCTCGCCGAAGGCGCGCGAGGGCGGCCTCATGAAGTCGAGCTTTTTGCCGCGTACCGCCGCTTTCACCATTTGAATTGGGACGTTCATGGGAGAGGGTGGTTGGTGAGACAGCGGCCCCACGGGGCGAGGCGAAGCATGGTGACGGCGCTGGTCCCGTCCATATGCCGCAATCCGGCGCCACTCGCCTTCTCGCTCGTCGATTCCGGTGTATGCATAAGAAGAAGATGCTGAGGAATCTCTAGTCAGGTGCTGAGGAATCTCTAGTCAGGTGCTGTGGAATCTCTAGTCAGGTGCTGTGGAATCTCTAGTTAGGTGCTGTGGAATCTCTAGTTAGGTGCTGTGGAATCTCTGGTCAGATGCTGAGGAATCTCTGGTCAGATGCTGAGGAATCTCTGGTCAGATGCTAAGGAATCTCTGGAATAGTCCTATAGAGCAGACCCTGGCCGAACCAAAGGCCGAGACGACAGTTCGGCCGGCCATAGGTCGATGGCGCGACGCCCGAACAGCCTTGCCTATCGCATCGCGGCTTCAAGCCCTGCGGGCGCCCGACCGACACCTGCGGGTTCGAGCACCCGGGCGGGCGGCGGCCGCACCCGCAAGTAGGTGCGCCCTGCCGGGCAGATCCGAAAAAAAGGCCCGCCAAGGGCGGGCCTCCATTCCGCGCCCGGTCGAGACCGGGCGCGGATTCGAATGCGACTGCAGGAACCTCGACACCCGACCGGGTTGTCGGCGGTCCCCAGATATCAGTCGTACAGAAGCTGGGCGATGTCCGGCTGATCCATGTTGGTGGAGTCGTAGAACTTGGCGCCCGTGTCGACGTTGGCGACCGGCTCGCCCTTCACGGCCTTGTAGGCCAACTCCATGGAATCATAGCCGATCATGTACGGGTCCTGGGTGATGGATCCCAGGAAGTACTTGTTGCGGATGGCCGCCTTCTGGGCCTTGCCGGCATCGAAGCCCACGACCGCCAGGCCGGGGTACTGAGTCGGCAGCGCGGTGCCGTCGGTGGAGGCGGCGAGAAGCCCGGTCACGGTTCCCTCATTCGAGCAGAAGATACCGAGGATGTGGTCGGAGCTGACGCGGTTGAGAATGGCCTGAGCGGTGTTGGTGGCATCGGTGGTCTTCGGCGAGGCAGGGACCTCGACGTCGATGATGACGGCGCTCCCGCCGGTCGGGCTATCGGGCGCAATGTAGGCCGGGTTGCCGACTACCTTGATGTCGCTCGCGGGGTGGTTGCCCTGAGTCTCGATGAGCTTGATCATCATATCGCGGAAGCCCTTGCCGCGGTCGGTAACCGACTGGCTCGTGGCGTCCTGGTTGAAGTCGACGATGGTCACCGGGTTGGCGGCTGTGGCAGCCATGATCTTGTCCTTGATGACCGGGAACATCTTCTGCGCGGCGAGCCCGGCGGCGGCATAGCTGTTGGTGGCAGCGGTCGCGAAGATGGCTCCCTTGGGCGCGTTCGGGACGCCGGAGTCGAAGCCGATGATCGGGATGTGTCGCCTCATGGCCTCATTGAGCTGGTCCATGACCGAGTTGGTGTCGAGGGCCGCCAGGCAGATGGCCGAGGGGTTCTTGGCCAGAGCGTTGACGAACATCTGCACCTGGGGCTGGATATCCGCCTCTGTGGGAGGACCCTCGAAGGTCATCTGGACACCGAGTTTCTTGGCCGCGGCCTGGGCGCCGTGCATGACGGTCTGCCAGTACTGGAACTCGAAACCCTTGGAAATCATGGGGATGAAGATCTTGCTGTTCGAAGCGGCCATTCCCTGCGAACCGCTCTCCTGCGTGCCATTGGCGAATACCGGAATCGCCAGGGCGACGAAGAGAACGGCCGTTGCGAGCGCCATCCCCAATCTTCTAGAAATGCTCATACAAACCTCCTGTGCTTCTTTGTCCCGGACATCCGCCCGGGACATCGTTGCCTCATCCATGCCCGCGACGCGGGCTTGATCACAGTTTCAGGCCTTGTCCTGCGGGAACTCCTCGCGCCTCAGCATCTCGGAGAACTCGTGGTCCGCGGCGCGCTCCTCCATGCGTATCCGGGCCTGCTCGGCCTTTGCTTCCGCTTTCATTTTCGCGAACGTCGCCTTCAACTCGACGTGAGCGTCCGCCATTTCCTTCTGCAGCTGCGCGGCCTTGGCCGCCTCTCCGACAGCCCTGAACGAGGAGAGCTGATGCCGCATGGCCGCTATCTTGTCGTTCATCTCGGCTCTGTAGATATCGGCCGCCGACTCTATGCGCACCTCGGAAGCCTTCTTGTTGCGGTACATGTCGAGAAGCACGGCGCCGATGACGATGACGCCCGTGAAGAAGGTCTGCCAATGTGCCTGTAGATTCAAGGCGGGCAAACCGGTCGCGAGCACCGACATGATGAAGACACCGATGACGGTGCCCCAGATGGTGCCGATGCCTCCCGACAGCGAGGTGCCGCCGATGACCGCCGCGGCGATCGCGTAGAGCTCGAAACCCTGCCCCTGGGCGGGAAGGACCGTAGTGTAGATGGCCGCGTAGGAGATGCCGCCGATGCCCGCGGTGGCTCCGGCGATGACGTAGACCAGCATCTGCCACTTCTTGACGTCGACCCCCGAAAGGCGTGCGGCCTCGATGTTGCTGCCGATGGCATAGGTGTACCGGCCCAGCTTGGTATTGGACAGGATCAAGTGACAGATCACTGCTATCACGATCAAGAGGAGGGCGCCCGTGGGAATCATCCCTCCGGTCGGGCTCAGATACAGGAACATGTCCTTGAACCAGCCGCCCGGCTGGCCGCGGATCGGGAAGGTGGCGCTCTGCACGTTGGACACGATGGAGCCCACGCCCATCGAGATCATCATGGTGCCCAGCGTGACGATGAAGGGCGGCATCTTGAGCCGCGAAACGAAGATGCCGTTGAAGAAGCCGAAGGCGGTCCCCACGACGATGATGAGGAGAAGCGAGGGCACCATCGGAAAGCCGTGCTTGAGCGCGATGCCGCCGATGAGGGTCGAGGCCATCATGACCGTGCCGACGGAAAGGTCTATGCCTCCGCTGATGATGACGAAGGTGACGCCAAGGGATATGAATCCGATATAGAAAGCCGCGTCGATGATGTTGACCAGCGTCGGATAGGTGAAGTAGTCGCGGCCGAAAACTCCGAAAAACACATAGAGGATGAGCAAGGCGGCCGGCGCCAGCACATACTTGAGTCCCCGTTCTTTGAACCGCTGCATGCGGCTGATACCGATATTCCCCGTAGCCATGCTGTTCAACTCCCTGCGAGGACTGCCTGATGCCCCATCGTGGCAAGTTCCATGATGGCCTCTTGGCTAGCCTCTTCGATTTTCAACTCCCCGGTGATGCGCCCTTCGCACATCACGAGGATTCGGTCGCTCATGCGAAGGATCTCGGGCAGCTCGGACGAAATCATGATGATCGACTTGCCCTGCCGAGTGAGCTCGTTCATCAGGGTGTAGATCTCGCTCTTGGCCCCGACGTCGATGCCGCGCGTAGGCTCGTCGAAGATGAGGATGTCGCAGTTGCGTATGAGCCATTTCGCGACGACCACCTTCTGCTGGTTGCCGCCCGACAAGTTGCGCAGCAGCTGCTCGAGAGAGGGCGTCTTGATACTGAGCTTATCGATGTATTCCTGGGTGACAATGCGCACCTTTTTCGCGTAAACGAACAGCCCGCGCTGAAACATGTCGTACGTCGCCATCACCGTGTTGTCTTTGACGCTGAGGTTGATCGCAAGGCCGTAGCGCTTTCGATCCTCGGAGAGGTAGCCGATCCCCTTCTCCACGGCGTCTTCGGGTGATCGGATCTTAACGCGCTTGCCGTTCACCTCGATCGTCCCGCTCCGGACCTCGTCGGCGCCGAAGATCGCCCGCGCCGTCTCGGTCCTGCCCGCGCCGATGAGACCCGCGAATCCGAGGATCTCGCCCTTGTGGAGCTCGAAGCTCACGTCGCGGACGAGCTTGCCAGCATTGAGCTTATGCACGCGCAAGACCACCGGCGCATCGGGTACGACCGCGCTTTTGGCCTTGGGCTGCTCGTAGATGACCCGCCCCACCATCATGTTGATGATCTGCTGCTTAGTGACTTCGGCCGTCTTCTTCGTATCGACTCTCTCGCCGTCGCGGAGGACGGTGACGCGGTCGGCGATCTGGTGTATTTCCTCGAGGCGGTGGGAAATGTGGATCATCCCGACGCCGCGGCTCGCCAGATCGCGCATGATGGCGAAAAGCTCCGAGATTTCCGTGTCCGTGAGCGCCGCCGTGGGCTCGTCGAGAATGAGGATCCGCAGGCGGTGCGAAACCGCCGTGGCGATCTCCACCATCTGCTGCCTGCCCACGGTGAGGCGCCCCACCTGCTCGGTGGGATCGATGTTCATCTTGAGCCGCTTGAACAGCTCCTCGGCGCGCCGATTCTGCTCGCGTTTGTCGAGCAGAATGCCGCCCAGCATCGTCGACTCCCGACCGATGAAGATGTTCTGCGCCACCGTGAGATGATCCATCATGTTCAATTCCTGATGGATGATCCCGATCCCCATCTCGAGCGCGTGCTTGGGATCGCGCGGATTGAAGAGATGGCCCAGGTAGTGTATCTGCCCCGAATCCTTGGAATTGATCCCGACGAGAACCTTCATTAACGTGGACTTGCCCGCCCCGTTCTCGCCGACGAGCGCGTGGATCTCGCCCTCGTCGAGATCGAAATCCACCTGACGCAGGGCGTGTACGCTCGTGAAACGTTTATCGATTTTTACCATCGATAGAAGTCTATTGGCCACGTGCACGACTCCTTTCGTTACGATTCATCTTAGCATCACCGAACTCATTGTCAATGCTTGGCCCGATGCGCGACGCGGCGTGTGCCGCCTCGTGCGTCCGCGACTCCCCTCACTATTACAAAAACATCGATGCAGACCGAAAGCAACACCGATGCCAGAAGCAGGAGGGGGAACCAGTCGCCCCAGGCGGTATACCGCGATTCGTGAGGAGCCGGGACGGCGAGGTCCGCGATCAGGTACTCCCGGCTGTAGTAAGGCGCGGACCGCACGAGCCGGCCCGTCGGATCGACATAGGCAGTCAGGCCCGACGAAGTCGCACGCAGGAGGGGGCAGCGATTCTCGACCGCGCGAAACAGGCTGTTGATATAGTGCTGCTTGCCCTCGATCGGCGAGAGGGACCAGTAGTCGTTCGAAAGATTGATGATGACCCGGGCCCCGTCGCGCACGAATCGCCTAACGTCGTCGGGGAAGGAGTCCTCGAAGCAGATCGGCGTCGAGAACGACATCGAAGGAATGCGGAATACCGTACGCACCGTCCCCGGCTCCCAGAAATAGACGTCGAAGTTCTTGAGCATGGCGTACACCCAAGGCAGCTGCGCCTTATAGGGGAAATACTCGGTGAAAGGCACAAGGTGGATCTTGTGATAGGTATCCACGAGCCGGCCGTCCGGGGAAAAAAGGAGGGAAGCGTTGTAGTCCCTCCGGACCTCGTTGCCCTGCGCGTCGGTATCGAGCGTATAATCGTCATTCCCGGTCAGAAGCCAAGTGTGCATCCCCTTCTGGTATTCGAGAAACCGGTCCACGAGCTTGGACAGCGGGTACTTCGCGGGATCCATCGCCCTCCATCGACGGATATTGGGGACGAAGGCCGTCTCCGACCACACGACGAGATCCGGCTGCTGCGCGAGCGCCGCATCGGTGAGCCGCCGCAGGATATCGAAAGTAGCGTCGTAATCGTTCTTGTGCGGGTCGGTGTCTTCCTGCACCAGAGCCACGCGAAGCCGGCGATCGGTGGGCAGGCCGTCCTGGATGCGGATGGCGATCGCGCCTCCGGCCGCGTCCGCGACGAGGAGCAGGGCGGCGAAGGCTACGGGGACATAGGTCTTCGGCGCGCGGAGCGCGGAGGCGTCGAGCCCGGCACCGGGCACCCGATACAAGATCAGGACGAAACCGGCCAGGGCCGAGTTCGCGAGCGTCACCAGGAAGGTGACACCCCAAACGCCCGTGACCGACGCGATCTGGATGAGAGGGAGCGCCCCGTACTGAGTCGTACCGAGCATACCCCAGGAGTACCCGAGGAAGCCGCGAGAGCGCAGGTAATCGAACGCGGTCCAGGCCGCCGGAACGATAATGAAGTCCAAACGCGGCAGCCTGCGCATGGTCCAGATCATCGCGGGCATGAACAGCGCGTACTCGACGAAGTACAGCCCGGATATGAACTGGATCGATACCAGGCTGAAAGTCCCGAGCCAGAAGTTCACGATCATGGTCTCTAGGACGCCGAAGGAAACGCCGTAGAATACGGCCCTGCCGAACGAGGCGCGGGACAGGGCGAGCACGAGGGGCACCAGCGCGAAGAAGGCGAGCGGCGCGAACCCGGCGAGACTCGCGAAGGAAGGGAACGAAAAAGAGTAGAGCAGGACGGAGCCCAAGGCGAGGGGTAGCCCCCAGACGCGGAAGACGTCGGCCGAGCCCAGCGCCCGCTCCCTCAGTTCGGGCCACCTGACGCGCGCCGCGATCAGAACCCAAGCGCTCAACGCGATGAGCGGAAGATAGCGCGAGGCGGAGTTGAGCCGCTGGATCGTCGAGTCGGGCGCCAGATGGAGACTGGGATTGGTCAGCGAGAAACGCTGCGCGTAACTGAGATTCGCGGTCGAGGCGAAAATATAGGAGATGAGGAAGAACACGAGCGAGACTACGAGGAGCGTTTCGGGGGTTCGATACAGGGACCGCAGACGCAGCTCGGTGCGGCCTCCCGCGATAGCCGCGCCCCATAGCGCATAGACCGACACCAAGAGCAGGAATACGAAGTCCGGCACGGTCTTGCCCTTCGGCATGCCGAAAGGACCCGCCAGAAAATTGGCCGACTCGGCCACCGCAACGACGAAGATCGCCACTGCGATCGCCCTGCTTTGCTCGGCTACCTCGGATAGCGCCGCCTTCTGCGCCGTCCTATTGGGCGAGGCCTTACCGGGCGCTAGCCGTACGGCCCTCGCCGCCGGTGGCCGCTTCGGTAACGGGCGGCCCCTCCCCGAAGGAGCCTCGTCATTACTGCTACGGCGCTCGAGCTTCATTCAGCCCTTCTTCCCATTTCCATCCGCCGATTCCGAGTCGATGGCGTCCGCACCCCCGCGGTGCCCTCCCCCACGTCCCGAAGGTCTCTGAGGAGGAATGCACCTCTCGGTGATTTGGATCCGCAGGAATCTGAACTGCACCGGTAAACGATTACATGGAATCACTTCTTCGTCAAGATCGAAAACCCGGAATGTGCTAAAATTTATCAACGCCCGGGTCGCTCCGAATTATGCGGAGCCGGACTCCAGTCGGGCCATTCGGCATCAGGATCGGAGCTCTTGCTCTTGACGGTGGACGATTCGTGCCCTGTCAAACGGGGACTGAATGATCATTTCAAAGGTACATTACGCTTTATTTTTCATCCCGACAGCACCAAATGCGAAGAATAATCATGGAAATTGCCGTCCTCGGCGTCGATGGAGGTCGATCGCACCAACTCCAAGAACGCCGGACCGCAAACGAAAGCGATAGCACAAGTCCCGGCTCGAGCGCCGGCCCCGGTCCGCCCATCCATTTGCATGTTGACATATCCTCGATTCGACCGCACTCTAGTATCTAGGCAAAGGATCGCGCAAACGTTTCGATTGGAGCGCCGCTCTAGCGGCGGAAAGGCGAGACAGCCGGAGATGGGAATCAAGTCGGGCAGACGTACTGCCACCATCCGCGATGTCGCCGAAAAGGCTGGGGTGTCCATTTCAACGGTTTCCCACGTCCTCAATGGTACTCGCCGCGTCGGGGACTCGGCGCGCGAGCGCGTTCTCGATGTCATAGCCGAGCTGGACTATCGTCCCAACCAGCTGGCCCGCGGACTGCGCGGAGCGGAGACCGCCACTTTGGGCCTCATCATCTCCGACATCCGCGAGGAATTTTTCTCGGAGATCACCAAGACGATCGAATCGGCGGCCAACGAGCGGGGCTACGCGGTCGTGCTCTGCGATTCGGAGGAAGATGTCGAGAAAGAGGCCCTCTACATCGAAACGCTCGCCGCCAAGGGAATCGACGGCATTATCATAGCCCCGGTCGATTCGGCCGTCCCGCCGAAGCAGCCGCGCGGCAGGAAGCTCCCCATGGTGCAGATCGATCGCCGCTGTGCGGACTCGGGTCTCGATTTCACCGGGATCGACAACCGAAAGCATGCGGCTGCGGCCGTACGACACTTCCATGCTCTCGGCATCGACGCGATAGGCTTCGTCGGCCATGAGAGTTCCATCTGGACGATGGGCGAGCGGGCCGAGGGCTTCGCCCTGGCGATGCGCGAGCTCGGGCACGAAGACGGAGGGCGACGACTGGCCATTTCCTCGCAAAGCGACAATCCCAAGGCCGTCATCAAACGCTGGCTCGCGGCCAATCTCGATCTGGAAGCCCTCGTCTGCGGCAACGCCAATATCTGCTACATAGTGCTCGAGGCGATCGAAGAGACGGGCATGGCCGTACCGCGGCCCATCTCGCTCGCCACCTTCGACGATCTCGTGTGCTTCCGCTACACGCGGCATCCCGTGATCACGATCCGTCAGCCGACCGAAAGGATGGGTCTGGCCGCTCTCGACATGCTCTTGCAGAGGATCAAAGGCGAGGGGCCCCAAACGCCCCGCGAAATGATATTCCCGGCTAGACTGATGGTGCGCGAAGCCGACGCCGGCTTCCGCGCAGGCAATCCCGGAGGTTCTCGATGATCGTCTGCTCGGGCGAAGCGCTCATGGATATGGTTCCCGACGGGAATAGGTCCGATGCCTTTCTCGCTCGTCCCGGAGGCTGCCCTTACAACACCGCCATCGCCGCCGCCCGTCTCGGCGCCGAAGTCTCGTTCCTGGGGCGGCTGGGTACGGATTTTCTCGGCTCGCAGCTCTACGAAAGGCTCACGGCCAACGGCGTCGACGTCTCGGCCGTGGTCCGTCGCGAGCAGAGCGCCACCCTCGCCTTCGTGTCGCGCAGCCCCGAGGGGGACGCGCGCTATGCCTTCTATTCCGAGAACGCCGCCGACCGCAGTTTCGCCGTCCGGGACCTGCCCGCGAAACTGCCGCTGGAGGCCCGCTTTCTGATGCTCGGTTCCATCACCATGCTGCAGGAACCGATAGCCACGACGGTCGAGCGCCTCGCGGCGCGCGAATGCGAAAATCTGCTCGTGTCCTTCGATCCCAACATCAGGCCTTCTCTCATAAAGGACCGCGGCTCGTACCTCACCCGCTTCGACCGCTGGGCCTCGATGTCGGCCATCGTGAAGATCAGCTCGGACGACCTCGAGTGGCTCTATCCCGGCCTCTCCTTCGAGGCCGGCGTCGACCGCCTCCGCGCCCTCGGCCCGAGCCTCGTCGTCGCCACACTGGGGCGCGACGGCGCCCTGGCGAAGAACGGCCGAGTCGAAGCCCGCGTCCCGGCCTTCCAGGTCCAGGTGGCCGACACCATAGGCGCGGGCGACACCTTCCACGCCGCCCTCCTGACTCGCCTGGAAAAAGAAAAGCTATGGACCCGAGAGGATCTCCGGAAAATCGACGAACGCAGGCTCGGCGAGATTCTCCGTTTCGCCAACGCCGCGGCCGCCGTCAACTGCACGCGCACGGGCGCCGAGCCGCCGAGCGAGGCCGAAACTCTCGACTTCCTGTCCGGAGAGGCTCACTCAAGAGTCGGATGACTGAGGCTCTTTCAAAATGCGGATGCATTTTGAAAGAGCTACCATAAAATGCGGCATTTGCGCGCGGTTTCGAAGAAACCGGAGCAAATGCGAAGCCAATTTCAAAACCAACCGGGTTTTGAAATTGGCTCAACTTTCATAAATAAGGAGACTACGTTGACTGACGAACTTGTGGCTTCAGAGCTCTCTTTCATGGGCCGTCCTTCGGTCCGGCTCGCCAATGGGCTCGTCCGCGCGACGCTCGATCCCGACGGCGGCATGGTTCCGGAGCTCGGAATCGAGCGCGAGAGCCGTTTCCTCAATGCCCACTGGATTCCGCCTTTCCGCGATCCTTCGGGGGCTCCCTGGTCCGAGACGCTGCACGGTCGCTTTTGGAAGTCCCGGCTCCTCCACACGCTCGCGGGAGATTTCATCTGCAGCCCGAACTTCGGTCCGGGCGGCGACGTGGACGGGGCGGCGCTTCCGCCGCACGGCTGGACGGCCAACACGCGATGGCGCCTCCTGGGCTCGGCGGCCGACGCCGCGGCGGGTATCGCCTATGCCGATTTCGCCCTCGACAGTCCCTCGGCCGCGATGCCGCTAGTCTGGACGCGCCGAGACTTCGTGGCCTCGAGCCAGAGTGCGCTGTTTTCGACGCTTTCGATACGGAACGAGGGCAATCGGCCCCTGACCATAAATCTCGCGCACCACAACACCCTCGGCCCTCCCTTCCTCGAAAGCGGATGTCGGATAAGTCTCTGTTCGCGGAGCTTCATGACGGCGCCGAAGGGCACCGAATTCGACGACACGGGCCGGCTCGCCCTTGGAGCCGAGTTCGACTCTCTATCGGCCGCGCCGCTTCGCCGCGGCGGCACTGCGGATATCTCTCTCGTCCCGGGCATGATCGGCGTCACCGACTTCGTGACCGGGGCCGTGCCCCGGGACGCCCGGCTCGGTTGGAGCTGCGTCCTAAATCCGCGGCTCGGCCTGGCTTACCTCTGCCTTTTTCCGGGAAACAAGGGCCTCCCCGAGGGTGAGATCGCTCTTTCCTTCAATGATCTGTGGATGCAGTATGGCGGCAGACCCTTCACGCCCTGGGCGGAAACGGAGGGCGGCGCCGACAGGACCTACTGCCTGGGCACGGAAAACGCCGTTGCGGCCTTCGCGAACGGCCTCGACTACGCGCGGAGCCGTCCCGAACTGCTGGGCAGCCCCACGCTCGTCGAAATACCCGCGAAGGGCGAGCGGCGCCTTCATTACGCCTCGGCCATAGTGACGATGGGCTCCGATCTCATCGGGAACGGGATCGATCGGGTCGAAGCCGAGGCTGGATCGCTTCTCATGGGCGGAGGCAAGGCTTCGCAATGCCTGCCGATATCCGCCGATTTCGAACTGTCGCGGCGCGTCTGCCGCGACCTCAACGGAGGTTTCTGATGTTGATCGGAATAGCGCCCTGCATCTCTCCCGACCTGCTCTCGATCCTGCACCGAATGGGGCACGGCGACGAGATCGTGCTGGCCGACGCGTTCTTCCCCGGCGACGCCTTCAATCCGCGGGTCGTGCGCGCCGACGGAATACGCATACCGGAGCTTCTCGAGGGCATCCTGGCGCTCATCAATCTGGACGCCTACGTCGAGGCGCCACTCGCGATGATGGCGCCCGTGCCGGGCGACGAGCTCGACCTGTCCGTCGAGCGCTCGTACCGCGCCGCCATCGAGAGACACTGGCCCCATACGCCGCCCATAGCGCGCGTGGAACGCTTTGCTTTCTACGAGCGCACGAAGAAAGCCTTCGCCGTCGTGATGACCGGCGAGACCGTCCAGTACGGGAACATCATCCTCAAGAAAGGCGTCATCCCCGTCGCCGGACCGGCGGCGCGCTGATGCCATTTTGGCCTTCCCCGGCTGCGGGCCCTCTTCCGACCGCGGCGGCCTCAGCCGGAGGAGAGCAGACTGCGCAACCGCTTGAGCAGATCGGCCGAAGGGTCGACCTGGAAGCGGCCCGTCCGCTCGGCATCCCCCTCGCGCCAGGAAAGATTGAAGCGGGCGAAGGCCGGCCCGAAGGCGCGCGCGAAAAAGCTGCGGCGCGGCTCGGTCAGGGCGAGAAGCTCGGAACGAGAAACGACGAGATTGACGGGCTTGGCGGTGGAGCTTTCCGAACGGCGCATCTTGAACAGGGACATGAGCCAGTTTTCGCTCGGCATATGTTTGAATCTGAAGGACTTATCGGTAAGAATGAGGAGGCCCCAGAGGCCTTGTTCGTCGCCATCGCGCTCGAACATGGCTCCCATCGCGCGGGACTCCACGCGCTCGCCGGTTTCGGTTTCGAATTCGCTCCAAAATTGGGTCGCTCTGTCTTCCATATGCGGAGTATAGCCTACGGCCCCGGATCGCGCCATAGGAATGCGGCATGAGCCCGCGGGCGGTCACGATCAAGGACGTCGCCCGGACGGCTCGCGTGTCCACGGCGACAGTCTCCCGCGTCCTCAACCGCGCCCCCCACGTCGCCGAGGGCACCAAGCGCCGGGTGCGCGCGGCGGTCGAAGAGCTCGGCTACAACATGAACCAGGTGGCCCGCAGCCTCAAGACCCGCGTGACGAAGACCATCGGCATCGTGGCCCCCGAGCTTGCCAGCCAGTTCTTCATGCTCCTCGCCGAGAACATGGACCGGGAGCTGGCGGCGCGCGGCTACAGCCTCGTCGTCTGCTCGTCCTGGGACAGCGTCGAGGAGGAGAAGCGGCGCCTCCGCCTCTTGTCGGAGCGGCTCGTGGACGGCATAGTCATGATCCCCACCTCGGACCAGTGGCGTCACATCGTGGCCGTACGCTCCAAGGGCATCCCCCTCGTGCTCGTCGACCGAAGGATCGAGGTCGGGGGACTGGACGCAGTCCTCGTCGACAACGAGGGCGGAGCCTTCGAGGCGGTCTCGGCCCTCATAGCCGACGGGCATCGTCGCATAGGCTTGATAGGCGGCAGCCTCGACGTGTCCACGGCGCGCGAGCGATACTTCGGCTACCGCCGCGCCATGGAGGCCGCCGGCCTGAGGATCGAGCCCGACTTCGTGCTGTTCGGTCCCCTGGTGCTGGACGCGGGCTACCGGGCTATGCGCACCATGCTCCGCAAGCTCGACCCGCCGGAGGCATACTTCATCGTCAATGCCGACACCCACGTCGGCGCGACGAACTATCTCATGACCGAGGGGCGGGAGTGGCGAAAGAGAATATCCTTCGCGGCCTTCGACGAGATGCCCTTCTCGCCCCTGCTCACGTTCTGCCGCTACGCGGTACAGCAGCCCATCGCCGACATGGCGGCTCAGGCTGTGCGGCTCGTCTTGGCCCGGATTTCGGGCGCCTCCGGCGCTCCGTTCGAGACCATCAGGCTCAAGACTCGCTTGATCAGGCATTGACGGACCCGTTCCCGTTCCTGCGAAGAACCGCGGAAGCGGGCGGAGGGACCGAAACGTCGTACGATATTCGCCCGCAAGGGCGCGCCCACAGGCGATTAGGAGGTTTGAAATGGTGGATGCCGGCGAAATGAAAGTGAACATGCCCACGCAGAGGCTCAAGGGCGGCCTGCCCAAGATAGGCATACGCCCGGCCATCGACGGAAGGCTCGGCGGCGTGCGCGAGTCGCTCGAGGCTCCGACCATGGCCATGGCGGAGGCCGCGGCCAGACTCATCTCGGACAAACTGAGGCACCCCACCGGTCACACTGTCGAGTGCGTGATCGCCGACACGACCATAGGCGGCGTGGCCGAGGCGGCCGCCTGCGCCGAGAAGTTCGCGCGCGAGGGAGTCGCGGCCACCCTCACCGTGACGCCCTGCTGGTGCTACGGCTCCGAGACCATGGACATGGACCCCCTCACCCTCAAGGCGGTCTGGGGCTTCAACGGCACCGACAGACCGGGGGCGGTCTATCTCGCGGCCGTCCTCGCGGCGCACAATCAGAAGGGTCTGCCCGCCTTCGGCATCTACGGCCGCGACGTGCAGGATCTCTCGGACACGGGAACCATCCCGGCCGACGTGGCCGAGAAGATACTGCGCTTCGCGCGCGCCGCCCTCGCCGCCGCTTGGATGCGCGGCAAATCCTATCTTTCCGTCGGCTCGGTATCCATGGGCATCGCGGGCTCCATCGTCGATCCCGATTTCTTCCAGAATTACCTCGGCATGCGCAACGAGTACGTCGACATGAGCGAAATCGCCCGCCGGCTCGAGGAAAAGATCTATTCCGAGGCCGAATACCGCCGCGCGCTCGAGTGGGTGAAGAAGAAGTGCGTCGAGGGTCCCGACAACAACGCCCCCGCGTCGCAGCACCCGCGGACCCGCAAGGACAAGGCCTGGGAAATCGGCGTCAAGATGGCGATGATCATCCGCGACCTCATGGTCGGCAATCCCGATCTGCGCCGCAAGGGACTCGACGAAGAGGCCCTGGGACACAACGCGATCCTCGCGGGATTCCAGGGGCAGCGCCACTGGACCGATCACTTCCCCAACGGAGATTTTCCGGAAACCATACTCAATTCGAGCTTCGACTGGAGCGGGATCAGGCAACCCTATCTCGTCGCCACCGAAAACGATTCGCTCAACGGCGTCTCCATGCTTTTCGGCCACCTCCTCACCGGTACCGCACAGATATTCTCCGACGTGCGCACCTATTGGAGCCCCGCTGCCGTCGAGCGCGTCACCGGCTGGAAGCCTTCGGGCGCGGCGGCGAACGGCTTCATCCACCTCATCAACTCGGGCGCCACCTGCATGGACGGCACCGGCAGGCAGAAGCGCGACGGCAAGAGCGTCATGAAGCCCTACTGGCAGATCGAGCCCGGAGAAGCCGAGGCCTGCCTGTCCGCGACGAGCTGGCGATACGCCAGTCTCGGTTATTTCCGGGGCGGCGGCTACTCCTCAGACTTCCTCACCGAGGGCGGCATGGACGTGACCATGACCCGCCTCAACCTCGTCCGAGGCCTGGGCCCGGTGCTCCAGATCGCCGAGGGCTCGACGGTCAGCCTCCCCGACGAAGTTCACGACAAACTCGACCTCAGGACCGACCCGACCTGGCCCACCACCTGGTTCGTGCCGCGCACCACGGGGAAAGGTCCCTTCAAGGACGTCTACTCGGTGATGGCCGCCTGGGGCGCCAATCACGGCGCGATCTCCTACGGCCATATCGGAGCCGACCTCATGAGCCTGGCCGCCATGCTGCGCATCCCCGTCGCCATGCACAACGTCGACGAGAACCGCATCTTCAGGCCAAGCTACTGGTCCGCCTTCGGCATGGATGCCGAGGGCTCGGACTACCGCGCCTGCGCCGCCATGGGGCCGCTGTACGGCAGGAGGTAGAAGTTTATTCGTAGAGCGGCCCGAGGGTGCGCAGGGACGCGCACCCACAGCGCAGCGCAGAAGCGCGCGACATGCGCGCTTCTGCTACGGCCCGGATGCCGACGGCCGCTCTACGGAAGGATGTAAGGCTTTTTTAGATAGATATGGTTTAGGATAGAGTGTGAATCGAATATGCATGCCTTCTTCATTCCCTTCGATAACTATCTTGAACCTTACCCAGGCTGTAATCTCTTGAGCGCTTTCTGAAGGCCCTCTAACACCGGAGTTGCAACTGCATCTGGGAATGTCGGAGGTAGTTTAGCGGATACATAGGATATCGCCTTTGGGACTCCGTCGATCAAATCCAGGCTAACTTTCTCTATCTCACTTTGAAAGTTACAGAGCTTGGCCGTTTCTCGAAAATGCCTAGAGCCGACCTTATCCCATTCATAGTGCCGATTCTTTCCAGTGAACGCCATTGACAGCTTGAGCTTTTCCGACGGTATACGGCCGCTCCCATGCCCCAAGACAGGATAAGCGGACATGATGTCGTAGAGTGGTGCCATGCGAAATCGGCCCCCACGTTCGATGAAAACGCTGAAGTTTTTCGCATGTCCGTCGGGCGCGGCGAGCAGCCAGAAAAGCAGCTGAGCCTTGAAGAAGGCATGGCGATCTACGAATGGTTCCTGTGAACCGAGGAGAAGCCGCATGATGGCTATGATGCCGGGTCCTCCGTCGGATTCATATTTCGCGCTGGATGATGTCCCTGTAACTTGGCAAAAATCTTCCTGTGGAAGGCGCATTATCCAGGACCCATCTTGTGCGAACCTTCGATCGAAGCGTTCGACCACGAGGACGCTAGTATCGCCGAATTGTTCCATTTCACATTTTGCTACGCTGATGCCGAGAGCCTCGATAATGCGTGAACATAGCCACTCGTTCTCGACCGAGCCGCTCATATCGATGCTCATACCACCGATTTTCCCGAGGGGCAGTTTGAGGATGTGCGTTGTCGGTGTCGATCGTAGCGGCACTTTCCACCGTCCTTCGTGGTGGAGGAGCGCAGTCTTCTCCTGGGCCCCGGCTAGGGAGATCCGGAAAGAGTCATCCACGCTCTCGCTGCCTGCTCCGAGGGCAGTCACCCCTTTGAGGATCGCATCGATCTCTGCATCGTCGACATCACGTCCCTCAATGCTTCTTATATTCGAGGGGGCCGAGTCATCAGGCAAGAGCTGGAGAGCCCCCACGCAATCCCGCCCAACCTCAGAAAGGAGATCGAAAGCCGACAAGGACGAGGCATTGTAGCGGCTACGGATTCTTTGTCGTATCTCGGTGCTGTCCGGCAACAGGTTGTCAAAGTATGCCTCTACGATCTTGCCCGAATAGGTGAAACCTGGGGGAGCGAGAGGGAGGGACAGTGAGATGGGACGGGCTTCTGACTCGTCGAGCCACGATGCATCGTAACAAAACTCTTGGGGTCCGTGAGTATTTACGCTCCATTGCCCGATATGAAGCCCATTCATCCAAACACCGAGGGATCGCAGTTTCGAAGGGCGCGCCACACTTACCACCCTTCCTGGTTGAGGTTCTTTTTCGAGTCTACTGTCGTGCCTTCCCGAGGCGCTGCGTTTTTGGGTGTGAGCGTAAGCTCCAGCCCAAGCACGGACAGGAGCTTCAGTAGGCTTTCGATTGAGCATGATCCGACATGGTTCTCGAGTGCGGATATCGTCTTGGGGAGCAGGCCTACGCGTCCAGCGGCCTCGGCTTGTGTCAGCCCACGGCTGTTCCGAGCGCTCTTGAGGGCGAGCCCCAACTGCGAAGGTGTATTTATGAGATAGGTAATTGTTGGCCTCCTCGAAATATCGTCCGCGTGTTCACCCCCTAAAGGGTATAATCAATGCTAATACCCCATCGGGTATATGTCAACATTATACCTCGGAAGGTATACACCAATATCGTTTACACTGATGAACTGTTGGGGCATCCCGGCTTCGGGGCGAGCTGGGAGGCGTTCTGTGTGGAGGCAATATGCTCGTCGAAGCCGGACCGGCGCGCCTCGTTCTACCGTATTTGATGCTTTGTGGCATATTTCATAATCTTATCTTGTAAATATGGCAGTTTTAGAGTAGCGTCGAGACGATGCCGACAATGTTTCGCCTTTTCGGTCCCATCCTCGCGCAGAAACTGAGCAAGCCCTTCGTCCACATTCTCTTCGGTGCGCGGCAGACAGGCAAGTCTACACTCATCCGCAGTCTTCTCCCCAGCGATGCGACGGTCCTCGACCTTTCCGACCCGCGCGAAAGATCGCGTTTTGCGGCGAATCCCGGCCAATTCATCGATCTCTGTAGGGCGTTGCCCTCGCAGGAGGGGGGCCGGGTCGTCTTCGTCGACGAGGCGCAGACGGTGCCGGACCTTTTCGACGCCGTCCAAAGCCTCTACGACCAGGACAAAGAGCGCTGGCGTTTCATACTCTGCGGGAGCTCGGCGCGGCGACTCCGCAACTCGGGCGCGAATCTTCTTCCCGGCCGCAGCATGCGCCACGTTCTCCACCCTCTCGTCGGGGAGGAATACGAAGCGGAGGGATCGCGGTCGGGAAACGACTCGGACTTCCTGTTCCCTCTGGGAGGGCTCGGGAAAGGCGTCACGGTGCCTCGTTTCCACAGTCGCAGCCTGGAAAGCCGCCTCGTCTTCGGCGATCTTCCCGGCATCGCCGCCTTGCGCGACGACAATGACCGAGCCGATATTCTCTCGGCCTATGCGACCGCCTACCTCGAAGAAGAGATCAGGCGCGAAACCATCGTGAAGGACTTCGGGTATTTCCTCCGCTTTCTCAAGTTCGCCGCCGGCGAGTCGGGTGGAATACTCAACTTCGCGGGCGTGTCGCGCGAGACGGGCGTGCCCGCGCAGACAATCAAGGCTTACTATCAGCTCCTCGAAGATATGTTCGTGGGCTTCAGCGTCCCGGCCTATTCCGGAAGCACGCGCAAGAGCGCTCTTTCGACTCCCCGTTTCATCTTTTTCGATCTGGGCGTCCGTAATGCCGCGGCCGGGCTTCCCCTCGTCGAAGCGACGGTCAACGCCCAGCCGGGTCCCCTTTTCGAGCAGTGGGTGGGCCTCCAGCTCCGGCGCAGGCTTTCGTATGGCGGGGTGGACGGCCTCTCGTATTACCGCACGACCGACGGCGCCGAAATCGACTTCATAGTGGAGCACAGGGGCGAGCTGAGCCCGATAGAAGTGAAATGGACCGAGAACCCGAGTCCGAAAGACGCCCGACATCTCAAAGCCTTCATCGCGGAGCACAAGAATCGCTGCTCGCGCGGCTACATCGTATCCCGCTGCCCCTACACCTTGGCCCTGGACGAAAAGATCACGGCCGTTCCATGGTGGAAAATCTGAGCCACCCTTAGCAGCCTGTCAGCTCTTCCCCGCGCGGCGCCGCCATTCCCCCGGCGACATGTGCTCGGAGTCGACGAAGGCCGCGCGGAAGCGCTGAAGGCCGCCGAAGCCCGACTCGGCGGCCACCTCCTCCAGGGTGAGCTCCGTCTCGCGCAAGAGCCGGCGCGCGCGCACGAGGCGTACGCGGACTATCTCCTCGTGCAGACTCCGGCCCATGGCCTTGCGGAAGCGCGTTTCGAGGGCGCGGCGAGAGGCCGACACGACGGCGAGTATATCGTTCACGCCTATGCCTTCGTGCGCCCGCGAGCGGATGAAGGTGGCTGCCTTGGAGACGAGGGGATCGGAACAGGCGTAGACCATGGTAGACTCCCGTTCCACGACCTCGCGCGGCGGTATGGCTAGCCTCGTTCCCCCGGGGAGTCCCGCCGCTCCGACGCCGCCTTCACCCTCCAGGACTGCGTCGAGGGTCTGGGCCGCACGAAAGCCTATCGCCTCGCAGTCGAGCATGATGCTCGACAGGGGCGGCGAGGAGAGCTCGCAGAGAATGTCTTCGTTGTCGACGCCGAGGATGGCCAGACTCTCGGGCACCGCGATGCCCAGGCGCCGTGAGAGCTCGGCCGCCCGCAGGCCGGCCGTATCGTTGCAGGCGAAGAGGGCGGTCGGGGCCTCCAGCGAGGATAGAAACCCGGCGAGGTCTTCCTGCGATTCGACGGCGCCCTCCCACCAGGGCAGGGGACGCCTGAAGGACGGTGCGGTGCCCGAGAGGCCGCGCAGGAAGCCCTCCTCGCGTGCGCGCGACCACAGAGTTCCCTCGACTCCGAGAAAGGCGAAACGCTCGAAACCGCAGGAACGCAGATGGAGAAAGGCCTTGTAGCCGGTGAGGAAGTCGTCGTTCGTGACCTGGCGGAAGCCGGGCCGCAGGTAGGCTCCGGCGACATCCACGACGGGCAGGGCGAGTCCGGCCATCCTGTCCGCCTCGGCCGCGCTCTCGATGCGCGCGATGACGGCGTCGCCCCGCCAATGCTCCAGATCGGTCAGCGGCCGGAACATCCAGCCGTAACCGAAGAGCCGCCAGTCCGGCCTCGAGCGCGCGAAGCGCAGGATCCCCCTCGCGATACCGTGCTCGTAGAAGTCCGACAGTTCCATGCAGAGGGCGATCTTGCGCATTTCGATGCAAATTGTACGCATTTTGAGTATTGTGGCAAGCGAAAGGCGCGGTTAAGATCGAGGCGATGACCGGGAGGAAGACGGCGGACGCCGATCCCGCCTGCCGGCAGGAGGTTTTCATGGAATACAGTTTTCCCAAAGCCAAAGAGCCGATTCCCGCTGCGAAGAAGGACGATCTCATCCTCGTCGCCGGCGCGGGCGGTTTCATCGGAGGCAATCTGGTAGCCTACTTCAGGGACAAAGGCTTCTCGCGGATTCGTGCAGTCGACAAGAAGCCCCTCGCCGAATGGTACCGCGTGACGCGCGAGGCGGACAATCTCTGCCTGGATCTCTCGGACCCGGAGAATTGCCGGAGAGCCGCCGAGGGCGCCTTCGAAGTCTACAACCTCGCGGCGGACATGGGCGGCATGGGCTTCATCGAAAGCCACCGCGTCGACTGTCTGCGCTCGGTGCTCATCAACACCCACCTCATCGAGGCCGCGTGGAGGGCGGGGGCCAAGCGCTACTTCTACTCTTCCTCGGCCTGCGCCTACAACACCGAGCTCCAGAAGGACCCCCATGTCCGTGCCCTCAAGGAATCCGACGCCTATCCCGCGATGGCCGAACGGGGCTACGGCTGGGAAAAGCTCATCTCGGAGATGTTCTGCCAGGAGTACTGGACCGAGCGCGGCATGGCCACCTTCATCGCGCGCTTCCACAATGTCTACGGCCCCTACGGCACCTGGATCGGCGGCCGCGAAAAAGCTCCCGCGGCCATCAGCCGCAAGGTGATCGAGGCCAAAGACAGGAGCACGGGCACCATCGACATCTGGGGAGACGGCACGCAGACCCGCAGCTTCATGTACATCGACGACTGCCTCGCGGGCATAGACAAGATCACCCACTGCGACGAGCTCGTGGCTACGCCGATCAATCTGGGCTCCTCGGAGCTCATCGAGATCAACAACCTCGTGAGCATCGCGGAGGATATCGGCGGCGTCAAACTCAGGCGCACCTACGATCCCTCCGCGCCCAAGGGAGTCGCCGGACGCAACTCCGACAACACCTTCATAAAGCAGGTACTGAAGTGGGAGCCATCCACTACCTTCAGGGCCGGGCTCGAGAAGACCTACCACTGGATCGAAAAGCAGTACTTCGATCGCAAGGCCGGCAAGCACACAATCGACTGAGGCATACTGAAAAAGAAAACCACGGGGCCGCAGAGGCACGGAGGGAAGAGGGAGTGGGAGAGGTAAGAGAGTGGGGATGAGGGATTTCGGGAGTTGATCGCTTTCGGGAAGCTCTGAGCAGATGTCGGCAGACGGCCAGTCGATCGCGTCGCAAAGGCCGAAATCGGCTTGGGAGCGATGACTCAACTTCAATATCGACTTTCTTCCGACTCGCATTGCCATCTACTCCACTTCTACCTCCCCGACTCTGTGCCTCTGTGGCTTCGGTCTCATCCATTTGACATTTTCGAGTCTTGGAGCTGCAATGAGTACGAATAGCGTCACGGATCTGGTCGGCGGCATCCCCTATCGCCTCGCGCTCGCCGGGGGCTGGATCGATCAGCCCTTCGTTTCCCGACTCGACCCCTCGCCGCCGGGCTCGATGGTCGTGGCGGCCGTCGAGCCGGAGTTCCGCTTCATGGACTACTGCGGCATGGCGACGAGCACCCGCAAGGTCGCCGAGCGCATCTGGGGGGATCGTCTGCCCGCCGGGGACCCCGCCGCCCTCGTGCGCGAGCTCTACGCGAAGGAGAACGAGGGTCTCGCCGACCCCTCGGGCAGCCAGGACATGGTCGGCCTCGTCTATCCGGGCGTGTCGCGCATCGACTACGACGCGTCTTACGAGGGAGGCATCTTTCCCCTCCGCGTCGAGTCGAACAACGACCCGGCCGTCGCGGCCTGGCTCGGGCGCGTCGTCTGGATACTGCCGGTGGCCCAGCGCCCTCGGGGCTACTCTCCCCTCGTCACCAAGAACCTCGAACCGAGCTGGATCGGGAGACTCGGCGCCTCGGGCCGCGCCTGCTTCGACGCCATAGTGGGTCGGGACCTGGCCGCTCTCCAGGCTTCGATGAACGAAACCATGCTCGCCTGGGAAACCATCCTGCCGGCCACGGTGCGACATTCCCTGATCACGCTCGATCTCGCCGGCATAGCCGCCGCCTACCGCGAAGAGTACGGCGGCGCGATGTACTCCGGCTGCGGCGGAGGTTATCTCTATGTCGCCACGGAGCGGGAAGTCCCCGGAGCCTTCCGCGCCCGCGTCAGGGTGGAGGCCGGCCCCGCGCCGCGCGCCGACACCGGCGGGGAGAGCCGGGCGTGAGCGATGTCTTCGTGTCCGGTCCCTTCGACGATCCCCGTTCGTCCCATATCCGCTTCCTCGTCGAGGCGGCCCGCATCGGCCTGCTCCGCGTCCTGCTCTGGCCCGATGCCGTCGTCGAGCGCCGCACGGGATCCGTGCCGCGCTTCGGTTTCGAGGAGCGCCGCTACGTCCTGGAATCGCTGCGGTCCGTCGTCGAAGTGCTCGAAGCTCCGCCCGACCTGGACCCGGACTGCCCCCTCTTTCCGCACGGAGTCGCAGCCCGCGCGGCCGCCGGCGGAGCGGCCGAGGCCGCGAGCGGTGCGCCGCAGGCCATGGAGCACGCCGTGGCGGACCTCGCCGGACAAGGCGACCCTCCCGTCTGGGCCCTCGCCGAGGGCCTCGGGAGCGCGGCCGAAATGCCCGGGGATGCCAAATGCGAGTGGTGCGCGCGCAGGGGAATGGCCTATCGGGTCCTCGGAAGCGCCGACCTCTCCGGATTCCCCTACGATCCGCCCCCGCCCGACGCTCCCCGCCCCCCGGGTCTCAAGCGTGTCGTCGTCACCGGCTGCTTCGATTGGCTCCACTCGGGCCATGTGCGCTTCTTCGAAGAGGCCTCGGCCTACGGCGAGCTCAACGTGGTGATCGGCAGCGACGCGAACGTGCGGCTCCTGAAGGGCGAGGGCCACCCCATGATCCGCGAGGCCGAACGGCGCTTCGTGGTCGGTTCCATGCGCACCGTCGCCCGCTGCCTCGTCTCGAGCGGCTCCGGCTGGATGGACGCCGAGCCCGAAATCCATGCCCTCGGCATCGATCGCTACATCGTGAACGAAGACGGCGACAAGAGCGACAAAAGGCGCTTCTGCGAGGAAAACGGAATCGAGTACATCGTCCTCGAACGGCGCCCCAAGGCAGGCCTGCCCCGCCGGGCCAGCACCGACCTTCGCGGCTTCTAACCCGGATCCTAGGAGCGGCTGTCGAACACGGTGCCGCCGATGTCGAACTTGGACGTATCGATGGTGGAGCGGAGAGCCGCGGCCTCCGACTGCGTCCTGGCGAGCTCGCCGAACTCGTAACTGCCGTCGGCCTTGGGATCGGCGCCCGCCCAGGCCGCGAGCTCCGTCACGATGCGCTCGGCGGCTCGGGGATTCTTGGGCCTGGCCGCGTCCTCGGCCGGCGCTATGGCCCCGACCCGAACGGCGGCGGGCGAGTCCAGGACGACGCGATAGGCGACTCTGCGCAGATTCTCCACGCGGGCGCGCTCGTTGCGGGCGGCCAGGAGTCGCGAGCGGATCGCCGGAATCGCGTAGAAGAATACGGAAAAAGCCAACGGAACCGCGCCCAGCGCGTAGCCTATCAGGGCCTTCGGATCGGCGATGCCGGCAAGTTTGCCCAAGAGCTGGTGGACGAAGAGATAGAAGGCGTCGCCCCCGTGCGTCATGACCAGGTGAGACGCGTACTGTCCGCTGTAGATCGTCGCCAGCAGACTGTGATGCGACGCGGCCTCGCCGGCGAAGTAACCCCCGAAGAGAAAGTTGACCGCGTTGATGACCCCGAACCAGATGTTCGACTTCTTCGGGTTGGCCGAAAACGCGGCGATGGGCCGCATCGGCGCGCTCCCGCCGAAGCTGCGGTCGGCCCGGTCCTTGCGCCGCATGAGAGAGGGGAAGGAATAGTAGATGGCGCCGCCCTCCGTCACCTCGGGACTGCCCTCGAACTCGTAGAGATAGCGGTTGATCCGCGTCTCCGCCTCGGCGGGCGGCAGACCCGTGACGCTCATGAACTCGGGCAGGGTGATGACTCCCTTGTGCGCCTGCACGAAGGCCACCACTGCCTTCTTCTCTACCGCGTCCCAGCCGGCATCCGGGTCGCCGTCGCCGAAGACGAAGGAGAAGATGGCCTTGTAGAGGGGCCTGCGATTCTTCCGGCGATCGGCCCTGACGCCGCGCTCGTATTGCCGCTGGTAGGGATCCTTGAACAGCTCGGAATAGAACCAGATCCGGATGATGGCATCGAAGATCATCATGCCGCCGAAACCGCCCAGGCCCCCGCCCCGATCGCTGCGGCTGTCCCGCGAGTTGCCCGACATCGATACCGCCACCGAAGCGAGCATGGCCAGCAGCGCGAGCGCGACGAAAAGCACGAAATAGCCGACGAGCATCACGACGATCCAGACCTTGAACAGCGCGGCCCCGACGCGCGCGGCACCCTTCTTGAAGGCCTTCCAGCCCCGCAGGAAGCCGGGGACGAATCCACGATAGCGGCTCCTGAGGCCGTCGGGGAAGGAATAGAGAAGATCCCCGGACTCCGTGACGCGCAGCCTCGCGCCGTACTCGTCCGAGACCGCCTTGATCTCGGTCTCCACCTGGACGGTGGGCAGTCCGGTCTGCGCCACGAGATCCGCGGCCGTGGCCTCGCCTTTGCGCTTTCGGAACACGTCGAGAAGCTGATCGCGCACCCGATCGGGCGCGTAGTCGTATACCTTTTTTTCGGTGGCCATACCTAACCCTCCAACAATGCGCGGCTCTTGGACCCGCCGCCGCTCTCGCCCCGTATCGCGGCCAGGGCCCGGTCGTAGAGCTTCTCGTATTCCCGGGCCGAATGGTCCCAGGAAAATCTTCGGGACATGGCGCGCCGCCGCATAACGCGTATATGCTCGCTTCTGTTGTACCAGGCCCAGACTGCCCATCCCGTCGTGTCGAAGATGGAGCGGGGAGTCAGACGGTCGAACATGAAACCCGTGCCGGCCCCGGTCTCCTGATTGTAGTTCTCCACGGTGTCGGCCAGCCCCCCGGTCCTGTGGACGATCGGCAGGGTTCCGTAGCGGAGACTGTACATCTGATTGAGGCCGCAGGGCTCGTAGCGGCTCGGCATCATGAAAAAATCCGAGCCGGCCTCGATGAGGTGTGCGATCCGCTCGTCGTAGCCGACGACCGCGCGGAAGTTCGGCAGCCGGGCCGCGAGCGAGCGGATCTCGTTCTCGCACCAGCGTTCTCCCGAACCTATCAGGACGAACTGCAGATCCATCTTGGTGCAGATATCGTAGGCGCTTCCGTACATGGGCCCGAAAAGCTCGCCGACGCCCTTCTGATCGGCCAGACGCGATACCATGCCGATGAGGGGCTTGGCGGGATCCGCCGGAAGACCGAACTCGCGCTGAAGCGCCGACTTGCAGAGAGCCTTGCCCGACAGCTCGTCCGAAGAGTAGTTGGCCGGCAGGAGCCGGTCCGTTTCGGGATCCCAGTCGTCGAGGTCGACACCGTTCAGGATGCCGACCAGATCCTCGGAGCGGAAACGCAGGAGCCCGTCGAGCCCGAAACCGAACTCGGGCGTCTGGATTTCGCGGGCATAGGTGGGCGAGACGGTCGTGAGGCAGTCCGCGTTCGTCACGCCCGCCTTGAGCAGATTTATCTTGTCGTAGAACTCGAAGCCGGCGCCGTGGAAGAGCTCCCAGGGAAGGCCGAAATACGGGAAGGAACGCTTGGAATAGAGCCCCTGATAGCCCAGATTGTGGATGCTGAGCACCGACGCGCTCTTCGCGAACTCGGAGCGGCGCTCGACGTGGCGGAGGAAGACGGGCACCATGGCGGAGGGCCAGTCGTGCGCATGCAGTACGTCGGGAATCCAGGCGAGCCTGCGGCAGAGCTGAAAAGCGGCCCGCGAGAGGAAGCCGAAACGTTCGGGATTGTCCGAGAAGTCGGGCTCGGCGCGGTCGCCGTAGATTCCGTCGCGGCCGAAAAGTCGATCGTGCTCGAAAAAATACACGGGCACCGAGGATGCCGGCAGGACGCCGCGGTATACCGCCGCCCGCTCCTCGCCCGCGCCGACCGGCACTCCGAGCGGCCCCTCCATGGGCTCGAGAGCGGCCTTGTCGACTCCGTAGTAGCGCGGCATGGCGATGCGGACATCGTGTCCCGCGCGCTCGAGCGCCCGGGACAGCGCGGAAACCGCGTCGCCGAGCCCTCCCGCCTTCGCGAAGGGGACGGCCTCGCTTGTCACCATGAGAATCTTCACGGAGTCACGCTCCTTGACCTTCGCGGTGTTTGGGGCATCAGACAGTCAGTATACCCGCGCGGCTCCGATTTACGCAACTCGCGTGCCGATCGCCGATCGGACCCTGCGGCCGACTATTCGGGCCAGGCGATGAAGTCTGCCGGAAAGGCGGGCAGGACCAGGAGATCGTCCGGGGATTTCGGAACCGAGACCGTATCTCTCGAGATGACGACCCCGGGAAGAGCATCGGCGTAGGCCGCCTTGAAGTTCCTCATGGCGATCGGCTCGCGTGGCGCGGGGAGCTGAACTTCACCTCGACTGGAAGGATGCCCGTCACAGTCTCGATGATGAAATCTATCTCCGCCCCCGCGGCCCTTCGCCAATACTTGACGGATTCCGCAGGAAAACTCCCCACGATGCTCGACCAGACGGCGTTTTCGACGGCATGTCCATCCAGGAGCTCATAGGGAGTCGCGATATAGCGAACCAATCTTCCATTCTTCTCGAGGTCTTCCTGTATGGCTTTGAGAATCGTCGTTTTTCCGACCTGCCGAGCGCCTTTCAGAATGACAATCTTGTCTCGGAGGAGCCAGGGATCGATTTTGTCTTCCAGGTCCCTACGAATCATGACCAAAATTTACTGCCTGGCCATAGAAATATCAATGATTTCTTCGGAAGGCACTCTTTTGACTCGCATGGCCTCGATGACTGTCCCGGGGGAGCAGCTCCGATTCCTCCCGATTCCGCCTCGGGTATCAGCAGGGTTCCAGCAGGTCCGGTACCTCGGCGAGGCCCCGCGCCATCACCTTCAGGTTCGTTCCCGGTAGTTCGAAGCCGCCGTCGACCCGGCAGAGCACAGTGCCGGAGACCGCGTCGAGCTCCGGGCTCGCGGCCTCCCCGGCAGCCCGGGCCAGTCGCTCCATGCTTCGAGCGTCCTCCGACCGCGGCGCAGCCGTCCACTTGCATTCGACGAAGCGCACGCCCTCGCCGAGGACGAGAAAGTCGACTTCCGTCCCCTGATTGTCGCGGTAGTAATAGATCTGCCGCGAAACACCTCGCGCCGATATGGCCCGCCGCAACTCGGCATAAACCGCAGTCTCCCATAGCGCGCCGATGAATGGCGAATCCGCGATATGATCGCGGCCGATCCCGAGGAGCCAGGCGAGGAGTCCGGTGTCGCAAAAATAGACCTTAGGCGTCTTGACGATGCGCTTGCCCAGATTTCCGTGCCAGGGCTCGAGCAAACGGATCTGATTCGAAGCCTCGAGCACGGAAATCCAGGAAACTATGGTCTTAGTCGTCGCGCCGACCGCCCGACCCACCGCGCTCATATCGAGTTGCTGGGCGTTTCTGACGGCGAGGACGCGGATAAAGCGTTCAAAATCGCGCAGGCTTCCCACATTGAGTATCTGCCTGACGTCGCGCTCAAGGTAGGTCGAGAGATAGGCCGAGAAAAACGAAGATTCCGGAAAGTCCGGCACTCGCCATAACTCGGGAAATCCTCCCCGATAGATGTAATCTTCAATAGAGAAGGATCGCTCCCCACCCAACTCTTCAGCGCTCAAGCCTTCGAGTTCGACGATCGCCACCCTTCCCGCGAGGCTCTCTGAAATTTCCTTCATGAGTACGAATTTCTGGCTGCCCGTCAGTACGTAGGATCCCATGGCATGGCGATCCGCGTCGATGCGCGCCTTGAGGTGGCGAAAGAGCCTGGGCGCGTATTGGACCTCGTCGATAATTAGGGGAGGCGAATATTTGCCGAAAAAGAGATCGGGAGCCGTCTCAGCCTGCATGGCCGTCGACGGCAAATCGAGGCTGACATAAGAGTACTGGGGCAGCAAAGCACGAACGAGCGTCGTCTTCCCTGTCTGTCGGGCTCCCGTCACCACGACAGCAGGAAAGAACCGCAGCGCTTCGCCTATGCGTGTACCGACTTTTCTCGCAATCATAGTACGACAATAATGGACTTGGAATACAATATTGTCAATTCTTTCTCTTCAAAGGAATAAGAAGCTGACGACAGAGGCTCCTCAGCCGGCCATTTTGAAAAAGCTACCATAAATTGCGGCAAATAATTGTGCAAATTTCGGGGTCGGCCCTAATTCCTCACCACGAGCACCTTCCTGATCTCGTCTATCCCCGGCGCGACGACGCGGATGAAGTAAATCCCGCGCGCCACCGGCGTGCCCCCCATGTTCCTGCCGTCCCAGTCCACCGCGTAGTCGCCGGCACCCTGCGTGGCCACCACGAGACGCTTCACGACGTCGCCGTCGAGGCTGAACACCGTGACCGTGACCGACCCTTCGCCGGAGAGCTGGTAGGTAAGCCGCGCCGTCTGGCCCTTGGTCGGGTCGATGACATTGTTGAGAATGGTGACCCCGCCCACCTGGAGCCGTACATCGTGGATCTCGAAAGCGAAGGGCTTCACGAGTCGGTACCAGTCGGAGGGGATCGTCGTCCCCGCCGTAATGTCGAGGCGGGCGACATAGAGGGGCGTCGCGCCCAGCGGCGCCGCCTGCAGGGTGAAGAAGAATCCCAGGTCCGAGATGGACACGATCCGCGGGTCCGTCCTGGGCAATGTGAAGTTCCAAAGGCTGGATCCGATGGAGGTCCCCTGGGAGTAGCTCGCCCCGCGCCCCGAAGGCGAGGCGTCGGGGTAGGGCACGAGGCCCGAAAATCCCGATTCGCTGAAGGCGGGCAGCCAGAGCCCATTGCTCTGCAGACTCGACGGCACATTGCTGTCGAACCAAAGCGAGACCGGGTAGGCCGAGAGAGTTCCTTGCAGAAGCGCCTGCACGGTTATGTCGTCGACGCGCAGCCACTGACTGCCGTCGAAGGCCCGGATGAGCCCTATTCCCTCGGCGGCGGTCTGGGCGGGGCTGAGCTCGGCTATCTGGGCGTCCGTCAGCGAGAGCTGAATCTGATCCTTGGCGTAGATCGGCCAGACGAAGTAGGTGGTGTCGGTGGCATTGACCATGGGAACGCTGATGAGGACGTCGGAGACACGGTGGGTGGTGGAGTAGATCGTATTTGGCCAGAGGTCGGCGTTCATATAGTAATTGAACGGAGCCGGAAGCGCGCGGCCCAGCGACAGCCAAACAGGGTCGGTGGAATAGTCGTGCGGAGCGGAGGTGTCGTCGTTGACCGCGGCCGATACTGTGTAATTGGGAGCCGCGGCGATCCCGCCTGCCGTCAAAGCGGAACCATACGTGGCGAGCGCTTCGGATACGCCGATCCCGCTGCCGGTCACCGGAGCCACGCCGGCGGCAAGCGGCGACGTAAAATCCCCTGCGCTTATCATTGCCGGCCCTGCATCGTACACGGGCCCCGAAAAATGGTAGAACACCTGCGCAGATCCGGGCAGCGCCAGCGTATAGGCGATGACCGGAGGCGCACAGCTCGCCGGAACCATGGGAGAAGCTATGGTGGCCAACTCGTATTTGTTCTGGGCGGCATCTTTCAAGGATGTGTTGGCCGAGATGTACCATGAAGGGAGAATGCTCGTATCGTTGTACGGCTTTTCCTTGAGGTAGATAAAGAATTCCGCACCAAGGTGCTGCGGCGGGGGGACATCGGTCGGAGCCACGAGAGCGAAGCCGTTCGTTCCTTTCGCGGTGTCGATAGTGTAGCCGTTCACGACCGCGGAAAAGCCCGAAAAATCGCCATTGAGCGTCGTCTCCGCGACGACTCTGATGCGATCTATCTTTCCATCGTGATCGGAATCCTCGGTGTAGCTGTTCACCGCGAGGATACCGCTTATCCACTCGTAGCACGTCAGATTCGTATTCGGCGCGACAGCCGTATTCGTATAGAACACCGTCACATTGCCGGGTACGCCGACCGGGTGGGACCGCGCGTCGGAGTACTTGACCGTGACATAGGCCATATCGAGGGTCGCGTCGGGTGTCGTCGACAAATTGATCTGCCACATCAGCGCGGCATCGGGAGCCCCCGAAAGAGGATTCCAGCCGAGATCGGTCGTTTGATCGGGAGTCTGGCGCGAGAGGATGATGGGATACGAAGATGAACCCAGAATCTTGAATATGCCGCCCTGATTGATGGTCTGGGTCTTGTCGTCCTCGAAATAGACACTGATGGAATATGCCGAAGTCTCACAGTCGAAGATGTACCAACTGTTGTTGCCCGATACCATGACGGGATTTTGCGACGCACCGGTAAACGCGACTTGGCCGGTTTCAGGATTGAAGGTGCCGGTATCGGACCAATTTCCGCCTACGGTGATTGGGTAATCGACCGCCGTCACGTCGAGCGTGCCGCCGGATGTGATACTGATGCTGCCTGCCACGGCTATCGCAGTTTCCAGTACGAAGGTTCCGGTCGCGGAATGTCCCGCAGTCGCGTCGCCGATGCTCAGGTTGAAATAGTGGTACCCCGATGTCGGCCCGAAAGTCGAGGAGAATATGGTCCCTCCGCCGCCATAGTACACGAAAGTCCCGTCGGCGAAATCTATGGTAGCGATGTTTCGACCCGGATTGGTCCCCGTGAGATAGATCGTTCCAAGGTTCGACAGCGAGGAAACGCCGAATGCATTGGCCCCGATATCCAAGGAGTTCGCAGTCCCGATGCTCAAGGTGGAGCCCACATTGAGAGCTCCCGTGAGGTTCACAAGGGTGCCGGCCGCGCCGGCCAGAGTCAGGGAATTGAAGTTCTGGCCGTTCGTCGAGAAACTCACCGGCGCCGAAGGAGAAGGATCGAGCACAAGAGTCCCCGAGTTGGCGGCGAAAGCGGTGAACGCGACTGTCGTCCCCGCTATGCTCGTAGTCCCGCTCGAAGCCGTAAAGGTGCTCAGGCTGTAATTGCCGCCAATGCTTATGTTCCCGGATTCCGCGGCCGCGTTCCAATTTCCCGCGCCTTAGACGGCGCCGGAGACCGTAGTCGCAGTCAATCCGGCGGTGTCGAGTGTACCCGTGACCACGAGGTTCCCTACGATAGAGAGGTTGCCCGCCGGAGTGGCAGTTCCCGAGAATGTGACCGTGCTGGCCGTCAATGTCGATCCAGCTTCCAGCGCCGCGTTCCCCGTATACGTCTGAATCCCCGTCGTCGTTATCCCCGCCGTGTCGATAGCCGTCGTCCCGCTCACCGTCACGCTCGTCAGCGCCGCTCCCCCGCCCACCACGTTCCCGAAGACCCCATTGCCCGTGATCCCCAGCGTTTGAGCGTCGTTCAGCGTGCCGTCGAAGGTCACCGTGCTCCCCGTCAAGGTAGTGTTCGCCCCCAGGGTCGCGTTCCCCGTATACGTCTGTATCCCTGTCGTCGTTATCCCCGCCGTGTCGATCGCCGTCGTCCCGCTCACCGTCAGGCTCGTCAGCGCCGTTCCGCCTCCCACCGTGTTCCCGAATACAGCGTTGCCCGCGATCGCCAGCGTCTGGCCCGCAGAGTTCCCTACCGTATTCCCAAAACTCACCGCCGTCCCAGTCAGAGCCGTCGCCGCGTTCAGCGTCAGCGCGTCGTCCCAGGTCTGCGTTCCTGTCGTCGTCAGCGCCCCGCCGGCCGTCGTCGTCCCCGTTCCGTTGTTCGTAAAGCTCCCGACCCCCGTTATGTTCCCCAGCGCCAGCGTTATGGCCGCGCTGTTCGTGATCGTCAGATCGTGCCCCGCCCCCGTCACCGCAGCGCCGAAACTTATCGCGCTCCCCGTCAAGGTCGTGTTCGCCCCCAAGGTCGCGTTCCCCGTATACGTCTGTATCCCCGTCGTCGTTATCCCCGTCGTGTCGATAGCCGTCGTACCGCTCACGGTCACGCTCGCCGGCGCCGTCCCGCCTCCCACCACCCCGACGAAGCTGACCGAGTTCACGCCGGTCGTCAGATTCAAAGCCTGGGCGCCGTCGACCGTCGAACCGAAGCTCACATTGTTCGCTCCGTTCGACCCCGTCAGCGTTATCGTCCCGCCTCCCGCGGCCAGAAGCGCCGGCCCGGTGAAGGACACTCCCGCCCCCGCCGTGTTCACCATCAAGGTCCCGCCCAGGGTCGTGCCCGTCGTCGCCGTGTAGCTCTGCGCCCCGCTCGTCGTCACCGCCGACATGTTCGTCGTCCCGCTCGCGTTCACCGTGACGCTCGACAAAGGCGTCGTCCCGCCCACGGTCGCCCCAAAGCTCACCGCTCCTCCGCCCGCCGCAATCGCCAGCGCCTGCGCACCGTTCACCGTCGAACTCGCAGCGAAGCTCACCGCATTGCCGGCGCTCGTCCCCGTCAGCGTTATCGTCCCGCCTCCCGCGGCCAGAAGCACCGGCCCGGCGAAGGACACTCCCGCCCCCGCCGTGTTCACCGTCAAGGTCCCGCCCAGGGTCGTGCCCGTCGTCGCCGTGTAGCTCTGCGCCCCGCTCGTCGTCACCGCCGACATGCTCGTCGTCCCGCTCGCGTTCACCGCGACGCTCGACAAAGGCGTCGTCCCGCCCACGGTCGCCCCAAAGCTCACCGCTCCTCCGCCCGCCGTAATCGCCAGCGCCTGCGCACCGTTCACCGTCGAACTCGCACCGAAACTCACCGTATTGCCGGCGCTCGTCCCCGTCAGCGTTATCGTCCCGCCTCCCGCGGCCAGAAGCACCGGCCCGGTGAAGGACACTCCCGCCCCCGCCGTGTTCACCGTCAAGGTCCCGCCCAGGGTCGTGCCCGTCGCCGCCGTGTAGCTCTGGGCCCCGCTCGTCGTCACCGCTTTCGTGCCGATCGCGGCCCCGGCGATCACGGTCACGCTCGCCAGCGCCGTCCCGCCCCCCACCACCCCGCCGAAGCTGACCGAGTTCACGCCGCTCGTCAGATTCAAAGCCTGGGCTCCGTCGACCGTCGAACCGAAGCTCACATTGTTCGCTTCGTTCGACCCCGTCAGCCTTATCGTCCCGCCTCCCGCGGCCAGCAGCACCGGCCCGGTGAAGGACACTCCCGCCCCCGCCGCGTTCACCGTCAAGATCCCGCCCAGGGTCGTGCTCGTCGCCGCCGTGTAGCTCTGCGCTCCGCTCGTCGTCGCCGCCGGCACGCTCGCCGTCCCGCTCGAGCTCACCGTCAATCCCGTCAAGGGCGACGTCCCGCCCACGGCCGCTCCTAAGCTCACCGCTCCGGCGCCCGCGGCGATAGTGAGAGAGAAGAGTCCGTTCACGGCCCCGGTCAAGGTGACACTGCCTCCATTGGTCGTGACGGATGCGTTGCCCGCCAGGGCCGTCGGACCCGCCACCGAAAGGGAGCCGGCCGAGGCACTGCCGTTCGTAATCGTCGATGCGAGGCTCGCGGTACCCGATATCGTAAGGGCGAACCCGAACAGATTGATGTCGGCTCCGGCGCCCTCGGTGAGATTGTTCACCGTCGAGTTGCTCGACATGATCGGCTGGTTGCCTCCGGAGTCGATGGTCACGTTGTCTGTGGGGTTGGGCACGTAGCCGCCGCTCCAATTGGAGCCGGTATTCCAATCGGTCGTGCCCGTCGTCAGCCAGGTGAAGTTGTTGCCGCCGGCCGGGAATATCCAGGCCGGAGAGGAGGGAGGCACCGTGTTGCCTCCGTTGTTGTGGCTGTTGCCCGCGTTGATGTCGGCTCCGCCGGTGACGGAGCTGTCCTGAACCCAAGCGTAACTCACGCTCGAGGCCGCCGCGCTGATATCCCAGGGATTGCCGGACGAGGTGCTGATCAGCTTGATCATGCCGGCGGAGGTGCCCGTCACCGTGAAGGTACCCGTGATCGTCTGGGTCTGGCCGGCGGCGAATTGGAGTGTCGTCCCCGCCGTCGTACAGGAAAAGTTGCTGAAGGTCGTGGACCCGAGCAGCTGCGAAGTGGTCGAAGGAGTGAGGGTAACCGTGCTTCCGCCCGCCGTGAAAGTCCCGCTGTTGCTCCAGTTGCCCGTCACGCCGATCGCGCTGTTGTTGGCGGTAAGCGTGCCCCCGGCGTCGATCGTGACATTCCCGCCCACGGTCATCGCGAAGTTGGCGGCCGAGGTCGTGAGCGCACCCGTCCCGGTGTCTCCGAGCAAAAGGTTGCCGTTCATCGCGAGGGCGGCGGCGAGCGTCACCGAGCCGCCGGCATCGACCGTAACATTGTTCCAGGCCAAGCCGGGGCTATTGAGCGTGGAGGTACCGGTGAATACCAGCGTGGAACCGATGGACGTAAAGTCGGCCGCGGGCAGCTGGGCCGTGGACAGGACGACGTTCGGCACCGAACCGTTCTGGATGGTGATGATTCGACCGCTCACATTGAGACTGCTGTAGTTCCCCGCGACGCCGTACCCCACCGTCAGGGCCCCGGTTGCGCTGGCGTCGTTCCCGCTGAGAGTGAGAGAGTCGGCGAGGGTCAAACTGCCGGGGATAGCCATCCCGCTGCTTCCGAGTCTGATACAGGCGATGGTGCGGCCCGCGCTCGTCAAGGTGGAGGTTCCGAGAAACCACAGCCGCGTGCTGCCCGGCGTATAGGTGGTGATGTCGGTGAAATCGACATTGCCGTGGGCCCGGATGGAGCCGCTGCCCCCTGCGTCGATGTCCCCCCCGGCGGCGCTTCCGCCGATGGTTCCGGTCACGTCGATGTGCGTGCTCACGCCGTTGGTGCCCGTACCGTTTGGTCCCGCGCCGGCGGCGGAAAAATCCAGGGTCCCGTTGACCGTCAGGCCGCCGGCGGCGGTGCCAATAGCGATGCTGTGGTCCCCGGTGGTGATCGTTCCGCCGGAGCCGATCGTCGCTGAGCCGCCGATCGAGATGAAATCCGCGGTATTCGACGTGGCGTAGCCGGTGACGCCTGAGCAGTCCAGAGTCCCGCCGACGCTGAGATTGCCTCCGACGGTCAGCAGGGTCGGTTCGGTGGGCGCCCCCGCCACGGCATAGGTACCCATGGTGAGCGCGCCGTTGTCGATGAGATTCCCGGTCACGTCCATGGTACTCGTATTGCCCGCACCGAGATTGAGATCGAGACTCGCCGTGGGGATTCCCCCCGAGTTTAACGTGAGCGAGGCCAGGGTAACGGCGAGGTTTCCCGCGAGGATCGGGTAGTTGCCGGCCCCGCCGTCGATCGTCACCGTGTCGGTCCCCGAGGCGTCCTGATTCGGATAGTTGTCGCCGCCGCCGCCGCCCGCCCAGTTCCCGGGCGCAGTCCAGCTCGTGCCGCTCGTTCCCGTCCACGTGAAGGCCCGATTGGCCGCGTAGGCATTCATCGCCAATGCCAGCAGACCGAGGACGGGAACGAGGGCTTTGCATACCGATCTTGAGGTCGTGACAAATTTCGAGCTGCGGAGTCTGCCTTTCATTGAGCGCGTTGCCCTTTCGATATGCTGTCGGCCGATTCGGAGCGCTCGCTGGAGCCGGGTTTGCGCCGCCAGGAAGCCCTTCGCCCGTCCTTCCAACGGTCCTATCTCTGGTGAATTATAGCCATCGGGCGAAGAGATTTCCAAGCCGGATGCGCCACCCCGGGAGCACCGGCGCGCCGGGAAGGCTTCTCAGGTCGGCACGGCAAGAAGTCTCCGCGCTCAGTTCCTCACCACGAGCACCTTCCTGATCTCGTCTATCCCCGGCGCGACGACGCGGATGAAGTAGATCCCGCGCGCCACCGGCCTGCCACCCATGTTCCTGCCGTCCCAGTCCACCGAGTAGTTGCCGGCATCCTGCGTGGCCAGCACGAGGTGCTTCACGACGTCGCCGTCGAGGGTGAACACCGTGACCGTGACCGACCCTTCGCTGGGCAGCTGGTAGGTAAGCCGCGCCGTCTGGCCCTTGGTCGGATCGATGACATTGTTGAGAATGGTGACCCCGCCCGCCTGGAGCCGCACATTGTGGATCTCGAAAGCGAATGGCTTCACCAGTCGGTACCAGTTGGAGGGGATCGTCGTCCCCGCCGTCATGTCGAGTCGGGCGACATAGAGGGGAGTCGCGCCCAGCGGCGCCGTCTGCAGGGTGAAGAAGAATCCCAGGTTCGAGATGGACACGATGCGCGGGTCCGTCTTGGGCAATGTGAAGTCCCAGAGATTGGATCCGATGGAGGTGCCCTGGGAGTAACTCGCGCCGCGCCCCGAAGGCGAGGCGTCGGGGTAGGGCACGAGGCCCGAGAAACCCGATTCGCCGAAGGCGGGCAGCCAGAGCCCGTTGCTCTGCAGACTCGACGGCACATTGCTGTCGAACCAAAGCGAGACCGGGTAGGCCGAGAGAGCGCCCTCGAGGAGTGCCTGGACGGTTATGTCGTCGGCGCGCAGCCACTGGCTGCCGTCGAAGGCCCGGATGAGGCCGATACCCTCGGCGGCGGTCTGGGCGGGGGTGAGCGCGGCTATCTGGGCGTCCGTCAGCGAGAGCTGAATCTGATCCTTGGCGTAGATCGGCCACACGAAATAGGTGGTGTCGGCGGCGTTTACCATGGGAACGCTGATGAGGACGTCGGAAATACGGTGCGTGGTTTTACCGGGCAATGGTGCGGCGGGTATTCCCGTACCGCCGGGCGACGAGGCCCAGGCGGGCACGTAGGTGGGCGCGGGCGGCAATCCGAATCCCGGTATGGTGGGATGCTGAACAGGCAGGGTAGCCATATCGACAATATTGCTGATCGTGATGGCGGTACCGGCTATAAGGTCCGCGTAGGCAATATTGCCGGTCAAGGTGAGCACGGCCTCGCTGGTGCCCCCTCCGCTCATCGTGATCGCACTGAACCCGGAGATCGTGTAGCCGGGAATGGCAAAGTTGGATGCGCCGATCGCACCCCCGCCGGCGTTCACCACGGGCTCCGAAAAATGCACGAACACCTGATTGAATCCGGGCATGGCCAAGGCATAGGCGATCATGGGCGGTGCGGTATCGTTCACGGGGGCATCGGAAGCGACGTCGCTCGCGAAGGGATCGACGAGCGTAGTCTGGGTCGCCGAGTCCTTCAGGCTGGTGTTCGTCACGATATGCCACGACGGTGTGGCGCCCGTATCGTTCGTGGGCAGTTCCTTGAGCACCACATAGAAGTCGGTCGGATAAGGCCCGGCCTCGTAATGATCCACTGTGTATCCGGTCACGGCCACCTGGAGGCCGGAAAAGTCGTTGTTGATCGACGTTTCACAGGTGATCCTGATGCGATCGATCTTGCCGTCGCCGTCCTTGTCCTCCGTATAGCTGTACAGAACCAGAATGTTGTCGATCCAGCGCCAGTCGTGGAGAGCGACCGTGGCCGCCACGCTCGAACCTACGAGGATGGGATCCATCGACGCATCGCTGTATTGCACGTTGACGTTTTGCATGTTCAGGCTGGCCGTGGGAAGCACGTCTATGTTCCACAGACCGCCGAGGTATGGAGTGACATTGCCTAGCGGCGGCCCCACGGGGATATCGGAATCCCAGCTCGAAAACAGTAACGGCACCGGATTCTCGGCCGTGAGGTTCACCGTATTCGCGCCCGGGCCCGTGCCCTGGACCTGCAGTAGATTTGAAATGGTCTGCAGAAATGTTCGTTGGAAGGCAATGGTGAGGCCGTGGGAAGTAGTGACGAAATTGTAGAATGTGTTGTTGCCGTTGACCGTTATCGTCCCGCCCGCCCCGCCGATGAAATTCACCGTGCCATTTCTCGGATTGAAGCCGCTCGTGTCCCCCGGAACATTGGTCCAGCTTCCGCTCCCGGAAGTGGTCACGTCGAGGGAAATCAAATGGTCGGCCGCTGTCACATCGAGGGTGCCGCTGTTTATCGTCAAGGCGCCGGCGACGTCGACATCGCCGTCGAGCGAGAACGTGCCGGTGGCAGTGTGGGTCGCATCCCCGATGCTGAGGTTGAAGTAATTATTTAGGTACGGGGTGCCTACTGGGTTGAAAGAAGAAGTAAAGACGGTGCCTGCAGCGCCGTAGTAGACGAAGGTCCCGTGGCCCGAGTCGACCGTCCCTATGCTGTGGATCGATTGCGTACCGTTGAGATAGATCGTCCCGAGGTTCGATAAGGTAGTGGTTATGTCGAAATTGTTGCCCGCGAGATCGAGCGTATTCAAAGCGGCGACGCTCAGCTGCGCACCGACATTCAAGGCCCCGCTCACCGTTACGGCCGCCGGACCGCCCTGCACGGCGAGGTTGTACAGGTTCTGTCCGTTGGTCGTGAAAGCCTGGGCTCCCGTTCCCGTGAACTGTACCGTTCCGGTGTTGGGCGTGAGGCTGGCCGTGAAGCTCGTAAACGTCACCGCAGCCCCGGCGAAGCTGGTCGTCGCACTCGACCCCGTCAGGCTCCCCAGCTGGAAGTTCCCCGTGAAGACCTGCGTCCCGCTCGTGCTCGTGATAGTCCCTACCAGTGCACCGGCCACGGCGTTCGTCGTTCCCGTCACCGCAAGGTTGCCCGCCCCCATCGCCAGAATCTGGGTCGCCTGCATCTCCAGATTCCCTCCCACATTGAGGGCGCCCGTCACCGTCACCGTCTTGGCGCCATTGTTTATCAGGCTCAGGTTGTTGAGATTCTGCCCCGCAGTCGTGAACGTCACGTCCACCGTGCCCGTGAACTGCACCGTCCCGCCGTTGGCCGTGAAACTCGTGAACGTCACCGTGTACGGGGTGGTGGCCCCGGCGAAGCTTGTCGTCACGCTCGAAGCCGTCAAGCTCCCCAGCTGGAAGGTCCCCGTGAAGACCTGCGTCCCGGTCCCGCTCGTGATGGACCCCACCAGGGCGCCCGCCGCCGCGTTCGTCGTACCCGTCACCGCAAGGTTGTTCGCCCCCATCGCGAGAATCTGCGTGGCCTGCACCTCCAGTTTGCTTCCCACATTGAGGGCGCCCGTCACCGTCACCGTCTTGGCGCCATTGTTTATCAAGCTCAGGCTATTGAGATTCTGCCCCGCCGTCGTGAATGCCACTGCCACCGTACCCGTGAACTGCACCGTCCCGCCGTTGGCCGTGAAGCTCGTGAACGTCACCGTGGCTCCGGCGAAGCTCGTCGTCACGCTCGAGGCGGTCAAGGCGGCGAGCGTAAAGTTGTTCGTGAACGTGAGCGGACCGCTCCCGCCGATCCAACTGCCCGTGCCCGAGGTCGTTCCCGTCACCGACGAAGCGACGCTGCCGGAGCTGACGCTGCCGGTCGACGTGATCTGGACGTTGCCGCCTATGCTCATGCCGAGATTATGGGTCACATCGGTGAGACTGGCTCCGTCTGAATCGTCAGGTTCCCCGCCAGGGACAGGGGGGCCGTCGGCCACCGTCACTGCTGGTCGCTCCGGTGTTCACCTGCAGATTCCCAATCTGCGTTCCCGTGTCGATCGTCGTCCCTGCACCGACCATGACTATCGTCGAGTTGCCCGGCGTGGCGAACGTTCCCGTCACCGACACGTTCCCCGATGCGGTGATCGTGTCGCTGAAGTTATTGTTCACCGTGCCCGAGCTCGTGAAGTTCGCGCAGCCTATGCTCGCTCCGTTCGCCGTCCCGAACGTGATCGTCCCCGTGTTCCCTATGTTGTGCCCCGCCGCGCCGATCTGACCCGTCCCTCCCCCGAGATTCACGTTCCCCGCGAAAGTCGAACTAGCCCCGAGCGACAGCGTAAATGTCCCCACGGCCACCGTCGAGAGCGCGACCGTCGTCATCCCGCCCGTCATCGTCACGGCGTTGTTCAAAGTCAGCGTCGTCCCACTCGACAGACTCGTCCCCGGACCGTAGATCAGGTCCCCCATCGTCAACGACTGCCCTCCCCACACGATATCGTTCCCCGCGTAGTTCGCGCTCGCCGCACTCCCTTGGAGCGTCAGCGTACCCCCGGTGCCGTTCAACCCGAAGGTCCCGTTGTTCTGCAGCGTGTCTCCCGCAGTCACCGCCAGACTCACCGCCCCCGGCACCACGCTGGAGTCCAGCGTCACCGTCGCACCGATCGCGACCGTCAGGTTCCCGACCGTGGCCGTCCCCGTCCATCTCACTGTCGCGGGGCTGACTACGCCGACCGTATCGAATGTCTGGCCATTCGGCCTCAGCACCTGGGCCCCCGCTCCGGTGAACTGCACCGTCCCGCCGTTGGCCGTGAAGCTCGTGAGCGTCACCGTGGCCCCGGCGAAGCTCGTCGTCGCGCTCGAGGCCGTCAGGCTCCCCATCTGGAAGTTCCCCGTGAAGACCTGCGTCCCGCTCGTGCTCGTGATACTGCCCACTCCGCCGGCGACCGCGTTCGTCGTTCCCGTCACTCCAAGGTTGTTCGCCCCCATCGCCAGGATCTGGTTCGTCTGCACCTCCAGGTTCCCGTTCAATGTGAGCCCGCCCGTCACCGTCACCGTCTTGGCACCGTTGTTTACCAGACTCAGGTTATTGAGATTCTGCCCCGCGGTCGTGAACGCCACCGCCACCGTGCCCGTGAACTGCACAGTCCCGCCGGCGGCCGTGAAGTTCGTGAACGTCACCGTGGCCCCGGCGAAGCTCGTCGTCGCGCTCGAGGCCGTCAGGCTCCCCATCTGGAAGCTCCCCGTAAACAGCTGCGTCCCGCTCGTGCTCGTGATGGTCCCCACTCCGCCGGCCACGGCGTTCGTCGTCCCGGTCACTCCGAGATTGTTCGCCCCCATGGCCAGTGCCTGGTTAGCCTGCACCTCCAGATTCCCGTTCAATGTGAGCCCGCCCGTCACCGTCACCGTCTTGGCGCCGTTGTCGATCAGGCTCAGGTTATTGAGATTCTGCCCCGCTGTCGTAAACGATACCGCCACCGTGCCCGTGAACTGCACCGTCCCGCCGTTGGCCGTGAAGCTCGTGAACGTCACAGTCGCCCCGGCGAAGCTCGTCGTCACGCTCGAGGCCGTCAGGCTCCCCAACTGGAAGTTCCCCGTGAAGACCTGCGTCCCGCTCGTGCTCGTGATGGTCCCCACTCCGCCGGCTATCGCGTTCGTCGTGCCTCCCACCGATAAGGCATTCGCGCTCATGGCCAGTGTCTGGTTCGCCTGCACCTCCAGGTTCCCGGTCAGTGTCAGGCTGCCCGTAACCGTCACCGTCTTCGTGCCCGTCGTCAGCGTCAGGTTGTCGAAGCTCTGGTTGTTCGTCGTCAGGTTCTGGCCGGCCGCCCCGTCGAGAACCACCGTCGACCCGGCCGAGACAAGCGTCGCTCCGGCGGCGCCGGGTTTCAGGTTGAAGTTCCCTCCAACCGTCAACGTGAACCCGCCCAGTCCGAGGCTGCCGCCGCCCCCGGCCCCCGCCGCCGTGAGACTGTTGCCCACGATCACATTGGACCCCAGGGTCCCGCCCTGCTGCAGCACCAGATTGTAGAACTGGTCCCCGGCCTTCTGCGTCACCGTTGGGGCGGCCGCATCCAGCTGCACCGTCGACGTCCCCTGCGTAAAGGTGAAATTACCGCTGCTGGAGTCCCAGTTCCCAGTCGTCAGGACGACTGTGTTCGCCCCGCCGATCCACGTGCCTTCGGTCAGCGCCAATGTCCCGCCTACCGTCACAGTCCCCGCCGGCGTCACCGTCGCCGTCGTCGTCCCCTTGCCCACCGTCAGGTTGTCGAAACTGTAGCCCCCCGCAAGCCCGATCGCCGCGTTCCCGTTCCCGTTCAGAATCACCGTCGACGTCGCGGGCGTGAACGTGCTCACCGTGAAATCCCCGCCCACCGTCAAGGTCTCGCTCCCCGCCGCCGTTACGCTCCCCGCCCCCGTCAGCGTCCCGCCCATCGTCAGATTGAACGTGTTCGTCAGCAGAGTCACCGACGCCCCGACGTTCAGCGAGCCCATCAAGAGCGCCGTGCCCTGGGTCTTCGCCGTCGCCCCCCCGCCCGCAGCCATCGTCACCGCCCCCAGATTCTGCAGCGACGCCACCGGGTTCTGATCGGCGATCGTACCCGTCGATGACCGTCCCGCCTCCCAGCGTCAAAGGCTCACCATTGTTGACATAGCTCCCGCCGCTCTGGATCGTCAGGTTCCTCAGCACCGTCAGCGACGACGAAGGCTGCATCGCTATCGTCTTGCCCGTCGGTATGATCAAGTCGTAGAAGGTGATGTTCCCCGTCAAGGTCCCGCCGACTGTCACATTCTTATAGTTGAAATTGAGCGTCCCGGCCGTCACCGACAAGTTGCCCGCGATCGCCAGCGTGCCTCCCGTCGCCGGATTGTCCCAGACGCAGTTCCCTCCGCTCACCGACAGCGATGCCACACTGTCCGTAGCCGTCGCGTTCACCCCGTCCTGCGTAAAGCCCCCCGCGCTCACGCTCATCGCACCGGTCGTGAAAGTGTTCGTACCGACCGTCACCACCGCAGCTGCGTTGCTCACCGCGAACGTCCCGTTGAGAACGATCTGCCCCGTCCCCGTCGCGTCCAGACTTCCCAGCCCGACGCTCACATTGTAAGTCCCGAGCCCGTCCGTCAGCTCGCCGTTGGACAGCTTGAGACTCGGCGCGTTCGCGTTCCCGATGCTCAGGTTCGCGCCCAGCGTGATCGTGTTGCCGTTCGCGTCCAGCACCCCTTTCGTGAGCGTCAGAGTCCCGCCCGCCGCGAAGCTCAGATTCCCGCCCAGGGTGATTGTCGCTCCGCCCGAGTTGTTCACCGTCATGTTGTATATCGTCTGACCGTTCGTCGCGAAGGACTGCGCTCCGGCCCCCGTGAACTGCAGCGTCCCGCCGGCGGCCGTGAAGCTCGTGAACGTCACCGTGGCCCCGGCGAAGCTCGTCGTCGTGCTCGAGGCCGTCAGGCTCCCCATCTGGAAGCTCCCCGTAAAAATCTGCGTCCCGGTCCCGCTCGCGATGGTCCCCACTCCGCCGGCCACGGCGTTCGTCGTCCCGGTCACTCCGAGATTGTTCGCCCCCATGGCCAGTGCCTGGTTAGCCTGCACCTCCAGATTCCCGTTCAATGTGAGCCCGCCCGTCACCGTCACCGTCTTGGCGCCATTGTCGATCAGGCTCAGGTTATTGAGACTCTGTCCCGCAGTCGTGAACGCCACCGCCACCGTGCCCGTGAACTGCACCGTCCCGCCGTTGGCCGTGAAGCTCGTGAGCGTCACCGCCGCCCCGGCGAAGCTCGTCGTCGCGCTCGAGGCCGTCAGGCTTCCCAGCTGGAAGTTCCCCGTGAAGACCTGCGTTCCGCTCGTGCTCGTGATGCTCCCCACGGCACCGGCCGTAAAGTTAGTCGTGCCTCCCACCGACAGCGCGTTCGTGCTCATGGCCAGTGTCTGGTTCGCCTGCACCTCCAGGTTCCCGCTCAGCGTCAGGCTGCCCGTAACCGTCACCGTCTTCGTCCCCGTCGTCAGCGTCAGGTTGTCGAAGCCCTGGTTGTTCGTCGTCAAGCCCTGGCCGGCCGCCCCGTCGAGAACCACCGTCGACCCGGCCGAGACAAGCGTCGCTCCGGTAGCGCCGGGTTTCAGGTTGAAGTTCCCTCCGACCGTCAACGTGAACCCGCCCAGTCCGAAGCTGCCCCCGCCCCCGGCCCCCGCCGCCGTGAGACTGTTGCCCACGACCACATTGGAACCCAGGGTCCCGCCCTGCTGCAGCGCCAGGTTGTAGAACTGGTCCCCGGCCTTCTGCGTCACCGTCGGGGCGGCCGCATCGAGCTGCACCGTCGACGTCCCCTGCGTAAAGGTGAAATTACCGCTGCTGGAGTCCCAGTTCCCAGTCGTCAGGACGACTGTGTTCGCCCCGCCGATCCACGTGCCTTCGGTCAGCGCCAATGTCCCGCCTACCGTCACAGTCCCCGCCGGCGTCACCGTCGCCGTCGTCGTCCCCTTGCCCACCGTCAGGTTGTCGAAACTGTAGCCCCCCGCAAGCCCGATCGCCGCGTTCCCGTTCCCGTTCAGAATCACCGTCGACGTCGCGGGCGTGAACGTGCTCACCGTGAAATCCCCGCCCACCGTCAAGGTCTCGCTCCCCGCCGCCGTTACGCTCCCCGCCCCCGTCAGCGTCCCGCCCATCGTCAGATTGAACGTGCTCGTCAGCAGAGTCACCGACGCCCCGACGTTCAGCGAGCCCATCAAGAGCGCCGTGCCCTGGGTCTTCGCCGTCGCCCCCCCGCCCGCAGCCATCGTCACCGCCCCCAGATTCTGCAGCGACGCCACCGGGTTCTGATCGGCGATCGTACCCGTGATGACCGTCCCGCCTCCCAGCGTCAAAGGCTCACCATTGTTGACATAGCTCCCGCCGCTCTGAATCGTCAGGTTCCTCAGCACCGTCAGCGACGACGAAGGCTGCATCGCTATCGTCTTGCCCGTCGGTATGATCAAGTCGTAGAAGGTGATGTTCCCCGTCAAGGTCCCGCCGACTGTCACATTCTTATAGTTGAAATTGAGCGTCCCGGCCGTCACCGACAAGTTGCCCGCGATCGCCAGCGTGCCTCCCGTCGCCGGATTGTCCCAGACGCAGTTCCCTCCGCTCACCGACAGCGATGCCACACTGTCCGTAGCCGTCGCGTTCACCCCGTCCTGCGTAAAGCCCCCCGCGCTCACGCTCATCGCACCGGTCGTGAAAGTGTTCGTACCGACCGTCACCACCGCAGCTGCGTTGCTCACCGCGAACGTCCCGTTGAGAACGATCTGCCCCGTCCCCGTCGCGTCCAGACTTCCCAGCCCGACGCTCACATT
>CAWBCC010000015.1:0-460999 GCA_963787185.1 uncultured bacterium | reverse complement strand
TTCCGCTCCGACGACGAAGATCGGCGTCCTGATTCGCTCGGGCCTGATCGGGTCAAGAACAGCATGTCCAAGAAGGCGAGATAGGATTCGTCCTGCAGCAGGTGGTATACCGGCAGCGATCCTTTTCGATATGTTCGATGAGAACAGTATCTCCCTGGCGATGCCCGGCGTATCGACAAAGGGATAGAGGCTAAAAAGCCATTGACCTTTAGAAACCGTAATGGGTGTTTGCGAAGTACGCGCTCCACGATCTACACATCCCGCCGTAGGGCACCGATCCCATGAGGACAGCGCCTGGGCAATCATCGCGCTCCAGGTACTTCTGACGATGTGCCCTCCCAGCGAGTGTCCACGAGCACCGGGTTGCCAGGAAGCTTCGCGACGATTTTTCTGAGGTCTTCGACATAGTCTTTCACCCGGTACCACTTCAGGCCAGCTCGGCCGTGGCTTTTCCCATGCCCCCGAAGGCTCAAGGCATAAACGGCGTATCCCTTGTCCGCGAAATAGGGCATAAAGTTGGGTTCCCAACACCAGGCTCCGTGCCAGGCACCGTGAATGAACAATATCGGTGTTTCATGCCGGACCTCGGCAGGAATTCGGGAAATAAGCTCGATCTTCATCGCGATCCGTTCCGATCGTCGATGCTCGTTACGACCGCCATGAAAGAATCCTATCATGACGGACGAACTGAGCAAAGCAAAATCAGAGCGCAATCGCATAAGGCGCCGCCGCTAATCCAGACCACGGCAGATCTGTAGAGCCTGATTAAAGAAAACGGTTATGGCCAAAAATAGGAAGGCCACGGTCAGGCTGAGGGCGTCCCCTTGAGCAGAGAGAGGCCTCGGGCCTACGGCTCGGACCGAGGGGAATGGATTGTGTGCGCGCTAGCGCGTGCGACGGTATCGATCGGGTGTTCCGAACACCGCTTCTACAGCCATTGTCATGTGCGCCTCCCGTGGCCTCTACCTCCTTCTATCGGGCTTGGACTCGACCTCTGTCAGGAATTTCCCGAGGATTGCTGAGAACTCGCCCGGCGCTTCGAGGGGCGGTACATGCGCGCAGTCCGCCATCGCGACGAGGCGGGCGCCGGGTATCCCCTCTGCGAGGATGCGAGAGGCGCGCCGGTTCTCCGCATAGTCGAGGACGCCCGCGACGACGAGGGTCGGCTGGCGGAGGTCGGCGAGCCGCAGGGCGGCGGGCGGGGCCAGGGGCTCCGCGGGCCGGGCGTCCACCATGAAGAATGTGCCGCGCTCCATGAAGACGCGGTTCATCCGGGCCGCCTCGGCGCGCGCGGCTCTCCGATCGGGGTCGAGGCCGTCGGGGCCGCGCTCGGGCCCGTCGAACCAGATGCGCAGCTGAAGCTCGCTCGCGGCGGCCAGGTCCCCTCTCTGCGACGCCGCCATCATCTCCAGGATTTCCGGGGGCGGCGAGCCTTGCCACTCGAAGCCCGAGGGGCTCGCGTTGACGAGGGTCAGCGACCGAACGAGCCGCGGCTCCTCGAGGGCCAGGTCGAGCGAGGCCTGCCCCCCGTTGGAGCAGCCGACGAGGTGGACCGGGCCCAGGCCGAGCGCCGCCACGACGGCAGCGAGCTCGCTGCGGCGACAGACCGGGCCTGTCGCCGCAGCGGAGCGTCCGTAGCCGAGTTTGTCGTAGCTCGCGACGAGGTGGCCCGCGGCGAGGGCGGCCATCGTCCGCGTCCACATCCCGCCGTCCACGAAGTCGGCATGGACGAAGAGCACGGGGCTTCCCGCGCCCTCGACCGTCGCGAAGACCCGCCCGCCCTCGGGCAGGGAAATGTATCTCTCCATACTTTGTTCCTCCAAGACCAGAGAGTACAAAGTCTTGGGTGACATCCTTAGTCATCCGAAATATAATTCGAACACAAATGCGTGCGGATCGTTTGATCGGCCTCATCCTCATCCTTCAGAGTCGGGGAAAGATGAGGGGCGAAGTCATCGCCCGCGAGCTCGAGGTGTCGCGCCGAACGATACTGCGCGATGTCGAGGCCCTGTCCGCGGCGGGCGTGCCGATCCTCGCCGAGGGCGGGCACGGCGGCGGCATCTGGCTGGACGAGTCCTACCGCAGCAGCCTGACCGGCCTGGCGGAGGGGGAGCTGCGGGCCCTCATCCTGGGCGCCGACGCCTCCCTCGCCGAGGACCTCGGCATGGGCGAGGCCTACCGCCTCGGGCGCGGCAAGCTCATCGCGGCTCAGCCGCGGCGCTTCGAGCCGGCGATCGAGATGGTCCAGCGCCGGATCCTCGTGGACTCGCGCTGGTGGTGGAGGGAGGCGGTCGCCGAGTCCTTCCTCGCGCCGCTGCAGGAGGCGGTCTTCGCGGACGCCCTCGTTCAGGCCGAGTACCGGCATTTCGACGACAGCGTCAGGAGCGGCCTCCTCGAGCCCTACGGCCTCGTGGCCAAGGCGGGACTCTGGTATCTCGTGGCCCGGCGGGAGGGAGAGTATCGCAGCTACCGCGTCTCGCGCTTCCTCGCGCTCGCGCGGGCAGGCCGAGGCTTTTCTCGCGATCCGGGCTTCGACTTGCGCGAGTGGTGGCCGCGTAACGCGGAGCGCTTCTCTGCGGAGTTCTCGGCCTTCAAATTCCGCCTCGCCCTGCCCGAAACGCGTCTGGGGTTCGTGAAGTGGCTTGCCCCCGGCCGTGCCTCGGTCTGCGGCCCCAGTCCGTCCCAGCCCGGCTGGCTCGTGGTCGAGGTCGGCGTCGAGTCGTCGCTTTACGCCGAGCTCGTCGTGCTGGGCCTCGTTCCCGACTGCGAGGTCCTCGAGCCCGCCTCGCTCGCCGAGGCGGTCGTCGCCCGGGCGCAGTCGGCGCTAGGCCGTTAATGAAACTACTGGCGGTTGTCTCATCCACCGCGCTACACGCGCGTGGATGCGTTGGTGGCGACCTTCACTACGACGGGAACGTCCGTCAAGGTTGGCTTCAAGGTGCGTCGCGTCCTCCAACGAGCATTGGCCTCATAGGCTTGCAGTCCTTCGTTTAGGACATGAGCAGCGCCCTTGCAGGCGCCGTTCGATAAATCAGTGAGACTGGCTACGCTTGGTAATCCATCCGTCGCCCTTCGGGCTCCGGCTCGGAGTGGAATGGATTGTATGCCTGCTATCGCGGACGGCCTCGACCCGCCCATGCCGCCCATCCCCGGTGAGGATCGTCCGTCCTGGCCGATTCTCACCTCGCAGAATGCTTCGCATTCTGCTGCATTGATCTCGCCGTCCATGGCTCGTCTTTGCATGCGCGAGGCAGCTGCCGTAGAGGGCGGAATGGGCCTGCAATCGAGTAGGAGGGGGGCTCACGCCCCCCGTCCTCTCACACCACCGTACGTACGGTTCCGTATACGGCGGTTCGTAAGCATCATCAGAACGAAAGTATCATGTCCAGCAAAGAGACAAGTCCGCAGGAAGAGAAGTATTTCTTGGGGAAGGCCTTGTTCATGTGCGAGGCACCCGCGTTCCACCACGATCCGTGACCGTTTCCGGCCGAATGTCTCGCGGTCTCCACATCAAGCCCTCGCTTTATAAGATTGAGATAGCGGCGCTTCGGGCGTTTCCAATGAATCCAGAGTAGACAGCGGAGCTTCCGGCGAATCCAGCCGTCCAGAAGCTCGAATATCTGCTTCACCCTGGCCAGTTTGAAATACTGGCACCAGCCGCGCAGGATCGGCGAGATTATAGCGATGGTTCGAGAGATAGAGCGCCCTCGCCCCATTCTAAAGGCAACTTTCAGATTGGCCTTCAGTCTTGCGACGGATTGCTCCGCGGGCTTGAGTCGAGGCTTGCGCTCATTCGTCATCGAGTAGCCGAGATACTTGAGATTCCACGGCCTGTCGACGGCGCTCTTCCCGGCGTTTACTCGCAACTTGAGCACTTCGGCCAGAAACCGCGTGATCGAGGCCATAACCCGTATACCCGCCTTTTCGCTGGCGACGTAGATGTTGCAGTCGTCCGCGTAGCGACAGAATGCGTACCCTCGCCGTTCCAGTTTCTTATCTAGGTCATCGAGCATGATGTTCGAGAGGAGGGGCGATAGGGGGCTCCCTTGCGGAGTTCCTTCCGTTCTCGCCGTTTCGATCCCGTCCACCATTATCCCGGCCTGTAGATACAGACGGATCAGCTTCAGAAGCTGTTTGTCGGCAACCTTCCGCGCTACACGCGACATGAGGATGTCGTGGTTCACCCGATCGAAGAACCGTACGACACACTACCCACATCCAGGACCTTCCAGCCAGCGTACAGATCATCCGCGAAAAGCACCCGCTTCAGGGTAAAAACCTACGCGTGCTCGGCCACATGCATAGGAAGGGCTTGCTCCATGTCATCTTGTCGCTCCCTGACGGAGGTACGTCGCTTATTCCTGCCTCATGGACAAATCTAGAGCTTATGGCTTTTCCACAAGACTCCAATCCTCCGCCTTGTAGTATTGGAACCACACAAGACTTGTTGAGTATGCGGGTGGTTGTGGATGCTCTCCTAAGTCGTCCGGCAATGACAATCCAATTTCCGGCGGCAAGGGAGGATAACCATGCAGCTGGAAATGTTTCAGACCTGTCCGGAATTCCCGAAAACCCCGCATATATGGAAGGAGGTGAACCAAGAACAGCGAACGATTGTCGTAAATATGTTGGCCCGCCTGATGATGAAGGCAGTTTCTCAGGAAACGGTGGATACGCAAAATGAGTGATAAAATCACCACAAGCCATCTCCACCGCATCGCCTGCATTTACATTAGGCAGTCGACCGCCACACAGCTGCAACGAAATCGTGAATCGACCGCTCGCCAATACAAGCTCGTCGATCGGGCAACGTACCTCGGATGGGCCCGCGACCAAGTGCAGGTAATCGATGAAGATCTCGGGCTCTCTGGTTCAGGTACGGCACGGCGTAACGGTTTCGATGTAATGGCGGCGGATGTGGCCATGGGACGCATCGGACTCATCCTCGCAATCGAAGTTTCAAGACTTGCACGCAACAATGCCGAATGGTACCGTCTTCTTGATTTCTGCGGCATGACCGACACTTTGATCGGCGACGAAGATGGGATTTATCATCCCGGATTGTATAACGACCGGCTGCTGCTCGGATTGAAAGGTACAATGTCGGAAGCTGAGCTGCATGTCATCCGAGCCCGACTGAATGGAGGCATTTTGAACAAGGCGGCTCGGGGAGAGCTGCGACGCGGTTTGCCCATCGGATTTGTGTGGGGCGATGGCGACGGGCAAGTCGTGCTCGATCCGGATGAATCTGTCACGAATACGATTCGGACGGTGTTTCAGAAATTCGCAGAAATGGGCTCGGCTCGGCAGGTGTGGATCTGGTTTCGATCGGAGGGAATGTTGTTTCCCTCCCGACCATATTCAACGGCCGAGATCAGATGGATACCCCCGACGTACCACGCCCTGCATATGGTGCTCACCAGCCCTGTGTACGCGGGGGCGTATCGATATGGCAAGACACGGCAAGAAACCTATATCAATTCAGATGGGCAGGTATGCAAGAGAATCCGTACTTTGCCGCCATCGGAATGGAAGGTATTCATACACGATCACCATCAGGGCTTCATCGATTGGAAGACCTATGAAATGAACCAGGCACGCCTTGCCCGCAACACACGTCCCAAACCGCACCAGAGCGGCGGCGCTCTCCGGGAAGGCTCCGCCCTCCTGCAGGGATTGGCGACCTGCGGTCATTGTGGACGCAAGTTAAAAGTATATTACCAAGGCAATAACTCCACGCCAGGTTATCATTGCCCCGGCAATACCCTGGTTAACGGTCGTTCTCTCTGGTGCTTACGTATTGGTGGAGTTCGGATCGACCAGGCTGTCGCAGCAGCGTTTCTTGATGCCGTCTCCCCTGCCGCAGTCGAAGCGGCGCTCGCGGCCGAAAGGTCTCTCGAGTCGAATCATGATGCATCACTCGCGCAGCGGCGGCTCCAAGTCGAACGCCTGAAATATGAAGCCGACAAGGCCGAACGCCGGTACCGGGCAACCGAACCAGAGAATCGCCTCGTCGCACGCACGTTGGAAGCCGAATGGGAAAAACGACTGAGCGAGCTTGCTACGGAGCAGGCTGAACTCGACCATCGCGAACGCCTGCGTCCCGCTGAAACGACCAAGGCCCAACAGGACAATCTAAGGAAGCTGGGCGGCGACCTCGGACTTGTCTGGTCGGCACCGACCACAACGGACAGAGATCGAAAGGAACTCCTGCAAACTCTCGTGGAGGAAGTTTGCATCGCGGTTGAACGCGATGTCGCCACTGCCCATGTGACCTTGCGATGGAAAGGCGGTGCCCTGACAGAACTCGATGTCACCGTATGGTCTCCGCGCGTTGCCACGGTGAAAACCGATGAAGACACAATTGAGATCATCAGGAAACTTGCTCCGCACTATTCCGATGCTGTAATCGCAGGCATTTTAAATCGACAAGGCCGACTGTCTGCTCGCGGCGAGCGGTTCACCGCAACGAGCGTGAATGGTCTCCGCTATCACTGGAAGCTTCCTCGCCATGAACGTAAGGAAGCATCGTCCGAAGGACAGCTTTGCACGGTCAGGGAAGCTGCAAAAATCCTAGGCGTCGCGCCGTCTACGTTGCATCGATGTCTAAATGACGGGATAATTATTGGGGAGCAAATCACTACAGGCGCGCCCTGGCGGATCAGGATAACCGAGGCTCTTCGAGCCCGCTTCGTCGAAGAAGCGCTGGAAGGCTATATGCCGATTGTAGACGCGATGCGCAAGCTTGGGGTCTCTCGTCAGACGGTGTTGCAGCGTGTAAAGCGAGGGGAACTCGAAGCAATACACGTTGCCAAGGGAAGACGTAAAGGATTGCGTATAAGGGTTTTAGAATCGCCCATGACCCTCTTTGACTCGATTCCATAAACGGAGGTGCAGTATGAACATCAATCCAAAAACTTCTCGAGGTCGATATCCACCACCCAGCGCCGTCCCGCTTCGACGTAGTCTCGCGCCTTGCTCACTGCGTCATGTGCGCTCCGGCCGCGCCGGAACCCATAGCTATGCGGCGAGAAGTCGGGGTCAAAGATCGGTTCGAGCACCTGATGTATGGCTTGCTGGATAAGGCGGTCCACTACCGTCGGGATGCCGAGTTGCCTCTTCCCCCCGTTTGGTTTCGGTATTTCTACCTTCCGGACCGCTCCAGGCGTATAGGTGCCTTCGAGTAGCTCTTTCCTGATATGCGTCCATTTCGTTTTGAGATATTCCCCAAGGGCGTCGACGGTCATCCCGTCCACGCCCGGCGCGCCTTTGTTCCTCACGACACGCCGATACGCTTCCTGCATGTTCTTGCTCTCGACCACTGCCTCCATGACACGATCGTGCCGCCGCCGGTCATTTTCTCTCCTCGCCGTGGCGTTGGACGCGGCTCCGATAGTCTCGGTCGGATTCCGTCCGGCCTCCACTTCGTGAGCTTCAGGCGTATAGGCCGTCTGTTCCTGCGTCGCTTTCGCCATCGAGATTCAAGGCTCCCGTCGTCCTCTTACGTTTGGTCCTTCGGCTATCCGGTCGACCTGCCTACTATGACCGCTGCTGACTTCTGGTAGTTCTTCCCCTCGCCTCGCGACGAGAGTAGCTTCACAGCAACCTGCCAGACCTCCCCGGGTAATGCGCCCCGCCTTCACGCTTATATCCGCCGCATCTACTTCCACGACTTCCGTACAGGTATCGGACTTTAAGCTTTATTGCCCTCTTGTCCGTCGCGTCTGCCTCATATGCGGTTCCTGTTCGTCGGATCAGCGCTTTGCCTTCGGCTTTCTTCAGATCCCTCCTCGCGAAGGACCCCCTTGCCGTTTGGCTATACGGTTCCCCCTGTCGGGTCCGTTCAGGACTAGGCGATCTCTCGCCGCACCTGTTGGCGGGTGCGCCCTACCGGGCGCACAATAAAGAAGCGCCCCTCGCGGGGCGCCTCGCTATGCTGTTGTGACAGTCGCTGAATTAGTCCATCCCGCCCATCCGTCGCCCTTCGGGCTCCGGGAGCCGCAGGGAATGGGTTGTCGTGGGCGCTGGCGCGCCCGGCGGCTATCCCCCCACCTTGGCAGGGCTGTCGCCCTGCTCGCGCCGTGTCCGGCGCGTCTGCCGACCAGCATGGGTGGGATGGGCCTGCCAAAAAGGAAGCGCCCCTGTCGGGGCGCCTCGGTAGGAAACGGTAGCAAGTCTGGACTTAGTAGTCCATGCCGCCCATTCCGCCCATTCCACCCATGCCGCCGCCGCCGCCCATGGGGGGGGACTTGGGCTCGGGGAGATCGGTGATGGCGCACTCGGTGGTCAGGAGGAGGGCCGCGACGGAGGCCGCGTTCTGGAGCGCGGAGCGCGTGACCTTGGCCGGGTCGATGATGCCGGCCTTGACCATGTCGACCCACTCCATCTTGGAGGCGTCGAAGCCGATGCCCTTCTTCTCGTTCTTGGCCTTGTCGGCGATGATCGAGCCGTCCACGCCTGCGTTCTCGGCGATCTGGCGGATGGGCTCCTCGAGGGCGCGCTTCGTGATCTTGAAGCCGACCTTTTCGTCGTCGGTCATCTTGGTGGTGTCGGTCTTTTCGAGGGTGAGGGCCGCCTGGATTAGGGCGATGCCGCCTCCGGGGACGATCCCTTCCTCGATCGCTGCGCGGGTGGCCGAGAGGGCGTCTTCGACGCGGTGCTTCTTCTCTTTCATCTCGACTTCGGTGGCCGCTCCGACATTGATGACGGCTACGCCGCCGGCGAGCTTGGCCAGGCGTTCCTGGAGCTTCTCCTTGTCGTAGTCGGAGGTGGTGTCCTCGACCTGCTTCTTGATCTGGGCGATCCGGTCCTGGATGTCCTTCTGCTTGCCGGCGCCGTTGATGATGGTCGTGTTGTCCTTGTCCACCTTGATGGTCTTGGCGGTGCCGAGCTGGCTGACGGCGGTGTTCTCGAGCTTGAGGCCGAGTTCCTCGGATATGACTTCGCCGCCGGTGAGCACGGCGATATCCTCGAGCATGGCCTTGCGCCTGTCGCCGAAGCCTGGGGCCTTGACGGCGCAGACGGTGAGCGTGCCGCGGATGTGGTTGACGATGAGGGTGGCTATGGCTTCGCCGTCGATGTCTTCGGCGATGATGAGCAGAGGCTTGCTCTGCTGCGCGACCTTCTCGAGCACGGGAAGGAGGTCCTTCATGCTCGAGATTTTCTTGTCGTGGATGAGGATGAGGGGATTCTCGAGCACGGCCGTCTGGGTGTCGCGGTTGGTGGCGAAATAGGGAGAAACATAGCCGCGGTCGAACTGCATGCCCTCGACGTAGTCGATCGAGGTTTCCATGGTCTTGGCTTCCTCGACCGTGATGACGCCGTCCTTGCCGACCTTCTCCATGGCGTCGGCAATCTGCTTGCCGATGTCCATGTCGTTGTTGGCCGAGACGGAGGCGACGTCGGCGATCTCTTCCTTCTCTTTGATTTCCTTGGAATTCTTCTTGATCTCCTCGACGGCGATCTCCACGGCCTTGTCGATGCCGCGCTTGAGACCCATGGGATCGAGACCGGCGGCCACGGACTTGAGCCCTTCCTTGACGATCGAATAGGCCAGGACGGTCGCCGTGGTGGTTCCGTCGCCCGCGACGTCGTTGGTTTTGGTGGCTACTTCCTTGAGAAGCTGGGCGCCCATGTTCTCGTACGGGTCTTCGAGCTCTACTTCCTTCGCGACCGAGACACCGTCCTTGGTGACGGTGGGCGCGCCGAATTTTTTGTCCAGAAGGACATTGCGGCCCTTGGGCCCGAGGGTGACTTTGACTGCCCTCGAGATGGTCTCGACGCCTACGAGGAGTTTTCGTCTCGCGTCTTCGCTGAACAGGAGCTGTTTGGACATGGCTTGGTTCTCCCTTTGAATAAAGTTTGTACCGGAGGAATCCCTAGCCGTCCGCGCCGGAACGCGGCGGCGCCGGACCCAAGTCCGGAATATGGTTGCCTCTGGACGGAATAGCGACCTATGCGGTCGTCCATAAACATACAAAAAAGGCAGGCCGAACGACAAGGCCTGAGGCGAGATTGACGAAAAAAACGAGATGATTAGAATACTAACTAGATTATGGATGAGATTGGAGAGATGGGTCGCATATTTCTGGCCCGCCGCCGCAGGCTCGCCCAGAGGATTCGCCCCTTCGGCATAAGCCTCGACCAGCTGCATTTTATCCGGCTCGCGCGGCGACGAGGGGCGATTAGTCCATCGGAGGCGGCTCGGGAGCTCTTCTGCGACCGGCCGACCGCGACCGTAATCGCGAACAATTGCGTCGCGAAGGGCTGGCTCAGACGCCGCCGTTCCGCGGCGGATCACCGTTCGGCCCGCCTGGAGCTCAGTGGTTCGGGCGAGGAACTCCTCGATCGCATCGAGGCGGCCTCCTCGTCTTCCGACGAGGGAGCCGAACCCATGGGGACGGCCCGCGGCGCGATCGGCGATGCGCTCGACGTCCTGGGTGAAGAAGAAAGACGGATTTTCGTCGAAGCCCTGTCGCGGGTGCACCGCCGGGCCATGGAGCTATACCTCGGGGATTGAAGAGGCGGGGCGGCCGCGCGTATGCTCGAGCCAATGAGCGCACGAGACAATCCGGTCCTCTACTCCGACGAGGACATCATAGCAGTGGACAAAAGCGCCGGATATCTCGCGATTCCCGATCGCTACGATCCGGACGCCCCTGTGGTCGCTAACGAGCTCCGAAAAGACTGGGGCCGGCTCTTCGTCGTCCACCGCATCGACAAGGACACGACGGGTCTTCTTGTCTTCGCGCGCGGCGCGGAGGCTCATAAGACCCTCGGAGAAGCCTTCGCCACCGGAGCCGTCGCCAAGGTCTACCGTGCTCTGGTCCGCGGCCTGCCCGACTGGGACGAAACCCGCTGCGAGCTCCCGCTCAAGGCCGACGGCGATCGCGCGCATCGGACGATCGTAGACGCGCACAAGGGCAAGAACTCAGCCACGGCCTTCAAAGTCGTCGAACGTTTCGCCTCGGCGGGGACTTTCCCCGGGGCAGCCCTGATCGAGGCTCGGCCGGAGACGGGCAGGACCCATCAGATCAGGGTCCATCTCGCCTCGCTCGGCTTTCCCTGTCTCTGCGATCCGCTCTACGGCGACGGCAAAGCTCTGCTTCTTTCGGCCTTCAAACGGCGATGGAAGGGCGATCTCTTCGAGGAGCGCCCCCTCGTGGCGCGCGCGGCCCTCCACGCCATGTCGGCCGAGTTCCCGCACCCGCGTTCGGGACAGATTATGCGCCTCGAGGCCCCCCTGCCCAAAGACCTGCGTGCCGCGATCAGCCAATTGGGAAAGAGATGAACCGATTGGATCGAAGCTGATCGCGAGCGATCAGTCAATTGGGAAAGAGATGAACCGATTGGATCGAAGCTGATCGCGAGCGATCAGTCAATTGGGAAAGAGATGAACCGATTGGATCGAAGCTGATCGCGAGCGATCAGCCAATTGGGAAAGAGATGAACCGATTGGATCGAAGCTGATCGCGAGCGATCAGAAAGCGAAGAGGCCGCGGCTTATGAGCGGAATCTCCCTCGAGTCGGCTCCGATGCCCGTCACCTCGACCTCCTGGGAGCCTATCATGAGGTCCTCGTGGACGAGCGAGACGTTGAAACCGCGGCTTTCCTTCTCGGCGTCGTCCATGGCTTCGGCGCCGGCGAAAGCGGGTTCGTAGCCGGCGCCGAGGGCGATGTGACAGGCTGCGTTCTCGTCGAGCAGAATCGAATCGAAGACGAGTCCCGATTGCCAGACGGGGCTCGAGGAATCCACGAGGGCTACCTCGCCGAGCCGTTTCGAGCCGGCGTCGGTCCGGAGAAAGCCGGCGAGGGCCTCTTCGCCGCGCTCGGCCGAAGCGTCGACGACCTCCCCGTCGCGAAAAGCGAGGCGACCGCCCCTGACGAGCGTGCCGCGGATCCGGAGGGGCTTCGTCAGCGAGACGGTGCCCGTCGTGCCGCGAAAATCCGGTGTCGCGAACACTTCTTCGGTGGGAATGTTGGGCATGAAGACTTTTCCCGCGGGCGTCGCGTCGGTGCCGCCCTGCCAGCGGGATTCGGGCGCGAGCGAGATGCAGAGGTCCGTGCCGGGGCCTCGGAACCTGAGAGAGCGCAACGCGAGGGCGCCCAGGTTTCCGGCTCGTCCCGCGAGCCGTCTCATGCAGGCGCGGAGCTCTTCGACCGGGTCGGGCCGGTCCAGACGGAGTATGGGAACGAGGGCACGCCACAGATCCGATACCTCCGCGCCGGGACCGAGCACCTCCCCGGCCCAGGCTTCGGTGGGGTAAGGTATGACGCACCAGGGCAGACGCCCCGACATCTGGGCGTCCCTCAGTACGCGTGAGGCACGGCCGCGTGAGCGCTGCATGCGGACCAGTCTGTCCTGGTCGACGCCTTCCATGGCGTCGGGCCTCTCGTACCCTTCGATCCGCAGGTAGCTCCAGGCCTCCTCGACGTATATTTCACAGTCCTTTTCGACCATGGCGCTGAGCGATTCGAGGTATTCGTCGCGGGCCCGGTCGGCGCGTATCCGCGCGAGCCTCACGTCGTCGTACTCGATCTTGACGACGCGCGCCCCGCGGTCGTAGGCCGCCTCCGCGATGGCGTACATGATCTCGCGGTGGGGGAACTCGCCGCCTATGCTCAGCATGGTCCCGGCCTCTACGGCGAGGCCGGCGTCGAGGGCCACCGAGGCAAAATCGCGCATCGCGCTCGGGTCCATTCCAGCCTCCTGCCGCGACGCGCCGCGGCGCGTTCAGTATCACGACACCCCCAGCTGCGGTCAAGCCCGAGCCCGCCGCTCACCGCTCGAATGCCAACTCGTCGACGAGAAAGAGCCGGGGGCATTCGGGGATCCTGCGCCACGCCGCGTCGTTGCCCAGGACCGCCGACACTTTTTCGACGCGGGCCGTCGCGAGATGGATCGCGTCCGCGAACTCCAGGGGGCGCCGCGCGAGGAGCCGGGCCGCCTCCTCCGCGACGGCGACGTCCACGGGCACGAGGACGATGTGGGCGGAATCGGCCAGCAGGGTGCGATAAAGGTCCGCGAGGGTCGCGTCGCCGGAGCCGAGCGGCTTCCGGAGCAGCTCCGTCCACACGATCGTCGAGGCGATGAGCCTGCATCCTCTGCCGGAAGCGTAGCCGAGAAAGTCTTCGACGGCGCGGCGCCTGGCGGCGGAGCCTTCGATCAGGTAGACGAGCGGGCTCGAATCGACGAGGATCGACGAGTTAGGCGGCATGTCGGTGCCGTACGCGGCGACCTCCGGCTTCGAACCGACTTCGACTCCTCTGATTCGCGTCCCGCGTGCCATGCGCCCAGCATAGCCCGCCGGCGACTTTGGCGAAAGCCGCCCGGTCCGGGGCGGCACCCATCGCCGCGGTTCGTGCTACACTCGCGGCATGACCGAATTCCGCGCGTTCATCGTGTCCGCCTGGGACGAAGATCCGGGTCCGGGAAGGCGGGAAGGACGGCCGAGAAGCTTCCTGACCGGGCGGCTGGAGGACGGGCGCAGTTTTGCCGCCGTATTTGCCTCCGCCCCTCCCGCGATCTATGTCGGCGCGGCCGAAGGCGGGCGCGCGGAGGCGGAACTCGCATCAGCCTTCGGCCGGCCCCTTCCGGTCGAGGCCTGGAACGATTTCGCGGGGAACCCGCTCGCACGCATCGAGCTGCCTCCGCTGGCCCTGGGGCGAGCGGAACGGGTACTGAAGACGGCGGGCATCGGCGTGCATTTCGCCGAGCGCCCCGGGGCGATGGACAGTCTTTCGCGCATGGACATACGCGGGTCGGTGGTTCTCGGCGGCGAGCCGCGGTCCGGCCGCAGAGTCGATCTCGTCTTCGTCGAGCCCGGCATGAGGGCGGCCCCGCCGGGACCGGAGCCGGGTCTTCGATGGCTCGCGTTCGACATCGAAACCGACCGGGCAAACCGTGTCGTGGCGGTGTCGCTGGCCGACGGCAAGGGCGCCGGAGAGGTTTTGTTTCTGGGACCGCGCCTCGACTCGCCCGCGACAAGATCTTTCGCCGCCGAGAACGACCTGCTCGCCGCCTTCGCCGCTCGACTCGTGGAGCGCGATCCGGACGTCCTTACCGGCTGGAACATCATCGACTTCGATCTCCGCGTCCTCGCCGAGCGCTTCGCGGCCAATGGTCTGGCTTTCGATATCGGGCGCAGCGAGGTCCCCGCTTCGTTTGTGGAGATCTCCGGGAAGAGGTCGTTTTTCGATCTGCCCGGGCGCTCGGCGCTCGACGCGATGCGCCTGGTCCGCTCCTCGGGACGCCGATTCGAGGATCTTTCGCTCGAGGCGGTCGCGCGCGAGCTCCTGGGGGAGGGCAAGTCGGTGACGACGCGGGGCGTCGCCAAGGTCGAGGAACTCGAGCGGCTGCGCCGCGAAGACCCGGTATCGTTCTGCGAATACTGTCTCCGGGACTCGGAGCTCGTCCTGCGCATCATAGCGAGGACGAAGCTCGACGAGCTGACCGCGAAGCGATCCGAGCTCACCGGTGTCTCGCTCGACCGGGCGTGGACGAGCATTCCGGCCTTCGAGCGCGTATACGCTTCCGAGCTGCGCGCGCGGCGCATCGTCCCGCCCGCCAGAGGCGATCGAAAGGTATCCGGGGCCGCCGGCGGGACCGTCCTCGATCCGGCCACGGGCATTTTCCCGAATGTCGTCGTCCTCGACTTTCGGAGTCTGTATCCGTCCATAATGCGGACCTTCAACATAGATCCCCTCGCCTACGAGCGCGCGTTTTCCCGGTCGCCCCGGGACGACGACATCGTCGCGCCGAACGGCGCGCGTTTCGATCGGTCGGCCGGGATCATGCCGGACCTGTTGGCGCGTTATGCGCGCGAGCGCGAGACCGCGATCGCCGGAGGCGAGGATGATGCGGCCTACGTCTACAAGATTCTGATGAATTCCTTCTACGGAGTGCTCGGCGCCGAGGGCTGCCGCTATGCCCGCACCGAGCTCGCGGGCGCGATCACGTCGTTCGGCAAGACCTATCTGAACCGGGCGAAGGATTTTTTCGAGTCCGGGGGCCGCCGCGTTCTCTACGGAGACACGGATTCGGTCTTCGTCCTCTCCGGCTTCGGCGACGAAGCGGACCGGGCCGAGCTCATGCGCTTCGGGACGGACGCGGCCGAGGATCTCAATCGAGAGATTGCCCGCGAGGTGAGCGCCGAATACGGTCTCGATTCCCATCTGAAGATCCGCTGCGAGAAGGTATACCGTCGATTTTTCATCCCGAGACTGAGGGCGGATACGCGCTCCGGCGTGGCGAAAAGCCTCCTGAAAAACGGAGCGAGAGGGAGGGCCAAGGGCTACGCCGGGCTCCTTCTCGATGAAGCGGGAAGCGAACAGGTGGAAGTCAAGGGCATGGAGGCGGTTCGCAGCGACTTCACGGCCCTCGCGCGCCGCTTCCAGGTGGATCTGCTCGGGCTCGTTTTCGCGGGCGCCGCGGAGGACGAGTTGCGCGGATTCTGCAGGAACGTCGCGGCTTCGCTCCGACGCGGCGAGCTCGACGATCGGCTCGTCTATCGCCGCGTTCTGCGTCGACCGGCCGAGGACTACGCGAATCCCACGCCTCAGGTGCGTGCCGCGCGACTGCTCGGATGGGGCTCCCGCCGCGGACGCGTGTCCTATGTCATGACCGCGGCCGGGGCCGAGCCCGTCGAGGCGAGGAGCGGAGCCCCGTTCGACTACGAACACTATATCGAGCATCAGCTCTTACCGATCGCGGCTTCCGTCGCCGATGCCCTGGCCGCCACGAATGGAGGCGGCAACGATAGCGGATCGTGGTTCGCGGACCGGCCGCAGATGGAGTTCGAGTTTTTCTGATTTTCGATCGAAAGAAACTTTTAAGAGACACTCGTTGCGCGGATCAGTATACTCGGTCACGATGAAAAAGAATGGATTTCTCGGCGCGACTCTCTGCCTACTGGGGGCGGCTCTGGTCGCGCAACAGGCGGGGGCCGCCGGGGCCGCATCTCCCGAACAAAGCCCCGCGCCTTCCGCTCCGGCGGCGATGCCCGGCTCGACGGCGCCGATGTCCGCTTCGAGCTCCGCGGTATCCCCCGCGCTCAAGGTAATTACGCTTCAGGAAGCCATAGACGCCGCCGTCGCGAACGGTCCCGACATGAAGATCGTGCGCGGGACCCTCGACGTAGCCGGTGCGCAATACGCTCTGGCCGCCACGAAAGGGACGTTCACTCTTTCGACCACTGGCGGATACTCGGCGATCGACGGGCTCGGCTCGACGTACGAAAGTTCCGCCTTCGCCCCCTACTCGTCCACTTTGGAGACTCTCCTCGGCACGACCAGCACCAATGTCTCGAATACGGCGAATGCCGGGATTGCTCTCACGGGACCCCTTACGCAGCTGGGACTGAACGTCGGACAGATCATTCCTCCCTCGGATGCCGCGCTCAATGCCCAGATCACGACCGCCCAGCTTTCGCTCACACAAACCATCTGGGACGGTTATCCCGGCGGCCAGATCAAAGCCTCCATCGACAAGAGCCTCCTCGCGTTTCAGGGGCAGGAGTTGGCGTCGGTCCAGGGGCGGATAACGGCGCTCTTCAATGTCAAGCAGGCTTACGTGACCATGCTCACCGACCAGCGGAACCTGGCGGTCAAGCGGCAGATACTCGACAGTCAAAACAGTCTGCTCGCTCAGATCCGGGCCGTCTACGATTTGAAGCAGGCCAGCACCGTCGATCTCATGACGGCGCAGGTCAACGCGCGCGGCGCCGATCTCGATGTCGCGCAGGCCGATCACGACCTGCGGCTCGCGAGACAACGCCTGGCCATTCTGCTCGGTTATCCGCCCGACAGTCGGTTCGCGGTGGCCGAAACGGCGGACCCGCCCATGCCCGCCCCGAGCCTCGAACAGGCGATCGCCGTCGGACTGCAGAAGCGCCCCGATCTCGCCCAGCTCGGACTGAGTCGCAGGTCGAGCGGCATCGATCTGCTTCTCGCGGCAGGCTCGGCCCAGCCGACCGTGAGCGTGACGGGCGGCCTGGACGCCGCCGTGGCCTGGCCGGGCTCTTCCATCATCGACGCCGCCTCGGTGAGCGCCGGCGTGAAGATCGCCATGCCCGTCGCGGACGCAGGAGCGGCCAGGGATCAGGAAGAGGCCGCGTCCCGCCAAATCGACCTGTACGACGTGCAGCGCTCCCAGTTGGCCTTCGGGATCGCCGCCGACATACGGGACGCCTATGAAAGCGCCCTCATACTCAGGGATCGAGTCGACCTCGCTCAGAAAAACATGGAAGCGCTCGACGCTCTGTTCGTCGTCACCAAGACCCAGAACCAGTACGGAACGGCCACAACCCAGGATGTGCTGACGGCGTCGGTCAACGCGGCGACCGCCGAGGTGGCCTACCAGACGTCGCGCAACGCATACCTTCTCGGGGTCTTCACCCTCGAGACCGACATGGGACTGTAGGAGCACAATGATGAATACGGTACGACATTCGACGGCCGGATCGGCGATTGTACTGATCGCTTCGTTGCTAGGGGCCGTCCTCATAGGTTCGTGCGGCAAATCCTCCGCGCCCGCCGGATCCCAGACCGGCCGCCGCCAGGGAATAATCCCCGTCCAGGTCAACCAGATTCAAATCGGGGCCCTCACCGCGGATCGCGCCACTTCCGGCCAGATAGTGCCGGTGACCCAGAGTCAGGTGGCCGCCCAGGTGGCGGGCGTCGTCACGAGCACCCCGCGCCTGGCGGGCGACTGGGTGCGCACGGGAGACCTGGTGGTCCAGCTCGATCCCGCCCAGTTCAAGCTCGCGGTCGCGAACGCTCAGGCGGCTCTCGACAACGCCCAGCTCAATCTGGACATAGGGCTGTACAACGTGAACCAGGCCAATCCCAAGCTGGCCCTCGACGTCCAGTCCGGACAGTCGGCTCTCGAGGCGGCCCAGAAGAATTACGATGCCCAGAAGGCGCTCTATGCGCTCGGCGGAACCTCCGCCTCCCAGCTCGATACGGCCAGGACCCAGCTCTCGCAAGCCCAATCCAGTCTGGAAGCGGCCAAGACCGCCCTGGACCAGAATCAGAAGTCGGGCCAGCAGAACATCGCGCAGTTCAGGGTCGCCGTCGACCAGGCCAGGATCCAGCTGCAGCAGGCCCAGCTCAACCTTCAGTATACGGCCATCCGTGCGCCCTTCGCCGGACAGATCGCGGCGGTCAGCGTCAATCCTGGCATGTATGTGGGACTCAATACGCCCACCTTCACTCTCGTCAGCGCCGTGCGCGAAATCAACTTCAATGCCCCCCCCTCGGACGCCTCCGCGCTCCATGTCGGCACGGTCATGCGTTTTTCATTCAACGGCAAGGACTTCCCGATTCGCGTTTCACAGGCTCCTTCCGCGCCGATTCAGGGTCTCGTACCCATGGTCGCCTTGTTCCTCGGCGGCGTCAGCCTGCCCTTCGGCACCGTGGGCACGGTGAGCTATTCCGTCGATATGGCCCAGGGGGCCCTGGTGCCGGTCCCCGCGCTGGCCACGCTCGAGAACAAGAACTACGTGTTCGTCGTGGAGAACGGTAAAGCCGTGCGGAAGTTCGTCACCATCATAGCCGAGGCGGGCATCACGGCCGCGGTATCGGGTCTGGACTCCGGCGCAAGCGTCGTGCTGAATCCCCCGCCGGGAATGCTCGAGGGATCCCAGGTTCAAACTACCCAGGCGCAGGGCATCTCCGCGACGGGGGCCCAGACGGCGGGTACTCCATGAGTAAACTCAAAGACTACGAGACGCAGGTATTCAACAAGATCAATCCCGCCATCAAGTTTTCGGTGACGAGATACGTGCTCTCCATCGGCATCTTCGTGGCGATCGTGGCTTTCGGATTCGTGAGCACGGCCGGCTTGGGCACGGATCTCCTGCCCAATATAGTCATTCCGGTCGTCACGGTGACCACGACCTATCCGGGCGCCAGCGCGGGAGTCATGGATCAGCAGGTGACCCAGATAGTGGAGAATGCCGTTTCCCAGGTCAGCGGAATCACGGACATCATCTCCATCAGCCAGATCGGTTACAGCCGCGTGATCATCCTTTTCGACGTGAACGTCGACAAGAACTCGGTGATGAACCAGGTTGCCTCCCAGGTGCAGGCCCAGATGAAGATTTTCCCGACGGGGATCAATCCGCCGATAGTGGGAACCTTCGATCCCTCCAGCTTGCCGGTTCTGCAGTTCGGCATAAGCGGCGGCGGCCAGAGCCTCGGAGATGTGGGCGACTATGTGACCAACACGCTTCAGCCTTCGCTCGAGCGCGTGAACGGCGTCGCGGCCATAACGACCGACGGAAATCCCACCGTTCAGTACAACGTGCTTCTCAATCCAGACCGTCTTTCCTATTACAATATCACCCCCCAACAGGTCATCAATGCCATTATCGGCTCGGCCCTGGAGCAGCCCATCGGCACCATAACGACGAGGAACAACTCGCTGACCTTCTCGACGCAGAATGTGCCCGGCGGGGTGGCCGAAATCCGCAAAATCCTCGTGGACTCGGGTCGTGCCATCTCCGTGGACGACTTGGGTGTCGTGCGCGACGCTCAGGTGGACACGGACTACGCCCGAGTCAACGGGGTGCCGGTCGTCCTGGTCTCGGTCCAGGAGACTACCGAGGCGAACACCATCGCGGTGGTGGACGGGGTCCGGAAGCTGCTCAAGGCGACGAATCTGCCCGCGGGCTATTCGATCGTCTATTCCAACGACACCACCGGCCCCATCAGGGCCTCGGTCCAGTCCACTTTCCACGAGCTGTTCATGACCCTCATCGTGGTGGCGCTCATCGTTCTGCTCTTCCTCGGCAAGCCCAACACCGCCTTCTCGGTCATCCTCGCCATACCTATCGCCATCTCCGCCTCGCCCATTCTTTACAAACTCATGGGCTTTTCCTTCAATCTCGTATCCCTCCTGGCCCTGGTCATAGCCATAGGCGTCGTGGTCGACGACTCCATCGTCGTGGCCGAGAACGTCGAGCGTTACAGGGCCATGGGCTTCAACCTCAAGGATTCGGTGTTGAGGGGGGCGAGCGAGGTGTTCAGCGCGGTCGTCGCGGCCTCGCTCTCCCTGCTTTCGGTCCTCATCCCCGTGAGCTTCATCGGCGGCTTCATAGGCCTCTACCTGCAGCAGTTCTCGCTCGGACTCGCCGCCGCCGTGGCTTTCTCTCTCTTCGAAGCCCTTCTGTTCCTCACGGTGCGCCTCGCCTACACTCCTGCGGGCCGGGAGATGGATTGGTCGGATTTCGCGAAGAGTCTCATTCGCATTCCCGACGCCATCCGCTGGGGATTCAGGGTATGGAACAAGGGCTTTGCCGTGGTGCTCGGCGTCTTGCTCGCCATCGGGCTCCTCATTACGAAGCACCCCATCTTCCTTCCGGTGCTCCTCGCTTACCCCATCCTTCTCGGACTGGTGAACTTTTTCGTCACCATCGCGATCAGTTTCATCGAGGCGCTGACCCACATGCTTCACGGCTGGACCGAGTTCGTGGTCGACAAGGTCCGAGACGGCTACGCCAACATTCTATCCAAGGTTCTCAAGCGCAGCGCATTTATTCTCGTGGGCGCGACACTCTTCCTGGGCGTCAGCGCTTTTCTCGTGGTGCCGCACATTCCCTTCAACTTCGTGCCCAATTCCGATTCGGGCTCCCTTACGATCACCGCTCGTTTTCCCCCCAGCACTCCCGAAACCGTCGTCAACGAAGTGACCGGGCAGTTCGAGGATTGGCTTTCCCGGAGACCCGAGGTGGCTATCGTCCAATCTGACGCCGGAGGTTCCAACGGAAGCTTGCAGAGTACAATCTGCCAGCTCGTGGTCACGCTCGGCGATATTCACAAACGGAAAGGCGCTTTCCAACTCGCCCAGGATTACCGCAACTCCTTGCTTCCGATCCTGTTCCGCGACCACCCCTCGGCGCGTTTGGCGGTCAGCGTGAGCGGCGGCTTCGGCGGCCAGGGCAGCGCGCTCATGTTGAACGTAGTCGCGGCCGATATCAACGTGCTGATCAACCGTAATGCGGCCATGCTCGACGCCATCCAGCAGAACCGCTATGTTTCGGACGTGAACTCCAGCCTTTCGGACACGACGCTCGAGAACGACTTCGTACCGGACCCATCCAAGCTCACAGGCACAGGGATATCCGCCCAGACCGTCGCCACGGCCCTCCAGGCCTACACGACGGGCATACAGGCGGCGAATGTCATCACCGGCGGCCTCACCTATCCGATCTGGGTCCAGCTCGACCCCACCTACCTCGCCGGAGGGCAGAGCCTCCTCGCCATGCCCGTCTATTCGCCGACTTTCCAAACGAACTTTCAGGCCGGGCAGCTCGGCAGCTTCGTGCTCAACGAGGCTCCGGTTTCGATGAACCGTTTCGACCGCCAGTACACGAACCAGCTCCAGATCAACCTCAAGGCGGACGCGCCGCCTCAGCTCGAAGTGATGAATGAAATCACGAGCGAACTCGCCAAGCGAGGTCTCCTGGACAATGGCGTGAATATTTTGCCCGCAGGGCGCTTCAGTCAGGCTGCGCTCGCCGGCCAGCTCATTTCGACGGGATCGGTGACCTTCCTCCTGGCCCTTTTCCTCGCCTATCTCGTCATGGCGGCCCAGTTCAATTCCTGGCGTTATCCCGTCTACCTTCTGCTTCCCGTGCCCATAGCCCTGGTGGGAGCCCTGCTCTTCGTCTTTTTCAAGGGCGGCGGGCTGGACATATTCGGCGTCATGGGCCTCTTGATGCTCATAGGTCTGTCGGCCAAGAACGCCATCCTATACCTCGACTTCGTCGTGGAACGGCTCGGCAAGATGCCCTTCATGGAGGCCCTCATCGAGGCCGGGCGCCTGCGCTTCAGGCCCATCATCATGACCACGCTGACCGTTCTCGTCATAAGCTTCCCCCTTATCTTTTCCACGGGACAGGGCTCCGAGTTCGGCCAGGTCATGGGCATGGTCATGTTCGGCGGGATCGTCTTCTCGGCCATCCTCACATTCTTCGTGGTTCCAGCGGCCTTCTATCAATTCGAGCGCAAGCGGCAGGGCACTTTCCGGGAGGAAACGCCCGGAGAGGAGACGGAGCCGGTAGACGAAGAGGAGATCGAGCTGGCCGCCGGATCGGAAGCTTCGCGGTCGCCCTTGCCCGAGCCGGGCACGGAAGAGTACGGCTTGTGAGAACCCTGAGGCACCGCCCGCAGGTGCACGGCTTCGGCGGATTCCTTCGATATTCCCATGCAACGATGCGATGAATCGTGATAGTATCGCCATACCATTGAGGGGTGGGGCGCCGCCGATGCGGCCGAAAAGGATTTCAAAACCGTGTGATGCAGTATCGAGGGAGTATCGTCATGGAAAAAAGCGATGCACCGAAGAATGGGGTTTGCGAAGAGAAAGCGCCGGAGCCGACAGCGCAGCCCGGGTCGCCGGTAGGCGCCCGGCCCGGGGGCGAAGATCGAGGCGGAGGGTTTGATTCGAGGCCGGACGGACAGCCGCGCTATCGTTTCAACTTTACGGGGGGAATAATCAGGTAATCTTCGCCGTTCCGCATGGCGGCGGGCAGCCTGCATTCCCCGCTCGAGGGATGATATCGGGTTTTCGGAGATACGCGGAGGTGGTCGTGCACGTCAATTTCATCACCATCCAAAAGGCGCGGATGGAAGAGTCGATCGTATTTTACACCAAGGCCCTGGGATTCAAGATCGTCCGGGATTTTCCCGCCGGACCGGGAAGGCGGATCGTCTTTCTGGAAGACGGACCGACGCAGATAGAGCTTGTCTCCGATGGAACCGCCGGTCGCGCCAACGGCGACATATCCATCGGCTTCCATGTGGAGAGCGTCGACGCGGTCGCGAAGATGCTGATGTCGAAGGGAGTGGCCATCGCCGAGGGCCCCTCCAGCCTTCCGAACGGCGTGAAGTTGATGCATGTCCTCGATCCCAATGGCGTCACGCTAGGTTTCGTACAGGAAGCCCACTAGGTCCGGGCTGGGGCGCGCGGCGCCATCGAGACCCCTTCAGTCCTTCTTGCCCGTCAGCTTTATGATGTGGTACCCGAACTGAGTGGAGACGACGTCCGAGATGGACCCGACGCCGAGGTTCTTGCAGGCGTGCTCGAAGCTGGCAACCATCTTCCCCGGGCCGAACCAACCGAGATCGCCGCCTGCCGATTTGGACGGGCAGGTGGAAAACTCACGCGCGAGACCGGCGAAGTCGGCGCCCTGCTTGACGCGGATCTTGAGCTGCTCGGCCTGAGCCCTATCCTTGACGAGTATATGGCTCGCTCTCCATTCCATGCATAACCCCCTCAATCAGCGAAACACGGCTTCAACGCGACATTAGGGAAGCCGCCGACAAAGGCGCCTTCCCTAATGTCGGCGGCCCGGCAGGCGACCTCGAAAGCCTGGCGCATGGTACCAGATTCGCCGCCGAGATTGAAGGCCCCGGCGGCGCCGGTCTTACGCGACTCCCCGTTCCTCCGGGCCGCGGACGCAGGCTCCGAGCGAGGCGATCCAACCGCGCTTGTTCCACAGCGCGCAGCCGCCCCTGGTCTCCGTGAGCTCGGAATGGCGCTCGCGGATCGAGCGCAAGAGAGGCGAATCGAGAGCCTCCGCGAAGCTCATCGTCGAGGCCTCCGTGTCGCTGAAGGGAGCGAAGGGGCATGCCTCGAGGCGGCCGTCGGCGGCCAGATGGACGAAGCCCCGACCCGCCGCGAGGCAGCCGCCGTAAGCTTCCTCGTCGCCCGGCAGTTGCACGACGCCCAAGCCCAGCCCGTCGAAGCGGCCCTCTTCCGCGAAGGCAGCCTTTTGAGCCGCGGTGAGCACGAGGCTGTCGGTGCCCGGCGCCACAGGCACGTACTCGATGAGGAAAAGCGCCGAGGCGCCCAGAGAGGCGAGTCCTTCGAGGAAGGGACGCGACATGGCCGAATCGGCGTTGCGCGAGGTCAGAGTGAGGGACAGCCCGAAGAGACCGCCGCGCTTGCGCAGTGCCGCGGCGGCGGAGAGCGCCGATTCGTGGACGCCGGCGCCGCGGCGCTCGGCCGTATCGGAGGGATCGCCCTCGATGCTGAAGATGGGGACGAGCCGCGATCCCAAGAAGAGCTCGATCGCCCCATCGTCGACGAGCGTGCCGTTGGTGAAAACGGGCATGAAGGGGCCCCGTAGGGCCGCCGCCCGCTTGAGGAGGCTTCTGCGGAGCAGGGGTTCGCCGCCCGCGAGCATGATTACGCCCACCCCGAGATCGATGGCCTCGGCGAAAAGACTCATGAAGCGATCGTCGTTCAGCTCGGGGCAGTCGCCCTCCCGGGGGAGGGCTTTGGAATAGCAGCCTTTGCAGTCCAGATTGCAGCGGCGCGTGATGCTGGCGATGAGCACGGGCGGGACGACCCTGCCCGCGCGAGCCGCCGCCCAGCGGCGTTGCGCCTGGCGTCGCTGGAAATTGAGCGCGGCCATCGCGGCGAAAGGCCCTTGCGCGCCCGGCACGCCGCCGCGCAGAGTCTGTTTGAAGAAGTCGAGCATGCGGAAATCGAAGAGGGAGCTGGCGTTCATGCGACCGTTCCTTGATCTGGTGTAACCGCCCCCTATGGGGCGCGGCCTTGCCCTGCCTTTCCGGCAGCGGCATCTAAGGCGCTCTTCCCCGCACGGGCGGAGAGCGCCTATAAACGATGCTAATATAACCAAAACTCTCGAAGCTTTCAGGAATTTTCATGCAGATTGCGTTAAAAAAGCGGATTTCTTCGCGGCCACACGGCGCGCACGGAATGAGGGCCGGAAACGGCGGGGAGAGGCGAGCCTCCCCCGCCGGACCATCGGCGCCTCTACTTGTACTTCGCCTGGAAATCCGCGAAGAGCCGCACGACGTCCTTGATACGCTCCGTCGGCGGGAGGATCGTGGTGCGGAAGTGGGCGGTGCCGGGTATCTGGCCGAAACCAGTGCCGGAGACGACGCAGACGCCAGTCTCTTCGAGAAGCGCCATACAGTAATCTTCGTCGCTGCGCCCGGACGGCAGGCTGATTTTCGGGTAGGCGTACATCGCGCCGGCGACGGCGTTGCACTGGATGCCAGGTATCTTGTTGAGTCCCTCGGCGAGAAGGATCGCACGCGAGCGGAGCTCGGCGAGGATCCCGTCGCGCTCCTTGGCGTAGAGGGCATGGCTCGCTTCGCCCTGTTTGGGAGGCCGCACCATGCAGTACACGGCGACCTGGCCGGGAAGGTTCGAGCAGAGGCTCACCGATTGGAGCTTGGTGATCTGAGCGACCACGTCGGCGGGAATGTTGCGGATTTCCATATAGCCGCCGCGATGGCCGCATTCGCCCATGAAACCTTTAGAGCAGGAATGGAATGAGAAGAGGGAGACCTTGGTCTCCTTTTTCTCCACCATGACCTTGGCGAAGGAGGTGAAACGATCGCCTGGGCGGTAGATGTTCTCCTGGTAGACCTCGTCGGCGAGGATGGCCAGATCGTGCTCGCGGGCGAAATCGATGATCATGGCGATGTTGTCGCGGTCGATGACGGAACCCGTGGGGTTGCCCGGATTGATGACGCAGATGGCCTTGACCCTGACGCCGCGGCGGTGGGCCTCGGCGATGGACTCTTCCAAAAGCTGCCGCGAGAGGCGCCAGTCGTTGGCTTCGTCGAGGTAGTAGTGCACCTGCTTGCCCTCGTACAGGGTGATGGTGGCCGAATACAGCGGGTACTGGGGAATGGGGATCATGATGCCGTCGTTCGGGTCGGCGATGAGGATGCGGAGCGCCGCCTGGACGCCCTTGGAGGCTCCGTCGGTGAGGTAGACCGCCTCGGGATCGGCGTCGATGCCGTCGCGCTCGCGGATGAAATCGGCCACCGCTTCGCGGACCACGCGCAACCCCTTCGATTCGGAGTAGGCGCCCAGGCCGTGCTTGGAGAGCGCGAGGATGCGCTTGGCCGTTTCCATGGCGTCGGGGGGGAAGGCTGCCTTGGCGGTTTCGACTAGTTCGGGGTATTCGCAGAGAGCGAGAATCTGGCGAAGATAGGTCAGAGGCTTCTGTTCGAGCGCCTGCGGATTTCCGATATTGCAGTAGATGATCTTCCGACCTTGTTTCTCGAGCTCGGCCGCCCGGGCGACGATGGGGCCGCGAACCGCATATTCCGTTTCGATGACTGCTTTGCCAAGATCGGCGAAGGTGATGGGCATAAAAGAGCCTCCTTGGGGAAACCGCGCGTAGAGAAGGATTCTACCATCACCCGGTCGAAGGGCCAAGACCCGAAGTCTGCGGGCCTGCTTGGCGCGGCGGTGAAGCTTTGGCTATACTGCCCGAGGATTCATCCAAGAAAACGAAGACAAGCCACAGAGGCACCGAGGAAAGGGCAAAGCAAAGAGAGCCGAGGCGATTCGGAAGTGTCCGGCATATCGGCCGAATTCGAAATCTGTATTTTGAATCAAAGCGACATTTGGAGCGAAGCTGTGTCCGATACTCTGATCCCTCTTCTCGCCTTCGGAATTCCCGGCATCGTCTTTCTTCTCGCGGCCCTCGGTTTCATCGTCTACCGCGGACTCATCTTCATGCCCGTCAAGGACGAGGCCTTCATTTCGGCATGGTGCAGGGAACGCGGCGACCTCGACGACGGCGATCTCGCGCTGCCTTGGATTCTCGAGCGCGTGCGCTCGCCCGGGGGCTACGATATAGCCGTACACGCTCTCGAAGGCGAGGGCCGCGGGCTCGTCCTCGTCCAGCACGGCATCACCTGGTCGTGGCTCGGCATGATGCGCTACGCCAGGGCTTTCCGGGCCGAAGGCTGGACCGTGGTCGCCCTCGATGCGCGCGGCCATGGAGACACTGGGGGTGGGCGGCCGAGCTACGGCTGGCACGAGCGTTACGACCTGAAGGCCGTGGCCGATTGGGCCCTCTCGCGCTTTCCGCACGAAGGGCGGTTCGCCGCTCTGGGCGTATCGATGGGAGCGTCGGCCGTGCTGCACTTCGCCGCCGTCGACGAACGGCTCGATGCCGTCGTCGCGGATTGTCCCTTCTCGAACATGGCGGCCGAGCTCGATCACCGGCTCAAGAAAGCTATGCTGCCCTTTTTCATGAGGCCGGCGATCGTGCGCATCGCGGATGCGTTCTGCCGCCGCGGGGAGGGGTTTTCGATCTACGATATCGGGCCCGACCGGGCGACGCTCGAAACGGAGGTGCCGATTCTTTTCGTCCACGGCCTGGCCGACGATTACGTGCCCTGGAAAATGTCGGTCGTCATGGCCGAGCGCAGGCGGCGGGAGCTGCCCGAGGCCCTCACCGTGCTTCGCCTCGTGCCCGAGGCGAAGCACGCGCGCTCGATCGCCGTCGATCCCGAGGGCTATGTTCAGGCGCTCCGCGAGTTTTTCGCGGCGGTTGCCGAGCGGAAGGCCGCGTCGGGAGCCTGACTTTCTAAAATAACCGGTTTTTGAAAGTGGCTCTATTATCTTCCCTATGCTAGAATACGTCGAAATTCGGCAGCCGCGGTACCTGCACAGACCACCGCACTGCAAAGGGAGGAATCCATGGTTATTTTGCTGGCCGATGCCTTCGCGTCGGACCTGCCCGGCAGGCTCGCGCCTTTCGGGGAGCTCACGACCGACTCGAACCGCGTCGGAGAAGCCGAGGTCATAATCGTCAGGTCCAAGACCAAGGTGGACAAGACGATGATCGACAAGGCCCCCAGGCTCAAGTACATAATCCGCGGCGGCGTCGGCGTCGACACGATCGACGTAGACTACGCGAAGCAGAAGGGCATCGCCGTCGACAACACTCCCGAGGCATCCAGCCTCGCCGTGGCCGAGCTCGCCTTCGCCATGATGATCGCCATGCCCAACCATATCGTCGAGGCCGACGTATCCATGAAGCAGGGCAAGTGGCTCAAAAAGGAGCTCGAGCGCACCGAGCTCGGCGGCAAGACCCTCGGCCTCATCGGCATGGGCCGCATAGCCCGCGAGCTCGCGGTCCGGGCCAAAGCCTTCGGAATGAAGGTCATCGCGTACGACAAGTACGTGACCGACTGCGGCGAACTCGCGGAATTGCACAGTCTCTCCGAAGTCTACGCCAAGTCCGACTTCATCTCGCTCCACACGCCCCTCACCGACGAAACCCGCGGCATGATCAACGCGTCCTCCATCGCGAAGATGAAAAAGGGCGCCCGCGTCATCAACACCTGCCGCGGCCAGGTCGTCAATACCGACGATGTCGCGGCGGCGCTCAAGGAAGGCCGGCTCGGCGGCTACGCCACCGACGTCCACGAGAAGGAGCCGCCGGAGGGCTCCCCCCTCCTCGGTGCGCCGAACGTTCTGCTCACGCCCCATATAGGCGCCTCGAGCGAGGAGAATCTTCTCCGCCTGGGCGACAGCATCGTCGAGCGAATGAAGAAGTACGCGAAGAAGTGAAAGGAGTTCCCATGAAACGCGTCATCAATTTCAACGCCGGTCCCGCGGCGATTCCCCTCCCGGTTCTCGAAAAGGCCCAGGCCGAACTTTTCGACTGGAAGGGCACGGGCATGTCCGTCATGGAAGTGTCCCATCGAAGCAAGGAATACGAGGAGATGCACAACCATGCCCAGGCCCTTTTCCGCGAGATCGCCGGCATGGGCCCGGAGTGGAAGATCCTCTTCCTCACCGGCGGCGCCTCCACCCAGTTCTTCATGCTCCCCATGAACATGCTTTACGACGGCAAGAGCGCCGACTACATCGTTACGGGGCACTGGGGCAAGGCGGCGCTCAAAGAAGCGAAGCGCTTCGGCCAGATCAACGTCACCACGACCGAAAAGGACGGCCTCTTCCGTTCCATCCCCAAGCAGGCCGAGATCAAGCTCGACCCCAAGGCCGCCTATGTCCACTACACGAGCAACAATACTATCTTCGGCACCCAATGGCAGTACTGGCCCAAGCTGGGTCCGGCTCCGGTCGTGTGCGACATGTCGAGCGACATCTTCTCCCGCCCCTTCCCCGCGAAAGACTTCTCCATGATCTACGCAGGCGCGCAGAAGAACCTCGGCCCCTCGGGCGTCACCCTCGTCGCCATAAAGGAAGACTTTCTCGCCAAGGCTAAAGAAGACCTCCCCACGATGCTCGCGTACAAGACCTGCGCCGACAACAACTCCCTGTACAATACGCCTCCCTGCTTCTCCATCTATATCCTCGACCTCACGCTCCAGTGGATCAAGGACCAGGGCGGCCTCGTCGCGATGGAGAAGGTGAACCAGGAAAAGGGCAAAGCCCTCTACGGCGCGATCGACGGCTCGGGCGGCTACTACAAATGCCCGGTCGACATGGAATCCCGCTCGCTCATGAATGTCGTCTTCCGCCTGGGGAGCGAGGAACTAGAAGAGAAGTTCGTGAAGGAGGCCAAGGCAGCCGGCATCATAGGCGTGAAAGGCCACCGCTCGGTGGGCGGGATCCGCTTCTCCACCTACAACGCGAGCTCCGTGCAGAACGTCCAGGATGCCGTCGCCTTCATGCAGGGTTTCCAGAAGAAGAACGGCTGAGATCCGGATCGGAATCATCTTTTCGCATCGGCTCGCTTTCCGCGAAACCGTGTGCTGATGCCGTAAGCTTGGAGGCCGTCCCGAGGGGAATTGGACCGCGGAGCAGCTGATTCGCCGAGAAATACGGAATCCCGGAAGGCCTTGTAGGCTCTATGGACATCCGTATCCCCTCTCGGCGTCCCTGCGGTCCGCCCTATCGGGCGGCTCCTTTTGTCCGTCGACAGTGGAGTAGAATGCATTTCGACTACTACACGGTGACCGTGATGATCGCCGCACTGTTTTTCATACAGTTCTCTTTCATGGGGATACTGTGGTTCACCAGCCGACCTCGGAGATCCGATCTGGCCCTCTGGGCCCTAGCCTACACGGTGCTCGGCATCGCGGCGTTCCTCGTGTTCCTGAGGGGCGACCCGCCGAATCCCGTCATCCTGCTCCTTTCCAACTTTCTTCTCTGCGCCTACTTCCCGATTCTCGAGTTCGGCCTCGCCGGTTTCGACGGTCGGAGATGGGACATGCGTCTTCCGATCGCGTTCATGTCGCTGACGACGCTCTGTTTCGCCTATTTCACGCTCATCCGACCTTGGACCATGGGCCGTTTCGTCGTATATAACGCCGCTGTCATTCTCTACAGTGCGGTCCTGGCCCGCACTCTCTCGCGGACGAGCCATCTGGAACCCAGGACGATCCCCTCCCTCGTAGCCTTCTTTTTTGTCTTTCTCTCCCTCCTCCATGTGCTGCGCCTCGCCCTCGGCCTGAGGCTGGGACTGCCCCGCAACATCATGGCGGGCGGCACCTGGGATCCGGTCATCCAGGCACTGGCCGAGGCGATCGTGTTGGGGGTGGGTTTCGGCCTCATCCTCTTCCATTCGGCCAGACTCAACGCGCAGGTCGCCGAGGCTGCGGGGCAGAAGGAGATTCTCTTGCGCGAAATGGCACACAGGACGAAGAACGATCTCGCCCTCGTGGACGGCCTCATAGGTCTGGAGCGCGGCATGATCGCGGACCCGGAGATCGGTGCGCGCCTCGATGCCCTTCGCGACAGAATCGTCGCCATGTCGAGGGCTCACGAGCGGCTTTCCCAAGCGAGGGATCCCGGCGCGTTAAGGCTCGACGAATATCTCTCGGTAGTCGCCGAAGGACTTCCGAGACGGCTCTCGGTCCACATCGAACTCGATCTGGACGAGATCGAAGTGCCCTTCGCGATGGCCGTTCCCATGGGGCTCATCCTCAACGAACTCGCTACGAACGCGCTCAAGCACGCATTCCCCGAGGAAGGCTCGGGGCTCCTGCGCATACGATTGAAAGCCGCCGAAGGGCAAGTGATCCTCGAAGTGGGCGACGATGGCGTCGGCATGGACTGGCCGCCGGCCTCTCCGGGCCTCGGAACCGTCATAGTCCAGTCCATGGCCGAGAAAATCGGCGCCAGATTATCGTATCGGAGAGCGGGCGGGAGTTCCTTTGTCCTCGACTGTCCCTTGCCCTTCGGGGACTGAAGGCCCCGTTCCTTCAGGCCTTGCCGAGGAAAGCTTCGACGACCCGGGGGTCCCGCGCCAGTTCGTCGCTCGGCCCCTCGAATTGGATCTTTCCGTGCGAGAGAACCATGGACCTGTCGGATATCTTCAGGGCTTGCCGCGCATTCTGCTCTACGAGGAGAATCGTCGTGCCCGAACGGCGTATCGTCCGGATGACCTCGAAGATCGTGGCCATGGCCAGAGGCGCGAGGCCCATGCCGGGTTCGTCGAGCAGGAGGAGGCGCGGCGCGGCCATGAGCGCCCGACCCATGGCGAGCATCTGCTGCTCGCCTCCCGAGAGCGTTCCGGCGAGCTGCTTCCGGCGCTCCGCGATGACGGGGAAGAGCGCGTAGACGCGCTCGAGGTCGGCGGCCAGGAGGGCGCCGCGTTTCCGGGTCCAGGCGCCGAGCTCCAGGTTTTCCCGGACGGTGAGAGGGGCGAGTATGGCTCGCCCCTCGGGCACCTGCACCAGTCCGGCTCGGACGATCCGATCGGCCCGTCGACCCGTGATGTCGGCGCCGCGGAAAATCACTCTGCCGGCGCGGGGTCGCACGATGCCGCTCAACGCGAGGAGCGTCGAACTCTTGCCCGCTCCGTTCGCGCCTATCAGCGACACTACCTCGCCCTCGTCTATCCGAAAGCTGATGCCCCGCACCGCCTCGACCGCGCCGTACCCGAGCTCGAGTCCTTCCACTTCCAGAAGGGGGGCCATCATTCCCTCCCCAGGTAGGCTTCGAGCACCGCATCGTCGCGGGATACGACGGAGGGGGCGCCCTGCGCTATTTTCCGTCCGAAATTGAGGACGAAGACCTCGTCGCAGACGCTCATGATGAGGTCCATGTGGTGCTCGACCACGACGATCGTATAGCCGTGCCGCTTGAGCTCGACGATGAAGAGGCCGAGGCTCTCGGTTTCCACCTCGTTCATCCCCGCCGCCGGCTCGTCGAGAAGGAGGAGGCGGGGATGGAGGGCCAGGGCCCGCGCGATCTCCGCGCGGCGCTGGTCGCCGTAAGAGAGCGTTCCGGCCGGGCGCAGCGCGAGTTCGTCCAAACCCAGGCGCTCGAGGATGGCCGAGGCCTCCCGAGCGGCCGACGCTTCCTCGCGGCGATCGCGGGGGAGGCGCAGCCAGATGCTCGCGAGGTTCGTGTGGACGTGAATATGATGCCCAACGATCACGTTCTCGAGCGCGCTCATTTCGGGAAAAAGCTGGATATTCTGGTAGGTGCGCGCAATGCCCAGCCGCGCTATGCGGTGGGGCGCCATGGCCTGTATCTCGCGCCCCCGCCAGAGTATCCTGCCCGAGCTGGGGGAAATGAGTCCCGTCACGAGGTTCATGAGCGTCGTCTTCCCGGCCCCGTTGGGTCCGATGAGGCCGTAAACCCCGCCCTCGCGTATCTGGAGGCTCACGTCGCTCAAGGCCTCGACTCCGCCGAAAGAACGGCCCAGCCGTTGGAGCTCGAGAAGACAGCATTCGGCCTCGCCCTTGGAATCGGTATCGGGCGGGGGGATATCCTCGTCGCTCCCGAACGCCGCGGTAGCGCCCGGGCGCCGCGGCTCGCCCCGCGGGCGAAGGCGTCGTCCGGGTACGAAGGCCGCCGCGAGCCCGCCCGGCATGAAAATGATGACGAGCATGAGGGCGAGGCCGGTGAGGATGTCGGGAAGTTGAGCGAAATTGCGCAGAGACCGGATGGAGGCGCCCAACCCGTCCCTGATCAGTATGGGGAGTGAGGTGAGAAGACCCGCGCCCAAGAGGGGGCCGAACCAGGAGCCGGACCCCCCGAGCACGGCGTAGCCGAGTATGTTCACGGCGCGCGTGAAGTTGAAGTCGCCTGAGTCGAGGGAGCCGACCGAATGCGCGAAGAACGCTCCGGCGAGCCCGGCTATGAGGGCGCTCATGAGAAAGCTCAGGTTTTTGTGGGCCGTGACCTCTATGCCCATCGTCTCGGCCGCCTGGGGATTCTGGCGGATGGCGCGGAGGGCCCTGCCCGTGCGCGACGAGCCCAGGGACCGGAACAGGTAGGATATGAGGACGAGGGCGGCGGCGATCGTCCATGTCGAAACGGACATCATCTTTTCGTAGGGGAATCCGGTGGAGAGGTTCGCCCCGGTCGGTCCTCCCGTGAGATCGGGCAGAAGAATGACGGCGATGCGGACGATTTCGCCGAAACCCAGGGTGGCTATCGCGAGATAGACGTCCTTGAGTCTGAGCACCGGCAGCCCGATGACGAGGGCGACGAGCCCGCACAGGAGCACGGCGGCGGGAACGCTCAGTTCGACGGGCAGCCCCAGTCTGACGGAGAGGATGGCCGAGGCGTAGGCGCCTATGGCCATGAAGCCGGCGTTGGCGAGGGAGAGAAGGCGAAGATGGAGGGTGGCGAAGGCGCTCATCGCCAGGATGGCGTTTATGAGGAGTCGATCCAAGTCCGCCGGGTTTCTGAGGACGAGGAAGAGATCCGACAGCGCCACGAGAGCCGCCATCGCCCAGGGCAGAGCCCGCCGGCCGAACGAAGCGGGGCTCACGCTCGATCCGCCGATCGTCTGCCCAGGAGCCCGTTCGGCTTGACCATCAGAATGAAGAACAGGATGAGAAAGGCGATGGCGTCTTTGATGTCGCTTCCCCCGGGAACATAGGCTATGACGAAGGTTTCGACCAAACCCAGCAGGAAGCCGCCCAGAACCGCCCCTTCGATATTGCCCATGCCTCCCAGTATCACCACGGCGAGACCTCGCAGCTCCACCTGCCCGCCCATGCCGGGAACTATGTCGTTCGTCAGGAGGGCCACGAGAATGCCGGCGGCTCCGGCCAGGGCGCCCGCGACGGCGAAGGTTACGACCACGACGCCGTCGACGTCGATGCCCAGGAGCCGGGATGCCTTCTGGCTCGCCGCTATCGCGCGTATCGCGGCGCCGAGACGCGTCCGCCTGATGAAGTAGCCGAGGGCGGCCATGAGCAGGACGGAGGAGACGAGGATCAGTATCTGCGCCCTGCTGATGCGGAGGCCGCCGTGGCCGCCGATGAAGAGGGGGCGCGGATCGAGCACTCTGTCGGGGAAACGTCGGGTCCGAGCGCCGAAGACGGCCTCGGCGATGCTCACGAGGATGAGGGACGCGCCGATGCTGCTGATCATGGGCGACAGCCTGTCCGTGCCCTCTCTGCGGAGCGGCCGAAAGGCCGCCAACTCGAGGAGCACGGCGATCGCCGAACCCGCGACGACGGCCGCGACCAGCCCCAGGGGGAGGGGCAGACCCAGGGCCGTCATCGCGAGCCAGCCGACGAAGGCGCACCACATGAAGGTCGCCGCGTGGGCGAGATTGATGATGTCGAGAACGCCGAAGATCAAGGTGAAGCCGAGCGCGTACACCGAATAGAGCGCGCCCCGCGACAGCCCGTCGACGATGTTCTGCGCCAGGAAGACCGGATCGGCGAGGAGAGAGAGGTCCACGAAAAGCGCGCCTCAGCGATAGATGGCGAAGTGTCCGCCGTGGACCACGAGGGTCACGGGGGGGTGCACCGCGTCGCGGTTCTCGTCGAAGGAAAAGTTTCCGAGGGAGCATTCCAGATCGCGGATCCCGGCCAGGGCGTCGCGGATGGCGGATCCCCTCAGCGAGCCGGCCTTCCTGATCGCCGCGGCCATTATGCGGACGGCCGCATCGGCCTGGGCCGCGAACTGGTCCGGGTCCGAGCCGTAGGCCTTGCGGTAGGCCGCCACGAAGGCCTCGCTCTCGGGCGCGGAGCTGTCCACGAACCACGCGGCTCCGACGATGAGGCCCTCGGCGGCTGATTCGGCCGACGTGATGACATCGGGGCTGTTGAATCCGTTGCCGCCCACGATGGGCTGGGTGATGCCGATTTCGCGCGCCTGCTGGAGCACGGGAATGGCCTCGCCTATGAGGGAGCAGAAGACGAAAATGTCCGGGCGCCGGGCGTTGAGTTTGTCCAGCTGGGTCCTGAAATCGGAATCGCCGTGACTGTAGCTCTCCGTCGCCACGAGCCGGATGCCGAGTTTGGCGAGAGCCGCCCTGGCGACGTCCGCCTCGCTTTTCGAGTATTCGTTGGTGGCCTCGTAAAGCAGGGCGGCACTTTTCGGATTCAGCTTCCGGGCGACCGCGGCGAGGGTGCCGGGGAGGACCGCGGATTGGGCGAGGCTGTCGCGGAAGATGTAGTCGCCCATCGCGGTGATGCCGTTGGCGGTGTTGCTCGTCGCGAGGACGGGGATGCCGGCTTTCTGGGCGATCGGATCGGCGGCGAAGGCCGTGCTCGAGAGCGTAGGCCCGATGATGGCCGCCACCTTCTCTTCGTCTATGAGTTTCGTGAAGACGCTGATGCCTTCCTGCTTGTCCGCCTTGTCGTCCATGACTATGAGCCTGATCTTCGAGGCGCCGAGGAATCTCGAGGCGTTCACCTCCGCGACGGCGAGCTCGAGCCCCCTGCGTATGGATATCCCGTAGGCGGCGTTGTCGCCCGTGAGCGTCTCGACGGCGCCGATCCTGATCTCCGGGGGGAGGGGGGCGGCGAAGGCAGAAACGCCGCCCGCCAGAGCGGTGCACAGGAGAATTGTCCCGATGCGCATACTATTCTTCCTTTCGAAGGTCGAAACTAAGCGGGTTTTGACCTTGGCTGATTGATCTTCTGTAAAGAATCGCCCACTGTCAAGACGACCGGACGAAGCGGGCCCTTTCCCACCCGTGCGCATGCGGCGTAGCATTGCCCCATGTTCGCGCGAAACGCCCGCGTCGTGCTCTTCCTTTCGACCGGTCTGGCCTTCTCGAACGCGGTGTCCACCGTGTTCGTCAACATGTACCTCTATCGCTGGCTCGACGGCCTGGCCGCCATCACTGTCTTCAATCTCTTCCAATTCGCCCTCATTCCGGTCGGCTTCTGCGCCTCCGCCCTCCTGTCGCGGAGGGCGGGCAAGCGGATCTCCATCGCGCTGGGACTCCTTCTGTTCGTGGCCTTCTACGGACTTCTCGTGGTCCTGGGCCCGCGGAGCGCGCATCTGCTCTACCTCATCGGAACGGTGAACGGGCTCGCAAACGGCTTCTTCTGGTTTCCCTTCAATATCGTGCTGGCCGAGGCGGTGGACGAGAGCGAACGGGGGCGCTTTTTCGGCATTTCCGGGGCTTTGAGCTCGGCGGCCGGCGCCGCGGGGCCCATGCTCGCGACGGCGGCCATCGAGTTCGCGCCGCGGCCCGGCGTCGGCTACGCGCTGATCTTCCTTCTCATCGCGGCGGTCATGGCCTTCATGGCCGCCGCCGCCGTCTCGCTGCGCGTCAGCGAGGTGAGCGCTCCCATACGCATACTCCGACACCTGAAGCCGGGCGGCGATCCGGGCTGGCGATTCGCGATGGGCGCGAACCTCGTCTACGGTGTGCGCGACGGAGCGAGCTGGTCCATCATGAGCATCCTGGTCCTGCAGGCCGCGAAAAGCGACGAGGCCGCCGGACAACTTTCGATAGCGTTCGCCGTCTTCGGCATCGGCGCCAATTACGCCGCGGGCAGGACCATGAAACCGAGGCGCGCCTCGGCCTTCTGGGGATGGGGCTCTCTGGCGGCGGTCTCTTCTTCGATCATTCTCGTCGCCGTCCCCACGCCGGGAGGGGCGGCCGTCTCGGGGCTCGTCTGGAAGCTCGCCGAGGCCCTGGTGTTCCTGCCGTTCAACGCCGCCTTCTTCGGCATTCTCGCCCGGTACATCGAACGCGAAGGCGACATCGCGGGGCGGAACATAGCCGTCGAGATCGTTCTCAATATCGGAAGAGCGCTGGGCGCGGGGCTCTTCCTCGCGCTGTCCTTCGTCACCGACGACTACGCGCAGATACTCTACCCGGCTGTGACGCTGGCCGTGCCCGCGTCCTGGCTCGTCTTCCGGCGCTACCTGGCGCGCCGCGGCGCGGGAAGCACGTAGCTCCGGCTGACTACCGGAAATTCTCCGATTTTTCGGCGGTCCGCCGGGACCGGAGCGAGGCGAGCTTCGAAACCGGCGATGCGGGCGCGAAGCTCGTCCATCTCCAGCGCCGTGCGCCGCACGAAGGCGTTGTCCTCGGGCAGTCCGATCACCGCGGCCATCTCGGCTTCGCTTCTGTAGGTCGCCCTGCGGAAGGGGTTTTCGTAGTCCTTGCGCCTGCCCTCCAGCACGGCGGACTCGACGCGTCGCGACAGCTCGGCCGTGTCGGCCAGGGCCGCTCGGAGTCTTTCCTCCACTCCTCGTCCCGGGTAGAGCAGGGCCAGGCAGGCGAGGGCGTGGCGGGCTCGGTCTACGGGGTACTCCGCCGCGAGGCGCGCGTACTCGGCGTGCATCGCGCCCCAGTCGCGGATCTCGCCGCCGCGGGAGCGGGCCAGGAGCGCCTCGAGTTTCGACCTCGGAATGAGCTGACCTCCGACATTCTCCCAGGAAGACTCGCGGGGGCCCTCGAGGCCGAGCAGCGCTTCCCAGGGATCGGGCACCGCCTCCGCGAACTCGAGAACCGTTCTGGCGCCGTACCAGAGCAGCATCTCGCGGTAGGCCGCTCCGGCACGCCGCGGCTTCAGGATCACCGTCGGACGCCGGGAGCGCTCCACCGCCTCGCCCAGCACTTCGATGTCGCTCATATCCCCGTCGCCCTCGAGCATCGCGGCTCCGGCTGCGCGGAGCTCGCCCGCCGGGACCTTCTTGGGATCGCGGCCCCCTCTCCTCGCCAGGGCGGCGCCCGTCCATTCCTCGAGCAGAGCGATGGCCGCGATGATCTCCTCGGCCGTGTCGGGGGCGAAGGGTGAAAACTCTATAGCCTGGGTTTTCGTCGTCCGCTTGTCGCGGGAGCGGAATTTCGACTCGTTGCGCATGAGGGCGAAGAGGTTGTGCATCCACCAGAACGCGGGCGACAGGACGAGCCTTTCGCCGTGTCTGTCGTCGTCGACGAGGCAGAAGGGGAGAGTGATGTCCAGTTCGTAGCGGTAGTCGGCCTTGGCGAGGAGGCAGTAGGACGCGAAGCGCGAAGAATGTTTGACCGAAGTGCATAGTCCCGGCCAGAAGCCGCGCCCGGCCTCGATCTCGCCGTCGTTGGAACGCGAATTGTGGTTGGATCCGACCGTGGCCCCCGCGGCCATGTTGCTCTGGCCCTTCAAGAGGCTCGCCACGAGAAAGCTCGTGTTGTGGTGCTGCTCGTGGGCCGGAAAGACGAGATTGTTGAGCATCTCGCAGCAGGATACGGTCGAGTTGTCGCCGAGCACGGAGTGGATGAGCCGAGCCCCGTATTTGAGGGCCGAATTCGCGCCCATCACGAAGCGCACCGCCTTGCAGCCGTAGAACACGCGGCATCCGTAGCCGATGATGCCATTGACGAGCTCGACCCCCTCGCCGATCTGGCTTCTCTCGCTCTCGCTCGATAGGATGCTGAGATTCTTGAGCTTGTTGGAGCCTTTCACGTAGGCGCATTCGCCGATGGAGACATCTTTGATCACCCGGTTGGACTTCAGCACCGAATGCCGGCCGATGGTGCCGTAGCGGCCGCGCCGTCGGTCGAACATCGCCTCGGTCATCGCGCGGAAGCTCGCCATGAGAGCGGCGTCGTCGCGGTTTCGCGCCCAGAGGTAGGCGTCAGCGCAGATCATGCCCTCGAAGGGAAGGACGGAGCGACCGCCGGCTTCGTTCATGAGGTCGAGCTCGACCCGGAGTTCCTCGCTCTCGCCCTCCATCACGATGCCGTTGCCGAACTTGGCATGGTTGGAGACGTGGATCTCGCCGTTGGCGAGAAGGATGCAGCCGTCGCCGACGATATAATGCGCGAGGTAGGCCGAATCCTGGATGGAACAGTTGTCCCCAATGTCGCAGGCGATGATGCGCGAGTTGACGATGCCCGCCGGAACCTGGGTTTCGTGATGTTCGAGCACGACCCGTTCGAGCCTGCCCAGGCGCACCAGGCCGGCGAATTCGCAGTTCTTGACGAGCTCCGGAGCGAAGGGATCGCTGACGCGCATGAGGTCCCAGTCTCGGCAACTGTTGCCGTTCTTGACCAGGGTCTCGATCTCGTGGGGGCTCAGTCTGCGATAGGAAGAAGGACCGCGCCCGAGCATCTCGACGAGCTGGACGTCGCGGATTCGATACTCGTCCTCGCCCGGGGCGAGAAAGGCGGCGGGCACGAAGCCCAGACCGTAGCCTTCTTCCGAAAGGATTCGTATATCGTTCATGATTGAAAGGATGATAGTCCCGGCGCCGCGCCGCCCGCAAGTGCGGGCCCGTTCTTCTTCGCGGGGTATTGACCAAGAATCGGCTTTCTTGACATGGTAGGCCATGAGTTTCCCGGAATCCGCGATCGACGATCGCATGGTCACCGATGTCGAGAAGGCGGCCTTTGCCGTACTGCCGCTTCTCCTCGGCGCGGACGACGCCCTGCGGAACCGCTATGCAGTCCAATTGGCCGACCTCATGGGCAATCCCGGCGAGTTTCAACACTACCTCGCGGGCCCCAAGGCGGAACGGCTGGCCCGCATAGATCGTCTGCTCCACGTTTTCCGGGAGAACGTCGAGCTCCTCGTGCACAAGACCTGGGTCGAGAAAACCGAAGAAAAGCCCAAGGAGCGCCTGCTCGAGGATCTGACGGCCGTCGAAAAGGATTTTCGCGAAGGAACCATAGGCCCCGCCTTTCGCCGCTTCGTCGCGCTGGCCCACGCGATCGCCCATCTGCTCTTCGGAGCGCAGAGCCGGGCCTCCGATTTCATCGTCTACTGCTTCAGAATCGACCCCAAGTTCGGGCTGTTCTTCTGGTACATCGATCAGCTCGAGGCTCAGGCGCGCGGCGCGAACCTGCCCTCCGACGAGCTCATGACCGTCGAAACGCTCCTGGGCATCTACATTCTTTCGAGTTTCTAGACCAAACTATCCGCTGATATCCTCCAATTCCTTTTTCTTCGTTTCCTGCAGGAAGAAAAATACGATCGCGGCGGCAAGGACGGGAAAGAGCCCCATCAGGCTCACGGCCGGGCCGACGCCGCCCAGGGGGCCGGCGAGACTGCCGACCATCGCGGGCGCCAGGACCATGCCGACGCGGCCGAGCGTATTGTTCGTCCATGCGGCGGCGCTCGATCTGAGGCGCGTGGGGAAGAGTTCGGCCGTATAGGTGCCGCAGATGGTCAGGTAGGCGGTCATGAAGAAGATGAGGACGACGAGAGCCGGCCCGAGAAGGGCCCTGGGCGCCTGGAACACGAGGGCGGTGGAAACGCCGCCCGCGGTGAAGAAGGTGACAGCCGTGGGGCGGCGGCCCCAGGAGTCCATGAGACGGCCCGCGACGAGGAAACCCGCGAGACCCAGGGTGAAGGCGATCGCCGCGATGAGACTGACTTGCCGGATGTCCAGTCCCCGCTCCTGGATGGCGAAGGTCGTGTAGAAGGTGTACACCGAGGTGTAGCCCAGATACATGAAGCACCACAGCAGGGCCACGAGAACGAGCTTCGCACGATATTGCGGCGCGAGTATTTCCCCGAAGGAGGGCCCCTTCGCCGTCGAGGCGCGGACGAGCGCGAAGCGCCTGGTCTCCTTGAGGCTCCTGCGGATGAAGAATACCGCCATGAGCGGCAGGATCCCCACGAGATACATGGCCCGCCATCCCATCGGACTGCGTTCGACGATGGGAAATATGGCGCTGCCGACGATGCCGCCAAGCCCCGCCGCCGCCTGAACGATGGAAATGCCGAGGCCCCGCCTCCCGGCCGGAATCTCCTCGGCCACGATGACGGTCGAGATGCCCCACTCCGCCACGAGGAAAACGCGCGCCGCGAACTGCAGAACGACGAAGGCGCCGATGCTTTTCGAGAAGGCGGTCAGGGCGGTCGCCGCGGTGTAGCCGAGGACCGTCCATATGAGAAGCGCGCGCCTGCCCAGGCTGTCGCCGAGCCTGATCACGAAAAAGGCCGCTATCGTTCCGAGGGCGATGGCCGAGGCCGCAACGCCCACCTCTCGTATGTCGATGCGGAATTCCTTCTGCAACAGGGGAAGGATGAGATTCAGGATTATGAAATCGTAGCCTTCGAAGAAGCTCGCGGTCGAGACGAGAAGGATGAGGGCGATATGGGAGGGCTCGAGCCTGTCGCGCTTCTGCTCCATGGTCCGCCATTCTATCCGCGCGGCCACGGGGAAGGAAGCCTGCTACTGGCGCTTGGGCTCGAAGTGGCTGAACTCCATCGAGAAGCCTGCCCGGCCTTGGGACACCGAGCGCAGGGGGGTGGTGATGCCGAACATGGCCACGAGGGGGGCTTCGGCGTGGATCGTTTCGACGGTGTGCCGCGACTCGGAGCCGTGGATGAGGCCGCCGCGCTGGGAGATCAGGCTCATCACTTCGCCGATGAACTCCTTGGGCGAGGTGATGTCGACCTTCATGATGGGCTCGAGCATGACCGCTCCGGCCGAACGGCAGGCCCCGTCGAAGGCGAGGTTGGCGCAGGCTTCGAAGGCGAAGGGCGTGGCCGTGAGCTCGTCGTAGTCTATGCCCGTGAGTGTGACGCCGACGTCCACCGCGGGGTAGCCGAACTGGATGCCCGAGCCGAAGGCCGACTCGAAACCGCGCTCGATCGCGTCGAATATCTCGTCGGGGACCCGGGGGGCGCGCAACTGCTTCGCGTACCGGTTGCCCGAGCCGCGCGGCATGGGTTCGACCGTGATCGTGATGCCGGCGGCGTTGTCCTTGCCGCCGACTACCTTGTGGAACTTTTCGACGTGCGCCACCTTCTTCGTGATCGACTCGCGGTAGGTGACCTGGGGATTGCCCTGCTTGGCCGCTATCTTGAAGTCGCGGATGATGCGCGTCACGAGGACGTCGAGATGGAGCTCGCCCATGCCCGCGATGATGATCTGTCCCGTTTCCTCGTTCTCGCGCGAGGTGAAGGTGGGGTCCTCTTTCGAGAGGATTTCGAGGGTCTCTTTGAGCTTCTCGCGGTCCGAGAGGGTCCTGGGCTCTATGGCCACCGAGATGACCGGCTCGGGGAAGTGCATCTTCTCGAGGAGGACGGGCCAGCCCTCGGTGCCGACGGTGTCGCCCGTTTGCGCCAGCTTCATCCCCACGATGACGGCGATGTCGCCCGCCCGCACCTCGTCCATGGGCTCGGACTTGTTGGCGTGCATGCGCAATAGGCGCGTTATGCGCTCCCGCTTCTTCTTGTTCTGGTTGTACACCGTGCTCGCGTTCTTGATCGTGCCGGAGTACATCCTCACGTAGCACAGCGGGCCGGCCTCGCGGTCGTACTGGACCTTGAACACGAGACCCAGGGGAAGACCCGAGGCGTCGCAGGCGACCTCGATCTCCTCGTCCTTCTTGATATGGTGGGCCTTCGCGTGAGGCACCTCGTCCGGGGCGGGCAGATAGTCGACGATGGCGTCGATGAGGGGCTGCACGCCGATGTTGCGCCTGCTCGCCCCGCAGAGCGTGGGTACCAGTCGCTGCGCTATGCAGGCCGACCTGAGCTCGCGGCGGATGAGCTCCTCGGGAACCTCGGCGCCGTCGAGGAAGAGGCCGGTGATCTCGTCGGACTCGGCGGAGAGGGCGTCGATGAGCTCTTCGCGCCGGGACCGCGCCTCGGAGGCCCGCTCCGGCGCAATCGGCGAGACGGCGATATCGTGGCCGTCCTCGCTCCACCGGAGCTCTTTCATCGTCACGAGGTCGACGATGCCCCCGAAGCCGCCCTCGCCGCCTATGGGAAAGGAGACGGCTACGGGCCTGGCGCCCAGCTTCGCGCGCATCTCCTCGAGCACGGCGTCGAAGTCCGCGCCCATGCGGTCCATCTTGTTGACGTAGGCTATGCGCGGCACATGGTAGCGGTCGGCCTGGTGCCAGACCGTCTCCGACTGGGGCTCGACGCCGCCGACCGCGCAGAAGACCGCGACCGCCCCGTCGAGCACGCGCAGGGAGCGCTCGACCTCGGCCGTGAAGTCGACGTGGCCGGGCGTGTCGATGATGTTGATCTGATGCTCCCGCCAGAAGGTGGTGGTGGCCGCGCTCGTGATGGTGATGCCGCGCTCCTGCTCCTGCTCCATCCAGTCCATCGTGGCTTCGCCGTCGTCGACCTCGCCTATTTTATAGGTCTTGCCGGAGTAGTAGAGAATGCGCTCGGTCGTCGTCGTCTTGCCGGCGTCTATGTGGGCCATGATGCCGATGTTGCGTGTCCTGCGAAGGTCCATGGATGCGCTCCGGGTATTGCGAGGTAGTGCTTGCGATCATATACGGAAAACCGCAGAGTTTTCAAGGAGAGGGGAGCCACGCCCGAAGCCCCCGCGTCATAAATATCGTCTTAAGGCGAAGCGAAGCGCGGGTCCCAGCTTCGAGGCAATGGGAGCTCACTGGGTCCTCGGCTTCGCGCCCTTCTGGCCGCTCGCCTGCGGAATCGTTCGCCCCCATCGCCTCGGCGTCCCGCGCTTCGCTTCTCCTTCATGTTCGGTTCGGGAGGGCACGGGGGATTCGGGCTGATTACCGGGGCTCATCACTCGCGGCCCCCCCTGGCTGCGAAGCGCGCGGAGTGAAGACAGCGCAAGAGGTCTGTGGCGGATTATTCGCCGGATCCGGGGAGAAGTTCCAGTTGTATAGCGAGATTGTCCAAGTTGGTCATGACGATCGCCCAAGTTGGTCATGACGATCGCCCAAGTTGGTCAGGGCGAATGACCAACTTGGTCAGGGCGATTGCCCAAGTTGGTCAGGGCGATTGCCCAAGTTGGTCAGGCTGACCGCTCAAGTCGATGAGGCCGCCTTTCTGAGCCGGCTCCTGCGGCCGTACAGCCGGCAATCGATTCGGTATCCACTGTTCAATGTCCGCCCGATCTCTGACTTCCGAACCTGCCTGCAGAGCTTTTTGGGAATTGTGGTGGAGATCCTCGCCGATTCCTGCAGAGGGGCTATTATGCTCGGCTTTCTCGCTGCAGGAGGTAGAAATCGGCGACGGCCCGGAAGGCTGCCTTGGGCTCCCAGGGCAGGCCGGGATAGGTCGTGCCGGTTCGGCCGGCCAGTGTCTTGACCAGGCTGTAGCTGTTCTTGTCCAGGTCGCGGCTCGGATCCTCATCGTAGGGCGCCGTGGGCGAGACGAAGGTACTGATGAAGGCGCCCTCGACACCCGCTGCATCGAGGAGGCGCAGCTGGTCGAGGAGCGCGAGAGCCTGGGCATGCTCGTCGCGCTCGGGGCTGCCGCTCTTGAGCTTCATCCTGGGAGGGGGCGGCTGGGCGCCGAACAGGGAGCCGCGGATCGCGTTGGCGAGATAGGCGGCGATCACCCGGAGGCTCGGCCGGTAGTCGGCGAGGTCGCCCGCCAAGCCCTCCGTCGAGAGCGCGGCTCCGCGGTAGGTGCGGAAGCCGAACTCGGTGATCACCACCGGCTTTCCGAAGGCGAAAACCGGCGCGAGCAGCTCGAGGTAGCGATCCGCGATCCTCTCGTTCCAGTAGTGGTCGACGCCCACAGCGTCGAAGAGCTTCCAGTCGACCGCTTCCCAGACGAGCGACGCGTACGAGACCCGTCCGTGGAAGGCCCCCCGCGCGACCGCGTTTGCTTCGGCTAGGAAGGCGTTGAGCGGCGCATTGTGTCGGCCTTCCTTCAGCAAGGTCCAGGAGCGGCGCATTCGCTCGGCGACGCTCCGTCCCGGCACGATTCCCCGCATGAAGAGCGTCGACTCGGAACCGACGAGGAAGACGAGCTCTCCCCGCCGCTCCATCCTGATTTTCTCGGCCGCGGCGGCCGCCTTTTCGAGGTAGGCGAGGGTGGCCCTCGGGCTTCTGTCCCAGAGTTCCGGGGAGAGCCAGACTTCGAGGCCGAGCTCCAGGGCGATGCCCGAAGCGACCGAGAGGCGGCGGATATCCCTGCCGCAGATTCTGACGGCGTTGCAATGGAGCTCGTCCCTGATGATCGCCAGCTCGCGGCGAACGACGAGCGGATCGAAGTCCGGCCGCCAGTTCCCGCCCATCACGCGTCCCACGTCGTAGCTGATTCCGCGCAGTCGCATGGCACCCCCGCGCTCAAGGATAGCCACTCATGCCGCACCGCGCCCAGTAGCGCGCTCCATAGGCAATCGGCAAGATATGAAACAGCCATTCTTCAAGCTTGCATGTGACACGATCTTGTTCTTGCAGCATTTGTTCCAGTTTCTTCAATAAGACGACTACTATCCGCTCCTCAGCGGCTTGACGCCGCCCTTTCGCTTGATGCCGAATCCGATGCGGAAAATATCCGACATCTGGATGCGGCCGTCACCCAGACGGGAGAAGACGCCCAGTTCGATGAGGTCCTCGATCACTCCCTCTTCGCCGCGGGCCAGCTGCCGGGGAGGGAGCTTCACTTCATCGTCGTCTTTCATCTGACCAAGCAGTTCGATCACACCAGCCTTTCTCCATGTCTCGACCACCTCGTGCTGCTCACAGGGCACCGTCAGGCCCTTCAAGGGTTTCAGGCTGTCGTTGACCCAGGGATAATCCTCGGTAATCTCATTCCTGCGATTGCCGGAGGCCTCCGAGACTCCCTTCGAAAGCGCCTTGGGGTCCAGGGGATAATTCCACTCTTCGTCGGGAGTCTGCTCAGCCGCCGTCTTCAAGGCAGAGAAAACGCTCCGAGGGCTAATCTGCTCGCGTCCGTCGATAAGGTGAGTTATGAGCCAGGAATAGGGGATTCCGCGCTTGTAGCCTTTCTCGCCCTTGGCCATTTTGGGTCCCGCGATGGCAGCGAACAGCCCGGCCTGATATTTTTCATCGTAGCGCAATTTTTCGGGAAGGATCCACGTTTCGCGCCCGGGACTTCGATCCCACTCCAGACCGAACTGGTCCGCACAGAACTTCCTGAATTCGGAATCTCCTGCGACTACGTTGCCGAGTCTTTGGAAAATGAGGGCATAGAGATCGGTCTTCCGCCACAGGAGGTCGAGCTTGCGTGCCAGAAGCTTCGAAGCGTCGGGGAAGGAGATGATCTCCCGATCCTCGAGCATGTCGGAACGGACGAACAACTTCGGCCGTATGCTGCCATACGACCGTATATCCAAAGCCACCTTGAAAAGCGCCTTGGCTATAGGCCGAATTTCATTCCAGGTGTCGGCGAGTCGATCGAGGGCATCGAAAATGACCAGGATCTTCGTTCCGGACCTCCTGCAGCGCTCGTCATGCTCCTGCATTTCGCGGTCGAAGAACTGCGAGTCAGCAGTGATGCGTTGTACCCTTTTCCCCCAATCTGACTCGCGTTTCTTTTCCCCGGTCGGTTCGAGCGTCGAGAGGACGATGGCGCGCCAGATGTCTTCCGTGCGGATTTTTTGGGAGACGAGCCGGCGGATTGTTTCTTTGTTGGGATACGCGTCTTGGGGAATAGTACCGAAGCCCTGCGCGACTTGGATATTCTCGTATTGCTTCAATCCGAATACGCCGGCGAGATAGGATCGGAAGCTCTCCTCGGAGAGAGCCCGCCACCAGAAGGTCTTCCCGGCACCCCGAATACCGGACACGATCGAGACATCGGGATCGAGAGCCTGGGCGTGGCTCTGCGGCAGATACATGAAGGATGGAGGGATATCGCTCCCCGACTCCGCGGCGGAATCGGGGAAAGCAGCAACCAACACACGCCGCATCAGTGCGCCGTCGAGGGTCGCCGTCATCGGGAAGCTCCACCGATCTGCTCGTCGACGCTCCGGAAAAGCTCTCCGAAGGTCGCCTCGATGAAATCGTCGCCGATGGTTCCGTCTTCCACCAAGCCTGAGGAGAATTCGAGGAAGCGCCTATTCCAGAAAACCCTGCGCGGATAATGCGGAGCGTCGCTGTCCATGAGATCGAAGTTGAAGGCCTCGCCCGCCTTCTCTTCGTTCTCATAGACGGTGGACGTGAAGAGGTCGTGCGAGTGCTCGATGAACTTTCTCGTATTCGCGGCCTGATCATCCTCCGGGAAAAGTGCGTGGACCATGACGATCTTGTCCCTGACGGCTTCGAGCACTCTCGGCCGTTCCATCCAATGGGAAAAGAGCAGTCTGTATCCCTGCCAGGTCTGGTCGGTATCGACGGCGAACATCAGGACCGTGTCTGCGAGGCCGACGATGCTGATCGCGGCCAGATCGTGCAGTCCGGCTCTGGAATCGATAAGAACCACGTCGGGATGGTAGGCCGACTCGAGGGCATCGAGCATCTGTCGGGCGCGCTTTCCGAAGCCGCTGATGCCCCCCGTTTCCCGGGGGACATCGACGAAGGCGCGCGATAATTTCGCGAGGTAATCCTCTTCATCCATGCCGAATGCGGGGACGACCCGCACCGAGCCTCGCATCCCCCGCACTTGAGATATCGGGCTCAGCGTCGTCATCCGCTGAACGATCGCTTCTCCCTGTCCCACCGCGTCCTCCACGAGCCAATCGACGATGCCGCACTCCGGGAGCCTCGTGGGTTGAAGGAGGATGCCGGAAAGGCCGGGAGATTCGAGGTCGAGATCCACGAGGAGGACGTTCAGACCGCCCACCCCGAGGTGATACGCCGTCATCGCCAGAGCGGTGGAGCGGCCGACCCCTCCCTTCAAGCCATAGAAGGCTATACGGGAGGTATGCTCGCCGTAGCTGCCGACTCGAGCCCAGTCCTGGCCGGTCACCTGCCGGTCGAGAAGTCTGAGGGCCCGATCGGCTCCCGCCGGGGCATAGTCGACGATGTCGGGGTCCCGGAACATCGTATCGGGAGCGAAGAAGTCATCGTTTCCGAGTATGTGCCTACCCTGGAAGCTGCCGTACGCCCCGAGGGCCTCCCACAGAGGGCTGGTGACCGTGTTCAACCTTTCCGTTTCATCGGCATCCACCGGGACGGCAACCCGAAGTTTCCCGTACAGGTCGCGGATCACGATACCCACTTCGAGCAAACGAGGTTCGGTCTCCGCAAGGCCGTGGAGAAGCGCGCCAAGGGCGGCGTTGAACCTGACTTCGCTCATATGAGTTTCCCGTCCTTTCGGGCCGCATCGAGCATAGACATCACCTCGCGCGCCGCCTGTTCCCATTTTGGGAGTTCCGTCGCACAGGTCCGAGTATGTTCCGTATCGGACCAGTACCGCTGATCGGTCGACCAAGTCGTGAAGACGCCGATCGAGGGAATCATCGACTGATAGCTGCTCGAAGCAGGGCTGGAACCGAGTATCCCGGCCGTCTGGCATAAAACATCGATATGTTTTTTGTACTTCGCCTTTTCTGGGTTCCCTAGACTCGACCAGTCGATGTCGCCATCGGTCGCCTGAGGCAAAAGGGAGAGGCAGCGATAGAGCGCCTTGAGCCCGCATTCGGCGGAGAAGCCGAGAAGTTGCCCCGCGTTGGCGAATCGCCCTTCTGTGCTGAGCGTCTCGGCATCTTTCCAGTGACGACGCGCCGATTCGGCGAAATCTACAACAGCCATCCCGTCATCCCCCGATGAATATATCAGTTCCGCAATCCGAATGCCCTGTCGCCTCGCAGGTCTTCAGAATCATGATACCGTAGTTCCTTGAGGCGATGGGATACAAACCGTGAGTTCGTCCTGGAATCGCCGAGCCTGGGTGCACATCGCGACGATCCGAGGCCACTGGCTCTGTACGGTCGCAGCATGTTCTTGATACTGCGGTTTCGTCTTCCTGATCCGTCTCCCCTTGGGCAAACTTGCGAGGCGGGCTTCTATCGTCAAAGCGCATTCCAGATCGACCATGATCCGAGGCACATCCGAGGCCGCCGCAACGGCCAACCACGCTTCGGTCGCTTTTGAGGGAATACAGAATATGGTTTTAGTCCCCAATTCCCCGATACCAAGCCAAGACAAAACAACGGCCCTGAGTGCATCGACCGTCGCTCCCGGCGGCGGGCAGGGCTTGGCGCAGGGCAGAGGCAAAACGTCCGTCGGCAGCTCCGATAGAATATCCGAATAGCCAGAATCGGCGACATCGGCGTCTATATGAATTATGAGAAGATCGAAGCGAGAAAGCGTAGGATCAAGCTCGGGAGAGCCGAAGCCCTTTACCGCGACTGAACGACACCACTTGTAGACGCCGCCCCAGCCCCCCTGCATCTCCGGACGCGTCGCCTCGGGTTGCAGATGAGTGGGAACGAAAGTATCCTTCAGACAGGCTCTGAGCGCCGCCTCGATAATGACGAAATCCGTCGTCCCCTCGGCTACGATGCCGATCGCCAGTTCAGACATTCGGCACGGCTCCCAGATTCCCCATGAGCCAGAGCCGCGAGAGCGGGTAGTCCTTCTGTAAAGCGGCGAGTTCGGACGTCATTTCGATGCGCTTCACGACAGTCTGTCCGTCGCTGTTGCGATCTACGGCGAAGAGGCGAACCTCGTAGTCCGTCAGATCAAGGCCATCGAGCGCTGCTGGATTATGGACCGTGAAAATTAGCTGCCGGTCCGAGTCAGCCTTCCGGAGCCATGAGCTTATTTTCCGAATGAGAGCCGCCGCAAGCCGCGGATTCAGAGCCTGATCGATATTGTCGATGGAAAACACCTTGGGCGCCTGGGAAGAAAGGCAAAGGATGGCCGAAAAGAGAAGATAGAGAGCCCCCTCGCTCGCGTCGTAGGCGGTGAGGGTATTGCGTCCTTCTTTCATAAAGCGATCCGTGAAACGGAGCACGTTCTTCGTCCGGGCGACGGAGGGAGAGAGCAGAGAGCCGGCTGTCGTCGTCGTGTCAACGTTCTTGACCCAGTCGACGAGCTCGAGCACATCGTCGAGCAGCTCCTCGTCAGGATCGAGACGAGCTTTCTTGAATTCCGAGAAGGCTTCCGCGAGGCGGCCGCCCGAGAGTCCAAGTGGGTCCCGCGCCTGCGGGTCGCCCACCATCCCCCGTAGAGTAGCCGTGGATGGTGTGTAGATCGCATAATTCTGGAGCGCGGCCATCAGGAGCGCGGCCTTGTTGCCGGGATCGAGCTCTACCAATTTGAGGGCCGAAAGTCCCTTGTCTTTCGTCAAGTTCTTCGAGCCGCGGATGCCGTCGGAAACGATCTCATCGCGTCCATCGAAGAGGTATTCAGTTTTAAAATGCCAGGCCGGATTGGGATTATCGAGGGGATTGAGGAGGCTTATGCGAAAGACCGCCCCGCCGGCATCCGTCGATTCGGCATCCGCGGCCGATAGGCTGATATGCGCAGGCGTCTGTACGGAGGCGAAGGACGACTTGTACAGCCGAGGTAAGCCAGGCCTGACGCCTCGGCGGAGGAGGGCCTCGTCATCGACAGTGCCGTTGGCCGCGGCGCCGAGGACTCCGATCGCCTCGAGGATGTTGCTCTTCCCGACGCCGTTCGCCCCGATGAGGCAATTTACCCGGCCCAGTCCCAGAGAGAGGTGCTGAATGGACTTGAAGCCGTCGATGATTATGGTTCGCAACATGATAACCTCTCCCTTTTATGGCCATAAAAAACAGATCATCGAACATGGAATGACCAAAAACAAGCATGGAATATTAGGCCTGTTCTTCGTCGCTTGCCTCTTCGGCTGGCAGTAGAAGCATCGCTTCGTCGCTCGGGAGCGCCGATACTTTGCCAAGCTTCTTCTCCATCTGTCTAGCGCGGTCGGATACCGTTGATAGATTGCTCGATGCGGAATCCAGGTTCTTCTGAACTTTTGAAACCGCATCGCCGAATTTCCTGAAACTCAGTCTTCACCGCGCCAAGGACCTTCCATACCTCCCCCGATTGCTTACTGATCGCCAGCGTCTTGAAGCCAACCTGGAGACTGTTGAGAAAAGCACCTAAGGTCGTGGGCCCTACAATCGCGACATGGTACTTCGCCTGTATCGCTTGAAAAAGTCCAGGCCTACGGATGGCCTCCCCATAAAGGCTCTCGAAAGGCAAAAACATGAGGGCGAACTCCGTGCTGTGGGGAACGTCGATATATTTCGATGAAATATCGGCAGCGTGCTGATAGAGACGCGTTTCGAAAGCTTTGCCTGCCTGCTCCCAGGCGGGCTTATCGCCGTTCTCGTAGGCGTCCTGTAGCCGTTGATAATCTTCGATAGGAAATTTCGAATCTATAGGCAGCCAAAGAGTTTCACCTTCCGCTGGCCCGGGAAGCCTGACAGCATACTCGACTCGCTCTGCCGAGCGTGGCTTTATCGCAACATTTTCGTCGTACTGTTCACGGGTCAGAAATTGTTCGAGTAGAGCGCCCAGCTGAGCCTCACCGAGCATTCCGCGGACCTTTACGTTCGTGAGCGCCTTCTTGAGCCCGCCTACATCCTGGGCCAAATTCTGCATCTCGGAAAGCCCTTTCTGAACCTCGAGAAGCTGCTTGGTCACGAGCTCGAAACTCTGGGTGAGACGCGTATCCAAGGTATTCTGCAGTTTCTCGTCGACGGTGAGCCGCATCTGCTCAAGCTTCTGCTCATTCTTCTCCTGGATTTCCTTGAGTCCCTGCGCGACGGACTCGGTCACCTTTGTGCGAACCTCGTTCATCGCCGTGGTTTGTTTTTCCGCCGCCTCCGCTGTAGCCTTCTGAAGTCCTTCGAGCCGTGTCTGAAGTGTCGTGACGAGTTCCATTCTATTCTCTTGGAGGACACTTGATATCCTGTCGGAGTTGCTCGTGAGGGCCTCGCTGTACTTGTCCAGGCGTTCCTGCACGGCCTTCTGAAATTGCTGCTGGGTTTCCGAACTATTTCCTCGCAGCCTGTCCATGCCTTCGCCAAGCTCTTTACGCGTTAGGGCAAGATTGTCCTGCACCTCCTGACGTATCCCGTGCGCTTCCAGTCGTAGCGCATCGGACTGGTTCTTCTCGCTGCCCATGATGAGATTTCTGAGAAGGTCAGTAGTAGACCCCCCACTTTGCCGTTGAAGGGCGAGCAGTATGAGGATAGCTAGAATGAGGACCGCGATAATTCCTATGGTCAATATAATGAGAAGGATTGTTTCCATGGCACCTCCAATTGACCGTAATAATTCCCCTTTGTTTGCTATCGTATTGACCGCTGTATCAATACGCTTTACCCTCAAACCCTTGCAGCTTTGTGCTGCTTTTTCAATGCTTCGCTTTGCATAACGATGCCAACTCGCCAATCTTCAAGAGCGTCTATATCAGCGAGCACTTCTTCTGGCCTTGGTATTTCCGTCCCGCCAAGAAGCGCCTGATCGTGGGCATAATTGGAACATTTTGTCATCCACTGATCGACTGTAGCATAGTCGTCTTCTGTAACAACTACACCAGCAAGCCTCTGAGTCTCGATTGATTTTCTAAAACGGAGGACAACACTCTGGAAGAGAACTTCCTCAACCGCGCGTTCCCATGCATCGCGAAGTTCGCGGTAAAGCTCTGATGTTTCTTTCTTATATTCTGTTTCATCATCTGATTCAAACAATTTCCTGATGGCAGACTGCTTATTCCGCAGATAGGCAACACGTTTTTTTGTGTTCATCCCTTCAAACGGAATATCGGCATCAGCAATACCGAACCCTGCATGACTGCTACTCAAGCTTTCTGCGAAATATGGAGTCCCGCACTGTCCCAATTCTTCGATGAGCAAGTTCATAAAGTAGAGGTCATGGGTAAAAATGATGACTTGTCGATCCTTCGCTTCCTCAACGAGTCGCCTTGCAACCTGTTCACGATGCCGATGGTCAAGAGAAGAGACAGGATCGTCAAAGATTATGCCATTGCTGCTCCCACTAATTTTTATTTCAGCCAAGAAAGAACCAAGAGCTATCGCTCGCTGTTCACCCTCGCTGAGTATTTCACTAGGACTATGGGCCTGCGGAAGATCGAGTACCAGTTTGTTGTATCCTTTCCCCCTGTCGGTACGACTCTTAAGACTTATATGGAGTCTATCGACACCCAGTTTTTTGTATTCGTTATTAAGGGCATCGGCGAGATCCTTTGAAATGATCTTTTCAATAAGTTCGGTTGATTTCACGGATATAGCGTTTGTCTTCACGTCCGGCAGACACTCCTTAAGTTTTTTCTGCAGGCCGAATCGTTCAACGGCCTTTAGAACTGCAGTTTTTCTTTCTGCAAGCTTCACCCTGGCCTTAAATTCGCCTAATTGAGACTGCGCTTTCTTGCGAGCTTCTTCCTCTACCAATTCTGTTAATCGTTGTGCATCCTCTTCCAGTTTTTTGGAGAGGCGATCGAGGCGGCCGACTGGAGTTTCAGGAAGAGCTGTAAACGTATCCCATTGTTTCGAAACACTTGCTGATTTCAGTGCCACAAGGCGAGCTTTTAGTGCTTGTTCAAAGGCATGAATGTCTGTCGTCAATGTCCCATCATAAGTTGCCATCTCGGCATAAAGCTCTGAATCAATATCAAGTATGATAGTCTGTGTTTTAAGAGTAGAAAGAGCGTCATCTAAATCCTGTTTTCGTTGACCAAGTATTTTTTCAGTACCGGCTTGCACGAATTTTTCAAATCGCTGTAGACGTTCGGAACCTTCCGCAAGAGGTTGTTGGCAGAGGGGGCAACGATCCATGGGACCGAGCAACGGGAATTTCTTATCAGGATAAGCGCTTATGGAAAATTCGCGAGCGGCTTCGAACAGAACTTTCCACGCTGCCCCCCCGGTGCCGGGCAGTAGTGAGTGGTCATCAATGAAGCCTTTTGCGGCCAAAGCCGCAGCCATTTTCGCAGTTTCATAATCAGAAACGAGCGTATGGAGATGAGAAACGGCCTGGTCATCGATGGCGGTTAGGTTCTTGGTGATGCTTTGTGCTGCGCGAGTTATTCGACTTGAGAGGAGTCGCAACTGTTGAGCCTTTTCCTGAGGATTCCCTTCATTAAGGCGGCTCTCTAATTCGGCCATTTGCGATAATTCTCCCGCATTCAGAACCGACAGAGCCTCCACCTGCTCTGGTTTCGTCGCATATGACAGGCCCCCGATAAGCTTTCCGACCTTTGTGTCGCCGCTCAAATCAGCAAAATCGGCTATATCTACGCTGGAAGAACTCAGTTCCTTGTCGGTCATTTCCTTTAGTTTTGTACAGACATCAGCGAGACCTTTCAACATTCCAAAACCATAGGGCATATACGAGAACTCTCCCTCGTCATCGAGATAGCTCCGGGCACAGAGCGAATCGAATACTGACAGGGTTGAAAGTTCATGGGGAGCGGATTGACCGTCTTTCCAGGTAAACTCTTGGACTGTTCCCATAGACTCGAATTCAAAAACTGCTTCCGACGTGCCGATTTGGGATCGCGGAAGAAATGCATTTGGAAGAATATCCTCGCCTTGATAACGTGCACGGCAGGCGCGCTTTAGTACGCGGGAATAGCCTGACTTTCCCGAGCCATTGTCTCCATAGACTATCGTCATCCCATCTCTATTGAAAACAAGCCGCTGGTTTGGAGCTATCCTGTTCACATTGCATAGATTTTTCAAAGCGATAAGCTTTATGTCATTCTGAGATGAAGGTTGAGCGGGCACCTGTTCATCTGTTAATCGGGTAGGTTTTCGTTCTCGTATGTCCGATATGCCATGCTCCGCTTTCAGCATGGCATACAGATCTTCCAGATCAGTTTCTGTAAGCGTCTGTTTCATGAAAAGTCGATGCAGAGCGTCGCTCTCCCAATCAGGAAGATTCTTAGACCACTCTAAAATTTCTTGAAGGATAGACATTATTGACTACCTCCCGATCTCCCACCATTTCATGCATTCCCATACATCTCCGGGAACACCCCAGCCATCCTCTTCAGCGCTTTGTCTATATTCTCATCCGAAAAGAGCTCCCGTTTGAGCTTCGCGGTCCAGTCCTTGCTACTCGCAATAACATTTTTAACCTCTTCTCGGAATATCGCTTTGCCGTCTTTCCGTAATCCCACCGCCGCGAAATCCACCGTCGTTAAAAGCTCAAGGCTATCGTTCGTCTCGAAATGAAAGTTTTTCATGACCCAATCGACCGCTTCGCCGATGAGGGGATCGGTCACCTGCTCTTCGACCTCACCGATGCGCTCTCCTGCGACCATGCCTTCGAGAGGATCTGCCTTCGTATCCCGAACATAGCCCCGCGCCCTCGCCATGTCCTCAGGCCCGTCGAATTTTGCCCAGGGACTGTATGGCCCTGCCGCCTTTTTTATGTAGTGCTTAGTCACATCGTCGCTTGCCCTGCGGTGCGCGAGGTAAGAAAACTTCGTGCGCCTGAACCGCCCGAGTGGATGCTCAGGGTCGGCGGTTTTACTCACGATGCGAGATATCAGAAAAGCCTCGCGCAGTTCTTCATTAGCGACACTGCTCCGAGGAGAAACCAGTCGGGCCCCTTGCCGCTGAGTGCTCTCTACCACATCCGCCACCGCCGCCTCCATGAGCCGCTCGGCCAGCTCGTGCGTCTGGGCTTGTTGAGCTTCCAGCTTGTCCACGAGGGTCATCAGTTCGTCTACTTTAGCGACAATACGTTTTTGTTCGGCGAGAGGTGGAAGAGGAACAAGAAAATTGCGAATTAGAGAGAGATTTAAATTGCCCTGTGAGACACCTTTACCGAAAGTATATCTACTGCTATTCTCTCTTCCCTCAGGAGAATTTAACCAAAGTGTAACATAGTCCGAAAAAACAAATTTTCGAACGGGGCGAACCAATCCCAGGCTAACATAGATAGCAAAATCTAAATCCTTATTTATTGTCGCAGCCTCACCAATTCCAGCGCCAACACGAGTTAGGAGTATATCGCCTCTCTCTGGCTTTCGGTTTTTTATATAACCCTGATAATGCTCTTCCGAAACAAACCGATGTTTCTCAGGAATAAACATAAATGGCTTAACATTTTGTGCAGAGAGGAAAACTCTCCCCTCATCAGTGTATTTGGGTGTCTGGTGTGTTCCATCAGTAATAAGTTCACAGATATCAATTAACCGCACCCAAGTCCACGATCTAGGGATGTTGTGATCGAGTTCACATGGATCAATGTGCAAGCCTGGTTCATTTTTTTTAATTTTTCTATCTCTGACTAGCACATTTTTTCGTTCTTTAATCTTCTTAAATTCTAGTAAAGCAAGTCCATCATTGGGACCTTGAGGCACAAGGGTCCCTTGAACAGCCAGTTCCAGTATTGCCTCTCTGAAATCTGCAGGATCGACATTGAAGCATCTATGAAAGATCAGCCCAAGCTTTGCCGCCGTCGGTTTTTCTGCAAAGCGTGCGATCGCCGCCCGCGAAAGGCGCCGCTTCTTCTCCTTCCGCTCCGCCTCTTGGGCCTCGAGCCGGTCGCAGAGCGCCATGAGCTCGTCCACCTTGGCCACGATGCGCTTCTGTTCGGCGAGAGGGGGAAGCGGGAATGGTACTATACTGACTAGTTTGCCCGAAACTTCTCGAAAGGTAGTACCTGGTGCTTCCCGGTCAATTCGTGGCGCTGCGCTAATCAGATAGTAGTAGATGAACTCATTCATCTCCATTATGAATGGTACACAGGACTTGAATCCCTGATTGGTTGCAGTTTCAGCTCCTGCAATTACGACATATCCGATTGGAGCACGACTGGAAAAAAGTACCGAACCTGCAGGAAGTACTCGAGCTGAGCTATTTTCAAGGCCTTTCTGCGTGATACATCGTCTTCCCCGATAAATTATCTTTTCTGTGTACCCGTTCAAATCCGCAGGGGTAAGCCAAGAAATTCCCTCGTCTGAAAAATAATCTCCATTACTGGATTTCGGGGTTCCACCACCGATTATTTCTCCTATTTGTCCTAAACGAACCCATCGCCAGTTACTTGGGATAGTAAACCAAGGTATTATCTTTGAATTTATACCGTCGACCTGCTTTGCGCCCTTATTTTTAGCGATAGTCTCAATTTTCGCAAACAAACCCTCAGCATCGCCTTCTCTCTCATCCTGCTCAACCAGCTTTCCCCTCACGGCTAGCTCAAGTATGAGCTCCCTCATCTTCTGCACCGCATTGGGCGCCGCGGCGAACTCGTCGAACTTCTCGAAAAAGGTGTCGAGCGTCATTTCTCCGCCCTCCCCTTCGCGGCGGATACGAGGGCTTCCTTCAGTTTGCCCTTGAGCTCGGCGCGGGTCTCGGCTATCTGAGCGAGGAGCTTCTCGTACTCAGGCAGGAGCTTGTCCACGTCGCCGGGGCTGTCGTCCTTCATGTGGGGGTTCTTGAGATCCAGGTTGTAATTGCCGGCCACGATGTCTTCGATGGAGACGCGCCAGGCGTGCTCGTTCTCCACCCGCTTCTTCCACCAGGTCTTTTCGGCCGCGAACTCCTCGATGCGGATGGGCTTAGTCTTGTTGTAGGACTTCACGCCATCGGGGTAGGGGTGCTCGTAGTACCAGAGCTCCTTGGTGGGCTTGCCCTTGGTGAAAAAGAGGAGGTTGGTGCGTATGCCGGTGTAGGGGCTGAAGACGCCGTTGGGCAAGCGGACGATGGTGTGGAGATCGCACTCACGCAGGAGCGCCTCTTTGATGCGGGTCTTCACACCCTCGCCGAAGAGGGTGCCGTCGGGGAGGACGAGGCCCGCGCGACCGCCGGTCTTGAGAATCTTCATGATGAGGACGAGGAAGAGGTCGGCCGTCTCGCGAGTGCGGAACTCGGAAGGGAAGTTGGACTCGATCCCATCCTCCTCCATGCCGCCGAAGGGCGGGTTCGTCACCACGACGTCCACTCGCTCCTTGGGGCCCCAGTCACGCAGGGGGCGGCTGAGGGTGTTGTTGTGGCGCGCGTTGTACGGAACGTCGATGCCGTGGAGGAGGAGGTTCGTGACGCAGAGGACGTGGGGCAGGTGCTTCTTCTCGATGCCCCGGAAGGATTCCTGGACTGCACGCTCGTCGGCCTCGGTCTTGGCCTGAGCGCGCAGGTGGTCTATGGTCGCGGTGAGGAAGCCGCCCGTACCGCAGGCGGGGTCGAGGATCTGTTCGCCGAGGCGGGGATTCACCTGATCCACGATGAACTGGGTCACGGCGCGGGGCGTGTAGAACTCGCCCGCGTTCCCGGCCGACTGGAGGTCCCGGAGGATCTGCTCGTAGATGTCGCCGAAAAGATGACGGTCCGTTGAGGCGTTGAAGTCTATGCCGTTTATTTTGTTCACGACCTGCCGCATGAGGGTGCCGTTCTTCATGTAGTTGTTGGCGTCGTCGAAGGTCGCGCGCACGAGGGCGGAGAACTTGGGGGCCGCGCCGCCCGCGAGGGCCTTGAGCTTGGGCAGGAGCGTGTCGTCCACGAAATCGAGGAGGGTCTCGCCCGTGATGCCTTCCTCGTTCGAGGCCCAGGAGGACCAGCGCAGGCTCTTCGGGATGGGCGACTTGTAGTCGCTGCGCATGACCGCGATTTCCTTTTCGCGATCGTCGAGAATTTTGAGGAAGAACATCCAGCCGAGCTGCTCGAGGCGCTGGGCGTCCCCGTAGGTGCCCGCGTCCTTGCGCATGATGTCCTGAATGCTCTTCACGGTGCCTGAAACGTTGGACATGGCTTAGCCGACCTTGTTGTAGAGCTGCGTCTCGAGATCGCGGACAGCCGCGAGGTAGTTCTCCCTGCCGCCGAAGAGACCGATGATTTCAACCGGTGTGCCGAAGGCTGTCAAGGGCTCGAGCTTCAGTATCTCGGGCGATTCGACACTCGCGAAGCCACTGTCGGCATACTTGTCGAGGAGGGCGTCGAGCACGGCGCGGCTCTTCTCGCCGTAGCGGCCGAAGACGTTTCGCTTCTTCACGTTGGCCGCCCGCTCGCGGCGCGTGAGCGGCTTCTGGTCGTAGGCTATGTGGCAGATGAGGTCGAAGGCGTCGTAGTCCCGTCCCACCTCCTGGGCGAGTTCGTCCAGGAAGAGCCCCTGGTTCCCTAGCTCCTCGACGATCGCTTCCTTCTGCGCCGCCTTGTTCCAGACCGCAAGGAAATCGCGGAGCGATGCGTAGGAAGCGCGCACCGTCTTCCGCGAGTAATCCCTGAGGGACTCCGTGATGAGCTTTCCTGCAGCGTCGAGGTACTGCACCCGCTCGGAGCTCACGCGCACCTCGACGTCGTCCACATAGAATTTCCGCTGTCGCGACCCGCTTCCGACCTCACCGGTACATTGTTCGTTCGTACCAGAGCCGTCGCCGCCAGGGCCTTCTGTCTCAAAGGGATCGGGCGTCTCGCGGACCTCCATGGGCCGGTCCTCGTCGGGCGGCACGACGGGCTCGCCCTCTTTAGGCTCGTAGATACGCACGGGCTCCCCGTCGAAATCGGGATCGGCGAAAAGAGCCGTCGCCCCCCTGAAGTCCATGATCGTGAAATAGAACTTTCCGTAGTCCTCGTTAATACGGGTGCCGCGGCCGATGATCTGCTTGAACTCCGTCATGCTCGATATTCCGCGGTCCAGGACGATGAGACAGCAGGTCTGCGCGTCCACGCCGGTCGTCATGAGCCGCGAGGTCGTGGCGATGACCGGATACGGCGACTCGGGGTCGATGAAGTTATCGAGCTGGGCCTTCCCCTCTTCGTTGTCGCCCGTGATGCGCACGACATAGCGCTTGTCCGCCGCCGCAAGGTCGGGATTGGCGTTCACGAGGCACTGTCGCATCCGCTCGGCATGCTCGATGTTCTCGCAGAAGATTATAGTCTTCGAGAAGCGGTCGGTCATCTTGAGGAACTCGGTCACCTTCTCGGCGACGAGACTCGTGCGCCGCTCGAGGACGAGATTGCGGTCGTAGTCCCTGCCGTTGTAAACCCGGTCCTCTATCTCGAAGCCGTACTTGTCGAGCTTGCCCTTCTCGGGCCGCCACTCGAGATCGCGGTCGAAGCCGATCCGGACCACCTTGTAGGGCGCGAGGAAGCCGTCCTCGATGCCCTGTTTGAGGGAATAGGTGTAGAGGGGATCGCCGAAGTAGGCCGAGTTGGAGACCTCCTTCGTCTCCTTGGGCGTCGCGGTGAGGCCGATCTGAGAGGCCGAGGAGAAGTACTCGAGTATCCTTCGCCAGGCCGCGTCGTCGGCCGCGCTCCCGCGGTGGCACTCGTCCACGACCACGAGGTCGAAGAAGTCAGGCGAGAACTGCCTGAAAAGATCGTCCTCCTCCTCGGCGCCCGTGACCGCCTGGTAGAGCGAGAGATAGACCTCGTAGGCCTTGTCGATCTTGCGGTCCTGGGAGATCCCGCTTTCGAGCATCACCACCGTGCCGTCGCGCCTCTCGATGGAGTTGTTGCGGGAGCTCAGCTTGGCCATGGCCGACTTGAAGGGCTTGAAGTCGCCGATCATCGTCTGGTTCGCGAGGATGTTCCGGTCCACGAGGAAGAGGACGCGCTTCACCGCGCCCGCCTTCCAGAGCCGCCAGATGATCTGGAAAGCAGTATAGGTCTTGCCCGTGCCCGTGGCCATGACGAGGAGGATGCGCCTCTCTCCGCGCACGATCGCGTCTACCGTCCGGTTGATCGCGATGAGCTGATAGTAGCGGGGAGGCCGATCCGCCGGGTCGAGGTAGTATTCCTGGAGAGCCACGGCCTCCCCGGTTTTGTCATAGCCTTTCCAGGAGCGGTAACGCGCCCAAAGCTCCTCCGGGCCGGGGAACTCGTCCAGCGCGAGCTCCCGCTCGACCGGAGAAGCACCCGTCCTGTCATGCTCGAGGAAGGCATCGCCGTTGGAGCTGTAGGCGAAGGGCAGGTCGAGGATCTCGGCGTACTCGAGGGCCTGCTGCATCCCCGCGCCCACTGAATGATTGTTATCCTTGGCCTCGACCACCGCGAGGGGAAGGTTGGGCCTGAAGTACAGGATGTAGTCGGCCTTCTTGGCCTCGCCCCGCCTCACGGTCTTGCCCCGCACGATGACGCGGCCCTTGGTGAAGTAGCGCTCCTCCGCCACCTGCGTCTGGAGCTCCCATTTCCCGCCGCCCTTACCGAGGATGGCCGGGGTGATGAACTTGCTGCGGATATCGGTCTCGGTGAGGGCCTTTTTATTCATGCAGGCATTTTACGCCATGCCTCGACTCCAGGCAATTCCTCAATCGAGAGACCGAAAGACCGAATTCGGGCCGCCTTTGCACCGGGTCTGGGATCCGCCCGATTCGAGATCAGTCCAAATCCGCGAAGAGCTCCCGGGGCTCGACGACGAAGCCCTCGAGGACGCGCGAGGCGATGGGGGAGGTGTCGCCGAGGCTATCTCTGAGCTCGCCCTCGTCGTAGGAGCCCTCGGGTTTCAGATGGTAGATCCAGATGCTCCACGCCGCGGGGTCGAGAACCCAGTATTCGCGGACGCCGGCTCTCTCGTATGTGCGGAATTTCTCGTTCATGTCTTTCTTCGAGGTCGAGGGCGAGAGTATTTCCATGACGATATCTGGGGCACCCCGCGCTCCGCGCTTGGTGATCCGCGTCCTGTCGCGGAAGACCGAGACGTCCGGCTGGACGACCGTGTCGACCTCGTCGTCCTCCTCGTCGCCCCGCGGGAGCAGCACGTCGAAGGGCGCCGGGTAGGCGATGGCCGTCTTCCCTTTCAGATGGATGTAGAGGAGCGAAGAGAGCCTCCAGAGGAGCGCCTGATGACGAGTCATCGGAGCCGATGTCATGACCCAGGCATGCCCGTCGATGAGCTCCCAGCGCTCGGTTTCGGGCCAGCTGCGGTAGTGGCGATACGTGTAGCGCTCGTCGGGCGCAATGGTCGGATTGCCCATTCGTTCCATGCCTCCTGATTATACTCGATACGCGTGTGTATCGCCCGAGTGATCGAAGCGATATCCCGATCACCGCTTCGTGTTCAGTGATGCCGGCTGGCCGTGGCTCGCGTCCGACTCTTCCATGTAGAACCGCTTGGACTTTTCCATGTCCCTGACGCCGAGGAGGATCGAACTCACGTGCGCGTTCATGCCTTGTCCCCTTCGGCGAGGCCTCGGCACCGGCAATCCAGCCGGGCGTTCGCCTCGCCACGTGTGATCTCGTCAAGTAGTCGTACGGGGACTGGAAGAAGGGACAATTTGAAAAACTGAACCGCTCACTTAGCACGATAGCCCAAATCTGATACTCTGCTCCCATGCCTACAGTCGAACTTCTCGCTCCCGCGGGCAATCCCGAAGCTCTCAATGCCGCGATAGGCGAGGGGGCGGACGCGGTCTACCTCGGCCTGCGGAGCTTCAACGCCCGGCTCCGCTCCGCCAACTTCGCCTTCAACCAGTTCGAGGCGACCGTGGATCTCTGCAGAAAGAACGCGAAAAAAGTATACGTGACCGTCAATACGGTTTTCGAGCAGCGCGAGGCCGACCGCATGTGGCAGCTTCTCCAGTACCTGGAGCGGGTCGGTCCGGACGGCATCATAGTCCAGGATTTCGGGGTCGTCAAAATGGCGCGCGAGCACTTCCCCAAGCTCGCGCTGCACGCCTCGACTCAGATGAACGTGGCCTCGGCCAAGGGGGTCAATTTCCTCTCGCGTCTGGGCTTCAAACGGGCAGTCCTGGCCCGCGAGCTCTCGCTCGAGGAGATCCGGGCGGTCCGCGCGGCCTCGAATCTCGAGCTCGAGGTTTTCGTTCACGGGGCCCTCTGCGTGAGCGCCTCGGGGCTCTGCCTCTTCTCCTCCTATCTCGGCGGGAAGAGCGCCAACCGCGGGGTCTGCGCCCAGGCCTGCCGCCGCCTCTACGCCACGGACGCCGAGTCGGGCTACTTCTTCTCTCCCGACGACTTTCAGCTCATCGAGTATGTCCCGGACCTGATGGAGGCCGGGGTCGAGAGCTTCAAGATCGAGGGGAGGATGAAGAGCGCCGAGTACGTCGGCGCGGTCGTCTCCGCCTACCGCCACATGATCGACAACTGGAAACTCGACCGAGAAAGGGCGCTCGCCAAGTCCCTGGCCATCCTCCAGTCCGACTTCGCCCGCCCCAAGACCAGCTTCTACTTCGCCGGAAGGGTCGATCCGAGCTTTCTCCACCCCGAGCAGGGCGGGGGCACGGGCATTCCCCTGGGCAAGATCCGGGATATCCGCGTCCTCGACGACGGGCGCTACGCCCTCCTCGACAGTCACGACGGCCTGGCCGAGGGCGACTCGGTCCGCATCCACCGCTCGGACGATTCGGGCCGCCTCACCGGCAAGGTGCGCACCGTGAAGGATGTGCCCGCCGGGATGCTCGTTCGCATCGACGCGGACTTCCGCCAGAGCGATCAGGTGTATCTGGTGCAGACGGCCTCGATGGGGCGGCGATACGCTCCCGTCCTGCCCAAGGACATGGGTCGCTACCACAGGTTCCCCAGCCGGGAGCTGGCGGCCAAGCCCGAGTACCCGGGGATGAGCAAGGCCGATCTCGCCGCCCTGCCCGACGGGCTCTACGTCCTCGTCAGCCGGGTGGCGGATATCTTCCTCTTAAACGCGGCCCGGCCCCAGAAGGCCATGATTCTCTTCGATCGGAAGAACGCCCAGGCGCTCCGCGAGCACGAGAAGGAGCTGCCCTTCAAGCGCGACTCTCTCGTCCTGTGGCTCGACCCCTACTTCCCCGAGGACGACGCGTCCTGGCTCGTAAGCGAGCTCGAGTACTGGATCTCGCGAGGCCAGCGCATCTTCGTGGCCAACAACCCCGGGCACCTGGGGCTGCTCAGATCGTTCTCGGGCGCAGGCTCCGCTGCGACGGGCGGCTCCGCCGGCGGGGACGCATTCGACGATGAGCGGTCCGCCAAACGGAAACCGGCGCCTTCGAAAAAGGACGAGCTCACCGTCATCTCCGGCCCCTGGCTCTACGCTTTCAACCGGTGGGCCGCGGCCTTCTTTCTGCAGGAGGGAGCGCGCTTCATAGTTCCTCCGCTCGAAATCTCCAAGCAGGACTTTCAGAAGCTCTCCGAAACCGTGCCTTCCGCCTCGTGGATGCCGGTCGTGTTCGCCTATCCCGCCCTCTTCCGCATACGCGCCGATCTCGGCCGGAAGTACGACTTCCGCTATTTCACCGATCGCGACGGCGGGACCTACGAGCTCGTGACCGGCGAGGACCACTCCGTGGTCGTGCCTTCCAAGCCCTTCTCTCTCGTCGATCGCATTCCCTTCCTCAGGAAAGAGGGTATCGGAAAGTTCATTCTGGACTTTTCCCATATCGAGCTGACCAAGCAGCTGTACAAACAGGTGATGAAGGCCGCCCAGGAGGGCAGGGTCCTGCCCGACACGGGCCGTTTCAACTGGAAGGGCGGTTTCTGGCAGCCCGAGGAGAACCCCGCCGGGGATTAGCGCAGGGCGGCGTGGCAGCCTGGCGGTTTTCGCGGCAGCCCAAAAACGGTACATTCTACGCCAGAATAGCTCGCAGAGGTACGCCGATTGAATATCCTCGAACTGAAGATTGTCTCGCACACCGTGATCGAGAGCGGCGCGAGCGCCCAGTTCATGGCGCACTGCACCTTCCCGAACGCGGTCAAGGTCGTGCACCTCATGGACGCGGACCTGGAGATTCGGGAGGGGGCGAAGCTGAGCTATCTCGAGCGGCATGTCCACGGCCCCGACGGCGGCGTAACGATCATACCCAAGACCCGGGTCACGCTCAGGGAGGGTGCGCGCTTTTCCACCGAGTTCGAGCTCATAAAAGGCGCGGCCGGCGCTATCGAGCTGGACTACGAGGCGGTCTGCGAAAAGGACGCAGTGGTGGAAATGAAGACGAGAATTTTCGGCCGGGGCGCCGACACCATCCATGTGCGCGAGGCTGCCATCGGATCGGTCGACTCGAAGCAGCTCGAAACGCTCCTGAGCCGGGGCCTCACCGAGGACGCGGCCACCGATCTCATCATCAACGGACTCCTGAGGTAGTCTGCGGTATGGCCATGACCCATCACGAGCGCCACGCACGGCTCTTCAATCGTATCGCCGGGCCCTATTCCTGGTTTTTCGCCGGGCAGATTCGCAACTACGCGAGGTGTTTCACCGTAGGGCGTTCGGCCCTGCCCGATCCGCAGGGCAAAAGGGCTCTCGACATCGGCTGCGGCACCGGAGCCTTCACGAAGGCGCTGAAGAGCGAAGGCTGGGACGTGCGCGGCATCGACGTCGCCGAAGCGATGGTCCGGCAAGGCAGGATCCGGGGTCTCCCCTGTTCGATAGGCGACGCGATTGCGGGGCTCGATTTCCCGGACAAGTCCTTCGATCTCGTCAGCGCCGCCTATGTCGCCCACGGCCTTGTCCGGCCCGATAGACTGGCATTGTGCGCCGAGGTGCGGCGTCTGTCGCGGGGCCTCGTGCTCTTTCACGATTACACGGCGCGCAGAAGGCCGCTCACGAGTCTCGTGGAGATGCTCGAAGGCGGGGATTATTTCAATTTCATCAAGACCGGGCTCGAAGATTTTCGGTCCGTCTTCAACGAAGTGCGCATTCTCCCGATGGGGAAGCAGAGCGCCTGGTATCTCTGCCGACCCTGATCCCGGCGCTCCGAGGCTGCCGCCGGGCCGAATGCTAGTATTTATCCCCTTCGGGCGGCACGAGGCAGATGAACTTGAGGTTGCCTTTGCCCGTATTCTCGAAGCGGTGCTGCTTTCCCCCGTCAATATAGGCCACCGACCCCGCCTTGATCGCGTGCTCGGCGCCGTCGATCACGACGCGGCCTTCGCCCTCCAGTATGTAGTTGGCATGCCACCACGCGTGGTGGTGATAGGGCGTGTGGCCTCCCGGCGACAAGGTGAATACGCGCAGGTAGCCCTCGTATCCGTCCTTGGGACCGATGAGTATCTGTTTCAGCGCTCCGCAAATATCCTCTCCGCTCATCTCGACCGGTTTTATTTCGCTTTCATGTCGCACCATACGGGCCTCCTTCAGTCCACATACCCCATACCCTACTGTATCAAAATCTACCGAGCGTTGGTATAGTCTCTGGCACGAGGAGGCTTGCAATGCCGGAGTTCGGGTCGCCTTTTTCCGGGTTGATCGATAATAAGAAGCTCAGTAATGAGGAGCTCATCCGATCGATCCGCTTCATGGTGGCGGCGGAGTACGAGGCGATTCAGATGTACACGCAGCTAGCCGAATCCACCGACAACCGCCTCGCCGTCGAAGTCTTGAAAGATATCGCCGACGAGGAACGCGTTCACGCCGGAGAATTCCTCCGTCTTCTCAAGGAACTCGCGCCCGACGAAGAGAAATTCTATTCCGAGGGCACGATCGAGGTCGAGGAGAAAATCGGAAGGCTGAAATGAGTACGGGGCGCTGAGGGCCGCATTCCCCCTCTAGGATTGAGCCGCGTAGCTTACGATGGCCGCTTCTATGCTGCCGTCCGACTGGGGACTCCCGCGGATCATGAGCTTCATTCCCGGCACGAGATCGGCCGTGGAGGCGTCGACGAGGCGGTGCACCTTCACGTCCTTGGTGAGCTGAATCTGCATGGTTTGTCCGCCCTGCTCGAGCGTTACGAATCCGCCTTCGAGTTTCGTCACGGTTTTGTCGACCGTCGCGTTCGTCATCACATCGCCCGACTCCATGGGGAACTGCCCTTTCCTTACGCGCTTCCAGAGCTCCGCGGAAAAGATGTTGATGGCGACGGAGCTGAGGCTTCCATCGTCCAGGCGCTTGGCGTCGACGCCGATCTCGTCGCCGGGTCGTATATCCTTCACGGAGGCATCGAAGCTCCGCAGAACAAGCACATCGGGAGGCAACGTGACGATCAATGTTTCTCCGTTCGGGCCGACCAGCTTGAGACTTCCCATGAGGGAAGCTTTGAGGGTGCCTGTGTAGGAGTTGGGCGGAACCTGCGATATCTCCGGTATGGCGAGAGCCGAAAGTGCAATCAATACAATCGCGATTCGGACGAAAGAGCGAGTGCGAACGGGATTCCTCATGTCGGGCCTCCGTAAAGCCATCGCCCGGCGAGAGTCCCCGTCCGGCAGGGGGCCTCGTCCAGGTTTCGGCACTTGAGCTAATTTTGATAAATATACTCAACAAGAACCCGGCGGGGAATTGCAAATTTCGATGGGCGACGTCGCGCGGCCTTCGCCGCGCGTCACCCCGCCAAAGCGGCGAAGGCCGCGCGGAAGAAGGCTTCGCGATCCTCGGCTCGGAGCACCGTGACCCTCAGGTCGGATGCCTGGAGAAGTCGGAGAATATCGGGCGCATTGAGGGAGCGAGCCGTGAGAACGAGGAGTCCGGGAGCATGATCGAGCGCCGCCGCCGCGATGGCCCGATCGAGGCAGTCTCTGAGGCCCTCGTGGCGCGAAAGCTCGAGCTTGCCGATTTCGTCGAGTCCGAGGAGCGCGAGGCGCTCCGGAGCGTCCAGGGCCTCGTGCACGAAGGCTTCGGCTTTCGAAAAGGTCTTCGCGTCGAAGACGAATCGGCCGTGGATGATCGAGCCGGTCGCCGGACCATCCTCGGGTTTTCTTTCGCGGGCGAGGGCGAGACTCTCCGAAGAGAGCGATTTTGCTCTTCCGGATAGGTATTCCATGGTGAATCCACGGCCGATGCCGTCCGGATTTCGGCCCAAGTCGGGCTGAAGCACGACCGCGACCCTGTGTCCCGCGGCGGCTGCCGCCTCGGCAAGAGCGCGCAGCGAGCTCGTTTTGCCCGAACCGGCCTTGCCCTCGAGGACAATGCATGAAGAGGTTTCGCTCACCGAGCTATGCTAACTCGACGGAAGTCGGCCCGCAAGTGAGGGAGAATTGCGAGGAAAGGCGGGCGAGTCCCGAATGCCGCTCGAATGTCGTCGCTTCTCGGGCGGCATGGGAAGACGAAAACCCCCGCGAAACGCGTACGCATCTCGCGGGGGATCGGAATCACGACAATGGCGCTCGCTTTTCGACGGTATTCTACCGCCGGCGCGGCTTAGTAACGATCGTTACGGGGCTTGTCCATCGCCTCGTTGACCTTGAGCTGGCGTCCGTCCACCTCGCGGCCGTTCATGCCGGTGATCGCGGCGCTGGCCTCGGCTTCCGAGCCCATTTCCACGAAGCCGAAACCCTTGGAGTTGCCGGAATCGCGGTCGGTGATGATCTTCACCGAGGCGACCTGGCCGTAGGCCTGGAAGAGGTCCCGGAGACTGGCCTCGTACGTGTTGTAGCTGAGATTCCCGACGTAAAGTTTCTTGCCCATGATGGCTTCCTTCGCCCGGCGTCTGTGCGCCGGACCTTCGAACTGCGCTTGTCCACGACAAGCGTTCCCTTCCCCTGGTCGACCCGGGGGAGAGGGGTGAGGGAGCTCTGGACAAACGGAGCAGTAAGTTCTTTACGGCAGCTGGAGGCAACCGGATCGCTCTTCTTGGTCGGGTCCACCGGGACCCGAAACACAGGAATTTCGAAATAGGGTCATCTACAGGAAAGGGCACTTCGTACGATGTCGCAAACTTCTCTCTCGATGAAGAGTATACACACGATTCGAAGTCGTGTCACCTGGTCGTGCGGAGCCGTCCACCTTTCGATATACTATCATGGAATCTGGAAGGAGAACCCATGAGATCGAGGCGGGGCGACGAGGACGGATCTCATCCCGAATGGAGGGGGAGGCGCCGCAGTCCTTTCGAGAGGATGATAGGCGGTCTGGCCGTCGGCCTGGGTTTCGGCGCCCTCGCCGTCTTCCATCCGCAGTTCGCCTGGGCCGGCTTCGTCGCGATCTTCGCCGGTTTTCTTCCTTTCGTCTCGGGGCTCCGCGGTCTGGCCGCGGAACGGAGGGCAGCTCCGCCACGCAGGAAACTGGGGACGGCCGAACGGAACGCCGAGGCCGAACGAAGCGTCCTGCGCGTGGCGCAGGAGCATGGCGGCCGTGTCACTCCCGCACTTGTCGCCGTCGACTCCGATCTGAGCCTGGAAGAGGCCGAACGCATCCTCCAGTCGATGGTCGTCAAAAGCCACGCCTCGATGCAGGTCAGGGACGATGGAAGGATCGAGTACGAGTTCCGGGAGTTCATGAGTCTTCCCAATCCCTGAGGATGTGTCGTTTTTGTCGCGAAAATGGTCCCTTCCGATCGGGATGGACGACGGCTTCCCAAAACCGGGGCGATCATGGAAAGCACCATGAACGCCACCGATTCATCGCAGAGCCGCTACGCCCTTGTCCGTGAAATGCTCGAGGTACCGGACTATGTCCGCAGCCTCGATGTAAAGCGAATAACTTCATTCGCCGATCGCATCGTGGGGGATGCCGTTCTCCTCTCGGGAGAAGGATCCTCGCGCATCTTCCCCGCCAAGAAGGTCCTCGCGGACGCGTGGAGGCACAGGTACCGAGACCGACTGTATACCGAGGCGGCCACCCAGGCTCTCGAGTACGACTTGCGCGGATGCTTCGTCTTCATCGCCTCCAACTCGGGGAGAACCAAGGAAGGCGTGCGACTGCTCCGCCGGCTTCGCGAGACCGGCAGTGCCGGCGTCCTAGGGGTCGTCGCGAACGCGGGCACTCCGCTCGCGGTCGAGCCGGACGCCTCGTATATCCTCGCCTGCGGGCCCGAAAAGGCGCTGGCGGCGACGAAAAGCGTCGTGGAACAGGCTCTGTTTTACGACATCCTTTTCCGATTCCGCAACGGATGCGAACTTCCGGACCTCGGCCTGCTGGCGGATCTCATGGAGCGGACCCTGCACTCCACCGTTCCGCCCGAGGTCGTTTCGGCCCTGTGTGCCGCAAAAACGGTCTTCTGGGCCGGGCGCAACGACGGCGTCGCCGAGGAGCTCACGCTGAAGACGAACGAAATCATTCGAAGAAAGGCCGACTTCCTCGAGGGTACCTATGCGGTGCATGGAATAGAGGAAGTCCTCGATGCATCGGATGTCGTGATCGCAGTGGAGCCTTTCCCGGAGGAGGAGGAGAAGTTCGAGGAGGTTCTCGTCAAAGGTGCCGGTTCGGCCTTGGTCGCCATCAGCGATCGCGAAACGCGTTTCCCTTCGTTCCGGATACCCGCCTACGGCGACTTTTCCCCCTACATCCGGCTCTGTGCGGGCTGGAATGTGCTGGCCACGGCGGGCATCGCCCTCGGGGTCGATATGGATCATCCTGTCAGAGCCCGGAAAATAGGAAACGAGTTCCTGGGCTAGGAGTCTGCCCGAGAAATCGGCTATTTCTCGAACAGACTTCGCATTTTCGTCGCAGGAACGGTCCCTTCCGATCGGGAGAGACGACGCCGTCCCGAAACCGTGCGGATATAGAGGCGGTGCCCGCAGGCGAGACGGGAGGTTTTCCCCCTCGAGATCCGAAACGACGGCGCCAGGAGGCTCTCTTATGACGAGAAAAGTTATCGCGGTATTCACCCTGATGGCACTCATGGGTGCCGGGCTCTGGGCAGCCGACAAAGTGGTGCTCAATGCCCTGTTCATGAAACAGGCGGGCTTCAGCGAGGAAGACATCACCGCCGGAACCAAAGATTTCATGGACAAGAACCCCGATATCCAGGTCAACCTCACCTTCGTCGCCTACGAGGATCTCGAACAGAAGATTCTCACCGCCGCGGCCGCAGGCGGCTACGATGTCGTACTTTCCGACGGTCCCTTCACCGCCAAGTTCGCCGTGGGCGGCATCGTGAAGGAGATACCCCCTCTGGCCGCCGCCGACAAAGCCGACATATTCCCCGGCGCGCTCGATGCCTGCGAGTACCTCGGCAAATACTGGGGCATGCCTTGGATCAACGACGTCCGCTACCTGTATTTCAACAGGAAGATGCTCGGTCAGGCAGGCTTTGGGCATGCGCCCGTCTCGCTCGATGAGATGCTCGCTCAGGCCAAGGTGCTCAAGGCGAAGAAGATCGTGGAATACCCGATCGTGCTGCCCTGGAATCAGGCCGAAACCCTGACCTGCGATTTCACGACGATCACGGCCCTTTTCGGCGGCGCCATGGCCAAGGACGGGAAGCCCACGCTGGACGATGCCGCGAACAGGAAGGCCCTTCAATGGATGGTCCAGGCGGTCAAAGACGGCCTCGTCAACCCCAAGTCCATCACCTACGGCGAGGACGACATCAACGGTGTCTTCGCGGGCGGCAACGCCGCCTTCATGTTCAACTGGACCTACGCCTACGGAGTCGCCAATGATCCGAGCCAGTCCAAGGTCGTCGGCGACGTGGGTATCGCCATGATTCCCGGCAACGGGAACGTGAAGAGCGCCACTGTCAACGGGGGGCAGCCGCTTTCGATCGCGTCCGGTTCCAAACACCCGAACGAGGCCTGGGCCTATATCCTCTACATGACCGGCAAGGACTTCCAGCGGGCCCATCCCGCGAACTCTCTTCCCATCTGGCGGAGCCTGTACACCGATCCCGACGTCGTGAAGTCGAATCCCGATGTCGTCGCCGTGGCCAAGACGCAGTACGACTACATCGTCAACCGGCCCAAGGTGCCCTATTACAGTGCCTTCTCCTCGATGCTCCAGGTGAAGATCCAGGAGGCGCTGCTCGGTAAGAAGTCGGCGGACCAGGCCCTCAAGGAAGCGCAGTCCGAGGCCGAATCGCTGTCTCAGCAGTAAAGCCGAACCCGGAGGCTCGCTCGGCGAGCCTCCTCCATTCTCTTTCCGCCCGCCGCGGCGGGTCAATTTGGTCGTTCGGAGAAGGCAGCATGACTTCAAGGCACCGAAAGCCGCTCGAGGGCGGAGGACGGGGAAGGGGAAGCGAGGGCGATCTGAGCGAACAGGGCTTCGCTTTTCTTCTCCTGACGCCCGCGGCCTTGTTGATCTTCATAGTCGTCTTGGTGCCGCTCCTCATCACTTTCGCATATACCCTTTTCAATATGAATCTGCTTTCGACCGCGAAGGGGCGCTTCACCGGCCTGGCGAACTACGCGTCGGTCCTGGGGGCCTCCTGGTTCTGGTCGTCGCTCGGCCGGACCCTCTATTTTACTTTCGTGTCCCTGGTGCTGGAGACCGGACTGGGCCTCCTATTCGCCCTCCTCCTGGCGGGAAGCTTTCCGGGGGTCGGTGTCCTGCGGGCGCTCGTCATTCTGCCCTGGGCGATTCCGACCAACGTCTCCGGCGCGCTCTGGAAGTGGATACTCCATCCCGACTACGGGGTGCTCAACGCCCTGTTGACCTGGCTTGGCCTGATAAGAGAGTACCATGCATGGCTCGGGCAGCCCTGGCTCGCGATGAACATGGTCATCCTGGCCGATGTCTGGAAGATGGCGCCCTATTCGGCGATTTTTTTCCTTGCGGCGCTGCAGTTCATCAACAGGTCACTCTACGAGGCGGCGCGGATCGACGGAGCGGGCGTCTTCAGACGCTTCCGCTACGTCACCTTTCCCCACCTGGTGCCGACACTCCTCGTCGTCGTCGTAATGCGCTCGATGGAGAAGTTCAAGGCCTTCGATCTCTTCTATATCATGACGAAGGGCGGTCCGGCGAACGGCACCAAGGTTCTCACCTACGACGCATATCTCCGCGGCTTCGACAATTTGAACTATTCGGCCGCCGCGACGATCTCCTACGTGATCGCCTTTCTGGTCCTCGCTTTGACGGTCGTCTATCTCCGATTGGGCAGGCAGGAGGACATCAATGACTGAGACGCACGGCTCGGCCGCCCGAGGCGCCGCCCGCCGAGGTTCGACGCATCGCACATCGGCCCGGCGCCTGCGCTTTGCGGTTTTCCAGTGCTCGATGGGTTTTCTCCTCCTCGTTTTCGTCATGGCGCCCTTCGTCTGGCTTTTCATATCGAGCCTCTCCGAACGTCGGGATCTGATATCCCTGCCGCTGCGTTTCCCTCCGGGACGTCTGAGCTTCGACCGCTATGCGGCCGTCTTCGGCCCCGCGGGAGAGGAGATCGCCCGGGCCTTCAAATATGCCCTGTTCAACAGCCTCGTCGTCGCTCTTCTGGTCACGGCCGTGGGCCTAGTCGTCGGAGCCCTCGCATCCTACGCCTTTGCCCGCCTGCGTTTTGCGTTCAAGGAAAAACTCCTATACGCCCTCCTGTTCACGTACATGATTCCGCCCATAGTGATCGTTTTGCCGCTGTACGTGGCCGTAAGCGCGCTGGGGCTCCTCGACCGGAAGGTCACGCTGGTTTTCCTCTACCTTTCCATGACGATTCCATTCATCGTCTGGGTCATGCGCAACTACTTCGGCTCGATCTCGCGAAGCTTCGAGGAAGCGGCCCTCATAGACGGCTGCACGCGGCTGCAGACCCTTCGTTATGTCTATGTGCCGATGGCTCGTCCGGGGCTGATCGCCACCGGCATCCTCGCTTTCCTGCTCTCTTGGGACGAGTTCTTCTTCTCTCTCATATTCACCTCGAGTCTTGCAGCCAAGACGATCCCGGTCGCCATAGCCGAATTCACCGGCAAAAATTCGGTGGACTATGGTATGATCACCACGGGAGGCGTTATCGCGTCGATCCCGCCCCTCTTGATCGCGATCTTCTTCCAGAAATACATCGTGATGGGCATGACCGGCGGCGGCAACAAGGAGTGAATGCAAGCGAGCGTCGATTTTCTCTCCCTGGTCCTCATTCTCGGTTCCGCGCAATGCCTTTTTCTGGCACTCGTGTTCTGGCGGGCGGACCGCGGCAATCGCAGGGCCAATCACATTCTCGCGATGTTTTTCCTCGTACTCCCCCTTGCGACGATGAACGGAATCCTCTACCGTACCGGCCTCTATCGCAATGTGCCTTTCCTGATCGGGCTGGAGCCCGCCTTTCGGCTCCTCATGGGGCCCGTGCTCTTCCTCTACGTCCAGACTCTCGTGAGCCCCTCCGCAGTCATGCGGAAAAGTCTGCCGCTCCACCTCGGCGGCGCCGTGCTTCTCATGCCGCTTTGCCTCCCCTTCTATCTGGAAGATCGGGTCTTCAAGATGCTCTTCGTGGAAGTCTGGCTGCATAACGGCAATTACACGGCCGCGGAGTACTTCGACAGATTCTGGTACGAGATAGCTTTCGAGCTCCAGCTCTGGATTTACCTGGGCGTGATCTGGTTCAAGGTTCGGCGCTACGAGATCATGATCAGGGATACGTACTCTTCGATCGATTCGATCACTCTTTCGTGGATGCGAAATGTGATCATCGCCTTCGCCCTCGCGCTCGCGGCGGGCACGGTATCCTACGTGCTGTTTTTCCTGGTCATAACCTATAGGCTCATGTACCTCTTCGCCCCGCTCGCTGCCGTATTTTCGGCCTACTATATCGGCTACAAGGCCTTTCACGAACCCGACGTATTCCTCGTCGCCAAACCCGTGCTTCGTGCGGAGCCTCCGGGGGAACTCAGGCGCAAGTACGAGAAATCCGGCATATCGGAGGAGGAAGGCGATCTGCTCCTCGATCGGCTCGACCGGGCCGTGCGATCCAAGAGGCCGTACTCGGATCCCGACCTGACCCTTCCCAAGCTCGCCGCGCTGCTCCATGCCTCGCCTCACCACCTGTCGCAGCTGCTCAATCAGAGGCTCGGCACGAGATTCTACGATTACGTGAATCGCCTGCGCGTCGAGGACGTAAAGTGCTGCCTCGCCGACCCGCGCAGATCGGGGGAGAGCGTACTCGACATGGCGCTCGAATGCGGGTTCAATTCGAAGTCGGCCTTCAATAGGATTTTCAAGCAGCACACGGCGCTTTCGCCGACACAGTTTCGCGCCCGCGCCGCCGCCTCGCAGGTGGGAAAATGAGCGCACAGAAGCCCCGCGACGACAAGGATTCCGAGGCCCGCCGCAAGGAAATCGGACGCCGAAAGGAGCTCGCGGACAGAAAGGCGGCCCTGGCCTGGCTGGGCACCTTGGGGATCGTCGGCTGGAGCGTCGCCATACCGATACTCCTCGGCATCGTTCTCGGGCGCTGGATGGACTCTCTGTTCGGAACCGGTCCCGCCCTCATGATCGTCTTTCTGGTCGCCGGAATTGTCCTGGGCTGCGGCGCCGCCTGGCGCTGGATCAAGAAACGCATCGAAGCCGAAAAGCATTAGAAACGTCGAACGGTCAACCACAAGACTAGCCGCGGATGCGCAGGGAAATGAGAGAAATGGCCACGGAGACACGGAGTTTAGAGGGAGAGTGGGGATCGAAGAGAGGGAAATGCGAGGCCGCAATTCCCCTCGATGCCGAACGGCTTTTTCTCCATTCTCTTCCCTCCGTGCCTCTGTGGCCGATTTCCCGGCCCCGGCTCCGATTTGACAGGGGAATCGATTGCAGGTAATCTGAAATTGACCCGAGCGCCAAGGAGGCCGACCGTGATCAATTCGCTCTATAGGTTGCTGAACGCCCTGGGATTCACCGACCCTATCCACCCGCCGATGACGCATATACCGATCGGGCTGGTCATAGGAGCCTTTGTCTTCTTCGCGGTCGCGGTCATTTTCAAGCGCAGGCAACTCGTGCTGACCGCACGGTACGTGTCGATCCTGGCTCTCATATTCGTCTTTCCCACCATACTTTTCGGCGTCTTCGATTGGATCCACTTCTACCACGGCGTCCCCATGACAGCCATAAAGGTGAAGATGGTCCTGGCCGCCGTGCTTATCGTTCTTCTAGTGGTCGGGATCGTCCTGGGCGGCCGGGCCAAGCCCCACAACGGCTGGATGATGATCATCTATGCGCTCAGCTTGCTCACCGTGGTCGGATTGGGATACTTCGGCGCCGGGATCATCTACGGACGAGGCACGAGAACGGCCGAGGTCGCGGCCGCTCCGGCCGTCATCTCCGTCGCGGCTCCGGCTCGGTCCGTTCCTGCCGATGCGAGCGACGTACCGGGCAACGCGACGGCCGGCAGGGAATTGTTCGCGAACAACTGCGAAGGCTGCCATGTCAACGGCGGAAACGTCATCGTCGCCTCGCGACCCATCCGCGGTTCCGGGAAACTCGCCAGCCTGAACGACTTCGTCGCCTTCATCCGCAAGCCCACCATGCCCGACGGTTCGCGGGGAAGCATGCCGCCGTTCCCCGCCTCCGCCCTGAGCGTGGCGCAGGCCCGGGACCTCTACGCCTATGTGACGAGGGCCTGGAAATAGGCCCCGGTCCGCCGGGATCTCGGGGCGATTCGGCCGCGCTTCAGCCCAGCCGAATCGCCACCGCCTCGTACTCCTTGCGGTTGCCCGCGAAGATGGACTCGGAAAGCACGGCGATCCGGTAGTCGGGCAGGTCGAACTCCCGTGAGAGTGCGATGCGCGATCCCAGGTCCGCCATGCGCTCCAGGCTATCTGCCAGAGTCGGATCGTTGCAGAGCGCGACCGCGCCCGCGGGCCAGGTTACGAGCCTGAAGGGCAGGAAGTGGGCCCCCGAGGCGACGACCATGGGCGGAGCCGCAGCCGTCTGGACGGCGGCGATCGCCTGCCTGGCCTCGAGCTTGATCATCCGGGCCTTGGATTCGGGCATCGTCTCGTTGACCACCAGTCCGACCCAGTCGAGGAGTTTCTCGCGCACGGTATGGATGTCCGGGAGACTCGACACGGACTCGATCGTATCGCCGGCCGAGATGGCCTTGGCGAGCCCCGATATTTCCTTGAGATAGGCGTTGCGTTCCGAATCGGGCACATAGTACATGACGAGGAGGTGCACTCCCTTGCCGTCGGGCGCTCCATAGTCGATCCCGCAGGGCGACCAACCGACCGCGCAGAGCAACTCCCCGTCGTTCGGGGTGCGACAGTGCGGGCAGGCTACGCCGCGGCCGATGCCCGTGTTGGACTGGGCCTCGCGCTCCATCACGCTCTTCATGAGGTCGATTTTCGTCCCGATGTCGGGAATGGCTTCGATAAGGTGCGCGAGAAGCTCGAGTGCCTTTTCCTTGTCGCACTCCGGCAGCTCTATCAGCCGGCCCTCCTCGAGAGCCTCGAGCAGACTTTTCATTGTACCTTACCTCCGGTCGTGGCGGCGCCCGATGCGGGACGTACCGCTCCGGTCTGCGTGCGGGCAAACCAGGTTTTGACGATATGGGTCAGGATGGAATAGACGAGGAGAAAAGAGGCGATCCAGAGCCAGAAGATGGGCGGCAGCGGTACGAGGCCCAGGAAAGGAGCGATCGGGGTATAGGGAAGCACGATGCCGACCGCCATGATGAGCATCGTCGTGCTCACCATGGCCAGGCTCGCCCGGCTCTGGATGAAGGGAATACGGTTCGTGCGAATGATGTGGACGATCAAGGTCTGGGTGAGGAGAGACTCTACGAACCATCCCGTATGGAAGAGGGCTTCGAAGTGGACCTTGGCCGCCTCCGTGGCTCCGGGCGCGACGAATCCCGAACAGCCGAAGAACCACCACATGAGGCCGAAGGTGGCGTAGTCGAAGATCGACGAGATGGGCCCGATGTACACCATGAAGCGTCTGATGAAGGAAATATCCATGCTTTGCGGCCGTTCGAGCAATTCGACGTCCACATTGTCGAGGGGAATGGCCGTCTGCGACATGTCGTAGAGCAGGTTGTTGAGCAAAATCTGCACCGGCGTCATCGGCAGGAAGGGAAGGATGATCGAGCTGCCGAGCATGGAGAACATGTTCCCGAAGTTGGAGCTCGCGCCCATCTTTATGTACTTGATGATGTTGTTGAAAACCCTTCGACCCTCGACTATGCCGTCCTCCAGGACGAGGAGGTTCTTTTCGAGGAGGATGATGTCCGCCGACTCCTTGGCGACGTCCACGGCCGTATCCACCGATATGCCCACGTCGGCGGCGCGCATCGCGGCCGCGTCGTTGATGCCGTCGCCCATGAAGCCGACGACGTGTCCGTCGAAGCGGAGCGTCCGGACGATCTGCTCCTTGTGCGCGGGGGTGAGCCGCGCGAATACGTCGTGCGACTCGACAGCCGCGGCGAAGGCTTCCGGCGACAGAGCGTCGAGCTCCCTTCCGGTGATGACCTTTTCGGCCTTGAATCCCACGTCCTCGCAGACCTTGGCCGTGACCAGCTCGTTGTCGCCGGTCAGGACCTTCACTCTGACACCGTGCTCTGCGAGGGAGGCTATGGCCTTCTCGGTCGAGTCTTTGGGCGGATCGAAGAAAGCGAGGTAGCCGAGCATCGTGAGCCCGATCTCGTCCGCGGCGGCGAAGTTCTCTTTGGCCGAGGAATACTCGCGGTAGGCTATCGCGAGCACGCGGTAGCCCTGGGATGAGAGCCTCGCGTATTCCTCGAGGATGTCCTGCTTGACGATCTCGATGAGGGGGAAGATGTCTTCGTCGATCTGGTACTTGTCGCAGGCATCGAAGATGGCCTCGACCGAGCCTTTGCAGATGAGAACGTGGTCGCCCTCGTAGTCGACGATCACCGACATGCGCTTTCGGTTGAAATCGAAAGGTATCTCGTCGACTTTGCGCAGGCTGCGTTCGACGTCGAGGTCCTCGTTGGACAAAATGGAGTTGTCGAGGAGATTGCGCAGGCCGGTCTGATAGTAGGAGTTCATCCATGCATAGCGCAGGACATCCTCGCTCGTCCTGTTCGTGACGTCGACGTGCTTTTCGAGCACGACCTTGTCCTGAGTGATCGTTCCGGTCTTATCCGTGCAGAGTACGTTGACGGCACCGAGGTTCTGTATCGCCTTGAGCTTCTTGACGATCACCTTTTTGCGCGACATGAAGACGGCGCCCTTGGAGAGGCAGACGGTGACTATCATGGGCAGCATCTCCGGCGTGAGACCGACGGCCACCGACAGGCCGAAGAGCAAGGCTTCGAGCCAGTTGTGTTTGAGGAGTCCCTGGACGAGGAAGATGATCGAGATCATGACCAGCATGAACTTGACCATGAGAAGGACAAAGGATTTCACTCCCTTGTCGAAGTCGGTCAAGCCCTTGGGCCCGGCTATGTCGGCCGCCACCGAGCCGAGGAAAGTGCGCATCCCGGTGTTGACGACGAGGCCGCGCGCCGAGCCGGAGAGGACGGTGGAACCCTGGAAACAGGCCGAGCTCAGGCCGAAAATGCCCGTGCTGCCCGCATCGGGCGCGGGGAACTTCTCGACCGGCATGGACTCGCCGGTCAGGGCCGCCTGCGTGACGAAGAAATCCTTGGTGGAAAGCAGGCGCAGGTCGGCCGGGATGATCGAACCGGCGGCGAGCAGCACTATGTCGCCGGGCACGACCTCGCTTATGGGTATCTCGGCCTCTTTGCCTTCCCGAATGACCACCGAGCTCGCCTGCACCATCATCTTGAGCTTCTCGGCCGCGTCGCTCGATCGGCGCTCCTGGAAGTAGGAAAGGAAAACGCTGATGAAGAGCATGCCGAGGACTATGCTCCCCGACACCATGTCGCCGGTGCCGTACGAGAAGGCGCAGATCAGGAGGAGAATGACGACCAGGGGGTCCTTGAAGCGTGAGAGAATTTCGAGGATGAAGCCTCGTCGCTTCTCGCCCGCGAGGACGTTGGGACCGTAGACTTTTTGTCGTTCGAGGGCTTCGTCCACCGCGAGTCCGGCCGCGCCGGACTCGCCGAGCGCCATGGCGGCTTCGACATCGGCTTTGCATGCGTCACGGAGACGTCTTTCGTTGGCTGGGTCCATTTTGCCTGAGGCCGGAACGACGCGCGGGATAGCGGAGGTGAGAAGTCGCGGAAAGATCGGCATACACTGCCTCCATCGATCTGGTATCGGCGAAGGCGGACGGGAATCGGGAGCTTTCTTTTGCCGGCCCCGGGCGGGAGCGATCAGGCTCTACGGGGCATCTGAGCGGCGAAAGAAGGTTCAGGATGCTCGTCCGCACTCGTACGCGGAGAATCTCCGGGATCGTCCATTGGATTTGCGCTGTCGCAGGGTGATGGATCCAAGGGGCTCCCTCCTTTCGTCGGAAACTGCGCCGGCCGCGAAGGCGGCATTCGAATATCAAGTTTAGCATGCCGGGAGATCGTTGAAAAGAGGAAGTCTCCGCTCCGATTCGGACGATAGGTCGACCGATCGGCGCTCGGGGAGGAGAACCCGCTCCCGCGATTCAGGCTGGCTCGATTGACCTGACCTTCGCGGGACAGTAGTTTAGCTACACAATGGCATCGACCCTGTGGAAAAACGGCCGCTTCGTGACTCTGGACAACGCGTGTCCTCGCGCCGCCGCCTTGGTCGTCAAGGACGACAAGATCGAGTATGTCGGCGAGCTGCGCGAGGCTGCGGACAGGGCGGGGTCCGGGGCTCTCGTCCGCGATCTCGACGGCGCGGCCGTCGTGCCCGGCTTCAACGACAACCACGTCCACGCCGTCATCCTCGGCGATCACAGCCTGGCCCCCGACCTCGGAGGTTTGGATGCGTCGCATATCGTCGAGCTTCTGCGCGAACGTTTCGCGGACGCTCCTCCGGGACGCATACTCATGGCCTACAACTGGGACTACCCTGCCTGCCCCAATCCGCGCAAGGAACTCCTCGACGAGGCCTTCCCCCGCAATCCCGTGGTCCTGAGCCAGTTTTCCGGCCACGCGCAGTGGCTCAACAGCGCCTCCCTGCGCGCCATCGGCATAGCGCGCGAGCGGCCCGACCCTCCCCGCGGTCAGGTCCTGCGCGATCCCGACGGGGAGCCGACGGGCATCGTTAGGGACCTCGGCGACACCGGCCTCAGCCGCAAGCGCTTCCGGGCGATTTTCTTCGACGCCGCGATGCGCGATAGGCGGCTGAAAATCGCGCTCGAAACTTTTCGTCGTTACGGCATCACCTCGGTCCAGGACAACAGCTGGTTCTATCCCCAGCTCTTCAGCATGGCTAAGCTGCGACGGAACGGGGAGTTGACCGCGCGATTCTCGACCTGGTCGCTCGGGCGCAGGGCCTGGACGACTCCGGCCATGCGCACCATAGGGGCTCTTGGCGGTTTCGACCGCGACTGGGTCAGGCCCGGCCCCGTGAAGTACTTCCTCGACGGGGCCTTTTCCACGCACACGGCCTGCCTTTCCGAGCCCTACGTCGACGACCCGAGCGGCGGCCTCTGCTCCGACCCCGCCGCACCGACGGCGGAGCTCGAATATCTCGCGCGGCACCGCCTTCAAGGGGCCTTCCATATCATCGGCGACCGAGGCATCGCAATCTTCCTCGACGCCTTCGAGAAGGTGCGCGATCGCCATCCAGCGCTCGATCGGCTTCGGATCCGAATCGAGCATGCCCAGCTCGTCAGGCCGGCCGACATCCCCCGGCTTCGCGACCTCCATCTGCTGGTGTCCGCGCAACCCTCGGCGCTCGGCAGTCCCGAAAAGGACGAGCGGCTCCTCGGCTCCGAACGTGCCCGCCGCGCCTATCCCTACCGTTCCATGCTGGACGCCGGCGTTTCGCTCTCCTTCGGCTCCGATATCCCGGGCGAGGCGACCTGCGATCCGATTCTTTCGATACACATGACCGCGAACCGTCCGGGGCCGGAGCGCATCACCGCCCTCGATGCTCTGCGCTGCTATACGATCGGCAGCGCCTACGCGGAGTTCATGGAGGAGCGCAAGGGCGCCCTGCGCGCCGGAATGTTCGCGGATTTCGTCGTCCTGTCGCAGGATATTACGGAGATACCCCCCGAACGCATCAAAGACACGGTGGTAGAAGAGACGGTCGTCGCGGGCAAGAGCATGTACCGGAGAGTGGCCCGGTGAGGCTACCCCCGGCGCCGCGGCGCGATGGGCGCGCCGGCGATCCGCATCGGCGCAATGCCGTCATTCTCCACGAAGGCTTCGAGTTGAGCATTCTGCTCAAGGGCGTCCACGCCTTGCTCGAGGTCGTCGGAGCCGTGTTGCTCTGGTTCATGAAGCCCGAGTCGCTTTCGCGCCTCGTGCGGTTCTTCACGCAAAACGAACTTTCGGAAGATCCGAGGGATGCGGTGGTCACCTGGATGCTGAAGGCGAGCGAGCATTATTCCGTGAGCGCGCAGCGATTCGGTGTCTTCTACCTGCTCAGCCACGGGCTCGTCAATCTCGTTCTCGTGCTCCTGCTGTGGCGCCGAAAACTCTGGGCCTATCCCGCGGTGGCGCTCGTGCTCTGTCTCTTCATCGGGTACCAGTTCCTGAGGTGGACGGGCACGCATTCGTTCTTCCTGGTCCTTCTTTCCATGTTCGACGCGGCCATGATATGGCTGACCCTGGTCGAATATCGCCGCCTCCGCATCGACCCCCGGAAGCGAGAGCGGCTGCGCTGACCCCCCCCGGAGCGCCGGCGCCGCGCATGCGGGCCGGAATATTCTCTAGTCCGCCGCCGCCTTCGGGGACGCGGAGAGGGAGCGAATATGGGCAAGAAGGTTCTCGTCATCGGCGCGGGTATAGCCGGTCTTTCCGCGGCGTCCTACCTGCAGCGCAATCGATTCGAAACGGTAATTTTTGAGTCGCACACCCTGCCGGGCGGGCTCTGCACCGCGTGGAAGCGGGACGGCTACACGTTCGACGGTTGCATTCACTGGCTCATGGGCTCGGGGAAAACCAGCAATCTCCACGAAATTTGGAAAGAGCTCGGCGCCGGCGATCTTCGCTATCTGGAATGGGACATGTACGCCAGCGTCCGCCTATCCGACGGCGACAGCTTCGCAGTCTACACGGATCCCTCCCGACTCGAGGCCGAGATGCTGCGTCTCGGTCCCGAGGACGGCGCCGTGGCTCGCGCTCTCGCCGCGCAGGTGCGGCGGGTGAGCCGCCTCGACATGCCCGCCGCGATGGACAAGATGCCTCTCGGCGCCCGTCTGGCCCTCCTCGCGCGGCTGCCGAGCGCCCTGCCGCTCCTCGGATGGATGAAGCGCCCGGTATCGGAATTCCTCTCTCCTCTCCGCAGCGAGAAACTCAAGGAAGGCTTCCGAGGTCTCTTCGGCGAGGCGATGGGAGACTTCCCTGCGGCGGGTCTTTTCCTGATGCTGGGTTTCATGGCCAAGAAGTCCGCCGGCTATCCCCTCGGCGGCTCGCTCGCCTTTGCCAGAGCCATCGAGGCCGGGTATCTCTCGCTCGGCGGGAAGATCAGGTACGGCTCGAAGGTCGACGGAATCATCGTGGAGGAAGGGAAGGCCGTCGGCCTTCGCGGCTCCTGGGGCGAGGCACGGGGAGACTACGTGATCTCGGCCGCCGACGCGCAGGACTGCCTCGCACGCCTGCTGGGTGGACGCTATGCACACCCCGAGCTCGCCGCCCCCCTCTCCGCCCCCCTTCCCTCGAATCCCACCGGGAAGGCCCGCCGCGGAAAGGCGGATGCTACTCTTCGCCCCTATCCCTCTCTCATCTACATCGGCCTGGGGCTCGACCGGGATTGGAGCTCCGTGCCGCATATGCAGACCTTTACCCTGCCCGAGCCTCTCCTTCTCGAAAGCGGCGGTCTCGCAATCGAGCGGATCGGCATTTGCATTTTCTCCTTCGACCCCGCGATGGCTCCTGCAGGAAAGACCGCGGCCACCGTGATGCTGGAAACCTACAACGACGGCTACTGGACCGATCTCAGGGAGCGCGACCGCCCGGCATACGAGGAGGAGAAGCGGAAAACCGCGAGGAAGGTGATCGCCGCGCTGGAGGTCTTCCTTCCGGGGCTCGCAACATCCGTCGAGACGATCGACGTCGCGACCCCCTACAGTTTCATCGCCTTCACGAGCAATCGGCACGGCAGCTACGAGGGCTGGCTGCCCACGGGAGCCTGGTTCGGCAGGAAGTTGTCGAAGACGCTGCCGGGCTTGGGCAACTTCTACATGGTCGGACAATGGCTGAATCCGGGGGGCGGCCTCCCGCCCTGCGGCATCGAGGGGCGGAACTTGGCCAAGCGAATCTGCGCGGTCGAAGGATTGTCTTTCCGGCCGGACTGAAGCCCGGAGGCCCTCGCCTCCGCGCGGGCGACCGTTGCGTCAGACTTCGCCGACCGACAGTCCTCGGATTGCGAACTCTTTGAGGAACTGGAGGTCGACGTTTCGCCCGCACGGCGAATGATCCTCTATATACTGGCGGACAAATCCGCTATCCTCGCCGCATGGCCGAACTTCACGACATGTTCATCCGTCCCGAACGGAGCTTTCTCGTCGGCATCCAAAACGACAAAATACTCAAAGAGGAGGCGGAGAGTCTCCTCGACGAGCTTGGCGCGCTCGCGGTCAGTCTGGGCTCCGAGGTCGTGGGTCGCGCGCTCGTCCGCGTCCGGGAGAGCAACGCCGCGCTCTTCATCGGCTCGGGCAAGGCCGACGAACTCGTGGCTGCGGCCAAGGCCTCCGAGGCCGACTCGATTCTGTTCGACCACCCCTTGTCTCCGGTGCAGCAGCGCAACTGGGAAAAGCTGGCCGACCTCAAGGTCTACGATCGTTCGGAGCTCATCATCCGCATCTTCGCCTCCAGGGCTCATACGCGCGAAGCCTCGCTGCAGGTCGAACTCGCGCAGCTCGAATACTCGCTGCCGCGTCTCGCCCACTCGTACGACGCCCTGTCCCGGCAGCGCGGCGGCCGCTACGGTACGAAGGGCTCGGGCGAGCAGAAGCTCGAGCTCGACCGCCGCGAAATCGAACGGCGCATCCACGAAATCAAGGAAGAGCTCAAGAGTGTCCGCCTTTCGCGCGAGGTCCAGCGCAGGCGGCGCGAACGGGTGTCCCTTCCCCGGGCGGCCATAGTGGGCTACACCAACGCCGGCAAGTCGAGCCTCCTCAACGCCCTCACGCGCGCGAGCGTTCACGTCGAAGACAAACTCTTCGCGACTCTCGATCCGACGACGCGGCGCATAGCCTTCAAGAAAGGGGGAGGGCTCCTCGTGACCGATACAGTCGGCTTCGTACGCAATCTTCCGCACGGTCTGGTGGAAGCCTTCAAGGCCACGCTCGAGGAGGCCGCAGGGGCCGAATTGCTCGTCCATGTCGCCGATGCCTCCGACCCCGAAGCGGAAAAGCACAGGGAGACGACCGAGCGGGTCCTGCGCGAAATAGGCGCGGGCGAAGCCCCTCGCGTCCTCGTGCTCAACAAGATAGACCTCGTCCGGAATGAGCCTTTTCTGGAGGCGTGGCGTTCACGGCACCCCGAGGCCGTCCTGACCTCGGCCAAGACCGGCGAGGGACTGGACGAGCTCCTGTCTCTGATAGAAAACCGGTTGACCGAGTCGGACCCCGCGATAGAGCTGCGCGTGCCCGACGGCGAGTACGCGTTCGTCGCCCTGCTCCACCGCGAAGCGACGATCCTGGAGGAGAGGCACGACGGGGAAGCGACCCTGCTGCGCTGCCGCGTGCCCGCGCGGCTGGGCTCCAGGTTCGAGAGGTTCCGCGTTTGACCGGCTTTATTCCTGCTGTTTGACGAAGAACTGCAGAAGCTGCACCATATAGTAGATTTTTTTGTAGATATCGACGAGGCGCTCCTTGAGCGGCTGAGGGCTTTGGCTCTCGACTTCCTTCCAGTTGAGCAGAAGCTCATGGTGGGGACGGGCCAGGTCCTCCACGAGGGCCTTGACGAGCCTGCCGACGACTATGAGATTGACGGCGACCTTGGCGATCATGGAAGTGGCCTTCTCGTTCGTGTCCTTGAGCAGCTGTCGGAGGTACTTGAGCGCGTCCTTGTCGCGCTCGGCCTTTGCGAGGGCCGAACGCAGCTTGGTGCCCATCTCGCTGTCGTCCGCGAGGGAATCGTCGAACTCGATTATGCGGTCCGACACTTCCATGATCGAGTGGTACGCGTCGCTGAGCTGCTGCGACTGTATCGCCGTGGTCCATTGGCCGCGGATTATGAGGAGATCGACCAGCTCGCGGATATCCTTCTTGAAGAAATCCATGAGATAGGCCTTGAGGTAGTTCATCGCGGGCGCCTGGGTATAACCGCCGAGCATTTTTTTCGCGAAGACGACGTTGGCTTTTTCGGTATAATTTTTCATGCGCAGGACTACCGAAGTTCCGAATATCTGCTTGGCGATCTCCTCGATCTTCGAGTTGCGCCGTTCCTGTATGATCCGTTGGATCAGGGTCCCGACCTGGGTGCTGAGCTTCTGCATGAAGGGCTCGACGATGCGCTCGCCGGGATACCGCGGCTGGGGGGCCCATGTCGGGTCCTTCTTGGCGTGCCGTGCGATCTGTTCGAGCACCTGGCTCTTGCGCAAGTCCGCCGCAGCGGGCACAAACTTCGCCCATGCCTCGTACTGCACGACCTCCGCCTTCCGGTATTCGCGGAAGGCGCCGAAAATCCGCTTCCAATCGGTCTGAAAATCCAAGGCCGAGAACACTTCCAGGAAATCCTGAATGTCTTCCACGACGTAGTCGGCGTTGATGGCCTCGAACTTCGGGTGGTAGGAAAAATTGCGCTCGGGGAGGGAAGAGTCGAACTTCTTGAGCATGAAATAAAAATCGAAATTGATGAAGTTGATGAAGGCGAGAAGCGTGTTGTAGGCTCCGTCGACTTGGCGGCTCATCTCGCCGTCGAAGACCGAGAACAGGGAGGTCATGTCGCTCTTGACCTCTTCCTGCAGCTCTTTGAGTCCCATCGTCTTCGCCTTTTCGATGACGCCCGCCTCGGTGAGACGTTCGGTCAGCGCACGCTGCTCTTCGGTCAGGAAGCTTTCGATCACGAAGGCCCGCAACGCCCCGGAAGCCTGCGCGTTTCCGAGCAGGACCTGGGCCGGCGCCACGATCTTGTATATTTCGTAGAAAAACTTGGCCAATCCGGGAAGGGCTTCCTGTCCTTTGGGCCGGTAGAATTTGTAGCGCGAACGGGCGAGATCCTTGCCTATGGCGCGAAGCAGCTTCTTCTTGTCGCTTTCGGGATCGCTCATGCCCACGAAAATGGCGAGGATGCGCTGGAAAATGCCCTCCCCCTCCTGAGCCCGGGGAGGGCTTCGCGGGTCTCGCCGATCCGAACCCGAACTGTTCATGTCGACACAGTATAAGAAGGCGTCGACTCGGTCAACTCGCTCCGCTCCAGGCGAGAAGTTCGCCCGACGGAAAGGCCCGGGCCCGGCCTTCTCCCGGCAGAGTCAGAAGGAGCGAACCCTCGTCGTCGACGCCTTCGAGCAGACCTTCTACGACTCCGTCCGGCGCGGGCAGGGCGGGGAGGAAGCGCACCGGCCTGCCTCGACGCCACAACCGATCCTCGACCTCGGCCTTCCAGGAGTCACCGGCGAGCTCCCCGGCCAGCTGATCCAGGAAGAGCTCCAGAAAGAGCCAGCGATCGACGGGCGCGCCGAGTTCGGCGGCGAGTGACGTGCTTGCGGTCGCGATCGGGGCCGGGAAGGCAGTCTGGTTGCAGTTGACGCCTATCCCCACGTAGAGACCCGCTTCTTCTCCCTCGGGTTTGGATTCGCAGAGGACTCCCGCAGCCTTTCGGTCCCGGATCAGAAGATCATTGGGCCACTTCAGGAACGGTCGGGCCTTGAGGACGATGCCCTTTCGGATGGAATAGAGCACCACGGTCCGGCACAGGACGGCGCCCACGCGCAGGGGGACGGCCGGAATCGCCGCCGCCTCGGGAGCCAAGCGGAGCGTGAACAGAAGATTGGCGCCCGGTTCCGATTCCCAGCGTCGGTCGCCGAAGCGTCCGCGCCCCGCCGTCTGGAAATCGGCGGCGACGAGACTTCCCGCCGGGAAGCCCATGCGGGCCAGACCGAGGGCGTCGCGCATAGTCGAATCGGTCTCTTTGACCAGAAAACACGCTGCGCCCGCGAAGGGGTTGCGTAGAGGGATCATTTCCATGCTGCTCTCATTGTAACCCATGATCGGCGGATCTGCACGAAATCGAGCGTGTCCCGCCGATCTTGTGGCCGCTCATCCCGCCGAACTATAATCATATTACAAAGGTGGATACTCGATGCGTATCGTCGTGGCGCTCCTGACCGCCGGTCTCGTCGCGGTCGGCGCCTGTAGCTGCGGCCGGATGGAGCCTTCCTCCCTTGCTTCGAGCGCAGGAAAAAACGCGTCGCATCAGGTCTCCGAAAGTGCGGGTTCGGCGGTCCGGACCGAACCCGGCCGCGCGATGCTCATCCGCGGTCCGCTGGTTTTTCACGGGCTGCCCTTCTTCGCTCCGAACGCGCTTCCCGGCCTGGAAGGCGAATATTCTCTGGTATCCGGAACCGCGGAGCCGGCGGTGCAGGGTTCGTCCGGCGGCGCTCCGGCCGAACGCGTTCTGCAGCTCCGAATCTGGTACACTCGGGAGCCGCTCTATTTCGGAACGGATTGGATCCGAGGTACTATGGGAAGATACGCCATCTACACATCGAAGCGCGATGCGACCGGAGCGGTGGTCATCGCCTTCGCGGCCGATCGTTACGAGCTTCTGGTGGAGCTCCCGAGCGACGACGCCGAGCTTCGGCGGTTCGCCGCGGCGCTCGAGGATAGGTTCGCGCTGTTTTTCGCCGATGCGGCGACCGATGCGGATCTCTCCTTCCCGGCCTATGTCGACTTCGCGACGCTTCCCTGAGCGATTCGATCCGGTCGGACGAAAACCGGGGGCCAAAACCTTTTCTTAGTTGCGGATCGAGGCACCCTCAAGTATACTGCTTGGAAATCGTTCACTCGCAAGAAGGAGGGTTTTCTATGCGAGCAATGCTCATCGGTGTTCTCGTCGCGGCTCTGGCGCTCGTAGGTTGCGCCGGCGCCCAGAAGTCCAACACCATCAAAATCGGCTGGTTCGGCCCGGAAACCGGCGATAGCGCTCTATGGGGTCAGGCTGAGCTCAACACCGTCCAGATGATGGCAGCCGATTATAACGCTCAAGGCGGAATAACCATCGGGAACAAGCAGTACAAGCTCGAGATCGTTCCCTACGACGACAAGGGCGACTCCACCGAAGCCGTCAACGTCGCCAAGCGTCTCGTCAGCCAGGACAAGGTCGTGGCCATCGTCGGCGCCCAGGGTTCGGGAGAGGCCATTCCCGTCGCGCCGATCATGGACGAGGCCAAGGTGCCTCTCGTCGCCAGCACTGCGACCAACCCGAAGGTGACCGTTACCGAGTCCGGTCAGGTTCACCCCTACGTTTTCCGCGCCTGCTTCACCGACCCCTACCAGGGCAAGGTCGCCGCTTACTTCGCCTACCAGCGGCTCAACAAGCGCAATGCCGCCATCTTCATGACGATCGACGATCCCTATTCCACGGGTCTGAGTCAGTACTTTAAGGAAAGCTTCGAGCAGCTCGGCGGCAAGGTAGTCGCCGAGGTCAGCTACACCTCGGGCGAGAAGGATTTCCGCGCCCCCCTGACCAAGATCAAGGCTGCCAAGCCCGATGTCATTTTCATCCCCGCCTATTACAATGACGTCGCTCTCGCCGCCAAGCAGGCTCGCGATCTCGGGATCAACCAGCTGCTCCTCGGCGGCGACGGCTGGCCCTCGGACAACCTGATCTCGCTGGCCGGCAAGGCCCTCGAAGGCTGCCTGTTCATCAATCACCTCGACTTCGACGGCCCCGATGCGAAACCCATGCGGGACGAGTACAAGGCCAAGTACAGCAAGAATGCCGAGCTCAACTCCTACATGGTGCATGATGCGCTCATGATGGTCATAGACGCCATGCAGCGCGCCAAGGCCTTCGACGGTCCCGACATCCAGAAGGCTCTCGAAACCACCGATATCCAGGGCATCACCGGTCATATCAAGATCGGACCCGAGCATAATCCCGTCGGCAAGGACGCCTGGCTGATCAAGATCATCGGCCCCGACATGAAGTTCCAGGAGAAGTTCTCGGCGACGAGCTGAGTCGCGCCTGACATCGCCGGTCCGGTCCAGTCCGGACCGGCTTTTTCTATCTCCCCCGGGAAGGCCACGATGAATCAATTCCTCCAGCAGCTTATCAACGGTCTCTCCATTGGCTCGATCTACGCGCTCATGGCCGTCGGCTACTCGCTCGTATACTCGATCATGAACTTTTCGAACTTCGCGCACGGCAGCGTCATCATGCTGGGCGCCTATTTCGGGTTCTTCGGGCTGACGCTGGTCGGCCTGCCCTTCGCTTTCGCCTTTTTTTTCGCCGCCTGCGGCAGCGCTCTGGTCGCGGTCATCCTGGAAAGGCTGGCCTACAAGCCGTTGAGGGATCGGCGCGCTCCCTTCCTCTACTTCATCATCACGGCGATGGGCGCTTCCATCTTCATCGACAACTCGGTGATCGCCACCATAGGACCGACCCCCAAGACCTTTCCCACCGAGCTCCTGCCCAGCTTCCTCCAGAGCGGGGCTATCAGGCTGGGCCATGTCGATGTGGGCCGCATAGACATGGCCATGTTCGCGATCACCGTGGTCTGTCTCGTAGCCCTCATCGTCTTCATCGATTTCACGAGACTCGGGAAGGCGATCCAGGCGACGGCCTACAACATGAAAGCCAGCGCCCTTATGGGCATCAATCCGGGCTTCGTCATCATCCTCGTCTTCGCGATAGGCGGTGCCCTCGCGGGAGTGGCGGGCGTCCTTTACGGCATGAAATACCAGGTCTATCCGCAGATGAGCAGCATCACGCTGAAGTCTTTCATAGCGGCCGTCTTCGGGGGCTTGGGCAGTCTGCCCGGCGCACTTCTCGGCTCGGTTCTTCTGGCTCTCATCGAAACCTTCGTGTCCGGTTATCTTTCGACCCAGTATCGGGACCTCTTCTCCTTCATCATCCTCATCGCGATGCTCGTCATCAGGCCGTCGGGGATCATGGGGAAGACGGCCGAAGACAAGGCCTAGGAGCGGGACATGGAATATATACAGGGAATCGCAGTCCTGATCGGCATCAACCTGATCGCCGTTCTGGGCTTGTCCATACTCACGGGATTCACGGGTCTTTTTTCCTTCGGGCATGCCGGCTTCATGGCAATCGGCGCATACATCGCGGCCATTTTCACCGATCGTCTCCACCTTCCCTTCTCCCTGGCCATCGTGGCCGGAGCCGCGAGCGCGGGTCTGGTTTCCATTTTCATCGGACGACTCACCCTCAAGCTCAAGGGCGACTATTTCTGCATCGCGACTATGGGCTTCGGCGAGGCGGTGAGGGTCATCCTCAACAACATCAACTATGTGGGCGGAGCCCGCGGCTGGGAAAGCCTTCCCCTGCTCACCAACATCTGGGTGGTGCTCGCCCTCGACATAGTGTTCGTGGTCGTCACCTGGAATCTGATCAACTCCCGCCAGGGACGCAACATGGTCGCCGTGCGCGAGGAAGAGCTTGCGGCGCAGATGGCGGGAATCGACGTCTACCGTCATAAGATGATAGCGCTCGTCGTGAGCGCGGCGATGGCGGGCATCGCGGGCGCCCTGATGGCCAACTATATCCAGTTCATCAGGCCGACGATGTTCAACATGGCCAAGTCGACCGACCTCACCATCATGGTCATCTTCGGCGGCCTGGGTTCGATCTCCGGATCGATCGTCGGCACGATCCTCCTGGTTTCTCTGCCCGAGGTCTTCCGCAATTTCGCCCAATGGCGCCTGGTCATCTACGGTCTCGCGGTCATCGTGATCATGGTCGGCAGGCCCCAGGGCGTCATGGGAGGATTCGAGATGACGCCGACCGGCATCCGCAAGTCGATGGCCGCCCGCAGGGCGAGGCTCGCGCTCGAAGCCGAGACTCGCGCGATGGAACGCGAGGGCGCGGCATGAGCGCCGTCCTCGAGCTAAAGGGCCTTACCAAACGCTTCGGCGGATTGGCGGCCGTCAACGATGTGAGCTTCAAGGTCCGCGAAGGCGGAATTTCCGGTCTCATCGGACCCAACGGCGCGGGCAAGACCACGATCTTCAACCTCATCACCGGCGTCTACAAGGTGACGGAAGGGTCGATCGAGTTCATGGGCGCTCCCGTGCAGGACAGGGAGCCCTACCAGATCGCCGGTCTTGGAGTAACGCGCACCTTCCAGAACATCAGGCTCTTCAAGAACCTTTCCGTATTCGACAATGTCCTCACCGCATGCCACGGCAGCGCGAAGTATGGCCTGGCCGAGGCGGTCCTCCGCCTGCCTCGCTTCGTCCGGGAGGAGAAGGAACTGCGCACGAAGGCGGCTTCGCTTCTCGAGATCATGGGGCTCCAGGACAGGTTGGACGTCACGGCCAACAATCTGCCTTACGGGCTCCAGCGCCGCCTCGAGATCACGAGGGCCCTCGCCCTCGACCCGAAGCTTCTGCTCCTGGACGAACCCGCCGCCGGAATGAACCCGGACGAGACCGAACAGCTCATGAAGCTCATAGGCGAGGTGAGGGCGATGTTCGATCTCTCCGTCCTCGTCATAGAGCACCACATGGATCTCATCATGGGAATCTGTGAGCATATCCACGTCCTCAGCTTCGGTTGCACGCTCGCCGACGGCACTCCTGAGGAGGTGGCGAACGATCCGAAGGTAGTCGAGGCCTACCTCGGCGCCGAAGAGGAGAAAAAATAATGCTGAGCGTACGCGACCTCCACGTATCCTATGGCGGCATCCGCGCTCTCAGAGGCGTGTCCCTCGACGTCAGCGAAGGCGAAATCGTCACGATAATCGGCGCTAACGGCGCCGGCAAGTCCACCCTGCTCAACACGATCACCGGCTTCCTGAAGCCCACCAAGGGCGAGATCGTATTCAAGGAACATCGCCTGGGCCGCCAGCCGGCGAAGATCGTCAAGCTCGGCATCTGTCACGTCCCGGAGGGAAGGCTCGTGTTCGCGAACCTTACCGTCCACGACAACCTCATGCTGGGCGCCTACCTGAGGCGCGACCGCAGACAAATTCTCGCCGACCTCGAAAAAGTTTACGGCATCTTTCCCCGGCTCCGCGAACGGATGAAGCAGATAGCGGGCACCCTCTCCGGCGGCGAACAGCAGATGCTCGCGATGGGGCGCGCCCTCATGACGAACGGAGATCTGGTTCTCATGGACGAGCCCTCGCTCGGCCTCGCCCCTCTCCTGGTAAAGACGGTCTTCGAGATAATCAGGGAGATCCGCAGGCTGGGAAAGACGATCCTGCTCGTGGAGCAGAACGCGCACATGGCCCTCGAAGTGGCGGACCGCGCCTACGTTCTCGAGCAGGGGAACATTCTCAAGGCGGGGAAGGCCTCGGACATCGCCCAGGACCCGGCCGTCAGGGCCGCCTATCTCGGAACCAAGTCGGTGGCCGCTGGGCGATAGCAGCTGCCGGCAAACTCGAAGCTTGTCCGGCCGTGCCGTCAGAGCGAGTGGATCAATTTCGCATAGAAGATCGCGCAGCGCCTCGCGTTGTCGACGGACACGCGTTCGTCGCGCGCGTGGACCTGGGCCAGGTCCCGGGCCGTCTGCCGGAGCGGCGTGAGCCGGTAGATATTCTCGGCGACATCGCGGTAGTGCTTGGTGTCCGTGCCGGCGCTGAACAGGAAGGGGACGCAGGCCGCCTCCGGAAAGGACGCGGCCAGCGCCGACTCGACGGCCCTGTAGCCTTCCGCTTCGATCGACGACTCGGGCAGGGGTTCCACGGCCAGACCCTCGTAGGCCTGCCGCGCGGTGCAGCCGAAAGGCGCGACGATGCGGCCGAGTCTCTCGATCACCGCGCCGAAGGAATCGCCGGGAAGGATGCGCACGTTCACGTTGGCCGTCGCCCTGTCGGCCAGGACGTTTTCCTTGGTGCTGCCCTGCAGCATGGTGGGGGCGGCCGTCGTGCGAATGAGAGCGTTGGAACTCGGCGTGGCCGAAAGGGCGGCCTTGACGAGACCCGAAAACAGCCAAAGGTTGCGGAACAGAAGACGGTAGGAGAAGGGGGCATAAGGCGAAACCCTCTCCAAGAAGGCGCGCACGGTCTTCGTGAGCCTGGCGGGAGAGGGCTTGGCCTCGATGGCCGCCACCGCCCGTGAAAGATCGCCTGCGGCGGTCCGCCGCGGCGGCATGGAGGCGTGGCCGCCCGCGCCCTTCGCTTCGATAGAGATGTCGATGTAGCCCTTTTCGGCGACGCCGAGAAGGGCGAGAGGGCGATCCGCAAAGGAGAGGAGCCCATCGGCGATGGGACCTCCCTCATCCAGGAGAAAGGATGCGCGGATGGCCTGGTCCGCCAGAAAGGAGCCCACCGCCCCCGCGCCGAGCGGACCGCCGACCTCCTCGTCGCCTCCGAAGGCGAAATAGAGCTTTCGCCTGGGGACGAATCCTTCGGCCAGAAGCCGCTCCGCGGCGTAGAGGATCGAGGCGAGCGTGACCTTCACGTCCTGGCTGCCGCGCCCCCATACGAAGCCCTCGGCCAGGTCGCCCGAAAAAGGCGGATGGGCCCAGGCAACCGCGTCGTCGGCGGGCACTACGTCGAAATGCGAGCAGAATATCGTGGGGGCCAGGGTGCTATCGCTGCCCTCCCATTCGTAGAGCAGCGCCCACTCGCCGATCTCGCGGCGGACGAGCGAAGCATGAACGCGGGGGAAGAGCGCGACGAGGTCCCGTTTGAGCGCCTCGAAAGCGGCCGCATCGGTGTGGCCGTAGTCGAACCAGGACACGGTGGGTCTGCGCACGAGGGCGGCGATAGTTTCCTCGACGCCGGCCGCGGCTTCGAGCTCCCGGGCCGAAAGAGGAGGCGGGGAAGGGGGCGCACGGCGAGTCGCCAATGCGCGCGCGAGAACGATTATGGACAGGGCTGCGATGAGCGCGATGAGAGCCAGGACGACGAACCCGGAGATATCCATGGAAGAGAGTATGGCGACGCAGACGCCTGCGGTCAACGAGACGGATCGGCCGCCGGCGTCGCGGGCCGCTCGGCGGCGGTGTCGGCCGGAACGGGCTTCGCCGGAGCCGCCGCGGGCTTGATCTTTCCGGTCGGCTCGGCGATCGGGATCGCCCGAAGCAGGATCGCGACGCCGTCGTGATCGCCGGTCGTGAAGGAGGCGGAGCCGATTATGGCGTTGCCCAGCGGAATGAAGCCTGAGATCTCATAACGTCCGCTTTTTTCCATGGCCCGGGCGAAGGCGTCGCGTGCCACGGTAAAGGAGCCGAAAAGATGTTTCACCTTCGTCATAAGATTCGTATGTTCGCGGCTGAAGGCGCCCGTGAAGACGAAGCCTGAAGCCCAGGGAGCCGGACCGAACAGCCTGCCATGATTGTTCGAAAACTCGAAGGGTGCGTCCGCATAGGCGGACATCTTCCCTCTGGGAATCTGGGAATAGCGCAGGTCGCCGATATAGGCCGAATATCCGATCGAATGGCCCGGGCGCTTCTCGAACTCCGACCTTTCGCAGGCGGCGTTCAACCGAGCGAGGGCTTCATCTTCGGTTTGCGACAGCTCGTCGACGATGATCATGTTGATCGGTTCCTGGATCAGGCGACCCTCGATCTTTTCGCCGAGCCAATGCGCGACGCTGCCCGCATCGTTTATCATCCACAGGCCGATCTTGGGCAGCGACTCGATCTCCACGCCGTCGGTCGGGCTGGGAAGCGCATCAAAATCGAGACTCTGCGCCCATGCACTCAGAGGAAGGGCGAGCGCAAGGACAGTGAAAGCGACGGCGAATCGCCGTTCCGGATGTACCTTCATGAAATCTCGCTCTATACCAAAAATAGCACGAACACGCCGGCGACTGCGGCCAAGGCGCCCAGGACTTCTCTGACCTTGACGCGCTCTTTGTAGATTACCGCGTAAGGGGCGATGATGAGCACCGGCATGATCGACATTATCGCAGCCGCTATGCCGGCCTTGGTGGATTGGACGGCGAGCAGGCTGAGGCTGACGCCGAGGAACGGGCCGAAGAAGGAGCCGATCGTGAGGCTGGCCAGGGCCTTGCGATCGCGGAGAGCCGAAACCACTCCCGCCCCGGCTCCGGCTGCCGCGACTATGGCGCCGAAACAGAGCACGGCCGCGCTCACCCTGATCTGAGTTCCGGCAAAGGGATCCATGTGCCCCGCGCCGATCTTGCTCAGTATGAGCCCGCCGGCCTGGCCGAGCGCCGCCCCGAAGGCGAGCGCGATGCCGCGGGCCCGGTGCGAAGCCTGCACCGTCGTCGAGCCGCCTTTCGGCGCCCCGCGGCCGAGAACGACGAGGGCTATGCCCCCCAGTGTGAGGGCCATGCCGCCCAGCGAGGCGGCTCCCAGCCTTTCGCCCAGTACGGCGAAGCCCAAGACCGCAGTCAGGGCGGGCGCGCTCGCGTAGACGAGCATCGATACGCGGGAGCCCACGTCTATGAAAGCCTGGAATAGAAGGAGATCGCCGAGGACCAGTCCGACGACGCCCGAGGCGGAAAGCCACAGCCAGGCGGAGGCCGGTGCACTCAACGGCAGAAACGCGCCCTTGGTCGCGAGTCCCCAGACGCCCAGGAAAACGAAACCCACGGCCAGCCGCAGGAAATTGAGGGCCATGGCCCCGATTCGATTGGCCGCGTGCTCGAAAGCCAGGGCCGTTACGGTCCAGGCGACAGCGGTCGCCAAGGCTGCGATCTGGCCGATACTGCCGTCTGTCATGCCTATCCTTTCCGTTCGGGACTTAATGGGCTGCCGACAAAGGCGCCTTTGTCGGCAGCTTCCTTCAATGCGGCAATTGCTCGAAAGACCCTGTGATTCAGCTCGAGTAGCTCAAGCGGGCCTCGGAATAATCGGACAGGACCGCCGCGAAACGACGCGCCTCTTCCCGCGCTCCGGCCAGATCGTGGTCGCGCCAGTTGCCGCACTCGGCTGCGGAGGCACCCGGGATCGGCCCGTCGTAGTCTGCCAGGAAATCGAAGGCGGCCTTGGTCAGGTCGATGGCTTGGCGGTGCGAAAGAGCGCGTGTGAGAAGGTAAAAGCCCGTCCGGCAGCCCATGGGACCGAAATAGAGGATCTTGTCGGAAAGGGACGAACTGCGAAGGTAGGTCGCGACGATGTGCTCGATGCTGTGGAGGGCCGGATTGGAAAGAACCGGCTCGGCGTTGGGTTTCTTCATGCGGATGTCGTAGGTCATGACGTCGCCGTCGCTCCGCGAGAGGTACATGCCCCGATCGAGCTTGGTGTGGTCGACCTGGAAACTCGCGATCCTGCGCAACTCCATGAAATTCTCCTCCTGAAGCGGAGCGTATGATACCCGCAAGCGACCGGGAAGTTCAACGACCGGCGGGAGAAAGAGGGAAGAGACCTGAGGCTTTTTCAAAAGTAACCGACTTTTGACGTTGGCTCACCCACTCCGGATTTTCCGGCTTCCTCCGCATCCGCCGTGCCTGTATACTGGGGTTCGGATCGAGCATCGGCCGGGACGGCCCGAAGTGAGAGGCAGCATGGCGTCAGAATACATCATGGAAAGCGACGACGAGGAAAAGCGCCTCGAGATCAAGACGGTCAGGTCGGTCGTCGAGGACTTCGCGCGTCGCGCCGGCCTTGGCCCTGGCATGCGGGTGGTCGATGCCGGCTGCGGCGCCGGCCTGACCACTTCAATCTTACGAGGCATCGTCGGCGATTCCGGATCGGCGACCGGTGTCGATTCCTCGCTGGAGCGAATAGAGCGAGCGCGGGGCCGCTATGGGGACGAGCGCACCGCCTTCGCCCAGCGCGATTTCCGCGAACCGCTCGAAGGCCTCGGGACCTTCGATTTTGTCTGGGTCCGCTTCGCTCTCGAGTATTATAGGGCCGAGTGTTTCGAGATTGTGCGCAACCTTGCCTCTCTTCTCAAGGAAGGAGGAATATTGTGTCTGGTGGACCTCGACCATAACTCTCTGAGCCACTATGGCATCTCTCCGCGTCTCGAAAATGCTCTGGCCTCAGCGATGTGTCAATTGGAGGAGAAAGCGAACTTCGATCCGTATGCGGGACGCAAACTCTATTCCCACCTCCACAGGATGGAGTTTCGTGACATCAATGTTGAAGTGCGCGCCCACCATCTGATCTACGGAGAGCTTCGCGAGGCGGACGAGTACAACTGGGAGAAAAAGATAGAAGTGCTGTCGCGAAGGCTTAAGATCGATCTGCCGGGCTACTCTGGTCCCGAGGAGTTCCGCGAAGATTTCATGGCCTTCTTCCGGGACCCTGCGCGCTTCACGTATACGCCCGTGATCGCCGCCTGGGGCCGTAAACCCTCTCTGGGCTAAGAGACCGGCGCCGGGACGCGGACTTTGCCATCATGTAGGGCCTTGAGCAAGGCCTGTACCACCTTCTCGTCGAGATGGTGACCGCTTTCTCCCTTGAGGGTCTCGACCGCTTTCTCGACGGCCTGGGGCTCGTGGTAGTGCCGCCTGGCGGTGATCGCCTCGAAAAAGTCGGCGACGGCGATGATCCTCGCGCCCAGGGGGATTTCCTCGCCCTTGAGTCCCCGCGGATAGCCTGTCCCGTCCAGGCGTTCGTGATGGGCCCCGGCGATGAAGGGTACCTGCTGATAGACTCCGTTGAAGCTGATCCGCTCGAGGATGTCCTGGGTCTTCACTACGTGGGTCTTGATCTCCTCGCGCTCCTTGCCGGTCAAGGGTCCGTTCTTCTTGAGGATCGAGTCTTTGATCCCTATCTTTCCGTAATCGTGGAGCTGGGAGGCGACTCGGATGACCTCCGTGAGCTCTCGGGGCAGGCCCATCACCTCGCATATCGCCATCGCGTACTTGGTGACTAGCTCGGAGTGGCCGGCGGTGAAGGCGTCACGGGCGTCGATACTCGCCGCCAGGGCGCTGAGGATGGAGCGGAACTGCCGTTCCCTCTCTTCGGTGAGCAGGGCGTTGTGCACGCTGATCCCGATCTCGGGGGCGATGCCCATGAGAAGGTTGATGTCGCTCTCGAGAAGGGGACTCTTGCTCTCGAGGTTGTCGACGGCCAGCACGCCGAGGCACTCGTCCTCGTAGAGGATGGGGCAGCATATGAACGACTTCGAGCCGAGCTTCCTCATGAACTCCAGGCTGTGCATCGAGAGGTCACCCTCGATCTCCTGGACGTCGTTGACGAGGAAGGGCCTCCTCTCGCGGTAGCAGAGCACGAATACACCTCGCGACTCCGGCTTGTCCAGATGGAAGCGGGCACTTCTGATTTCCTCGACCAAAGCGGGGCCGTAGCCGAAGCCCGAGTGGAATTCCAAATTACACTTGCCGTCGTCCGCCAGGAGGATGAGACCCCGATCGTAGTCCAGACGCTTGCGCAGGATGTCGATGACCCGGGAGAGCAGGATATCAATCTGGTTGTACTTGCTGATTATATGGCCTATTTCGTTGATCATGAGGGCGTGGTTGTAGTTTCGATCGGAATGTTCGAAGAAATTTTCGGTCGTGAGGTGCAGATTGTCGATCGCCGAATTCAATTCGTTCTTCTCAAGATACGCACCTAGGAAAGCCATGCCCAGCAGAATGAACGCGGCTAGAAATGTCCATTGGAGGAGAAGGGGGCCATGAAAGACGAAGCCGTAGACGGCGAGTGCCGCGACTGCGCCGAGAGAACATATATTCCTGATCCTTTTCCATGTGGCGGCCTTGGATTCACGCCACGAGATGCGGTACCTGCATGCGGAATCACCCCTGAAAACGCACTCGGAGTGTTCGATGCGTGGTAGGCGGTAGTTGAAGCCCGCTACTATCGCCTCGAAATAGCCTATCCGGTTTTCGCACTGGTAGGGCCTTTCGGTAACGCCCGCATTCGGTGTCACCGTGATTTCGATCTCGGTAGCGCCCACCCTTGTGGATTGGTAGGTCGTCGAGCGAGTGAGATTTCCTGCGAACTTCGCGATGGCCTCGAAAACCTTGGCGGGCCCTGCGAAGCCGAAGACATAGCGAGCCATCAGACCCAGCCCTTCGGGCGACGCATTGTAGCGACCCGCCTCGCGTGCAATGCCGGGATTCCCGGTCATCTTAGCCAGACGCTCGTAGAAGCGATCCACCTGAGCCTGGGTGAACCAATGGCCGTCGTCTTCGACTTGATAGGCTTCCATCCCCGCATAGGCGAGGAGCTCGGTCACGTTGACGTAACTGTACCTGCTCTTGATGAGCTTCAGGAAAATGATAATAATATTGCTGTTATAGAGGGGAGGACCCTCATCGATCGCTGTGCTGTCCGGCGTCGCTGTCACTGCGGGTCCTCCTGAAGGTATTGCGCAAGGAACTGAAATAGCCGTCGGAATGATCCAAGTTGACTACCCAGAGGATGTATCTTTTTTCATAGGGGATGCCGCGCTTATCCAGATAATCCGCAGGATAGGCTAGGATGGGAATTCCCTCGGCACCGTAGTGGCGAAGGAGGGTTCTCAGACCCGAAAAGAGCGTTGTCGGCTGCAGCTTTTCGCCGTCTATGATGAAGACGTGGGCGCAGTTAGTCAGATTGGAAAGATTGAGCCCGAGGTCGGAGAGCGTAAGAGTCAATATGGCTACAAGACTCCCGTCCTGTTTTAGACTGAAAACATGCCGTTCCCGCTTGAATCCTTGTTGAGCATATTCAGCCGAGATGGCGAGATCCGACTTCTCGTCCATTCTCAGGTCGAGGGCTTCCAGCAATAGCCCTCCCGACACCTCCTCGTAGTAACGCCGCAGCTCTCCAAAGTCTTCATCGCCCGCGGGAAACAGCTGAAAAGGAGTGCCTTCGTTTTCTCCCTCGGATGGCAGCCCGAGATAGGCGAAAGTATCGAGCGACGAACCCTTGGGGTCGTCGATATCACGTGCGATGTTGCCGAAGACTCGGGCGGGAAACCTATTCTCCTTCCTGAAATAGCACATAAGATAGTCCATATGCGTTGAGGGATGGGAGTGGAAATCGTTGCAGTAGCGGCCGGCTTCCTCGAGTACGCCGATCCCTGCCATCGCATGACCGTCCCTCGAAGCCGCATGGTGATGTATGAGCCAGGAATTCGAGTAGTAGCGGATCATCGACATGTGACCGAAGAGCCGGCCTTTATCCTGGAAGATAAAGTGGCGGGCGATGGAAGGGCTGTCCAGATAAAGCTTTTTGTAGGTCCGCTTGAATTCCTCTTTATGCGCCTCTATCGAGAGATACTTGGAAGGATAAATGAAGCCGGTTTCGAAGAAGAAGCGCCAGAGTTCGTCCAAGTCGACGCTCCCGCATACTCTCAGTTTGTCATTAAGCGTCTGATGCAGTATCGCAGAGAGGGTCTCCTGATCTTGAATGCTCATATCGAGGAGCACGATCCCGCAGCGAATGGTAGTCTCCCTTCCCTCGCAGTGAACCACATTGCGGTAGAGGACTTGCGCCTTGCATTTCAGGATAAATCGATTAGCTATCTCGATCGATAGTTCCGGAAGGATCATTCCCGGCAGCAGGATTGATTGCTCGAAGGACTCCTCTACGCAGAGCCCCGCCCCTGATATGTCTTTCACCTGTAGATAGACCCTCTTGCCCGTGAAGGGGTGCAGGAAACTCAGGGCCGGAGCGGGGGAGAGAACGTGCCGTTCGCTGCGGAATCCCTTCGGCCTATACCTCCTGACGTTGTTGCAGTCGGGGCTGAGCACGATGCTGCGCCTCTCGAGACCCCTTTCCATGCGCGTTATCAGGCACTCTCCGGAGTATAGAAGCTCTCCCTTGCGTGAGAAAAGGGCGGTGATCGGGGCGGTGGGGTTGATCCACCGGAGAGAACCCGCGGGCGGCGCCTCGATCTCGACTTTGAAAGAGAGGGCATTGAAGTCCGCGAGCCTCCCCTCGAAGCTCAGGCCGGACTGTATCAGGCGGGCTTCGATCCCTTCGCAGACGTGGCGCTCCACCCTGCGGGCACTCTTCTCGTAGCCCGACTCCGGAATTCTGAAGCTTATCCCCTCCGCATCGAGGCGGATCACCTCGGCCTTGACGGTCACCCGATCGCCCCCATCGTCGATGGTGAAGCCCTCGCAGGCGTAGGTCTTCATGCGGCTCATCGAGACGCCCGGCGAGAGCCAACGGCAGTCGAGAATTTCGTCCTTGCAGGGGCGGGGAAAAGCCTGGATCGAGATCGGCTCTCCCCGCTCGAGAGGCCTGAAGCCTACGAAAATGGAGCCCTCTCTGAAATTGATGAAGTTGAGGAGGTTGAGGAGGTCTCTGCGCCTTACCCGCTTCCCCTCTTCCGCGGGATGCGCCGGGGGGAGGGCTTCCTCCGGCGACCCGGAGCGCGGCTGGTCAAGCGGTTCCGGTAGATCGTCATGCATCGTGCAATCTCGAAGCCCTACCCGCCCTCGACGCGAGGAAAAGCGAAAGCCCCGAAAGGAGCTGCGGCTGAGTCGGGCGGATTGAGGGCAGTATACGCATGGGAAATCCAATCCCTCCGCGGATTTTTCGAAAGTTGCGCTTTTGAAGAGACAACCTTCACATATAAGATTCGGCAGCCTGGCGCCGATCGCTTACTCCACATTGCTCTCCGGTTCTTCCACCTGTCAAGGGCGGCATCGACGACCGCCGGCCGATATGCCGCCATCTCCCTTGCCGTCTTTCTCCTCGCCCCTGCGGTTTACTCTTTCCCGAGTGCTCATTTATAATGTTTCCAATGGCCCAGTTCGTTCATCTCCATAATCATTCAGATTTTTCGCTCCTCGACGGCGCAGTCTCGATCGGCTCGATGGTCGCCAAGGCAAAAGCCTTGGGCATGCCGGGGCTCGCCCTGACCGACCACGGCAATATGTTCGGAGCCGTGAAGTTCTATCGGAGCTGCAAGGACGCGGGCATCAATCCCATCGTAGGGAGCGAGTTCTACGTCGCGGGCGGCTCGCGCAAGGAGCACACCGGCACCGAGACGGGCAACAAGTACTGGCATCTCGTCCTCCTGGCCCAGAACGAAGAGGGCTACCGCAACCTGCTCAAGCTCTCCTCCGCCTCGTTCACCGAGGGCTACTACTACAAGCCGCGCATAGACGACGAAATCCTCGCCTCGCACGCGAAGGGGCTCATAGCCAGCACGGCCTGCCTCGCCGGCGAGATACCGAGTCTGCTTCTGGCGGGGAGGGGCGCCGATGCCGAACGCAAGGCCCGGTACTATGCGGAACTCTTCGGGAAGGACCGGTTCTACCTCGAGCTCCAGGACCACGGCATTCCCGAGCAGAGGACGGCGAACCGGGCCATCGTGGAGCTCGCGCGGCGGGCCGCTCTTCCCCTCGTCGCCACGAACGACATGCATTATCTCGACAGGGACGATGCCGGTGCGCACGACGTCCTGCTCTGCATCGGCACGAACAAGAAGCGCTCGGAGCTCGAACGCATGCGCTTCTTCGGGCCCGAGTTCTACATGAAGACCCCGCAGGAGATGGAGGCGATCTTCTCGCAGGTGCCCGAAGCGCTGGAGAATACGCTCAAGATCAACGAGATGGTCGATCTCAAGCTCAAATTCCCCGGGCCTCTCCTGCCCGAGTACGAGGTTCCCGCGAATTTCGCGAGCCCCGACGAATACCTTCGCCATTTGACGCGCGAAGGGCTCGGGAGGCGTTATGCGAACCTGACCGAGGAGATCGTCCGCCGCGCCGAATACGAGCTCGACATCATCATCAAGATGAAGTTCACGGGCTACTTCCTCATTGTCTGGGACTTCATCGACTGGGCGAAGAACCGGGGCATACCCGTGGGTCCGGGGCGCGGTTCCGGCGCGGGTTCCATAGTCGCCTACGCTCTGCGCATCACGGACATCGACCCCCTGCGATACGAGCTTCTATTCGAGCGCTTCCTCAACCCGGAGCGCATCTCGATGCCCGACTTCGACGTGGACTTCTGCTTCGAGCGCCGCGGAGAGGTGATCAACTATGTGACGCAGAAATACGGCGCGGATCGCACGGGGCAGATTCTCACCTTCGGTACGCTGAAGGCCAAGGCCGTGATCAAGGACGTCGCGCGGGCGCTCGACATATCCTTCGACGAATCGAACAACATAGCCAAGCTCGTGCCCGAAGACCCCAAGATGACCCTTTCCAAGGCCTTGGATCAGGAGCCCAAGCTGCACGAACTCGCCGCGCAGGAACGCTACCGCGAGCTCTTCGAGATAGCCGCCAAGCTCGAAAACAAGAACCGTCACACGAGCTTCCATGCGGCGGGAATCGTGATAGGCAAGACGGAGCTCACCGACTACGTCCCCCTCTTCAAGGACCCGAAGACGGGCATCGTGTCCACGCAGTTCACGATGGACCTCCTCGAGGACTGCGGTCTCGTCAAGATGGACTTTCTGGGGCTCAAGACCCTGACCCTCATCAAAAACACCATCGATCTGGTCCGCCGCCGCGGTATAGAGATCGCGGAGGACAAGCTGCCCGAGAACGACGCGAAAACCTTCGCGCTTCTAGGCGAGGGCAAGTCGACCTCCGTGTTCCAGTTCGAATCGAGCGGAATGCAGGCGATCCTCAAACAGGCCAAGCCGACCAGCATCGAAGACCTCATCGCCTTGAATGCCCTGTACCGGCCGGGGCCGATGGAGAATATCCCCCAGTTCATCGACTCGAAATGGGGACGCCAGCCGATCAGCTATCCCCATCCCTCCCTCGAAAAGTACCTCAAGGAAACCTACGGCGTCATCGTCTACCAGGAGCAGGTCATGCAGGTGGCGCAGGAGGTCGCCGGCTACTCCCTCGGCAGGGCCGACCTCCTCCGGCGCGCCATGTCGAAGAAGAAGAAGGACGTCATCGAGAAGGAGGAAGACACCTTCGTCGAAGGTGCCGTGGCGCGGGGCTACACCAAGGAAAAGGCCAGGGAGATATTCGAGATCCTCGTTCCCTTCGCCGGCTACGGCTTCAACAAGTCGCATGCGGCCGCCTACTCGGTCGTCGCCTACCGCACCGCCTACCTCAAGGCCAACTATCCCGCCGAGTTCATGGCCGCCAATCTCACGAACGAGATAGCCGCCACCGACAAACTCACCGCGTACATAAGCGAGGCCCGCAGCATGGGCCTCGAGATACTGCCTCCCGACGTCAACCGTTCCGAGGCCTATTTTTCGGTCGTCGACGGCAAGATCGTCTACGGCCTCCTCGGCATAAAGGGAGTGGGGGAGGCCCTCGCCAAGGCGGTGGTGGAGGAGCGCGCCAAGCACGGGCCCTACGATTCCTTCATCGACTTCGTCGAGCGGCTGGGCACGCAGACCATGAACCGCAAAAGCCTCGAGTGCCTCGCCATGACGGGCTGCTTCGACGGCCTCGACGGAAGGGCAGAAGGGGGCGTCACCAGGCGTTCTCTGGTCCTCGAAATCGAACGGGCCATGGAGTACGCGGCCGGCAAGGAAGCGGCCGGACGCTATGGACAGGCGAGCCTTTTCGACGGTTCGGGCGAGGAGGAGTATCCGCCCTTCCAGCCGCAGAGCGCCGAGGAGTATCCCCGGGCGGAAATCCTGCGGATGGAAAAGGAGCTGCTCGGTTTCTATTTCTCGGGCCACCCCATGGACGAGTGGCGCAAGATATGGGAACGGAGCTGCGATCTGGATCTCGAGCACGCCGACAGGGCCGGCCCCGACCGCCTCTACACGCTCGTCGCCATGCTCAAGGAGTGGCGCGAGATCGTCACCAAGACCGGCCGCAAGATGGCTTTCGGAGCGGTCGAGGACTACGCGGGATCGGTCGAGATCGTCGTCTTCGCGGACGTTCTCGAGCGCTTTCGCGACCGCTTCGTGCTCGACAGCGTCCTGTGTCTCAAGGGGAAGATGGACCAATCGCGCGGAAAGCCGTCGTTCAAGGTCGAGGACTTCGCCGATCCCGCTTCGCTCAAGGAGCGATCCTGGAAGGAGGTGCACATCAGGCTGCGCGAAGGCATTTCGGAGGAAGAGGATCTCTACGGCCTGCGCGAGGCGATCCTGGACAAACCGGGTTCGTGCAACGTGTACTTCCACGTGCCCTGCGGCGGCGGCGAAGAGGTCGTCAAGGCCCACGTCCAGATCACCTGCTCCGCCTCGGAGTTCTGCCTCGAGCATATCCGCGAACTGCCGGTCGTGACGGAAGTCTGGCGGGACTAAAGAAGCTGCGCCGACGAAGTTTGCCACGGAGGCACGGAGTTGGAGGGAGAAGAGATTAGGGAGTGTTCGCGGAGCCTCCGGGAAATGGGCAAGAACGGAGATGCAGAGCCGTGCTGTCTTTCCGATTCGATCTATTTTTATCCCTGATTTCCCTTTTCCCTCTGTGTCTCAGTGCCTCTGCGGCCAGATTTCGGGCTTTTTCACTATCCCGGGGAGCCCGTCGGGGGGATTGGAGAGAGCGAAGGCGGTCAGCTCTTCCCAGTTCGAGAAGCTCAGGTCCGCCCCGGGGACGCGCCGGCGCGAGAGTATGGCGACGCTCATGCCCGCCGCCTTGGCGCCGACGAGATCGTAGCGCACCGAGTTGCCGACATAGAGTATCTCGCGGGCTTCGAAACCAAGAGCGGCGCCGAGCATGGCGAAGGGTTCGGGTTCGGGTTTGAGAAAACCGGAGTCTTCGGAGCAAAGCTGTGAATCGAACCAATCGGCTATGCTCATGAGCTCGAGTTTGCGTTCGGGCGGGAAGTCGGAGAGAGCCGCGATGCGCAGCCCCCGGGCGCGAAGGCGGCCGAGCGCGTCGACCAGGCCGGGGAAGGGCTTGATGCTCGCGAAGCAGTCGACGATGCGGCGGTACAGGATCTCCTCTATGCGTCGCGCCGTCTCTTCGACCGGGCGGCCCAGGCGTTCGGCGGTCATTATCGCCTGGATGCGGCGCAATTCGGCTCCGCATGCCGCGCCCGAGGCGCGGCATGCCTCGGTCGACACCGGAGCGCGGACTGCCCGCCTCGCCGTGTTGAAGGCGCGCGTCAAGCGCAAATTGCCGAGCACGATCGGCCATGCCCGGGAATAGAGCTCGCGCGGGGGATAGAGGGTACCGTCCACGTCGAAGGCAACTGCCTTGAATGCCATGTTGGGTGTATATAGGAAAGTGTGCGCGCTGTCTAGGCGCGCCGATTTGAAAATTGCGTCTTATGGCGGATCCTGTCGGTGAAAACCGGGGGCAGCTCGCTGATGCTCCGCAGGTTCGCTTTGAAAATTGCTGCCGAGGGCGCGTCCTGTCGGCAAAAAACGAGGGCAGCGCGCTATCGCTCCGCTGTCCTCGGTTTTTACCGACACCCACCGCCATGCGTTCCATTTCAAAGTGTGCCGGGCTCAGGCCAACCAGGCGGCAACGCGTTGGCTGGCACAAGGGCCGGTGGTCCCGCCAGGCGGTACCGCGTTGGCTGGCACATGCCATGCCCGTGCTCAGGCGCCGCTCCGGGTGGCCCTCGCCGGGCCCAGTATGGCTCAGACTTCGCGCCGCGAGTACTCCGTGTGCAGAAGCTCGTGCGACAGGTGCCCAAGAGGCTCGCCCAGGAACTCGGTATAGAGCGCCTTGACGTTTGGATTGTCGTGCGACTTGCGCAGGCCGAGTCTGAGGTCCTCGGTGTACATGGCCTTGTTGCGCGCAATGCGCTTCTCGAGATCGATGAGCACCGGCTGACCGCCGCCGCCTATGCAGCCGCCAGGACAGGTCATCACTTCGATGAAGTGGTAGGGACTCGCTCCGGCAGCTATCTCGTCGAGGAGGATGCGTGCGTTGCGCAGGGTATGCGCCACGGCGACCCGCACGATCGTACCGTTCAGGTCCACCTCGGCCTTCTTAATGCCTTCGAGACCGCGCACGGCCTCGAAATCGAGGCTCGGCAGGGTCTTGCCCGTGACGACTTCGTACACGGTGCGCAGAGCCGCTTCCATGACGCCGCCCGTGGTGCCGAAGATCGTGGCCGCTCCGGTCGAACGTCCGAGCGGATCGTCGAAGTCTTCTTCGGGCAGGGACCCGATGTCGATGCCCGCGCGCTTGATCATCCGCGCAAGCTCGCGGGTCGTGAGCGCCCAGTCAACGTCGTAGTAGGGTTCGCCCGCCGCGGCCTTTCCCTTGGCCTGCCAATATTGGAAGGCACCGCGCATTTCCGGGCGCCGCGCCTCGTGCTTCTTGGCCGTGCAGGGCATGATGGAGGCGACGCTCATCGTTTCGGGCGCGATGCCCGCCTTCTCGGCGTAATAGCTCTTGGCCACGGCGCCGAACATCTGCTGGGGGCTCTTGCATGTGGAGAGGTGTCCGAGCAGGGAGGGGTAGAAGGTCTCTATGAAGTTGATCCATCCGGGAGAGCAGCTCGTGATCATGGGGAGCGTGCCGCCCTGGGTGAGGCGGCGGATAAGCTCGTTGCCCTCCTCGATGATCGTGAGGTCGGCGGTGAACTGCGTGTCGAAGACACGGTTGAAGCCCAGGCGCCGAAGGGCCGAGACCATCTTGCCCGTCACGAGACTGCCGGGAGGCATGCCCAGGGCTTCGCCCAGCGAAGCGCGTATCGCGGGCGCCGTCTGGACGATCGTGGTCCTGTCGCTCTGAGCCAGGGCCTTCCAGACCGCCTCGGTCTCGTCCCGCTCGGTGATCGCGCCGGTGGGACAGACGATGGAGCACTGCCCGCACTGGACGCAGGTGCTTTTGCCCAAACCCCGGTCCATGAAGGTGGAAACCTTGGTGCGGATGCCGCGGCCGGAGAACTGGATCGCCGAGACGGACTGCGTTTCCGAGCAGACCGCGACGCAGCGTCCGCAGAGGATGCACTTGTCGTTATCGCGCACGATACCGTCGGTCGATTCGTCTACGGGGGGCGCCTTCCTGGTCCGGGGGAATCGGACCTTGCGGATGCCCAGCTTTTCCGTCATCGACTGCAGCTCGCAGCTTCCGTTGCGGGCGCAGACCAGGCAGTCGGCCGGGTGGTTGGCGAGCAGGAGCTCGACCGCGTTCTTCCGGGCGCGCATGACCCTCGGACTGGATATCCTTATCTTCATGCCTTCGCTGACCCGCCCCACGCACGATCGGACCAGGGACTTCGCTCCCTCCACCTCCACGACGCAGACTCCGCAGGACGCGTTGGCTGATACATCCTTCAGGTAGCACAGCGTCGGTATCTTCGCGCCCGCTTCCGCGCAGGCCTCGAGGAGGCTGCGCGAGGGATCGACGGCCTTCGCCTGACCGTCCACGAATATCGTGACCATCTTGTCGCTCATCGCTTCCTCCTGTCCTTATCGCGCGGTCTGCGCGGCGCGGTGTCCGCCGGCTTTGCCGGTTCCGGCTTCGGCGCCGTCGGCGCCATCGCTTCCCTCTCCGATCCCGAAGGGCCTGCGCGCGCGCTCCCGTACGTCGCAGCGGAGACAGCGCTCCGCTTCCACACGGGCCTGCTCGCCGGTATAGCCGAGAGAGATCTCGACGAAATTGCCCCGGCGGTCCTCGATCGGGACCATCTTGGCGTGGCTCATGTGCGCCTTCGAGGTCTCGGGCGGCACTTCCATCGCGTAGTCGAAGGCACGGAAGAGGCTCTCGAAGCGGCGCCCGATCCCGGCCTCGGCCGACCCCGTCAGCGCCTTGTCGATGGCCGAAGAGGCGCGCTTGGCCTGACCCATGGCCTCGGCGGCGGTGGCGGGACCCGTGACCGCATCGCCGGCCGCGAATACCTTGGGATTGGCCGTGCGGAAGTCTAAGGGATTGACCGCGATGCGGCCGTCGCGTTCCAGCGACACGCCGGCGGCCGACAGGCCCGAGCTGTCCACGCGTTCGCCCACCGCGATGACGAGACTGTCGCAGGGTATCTCGTAGCTCTCGCCCGAGGGCACCGGCGAAGGGCGACCGCTCTGATCCACGGGGCCCGCCTTCATCTTCATCACTTTGAGCGCGCGCACCTGGCCGCCGGGCCCGGCTACGGCCTCGAGCGGTTGCGCCATGCACACCAGCTCGACGCCCTCTTCCAGCGCTCCTTCGAGCTCTTCGCTGTTCGCGGGCATGTCGCTCTTGGTGCGGCGGTAGACGACCGTGACGCGCGAGCCGGATCGAAGAGCGGAACGGGCGACGTCTATCGCGGAATTGCCTCCGCCGACCACCACCACATCGGTACCGACCTTGGGCTTCTTGCCCGAGTTGATCGCTTCGAGGAGCTGAAAGCCGGGAACGACTCCCGCCAGGTCTTCGCCCGGAATGCCGAGGGCCATGTCCTTGAGCGCGCCGACGCAGACGAGCACGGCGTCGTGCATCTCGGCGAGATGGGTCCATGCGATGTCCGTCCCGACGCGGGCGTTGAACACGAAGCGCACGCCCAGCTTGCGGATGAAGCCGATCTCCTTGCGGAGGATATCCTTGGGCAGGCGGTAGGCGGGAATTCCCCAGCGCGGTATGCCGCCGGCTTCGCCCTGCGCGTCGTAGATCGTCACGTCGTGTCCGAGTCGCGCCAGGTAGAAGGCGGCCGCGAGCCCCGCGGGACCCGCGCCTACGATGGCCACTTTCTTGTCGGTGGCGGGCAGCTTTTCCTTTATGAGCTTGTTGTAGACGGCGCGCTCGCGACCCATCTTGTACATCGTGTCGGCGAGGTAGCGGTGAATCTCGCCCTGCGAGACCGACTCGTCGAGCTGTTCGCGCTTGCAGCGCATGCGGCAGTGGAAGTGGCATATGCGGCCCACTGTCCCCGGCAGGGGATTGTCGCGCAGAGTGAGCTCGAAAGCTTCCTCTATCCGGTTTTCTTTGAGAAGCTGGAGGTAGCCGGGAATGTTCATGTGCATGGGACAGGAATTCTCGCACAGGGTGAGGTAGAGACTTTCGCAGACGCCGGCCTTGCAGCGCTTTTCCTTGATGTGCTGCTCATATTCATCGCGGAAATACTTGAGCGTGCTGAGCACGGGATTGGCCGAGGTCTGGCCGAGACCGCACAGCGCGGAATCCCTGGCCGTCTCGGCGAGCTCGGCGAGAACGTCGAGGTCCTCCGTCGTGGCTTCGCCGCGGGTCACGGACTCGAGGATGCGCAGCATCTGATTCAGACCTTCGCGGCAGGGCGTGCACTTTCCGCAGGACTCGCCGGCCGTGAAGCCCACGAAATAGCGGGCGACGTCGACCATGCAGTTGTCCTCGTCCATGACGACCATGCCGCCCGAACCCATGATCGCACCGAGCTTGGCCAGCTCCTCGTAGTCGATGGGTGTCTTGAAAAGGCGGGCGGGTACGCAGCCGCCGGAGGGACCGCCGGACTGGACCGCCTTGATGCGCTTCCGCGGCCCGGCTCCCTCTCCCATGCCATAGACCATGGATTCGATGGTCGAGCCGAGGGGGAGTTCGACGAGGCCGGTATTGCGGACCTTGCCGACGAGAGAGAAGACCTTGGTGCCCGAGCTCGACGCAGTGCCAAAGCCGGCGAACCAGTCGCCGCCCCTGGCGATGATGACGGGGACGTTGCACCAGGTTTCGACGTTGTTGATGTTCGAGGGAGCGCCGTAGAGTCCGCGCTGAGCGGGGAAGGGCGGGCGGGGAGAGGGCCTGCCGGCCTTGCCCTCGGCGCTCGCGATAAGGGCCGTCTCCTCGCCGCAGACGAAGGCGCCCGCGCCGGTGACCACCTCGATGTCGAAGGAGAAGCGGGTGCCTAGAATGTTGCGTCCCAACAGCCCCACGGCCCGTGCATCGGCGAGCGCTTTCCGGAAGCGTTCGACCGCGAGCGGATACTCGGCGCGTATATAGACCACACCTTCGGTGGCGCCCATCGCATAGGCGCCGATCGCCATGCCCTCGAGGAGCATGTGGGGATCGGACTCGATTTCGTTGCGGTTCATGTAAGCGCCCGGATCGCCCTCGTCCGCGTTGCATATGACGAACTTGCGCACCGGCTTGTCGCCGGGCCCGGACTCCGGGGCGGCCCCGCCGGCGGAGCGCATGATCTCCCATTTCTTGTAGGTCGGGAATCCGGCGCCGCCGCGCCCGCGCAGCCTCGACTTCTTCATCTCCTCGATCACCACCTCGGGCTTCATCGAGGTGATCGCCTTGATGAGGCCCGAGTAGCCTCCGGCGCCCAGATACTCCTCCAGGCTCTCCGGATCGATGAGACCGCAGTCGCGGAGCACGATCTTCTCCTGGCCCTTGAAGAAGGGAATCTCGTTCCAGGTGGGCAGGAAATCGTATCCCTTTCCGAACTCGACGGAGGAAGTGCGAAAGTCCCAGGCTTCGATCTTGGCGACCGCCGATTTGGCGAGCTTGTCGAAGGATGCGTCGTCGGCGAGCGCGGCGACGAACTTTGGCGCCCGCGAGCTCTTCGCCTCGGTGAACAGAAGGAGAGGCTTGCCCGGACGGTAGGCCATGACCAGAGGTTCGGCGGCGCAGAAGCCGAAGCAGCCGACGCGCCTCACGGCGACGTCGGCACCGGCTGCTGCCGCGCCGAGCGCCGCGTAGACCGCGTCGGCGCCGTTGCCTATGCCGCAGGTGCCCATGCCGACGGAGACGAAGGGCCTGCGCGGCTTGATGCGCTCCTGGCCGACCTGACGGAGGGCGCCGAGATCCGGCTCTCCTCCCTGATTGTTCTTGGCGGCGTTCATTTCTGGCCTCCCTTGTGCAGCTTCTCGATCGCGGTGGCGAGCTTGCCGACGGTCATGCGCGAACTGATGACGCCGTCGATCTGCACGACGGGCGCCAGGGCGCACTGGCCGAAGCAGGCCACCGTCCTGACGGAGCAGAAGTTGTCCACCGTGGTCACGGAGTTCTCTTCGTCTTCGCGGAAGCCCTCGATCCCGAGGCGCTTGAGCGCGGCCTCGAGGAGTTCGAGCGAGCCGCGCGTATGGCAGGCGGTGCCGCGGCAGACGATGACGGAGTGGAGCCCCTGGGGCTTGAGATTGAAGAAAGAGTAGAAGGTGGCGACCGAATAGACTTGGGAGAGCGGAACATTCATCCGCTCGGCTATCTCCCTGAGCGTGGCTTCGGGCAAAAAACGGAACTTTTCGAGCTCCTGTGCCTCTTCGAGTATGCTCAAGAGGGCGCCGGGCTTGTCGCGATGCCGTTCGATGATTTCGGGGAGACTGATTTCGCGCCGCTTTGCGGTCGTTGTCGATGACATGCTGCCTCCTGATTGCCGGCCCCCGGCTCGGAAACGGGGCAGGGCCTTCCCGACAGCGGGATGCCGTGCCCTCCATTTCGACAGCCTTCCCTGTCCGGCTCGTCGCATTGCTCCGGGGTCTTACAGCGAAGTATCCCTCAGACTGGAGATTTGTCAAGAAAAAAGTATCGATTTTTCCGGATCTATACGGATGGGACGATAGCGATGTAAAATTTTCCAATTAAATAGATATTTAAATATTTAATATAGAAATTCTAGTGCTCAGCTTTGTCCGTCGGCCTTAGCCCGCCGAGACTTGAGGCGTTTGCTGATGGCCTGCGGGCTGATGCCCAGAAGCCGGGCCGCGAGGCTCTGGCTGCCCGAGGCTCGCCGGAGAGCTTCATCCACGAGGAGTTCGGTCACCTGCTTGAGACTGGGCAGGGGATCGGGGAAGACCAGGCTCGGCGCTCCGGGAAGGGCGGTCTGCCTGCGCTCGCCCATGGCGTCACTGAAGCTCCGCAGCGACAGGACGCCGTCCTTGTGCCGGTTGACCGCCTCGAAGACCATGGTCCGCAGCTCGCGCACGTTGCCCGGGAAATCGTAGGAGTGGAGGAGGCCGAAAAGCTCCGGAGGCGGCGTGGGCGCCTTCTTGGAAAGTTCGCGCGCGGACAGGTCCAGAAAGCGCTCTACGAGAATGGGGATGTCCTCGCGCCGATCCCTCAGGGGCGGAATGTGCAGATGGTGGCTGTGGAGACGGTAGAAAAGGTCTTTCCTGAACTCTCCCGCCTTCATCGCCGCCGGAATGTCGCGATTGGTCGCGACGATGATGCGTGCCTTGCTTCGCTTCATGAGGTCGGATCCGAGCGGATAGTACTCGCCGGTTTCGATCACCCGCAGCAGCTTGACCTGCGAGGAGTTCGAGAGATCGCCTATCTCGTCGAGGAAAAGACTGCCGTTCTTGGCCTTGTCGATGAGCCCGTCGAGGCTCCCCTGGGAACCGGTGAAGGCCCCGGCGCGGTGACCGAAAAGCAGATCCGAGAAGAAAGCGTCGTCCAACCCCGCGACATTAACCGCGACGAACTGGCCTTCCCGACCGCTCAGATCGTGCAGCGCCCTCGCGAAAAGCTCCTTGCCGACGCCGGTTTCGCCCGTGATCAGAGCGGGATGGGAACTGGGCGCGATCGCTTCGGCATAGGCGAGGACGGGACCCATGGCAACTCCGGCGGTCGCAATGCCCCCGAGCGCCTCGGGGCGCTCTTGCCGGGGAGAAAGCAGGCGATCGCGCATGTCCAGGTTCTCGCGGGCGAGTTCCTGCATCTCCACGAGGCGACGCACCGAAGTCGTCAGCCGGGCGCCTTCCACGGGCTTGGTCAGGTAGTCGGCGGCGCCCAACTTCATGCATTCGACGGCGTTGTCGAGACCCGTGTTGCCCGTGATTACGATCACGGAAGTCTGCGGATAATTCTGTCTTACGAGCGCGAGCAGTTCTTTTCCGTCGATCCCGGGCATCGCAAGGTCGAGCAGAACCACGCCGACGGACAGTCTTTCGATGAGACAAGGGAGATCCTTGGGCTCCCGGACCGCGACGACATTGCCGATCCCTGCTGACTTGAGCAAATTTTCGATGCCGACTAGCACATATTCTTCGTCGTCGACGATCGCAATGGGAAAAGTGGGGTATGGTCGACCGCTCATGCGCCCTCCTTGTCGTTTGAAACCGAGGCCGGAAGCTCCACGACGGCTCTGGTCCCTTCGCCCGGGGACGACTCGAACTCGAGGCTGCCGCCGAAGCTTTCCACGATGGCGACCGAAATGGGAACGCCGAGTCCGAGCCCGCCCTCGCTGCGCTTGGTCGTGAAGAAGGGATCGCGGATGTGCGCGAGTTCGTCGTCGCTCATTCCACGGCCCTCGTCGCGGACGACGAGTCTCACCCGGTCCGAAGCGGAATCGAAGGAGCTGTTCACGACGATAGCCTGCGAAGGACGGTCGAGGGCCTGACAGGCGTTTTGGATGAGGTTGATCACGACCTGCTCGAGGCTGTGGAAGCTCGCCCAAACCGAAGGTAGGGATTGGGAGAGCTCCAGGCGGAAGTTGAGAGTGGAGCGAGCCAGAAAACTCTGCAGAAGATTGACTGCCGCGTTCACGACGAAATTGAGCTGCACGTATTCGCGCGCCCCGTCTTCCTCGGTTCGCGAAAAATCCTTGAGACCGCGGACTATGCTGTCGATGTGCTCGGAGGCTTCGATCATGCCCTTCAAGAGAAGCGGCATCTCGTTCCTGAGCTCCCCGTACTCGAGGCCGCCGAGAAGACTTTCTTCGCTGCCGGCGAGCGCGCTGTCGAGAATGCGGCGGACCGAATCCCAGACTCCGGCGATGATGCCCGCGTTGAGGCTGATCGCATGGTTGGGGTTGTTGATCTCGTGTGCGACTCCCGCCACGAGAGTCCCCAGCGAAGCCATTTTCTCGGACTGGATGAGGAGGCGCTGCTGTTTTTTCGCTTCTCGTTCGGCGGCTACGCGCTCGGTGATGTCCACGGCCGTGGTGATGACGGTCCGCTTGCCCCCCCGCAGTCTGTCGAGCGTCGCCGAGCTGACCTCCCAGATGAGCTTTCTTCCGTCCTTGGTGGTAATCTCGCGCTGTCTCGTCGGACCTCTGCCCTCGAACGAATAGAGCTGCTTCAATTCCTCGATGACCTCGTCGGAATGTCCGCCGTAGGCCAGACGCGCCCAGTCGGTGGTGGTCCGCAGGCTCTCGGCGCCGTAGCCGGTCAGCTCGGTCCAGAGGCGGTTCACGAGCTCGACACTGCCGTCGTCCGCGTGTATGGAAATCGGAAGGGCGGCCGCCTCGATCGCCCGGCGGAATCTCGACTCGCTCTCCCAGAGCGCTTCCTCCGACTTCCGGGCTTCGGTCCTGTCCCTGAAGACGACGACCGTGCCGATCAGGCGGCCCGCGGTAATCAGGGGACTGCCTCCGATCTCGGCAAAGAAGGAAGTGCCGTCTGCCCGGACGAGGACCGCCTCGCCGCTGCCCCGACCTCTGTCGGGGAACATCGCATCGCAGAGCGGACAGGCTCCGGGGGGACAGGGGGCCCCACCCTCGCCGTCGTGCAGAACGATCGAATGGAGATGTGTGCCGACGAGCGCATCGGGCCGGATGCCCAGCATCCTCGCCGCGGCCGGGTTGGCGAAATCGATCTTGCCTCGCGGATTGACCTCGCAGACTCCCTCTTCGAGGGTGTCGAGAATGAGAGCGGTCCTGCGTCGAGCCTCTTCGAGCCCCGCGGTCCGACCACGGACGAGTTCCTCGATGCGCGTCTCCTGCGCCGCGAGCGCGGCTTCGGCCGTCTTCCGATCACCGATATCCAGAACGGTGCCGACGAACCCCCCGATCGAGCCTTCGCCGTCCATGTCCGGAATGGCCCTGCACAGAACCCAGTCCGTGCATCCGTTCCTGCCGTCCAGTCGGTATTCGAGCCTGAAGGGCCGGCGCTCTTCGACACAGGCGCGCCAATGCCACTCGACCGCCCCGCGATCCTCGGAGTGGACCGCGGAGAGCCAGCCCCGGCCTCGAGCCCGCTCGAACTCGATACCGACCAAGGCGGTCCAGCGCTCGTTCACGAACATATAGTTCCCCTCGGCGTCCGCGCGGAAGACCCCGACGGGCGACACATCGTAGAGGAGGCGGAGGAAGCGGTCGCCGTTGCGTCTCGCTTCTTCCGCGAGGGTCCGGTCGGCGGCCTGGGAAAGAGCGAGACAGCGGATCTCGCTCCGGGCGAGGGCCAGGGCGAGCTTTCGCTCGGTTTCGCGATCGCGTGCGAACAGCCACAGCTCCCTGCGTCGCGGCGCCATCCGCGCGTCGAAGCGCAGGGGTAGGGCCGGGCTCGTGCCGACGAAAAGGTTCGTCTCTATCGAGCCCCCTCCGCCGCGGGCGAACTCCCGTTCGAGAAAGAGGGCGAAGGCCGCACGTTCCTCGCCGACGACGTAGCTGCGCAGATCGCGTCCGGCGTGGGGGCCTTCCCCGAGCAGGGCAAAGGCGGCCTCGTTCGTGCGGCGGATGAGGCCGTCGGCGCGAACGGCGATGTAAGGGAAGGGTGTAAACGCGAAAACGGCCGCGTCGCCCCGTATTGACGTGCCGAATGCGGGACCGATCGATGCCCGCCGCCCGCTTTTTCGAGGCTTGGGTCTGCCAGAATTGTGCATCGCGGCTCCTTGCGCCCTATGGTTCGGCCCGGATAATTCCCATCATTCCAGGAGCCCCTCCCTGCGCCGAAGCTCTCCGGCAGACCATGCAATAAGAATAGGCCTTCCGGGCCGGGGGTTCAACCTCGATCTTCGCTCTTGCCAGACCGGCGGAGGGGGATATACTGGGCGGGTGCAGACAGGCCGACCCGCCCGCGACGGAAAATCGCTTCGGTTCGCGACGCCCGAAATCGAGCGCGTCGCGCGCCGCGTTCATCACGTCTTCGCATCCCTCGAGGCTCTGCCCTACCTTGGCGACGAAGAGCTGCGGGACTTTCGCTACTATGAGGGTCTTTTCGACGGAGCCTTCGCGGGCATGGACAGGAAGGCCCGCGAGGGAAGGCTCAAGCCTCTCGATCTGCGCGGCTTCCCTCAGGACCTCCGCTATCCCGGCTATTCGGCCCGTCTGGGCATTTTCATCGGCTCCTTCGATCCCTTTCAGATGACCCACCTGGCCATGGCTCTGCGCTTTCTCTCCTCCGACGCGAGCGAGGCCGACGCGCTCTTCGTGGTGCCCGAGGGCGGCTTCGACCCCCGGAAGCCGCGCAAGACCGAGTATCGCTTCCGCTACGAGGTCCTGCGCCGGCAGCTCGCGGGAGTGCTCGATCCCTTCGTCGTGCCTCTCGACATCGGGTCGGGCGCGGACACCATCGAGATCGTGCGGCGCCTCATCGCCCTGCATGCGGGCGCCTCGCTTCGTCTGACGCACGTCATGGGTTCCGATACGCTGCCCATCGCGCTCAGGCTGCTTCCCGACGACCTCGAAGCTTGGATGACGGCGGCGGAGCGCGCCCACGTGGCCATCGACTTTTCCATCTTCGTCGTCAAGAGGGAGCACCGCGCGGCGACGCGGGGATTGATCGAGGCGGTGCGCCGCCTGGGCGTGCGCATCGTCCTGGACCACGAAGTCATCGGCACGCCCTCCAGCACGGATTTTCGCAGCGAGCGCGCCATAACGCTCGTATTTCCGACCGAGGCCATACTGTCGCGGCTCGAGCTCCTGTTTCGTTACGGCATGAACCGACCCTGGACGTCGGCACCGACGGCGGCCGACGCCGAAGCCGAAGCGGGTGCCGCGGCGGGTGAGGACATGCCCATGGCGCCCTGCGGCAGGCCCTGCGGCTCCTGCGGATCGAACTGTCTTCTTGGCGCCGGTCATGCTTCGGGGGAGCCGGACTTTCAGATTTGAGCCGATTTTGAAGTTCGTGCGACTTTTGAAAGAGCCTCCTTCTTGTGGGCGGGGTCCTTTTTGACTAGAATCCTGCCCAGGAGAACACAGCCATGAAATTGATTTTTCTCGGCCCGCCCGGCGCGGGCAAGGGCACGATCGCGGACCTGGCCATGGCGGAGCTCAAGCTCCCTCATATCTCGACCGGCGACCTCTTCCGCGCGGCGGTCAAGAACGAGACGCCGCTCGGACTCAAGGTGAAGGGCATCATGGCCTCTGGCGGTCTCGTGTCGGACGATATCACCATAGCGCTCGTCAAAGAACGCCTGGCCGAGAAGGACGCCGCCTCGGGCTGGATTCTCGACGGCTTTCCCCGAACCATTCCCCAGGCCGAGGCTTTGGAAGCTCTCGCCTCCTCCGACCTCGCCGTCAACTTCGACGTAGCCGACGGAGTCGTCGTCGGACGCCTCTCCGGACGCCGCGTCTGTCGCAGCTGCGGCAAAATCTATCATATAAGGAACATGCCGCCCAAGAAGGAAGGTGTCTGCGACGTCGACGGGGGCGAGCTGTACACGCGCGACGACGACAAGGAAGAGGCCATCAAGGTCCGTCTCGACACCTACCGCAAGCAGACCGCGCCGCTCATCTCCTGGTACGGGGGACGGAAGAAGCTCATCACGATAGACGGTGTGGGTGATCCCAAGGTCGTCCTGGACAGATTCAGGAAAGCCGTCAAGAAATAAGGGGCAGGGCCCGCGAGCCGGGCCCTCTCGTGCAGGAACGCAGGTAAACATGAGGGGGAGACATGAAAGGTACAGCCGTCGAAGGCCACAGCGAGAAAGGCCGCGGATCTTCCGGTAGGACGATCGCGCTCGCAGGACCGGCCGTTCTGCTCGCCGCGTTCCTGGGCTCGCTTCTCGTTTCCTGCGGGGCCTCCGGCCGCGCAGGTCCGCCCCGGCCTGCCGATCCCGCAAGGGTCGAGGCCTACTCCTACGGTCTCGTCTCGGCCATCTCGCCCCTCAAGGTCATCCTCGTCGCGCCTCTGGGCTCGGCGGGGGAGGCCGTCCCCGTGGGCGTGTTCAGAATCCGGCCCGGAGTGGAGGGCACGGCCAGCTGGGAGGACGAACGGACCCTCCTGTTCGCTCCAGCGCGGCCGCTCGTGCGGGGCCGCAGCTACCGCGTGGACGTCGATCTGGGTCTGCTTTCCGGCGCTTCGGCGGGGAACGACTACTTCAGCTTCTCCGTCACGGCCGCGAAGCAGCGGGTGGATGTCGAGACCCTGCCGCCCCGCGTCGCGGGCGACGGCAGCGTGGAAGTGGAGGGGACGGTCCGTCTCGGCGACGGCGCCTCGGAGGCTGCCGTCGAGGCCGCGGTCAAGACTTCGAGCGGCGTGCTCGCCTGGAACCATGAATCGCCCCTCGTGCACCGTTTCGTGGTGTCGGGCATCGCGCGCAGGCCTTCGAAGCGCGCGAGCGGCCTTTCGATCCGCTGGGACGCGTCCCTGCTCGGCGGAAGAGGCCGAGGCTCGGTCCGGGTGCCCATACCCGGCTCGGCGGGCTTCCGCTTCCTCGGGGCCCGGAGCCTCGGTCCGGGAGGGAAGGGGTTGCAGCTCGCCTTCAGCGACAGCATAGACCCGGCCCAGGATCTGCGCGGCATCGTGACCGTCGCGGGAGTGAGCGACCTCCGCTACTCCGTGTCAGGCTCCCTCGTCTCGCTGTACGCCGAAAACTGGCCCGCCTCCGCCGCGGTGCGGGTGGATCCTTCCCTGCGCTCTTCCGGAGGACGGAGCCTGGCGCAGCCCGCGGCCGCCACCGTTCCCCTGGTCTGGGAGAAGCCCGAGGTGCGTTTCATCACCAAGGGAACGATCCTCCCCACGAGCCAGGGGCTCGTGCTTCCCATCGAAACCATGAACCTGTCCGGCGTCATAGTTGAGGCGCTGAGGGTCTACGGCGACAACATGCTCCAGTTCCTCCAGGTCAACGATCTCGAAGGTTCGACCGAGCTCAAGCGCGTGGGCGAGGTGGTTTGGCACAAGACCATCGACCTGGGCTGGAAGGACGACTGGAAGAACCGCTGGGTCCGGCAGGGGCTGGATCTGGGTCCGCTCGTCGCCGCGAACAAGGACGGCATGTTCCAGATACGCATAACCTTCCGCCGTGACAACATCCGCTACATAAGCCAGAGCGACGAGGATTTCAAGGATCTGAAGTTCCCCGACGATACGATCACCGACAAGGACGAGTCGGACGCGAGCGCCTGGGACCTCGTGTCCGAGTGGGCCGACGGCTACGACGACTACGAGAAGTATAAGGAGGACCCCCTCCACCCGGCCTTCTACATTTCCACCTACGAGCACGACATCACCATCCGGCGCAATGTCGTCGTCTCCGACATCGGGGCGATCGTCAAGCGCGAAGTCGACGGCTCCTGGCATGTCGCCGCGAGCGATCTCAGGACGGCCAAGCCTCTCGGCGGGGCGCTCGTCACCCTCTACAGCTACCAGAGGCAGGCTCTCGTCTCGGGGACGACCGATAATTCCGGTCTTCTAGTCCTGAATCCGAGCCCGGTCTCGGTGCCCGCCTTCGCCACCGTCCAGGCAGGCGGCCAGACGAGCTGGCTCAAGATAGACGAGGGCTCGACCCTCGCCGTCGGGCACTTCGACGTTGGCGGAGAGGCGGCCGAATCCGGGCTCAAGGGCTTCATCTACGGCGAACGGGGAGTCTGGCGTCCCGGCGACACCATGCACCTCGTTTTCGTTCTCTACAACCGCTCTGGCGCTCTGCCCGCCTCCTATCCGATCGACTTCGAGCTCGAGGATCCCCTGGGACGCGTCATACGATCCGAGACCCGTGCGGGTTCGGTGGGCGGCTTCTACGCGATCGACGCGGCCACCTCCTCCGATGCGCCCACAGGCAGCTATGTCGCCCGGGTCCGGGCCGGGGGCAGGACTTTCACGCGCGATCTCAAGGTCGAGACGATCATGCCCAACAGGCTCAAGCTGACTCTCGACTGGGGCGGCGCGCCCTACATTTCCCGCGACACCGACCGCATGAGTCTTATGGCGACGTGGCTGACCGGTGCGCCGGCGGGGGCGCTCAAGGCCGACGTTTCGACCACCTTCCGCTCCGTCCCCACCGTCTTCCAGACCCTGCCCGACTTCGTCTTCGACGATCCCACGAGGAGCATTGCGGGAGCCCGGTCCGTGCTGTTCCAGGGACGGCTCGGCCCCAAGGGCAGGGCGGACTTCGCCGTCTCCCTTTCCCCCGAGGGTCTGGCGCCGGGCAAGCTCAGCGCCAACATTCTCACGCGCGTGTTCGAGCCCTCGGGAGTCTTCTCTAGCGAAAACACCACAGTCGACTTCCATCCCTATGCGCGCTATGTCGGCATCAGACTGCCCCGGGGCGACAAGGCCCGCGGCATGCTCCTCACCGACACCGACCATCGCGTCGACGTGGCGCTCGTCGATCGGGACGGCAGACTCGTCAAGGGCGGCGGCAGGGTCGAGGTCTCGCTCTACCAGCTCGATTGGCGCTGGTGGTGGGAGAAGTCCGAGGAGAGCCTCGCGCAACGCGCCCAGGACCTTTACGCCCGGCCCCTGCAGAAGGACACGATCACGATCGGCCCCGACGGCAGGGGCTTCTGGACCTTCCGCGTCAAATATCCCGACTGGGGGCGCTTCCTCGTGCGCGCCGTGGATCTGGGCGGCGGGAACGAACCCTCTTTCGATTCGTCGGAAGGCCCGGCGGGCCATGCCGCGGGCGCCATCGTCTATATCGACTGGCCCGGCTGGGCGGGCAAGAGTCGCGATACGGGCGGAGCATCGGCCGCCCTCGATCTCTCGGTCGGAAAGACCAAGTACGCACCCGGCGAGCTCGCCTCTGTGAGCTTTCCCTCGAACGAGCAGGCGAATGCCTTCGTGACCATCGAGCGGGCCGGAGCCATACTGCACGAGGAGTGGGTGCCCGCGAAAAAGGACACGACCCTCTACCAGTTCGCCGTGACGCCGGATATGGCGCCCAACGTCTACGTCCACGTCACGCTGATCCAGCCCCATTTGCAGACCGCCAACGATCTACCCATCCGCCTGTACGGCGTGGCACCCGTCATGGTGGAGGACCCCGCCACGAGACTCGAGCCCCGCATAGACGCGCCGGCCGTCATCGCGCCCGGAGGCGAGGTTTCGTTCTCCGTCCGAGAGCAGGGCGGCAGAGCGATGACATACAGCGTCGCCGTCGTCGACGAGGGCCTCTTGGGCATCACGAACTACTCCGTGCCCGATCCCTGGGACCAGTTCTACAAGAAGGAGGCCAGCGCCCTCGAGAGCTGGGATCTCTACAACTTCGTGGCGGGGGCCTATTCGGGCAGCCTCGAAACCCTCCTCGCCGTCGGGGGCTCGGACGAGGGCCTGGGAGGAGGCGACCGCAAGCCGAGCCGCTTCCCGCCCGTCGTGTACTTCTTCCCGCCGCGCCAGCTCAAGGCGGGCGAGGTCCGGCGCGAGAGCTTCAAGCTCGGACAATACATCGGAGCCCTGCGATTCATGGTGGTCGCGGGAGCCCTGCCTTCGGCTCCGGCTTCCGCGGGCGGGGGGGCGCCGGGCGCGGCCTTCGGGGCCTTCGAAACCTCGGTGCCCGTCAAGACGGATCTCATGGCGCAGATCACCGCGCCGCGCGCTCTCGCGCCCGACGAGAAGGCTTCCATTCCCGTGACGCTCTTCTCCTTCGGAGGCAAGCGACGCGTCTCGGTGCGGCTCAGGGCCGAAGGCTCCCTGTCTCTGGCCGGCCCCGGCACCGCCACCCTCGACTTTTCGCAGGACGGCGACATGACCACGACCTTCGCCGTGAAGGCCGCTTCGGAGCCCGGCCGCGGAAGGCTCATCGCGAGCGCGGAAGCGGACTCGTCCGCGGCGCGCCAGGAGATCGATCTCGAGGTGAAGTCCGTCGGGGTGAAGATCAGCGATGTGACGCCGCTGAGCCTCGAGGGAGGCGGGACCTGGAACGGAACCGTCGCTCTTCCGGGCGCCCCGGGAACCAACTCCCTCTCGGTGGAGTTCACGCGGCTCAGACCGATCGACCTGGCCGAGCGGAGCGACTGGCTCATCCAGTACCCCTACGGCTGCGCCGAACAGACCGCGTCGGCCGCCTTCCCCCAGCTCTACCTGGCCAAGGCGGTCGCGCTCGAGCCCTCGAGGGCCGAGGCCGCGTCGACCAACGTGCTCGCGGCGATCGATCGGCTCAAAAGCTTCCAGACCCCGCAGGGAGGCTTTTCTCTCTGGCCGGGCGAAGCCCAGGACGACGAATGGGTCTCGGCCTATGTCGTCCATTTCCTGCTGGCCGCGCGGAGGGAGGGCTTCGAGGTCCCTTCGGGCCTCGTCGATCCCGCTCTGAGCTACCTGGCCGGCGTCGCGCGCGCGTGGAGCAGCGGCGAGTACTGGTCCCAGGCCGTCCAAGCCTACAGGCTCTACGATCTCGCCCTCGCCGGACGCGCGGAAATAGGGGCGATGAACCGCTTCCGCGACTACCCGGCCATGCCCGTCTCGGCGCGCTTCAGGCTCGCGGCTGCATATGCCATGGCGGGGATGGGCGACGCGGCATCGGCTCTCATCGCGGGGAGGTCGACGGAAGTGTCGGACTATCCGGGTCTCTATGAACATACCTATGGAAGCCTCGTGCGCGAACGGGCGGTGGTGCTCGACGCCCTTCTCGCCGTGGGCGACACCGACAGGGCGCTGCCGGTCTACAATCTCCTGGCCGACGAGCTCGACTCCCGGCGCTGGTACTCCACCCAGGATCTCGGCGTCGCCCTTTCCGCGGCTCTTCCCTACATGCTCCTGGCCGCCTCGGGTGAAGCCCCCGAGCTGAAAATCTCCTCGGGGGGATGGTCCGGCACCGCGAAGCTCGACCATCCCATCGCCCGCGTCGACCTGCCCGCCCCGAGCGGGAGCTCAGCCGACCTGTCCGTAGAGAACCACGGCGGAGTCCCGGTCTTCGCCCGCATCCTGACGGAGGGAGTGCCTCCGGCCGGCGGCGAAAAGCCTGTTGCGAACGGCCTGTCCCTCGCGATCCGCTATCTCGCGATGGACGGCCGCGTCGTCCACCCCTCCTCCCTCGCCGCCGGCGACGATTTCATCGCGGAGGCCGTCGTCCACAACACTTCGGGGCGCGACCTGAGCAATCTCGTGCTCGATCAGATGTTCCCCTCGGGCTGGGAGATCGTGAACTACCGGGTCGGCGCCGAGCTCCCGAAACCCTCTTCGGAGCAGGACGCGGGCAACGCCGCGCAGCCGGCGGCTCCGCCTCCGGCCTACGACTACCGCGACATACGCGACGATCGCGTGTTGACCTACTTCTCTCTGGACCAGGACGACACGGCCACGTTCAAGGTCTATCTGAACCGAAGCTACTCGGGCACCTTCTTCCTGCCCGCCGCGACCGTCCAGGCCATGTATTCCGACCGCTGGCAGGCCGTGGTTCCGGGGCGCTGGCTGGACTCCGCCGCGGGAGGGGGCGATCGGGAAAGTTCGGGCGGTCGCGAAGGCAGGGTCGGCGGCGCGGCCGGGCAGAACGCCGACTGAGGGGGGAGCCCATTCGGCTCGACTCGGTTACCCTGCGGCGGGCGGCAGCCGCGACGCTGCGCCGCCTTCGTTCCGGCTCGAACGCAGCGCGGGGCGCGACTCTTGCGGCTTGGGTTTTTCTTCGCGCCGCATTCGAAGACGAGCGTCTGATCGGCCGCCTGCCGCCAGCCGCGGCAGCGCTCGCCCTCGTCGTTCTCTTCTTCGCCGCCCCGCCGCTGCGATTGCCGCAGGGCGATTCGCTATCGGTCTACGACCGGCACGGCCGGCTGCTCGGGGCTACGGTCGCGGCGAACGGGGAGTGGCGCTTTCCGCCCGGCGGCCCTCTGCCCTCCAAGTTCGTGCGCGCTTTGATCGTCTACGAGGACCGGCGCTTCTATTCCCATCCGGGTATCGATTCGGCTGCCCTCGTCCGAGCCCTCGTCCAGGACCTCCGCGCGGGCCGGGTCGTGTCGGGGGGCTCCACGCTCAGCATGCAGACGGCGAGACTCGTCCGGTCCGGCAGGCCGCGGACTCTGGCCGAGAAGGCCGTCGAGGCCTGGCTCGCCCTGCGCCTGGAGGTTCTGGCCGGCAAGCCGGGTATCCTGGCGCTCTACGCCCGGAACGCCCCCTTCGGCGGCAACGTCGTCGGCATCGAAGCCGCGAGCTTCAGATACTTCGGGAGGCCGCCGGACTCGCTTTCCTGGGCCGAGGCGGCCACGCTCGCCGTCCTGCCCAACGCTCCTTCGGCCGCCAATCCGGGCAGGAATCGGGACCTCCTCCTGGCCAAGCGGGATCGTCTGCTGGCCGAACTCCGGCGGCGCGGCATCCTCGGCCGGGAGGACCTGGCCCTCGCCCTCGAGGAGCCTCTTCCTCCCCGGTCCTATCCTCTGCCGAGACTGGCTCCCCGCGTCGTCGATCACTTCGCCCTCGAGCGCTCTTCGGAGCAGGGACCGGAAAGCGGCGCGAGGGTGACGACGACGATCGACGCCGCCATCCAGGAGCGCAGCACGGAGATCCTGTCGAGGCGGCTCGAGCTCCTGTCGGGCGAGGGCGTGCACGACGCCGCCTGCATAGTCGCGGGCGTGGCCGACGGGAATGTCCTGGCCTATGTCTCCCTCGGCGACGATTCGGGGGGGCAGGAGCGGAGCGGCGGAGAGGTCGACCTCATCCGTTCCCCGCGGAGCTCGGGCAGCATCCTCAAGCCCTTTCTCTACGCCGCCGCGCTGGACGCCGGGGAGCTGGGTCCGCGCAGTCTCCTGCCCGACCTGCCCACGCGCTACGGATCCTACGGACCCGAGAACTACGACCACGCCTTCACGGGCGCGGTGCGCGCCGACGAGGCGCTGGCGAGATCGCTCAACGTTCCCTTCGTCCGCCTGCTCAAGTCCTACGGGGTCGAGAGATTCCACTCCCTCCTCGTTTCCACCGGCATGACGACTCTGGGGCGGCCGGCCTCGGACTACGGCCTCACCCTCATCCTGGGGGGAGCCGAGACCACCCTCTGGGAAATCGCCGGGCGGTACGCGGCCCTCGCGCGGACCGGCGCCGGGCATGGTGCCGGCGAGGTCTTCGATCTGGGTCTGAGCGCCGGAGAGTTGACCCATCGTCCCCGCCGACCGAATCCCTTTTCGCAGGGGGCCGCGCTCCTGACTCTCGACGCCCTGACCCGCGTCGCCCGTCCCGGGGAAGAGGCCGCGTGGCAGGACTATGCCTCCTCCCGCCGTATAGCCTGGAAAACGGGGACGAGCTTCGGAAACCGCGACGCCTGGGCGGTGGGCGTCGACGGGCGTTATGTCGTCGGCGTCTGGACGGGCAACGCGACGGGAGAGGGCATGCCGGCTCTCAAAGGCTCGGCTGCTGCGGCGCCCATACTCTTCGAGCTCTTCGATCTGCTGGGCGCCTCGCGCGATTCGCCCGAGGCGCCGGGCGCCGCGCCTTCCGGGCGGATCCCGACGGACGGCCCCGTGTTCAAGGAAGTCGAGGTCTGCGCTGACTCCGGCTGGGCGGCGGGACTCGATTGCCCTCACACCGAGACGGTCCTTATGCCCGCCGACGCCAAGCCTCTTCCCCTCTGCCCCTACTGCCGGAGCGTCGCGCTCAGCGCCGACGGAAAATGGCGGGTGCGCGCCGAGGACGAGAAGCCCGGATCGGTGAGGATCGAGAAGTGGTTCGTGCTGCCGCCCGCCATGGAGTGGTACTACCGCAGTGTCCATCTCGAGTACAGACCTCTCCCGCCGTGGAGGCCCGGAACCCGGCCTACGAGTTCGGACATCGGGCTTTCGATCGTCAGTCCGGAAGAGGGAGCCGCGATCTACATACCGATCGAGCTCACCGGCCGGCCGGGGGCCACCGTCTTCGTCGCGGCCGAGCGCGATCCGGGCGCGACCCTCTTCTGGCAGCTCGACGGGGTCTACCTCGGCGCGACCAGGGGCGATCACCGGATGGAGCTGCGCTCGGGCCCGGGAGAGCACACGCTGACGGTCGTGGACTCGAGCGGGCGCGAGTCCACGCGGCACTTCACCCTCCTCGGCGGCGACGAGACCCGCCATTGAAGAGCGCGCGGCCCTCGGATAGAATCGTCCCATGCGACACCCGACTTCCTTCCTTCTGGCGGCGACCTCCCTGCTCTTCGTCTGCGCGCTCGGCGCGGCGCAGCAGCAAGGGGCCCCCTCGGGAGCCTCCGCCGCGAGCGTCTCGATAGGGACAGGACGCTGGGCGGGCGGGCTCGATTTCGGCCGGGGCAGGGAACAGCTGAGCCTGCGGATACTCCCCGAGGGGGGGCTTCTGGACCTGCCGGGGCAGAGGCTTTTCGGCTATCCTCTCTCGGGCATACGGCGCGAGGGCACGCGAATCGTCTTCGCGCTCTTCGCCGGCAAATCCGGAGGGCAGCCGTCGGGCGCCTCCTCGCCCGAGGCCAGCGGAAACGCGCTCATCTTCTCGGGCGATCTGAAGACGGGCAAGGACGGCGGGAGCCGCATCGAGGGCAGCATCAGCAGAGGAGGGGTCGTCAACGGCCGATTCGATCTGGAGCCGGCCCCGCTCGCTCCGGAAGCGGGCGAATCGAGCTACCTCCTCGATACGGGCCGCGGCGTGCTTCCCGGCACCTTGCTTCTTCCCCCGGGGAACGGTCCCTTTCCGCTCGTCCTCATTCTGGCCGGGGCCGGCACCGCCGACCGCGACGGCAACAACTATGCCGTGCCAGGAAAGAACGACGCCCTGAGACTGCTGGCCGAGGCCCTGCGCGACCGGGGAATCGCCTCGCTGCGCTACGACAAGCGGGGAGCGGGCGAGTCCTATTATCTGGTGACGAAGGAAGAGGACCTGCGCTTCGACGACTACGTGAGCGACGCCGTCGTCGCCCTGGCCGCCCTGGCCGCCCTTCGGGCCGACAGGCGCTTTTCCCGGCTCGTCGTCGCGGGCCACACAGAGGGAGCTCTCGTGGCCGCGGCCGCCCTTCTCGCTCCGGGCGCACCCAGGGTGGAGGGTCTGGCCCTCCTCTGCGCCTCGGGGAAAAGCGCCGTGGAGACGGTCGAGGCCGCCGTGGCCGCCGCCCCTCCCGCGCTCAAGGCCGAGGGAGCCGCCATCATGGCCGCGCTCCGGGCGGGCAGGACCTATCCCCATCCCAGCGGCTACTTTGCCGACTTCTTCAGGCCCAGTTTCCAGCCCTACCTGGCCTCCTGGTTCAGGTACGACCTCAAGACGGAACTTCCGGCCGACAAGGCGCCCGTGCTCCTCGTGCAGGGCAACCGCGACTTCCAGACGACCCTCGCCGATTTCGACGTACTGGTCCGGGCCAGGCCCGACGCCGCAGCCTATGTCCTTCCCGGCATGAACCACGCCCTCAAGGAAGTGGGGCCCGACCTCGACGAAAACTACCGCGCCTTCACCGATCCATCCTTCCCCCTGGCGCCGCAACTCGCCGATACCCTGGCCGCCTTCGCCAAGGGCGGGACCTTGCCGGACCGGAAGTACAGGTACAAGCCCAACTAGGTATTACGAACATGTTCATTCCGGCTCACGGGTGCGGCCGCGAAGGATGGTTTACTATCGGGGCCGCGAAGCATACTCTGCTACCATGAACGCGGAGTTCCACTATTATGCGATCTACTTTCTCTGCACGCGCGCCGGTTTCTCGCCCGGGGACGCCCGCAAGACGGCAGTGTCCTCGCAGTACGTCGACAATGCGATACACGTCTACGAGATAGACGACGGCAGGGGGCCTCCCTACCGCACGCAGGTGACCCAGAACTACGTTTTCTGGGACCAGGCGACGCTTCGCGAGATATACCTGCCCTTCCACTTCGTGCCGGGCGACCGGCAGCGTGCGGCGGCCGAACGGCTCGACGGCCGCGCGAGCCCCTGGACGGTCACGCCCGACTCGAGGCTGGCCAAGGAGCTTCTCGTCGCGGCCCTCAAGACACGCAACCTCTACCGCATCGGGATCGCCCTCCACGCCTACGCCGACACCTGGGCGCACCAGCACTTTTCCGGCCGTCTCGAGGAGGAGAACGTCGTGGATTCCTCTTCGCCGCTTCCGCCCGCGGGGCATCTCCAGGCGCTACGCTCGCCCGACGATGCCATGGGCCGCTGGAGGGACGCCCGACTCCGGCCCGAGTTCGCGGAGGTGGACAATCGCCGCCGCTTCCTCGCCGCCGCCGGGAAAATATACCGTTACCTGCGCACCTTCCTGGGCAGGGGATTCGCCGAGGAGGAGCTCGCGCTGGAGCCTCTCGCCCGCCTGTGGCGGCCGGCCTCGGGCGACATGAAGTCGCGCATCGCGTCCTTCGCCGTGGACCTCGACGTGCCCGCCTACGACCGCCGGGCCTGGCTGGCCGGGGCGGGCATCCGCGACGAGACCTCCGAGGAGGGAAAGTTCGCGGGATACGACAAGTATCTCTGGCTCAAGGGCGAGCTGGCCCGCCGCTCCGGCTCGGGCACGGGGATCAGGTCCGCGCGCACGGAGGGACGTTTCACCGGATCGGAGCTGTTTCTGTGGAACGAGGCCGCGGCCGAGCATCGCGATCTCGCGCTCTCCCTGCTCGGCGCCGAGGGACTGGCATGAGGGCGGCGGCATACGCATCGAGGGCGGTCGCCCTGGTCGCACTCCTCCTCTCTTCCTGCGCCGCCCCGCTTCTCGTCGAAAAATCGGTCGACCCCCTCCGGCTGTTGGGCCCCGGCGAGCTCGCTTACCTGCGCATGGACGGGGCGACCGCCAGGCTCCTCGCGCCCGCCCTCCTTCCCGCGGCCGAGGGGCGTGCCCTGGCGCCACTGCTCGAGCGCACGACGACGCTCGCCCTGGGCCTGGGCCCTCGCGCCGGGGCGGGGCCCGCCTTCGACGCCGTGTTCCTGGGCTCCTATCCCTACCGCAGGGCCGCGCTCGCTCTGGGCGGCAATTCCGCCTGGAAGCGGGAGGCTCAGGGCTACTACGACGCGGAGCAGGGCATTCACGTGTCGCTCCCCGGTCCTTCCCTGGTTCTTGCGACCACGGGACGGCTCGAGCCCCTTCTCGCGCTGGCCAAGGAGCCCGGAAGCGAGCCCCTCCCGCCCCGCTTCGCCTCGGCGGGGGGAGCCGGCCTCCTCCTGTGGATTCCGGAGCCCTTCAGCCATCTCGCCGAGGAGCTCTTCGGCCTGTCCATGAATGTGCCGGTGCGGGGGCTTCTCATCGTCGCCGTCCCGGCACCGGCGGCGCTCAGCTACGAGCTGAGCGCCGTTTTTCTCATGGACGACGCCGACGCGGCGCGGGTGTACCGACCCCTCCTCAGGCTGGCCTGGTACGGTCTCGCGAAGTATCTGCTGGCCGACGATGCCGGTGCCCTCCTCGGAGCCGGCTTTTCCCAGGAGGGCGATACCTATGCGAGCGAGCCCATCGAGCTGAGCGGCAGTTCCCTGGCCGCAGCCCTGGCCAGACTCGGAGGTTTCGGCGCGGGGGAGTAGTGCCGTCCGGAAGGGCTGTTCTGTTTCCATCCCCGAGGACGGTCTTTCCCGGTAGGCCAAAGAATCCTTCATGAGAGTACGGCGAGCCTGCCTTTTTCTTTCGCGAGGCCAAATCGGGCCTTTACGGAGTAATTGAAGCTCAGGCAATCGTTCTGGACCCCGTCGCTGAAAATCAAACCGTTTTCACCCATCCTCGATTCGATCATGAACTCGTCGAACCTGGTGATCTTCCCAAACACGATATCGGTCTTGCTGCTGACGCTGGGAAAGGGTTCTCTAACGGCGAAATAGAGGCAGTCATCATCCCACTTTTCCGAGGTGGCGGATTCTACGATCTTCTGTTTTTTCCCCTGCAGTCGATTCATGATATTGTTCGCTCCGGTAAGTATGCTTCGCATCCAGGCAGACCGCCCCAGCGGAGTAGACACTACAATTCCGCTGGAAGAGTGTTGTTCCTCCGCATGCCTGAAGGTCAGCGTATACCGTGCCGACGAATGATTCGATACCCCGACAAAGAAGTCGTTGACGGCGTGCAGTTCCTGACTGTCGGATAATTCGACTACCGCCTTCGTTATCTCCTTGATGCGAATCGTCCCGTTCAGGCAGCTTCCGATAGCCTTTTCGGCTTTTTGGGGATCGAATTGCGCGAGTACGCCGTCCCATCGCTGGACATCCGAATTGAAGCCGATAATGGTCTGCCTTCGCAGGTACTTCAATGCATTGGCGATCAAGCCGTCCTGCCCGATGGTGGCAATCACGTCATCGTCGCCGAATTGGTAATTTGGTACCTGCATCCAATCGATGATATGCATCCTGGCTATTCTCTCGGTGTTGGCGCAGAGCTCGCGCAGGGACGAATAATATCTGTCGTGCTCGTTTTCGTAATCCAGGAAATCGCCCCCGATATGTTCGATATAGAATTTTACCTGTTGAGGCGAGTTGAATCTCGAAATCAATTGATCGAGTCGAGTGGGCCTTTTTATGATTACCACCTTGCGGGCGGTTATCGCCATCACTTCTGTCCCTTCAAGAGAGCCGCGAGCAGATCAGGGGAAATATTGAGCTCCCCGATTTTTTCCGCATTGTTGGACAGGCTTTCGAATGCCGAAGCGATCATCTGGTCAGGCTTCATCCCCGACTGGCTCAGCACTCGCAGCCTGTCTGCATCGATAGGGGCGATCACCTTCATTAAGGCGTCCATGGCATAGGCCTTCGAATCGGCTTCCAGCCTTTTGTTTCCGGATTCCAGCTCGATCAGCCGTTCCCGTTCCTTTTCCTGTCCGATCCTGAAGCTCATTTCTTCCGCGACCAGCTGATGCTCTTTCTCCTTGATGGCCCGTTCGGCGTCCATCTGGGCTTCCCTGATCTGTCTTTTCTTGTTTTCGATGGCGATTTCCGTATTGAGCTCGTTCTCCTTGATTCTTCTTTCCTGCTCAACCGAGGCATTTCTTCGTTCATAGATCGCGTCGTCCGCTTCCTTGAGTATTCTTTCCCTCGTCTCCGCTTCGAGAGCCCTGGATGTATCCTTGTTCGGACTGATCGCCAGGATATTTATGGTGGTAATTTCTATTCCTATGCTCTTGATATATTCGTCGCCGCTGATGGTAAGAGTGATTGCCCGTTTCAATTCGTCTGCCGATCGGAGCATTTCCTTCAGTGATCTTTTTTCGATATCCCGTTTGGCGATAGTCTTGGTAATGTTGATTATTCGTTGCCCTATTTTGCCTTGTTCCTCGGATAAGTAGTTAAGCGTCTTGCTGTCTACCGAGAAGTTGATAGTGTCCTTGATCCTTTCGGGATATGCTATCCGATAGACCACTTCCCCTTGCACGGATACGCCTTGATAATCGCTCGTGATCTCCTCGAAAATGAAGGGAGCGTTTCTGCTCTCGACGGGGATCTTCAAGATCGAGGTCGATGGAGCATAGTACCAGAACGACAAACCCTGGCCCTGTTTTATCGACTTGCCTTTTTTGATTCTGAAGATGTAATCCGAGGGTTCAAATTTGACGAATCTGAGGCCGAACATGTTTCCTCCTTGGGTCAGTGCATTCCGTTGTTTCGTTGTTTTACCATGCTGTTAATTCGAGGCGGAACTGCTCAGGGGCCGTCCTCTCGGCATCGTTTAGGACAGCCTGAAATCGACGATTACAGATCTTTGCAGAAATCGGCGATCCCATGAACGAGAGCATCGACGTCTTTCCTGTTTATATCCAAATGGGTCACGAGACGGATCGGGATGCGCTCGGATATCCGGATTCCGCAGGTTAGAAGGAACGCCGCCGCGGCCCTTGCTGCAGCATCCTGATGATCGACCCTGAATCTGATAAAAACCATGTTCGTTTCGCCCGATCGAGGAAGAACTTCGATCCTGTCAATGTCCGCGAGGCGCTTCGCAAGATAGGCGGCGTTGTCGTGATCTTCGGACAGACGCCCGACATTTTTTTCCAGAGCATACAATCCCGCGGCGGCGAGTATTCCCGCCTGTCGCATTCCTCCTCCCAGCACCTTGCGCCAGCGCCGCGCGCGAGTGACAAGTTCCAGAGGGCCGCACAGGAGAGAACCCACGGGAGCGCCCAGTCCCTTGGATAGGCAGACCGAGACTGTATTGTAATTGTGAGTTATATCGCGCACATCGATCCCCTGCTTGACGCTTGCATTGAACACTCTTGCCCCGTCGAGGTGCAGCGACAGACCGAAGCGCCGCGCAAATGCGGAGGCCTTCTTTTGATAGTCGAGAGATAAAACTATGCCATTGTGCGTATTCTCCAAGCACAAAAGCCTGGTCTGGGCAAAATGAAAGTCTACCGGTTTTATTTTATCTGCCACCTTTTCGAGGTCAAGCGATCCGTCCGGCTCGAAGTCTATCGGCTGGGGCTGGATCGATCCAAATACCGCGGCGCCGCCGCCTTCGAACTGGTAGGTATGTGCATCCTGGCCTGCGATGTATTCATCGCCTCGCTGGCAGTGCGAAAGGAGCGCAAGCAGGTTCGATTGCGTGCCGCTGGACACGAAGATTGCGGCTTCTTTACCGAGCATTTCAGCGCCTAAGCCTTGGAGTCGGTTGATCGTCGGGTCGTCGCCATAGACATCGTCTCCAACCTCGGCCTCGTACATCGCCTTCCTCATGCCGGGACTCGGTTTCGTAACCGTATCGCTGCGAAAATCCGCCATTGCCATTATTTTCTCCCTGATTCCGATTCCCGAAACCGTTTGCCGGCATGGTTGTGGGCCAAACGAATTCGGTTTTGAGTGCTGATTCTACCGCAACACTGCATCTAGTCAAGTCAGGCCAAGTTATGGCTATCGACACCATGAGGCTGACGGTTTGCACATCCGTATCGCGACGCTTGTCGGCGCTGCATCTATGGGAAAGCCATGGCCCTCCGGAAGGGCAGCACATACGGTTCGGCAGACCATCCAATTCCCAATATGGCAAATTTATCTTGTAATATGTAGCAAAAGAAGTGACTCTATCGGATTATTTCTTACAAAAAGAAGGAATAATCAAATTATTCTTGACATGTTGCAAAGGTCGATTATACTGGGTTCCTGACATAATCACACCAAAAAGCGAATCTGGGAGGCAGGTATGAAAGAGGTTATCAGTACCAAGAGTGCTCCGGACGCAATTGGTCCATATTCGCAGGCTATCCGATATGGCGACCTCCTATTCATATCAGGTCAAATTCCCCTCGATCCCGGAACTGGGGTTATCGTCGAGGGAGACATCGCCGTGCAGACGGAACGGGTGCTTAAGAACATCGAAGCGGTACTGAGAGCGTCCGGTATGAGCTTCTCGAATGTGTTGAGTTGCAGCTGTTTCTTGGCCGACATGGACGACTTCTCCGGATTCAATCAAGTTTATGGCAAGTATCTGGGAGAAAGCGTGCCGGCGCGGGAAACGACGCAAGTCGCCAAACTGCCGAAGGGCGCAAGAGTCGAGATTTCCGCCATCTGTGGAAAATGATCATGCTACAGGGTGGTTTTTGTGCGTACGGAGAAGTCGCGGGAATCCTCATGCTCGATTCGAAAATCCCCCGTCTTCCCGGCGATCCAGGTCATGCGCAGACCTTTTCTTTCCCGGTTTTACACGGAATCGTCGTGGGCCTGCCCTTTCAGGATTTGGTCGATGCAAACACCGATCGAGTGGAGCTCGCGGTCGAGACGGCTCGAAAGCTCGAATCCCGGGGCGTGTCCTTCGTCGCTGCCGATTGCGGACTGTTCTCCGTTTTCCAGGATCAGATCGCACGCGCAATATCGATACCCTTCATCGGATCCTCACTCTCACTCATACCTTTTCTCTGCTCGTTCCTGAGCCCCTCGTTCGGCATCGGCGTGTTGACGGGAGATACCGGCATGCTGTCCGAACTACATCTTCGCGCGGCGGGGGCCGATCCGTCTCGCACGCTGGCAATAGGCATGGAAAACTCCGCCGAGTTCAAGCGAGTCGTGATCGATCGGGGCGAGGCCCTGGACGAGCCGGCCCTCGCGCACGACGTCCGTACGGCGGCCACTGCGCTCGCTGCCCGGGCCCGGAGCGACGGGCGTCGTCTGGGTGCGGTAGTCATTGAATGCACGAACCTCATTCCCTATCGGTCGGAAGTCCAGGAATGCGTCGGGGTCCCCGTTTACGACCTTGTCAGTCTGATCGAGCTCTTCGCGGGAGGGTTCGCGCATCGCCGCTTCGCGGAGACCCACAGATCTTTCCGAAGTCCGCGGTAGCAAGGTCGTGCGGCGATTCTAAAGGAGGAAGGAATGGATCATAAATATGCCCGTGCCAGTTTCCCGGGCTTGGAAGACAAGGCTTTCCTGGATGCGGCCTGTGTGAGCTTGATACCGAAGCAGGCCTACGATGGAATAAAAAATTTCCTCGACATGGCCCTCAGCTGTCCCGAAGCAGATGCTTCCATTCATCATATCGCGATGGATTCGCTACGCCGAGAGGCTCTGGACGAGGCGTCCCTGCTGATCCGTGTGCCGAAACGGCGCATTGCCCTTGTGGAAAGCACTTCGCATGGGCTGAATATCGCGGCGAACGCCATTCCCTTGTCGAAAGGCGACGAAATTCTGGTGGCCGATACCGAGTTTCTCCAAGTCGCGATCCCTTGGGTGAAAAAGGCGGAATCCATGGGCGTTGTCGTCAAGCCCGTAAAATCCCATGACGAGGGAGCCCTTGAGCTCGGCGATTTCGAGAGGTCGATCGGACCGCGCACTAAGGTCGTTTGCGTCTCTTCCGTACAGTGGTGTTCAGGATACAGGATCGACTCGAAGGCCTTGGGCGAGCTCTGCGCTTCGCGGGGGATCTGGTTCGTTCTCGATGCTATCCAGGAGCTTGGCGCGCTGGACATGGATTTTTCCGCCATAAAAGTCGATTTTATGATCGCAGGCGGTCATAAATGGCTCAATTCTCCTCATGGATGCGGCGTCATGGCCGTATCCGAGCGCGTGCTTGCGGAACTTGAACCCGATTCATGGGGCTATTTGGCCCTCGAGGACCCCGAAGGGGGCTGGGGCGAGTACTTCCGGACACCCGCGATCACGCCATATCGGGAGTACCGCTTCCCACCTACTGCGAAGAAGTTCGAAATAGCCGGAACCTCGAATTACCCGGGAGCCATAGGACTCGGGAAATCATTGAAACTTGTCAATGAACTCGGCATAGCCAACTCGGAGCGGCGGATCTTGGAACTCACCGACCTGCTCCATAAGGGTCTGCATCAGCTCGGCATGCATGTGGTTTCAAAACCGGATCCGAAGCTGCGCTCCGGGATCACGATCTTCCGGGCTTATCCGGGCGCGAAGGAGAATCAGGCTCTCCTCGAAAAGCTTCTTCTGGATCGGATTTACGTGGCGATGCGTTACACCTCCGGGGTAGGGGGCATACGCGTATCGACGCATTACTATAACGACGAAAGCGATGTCGACAAACTTCTCGCTTCCCTAAAGCGGCACTGTAAGCCGTAATCATAGAACGCTGGGCTGAGGAGGCAGAGACGTCAGGACACTTCTCGTCATTCGCCGTCATCCGGTTCGGGTTATCCATGATCCCCGTCAGTTCGTGGGCAACGTTACAACGTCAGTTTTGATTATATGCGAAAGCCGAGGATTACGGCCAGAATTGGTCCTTCTTCCGGTGATCTAATCTTAGAGGAGGCTTAGACATGAGGCTTGGAAAATCGTTCAAGATGGCCCTGGTGTTAGCGTCGGGCCTGAGCGTGACTCTCGTCGGATGCGGCTCAAAGAGCAATGAGATCGACATCGGCGCGGCGGGGCCTTTCACGGGGTCACTCTCGAAAATCGGGCTTGATTCATTGAATGCGGTCAAAATGGCCGTCGATGAGTTCAATGCATCGGGTAAGCTCGGGGGGAAAAAGGTCGTCGTCGTCGTCGGCGACGACGGCGCGGATCCTGCGAAGGCGGCCAACATGGCCGAGAAATTCGCTTCGGACCAGAACTTGGTCGGGGTAATCGGACCGATGACAAGCGCCTGCGTGGTCGCGGATCTGCCCATCCTCGAAAAGAACAACATTGCCCTGATCACTCAGTCGGGCACCAATCCCAGCCTCACCGAAATGGGGTATAAGGTCATGCACCGCGTGTGCCCGCGCGACGACGATCAGGCTCCCGCGGCCGCGGCGTTCATAGTGAATGACATCAAGGCGAAGAGCGTCTATATGATCGACGACAAGGGCACCTACGGACAGGGGCTTGCCGACGAAGTGGAGAAAAATCTCAAGAAACTCGGCGTCAATAAGATCACTCGCGGACAAATTACATCCGATGATAAAGATTTCTCCGCGATCCTCACGGAAGTGAAGGCAATGAAGCCTGATCTTTTCTACCTCGCCATTCCCAGCCCTGCCCAGGCCGCGACCATCATCAAACAGATGGTCGGAATGGGTATCAAATGCACGGTCATGGGAGGCGATGGCATACGCGAGAAGGATGAGCTCATCGGCGGAGCCGAAGGTGCAGCCGAGGGAGTGTACGTGACGAGCATCGGACCGAATATCGAGTCGGTGCCCGAAGCAAAAACCTTCGTGGCCAATTTCACCAAGAAGTACGGATCATTATCCATGTATTCGGGCCAGAGCTACGAGGCCGCGAACGTTCTGCTTGCCGGCATCGTGGCGGCGGGGATGCAGAACGGGAAAGTCGATCGAAAAGCGATCCTCGACAGTGTCAGCGCCACGAAGGACTTCCAAGGTGTGCTCGGTGTTCCTATAACGTTCACTCCAAATGGCGACCTTCAAGGCAGTGCGATCTTCGTGGATCAGGTGAAAGGCGGCGATTTCGTGCAGCTCAAGGCAATTCCGATCGTGAAATGACGACGGACATGAGGGGGGGGCTCAGGCCGTCCCCCCTCGTGCTCCATACGTCACGACTTTCATGTTGCAGGGGAGTCCAACCTATGGAAGGCATTTTCGCCCAGCTACAGCAGCAGCTTGTAAACGGTCTCACCTTAGGTAGCGTTTATGCGCTAATCGCGCTCGGCTACTCCATGGTATACGGCACGCTCGAAATGCTCAACTTCGCCCACGGCGAGGTTTTCATGATAGGTGCCTTCATGGGTTGGGGAGTGCTTGGACTTTTTCTGAAAGGTACCGCGATCATCGTCACGCCGATCATCGTCATACCATTGATGATAGTGATAGCGATGGCGGGAACCGCGGCGCTCGGGGTGGGCATAGAGTGGTTTGCATACCGGCCGCTTCGAAATGCACCCCGCCTTGCGCCGTTGATAAGCGCGCTTGCCGTTTCCATTTTCCTTCGAAACTTCGTCGTGCTCACGATGACCGCGAGGGCCAAGGTATATGACACGCAACTGCTGATACCTATGAGCTGGCAAGTCAGCGTCGGGCAGGCCACCATATCTTTCATCCGGATCCTCGTCATTGGAGTCTCGATAGTGCTGATGGTCGCGCTCGACAGATTCATACGACGATCCAAGTTGGGAAGGGCCATGCGCGCCACGGCCCAGGATCGAGAGGCGGCTTCGTTCATGGGCATATCGGTGGACAGGGTCATATCCATGACCTTCCTGATAGGCTCGGCTCTCGCCGGAGCTGGGGGCGTCCTGGTCGGCATGTATTATACGCAGATCGATTTCTATATGGGCTATTCGGCGGGGATGAAGGCGTTCACGGCCGCGGTCCTGGGCGGAATCGGCAATATCCGCGGGGCTATGCTGGGCGGCCTGATGCTGGGGCTCGTCGAGAGTCTCGGCGTTGCCTTCATATCGCCGGTTTACAAAGACTTGATAGCCTTCTCGATGCTCATCCTGATCCTTGTTTTCAAACCTTCCGGCTTGCTCGGCGAGCAGGTACCCGTAAAGGTGTGACAAATGGCTGGCATTTTTAACTCCTTCAAGGTCGGCGTCGGGCGCGTCACGGGTTTCGTATCTCGCATCGATAATCGAATTCTCTGGGCCGCGCTCGCCGTCGTATTCCTCGCATTTCCCTTCGGCGCCCCGAATGCCTACATCGTGCGCATAGGCGGTTCCGTACTTCTCTATGTCGTCCTGGGGACAGGTCTCAATTTCGTGGTGGGTCTGGCCGGTATCCTGGATATGGGGTATACGGCATTCTACGCCATGGGAGCCTATGCCTATGCTCTTCTCGCTTCGCCCCTGCATAATATGCATATCACCTTCGTGGCTTTGGTGCCGTTTGCGATGTTCGTCGCCGCCTTTACCGGGCTCATCATAGGCTTACCCAGCCTGCGTCTTCGCGGCGACTATCTGGCAATCACGACGATGGGCTTTGCGGAGATCGTGCGGATCCTTCTCGTGAACCTCGACAAGCCCGTAAATATCACGAATGGGCCGAATGGTATCGTCCGGGTCGATCCCGCAAAAATACTCGGGTACGTTTTTGACAGCTCCACGGCCTATTATTATTTGATCGGTTTCTTCGCTATCCTCGTGGTTCTGGCGACCTATAGGTTGCGTTTCTCGAGGATCGGCCGCGCCTGGGCGGCCGTTCGCGACGACGAAGTCGCGGCGACCTGCGTGGGCGTCAATCCTTTCATTTACAAACTACTCGCCTTCGCAGTAGGGGCTTCGGCTGCGGGCATAGCCGGTGTCCTATTCGCCGCGTGGCAGGAATCCGTCTTTCCCGATAGCTTCACAATGAACGAACTCATAAATATTTATTGCATGATCGTTCTTGGAGGGACGGGCAGCCCGCTCGGCCCGTTGCTCGGAGCCCTGCTCCTCGTCACCCTCGGCGAGAGTCTGCGCCAATATGACCAATATAGGATGATCATCTATGCGGTCATTCTGCTCCTGATGATGCGCTACAGGCCGACGGGGGTTCTCATTACCAAGCCCCGGAAGAGCGACATAAACGTGAACGATATACTGGCCGAGGAAGCGCAGGAGCGCGATAAATATTCTTCGCGAGTCGCGCCGGGCAACGATACGATTCTCGAGGTGAAGAATCTCACGAAGGCTTTTGGGGGAATCAGAGCGGTCTCGGATGTGTCATTCAAGGTGCGGAGAGGGGAGATTCTCAGCATCATCGGCCCGAACGGAGCGGGCAAGACGACGCTGTTCAATCTCATAACCGGTATACATCGTCCCGATGCCGGCAGCATAATTTTCGACGGACGTGAGCTGGTCGGTAAGCGAGCCTACGAAGTCGTAAAGCTGGGACTCGCCCGCACCTTCCAGAATATCCGGGTTTTTCCGCAGCTATCGGTCCTGGATAACGTGATGGTGGGACTGCATCCCCGGCTCAAGATCAAATTGGGTGGAGCGCTTTTCCAGCCGCCGTGGGTCAAAAAAGCCGAGGCTGCGGGCGAGCGGGAAGCCGCAAGACACCTGGCGTTTTTCGGGCACGGCATGCTTTCGCGCAAGAACGATTTCGTTTCGACGCTGAACTATGCCGACCGGCGTCGCGTCGAGATTGCCCGTGCCCTTACGCTCTCTCCTAAAATACTCTTTCTCGACGAGCCTGCCGCAGGCATGAACATGGGCGAGATAGGCGAAATCACGAGCCAGATAGCCGCGATTCGCGACCGCGGTTATACGATCGTCCTGGTGGAGCACCAGATGTCGGTCGTGATGAATATTTCGGATCGAATAATCGTCATGAACAAAGGCGAAAAGCTGGCCGAAGGTACTCCCCTGGAGATACAGGGCAATTCGCAGGTCATCGAGGCATATTTGGGCACTCGGCGTGAAGTCGAGCCTATCGCCGCCAAAGAGATTGTGAGTATGGACGGGATTCGACCTCTTCTCAAATTGCGCGAGGTCAATGCCCAATACGGGCAAATCCGCGTCCTTAAAGGTATTTCTCTCGACGTATTCCCCGGCGAAACCGTTTGTTTGTTGGGTGCAAACGCCGCGGGGAAGTCGACTACGATAAAAACCATTATTGGTAACGTAAGAGCGACGCACGGAGATATCGAATTTAACGGGAAGCGGATCAACGCAGTATCGACGCCGGAGATAATCGGCTCCGGCATCGCCATAGTACCGGAAGGGCGACGCATTTTTTCGAGGCTCACCGTAGAAGAGAACTTGGAGATAGGAGGATTCATCTCCGTCGATCCCGCCAAGGTGCGACGCGGCATCGAGCGCGCCTACGAGCAATTTCCGATTCTCAAAGAGCGGCGTCTACAGAAAGCAGGCACGCTATCCGGAGGCGAACAGCAGATGCTCGCGATAGCGCGAGCTCTCATGACCGAGCCGAAATTACTATGTCTGGACGAGCCGTCCATGGGGCTCTCCCCGATACTGGTCGAGCAGGTTTTCTCCATCATACGACAGATCAACAAGACGGGAACGACGGTCTTCATGGTCGAGCAGAATGCCACTCAAGCGCTTTCCATTGCGCATCGGGGTTATGTCATCCAGACCGGCTCCATCGTGATGACCGACCGGGCCGACAAGCTGCTCGCGAACGAGGACATGAAGCGCGCATACCTGGGGGAAAGCGGCGCTTAGCGGGGCGCCGGCGACCTCACGAAGTCTGTGAAGCCGTCTGCGCGCCGTTAGGGCGAAAGTTAGAATGCCGTCGTCGGCCTCAAAGCCGCATTTCCATGAATAGCACGATGTGGGAGTCCGCCTCCGGGATCTGGCTCTCGGCATATCGCGGTATCTCGACGAAGCCCAGCGATCGATACAGCGAATGAGCCACTGTCTGAAGTCTTCCGCTGTCGAGTCGGAGCTTGACATGACCCATCGCGCGTGCTTCGCGTATTAGCGCCTCCATCAATCGGCGACCGACGCCACCGCCGCGCGAGTCCGGACTGACGAACACTCGCTTGACTTCGCCGATTTCCTTACCTATGGTGGCAAGGCAGCCGATGCCGATCGGCCGGCCGGCCGATCGGGCTATGAGCATGCGCCCGGAGGGAGGGAAGAACCGCGGAAGCTCCGCCTTGTCGTGTTCCTGGGCCTCTTCGACGTCGTAGACGATCCCGTAGTGATCCCTGACCTGCCCGAACACGACCGTGCAGTGCGCTTTGAAGAACTTCAGTGCAATATCCGACGACTCCGCCCCCGCAGACGTGATCTCGACATTCATCCGTTCAGCCTCAGGAATACATCGGCAGCCGCTCCGGCGAGCGGTCCCAGGATGAACGGGTTGATATCGAGTTCCGTGATTTCCGGAAATTCGGCGATGACGCTGCTCGCGGCCGCCAGGGCTTCGGCGAGCGGCCCGATCGGCAATGGAGGAGAGCCTCTGAATCCATCCAGGAGACGCGCCGCACGAGTCTGGCGTATGGCGCGCTCGGCTTCCTCGACACCGATGGGAGCCAGCCGGAATACCGTATCGCGCAGAAACTCGGCCATGACTCCACCCGATCCGACCATTACAACGGGCCCGAAGGACTCGTCGCGGAGCGCTCCGATGATGAACTCTGCGCCGTATAGCTGCTCTTCGACCAGAAGGCCCCGCAGGGAAGTGGAGAGTCCCGCCTTTTCGACCGAACAGGTGAGTCTGTCCCATGCGGCTTCGAGCTTGGCGACACCGTCTATGTTCAGTTCGACGCCGTTGAAGTCGCTCTTGTGACCCACGCCATCGACCGAGACCTTCATCACGACCGGCCAACCGATTTGATCCGCCGCGTGCTCGGCTTCTGCCCTGGTGCGCGCCAGGATCGCACGGCCCATACGCGGGCCGCGGCCCTGCAGATACTCGCGCGCGGCGTATTCGTCGAGGACCCTCATGCTTTCCCCCGTCCGGACCGGTTGCTTCTATCCACCATCAGCGAGAGCGCACGAACCGCACGCTCCGGGCTGTCCCATGTAGGAAGGCCCCCCTCTTCGAGAATGCGCCTGCAGGGCATTACCCAATCGCCGGAAAGTATCACCGGGAACACCGGCTTCTCGATCCCTTCGGCCTTCAATGCCGCGAGCCGCACGAGCATCTTGCGGGCCATCTCGGGCAGATCGAGGAACAGGGTGGCAACCGTGATGAACACGACGGCGTCGACTCCGTCGTCGCGGAGGATCGCCTCGAGAGCGTCCACATGATGGTCGGCGATCGCGGCGGCCGTTATGTCGGCGTGCCCTTCCGGCTCGCAGATCGACGCGATGGGCGGCACCGATCGCCTGATGGCCGACTTGGTTTCGGCCGATACGATCGCAGGGCGGACATTGCCGGCGGCGGACAGCTCATCGATGCAGAAGATCCCCGGGCCGCCCGCCTGCGTCAGGACGAAAACCCTGTCGCCCCGGGGCAATGGCAGCGAGTCGAAGGCTCGCAGGACGTCGGAGAGTTCGCGGGGGCTACAGACTCTGAGGATGCCTAGCTGCCTGAAGGCCCCATCATAGAGCGAGTCGGTCCCCGCGAGGGATCCGGTATGCGACCTTGCCGCACGCGCACCCTCGGCGCTCTTTCCCACCTTGAGGGCGAGTACGGGCTTTTGGACGGCAGCCGCGCCGGCGGCTTCCGCCAACTCTCGCGCATGCGGCGAGCCCTCCACGTAGAGGCCGAGTACTCTGGTGCCGGGATCGCAGCCGAGAGTTTCGATCGCTTCGATGATATCGACGTCCGCCATGTTGCCGACGGTTATGAATCTGCGAAAACCCACCTTCCCGGCGGGAGTCGCGCTCCAGTCCATGAGCAGCCATGCGCCCAGGGCGCCGCTCTGCGAGGCGAGCGAGATGCCGCCTCTGGCATGCGTTATCCCGGCGATGAAGGTAGTGTCGACTTTCGATTCGGTGTCGATGATACCCACGCAATTCGGCCCGACGAGACGGATATTCCACTCCCTGCAAAAAGCGGCGAGTTGTTCCTGGTACGTCCGTCCTTCTGCCGTGCCGACCTCGGCGAAGCCGGCGGCAGAGCAGACCAGTCCCTTGATGTCTCCCCTCGTGACCATCCTGGAGCGCAAGTCTTCGACGATTGAAGGCACGGTGGAGGCCGGGGATGCGATCACGACGAGTTCGACTTCCCCGACGATGGATGAGACCGAGGGCATCGAGGGCAGTCCGAGAATCGGGTCGCCATTGGGATTGACCGGATAGAGTCCGCCTTCGTAGCCGGCGGCCGTCATATTCGCCAGGATCTGATGGCCAGCCTTCTTGGGATTAGCGGAGGCGCCGACCACTGCGCAGCCTGAAGGCCGGAATACTCCCTCAAGCGCCCGAGCCATGGGTTCCCTTTCCGATTTGCTCTATCGCTTCCAGAAATCGGTACCTCTCGTCGGTAAGAACCTGGAGTTCCGCGATTCGGTCCGCGTCGAGATGGCGGTACTTGCCGATCCCTGCCACATAATCGGCCACCGGAACGGGATGCGGCTCCCGGACCGTGATGTTGAGCCTTCGGCCCCGGGCCTCCCAGAGCGGGAAGAAACGACTCTTCACCGAAAGGCGCGAAACCTTTATCGAATCTTCGGGCTTGATGCCCCAGCCCGTCAGGCAGGGGTTGTATATATGAATATAGGCGAGACCTTCTCGAACCTCCATGGCATTCTCCAGCTTCCTGACCAGATCGGGGATGTAGGCGGGCGATGCCGTCGCCACATAGGGCAGGTCGTGCAGAGCCATGATGAGCGGGAAGTCCTTGCGGTTCTGGCGTTTCCCGCCCCGGCCATCCTTGGAAACCGGAGTCGTGCTCGTCCAGGAGCCCTTCGAGGTCGAGGAGCTCCTCTGATAGCCGGTGTTCATATAACCTTCGTTGTCGTAGCAGATGTAGATGATGTGGTCGCCGCGCTCGGCCGCCCCGGAGAGGGCCTGGAACCCGGCATCGACGGTCGCGCCGTCGCCCGCGAACGCGACGACGTTCACCTCTCGTCCTTTGGATTTGAACCCGAGTCTGATGCCGGCCAGCATGCTCGCGGTATTGTCGAGTAAAGGGAAGAACACGGGCACCTTGGCGCCCGACTCCGTGTCCCAGCCGACCACCCCGACGCCGCCCATGCAGCCGGGAGGTATGGCGAGCACGGTGTTCGGACCCAGCACCTTCATGACGGTTCGCAGGGTGAGTTCGACGTTGCATCCCACGCACGCGGAGACGCCCGGCGATATGAGGTCTTCCCGGGTCGCGAGCAAATCGAGTACGCTCATTCTTCCCCTCGCTTCGACGGCCTGATCAGCCAGCTCGCCTTCTCGGCCACGATGCCCGCTTCCGCGTTTCGGATGGTCTGCTCGATCGCCGTCGTGATGATTTCCAAAGTGATGTCCTCGCCGCCGAGTCCTCCGATGAAGGCGGCCGCCGGGTATCGCCTGTTCGCGGAATAAAGCGCCGAGCGAATCTCCTGATACAGGATCCCGGTGTTCGTCCCGAAGGACACGTTTCTGTCGATGACACCGAATCCCTTTTTGCCTTCGAGTGCGCGGACGACGCGCTCTCGCGGGAATGGACGCAGTGAACGAATCTTGAGGAGGCCGACGCGGGTGCCTCGAGCTCTGAAGGCGTCTACGCATTCTCGGAGTGCGCCGCACACCGAGCCGAGGCTGATCATGATGTACTCGGCGTCCTCCGTCCGGTATTCCTCGACAAGCCCGCCCCAGGATCGACCGAAACGCCGCGCGAAATCCGCATTCGCACGCTCGATCACTTCGAGGGCGGCGGCTTGAGCCTCGAGATGCTTGCGGCGATAGCCCATGAGCAGCCTGCCGTTCGTGAGCGGGTCCACCGCCATGGGCTGATCGGGGTCGAGGATTACGTGGCGCGAACTGTAGGGAGGCAGGTAGGCATCCACTTCCTCCGCGGAGGGCAGCTCCACGCGCTCCGACATGTGGGAAAGGTAGAATCCGTCGTAGCACACGTTCACCGGCAGGAGGACGTCGGGGTGCTCGGCGATCAGGAAGGCCTGGATGGTCGTGTCCAGAATTTCCTGATTGTCCTCGACATACAACTGGATCCATCCCGCATCCCTGAGCGTCAACGAGTCCTGGGGACCGCCCCAGACGGTCTGGGGGCTGATCATCTCGCGATTGACTATGTTCATGACGATGGGAAGCCGCAGGGTCGAGGCGCGGAAGTACGGCTCGTACATCAGCGCAAGGCCCTGCGAGGAGGTCGCGGTATAGCAGCGCACGCCCGTCAGCGCCGCCCCCGTCAGGATCGACATGGCGCTGTGCTCGGATTCCACCTCGCTCATTTCACAGTCCAATATTCCGTCCGCGTGGAATTGAGTCAGATATTCCACCACGGGAGTCTGCGGAGTGATCGGATACGCTGCGATTACGGCCGGTCGCGCGAGTCGCGCGGCATGGGCGGCCGCCATGTTGCCGTTCAGCACCTCGACCTGACTCATACGCGGACCTCCCGCTCCATCACGATCGCCGATACGGGACATTCCGCGGCGCAGATACCGCAGCCCTTACAATACTCGAACCCTATCGAGAACACTCCGTCGGCTCCGCGCCCTACCGCATTGACGGGGCAATACATGAGGCATGTGCCGCAACGGCTGCATTTGACGGTGTCGAGCCTCGGTCGCTGCGTACGCCAATCGCCCGTCCTGACGGCGTGGAGTCCCTCGCCGACGGGGGCAATGTATTCCTTGCGCATGAATCCTCCTGGGCTATGGACGCCGGTAAATCCGCGTTGCCTCGTAGGCCTCGCGCACGATGGAGGCGTTCGATGCGCCCCACAGCATGGCGACTCGGTCGACGACGGCATCTATATCGACCCATCCCGTGCATCGGACGAAAGCGCCGAGCATGGCAGTGTTGGGTATCAACTTTCCCGTCAGGCGCAAGGAAAGCTCCGTGGCGTCGACGGCAGCGATGGTCCGAACGCATTCGGGCGTCCGGATGGATTCGGGGGCTTCCGGCGTGTTGATGACCAGGATTCCGTCGGGCTTTGCGCCCTCGAAAACGTCGACCGCGGAACACAGAGTACGATCGAGAACGATCACGCAGTCCGGCAGGTAGACCTGCGTCTTGGGGCGTATCGGCCTCTCGTCCAGGCGCACGAAAGCGGTGACCGGTGCACCCTGCCGCTCGAAACCGAAAAAGGGAATCGAGTTACCATAGCCGCCCTTCGAAACCATGGAATGGACGATGATTTCGGCGGCCTTGACGGTTCCCATCCCTCCCCGCCCGTGGAGCCGAATCTCTTTCATCGATAGATCCTCCGTCGCCGATCTTCTGTAAGGTAGCTTTACTATATAACTAGCAAAATGATAAGTCAATCGAAAATTAAGTTTCGAAATGGATAGTGTGAACTGGAAACATTATGCTGATTGTCGAATCGTGGGAATATATGGTAAGATAAAGTCTTCTTGATCACCCGCGATGACGGGTCGGTTCCGCGGATCGGCAAAGTCGGGCGGGCGTATTGAAACAAGAAAGTGGAGGCTACTCGAATGTCCAATGGTCTAATGGGATCCGCAGAGAAACGAGGGGCAAAGAGCGAAGAGGTAAACCTCGATGAGATCGACCTGAAGATCCTCGAAATCCTGGAAGCCGACGCGCGCGCCTCCTATTCGCTGCTTTCTGAAAAGGTGGGACTTTCTCGCGTGAGCGTCAAAGAGCGTGTCAGCGAGCTCAGGCGCTTGGGCGTCATCGAACGATTCACCATACAGATTCCCGCCAAGCACATGGGCAAGCCTCTCGCCGTGTTTTTCGACCTCAAGCTTTCGCCGGACCTCCTCGAGGCGGCCGCGCTCGAGATAGCCTCGCATCCGGATATCGTCATCGTGTACCAGATGAGCGGCGTAAACGCACTCCACGTGCATGGTTTTTTCAAGGATGTCGATGAGGTCTCGGCCTTCGTCAATCTTTTCGTCTCCAAGATTCCCGGTATCCAGAGCGTAGCCTCGGAGTTCCTGTTCAAGCGCTTCAAGTCGGATCGCATGCTTCTCGTTTAGTCGGGATTCGCTCATCGAGCATCGAATCGACTGAAGCGATAGTCTCGGGTAATCGTGATTTGCCGAAATCGAAGCAAACTCAGGGAATTTTTTGCCATATGTAAGGAATATTGGCCAATTGGCGTACATTTTGTGAAGAAAATGGAAAACATGCTTGCATTATCGCAGCGTTGGCGTATACTCATCCGGTAGTCGTGAGTGAGGTGGCTGCAATGAGAGAGATCATCACCGGTTCCGATGTCGAGGCGGCACACAAGGCAGGGCAACGCGAAATGGCAGTGTCGACGGAATCGACCATAACCGGCATAGCCCGCGAGCGAGCCGAGAAGCTCGGGATCCGCTTCACGATCGTAACACCGGCCGGTTTTTCCCCTTCGTCGAAGCCTTCTGCTCGACGCAATTCCGCAATGTCCGACATCATGCCGTCGGCCGGACGGTCGCGGAACGGATCGCTCCCGGTACGGGATTTTGCCCCGGCGTACGATATCGACGCGTGGAGGCGAAAGTTTCCGATCCTCAAGAGCGCTATCCATGTGGCCAATTGCTCCCAGTCGCCGCAATGCGACGCCACGCGCGAAGCCGCTCTCGCGTACCTCGACAATTGGAACGGCATGGGTATGGATTGGGATCGCTGGATGGAAGAGATAGCTCTCGCCAAAGGCGAATTCGCCCGTCTCATCAATGCCGAGCTCGGCGAAATCGCCATCGGTACCTCCGTATCGGAGCTTACGAGTACCGTCGCGAGTTCGCTGCCCCTCGACACCGGCCGCACCAAGGTAGTCACCACCGATGCGGAATTTCCCACCGTCGGGAACGTCTGGAATGCGTTCCGGAAGTACGGGCTGGAGCCGGTCTTCCTGCCCGTCAGGAATGGAGGCATCGAGATCGCGGATTACGACAGGGTCCTCGATGAGAGAACGCTCATCGCCTCGATCTTCGATGTCTATTACTACAACGGGTTCAAGCAGGATCTCGCATCGATCATACCCAAGATTCACGCCGTAGGGGCGCTCGCGTACGTGGACGCCTACCAAGGCATAGGCAGCCATCCGATCGATGTGAAGGCCCTCGACATAGACATGCTCGGCACGGGCAATCTCAAATATCTCTGCGGCATTCCCGGCGTCGCCTTTCTTTACGTCAAGAAAAGCCTCGTGCCCTACCTCAATCCCGCTTTCACGGGATGGTTCGGCCAGGCGAATCCCTTCGCATTCAAGCTCGATCTCGATTACGCAAGCGACGCGCGCAGGTTCGACAACGGGACACCGCCGGTTCTGACCGCATATATCGCGCGGGCCGGGATGGCGGTGATCAACGAGGTCGGTCCGGCGGCCGTCCAGGCCTGGACCGACATCCTTTCGAAACGCTGCATCGAAGGCGCCATCGCCCGGGGCCTGGAGATAGCCAGCCCGCATGATATCGCAAGAAAGGCACCGACGACCGCCATCAGGGTCGGCAAAGACTCGCACAATGTGGAACTGGCGCTCAGGAAGGAAGGGATCATCGCCTCGGCCAGAGGAGATGTGCTCAGGATCGCGCCCCATTTCTTCACCAGGCTCGAGGACATAGACTGCGTCCTCGATGCCCTGGCGAAGATTCTGGGGAAATGATGGGAGGCATGAGATGAAAATCTGCCGGGTCATCGGGAAAGCCCAGGCGACGGTCAAGCATGCCAGCATGGAGGGGGCGAGGCTCCTCGTGCTCCGAGAGCTTGATCCGGCCGCCAAACCCACGGGCGGCATCTCTCTGGCGGTCGACACCGTCGGTGCGGGCGAAGGGGAAACGGTCGCGGTATCCATGGGAAGCGCCGCGGCAAAGGCTTTTGGCGGAAGGGAGACTCCCGTGGATGCGGTCGTGGTCGCTATAATCGATACCGTCTCCGTCGACGGCAAGGAAATCTACTCTCGCAAGGAGGAGAAGAAATGAAGGCACTCGGAATGATCGAAACAAAGGGACTCGTTGCTGCCGTAGAGGCGACCGATTCGATGTCCAAATCGGCCGATGTCAATGTCCTCGGCCTGAAAGAGATCGGGGGAGGACTCGTCTCCGTCTACGTAGAGGGCGAGGTCGGTGCGGTGAAGGCGGCTATCGATGCCGGGGCGGCCTCCGCGAAGCAGGTCGGCGAAGTCCTTTCCGTGCACATCATCTCGCGGCCGACGGAGGATACGGTAAGAATCCTCAACGATCTGCTGAAGCTCAAGCTCGCCTAGGCTCAAGGAGGCCCATCATGGCCGACTCCGGATTCCAGCTCCGGACCTACGCCTTCGTCGACAGCATGCAGCCTCAGTATGCGGCCTTCCTCGGTTCGGAACTCGACGGGGATGTCGCCCTGGCGGGCATGGCGGAGTATTGGATCGAACTTGCCCCGGGGAGCGAAGTCTACAGCCTGCTGGACGCCGCACTCAAGTCCACCGAGGCCAGGCCCGGTCTGCAGATGGTCGAGCGGGAATTCGGCCTTCTCGAGCTCCATGCCAGATCGGTCGAAGCGGTCAGGGACGCCGGGCGAAGCATCCTCCAGGCATGCAATCTCAGCGAGGGAGAGCGGATCAAACCCAAGGTGGTCTCGGCCAAGGTAATCCAGAGAGTCGATCCCTACCAGGCGCAACAGATCAACAAGAACCGGAAAGGGAACCTTCTCATACCCGGCAAGTCCCTCCTGGTGATGGAGATCGAGCCGGCGGCATATGTCGTGCAGGCGGCTAATGAGGCGGAGAAATCTTCCAATGTGGCCCTCGTCCATTTCAGTCCATTCGGGCGGTTCGGAAGGCTATTCCTCGCAGGGAGCGAATCGGAAGTCAGAACGGCCCAAGAAGCGGCGACCTCCGCCCTGGAGCAGGGTTGAACATGGCGAACGGCGCGGACCCCTTCCTGCCCGCATGGACCGGAAGCCCGGGAATGTCGGAGAAGGGGATGTCGAAAGGGGGATTTCTTCCTCCATGGGTGTCGGGGAGTCGAAGCGGGCAGGCCAGGGGAGAGCCGAGGCCCATGATTATCCGAGGCGGAGAATGCGTATTCCCGCGTATGGGAATCTTCACTCTCGACATCATGTCGGCACATGGACGCATAGCCGCCGTAGGCAGGGATCTTCCCGTCGAGGGCTGCGATATCGTGGATGCGGCGGGCAAATATGTCATCCCGGGCGTCGTGGATCCCCATGTCCACCTCGGCATATTCGGAGCCTTCGGGGAAGAGTTGGACAGCGAAACCCGCTCGGCGCTGAGCAATGGCGTCACTACGATCGGGCTCTATGCAGGCGGAAAGGATCCATACCTCGAGACCCTCGAGCGAACCATAGGGTTGATCGAAGAAAGATCGCATGCCGACATATTCATCCACCTTCCGATCTTCACTCACCGGCAACTCCAGGAAATACCGATCTACGCCGCGCGCTACGGCATAACTTCCTTCAAAGCCTACATGTGCGGCATACCCGGCCTGATACCCGCGGTGGACGATGCTTTTCTCTTCGATATCATGGAAGCGGTGGCTGCTCTCGGCCCCGGGGCGATACTCTGCATCCATGCGGAGAACGAGGAGCTGGTAAATCGCGCTGCGCTCAAAGGACTCACCCGAGACCCATTGCGCCGCCATTCCAAAGCCTGGGCCGCGGCGAGGCCCTCCTATGTCGAAGAGGAGGCCATCACCAGAGCCGAATTTCTGGCTCGCACGACGGGTGTGCGCATTTATTTCGTTCACCTCTCCTCCTCGGCCGGGACCGCGGCCGTGCGCCTGATGAAAAAGAACGGCAGCGACATCCTTGCGGAGACTACATCGCCATATCTCACCATGGAGCCCGACGAAACCTCCGACGCACGCGCCGTAATGGTGCCGCCGTTGCGAGGCGGCGAGGACAGGAAGGCTCTCTGGCAAGGGCTCATGGATGGAACCATCGACACCATCGGCACCGACCATACGCCGCTCAGCTCCGAGCAAAAACATCTTCAATCGAGGGCTAACGATGTCGTCCCCGGATATCCCGCAGTCGGGACACACTTGCCTGCGATGCTGGACGGAGCGCGACGGAACGGCATGAGCATGGAGATGCTGACGGATCGTCTCTGCACGCGCCCTGCGGAGATCTTCGGCATATACCCCAGGAAGGGCAGTCTGACGCCGGGCTCGGACGCCGATATCGTCGTGGTGGATCCGTTGCGGGAGGATCGCGTCACCGTGGAGCGAGCGGCATCCCGTTCGGATTTCGCTCTCCTCGAAGGCCGGCGGCTGATCGGTTGGCCGAGCCTGGTCATCAAGGGGGGAATGCCGATGTCTCCTGACAGTGACATCGCTGAATTTCGGGGCGCTTACCTGCCTCGACGGATTAAGACTAGATCGAACAGCTGAGCCAATTTCGACAAATCAACCAGGTTTTGACTCGTCTATCGTGAAATACCTCTTGTCGCGGAGGAATTTACCAGTGGTCGCGGAGGAATTTACCACTGGTCCAGGGGGGCATTTCCCAGTGGTCCCGGCCGACTTTATCAGTGGTAAATTCCTCCTTTACCACTTGAGAATTCCTCCTCTTTCGATGCGATGACAGCTTTTCAATTGCCGGGTCAGTAGCCTCATAAGTTCCGAGCCCCCCTCGCGCAAAGCGCTTGCCCGCTCTGGCGAAAATCCATATTTTTCGACCATGAGGATGATCCTCCTTGTCACCGCCTTCTTCGTTGCCGGCTGCGCGGCTTTCGCGCAGGAGCAGAGCCGGGACTGGCCGCGATTCGGCTGGGACGTCGCCGGCTCGAACGCTCCTACCGTCGCCATGGGCGTCGGCGCGGAGAACCTGGGCTCTCTCGTGCGGCAGCAGGTTGCGCTGGACGGCACCGTGGATTCTTCGCCTATCTATCTCCGCGGCGTGACGATCGCGGGTGCGACGCACGACGCATTTTTCGTCACGACGAGCTACGGCAAGACGATCGCGATCGACGCTCACGACGGAGCAGTCCTCTGGGAGTACACTCCGCCCGGTTACGAGGATCTCGCCGGAACCTATCGGATCACGAATGCGACGCCGGTCGCCGATCCCGACCGGCAATTCCTCTACGCCGCGGCGCCCGACGGTAAGATCCGCAAGCTCGCGATAGCGGATGGCCGGCCGGTCTGGGGCACGGCCATCACCCGGCTTCCCCGGCGCGAGAAGATCGCGTCGGCTCTGAACTTCTTCGACGGCCGCGTGATCGCGGCGACCGACGGCTACATCGGCGATACGCCTCCCTACCAGGGACACGTGGCTGTCCTCGACGCGGGTACCGGCGCGCTCCTCCATGTGTGGAACTCCCTGGACAGCGACAGGCGCGAGCTCCTGGATCCGGCCTCCTACTCGGAGAGCGACTCGGGGATCTGGGGGAGGGCCGGCGTGGTCGTCGACGAGGCCAGCGGCCGCCTCTATGTCGCCACCGGGAACGGCCTCTGGGACGGAAAGACGAACTGGGGCGACGCGGTCATCGAGCTGGACCCCGACGCGACACGGATCCTGGGCAACTATACGCCGATCGAGACCGAGCGGCTCGACGAGGAGGACCAGGACCTCGGGTCCACTTCGCCCGCCCTCCTCGGCGGGGGCCTCATCGCCCAGGGCGGGAAGGACGGCTGGGTCAGGCTGCTCGACTGGAGCGGACTGCAGGGCACAACTCCTCACCGCGGCGGCGAGATAGACCGCGTTCCCTCCCCTTCCGGCGACCGCATCTTCGCCGCGCTCGCTGTCATGCACTCCGATACCCGAACCTGGATATTCGCCGCGGACAGGGGCGGCACCTCCGCCTGGGTCGTAGACGGCAGGCGGCTGAAGCTTCAGTGGCACACGGATTTCGGGGGTACGAGTCCCGTCCTCGTCGACGGCTTGGCCTTCGTCTACGGCCTAGAAGGCGGGCTCCGAGTGTACGAGGCGACGACCGGCCGCCCGGTCGCGACCCTCTCCTGCGGCGGCGGCCACTGGAACAGCCCGATCGTCGCCGACGGCCGCATCGCCCTGCCCGAAGGGAACGCCAACCTGCATCGGACGAGCGGCATCCTCGACATCTGGAGGATGCCTTAGGCCAGTCCGATTCGATCGACTCTTCGAAATCATGCGCAAGAATCGCAGTCTCGAGGTGCTCCCGCGAAGTTCGTCCGTATTTTGCAGGGGCCTGCCGACTAACCAAAATAAAATTTGATTTTCTAATCTTGGAGAGCGAGAATTGTACTGTCTCGCCTTTTAAAGGGGGAAATCATGGACGAGGAGCAGCGAAGAATCGATGAGAAGATCGTAGCGGATTATGACAGTTTTTGTAGGAAACTCAAGATCAACAGCACTACCACCAAGGGGCTCGCGGCCTTCAAGACTTATCTGACGCACGGGGTGAAAATGCCGGACGAAGCGATCAGGAATACTCTGAGTCGGCTGAATGAAACCTTCCACTTCGAGAGTCATGCATAGGGTCAGGAAGTATTGCTTGATCGCGTTAGTCCATTATTGACCCGAGTCCATCGACCCAATCGTTCAGCTCATAGAGGACTTTGAAATCGTCGCCATCCGCGGAGCCGAGGAGGAGGAGTTTTCGGTATCCATTTATTCGAGGAAGGAATCATGGCGAATAGACGTTTTCGTTTGATTGCTACCGTGAGCACCGAAAATCCGGCGGTGGTTCTTCCGGTGCTCAAGGATGTTCTGGGAAAGGACTTCCGGATCGAAGAAATGCTCAGCAAGGATATCAAATACGGAAAGAAAGGTGAATTCCGGATCGAGGCGGAGTTGAGCGGCGAGAATGCCAAGGACCTCAATCGTTCCCTGTTGTCGGCTCTGCGCAAAGCGGAAAGACGGACGAGTATCCGGGCCGCATGGACTTCCGGAAGGACAGTCGAGCAATATTTCGATTACCTATTGAAGAAAACCGCCGAGGAGCCCTGACTGGTCCTTTCCCCCTCTTTCGAGCTCCGGAATCAGCTTCGTGTCACTGTCGCACTTGTGCTTCGGCCGCGAAAGTCGGAGCGCATTTTGTTATATTGTGAGGCATGGAGAAACTCACACGGCAAGAGAAGAGTGAAATATACCGCTTCCTGATATTGGTCCTGGTGATCGGTGCGATTCTCGTCATCATGTGTCTCGCCCTCGGCTATATAGCATCGCAGCTGCCGGTAGGATCGACGCAGAATTAGATTCGGTCGACGAGGCGAAGCCTCGCTGTTGCCACGGAAGCCGTACGTCGGCGGGAGGGGAGGTTGTCCATATGCGTCATGCGGCTTGGATATGTGCGGTGGCCCTTTGCACAGGCTCCCTGCTCGTGGCCCAAGAGCGCGCCGGGCAGTCGCGCGACGTGGAGTGTTTCGCCGTAATCAGGGTCGGCGCTTCGTCGGAAGCGCAGAGTCTCTACCTCCGGCAGATGGGCTTCGGGCCGGAGGCGCTGAGGGGCTTCGCCCCCACCCGATTCGCGCGCGGCTCCGCGGGTTTTTCCTGCCGTACCGATGGGGCCTTCGGCTACGATTCGGGCACGCCGGTGGAAGTGGCGCGCCGGGGCGATGTCATCCTCTATCGTGTCGCGGCGACGGTGCGCTCGGCCCCTCCTCCCCGCGCCGCGAAAACTTTGATCGTCGACATCCGGCTTTCGGAGCTCGCGCGAACGGGCGACCTGATCCAGCCCGGTATCAAGGCCATGGACCTGGCGTCCTCGAGGGCGGGATGGGACTCGGGCCTTGCATGGGTGCTCTCCATGAAGTGGCGGGCTCCGGATGTGCTGAGGGCGACCGTCGGCCTGACGCACTGAGGCCTGTTTCGGACTTGACGGCGCGTCCGGCGGATCAGCCTTGCCGCCCCTGGATGAGCAGGTTGGAGGAACCATCCGAATATCCGCTACCGCTGTAGTGGCGGTCGTCCGGCTTCTGGTATGAGGGACCGTAGGGTCCCCGCCGATCATCCGGTCGATGATCCCAGGGATGCGGGTTCCAGATCAGGCAGGAAGAGAGCGCCAGCAGCGCCCCGGCCATCGCGAGGATTCCCAGGGCTCGGACCCCACGCCTCGGTGAGTTGCTCCGGACGCGGCGGTCGCTTTTCTCTGGGTCGGCTCCGGCCGTGGAAACCTCGGTTCGATTTTCGTTCACGATGAGCTCCTTGGGCCAATTCCAAAAGTCGGTTACCAGCATGCTTCGCAAGCTTAGAACTTGGCCTGTTCTGAAGATACCACCGTCCGATGCAAAACGTACGGGTACGATCATACACGGAAGCCGAGTTCGAGGCCAATCGAGGTCGCCTTCTCGGAATCGTCGCGTAAGAAAGATGTCATCTTTTTGTCAGAAACATACTCCCTCCGGAATGCTATTCTTACCGTGTCGCGAGGATCGGTGCCGACTTACCTCCACCTCAACTTCATCGACAGATTGGCCGGCTCGGGAGCCGGCAGATTCGCATCCGGGAGCTGCTTTCATGCCAGTGCTCTTGCGCATCGCTTTGAGGAATCTTTTGGAACACAAGGCAAAGAGCTTCATCATCGGCGTCCTCCTCGCCATGGGCGTCGCCGTCCTCGTCGTGGGCAAAGCCTTCATGGACACGGCCGCACGAGGCATCAAAGACACCTTCACGGCCAACTACACCGGCGACATTTTCATCGCGCCCAAGACCGACGAGCCGGTGAGCCTCTTCGGCATTCGATCCATCGACCGGCAGGAGAGCGTTCCCGACCTTCCCTTCTACGACAAGATCGCCGAAAAACTGTCCGGCGAAAAGGAGATCACCGGCTTCACGAGCCAGGTGACGAGCTTTGCGATGGCGTCGCCCAAAGACTCCGACAAGCAGGGTCTCGCGCTTCTCTTCGGGATCGATCCGGCCACCTATTATAAGCTCTTTCACAACGCCTACGCCGTCGAAGGCCGCCTTCTCGAGCCGGGCGAGGAAGGGCTCATGATCTCGCAGTACATGGCGAACCGCTATGCCAGCGCCGACGGATTCAGGCCCAGGATCGGAGAGACGCTGCTTCTCACCGGCACGGGCCGGGACGGGTTCAAGATACGCGCCGTCACGCTGGTCGGCATTCTCGGCTATAGGACAAAGAGCGAGGCGACGGACCTCATCTCCTTCGCCGACGTCAACACCGTGAGGATCCTGAGCGGGCTCACTCTCGGCAACGACCCCGACGAGCCGGTCACCGCCGCACAGAAACAGATCCTCGATGCGTCCGGAGATTCGCTGTTCGGCCGCGAAACCGTGCTGCCCTCCGCCGCCGTTCAGAAGCCGCTTCGCGCGGTCGCTCCCCCCCCGCAAGCGCCGAAGAGCGTCGATCGGGCCGATACGGGGGCGTGGCACTTCATCATGGCGCGGGTCGAGAATCCGGCCCAGGCTCGAGGCGTCGTACTCTCGCTCAATCAATGGTTCGAAGACCAGGGCATCGAAGCGCAGGCGGCGGGCTGGAAGGCCGCGGCCGGCCCCTTCGCCACGAGCATCGATGTCGTCCGCATTGCCTTCGACGCCGCGATCGTCATCACGGCCATCGTATCGCTCATCATCATGATGAACACTCTCGTCATTTCCGTGATCGAACGGACCGGCGAAATCGGCACGATGCGCGCGCTCGGCGCGCAGAAGGGTTTCGTCAGGAGAATGTTCCTGGTCGAGACTCTGACGATCGCCGTCGTGTTCGAAGCCCTGGGCATGGGGCTGGCCTTCGCGCTCGTCGGGCTCCTCGACCTGGTTCGCATCACGGCCTCGAACCCCTTCCTGCGGATTCTCTTCGCCGGAGACGTACTGCATCCGGTCATCGATCCCCTGTCGGTGGCTTGGAGTCTCGCACTCGTGGGTCTGATTGCCGTACTGGCGCATCTGTATCCGGTATCGCTCGCGCTCAAGGTCCAGCCTCTGCACGCCATGCAGACGGAATGAGACTCGTCGCTTCCTATTCCCGGGCGTAGTGCTGGCCGTCGGCGGCCGGGGGCAGAACCCGCCCCACGAGGCCCGCTACGGCGAGGATGGTGGCGAGATAGGGGAACATCGTCAGGAAGGAAGAGGGGATGGGCACGTTGAGCACCGAGAGCGTGAACTGCAGGGCGTCGGTGAAGCCGAAGAGAAGGGCGGCCCCGAGGGCTCCGAAGGGTCTCCAGCGCCCGAAGATCATCGCCGCCAGGGCGATGTAGCCCAGTCCCGCGGTCATGTTGTAGGCGAACTGGCCGGTCGAGCCGATCGTGAAGGATGCGCCGCCTATGCCGGCCACGATGCCGCCGAGGACCACGTTGCAGTAGCGCACGGCCTTCACATTGATTCCGACGGTATCGGCCGCGCGCGGGTGCTCGCCGACCGCCCGGACGCGCAGACCCCAGCGCGTGTGGAAGAGCCCGACCTGGACGGCGACGAGAATGAGAATCGTCAGGTAGACGATGATGTTCTGATTGAAAAGGATGGGTCCTATGACGGGTATCCGATCCAGCAGGGGGATGGAGATGGGATCGAACACCGAGGGGCTGTTGAGCGTGGCCTGATCGGGCACGAGCACGCTCTGGAGGAAGAAGCTCGTCAGCCCCAGGGCGAAGGCGTCGAGCACCACGCCCACTATGATCTGGTCGGCGGCGTAGGTGATCGCGAACACGGCGAGCACGAGACCTATCAGTCCGCCGGCGAGGGCGCCGCAGACGAGCCCTGCCCACAGATTGCCCGTGGCGCTCCCCACCAGGGCGCCGACGAAGGCCGAGACGAGGAACTGTCCCTCGATCGCGATGTTGATCACTCCCGAGCGCTCGCAGATGAGCCCGGAAAGGGCGCCCAGGGTGAGCGGCACGGCTTCGATGAGGGATGCGATGAGCAGGCCCTCGACATCGACGGATTGTCCCTTCCCGGCCCAGGCGAGGAAGGCGACGCCGGTCAGGGCCAGGCCGATGCCGAGGAAGAGGTATACCCTCCGGGTATTTCGCCACAGTAGCTGCGCCAGGCCCAGGAGGACGCAGATGAGGCCGAGCGCCAGCTCGGTGACGGCCAAGGGGAGATGGATCAAAGGCAGAGCGATGGCCGGCGCGGCGGATAGGGAGAAGGTCGTCGCACTGGAGGACGTCGTTCCGAGGGTGAAATAGAATATGATGGCCGCGAGCACGAAGAGAGCGATGCCGAAACTGCGCCGCCTCAAAGCGTCCAGGTCTCTCCGCAGCTCCCCCCGGCTCGGGATCGAGGGAGACCGGGTCGGGCCCGACGCGCCCATGGCCGGTTTGCCGGATTTCTCTGGACTCATCCTGCCCATCCTCCGAAAATCCGTCCGCCGCCGTGCAGCACCCTGATTCTGTAAATCGTTCTGATGACTCCCGGAGCCGCGACGAAGAGGACGAGCACGGCCTGGAGAACCTGGACGAGCTGCAGGGGAATGCTCGTGTTGACCTGCATGGTTCGCCCGCCCGCCGTGAAAGCTCCGAACAGGAGCGAGGAGAGCGCGACCCCGAGGGGCGTGCCCCTCCCGAGGATGGCGACCGTGATCCCGTCGAAGCCGATCGTTCCGCCGTAGAGCGGGGAGATGCGGAAATCGACCCCGAGCACCAGCATCGCCCCGCCGAGTCCTACCAGCATTCCGGCCAGGGTCATCGCAAGGACGTACTGGAATTCGATGTTTACCCCGGCCACTCGGGTGGCCTCCCTGTTGAGGCCGAGCATGCGGAAGCGGAAGCCCGTGCTGCTGCGCTTCAAGAGCCAGGCGACGCCGATCACCAGGAGGACCGCGATGACGAATCCAAGATTCACCCGAAGCGAAGGCCCGAGCAGAAGAGGAAGGCGGGCGCCCGGGACGACGGCCTTCGATACGGCTTCCAGCCTCGGCGGGGCCTGATACAACTCGCTGGTCAAGAGGAAGGTGAGGAGATTCAGCGCGACATAGTTGAGCATCATCGAGGTGATGACCTCGTGCGCCCCCGTCTTGGCCTTGAGAATCCCGGGCACGAAGCCCCAGACGGCCCCGAAGGCCGCTCCGACGATGAGGGCGAAGATGACGTGGAGGAAAGCCGGCATGCCCGGCAACAGGAAGCCCCCCAGGGTGGCGCCGGCGGCACCCAGAATCAGTTGGCCCTGGCCGCCGATGTCGAAAAGCCCGGCGCGGAAGGCGAGGGCGATGCCCAGGGCCGCGAGCATGAGCGGCGTGGCCGCCACTAGGGTCTCCGAGATGGGCGTCAGGGCGCGGGAGACCGCGGCCGGACTGCCGCTGCCCATGGCCGCGACGATGGCCTTCGGGCTCCCGATGGAACCGGCGAAGAGCGAGCCGTAGGCATCGGCGATCGCTTTCCACGAGGCGCCGAAGGCGGGTCCCGGCGAACGGAAAACGTCGCGCCACGCCTGCGTCGCGGTCGGAGTGGCGAAGACGATGATGATCGCGCCTATGACGAGGGCGCTGAAGAAGGCGAGCACTGTGATGACGAAGGTATTGCCGGTCAGGAAGAGCCCGGCCAACCGATGCGGAAGCCCGGGAGCCGTATCGCGGCCGGCCCCGCGCGCTTTCGCGCTCACGCTCTTTCCCCTTTCAGGACTTCCTCGACCCGGATTCCCGCCATCAGCAGTCCGATCTGCTCGCGCGTCAGAAATCCGGCGGCGAAAGGCCCCACCAGTCGGCCGCGGTACATGACCACTATGCGATCGGCGAGGGCGAGCACCTCGTCCAGCTCGGCCGAGATCAAGAGGACGGCGGCGCCCGCGTCCCGGGCGCTCACGAGGCGGCCGTGGACGTATTCGATCGAGCCGACGTCGAGGCCGCGGGTGGGCTGCGCGGCGACGATGAGCTTGATCGCGCGGGACAGCTCCCGCGCGACGATGACCTTCTGCTGGTTTCCGCCCGAAAGCGTCTTGGCGGGAAGGTGAATGGATACCGCCCGGATGTCGAACTCCTTCACCCGCTTCTCGGCGCTGGCGTGTATGGCCTTCCAGTCGAGCGCTCCCCCGCGCGAGAAAGGAGGCTCGTCGTAGGAGTCGAGCACGAGGTTCTCGGCGATGGAGAAACCGCCGACCAGACCGTCCCTGATGCGGTCTTCGGGAATGTTCGCGACTCCGGCGCTGAGGAAGGCCTTGGGCACCTCGGCGGTGAGGTCCTGTCCCTGAATCTTTACGGTGCCTCCCACCTCCAGGGCGAGGCCCGTGACCGCCTCCGCCAACTCGGTCTGTCCGTTGCCCTGGACTCCGGCCACGGCCAGGATTTCGCCCGAGCGGACCTCGAAGGTGATGCCGTTTACCGCGAGCCTGCCCGATTCGTCCACCACCGTGAGTCCCTGAACATCGAGGACCACCCCGCCGGGCTTGGCCGGGCCTTTCGCCACCTGAAGATCCACGCCGCGCCCGACCATCATCGCCGCGAGCTCCTGCTCCGTCGTCTCGGCGGGGCGAGTCGTGCCTATCACCTTGCCCAGGCGAATGACCGTGATGCGATCGGCTATGGCGAGCACCTCTTTGAGCTTGTGCGTGATGAAGAGGATAGTCCGTCCCGACGAGCGCAGCGAGCGCATGACCGTGAAGAGCTCCTCGGTCTCCTGGGGCGTGAGCACGGCCGTGGGTTCGTCGAGGATGAGCACCTGAGCGTCGCGGGCCAGAGCCTTGACGATCTCGACGCGCTGCTGCTGCCCGACCGAAAGCTCCCCCACCATCGCGTCCGGATCCACCTCGAGCCCGAAGCGCCGCGAGAGCTCCTTGATCTCCGCCCGCGCGCGGCGCCGGTCCAAGAAGCCGAAGTGGCTCGTCCGCTCGAAGCCCAGCATGACATTCTCCGCGACGGTGAAAACCGGGATGAGCATGAAATTCTGATGCACCATGCCGATCCCCGCCCGGATCGCGGCGCCGGGATCCGCGAAGCGGACCGAGACATCGTCGAGCGAAATGACGCCCTCGTCGGGCCTGTAGAGCCCGTCGAGGACGTTCATGAGCGTGGACTTACCCGCGCCGTTCTCGCCGAGGAGAGCGTGAATCTCCCCCCCCTCGGCGACCAGATCGATGCGGTCGTTGGCGACGAGGTCGCCGAATCGCTTCGTGATACCGCTCAGACGAAGACGCATCGCGCCTCGCGGGCTACTGGACTGGGTAGGATGTGGGATCGACGGAAATCGTGCCGTCGATGATGCCCTGCTTGATCTTTTCGATCTCCGCTTTGAGGCCGGCGGGAATCATGCGCTCGAAATCGTGATACGGGGCGAGGGCCACGCCTCCGTTGGCGAGGGTGCCGAGGTAGTTCCCCCCTTTGAATGTCCCGTTCAGGGCGGCCGTCGCCGCGTCGCGGACGGAGACCGTGATATCCTTGGTGACGCTCGTGATGAAAAGCTTACGATATTGGGGAGCGGAGATGTATCCGTCCGTGTCGACCCATTCCATGTAGACGGGATGCCTGGGGCTGGCCTGATTGTGCTGGAGCACGGCGGCCGCGGAGCCCAGCCCGACCGATCCGGCGACCGGGAAAACGATGTCCGCGCCCTGGTTCATGAGAGCCTGGGTGACGGCTTTGCCCTTGGCCTGATTGGTGAAGTCGTTGGTAAAGGTACCCTGCTTGGACTCCGGGTCCCATCCGAGAGCCTGCACGTGCTTGCCGTTCTGTTTGTCGTAATAGCGCACTCCGGCGACGAAGCCGTACATATAGATGGTGACCGGCGGAATGTTCATGCCGCCGAAGGTCCCGACCTTTCCGGTCTTGGACATGGCCGCGGCGAGATAGCCGCCGAGGAAGGCATCCTGATCCGTCTGGTAGGTCAGCCCGAGCACATTGGGAAGTGGCGGATCGTAGCTGTAGTCGACGATCGCGAAGCGCTGGTTGGGATTCTGCGCCGCCGCGGCCTTGGTCGCGTCGCCCATGAGGAAGCCGACCGTGACGACGATGCCGGCGTTCTTCTGCACGAACTGCTGGATGTTGGGCACGTAATCGCTCTCGTTGGTCGACTGCAGATACTGTATCTGGATCCCGCTCGCCTTCTGCGCCTCCTGCAGCCCTTGCCAGCACGATGCGTTGAACGAGCGATCGTCTATTCCGCCGGTATCGGTCACCTCGCCCGCGAGGAAGCTCGCGCCCGAGGACTGCGCGAACGCTCCCGCGGCGAGCAACGCGAGCATCGAAACGACGAATCCGAAAACATAGGTCTTTTTCATCGTTACCTCCATTATGCCGGAGAATGTGAGTGATGATGTGATGGGGTCCCCGACGCCGGATGCTCCCCACGGAAGGGAAACACGCGATCCGAGCCTTCGCGGAGCGATATCATCCTTTTAATTGTAGTACCCGCGGATTTTGCTTGTCAATCGAAAACGGAACGGGCGGCCTCCGCCGGTTCCGCCTTCGCCGCGGGAGCGATGGGCGACGCGGATGATCGTTTCTTTACGCAGGAGCGATCATCCGTCTGGGCGGGGAGCGGAAATTGTCAAGAGCGTTTTTCGGCACTCTTCATCGGGAAATCCGGCACCGGGAATCGCCGGCCCGATAAACGAGTGCCGTAATGCGGACACAATGTGCGCAGTCTTCGATTGTCAGGCGCGGGAGAGGTGCTACCCTGAACTCCGAGTGAGGGTTCAATGGCAGAGGTCATCCTCGAGGTCGAAAATGTTTCCAAGAGCTTCCCCGGCGTAAAGGCCCTGGATCATGTCTCGTTCAAGCTGCGCAAGGGCGAGGTGCACGCTCTCGTCGGCGAAAACGGGGCGGGGAAATCGACGCTCATGAAGATACTCTCGGGCGTCTACCAGCCCGACGAAGGCATCATCAGGTACAAGGGCAGGGGTGTGCATTTCGCCGGGCCCACGGATGCGCGGAATATGGGCATAGGCATCATCTACCAGGAGCTGAACCTCATCCCCCATCTCTCCGTCGCGGCGAACATCTTCATCTGCAGGGAGCCCAGGACCCGTCTGGGGACTCTCGACGAAAAGAGGATGAACGCGGACGCGAGTACCATCCTCAAGCGCCTGAATGTGGATATCGATCCGGCCGCGCCGCTCAACCGACTTCCCATATCGAAGCAGCAGATGGTGGAGATAGCCAAATCGCTGTCGCAGCAACTCGAGGTCCTCATAATGGACGAGCCGACCAGCGCGTTGACCGAAACGGAGATCGACGAGCTGTTCAAGGTCATCCACGCCCTCCGCGACCAGGGGGTGGCCATCATCTACATCTCGCACCGCCTCGAGGAATTGAAGCACATTGTCGACCGGATTTCGATTTTCCGGGACGGCGGCTACATCAGCACCGACGAGTATTCCGCCGTCAGTCTCGACGAAATCGTCAACAGGATGGTGGGCAGAAAGCTCGAAAACAAGTTCCCCCCGAAGCACAACGTTCCGACGCGCGAAAAACTGCTGGAAGTCCGCGGCATCGTGCGGAAGGGCATCCTCAAAGACATATCCTTCGATCTGTACAAGGGTGAGGTTCTCGGGTTTTCCGGGCTCATGGGGGCCGGGCGCTCCGAACTCGCCCGCGCGATATTCGGGGCGGACAGAATCGACTCCGGCGAGGTGCGCGTGAACGGCCGCCCCGTCAGGATCAATTCGCCCGCGGACGCGATCCGGGAAGGCATCGCCTACCTTTCCGAGAACCGGAAACAGGAAGGGCTCGCGATCTCCATGATGATCTCGGAGAACATCACTATGGCCAACATGCCGAGAGTGTCGCGGTTCTTTGGAGTCGTCTCGAGGGCCCGGGAAATCAGGGCCTGCGAGGAATACGTCGGAGAGCTGAATATCAAGACGCCCAGCCTCTGGCAGGTCGTCAACAATCTCTCGGGAGGCAATCAGCAGAAGGTCGTCGTGGCCAAGTGGCTCTTCTGCGATTCCAGGATACTCATTTTCGACGAACCTACCCGCGGGATCGATGTGGGCGCCAAGTACGCGATATACGAACTCATAGACAGTCTGGCCAGCCGCGGCGTGGGGGTCATCATCATATCTTCCGAACTACCGGAGATACTCGGCATGACCGATCGCGTACTCGTCCTGCACGAAGGTTCGCTCGAGGCGAGTCTGGCGACTTGCGGAACCACCCAGGAAGAGATACTCAATTATGCGGCCGGTCTCGGCGGCAAGAGCGCCGGGGCCGGGGCCTTGGCGGCGGGCACGACGGAAGGAAGAGCTTGATCATGGGCGATACTACGATGGAAAAGATCGAAGCGGTGGGCAGGCGCGCGGCACGTCCGAAGATGAGACTCGACAAGTTCGTTACGCTTGCCGCCCTGTTCGTCCTGCTGATCGTGTTCTCGATCCTCGCCAAGAACTTCTTTACGGTGAGGAACCTTCTCACCCTGGCGCTGCAGACGAGCACGATCACGCTGATGGGCATCGGCGTCACCTTCATCATCATCACAGCGGGGATCGACCTTTCCATCGGCTCGGTCATCGCGCTCACCGGGACGATCGCCGTCATTGCGGCCGACGCGGGTTTGGGCATCTGGCAGTCCATGGTGATCGGTTTGGTCACCGGAGCGGCCTGCGGTCTTTTCAACGGCCTGCTCGTCACCGGCCTCAGACTGCCGCCTTTCATAGCCACGCTGGGCTCGATGATGATATTCCGCGGGCTCGTCCTGACGGTGACGAACGCCAACTCCAAGCCGGCGCCCGATGCCTTCGGCAATCTCGGGAACAACGCGCTCTTTACGGTGACCCAGCGCACCGCGGACGGACGGACGCTCACGGTATTCCCCGGCATCTCGTACATCGTGATCATCATGATAATCTGCGCCGTCATTTTCAACTTCGTGCTGAAGAAGACGAGGATAGGCCGTTACATCTATTCGATAGGTTCGAACGAGGAAGCCTCCCGTCTGTCGGGCATCAAGGTGAAGAAGGTGAAGCTCATCACCTACATGATCGGGGGCCTTCTTTCGGGGCTCGCCGGCATACTGCTCGCGTCGAGGATGGTGACCTCCCAGCCCAACGGAGGCATCGGCTACGAGCTCAATGCGATCGCGGCGGCCGTCATAGGCGGAACGAGCCTCATGGGCGGCATAGGCACGGTGGGCGGCACAGTGATCGGTTCGTTCATCATCGGCGTCTTGAGCACCGGCCTCACCATGATGGGAGCCAACTATTTCTCGCAGCAGATCGTCATCGGCGTCGTGGTGATCGGTGCCGTCGCGATGGACCAGCTCAGAAACCGGAAATGACGCAAGGCATCGACTCCGGCGAATTTCTTTCTGAAGCAGCAGTCTGTAAAGGCTGTGGAATATTTTCAAGGAGGATCGAATGAAGAAGCTCATCGTAGCTCTCGTGGTCGCCGCGTTCGTGGGAGGCGCCCTTTCGGCCCAGGAGATCGCCGTCATCGTCAAGACCGGGAACTCCAGCTACTGGCAGAACGTGCAGACCGGATGTTTCGCGGCCCAGTCCGAGCTCAGGGCGGCCAAGGCACCCAAGCTCTCCGTGACCTTCCTCGGCCCGCAGTCCGAGTCGAACGTCAATGAGGAAATCAACATCGTCGAAAGCGCGATCGACCGCGGCGTCAAGGCCATCGTCCTCGCTCCTTCCGACCCGACGGCGCTCATCCCGGTGGTCAAGAAGGCGAAGGCCGCGGGGATCCCCGTCATCATCATCGACTCCCTTCTCGACGGACCCTCGTCCAATTACGTATCCTTCCTCTCCACCGACAACAACGCGGCCGGACAGGCTTGCGCCAAGGAACTGATCGACCGGGTGAAGGCCGCCACCGGTTCCGACACGGGCAAGATCGCGGTCGAGTCCTATGTCGCCGGCGTCGGTTCCGAAATTGGCCGCGTGGGGGGCTTCAAGGACTACATCGCCAAGAATTCTCATCTGCAGATCGTCACCACTCAGTACTCGAATTCCGATCAGGTCACGGCGCTCAACCAGGTCACCAACATCCTGGCCTCGAATCCCGACCTCGTGGGCATCTTCGGGGCCAACGAGCCCTCGGCGGTCGGCATGGGCCGCGCCGTCACGCAGGCCGGCCTCGTGGGCAAGATCGTCACGATCGGATTCGACGGCAACGGCGTCGAGCAGAACTTCATAAAGGACGGCACGATCCAGGCCATCTGCGTGCAGAGCTCCTACAACATGGGCTACCTCGGCGTGAAGGCCGCCTATGACGCCTGGAAAAGAGAGAAGGTCAAGACCGCCGTGGACACGGGCTTCCTCATGGTGACCAAGGACAACATCGACAGCACGGCGGCCAAGAACGTTCTGTACTGAAGGGCCGGCCTCGCCGGATCCGGCCTAGCGAGTGATCCCGCCCGAACCTGTGGAGGTCGGGCGGGTCTGAGGGCGGCGGCTCGGCTTCCCCGGGCGGCCGCCCTTTCCAAGCTAGCCCCGTCCGTTTCGGTTCCGAGCGGCTCGTGATATACTGGGGGCGGTCTCAGCGCCATTTCGAAGCGAGCGGAGCGCACGTGTATAGATTTCTGATGGTCGACGACGAGGAAACCGTCCGTCGCGGCTTTGAAACCAGAATCGACTGGGACGGGTCCGGTTTCGAGTTTCTTCCCCCTTGCGAAAACGGCCGCGACGCCATAGACGTCATAGACCGGCTCCTTCCCGACGTCGTTCTGACCGACATCTGCATGCCCTTCGCGGACGGGATCTCCGTCGCCGCGCACGTGGCCAAGAACCATCCCCATATCGTCGTCGTGGTGCTTTCGGGCTTCGACGAGTTCCGCTACGCTCAGGAAGCCATCAGGCACAATGTCTTCGACTACATCCTCAAGCCGGTCACCGCGCGGGATCTGACCGCTCTGCTGCTGAGAGTCAAGGCCAAGCTCGACGCGGGCCGGCGCGTCGAGGAAGACGCAGCCGAGCTCAGGGTCCACGCGGAAAAATCCCGCGCCATCGTCAGAGAGCGGAGCATCGCGGAGCTCTTCGCTTCGCCGCCCTCGGCGTCTTTTCCCAAGAATCCCGCGGAGCTTTTCGGATTCGACCCCTCCGGCCTCGCCTGCGCGGCGCTCGTCGTCGAGCGCGGACCCGTCCCGCCGGAAGAAGTCGGTCCGGCCGGCATGGAAGGCTCCGGCGCAGGCATCCGAGAACTTTTCGGCCGCGTGTTCGGCGCGTCGCAGCGGGTCGTCACGTTCTTCCCGGAGGAGGGTCGCGGGGGCGTCCTCGTCTTCGAGCGCGACGTGGAACATTGTACGAGACAAATCGACTACTTCGCCTCCGAACTCCTCGCGATTGACCCGGCGCCGTCGTGCGTGGGGATCGGCTGGAGCTACATGGACTGGAGGGATGCGCCGCGATCCTACGACGAGGCCGTTTCGGCTCTCGCATACCGACTCGTAAAGGACCCGCCCGGGCCCTTCCATTATCCCCGGAATTCCGGCGACGATCGCGCAGCGATCGCCGAGGTCGCCGTCCGGATGGATCGTCTCTGCTTCGGCATCAGGACCGGGACGGCGGAACAAGCGGCTGCCCTAGCCGTCGGTTTCATCCGCGCCCTGGCCGCGTCGGACATTTCGCCCCTGCGGATACGGCACGAAATACAAGAGTGCTTCGCCCGCGTCCTGGACGAACTGGCCGACCTGGGCATCTCCGCTTCGGCCATCGCGGGCGAGCTGGGCTGCGAGTACTACGAATACGTCCAGTCTCTCGCCTCGCGCGATTCCATCCTGGCCGCGGTGGAGCGGATAGCCGCATTGTCCTCGCGGGTCAACGCGACGCGCAGTCTCAATCAACCCGAATGGAAGATTCTCGATTTCAAGGAGTACGTGGAGCGGCATTACACCGACGAGAATTTATGGATCCGGACGGTGGCGGAGGGGCTCTCGATCAGCGAGAGCTACCTGTCGAAAATCCTGCGGCGCCATCTGAAGTGCTCCTTCGTCGAATACCTCACGAGCTACCGAGTGGGACGCGCGCGCCTTCTCCTCGAGTCGACGGACCTCATGAGCTACGAGATCGCCAATGCCGTGGGCTATCCCGACGCCGGCTATTTCAGCGCCGTCTTCAAAAGAATCACCGGGATGACTCCGACCGAGTATCGCGCATCGATCCGCCGCGGCTTCGGGGCCGAAGAGGGCGCATCGGAGCTCGAAGCCGCGGGCCGGCCGCGCCCATGAGAATACGGCGCATACAATCCAGCCTCATAGAATCTTTCGCGGTTCTCATCGTGTTTACGATCGTGCTTCTGGGCGCCGTGTCGATCTATTTTTTCAAGAAGACGATCGTAGGCATCGCCGAGCAGAATACCATGCAGCTCGTCTCGCAGCTCAACAGAGTGATAGACAATTACATCACTTACATGGACGACATCGCCCTGGTGCTCGTCAACAACGCCGACGTCAAGGCGTACATGGGCTCTCCCGAGCGGAGCCCGCCGCGGCTGCGGCGGCGGATAGGACAGTTCCTGGGCTCGGTGAAGACGGTGAGGAAGGATATCGACGGCATTTTCCTCCTGCCTCAGCTGCGTCCCGGCGGGGATGCGCGCACCGGTCTTATCCTGGCGGCCTCGCCGGGCGGGGCCATAAACCCCGACTTCGACTTCCACGACCGCTACGGCGCCTATGAAGCCGAACTGGAGTCCGGCGGCGCCATCGTGACCTCGGCGCACGTGGAGAATGTGCTGGACGACCGCTACACCTGGGTCATTTCCCTCATCCGAAGGCTTCGGACGGAGAATCATCTCGGCTATGTCATGGTCGACCTCAATTACGCGATCATCAAGGACTTGTGCCGCGACATAAGGCTCGGCAAATCCGGTTATGTCTTCATCGTCGACCGCGGCGGCGATATCGTGTACCACCCGTTGCAGCAGCTCGTCTACGGCGGTCTCAAGTCGGAGGACATAGGCGACATACTCCGCCTCCACGGCGGCTATCTCACCACCAAGGTCGACGGCCGCGATCTTCTCTATACCGCTGCGGACTCCTCCCAGACGGGCTGGACGGTGGTCGCCGTCTCCTATATGGATGAGCTTTTCGCCGGATTCAAGGACGCCGAATACAGCTTCGCGATGCTGGCGCTCTTCTGCATCTTCGTGGCCACGGTGCTTTCTTCCTTCATATCGATGCGCATCTCGCGACCCATCGAGTCGCTGCGCCGGTCGATGCAGCAGGTCGAAAGCGGCGTATTCGACATCGACATCTCCGTCAACTGCTCCAACGAAGTGTCGCAGCTCGCGTACGATTGCAACATCGCGCTCAAGACGGTCCGCGACCTCATCGAGCGGAATCGCAGGGACGAAGAGCTCAAGCGCATTCTCGAGCTGAGGGCGCTCCAGGCGCAGATAAATCCCCACTTCCTCTACAATACCCTGGACTCGATAATCTGGATGATAGAACTGGACGAGCGGGCGCAGGCCATCGACGTGACTTCGTCGTTGGCCAAGTTCTTCCGGCTCGGCATCAATCGCGGGTCGGAGATCATCACGATCAGGACGGAGATCGAATACCTCGGCACCTATCTCACCATCCAGAAGGCGCGATACAAGAACAAGCTCGACTATGAGATCGCCCTGCCTCCCGAGCTCTTCGAGTTCAGGCTGCTCAAGCTGCTGGTCCAACCGCTCGTCGAAAACGCCATCTATCACGGCATAAAGAACAAGGACGGAGCCGGCCTCATCCGCGTGAGCGGGACGCTGTCCGGAGCAACGCTGGCCATCTCGGTCAGCGACAACGGGGTCGGCATGAGCCCCGAACGGCTCGAGGCCGTCCGGAGAGAGATCGAGAGACCCGAAAGCGGCGAACGCGCTTTGACCGAGGAGGATAAGGGCGGGGGCGTCGGCCTGCGGAACGTGCAGGAGAGGATAAGGCTTTACTCCGGCAAGGGCTTCGGTCTGTCCTTCGAATCGACGCCCGGGCAGGGCACCGTCGTCTCGATCCGGGTTCCGGCCATCAGCGGGGTCCGTCCGTGAGGGGGCGACCCTACCTGCTCATAGGCGCGGCCACGGTGCTCGCCGCCCTCTTCCTGACCTACGCGTATCACAGGGAAGGTCCGGTGAGCGACCCCCGGCAGGAGCGCAAGAAGGTCGAGGTGATATTCAAGATGACGAACAACTCGTTCTGGCGTACCGTGGCGGACGGCGTGGAATCGGCCGCCGCGGAGTTCGATCTCGACGTCTCGATAGAGGCGCCCAAGGACGAGACCATGATCAACGCCCAGATCTCCATGCTGCGCGCAGCGACGGCCGGCAGGCCCGACGCCATCATTCTGGCGTCTTCGGATTACCGATTGCTCGTGCCGCCCGCCCACGAAGCGAAAACGCGCGGGATCCCGCTCGTGTGCGTGGACTCGTTCATCGAGTCGGACGACGCCGACGTGAAGATAGGCACCGACAACGTGGAGGCCGGCAAGCGCTGCGGCGAGGCGCTCGTGCGGCTGGTGCCGAAGGGGTCGGAAGTGGCGATCATGAGCTACGTCAAGGGCAGCTCGACCGCGATGGACCGGGAAGCGGGCGCACGCTCCGTGCTCGACGGCCGGGTCCTCATGCTCGACACGGCGTACTCCGGATCGGAGCCCCAGACCGCCTACCAGCAGGCCCAGGCGCTCCTGATGCAGCATCCCGGCCTGCGCGGTATCGCGGCCCTGAACCAGCCGACCCTCGAAGGGGCCGCCCGCGCGCTCGTGGCGCTCGGGCGGGAGGGCAAGGTCGCGCTCGTAGGCTTCGACAATTCCTTCGAGATACTGAAATACGTGGAGCGCGGCGTGATCCACGACACCATCGTTCAGAAGCCCTTCACGATGGGCTATCTCGCGGTCAAGGCCGCGCGCGGGCTGATCGAGGGCGGGCGCCCTCCAAAATACGTCAACACGGGCTCCATCGACGTCACCCGCGACAACATGTTCCAGCCCGAAAACCAGAAGCTGCTCTTCCCCGTGGCCGGGCACTCGTAGCCGGGCGACCCCCGGGGGCGTTCAACAGGGCGAACCGCGGAAACAAGGAGGCGCCGAGAGGAAATGCGAAGGCCTCAATTCGTGGGCCTCCGTGATTCTCCATTCCTCTGCGCTTCGGCGGCTCCGCGGTCCGCTTCCGTCTTGGACGGCTTCGCGCGCGGAAGGTCCTATCGGATTCCCTGATCGATCAAAGGCTTTATTGAGCCGATGTTCTGCGGGGTCGCGAGGCCCACGCCCGTATCGAAGTGCAGGCCGGGAATCAGATAGCGCTTGGCCCAGACGATCTGCATCACCGGCAGATAGCCCTGGAGGTAGAGCACCTGATCGAAGCTGGCGCTGATCCAGCCGTCCTGAAGGGCGCTGACCGTCGCCGGAGACAGGTCGATGCCGCCGCAGATGATGTCGCCGGGCTGCTTCCCGGCCGCCTGGAGCACCTTCGGCAGAACCGCCGTGATGCTGCCGTGCTGGGTCCCGATGGCCCTGAGATTCGGATGGGCCTGGATGTACGCGGTGAGGATGGGGATTGCGAGGGAAGTGTCGCTGTCCACCGCAGCGGAAACGTCCAGTTTGTCGACCTTGAGCCCCGCTTTGACCAGCGCATCGTACACGCCCTGGCTGCTCCTGCTCCTGCCCTGCTGGTGCCAAATATCGTATACCAATGCATGGTCACCGGGCTTCAGGCCGGCTTTGACCATCGCCTGGCCTGTCAGATACCCGCCCTGATAGAGGTCGGCGCCGGCATAGCCGAAGCCCTTGGACTGGTACTTGGCTTCGATTTTCGGCATGGGGTTGTTCCCGCTCGTCACGATGATGCCTTGGGCCTCCGCCTGATCGACGAGCGGCGCGAAGGCCGCTTCGCCGGGGTGACCCATGATGACGATGCCGTCGGGGCTGGCCGCCATGGCCTGCTTGAACTGATCGATCATCGTCTGCTGATCCCACTTGGAATACTGCTCGATCAGCTTGACATTGTTGGCCGCCGCAGCAGCCCTGGCTCCGTTGGTGCGGGCCAAGGTCGCGCCGTCGCCCTGCGTACCGCCCATTTGCATGTAGATGACGATCTGGTCGTCGGCGAAGGCTGCCGCCGAGAACAGGCATGCGAAGATGCCGAATGCAAGAAAAAGCCGTTTCAGATTGCTCATAAGACCTCCCTTGCGAAAAGGACGAACATTTGTCTTTGCAGCAGGCACTCGCCTGCTCGTACGAAAACTCGAATAGCATCCCCCCTTTCTTGTTTACGCCGTAGGTCAGCGCACCGACGGTGCGCATATCCGCCTATGGACCCTTATTGCCGCCCGTCCCTTCACCGGGACTGGCTCGCGCGGCTTGGCTCGGGGGCGCAGCCCACTTGCGGGCCGCCCGCGAAAGGAGCGATATGCCTTCTCCTCCGATGATGACGTTGATGACGACCGAAGCGGCCATGACCAGGCCTTCCACCAGTTGCACCCAGTAGCCGCCGATGCCTGTGGCTACGACCCCGGCCTCGAGCGAACCGATGATATAGGAGCCGAAGAATGTACCCACCATGATGCCCATCCCTCCGGCGATCGAGGTTCCTCCGATGAAGACCGCGGCCATGACCGGCAGGAGCATGCCCTGGCCCTGGGTCGGGAAGAACACGTTTATTTCCAGGGTGAGCAGGAGCCCGGCGAAGGCGGCGATTATTCCATGTATGGTGAAGAGCTTTATGCGCGTGCCCTCCACGTTGATTCCCATCACGCGGGCGACCTCGGCATTGTCGCCTATGAACATGATCTCCTCGCCGAATCTGTGCCGGTTGAGGATGAACCAGGAGAAAACCGTGAGCCCGAGGGCCCAGAGCGCCTGGACGGGGAAGACTTTGAACAGGCGGCCCACGAAAATGGTGTGGATCGTGGTGGTGGTGACGCTCTGGATGTCTATCTGCAGCCCCCCGGCTATCAGGATCGTGACGCCGTACCAGAAGAATTGCGTGGCCAGCGTGGCCATGATCGAGGGCACTTTCAGACGCGCCACGAGAATTCCGTTTATGTAGCCCACCAGGGCGCCCGAAGCCAAAGCCAGAACAAAACCAATCAAGGGCGCATGGAAATTCTTGAAGACCCAGGTGAAGACGAAGCCCGACAGGGCGACCACGGCCGGGAAGCTCAGGTCTATCTCGCCCGCGGTGATGATGAAGGTGAGCCCGAGGCCCAACACGAGCATGGGAGGCACGGTCTGGAAGAAAGACATGTAGATCCGGTATCCGGTGAACACCCGCGGGGCGGTGAAAATGAACACCACGTACAGCGCGGCGAGCACGATTCCTATCGGCAGACCTTCGATGCGGCCGAGAAAAGCGAAACGAGACGCCTCCCGCTTCATGACTCCACCTTGTCTTTCAGACCATGAGAGTATTCGAGGAGGAACTGGTCGAGCTCCTTCAGGGATATCTCGGCCTTCGATATGCTCGCGACTATCTCGCCCCTGTCGATGACTATGAACCGGTCGGATATCTCGTAGACGTCGGCGAGGTTGTGCGAAATATAGATGCTCGCCTTCCCCGATTCCTTGATCTTATGCACGAAGTTGAGAACCTTCCGGACTTCCTTGAGCGACAGCGCGACCGTCGGCTCGTCCAGGATGATGAGATCGGCCTCGAAATGCATCGCCCTCCCTATCGCCACTCCCTGCCGTTCGCCTCCGGACAGAATATTGGCCTTCGAGTCCACGCCGATGCCCTTGCCCCGAAACCCGATCGTGTTGACCATTATCTCGTTCGCGATCCGCTTCTCTTCCCTGACCCTGAGAAAGCCGAGCGGGTAGGTCATCTCCCTGCCGATGAAGAAATTTCTCCACATCACCTGCTTTTCCCCGAGAGACTTGTCCTGGTAGACGGTTTCGATGCCTAGCGCGTGAGCCTTCTTTACGGAGTAGGAATTCGTATCCACCTTCCTGTCCGCGATGTACAACTCTCCGCTGGAAGGCGGAAAGACTCCGGTGAGTATCTTGACGAGGGTCGATTTCCCGGCCCCGTTGTCGCCGATGAGACCGACGATTTCATTTTGACCGACCTCGAAGTTGATGTTTTTCAGGGCGCACACCAATCCGAAGTACTTTTCGATGTTGACCATGCGCAGCGCGGTGCGCTTTACGGGAGATTCTGCCACGTACCCGTCTCCTTTCGACACAGCGGTTCAGCCAGATAAGCGTTGCCGGCGATCCGGGAATAAAAAGTACAACTTATGCCTTCTGGATTGACGAATCCTAGCACGCATATATTGACATTGCAAACTTTTTTTTCAAAAACTCTCGCTTTCCCTCGTTCGTACGCGATTTTCGAAAAATTCCAGCATTTGACATTTTCAAGAGACTAAAGTACAACTTGTTCTATCAAGGGACCGTCGCATGCTGAAACATAAGGTCGTAGAAACCTGGATAAGGAGCAGGATCGACGAGGGCGTCCTCGTCCCGGGCGAGAAGCTCCCATCCGAAAGCCAGCTCTGCGCCCAATTCGGGGTTTCGCGGAACGCGGTTCGCCAGGCGATCCGCAATATCTCCCATGAAGGGCTCATCGAGAGCATCAAGGGTGTCGGCACTTTTTGCCGCATGCGGCTTCCGGTCTCCCCCCTCTCCGAGAACATCGGGGTCGTGGAATTCTTCATAAGCTCCTACATCTACCCCGAGATAATCCGCGGCTGCTATAACACGCTTTCCCGCAGGGGATTCGCCCTCCTGCTCAATCAATCCGAGTACAGCCTGGAACGGGAACGGGCGATTCTCTTGGATCTTCGCGAAAAGAAAGTCGGGGGCATCATCATCGCTCCGATCTACGGAGCGGGGGACCGCTCCAATGCGCTCCTTTTGGAGGAGATTCAGAACGAAGGCACGGCGGTGGTCCTCTGCGACGACTATTTCCCGGGAAGGAACTTCAGCAGCGTCACCCTCGACTATATCGCCTCCGGCAAGGAAGCGGCGGCGCACCTGTGGAGCAAGGGGCATCGCAGAATCGGAATCTTTTATCAGAAGGATTTCCTGGTCAAGACGAACCGGATGAAGGGCGTGCTCGATTTCCTCGGGAGATTGGAGGCGCCGGTACGATCCTCATGGATCGTGGGCTTCCACGGGCAGGGCCCGACGAGCGAAGCGCCGATCGCGGCGGAGCGGTTCCTGAAGGGAGCCAAGGAGCTTCCCAGCGCATTCGTCTGCGGCAACGACGAAGACGCTCTCCGCCTCATCGAGGCGGCCGAGAGGCAAGGCATACGCATCCCCGACGATCTGTCCGTGGTGGGGTTCGATAATTCGGACATCGCGCAGCTGGAGAAGATATCCCTGACCTCGGTCGACCATCCCAGCTTCGAAATCGGAGAGAGGGCGGCGAACATCCTCCTCGACAAGATACTCCACCCGGAGATGCGCTTTGTGACGCAGACGATCATTTCGCCTTCGCTGGTGGAGCGCAATTCCGTGCGAAACCTGGAACCCGCTCCCCCAATTCCTTCGAGCACCATCCTGCAGGACAATCCGGAGTGATGCCCTGATTCGACCCCGCGGGACGGATGGGGCATCCCGGTTTGTCTTCCGGGCGGCAAATGATTAGTTTTATTTACACTAATTCAATGCCGAAGGAGTCGAATATGGCTCGAGATTTCCATGCGATGCGCTTTCACGAGTATGGCGGCTCGGACAAACTCGTCCTCGACCTGATCCGACCGCCCGTTCTCAAAGCCGACGAAGTCCTGATCGAGGTCCGCTTCGCCGGCGTCAATCCGATCGATTGGAAAATCCGATCCGGCTACCTCAGGGACTTCATGCCTGTGACCCTGCCCTTTACCCCGGGCATCGATGTCTCCGGCATCGTTGCGGAGATCGGTTCCGAAGTGAAGAATTTCAAGAAGGGTCAGGCGGTATTCGGCGTCGCCAACGGAGGCTATGCGGAATATGCCGTGGCCGCATCGGGCGATATCGTTCCGATACCCGACGGTCTGAGCTTCGAGACGGCCGCCACGGTGCCGATCGGGGCTCTGACGGCCTGGAAGGCGACCGAAGACGGCGGGGTCAAGAAAGGCCAAACCGTGGCCATACAGGGTGCGGCCGGCGGGGTCGGGCAATTCGCGGTCCAGTTTTGCCGATTGAAGGGAGCGAATGTCGTAGGGATCGCGTCCACGGACAATCTGGCCTTCGTGAAATCTCTGGGTGCGGACAAGGTCGTCGACTATAGGAAAAGCTCCGCGGAATCGGAAATAAAGGACGCGGACGTCGTCATCGACACGGTCGGCGGCGAGTCCCTGGAAAGAGCCTACGGCATGCTCAAGAAGGGGGGCATTCTCGTAACGATCGCGGGACAGATTTCGGAAGAAAAGGCCAAGCAACGCGGCGTCAAGGCTCTCACTTCGGGCAGGGGGCCGACCGAGCTTCTGAAGCAGATCGCCGAGCTGCTCGCCCGGAAGACCATACGTTCCGAGGTCGGGAAGGTATTCCCCCTGGCCGAGGCGAAGGCCGCGCAGGACCTCAGCCAGGCGGGACACGGCAGGGGGCGCATAGTATTGAAGGTGCAGTAAGAAGGCTGCCGAAGTCGGCGAATCGTTACCGACCCGGCAATTGAAAAGCTGTCATCGCATCGAAAAAGGACTTAGCCGGGCGGTCTTTTTTCGATGCTCACGTCATAGGACTTGTACAGCCACCCTTACCGAGTTGAGCCGCCGCAATATCCAGCCGGATATGGACGCGATCTGGCCGGACGCCGTCAAATTCCGGCTGGATAGCTCCCAACCTGGCTCCGATTTTGGCGCCGACCTCGATTGACAACGGATTTCCATGTGCTACGATCAGTCGATACCGGAGCGGCAGCCGAGGGAATGACTGCAAACAGGGAAGGTACGCATCCGGAAAATCCATAGCCAAAGGAGTGGCGAAAAATCGTGGAAAAGCAGCTGTTGAGCTACACAGTGGACTTGGATTTCGAGGCTATCAAACTTCCTCCGGTCAGCGATATCCTCGTGCTGGGCAAAAAAGTTCCGCAGGGGAAACTCGGCATTTTGCATTCCTTCGAGCTCATCCTTCCGGATGTCTTCTCGCTGTTCGAGGTCGACGATGCGGCCTTTCCGCATATCGACGCGATCATCGTGAACAAGGCGATTCTGGCGAAAATTCCGATGCAGGAAATCGTCAAGATATTGAAGGACCATGTATTCCCGTACGTCTCGAGAGGCGAGACCATCAAGGTCAATTTCAACGTCCGCATCTATCAGAAAAACATCAAGGGGGAAATTGTCTGTGAAGATTCGCGAGCTGATTAACCGGAACGAAATCGTCGTCAGTCCCTTCACGAGCATCGAGGCCGTCGAGAGTCGATTGATAGCGAACTCGTATCTGGTAATCAAGGATGAAGGCAAGTTCATGGGAATCGTCACTCCCGCCGATGCTCTTGCGAACGGGCACAACCTGGTCATCGACTGCTGCACGAAAAAGCCCCTGGTGAACGGGAACGAGGAAGCCGGGAAGGTCATGAACCTGATGCTCAAGAAGGGACTCTTCGTCGTGCCGGTCTGCGGCGACGACAAGGAATATCTGGGAAGCGTTCTCATCAACAGCATGCTTCAGCAAATCTGGAACCTCACTAAACCGAACGTGAGCGTCAACTGGATCAATGTGGTCGACGACGCCGATTCGGAAAAGGAAAAACACAGCTTCGTCACCGAGCTGTTTCACAACACCAAGAATCCCCTGCAGGTCGTGATCAGCGCCGTGGACATGCTCCGCTCGTCCCCGGACGGCTTCGAGCGGAGCCTGTTGCTGAACTCGATCGAATCGAACGCCAAGCTTCTCGATGAAATCATCAGCAAGCTTTATGAATTCCATTTTCCGAAATTCGAAGCCGATTCGGTTCCGCCGAAAACCGATATCGACACGGTCGGGACCAAGTGACTCCGGTTCCGCCGGGCGGCATCGGGAGGAAAAAATGGCCGACAGAATCCAGAGGACCGGGCGCATCGCGGATGGCCTGTATATCGTCAACGAAGGTTTCGTGTGCAGCTACCTTTTCGACACCGGCGGCTCCTTCATCGCCTTCGATACGGGCATGAATCGGGGGAAGCTCCTGTCGGAGATGAAGAAGCTGGCTATCGATCCCGCCAAGGTGACACATGTCTTCCTGACTCACTCCGATCGTGACCACGTGGGAGGCATGGGAGCGTTTCCGGACGCCAGGGTCTTTCTCCCCAAGGCCGAGCTCGCCATGCTCGATCATACCCAAGCGAGATTCTTCGGGATGATGTACAACAAGCCTCCTTCCTGCGACTTCGAGACGCTCGAGGACAACCAGGAACTCCGCGTCGGCGACGCCGGCGTCGAATGTATCTCGACGCCGGGGCATACCTCGGGATCGATGTCCTATCTGGTCGACGGCTCCATTTTGATAGTCGGCGACGAATTGAATCTATCGAAAGGCAGGGCGGTCCTCGACCGCGGTCCGATCAGCATAGACAACGAAAAAAGGAAAGATTCCATTCGAAGGCTCGCGAGGCTCGAGGGCGTCGATTTCCTGTGCGCGATGCATTCGGGATATACGCGCGACTTCGAGACGGCGATGAAAAGCTGGAAGGTTTAGCCTCCGGCGAAGCGCCGGCCTCACTTAATCATATCCGGCGCCGCATGGTATAACGGCCCGCACATATGATGCAGTCTCTCTCTCGTCCCCGCCGCTCTACGTCCATCATGGCGCAGAAGCCCTTCGCGTTTTTCTGGTTCGCCCGAGTTTTCTCGACCGTCGCCTTCCAGATTCAGGCCGTCGCCGTCGGCTGGCAGATGTACGCGCTCACCGGCAAGGCATTCTATCTCGGCCTCGTCGGTCTGGCGCAGTTTCTGCCGATGTTCGCGCTCACCCTGGCGGTGGGCCACGTGGCCGACCGATACGACCGTCGCACCATCGTCCGCATATGTCAACTCCTCGAAGCCTTGGCCACGGCTCTGCTCGCGGCGGCCAGTTTCACAGGCAGACTGAGCAAGGAGAACATCCTCGTCATCGTTTCCGTGATCGGCGCCGCACGGGCCTTCGAGGGCCCCTCGATGCAATCGCTCATGCCCGCTCTGGTGAGCGCCGAGCTCTTTCCGCGGGCGGCCGCCTGGTCGGCCTCGGCCACTCAGGTGGCGACCATAGTGGGTCCGGCGATAGGCGGCCTGCTTTACGCGCTGAGCCCGGCGGGAGTCTTCGCGGTCGCGGGCGGTCTGTTCCTCGGAGCGAGCGCGCTCGTCTCGATGATCATGGTGGACCGGGCGCCGCCGAAACGGGAAAGCGCGACGCTGAAATCGGTTTTCGCGGGCATCGCGTTCATCCGCGGCAGGCAAAGCATTCTCGGCGCCAGTTCGCTCGACCTCTTCGCCGTCCTCCTGGGGGGAGCCACGGCCTTGCTGCCGATCTATGCCAAGGACATCCTGCACACCGGTTCCTGGGGCCTGGGCCTTCTGCGCTCGGCCCCGGCCCTGGGCGCCCTCTCGATGTCCCTCTTTATGGCGCGGAGGCCGTTGCGCAGAAAGGTCGGACGGACGATGTTCGTCGCGGTGGCGGTCTTCGGCCTTGCCACCATCGTCTTCGCGGTATCGACCTCGTTCGCCCTGTCCCTCGGCGCCCTGGTCTTTCTCGGCGCGGCGGACGTCGTCAGTGTCGTGGTCAGGTCGTCGCTGGTTCAGCTCAGGACGCCGGACGAGATGCGGGGTAGGGTGAGCGCGGTGAACTCCATGTTCATCGGCACCTCGAACCAGCTGGGGGAGTTCGAGTCGGGGCTGACGGCCGCGTGGTTCGGAACCGTGCCCGCGGTCCTCATCGGCGGCCTGGGTACGCTCGCTGTGGTCGCGGTGTGGGTGCGCCTGTTCCCCGAGCTGGCCAAGACGGACACGTTGGCCGGCTCGTAGGGGGCGCGCAGTGAGGAGCGAGTCAGGCCACCACACTGCTTCGCTCGGCTCGCGCGCGTCTTTTGACCCGACCGCATCGGAACGGGGAATCTTCCGTCGCCGGGTCAGTAATCAGGCGCGCGAGCGCTCGATTTTCTTGTACTCGCTCTTGCCGAAGGCCAGGATGAGGTAGCCGATGACGCTCAGTACCAGGATAAGAAAGAAACTCCAGGCCCCGCCCTTGCCGAAGGATTTGCCCAGATTGAAGATCACGATGATGATGAGCACGATATTCACGATGGGGATGAGCATGAGGAGAAGCCACCACCACGGCCTGTTCACGACCCGCAGAAGCACGATCACGTTGAAGACCGGTATGATCGCGGCCCAGCCCGGCTGTCCGGCTTTCAGGAACAGTTTCCACATGGCGACGATCTCGACTATGGCGATGATTCCGAAAATGGGGTAGATGAAGGCGAACGCCCGCATGGCGTCGGCCGCCTGACCAGAATAATCCATAGTGATCCTCCACATGGTGGCTTCGATCGCCGACGCCACGCGTCGGCGCCGCAAGGCGGCTGCCTCAAGTATAGACGTCGGGATCGGGTCGGCAAGGGCTCCCTCACGACATTCGCGGCCGCTTGCTTCGCGGCCGTTCGGCGGCTATACTTTTGTACCTGGTCCGGAGGTGATGATGGGGCCCAACCCGCTCAAACAGCGTTCCCTCGGCGACTTTTTGAACGATACATTTTCGCTCGTTCCCCGCATCTGGAAGCGGGCCCTGCCTGTCTCCTTCCTGGCGCTGCTCCCGGGCGTCGCCGCCTGGATGATGGTCATGGGTTCCCTCGGTTCATGGCTCAAGAGCATCGCTTCGGCCTCCGCCTCGCTAGGCGAAGACCCGGCCCGCTACGTATCGAGCCTCGCTCCGCTCGCGCTCCTGGGGACGGCTGCTACGGTCCTCCTCTTCCTGGGACAGGCATTTCAGAAGGCCTTTGTCTGCGCCCAGGTCGGCGCCGCCCTCGACGGCCGGAAGGCAGAGTTCTCGGAGATCCTATCGGTCGCCTTCCGCCCCGCCTGGGTCAGGGTGGCCGTCCAGGACGCGGTCCTGGGGTCCCTCGCGGGCAGCATCGCCTTCGCGGTCATAGCGGCCGCCGTCTTCCCCTTTCTCGTCGGTGCGTTGGGCGACATTCTGCGCCCGAAGGGATCGGGCGGCCCGGGTATCCGCTTTGTGTTCGAGATCGTGGCCCTCTACTTCGCTTCCATCCTCATCGCGCTCGCGGCCGTCTGGTGGCTCCGAGTCAAAACCTGCGTCTCCGCGCCCGCGGCCGTCCTCGAGCGGGTCAACTCCTTCTCGGGCATCGGACGTTCGCTCGAGCTTGTGCGCGGCAGCGGCTGGCGGATTTTCGGCGTCATGTTCATCGTTTCCCTGGTCATCTCGTTCGGACTCGGAATATTGACCGGCCCCTTCACCTTCGCGGTGGCCGTGCCGGGGTACTTCTCTTTTCTTCGCTCCACGCTTTCCGGAGAAAAGCCGTCTCCTCAGGCCATCGCCGCCCTGATCTCGTCGTTGACCTGGGGAACCGGCCTCGCGATGCTTCTGTCCGGCCTCGTGAAAGGCAGTCTCTGGCCCTCCTTCCTCACCCTCCTCCATGCGGATCTCAGAATCCGCGCGGGCGAAACCGAGGCCGAAAGCGGGCATGAGGATCCGGGCGGGGAGGAAGCTGCCGAGCCCGAGCCGGTCGACCCGGCGGACGGCGTTCGTGTCTGAGCTCGGTTTCTGGGAACGCGAAGGCAGAAGTCCCGTCCTAGGCGCCCTCATCGCGACGACGCTCATAGTGGCGCTCTACTCCCTCGCCGGCAACGTTCTGTTTCTGGCCTACATGCTGGGAGACATGAGGAACTTCGCCTCCGGAGATTGGATCCAGCTCAGGCACGGAATTCTGGGCCGCTACCGCGTACCCATCCTCGTCATGACCATGGCCTTCGAATTCCTCTTCTTCGGACTCGGCACCTTTCTCCTTTTCCGCCGCTGGCACGGCACCCCGCTCCGCGAGCGCTTCCGCATCGCCCTGCCGGCGCCCGCGGCCCTCCCTTTCGCCGTGATCGGCGCCGCGGGAATCCTCCCCCTCGCCCTCCTGGCCGGCGAGATATTCTCGAGACTTTTCCCTTTCCTGCGGGAACTCGAGGGTTCGGGCGCGAACCTCGTGAGTGCGAAGAGTCCGGGCGCCTGGGTCCTCGTCGTGGCGGCCGTCTGCGTGACCCCTGCGCTCTGCGAGGAATTCCTGTTCCGGGGCTACCTTCAGGGCACCCTGAGCCGCGGCATGAAAAGCCCCTGGTCCTGGATTCTGACCGGCGGATTCTTCGCGCTCGTGCACCAGAACTACTTCGGTTTCGGCGCGCTCCTCATAGTCGGAATCTACCTCGCCTTCGTCTTCGACGCGGGGGGGAGTATCTGGCCGGGCAGCCTGGTGCATTTCCTTTACAACGGCGCGATCGTCCTTCTCGGGAACCTCAACGACTTCTCGAGCCTGCCTTGGGCCTTCGACGCCAGAGGCTTCGTGCGCATCCCCATCGTGGTCGCCTTCCTCCCCTTTGCCGCTGCGGGCGTCTGGTCCCTTTCCGCGATCAAGAGAAAGCGCAGGGCCCGGTCGCCCGGGCTTTGACGGAGCCGGCCGGAGCGGCGACGCCGCCTGCGCCGATCGGCTCCGGAGGCTCGACCGCCCATCGCCGCGCCCTCCTCATCTCCTGATAGGGCTGAACTTCGAGCCCTTGAGGGATGCGTCCAAGAGAAGCCCCTTCACTCCGACCACGAAACCGACGATCGGCTCGTCGATCTTCGTAGTATCGAGAGAGGCTCCTCCTCCCACTTTTATGACGGCCACGTTGCCGTCCACGCCCGCTTCCCAGCCCTTGCTTACCCGGAATTTCCTGACGGCGCTCTCATCGAGGAAGACCAGGATGATATCTTTCATTTCCCCGCCGAAGGTCAGCCCGAAAGTGGCGGAGGCCACGGAATAGTATGCGACGGTGCGTCCGCCTATCCTGAGCGCCCCTTCGCCGTACTCTCCGCCCACGATCAGGCCTCCCTTGATTACCTTGGGCAGCACGAGAACGGCGAAGCTCCGGGCGAGGAGGCCATGGGCGCCCCTCACCTCCCTTTCGAAGCGCTGCAAAGCCATATCGACGCTGGCGTCGATCTCATGGCCGGAATTGGCGTAGATGCCCGCGGGCGCGATCAATGCGATCGCCGCGGCCATGACGAGCGATGAAGCACGGTTGCTCAGCCTCATTCTTCCCTACCTTTCACGGGGCGGCTTCCGCGATGGGGCCGCGTCCCGTCGGGAATCAACGACTCAAGGATTCGAACAGTTTCCTGTATTTCTCGTGGATCATCATTCTGTCGAAATCCCAGAACCTTTCGAGCATTTTCGCGAGTTCCTTCTCGTCGAAGTACTTTTCCGTGTCGGGGAAGAAACGGTCGTCTTCCTTCTTTATGTGGATGGGGTAGAACGAGGCGAGCCAGGAGATGATCCCCTTGATCGTCGCCGCCGTCTCTCGCTCTCCCTTCCTGTAGCGTTCGTTGAGCGCTACGATTTCGGCGACTTTTTCGCGCGCCTGTCGATGCTCGTCCACGAGCTCGCGCATTATCCGCGCGTTGGTTCCGTCGAGGCTCTTCTTTTCCAGGTCCGCGAAAAGGATGCCTTCTTCCTTGCCGTGGTGGGTCCTATCCGCGTAGGTCTTTATGAAATCCACGACGGTATCGACAAAGACCGGATCATAGCTTTCGTCGCTCATCGCCTCTGCCTTTTTGTCGGCGAGAGCCAGCATTTTCTCGATGAGACGATGTTCGATCATCAGCGGGCCGCGCGGTTTCATTGTCTTCTCCTCGCTCCAATCAGAGTCTGTCTATGAATCCCGTCTCCAGGAATATCTCGGTGGCGATCTTTTTCCTCTCCTCGGGATGAAGCATCATCCGCACCAGCATATCGATCGCGGTGAAGCCGATCTCGGAGGTCGGCTGGGTGATCACCGAGACGGGGAATTTGAGATAATCGAGCCACTTGTTGTCGTCGTATGTCACTATCTTGATCTGCTCCGGGATGCCGATCCCCAGCTCTCCGAGGCTTCCTATCAATTGGTAGCAGACATCCGAGGTCGCGCAGAGCACACCGTCCGGGCGGGCGTTCTCCACGAATTCCCTTATGAGTTTGTTCGAATCCTCCTGCCGGTAGTTCAATTTGAGCACCCTGGGCGGGCAGTCGGGCAGATATTCCTGGAGGAAGTCGCGATACCCTATGGCGCGCTGGTGCACAGTGTATACGGTTTCGGGATAGCCGATGAAGCCGATCGTCCTGCATCCCTTGGACGCGAGATACTTCGTCCCGATGTATCCCGACTCGAAATTGTTGATCCCCACGAAAACCTTGTCGTGTTTGTCGTACTTTCGGTCCACGAAGACGACCGGTATCAGCGCCTCCTTGATCTCTTTGGGATATTTCTCGGAATTGACGGGAGAAATGATGAGTCCTCCCACGTCCTTGTCGAGAATGTTCCTGATATTGCGCTTCTCCTTCTCGGGGTCGTCCTCCGAGTCGCAAAGGAGAATCGAGTAGGATTGTTCGGATGCATAGGTCTCGATGGCTTTGACGACGGAGATGTAGTAGTCCTCGGTGATGTCGGCGACGATGACGCCTATCAGCTTCGAGACATTCGGCTTCGCCTTGGGCTTCCGGATATCGTAATTCATCTCTTCGAGGATACTGAGCACGAGTTCGCGGGTTTCCCGCTTGACGTACCTCGTCTTATTGATAACATGAGATACCGTCGTGATGGAGACCCCTGCTTTTTGAGCTATATCTTCCAGTCGAACGAGCTTGTTCTGCATTACGCTTCCAAAAAATCAGGATGGCTGGGCCATCTCCGGCAATGGACACGCGAACATCCTAACCGCCGATCATAGGGGAGTCAAGCGAAGACCTCCGTCCGGGTCTTGCGGCCCGGACGGAGCGCCGATCCTATTTTGCGGCCATGCTCCTGACCAGAGTCCTTGTCCTTCTGTTCTTGGTCCAGATATCGTATATGACCGCCAGCGCGATGATCGCGCCGCGGACGATCTGCTGCAGGTATGAATTGACGTTCGCGAGGTTCAGGATGTTGTTGAGGAAGCCTACGATGAAGGAGCCGACGACGGTTCCTCCCGCCGTGCCGATACCGCCCGTGAAGCTCGTGCCGCCGATGATGGACGAGGTGAGACCCTGGAATTCGTAGTTGATCGCGCCGTTAGGCAGACCCGCGTTCACCCTCGACATGAAGAGGACGCCTGCGATGCCGACGAAGAGACCGTTGACCATGAATGCCGAAACTTTGGTCCTGTTCACGTTGATTCCGGAAGCCTTGGCTGCTTCCTGGTTTCCGCCGATGGCGTAGAGAGCCCTCCCGAACCTCGTGTTGTTGAGTATGTACCAGGTCGCCAGGAAGAGCCCTACCAGGAAGAGAAGGGGAATCGGTATGAAACCGATCGAGCCCTGCCCGACCTTCGTGTAGTTGCCGATCTGATAGATGTTCTGGCCTTTCGTGAATAGGAGGGCGCTGCCTCTCGCCATCGCCTGCATCGCCAGCGTTGCGATGAAGGCGGGCGCATTGAAGAGCGTCACCATCATCGCATTGAGGTAATTGCAGAGCATCGCGACGCCGATCGCCACGGCGAAGGCGAGCATCATGGACCCCGTCGCCTTATAGCTGGCGACGGACAGGAGCCCCGCGAGCGCGAGCACCGATCCCGAGGACAAGTCGAGAAGGCCGCAGATGATGAGGATCGTCTCTCCGAAGGCGAGGATCGTGGTGACCGATATCTGCCTCGTGACGTTGGAGATGTTCTCGCCCGAAAAGAAATTCGGATTGATGACCGAGCTCAGGACGATCATGGCGAGGAGAACGAAGTAGATGCTGTAGCTTCTGCTGATGCTGGACCAGGAAATGCGAGCCTTGCCGATTCCGCTCACGATGCCTCCCTCGTCCGCTTTACGAATCCTGTCGCTAAACGCATTATCGCCTCCTGCGTGAACTCTTCACGGGTCAGCTCGCCCGAAATTTCGCCCTTGCACATCACGTATATCCTGTCGCACATCCCGATGAGTTCCGGCAATTCGGACGACACCATGATCAGGGCCCTTTTCTCGGCCGCGAGCTCGCCCATCAGTTTGTAGATTTCGTATTTAGCGCCGACGTCGATGCCGCGCGTCGGTTCGTCCATAATGAGCACGTCGGGCTCGTTCAACATCCATTTCCCCAGCACGACCTTCTGCTGGTTCCCGCCGCTCAGGGCTTCGACGGCCGTGGCGAGCGAGGGTGTCTTCACGTTCATTCTTTCGCAGATATCCGAGACGACCTTCGATTCCTTGGACACATGCAGGCGTCCCCGGTAGATGAACTTGCGCAGGCTGGAAAGCGAAACGTTTTCGCGAACGCTGCGGACGGAAACGAGACCGTATCTGCGCCGGTCCTCCGACAGCATCGCGACCTTCGCCGCGATGCTGTCCTTGACCGAGTCGATTCGTACGGGCTTTCCGCGAATCCTGATCTCCCCGGAAGCGAACCTGTCGAGGCCGAAGACGGCGCGCATCACCTCGGTCCGGCCTGCGCCCATGAGGCCGGCGAATCCCACGATCTCGCCCGTCCTCACGTAAAAGCCGACATCCCGGAAGACGCCCGGTGCGGTCAGCCCTTCCACGCGCAGCGCTTCCTCGCCGAATTCTATCTTCCGCTTGGGGAAATTGCTCTCCAGCTTCCTCCCGACCATCAGCGAAATGACCTTGTCGATGTCCAGTTCAGCCCGAGGCCGCGAATCGATCACCTTCCCGTCGCGAAGGATGGCTATTTCGTCGGCAATCCGGAAGATCTCATCCATCTTGTGCGAAATATAGATGATGCAGGTGCCGCGACTCTTGAGCTCCGCGATCTTGCCGAAGAGCCGTTCGACCTCGCGCTGCGTGATCGCGGAGGTCGGTTCATCCATTATGATGATGCTCGCGTCTATGGAGATCGCTTTCAAAATTTCGAGCATTTGAATGTCCGATACGGACAGATCCTTCATTCTCATGGTCGGTATATATGGAAGATTTTCTCTTTCAAGCAGCTCCAGGGTGCGCCTTCGCACGGTCTTCCAGTCCACCCGGCCGGCTCCGAGGGGAAGGCGCCCGCAGAAGAGGCTCTCCTCGACGGTCATTTCGGGTATGTAATTCAATTCTTGGAAGATCATCGAAATGCCGTACTTTCGCGCGTGAATGGGGCTCCGGACATGGACCCTCTTCCCGTCTATCAGAATCTCGCCTCTATCGGGCTGATATACGCCGTTTATGATTTTCATCAGCGTCGATTTTCCGGCCCCGTTCTCGCCGCAGAGCACGAGGACCGAGCCCTTTTGCGCCTTCAGACTGATGTCGTCCAAGGCCAGGACACCAGGAAAGGACTTGCTGATGTGAAGGACCTGGAGTTTGTAGGAATCCATGACGACCTCGAATTGGGAATTCATAAAAGGCATGGCCGGGCTCAGGCGGGCTGCCGAACGGAACCGCTCGAGCGGTCTCGAATCGTCGGTCTGCTCCGCCGAACAAGCCCAGGCATGCCCTGCAAGACTGGTTATGGGCCCTACTTTATAGCGCCGGCCTTTTTGTGCATAGCGATATAGGTGTCGACATTGGCCTTCGTTACGAGGGGACAATCGATGTCGACGTTGATCTGTCCGGACTGACCCGTGACGAGCTTGTGAGTCGTGTCGAGGATCTTCTCGGCCAGGGCATAGGCGTTCTGGAGGCAGGTGGCCGTCATGATGCCCTGCTTGATGAGGAGGCAGGCTTCGGCCGTTCCGTCGACGCCGTAGGCGAGGATACCCTTGTAATTGGGGTTGTTCTTCACTACTTCGAGGGCGCCCGTGGCCATATTGTCGTTCATGGAGATTATCGCGTCGATCTTGGGATTGGCCTGCACCCAGTCCTCCATATGGTTCATCGCCTCGTCCTTGTTCCAGTTCGCGATCTGCTCTCCGACGATCTTCACATCGGGGCGCTTATCGAAGAATTCCTTCTGCCAGCTCACCCTGCGGGAATCGGCGTGGAAATTGCCGGGCGGACCCTGGAGAACGACGACCTTGGCGTTCTGCGGAACCTGTTTGAGCGCGAGCCGGGCGCACACCGCAGCCTGCATGTAAGGATCGGCATCGACCGAAGAAGCTCCTGCGATGCCGGCGATGCGGGCGTTGGTCGTGATGCAAACGATCCCCGCCTGGACGACCTTCACGGCGTAGGGCCTCTGGGACTCCCCGTTGTTGGGCTGGATGATGATCGCGTCGAATTTGTTGGTGATGGCATTCTCTATGAGTGAGTTCTCGACATCGTCGCTGGCCTGGCCATCGAACACCTTCAGGTCGATGTCCTTGTACTTCTTGGCCTCTTGCATGATCGAATTGGCCAGCCAAGCGGCGAAGGAGTCCGCCTGCGCCCGCGCGATGAAGGCGACTTTGTACACTTTGCCCTGGGCGGAGACGGTACCCACCAATGCCAGCGCAACCAACATCGTAAGTAAGAGTTTCCTGAGCATCCTCTACCTCCTGCTTCACCAAGTCCGGTGATCGAAAAGTTTAACGCAGTCGGGATCGCGATTTTTGCGAACTATTTTGCCGCAAATATAGTTTTCCGTCTGCGTTCCATTTTCAGCACTATAGGGGCATTGTTCGAGTTTGTCAAACAAATATTCGCAAAATTTAATCCTTCGCCGACGGTCGCTCCGATTCGCAGTATCGAAATCATGAGACTTCATTGAAAAGTTAATGCGAAATATTTAGGCGGCTGCATTTTTGAATTAATATATTTATAAATAATAAATAGAGTTAACCAATAGTTTCACTTTCCCGCAAGTCCTGCGCCGGGATCGACCTATTCCGAGCTCAGAGGTGCAACGCCCTGGAACTTTTGAAATTGGCACCACGAGCCATTGGTCGGTCTAAGATGGAATCGCTTTATTTGCGCAAATAGATACCAATTTATCGACATTTTGCTATTGACAGGTTTGCCATTTCGTGCAGAAATTCCCCACGGCTTTCCTTTGCCTCGGCAAAGGCACGTGTACTAGGATCGGAGGCCGCCATGAAGGCGCTAGTTTTGAAAGGAAAGAATAAGATCGCGATCGAAGATTTCTCGATGGACGAGCCGCTCACGCCGGACGACGTCAGGATCCGGATCAAGAACGTGGGGATCTGCGGCAGCGACGTCCATTACTACCTCCATGGTCGCATCGGCGACTTCGTCGTCGAAAAGCCCATGGTCCTCGGCCACGAAGCCAGCGGCCTGGTGCTCGAAGTCGGCGCCGATGTCGGGCATTTGAAGGCGGGGGATCGGGTATGCATGGAACCCGGCATTCCGACCATCGGAAGCTCGGCCACGCTCGCCGGCCGTTACAATCTCGACCCGAACGTCAAGTTCTGGGCGACTCCCCCCATCCACGGCTGCATGCGGGAAACTGTAGTGCACCCCGGCAGCTTCACATTCAAGCTTCCCGACAACGTTTCGCTCGAGGAAGGCGCTCTGGTCGAGCCTCTCGCGATCGGCGTCTACTCGGCCGATACCGCGGCCGTCCAGCCCGGTGACCTCGCCCTCGTTTTCGGCGCGGGAACCATAGGAATCGTCACGGCCCTCGCGGCCCTCGCCTCCGGCTGCTCCAAGGTCGTTCTCGCCGACATAAAAGAGAAGAAACTCGAGATCGTCCGCAAGAATTTTCCCGAGAACATCGTCTGCGTCAATTCGGCGAAGCAATCCCTCGAGGACGCGGTTTTCTCGCTGGCCCGGGAAGGCGCGGACATCGTCTTCGAAGCCAGCGGAAGCCCGACGGTCATCGGAAGCTTCGTCCGTTATCTGCGTCCCGGCGGCAGGGCGGTGATGATAGGCATGCCTCCCGCCCCCGCGGCTTTCGACGTGGTCGCCGCTCAGGCCAAGGAAATACGGATCATGCACATCTTCCGGTACAGGAACATGTACCCGCGCACCATCAAGATGATCTCGTCGGGCACGCTGAATGTCAGGCCCCTCATCACCCACTTCTACGATTTCAAGGACGCGATCGCGGCCTTCGACTTCGCGGCCGCGATGCCGGAGGATGCGATAAAAACCATGGTGAGGATGTAGCCGAAAACGCCGGGGGAAGTGGCCCGGGCTTCGCCATGCTCCCGTCGGCCGCGACTCTTTCAAAATGCGGATGCATTTTGAAAGAGTCGTCTGAAATTGCGGCTATCTTCCACCTTCGGTCGCGAAGGTGGCGGCCGTCTCTTTGAGGAGGCTGCGGATCGGGAGCCCCTGCGGGCACATGTCCTCGCAGTGGCCGCACTCCGTGCAGGCTTCGGGCTTGCCCTCGATCCGGCTGTAGCCGGTGAGCCAGGGATCCTTAGTCTCCCACATGGAGGAGGCATTGAGCGCCGCCAGCAATTCGGGAATCTCGACGCCCTGCGGGCAGGGCTGGCAATAGCGGCAGGCTCCGCAGTCGGCCTTCATGCGCGCCTTCATCGCGGCGCGCGCCGCATCGTATACCGCGAGATGCTCCGATTTCAGCGCGGAGGACTCGGCGATGTCGGCGATCCGCAGATTCTCTTCCAGCTGCGCGGAATCGTTCATGCCCGACAGGAGAAGGCTGACGCCGCTCTCGTCCCAGACGTAGCGCAGAGCCCACTCGGCGGGGCTCCAGAGCTCGGGCCGCTTGTCGAAGACCGAGCGCATCTCGGGCGGCAGGTTCCTCGCGAGGCGGCCTCCCTTCAACGGCTCCATCACCACCACCCCGAGACCCTTGTCGGCCGCGTAACGCAGGCCGGAATAGCCTGCCTGATAGTTCGTATCCATGTAGTTGTACTGCATCTGCCCGAAGGCCCAACCTTCGTACTCGTCGATGATTCGAGGAAAGTCGTCCTTGCGGCCGTGAAACGAGAAGGCCGGGAAACGGATGCGGCCGCGTTCGCGCTCCGCGTCGAGGAATTCCCGTACGCCGAGATCCCTCATGCGGTTCCACGCCTCGCCGTCGAGTCCGTGCACGAGGTAGAAGTCGATATGATCCGTCTGCAGCCGTTCGAGCTGCTGCGTGAGAAATCGATCCATGTCCTCCCTGGCCGCGACGATCTGCTGCGGCAGCTTAGTCGCCAGCAGAACCCGATCCCGCCATCCGCCCGAGAGCGCGCGGCCCACGAAGGGCTCGCTCTGCCCCGCCTGCCCGAAGGTCGAAGCGTGATAGAACCACGCGGTGTCCACGTAGTTGACGCCCATGTCGATCGCATCGTGCAGCAGCCGTGCGGCTGCGACCTCGTCGACCCGGTCCGGCGCGCCCTGAGTGGGTAGTCTCATGCACCCGAAGCCCAGCACCGAAACTTCGATTCCCGTACGTCCAAGTTTTCGATAGCGCATACAAAACTAGATTCCTCTTCGACCTTCGGCAGGGTGTTGAAATGCTTCGAGTCTTTCAACCGCCACTATCGTTGCGATGCCTGCCGGGTTCCCGGGAAACCCTCACCTCCTTTGCAATTCTTACTGTCGTCATATTCGGTCATGCGGCCGGCGCGACGATTCCGCCGGCCGGGTACCTTCCATATCGTAGTCCGGTTTCGCCCGGTGATCAATGGCGGACCACTCGGTCCTAGTCGAGGATCCGAGTCGCTTCAAGCGCATTCCTCTCGATTTCGCGGCCGGCGCGGACTAGCCCGGACTTCTCGTGAGAATTCCGGACTAGCCTCGCTGAGCCCGCAAAGCTCCATCATCTGCGGAGGCGTCTGTTGACCGCCGCGAGGACGGCGCGTACGCCTGCGGCCACTATGCTCCGATCGGTCCCGGCCCCCCAGGCCTTGCCCTCGCCGGGACCGCGGGCCAGCACGTAGGCCATCGCGAAGGCATCCGAGCCGGCCGAGAGCGAGTCCTCGTGGAAGGACTCCACGCTCACCCCCTCGATGCCGACGGAAGCGAGGCTGTGCACGAAGGCCTCGATGGGACCCTTGCCCCTGCCGACTATCTCGCGCTCGCCGCCCAGATAGCGTACGCGCGAGCGCCACGTCGTCTCGCCGTTCGGGCGGTCGGGGATCTCGTTGAACGAGAGCAGAGTGAGGGGCGAGGATACGTTGAGGAATTCGGCTTCGTAGAGAGCGCGGATGCTCTCGGGTCCGAGCTCCTTGCCTCCCGCGTCCGCGGCCCGGTTAATGAACATGCCCACTTCGGGCTGCATGGCCTTGGGCAGGTCGTAGCCTGCGCATTCCTTGAGTATGTAGGCGACCCCGCCCTTGCCCGACTGGCTGTTGATGCGGATGATCGCCTCGTAGCTCCGGCCCAGGTCCTTGGGATCGATCGGCAGATAGGGCACTTCCCAGGGAGCGTCGGGTTCGGGGCCGTGCTTCTCCATGCCCTTCTTTATGGCGTCCTGGTGCGACCCCGAAAAGGCCGTGAAGACGAGCTCGCCCGCGTAGGGGTGACGGGCGTGGATGTCCATGCCCGTGAAGTCGGCGTAGGCCGAGGCTATGCGCGGCAGGTCGAAAAGATCGAGAGCGGGGTCCAGGCCCTGGCTGTACATATTGAGCGCCATGGTCACGATGTCGAGGTTGCCCGTGCGCTCGCCGTTGCCGAAGAGCGTGCCTTCCACCCGGTCCGCGCCCGCGAGAAGGCCGAGCTCGCAGGCGGCCACGCCCGTACCGCGGTCGTTGTGAGTGTGCAGGCTGACGATCGCAGAGTCGCGGCGCGAGAGATGGGTGACGAACCATTCGATCATGTCGGCGTAGAGATTCGGGGTGCAGGACTCCACGGTCGCGGGCAGGTTGAGGATGATCGGCTTCTTCGGAGTCGGCCCCCATACGTCCATCACCGCTTCGCAGACCTCGAGGGCGAACTCCACTTCGGTGTTGGAGAAGCTTTCCGGCGAGTATTCGAGGATGATTTCGGTGCCCGCGGCCGAAGGCAATCCCGCCTTCACGAGACGCGTCGCCTCCACCGCGATAGCCGTTATTTCGGCCTTGGACATCCCGAAGGTGACCCTGCGCTGCACCGGCGAGGTGGAATTGTAGATGTGGAAGATGGCCTTGCGGGCCCCGGCCAGGCTCTCGAAGGTGCGCCGGATGAGGTGCTCCCGGCATTGGCAGAGCGCCTGGATCGTGACGTCGTCGGGAATCCGCTTCTGCTCGATGAGGGCCCGCGTGAAGTCGAATTCCACCTGACTGGACGAAGGGAATCCAATTTCGATCTCTTTGAAGCCCAAAGCCAGCAGGAGGTCGAAGAACGCGAGCTTTTCGTCGATGCCCATCGGCTCGACGAGGGCTTGGTTGCCGTCGCGGAGATCCACCGAACACCAGGTCGGGGCGCGGGTGATGCGCCTGTCGGGCCAGGTCCTGCCGAGGGCGGGCGGCTGGGGGAAGGGACTGTACTTGGCCATCGTACTCTCCTCGCTTTCGGCCCTCCGTTCGCGACTAGCGGGCAACAAAAAGGCCCGCATGCCGTGAACGGCAGCGGGCCATTTTCGCAGGGGCTTATACCCCTATCCGGCGTGCAGCGCCGACCCCGTGCCGTTCGTGCTCCCGAGCAGGAGCCCCCTAAGGAGGAGGCCGTTGGAGAGGAGGCCGGCCGCGGCGAGGGTTGGGTGCGATGCAGAATTCCGATTCATCTTTCAGTGTACCTATATTGACGTTAACGGAGGCCGGGCCGATATGTCAATAGCGGACATCATTCGAGGCATTTGCGCTGTCAGCCCTTTTCGGCGGGCTTTCCGCCGGGGGGACGCGGATCAGCGGCCGCCCATGTCGGCTTGAAGAGATGATCTATGGCAATGCACCCTCAAACCTCGACGGAACCGGCTGACTAAAGGGGTATATCAGGCTAGTGCCTGGGGCTGCGGAAACAGCTCCCCCTTGGAAACGTGTGAGAAGAATGAAAATGGGGCTCAGCCCGCGCGCTTGACCAGGCTTCTCATCAAGCTCGGCTGGTTTTGGCGTATCCGCCCCAGCGCCATCGCCAGCATGACAATGAAGGCTATCGTCACCCTGGCCTCCATTTTGTCCTTTCCACGGATGTAGTGGTGCTCGAACATGAAAGCTCCGTCGATACGCGAGTTCACCCGCTCCACGGCGGTCCGCATGTCGTACAAACGTGCCCACGTATGGCTCGACCGCGCTACGGGCGTGAACACCCTCCGATCCTCGGAGAGTGGAATGCGGATCTGCCGCCCTGTCGTGCATTCGGCCTGTCCGGCGCAGCTGAGTCCCTTCGCGCGGGCCGGGCAGAGGTACTTTAGGCTCTCCCGATCGCGCTCGTAGCCACCGTAACACATCGCGTGCGGCGTGAGCGTCTTCGGACAGAGGCACGATACGTTCCCGCGGTGGTCGTACACCACATTCGTGCTGCCGTTCACCATCTTCGTCTGCTCACCATCCTTCCAGAGGTTCCGGATATCGATGATGGGGGCGATGCCGAGTTCGTCGTGAGCCTTGATGATAATCTTCCCGTCATCATAGCCTTTGTCGGCGCTCAGGTGCTTCGCTCGCTCCGCGACCGTCGGCGCACGCTGCGCGAGCTCATCGAGCATTTCGAGCGCGACCGGCTGTTCCGCCACCGATGCCTTCGTCAGGCGGAAGTCGACGGGAAGCTCGTAGCGGGAATCGACGATCAGGTGGAGCTTGTAGCCGAACCAGCTCGTGACCTTCTCCCAGGACTTCCCCTTCGCGTTCACGCCCGAATAGGTCTTCACTCCCCAGTCGGCGTCCGTGTCGCGACGTCCATCGGCCGTTTTCTTCTTCTCTTCATCGCTCACCGGATTCCCAAAGCTCGGCAGCTTCTTCCCGTCCATCGCGAGTTCTTCGCCGAAGTCGGGCACGGCCTCGCCGACCGCGCCCACCAGTTGCTGGAAAATGCCGCCCACTTCGTTCGAATGCCGAAGAAGCACTCTGAAGAACCGTGAATATGCCCATGCGGGCGGGACCGCGTCCGGTCCCTTGAGCGGGTCGAAGCCGCACAACTCAAGCAGCATCCCGTTCCTCGACAGTTCCCGCCGGAGGCTTTCGATGCTCGGATGCTGAAAGACCACGCCAGCGAGAAGGGAGTTCCACATGGCGCGTACCGGGTACTCGTTCCGCCCTCGAAACCGTTCGGTTTCCAGGAGCCTCGCAAACTCCTCATCCGGGATCGTGTCGAGCACAAGCTTAAACCGCTCTAAGTCGCCAAGCTCGTCGATTTCCTTCCACCCAAACAGCCGCCGTTGTGCTATCCTTGCCATGCGCCCCTCGCTCTGGTTGTGTTAGCACCATGAGTATCTCATGGATCAACCGACGCGGGGCGTTTTTCATGCCCTCTTCAGAGAACGTGGGGTGAAAATCCCTGTTCCCTTGCCTTCACCCTATCCAAACCGGCGATTCCTCAAGGTTTTCGGGGTAATCGGTTTCTATGCCCCAGCCCTTTTCATCTCTGGGCAAGAAGTTCGGAGCAGCGCAAATGCCTCTCATTCGGGCCGATCCGGCGCGCGCATGGCGCGTTCGCAGCGCAGGCGGAAAAAACTGACCGCGGGATCGGGCACGGATGCGGTCTCGAGCCTCTTGAGCGCGTCGCTCCAGCATCCGCGCTTGATGAGGAGGGCAGTCTCGGCGAGGAGCGGAGAGTTCATCCTGCGCCGCGACGAATCCGCTTCGTCCAGGGTTTCAAGTATCTCGAAGATGGCTATCTTCTTGCGTTTGCCCTTCACTCGGGTGCTGTCGATGGCTCGTGCGTCGAAGGCTTCGTGGTTCGAGAGGGTGTCGATCAGCGCGCCGCTCACCAGAATATGGGCTCCATAGCGCTTGGTCATGCTTTCGAGCCGCGAGGCGATATTCACCGCGTCGGGAATGACGCTTGTGTCCATTCGACCCTTTTCGCCGATGGTGCCGAGGGTCATCGTACCCCGATGCAGCCCGATGCCTATGCGCACAGGTTGATACCCCGAATTGGCGCGATAGCCGTTGTAGACGGCCAGTGCCCGCTGCATCGCGATCGAAGCCTCCAGCGCCCTCTCGGGCGGATCCGGGAAGAGGGCCATGATGGCGTCGCCCACGTACTTGTCGATGAATCCGCCCGCCTGACGCACTATCGGTCCGATGTGGGACCGATAGGAGTTCAGAAAGCGGAAATTCTCCTGGGGGCTCATGGACTCCGAGAGGGTGGTGAATGAGCGAATGTCGGCGAAGAGAATGGTCATGTCCTGGATGGTCTGATCTCCGAGCTCGATCTGGACGATACTGCGCTTCCCCAGGTATTCGAGGAACTCTCGAGGCACGAAACGCGCGAAGGAATCGGTCAGGGACTGCTGCTCCACGAAGGCCCGATCGAATCTGTGCGCCGTCGCGTACCCTATAAAGCCCGTCAGCGCGAGCATCACCGCCTTGACCGCCTCATTGAAGAGATCGTTGCGCATGATCAGGCCGTTCGGAGCGCGCCTGGTCACCCAGAACGCGCCCTCGTTCGCCATCACGACGATCATGAGGGCATAGAAGACCACGAAGGAGCTCGTGGAAACGAGGCTCGCCACGGAGGATTCGCCGGCGTATCGGCTGAGGTAAGTGGAGGCCGCGATAAGCAGGACGTCGACCGTCGCCGAGGCGAAACCGTACCGGCGTCGATAACCGCGCCTGCGAATGAGAATCACCAAGCCGATCGTATAGATGCCGGCGAAGCTCAGGGCCGCCAGATTGGCTATGTCGGAAATCGTATACCCGCTTCCCGAAGAGACCATGAGCACGACGAGGACGGAGGTCGGCACGATGAGCACCGCCCTGAAAAGGGCGATTTCCCGCTCGCCTCTCGCCTGATCCGCGCGCAGGGCGTCGTTCGCGGGACATAGGATCGATACCTGCGAACGGAATGGAAGGAACGATTCAGGTCAATTTCAAGCTATGGTCGCCGGCGCGCTCGGCACGCTTTGAATTAAATCCCTCCGGACTCGAGATACGGAAGTGGCGAATCCTCCGCGTCCTTCAGCTCAAGCCCTTTCCGTTGAAAAACGGTCCGTACTTGCTGTCCGTGTTCTTGATGTGCGAGCTCAGCCATCCCGAAAAGAAATCCAGAATGGGGAGGAGCGGTATCGCCTCCTCTCTCGAATAGGCATCCCTGATGTCGGCCACCGTCTTGGTGAAGGTCTTGTGTTTCTTCTTGTGGGCCTCGGCGTCGGGGTATCCGAAGTGATCGAAGTACGACTCCTCCGTATGGAAGTGGACGACCGTCTTCTCGATCAGTTTTTCGACGATCGGCGCGAGCACTTCCTTGCCCCTTTCCTGCGTAACGGCGCCATAAAGATCTCCGACGAGATCCACGATTTCACGGTGCTGGCGATCGATCTCGGCGATGCCGAGTTTAAGCTTATCATCCCATCTGAAGACCATGATTACCTCCAGCGCGGGCCCTGCGCCGTCGGCAAAAGGGGTGGACCCGACGCCCCTAAAGCCGATCGCGCTCTATGCCTGCCACTACTATATACCGCCGGCGAGGTTTTGCGAATGTTGAAAGGGGGATACTGATGACCGATCGGCTTGGTAGAGGATAGGCGATGCTAGGAGTGATCCGCGACACGTCTGCACGAAGACCGGATTATCACGCTCGGCCGAAGTACCACGCGCTTTACCGAGTTCTGCCTGCCTTCGACGAGATCCAGGAAGAGCTGGAAAGCGGCTTTGCCCATTTCGTAGGCGGGCATCGAAACGGTGGTCAGGGCGAGATAGTCGGAAAGGGGAATGTTCCCGTAGCCGACGATGGAGAGATCGTTCGGGACGGATAGACCCTTTTCCTCCGCCGCGCGCTTCACGCCCAGCGCAATGAGATCGTTGGCGCAGAAAGATGTCATCCGGCCCCCGAACTCGACGTGCGGATCAGGCGCGAAGCGACTCGCATTGCCCGGCAGGCCGGGGCCGTGCTACCATCCGCCTCGATGAGACACACGATCGTCGCACCGGCCCTGTTGCTCGCTTTTGCGTTGGTCGCCAAGGGAGCCGCTGCGACAGTGAGTGCGCCTCCCACTCCCGGCCGCGTCGACCTGGCGGGACTCGGTGCCGATTCCGTACGGGAGCTCAAGGGCCATTGGGCGTTCTGGTGGAAGCGGTATATAGATCCTTCTGCCGCTGCCGCCAGTGAGGTCCCTCCCGACGCTTTCGTAGCCTTTCCGGGCGAATGGAAAAACTACCCGATCACGGGCGGCGACGTAACCGGGTATGCTACCTTCCGCCTCGAGGTGTCGGGTCTCGACCCGAGCGTCGAGTGGGCCTTGAAGCTGAGTTCTCTGCAGAGCGCGGCGCGCCTCTACGTCGACGGCGTCCTCGCCGCATCCATAGGCGTCCCGGGTATCGACCGGGCTTCGGAGACACCCAGGTGGGATTCCCGCGTCCTCCGGTTCGCACCGAGGACCGACGGCACGGCGACCTTCGTCCTTCAGATCTCGAACTTCCACGATCGCTCGGGGGGATTGAAGACTCCGATCCTCATCGGCGGATACGGCGCGGTCCTGGATGCCCGGGCCCGCATCAGGCTTTTCGAGGTCTTCCTCCTCGGCGCCATCGTGGTCATGGGGCTGTACTATCTCTTCCTCTTCGCATTCAGGCCTTCGGACCGCTCGACGCTTTTCTTCGGCCTTCTCTGCCTCTCCCTCGCGCTCAGAACGATCTGCTATGACGAGTTCCTCATTCTCGATATCCTGCCCGGCCTCTCCTGGAATTGGCTCTTTCGCCTCGGTTATCTGATGTTCTCCGTCCCCGTGTTTCTCTTCGCCGGCTTCGTGCGCTCGCTCTTCCCGAAGATATTCCCGAAGCCCGTCTTCATCGTCGTGACTGCAATTTGCGGCGCGTATTCCGCGCTTTTCGCCTGCGCGCCCACGCTCTTCATGGCCGGGTCTCTGGTCAGTTTCCAGGCCATCACGGTCGCCGTCGGGCTCTTCATCATCTACGTGCTCGTCCGGGCGGTCGTCGGGCGCGAGAAAGGTTCCCTCATTCTCGTATTGGGCTTTTTTCTCCTCTTTGCCGCCGTGGTCCACGACATCCTCGCCGCGATCGGGATGATACGCGAAGAGTTCGTCGTACAGTCCGGCCTCCTCGTCTTCCTCTTCGCCATGTCCCTCGTGATCACCCGGAAGTTCGCAGCGTCCTTCTCCAGAGCCGAGTCGCTCGGCAGGGAGCTCGCCCGGACGAACCGCGCTCTCAAGCGATTCGTTCCCGAGGAGTTCCTGAGCATTATCGGCAAGTCCTCGATCGAGCAAGTGAGCCTGGGCGACCACGTCGCCCAGGACATGACCGTCATGTTCGCCGATATCAGGCAGTTTTCGCGCGTATCCGAGCAGCTCTCCCCGGAGGAAAACTTCCGATTCATCAACCAATACCTCGCGAGGATGGGCCCGGCGGTCAGGGACAACGGAGGTTTCGTCGACAAGTACCTCGGCGACGGCATCATGGCGCTGTTCCCCGGTTCGCCCGAGAACGCGGTGCGCTGTGCGATCGAGATGCATCACCGTCTCGAGGACTACAACATTTTCCGCTCCGGATCGGGCGAAACGCCGATCAAGATAGGCATCGGAATTCATACCGGCCGCCTCATGCTCGGTACGATCGGCGAGAACGAGCGCATGGACGGCACGGTCATTTCGGACGTGGTTAACATCGCGAATCGCATCGAGGGAGTGACGAAGGAATTCTCGATCGGTCTGGCCGTGTCCGAGCGCATCCTTCTCGGTCTGGCCGACAGCGATCTGTATCTATTCCGCTTTCTCGGCAAGATCGGCGTCAGGGGCAAGCGCGAGCCCGTTTCGGTTTTCGAGTTCTTCGACGGCGACCCCGAACCGCTCAGGCTCAGAAAATCGGCGATCAGGGGTCGATTCGAGAGGGCGCTCGACGCTTTCTCTGCCCAGGACTATCCCCGCGCCCTCGGCCTGTTCAACGAAGTGCTCGCCGAGCTCCCCGACGACGATGCCAGCGCGCATTACATTCGCATAATCCGCAAGTTCAATATGTCATGAGCCGGTCCACGACCGCACCGTCTCTTCGCGTTCCCTGAAGTACGCCGCGGTCCTGGCCACCAGAGCGTCCATGACGGCGACGTCGCAGGGACCGTTGGCCAGCACGTAGGGATCGGGGAAGGGCCCGAGAGGCTCGGGCGTCAGGAAGCGACCTTCGCGGTTCATGCCCGCCAGGTACGCGGCCATGATCACCGTGTCGAGATCGAGGTTGCCCGAGCCCAGAGCGTCTCTGTTCGTGTCGGCGAGGTGGAGATTCGCGAGCCTGTCCCCGGCCGACAGGATGGCCTCCCCGACATTGCCCTCCTCCAGAGTCATATGATAGACGTCGCCGTTGATATGGCCGATGGAGGCATGATCCACCGCCTCGAGGTAGCGGAGGGCGTCGGACACCGAGTGGACCAGGCTGACCTCGGCGGCCCGGATGGGTTCGATCGCCGCCTTGACCCCGGAGGCCGCAAAATCCCCGCCGCAGACTCGGAGCGAAGCGGCCGAGCGCGCCAGTTCCGAGGAATCGTAGGCCGCGGGCCGGCCCACCGCCGTCGGCACTACGATGAGGTAGGAAGCGTGGAACTCGGCCAGGGTTTCGAGCTCGCGCCGTATATAGTCGATGGCGTTTTGCCGCGAATAGGCGCTGGGACTCGAAAGGTCGTTTTCGGCCGAGAACATCCCGCAGGCGCCCGAAACCTCGATCCCCGCCCCCGAGAGAGCCGCCCGGAGCTCGCCGGCGGGGATTCCCGAATCGGAAGTCCAGCGGTCCCCCTTGATCTCGACGTAGCGGATATCGTTCCGCGCGAGCCGATCCAGGCTGGCGCCGATCGACTCCAGGCCGAACATCCATACGCTCCAGGAAAGATCCATTTTCCGGGCGAAGAGTTCGGGATTCGAGCGCTTGGTCTCGAGATAGCGGAGCCGAATCTCTTCGTTCCTTTTTTCGAAGTTCTGCGGACGACCCGAAGCCGGATTCGTCGTGCTGTAGGCGCTCATGGCAGATGCTCCCTTTTACCGGCGGGTCTCAGATACCGGCCTGTCTGCGCTTCTGGCTGAAGGCGCTCACCGCCACCGCCAGTATTATCAGGACGCCCGTGGCGAAATCCTGCAGGTATGGACTGGCCTGGAGCATGTTGAGGGAATTGGAAATCAGTCCCATTAGGAAGACGCCGAGGAAGGTTCCGAATATTCCGCCCTTTCCTCCATTGATGGGAGTACCGCCTATGACGACCGCACCGATCGCCTGGAGCTCTATTCCCGCACCCGTGGTGGCCTCGGCCGCGCCGATGCGCGAAAGCAGCATGGTGGCCGCGATGCCGACCAGGAGCCCGTTTATGACGAAGAACACCAGCTTGGTGGCACTGACATTGATTCCGGAAAGATAGGCGGCCTGGGGGTTGCTGCCCACGGCGTACACTCGCCGGCCCAGCCTCGTCAGCTTAAGGACGAAGTGCACCACGAAATAGACCACGAGGCCCAGGAGGAACATCAGCGGCACGACGCCGAGAAAGCGCGTCGATCCGATGAAGGCGAACTTGCCGAATATGGTCTGAAGCGAAGCCATGGTGAGCGCGAGCGCGATTCCATTGAAAATGCCGATGCTCGCGAGGGAGGTGATGAACGAGGGAGCGCGGAACACGATCGAACTGAAGCCGACGAACATGTCGCAGAGGGCCGCGAGCAGAATGCCGCAGGGCACGACGATCCAGGTCGGGACATTCGCCTTGATCGCCATCGCCATCACGGATGCCGTCAGGCCTATGATGGCGCCGACCGAGATGTCGAAGTTGCCGGAAATGATGAGGATGGTCGCTCCGGAGGCGACGACTCCGAGGGTCGATATCTGCTCGAAGATGTCGACGATGTTCGCCAGGCGGAAGAATCGGGGATTGATCAGCCCGGTTACCGCCGAGATGACGAGGATCACGAGCAGAAGCAGAAACCACTGCGTCCGCAGGATTTTCATCACCGGATTTCCCTTGCGCTCTCTCATGCGTTTCTCCATTTACAGGCCGATAAAGTAGCGTATCAAGTCTTCTTCATTGACGTTCCGGTTGTCCAGGACCTGCATGAGCCTTCCTTCCCGCATCACGCCGATGCGGTCGCTCATCGAGAGCAACTCCGGCATATCCGAAGAGATCATGATTATGCTCTTGCCCTTGCGCGCGAGCTCGACGACCAGTTTGTAGATTTCTTCCTTGGCGCCGACGTCCACCCCCTTGGTGGGCTCGTCCAGAATGAACAGCGTGGCGTCGTTCAGGAGCCATCGGCCGATGATCGCCTTCTGCTGATTGCCGCCCGACAGACTCGCGATCGGCAGTTCGATCCCGGCGGCCGAGATATGCAGTTCGTGCACCATCTCGGAGGCCAGGCGCGTTTCCCGCTTCGAGCTGAGAAAGGGGCTGTCGCCGAACTCGGTATGGACCACGACGATGTTCTCCCGGACACTCATGGGCCCGAACATCGCGTATTTCTTGCGGTCTTCGGTTATGAGGCATATCCCGTTTCGGATCGCGTCCGCGGGAGTCCGGATGCGGAGCTTGCGCCCGTCGATGAACACGTCGCCCGAGTCCCGCTTCACCATCCCGAAAATGCAGGCGGCCAGTTCGCTGCGTCCCGAACCCACGAGTCCGCCTATGCCGAGGACCTCGCCCGAACGCACATCGAAGCTCACCTGCCTGACCGCGCTTCCCCAGCTGATGCCGCTGATCCTGACCCGGCTTTCGCCTATCGGCACCCGCTCCCTGACGAAAAACATCGAAGCGTCCCGTCCCACCATGCTGCGGATCACCCTGTCGACGTCGATCTCGGCGCGGGGATAGGTTCCGATCTGTTCGCCGTCCTTCAGGATGAGGATGGTGTCTCCAATCTCGAATATCTCTTCCAGGTAGTGCGAGATGTAGATGATGCCTATCCCGCGCTTTTTCAACTCCTGGACGAGCTTCATCAGCGAACGCGTCTCCTCCAGTCCCAGAGAGCTGGTCGGCTCGTCCATGATGAGCACCCGGGCGTCCTGATGGAGGGCCTTCGCTATCTGCAGGTTCTGCTTCTGGGCGGCCGAAAGCTCCTCCACCGGCAGTCCTTCGTCGATATCGATATGCAGCATGTCAAGGATCTGTCGGGCCTTCCGGCGCTGGGAGGCGCCGTCGATGACGAGAGGAAATCGCCCCATCGTCTCGTTTCCCAGAAATATGTTGTCGGCGACGCTGAGCGAATCTATCAACTCCACGTCCTGATAGATCGTCGCTATCCCCATCTGCATGGACTCTTTCGGATGCAGGGTCGAATATCTCCGCTGCCGGACCGTGATCGTGCCCGAGTCCGGCTCGACAGCGCCGGAGAGAATTTTGATGAGGGTGGATTTGCCGGCGCCGTTTTCGCCGACGATGCACAGGACTTCTCCGGAGTGGAGCTCGAAGGAGACACGGTCGAGTACGCGATGGGCACCGTAGGTCTTGCCGATGCCGCTCACCGAGAGCAGAGGCTCGAGATCATTCACCGGAATTTCCCCCGAACAAAGAGACCGCGAAGAGTCGACCGCAACACGGTCCTCCCCGCGGCCTCCGTCAAGCCATCATATGGCTCCGCGATCGGACTCTCAATACATCCCGTCGAATTGGGGGAAGTACTTGGCGGTCAGGTCTTTCCAGACCGGATCCACTTCCCAGGGGACTACCTGCATCTTGTCGTTGATGTTCTCGGGAGTTATCGCGGTATTCGGCAGCAGGAGCTGCTGGTTCAGCGTCGTGATCTTTCCCGTCTTGTAGGCCTGCAGCGCGAGGAAGGAAACCATGCCCTCCCAGCCGGGCGAGGTGGAGATCGAATATTTGATGCCGCCCTGCTTGATGAGGTCGATACCGTAGGGAGCGCCGTTCGTGGTCAGCACCTTGACCGGATTGTTGAGGACTCCCGCGGCCTTGAGCACGCGCACGACCGCCGCCCCCATCTCGTCGTTGAAGACGAAGAGGACCGAGAATTTCGTGCCCGACTGGACGAGGTCCTGGGCCGCGTTGGCCGCCACCGTCGGGTCGTACTTCCCGTCGCGGACGGCCACGAGCTTGTTCTTGCCCAGCTGGTCCATGGTGGACTTGAAGCTTCCCATGAACATCTGTACCGGAACGTGTTCGAACAGGCCCGTGATCGCCGCCACGTTCTGCTCCGGATAATGCTCCGCGATATACGCGGCGACATTCTTGCCCATGCCGACCCAGTCGAAATCGACGGCAGCCACGACATTATAGCCCGACTTGAGCACCTGACCCACGTTGTCCGTCACGACGAGGGGTATTCCCGCGGCCGCGCACTTTTGGGCGGCGATGTTGGCCCCGTTCTGGTTGAACGTGAACACGCACATTCCGTCCACACCCTGGTTGATCAGAGAATCGATATTCGCGATCTCCGTCTCGGGGTTGTAGTTCGAGTTGAGGACGATCACCTTCGCCCCCGCGAGGCCGGCGGCATACACGAATCCGTCGACATCCCTCTTGTACCACGTGTCCGGTCCCGGCGTCACGTAGCCGTAGACCAATTGCTTGCCCGACGACTGAGCCGCAGCCGTCGGGACGAACCCGCCGACCAGCATGAGGACGGCAAGGGCCACGAAAAGAAACCTGCTCTTCATATGCACCTCCTGGAGCCTTGGGGAAATAGACGCTCTTTCGCCGAGCCGAGCGCCTCGAGGGTCTCGCGCAGCCGCCCGAGCGACCGCTCCATCGAGGGATCGCCCTGTCCCTTTTTCGAAGCAGCGGCATGCTCTCTTGCTTATGCTAATAACTCGTACCAATAATCTATAGGCATCTTCGCCGATCAGTCAAGCCGGAATCGGCGAGGGAGACTTGGCGCTCCGATCGCCGCGGGCGATACTCGGGACATGGGTAGAAGCCCCAAGGTGGCAGTCGTGGGGGCGGGGAGCCTCAGCCACGGCAAGCGTCTCGTCGACGACCTTCTGAGCCTGGAAGAGATTTCCGAGGGATGCCTGGCCCTCATGGGAAACAATCTGCCCAGGCTCGAAGTCGTCGGGAACTATGCGAAGCGGACCGCGGCGATCGCGAGACCGGGCCTCGAGATACTCGTGACCGGCGAGCCGGGATCGGCCCTCGAGGGTACGGACATCGTCCTCGCCCTGTTCGACGCGGGGGGCTTCCCCGCCTTCGATCGCGACTTCCGCATAGCGGAAAGGTACGGACTGGATGTCTGCATCGGGGACACAGTCGGCCCCCTGGCCGCGCTTCGCGCCATGCGCAATGGTCCCGTCATGCTCGCCCTCGCGGATCGGATGAAAGCGTTCTGTCCCGGTGCCCTTCTCGTGAACTATGTGAACCCCATGGCGCCCATGGTGGCTGCCGCCGCCTCGAGAGGAATCCCCTGCGTCGGGGTCTGCGGCGGAATCGAGGCGACGCGCTCCTACACGGCCGCGTTGCTCGGCCTCGGAAGAGACAGGTTGCGCACCGCCTTCGCCGGCGTGAACCATCTCTGCTGGCTCCTCGAGATGAAAGGGCCCGAGGGCGATCTCTATCCCCGCTTCCGCGAGCTCATGCGGAACCCCGAGCTGCGCGGGGAAGAGTCGACCCGTTTCGAGATGCTCCAGCAATTCGGCTATTTCGCGACCGAAAGTTCGGGGCACATCTCGGACTTCTTCCCTTATTTCAGGAGAACCCCCGAGCTGCGGGCGCGTTACTGTTCCGGCCCCGGATACTCGGGAGCCCCGGGCGCCTACCACAGGCTTTCGTCCTTCGTCCAGCGTCGAATCGGAGGGGTCGACTACCTCGAGGGCGCGGAACGCTCGAAGACGAGGAGCCTCGATTACGGTCCCGCCATAGTGGAGGCCTGGATCGGGCGGGACAAGCGCCGATCCGTCTATGGGAATGTCATGAACGGCAGCCCGCGCCGGAAGCCGGCCCTCTCTCTCCTGCCCGCCGGGGCCTGCGTCGAGCTGCCGGTGGAGATCGAGGGCCGGAGCCTGAGAGTCCCGCCCGCACCCGTTCTGCCCTCTACCCTAGCCGCGCTCTGCATGCCCAGCGCGACCCAGCACGGACTGATGCTGGAAGCTCTGCTCGCCGGGGACCCCGAACTCCTTTTCGCGGCGATAGCCCTGGACCAGTCCACCGCGGCCGTCCTCGATCTTCCCGCTATCCGCAGTCTTACTGCCGAGCTCCTGGCAGCCAACAAGGAGTGGATCCCCGCCGGACTCGCAAAACCGCTTCGCGCGACCGTGGACGCGGGCCTGCGCCCACGGTCGCGCCGGAGCTGGGGAAGGGGCGATTCGAGCGTCGAGCTGGTCAAAGACTACGAGCGGCGGCGGAAGAGGAAAGCAGATTCCGGACCGAGTCCCGGCCCATGATGGTCGTGTCGATCACCGTGCGCGAACGGGGCCGGATCTCGGGGTGGAGGATGCGGTCGAGGATGAGCTTGGCGGCGAGCTCCCCCATGTACTCGCTGGGATGATCCAGAGAGGTTAGCCGGGGGAAGGAGTACCGCGCCAGATCGGAATTGTCGAAGGCGATGAGCGAGACGTCGGCGGGGATGCGAATCCTGTTGCGCCGGGCCTGGTGCATGAACATGAGGGCTTCGTCGTCCGAAGAGCATATCACCGCCGTGGGCAGGCTCTTCTTCGAGGCGAAGAGTCCGCGTATCTGGCCGTAGGTGCCGAAGGCCGAGGTCTGACCGTGGATGCCCACGAGCCAGTCTTCGCGTATCCGGGCGCCCATCTTGGAGAGGAAGCCCACGATTCCCTCTTTGCGGAGGATCTTGGGCAGGTAATTCGAGCTGTAGATCAGACCGATGTCGCGGTGGCCCCGCTCCCAGAGATACTCGGCCGCCCGCCTGCCTGCCGCCCTCTCGTCTATCACGATGCTCGTGAAATCGTAACCCGGATACTCCGCGTCGAGCAGGACCACGGGTATTCCCTCGGCCTCGAACTCATTGAGTAGATCGGCGTTGCCCCTCTTGCCCTCTTCCTGCACGGGAGTGATCACGATCCCGTCGACCCCGCGCTTGCGCAGATTGAGGAGGACGGAGCGCTCCTGGGCCGCGTCGTACCAGGTTTCGTTGAGGAGGAGGGTGTAGCCCTCGCGCTGGACAGTCTGGTTGCAGGCCGAAACGAGGCGGGGAAATATGTACGAAGATATGCGGAACGACACCATGCCTATGAGCATCGAGCCGCCCTGGGTCCGCTTGACGCAGAAAGTTCCGATGCCCTGCTGACTCTCGACCAGTCTTTCCTTGATCAGCTCGTTGATCGCCTGGCGCACGGCGTTGCGCGAAACGCCGAACTGGGCCATCAGCTCCGATTCGGAGGGCAGCTTCTCGCCCGGCACGATGAGGCCCGATTCGATCTTCGATCTGAGGAAGGTCTGGACCGTTTCGTATTTTTTCATCGTATGGACGTTCGTCTGCATGGTATGATTTATTATAGGCCTTTGGAGCGCTGCGCGGCAAGGCTGCCCCAGCGCGAACGCATGGCGCAGGGCTCGGCGCTCGAATAGAGGGTTCATGACTGAAGGAAATCGCGATCGTAAGTCTTACCGGCGCTCTTCGCTTATGACCTCTTCGGAAATCAAGAATAGCGGATCGGCGATGCGTTCCAAGGAGATGGCGAGGGCGGCCTGATAGGCGGGATCGTGGAATGATCGCTCGAAAGTCGCCATGTCCGGGAAATATGCCTCGGTCTGGTAGCGATACGGGGATTCGCTTTCGTGCCAGGCGCTCCGGATGACGTAAAAATCGCTCTTGACGACTCCGGGCATGGACATGTTGTCGCGCTGGTGAACGGTGGTGCGCCATCGAATGAACTCATCGTGATCGGCCCCCGGCGGCAGATTGTAAAGCACCGTCAATTTTACCATAGTCCGTCTCCTCGGCCCGACATTAGGTCCTTTTTTCGAGCCCATAATAACGGTTGGCCTGCTCCAAACTGATATAGCCGTTCTTGAGGTCCTCCTTCACGAGCTTCGGCTCCCTTTGCAAGGGATCGCCCCAGCCCGCGCCCGTGCCGGTAATTATCCTTATCACTTCGTCGCGGTTCACGGTCAGGCCGCTGACCACGGAGTAATCTTCCGTGCTCCCGTCTCTTCGGACGATGATCACGTGATTGGGAGAACCCTTGCATCCGCCCTTCAGCGGCCAGGGCAGGACCCGCGAGCGGGTGTAGGCTACGGTGAGCCAGGCGTTGTCCGATCGCATGCGATAATCGATCCGCACTCCCTTGCCGCCCCGATGGAGCCCCGCGCCGCCGTCTTCGTCATGGAAGCTCAGATAGTCGACCGTGACCCCATACCGAGCTTCGGCGACTTCCGCGGGACAGTTGTACGTCTCTCCGTGCAGCGCCGAGAACTGCCCCGGGTTGCCGTCGGCGACCGACGACCCGCCCCATCCGCCCAACTCGGGTTCGATCACCGCATAGGTGCGTCCGGTATCGGCATGGATGCCGCCGAAAAGCGTTCCGCATACCGACGCGAAGCCGCCGGCGGGCAGACGGTCCGGCATCCGCTGCGCCAGGCAGCGCGTGATCAGGTCCTCGAGCCGTATCGTCATCTCGTAATAAATGCCCATGGCCGCGGGGAAGGCAGGATCGAAGATACTCCCCGCTCTGGTCAGCACCTTCAGCGGCCGGAAGGTTCCGCCGTTGGCCACATGCTCCGCCGAGGTGACGCCCTTGAAAGCGATTTGGCAGGACACGATCGCCTCGTCCCGACTCATATTGAATGGACCTTTGTCCTGGTCGGGGTTGTCGCGCAGGTCGACGATGAACTCGGTCTCCCGGATATCCACCGTGACGTTCCACGGCGCCCCGGTGTCCTGTTCCTCGGTCAGCGTGTATCGTCCCTTAGGGAGGGCCTTCAGCGCGGACAGGCTCACCTGCTCGCCGTAGTCCAGATATGCTTCCACCGCGTGAAGAAATACTTCCTTCCCGTATTTGTTGACGATCTCGAGGACACGGCGCTCGCCGACGCGGACCGACGCCACGCCGGCCCATAGGTCGCCGGTCAGGAAATCGGGCATGCGGCAGTTCGATGTGAGAATATCGAAAACCGAGCGGATGGGCTCGCCTCGCGAGAATAGTTTTATGCCGGCCAGTATCATGCCTTCCTGGAATATTTCTTTGGCATCCGTCGACATGCTGCCGGGCACCATGCCGCCCACGTCGTTCCAGTGGGCGATATTTGCGGTCCAGGCCACTATTTCCTGGCCGGCGAAGACCGGCATCACCAGGATGACGTCGTTCAGGTGCGTAACGCCCCCCTGATACGGATCGTTGGTCATGAAAATGTCGCCCGCCTCTATGTCGCCGGGTTTGTCGAACTTCTGCAGCACCTTGTGAACGGTCTTGTCCAGGACGCCCACGAAGGCGGGGATGCCGGCTCCGGAGCCTGCCAGCTCTCCATTCCTGTCGGTGATGCCCGTTCCCATGTCCAGCACTTCGTAGATGATTGCGCTCATTGCGGTGTGACGCAGCGCGGCGAACATCTCATCCGCGGCGGCCTGCAGGGAGCTCTGGATGATTTCGAGCGTGATCTGATCGTATTCCCGGTTCATGCTGCTCTCCTCAACGGGCCGTGTGGATTAGATAGTTGCCGTAATCGTCGACGAGACAGGGGAGATCGGGCGGAATCACCACCGTCGTCCCCGCCTCTTCGATGATCGCCGGTCCATCGAAGCCCATGCCCGGTTCCAGGGCATCGCCGTCGTAGATCGTCGCGATGTGCGTACCGGCCTCCGCGAAGTCCACTTCTCGCCGACCCTTAGCGGCCTCCGCCAGCTTCCGCATGGCCGGCGGACGTTTTTTCAGCTCCAGCTTATCCACCTCGGCGACGGCGACTACGTGGTAACAGACCAGTTCCACGGGCGCAGTCAGGCGGTAGGTATACTCGCGCTCATAGTTGGCGTCGAAGTGCTCGCGAATGCTGCCCAGACTCGCCGCAGTTATCTCGCCCTCCGGGAGGTCTATCTCCACCGAATGCTCTTGATTCTGATAGCGGCAGCGCCCGTATCGCAGAAAGCGGACCCGGCCCCGTTCGATATTTTCCTCGCCGAACTGCTTCAAAGCACCTTCCTCCAGCCCCGCGAAAGTATCATTGAGTCGGGCGGCGGCCCGAGCGTCCGAGATATCGACGATGCTGGTTAGGAGATAATCGCGTCGCAGATCGCTGAGCAGCATTCCCCAGGCCGAGAAGACGCCGGAGAGCCTGGGAATCAGGACCTTCTTGATGCCTAATTCCGCCGCCAGGGCGCATGCGTGCATGCCGCCGCCGCCGCCGAAGGCGATCAAGGTGAAATCGCGGGGGTCGAGGCCTCGGTTGACGGAAATGAGCTTGATGGCATTCACCATGTTGTTGTTGGCTATTCGAACGATACCGCGTGCGGCCTCATGGCGATCGGTCCGAAGCGTCGCGGCCAGCTTGTCCAGAGCCCGCTCCACGGCGCCCATGTCGGCTACGATCTTGCCGCCGCAGAAGAAGTGCGGGTTGATGCAGCCCAGCTCCAGATTGGCGTCGGTGGTCGTAGCCTCCGTACCGCCTTCGCCATAGGATACGGGACCGGGAACGGCGCCGGCGCTTTGCGGTCCCACATGGAGACGCTTGAATTCGTCGACCCATGCGATCGATCCGCCGCCGTTGCCTATCTCCACCAAGTCCACGACGGGCACCATGATGGGGTATCCCGCCGATAATTCGGTGCGTTCCACCATGTAATTCGTGTTGAGTTTGACGCGGCCTCCGGCAATGAGGCCGCATTTGGCAGTCGTGCCTCCGACGTCGATGGCGATCGCGTTCGACTCTCCGATGAGCTTGCTGAGCGCAGCGGCCCCCCATATTCCGCTGGCCGGGCCCGATTCGATCATGGTGATCGGTATCTGGCGCGCATTCTTGACCGTATCCACTCCGCAATTGGACTGCATGATGTACGGAGTGCAGCGCATGCCGGCTGCCGACAGACGCCCCGTGAGGCGGTCCAGGTACCTATGGGCGATGGGCTGCACGTAAGCTGACATCACGGCCGTGTTGGTGCGCTCGTACTCGCGCCATTCGCGCGTGATTTGATGCGAAGCCACCGCGGATACCTCCGGCCACAACTCCCTTATACGGGCAAGTGCGGCCTCCTCGTGGGCGGGATTGGCATAGGAGTTGATAAAAGAGACGGCGACGGCCTCGACCCCTTCCCTGCGGAAATCGTCGATGATCGCCGGCAATGCCTCGAGGTTCAGGGGCTCGGTCTCGATACCCTTGTATGACATGCGTCCGGACAGCTCGCGGCGAAGGTAGCGCGGCACGATGGGACTCGGTTTGCGATACTCCAGATTGAAGAAATCCGGGCGGTTTCCCCGGCCGATCTCGAGGACGTCTCTGAAGCCTGCAGTGGTGATCAATGCCGCCTTCGCACCTTTGCGCTCGGTTATGGCATTGATGACGATGGTCGTGCCGTGCACGAACGAAGCGAACTCGGCGGGAGCGATTCCGCATGCGCCGATGACGTCCATTACGCCCTTTTCGTATTGGTCCGGCGTCGTGTTGCTCTTGGCCGTGCCGACTGTCCCGTCCGGCGTGACATATACGAGATCCGTGAAGGTTCCCCCGATATCGGTAGCGACTCTCAACATTGCGTTCCTCCTGAGCGTATTTCCCATTCCAGGTCAAGCGTCCCGAGACTTCGGAAAGAGGTGGCAGCGCACTTGATGTCGCGGAACCTCTTCCAGCATCACGGGGTCGACAGTCCTGCAGATTTCCATGACAAAGGGACAGCGAGTATTGAAGCTGCATCCTTTCGGGATATCGACCGGGCTGGGTATTTCGCCGGTCGAGACGACCTTGCGGGGTTTCAGCGCTTCTTCCTCGGCCGAGATGACCGGGATGGACGAAAGCAGCATCTGCGTGTAGGGATGCAGCGGAGCACGGAAAAAATCGACGGTGTCGGCGATTTCGCAGGTTTTGCCCAAATACATGATAGCCACCCGCGTGGCCACGTTCCGCATCAGGCTCAGGTCATGCGTGATGAACAGATAGGAGAGATTGAATTCTCGCTGAAGACGGAGAAGAAGGTTGATGGTCTTGGCCTGCACGGACACATCGAGCGCCGAGGTCGGTTCGTCGAGGATGATCAGTTTCGGATCGCTCGCCAGCGCCCGGGCAATCCCGACTATCTGCTTTTCGCCGCCGGAAAGCATATGGGGGTACCGATACATGTACTCCGGCGGCATGTCCACGATTTCCAAAAGACGCACGATCCGCTCGATACGGTTCTTGCCGGGCTGATGCACCCTAAGCGGCATTTCCAGAATTTTCTTGATGTTATGCCGGGGATTCAACGAGGAGCCCGGATCCTGAAAGACGATCTGGATTTCTTTGCGCAGCTCGGGAGGCCGACCGGCCTTTTCGCCGGACAACTCCCGGCCGCGGAAAATCAGCCTGCCGGACGTCGGCCGATACATGCCTGCGATGGTATAGGCGACCGTGCTTTTCCCGGAGCCGGACTCACCCACCAAACCCAGTGTTTCCCCTTCCTCGATACGGAAGGAAACGCCGTCTACGGCCTTGACCGTAATCGGGGTGCGATTGGGCCATCTCGCATGGCCCACGGCGAAGTGCTTCTTCAGATCGACTACAGACAAAATTTCTTCGGCCATGGTCCTGCCTACTCCCTCTCTCGGTCGACGTAGAGAAAGCATGCCGCCCCGTGGTTATCATCGATGATGAACATCGGCGGCTTCCGGCTGCGGCAGATATCCATGACGTGGGCGCAGCGGGGATGAAACCTGCAGCCTGAGGGCGGGTTGAGATAGTCGGGGATGCGTCCGGGGATGCCGGCGGCAATGCCTCCACCGGTCAACTTGGGAACCGTCTTCAAGAGCCCCTGTGTGTAAGGGTGAGCGGGATTGGCGAACAGTTTCGGAGTGGTAGCCGATTCGACAACGTTCCCGGCGTACATCACGTACACGCGGTCGGTCGAGTTGCGCACGATGCCCAGGGTGTGCGTGATGAGTATGATGGAAGTATTTCGGCTTGTCACGAGCCCCTGGAGGAGTCGCAGGATCTGATCCTGTATCGTCACGTCGAGGGAAGTGCCCGGCTCGTCGGCGATCAACAGCGCGGGAGCCGTCGCCAGGGCCATGCCGATGCAGACGCGTTGGCGCATACCGCCGCTCAGCTGGATCGGATGACTTCGCAGCAGCCGCTCCGGATCCGCCAGCGCGACATCCTGCAGCGATGCTACGGCCCGTCTATGGGTTTCCTGTCGGGAGTTCCTTTTTTCCCGAGCCGAGGCGGCGTGGGCGATGACCGTTTCGAGCTGCTCCCCGATGCTGAAGACGGGATTCAGGGCTGCCGTCGGGTCCTGGAATATCATCGAGATACCCCGGCCGCGCACCTGCCGGAGCTCGTTCGAACCCATCGTGAGGGTGTTCCGTCCTTTGAAAAGCACCTCACCGCCGACCACCCTCGCCGGGGGCATGGGCAGCACGCGGAGGATGGCCTTCATGGCCGTCGTTTTTCCGCAACCCGTCTCGCCTACCAGGCCCACCTTTTCTCCGGCATCCACCGACAAGTTGACGCCATCCAGCACCTTGAGCGTGCCGCCATAGACTGAAAAATGCACCCGCAGGTCTCTGACTTCCAGGAGACGCGATTCCGGCACGTTAAACCTCCTCCGACGCGAACATGTCGCGTACGCCGTCTCCGAAGAGGTTGAAACCCATGACCACGACGACGATCGCCAGCGCAGGGAAAACTGCTATCCACCATTGGTCGGGCAGATAGCGCGCACCGTCGGCCACCATCGAGCCGAGGCTCGGTTCGGGAGGCTGGACGCCCAGACCGACGAAGCTGAGCATCGATCCGATGATGATCACCCAGCCAACATCCAGGCTCATCTTGGTCAACACGGACGAGACGGTGTTGGGCAGTATTTCGCGGAACAATATGTGCCATACGCTGGCGCCGTTGACCTCCGCCGCCGCGACGAAGAATTCGTTGCGGTATTGACTCGTCAGTCCATAGACGATCCTCGTATACCAGGGCCACCACATCAGCGATACGGCCAGCATGCCGTTCCACAAGTTGGGCTGCAGCACCGAGGCTACGGCTAGTGCGAGAATGAGCGGCGGCACCGCCAGGAATATGTCCGTGACGCGCATGATGACGACCTCGATCCACCTTCCCCGGAAATACCCCGCCAGAAGCCCCAGGAAAACCCCCGGCGGAACGACGAGGACGAGGACGAGCACGGCCATCAGGAGCGAAGAACGGAACCCGAATATGATGCGCGTGAGAATGTCACGGCCGATCTGGTCCGTGCCCAAAAGATACGTCGCGTTCGGAGCGACCTTGGCATGGGCGAAATCGGTGAATGCACCCGCGTGTCTGGGGAAAGGTGTGACGTAAGGCGCGAAGGTTGCGAGAAGTACGACCCCGACAACCAGTACGAGGCCCGCCACCGACAAAGGGTTGCGCGAAAACTTGTACCAGGAACGCCCCAGATTTTCACGGCGGGAATCCCGCTCCAGGACCTTGATCCGTTGGGCTGAAAGCTCTGCCATGGCTTCTATTCGCTCCGTGCCGCGTGCAACCTGATGCGGGGATCCAGGTGCGCGACGATCAGGTCGACGATGATGTTGACGAAGGAGAATACGGCGCCCAGCACCAGAATGACCGCCGAAATGGCGTTCAGATCCTTGTGGAGCATCGCGGAGAGCCCGTAGCGGGCCAGCCCCGGCCAGTTGAAGATCAGCTCCACGAGGAACGCGATGCTGAACATGGACGCTATATCGAGACCGAGGATCGAAACCGTGGGGATCAACGACGGCTTGAGCAGCAGACGTCCCATCACCACGTGTTCCGAAACGCCGAGCGCCCGGGCCGAGGCTATATAATCTTTTCCCAGATTGTCCGCCATGGAAGAGCGCGTGATACGCGACTCCTGCGCGATGGAACCCATGGCCAGGGAGAGCGCCGGGAGAAACAAGTGACGCAGGGCGTCCACGAAGGCGTTCAGGCGACCCGCCAGCAGAGAATCGATCGTCATCAGCCCCGTCACGGTGGGCGGGGCTTGGATCTGCTCGCTCAAGCGGCCGATGACGGGAAACAGATGAAGTACCCAGCCGAAGAGCAGGACGAATACGATGGCGAAAACGAAGGAAGGCGTCACGACGCCCATGTACGAAAAGATGCGCACGGTGCTGTCGATCCACGTGTCTTTGTGACGAGCCGAGACCACGCCGAGGCCGATGCCTCCGATGGCTGCCATGAGACCCGCGCAGAACACCAATTCCAGCGATGCGGGGAAAAATTCGACGATATCGCTTATCACAGGGCGCTGGGTCACCAGGGAAAGACCGAAATCGCCGTGCAACGCGTCCCTGAGCCAGAAAAAATATTGCACCGGTAGCGGCTGGTTGAGATGCATTTGATCGCGGAGCCTGTCGACGACCCATTGAGGGGCCTGCATCCCCACGGCCATGCGCGCGGGGTCGCCGGGCATGATGCGGGCGATGACGAAGATCACGATCGACAGTCCCAGAAGTACGAATACCGAGTAGATCAAACGCCTCGCGACAAATTTCAATAGCGACATTCCGGACCACCTCGCCATGCCGGGTTCGCCGCACGCCGACGGACCCGGCAATAAAAACCGATCGGCGGACTACGCTGGAGCTACGGGTTGACCCCGATATCGGCAGCGAAGAATGCATAACCCTGGATAAGGCTCGTCTCGTTCCGGGCGGCGGGCCAGTCGATGTTATCCCTATAGGCGTGTTTCTCGATCTGATCGTAGATCCAGATTGTCGGTGCCGTGGCGACGAGTTCCTCTTGTATCCGGTGATACTTGGCATAGCGCTGCGCCGTGTCCAGGGTCGCCAGGGCATCGTCGATTTCCGCGTCCAGATGCTTGTCCTGCAACCACTCGTTCTGCTGCCACGTGCCGGCCGTGCTCGAAGAATAGCGTTGTTTCAGCATGAGTCCGGCTTCCGGCAAGTCGGAAGAGACATATATCGTTGCGATATTGGGGCTGCTGACGAGCTTGCTGGTATTCTCGACCAAGCTCAGCCAAGGCACCTTCACCACGTCGACCTTGATGCCGATGTCGGCCATGTTGGATTGGAAAAGCAATGCGTACTTTTCCTCATCCGGGACCTCCGATACCCACTGAAGAACGACCGGGGTCGTGCCGAGCTCGTTCGCATACTTGCTCTTCTGCAGTTCCTCTTTGGCCCGTGCGGGATCGTGCTTGTACACGGCGAGGTTGGAATCAAATCCGGCCAAGAAGGCGTTCACGGGTCCGGCCATCTGTTTCGTACCGGGCCATTCGAGGCCGATCGCCGTGTCGTAGTCGAAACCGTATTCCATCGCCAGGCGGAAGTGAAGATCGTCGGTCGGTGCCTTCTTGGTGTTCATCATGTAGAAGAACGAGGTCATCGAAGGCAGCGGTGCTATTTTTACGCCGGGGATCTTCTCCAATGCCTGATAGGCTTCGTAGGTTTGCCACTGGTCGGTGATCTCCAGCTCTTTGTTCTGCATCATGGTCCGGACGGTGACCCCTTCCGTGGTGCCGATGAATCGTACCAAATCGGGGGCTTTCGCATTGAACATGCCCCACCATTTGCCGTTCTTGGTCATCAATAGATACTGTTCCAGGGGAAATTCCTTGACCATATAGGGTCCGGACCCCGCGTCGTGAGTCTGCAGCCACGCCGTGCCGTAGTCGCCGTCGGCTCCATATGGACCCTGGGCCTTGGCATTCTTCTTTATGAGACTCGCTTCCGCGACGCCGAGGTGGACCAGGCTGGTGAGGAAAAGAGCGCTCGGCTTCCGCAGCGTAAACACCACCGTGTGCGGATCGCTCGCCTCCACGTTCGCTATGTTCGGGGTGACGAGATAGGCGAAACCACGTCCGATTGTCTTGAGACGATTGAAACTGTAGACGACGTCGCTTGCCTTCAGCGGCGCGCCGTCGTGGAAGACAGCGTCTCTGCGCAGGCGGAAGCTGTAGGTCAGACCGTCCCGGGAAATAGTCCATGACGCGGCCAGCCAGGGATCGATGCCGCCTTTCGCGTTCGGGAAGACAAGTGTGTCGTAAAGGTTGACGATCGAGGATGTGCTGGCGTAATCATTCCCGATTGCGGGGTCGATGGTGTTCGGCCAGGAAAAGGTGACCCGCAGCACACGTTGACCGGCCGCCGGAGCAGCCTGGGCCGAGATCGGAATCAACACGGAGCTCGCTAGCGCGAGGGCGGCGAGTACGACGAATAGTCTTGATCGCATCTTCTTCCCTCCTTAGAAAAATCTCGAAATACGGATTTTCGGCGCGGCTGGACGGACTCGGGACTAAATCGGCTCGATGTCGCCGACCATCACCTCCTTTTCCGACGGAAACCGATGTTCCAGCGAAGAGATGACAAGGCTCCATATCAACACGCAGGGCTCGTCGTCATTGTTGATCCAGCTATGAGGCAGCTCGGCGTCATAATGGATACTGTCGCCGGCTGCCAAGGTGAATCGTTCGTCCTCCACCGTGACTTCCAGCCTCCCCTTCAGTATGAAAAGCAGCTCTTCGCCTTCAAAAGTCGGGATCTGCCCGCTCGATCCATGCGACTCGATCTTGACGCTGGCAACGCTGAGCTTGTTTCCGCTCGCCGGGGCCGTGAGCGGCCGATTGACCGCCGCATCCGCGTCGACGCTCGTCGATACGTCATCGGAACGCACGACGTAGGCCGACTCGGCCTCATCCTCGAACAAGTGCCGAAGTTCGACGTTGAGCGCACGCGCGATGACCGCCAAGGTGGCGAGAGAAGGCGAGGTCCTATCCCGCTCGATCTGAGACAGGTAACTGGTCGAAACATTCGCTTTTTTGCCCAATTCGGCCAGGGTCGAGCCCTGCTTGGTGCGGAGCGACTTGATGCGTTCGCCTATGCTCTGTGTCATGGCTGCCTCAAAAAACCGAGGGCGTTATGAGCCCCAAAACGACTACGTCCTGTCTGCTGCGATTCTCCAGACGATGCTTGGATGTGCTCTTGAAGTAAACGCTGTCTCCGGGATAAAGGTCGTAAAAGCCGGTGTCGATCCAGAGTCGAAGTACGCCTTCAAAAAGGTAGTAGAACTCCTCGCCGATGTGTGCGCGGAACTCATCCGTGGGCAGAGCCTGGTCCGAGGGCTTGATGTTCATCAGGAAGGCGGCCAGTCCGGCATGGAGGAATTTCGTCGACAAAGCGCAATATGTTATCGCCGAGCCCTCGAAGTGGAAGCTTTCTCGCGCATCGTGCCGCACGACTTTTGCCGGGTTGATGGCGCTGGGGAAAAAGTCCGCCACCGGAACATCCAAGGCTTCGGCTATGGCATGCAATGTGGTTATGGATGGTACTGCTTTGTTCCGCTCTATCTGAGACAAAAAACCCGGGGTACACCCGCTTTTCCGCGCCACCTCTTCCAATGTCAATCCGACTTTGGTTCTGAGCTGCTTGATTTTCTGGCTGATTATGTGGATTGTTGTTTCCATTAAAAATTATTTAACACAAGTTCATTTTCCTGTCAACATCAAATTATATTTGATAAGGATTGAATTTTATCGACTGCTGACTGCTCCTACATGGCGGCAGTCGGGAATCTTGCCGTCGACGAAGAAAACGCCTTGTTCCTTCGTCGTTCCAGACGAAACGATCCGGCGCTCGAGGTTGGGATCAAAAAAATCGAGCTGAATGCGAGCTCTTCTCCGCCGCGTCAACGACCCAAGAATGAGCGTCTTCGATCGGACCTCCGCGGCGACGGCCGGGACTTCCCGGTCGACCCTCAGCCGAAGAGCAAACCGACCAAGGCTGCGGCCGCCAGTATGACCACGGACGATACGCGCCTCGATATGGCCAGCGCGGCGCTTACCACGACGATCGCCAGCATTTGCAGGTCCGCGCCATTGCCCAGGAACAGCCTGGCCAAAATTATCACATTGAAGCCTACTATGACGAGAACGACGCCATCGAGAGCCCCCCGAGTCGCGGCGCGATCGGCGATGCGGGCGTAGCAGAGTTGCACGATCAGAATCAAGAGCGGCGGCAGAAGCAGCGCGACGCACGACAGTACGGCGCCCGGCACGCCGGCGACCAGATAGCATAGGCTGGCGACCCAAAGGCCGTTCGGCCCGGGAGTGATCTGCCCGATCGCCAGAGCCTCGGTGAACTGCTTTTCGCTCGCCCATCCATGGGCTATGAAATCGGCGTGCAAACTGGGTAAGGGACCGAATCCGCCCGTCGAGAACAAGACCGATTTGAGCACCACCCCAAAAAACAGAAGCCAGTTCACCGGCTAATCCTTGCGATTCTTCCCGGCGCCATACCGGTAGGCGAGGGCGCCGCACAGGCCGCCGATCAGATAGAGCAGTATCACCGCCGGACTGAACGCCGCATAGATGAGCGCGCTGCCGATCATTATGCCGAGTGCGACTCCTAATGCGGCCGGTCCGCGCTTTCGATTATTCGCGAAGATAGGCCCGGCGTTTCGCCAATTCGTGGCCAGGGAAATGCCGAATATGGCCGCGAAGGCCGTGCGCAGCGCGGCCTGTACTCTGGGGAGCGCGCTGATGCCGGCGTAGACGGCGGATATCCCGACGGTAATCGCCGCGCTCGGCAGAATGAATCCGACGAGGGATACCAGTATGCCGAGCCCTCCCGCCAGTCGTTTGCCTATGAGTATCGCGTTCGCGATGAGGTTTATGCCCGGTGCGATCTGGCTCATGGCTATGATGTTGGCGTACTCTTCGGCGCTTATCCATTTGTGCTTGTAGATGAAGCTTTCCTGGATGAGATATTGAGTGACGGCGCCGCCGCCGAAAGACGTAAACCCGATTTTTACCCATGTGAGAAACAGTCGCTTTATCGTAAGCGGCTTGGCGATTATTCCCGCGGCGAGTCTCGCCTCTTCGGATTCATGGGATTCGGGACGGTGCATGATCGATACTATTATCGTAATTCCCGCAATGCTCAACTGCGGACGCGTCATGCGATGAGCGGTTCGTCTCCGTCGCGGTCCCGAGCCGGTACTTCGTCTGCCCTCAGGTTTCCTTCCACGCTAATCCGCCCGGCCGGACATGGCCAGGAGCCTGTCCTGAAGCGACGCATCCGCCGGAAGCTCGATTTCTGGACCGAAGACGCCGATCTTGCGCCGTTCTTCGGCATGGGGGCGCAGGATCTCCCAAAGACCCTCGACGAGGGCGGCCGACATCGCGGTATCGGCGCCGATGAGCCTGGCGATGTCGTGGACTCGAAATCCCCGGAAGCACATCGTGTGCTCCAGGTATTCCCTCGCCGGAAAATCGCCGTAGGACAAATGCACCGTCCTCGCGGGGTCTTTCAAATCCCGCACCGCTCTGCACGCCGCGGAATTGAATTTCGCGAAGCTCTCCGCGGGACGATCGCCCAGGAGATCGCCGTCGTATTTCGTCCCCACTTCCTGGATAGTCCTGCCGGCGAGGACCTCGGGAACCCAGGCGTCGTCGTAGGCGTGATAGTTGACGATCGTCCGCAGCGTCGCGTCGGCCTGGACTCGCCCTGTCCTGAACCAGCCCGGAATCTTCATATCCCACTGGCTCTCCGCGATCTTGTCTACGAGAGCCGAAAGCGCTTCGTCGGCGAGGATGAACACCGTTTGTTCGGGTATCATGGCGTAAATATAATAAAAAATCACTCGGGAACAAGGGCGGCGATCGGCGCCGCCCACCGAATCAATCGCCTGTCGGTTCCTTCACGAAGAGGAGAGTGAGCTTTCGGCCCAGGAAGGGGGCCTCCCGCTCGACTATCATGAGCTTCCCCAGCATCGTGCCCATTTTCCCGCCGGTCAGGGCTTTCATCCGCTCGTCTTCGTGGGGCATGATGTACTCTTTCACCCGACGGATGCCGTCGGCGAGGTCCTTGGTGATTTTCTGGACGCCGACGACCCAGACGACGTTCGAGGCGGAAAAGGCGTAGGGTCCGAGCTGGCTTCCCGACGCGCTAGCGATCACCAGTTCGCCGGTCTCGGCGACCGCATGGACGCTTCCCAGGAAATAGTCGGCGAGCGTCGCCTGCCGCCGCAACGCGGTCTGCCTGGCGGGATCTTTTTCGGCGACGATGTCGTCCTTGAGGTTCTTCCAGGGATGATTTTTCGAGATGAGGTAGTCCTCGAATCCGATCTCTTTAAGCGTCAACGAGGCCCCGGTCATGACGGTGGCCCCGGCCGGGATGATGGCTTTGATGCGCTCGAGCGCATCGGCTCTGGAGTCCACGATCTCCACCGCAATGCCGCGCGCCGCAACCGCGGCCGCCGCCGTCGCTATCGATTTCCCGTCGGGTAACGAATCACCGTTCATCATTATTTCTCCTGGGAGAAAAGTACGCAGATCGGGATTAGCAGTCAAATATATTTACTAGTATTTTTTACTGAAATCGAGCGCCGATCCTATGAGCTCGAGGGAAGGCTTATTGACGAAAAGTATTCGGCCGGTAGAATTGATGGGGATGACGGAGATTGCCCCATTGTCGGCGAGGTTCGCTCGCGAATGGGAAATCTATGATGAATCGTATCCGGAACTCCCGGGAGGGGAATATGGAAAAGTCGGGCGCGAGTCAAGGCCAGTCGGCATCGGAGCTCATTTCGATGAGAATCGCCGAGCTCGGAGACTGGCGCGGGGAAACCCTCGGCAGAATGCGCAAGCTCATCAAGGAAGCGGCCCCGGACGTCCTCGAGGAGTGGAAGTGGATGGGCACTCCGGTGTGGTCGCACGACGGCATCATCTGCACCGGCGAAACCTACAAGAATGCCGTGAAGCTCACCTTTTCCAAGGGCGCGTTTCTGGAGGATCCGGCCCGTCTCTTCAACTCGAGTCTCGAGGGAAACACACGCCGCGCGATCGACATCCACGAAGGAGAAGAGGTCGACGAGTCCGCCTTCAAGGCACTCGTTAGCCAAGCGATCGCCCTCAACGCTTCCACCAAGTCGAAGCCTTCGAAGAGAGCGAAGTCCCCAGGGACTCCGCATTGAAGATTGCGGGCGAGGAAATTGCCGAGCAGCTGCGGGAACCAATCGAATCCGATTCTACTTCTCGCCGAGTCGAGCTTCGGACAGGATAGACTCGAAAAGCTCGACGGGATTTCCGGAAGGGTCCTCCGCGATAATCTGTCCGCCGCCGCCGGCCGGATTGGGCGCGCTGAGCACGAGTCGCAAATCCCCTCGCGAGAGCATCGCGAATGCCGGCGCCGGATGCATTACCTGTCGGAAACCGAGCCGCGAGCAGTAGAACTCGATCGCGGCGTCCACATCGTCGACGATATATCGAACCTGGACTGTCGCCATGCCGTATCCTTTCGGCCACCATGTGGATCGGCCTTATTCCGGGAGGGCTCCGAGCGCTTTCCGGACGGCAGTCTCCGCCTCGTCCCATACCAGCCTCGCGGTCTCGGGCGTCACTGCGGAAGACGGCTCCTTAGGCTTGCGCTTGATCCAATAGCGCCCGGTCGAATGTTGGGCGCTTGGATCATCAATGAGCCAGACGCCGGTGTCCGCGCCCTTCTCGGGCGAAAGCGCGAGAAAAGACGCGAAGGCGAAGGAGCCCTTTTTCCGGCTCTCGCCGCCCGATCCGAATCCGGAGCGCACGAAACCCGGATGGTACGCGTTGACGGTGACGGAGCTTCGGCCGATCCGCCGGGCGAGTTCCTCGGTGAACAGGAGCGTCGCGAGCTTCGATTGTCCGTACACGGCCATGGGGCGATAGTTCCTGCCTCCCGGTACCAGCCAGTCCTCGATCTTCCGCGGAGCGAAGGTATGGGCCATGGAACTCGTCGTGACGATTCTGCCTTGCGGGGCGGCGCGGAGGAGAGCGAGAAGGAGTCGAGTGAGAGCGAAGGGGGCGACGAAGTTGACGGCCATCTGGCCTTCGATGCCGTCTACCGTCGTGGCGAAGGACCTGCTCATGCCCCCGGCGTTGTTCCACAATGCGTCGAGAGATGCGACTTTCGACTGCACTTGTCCGGCGAGATCGGCCACCGCGGCGAGCGATGCGAGGTCTCCGGTGACCCCCTCGAATTCGCCTTCGGGGACGAGCGCCCGCAGTTGCGCTACGGCGGGATCGAGTCGGGTAGGACTTCTTCCGTGAACGAGGACCCTCCAACCCTTCCGGCCCAGGGCCTCGGCGCCTGCGAAGCCGATGCCCGACGTGGATCCGGTGATCAGTACTGTCTTTCGAATCATCCCTCAACCTCCATGAACAAGATACACAAGGAAGATGGAATCGCGAACTGCCTTGGCCCGAAGAGAAAAGTCGTCCGCGAGGCCTGTTGCATCATATTCCAGATGGACGAAGCCACGTGTCGCGGGATTTGTTCGCGGCCATTCTCGGGAGGATCGGCGGCCCAGGGCGGTGCGGACGGTGACGCCTCGATCGCAGGCTATCGCCTTTGTCTGTTTGCCTGCGAGGTACTCCGGCACGTACTTCTTCTCCTTTCGGGTGAGGTCGTCATATAAGAGTAAGTCAGCCGTCATACGAGAGTAAGTCAGCCGTCATACGAGAGTAACGCAGCCGTCATATGAGAGTAAGTCAGCCGTCATACGAGAGTAACGCAGCCGTCATATGAGAGTATCTCGGGGTACGAAGCGAACATTTTACCCGGAAAACTGGTCGATGTATTGGTCAACCTCGTTCTTCTTGCCGGAGAAGGGTGGCTCAGAAATCATCATCACGCGTCACCAGTTCGTTTCAGCGGGTGAAAGACTTCACCTCTTTCCATCATTCTGACAAATTCTGCGGCTTTTCGTTCCCTTGTTTCTTTCTTCTTTGCCGTTTGAAATTCTGAAGACGAACGCAAATCGATTCTGACTACTCAAGGTCTCAAAGAACTCTTTCGCTTTTTTGTTCCCATCAAGGGCTGTTGCCAGCTCTGGAGGAATTTCCCGACTTCGGATGGGCTGATAGGCAGAGTCCCAGGCTCCACTGAGTTTTGCCTCCTCGATTGCTTTATGTCCTGGCTGTCGCATCCTGCCTTCTCGGATTAGTCTTTCAACGCTTTCCTTATTGGTCTGAGACCAAACGCTGTTTGGCTTACGCCTACAAAAATACTGTAGCCAAGTTTGCCCATCGCCTTTGCCCTTCTGTCCATCGATCCAACCAAAGCACAGAGCCGAATCGAGTGCCTCTACATAAGAGACGATGGTTCCTGTTGAACCTTTCTTGGACATTGCCATCCAGATGCCTCTTTCCCTGTTGAAGTTTTCCTCCAGCCAGGTCTCGAACTCTAAAGCCGATGGGAAACTGAATACCTCTTTGTCCACTGTGTGTCTTCCTTCAGGAGATGAACCCATTGAACTATGACTTAGCCGGGATTTCCCAAATAGCCGGCGATTCCTGCCAGTTCTGGGAATACCTTCATGTTCCAGATCCAATTTTACTGGACCACGCTCCCTCGTCAAGACTGTTCAGGACCAGCGCCATCCCGGTAGAGGACGACAGGGGCCTTGGACGGTCGTCCTGCTGGCCTCGTGAGGAGATGCTCAATCTCGCGGGACAGGATGTCGTTGGCGGGCAACCTGATGGCATAGCTGAGCCTGAGCCGGTCCATCCACTTGCCAGAAAGAGTCGCCAATGCGACTTGATTTTCAGGCAATGTGAGGGTCTCGGTCTCGAACCTTCCCATCTGGCTTGTCGAAGCGGCGGTGTGGTCGACTGCGCGGCCTCCAACCACCTGTCTCATGACAGGGTCGACGGACAGCATTTCAGCGTCGTTCGTGTCCTCGTATCCGGCGAGCCGGCAGAACACCGATTGTCGCAGTTTTGATCCAAGACCATGCCGAGTGTTCTTGCCGTTCCTGCCATCGCGAAGGCACACTTCCGCTATCTCGGTCAATCCCAACGCATCGTCAAGTTCTCGATTGGCGAGCAGTCCGGCATCAGAGGTGATCGTCGTGCCGTGGAACTCAAGCCGCAACTTGGCGTCGAAATCAACCCGCAGACCCGGTTTACGGCTTTCGCCCACTGGGCCCTCCGCTTTTCAGAGCTCCTGAACCACGTTATTCCAATACAGACAAGAAATTATAGCACGAGAATCTCTCTTGCGGCGCACATCATCTGGGAAATGTGGGTTCAATCCACGCGCCCGTGAAGGGCGCGACTTCCATCAGGGGCTATATCCTTCACGGCCTCAAGTTTCAATCCACGCGCCCGTGAAGGGCGCGACGACGGCTCGGGCTTCGGCTACGGCTGTGGCTCCGGTTTCAATCCACGCGCCCGTGAAGGGCGCGACGCCAAGCGCAGACGATCAACGGCCCTCTATTCGTGTTTCAATCCACGCGCCCGTGAAGGGCGCGACGGTTGCCCTTCTCGGCGAGGAGTCGCAGCTCGTGTTTCAATCCACGCGCCCGTGAAGGGCGCGACTGCCACGCGCTCACGCGTCCTGGATGTCCTCGGCGTTTCAATCCACGCGCCCGTGAAGGGCGCGACAATACTCGTCGGAATAGTCCGAGGGAAAATCGGAGTTTCAATCCACGCGCCCGTGAAGGGCGCGACGCAAGGACTGGGCTGAAGAGCTGAACCTGAGCGAGTTTCAATCCACGCGCCCGTGAAGGGCGCGACGGGAGATACTCGTCGAGGCGCTCGGCGAATCCGTGTTTCAATCCACGCGCCCGTGAAGGGCGCGACCAGTTCGTGCCCGATGGTGCGAATGGGCCGTTCATGTTTCAATCCACGCGCCCGTGAAGGGCGCGACTTTGCAGGGCGGTAACTAAATTGTCAAGAGATCGGTTTCAATCCACGCGCCCGTGAAGGGCGCGACCCAGAGGCGATAGCTCGCCGAGTTCGATCCGTTGGGTTTCAATCCACGCGCCCGTGAAGGGCGCGACCTAGTTACTCGTGGCACGTACTGCGGGCGCAAGCTGTTTCAATCCACGCGCCCGTGAAGGGCGCGACTCACGAACGTCTACGACTGGCGTCGCAACTCCTCGTTTCAATCCACGCGCCCGTGAAGGGCGCGACAGACGATCGATCCGGACACGAGTCAAGCTGTGCGGGTTTCAATCCACGCGCCCGTGAAGGGCGCGACTCTCCGAGCGTGATCTGAAACGTCTGTACGCGGTGTTTCAATCCACGCGCCCGTGAAGGGCGCGACCCCGCTCATCTCGATAATCCGCGAGCCGTGGCCAGTTTCAATCCACGCGCCCGTGAAGGGCGCGACTTCGCTCCTGCCGGATAACTGTAACAAGGATACAGGTTTCAATCCACGCGCCCGTGAAGGGCGCGACCTTCGTACAATGTCCAGGTCTCCATCGATAATCTGTTTCAATCCACGCGCCCGTGAAGGGCGCGACGTCGGGAATGTCGAAAACTCCTACGAGATCAAGGTTTCAATCCACGCGCCCGTGAAGGGCGCGACTCTGCTCGACCTCGATACCATCTACCGCGACCGGGTTTCAATCCACGCGCCCGTGAAGGGCGCGACCTCGCCCAGGCCCAGCCCGTGGGCACCCTGCAGGTTTCAATCCACGCGCCCGTGAAGGGCGCGACATGCAGATGATCGCCAGCACCCAGCACTATCTGCAGTTTCAATCCACGCGCCCGTGAAGGGCGCGACTTACCCGGCTTGCGCATGGTCACTAGATAGTCGGGTTTCAATCCACGCGCCCGTGAAGGGCGCGACGGTCGGCTCGCTCATACCCTTCCTCCTGTATATTGTTTCAATCCACGCGCCCGTGAAGGGCGCGACGCCCCGCGAAGGCTATCTCCGCTGACCCCGAAGTAGTTTCAATCCACGCGCCCGTGAAGGGCGCGACGTGAGAAATCCGGGGCCGCGCTCGAGACGCGGAGTTTCAATCCACGCGCCCGTGAAGGGCGCGACGGCGGCGGTGGGAACCTGTGCAATTTGCTTAGGCGTTTCAATCCACGCGCCCGTGAAGGGCGCGACGGGCGGCGGTGGGAACCTGTGCAATTTGCTTAGGTGTTTCAATCCACGCGCCCGTGAAGGGCGCGACCAGGTTTCGCAGGCGTTCCGGAATATGGTTCGAGTTTCAATCCACGCGCCCGTGAAGGGCGCGACGCGCCGGGGGCCGCGCGGATCATGCCCGCAGAGGGGTTTCAATCCACGCGCCCGTGAAGGGCGCGACCTGTCCCGCCGCCCGGTATAAATAGCAAGAGGTTAGTTTCAATCCACGCGCCCGTGAAGGGCGCGACCGGGGGTGTCGCCGCGGCTGGCCATCTGGACATAGTTTCAATCCACGCGCCCGTGAAGGGCGCGACACCCCATCGACCGTTTCCAGCACCAGATGGGCAAGTTTCAATCCACGCGCCCGTGAAGGGCGCGACGCTTGTCCTCTGAAATCGTATCATCGCCCGCAGGTTTCAATCCACGCGCCCGTGAAGGGCGCGACGTGAGCGATATAACGAGCGCTGGCGACCAGGACCCGTTTCAATCCACGCGCCCGTGAAGGGCGCGACCGACGCTCCTCCTCTTCTGGCGCGTAGCCCAAATGTTTCAATCCACGCGCCCGTGAAGGGCGCGACGGCCAAGATTTTCGACCTCTCCACCCCGGGCATCGTTTCAATCCACGCGCCCGTGAAGGGCGCGACGTCCCTCGCCGAGCAGTTCAACCGCCCTGGCGCGTTTCAATCCACGCGCCCGTGAAGGGCGCGACCTGTCCTCCCCGGATGCTCATCGAGCCAGCGCGCGTTTCAATCCACGCGCCCGTGAAGGGCGCGACCCACTTTCCCGCAGTGCTCGAACATGGGCTCGATGTTTCAATCCACGCGCCCGTGAAGGGCGCGACCCCTTCGCGGGAGGGCCCATCACCTACAAATATTTGTTTCAATCCACGCGCCCGTGAAGGGCGCGACCTCTTCAGGACGTCACACTGCCACCGGTAGGGCTCGTTTCAATCCACGCGCCCGTGAAGGGCGCGACGGAGCTTCTTTCTCCGTATCCCAGATGATCGCATAGTTTCAATCCACGCGCCCGTGAAGGGCGCGACTACACTCTTTTGTAAAGCTTTTTTTGTAGAAAAGTGTTTCAATCCACGCGCCCGTGAAGGGCGCGACGATAGCCCCTCAACGCGAAAACGTTGAGGGGCTATGTTTCAATCCACGCGCCCGTGAAGGGCGCGACGCTCGGGCCCGCCGCTATGTATCTCGCCTACCCGGTTTCAATCCACGCGCCCGTGAAGGGCGCGACCTTAGTCACATAGAGTCCGGCTCTCCAGTAGGAGTTTCAATCCACGCGCCCGTGAAGGGCGCGACCCGGGTTCTTCTTAGCTAGCCCGTACGCGGACGTGTTTCAATCCACGCGCCCGTGAAGGGCGCGACCATCCAGGACGCGTGAGCGCGTGGCAGCCGAAGGGTTTCAATCCACGCGCCCGTGAAGGGCGCGACGCAGTACGGGCAACTCGTCTATGGCATGGCCGAGTTTCAATCCACGCGCCCGTGAAGGGCGCGACCCCAGGATCCGGCGTCCCTCCCCTTCTACATGAAGTTTCAATCCACGCGCCCGTGAAGGGCGCGACAGCTCGTGGAGCAGCACCGGGTGGGCGTCTGTAAGTTTCAATCCACGCGCCCGTGAAGGGCGCGACCGGGATGGGATCGAGCATCTTGCCGACCACTTCGAGTTTCAATCCACGCGCCCGTGAAGGGCGCGACTCGACTCTTCCGCTAAATCGATGACGCTGGACTCGTTTCAATCCACGCGCCCGTGAAGGGCGCGACGGTCCTCGTCCTTGCCGCCGTTGAAGTAGTGCGCGTTTCAATCCACGCGCCCGTGAAGGGCGCGACTCCGGCCCGATACCCGCTAGCCCACTCCCCGACGGTTTCAATCCACGCGCCCGTGAAGGGCGCGACGCCCCGCGGTGAGGTCCTTCTGCATCATGCCGTGTTTCAATCCACGCGCCCGTGAAGGGCGCGACAGAGACCGCTTAACGGCGACATCAGCTCCAGGCGTGTTTCAATCCACGCGCCCGTGAAGGGCGCGACTCATGCCGATCGGCAATTTCATCCTCATGATCTGGTTTCAATCCACGCGCCCGTGAAGGGCGCGACAAATGTGGAGCCGATGACCCAGGCCGAGCGCGTGTTTCAATCCACGCGCCCGTGAAGGGCGCGACGTCGAATCCGCCGTTGCCGACCATGACATCGGTCTGTTTCAATCCACGCGCCCGTGAAGGGCGCGACTTCTCTATCGGCGCCCTGACGGCGCCAATGACGGGTTTCAATCCACGCGCCCGTGAAGGGCGCGACCAGCTAACCCGCGAGGCGGGGAAGGAAGATGAAATGTTTCAATCCACGCGCCCGTGAAGGGCGCGACCCTGGGCTTCTGCCGCAGTGTCCACGCCGCGGAGGTTTCAATCCACGCGCCCGTGAAGGGCGCGACAGGCGTTTGATCCGCCCTTGGCCTTGCACATGTTCACGTTTCAATCCACGCGCCCGTGAAGGGCGCGACCGACGGAGACGTCGGACATTTTCGCAACGTAGTTGTTTCAATCCACGCGCCCGTGAAGGGCGCGACGGGTCGCCTTCGAGTCCTGGCTGGACCAGGTTTCGTTTCAATCCACGCGCCCGTGAAGGGCGCGACGGCTTAGACCTCGCGGATCCAGATATCGAGATCGTGTTTCAATCCACGCGCCCGTGAAGGGCGCGACCTTGTGCGTCTCGCCCCAGTCGACCGGGTAGATCGTTTCAATCCACGCGCCCGTGAAGGGCGCGACGATCGGCCCATGGAACACGCAAAAATACGTATGAGTTTCAATCCACGCGCCCGTGAAGGGCGCGACTTTAACACCATGACCGGAGCGCAGTACACGGCCATGTTTCAATCCACGCGCCCGTGAAGGGCGCGACTTCGACCAGAGGCCAAGAGCATAGCGCAGGCCGTTTCAATCCACGCGCCCGTGAAGGGCGCGACCCGACAAAGCGAGAGCGAAGATACGCGAGGCGTTAGTTTCAATCCACGCGCCCGTGAAGGGCGCGACGGAACAATGCCGGATTCTACCTCGAGCCCGCTGTGTTTCAATCCACGCGCCCGTGAAGGGCGCGACCCAGGAGCTGAGTCTGGCGCTCTGATGCCGAAGGTGTTTCAATCCACGCGCCCGTGAAGGGCGCGACGGAAGCGGGAATACGCACCGGTCGAGCTCGCGCAGTTTCAATCCACGCGCCCGTGAAGGGCGCGACCCTGCGCCCCGGATCGATACCCGAGCAGGTCGCGTTTCAATCCACGCGCCCGTGAAGGGCGCGACTCATCGGAGTAGCCGAGGTCCGATGGTTTCGTGATGTTTCAATCCACGCGCCCGTGAAGGGCGCGACTCGGCAAGTTCGCCGATATCAACGGAGTCGACCTGTTTCAATCCACGCGCCCGTGAAGGGCGCGACTGACGGGGTGGCGCCGTGAGATATGCGCGCATCGTGTTTCAATCCACGCGCCCGTGAAGGGCGCGACACACAATTTCTGCCAACGGAAACGATACAGAGCAGTTTCAATCCACGCGCCCGTGAAGGGCGCGACCGAGACCCTCGACCGACGTGAGAAGGAAGGGCTTGTTTCAATCCACGCGCCCGTGAAGGGCGCGACCCTCGGTCGGGCTCTTCGCATCCTTGATCTGCTGGTTTCAATCCACGCGCCCGTGAAGGGCGCGACCCCTAGTCGCGACATGAGGTCGCCGTTCTCGATGTTTCAATCCACGCGCCCGTGAAGGGCGCGACGACGCCGGAATCACCGACGACGAGCGCGAGGCGGGTTTCAATCCACGCGCCCGTGAAGGGCGCGACCAACCCCATACAAACGATCCTGACCGCCATGATGGTTTCAATCCACGCGCCCGTGAAGGGCGCGACGGCCGGGTGGTTGCGGTGGTAGGCGTTGACCGTGTAGTTTCAATCCACGCGCCCGTGAAGGGCGCGACACACCGCGGCGCAGTCGCTCGGCGGCCTCAAAGAGTTTCAATCCACGCGCCCGTGAAGGGCGCGACGCCAGAAGACTTCCTCCTCTCCTGGCGAGCGGAAGTTTCAATCCACGCGCCCGTGAAGGGCGCGACCTCAATCTGTTTCGCGCGTTTCGCGCTTCCGGAAGTTTCAATCCACGCGCCCGTGAAGGGCGCGACCGAAGCTCTCGCGACAAGATGGTGCGCAAGCCGGGTTTCAATCCACGCGCCCGTGAAGGGCGCGACATCTCCATGTAGGTCTCGGGATGCCAGTACGGCGGGTTTCAATCCACGCGCCCGTGAAGGGCGCGACTTCCGAGAGTAGCCGCTCGCCATTCAATTCATTCCGTTTCAATCCACGCGCCCGTGAAGGGCGCGACGAACCGCTCACTCCGTGGATATCCCTTTCGATGAGTTTCAATCCACGCGCCCGTGAAGGGCGCGACCCCCAAAGCCGTCAGCACGGGGGAGCAGTTAACGGGTTTCAATCCACGCGCCCGTGAAGGGCGCGACCGGGAGATCGTTTTTCATAAACTACTCAGAACGGTTTCAATCCACGCGCCCGTGAAGGGCGCGACGCGCGAAGAGGGCCGAGGCGTGACGCGATCACAGGTTTCAATCCACGCGCCCGTGAAGGGCGCGACCGCCGTTCCTGTTGACGCCACCAAGTACGGGCAGTTTCAATCCACGCGCCCGTGAAGGGCGCGACCACAATAAGCGGAGGCGTATCTTGATTGATCCAGGTTTCAATCCACGCGCCCGTGAAGGGCGCGACACGAACTCGATGCCGGCAAGACCTACTCGCCGAAGTTTCAATCCACGCGCCCGTGAAGGGCGCGACAGATCGCCGAATTGCTCGCGGCCGTGAAGGCTGCGGTTTCAATCCACGCGCCCGTGAAGGGCGCGACCCTCAATCTGTTTCGCGCGTTTCGCGCTTCCGGAAGTTTCAATCCACGCGCCCGTGAAGGGCGCGACCGCTCCCACTCGGTGCGGCCTCCGCCGGTACCGTGTTTCAATCCACGCGCCCGTGAAGGGCGCGACGCTGTACGCGGACGACTACATCGCGTATGTCGCGTTTCAATCCACGCGCCCGTGAAGGGCGCGACCCAACACCTTTAAGGCTTGGTAAGGAGAGACCATGTTTCAATCCACGCGCCCGTGAAGGGCGCGACCCGCGCACTCGCTCGCGGCGCTCGATGAGATCGAGTTTCAATCCACGCGCCCGTGAAGGGCGCGACGTGGCGTTGTCGCCGATCGTGACGCCATGTTTTCGTTTCAATCCACGCGCCCGTGAAGGGCGCGACTATATCTGAGACGACGACTGAATCCTTGCCCCATGTTTCAATCCACGCGCCCGTGAAGGGCGCGACCTCGAATTGGCCTCGTATTCGGTGATGGCGAGCTCGTTTCAATCCACGCGCCCGTGAAGGGCGCGACCCGGCGGCTCCCGCTGCCCAGCGCCGGCAGGCCAAGTTTCAATCCACGCGCCCGTGAAGGGCGCGACTTGGCTGCGAGGTTGCCGAAGGTCACGCCGCCGAGTTTCAATCCACGCGCCCGTGAAGGGCGCGACATCGCCGCCACGCGGCCCGGCTTAAGGACGCGCAGTTTCAATCCACGCGCCCGTGAAGGGCGCGACAGACCGGAGTCGACCAGGCGAACCACGCCGCGCTCGTTTCAATCCACGCGCCCGTGAAGGGCGCGACCCACGCCCGAGAGGATGATGGGGATGTTCGAGGCGTTTCAATCCACGCGCCCGTGAAGGGCGCGACAACCGCTCACTCCGTGGATATCCCTTTCGATGAGTTTCAATCCACGCGCCCGTGAAGGGCGCGACACGAACTCGTCGACGCCGCGGTGAAGTTTGTCTTCGTTTCAATCCACGCGCCCGTGAAGGGCGCGACGGAGGCGGAGCGGCACGCGGAGTGGGATGCGATGTTTCAATCCACGCGCCCGTGAAGGGCGCGACCTTGGCGGCCCGAGTTCCGCGAGCCGCGAACGCCTGTTTCAATCCACGCGCCCGTGAAGGGCGCGACCTCGCGCGCGCCGAGACTCCGGAGATTGTCCGGTGTTTCAATCCACGCGCCCGTGAAGGGCGCGACCCGCGACGCGGCGCGCGAGAAGCGCGACTCGCTCGTTTCAATCCACGCGCCCGTGAAGGGCGCGACCGAGATCCTGGGCCTCGCGTTCGGAGAGTGGCGGGTTTCAATCCACGCGCCCGTGAAGGGCGCGACTCGCATCTCCACGGGTATATTGCCATTGATCGACGTTTCAATCCACGCGCCCGTGAAGGGCGCGACGGCTCACGATGCTCTTTACGGTCAACGACAAGCAGTTTCAATCCACGCGCCCGTGAAGGGCGCGACCCAGAGAGCGCCTACTCGAAAGCCGACGAGCTCGTTTCAATCCACGCGCCCGTGAAGGGCGCGACTCATTTCATATCCCTCATGGAGGCGGCGGGAGTCGTTTCAATCCACGCGCCCGTGAAGGGCGCGACCCCGGAATCCAAGGCCCTTCACGGCATGATGCAGTTTCAATCCACGCGCCCGTGAAGGGCGCGACCCTCTCCGGTCTCGGAGTCGATGATGAAGATCAAGTTTCAATCCACGCGCCCGTGAAGGGCGCGACTACAAAGCGAGTCAACCGCGGGGCCACGGCTAGTGTTTCAATCCACGCGCCCGTGAAGGGCGCGACCGGGGGAGTAGCCCTCTTTTACGCCGATCTCGCGGTTTCAATCCACGCGCCCGTGAAGGGCGCGACCTCACCGTGCTCGTCGATGCCTTCCACAATTTAATGTTTCAATCCACGCGCCCGTGAAGGGCGCGACTTGACCGTGCGCTCATACGAGGATAGGTCGTAGGTTTCAATCCACGCGCCCGTGAAGGGCGCGACCCGCATGTAGATTTTTCTACGCTGCCGCAGTGGATGTTTCAATCCACGCGCCCGTGAAGGGCGCGACATCAGCATATACCCAGCTGTTGCTCGGCCAACTTGTTTCAATCCACGCGCCCGTGAAGGGCGCGACCTCACCGTGCTCGTCGATGCCTTCCACAATTTGATGTTTCAATCCACGCGCCCGTGAAGGGCGCGACCAGGGAGGGATGACTAAATGGGATACGAACGACGAGTTTCAATCCACGCGCCCGTGAAGGGCGCGACAAGCTCGCGCGCACCATCGTGGTAGACCGCGACGAGTTTCAATCCACGCGCCCGTGAAGGGCGCGACTTCGCGGGACTTATGACCGTGCCCTACATGGCCGTGTTTCAATCCACGCGCCCGTGAAGGGCGCGACGGCGATCCCAGGCGATGGTCATGGGGCCGGATGGGTTTCAATCCACGCGCCCGTGAAGGGCGCGACCGGAGGCCGCCGAGGAGGTTCTCGGCGTCGTCCTCGTTTCAATCCACGCGCCCGTGAAGGGCGCGACAACTTGATACCTGTGTTCTGCGCCCGGATGGTTGCGTTTCAATCCACGCGCCCGTGAAGGGCGCGACCGAGATGATGCAGGAAGAGCGCGAGACCTACTATCGTTTCAATCCACGCGCCCGTGAAGGGCGCGACGGGAAAGGCCGAGGCGAAGACATGATCGGCAACTGGTTTCAATCCACGCGCCCGTGAAGGGCGCGACGTTTGACGCGAGGGCAGTACAGCCTGAGGGGATAGTTTCAATCCACGCGCCCGTGAAGGGCGCGACCTGACAAGGCGGAGGTACGGATCGAGGAGGGAGGGTTTCAATCCACGCGCCCGTGAAGGGCGCGACCCAGGCCCAGGGGCCGCTCGCGAAGGCCTGCTGGAGTTTCAATCCACGCGCCCGTGAAGGGCGCGACTCGAGAGCTGTCGAGGCGGTTTGACACTATCTGGTTTCAATCCACGCGCCCGTGAAGGGCGCGACCGAGGCGATCGAAGCGCGCAAGGACGAGTTCCACGTTTCAATCCACGCGCCCGTGAAGGGCGCGACCAGGAAGTCACGGAGCTCCCCAAATTGACTACGAGTTTCAATCCACGCGCCCGTGAAGGGCGCGACTTTCCTCAAGGATGCATCGAAGGGTCAGGACGCGTTTCAATCCACGCGCCCGTGAAGGGCGCGACGCCTGATCGACCGAAAGCTTTCCCGCGAGGTCGGTTTCAATCCACGCGCCCGTGAAGGGCGCGACGCCCCGACGAGATGCTCATGATCGATGGATCGACGTTTCAATCCACGCGCCCGTGAAGGGCGCGACATGATCGCCCTCCTCGAGCAGGCCAACGTGCCGATGTTTCAATCCACGCGCCCGTGAAGGGCGCGACTAACGGCCTCCTGTCAGGGCAAGTCTGTCCTCATGTTTCAATCCACGCGCCCGTGAAGGGCGCGACGCCACGCGCTCACGCGTCCTGGATGTCCTCCGCGTTTCAATCCACGCGCCCGTGAAGGGCGCGACTTCCGTCCGTGTCGCCGAAATATTCTTCATAGCGTTTCAATCCACGCGCCCGTGAAGGGCGCGACAGCCGAATCCAAGTTTAATTCAGCGCTCGCAACAGTTTCAATCCACGCGCCCGTGAAGGGCGCGACTGGACGAGGGGCGCGCTTTTTTAGGCAGGCTCGTTTCAATCCACGCGCCCGTGAAGGGCGCGACGGCGGGAATCTATGAGCTGGGGCATAGACTATTTCGTTTCAATCCACGCGCCCGTGAAGGGCGCGACAGGGGGCACAAGCTCACGGAGACGGAAGAGCTCACGTTTCAATCCACGCGCCCGTGAAGGGCGCGACACACATTTTCCGCGACGCCGAAATGATGTCAGTCGTTTCAATCCACGCGCCCGTGAAGGGCGCGACCTGATCGGCGAGGGGAGATCGAGCACGCCCTACGTGTTTCAATCCACGCGCCCGTGAAGGGCGCGACCATTGGCTGCGGAGGAACGGAGTTCTGCGAAATGTTTCAATCCACGCGCCCGTGAAGGGCGCGACCCGTAGCGGCTCATGGGCCCGCCCGATCCCGCGAGGTTTCAATCCACGCGCCCGTGAAGGGCGCGACCTGCGTCAACCAGGCTTCGTTCTGTTGCGAGCGCTGTTTCAATCCACGCGCCCGTGAAGGGCGCGACCAGCGGCGCCGAAGCCCCAGGAGCTGCCGTTATGAGTTTCAATCCACGCGCCCGTGAAGGGCGCGACCCTGTCGACCGCGTCATACGTGCAGCATCGATGCCAGTTTCAATCCACGCGCCCGTGAAGGGCGCGACGGCAGCTCTGCGACTGCATGGCATCGATGCAGCGTGTTTCAATCCACGCGCCCGTGAAGGGCGCGACGCGAGCGGTGCGACGCCGGCGATGCGCAGATGCGCAGTTTCAATCCACGCGCCCGTGAAGGGCGCGACGAGAGCGTCGCCGGACCGAGCCGCATCGCGTGTTTCAATCCACGCGCCCGTGAAGGGCGCGACGCCTCAGTGCCGGAGCCCGCGCACTATCGATCGACGTTTCAATCCACGCGCCCGTGAAGGGCGCGACACGGCGCGTGCAGCGGCGATCGAGCAGCTCGCGCGTTTCAATCCACGCGCCCGTGAAGGGCGCGACGCTCGACTTCGACGATCCGAGTATCGCTGCAGCGGTTTCAATCCACGCGCCCGTGAAGGGCGCGACCAGACGCGCATGATCGAGCGTCATCGAGCGCGTGTTTCAATCCACGCGCCCGTGAAGGGCGCGACCCGACGCGTCGACGACTTGGAGCCTGTCGGACTGTTTCAATCCACGCGCCCGTGAAGGGCGCGACGCGCATCGCGACTGCGACGGCGCGTACGCCGCGTGTTTCAATCCACGCGCCCGTGAAGGGCGCGACGCCGTGCTCGGATGCGTGCACGCGCGATCGATCGATGTTTCAATCCACGCGCCCGTGAAGGGCGCGACGCTGATGCTGGCACTCGATCGCCGCGTGATCGACGTGTTTCAATCCACGCGCCCGTGAAGGGCGCGACCGGGCGCCATGCCGGTGTCGCGACATGACGAGTGTTTCAATCCACGCGCCCGTGAAGGGCGCGACCGAGGACATGTCAGCGTGACTCGCAGTCCTCTAGATGTTTCAATCCACGCGCCCGTGAAGGGCGCGACATGTTGCGATCGAGGTAGCATCGTCGTAGAACGAGTTTCAATCCACGCGCCCGTGAAGGGCGCGACCCGCACAGTCGCGTATCGATCGGCATCCGATCAGCGTTTCAATCCACGCGCCCGTGAAGGGCGCGACACGTGGCTGGCGCGACTTGCACGGACGATCGCGTTTCAATCCACGCGCCCGTGAAGGGCGCGACTCGACGTCATACGGCGATCGCATGTCGACACGGTTTCAATCCACGCGCCCGTGAAGGGCGCGACCGTATCGGCATCGCGATGCGCATGCAAGTCGCTGAGTTTCAATCCACGCGCCCGTGAAGGGCGCGACCGTCAGCGCGTAGCATCGCGATCATGAGATCGCGAGTTTCAATCCACGCGCCCGTGAAGGGCGCGACCGCGATCGTCGACCATGACGCGAGCGATCGCGAGTTTCAATCCACGCGCCCGTGAAGGGCGCGACCTGACGATCGCTGACGATGTCGACGCTAGTCCGGGTTTCAATCCACGCGCCCGTGAAGGGCGCGACGCGCGCTGCCGCAGCTGTCGAGCATGCCATACGCGTGTTTCAATCCACGCGCCCGTGAAGGGCGCGACGGCGCGAGCGCGAGCTCGCTGCGCGATGCACGACTAGTTTCAATCCACGCGCCCGTGAAGGGCGCGACCGGTCCGTCGCGATCGATCGCGCCGCATCGATCCGGTTTCAATCCACGCGCCCGTGAAGGGCGCGACGTCGACCGAGCCGTCGACGTCGCGGCAGTCGTCAGTTTCAATCCACGCGCCCGTGAAGGGCGCGACTGTGTGCTCCTCAATTATATATCATTAGATGGATTAGGAGGGCAACTCCGCGAACTATCGTCGTCATAGGCGAATTATGGTAAAAAGGATCCTTCCCTGGTCGTTTCAAATATCTCTATGGGAAATACTTAGGTCCCTGCGCGAACTTCGCGCTCTTTCATGTGTCTTGGGGGTTCGCAGCTGCGGCTCCGCCTTGGACAATATGTCGTTGCGGTATGGAGACGCGATTGGGGCGCCATGCCGTCCGACTCATACGATGAGCGCATCGTCCATGTCTATGCTCGGCTTGGCGCCGATGTGCTCTACCCGTCGTTTCCAGTTCGATCCCAGATAATAGTACCTCAAGCTGTCCGTTTCCATATCTATGATCTTCTCGAGCCGGGCCTTCAGCGCCACCCACTGAGCCGGCTCGACGACGCATTCGAAGACGCTGAACTGCACGCGTTGTCCGTAATTGAGGCAGGTCTTCGATACCTGGCGCAGTCGCTTCTTGCCTCCGGGCGTCGTGATTGCAACGTCGTAGCTCACCAGGACCAGCATGGCTTACCTCCAGAAGAAGGGCGGATAGCCGTCTAGGTCTCCGCGGATATGCCGAGCCATGAGATTGGCCTGGACGAAGAACAAGAGCCCGACGGGGACCTTCTCGTCGATATAGGGGTGCTCGACCTCGTCCTGCTTTCGATTCTGGTACTCGACGAGCACCGTCTTTCGCGTATCGTCGTCCATGACCACGGCGCCGTTCTCGGCCTTCTTGAAGCCCTTCGGATCGACCTGCCGCCTGTTGATGAGCGAGAGGACAAGGCGGTCGGCGATGACCGGCCTGAACTCCTCCATGAGATCGAGGGCGAGCCCCGGCCGTCCCGGCCTGTCGCGGTGCAGAAAGCCGACGGCCGGATCCAGACCCACGCTCTCGAGGGCCGAGCGCACGTCGTGGGCCAGAAGCGTATATATGAAGGAAAGCAGCGCGTTCACGGGATCGAGGGGCGGTCGCCTGTTTCGCTCGCTGAAAACGAAGGCCTCCTTTTGATCTACGATGAGTTGATTGAAGACGCCGAAATACTCCGCGGCGGCCATGCCTTCTATTCCGCGCATAGCGTCCCCATCGACAGCGCGCGGAATGGAGTCGATGAGCCTGTCGATCGCGGCCGAGGCGCTCTTGACCGAGGCGGCGTCTATCCTGTCGCCATGGTCGCGGATCGTCCTGTTCATCACGATGCGGCAGTTGGCGAGCTTCCCGCTCACGAGGTTCGCGGCGATGGCGCGCGTCGCCCCCTCGTCGTCGGCCAGGCGGTACTGCTGTCGGCGCAACAGCACATTGCCCGAAACCGGGCCGCGCACCGAGGCCAGGAACCTGCCGTGCTCCGTCAGGAAGGAGACACTGACGTCGTTCTCGGCGCAGAAGCCGAGGAGGAAAGGCGAAACGAGGACGTTGCCGAAGCAGACGACACTCCCGATCGTATGCAAGGGCAGCTGGAGAACCTTGGCCTGCTCTCGCTCCACGACGATCGTCTCGCCCTCTTTCCGAAGGTAGGACCCCTGCGAGCTCACGTAGAGCGTGTTCAAGAGTTTCCTCACGTCGAGCACTCCTTGCGCATCGCGGCTACCTCCGCCTGGATGTACTGTCCCACTCTCTTTCCCCCGCCGCCTATCGACTTGGGCATGCACAGGTCGACGAGAGAGCAGCGATCGCATCTCGCCCTCGAATAGCGCGCAGGCGGAGTCTGGCCCGATTCGAGGATGTCTCTCGCCCGCCCGATGGCTGCAAAAGTCGCGGCCCGCAGTTCGCCCGTGATATCGAGATGCGTCCGCCTGTGCGCCGCGAGATAGTAGAAGTCGGCCCGAACCGCAGGCGCTCCCGTCATCTCCTCGATGCAGAGAGCCTGGGCGCAGAGTTGCACACGGTCCCAGTCCTCCTCCTTGTCCTTGCCGCGCTTGAACTCTACGGGCACCGCCTCGGCTACGCCTCCCTCGCCCTTGAGGTAGAACTCCACGAGATCGGCCTTGCCGATGAGTCCGTGCTCGAGACTGCGGATCGCCATCCCGTACTCCTGCCTGAAGAGTCGCCGCGACTCGTGACCCTCCGCGTCCACCCGTTCGTGCAGGACCTTCCCCTCGGCGGTGAAACGGTTCTCCTCCCAGACCTGCTCCACATGGATCAGCGCGAACTGGCGCTCGCAGAAAAGGACATGCTGCAGTCCCGAGATCGGCAGAAGCTCTTCTTCGGCGTACATAGTCAACCGGTATCTTTCATTACTTCGTTTCGCTCGTGACCGGACCAAGCCGGTCGCTGATCATGGATGGAACTCTTTTAGCAGAGCTTTGCAGCTTGCTAGAATAGTATCCGCGGCGACGATCGCCCTTTCTTCATCGCCAGCTACCAATTCGATCGCATAGGGATATCGTACGACGACCGCGAATGGTTGTAGCAATGCGAGGAAAGCATCTTGATCCGAAAAGTCATGGAACGATCTGAGGCCAGCCGCGAGTGTTCTGAAATCATGGGTTCTTGGAATCTCTATGTCCTTGAGTGCGTACACACCTTTTATTGCTTTCTCCGCGCACTGCTGGCAATGATAACAAATGATCTCCAGTTTTCTCGCGGACATTCCTAAAAGATATTTCGCCGCTTCCAAATCATCTTCGGCAAAACGGAGCCATTCGGCGGTTTCGTCCTCACCCATATACGACCTGCCCTTCGGCGCGTATCGCCGATTCCAGGCTCCCCTTGCGGAATGCTTTTTCATCGAACCGATCGGCTTGATATACGATCAAATCTACCGGGTGCCCGGATATATGAAAAATCGATCGGTACAAATCCTGCATGACTTCCAGGCTGCGTTTGGGGAGCCGGTCATAGATGATGCAGAGATCGAAATCGCTCTCGGACCGAGCGAGACCTTTGGCGCGGGAACCGAAGAGGAGGATATGCTTGGGAACGGCGTAGGCCGTAATCGCGGAAATCAAACGGCGCAGTTCTTCCTCTTCGCTCATGGGGCAGTCCTTCCTCCGTGAGCTAGTATATACTGAAACCCTCGGGAATCCCATTCGCACCGGCATTCCGCTTCGCTGAGCGGATCCGCTAGCCTCTCTCCAGTATCGAGTCCGACCACAGGAGTTCCAGGAAATCCCTCCAGGGCAAGACCTCGACTCCGTCCAGCATCCTCGGCCTGCGGTAATCGATCCAGGCCCTGAGCTCGAGGAAGATGAAGTGCTCGAAGAACTCCCCGAAGTCCGCGCTTTCGGGCGCGATCGGAGGAAGCCTCCGCAGGGTTCGCACGACGCCGAGATCGAAGAGATAGAACTTGGCCGTCTCGACGGACTTGCGCTTCACCGTCCGGGTGAAGGGAGCGAGCTCGAATCCGAGAAGGGTGTCGACGAGAATCTCGTACCAGAGCTTCACCGTTTGCCTGGGCACCATGGAGTCGCTGGCGACGTTCGTGTAGTTGATCATGCGCGCGTTGGTCGACGCGGCAACCTGGAGGAAACGGGCGAAGGCCGGCAGGTTCCGCGCCAGTCCCTCGGCCGCGATCTCCTCGGAGAGATAGGTATCGACATAGGCCGCGAGGTCTTCGTCGGGAGAGGCGGAGAGGTAATGCGGAGGCAGAAGTCCCCGCTCCATGACCCGCTCGAGCCCGTCAAAAGGAAACGGATGCCTCGTTCTTCGATCATGAGCTGGGCCTCGTCGAGAAGGGCAGGGCACTTCTGGATCTCGTCGACCACTACGAGACAGTCGCGCAGGCCCCGCGCCTCCACCTCGCGCCGGATCAAGGTGGGGTCGGAGAGGAGCCGCAGGAGAAGACCGCGATCGAGAAGGGTGTAGACGAGCTCTGGCGCGGCGGCCAGCTCTTCGCGAATGAAGGATGACTTGCCTGTCTGCCTCGGCCCGAAGAGAAAGAGCGACCGCTCGCCGACAAGGGCCGAAATATCCAATACCCTATGCAGATAGGACTTAGCCAAGTAACCCTCCACATGAACAGAGACCGCCAGCTCAGTTGGCGTTTATCATGATAAACGCCAACTATCCCGGCGTAAAGGATATGGGGACCTCGAAAAACTTCAGTCTTTCGAGGTCGCCCATTAAAATTTGCAATTCCCGCAGGGGAATTGCGAGGGGACCATAATAACCAACCGGGTTATTATGGTCCCCATATGTCTTTGTAAACGATGGAATTACCGCTCACGTCCCATCGGGGTTCGTCCGCTGTATATCATGGGCGAGGCAGCCCGAGAGGGCCTTCAAGCGGCCCCCGGGCTACGCGCGCTTACCAGGCAGGAGGCCGCCCAGGGTCCGCCATACCAGAAACGCCAGCCGAGAGAGCGGGTGACAATATCCATCATGCCCAGCCGCCGCAAATGCTCCGCATAGTTTGGGGTCACTCCTCCGAAGTCGACGATGACAAGCGTACCGCCGGGCTTTAGAACTCGAACCGCCTCGGCGATCGCTCCATTCTGTCCGGAAGAGCTCGGAATATTGTGAATCGCCAGGCTGGAGAGAACGACGTCGAACGATTTTTCGAGAAATGGCAACTGTCGCATGTCCGCGGTATGGATCTCCACCCTCTCGGCGACTCCTTCGAGCCCGGCGTTTTGCAGGGTGACTGGCTCGGCGTTGCCCGATTGATCGACGCTCTTCCAAAGATCTACGCCGGCCGCCCTTCCCTCATGCAAAAGGCCGGCAGCCATCAAGAGAACGGCGCCGCGGCCGCAGCCCATGTCGACGATCCGTTCGTCTCCCCGCAACCCGATCTGCAGCAGAAGCTCGGCCCAGACCCGGAACTTGCCGCGCCGCGTCGTATAGACATAGCTGGCCGCGCTGAGGAGGAAGATGAATCCGCAGACCGAAGCGAGTACGCCCCAAAGCGCGATATCGAACACCAAGAAACCGAGGACGCCGAGGGCGAGCAAGAGAATGGCGGCTACACCGAGCGAGAATGGAACGAGGGGCGCGTCGAAACCATACTTGCCGCGTCGGCGCGCCAGCTGCCGAACGCGCCGTCGAAGAGAGTGCTCCATACCCGTAATCTCCTTGCCGACGCTCTACATCTTACCGGGCTCGTGCTTATCGTCAAGCCGCTTCAGGGGTAACGGATTTTTCGCAACCCGTGGAACGGCTTTATATTCCATACGGGGCTTTAGCCTCGCCGAAGGCGACCGCTTCAGCGGCCGCGTGGTTGAAAACCACCGACTTTCAGTCGCATCACTTGCAGCCGGCTTTAGCCGGAACTTAGGTCGGCGGTTCAGTCCGCCGACCGTCAACCCACCGGCTTCAGCCGGTGGTCGTTGAGTCCAGTCCAGGGATCGACCGTAAACTAGGTCGGCAGATGCGGCCCTATGTATCCTATATAAAACACTTTCTTCCTGATGTCGGGATAGAAATGAAGCCTATATTGCATGGATTTGAATTTGATATGCTTTTCAAAGCACTCCTTCTTCCCTGAGGGGAGCCAGAAATCACGGAACTTTCTCAGATCCGGATTGGACATAACCGAGTTCGATTCTCCGCTGACTTCATGATTGAGGCCGTAGCTTTGTAGGGCCTCATGCGAATACTGCCTGACTAGGTCAGTCTGCCAGTCTTGAACAAACCGGCTAAGTACGGAAAAAGATTCCTTTACTTGATTAAATATCACCGGTGGATATGCGCCAGAAAGAAGCTGCTCTTTCGCTTTTCCACAAAGTACCAACCCTGGGAACATTTTTGTCATATTTTCTACTACATCCCTCCCTGTTGCCAGGGAGGCTCTTTGTCGCTCGCGCAGGATAGGCTCGACAGACTCAAGTATGGCCAAGGAGTAAATGTTGATGAGATTAGTCGTTCTTGAATCTATACACCCCGCCTCGCTTAGTACTTGTACTAGGACGACTATGGGAGAAGAGTCCCATGGCGCTTCGACAGGGAAGCTTACCAGAGGCGCCTCATGCCAGACAGCAGCCCGCAACGGAGGCATACTCATCGAATCCTTTCCACGCAGAACTACATCAAATGATGCCACGTCGCCATTGGAAGGGAAAAACGGCTGTCGCGTCTGGATACTCCTGAAGGCCCTGATCATGTCCCTTCCTTCATCTCGATTATTTCTGTTGAACCAATCCTGAAAATAATACCCATTCGCCAGCTCGATCCGGAACCAAGAGGTGTCGACAGACTCGCCGAAGAGAATGACCGATAATCCCAGCGCATTTGCCCGTAAGCATATGCGGATAAATTGGGGAACCGCAACATCCGCGTCGGTCTGCGATTCATAGGGCAAGGAAAGATCGTTAAAGATTACCAATTGGTTCATAGCAACTTGTCCAGCTCATTGTCCCATTCATCGAAAAAACCCTTCGGCCAGGAATCGAGCCGCCCATCTTTATCCATTGAGGGAGAGAGAACCCGGGACGTGTGCGCTTCAGTCAACGTTTCACGTTCGAGGAAAAAGAGCCTGACGGAGTCCGGGATGATGAGGCCATCCTTTACCGCGACCCGTACACCGTTCAGGAAATGGTCCGAATGAGTCTCGATGAACAACTGGACACCGCTGCTCGCAGCGATTGAACACATGCGTCCGACAATAGCCTGTCCTGCGGGATGCAGATGGGACTCGGGGTTTTCAATGATGACCATATCTCCTGGTTTTGCGCGAAGCAGCTCAGTTACGACGGGCAACACATAGGTGAGGCCGAATCCAACATTCTGGGGCATGAAATCGGCAGTGACGTCCTTCCCGTGCTCATACGCGTAACCAAGAGAAACGGCGTTGATCTCCGGCTGTTTTTTTGCGTGGATCCTCAACCCCGGCGACAACTCCGCCATCCACTTGTCCAGATTATCTACAAGATTCGACGTTGTAGCTTCCGGATGCTTTAGTGCCATGATAGGAATTGGCTTTAGACCATTTTCAGCTATAAAATGAGCCGTGTATTCGCCTTGGTTCCCCAAGGAGTTTAGGTCTCTAATAAAGTAATCTGAAACCTCATATGAGCTCTGGGGCGTTATGCGATTGGCCGACAGATACTGAAATCTATGATTGAAAAGACTCAGCTCTTCCGGGGCGCTAAGATCAACGGAGCCTCGTATGGGTTGAAGATCAGACTGCATATCATAGTCAAAGCAAAAGGTGACGGGCTCTCTCCCTGCCCACGTCAGAAGAAACTCGATCGTGTTCAATTCGGCCTGTTCTGCAAGCACATCCTTTCCTGTTCCCAGAGAGGCATAGTCCCCTTTGAGGCGCAAACCGCGAGACAGAAGTGTATTACTTTCGTAGGACTGCCTAAGTAGAAGTAATGCTTGAAGCACGGAAGACTTTCCCATGCCATTTAGTCCGGAAAAGAGATTTACGGATGCTAGGGGAAAACTTGCGTCGAGCAGAGTCTTGAATCTCTGAATGCGGATGAACTCAAGCATCGAGCACCTCCCGGATAATCTGATTCACCGCGTCGCGTCTAATACGAAAATGTTCCCGTTTTTGCGTAGAAAAAGTAATCGCTCTGAAATAAGCATCGTCGTTGGTCATCAGGTCCAAATGCTCTTGCTGCACCCGCTCTTTCCTGTCAACAAGAAGCTTGACTTCCATTTCAGACAACCGAGCGAGGGCGACCGACCATACTTCGAACAACGTTGAGTTCTTTCGTCTGTGTCTATTCCCAGCTATGGCTGTTCGTTTCTCAAACGCCGCATCGCCAAAAATATTCCAGCACCTCTCCATCGATGAAGCGAATAGTTTCTCATACTGCATCAATTCACTCTGGCCCGATGCTTCAAGCTTATCGATCATCGAATCTAAAAAATTAGTTATATTGTTCGTCTCTTTCTCATAATCCATCGTATAGAACGAAAGGAAGCGCAGTACCAGTTCCTGGTCTATCATGCGCTTTTTCTGGTCCCCTACCGTTTTTTTGAGATATTCATTATCGGCCAACCTTTCAAGGTACCTCCGCACAGAAGGCCTCGCCATGGCATTCCTGATCTCCTGATCCGTCAGGACCAGGCCGCCGGTATTGATACGACGGAAAATCGAATACTTTACCTTCTCAGGCGTTCCCGGTTGGATCAAGAAGAGAGTCACCGTGCACTCGTCGATTCTGCGTTTATATGTCCTAGGAAGCTCCTCGTAGGTTTTTCCATTGAACTCCTTGAGATATTCAAGTCCACGCAAGCGGAGCAGTTTTCTCTCTCCCGCCTCATCCCTAATGATAAACTTGCGTATCGACGAAAGCCGCTGCAGACCGTCGACTACGAGCCATCTTTCATCATTCGACGCATCGAAGTAAAAAGCGGGTAGGGGAAAGCGGATGAGAATGGATTCGATCAGGCGCGACATCTTTTGCGAATCCCAGAGTTCAGGGTGGCGCTGGAATTCCGTATTCATATCTATCTCGTCATTTCGGAGTCGCTCGATGATGTTGTGCAGGGTGTCTGGCCTCGGGACGATGTTGATCTTCGTTGGATCGAAGGGGTCTTCCATCCGGGGTTCTTCAGCATCATCTGTATCTATCGATTGCTCGAATTCGATGGGCTCTTGGTCATCAAAATGGTCATTCCTGCCATCATTCTCCATCATCACCATCTCCTGAATTACCATCTGCAACTTCGATTCATAACCGATGTAGCCCGATCATAGCATAATTCATGCGCGAATGAGTCGAAGCGCTATGCAGGTTTTCGCACGTTTCACAACACTGCACAGCTCCTGTGACCATTGTCGGCCATGCGATTGAGGCCTGTTATATGACCATCGCTCTTGCATCCTCGAAGGCGGCGCCCCGGAAACGCAGTATTCTGCCCCCTCTCTAGTATCTTATCCGACCACGGCAACTCGAGGAACTTCCTCCAAGGCCGTACTTCGACATCCGTCATCGCAAATTATCCCTCGGCTCCGATGGCGTTCAGATTATCCTCTAGGTTTCTCTCCTGGGTCTCGCGCCTCGGCGGAGGAACCGGCGCCTCCCTGCCGCCCTCGATCCGCCTCTCTCTGTCCCTGGTCATGCGGCTGATTCAATCTACGATCGGGTGGAGCAGGCCGGGGTCGATCGGAGGATCTTGAAGGATATCGAGGAGGCTCCGCGGATACCCTGGCACAGGGTGGTCAATAAAGCCACGAAAGAGCGGCCGTGGGGGCGTTGCATCGAAATCGCTCTCGGACCGGGCGAGGCCTTTGGCTCGGGAACCGAAGAGGACGATATGCTTGGGAACGGAGTAGGCCGTGATCGCGGAAATCAAACGGCGCGGTTCTTTCTCTTCGCTCATAAGTAATCCTCCCCCGGTGAGCTGGTATACTCGGAGACTTAGTTCGCTGACTCGGACAGAACAGCGAGAATATGCCTTCTGACGGCGATTCGCCCGTCGGAGGGCAAGACACCGATGCGCTCGGCTTCCTTGGCCTCGATCGTCGCGATTTTGGCGGTGCGGACTACGGAGGCCGCGGGCAATCCGGCGGTCTCGAGATCGGAGATGGCGACATCGTCGGGCCACCCGCGATTATCCGAGCTCGTGATCATCAACACCCACAAGAGGCCATGCTGCTCTTGGATGGCGGCTGTCGCCACCACCAAGGCGGGTCGCCGTTCGTGCACCGGACGATCCGTATAAGGAAACGGTACCTTGATTATGTCCCAGGTCTCAAAGGTCGGCATAGGCCCGTCGATCGGCTTCCGTATCCCATTCGCTGAAGGTAGCAAAGGGATCGTCCGCAGCCTTGGCCGCGGCGCGGGTCAGGATCACCCGATCGCCTTCGATGACGTAGGCGATTTCGTCACCCTCTTTCAAGTGCAAGGCGGTCCGTATCGACTGCGGAATAGTCGTCTGGGCCTTGCTGCTCAGCTTACTCGTAATCATGAAACACTCCCCTCAGTAAGGGGAATCCTTACCGATCGAAACAAAAAGTAAGGAAAATCCTTACCGGCGTCAAGTATCAGTTCTTTCGCCTCGCCTTTGCGAACTCCTCCCTCATGGCTCGGCGAGCCGGATAGGCAGCGATGAAGGAATCGAAGAGGGCCTCGGCGGCCTTCTTCCCCGCATATACACTGTAGCGCAGGATGGATTCTGCGCTGCGGGCGTAGGAGCCGCGGCTTGCTGTTCTGCGTAGATCGCGCTCGACCTCGTTCTTGAGGAAGCGGGCCGCTTGCTCGGGGTACGCGCGGCCGATAGTATCGAGATACTCCCTGAAAATGAAACCATTCTTCTCCGCCAGCGCGAGTAGGCGCTCATTCATGCGCTCGGCCTTATAGATCGTGGCGAGGGCGCCAGAGTGCCGGCGTTTCTCCAAGGCCGCGATGACCCGATCCCGCGTCTCGATCCAGGCATCGCGCTTTGGGTGCCTTTTCTTCAGTGCCACAAAGCGATCGGCCGAAAAGGACTCGATCAAGAGGTTTTCGAGCTCCAGTGCCGCCGCCTCTTTCTCGCCTGAGCGGTCCAGGGCATCGATCAGGCGCTCCGCGAATTCATTGGCCGATCCGCCCTGGTCGGCCTCGCGGAAGATCTTGACCCCGTCCCCGCTGAGCCCGATCGCGCGGCTGTAGTCCCCTGCCTTCATCGCCTCGTCGACGGCCAGCATGCGAATATCGGCCAGAAATAGATGGTCCTCGACGTAGGCGCGCCTGGTCATTTCGTCCCCGGCTCGCTCCAAGAGACCGGCGGCCACGAGGGCGGCCTGCTCGGCGCGGTAGGTCCAACTCCAGTCTGTCTGCCGGCCCTCCGTAAAGCGTGAGCATAGTTCCAGAACGGCCCGTACGTCGGCCTCGCCGCGTGCGGTTGCGGCGGCGAGCTCGAGACAGACCATATCCCAGGAGTCGCCGTCCCGTGCCCATTGTGTGTCGACGCTCCGAAGCGCCCAGGTCCCTAGCTCTCGGAGCGCTGCAGGGTCGGACTCGGGCGTTCGGGCGAGTCCCAAGAGCCGCTCGAAGCCTTCCTCCACCGCATCCATGATCGGGCTTTCCTCGTCGTCTCCACCGTCGTATGCGTGCGGGGCGGCGCATTCGATAGCCTTTACGAGAACTTGAACGGCGAAGACATAGTCTCCCTTGGCGGCGGCTTCCGTAGCGCGGTCCCTGAGGCGAAGCAGGTCTCGGCCGAAGTCATAGGCATCTTCGATGTAATCGTTCCCTTGGCCTTTGTGCCTTCGCATCAGGCTGTCGACGATGGCGGAAGGAGAGCGTTTATCCGACTTTTCCGCCTTCAGGGAAAGTATGAGTTCGCCTAAATTCTCATCGCCCTCGTCCAGGCGCTCCCGGATGATCCGCTCCAATTCCGAGCGCGACAGCGTAGGGACAATGGAGCGTGGGTCGAGTTCTTCGGTCGCAGCGCCCGCTTTACGATTCATTCCAGGCCTCAACCGGCAGTCGCTTTGCTGCTTCAGTGAAATTCATACGGTGGCCTTTTCTATAGTTGCCGCATAAATCGTCAGCAGCAGCTCGGCGTCGTCGATGAGTCTGAACATCGGTTTTTTGCCGGATAGTGCCTCGCTTTCTTTGAGAATTATGGGGACGCCCTCGCCCCGCTTATCCATCATGAATTGACGCTTCACTTCCGGTCTGGCTGCGGTGTCGACCGGACATCGATTCAGCAGACTGCTGATCGTTTCATTTCTGGTCGACTGGCGCAACGGCATGCTCTCGATGGTCATGCTATTGGGGATCGTTCCCGGAGAATAAAGTTCGAGCCGGTTCTCGAACATGAAAAGCCTGATCTTCGAGCCGGCAATGGAGTAGTCGCGATGGGCTACCGCATTGACCAGAGCCTCGAAGACCGCCCGAATGCTGTATTGGGGGATTTCCTCCCTCCCGGGATTCTTGATGGCCATGGTCCTCATGTTTCTTAGGACGAAGGAGAGTGCGATGCGCACCTGCTCATCGAGTGGGGCCGATACGATTGTCGCATCTTCCTGGTAATTCGCGTCGCGTTCGTTTCCTCGGTACTTTACCGCCTCGATAATCGCGCTGGGTATGAAGGCCTCAGGATGGGCAGTCGCCAACAGGACGCCGGCGACGGTAAGGCTCAGGGTCCCCGCATCGTCCGTTGTCACCAACTTGAGTTTGTCTAAAATGACCTCCGGGGCTTCACCGCCCTCCCCTGCGAAGCGGCGCCAGAGACCTTCGTCGAGGTCGGGAAGGCTCGTTTGAGGCACGGCCTGCTCGTCGAACCGAATAAGTCGCACCTGACTCCGCTGCTGGAACAGGCGAGCAAGCGCTTCCGGGCTCAACTTTCGCTTTTTGCCTCCCTGCCTGTAAAAATACCCGCCGGGGCTTTCGTGGACGAAAAGGCTTCGCGGAATATCTACCTTTATGATCGGAACCGCGACTCCCTGGGCATTGGGCAGCAGCATCCGAAAAACACGGAGGGCTACGGCAGGTTTTATAGTGTCATTGGATACTTCGGTGATGAAGTCGACCACCGTGTCGAGCTTTTCCCGCGGTATCCCTTCGATAATTCGGGTCGCATCGTCCACGCCGAATACGATCACGCCGCCTACAGTATTGGCGAAGGCGGCGATTTCGTCGGCAATATCGCCGCGAGAAAGCGCAATACGATCTCCCCTGAATCTGACGGACTCGAGCTCGATCGTGGAATCTTCGCCCAACTGGATTTTCTCGACTAACTGCTCTGCGGTGTCAAACATGCTCACCCTCGATATATATCCGCCGGTACCTCTGCTCGAAGGCTTTTGCCCCTCCCTCCATCACCTGGCAGATTTCCCTGCGTATTTCCTTTTCCTGCAGGCATCCCGATCTTTTGGCTCCGATCTGCCCGTCTGAAAAGTCCATGACATGCACCAGCTCCGCATCCCCGGTGACGACGATATTCGGGTTATGGGTAACCACGATGATCTGTCGTTTCGGTTTTTTTTCGCGTATTTGCTCGACGACAAGGTCGTTGATGAGGTGATTGTCCAGATCGTCCTCGGGTTGGTCGAGGATGATCGGATTCGATCCGTGGGACAATATGAACGCGAGCACCGCCGCGGTTTTCTGCCCTGCGGAACCTTGGCTTATCGGATCCCATATGTTTCGCGCCTGGTCGCGGCAATACTCGACCTCGACCGAATCTTCGGGAATCCATAGATCCAGTTCGTCCGTCATGGCAGGCGTGACCTTATCGTGCAAGTGACGGATAAATTTGACAGTGTAGCTCTCGCCCGTCCCTCCTTCCCGCAAGTCGCGAACGACCTCTTTAACCTGATGCAAAGCCTCGTCGGTATATTCCTGGTAAAGCGGAAGAAGAATTCCGGATTCTCTTCCCTTTTCCGTGACGAGGATATCCGAAGCGAAGGTTTCGTCTTCCTTTCCGATAATAGTGCGGAAGCCCTGTTCGAGCCCGTCGGCATAGCCCCGTTCTCGTAAGGTCATGCGCACGATCTTGTTGTCTCGAAGAACATCGGAGACAAAAGAGCGCCGCTTTTCTGAAAGTGTCTTTCTGTGCGCGTCGAGCTTGGCTAGTTCTTCTTCCGCCTGTCGCTCAAGCTCTTCGATCCGCTTTTTCCGCTCCTTGATGTCAGACAGGCGGGTCTCCACGTTCTGCTTTTTTTGGACATATAGACCGTAGGCATCGGGGTTCTCGACTCCGTTTTTCCGTAGCTCGTCTATCAACCCCTGGTAGGACTGAAGGTTTTTTTGGACAGCTGTCTGCCACGCTGTTTTTTCGATATCTTTCATGAACCGGGTAGGCATTCTGCCGCATTCTTCTCGGATCGCGGACAGCCGCTCGTTGAGAGCGAGCGTCTCTTTGGTATACCGCTTCATGAGGTTCTTTATTTCGGCTCCTCAGCAGAATCTGTGGGTGGTTTTTAGCTCCGGAAGAGCACCGAGCGTATGATACAAGGCCACTTCTATGGCTTTGAAGGTCCGAAAACCATAGGCTTTTCTGGTAATCAGTTTTTCCTTGTTGTTGAGACCCTCAACCGCACCCAATGAGATGACGTCTCGAGCCTTGAACCAGTTCAATATCTGACGCTGATGAGCGCGCAGCATCTGGGCTATTTTCTTCATCGGGTCGATACGGGAACGCATGGCTTTCTTGCACCAATCGAGCAAGTACTTTCCCGCGCTGGCCGGATAGATGTACTCCCAGAAGAAGCCGAATTCCTCCTTGAGTAGATAAGCGCGTACGGACTTCAGGTTGTAGCGCAGTAGTTCAGCTAATGTGGTCCCCTGCTTTTCCGTCAGGTTTTCCGGTCGCTTCAGGAGACACCAGCGTGTTTTCGTGAGCACCGGTTCGTACCCTTTGGCCTTGAGATCCTTGGTTTCGGCGGCGCGCACTTCGTCGAGGGCCGTGTTCATTTTCGCGACGATATGATAACGGTCAAGCACGTGCAATGCTCCCGCGGCCTTTTCCGCGATGACATTGAGATAGGGCTGCCACCTGTCGCTGCAGATGAATTTGAGCGCGCCACCCCTCTTTGTGCCGAAGGAAGTGAAGAACTCCTTCAAGGTTTCTTCCGTCCGGTCCCGTCCGACCCATAGCAGCCTTTTGCATTCCTTGTTGATCTGGTACACGACGGTCAAGTACTTCTGCCCGTGCTGCCATTGAACTTCGTCAACGCCGATCGCGGTAATCGTTTGGATATCGCGATGCTCAAGCCCCCACCGTACAGCCATCTCCACGGCTTGGAACACATGATCCCACGTCGTCTTGAAAGCCCGCGCCACTTCTTTCCAACTCATTCTCTTTGCCCAGTCAGAGAGGAACCAGGCGTAGGTCTTGGTGAGCTGCTGCTTCCCTTCTGCCCACGGGACCGCTTCCACGACAACTCCGCAGTCGGGGCAGTCACAACGCCGCATCACGTAAACGAAAAAGACTTTGATACCCCAGAGCGGCACAAACTCGAACCGCCGGGGGGTAAGCGTATCGTACCCTCTGCATAGCTTTCCACACTTCGAACATTTCAGCCAACTATTAGCTCTGGCGACAATGTCCACCAAGAGCACGAGGGCCCCGCCTTCTTCTGTCATTCGAGTGCTTTTATAAACAAAGGACTGGAATTTCTGTACCCGGTTGAGTATACACTTGAGCTGCATCCTGCTTTCCCCTTCGACGTTGTTGGTGTTGCAACTACATCGTCGCAGGTTTGAGAGCAGGGTGCAATCTATTTGCCTTCAAGCAATGCCGATCTCCGCCTTGGAATTTCCCTCGTTTTTATCAAAATTCACCCACAGATTCCCCAATAGAGCCTTTATTTCAATATCTTCTTCCGAATCGCTAAACAGGGCGAAATCGGGAGTGATGGTTTCCAATACGATGTCTGAAAGCGACTGAAGATTTTCCGCGAGCGAGGTCTGATATGCTTCGACTTCTTTCATTTGAGAGCGGCGAATCTGGTACGCCTTGAGAAGGGTCGCGTTTTCTCCCTTCTCAAAGAGCGCGAGTTTAGACTGAATATCTTCCAGCTCGCCCTTCAGATTTTCTTCCTCTCCGACTTCCACGCGCAGCTCGCGCTCCTGCGCCTTGAGCGAGCGAAACTGAGCGGCGATCTGGTCACCTCGGTTTTCCCACGCCCGATAATCGACCTGGGGCGACTCATCGATTATCTTGAGCAGAGCTTTCGGATTCTGGGCCATCTGATACATCTGCTTCTGGCTGTATATCCGGACGGGGAAGCGGGTGGCTATATCCTCGCCGGAGCTTTTCTCATACTCCCTGCCGTTCCATTTTTGGATCGGCGGGATGGATCCGTCCGGCCTCTCTTGCCAGCTGAGCCGGAACTCTTCTCCGTTCAGTCGGCAATCGACGGTGATCTTCGTATCCGGCTTGAGAACGCCCTTGTCCGCGCGCCCTGCCGGTTCCTTGAAAAAATCATCCAAGGTTCTCACAAGCTCCGAGCGCTCGTGTTCCCCGAAGTCCGAATCGCCGAAAAGCTTCTTGATTTCCCGGTCGCGACGGAGGGTGAGGCGTAAAAATTCGACAATGGTAGATTTGCCGCTGCCACGCCCGCCGATCAGGCAATTCAGCCAGGGATTGAATGACAGGTGTATGGGCTGCCCATTCCCGCAATAGCGGCTCTTTTCTATTTCGATCGAACGTATGACAAAATCCGCGTGGTCATTGGGATCTTGTCCATCGGGCATCGAGTCAAATCGTATGACGGACAGGTCGTTATCGAGCAGCGCCAGCTTCAGGCCTTCGATGCTAGGATCTCCCATCTTTATCCAGGTGAACCTCCTGCCGATTTCATCCGGTCTGTGAGCGTCACTGCCGACGACCTTCGACCAGGAGGCTTTGCAATCTGTGTAGAGCCCTGGGAAAGCATAGTTCTTATCGAGAACTTCGGCCGCAAACAGATGCGGCGATTCCAGTAGCAGCTTTAGCGTCGGGCCATCATTGAGTACGGCGAAAAGACCACTAGAGTCGCCCACGTGCGCGGGTAGGGCCAGGCCGCCGGACTTGTCGATGAGAGCCACCACATCCAAAAAGCTCCCCGTACTTACGGCATCGGGAGTTCCCTGTCGTTCTTTGGGAATCCTGATCTTTGAATCCGAAAGCAGCGCGAATATATCGTCCCGACTCTTGGCTGGATCGAAGAGGGCCAGGAGATGGATACCTCCCTGTACCGAAATCTCGACACCGGGAAATAGGTAGAGTTCCCTGAATCTGGCCTGCTTTTCCGTCTCCATGACCGCGTATTCGGTCTTCAGCGTGTCGATCCACTCGCCGGAATTGTGGTCGGTGATCGCGATACAATCGATCTGCTTTTCCATGCAGGCCAAGAGCCAGTCCCGGGGAAGCAAGGATTTCAACGACCCGTCATGATGGCCATAGTCGGAGGAGGCGGGGCTGTGGCAATGGAAATCGAATTTCCACCACCTAGCGCCCGAAAAGGTCCAATCGCCATCAGACATTATGAACCTCCACGAAGGTGAAGCCCCGGGAAAGCAGCTTTCTATCCTCTCGCCAGTATCTTATCCGACCACGGCAACTCGGGGAACTCCCGCCAAGGCCGTACTTCGATTTCTATTATCGTGAATTACCCTTCGGGTCCGATGGCGCTCAGATTATTCTCGAGGTTTCTATCCTGGGTCGTGCTGCTCGGCGGAGGAAGAACCGACGCGTCCCTGATATCCTCGATCCGCCTTTCCCTGTCCCTGGTCATGCGGTTGATTCGATCTACGATCGGACGGAGCTGGACGGGGTCGATCGGAGAATCTTGAAGGATATCGAGGAGACTCCGCGAGTATCCGGGCACAGGGCGGTCGACAAAGCCGTGAAAGAGCGGCCCCGTTGGTGTTGCGTCGAAATCGCGGGCTATCGCGGCAAGAGCGCTCAGGCGGTCGGCATTCTCCCGCGCGGGTTCGCTCTCGCCGTCCAGCCAGGCATAGAGGGCCGGCCGACTCACGGCCATGATCTTGGCCCGCAGCCAGCGGGCGGGCGTCGCGGTCAACTCCTCCCGGATGAAGGACGACTTGCCTGTCTGTCTCGGCCCGAAGAGAAAGAGCGATCGCTCGCCGACGAGGGCCGAAATATCCACGCCCGTGCGAAATGGGCTCAACCGCATGCTCCACGCCGGTAGGCCCGACTCCATCGCCTGCTTGACTTGCATATACAAAGCATATACGCTTGCATAACGGCGAAGCAAGAGAAGCGGCTATCGGTCTTACAGAAGATTGGTCAATGCTGTTTGTCGTTCATGTTGTCCGTGACGCGGACACCATTCGTATTGTTTCGGCCCGCCCGGCCACGCCCTCAGAGAGGAGGGACTATGAAGATGAGTGAAGACATGAAGAATCGGCTCCGGAGAGATAGACCCATGGAGACAATAAGCATCCGGATGCCGCAGGACGTAATCGAGGACCTGAAGTCCCTGGCTCCAGTGCTTGGCTTCTCCGGATATCAGCCGCTTCTTAAGGCTTATGTGGGGCAAGGGCTGAGGAAGGATTTAGCCAAGTTGGAAAACGCCCAGATAAATCGAATAGTTGAAAGCCTTCGGCGCCATGGTATAGATGCTAAAGTCATTGCCGAAGCTGTCGCGGAAGCTCAGGCCCCTGCTTCCTAACAACGCCCTCCGCAGCAGTCCTCGACCTCTCCGTCGCGAAGCATGCCCCGCCCAGGCGCTCCCGGATGATCCGCTCCAATTCCGTCCGCGACAGCGAGGCGAGGAGGGAGCGGGGGTCGAGATACTCGCCTTCGGCACCACTGTCTCGGCTCATTCCGGGCCTCACCCTTCTCCGCGAAGCACATCGCCGGAAAAGGCCGCCCCCCTCTCGGCGAGGAGCTTCCTGAGGATCGAGCGGTGACAGTGTCCCTCGTCCTCGCAGTAGCAGCCGAGCGAGAAATCGGTCTGGTGAGAGAGGGCTGCCAGGAGGTCGAGGAGCCTGGCCGCGTCGGGCGCGCTCATCTCCTTCCGGAACCTGCGCTCGAAGTCGCGCCACGAGCGCTCGTCCTTCGCGGCCTGGGCCACGGACACGAGTTCCTGACTGGGAGACAGCATGGGCAGCCAGACGTCGTAGAAGTCCCGTCTGGCGAACTCAGTCTTGGCCACCCCTCGCGGGGGCCTGCGGACCGTGCCCAGGCGCAGCCCCTCGTCGGGCATCCTGGGAGAGCCCAGTCTCAGCACGGTGATGGGCACGGAGCCTCCTTGGAGGGGGTGATCGTCGGCATCTAAACATGACGGCCGCGACACGGGGATTCCTAGCCTCTCTTCGGTATTCGGCCTCCAGTTTGGCCAAGAGTTCGCCGATCTGACTGATGCACATCAGTATGGCGTACTGACCCTCTTTGTCCTCGAGAGTCGACTCCGCTGTGCCGTGCCTCCCGATGATTCATACGTATCATCGATGAGGCCTGCGATTCGCTCCAACTTGGCAATATCGGATTTACGGGACATAGACGATCTCCGGCAATATGGACTTTCGACCGATAGCGTCGAGGGCCTCCAGATCGGCGACATCGATGGACATTCCAAGACGCTGCGCGAGATCGTCTTTGATCGCATCGATGCGTTTATATGCGGCCCATCCGGGATAGCGGTCGAGAAACCGGTCCTCGAGCCGGTAGAGGAGGTCGAGGTCGCTGTCCGCACAGGAATCACCGCGCGCCTGGGAGCCGAAAACGCCGAGAAGCATGAAACCTTCCGAGTCGTAATCACGTTTCGCCGCGGCGATTAACGTTCTCAATCGTTCATCCACTTCTTCGTCTACCTTTCAACATAAGTCGCCAAGAACTTTGAGGTAGACAACGAGCTGCAAGCCTCGACGGCGAGATCCAGGTCTGAATGATCATTCCACGAACCCCTAGCAGGATGTTGAAATACTCGAAGCATTTCAACATTTTGCTTTGCAATTGCTCGAAAACCTTCGGTTTTCTGTGCAATTGCACATATCAAGGTAGTGTTGGAAAGGCTCCATAGCCTTTTCAACACCCTACTAGAGAGCGAGCCGAATAAATACACTTCCCGAGCACCGAAACTTCGAAGAATATCGCAGCTTCGGTCGATATCGGTCTTGAAACTATCGGGTATCCCCAGCTCGTCCAGGCTCATCGGGTACCTCCAAACACCATGTTTTCCCTACTGCAAAATTCTGCCTTCAGAATACGCCTTCGCGAGGCGAGGTTCAACTATGGGAGTTATCCAGGAGGAGCGCATCGGGGATGATTCGTGCATCCTGGGGGATCGGTTCATATCAGTTCACGCCGATGCCTTGTCGTGCGCCGTCCTCGCTAGCGCTGCGACTGAGATGGTCCCCGCGGCCCTACGGCGAGCCATAGTCGCCTTCGAGCCTATTCCATTCGATTTCCCGCTTGGACCAATGCTCCTCGATTGCCAGGGTAAAGCCGGGTCTGACGAGCTTAGCGCGATCCTCCAGCCAGAGATCCTTCTCGCGACGGAAGTAATAGCCCTCGACCTCCCCGTCGCGGAGCGAACTCCTCTCGGTCCGGAGGCGCGCAATAAGTTCTTGCAAGGTTAAACGGCCCTGAGCGATGTGGGGGACCAGGGCGATACCGAGGCCTCGAGCCAACTCGTCGCGACGCGCCGTGCTCCAGAAGCGACCATGGGAAATGTCGTAGACATCGAAGGCGAGGAAGAGATCGACGAGATGGTTGTAGTCGAGCGAGTGCCGAGCCGCGCACCATTCGCCAAACAACATGAGCTTGTCGCCCAGGGTGTCGAAAAAGATATCCGCGCGTGCCGACAGCCAGCGCTCGAGCTTGGCGAATTGACCCGGGAATGGGCGTTCGAGATACTGTCCGCGGCTCTGGACGCGAAGATCGCCTTCGGGACTTACGGAGAAGCCGAGATTGGCCCCGTCGACCTTTTCCTCCACGACGAGTTCGGCATCGAGGAATTCTTGGGCCTCGGCGCTTTCGAGGACCTTATCGTCGCGAGGCGTACCCTGCCCAAGCCAGGCCAGGTGGGGCGTGTGGGGAAAGCGATAGAAGTCGGTCATGTGCCGAGCTTCTTTTTGTGGAAACGCTGCATATCATCGGGGCAAAGGAAATCGACCGTGATTCCGTTTTCGCAGAGAGCCGGGGCCCAATGCAGCCATTTGGAATCGGCGGCTTCGAGCAGGGGAGGATGATCGACATGCGCGGCGGAGACCGCCACGAATTTCTTATCTGAAGGATCAAAGTCTGCCAATTGAGGGTGGCGCGGAAAGGCAAGGTATTCCCCATCCTCCCCGCGATTCAGCCGAACCAGATCGCAGCGCGAGCTATTGGTCCTGTTCCGCAACACCCATTTTACGAAAGCATCTCCCGGCCCCTTCGGGCGTTTCGGGTCGTTCTTATTGAGGTACTCGCCAAGTATTTCGAATCCTTCGTCGATCGCGACTCTCCCTGTGTCCATGATCCCTTCGAGCTTGGTCGCGCAGGAACTCACGCAGGCGGGCGAAACGTCCGGATGTCGCCCGCCCGCGACCAGGAGCACATTGGTATCGACGACGAATGTAGAGTCAGGCATCTGTCTGCCCCTGTTTTCGCCGCATGGCCGCGACGGTCCGGGCGGTCAAATCCTCCATTTCGTTGCCGAAAAAGTTCTCGGGCCAATTGGAGATATCGCCGAACTCGTCGATCGCCAACTCTTCGAGCGAAGGCTCGCCCTTTTCATTCGAGCAGAAATAGATGGCCACCTCATCGGGACCTAAAATTCCCTCCGCGATTCTGCGCTGGAGGCGGTTCAGAAAGTGCTCGGAATGACTTTCGACGATGAGTTGAACATTCCGTGCTTTGCCTTTCTCGCGCGACTGAATTGCGGAGATAAAGACGTCGGCGAGCCCCGTCTGGACGGAGGGATGGAGGTGTATCTCCGGCTGCTCCAAAAGGATTATCGAGTTCTGTGGAGCGAAAAAGACTTCTACTATAGCCGGAAGGACTTGGGAGAGCCCGAACCCGACGTCGGTGATGCGAACCTCGCTGGCCTTGGAATGAGTCTTGATGAGAACCTCGTATTCCTTCCTGCCCGCGGCGACCGCTTTGAGCTCGAAGGAATGGATGACGCCGATCTCCTTGAGCCATTGGGCGATGAAGGGAATGAAGTCGCTCGTTCCGGCTTTGACTTTCCGGTTAAGCCTGCGGCCTTGCGCCTGAGCGGTGAGCATCGCGCCGATCGCATTCTCACCCTTCGGTCCCACATCCTCGAAATTTTCACCGGACCAGGGATAAATCCGCTTCGGCTCCTCGCGCAGGGGCCCGAGATGATGGATGCTCCCGAAGAGCGCTTCTACCTCGAAGGCGAAATCGGAGAGGAAACCCGCATTCTGGAATCGGGCACGAGTCTGGTCGGAAATCCTATAGAACTTCTCCGGTTCGTCGAGGGGCCATATTCGCCCCTGGGTCCGTACGAACTTATAGATATCCGATTCGAGGGAAAATACGCCATCATCGCTCTTCCCGTAGCTGATATCGAGTGAATGACCGGCATCATCACGCAACCTGTACGTAATCGCTTTGACGGCAGGCTGCCCAGAGCCATTAGCTTCGATGCGAACATCCAGATCGAGGCTGGATCCGCGATAGTGTGCGGCGTTTTTCAGCGGATCCTCGATCTCGAGCTGGTAGGGAAGAGTCCATGTCAATGAAAACTCTAGAGGCCTTTTTGCGTCATGCGAATAGATGCAATCCACGAAAGTCCCAAGATCTACTTGTGACTTGGAATCACCCAATTGGAGGGCGCGCTTACGATCTGCGGAAAGAACCGTCTGCTTCAGGGCCAGCAACAGGTGGCCGATGCTGCTCTTCCCGGCGCTATTGGGGCCGAATAAAACCGTCAATGGCGCCATCCTGAGCTCTTTTGTGTCTTTCCAGGCCTTGAAGTTCTTGATCCGCAGAGTCTTCAGCATGTGCCACTCCTCTCTAGTATCGCAATGCGCGTAGCTTCATTCCACGTGGAGTCTTTTATGCACCATACTCGCCGGTTCCCCGATGGTCCCCACGGTCAACACCAGAACGATAATCAAACTGATCATAGTGCCTACATATAATCCTGTCTCGCGATGAGCCGCGCATTAGGTTTTTGTGTCTTTTCGATCCGAGGCAGATCTTGGTCGATGTCCTGCTCGAGGTCTGGCTGCATGCCCAGAAAGTAGCATTCAATGAAGGCCCAAAAACGATCAGTTCGTTCGCCCACATGGGTGAACAGATAGTCAAGGAATTTTACCGAGTTCTCGTGCCTCGCTTTGACATTCTTAAGAATCAGGTTGTCATAGCCCGAAAAATCGCGTGCTATATTTTGGATCTGATAGTAGCTGTTAATGCGGACGAATATTTCAGGATTCTCTCCGCCTTGAACAGTATAGGTAAGACAATCCGCCGCATCGAGAAGTCCGAGAACGGCGAAAATTCTTCGTAGGTGGTAGACCCGCATGGGCGAAGAATCCATATACAGTCGCCTGTTGGCAGTAAGGTCGAGACTTCGGCAAAAGTCTCGGATGTCAACATAGCTAGTACCAATGATACGGTAGCCAAGATCCTCCCTAAAGGATAGGAAGCGACCGCCATTCAAGGAAATACTTCGATTCCACACATCAAGGAAATTGAGAATTGTCTCGGCAAGAAGTGCCCCCCTGACTGCACCGAGTCCAGGGAATGTGCCGATGAGGTGGCCTTCAAGCAACTGGATCTTGAAATACCTTCCGCTCTGAGCGTAACCATCGCAAAATGACACAATACAATCTATCAACCCTTCCTGGCTGATGCCATCGCTCTGCCCACCTGTGGCAATATCGATGATGATGACGGGTATAAGGTTCTCCTTCCGAGAGAAACCGAAGTGTTGCGGGTCGCTATATAACTCATATTTCAGTCTCGCGAATGAGTAGTTAGGATGACGATCCTCCCAGAATGCCTTGAGGTTTACCTTGAAGCACTCTCCCAGGTCTTCACTCCATCTTCCGAAAACCGAACGGAGATCAGTCACGACCTGTTCACCCTCGCCCTTGAAGTACGCGTAAGTGAAGAGGGCCCGCGGCCGGGCAAGAATTGGCGAATAGCCGAGCTTCAGTACCATGTCCTTTTCGATAATAAGGAGCGCTGTTTTCAGTTTATTGTCAAGACTGTCGCTGTCCTTGTCCGAATAGCGTCCACCCTCGTCAAAAATAAGATGGAAGTCGTCGGAAGAGACCAAGAGATTGCGACGGTAGTCGTTCGCTCGACCGATATCCAATAGCTTAGTCATGACTGCCAATAGCTGGGATTTCCGGATGGTCGAAATGCCATGCAAGCGATTGACGAATGAGAAGTCCTTCTCCAGATAGTCGAACTTCGCGAGCCCTTGAACTCGCTCGTCTCGGGCGGCGCGACCGATCTCCTGGACATAGTCGCATACGTTGCCGGTAGGAGCAAAATGATAGACGACATCGATATCCGGGATGTCGATGCCCATACCGAAGGCTTTGGTCGCAAGCATGATACGACAGAGGTTTGCCTTGTACTTCTGGAAGCTTTCCTTTTTCTCGAATTGTCCCATCCCACCGTGATACTGGACCATGTCTGCGGGCGAGAGGCCGGTATCATGGCTGGCCAAGAATACATCGAAATCGTTGATGAGCGAAACGAAGGGAAAGTAGACAAGAGCCTTATTGCCTTCGCGCTTAAACTCCTCTAGCCTCGAGGCCAAAACGGAGAACTTGACATCGTTGTACTCGTTCGTCTTGGCGCTGGCGTGACCGAGGCTCTTTTCGAACGATACATCGATATTCTTGCGTGGGATATAGCCGAAATAGGTGATCGGGTCGCGCATCCCGAGACTGTCCCTGGTCTCGCTATACATATCCTCCGGCCCGCGGTATATGGCCGTAGCCGTGAACGTGGCGATGGGAAAGTGACGTTCTTTCCGAAGCCGCTGGATGTAATTGCCTAAGTACCAGTAATCTGGACGGAAAGCTTTTCCCCAAGTTGTGACGATATGCGCCTCGTCGACGACAAGCAAGCCAACGGTCCTCTCCCCTATGAGGCTCTTGATGTCCGATCTACTCAGGAGGCTCTCAGGCGACAAGTAGAGAACGCTAACATCTCCAGACTGTACGTGGCTGATTATTACTTCTTTTTCGGAAATACTCACGCTCGAATTGATCGTGGCCGCTATTCCGAGTCCCATCCCCACGAGGGAATAGACTTGGTCATTCATGAGAGCGATCAGCGGCGAGATGACCAACGTCAGCATGCCCTTCTCATGGAGGACAATCGATGGGATCTGGAACATTACGGATTTGCCTGAACCGGTCGGGGCAGTTACGAAGATATCCCGATATGAGCGTCCGGCTTGCGCGTTATCCACCTGGGTCATGATGTCATCGATAACATCTGACTGACTTACTTCCTCGACACTAATATCCCCTGTACCTCGTACGTTGTGATAGACCAGGAAATCACGGAACGATGGCACACCCCAATACCTTTTGAGCACAGTCTCGATGGCATAGCCATGCTTGCGGGAGGAAGGAGCTTCTTCATAAACTTGCGTGATAGCATTCCGTGCGAGGGAGCTTAGGTTGCGGATCAAACGCGAATACGATTCCTTGAGTGACTCATTGCTTATGAATATTCCTATATGGACTCCGTCGGGAATTCTCTGCCAGAATTCCCGGCACAACAGTATCCAAGAACCCTCATCCTCCGTGATTGTGAACTCCTCTTCTATCTCCGTAGCCGAAGCGAGAGGTGCCTTGAATGGCATGGCTATATCCTCCCAGTCGATAGGGAAAGGGATAGCGAACCAGTAGGAATCGCCATTGCGGAATACTTGTCCTATTCGGCTATCAAGCCCTCGTGATATCTCGTCATCGAAGAAGACGGGCGTGAGGCACTCAGTCGCACAATCTTCCTCTTCCCCATGAGCGCCCTCGGAAGGTGTGCCAAGGTCCACATCCAGCGGCAATAGATTCTTGTAGATAGGGAGCTTGATGAACCTGATATCGAAGAAATCCTTGATCACGTTCGCATCAAGCAAAAGAAAGTCCTCGATGGTGCACCAGCAATCCACGTTGCCATTGCCTCGTGTGATTGCCTCACTCACCATCCGACGACGTTCCGTCCCGTCCAAATACTCGGCCAACGTCTTGCATCTCTTGGAGAATAGGAAGGTACCCGCAATTTCAAGCTCATCAACGGGGAAACCTGCCAATACAGAGAGCTTTGGAGGCCCCTCGTGTACGGCCAGAGGAAGGAAGTTGGCAAGGTATTCGGCGATTGCCCCTAATTCAATCATGAGACTCTCCTGAAGACGGCAAGTTCATCCTCATCGAAGATTCGAAGTTTTTTGACCTTTTCGAAGTATTTCTGAGCGATCTGGCGAACCCTTTCTCTGGTCAAATTGTATCGCTCCCCTACTTCCTCGAGGGTATACGACTCGTCATTGTCATTAAGTCCGAATCGCATGCGGAGAATATCCTGACTCCTTTGGGTCTTCATCAAGGCAAGCGATTCCTCGATCCTTCTCCGAAGATCTTCTTTCAGTACCTGCGCCTCAGGCAACTCTGAAGCTTCCAGTCGCGGCTGGTTGAAGGAGCAATATGAGGGAATGAAATGGATCAGATCGAGGTCTTCCCCTACTGGAGCATCGAGAGAGACAGGATGGAGCAACTGGTGGTCGACCAAATCGGCTAGGGAATCCCTTTTTGGTTTCAAAGTTGCTAACTCTCTACGGAGTCGCTCCTGGAAATGTACTGGGATTCGGGCGATCCCCATGTTATTCTCGATTTCTCTCAAGGCAGTCTGCCTGATCCAGTGAATAGCGTACGTCGAGAACTCGTTCCCATAACGCGCATCAAACCGGTTGATACCGACCACCAAACCCTGCATACCGGCGGCTACGACATCCTCGTAGTCAATCACATTTCCGACTCTGTTGCTAAATTTCTTCCAGATCTGTTTGGCGACAGAGTACACCAGTCGCGTATTCCTACGAACGAGGAGATCAACAAGATCTGAGGTTCGGTCATCACGGGGTATCCTGAGGAGGATATTCGTCGAAGTATGATCGAACCCATGTTTCTTGCGAAGTTTCGGATTAGCGAGAATATCATCCAGGCTGCGCATGGACCTTTGTCAATCTCCTCGGTTGATTAACCACTACCCTGCCTATCTCTTTCTTCCAACTGCGTAAGTCACTCTAGCAAATGACTCTTCATTATACAGGGACGACGGTCTTGAATTGCTTGATCTCCTGGTCATCCAAGGTGACCCGATAATCCGAAAAGTCCCGTGCTGGTTTCTGCTGGTCTGAATTTCGCTCCGCTTTCACCCTGTCGAAGAGTTCATAGGCTGGTTTGTTTCCCATGAGCGACGAGTGTTCGAATATGATAAGCCGTCTTGAGGCCATGAGTCCTCGCGCCGCAGAACGATCATTCTCGAACATATTCTGCAGGGCCTCCCAGAATAGATCGAGATCCTCCTGCGAGAATCCCGTCTGCTTAGCGAGCGGCGCCGAAACAAAACCGTGCGTGCGATATAGCCCGTAGGGAATTGTAAACTTGCGACCCATGGTGCGGTTGTCGCCACCCTGCTTTTCGGCTTCCGCCTCGGTCGCAACCGCCATGCGCGTAATGCTATGCTCGGAAGAGACGACTTGCTCAATAGAGCGAGCGAAGGTCAATTGAATGGGCCCCCTCACTTGACCACAGTTTATGCCGGTCGACATAACTGCACCAAAAGTTCTTACATCGTAGAAGTTTTGGCACATCCATTTTCTGGCATCTTCGACTTTGTCCCCACCTTTTCGCTTACCTTCATCGGCGCTCAGGTCTATGCCAAGCGCCTTGTATGCACGGGCATGCTGATTGTTCAGGATTGCTCTTTCTTTTACGTATATCTCGTAAGGAGGCTGCTCACTCTTTGCAAGTCCAACATAGTTTCTGACCTTCCGCTTCAGGCACACATCGGTAACGAGTCCGTTGCCGGTTTCCGCATCGACCCTGGGGAGGTTGCCGGCGTCGGGGTCGCCGTTGGGGTTCCCGTCTTTCACATCGAAAAAAAGAACGAAATCGTAACGCTTGCTCAGGTCCATGTTCTTACTCCTTCTCTTGTTTGGTTGATCTCTTAGTCTTTCTTTGTGAAAAAATCTTGCCTTTGATGGTAATAGCCGATGGCAAATTTCCCCTGCTCGTGCAGATCGAGGTGGGGCGGGAAATCATCGAAGTGACCGACGATCTCGCCAACCAAGCGTTCAAGATTCACGACCCGTCCCTTGTTCTCGATCTTCGCCAGATGATGGTTCTTGAGCCGCATGAGCGTCCCAAACACTGTCACCGGCGAGCTGCATGCCGAGCCATAGTAGCGCTCCCGGATCGTGGCGTTGAGGCCGGGACTGGCTTCTTCCTGAATCTTTTCGAGAACAGCGAAGAGCCGCCCGAGCTGATAGCCGACTGACGGCTGTTCCGTGTCGAGTGCCATCTCTATCTCCTTTTCTCCTTTGTTGGAATGCGCGCGCAAGTATCTATTGAGGTAGGCCTTTATCAGAGCCGCGCGGATCGGCTTGACCCTGCTCTCTGTGTCGCTGCGGATGCGGCGGAGCGCCGATTGGAGAAGAGTCTGCGGATAGGGCGTCCCCTCCAGGATCGAACGCATGAAGTCTCCCGCCACATTGGGCGGGATGTTCTCGCTCTTGTCCTGGGTTGCGATGTTCACCAAGAGTCGCCAGAGGGAGTAGAATTCTGCCTCCTTCGGCGGCTTGACGATACGGAGGTCATCGAAGTGCCGGCGAATCGTATCTGCGAATTCGGCGACGGTGCCGACCTGCCAGAAGCGGACCGAAATGCGCGCGGCATTGGGGGAAAGGCCAAGGATGTAGAACTTCTCGTCTCCGGAGTCTTCGAGGTAGGCCCCCGTCTTGGGGGATTCGAATAGGTTTTTGATGCGCCGCGTACAGGCATCGGGATCATCTTTTTCCGGTTCTTTGAAGAAGAACGCAAAGTCTGACTCGAAGTTAGTTTTGCGAGCCGACCAGAAAACGGTTGAAGCGTCGCCAACCTGGAGGCGCTGCATGGAATCTCGCGACAGCAGGGTGTTAAGGGCGGTCGTATAGGCGAACATGGATGTTTCGCCCACAGGTGCGTTCATTCCCTGCTTTTTGCTGAAAGATCGAAACGCATCGAGATTGAATGAGACTATGTTCGCTCCGGAGGATTGTGCTCCGTAAACGCCTTTTATGGACGTGTGCAGGTCACTGATCCGATCCGCTGTTCCGGATACAAGGCAGATTCCGTCTGCTTGTCTCTCGCCGTTTTGGTCACCCAGCGCGGCGATGACTTCTTCTGATCGGCAGAACAGGTCTCGCTCATTTTCGAACCGAAAACTGACGATAGGATTATTTTGATAGATGTCCTCCCACACTGGCATTTGTTCAAGGATTTCCCGTTCGCTCGCGGATAGGAATCCGAGCACCGCCTTTGTCCGGGCCGTTTCAGGCAAATCGTTTTTGATTCGTTCGATGAAGGCCGTTTTTTGCTCTGGAGCGCGTAACGTGGCTTTTCGGGTTTTGTCGTCATCGAGTCCTTCGGTATTCGCGATACCGAAAACATATCCGGCGACATCCCAGAGAAGATTCGCCGCGACGCCGGAGGTCTTTTTCACCCCTTGTGGCACCAAGAACGATTTTCCGCGCTTTTTTTTGCCCTCGCCTTCCCTTGTGTCTTCTATCTGTTTGAGATTCCCCTTTAAATCGAGCACGACGATGAAGGGAATATCCTTCCACTCCCACCCTTCCGGCGCAATACCACTCTCCGGATCGGCCGCCTTCCTGTCGTAGTACTCTTTGAGCGCCTGGAGTATCATCCCCGCACCTCCACCGTCCGCCGGTCGGTGTTCACGACACCGTGATCGAGGCTCGCGCGGAAGAACTCCGGCTTGGGATCGAGGGGGTCGTCGAAGTTCATGTCGTAGAGCATCCAGCCGAGCGCCTCGGTCTTGTCGATGGGTTTTCGGCCTTCGTCCGCAGTCTCGCTTAGCCGGAAGTCGCAGGCGAACTCCCTGCAGCCGAGGTAGGGTCTGTGGAAGCACTGGCCCTTATTCGCTCTCCGTTCGAACATCGCTGCGTATTTCGCCTCTTTCTCGTCGGCCCGGGCGTTGAGGCCTTCCTCTTCGCTGTCCGCCCAGAACTCCGGGCTCGCAGAGTGGTTCGCCTTTCGCTTTTCCGGCGGAATGAAATCGAAGTAGGCGTGGATTCGGTAGCGCACATCGCGCAGAAAGAGCCCGGCCCGCTGCTGGCGATGGTCCTCCACGAAAAAGCCCATGGCTTCGCCGCTCGTTCCGTCGAGCTGGGCCTGGGTTGGACCGCTGAACACCTTCCCTACCTCGTTCCGCCTCACGGATATCCAGCGGATCGGTTCGAGCACGTCGATCTTCGTTACGTTCCATTTGATCGCGGGCTTCCACAGGATCGCCTCGAATATCGCACGGGCCGCGGAGGGTGTTATCACATCGTAGCTCACCCGCTCGACCTTCATCTCGGGCCTCGTGAAGCATGCGTAGTCACCCCAAACCTCGAGACACCAGTCCTTCACTTTTTCCTCCTTCCCCTTATCCTATGAAGGCTGCGGGATCGCTCGGCATCTCATCGACGAGCAAGCCGACGGCGGCGTCGTATTCGATGCTGCAGGTCAGCACAAAAATCCCCGGACTCACTTCTTCTATGGATCCACGGTCCCGTAGGTCGACGAATTGGTTCGTGTAGATGTTGACCGAATATCGTTGGAGTTTTCGGAGAAGCCAGCGCTCCGGCCCCAGGCCCTTCAATTCTCCGATGAGCTTCTCGCCCTCGCCGTACGGAACGAGTATGGTTCGTTGCATGCTGTCGTCTATCAACTGGAAGGCCTCTGCCGCCGAGCGGAACTGGATTCCACACTCGGCGGTATCGGGGGTCAGCAGTTTGATGATCCCCTTGCTATCAAGAGAATTCGCCTTCCAGTACAATTCGGAGAAATAGGGCGTAAAGACCGAGTGGTCGATGGGGTCGGCGAGCCCCCCTTCGAGCATTCGAGTCGCGGTCTCGCTCGCCTTCCTAAGTATGCCTACAGGGGCCTTTCGCGGCGGAACGAACACAATCACGCGACCAAGTCTTCCTTCTTTGCTCAGCTTCCCTTCGCGGTTGCAACGGCCCGCCGCCTGAGCTATCGAGTCCAGGCCTGCCATGGCTCGATAGACGACAGGGAAATCAATGTCCACCCCTGCCTCCACAAGCTGTGTGCTGACCACGTGGATCGGCTCCCCTTTCCGCAGGCTCTCTTTGATTTTTGCGATGACGTCGCTCCGATGCTGGGGACACATGAGGGCTGAAAGATGGTAACTTCCTTCCGGCATGAGTCTAAACAACTCTCGACAACTTCTTCTGTCCGAGACGACACAGAGGACTTGATCGACTTGCCTAATCTCCTCACCCAGCTCTTCCCAGGTCCTCGGCGTCTTGTAGTCCGCCGGTGGCTCGACTTCGACGCGTCTTAGCCCTTGATAGAGGCTGGGCACATCACGGACTATTTCGCGCACCGTTCCTTTGGCGAATCCGGGGAAGGACGGGAAGCCATCCTGTTCCTCGAAGGCCGGTTGTGTCGCCGTGCACATGACGAAGCTGACCTTATAGTGCTCGCAGAGCAGCTTCATCGTGGCCAAAATGGGTTCGAGATACTCGACAGGAACCAGCTGCGCCTCGTCGAGGACTACGACGCTGTTCGCAATATTGTGCAGTTTTCGGCAGCGGCTCGTCTTGGCCGCGAAGAGCGACTCGAAGAATTGCACCGATGTCGTGACGATAATGGGCGCGTCCCAATTCTCTGCGGCCAATCGCGCCTTGGGCGTCGAGTCGTCATCGTCCAGATTGGAGTGGTGCTCGACGACTTGGTCTTTCCCTACAGCCTCGCGGAACACGTCCGCGTTCTGTTCGATGATACTCGTATAGGGAATGACGTAGATCACGCGCTCTTTGCCGTACTTCACGGCATGCTCGAGGGCGAAAGCCATGCTCGAAAGAGTCTTGCCCCCGCCTGTTGGTACCGTCAATGAGAATAGGCCGGGATCCAGAAGTGCGGCCGAGCGGCAATCAGCCAGGACTTGCTGACGGGCCCTGTTTACAGTCGTATCCGTCGTGCTGAGCGCTGTCTTAGTCTTTTCGGCCATATACAAATTGAAGCGTTCGAGCAATTTCGGTAAGGTTAGATAGCAACCCCTATCCACCTGTTTCGTCGGGTCCATATACGCTTCTGTGTCCAGGAAATCCGCGTCGACAAGACAGGAGAAGAGCATTCTGATCCAGAGCGACATATCGAGTCCCGCCGTGTTGAATTTCCACGGCGGCTGGGAAGGGCGATGCAGAACTACTTGCTCGCGATACTCGCTGGGAATGCCTTCGGAGTTTGTATTCTGCAATCTAAAGGCGAGGGCGCTTTGAGATCCGAGCCAATCCGCGAGGCCTGCGTGGTGGCCGGCGATGCAGTAGGAAAGGATCCGCCCGATGCCTTTCCCTAGAGCCTCCTCCATCAGTTTTGCGCTTGGTGTGGAATGCTCCTGTTTCCCTGCTCTATTCTCGAGATGGGCTTCCTCATCGTATCCGCTTTTTGTGCAGAGGTATCGTTGCCAAGCTTCGGTGCCCTTCCCTGTGTCATGGCCAATACCTTCCGCGTATCCCCAGGGCCCGGAGTCGAATGTCGCCGCGAATTGCCCTGCCTTCTCGGCAGTACCCAGAAGATGGTTCTTGAGCCAGTGCGGCTCCGCCCAACTCCCGTCCTCGTTCTTCCTTACATGCGCTATCGGCTCAGAATCTTTCATAAATACTCCCCAATTAATGCGCTGTCTTTTGTCTAAGTATTTCCCTTAAAAGTAATTTTTACCTTAACTGTAATGTTACATTTATGAGCCGTAATGGTATAATAGAAACGATTTTTGAACCCACGAATTACTTGTTTGGCAAAATCCGCTATTGTTTCGTGGTAAGATATGGGCGAATGAGAGTGGCTAAGAATTAAACTCCTCGTTTTCATTGTGGAACCTCCAAGCAATAGTGTATTGCTATCTACAATGAACGGCAAGTTGTTTTTTCCTATTAGGTGAACAACAATAGGCCCAAAGGCCAGTTTTATCTTTGGCATATGAATTAATCCATTTTGAAATATGTAATTGGGAACCCTGTAATTGGAATTTACATAGTTTCTTTTATAAAATCGATAGTAGCCATTCCATAGAATGGCTACTATTACGATCAACAATGTTTCAATCCACAGCTTACGCTGACGACCAAAACATACTCTCAATGAGCATCGTGGATCAACTTGAGAAAAGGCTCCTAGATCGCGTATCGGGCTAGTTTTCATCATGCCTCCAGTAATTCCCTATGTTTGCAGCCCGGGCCCTCCCCCTTTGGAAAGGTGGGCGCGGGAGACAGCTTGTCGACAATCGCGAGACTCGCAGTGATTGGAGACAAGCTGCTTTCCAAAAGGTTTGCCTCCCGCATAACTCCCCCTACTCACTCGATGCCTCCATCTCCCCAAAGCACCCCTTGAGCGCCACGATGCTCCTGCTCGTCGAGCCTTCGAGGCAGAAGACCGAGAGCTGGTCCAGGGCGCGGGTCATGGCCACGTAGATGAGATTGCGGTGCAGGCACTCGGCGAGCGCGGCCTCCCAGGTCTGGTCCGGTGGGAGCATGTGCGGGAGGTAGAGGAGCACGACGGGAAAGTCGAGGCCCTTGGCCGAGTGGAGGGTGGAGAGGCGTACGGGGCCGAGGTTGGCGAAGTCGAAGTCTTCGGCTTTGATGTTCTTGGCGGGGATGGCCCGCTCCGCGAAGGCCTTTTCCAGTCTCTGCACTTCGGCCTCGCGCGGCGCGAAGACGGCGATGTTGCCCGCCTCGTAGCCGAGGTGCCCGATGAAGAGACCGATGCGCGCGCACAGGAGCTCCACGAGCTCGTCCTCGGTCTTCGCCTCGATGAGCTCGGGGGGCGGGCCCACGCGGAAGGCTTCGGGCGCGTTCTCGACGTCTTGGCCGGGGATCAGGGCGCGGTAGCGCTCGGCGAGCTCGTGGATCTGGACCGTGTTGCGGTAGTTGGTCTTCAGGATCCTGGTCCTGCCTGAGATGTCGATACCCGCGCGCCTGAAGCCGAAGCCGCTCCGGTAGAGGGATTGATCCGAGTCTCCGGCGAGAACGACGCAACGCCGCGTGCAGCGTTTTACCGCCGCCAGGTCGCAGGGAGCGAGGTCCTGGGCCTCGTCGACGAAGGCGTAGTCGACGAGCCTGAGCTTCTCGGGATGTTTCGCGGCCTCGCGCAGGAAGACGATCCGGCTGTAGTTGCGGGAGTACCGCTTCTCCGCCTCCATCCGGTGCTCCATGGCCTCGATGGCCTCCAGGTACCGACCGCGGTCCTCCCGCCGGAGGGCGGTCTTCATGCCCGCCCTGTCGATGAGTTCGTCGAGGTACTCGGTCCGGCTCACCAGGTTGGCCCAGACGAAGTCCTCGGCCTCGCGTGCCAGGTCTTCGGCGCGTACGCCCGGAGGGGCGAATGTTTTCGCGAGCTCGCGCGGGTAGTCGAAACTCAGCTGGGCTCCGGGGACGACCATTCCGAGCCGCTCGAAGAGGAGCGAGTCCATGGTCATGATCCTGTCGGGTCGGGCGTCCTTGGACATGATCCGGGCCAGGTAGCCGTCGTATTTCACGAGACTCCTCGTGTAGGTGACGAGGATGCTCGTCGCGGGCCCTTCGAACCCGAGGGTGTCGGACCCGAGCGAGCGCTCGAGAGCCTTGAGGAGGACGAGAGTCTTCCCCGTGCCCGCGGCGCCCTTGACGAGAAAGTCGGCGTCCAAGCGGATCTGGTCGACCGTCCGCTTCTGCTCCTCGCTCAGGCGGGATATCCTCCGCTCGTAGTCGAAGCGCGTGCGCGTGTAGACACTGACCCGCGCGAGCTCGTCGATGTAGGTCTTCACCTGGGCGAGGGATGCGAGCGCGTCGCGGTTCGCCTTCTGTTCGCCGGCGAGAGCGGCCACGCGGGCAACCAGCTCCTTCCGCTCCGCCTCGAGGTCGAACTTCTGTTTGCGCAGACTGTCCACCCGCTCGTCTTTTCGCGCGGCCGTGGCTTCCAGCTCTGCGAGTCGCTCCTCGAGGCGCTTCTTCTCTAAGGCGAGCTCCCGGGCGGCCTTGGTGGCGGCATCGTACTCGGCCAGGCGGCGGGTCATCTCGGCGCTTTTCTTCGATTCCTCGTGGAGGCGGAAGCCGAGCGCCGCGAGCTCGCGGCACAGCTCGTAGGGACTGCGCTTCTCGTCCCACTGGCACAGGCACTCTTCGAGCTTCCCCACTGCGGGCGAGGTTTCGAAGCCCGCTAGACGCGAGAACGCCCGCAAAAGCTCGACGGCGCTCCGCGCCTCTTCGGGATGCAGCGCTCCGAACTCGTGACGGACACCATTGGTCAGCTGTCGCTGGAGCTTCAGCTTTGCGATCAGTTCGAGCTCGGGAATGAAGCGCTCCGCGCCGGCGACGAGGTCATGGTAATAGCAGTCGAGGAACCAACTGTAGCGGTCGTCCTCCTGGCAGGCCGGCGTGTAGAGGTTCCGCAGAAAGCCTTCGATGAAGGAGTGCACGGCGAGGACGAAGAAGCCGGGATCGCTCCCCTCGAGCCGAGAGAGGCGGGAGAGATCGTCGTCGACAGTCGTCGATATCGCTCCACCTGCCGCGTTCACGAAGCCGAACCCCTTCCGCCATACTGCATCTTCGCAATCTCCTCCACGATAGCTGTTCGGCTTTTACCCACTGGTTCATCTTTAAACTTTCGGTTGAGCTCGACGAAGTGGGCTATGTCCTTCGTGATCTCGTCGCTGCGGTATTCCTCGGCGAGCCACTCGAGGAAGGCGGGCGTAAGGAACTCGAGCGAGCGAAAGTCATAGCCCTCGAGCCAAAGCGGCTCTTCGATGTTCGAGCCGTACCACATATCGTAGGGGCCGACGGGTTTGCCGATGACTCGGGGAATGAGGTGGAGGTTGGAAAACAAGGTCGACCGCAGACAATTTCTCGCCTTTTCGAGTTCGCCGCGGTGATAGAACATCGCCGTCCAGGCGAGGTACATGAGCGGATCCCCGATGTCGTCGGGAATGTTCTTCCAAAACCAGGTATGATAGCGCAAGGCTCCCGTGAGGTCCAAAAGCCGCATCTGGAGGACCGGAATCTCGTAGCGCAGGCCCTGACTGTCGTCGATGGCCCCGAATCTGGCCTTCTGGTCCGAGAGGGCCTTCTTGTAGCGGTCGATCTTCCTCTGTATCCGCGCGCGCTGAGCCACGGTCATCTTCTCCGCTCCCCTCCGGGAATGGGCCTAGGGCCTCATACTACTCGCAGCCCGTGCCGCCCGCTGTCCCTCCGATCGATTTCTCTTACGATATCCCCGCCTTCTTCCCCATCATCCCGATCTCCTCCCTCCATCTCGCCCTGAAATCCGGCGGAGAGAGTGCCTCCGCGGCCGAACCGAAGGACAGCACCCTGCCCAAGAGCTCGGTCCAATCCGCCACGGGGACGGTTATGTCCGTGTAGGGCTCCCCGTCGCAGCCGATTCCCCGCTCCACGCGCTGCTTCGGGTGCCAGCTCTGCCGCGCCACGAGGGCCGCCGCGCTCCCGCGTATTCGTATGGTGGCCTCGGTGGTGGCCGATCCCTTGAAGATGCCGAAGCCCGCGGCGAGGAAGACCTCGATCGAGGAGGCGTCGCGCCCGGGCGGGGGAGGGGAGGTGATCTTTTCTTTGGAGATGGAGAGCCTCTCGACGCGTGAGAGGTGGAAGGTGCGCAGGTCTTCCCGCAGGAGGTCCCAGGCCACGAGGTACCAGCGACCCGCGTAGTTGACGAGCCGCTCCGGTTCGACGCTCCGCTCGCTGCGTTCGGCCTTCGCATTTACGTAGACGAGGTCGAGACGCCGCCCCAAGAGCATGGCCTGGCAGACCGTGGTGAAATCTTCCATAGATAATGGCTCGGCCAGCGAGAGCTCGTAGCTGATGCGCTCGGACACCGGGCGGTAGTCGCGGGCGAGGTGGGACTCGAGGTTCGCCAGTAGCTCGGCCGACACGATGGGCACGTAGTGCTCGTTCGCCGCGAGGCTGCGGGCGAGGACGTAGAATAAGAGGAGCTTTTCGTCGGCGAAGCGGAGCTCGTCGAAGGGCCGTTCGTAACGGTATGCGCGCCGGGTGCGGCTGTAGGCGATGGGAGCGTCGAGCCGGTCGCGGAGGTACTCTATGTCGCGCTTGACCTGGCGGCCTGAGACTTCGAATCGCTCGGCGACCTCGGCGGTCCTGACCGAGCCCTGCTCGCGGAGGAGTCTGTCGATACAGGCGATGCGCTCGAACTGACTCATGAACTCGACCTTTTGTGCTGGGGGCTTATTCGTTATCTCTTATTGTACGATCGGTCCCCCGCCCCGGCAAGGGCACTGTGGAAGGGTCTATCGGCGCCGTCGGCAATACTTGACTATGCCGTCATCAATTCCCATCATTAGTCTATGGGAATGCTTTCATATAAGGGCTTTCTCGGGGGGACGGACTACGACGACGAGGCAGAGGTATTTTACGGCACGCTGCTCAACGCGAACGTCATTATGTAGTTTCGCGGGGCCTCGGTCAAAGAGCTGAAGTCTTCATTCCGGGATATCGTCGATACCTATACCTCGAGGACTGTGAACGCGAAGACAACCAACGACCACTTTTCACGATCGACTCCTTTAAGGGCCACCTCGTGAGGCTGCAGGTGTGGCGGGCGTCGCTCAATCTTCTGATTCCGAAGTTCGCAACAGTCCTTCGACGGATAAGTCTTCGTCAATCTCTGGCCAATGGATGCCGTAACCCGAAGCCGATATTTCAAAGCGTTGCCTCTGGTGTGGCGTCGCGTTAATGAGCCGTTGCGATACGCGGCCAAGGGGTAAACGTAAAGTCTGTCCATCGATGGTAATAATCAATACTTCGTCTTGGAAGCTCAGGCCGTCTACCGTATGGCGGGAAGTTGCCGCTATCATCGTTTTCCTCCCGTAAAGGATTCCCACTCATGAATAATATAGTCAAAGTGGGTAAAAATCGTTTGGCGTAAAAATCGGCGATCCGCCGGAGAAAGCTGGAAACTGAAAGCTTCTTCAATATCGAACGAGTCGGGAATCAACCAGAATTTTGCCTCTCGCTCGCCGTTTTTGCAATGGATATGTGGCGGCTCATCGTTTTCGTTCGAATAGAAAAAGAATCTCCAACCGTTAATAAACATCACTGTCGGCATAGCAGCTCCATTTCGTATCCTCGACGGCCCCCAACGCGTCTTTCGCATCGGCTTCTTCGAGGACGACGTGGGAAGGATAGCGGACGACGACTGAAAAAGCGTTTAGATCCAATGCCAGTTGATCTAAAGAGGCTAAGGATGGAACAGGTTCTGCGGCCAAGTCGAGGAGGAATGGAAGATTGTGAGTCTCCGGGTCGATGCTCAAAGAGGAATCGCTTCCTTTTCCAGCTTGCTCTCGAAACTTGCCCCTATCGCAAGGTAGGCAAGCCATTCTTCCCGGGAATACGCCACTATGTCTATCGCACCCTTATAGCCGGAGCGTGCCAATTTGTGCGCTCTCCTCAGAACCTCGAGCTTCCTGGCGGGGAGCGTCTCGAAAAGAAGGCAGAGATCGATGTCGCTCGTAGCCGTATCGGTTCCGCGGGCGGCGGAGCCGAAAAGAAGGATTCTCTCGGGGTTCAGTCCCGCCCTGATTCGGAGGAGGGACTCATACCCCGTAACTCGCTGAGTACAAAGCTTTAAGGTACAGGGTATGAGGCCCTCCTACAATAAACTTCCTTGCCGAGCGAACGACCTCTCAGCTGAGAGGTCGTTCATTTCCGCCGCCGCCAGCTTTGCCTTCTCCCGGGATGATAGGATCATTCTTCAATCTTACATGGAGAGACTGCCGATGTCCATTCGGGGCGTCGCTCGATGGACTATATCCCCGAGCTCTCCCACATTCGCCATATCTCCTCTTTCCAGGCCTTCCTGAGCTCCGGCGGAGCGAGGGCCGCCGCGTTCCCGCAGACAATGGCTCTGCCAGGGAGAGTTCGTAGCTGATGCGCTCGGACACCGGGCGATAATCGCGGGCGAGGTGGGACTCGAGGTTCGAGAGGAACTCGGCCGAGACGATGGGCACGTATGGAAGGCGACCTTTTGTGCTGGGGGCTTATTCTCTATCGCTTATTGTACGATCGGTCCCCCGCCCCGGCAAGGGCACTGTGGAAGGGTCTATCGGCGTCGTCGGCAATACTTGACTATGCCGTCATGATTTGCCATCATTTATCCGTGGGCAGGCACGAGAAGACTCTCGAGACGATGAAGCGTAGCCCTCGGCCCTCGAATCTCAGATGGACGGATGTAGAGAGTCTTCTCGTTCACTTCGGCGGGGTTGTTCGCGAGAGAAAAGGATCCGCCATCTCCGTTTCGCTTAATGGGAAACGAGCGTACTTCCATCGGCCTCATCCGGATGATAAGGCGGATAAGGGAGCGATTGAATCTGCCTTACGATTTCTGCGTGAGACCGGTTCGACCGATTAGCCAGGAGGGAAAGGCTGTGCTTTCATATAAGGGCTTTCTCGGGGGGACGGACTACGACGACGAGGCAGAGGTATTTTACGGCACGCTGCTCAACGCGAACGTCATCATGTCGTTTCGCGGGGCCTCGGTCAAAGAGCTGAAGTCTTCATTCCGGAATGTCGTCGACACCTACCTAGAGGACTGCGAACGCGATGGAATAGAGCCTGAAAAACCTTTCTCGGGCAAGATTACCGTTCGAGTCTCGCCGGTCCTCCACCGTCGCATCGCGATAAAGGCGGCCGCCAAGAAAGAGTCCATGAATCAATATCTCGAGGAGCTCATACAGCAAGATACGAAGGATGTCGAGGCCGCGATCGGGTGAGAGCGCCGTAGGGAGATTCCCTCGAGCCGCGCTAATCGGGCAACGAGCTGAGTATCGCAGCTTTCATAGCCTCGACGGCCTCCAAGGCGTCCTCCGCATCGGCTTCTTCGAGGACGACGTGGGAAGGGTAGCGGACGACGATGGAAAAAGCGTTTAGATCCAATGCTCAAAGAGGGATGGCTTCCTTTTCCAGCTTGCTCTCGAAACTTGCCCCTATCGCGAGGTAGGCAAGCCATTCCTCCTGGGAATACGCCACTATGTCTATCGCGCCCTTATGGCCGGAGCGTGCCAGTTTGTGCGCTCTCCTCAGAACCTCGAGCTTCCTGGCGGGCAGCGTCTCGAAAAGAAGGCAGAGATCGATATCGCTCGTAGCCGTATCGGTTCCACGGGCGGCGGAGCCGAAAAGAAGGATTCTCTCGGGGTTCAGGCCCGCCCTGATCTCCTCCGCCGCCAGCTGTCCATTCGGGGCGTCGCTCGATGGACTATATCCCCGCCTTTTTCCCCATCCTCCGTATCTCGTCTTTCCAGGCCTTCCTGAGCTCCGGCGGAGCGAGAGCCTCCGCGGCCGAACCGAAGGACAGCACCCTGCCCAAAAGCTCGGTCCAATCCGCCACGGGGACGGTTATGTCCGTGTAGGGCTCCCCGTCGCAGCCGACTCCCCGCTCCACACGCTGCTTCGGGTGCCAGCTCTGCCGCGCCACAGGTACCAGCGACCCGCGTAGTTGACGAGCCGTTCCGGTTCGACGCTCCGCTCGCCGCGCTGGGCCTTTGCGCCCACGTACACGAGGTCGAGACGCCTGCCCAGGAGTATGGCCTGGCAGACGGTGGTGAAATCTTCTATAGACAATGGCTCTGCCAGGGAGAGCTCGTAGCTGATGCGCTCGGACATCGGGCGATAATCGCGGGCGAGGTGGGACTCGAGGTTCGAGAGGAGCTCGGCCGAGACGACGGGAGCGTCGAGCCGGTCGCGGAGGTACTCTATGTCGCGCTTGACCTGGCGGCCTGAGACTTCGAAGCGCTCGGCGACCTCGGCGGTCCTGACCGAGCCCTGCTCGCGGAGGAGTCTATCGATACAGGCGATGCGCTCGAACTGACTCATAAACTCGACCTTTTATGCTGAGGGCTTATATTACTCGTGGTTCGTTGTATGATCGGTTTTCCGCCAGGACAAGGGCGCTCGACACCTACCTCGAGGACTGCGAACGCGATGGAATAGAGCCTGAAGAACCTTTCTCGGGCAAGATTACCGTTCGAGTCTCGCCGGTCCTCCACCGTCGCATCGCGATAAAGGCGGCCGCCCCAAAAGAGTCCATGAATCAATATCTCGAGGAACTCATACAGCAAGATACGAAGGATGTCGAGGCCGCGATAGGGGGAGAGCGCCAAAAACGAGGTCGACTTGCGGATTCGGGGGCGGACGATCCTCATCGAGGCGGCGGGGAATCCCCGCGCGCATTGGTTCGACTAAGAATATCAATCGTCGGATGAGATTTTTCCTGTCGTCGTTTAATAGTTTTCCTGTCGTCGCTACAAAGTTTTCCTGTCATGTTTATAAAGTTTTGCAATCAGGTTTGAAAAGTTTTTCAATCGTCGCAATAAAGTTTCTCAGTCGTCATAAGAAAGCTTCTCAATCGTCGCAGGATTGAGGCAAGAGTAGGCCTATCCTTCCCGGCCCAACAGGCCGACCCCGGCCTGTTCGCAGGCCCTCATCAGCCTCGCATCGAGGGTCGCGAGCGTCGAATGCCTCCTGATCGCCAGCTCGATGTAGGCCGAATCGTACGCGCTTATATCGTAGAGCCGGGACAGCTCGAAGAGCTGCTCGGCGTATTTCTCTCCGTAGCTGACGTCGGTGTCGAATCCATAGCCCTTGAGCAGTCTGAGTATCTCGCTGACGTCCGAGTGCTTGAGACGTCGGCGCTTCACGGCGACCGATAGTACGCTGCTCATCTCGTACCACCAGAGCTGGGGAACGAAGATCTCCTCGTCCTCCGCGACGCGCTCGAAGACCTCGGTTACCGCCGCGGATGCTTCGTCGGGCAGAAAGAGGGCCGCGGTGAAGGAGCAGTCGAAGACGAACACGCCTAGCGCCTGCCTTCCTTTATCGCTGCCCGGATGTCGAAAGTCGACCCGTTTTCATGGCGGTAATCGACCAAGGTTGCCACGATGGCCGCGCGCCTCGACTCTCCCTCCTTATAGGGAACGATCCTGGCGATGGGCTTTCCCCGCTTCGTGATGGTAAAGTCCTTGCCGGCCTCCACGTCCGCCAGGAGTTCGGCAAAATGAGTCTTCGCCTCATAGGTTCCGATATCCACGGCGGGCCTCCTGTAGACCAGTATACTAGACTGGTTCGCTGAAGGCAATGCCATATGCATACCCAATTGAGGAAGATCGGCAACTCGCGGGGCGTCATCCTGCCGGGGGCTTTGATAGCCGCCTGCGGTCTCGAAAGCGAGGTTGACTTGCGCATAGAGGGGCGGACGATCGTCATCGAGGCGGCGGGAGAGCCGCGGGCGCATTGGTTCGATGCCTTCGTCGCCCCTCTCACCGGCAAGGGACAGGCTCTCGGCTGCCGTCCCGAGCTCGTATTTCAAGGCAAGCACGCGCGCATTCTGCTCGACCGGATCCGCTGCCATGGAAGTTTGCCGAAAGACGCGTCCGCATATTATGCTTATAGTATGTCAATTTCACACGGCAAGCGCACGGCCCATACGGAGCTCGTCGAGCACATCCTCGAAGCCCCAGGCAGGGCCGCAGCAAGCCTGCGACGCGCGGCGTTCGACAACAAAGGACTGGGAGCGCCGCTGGACACTCTGATCGACAAGGTAGCCATGCAGCCCGCACGAGTCACAGACGAAGACTTGGGTGCGGTCAAAGCGGTGGGCCTAACCGAAGACCAGGTCTTCGAGCTAGTCATATGTGCCGCCGTCGGGCAGTCTTCCCGTCAATACACCTCGGCTCTTGAGGCGCTGGACCAAGCCATGAACGAAGCCGGCGGCAGGTATGCGCCTTAAAATCCTCGATACCGGTTACCCTTTGGGAACCAAGATAGTATTTAGACTTGTCCGTCTCGTCTCGGGCTTTCCGCTCCCCGACGCGGCAAGACTTGGTTTCTATCGGCCGAGCTTCTATGGCAAATTGATGAATGCGTTCACTCACGAAGCGATGCGAGGCTCGTCAGACTGGTCAGTTGGTGACCGCGAACTGATGGCGGCTTACGTATCAACGCTGAATGAAAGCAAGTTTTGCATCGGCGCGCACACAGCGACTTCAAGCGGGGCGTACCAAGATAAAAGAAAAGTCGCTGCCGTGCTTTCGAACTTGGAGACTGCTCCCATCGCCGGGTCACTCAAGGCTACCTTGGCTCTGATCGCAAAGCTTACTCGCCAGCATGAAGTCAGTGCGGCAGACATGCGCTCTGTCCTCTCTGCCGGAGTCTCTCCGAGCCAGATTGAAGATGCGTTGGCAGTCTGTTTTGCGTTCAACGCGACAAATCGCCTGGCTGATGCATTTGGCTTTGCCGTGTTGAGCAAAGAGGGGTTTGAGGCCGGAGCCAAGTATCTCTTGAAACGCGGCTATCAATAGCGAGTGCGTAAACGTTTCGTGCATGGAGAAATTGGAGAATCCATCTTCAAATTGCGGCTCTAATATTACAAGCATAGTAGGAATCAATTCGATCAGTTGACAAGGAGGAATTTACCAGTGGTCGCGGAGGAATTTACCACTGGTCCAGAGGGGCATTCTCCAGTGGTCCCGGCCGAATTCTTCAGTGGTAAATTCCTCCGCGACCACTGAAGAATTTCCGCTGAGAGATTTGCTCGGATTTCACGAAGGAAATAGGCGGGTCGCTGCGATTGGAGCGTGGAACAGTGCGATTACCCCGATGTGATCGAATTGCGCCGCCAACTCTTCCCCGAACGGGGTGCCTATCGCCTGATCGGTGCGCCGCTGGAGGATTTGCGCTGGTTGGACGAGGTCCCACGGGACAGGCCCGGGCTGCTTGTCGCCGAGGGGGTGCTGCACTACCTCGGCGAAACGGAGGTGAAAGCGCTCCTCAATGCGGTGGTGGCTCACTTCCCGGGCGGTCGGATGATTTTCGATATCTGCAATCCGTGGATTGTGAAACGGGCGGGCTCGAACGTCGGGGGCACGGGTGCAACCTACAGATGGGGGCTTGATGATCCTCAGGACATCAAGCAGCTTGAACCAAAACTTGAATTGATCAAAGAATTCAGAACAAGCGAAATGGTCGCGTTTTCCCGATTCCCGTTATTGGCGCGCTTCCTTTTCCGGGCGCAAGAGGCCAACCGCACGATGCGCAGGATGGAACGTACACTAGTATACCAGTTCTCTCCGGAGGACCCTGGTAGCCGACAAGGGTTTGGATTCTAGCACCGCGTTCTGCCGGCGGCCCAGGAAACGGGCCTCTGGCTTTGCTGGGCAAACTCGATTTCGATCTTTCTCGCCGGGGATCAGGACCTTGAGCCGAAACTTGTCTTCGAGAATTTGCCGGTAGAAATTCTCCTCCATCGTGAATTTCGTACCCAGCAAACCGACCTGCTCAATTCCCTTCTCGCGGACCTTTTCGCCGAATGGTGCTTCCCCACTATGCGATTAGTCTCGCGATTGATGAGTGCATAGTACGGCACAGTCGACTCCCAGCTCATTCCGCCGATCAGTCCAATAGTCTTCATGTCTTCGCCTCGCGCCCGATGTCAAACGCTCGGCGGAACTTATGATCCGGTCAGGAAGCTGCTCGCTCGCCGGCAGGACGGCGGCGCAGGCTCGGTTGGCTGAGCGCCGGCGGTACGTAGTTGGCCGCGTCGATTCCGATGTCGGTTCCGGGAGGGACGATCCGGTCGATCGCGTCCAGAACATCGTCGGAAAGAACCACCTCGGCGCCCGCGAGAAGATCGTCGAGCTGTTCCATCGTGCGCGGGCCGAGAATCGCGGACGTCACACCGGGGTGGGCCACCGCGAAAGCCATTGCCAGATGCGTCAGAGGCATCCCCGATTCTGACGCGACGGTGATGAGCCTTTCGACCGCATCCAGCCGGTTTTCGTCGCTCATTTGTTTCGGCATTACCCTGGCGCGCAAGCTGTCGGGCAGCGGTTGGCCCTTGCGATAACGGCCGGTGAGCATGCCTTTTGCCAAGGGGCTCCAGACCATGACGCCCATCCCGTAGCGCTGGCAAACCGGCAGCACCTCGCGTTCGATGCCGCGGCTCAGGAGCGAGTAGGGCGGCTCTTCGACGCGGAACCGTGCCAGAGCACAGCGCTGGGCGACCCATTGCGCCTCGACGATCTCCGACGCGGGGAAGGTCGACGATCCGATCGCGCGCACCTTGCCGGAGCGCAAGAGGTCGGTCAGAGCCGAGAGGGTTTCCTCGATGTCGGTATCCGGCGAAGGACGGTGAATCAGGTAGAGATCGATGTGGTCGGTCTGCAGGCGGCGCAGCGATGCTTCCACTTCGCGGATCAGCCAGCGCCGCGAATTGCCCTGCTGGTTCGGGTCGTCGCCCATAGGGTTGTTCACCTTGGTGGCGAGCACGACGTCGTCGCGCCGGCCTTTGAGAGCCTTGCCGACGATCTCCTCCGACTCCCCCTGACTGTACCTATCGGCGGTATCGATGAAGTTGATCCCCGCATCCAAAGCCTTGTGGATGATCCGGATGGCGTCGTCGTGGTCGGGATTAGCCATGGCGCCAAACATCATAGCGCCTAAGCAATACGGGCTGACCTTGATGCCCGTTTTTCCGAGCGTACGATATTTCATGTTGTTCTCCTGATCACCACGGGATCGATTGGTTTTCCCAGCGCGTGAACGTCCCTGTCGGGCCGTCCGGGCCGAGCAGCGCGACGCGCACCACCTCGCGCGAGCCATCCTCGACAGACTCCGTGCCCGCATAGTTATTGAGGTTCGTCTTCGTGAAGGCCGGGGAGACCAAGTTGACCTTGATCTCGGTCGATTCCAGCTCGATCATCATGGCGAGCGTCATGGCATTGAGAGCCGCCTTGGACGCAGGGTAGACGGGGCCGAAATTCCGGTGCTGGGCGTAGGCCGGGTCCGAGTTCGCCGTCAGCGAGCCGACGCCGCTCGATACGTTGACGATGCGCGCGTCCGACGACTCACGCAGGAGCGGCAGCATCGCCTGGTAAACGGCCAGGACGCCGAACACGTTGGTCTCCCACACCGTGCGCACCTCATCGAGGGACACGTTGCTCGGACGGGTCGACTTAGCGTACTCCTCGACGGATATGCCGGGCCGCTTATTCGTATTGGAGATGGCCGCGTTGTTGACGAGCAGATCGAGGCGGCCGAGCTCCTTGCGGATGCGCTGGGCCGCGGCGGCGATCGAAGAGCGATCCGTCACGTCGAGCTGGAGCGCGATGGCGTCAGGCCCGATCTGCTTGGCCGCGGCCTCGCCGCGCCCTAAATTGCGCGAGCCGACCAGCACCGTGAGGCCGTGGGCCGCGAGTTCCTTTGCGACCTGTAGACCGACCCCTTGATTGGCCCCGGTGACCAGGGCTATGCGTTTCTCCGACATCGCAGTGCTCCTTCTATCCATGGATGGCTGGTCAAGGCCTCCAGGATGTGCTAATTTGACTTAAGCGGAACTATGTTCCGAGTCAAATATATGGAACGATGTTCCGCTTGACAAGAGGTGGGCGATATTTTGTTCCGTTTTCCACGAGGGATGTGGTGAGCGACGAACCGGAAGATCAAAGTGATGGCTTGGAGAGCCGGAGTCGCACGGAGCGGCGCACGCGCGCCGACGCCCAACGGAATCTCGACGTTTTGCTCCAGTCGGCCAAGGAAGTGTTCGCGATTTCCGGAGTCGACGCTCCCGTGCGAGATATCGCGGAGAAGGCCGGCGTGGGCATCGGCACCGTTTACCGGCACTTTCCGCAGCGCGCCGACCTCGTCGCGGCCGTATTCCGTCACGAGCTCGATGCCTGCGCGGACGCGGCGCCTGTCCTGGCCGCTGAGTACGAGCCGGGCGAAGCCGTGGCCAGATGGCTTGGGCGATACGCGGACCTGGTTGCCACCAAACGCGGGCTCGCCGCGGCCCTGCACTCGGGGAACCCGGCCTTCGAAACCTTGCCCGCGTACTTCGACCAGCGCCTCCGACCCGCCCTTCGGAAACTTCTCGAGTCCGCGGCAGCCGCCGGCGAAGTCCGCACCGACGTCGATTCCGACGAGCTGCTGGGGGCGGTCGCGAGCCTGTGTATGTCCGCTCACAATGACGGACCCGGCCACGCGCAACGCATGGTCGCTCTGCTCGTCGACGGACTCCGCTACGGCACGAGCCGCGGTCGGTAATCGGCGTAGAGCCCACCTTCGCTTCCCACCTCGACGACTTCGCCGCCGAAGTCGAAACCCAGGACGTAGGGGGCGGGAAGTTGGAACAGATTCCTGCGGGCCATCATCGGGTCCATCTTGTTGATGGACGCATAGTCGACACGCATGAGCACCTCGCCTTTGTTGCTGTCGGATTCATGTTGGAAGCTTTGACAGCAAGGCGCGCGTCTCGGCGACGACGCGATCCTGGAACTTCGGGTCGCGTACTAGCGTGGAGCCTTGCATCGACTGCCCGTGCTCGCCGTAATAGATGCCGGTCCGACCGGATGCGTCGATCAGGATTTTGGTGATCACGCGAGCGGCCCGCTTCGGGGTGCTCAAGATCTTTATGAAGGGCATGAGCAGCGGCACGAGCAGCGGAATGATGTATGTCTGCAGAAAGCGCACGAAGGCGCCCAGATCGCCCCCGAGACCGGTACTAGGATTCAGGCCCGGCTCGATCGCGCAGAAGTGCAGCCGCGGAGTCTGACGGGCGAACGCCATCGCCGCGGCGAGGATGGCCTGTTTCGAAGTGGCGTAGGCATCCCTGCCCGGCATCGTGGAGCCGCCGGGTTTCCACTCGCCGCGCGCGCTCTCCTCCGCGGAAATGTATCGACCGCCCCGGAAGCCGGCGGCCACGGCGGGTTTGCGCTCGGGATCTTCCACGGCGGAGACGACGAAGACGACGTTCGTCCCGTCGCTTAGATGCGGTACGAGCGCCTCGGTCAGGGCGAAGGGTCCGAGGTGGTTCGTCGCGAAGGTCATGTCCCAGCCCAGCGCGTTCTTCGTGGCGCGCATTTGCATGATGCCCGCGTTGTTGAGCAGCCCGGCTATCGGAAGATGGAGCGCGACGATCTGGGCGGCCGCCCGACGCTCGCCATATCCGACACGTCGCACACGACCGAAACGGCGTGCCGACGCTTTCGCTCGATGGCCTTCCGCACCAGTTCGAGCTTTCGGGGATCCCGGCCGACCAAAACGACCGCTCCGTGCTTGGCCAGCTCGAACGCCGTGCAGCGGCCTATGCCGGAGGTCGGGCCGGTGATGATGTACGCCGTGCGATCCGATCGATTCTCCAAGATAGTACTTGCCATGGTTCCTCTCTTTAATTGTATGTCTAGTGAGGCTTTTTCAAAAGTCGGACGACTTTTGAAAAAGCTACCTTAAATTGCGGCATTTGCGCACGGTTTCGAAGAAACCGGAGCAAATGCGAAGCCAATTTCAAAACTGACCGAGTTTTGAAATTGGCTCTAGTCAGTCAATTAATAAGACAAAAAAATTAGGCCACCATTCGCCACAGGGCGTCGAACGCCGCCGTGCAATGTTTGTCCGCGTTGGCCGGATCCTGGATCATGAAGTCGATGGTCGTGTCTGCGAGCGCGCTCATCAGAGCGGAGACGAAGTCCAGTGGAGCGTCGCGCATCGGACCGTTTTCACGGCTCTTTCCCAGAAGCCTGGCTATGCCGGCCATCGATTGTTTCCCGGCCCGATGGCTTTCCGGCGTGATGTCATCCGAGACAGCCAGATGCGCGAGCGCCCGGCGCTTCTCGGGGCAGGACGTCGCCCAGCGCAGCCAATGGGACCACATATGGAGCGCCTGCTGACGGATGTCGCTCTCGGTCGGAAGTCCGTCTAGGGCAGCCGCAGCCATCTCAGTCTTGAGCTCGATATAGAGATGGTTCAACAAGTCGGCCTTCGTCTCGAAGTAGGTGAATAGCGACCCATTGGAGACTCCTGCCTCATTCGCGATCGTCGCCGTCGGCGCGCCCAGCCCCTGGGAGGCGATTACGCGGATCGCTGCCGACAGGATCGCGCTCCGTCTGTCGTCGCTTCTCGGTCTGGCCATGCTTCTACTATAATAAGAGAGCGGCTAGTCAGTCAATACGAAGGGACGGAAGAATGTGTCTGATAGGTTAATCTATGTATGGAGAAGTTGGAGAATCCGGCTTCCAATTGTGCCGATTGGCTCCCATATGTTGCGGTCGGCCGGATTCGAGAACATAAGCGTAAAGCCGTCGGGGCAAGCAGGTCCCTTATACGCGATTGGACGCCCGGGATGGATCTTACCGACTGCGTTCTGTCGGCCTCGATCGAAGCTTTCAAGCCTTCCCCCGGCGAGCCGGCCAGTAAAGTCCGGCGCAGGTAAGGTCGAGCCGACCGCCCGACACCAACAGCGCACCATAACCGGCAACGGGAAATGGTGAAGCCGCTCGAAGGGAGTAACCAGACCGCAACGCAAGTGAAGGTATCGGGCCCCGAAATAAACTCCATGAAGAGGCCGAAAGCTTTGTTCCGCTGGAAGGCAACCAGGAGAGCATCGCCAAGGCACGATGTGCTCTTCACTTCCGGGGTCTCGCCGCTCGTTACCGCATTCATCTTTACGATCGTCCTCATCCTCCTGGGCTTCCTTTCCGCCTATCTGTCCGGCTTGGCCGTCACAGGTAGAGGCGCCGTCCCGGAACCGGTAGACTGTACGGGAAGCAGGTCCATTCCGAAAGACGAAGGAGAGCCATCATGTTGATCTCGACGATGAACGACATTCCGGGGTACGAAGTCACCGAAGTCCTCGGAGAGGTGTTCGGTCTGACGGTGCGAAGCAGGAACATCGGGGCTCAGATCGGGGCGGGATTCAAATCCCTGGTCGGAGGGGAGCTGAAAGGCATGACGAAGAACCTCGTCGCGAGCCGCGAAGAGGTGATCCGTCGCATGGTCGATGAGGCCCAGGCCAAGGGCGCCGATGCGGTCCTCGCCATGCGTTTCGATACCTCGGAGATGGGCGGCAACTGGACCGAGATATGCGCGTACGGGACGGCGGTCAAGATTCGCAAACTCTGATCGATCGGGAGTCCGCTATGACGTGCGATTCGTGCTAGTCAGATCGGAAATATCGGCTATTATGAACCGGATACACGAACCCAATGGGAAATCTCGGATAATCGAGTAGTCCCGCGAAGAGCCGGGGCGGAGGAGGAACATGGACAAGCCTTCCTACCTGCGGAACACCAGACTCGCCGCCTGGGTGGACCAGATCGAATCCCTCTGCAAGCCAAGCGCCGTTCATTGGTGCGATGGTTCGGAGGAGGAGCAGAGGTCGCTGTGCGACCAGCTTGTCCACTCGGGCACCTTCATACGGCTGAATCCCGAGCTCAGGCCGAACAGTTTTCTGGCGCGCTCCGACCCGGGCGACGTCGCCCGCGTCGAGGACCGCACCTTCATCTGCTCGCGACGGCGGGTCGAGACCGGCCCCACCAACAACTGGATGGACCCCAAGGAGATGCGCGCGATCCTGCGGGGTCTCTTCGACGGCTGCATGCGCGGCCGCACGCTCTACGTGGTGCCCTTCTGCATGGGACCCATCGGCTCGAGCTTCTCCATCGTCGGCGTCGAGCTGACGGATTCCCCCTACGTCGTGGTCAACATGCGCATCATGACGCGCATGGGGCGCGCCGTGATCGAGGCCCTCGGCGAGGAAGGCGAGTTCGTGCCCTGCGTCCATTCCGTCGGAGCTCCCCTCGAGGAAGGCCGGCCGGATGTCCCCTGGCCCTGCAATACTACGAACAAATACATCGTCCACTTCCCGGAGGAGAAGGAGATCTGGTCCTACGGCTCGGGCTATGGAGGCAACGCGCTCCTTGGAAAGAAGTCCCTCGCGTTGCGCATTGCTTCGATCGTGGCCAGGGAGCAGGGCTGGCTCGCGGAGCACATGCTCATCATGGGGGTCGAGTCGCCGGAGGGTGAAAAAACCTACGTCGCGGCAGCCTTCCCCAGCGCCTGCGGGAAGACCAATTTCGCCATGCTCATCCCTCCCGAGTCCTTTGCGGGCTGGAAGGTCACCACGGTCGGGGACGACATCGCCTGGATCCGACCCGATGCCGAGGGCCGCGTCCGCGCGATCAATCCCGAGGCCGGCTACTTCGGGGTGGCGCCGGGCACTTCCGAGAGATCCAACCCGAACGCCATGGCCACCATCCGCGCCGACACCATTTTCACGAATGCCGCATTGACGGCCGACGGCGATGTGTGGTGGGAAGGCATGACCAACGAGCCCCCGGCCGGGCTCACGGACTGGCGAGGCAAGGCCTGGACCCCGTCGATCGGAACTCCAGCGGCCCATCCGAACGCGCGCTTCACGGCGCCGGCCCGGCAGTGCCCCTCCATCGACCCCGAATGGGAGAATCCCGAGGGCGTCCCCATCAAAGCCTTCGTGTTCGGAGGGCGTCGCTCCGTGGTCTATCCCCTCGTCTACCAATCCTTCAACTGGATCTACGGTGTGTACCTCGCGGCGACCCTGGGCTCCGAGACGACGGCCGCCTCCACGAGCGCCGTGGGAGTGGTGCGCCGCGACCCCTTCGCCATGCTGCCCTTCTGCGGCTATCACATGGCGGCCTACTTCAACAACTGGCTCCGCTTCGGCCGGAGGATCAGCAATCCGCCCCGCATCTTCGGAGTGAACTGGTTCCGCAAGGACAAGGAGGGCCGCTACATCTGGCCGGGCTTCGGCGAGAATATCCGCGTGCTCAAATGGATCGTCGAGCGGGCCAACAACCATGCCAAAGCCACCGAGAGCCCTCTGGGATGGATGCCGCGCTACGAGGACCTCTGCTGGGATGGGCTGCCTGAGTTTACCGAGGACCGGTTCAACGAGCTCATGGCCGTGGATCGCCAGCAATGGGTTGGAGAGATCCTCTCGCACGAGGAACTCTTCATGAAGCTCTACGATCGGCTGCCCAAGGAGCTCATCTACATCCGCGAACTCCTGCTCTCGAGCCTCTGGCGCTCGCCCGAGCACTGGGAGTACGGCGGCTCCGCGCCCGAATACTATCGTTAGGGCAGAGCTACAAGGGAGTGAGCTCGTGGAGCCTGTGGAACAAGATTGGATGTACCTCTATTGGGCAAGGCTCATCATCACGGCTTGCCGAGCGTGAATCTCCGCCGAATCGAAAATCGGTATGTCGAAATTCTTTATGAGCAGGCCTATTTCAGTGCAACCTAAGATGATCGCCTCCGCTCCGGTGCCTTTCATGCTTTCCATGATCCGCACATACTCCTTTTTGGATTCTTCTCTGACGATTCCCTTGACCAATTCCTCATAGATTATGGAGTTGACGATTTTTCGATCTTGCTCGCCGGGGATCAGGACCTTGAGCCGAAACTCGTCTTCGAGAATTTGCCGGTAGAAATTCTCCTCCATCGTGAATTTCGTACCCAGCAAACCGACCCGCTCAACTCCCTTCTCGCGGACCTTTTCGCCGACCGCCTGGGCTATATGCAGCAGCGGTATTCCGGCTTGGGTTTCAAAATCGCCCGCGACCTTGTGCATCGTATTCGTGCACAGGACCGCGAAATCGGCCCCGGCGTTTTTCAGCTTCGTGCCGGCTTCCACTATCAGACGTCGCAGCTCGTCCCATCGGCCGTCGTACTGCATTTCTTCGATCGTTTCGAAATCGAACGAATATAGAACGATTTTCGCCGAATGGTTCTTCCCCAACATGCGATTGGTCTCGCGATTGATGAGTGCATAGTACGGCACGGTCGACTCCCAGCTCATTCCGCCGATCAGTCCAATAGTCTTCATGTCTTCTCCTTGCGCGCGGCGTCCCGGACAGCATTACCTGACCCCCCCCAAAGGCATCGGGAATTGTCTTGCCCGGCACGGTGGCGTCGAAGGACTTCAAGTCCTGAAGCACGGCTGAAACGGCGAGATCTTTCCGATATACCAGGTTGCCGCTATGGATGGCGGCGACAAGGACCATGGTTGGTAACTTCATGCCGAACGATCCATACCCTGCGTCGATTACTTTGGGTGGTGCGCCCGATCCTGCGAATCGGCTTCTCATCAAACTTGCGGACGATCCCGACATTTTCAGGGCGATGTATGGCGTTTTATGTTGGGGACGCCTCTTCCCGGGACTGCTCGCGATTGATGCAGGGCACAATCCGCACACCTACGGCCTGATCCGGTTCTCACCCCATGTCCTCTCGCCACGGCCTCTTCTTCCTCACATCGTCGATCAGGAACCGCACGCCCTGGTTATCCATCGGATTCAAGAGCAGCATCCGCCGGAACACCTCTTCCGCCTCCTGGAATCTTCGCAACCTCCACAACCCCAAGCCATACCCGTGCATGCACCTCATGCCGCAACCTCAAAAGCCTTCCCATCCCGCTTCCTGATCTTCGCCGTCACACCTCGCCGTTCATTCCCGACGTATCTCCAGCCGGCGACCGTCACGTCCTCGCCCATGACCTTGGCGTCACAGCCCTTTCCCAGTTCATCCTCCAGCACAGTCTGGAACGCCACGCAGCATTCATCCTCGCCGTAGGCGTCCGTCGTGATCTCCTCGACGAGCCGATCCAACTCGGCGTGCCCGCTGTTCTTCTTTGGTTTCCCCATCATCTTTTCTCCATCGCGGGACCTTCACCCGACGCCGACTTTGCGCCGACAGGCGCCCTCATTTCCATCCCGGAAGTATAGCCTTCGGGAACGGAGTATAGCATCCCCGCATCGACGCGGAGGGCCCCTGTCGGTTTGTGCGGGGCAAAGCATTGAGGGTGTCGTGGTCGGCGAGGGCGACAGCTACGATGGAGTGCTCACGGACCTACAGTCGGCGATTCGATTCAGCAAAAGGTACTAAAGACCTTGGAGTCTCTCGGCTTTCGAATCGTCCGTGAGCGGGAGCATATCGCAATGGTTCCGACCTTCTATGCTTGATTTAGAGAAGTCCTGCCTCACTCGGCTATTCCGAGTTCGGCGGCCACTACCGCGAGACGCTTATCTCGAGTCCAGAATCTACAAGGCCGGGCGAGGCAGGAAGCGAGAAGGCCGGCATCGACCCAGCCTATGCCGCGGCCATAGATGCCCGTCGATTCGATGAAATCGAACACGTTCTCGTCTCCTGCGGGACGGACGTCAGGCAGATAATCCAGCAGCCTCAGGAACCTTTCCCTTCCCGAGAGCGTGCCGAGGGCCAATTCGCCGCGCACCCAGGGGTGCATAAGTACGGCATTCTCGCTCAGGAGCCGGGCGAGCCGCGGATCGCGCTGGTGAAGGTGATCTATCCAGACGCTCGTATCGACGAGAGTCATCTACCGCGGGACCTCGCGGCGACCGAGGGCGGAAGCCTTCGCCGCGGCGCAACCTTCGCCTTGGGATCGCTGCCGCCCATCGCGGCGAGCTCCTTCCGAGCTTCTCGCTCTATCAGGGCGCGCAGTCCCTCGCGGACCACATCGCTGATCCTCTCGAGGCCGGACGCCTCGCGCGCGTCCGCCACGAGATCGTCCGACAATATCAATGTAGTTCTCATGCATATGAATATGACTCGAAAATATGCTGGCGTCAATCTATCCCGGAAGCGATCATGTCCGCGGACCGCGGAATTCCTCGAGTGAGATTGATCGACGATTCGATGAAGTTCTCATGTTCCTCGGGCGACAATCCGCCGATCGTCATCGACGGACGCATCGCCCTCCCCGAGGGGGACGCCAACCCGCATCTGACGAGCGGTGTCCTCGACATCTGGCGGATTCCGTAGGCGCTCTAGTCTGGAGTCCAAGATTAATCTACTGAACCCCGATTGCCGCCGATAAAATATCGCTTCCATGGAATGCACGAAAACCCCGCCCCGATCGTCGTTATATGGAGGACTGAAGCGTCCTCTGCATCGGAGGTGCGAAATGAACTATTCGGAAATGGGACACGGGCGTCGCGCGGCGCAGAGTCACTGGAAGCAGCGCCAGATGTGGAAGCGTCTGCGCGAAGACGATGCGGGGCAGGTCTAGCATGCCGCACCGTTTCGATCCCGAGCAGCTGGGGCATCTGGACAACCCCCTCAGGCGGCTGTCGATGCCCCCGAAGAGGACTCTGAAGCGCCTCGGCGTCGTCGCGGGCGACGTAGTCATCGATGCCGGAGCCGGTTCAGGTTACTTTTAAATTCATGCGTCCGAGATGGTCGGCAGCGGAGGAGAAGTCTTCGCGGTGGATATCCAGCCCTAAGCGATCGCCCTCATCGAGCGCAGGCGTCTCGAGCATGGGCGGAAGAACCTCCGAGCGATCCTGTCCACGGAGGCATCCTTGGGCCTTCCCGACGGCGTCGGATTCGCGAACATCGCGATCAGGAGATGGAGCTCGCTGCTCTACGCCGCGATGGCCGTCAAGTAACCGGAAGGTCTACGATGGGCGGAGGATCCGAGGCCAGATTCGACTTGACCAGAGGCGTCTTGCCCGACATCGTCTGCGGAATCGACGCTACCTCCATCACCTCTACGCGGGGGACCGCCGCCCCCTGCCGGGCCAAAGCCCGCCTCACGGCGTCGGCGAGAGCCTCCTTGTCGAGGGCGCCGTGCACGCCGCTCAACAGTATCCGCAATCCCTCGACCTCCTGCACCACCTGCCAGCCGCTCACCGGCAGGGCGTCCGCGATCTCGTGGAAGACGATCGGGTGGACGTTCACGGTTCCGCCCGCCGCTCCGGGAAAGGATGGAATCTCGTGGACGCGTCCCTGGATCCCGTCGATGAGTCCGGAAGGGCGGCCGCAGGGACACCGTTCGAGCGCGGAGAGGCGCACGCTGTCGTCGAGCTCGTAGCGGATCAGGGGCTGGGTGAAGTTCCCGAGAACCGTGACCAGCAGCTTGTCACCGTAGACGCCCGCCGACACCGGCCGATTTTGTCGGTCGACCACTTCGACGATGGCGAGATCCTCCTGCAAATGCATTCCCGTATGCCGGTCGCACTCGGCGGCGATGCCTCCGCAATCGGTGGTGCCGTATTCGTTGAAAACCACCTTCCCCCAGGCCTGGACGGCGCGGCGCCGTGTCTCCTGCGTCGGGACCTCGGAACCGCTCAGCACGCTGCACGGCGCGATCCCGAGGCGGCCGGCGAGCTGCTCCTCGGCCAGGATGCGGATCATCGAGGCATAGGCTATGAGTATCTCGGGCCGCCAGGCGTTGAGGCGCTCGACGAGGCCCGCGACCGGCTCGCCGGCCGAAAGGAGGAGCATGGGCATCCACCGGTTCCCCATGGTCTTTCCGCCCTGGGCAGACATGTGGAAAGGGCTCGTCGAGGTGATCTGCGCCATTCTGACTCTGTGGCCGAGCCTCAGTTCGACGCCCGCCCATTCGAATATGCGGAGAGCCGCGGCCAGGGTGGCGATCCATTCATCCCGATCGGCCAGGAACAGTCCGGGGCGGCCGCTGCTGCCCGAGGTCGAGGTGACGAGATAGCGACCGCGGAAGCGTTCCTCTCCCTTCCCGCCCGCCATGTGCGCCTGCACGTCCCGAAGACGGATCGCCCGATCCGTCACCAAGTCGTCGAATCTTTCCATCACCATGGCCTTGGTCAACACCGGGAGCTCCTGCAGCGGAGCCGAATGGAGTCCCTTGTGGAACTCCCGGTAGAAGGGCGAATGGGCGTAGACGTAGTCGCGCAGGAGACGCAGCGAGCGCTCCCGGTAAGCATCGAGCTGCGGGCGGGTCCAGCGCTCCTGCTTTCGCGGCCGCCGGCGCTCCGCGAGAAGTTTCATGATCGTCCGCATATCCACGGCTTCCTCCTCAAAAACTCGCCGCTCGGCTTTCTTCCGGATCTTTACTGACCCGGCAATAAAGCAGTTGACGTGAGCATCGAAAAAGGGCCGCAGGGCTAAGCCTTTTTTCGATGCGATGACAGCTTTCCAATTGCCGAGTCAGTGAGCATTCCGGAAACGATGAAATCGACGAGGTACTTTCGCTCCTGCACGATGAACGCGGCGGAAGAAGGGTCCTCGTTCGGCAGGAGCAGTCGGTATACGGGGGAAAAAGAGAGAGGGCCCATGCATACCTGCACGAGCATCGAAAATTGGATCGTGGGCCGGAAATCGGAGCAGTCCGGCGTCCCAAGCCTCGCGAAAAAGCGCCTCGAAGCGCTCGCCGTTTTCGCTCGGAAAGCCTTCGGCTATCTCGGCGAATATCTTCCAGCCGCCGGCCATTTCCCAGGTGGGAATCCGGACTAGGCGCGGATGCCCGAGCAGATAGTCGAAGAAGGCCCCGACCGTGGACTCGAGGTAGGTCCTGAAGCCATGTGCATCGGAAACGGCGGTCTCGTCCGCTAGCAGAGGCCCTACCGCCTGTGCGAGCATGACGTCCACCTCCCTGTCCGCCCGCTTCAGCACGTCCGTGTAGAGGCCCAGCTTGTTTCCGAAGTACTGGCCTATGAGGCTCTTGTTGTAGCCTGAGTCGGCTGCTATGGCATCCAGACGCGCCCCTAAGAATTCCTCTTTCTCAAATGTTGTCTTGTTGCTATCAAAATGCTATCTTTTCCGTGGAGGCAACCTATGGCGCAATTGCTCATCAGGAATGTCGACGAGGCTCTCATGGATGCCCTGCGCGCACGCGCAAAAAAGGAAAGGCGGTCGCTCCAAGGCGAGGTGCTTTCGATTTTGGAGCGGGCCGCACGCCCCCCGCTCGCCCGCGAAGCCCTGTTGGCGAATATCCGCGCGCTCTCCGTACGCGTGACACCGAATCCCGGTGGCGCCTCCGCTCAGGAAATCATGGATGAAGTCCGGGATGGAAGGTTTTGATCCTCGACACGGGGATCGTGGTCGCCTACCTGATCCGTGAGGAGGGTTGGGAATCCTTGGAGCCTCTACTCGTCGATGAGCGATCCCTGCAGACGGACATTCTCCCCCTCGAACTGGCCAACGCAGTAGTGAGTCTGGTTCGAAAGAAACGCTGTACGCCGGAGCTCGGGATGGAATTGTGGAAGGCCTGGGATGCGATCGGTATGCCCATCGTTCCGACCGGCCATCTCGTCGGCGACGCCTTGGAGGTCTCGCTTAGGACGCAGACCCGTCCCTACGATATGATCCATGTCCTTGCCGCCGCGGAGAACGACGACATTCTCGTCACTCTCGATCGAAGGCTCATACTCAACCTGGAGGGGACTCCTCTGGCCGAGCGTGTCCGTCATGCGGCGCGCTAGGCCGTCTCCTCGTCGGCGCCGGAGGAGCCCGAGGCCGCGCCCTCGACCGTGATTTCGGCGGCCTCCGCCCCGGCCATCCTCGGCTCTCCGATCCCGGCCTCCGGAGCTTCGACCGGCACCGGCGAGGGACGGCTTCCGCGGCGGGCGTTGGCCATGAGGAGCTTGAGGCGGTTGAGCTGGTTGACCTCGGAGGCGCCGGGGTCGAAGTCGATGGCCGCGACCGGGACGCCGGGATGGCGGCGCCTCAATTCCTTGAGCATGCCCTTGCCCGTGACGTGGTTGGGCAGGCAGGCGAAGGGCTGGAGGCACACGACGCCCGAGGAGCCGGAGTGGATGAGCTCGACCATCTCCGCGGTGAGGAACCAGCCTTCGCCCGTGGCGTTGCCCAGCTGCACGATGCCGTCGACGCCGGCCGCCAGTTCGTGGATCGAAGGCGGCGCCTCGAAGCGGCGGCTGCGGCGCAGGGCGCGCGAGAGGGGAGAGCGGACCAGCTCCAGGAGGGCTATGCCCAGCCGCGCGAGCGCCTCGCCCTTGAGGCTCCCGCCGAGTTTGCTGCGGCGGAAGATGCCGTTGTAGGTCGAGTAGAGAAGGAAGTCGAAAAGATCGGGAACGACTGCCTCGCCGCCCTCGGCCTCTATGGTTTCGACGATGTGCCCGTTTGCGTCGGGGTGGAATTTGACGAGTATCTCGCCCACGACGCCTATGCGCGGCCGCCTCGGCTCCTCGCGCAGCGCGAGGCCGTCGAAATCGCGGACGATGGCCCGGAGGTTGCGGGCGAAGCGTAGGAACGACGTGTGATCGAGGCTCGCCCTGCAGCGCTCGGTCCAGGCGTCGACCAGGGCCCGGGCGGAGCCCGGCACCGCCTCGTAGGGGCGCGTGCGATACAGGAGGCGCATGAGGGCGTCGCCGTAGACGAGGGCCTCCAGTCCCCGCAGCAGGAAGGGCAGGGTGGGGCGGAAGCCGGGGTTGCGTTCGAGCGACGCGGCGCTCAGCGAGATCACGGGTACGCGCTCCAGCCCTGCGTCGGCCAGGGCCTTGCGGATGAAGGCGATGTAGTTCGAGGCCCTGCAGCCTCCGCCCGTCTGGGATATGAGGAGGGCGGTGCGGTCGGGATCGTAGCGCCCCGAGGTGAGGGCTTCGATGAGCTGGCCGGCGACGAGGATCGAGGGGTAGCAGGCGTCGTTGTTGACCGAGCGCAGGCCTTCGTCGAGGGCGGCCGCTCCCGCGACGGGCAGGATGTCCAGATTGTAGCCCGAGTGTCGGAAGGCCGCCTCGATGATCCGGAAGTGGATCGGCGACATCTGGGGAGCGAGAATGGTGTACTCGCGGCGCATCTCTTCGGTGAAGAGGGGGCGCGGCCGGAGCGGCTCGGGCTCGTGGGCCCTGACGGACGCGGCACGGCGCTCCTCCACGGCGGCGAGGAGAGAGCGCAGCCTGATGCGCGCGGCGCCGAGGTTGGCATGCTCGTCGATCTTGATGCCGGTGTAGATCTTGCCCGTGCGCGAGAGTATCTCCTCGACCTGGTCGGCGGTGACCGCGTCGAGACCGCAGCCGAAGGACACGAGCTGGACGAGATCGAGATCGTCGCGGCGGGAGACGAAGGAGGCCGCGGCGTAGAGTCTTGAGTGATAGGCCCACTGGTCCACGACGCGCAGCTTGCGCTCGACGCGGCCGAGGTGAGCTATCGAGTCCTCGCTCAGGACCGCCATGCCCAGACCCGCCACGAGCGAGGGTATGCCGTGGTGGATCTCGGGATCGATGTGGTAGGGCCTGCCCGCGAGCACGATGCCGTGTCCCCCCGTTCTCTCCACCCAGGCGATCGCGGCTTCGCCCTGGGCCCTGAGCTCGGCGCGGAAGGCTTCCTGTTCGGCGTAGGCGGCCTCGAGGGCGGCCCCGGCCTCCTCGGGCCCGACGCCGAAGGGGGCGAGCTCCTCGGCGACCCGGGCGCGCATGGCCGCGGGATCCGCGATGGGAAGGAAGGGATCGAGGTAGCGGAGACTGCCGTCGCGGAAGGCCTCGACATTGTTGCGCATAACCTCCGGATAGGAGGTCACGATGGGGCAGTTGAAGCTGTTGTCCGAGCCCTCGACGAAGCGTTCTTCGCGCGGGACGCAGGGATAGAAGACGAAGCCGAGCCCCCGCTCGGCGAGCGAGACCGCGTGCCCGTGGGCGAGCTTGGCGGGATAGCAGGCCGACTCCGAGGGGATGGTATCCATGCCCTTTTCGTAGACGGTCTTGGAGGAGCGCGGCGAGAGCTCGACGCGGAATCCGAGCCCGGTGAAGAGAGTGAACCAGAAGGGATAGTTCTCGTAGAGGTTGAGGACGCGGGGGATGCCCACCGAGCCCCGGCCCTCGCGGCCGCGTTCGAGCGGGCGGTAGCGGAAAAGGCGCTCGTACTTCCAGGCGTAGAGATCGGGGGGGGCGGTCGGGGCTGCGGCCCGACCGGCATCCCGCCTCCCGGCGCCGGCGATTTTCGCGGCCGGGGCGGGACGGTCGCCGGAGAGAGCCAGAAGCTCGCCCCGCTCGCAGCGGTTGCCCGTGACGTGGGCGCGGGCAGTCTCCTCGCCCGGAGCGCCGAAACGGGTCACGGTGAGGAGGCAGGCGTTGGCGCAGCCCGGGCATCGGCGAGGCTCGGAGCGATAAGCGAAACCCTCGAGCTCGCGGAGCCCGAGCAGGGAGGAAACGCCGCCTTCGCGCCAGCGCGCACGGGCGATGAGGGCGGCGCCGTAGGCTCCCATGAGGCCCGTCTCCGCGGGCCGCACGGGCTCGATGCCCGAGACGAGCTCGAAGGCGCGCAGGACGGCGTCGCTCGCGAAGGTGCCGCCCTGGACTACCACTTTGGCGCCCACCGAGCGGGGATCGCGGAGCCTGATGACCTTCTGCAGGGCGTTGCGGATGACCGAGTAGGCCAGGCCGGCCGAGATGTCGGCCGGGCTCGCCCCCTCCTTCTGCGCCTGCTTGACCCTCGAGTTCATGAAGACGGTGCAGCGGCTGCCCAGGTCCACGGGCGCCGGCGAATCGAGGGCGACGCGGGCGAAGTCTTCGGGCCCGAAGTCCAGGGAGCTTGCGAAGGTTTCGAGGAAGGAACCGCAGCCCGAGGAGCAGGCCTCGTTGAGCACGACCGAGGAGATGACGCCTTCCTTGACCCGGAGGAACTTCATGTCCTGGCCGCCTATGTCGAGCACGGCGTCGACGCCGGGCAGGAGGCGCTCGGCGGCCAGGCAGTGGGCCACCGTCTCGACCTCGCCCTCGTCCGCGCCCAGCGCGGCCCTCACGAGGCCCTCGCCGTAGCCCGTCGCGCAGGCGCGGCCTATCGCGGCCCCGGCGGGCAGGAGCCTGTATGTTTCGCGCAATGCGTCGACGAGGACGGTCAGGGGGTGGCCGCCGTTCGGCGCATAGAAGGAATGGACGAGCCTTCCGTCCGCGTCGACGAGGACGAGCTTGGAGGTGGTCGAACCCGCGTCGAGGCCCAGGAAGAGGGGCCCTTCGGGCGTCTCGCCCTCGGCGAGGCGGGGCAGGGCCGCAGCCGCGTGGCGCTCCCGAAAGTCCTTCCTGGCGGTCTCGTCGGCGAAGAGGGGCGGCAGCCTCTGCTCGTCGCCGGCGGCGGGGCGCGACTCGCGGGCCATGCCCGCGAGAGCGTCGAGCGTCGGTGGTCGCTCTCGGGCGCCGGCGAGGGCGCCTGCCATGGGAACGCGCGAGGCGTTTTCCTCCCTGGCGCAGAGGGCGGCCCCGAGCGCCACGAAGAGCCGCCCGTCGGCCGGCACGAGCATCTCGTCGCTCGCGAGTTTGAGGGTCTCGGCGAAGCGCTTTCTGAGCTCGGGGAGGAAGTGGAGCGGCCCCCCGAGGAAGGCCACGCGCCCACGTATGGGCCGGCCGCAGGCGAGGCCCGATATGGTCTGGTTGACGACGGCCTGGAGCACGGAGGCGGCTATGTCTTCGGCTCGCGCGCCCTCGTTGATGAGGGGCTGGATGTCCGCCTTGGCGAAGACGCCGCAGCGCGCCGCGATGGGGTACACGGTCCGGGCGCGGGCGGCCAACTCGTCGATGCCGGCGGCATCGACGCCGAGGAGCACGGCCATCTGGTCGATGAAGGCCCCGGTGCCCCCGGCGCAGCTGCCGTTCATGCGCTGGTCGAGCTGTTCGCCGAAGTAGGTGATCTTGGCGTCTTCGCCGCCCAGCTCCACGGCGACATCGGTGCCGGGCAGGTAGCTTTCGACCGCCCGGGCGCAAGCCACCACCTCCTGGACGAAGGGGAAGCCCAGGCGCGAGGCCACGCCCATGCCCGCCGAGCCGGTGACCGCCGCCTCGAACTCGAGGCCCCCCCCGAGCGCCCGGGCGGCGTCGTCGAGCATGCGCGTCAATGTGGAGCCGATGTCCGAGCGATGCCGCTCGTAGGTGCCGTGCAGGAGCCGGCCGCCTTCGTCGAGGGCCGCGAGTTTGACCGTCGTCGAGCCGATATCCACGCCGAGCCTGATGGGAGCCATCGACTGCAGAATACTACCAAGCGTTACCGAGCGACAAGGCGAAGGCCGAGCCCGGCCGGCGCAACGCTGGAAGCGAGGCTTCCCCGCGTGCTAGTCTGAGGAAGCGGGAGGAACCATGGCCGTAGAACGCAGTTTTTCCATGCTCAAGCCCGGCGTCGTCCAGCGGCGCCTCGCGGGCGAAGTGCTCTCGCGCATCGAACGCAAGGGCCTGCGGATCGTAGCCCTCAAACTGACGAGGGTCAGCCGCGAGCTCGCCGAGAAGCAATACGCCGAACATCGCGGCAGGGACTTTTACGAAGAGCTCGTGGACTACATCTGCTCGGGTCCCGTCGTGGCCATGGTCGTCGAGGGCGAAGGGGCGGTGTCCGCCCTCCGTAGACTCTGCGGTGCGACCAGGACCGAGGAGGCCCTGCCCGGCACCATCCGCGGCGACTACGCGGATCATACGAATCTCAATGTCATACACGCCTCCGATTCGGAAGAGAGCGCCGAACGGGAGATCGCGCTCTTCTTCGGGGAGGCGGAAATCCACGAATGGAAGGACGGCAACGATGCCTGGATATGATCGCGCTCCGGGTGCGGGAGGGTTTTCGTCGTGTCGGAGCGCATAGGCGTGATCGGGGCCGGCGCCTGGGGCACGGCCCTGGCCAAGGTGCTGGCCGAGTGCGGGCACGAGGTCACCCTCTGGTGCCTCGAGAGCGAGCTCGCGAAAGGCATCGCGGAGACCGGGGAGAACGCCCTCTACCTGCCCGGCGTGGCGCTCCCTCCCGGGCTCCGGCCCGAGACCGACCCCCTGACCGCGGCCTCGGGCAAGGACGTCCTCTTCCTCGCCGTACCCTCGCCCTACCTCATGGGTATCGTGCGGCGAATACTGAGCGCGCCCAATCTCATGGAGGGCGAGTCGCTCGTCGTCGTGGTCACGAAGGGCTTCATCGCCGATCCGCGCCTTCCCCGCCTCATCCTCGACACTCTGGAGGATCGCCTGCCCGGCGCGTATCGCGACAGGACCGTCTACCTCTCGGGGCCGAGCCACGCCGAGGAGGTGTCGCGCGGCCGCATAACGGGCCTCGCGGCGGCGAGCCGCAACGGGCGCAATGCGATCCGCGTGCGGGAGCTTTTCCGTGGCAGTCGCGTGCTCGTGTTCCCCTCCCTCGATACCACGGGCGTGCAGGTCTGCGCGGCCGCCAAGAACGTGGTGGCCATCGCCTTCGGCATGCTGGACGCCCTGGCCGGCGAGGGGGGCCGGGCCCACTCCGAGTTCGGCGACAACACCGAGTCCCTCCTCCTCGCCGCAGGTCTCAACGAAATGCAGATTCTGGGCAAGGCCCTCGGCGCGACCCACCCCGAGACCTTCACCTCCATCGCGGGCGTCGGAGACCTCGACGTCACCTGCCGCTCGGTCCACGGGCGCAACCGGCGCTTCGGCCGCGAGATAGTGCAGAAGGCCATCCTCGCGCCCTTTCGCGACCTCGACGACCTGCTCGGACGCCTGGGCGAGATCGGCTACCTTCCCGAGGGGGCCGTCGCCTGCCGGCACATAGCCGCGATCGCGGCCGAGCGGCAGCTCGACCTGCCGATCATGGACGGCGTCCACCGCATACTCAACCGCGAGATCGAGCCCCTCGAGTTCCTGGAGGGCTACCTCGAGAGCATGGGGGCGGCGCTCGACTCCTAGCCCGATCCACGGGATGCCCGATCGTTCGGACAGGCCGCTAGTCGCGCGATTTTCCCGCGATCGAACGCCGCTCCTTCGTGTAGCCGCGCATGTCTTTGTTGATGGCCTTCCAGCGATCGGCTTCCGCTCTCCGCGCCGCCGGGTCCGTGCGGCTGTCCAGGTAGGCGAGCTCCCGCCTGAGCTTCCTCCAGCTCTCGTAGCGCCCGAGGTCGATGTCGCCCCTCTCCAAGGCTTCCCTGACGGCGCAGCCGGGCTCGCGCTCGTGGCGGCAGTCCCTGAAGCGGCACAGCGCCGCGTACTCTTCGATCTCCCCGAAGACCGCGTCGACCGATTCCTCTTCGGCCCAGAGCTGAACCTCGCGGAGTCCCGGCGTATCGATGACGAGCGCGCCGCTCGGAAGCCGGTAGAGCTGGCGGTGCGTGGTCGTGTGCCGGCCCCGCTCGTCGTCGGCCCGCACCTCGCCGGTCGCGGCGAGTTCCTTGCCGGCCAGCGCGTTGAGCAGGGTGGACTTGCCCGCCCCCGAGGAGCCGAGGAGGACGATGGTCCTCCCCGGCAGAAGCCTTTCGGTGAGCGATTCCAGGCCCTGCCCCTCGGGAGCGCAGACCAGCGTCCGCTCGACCCCGCTAGCCGTCGAAGCTGCCTCCCTCAGCAGCGCCTCGGGATCTTCCGCCAGATCGGCCTTGGTGATGACGATGACCGCTTGAACGCCCGCCTCCCCTGCGAGCGCGAGGTAGCGCTCCAGCCGGCGAGGATTCCAGTCGCGGCCCGCGGCCATCACGATGAAGGCGCTGTCCACGTTGGCCGCGAGCACCTGGGCCTCCACTCTGTCCCGCGCCGTATCGCCGGGCGCCTTGCGTAGGAAGGCGCTGCGACGCGGCAGGACGGCAGTGATCTGCGCGGACCCCGAAACGCCCGAAGCCCCACCCCTGGCTGCGCCGCCCTTCATCATGTCCGCCGGGCGGAGAGCGACCCAGTCGCCAACGGCGGGGAAATCGGCTCCGGCTTCCGCCTTGTTCATGAAGGCTCCGGAGAGCAGTGCCTCGACTTCGATCAGTCCACTCGCCGCCGCGGCGCACAGGGCGGAAAATCTGCCCCGCTGGACCTCGACGATCCGCGCGGGCATATCGCCCGGCTCCGCCAGGGACGCGAAATCGCGCAGGAATCCCTCATCGAAGCCAAAGGCGGCCATTTTCGAAAGATCGCTTTCAAAATCCATATCAACATCAGGCATGGTGGATAATCCTCGTTTAGTGTCCGGTTCGCGGGACTTCCGCTTCGCGAAGGTCCCTGGAATTCGACGCACGCCCCGCTCCGGCCTGACGGGAGTTTGGGGTCCCGAGCGAGCCGAAGGGTGAACGCCGACCGCGCCCCCGGCCGATCGAAGGGATCGAGCCGTGAAGCAGGCGAGGCACGAGACCGCAACGCTTTAAGCGAGGTGATCGGGATGTGTAGGGGAAAAGCTAGGCTCGGCGCCGCAGGGCGCCGAGCCGAATGGTGTCAAACTCTGCGAGTCGAAAGTTCGGCTTCCCGATCCCCTCGAACTGCCACGAGGGCCGACGATGCGGTGTGATTGTTCATGGCGTCCTCCTGGATGAATCGGGATTTTCGAGCCGTCGGATCCGGCGGGCCGGGGCGGCCCGCTGCGGCGTTTCCCAACGGAACAACGTGGGGCGAATGTATCCTCGTGCCCGACTTTTTGTAAATGGGCCTACTGTGCCCGCTCGAGAGCGCAGGCGCTCAGCTTGAAGGGAGCGATCTTCGACGAGGGATCGAGCTCGTCGCGCGTCAGGCGATTCACCAAAGCGTCGGGGAAATGGAAGGGCATGAAGAGCTCCCCTGCGCTCACGCCCGGGTCGATTCTGAGCTCGGTCTCCAGCTCGCCGCGCCGAGAGCTCAGGCGCACGCGCTCGCCCTGGACCAGGCCGAGCCTGTCGGCGTCGGCCGGGTTGACGAGCACGTAGGAAGCCTTCGCGAAGGCGCGGAGGCTCGGGCAGCGGAGGCTCAGCGTGGAAGAGTGGTACTGGTAGAGAATGCGGCCCGTGTTCAGGAGAAAGGGATATCGGGCGTCGGCGAGCTCGGTCTGCTCTTCGTAGTCCACGGGCACGAGACGCGCCAGACCGTCCGGCGTATTGAATCGCTCGAGGAAAAGCGTGGGCGTGCCGGGGTGATCGCGCGCAGGGCAGGGCCACTGTATGCCTTCTCGCTCGATGCGGCCGTAGGAAATGCCCGAGAATATGGGCGCCGCCTGCGCGAGCTCGTCCCAGATCGCCGAGGCATCCGGGTAGTGCGCCGCGTTCCACGGCCCGATGGGACGGCCCATGCGCCGCGCTATCTCCTCCAGTATCCACGAGTCGGGCCTGGCCGCACCGGGCGAGGCCAGGGCGCGGCGCAGCCTGAGGACCCTCCTGTCCGAGTTGGTGATCGTCCCGTCCTTCTCCGCGAAGGCGGCGGCCGGGAACACGATATGCGCCTTTTCCGCGGTGGGCGTCATGAAGATGTCCTGCACGACGAGAAGCTCGAGCCTGCCCAGGGCCTCGGCCGCGTGGTTCAGGTTGGGGTCGGTGTGCATGGGATTCTCGCCCATGATATAGAGCCCGCGGACGCGGCCCTCCCCTGCGGCCCGGACGATCTCCACGGTCGTCAGTCCTTTTTCCCCGGGCAGCTCTTCCGCCGGATAGCCCCAGAGCGCCGCCACGCGCGCGCGGTTGGCCTCGTCGCTCGCGGGGATGTAGCCGGGGTAGTAGATGGGCGAGCAGCCGACGTCGGTGGCGCCCTGGACGTTGTTCTGCCCGCGGGGCGGAGCCATGCCCGAACGCGGCTTGCCGATCTGGCCGGTCACGAGCATCAGGTTTATGAGCGCGAAGACGTTGTTCGTCCCCACCGTCTGCTGGCTCATCCCCATACCCGTCGCGATGATCGCGGTGGGAGCGGTCGCGTAGAGCCGCGTCGCCTCGCGCAGCGGCGCCGGATCCACTCCGCAGATTCGGCGCACCAGCTCGGGCGTGTAGGGCGAGACCCTGCGCTCGAGCTCGCGGTAGGCTTCCATTCCGCCGGATACGCGGCCCTCGATGAAGGGCCGGTCGATCCAGAGTTCTTCCATCGCGATGCGAGTCATCCCGTTGAGCAGGGCCACGTCGGTGCCGAGCCTGGGCTGGAGCCAGACCGCGGCGAGGTCGGCGAGGGGGGTCCGGCGAGGATCGACGACGACGAGACGGGCGCCCCGCCTCACTCCCCGCTTGAGGTAGGTGGCCGTCACCGGGTGGGTCTCCACCATGTTGTTGCCGATCACGAGGACGCAGTCGGTCGATTCGTAATCGCCGATGGAATTGCTGCCGGCGCCGTCGCCGAGACTGCGCAGCATGGCGGTGACGGTCGAGGCGTGACAGAGCCGGGTGCAGTAGTCGAGGTTGTTCGTCCCAAACGTTATGCGAGCGAGCTTCTGGAAGAGGTAGTTCTCCTCGTTGCTGCACTTGGCGGAGGAGTAGCCGGCGAGCGCGTCGGGGCCGTACTTTTCCTTGATGGCCAGAAATCCCCGGGCCGCGGCGTCGAGGGCCTCCTCCCAGGAGGCGCGGCGGAATCCGCCGCCCTCGCGCATGAGTGGCTCGGTGAGGCGGTCGGGATGATCGAGGAAATCGTTGCCGAAACGTCCCTTGACGCAAAGGCGGCCGTCGTTGGGCCAGAGCCCCTCGGCCCCGTCGGCCCGGAGCGCGCGGCCCTCGAGCACCGAAAGCTCGATCTGGCAGCCCACCCCGCAGTAGATGCAGGTCGTGCGGACCCGCTCCGGATGCCGCGGGAAAAAGGAGGCCGCGCTCAGCTCGGCGCGGTGAGGCTTCTCGACGAGGGCGCCCGTGGGGCAAAGCTGCACGCATTCGCCGCAGCCGTCGCACTCGGAGTTGCCCCAGCGCGATTGCCCCGCGGCGATGCGCGAGCGCGATCCCCGCTCCTGGACCCCTATGACGGCCTTGCCTTGGACCTCGTCGCAGGCTTTGACGCAGCGGAAGCACATGATGCAGCGGTTGGGATCGAAGGACAGGACGGGAGAGGAGAGATCGAGGGGCAGGGGCTCCTTCGCGAGCGGCTCGAAGCGGCTCCCGTCCGACCCCGGAAGTCCGTAGCGCAGGCAGAGCTCTTCGAACTCGTCGCGGTGGGAGCCGTCCGAGCCGACTTTCACCTCGGAGAGAAGGGAGGAGAGGATGTAGCGGCGCGCCTCTTCGAGCTCCTCGTCGAAGGCGGTCACGGACATGCCATCGACGACGGGAGTGGAGCAGGAGGTGACGAGGCCGCGAGTGCCTTCGATCTTGACTGCGCAGAGCCGGCAGGCTCCCGTGGGAGTCAGCTTGCGGTGCCAGCAGAGGCTCGGAATGTCGAAGCCCGCCTCCCGGGCCGCGGGAAGCAGCGGCCCACCCTCCCGCGCACTGACCGATCGCCCGTCGATACTGATGTTCACCTTGTCGCCAGAGCTCATCTCGCGAGCCTCCTAACGGGGTGCCGACAAACTCGAAGCTTGTCGGCCTGTTAAACGATCTCGGCCAGGTTCCGTCTCGCGCTTCGCAGGGGAAGCAGGGGGGACTGCCCCAGGGGGCAGAGCGAAGTCTTTGCCATGAGCTCGGCGTCGCCGACCATGTCGTCGAGCCGGGCGATCCTCTCCGAAGGGGCGGCTCCATTTTCCGTCGCCTCGACGAGGGCGCGCGCCTTGGCGGCGAGGCGCGCCGTCCCGATTCTGCAGGGCACGCACTTGCCGCAGGATTCGTGCTCGAAGAAATCCATGATCGAGGAGATCTCGGCCGCGAGCGAGCGTCCGGGGCCGAGCACGATGACGGCCCCGGAACCGAGCGTAGCTCCGGCCGACCGAAGGGCGTCGAAGTCCATGGGCAGGGCGAGCATGTCGCCCGACACGAAACTCCCCGCCGCGCCTCCGAGCAGAACGGCCAGGGGGCGGGTCGCGCCCCCTCCTTCCGGGGCTCCTCCCGGTCCGATCACCCCGCCGGCCGCTTCGATCAGCCCGCCGAGGCTCAGGCCGAGCTCCCATTCGCCGTAACCCGGACGGGCGACGTCGCCCGAGACGCAGAATATCTTGGTGCCGGGCGAGGAGGGAGTCCCGTGCGCGAGGTACTCGTCGGCGCCTCGCTCCACTATCCAGGGCAGCTCTGCGAGGGTCTCGACGTTGTTCACGAGCGTGGGTTTGCCCCAGAGTCCCGACTCGGCCGGGAAGGGCGGCTTTATGCGGGGATAGCCGCGCTTGCCCTCGAGCGATTCGATGAGCGTCAGCTCCTCGCCGCAGAGATAGGAACCGGCTCCCTTCCGGAGCTCGATGTCGAAGGAGAAGTCCGAGCCCGATACGCGCGGACCCAGGAACCCGGCGGCACGGGCGGAGCGGATCGCCGCCTCGACCCGCTCGATCGCGAAGCCGTACTCGCCCCGAACGTAGACATAGCCCAGATGCGCCCCGATGGCCCAGCCCGAGACGAGCATGCCCTCGATGAGGAGGTGCGGCTCGCGCTCCATGATGATGCGATCCTTGAAGGTGCCGGGTTCGCCTTCGTCGGCGTTGCACACGACATAGCGCTCGCATTCCTCTTCGCAGAACGCCCCCGCCGTCGAGCGCTCCTTGACGCCGGCCGGGAAGCCTGCCCCGCCGCGTCCGCGCACCTTCGCGCGCTCGAACTCCTCGACGAGCTCCCGGGGATCCCGCGCGAGGGCGAGTCTCAGCGCCCGATAGCCCCCGGCCCTCCGGTATTCTTCGACATTCGCCGGATCGGAGAGGCCGAGGTAGCGAAGGGCGACGCGAGGCTCCCCGGGACCGATGTTCGCGGCGTAGGAGGCCGGATCGGGCGGGCCGGCGGCTCCTTTGGCGGCAAGAGCGCGCAGGATGCCGCGGACCTTCCCGATGTCGAGACCGGCGAAGGCCCTGTCGTCCACCATCATCGCGGGGGCGCCGGCGCAGCGGCCCAGGCACTGCGCAGTCTCGAGCGTGAAGAGTCCGTCCTTCGAGGTTTCGCCGGCCTTCATGCCGAGCTCGGATTCGAGCAGGTCGAGAAGGTCGAGCGAGCCCATCATGCGGCACACCGGGGAGACGCAGAGTCGAACGACGTGGCGGCCCCGCGGGCGGAGGCTCAGCATGGAGTAGTAGCTCGCCACCCCTCGCGTGCCGGCCCGCGTGAGCCCGAATCTCGTTCCGAGCGCGGCGAGGGCCTCGGGCGGAATCCAGTTCGTCCCGGAGGCGGCCTGGGCTTCATGGAACGCGGATATCAGACCATCGCGTGTTTCCATGATCACATGATAGGTCCGCTTCCCTCTCCCGTCAAAACTTTTTTTCCCGCCTTTCGAAGTCCTCCCGGGCCTCCGCGAGATCCTCGGGAGTGTTGAGGCTCTCGAAGATTCTGTCCCCGCGGTCAAGGTGGAGTCTTTCCTGCTCGGGCACGCTCAGGTATGACTTTCCCCGCAGGAGGCTCCGAATGGACGGTGCGCCTCGCTCCGGCCCCTCCGCCGGAGCCTTCGCGACATTAGTCGCGGCGACATTAGTCGCGGCGACATTAGTCGCGGCGGAGAGTCGCGGCGGAGAGAGTCGCGGCGGAGAGAGTCGCGGCGGAGAGGGAGGCGAAGGCGCGGCTGTAGAAGGCCGAGAAGGGCTCGAGGTAGCCCCTCGAGCGGGCGAGGACCGCCAGGCACCGCCTGCTCGAGGGGAGCGGGTCACTTCGGCTTTCTTCCGCCTCCCGAGTCTCGATCCTCGACTCGAGGAGGTCGATCCAGTCGAGGCTTTGCCAGGGCATATCGCAGGCCGTCATGTAGAGCCACTCGCTGCGCGAGGCGGCGAGCGCCGCGTGGAGGCCGCCCAGGGGGCCGCGACCCGGGACGATGTCGCGTATCGCACGAAGGCCCAGGCCGTCGAAGGCCTCGGGCCGCGGGGTGACGACCAGGATGTCGTCGAAACGGAGGCGGAGGATCCGCGCTATCCTGGCGGCGACGCGCTCGCCGCCGAGCTCGATGGCGAGCTTGTCGAGGCCGAGCATCCTGCGCCCCTCGCCGCCGGCGAGGATGGCGGCGCTGCCGAAGCGCTCCATCCCGGCCCCGTCGCCCTTCAGCCTTCCTGGGGCTTCATCGTCGGGAAGAGGATCACGTCCCGGATCGAATAGGCGTCGGTGAGGAACATGACGATGCGATCGATGCCGATGCCCATGCCGCCCGTGGGAGGCATGCCCACCTCGAGGCTGGACACGAAGTCTTCGTCGAGCATGTAGGCCTCGTCGTCGCCCAGCTCGCGCTCGCGCAGCTGCTGCCGGAAGCGCTCGAGCTGGACGATCGGATCGTTGAGCTCGGAGTAGGCGTTCGCGACCTCGCGCCCGTAGACGAAGGCTTCGAAGCGCTCGGTCATCGTGGGGTCGCCCGGCTTCTGCTTGGTGAGCGGGGATATCTCGGTGGGGTAGTCGACGATGAAGGTCGGCTGCACGAGGTTCTTCTCGGCGTATTTTTCGAAGGCCGCGTTGAGGATGTCGCCGCGGCTGCAGTCCGAGAGCTTCTTCTTGAGCCCCTCGGCGAGGCCGAGCTCCACGGCGAGAGAGCGCGCCTCCTCGTCGCCGCGCACCGACGAAAAGTCGGGGCCGCCGTAGGTCTTCACCGCGTCGATCATCGTGAGCCGCTTCCAGGGCGCGGCGAACTCGATCTCCGTGCCCTGGTAGCTCAGCTTCGTCGAGCCGGTCGCCTCCACCGCGGCGAAGGCGACGAGGTTCTCGCAGAGCTCCATCATATCGTTGTAGTCGGCGAAGGCCTGGTAGAGCTCGATCATCGTGAACTCGGGGTTGTGCCGTATGTCGATGCCCTCGTTGCGGAAGTCCTTGCCCATCTCGTAGACGCGCTCCATGCCTCCGACGATGCAGCGCTTGAGGTAGAGCTCCGTCGCGATGCGCAGGTAGAGCTGGAGGTTGAGGGCGTTGGACCTGGTGACGAAGGGGCGGGCCGCCGCGCCCGAGGCGATGGTCGAGAGCACCGGGGTTTCGACTTCGATGTAGCCGCGTTGGTCGAGATACTCGCGCACCGCCCTCATGATGCGGGTCCGCTTCTTGAAGCTCTCCATCACCTGGGGGTTCATGACGAGGTCGAGGTAGCGCCTCCGGTAGCGGAGCTCGGGATCCTTGAGCCCGTGGAACTTCTCGGGCAGGGGCTCGAGAGCCTTCGCGAGCAGGCTCACTTTCTTGGCATGGATGGAAATTTCGCCGCGCCTGGTCTTGAAGACGAGCCCTTCGATCCCCGCGATGTCGCCTATGTCGTAGGTCTTCACGCGGGCGTACTCCTCGGCTCCGAGCTCGTCGGCGTTGACGTATATCTGGATGCGGCCGTCCCGGTCCTGGAGGTCGACGAAGGATGCCTTGCCGATGTCGCGGAAGGACATGATCCGACCCGCCGCCGAAACAGTCTTGTTCTCGAGGCTTTCGAATTCGGCCTTGATCTGCGCCGAGTGGTGACTCTGATCGAACCGCACGATCGCAAAGGGGTCGCGACCCTCGGCCTGGAGCTTCGCCAGCTTTTCGCGGCGGACGTGCTGCTGTTCGGACAGCTCGCGCGCCAGCGCGGCCTCGTCCTGTTCCGGTGCGGCTTTGGTGCCGAGGCTCTGGTCCTTCGTCATGTTCGTTTTCTCCGTGGTTGCAGACTGAGGAGGTATTGTAGGGGATCCGGGGGAACAGATTCAATGCGTCAGATCGCCGGCTCGCCCTCGCGTTCGATTATCTTCTCTTTGCCGTTGGACATCGTCGCCACGATCGTGGGCCCGGAGACCAGGCCGTCGAGGTGGATGAGCGCCGGAGCGTCCTCGTCGTAGTTCGCGCCTATCGCGAAATGGCAGGTACGGAAGGCTTTCTCGTCTTCCAGCATGTTGCCGACGATTTCGGCCTTGGGATTGAGGCCGATGCCGAGCTCGCCTATGTTGCGTGCGTTGCGCAGGTAGGCGCTCAGCTTCTCTTCGGCCAGAGATCCGTCCGCGCCGAGACGTCTCACTCCTTCGGCCCCCGCTTGGAGCGCGCGCTCGAGCCTGCGGGCCTCCTCGCCGCCCTCGACGGCCGTGACGAAGCCGCCCTCGATCCTGCAGCGGATCGGCGTGCGGATGACGATGACCCCCGCGGTGTCCGAGATCGATCCGTCGAAGACGATGGTGCCTTCGCTCGTGCCGAGCTCGGGCGAGACGAAGACCTCGCCGGCGGGAAGATTGCCGCCCGAGCCGGGAGCGGAATAGTCCCCGTCGTCGCTGCGGGCCGAGCGGCCGCGCAGGCCGATGCGGATGTCGGTGCCGTTGGCGTTGGTGACGCGCACCGAGACCGCGTCGTCCAGCAGGGCCTTCATGCGCCTGCAGCGCTCCTGCAGTTCGGCATAGTCTATCGGCACGGTCCTCTTGAAGATGGCCCGCGTGACGCTCGGCGACCAGAAGGCCCGCAGGGTCTTGGCGCCGTGGAGCTGATAGTTGAATACGTGGTCGTAGTTCACGCCGTCCCATTCGTAGGAGGTGCGGATCCCCTCCGAATCCTTGCCGAGCTTCTCGGCCGAGAGCGACGCGACCACGTCGGGCTGGCACTCGAAGGCCGCGATGACCGCGTCTTCCGCGTCGTCCATCTGCGCCTTCACGGGCTGGAGCAGGAGGGTCGTACAGGCGCCGGCGGCCACGGCCGCATCGTAGAGCGCCGATGCGATTTCGAAGACTTCCCGTTCGGGATTGGTGATGATGAGGAACTTTTCTCCGGCTTGGACGCGAAGCGATCCGCGCACCGCCACGTCGGCGGCGGCGGCGAGGGCCGGGTCGCGCTCGAAGGAAGCCGCTTCGCATAGAATGCTCATGGCTCCCATCAAATGCTCTATCGGCCCTCCTGTCAAGGCGTGCTTTGTACCCCTATGCCGCCCTCAGGGCCTCTATCTCCTGGATCGAGAAAAGCCCCTCGGCCCCGATGATGACGATCATGTGTCCTTCGAAGCGGACCACTCCGCGCACATAACGCTCCCAGAGCGAGGCGCCTTCGGCGCGCGCGGCTTCGATGCCGGTCTCGTCGATCGTGACGACGGCCGAGACCTCGTCCACCTGCGCGCCTACCGTAAGTCTGTGTTTGTCGCCGGCTTCGACCGTGAAGACGATGATGCTCGCCTCGCCGGCGTCCTGCGAGGCGGGCAGGCCGAATTTCTTGCGCAGATCGATGACGGGAACGATCCGCCCGCGGAGTTCCATGACTCCTTTCATGTACTGGACCGGGCTTGGAACCGCGGTAGTCGCTCCGCATTCCACGACCGTTTCGACGATGTTGACATCCACGGCGTACTCGACACCGTTCAGGCGGAAGGTCAGGTATTGCATGGCCCTACTCCTCAAAACTCTTCGAAATCGGCATCCGAACCGTCGGGCGCAGGAACGATGGCCGTCCTGGCCGCGACTCTCGCCGGCTTCAGGGCGTTGGGATCGTTGACGCGGGTCGAATCGCCCGAGCGGGTTTTCGCACCTCCCCCCGCGGCGTGGGCCACTCTCACCTCGTGCGCGAGCGCGGCCGCGCTCGCTTCGGCGCTCTTCACGTGCGCGTTCATCTCGGAGGGAAGCTTGAAGTAGGTCAGGGCCTGAGCGAGCTGTTCGGCCTGACTGTTGAGCTCCTCGGACATGGAGGCGAGCTCTTCGGAGGCCGAGGCGTTCTGCTGGATCACCGCGTCGAGCTGGGTCACTGCCCTGCCGATCTGTTCGACGCCCGCGCTTTGCTCCTTGGAGGCGGAGGAGATTTCCTGCACTACCTCCGCCGTCCGCTGGATGTCCGGGACTACCGACTGGATGAGCTTACCGGCTTCCTCCGCGATCGCGACGCTCTTGCCTGAAAGCTCGGAAATTTCCTTGGCGGCGCTCTGCGCCCGCTCGGCGAGCTTGCGGACCTCGCTCGCGACGACGGCGAAGCCCTTGCCCGCCTCGCCCGCCCGCGCCGCCTCTATCGCCGCGTTGAGGGCGAGGAGGTTGGTCTGCCGCGCGATCTCTTCGATGATGCCGATCTTGCCCGCGATGTCCTTCATCGCGGCGACTGTCTGACCCACCGAATCTCCGCCGGCCCTGGCGTCGCCCGAGCTCTTCCGCGCTATACCCTCGGCGGCCGCGGAATTGTCGGCGTTCTGCCTGATGGTGGCCGTCATCTCCTCCACGGAAGAGCTCACTTCCTCGGCGGCGGCGGCCTGCTCGGTGGCTCCCTGCGAGAGCTCCTGCGCCGTCGAGCTGATGCCCTGGCTCCCCTGGCTCACATTGTCCGCCGAGGTCGTGACCGAGACGACGATGTCGCGCAGACTGTCCACCATATCCGAGAGCGCGTGGGCCAGGGTGCCGATCTCATCCTTCCTGCGAAGATGTTTTTCCTCGGTTTTCTCGCGGAGGTCTCCCTTGGCCAGGGTATCGGCGAGCTGGACCGCCCGGCCCAGAGGCAGGGTTATGGAGCGGGAGAGGACGAGGCCCAGAGCTATGGAGAGGATGACGGCCGCTGCGAGGACGACGATCATGACGAGGCTCGTGGTTCTCGCGAGGACGGCGTTGGCCTCGGACTGGACCTTGGCGCCGTCGACGTTGTTCTTGAGGATGGACGTGAGCACAGCGTTGGTATCGTCCACCGCGGCGGCAAGATCTCCGTCCGCCACGTCCGCGGCCTCGACTTTGTTGCCCGCCGCGGCGAGCGCGGCGATCTTGTCCACGACCGTATTGAATTTCGCGTACTTGTCCTGGAGCTGGGCGAACTGTTGTCTGCTGGTATCCCCTGTCATCGTCGGTGGATATGCCTTCATCGCCGCTGCCATGTCATTGCGTCTGTCCGCGATGCTTTGGTTGTACTCGGAAATCTTGGCAGCACGCTTTTCGAAGACCAGATTCAGCGCATTGGCTCTGATGCGATTGACCGCATAGACAAACTCGCCCACGAGCCCGAGCGGCACTGCCACCTTATCATTCATGTATGTGGCGGCGCGACTCATGCTGGCGAGATTCGCGATCCCGAAGCCGCCTACCGCAGCGGCGATCAAAGACACGGCAAGGAATCCTCCGATGAGCTTCATACCGATCTTCATGTCTCTCTCCTCCTTGGATATGCTTCTGAGTGAAAGGTTTGGCATCGGCCCGAAGCTGCTCCGAAGCCGAGCCCTTCCCTGGCTGCCATGCGCCGTATAGAGCAGGTTTTGTGCCATTTGGACTTTCTTGGTTTCAGGCCCGCAAAATGGAGGAATTGGCGATCTCGCGAGGTTCAAAAGAGGATTAAAGGCCTGAAACCAAAGTTGACAGCTGCGGAGCCGCCGGAGGAAAAGTCGCGCCATCCGCAGCTCAAGGCGACTCTTGCCGCTACACTCTTGTGGGGCAGGGAAGGCCTATCGCGCGGCCTTGCGGCATTTGAACAAGAGTCATCCGGTTTTCAAAGGAGCCCCGCCTGCTGCGATCCACGGTTTCAATCGGTTTCGCGACATCTCGGAAAGCGAGCATCGCAGGTTGAAGGATCAACCAAAGTTGACGGCCCCCGAGTGGCGATGGGGTATAATTTCCGGCTGCATTCTTGGACAGCTCCTCCTAGCGGAAGGCGCCCCAGCGGAGCCTCAGGACCGTGTCCAGCCTGAAGCCCGCCGCGAATCCACGGATGCCGCTCCGGGCCGTCTGGAGCCGGGTAGCGGAGGTCTGATCGGCGAGCCGATACGAGCTCCAGCCGAACTCCGCCTCGATGGAAAAGCGCGGCCTCCGCTCGGGGGGGCGCCGCGCTGTCCCTGAACCCCGCGCCGTCTCCCGCGAGGGCTCCGAGCCGCCCAGTCTGCCGAGCAGGGCCGAAACGGCGAAGCGATTGGGCCAGGGGCCGGGTTCGAGGGCGAGGGATGTCCCGTCCGCGTCGATGGCCGCGGGGCCCAGGGGCGTTTCGAACCCGGCGAGGAGACGGATCTCGGGCCCCAGATAGAAGACGATGTCGGCGCAGAGAATGGTCGCCTGAAAGCTCATGTCGTAGAGCGCGGCCGCTTCTACCCCCTGCGCGAGTCCGGAAAAGCCCGGGCCGAAGGCGGCGCCGAGATCCAAGAGGAGGGTCGCCGAAAGCTCGGCGCCGCGCAGGGGCCGGTCGAGGCCGAGCAGGGGGCCGGCTCCCAGCTCGAAGGCCAAGAGCGAGGCTTCGTGCGCGGCGGCCGGGCTCCTCGAAATGGCGGAGGACTTTGCCGCGCTCGGGCTCGACAAATCGGCGGGCGAGCCTGGGCCGGGAGCCGCCGTTGCGCCCGCAAGCGGGTCCTGCGCCAGGCAGAGCGAGCCGGCGGCGAGACGAAGGAGCGCGATCGAAGCCGTGCGTCGAAAGGACGAAAGGAGAAAGCCCATAGAGCCTCCTGCCTTTCGACGCCCCCCGGGCTCTGCTGTAATTGAACCAATGCGGCGAACGCTCACTGGCTTAGGCGGCGATAGAGCGGCACGCGGGCCGAGACATTGAGATCGAGAGCCGAGGTTTCGCCGCGCTCGAGGTAGCGGCAGCCGATACCGGCTATCATCGCGCCGTTGTCGCCGCAGAGCCTGAGAGGCGGGAAGCGCACCGAGAGCCCGCTTCTGCTTCCGAGCAGGCGGCGCAGGTAGGCGTTGGCGGCCACGCCTCCACCGGCGACCACGGTGCCGATGCCCGTATCTTCCACCGCGCGGAAGAGCCTCGACGCCAGGAGATCTATCGCCGCCTTTCTGAACGAGGCGGCGATGTTCTCGGGGCTCGCCGAGGCCCCGGGCCGCCTGAACTGCTCGAGCTGATGGATGACAGCCGTCTTGAGCCCCGAATAGGAGAGGTCGTAGCGATGTGCGCCCTTGTGGAGCGAAGGTTCGGGAAAGTGGAAGGATTCCGCATCGCCAGACTCGGCGAGCCTGTCGATCGCCGCCCCTCCCGGATATCCGAAGCCGAAGTGCTTGGCCACTTTATCGAAGGCCTCGCCGACGGCGTCGTCGATCGTGGTGCCGAGCACTTCGATGCGGTCGAAGTCCTCCACCTTGCAGATGATGCTGTGCCCCCCCGACACGAGAAGTCCGAGAAAGGGATAGGGGAGAGGCGGAAGCGGCTCGGGGCCCCATTCGAGCTGGGAAGCGTAGAGATGACCGAGCATGTGATTGACGCCGATGAAAGGTTTGCCGATCGACCAGGCGAGGCCCTTGGCGAAGCAGAGTCCCACGAGGAGGGAACCCACGAGGCCCGGCTTGACCGTGACGGCGATCCCGTCGATGTCCCCGGCAGCCATGCCCGCCTCGTCGAGAGCGGCCGTCGCGACGCCGTATATCCATTCCGTGTGCGTTCGACTGGCTATCTCCGGGACGACTCCCTGGTACTTTTCGTGGAAGGGTATCTGGGTGGCGACTATGTCCGAGAGGATGCGTCGGCCGTCCTCGACGACCGACGCCGCGCACTCGTCGCAGGAGGACTCAATGCCCAGAACTCTCATCGTCGGCCGCCGCCTCCGAAAGCATGTACCGGGAAATGGTGGAGAGCGAAAATCCCTCCTCGACGAGCCGGGGATAGAGGTCCATGAGAGTCTGCGCCAGATCGGCCGACCAGACATGGCCTATCATGATGGCGCTTCCGTTCTTGGACGCTAGCCGCTTGCCTTCTTCGACGGCGCGGACGATGGACACCCGGTCTGTGGAGTTGTCGAGAAACACGGAGCGCTCCCAGTATCGAATTCCTTCCCGGCTGGCGGCCAAGGGTACGGCCGAGTCCGAGACGGTGAGCGAATCAAGATAGTAGATTCCGTGGGCTTTGGCAACCGCCGTGACCTCTTCCATCAACGACAGGTCCGAGGTGGCGGCCGAACCCATGTGATTGTTCATGCCGACCGCTCCGGGCACCGTCCTGAGATTGGCGTCGATGATGCTTCGCACCTCCTCGGCGTTCATGCCGATAGCGAGGGCCCCCGGTCCGGGATTCTGACCTCCGACGGCTTGCATCGGTTGGTGGAGAATGAGTTCCTTGCCTGCCGCCAGCACCGCCTCGGCGTCGCGTTCGCTGTAGGATAAATCCGGCAGAACCGCCACGGTGAGGGGGAACGGAAGCTTGAGAAAGGGCTCGATCTGGTCGTAATTATTGCCCGCGTCGTCGATTACGAAAATGAGCGTCTTCGTTCCCGCTCCGGTTCGCGTCCGGGGCGGAGTGACACGATAGCTCAGGCCGGCGGTCCGGGCTGCAAGAGAGCGCGTCGAGCCCGAAGTCGCGACTCCCTCGGACGCGGGTATCTCGGGGCGCCGCGCCGCGTCGGCCTCCCGGGACGCGGCCCGAAGGGCGGCCTCCGCCTCGGCTACGCCGGCTGCGTTCGTCGGCTGCCCGCCGGGCAGAGCGATGGAAGGGTTTCCCGGCTCTTCGGCCCCGACGGCCGAGGGAGAGACGCTCGTGGCCTGCGGCGCGGGCTGTTGGGCCCCGCCTCCGGACAGACTCCACGCGCCGCTCAAGACGACCGCCGCGGCCAGGGCCAGGCCGACAATGGCGACGAGGAGAAGGGTGTGGCCGAGAGGCATGACGGCACGGCGCGGCCGTCTTGGGGCGGCTCTCTTCCGGGGCTTTATGCGAGAGGACGAGCGTTTCTGCACCGAAAAGACTATAGCTCCGCGGGAGGCGCCCAACAAGCGGCCGCGTCCCGCCGCGAAAGCGCGGGCGGGAAACACAGACAGGATGGCCCTTATTGAACGGACCCGCTAGGAGACGCAGGAAAACTCCGTTTCGGCCATGGATTCCTTGAGCTTTCGAAGGGCGCGCTTTTCGATCTGACGCACCGTCTCGGGCGAGATGCCCAGCTCCGCGCCGATGCTCTTGAGGGTCTGGCGCGAGCCGCCGAAAAAGGCGAATCTGTACATGAGAATGCGCCGCTCTCTTTCCAGAAGAACCTCGAGCATGTCGAGAGTTTCCTGGCGGGCGCACGAGCGCAAGAGCTCGTTGTCGGGACTGTAGCTGTAATCCTCGTAGACATCCATGATGGATCCCGAGTCCTCTCCCGTTTCGGTTTCCAGCGGCACCATGCTCGAGGCCATTTTCATGACGGCATGGACGGCGGAGGGGGGGACGCGAAGCTCGCAGGCGATTTCGGTTGTGGTGGGCTCGCGCTGGAGAGCCTGAGCCAGGCTGCTATAGGTGCGCTGTATCTTCTTGAGCAGTTCTTCCTTGCGATGAGGGAGGCGGATAGCCCTTCTGCTGTTGACGAGGGCCCTGGTTATGGCCTGTTTGATCCACCACGATGCGTAGGTGGAGAAGCGCACGTTGCGCTCTCCGTCGTATTTTTCGGCGGCCCTGATGAGGCCGAGGTTGCCTTCCTGTATGAGATCGAGAAGCGGCATTTCCGGAGTGACGAAGCCCCGGGCGATTTTGACGACCAAGCGCAGATTCGATTCGATGAGGCGCTGTCTGGCCTCGTTTTCGCCCGAAAAAATGCGGGTGGAGAGATCCTTTTCCTCTTCCGCGCTCAGAAGAGGTATCCGCTTAATGGCGGCGTAGTAGCCTCGGAGGCTCTCGTCGCCCCCGTCCGAAGTGCTCGTCGCTTTCATCTTTGTTCTCCCGCAATGATAATGCAAGAGTCATGCCAGGCTGCTGGAAAGACTCAGCGATAGCCTTATGTCTTTTTCTTATCGGGAAATAAAAAAGAGGGCCGCTCGGAAGCGACCCTCTTTTGAATGCGATAGTCTACTTATTCACAATTGCTCTCCATTTTATGTATCCTAAATCATACTAAGGGATGAGCGCCGAACGCAGTGCGCTCCGGCTGTGCATTATCTCTGCGCTCCCTCCGCTCGCCGGCAGCTCGCGTATCAGAGTGAAAATGGCGAAAAGCACGACAACGGCGACGACGATCTTTCTCATGTTGCTCTCCCAATCTCGGCGAGGATACGCTCGGCGAGGATACGCTCGGCGAGGATACGCCTCGGCGAAGATACGGTCAACTAAGACAGGTCCAAAGAATACACCCGGTGCGAATCTCCTTCAAGAGCCGCCTCAAACTACAACATCCGCGCAGGTTCTCGAAGAAACCGGACCAAATGCGAAGCCAATGCCAAGACCGACCGGGTCTCGATATTGACTGGGACATCATTTCAGATACTTGAGCGGATTGACGGGATTCCCGTGAAGGTAGAGGCCGAAGTGGAGGTGCGGCCCCGTGCTGTAGCCTGTGCTGCCCGACAATCCGATCTGCGTTCCCTGGGAGACCCTCTGACCGATCCTGACCGAATAGGAGGTCAGATGTCCGTACAGGCTCTGTATGCCGTCGGTGTGGCCCAGAATGACATAATTGCCGAAGGTGGGATTGTATCCGACATCCGCCACCCTCCCGTCCATCGCCGCCTTGATCGGCGTCCCGAGATCGGTCGCGATGTCGATACCCGCATGGAAGAACCGCACACCGGTGAAGGGATCGGGACGGTAGCCGAAGGGCGAAGTGATCGGTCCGCGCACGGGCCACATGACTCGCTCGCCGAAAATGTTCTTGAGCTCGGACTCGGGCAGCCGCGCTCCGGGGATGAAAAGACGCTGACCCACCTTGATCACGGAGCTGCCGAGGTCGTTCGCGTCCGCGATTCTCGTGCCGTCGATGCCGAAGAGCTTGGCGATCGAGGATAGGTTGTCGCCGGGACGGACCCTGTAAAGAAGGCCGTTCATGTTGGGCACGCGGAGCTCGGTGCCGAGCTGTATGGCGCGCGCGTTCGTGATGCCGTTCATCGAGACGAGGGTATCGACCGCGATGCCGAAACGCTGTGCGACCGAGGAGAGGGAGTCGTTCTTCTGGATGGTGTAGGATTTCAGCTCCAGCGTGGCGGGCGGAGGGGGAAGGTCGGCCGCCGCCTCGACGGCCGGGCCTTTGGCATCGCCGGTCCCGCCGTTCGAGCCCAACCGGGGCGTCACATAGGCGAGCAGGAGCTCGTCGTTCGTCCCGTCTTGCGGCAGGAGGTTTCCCTGCGGAAGCGGAATCGCCGGGTGGAGAATGATCATGGCGACGCTCAGGGCGAGTCCCAGGAAAAGCGCGGCGAGAGCCAGGAGGAGGCGGGCTCGGGGGGAGAGCCCGTGCAGGGCGCGCATGGGCAGGGAGACGGTCCGGCGCAGTACCCGGAGCATCCCCGACTTTCCGAAGCCCCGGCGACCCGCGGTCCGCGTGTCGCGGTCGAAGGGGCGACTCTTGCGAGCCGCCGGATATTGCCGGAATTCCTGGCTCCGTCTCGATACGTCGAGCGAGGGAAGCTTCGTTCTCTTGGCAAAGACCGGAAGACGGGCGGAAACGAAGGGCGAAGCGTTGGACTTTCGCGGGCCGAGGCGCTCCGAAACGAAAGTCGTGCGTTCGACGCCTGCCTCCCTGACTCCCGGGGAGCGCCGGCGAAAAACTTTCTGGCGGCCGATTATGCTTTCCATATCTAGAGTCTTATCGACAATTCCGGGCGCGGGTATTATAGTCGGAACCTGCCTCATGTCACGAAGCAGATTCCGACCGGGACCGGCCGTCCTCGCAGCCGCCCTCATCGCCTTTTTTGTGAAGGCTTTTGTTCTCGACGCCGCCGTCGTCGACGGCCGTTCGATGCTGCCTCTCCTGAAACCCGGCGGCGTCGTGATCGTGCTCCGCTGCGCCTACGGGCTGCGCTGGCCCTTCGGAGGCGGTTATATTCTACGCTGGGGCGAGCCGCGCCAAGGCGATGTGATCGCCGCGGTCGATCCGATGGACGGCAAGACGGTGGTAAAGCGTGCCGCGATCGTGGGCCCGGCCCTGCTTCGCTTCGATACCGCGCGTCTCGAAGGTCGGGGATTCGAGCTCAGGCTCGATGACGATGCCGCCGACCGCTGGTCCCGAGGCCTCTATCTCCGGAGGGGACAGGTCTTTCTGCTCGGCGAAAATCTTCCGGAATCCATCGATTCCCGTGTCTACGGCCCCGTGACCATAGAGACCGTGCGCGGCAAAGTGCTGCTCCTGCCGCGATGGGCAAAGCGATGACGGCGCGATCCTGGCGCTACTGGACGGTCATCGGCGCATTCGGCCTCTTCGCGCTCTTCGTGCTGTACCGCTACGCCGCTTTGGCCGCTCATCCTCACGCGGAACCGGAGGCTCAGGAAGTCGCCGTCGAGCGCGGCAGCATCGTCGACAGATCGGGCCGCATCCTCGCCATGGACTCTCCCCTCTACAATGTCGCGGTATGGCGGCCGGAGACCGACCGGAACGCTTTCCCGGCCGAAGCTCAGCGCCTCGCTTCGATACTGGGCATCGACGCGGCGGATATTCTCGATCGCTGGGCCAAGGGCAGCGCGGATTTCTTCTATATAAAAAAGCGGGTGCAGCCTCAGGAAGCGAGGTCCGTGCAGGAAGCCAAGACCAATGGGGCCTTCCAGGGCGTGGTCGTGGAAAAGGTGTCGGGGCGGCTCTATCCGGAAAAACGGCTCGCTTCGCACCTCCTGGGTTTCGTCGGCGACGCCAACAGGGGCCTCGCGGGGATCGAAAGCAAATACGACGAGGAACTCCTGCCCGATTCGGTGCCTTCCCCTTCCGGCGCTCCCGGGGCCGGCCCGCGCGGGGATACCGTCGTGCTCTCGATCGACGCCAATATCCAGTACTCGCTCGAGGAGATAGGGCGCAAGGCCCTGTCAGACACCAAGGCTCAGGCGGTCATCCTTATCGCCATGGACTCCCGTACGGGGGAAATCCTCGCCTATGTCGCCCTTCCGGATTTCGACCCGAACGACTACATGGATTCGCCGCCCGATACCTGGTACGACTGGCCGAGCGTCTATGCCTACGAGCCCGGTTCGGTGTTCAAGATATTCACCCTGTCCTCGGTCGTGGATCTCGGCGGTGCCACGCTGAAGACCATTTTCTATTGCGACGGGGCCTATCATCACACGACGCCCTCGGGACAGGTGATCACGATCAAATGCCTCGGCGTCCACGGCGCGGTGAACATCCAGAAGATATTGGAGGTATCCTGCAACGCAGGCGCGGCCTATGCTTCGGATACCGTCGATCCCCTCGACTTCTACGCCAAGCTCGTCGGCTTCGGTTTTGGCTCGCGGACGGGTGCGGCTCTCGCAGGCGAGACGGCGGGCGAGCTCCGTTCGCCGGAAGAGTGGTCGGCCCGCTCCAAACCCACGATCGCGATAGGTCAGGAGGTGCTCGTCTCCGCCCTGCAGATGACCACCGCCGCCACGGCCATAGCCGATGGCGGCATCCTGCTGAAGCCCATAGCCGTCGAAAAGATCGTCTCGCCCGCCGGCGCGACGGTCTACGAGAACCCGCCCCAGGAGGTGCGGCGGGTAGTGTCCGCGGACGCGGCGAATTCCATACTTTCGGCGATGGAGTCCGTCTCCGGCCTGGGGGGGACGGGCAGCCGCGCCGGCATCAAGGACGTGCGCATGGCGGTCAAGACCGGAACGGCGCAGATGATAGATCCCCAGACCCACGCCTATTCGGACAAGGATTACATCGCCTCGACGCTCGCCATATTCCCGGCCGACAATCCGAGGATGATCGTCTATCTCGCCATCGTCAAGCCGACCGGATCGCAATATTACGGCGGACGCATAGCGGCCCCCGTGGTGAAGGACGTCGCCGAGGCCATCCTCGACATCACCGATATCCCTCGCGGCGATAGTCCCGTCGCTCTGCACTCCGGAAGCGTGACCATCCCGCCCTCCATTCCGGTGACGATCGGCGATACGATGCCCGACCTCACGGGCACGCCCAAGCGTCTGCTGCTCGACCTGCTCGGCAGAAAGGACATCAAGGTGCGTTTGAGCGGGGAGGGCTACGTCGTCAAGCAGAGTCCGGCCCCCGGCAGCCCCGTTCCTCCCGGAACACAGATAGATCTGGAACTCGAGTGAGCGCGGCCGGAGGCGGCGCCGACAGTGGTTTGGCCGGGAATGCGGCCGCGGTCCCCGCCGCGACACTCGCCAGGAACCTGGCGGCGCTCGGTTCGCGCTTTCCCGCCCTCGTCGATCTGCTTCTCGAGAGGCTGAATTCCGGGTTGGCGGCGCCCTCCGGACTTTCCATCCATGCGACGGCCTCGGGAGAGATCAGCGCCAGGATCGAGGGCGGACTCTGGCTCCATTCTCCCCGCGACCCCCGGGGCGAGGCGAGGCGCCTCGCCGCCGCCGGCCTGGAGTCGGCGGCGGACGCGGCCCTGCTCCTGGGTTTCGGCCTCGGTTACCTCGCGGAGGCCTGTCTCGACGCGGGAGTCGAACAGGTCATCGTGTGCGAGGCCGACCCCGATCTCTTGATCGCGGCCCTCGACAGCCGCGATCTCTCCGGCCTTCTGGCCGATCTCCGACTCGGCTTCGTCGTCGGGGGCGAGGCCGATGCGGTATTGGGCGCTCTCGAGGTATCCGGGGCGGTTCGCGCTTCGATACTGGGCCTGAAGGCGGCCGAAAACGCATATCCCGATTGGTACGCACGCGCCCGCGCCGCCGCCGGACGCTGGAACGCGAAGGGTCAGGCGAACGAGAATACGCTGCGCCGCTTCGGCCGGCTCTGGGTGCGGAACCTGGCGAAAAACATCGATCAAGTCTCGCGCGCCCCCGGGGTTCGCGAGATCGAGGGGCGCTTCGCCGGCATGCCGGCGATCGTCCTGGCGGCGGGCCCGAGCCTGGACGACGTGCTCCCCCTCATGGACGAAATCGCGCAACGCGCCCTCGTGATATGCGTCGACACGGCCCTGCGGAGCCTCCTCGTCCGCGGACCGGAACCGGATTTTCTCGTCGTGGTCGACCCTCAGTACTGGAATTGGCGGCACCTAGCCGATCTGGACGCTCCGCGCTCGATCCTGGTCTCGGAGTCGGCCGCCTGGCCGGCGGTGTTCCGCTCGACCTGCCGCCGCGTTTTCCTGGGCGGGAGCCTTTTCCCGCTCGGGCGAAGGATCGAGGGTTTTTTCGGGGCCAAGGGAGATCTGGGCGCGGGCGGTTCGGTCGCGACGACCGCCTGGGACCTCGCGCGGCTACTGGGCTGCGAGCCCATCTGGATGGCGGGGATGGATCTGGGCTTCCCGCGGGGGGCGACCCATGCCCGCGCCAGCCTCTTCGAACAGCGCGCTCTGGCCTCGGGCACGCGCCTGAGACCGGCGGAAAGCGAGCAGGTTGCGGCGGTCTCGGGCCCATGGAGCAGCGAAGCGCCGGCCGCGGGCGGCGGTTTCGTGCGCACCGACGCCCGCATGAGGCTCTACGCCTGGTGGTTCGAGGCGAGACTCGCCCGGCCCGGCGCGCCCCGGACTCTCTCTCTCTCTCCCTCCGGACTGGCGATTCCCGGCATGGATCTCGGCTCCATGGACGAGCTTCTCGCGGGGGCGGCCCTCCGGAGGGAGGTCGAATCGAGGATCGCGCGGATCGCCTCGCCGGGCCCCGCGGACGATATCCCGCGAGGAGCGACGGGCGGGCGCGGCAGGGAAGGGCTGTCCAGACTGCTCGCCGAATTGGAGGAGATCGCCGCCGAGGCGGAGGCGGCCCTCGCGGCTGCCCGAAGCGCCAGACTCGCGCTCTTGGACGGCGTCGCGGGGGCCGAGCGCCTCCGGCGCTCGCTCGCCGGCCTCGACGAGTCGGACCGGGCGATCGCCGGCTGCCCCGCCAAGGACGTCGCAGCCTTCCTGATGCCGCCTCTGGGCGAGCTGCTCGCCCGCCGCGCGCGGAATCTCGGAGAGAGCATCGATCAATCGGAGTCGATCTACAGGAGCCTCGTGGAGTCCGCGCGCTACCACATCCGGGCCCTGGGCAAGTGTTGAGCTTGGGGCATCGAAATCAGCTATGGAAAGGCGCGGTTCTGAGCGAGGGCTTGCCGAGCCTGGGGAAGGTCGCCGTGAAGACCGCCCCTCCCCCCGGATGATTGGACGCGACGAGGCTGCCGCCGTGGAGCCGCAGGACGGAGGCGGCCAGGCTGAGGCCGATCCCGTGGCCCGGTCCCTCGGCGTTCTGTCCGCGGTGGAATCGGAGGAATATGGACTCGAGCTCGTCCGGCGGAATGCCGCGGCCGTGGTCGCGCAGCGAGACCCGCGCGCCCGATTCGTTCTCGGAGCTGGACAGCTCGATGGCGCTGTGCGCCGGCGCGTAGCGCAGGGCGTTTTCCAGGATGCTCATGAAGGCCTGGTACAGTCTCAACGGATCGCCCGACGCGCTCGCGGGCGACAGCGCGGAGAGATCGATGGTCATGCCCTGCTCGACCGCCAGGGGCTCGAAATCCTCGGCCAGCTCCCTCAGCACCTTGTCGAGCCTCACGGGCTTCGGCACCGCCTCGATCTTGCCCACTTCCAGTCTCGCGAGATCGAGCATGCGCCCGACGAGACGGATCATGCGCTCGACCTCCTCCAGGTTGCTTTCGAGAACGCGCTCGTATTCGTCGGAGGATCGGGCGCGCTTGAGCGCGAGCTCGAGCTCGCCGCGGAGCACGGTGAGGGGCGTGCGGAGCTGGTGGGCTGCGTCGTCCGTGAAGCGGAGCTGTTCGTCGAAGGCCGCCTCGACGCGGTCCATCATGGTGTTGAAGGCCAGGGCGAGCTCGGCGAGCTCGCGGCTTTCGCCCGGCGCCTCGACTCGCTCGTCCAGGCGCCGCTCGGTTATGCGCCTCAGGGTTTCGGCCATGGAGCCCAAGGGCGCGACGAGCCCCCCTCCGATGAGGGCAGCGGCGCCGGCGCCGATCGCGGCGGCGGCTGGCGCGAGGAGCATGAGGAGAATTCGAAGCGTGGAGAGAGCCCCGAACACCCGGCTCTGGGACACGATGACCTGGACGACGGCCGTAAACCCTATGTCCAGCTTGAGGGGAACCGATAGGACGCGAAAATCCGTGGAACCGCCGATGTCCTCTACGGTTTCGACGTCCCGATACATCGATCGGCCGGAGCGCGCCCTCTTCAAGGCGATAGCCGAGAGCGGTACCACGCTCTCGAAGCCGTGAGTGGCGGCTAGAATCCTGCCGTCGAAGTTGAGGATTTCGACGCCGGTGTTCAGGAGAAACCCGGACCCGGCGCTCTCGTCCGTCCAGAGCTTGGCGAGGTCGCGGAAGGCGGTGGCGCCGGGTCTGCCGCCGCTCCTTCCCGGAAAATCGCGGGCGTAGGCTCGGATCGACGCCATGACACCCGCCGCCCTCGAAGCGAGAAAGGCGTCGAGATCCTCGGCGAGTATGCGCTCGAAGTAGAGATAAAGGACGAAGCTGAAGACGACATAGGAGAAGAAGACGACGAGCCCCAATCGTATCGCCAGGCGAGTTCGCAGCGAGCTCTGCCTCACCGAATGCTCCTCATGCTCCGTCCATCGATTCGTCGATGCCGGCGAACCTCTTGAACTCCGATTCGTCGCCACCGACGAACTTCTTGAACTCAGGTTCGTCGGTAAGGCAGTATCCGCGGCCGCGCACGGTGCGGATGAGTTTGAGGTCGCGCCCGGCATCGATCTTGGATCGGAGGTAGTTGATGTAGACGTCGATGGTGTTGGTCCCGGTATCGAAGGCGATGCCCCATACCTGCTCCGCGATCATCGTGCGCGAAAGGACGCAGCGCGCCCTGGACATGAGGTACTCGAGGAGCGAGTACTCGCGATTGGATAGGACTATCTCGTTCTCGCCCCTGCGGACGCGGCGGGTGCGCTGGTCGAGCTGGAGATCGGCGACCTTGAGGACCGGGGAGGGGCTGCCCTGGGCCCGACGCACGAGGGCACGCGAACGGGCGAGGAGTTCCTCGAAGGCAAAGGGCTTGGGAAGATAGTCGTCGGCGCCCGCCTCGAGGCCACGCACCTTGTCGGGAAGGGAATCGCGGGCCGTGAGGATGAGCACCGGCACGCTGCGGCCCGCGGCCCGTATGCGCTCCAGAACCGAGAAGCCGTTCAGACCCGGCAGGCCCAGGTCGAGCACGACCAGATCGAAGAATTGCGATTCCGCGAGATTCACACCTTCCAACCCGTCGCCGGCGACGAGCGATTCGATCCCCTCCTCGCCGTAACCCCGCGCGATGAAAGAGGCTACCTTGGCCTCATCTTCGACGATGAGCACACGCATTTGCTCTCTCATTCACGGCTTCATATGGCCGCGGGAGAATTATAGCGTCGAAGTCCCGGGAACCTCAAGAACGGGAGCCGCCGCTCGCGGCCGGCTACGCGAGGCCGAGCCGCGCGAGGGCGAGGGCCGATGCGGCGAGGGCGGCCGTCTCGGTGCGGAGTATCCGGTTTCCCATCGACGCCTTGGAAAAGCCCCGCGAGACGAAGAGCCCGGTCTCGGCCTCGGTCCAGCCGCGTTCGGGTCCGACGGCGAGGACGACGGGGGGCTCGAGCGGTTCGGGCGAACCCATTCGCTCCCCGGCGCCATAGGGATGCAGCAGGAACCGCGAGCCTCGCGCGCCGAACAGGGAGAGCCCTTCATTTTCGCTCAACGCAGCCAGACAGCGCTCGAGCGACCAGTGAGCCGCGACGGCCGGCAGGCGCGGGTTGCAGGCCTGCTCCGCTCCCTCCGCGAGATGCCTTCTGAACTCGCCCCTGGAGAACAGGTCGCTCTGCCTGTACGACTTCTCCCCAAGCTCGGTGAGCGTCAGTTCGATCCGGGAAACGCCGAGGCTGGCGAGATCCCGCAGAATGCGGGCGGCCTGAATGGGACGGGGAAAGCCGAGTATGAGGACTATCGGGGCGAGGGGAGGGGCTTCGCTCTCGGCTTCGAAATCGAGCACGAAGCCCGAATCGTCCAGCTCGCGCACGAGGGCGCTGCCGAGGGGTCCGTCCACGATACCGGCGCAGACCCGATCGCCCGGTCCCTTCCTGAGCACCTTCTTGATGTGCTCCCAGCGCCGATCCGAACGGGGGAGCCTCAAGCCGGACTCGCCGGGCTCGAGCAACAGCATGTTCACGGACGAGTCTCAGGCGCCGCCGCCGTAGGGCGACACCTCCGCATCGTAGTCGACGCCCTCGACCTCGAATCCGTGCGCCCTGAGGAAGTCCCGGCGGAACCCCGCTACGTCGGCGAGGAGCTCGAGGTCGGTCCCGTCGACCCGCGCCATGCGCGCTGCGACTTCGGCTTGCACGGCCGTACCCATTTCGAGCTCGTCGATGCGGATCCTGCCCTCGGCGTCGAGGACGGGAGCCGAGCCGGAATAGAGTCTGTCGCGGAAGAGCCTGTCGATCTGATCGACGCAATCCTCGTGGATGCCCCTTTCTTTCATGACCTTGTAGAGGATCGAGACATACAGAGGAATGACGGGGATGACCGCGCTTGCTCGCGTGACGAGGGCCTTGTTGATGGAGACGTAGGCCTTCTCGCCCGGCGTGGCGAGGCGCTTCGAGGTCGCCTCGAGATGGGCCTTGGCCCTGCCTATGGTTCCATCGCGGTAGATCGGCCAGGACAGCTCGGGCCCCACGTACGAGTATGCGACGGTGAGGGCGTCCGGGGCGAGGAGGCCGGCGCCGCGCAGAGCCTCGATCCACAGCGCCCAGTCCTCGCCGCCCATGACCTTGACTGTCTGGGCGATCTCCTCCTCCGTGGCCGGCTGGACCTCAGCCTGCGAAAGCACGCCGGTGAAGGGATCGACGGTCTTGCCGCGGTAGACGCCGCCTATGGGCTTTATGACCGAGCGGTAGACCGCCCCCGTCTGGGGGTCCGTACGCGCCGGCGAGGCCAGAGAATAGACTACGAGGTCGAAGCGGAGACCCGTCTCGCGGGCCGCGGCGATGACCTGTTCCTTCATGGGCGAGGAAAACGCGTCGCCTTCGAAAGTAGAAGAACGAAGGCCCGAGGCGGCGGCCTCGGCGTCGAAACTGCGGTTGTTGTACCAGCCCGGGGTGCCGGTCGAGGCCTCGGACGGCCCGCGTTCGAAGGAGATGCCCAGGGTCGCGGCGCCGAAGCCGAAGGCCGCGGCGATGCGCGAGGCGAGCCCGTAGCCTGTCGAGCAGCCGATGACCAGGACGGTTTTGGGGCCGTCGAGGCGATCGTAGGCATGTCTCTTGGAGCGTATGGACTCGATCTGCCGCCCGGTCTCGACGGCGCAGCCGCGGGGATGGGCGTTGATGCAGACGTTGTTCCTCACCATGGGCTTCAGTATCACGAGGCCCCCTCGCCTTCGCCCACGATCGCGATCCACTCGCCCTCGACCGCCAGCTCGTCGCCGACATAGCCCGTGCCTTTCTGGTGGATTATCTTGGGAGAGGCCCGCAGGTTGACTATCTCCATGCGGAATGTCTCGCCGGGCCGCACGGGCCGACGAAAGCGCGCTTCCTTGATCTTGGCGAAGAAGAAGGTCCCGGCGTTCTTGATTCCCATTTTCCTTACGCCGACCCCGCCGCATTGGGCCATCGTCTCGACGAGGATCACGCCGGGCACCACCGGATAGTCGGGGAAGTGCCCCGCGAAGAAGAACTCGGTCTCCGGGTAGGTGCGCACGGCGAGAATCTTCCCGTCGACGATATCGACCTTGTCCACGAAGAGGAAGGGTTCGCGGTGGGGCAGGTACTCTTTGATCTCTTTTCTGGGGTCGTCGGAGTCGATCATCGCGGTCTCCTCATGATGATGACGCCGTTGTGTCCGCCGAAGCCGAGCGATGCCGAGGCAGTCGCATCGATGGAGGCGCGCACGCCCTTGTTGGGGACATAGTCCAGATCGCAGCCCGCCTCGATGTCGGGGTCGTCCAAATTGATCGTGGGAGGGATGAAGCCCTCCTCGAGGGCCTTGATGCAGGCCACCGCTTCGATCGCACCGGCGGCGCCCAGCATGTGGCCGTGCATGCTCTTGGTCGAGGATATCTTGAGCTTGCGCGCGTGATCGCCGAAGGCGTGCTTTACCATGAGGCTCTCGGTCGGGTCGTTGATCTGCGTCGAGGTGCCGTGGGCGTTGTAGTAGCCTATGTCCTCGGCCCTGAGCCCCGCGTCCTCGAGCGCGAGGGCGATGGCCCGGGCCCCTCCCTTGCCTTCCGGATCGGGGGATGTCAGATGGTAGGCGTCGCAGGAGGCGCCGTAGCCGGCGAGCTCGGCGTAGATATGGGCGCCGCGGGCCTTGGCCTTGTCATACTCTTCGAGGATGAGGACGGCCGCTCCCTCGCCCATGACGAAGCCGTCGCGCGCCTTGTCGAAGGGGCGGGAGGCCTTCGTCGGATTCCCGTTGAAGGCCGTGCTGAGCGCCTGGAGACGGCAGAAACCGCCTATGGCGAATTCGGTGATGGCCGCCTCGGCGCCGCCGGCCACGGCCATGTCGCAGCGGCCCGAGCGGATGAGGTCGAGGGCCAGACCCAGAGCGTCGGTGCTCGACGTGCAGGCGGTCACCGCGGTGTACGCAGGGCCGAGAGTCCCCAGGCGCATGGCGATGTTGGCCGGGCACTCGTTGGAGATCATGAGGGGAACGGTCATGGGAAGCATGCGGCCGGGGCCGGACTCGAGCATCTTCTTGTGCGATTCCATCATGACTTCGATGCCGCCGATGCCGATACCCATGACCGTGGCCACGCGCTCGGGCGGGTAGGGCAGGAGGGGGGCTTCACCTCCATCGGGCTTTCTGAACCCATCGCCCAGACCGGCGTTTCGCCACGCCTGGACCGCGGCCGCGACGCCGTACTGGGTGAAGTCGGCCATCTTGCGGGCCTCTTTCCTATCCATATAAAGCGAGGGGTCGAAGTTTTTCACTTCGGCCGCCACCCTGGCCTCGACGCGGGACGCATCGAAATGCGTGATAAGGCCCAGGCCCGAATGGCCTTCCTTGAGGGCGGTCCAGAAGCTGGCCACGTCGTTGCCTACGGGACTCACGACGCCTAGGCCGGTGACGGCCACTCTCCGTTTCATCAAATCAACCTCCCGGCGACTCCTCGGCCGCCATGCTTTTCGCGTAGTGTAGCATCATACAGCAGTTCGCGGCGCTTCGTCGCGGCCCGAACCTACCATCGCAGGACGGTGGCTCCGTAGGTGAGACCGGCGCCGAACCCTATGAGCATGAGGAGATCGCCGCGCTTGAGCAGGCTCTTGCCCGACATTTCGTCGAGAGCGATCGGAATGCTCGCGGCCGAGGTGTTCGCGTATTCCTCGATGTTCATGAAGAAGCGATCCTCGGGAATGCCCACGCGCTTCGCGGCCGCCTGGACGATGCGGGCATTGGCCTGGTGGGGGACGATCCATGCGAAATCGTCCAGATGGTAGGCGCTCTCGTGCATGATTCGCTGCATGAGGACGGTGATCGACTTGACCGCGAAATTGTAGACGTTCTTGCCGTCCATGCAAATCCTCGGGACGACCGGTTCGGCTCGCTCGAAGGTCTTGGTCCGGAGCGGCTGGGTGAGGACGAGGTCCCTGTGGCTGCTGCCTTCCGCTCCGAGTATGCTCTTGAGTACGCCGCGACCGCCTTCGTCTATCCGCGATAGCACGGCGGCTCCCGCCCCGTCGCCGAAAAGGACGCAGGTGGAGCGGTCGGTCCAGTCGGTTACCCGCGTGAGGGTCTCGGCGCCTATGACCAGGGCATGGCGCCCTTTTTTGGCCTCGAGCATGCTCGAGGCGATATCGAGTGCGTAGATGAAGCCCGTGCATCCGGCCGTCACGTCGAAGGCCGCGCAGCCGTGGGCGCCGATTTTATCTTGGACGATGCAGGCCGCCGAGGGAAACCCGAGGTAATCGGGCGTCGCCGTGGCGACGACGATGAAATCGAGCTCTTTCGCCTCGATGCCCGCTTTCTTAAGCGCCGCGAGGGCCGCGTCGGCTGCGAGATCGCTCGTCTGCATCCCATCCGCCGCGATATGCCGAGCCCCGATGCCGGTGTGGGAACGGATCCATTCGTCCGTGGTATCCACCATTGAAGCGAGTTCTTCGTTGGTCAATCTCCGCTCCGGGATGTGGACGCCTGTAGACCTGATCACTACCGACATGGGAGCCTCCTCATGACAATTATCGAACAAGTGTCAGGATGTAGAATACTGATGCGAGAAAAAATGTCAATCCACGGGCCCATCTCGAAGTTCGGTCGGCCATCGACCTTGCTTGCGCATATTGACATATTCCGGCCAATTGTAAGATAAGTAGAGACCTCGGAAAAGGACCCGCGGCCGTCGAGCCGGCCTTTTCCATCGGATCACGGGGCCGATTTCGAGACTTGAGGCTTCTGTTGAAATGCCTCAAGTATTTCAACGGCCCGGTAGGAGTGCGGAAGCATTTCGAAAGAGCTGCCGTGGCTTACTTCGTGCGACTTTTGAGAAGCATCACGTGAATAGAATTCCGTAACGAGCATGCAGGAGGTACCGATGCCCTACAAGTCGGTAGTACTGGTCAAACAGGTGCCGGATACCAAGAACATCACCGGCGAGGCGATGACCCCCGAAGGTACGATCAACCGCGCGGCCCTGCCGACGGTTTTCAATCCCGAAGATCTGAATGCCCTCGAAATGGCCCTCCAGGTCCGCGATAGCCATGGCGGCGATGTCACCGTGGTCACGATGGGCCCGCCCGGCGCCGCGGATGTCCTGCGCGAGTCGCTCTTCCGGGGCGCGGACAAGGTCGTGCTCTTGAGCGATCGCCGCTTCGCCGGCGCCGATACTCTTGCCACCTCCTACGCGCTCGCCTGCGCGATCAGGAAGCTCGGGTCCTTCGACCTGGTCTTCTGCGGACGGCAGGCGATAGACGGCGATACCGCCCAGGTCGGGCCCCAGACGGCCGAGAAGCTCGGCATCCCCCAGATCACCTACGCCGAGGCCATCGAGAAGATCGAGCCCGGGTCCATAATAGCCAGGCGCGCCCTCGATCACGGCACCGAGATGGTGAAGTGCGCTCTGCCCTGCCTGCTGACGGTGGTGTCCTCGGCCAACGAGCCGCGCCCCGCCTCCGTACGGCGCAGGATAGAGTACAAGTTCGCGGCCACGAATCTCGAGTACAAGTCGCTCCTCGCCAAGTGGCCTTCCTTCGGGACCGAGGAGGCCCTCGATGCCTTCCTCGCCCAGCGCGGGCTCAAGATACCGGTCTGGGCGGCATCGGACATCGGGGCCGAAGAGGCCAAGCTCGGCATGCCGGGCTCGCCGACCCAGGTGTACAAGGTGAACTTCGTCGTGCTGGAGGGGTCGGAGTCGAAAGTCGTTCATCCGACGCCCGACGGCATCAAGGCCCTCATCCAGGAATTGATGCAGGAATACATCGTAGGGTAGGCGGAAGATGTCAGACACCAAGAACGTATGGATTTTCGTCGAGCAGGACGAGGGCAGGATAGCCGACGTCAGCCTCGAGCTTCTGGCCAAGGGGCGCGAGCTCGCGGGCATTCTGAAGAGCGAGCTCTGGGCCCTGGTGTGCGGTCAGGGCGTGGAAGCGGCGGCACGGACCGCGATCGCGCACGGGGCCGACAGGGTCCTTCTCGCCGAGGACCCCGAGCTCAGGCTGTACCGCACCCTGCCCTACGCGCGCATCGTCTCCGCCCTGGTCCGCGAAAAGGCGCCCTATGTGCTCCTCTTCGGCGCCTCCCCCGTGGGGCGCGACCTCGCCCCCCGTGTGGCGAGCGCCGTTCGCTCCGGCCTGACTGCCGACTGCACCGATCTTCAGATCGGCGATTTCGATTCGAAGAAGGATGGGAAGGTCTTCAGGGACCTCCTCCTCCAGATTCGCCCGGCCTTCGGCGGCAATCTCATCGCGACCATCGTCAACCCGCACCATCGTCCGCAGATGGCCACCGTGCGCGAGGGCGTCATGCGCATCCAGACGCCCGACGCCAATCGCAAGGGCGAGATCGAGCGCGTCCCCTGCGCCTTCGAGGCTTCGGACTTCGCCCTCGAAGTGCTCTCGCGCGAGATCAGGCACTCGACCGTGCGGCTCAAGGATTCGCCGGTCATCGTGGCCGGCGGGGCGGGCGCCGCGAGCGAGGAGGACTTCGAGCTCATACGCGAGCTCGCCCACGTCCTCGGCGGCGAGGTCGGGGCTTCGCGCGCGGCCGTAGACTCCGGCATCATAGGCAAGGAACACCAGGTGGGCCAGACGGGCACGACCGTCCGGCCGCGGCTCTATATCGCGGCGGGCATCTCCGGAGCCATCCAGCACCGTGCCGGTATGGCCGAGTCCAACAAGATCATCGCGATCAACACCGATCCCGAGGCGCCGATTTTCCAGATCGCGGATTACAAGATCGTAGGCGATCTCAATGAGGTGATCCCCCTCCTCATCAACGCCCTGCGCGAAAAGGCGAAATAGGAGACACTAGGCTATGGCAGACAATTTTTACCTCGATAACCCCGATCTCCGATTCCGCGTCGAGCGCTGCAGCCTCGGCGAGGTCGTCGACATCAAGGAGCACGCCTACGCCTACGCTCTGACCGAGCGCAAGGCCCCGCGCGACTATGCGGACGCCCAGGACAACTGGCGCCTGGTGCTCGAGATTCTCGGCGAGATCTGCGCCGACGTGATCGCCCCCCGCGCCCCCGAAGCCGACGAAGAGGGGGCCCAGTACTCCAACGGCCAGGTCACCTACGCCAAGGCCACGCAGGCCGCCATCGCCGCCTTCCGCAAGTCCGAGATACTGGGCGCCATGCTTCCCTGGGAGTTCGGGGGCTTGAACCTTCCCGAGACGGTCTATCAGGCCATGATCGAGATGGTCTCCCGCGCCGAGGGCGGCCTCATGACCATCTTCGGTCTCCAGGAGATAGCCTCGACCATCAACGAATTCGGCGACGAGGCCATGAAAGCGCGCATCCTCCCCCGCTTCGCGCGCGGAGAGGTCTTCGGGGCCATGGTCCTCACCGAGCCCGACGCCGGCTCCGATCTGGGTTCCGTGCAGTGCCGCGCGGCTCAGGACGCCGACGGAAAGTGGCGCATCAACGGCGTCAAGCGCTTCATCACCAACGGCAACGCCGACATCCACCTCGTCCTCGCCCGCAGCGAAGAGGGCTCCAAGGACGCGCGCGGACTGTCGATGTTCCTCGTGGAGCGCGACGAGACCGTGCGCATACGCCGCATCGAGCACAAGCTCGGCATCCACTCCTCGCCGACCTGCGAGATCCAGTACACGAACACTCCGGCCGAACTCGTCGGCAAGCGGCGCTTCGGTCTCATGCGCTGCGCGATGGCGCTCATGAACGGAGCCCGTCTCGCCGTGGCGACCCAGGCCGTGGGCATCTCCGAGGCCGCCTATCGCGAAGCCCTGCGCTACGCCGGCGAGCGCGTGCAGTTCGGCAAGACAATCGGGGACATGCCCGCGGTGTTGCGCATGCTCGTCTCCATGAAGGGCGAGATCGAAGCCGCCCGAGCCCTAATTTTCGAAACGTCGCGCTGGGTAGACTCGCTCAAGGCCTATGAACAGAAACAGGAAGAGCTCGAGCGGAGCGGCGCGGCCGCCGATCCGGCCCTGATCGCCAAGAAGAAGCAGGCATCCAACCTCGCCGACATCCTCACTCCGATGTCCAAGTACTACGCCACCGAGATGGGCAACCGCGTCTGCTACAAGGGCCTGCAGGTCCACGGCGGCGTAGGCTACATGAGAGAGTTCAACGCCGAGCGGCACTATCGCGACGTGCGCATCACGAACATCTACGAGGGCACGAGCCAGCTCCAGGTCGTCGCCGCCATCGGCAAGATGGTCGGCCGCGGCCTCGATGTCCTCCTCGACCCTTGGGCCGTCGCCTCCGGCGGCGCAGACTGCGCTCCCGCGCTCGCTTCCGTCAGGAAGGAACTCCTCGAAACGACGGAGAGCTTCAAGAAGTGCTGCGACGCCCTCCACGCGGCCGAGCGCGACGCGGTCGACTACTTCGGAGCGGACCTCATGGACATGGCCGCCGCGGTGGTCAACTGCTGGCTGCTCCTGCGCGACGCCCGGGTCCAGGACCGCAAGGCCGAGGTCCTGCGCGCCTACGCCGCCGAACACCTGCCTCGCGCCAAGAGCTCCGGAGCGGCCATACTCGCGCACGACATGGCCGGCATCGCCGGCCGGGAGAGCATTCTCGCCCGGTGACGTCGCAGAGCGGGTCCTTTCGTGGGCATGCCGAGGGCGACTAGAAGATGATCGTCGCCTTCACCGCCCGGCGCGACACTCCGCCCCATCTCCTCCCTCTGTGCCTCTGTGGTTTTCGTGTGATTTCCAGTTCGCGCCCGCAAGGGCTTACCGCAGCTGCGCGGCGAGGGCGGTGATGTCGTCGGGCTGAAGGGCCTTTCCCATGAAGGCCGTGATCCCCTTGTCGAGCTCGGCGATGAGCTCTCGGGGGCCCAGATCGAAACGCGAGAAGAGGAAGCGCTTCAGCTTCTCGTCGTCGTAGCGCTCGCCGTTCTCGTTCTTGAGGTCGGTCAGGCCGTCGGAGTTCATGAACACCTTGAGACCGGGGAAGAAGGGCATGGTCTGGCCGTTTCCCGCCGGCTTCCCGAAGGGCTCGAGTCCCAGGGGACAGAGACTCGACGAATAGATCCGGCACTTGCTTCTACCGTCCGGGGCGCCGAAGAAGACATAGACTGGGGAATAACCGCAATTGAAGATGGTGAGTTCCCGCTTCTCCATGTCGAAGAAGACAAGAGCTCCGGCGATGAAAAGCTCTTCCGGCGTCTGGTCCAGGATCACCGTGTTCAGGGCTTCGACCAGGGAGGAGGGGCTGTACCGAGCCAGAAGGCTGCCTGTCTTGAGCGTGGCGAAGAAGGAGCTCAGGAGACTCGTCGCGAGGGAAGCGGCGATATTCTTGCCGCAGACATCGAAGCTGGCGAGCATATACACTCCCTTCCTCAGCTCCAAGGCCTCGATGAAATCTCCGCCGACCTCGTGAGCCATTCGGAAGTAGGTCTCGACGGCAATCTCCTCACTCTCGATCTTGTTGCGCGAAAGCAGAAACTCCTGGATCGAGCGTGCGCTCTGCAGATCCATGCTGCGAATGAGCGCCACCTGCTTCGTGAGCCCGAGGAAGGAGCCCGTCCCGAAGAACTTGTTGCGTCGGTAGATGAGGAAATCGTTGAAGATGGTCGAACCCTGGCGCTCGAGCAGCGAGGAAAGGGCTTTCTCCACGTTTTCGTCCGCGTCGAGAATGGCCGTGTCGCGGTCCATGTATTTTTCGATGGAGGTGCTGCGCAAGGCATCCAGGGCGGATTTGGGGCGGAGCATGACGGAGGCTCTAGATACGAGGCCGATGACCCCGCCGTCGGATTCTATCGGGATCGAACTCAGCTTTTCGTCGCCGCGGAAGCGCGCCGAAGCCTCGTCCAGGTCGCCCGAAGAACTCACAGGATCGACGAACGAGGCGATGATGCCGACGCTCGTGATGGGGAAGGCTACGGCGACGGCCTTCTCTTCGACGGCCAAGAGCTCGACGGCGTCGGGTTCCTCGGCCGTGCCCTTGAAAAGGGGTTCCTTGAAATGCGGGAATACATCCATGTCCTCGACGGGAATCTTCTGCTTGGCCATTCATTCCCCCCCCATCGGCCGAAGAGTTTCGCCGTCGGATAGGATACAACCGAATTCGCGAGTCAACAATGCGATTCGAAAGGTAGGGCTGTGAAAGCCGGACGGCTTTTGAGATCGGTCCGGCTATCCTAGGATTCGAGCACGCGCGCGCGAACCGAGCGCAGCCAGGATGTGATCTCGTCCGCTCCCTCGCCGGTGCGGCCGTTGAGAGGCAGGAGCAGGGCTCCGGGCGCGGTGCCCGCGAGACCCTTCCTGAAGAAATCCTCGTCAAAACCGACTGCTTCTTTGAGGTCTATCTTGGTGAGAATGCAGGCTGCCGATTTCGCGAAGGCGGCCGGGTACTTGTAGGGTTTGTCGCTGCCCTCGGCGACGCTCGCGACTACGAGTTTGATGTCCTCGCCCACGACGTACTCCGCGGGGCAGACGAGATTGCCGATGTTCTCGATGAAGAGCCAGGACCTGTCGGCCACGTTCATGCGACCCAGGATGCCTTCGATCATGGGCGCGTTGAGGTGACAGTCGCCGCCCGTCTCGATCTGATAGGCTTCGACACCGAGCGAGCGCAGCAGGCGGGTATCGATGTCGCTGGCGACATCTCCCTCGATCACCGCGAGATTCTCTCCGGCGGCGTGCAGGCGCTCCGCCACGCGGGAAATGAAACTTGTCTTCCCCGCCCCCGGGCCTCCCAGGATGTTGATCGTGAAAACGGCCCGCGACCGGAGAGTCTCGTTGATCGCCCGGGCACGCGCATCGTTCTCTTCGTAGATTGCGCGCTTGAGCTCTATGGTAATGCTCATGTCACTTCTCCATGCCTCTGCATAGTGTATTCCTCTCGGACATTTCCAGATACTGTGCAGGGCGGGTCCTGTCTGGGGCAGGCAGAGGGTGACCTCAGAAGATGCCGGTCACTCTCTGCCTGCCCCAGACACCCACCGCCCTACACGGCAGTCTGAAAGTGCGCCAGGCTCAACCCTGTAAGACTGGCCCGAAAGGCAAGCGCCAGGGACATGAGCCAGCAGCCATAATCCTTCGCGCCTCGGCGGTTCTCCTCGCCCTCTTAACTCCGTGCCTCTGTGGCTCCGCGTGGTTTTCTTTCGATCCCTTCTCTGTGGCGCTCTTTGGGGCGGCCTCTTACCTTTCCACGGCCTCGTCGATTTCGATGCTATCGATGTAGAACTCGCTGCCTATCCTGGTCGACACGCCTTGACCGCCGCAATGGGGGCACTCGAAGGAGAATCGCTTGCGCGCGAAGAGCTTTTGACAGGAGGTGCAACGCAGCTGCGGCTTTACATAGGTGACACCGAGGGCGGCTCCCTCGGCGGCCGTGCCCTTGCCGAGGACGTCGAAATAGAAGATCAGAGCCTCTTCCAGATGTCCGGTGGATTCTCCGACGACCAAATTCACCTTTTTCACGCGGCAAGCGGCCCCCAGCTTCCCCGCCTCTTCGCACACGATCTTGACGACGGATTCGACGGCGCTCGCCTCATGCACCCGATACTTCTCCCTTGTCGGCGGGGCTTCCGCCGGCCGCGGTCGTCTCGCGGCGATGTTCGTGAGTTCGGCCCGCCATGTCCGAAAAATCGATGGTTCTGGCGCGCTCGTTGCCCATCGAGAGGCACTTCACCGGGCAGGCGCGGATGCAGGCTCCGCAGATGACGCAGGCGAAGCGATCTATGCGCCAGAGTCCCTCGGCCTTGTCGACGACGATCGCATTGGCGGGGCAGTGCTTGGCGCACAATGAACAGAGAATGCATTTCGGGAAGTCGTTCAATATGCGTCCACGGCTCGTGGAAAAGGGAGGGCGGACCACGTAGGGGTAGCGCCTCGTGGCTGGTCTCGTGAATAGGTTGCGGAGAGCGGTCCGCGCCATTGGTATGAAAGCCACGCTTTACCTCTCGGTGCAGGAGATGCAGGGATCTATGGTGAGGATGATCGTCGGGACATCGGCGAGCGACGCGCCCTTGATCGCCTCGACCATGGCCGGAATGTTCGCGAAGGTGGGAGTGCGGACGCGGAAACGCTCGAGCTGACGAGTGCCGTTGGCGCGGACGAAGTAGAGAACCTCGCCGCGCGGCTGTTCGATGCGCACCCACGCCTCGCCCACGGGAGGCATTCCCTTGATGGGCACCGCCACCGGGCCGGCCGGCACCTTCGCGACGACCTCGTCCAGGATGCGGAAGGACTGCTCGATCTCGCGCAGACGCACGAGCGCCCGCGCCATGCAATCGCCGGCGGCCTCGATAACCGTGTCGAACTCGACCTCGCCGTAGGCGGCGTAGCCGCGGCGGCGGAGATCGTAATCGACCCCGGATGCGCGGAGCATGGGACCCACGGCCCCGAGCGTGTACGCCTGCTCCTTCGTGAGCTTCCCCACGCCGTCGAGACGGTGACGCACCGTCGGTTCGTTGATCCAGACCTCCGATAGGCGCAGTATCTCGGACCTGACGGGCGCCATGGCCTTCATGCAGCGCCTCAGCGTCTCGTCGTCGGGATCGCGGCTCACGCCGCCGACGATCGCCGAGCCGAAGATCACGCGGCCTCCGGCCGTCTCCTCGGCGACGTCCACTATAGTTTCCCTCGCGCGCCACGAGGCCATGAAGAGGTTCTCGAATCCGAAGGCATCGGCCGCGAGGCCGAGCCAGAGCAGGTGGCTGTGCACGCGCTCGAGCTCGCACCAGAAGGTGCGCAGCCAGCGGGCGCGATCGGGTATGACCGTGCCGAGCAGGGTTTCGATAGCCTCGCAGTAGCCCATGCCGTGCATGAAGGAGCAGATGCCGCAGATGCGCTCGGCGACGTGCACATAATCGAGGTAGTCGCGCTTTTCGACCAGCATCTCGAGGCCGCGGTGGATGTAGCCGATCTGCGGAATGGCGCCTACCACTTTTTCGTCCTCGAGGACGAGGTCGAAGTGGAGGGGTTCGGGGAGGACGGGATGCTGAGGGCCGAAAGGTATGACGGTGGGGCCTGGCATGGCCTTCTCATGGCTGCTCAACGGGGCCCTCCTTCGCTGCTGATCGCAGTGACGGCTAACTTGCTGAAGGCCTTGCCTTCGGCGGGCTCGTAGACCTTGCCGAGCCAGTCGACCGCGATGCGTTCTATCTCGACGCCGAAGAGATCACGGATCTCGTTTTCGTAGAGATAGGCGGCGACGAAGACTCCCGTAATGCTGGGGACTTTCATTCCGGAAGCGACCCTGAGCCTCAGTATCCTGTACTGCATGCCCAGGCCGAAGGAGTAGTTGAGCTCGGTGTGGTCGACCGCGGATACGGCGAGCACCTGGACGAGCCGCCAGCCGGCGATCCTGAGCGCGTCTACAGTCGGAACAAGGTCGCAGACCTCTATCTCGTCGAGGGCCTGCGTTTCTCGCTCGATCATGATTCGGCCCCCTGCTTCGCAGGCGCGTGGCCGGCTTTCTTCATGGCCTTTTTCTTTTCGGCGAGGATCTGCGCCGCGCGCACCACGCCGTCGAGGATGGACTCGGGCTTGGCCGCGCAGCCGGGGACGTATACGTCCACCGGAATGACATGGGCGACGCCGCCCTGCACATTGTAACATTCCGAGAAGACACCGCCCGAGTAGGCGCAGGCTCCGATCGCCACGACAGTCTTGGGCTCGGGCATCTGTTCGTAGATGTTCCTGACGATCGGGATGTTCAGGTTGTTGACGCTTCCCGTGATGAGAAAAATGTCGGCCTGCTTGGGGTCGCCGGTCACGATGCAGCCGAAGCGTTCGGCGTCGTACATCGGCGTCAGGCAGGCGAGCACTTCGATGTCGCAGCCGTTGCAGGACGAGGCGTCGTAGTGGATGAGCCAGGGAGACTTTTCGATGGCGCTCAATGGAGCCCCCTCGCGATGAGATAGAAGGGGATGAGATTGCCCACCCCCGCGACGATGGCCACGATCCAGGCGGAGGTGAGGGCGAGCTCCCACTTCACGCGGGCGGTGACATTATCGATCAGGATGATGACGAAATAGGTGGCCAATGGTCCCACGACGGCCGCGATCGGATTCCAGCTGAAGAAAAGAAAGACGAGGCCGTAGAGATAAACGCATTCATACCAGTGGGAGAGCTCGACCAGACCCAAGGCCGGTCCGCCGAGATCGGCAGTGAGGCCCTTCACCAGCTCTTGATGGGCGTGATGCGAGGTCGAGATGTCGAAGGGCGACTTGCGCAGCTTCATGATGAGAATGTAGGCGAGACCGAGGAAGATACCCGGCAGGAAGAGCACCGTGGGTTTGCCCACGGCTGCGATATCCCCGAAGTGGAATGAGCCCGCCACCTTGTAGAAGCCGACGAGTGTGAGAATCACCATCGGTTCGTAGGCGGTCATCATTATGAGCTCGCGATCGGCTCCGATGGTCCCGTAGGGCGACCCGGTCGAGTATGCCGCCAGAACCAGAAATATCCCCGAGAGGGTGAGGACGAAGATGATGAGCAGGATGTCCGAGCCTTCGAAGATGAGAAATCCCGTCAGGACTGCGAAGATCAAGTGGCTTATCACGAGTGGCAGTTGAAGCCGATTGACCGGATCCAGCTTGCGCGAAAAGAGCTTACGCAGATCGTAGAAGGGCTGGATGATGGGCGGCCCGATGCGCCCCTGGAGCCTGGCCGTAATCTTGCGGCCTATCCCGTCGAGAAGGCCGCCGATGAAGGGCCCGAGGATGAGGTAGGCGATGGCCGTATACAGTTCGTAGCCTTTCATATGAGGACCGTCCCGAACATGGTGATGGTGAGGAGGATCGACAGAAGAATCCCTCCCCTGAGAATCCACTTTTCGTCGAAGTATTTGACAAGATAGTAGGAACGAAGGTCCACAGTCTTTTCGACCCCGGCCGCGCCTTTGAACACGAGGCCGGTGCTCGTGGGTCGTCCCGACATGTAGGCACCGGAAAGCTGTTTCGTTCCGCGCTTGGATATCGACAAGAGGAGCCATGGCACCACCACGGTCATCACGACCATGAGCACCGTAATCAACGCGTTCCCCTGGTTCAACGCAAAGGATGTGCCATATACCGAAAGGAGGAAGGGTTCCACCGCCAGATGCGAGACGAGGGGGAAGCTCACGCAGGCGAGTATGGCCAGTGCGGCCAGAAAGCCCTCGGATAGAAGCTCCGCTCCGGATGTCTTAGCCTCGAGGAGACCCCTGGGCGCGGCGGGATCCGGGAGCCGAATGAGAAGTCCCATCCACTTGGTCCAGAAAAACACCGTGGTCGCGCTGCCGAAGGCCAACAGTACGACCATGAGGGGGCTGACCAGCGACTGCATGTTTATGAAGGCTTCCATCGCCGTCCACTTGGAGATCAGCATACCGAAGGGGGCCACGAACATGACCGCGATGCCGATTATGAGCATCAGCGCGACGCGCGGCATGCTCGTGATGAGCCCGCCCATGTCCTCGATGTCGAGGCTGCCGGTCCCGACGCTGGCCGTGCCCACGGCGAGGAAGAGTAGGGCCTTCGCGATCGCGTGGAAGAGTATGAGGAAGAACGCGACCCAGATGAGCTGGGGCGTGCCGATGCCGGCGCAGGCGACGATGAGGCCCAGGTTGGACACCGTGGAGAGCGCGAGGATGCGCTTGGCATTCCTGCGCGACACCGCGATGAAGGCACCCATGATGAAGGTCAGAATGCCGATGAAGGCGACGAGGAAGCCTGTGGGCGTGCCGATCATTGCGGGAGCGAGCCTGATGAGAAGGAAGACTCCCGCCTTGACCATGGTGCTCGAGTGAAGGAGGGCGGAAACCGGCGTGGGCGCCACCATCGCTCCGAGCAGCCAGGGGGTGAAAGGAAGCTGTGCCGCTTTGACCAGCCCTGCCAGGGCCATGCATGCCACAGGAATGGCCGCGACCGCGGGGCCGAGGCTTCCGAGCTTGTCGATGTCAACCGTGCCCGCAGTAGCCGCGAGAACGATGATACCGATCGCAAAACCGATGCCGCCCACGAGGTTCAAGTTCAGGGCGAGGAAGGCGCTCTTCTGCGATTCCTTATCCTCGTTATAGCCGATCAGGACGAAAGATGCCCAGGTCGTGAGCTCCCAGAAAAAGAGTATGATCCTGAGATCGTTAGCCAGCACGAGACCGTACATCGCGCCCAAGAAGACCAGCAGCACGAAACTGAAGGTTCGCCTGCGGTCTCTGACATCCGGATGTTCTTCCTGGAAAGTGTGCATGTAGCCGGTGGCGTAGATGACGATGAGGCCGCCGACGATGCCGACGACGAGCACCATGAGAAGGCTCAGCTGATCGATGACGATCGTCGTCTGTGCCTCGATCCCCCCCGTCCAGCGCCCGCCGACGAGGGCGATCGCCACCTGGACGAGCGTAAGAAGGAGGGGCAGGAGTCGCCTCGTTCTCACTGCACGAACGGCGAAATATGCCGCCAGCACGAGTTCTCCGCCGAGTATGAACTGATCGAGGTAGGGGATGGTGAAGGTGATCCTCACGGGAAGCGATGACCAGGTCTGGACGACCAGAGCTACCGCAAGACCCGCCTGAACCAGACCGGCGATGGTGACGACCGTCCTGCGAAGGCGATAGTCCTTGAGCAACAGGGCCAAAAGGCCGAATGCGCACGGCGTTGCCGTCAAAATTATTGGTAGTGTCATGTGGGTTGGACCACAGACGTTGTAAACAGTTTACCGAAGAATTGTCAATATGAATTAGGAGAGTATTATGCTTTTATTATCGAGTAAAGTATATATACAAAATGTCGTATTGATAATAAGGAACACGCAAATAGGGCCTAGCGGCTCCAGACTCCGAAACAACAGGGGTACGATTCCGTCGATTTCGTAGCGGCGGGATCGCGGCGATTTCGATATTTGTCTATAGTAGAGACTCGATCCCTGCGAAGCGATTCGGAGGAAAGGATGCTCAGTGTTCTCGTAGTCGGCAACGGTGTGGCCGGCATCTCCGTGGCGAAGGAGCTCCGTCTCCGCGAGGGCGACGAAGCGAAACTCAAGATACGGGTCATCGCCCGCGAGTCGTACGACTACTATGCCAGGATTCGCATTCCCGAAGTGTTCGGCGGCGGCGAGCTCAGCGCAGAGCTTCTCGCCCTGTACAAGCCGGGCTGGTATGCCGAACGCAGTATCGACGTGCGGCTGGGACAGGACGTCGCGGCCATAGACCGGGCCGGGCGAAGGGTCATCCTATCGTCCGGAGAGGATCTGGGCTACGACGTACTGGTGCTCGCCATAGGTGCCGACCCGGTCCGTCCCGATCTGCCGGGGGCCAACCTTCCAGGCGTCTTCACCCTGCGCGAATACGACGATGCGGCGCGCGTCCACGCTTCGGCGCGCTCCCACCCCGAATCGGCCGCCGTCGCCGGAGGCGGACTGCTCGGTCTCGAAGCGGCTCGACATCTGCAGGACTCCGGCGTCCGCGAGGTGAGCGTCGTGGAAATAGCCCCGCGCCTTCTGCCGCGGCAGCTCGACGGTCCCGGAGCGGCGGTTCTCGAGGAGATCCTGGGCGATATGGGTCTGCGCATCCTCACGGGTGCTCGCATCACCTCGTTCGCCGGCAAAGACAGGATCGAAGCCGTCATGCTCGAAGACGGAAGGCGGATAGAGGCGCGCACCGCGGTTCTATCCATGGGCGTCCTGCCCCGCACCGGGCTCGCGCGCTCGGCGGGCCTGGCCACCGGGAAGGGCATCGTCGTGGATCGCTTCTTGCGAAGCTCCGACCCCTCGATCTGTGCCGTGGGCGACTGCGCCGAGTTCGAGGGTGTTTCCCTCGGCATCATCCCTGCGGCACTCGAACAGGCTCCCTGCTGCGCGGCCGCCATTCTGGGCGACGAGTCCCGCCCCTACGGCGGAACGACGGCTTCCAACAGTCTCAAGGTCGCCGGCGTGGACCTCTATTCGGCTGGCAAGGTAGAGGCCCCCGACGGCGCCGAAGAGCTCCGCCTCGCGGTTCCGTCGCGGCGCTACGAGCGCTATCTGTTCAGGGATGGACGGCTGGTCGGGGCCATAGTGCTCGGATCCAAGCGCCGCGCGCGCGTGGCGGCCGGCAGGATGGGCTCGGTTCTCAGTCGAGAGACGCTCGGTAGGCTCCTCGATGCCGAAGGTGAGGGGCTCCCGCCGGCCGCGCCTTAACTCGGTCCCTGCCCGGGCTGCGGCGAGGCGCTCCCGGCCGTCTCCGGAGGGGAAGCGCCTGCTTCCGCCGCGATGAGGGAGGAGAACTCCGTGTCCTCGATGACTTCCTTTTCGAGAAGACGTTCGGCGACGCCGTCCAAGAGCGCGCGGTGCGATCCGAGCATGGCGAGCACGCCGTCGTAGCGCTCAGCGACGATGCGGGCGATCTCGCCGTCAACGTACTTCTGGGTGTCTTCGCTGTACTCCCTGGCCATGAAGGGCTCCGCCTGCAGGCCGAGATAGGCTCCGCCACGCCGAGTCAGGGCGACATGGCGGAATCGATCGGACATGCCGTAATCGGTGATCATGCGCCTGGCTATATCGGTGGCCCTCGTCAGATCGTTGGCCGCGCCCGTCGAAATACGGGCGAATGCGATCTGCTCGGCGGCCCGTCCGCCCAGGAGGACGTCTATCTGACCGAGCAGCTCCTCCTTGGACACGACATAGCGGTCTTCGATCGGCAGCTGGAGGGTATATCCCAGAGCGCCGAGGCCGCGCGGGACGATGGATATCTTGCGAACCGGATCGGCCCCCTGCGTGAAGGCCGCCGTTAAGGCGTGGCCCGTTTCGTGGAAGGCGATCGTCCTGCGCTCGATCGGATTCATGACCCTGCTCTTCTTCTCCAGACCGGCCACGATTTTCTCGACCGCCGCGTCGAAGTCGGAGTGGATGACCTTCTTGCGGCCGGCGCGCACCGCGAGGAGCGCGGCTTCGTTGACGAGGTTGGCGAGATCGGCGCCGACGAAGCCCGGCGTGCCCCGGGCCACCTTCGAAAGATCCACGCTGTCGTCCAACTTCACCGAGGACACGTGGATGCGGAGGATCGCCTCGCGCCCGATCAGGTCGGGCCGGTCGACGAGCACCTGGCGGTCGAAGCGCCCGGGCCTGAGCAGGGCCGGGTCGAGGACGTCGGGGCGATTGGTGGCCGCGAGAATTATGAGACCGCTCGTGGCGTCGAAGCCGTCCATTTCGACGAGGAGCTGATTCAGGGTCTGTTCGCGCTCGTCGTTGCCGCCCATGGGGCCCTGAAGGCGCGACTTGCCGATGGCGTCGAGCTCGTCTATGAACACGATGCACGGGGCTTTTTCGCGCGCCTGCTTGAAGAGGTCGCGGGCGCGCGCGGCGCCGACGCCGACGAACATCTCGACGAACTCTGCGCCGCTCATTCTGAAGAAGGGGACGCCCGCCTCGCCCGCGACCGCGCGCGCGAGGAGGGTCTTGCCGGTGCCCGGGGGGCCGACGAGGAGCACGCCCTTGGGTATCTTGCCGCCGATCTCCGTGTATTTCCGCGGGTTCTTGAGGAAATCGACCACTTCGACGAGCTCTTCCTTGGCCTCGTCGACGCCCGCGACGTCGTGGAAACGCGTCTTGACGTCGCCCTCGGCCACGATCATCGCCTTGTTCTGGCCGAATGCCAGAACGTTGTTGTTGACATTGCCCAGCCTCCGGAACACGACGCGCCAAATGAAGTACATGAAGGCGAGGGGGAGAATCCAATTGAGGATGAAGGAGATGAATGCGTTGCTCCCCTCGCGCGGGGCCGCCGCGTAGACTATCCCTTTCTCGTCGAGGAGGGGGGTAAAGCCCGGATCGTTGACGGGGACCGTCTTGAAGGCGGTCGGCGCGTGCTGCAGGGTATTCATTATGCCCGGCGAAGGGGGTGTCTTGGCCTCGAGATAGCCGATGTAGTAGTTCTGGGTCATCTCGACGCGCTTGATCTCTCCGCTCGCGATCTTCGACTTGAATTGGCTGTAGGGGATGACGCTATCGTCCGACTGGCCCATGAAATAATTGAAGAGAACGACCGCGAGGACCATGATGAGGATGTAGCCGAGCGAAAAACGGAACTGAAAGCCACCGAAGCCCGGTGGAACCATGGGAGATTTGTCTCCCCCCGTGCCGCGCGGCGCGGGTTTTTTGCGGTTCCAGCCGTTCTTCTTGCCAGGCATGTTCACTCCGTTCGCGGGTCGTGGAACCCGCCGCATTAAATGTACTCAATACGTGCCGCACTGACTACGTGCGTTCCCGCAGTGTCTGCGCAAACGAACTTCATTCTCCGTCCTGTCTTGACCCCTCGGGGGGTATTTCCGTATATTTCGTCTGCTATATCCACTAACACCCGTATTTCGCAGGAGGAATACCGTATGAAAGTCAAACCCCTCGTCGATCGCGTTCTCATCAAGATTCAGGAGAGCGAGAGCAAGACCGCAGGCGGGATCATCATTCCGCAGACCGCCCAGGAAAAGACTCAGATCGGGCTTGTCGTCGCCATCGGAACCGATACCGACGTGATCAAGGTGAAGGAGGGCGACAAAGTCATGTACGACAAGTACGCCGGTACCCAGATCAAGATCGACGGCGTCGAGCACTTGATAGTCAAGATGTCGGACATCCTCGCCATCATGGATTGACGGGTTTCTCGAACCTACGGTACGGGAAGGGGCCGCCCTTCGCCACATTCGTGGCTGGGGCGGCCCTTCCCGTACGCGCGTACCGCTCTACGTGACGTTGGGATCGATGTGCCGAAACCGCTCTATTGTGTCAGCACCTTGAGGACGTCTTCGGGGGCTTTGGCTGCCAGGATGGCCATGCGCTTTTCGTCGCTCCTGAAAAGAAGACTGACCTCGGCGAGGAATTGCAGGTGGGGGCCGGTTTTGTCCGCCGGAGAGAGGGTCATGATGAAGATGCGACAGGGCTCGCGGTCGAGAGCGTCGAAATCCACCGGCTCGTCGGAAACGCCGATGCAGGCGACAAGATCCTTGACCGCTTCGGTCTTGCCGTGGGGGATCGCGATCCCGTTCTTCATGCCTGTGCTCATCCGGCGTTCGCGATCGAGAACGGCCTTGCGCGCGGCGGCCGGATCGCTGAGCTTGCCGGAACGGGCAGCCACCTGAATCAGCTCGTCGATGAGTTCCTCTTTGCTCCGCCCCTTAAGGTGGAGGGCCACCATTTCGGGGCCCAATACGCTCTTGAGATCCATAATTGGATTGTACGACCCGCGGATCGCGTCGTCAAGCGCAGAAGACGAAGACAATGCATGGATTCATCCGCATTAGATGAAAAAGCGTGCTTCCTTTTCCTGTGCCTGCCCCGATTTTCGAGCAAGCAGCAGGGACGCGCATCCCGCCCACAGAGCGTCCAGGAAGGCCCCGGCCGCGATGAGCGGAAGCGCGACCGGCGCGGCGATGAGATAGCCGTTTTCGAAGCCTTTGCCGTAGAGGGTGCATAGAGACATGAGGGCGAGCATCGCGCCCTTTCCCGGCGCGGCGCCGAGCACGAGGGCGAGCAGGGGAGATACCGCGAGGATCCACATGAAGCTGCCGGCCCAGATGCCCAGCCGCGAATAGGACGAAAGCACAACTATGAAGGCGGTCGACGTCACCATGGCCGTGCCGGCGCGACCTATGATCATGGCGAGGGGAAGATCGATGGCGTTGCTCCGCCGTCTGACGCCGAGGCTCTCCTTGGCGTGCTTGGTGAGTGTGCCCAGGGTGAAGTAGACATCGCCCGAGACCAGGGCGGCGATCGCCGGCGCGAGGAGAGCGTACAGAGTCCTGTAGGGATTTTTCCGGCCGCCGAAGAAACGCAGGGCGAGCGGCATGAGGACGAAAGCGGCGAAGATCACTTCGAACAACACGGCGAGAAGAAGGGGTCGATACAGTTCGGGCCTGACCGTCGCTCGGAGTTCGAGAACGCTGTGGGCGGTCACCGCGATGATCAGAATGCCCAGGAACTCCGCGAAGAAAGTGTTGATTTGATAGAAAATGCGGGACATGGCATCGAAAATGAGAAGAACGGGCTTGGTCGCCGGGCGATCGTGGGAAAAGGCCAAGCCTATGAGCACCGCGAGGAGAAAGACCGGCAGGAGGAACTGTCCGGAGGCGAGGGCCGCGAAGGGCGTATCGGGGAAAATTGCGAACAAGAGATCTTTGATTCCGGGAGCCGAAGACGGTGCGCTGGTATCGGCGAGAAGAGGAATCCTCGCCGGATTGGCGATGGATGCCACGACGACCCCGACGATCGTGAGGGCCACGACGGCCACGAGAAGGGTGACGACGCTGCGGCCTAGATTCCGCCAGAATTCTTTGTCCTCGTTGAGCTCGAAGACCGCCACGGGAACGGTGAAGATTACGAGGGGCACAAGAGCGTATCTTCCGATCCGCATAGAAAGCTCGAACAGGAAAGAGAGCGTGCCGCGCAAGCCCGCGTCTTCGACGGGGAGTACGAGGGCCACGACGAGACCCAGGATGGCGCCCAGAAGGTACTTCATCCAGATTTTCATGGGGAATACCATAGCTTCGCGCGCGCTCCGCAGTCAATCGACGACCGATTTATTCAATGGCGGGATCGTCCCCAAGGACAGTTTCGCCTTTCTCCCTCTCGAACTTTCCAACTACATCGTGGAGCGGAGAGCACAGCCCCTCCTTGGCGCGCGCCCTAACTCCGTTTAGACTTCTTCTGACATGGTATTCAAAAGCACGAAAGGAACGGGCCTCGCACGCGGTCTGTCCGAGGTGGCAGCCTGGGGCTATCCCGGCCCCGAAGGTCTATTCGCTCTTTCCGGCGAAGGCGACGTCCGGCAGGCGATCTACTCCCCCGAATCGTCGTTCACGGAGACCGCGGCAATCCTCCTCTCCACTCTCTTTATGGAAGATATCGATCCGCTTCTGGCCGCTCGGCTTTCCGAGAAGGCTTTCGCCGAGGCGCCGCCCATACTGAATATCGAAGAGGCGATCCCGATCGTCGATCTGGCCGCCGGTCCCACGGGAAGCTCGGCGGACTATGGGGCCGGGCTTCTCGCCGGGCTGCTCGAATCCCGCGAGAAGAAAGGCGATCGCAGCCTTATCGTCTCCTCCCCGGGGCCCTGGGGCGCCGCGCTTGTCGAGGCGGCATCCGGCATCGAGGGTCTTCACGTCCTTCTCCTCTGCGGAGACGACGAGGATATACGCGGCGTAAAGGCGCAGCGGCTTTTCCGTGAAGGCGGCAGGACCATTCTCCTCGGGCTGCGCGCGGATCGGAAGGGACGGGTCGAGTTCATGCGCGGGTTGTGCGGCAGAAGTATCGCCGGCTACGATCTCGCAGTCGCGGGTCCGGGGAATCCCATCGAGTTCGCCGCTCGGGTACTGCTGTACGCAGCCACATTCGCCGACCTGCGGCGCGGTGCCTCGGGGGAGCTATTCGTCGCCCTTCCCGCCGAATCCAGCCTCGCACTCGCCTCCGGCCTCTGGGCGTGGCGGCTGGGCCTGCCTCTGACCGGTCTGCTCTTGCCCCATGCGGACAGGCCCGCGAAAGAACAGACCCCCGAATTCGGCGAACTCGTGGCTCGGTTCGGCTCCGAACGCTCCGGACTTCTAGGATCCATACTTTCGGGCCAGGACGTCGCGGAGGATGAGGCTTTCGCAGCCCGCGACGGGCTCGCGGCGCGCGGCGGGCCGGCGCTCGATCGTGCCTCGGCCCTGGCGCTGGCGGCCGCGAAGCGTCGCCTCGTCCCCGATCTCATGGGGCATGCGCACTTCATCGTCGCGCGCCATTACCATCCGTTTTGGGAGAGCACCCCGGCGTGGAATACTTCCGAGAAGCCCGCAGGTGTCGCCGCCGCCCTGGCTGATGCCCGGCTGGACGCGACGATCGATCCCGATTCCGCACAGCTGGAAAAGGTGCTCGAATCTTTCTAAGAGTCCGCCTCCGGCCCTGGGCGGAGCGGGAAGTCGTATTGACAGCCCGACCGGGGGTCTGGTATATTGTTAATTGGTCGCTCAGCGACCAGACCGCCATGTGCGGTCCCTGCCGCACCCCGGTCTGCCGACCCTCAATGACCAATGGCAGTCCGCCCGCGCGGCGCTTTTTTTTGAAGAAGCGTGTGCGAAATGCAGACCTGCTTTTCACACGTTGAGGTTTTTTGCGAAATGCGAGGCCAAACTCAAAACCAACCGGGTTTTGAGTTTGGCTCACGACCCAGTAGCTCAGCTGGATAGAGCGGCTGCCTCCTAAGCAGCAGGTCGACGGTTCGACTCCGCCCTGGGCCAATCTAATCGCTTGACCGCATCTCTTTGCGGTGTTAGCCTCCTCTCTGATCAAAAAAACCCGACACGTAAAGATCGTTCGGCGCGAGTGGCCGCTCCGTCTCATGGAGACGGAGCGGAAGAAAGGCAGAGATGTCCCGTCCACCGCGCGAAGACCAGATTCAGAGGAGGTAGAGGATGAAGCATCTGCGTGGCAATGTAGGCAAGATTGCGTTTATTCTGCCGCTGGCGCTCGTCGCCGTCTTCGGACTCACGTCGGCCGGCGGAAGCGGCCCCATCAAAATCGGTTTCTTCGCTCCCGAGTCGGGGTTCGCGGCGGCCGACGGTCAGAGCGCCTACGACTCAGCGAAACTGGCCGTGGCCGACATAAACAAGATGGGCGGCATCAAGGGCCGGCAGCTCCAGCTGATCAATTACGATGACGCGAGCGACGCCAAGCAGGCCGTCAGCATCGCGACGCGCCTCGTGACCGAGGACAAGGTCGACGCGGTGGTGAGCGGTTCCTACAGCGACCAGACCCTCGCTGCCGCCCCGATTTTCCAGCGCGCGGGCGTGCCCATGCTCGCCGCGTACGCGGTCAATCCCGGCATCCCCGCCACGGGTCGGTTCATTTTCCAGCAGGACTTCAACGGCCTCGTCGAGGGCAAGGCCGCCGCAGTCGCTCTCGTCAAGGATCTCGGAGCGACTAAGATCGCGATCGTGGCGATCAAGAACGATTTCGGCACCTCTCTCGTGCAGGGCTTCACCACCGAGGCCGCAGCCCTCGGCGCCACCGTCGTCGCGACGGACTACAACGAGTTCGGTGAAAAGGACTTCTCGCCCATTCTCCAGCGCGATCAGGCCAAGGGTGCGACGGGCTTTTTCATGGCTCAGTACTACTCGGAGGGACAGCAGTTCCTGAACAACTGGAACACCCTCGGCCTCAACCTTCCGATGGTCGGCACGGAGGGCATCGACTCCACGACGCAATTCTTCCAGCCGGTAGGAGCCCAGGCCAACGGGCTCGTATTCACGACGCCTTTCAACCGCGACAGCACGGAGCCCGTGGTCGTCGACTATATCAAGGGATTCACCGCCGCCTACGGCTTCCCGCCCGACATGGTGGGCGCCACGACCTACGATTCGTTCCTCGTGCTCAAACACGCGATGGATAGGGGAATTTCCCCCAATCGGATTCGTGAAGGCATCGCCCGCATTCGGAACTTCGTCGGAGTGACCGGAACCATCATGAAGTACAATGACGGCGGCGAAGTCGTGAAGGCAGTCGAGCTCCAGATCGTCAAGGACGGGTTGCCCCACCACTACGGGACCGTCGACGATCCCACCGTGATCACACCGTGATCGCATAGCCGATTTCAAGTCCCGGGCGATCGTTTGCTTCGCGGACTTTGAAATCGGCCGTGCAGTCGCTCCGGTTTCTGCGAGAGCGTGAGGGCCCGGATATTTTGCGCGACAGGGAGAACCGATGTTCATTTCGAGCCTCATAAACGGTATCGCCACGGGTTCGCTCTATGCCCTGATCGCGCTCGGCCCCTCGCTCATCTACGGGCTTCTGCGCGTGCTCGATATCGCCAACGCTGCGGGCTTGACGCTCGGCGCCTACGTTGGACTCAAGGTCTGGAAGGCGACCGGCTCGCTCGTTCTCGGGCTCTGCGCCGGCGTCGCGGCTTCGGCGCTCTTCGGCTTGGGCCTGCAGAGACTGCTCTACAGGCCCATCCTGAACCGCGGTCCCCTCGTTCCGCTGATCGCGAGCATCGGGACCTTCATCGCCATGGAAGAGGCATTCAGGCTCGTCTTCGGACCTTACCCCTTCGCCTTCGCCGCCAAGATTCCCCTGCCCACGCTTCGCTTCGGCTACACCGTGATCACGGGGATCCATCTCCTCATCCTCATCGTCGGTCTGCTCGTGCTCGCGCTCACCTGGTTCACGCTGCGCCGCACGCGGCTCGGACTGTTCTGGCGCGCCACCTCGCAGGATATGGCCACGGCGGAGGCGATGGGCATCAATACGCGCGGCGTCGTCGCCGCGATCTTCATCATCGGCTACGCCCTCGCGGCGGTGTCGGGCATTCTGCTCGGAATCAATTACAATACCGTGTACCCGACCATGGGCGACATACCGGCCTACAAGATGCTCGCCATCATAGTGCTCGGCGGCCTCGGCAACCCGATCGGGACCATCGCCGCCGCCATGCTCATCGGCCTCGTGGAGACATTCATCGTAATGTACGCCGGCTTCGTCCTGCCTCGCGACGCGATAGCGTTCATCGTCCTCATCGTCATTCTGCTCGTGCGGCCGCAGGGGCTTCTGCCCGGGGCCAGGTCGGCGCGATGAGCTACCTGATCGTCGTCGGCGTGACGGTCGCCATCTACGCGATGCTCTCCGTCGCCCTCAACATGGTCGTCGGCTATGTCGGCCAGCCCAATCTCGCCCAGAGCGCCTTTCTCGGTCTCGGCGCCTATTTCGCCGCCGTGCTTTCGACGCGCTACCATGTCGGTTTCTGGTGGACGATCCCCGTCTCCTTCGGCGCGGCCGGCGTCGCCGGCTTGGTCCTCGGCGCCATCAGCCTCAGACTGCGCGAGGACTTCCTCGCCATCACGACCATCGGCCTCAACTTCGTCGTGGTGGCGATATTCCAGTACATCCCCTTTTTCGGGGGGGCGGTGGGCATCTACGCGATCCCCGTGCCGGCGATCGGAACGCACAAGTTCGGAAACCTCGACTATCTCGTCGTGGCCGCTCTGATGCTCACCCTTGTCGTCGGCGTCAGCAAGTACCTGGAAAAGACCTGGCTGGGCGCCTCGCTCGGAGCCATCCGCGACGACGAAAGCGCGGCCGCTTCGGTCGGTGTCCCCGTGGCCTCCTACAAGGTCGTAGCCTTCACGCTCAGCGCCGCCTTCGCGGGCATGGCCGGAAGCATCTACGCTCCTTTCCTGAGCGCCGTCACGCCCACGAGCTTCGGCTTCACCGAGTCGGTCGTCATACTGTCGATGCTCATCTTCGGCGGGCTCGGCACGGTGAGGGGAGCGCTAATCGGCGCCCTGGTGCTCGGCGCTCTCCCCGAAGCCTTCCGCTTCATTTCCAATTTCAGGCTCCTCACCTACGGGGCCATTCTCCTATTGATGCTGCGTTTCCAGCCCCAGGGTCTGGCAGGAGAGGCCAGCGCGGTCTCCAACCTCATGGGGAAGGTGTTTTCTCCGCGGCGAAGGTCGAAGGGTCATGGCGCTACTCGAGGTTGAGGAACTGACTCTTCGCTTCGGCGGACTCGTCGCGCTCGACGCGATCGATCTGTCCGTCGAGGCGGGCCAGTTCGTCTCGGTGATCGGGCCCAACGGTGCCGGCAAGACCACGCTGTTCAACGTGATCGCCGGGGCGCTGAGGCCGAGCGAGGGAAGGGTGCGCTTCGACGGCGCGGAGGTGCAGGGCTCCCTGCCCGCTCACATGAGCCACCTCGGCGTGCGGCGCAGTTTCCAGGTCGCGCGTCCCTTCGCCTCCATGACCGTCCGCGAAAACATCCGCGTTTCGGCGGCCGGCAAGGCCATTCTTCAGAGTCTGCGCTGCCTCGCTCCGCGTAGGCGGAATCTCGAAATCGCCGCGCGCGTAGACGAGCTGCTCGAAACCTTCGCTCTCGTCGAACTGGCCGATCGGCGCGCGGGAGAGCTCAACATGGGCGAGCTGCGGCGGCTCGAGATAGCGCGCGCGCTCTCGAGCCGCCCTTCTCTCCTTCTGCTCGACGAGCCTGCCGCGGGTATCGGCGCGGACGGTATCGGTCCTTTGGCGCAGCTCATTCGGGGCGTCCATCGCTCGGGACTCACGGTCATTCTCGTGGAGCACTATGTCGGTTTCGCACTTTCGCTTTCGGATCGCGTCGTGGTGCTCGACGAGGGCAGGAAGATCGCCGAAGGCAGTCCCGAGGAGGTTCGCAACGACGAGCGCGTCATAGCGGCATATCTCGGCAAGGAAGGATCGCGGTCGGCGCGGGTCAATCCCCTCGGAGGCCGGGAATGAAAGGCGAGCCGCTTCTGACGATTTCGGGCCTATGCGCCGGCTACGGGAAGATACAGGTTCTTCGCGAGGTGGACATCGAAGTGGCGGAGGGCGCGTTTACGGCCATCGTCGGCGCCAATGGAGCCGGCAAGACTACCCTCCTCAAGGCCGTCATGGGACTTATCGGCGCGACCGGGACGGCGACTTTCCGCGGCGCTTCCCTTCTCGACATTCCGGCATATCGGCGCATCGAGCTCGGCATCGGCTACATCCCGGAGGGCCGCCGCGTGTTCCCGGAGCTCAGCGTGGAGGAAAACCTGCGCGTGACCGCCACACGTTCCCGCTCTCGCGCAGAGTCGGGAGCGCGGGGCCGCAGAAAGGCGGAGCGGGACATCCTCGATAAGGTGTACGGGCACTTTCCCCGGCTCGGCGAGCGGAGAACCCAGGCGGCGGGCAGCCTGAGCGGCGGCGAACAGCAGATGCTGGCTTTCGGCCGCGCTCTGGCCCTGGAACCGACCGTGATCGTCGCGGACGAGATATCGCTCGGACTCGCCCCCATCGTGGTCGACCGCCTGTTCGAGCTCCTCGCGCAGCTGCACGGCGAGGGCACGACGATCATCCTGGCGGAACAGAACGCACGCCTGGCCCTGGAAGCGGCCGAATCTGCCTACGTTCTGGAGGCGGGCAGGGTCATCCTGAAGGGCTCGGCCCATGATCTCAGCTCCGACCCCAAGGTGCTGGCCGCCTACCTTCAGAACCTCTGATTTTGGATATATTCGCCCTACGGGGTTTGGATTCACGGGAGGAAACTATGAAGGCACTTCTGAATGTCATCGGGGTGGTTTTGATTCCGGTCGGAGCGGTAGTGTTCTTGCAGGGCCTGAATGTCATTCACATGGGTTTCATGGCGGGGCGTCACCGCTGGATTCTGGTCGGCGCACTTCTCATCATCCTGGGAATCATCGTCCTGACGGCCACCAACAAGAAGAAGCCCGCCTGAGCTATTTATAGTAGGAAGAGGTCGACCAGGAAGAGCAGATCCGCGCGCATGAGCGCCGAATGCTCCGCGGCCATGTCGGTGTCCGAGAGACTCTGCTCGGCGGCATAGTTTTCGCGGGCGACAGCCTCGCCCGACGAGGCGAGGGCGAGGCCGTTCTCGGCTGCGCCTTCGAGGCTTCGCTCTCTGATCATCGCGGATATGAGTCTATCGATGGCATCCAGCCGGTAGTATTGCCTCTGGGCGAACCATGAAGCGACCGCCGGTCCGGAGGCGAAGGCCGCGAAGGGTTTGACGCCGTTGAAGTCGGCCTGCGACAGGGTCGAAAGGATGTCCTGGTAATACTGATCGATCTCGTCGTCCACGATCGCCCGATCGTCGACGGAAAACACGGGATCGCTGCGCTTGACCACCAGTTCCCGGATGCGTTGCAGACTGTCGAGCGTCTGAGCCATGATCGAGTCTTCGAATCGATAGAAGGAAATCATGTCGGCATTGTTCGCGATTTCCCTGCCCATTCCGCGAACCTGGCTCCTGAGCGATTGATAGATCGCCTCGTTGGCCGGATCGTCGGTCAGAAGCTCCCTACCCGAGGCCAATCGTTCTGCGCTCGCTCCTCCCGACGAATACGCGTCGCCCAGGACGCGAAGGAGAAAATCGCGGGCGGAACCGGCGGCCCAGACGGGCGTCGAAAGAAGAATGCTAAAGGAAAACACAACGAGACCGAATCGCGCTTTTCGCGGCATCCTGGGACCTCACGCCCAATATACTGCAGATAGCCGCATCCCTTCTCCGCGACCCTCTCTAGCCGGAAGAGCCGCTCTCCGGGCCGCCGCGAGACTCCGGCTCGGGTCGCTCCCCGGCTTCCCGCTCGAGCCGCTCGAGTTCGGCGAAGGGATCATCGCCTTCCGCATTGCGGCTCTCGTCGAAGCTCGTGCGCAGGTCCTCGAGGTAGTGGGAAAGCTCTTCGGTGCGGCGCTTGAGCTGATCGAGGCCGGCTCCTTCGCCGTAGCCGGGCGCAGCCTTGATACGAGCGATGTCGATGCGCATCTGTTTGAGCTGGTTGACCGAGGAGCCTAGGCGCAGCTTGACCACTTCGCTCTGGTCCCTGAGCTCTTGGTAGGCTTTCTCCTGCTTTTCGATCTCGGCGATGGACTTGCGGTATTCGGACTTGAGGGTCTCGCTCGCGGCGCTTTCCTTGGAGGCGAGCTCGGCCTTGTCCCTGCCGAGCTCGGCCATGGGGATGGCCTCGACGAGACGATCTATCTCGTTCGCCGAGAGGGCGAGGAGGCGGACCTGCCCCAGGTATTCCTGGAGAGAGGGAACCATATCCTCGCGCATCGGGCCCGCCTGTCCCGATCGGAGCTGATCGACGATGGCGTTCTTGGCTGTCTCCGCCTCGCGGTAGAGACCGGCGTAGGGGCCGAACCCGGCCTCCTCCTCCCGCCGTGCCCTTCCCTGCCTGAAGATGTTCCTCCATCCGCCGGCGATGCCGAGGGCGGAAAGTATCTTTTTCTGGAGCCTCGGCTTTGCGACGGAATAGGACGCCAGATGGGAGAAGAAACCGATGAGCATCGCGCCGATCGGAATCAGGAGCCAGAACGCCGACAGCCCGAAGATGAGCGCCTGCAGCACGCCCAAGAACAGCGATACCCCGATCGTGCTCGCCGTGTGCATGGCCATCGAGTCTTTGGCCTTGTTGAGCTTCTTGTAGTCTTCGAGCCCCTGCCCTTCGATCTCGGGCATGGCATCGGTCTCCCGGAGCTTGGAACCGGAGCGAACGGCCGCCACGATCGAAGAGATGAGGCCGATGCCCCATCCGGCGCTGACTACCGCCGCCCAGAGGAAGCCGTGCGGCGAGGTCGTGAGATTGACGTACCATAGGCCGGCGTTCACCGCCATGTAGCTCGTGAGGTGACCTATCAGGCCGCCCCGCTGTCCGTGCGCCCGCGCCTCGAGGAGGTTTCGGTAAGCTTCGAAAGTCGGGGCCGAAAGCTCGAGCCCCGGCTTCCATTCGTCGTGCTCGTGGAGCTTTCCGTCCCAGCGATCGGTTTCGAGGCCGTGCCTGTGCGCATGTCGCTCCATGCGGCGGCGATGTCGCTCGATGTGGCGGTCGTATTCGTGCCGGTAATGCACCTCCGTCGGCGGGCGCCCGGCATTTTGCGCCACGTTGCGCTGGATTTCGCCGACGATGCCCTCGACGGCAGCGCGTATGTTCTGTCCGAGCGCACGACCGTCGAAGCCGCCCGGACCGCCGAAGTCTCCCGGGTTGGGAGCCCCGAAGCCCACGGGGCCGCCGAAGGCCGCTCGGCGAGTCGAGTCCGAGCGGGTGAGAAGACCCTGTTCGGCCATCGCGGCGATGACCTCCTCGGCCTCGACCCCGTAGAAGCGGTATCGCGAAAGGGCTTCGTCGACGCTCATGCGCCTGCCCATGGCCTTCGTGTCCTGGAGGATCGCGCGACGGATATCGGTGAGCATCGAGCGCGAGGCCTCTTCTGTATAGCTTCGATCGACGCCGGTCGGCCGGGGCGGCTGACTCTCCAGGCCCGGTCCCGAGGATACGGGGCCCGTGGATACAACCTGCTCGGAAGAGCGTTGCGCCGGGGCGGCCGCACTATTAGCCGCCGTATCCTCGGCAGCCGTATCCTCGGTGGCCTCCTTGTGCTCGCCCAGATACGAGCCCGGCGGGTAGCCCGGTCTGGGCTTGCCGTGCTCGGGATCGAACTCGATGTTGGGGCTTACGATCTCGAATGCGTGTATCTCCTTCGTGATGTTCTTGAGCGAGACCTTGCCGAGTTTTTCCGCCCTGAACTCGATTTTGTTGAGGACCTGGTTGTAGACATCCTGCGAAAAGCAGATGCAGCCGGGCTTGGCCAGAGACTGCAGCCGCGCGGCGATGTTGATGCCCTCGCCCAGGGCGTCGTTTTCGAAGAAGTAGATATCTCCCAGATGCACGCCGATCCTGACGAGGAGCGGGAGGTTCCCGTGCTCCTTGTTGTGCGCATAGAGTTTGTCCTGTATCTCCATCGCGCTTTGGAGGGCTTCGACCGTGTTCTTGAAATCGATGAGAAGAGCGTCGCCTATGGTCTTGATGATCGTGCCGTGATGGCGGCCGGCGATTTCGCCGATCAGATCGTTATGGAACGCGAGCAGAACGAGCGTGGCCGCCTCGTCCCGCTCCATCATCCGGGAGAATCCCGCGATATCCGTGTACATTATGGCGGAGAGACGGTAATCTTTCTGTTCCATGCTGGACTGAGGATAGACGACCCGGTGGTCTCGGTCAATAGAGAGGGAAAGCGCGGAGAATCGACCCGCCGCGGCGTCTAGCGAGCTTCGTCGAAGGAGCACTCCAGCCGCGGCAGGTCCACGCGCGCCAGAGAAAGCTCGAGGCGCTCGTCGAGCTGCCTGCCCGCGCCCAGTTTCAATTTCGTTTCGAGCCCGAGAGCGGGGACGTAGACCTGCCATGCGCCCGGGCCCCCGGCGCCCACGATCACTCCCTCGCCCTTCCATTCTCCAAGACGCTTCAGGTAGGACAGGGTCCAGTGAAGCTCGCTGGAGCGCTCCGCCTGTCTGGTCGCGGCGGAGGCCGCCTGGGCGAGGGCGCAACGGCGCCCGACCTCGTCCGCATCGAGGAGCGGCCGCCCCTCCAGCAGGGCGCGCAGCTGCATGTGGCCGAGGAGGTCCTGGTACCGCCTCAAGGGGCTCGTCGCCTGGGCGTAGAAGGACAGGCCGAGGCCGCGGTGTGCGCCGGGCGTGGGACCCGAGATGCCCGAGCGCATGAGGCGGCGCCTCGCGAACTGAGCGGCGAGTCCCTCGCCCTCGGCGGCCGGGCCTGCGTCCCCGGGCGATTCCTGGCTGTAGAAGGGAAAGGGGAGGCTGCGCTCGAAAGCCCACCTCGCCGTCGCCTCGCCCGCGAGGAGCATCATTTCCCTGACCATGAGACTCGAAAGGCTCCGCGGTACCGGATCGACGCAGATTCGTCCGGAATCTGGACCTTCGGCTTCGACGTGGACGCGCACCTCCGGAATGTCTATCTCCACCGCCCCCTTGGCCATCCTTCTCGATCTGCGAATCTCGGCGAGCGAAGCCAGGGCTCGGAGATCCGGCGCCGCTCCCCCCTCTGCGCCGGCCGACAGCATTTCGTCGGCCTGTCCGTAGGAGAGCCGGCGGACTCGGACCGTGGAGACCATGACCTCCACGTCGGTGACGGCGCCTTCGGCGTCCGTTCCGATGCGGAAGGAAAGCGCGGGCGAGGTTTCGGAGAGGCCCAGGCCGAAGCGCTCCAGCGCCTCGTCGGGAAGCATGGGGGCGGTGAGCTCGGGGAGATAGAGGGTCGAGCCTCGGGCGAGAGCCTCGCGGTCGGCTTCGGAGTCGGGTAGGATGATCGACGCGGGGTCCGCGACATGGACCCAAACATGGGACCCGTCCCAGCCCACGGCATCGTCGGGATCCTTGGACCAGGCATTGTCTATCGCCCAGGCGACCATGCCCGTCAGGTCCGCACGGGCCGCGCCGCCCGCCGACGGGGTGAGGGCCGGGCTTGATGCGGCCGACGGATCCTTCTTCGACAGAGCCATCTTAGGCGCCCAGGTGGGACAGCCCGCGCGCTGGGGATGGGGATTGACGCTCTCCGCCCAAACGCCGGCCGCAAGCAGAAACGCATGGGCGGATTCGGGCGTTTCGGATATGCCTATCTCCGAGCACAGCCGGCTCTTGGCGTTTCTGCCCAGCGCGAGGCCCTCTATCTCCGCGAGGAATCGTTCGTCTCCGGGAAGGAAGGGGGCAGCAGCGTCTTGGAGGCCCGATGCCGGTCCGGCGTTCGGCTCGGAGCGCTTCGAGGCCTGCTGACGCCGGATCGTGCGTGCGCGCTTCGCTCGCTCGATGAACGAAGAGCGCTCCGCCGCCTCTCCCTCTTTCCGCGTCCTGCGCTCGATCTCCCGCTGCGCTGCGAGGCCGGAGAGTGCCGCGGGGCGACCCTCCTCGAGCCGAAACCGGAGGCCTTCGAGCGTCTCGTTCCAGCAGGCGAGGACTTCCGCCGGACCGGTCTTCCCGAAAACCAGCTCGGCCAGCTCTTCCCATCCGCCGGCCACGAGGCTCCACGAGGACTCGTCCGGGGGGGCGAGCATTCGCCAAGCGGTCTCGAAATCTCCCCCTTCGGCAGGGGCGGGAACTGCGGCGACGGGACCCGGATGAAGAGGCAGAAGATCCTTGTCGCGGACACGAATGGTCGAGCCGTCCTCGAGACGGATTTCTATTTTGTCCCTGAGATCCGTGACGAGGACCGGGCGGTTTTTATAGAGGGCGATGGACTGGACCTTGAACATGGACTCTCCTGGCAGTGAACGGGCCGGCTCGGAGCGGCCCGAATGGAGTGGAGTATAGCCTCCGATGAGCGGCGGCCACAATCGGAGAGCGGCCGTAATCGGCGGCCCGTCCGGACCCGGCGCCTTGCTCAGAGCCCGAGGCGATGTTACCATAGATTGATTCCGGCTCCCACAATTGCCCGCCCCCGCGGGTCCAGTCCAGGAGGAAAATATGATAGCGCTTATCGTCGGCATACTGTTCATCGCCTTCGCGGTCTTTGCCATCGTGCCCGGCCCTCTGCACTGGTGGGTGGATGTTCTGGCATTCCTGCGCGGCTCCCTGCCGGTGCTGGCGGTCCTGGTGGGATTCGTGGCCGTATTCATAGGGTTTGCCGATATAAAGGACCGGCTCGAGGCCAAGCGCGAGGAAGCCGAGGACGCGGCTCAGACTACTGCGAATGCGGAGGGGAAAAAGGACTAGAGGAACTGTCCGGAAAGTGTCCCAGGCGACTCCTGTATTGACACTCTCCCCGATCTATGGGAGTATACCCGCCGCGCGCTTTTGGGCACGAAACCGCGAAAAGGTGAAGGTGTAGATAAATGAAGACCGTATTCGTCACGCCGGAGACGGCCGAGCGCTCCTGGTACGTGATCGACGCCGAGGGCAAGAGCCTCGGCCGCGTTGCCGCCAAGGTCGCTTCCATGCTCCGGGGCAAGCACAAACCCACCTACACTCCCTCGCAGGAGATGGGTGATTTCGTCGTCGTGGTCAACGCTGCCAAGGTAGCCGTCACCGGTCGAAAGCGGCTGAACAAGATGTACTACCACCATACGGGTTTTCCCGGCGGCCTCAAGGAGTCGAACTTCGGCGATCTTCTCGGGCGCAATCCCGTCAAGCCGCTCGAGATCGCGGTGCGCGGCATGCTCCCCAAGGGCCCTCTGGGCCGTAAATTGTACCTCAACGCCAAGATCTATGCCGGCTCCGAGCACCCGCATGCGGCACAGAAGCCCGTCGCCATAGAACTTTAATAAGGAAGCAAGGGATGATCAGGAACCTGGGAATCGGAACCGGCCGCCGCAAGTGCGCCATCGCGCGTGTTTTCGTCCGTGAAGGCTCGGGCAAGATATTAGTCAACGGCAATGAGCTCGATAAATACTTCAAACAGAGCGAGCTCGTCACCCTCGTCCGCCAGCCTCTCATGGTGACCGCCGCCGAAAACAAGTACGATGTTCTCATCAGCGTGCTCGGCGGCGGACCCAACGGTCAGGCCGGGGCCTGCCGTCACGGCGTGGCACGCGCCCTAGCTCAGGTCGATCCGACGAGCCATACCGCCCTCCGCGCCAATGGTTTCCTCACCCGCGATCCGCGCATGGTCGAGCGTAAGAAGTACGGTCAGCGCGGAGCCCGCAGGCGTTTCCAGTTCTCCAAGCGTTAGAACTCCAACCGGATCGGATCCATGCGGATCGAATCCGTCGAAGTCGGAGCCTCCGGCGTCGCGAAAATCGCGGCGGGAGGCTTCTCTTTTTTGCTGCGCCCCTCGCAGCTCGAAGAGCTTGGCCTCGCCCTCCCTCCTCCGGGCTCCGAATTGGACGAAGAAGCCGAAGCCCTGCTGCGTCTCGCCGCGGAGAGCTACGAGGCCGAGCGCCGCGCCCTCGGTCTTCTGGCGCGGGCCGAGCAATCCTCGTTCATGCTCAGAACCAAACTGGAAGCCCGGGGCTTCGGCGCTCGATCCATACGTACGGCCCTTTCCAGGCTCGAATCCTCCGGGCTTCTGGACGATCGCCGTTTCGCCCTCGCCTACGCAACTTCGCGACTCGCGCACCGCGCGGAAGGGCCCTTGAGCCTCAGGGCTGCGCTGCAGTCCCGGGGCATAGACGGGGCGCTCGCCAAGGAGGTCGCGGATTCGCAGTTCTCGGGCGAGCAAAGATCCATACTGCTCGCGAAAGCCCTGGACCGCGAGCTGCACCGATCGGGCGGCGACGTTAAAATCGTTCGCTCTCGCCTCCGCAGACTTGGATTCACCTTCGGCGAAATCTCTTCACTTGACATTCCTTTGCATTCATTGCACAATGATGCGGGATAATGAAGAAATGGAGGGGTCCTTCGCATGGATGACGATATCCTCACCATAGAAGAAGTGGCGCGCTACTTGCGGGTCTCCGAGCGAACGGTGTACGACTGGGCGCAGAAGGGAGAAATTCCCTCGGGCAAGATCGGCACGGTGTGGCGCTTCAAGAAGAGCGAGATCGAGCGCTGGGTCAACGAGCGGCTTTCCTCCAATCGTCCGGCCAGCGTGTTCAGCGTCGTCCAGATTCAGAACATCCTCTCCCCCGACCGAATTCTTTTCCTCAACTACGCCAAGAAGCGGGACGCCCTCGTCGCGATGGCCGAAAATCTGGCGGGAGCTCCGCAGATCAAAAGCCGCCAGGAGCTCGTCGCCGAGATACTGCGGCGCGAGGAGCTCATGAGCACGGCCATCGGACGCGGGATCGCCATTCCGCACGTCAGGCTCTCGTCGGTGACGGACCTGGTCGTTTCGGTTGGAATAAGTCAGTGTGACATCATCGACTTCCAGTCCCTGGACGACATTCCCGTGCGGCTCCTCTTCATGATCGCCGCGGCGTACAATCAGCATGCCTACTATCTGCAGACGCTCTCGTTCTTCAGTTCGCGACTCAAGAACAACGAACTCCATACCGCCCTCTCGACCGCCAAGACCCCTCAGGAAGTGTATTCGCTCCTGGTCAGCCAGGACGAGCAGTAAGGGATTCTCTCGCCCCCATCGGGGTTTCGAAAGAACCGCCTCCGGCGGGAAACGTTCGGCTACGCTCTCTCCATTATCCGGCCCGGCCTTGCGAATACGTCCGAACGCGTGCTACAGTTCGCAAAAGCACGACACAGCGAGGACACACGCGTGTTCCTGAAAAGTCTCGAAATCTTCGGCTTCAAGTCCTTCGCGGATCGCACCCTCGTGGAGTTCTCCGACGGCATATCCGCTCTGCTCGGCCCCAACGGCTGCGGCAAGTCCAATGTCGTCGATGCGATCAAATGGGTCGTAGGCGAACAGTCGGCGCGGAGCCTGCGCGCCGACAGCATGGAAGACATAATCTTCAACGGCACCGAGACGCGCAAGGCCCTCTCCGTGGCCGAGGCCACGATCACGATCTCCAACGAGACGGGCCTCCTCATGATCGACGCTCCCGAGATCGCGATCAAACGGCGGCTCTATCGTTCCGGCGAGAACGAGTTCTTCATCAATGGAAAGCAGGCGAAGCTCAAGGAGATACGCGAGCTCTTCTGGGACACGGGTATCGGCAAGTCGGCCTATTCCGTCATGGAGCAGGGCAAGATCGACCAGATCCTCTCCTCCAAACCCGAGGATCGCCGGTATCTTTTCGAGGAAGCCGCCGGCATCACCAAGCACAAGGTCCGCTCGCGCGAGGCCGAGCTCAAGCTCGAACGCACCGAAGAGAACATGCGGCAGATCGCCGGCATCCTCGGCGAGGTCAAGCGAAGCCACGACAGTCTCAAACTCCAGTCCGACAAGACCCTCAAGTACCGCGCGCTGCGCGAAGAGATTTTCGCGGCCGAGCTGGACCTCCATCTCCTCCGCCTCAGACAGTTCGTCCAGGACAAGGACAGGCGCGACGAGGAGCTTTCCGCCAGGACCTCCGAGCGCGACAAACTGAAGGCCGCGATAGACGGGATCAACCTTTCGCTCGAGGAAAATCTCGACATCGTCAACGGCATGGAGACCTCGCTGGTCGAGCATCAGAAGACGCTCTACGGTCTCGCCGTCGAGCGGGCGGGCAAGGAAAAGCAGCGCAAGCTGCTCTCCGAACGGGTGGTCGAAACGAAGGGTAAGATCGATCAGTCCCGACTCCGCATCGGCTCGGTCCGAGACAAGCTGGAATCGCTCCGCGAGGACGAGGCCGAAAAGCAGGACGAGCTCGCTTCGCTGCGCTTGCGCCTGCGCGAGATAGAGAAGAACATCGCCGACTTCGAGGCCAACATCAAGGTCGCCGAGCACAGCGTCCGCGAAAACGGGGAGGCCGCCGCCAGGGCGGAGTCCGAGATCGCCTCGCTCGAGAGTTCACGCTCGGACGCGCGCGTCCGGCTCGACGCCATCACCGAGGACATCGTCGCCGAGCTCGACGCCAGGCTCAAGGAATCGGGCTACTCCGGGCAGGAACGCCGGACCGCGGAGGAAGCGATAGAGTCGCTCATCGCCTCGATCCGATCGCGGCTGGCGGGCAAGGGCGCCATCCTCGAGGACCTGGGCCGGCTTCGCACCGCCCCGGCCGCGCAGCTCGCGGCCTTCGTCGAAAAGGCGGCGGCCGATCTCGCCGAGACCGCGGCCAAGGCGGAGGAGCTCGGACGCCGCTACGAAGACTACAAGAAGACGACGCCGGCCTTCATCGACGAGTTCCTCTCGCCCGAAGGCATCATCACCAAGAAGCGGAGCATCGACCGAGAGATAGCGACCTGCGACGAAGGCGTCGCCGAGCGGCGGGCGCGCATCGCGTCCCTCCGCGAAGAGAACCGCCTGCTGGGCGAAAAAGTCGAGGAATACAGACGCACGCTAGAAGAGCTCCGCGGCAATCGCATACGCATGCAGACCCAGAGCACCGCTGCGGAGGAGGCGCTGACGCTCCTGCGCCGTGAGATATCGAGTCAGGAAGGCTTCCTCAAGGAGTTCGAAAACGAAGTCTTTCTCGAAGAGAAGCGCCTGGACGAGGCCCAGGAAGAGCTCGGCGACCTCGATGGCGAGATAGCCGACATCGAAAAGAAGGGCCGGGAGCTCACCGCGGAGCTCGAAAGGCTCGAGCGCGAGATAGCGGTCAAGAATTCCGATCTCTCCAAGCGCCAGGAAGACCTCAAGCGAAAGATCGAACGCCTGGGCACTCTGCAGAGCGAGCTCGAGCGTCTCCACCTGGGACTCGCGCAGACCGAGACGGAAATACGCAATGTCAAGGAAAACTTCGCCGAACAGTTCTCGCGCGATCTCATGGAGTTCGAGACGCGCATGTTCGAGATACGCACGCCCGTCATCGAACTCCGGGAGAACTTGTCCGCGCTCAGGCAGAAGCTGAAGGATCTGGGTTCCGTCAACCTCATGGCCCCCGAGGAATACGCGGAGGTCAAGGAGCGCTACGATTTCCTCTCGGGACAGCTCGGAGACCTGGAGAAGGCGAAGACGGACCTGAAGCGCATAACGGACGAGATCCGCGACGAGAGCGCTGCGCTCTTCCTCGATACCTACAACAGGATCAAGAAAAATTTCCACAATATGTTCAGGCGGCTCTTCGGCGGGGGACGCGGAGAGCTTCGCCTCGTGGACCCGAACCACGTGCTCGAGTCGGGGATCGAAATATACGCCCAGCCCCCGGGCAAGAAGCTCGAGGCCATATCCCTGCTTTCAGGCGGCGAGAAGACCATGACCGCCATAGGCCTACTCTTCGCGACCTACATGGTGAGGCCCTCGCCCTTCTGCTTCCTCGACGAGATCGACGCGGCCCTCGACGAGCAGAACATCGTTCGCTTCGTCAATGTCTTGAGGGAATTCGGCCGCTCGAGCCAGTTCGTCGTCATCACGCACAGCAAGAAGACCGTCACCGGCGCCGACACCCTTCTCGGCGTCACGATGGAGGAATCAGGTGTGACCAAGGTGATTGCGGTCAGGCTCGATCGCTCCGACGGCAAGCCCATCACGCCGCCCGAGCCCGGTCTCGCGATGGAAGAGGAAGAGGTCGAGTACGAGGAGGGAACCGAGCTGCCGCCCCAGAAGACGCCGGCGAGTCCGCCCCGCGTCGCCGCCTTCGCGGGCGCCGCCGAGGATACCGCGCCGGACTCGACCGTAGGGACGGACGGATAGATGGCGACCACCTTTTCTTCGGCCGCGAAGGCGTTTTTCGACCGCCTCCTCGCTTCCATGCCTTTCGTAAAGCGGAGCCGGCCCTCCGCTCCGGAACCTTTCACCTCGATCGAAGACTCGACTCCCAACTCGGAGGTTCTGATATCGCCCAACGCTGCACCTGCCTTCGGGAAGCCGGAGGCGACGCGCGTCGACCTGCGCTCGACGATCGAGGATCTCTCCCGCAGGAAGGGACTCCTGATCGTACTGGCCGTCGTCCTGGGCTTCGTTCTCGCAGTCGCGGTCACGGCTATCGTGGTGGGCGCCCCGCCGCCGAGGTCTGCGGCCCTTCCCGCGCTCGACCGAGAGGGGGCGGCTCTCGTGAGAAAATGGCTGGTGCCCCCGGGTTCCGCTCTCGAGCCGCGCATGGAAATGGAGCGCGACTCGATTCCGCCATATACCCCCGCCGACGCGCTCCGCCTCGGCGTCGATCCCGCGAAGGTCGATGTTTCGAGATCCGAGGCGGCAGACGACGCCGAAGCGGCGAAACTCTTCAAGGCGGTGCGATGAAGGGGCAGGGAGGAAGGATGTGCTTCCCGCGATGGAAGAGGAGTCTCGTCTTCGCGGCCTGGGTCCTCCTTTCCGCGCTCTGCGCCCGGGCCCAGACCGCTCATGCCGCGTTGCCCGACATATCCTTCCCGCGGCGCTTTCCCCTCCCTGCGTCGCTCATCGTGGCTTCGCTCGACGAACCGGTCCCGCACGCGCATCTCATGAGCTCTGCGGCCAAGATCGCGGCGACCGAGCCGGCCAAGGCGAGTGCGCCGAAAACGACGCCGAAGCAGAGTCTGAAAGAGACGCCCGAGCCCGCCGCCGTAGGACCTTCGCAGCCCGCGGCGCGGACGGCGGAGGCGAGCCAGGCTTCCCAGCCGCCCGCGGAAAAGAAGCCGGCATCCGCCCCTCGACGGTCCGCGGCCCCCGTCGTCGATCCGATCGTCGAACCCGTGCTTCCTCTGGCCCCGCCTTCGACTCAGGAGTACGTGCTGCCCTCGGCCGAGGGCCAGACTGTCGTTTCGCGTAACGTGAGCGCCATGGTCGGCGAACGCGTCGAGATACCCTTCGACGGGAGCGGCTGGACCTATCTGGGCGAGAAGGACCAAAAAGAAGGCGTGAGCTACGAGACTCGGCGATTCGAGGGCTCCGGCGTCGTCTTCGTGATGAACGCCCTGCAGAGCGGGCAGTATGTGCTTCGCTTCCAGAGACAGGATGCGCTGCGAGGTCTCACCGAACTGGAGCTCATCGGCGTGGATGTCAGGAACAGGCCCACGGTCGTTGCGCCGCTTCCGTCCGCCCTCGCTTCGACTCAGGCGACATCGGGAGCTCCAGTCGCCGCGACCGAAGCCTCCCCGGGAGCCGTGCCGAGCGCCGCCGCCGCGCCCCCCGGCACGAGCGCCGCCTCCACCGGGACTTCGGCCCCCCCCTCGGAAACCGTTGCGGCCCCCTCCGCTCCTGCGGCCCTTCCCGGAGGCATCCTTCCGGGCGCAATCGACACATCTGCCTCCGGTGCGGCAGCCGCCCTGCCTCCGCCCGACTCGCCCGAGGGCATGCTCCTGGCGGCGAAGAACGAGCTGGGCGCCGGTAGAACGCAGAACGCCCTGGCCATTCTCGACAAGATGCTCGCCAAATATCCCGCGGGGACCGACGAAGCCTATTACCTGTACGGTACGGCGCTGGAGCAGAACGGGCCCCTGCAGGACATCAGGCGGGCCTATTCGTACTACAAGAAAGTCGTCGACGAGTACCCCGAGAGCCCCTTCTGGGACAAGGCGAACGATCGGGTTTCCTACATCGAGCGCTATTACTTCGAGATACGATAGGCGGCGCGGAAACTCTCGCCGCGGCAGCGTCTGCCCTCGGTGCTGAGCGCGATTCCGCGCCCAGCCGCCTTCAGAGGATTCGTCCTATCAGCGCCATGTACAGCGGTATCGTGATCATGCTCGCAACGGTCGTCATCGAGGTCAGGAGGCCGGCGTATTCCGCGTCGGCGCCGTAGGCCCCGGCCAGGATGGGCACCTGCGTCATGGCCGGCATGGATGCCTCGATGAGAAAGACCCGCTTCATGAGGATCGGAACGTCCACCCAGCGGACGGCGAGCGCGAGGAGAAGCGGCGTCACCACGAAGCGGCCGCAGACGACGAGCGCCATGTCGAGGCGGGGCCTGACCAGCCTCCAATCGACCCCGGCGATCGTGATGCCTATGAAGATCATCGAGAGGGGAGTAGTCATGTCCCCCAGGGTGCGTGCGAGGTCGATGACAAAGACCGGCAGTCTCACTCCGGCCATGATGAGGGCCGCGGAGGAGAGAAAGGCCACGAGGGGAGGGGAGAATACGCGCCGTAGACTGTCGAGAGATACGATCCTCGGCGCTGGACCGCCGGTTCTCAGAGCCCCGTCGCGCGCTATCCCGTATACGCCGATCGTCCAGAAGAATGTCGTATTCACCATGTAGTAAAGGAGGACATAGGGCAGGCTTGCCTCGCCGAAGAGGAGGAGATTGACCGGCAGACCTATGAAGATGGTGTTCGACAGCGCGAACAAGGAGGCGAAGGTTCCGCGCCGCCCCCGGGGAACGCGCAGCGCGGCGGCGGCCGCGCCCAGCGCATAGCTCGCGAGTATCGCCGCCAGCGGCAGGGGAATGCCCGGCAACAGAGCCATGATCCTGGCCCGATCGTAGCCTCCCATCAGGTTGGCGATCATGAATGCGGGGAGGCCCACCCAGAGGACGAGCCGCGCGATGACGGATCCGGCCTCGGCGCCCATGCGCCCGCGTTTGGCCAGCAGAACACCCAGGCCCATGGCGAGGAGGACGGAGAGAACGCTTTCCAGGACCTTGAGCATTCGCAGATCCTATCTTTTCCGGAGGGGCTTGGTACAGCGGTCGGTTCGGAATGGAGGCCATCTGTTGCGCGCCGGCCGGCGATTGTCCGCGGCGCGCCTTCCGCTCTACAATGCGCCCATGTCCACCACACTGCGATTGTATTACGCGGAGCCCCGGCTCCGAGAGACCGAAGCCACCGTGTTGGAGGTGCAGGGAAGTCCCGCAGCTCCCGTCCTCGTCCTCGACAGAACGCTCTTCTATCCCGAGGGGGGCGGTCAGCCCTGCGATCTCGGCACCCTGGGCGGAGCCCCGCTCCAGTCGGTCGTGGAGGAAGGAGGACTGGTGCTGCACCGCATGGCCGCTGCCGTGGAAGCGGCGCCGGGCCAGCGGCTCCCCTTGGTCCTGGACTGGGAGCGGCGGGACGATCATCGCGTCCAGCACTCCGCCCAGCATCTGCTTTCGTCGGTTCTGTCCCGTCTCTTCGACGCCCCCACGGTCTCCTTCCACCTCGGCGCGGAACGCTCCACCATCGACGTGGAAGGCCCGCCCCTGATCGAGGACGACCTCGCTGAGGCCGAGGCGCGGATGGACGAAGTGATCGCCGAGGACTATCCCTTCACGACCCACCTCTGTCCGCCCGAGGACATCGAATCGTTTCCCCTGCGCAAACGGCCGCCCGAGGGCGAGGAGCAACTCAGGATCGTCGAGATCGACGGCATCGATTATTCGCCCTGCTGCGGCACCCACGTCGCCTCAGCGCTCGAGCTGCGCATCGTCAAGATACTCGGCGTCGAGAAGTACAAGGGCATGAACCGCGTGGCCTTCGTCGCCGGGCGGCGCGCCATCCGGGACTACGCGATCGTGTCGCGCATCGCGCGCGCCTCGGCGCGAATCTTCGGTTCCTCGCTCGGCGAGTTGGAGGAGAAGGCTCGCAGGAGTGTCGAACGACTCGGAGTCCAGGACTCCTCGCTCGCGACTCTCGGCCGGGAGCGGGCGGCGCTCGAAGCCAGACTCGCGGCGGCCGCTCCCGGAGGCCTGGCCTCGCCCGCGCTGCTCCGTTTCCCGGATCGCGACGCCCAGGCCGCGGCGGAGTCCGCACGGGCCTACGCCGTCCTCGGCGCGATCGCTCTCGCGGCATCGGAGCCGGAGCTCACCGTGGTCGCCGCCGCACCCGGAGCCGCGGGTCTGGGGGAGCGGCTCAAGCCGCTCGCGCAGGCGGCGGGCGGAAAGGGCGGCGGCGGCCCGACCTCGTTCCGGGCGAGCTTCCCCGACATCGGCTCGCTCGAAGTCTTCCTCGCCGCGGCGCTGACCGAACTCGGCTGAAGGGCCGCCCGAGCGAAGGCGTCGGCGGCCTCGTCCCTCAGAGTTCCAGGGGGCGGCGGTTGTCGGCGAGAGCGCGCATGAGGTAGTCGCGGTCGAGCCCAAGATCGCGGACGATCGAGCCGAGCTGCTCGGCCGACAGCAGGTTGGCCTCGGCGTAGAGGAACACGAGAGCGCGTTCGGCGATGCAAGGCACGCCGAGCGAGGCGATCATCTCGGGGCGGGGGCGCTCGCACTCGAGGTGGCGCGAGCGAAGGCTCGCCTCGAGCCGCGAGTCGCCGCCGCCGGCCAGAGCGCCCAGTTCGGCCAGCAGGGGCCTCGTGTCGCCGCGCGCGGCCCTTTCGCCTAGCGGCTTCAGCGTGAAGTAGGTGTACTCCTTGCCCGGAAGATAGTGGTGCTCGTCGCAGCGCGTGCAATAGTTGGGTTCTTTGCCGTCTTCCTTCATGCGGTCCCCTCCTATGATGATGAGAGGATCGAAGTAGAGAGCGGGGCACTCGACGCCGTCGACCAGATAGTAGCGATAGGTGTAGAGGGAATCGGAGAGGCAGTCGTCGTGCTCGCAGTAGGCGGTGAGCGGAAAGACGTCCGTGGCGTTCTCGAGGAGCAGGCGCGCCGTCTGGTTGAATATCTCCCTGCGGAAGTTGAGGACGAGGGTGGGGCAGACGAACACGAGGCCGCGCCGCAGGGACTCGTCCTTCATGAGATAGGCCACTCGCTCGTCGAAGAAGGCCGTCTCGTCGACGATCCACGTGCCTACGCCGTGATTTTCCGCGAGCAGGTTTTCGAGACCGAAGGAGTCGCGCGCCTGTCCGATGCGGTCGCCGCAGCGCTCGTAGCCGCCGCGATAGGCGAGCGCGTCCGCTGGGTAGTCGGGAAAGCGCACCGAGTCGAGGCTCGAGCGCACGACGAATATCTCGCGCCTGTCCGCACCGTCGGTGCTCGTGGCGCTCCGCACGGCGCCGCCTTTTCTGCGGGCTACGAGGCTGTCGCGCCACATGCGCGCCGAAAACTCGGTCTTGCCCGAACCCATGGGGCCGATGACCAGGATGAGCCGCCCGGGGCGCGCGAAATCGAAGTGATTGAAGGGATGATGGACCCGCACCAGGGGGAATCCGAGATTGCGGAGGAAGTGGGCCGTGTCACCCAACGCGATACCCCGGTCCTCCGACCGGACTTCGGGACCCGCCACGACGCTCCCGCCGGCTTAGGGAACGGTCGCGACGGCGGCGACGAATGGGGCCGTCGCGCGCAGGACCACGTTGGGACTGGCCTTTCTGACCCCGAAGGCCAGGTGCTTGAAGGGATGAATGTCGAGCGGATTGGTGTACCAACCCTCGATGTAGTCCGTGTCCACGATATTGACGGCGACGCTGTGGTAGATGGGCAGCACGGCTGCGCCCGCCAGAAGATGCGTTTCCGCGTCGGCCAGTGCGGCGAGACGGTCGTCTCCGGTTTTCGACGCAGCGGCCGCGAGGAGCTTGTCGTACACGGGATCGGAGAGTCGCGCATCGTTCAGGTTGGAGTCGCTCGCCCACATCTGCAGGAAGGCGATAGGATCGGCGAAATCGCCTATCCAGGTGGTGAGACCGAGCGTGTAGCCGCCGCTCCCCGCTTGGTCGCGCAGGGTCGAGAAATAGTCGGAATCGGGAACGGTCTTCACATCGACTTTGACGCCGGGAAGCTTTTCCCATGCCGTTTTCATGATTCCCGCCACGCGTTTACCGTCCTCGCCCTCGGGCGTGAGGAGCACGATCGCCGGCAGGCCCTTGCCCTCCGGATAGCCGGCTTTTTGGAGCAGAGTCTTCGCCTGAGCCTCGTCGCTGTCCTCGATGCCCTTGGCGGCCTGGTAGCCCTGCAAGGGGAGAACCAGGGTGTCGGCGGGAATCATGTAGTAATCCTGGGAACGGATATCCTTCCAGGGGAGGAGAAGGGCCAGCGCGCGCCGCGGATCGGGATTGTCCCAGGGCTTCTGGGCGCAGTTGAAGAACCAGTAATGCGTGCCGAACATGGGATTGGACTGGATCGCATTCCGGTCGACCAGGGCTTTCAGGTCCATGGGGCCGGCCAGCCAATGTATCTCGCCCCCATCGAAACGGCGCGTAGCATCGGCATCGTCGTCGCTGAAGACGACCCTGATCCGGGGAATCGCCACCGAGGCCGCGTCCCAGTAGGTCTCGTTCTTGACGAGGATGAGTTCTTTGTCGGACTTGCTGGCGAAGCGATAGGCGCCATCTACGGGGAAGGGAAAAGCGGAGTTCCAGTCCTTGACGGAGAGCATGGAGTGATAAATCGGGGCGAAGGAATGGTGGCAGAGAAGCCGGGTGAAATAGTCCGCGCGCGAGGCGAGCGTCACTTGCAGAGTCTTGTCCGCTATCACCGAGATACCGACCGTGTTGGGATCGCTGCTCGTGCCGCTGCGGAAGGCCTTGGCCCCCGCGATGACGTCGAAAAAGGAGGCGTAGTCGGCCTTTTGCGCCGGCGAGATCGCCCGTAGCCACGCGTCGCGGAAGTCGCGGGCGAGCAGGGGGCTTCCGTCGGACCACTTGGCGTCGTCGCGAATGTAGAAGGTGTAGGTCTTGCCGTCCGGAGTGAGGTCGAAGCTTTTGCACGCGGCCTTGACCGGCTCCAGCGTGCTCGGATTGTAGGCGAAGAGTCCCTCGTAGGTGGCCGTGAAAATCTGTGCCTCGGCGGAGTAGATGGAGTGATGGGGATCCAGCTGGAGGTCGAGCTTGTTGAATGCCACGACGAGTTCGTCGGGCTTGGCCGAACCTCCTCCGGGAGCGGAGGGCGCAGCCGTATCGGCGACCGCGAGGGGCGCGCCCAGAGCGAGAATCGCCGCCGCGAGAGCCCAAACCCCGTATCTTCGAATGTTCATCGCTGTCTCCTTGCCGAAATCTCGGCGGGCCAAGGGCCCGGAACACCGGCGAGCGCCGCTCTGCGTCGCGCTAGATTGCTATTGAGTCAGGTCGCGCGCGACCTCTATTGAGTCAGGTCGCGAATTCCCAGACGCCGCATCTGTTCTCGCTCTTCGCATTGCGCGACATATTCGTGTTTTTTCTGATTGGCCTTGATCACGGCTCCCTTTATGGTCGTAAGCTCGGTCTTGACGCTTCTGATTCTGCCCTTGTCTTCTTGGAGAGCCGTGCCTTTGAAAAACTCGTCTAGGGCGGCGAGCGTGCGTAGCGTCTTCTGGAGCTCTTCGATATTCCGCCCCAGAAATTTGTAAGCCTGATCCTCAGGCATGCCCTCCATGCGCTTGAATGTGGGGCCGGATCGCTGGATCAGCGACGACAGGACTCGGGCGCGCTTGCTCGTTTCCTCGACGAAGAGACCGAAATCGAGCCTTTCCGTTCTGCGCTGGGAGGTGACCGGGTCGATATATTCGATCTCGTAGAAGATACCTTTGCTTTCGGGGGAAAACAACCTCTTGAGCATGCGCCGAAGCTTAGCGCCCAGGCTCTGGTTGCGCGATTCGATGAGCGCGGAGTTCTCCGAAAGCTTCGATACGGCGTCTTCCAGGGGATAGCCCGCGCCGGAAAGGAGCCGCGCTCCGTCCAGGATCACCGATTTGAAGGACTTTTCCTGGCTGCGTTCGATCTTCTTTTCCGCCACCGGCTCGAAGCGCTTGAGGACGGCGTCGCGCAGGGTTTGGCCGTCGGAGCTGTAGTCCTCGAGGAGCATCTCTTCGACCAGCTCGGCGAAGAAGGGACGTTCGCCGGCCACTTCCACGAACTTGCGCTTGACCTGGCGCAGCGCGTCCTCGCGATGCGTGATGACGAAGGTTGCGTCCAGCTCGAGCCCCGGCATGACGAGCTGACGGACCTCGAGTTTGTAGCGCTCCCTATGGTAGGCCGTAAGCTCCTTGAGCGAAGCCAAAATGTCCCGCGTCGCGCGGTCGAGCTGCCCCAGACTCTCTGCGATGAGGCCCGAGGAGAGCTGATCCGATCCCTTCTTGACCATGCCGGCGAGCTCGGCGAGGGCCCGCGTGTTCTGGCTCGTGCTCGTCTCCGAAAACTGGGTGAAATTGAAGTAGCGCGTGAGTCCGAGCAGGCGCTTTATGCGACCCATGGTGAGGAACTCGGTGCTGAACTGATAATAGTTGTTGAGAAAATCGAGATAGGAATCGAGCTGGGAAACCCGCATGCTGATCTGGTCGATCTTTTCGGATTCCGTGAAAGGGCCTTCGGGCGGCGTCGTCACCTCGGAGATTTTGAGGTCGTACTTGTAGGGATCGTCGTGGATTACGCCTTTCTTGTAAAGAACCTGCTGGATGCCCTGGAACGCGGACTGGAAGAGCTTGAAGCTCTCTTTGAGGCGGGGCAGGTCGGAGCGATCCAGCCTTTCGCGCCGCGCGTCGAGCCTTTCCTCCAGGAGCTTCGCGTAGGCTTGCGAGTCTTCCATAAGTAGGCAGAGTATGATTTAAATGGACGAGTAAGGCAAGATCGGCGTATGGGATCGGTTAGGCCCTTTCAGGGCTCGCGGCTCGTCGTGGCCATTCTCTCCTCGGCGGGCGATGGGGCCGTCCTCGACCGCGAAGGATCGCTGTTCGCGGCCCTGGAAGAGCGCTTCGGCCGTGCCGATTTTTTCTCGGGAGCTTTGCCCTTCGGCTGGACCGATTACTACGCCGACGAATTGGGCGGCTCGATCCTCCGCTCCTTTCTGTCCTTCCCTGCCCTCGTGGACCCCTCGACCCTCGCCTCCGTCAAGCTTTGGACCAACGAGCTCGAAGCGCGCCTCGCAGGCGAAGCCCGCCGCGGCTCCCGCCTCGAAACTCCGCGTCGCTTCAATCTCGATCCCGGCCTCCTCACGCTCGGCGGCTTCGTCCTGGCGACCACCAAGGCTCGGCCGCACCGCATCGCACTGTCGGAGGGGATATATGCCGAGCTCACGCTCATATTCGAAAATGGAGGCTTCTCGAGCCTTCCCTGGACCTATGCCGACTGGAAAAGCCCGGACTACGCCGCGATTCTCCTCGAGCTGCGGGGGCGGCTCAAGCTGGCCCTGCGCGAAAACGGCGCCGTGAAACATTAGGAAGCATCGATTCGTCGCGAGCTTACAAAGGCCTTCATTAGTAGCAAAACATACGCCGCCGCAGCCGTAGAAAATGGTAACCGACCATTTTCTACGGCTGGAGGCCTTTGCACGAATACCTTCCTCTATTCGGCGACACGCATAGCGTGTCGCCTTACTATCGCAGGTATTAGTATTTCCCACCGCCGTCGGCCGATACAGCTCTACCCCTTAATTTGAAGAAGAAAAGGGGAAGAGAGGCGCAGAGAGACAGAGGGGAGAGGAGAAAGCGAAGAGGGAAAGCATAATGGAGAGATTTCGAGGCGTTGCGAAAGGTTCTGAAGATGTTCTTGTCACGTTGAAAGCTCCGTGCCTCTGTGGCTTTCTCCTCTCATCCGCCCGGCATAGCCGATTGCAACTTTTCGCCACCGGTCCGGGCGGCCCCAATCCAGGTTGGCCCTTCAATTTTCCTGCATGACCCGCGTTCGACGATGCGGGGAGTGACCTTGAGAATCTGGGGCGTGTGGAGGCCTTTCTTCATTACATCCATCAGAATTTCGCCGGCCAACTTGCCGGCGAGGGCGTTGTTGATCTGGACGGTGGTTATTCGTGGAATGTAAGGCTGGTCGTAGTCCAGAACATCGCCTATCGAAAGCAGCGAGACATGCTCCGGCACGGCCAGACCAAGCCTCTGCAGCGCGAGCATCAGACTCGCGGCAATGTAGTCATCCAGGGCTATGATTGCGGTAGGGGGATCGGGTTCCTTAAAGATCGGCTCCAGGAGGGATGTCAGCTCCTCGATGTTCGTTGTCGTGCTCCTGATGTGGTGGTGTTCGGGAAAGACGAGATGAAAGTGCTCCACCGCCTTGGCGAAGCCGTAGAAGCGGTCGATGATGAGCGCGGGCATATCCGGCCGCTCATAGTCCATATACAGCAGATTCCGATGTCCAAGTTCAACGAGGTATGTGGTGCCGTCGAACGTTCCTTGGAAGTCGTCGACGAGCACCGCATGGAACTTCGTTTGTAAGGCGTCGTTCATAATGACCAGGACGGGGATGTCTTCGCTATTCAGTTTATTGAATACGCTCTCGTTGACGAAAAGTATCGAAACCAGCGCGTCGACCTGCTGAGCGACGATTTTCTGGTAAAGCTCTTCTTCGGAATGCGTGAAACTGATCGGAACCACCACGATGTTGTATCCCTCTTCCGAGAGATTTGCTTCCAAATGGTACAGGATGGGGCGCTCGAAATTCCACACGAACGGCAGCGGCGGGTTCAGATCGAGGATAATACCGATTGTTTTACGTCGATTTTTCTTCTTGCGTCGAGCTGAGCCGCTTTTCCTGGCGATATAGCCGAGTTCCCGAGCGGCCGTGAGCACGCGTTCGCGGACCTCCGCCGAGATGTTGGCTTTACCCGATAGTACACACGAGACCGTTGATTGCGAGACTCCGGCCCTCGCCGCCACATCGCTCGTCGTGACATGGGATTTCATGCGAGCACTATAAACCCCCAAATAATATTAGTCAATTATTACTAATAATGAATAATAATTAAAAATAAATTTGACAATATCGAATCGATAGAATACGATGTTACTGAAAATATTAAGGAGTCGTCGATGGGATCTTCCGTGCCTGTCCCATTCTTCCGACCTGTCCGAGAATCTCAAATGAGCCATGCGGCTCTATATCATGAAGAATGAAAGAATTGGCAGAGATCTGACACCAGATCCGGATTTCCAAGGCGCAGAGGCACTTTCCTAGGGAATTGGCCAACTTCTGGTGTGGTACAAAGACGAGACTCAGAGGGGAAGTTGTGCGATGAAGGAAATCCCCGTTGAGACGGATGGATGGTTGAGTGCCTACCGCGTGGACGAAGGAACGTGGCGCATCAGTGATCATGGTCAGGACAACATCTATCTGCTCACGGGCAGGGAGAAAGCCCTGCTGATCGACACAGGCTGGGGTCTGGGTGGACTCAAGGAGTTCGTCGGGAGAATAACCCGCCTTCCCTTAATAGTCGCGAATACGCACGGACACTGCGATCACGCGCTCGGCAATAATCAATTCGACCAAGTCCTTTTGGGCGAGTACGATGCGAGACGGTTGACCACCCGCGACCTCGAAGAGAAGCGCGAGTTTATACGCCGCAGCGGACTCCTGGTCCATGTCGACACGGGGCCACAATTCGACATATGGGGCTGCCCCCCGTCGAAGGGAGTCGCCTACGTGGAGGAGGGCATGGAGATCGATCTGGGCTCTAGAACCATCACGGCCCACCTAACGCCCGGGCACACACAGGGGAGTGTCTGCTACTTGGATACGGGAAGGCGGATGCTTTTCGCCGGTGACTCCTACGTACCTCTCGCGCATTGGGGGCCGATGTGGCTACACCTCGACGAGAGCGCTCCACTCTCGGAATACCATGAAGTCATGTTGAGGCTACTGAGCGCGGGGGGCTTCGACTCGATCCTCTCGGGGCACGGAGAATGCGGGACCCTGCCATTGCGACCACTTGAAGAACTGCTCTCCGGCATAGGCTCGATTCTGGAGGGAAGCATCAAAGGGAGGTTCGAGAGGACAATGATCGGTTCAGGGCTACGCTATGATTGGAAAGACACGAGCATCATCTACAAGCCGGAGGAATCTCGGTGAACCATGTCGCTTGAGAAAACCTTTGGGAATTCTCGTGTCCCCGACTGGCAAAGGAGCACTATATGACGCCGCGCGAACGCGTGCTTGCCGCCATTAACCACCATGAAGCGGACATGGTGCCGGTAGGTCTTGGATCGACGCCCAGCTCGGGGATATCGGCCACGGCCTATGCCCGCGTAAAACGTCATCTTGGGATACAAGGCGGAGCCGTCCGCATCTACGATGTCGTGCAACAGCTGGCTCAACCTGAAGAATGGGCGATCGACCGCTTCGGGATCGATGTCCTCGATATCGGAAGAACCTTCAACACCGAAGACTCGGACTGGCACGACATCGTCCTCCCCTCGGGTGAAACGGCCCAGTACCCGGCATGGTTTCGGCCCGTCCGCCGGGACGACGGGTCCTGGAACGCCTATCACCGCGACGGCACGCTCATCGCGCGCATGCCGGAGGGCGCCGCATTCTTCGACGGCACCTATTTCCCCTATGCCGAAGGCTGGCCCGCTGACTATTCCGGTCTCGGCGAGGCCATGGGTAAGGTCCTCTGGTCCGCGCTGGTGCACTCGCCCTGGGACAGCGCCACTCTGCCGAATTTCTGGCCGCTGCTGCGCGAACGCACACTCCGCCTGAGGGCCGAGACGGACAAGGCTCTCATGGTGGTGGTAGGCTGCAACCTCTTCGAGTGGGGTACCTTCCTTCGGCGCATAGACAACTTCCTCGTCGACCTGATGCTCGAACCGGAAAAAGTCGAGTCCCTCCTCGACGCGCTCATGGAAGTCCACATGGCCACGCTGGCCAAGGTCTGCGAGTACCTGGGGGATATAGTCGACGTGGTTCGCTTCGGCGACGATCTGGGCACGGACCAGGGCCTATTCATGCAGCCGGAAATCTACCGCAGGCTGTTCAAGCCGCGGCACGCCGCGCTCTGCTCCTACGCCCACGCGCATTCGGACATGCACACCTTCCTGCACTCCTGCGGATCGATCTATCCGCTCCTTCCCGACCTCATCGAGGCCGGATTCGAGATACTCAACCCGGTCCAGACCAACGTGAGGGACATGGAACCGGGGCGGCTCAAGCGCGAGTTCGGCGCCGACATGACCTTCTGGGGCGGCGGCATCGATACTCGCAGCGTCCTCAACAACGGCAGCCCGGCGGATGTCAGGCGCCAGGCCCTAGAGCGTCTTGAAATTTTCTCCAAGGGAGGAGGCTTCGTGTTCAATCCTGTCCACAATATTTTGCCCGACGTTCCGCCAGAGAACGTAGTGGCTATGTTCTCGGCTGTCGCCGAATACAACGGACGATAAAGGTTTACCACATGGACAAAGAGCAGCAAGCGCGCATGAACAATGGCAATATCTTCCGCTCCTTCTTCAAGAGAGCCGATGCCAGCGCGATCGTAGCGACCGTTTTCCTTTTTTTCGCCTTTTCCTCGCTCACGCGGGACTTTCTCACCTCATTCAATCAGTACTACCTTTGGATGAGCGCGGCGCAAAACGTCTTCATTTCCTTGGGCCAGGCCATGGCGCTGCTGGTGGGCGGCATGAACTTGTCGCTGGGTGCGATCGGCGGCCTCACCGTCGTCATCCTGGGGTACAGCATCGAGGTGCTCAAGCTCAATCCGATCCTGGCGGTTCTGCTCGGACTCCTGGTCGGAGTGGTGACGGGCCTTTTCAACGGCTTCTTCATTTCCCGGATGAAGCTCAACTCGTTCGTGGTAACCCTCGCGAGCAGTTTCATTTTCCAGGGACTAGTGAATGGAATTTCACAAGGAAAGCCCTACTCCGAGATACCCCAGAGCTTCACCGTCCTGGGCAACGGCAGCATTTTTGGCGTCCCGGATCTCGTCTATCTCATGATCCTCGCCCTCATCCTGATCTACTACCTGTTCCGTTATACCGTCGTGGGACGGCGACTCCTGGCGACCGGGGGCAATATCAACGCGGCTCGCCTTTCCGGCATCAACACCTCGCGGATGATCTTCCTCGCGAACATCCTTTCCGGAGTATGCGCGTCGGTGGCCGGGATCCTCTGGGTTTCGAGGATGGGGACCGCGCAGCCGGCGACCGGCTCCGATTGGATGATCATTTCCTTCGCCGTGGCGATCATCGGAGGCACCTCGCTGTACGGCGGCTCGATCAGCGCCGTCGGGTTCCTCTTCGCCGGACTGCTCATGGCGCTCATACGGAACGGCTTGATCATGATCGGCGCCAATGTCTACTTCGAGTCGACGTTCCTCGGCCTGATCATCCTGCTCGCGATATCGGTCGAGTTCCTGAGGATGCGCATGCAGAGTCGCGTCAAAAAAACCTGAGTACACGGGGATCTTCGATCCTGTGTCAAATACCACTTTCGACAGGGAGGGCTATGAGATGAAAAAGATGCTTGTCGTGCTCGCGATCGCGGTTGTCGGTATCGGAAGTATCTTCGCGAATGGTACGCAAGAGAAGCCTGCCGCGAAATTCGCCTGGTACGTGCCTGCGCCGCATCCTTACTTCGACTCGGTCAAGCAGGGCGTCATGGCATTCGCGAAGGAGAACGGAATCGACGTCAAGATGCAGGTCGGTCCCGACTGGAACATGGACAGCGAGAATACCGGCGTCCTCGCGCTCGCCGCGCAAGGGTACAACTACTTCTCGATCTATCCGATCGATCCCAGCGCTGCCAACGGGCTGTACAAGCAGCTCGTCGCCCATGGCGTAAAGGTCATCAACTTCGGCGCGACGACCTTCCAGCCGACGACGGCCAGCCTCGCCTTCATGACCGATGTCAAGGCCGAGGCCGAAACCGCTGCGAAGTACATAATCGGGAAGATGGGCGGCCAGGGCACTCTTCTTAACGTGCTCGAGGTGCTCGCCGATCCCAACACGCAGCTGCGCAAGCAGGGTGTCGATGAAGTGGTTGCGCAGTATCCCGGCATCAAGTTGATCGAGGTCGCGGGAATCAATTCCGAGCAGGAGGCGATGGACAAGATCAACGGCGCCATCGCGGGAGCCGGCGGGTACGTGAACGGGATCATCTGCACCGGCTGGGTGCCGAGCGTGGCGATGGCCAAGATCATCACCGACTACCAGCAGAAATACGGCAAGAGAATCGACGGCGTGGGAATCGACAACGACCCGGTCGTCCTTAAGGCGGTGAAGGACGGATTCCTCGACGGAACGTACGCCCAGAACTACTACGGGCACGGCTATCTGCCGTTCTACGCGCTCAAGCTGATGTCCGAAGGCTATAAGCCCATGCCCGGCGTCTATAACATCAGCACCGGCCAGGTCCTGATCACGAAGGACAATGTCGACAACTACATGGACGACCTCGCGAAGCTTACCGCCACCATCAAGAGCGACATGACGACGAAGTATCTGACGAAGTGAGTGTCCGAGTTCGCATAGCGGAATGAAGTCTTGACACGGGGCCGCCCGGGGCTCAGCACCGAGAGAATCCGATGCTGGGCCCCGTGGGCCGGCCTGTTAGGGTTAAACCACGATGGCTGTTCTAGAGGCAAGATCGATCTCGAAATCGTTTCCCGGAGTGAAGGCTCTCGACAAGGTCACGGTCGAGTTCCATTCCGGCACGATCCATGCCCTGCTCGGCGAGAACGGCGCGGGCAAGAGCACGCTCATGAAGATACTGTGCGGCATCTATCAACCCGACAATGGAACGTTGCTGTTGGACGGCCAAGAGCTCTCCCTCAAGGATTCGTTCGACGCCATCGGCAGAAAAATCAGCATAGTCCACCAGGAAATTCAGATAGTGCATCGGACGACCGTCGCCGAGAACATCATGCTGGACAAGCTCCCCCGCTTCCGGCGCTGGGCGTTCATCGACTGGAAAGCGTTGAACACCGAAGCCCGGAAATACATGGAGATGGTGGAGCTCCAGCTTTCGCCGAAAACGGATATCGACGAGTTGAGCACCGCCCAAAAGCAGCTCGCCCAGATCGCTCGGGCGCTGTCGTCGGGGGCGCGCATCCTCCTGCTCGATGAGCCGACATCGTCGCTCACCCTCCACGAGGCCGATCATCTCTTCGAGCTCTTGCGGCGGCTGCGAAGCCAGGATGTCTGCATCGTCTTCGTCTCGCACAAGCTCGAAGAAGTGAAAGCCTTGTGCGATGTCCTGACGGTCTTGCGCGACGGACAACTCATCGGCACACGTCCCAGCGACGAGGTCAGCCGCCAAGAAATCATCAACATGATGATCGGCCGCACGACGAATGATGAATTGTTTCGCTCGTTCCTCGATATCAAGACCGGCGAAAATGTTCTCGAAGTCAGGAATATCAAGAGTGAACTCTTCGACGGTGTCAGCCTGGCTCTCCATCCGGGAGAAATCCTCGGATTCTATGGGCTCGTGGGATCGGGGCGAACCGAACTGGCCAAGACGATCATAGGGGAATACGAGCATGAATCCGGCGAGATCATCGTCCGGGGCAAGAAGGCCCGGATCAACTCCGTCTCCGACGCCCTCTATCGATACGGAATCGGTTACGTCAGCGAAAACAGGAAGGAGGAAGGCCTCATCCTCAGCGCCAGCGTCAACACCAACGTGACCATCACCATCTGGAAGACGCTGGCCTCCAAAGTACTTGGGTTCCTGTCTCCCCGCGCCGAGCTTACACCTACGCTGGACGTCATCGACCGCCTGGAAATCAAGACCCAGGGCCCGCAGCAGATCGTCGAGAGCCTTTCGGGCGGGAACCAGCAGAAGATCGTCATCAGCAAATGGCTCATAGCCAACTGCGACATCCTCATCATCGACGAACCGACCGTCGGCGTCGATGTCGGAGCCAAGGAGTATATCCATGATCTGGTGTGGAACATGGCGAAACAGGAGGGCAAGAGCATCATCCTCATCTCCTCCGACATGCCCGAGATGATTTCCCTAGCCAGGCGTATCCTCATATTCAAGGAATTCCGCATCGTAGGCGAACTCGCCGACCTCAACGAAACGCGTTATGCGAGCGACGAAGTCGGCCGCAGGATCGGCGAGCTCCTCGCGTAGGAGAAGGCAATGAAACGTTATGGCTCAGTCATCAAAGTCCGGTCCGAGAAAGAGGAAGAGTACAAGCGCCTCCATGCATCTACGATTGGAAGGATACCGGGATCATCTATAAATCGGAAGATGCCGGGCGCTGAGCGTTTCGATTTATCAGGACTGCCCCCTTTCGACTAGAAATATACCTGCGCCTCGATATCGAACTGCCAGAGTTCGGGGAGGAGACCGGCTTCGGTATCGCTCCTGCCCCAGGTATTCATGAGAGAACCGCTCAAGCCCCAGCTGTCGTTCGTCACGGAAATCGTCCCTCCCACCATTCCGGAAAGGTCCTGCAGATTGACCTGCGACCATCCCTGCAGGCTGAGCTTCCGGGTGACGTTGTCCGCCAGCCGGATGAATCCGTAGTGCCGGGCCGCGTCGAACGTACCGAATTGCCCGAGCAGGTCGGGAGCCGAAGAATCGAGGCTTTGCCGGTTCTGCGCAAATTGGAGGACGCGGCCGTAGTCCCCGCCGGCGAAACCGAGACCGTTGTAGTAGTATTCGCCCATCAGGGAAAGGTCGGGAGTAAAAGACCAGGTGAGCCCGATCAGGGCGCGCGGCGCCCAGGGGATCGACTGGCTCGCGGTCGCGAGCGCGACGGGGTCCAGGACGGTTATTCTGTCCTGAGAGGAAGCCGCGGAAATCTCGCCGCGTACCGTCAGATCTTGCCCGAGGTTCGCGTCCAGCCCCATTCCCCCGGTGAAATCGACCGCCGCTCGGCCGCCGCCCGCGTCCATGGCCGAGACGAGTCCGAGAAGCTGCATATCGACGGCGCCGATATGAATATCGATTCTGGACTGATCGAGCCAGTCGGGCTGCGGAAGGCTCAGGTACTGCAGCGCGCTGTCCGCGCCGCCCGACCAGTTCAAAGGTGGAGAGAGAAAATTCTCGAAGGTGAAGTTGCCGACCAGCCAGTCGAGCTTCGTGCCGACCCAGCCTTCCTCCCACTGCGGCGCGGCGCCCGGGATCTGCACGGGAACATTGCCCGCAGCTCCGCGCGAGATGAGGTCCAGAGGCTGTCGGAAAAAGCCCGAAGAGGGGTGAATGATCTGTTTTCCGGTCTCCCAGACGAGCGTTCCCGGCAGGATCTGCCAGGTGAGGTTGAGCTGGAGCAATCGAGTCGAAAGGTCGAGCCTGGCCGCGGGAACCTGGGTGGGATCGTAGTTCGGCAGACTGTCGAGGAGAAGCCACCCCGTCCCGGAGATCACGAGCCCGTCGGCGAGGGTTTCGCTGTCGGTCAGCGCGAGTTGTGTGGTTATCCGGGTGGTTTCGGCCTGCACGAGCGGAGAGCCGGGACCGGCCGTCGAGACGAGGGCGGCGGTCGGCGCGAGATCGGAGGCCAGCTCTCCCTCGAGGCCGAAGAGCGCGGTCGCCTCGACCAGGCCCAGGCAGAAGACGCAGAGAGCGAAGAACCTCATCGCGGCTCCCCGGGAACCCAGTCGACGAGATAGTCTCTCCGAAACTCCGTTTCCGGAACGGGGTGTTCGCCGACTTTCAGGAAGGTCATGGTCGTGTGCTTCCGGGGGTCGTCACCGGTGTAGATATCCACCTCGAAGGGCACGTTCTTGCCTTCGACCCGGCGGTAATCCGCATAGTGCGCCTTCTTGAGAAGAACCCCCGAGTCGGCGAAGAACTCGGCATATCTGAGGTTCAGCGAGGAGCGGTCTATCCACAGACGCACGTGCTTGTAGCTCGAATCGCCCACGCCCTCCTTGGCGGTCAGCTCGAAGCGGTAGCAGGCCACGCCGTCGAGGCTCGCATCGGAGAGCGAATCCACATCGTAGTCCGAGGCGAAGGTCCGGACCACGTCGCCGTCGGATGCCTGGCCTATGAGCGTCTGGAGCGGCGAAAGCCTGATCGGATTGGTCGTCCGGGGAAAGAGGAGGTAGACCGTGTCGCCGTCGACGAGAAGCTTCCGCCCTCTTTCCGAGGCGGGTTGGGCGAAGTACATGAGGACGCGGTTGTGGTCCGATCCGACCTTGACGAAGCCCCAGAGCGTGTCTTCCGCCGTCGTCCGGCCGCCGTCGAACGAGACGAGCCGGACGTCGAAGCTCATGTCGGATATCGTGCGCTCGGCGTCGGAGCGCGCGAGGAGCTCGGACGCGGACTGCGCGTAGGCATTGGCGGCGAGGAGGGCCGCGACTGCGGCGAGCATCGTGATTTTCCTTTTCATGGTTTCTCCTAATTCTTGGAACGCAACAGCTCGGCGATGCCCAACCGACGTGTGTGCAGCCAGGGCACCGCAGCGCCGACGATCGAGGCCAGGAGAACCCAGCCTCCATTTCCGAAAAAGTTCGAAATGTCGGGCGTGAAGCGGATCATCACCGATGCGGTGGACATTCCCGGTTCCGCCGGCATGGAGACTCCCCCGAAAGCGTCGATGATCCACGACACTCCGGCCCCCACGGAGCAGCCCGCGAGAGCTCCGGCGATTCCGAGGAAGAAACTTTCGGCGATCAACATGAGAAAGAGCTGCTGTCGTTTCGTCCCGAACGCTCTGAGCGTCCCCAACTCTCGGTAGCGTTCGAGCGCCGATAGAGAGAGGGAGCCCGAGATCGAGAGGAGCGCCACGAGAAGCACGATGAGGCGCGCGGTGCCGAGGATCATCCGGTAGAAGGAATTCGCCTGCCGGTAATCGGGTGAAAGCTGCTCCCAGCTACGCACGGTGAGACCGAACAGAGGGGAAGAGCGCGGAGACGCCGCGAGCTTCGCCGCCATCGCCGCGGTGTCGGCCGTCCGTTTGAGAAAGACGATCAAATCGGGGACGTCATGCACGCCGACGAGCATCTGCGCGTCGCCGAGACCCATCGATACGGAAACGTTGTCGACGGCGGCGATGGCGGAAGAGGAGATTCCCGAAACGGTGAAACTCTCCGTGTTGACGCCCCCTCCGTCGCTCAGCGCGAAAAGAGACACGGTGTCGCCGGGATGCAGGCCGAGCTTGCGGGCCACCCCCGTGCCGACGAGGATCCTGCCGGAATCGCCCGCCTCCATATCTCTGCCCGAGACGATGGTGCGGGCGCTCAGATCGGTATGTGCCTGGGCGATCGGAAGCGCCGACACCTCCACGGTAGCCGTCTTGCCGCCGGCGACGATCACCGCGTTGAACGAAAGCGAGGGCATGACGTCCCTCACCTGCGGCATGGCGCGGAGCATGGACTCGATCTCCCGGGCGTTTCCCATCATGAACGGAAAGGGGTCGGAATCGCCTTCGTCGAAGTAGGAGGGTGAGCGGACGATCTGGAGGTGGCCGGTGCCGCTCTCGACGATCGCGTTCCGGAAGCCGTTCATGGAATACGTGACGAATCCGTCTAGCAGCGTCAATCCGAGCAGGCCGGTCGAGATCGCGAGGAGCGTGGATATCGTTCTGCGCCGGTTTCGAAGAAGGTTCCGGAGCCCCAGGGACAGGATCGCGCGCAGACGACTCATGCGAGCCTCGCCGGCCGGCTGTTCAAACACTCGAAGCATTTCGACACCCTCCTAGCTTTCCCGCAGACAGCGGGCGAGGGGAAGCCGCACGGTGCGGAGTCCCGGCAGGATCGCGGCGATCCCCGCGGTCGAGATCGCCGGAATGGCGTTTCGCCACACCGCATCCAGGCCGGGCCGTACTGTCACGAGGAAGAGTTCCGTGCCTTCGCGGACGTGCAGTCCTCCCGCGAGGTCGATCGCTCCCGAAATCGCGAAGCCGAGCCCGACCCCGATGAGAGCGCCCGCCGCCCCCTGCAGGCAACCCTCCAGCAGGACGATGAACAGGACATCGCGCCTCTTGGTTCCGATCGCACGCAGCGTCCCCCACTCCCGCATGCGCTCGAGCACGGCCCGACTCATCGAGTTGGCGAGGATGAAGAGGGTGACCAGGAGAATGATCGCGCGGATTACGTCGAGAAAGCTCATGAGCATCCGGTCGACCTGGACGTAGAGTGTCGCGAGCCGGTCCCAAGTTCGGTACGCGGTGCCGGCGGGCAGGCTGCCAACGATCGCGGGAACCGCGGCGATGTTCTTCGCGATGACATCGAGGACGGGCGGGCCGGAAATGCCGGTGAAGGCCTTCGCCGTCTCGTAGTCGGTGTAGGCGAACATCTTGTCGAGCCCGGCGGAGCGGTAGACCGCGGCGACCCTGAAGTCGCGCCCCGCGAGACCGCCGTCCGGCAGGATCGCCATCAGAGTGACTATCTCTCCCGGTCTCGCGCCGAGCACCCTGGCGGCGGTCTCTCCGAGGACGATCCGGTCGCGCGCCCCCGGCTCGATCGGCGAGCCGGCCACGAGCGTGCCCAGGCTGAATCGATCCCGCGGCTGTCGCACGATGCCGGCCGGCGGCGCGAAGTACATCCGCTCGGGCGGGTAGCCTGCGACGAGGAGGGTCGTCGCCTTTTTTCCTTTTCCGGCCACCGCGGTGATGCCGGTGGAAGGAAAGACGCAGGCGACGCGGGGATCGCGTTCGAGTTTGGTTTCCAGTGCCTTCGCGTTCCCGAGGATGTACGCATAGGGATCGAAGGCTCCGTCTCCGAAATATCCCTCTCCTCCCGCTACCTCGATGTGACCGATTCCTCCGAGAATGGTGCTGTCGCGGAAATTGCGCATCTCTTCGCCGAGAAAACCCTGGAACACGACCAGACCCGCCAGACCGATGATCAGGGCCGACAGAGTGGTGAGAGTCCTGCGCCTGTGGCGAAGCAGGTTCCGCCAGGCGATGAGGAAATCTCTCATGTGTTCCCCCTGTCGTCAGCGATTCGTCCGTCGGCCAGTGTGACTATGCGACTCGCGAAGCTCGAGACCGCGGGATCGTGCGTCGCGAATATCAGAGTCGATCCCGCCGAAGCATTCATCTCCACCATGAGCTCCATGATCGTCCTCCCCGTGCGGTGATCCATGGATGCGGTCGGCTCGTCCGCGATCACCAGATGCGGCTCGACCACGAGGGCCCGGGCGATGGCCACCCTCTGCCTTTGGCCTCCGGAGAGCTCGTCGGGGCTGCGCCTCGAGTACTCGGCGATGCCTACCTTGGCGAGAAGCTCCTCGACACGCTCCCTCCTCTCCTTCGCCGGCAGTCGCCGAAGCAGCAGGGGATACTCGACGTTTTCGAAGACGGAGAGAACGGGTATGAGATTGAAACTCTGGAATACGAATCCCATCGTCCGGTTGCGGAACTCGGAAAGCCGATTGTCCGAGAGCCTGCCTGTGTCCTCGCCGTCTATCAGCACGGTGCCGCCCGAAGGCTTGTCCACGCAGCCGATGATATTCAGCAGCGTCGACTTTCCGCTTCCCGAAGGACCCATGAGACAGACCCGTTCCCCGGGACGGATCTCCAGATTGACGCCGGCGAGGGCGGAGGCTTCCGTCCTGCCGAGTCTATAGCGCTTGTCGACTTTGACGAGACTGATGGGCGACATGCCTGCGCTCCTCTCCATAGTTTCGGTGTCCTCGGGTTGTAATGTACGCAGGACCCGGAACGGCTCGTAGTGGGGCATGTCACCGGTTTTCGATGACTTTTGTCATATGGAGCGGCTCCTGCAAAATGCGGACACATTATGGGAGCGGCTCGGAGTTTCAGAGGTCGGATCGGCCGTCGGGCAGCCAGCCCCGCGCCTTGGCGACGCGGAAGGCTTCGATGCGATTCCGCGAATAGGTCTTTTGAATGGCGTTCGAAAGATAGTTCCGCACGGTGCCGACGGAAAGAAAGAGCCTCGAGGCGATATCGGCGACGCTCGCGCCCGTCCCGGCCGCGGCGAGGACGTCCCGCTCCCTTTCGGTGAGGGGGTTGTCCCTCTCGCCGAGGGCGTCGACGGCCAGTTTCGGATCGATCACGCGCGCTCCGGCCAGCACTCGGCGGATCGCGGAGGCGAGCTCGGCCGTCGGTGCGTCCTTGGTCAGGAATCCGACTGCACCGCCTTGGATCGCCTGTTTCAGATAGCCGGGATGTCCGAAGGTCGTCAGCATGAGAATGCGACAGGAAGGCAACAGTTCGTGCAGCTGCGCCGCCGCGACGATGCCGCTTCCGCCGGGCATCTCTATGTCGAGCAGCGCGACGTCGGGCGCATTCGACCGCGCCGCATCGAGAACCTCGTCGCCGCGTCCGACCTCCGCCACGATCTCCATGTCGGGTTCCAGCGAGAGCAGGGCTGCCAGCGCTCCCCGCACCATCGCCTGATCCTCGGCGAGCAGTATCCGGATCATGAGTTTGGCGGACTCTCCACCGCCCCCCGAGCCGGCGGAGCAAGAGTGACGGTCAGAATGAAGCCCTGGGGCGAAACGTAGCCGGCTTCGCAGCGTCCTCCGAGGGCGGCGACACGATCGCGCAGGCCCCGGATACCGCTGCCTTCCTTCACCGCCGGCCCCTCGGCCCTGCCGTCGTCCAGAATCTCGACCCTGATCATCGCGTCATTCTTCGACAGGCGCAGCGTGCAGCTCCGCGCCGAGCTGTGGCGGACCACGTTCGTCACCCCTTCGCGCACCGCGAATGCCAGGGCCTCCTCGTGCTTCGCCGGCAGCGTGCCGATCGCGACCGGATCCCAGTCGACTCGGCACGCGATGCCTGAGGCGGCCAGTATCTCGCGGGCGGCGCGCAGCTCTCCCTCGAGGCTCATGCTTCGGTAACGGGAGAGAGCCTCGCGGACCTTCTGCAATGCCGATCCGGCTTCCCTCCCTATATCCTCGATTTCCCCGCCTGCGCGCTCCGGATCGGAGCGCAGGAGCCGCCCGGCGAGTTCGCTCTTCAGCCGGATCAGGGTCAGGGTGTGGCCGAGCAGGTCGTGAAGATCGCGGGCGATGCGCAGCCTTTCGTTTGTGACCGCCAGTCGCGAAACCTCGTGCCGGGCCATCTCCAGCTTTCGATTCGTCGTTATCGAGTGCACCCAGGTGATGGTCATGAAACCGACCACGCAGATCAGAAAGACGGCCTGCGCCGTCTCCGCGGGCTTCATCTTTAGAATGAGACCGGTCGCCAGGAATATCAACAGGACGGCGGCGTTCGCGAACGCCGCGCGGGGAAGCCCGAATGTGCCGGCTACGTAGGCCGCCGTATAGATGAAGGGGGACATGTCGAGCGAAACCGACTCGCGGTTGAGCGTCGCGATGATGACCGAAAGGGCCGCCATCGCGGCCCCGACCGGCCATTTCGCCTTCGAACCGGCCACCCGATATCCCGGCGCGAGACTGTATAGGTCGCGCGCGGCGAGGTAAGTCGCGGCCAGATAGAGAGCGGTGAACAAAGCCAGGCAGAGAAGAGTCAGGAGCTGCAATGAAGATTTGGAGGGCGACCTGAGAATTTGCAGGATTCCGGGCGCCAGGAAGGGAAGCCACACGATCCAGACCAACCAGTAGAGCGGGAAGGTCAGGGACCCGCGGCCTCGTGGAACTCGATTCTCATCGACGAAGTCATCGCTCATGATTCATTCCCCCGGAACCGCCCTGCGAGCCTGCATCATTATACTGTCATCAGAGACCTTTTCAAAATTCGGTTACTTTTGACTGGTTCATCTGCGCATAGTAATCAAACCATATTATTTCAAATGAAATTATATATTGACTAAGCGTAACGACAAAGCTATGATTCGCTCAATGATTTTCGATATCCAGAGGTTTTCCACCCATGACGGCCCGGGCATCCGGACAGTCGTTTTTTTCAAGGGTTGCCCTTTGGCCTGCGCGTGGTGCGAAAACCCGGAGAGCCAATCCTTCAGACCGGAGTTGCTCTATACCAAAGCCCACTGTATCGGTTGCGAATCCTGTCTGCACGCCGCCAACGGCGGAGCGGTCATGAGAGGGCCCCCCGAGGGCGGGATCGCGATCGACCGGCGGGCGGAACCGCCGGCTTCGCTCGATTCCATCTGCCCGGCGAAGGCGCTCCGGATCGCCGGGCGCGAGGCTTCCGTCGAGGAGATAATGGCCGAGGTCCGCAGGGACCGGGATTTCTTCGCCAAATCGGGCGGCGGGCTCACGCTTTCCGGCGGGGAGCCGCTCGCACAGATAGACCTGGCCGAAGAGCTCGTCCGAGCGGCCTCGAGCGAGGGCATCGATGTCGCGATCGAGACCTGCCTGGCCGTCGGCCGGAAGGTCGTCGAGCGGATCTTCGCGCTGCCTCTCCGCTGGCTTGCCGACCTGAAGCACGTCGATCCGGCGGCATTCCGCGAAGGGACCGGGGGCGATTCGGAGCCGATCCTGGAGAACATCAGGTTCCTGGCCGCGCGCGGCGCCGATCTCACCCTCCGCGTGCCGATGGTGCCCGGTTTCAACGACGACGAGCGCTCCATGCGCCGGATCTTCGAGTTCGTCGCCGGCCTGCCCCTCCCCGTGGCATCGGCCGCCGGCCGGCATCTCGATCTGCTGCCCTACCACGATCTCGCGGCCGGCAAATACCTCGCCCTGGGCAGGGGCTATCCTTATCCTCTCGGGTTGAGGCTCGAGGCCGGATTCGCAGAGAGGAGCGCGGAGTTGGGGCGATCCTTCGGTTTGGATATTTCCATAGGGGGCTGATATGAACGAGCGACTTGCGCGGCTCAAAGATGAGATTCTGTCGGCCATGCCGACGCTGTGCACGGAAAGGGCGCGGATCTACACGCGCGTCTATAGGGAGAATGAGGGGCTGCCGATAGCCAGGAAGCGCGCGCTCGCCCTTCGCCGGACCTTCGAAGAGAGCACCATTTACATCAACGACGGGGAACTCGTCGTCGGCAACACCGCCTCGCGGCTCAAGGCCGCCGCCATATTCCCCGAGTATTCCGTCGATTGGCTCTTGAACGAGATCGACGGGATCGACCACAGGCCCGCCGAGTCCTATGAGGCGACCGGCGCGCAGAAGGCCGAGATCAAGGAACTCTGCGCGTGGTGGAAGGGACGGACGCTGCAGGATCGGGCCCGAGCTAACTTCTCCCCGACACTCGAGGCCATCAACGATTCCGGCATCGTCCACGCCGAGGGGAACATGACCACCGGCGACGGTCACGTCGCCGCCAACTTCTTCCGCGTTCTCGAGCTCGGGATCGACGGCTACGCGACCTACGTCGGACGCATGAACGATGCCCTCGATCCGACCCGCTACGACGACCTCGGGAAGCGGCAGCTCTATCTCGCCATGCTCGACGCCCTCGCGGGACTCGCGACCTGGATCCGCAGGTACGGGGCGCTGGCGTCGAGCATGGCCGCCGTCTGCGCCGACCCCGGGAGGAAAGCCGAGCTCGAAGAGATCGCGCGGACCTGCGCCACCGTCGCGGCGGACCCGCCTTCCGGCTTCCGCGAAGCACTCCAGCTCACCGCTTTCGTCCAGCTCGCGCTTCAGATCGAGTCGAACGGCCACTCGGTCTCCCTGGGGCGGACGGACCAGTACCTCTACCCCTTCTACAAGAAGGACTCGGAGGCCGGACGCATCTCGCCCGAAGCGGCGAGGGAGCTGCTCTCCTGCACCTGGCTCAAGCTGCTGGCGGTCAAGAAGGTCCGCTCCTGGTCCCATACGCGATTCTCCGCGGGCGGCCCCCTGTACCAGAACGTGACGATCGGCGGCGTCACCCGGGAGGGCCGGGACGCGGTCAACGAACTCTCCTACCTGATCCTCGAGTCGGTCGGCGACATGAAGCTCACGCAGCCCAATCTCTCCGTCCGCTACCACCGGGGCATGAAGGACGAGTTCCTCAAGGCCGCGATCGAGGTGATACGAAAGGGTTTCGGCATGCCTGCCTTCAACAACGACGAGGTCGTCGTCCCCGGCATGCTGAAGCTGGGCGTGAGTCTCGAGGACGCGCGCGACTACTCGGCCATCGGCTGCATCGAGGTGGCCGTACCGGGCAAGTGGGGCTACCGCACGACGGGCATGAGCTTCCTCAATCTGATGCGCGTCTTCCTGGCGACCCTGAACGACGGGAAGGACACGAAGACCGGACAGACCTTCCGCGGGGGCGCCGGGACACTCGAGTCCTTCGAGGGCTTCGACGAGCTGATGGCGGCCTGGAAGGACCAGCTCGCCTACTACGCGGCCGCCTCGGTCGGCATCGACGTCGCCATCGACACGGCGCTGGAGGAACTCGTGCCCGACATCCTCTGCTCCACGTTCACGGACGACTGCGTGGCCCGCGGGAAGCACCTGAAGGAGGGCGGCGCGATCTACGACTGGGTCTCGGGCCTGCAGGTCGGGATCGCGAACCTCGGCAACTCCCTGGCCGCGATCAAAAAGCTCGTCTTCGAGGAACGCAGTATCGCTCCCAAGGAGCTCATGGATGCCCTCGGGGCGGACTTCGCCGGTCCCTCGGGCGAGCTTCTCCGGCTCCGGCTCCTCAATCAGGCGCCCAAGTACGGCAACGACGACGATTACGTCGATGCCCTGGTCGTCGAGGCCTACGGCGCCTATGTGGCTGAAATGGCGAAATACCACAATACCCGGCACGGGCGCGGCCCCATAGGCGGAGGATACTATCCGGGGACCTCGAGCATCTCGTCCAACGTACCGTCGGGCTCTGTCGTAGCCGCCACGCCCGACGGACGCCGCGCCTGGACTCCTCTGGCGGAGGGCTGTTCCCCGACTCAGGGCACGGATACCCGTGGCCCGACCGCCGTTTTCAAATCGATTGCCAAGCTGCCGACCATGGATATTTTCGGAGGAGTACTCCTCAACCAGAAGCTCACCCCCCAGATGCTCGCGGGCGAGGGGCAGCGGGACAAGCTTGTCGCCCTTCTCCGGGCCTTCTTCGACGATCTCAAGGGCTGGCATGTCCAATACAACATCGTCTCGCGCGAGACTCTCCTCGACGCCAAGAAAAACCCCTCGAAGCATCGGGACCTCGTCGTGCGAGTGGCCGGCTACTCGGCGTATTTCAACGACCTGGCCGCCGAGACGCAGGACGATATCATCGCCCGCACGGAGCAGGTGCTATGATCGCATCGACGGCCGTCCGTTATCGGATCGGTGTGGACCTCGGAGGGACCAAGCTCGCGGTCGGAGTGGTGGACGCGGCGGGAAAGATAGTGGGCGAGTCGGTGACGCACGACCACAAAGGTTTGGCCGAAGAGGATGTCTTATGCCGCATCGAGCGGAATGTCGACGCGGCCCTCTCCAGGGCCGGGGCTGCGCGCTCCGAGGTGAGGGGCGTAGGCGTGCTGTTCCCCGGCCATATCCGCTGGCCCGACGGCGTGACTCTCACTACCTCGAATCTGCCCGGTTTCAAGTGCTATCCCCTCCGCGAGCGGACGGAGAAACTTCTGGGCATCCCCTGCCTGGCCGATAACGATGCGAATGCCCAGGCGATCGGCGAGTTCCGCTATGGGGCGGGCGTCGGGATGGACCCCATGGTCCTCCTGACCGTGTCCACCGGGATCGGCGGCGGTATCATCATCGACGGCAAGCCGTATCGCGGCTTCACGGGGACGGCCGGCGAGTTCGGGCACATGATCATCGATAGTTCCCTTGGCAGGCGTTGTACCTGCGGCAATTATGGCTGTCTCATGGGTGCGGCATCCGGCCTCGCGATTCCCGAAGCGGCGCGGAACCTGGCGGGGCGGCTGAAATCCTCCGGCGCCTGCGCCGACCTGCCCGCCGGTTGCGAGGATTTTGCGGGACTCGACGGCACGATGCTCGCCGCAGGCTGCGCCGACGGGAACGAGCTCTGCCGGGCGGTGGTGGAGGAATTCGCCCGATACATAGGCGTCGGCTTATACAACGTATTCCAGGTGTTGAATCCGCGATGCATCGTGCTCGGGGGCGGTCTCTTGAATCTTCCCGAGTTCTTCTTCGAGATCGCGGCCGATACGTGCTTCAAGCTCGCGGGCTCGATGATGTACGACCGCTTGGAGATCAAGCGCGGCCTTCTCGGCGGGAGGGCCGGAGTCATCGGCGCGGCCGCCCTTTTTGAAGCCTAGATCAACACCTCCAGTCCCGCCCCCGTGAGGTGGCGTCTGTATTCGTCGGGGACCCCGGGATCCGTCACCACACCGGCGATGAGGGACAGATCCGAGCAGATCACGGTCGCGTGTGATATACCGAATTTGGAGGAATCGGTGAGAATCCACGCTTTCGCTCCGCATTGCGCCCCGCGCTCCAGTATCGCGCGCGTCACGTCGGCTCGTGCGACATCGTTCAACATAAAGCCATCGGCGAACGTGAACCCCGAGACTCCGAGGAAAGACTTCGAAAAACCGATGTCGTGCATCGATTCACATACGGCGGGACCCACCATGCTCTCGCTTTCTTCCTGGTAGAGGCCGCCGAGTACGATCACGCGCGCCCTGGAACCTCGAAACGACCGGGCGATAAAAAGATTGGTGGTTATTACCGTCAGTCCCTGTACGTCCCGTATCCTCTGCGCGAACATTGCGATCGCGGAGCCGGCCTCCAGGAGAATCGTATCTCCCGGTTCGACCAGCGCCGCCGCTCTGCTCGAGATGGCCTGCTTTTCGGCGTAGTGAACGTGCATGCGGAAGGGAATGTCGTCCCCGTCGTACGTTCGGGCCTCTCCATGGTGGCGCCGGACTATTCCCTGACGTTCCAGCTCGTTGAGACTTTTCCGAACGGAGACTTCCGAAACATGGAGTTCTTTGGCGAGCTCCGCTACCCGACAGCTCCCCGATTTGAGAATGGCTTCCCGCACCGCATCGGAAATGTCCTTGTTGCCGAACTTGCCGCGACCCCGAGGGCCGCGCTTTTCCTCGATAGGACTCATACGTCGAAGACTAGCATAATCCCGAATGACTTTTTGTCAACAAATACTCCAAATGAAACCAAAAGGGCACCGAACATAATCAGACTCGGCCGCCGCGGGGGGCGCTTGCTTTTTGCTCATGACGAACGTCGATGCGGACGGCGAATCCAGCAAATAAAAGTGGACAGTCGGCGATTGGTGCTCCTAGACTATCTCCATTGAGGCCGGAGAAATGCTGAGTGACGACATGAGAGTGGAAGTGTTGCGCTTTCTGAGGGCCGCCGGCAGGGGGGCAATCTCTCTCAAATTCTGCGAGCGCTTCGACGAGAACAGCAAAATCTGGAATTTGAAGGAACACTCTCACCCCTACCTCGAACTGATCTACTTCATCGAAGGCAAGGCGAAGGTGACGACCGGCGGCGATACCATCGATGTCGCCCTTTACGATCTGCTGGTCTATCCCCCCGGGGTCGCGCACCACGAGACGCTGGACGCGTCGAGCCGTCAGGAAATAGTCTGCCTCTGGCTCGAACTCGGGTATCGCGCAACGCTCCCATTCTCGTTCAAGATGGGCGATGACGACGGGGAACTCGGGTGGCTCTGCCAGAGCGCCCATAAGAACCATCTTCGCCGCGCGGAACACTACCGCGAGCTCGAAGATCATCTCTTGAAATCTCTCCTTCTTCTCATGGAGCAGAAGCTTGCGACCGCCGATTCCTCTGGAAGCGCGGCGCTGGACCGAAGCCGAGTTTACGTCGATGAACACTACGCCGAAGGGTTCGACGTCGAGGCCCTCGCGCGCGTAGCCTATGTAACTCCGTCCTACCTTTCGCGCCTCTTCAGAAAGCATCTCGGCACGACGCCGATGCGCTACCGCAACTCGGTGCGCGTGGAAAAAGCGAAGCATCTGCTGCTCATAAAGTCGGCTTCGGTGGAGGAAATTGCCGACGCTCTGGGTTTCGAGGACACGAGATACTTCAGCCGGCTCTTCAAGAGCAAAACCGCGCTTACGCCGAGTCAATTCCGCAAGAAATATCGGGCTCCCTGATCATTTTCGCGCCCCGATCAGACAGCGATCCGTCTCCGATTGACCCGGTCGCGACTGGGGATTAGAGTTACGACAACCTCGAGAGGAACGGTCGCAGCCCCAACAGAAAGGTTCAGCGAGAATGCCATCACAATCCGACGTAGCGAGACTGGCGAATGTCTCATTCATGACGGTGTCCCGCGTCGTCAACAATGACCCTCGGGTAAAAAAGGAAACGCGGGAGAGAGTGCTGCGCGTCATCCAAGAGATCGACTATTACCCGAACGCCGCCGCCAGAGCCTTAAACAGCCAAAAGGCGATGACAATCGGCTTGGTCCTGCCGAGAGATGAATATGTTCTATCCGAGCCCTATTTTGCGCAGCTCATCTATCATTTGGAAAAATTCCTGGTTCCGCGCGCATATGACCTTCTCCTTGTCGCGTGCGAGAGCAAGGTGGAGCGCGATTTGGCCGTTCTGTTCAGACAGAAAAAAATAGATGGCATCATTGTGCTCGGCTCTCAAATCGGAGACGGCCGACTGGAAGCTATTTCCCGAAATAACATCCCGACGGTTCTCATGCACGCGAGCAGTGATCTGCCGTCCATCAGCTGGGTCGATGTCGATAATCTCGCCATGATCGACTACTTTGTGGATTATCTGACGGGACTCGCCCATAAGAGCATAGGGTTCATCACAGGCGATCTGACAGTTCTCGATGCGCGTCAGCGTCTGAGTGGCTTCGAGGCGTCGCTCGAGAAGCACGATATCCGGTTCGATGAGAGTCTTGTGTTCAAGGGAGATTGGTCATCTACGGCGGGGTATGAGGCCTTTTTGTATTTCAATAGCCTCCATCCCGGACCCACAGCTATAATCTCCTCCAATGATCACATGGCGATCGGCTTCATCAAAGCCGCGCATGAATACGGAGCGAGCATTCCGGGAGATTTTTCCATTGTCGGGGTCGACGATATAGAGATGTCTTCATTCACGACGCCGGCGCTGACAACCATGCGACAACCGATAGGCAGAATAGCGGAGATCGCGGTCGAGAATCTCATGAAATCGATAAAGCTGGAAGGTAAGTGGCAATCCCACGCACTGCTCGAAGCCGAGCCGATCATACGGGATTCCTGCCTCTCCTGCCGGTAATGCGAAGCGAATTGAGGCTTTTCCAAAAGTCGGATGACTTTTGAACTTGGCTCTCATCTTAAAAAAAGATCCCACTCGGTGCAAATTTTCATTGACAGACTCGAGAAGTGCCATATAATGCCGTTATGTTTGCGCAAACATAACGGCATTTGTGCGATTCTGTCTCAACTCAAGGAGAAAAACGATGGCGACGCCTACAAAGGTATTGCTTGTGGGAGAAACATGGTTCGTTCTTAAGATGCATATCAAGGGATTCGATATGGTGCCCCTGGGCGGATACGAAAACTTCGCCGTATGGTTTCTCAATGCGCTCAAGAAATATGAAGATGTCGATGTGACGCATATGCCGAACCATGTGGCACTGACCGATTTTCCCAAAACGGTCGAAGATTTGAAAAAATACGATGTCGTGATCTTCAGCGATACGGGGAAAAATACGATTCAACTTTATCCGGATATGTTCACAGTCCCTATGGGCCCCAATCGTTTGGATGTGCTCCGCGATTATGTCGCGGGCGGCGGCGGATTCTGCATGGGCGGAGGTTGGAATTGCTTCGAAGGAATCAGGGGGATTCCAGGATATCATGACACTCAAGTGGAAGAGGTGCTTCCGGTCAATATGTTGCCCTACGATGACAGAGTCGAGAAGCCGCAAGGTGCGCAGCCCGTCATGGTTAAGAAGGATCATCCCGTTCTGAAAGGAATAGACACCGAATGGCCGGTGTTCCTCGGCTACAACAAAGTGTCCGCCAAGTCCAATGCAACGATGCTTGCGACGATCGACGGCAATCCGTTTATCGCAGTCGGCGAGTATGGACGGGGCCGTACGATGGCTTTCACGTCCGATCTATCGAAGCACTGGGGAACTGCATTCATAGACTGGAAGGATTACGGGGCATTCTGGCGAAACGCCGTCAAATGGCTGGCCGGCCACTGAGTTACGCTTGCGTCCGAGAGTGTTCAGTTTTGCCCACCACTCAGTGCAGTTTTCGGCCTTTCGGATTCTCCAAAGTGCACTATTCTGACTCTCGGAAGGTCGCGGCGAAAATGATTTTGAATGAAATTATCTTGCCAAGTGTGGTTATCGGTGTATACTGAAAAAAGATTGCATATGAAACAACATCGTTGTTTCAATGTAGGTTCAATTTGACGGAGGTGCAGGATGGCAAGTATCAGAAGAGTGGTGGTCATTGGGCTTGTGCTGCTGGTCGTGGCGGCTTTCGGAGCGAGCGCCCAAGCCAAAGTCAAGGCTGCGTTCGTCGTTTCCAACATGGCCAACGAGTCGCAGGCTTTCTCTGCAAAGCAGTTTCTGAAGTTCGGGTCGGAGTACGGCTTCGACATGTACACCTACGATGCCAAGGGCGATACGCAGGCGGAGTCCCAGATCGTCACCAACTGCATCGCGCAGAAGTTCAAGGTCATTTTCCTCAATCCGAACGACATCAATGCCATCGTTCCCAGCCTGATGCAGGCCAAGAAGGCGGGGTTGATCGTAGGCATGTTCTCGTCGGATCTGGCTCCGGCGTACCGGCAGTACCGCGACTTCTACGCGGGGGTCAACGACACCATGGCTGGCCAGCAGGCCGCCAAGGCATTCATGGACCATTTCCCGAACGGGGCGAAAATCGTAGAAATCGGGGGCCAGGCCGGCCACGACGCCCAGATCAAGCGCCATGATGGATTCAACAAGGCGATCGCGGGCAGCAATATCCAGGTGATCGACTACAAGGCCTGCACGCAGTGGTCCACCGCCGAAGCCCTCGCCATCATGGAAGACGATACCGTCAAGTATGGCAACGAGATCCAGGGTGTCTTCGTCCATTGGGACAACGGCGCCACGGGGGTCATCCAGGCTATGAAGGCTGCCAATATGAAAGGCCTCTACATCGTCGGCGTCGACGGCAACCGCGCCGGATATGTTCAAGTGCAGAACGGCGACCAGGCCGTCAGTATCGCGCAGGACTTCGTGCTCATGACCAAGACGGACCTGGGATTGGCAAGGGATGTCGTGAATGGCAAGACGGTCCAGCAGATCAACTGGGTTCCGCTGTTTGTCGTCGACAAGGATACGATCAGCAGCTTTGCCCCGCCCGAGTGGTAAGATATAGTTAGCGCACAAGGCTCGTTTCGCGTGACAGTGAAACGGGCCTTGTCATATAGCTCAGTCAGGGGTGGGACCATGGAAACTGGTGGGGCCGATACTATTTTATCGATCAGGGACGTCTGCAAGTCGTTCCCGGGCGTCAAGGCCCTGGACATGGTCTCGATCGACGTCAGGCGTGGCATGGTACACGGCATAGTCGGCGAGAACGGGGCGGGCAAGTCGACCCTCATGAAGATACTGTCGGGCGTCTATCAAAAGGACAGTGGAACCGTGATCTTCGACGGCCAGACTATCGAGCACACGACGCCGCACGAATCCATGCAAAGCGGGCTGGCCATAATCTATCAAGAACTCAACCTCGTCAACACGATGAGCGTGGGCGAAAACGTCTTTCTCGGCCGCTTCAAAGAAATGAAGGGGATGCGCGGCACCCATGCCAAGGCCAAAGATATCCTGGAGAGCATCGGCAGCAAGGTGAGCACGACCAGGCTGGTGTCCGAATTGAGCGTCTCGGAAAAACAGATGGTGGAGATCGCCAAGGCCCTCTCCTTCAAGTCCAAGCTCATCATAATGGACGAGCCGTCGAGCAGCCTGACCGGCGAGGAGATGGCCCAGCTGGTCAAAATAATCCACCAACTAAAAGATCGGGGAATATCCATCATCTATATCAGCCACAAGCTGGACGAGATTTTCGAGTTCTGCGACATAGTCAGCGTCATGCGGGACGGCAGTGTCGTCGACACAAAGGCCACGAGCGATTTCACGCGAAACGAATTGATCACGAAGATGGTCGGAAGGACCATCGAGAACGAGTATCCGGAGCGGCCCCGAAATGTCGGAGACACGTTGATGGAGGTTCGCTCCATCAACACGCATAAATTGCACGACATTTCCTTCACCCTCAAACGAGGCGAGATCCTGGGTTTCGTGGGACTGGTCGGGGCCGGCCGGACCGAGATAGTCCGCGCGCTTTTCGGCGCGGACAAGGTCAGAGGGCACCGGGTGCTGATCGAAGGCAAGCCCATCGCGATACGAAATCCCAAGGAAGCCAAGGACGCGGGCCTTGGCTTCATTCCCGAGGATAGGAAGCTTCAGGGCCTTGTCCTGCCATTTTCCGTGGAGTCCAACATATCCATGGCCAGCATTTCAAACTTCACGAAATTCGGGTTTATCCGGAAATCCCTCGAGAAGGGCATCGGGGCTAGGCAGGTTAACGCCCTTGCCATCAAAACCCCTTCGACCAAGGTGCCGGTCGTGAACCTTTCAGGCGGCAACCAGCAGAAATGCATCGTCGGGCGTTGGCTTGAGATTTCTCCGAGGATTTTCATCATGGACGAACCCACGAAGGGAATAGACGTCGGCGCGAAATACGAGATCTACACCCTGATGAAGGACATCGCCGAGCGGGGCGGTGCGATCATCCTCATCTCCTCCGAGCTTCCCGAAGTCCTGAACATGTCGAACCGGGTGCTGACGATATTCGAAGGCCGGATCACGGGCGAGTTCGATCCCCTGACGACATCGACCAACGTGATAATGAGCGCGGCCTTAGGAATGGCTGGAGGGAAGGCGTAATCATGCATGAGAAAAACGCCACCCTGAAAGCCGCCGCCTCCCTCTTCAGGGATTACCTCGTTCTGGTGATGATAGCGGCCCTCGTGGCGATCACGGCGATAGTCGAGCCCAAATTCATGTCCGGGGCGAACCTGGTCAACATCATGCGCCAGTTCGGACCCCTGATCATGGTGTCGCTCGGTACGACCTTCGTGATCATCGGCGGCTTTATCGACTTGTCGATGCCCGGGACGATCAACCTGGTGGCCGTGGTCACCATCTCCCTCATACAACCCTTCGGGCAGGTGCCGGCCTTGCTGATCGGACTCGCGATCGGGACAGTCTGCGGTGCCATGAACAGCGTCCTCATACTGACTTCCGGCGCGCTGACCCAGGCCGAGGCCCTTTTCATTACCTTCGGCATGAGCACTGTCTACTCGGCGATAGCCTTGCTCTACTCGGGCGGCTCTACCATGCATTTTTGGGACATAACGGCGAGCAAGTCGCTCTTCAAGGCAATCGGCGGGGGGGATGTGGGGTTCCTCTCCGTCTCCTTCGTGATCTTCCTGGTCTGCCTTGCAGTGCTGTGGGTGTTCCATACCAAGACCTCAGAAGGCCGGGCCATAAGCCTGCTTGGCGGCAACAAGACGGCCGCCCGCCTCGCCGGCGTGCGGATATCGCGCGCCATAGTCGTGATCTACACCATCGGCGGATTCATGGCAGGGGTGGGCGCGATAGTGCTCTTTTCCCGCATTACCACGGCCGCACCGGTCATAGGCGCGGGGTACGAGACAAACGCGATCCTCGCGGTCGTCGTGGGAGGCACGACCCTGAAAGGTGGAAAGGGCAGCGTCCTGCGCACGGTGATGGGCGTTCTCCTGATCATCCTCATGTCCAACTGCCTGGACCTGCTGGGCGTCTCATCGTACCTGCAGTATGCGGTCAAGGGCGCGATCCTGGTCTTCGCCATCTGGCTCGACAACCGCAAGCAAGTGTAGGAGATGCAGCCATGAACAGTGTTGGATTCGGAATGTCGCTTTACAAGCTTGCGACTAAGCAAAAAGCCTTTTTCGCCATCTTGATCATGATGGTGGGCATGCTCTTTTCCCATTCGAATTTCTACACCGCATATAATCTTTTGGACATGCTCAATTCGACGTCCATTCTGCTAATCCTGGCATTTGGAGTCACCCTCACGATCATAAGCGGTGGTTGTGACCTTTCCATAGGCGGTATCCTGGTTGTCTCCGGCATCATGGCCATCAAGCTTATGAATGTCATGCCCATGTTGCCGGCGATCCTTCTCGCCGTGCTGTTCGGCGGCGTGGTCGGATTCATCAATGGCTTTTTTTCCGTGCAACAGAAGACGGAACCTTTTATCATCACGCTGGGCATGGGTTTCTTGCTGACTGGTGTCGCCCAGGAACTAACCAATGCCCACCCGATTCCCAGCAGCAATCCCAATTTCATGATGATAGGAAACGGCGACTTCCATGGAGTGCCCCACCTCGTATTGATCATGCTGGTCTGTTTCGGATTCTTTTTTTGGCTCATGAGGTATACCCAATTCGGCCGCAATCTCTATGCGATCGGCGGCGATTACGATGTCGCCAGGTATTCGGGCATCGACGTCATTCGCACCAAATGGATCGGGTTCGTCATCAGTGGACTCGCAGCCGGCCTGGCCGGGGTATTGCTGTCGGCCAAGCTGAACACCGGTTCTTCCGTCTATGGCGAGACGACCGCCCTGGTCGTGAACTGCGGTGTCGTCGTCGGTGGCACCTCCTTCGCCGGCGGAATCGGGGGCATACCCCAATCGGGCCTGGGCCTCTTGGTATTCGGCATGTTGGACAACGCCATGAACATGTTGAACATCGGGTCCTATTACCAGGTCTTGCTCAAGGGTGCGGTCATCGTGGGCATCATTTGGATGGATTGCTTCTATAAAAAGCGGAAGCGCGAATTCGTCTGAGTGCCGGCTTTCCCGCCAGGGGGCATCAAAGGTGAACAATCGTCTCAAGAAAGGAGGGCCCGGATGGAGCGGATCGAACTCGAGAAGATACATGAACTCGAATGCTCGGCGAGGATTCGTTCTCTCAAGCAGCGGATGCTGGACGAGCCTCGCTTTCTTTCGATCGAGCAGGCGACGATCGTCACCGAGTATTATCGGGCCAATCCGCACAAGCCGCGCAATATTCAGCGGGCCGAATCCTTCGCCGAAACTCTGCGGAAGATCGGGATCCGGATCGATCCTCTCGAACTGATTGTCGGGAATCGCACCGCCGGAGTCCGCGCGGGGGTCGTGTCGCCCGAAGCGGGGATTTCCTGGGTGGACGCCGAGATTGAGCGCCTGCCCGATCGGCCCCAGGACCGCTTCGAGGTGCGGAAAGAGGACATCGGAAAATTCCGTCGCGACATCATGCCCTTCTGGCAGAGAAAATCGCTGGAGGACAGGGTCCAGGCCGCCATCGGCGAGGAGCTCGGCGCCATAGGCAAGGTCGCGAAGATCAACCAGACGGACCACTCTCAAGGCCACATATGCCCGAACGCGAGGGATTGGCTGAGGCGCGGTCCGCGAGCCATTCGCGACGATGTACTCGAGAGGGCGGGGCGCGCGGCCCCCCTGTCCGCGGAATTCTATCGAGGCATGGCTATCGCGCTGGAAGGGGCCCTGGATTTCATCGGACGCTACGCCTCGCTCGCGGGCCGGATGGCCGCGGACGAAACCTCGATCGAGAACAAAGCCGATCTGCAGGAGATAGCGCGCATCTGCCTGAAACTCTCGGTCGAACCGCCTGAAACCTTCCGCGAGGCGGTGCAGTCGCTCTGGTTCCTGTTCGTGTTTCTGCACATCGAGTCCAACGCCTCCTCGTTTTCTCCGGGGCGGGCGGACCAGTACCTTTTCGGCTATTACGAGAACGACCTCGAGAAGGGGACCATCGACCGGGTGGCGGCGCTCGAGATCATCGAAGCTCTCTGGCTCAAGTTCAACCAGATCGTCTATCTGCGGAACTCCAACAGCGCGAAGTATTTCGCCGGCTTTCCCATCGGCTTCAACGTCGCCATCGGCGGCGTCGACGAAAGGGGCAAGGACGCGGCGAACGAACTGTCGTATCTGTTCCTCAAGGCGCAGGCCCATATGGGACTCCCCCAGCCCAATCTTTCGGCGCGGCTTTCGGAAGTCTCTTCGGAAGACTTCGTCAGGGATTGCGCGAGGGTGATCGGTCTCGGGTCCGGCATGCCCCAGATCTTCAACGACGAAAGCATCGTTCCCGCCCTCGAGGCGCGCGGCATCTCCGCGAAGGACGCACTGGATTATGCGATCGTAGGCTGCGTCGAGCTGACGACTCACGGCAACGCCCTCGGGTGGAGCGACGCAGCGATGTTCAATATGGTAAAGGCCCTCGAACTGACCCTCAACAACGGCATGTGCCTTTTGACCGAGAAGAAAATCGGGCTGGACCTGGGTTCGCTCGCCGACTATGGGACTTATGAAGAGCTGGAAAACGCCTTTCGCACCCAGATGGATCACTTCATCGAGCGCATGATCAAAGCCTGCGACACGGTGGACAGGCTGCACGCGCAAGTCCTCCCCTCGCCTTTCCTGTCGGCCGTCATCGACGGATGCGCGGACAAAGGCCTCGACGTCACTGCGGGCGGCGCGAGGTACAACCTGTCCGGAATACAGGCCATCCAGCCGGCCAACATCGCCGATTGCCTCGCGGCCATCCGAAAATGCGTGTTCGAAGACCGTACCCTGTCGGCCCAAGAGGCGCTCGCGGCGATCCGCAGCGATTTCGCGGGCGACGAAAAACTCCGCCAGTACCTCATCAACAAGGTGCCGAAATACGGCAACGACGTGGATTGGGTGGATTCCATCGCGGCGACATGGGTGCACTACTTCGCCGAAAAGATGGCCGGCTACACCAACGCCCGCGGGGGGCCCTACCATGCCGGGCTCTATACCGTGTCCGCCCACGTGCCCATGGGTCAGAATGTCGGTGCCTCCCTCGACGGGAGAAAGGCGAAGGACCCCCTGGCGGACGGCGGGATGTCGGCGATGTACGGCCGGGACCGGACGGGCCCGACGGCGCTCCTCCGCTCGGTGGCCAGGATCGATTCCCGGGACGGCAGCAACGGCACGCTGCTCAACATGAAATTCCTGCCCGAGTTCTTCAAGACCGAGGAAGGCATCGCGAAGTTCGCCGGTTTTCTGCGGACCTTCGTCAGGCTCCGGATCAACCATGTCCAGTTCAACGTCATCCGGAAAGAGGACCTCCTCGCGGCGAAATCTCATCCTGAGGCCTGGCGGGGACTCACCGTCAGGGTGGCCGGCTATACGGCGTATTTTGCGGAACTCGCGAACGACCTACAGGACGAGATCATCGCCCGCACGAGCTACGGGGAAACCTGATGGACGGAGCCATAATAGACATCAAGCGCTTCACGCTGCACGACGGCCCCGGCATCCGCTCGACCCTCTTCCTGAAGGGCTGCAGCCTCCGTTGCGCCTGGTGTCAGAATCCCGAAGGCCTGGATAGCGGCATCAACCTCTGGTACCTGCAGAGCCAGTGCATCCGTTGCCGCACCTGCGTCGGCGTCTGTCCGGCCGGCGCCCTGAGTTCGGACGAGGAAAACGATCCCTTCATCCAGATCAACCGGGGCAGGTGCACGCGCTGCGGGGCCTGCGTCGCGGCCTGCCCCACGACTGCGATGTCCTTCGACGGCAGAATCGTCTCCGCGGCGAGCGCCGCCGAGCTGCTCCTGCGGGACCTCGAGTTCTACCGTCAGTCCGGCGGCGGGGTGACCATTTCGGGCGGCGATCCGCTCGTACAACACGAATTCGCCCTCGAGCTGCTCGGCCTCTGCAAGAAGGAAGGGGTCCACACGGCGATCGAGACCTGCATGTACGGGGACTACCGGATCCTCGAAAGATTCGTCCCTTATACCGATCTCTTCATCGTCGACTTGAAGCTTGCGGACTCGGGGCTCCACCTCGAATACACCCACTTCTCCAATGAGCCGATCAGGCGCAACTACGCCGATCTGGCGCAAAAGGGCGTGGATCTCCTCACCAGGATTCCGTTGATACCGAGGGTGACGGCCACCGAACTCAACATATCCGCGCTGGCGCGCTTCATCGCGCAGGAGAACCCGGGCGGCCGCGTCGAACTCGTCAATTACAATCCGCTCGCTGAGAACAAATACGCGCTCATGAACAGAAGCACGGAGTTTTTCGCCGGAATGGCGCCGGTATCCGAAGGCGATATGGAAGTGTTCCATGCGATCCTCCGATCCGAAGGTTTGACGGTGGTCCGGGAGCACAAGCGGTCGGGCGCAGTCGGGAGATAACATGATCGAGAAAATACTCGAAGAAGCGCGGCTGGGGAGAAGTGTCTACATTACCGAACTTCAGGGCCGATTTTGCAGCTTGGCCGACGAGGCGAGCGATCGTCTCGTCTGCTTGCTGGAATTGCTCGACGGCACGGGATGCAGGCGCTTCGACCTCAAGATTCCCCGTCTCGACGCCATCGGCATCGCGGAACGGGACTTCGTCGAGAGCTACATCCACGCTGGAATCTACAACATCATTTCCGCTCTGGGCGGCAGGTCCATGACGGTATATTCCGATCCCGGGCGAGAGCTTCTTTCCGAGGCCGTCCGGAGACTTCCTGTCGCATTCGGGATCGGCCTTCCGCGTTCGTCCCGTACCGGCTATGGTCGGGCGGTGAATGTCCTGGACCGGATGATAGACGCGATGAGCCCTTCGGCTCCAGGTTTCGCCTTCCAATTCGCGGATATGGGGGAGGTGCCGGTCTCGCCGAGGCCCTCGAAGCCTACGGTGGATGCCGTCGAGTTCTTCAGGCGCCGCGCGGAGGGCTTGGGAAACAAAGCCCTGCTCGGCATCGATGTGGGAGGAACCGACATCAAGGCGGTCCTGGTCGACGACGGCCGCGTCGTCGATTTCAAGGAATACGATTGGTTTCCGGCGAGCTTCCTCCGCTCCCGCCAACTGGTCGATCCTATCTGCCTGATCGTGCGGCTACTCCAAGCCCGGTTGTGGCTTCACCGTGCGCCCATGAAGGACGATCGGCGAAAAGAACTGCTCGGCCGGATCGCACGCGCCATGGACAAGGCGGCGAGCGATACCGCGATAACGGAGGTTTTGACCGGCCTCGATGCGGAGGGGCTCGACGAGGGACTCCGCTTCGATGGAATCGGGCTCTGTTTCCCCGATGTCGTGGTGAAGAACAAGATTGTCGGGGGTGAGGTTTACAAGACACGGGGTATCCGGAATAACCCGGCCATCGACTATGAATCCGATTTCGCCGAGCTCACCGATCTGGACGTACGGTTGAAAGCCTGGGTGCGGCCCGCCGGCGTAGTGCGCATCGTCAACGACGGGCCGATGGCTGCATTCACCGCGGCGGTAGAAATCGCCGCCTCGCCCGAGCCCGACGAGGTAGCCAAGGGTGTGTTCGCCCACACGCTCGGCACCGAACTCGGCACCGGGTGGGTGACTGAGACCGGAGCCATTCCGGACATTCCGCTGGAGGTCTACAATTTCATCATCGACCTCGGCAGCTGGCCGGAGCGGAAGCACGAAAGCGACGATCTGCGGAGCGTCAACAATTTCAACACGGGCCTGCCCGGTACCCTGCAGAAGTACTGCAGCCAGTCGGGCGTATTCCGTCTCGCCCTGAAATATTTCCCCGCCGAGCGTCCCGACTTGTTCGGAGAATTGCAGGACTTGGGGTACGTGGTGGAGCGCAGGGTCGGGACATCGACAGGCTGGTACGTCCCCACCGAGCCCGTGGACCAGCGAAAAGCCTTCCTCGAGCACATGATGAAGTTGCCCGACCGGGAAAAGGACGAGACCAACTTCAAGATCTGGCGCGAGATCGGCGAGTCTTTGGCCGTGGCCTTGCTCGAGACGAAACGCATCCTGGAGCCGGGTTCGGACGAGCGGTTCCTGTTCGGTCGCATGGTCAAGAGCCACAGCTGTTTCGATCTGCTGGTGGAGGGAGGACGGAGCATCGACCCCGACATTTCCCTCGTCGTGGCGGGGACCGGCATAGCCAACACTTCCCTCATGAAGCAGCTCGAGCTGCATCCCGAGTTCACGGTCGCGCAGTTCGCCCAGGCGATCGGCGCGGTCTACTTCGCCAACAGCCATTGAGCGGTTAATAAAGGGAAATGGCCACAGAGGCCCAGAGGTATGGAGACGATTTGAGAGTGTGGAGCCACTTTCAAAAATCGGTTATTTTTGAAAGTGGCTTCGCATTTGCTCCGCTTTCTTCGAAAGCGTGCGCAAATGCCGTAGGTTGGGGTAGCTCTTGCAAAATGCGTCTGCATTTTGCAAGAGCCTCTGTGATAAGGAATATCGATAGAAGAGCAATTGATCGCATTCCTGACATCCGCCGAGGAGGACAGTATGAAAGAGCAGAATTACCTGGATAATCTGGTGGGCGTATTCGGACACCCGGCGGCCGAAAATCCCGGTGTGGTCATCCAGGAGGCCGCTTTCCGCGATCTGGGACTGGAGCGCTGGCATTTCCTGACGATCGATGTCGATCCGAGCGGGCTCGGCGATGCCATCCTCGGGCTGAAGGCGATGAAATTCCGAGGCATCAACTGCACCATCCCGCACAAAATCGAAGTCCTGAAATACATCGACAAGTTGTCGCCGAGCGCCGAGCTGATCGGCGCGGTCAATACCATCGTCAACGACAACGGGATCCTGACCGGCGAGAATACGGACGGCAAAGGCTTCATGATCGCTCTGGAAAGCGCCGGGATCGCCGCCGGAGGCAGGAAGGTAGTGGTGCTCGGCGCCGGCGGCGCCGCCCGGGCCATCTGCGTGGAATTGGCTCTGGCAGGTGCCCGCCACCTGACCATCGTCAACATTCCCAGGGATATGGCCCTGGGCGAGGGGCTCGTGAAGATCCTCGCGAAGAACACCAAGGTCGCGGTCGACTACGTGCCCTGGGTGGATAAATTCCGGATTCCCGCCGGAACCGACATCCTGGTCAATGCCACCTCCATCGGTCTGTACCCGAATGTCGACGACAAGCCGAATATCGACTACGAAACGATAACCAAGGGCATGTACGTCCAGGACGTCATTCCGAATCCGGCGTTCACCCCCTTTCTGCAGGAAGCCGACAGGCGCGGAGTGCGCTGGCAGAGCGGCATGCAGATGCTGATCAACCAGGCGGCTCTCAACATCACCATGTGGACCGGACTCGAGCCGAACAAGGACGTGATGCTGAAGGCCCTGGAGAAGGCACTGTCCTGAGGTGATGCGGGCAGGATCTCGAGCGAGGTGACCGCCGACATAGCCGAGATCACCCGCGGCATATCCGACATCGGCGCCTCCATCAGATCGGTCGGCGGCCTGACCGAGGATGTCGGCTCCGGGAGCGCCCGGCTCGACGGCGAAGTGAACCGCTTCAGAACCGCCTGAATCGCCCGCCGCCCGCCGGGGCGTAGCTCAGGCGATGAGCACTTCCACGAAGCCGCGCTCCGCCGGCCTCCTTTCCCTTCTCGCCGCCTCTTTCCTCGCAGTGGGATGCGATTCCCTGTCGCCATTCGGCGGGGCGGGAGCGCATCGCCTGCTTCTCGTCCTTCCTCCCCTGCCCGATTCCTGGTGCGCCCTACCGGGGATCAGGTATCGCCTGTCGTGGAGGGGAGTAGGCGGGCGCTGGGAGAACGCGATCGCCGATCCGGGATCGGAGCGCGAGATCGAGGTGCGGCGCGGGCGCTTCCAGGCGGTCCTGGCCGAGCCCTTCGCGGGCAAGAGACATCTGCGCTCCTCGGGGGCGCTCTATCCCCTCGATCTCTCCGGCCCCGCCTTCGGCCTGCCTGCGGGGAGGGATCGGCTCGAGCTGAGCTGGATGGGCGGCTACGTGGCGAGCGTCGCCCGCGCCATCGAGCGGGCCGACCTCGATCCGGAGGCCTTCAATCTCGCGAGGCTGGGCGAAGAGGCCCGCGCCCGAGTCTCGGACCCCTGGGTTTTGTCCGCTCTCGATGCGGCTCGCCTCCTGGCAGCCGACAGCTTCCGCTCCGACTGCTTCAAGGAACCCACCCGCTTCCCCCTGAGCCTGCCGGGACCGGGACCCTGGGTGCCCGAGAGTCCCTTCGCCGCCGCTCCGGTCGCCGCGGAGGGCGGGTGGAGCGCTCTCCTGCCCCCGGGGACGAGCCTTCTCCTCGGCGGGAATCTGGATCTGCTCGTGTCGGTGGACGAGGCCGGAACGGCCGACTGGGTCAGGCTGTTCCAGGAGCCGATGTGAAGGGAATCCTGATCGTGAACAGCGAGCCTTCGCCTTCCCAGCTCTCCACCGAGGCCTTGCCGCCGTGGGCCAGGGCGATGTGGCGCACTATGGCCAGGCCCAGCCCGGTTCCGCCCAGCTCCCGCGACCGCGCCTTGTCGACGCGGTAGAAGCGCTCGAACAGTCGGGGCAGGTCTTTGGCCGGAATGCCCGGCCCGCTGTCGCGGACGCTCAGCGCCAGTGAGGCTTCGCTTCCCTCGCCCTCGACGGCCGCGGCGATCGAAATGAGCGAACCCTGAGGCGAATACTTCACGGCATTGTCGACGAGATTGAGGACGGCCTGCTCGAGGAGGCCGGCGTTGGCACGCGTGCGGAGGCCCTCCGGGCAGCTGACGTTTAGGGCAATCGACCTGGCCCCCGCCTTGAGCGCCATGGCTTCGCAGGCCTCGGTCAACACGGAACAGATATCGGTGTTCTCCATGACGAGCCAGGCCGAGCCTTCCTGTTCGAGCCTCGCGAGGGTGAGAAGATCCTGGATGAGGCTCTCCATCCTATCCGCGTTGCGTTCGATGATGGCCAGGAAGCGCTCCCTTTGATCGCTCTCGCCCTCGCGCATGGCCTCCGCAAAGCCCTTGATGAGCTGGATCGGCGTGCGCAGCTCGTGCGAGACATTGGCCACGAAATCGCTGCGGACGCGCTCGAGGCGCCTGAGCTCGGTGATATCGTTGAGCACGAGGACGACGCCCGCCGACTTCTTCCTCGTCTCGCCGGAGGCGGGGGAGGTTGCCAAGTCGAAGATGGCGGCTCCTTCGGGCAGGACGAGGGGGGCCGCGAGAGCCTGGAACCAGCGCTCTCCCCCCCGGTACATGGCTATTTCCGTGCGCCCTTCGGTCCCCGAACGCCTGCACTCTTCCACGGCTGCCTGGAGCTCGGTCGAGCGCGTGGCCTCGAGGAAACCGCGGCCTTCGAGGCGGGCCGACTTTTCACCGCGGTCCGGACCGAAGAGCCGCTCGGCCGAAGGATTCGCGAGTCTGATGACGAGGTTCGTGTCCAGCGCCAGGACGGCTTCGGCCATCGCGTCGAGAATCGCCTCGAGCTCGTGTCCCTGCGATCTGGCCGCCTCTATGCGGAGCGCGAGCTGGGAGGCCATGGTCTCGAGGCTTTCGGCCAGAATGCGATACTCTTCGGGCCCGCGCGGCTCGGCGCCGGCCGAGCGGAGAGAGCTGCGGGGAGCCGAGATTCCGCCCCCCCGGTCTCCGGAATCTCCGAGGCCGAGAGGAAGCGCGCCGGAGGCGTAGCCCTGCGCCGTGGATGCGAGGCGGGCGAGGGGCAGAGCCAGGCGCCTCGAGAACAGGGCGGCGGCGACCGCGGCGGCGGCGACGAAGGCGAGCACGAGGAGGAGGATACTGCCGAGCTCCGACGAAAGTCGCGAAAAGAGCGAGGGCACGTCCGTCGACACGCGCAGGACGGCGACGATCCGGCCCCGTCGCGAAACGGGGACGGCCGTATATACGAGATCGCGGCCCATGGTGGCCGAGCGCCGTCTTGCCTCGCCCATTTTTCCTGCGAGCGCCGCGCGCACTTCGGGGCGCGAGCCGTGGTTTTCCATCGCGGCCGCATCGGCGCGCGTGTCGGCTATGACGGTGCCGTCGGGCTCGATCAGGGTCAGCCTGAGCTCGCTGGCGCCCGTCGCCTTAGCCACCCAGGCCGCCGCCCAGTGCCGCTCGGCTCCGACCGCGGCTGCCGTCCGAGGGGCGGACGCAACTGCGGGCCCGAGCGCAGCTTCGGGCCCGAGCGCAGCTTCGGGAATGTCGGGCGCCAGGGCCAGGGCGGCTTCGCCGAGGGCCCTAGAGTTGGCCTCGGCGTAGATGCGGTCCATGACGAGGAGCGAGAGGGCCGCGAAGGCGAGGGCCGCCGCGAGGGCCGCGCCGGCCAGCATCGCGAAGCTCCGCCTGAACAGGCTAGCGGCCACGGCCTTCAGTCCTTGAGCCGATAGCCGACGCCCCTGACCGTCTCTATGTACTCCTCGCCCTCGCCCAGCTTGCGCCTGAGCGATAGGATCTGGACATCGACGGCTCTGTCGGTGACGGGATAGTCGCGGCCCTTGACGGCGTCGATGATCTGGCTCCGGGAAAAAACCCAGCCGGGATTCCGGAGGAGAAACTCCAGAATGGCGAACTCGGTGGCCGAGAGATCGACCTTGCGCTGGTCGACGAAGACCTCGTGCCGCGCCGAGTCGAGGCGGAGCCGTCCCTTCACGACGGCCGTCTCGGTGCGGAAGGGGTGATCGGCCAGATCGACCGTCCGTCTCAGCGCGGCCCTGATGCGCGCGACCAGCACCTTGGGGCTGTAGGGCTTGATCACATAGTCCTCGGCGCCGAGCTCCAGCCCGGCGACTACGTCCGAGTCTTCTCCCTTGGCCGTGGTCATGATGACGGGCAGGCGCCGCAGGGCGGGATCGGACTTGACCTTGCGCAGGAAATCGAGCCCGTCCATGCCCGGGAGCATGATGTCCAGGACGATGACGTCGGGATTGGCCACAGCCAGGCGAGCCAGGCCGTCTTCGGCGTCGGCTGCCGCCACCATGGTCCAGCCCTCCTTGCCCAGGGCGAAGGCGAGGAGTTCCCTTATGTCCGGATCATCTTCGACGACGAGGACGGTTGCCTTGGCCACGCACACTCCTCTCCAGACGGGCGTTGAAAAACATCGGGCGTTCCAACTGCTCGCTACTCGTTCAGATCGACATGTCTGCTTTCGACGACGAAGACCGCCGCCTCGCAGATGGTCGTCATATGGTCGCCGAGCCGCTCCAGGTAGCCGGAGGTGGTGAGGAGCTTCGCCGCCCGCTCGACCTGTTCGGGCCGTTCGCGCATGAGCTCGAGAGCCTCGCGCTGGAGCGCCTTGTGCTCGCCGTCGATCTCGGCGTCTATGGCTGCGACGCGCCTCGCTTCCGCGACGTCCCGCTGCAGATACGCATTGACCGCGCCTCGCACCATGGAGGCGCCGAGCTCGGCCATCCGCTCGAGCCGCTCGATCTGGCGGAAGGGAGGCTCCGCGACGAACTTCTTCACGGCCTTGGCGAGGTGGACGGCGTAATCGGCCGCGCGCTCGAGATTGTCGGTGACCTTGAGGACGGTGACCAGTTCGCGCAGGTCCTTGGCCACCGGCTGCTGCGTGGCGATGATTGCGGTGACCTGATCGTCGATCCCGTCCCGGAGCTCGTCTATCGCTTCGTCCTCCGCCTTGACGAGCCGGGCCAGGTCCACGTCCCGCGCGCGCAGGGCCTGCAACGCCTTGCCGACGGCCTCTTCTACGCGAGTGCCCATGACGAGAATATCGTGATCGACTCGGGCCTGTTCGTTCGCAAATTGAGTTCGCTCGGGCATGATTGTCCTCCTAAGTCCAGTCTCAGCCGAGACGGCCCGAAATATAGTCTTCAGTTCTCGTGTCGGAGGGTGTCATGAATATGTCCCGAGTCAAGCCGTATTCTACCAGGTGCCCGACGTGACCCTCGTCCGCGAGGAAAAATGCCGTGACGTCCGATGCGCGCGCCGCCTGCTGCATGTTGTGCGTCACGAGAACGATAGTATATCTGGTCTTCAGTTCGAAGAGTAGGTCCTCGATCTTCATCGTCGCCGTCGGATCCAGCGCCGAAGCCGGCTCGTCGAGCAGAAGGACCTCCGGTTCTATCGCGATGGCGCGCGCGATGCACAGGCGCTGCTGCTGCCCGCCCGAGAGTGCCACGCCCGAGGCGTTCAGCTTGTCCTTGACCTCGTCCCAGAGGGCGACCGCCCGCAAAGACTTTTCGACGACTTCGTCGTATTCGTGCTTTCGTTTCCTGGGCATGTTGAGCCTGAGTCCGGTTATCACATTCTCGTAGATGGAGCGCGTCGGGAAGGGATTGGGCTTCTGGAAGACCATGCCGATGTTCCGGCGTATCCTCGTGGGGTTCGCATCGGGGGCGTAGATATCCTCGCCGTCCACCAGCACCGAACCCTTCACCCTCGCGCCCTTGATGACCTCGTGCATCCTGTTGATGCAGCGTATCATGGTGGACTTCCCGCAGCCCGAGGGGCCGATGATCGCAGTCACCACGCCCGGTTGGATGTCCAGGTTTATGTCCGCAAGAGCCTGGTGGGTCCCGTAGAACGCTTCGAGCGACCGCACCGAAATACCCTTCTTGCCGCCCGTGTCGACCGGCATCGTCGTCCCGCGGTTCTGCACCAGCTCCGCCAGCGGCCGAATGACCTGGCCGCCGGAGGCCGGAGACTCCGTTGTCGGGCCATTATTGAGATTCATGTTTCCACCTTCGGGTAACGAACTTGACGGCGCCGCTCAGTATCCCGACGATCGCGATAAGCACCAGCGTCGAGGCCCAGGCCTTGTTGTGCCAGTCGTCGTAGGGCGAAACCGCGTAGTCATATATCTGCAATGCCATCGCCGACATGGGCTTGCGCAAATTGAAATTGAAGAAGGAATTGCCGAGGGCCGTGAGAAGGAGCGGCGCCGTCTCGCCCGCGGCGCGCGCAATCGCGAGCATCACGCCGGTGAGAATACCCGGTAGCACCGACGGAATGACGATGAAGAGCACGACCTTCCATTTGGGCGTGCCCAGGGCGAGCGCCGCCTCGCGCAGACTGTCCGGCACGAGCCTGAGGATCTCCTCGACGCTGCGCGCGATTATGGGGATCATGATGACCGAGAGGGCGAGCGAGCCTGCGATGCCCGAATAGCCTCCGAAGTTGCGAACGACGAGGGCCCAGATGAAAACGCCGACTACGATCGAAGGCAGTTCCGCGAGAAGCTCGACCGCGAACCGCACGGTATCCGCGAAGCGGCCCCTGCCGAATTCGATGATATAGATCGCGGTCCCGAGGCCGAAGGGAATCGAAATTGCCGCGGCCACGAGAGTCATTATGACGGTTCCCATGATCGCGTTGGCGATGCCGCCTCCGACCTCGCCGTAGGGTTTCGGTATCTTCGTGAAGAAATCGGCGTTCAGGGAGCCGATACCGTTCACGATGACGTGTCCGACTATCAAGAACAGTATGGCTACGGAAACGAAGGCGAGCATGGCCGCGAGCGCCACGCTGGCCGCTCCCGCCGAACGCCTGCGCAGAAATTTTGCGGATTCGCCGGCTCTATACATTGGCGCCTTCCTTTCGTGCCACCATTCGGCTGACCATGAGTCTCGACGTGACATTGAAGACCGACGCCACGAGGAGAAGCACGAGCCCCAGTTCGACGATCGCGCTGAAATAGAGGGCGCTATCGGCTTCCGTGAACTGGTTCGCTATCGCACTGGCTATCGTGTATCCCGGAGTGAAAAGCGAGGCGCTGATCTTCCTCGAGCTGTTGCCGATGACCATCGTGACTGCCATGGTTTCGCCGATGGCCCTGGCCAGGCCGAGCATAGCCGCGCCCACTATGCCGCCGCGGGCGTAGGGCAGGATGGCCTGCGACAGGACCTCCCACCTCGTGGCGCCGAGAGCCAACATCCCTTCTTTCTGGAGCCTCGGCACCTGAGCGATGATTTCTCGGGATAAGGAGAGAATCGTCGGAAGTATCATGATGGAAAGAATAACGCCGCCCGTGAGAAGATCCTGACCGTAAGGCGGGCCGGCTACGAGGGCACCGAGGACCGGAACGTGACCGAGGACATTTTGAAGGAAGGGCTCGATCGTCCCGCGCATGAAGGGAACCAGGACGAAAAGCCCCCAAATCCCGTAGGCTACGCTCGGGATGGCGACGAGCAGTTCTATGATGAAGGACACCGGTCCCCCCAGCCACGACGGCGCGTATTCCGATACGAAGATCGCGGAACCCAGCGCGAGCGGCGTGGCGATAACGAGGGCGATGACCGATGTCACGACTGTGCCGAAGATGAAGGGCAGGGTGCCGAAGTTGATGTGGTTCAGCTCGGTCTGGACCGGGTTCCAGCTCGAACCGGTGAGAAATCCGAATCCGAACTTGCGGATGGAAGGCATCGAATCGATCGTCAGGAGGACGATAAAGCCGATCACGAGGAGGATGACGCCTGCCGACACGACAGCCACGAAGGCAGCGAACCGCCGATCGCTCGGATCCGCAGCCTTCTTCGCTTCGCGCCGCAGCATTCTGGTGTGCGACATGAAACCTCTTTGTTCAGAGAGGTTTTTTCGAAAGCCGGAGGGCTTTCGAAAAAACCACCTCGGATGGGATTCTAGTAGTTCGCGAGCTCTGCGGGAAGAGCCGGAGATCCATTCACCGTGATCGTTTTGAGTAGGACGACGGCCTTCTTGATGGCGTCGACGGGAAGGGGCACGTAGAGGAGAGACTCGGCATAGGCCTGCCCGTCGTGGAGGTTCCACCAGAGCATGCGGGTCAGGGCGAGGGCCTTGGCGGGATCGGTCTGCTGCTGGTACACGAGGATCCAGGTGAAGCCGGAGACCGGCCAGGCTTCGGGGTTGGCGCTGTTGACCATCATGACGCGCAGATCGGCGGGAAGCGTGACCCCTGCCGCGGCGGCCGAAACGGCCTTGGCGGTCGGCTTCATCCAGTTGCCGGAGGCGTTCTTCACCTCGGCGACGGGGAGCTTATTCTGCACGGCGTAAGCTTCCTCGACATAGCCGATGGAATACTGGGTCTGCTTGACGTTGCCCGCGACGCCCTCGTTGCCCTTGCCGCCCAAGCCCACGGGCCACTGGACCGAGGTGCCGTGGCCGACGGAATTGGTCCACTTGTCGCTTACCGCGGAGAGATAGCTGGTCCAGATGTTAGTGGTGCCCGAGCCGTCCGAACGGTGCACGACGACAATGTACCTGTCGATCTTGGCGAGCTCGGGATTGTCGGCCACCAGCTTGGGATCGTTCCACTTCGTGATGTCCCCAAGGTAGATGCCCGAGAGAGTGTCGGCGGTGAATCTCAGAACTCTCTTGGAGTGGGAGAGCTCGGGGATGTTGTAGGTCGGGACCACTGCGCCCATCGTCATGGGGAAGTGAAGGAGAGCCCCGCCCTTGGCGGCGGCGAGCTGCGCGTCGCTCATGGGAGCGTCCGAAGCGCCGAAGTCGACCGTCATGTCGTTGATGCTCTTGATGCCGCCGCCGGAGCCGATGGCCTGGTAGTTCACCTGGACGCCGATTTTCTTGGCGTACTCGCTGAACCATTTGGTGTAAAGCACTGCCGGGAAGGTCGCGCCCGCGCCGGTGAGGCTCTGAGCCTCCCCGGAGACGCCTTTCGTAACAAGTCCCGAACCCGGGACGGCCTGTGCGATCGTCGCGGCGGCGACGAGGGCGGCGAGACCCAGAATTGTCATAAACTTCTTCATCATTCCACTCCTCCGACTGGAAATGTTTTGTTCCTCTCTGGAACTGGGCGAATGTTAGGCAGAGTTCATGTGGTCTTCATGAGTCGAATGTTAAAATACGGTTAATGTGCGTCCTCATTTGTCGAAGAAGCCCCGACAGTATTTATGAACACAGGCGATGAGATCCATTGTGAGATATCCACATTAGCCATTGAGCCAATTTTAAAACCCGGTCGGTTTTAAAATTGGCTTCGCATTTGCTCCGCTTTCTTCGAAAGCGTGCGCAAATGCCGCATTTTATGGTAGTCCTTTCAAAATGCATCCGCATTTTGAAAGGACCTCACTTGTCCGTCATTTCCTCCCATGCCCCGTCGAAGCCGCCGCGATACAGAGGCCGATATAGATACTTCCGGTGATGTAACGTTGGTTCTTCCGGAATCTCGGCTTTTTCATGATCAGTCTGCCCACTCCGGAGCTGATGAGTGCATAAAGACAGTCAGTGAAGATTGCCAGCACGACGAACAGCAAACCGAGAGTCAGAATTTGCAGGACCATATGGCCCTGCAAAGCATCGACAAACTGGGGAAGGAATGCGTAAAAGAAAAGCGCGGTCTTCGGATTGAGCAGTTGGACGCAAAACCCCTTCATGAACAGCTGTCGCTGACTCTGCGGAGAAGCATTATCGCTCTCCGCATGGTTGCTCTTGGACAGAATGGTTCGTATTCCCAAATACAAAAGATAGACGGCGCCGGCATACTTCACGACGCTGTGAAGGCAAGGGCCGAGGCCATGAGTAGGGCCGACAGACCGAATGCAGCCGCTGCGGCGTGGGTCAAACTCCCGAGCTCTATTCCCAGAACGGACGCGAGGCCGGCCCTGCGCCCCTGTGCCGCACTTCTTGTGACAATATACATCCCGGAATCACCAGCAGCGCAAATGCAGCAACCGCAAACATCGCCAGCGTCGTATAGGAAAGCTTCTCGTTCCACTTCTTAGAGGAAGGTATCGGTATCTCCCCCTGCACCATCAAGAACCACATCGCGAGCAAATTCAGGAAGGCCGGCATCGCCAAGCGCTTCGAGCTGCTTCAACGCATGCCCCTACGGAAGCACGGCGGCCAGGCCTCGCCGCGATCCATGATGCCGGGTGATCCCCCATGCAACTGGCCTTCTGCGGCAATCTCAAGGTCGCGCGTACCTTCCTTGTCGTTGCGGCCTTTTCCGGCATAGTCCGAATCTGGTCGCCGATAGATCGCTGGTTCAATCTCCTGGGCTTTTCAGCGTTGCGTTTCGCCGATGAGCCGCGGGATCTGACCTTCTTCGTATTGGGAATCCTCGCTACGTCGCCTGGTACGCCTGGAAACTCGTCCCTGCCCTCTGCATTTCCCGATCAGCCACCTCGCCTCCGGCGTGTTTTATCCGCTCCGGGAAGGCGTTATCTTCTTCGTGCTGTGCATTGGCCACATGGTTATCTTCCGCGAGACCGGCGGCGGCCAAGTCAGCCTGGGGAAGGCCTTGAGCGCGAACCAGTACTCCGCTATTTCTGGCATCCTGTTTTTGTAATCCTGCTCCAAATGGCCGCTCTGCGATTGCCGATAGGCTCCGGTTACAAATTCCTCCTCGTGACCGTGGTTGCCATTCCCCTCGCCGCTCGCCGTTCGCCGATGGTGAGAAAGGTCTTGTACGGTCATCGATCTTGGTCGTGAGGGACAAGCCTCGTCCGCGGTAGTGTCGCAGTATGCCCCGGACCTTTCTCACCTGCTCGCGGCAGGACCGGAGCAGCAGATGTTCTCCGACCTCGCTCCAACAGAATGGTGATTTTCCCATGACTTTCGGCACTGCTCGGCAACATGAGCGAATGTCATACTCGTGCCATGAAAGGTTGGAGTCGCGAAAAATGTCCCTCAATCCCCACGTGATCCTGCATTTGACGGCGTATCTCGCGGCCGTAGGAGTGGCTGCAGCGGAGCTGCTCCGGATGCCGCTCCGGCCCCCGCTTCGCCTGGACTGCGGCACTCTTGGCCGCGTCCTTCGTTGTGATCGGCGTCATGGCCGTAGGCGCGTCTCCGAGCCTGAGGGCCATCCTTTTTGATTCTGAGCCCAATCATCGGCATGCAGCTTTCGGTCGGAGCGACGATGATCTAGGTCCTCGGGGCAAGCGCGGCCTTGCTCGTCTTCCTGTTTCTTTCAGGGGATCAGAACTGGTTTCTGACTTTATTGGGTTATGATACGGCTTCCTGGCCTTCGTCGTTTTTGCCTCGGCCTTCCGCCACTCTCTCCAAGCTCGCGCAGAAAGCCAACAACTGCTGGAGGAGCTCACAAGCGCACAGGGCCGACTGCGCGAGTTCGCCGTCATGGAGGAGCGTCGGCGCTTGGCGCGCGAGATGCACGACGCGGCCGGCCACAGGTTCACAACAGCAGCGGTCCTTCTGGAGGGAGCCACACGCCTCATCCCGACCGAGCCGGGACGCGCCACTCGCATGGTGGAAACCTCACGACCACGGGTCGGCAGGGGCTGGACGAGCTGCGAGTCGCGGTCAGTGCGCTCTGCGCGGATGAGCACGGCTCACAATCTCTTGCCGATATTTTCGTCGCGTTCATGGAGGTCTTCGCCTAATGCGCGGAGCCGAAAGTCATTCTGGACATGGAGCCCAGTATTGCCGAGCCCGACCCGGACAGAAAACTGTTGATCATTCGCACTGCGTAGGAGGCTCATACGAACATCCAAAAGCATGCTGCCGCCACTCGCATCGAGCTCTCGCTGAAGATCGAGGGAAACGCGTATATCCTCGCGTGCCGCGACGACGGGAGGGGGAGGGTCGCAGAATCCGGCACGGGTACTGCGCCGGAAAGAAGCGGCTTCTGATTGGGGAACCTGCGGACCCGCGCGGCTTTCGGCGGCCACGTCGACTTGGAGGCCGGTCCCAAGGACGGGGCGGTCTTGCGCCTCACTCTACTGGCGGCGGTCGAAGCGTATCATGTTACTGACCCGGCAATTGAAAAGCTGTCATCGCATCGAAAAAGGACTTAGTCGGGCGTCCTTTTTCGATGCTCACGTCAACTGTTTTATTGCCGGATCAGTAAGTCGACCGAAGCGGCGGCTGGCCTCCACTTGCTGCTGGTCGATGACCGGCTCCTTATGTGCCAGGGCCTGCGGACTCTTTTGGAGATGGAAGAAGGAATGGAGATCGTCGTCGAGGCCGTCGACGGCGTGACAGCTGTTCAGGCTTTCGAGGAACTGTCACTCGACATAGTGCGGATGGACATATGCACAAGATGGACGGCGTGGAGGCGACCCGTCGTATCCGTGGAAGGTCGCCGAACGCCAAGATTCTGATATTGACCACGTTCGACGAAGACGAGCTGGTTTTCGAGGCAGTGCGCGCGGGAGTCCTCAGATACATGCTGAAAGATGCCTCCGGCGCAGAGTTGGTTGCGGCCATCCGTAATGTCGCGAGCGGAGGCGCAGCTCTCCATCCCTCCGTGGCTCGAAAGGTGATAGATGCCTTCGCCAGACTGGCCCAACCCAGCCCCCAAACGAACAGACACCTCGCGGAGCCCTCATCCGGACGGGAGCAGGCCGTGCTGCGCAGGTTGACCGACGCCGACCTCGAGTATGAAGAGATGGGGATCGGAGGAGACGGCAAAGATCGCCCTCGGGTAGACAGGGGCTGACAGGCACCATTTCTACCCTGTAGTCGGCATCCGCGTAGGAGGCCAGAACGAGAACTGCGGCCACAGCGAGGGCGGAAATGCGCACACGATGCGTGCTCGGCGCAGGAAATACGGCACGAGGCCTCCTTGCGCGCGCTCAGAGCGGGGCAATTGACAGTGTGAGCCCGACCTGCGCGAAGGCATCGACGAGGTTGCTGGGCACGTTCGCATCGGTGATGACCCTGTCCACGCGAGAGAGTGGGGCGATGAGGGCCGGGGCTGTCTTGCCGATCTTGCTGTGGTCTGCCACCACCCATACCTCTCTGGCATGTTCGATATACAGAGCCGCCGCGTGAGCCTCGGCCACGGTAAATGTGGAAAGCCCGTGCACGAAGTCCAGGCCGTCGACGCCGACCAGGGCGATGTCGAGGTGGAAGTCCTGAATGGTCCGTTCTGCTATGTGCCCAACCAGCTCGTATGAGCGCGTGCGAAGGGTTCCACCCGTGACAATGACCTCCACTGAATCGGCCGCTGCAAGCTCCATGGCGACATTGACGGCATTCGTGACGACGGTGACCCGTTTCTCCTTGAGGGCCTTGATCACCTGGGCGATCGTGGTTCCTCCCGTGCATCCGATCACCTGACCGTCCTTGATCAAAGAAGCAACTAGCACGCCGATCGCCCTTTTTTCAGGAAGAAAGGCATTAAGCTTCGACTGAAAAGGGAGTTCATCCCTGGTCTCGACAGCGGTGGCACCGCCGTGTGTGCGGCGCAGCATGCCCATTTCCTGCATGGCATCGAGATCACGACGGATGGTCGCCCGGGAAGTTTTGAGCAGCGCGATAAGCTCATTCCCGTCAATGCTTCCCTTCAGGGCCAATTCGCTCTTGATCCTCTCGAAGCGTTCTTCTCTAATCATACCTTCCTGCCCATTTGCTCCCTTTAGTGTACACGAAAGAGAAGCAATATGAAAGCTGCGCGCGAACGATCATTCAATCCCAAATAAGCAATCATAAATGGACTCAAAAATGTTGACAGTTGATTGAATCGCGATATCATGGGCTGTGCTTGCGTTCGCATTCAATCGTGGAGGTTTCCTGTGAACGATGTTTTCCCGAAATTGAAGGATTCCCGCTTGCGTCGGGTCCCTGCCGCGCTGTTTTCCGTGTGCAGCTCCCATCCTCTTGTGATCGAAGCGGCCATACGGTTGGCCGGACGCACTGGAAAGCCACTTCTCGTCGAGGCGACCGCCAATCAGGTGAACCAGCATGGGGGCTACACGGGGCTCGTCCCAGAGGCTTTCACCGCCATGGTGGGAGGCCTGTGCACAAAGAATGGCGTGGATCCTGGCCTGATCGTCCTGGGAGGCGACCATCTCGGCCCGTATCCCTGGCGGGATCGGGATGAATCGCGCGCCATGGCAGAGGCAGAAACCATGGTGCGACTCTACGTCAGGGCAGGCGCGCAGAAAATCCACCTCGATGCGAGCATGCCACTTGCGGGAGATAGGACCTCCATCCTCGATCCCGAGATCGCGGCCGCACGCGCCGTTAGGCTGTGCGCCGCCGCGGAGGAAGAATTCTGCGGGCGCGGGGAGTTGCCGTCCAGCACGCCGCGGCCTGTTTACGTCATCGGAACGGAGGTGCCTGTCCCCGGAGGGGAAACAGCAGCGGCCGGGAAACCTCCCCGTCCGACACGCGAATCTGATTTTCGCCGGACAGTAGAGCTGCACCGGCAGCTTTTCCATTACGCCGGGCTCGATGATGCATGGACCCGGGTTATTGCCGTCGTCGTGCAGCCGGGAGTCGAGTTCGACGCCCTGACCGTTCACCCCTACCGGCGGGATGCCGCCGTCAGCCTCGTCCAGTGCCTCGGCGAGTTCCCAGGGCTGCTGTTCGAGGGGCATTCGACCGATTACCAGGCAACGGAAGCGTTGAGCGCCCTGGTGGAGGACGGCTTTGGCATTCTCAAGGTGGGGCCCGAGCTGACCTCCACGCTGCGCGAAGCCCTCTTCGGGCTGGCGTCCATCGAGGAGGAGCTCGGGATCGGCCCGTCCCGTCTGCGCGCCACCATCCTCGAGGTGATGCGGGCTGATCCCCGGCACTGGAAAGGGTACTACCCCGAGGATGAGTCGCTCTCTTTCTGCATGACCTATGCGTATTCCGACCGCATGCGCTACTATTGGGGCCAGCCACGGGTTGCGCAGGCGGTGCAAACGCTCCTCGCCAATCTCGAGCGGATCTGGATCCCGCCCCAGCTGATCAGCCAGTTCCTCCCTCATCTGGAGTCGACACCGGATCTCGCAACGGGAAAGCCGAGGGAGCTCTTGCTCATGGTGATCGAGAACCAGCTCGAGCGTTATCATCGTGCCTGCTCGCCTAATACTGCGGCGGGTAGTTGAATGGACAGGAAGACGCTCTTTGCCGGTGACGGGAACATTGATTTGCAGTTTACTGGCCTCGCTTCTCTGCCCCAGACGGACAAGGAGGTTATGTGCACGGAGTTCGTAGCTGCCGTCGGCGGCTCCACGACGATCTGCGCGGCCGCCTACTCTTTCCTGGGAGGGCAGGCCGAATTTTGCGGTCTGTTCGGAGACGACGACAATGGGCGGCTCATGGAGCGGATGCTCCGAAGCGCTGGTGTCGGGCTCTCTCTTCTGCGTTTCACGAGCGAATGCGCCACGGGGGTTACCGCGAATCTCGTCCACGAATCTACCCGGACACAGATTACCTACCCGGGCACGCTGTCCATCGTGGACGAAACGGATACGATCGTGCGGGAGGTGGGCGGATTCCGCCACCTCCACCTTGCTGGGCTGTACCCGTTGTCGCGGTTTCTTCCCCGCGTTGTCGATGTGCTCGCTGCGGCGCACGCTGCCGGGGTGACGACGTCCATGACCCCCCAATGGGACCAGCGTCAGGAATGGAAGCACATGGATAAATGGCTCCCATTGATCACGTATCTCTTCGTGAACGAGGAGGAGGCCCTCTCCATCACGAAGTGCTCGCGCATCGAGGATGCCTGCGATGAGCTGGCCTCTCGCACCTCTTGTCCCCTCGTTACTCTTGGAGCGGCTGGTGCTTTCGCTGGCGGTCGGCGCGTACCGGGCGTCCCCGTTCGCGTGCGCGACACCACCGGTGCGGGGGACAGTTTCGCGGCTGGGTTCCTATTTGCCCACAAAGAAAAGCTTATGCCGTTCGAGGAATCGATTCGTTATGCCTGCGCGGCGGGCGCCTTGAGCTGCACTCACACTGGGGGTGTGAGCCCCGAGCTGCGCGACGATCGGGTCAGGGCCCTCCTCTCGTCGATGTGAGATCGGGCGGGCAGCGGAGTGCCCATCGCCCTTTACGCTTCCGAGAGTCTTTCCCCTATTCGTGCAACCCCTTCGATCGCGCCGTTCGGTGGAAGAATATCACCCACGTTCACGATGACGTTTCCGTCGAAGGCGCGCTCGATGCGCTCAGCAAAATTCGCGAGCATCCCGAGTTCGGAGGTGACGAAGAGGCTCGCGGGTACCCCGCAATAGCAGGCGATGCGCCTGTGCGCGCCCGTCCCGCTGACGTGAAATCCGCCTCGGGTGGCGGCCGCAAGCTCTTCCGGCTCGTAGTTGAACATCGGCGCAGGGGTGCATCCATCGAGGAGGTCGAAATCTGTCTCTGCAATGAACGGGAAATAGCCCTTGAAGTTGCCGTCCAGATGGGTGGACACGCGTTTTCCCGCGCGATGGAGGATTTCGCACGCTTTTCGGTAGTAGGGCATGCAGAACTCCCTGTACCACGGGGGAGAAATCAGGTTCTCGTCAGCGTGATCGGAGATAATCACGATCGGTCCTGGGGATGATGCGGCAAGCTCTATCAGCTCCAAGTCTTTTTTTTCCTGCAGCGCCAGAAAATCCCGTACCGCGGGGGCGTCGTCGTACAGTGCATAGGCGACCTGCTCGAACCCGAGATATTCGTGTATGAGCTTGCCGAAGGGTGAGCGAAAAATCACCACGTCACAGACACCGAAGCCCTCGGTTTCGCGAAGAAACTTTTCCACCCGTTCAGGGCGGGGCCGGAAGCGAGTGTTCTCCACGATGCGGGCGATGAGGGGCAGATCAGCGGGAGATCCGGCCATATGGCCGTACTCGCTCCAAGTCCCCTCAGCGTCCAGCTTGTAGGTCCGAGTGAGCTCTGCCCCCGGAACGTGGAAGGTCACGCTCCGGTTCCGCCCCTCCGTATGCACGACCTTCTCCACCCCACCGTCGTACTCCTCGTCGTACCAGTCGTACATGTGGCACGGGAGACCCCACCCGTTCCGACGGTACCAATCGAGGAAAGTGAGCTTATCCAGCGGCGCGGGGAGTCTGCTGGGTCGCTCGTGGAAGACGCTGTCGTCAGGGATATATTGTCCGGGCCAGAAAAGCTGCTCTTCGCCCAATGAAATGCGCGTCAGGGCGTACCACGTTGTGATGTCGGGGAAGAACGGCGCGCGGCCAGCGTTCTTCCCCTCGAGGACTGCGAAGAACCTCTCAGCAAGGCTCATCGCAGGTGCACAGCCTTCCCGGTTCGGTAGGACTTCACAGCGGCGAAGCAGATCCTGAGGCTGTCCACCGCGTCCGAAACGTGCTGCGTGAGGTCGATGTTCTCAGTGATGGCCTTGTAGAGGTATTCCTGCTCGCGACGGCACAGCTCGTTGTGATCCGGCTCGTCGTCGATGTGGATGACTTCGTCCTTCTTCGCCGGCATGCCCGCGGAGTCCATGGCGCTGGAGTGGAGGATGATCGAGTCAACCTTCGTGTGCTTCGACACGTCCGACGGATCCACATCGGTGATGTCCTTATCGATGCTCACGCAGCCCTTCGGGCCAATGACGTCCTTCACGAAGAAAGCGCTCTTGCTCATCATCGGTCCCCACCCGACCTCGTACCACCCCACTGAATCGTCATCGAAGACAACATGCAGCGCGCCATAGTTTGGCGTGTTGAGGGCTATTTCGTCGGATACCCGTGCGGCGATTCCTTGCACGATCCTGGGTTTCGCGCGGGCCATCTGGCACATGACGTCGACGTAGTGCACTCCGCAGTCCACCAGCGGTGGCATTTGGGCGATGAAGGACTTGTGCACCTCCCACTCATGGCCGAAGCTCTGCTGATTAAGGTTCATGCGCATAATCAAGGGTTTGCCCAGGGTCTGGGCGAGTTCGATGAATCGTGTCCATGCTGGGTGAACACGCAGGATGTAGCCGATCACCAGTTTGCGTCCCGTCTCTTTGGCAACGCGGGCAACTTTTTCAGCTTCGGCAACGGTCTGGGCGATCGGCTTCTCCATGAACACATGGCATCCCTTGCGCATTGCGTGGATGGAGTAGGCAGCATGTGTGTCGACCAGTGAGTTGATAGACACCACGTCGGGCTTCAGCTCCCCCATCGCCTTGTGGTAATCAGTGTACACCGGGATCGACAGGCCGAGCTCCACCGCGAGTTTCTTTGCGCGCTCTACATTGGAGGCAACCTGGAAGCCCACGACTTGAAAGCCGGACAGCTTCGTGTACCCGAGAGCATGGGATGCTCCCATGCCCCCAACTCCAACGACGAGAACTTTCATTGGCTGAATCACGACTCCCTCCTCAACGGGCGAGCTGCGCTGCGACGTCCAGGGGCAGCTGGTCCACCGGCGCATCGTTGGAATTGAAGAGCCTGTTCCCGTCTAGCATGAGACCGGCGGTCGCCCCCTCCCTGACCGCCGCGTGCAGGTTGCGTGGGCTTATGGAATCTCCTACGTTGATCACGGGAACGCCAGCAGCCTTGAGCTGCCGCAGCAGGTCGACATTCGGACGTGTCCAACACGTGACGATCGAATCGCAGGGCACCACCGTCTTTACGAAGTCCTTGTCCACGACCACGATGTCCTTCTCCCGGATCTCATCGATGGTGCAGCTCCTGAGCATTGTCACAGGGTGTCTGTAAGGCGCGGAATGCAGCGCCTCAGCATCGGTCTGCTGGAAACGCTTCAGTGCCACGTACATGTGGATGACCTCGATGTTGGAGCCGAAGTTCTTCTTGTCCGTGACGATGATCACCTCCTTGCCGATCGACGCAAGGTAGGTCGCGGTGTCCAGCGCGGCGTAATGATCGCCCCAGACCACAATCCTAGTTCCCTCCAGCTTGAGTGGCTTGCGGTCCTGCCTCTTGGCCTTGGTGGCATTGTCGGGATGGAACTCGCAGGTGATCTTGGGGCAGGCAATGGCCTGTTCGAAGGCTACGACCCTGTCCTTCGACCCATGGACGTCCGGTATGTAGGAGCTGGCGCCCGTAGCATTGACGACGACGTCAAAGCCCTTCAGGTCCGCGACGGACGGAGTGGCGCAGAACTTCACCTCGATCCCGAGGTCGGCGATTTGGTTGCGTATCCAGTCGGCGTACCACTTCATTTTCTCGTTTTTCCCCGGCGCCATGCAGCAGCCGAGAATCGCCCCGCCCAGTTCGGCGCTCTTCTCAAAAAGCGTCACGTGGTGACCGCGCTCGGTAGCCACGCGTGCCGCCTCCATCCCTGCGGGACCACCGCCAACCACGGCCACTGAAATCTGCTTATCGGCCTTCTTCATGAGTGCGAAGTCCTCATTGTCGACGGCGGGATTGATCGCGCAGGCAACCTCTTTCTTTGCCATCATGGACTCCTGCCAGCAGCCCGTAAGGCAGGAAATACACTTCCGGATGGATTTCACCTTCCCGTACTTCGCCTTCAGGGGCCAGTACGGGTCGGCCAGAAGCTGACGAGAGAGTCCCACCATGTCCGACTTCCCCTCTGCGATTATTTGTTCGCAATACTCGGGATTACGCAGGCTGTGGCTTATAATCACTGGAATCTGGACTGCCTTCTTGATCGCGTCCGAGGCGAACACGGTCCACCCCTCGGGATACTGCATGGGGTCGAACCCGGCGCCCGGGCTCTCCTGGATGCACTGGCTGATGTCCACCGCTGCCACGCCCGCATTTTGGAGGACCTTCGCGACCTCGATGGATTCGGGCAGCTCCCGACCTCCCGGTACCCATTCATCCGATGAAAAGCGCACGAGGACGGGAAACCCGCCGCCGCACTTTCCCTGGATGGAGGCAACTATCGCCAGTGGGAAGCGCATGCGGTTTTCAAAGCTCCCGCCGAAGCGGTCGGTGCGGTGGTTGAGGTAGGGGCTCATGAACTGGGAGATGAGGTAGCCGTGGGCAGCGTGCAGCTCGACCGCATCGTAGCCGGCCTGCATCACGCGCCATGCTGCCTCGGAAAACTCCTCCACGATTTCAATGACCTCATCCGTCGATAGGACGTGCACCGTCTTCTTGCGCTCATCCGAGTTGGCATACACGATGGTATGGCTCTGGGACCACGGGAGGTTGACCGCCGCGTCGTTGGAGGCAAGCTTCCCCTCGCTGGGAAACGCGGCTTGACGGCCTGCGTGCGAGAGTTGGACGGCGCAACGCGACCCGTAGCGATGCATGGCGGATGCCAGCCGGGCCAGACCGGGGATGTACGTGTCGTCATCAGCCACCAAGTTGGTAACGGTCGATCGGTTGGTCAGATGATTCGGAGAAGTGGCCCCAACAATGATCAACCCGGCGCCGCCCCTGGCGATGCTCTCGTGATGGTAGATGTCTCTCTCTGAGACCGAACCGTCGATGTGTGAGGCACTGGCATCGGTCGCCACATGGCAGATCCGGTTAGGGACCTCAACGTTTCCGATCTTTATCGGGGAGAACAGATTCGTGAATGAGCTCATGCGAAATTACCTCCTGGGCCAAGTTATACTGATATTAGCAATGCGCCGCTCTACTCAGGCCTCCGCGGTACGGGGATGGATATACACACCCTGTACAACCCTGTTGATGATTCCGTTCGGGGACGGGTTGTCGGGACTAAGGCCTGCCTCGAGGGAAATGAAGAGCCCGAGCATCTGCCCGGTCATGGCGACGAGCGGGGCAAGGACCTCGTCCGTTACCGCAGGGACATGGCCGTAGTCGAAAAACGCGTCCGCGAGGCCCGTCTTCACCAGATCCGTCAGTGGGTCGAGCCCCCCGCCGATTACTACAATCTTTCTGCCGATCCTCTTCTGCTTGATCTCCCTGAGCAGGTCCATTTCGTACAAACGTCGGCAGGGGTCACCTGAGAGGGCAAGAATGACCAGGCTGTTCGGATCGACCGCGGCCATGAATCCGTGGCGGAAACCGAGCGTATCTTCTGCCTTGGCGACAATCTTCCCGCCACTCATCTCCTGCACCTTGAGGTGCGCCTCAAGGGCGCCGCCGAGGAAGGGGCGCGATCCGAGAAAGAATACCCTGTCGAAGACTTCCCCCGCGAGGGTTCGCGCGAGCGTCGATCCGCTTGCCAGAAGCGCCTCTGCCCCTCTGGCTAGTCCTTCCACTGCTGCCGCATAGGCATTCTGGGCACTGATAAAGCCCAACGCGTACCCGGCAATGGTGAGGGAGCTGAAGGACGCCGTCATGGCGAGACCTTCGTCGTTGGACTCCTCCGGCAGCAGTAGCGTGAAGCCATTCGAACCCTGTTCCTGCGCTAGCCGTGCCAACTCGCCGTCGCGGTTGCATGTGATGACGAGCTGCTTTACGAGGCCTGGCCGCATCGCCGATGCGATGGCGAAGACCGCATTGCCCTCGGGACTGTTGCCCGAACGTGCAAGGGAAACGAGGACGAACTCTTCCTGCGGAAGGGGCGATTCGGGATCCATGAGGATCTCAGTCGATGGAATGGCCTCGACAGTGCGAAATGAGCGCCTGAGAAGGGGCGCAATGCTCGCCGCCGCGTAGTAGGAGCTGCCTGCACCTGTGATAAGCAGACGGTCGCTTTTGCCTATGAAGCTCAAAAGGGCGGGGAAAGCGCCCTCGATCGTCCGCAACGTTTTTCTCCAGACCATAGGCTGGCTCGCTATTTCTGATGCGGTATGGAGATATCCGCACGCTTCCTGCTCGGCCATTGGGCGACAGAGCAAACTTCGGAGGGCATCGTTAGCATTTTCCATAGCACAACTATACATCGTTTCAATCAAATGTCAACATGTAGTAGCTCGTTTATGATTGTTTTAGACTTGACAGATGAAGGATTCTACCTATAAAGTGATCAACTTGGAAAAGAGAATGCTCGACCTTTGGGTCGGCGCAAAATCACCAAGGGAGGTTACTTCAATGCGGAAAAGCGTGGTTCTGATCGTTGCGTTCTTTGCAGTCCTTTCCATTGTTGCCATGCCGGTATTCGCCGACGGCGGTAATGGAAAGAAGGACCTAACCATCGGCGTATGCATCCCCTACGAAATCGGATGGTTCTCTGCCTTTCACAAGGGTGTCGAAGTCATGGCAAAGGCCGAGGGCGTCAAGGTCGTCTGGGTGTACAACAACTATAAGGCTGCCGATGAGACCAAGGCCATTCAGGACCTGATCTCCATGGGCGTGGACGGGATCAACCTGACTGCGGTCACCCCTGAAAGTGCCGAGTACTCTTGCGAACTGGCCAACGACGCGAAGATCCCTATCCAGATCACTGAGAGCGGCACTGCCGAAGGCAGGGGCAAGCCGATAGCTATCATCGATTTCGACTGGAAGGGCATCTATCGCTACATCGCTGACAACCTCCGCAAGGACTCGCAGGGCCCACTTTCCATCATCAACATCCAGGGCATGGCTGGAAGCGCGCCCGTCAATGCGGGAATCCAGGGATTCAAGGACGAGATGTCCAAGCTGCCGGATATGAAGCTTGCCACCGAGATCGAGTACGGCAACTACGCCGCGGCCCCTTCGCTTGCCCTCATGCAGAACTACATCCAGTCTGGTTTGAAGTTCAACGTCGCGGTCGGGTCCTGCCAGGAGATCACCGATGGAATAATCCAGGCCCTCAAGCAGGCCAATCTCCGGGACAAGGTCACCGTGGTGTCGGTCAACGGCGGTGAGATGGACGTAGACAACATGGAGAAGGGTAACATCGACTATATCCTCAGCCAGTCCCCTGGTCTGCACGGCATGATCTGCGCCGCCAACTTGATCGCCTATCTCAAAGGTGAGACCTATCAGCACAAGACTTTCTCCCCAGTCGTCTGGGTTAACCAGAAGACCTGGCGAACCGAGCTGATTCCATGGGCCATGGACGAGACATGGCTGCCGGTCGTGAAGGAATTCCTCAAGAGCGGGAAAGTGAAGCTCGAGCTGAAATCCAAGGGATGAGGCGGACTCGTATTTGATTTAAAAAGGGGCCTAGAGAGGCAGTGCTCCCAGGCCCCTTTCAATAAACATGGAGATGACCACGGAGGGGCGGATAGTGCATCCAGGCAACATCCTTGAGACGATTTCCCTCAGCAAGAGGTACCCGGGAGTCCAAGCCCTCGATAATGTCGACTTCGACCTCCATTTCGGTGAGGTCCAGGCGCTTGTGGGGCAGAACGGGGCCGGCAAAAGCACCCTCATCGAGATCATCGCCGGCTCGCTGCGTCCAGATTCCGGCATCATCCGCATCGGCGGGAAAGATTTCAGCGCACTCGACCCCTGGACGTCGATCGCTCTAGGCATTCAGACCATCCACCAAGACAACCAGCTCGTAGACGAGCTGTCAGTGGCCGATAACATCTACCTCTTCGATCTTCCACAGACCCGGCTGGGGTTCGTGCGTCAGTCCGACTGCCTCGTCGCGAGCGAAAAGCTCCTGGACGAACTCGGGATTGACGTGTCCCCCCGACGGAAGCTGAAGGATCTCACCTTCATAGAGAAGAAGCTCGTGAGCGTCGCCAAGGCGTTCTCCCGCAGTTCGCGCATCCTCGTCCTCGATGAGCCGACCGCCTCGCTGGACAAGAAAGGGAAGGATATCCTCTTTCGCATCATACGCGCCCACACCGCCAAGGGACTGTCGGTCATCTATATCTCCCACAATCTCGGAGAGATATTCGAGGTATGTACCCGGGTGATGGTGATGGTAGACGGGCGCAAGGTAGACACGAGCGAGGTCAAGGACGTCACGATGAATGACGTCGTGCGCAAGATGATTGGCCGCACCTCAATGTCGCTATACTGCCGTGAGAAGGGGGAATCGCCCGCGGAGGGCCCCGGCACCCTCGAAGTCGTGGACGTCTCCCGCAGTGGTGTCGTCGATCATGTCTCCTTTACCGTGCGACGAGGGGAGATCTTCGGCATTGCCGGGCTCGTGGGCTCCGGCCGCACCGAGCTCGCGCGCATGATCTTTGGTCTGGATCGCAAGGACAGTGGCCGGATTCTTTTTGAGGGGAAAGACATCACCCCGCGTGATCCATCCGATGCAATTCAGAAGCGCATCGGTTTTCTTACCGAGGACCGTAAATCGACCGGGCTAGTCACGAAGCGGCCCGTCTTCGAGAACATCAGCCTCGCCCATTTCGCCAAGAGTCTGGGGTTCTTCATGAACCTTGGATGGGAGCGCAAGCTGACCGCTGAGATGTCGGAGAAGCTCGCGATCAAAACCCCGTCGGTTGCGCAGCTCGTGATCAACCTGAGCGGCGGAAACCAGCAGAAGGTGGTGCTCGCAAAGTGGCTCTTTGCAGAGTCGGAAATCCTCATATTCGACGAGCCTACCGTCGGCATCGACGTCGGGGCCAAGAGCGAAATATATCGGATGATGGGGGAACTCGCCTGCCAGGGGAAGGTCATCATCATGATCTCCTCCGACAACCCTGAGCTGATCGCGGTGAGCGACCGCGTGGCAATCATGCGAAACGGGCGGATCGACACTATCCTCGAAGGTGAACGTATCACCGAGGAGAACATACTGCGCTACGCGCTTGGCGTGGACGAAAGGGAAGAATCGAGATGAATGCAGCAATCGCGCAAGCGGGCAAGCGCCAGAGAAAGATTACGCAATCTCTCGTACTTGTTGGGTTGATTGTCGTGCTCTGCATCGTGACGACGATCGTCAACCCGAGATTCCTCAATCCAAACAATATCATCAACATCTTTCAGCAGATTGCCGTGCTGGGTATCGTCGCAAGCGGGATCGGCATGCTTCTGGTTTCAGGGGAAATAGATATTTCCGCCGGCAACCAAGTTTCCATTATGGGCGTCATCCTTGCCATGATCATTTCGAAGGTCGGCGGCATCCCCGCCGGCGCTCCAGGGGCCTGGCTCGCGCCTCTTGCGATCCCGCTGGCGGTCATCTCGACCTTCATCGTCGGCGGCCTGTTGGGGAGCCTGAACGGCATCACCGTCATCAAGTCCCGAGCAGCTTCGTTCATCATCACACTCGGTTTCAGCTCCGTCTACAGAGGGCTCGCGCTGCTCATCACTGGGGGGGGATCCTACATGCTTTTCGGCAAGTTCGAGACCCTCGGCCGCGGTAGAATCCGCGGCGTGTTCCCCATTTCAATCCTCTTTTTTCTGGGAGCGATCCTCCTGGCCTTCGTCGTCTTGAAATACACGAAATATGGCCGCTTCCTCTATGCGGTAGGCGGGAATAGGAAGGCGGCCTTCGTATCGGGCATCAACACAACGAAGGTCAGGATGACGGCCTTTATCACAGTTGGGCTGCTGAACGCGATGGCTGCAATCATCCTTATCTCCCTTGTCGGCTCGGCGCTGGCGAACACTGGCGATTCCTATTCGCTAGACGCGCTGGCAGCGGTGATCGTGGGCGGGGTGGCGCTCTCAGGGGGGAAGGGAGACGCGCTCAGTATCTTCCTTGGCGTCGTTCTGATTGGCCTCATCGGAAACACGCTCGTCATCATGCGGGTCGACCCGTTCCTTCGGGACGTCGTTATAGGACTCATCACGATCGCCGCTGTGACGATCGGCCAACTGACAAACGAAAGGGAATAGCCATGGAACGTCTTGATCTTATCAACACCATTAAGGGCTCCCGATTCGAGGGATTCTTCCCTTCGGCGTGGGACCTCGGTCGCATCGACTACTGCTGCAGTAGAAAGCCGGAAGAGGTGTACACCCGGGAAAAGTGGTGGCACAAGGATTTTGCCCCAGTGTGCGGCGAGACGCTGGAGGACTTCAACACGCTCATGGGCCATGAGATCGCCTACCAGATCAAGCTCGCAAAGGACGAGGGACGCGACATCGTGATGATTTTCTCCGTCGGGCCCATGGGGATGTACCGCTGGGCGGTGGAGTTCCTCAAACGCTGGAACGTCGACTGCAAGCACCTTCATGGGTTCAATATGGATGAATGGTGCGACGCCGAGGGCAACACACTGCCGTCGACTAATCCTGGCGCATTCAGGAATGCTATGGAAAACTCCTTCTATGGTCCGCTCGGTACCTTGACTGTCCCGCATAACCAGCGTCACTTCGCCACTAAGGACGAGCTTCCCACATACGCCTCAAAGATCGGAGAGCTACGCGCCAAGGGAGCGAAGTTCGTCGTCATCTATGGTATCGGTTGGGTCTTTCACGTGGCATTCTGGGAGCCACACTTCGCCGAGGACTACAAGGACATGAACGAGTGGATGTGCGCGACGCACCGCGTGGCGGCCAAGCTGCACCCGCTCACCATCATCCAGAACTCAATCACGAGCTTCAAAAGCCGCATTACACTAGTCCCCGCGCGCGCCAACACCATTGGCCCGGGTATCTTTATGAAAGCTGACTACACGATCGGCGGCGTGGACGGATACATTCCTGGGCGTGACATGATCTACCAGGGCATGACCCTCTGGGTCACGCTGAAATACGGACCGGACATGTGGGTGCCCTCCTCGGTCATGCCGCAACTCCCCGGCAAGCTGTTCTTCATACGGCCTCTGGCCGGACCTCTCGAGCCGGAGGTGAATTGACAGGCTCAGCGGGAGAATGATCATGGCTGCAGATTTGTTGATTTTCAACGGCAGGATCCTGACAGAGACGCAGGCTCTCCCGTCCGGCTATCTATTGTCGCGTGGGGGCCGCATCGCCTCACTGGGGTCCGACTGGGCATCCCTCCCGGCATGGAAGGACGAGGGGGTTGAAAAGATCGATGCCGGGGGGCTTCTAGTCTGCCCCGGCCTGATCGACATGCACACCCACGGGATCATGGACGTGTCCTTCATGGACGATGACGCGGAGACCCTTGTGCGGGGCCTCTCATATTACGCGAGCTACGGCGTCACCCGTGTGGTCGCCTCGACCCTCGCCAACCCATACGATGTGATCATCGCCCAGATCCGCTGCATCGCCCGCGCCATGGAGGATCCACGGTTCGGCGCCATCCTCCATGGCGTCCACATGGAAGGCCCATGGCTGGCGCCGCGATGCCGCGGCGGCCACGACCTGCGCTACCTGTGCACTCCCGAGCGTCTCGACGTGGAGAGAGTCCTGGGGGAAGCCGGTGACGTGATTCGGACCGTTACATTCGCGCCCGAGCTGCCCGGCAGCATCTGGCTCACAGAACAGCTCTCCTACAGGGGGATCGTCCCTGTCCTCGGGCACACAGAGGCAACATGGGAGCAGGCGCGGGCGGCGATCCTGGCCGGGGCGCGCCACGTTACGCACCTGTACGACGCGATCCTCGGCTACAAGGAGAATCCCCGGGAGGCTCTGGTCATGTTGCCGGGTATGGAGACGGAAGTGCTGTACGACGACAACGTGAGTGTCGAGCTCATTGGCTGTCCCGTGCACGTTCCGATGCCTTTCTTCGCCTTCATCGACAAGGTGAAGCCCGCGGGCAAGAAGGTGATCGTCACCGACTCCCTCGTGGGCACGGGGCAACCGGAAGGGACGGTGCTCTCCTACAAGGACGGGCACAAGGTCTACGTCGAGCGGGGAGTCCTGCGGATGATGAACGACGATCCGAAAATCAACGGAAACCTCACGGGCAGCGCGGTCACCTTGAATGTGGGGCTCAAGAGGCTGCGGGAGTACACTGGTCTGCCCATGACCGAGGCTATCCGGTGGGTGAGCCTCAATCCAGCATCAACGCTGGGAATCGAGCACGAGACGGGCAGCCTGAAGGTCGGAAAGCTCGCTGACGTTGCTCTGTTCGACGACGAGTGCAATGCAAAGATGACCTTTGTGAAGGGGCGCCGCGTCTTCTAGCACAACTATGTGTGTCGCGGCGGCAGCCTCATATAACCCATTGATGAGGGATCTTAGCGTGACTCTCGTGCTTTCTCGATCGGCCTGAATCCAGCTGACGTGCGTAAGCCCTAAGCGGCGTTCCACCGCCGCCTGTATCTCCTCCTCAACGAGCTCGGTCTTCATTTCGCCAAAACGCAGCTCAACCAAGCCCAGAGGCGGAGGTGAAGCTTCTCTTTGGGAACTGCAACGAAGCGTACCGCAGTTCCGACAAGCCACTCCGCGCAACGTGAATCACATGCCGCACTATTCAATAACTCATCCCGCCGAGAGCTTCGCCGTGCTTCTCTTTCGATTGTGGAACGATCGGGGCGTGGACACGCTCATGAGCAGAAAAAGTGCGCGCTGCAGGACCAAGTTTCGGCGATCGACCACATGATCCATGCCGCGCACGTGTTGGTCCGCGCGGCATCGGAGCCTACCCCATCACTTTTCCCTGCACCCCGATCCTGCCGAAGCGGTGTTGCCTGGCCGTCGAAACGAACGTGAGTACATTCTCCCACGGAGTCTCAGGCTGGATCCTGTTAGACGGGCAGATAATACAGCGGCGGTCAGCGCCGATGGTATCCATGATGCGCACCGTTTCCCTACGGACCTCCTCCGCCGAGCTGAGGGACATAGTTCGTTGCGCCCCGAGTGTTGCGCACAGCACGATCCTGTCCCCCCAGATCTTCTTGAGTGATGCGACGTCCATGCATTCGGGTTGGATCGGGTGGAGGATGTGGAATCCGAGCTCCACTATATCAGGCACGATATCGGTGATGTTGCCGCAACTATGGAAGAAGAAGGTGGTGGAGGGGTAACGATCGCGAACGGCGTCAAGGACACGCTTCCATGCGGGCTTTACCAGGGATCGCCAAAGGGTGGGGGATATCTGCATGCCGGCCTGGCTCCCCGCGTCGTCGTAGAATGCCAGTACATCAAAACCGGCAGCAGCATTTTCCATGGCGAGCCGTGCCGTGAAGCCGGAGACCTTATCGACGATCGCCTTGGCAATTTCTGGGTTCACGAGGGTGTCCACCATGAACTGCTCCATCCCCCGCAGCCACCAGGACCATTCGTAGATGCTTCCAGAATACCCGATCACCGGATATCCGTGGCGCTGAAACCCTTCCACCATCCGCTCGATACCTTTGCGGCAAATCAACGGCTCGGGAAGAGAATCGATCTCCCGCGCGTCCTTTGCGGAGGCCAGCGGCGGGAACATGCGCTCGTAGGTGCCCTCGGCGCCGCCGGCCCAATGTCCTACTCCCCACTCGTCGAACTCCGTGCCTTCGGGCGCTTCGGGGCTCCAACGCCGCGGGTCCCCCCCCCCGAAGCGCCGGGGCAATGCGGCGGTTCTGAAATCGAAATCGAAGTATTCGGCTGGATCCTTGGCGCCGGTCTCTTGCTCAAAGCGCCGCTGAACGGCTGTCGTGAATCCCTCGGATCCGCCAACATCCAGCGTGAACGGAATCCATTGAGGGGACTTTCCAGAGACGAGTAGGGACAGGTTCTCTCGAGGTGTCATGGGATCTCCCGGATAAGTAGTGATATAACCACACCTGAGGCGATTGTCAACCGTGACCGGGCCTTATGGTGATGGTCTCGGTCATGGTCGCCAGTAGTGACAGCATGAAAGTTCGTCACTAATTGTTCCTGCTTTTCCTGGAGCGAGCTATGCCGATTCCTCTTCAACCAAACCGTTACCGCTTTGATAGATCGCTCAAGACGGCTCTTATCGGTCTTTCATTTAACCACCCAATAGCCGTTCCTGGACTTCCCCAGTAGTGAAAGAAGCCCAGGAAGGTGAAGCTTTGCGGCTCATGATCCTCTCCCGGTTTCCGCATATTGAGGAGTTTCGTTTTCTCAGGATGCACCATCAGCCCATACTTCGCAATGCGTTTTGGCAACACAGCCATTACCCGCTCTGCATCGGCCAACGTCTCAAAGCCCAGCACCATTGTCGGAGAACCTCACCATGAAGCTCTTTCCCTCCATGCGCGGCTGGATCTCTCGAACAAACCATTCATCCAGAACTTCATGAAGGTAGATGTTACTCTGCATCGGTGAGATGACTCCGCCTTGCGGCGTCCCTGCATCGCTTTTGTGGAGCTTTCCTTCCTCCATATGACCGTTATGCAGGAATCGGGCGAATAGGCGCAGCCGGTTCGGGGCGTTTATCCTGCGCCCCAAAAACTTCAGCATCCAGGAATGCGAAACGTTATCGAAGAACCGTACGACACACTACCCACATCCAGGACCTTCCAGCCAGCGTACAGATCATCCGCGAAAAGCACCCGCTTCAGGGTAAAAACCTACGCGTGCTCGGCCACATGCATAGGAAGGGCTTGCTCCATGTCATCTTGTCGCTCCCTGACGGAGGTACGTCGCTTATTCCTGCCTCATGGACAAATCTAGAGCTTATGGCTTTTCCACAAGACTCCAATCCTCCGCCTTGTAGTATTGGAACCACACAAGACTTGTTGAGTATGCGGGTGGTTGTGGATGCTCTCCTAAGTCGTCCGGCAATGACAATCCAATTTCCGGCGGCAAGGGAGCATAACCATGCAGCTGGAAATGTTTCAGACCTGTCCGGAATTCCCGAAAACCCCGCATATATGGAAGGAGGTGAACCAAGAACAGCGAACGATTGTCGTAAATATGTTGGCCCGCCTGGAGATATGATCGATTCTTGTGGACGGAATAGAAAACGGACGTTTCTTCACGGTAAGGTTTTGTCGCCAAACACAACCGCCGGGAAGGAGAACGTCCGTGAGCAAGACTATCATCGAGACTCGAATCAAGGCAACGCCCGAGACCATGGGGGCGCTGGAAATCATCGTGCGTGAAGGGGCGAGGAAGATGCTGCAAGCCGCGTTGGAGGCAGAGATTGAGGAGCATCTTTCGCGGTTCAAGAATCTCGTCGACGAGGAGGGGAAACGTCTGGTGGTGAGAAATGGCGTCATGCCCGAGCGAACCGTGCTCACCGGAGCGGGGCCGATTGCCATCACGCGTCCCCGCGTGGATGACCGGGCATTGAGCGCCAGGGGAGAGCAGCGGTTCACGAGCCGGATACTCCCACCCTTCATGCGGCGGGCGCCAAGCATCGATACCCTCGTGCCGGTGCTGTATCTCAAAGGCATCTCAACCGACGACTTTCCGACGGCGTTGGAGGCGATCCTTGGTCCTCAGGCGAAGGGACTTTCGGCGAGTACCGTCGTGCGCCTGAAGGAGATATGGACCGAGGAGTACGGGGAGTGGTCGAGACGGGACCTTGCAGGGAAACGCTATGTCTACGTCTGGGCAGACGGCGTGTATTGCAATGCGCGGCTTGAGGACGAACGCGCCTGGCTGCTCGTCGTCATGGGCGCCGATTCATTCGGCAACAAGGAATTGCTTGCTGTATCCGATGGCTACCGCGAAAGTGCGCAGTCGTGGAAGGAGATTCTCCTCGATCTGCGCTCCCGTGGGCTTGAGAAAGCGCCGGTGCTCGCAGTATGCGATGGCGCGATGGGCTTCCAGGCCGCCGCCGCGGAGGTATGGCCAGAGACGCGTATCCAGCGGTGCTGGTTCCACAAGACCGGGAACGTTTTGGACAAGCTCCCCAAGTCGCTCCAGGCGAAGGCCAAGGGAATGTTGCATGACCAGTACCTTGCGCCCACCCGTGAGGACGCGCTCAAAGCCTTCGACCTCTTCGTCAATTCCTTCGGCGACAAGTACCCGAAGGCCGTGGAATGTCTGGTGAAGGACAAGGACGACCTCTTCGCCTTCTACGATTTCCTTGCCGCTCATTGGCTCCACCTGCGCACCACGAACCCCATCGAGTCGACCTTCGCGACGGTACGCCTACGCCACCGGCGAACGAAGGGCAACGGGACTCGCAAGGCAACGCTGGCAATGGTCTACAAGCTTTGCAGGGAGGCAGAACAGGGTTGGCGCAAGTTAGACGGATTCAAATTCATCCCACTCGTGGAAGCGGGAGTAAAGTTTGTGAATGGAGAGCGGGTTGATGAAGCGGCGGCCTGACCGGAAAATCGTTCAGATTTCCAATCCACAACTATTGACAATATCTCGCCCGCCTGATGATGAAGGCAGTTTCTCAGGAAACGGTGGATACGCAAAATGAATGATAAAATAACCACAAGCCATCTCCACCGCATCGCCTGCATTTACATTAGGCAGTCGACCGCCACACAGCTGCAACGAAATCGTGAATCGACCGCTCGCCAATACAAGCTCGTCGATCGGGCAACGTACCTCGGATGGGCCCGCGACCAAGTGCAGGTAATCGATGAAGATCTCGGGCTCTCTGGTTCAGGTACGGCACGGCGTAACGGTTTCGATGTAATGGCGGCGGATGTGGCCATGGGACGCATCGGACTCATCCTCGCAATCGAAGTTTCAAGACTTGCACGCAACAATGCCGAATGGTACCGTCTTCTTGATTTCTGCGGCATGACCGACACTTTGATCGGCGACGAAGATGGGATTTATCATCCCGGATTGTATAACGACCGGCTGCTGCTCGGATTGAAAGGTACAATGTCGGAAGCTGAGCTGCATGTCATCCGAGCCCGACTGAATGGAGGCATTTTGAACAAGGCGGCTCGGGGAGAGCTGCGACGCGGTTTGCCCATCGGATTTGTGTGGGGCGATGGCGACGGGCAAGTCGTGCTCGATCCGGATGAATCTGTCACGAATACGATTCGGACGGTGTTTCAGAAATTCGCAGAAATGGGCTCGGCTCGGCAGGTGTGGATCTGGTTTCGATCGGAGGGAATGTTGTTTCCCTCCCGACCATATTCAACGGCCGAGATCAGATGGATACCCCCGACGTACCACGCCCTGCATATGGTGCTCACCAGCCCTGTGTACGCGGGGGCGTATCGATATGGCAAGACACGGCAAGAAACCTATATCAATTCAGATGGGCAGGTATGCAAGAGAATCCGTACTTTGCCGCCATCGGAATGGAAGGTATTCATACACGATCACCATCAGGGCTTCATCGATTGGAAGACCTATGAAATGAACCAGGCACGCCTTGCCCGCAACACACGTCCCAAACCGCACCAGAGCGGCGGCGCTCTCCGGGAAGGCTCCGCCCTCCTGCAGGGATTGGCGACCTGCGGTCATTGTGGACGCAAGTTAAAAGTATATTACCAAGGCAATAACTCCACGCCAGGTTATCATTGCCCCGGCAATACCCTGGTTAACGGTCGTTCTCTCTGGTGCTTACGTATTGGTGGAGTTCGGATCGACCAGGCTGTCGCAGCAGCGTTTCTTGATGCCGTCTCCCCTGCCGCAGTCGAAGCGGCGCTCGCGGCCGAAAGGTCTCTCGAGTCGAATCATGATGCATCACTCGCGCAGCGGCGGCTCCAAGTCGAACGCCTGAAATATGAAGCCGACAAGGCCGAACGCCGGTACCGGGCAACCGAACCAGAGAATCGCCTCGTCGCACGCACGTTGGAAGCCGAATGGGAAAAACGACTGAGCGAGCTTGCTACGGAGCAGGCTGAACTCGACCATCGCGAACGCCTGCGTCCCGCTGAAACGACCAAGGCCCAACAGGACAATCTAAGGAAGCTGGGCGGCGACCTCGGACTTGTCTGGTCGGCACCGACCACAACGGACAGAGATCGAAAGGAACTCCTGCAAACTCTCGTGGAGGAAGTTTGCATCGCGGTTGAACGCGATGTCGCCACTGCCCATGTGACCTTGCGATGGAAAGGCGGTGCCCTGACAGAACTCGATGTCACCGTATGGTCTCCGCGCGTTGCCACGGTGAAAACCGATGAAGACACAATTGAGATCATCAGGAAACTTGCTCCGCACTATTCCGATGCTGTAATCGCAGGCATTTTAATTTCCACTACCAGGTCTAAATCCTTCGCCTTTAGGCGAAAAGCTTTAGCAGGCAAAATGGAGAAGGGTAGTGTAAGATAGGGTATGGAATACCAACACGGAGCGCATTCAGTCTACGATATCAAATACCACATGATATGGGTAACAAAATATCGATATCAGATACTACGTGGAGAAGTGGCGCTGAGAGCGAGGGAACTAATACGGCAGACGTGTATGAGTCGAGATGTGACAATAATCCAAGGAAGTATAGGAAAAGATCATGTGCATATCTTGGTATCGTGTCCTCCCACGATGGCGCCGTCGAAATTGGTACAATACATCAAAGGGAGATCATCGAGGCTGATACAAGAAGAGTTTCCCCATCTACAAAAACGATACTGGGGACAGCATATGTGGGGAAGGGGATACTTCTGCTCAACGGTGGGAAGCGTGACAGAAGAAACGATACGAGCCTACATAGAGAATCAGAAGATGGAAGATGGGAAGGATAACTTCCAGGTAACAGACGAGTTTCAGTCGTGAACTTAAGGTGGTTATAAACCGCTGGTCTTTAAGTCGGCTTTAGCCGAAATAAAACGACTTTAGTCGTCCAGAAACCCACCGGCTTTAGCCGGTGCGTTGTTTAGATCGACAAGGCCGACTGTCTGCTCGCGGCGAGCGGTTCACCGCAACGAGCGTGAATGGTCTCCGCTATCACTGGAAGCTTCCTCGCCATGAACGTAAGGAAGCATCGTCCGAAGGACAGCTTTGCACGGTCAGGGAAGCTGCAAAAATCCTAGGCGTCGCGCCGTCTACGTTGCATCGATGTCTAAATGACGGGATAATTATTGGGGAGCAAATCACTACAGGCGCGCCCTGGCGGATCAGGATAACCGAGGCTCTTCGAGCCCGCTTCGTCGAAGAAGCGCTGGAAGGCTATATGCCGATTGTAGACGCGATGCGCAAGCTTGGGGTCTCTCGTCAGACGGTGTTGCAGCGTGTAAAGCGAGGGGAACTCGAAGCAATACACGTTGCCAAGGGAAGACGTAAAGGATTGCGTATAAGGGTTTTAGAATCGCCCATGACCTTCTTTGACTCGATTCCATAAACGGAGGTGCAGTATGAACATCAATCCAAGAATCCTTTGATATCGCAGTCGATTACATGATTGACCGGCATCGTCATGACGATCTTATCGAGACGTTCCACCGCCTGATGATAATTCCTCTTGGGGCGGATCCGTACGAACATTCAAGAAAATCGCCTTCATATATTCGGGCCAACCCGTCTGGACTATCTCATCCTCGGTCGACGGGATACCCCGTGGCTGCAGTTTCTCGCTGGCCTTGATGCCTTCTTGGCCGAAGACCTATTGATTTATCGCGCATCATGCCTAAAAAAGCGTCATATTCTCCTTCCTCAGCCAAAGGCCATCTACCCTCTGCCAGTAGCGTGGATGTGTGAGATATTCGGAATAGCCATTAATTGCAAAATTTTGTCTTTTTCTGGTTGACAGCTGTGAAAACCTCGATGATCATCTCACTCATTCGAATGAGTGAGATGCGAAAGACAAGCAGTCAGTCGCGGCAATGGGGTAGCGCAGTGGAAGAAGGAAGGCTGAATTACAATCCTCTATATCTCCAAGTCCGCGATGTCCTGTTCAAGAGGATCGTCGACGGACGGTATCCGCCCGGCGAGCTCTTGCCCAGCGAGTCGAGACTGGCGTCGGATTTCGGCACCAGCGTCTCCACGATTCGCCAGGCCCTGTCGCTCCTCGTGGCAGACGGGGTTCTGGTGAAGAGGCAGGGGAAGGGGACCTTCGTCTCGGACGAGAAGATCGGTATCTCCTTCCTCAGCTGGATGGGAGAGACGCCTCGCGGGGAGGAGATCCTGAACGAACTCGTATCCCGGTTCGAGGCAAAATATCCACCCATCACGATCGATGTCATTCCCTGCACCTATCCCGAGACCCGCACGACCCTCACGCGCCTGATTTCAAGCGGGAGGGCGCCCGACGTCGCCCAGGTCGTCTCGCATTGGACCAGCTACTTTGCCTCCGCAGGAGCCCTTCATCCTCTGGACGAGCTCCTCAACCCCGAGAACATCTCCTCCCGACTGCCGGTTCAGGACCTTTTCGGGGGTACCTACCAGGACAGAATCTACTCGGTGGCCTGGGGCCTGAGCCCCCTCTCGCTCATCGCCAACCGCAGGGTGTTGAGGGAGGCGGGTATCGAGGAGCCGCGGTCGCCCATGAGCTTCGTCGAATTCCTGGAATGCTGCCGGAAAATCGGAGCCATCGAAAGGGACGACGCTCCGGTGGCTTTCGGATTATGGTACCAGCCCGGCCTCGAGACCGACTACCTCAACATCTACCCTTTTCTCCAGGCCTTCAACGGGGAATTCATCGACGCGCAGGGAAACCTTCGCTTCGATTCGAAGGAGAACAACGCCGGATTCGCCTGGCTGCGGGAGTTCGTCTCGACCAACAGTGTGTTCGCCTCCGACATCTGGACAATCCGCAAGCGTTTCTCCGAGAACCGCATCGGCTTTTTCTTCGACGGGCCCTGGATCAAGTACATCATGGAAGAGGCGACGGGGAAACCCTTTGAGGAGAACTTTCAGGTGCTGCTCAACCCAGTCCTGGCGAGTTCCGATTCGAGATCCTTCATGTACAATCATTCCCTCGCCATTTCCTCCCAGAGCACCAACAAACTTTACGCCGCGCGCTTCGTGGAAGCCCTGACCAATGACGGCGAGCTCGCCGGATGGTACTGCTCACAGGTCGGGATACTCCCCGCGGCGAGGCAGATTTTGGCCGCGCCCGAGTTCTCGGGCGATTTCTTCTCCACCTTCCGCGAGCAACTGCGGCACGCCCAGTGCCTTAACGCGCAAAACCCCATGTTCGAGAAGGCGATGCAGCTTTGCGTGGACGCGGTGAAGAAGATCCTATTCGAAGGGGCGGATATCGGAAAGGAACTCGCGGAGAAACAATACTATCTGCGAATGCTCTATTTCGATTGATCGCCGAAGGAGGTGGCCCGGGCGGAAGCGCGGGAACGTGATCGCAATTCAACGTCAAATCCGGATGGAGGGAGATGCATGAAACTTGGAAAGGCAATGATCTTCGCGTTCTCGGTCCTGGTCATGTCGGCGATGACGATTCCCAACCTCGCGGCGCAGCAGCAGAAGCTGAAATTCGCCTACGTGTGCAAGATGCTCACGCATCCTTGGTTCATCGAGGAGGAGAACGGGATCAAGGCGGAATGCAAGGAACTTGGAATCGACTACATCGGCGTCGACGCGAACCTTCAGGACGAGGCCTGCATGCAGGCCGTGGATAATGTGATCGGCCAGGGCGCCAACGCCCTCATGATCGTCGTGACCCACCAGACCCTCGGACCGACGGTGATCGACAAGGCGCGCGAGGCCAAGATCCCGATTATCACCATCGACGACACGATCGCCGACAGCAACGGCGTGCAGAATCCCCATGTGGGCCTGCCCACGGTCGACACGGGCATCATGGGCGGCCATGCGCTCGCCAAGCTCGCGAAGGAGCGCGGTTTCTTCGGTCCCGGCCATGTCGTGAAGGTGATGCAGATCGACATGTCCTTCCTCTCGGTGGTCCACGATCGGACGGTCGGGTACAAGAAGGCTCTTATGCAGGACCTTCCGCAGCTGAAGGACTCGGACTTCATTGTGCAGGACTCCAAGACCGGCATGTTCGAGGAGGACCTCCCCGTTGCCCAGGCCATCCTGGCCTCGCACCCCGAGGTGACGAACTGGATCGTCACCGGCATCAACGACGACTGCGCTCTCGCGCCCCTCAGGATCTTCGAGGAGAACGGCTTCGATCTCAAAAGCGTCCTTTCTTGCGGCCTCGGCGGCTACAAGACCTCCTATGAGGAATTCCAGAAGTCCCACGACAGCTACATCGTCACGAAGTTGCAACCCTACAAGGAAGGTCAGAACGCAGTGCGTATCCTTTACAACTACCTGACCAAGAATACGCCGATGCCGGCCCTGACCCTCGTGGCGGGCGACGTAGTCACGAAAGACAATTACAAAAACTTCAACTGGTCGTTCTGATCGATCGCCCGCGGAGCGGGTGGAATTTCCCCGGGGGCGATGCGGGAAGAAACGCCGCCCCCGGCGGTATGCCCGGTCGGCGAGATGCGTCGGGTATGGGAGCGGGAGACAATGCAGGAAGGCGTCGTGCTCGAAGCGATGAACGTGAGCAAAAGATTTGGTGGAGTGCAGGCGCTCGACAGGGTGCATTTCGAGCTCCGCCGCGGCGAGGTGCACGCCCTCGTCGGCGAGAACGGCGCCGGAAAGTCGACCCTCATCAAGATCATCTGCGGGGTCTACAAGCGGGACGAGGGCACGATCGAATTCGACGGGAAGAATGTCGACTTCCGCGACAACATGCAGGCACGGATGAGCGGCATCGGAATCGTACCGCAGGACGTCCAGCTCGCGCCCAAGTTGACCGTTTCGGAGAACATCTTCATGGGCATGTATCCTCGCGGCCGGATCGGCCTGGTGAGCTGGCGGGAATTGCGGCGGCGCGCGAGGGAGGTGGCGGCGACCTTCGCCATGGAGGGATTCCTCGACGCCAAGGTCGAGTCTCTCGGCACCGGCCATCGACAGCTCATCGAGATACTCAAGGCACTCGTCTTCCGGACGCGGATCGTCGCCTTCGACGAACCCACGGCGGCGCTGTCGGACGAGGAGACGAGGGAGCTCTTCGAGCTCATCGCCAAGCTGAAGGCTCAGGGAATTTCCATCATCTACGTCAGCCACCGGCTCGACGAAATCTTCCGGATAGCCGACCGCGTAACGGTATTCAAGGATGGCCGCTTCGTGGACACGAAGGAGATCGCCGAGGTCACCAAGCCCGATGTCATCAACCTGATGGTCGGCCGGGAGCTGGATACGACCGCCCGGCGCGGCAAGGCTCAGGGAACGGGAGAGACTCTTCTCGAGGTGCGGCACCTGGAGAACGGGAAGAGCGTCGGGGACGTCAGTTTCCAGCTCCGCGCCGGCGAGATACTGGGTTTCTTCGGCATGGTGGGCTCGGGACGGACGGAGACGGCCATGACGATCTTCGGCGTAACGCCGCCGGAGAGGGGCGAAATCTTCGTCAGGGGGAAGAAGGTCCGGATATCGACTCCCCTCGAAGCGGTGAATCTGGGCATCGGCCTCGTGCCGGAAAATAGGATAGCTCAGGGCGTGATCCTCGGCGCGTCCATCCGGAACAACATCACGCTCCCCTTCGTGAAGCGGCTTTCTCGGATGGGCTTCATCCGCGGATCGGCGGAGAATCCGGTGGTCGCGGAGTATATCGAGAGCCTGAGGATCAAGGCTCCCTCCGGGAAAGCCAAGGTGAAAACGCTGAGCGGAGGCAATCAGCAGAAAGTCTCGATCGCGAAGTGGCTGGCGTCGCGCTCCGACATCATCATCTTCGACGAGCCGACCCACGGGGTCGATGTCGGTGCCAAGACGGAGATATACAGCCTCCTCAGGGATCTGGCAGACGAGGGAAAGGCGATCCTGATAATTTCGTCCGAATTGCCTGAAATCATCAATATATGCGACCGGATCTGCGTGTTCCGCGGCGGGAGTATCGTCAGGCGCTTCGAGGAAAACAGGGGACTGACCGAGGAAGAGGTCATAATGCACGCAATCGGAAAGGTGGAGGCTCGCGCAGAATGAGTGCAATAGAGATTCGATCGACCATCGACGGTAGCGCCCCGCGTCGGCATCGCCTGGGCGACATCCTCGGCCAGACGCGAATGTTCATCGTGCTCCTCGCGCTCCTCGCCGTCTTCTCCCTCACGTCACCGTACTTCATGAACGCGCGCAACATGTTCGCCATCGGCCTGACCATCTCCGTGATCGGGATAGTATGCATCGGGCAGACGCTCATCCTCCTCACGGGGGCCTTCGACCTCTCGGTCGGAGGAATCGCGGGACTCTCCGGCATGATCGTGGGCCTGCTGACGAAACAATACAACGACTACGGGTTGTGGTTCTTCGTCGGCCTGGCGACCGGCGCGTTTATCGGGCTCGTCAACGGGATACTGATAGCCAAGGCGAAAATCAACGCCCTCATAACCACCCTCAGCATGATGACGATTCTCTCGGGGGTGGTCTATCTCGTGAGCGGGGGCTTCGCGATCGGCATCAACCTGCCGAGCTTCCGCTTCCTCGGCACGACGCGGGTGTTCGGCATGCCTCTTCCCGTGATCATCCTGATCGTCCTGTACGCGGTTTTCTACCTGATCCTGAAATTCTCGGTGTTCGGCCGCTATGTCTACAGCATCGGCGGCAATCCGGAGGCCGCCAGGCTCTCGGGCATCAACGTCGACCGCATCCGCATCCTCGTCTACACCGTGAGCGGCCTGCTCTCCGGGTTCGGCGGCATCGTGCTCGCCTCGCGCCTCGGTTCGGCTCAAGTCGACGCGGGCTCGCAGTACCCGATCAACTCCATCGCGGCCTGCGTGCTGGGAGGCATCTCCATCGCGGGCGGCGAGGGGGTGGTTTGGGGCAGCCTTGTCGGCGTCGCCATCGTCGGAGTGCTCCAGTCCGGCCTCATCATGGTGGGCATGCCTTCGTACATCCAGTGGATCGCGACCGGCCTCGTCCTCCTTCTGGCCGTCTATTTCGACCAGCTTCGCAAGAATTGAACCCGGGAGGGAACATGAAGAACCTGGAACGCTTTACGCGCGTCCTCGAGCGAAAGCCCGTCGACCGCGTGCTGACCTACGACTTTGTCGACAACGAGGAACTCCTGATGCGTCACGGGGGGTATGATCCCTCGCGGAAATACGGTTTCGAGGAGATGGTGGAGCTGAACATGCGGTCCTTCCGCTCCGTCGGGCTCGACATGACCCGCTACGCCTACGATCCGGTCAACCACTGGATGGGCGCCAAGATCGACAATTGGATCCGCTTTTTCGGCGTGGACCGCGACGACTGGAAGGTCGACCAGAAGGGAGGAACCGCCTGGATATCGAAGCGCCCCTTCTCCAACCTCAGGGAGCTTGAAAAACACATGCCGAATCCCCCCAAGCTCGACGAAGTCCGCGAGTGGTTCGTCCCGTACATCAAGTACATGAAGGAAGTCTGTCAGCATTACGATATCGCATGGGTCGGCGCGGTCGAGGGGCCGATCACCGACGCCTATTCGTACATGGACATGGAACTCTTCTGCGAGGCCATCTACGACGCCCCGGAGATCGTCTCCCATGTGATGGACTGCACGGGGAAATTTTCGGCCTATATAGCGCAGATCTATTCCGAGTATCCCACCTCTCCGCTGATGTTCATGGGCGAGGACATCTGCGGCTCAGGCGGATCGATATTCAGTCCCCAGTTCATCTTGGAGGAGGGAGTGCCCCGCTGGCATTGGATAATGGATCCGATCCACGAGAAAGGCATGAAATTCCTCTATCATACCGACGGGCACTACGGGGCCGCGCTTCCGATCATCTTCGAGACGCTCGGGGCGGACGGGCTCAACCCCATCGAGCGCAACGGCTGCAACAGCATCTTCGACATCCATGCCGCATGGCCCGAGAGATTCCTCTTCGGAAACGTGTGCTGCGAGGTGACCCTCCCGCACGGGAACGTCTATGACGTCGAAGACGAGACCCTCGAGCTCCTGGAGCGCATCGGCCCGGACGGCGTCATCTTCATCGGTTCCTCGAGCGAGATCCACGATCTCATCCCCCTCGAGAACACCGAGACCTTGTACCGCACCGTTCATGAATACGGCGACAATCCCATCGACGTCGAGAGGATAGTCGCCCGCCGGCACGAGATCAAGGGGAAGCTTCGCAGCAGGGTTCAGGCGGAGGTCATGAGAGACTCGGCCTGAGGAGGCGCGGGCTTCGCGAGTCGGCGGGCCCGCAAGGAGGTAATCATGGGTGTCATCTCTCGCGGCGCGTTCAAGGACCAAAAAGCGATCATCCTCGAGAACGAATCGGTGCGCGCCGCAGTCCTGCCCGACTGGGGCGCGAAGACGGTCTCGCTCTTCCACAAAGGGCTCGGGATCGAGACGCTCTGGCAGAATCCCGAGCCGCGTTTCCGGCCCACCGCCTACGGGGATTCCTACGGGAACGGCGAGTTCGCCGGGTTCGACGAGATGTTCCCGACGGTCTCCCGATGCTTCTGCGAGGATCCGCCTTGGGCCGGAACGGAGATGCCCGATCACGGCGAGGTCTGGACGATCCCCTGGGAGACGCAGATCGAAGGCGGATCGGCGACCTTCGGCGTCCATGGCCCCAGATTCCCCTATCATCTCGAGAAGACCGTGACCCTCGAGGGCTCGAGCCTGGTCATGCGTTATGCGGCGACGAATCTGTCGGATTTTGCGATGGATTACATCTGGGCGGCCCATCCCCTCTTCAACGCCAGCGAGGGCATGCGCTTCATCGTTCCCCGAGGCATGGACAGGGCGATCAACGCCGTGCCCGGCCCTACCCTGGGCGGCTACGGCATCGGCCTGGATTTCCCGAACGCGAGGAGGTCCGGAGGCGGTGCGATCCGGCTCGACGAAGTTCCCGCCCGCAACGGGGTCGGTTACCAGAAATACTGGTTCGCGGACAGGGTTACCGAGGGCTGGTGCATGCTCCGAGACGATCGAAGCGCCCTGACCGTCGGACTCTCATTTCCGAAGGAGAAGGTTCCCTACCTCGGAATGTGGCTGAACGAGGGGGGCTACGCGGGGCAATACAACATCGCGCCCGAACCGGCGACCGGCGCGATGGACCGCACGGACTTCGCGAAGATGTGGGCGATGGGCAGCGTCCTTCCCCCGAAGTCCCGCTTCGAGTGGCACCTGGCGATCGCGCTGGCGGCCGGGCGGGCGCCGGCCGGAATGGACGAGAGAGGAAACTTCGTCTATTGAGGGACGTCTCGATCGGTATCTCGAATGCAGCACTAACGAAAGGACTTGAACCATGCAAATGAAACACCGCGACCGTGTCGCCAGCGCCCTCCATCACGAGGCACCCGACCGCTGTCCCATGCAGATCAGTTTCACCCCCGAGTTCGCCGCGCGACTCCGCGCGAGAATCGGGCAACAGTCCGGCAAGGCGCACAATCCCCACGGGGGAGGCAACACGTACGATCTCGAGATCGGCCTGGACGAGGACATGCTCCTGAGCTCGGTGGGCTGGGCCAATTCATACTACGCGGGCGATGACTATACGGACGAATGGGGCATCGGATGGCATTCTACCGAATACCGGACTCCCTTCGGCGTCGGACACTATACGGAAATTTGCGGCCATCCTCTCGCCGACGAAGCCGCCGTCGTCTCGTACAAGGTTCCCGACCCCCATCGTCCGGAGCTGTACCGGGACACCGCAAACCTCCTCGCGCGCTTCGGGAAAGAGTACTGGATCGTCGGCGCCACCGTGACGACGATCTTCGAGGCGGCCTGGGCTCTCAGGGGATTGGAGACCCTGCTGATGGACATGCTCGCCGACCCGGAGCTTGCCGACGCAATTCTCGACATCCCTTTCAACTATCATCTGACTGCGGCGAAGCGACTCGCGGAAATGGGCGTCGATATGATCTGGACGGGCGACGACGTCGGCACGCAGAACGGCATGTTGATGTCGCCCGATATGTGGCGGCGTTTCCTCAAGCCGCGCATGGCGCGGTTCATCTCCGAGGTGAAGGCGATCAAGCCCGACATCAAGATCGCCTACCATTCGGACGGCAACGTCCAGGCTATAATTCCCGAGCTCATCGAGATCGGCCTCGACGTCCTCAATCCGGTCCAGCCCGCCAGCATGAACCCGGCGACACTCAAGCGCCAGTACGGCGACCGGCTGTGCTTCTGGGGTTCGATGGACGAGCAGCACACCCTCCCTTTCGGAAGCCCCGAAGATGTCCGCCGTGAGGTCAGACTGCGCCTCGAGACCCTCGGCGCCAAGGGTGGCCTCGTCATCGGGCCGACCCATCACGTGCAGCTGGACACGCCCCTGGAGAATTTCGACGCCATGGTCGACGAAATCAGGACGAGGGAGTACTCCAGGTGAGCGTGGACGGCGAACTCGAGACGATGCCCGGCTTCGATCGGGCGATGGAACGCGTGCTGGCCTGGTTCGATGGGAAGTTGCTCGACCGCCCACCGGTGCGATTCACCCGACACAACGCCGAATTCGAGGTGCAGGCCGGCGGCCTCGACGAGGCGGCCCTGCGAAGACGCTGGTTCGATGTCGAGTACCAAGTCGAGACCTTCGCCGCCTCCATCGAAGGGCGGCGTTTCAACGCCGAAACCTTTCCCGTCTTCTGGCCGAATCTCGGCCCCGATGTCTATGCGGCCTTCTACGGTTGTCCGCTCGTCTACGGCGAGGCGACATCCTGGGCCGTCCACTGCGTGAGGGAAAAGCCGGACCTCGCGGCCTTGCGTTTCGATCCCGATTGCGATTACATGCGCACCCTCGAGTCCCTGACCCGAGCCGCGCTGAAGCTGGCGCCCGGTCGTTTTCTCGTCGGCTACACCGACCTCCATCCGGGCATCGACACGGCCGTGGCCTGGCGCGGGCAGGAAACCTTCTGCCTCGACCTCTACGACGACCCGGACTTCGCGCTAAAGCTCCTCGACCTCGCCGCCCGGGACTTCGGTCCCATCTACGATCGTTTCGACGCCGTCCTCAAGGCCGCGAGGCAGCCCTCGGTGACCTGGATGGGCATACCTGCGCCGGGGAAGATGCACATACCGAGCTGCGATTTCTCCTCGATGCTCTCGCCCGAGCACTTCGAGAAATTCGTGTTTCCCGAGCTCGAGCGGGAGTGCAAAATGATGTCGCACAATGTGTTCCATATCGACGGCAAAGGCGTGGGGCGGCACCTCGAAAGGCTTCTCGAACTGCCCGGTGTCCAGGGCTACCAGTGGGTCCAGGGCGTGGGCGACGACGAACCCATCATGCAGTGGGTACCCATGATCAGGAAGATCCAGGCTAAGGGAAAGGGTGTCGTCGTCGACCTCAAGACTGCGGAGCTCGACCCCTTCATGAAAGAGGTCCGGCCACGGGGCATCTACCTCTGCATCGGAACCGAGTCCGAAGAGGAAGAGCTCGCCATAATCGGAAAGCTGGAGAAGTGGCGTTGACCGAGGCCATGCGGCGATATGCTGCCACTCGCGGCCGGCTTTTCGCTATTGCCGTGCGGCTTATACTGAATTATGGTTGTGGTCATGGCTAGCCGGCGCACATTGTCTCTGACGTCCAAGGTCGACCTCATCATCATCATCGCCCTCGCGATCGGGATCGGCACCGCATTGAGCGCCGTAGCCACCGCCATGGTCGCCACCTATAACCGAAAAACCCAACAAGGCGTTTTCGAGAACGCGAACATCCTCTTTACGTCCATCGAAAGCGTCATGATCCCCGGGCAGGCGCCTCTTGCCGTCACGATGCTCGCGAACGTTTCGATCCGAACGCCGGGAACCCTGATTACGCTCTATCGCCGCGACGGCACCCTTGCCTTTTCCGACAACAAAACGATCGAGACGGTGGATTCGAACCTGAAACAGAGGAGATTCCGGCTCCAGGATCGGCCGACCGACGTCGCGGCGACTCCACCCAAGCGATTCGCGGAGGCGGTCGAGATTCCGCCGAACGAGTTGTTCTTCCGCGACGACGCAGGATCGCGGGATTTTTTCCATGCCTATCGGCCCCTCATCAATCTTCCCAAGTGTACGGTCTGTCATGGAGGCGATCATACGGTCCGGGGGGTAATCGATATTCGCACCGATGTCACCGACGATGTGCGAACGACGGGCTTCATCCTCGCGGGAACCGGGGGAGGGTTCGTGCTCGTGGTCGGACTTCTCGCGCTCGTGATCGGCTTCTTCATGCGTCGCGTCGTTCTCGATCCCGTTCAATCGATCGCCAGGCTCTGCATTGCCGTCTCGGCGGGGAACTTCGAGGGGAGAGTGAACCCGCGAAGCAACGACGAGATAGGCGATCTCGGGCGAACGGTGAATACGATGGTCGAAGGACTCCATGAACGCTTCGAGCTGACCAAGTATGTGTCCGCGGGAACCATCGGATCATTGAAGGCGGGTCAGGAGCCCAAGCGCGTCAAGCGAGTTCTCCTTTTCACGGATGTGCGAGGATTCACGGCCTACACCGAGGCGCACGGACCGGAACAAGTAGTGGTCGTGCTCAACCGCATTCTGGACCAGCAAGCGCGCATCATCCACGATAACGGAGGCGATATCGACAAATTCGTCGGCGACGAGATTGTCGCCGTCTTCACCGGCAACGACGGGGTGCGAGACGCCTGTCGGAGTGCTCTCGCAATCGTCAAGCTCTGCGCCGATAAAGCCGAGGAATTCGAGAGCCTCACCATAGGGCTCGGCATCACCGAAGGCATGGTGGTACATGGCATGGTCGGCTCGGAAAGGAGAGCCGACTTTACCGTGATAGGCGATACGGTAAATACGGCGAGCCGCCTGTGTTCGTTGGCGAAAGGCGGACAGACCCTCACGAGTACCGCCGTGAGAAATTCGGCAGTACCCGCTTTCGCCTTCGCCGGTCCTTACGCCGCCAAGCTGAAGGGCAAGGCGGAGCCGCAAAGGGTTTGGATCCTGCAGGGTGAAGCCGGGATACCCCGGCAAGAGGTCGGAGAAGATGACGGTACGACGGCATGACGAAGAGCAGTGCATCGGTAGCGAGAAATCCATGAGTGAAACGCCTTTAAGCGCAGGCACGGCCATGCCGGCGACCCTTCTATTTTTACTTCTGATCGTGAGCCTCCTCGGCTCATGCGTGAAGAAAGAGGAAAGGATCTATGCCACCCCGGACTATCCGACGTGGAAAAAGACGACCGACATCGTGCTCGACTATCCGATTCCCGGTCATATGGATCGCTTTCGCATTCCGCGGATGAACGCCATCGGCTTCTCCGTCGTGCCGACACTGGAAAGGGGCAAGCTTCATTGGGACTTCCCCGAAGGCACGGTCATCGTAAAGGAAGTCTACCCTTCGTCCAAGCCTACCCCCGGTGAACGCCCGGTACAACTCACCATCATGGTCAAGGCACCCGACGATCCGCGGTCACAAGGCGGATGGCTCTGGATCACGAGGAACCTGCCCGACGGGAAGGAGCAGATCTTCACGGGGAACTTCTGCGTCACCTGTCACACAAATGCCAACGAGGCCTATCCCTACAACGACAAGAATCCCAACTTAGAGTTCAGAGACTACGTCTTCTTTGTCCCCAAAGAGGCAGCCGCTCGGGCGAAACAGCAGGAGGACTATCTCGATTCACGCTACCCCTTGCGGTAGTCCGCGCTATTCCTTCAGCCCGGGAGATCATTGATCGCATCGGTACCGGGAGAGTCGCCCTCACGGCTCGAACTCGATGCAGAATTTGGTGTGCGCTCCCGCCTCGACGGAAAAATCGGCGGTGATCTGCCGGGCCATCAGTTGAACGATCTGGAGGCCGAAGCCCCGCGCCAGGGCGCCGGACTTGTCTTCGGGGAAGCGTCCTCCGTCGTCCTCGACCCACATGAGAATCTTCTCCTTCCGGCACTTGACCCCGACGGTGACGATGCCTCGGGCTCCCTCGGGGAAGGCGTGCTTGACGGCATTGGTGAGAAGCTCGTTGACGATGATGCCGAGCGAGAACAAAGTGCGGGCTCCCACGACGATGTCGTCGATATCCGTCCTGATTTCGACGTTGCGCGAAACCTGAATCGTGCTCATGACCTGGGCGATCAGCGAGGACAGATAGTTCGCGATGGACAACTCGCCCAGCCCATCGGATCGGTACAATCTGTCGTACAGCACCATCATGCTGTGGACCCGGCTCCGGGCGTCCAGGAGCGCGCACCGGGCGCTGCCGTCGGACACGGTTTCCGACTGCAGGGAGAGAAGACTCGAGATCACGCTCATGTTGTTCTTGATGCGGTGGTGGACTTCCCGGAGCAGCAGTTCCTTCTCTTTCAGCAATTGCCGGACGCGCTCCTCGGAAGCCCGCAGCTCGGTGATGTCGTGGAGCAGGAACAGGTATCCGACGACCTTGCCCCGGAAATCCTTGATTCGCGAAACCGAAAGATCGAAGGTCCCGAGCCCCCGGTCGCCGGTCATCGACACTTCCCTGCGTTCGTCGGATTCGGAGGTGCGACCGATCGATTCGAACAAAACCCGCCACTCCGGAGTCAGTCCATCGAGGCCCATGCCCCCCGAACGTTTCGGATCGAGACGGAGGCTTTCCCGGGCGGCGCCGTTGAAGTCTATGATCCTGGAGTGGGTGTCGACCACGAGGGCGATATCGGCGATGTTGTCGAAGACCGTGGAGCGGGCGATACGGGCGAAACTGAAGAGTCGGTACCGCATCAGAGCCAGCAGGTAGGTTCCTCCGGCGACGACGATCGCGCTGGGTGCGAAATTGTAGCCCCGGATGGGGGCAATGCCGAGATCGAACAGAGTCTCGACCAGGATCGGCACGAAGATTCCGATGAAGAGGAGGAGGGTGTTCTTGGCCTGCAGCGCGCGGTCCCGCAGCGAGGCCAGGAAAAGTCCCAGGGCCGCCAGCACCATGAGGCTCTGGTACACGCTGCTCACGATGTAGACGATTCCGGCCCGGTAGTGCAGGACCGCAATGTGATACGAAGTGTCCAGCCGGAAATCGTAGCGGAACAGATGGTGCCAGGGGCTCGTCAGGGAAGCCGCGATCGCCAGGAGCGGGATGGCGAGGCCGATCGCCACGTTGCGGCGGCTCAGCCACTTCTCGTGGCCCGTGTACTCGATGGCGAAAGCCAAGACGGCCGGAGGAATGAGGCGGCTCGGCACGTAGAACAGCATGGAGAGGACAATCCGAGCCGGATACCATACCGTGAGGATCGAGAGGGCGTAGATCATGGTCCAGGCGACCCCGAGCCACATCATCCGCACGAAGGGCAGGACGGCGGGCGCCTCGGGGTACCTGCTCGCATACAGCGCTATGCTCGCGCAGAGGACGGCGGCCGCGAAAAGCGACCACACATAGGGGGTATACGCCATGGATACCCATGATCGCATCGCGGGGATGGGCAGTCAATCGCTCCTCTGGTCATGTGGAGGCCTAACGAAAACGGGTAACGCGCATCTTCGGGATCATTCGACTGCCAGTAAACCAAGCGGCTGATTTTTCCCTCTCAACTGTGTCGGAGGAAGTTCGCGTACAGATAGCGAGGATCGCATGACATCATCCAGTTCATCGTAAATTGCGCGAGAGATGATGAGGTTTGCCGAATGGCTTTTGCATAAATTCTCGATTCTCGAGGCGGTGTTGACAGCGTCACCGATCACCGAATACTCGAGCAGGTTACCTTTCCCGATGCTGCCGGCTATGACTTCGCCCGTATGAATTCCCATTCCCATCGCGATGGGCTCGAGATTCGCCGATAGCCGTTGCTCATTCAGGAGCTTGAGGGTTTCTCGCATTCGCAAAGCTGCCATGACGGCATTTTGACTATCAAGGCCGGCCGTGGCAGAGGGTTTGGGTGTCCCAAACGTGGCCATTATCGCGTCGCCGATGAACTTGTCGATTGAACCGCCTTTTTCAAATATCACTTTTGCCATTTGTTCACGAAACTCGGCAAGGAAAAGCACCAACTCATCGGGGCTGACCGATTCCGAAAGGCGTGTAAAATCCCGAATATCCGTGAACAATATGGTGACTTTCTGCCGCTGCCCTCGCCGGAGGACCTCCGGATCGGATGTGATCGCCTTGACGACTTCGGGCGAAAAATAGCGCGACAAGGCCGCGTTCCGCTGTTGCGCCTCGCCGATTCTGCGAACCATCGATACGGACCGATAGATGCTGTATACGATGGCCAATCCGGCTACCAGGACTATCACGGGCCGCTTCAGAAGCGCATCCATCAAATAGATTTTCGCTCCCATGCGGGCTTCCTGAAAATTCGTCGTCAGCATGGCATGGTTGCTCAGGGCCAGGATGACCAGTGAGTACTGAATGGCCAACATCATGGTCAGCGTCACGACAACGGGCTTTATCCGCAACTGCAAGACCTGCATGATCAGGGGGAACAGAAGAAGCCAGTAGTTTTCGTTCTTGAGGGCGAGCACGAAATCGGCATGGCCGCTGGATAGTCCCGCTTGTACGACAATCATCACGAAGATTATCATGCAATCCAGGATCGCTATGAAGTAATTGAAAGCGAGGCACAGCCTCGGTGTGGAATGTCTCAATACGATCGTATTCGCGACGGCGGCCGCCCAGAAGAACAAGAGGGCTACGGCCGATGGGAGAAAGGTCCTGTCGTTCCTGAAGGCAACCATGACCACGCTCAGCATGAGCAAGAACAGGTACCGGAGGCGGTTTGCAATGCGCATGGCATTGCCGCTCTCGTCTTCGAGGACTTGAATCACCAGCGCGGTGGAAGCCTTTTGATCATTTCCGCCTTTCAATCGTCTGTCCGAATGCCTCATGGCATGTTGGTTCCTATGACGCAAACAATGGGTACAGGTTTCATCCCAGATTTCCCAGGACTCCATGTGGATTTCCAAATTGCAGGGAAATCTTCTCTCGCAAATTCATGTTCCGAACCCCTTGTTGCGACCCCTTTATTGCGTTTCAAGGAAGATTAGGCAGCCCTTCGCGCTCTGAAACGGGGAGGAAGAAGCCCTGGGAAGTGTCTACATCTTTGAATCTAGGCATAATTCAGTATATGCCCTCCCGAGCAATCCGTAAATTCCCAGGGGCCATAAAATCGACAGTCTCAAGCCCCCCTTGTCACCAATTTAAACCATTTCTCGGGACTCAAAGCCCAACTAGTTTGGCACTATCGATCCATAGGGCCTCCGCCACCTCATCACGGCGGGCGAGTAGCGATGGTTCGGGCCAAGTTATATGGCCGCCGCGAAGGGCAGCATAAAGCCGACCTGCCGGTCGCGCTAATGTACCGCGGGCGAGATCGCTTAAGACGCCACCCGCGGTTTTGGGACTATTCGAACCCGAAAACATTGGGCGCAGAAGGAAACCGAATGAGCGCCAGATGACTGCGAGAACGGGGCCTCCGTTCCGTAGAAGTCCGGTCCCCGGAGTCGGCCCCGGGTCAAAGGCTATGACCGTGATCGCTCTCGCTAGAGTTTCGGGACGCATCGCGAATGCCCGCGCGGTAAGCAGATCACAAAGCTTCGAAGACGAATATGCTCGTCCTGCGGCTACGACGGGAGACTGGTCCCGTTCAGGGTCGGTTTCGGGATATGCGAGGTAAAGGGCGTTGGCATGGCGCGGCGGCGGTACAAGAGTTTTTTCCTTGGGATCATGTGTCCCGCTGGTCGTCAACACGACAACAGCGCCCTTCGCCAGATCCGGTTCGAGTAATCTCAAAAGCAAATAGTGTGCTAGATGATTCACCGCGAAGGTAGTCTCGAATCCATCGACAGTTCTTTCATCTATGTTTCTTGATTGTACTCCCGCGTTCAACACGAGCGCGTCGATACCAACACCGTTCAAACGGTCGTGGACGACCGCTGCGAATTCCTTTACTGACGAGAGCAGAGTTAAATTGAGATCGATCGTTTCGACGTTTTCGGGACCCGATCGCCTTGCCCCTAACAAGATCCTCGCGCCTTCGTTTATCAGGGAGGCCAACGCAAACTTCCCGATTCCCGACGTTCCACCGGTCATAACGACGTTCATTGTGTTTTCTCCTTTTTCAACAAGAAAGACACTATCCTGAAGTCGTGTGCGCCGACAAGATTTATCGAAGCCGTGACAATCTGAATTTTTGTAAAGAGATTTCATCGTAATGAACTTGGCGAGATTCGGAAGGGACAGGGCGAGGTCTCTTCTTTTTGTCCCTTTCCAAGGCCTGCGGCTATGGTATGGCAGGTTCCGGACTATGCTG
>CAWBCC010000014.1:0-1229758 GCA_963787185.1 uncultured bacterium | reverse complement strand
TAATAGGCGCGCGAATAGTAGCATTTTCGACCGTCCCCGGCGAGGGGCGCCTCGATCTAAAGCTAATGATAGATAATGCTCCCAGCAAAAAGTTCTATGCCAGCCATCGTCTCGTTTTTCATGGTGATCAGCGCAGGCTTGAGATCCGGTTAGTTGACTATATGCTGGATATTCAGAGGATGCTCTCGTCGGGGGAAAAACCAGATTCTTGCGTGAGGCTCTCGGTCTCCCTTCCTGATGGCTCTTCCTCTTATATCGATGTTTCCAGGTATGCAAATCGTTTCGAGATCTTCGAGAAAGAGCGAAAGGTCGGCCTTCCATGGTTTCTACTCTCGAACTTACAGCTCGAGTCGGTAGAGAACCTGGGAGTGTACGCGCTCCGCCTAAATTCGACCGGGTCGGAGCCCTTGCTCCTTGAACCCATTCGAACTCAGGGCGTTCATACAGGCTACTGGTCATTCCCGGTAGATACCTTGGAGCCGGGACCCTGGATAATCTACCCGGATGCGAAATCCGTCTTTCAATTCGGTCCTGTCCTTTGGCCAGTGGAAACGACTCGCCTTAAGGACTTGGTAAATGCCAAGGGAAGCCTCGCCAAGGCCCTTGGTACTATCAATCCGGTTCTTCGCACCAAGGAGATCGCCGATATTCTCGAGCTAATGACGGACGATCACTCCAACGAGGCATGGCAGCTCTGCGAGTGGATTTTCCATCAAATCGGCCACCTCCAGCTCCCGGCCCTGGACTTGTGGCGGGGATTCAGGGAATCGCCTCAGGAAATAGCGATGCTTGCCTTTCGAATGGGGGCGATTCCCAAGTCCTTCGTGAGCAGATTCCCCGAGGAATTGCCATTCCTCTTCGAGCTTGTTCCCCTTGATGCATGGGTCAAGGCGTTTAGGCACTGCAAGGAGCAGGCCGCGAGCTTGCATCCTTCCGAGCAAGAGCCAGTGCTCGAGCTCCATGTCAAAACGAGGATAGAGGAGCTTTGCTTGGGGAGCCCCGCGATCATGCAGCTTCTCAGAATTGCTCGATCGCTTGCTTTCTCTAGTCCCGAAAATCGAACTGAATTGGCAAAGTCGGATAACCCGTATATACGAAAGATTCAGAAGGAACAACTTTTTGCTGGACCGGAATGTTCATATCAGCATCTCCTTCGACGTCATAATGGCGATGAAAGATGGCCGACCTTCCTTTTTCAAAATGAAATTGAAGATGCGAAGAATGGAGAATGCGTTGAGTTCCTGCACTTTGACCAAGCCCTATATCGGAATTGTGTGATCAATCTTCCCATCGTGCTAGCCCTTGTCGCCATGGGGCGGCTTGATTTCGGCTGGAAAATGGAAGTAGAGCTTGTATCGCGAATCAGACAGGTCCAAGTATTCGATCCGGAATGGTTCGATGATGCTTTCAGCTTAACCATCTTGCGCAGCGTTTCTCTCGCGAACCTAGAAAGTCGATTTCAGACAGAGGATAACTAATGCGTACTAAGTTTTTTTCGGAATTCATGCCGACGATTTCCGGGCGGTCGAGAACAAGTTCCTTGGGCTGGCTTGGTTTTCCGAATGCTCCTCTCAATCGCTATCTAGCGAGTCAGTTTTCAAGACCCTTCGGAAGTGAGCGCAACTTTCTGGCCGATCCGACTTTCGAGGCAGTGTTTGGCTGGACGAAAAGCAAGTATACCTTGGCCGAGCTATCCGGGAAGCTGCTCCACCCTTCGTTGGTCCAGTCGATGGATTCTCCCCCGCCGAATTACCGGGAGTATCGTTTCGATAAGCGACAGCATCCCTATGCCCATCAAGTCGCCTCCTGGGAGTGCCTTTCGGCTATACCGAAAAAGTCGCTGATAGTAACGAGCGGAACAGGTTCGGGAAAGACCGAATGCTTCATGGTCCCGATAATCGACCAACTGATCAGGGTTAAAGAAGCCGAGGGCAAGCGCCTCATGGGCGTTCGCGCCCTGTTCCTGTATCCTCTGAATGCCCTGATCAACAGTCAACGGGAGCGTCTTGGGGCATGGACCGGTAAATTCGAGGGCGATATCAGGTTCTGTCTTTACAACGGGCTTACGCCAGAGAAAGAGCCGGCGGGGCGCGACCCACGGGACTTAAGCGAAGTCAAAGACAGGCGGACTTTGCGGAACGATCCCCCTCCGATTCTGGTAACTAACACGACCATGCTAGAGTATATGCTCGTTCGCAGCAGCGATGCGCCGATCATCGAGGCATCGAAGGGCAAGCTCGAATGGATAGTCCTTGACGAGGCGCACTCGTATATCGGCTCCCAGGCCGCGGAGATGGCGCTCTTGCTCAGGCGCGTCATGAATGCCTTCGAGGTCGATCCCGCGAATGTCAGGTTCGTCGCTACCTCCGCGACGATCGGGGATATTCATGGGCCGATAGGCGCTCGCTTGAGGAAGTTCCTGGCCGACATGGCCGGTGTCGAGCCGGAGAAAATCCAACTCATCGCGGGCGAGAGGGATATCCCCGACATCGCGCAAAGCGCTTCGAACTCCCTCGGTCTCCGTGAATTGCTGGCCATTGACGAAGGGAGTGAAGTCTCAACGGATCGATATCGAAGCCTGTGCGCCAACGAGACTGCCGCATCGCTACGAGGTCTCTTTACTCGAACCGACAAGCCGCCGGTGGCCACGCTGAATGAAATCGTCGCAATGTTGGGACATTCGAAGGGCTCCGCGAGTCTGAGCCAACAGCAACAAGCGCTCGAATGGCTCGATCTCCTGACCGGGACAAGGGACAAGGACGAAACTCCGTATCTTCCTCTTCGGGGGCATTTTTTCCATCAAAGCCTTTTCGGAATATGGGCTTGCTGCGATCCATCATGCGCGCTGAGGGCCGGGACAGCCCTGGACGATCCTGCTTGGCCCTTTGGAAAGGTATACTTTGAACCGCGATCACATTGCGAATGTGGTTCGCCAGTATTCGAGCTCGTAACCTGCAATGATTGCGGCACGGTCTATCTCAGGGCTGAAGAAGAAAAAGGTGTGCTGCTTGATCCTGACGTGGGCGTAGAAGAGGAAGAGTTCGAGCTCGAAGTCGAGGCGGATGAAGCCGAGGTAGCCGAGGAAACAATACCCAAGCCTCCGGCGAGGAGATTCTCCATGCTCCTTGTCAATCGCCCCATGAAAGGTACCGGCCACCTGCATATCAACCGGGCTACCAAGCAGATCGCCGAAGGACCTAATGCAAATACGATCACCGTCCTTGCCCATGAACAGACGGACGATGCAATCGCATGCCCTGCCTGCGGGGCCAAAGAGTCGGCGTCTCCGCCTATGATGAGGAAATCCATAGTCGGGGTCCAGTTCTCCCTCACGGAATTGCTGCCTGCGTTATTGGAGTTCGCTTCCGACGCGGAAAAGCCAGCGGATAAGCCATATCGGGGCAGGCGCCTGCTCTCTTTCACGGACAGCCGCCAAGGGACCGCGAGGCTCGCCGCTATGTTGCAGCAAAGCTCGGAGCGGCAGAAGATACGCGGATTCATATATCATACGACTATCCAAAAAACCGCGGCAAATAAAACTAAGCGAGCGGAGGAACTGAAGAATAGGATAGCAGGCCTTGAAAGATCCCTGGCGACGCCGAACCTTCCCAAGGACCTGCTCTCGACGATCACGCCGATGCTTGCCGAGGCCAGGGCGGAACTTGCCGCTTGCGAGAAAAAATCCAGCATTTCTTACCAAGACTTGATACAATCCCTCACTCAACAAGGTCCCGACTTCAGGAGAATCCTGGATCAATACATCGACCATTCGAGAGAGGTCTTCGGCTCCGCGAATGGTTCGACGGAACTCGCTGGCTTGATGATAGTCCGAGAGCTTGGACGGCGGCCAAAGCGACAGAACAATCTCGAGACCATAGGCATGGTTTCCGTACAGTACCCCGCCTTGGATTCTGTCACTTCCGTGCCTTATCTGTTCGCAGAAAATGGGTATGGGCTCCAGGATTGGAAGGATTTCCTCAAGATTGCCTTGGACTATTTCGCCCGCGGAGGCGGCAGTCTTGATTACAAGGACGCCTGGAGGCACTGGCTTGGCTTGCCCGCATCCCGCTCGTGGATAGTTGAGCAGCGCCAGCCAATCGTTGAAAAAAACCAGCGACGCTGGCCCTCCGCCCGTAGGAGCAAGACAGGTACTTTGGTTCGGTTGCTTTCTCATGCATTGCATGAGAATATCGATACTTCTCTTGGCCAGGATAGGATTGATTCCGTCCTTGCCGAGGCTTGGGAAGTAGTAAAGAATATTCTCACGCTACAGGATAATGGCTATTCGCTTTCTCTCTATAAGCTCAGTTTTGCGCCTATAGAGCGAGCTTGGATTTGTCCGGTTACGCGTAAATTTCTCGACACAACGCTCCGAGGAATGACTCCCTATGTTCCAATTTCGATTCCCGAAACCGGGCTGGAGGCCGCCTGCGTTGATATACCCGTATATGACCGGCCATATGGCGACACGGCCGATGAACTCGAGCGCCTGAAGAGAGCTCGAGAATGGATCGCGTCATCTGATCAAATATCACGATTGCGCGAAGAGGGATTATGGACAGACTTGAATGACAAAGTCATAGAGTTGGCGCCCTATATCCGGACAGTGGAGCACTCGGCGCAACAACAGGCATATTTGCTCGACTCCTTCGAAAAAGATTTCAAGAAGGGTAACTTGAATATCCTTTCCTGCTCGACGACCATGGAGATGGGCATTGATATCGGCGGAGTGCAGATCGTCGCAATGAACAACGTACCGCCCCACCCGGCCAATTATTTGCAGCGTGCCGGACGGGCAGGTAGACGACAAGAAACGCGATCGGTTTCAATGACCCTATGCAGGGCGAATCCCCATGACCAGAATGCCTTTCTCAACACGCGCTGGGCCTTTGATACTCCTCTTCCACCGCCTTTCGTCTCGCTCGATAGCCCGATCATTGTCCAACGGCACGTTAATGCTTTCCTTCTTTCGTCCTTCCTGAGAACGATCGCTGAAGATGATCTCAGTAAGCTCAATTGCGGTTGGTTCTTTATCGAGGGAGAGGGAGCCCTTTACAAAAAGTACAATTCTTGGTGTGGAACGCTTTGCCCAATAAGCGACAAACTCCTCGAAAAGGGGCTTCACAGCTTAGTCGCTGGGAGCATCCTCTCGAAGAGTGGAATCGATTCGATCTTGGACTCAAGCAAAGCTCTAATGAAAAAGATTTCTGATGCATGGCTCGCAGAATGGGATTCGCTCCTGGCGCAGGAGTTCCTTCTTCAGCCATGCAAGTCCGATGAACCGGCTCTAAAAGCAATCCAGTATCAGAAAAAAAGAATGACGGATGAATACCTGCTCAGGGAATTGACTGCAAAAGGCTTTCTCCCTTCGCATGGATTTCCCACGTCAATTGCATCATTCAATAACATTACAGTAGCCGATATGAAACGCCAGGCGGCTAAAAGAGGTTTAATTGGATCAAGGATCGAGAATCCCTACTTAAGGATGGAATTGCCCAGCAGGGATATCGTCACTGCCATTCGGGAGTACGCGCCGGGATCGGATGTCGTCATCAATGGCCTCGTATATCGTTCAGCCGGCATAACACTGAATTGGCATATCCCCGCAAACCAAGACGAGGCTAGGGAGGTGCAGGCTATCAGGTTTGCCTGGCGTTGTCGAAAATGCGGGGCCAACGGAACTACTCTGTCTTTGCAAGTGGCTAGCAGCTGCTCTGAATGCGCGGCACAAATATCCAAAGAAGATATTGTCCCGTATATCGAACCTGCTGGGTTCGCAGTCGATTTCTATGAGGAACCGGGGAACAATCTGGCTCAACATAATTTCGTTCCCTATGAACGACCATGGATCAGCGCTCCTGGAGAATGGCAAGCGCTTGCCGGTGGCGCGCTTGGCCGATTCAGGGTCTCTGCGGAAGGAAAGGTCTTTTATCATTCTTCCGGACCAAGTGGCTACGGCTATGCGATCTGTCTCAAATGCGGAAGAGCGCACGCAATGCTCGCTGCTAATAAACTTCCGATGAAATTCCGGCCCAAAAAGAGTCATAGGAAGTTGAGGGGCAATAAAACGGAGATATCTTGCGAAGGAAGCTTGAACAACTGGGCAATAAAGGGCAGCCTCTTTCTCGGCCATGAATCCAATACGGATATCGCCGAAATTCAAATAAAGGATAGCGATGGTGCCTGGTTGCAAGACGCCGATACAGCTCTCGCCATTTCAGTGGCTCTTCGCAATTCCCTCGCCGAACTTCTCGGCGTACAAACGGCAGAACTTGGAAGCGATATCCGCGAGGCTCTTTCTCCTGATGGGAAAGTCTGCCAGTCAATTTTCATCTTTGATCGCTACGCAGCGGGGTATTCAACGACACTATCACGAAATATCGATGCCGCGCTCAACCTTGCGGCCAAGCGAATGAAATGCCCAAGGGACTGTGAATCAAGTTGTCCGAGTTGCCTCATGGATTATGAACAACGATTCCGTTCAGGCCACCTCGACCGGCATCTTGGCCTGTCCATCCTCTCTGGAAGGTGGCTGCATACCCTGGGAGCTTATGCTGACGCTAATCAGTAATTGGACTGGAATCGATCAAGACTCACTTGTCCAAAAGGTCCGTCCTGTTGAAGAACGATCACTAGAAAGGGGCTACCAACAGGACGGTACCTGCAATAAAACGGATACTACTTCACGAGGAAGGACGATTGTTATGCAAGCTTTCCGGGCCGGAGCCTCGAGTGTGCGATTCATCCGGAGCAAAGCAGATGACAAAAATGGCGATCGATCCGAGCCTGGGATACCATGTTTCCGATAGTTTTGAGCAGAGAGTTATCCGTGGAGGTATGACCATGCCCGAGACCTACACCAAGGCCCGATTCTGGAAATGCGCCCTCCAAGTGAATCCACGAAGTTATGGGCCATACCGGGGACAGTCGAGCCCTCTGACAGAAGAGGAATACAACCAAAAACTCCTCGATGTCTGTCGTGGCGAGGGGATAAAGATCGTCGGCATAGCCAATCACGGCAACGTCGACGAAATAGACGCGATTCGCACTCTCCTATCGAGCGGCGGCATACTGGTGTTCCCGGGATTCGAGATCGAGTCCAGCGAAAAAATCCATTTCGTCTGCCTCTTCCCGGAGGACACACCTATAAGCACCCTCAATGTGTACCTCGGAGGCTGCGGTATCGACGATCCCGTGAAAGGGACACAGCCTTCTTCCAAAAGCGCCAATGAGATAATCGATTATGTGAGCGGAAAGGGCGGAGTAATATACGCCGCCCACTGCACGCAAACGAATGGCATTCTATCGGGGACGAACAGATACAGCCACATTTGGAAGAATCCAAATCTTGCCGCCGTTCAGATCCCGGGCTCCATAGAGGATTTGAATGGAGCCGCCGAAGGCGGCAAACTCTACCAGATCGTGACGAACAAGAACCCGGACTATAAGCGAGAACATCCGATAGCGGTTCTCAACGCGAAGGATGTGGATCAGCCGGATACTCTCAGAGATCCCACGGCGTCCTGCCTCATCAAGATGACCATCCCTTGTTTCGATTCTTTCAAGCAGGCATTCTACGATCCTGAATCCCGGGTCAGGCTCAATTCCGACCGCACAAAACAGTGGTATTCCGTCATTGAAAAAATATCGATAACGGGCGGATACCTCGATGGTCTATCGACAGAATTGTCCGAGCATCTCAACGCCGTGATCGGCGGGCGCGGTGCGGGGAAATCGACGCTCATAGAGTGCCTCCGCTATACGCTTGGTATTGAACCCCTGGCTCCGGACGCGAAAAAAAACTTCGATGGAATCATCAAAGAGAACCTGGGCAAAGACAAGGGCCGCGTCGAGGTGGCGATCCGTTCGGCGGCCATGCAAGGACGACGCTTTGTAGTGTCCCGGCGCCATGGAGAATTGCCGGTGGTCAAGGACGAGTTTGGCGCCATATCCAGTTTCAGCCCACGCGACCTGCTTCCTGACGCTGAAATCTACGGCCAAAACGAAATTTACGAAATAGCGCAGAAAGCTCCGGAGCAACACAAACTACTCGCTCGCTTTCTCAAACAAGAATCGGATGCCAAAACTGATACGCGCCTGGAAGAGTTGACCACGGCCCTTCGTCTGAACAGAGAGCAGATCGGCTCGGCCCTGGAAAAGTTGGATGATGCGCAGATGGAAATAACGAAGCTTCCCAAGCTTCAAGAGCAGGTGAAACAATTCTCGGAATTGAAACTCGAAGAGAAGCTCAAGGATGTCCAGCTCTGGGAAAAAGAAAAACAGCTGAGCCAGCGCACACTCAAGGAGCTGGCTGATTTTGGCGACTCCCTCTCGTCACTAAAGGAAACCCTGCCCGACCCCATATTCCTCAGCGACGCTGCCATCGAGGGCTTGCCCCACGTCGTGCAGATTCGCGAACTACGAAAGCTCATAAAAGAATTCCTTGTTGGTGTAAATGCACAAATAACGCAGATGGATCGTAGCTTGCGTGATGCCGACACAAATGCCACGTTGATCAACACACAGCTATTGGGCTTGATCGGCGACGAGGAGGCGAAACTCGCCAAAGCTTTCAAGGACATCCCCGACTTCCAGGGCCGCAGTGGACGCGATATCGGCCAGCGCTTCAAGGAGCTGCTGCAGGAGATCGAGTGGATCCGTCCTCAAGAAGCCGTTCTGACGAATCGAAGGGCCCAAATCGAAGAGCTCAGGAAACAGCGCAGTGCGATTTTGGCGGAACTCGGGCAGGTGCGCTCGGAAAGGTCACAAGTGGATGCGAAAGCGGTCAAGCGGCTCAATAAAAAACTGGATGGGAATATGCGGATTTCCTTGAATACGGAAACCGACAGGGGCCCCTTAACCGACCTGCTTCGCTCCTTCGAAATGGAGGGCGTCGGCCCCGCCCGTCTTGGATGGATCGACAGCGCCGATTCGAATACATTCTCGCCCCTGTCTTTGGCATCGAAGATCCGGGAAGGGCTCGAGGCGCTGAAAGCCATGAACTGGGGAATCACCGACCTCGTCGCCGCTTCCCTGTGCGGCCTTTCCGCGGACCAGGTGATGCGGATGGAAGAAGTGGCCTTTCTCAACGCGCCGACCATAGAATTGAATGTCGCGCAGGGAGATGTTGTCGAGGATTACAAGGAGATCGAGCACCTGTCCAAAGGCCAGCAGTGCACCGCGATCCTCCACCTGCTTTTGCTGGCGAATGACGACCCCCTTGTCGTGGATCAGCCCGAAGACAACCTCGACAATGCCTTCATAGCCGACCGGATCGTCAGGCAGCTCCGGAACGAGAAGATAAAGCGCCAGTTCATTTTCGCGACACACAACGCCAACATCCCGGTATTCGGCGATGCCGAGTGGATCGGTGTCTTCGTTCCCGGCGGCGACAGCGCGACGATCCCCCTCGACCTCCAGGGCGCTATCGATGTGCCGGCGATCAAAGAGCGTGCATCGGTTATACTCGAAGGAGGCCGCGAAGCCTTCGAGCAGCGGAAATTCAAGTACGGATACGGAGAAGCCCATGCTGCGCGCTGAACTCCTCGAGATACTCGCCAATCTGGAGAATTCCGGCATCGAATTCAAGCGCGACGGGATTCGACCGGAAGAATTCGCCATAGAGGTAGTGGCCCTCGCTAACCTCGCGGGAGGGAAAATACTCCTCGGGGTGGAAGACGATGGAGCCATCTCCGGCCTGGTCCGTCCCGATGCTCAAGAATGGGTATTCAACGTCTTTCGGGATAAAGTCCATCCGCAGATCACCCCATTCTATGAGGAAATGCGGGTCGATGATAAACGTATCGCCATCATAAGCTTCCCGCAGGGAATTTCGAAACCATATGTGCTGCGTCACAGTGGCCGGGAAGAAATTTATGTGAGAAGAGGAAACCGATCGGAGCGGGCGACCAGAGAGGAACAAGCCCGCCTCTATGCCACCGGCGGGCTCTTGCATACCGAAACCTTGCCGGTGGCGGGCACGGCGATTGAAAGTCTCGACATGGCTCGATTGGAGAATTACCTCTCCGACATGATCCGCGATCCTGATGTTCCGGAAACGAGGGAACAATGGCTAGAGCGACTCGAGGGTCTCGGGATACTCACCGAACAGGCCGGCAGGGAGCCTGTTTGCACTGTGGCCGGCCTGGTGCTCTTTGGCCTCTCGCCCCGTCGCTATCTGCCTCAGGCGGGCATTCGACTCATGGCTTTCTCCGGCCCCGACAAAGAGTACAAGGCTCAGCTCGATGAAGTATTGGACGCCTCTCTGGTAAGCCGATTCCGGGTGAATACCGCATCGGGAGAAAGAAAAACAATCGATAAAGGTCTCATCGACCAATTCGCCGAGCGCATTCTGCCGTATATCCGGGAAGAGAATGATCTCACGGAGGGGAATTTCCAGCGTTCCCCTTCATGGCAATATCCCTTCGAAGCGGTCAGAGAGACGGTGATCAACGCCCTCGTCCATAGGGATTGGACCCGGTCCGTGGATATCGAAGTCTCACTCTATTCCGATCGCCTCGAGGTTATCAGTCCGGGTTCGCTGCCCAATTCCATGACGGTCGACAAGATGAAGGCCGGCCAGCGCTCCCCGAGGAATCCGCTCTTGGCGGGCATTCTGCGCGATTATGGCTATGTCGACGCCCGCGGCATGGGCGTGAGGATAAAAGTGATCCCCCTGATGCTGCAAAACACCGGAGTCGAACCGGCTTTTGACGACTCGGAAGATTCTTTCAAGACAACCCTGCCGAAGAAGTTCCATCCATAGACTGCTAGAGCCGCTGTCGTTCCTCGGGGCTCAGCACGCGGATGTCCAGACCTCCGACGCTCGATCTTTTGAGGCCGTCGCGGGCGGCCCTCCAAGAAGGCGAGATCGCGGGCCGGCATGCCTCAGGCTCACCGCCGCCTGCGCGAGCGCGATGCCATCCCCGCGAACTCCGAGATCAGGGCTGTCGAGTATCGGATGGGGGCTTGGTCGGTTTGCAACCGCCTTCTTCGGCATCGGAGGCGAACTCCGAAAAAACGATGGACATCAGAAGCATCCCGGCGAGCGTTTCCATGTCGGCGGCGGCCAAGGCCGATTCGAACGCGGCATCTTCTTCGGTCCGATTCGCCAGGACTTCCGGCGTTCCCCCGGTCGACTCTGGGTTTTCCATGACTGACCTCGTACATTCGCCGTCATCCGGTCGGCAGGAAGGATCCGAATCCATTTATTCGCGGTCATTCCCGGGCGTTTCGCCCCTCTCCGATGCGATGCCAGCGACTACTGCAGTGAAATTACGGATAGAACTCGTTACGGGTCAAGTGAATATTCCGCTCCGAATCCCCCGATGCCGGCGGAAAAATGCTGCCGGACGCAATCGCTCTCCTCGTGCCGGATGGTATAATACCGGGAGATCTCGGATCGGGGAGAAGCGACGACTCGATTTGCGGGCCCCGCGTTCGACTGCGACGGATTCGGCAAGGATATCCCGCTATGATCGAGACATGAACGATATGCCGAAAAAGGGGCCGCCCAGGAATTTCTTCCCGGACAGCCCCTATTGCTACTACCCACGACCTAGGGCGACAGACCGGCCTCTTCCTCGCGCCGGCGCCCTGGGCGCTCAGTGTGTGCGCGAGACCCTGCTCATTGCCGGAGCGGAACCCGACGCCTGCCGTTCTGGAGTCGATCGGGGACCCCAGCCGAAGCCGCGCTTCTTCCTTTTGAGCATGCGGGAAGCGATAGTCTTGTTCTCGCGGATGATATCAAAGTTGAATTTTACTCGCATTTGCATGGTTGCCCTCCGAAATGATTACGTCGGCACGACGATCAGGCGATTGAAGCTTGCTTACGGCGTCTCGCCTTGAGCCGACGGATTTTTCAAGCAGTGACGGCGGACGAATCAAGCTGAAAAGGAGGAATTCTCAGCCTGAAAAGCCGGCCGGGACAGACTGAGAATTCCCCCGGGACAAGCTGTAAATTCCCCCTCGACAGGCTGTAAATTTCCTCCGCGTCAAGCTGAGAATTCCTCAGGCCGGATTGCGAAGGTTTCTCGCCGCTTCTGGTCGAAATCCGACGCCTGGCTGGGCGAGGTGGGCGTCGGCTTTGCGGCCACGCCCCTTTAGAGTGGGAGGTACGATGAACGCCTGCGTGGCCCGGTACGATTGACTCCATGTACGCATTTCTCGCCGACGTGATCGTCGTCGTCCATTTCGGGATCGTCTCTTTCTGTGTCGCAGGAGAGTTGGCCATCCTGGCGGGGGCCTTCTTCAAGTGGAGCTGGGTGCGAAATATGATCTTCAGAGTCGTCCATCTCGGTCTGGTTCTTTATGTCGCGGGCGAATCCATATTCGGGGTCACCTGCCCGCTGACGGATTGGGAAAACCGGCTGCGGATGGCGGCCGGCCAGCGTTACGATCAAAACTTGTCTTTCGTCGCGAGAATCGTCAGGAGCATAATATTCTACGATTTCCCGGCCTGGGTCTTCACGACTCTCTACATCGGGTTCGGCATAGTCGTTCTTCTCACATGGATTTTTATCGGACCGCTTAGGACGAAAATCGGCAAAGAGTAAATGGGGCGGACCGACATCGGGACTCGATCGAGTTGTGGATGGGCAGTTCGACGATCGCGCTCCCATCGGGCCCGCAAGATGAGTCTCTTGTCGTGTCGGAGCATTTTCCCCCATGCCTTGCGGGCGTAATCGCCGTACTCGGCGAAAAGCCCCGGCGACAGTCGTGCTCGACATGTATTGATAAAGTATACACAATGTATTATATTGGCTTAGTGGAAATCGCTTGGGACGACGCGAAAAACGAGCGCCTCAAGGTCGAGCGAGGTCTCGATCTTGAGGATATCGCCGACGCCATTGCGCGTGGTGATCTATTGGCCATCCTGCCTAATCCCTCGCGAGCCGGCCAGGTCATCTTCGTGGTTGAACTCGACGGCTATGCCTGTGCCTGTCCGGCGGTTTTGACGGAATCCGGCTACTTTCTAAAGACTGCGTATAGGAGCCGGAAATTCCACAAGCGATTCAAGGGAGGCGAATAATGGACTTTCCCGGAGATCCCGGATTCACTTATCTCGATGATGAGGAGCGCGCAGAGATTGAAGAGATCGAGGCGAATGCCGAAACTCTTGTCGCTCTACCCGAGGCAGATCGTCTCGCGGCGATTGAGGTCTTCCGCGCAGCTGCCAAGTCCGGGCGACGCCCTCTTTCCGTTCGCATGGAAAACTCCGATATCGCGGCCCTGAAGCGCCTCGCAGAGCGCGAGGGCATCCCTTATCAGACGCTCCTTGGTTCCATCGTCCACAAGTATGTCACCGGGGCCCTCGTCGACGTGAACGAGGCGAGAAAACTATTCGCTCGGACTCGACTCAAATAATGACTAGTATCCCGGATTAACGCAGAGTGTCGCCTGGCATCGACTTTTCATGTGCGAGAAGAGGACGCGCGGATCCTCGAGTTTACGCACTCAGTGCCACAAAAAATCGCCAAATATAGAGCCATGGGATTCGAGCCCTACGATCCCGCGTGGCTGGTCGAGCCGGCGAAGGTACAATTCCCTGAAAGAGATTTCGAACATTCGATGGACGCTTCGCGCCGAGGAGGGGATATGACAATTGAAGGGTTGCTCGATTTACTTGCCGGTCCTGCCCGGCGTGCATTGCAGCAATTGGAACTGAAGAGATTGGAAGACCTTTCAAAATATACGTTGCCAGAGCTTGAAGCTTTACATGGGATCGGTCCAAGTGCAATGAAGATCATAGTTCAGGAAATGCAGAAAAACGGCATCCAATTCGACAAAGGCAAGACAAGCCCCACATCGAGTCATCCGATCGAGACAATAGGCCAATACATCGAGCAATTTCCTCCAAATGCCCGGCTGCTGCTGGAAGAAATGCGCGCCATCATCAAGGGAGCCGCACCCGGTGCCATCGAAAAAATAAGCTACAAAATGCCCGCCTTCTATTTAAACGGTAACCTTGTGTATTTTGCCGCATTCAAAGAACATATCGGTCTTTATCCGCTTCCCCATGCGATTCAGGCATTCGAACGGGAATTGAAAGATTATATAACCGGGAAAGGATCAATCCAATTCCCTATCGACCGGCCATTGCCCAAAGACTTGATTGCTCGAATCGTAAAAAGCAGAATCGCCGACAACTTGGCCAAAAGAAATAATTCAAAATCAAAGCCCAAATAGATCTCGCGGGCGCTGTCGGAAGGAGGCAATACTTTGGTCCGGGCCGGAACAGTCGGGCGGACAATGGAGCACGATTAATTCGGAGGAATCGTACCACATGGAGCAGAAGCACAGGAACCTTTACAGATTCGGCGGAATTTCGTTTTTGATATCTTCATTCCTTCTGCTCGCTACCGGCATGTTGCTGTTCCGGGTGCCGGATCCCCCGTCGGATAGCATACGATTTCTGGGATGGCTCGCCGATTGGAAAGTCGACATCATGATTTCGAACGAGCTGTTCTTCTTTGCGGTGATGTTTCTCGTTCCATCTTTTTTTGCTTTGTATCGAATCCTCTCCGTCGGAGAGCCGATCGGGACGCTGATCGGCTGCGGCATAATCGCCGTGACTGTTCCGGTCCTCGCCGTGATCGGCGTGGTTCAAGGCAGATTGGTATACCCGGTCTACGGCCTGACACTTTCGCCCGACTCATTGATGCTGGTCTTCAGCATTTACGCCGGCGGCATGCACGCGGCATATATATTGATCGGGATAGCTCTGATCGCTTTGAGCTTCGCGACGATACGCTCGACTTCGTGGGGGAAAGCCGTGAGCGTCCTGGGGTTCACCGCCGGCATACTCCTGTTGCTCGCCGCGTATCCCTGGCTGATCGGGTCCGCCCTCGAGCTCTTTCCCCGGATCCTTTTCTCGTCGTGGCTCGCTTCGACCGGCATCGTCATTCTAAGAAAATAGGCTCTTCGTGAAAGCGAGTGGGTAAAAGCACCTAACGCGTTCTTGGTAATATTATGCTAGGCATGGGAATAGAAGCTTGAAACTGTTTTTAGAAACGTGCATCATTCCCGTGTGCCTACACGACGACTATCTGACAATTACCGATTCTCTGGTTTCAAACCGAGAGAGCAGGTCGCCGGCATCTTCGGTGATCCTATAGCTCGCATCGTCCGCCTCGAGCGGACGGGAAAAAAACTGTCTGCGGTACCTGCGGGAAGGCGAGCAACAGCTTCTACGACCGCAGAACGAGGCGAGTGCGGGATCTCTCCTCCGGCGATGCGCGCGTCTATCTCGAGTTTGAGGTCAGGCGCGTCGACTGCAAGGTTTGCGGCAGCGTGAAGCGCGAGCGACTCGATTTCCTTGCAGAAAACCCCTTCTACACGAAGAGATTCGGTCACTACATAGGGGAGCGTTGCCGATCCTCCTCGATCAAGGACGTCGCCAGGGAGTTCAAGCTCGACTGGCAAACCGTAAAGAATCTCGAGAAGGAGTACATGGAGGTCCTGCTCGCAAAGGCGGGAACGCCCGTGCCCGCGATGATCGGCGTCGACGAGATCTCGATTCGAAAAGGCCACACCTACCGCATCGTAGTGAGCGACCTTGTCCGGCGACGCCCCATTTGGTTCGGCGGGACGGACCGATCGGTCGAGAGCATGGATGCCTTCTACGAATGGCTGGGGGCGAAAAAGTGCCGGAAAATAAGGCTCGCCGTGATGGACATGTGGCGGCCCTTCGCTACCTCACTCCGAAAAGAGGAGCATGCCCCGAGCGCGGTCATCCTGTACGACAAATTCCACGTCATGAGGCATCTGGGCGATGCCCTCGACGAAGTTCGGCGCTCGGAGTATCACAGGCTTTCGGGCAAGGACCGCTCGTTCATCAAGGGCCAGCGGTACACGCTCCTGTCGAATCGCGAGAACCTGACCAGCGAGGGACGCGAGTCCTTGAAGAAACTTCTCGCCGCCAATAAGCGGCTCCAGACTGCCTACCTCCTGAAGGAATCGTTCGATCGGCTCTGGACCTACAAGAGTGAGGCCTGGATGCGGAAGTTCTTCGACAACTGGCAGGATTCCCTCAAGTGGCAGCGACTGGGCCCGTTCGTGAAGTTTGCGGCAATGGTCGAACGTAACTGGGATGGGCTGGCAGAGTATAGCCGCCTCGTAGAAAAGCCCGCCCTCGGATTCGTCGAGGGCCTTAATACCAAGATCAGGGTAATCCAGCGGCGGGCCTATGGACTACGCGATGAGGAGTACCTCAGGCTCAAGATCCTGACTTCCATGCTCCCAGGGTCATAAAGTTATGCGAATTCACCCACACGACTCCACGAAGAGCCAGAAAATATGCTCCGTCCCCGAGATATCCGTAGGCGGTCAATAGTCTCCGGACCGGAAAGGGTACACTTCGAGGCCGACATCTACATAGGGTCCGGCTCCAGTGCCGAAGGCGCCGCCGTTCGTTCCGAGCTCCCAGTGAAGGGCCATGCGCGGATCGAAGAAGATTTCGGCGCCGGCGAACCAATTGCCGTTGATATCCCCGGCGAACCAGTCGCCGTCGAATTGCCCGGCATTCGGGCCGGTCAATCCGTAGAACAGGGCCGGCCCCCCTCCCGCATACACGCGGATGAAGTTCAGGAGCATCCCGGAGCGCAGCATCGCCTCGAGCTTACCTCCCACGGCCTCCCCTGCCCCTCCGAAGCCGAAATACATCGCGGATCGGACGCGCAGGGCGAAGGGCCTATATACCGGCACGAGCACATTGATGTCCAGCTCTTCCGCCGTGGCCGTACCGAAGCTGTCCAGGCCGATCCCGACGCCTGTCCCGCTTTTTTGCGTCCATGGGAGGCTCGACGGCAGCGGAGCCGCAGTCTCGGCGGGGGACTGTGCCCAGGAACGATCGGCAAGGAAGGCCATCAGGAACAGACTCAGCACCGTCAACGTTCGAACTGCGGACATTCTCATTCCGACCTCCTTGGACCCACCGTACCCGGAGTCGCGATCGCTTCTCCGATATTTGCAGAGTCGAAGAAGGTCGTCGACAAGCCAGGTCGGACCGCTTCCCGCCGGCATCAGGTGAAGAGCGTGATCTGCCCCGATTCGGAAGTTTCGCTGCTCCGGATGGACTCCTCCCAGAATCCGTGCTCCCGGCGAACGATTTCGTCGATCTTGCCCGAGCGGATGTATCGTCTGAACACCTGATGCGTGTCGGTGTGAAAATGGATGACACGGCCCCGCTCGCCGCCGAGGTCCTCCGACACGAGTTGCATGCCTTCCAGGGCCAGATACTCCTTGACGAAGCGCCGATTGACGTCGCCCACGCAGGGGAAATTATCCATACAGGAGGTGTCGAAAACATGCCCTCCTCCGAAGACCTTCGCCTTCATGCGCGCGCGGCTCGCGCCGAGCTTCATCATGCCGTTGATGAGCAGCTCCATCGCGTGGATGCCGTAACGCCCGGCCTCCGTCGCGGCGAGCGGCATGCTTTTCGCGTAGCGGCGGTTGGCGAGGAGGAAGTGGTTCATGCCCGAGACGCCCGCGCTTTCGTCGTAGAGGCAGACCGCGACGCAGGAGCCGAGAAGGGTGGAAATGACCGTATTGTCCCGAGTGACGACCTGCCCTCCCGGAGGGACGGTGATGCGATCGCCTATGGGCTTCTCGGAATAACGCATGGCCCTCACTTTTTCTCCGAAACGGGAGGATCGCGCCCTACGGCTTCGGCCGCTCCACGCGGGCCAACCGCGCGGTGCGCGAAGCGAGTTCGCGGATAGATATTCTCTCTTTACCCCTAATATAGGTCTCCAGTATACCCCCGAGCGGCGCGGACCATTTTTCGGGGACGCCGCGCATGACGCCGAGCACGGTTCCCGCGAGGCCCGCGTTGCAGTCGACATCCAGTCCGGCGTGGGCGAGGATGCGGAACGACTCGGTCACGCCGCCGCCGAACCAGAGCGAGACGATCACCGCGGCGATGTTGGGGTAGGCGTGGATCCAGTTGTAGCGTTCGAAGCGCCCGTCCAGGATGCGCCAGGACGCTTCGGCGCTCTCGTGCTCTTTCACCGTTCGGAAGCACTCCTGGAGCACTGCCGCGTATTCGCTTCCCGCGGGGACGAAGGCGGCGGCTTCGGTCAACAGCACGCGAGGCTCTTCGACCGCGAAGGCGAGAGAGCTGAGGACGGCCGCGTAGATCTCCCCGTAGACGCCGTTCTCGGCGTGCGACACCACGCCGTCGACATGGGCGAGACGGGCGGCCTCCATCGGCCTGCCCGGCGAAAGGAGGCCGCAGACCATGCCGCGCATCTGCGCGCCTATCCAGTTGGAATAGGGGTTGCGGTAGGACCCCGACTCGGGCGGCAGGATGCCGTCGGCCATGTTGTGGAGGGCGATCCACTCCGCCGACCATCCGAAGGGAATCTGCCTCACCCACTCGAGCCCGATCTCGCGCGAGCTCAGGCCCCGGCCCCGGCGCTCGAAGGCGTCTAGAAAGGCCAGCTCGTAGACGACATCGTCGTTCACCGTCTCGGGCGCCGTGACGTAGGAATCGATCCTTCCGTAGACTTCCCGGATACGATCCGTGTGGTAGCCTTCGATGACCGTGCCGAAGGCTCCGCCCGCGAGCTGGCCGGTCCAGCCCTCGCATATTCGCTCCTCCAGGTCTCCGCGAAGCGGGCGAGCCGCATCGTCGGCGTGCGCCGGCATGGCGGAGCGGACTTCCTCCCACAGCCGCGGATGCCTGTACCGCCAGTAGGGGTGGGCTGGATCGGGCCGCGCGCCGTGGAGGGCGTGGAGCAGCTCCGAGGTGAGGGCGCGCAGGTCGCCGCGGCTTCCCTCGCGCTCGAGCCGCATCCCCTCGCCCAGAAGCTCTTCCGCGGCGGCGACATCGTAGCCCTTGTTGCCCATGGCCTGGACCATCTCGACATAGGGAATCTCCGGAGCCCCGGAGCCCGGCACCGTCGAGCGCCAGAAAAGCGCGATGAGGTCGTCGCCCGTGGGGAAGACGGTCTCGCTCGTGTACCAATTGCTCTCGTGGGTCCTGCGGTCGAGCGGAAGGGCGGAGAGCCTGAGCTCCCGGTCGATCCGCCACGCCTCCCGCGCTCCGGTCGGCGCGCGATGCGAGTCGCTCATATCTTGTTCCCGTTCCTTTCGCGACGGCGGCGCGCGTAAATATAGAGCGCCGCGAGGGTCGCCAGGTAGGGCACCATCGCGGTGAACTGGGGCGCCACGCTGTATCCCTGCAGGAAGAGGCCGAGCCCGTCGAAGAAGCCGAAAACGAGGGAGATGACCGCGATGCCGAGGGGGTGGCCGTCGACGAGGATGATGGCGGCGAGGGAGATCCAGCCCCGTCCGGCGGTCATGTTTTCGGCGAAGAGGGTGACGTAGCCGAGCGACAGATAGGCGCCGGCGAGACCGCAGAGCAGGGCGCAGAGAAGGAGGGACTGGGCGCGGATCCGCGAGGCGAGGACGCCGCTCGAATCGAGCGAGGCGGCGTTGTAGCCCGCCGCCCGAAGGCGCAGGCCGTAGCGCGTGCGGAACACGAGGTAGCTGCAGAGGATCGTCGCGACAAGGGCGAGGTAGACGATGAGATTCCTCCCGGAGAGGATCGGGCCGAGGAAGGGAATCTTCTCGAGGTAGGGAACGCGGATCTCCGGAATGGACACGAGACTCTTGCTGGTGAAGACACCTTTGACCTTGAAAATCTGGCGCAGGAGATAGGTCGTGGTCCCGAGGGCGAAGAGATTGAGCGCTATGCCGGTCACGAACTCGTCGGTCTTGAGCCTCACCGAAAAGAAGATGAAGATCGCCGCGAGCGCGAGGGAGCCGAGAATCGCGAAAAGAATGCCGGCGAGCCAGGAATGGAAGAGGTAGGAGCCGAGGACGGCGAAGAAGGCCGCCATCAGCATCATGCCTTCCATCGCGATGTTGAAGACTCCGGCATAGAAGGTCAGGGTGCCGCCCAGAGCCGCGAGGAGGATGGGCGTGGCGCCGGAGATCATGCCGGTGACGAGGCCTATGAGGATGTTCATTCCGACTTTCCCCCGGCCTGACGGCGCGCCGATATCCGGTCGAGGAGAACGTTCGCGTATTCGCGCGTGGCCACTATGACCAGCACGAGCACGGCCTCCAGCACCTGGGATATCTCGCTCGGCACGTTCGTTATGAGCTCCATGCCGAGGGAGCCCGTCTGGATGGCGGCGATGAACAGGCCGTAGACGAGGGTGCCCGCGATGCCGTTGTTCGCCATGATGGCGATCATGATGCCGTCCCAGGCATAGTTGGCGCCGAGCCCCTTGATGAAGCGATGCGGCCCTCCCATGACCACGAGTCCGCCGGCGAGGCCTGCGAGGGCTCCCGTGACGAGCATGATCGCCCTAAAGTTGCGGTCGATGTCGCAGCCGCCGAGGCGTGCGAAGATCGAGTTCTGCCCGGTCATGCGCCACTCGTAGCCCGCCTTCCAGCGCCTGAACACGAACCAGACGATCGCGGCCGCGACCAGCGCCACGAGGACCGAGCCGCTCAGGGGCCCGAGGTCGGGCATCCAGCCGCCGGGCGAGATCGGAAGAGTCATCGGAGAGAAGGCCTTGCGGTCCATGAAGGGGTAGGCGATGGCCCAGGCGGTGAAGAAGTCCGCGATCATGTTGAGCATGAGCGTCACGATGAACTCGCTCATGCCGAAGGCCTGGCGCAGGAAAGCGGCCAGACCCGACCAGAGAGCCCCGCCGGCTATCGCCAGCGTCAGGAGAAGGGGAATCTCGAGGCCGGCGGGCAGGGGGATGTAAATGCCCCCCAGGGTCGCCGCGAGGGCGCCGAACACGAGCTGTCCGGGCTGTCCGAGGTTCACCGGCCCCGAGGCGAAGGCCACCGAGGCGGACAATCCGGTGAGAATGAGCGGCACCGAGTTCTTGAGCGTCGTGGCGATCGGTCCGATCCCCATGAGCGAAAACTGGAAGAGGGCGCTATAGGCGGACAATGGCTCGTAGCCCTGGATCAGCATGATGAGGCCGCCGACCGCCAGGGCCGCCGCGATCCCCGCGGCCCCGCTCCACAGCCGTCTCATGCCCTTCCCTTCAGCATGAACCGTCCGACTTCCTCGACCGTCGTCCTTTCCGCGGCCAGGTCGGCGACGATCCGGCCTCGGTGCATCACCAGGATGCGGTCGGCCACGAGGAAGAGTTCCTCGAGGTCGGCGGAGACGAGCAGCACGGCCCGGTCGGCTTCGCGCATCGCGAGAATTTCGCCGTGCATGTACTCGATGGATCCGACGTCGAGCCCGCGCGTGGGCTGGTCCATGAGGAAAAAGGGCGTCGCGAGCAGGAGTTCGCGGCCGAGAACGACTTTCTGCTGATTCCCGCCCGACAGGGAGCGGAACTCGCTCGAACGCGAAGCCATCCGGACCGAGAACCGCGATGCGAGAGCGTCCACGAAATCGCGGGCCGCGCGGTAGTCGAGCACGAGTCCGCGCCAGCGGCTGAAGCGCGCATCCAGACGGTGATGGGTCATGATGCCGTTGTCGAGAACCGAGGCGTACAGGCTCGCGCCCATGCCCCCGCGGTCCTGGGGCACGAAGGAGAGGAGCTTCCGGCGCTCCAGGATCGACATTCCCGTGATATCCTTTCCCTTCACGAAGACCGACCCGCCGCTCGGCTCGATCAGTCCCATCACGGTGTTGACCAGCTCGAGTTGTCCGTTCCCCTCCACCCCGGCGACGCCGACGATTTCGCCGGCGTGCACGGACAGGGAGACGGCGTCCAGAAGCTTGAGGCCGTCGGCCCTCTCGCGGCTCAGGTTCCTCGCCTCGAAGACGACCTCTCCGCGCGGGTGCCCTTTCCGCCTCGAGGTGAAAATCACCTGCCGCCCCACCATCATCTCCGCGAGCGATTCCTTGTCCGTCTCGGAGGCCGCGACCGTCGCGATCTTCCTGCCCTTGCGCATGACGGTGATTCGGTCGCTCAAGGCGAGCACCTCGTCGAGCCGGTGCGAGATGAAGAGGATCGTGTGGCCGCCGTCGCGGAGCCGCCTGAGCTCGGCGAAGAGCTGGGGAATCTCCTGCGGGGTGAGCACGGCCGTGGGCTCGTCGAGAATGAGGACGGTCACGTTTCGATAGAGCAGTTTGAGGATTTCCACTTTCTGACGGGCGGCGACCGATATCTCGTCGACTCGGGCCAGGGGATCGAGGTTGAACCGAAACTCCTCGATCCTGGCCCGAACCGTCTCGATCGCCCGCCGGCCGTCCAGCCGTCCCCAGGCGCGAACCGGCTCGGCGCCGAGCACGACGTTTTCCCAGACCCGGTACCGGGGGATGAGCTCGATCTCCTGGTGCACCATCCCGATGCCCAGGGCTATCGCGTCGCCCGGCTCGCGGAAGCGAACTTCGGCCCCCTCGAAGGCTATCCGGCCCGAGTCGAAGGGAACGAGGCCGTAGAGCAGCTTCATGAGCGTGCTCTTGCCGGCCCCGTTCTCGCCTACGACCGAGTGGATCTCGCCCTTGCGAAAGGTCACGGAGACATGGTCGACGGCGAGAACATCGGGCGGATAGACCTTGACGACGTCGCGAAGCTCGATGAGGTCGTCCATGTAGAGCTTACTGCCAGACGTTCTCGCCGTGGTACAGCTGGACGGTCAGCTTGCCGTCGATTATCTGCTGCCGCGCCGCCTCGACCTTGTCGATGATGCTCTGCGGGAGCACGGGCTGCTTGGCCGTGAAGACGAGGTCGACTCCGCCCGAGGCCAGCCCCGAGTCGATGACCACGCCGGGCTTGTAGGTGCCGTCCCTGATCGTCTTGTAGACCTCCTCGATGGAGGTCCCGACGTTCTTCACGTCGCTAGCGATGACGTGGCCGGGCTCGAGATCGTTCTGGTCGGTGTCGACGCCGATCGCGTAGAGGCCCCGTTCCGCGGCCGCCTGCAGGACGCCGATGCCGGCCGCCGCCGCGACCTGGAACACCACGTCGGCCTTCCGGTCGTAGAGCTGGAGCGCCGCCTGCTTGCCCTTGGCAGAATCGTCCCAGGCGCCGCCGAGCGACTTGGTCAGGATCTTCACGCCGGGGTCGACGGCATGCGCACCGTTCTCGTAGGCGAAAACGAAGGCGCTCACGATGGGATCGGTATCCCCGCCGACCACGCCGATGATCTTGGCGGGGTTGATTCCGCGAAGCGAGGTATCGGCTGTGGTGAGGGCCGCGGTCATGCCCGCGAGATAGGCGCTCTGTTCCGCGAGGAAAAAGACCGAGGTTATCGTCTTCTTGGGATTCTGGACCACGGTATCGATATTGACGAAGATCTTTTTCGGATACTTGTCGGCGATGGCCTTGAGCTGGTCTTCGAAGCCGTAGGAGATCACGAAGATGACGTCGGCGTACTGGACCGCCGCCTGCAGGGCGGGCTGGAATTTGCCCGCGTCGAAGTTGCACTCGATGGTGCGCGTCTCGACCTTGTATTGGCTTTCGATGTTCTTGATCCCCGCCTCTCCCGAATCGTAGAAGGCGTTGTCCCCGAGGGCACCGTTTATCAGATAGACCACTCGATTCGTCTTGGGTCCCGATGCCATGCCGCCGCATCCCGCCAGCGCCAAAACGAGCGCTGCCCCGGCAAGCGGCAGCAGATACTTACGGAATTTCACCATGCATCTCCTCCCTCCGGGGCGTATAGCGTCCCTCGTCGTAGGATTCTAGACCCCGGGCGGCCTTCGGTCAACACGACCGGGAAAACAGCCATTGCAGGCCACCTGGCCCAAAGAGAGTCTCACACACCTTAGGCGAATTGCAATTCGGCGTCTCGCCTCTACCATAGGCGCTGTGACCGAGCTCCATCGAACTCTCGTATATAATATGAAACGCCAAAGAGCCCAACTCGCCATATCGCAGATGGAGCTCGCCGAACGCGCGGGCATCTCCGCGGGCTATGTCGGCGAAATCGAGATGGGGCGCAAGTTTCCCACTCCCGAAGTCCTTGAACGGCTCGCCGATGCGCTGGAGGTGAGACCCTTCCGCCTGATGATGAGTCCCGACGATGTGGCGGATTCCGCCGGTCTCGACGCCGTGTACGACGCCGCCGGAAGGATCCGAGAACGACTCGAACGGAACTTGGACGAATTCATGAAAGACCTCAAGACCAAAGGCGGGACCTAGGCCCGGCCGAGAGTCCGCGTATATGCGGGGGGCGAAGTCCGTGATCCGTCGCATCTCACGACTTCCGCAAACCTTCATAACAGCTGATAAAATACTCAAAACGGCGCCCCAGTGTTGCCCCGGAGGATCGGGCAGGCTAGACTGACGGGAACCTTGCCTGCGGGGAAAGAGGCAAAAATGGACAATTCGAACAATTCGAAGGCCCTCGTTCTGATGATCGTCGTGGTGGGGCTTCTCAACGCGGATCAGAACCTGATCAATTCGAACCTGAGCCTCATCGAGCAAGAATTCCGCGTGAACGACGCGGCGATCGGGCTCATGAGCGGCCTCTTCACCGTCCTCGGCGCCGTGGTCAGCCTCGCGGCCGGTTATCTGTCGGACAAGGGCTCGCGCAAACGCCTGTTCATAACCGCCGTTCTCGTCAGCGAAGTGCCTTGCCTTCTCACCGCTTTTTCCGCCGACTGGGGACAGTTCTTCGCCTTTCGCATCCTCACCGGCTTCGGCGTAGGCGCGTCCTTCCCCATCGTCTTCTCCATGCTGGGCGACATGTACGGCGAAAGAAGGCGCGCCGCGGCGGTAGCCTGGATGACGACGGTGATGGGCATAGGTCAGATTCTCGGGCAGGTGGTGTCCGGGTACCTGAGCCCGGTGATCGGCTGGCGGCCGCCCTTCGTCGTGGTCTCGGTGCCGACCATCATCGCTCTCGCGGCTTTCGCCGTTTTCGTGCGCGAGCCCAGGCGCGGCGCGGCCGAGTCCTCGATAGAGTCGCTCGTCGCCTCGGGGGTTGCCTATCCCAAGACGATCCGCGTCGGCGACTATCTCCGCCTTTTCACCACGAGGACGAATCTTCTCCTTTTCATACAGGGCATAATGGGGACGATCCCCTGGGGGGCCATTCCGCTATTCCTCGTGAAGTTCCTGAACGAAAACAAGGGCCTGAGCGAGGCGGGAGCGAACACGGCCTTTCTGCTCTTCGCCGCCGGAAATGTGGCGGGCACCATCCTGGGCGGCTTGGCCGGAGGAGCGGTGTTCAAGCGCGGCCCCAACCTCCTGCCGCGTTTCTGCGCATGGACTACCCTCGCGGGCGCCGGCGTGACGATCTATCTCTTCGCCTTCCTTCCGGGCGGCAGCCTCGTCATGACCCTCGCCCTCGGCTTCCTGGCCGCTTTTTTCGTGTCGATGACGGGGCCGAACATGCGCACCATGCTCCTCGATGCGAACGTGCCCGAGAATCGCGGAGCGATCTTTTCGGTTTTCAACCTCACCGACTCGGTCGGGACCGGGCTCGGCAAGTTCATCGGAGGCATACTTTCGGTCGGTCTGGGACTGGGCGCGGCGATCACCATCTCGGCCGCGTTCTGGATTCCCTGCGCGATCGTGCTGTGGATGGCCGGGCTGGTCTTTGCCTCGGATGTGACGTCCATTCACAAGGCGATGGAGAAGGTGGCGCAGGACATGAAGACATCCTCGCAAGCGCCTCGCCCATCCGAAGCGCGGTGACCGAGCTTCGCGGACAGATCGGGGGTGTCGCTTGAACTGCATCGTTTTCGCGCATCGCGGTTTCAGGGGCGTAGCGCCCGAGAACACCATGCTGGCGGCCGCCAGGGGCTTCGAGGCGGGGGCCGGCTGGTGGGAGCTGGACGTGGCCGCCAGTTCCGACGGCCGGCTCGTGGTCATCCACGACGACAGTCTGACGCGCACCACCGACGCGCCTTCAGTCTTTCCCGACCGCGCGCCCTGGACCGTCTACGACTTCGCCGCGGCCGAACTGGCGAGTCTGGACGCGGGCTCGTGGTACGCCGCTGCAGATCCCTTCGGTCAGATACGCGAGGGTCGCGTCGGAGCGAAGGAGCTCGCATCCTTCCGCGGCCTGCGCATTCCGACGCTGCACGAGGCCCTCGAGTTCACGAAATTGAAATCGTGGAAGGTCAATGTGGAGATCAAGGACGCAAGAGGCCGCGCCTGCGACGCCTGGATCGTGGAACGCGTCGTGGAGCTCATCCGCTCCCTGGGCATGACGGATAGGGTCCTGGTCTCGTCCTTCAACCACGACTACATCCTGCGCGCGAAAAGGGCCGAACCCTCGCTGCGCACCGGCGCCCTCGTCGAGGAGGCTGTAGCCGATCCGGTGGCCCTCCTCGAGCGAACCGGCGCCTTTTCCTTCAATCCCGGCCTCGACACCCTGACGAAGGAGACCGTGGCCGCCGTGCGCGACTTCGGCCGCGAGGTCTATGTGTGGACGGTCAACGAGATTCCCGACATGGAGCGCCTGCTCGATTGGGGGGTCGGAGGAATGTTCACGGATTTTCCGGATCGCCTGCTCGGGCTGCCGGGAAAAGCACGATGAACGAAGGAGGCGGCATGGCCAAGCGCTCGAACGGACTTTTTTCGGGGCTGCTCTTCCTCCTCGTCTTCCTCTTCCTCGTCGCGCTCAATCCGACCAGGGACGAGTTCATAGCCTGGATGTCGGCGAAACAGGCCGATGCCGCCGCCGGCGAAGCGACCTCGAGCCTCATCGGCGAAATCGGCAAGGGCGCGGGCGGGGCGGTCGAAGTCATTGAAGGCGGAGTATTCCACAGGCACAGCTACACTCTCTTCTCGCTCTTCTCGAAGGACGGCGGAAAGGTCGTCTACTTGGGAGCGGCCAAGCTCTTCGTCAGGCTGAAGTGAAGGCCGCTCCGCCGGAACCCGGTTGCGATCGGCCCCGGCCGACGCCGGGGTTACCGGGAGCCGCTGACCGATCCGCCGCGGGGCGTCACAGATTCCCTGACGACGAGCTCGGTAGGCACAATCAGGTTCTCGACTTCTTCGCCGGCAATCTTGCGGAAAAGGAGACGAACCGCCGTCTGGCCGAGTCCGTACTTGGGTATATCCACCGTCGTAAGCTTGGGCGAGTAGTACCTGCTCGCGGTAAGATTGTCGAAACCCGCCACCGAAACGTCGCCGGGCACCGATAGCCCCGCGTCCCTGACAGCGGCGATAGCCGGCAGCGCGTTGGCATCGTTGCCGGCGAACACAGCGCTGGGAAGATCCTCGACCCCGAGCATCCGGGTGACGGCAGCGTAGATGTCTTCGGGCGAGGAGTCGGCCAAGTAGAGCAGCTCGGGATCCAAGGCGAGGCCGCGGTCGGCGAGGGCCTCGGCGTAGGCTTCCATGCGCATGTCCCGCGTTGAGCCCGATTCGAGGTTCTGCGATGACAGAAAAGAGATGCGCTTATGCCCTCGGTCGAGCATGTAGTCGAACAGTTTCCGCGCCCCGCCCTTTATATCTATCGTAATCTGCGTCACGGACGGCTCTATGCTTCGCCACTCCTCGCTGCCCGCGATGAGCACGACAGGTAACGCCTGGATCGCGAGTTCGTTGAGGTCCTCGGGCGCGAGGCGGTTGGACTGGACGATGATCCCATCGAACTGCCTGTTCAGGAGCAGGGATTTGTGAAGCTCAGCCATGGCCGAGGTCACTATGCAAACCATATAGCCGAGCTCACGAGCCTCCCGTTCCACGCCGCAAGCCACTTCGGCATAGTATGGATTCGTGATATCGGTCGAGAAGAGCGCCAGCTCTCCCGTTTTCTTCGTCTTGAGACTCCGGGCGATATGGTTCGGTCTGTAGCCAAGCTCCCTTATGGCCCTTAGCACGCGCTCGCGGATCTCGGGGCCCACGGACTCCTTGCCGTTGACGACATGCGAAACCGTCGCCGTAGAAACATTGGCTCGCTTCGCTACATCCGTCCGGGTGGCCACTCGATTCGCCTCGTTTCTGGGATCTCCGAGATTTCTCTTTCATTGTGGAGATTAGAGGCTCGTTTGTAAAGATGTTACTCGAGTAATTGACAAGGTGAAAATATGGCTCTACTGTTACTCGTGTAACCAAGTTCCCACAGGTATTCCTTGCACGTTCGGAGGCGCTAATAGTCCTGGGGAATAAAACACACAAGGGAGGAAACGATGCGACTGCATTCCAAAGCGCTTCGACTCGCGCTCGCCGCGATGATCGGGCTCTCCGGCGCGGCCCTGGTCGCTCAGACGACGATCACCTGGTGGACCTGGGTGCCGACGACCATTCAGTACAAGGCTATTGCGGCGGCCTTCGAGAAGAAGTATCCGGACATCAAGATCGACTTCTGGCGGGGCGAGTTCCCCGACTACCAGAAGAAGCTCCAGGTGGCGATAGCCGCAGGAGAAGGCCCCGACGTGATGGGCATGCAGGTCGGCGGCATGCTCGATCAATATTCCCAGTTCCTTCTGCCCGTCCAGCCGCTCGCCGAAGCGGACTGGGGCAAGGGCTGGGAGTCCAAGCTCGTGCCCATCGCTCTCAACGAGACCAGGGCCAAGGATGGCAGCCTTGTCGCCCTTCCCATCAACTTCACCGCCCAGGAGTTCGTGCTCTACAACAAGGCAATCTTCGACCAGGCAGGCATCAGATCCGTCCCGAGGACCTATGCCGAGTGGAAGCGCGACGCCGATCTCATCGCAGCCAAAGGCTATATCCCCGTTGCCCTCGGCGCGAAGGACAATTGGCACGACGTCGACGTCTTCGTCGCCCTCTCCAATCAATTCGCTCCCGGGGCCATATACAAAGCCGAGCAGGGTAAGCTCGCCTGGACCGGCAAGCCTTTTGTCGACACCATGCTGGCGTGGAAGAAGCTCTTCGACGATAAAATCGTGGAGAATGGGGCGCTCGGCGTCTCGACCTACCCCGATGCGCGCGATCAGTATTTCTACTCCCGCAAAGCCGCCATGTTCATGACAGGCACGTGGCATGTCGGATACGCCCTCCCGGGCGGCGAAAAAACAGGCACGGCCATCCAGAACGATCCCACCGGCATTTTCATCCTCCCGCAGATCGGGCCCGAAGCCTCGAGGGCCGTGGCGAGCGTGGACACCGCCATCGCCATCAACAAGGACACGAAGCACAAGGACGCGGCTTGGAAGCTTTTCGCCTTTATGACCATGGGCGAGGGACAGCAGATCATGGCGGACTTCATCCAGGGCAGCCCGGCCAAGCTGGGCGTGAAGGTCAAGACGCTCGATCAGTTCAAGTTCCAGTCCGAGCGCGACGCAGTGCTGTACGCCAACGATAAAATAGCCGATGCCGTGGGCAAGCGGCTCCTGAGTTACCCCGAGCTGGTGGATGCGCTCGGCGTCGCCATGCAGGAGGTAGCCGCCGGCACCACGACGCCGGAGCAGGCGCTCCAGGACGTACAGAAAGTTTCCGATAAAATACAGCGCTGACGCAGGAGCGCTTCGACCTTTCGACTGACGAAGGAGCCCCGCGCCGGGCGCGCGGGACTCCGGAGCCGGCCAAGCCAGCGGGGGCGAAACCGATGGAGATTCTTCTTGGTGCACAGCAGAAGGGGTAGCCCTTTGCCCTATCTTTATATCGCCCCCATCGTCGCGCTTTCGGGGGCCGTGCTCTATTACTGCATCATCTTCACGATCCGGATCAGCCTCTCCGGCTGGAATGGAATATCCCCGACGATCGGCTTCGTCGGCATTCGCAACTTCATCGATCTGGCGGCGGACCGGGTGCTCTGGACAGCGCTCCGCAACAACATCATCTTCATGGTCGCGACCGTCGTCGTTCAGGCCTTTCTCGGCCTCCTCATCGCCGTGCTCATCAAGGATCGGCCGCCCGCCGCCACTCTGTTCAAGAGCGTTTTCTTCGTGCCTGTCGTAATGGCGCCTGTCATCATCGCGGCGATCTTTCGTATCATCATGGACGCGAACCTCGGGAGCCTCAACCTTGCGCTACGGAGCCTCGGGCTGGGCTTCCTGGCCCTCTCGTGGCTCGGCGACCCCCGGGTAGCCATAATTTCCGTCATCATCGCGAACATATTCGAGTGGACCGGCTTCAGCATGATCCTGTACTACGCGGGACTTCTCGCGATACCGCAGGAGCTGTATGAGTCGGCGCGTCTGGACGGCGCGGGGTTCTGGACCATGCTTTCCAGGATAACCGTTCCCTCGCTACGGGGCACGACGAGCTCTCTGGTCGTTCTCGGCATCGTCGGCTCGCTCAAGACCTTCGATATAGTCTACATGCTTACGAATGGGGGTCCAGGTATCTCAACGGAGTTCCTCACGACCTTCCTGTACAAGCGCGCCTTCGACGAGTTCAAGAGCGGATACGCTTCGGCCATCGGTGTCGTCATCCTCGTACTCGCCACGGCGATGTCCGCGGTCCAGATAAGGGCATACAATGCGTCGCGCCGCAAAACCGACTAGGCTGCATTTTCGCATCCGGCATCTCGGTGCGCTCTGCGTTCTCGCCTGCCTAGCCGCGCTCTGGTTGTACCCCGTGGCGAACGCACTCGTGGAGTCGCTGAAGGTACACGGGCTCGCCAACTATGCCTCGGTCATAAACTACCCCACAGTCCGCTATTTCACGGTGATAGCGAACAGTCTTTTCATCGCGGTCGCCACTTCTCTGACGGTGACGCTCGTGGCTACGCTCGCCGCCTATGCCTTCTCGAAAATGGATTTCAGGGGACGGGGGTTCGTGTACGTTGCTTTGCTTGCCTGTCTCGCGGTACCGCCGGCGGCGGTGATGACACCGCTGTTTTTCACGATAAAGATCGCCGGGCTGATGAATACCTACGCCTCGATCATCCTCCCTCTTGTGGCCTTCAACGCGCCGTTCATGCTCATGATCCTCAAGAACTATTTCGATGCAATACCGAACTCGCTCCTCGAGGCGGCGAGGATCGACGGGGCGTCTCGGCTCAGGATCTACACGCACATCGTCGTCCCGCTCGGCGTTCCCGCCATCGTGAACGTGCTCGTGCTCACCTTCATCTACTCGTGGAACGACTTCCTCATGCCGCTCCTTTTCGTGCGCAGGGAAAGCATGTATACGGTAACGCTCGCCACCTCCTTCTTCACGGCGGCCAAGAACCAGACCCCCGAAATGGTGGCCCAGCTCTACGCGGCCCTCGTCCTCATGACAATTCCCTCGATCGTGATCTATATCGCGAGCCAGAAATACTTCCAGGAAGGCCTCACTGCGGGAGCGATCAAGCAATGACAGGAACAGACAGCGGCATCTCGGCATTCTTTTCGCCCGCGGACGACAGGCGTTATGCGAACCCTATTCCCGTCCACTCGCCCGCGGGCAGCGATCCCGGCGCGCCGGGCGTCTCGCAAAACCCCGACCCCTATGTGATCCGCCACCGCGGGACCTACTACTGCTACTCTTCCGGAGACCGTTCGGTCCCGGCGCTGCGGTCCAGAGACCTTCGCTCATGGGAATATCTGGGTCCTGCCCTGGTCGAGGATGCGCACTGGAGCTACTGGGCGCCGTGCGTCATCTGCGACAACGGCCGCTTTTACATGTACTACTCCTCACTGTCTCTGGACGATACCGACGACCACCTGCACTTCCTCAAAGTGGCGATAGCCGATCGGCCGGAAGGACCTTTCGCCTATGCGAAAACGCTCTTCGACAAGTTCTCCATCGACGCGCATGTGGTGAGCGACGCTGCAGGGCACATACTCTTCTACTCGGTGAACGACTACATGGGAAACGATTCGTCCCGGCCGGGGACCGTCATCCTCGAGGACCGTATGCGTGACCTTCTGACTCCTTCGGGCAAACCCAGGCTCGCCGTATGGCCCACACGCGACGAAGAGATATTCGAGCGCGATCGCTTCGGAGACGGTCGCGATTGGCATACCATCGAGGGAGGATATTATCTTCGCGCGCAGGGCGGCGAATATCTTTTCTATAGCGGCAACGCCTACACCCGCGAGCACTACTTCGTCGATTACGCCGAGAAGGACGCCACGGGCGCCTGGAAGAAGCGAAGCGGTGCCGGCAAATTCTCGCCCCTATTGCACGGTGACGCCGACGTCGAGGGTACGGGCCACAACTCGATCGCCGTGGCGCCTAACCTCGTCGATCGCTGGATCATCTATCACGGGCGCAATCGCGGCGAGAGCTCCAAAGCGCGCTGGGAGCGGCGTCTCCTCATGATGGACCAGCTCTGCACGAAGGGCGACGGCTTCTGGACGCCCGGACCGTCGCTCGGCTGGCGCAGAGCCCCGGAACTGCCCGGCTTCGCGGACGGCTTCGATGCCGAAGGCGGCACGCTCGGGCCAGAGTGGGAAACGGTGGCCGGTGGTTGGTCTACAGAGTCCGGAGTCGCGGTCCCTTCATCTGCGTCGGGCACGGCGGCGGCCCTACTGGAACGCAAGTACGAGGGCTATGTCCTCGAGGTCGAGGCGAGCTGGGAGAACCGGCATTCGGGAGGATGCTACGGTGTCTATGCGGCCTACGTGAACGCCTCCGAGCACATGCAGGTGCTCCTCGACGCGGGAAGACGGCAGCTCGCGCTGCGGTCGACGGTCGGCGGCATTCTCGCCGAGGAGATATCAGCCGAACTCGGAAACGATTTCTCCTCCGACGCCTTCCACCTCCTCCGCGTCGAGAGGAAGGGCATCCACTTCGTCGCGGCCGTGGATGGCGTGGAACTCGCCTCGACGAGCTTCGTCTGCGGCCCCGCTCGTGTGGGTCTGCTTGCCCTGTACTGCCGCGCGCGCTTCGACGCCTTCGGCGTTACGGGACGCCTCGCGCTGGAACGAGGTGCGGGGCTCACCGGAACGCGGCTCGTCGAGGCGGACGAGAGCGGCTCGTGGCGGCTCGCCGGAGACCGGATCGAGCTGTCCAGGCCTTCTCGGGGAGGATCGATCACGATCGCCGATCGCTGGTTCGCGGAATCGCGCATCGCCTTCACGATTTCATTCATAAACGCAGAGCGGGAGAAAACGATCCGCCTCCACTACCGCGATGGAGCCGCACGGTTCTGTCTCTGCGTCTCTGGGCGGTCGGCACGCGCCGAGGCAATATCGGCCGAAGAAACGACGGGACGAGACTTCACTCTGCCCGAAGATTTCCGCTACGGCGAGCCGCATCGCTTCGTCGTCCTGCGTGAGGCCGGGCGAGTCTCTATCCTGCTGGACGATCTTCTCGGCTGGAGCGCCGATATCGCGCTTCGGCCCGGATCGCTGAAGATCGAGACGGAGTCGGACGCGAACCTAGGCGACATCGAGGTTGTGGAGATCGGCCGGGGACGCGTCGAGTGAATCGCGCGGTGCGCCGACTCCCCGCCGCCCTGCGCGGCGGACAATTCGGCCGGCGCACCTCGAGCACATGGTACCGTCCTCACTCTTCGTAGCCGGCGATGAGATCGCGGTAAAACCAGAACGAGTCCTTGGGCCTGCGCTCGCCGGTCGCAAAATCCACGGCCACCAGTCCGAAACGCTTCGAATATCCGTGCGACCATTCGAAATTGTCGAGGAGGGACCAGGCGAAGTAGCCCTTGAGGGGTACGCCCCGGGCGATCGATCGGGCGCAGGAGGCGATGTGCGATTTCATGTAGGCGATCCTGTCCCGGTCGCGCACGCGGCCGTCCGCGCCGGCGGCATCGGGGAAGGCCCCGCCGTTTTCGGTTATGTAGATGGCCTTTACGGGCCAGTTTTCGGCGATGTAGCCCGTCTGGCGACCAAGGCCTTCGGGCACGATGTCCCAGTCCATCTCGGTGCGCTCGCGCCAGCCGGAGACGGGGCGATATCCTTCGGGATGCTCGGGCCCGACGGGCGCCGCCTCGACCGCCTCCTCCGAGTAATAATTGACGCCGAGAAAATCGGTAGGCTCGGCGATAGCGGCCATATCGCCGTCCTCGACCGGCATGGCGATCTCGGGATAGGCTGCCAGGTGCCGTTCGGGATAGCCGCGGCCGTATAGCGGGTCGAGCCAGAGCGCGGTCCGCTCGTCGGCCGCCCGCGAGGCGGCGGTCAGATCCTCCGGCCGCCGCCTCGCGGGGCGGGGTGTTCGCGGATTGAGAACGATGCCTATCTCGGCGCCGGGGGCGACCGCTCGGCAGGCCCGCACGGCCAAGCCATGAGCCAGAAGCAGATGGTGAACGGCGCGGTAGGCCGTTCTCCGATCCTTTTTCCCCGGAGCGTGGATGCCCAAGGCATAACCCAGGTGCGAGCTGCACCAGGGCTCGTTGAGGCTGAACCATCGTTTGACGCGATCCCCTAGGGTTCGCAGCACTATGTCCGCGTAATCGGCAAACCGATAGGCGGTGTCACGCTCGGGCCAGCCTCCCGATTCCTCGAGCGCCTGGGGGAGGTCCCAGTGGTACAGCGTCACGGCCGGTTCTATGCCCGCTTCGAGGAGGGCGTCGACGAGACGCCCATAGTGGCCCAATCCCGACGCGTTGGGCGATCCGGCGCCCGAGGCCTGGATGCGCGGCCAGGCGACGGAAAACCGGTAGGCTCCGACGCCGAGTCGCCGCAGAAGCTCCACGTCTTCCCGCCAGCGCCGGTACGAATCGCAGGCGAGATCGCCGTTCATGCCGCCGAGCACGGCGCCGGGCAGCCTGACAAAATTGTCCCAGATGGACGGGCCGCGGCCGTCGGCGCTCGTCGAACCCTCGATCTGGTAGGCGGCCGTGGCACAGCCCCAGACGAAGTCGGAGGGGATGCCGTCGAGGCGCAGCGCATGATCGGTTCGCATGACTTCCGCTTCCTTTCGATCCGAACGGCGCGTGCCGGATAGTTCGAGCTCAGCCCTTGACCGCTCCGGCCGACACGCCCTTCGTGATCTGCTTCCTGAAAACCACATAGAAGATGAGCATGGGCGCCATGCCGATGGTCAAGGCCGCGAACTGCTTGCCGTAGTCGCTCGAGAGCGAACCCGAAAACTTGTAGATGCCCAGCGGCAGAGATTTGAGATCGGTCCGGGACACGAGTATATTGATGAGGGCGAACTCGTTCCAGGTGTTCGTGATGTTGAGGATCGCGAGAGTCGTCGCGACCGGCACGGTCATGGGCAGAATTATGGACCAGAAGATGCGCAGATATCCGGCTCCGTCGATGCGGGCCGATTCGACTAGGGCCGTGGGTATGCCTTTGATGAACTCGGTCGAGAGATAGATGCCGACGGGAAGGCCCGCCCCGATGTAAACGAGGAGAACGGCGAAGCGCGTGTCGTAGATGCCGAGCAGGTTCACCTCGAGGAAGAGCGGGATCATCAGGGACTGTATCGTAAGCAGAATTCCGATCACGAAACTGTTGTAGATGGGTTTCGTCGCCCTCGATCTTATCTTGGCGAAGGCGAAGCCGGCCAGCACGGAAAGCAGGACGATGCCGACGGTGGTGCCGACGGTGTAAATGATGGAGTTGGGAAAGAGTTTTCCGAAGTCGCCTTGCTTCCACGCTCCGCCGAAATTGTCGAACGTCGGAGCCTTGGGCAGGGCCAGCTGGCTCACCTGGAATTCCCGCGTGGTCTTGAACGAGTTCATGATGAGCCAGAATATGGGGTAGAGAGTCAGAACGGTGAACAGGATCATGACGGCGTAGGCCAGGGCTTTGGCCGTCGCGGATCCTATCCTGCCGAACGCTGTGGTCTTGACTTCGTCGGGCATGATCCTCACTCCTCCTTCCCGCCGAAGCGTTTTTCGAGCGCCTTGGTGAGGGCGATGAGCAGGAAGCTGATGACCACCATTATGAGCGCTATCGCGTTCGCGAGCGGGAAATGCGGCCGGCCCAAGAACGCGTTGTTGTACATGTAGATGGACAGTATCTCGGTCACCCGCGACGGACCTCCGCCCGTCATGGCGAAGATCAGAGCGAAACTCGAAAGGGAACCGGAAATCGCCAGGATCGCCGCATTGACGACGGTCCCCGACAAGGCCGGCAATATGATGTGGCGCATCACCTGCGCCTCGTTGGCGCCGTCGATGCGCGCAGATTCTATCACTTGAGTGTCGATCTTCTGCATGTTCGCGAGGAAAAGAATGAGATACATCCCCGTATACATCCACAAGATCACGAAGAGAACCGGCAACATGGCCAGGTCGGGCTTGTTGAGGAAATCGGGGCTCCATTTCTTCGCGAAGAGGTTCGTGAGATCGTTGAGCACCTGAGCCATGTGGCCCGGCGGATACGATAATATGAAATCCTTGAGATCCGATACGGGGTTGGAGAACATCGCCGATCCGGAAGGCCCTGCGAGATTCAGGATTTTCTTCACGAGTTCGTCGCTGACGTTGAAACCTCCCGCCGAGGCGAAAACGCCCGAGAGCTTCGCCTCGAACGCATGACGATAGATGGAGTTCATGAACTCGCCCAAGGGGCCGTCGGGCGAAAAGACGGTCTGCCACAGGAGGCCGACGACGATGATCGAAATGATATTGGGAACATAGAGGACGCCCTGCCAGAATCCGGGCCACTTGACGATTTTCCGATAGATGATATACGCGAAGATGAAGCCGAGAGGCAATTGACCGAATATGGACACGAGCACGATGTACGCGTTGTTCTTGAGCGCGTTCCAGAAATAGGGATCGGCGACGGTCCTGAGATACTGACCGAAGCCGGCGAAACCCCAGTGCTCCCCGCCGAACATCCTGCCGCCGTTGTAGTTCGAGACGGAAAGAACGATGGAAAGGCCGATCGGGAAGGCCATGACCAGAAGATAGACGACAAAGGCGGGCAGCACCATCATCCAGTACGCCCTGCCCTCTTCGCGATCGATCCGTTTAACCTTTGCCAAAGATTCCTCCGTGGGCGGACATGTCGGCGGATGATCGGCCGAGTCGCAGGATTGCTCTGACAAAATGCGTCTGCATTTTGTCAGAGCCTCCTCTTATGTTATTTCTGGGATGCCTTCCAGGTTTCGAAGGCTTTCTGGACATCGGAAGCTACCTGCATCGGGGTGGACGTGCCCAGGCCGATCGCGACGAGGCCGTTGTTGATCACGTTGTAGACCGAGGGATCGAACACGCCGTCGAGCACGTAGCAGGTCTTGGGATTGTCGGCGTAGAAGAGCGGGACCTTGGCGACGAGGGGCTCGACATCGGCCTTGACTCCCTTGAGGGTGGGAACGTAGGCGCCGGTGCTGAAGCGGATTGCCTGGACCTCGGGCGAGTACAGATACTTTATCAGGCGAACCGCCGCCTTCTCCCGGGCCGAACCGTCGGGGATGGAACCCGAAATAGCCCACCCAGTGCCGGCGACGGCGGAGACCACACCGGGATTTTTCTCTCCCGGGATCGACACGAAGGGCAGAAGGGCGAAATCGCTCTCCTGGGCCTTGGGATCGATCAGCGCCTTGCCGGAGGCCTTGTCGGTGATGTACGCCTGGACGCGCCAATCGCCGTCGATGTAAATCGCGGCCTTGCCCGAGGCGAAGAGACCGGCGCCCTCGCCGTAGCCGACCTGATCGTCGCTGCGGGCGATTATTCCGTCCTTGTAGAGATTGGCGATGACGTCGAGAGCATCTACGAAGGGCTTGTCGGTGAACTTGGCCTTGCCCGCGACGATCGCGTCGAAGAACTTGTCTCCGGCCATGCGGCCGGCCACGGTGGAGAAGAGGCAGGACTGCATAGGCCAGCCGTCTTTGTCCGGGAGCATGATTACGGCGATTCCTTTGGCCTTGAGCCTCGGTACCATCCTCCGGAGGTCGGCGAAGGTCTTGGGCAGGCCGAATCCGTTGTCGGCCAGGAGCTTCTTGTTGACGTACATGACCGAGGTGTAGGTGAAGGACTGAGGCAGTTCGGCGAGATACTTTCCGAGCTGGTTGTCGGGATTGACGGCCGCGGCCGAGAAGTTCCCGAGAAAGTCTGCACCGAGCAGCTTGGTCAAGTCTTTGGCGAGATGCTGTTCGTGAATCACGGCGCTGCGCGCACCGGGCCACAGGTAGAATACGTCGGGCAGTGTCCCTGCCGCCGCGTAGGCTTCCAGTTTCTGGTGATAAGGGTCGTTGAATAGAACCTCCATGTTAAGGGTGATATCCGGGTTGTCCGCCTGGAACTTCTGCCAGATCGCCACATCCTCCTGGTAGCCGGCTTGATCGGCCTGCTGGTAGTTGAGAACGTTGAGCGTCACCTTCTCCTGGGCCGCGAGGCCCACGGCGACTGCCGCGACCATCAGCGACACGACAATCAATCTCTTCATCTGTAACCTCCTTGAGCGGGCTCCCGCCCGCACGTACAGCACGCTATTTCATCCCACTCGGGGGACGAATACCGATCCAAGGCCGTCATCCTCCTTGCCGAGATCCGCGCCGAGCCCGGGCAGCATTTGCTCGGAGAGGAGCCGATCAAGAACCATGCCGGCGGCCCCGTAGGCGACCGCCTTGCCGCCCAGACTCGAATAGCGGATATCGACGTTTTTGGGAAATGGATACATCCAATTCTCCTCGAGGCGACGCCGCAACAGTCCGGGAAAGTCGATATCGAGATTCTCTATGTCGCCGCCCACATAGACGCGATCGAAGTCCATCGTATTGACCAGCATCGCCGCGTTGCGGGCGAACTCGTCCGCCGCGGCCATCAGCGCCCCTCTGTCCCGATCGATGCGGCTCAAGTCCTCCCGACTCAGCGAGAATTGCAGAGAGCCGGGACCGTCGCAGAAGGCCGAGCGGAACTCCCCGGCATTGCCGTTGGCGCCCGAGTAAACCTTGCCTCCGAAGGCGATGCCGAAGCCTACGCCCAGACCGCCGGATCGACCCAGAGAGATGGGATCCTTGCGGTACTCGACCAGGGCGAAGAGGAAATCCTTGAGCGCATCATCCTTGTTGAAGGCAAGCTCGCCCCATGCGCAGCAATTCGCGTCGTTTTCGATGAGACAGGGCACGCTCAAACGGGACGCCACCTCCCGATCGAAATCGATGGGCTCGTCGATGCCGAGAGGGACGGAGTAGCGGATCCGGCCCATTTTGCGGTCGATGAGTCCTCCCGTTCCGACTCCGACGCCCAGAAGTCGGGATCCGTTCGGGCAGAGCTCCTTCTGGGCGCGTTCAATGATGCCGAGCATAGTTTCGGCGTAGCCTTCGGGACCGAGCCGCATATCCCCGCGGAGTTCGCCCAGAGTCTCGCCGGCCAGATCCAGGGCTAGCGCCACGTAGGATTCGACCTGTATCTCTATGCCGATGACCCGGCCATAGCCGCGGTTGATCGCGAGATGAATCGGACGACGGCCGCCGCGCGCGCCCGCCGCACCTTCTTCCACCTCCTCGATGATCCCCAACTCGACGAGACGTGCAACTTGGTTCGTCACCGTAGACTTGTCGAGTCCCAGGCGTTCCGCTATGCCTATCCTGCTGATGCGGGGATTGAGCCAGATCGTTCGAACTATCCGAGCCGCCGTCTGCGGGCCGGAGCTATTACCCCTCGGCACTTACTACCTCAACCTGCAAGGAGATCATGGTTGGTTGAATATCCCAACCAATCATGATATAGCACGAGCCGGGCGACTCGTCAACGGTCAATAGGTTACAATATTCGGCGACGGAGGCAGGCATGAAGCGGATGACCCTGGAAGGAAGCTGGAGTCTACGACGCTTGGCGGACAATAGCCTCCGCCCCATCGCGATCCCCGGAGACATCCTAAGCGCCCTCGTCGCCTCCGGCGAGGCACCCGATCCCTATTATGGGAAGAACGAGCTCGATCTCCAATGGATCGGCCGCGAAGACTGGGTCATCGAGCGCGAGATCGACCTGCCTGCTTCCTTCCTCGGAGCGCCGAATATTTTCATGGAAGCCGAATCGATCGACACGGTCGCCGAAGTCTCCATCAATGGTCACATGCTCGGGCGGAGCCGGAACATGTTCCGCCGCTTTCGGGCCGACACGCGCTCCGCCCTCGTGGACGGCACGAATCTCATAAGTATCCTCATTCGCTCTCCGGAGAAGGCCGCCATCGACGCAGCCGCCTCTCTGCCCTACCCCGTGCCCTGCTCGACCTATCCGATCTCCTCGCCTCACCGCAATCTTTTGCGCAAGGCCCAATGCATGGCAGGCTGGGACTGGGGTCCCTGTCTCATGACTGGCGGCGTCTACGATGGCATAGCCTTGATAGCCACGGACGGCGCCCGGATTGAATATGCCACGACTACTCGGCACGTTAGGGAGGGGGACGCGAAACGGCGAAACTGGTCGGTTCAGGTCAAAGTGGAGATCGATGCCCCCGCCGCCATGGAGGCCGAACTCGAGCTGGAGTTGGCAGGGGCCAGGACGAAGCGCCGCCTCAGCCTGTCGGCCGGAGCCTCGGTCTTCACTGAGGAGCTCGAGGTCGATGGAGTCGAGCCCTGGTGGCCCGCCGGCTGCGGCGGACAGCCGCTCTACGAACTCGCCGTTGCATGTCGTTCCGCCTCGAAGGGGGCCGGCGGCGAGATCGGCGGCCATGAGCTCCGCAAACGCATAGGCTTCCGAGAGCTCGGACTGGCCGTCGAAAAGGACGAGGCCGGCAGGAGCATGATCTTCCGCGTCAACGGGAGAGATATATTCTGCAAGGGGGCCAACTGGATACCGGCCGACGCCCTCCCTTCGCGCTGGTCGAGGGAAAGAGTCGAGGGTCTCCTCCGTTCGGCGGTCGATGCGAACATGAACTGCATCCGCGTCTGGGGCGGCGGTCGTTACGAATCGGAGTATTTCTACGAGCTCTGCGACGAACTCGGCCTCCTCGTTTGGCAGGATCTGATGTTCTCCTGCGCGCTCTATCCCTCATCGCCCGCGTTTCTATCCGAAGTCGACTCGGAAGTCCGCCACCAGATACGGCGCCTCAAGGACCATCCGTCGCTGGCGCTCTGGTGCGGCAACAATGAGGCCCTCGGCGCGATCACCTGGTACGATGAGTCCCGGAATAGCCCGACGCGCTATGTGGTCGACTACGACAGACTCACCGAAGGAGTGTCGGGCAGAGCCGTCCGCGAGCTAGATCCCGACAGGCCCTGGTGGCCTTCCTCGCCTTCCGGCGGGCCGAACGACTTTTCCGACAACTGGCATTCGGACAGCCGCGGCGACATGCACTACTGGTCGGTCTGGCACGAGGGTAAACCCTTCTCGGCCTATATGGACGTGCGCCCGCGTTTCTGCTCCGAGTTCGGTTTCCAGTCTCTATCTTCCTTCGATGGCGCCTCGAGCTTCCTGCCTCCCGGCGAGTTTAATATCACCAGCCCGTCCATGGAACACCATCAACGTCATCCCCGAGGCAATACGATCATCCTCGAGACCATGTCCCGATATTTCAGAATGCCATCGGGCTTCCGTGAAACCCTCTACCTCAGCCAGGTTCAGCAGGCCATGGCGATTCGGACGGCAGTCTCTTACTGGCGCTCGCTCATGCCGCACTGTATGGGCACCCTGTACTGGCAACTCAACGATGTCTGGCCGGTGGCGAGTTGGTCCAGTCTGGAGTATGACGGCAGATGGAAACTGCTCCACTTCGAAGCGCGACGGTTCTTCGATCCGATTTTTCTTTCTCTCTTCATTAAAGACGGAACGATTCATGCCGTGGGCGTCAACGACGGCGACAATCCCATCCATGGCGACCTTGTCCTGTGCCTGCGCCGATTCGACGGAACTCTTCTCATGGATATTGCCTCGGACGGCGACCTGGCCCCGCAAGGGGCGACCGAGCTCTGGCAGATGCCGATAGCCAGTCTTCCCTGCCGGCCGGAGGAAGTATATCTGGCAGCCCATCTCGAGGGTGTCCGCGCGGAGATACTCCGCCGCTCCCAACTCTTCCTCAGCGATCCCAAGCGCTGTAATCTCGTCGATCCCCGCATCGAAGCGCACGTCGAAGAGGGAAACAATGGGCCCATTCTCCAGCTCGCCGCCCACGCACCGGCTTTCTTCATAGACCCCCGTGCCGAAGGTATTCCCGGGCGATTCGAGGACGCAGGCTTCTATATGCTCGGCGGCGAAACCAAGCGCCTGCGATTCCTTCCGCCTAAGGGCAAGCCCGTTCCGAACGCTTCGCAGCTCAGGGCGGCTCTCCACATCATGCACCTCCGCGCGAGCTACGAATGAGCCCGATCGGCTCCGCCGTTTGATTCTTTTCAGAATCGCCTCCGGCGAATCAATAGAATACGTTTCATTTTAATACACATAACTGGCTCTAAATAATACATCATGTCTTCCTTCTCTACAGCTCCCCATGACCCAAGGCCCGGGTTGTCTCCCGCAGACTCATTCGAGGGCTGTCGAGCTCTTAGAGGTTCCCTCAATGGCTCCCGGAATTTCCTGGACAAATGGCCGGTCCGATGGCCGCATCGATGGAATCGTGCAGAGGGTTAGGCCCCTAAGCTTGTGCCCATTTCTTTATATGACATGCATTTAAAATATTAACTTCGCGGCGAACGGGCCGGCGGCGGCGCCATAAAAAGGTCGCCGACCGGGCGAGGTGAGTCCGGTTTAGAGCATCAGAATATTCTGCCATCCTCTATAAAAATTTGGCATGATTCCTGCTTTGTATTAGGTGAGCGCCGAAAGGGCTCCGCCCCCGACGAACGCAGGACCGCGTTGCGGCATGCGACGCCAGAAAGGGGCGAACGAAGACCTATGGAGGGTATGAGTATGATGACCATGTACGACAACCTGTTTCCGGCTATCCGGAATACGATGGATTCGGTGTATAGGGCAAATCCCTTCGAGCTCCTGGACACGGTGTTCGACGGAGATTTCTTCCCCGCTTCGAACAGAAGGCCCGCAGTGGATGTGCGCGAAGAGGATCAGCGCTATGTGATCGAGGCCGAGCTTCCCGGTCTTTCCGAAAAGGACATCAAGCTCGAGATCAAGGGCGGGATACTCAACCTCTCGACCTCCTCACGCGAGGAAAAGAGCGAAGAGGACAAGAGCAAGAAGTGGCTGCGTCGCGAGCGCCGCGAGTTTTCCTTCGCACGGAGCTTCGAGCTCCCCGAGGACATCGACGGCGACAAGATCGACGCCCGCTTCAAGGACGGCCTCCTGGTCGTGGAACTTCCCAAGAAGCCCGAAACGGCTCCGCGGGTCGTGCCGGTGAAGGTCGCATAAGGTACGCCGAGGGCCGCGGAAGATGTCGCCGCGGCTCGAAGCTCTCGGACGGATTGACATCCAGCCATAGAGTTTCGGCGTCGGGCGGTCTCGGAATTGCTTCCGAGACCGCCTTTTTGTACTTTTCCCTATAATGGCGGCTCTTCAGGAAGGGGGACGCATTATCGAAGAGCTACCGTAAATTTCGGCATTTGCCATGGCTTAGAAGAGATCCGAGCAAATGCAATGCCAAATTCAAAACAGACTCAGTTTTGGAATTGGCCCGAGTCTCGGGGGTCTCTTTCCTCGTTGTCGTGTCGATCCGGTTCTCGAAACGCCGTGAGGACCGACTTCACCTTGACGCCGGGGACTTTGCCGAGACGTCCTGTGAGGGCACCGATGATGTCAGTATCTCCCTCGACGACGAGCGAAATAAGACTTATGCCCTTGCCACGCATGGGCAGCCCTAGACGGGCATCTACGATTTCCGCGTATTCGGAGAGCAGAGCGTTCACCATCGGAACGGAATGCTGTTCCTCGACGACGACGGCTACGATACCCAGCCGCTTGTCCACAGACTTCTCCCTCCCCGCCGAAGGAGCGCATCGGTCATTGCGCTTCCTTCCCGGCGATCCGAGTATGAAATTGGGATTTGCCGCGTGCGGCGAATCTTTCGACCAAGGAGAGCGAAGGTGAATGTCGGAACGGGCTGTATGGTCGTCTTCGCCGTATCGACGATGACGCTTTGGAGCGCGATTCCCCTGGGCTTCGCTCTGCACCTGCCGGTCGTCCTCATCGCCTGCGCCGCTTCATCGGGCGCGATAGTCGGCGCCCTGGCGGGTGCCATTCTCGGCGAGCGCCTCCGCTTCGGTCCCTTCGCGGCGCTTCTGGAGCGCGCCAAGGCCTCCGCCTCGACGAGGGCGCAACGCCTCGTCGCCAAATTCGGAGTCATCGGGCTGGGCCTCCTCAGTCCCGCGATATGCGGCTCGATCATCGCCGCCATAATCGGCAGGGCGATAGGCATGAGCCTGCGGCCCCTCCTCCTCTGGCTATCGATCGGCGTGTTGGTCTGGGCATCTGTCCTCACCATGGTCAGCTACCTGGGTCTCGATATGATATTCTAGCTGCCATACTAGCGGAGATTTTCCGGATTCAGGAGCTCGAGCTCGGGCGCGACGAACCGGCCGTCCTTGCGCACGAGTGCGCCATCGAACCAGATTTCGCCGCCGCCCCATTCCGCGGTCTGGATGAGGACGAGATCCCAATGGAGGGCGGAGCGATTGCCGTTGAAGCAGTCGTCGTAGGAGTTGCCCGGGGTGAAGTGTATCGACCCCGCGATCTTTTCGTCGAAGAGTGTCTCTTTCATGGGCGAGGTGATGAAAGGATTCACGCCTATCGAGAACTCGCCCACGTATCGGGCTCCTTCGTCTACATCGAGCACGCGCCTTATGCGCACATTGTCGTTGCAGGTTGCCTCTACGATCCTGCCTTTCTCGAAGACGAATCTGATTTTTTCGTACGTGAATCCCTCGTGTTCGGCGGGAGTGTTGTAGGAAATACAGCCGGTCACCGAATCGCGCACGGGCGCAGAATAGACCTCGCCGTCGGGGATGTTCATCGTTCCGTCGCATTTGATCGGAGGAAGCCCCTTGATCGAAAAGGTGATATCCGTGCCCGGCCCGACGATGCGCACCTTGTCCGTTCGCGCCATGACCTCGACCAATGAATCCATGGCCTTGGACATCTTGGCATAGTCCATGGTGCATACCGAAAAATACCAGTCCTCGAAGGCTTCTTCGCTCATCGCGGCCATCTGTGCCATCGCCGGCGAGGGATAGCGCAGAACCACCCAACGCGTCTTCGGCACCCGGATCTCCATGTGAACTCTCTTGCCCACGATCCGATTGTAGGCGTCGAGGGCCTCGCCCGGCATATCCGCCCAGGCGAACTGGTTTCGCATGGACGTGAAACCTATGAAGCAATCCATCGTCTTCATGCGTTCCGCCTCGAAGCGTGCCTGCAGCTCCAGCTGTTCCGGGCAGGCCCGACGGTACAAGGCGCGATCGACAGTCCTATCGCGGAGGGACACGAAAGGCAGGCCGCCCGCATCGTGAACCGCATCGACGAGGGCATTGACGAACGCGGCTTCCGGGTTGGTGTCCTGGATGAGGACTTTTTCCCCTTTTTTCACGGCGATGGAATAGTCGACGAGTATGGATGCCAGCTTTCTTAGTCGTTGATCGATCATGTCACCTCCTCGTGTCCCGGCGCAGCTGCGAAAAAGTGTAGCCGAAGATGTCGGACCCGTAAAGCGAACGCGGCCGGATAGGGCAGCCGATCCCAGGAAGCGTTTCATGTCGAGTTGACAGTCCTCGACGCGAAGGGTAGCTTTATATCGTTGCACAGGAGAGAGCCCATGAAAATCAGGCAGATCAATGTCGTCCTGGAAAACACGGCGGGGCGCCTATATGAGATGACCGTGCTGCTCCACAAGGGAGACATCGATATTCGAAGCCTCTTCGTGACCGAGGATACCGAGTTCAGCGCCGTCCACATCATCGTGGACAAGCCCGACGAGGCTCTCTCCCTGCTCAAGGGAAGCGGCTACTTCGTCACGGAAGTCGAGGTTTTCGCGCTCAAGGCGGAGGACAGGCCCGGCGGACTCATGAAGATACTCGACATACTCAGGGCCAATCGCCTCAACATCGAGTACGTCTACGGTTTCGGGGAAAAGAGCGACAATCACGCTGTGTTCATCTTCCGGATCAGCGAAATCGACAAGGCCCTGGACGTGCTCAATAGCGGGGCGCTGGGCTATCTGACGCCGGACAAGGTCGAGGGCAAGCGCCAGGGCTCGAGCTGGGAACTCGTCGAGAATCTCTGAAGCCGCGCCATGAAAGAAATCACCACGCTGCTCTTCGATCTCGGCAATGTCATCACCAAGCCGCAGGACCTCTCCTTTGTCGAGAGAATGCGCTCGATCATCGCCCCGGATGCTTCGATCGAAGGCTTTCTCGCAGCCTATGGGGCTCCCAGGAGGGACTACGACCGCGGGGATATCGACTACCGCCAGTACTGGAGGCGCGTGGCCCAAGAGCTCGGCGTGCCGGCTCCCGAAGGCAGTTTCGAAAAACTCCGCGATGCCGACTTGAAAAGCTGGTTCAACATCGACGCCGGTATGGTGGACTATATACGCGAAATCCGCGGTCGCGCCCGCCACCTCGTCCTTCTCTCGAACATACACTGGGATGGAGTCGAATACCTCGAAAGCCATTTCTCATGGAAGGATCTTTTCGAAAGCCGCATTTATTCCTGCGAGCACAAGGTGAACAAGCCTCATGCCGAGATATTCCGAATAGCCTTGTCCAAGATAGACGAAAGGCCCGAGAACTGCCTCTTCGTCGACGATCTGAGCGAGAACATCGAGGGCGGTCGAAGTGCCGGCCTGCATACCATCCAGTTCGTCGGCCTGGCCCAGCTCAAGCGGGAAGTCGCCGGCGGCTACCATATCCTTTCATAAATCGGTTCTCCGGCGCCATCGACCGTGCCGGTCACGCCAATGATTATAGCCTCTTCTCATACAGCATACGCTCGGCCGCGTCGACGGGTCCTACGATCTCCGCCCCAGGAGATCTATGCGTGCGAACACCTGATCCAGATAGGAACGCCGAAGCGTGAAGCGCGTGAATGGAGAGCCTTCGAGAACGTCCTTGCCAAAGGCTTCGCTCTCGATGTAGCTTCGGCTTCGATCGTCGCGGGCCCAGTGCACAAGTGATATCGCATCGCCTTCGATCTCGAGGGCGGTATAGCCATGTTTGCCCGTGGCCCCACCCGAATTGAAGGTGCAGGGTATGAGGAGATTCTTCTCCTCATAGAGGCTCTTGGAGAGCTCCCAGCGCACTTCCTTTTCCCCAAGGCGCTCGCATTCGGCGCTGTAGACATCGACAAGGTCGGCGATCTGCCTCTTCCGCTCCGTCTCCGCGAGCGCATACTCGCGCAGCAGCTCCTCGATGCTCCACCGCAGGCTGTCGTACTTCGACAAGGATTCGAACAACGGACGATGCGTGTGCCCCGTCAGGGACACTATTCCAAGACGCTTCGAGGCGCGATAGATTCGCCTCTCCGCCTTGAAACGCTGGCGGGAGTCGCCGGATACGCTCGTGTTCTTGATTTTCAGGGGCTTGGCCAGATACCGTACCACGAACTCGGAGAGGTAGTCGAAACGGGCGAAAAACCGAGAAGCCTGATGCCCGTGGAAAGCGAACAGAGTCCGCTCTCGCCGCTCGAGACGCAGGCCGTGGTAGAGAGTGTAAGGGTAGTCGTCGGCCTTTAGGAGCGCGAGATCGTGGTTGCCGACGATCTTGCGCAGATCGCCCCTGGCGTCGAACTCATCGAAGAGTTCGTAGAGATCCATCCAAGCGTTCCGGATTTCGCGGAGGCGAAACTTCAACAGTTCTTCGATATCGCCGTTGAGGACGAGCCGATAACCGCGTTCGAGGTACCATCCGCGCAGACTCCCCACCACAAGTTCCCTGTTCGCTTCCAGGTCGTCGCGCTTGCCGCCGTTCCCCATGTGCAGATCGCTCATGAAGACATATCGCTTCGCCTGCTCGAGTCCTTCGGCGGGGCTCGCGGACATGAATGCGCTGAATGAGTCGAGAAAATCGGGGAACTTCACCGGCAGCCTCCGAATGCTACGATCCTACGAGGTTGGGGTTAGGTTTTTGCCACGCTTATATGAGCAGAATGTTAATTTTCGCGCATCGAGTCGATTCGGAAACGCGATCGACCTGGGTTTACAAGGAAGAGCCGAGGAGGAGGGCGAAGCGATCACGGTCGCGGGCGTCCTCGGGCCCGAGCATCGCATATCCCTCTTCGTCCATCGACATGACGAGGGCTTTCGACCAGAGACCGGCATTCCGCGATAGGAATTCGTGGAGCAGGTCTACAAGCGGAGCGGCGCGGCGGTTGGGCACCATGAGCTCGAGATAGCCCCCCGAAAAGAGCGCGACGGACACCCAGCCCGTGCGCAGTATGAGTTCGCAGACATTGCGCGATCCGAGGGCAAGCTCGGGATGATCGCGCATCCACTCCTCGTGGAACGAGGACACGGGAAGAACGCTCCCGTCGGAGGTGAGCCAGCTCGCCCCTGGGATGAGCGTGAAGGGCTCGACGTCCGAAGTGTTCACGGCATCTCCGCTGCGGGCGCATCGGGATACCGCGCCAGAAACTCGAGAAAATGCGGCGGAATCGAGGCGTGCAGCACCGGGCCGCCCGGCAGGCGCAGGGAGTACGCCAAGAGAAGAAGCCGCTTGAGCCCCGTCTCCTTCTTGAGGCGCTTGTTCAAGGCAAAATCGCCGTGTCGGTCGTCGCCGAGGATGGGCAGGCCCGATCCGGCCAGGTGGAGACGTATCTGATGGGTCCGACCGGTGTCGAGCTCGAGTTCGAGATAGGAAAAGACGAGCCGTCTTTCGTCCTCCGTGGGGCCGCCGGAGGGTCGCGCGGCGAGTCCGGATGCCGCGCCTTCCGAGCCGAAACTGGAAAGAAGTCTCCACGTGGTCCTGGCCGTCTTGCTCCCTGTGCGCGAAGGCAGTGCCTCGTCGAAAACGCCCCTATCCTCGTGCGTGCTCCCGGCCACGACAGCCCTGTATGTCTTGCGCAGTTCTCGCGACTCCACCAGGGCGGTCCAATGCGCCGCGGCCCGGGCACTGCGCGCCACGATGATGCAGCCGGCCGTCTCTTTGTCGAGGCGATGCACGGGGAAGGGGCGGAAGCCGTAGTCGCGCTCGACCGCCTCAACAAGCGAAAACCGCACTCCCGCTCCCGGCTGAGAGGCCAAGCCGGCGGGTTTGTCGAGCACGAGAATCTCGTCGTCCCGATACAGGGCTGGAATCATCGGGGCAGAGCATAGTCGAGGAGCTACCCGGACGCAAGCAGGCCCGCTCCCAAGGTCGAGCGCCGACAGATGTCGCACGCGGAGGAAGGGCCTTCGGCTTACCAGCGGAGGATCATGCCCCCGTAGGTGAGTCCCGCGCCGAATGCGAGGAGCATGAGAAGATCGCCCCTCTTCAAAAGGCCCTTCTCGTCCATCTCGTTGAGGGCGATCGGAACGCTGGCCGAAGACGTGTTGGCATATTCCTCGATGTTCATGTAGAAGCGATTCTCCGGCATTCCTAGCCTTTTGGCCGCAGCCTGGATGATGCGCGCGTTAGCCTGATGCGGAACGATCCAGGCGATATCCTCGAGCTTCTTGCCGCAGAGCGCAAGCAGCCGTTGCACCATGTGCGGAATGGTCTTGACGGCGAAGTTGTAGACATTGCGTCCGTTCATGTAGAGGAGGGGGATGATGGGAGGAGCCGGAGAAAAAGTCTTCGCGCGCTCGGACTGGATCAAGTAAAGATCGGCGGCGCCCGAACCGTCGGCCCCCAGGACGTTGGCTATGAGTGCGTTGTCGCCCTCGTCCTTCCTCTCGAGCACGGCCGCTCCTGCGCCGTCGCCCAAAAGGACACAGGTGGCGCGATCCTCCCAATTGGTGATCCGCGAGAGCGTCTCGGCTCCAATGACGAGCGCGTGCTTGGCGTGGTTAGTCTCGAGGTAGCCCGAAGCGACGCTGAGGGCGTAGATGAAACCACTGCAGCCCGCAGTCAGATCGAAGGCCGCACAGTTCTTCGCTCCCAGCTTCTCCTGCACGATGCAGGCCGTCGAAGGAAAGCCGAAGTAATCGGGGGTAGCCGTCGCCACCACGATGAGATCGAGATCCCCTGCTTCGATGCCGGCCTTGGCCATCGCCTTCCGAGCCGCAGCCACGGACATATCGCTCGTCAAGGTGCCGTCCGCGGCGATATGCCGCGAACCTATACCCGTATGGGAACGTATCCACTCGTCTGTCGTATCCACCATCGTGGCAAGCTCTTCGTTGGATATGCGGCGTTCCGGTATGTCGACGCCGACCGATTGCATATAGACAGGCATGGATCCTCCCCGCAGAGATTTCAGGCGCATCGCAGGCGCTTAGCGATAAGACAGTTCAATCCCTTCTTCGGTTGCGGCCGATCGAGACGAATTCGACACTTTGCTTCCCACGGCGTTCAAGACTATACTCTATTGCGGTAGGGAGCAGCGAGGCCTATGGAAGCGCTGAGAGATCTTACCTGGATACGCCATATCTCGCTTTTTTCGAAGGAGCGCTTCGATCTTCGAGGCTACCATTTCGTGCTCGTTTCCGTGCCGGCGACGGAGACACACCACGCCGATCGATTCAGATTCCGCCTGGTGGCGATCGACCCGGCGCTCGGGAAGGCGGTGCTCTCCATTGGTCTCGAGAACGACATTCTCGGCGACTACTGCTATTCGGTGCAATTGGCTTCGGAACAGCATATTTTGGGCCGCTTCGACTGTCTTCCAAGCATAGAAGAGTTCCGAACAATGGCTCTCGCCGAGGCCGAAAAGCGGCTTCCCGGCTCAATGCTTCCGGGTGAAGGCATTGTCCGCTCCGAAAGCGACCTTTCCGAGACTCGACAGTCGATGCAGCGAGGACGCCGTTCCCGGCCGCATTGAAAGAGAAGCCCCAGAACGCCGATGATAATCGTAGAAAAGCGGCCCAAGGAGAATTCATGCCCCAAATCGGCGCCCTTTGGCGCAGTCCAGCGGCGATCATCGTCCTCGTCATCTTGCTTCTGCTGGCCTCGCGCGAGGCCTTTGCGAAACAGCTCGGTTCCGAATTCGGCTTTTTCGTCGATATGCCCTCCGGTTTCGTTCCCGGCGAAGGAGACGGGAAAACTCGCTTTTCTTATTCCGACCCCAATGGGGGCATGGAGTTCGATATCCGCGTCTACCAAGCTGGACATTTCGACACGGCCGAGGCCATTGCCGCCGAAGTCGCGGCCAAGCTCGTTTCCACGGGCGACTCGGAATCGTTCGTCTATGAAGGAAGAAAGGCCGTTCTCGCCGAACTCGACTTCAGTCTGAATGGAGTCGAAAAAAAGGGATACGGCATTTGCATTCTGGGCAGACCCGCACCGCCGGTCCCGCAGCCCGCGGTTTCCGCTCCCGGCGCTTCGATCTCCGACACTTCGAGTCGGGCCTCCCGGCCCGGAATTGCGCCTCCGCCCGCCGAAAGCGATTTCGCTTTGCTTGCCTTTGCGGATGCCGCTCGCTTCGATGCCTATTCGGACTTGATACTGTCCTGTCTGGATTCCTTCTCCATAGACAGCGAGGCTCTCCGTAATCCGGGACCCATGAGCCAATTCGTTCTGCCGTGGCCGCCCCAAGAAACGAAAACCAGGACCGCAGTCCTCCCCGACGGGAGCAGCGCCGATCTGCCCTGGAGCGACGAGGAGGCAGCCCAGGAAGTCGATACGGCCGACCGCGAGTATCATGTCCTAGAAAGTTACGCCAAAAGCGAAGACTTGTGGGTGGACGCATGGGCTCGCTTCTACCGCATGGTCTATCGCGAATCCGCAGCCAGACTGGACAGGCTCAGCCTGGAGTTCGCCCGGGTCCTACCAATAGACGATCCGACCGAATGCGCGAGGCGCGTCCTGGCCTGGGTGCAGGGCTTCACCTATCAGCCCGACCAGAAGGGCATCATTTTCGCGACGCCGCTGCATGCAGCTTTCGAGCGCCGCGGGGACTGCGACTCGCGGGCCGTCGTCGTGATGATCATTCTCGAGCGCCTCGGCATTCACTGCGTGCTCATGGTTTCGAGAGAATACTCGCACGCCATGGTCGGCGTCGACGTTCCGGGCGGAGGCCAGCGCTTCCCCTGGAACGGCACGAATTATCTCGTGGCGGAGACGACGGCGAAGGTGGGTCTGGGGATGATCGCGGCGTCGCAAGCCGATTTCAAGAAATGGATGGGCGTCGAAACCGAATGGCGATAGGAGTCGGAGCGCGGGACCGGCCGCCGTCGATCGAGCCACATAATCCATTATATTATAAATATTTAATAGAACTGCGCTTGACTGATATCTACGGATCCAGCTACTGTTGTCCACCATGCGCCGTGTTCACTTGTGCCTGACGATCGTACTGTCGGCTATCGCCGTCTCCACTCTCTGGGCCTCGGGCGAGGTCATCATCCTCGATTACCACAGCTTTCTCGGAACCGGCCGCTCCTCACTCGATTATCCCTTGACCGACATGGAGGTCCAATTGGACCGCATCCGATCGTTGGGATACAGATTCGTCAGCCTGGACGACGCCATAGCCGGCCGGGTCGAGGGAAAGGCCAACGTGGCAATAACGATCGACGACGGCAACCGAAGCGATTTCGAGGCCTACAAAAACGTCTTCGAGGAGCGCGGCATCAAACCGGAACTCTTCATTTATCCCTTCGTCATCGGACGCAACAAGCACGCGCTCACGCCTGAGCAGCTCAGGGAGCTCGCTCAGGACGGCTGTGGCGTCGGGGCCCACGGTTTCTTCCACGAGTACATGAGCGCCAAGGCTTACGGGAGCAATCCGAAGAAAGTCATGATGGAGGTGACGCGGCCGGGGCCTGCCCTGCAGAAACTCCTGGGCGAGCGCCCTTTGCTTTTCGCCTACCCCTTCGGAGAGGGTTGCCCGACAGTGGAACAGGCATTGCGCGACGCGGGCTACGAATGGGCTTTTACGGCGAGCGACAAGATCCGGGCCGTAGACTTCGCGGACCCGAATCTCGACCATTTCAATGTACCGAGGACCATCGTCTACCACTGGAATCGGGAACGGATTTTCAGGTACCTTGCCGATCGCCTGACCCACTGAAGGCAGAGAGTCGCCTTGGGGCTCGCCTGCCGGAACGCTCGAGGACGGAAACGCGAGCCTGGACCTAGTCGGCCGAGAAGCTCCGCGCCGCGGACCGTCGCGATTGCATAGTGGCCAGGTAGACGCCCGCGATCGCAACCGCGCCGCCCAGGAGCTGCAGGCTTTCGAGGCGCTCGCCCAAGATGAAGAAGGCGCCGACCACCGAGACCACCGGGATGAGGTTGATGAAAACGCTCGCCCGCCCGGCGCCAAGCATGTCGAGGGCGGCCACATAGAGCCAGTACCCGATTGCCGAGCAGAAAATCCCCAAATACAGCAAATTGAGAACGACAGCCGTTCCCGGAACATGCCAGGCCGAGTGCTCGGCCAAAGCGAAGGGAATACAGCCTATCAGCCCGAAGAAACTCTGCCAGAAGGTGACCGTGATCCGGCCGTATCGGTTGGATACTGGTCGGGTCAGGAAGGAATAGACCACCCAGGAGAGCGCCGCGACGCCCATATAAAGATAACCCATAGGAGAAACGACGGCGCCGGGAGATCGAGCGACTATCAGCGCCACTCCGACGAAGGAGAGCAGGGCGCCCATATAGGCCCGCACCCCGAGCCGAGTCCCCAGAAAAAGCCGCTCCGAGAGAACGGTGAGAACGGGAATGGTACCCATGATGAGCGAGGCCTCCGAGGCCGACAACATGGCTACGCCGTTGTTTTCTCCGAAGAAGTAGAGGGTCACTCCGACGAGGCCTCCCGCGGCGAGCACCGGAACGTCGCGCCAGGCGATTCCCAGCCTTTCCTTGAGGATAACTGCAATCGCGGTGAGAACTACGCAAGCGATGATGAAGCGGAGAGCAGTGAGGGTCATCGGCGGGATGATCGCAACCGCAATTTTAATGCTCAGGAAGGACAAACCCCAGATTAGGGCGACAAGCAATCCGGAAAGTAGAGCAAATTGCGGCCTTTTCATAGTTTCTACTCCGCCCTGTTTTAGTGCGATATGCTGGAGAGAAAAGCTATACCGAAATCAGCGGTTACGGGAAGAGCCTGTTGGAAAATAGAAAAGCTGGTGCTCGGTTTAAAAGCAGTTTATGCAAGGGTCGCTCGACTTTTGCATAAACCAGGGTTATTGGACATTTCTCGGTTAGAAAATATTATCACAAAAAATTGACAAAAATGACATCTATAGTATACTCGTATTCATAATAGTGGAAACTACTTCCATATAGTCGAAAACGCTACAGGAGGGATAGATGTGAAGCCATTAACCCTTATGGTTCCAGGCCCAGTTCAGGTCAGCGTGTCGGTGCTGGACCGCATGGCCGCCATTCAGATACCCCACTACGGTGAAGAAGCCATTGGCATGTACAATGCCTGCATCGAAAAACTCAGACCCCTCTTTGGCCTTGGCGAAGGTGGAAATGTCTATATCTTCCCGGGATCGGGGAGCGTCGCAAACGAAGTCTGCTCGGCGACCTTCATCAGCCCGGGCGACGAAGTCATCGTCGCTACGAATGGGACTTTCGGCGAGAGAGTGAGAGACCAGGCAAGTTCCTACGGGGCACGTATCGTCGAGGTTCATGCGGAAGAGGGAAAGTCCGTCACCGCCGGCATGATCGAGGAGGCGATCAAAGCCCATCCGAACGCAAGGCTGGTCATGGCCGTCCATTTGGAAACATCGACGGGTGTGTTGAATCCCATCGAAGCCATCGGTGCGGTAACCGGAAGGTACAAGATCCCCTTTGCAGTGGATGCCGTTTCATCTTTCGGAACCGAGAGAATCGACATGGAGAAATGGAATATCTCCTTTTGCGCTACTGCCACGCAGAAAGGATTGGAGACACCTCCAGGCCTCGGCATAGTCGGGGTCAGCAAAGCGGGATGGGAAATACTTCTCAACAGAAAAGCTACCGGGACCGGCTGGTTTCTCAATCTCATGCTCTGGAAAAAAGTCCAGGAAGGCAAAGAGATCCGCAAAGGCGTCATTTATCCCCTGCCCATTACTATGCCGGTGAACAATGTCGCTGCACTACTGGAAAGTTTGGATGAAATCGGCAGGGAAGGATGGGAGGCTAGACTTCTTCGGCATCGGATGATAGCGGAAGCCGTACGCGCCGGCATGAAAAACATGGGCTTCGCGCTCTTCCCCGAAGAAGGCTGTTATGCAAACGCGGTCACCTCGGTCCGGAACAATTTGCCCATCGAGGTATCCGAGCTCATCGCCTTTCTCAAGGGCTACGTCCATACTGAAATCAGCAATGGCCTTTTCGAGCTGTACAACAAACTCATTCGGATCGGGCATATCGGACAGACCGCCGAGCGGGAGAGCATCATCCCCGTCCTTTTCGGGATCGAGCATTTCCTGAGGAAAAAAGGCCTGAACCTCCCGGTGGGTTCGAGCCTTGCAGGGGTAGAACGACTCTAAATTTTTTTCTTGATGAGGAGGTGCGGCATGAAGAAGAGGATTCTCGCACTGGTGCTTGCCTTGGCGAGCATCGGCGCCCTGGCGTTCGCAGCGGGCGACAACTCGATACGGGTGGTCATCATCCCGCCCGGCCGCCTGACTCCCGGCTACCTGTCCGACGGTTCGGGGGCCATTTTCGCGAGCTTCGTCTACGACTGGCTTTTCAGGATCAACGGCCAGACAGGCAAGGTCGAGCCTTCGCTCGTGGAATCCTACACCACCTCGCCCGACGCAAAAGTGTGGACCATGAAGCTTCATCAGGGCGTCAAGTTCCACAATGGCGACACCTTCACTGCCGACGATGTCGTCTACACGGTCAACCGATGGCTGGACAAGAAGATGGGCCTAGTGCCCAACGGCGTGTTCGGCGGCCTCGTGCAGAAGGTCGAGAAGGTCGACGCCTATACGGTCAGGTTCACCCTCACCCAGACGGACGTGGACTTCAACCTGAAGTTCCTCGACTACAACACCCCGATGCTCGACCGCAACTACGACAACGACAAGTTCGGCGAGACCAAACCGATCGGCACGGGAGCCTTCATGGTCGATACCCTCGTTCCCAAGGAGCGCGTGGTCTTCAAGGCGAACAAGAATTATTGGGTACCAGGCTCGCCCAAGGTCGACAGCGTCGAGCTGCTCTTCATCCCCGACACCGAGACCGAAATCAATATGATGCTGGCCGGCCAGGCCGACATCGTGACCGACATCAGCGTCGACCAATTCAAGCGGCTCAATTCCAATCCCAGCACCGCAGGGCTCTACATCAAGCTGGGGCACCATGTCGCGATGGCGATGCGGACCGACGTGCCGCCCTTCAACGACAATCGCGTCCGCCAGGCGATGAAACTCGTCGTGGACAGGCAGAAGATGGTCGACCTCGTAACCTACGGCATGGGTGTTCCGGCCAACGACTCCCCCATCGGGCCTTTCAACCCTTGGTACGACCCCTCGCTCGGCATCAAGCATCGGGACATCGACAAAGCCAAAGCCCTTCTCGCCGAGGCAGGTTACAATGACAAGAATCCCTTGAGCGTGACCCTGTATTGCAGCTCGAACACCCCGCCCGAGCTGGACACTGCCCTCGCCTTCCAGGACATGGCCAAGGATGCCGGCATCCAGATCGAGATCAGCACCTCGCCGCGCGACATCTACTACGCCAAGCACTGGCTGAAGGAGACCTTCACTGCAACGCTGTGGGGCCATCGGGAGGACGTGACCCAGCTTCTCAGGCTGGCCTACATGAGCGGCGGACCCTGGAACGAAGGACATTACGCCAATCCCGAGCTGGACAAGAATATTCAGCTGGCCACTTCCACCTCGGATGCCACCATGCGCAAAGAGTACTTCCACAACATCCAGCAGATCCTCTCCGACGACGGCCCGACGATCGTAGCCTTCTTCGTTCCCTACTACGGCGGAGTCTCCAAGAGGGTCTCGGATTTCTACATCACCCGCAACTGGATCAACGACTATCGCTTCATGCGGATCACGCAGTAGGGCGCGATCCCGGCATTTTCGGTTCATCGGAACTCAGAAATGCCGACCCCTCCGGCCGATATCGGCCGGAGGGGCTCCTTTCGACAGACATGTGGGATAACTCAGTGGTGATCCCCGCTGGGCGACCGCGAAAAAGGAACCGACGGACATGCTACGGTATCTGGTAAAGAGGCTGGTCCTCATACTCATTTCGCTGTTCTTCGCCTCGATCATCATATTCCTGATCACCGAGATCATTCCCGGCGACGTCGCGCAGATGATCCTGGGGCAGAACGCGACCCCTGACACGCTGGCGGCCCTGCGCGAGCGCCTCGGCCTGATGAATCCGCCTTATGTCCGATTCCTTCATTGGATTGGAGGCATACTGCGGGGCGATCTCGGCGATTCCCTTTCCATGCAGGGGGTACATGTCGCCGATCTCATTGTCCGGAGGGGCGCGAATTCGCTTTTCCTCGCCGCCGCCTCGACCATAGTGCTCGTTCCGCTTTCCCTGCTTTTCGGGGTCATCGCGGGGCTCAAAGAAGGGAAGTGGCTCGACAACCTCATCTCCACGTTCTCGCTCGTCGCGATCTCGCTGCCTGAGTTCATTTCTGGTACCTTCCTGATACTCATCTTCAGCGTATGGCTCAAATGGCTCCCGGCGGCGAGCGCAATCATATCCGGTGAGAGCATGTTCAGCCAACTCCGCCTCCTGATATTGCCGGTCGTCACGCTCTCGCTCGTGCTCCTGGGGTACGTGGTGCGCATGGTGCGGACGAGTGTGATCGACACCTCGCGTTCCGCCTTCACGAGGACCGCCATCCTCAAAGGCCTTCCGCCCGCGCTCGTGAACACGAGACACATTCTCAAGAACGCCCTTCTCCCCGCGGTCACCATCATCGCGATGAACACCGCCTGGCTCTTCGGGGGGATCATCATAGTCGAGTCGGTCTTCGGGTTTCCCGGACTGGGCAGCCTTGTGCTATTCGCCATCCAGCAACGAGACCTCCCCCTCATCGAGGACGTCGTCCTCCTGATGGCTGCCGCCTACCTCGTCCTGAACTTGATCGCGGACATTGTCTACGCGGTCCTCAACCCCAGGATCAGGTACTGAGCATGGCCAACGTGCAAAATCCTATTCCTGACGCGACCTGCCCCGATGAGGGGGAATCGAGGCTGCGGCAGGTCAGCTTCGCCGCCGGGCACGCGATCGGCGGTTTCCTCCGAAGCTTGGCGCGGCTCTGCGCGTCCAAGGCGGCCTTCGCCAGCTTGGTCGTCTTGCTGTTCTGGTTGCTGATGGCGGTTGTCGGGCCTCTGGTCGCCCCCTACAGCCCCACGCACCAGAGCTTGGTGGAGAGACTACTTCCGCCCTCCTTACACCATATCTGCGGTACCGACCGCTTCGGTCGCGACGTGTTCAGCAGGATAGTGATCGGGAGCCACTCGGTCTTCCTGCTCGCCGCATCCTCCACACTGCTTAGCCTGGTTATCGGGACCATCGTCGGGCTGATCTCGGGCTATGCAGGGGGAATGGCCGACGAGTTGATCATGAGGTTCACGGACATCCTCATGTCCTTCCCCTCGCTGCTCTTCGCAATGCTGATGCTGGGCGTCATGGGCCCGAGCTTCATAGGCGTCGTGATCGTCATCGCAATCGTCTTCTTTCCGCGCATCGGCCGCGTGGTCAGGAGCGTGGTCCTTGATCTCAAGACGAAGGAGTTCGTGGAGGCCGCCAAAGTCAGGGGGGAGAACGTCTTCTATATCCTGTTCGTCGAGATCTTCCCGAACACCCTCGGTCCCCTGGGCGTAGAGGCCGCGGTGCGGTTCGGCTACGCCATCTTCACGAGCGCCTCTCTGGGTTTCCTCGGACTGGGCGTGCAGCCTCCGACCCCCGATTGGGGCCTGATGATGAACGACGCTCAGGCTTACATTACGACGGCACCCTGGATGGCCATTTTCCCGGCACTCGCCATCGGGAGTCTCACTGTGGCGTTCAACGTTCTCAGCGACGCCATACGGAAGCTTGAAAATGGCGATCTCTAAGTTGGAAACGGCGGACGCCATGGACAACATACTCGAGATTCAGGGGCTGGAAGTCAGCTATGCCACTCGATCGGGGAGCCTGCGGGCCATCCGCGACCTGAGCCTCAACCTGCGGCGAAACGAGACTTACGGGGTGGTGGGTGAGTCGGGATGCGGGAAGACCACTCTCGCCCTCGCGATCATGGGCTACCTCGAGCGGAACGCCCTGATCACGGGCGGGCGGATCCTCTTCAACGGCGAGGACCTGCTGAGGAAATCGCCGTCGGAGATGCGCGGCCTCTGGGGCAAGAAGATCGCCATGATCTACCAGGACCCGACCGCCGCGCTCAATCCCTCGGTCAAGATCGGCCTGCAGATCGCGGAAATCCTCCAAGTCCACGAGGGCGCTTCGCGGAACGACGCCTGGCGCCAGTCCGTGGCCATGCTCGGCCGCATGCAGATTGCCGATCCAGAGATGGTCGCCGATCGCTATCCGCACCAGCTCTCCGGCGGCATGCGCCAGAGGGTCTGCATCGCCATGGCCTTCATCACCAAGCCCGACCTCCTGATCCTTGACGAGCCGACCACCAATCTCGACGTCACCACCGAGGCCAATATTCTGGACATGCTCAATGGTCTCAAGAACGACTTCAGCACGACCACCATCTACATCACCCACGACCTCGGCGTCGTGCGCAAGGTCGCCGACCGGGCCGGGGTCATGTACGCCGGAAGGTTCGTGGAGGAAGGCGACATCGACGAGATCATCGATGCCCCCAAGCACCCCTATACCCGCGGCCTCCTGAGCTGCATTCCGGAGGTGCTCCTCGGCAAGAGCAAGCGAAGGCTGAATCCGATCGTCGGCAGCGTCGCGGAGCTGGGAGCCATGCCGAAGGGCTGCGCCTTCTCTCCGCGCTGCTCCTACCGCCGCGACAGGTGCGCGGAGGAGGCTCCGGCCTTCGTGCCCTACCTCGGCGAGCGAACCGTCCGCTGCCATTTCGTCGCCGAGATCGATTCGAGGGAGGCGGAGGCCCTCCCCTGCGAGGCGGAGCCCGAACGCGCCGAGTGCGAGGACCTTTCCGGCCAGCAGGGACTCCCCGCCCTGCTCTCGCTCAGCGGGGTGCAGAAGCACTTCGGCGACAGCAGTTCGATGTTCTCCCGCGGCGGCTCCGGCACGGTGCGTGCCGTGGACGACGTTTCGCTCTCCCTGCCGCGGCAGACGACGCTTGGACTCGTAGGGGAGAGCGGCTGCGGCAAGAGCACGCTCCTGCGCGTGATCGCCGGGTTAGAGGCCGCCAGCGGAGGGGTCCTGGAATTCGACGGACAGGACATCTCGGTGCCGATCGGAAAGCGGAAGCTGGAGATGACGAAGCGCATTCAGGTGGTGTTCCAGGATCCCCGGTCCACGCTGAACCCCCGCAAGACCATAGGCCAGGCCCTGATGCGCCCCATACGGTTGACGGGGCTCAGCCTCAAAGAAGCCGACCGCCGTGCGCGCGCGCTCCTAGAGTCGGTGAACCTCGGCTGCGAGTTCCTCGACCGCTATCCTGAACAGATCAGCGGGGGCCAGAAACAGAGGATCGCCATTGCTCGCGCATTCGCGAGCAATCCGGATCTCATTCTCTGCGACGAGCCGACTTCGAGCCTCGACGTCTCCATCCAGGCATCCATCATCAATCTGCTGCTCGACCTTCAGCGAGAGAAGGGGACTACTTATCTCTTCATCTCCCATGCCCTGGGGGTGGTCAGTTACCTCTGCGATACGATGGCGGTGATGTACCTCGGCACGGTCGTGGAGTACGGGCCCAAGACCAAGGTTCTCTCGCCTCCCTACCACCCCTACACCGAGGCCTTACTTTCGTCGCTCTCGATGCCCAGGGCCAAGGCATCGCAGGATCGGATCCGACTGAAAGGCGCGGTGCCCAGCGCCCGGGACATCCCCTCCGGATGCAGGTTCCATACGCGCTGTCCCCGAAAAGTAGGCAGGATATGCGAAACGCAGGCTCCGCCCCGGATCATGTCGGACGGAGAAAAAGATCATTACATCTATTGCCACATTCCCCTGGAGGAATTGAAAGGCATGCAGCCGGTGTTCAAGGAGGTATGAGGTGGACGTAAACGCGCAATTCAACTATTGGGAAAGGCCCAAGCTGAGAGTGCTATCCGACAGGCAGAGAGAGACGATCTATCGCTCAGCGCTGGAGGTACTGGAAAGGACCGGTGCACGACTCTATTCACCGCAGGCCTTGTCGCTTTTCAAGGAGGCCGGGGCGCATATCATCGACGACCACCTCGTGAAGATTCCCTCAGGCCTCGTGGAATCGGCCGTGAACACCGCCGGTAGACGATTGGTCCTGGCCGATCGAACCGGCAAAAGAACTATATTCCTGGAGGGGGACAACGTCTATTTCGGTCCGGGTTCGGATAATCCGAATACGATCGACCTCGAGACGCAGGAGAGGCGCACCAGCGTCCTGAAAGACGTGGAACGCGCCGCACGGCTCGCAGACGCCCTGCCCAATATAGATTTCCTCATGTCCTTCGCTCTGGCGAACGACGTTCCCCCAAAGGCGGCAGACGCCTATCACTTCGAGGCCATGATCAACAATTCCACGAAGCCGATAGTCGCCACCGCTCCGGACCTCGAGGGCTTGAAGGTGATCTACGAGATCGCCTGCGCGGTGAGCGGCGATGAGGAGCGGTTCCGCCAAAATCCATTCTTTATCCTCTATGAGCAGCCGCACTCGCCTTTGAAGCATGCGGGGCATTCCCTCGACAAGCTGATCTATTGCACTGAGAAGGGCATACCAGTTCTCTATGCGCCTACTCCCTCCATCGGCGCCGCCAGCCCTGTGACCCTCGGGGGAAGTTTCGTCCTCAATATGGCCGAGTACCTCACCGCTCTCGTTCTCGTTCAGCAGGTGAAAAAGGGTGCGACCCTCGTGTTCGGCGGTGGACCGACCGCTTTGGACATGAGAACGACCGTGTATTCGTACAGCGCTCCCGAGACGATGCTCAGTCTTTCCGTTCGCAAGGAACTGGGCGAGCATCTCGGGATTCCGGTCTTCAACGCTGGAGGGTTCAGCGATTCGCAACTGCCCGATCAGCAGGCTACTCTCGAATGCGCCTCATCTCTCATATACGCCGCTATTGCGGGCGGAAATTTGATCCACGACGTCGGATATCTGGCATCGGGGATGACATCTTCCCTCGAAATGCTGACGATCTGCGACGAGCAGATAGCCCAGATCAAGCGTTATCTCAAGAGCTTCGCCCTCGACAAGGAATCTCTCGCGGTGGATCTCATCGACGAGGTCGGTCCAGAGGGCGATTATCTCACCACCGATCTGACCCTCGACAGGTTCCGGGATGAACTCTGGTCGCCCACGATCATCGATCGGAGCAATCACGAAAAGTGGGTGGATTCGGGCAGCACGACACTGAGGGACCGCGCCCGGGAAAAGACGATGGAATTGCTCAAGAGCCACAAGCCCCAGGGTCTCACTGAGGACGTGAAGAAGGCTGTTCACGCCATCGTGAAGAGGTACGAGCAAGGCCGCGCATAGGGCGCGGGAAGGAGTCGTGTATGGCAAAAAAGAAGACTATCTACGATTTTTCTCTCATGAAAAAGGAAGGGAAGAAGATTACGTTCCTCACTTCCTACGATTTCCCGACCGCGCAGTTCGCCGAGGCGGCCGGCCTCGACATGCTCCTTGTGGGAGATTCCCTCGGCATGTGCGTATACGGATACGAGGGCACCGTGCCAGTGACCATGGAGCAGATGATCTTCCATGCACAGGCTGTTCGCAGGGGCGCGCCCGGGACTTTCGTGATCGGCGACATGCCCTTCATGAGCTACCAGAGTTCCATAGAAAAAGCCGTCGAAAATGCAGGCCGCTTCCTTAAAGAAGCCGGCTGCGACGCGATCAAGCTGGAGGGCGGGAAACGAGTGGCCTCGACAATCCGGGCCATCGTGGACGCCGGGATCGTAGTCATGGGACATATCGGACTCACGCCGCAAAGCTCCGGCCAGCTCGGAGGACATAAAGCCCAGGGCAGAACCGCCGAATTGGCTCAGCTGTTGGTGGATGATGCTCTAGCCGTTCAGGAAGCCGGTGCGCACATGATCCTGCTCGAAGCCATCCCCCCCGAAGTTGGATCGCATATCGCGAGCATCCTCAACATACCCGTGCTGTCCATCGGCGCGGGCCCAGGTTGCGACGGACAACTTCTGATCGTTTCGGACCTGATCGGACAGTTCCAAGCCTTTACACCAAAGTTCGTGAAGCGCTACTGCGATGTGGCCAGCATAGTGACGGATGCCATGAGACGGTACGCGGAGGATGTCCGGAATGGTGCCTTCCCAGAGGAAACGCATTGTTACAGGATGATCGAAGGAGAGGCGGAGAAGTTCCGATCATTCGCGAAAGGCACATGAGAGGATTTCCGAAGCGCGACCACCTCGCTTCCTCATCGAAGAATTTATGGCTAGCGGGATACTTTCCTTAGGAAGCGAGGTGGCTGTCGGGAATGATGACAGTCATTTGAACATCGGGTATTCCGACGGCGTCCCGATCTTCGCGCCGTTACCATTCTCGAGAAGCCGAGTAAATTCCTGTTAGGCGTGACCAAGAATATCGAACATCGCTTTCTTTATTTCGTCGATCCGCGCCGGTGACATCCGGAACGCGGGTCCAGTGACGCTTATTGCCGCAGCCACTTTCCCCTTGATATCCCGATAGGGCATCGCGATGCAAACTACTTCGCTCTTAAATTCCTCGTCGTCCATTGCATAGCCGCGACGACGTATCTCGGCTAGTTCCTCACAGAGCGCGTCGGAGGTGGAAATCGATCTGGAGGTGTACGTAGGCAGAGTCATGTGGGGCGGAAACAGTCTATCCAGAATCGACTGGTCGAGGTACGCCAGAAGTACCTTGCCGAGAGCCGTGCAGTGAGCGAGAAGCTTAGTCCCGATCTGGATATCCGTCTTCAGCACATGAGGGCTTTCGATCTTCAGGATGTACGCGACCTCCCTCATCCCTTGATCAAGGACGGCGAGATTGACCGTCTCATCCGTCGCCTTGGCGATGCTTTCCAGTCTCTCCACAGCATCGTTTATCACATTGCTCTGATTCTGATATATGCAGCCAAGCTCGAAGGCCTTCAGACCCAAGCGATATTTACCACGCTGTAGAGCCTGCTCGATATAACCTCGATTCTTCAGCACCTTCACAGTCCGGTGAATAGTGCTCACCTTCTTGCCCAAGAGAACCGCCATTTCAGTCAGGCCCACCTCGCGCTTTTCCGCAGAAAACAGCTCAAGCATGTTCAAAGCTATATCGATCGAGGTCTGTTTGGATTCCACCATTCGCGTTTTCGTCCCACCATCAGACAGCTGCAGGCAGGCGCAGGTCCGACGGACCCCGACCCGACATTCGTAGCCCAGTATCGAGTCTCCCGACGAGTTCTCTCATGATCTCGCAGTACTTGACCTTCAATCGCGCGCCTTCCACTCCTGGACCGAACTCCTGTTTGAAGTAACACGGCGAGCACACCCGGATAATCTCTGCGCCATCCCAAAATCTGTTTATGCTGCCCAGATTTTGCTCGGCGGCCATCGTCACTATATCCAGCGGAACCTTCACCGTCGCCCTGATCGCGGCGAGCATCGGCAACGTCAGATCCGACACCGGGTTTATGCTGTCGGCACCCACACTTTCCGCAAGCCTAGCACCTGCGGGATTCGAAACCCCCGCAGTGTAGGACAGTTTGAAGATCGTATCTCGCGGAATATCTCCCTTGAGCCGCATCTGATGACAGATCTGCGTTACCTCTTCGCCATAGAAAAGGAATCCCCGCAGACCCGCCTCGACGCAACGTAGGACGTCCTCTATGAGATAGCTGAGCTGGTCCACGCCTCTCACCCGCACTCCAGAGGCGTGTCCCCAAGGCGAATGATAGTGGCTGCCCACATCGAAATTCGCTCGGGGTCCGGGAATCACGATCAGCTCGATGCGGCCGTCTCGGGCGATGCGCGCAAGAGCCTGTAACTCGCCGAATGTCAGCGTATGCGTTCCCCCGCCTATTGCGATGACCCTATGAATAGGAATATCCCTTGTCCTGCTCTCCTCGACGACCGCTTCCAGCTCCGCAACGCTTTCGACGCCCGAGACCTCCATGCGGAACTGACACCCGTCGGGAAATGCCGCAGAAGACGTGGGTAGGTCATGAAGATCGCGACCCGGCAGTCCGTATTTTTTCAATAAAGACTGGGCTCTTTCCATAAAGGATCCTTTCTTTGACTATATGGAAATAATTTCTACTATTTAGAAATGAGTATAACAGAAAGAAAACTATTGTCAAGATTTCGCGATGCGTCATAATCGTTCGAGACGAAGTAGCTCCGTCCGGGGGGCGTAATTGACGGCTCAATATGATTTACCCATTCGCTTCTATATCGAGAAGAGTGAAAGATCATGAATGAATACCAGGGCCGGGACCTCGGTATCCAGTTAATCGTCGCGCGTCCTGATCAGCGAGCCTATGGCATGGGGCTGGGCATCATGCTTCTCGACGACATCTATCCCGGTTTCCCCGGAGATGTTCGTAACCCAAGCGCTTTCCCCTTTCCCATCCAGTATGAGGTCGTCGAGGGGGTCGACATCCACGCACTGGTGATCGAAGAAGACAAGTCGCGCTGCTTGGATCCGGTCCTCCGGGCTGCACACAAGCTGGAACGACTGGGATGCCGCGCGATAGCTGCTGAATGCGGCTATTTTGCATGGTTCCAACGGGAGGTCGCCGCCAGCGTCAAAGTGCCAGTCTTTATGTCCAGCTTATTGCAGGTGCCGTTCGCCCAGCGGCTGATAGGCAAAGACCGTGTGGTCGGGATCCTGATGGCGCGCGCCAAGTATCTGAGCGACTATCACCTCGAATCTGTCGGAATTCAGCTGGGGACGAACTATGTGCTCGGCGGTGCGATGGACGAATTGCGCTGCCAGGAGTTCGACCATTTGTGGACGGAAGGCCTGCGGACGGATCCGCCTTCGGCAGTCTACGACAAGGCTGAAAAAGAGTTTGTGAAGGCTGGCAGCGATTTCTTCCATAGCTATCCCACCATGGGCGCCATGGTGCTTGAGTGCACCGGGATGCCCCCCTTCGCGCGCGCTCTGCAGCGATCCATCGATATCCCGGTATTCAGTTGGGGAACGTTGCTTGATTATGCCTTTTCGGTGACGGTTCATCGCGATTATTATGGGCACGTATAGCGAATGGCAAAGGGATACGTGACATATCCAGCCGCATGGGCCTGGTTTACAGTCTTGTCATACTCATAGATACTATCACCGTGCCGCGCGATCAACTCGAAGCGATCCTGGACTTCATCCTCAACAAGGCAGATGATTCGGAATTCGAGGTGATTCGCAAGGCCTGCGAACGCAGGGTCAGGGACAAGACCGCCTTCGCGAGCCTCGGCGGCGAAAATCCCGGGGCCATGGCGCGACGCATGGCCGGCGAACTCCAGACGAACGTCGGGGCGACGATGGAGTCGGTCCGCGCCACGATGAAAGGATTCGTCGCAGACATAATCAGGAAAAACGCCCCCGAAGTCAGCGAAGAGCAGCTGGCCGCCCTCCTCGACGAATACGTACCCGAGCCCGGCTCGCGCACCGCCGATGAGGCGAGGCCCTCGTCGCCGCTGCCTCCGGAGGCCCTGCTCGGCATGGTCCGGTCCTTCGTCGCCTATTCGGAGGGACGCATGCCGCCCAGCCGCCAGCGCGAGCTATGGGAATCGAGTTCCCGATGGCAGGACGAATACTGGGCGGCTTTCCCTTCCGAGATCAAGGCTCTCGTCAAGGCTTACCTCCAGGGCAGCGTAGACGGCGACACCTTCGGTACCGCGATTCTATCCGTTCTGAAATTGTAGGCGCGAACGAAGGACCTCGCGGCAAGCCGTGGGGTATGAATCCCTCCTGTGAATCAAGAGACCGGTACAGTTGGCCCGCCAACGGGATGCGGACTGTGATTGTACTTTATCCGCTTATCGGTCTAGAAATTTCATGATATACAGTCTTTGGAGGCGGTTATATGAACAGAGTCCACATCGACGGTCGCAGCCTCACCATAGAAGAAGTGGCTCTTGCCGCACGCTTCGGCGCCCGGGTCGTCCTCGATCCCGAGGCCGAAAAACGCATGACCGCATCGCGAGCGGTCGTCGACCGCTGCGTCGACGAGGGACTCGTCCGCTACGGCATCACGACGGGCTTCGGCAAGTTCTGCGATGTCGTCATATCCAAGGCCGAGAACGACCTGCTGCAGCGCAATCTCATCATGAGCCACGCCTGCGGGGTCGGAGATCCTTTGCCACTCGAAACCGTGCGCGCCGTAGCCCTCCTGCGCGCCAACGCTCTCACCGTCGGCTATTCGGGCATCCGCCCCTCCACCGTCAGGGCTCTCGTGGACATGCTCAACGCAGGGGTCGTGCCGGTGGTCCCCGAAAAAGGCTCGCTCGGAGCTTCGGGCGATCTGGCCCCCCTGGCTCATCTGGTCCTCGTGCTCATGGGCATGGGCGAGGCCTTCTACGAGGGCAAGCGACTGGGCGGCGCCGAGGCCCTCTCTGCGGCCGGGCTCGAACCCGTGGTCCTCGCGGCGAAGGAAGGGCTCGCCCTGATCAACGGCACGCAGGTCATGACGGCGATCGGCGCCCTCGCCTGCTTCGACGCCAAGAAGCTTCTGCGGACGGCCGACCTTGCCGCCGCGCTCACCGTGCAGGCGCTGGGCGGCATCGTCGACGCCTACGATTCCCGGGTCCACCAACTGCGCCGACAAGAAGGACAGATCGCCTGCGCAGCCTCGCTCCGCTCTCTTCTCCGAGGCTCGCGCCTCACCTCGCGCCAGGGAGAGCTGCGAGTTCAGGATGCCTACGCCCTCCGTTGCATCCCGCAGATCCACGGCGCGAGCCGCGACGCGGTAGACTACGTGTCGCGTATCGTGGAGAACGAACTCGGAGCCGTCACCGACAATCCCCTGATCCTGCCGAGGGATATCGGCGTCGGCTTCGACGTGATCGGGGCCGTCGGCGCGGCAGGAACCGAAGAACTCGGAGCCGCCGACCTTGGCGCCGACATCATTTCGGGCGGCAATTTCCATGGCCAGCCCGTCGCCCTCGCCATGGATTTTCTCGGCATCGCCCTCGCCGAGCTCGCCGATATCTCGGAACGCCGCATCGAGCGCCTCGTCAACCCGAGTCTTTCCAACGGTCTGCCCGCATTCCTCTCCTCCAACGGCGGGCTCAACTCGGGTTTCATGATCACACAGTACGTGGCCGCGGCCCTGGTCAGCGAAAACAAGATCCTCGCCCACCCGGCCTCGGTCGACTCCATACCTTCGAGCGCCAATCAGGAAGACCACGTATCCATGGGGACCATCGCGGCCCGCAAGGCCCGTTCCATCCTCGAGAACCTCCAACATGTGCTGGCCATCGAGATTCTCGCGGCCTGCCAGGCGATCGACCTGGGATCGCACGTGGGACGCCTCGGGGCGGATGCCCTTTCGCCCGCGACCGCGGCGGCCCACCGTCTGCTGCGTTCGGTCGTACCGCCCCTCGGGCCCGACCGCGTCATGTACCCGGACATCGAAGCGGTGCGGGCCCTCGTCGCCGACGGCTCGCTCCTCCGCGAGGCCGGAATGGAGTCTCAGGATCCATGTTGCGATCAATTCACAGGAGGTGGCCGAAATGCTGTCCAATAGCGCGCTGAACGATTCCATGAAGGTCAAACTGGAGCTAGACGAACTCCCCCCCGATCCCGTCTTCCAAGCGGGGATCAGGCGTGCGCCGAAGCGCGAGGCCCAGCTCACCCGGGCACAGGAGGCGTTGGCCCTAGAAAACGCACTGCGCTACATCCCCCGGAAGTGGCACGAGCGGCTCGCACCCGAGTTTCTGGCTGAACTGAGGACCCGGGGCAGGATCTACGGCTATCGCTTCAGACCCGCCGGCGCGCTCAAAGGTTTGCCGATAGATTTCTACAAGGGAAAATGCGTCGAAGGCCGGGCCATGCAGGTGATGATCGACAACAATCTGGACTTCGCCGTCGCCCTCTACCCCTACGAACTTGTCACCTACGGCGAGACCGGGCAGGTCTGCCAGAACTGGATGCAGTATCGGCTCATCAAGAGATACCTCGAGATGGTCGACGAGAACACGACGCTGGTCGTCGAGTCGGGTCACCCTCTGGGCCTTTTCAAGAGTCATCCATTCGCCCCGCGCGCGATGATCACGAACGGTCTCATGGTCGGCATGTTCGACAACCAGAAAGACTTCAATATCGCCGCCGCGCTCGGCGTGGCCAACTACGGTCAGATGACCGCAGGCGGATGGATGTATATCGGTCCCCAGGGGATCGTACACGGCACCTTCAACACGCTTCTCAACGCCGGGCGCATGAAGCTGGGCATTCCCCACGACGGCGACCTCAGGGGCAGACTCTTCGTGTCCTCTGGCCTCGGCGGCATGTCGGGAGCCCAGGGGAAGGCCGCAGTGATCGCCAACGCAGCAAGCATAATCGCCGAGGTGGATTCCAGCCGCATCGAGACCCGGCTGAGCCAGGGCTGGGTCGATGCCGTGGCCGGAACGCCCGAGGAGGCATTCCGACTCGCGAAGGAAGCGAGGGACCGCAAGGCACCCATAGCCGTAGCCTTCCGCGGCAACATCGTCGACCTTCTCGAGTGGGCGGATACGCATGGCGCGCCCATCGATCTTCTATCCGACCAGACGAGCTGCCATGCAGCCTATGAGGGCGGCTATTGCCCGGCCGGCATCTCCTTCGAGGAGCGCACGCGTCTCCTCAAGGAGGACCGGACGAAGTTCGCGTCGCTCGTCGACGCCTCCCTCAGGCGCCACTTCGAAGCGATCCGCCGCCTGGCCGCCAAGGGCACCTACTTCTTCGACTACGGTAACTCCTTTCTGAAGGCAGTGTTCGATGCCGGAGTCAAGGAAATATCGCGGAACGGCGTCGATGAGAAGGACGGCTTCATTTTCCCGAGCTACGTCGAGGACATCCTCGGCCCCGAGCTCTTCGATTACGGCTACGGACCCTTCCGCTGGGTCTGCCTTTCGGGCAAAAGCGAGGACCTCCGGGAGACCGACAAGGCCGCGATGGACTGCATCGATCCCGACCGCCGGGGTCAGGACCGCGACAATTGGGTCTGGATACGCGACGCCGAAAAGAACAAACTCGTCGTCGGAACCCAGGCGCGCATACTTTACCAGGACGCCTTCGGCAGAACCAAAATTGCGCTCAGGTTCAACGATATGGTTCGCAAAGGCGAGATCGGGCCCGTGATGCTCGGCCGCGACCACCACGACTGCGGCGGCACCGACAGCCCCTTCCGCGAGACGAGCAACATAAAGGACGGCTCTAACGTCATGGCCGACATGGCCACGCAGATTTTCGCAGGCAACGCCGCACGCGGCATGAGCCTGGTCGCGCTGCACAATGGCGGCGGAGTCGGCGTCGGCAAGGCTATCAACGGCGGCTTCGGCCTCGTCCTCGACGGCACGGCCAAAGTGGATGCGGTGATAGGCATGGCGCTGCCCTGGGACGTCATGGGCGGCGTCGCCCGCCGCGCCTGGGCGCGCAACGAACACGCCGTCGAGGTGAGCGCGGAATACAACACCGCCCACCCCGACATGGGCCTCATCACTCTTCCGTTCCTCGTGGACAAGGAGCTCGTCGAGCGCACGCTGCGTTGACGCGATAGGACGGCCGCCATGCCGGCAGGAGAAGCCCGGGGACGATATGGGTCGTGGACATTCCGCGTGACATTTCATACGATAGTGTCACGGCTACCGGACTAGCCGAGAAGTCGCTTCCCGATTATCATCCGGAGTAACATGGGGCTTTTTCAGAAGTCGGATGACTTTTGGGATCGACTCACACACCCTAGCGGGAGGTTCCGCCATGTCCGTGAAGCGCGACTTCGGCCTGCGCCTCGATCGCCGCGACCCTGAGGAACGGCTACGCCTGATCTCGTATATAAACATCAAACTCGCCAATCTCGGGCTCCCCATCTACCGGAAGGAAGGGACGGAGTTCGTTATGCTGGCGAGCGACATGCTCGAGAACTTCCGAGAAAAGGACAGACTACTCGCCGGCTACCTTTCTCCCTCCGACAGACGCATCCAGGACTTCCTTGACTCCTATCTCGCCGGCATAGGTATATCCCCATTGCCGCGCCTGCCCTCCAACACCCTTGTGCTCGATCGCTACGGCATGGCGCGCGAACTGTCGCTCAGCCCCGACGAGCAGCGCTACGCCTCGTCCACGCTCACCTCGTACCGCGTCAGAAACGGAGTCCTGCACAACCCGGCCAACGATCGCCGCACGACCGAAGGCGTGTTCCATATCGCGGAGGACGGGCTTCCCGTTCCTCCGGACAAGAAGGCGGTACCCCGTCTGGCTTTCGCCGGACTTCTCATCGCCGCCCTCAACCCTCCGCCCGAGCTGCTCGAGCTTCCCTTCGCCGCACACGCCGAACGGCCTGCGCGGACCTTCCTATCCATTCTCTTGAGGCCCGTAGTCAGACCCGCCGTCACGGGCTTCTGCGAAGAGCGCGCGATGGAGCTGCGCTTCTTCGCGCCGGGCTCCCTTGCGGCCAGCCTCGACTTCATCGAGTCGGTGTTCGGCAATTCGGGTGACCCGTTCGTCCCGGAAAACGACGCCGCCCTCGCCCCCCTCGGCTGGACGGGCACCACGGGCTGCATCATTCTCGCCACCCACCTCACCAAGATGACTAAGAAGGAACTCGGACTCCCCAGATGGGAGGATGCAACCGAACGCCAGAAGAGCGACGGCATGGCCTGGAAGGAGAACACCGAGCTCTACAACGGAGGCAAGCCTTTCAAGATCTGCGCCCGCGACGAGCGCGGCGTCATCGTCTCGATCATCGCCGACAACTACTTCGGCTACTCGAAGAAGGAAGTCAAAACGCAAATATCGTACTCGGCGAATCTTCTCGGACTCGCCGAGGAAGAGCACGCAGGAGGAGCGCTGGTCTTTCCCTCTTTCAACCTCGGCACGCGCTTCGTGCCCGATACCAACCTGCGGAGCAGGGGGCACAGTCTCGACGGCGTGCTCGAGCTCATGAAGGACCGGGTAGAGGCCAAGGGCGAGGGTTATGCCGTCGACAAGGCCTTCCCGAACATCGTCTATCTGCCCGAAGACGCCGTGATTTCGCTGGAGGACCAGACTGCCCGATGGACATGGGCGGGGGTGCAGCGGAGCCTCCGAATACTGCCGAACGAAATATACGTCCATCCTACGGGCTATCGCGTACACATGGAGCGGCACGCCGCCTCGGGAGCGTGGCGCCTCGTAGGTACGGCGGCCGAAGGGCTCTTGTGCCACAAACCCTGCACTGTCTCGGGCGGCGGCAAGTCCGAAATCGCCAAGCCGATAATCGATGCAGTCTCGTACTCTCCTCTCACCATCGCAGACTACGTTTCGGACATGGCGGCCGTGGAAGCAATCATCGAACGCGACTACTGCGACCGCTTTAAGGACGGCCTCGGCCCGGCCGAGCCTGATCGCCGATCGATTCTATCGGGTCAAAGATCCCTCGGCTCGGTCATCAAGCTGCTCTCGCCTTCGCCCCTGTACAACGACGAGTACAACACGTGGCTGCGCTCGATACCGGAGCGGGTCAAGGCGCTCGTCTTCTTCGTCAAGCGCTTCTACCGCCCCGACTGGGGCGAAGACTGGGGATCGCATTTTTCGGTGGACGCAGTCAACGGCACGACGGGCAACATCTTCAAGTTCGAGGGTAGACCCGTGCAGGGATCATACCTTCGCGTCGGCAGCGACCAGAAGGGCATGCGCCGCACATTCAAGCTGCGACAGGATTTCATGCCCGCCGAGAAGATCCAATGGGAGGACGATATCACCGCGAGCGTCGTCGCGCCGGCGCTCAAATTGCAGGGACTCCCGGCCTGGGTGGATCAGTACGACAGCGTAAAGTTCTGCGTCAACGTCGAGGCGCGCTTCTTCCAGCGACCCGACGACGCCGTGCACCGCGGTTACGACAAACAGGCAGAGCTCGATATGTCGGGCCGGGACAATTTCATCTCCAATTTCGAACCTCTTTGTCGCTCCGACGCCAAGGCCATGGCCGAAAAGATCGTAAGCCTTTCCGAGTACTCCGAACCCATGCGCAACTTCGTCGTCGAAGCTGCCGACGACGAGACCTCCGACTGGTTCGTCGCCTCGGACCGGCCGCGCATCGTCGACGGCGCCCCTTCGAAGAATCCCCGCTATCTCCAGCTCGATCCCGGCCTTGTGCATCCTCTTTCCCGCTACCTCGCCGATCTCGGTCCCCGCCTTTATCGGCGGTTGAGCGTCGACCACCTGCTGCTCCACCCCGTGGGAGCGGTTCTGCCCGGGCGGCGCAACAATCCGGCCGATCCTTCCGCGGGCATCCGCCCCCTGGCCGTCTACGGTCCGATCCATTATCAGGACCTGCCTGAGCTCTTCATGGATTTCGTGTGCTCGCTCACCGGGAAGAGTCCTTCGACTACGGGTGCGGGAAGCGAGGGAGCCCTCACCAAGGGGCCATTCAACTGCCTCGTGCCCACGACCGACCTCGGCAACGCCCTTCTCGCTTTCATTCTCACCGAATGCGGCGGCTTCACGACCGCCGCAGGCCACATCGGCCGGGGCTACAAGGTCGACCACGATATTTCCCTCCTCGTGCCGGAACTTTGGGCGCGGATGGGCACCGACGAGCGCGACCCCGAGTATCTCAAGCGCGAAGGCTATCTGGAGCGGGTCGAAGACTTCGAGCTCGGCGGCCGTCTCTATCCCGCGAGCCGTCTCGGATGGCGTATAACGCCTCTCTTCGCCGCGCACTTCTTGGGAAGGATATTCGACACCCCCACCGCGGTCTTCAGCGAGGATATGCTGCGCCCCGAGCTCCAGTCCATCGACGACTTCGCCGAGGGCGTCGCAAACATCGCCGAGGCCCAGGCCAAGGCGGCCCGCGATTATATCGAGGACGGCTCGGCCGACGAAGCGATCCCGCCCCTGCGCGCGATACTCCACGTCATGGCCGAAGGCAGCTACGAAGGCAAGAGCGTGCATGACCCGGAAATCAGGAGGCTTTTCGACCGTGACTACGTGCTCGGCTCGGACTGGTACCGAGAAAGGCTGGAGCGGTACCGCGACCGCGAGATTGACTACGTTGAGAGGTCGACCGAGTATCTTCGCTCTTTCCTCGCGGAGCGCGCGGAGTCCGGCTCGATGTCGGGCCGCCGCGCCCAGGCCGAACTGGGACGGGCACAGGAGCGGCTCGCCGCCCTGCGCACTCCTTCGTACATCGAGCGCATCCGCGGCAGCATCGGTCTCGACGCGCTTTTCAAAGGCCGAAAAAGCGGGACGAGTTCAGAACGTCGAGATATCCGAGCACTTTAAGGTAGCTCTTTCAAAATACTTCTGCATTTTGAAAGAGCCTCATCCTAGCCGGAATAGAAGCGGAGGAAGCATGGCAGGGGATCTACTCGTCACGAACATCGGCGAATTATCGACGCCGATCGGCACGAGCGCAAGGCGCGGAGCGGAGATGTCGGAACTTCGCGTAATCGAGGACGCGGCCGTCCTCATCAGAGGCGGCCTCATCGTATTCGCCGGGCCCGGCGCCGACGTTCCCTGGGAAGAGGCCGACGGCGTACCCCCCATCAGCGCGGACGGAAGGGCGGCGGTCCCCGGTTTCGTCGACAGCCACACCCATTTCGTATTCGCGGGTTATCGCGACGACGAGTTCATTTGGCGCTCCCAGGGCATGCCATACATGGAAATCCACAGGCGCGGCGGCGGAATACGGCGCAGTATGGAGGCGACGCGCGCCGCCAATCTCGAGCAGCTCGTGGAGATCGGCGAGAGGCGCCTATGGACAATGCTGTCGATGGGCGTGACGACCGTCGAGGGCAAGTCCGGCTACGGTCTCGATCTTCAGACCGAGCTGCGCCAGCTCGAGGCGATGTCCATCCTGGCCGAACGCACTCCCACGGCCATAGTCGCGACCTACCTGGGAGCGCACGCCGTGCCTCCCGAGTTCGAGGGTCGAGGATCGAAATACCTCGACTATGTCATCGAGGAGGTTCTGCCCTCCGTACGCGCTCAGGGTGTGGCCAGGTTTTGCGACGTGTTCTGCGAAGAAGGCGTCTTCGATCTCGAAGAGTCGCAGCGCTATCTTGAAGCCGCCGCTTCGATGGGAATGGGACTCAAGATTCATGCAGACGAAATCGAAAGCTCCGGCGGCGCCGGCCTGGCCGCCCGGCTGCACGCGGTCAGCGCCGATCACCTGCTCAAGGCCTCGCCCGGCGACATAGCGGCCCTGGCCGCATCCGGCGTCGTCGCCACCTGCCTGCCTCTCACCGCCTTCGCGCTCCGAGAGCCCTACGCCGACTCACGCCTCATGATAGACTCGGGCTGTGCAGTGGCCTTGGCCTCGGACCTCAATCCCGGCTCGTGCTACAGTCAATCGATCCCTCTCATCTTCGCCCTGGGCCTTCTGTACATGAAACTCTCGCTGGCCGAGGTTCTGACGGCGCTGACGCTCAACGGGGCCGCAGCCCTCGGACTGGCCGACCGCATCGGATCTATCGAAGCCGGCAAGGAGGGCGATCTAGTCCTGCTCGAAGCGAGGTCGGCTCGTTTCCTGGCCTACAATACGGGAATGAATGTGGTGTCGACCGTCGTCAAAGGGGGCGAAATCGCCTATCGCGCCTGAGCGGGCCCCGGCCTGGCGCGCCCCCGTGTGGACGCATAGATCAGCACCGCGACTATGACGGCCGCGAAGGCGATCCGCAGCGCTCCATTGAGGCGCTCCCCGTAGACGAAAAGCCCGAGCGCGAGCTGGCCGGCGGGCGAGACGTATTGGATGAACCCCATGCGCTGGAGCGTTATGCGGTTAGTCGCGAAGGCGAAGGTGATGAGCGGCACGGCAGTCACGATGCCGGCCAGCACGAGCATCGCGGTCGCTACGCCGTCCGACCCGCCGAATACGGCGAGGCCCCGCGCGTGCCTGAACACGAGGAAAGCCAGAGCGAACGGGCTCGCGGCGATGGTCTCTGCGGCCAGACCCATGATCGGATCGAGCGCGGCCTTCTTCTTGACCGCTCCGTAAAGCGCGAAGCTCGTGGCCAAAACGAGCGAAATCCATGGAACGGAGCCCAGCATTATCGACGCATAACCTACTCCCGCCGCCGCGATCGCGACCGCCGCGACCGTCCAGCGGTCCATATGTTCCTTGAATGCTATCGCACCCAGGACGACGGACAGAAGTGGGTTTATGAAGTAACCCAGCGAGGACTCCGTCACATGACCGCTGTTTACCGCCCAGATGTAGGTACCCCAGTTGACCGAGATGAGAACCGCGCCGACGAAGGCCGTCGCGGCGCGCCGACCATTCCTGAAAAAACGGACGAGTTCGCCGAGCCTTCCCTGCGCGCCCAGAAGCAGAAGGGTGAACGCGGCCGCCCATACGATGCGGTGACAGAGTATCTGAAAAGAATCGAGGACTTCGAGCCGCTTCCAATACAGGGGAAAGAGGCCCCACATCGCGTAGGTGACGAAGGCCGCCGCCGTGCCGGCGCTGGATCCCCGAATGCCGGATAGCCTCGAGCCAAGACGACGCTCTGTCACGGAAGTCAAGCCGCCGGTGGAATCGAGGTTCATGAACGCATGATAGCGGCGGGCAGCGCAAAAGGCTAGCCTGGATCTTCGGCGATCGAGTCGTGCCTACCTATCGGTCTCCGCTATCATGCCCTTGGCCAACTGGATATCGTCGCCGGCAAGGGCCTCGCCGTCCAATGCCGACTGGAGCAGCGAGCGCGCTTCCGCCGGGGCGCCCGAGTCTATATCGAGCCGTGCGAGAAGCAAGGCCCGAGGTCCGGCCCAGACTCCGCTCGACGACATTCCCCGCAGGATCTTCACCGACTCGGCAGTCTGTCCGTTGGCCGCGAGAGCCCAAGCCTGGCCGTACGTGGCGTTGTCCTTCTTGTCGCCGTCGGCCGCAGCCGCAGCCTCGCCGAATTTTTCCGCGGCCTCGGCGTAATGCTTATCCCGCACGAGCTGCTGCGCCGAAGTCATGATCGCATCGACATCGGCATTGTCCGACTCCCATGTCATGTCCCCACTGGACTGATCACCAATCAAATTTCCGCGAACCCCGGCAACCGTAGTGTCGGTCGTGCGCGCCGTGGGATCCACGAGCGCCGCCAGCTTGTCCAACATGCCCGACCTGCGCTCCGCGCCCTCGGTACCGCGCTTCAGAAGAGAATCGAGCACGAAGACCCCCGACGCGGTGAGCGAAATCCTGCGTTCGCCGGCGACGAATTCGGCGGTCGCCCCCGGACCGAGCCGGACGGTGGAAGCACTGTCCAGTCGGTCTCCCATATTGAGATCGACCCAGTTCGAACCGTTCTTTTTCTCCACCCGACCGTCGATCCACGAGACGGTGAGGGGTGTCGCCCCGAGCGCGACGATGAACGCAACGGAAAATAATATGAATAGGGTACGCCTTTTCATCGGAGAGCCTCCATACACCAAAATAATATCGTCAGACGCTTTCGTCTTCATATCCGAGATCCTTTTTGAGTTCTTCGCTCTGCGGAAACCACAGATCCGTCCGTGGAATGGGATTGCCGCGGGAACCGGGCGCGTTCCCTTTCGACGGTGAGGTGGATGATTTCGACGCGCCGTTCCCGGCACCGGCCGCGCCCAAAGGCAGATCTATCGCGATCGCCTGAAGGCTCGTCCGCGCGGGCGAAGCACTTCCCCGCGAATCCGTCCCGGCCTTGGTCCCCGCTCCGGCGTCCCGAGCGCCCAGACTCCGCACCGCCGAGCCGGCCATCGCGTCTGTATTCGCAACGGAACTCCCTCCCACCATCTCGACGGAGCCGCTCGAGCGCTCCGACCCCCCGGCGCCCGGCGGACGCGATGTGGAAGCGGCCGCGTTCGGTTCCGAACCGGGGAAGCGATCCAGTATGCTCAGCCCTGCGAGCACCGGACGCAAATCGAGGCGGCCAGTCTGGCTTCCGGTTTGCTCTGGAGCGAGGACGACCGCGTCCTGGGTGGACGTCGCGCCTCGGCTGTCGCTGCCGCTTTCTCTTATCGCGCGGCCCGTCGCCCCGGCATCGTTCACCGCGGCGGGAGCCGGACCGGCCGTCCTGCCGACGGAATATCCGCCGGCCCTGTAACCCGGTGTCGAAGCGGCACTCGCCGTCCGAGCGGTCGTCTGCTGGCTGGAATCGGTATAGTAGCCGCCGCGAGATCCGGCGGAGGCGAGCATGCCGGCATAGGTGGAGGAGCCATCATAGGTCAGCATTTTTGTCGGAGACACATTTCCGACGGCATCCGTCAGAGTAAAGTAGAAATAGGAATAATTCGTCGTGTCGATATCGCTAGTCGGGATATTGGCGGACAACGGGCTTACTGTAGTATTCGTAATTGAAACACTGCCACTATTGTGCAAATTCGTACCATCGCTATTCGCACTACTCGAATAGCTCACTATTACGACGCCGGAATCGGCCCCGATAAATGAAACTGACAACAAACCGCTAGAAGCCGTCAATGAATCGGGGCTGCTTATCGCCGGTGCCGTATCCTGCGTCACCGCAAGGGCCAAGCCGGTCGCCGATACGAGCCCGACGTTGCTCACCGCGTAGAGCGTCCCGCTCGCGGTCAACGTCGGCGTCATGACCGGTACGGGGCTTATGCCGGCCGAGTCCGTCGTGTACCCCTTGAGCCCCGACGCCCCTGCTGTCGCCGTCAGGGTAAAGGTCACTCCGCCGGTCTTGTAGTAGTAGGTGCCGGCGTTCACGTACGGACTGGTGCTCGAGACGAAGGTCGGCGCCGACGGAGCCGTATTGTCCTGCGTCACCGTAAGCGCCAAGCCCGTTACCGATACGGTGCCTACGTTGCTCACCGTATACCAAGTCGACGATCCCGCACTCAATGTCGGCGTCATGACCGGAGCGGGGCTTACGCCGGCAGGATCCGTCGTGTATCCCTTGAGCCCCGATACCCCTACGCTGGCCGACAGTGTAAAGTTCACGCTTCCTGTCTGGGAGTAGTAATCCCCGGCGGATGAATATTGGGCCGTACTGGAACTTACCGTCGGCGGCGCGGGCACCGTCGCATCCTGCGTCACCGCAAGGGCCAAGCCGGTCGCCGATACGAGCCCGACGTTGCTCACCGCGTAGAGCGTCCCGCTCGCGGTCAACGTCGGCGTCATGACCGGTACGGGGCTTATGCCGGCCGAGTCCGTCGTGTACCCCTTGAGCCCCGACGCCCCTGCTGTCGCCGTCAGGGTAAAGGTCACTCCGCCGGTCTTGTAGTAGTAGGTGCCGGCGTTCACGTACGGACTGGTGCTCGAGACGAAGGTCGGCGCCGACGGAGCCGTATTGTCCTGCGTCACCGCAAGGGCCAAGCCGGTCGCCGATACGAGCCCGACGTTGCTCACCGCGTAGAGCGTCCCGCTCGCGGTCAACGTCGGCGTCATGACCGGAGCGGGGCTTATGCCGGCCGAGTCCGTCGTGTACCCCTTGAGCCCCGACGCCCCTGCTGTCGCCGTCAGGGTAAAGGTCACTCCGCCGGTCTTGTAGTAGTAGGTGCCGGCGTTCACGTACGGACTGGTGCTCGAGACGAAGGTCGGCGCCGACGGAGCCGTATTGTCCTGCGTCACCGTAAGCGCCAAGCCCGTTACCGATACGGTGCCTACGTTGCTCACCGTATACCAAGTCGACGATCCCGCACTCAATGTCGGCGTCATGACCGGAGCGGGGCTTACGCCGGCAGGATCCGTCGTGTATCCCTTGAGCCCCGATACCCCTACGCTGGCCGACAGTGTAAAGTTCACGCTTCCTGTCTGGGAGTAGTAATCCCCGGCGGATGAATATTGGGCCGTACTGGAACTTACCGTCGGCGGCGCGGGCACCGTCGCATCCTGCGTCACCGCAAGGGCCAAGCCGGTCGCCGATACGAGCCCGACGTTGCTCACCGCGTAGAGCGTCCCGCTCGCGGTCAACGTCGGCGTCATGACCGGTACGGGGCTTATGCCGGCCGAGTCCGTCGTGTACCCCTTGAGCCCCGACGCCCCTGCTGTCGCCGTCAGGGTAAAGGTCACTCCGCCGGTCTTGTAGTAGTAGGTGCCGGCGTTCACGTACGGACTGGTGCTCGAGACGAAGGTCGGCGCCGACGGAGCCGTATTGTCCTGCGTCACCGTAAGCGCCAAGCCCGTTACCGATACGGTGCCTACGTTGCTCACCGTATACCAAGTCGACGATCCCGCACTCAATGTCGGCGTCATGACCGGAGCGGGGCTTACGCCGGCAGGATCCGTCGTGTATCCCTTGAGCCCCGATACCCCTACGCTGGCCGACAGTGTAAAGTTCACGCTTCCTGTCTGGGAGTAGTAATCCCCGGCGGATGAATATTGGGCCGTACTGGAACTTACCGTCGGCGGCGCGGGCACCGTCGCATCCTGCGTCACCGCAAGGGCCAAGCCGGTCGCCGATACGAGCCCGACGTTGCTCACCGCGTAGAGCGTCCCGCTCGCGGTCAACGTCGGCGTCATGACCGGTACGGGGCTTATGCCGGCCGAGTCCGTCGTGTACCCCTTGAGCCCCGACGCCCCTGCTGTCGCCGTCAGGGTAAAGGTCACTCCGCCGGTCTTGTAGTAGTAGGTGCCGGCGTTCACGTACGGACTGGTGCTCGAGACGAAGGTCGGCGCCGACGGAGCCGTATTGTCCTGCGTCACCGTAAGCGCCAAGCCGGTCGCCGATACGAGCCCGACGTTGCTCACCGCGTAAAGCGTCCCGCTCGCGGTCAACGTCGGCGTCATGACCGGAACGGGGCTTATGCCGGCAGGATCCGTCGTGTACCCCTTGAGCCCCGACGCCCCTGCGGTCGCCGTCAGGGTAAAGGTCACTCCGCCGGTCTTGTAGTAGTAGGTGCCGGCGTTCACGTACGGACTGGTGCTCGAGACGAAGGTCGGCGCCGTCGGAATTGTATTGTCCTGCGTCACCGTCACCGCCCCGAGGGGTCCAATGTTCCCGATATTGTCCACCGCATAGATCGTGTAGGTGGCCCCAACACTCAGGTCCAGCGGATAGCCCGCTGCCGTCGTGCTTCCGTCCGTGTTATAGCCCTTCACCCCCGAACCACTATCCGTAGCCGTCGGGCTGAATGTCAGATTCGTACCTTTCGTATAGTAGGTCGAGCCGCTTTCATAAATGCCCGTTCCCGTCGGCGCTCCCAGATTGTTCAGGACCGGCGGCGTGTCGTCCTGCGTCACTGTCACCGACAATCCGCTCGAAACATTACCCACGTTGTCCACCGCGTAGATCGTCCCGCTCGTCGTCAACGTGACCGTCGAAGACGGCGATGCACCGCTCGAACTCGTCGAGTAGCCTGCAATACCCGAACCACTGTCGGTGGACGCCGGCGTAAACGTCACGCCGCCTGTCTCGTAATAGTACACACCGCCCGACGAAACATACGGGCTCGTGCTCGAGCTGATGCCCGGCGTCGCCGGCGCCGTGTCGTCCTGCGTCACCGTCACCGGCAACCCACTCGAGACATTACCGGCGTTGTCCACCGCGTAGATCGCCCCATTGGTCGTCAACGTGACCGTCGAAGACGGCGATGCACCGCTCGAACTCGTCGAGTAGCCCGCAATGCCCGAACCACTATCGGTGGACGTCGGCGCGAACGCCACCCCGCCCGTCTTATAATAATACACGCCTGACGAGACATATGGGCTATTACTTGAACCAACAACCGGTGATGCCGGCGCGGTCGTATCGAGATAAACGCTTATTGAATAAGTACTCGATGCTATGCCCGTCGAGCTTAAGACCGTTATGGCCAAGGTTTTTATTCCTTGGTCGGTCGTTCGGAGAGTATAGCCATACGACGAAGTATAGCCGACTTCTGTCGGCACCGTTTCCGACTGTCCGCCAGTGTTCCCGGTCTCTGATATTTCCAGGGTCTGAACCGTGGTGGAACCGGACCCCGTCGAGGCGGCGACTTCGAGCGTCACGGACGAACTCTTTACCGCATAGCAGGTTGTCGAACCGGAAACGAAAGTGGCAGCGACGGGAGCCGAACTGTTTCCGTTCAAGACCGTAACGCCGCCGATCGTCGGCGTTGAGGTATCGACCGAGCCGCCCGTATAGTAGTAAAAGGATGGTCCTACACTTCCTCCAATCGCAATCTCGGTGGAATCGCAGATGCTGGGCGAGAGTTTTACCGTAATGGTACTATTGGCCGGCAAATAACTCGGCGATTGAGGCGTAAGTTTCAGCTGAGTCGAAGTCCAAGTTTCGGTAAGATAGGTCGACGTCGTTCCCGACGTGAACATAGTTTGTGGATTCGGGATCGTTGGATTGATACTGTCGTAGGTTACGACGACGTTTCCGGGTTTCGTGAACGAGGAAGTGTCCATTGCCTTGCTGAAATTGATAATGATCGGTTGGTTGACGAAAACATTACTGCTGGCCAAGGTCGGCGTATACGTCAAAACCGCGGGCCTCGCCGTGAAGGTCGCCGTAATCACGATATTGCCGGCGTTGCTTCCGATCGTCGCGGTCGTCGTGGCCGAGCCCGCGGCCGAGAAAGTGACATTGCCCGATCCCGTCGCCGTCCACCCGCCGAAGACATAATTGGCGTCGTAAGGGCTGGCGGTAAGGCTGAAGGCCACTCCCACTTTCTCCGTCTGTTGCCCGCTCAGGGAAAGCGTCCCACCCGAGCTCGGATTCGCAGCGATCGTGACCGTCACGCTCGCCGCGTTCGCCGCAGTAACGTCCTGGGTGACCTGATTCTTGATATCTTTTCCCGTCAGCAAATTCTGACACGAGATCGCCAACGCACCGGACATGAGCAGGGCGGAGGCGAGGTGGAAAGCCCATCTGGCTCTTCGTGTTTTCTCCATCGTGCGTCGCATCATCCGCGCTGCCTGGATCTCGGGTCTCATTTTTTCACCTCGACACGGAAATTGCTGATTATTGCTCTGCCGATCGTTCTGAACGCCACGAAGGCTCCGTCTCCGACATCAGGGATGCCCTCTTCCGAGAGCTCCGGTTTGTCGTCGACGCTTACCGCAAGGCTTCCCCGAACGGGGTCTATATCCACCACGTATCTGTGTTCTTCGAACAGGGAGATGGGCAGCGGGATGTCTCGTACCATCGTCATGTAGCTGTCCCGCAGCGACCGGTAAATCTGAAGCCTCGTGGAATCGGATTGATGACGATGCGGATCGTAGGTCAGCCAGACGAGTATCGATCGGCCCTCTCCCCAGCCCTTATGGGTCTCTATGGAGCGAACGAACACGTGAATGCCGAATCCGACGAAACCCGAACCCTCGGAACGCGCGGTAAACTCGTAGCGATATGGATCGCCACTCTGAACCAGCGGAGCTACGAGCTTGGAGAAATATTCTCCGGGATTCGTCTGCTCCGCGCTACCGGTCGCCAGACGCCAGACTCCCCGCCCTGGGAAGAACGCTTCGAAGCCCTTCAGGATCGGAGAAGGCAGAGGAGGAGTTTCCGGAGCGAGAGCCACTGTCGTCGCCGGGGCCGGCGGCCGTTCGGGCGAGGAGGCAGGGGCCGCAGGCGCCGCCGGAGGAGTCGAAGCGGCGGACTCCACGGGCGCCGCAGCCGCGGGCAAGGCCAGGACTACGGCCGGGGCAGTGGGCTCTGGCACCGCCGCCGCAACCGGAGCAGGCACGGCTGCCGGTGCGGCCGCGGCGGCAGGCGGCTGGACTGCGGCGGTCGGTATCGGAGGCGACATGATCGACGTTTGCTCTGTCGTAGCCGGAGACGCTGCCGGAGGCAGCTCGGGCGTCGCGGCAGGGGCCGCAGGCGCCGCCGGAGGAGTCGAAGCGGCGGGCTCCACCGGTGCCGCAGCTGCGGGCGAGGTCAGGGCTACGGCCGGTGCAGTGGGCTCTGCGACCGCCGGAGCAACCGGAGCAGGCAAAGCAGGCACGGATGCAGGCGAGGTCGTAGAGGCCGGCGGCGCAGCCGCGGTCGAACTCGCGGCAGCCGCGGCGGCTGCCGCGGCTATGTCCTGGTCCTCGGGAAGCGCGGCGAGGGCCGGCGGCACAGAGGCCGGCGGAACGATCGGCGCCGGATTGGGCGCGAGAATCCCCGTCGCGACGGCGGTCGCTGCCGGCCCAATCGGCTGCTCGACAAGCGAAGTCGCCGATGCCGGTTCCGGCGGAGTCGGGATCGCAGCTCCTGCCATGGGGCCCGCCGCCGCCATGGGAGCTCCTGCCGCCGCGGACGGGAGCGATGGCTTGAGCGGAGTGGTGCTCTTTTCCGGAAGGGGGGTGGGTCCCGATATGGTTTGAGGCGTCGCCGCTGCCGGTGCTGCGGCAGGGGAGACCGGCTGTGCCGATGTCTCGGTGGATGGGACCGGCGAGGCGGCCGGAAGCGGCGCGGCGAGAGCCGCCTTCGGCGGCTTCGGCCATGCCCAGATCGTGGTCGCCTGCCGCTCGGCGAGCGACCAGGCTCTGCCCTTTTCGCTGTAGTCGGACCCGAGGTAGGTGTACTTCACCGCCTCGCCGAGATCCCTCGATTTGAGTTCGGTATACGAGGCGTCCGACTGATCGTAGCGCTCGAGCTCGAATTGGCACCGGGAAATCCCCAGAAGAGCGATATTGTCGTTCCTATCGAGCTTCTCCGCGTATTGATAGTAGGAGAGCGCGAGCGTGGAATCCTTGCGCAGAAAGGCGACGTTGCCCAGATTGTCCCAGGCGCTCTGATAACCATTCTTGGCGGCCGACGAGAACTGCGCCCAGGCTTCTCTGAGCATGCCGTACCGACCGTAGAGGATGCCGAGCTCGTTCGCAAGCTCGCTGGGGTCGGCTTGCGCGAGTCGCTCTTTCAATCGACGCACTTGCGGATCGATCTGCCGAACCACGAAATGGTCGAGCGAGCTATCGAAGGTCCGCATCATCTCGGCCTGGTCGGGAAGGGCGAAGCGAGGATCGACGTCGGGGAAGGACGCAGCCGGATATACTTTCCAGCAGTCGGGCAGGGTATAGAAGGCGGCCTGCCCTCTCTCGGTGTTGTCGTACCACTCCTTGGCGCCGACCTTCCACGCCTTCATGAAATCGTCCCTCACCATGGTGATTTCGACCGGAGCCCAGGCGCGGCCGTCGCGGTAGATGAGGAGATCCGGATCGTAGAAGCTGGAACGAGCCTCCTCTTCCGATATGCCGAGATCGAGGGCGGCGAAAATGTGGCCAGGGATGGTAATGAAGGCAGCCCTTATGCCGATGGATTGCAGGAGCGATGCGTACAGGATCGAGAGATCCGAACAATCCCCGCCCCTATTCTGCAACGTCTGGTGGGGGAATTGGACCGAGTCGACGATCGAAGCGTTCGCGTGCTTGACCGAATAATCGTTCGCGGGCACGACGACATAGTTGAGCCCGTACAGGCGCTCCGCCTCGAATAGGCAGAGCCCCAACTGCAAATTCCTATTGATGCCGCTTCGCAGGCGATCGCGCACGATGCCCGCGGCGAACCTCGAGAACCAGAGCGAAGCCGGATTCGTCGGCGAGACGAATGCCGCCGCCCGCCGGTCGTCGGTCCACGTGATGGCGTTCCTGAATTGTATCCTGAAGTCGATGGGAAAGCGGACTTCGCTTCGCCGCCCGAAAAAGCTGTAGTCCACGATGATTTCGCCCTGGGCATCGATGCCCTGAGTGATCGAGAGGACTTGATCGGTGAATAGGGCGGTCAGCGGAACGGTGACGCCCCCTCCCGAAGGAATGACGGAATACTGGCCGCAGACCTTCGGTTGGTCCATGTAGTTTCCTGCGTTGAACGATACCACGACGTTCCTCACGGCGCCGTCCTCGTCGTTGACGATCCGTACGGAACCGAAGGGGTGATCGTCATAGAAGGCGTACAGGGAAGGAAACACCTGATCGATGTGCTGCTCTTCGATGCGCAGCCGCGATGTATGGCCCCCGATAGCGGACAAGGCGAACGAGGCGATCAGACCGGCGGTGGCGACGGTCAGGAATGGGGCGTCCCGTCCGTAATATCGGGACAATCCGCCGTCGGCCTCGAGGGTCCATGCGGGGGCTACGCGAAGGCTGGCGCCCAGCCTGAAGCCGGCCGTGTAGGCATTGCCCGACTTTTCGAGATAGCCGGCGCTGGCCGCCCCTCCCATGGCGTCTAAGCGGAACCCGAAACTGTCTCCCGCCTTGAGCGCGAATCCCAGACCGATATCTCCTTCGTAGAGATCGAGGGACGCCGTCCCCGTCGTTTTGATGGGATTGCTCGAATAAACTCCGCGTACGAAGGGCACGAGAAAGGGCAGGAGCGGATATTCCAGGGCCGTCCCTCCGCCGAATCCGGGGGAGAAATCGGCTTGGTCGCCCGCTATCGGGAGGCGAATTTCCGCGAATGGACGCAAATAGGGAGTGGCGTCCGTCTGGGACCACACGCGGACCGGACTCAGAAGGAGCAGGGCTATACATGCCGAGCCTAGGCCCGTGAGTCTCCCGATCCGCGCTCCGCGGTTCATTCTCCCTCCGCCCAAGTCATTCCGCCGCCCCGATCCGCCGCGGCCGAAGACGCACGAAGAGCGGTCGAGCCCTCGACCTGGGACGAAAGATAGGAGAATTGCTCGGCGAGAGCCGGATCCATGCTCCTCACGCGGGCGAAGAGAGCGTCGGCCTGGGAGAAGTCGTCCAGTTCATATTCCGCCCTCGCCAAACCCACGAGCGCGGCCTTGTTGTCCGCCTGGAGGTCCAGGGCCTTCCGGAAGTAGGACGCGGCCGTTTCGTAGTCGTCCAGCAGAAAGGCCACGTTGGCCAGATTGGTGAGCGCAGGTGCGTAATCCTTCGCGACGGCGCTCTCGAATTGAGCCCTGGCCTCGGGATACAGACCGTAACGGGCATAAAGGATCCCGAGGCTGTTCAGCTGTCTGCCGGAGCCTTTGTCGAGCCCGCCCATCTCCGAAAGAAGCCGCTGCACTCTGGGCGAGATCTCGCGCTTGACGAATCGTCCCAGCGCGTTCTCGAAGGCCAGATCCACCTGGTCCTCCGTCGGCTTGATTGGTTTGAAATCCACATCGGCCAGGCTTACGGCGGAGTATTTCTTCCAGGCCTCCTCGATTCGGAGCAGGTGCGGCGCTCCTTCCGAGCCCCGGGACGCCACTGCGTTCCTCCACAGTTCGGCTCCGCCCAGCCAGGCGCTCAAGAACCCCTCACGGATGCGCGAAGCCTGCAGCGGCACCCAGGCTTCGCCGTCCTCATAGATGAAATCGCCGGGAAAAATGAACGAAGTCATGGCCTTCGTCCCGCTCATCTCGAGGGGGAAGGCGACGATCACGTCGTCGGCAAGAGGCACCAGCGCCGAGGGAATCGCGACCGATTCCATGGCCTCCGCGACGGTCAAGGCGATGGCGTCCGAATCGCCCGATTTATAGGAGAGAGTCTGATACGGGTATTGGATATATGCGATCGAATCGGGCTCCCCATGGAGCGTGCGGTAGGGCGAGGTCGGATCGACGCCTTGAACGAGCCCATACAGGCGCAGGGCCTCGAACAGGCCCATCCCGAACTGGAGATTCCTGTCGATGTCCGGTCTGATCTCGTTACGAACGAGTCCGGCGACATATTTCGAAATTTCGAGCATCGAAGGATCCTGTGGGGAAACGAAGGCGGCCAGAACGTCGGGATCGCGCCATCTCATCGCATTACGTCCATTGAAGCGAAGCGACAGGGCTTTTTTCGCCTCCTGCGATGCGTCGAGGACCTTGTAAACGACCCTAACCTCGGCCTGCACCTTGGTCGCCTCGGTGAAGGCGAGAACTCTGTCGCTGAATGCGCCATAGACCGGGACGTCAACGCTCCCGCCCGGCTGGATCAGGGAGAATCGGGCGCATTCGGACTCGCGCGACGTATACTCGCCGGCGGAGAAATACACCCGTACGTCGCGCATCTCGGCCTGCTCGTGGTTCACGAGTTCGATTGTCGCCACAGGATCCTTGCCGTACTTGTAATACATGACGGGGAATATTTCGGATTGGCCTTTAACCTTCAATTCGATCCCGGATTCTTGGTCGTTGATCGATCCGAGTCCGACATGAAGCGAAAGCCCGAGCGCCAGACCCTGAAAAAAGGTCGCCTGCGTTCCGAAATAGCTCGAATATTTCGCGTCCGCCAGCAGGCTCACGGCCGGGGTGAAGCGATACCCTGCCTCGGCCTTCAAGCGCCAATACTCCAGGGTACCGGACTGCGCTCCCCAGCCCAAGGCCGATAAGCCGCCGCCGCCGCCGAGCCTCAGGGCGAGTCGGGGAATCGGATAGGCGAAGAGCTGGAGACCTCCCCCTGCGTCCAGCAACGTGATATTGCTGCCGACGTTCAATAGTGGAGCGATGAGAAATCCCGTCTCAAGGTAGGGAGAAAGCAAATTCATGAACTCGAAGTCCGCATCCAGAGTCCCGCCGTAGCCGGCGGAAAACAACGACGCCGAATCTCCCATCGGGATCACGATATCGGGGGAGGCGTGGACGCTCAGATCGATGGCATACGCGGACCATACACTCTGCCGGGGGGAAGAAATCTGGAGGAATAGGACTATCAGCACGCCGATCCCTGCGCGCAGCGTAGCTCTTCGCATGGGCTCCAACCCTTTGTTATATGGTCATCTTACCCATAAATAATATAATCATTGGCGCCCCGTTATGCAGGGGCGGACCATGAGATATCCAACTTCCATAATGCGGCCGAAACCGGGCATACGATAGCCTCCTCCCTGGAGCATGTCGTCCGTATGTATCCAGGCGGACTTTTTTCTCGCTTTTCCCCTTCGTTTTCTGATATCGTGGGACCGATACGAAGGGATCGGTAATGGCGCATATATCGAGCGTTGTCGTGGCTTTCGGTATTTTGCTCTCTTTCTTTTTTTCCTCGCTCCTTATCGCCAAGCCCTGCCGGAACCAGGCGAACCGCTACTTGGCGGGTGTCGTCCTATCCTCGGGTATTTCGATCTCCTATCAAGTGCTATATCCTACGGGCCTGTACCGCTTCCTGCCGCATCTGGTGAAAGTTTACATCCCGCCCCAATTCCTCATCGGCCCCCTCTTGTTCCTCTATGTTTCGGCCCTAACCGAGCCCGACTTCCGTCTCGAGAAAAGAAGGTTCCTCCATTTTCCGCCGTTTTTTCTCTCGATCCTCTATCTCACGCCCTTCTTCATCCAATCCGCCCAGAAGAAGATCGCCTTCGTCCAGGCGACGATTTCGCCCGTGAGACCCTCCAGCGCGGAGGAATGGACCATCTGGCTCTGCGTCCAGGCGAGTCTATGGGGATATTCGATTCTCTCCTTCGGCAAATACCGGCGATACCGGAAAAGCATCCGGGAGACGGTTTCGAATCTTTCACGATACGCATGGAATTGGATGCTCATTTTTCTAATCAGTGTCCAGATCCTGCTCTGCGCCTTCCTCATCGTGGACATCCGGATGCTCGAGGGGATTCCCCTCGTCGCCTTCAATGCCGTCATCTCGGGCTTATTGACCGGCAGCATCGTATTTCTGGGCTGGCGAGGCCTGCTGCAGCTGGATTACATATCCCCGTCGTCCGAATCCGAGGACCAGGCCCACTCGGCCCCGGCTCGAAAGAGCAACGAGGAAGAATGCAAATCGCTGTTCGGCGTTGTCATGACGGCCGTGCGGCGGGGCTCCCTGTTCCGATCCTCCGAGCTGACGCTTCCCGAGCTGGCCGAGATATTGGGGTATTCGCGAACCGAGCTCTCCAGGATCATCAACCTCGGCGGGGGAATGAGTTTCTACGACTTCATCAACAAGCTCAGGATCGAGGACGTGCAGGAGCGCCTCAAGGCGAACGGAGCAGAACGGCTCAGTGTTCTCGAGGCGGCATTCGATTCGGGCTTCAATACCAAATCCACTTTCCACGTCGCTTTCAAAAAATGGACCGGCCTTACGCCATCCCTTTACCGGAAGCAAGTTTCGCGGCTAGGACAAAATGAAGCGCCGGGAAAAGCCATCGCCGCCTCATTCTCGCGACGTCCGGGGATGCATGCCGCAACACCCGAAGCGGAAATGGGGACGCCCCTGCAAAGGGGAAAGCCGTCGGGCAAAGAAGCTCGGCCGTAATGGTGTAATGCGAACCGCGCGCGCATTCATGCCCTGAAAACAAAAGACCGTCTTCTCGATCGGAAGACGGTCCCTCGAATCATTCGAAGCGCCGCCGGCGAGGCGACATCTTCTCATGCCGTCGCTACTTTACGGCGATAGCCTTTTTCTTGTTCGCCAACGTGGCTTTGCAGGTCTTGCAAATCTTGAGTTTCTGTCCTTCCACTTCCTGTTCATAGACTATCTTGACGCCGTCGCGCTTGCATACTGGACAGGTCCCGCGGCCATGGCCGGCAATTTCGCGGAGTCCCTTCCCGCGATGAGCTTTAGACATCCCGATCCTCCTTAGGTATCGCTCGACATTCGATCCTTCTCGCGACCGAAACCCGAACGCGCCTCATCTGGGCTGGTTGGCTGCCTCTGCGCGCGCCTTGGCGCGCTTCTCCTCGCGCCTCTTCGCACGCTCGGCGGCCCTGGTATCTTCTTTCCGATCGACAAGTTCCAAAACGACCATGTCCGCCGCATCATGCTTGCGGAAACCGAGTCTCAAGACACGAGTGTAACCGCCGGCGCGTTCCTTGAAACGGGGGCCGATGTCGGTATAGAGCTTCGCGAGGATGGCTTCATCCTGGATCTTCCGCGCGGTCATTCGGCGGTTATGGACGGAGTCTTCCTTGGCACGAGTGATTTCCTTTTCCGCGAAACGCCTGACCTCCATAGCCTTGGCCCGCGTCGTGGTGATCGCTTCATGCTTGAAAAGAACGGTCATCATGTTTCGAATGAGGGCCTTGCGATGGGCCGGCACCCGGTTGAGTTTGTTGAATCCGATCTTATGCTTCATCGGTCTCTTCCTTCTTCATGGACAGTTTCAGGTAGTTCCGCAGAGCGGAGTAGTCCGTCATTCCCAGGCCCAAGTTCCACTCGTGCAACTTGTCCTTGATCTCCTGAAGCGACTTTTTCCCGAAGTTCCTGGTCTTTGCGATGTCGTCCTCGGTCTTGTGCGTCAGATCGCCTATCGTCTTGATATTGGCGTTCTTGAGACAGTTCGAGGATCTGACGGAAAGCTCCAGCTCCTCCACCGGGGTGTTCAATATCTGCCGCACCCTCTCCTCTACCTCGTCGTTCTCGTCGTCCGTCCCTGTTTCGCCTTCGTCGAAATTGACGAAAATGGCGAAATGGTCCTTGGCGATCTTGGCCGACTCGGCCAGGGCGTCTTCGGGTTTAACCGTCCCATCGGTCCAGATTTCGAGCACGAGTTTATCGTAGTCCGATCTCTGTCCGACGCGCGTGGGCTCGACCGAGTACTTGACCCTTTTGACGGGAGAGAAGATGGCATCCATGGGAATCGTCCCCACGACTTCCACGTATTTTTCGTTCACTTCCGAGGGAACGTAGCCGCGGCCGAGGTCGACCTGAATTTCCATATCCAACCTCGCGTCCTCCATGAGGGTCGCGAGCTTGATGTCGGGGTTTAGCACCTCGACCGGTTTGTCCTTGGCGAAGGCGGCGCCGGTGATCTCTCCGGGACCCTTCAGTTCATAAAGAAACGTAGCCTGTTCCTCGTCCTCTGGCAGCCTCAACCTGATTTGCTTGAGATTGTTGAGCACCTCGATCGTATCCTCGACGACGCCCGGGATAGTCTCGAACTCGCTCGTCACGATGTGCTGAGCGCCTTCGGCGTCGTAGCGGACGATTCTGACCGCCGTGACTGCATATCCCTGGATCGAAGAGAGGAGGATGCGGCGCAGCGTGTTGCCGACGGTCGTACCGTAGCCCGGCTCAAAGGGGTAGGCGAGGAACTTGCCGTAGTCGGAACCGGACTCGCTCTGCTCGTAGGTGATGCCCTTCGGCCTCTTGAAACCTTTGAGGAGGTTCTTCCGCGCCATTTTTGCTCCTTATTTCGAATAAAGCTCGACTACGAGCTGCTCGCGGATATCCGCCATATCGGTGATGTCCTGACGATGCGGAATCGCGCAGAATTTGCCGGCCATGTTGTCGGGGTCGACCTCGAGCCAGGGCATCACGCCCGAGCGTCCGAATTCCTGGAGAGCTTCCTTTACGATTCCCAGCTTCTTGGAAGAGGCGTGGACCGCGACCTGATCGCCCGCCTTGACGATGAAGGAGGGAACATCGACGCGCTTGCCGTTCACGGCAATATGTCCGTGGAGAACGAGCTGCCGAGCCTGCGCTCTGGAAGAGGCGAAGCGGAGTCGATACACTACCGTGTCGAGCCGGCGCTCCAGGAGCCCGAAAAGATTCTCACCCGTCTTGCCGGGCATGCGGAGGGCCTTTTCGAAGGTGTTGCGGAACTGGGTCTCCATAAGACCGTAGGTCCTCTTGAGCTTCTGCTTCTCGCGTAGCTGGACCGCGTAGTCCGACTGCTTTCCCTGGCGCGATTTGGGAGCCTTGCCCGGCGGCAGCCGCTTGCGGGTGATGGGACATTTGTCGCTCTTGCAGCGATCGCCCTTTAGAAACAGCTTTTTCTGTTCGGTGCGGCAGAGCCTGCACACGGGTCCGATGTAGCGTGCCATATTGCTTCCCCTTCGTCAGATGCGCCGGGCCTTGCGGGGCCGGCAGCCGTTGTGGGGGATCGGCGTGACGTCGTTGATGCTCTTGACCTTGAGGCCCAGAGCGCCGAGCTGGCGGATGGCCGACTCGCGTCCAACGCCGGGTCCCTTTACATAGACGTGAACCTCGCGCAAACCGACCGTCAGGGCCTTCTGCACGGCTGTCTCGGCCACGGTCTGGGCCGCGAAGGGGGTGGACTTCTTCGCCCCGCGGAACCCATGCCCCCCGGATGAGGACCACGAGATCGCGTTACCGTTGAGGTCGGTGATGGTGATGATGGTATTATTGAAGGTCGCCTGTATATAGACGTTGCCTTCATATACGCTCTTCTTTTCCTTCTTCTTCTTAGCGACTGCCACTTCGGCGCTCCTTGCCTAACTAGACGGCTTTCTTCTTGTTCGCGACGGTCTTGCGCTTGCCCTTCCGGGTGCGCGCATTCGTCCTGGTCCGCTGGCCGTTGACGGGCAGGCCTCGACGATGCCTGAGGCCCCGATAGCAGCCTATATCCATGAGACGCTTTATATTGAGCGCCGTCTCGGAGCGAAGACGCCCCTCGACCTTGTAGTCGTTTTCGATGACCTTACGAAGCTCGTTGATCTCTTCGTTGGAAAGGTCGTTCATCTTCTTCGCCGGATCGATTTTGGTGCTCTCGCATATCTTGCGGGCGCTCGGGCGCCCGAGTCCGAAGATGTATGTGAGGGCGATCTCGACATGCTTGTTGGGGAGGTCGATTCCCGCTATACGTGCCATGAGCTTCCTCCTGCCCTCTAGCCTTGCTTTTGCTTGTGCTTGGGATTTTCGCAGATGATACGCACGACACCGGCGCGTTTGATCACCTTGCACTTGTCGCATATCTTCTTGACGCTGGTTCTGACTTTCATGCCCGTCTCCTCGGCAATTTAATACCTTATCGGCGAAACAATCTACAGGTTCCGCGAACGGAGGTGACCCTTGCGGGTCAATCCGTCATGATGGTGCATTTTGAGAAGGGCGTTGATCTGCGACATGGTATCCAGGTCTACGCCGACGAGAATCAGGAGCGATGTCCCTCCCATGAGGTAAGCCATCTGACTCGGGAACTTGAACAGCGACATCACCAGGGTCGGCAGGAGGGCGATGAGCCCCAGATAGAGAGAGCCCGGAAGGATGATCCTGTTGAGGATCCTCGTAAGGTGCTCTTCCATCTTTTCACTGCGGATGCCCGGGATCGAGCCGCCGTTCTCGCGTATATTCTTGGATATCTGCTGCGGATTGAGCGTGACCTGCGTGTAGAAATACGCGAAGAAAATTATGAAGGCCACGTACAGAGTATTGTACCAGAATCCGTGGGGGCTGAGCCAGTACGAAAAATCGCGGAGCCACCTTATGTTCACGCCCAGGCTCTGCGATATCTGCATGGGAAAGGTGAGAATGGACGAGGCGAAGATGACCGGAATGACGCCCGAGGGATTGATCTTGAAGGGAATGTACGTGTTCTGAGCGCCGTACATCCGCCGTCCGACCACTCTCTTGGCGTAGTTGACGGGTATCTTTCTCTGCCCCTGCTGTTCCATGACGACCAGAGCCACCACCGCCATGAACATCGCGATGGCGACGATAGCGAAAATGGGGTTGAGGTCTCCGCGCCTGATATTCAACATCAGCTCATAGCTCGCATTGGGGAGTCTGGCCACTATGCCGGCGAAGATGAGCAGCGAAACGCCGTTGCCGATGCCGCGCTTGGTAATCTGCTCTCCCACCCAGACCAGAAACATGGAACCCGCGGTGACGGTGAGGATCGCGAGGAGGCTGTAGGGCGTCCTGGCCATCGTTATGGCGTTGGGGATGCGGTCGGCCCACACGGTCACGGCGTAGGACTGAACGATGCACACGAATACCGAACTGATCCTCGTCCAGCGCGCGATCCGCTTCCGTCCGCCCTCCTCCTCGGATATCTTCTTGAGCGTCGGGAAGACTATGACCACCAGCTGCATTATGATCTGTGCGCTGATATAGGGCATGACGCCGAGCATGAAGAGCGAAAATTCTTGAACGCGCCGCCCGAAAAGAAATCGAGGTAATCGGTCACTCCGGAGCCCGCGCTGCCGAGGTTCGCGAAGTAGGACTGCAAAGCCGCGGCATTGATGCCGGGGATGGGGAGGAAAACGCCAAGGCGGAACAGCGCGAGCCACATGAAGGTATAGGCTATCCGTTGCCGGAGCTCCTTCACGCGGAACATGTCAACTAAGGAATTCGCCATGATGACCAGCCTCTCCCGTGCGCCTTAGGCGCCGCTCTTTTTTGCGCCGGACGTGGCGTCCGATGGAGTCTCCACTTTGCCGCCGGCCTTCTCTATCTTGGCGCGGGCGCCGGCCGAAACCTGATCAACCGAGAAATTGAGCGCCTTGCTGAGCTCGCCGTCGCCCAGGACCTTCACGAGCCCTTCGGCCTTCTTAACGAGGCCTTTCACGAAAAGAGAAGCGCCGTCGACCAGCTCGCCGGCCTGAAAGGCCGGCTCGATTTGCTCGAGATTGACGATCTGCCAGACTTTTTTGAACATCGTGTTCGAAAAGCCTCGCGACGGCAGGCGTCGATACAGAGGCATCTGACCGCCCTCGAAGCCCGGATAGGTCTTGCCCCCCGAGCGCGACTGCTGACCCTTATTGCCTTTTCCCGCGGTGCCGCCGCGTCCGGACCCCTGGCCGCGACCGACGATCTGCTTGCGTTTGGTCGCACCCTCGGGAACGTGCAGGTTGAAGTCGGGCATTACTCGACCTCCTTGACTTCTACTAGGTGGGCGACGGCGCGAACCATTCCCAGAATCGCGGGAGTCGCCTCCTGAACCGTCTTGGAGCTGATCTTACGGAGCCCGAGCGAGCGGACCGTGGCCCGCTTTTCCGGCTTCTGGTGGATCAGGCTCTTTACGAGCGTGATTTCTATTTTCTTGGCCATGGCTTAACCCCACAGATCCTTGAGCGTCTTGCCGCGGTTCTTGGCCACGGTTTTGGCGTCCATCATCCGCTCGACGCCGTCGAAGACGGCCCTGACGATATTGACCGAGCTTCGCGAACCGACGCACTTCGAGAGAATGTCGGTGACGCCCCCGGCTTCCATGATGGCTCGCACCGCACCACCGGCGATAATACCCGAGCCTGGGCAGGCCGGCTTCATGATGACATGGGTGGCCTTGTACTCACCCATCACCTCGTGCGGAATGGTGCCGTTCTTCACCGGCAGGTGAATCATCGCCCGTTTGGCCCTATCTATGCTCTTGCGAATCGCCTCGGTGACGTCCTTCGCCTTGCCGAAGCCGAAGCCGACCATGCCTGCGCGATCGCCGACGACGGTGAGGGCGGAGAAAGAAAAGCTCCGGCCACCCTTGACCACCTTGGCGGTTCGATTGAGCTTGACCAACTTTTCCATATAGTTGTCACGGCCCTGAGAGTCGTCTCTTCTATTCCTGTTGTCCACGCCGTCCCCCTAGAATGCGATCCCGGCTTTGCGGGCGCCGTCAGCGATGGCCTTCACGATGCCGTGGTACTTGTAGCCGTTGCGGTCGAACACCACGGTCGAGACACTCTTTTCCTTGAGCCTCTTGCCGATCTCTTCGCCGAGCTTGGCCGCGCCTTCGACATTGCGCTTGAAGCCCTTGAGGGATTCCTCGAGGCTGCTCGCCGAAGCGAGCGTAGTACCCGCAGCGTCGTCGATGACCTGGACGTAAAGGTAGCGGTTCGACTTGAAGACGGTCATTCTCGGCTTCTCCGGCGTGCCGGAAAGGGTTTTTCTAACATGGAGTCTGCGCTGCTCGCGCTTGCGCAGCTTATCGCTCAGTTCCTTGACGCTCATGTATGACGCCTCACTTCACGCCGGTCTTGCCGACCTTCTTGCGAACTTTTTCGTCCTCGTACCTAATCCCCTTGCCCTTGTAGGGCTCGGGAAGGCGGAGGCCTCTGACCTCGCTCGCGAACTTGCCGACGAGAGCGCGGTCGTGACCCGCTATGACCACACGCTGGTTGTTGGCTTCGGTTGTCACCGTGAGGCCCTCGGGAACGGCCACTGCGAAATCGTTGGAGTAACCGAGACTCATCACGAGGAACTTGCCCTGCACTTCGGCACGGTAGCCGATGCCGTTTATCAGCAGGGCTCTCTTGAAGCCCGCCGACACGCCTATGACCATGTTGTTGATGAGATTGCGATAGAGTCCGTGATAGGCCTTGGCCTGCTTGGAATCGCTCTTTCTCGTCACCACTACGGTGCCGCCCTTGACGGCGATCTCGACTTCAGGAACGTAGGTCTGGGATAGTTTCCCTTTGGGCCCCTCTACCGTCACCAAGGTCGGGGTCACGTCGACCTTCACGCCTTGGGGTACTTGGACCGGCCGTATTCCGATTCTGGACATAGCATTCCCCTCGATTACCAGACGGTGCAGATGAGCTCGCCACCCACCTTCTTCTCGACGGCCTTGCGCCCCGTGGTGACTCCCTCCGAAGTGGAGACGATCACGGTGCCGTAGCCGTTGAAGACGCGGGGAAGCTCCTTGTATCCCGAATACACACGGCGGCCGGGCTTGGAGACCTTTTCTACGCCGTGTATGACGGGGTCGTTGGCCTCGTCGTATTTCAGGAAGATGCGGATCACATTCGAGCTCTCCGCCTGAATCTTCTTGAAGTTCTTGATAAAGCCCTCGGTCTTGAGGATCTTTACGATCTCGAGCTTGAGCTTGGATGTCGGGATGTCGACCTTCTCGTGGCGGGCCGAGCTCGCGTTGCGGATTTTGGTCAGCATGTCCGCGATGGGATCGGAAACGCTCATCGCTACCTCCTACCAGCTCGATTTCGTCACGCCCGGTATCAGCCCCTCGGAAGCGTACTTCCGGAAGCAGATCCTGCACATGTCGAACTTTCGCATATACCCGCGGGAGCGGCCGCAAACCTTGCAGCGTCGAACCAAACGGGTCGAATACTTCGGCTTCTTAAGTGCCTTTAGAATCATCGCCTTGCGCGCCATATCTCGGCCTTCCTTATTTCCTGAAGGGCATGCCCATCTTGGCAAGAAGGCTTTTCGCCTCCTTGTCGGTGCGGGCGGTCGTAACGATCGCGATATTTAGACCCATAACCTTCTCGATCTTGTCGAAATCGATCTCGGGGAAAATGATCTGCTCGGTCAGTCCGAGCGAATAATTCCCGTGACCGTCGAAGGCATTGGGATTGACACCCCGGAAGTCTTTGACACGCGGCAGCGCAACGTTCATGAGCCGATCCAAAAACTCCCACATCATCGCGCCGCGAAGAGTCACCCTCGTGCCGATTTCCTGTCCCTGCCGAATCTTGAACGTCGCGATGGACTTGCGGGCCTTCGTCTTCACGGCGAACTGGCCGGTGATGTGCCCGATGTCCTCGACGGCCGCGTCCAGGATTTTCTTGTTTTCCTTGGCTTCACCGACACCCATCGAAACGATGACCTTGACAAAACGAGGCACCTGCATCGTGGAGGTGTAAGCGAACTCCTTGAAGAGCAGAGGTGTCACCGTTTCGCGATAGATTTTCTTCAGCCGCGGAACGTACCCTTTCGGAAGCGGGGCTGAGCCGCCGGCCGACTTTTTGGCCGCGGCTTCGGCGGCCTTGGCCTTTTTCTTTTCGGCGGCTTCCGCGGCCTTAGCGTTTATCTCAGCCATCTCAGAGCGCCTCCCCGCACTTGCGGCAGACGCGCCGCTTCTTGTCGTCTTCGATCTTGTAGCCGATCCGGGTGGGCCCGCACTTTCTGCAGACTATCATCACATTGGAAAGATTGATCGGAGCCTCGATTTCGATGATTCCGTTTCGATCGCCCTGCTTGCGTTTCTTCATCGCCTTCTTGACCATATTCACTCCGTGAATGATGGCGCGGCCCTTTTCGCGATCGATCTTTACGATCTTGCCCTGCTTGCCCTTGTCCTTGCCGGCGATGACCTGGACCTGATCCTCCTTGCGGAGCTTCAATTTCATTTCGATCATTTCCGGTCTCCTCACAAGACCTCGGGCGCAAGCGAGACTATCTTCATGTAGTCGCGCTCGCGAAGCTCGCGGGCGACCGGCCCGAAGATTCGCTTGCCCTTGGGATTCTTATTGGCATCGATGATGACGCATGCGTTGTCGTCGAAGCGAATATAGGTACCGTCGGGTCGCCTGTATTCCTTGTGCGTCCTGACGATGACTGCCTTTTCCACGGTCCCCTTCTTGATGGCGGAATTGGGAAGCGCTTCCTTGACTGCGACGACGATGACGTCGCCCACGCCGGCATAGCGTCTTCTCGTTCCACCCAGGACCTTGATGCACTGCACTTTCTTCGCGCCGGAGTTGTCGGCGACGGTCAGCATGGACTCGGTCTGTATCATGTCGCTATCCTCGCTGTCCTATTTCGCCTTTTCGACGATCTCGGCGAGCCGCCACCGCTTGTCGCGGGACAGCGGCCGGCACTCGATCACGCGGACGGTATCGCCCTCGTGAGCCTCGTTCTGCTCATCGTGCGCCTTGATCCGCTTGGACCTGGTCACATACTTCTTGTAGAGGGGATGCAGCTTCCTCATCGTTATCTCGACAACTATGGTCTTGTCCATCTTGTCGCTCTTCACGATGCCCTGAAAGCTCTGCTTGCCCCTGGCGGCATTCTGTGCGGTATCCACGTTCTACTCCTCGGTCGCTACTTCGCCGCGCGCGATCGCCGCGCGCTCCGGGCTTCCGCGTCAGCTGCGGCGACCGCCCCATTTGGCGTCGCGCCGGCCCCTCCGACGCGGTGAATAAGCGTTTCGAGCCGCGCGATCTGCCTGCGAAGCACCCGCTTCTCCACGGGGTTGTCCACATGGCCGACGACAGACTGGAATCGCAGGTCGAAGTACTTCTTCTTGAGCTCCTCGCGCCTCGCCAGCAGCTCTTCGGGCCTAAGTTCCTTGAACGAGTTCTTCACGGCCTTTACTCCGTTTCCGCGCGCAGCGTGAATTTTGTCTTCACCGGCAGCTTGGAGCCGGCGAGCCTCATGGCCTCTTCAGCCACCGCGGCGTCGACTCCGGAAAGTTCGAATAGGACCGTGCCGGGCCTCACGACCGCCACCCAGTACTCGAGATTGCCTTTTCCCTTGCCCATGCGAGTTTCCGCCGGTTTCTTGGAGTAGGGCTTGTCGGGGAACACCCTGATCCAAAGCTTCCCGCCGCGCTTGATATATCGATTGAGCGCGATACGGGCCGCTTCGATCTGCCTGTTGGTGAGCCATTCCGGCTCCATGCACACGAGACCGAACTCGCCGAAGGCGATCGTGTTCCCGCGCGTAGCGTTGCCGTGCACCCGCCCCCGCTGGACATTTCTGTGTTTGACTCTCTTGGGACTCAGCATAATCTAGCTCCTCGTCCGCGAGCCGTCCGCCCGCAACGGATCCTCGCGATGCGCGGCACCCGACCTCGGATCCTCGCGACGCGACTCGCCCTCTCGTCCCTCGGAGGGACGTACCGGCCTGTCCTGCGACGCAGGGCGCTCACCGCGGGGGCGCTCGTCGCGTCCTCCCCGAGGAGCCCGCTCGTCGTCGCGGCCGCCTCTGCGCTCGTCGCGAGGCCTCTGTTTGCGTACGAGCATGCCAGCATCCTCGTTCTTGTCCGAACGGTAGACCATGCCCTGATAGATCCAAACCTTGACGCCGATCTTGCCGAAGGTCGTCGACGACTCGGCAAAACCGTAGTCGATATCGGCGCGAAGCGTGTGAAGAGGCACTCGCCCGTCCTTGTGCTCTTCCGTACGCGACATATCCGCTCCACCGAGACGTCCCGAAACGCGAACCTTGCAGCCCTGGGCGCCACCCTTGATGGCATTAGCCACGGACATCTTGATGGCCTTGCGGAAGGAACCTCGGTTCTCGAGCTGACGCGCGATATTCTGCGCCACTATCTGGGCGTTCGTATCGGTCTTCTTCACTTCCTTGATTTTTATCTGGATCTTCTTGGTCGCGATCTTCTGAAGCTCGCCGCCGATTCGCTCTATGTTCGCGCCCTTGACGCCGATGAGGACGCCGGGCCTCGCGGTGTGGATCACCACGGTTACGCGCTGGGGATGCCTGACGATCTCCACTTCCGAAATGTCGGCGCCCTTGCATTCGGGGAGAGCGACGATCCTACGGCGAAGCGCAAGGTCCTCATGGAGGGTCTTGGCATACTCACGGGGATCAACGTACCAGCGGGACTTCCAGTCCTTATTGATGCCGAGCCGCAGTCCGATGGGACTTACTTTATTCCCCACAGTTACGCCTCCGTCTTTCCGATCTCGTCGATGACACACGATATGTGGCACAACCGCTTCATGAGCATGTCGGCGCGGCCGCGGGCGCGGAACCACACCCGCCGCATGCGCGGACCTTCGTCCACGCGGATCTCTTTCACGTACAGCATGTCTTCGTCCAGCTTGCGATTGCGGTCGAGTGCGTTCGCGGCAGCGGACACGACGACCTTCTTGACTAGACGAGCACCCTTGTGCGGCATATTGTCCAGAATGGCGATCGCCTCCGAATATGGCCGCTTTCTCACTAGGTCGGCCAAGGGGCGCACCTTGGTGGGCGAAGCCATGAGCCATTTGGCCGTGGCGCTATAGCCGGTTTTGGTTTGAGCCATGGTCGTTCCTCTACTTCTTCTCGGCTTTCTTGTCGCTTCCCGCATGTCCGCGGAAAACGCGGGTGGGAGCGAACTTGCCGAGCTTGTGGCCGACCAGATTCTCGGTCACGTAGACCGGAACCCATGTCTTACCGTTATAAACCGAGATGGTCATCCCGACCATTTCGGGAATGATCGTCGAGGTGCGGGAGAATGTCTTGAACATTTTCTTCTCCCCCGCCTTGTTCATCTCGCTGACTTTCTTGTACAGGCTCTTCTCGATGAAGGGCCCTTTCTTTACGGACCTGGACACTTGGGGCTCCTCCCTTACTTCCTGCGCTTGACGATGAAGCGGCTCGAAGGCTTGTGTGTATCCCGCGTCTTGTAGCCCTTGGCCGGCTGACCCCACGGTGACACGGGCTGTTTATAACCCTTGCCGCGGCCCTCGCCGCCTCCATGCGGGTGATCGACCGGATTCATGACCGTTCCGCGAACCGTGGGCCTGATCCCGAGCCAACGGGTTCTGCCTGCCTTGCCCAGGCGTTCATTCATATGCTCTTCGTTGCCTACCGCGCCGATGGTGGCACTGCACTTCTTGAAGACCATGCGAAGCTCGCCGGAGGGAAGCTTGAGAACGACATAGTCGCCCTCCTTGGCGGCGATGAGCGCACTGGCTCCGGCGGAACGGGCCAGCTGTCCACCCTTGCCGAGGGTCAACTCGACATTGTGTACGGTAATGCCCACCGGAATCGCCTCCAATGGAAGCGAATTGCCGAGCTCTATGGGAGCGTTCGGCCCGGCAAGAATCTTCTGACCCACCGCGAGACCCTTGGGAGAGAGGATGTAGCGCTTTTCGCCGTCCGCGTACGTGACCAGAGCTATATTGGCGCTTCTATTGGGATCATATTCGACGGAAGCGACTGTGCCTGGAACACCGGTCTTATCGCGCTTGAAATCGACGACCCGGTAGCGCTGCTTGTGCCCGCCGCCCTGGTGCCGGACTGATATTCGACCGTTCGAGGCCCGCCCACCGTTGGATTTCTTACCACGCGTAAGGGACTTCTCGGGTTTGCTTTCATTGGCGGTGATTTCGGTGTTCACCACCTGCACGCGGTGCCTGAGGCCCGGCGTGATCGGCCTGAATGTCTTGATACCCATACTTTCCCCTTACGCTCTAGGCGCCTTCGAAGATCGCGATCTTCTCGCCTTCTGCCAGCTTGACGATCGCCTTCTTCCAGGTCGCGGTGTTGCCGGCGCGGTTGCGCTGCCGCTTGGGCTTGGATGAAACGTTGATTATGTTGCACGATACCGGGTTGACCTGGAACATGCGGCGCACAGCTTCCATGATCTGTCGTTTGTCGGCGCGAGCGTCGACGCGGAAAGTGTAGTGTCCGTCTTCGCGCAAGACGTTGCTCTTTTCCGTGAGCACGGGCGCGATCAGGATCGAAATGTATTCCATAACTCCGGCTCCTTACTTGTCCGCGTAGAACTCATTGAGACTCTTGGCAGCCGACTCGAGAACGAGTACCTTGCGTCCGTAGAAAAGATCATGGGCACGAAGTCGGTTGTACGAGAGGAAGCTCAACCAGGGAATGTTGCGACCTGCGCGTTTGACCGCTTCGTCGTCGTCCTTGAGAATAACCACCGTGCGCTGACTCTCTTTGTTCGACGCGAGGGCTTCTATCGTCTTGACGAAATCGCGGGTTTTGCCCGACTCGACCGTAAAGTCCTCGACCACGGTCATGGTGCCGTCCTGTGCCCTCAGGCTCAGAATGGTCTTCATCGCCAGACGCTTCATTTTCTTCGGCAGAACGTAGGAAAAATCCCGGGGGCGCGGTCCGAACACGACACCGCCGCCCACGTAGAGAGGCGACTTGAAGTCGCCCTGCCGCGCGCGGCCGGTGCCCTTCTGCGCGTAGGGCCTGCGATTGCTTCCATGAACTTCCGCGCGAGTCTTCGTGCTCGCGGTGCCCATGCGCTTGTTCGCCAGCTCGTTGTTGATGGCGTAGTAGATGACATCCTCGTTTACGGGAAGACCGAACACCGAGTCGGAAAGCTCGATGCTTCGGAGCTCCTTTCCCTGCAAGGAAACGACTTTCCTTTCCATTGGGTCCTCCGCCTTACATCGACTTCTTGACCGAGTCGCGGACGACCACGGTACAGGTGCGCGGACCGGGTACGGCGCCGCGAATCAGAATACAGCCCGCCGCGGCATCGACCCGGACAACCCTCAGGTTCAGAACCGTGACCCTCTCGCGACCCATCCGGCCGGGGAGCTTCACATTCTTGAAGGTCTTGTGGGGGTAGGTCCGCTGACCGGTGGATCCGGGCTCGCGATGGAACTTGGAGCCGTGAGTGCTCCTACCGCCGCCGAAGTTCCACCTTTTCATGACGCCCTGGAAGCCCTTGCCCTTGGATATCGCCGTGACATCGACGTAGCGCAGACCCTCGAACAAGGCGGCATCCAGCTTGTCGCCTACGGCCACGTCTTTTTCGAAATCGCGCAACTCGCGCAGAATCCGCGTCGCTTTCACGCCCTCCGGAAACTGTCCCGCATAGGGCTTGGTCACCCTGGTTTTCTTCATGTCGTAGACACCGAGAACGACCGCATCGTAGCCGTCTGCATCCATAGTCTTCTTTCCGACCACGACATTGGGCTCGAATTCGATGACGGTGACGGGGGTGAGCCGCCCGATATCGTCGAAGATCTGGGTCATCCCGGTCTTCCTGCCGATAAGTCCTATCATACTGACTCCTAGCGTTGAACGCTTCGGCTTCGCTTCCGGCTTCACATGAGCCGCCGCGAAAATCCGGCATTAACTGCTGGCTACGGAGGCGAGGCCTCCGACACGCCGTCCCGGCGTATTCCGGCCGACTACTGCTTGATCTCGACGTCGATGCCCGCGGGAAGCTCCAGCTTCATGAGCGCATCCATGACGTCGGGAGTGGGATCAATGATGTCGATCAGGCGCTTGTGGGTTCTCATCTCGAACTGTTCTCGCGACTTCTTGTGAACATGCGGAGAACGGAGAACCGTGTACTTGCTGATCCTGGTGGGCAGGGGGATCGGTCCGGAAACCGTCGCACCGGCTTTTTGAACGGTCTGAACGATGCCTCGAGCGCTGTCGTCGATAAGACGCACGTCGAACCCTCTAAGCCTGACACGAATCCTGTCCTTCATGATTCCTCCAAAAGATCTCTTGCGAATGCCGAACATCGGCCGTACCCGGGAGGGCGCGCCGTCGCCGTACATCGCTGCGGAGCCTGGGAACTCCGCGAATAACAAGGGTGAAAAGCCCGCAGGCATCTCACCCGTTTTCACTGTAGCATGCGAGAGGCGGTCGTGTTAAGCCGCCGACGCCTCTTTGAGACGCGAATTCGTCCGAGAAAACGGCCCAAACGGGCCATCCGGACGAATTCTACCGGAATCTTCCTATGCGATGATCTCCGTAACCTGACCGGAGGCGACCGTGCGGCCGCCCTCACGGATGGCGAACTTGAGGCCCTTCTCCATGGCGATCGGGTAGATCAGCTCGACGATGATCTCCGTGTTGTCGCCGGGCATGACCATCTCCCTGCCCTCGGGAAGCGTCACGGTGCCGGTGATGTCGGTCGTGCGGAAGAAGAACTGGGGCCTATACCCGCCGAAGAAGGGACTGTGGCGACCGCCCTCCTGCTGGTTGAGGCAATAGATCTGTCCCTTGAACTTATTGTGGGGGGTGATGGTGCCGGGCTTGGCCAAAACCTGTCCGCGCTCGACTTCTTTCTTGTCGACGCCGCGAAGCAGGGTGCCGATGTTGTCGCCGGCCTGGCCTTCGTCGAGAAGCTTGTTGAACATCTCGACGCCGGTGACGACGGTAGACTTCGTGGGCTTTATTCCTACGATCTCGACGGTGTCGTTGACGTGAATCATGCCGCGCTCGACACGACCCGTAACGACGGTGCCGCGGCCGGAGATCGAGAAGACGTCCTCGATAGGCATGAGAAAAGGCTTGTCGGTGACGCGCACAGGATCGGGAAAGAAGGAGTCCATGGCGTCGAGGAGCTCCTGAATGCACTTGGTGGCCTCGGGATTGTCGGGCTCGGACATGGCCTTGAAGGCGGAGCCCTTCACGATCGGGGTCTTTTCTCCGGGGAATTGATAGAAGGTGAGAAGATCGCGAACTTCCTGCTCGACGAGCTCGATGAGCTCGGCGTCGTCGACGAGATCGATCTTGTTGAGAAAGACGAGAACGGAGGGGACGCCGACCTGACGGGCGAGAAGCACGTGTTCGCGGGTCTGGGGCATGACGGAGTCGGGGGCGGATACGACGAGGACCGCGCCGTCCATTTGAGCGGCGCCGGTAATCATGTTCTTGATGTAGTCGGCGTGGCCGGGGCAGTCGATGTGGGCATAGTGCCGTTTCTGGGACTGATACTCGAGGTGACGCGTATTGATCGTGATGCCGCGGGCTTTTTCCTCGGGTGCGTTGTCGATATCTTCGTACTTCATCACCTTATCGCCGAATTTCTTGGCACAGTACATGGTGATGGCGGCGCTCAATGTCGTCTTGCCATGATCGATGTGACCGATCGTGCCGACATTCATATGGGGTTTGGTGCGCTCAAACTTCTCTTTCGCCATATCTCTCTCCTCCTTGGCATCATTCCGCCAACAGTCTTTCCGCGTGGGTTTCCGGATTATATAGGAGAGTCAAGAGCTGTTCAAGTGGCATAAAAGACCGAATCCGCCTCAGTCCAGGGCATGAGGCGGGTCTTCAGCTCCATGCGGAGAAGCCGCGCGGCACGGGCTCGTATCTCAGAAACCGCGCGGTATGCGATGCGCGTCCGCTCGTCGCGGATCTGAGCTCACCGGTGAAACCGAAAAGGCGACTGAGCGGCGCGGCTCCCGTAATGTGCTTCCCGCCGCCCGGCATATCCTCGACGGATTCGATGCGTCCGCCCCTGCCCGCCAGGCTGGACGCCGCCTCGCCGAGGCAATCGTCGGCCAGCTCGATGTCGATTCGCATGACGGGTTCCATGACGACGGCCTCCGCTTCGCGCGCAGCCTTGCCCGCCGCGATGGACGCAGCGATCTCGACGGCGCGCTCGGTGCCGCGGTCCCCTCCGGCCGACGGGCTCCCCGGAGCGGCGAGCTCGTCGATGAGCGCATCGATGTCATCCAAGGGGAAGCCGGCACGCGGCCCCACGCTGACCGCCGCCTCGATTCCGCGCCTGGCGGCTTCGATCAGGGGGGGCGGCGCCTTCAGCGCCCCGACCGCAGCGATGGTCAGGCCCGAGCCGCGCTGCGCCGGTCCGAGACGCAACGCCACCGAGGCTCGCACGCGCTCGCCGCCGATGTCCCGGTCGAAGTCTTCGCGGCCCGACGCCTCGCGAGTGAGCGATTCACGGTAGGCCACGCGCGGGCGGCCTACCCGCGCGCGCACTCCCCGCTCTCGCGCGAGGCGTTCGGCGGCGACTTCGAGATGGAGTTCCCCCATGCCCGAAAGCTCGATGCGGCCGGTGAGTGGATCCTCGCGAAAGCGCAGTGAAGGATCCTCTCCCGCCAGAGCCTCGACGGCTTCGCGCAGAGAAGCCGCGTCGGCCCCGGTTCTGGGTTCTATTGCGAGCGAAACCACGGGCTCCTCGAAGCGTATGGCTTCGTAAAGGATCGGCGCGGAAGGGTCGCAGAGGGTGGCGCCGGTGGAACCCGTCGAAAACTCCCCGTTTTCGGACGAGGCTTGCTGCGCGGTCCTCGCTCCGCCGAGGGCGATCGCGACGATGTCGCCGGCCTCCGCCTCGTCCACGACCTCGAGCGCCTGGGCCTGCATGCGGAATATCTTCACTATTCTGACCATCCTATCGGCCCGAGCGTCCAGGACTTTGTCCGCGCTTTTCACCTTTCCCGACCAGATCCTCGTCCAAGCGAGGCTGCCGTAATGGGGATCCCTCGAGGTCTTGAATACCTGCGCCGAAAAGGGCGCGCCGGCCTTCGCCTCGCGGGATGCGGCCAGACCGGTCGACGAATCCACTCCGAGCGGCGGCCGCGCCTCTTCCGGCGCGGGCAGGTAATCGACCACGGCATCGAGCAGAAGGGCGGCGGCACCGTCGGAAAATGCGCTGCCGCAGAGTACCGGCGTCATCCGCCCCGACAGGGTCGCCGCGCGGACAGCCTCGCGCAGCAACGCCGGTTCGGGATCTACTGCGCGAACGTAATCTTCCATGAGTCGAGATGCGGTTTCGCCCTCTTCGGATGCGAGAAATTCGACGAGTCGTCCGCGGGCCGCGGCCGACTCCGCCGCCAGCTCCCGCGGGATCGAAACGGGCCGAAGTCCGAAGCGTTCGAGCGGATCCGAGCTCCCGGCGACGCGCCCGTGCTCCGCCGACGGCCGGTCCCCGGTGGGAAACTCGTGAGCCTTCATCTCGACGAGATCGATGATCCCGCGAAAGGTGTCGCCCTCGCCCAGAGGAAGCTGGATGGGCAGTGCGCCGGGGTCGAGCATCCGGGCGAGATCCTCGGCGGTCCGCTGGAAGGACGCCCCCCTTCTGTCCATCTTGTTGACGAAGGCTATCCGCGCGGCGCCGCGGCGCCGGCAAGCCCGATAGAGCGTCTCCGTCCGGGATTGGACGCCGGCGACGGCACAGAGCACGACGAGGGCCCCGTCCAGAGCCCGAAGCGAACGTTCCACCTCGGAAGAAAAATCGACATGACCGGGCGTGTCGATGAGGTTGATGCGACACTCGCGACCGGAGCGTTCCCAGCCGAGATGGGCGGCGGCTGCCTTCACGGTAATTCCGCGTTCGCGCTCTATCGCCAGAAAATCCGTGGCCGTCGTCCCCTCGTCGACGGTGCCCGGGGCGCGCAGCCTGCCCGTCACGTAGAGCAGGCGCTCCGTGATGCTCGTTTTGCCGGCATCGATGTGGGCGAGGATGCCTATGTTTCTCAGAGGCCGAGCTTCGCGTACACTCACGAGCGCAGTATATCCTCGGAAGGCGAAGAGCGCATCATGAGACGGGCCAGCTCACGATATTGTCCTTGCCGGCGGCCTTGGCCCGATAGAGGGCGTCGTCCGCACGCTTGACGAGGTCGTCCATGGTGAGGCCCTTTTCTGCGCCACAGACACCGCCGCTCATCGTGATGTGGACCTCCCCCTCCCTGGACTCCATCGCGCTGGCGCCTATGGCTCGGCGGCATTTCTCCCCGACCAGGAAGGCTTCGGCCGGCCCCGTCTCGGGACACAAAACGAGGAACTCTTCCCCGCCCCAGCGGCCGCAGACATCGGTCCTTCTGAGCTCTCGGCCGAAGACATACGCCACGATCCTGAGCGCCTCGTCCCCGAAATTATGACCATGGCAATCGTTCACGTCCTTGAAGTCGTCCAAGTCGAAGAGAACGAGCGAAAAGGTCGTTCCGTAGCGATCCAAGCGCAGAATCTCGCGATCGAAGCGCTCGACCATGTCCCGTCTGTTGGGGAGCCCGGTGAGAGTATCGGTGCGCGCCATGAACTCCATGCGGAGCGAGGCCTCGCGCAGCTGATCCTGATAGCCGTCGCTGATGCGCACGATCTTCTCGAGCCGCGCGTCCAGTTTTTCGTAGCGTCTGAGCAGAAGGCCCGCATCGACCGCGGTGTTGCCTTCCCCGCCGCCTTCGGCCGCCTTCCTGATGCGGAGCAGGAGCGGGTCGTTCGCCCGATGATCCGAACTCTTCGCACTCATCGCGGCCGAAGCAGCAGTCTTCCCGAATTTCTTGCCGGACGCATGGACGCCCTGTTCCTCCAGCCGCGCGAGCCGCTCGAGCGCGTCTCTTAGGCGGCCCGAAAATTCGAGAGCCTCGGCCTGATACTTGTCCCCGATGGCGATGATTTTTCCGAGCCTCTCTTCCAGGCGCATGTAGGCTTCCGCCAACTCCACGAGTTCGCCCGCCTCCGGCTCGCTCTCGGGTCGGAGGCGGCCGGCCCGCGCGAGAACGGACACGACAAAATCGCGGTCCGAGCGGCCGGACTTCATGACCCCTCTTCCTCGATGGGGACGATGTCGAAGGGAATATCTATGTCTTCGCGAAACTCCTCGGCGAGATCGCGGGCTCTTTCGTTGTCCCGTTCGTAGAGCCAGACGATTCTGACGTCGCAGCCGTTCTCTGCCGCCTCGCCGAGCAGATCGATGATATCGAGAACGCACTTGGTGCTGCTGGAGTTCATGTAGCTCACCGAAACTTCGAGGAGAAATGCCGGGAGTGCGGGAAGTATGTTCGTCAGCCATGCGAAGACGGGAGCGAAAAACGCGAAGGAGTTCTCGGGGTAAGATTCGCCCGAGATCGAAAGCGTCCGAGACTCTTCGAGCCAGTCTATCGCGGGCGTGGAGGCGGTCGCAGGTATGTTCAGCATGCCTGCCCCCCGTTCACCCTCGCGCCGAGACTGAAAAAATCGTGATCGGCGTCGAGGGGCGCGAACGAGTATTCGAGCTTGCCGTTCGACCGCCTGGCTATGTCGATCAGACCCACGCCCGCACCGGGCGATTCGGGCAGGCGCTCCTGCCGTATCCGCTGCTTGTAGAGCCGCTTGAGGCCGTCCTTGTCGAGGCTGTTGATCTCTTCCAGGCGGTCGCGAAGTTCGGCGACATCTTTCTTCAGGATCGCGTTGCCCGACCGGACTGCATAGTATCCGCCGTCGCTCACGATCACCATGATGGCGGCGCCGTAGCCTCCGCCGTCGAGGGTGCGGCGCGCGATGTAGCTCGTGACGTTCTGCGTTTGCTCGACGTACACGGCGAAGACATCCATAACGGCGCCCTTGCCGATGTTCTCTCCTTCGAGATAGCGTTTGATCGCGTTGCCCATTTCCTCGATGATGCTGTGCGTGAAGGCCCCGTTGAAGCTCATGAGAACGCCGCTATCTGAGAGTATCCTTTTCAGTTCGAGCAGGTCCCTCATTCATCCCCCCTTCCGCGAGTTCATGCCGAAGCCGACAAAACTCAGATCGTCGCGCTGCGGGCGCCGGCCCTGCCAATCCGCGAGAGCCGAAACGATATGCGATTCGGCCTCCGCGAAGGGAAGCCCCGCTATCTCCTCGATGAGGTCCGCCGCCCGCGAAGAGCCGAAAGGCAATCCCCTTTCTCCTCCCGGGAGGTCGAGCACGCCGTCGGTGACGAGGTAGACCCGCGCTCCTTCCGAGATCGCGATGCGATGATCGACGAAACCTCTCCGCCGCCTCGTTTGGGAAAACCCCAGATGAGTCCGCTCCCCCCGGATTTCGTCGAGTCTGCCGTTCTGCCACAGGAAGAGCGGAAGACCGGCGCCGGAAAACCACAGTTCGGATCCGCTTCTCCGATAGCGCAGGAGGACGATATCCAGACCGTTCTCGAGGTGGGCGGTCTCCGACTCTTTTCCGAGACTATCCGAGACGAGCCGGTCGAGCTCGCGCAGCATGGACGACGGCGCCGCCGGAGACGAAAGCCCCGCGGCGTCCCCGGATCTTCCGACGGCCGGACCGTCCGCCGCTTCCACGACGCGGTCGAGATGGGCCTTCACGAGCATCGTCATGATGGCGCCCGGAACGCCGTGGCCGGTGCAATCGGCCAGACCCACGCAGAAGCCGTCGGTCGTCGCGCGGAAGAAGAAGAAGTCCCCCCCGACCAGATCGCGCTGTCTGGCGATGACGAAGTGTCCGTCGAAGCCGGACTCGAGCTCCGCCTTGGTCGGGAAAATGGAATCCTGGATCAGCCGGGCATACTCGATGGAGTCCAGTATGCGCGTGCGCGAGGCCTCGAGGTCGTCGTTGGCCGCGCGAAGTTCCCGAGTCCTCTCGTCCACGAGCGTTTCCAGCCCCTTCGTGTATTCCTTGACCTTTCCCGCCATGGTCCGAAACGAGGCGCCGAGAAGCCCGATCTCGTTTCTCGGTCCATCGGGTAGCACGATGTCGTAGGACCCGGAGGCGATCAGGCTCGCAGCCTCGGTGAGTTGGCCGATGGGACGCACGACGAGCCTGTCGGCCGCCGCGATGACTGCGGCGAGCACGGCGAAGAGCGCCAGTAGAGTTACGAGAGCCACCGGAACGAAGTCCGCGAGCCCAATGACGCTCCCCGCATCGACGACGACCAGGCTGTACCAACCGAGCTGGGGAAGAGCCGCGACGGAGCAGAGCTGCCTGTGGCCGAGAAAAGCGATCGATATGACGCCCGTGGGACTGCCCGACGCGGCGAGCTTCAGCTCGTCGCGCAGAGCCTCGCGGTCGGTCGCTCGGGAAATGAGACTGTAGACATCCACCTTCTCCGTGTCGCGCTTGACTTCGGCGTTGTGCGCGATGAGGTCGCGGTCCCTGTAAGCCTGGAGCGCACCGTTGGCGTCGACTATCACCGTCGTGACGCCGCGCTCGGGATTGTCGAGGAGGGCAGAAAGGAAGGCGGTGAGATCGAGACCGCAGCCCGCTATGCCTATGACGGATCCGTCGACCGCGCGAACGAGAACGTTGATCCAGACCCGATTTTCGTTGAGCATGGCATTGTGATCAACATTCAGGCTGTAGTCCTTGTCCATGGATAGGGCATTATAGAACCAGCGATCACCCGGATTGGCGGGATCGAGCTTCGTCCGCTCCACGCCCGCGGAGCGCGGAGTCCTCGCATAGTACGACCCGCTCGATCGAAGCGCGAGGAAATAGGCGCCGTCTCTGAGGAAGTGCCTGTAGCTTTCGAGCTGGGCGAAGGCCAGTCTCCGGTCGTTCAGATCGCTCTCATGAAGAATCCAAGCCTTGATCGACGGGTCGTCGGCGAGCTTGCGGCTCAAGGCAAGTTCCCGATCCAGCAGGGCGAGGATCTTCTCCTTTTCGAGCTCTCCCTGGGAAACGCAAAAGCGAGTGGCGTAGCGTTCGCTGATCCTGCCCGCGCTCCCGGCGAATACCAGCATCGACCCGACCGTAACGACCGCATAGACGGCGAGTATCACGGCCAGAAAACTTCTTCGCAGGGAGCCATTCCGTCGTGGACGTCGTTCGCTGCTCATAGATGACTTTAGTATAGACGGAGGTCCCGGCATCCCACAAGACGAGCGCCTCCGGGGACCCGCTCTGCGAAGTCATCGGAGCTTCGAGGAAGACAAAAAGGGCTGTCCTTCTTGGGCAGCCCTTATTTACGGAAAACTGGAATTCGGTGCCTGCGAGATCACCACCGATAGTGGGCGAAGGCTTTGTTCGCCTCAGCCATCTTGTGGGTATCTTCCTTTTTCTTGACCGCGGTGCCCGTATTGTTGTAGGCATCGAGGAGCTCGTCGGCCAGTTTGTCGGCCATGGCCTTTCCGGAGCGCGAGCGGGCGGCGGAGATGAGCCAGCGCATGGCAAGAGCCTCTCGCCTCGTCTCGCGGATCTCGACCGGGACCTGATAGGTGGCGCCGCCTACGCGCCGAGACTTGACCTCGACCAGGGGCTTCGCGTTCTCGAGCGCCTTGTTGAAGACATCGAGCGCGGGCGCGCCGATCTTTTTCTGCATGAGCTCCATGGCATCGTACATGATGTGATTGCAGATCGACTTCTTGCCTTGCCACATCATTCGGCACACGAATTTCGTGACAATTACGGAATTGTATTTCGGATCGGGCAAGTGACCACGATCTATCGACTTCTTCTTGCGGCCCATCGTTCTGCCTCCTTAGGCCTTCGGCCGCTTGGCGCCGTACTTGGAGCGGCCCTTCTTGCGGTCCTCGACGCCCAGGGTATCCTTTGCGCCGCGAATGATGTGATAGCGAACGCCGGGGAGGTCTTTGACGCGGCCGCCGCGGATGAGCACTACGGAGTGCTCCTGCAGGTTGTGGCCGACGCCGGGGATGTAGGCGGTCACTTCGATGCCGTTGGTGAGCCGAACACGGGCTACCTTGCGGAGAGCCGAGTTCGGCTTCTTGGGCGTGACGGTCATGACGCGCGTGCACACGCCGCGTCTCTGCGGGCACTCTTCGAGCGCCGGCGCCTTGTTGCGCCACGCGGAGGCTCTACGGCCGAGACGAATGAGCTGATTGATGGTCGGCATGTATGCTCTCGACTCCCTTGTCTGACCGGACTTCAGCATCGTCCGGCGTAATATGATGATACGCGATAAACACTCTGTTCAGCGCCCGAGCTGCTGCCGCGGACGAACGGAAAGTTACTTTACAACCCAAAGCCTTCCCTCGTCAAGCCGCCCGGGAGGTCTAAGATTTTTCGCCACGGAGGCACTGAGACGCAGAGATAAGAGTGAGAAGTTAGGGAAATTGTGGATAAGACATAGAAAATAATCCCAATTCCTATTCCCTCTCGCATTCGATCCTTCTCATCTCTCTTACATTCCCTCCGTGCCTCTGTGGCATACATATATCTTGGCCCGTGCCTCCCCGTGGCGCGGCTTTAATCCTCGTCGCTCTCGGGATCCACGGCCTCGAAGCCTTCGTCGTTTTCGAAGACGGAATCTTCCTCGAAGGCGGCCCCGTTCTCCGCACGCTCCTCGAGGGCAGGTAGCGGAGCGAGTTCCTTCTCCTTGCGCCGCTTCTCGAGCACTTCCTCGACGAAGGCGTCCAGATCATCGTTTTCGGAATCCGAAAGTTTGATGTTGCGATACCCGCGCATGCCCGTCCCGGCCGGGATGAGGTGGCCAATGATGACGTTCTCCTTGAGGCCGCGGAGAGTGTCGGTGGCGCCGGCGATGGCCGCGTCCGTGAGCACTCGCGTAGTTTCCTGAAACGAGGCGGCGGCGAAGAAGGAGTCGATCTTGAGCGAGGCTCGGGTGATGCCCAGGAGCAGGGGCCGCGCCACTGCGGGTTGGCCGCCCTCCTGGACTACGCGATGATTCTCCTCATGGAACTTATACTTGTCGATCTGCTGGCCATAGATGAACCTCGTGTCGCCCGGGGCCATGATCTCGACCTTTTTCATCATCTGCCTGATTATGACGCCGATGTGCTTGTCGTTGATCGTGACGCCCTGCAGGCGATAGACCTGCTGGACCTCGTCCATGAGAAAGCGCTGGCAGTACTGCTCTCCCAATATGCCCATGATGTCGTGGGGGTTCTTGTTGCCGTCGCAGAGCATGTCGCCCGCATCGACGGTGTCGCCGTCGCGGACGAGGAGCCTGCGGCCCATCGGCACGAGATGCTTGTATTCCTTGTTGAAAATGTCCTTGACCACGACGACGCGCTTACCCTTCACGATACCGCGGAAAGCGACGACGCCCGATACGGTGGCGAGCACCGTGGGAGTCTTGGGCTTGCGGGCCTCGAAAAGCTCGCCGACTCTCGGAAGGCCGCCGGTGATATCCATGGCCTTGGCGCTCTCCTTGAGAGTCTTCGCGAGGGTCCGGCCGGCCTTGACGAGTTCGCCGTCCTCCGCGTTCAGGTAGGCGCCTCCGGGAAGGAAGTAAGTCACGATCTCGTTGCCGGCCTCGTCGGTTATGACCACGCGCGGCTGCTTGGCCTCGCGCTCGGCGGCGAACTCGGTGATCTTCTTCTCGATGTTGCCAGTCTCTTCGTTTATCTCTTCCTTAAGGGTGGAGCCGGGAATGATATCCTCGTAGCGGACGTAGCCGTCGTGCTCGGAGATGATCGGATCGGAGAATGGATCGAAGGTGGCCAGCGTTCCGTTGGCCGCGACGATATCGCCGGGCTTTACGATCACTTCCGAACCGTTGCGTACCTCGATTTTCTGGTCCTGCGCAATGAGCAGAACGCGGGTCTCGAGTATCTTGGCGTAGGAAATGTCCGTCGCTTTCGCGACCGAACCATCCACTCGCCTGACAATCTCGTCTCCCTTGAGAATTCGCTGCCCGTCCTGAACGAGAACCTTGTCGCCTTTGCCGTGCTCGATGTTGGTGAAGATCTTGCAGGCATGAAGCGCGCCCTTTCTCGTGAACAGATACCTTCCCTCGGGCATGCTGACATAGGTACCCACGACGTCGGTGACGAGGACGGGATACTTGAGATAGATGCGGTTCTCCTCGGAAACCTTGGTGGCCGCGCCGCCGATATGGAAGGTGCGCATCGTGAGCTGGGTTCCCGGCTGACCGATGGATTGAGCCGCGATGATGCCCACGGCCTCGCCTATCTCCGCGGTACGACCCGTGGCCAGATTGCGCCCGTAGCACTTGCGGCACACTCCGTGCCGAGCCTCGCAGGTCAAGACGGTGCGGAGGTACACTTCCTCGATGCCCGCCTCTTCGATCCTGTCCGCGATATCCTCGGTGATTTCTTCGTTAGCGTCGACGATGGTTTCGCCCGTGATAGGATGGCGCACCGGGTCGAGCGCATACCGTCCGACTATGCGTTCGCGCAGAGGCTCGATGATCTCTTCGCCGTCCTTGATGGGCGTATGGAGGACGCCGTTGATCGTGCCGCAATCGTCCTCGTTGATGACGACGTCCTGCGAGATATCGACGAGCCGCCGTGTCAGATAGCCGGCGTCGGCGGTCTTGAGGGCCGTATCGGCGAGGCCCTTTCGGGCGCCGTTCGTCGAGATGAAGAACTCGATCACGGACAGCCCCTCGCGGAAGTTCGAGCGTATGGGCAGTTCGATGATATCGCCCGAGGGCTTGGCCATGAGGCCGCGCATGCCGGCGAGCTGACGTATTTGGTTGCGGCTTCCGCGCGCTCCCGAATTGGCCATCATATATATGTTGTTGAAGCCCGCTCGATCGCGTTCGAGGGTTTTCATCATCACCGCCGTGAGCTCTTCGTTCGTCTTGGACCATACCTCGACGACGCGGTTGTAGCGCTCTTCCTGCGTTATGTGCCCGGCGAGATACTGGTGCTGGATGGCGTCGACCTGTTTGTTGGCGGCCTCGATCATCTCGGGCTTCTCGTGCGGCACGACGATATCGTCCATGCCGATCGTCGCGCCGAAAAACGTAGCGTAGCGGAAACCCATGTCTTTGATCGCGTCGAGCATGACGACGGTGACATAGGGACCCGAATACTTGTATACCGCTTCGATCAGATTGCGAAGGTCCTTGTCGCCGAGCGCGTAGTTGACGTAGGGAACCTCGGGCGGCATCGCCTCATTGAACAGGATACGGCCGGCCGTGGTTTCGAGGACGTCCCCCGCGGCCACCTCGAGCGGCCTGTTGACTCCGTTCCAGATCGGCCGCTTGGCTATGGGTACCTTGATCACGGCCTCGTAGTCGCAGGCTCCGACCTCGCAGGCCATGAGCACTTCCTCGGGCGAAGAATAGCGCCGGCCCTCCCCCTTGGTCCCCGGCTTGTGACGCGTGAGGAAGTTGATGCCGAGAACCATGTCCTGCGAAGGATAGACGATCGTCTTTCCGTTGGCGGGATCGAGAAGATTGCGGCTCGAAAGCATGAGCGTCCAGCACTCGGCCTGGGCCGCGTTGGTCAGCGGCACGTGCACGGCCATCTGATCGCCGTCGAAGTCGGCGTTGAAGGCCTTGCAGACGAGGGGGTGCAGCTTGATGGCCTTGCCCTCGACGAGCAGGGGCTCGAAGGCCTGGATACCTAGCCTGTGGAGGGTCGGAGCGCGGTTCAGGAGAACGGGATGCTCCTTGACTACCTCGTCGAGGACCGCGAAGACCTCGGGGGTCTCGGACTCGACGAGCATCTTCGCCTTCTTGATATTGTAGACGACGTCCTTCTCGACGAGTTTCTTCATTATGAAGGGCTTGAACAGTTCGAGGGCCATCTTGGTGGGCAGTCCGCACTGCCACATCTTGAGCTCGGGACCTACGACGATGACGGAACGGCCGGAATAATCGACGCGCTTGCCGAGAAGATTCTGGCGGAATCGGCCCTGCTTGCCCTTGAGCATGTCGGAGAGCGACTTGAGGGGTCTATTCGAGGCGCCCTTGACGACGCGCTTTTTCTTCGAATTGTCGAAGAGCGCGTCGACCGCCTCCTGGAGCATGCGCTTTTCATTGCGGATTATGATATCCGGCGCGTTGAGCGCCATGAGTCGCTTGAGGCGGTTGTTGCGGTTGATGACGCGGCGGTAGAGATCGTTGAGGTCGCTGGTCGCGAAGCGCCCGCCGTCGAGCTGCACCATGGGTCTGAGCTCGGGAGGTATGACGGGAATGGCGTCGAGCACCATCCACTCGGGTTTGTTGTCGGAATTGCGGAAGGACTCGCAGATTTCGATGCGCTTCAGAAGGCGTTTGTCCGACTTGGGGCCCTTCTCGATCATCTTGACGCGGAGCTCGGCCGCAAGCTCATCCATGTTGATCTGCTCGAGGAGGGAACGGATCGCCTCGGCTCCCATGCCCGCCGAAAAACCGCCGCCGTAGCGGTCCTGGGCCTCGTACCACTCCTCCTCGGTGAGAAGCTGCATGCGCTTGAGGTCGGTATCGCCCGGATCGATGACGATGTATTTTTCGTAGTAGAGAATGGACCGCAGTGCGGCCACCGGCAGGTCGAGCAGGAGGCCCATGCGGCTGGGCACGGAGCGATAGAACCAGATGTGCGACACCGGGCTCGCGAGCTCGATGTGTCCCATCCTCTCGCGCCGAACCTTGAAGTGCGTGACCTCCACGCCGCATCGATCGCAGATGACGCCCTTGTAGCGGATCGACTTGAACTTGCCGCAGTAGCACTCCCATTCCTTGGTCGTGCCGAATATGCGCTCGCAGAAAAGGCCGTCCTTTTCGGGCCTCAGCGTGCGATAATTGATGGTCTCGGGTTTCTTGACCTCGCCGTAACTCCAGGCGCGGATCATGTCCGGGCTGGCCAGGCGGATCATTATGCTATCGAAATCCTGAATGTCTCTCATGCCGTCTCCCCCTCATCTCGTCGACGTGGGCTATTTTCAAGAATTGAACCACAGAGACACAGAGGCACAGAGATAAGATGGAGAAGAAAGGAATGATCGACGATTCGGGAAGAAGCGCGAAGCGGCTTCCTAATCCTTACCTTCATTCCCCATTCACCCTTCACTTTTCATCTCTCTAACATCCCCTCTGTGTCTCCGCGCCTCTGTGGTATATCTCTTCTATCGAACCTCGTTAGAAAGCGCCTTGCTTGTTGATGATGTCCTCGTCCCTTTCGGTCAGGGCTATCTGCTTGCCCTTGGCGTCGTAGACACGGATATCGAGCGCCAGGCCGCGAAGCTCCTGCACCATGACGTTGAATGCCTCCGGAATGCCCGCGGCCGTATGCGGCTCGCCCTTGACGATGGCTTCGTAGACTTTGGCGCGGCCCGTCATGTCGTCGGACTTGATGGTGAGCAGCTCCTGCAGCGTATTCGCGGCGCCGTAGGCCTCGAGGGCCCAGACCTCCATTTCGCCGAGACGCTGGCCGCCGAATTGGGCCTTTCCGCCGAGGGGCTGCTGCGTCACGAGCGAATAGGGGCCGGTAGAGCGGGCGTGCATCTTGTCGTCTACGAGGTGGTGCAGTTTCATGAAGTAGATGACGCCCACGGTGACGGGGTTCTGGAAGTGCTCTCCGGTGCGACCGTCGCGGACCATGACTTTGCAGCTCGGCGGGAGCCCCGCGTCCTTGAGCTTGCCTTCGATCTGTTCCTGGCTGGGAGACTGGAAGACATGGCAGGAATACCACTCGTCGAGAGCGGTGGCGGCCCAGCCCAGTTCCGTCTCCATGATCTGGCCGATGTTCATGCGCGAGGGCACGCCGAGCGGATTGAGACAAATATCGAGCGGAGTGCCGTCGTCCAGGTAGGGCATGTCCTCCGGCGGCAGAACGCGGGCGACTACGCCCTTGTTGCCGTGCCGTCCGGCCATTTTGTCCCCTTCCTTGAGCTTGCGTTTGGCGGCGATGAGGACCTTTACGACTTCCTCCACGCCGGGCGAAAGGTCGTCGTTGGCCGAGCGCTTGAGACGCTGAACATCGATGATCGTGCCCTCGATTCCGTGGGGAACGCGCAGGCTGGAGTCGCGGACGTCCTTGGCCTTCTCCCCGAATATGGAGTTGAGCAGCTTGAATTCGGGGGTCGTCTCGGTCTCGCTCTTGGGGGTCACCTTGCCGACGAGGATGTCGCCCGCGTTGACCTTGGCTCCGACGCGTATGATCCCCTCGCTGTCAAGGTTGTCGAGGCTCTTTTCGCTCGTATTGGGAATGTCCCTCGTTATGCGTTCGGGCCCGAGCTTGGTCTCGCGGACCTCCGTCTGAAACTCCTTGATGTGGATGGAGGTGAACATGTCCTCCTTGACCACGCGCTCGGAGATGAGGATGGCATCCTCGTAATTGTAGCCGTTCCAGGGCACGAAGCCAGCGAGAATGTTGCGACCGAGCGCGAGCTCGGAGTCCTTGGTCGCAGGACCGTCGGCGAGGACCTGCCCCTTCGCGACCTTCTCGCCCTTGCGCACTATGGGCCGCTGGGTGTAGCAGGTGTCCTGGTTGGTCCGCTGATACTTCACCAGCACGTACTCGTCGCGGGCCGATTTTTCGGCGTCGGGCTTGATCACGACGCGGAAGGCGTCGACGTAGTCGATGACTCCGTCGCGCTTGGCCTTGAGCAGAACTCCCGAATCGTAGGCGGTCTTGCCTTCCATTCCGGTGCCGACTCTCGGCGGCTCGGGGAAAATGAGCGGGACCGCCTGACGCTGCATGTTCGAACCCATGAGCGCACGGTTGGCGTCGTCGTGTTCCAGGAATGGAACGAGGGCCGCCGAGATCGAAATGATCTGCTTGGGGGACACGTCCATATACTGCAGCTCGGCCGAGCCGCGGGTCGTATAGTCGCCCTGGTGGCGGCAGGAGATGGATTCGTCGAGGAAGTTCCCCGACTTGTCTATCTTCGCGCTCGCCTGGGCGATGTAGTACTTGTCTTCGTCCATCGCGGAGAGATACTCGATATGCTTCGTGACCCGCCCCGACTCGATCTTGCGATAGGGCGTCTCCAGGAAGCCGTATTCATTGACCGTCGTGTAGGTGGCGAGCGACACGATGAGGCCGATGTTGGGACCTTCGGGCGTCTCGATCGGGCACATGCGGCCGTAATGCGTGTAGTGGACGTCGCGGACCTCGAAGCCCGCCCTGTCGCGCGACAGACCGCCGGGACCGAGCGCGTTGAGCCGCCTCTTGTGCGTCAGCTCGGCGAGGGGATTGACCTGATCCATGAACTGCGACAGCTGCGAAGAGCCGAAGAATTCCTTGATCGCCGCGACGACCGGCTTTATCGACACGAGATCCTGCGGGCGGATCGTGTCCGTCTCCTTGAGGCTCATGCGCTCCTTCGCGATCCGCTCCATGCGGCCGAAGGAGCTCTTCATGACGTTGGCGAGAAGCTCGCCTACCGAACGCACGCGGCGGTTGCCCAGGTGGTCGATGTCGTCGACGTTCGACTCGCCGTAATATACGCTCATGAGATACTTCATCGTCGCGATCACGTCGTCGCGTATGAGCGTGAACTCTTTGATCGGGACGGAATAGTCGAACTTCTTGTTGAGCTTGTAACGGCCGACCTTGCCGAGATCGTAGCGGCGCCCGGAGAAGAACATGTTCGCGAGATCGCGTTCGGCGTTTTCCACCGTAATGGGCTCGCCGGGCATCAGCGTCGAGTAGACGGCGGCGAGAGCATCGGCCTTGGAAGGCTCGTCCTGATTGGGGTCTTCCTTCACGAGCTTGATGTCCTCGCGCTCGAAGCAATTGAGAATCATGTCGAAGTGGAGAGAGTCCGGGTGCTCGAAATTGACGACCTCGACTTCGGTGACGCCGAGATTGACCAGCTCGTCGACGTCGTGGAGATGGAGCTTGTCGCCGGCGCGATAGAGCTTTTTCTTTTCGCCGTTGATCTCGACGCGCACGGCCTTGGCGAGTACATGGTTGATGGCCTTGTCCTTCGAATCGCGGGCCTCGCCGATGGTCACCTTCTCGGACCGGTAGAAGGCGCGGACGATGTCTTCTCGCGTCTCGAAACCGAGGGCGCGAAGGAACATCGTGCCGAGTATGCGCTTCTTGCGATCTATCTTGGCGTAGATGAGCTCCTTCTTCTGGTCGATCTCGAACTCGAGCCAGGAACCGCGATAGGGAATGATCCTCGCGGAATAGACGCCTTTCTCGTGGCTGAATATGACTCCCGGGGAGCGATGGATCTGGGAGACCACCACGCGCTCCGCCCCGTTTATGATGAAGGTGCCCCGGTCGGTCATGAGGGGCACGTCGCCTAGGTATATTTCCTTTTGCCGTATCTCGCCCGTCTTCTGAAACACCAGGTTTATGCGCGCCTTCAGGGGAACGGCGTATGTGAGCCCTTTCATCTTGCACTCGAGCTCCGAGTACTTCATGGCGGACTCGTCGAGATTGTAGCGCTCGTATTCGAGAAGCATGTCGCCGTTGGGGCTTTCGATAGGGAAGGTCGTCCTGAATACTTCCTCGAGGCCGGCCACGTCGAGCCTCGCGCCCCCGCGAACTTTCTCGCGCTGGAGAAAGCGTTCGTAGGATGATAACTGGATGTCTATGAGGTCAGGCAGCTCCATGACCTCCTGATAGTCCTTGCCGACGTACTCGCGTTGGATTTTCTTCTCGTTATATGCCATCCGTTACCCCCTCGCCGGAACCGTCGACGGCGCTTGGCGTCTCGGCGGCTCCCGCGCTCCGTCCGCATTCGGATACGGCGGACGAAGACGCGTTATTCTCGCGGTGATCGAAACGGCTTCTCGAGCCGCTTCGACGGCCGCGGTTATGTTCCTTTTATTAACTGCACGAGCCGAGGCGCGGCATCGGAGTCTTGCCCGCGCCGGCCCTCATCGCCGTAGAGCGCCAAAAGGCTCCGGGTCGCCGCGGAGCATGGCACTCCGCCTTCGGTCCCGGAACCAGCGCGAAGCGCCGCCGGGCACGATGCCGGCAACGCCCCGATGCGTCTCACGACCTGAGGAAACGATGGTAAGAGCCCCTGAGGGCTCCTTACTTGATGTCAACGGCGCCGCCCGCGTCGACAATCTGCTTCTTGATCTTCTCCGACTCATCCTTGGAGACATTCTCCTTGAGGGGCTTGTCGCCGGCCTCGACCAGATCCTTGGCCTCTTTGAGTCCCAGACCGGTGATCGCGCGGACTTCCTTGATGATGGCGATTTTTTTGTCGGCGGGGTATCCGCTTTTCAGAATTACCGTAAATTCGGTCTTCTCCTCGACGGCCGCGGCGGCGGGCCCGGCGGCGGCGGCCACGGGAGCCGCGGCGGTGACTCCGAACTTCTCCTCCATGGCCTTGATGAGGTCGGCGATTTCCATGATCTTCATCTCGGCGATCGCGTCGAGGATCTGCTCGTTGCTGAGAGCTGCCATATTATCTTCTCCTTCAAAAACAGTGGCCTGCCCATACGGACGGCCTCGGCGACGCGAAGGCCGCATCGCCCGAGGCAAACAGGAACGGCAGCTACTCCGAAGCCTGAATGCCTATATTCAGCGGGGCTAGGCCTCTACGGCTGCCTCTTTCGGACTCGCTCCGCCGGGGGCCGCTTCCGCCGTCCCGCCCATCTTCTCCTGGAGGGCTACCAAGGTGTACACGAGCTTCTGGACGGGGCTCTTGAGGCCGGCCATGAACATCGCGATCAGCTGATTCCTGGACGGCAGCTTCGAGAATGCCAGAATCTCCGACTCGCCCATGAAGCCCTTGTCCACGAGCCCGGCCTTGACCTTGAGGGCCGGAATCTCCTTGGCGAAGTCGACGAGAACCCTCGCGACCTCGTTGGCCTCTGCCTTGGAGAAGGCGACGGCCGTCGGACCCGCGAGGACGGGATCGACTTCCTTCGTGTAGCCGAGGCCTTCGAAGGCGATACGGGCGAAATTGTTCTTGACCACGTGGAACTCCGCGTTCTTCTCGCGCAGCTGCTTGCGGAGGGCGGAGATCTGCTCGACCGTGAGTCCACGGTACTCGGTGAATATGAAATCCTTCGCGTCGCCTATCTTGCTCTTGAGGTCGGCTATCGCGTCGGCCTTCACGCGCTGGATCTTGCTTGCTCTCATGGCCATGGCTTACCTCTTCTCGCTTTTCGCGACCGTGACGTGGACGCTCGGACCCATCGAAGAGCTGAGGTACACCGAACTCACGAACTCGCCCTTCGTGTCCGAAGGCCGCTTGCGACCGATCTCCTCGAGCAGGATCGCCAGATTCTCGTTCACCTGCGCGCTCTCCATGGACACCTTGCCGATGGCGAGGTGCACGATACCCGACTTGTCGGTGCGGAACTCGGTGCGGCCCTTGCGTAGCTCGGCGACGGCGGCCTTGAGATCGTGGGTCACGGTACCGGTCTTCGGGTTCGGCATGAGCCCCTTGCGTCCGAGCACCATACCGAGCTTGCCGACATCCTTCATCATATCGGGCGTGGCGACGGCGACGTCGAAGTCCAGCCAGCCGCCCTTCACCTTTTCGATGAGTTCGTCCGAGCCGGCGTAGGCGGCTCCCGCATCCAGGGCCTCCTTCTCCTTGTCGGGTTTGCAGAACACGAGGATCTTCTTCTCGCCTCGGAATTGATGCGGAAGGACCACCGTGTCGCGGACCGACTGACTTTTCTTGACGTTGAGCCGGACGTGGACCTCCACCGTCTCGTCGAAAGAGACATAGTGCAGATCCTTGACGAGCGCGCATGCGGCCGGAGCTTCGAATTCCTGACTCTTGTCGTACTTCTTGACGGACTCGTTGTATTTCTTGCCGTGCTTCATGATTTCAGCTCCGTCTCGACGCCCATGGAACGGGCGGTGCCGGCGATGATCCGCTTGGCGGCCTCGAGATCGTTGGCGTTGAGGTCGGGCATCTTCTGCTTGGCGATCGCCTCGAGCTTGTCGTTCGACAGCTTGCCCACCTTCTGCTTGTTGGGCACGCCGGAGGCCTTCTCCAGTCCCATCGCCTTCTTGATGAGGACCGAAGCCGGCGGCGTCTTGAGAATGAAGGTGAAAGTCTTGTCGCCGTAGACAGTTATGATCGCCGGGATGATAAGTCCGGGCTCCATTCCCTTGGTCCGCTCGTTGAACTGCTGGCAGAACTGCGGAGCGGAAACGCCGTGAGGACCGAGAGCCGGTCCCACGGGCGGCGCCGGCGTCGCTTTCCCGGCAGGGCACTGCAATTTGACGATCGCAGTTACCTTCTTTTTGGCCATAGCCATTCTCCTTTCGTGGTGTACCCGACGCTGCCTTCCGATCCGGCCCGCACTGCGGACTGGATGGAGGGGCATCGGGGTAGCGTTCGCGACCTCGACTCGGCCCGTACGCGATCGCCGGGGGGCGATCGCGACGCGAACCGCGAAGCGGTTCGCGAACTCCCATCTGCGGAGTACCTACCCCTCTATGAGAAGCGTCGAAGGTGTCGCGCCGCCACGGGAGGCGCGACATCCAACGATGCCGCTTTCAAATGATCGATGACGTCGGACCGACGATCCTTCGTCCCCGCGCGATCTTCCGGAGGAAGCCGCGCCCCTTCGAGGCTCCTCCAAAATGCTGCTGCATTTCGCAAGGGCCTCGGCTTAGAACTACATCTTCTCGACCTGCAACATATCGACTTCCACGGGCGTCACGCGCCCGAAAATGCCGACCATGACCTTGAGCCTGGACTTCTCGGCGATCACTTCTTCGATCGCCCCGGTGAAGGACTCGAAAGGTCCATCGATGATCTTCACCTGTTCGCCGGGCGTAAAAGTCTGTCGCGTCCGCGCAGGGCGCTCGCCCTTGATTTCGCCGGCCCTCTGGAGAACCCCGCGGGCTTCCTCCGCGGTGATAGGCTGCGGTTTGTGATGCTGAGTCGCTCCGACGAAGCCCGTGACGCCGGTGACTTTCCTGATGCCGGAACAGGTGGCCTTCCAGCCGTCGTCCGGAAGATCCATTTCGACCAGAATATAGCCGGGCAATATTTTACGCGAGGACGAGCGTTTCTTGCCGTCCTTCACGTCCACGACATCTTCGCTCGGGACCTTGATATCGGTCACGATATCCTTGCTGAGCTCGCCATTATCCAGCAGCATGCGGATAGTGCGCTCGATTTTATTCTCGTAACCGGAGTAAACATGGAGAACGTACCAGGCTTTTGCCATGCTTCTGCTTCGCCTACCGGAAGATGACGTCGATACCGGCGACGAGGAGGAAATCTATGAAGCCGAGCACGAGGGCGATCGCGATCGTGGAAAGAATGACGATCTTGGTCGAGGCGATCACGTCATCGCGGTTCGGCCATACGACCTTCCGTAGCTCTGCATAGCTCTCCTTGAAGAACTGCGCGATCTTCTTCATCGGGACTCCTTGCGCCGCGCCGGCCACCCGCGACCGATTCGCATCGGCCAGACCGGACATTATCACCAGGCCAGGTAGGACTCGAACCCACAACATCCGGTTTTGGAGACCGGCGCTCTACCATTAGAGCTACTGGCCTTCGCTAAATCGAAAAACTCGGTTAGTTTTTCGATTTAGCGAAGCAATTCCGCTTCGCGGAATTGCATACATCCTTCGAAACCGCACTTACGATCCAGTCCGATTCCCTGGCGAAGCAGTTTTCGCTGCGCGAAAACTGCATACATCCCGCCAACCCGGCGAGGTACACAGAAATCGCGATCTTGCTTCGACTTGGCGCCGGTCGCGCCAAGCATTCCCAAGACCCACTCCATCGGCGGTTTGCGCCGAATCCGCGATTCTCCAACATATCGCACGCGGATCTCGCAATTAAATTACTTAACTTTCGTTTCCTTATGAAGCGTATGTTTGTGATCCCACTTGCAGTACTTCATGAGCTCCAGCTTTTCCTGGGTGGTCTTGCGATTCTTCGTGGTCGTGTAATTGCGGCGCTTGCATTCGGAGCATGCGAGGGCGATTATCTCGACGGTCTGTTTCTTGGCGGCCATATCCGATCCTTTCGCGGCGCCGGACAGTCCGGAACCGAGATGTATAGAACTCCAGAGCCGGTTGCCGTCGCATGTCGCCGCCCATTAGGAATGAAAGGTCCCTCAATGGTGGCGCCGGCGTCCCGTCCTGCGGTTCCGGTCTGAAAACTTGCAGACAGCGAGCCCTCGAACGGAATCGAACCGTTGACCTTATCCTTACCATGGATATGCTCTGCCAACTGAGCTACAAGGGCACTCTAAAAGCGTCGAAACTTTAGCACCGAGATATTTCCTTTGTCAAGGCTCGCAATACTTGTTTTTAGGCACGAGATTTGCTGTCCTACCGGCACTGGACAGCCGGTTCTGCCAAGCCTAACGGGGCCTCCGACGCCTCAGGGAGGATACGATCATCCCGGCCATTTCGTCCCTCGACAGGGCCAGCAGCCCCAATCCGATGACGAGAAATACGATGGTATCCAGGAGAAGGGGCAGGCCGGCCGAGACCAGCCGTGATCCGGCCTTCCCGAAGACATGGACGAGTTCGGAACGGGCGAGAAAGATCGGCGCGACCGCCAAGATCGAAAAACCCAGCATCTTGACGAAGTAGCGGCCCGCCGAGATTACCGCGCGAGACGTGCCGGGAATATTGCGCTTGAGGAGGACGAGCACGAGCACGAGCGTGTTGACTGCGCCCGCCGCGGACAGCGCGAGCGCGATGCCGGGTCCTTTCAGAGGACCGACGAGAAGGACTGCGAGGACGATATTGGCGCCGAACGAGATTATTCCGGCCCAGGTCGGAGTTTTCGTGTCCGAACGCGCATAGAAGGCGGGGGCGACGACGCGATTCATGGCGATGAACACCAGTCCCGTCATATGCCAGAAGAAGGCGGCCGTGGTGAGTCGGACCGACTCGGCGTCGAACTCGCGGGCCTTGAAGAGCAGGATCACGATGTCCTTTCCCACTACCATGGAAAACAGGGCCACCGGAACCGTGACGAGAATCATGGCGCGCAGACCCCTGCCCAGAGAGTCGGAATACGAAGCCCAGTCTCCGTCTCTCGCGGCTCCCGCGAGATCGGGCAAGAGCACGGTGCTCAGCGACACGACGAAGACGCCCAGGACCAGCTCCTGAAGGCGAAGCGAATACTGGATGCTCGAGAGGGCCCCGGTGCCGGCGCCGGTGGCGAGGGCGGAGCTGACGAGAAAGTTGATCTGATAGGCCGCCATGCCGAGTATGGTGGGGCCGACGAGCGCGAGGACGCGCTTCATGCCCGGATTGCGAAGGGCGCGGGGGAGACTGATGAAGCCGAAACGCCAGCCCGCGCGAAGCACCGCCGGGAGCTGACAGAGCGCCTGGGCGAAGCCGCCGATGACGATGCCGACGGCCATCGCTCGTGCCGGGTTGCCGAACGCGTTGCCGACCAGATAGGGAACGGCGATCCAGCAGACATTGAAGAGAATGGGCGCCATCCCCGAGGGCGTGAAAACGCCGATCGAGTTGAGAATGCCCTGGAAGAAGGCCGCCACCGAAACCAGAGCCAGGAAAGGGAACATGATCTGAGTGAGCAGGGCCGTTTCCGAGCGATCCGACTTGAAGATCAGCACGAGCCAGGGCGCGAAGGCTATGCCGAGAGCCACGACCGCCAGCACCAGCACGACGAGAATCGTAAATGTCGCGGAGAGGAACTCTCTGGCCTTCTCGTCGTCCTTCTCGGAGAGGTAACCCGTGAAGGTAGGGATGAAGGCTGCGGTCATCGAACCTTCGGCGAAAAGGCGGCGCAGGAAATTCGGTAGCGTAAAGGCGGCCGCGAAGGCGTCGGCCAGGATGCCCGTGCCCATGAACGCCGCCCGGGTCATTTCGCGGACCAGCCCCAGTATCCGGGACGCCATGGTGAGAATGGAGAGCTTGCCGCCCTCGCGGAGCATTTTTCCTGCATCGTCGGACATGGGCGCGAGAATACGCGAAAATCGTGGCCGTCAACAAGATGGCCCGCCTTCACTCGACCTTGGGCCGGGATTCGCGGTATACATCTGAAGCCATGAATGTAGACCTGATTGCTCTGGATCTGGACGATACACTGCTCCGGGAAGACCTCAGCGTTTCGAATGAGAACAGACGCGCCCTGGCCGAGGCGGAAAGTCGCGGCATACGGCTCGTCCTCGCCTCGGGCCGCAACATATTCTCCATGCGCCACTATGCCTCGCTTCTGGGACTCGAGGGCCCGGGCGACTATCTGATCTGCTCCAACGGGGCCGAGATCATGGAATCGCAGAGCGGGAAACTCGTCGACCGGCGCCTGCTTCCGCCCGATCTCTGCCGCGAAGTCGCGGCCGCCATCGACGCGCGCGGCTTCCCCTGGCATTTGTACGACGGGGGCGGCATTTACGTGACCCGCCCCAATCCCTGGGCGGAACGCGACTCGCGCCTTACGGGGCAACCCACGATTCGGATACGGGACAGTGAAGGCCTTTTCGCGAAGGGCCAGATCAAGTTCGTCGTTCCGGGAGAGCCTGCGGCGATAGCCTCCCTCCTCGCGGAACTCGTTCCCCTCTTCGCCGGACGCGCGGAAGTCTTCACGTCCAAACCGTACTTTCTCGAGGTCCTGTCGCCGGGCGCGGACAAGGGCTCGGCGCTCGGAAGACTGGCCGCCATGCTGGGCATCGGGATGGACAGGGTCATGGCGATCGGCGACGCCATGAACGACTTTACCATGTTGAAAGCCGCGGGTTGGGGCTGCGCTCCGGCGAACGCATTGCCCGAGATCAAAGTCGTCGCCCGGATAGTCTCGGAACGGAGCAACGAAGAGGACGCGGTCGCTGATTTGGTCCGTCGAGTTGCGCTATAGTCGACGATGGCGTATCGGCTTGGCGAGTCGAAGATTCCTGCCGATAAGAAAACGGAATGCTCCGGGACGGTGGACTATGAAACGCAGCGCGATCAGGTGGGCGGCGCTTCTCGCGGTCGGCCTATTTCCCCTCGCCATGGCTCTCGCCGAGATGGACTTCGGCGGCCTGGATCTCGGCGAGGCGGACGATCTTCTATTCACCGCCACGGCTCGGCTTCCGGGCGACGGCGATTTCGACACGCTCTTTCTGGCGAACCTCGCCGCTTCCGGCGCGCGCCAGCTGACCGTCTATCCCGAACACGTCGCACTCGTCGAGGGCGGACAGGCACTTCAGGTGCAGAATCGTTTCGGCCTTTTCAGGAGCGATGCCGCCATCGACTCGCTCGCGCCCGTAAAGGGCTATCCGGCCTTCACCCTGGGATCGCCGGTGACGCAGGGCAGGCTTCCGGAATGCGCGGCGAGCCCCGACGGGGCCTACGTCCTTCGCATTGTGCCGAGCTCGGCGGCCTATGCCCGGCTCGTGCTCTTCGACGTCGCCAAGGGCACCGAGACCACGGTGTCCTCCGATGTCGAGTATACGGTCGAGGATTTCCCTGCTCGCTGGTCGCCCGACTCCCGGAACTTCGTCTATGCCAAGGGCGGTTCGATCTATTATTTCAGTCTCGGGCAGTACGTCGAGGGGCGGATCTTCGACGAGGAATTCCGCCGCATCGGCGACGGGCGGATTCAATGTACGCGGTGGGGCGCCGACGGATCGCTCTTCTATCTCCGCGGATATTCGCTCTTTCGCATATTGCCCGCGGAGTTTTTCGTGGAGGCCCTCTATCGAGGCGAGGCGGGCATGGGCGTCCTCGCGGGCAAGACGCCCTTCTCCTTCGATCCCAACTTCGACGATTTCTGGGTCGCGCCCGAAGGCTCGCGCGTCCTTCTATCGAAGGGAGGGCGGAACCTGTTCCTGGTCTACCTCGACCCCGACGATTTCGGCTCTCGCGCGCGCGTCGCCGCCCTCCCCTACCTCTTCCTTCAGGGCGACACGACGATACTCGACGTGCTCTGGCCGCCCGACGGTCCTCTCACGATCTTCACAGGCTCGCTCCGCGACGGCGTCGAAGGTTCGGGTGCCTTCCGATTCTCCGCGCCCGTCTCGCCCGCGCTTCTCGATCTCAACTCGAAGGCGACCGAGCTCGACGCCCGCGACGCCACGGAGATGCGCCTTTCGCCGGACGGCTCCAAGGTCGCGATCGTCACGCCGGCGGGCGTCACGATCCGATCCTACGCGGACTGGTCGCAGATCGCGGAGCTGAAGTCTTCCGGCTGTCTGCACGTCCTGTGGCTGTCGGAAGACTGGATCGTCGCCGCAGGCTCCCGCCTCATCGAGACCGTGAGACTGTCCACGGGAGACCGCGAACTCGTGGCCCTTTCGCAGGTCCGAGCCTACGGCAGAGCCGACGACGGCTCCATCGTCGTGCGGACGGACGACGGCGTCTACGGACTGCCTCCTTCGGACGGCGGGGCTTCGGCGACCGACACGCCGGTCTGGACGAGCAGATCCTCCTTCGCGGTCGGCCGGGCCGCCGTGAGCTCGGATTCCTATCGCGTCTACCTGGACGATCTCGCGGCCGGACCGTATCGGAACATGATCATGGTCCGTTCGATCAAGGCGCTAGGAACGAGGCCTCTCTTTCCGCCGCCGACCTCCGTCTACGCTCCCTTCCCCGACCGGGAGGAGCCGCGCGCCCAGGGAATCTTCGATCACGGTTCGCGCATCCGGCGGCGGGAGCTCGCCCTCGTATTCGATGCCGTGGATTCCACCGAGGGACTGGTGCAGGTGCTCCGCGCGCTCAAGGACAGCGACATCCGGGCCACCTTCTTCGTCAACGGCGAGTTCGTCAGGGAGAGCCCGGGAGGCGCCCGGCTTCTGGCCGGATCGGGCAACGAAATCGGATCCATGTTCTTCACGGACACAGACCCGACGGACGCGCGCTACCGCATCGATCGCGATTATATCAGAAGAGGACTCGCCCGCGCCGAAGACGAATGGTTTTCCGCCACGGGCAAGGAACTCTCCCTGCTCTGGCACATGCCATACTACACCACGAACTCCGATATCATCGCCGCCGGAGCGAGCATGGACTATACGTACGTCGGCCGCGACATGGATCCTCTCGATTGGGTCGGCAGGGCGGATGCCGCAGGCATGCCCGGCTCGTATCTTCCCGCCCACAAGCTCATCGAAAAAATAGTCGCGGCCGCCAAGCCCGGATCCATCATCCCGATCCGCCTGGGCATCCCCGACGGGGGGAGGGAGGACTATCTCTTCCGCGAAGTTCCTCTCCTCATCGACGCGCTCCGGAGCGCGGGATATGCCATCGTACCGGTATCGAATCTGATCGAGCACGCAAAGTAGGCGCGCGAGCGGAAGGAGCCCCATGAACCTCTCGAGACTCGAACTGTCGGCCGAGGAGATCGCCTTCGCGGTCGCCCCGGAGCGGGCCGAGGCGGCGCTGCGAGCCGCGCTCCCGGAATGGGGCAGCGCGGTCATAGGCCAGCCGCGCGCCCTCGAAGCCCTTCGGATGGGAGTGCACGTCCATTCGAAGGGCTACAATGTCTACGTATCGGGGGCTCCCGGAACCGGACGCCGGACGGCCGTTCTCCGCGTCCTCGCGGAAGAGCCGCCCGCCGGCGAACGTCTGAGCGACCTGGTCTATGTCTACAACTTCGGCGCGCCGCTCGAGCCCATGGCCCTGGCCTTGCCGGCGGGCGGAGGAAGCGCCTTCAAGCGCGACCTGCACCGCCTCGTGGAAAGTCTCAAGCGCATCGTGGCCATGCACGCCGAGAGCGCCGAAACGAAGAAGGCGGAGGCGGAAGCCACCGCCGAGGTCGAATCCAGGGAAAACGCCCTCCTTTCCTCTTTCGAGGCCGATCTCGCCGCCGACGCTTTCCGGCCGATCCAGGTCGAGGCCGGCGGCCAGGCGAGCATGGACATAGTGCCGCTCGTCGCCGGAGGGGGGCCCGAACCGGAGGAGACCACATTCGAAGCGCTGCAGGCCAAGGTCGCCGCCGGCGAATATCCCGCCGAGGAGTACGACCGGCGGCGCCAGCTCTGGTACGCTCACATGGATCGCATGAAGCGCCTCTTCGCCGAGCTGAGGCGGGGACGCCAGGAACTCGAATCGCGGCTCGAAGAGCTGAAAAACCTGGCCTTGTCGCCCCAGGTATCGGCGGAAGTGAGCCTGCTCGCCGACAAATGGAAGGAGGCCAAGATCCTCGCATGGCTCGACGACATGCGGAAGGACATCATGGGCCACCTCTTCCTTTTCCGCGCCGATGCCCGGGAAGAGGGCTCCCGCCGAAGGCGGAGCCCCGCTCTGGCGCGCTACGGGGTCAATATCCTGGTCGGAAGAGAGGGCGTCGACCGCGTTCCCGTGGTGATCGAAAATCATCCGAGCGTGGTCAACCTTTTCGGGTCGGTGGAGCCCAAGCCCGAGGACGAGGGCGACACGCGCACCTCCTATCTCAGGATACGCGCCGGAAGTTTCCTCAAGGCATCGGGAGGCTTTCTCGTCCTCCGCGCCGAGGACGTCGTCGCCGACGACGAGGCATGGCTGAGGCTCAAGCGCGCCCTGATGGACGGCCGGGCCGAAGTGCACCCGCGCGAAGGGCCGCTCGGCCCCTCGGGATGGGTCAAACCCGAGGCGGTCAAGGCCGAGGTCAAGGTCGTCATGATCGGCGGCGAGTCGAGCTACGATATCCTCTACCAGACCGACCCGGACTTTCAGAAGCTCTTCAAGGTCCACGCCGAATTCGATTCTTCGATGCCCTTCGACGAGGAGAGCCTCCGCGACTACGCCGCCTTCGCCCGGCGGGTCTGCGAGGACGAGGGCCTGCTCGCCCTCGCTCCCGACGGCCTCGCGAGCCTCGTAGAGCAGGGGGCGCGCCTGGCCGAATATCGCAGCCGGCTGTCGACGCGCTTCGGCATGGTGGCCGATATCCTCCGCGAGTCCGACTATCGCGCCCGCCTCGCGCGCGCCTCCGCGATCGACGCGGAGGCGGTGCGGACGGCGGTGGCCGCCCGCGCGCGGCTGGCGAACCTGCCCGAGGAAAAAATCGGCGACATGATCGGTTCGGGCGAGATCATCCTCCAGGCGAGCGGTTCGGCCATCGGTAGAGTGAACGGTCTCGCCGTGCACGATCGCGGCTACTACGCCTTCGGCATGCCCGCGGTGATCTCGGCCCAGGTGAGCCCAGGCGAGGGCGGCGTCATAAACATAGAGGGCGAATCGGGGCTTTCGGGCGAGATATACGACAAGGCGGTCCTTATAGTCGAGGGTTTTCTGCGCAGCCGCTACGCCCGAGACTTTCCCCTGGCCGCGACGGCCAGCATCTGTTTCGAACAGTCCTACACGGCCGTCGAGGGCGACTCGGCCTCGTCGACCGCGGTCTACGCCCTGCTCTCGGCCATAGCGAACATTCCCCTGCGGCAGGACGTCGCCGTGACCGGCTCGATGAACCAGGTCGGACAGGTCCAGCCCGTCGGAGGGGTCTGCGAAAAAATCGAGGGGTTCTACCGCGTGTGCCGGCAGGTGGGGCTCACGGGCACGCAGGGTGTCATGATCCCGCGGCGGAACGTCGCCAATCTGACGCTTAACCGCGACGTGCAGGAAGCGATCACGGGCGGGAGCTTCCACGTATGGGCGGTATCGACGATCAACGAAGGGATAGAGGTGCTGACCGGAATGCCGGCCGGACTGCCCGACGAAGGAGGCGACTTTCCCGCCGATTCCTTCAACAGCCGCGTGCGGAAGGAGCTGCTCAGGATGGCCAAGACGGTCAAGAGCTATCTGGGCTGAAGAAGGCCTTCGGAAAGGCGAGTTGAAAATGGCCGAACGGGGCATTATCATAGTCGTATAAATATTCTCTTATACCGAAAAGTGAAAGGTGGAGCGCATGCCCGCGAGCGAACTCGTCGTAGATGTCGCCAAGATAAAAAAGGCCGCGCACAATGCCATTGCGCTCAATATTCTGACCTACACTCTCCCCCACGACATCGAAGTTTACATGGAGGAAGTCCTCGATGTTTTCCTGGCGGAGCTGGGGCAGAAGAAGCTGAAGGACTACCTGATCTACTGCCTCCGCGAGCTCGCGGTCAACGCCAAGAAAGCCAACACCAAGCGCGTCTATTTCGAATCCCGCGGTCTCGAAATAAACGACTCGGATCAGTACGAAGAGGGCATGGTGACCTTCAAGCAGGATACCATGGACAATATCGCGTGGTACCTGCAGAAGCAGAAAGAGAAAGGTTTCTACGTAAAGATCATTTTCCAGGCCAAGGGATCCAACATCATGCTCGAGGTGCGCAACAACGTCGAGATAAACAAGAAGGAATACATCAGGATCCACGACAAGCTCGCGCGGTCGCGAAAGTACACGAGCCTCGAAGAGGCCCTCTCGCAGGTCCTCGACCCTTCGGAAGGCGCCGGGCTCGGCCTAGTCATCCTCGTCCTCATGCTCAAGAAAATCGGCCTGGACGAGGACTGCTTCGATCTCTGGGCCGAGAACGGCGAGACCGTTGCCCGCATCACGGTGCCAGTCGCGACCGCCAAGGTGGAGTCCGTGTCCGTACTCACCGACGAGGTCGTCAAATCCATCACGAGCCTGCCCCAGTTCCCCGAGAGCATCGTCCAGATCCAGCGCCTCATCGCCGATCCGAACAGCCAGATCATCGATATAGCCCGTTATATCTCCACCGATCCCGCGATGACGGCCGACCTCCTGAAGCTCGTCAATTCGGCCGCCTACATGTTGGCCAAGAAGGTCGACAACATAGTCGATGCCGTCAAAATGGTCGGCGTGAAGGCGCTGCGGAACCTTCTGTACTCCTACGGCACGCTCAAAATCCTCGGCGACGACGGCAGCGTCGAAAAGAAAAAGCTGTGGGATCACTGCTACCGCGCGGCCTATTACGCCTACAACCTGGCCAAGAACTTCAAGAGTCAGGTTCGCGGCCTGCTGGACGACGCCTACGTCGGGGGCATGCTCCACGATATGGGCAAGATCGTCTTTTCCTCGGTCCACCCGGCGCTCCTCGACAAGATACGCGCCTTCGTCAAGGACAAGGGAATTCCCGCCGACACTTTCGAGGACATGGCCGGCGGCATGAATCACGCCGAAATCGGCGCACGCATCGCCGAAAAGTGGAACTTCCCCGAGTCGCTGGTCTCGGCCATCCGCTACCATCACGAACCGACTCTCGAAACGGGCGAATACCGCGATGTCGTGTATGTCGTCTACCTCGCGAACATACTCTGCGAGTTCGAAGCGGGCAACGTGTCCTATGATCAGATCGAGTCGTCCGTGCTCCTAGATTACGGGTTCACGAGCGAAAAGGCGTTGAAGAAGATCAGCGATTCCCTCTCCGAGGGATTCAGGATGGAATCGGGCCGCACGCCCCGCGAGTCCATAAAGAAATAGTACGGACTTTGCGGATCGGATCGGCCCAAGATGCGGGCGGCCCGCCGACATGCGAGGATGATTCGGAACGCCTTCAGCGCGGCCGGAATGCCTCGAAAAATTCGATCAGGTACTGCTGAATCCCGCCGAAAAACTCGCCCTCGAGCGCCGCGGCCGCTTTGCCGATGAAGCGGTAGTGCCAGCTCTCGGGACGGTATCCCGTGATCGATTCGCAGCCCTCGGGGTAGGAGAGCGAAAATCCGAAGGCCCGCGCGTGGGCCTCGAGCCAGCGCGACGCCTTGGTGGCGGCGAAGGAGTCGTCGATCGGGGAAAAGTCCATGGCCAGGCCGAGCTGGTGCTGCGAAGAGCCCGGATGGGCGGACTCGCGCTCGGCCCGGACGCGGCCGTAGAGCTCTATCTCCCGGTCGAAGACCTTGGCCTGGTACGAGTACGAGCGATAGGCCGAACCGACGACGAGATCGACCCCGTCGCGCCTGGCCTCCTTCGCCATGACGAGAAGAGCCGCGCGCGCCGGCGAACGCAGCTCGTGGCCGCGCCGCGATACGCTTATCCCGCTTCCGTCGAGGCTCAGAAGGTCGACGGGGACGTAGTCTTCGGGAAGGCCCTCGGTCTTGTCGACCCGGGCGAGAAGCATGGGATCCGCCGCCCGGTCCGCGAGGGCGGCGGCGAGAAGCTCGCGGAAACGATCGTCGCGTTTTTCGATGCGCCCTTCGATGGCGCTCCGCTCCGCCTGCGGGATGCCCGAGGCCGATAGCGCGGCCCGTACCGCCGCCATGTCGGTGCCCTGCGCGGGAGCGGCTTCCAGAAAGCCGAAAAGGGCAGCCGCCGAAAAGGCCGCAATCAGAGTGCTGCGATACCAGGTGTCGTAGATCATGGCAGGACTATAATCCGGCCGTCGAGAGAGCCGGAAGGGGGGCCCCGAAGCTAATCCGGCCTGCCCGTGAGGTACTTCCTCCCCCTGGGCCAGAGGTCTTCGATCTGACGCATGATCGCCAGCTCACCGACATGATGGGAATTATGGTCGGCCACAAGGAGAACCTCGCGGAACACCGTGTAGCCGGGCGCATGGGGTATGGGTCCGAAGAAATCCGTAGAAGGGTCGTTCACTAAGCGCTTCACCTTTTCCAGATCGGCGAGCACCGCGGCGACGCTCTTGGCCCAACCGGCCTCGTCCGTCTTTTCCTCCGGCCGGGGCCTGTAGCCTTCCGGCCAGCGCGGCGACTTGTGCCTGGGATCGAGGACGAACTCCAGTATGTCCCATTGCGTTATCCGGATGTGCTCGACGAAATGCCAGAACGAGTAGGGGCAGTTCGCCGGCTTGGTGTTGATGTGTTCCAGGGGAAAATCCGCCACGGCCTCGGCAAAACTCATGTGCGCGTTGCCGCTGTCGAGGAGTGCGATGAGCTCGCTCCGCAGTACTTTGTCGTCGCTCACGATAGCCCCCCGCAGTATTTGGTAGCTCTCGCAAAATGCGTCTGCAATGCAAGAGCCTCGATTCGATCGAATAATAGCGATGAGAGGAGGGTCTAGGCAAGAACGAACGCCGGAGCGGCGGCGTACGGCCCTATTGCCATCCCCACGAAGCCGGGGCATCTTGTCCCGATGCAGAGCGCAGCCTATGCCGCCCTCCGTGGCGTCCGGGACGAGTTCCGCGGCCTCGTGCGACGTTGGACTTCCGAGCACGCCTATCTGCGCGAGATCCAGGAGGAGCTCCGCGCCGGGATGGGCTACGACGACTACAGGGTCGAGACGCCGATCGTCTACAACGAGGCGCTGGACTCGATCGGCGAGGGGGATTCGATCCGCATCGTCCTCGTCGCCGACAATCCGGGGAAAAAAGAGCAGCTCGAGGCCAACCGTCGCTACCTCGTCGGGCAGTCGGGCAAGCTCGCGGCGGGATGGTTCGAGAGGGAACTGAATGTCGACTTCCGGCGCGAGGTCCTCATTCTCAACAAGACGCCCGTCCACACGCCGAAGACCGCGGAATTGAGAAAGCTCCTCGCGATGGCCGGCCCACGGCGCGATTCCCTCGCCTCTCTCCTCGAGGAGAGTCAGCGCGCGATGGCCGGTCTCGCCTGGCGTCTCTATCTGGCCTTCGGCGCGGGGAAAGGCCGCAAGTCGGCCGCGCTGTGGATTTCCGGAATAGGGGAACTCCGCCCCGGAGGGCTCTTCGCGACGTACAGGGACGAGCTCTCTCGTCTGGCCGCGCCTTCCGCACGGGCGGATCGCCGGCGTTTCTGGGCCTTCAATCACTTCTCCATGAATCAGTTCGCCCTGGAGATGAAGAGGAAGGGCGATGCCTCGAAGAGCGCCTGGAACAATCTCGAGCGGATCGGCATCGAGAACAGAGAGCGGGTCTTCGGCCAAGGCGGCGGGGAAGGAGAAGCGAAACGATACTACTGATCGCGACCCTTCAGGCGAGCTCGAGCACCATGTCGCCGCCGGCCCTGCGGAAGCCGAAACTCTCGTAGAGCGCCCTGCCTTCGTCGGTAGGTTGAAGTCGCAGACGGCGAAGGCCCCGGGCCCGCCCCTCCACGACGCAGAGCCGCAGAAGCTCGGAGGCCAGCCCGCGCCGCCTACGCTCCGGCACCGTGTACATGTTGAGGATCAATGCCTCCTCGACGCGGCGATCGCGCGGAACGTCGAAGGCGATGCCGCTCGCGGCGACCACTCTCCCGCCCTCCAGGCATATCCAACAGACGAGCGTCCCCGCGGCGAGGTCGCGTTCGAAAAGCATCGAGAGATGCGAGCGCCATTTCTTCTCGTCGGGAAGGCCGCAATCCTTCACGATCCGCATGAAGGCGAGCCTCAGTTCCACGAGCGCGGCCGCGTCGCCGGCATCGGCCTTGCGGAAGATGTAGGGGGGCGGAGCGGCCGCGCGCGAGTCTGTCATCGCCCTGCTAACGCGCCTTCGCGCGCGAACGGATGTATATCTGCTTGCCCGGGTCGGTAGGGCTCGCGCGCTCGTCGATCTCGAAGAGAGCGGATGACTTTATGAGGTCGCCCAGCTTGCGATAGCCGTAGTTGCGGGGATCGAACTCGGGCTGGCGATTGGCGATGTAGGTGCCCACCGCCCCGAGGTAGGCCCAGCCGAATTCGTCGGCCGCGTCTTCCACGGCGGCGCGAAGGAGATTGCCCACCTTGCGGTCGCCCTTGAGGTCGGTCGCCGCCTTGGGGGCCGGCTCCTTCTCGCCGCGCTCCTCTTCGGGCTCGCGCAGGATCTCGGTGTAGATGAACTTGTCGCAGGCGGCGACGAAGGGCTTGGGCGTCTTGCGCTGGCCGAAGCCGAGGACGAGCTTGCCGTCCTCGCGGAGCCGCGCGGCCAGCCGCGTGAAGTCGGAATCGCTCGACACGATGCAGAAGCCGTCGAGACTCTCCGTATAGAGGAGGTCCATCGCGTCGATGATCATCGCGCTGTCGGTGGCGTTCTTGCCCGTCGTGTAGGAAAACTGCTGCACCGGCTGAATGGCGTATTCGAGGAGCTTGTCCTTCCAGCTTCTCAGATTGGTGCTCGTCCAGTCGCCGTAGATGCGCTTTACGCTCGCCACGCCGTACTTGGCGATTTCGGCGAGGAGGCCCTCCACGATCGACGCCTGGGTATTGTCGGCGTCGACGAGGACCGCGAGTTTGGGTTGGCCGAGATGGCCCTGGTCGTTCTTCATGTATCTTCTCCAAATAGTGTTGCGCGCACCCGCCGCACCGTGCTTACGGTGCCGAGGGGTATGCGGGCGGGACTGCCCGTCGCGAGGTCCTCCGCCTCGAGGACGAGTCCCTTTTCGTTTCTGTCGAGCTTGACGGGCCTGAGGACGGCCCGCTGTGGTTCCGCGCCGGGAAGGCGATAGAGCAGCTCGAGTCTATCGCCGGAGGAGCGGAGGGCGCGTTCGATCACGCGCACCTTGCCCAGATAGTCGAGGCCGCCGGCCTCGAGCCGCTCGGGCCGCGCCTCGGCTTCGGCGATCTGCCGCTCGGTGAGAATGATGCGGCGCTCGATTCGCTCCGCGAACTCTTTCCCTTCGTCCGCGCTCCGCTTTCCCTCTTTCAAGGCGCGCCCGAGGATCTCGCGGAGCTCGCCGAGCCGCCGGGTGGGGTCGAAGGCGGCGGCGGCGGGAGGCCGCTCGGCGACGCGCAGGCGGGAAAGCCGGGCTCTGAGTCCGTCGATCTTCTCGGATGCGGCGGGGATCGAGGGTTTCGGGAGGAGCTGCCCGTAGCCGCCGGAGACCGATGCCGCAATGCGCGGAGAGGCCTCGAGGCCGACCCGCGAGAGAGTCGCGGCCGCGGCCTCGTAGCTCGCGGCCGTGAGAAAATAGACGCCGGGGGCGAGGACTTCGGCCACCAGAGCGCCGAGCGCGGTCGAATGCTCGACCGCGGCCCGCAGTCGCTCGTCGGCGACGAGAACCACGCCCCGGTAGAGCCTGAGCGAGCGGTATTCTTCCTCCCAGGCCGACAACGAAAAGGCGAGGCTCTGCGGCAGCGGCGCGCCGCTCATGCTTCCGAGCCGGGCGGCGATGCTTTTCGCGTCGAGCCCCGCGGCGAAGGCCCGGCGGGCGGAATCTCGCTCGACCTCGAAGCTCCAGACCGTGCCGTACGAAATCGGCCGAGCCACGCAGCCCACGAACAGCCGTTCCTCCAGGCTCGCCTCCGGCAAAAGATGCAGAGCGTGGGCGCCTTCGGCGACGAGGCGCCCGGGAAGGGAGGCCGCGGCCGGCCGGCCGGGCCGCAGCGAAAGAGCGAGCCCCCCGCCCGCGGCCGTCACGATTCCCAGGGCGGCCATCGCGTCGACGAGGCGGGCCGCGCCCAGGGATAGCCCCGAGCGGTGCGACGCGATGCCGAGCCAGCGCTCGAGACCGCTGCGCGAAAACACGAAGTTCGATCCGCCGGGCGGATCGCGAAGCGCCTCCGCGACCAGGGCGGCAGCCGTCCCGGCGCGGGAGATCCTGGACCGCTCGTCGAGATCGTCGACCTCCGTTCCCGCCGAGACGCGCTCCTGCACCGATGCCCGGCCCTCCCCTTCGAAGGCCAGGGCGGCCGCCATGTAGAAGGGTAGGTTCGCGCCCCAGCGTTCGACAAGCGCCGAGAAAACGCCGCGCTCGGGACGCCGATCCTCGCCGTCGAAGCCGAGCGCACCGGAGGCCGCGAAAGCCTCGGCGAGGGCGGCGAGACTCTCGCGCCGCGCGGCCGCCAGGGCGGGGAAAAGCGAGGCCGCGCGCTCTGCCGCCCTTTTGGTGAGGCCGCCGCTCTTGCGCAGGGCCCCCGACGCGTGGAACAGAAAGGCGAAAAAGCCCACGATCGTCTCGGCATCGCAGACACCCTCGCCGGGGGCGCCGCCCTCCGATGCCGCCCCCTCCCCGCCGGGGACCGGCGCCCCTCGGCTCGGCGAGAAGAGGACTGCGGGGTCGAGGACGGCGCCGGCGAGGCGGCCGGCGAGGAGGGGGTTGACCGCGACGAGCCGCGCGCCGCCCTGCTGGTACCGGAACAGGATGAGTCGGTCGTAGAGATTGGCGACGCGCACGCCGAGATCGAAGAGAGGGAGCTCTCCCGCGAAAAGCTCCTTGAGCTCGTGCTCGGGCGCGGGACCGAGGAGAAGGGCAGCGCCGATGAGGCGGGCGTCGAAGTCGTCGAGCAGGGCGATGAGCGATTCCTGGGTCTCCGCCCGTCGCAGAAAGGCTTCGAGTCTCCGCGCCAGCTCGCGCTTGTCGTAGGGCGTGCGCACCGGGCCTATGTAATTGCGCACCGCGCCGAGCAGCGCTTCCGATCCCGAAGTTAGGAGGGCGTCGACCCAGGTTCCGGGCTCGGGCGGGTCCGCCGGAGCGTCTTTCATTCCCAGGCCTCGATCACGTAGCGATAGCCCTGCTCGGTCAGGAACTTGCGCCGGTTTGCGGCGAATTCCTCTTCGACCGTGTAGCGCGACACGAGCGAATAAAAGTACGAGTTGCGCGCCTTGGGCCTGAGAATGCGCCCGAGGCGCTGCGCCTCCTCCTGGCGGGACCCGAACGAGCCGGAGACCTGGATCGCGACGGAGGCGTCGGGAAGATCGATCGCGAAGTTCGCGACCTTCGATACGACGATGACCCGCACCCGCCCGGCCCGGAAGTCCCGGTATATCCGCTCCCGCTCCGGATTGGGAGTGCGGCCGGTGATGAGGGGAGCGGCGAGCTCTTTCGCGATCCGTCCCAGTTGATCCAGAAACTGCCCGATTACGAGCACGGGATCGTCGGGGTGATTTTCCACGAGTTCGCGCACCGCCTCGTATTTCGCCCCGTTCTCCGCGGAGAGCCTGTGCTTGTCGCGCGGCTCCGAGACTATATAGCGCAGGTGCTCCCGCTCGGGCAGGGGAATGCGGATCTCGCGACAGTAGGCCTCGGCTATGAAGCCCTTGCGTTCGAGTTCCTTCCAGGGCACGTCGTAGCGTTTCGGTCCGATCAGGCTGAACACGTCCTCCTCGCGTCCGTCCTCGCGCACGAGGGTGGCGGTGAGCCCCAGCCTGCGCACCGCCTGGATCTCGGCTACGACGCGAAACACCGGCGCCGGAAGGAGATGTACCTCGTCGTAGATGATGAGCCCCCATTTTTCGCGGCGGAACAGGTCGAAATGCGGAAAATCGGCCTCTTTGTCGGGACGCCAGGTGAGTATCTGGTAGGTGACCACGGTGATGGGTCTGACGTTCTTCTCGGCCCCGGTATACTCTCCGATCGACTCGCCCGCCACGTCGGTCTTGTCGAGAAGTTCGTCCATCCATTGATGGACGGCGGCGACGTTCGTCGTGACGATGAGGGTCTTTCGGCCTATGGCTTCCATCGCCGCCATGCCGACGATAGTCTTGCCCGCCCCGCAGGGCAGCACGACCACGCCGTAGCCCGAACCGGGGAGACCTCCGCCCAGAAAGGCCGCGAGGGCATCGCTCTGGTAGGGGCGAAGGCCGAAATTTCCTCCGGAGCGGCGCTGGGAGAGAAGCCGCAGCTCGAAGGGATCGCCCGGGGCGAGCGGCGCCTCGTCCTTGACCGGCCAGCCGAGCCGCAAGAGCTCGCGCTTCACCGTGCCGCGATCCGTGAGCCTGACCGCGAAGCCGCCGGGCACGGGCTCGAGCCATTTGGCGAGACGCTTGGAGGACGCTATCTCCCGCTCGACATCGGCATCGTCGCAGGCGAGAAGAAGCTCGTACGAGTCCGGCCCGTCGGTGCTCTGCCGCAGCGTGAGGCGTCCGAATCGCGCCATGGTGTCCCGGACGATGAAACCGACGTCGCGCGGCACCTCGTAGCGACTGTAGCGTTCGAGCGTCGATTCGATCTCGGAGCTTTCAATTCCCGCGCTCGCGGCGTTCCAGAGAGAAAGCGCCGAAATGCGGTAGGTGTGAAGATGTTCGGGACTCTTTTCCAGGGCCGCAAAGGGGCCCACGGCGGAGCGCGCCTCCTCGAAGGAGGGATCGTGGACATCGAGGAGCAGCGAGAGATCGCTCTGGACGATGAGAGGCTTGCCTTCGGCCATATCCGATAAAGCATACTCCGAAGACTCCTCCGGCGCCAAGGACCGACGAAATCCGCCGCACGTTGCCTCGGGCCCTCGCGACACGTTACTCTAGGGAAGCCATGAGAAGACCAAGCGACCTCGCCCGGCCTCCGAGATTCAAAGTCCTGGGAATCATGCTGCCCGGGCTCCTCCTCTACCTCGCGCTGTCGCTCTTCTTCGGCTTCTGTTTCGTTTTCGCCGACCAGGTGAAACGCGATTTCGGCAGCGGCGCTAAGGCGGTCATCGATTTCGCCGAGGGGCACGTGCATCCCTCCGGCGTCGGGGGCGGCCTTTCGTTCTTCGCGCTGAACGATCTCCCCTCGGCCGGCCGGCGGGCTTTCGTCGATCTCGCCGCCCTCGCCCTCATTCTGGGCATGGGCGGCGCCGCGCTCTTCCATGCTCCCCTCGTCCGGTGCTTCGCCCTGCTCCACCGGGGCGCGAACGTACCCGCGGCGATTCGCGCGAGGGCGCGCTCGCGCATCTTCTCTTCGCCCAAGGTAATGGCCTTGGCGGCGCCGGTCTTCATCGTGCCGCTGGGCCTCGCGCGTTTCGCGGCTGGAGAGGCTCTCGGCCGCGAGTCTTTGATGCTGCCCATCGAGGCCGCCGTTCTCGCCCTGTCCAGTCTCTTCACTTTCCTATGGCAGCGCCATCGGGTGCAGACTCTCTACCTGCACAACTTGTTTTCGCGGGAGGAGCTGGCGGCGCATGCGCCCGGCGGACATCGCACCCGAGTGCGCGGGGATCTTCTGTTTCTCGTCTCGATCTCCACGATCCTGCCGATCGTCGTCATAGCCCTGTTCGTCGGCACCGGGCTCTCCTTCGCGGGCACGCTCTCGACCCTCGAGCCCGATCAGCTCAAGCTCCTCTTCGGCGGCGACCTCGCGCCGGGATTCCAGCTCGCCGTCGAAAGGCTCGGCAGCGTCGTCCACGGCCGCATGGATCCCGCGACCTTCCCGATCTACTTCATGGGCCCCCTCGACCTCGCGCGAGTGATCTCGGGGCTCGCCATCGGTCTCGCGATCATCCTGGTCTACGTGTTCTTCATCGCCCGCTGGACCGCGGCCGACATCGTGGCCCCGGTCGAGGCTCTGCGCTCGAACATGGATCGCGCCCGCGAAGGCGATCTCGAAGCTTTGACGCCCGCCCTCACGACCAACGAGCTCGGCGACCTGACCGTCGGCTTCAACGACATGCTGCGCGGCATCGCGGAGCGCGAACGCATCAAGGGGCTCTTCGGGCAATATCTCACCAGGGAAATATCCGAAGCCATACTCGCCGGCAGGGTCAACCTGAACGGCGCGCGTTACGAGGCCACGGTCATGTTCACCGACATCCGCGGGTTCACCGCCATGTCGGAGCGGCTCTCGCCGGAGGAGGTGTTCGCCTTTCTGAACGATTACCTCGGCCGCATGATAGAGGTGATAACCGCACGGGGGGGCATCATCGACAAGTTCCTCGGAGACGGCATCCTGGCGGTATTCGGCCTGCCGGTCCCGAGCGCCCATCACGCGGCGCAGGCGCTGCGGGCCGCCATCGACATGCGCTCCAGGCTCGCCGAACTCAACGAGGAGCGCGCTCTCTCGGGTCGCGAGCCGATACGGATCGGCATAGGCATGCATTCGGGCCAGGTTATCGCGGGCAACGTGGGCTCGTCGCGGAAGCTGCAGTATACGGTCATCGGCGACGCCGTCAACGTGGCGTCCAGGGTCGAGGGCCTGAACAAGGAGTACGGGTCGTACCTCCTATTGTCCGGCGGAACCTACGACCTTCTCGGCGACGCGGCGGAGGGGCTCCGCTTCGACGCGATACGCGGCGCGCAGATACGCGGCAAGAGCGAGCGCATAGACCTGTATCGCCTGGTCGAGGGCTGAGAGTCTGCAAAGAGTTATGCGACTCGGTCGCCGTCATTCCCCCGATCTCGGCGCGACGTCGATGCCGATCATAATCGGAAGATGGTCGGAGTAGCCCGAGCCGGAAAAGTTGGACCACTTCCGCGGTATGCCGGAGGAATCGAGCAGGAAGGGCGCGTCGACGACGGAGAAACCGCGATAGGACAGGCCGCCGCCGCCCAGGAGCCCGGCCGACAGCAGGAAGCCGTCTATGCGTTCCCGCATGCCCTTGTAGGCATAGCTGAAGCCGTCGGATTCGATCCAGGGACTGTACAGGACGGGCTCGACGCCCGCTTCCGCTGCGCCCGCCGAATCGGCGCCGACTCCGGGGAGTTCGGAGCCGACGAGGAGTCTCCCCGCATCCGGCGCGGCCGACTCCGCGGCAGGCATGAGCGCCGTCGCATAACGCTTTCCGACGCGGAGATACTCGTCGGGGTTCTCGTTGAAGTCGCCGCAGATCAGTATGGCCGCTCCGGGATCGGATGCCAGCAGGGCGCGGACGCGGCTCTCCACGAGGGCCGCTTCCTGCCTCCTCTCGTCTTCCGTCTCCTCGGCTCCTTCGAGCTTGGACTTCCAATGGCAGATCAGGAGGGCGAGCTCCGATCCATCGATGTCGAGGGTCGCCTCGAGCATGTTGCGTTCGGCATGCGCCGCGGGCGGGCCGGATACCGTGTGCGAATGCAGAGCGACGATGGGAAGGCGGGAGAGCAGCCCGATGTTGACGGCCGCGCCCGGCGCCGGGGCCATAGCGGCGTAGCGGTAGCCCGCGGACTTGAGCGGTCCCGAGCGCAGGTCCTCGAGGACGCGCGGTTTCTCGACTTCGAGGAGACAGACGAGGTCCGGAACGCCGCCCGAAAGCTCTTCCCTCGCTCCCTCCAGCACGACCTTGGCGAGGTTGTCGAGCCTGCGCCGATACCGCGTCTCGTCCCAGGTGCCCTTGGCCACACTGAACTCTTCATATTCGACGCCGTCGTCGACGGGATCGAAGAGGCTCAGGACATTGTAGGACATGACGGCGATCGACCGACCGCGCGATTCGGCGACGCCGCCCGAAGGCGACGAGCAGGAATCGGCGCAGGAAACGAAAAGGAACAGTGTGCCCGCCGCCGCAAGCACGGCGGGGAAAAAGAGGCGGGGGACTGCACGCACGGGGACCTCCGGGGGCGGCGCCGACCGGAAGCCCATGACATTCCTAGCGGAGCCGCTCCCTCACGATACGTGCCAGAGCGCCGGTCTCCGATTCAGGGTCGACGCCGATCGGCTCGAAACTCTCCCCGGTGATCGCCTCGTAGGCTTGGATGTATCTCATTGCCGTCTCCGCGCGCACCTGGGCCGGAATTTCGGGGACAATTCCCTCGCCCGTGAAGCCGCGCGAAGAAAGCCAGCGCCGGAAAGGCTCCTTGTCGAGCTCGCGCTGGTCTTCTTCGGCGAAGAACCGCGTGAGGTAGGAATCGGACCACCAGTAGCGGCTGGAATCGGGACTGTGTATCTCGTCGCCGAGCACGAGGCGGCCGGCGTCGAGGCCGAACTCGTATTTCGTATCGGCGAGAATGAGGCCGGAACCGGCGGCGATCTCCTGTCCGCGTCTGAAAAGAGCTATGGCGGCACGTTCGATCTCGTCCCAGAGTTTTTCGCTCACAATGCCTCGGGCCAGTATCTCGCTCCTGGAGAGCGGCCTGTCGTGGCCTCCCTCTTCCTTCGTGGAGGGCGTGACGAGCGGAACGGGAAACTTTTCGTTCTTGGCCAGCCCCGGAGGAAACTCGATGCCCGAAACGGGGCGGCCGGCGGCGTAGTCCCTCCAGGCCGAGCCCGACAGATAACCGCGGACCACTACCTCGATGGGGAGCATGTCGAGCCTTCGAACGAGCATGGCCCGCCCCGTTCCGCCCAGCTCCTCGGGAGAGCCGCCCGGCAGGAGGTGATTGGGCACGATGTCCGCACAGCGTGCGAACCACCAGCCGGAGACGCGCGCGAGCACCTCGCCTTTGTAGGGTACGGTCGCGACGACGCGATCGAAGGCCGAGATACGGTCGCTGGCCACGAGGAGGAGGCTCACCTCGCCCCGGACGACGTCGCGGACCTTGCCGCGGTAGAGAGGCAGCCCCCCCGCGGTCTCGTCGGGCAGGCGCTCGAAACTCCGATCCAGTCCTTCCAGGAGCGCCTCGGGAGTCATAGCCCGAGTTCGTCCCGCATGGCGCCGACTCGAGAGATGAGGCCATAGGTCATGGCCTCTTCCGCGCTCATCCAATAGTCCCGGTCCGTGTCCTTCCGCACACGCTCCATCGTCTGGCCCGTCTGCTCGGCTATGATCCTGTTGATTCGCTCCCTCGTCTTCTCGAGCTCACGGGCGTGGATTTCGATTTCGGTCGCGACACCGCGGATACCCGACAGGGGCTGATGTATAAGGTAGTGGGAGTTGGGCAGACCCAGGCGCGACTCCTTGGGCACGGCCAGGAGAACCAGAGCCGCCGCGCTCGCGACGAGCCCCATTCCCAGGATGCGGACCGGCGCCTTGACGAAGCGGATCATGTCGAAGATGGCGAAGCCCGCGTCGACATCGCCGCCCGGACTGTCGATGAGAATCGTTATCGGGTCGACCGACAGGCTTTCGAGCAGGAGAAGCTGACGTATGAAGCGCTCGCCCTGTTCTTTGTCTATTTCGCCGGTCAGGAGTATGGTCCGGGTCTTGAGAAAGCGTTCGGCGAGTGCCTCCTCGGGACGACGGCCTTCCTTCTTCTCTTCTTCCTCCTCTTCCTCGCCGAGCCGGCTTCGGTGTTGAATAGGAAGACTGCGTATGCTCATTGTGGCTCCTTCTCGTCGGCCGCGGGCTCTTTTTCGGATGCGGCCTTCGCGCTCAGCAATTCACAACAATATACCTTGCCGGGCACCGCCGGGGCCAGCGGTATGTCGGCCGCCCGCAGGAACGGGGCCGATGCGCAATCTTCGCAGCATCACTTGAAGGAAGCGATTTAATATAGTACTTTCCGGATATACTAATACCCCAGACGAGGTGCCACATGCTCCGCCCGCAAACTCGATACCCTGCCAAACTTCTCGCGATTCTGCTCATCGCCCTCGGTTCCGGCCTTTTCGCTCAGACCGTCGCACCGGCCGCCGCCCAGGGAAAGCCCTGGTACGCCGCCCGGCTCGAGAGCCTCGGCTTCACGGTCTTCCCGAAACCGGTGCCGGTGGACGATTTCGCCGCCGAGGCGCTCGCCGGCGGCTCCGTCAAGCTGAGCCAGGAGCGCGGGAAGGTCATCCTCCTCAATTTCTGGGCGACCTGGTGCCCGCCCTGCCAGAAGGAGATGCCTGCGATCGAGTCTCTATGGAAGAAGACCAAAGCCGCAGATTTCACGGTGATGGGCATCTCCGTGGGCGAAGAGCCCGGAACTGTCAAGGACTTCATAGCGCGCAAGGGCTATAGCTATCCGATTTTCGTCGATCCGCAGGGTCGTCTCGGTACTGCCTTCGGGGCCAGATCCATTCCGACCACCTACGTGATCGACAAGAGCGGCCAAGCCATCGCCGGCATCATAGGCGGAGCCCCCTATGACGGGGCGGAGGCGGCCTCCATATTCGCCGAGCTCGCAGCCAAATGAGGGAAGTCGGCCTTCTGACGGCCGGTGCTGCGGGTCTCCTGAGCTTTCTCTCGCCCTGCATTCTTCCGCTGATCCCCGGCTACCTGTCCTTCATCTCCGGCTACGGGCTCGCCGATCTCAGGTCCGGCGCCGGGCGCTTTCGCGTGCTGGCCCGAACAGCCGTGTTCGTGCTCGGCTTTTCGCTCGTATTCGCCGTGCTGGGCATCATATTCTCGGGAGCCTCGCTCATGCTCGGGGGATTGTCGCGGACCATCACGATCGTCGCGGGTCTCCTCATCGTCGTCCTCGGGCTCAATCTGATTTTCGACTTCATCAAGGTACTCAACCTCGAGGCCCGCATCCTGACCACCCGCGCTCCCCGCGGCTATCTCGGCGCTTTCGCCCTCGGTGTAGCCTTCGCGGCGGGCTGGTCTCCCTGCATCGGCCCTATCCTGGCCTCGATACTTCTCTACGCGGCGCGCGAGGGCAACACGGCTCGCTCCGCTCTCCTTCTCGCCGCCTATTCCGCGGGGCTCGCGCTGCCATTCCTCGCCGCCGGACTCTTCTTCGACCGCATGCACCGCCTGATGGACTGGTTCAAGCGACATGCCCACGGCGTGAAGATCGTTTCGGGACTGCTCCTGATCGCACTCGGCGCCGGGATGGCCCTGGGTCAACTGGGTAGGGTGAGCTCTCTGGCCCCCCGTGCCGGACTCGCGCTCAAGGAGTTCGCTCTCGACGCTCCCGCTTGGGCTCGAGGGGTCGGCGCCCTCGTGTGGTTCGTCCTCGCCGCTCTCCTCCTGGCCCTTCCCCTGATCAGGGGACGCAGGATCCTCGTGCCCGCGAGAATCTTCTTCGCCGCCGTCTTTTCGGCCTTCGCGCTCGGCGAAGTCCTGGGCCTCTGGTCCACGGCGCACATCGTCTCCGAGTGGCTCCTCTTTCAGGGAGTCTGAGGCGAAGCTACATTTCGAGGCCTATGACCTGGACGGGGCAGGACCCCTTCGCCTCCGCCTTGCCCGCGAGCAGCCTGGCCGCGGCCTTGCAGCCGGCCGCCGAAAAACCGTAGGCGGCGACCAGGACGGCCGCGCGCGGGAAAAAGGCTGCGTCGTAGGGATCGCGCATGGCTACCACTGCGCAGCGCCCGACCGATTCCTGGATCGACTGGGCGAGGCTCTCCTGGGCGGGCCGCAGATGGGCGTCGCAGGTGAGAATGACCGCCGACGCGTATGACGGCCCTTCCGAGAGTCCCCGAGCGATCGACTCGGCCTCGGAGGGAGAAGGATCGGCGTGGAGCAGCGCGAGATGGGCCTCGGGCAGCTCCGCCTGAAGTGCGGCGGCGCAGGCACCCGCCTCGGCCGCGGAGAGCGTCGCGGGAAGGAAGACCGTCACCAGGGTCGGTCCGGGGCCGATGGAAAGGCCGTCCCGGGCTCTCAAAACCGTCAAGGAGCGCTCGAGGTCGAGCTCGCAGGCGGCGAGGGCGGCGTCCGGTATCGCTATATTCGCAGGGCGGCGCCTCCCGAGCGCGATGAGAGCGTCCACCCTTCTGCGCGCCACGACGATGCGCGGCGCAGGCAGTTCGCCCGCCGCGGCCGCCGCGTCGAGGGTTTCGGCCGCCGCGAGGGCCACGGCGGGCTCCGAAGCGAGGGAGAGATCGCATCCCGCCAGGGCTCCCAGGACCGCCGCGCGCCCGGGCTCCTCTTCGACGCCGAGCTCGTCGCCGATCGCCACGCCCTTGAAGCCGAGCTCCTCGCGCAGCCGACCTTCGACGATTCTCGCGCTCCTCGCCGCGGAAATCCTGTCGGGCTCGAGGGCCGGGAAGAGAGCCCTGCCCACGAGAACGGCCCGGATCCCGCCGCGTACGGCCCGGGCGAAGGGTCGCATCTCCGTCTCTTCGAGACGATCGACCGGCAGGGGGACGAGGGGAGGCGGGCTCTCGCAGGACGAGCAGAGCGTACCGAGCCCCGGGAAGCGCCCGGCGCAGGCGCTGACGCCCCTGGAGGCGAGGGCGCGGGCGAAGATCGCGCCGAACTTTCCGGCTCTGCGGCCGTCCTCGCCGAAGCCGTCGAGGATTCCGGCCCGGCCCTTGGGGTCGGTGGCGAGATCGAGGCGCGGCGCCAGGAGAAGGTCCACGCCGGCCCGAGCCAGCCGAAGACCGAGAAGTCGGCCCGCCCGGCGCACGGCCGCACGCGAGCCCAGGGCCGCCAGCGCGAGCGGGGTCGCGATGCCGGAAGAGTCCGGCTGACCGAAACCGGGCGCCCGGCCGCCGCCCAGGACCACGAGAGGAGGGCCGAATCCGGCTTGCTCCGTGAGGGTGCGAGCCAGCGCCGTCAGAACCGCCAGCAGCTCCGGCCGGCCGAGAAGCTCGCCGGGGAAGAGAAAGGCGCGTATGCCCGCCCGCAGGTAATCGGCGATGAGGGAGGACGCGCGCGCTTCGGCCTCGGCCTCGGGCAGCCCCTCCACGGGGAGGCCGGCGAGCAGCATACCGGCGGCGAAGCCCGAGTGCGAAGGGCCCATCGGCCGCGCCGCGGCCCTCACCGCAGCGACTCCCGAAGCCTCGCCTCGACGAGAGCGCGAACGCGCCCGGCCAAGTCCTCGTCGACGACGAGATCCTCGATTCCGCAGGCCATGCGATAGCGCCAATTGTCGGCTCCGGTCGTGCCGGGCACGTTGATGCGTTCGGATCGCGGATCGTCCGGCCGCCACTCGCTCATCGCGATGATTTCCTGCAGGGGATAGACGACGAAGCGCGAGCGCGAACGGGCCAAAAGCTCGAGGACGAGGAAAAGCTCGTCCGGGCCGAGCGAGGCGGGGCAGGGTCCGATGCTTCGACCGAGCCCTTCCGCCATGAGATCCCACACCCTTTCGCGCTCGGCCTCGGTCTCCCACCATTCGCGAAGCGAAGAGGAGTCGTGCACCGAGGGGCAGGCGACGGAGAGGTCGGGATACTCGGCGGGAGGAACGTAGGGCTGCCCCTGCCGATCCCATCGCCGGGTCCAGCGAAGCACGCGCAATCCCAGGATGCCGAGCTCCCCGAGCACGCGGGGAACGCAGTCCGGCACCGTGCCGAGGTCCTCGGCGCAGGGAAGCATGGGCACGGCCGCTTTGAGCGCGCCCAAGAGCCGCCGCCCCGTATCGGCCCAGAGCCCCTCGGAAGATCTCGCCTTCCCGGCGACGAGCGATTCCACGGCGGCGCGTTCGCCCTCCGAGAGACTGGGCCAGCACGAAGCCTCGCGAAAGCGCCAGGCGGCGGCATAGGCCCCGGGCTCGAACTCGAAAAGGGCTCTGTCGCGCCAGGCTCCGACGAGGAAGTCCCTGGCCGCGGGCGAGAGGGTCGGCAGCGCTTCGATGTCCTTTTCGCCGCGGATGGAGGGCTTGAAGAGGAACAGCGCCTCGGTTCCGATGCGGTCGAGCGCGGCGTAGGCCGCGGCGTGCGCGGCCGCCTCGCCGGCCGCCGCGATGAGCCGGCCTTCGGGAATATGAGGTTGGCTCATCCAGCGCAGTCTCTCGGCCGAAAAGCCCAGATCGCGGAGCTCCTCGCGCGATATCCATCGGTCGGGGACGAAGCGTCCCAGATAGCCCGTGCTCTCCCGATCCGACAGGGACCAGATGCGGAAGAATCCGAGGACATGATCGATGCGGTAACAGGAATAATACGCGTCCGCCTCTCGCAGGCGCTCCAGCCAGAAACCGTAGCCCTCGGCCGCCAGCGCCTCCCAGTCGTAGATCGGGAAGCCCCAGTTCTGGCCGAGATGAGAATACATATCCGGCGGAGCCCCCGCGACGAGTTCCAGACGGAAGGCCGAACGCCGCATCCACACATCGGCGGAATCCTTGTTCATCAGGATGGGAATGTCGCCCATGAGCGCGATGCCGCTCTGCGCGAGAAACTCGGCGGCTTCGCGGAACTGCCCGGCCGCCCGCATCTGAAGCCATGCCCTGAATCGCAGCGACGACGACCAGAGCGGATCGGACCAGAGCCGGTCTATGTCCCGGGGTTCCGGATCGCGGAGATAGGACCAGTCCCACCAGGGCCGTCCTTCGTTGCGCCGCTTGGATTCGACGAAGGCTGCATAGGGTCTCACCCAGGGCCTCGAGGCCATCCATGCTTCCAGCTCCGGATCGCCTCCCGCGACGACGATCTTCGGGCCGCCTTCGAGCTTTCCCGCAGCGCCGCCGGACAGGGCCTGCTCGCGGGCCTCCCATATCCTCCCCAGAAGCTCCAGCTTCGCCGCATAGAGTTCTTCGTGAGGCACGCGCTCGGCGTCGCGGAACCGCCCCGCCATCGCGGCGGCCTCGGCGCGAAACGCTTCGACGGTCGCCGGGGGCAGGAGGGCGGCGCCTTCCCTGGAGAGAGGGCGGGACCCCGTCGCGGCGCCCCGGAGGGGCCGCAGCTCCGGGATATCGGCGATGCGCAGATACAGAGGATGGAGCGCGAAAGCCGAAAGGGCGCCGTACGGAGAGGTCTGAGTACCCGAATCGTTGACCGGAAGGAGCTGGATGAGATCGAGCTTCCAGGAGCGGGCGAGTTCTCCGGCGCTCCGCAGATCGGGGAACTCGCCGCAGCCCGGCGAATCCGCTGTTCTCAGGGCGGAGAGGGGAAATGCCAAGCCGCTCAGTCGGCGGCCCGAATGGGCGAAGCGCATGCTGTCCTCCGCGTTATAGGATAGCCAGCCTCGAATACGTCCGCATTCGAAGCAGGCCTCCTTCGGAGAAGTATAGCCGCTGGCGCATCCGGGCGGAAGTTAGTCGAGTCGATTTTTGCGACCGGCGGCCGGTGCGAATCCGTCGACTGCGCGCCGGGGATTTCCCGATTGACAGTTCGAAGCCTAGGAAATAGCATAGCCGAGTGCCCTGCTCGCCTATTCTATTGATCGGACATGATCACTATTCCAGGATCGAGGAGGAGTCGTGGCTCGAGTATCGTTGACCATCGACGGCCGAGGCATCGAGGCCGAGGCCGGGGAAAACCTCCTCAAGGTCGCCCGCGACAATGGAATCGATGTTCCGGGGCTCTGCTGGATGGAGCACCTGACGCCCTCCAGCGCCTGCCGCATGTGCATCGTGAAAATAGAGGGGCAGCGCGCCGTCGCCGCCGCCTGCGCCACCGCCGTTCAGGAGGGAATGGTCGTCACGGCTTTCGACGAAGAGCTCGAGGACTATCGAAAGCTCACGCTCGAGCTGATCCTTTCCGAGCACGACTACGACTGCGGCGTCTGCCCGAAGAACGGAGAGTGCGAGCTCCAGGCACTCGCCTTCCGCTACGATCTCGGAAACGACATTCCGCGACGCGTCACTGTTCCGGCGATTTGGAAAAAGACCCCCATGCCGGTGGACAGGACGAGCCCGGTCCTCGTCTACGACGCGACCCGCTGCATCAGGTGCGGCCGCTGCGTCACCTCCTGCGACGAGATCCAAGGCAAGCACGTGCTCGATTTCGTCCACCGCGGATCGCGTTCCTTCGTCAGCCCCGAGATGGGCACCTGGAGCCGATCGAGCTGCGACGGCTGCGGCGAGTGCGTCCAGGCCTGCCCTACCGCGGGCCTGACGGAGCGGCCGCTGGTGGAAAAGTTCCGATCCTTCGAGGTCGAGCGGCGCGTGCGGACGACCTGCGTCTACTGCGGAGTCGGCTGCCAGCTCGATCTCTGGGTGAAGAACGATCGCATCGTCCGAGTGCGCGGGGCGAGGGTCGAGCCCAACCGGGGCCGTCTCTGCGTGAAGGGACGATTCGGCTACCAGTTCGTGGCCCATCCCGAGCGCCTCGCCAAACCGCTGATCCGAAAGGACGGGGAGCTGGTCGAAGCGGAGTGGGACGAGGCTCTCGATCTGGCGGCGCGAAGGCTGGGGGATATCAGGGAGAAGTTCGGCTCTTCGGCTCTGGCGGGTCTCGCCTCGGCCAAATGCACCAACGAAGAAAACTACCTTTTTCAGAAGTTCGTCCGAGCCGGCCTGGGCACGAACAACGTGGATCACTGCGCCAGACTCTGCCACGCGCCGACGGTCGCCGGTCTGGGTCAGGCATTCGGCTCGGGCGCCATGACCAACTCCATCCCCGAGCTCGCCGACGCCGACTGCATCCTGGTCACCGGCTGCAACGTCACCGAGACCCATCCGGTCACCTCCACCTACATCAAGAACGCGGTGCGCAAAGGCGCGAAGCTGATCGTAGTGGATCCGCGGCGGATCGATCTGGTGTCGAAAGCGAGCCTCTGGCTCCGCCAGAAATCGGGCAGCGACGTCGCGTGGATCAACGGCATGCTCAACGCGATGATCGAAGAGGATCTGATCGACCGCGCATTCATCGCCGAACGCACCGAGGGATTCGAGGAACTGAAAAGCCTCATGGCCTCCTACACGCCCGAACGGGTGGAGAAGATCAGCGGCATCCCCGCGGAAAAGCTGCGGGAGGCGGCGCGGATTTACGCGCGGAGCGAGCGCTCGTCCATCGTCTACGCCATGGGCATCACTCAGCACATAACGGGCACCGACAACGTTCTCTCCCTGGCCAACCTCGCCATGGCGGCCGGCCAGATCGGGCGGCGATCCACCGGCGTCAATCCGCTGCGGGGCCAGAACAACGTGCAGGGAGCCTGCGACATGGGGGCCCTTCCCGATGTCTACCCCGGCTACCAGAGGGTCGATCGGCCCGAAGCGGCCGAAAATTCCGCGCGGCATGGGGAGTGAGCGCTCTCTCGCTCGAGCCCGGCCTCACCGTCAACGAAATCTTGCAGGGAGCGGCGAAGGGCTCCATCAAAGGTCTCTATCTGATGGGCGAAAACCCGATGCTGAGCGATCCCAACCTGCGGCACGTGGAGGAAGCCCTGGAGGCGATCGATTTCCTGGTGGTGCAGGACATCTTCCTGAGCGAGACGGCCCGGTTCGCCGATGTGGTGCTGCCCGCGGCCAGTTTCGCCGAAAAAGAGGGAACTTTCACCAACAGCGAAAGATCGGTGCTTCGCGTGCGATCGGCCGTGCCTGCGCCGGGCCAGGCCAGACCCGATTGGAAAATCGTCGCCGATCTCTCGACTCGGATGGGCTACCCCATGCGATACGAAAGCGCCGGACAAATCATGGACGAAATCGCCGGCCTGACTCCGATCTACGGCGGCGTCTCGCACGCAAGGCTCGAACGCGAGGACCTGCATTGGCCCTGCCCGGCCAAGGATCATCCCGGCACGCTCTTCCTGCACGCCGACAAATTTTCGCGCGGGAAGGGTGCCTTCCATCCGGTGGACTGGATTCCGCCGGCCGAGCTGACCGACGGGGAGTACCCCTTCCTGCTCTCGACGGGGCGGATGCTCTACCATTACCACACCGCCACCATGACCCGGCGCAGCGAGCCCCTGAACCGGTTCGCGCCCGAGGCCTACGCCGAAATCCATCCCGAGGACCTCGAGGAGCTCGGCGGCGAGGACGGCTGCCGGATCAGGGTCGCGAGCAGGCGGGGAACGATCGAAATCTTCGCGCGGTCGAGCCCGCGCGTCGACCGCAGGGTCGTCTTCATTCCCTTCCATTACCACGAATCTCCCGCGAACATGCTGACGAACGACGCACTCGACCCTGTCTCGAAAATTCCCGAGTACAAGGTCGCCGCGTGCAGGATCGAGGTGCTGAAATGAGGCGGAAAGAGAGTGAACGTCCATACTCGGGAGGAGAGGGTGCTTCGATGAAAGAATCCGGCAAGCTCGAAGTCGCGCTCGTTTCCGCGACGCGAAAAGATCTCGACGCCTGCGTCGACATTCTCATGGACTCGATTCTAGGCGAGGAATACTTTACGCGGGACATAGCCGAACCCATTCTCTCCGAGGCGATAGCCAGGAAGGAAGTCATCGTCGCGAAGACTGGTGCCGGCGAGGTCCTGGGCTTCTACAGACTTGCTCCCGACGGAGTGTTCCTCGTCTTCGCCTACCTCCATCTGCTCGCCGTGAAGACAGGCCGTCGCGGGATGGGCATCGGTTCCCGGCTCCTCCGGGACGCCGAGCGGAAAATTCTCGAAATGCGGGAGTACCCGGACCTGAAGAAGTCCTTCCTGCTCGTGGGAAAGACGAACCCGCGCGCAAAGCGATTCTACGAGCGCGAGGGCTACACGAGGGTGAGCACGCTGAACAACCTCTTCTCCGAGGGCGACACCGAGTTCCTCATGGCCAAGGATCTCGGGAAAAATCGTGCCCCCAGGCGACCCGTACGACCCGCAGCTCGAAAGGAGGGCCAGGATTGAACCACGGCAACTTCGTAGTCCTCGTCGCGGCACAGGTGATCGCGGGCCTCGGAGCCCTCGTGGCGCTTTCCTTCGTGAGCGCGCCCTACGGCAAGCACTCGCGGCCGGGTTGGGGCCCGAAGATGAACTCCAAGACGGCATGGATACTCATGGAGAGCCCGGCCGCCCTCGTGATCGCGCTGATGTTTCTCGCTTCGGGCGATCGTTCGGCCGGTGCCTTTTTCGCGCTCGGCCTCTGGGAGATGCACTACATCTACCGCAGCTACGTCTACTCGTCGCTGCAGCGCGGCTCGAAGCCATCGTTCCCGATCGTTCTCGCGGCTGCCGCCGTCGTCTTCAACGTCAACAACGGGCTCATCAACGGCCACGACCTTTTCGCGTCCGGCAAGGCCGATCTCGTCAGGCTCTCCTCCCCTCGCTGTGCGCTCGGCCTTCTCGTGTTCGTCGGGGGCTTCGCCCTCCACGTCGTCTCCGACGCTGCGATCAGGTCCCTCCGCAAGGACGGCGAAACGGGCTATAAGATCCCCTACGGCGGCATGTTCCGCTTCGTCAGCAATCCCAACTACCTCGGCGAGATACTGGAATGGACGGGCTTCGCTCTCATGACGCGGAGTGCGGCCGCCTGGGCCTTCGCCTTTTTCACCTTCTGCAACATCTTCCCGCGGGCGGTGGCCAACCACCGCTGGTATCGCGAACACTTCCCGGACTATCCCTCCGACCGGAAGATCATCCTACCTTTTTTCTTTTGATATCGCAGCTCGGCTCCCGACGCCATCGGAGTATATAATGTCCGATGCTTCTTTCCAGCCTCGGTCTTCTCCTGGCGGCGGCGGTCTTCCACGCGGTTTCGCACGCGCTCATAAAGAACGCCCGCGACCAGCTCGCCTTCTCGTGGTGGATGCTCGGCGTCTCGACGGTGGTCGGCATGCCGATTCTGTTCTCGCTCTCGCGCATGCCCGCCTCCGCCTGGATCATCGTGATCGCCAGCGGCCTTCTCGAGGCGGCCTATTTCGCCTCTTTGACGCGGGCCTACGCTTTGGGCGACCTGTCGACGGTCTATCCCCTCGCGCGCGGCTCCGGCCCCGTCTTCACGCTTTTTTGGGCCTTCATTTTTCTCGGAGAGCGCCCGTCGGCGGCCGGCCTGGGCGGCATCGCACTCGTGGTGGCCGGATTGTACCTGGTCAACCTGCCCGCGATCGCCGCGTGGAAACGACCGCTCATGCTTCTCCGCTCCGGCGCGACGCGTTGGGCGCTCCTGACCGGCGTTTTCATTTCGGGATATACGTCGGTGGACAAGGTGGGGGTCCGGTACCTCCATCCCATCGTCTACCTCTACCTGGTCCTCGCGATCGCATGGATAGCCCTCGCCCCACAGTGGCTCCGGGCGCGGCGCCGACGAGGCCTCATCGGCGAGCTCGGCCGCCGGGATTCGGACCGAGTCCCAGTCGATGCGGGGACCTGCCTCCGGATCGCGCTCTGCTCGCTTTTCGCCTTCTCGGCCTATACCCTCGTGCTCGCCGCGCTCAGACTGAGCCCGGCGAGCTACGTGGCTCCCGTGCGCGAAATGAGCATCGTGATCGGAGCTTGGATAGGAGTGCGCTATTTCAAGGAAAAGGGCGGCGCGCTCAAAATCGTGGCCGCAAGCCTCATCGCGGCCGGGATCGCCGTGATCGTACTCGCGGGCTAGGGCATCGCGCGCTGGATATAGCTCGTGAAATCCTTGACCACGGGATCGTAGGACTTGTCGATAATGGACGAGGAGATGAGGAAATCTGCGGTCGAGCGATTGCAGGCCATGGGAATGTTGTAGAGAACGGCGATTCGGAGTAGGGCCTTGACGTCGACGTCGTGGGGATGCGGCGACATGGGATCCCAGAAGAAGATGACGCAATCTATCCTGCCCTCGGCGATGGCAGCCCCGAGCTGCTGATCGCCCCCGAGAGGGCCGGACTTGAAAAGCTCGATCTTGAAATCCGGCGGAAGCTCGCCATTTGCCTTGGCTCGTATCGCCTCGTCGACGAGGCGACCCGTCGTCCCCGTGCAGATGAGATTATGGCGGAGGAGGATATGGTAGTTGTACTCCGTCCACTCGACGAGATCCTGTTTCATGTTGTCGTGGGCGACGAGAGCTATGTTCTTGGACTCTTTCATTCTGGCCTCCTTGATGCGAGTACGACACGAGCGGCGAACACGTCGAACCCTCCATGCCATGTCAGTATACCGACACACGCGAACGAGATTCCATCCGTGCCTCTGCCGCACAGGCCCGACATCGGGTTAATAGATTCGTAAAACATTCTCAAGATCTCCGTCAATTTTCCTGCGCATATTTACGGAACGGCGTTGAAGTGCTTCGAGTATTTCAACGACGCGCAAAGTATCCGGAAGTGGAGGAGGAAGATATGCGGCAGAAAAGAACGCGGGCCCTGACCTGGACCCTCGTCGGTTTGGGAATCGCCATTCTGGTTCTCGGAACGACGCTCGCGCTGACGATGCCATCGACGGGGCCGTTCCCCGGACCTTGGCTCGATCGCGGCGGAGAAGGTTTCGCGCCCTGGGGAAGGTTCGCCGTCGGGCAGGGCTACGGCGGCATGTGGATGGGCATGCACATGGTGGGTGGAGTAATCCTCTTCATCATCATCGTTTTTGCGGTGCTGGCCCTGCTGCGACGGCGGAATTTCCGTCAGGGAAGGTTCGGCGAGCATGCCCATGAAGGGGACGCAATTACGCTCCTGCGGATCGAGTTCGCCGAAGGGCGGATATCCGAGGCCGAGTATCGAGAGCGCCTTGCGGTGCTGAAGGAATGAGGAGGATACTATGACCATGTTCATCGTCGGTTTCCTGACGCTCCGAGTCCTATGCATCGCCTTCATTGTCGTACTGGTGCTGAGGATCGGCTCAGGCGTCATGAACCGGCATGTCGACTCGGGGCTCGTCGCGCTCGAGCGCCGCTACGCGACGGGCGGCCTCGGCGAGGCCGATTTCCGCCGCATGCGCGAAGTTCTGGAGTCATGATTCTGGAAAGCCGACGGGCGCGCGATACCTAATGACGATCAAACGTCGCATTCGTATCGCGCTTTCTCTCATGGTCATTCTGCCGGCGGTCCTCATGGCCCTGGTCTTCGGGGCGGCGAGTCGCTGGGCCGACCGAAGGCCGGGCTTCGGTCCGGGAGAATTCTCGGCGCTCTTCGGCGAGAGGGAGAGTCGGTTTCTCGCCGAGTTCAATCGTCTGGTTCTGGAAGAGCCGGCGGCCCTCGCCGATGCCGCCCGGCTCGCCGACCTGAACGAGCTCCTCGGAAAGGAGGCGCCGGGAAGCTGGTCGATATATCGGGGCGGAAAACGGATTTATGCTTCCCCCGGCCATGCCGGGCGGCGGGCCGGCGGCCGATGGATCGAGGGAATGCCGGGCGGTCGGGCCGAGGACGTTTTCCGCTGGTCCTTCCGCTTTCCCGACGGAGGCTCGGGCCTCTTCGTCTACACTATTCCGCTCCGGGGCGGCCCCATGGGCGAGGTCGGCCATATCGCATTCCCCGCAATCATCTTCATGCTCATTCTCTGCAACGGATTCCTCAGCTGGTGGGTGGCATCGGGCATCGTCGGTCCCCTCGCCCGGCTCAGGGACAGTGCCATACGCGTCGGAGAAGGCGATCTGGATTTCGAGCTCGAGAGCGCGGGCGACGATGAGCTCGGGGAGGTGGCTGCCGCCTTCGAAACGATGCGCTCCAAGCTTTCCGCCTCGCTCGCGCGACAGCTCGCCGAGGAGACCGCGCGCAAGGAGCTCGTCGCCCATGTGTCGCACGATCTGCGCACTCCCGTCGCGATCATCCGCGGCCATGCCGAGGGTCTGCGCGACGGAGTGGCCTCGACGCCGGCCATGCGCGATCGCTACCTCACCGCCATACTCGACAGGTCGCGCGAGCTCGAGGCCCTGATCGAGCTCCTCTTCGCCTATGCCCGCCTCGACCTCGAAAACGCGAAAACGAGGGCCGAGCCCCTCCCCCTCGGGCCCTTTCTGAGCAGGCTGCGCGATTCCCTGGCACAGTCCTTCCCCGCCGCCGCGATACGGCTCGAGCTCGGCCCCGAAACCGGCGTCGGAGCGGAGGGGGCCGGAATAGTCGCCGCCGTCGATCCCGAACTCCTCCGCCGAGCCATGACGAACCTCGTGGAGAACGCGGTCAGGCACGGAGGACGCGCCTCGGTCGCGATCGAGTGGAGACTCCGAAGAGTCGAAGACTCGATCGAGCTCGGCGTCTCGGACGACGGGGAGGGCGTGAGCGAAGAAGACCTGCCGCGACTTTTCGAGCCCTTCTTCCGCTGCGACCGCGCGCGCGGACACGGGGGGTCTGGACTCGGCCTCGCGATAGTGCGCAAGATAATGGAGACACAGGGCGGTCGGGCGCGCGCGGCCCGCTCGAGCGCGGGTGGGCTCGAAGTGACTCTCTCCTTCCCCAAGTCGGAGGCACATGGCCAAGCGGATTCTGATCGTCGAGGATGAAGCGCAGCTCTCTTCGCTCGTCGCGGACTACCTGGCGGCGGACGGCTTCGAGTCCGAGACACGCGCGGACGGCCGCTCGGGTCTCGAGGCGGCCCTGAAGGGAGGCTTCGATCTCATCCTCCTCGACGCGATGCTCCCCGCCATGGACGGCTTCGAGGTCTGCCGTTCGATTCGCGCCGAGAGCGATCTGCCCGTACTCATGCTGACCGCCCTCCGCGAAGACGGCGACAAAATACGCGCTCTCGGTCTGGGAGCGGACGACTACGTCACCAAGCCCTTCAGCCCGGCCGAGCTCGTAGCCCGGATACGCAGCCATCTCGCGCGCTACGACAGACTCACCGGCCGCGCGGAGGGCGCGGCGGAGCGGTGGATCCGCGACGGGAAGATCGAGGTGAACCAGGCTTCGCGCCGCGTGCGCCGCAACGGCGAAGAGGTCGCGCTCACGGCCAAGGAGTTCGAACTCCTTCTCCTTTTCATGCGCAATGCCGACCGCGTTTTCGGCAAGGACGAGATTTACGAGCGCCTCTGGGGGGAGGAGCACTACGGCGAGAACTCGACGGTGGCGGTCCATATCCGCAGACTTCGCGAGAAGATCGAGGACGACCCTTCGACCCCCAGACGAATCGAAACCGTCTGGGGGATGGGCTATCGCTGGAAGGCCGGGGAGTAGACGAAGACGACCGGCATGTCGGCAGAGCCGCCGGCGAATTGCCGCGTGATCGCGTTCAGCCTCACCGGCTTATGCCTCGACGCGAGTCATTATGGGAAAAGATCTTCGAGCGCCTGCGAAGCGATATAGACGCTTCCTACCCCGTTGAACAGATAGGCGACCCTCAGGGCCTCGGCGATCTCTTCTTTGGTGGCCCCCGCCTTCATGGCCTGCGAAGCCAACGATTGCACTCCGCCGACGGCGCCTTGAGCGGCATCGAAGGCCATGCCCATCAGCAGTTTGATTTTCCTCGGGAGAGCGCCGTCCGCAAAGGCGAACTCCTGATCGGCCGCGAGACGATCGGTCAGCTGGTGATCCAGAGACATCATGGTCTTCAAGGGATGGTCGGGCATTCTTCACTCCTTCCACTGTCGACGTTTGCGAAGCAAACGACTGACTGGGTTCCGAAAGCGGCTCGTATATCGTATCACCTTCGCCGGTCAAACGAACAGGATAATCGAACGATGTCGACGACGCCGTGGTAGGATGCTTTCAAGATCAACGATCCGCCCATCGGCCGACTTGCCTCGAACTCGGCTTGACGCGGGGCCCGGCTTCAATAGAATGATGGTGATCCTTCGGTGTTGCACGACTTTCGCAAGCCTTTGCACATAGGGGATGCTTTTTCAAAATGCGGATGCTTTTCGAAAAAGCTACCATAAATCGCGGGGAGTGCCCGATGAAAAGAGTACTGATCTTCATGGCCCTGGCGCTGGTATCCTGGCAGGCCTTCGCCGAATGGACGAACTTGAAAGATCTCAAAGTAGCCGTGCTCGACGTGGTCTCCCGCGTGCCGGGCGAAAGCATAGATACGGCCACGCTGACGGAGATGCTGCAGGTGGCCCTGGTGGACCGCAACGAGTTCCAGATCGTCGAGCGTGCGCTCCTGGACAAGATCATCAAGGAGCAGGAGCTCCAGGTCGCAGGCATAACCGAGGGCCAGGCCGCCAAGGTCGGCGAACTGGCGGGCGCCGACAAGGTCATGCTCGTGTCCATATCGAAGTTCGGCGACAAGTACATAGTCCTAGTCAAGGGGATAGACACGAAGACCGGCATCGTCGATCTGTCCGACGAGGTGCTGAGCTATTCCGTCGACGGTTTCATCGACCTCTTCCCGGTTCTGGCAGACAGGTTGGTGCGCAAGGCCCGCGGCGAGAGCGTGGGAGCCTACCGGCTTCCGGCCGAGCAGGCGCCGGCTTCGGCCACGGCCAACACTCCTGCCGCGGCCGGCACTCCTGCCGGCGTTGCCGAGGGCATCGGCGGCACATACAGGGCGGCGGGAACCAACCCCGACGGCACGAAATACGAAGGCAGCTGCATCGTCGGCATTAATCCCGACGGGACCTACAGCTTCGTCTGGGATATCGGGGGGGCTTCGTACACCGGCATCGGCAAGCTCAAGGACGGAGTCATGACCGTCGACTGGGGCGACGTATCCCCCGTGGTCTACCAGGTCCAACAGGACGGCAAGATACTGGTCGGCACCTGGTCCAACGGCAAGGCTACCGAGACGATCAGCAAGTGAAGAGGCACTAAAGAAAGCCATAGAGGCGCGGAGGGAGAAGAGAGGCCTTAGCCCGCATATCTCACAACTATCTTTGAGGGCGATGTATTACTTTGTTGGAGCGAGACATATTTCCAGCTTGCAAAATCGGGCCGATCGCGTTGTCGCTTCCTCGGCTCGGTGCTCACGTGCGATCGCCGGCGCCCCCTCTGGTGCGAGCCGGCCTAGGCCGAGATTGCGACTCCCTCGAAACGAGCCTCGCGGACGTCCTTGCCATTCACGGCAGCGCGGACGACAAGGGCGTAGTTGCCGGGGACCAGGGCCTCGGGTACGCTTGCCAGGACCGTGCCGGGCAGTATCAGGGGATAGAAGGGCGAGCGAGTCTCGACTCCCGTCGCGTCGACGAAGAAGACTCCCTGAGCGGAGGCCATCGGGTCGAAGCGGAGGCGGAGCCCGCTTATCCGGACCATGCCGCTCGGGCGGATGAGGCCGGAGCCTTCGCCCGCGGCCAGCACCGCGCGCAGGTTCGGGGCGGAGAGATCAGGCCTTTCCTCGCGGGATATCTCGAGGGCGCCCGCGATCGACCGCTCGAATACCCGTCCAGGCCTGTGGTGGAGGCGCAGGTCGTGGTTGTTCGTGCTGTCCTTAGGGAGATAGGGCTCGTCGAGCGAGCCCATGCTGCCCGCGGCGCACATATAGAAGGAGCCGATCGGCGTCTTCACGGTCTTGCCCTCGGCGAGCTGCTTCTGCAGCTCCTCCTTGAAGAGCTGCATCGCGGCCAGGATGTCGACCCGCGAAAGCGTCGTGCGCCCCTCGGCCATGAAATCGACGAAGCGGTCGAACTCGACCACGTCCGAGCTCGCCGAGCGCACGATATAGGGGCTGGGGCAGTTGGGCAGGTAGGTTTTGAGCACCGCAATCTTGAGAGCCATGGTGATTCTCCTTTCAAAAGCTACTACGCTCGCGAAGCGGCGCCATGCTTGAAGGCGGAGGCACTATCAAGCCGTAAAGGAGGACATTTCAGCTTGAAAAGTCGGACCGGACAGCTTGAAAAGTCCGACTGGACAGCTTGAAAAGTCCGACTGGACAGCTTGAAAAGCCGGACACGACAGAGCGAGCCCCTCCGGCCGAGGACTCGCGTCCGAGCCGCCGTCGCGAGGGAGATCGACCCGCAATCACGAGAGCAGCCTTCTCTTTGGCTTTGTCCGCGGCCTTTTCGGTCCTTTTCATGAATGCCTTGAATTGGCTCAGGTGAGAAAGGTAGGGCGGAATGGCGGATGAACGCTTCGTCTATCCGATCCCCGCTTCCGTCCCAGACGAGCTGGCCGCTCCCCTCCTCTGCGCGGGCGCAATCGGCCATCGATCACTCATGCTCGCGGGCATCTCCGACGGGCAGCGCTTGGGGCTGACCGGCTTCGGGGCCTCGGCCCACCTCGTCATCAGGCTTGTCGGATCGCTTTTCCCCCAAGCACAAAACGAGCGCGCTCAATCAATCAGAAGTCGATTGTGGGGACGAGTCGCTTCTAGGAATGTTGTTTTAAGGTCACCTTTGCGTTTCAACATGCCACGAATCCAAAGGGGTACTCCCTGCCCCGCTCAAGGCGTCGCGAGAAGTCCTCGAGCGAGGAGAAGCGGCCGCGCGATCCGCGTTCGGCGAGAATGGCCACGATCGCTGCGGCGTCCCTCAGAATATCTGGTAGCCGATGCCGAGCCGGGGCGCGATCCCGAGCGCGTAGTTGCCGATGAGGAATATGCACGTGCAGTCGACGCCGATCTCTCCGTAGAGCTTGGAGGGCAGGAAAGCCTGAAGGGCGATCCCTGCCTGCGCGAAGGGGTCGTAGCTCGAGGCGGTGGGGCCCGTGGAGCCTTCGTAGTCGAAGCTGTGGTAGCTCCACGCGAGGCCGCCGCCGAGCTTGGCGAGGCCGTGGAGCTCCCGCGAGAAGCGGTACTTGTAGAGGACGTCCATACCCATGAGGCCAAAGTCGCTCGTGAGCGTGGCCTCGGGCTCGCCGCCGTACATCCTGCGCCATTGCGCTCCCGCCTCGAGGCCGAGGAAGCCCCAGCGCTGCTTGATGAAGTAGAGATCGATGCCCGCCTGGAAGCCGAGAAGCTTGAAGGCGCCGGGCCAGGCACCGACTGCCCAAGGGTCGCCGAGCGGGACGTAGGGCGCATAGCCGAGGGAGACGAGGAGGTCGACGGGGCGCTGGAAGCGGATGCGGAGGGCCCGGTCGAGGGTGGCCGAAAGACCTCCCGGATCCGCGAAAGACAGGGAGTAGTCGCCCGGCTCGTAGGCCTTGTCCGGGAAGAGGACGACGACCTCCTTGTTTTCCTTCCGCTCGACGACCGTGCCCACGCTGGGAGGCTTTCCGTTCAGGGGGACCAGGGACACGACGCCGCCGGGGAGGAGCTTGTCCCCGGTCAGGACGACGCGGCCGTCGGAGGCGTCCATGTAGATGGCGGAGGGGCTGACCGCGCTGAGCTTCGGCTGCTCGGCCCTGATGACGGTGAAGCCTATCCAGTCGGTCTCGGCCTCGGCCTTCCCGAGGAGGTTGTAGGTGACGATCTTGTACGTGTACGAGCCGGGAGCGAGGTGGAGCTTCTCCTCGACCTCGGTCCCGCGCTTGCTCAGGATCTCGGCGCCGGTCGAGTCGCGCACGAGGACCTGGTACTCGAGCGCGTTTTGATCCGCGTCCCAGCGCAGGACCTGCGTGAATACCGGCTGTCCGTCGGCGCCTAGGGTGAAGTAATAGCTCGCAGCGCCTGTTGGCGGTTGCGCTTCGGGCGGCCGCGTTTCGGGCGTTTGCGCGCCTAAGGCCGCGAGCGCGAGCAGCGCCATCGCGGTCGGGATGATGAAACGCCTAGCGTCCATAGGCCGTGTCGCTTCCCTCCGGCTTCGCCGGCTTCAGCGCGGGCAGGTCGATGGTGAACGAGGACTTCGCCTCGACCCCGCCCTGCTCGAGCTCGCCCGTGGCGTCGAAGGAGAGGGCCTCGACGCTCCACGTGATCAGTCCGCGATCCAGGATCGACAGATCGTCGATCTCGTAGCTGGTGGATGCCAGCTTGTCCTTCACGAGGGCGGCCCCCTGCTTTTCCGGCGCGTATACCGCGAGGCGATAGTGCGTCGCGCCCGCCACCGGCTTCCAGGCCAGCGTGATGCTCCGCTTCTTGCGCAGCTCGGACGGGCCGAAGATCGCGTCGGCGGCGGGCAGGACGGACTCGGGTGGCGGCAGCAGCGGGGGCGGGTCGACCTCGAAGCGGAAACGCTCCTTGGCCGAGATGTCGAAGCCCTTGAGGTGTCCAGTGACGGTCCAGTAGTAGACGCCCGGATCGAGGCGGCCGACGCCCGTGCAGCCCGTGCGGTCCGCGACGCGAGCCACCACCTTCGAGCCCTTGGGGTCGGTCGACACGACGAGCTCGGCATCGTCGGGCTGGTCCGCGATGTCGAAGGCGAATACTGCCTTGCCCCTGCGCGCGTCGAGACCGGGCACATGCGCGCCGTCTGCCGGGCTCGCGAGCACGATGGGCGAGAGCCGCGTATAGCTGAAGAGATTGTCGCCGATGTAGCCTATGATCCTCGTCGTCTTCTCCCCCGAGGCGGCGAAGGCCTGGATGGAGAGCTTGTAGCCGCCGCTCGGCAAATCCCCGAGCCTGTAGCCAAGGCTCGCGTCCTCGACGAAGCCCTTTTCGAAGACGGTCGACGAGTAATCATCGGCGGCGGAGCGGAGAATCAGGTCGTAGTAGTCGGCACCTGCGATCGGCGTCCACGAGAAGCTCTCGGTACTGCCTTTGGGCAGGTAGAAGATCGAGTCCGGCGCCGGGTTGAGGAGGGCTGGACTCGCGAAGGGCTCGACGACCGTGAAGCTGCGCGGCTCGGACTGCACGAAGATCGATCCGTCGGTGTTGTATGCGCACAACCGCCAGTGGTACTCTCCGCTCGGCCAGGAGCGGCCGATGAGGGTCTCCGCGCTCACCGTCTCCTGATACACCAGATCCTTGAAGCCCGAATCGCGTGCGAGCTGGAAGACCGTGCGAGCGGGCAGGTTCGACTTCCAGGCGAAGCGGGTGTCCGAGACCAGCGAGTCGGCTATACGGTAGCCGTCGGGCGGGAAGGATAGGCGCACCGCGACGGAGCCGTCGATTCCCCTGAGACTGCGGCTCGCGCTCAAGGGAGAGGCGTTGCCCTCCCCGTCGAACCAGCGCGAGCCCCAGTAGTAGGCGCCCTCTCGGGCAAGGGGCGCCGCCTGCTCGCCGGAGAGGCTGAGGTAGGACTGCGTCGTGTCGATCTTCGCGATCGGCGAGGAGAGGTCCCTGGCCTTCGATACGACAAGCTCGTAGGAGACCGCCTCGGCGTCGGGCAGCCAGGAGAAGTCCAGGCCCTTGCCGCTCGCGTCCTCGATTTGATAGAGGGAAGCGTCGATCGGCGCCGTGAGGGAGAGGGCTGCCATGGCCTGGCTCTTGGCTATGGCGAGGCTCCGTACGGCCGGCGCCCCGGTACCCGCGCCGCCGACGACGGTAAAGACGTGTATGGGCGAGACCCGCCAATACCAGCTGCCCTCGCCGAGGCTGTCCACGGCGAGGCTCGTGGTCGTGGTCCTCGAGCGGATGACCGGCTTCGCGAAGCTCGGCTCGGAGGCGAGCTCGAAGAGGTAGGACGAGGCCTCGTCCATGCCGGTCCAGGCGAAGCGGATCTCCGGCTTGAGCTTTCGGTACGAGTAGCGCTGGCCGTCGGGCGGGTAGGCGGGATGCGGGGGCTCGGCGATGTCGAGGAGGAAGCTGCGTGCGGGAGACTCGTTCCCCGACGAGTCGCGCACTCGCCAGTACCAGGTCCCCGGCGCGAGCCCGACGCGGGTGGAGAGGCCCGTTGTGCTTGCGATCTCGCTCGCGGCGAAGTCCTTGGACTGCGAAAGCTCGAGGCTGTAGGAGACCTTCCCCGAGGCCGGGGCCTCTGCTTGGGCGCCGGCCGCAGCGGCCGTGCTGCCGCCCTGCAGGCCGCTCTCGGATAGCCAGGCGAAGTCCACGCCGACCTTGCCGCCGGGGGCCGCCTCCGGGCCCGCGAAGGACAAAAGACGGCCGTCCGGCTCAGGCGAGACGGGGACGATGGGCCGGAAAACGAGGGCGGCCTTCCCGCTCTTCATGTCGACCTGGAGCTCCTGATTCTGCGCGACGTCCTCGGTGCTCCCGTCCTTCTCGACGATGCTGGCGCTTCCCCGGCTCACCTCGACGCTCAGCGTATCCGCCTCGCGGCTGAAGGTCGCCTTGGCGCCCTTGGCCAGGCTTATCGTTCCCGATGCCGAGGAGATCGCGTAGCTCGTCGCCTCTACGCCTGAGCCGAGGCTGATCCGGCCCTCGAGGAACTGGAGGCTCTTGGTCTTGCCGCCCAGGTCGAGCTTGAGCATGGAGTCCTCGGACATGTCGAGGCTCGTGCCGTCGTCGAAATAGATCGCGGCTTCGGAGTAGTCGGCCGTGCGCAGGGTGTCCGCGTCGTAGACTGGGCTGTCGTTGTGCATGCGCTCCCACGAGAGGCCGTTCGGCGCCATGCGCGTGGCCGACAGCTTCTTGAAGACTACCGTGCCCAGGGACTTCTCGCCCCTCCGGCTCGAGACGGCGTCGAGGTCGCCCACGAACAGGTACATGAGAGCGGCCGCTCCGAGAAGGACCGCCGCGCTCACCGCGAGGTCACTTCTCGAGAATTTCATACTTGACTTCTTCCTCATCGACGTTCACTGCGCCCTCGGGCGGCTTTATGCCGAGGAAGCTGCGCAGCTCGCTCAGGGTATCCGGGCCCTCCTCCCCCTTGAGCTTCACCACCGCGTAGATGGTCAGGGGCTCGGCCTTGCCCTTCACCTTGATGGCGGGCATGGCCTCGACGACGACTTCGTCCCTGACCAGCTCATAGGTGTAAGCGGAGACGAGGATGTCCGTGCCGAAGGGCTTGTTGAGGGCCTCGATGCGGCTCGCGAGGTTGACCGCGTCGCCGATCACCGTGTATTCCATGCGCTCGAGCGAGCCGATCTGCCCCGCGATGCAGGGACCCGTGTTCACACCGCAACCGTTGTGGATGAGGGGCCTGTCCTCGCCGCCGCGGCCCTTGTTGAAGTCCACGAGGGCGTAGCGCATCATGACCATCGCCCTGAGCGCGGCCAGGGCGTCGTCTCTCGCGCTGCCCGCCGAGGCCGGCGCCCCCCAGACGCCCATGATCGCGTCCCCGATGAATTTGTCGACCACGCCTCCTGTCTTGTCTATGCAGGCGACCATGCGGGTCATGTAGTCGTTGAGGAACTCCACGACCGCCTCCGGCGAAAGCTTCTCGGATATGGCGGTGAAGGAACGGATGTCCGCGAAGAAAATCGTCGCCGTCTTGCGCGCGCCTCCGAGCGCGAGCTCGCCCTTGAGCGCCTGCTCCGCGATCGCCTTATTGACGAACTTGCCGAAGGTCTCCTTCACGCGTTCGCGCTCGGCGAGTCCCCGGCCCATGTGCACGAAGCTCTCGGTGAGGAGTCCCAGCTCGTCCTCGGACTCGCGCTCCAGGTCCAGCTCGAACCGGCCGCCCTCGATGAGGCTCGAGGCCTCGACCAGGCGCAGCACGGGCCGGGATATGGAGCGGGCGAAGAACCAGATCGCCAGGATCGAAAAGAGGAGGACCACGCCCGTGAGGTAGAGGTTGCGGCGCATGACGTCGAACGCCGCCTTGTAGACCAGGGCGGTCGGCGTCGAGCTCGTCACCGAGAGCGAGCCGAGCGAAAGCTTGCGGAAGGCGCCGAGGTATTCCTTTCCATCCGTGTCGCGGTAACGGATCTGCATGTTGTCCGAGGGGCTCGCGAGCAGGCGCTTCACGAGCTCCTTGTCGGAGAAGTTGACGCCCATCTTCACGAGACCGAAGTCGGGATGGACGACGAGGCCCCCGTCGAAGCCCACCACGTAGCTCAGGGCGGTGGAGCTCGCTTGCACCATGGCCTGGAGCTCCTCGGTGGAGAAGATGACGACCATCGCGTTCCTGGTGCCCAGGTCCCTGTAGGGAAAGAAGAGGGCCGCCGCCGGTATGCCCACCGCGACGCTCGCGTTGCACACCAGTGTCTCGCCGCCGCGGGCCCGCTCTACGAGATCGGCCTTGGACTTCAGGAAGGGCCCGACGACCGAGCTCTCGAGCTCGTTGGCCGTGAAGAACTTGGAGTTGACGATCTCCTTCTGGCCGGGAACGTCGAGATAGGCCACCTCCGCGTTGCGGTCGAAGTAGTTGGACACCGTGGAGCTCTCGAGGGCCCGGTTGCCCCCGCTCCCGCGCAGGACGTCGAAGAGCGACAGCGCGCTGGATAGCAGCGACTGGACCTTGCTCTCGACCTGCGAGGAGAGGACCTGGCTCACCGTCAGGTTGTTGTCCTCGGCTCTGGCCCGCGAGTCCTCGGAGAAGAAATAGGACGACAGGCCCGTGATCGTCGCCGCGGAGACCACGACGATGATCGAGATGATCCCGATCAGCTTGACGACCAGGGGGTACTTGACGCGCTTCGGTTTTGCTTCCCTCGATGCCATTTGGTTCTCCACTCCCGAACTCAGGGGACTTTCGTATTACTGCCGAAATATTGGAGATACGGGTAAGCGCTGTTGACGGACGCGTCTTGTCCCCACACCGCAGTATTCCAGCCCGGAGGGACGGCGGTGGACAGCGTGCTCAGATAGAAGGTGCCGCCGGCCGGATTGGCGACGTAACAAGAAGTGAAGGTGGAACCGGAGCTGGATCCGACAAAATACCCGACCGTTGTACCTGTGGGGGATCCCGTGGCGTAACAATCCGTGAAGGTTGCGCTACCACTATAATGCCCGCCGATGAATCCGCCGACATAGTATCCCCCGGCGACGTTCCCGCGCGCGTAACAGTCGGTGCAGGCGAGACCGGTTCCCGCCACGTCGCCGATGAGGCCTCCGGCGTTTTGGCTGCTGGCGGTCACGGTGGCGACGGAGTAGCATTGGTCGATTGTACCGTGCTGCCATTCCCCGATAATGCCGCCGACGCCCCAGGTTCCGCTTATCGTTCCCGTCGTGTAGCAGTGGTCGATGTCGTCGGCGTTGCCGACCCCGACAATGCCTCCGGTATGATAGAAACCCGTGACGCTACCCATGGAGATGCAGTACGAAATCGTCCCTCCCGCGCTGGCGCCGGCAATGCCGCCCGTCTCGCTGGAACTCGTGGCGGTGATGTTGACCGCACTCGTGCAGCCCGTGATCGTGCCGGTGTTTTCTCCCGCTATGCCGCCGACGAGGTTGGACGAACTCGTGACGGTCCCCGCGACGTTCAAGTTCTTCACGAGCCCGCCCGACCCGATTTCGTAGAAGAAACCTGCGCCGTCGTTTGTATAGCTGGGAATCTTGAAAGTGATCGTATGACCGGCTCCGTCGAAGGTCCCGGTGAAGGGCGTCGATGTCGCCGATCCTACCGGCGTCCAATTCCCCGTGGCCGTCGTATCGATGTCCTGGGTGAGGACGTAAGAACCTGACAAATCAGCGGCGAGGGAGGCGGCTATGTTGGTGCTGTTCAGTATTGTGAAGTTGCTGAAAGTGTAAATCTTTGAGGTCTTCCGATCCGGAGTCATGACGACGATTTGGAGCGTATTCGCACCCGCGACCCAGGTCAGGCTCGATGAGACGAATGTCACGCCGCCGACGCTCGCCCAGGTCTGAGCCGCTCCGTTCCAGGTGTAGGTAAGGTGCTGGCTTCCCGAAACCGCGGTCGCGGAAAATGAAAGAGTAGGACCGCCGATGCCGGTCAGCCGGTAGATCGGGGTACCCGCTGCGAAGCCGCTGGTCAAGGCGGCCCCGGTGAAGGCGATGCCGGCCAGATTCGCATTGTTGCTGAGGCCGGTATCGATGAAGGAAGCCAGGTCGGTCCGCAGAAGGGGCGAACTGCAGGAGAAGCAGCCCAAACTTAGTGCGACGACGACCAGCACTGCTATTTTCCCCATGCCACATCTATATCCCTCGATACGCCTGCCGTCGTCCAAGTTCTTTTTTAGGACCTTGAGCCAATCTCAAAACCCGGTTGGTTTTGAAATTGGCTTCGCATTTGCTCCGGTTTCTTCGAAACCGTGCGCAAATGCCGCAGGTATTGGTAGCTTTTGCAAAATGCGTCTGCATTTTGCAAAAGCCTGACCTTTCTTGAGATTACCTGCAGAAAGGGGTCAGACTCGCATGGCGGGGTGTCCTTCAGTTCGGGTCTATCTCGCGATTTTGCCGCCTGTATCCGCGGGGCGTCATCCCATATTTCTTGAAGAAGAGGGAATTGAAACTACTCTTGGAGTTGAAGCCGCTTTCGAAGGCGATGTCGATGATCGAGCGCTCGGGGCATTTCAGGAGATTCTCGCATACGGATCTGAGCCGCCAGTCGTTGATATAGCTGCGAAATGTGAGGGAATGCCGAACATTCAGATGATACGAGAGCCGCAAGGGCTCGACTCCGAGCATGCGCGCCAGGGCTTTCAGAGAGAGCTTCTCGTCGCGGTATGGAGCCGTCCTCTCCATCAATGCCTGGAGCCTGGAGGCGAGTTTCTCCGCTGAATTATCCCACTCGGGACGCGCGCGTCGGGTCGGCGGAGGGCGGTCCTGGGAAAAATAGGAAACACCCATGCGCGACAAGGCATAGGCCACCGCAATGAGGCCGGCTATTGCGCACGCCGCCATGTACAGACGGTCGTATCGAAAGATGAAGCTGGAGATCGCCATCATTGCGGCCGCGAGGTAACAAATAAGGAAGGCCACCTGACCGCGGAACTCGCTTCCATGTTGAACACCACCTGAACTCCGCAGTCTGTGCGCGGCAAGCAGGTCGATGACGACCGCGGCGGTCAACAAGAACATGGCTATGAGGGCGGAGAACTCCCGCGCCGGACTTGAGAAATGGCCGAGGGTCTCCGGAAATGCCTTGCCGGGGGAAGTGATGGCATTGAATAGAAGCGAACACAGCGCGAGAACCGCGGGGGCGACGAAATAGACGGCATACCTGCGGACAGGCCGCCTGCCTTCGTACAGTATGGAAAGCGAGGAAAGGTAAAACGAGGGCGCCAGCAGGATGGTCGCCGCCACATCGCTTCCGATGAGGGCCGGAACGCGAACGAGAAACCCGGTATCGACGCCCCACCAGTACATGAGAATGTAAGCGAGCAAAAGGCTCGTAAAGATCATACAATAGTGGATTGGTTGCTTATTCCTGGCCATGAGCTGGACGAAGGTGAAGAAAAGGATTACCACAGCCTCTGCAAAGAGGAGGACCCGCATGTGGTATTGTATGCCCGCAAGAGGAAAAGTCCAAATTCTTTTTTAGGACGCTCGAACCCTTCGAACCAGGGACCCAGTGGTTGACAGGGGCCCGACCCGCTTTATAGACTTACGCAAAACTGAAGCTAATCCTATATCATATAAGAAAACTCGCGCTTGCTTTCCACCTCGGCATACACTATCGTGAGTTAATGCTGCCAGCTCCGTCGGAAGGGGAATCTGCATGCGGACTGATTTAAGAGTTGCTCTTTTTTCCTTTCTTCTGCCTGTGCTCATGACTATTCCCGCCGAAACGCTGTTCAGTCAGTCCGCGTACCCGCCGGATATCCAGCGAATAAAAGACCGCGGCACCTTCATCGTGGCGATGACCGCCGACGACGAGCCTCCCTTCTTTTACCGGAACGGCGATGGCCAACTCGCGGGCCTGGACGTGGACATATCCAAGGCCATTGCCGAGGGGCTCGGCGTGAAGCTGGCGTTCAACCGAGAGGCTGCCTCCTTCGATGGGCTGATTCCGATAGTCGCGAGCGGCGAGGCGGATGCGGCAGTCTCGAAACTGAGCAGGACGTTGAGCCGCGCACAGCGGATCAGCTTTTCAAGACCCTATATCGTCTTCCATCAGGCCTTGATTCTCAATCGGCTGGAGTTGGCGAAGAAAGCTCCAACCACCGATGACGTAATCGACTTCATAAAGAATTTCACCGGCAAAGTGGGCGTCATCGAGGGGTCATCCTACGTGGCCTACGCCAAAAGAAACTTTCCCCATGCGACCGTCGTGCAATTCCCAACTTGGGATAACGTCGTCGACGCGGTTTTCGACGGCTCAATCCTCGCCGGTTATCGAGACGAAATGGAGATCAAGAAGATCATCCGAAGTCGCCCGGATGCGGCCCTGAAGGTGAAGACGGTCGTTCTCAAAGACACGGAGGACAGCATCGCGATCGCCGTGGCACCGGCGAACACCCACCTGCTCTACTGGATAAATCTGTTACTGGATAGCCTCAACCTCGATCTGAACGCGGACAAGCTCCTGGAAAGGTATCCGGACATTTTCCATTCAGGGCAGGAATGAGGAAGAAAAATGACGTCCCCCAAACAGCAGCAGAATCTTGTCGTCGGCCTTCTCACCTCGCCGTGGAGCATTCTCGTTTCGGTCGCCATTGCGGTGGTCATCGGTCTGCTGTTTCACGGCGTCGCCGAGGTGCTCAAACCTTTCGGGCTCATGTACCTCTATCTGCTCGAAATGACCGTTCTCCCCATCATAGTCTCGGCGATCATTTCCAGCGTGGCCGGTCTCGCAAAGTCGACCGGGATGCGGGGCTTCTTGCTACGCATGATTCTGGTCTTCGTGACGATGCTCATCGCCGCCTCGGTGCTGGGAACGCTCGGCGGCATCATCGGACATCCCGGCTCGGGACTCGACGAGCCAACGAGGAATACGCTCGGCAGTATCGTAAAGACGCAGCAAAGTCAGTACGCTCCCGACCTCGAGCTTTCCCTATCGGCGCCCCCGGGGCACAAGGCGCAGGCCGGGCTGATCGACTTCATTGTGCAGATCATTCCACAGAACATCTTCAGCGCACTCGCGAGCGGAAAAGCGCTCGCGCTCATCTTCTTCTCGATATTATTCGGCATAGCGATCGGGCTGCTCCGCGGCGAGCAGGGCGAGTCTCTCATCGCACTCTTTGACGGCTTTTTCAAGGCATTTCAGAAGATTATCGCGTGGCTCTTGGTAGTGCTACCCTTCGGGCTCATCTGTCTCCTTGCCGACCAGATCGCGTCGACCGGTTTCCAGATCCTGCTGGCGATGCTCAAATTCATTCTGATCTTTTACGCGGTCGGATTGATCGTAGTTCTGATTGACATTGCGATAATCTGGCAACGCAGCCGCGAGAGTCTGGGTACGGTCATGAGGGCGCTGCTCGATCCGATCATAGTCTCTCTTGTGACACGCAGCAGCTTTGCTACACTGCCCACCGCCATCAAGGCGCTCGAGCAGAAACTTGGCTTCTACGAACGCTCGACCAATCTGTTCCTGTCGCTCGGCATAACGCTGGGGCGTTTCGGCAATATCATCTATTTCGCAGTAGCCGCGCTGTTCGTCGCACAACTGTACGGCGTAAGCATGGACCCGTCACGCTACGCCATCGTCGTCATAGGTTCCCTTTTCGGTGGTATAGCGACCGCCGGAGCAAGCGGTATCGCGACCTTGAACTTGCTGTCGATCGTCCTCGGTCCGCTCGGCTTGCCGGTCGAAGCGGTGCTCATCATTTTCATTGCGATCGATGCAATCGCGGATCCGCTACGCACGCTCCTCATCATCATCACCAATATGGCCGCCAACGCCCTCATCGTTCCAAAAACCGACCCCCTCAACCGGCGCCAGACCGTTGCGGCGAGACTACCCGGCGCGACGATAGAGGAACGCGCCGATCTCATCTCCCGCGTCAGGAAGCGCGGTGAGCTTGTAGTGCTTGGCGGGGCGAGGCCCTTTCCCCCCGTGTGCGCACCGGGAATCGAAGGTTTGCACGAAGGGAGCGGCGTCGAGCAGGCATCCGGAATCGCGGCGGCGCTGGGCGTGAAACTTCGGTTGGACCTACGGCCTCTCTCGCCCGCCGAGCTCGTTCTGGCGCTTAAAGAAGGCGGCGGCGATCTGCTGCTCGGCGAGTCCAACGCGAGCAGTGTCTTCGGCGAAGAGCTCGCGTACACGGAGCCGTATCTCACATCGAAGGACGCGATCCTGCTCACGAGGACCTGCCTCGCCGAAGCGAAGGTGATGACCGATGGCGGGAAGTCGTCGTTCAAGACCTTCTCGCGGTACGTCGGAGTGGTCGAAAACAGCGTTCACGCGCGGATCTGGAGACGGATCTTCCCGGCGGGCAAGGTACGTGAATATCAGACTGTCGTCGAAATGGTGGACTCCGTGCTCAATGGCGAGATCCAGGCGGCCTTCAGCACGGAGGTCGAATTGCGATACTGGATCGCGAAACGGCCCCGTTGGTCCTCGAGTGCCATTTGTCTCGGCCTCGCAAATCTACCGGCGGAGTACCGGTTCGCCGTGGCGACGGGCGACGTTTCGTCGCTTCCCGCCCTTAATGGAATCATTGCGGACCTCAAATCGCGAATATCCCCGATCCCCTCTGTGTATGTCGGAGAGCAATGAAATCGGAATCGGTTTCCCCCATGCCCCGGACCCGTTCGAGGATCCGACTTGCCGTTCATCCGATTTCGCTGCTGCTCGCGGTAGTTGTCGCCGCCCTTATCGGGCTCAAAGCCAAATGGCTGTTTCACGGCCTGGAACCAATCGGGTCAATCTATCTCTTCCTGCTCGAAATGACGGTCATCCCGATTCTCATATCCGCGATGGTCAGCGGCGTCGCCGAGCTTGTGGGCAGGGCCGGGTTCGCCAGGATGATCGCACGGCTCTTTGCGGCATTCCTTGTCATGGCGCTGATCGTCGGCAGTGCGGGCATTGCGGCCGGAATGTTGGGATCGCCGGGATCGCGATTAGGAAGGCAGAATCAGGCATTTCTTGCCGCCGTGGTGAGTTCTTCACAGGAGGGTTCCGACCTCACGGTGTCCATCTCCGGGCCGGCGGTGAGTCACCGACACACGACACTGCTCGACCTGCTCACACAGGTAGTTCCAAGAAACGTCTTCTCTTCGCTCGCGGGCGGCCGAGTCCTTCCGATCGCGCTTTTCTCTTTGTTTTTGGGGCTTGCCATTGGACTTCTCCGCGAAAAGCAGCAAGGTCTTCTTCTGCGTGTGGCAGAGGGGACGCTTCGCGCCTTCTCTGCCATCAATGCCTGGCTGATCTATCTGCTGCCGGTGGGGATCATCTGCCTGCTCGCACCGCAGGTCGGCTCGATAGCGGGCAGTATCGTGGTGCCGATGCTTCGCTTCGTGGCGCTCTTCATCGTTGCGGCCGCCGCCTGCGTGTTCATTTCCATGCTGATCATCTGGGTACGGAGCGCGCGGAATCCCGCAACCGTGCTCCGCGCGATGGTGGAGCCTTCGATCTACGCCTTCATTACGGGCAACAGCCTCATCTCCTTGCCGTATGAGCTGGGCGCTCTGACCGACCGCCTCCATTTCCGGCGGGAGTCCACGCAGTTCGTTCAGCCCGTGATGAGCGTCGCGGGGGGCTATGGGAGCATGGTCTTCTTCGTCTTGGCGGCGGTTTTTCTCGCGCAGTTCTACGGTTCGCCCTTAACGCCCGTCTCCTACGCCACCCTCTTGGCTTCCGCAACGATCGCTGCGATCGGGACGACCGATAGGACCGGCGCCGCGACGGTTGCGCTGTTGCCGCTCGTCCTCGCGCCGCTCGGTCTTCCGGTCGACGCGGCCATGGTCATCTTTGGGTCGCTCGGCTTGATCGTGCGGCCGGTATTGTCGGTCGTCGATGTGAGCGCCGCGATGGGAGCCGCGGCTCTTGCGATGCCGCGCTCCGCGGAAGCGAGGGAGCTCGCCGCGGTGAAGGACGTGCCGAGGCGGAGCGTCTCAATCCGCACGACCCTTGTTGCGCTCATCGGGGCGCTCGTCGTGCTTACCGGCGGCATCATGCTTGCCCTGCTCTACTCCAGCGAGAAGCAGAGCATCTTTGTTCTCGCAGACGGTATGGTCAAAGGGATTTCCTCGCAGGTGCAGCAGAGGACGCTCAACTACTTCTCGCCGGCGGAGCGCAGCAACCGGCGGATGAAGTACCTGATCGAGAGTGGCCTCGTCTCGGTCGCCAATCGCACCGAGCTTCTCGACACGCTCCGAAACGAAGTCGAGGACAACCCCGAGTTCGCTTCCGCCTACTTTGCAGACCCCGCCGGGAATTTTTTCATGATCAAGCGAATGCCCGACGGAAGCCTGAGTAGCCGAAGAATCACGCGGACGGCGAGCAACGTCCTCGTCCGCTGGCATCACGCAAACCCGGCCTACGAAACTGCGTTTCCCGATAGTGTCGACAGCCTGCAGACCGGCTATGATCCACGCAGCCGCGGATGGTATCAGGAGGCGGCAAAATCCGAAGGTCTCGTCTGGACTGATGTCTACCTCTTTGCGTCGGACAACATGCTGGGGATCTCCGATGCCGTCGCGGTTCGCTCTCCGCGCGGAAAGCTCGAGGGCGTGCTGGCGGTGGACATCGGTATGGCCGAGCTCTCCTATTTCCTCGGGACGCTCGATGTAAGCCGCGCCGGCAAGGCATTCATACTGAACGACAAGAGCCAGATCATCGCGTTGTCCACCAAGAGCGGCGGAGATCTTGGCGCACTCTTTTCGGGCCCGCCCGCACGGGGCGCGGTGGCACCCGCCAATCTGGCTCTGGCCGACGAGTCGAATGATGAGGTTGTTCGACAGTCCTATCTTCATTACCTCTACGCCTCGCCGAAGAACGCCTTCTTCGCATTTCGGACGAAGCGTGCGCGCTACCTCTCGATGTACACCGCCTTTCCCCAGAACCGCTACTTCGACTGGACCGTCGCAATCGCCATACCGGAAGACCAGATCATGGCGCAGGTAAACAGGACCAACACCATAGTTCTGTATGCGGCCATGCTCATCATCATCGTCGCCATGTGGCTCGGCATCAATTTCTCCCGCGCGATCACCTTCCCGCTCGGCCGTCTGTCGCGCGAGATGGATCGGATACGCAATTTCGACCTGCTCGGCGATGAGCCGATACGATCGCGGATCACGGAAATACACAACATGACGCAATCGTTCCTGAACATGAAGCAGGGGCTGCGGGCATTCAACAAATACGTGCCCTCGAAACTTGTGGCCCAACTTCTTGAGCTGGGACAAGAGCCGAAGCTGGGAGGGCAGAACAGGGATCTGACGATTCTCTTTTCCGACATCCAGGGATTCACGTCCATCTCGGAACGGCTCGAAGCGCATCATCTGGTCGACCAAATGGCGGTCTACTTCACGACGCTCAGCGGTATCATCATGCAGAACGGCGGCACCGTCGACAAATACATCGGCGACGCGATCATGGCCTTCTGGAATGCACCGGTCGAATCGGCCAGACACGCGGAGGCGGCCTGTCGTTCCGCTCTGGCGATGCAGAAAGCGTTGCACGACCTGCGCTCTGCGCACCTCGCCGAGGAGGTTTCCGTATTCGGCACCGCAACGCGTCTCGGCCTGCACACGGGCGATGCCATCGTCGGCAATATGGGGTCTTCCGAGCGGCTCAACTATACGGCCATCGGCGACAGTGTCAACTTGGCGAGTCGACTGGAAGGCCTCAATAAATATTATGGCACGGAGATCATCGCGAGCGAAAGCACGGTGAACGCCACCGAAGGGTATGCAGTGGCGCGGCTGCTCGACCGTGTGGCGGTCAAGGGACGGACGGCGGGGATCGATATCTACGAACTCGTCGGCGCCGCCGACAGCGTCGACGCCGAGACCTTGGCCTTCGTGCAGTCGGCGAACGACGCGGTGCATCTCTACCTTGCCGGGCAGTTCCAGGAATGCATGAACATCATCCCGAGGGCGATCGCTCTGCATCCCGGCGATCGGCCGTTGACGATTATCTCCGAGCGATGTGCGCAGTTCGTGCGCGACAAGCCCGCCGCGGACTGGAACGGAGTGTTCGTTTACCATGAAAAATGACGCACGCAAGGCAATCGGAATTGTCGGTGGCGTCGGGCCCTATGCGGGCCTCGATCTGAACCAGAAGATCTTCGCCTGCACGCCTGTGAAGAGAGAGCAGGATCACTTTCAGGTCTACCTGCTCTCCTGCTCGTCTCTCATCGGAGACCGGACCGAGTATCTGCTTCATCCGGAGTGCCACGAGAACCCCGGCGGGGCCATCTACGAGGTCGTCGAGAAACTGTACACAATCGGAGCCCGGGTGATCGGTATTCCGTGCAATACCTCGCATTGCGCGCCGATCTACGACGTCATACTGACTCGGGTGCGGGAAAATAGGCTGCCCATCACGCTCGTCAATATGGTCGAAGAGACCGCTCGATTCACGAAGAGAATGGTGCCGGGGATCAGGCGTGTCGGCCTGCTTGCAACGCGCGGCACCTACTCGAGCGGAGTCTACCAGTCGACCTTTGCCTCCTTGGGCGACGTCGAGGTGTTGAACCCGGACCTCGAGGAGCAGGAGTTGGTACACTCGTCGATCTACGACCCGGCATACGGAATCAAGAATCATCCCAACCCGATTTTGAAGGAAGCCGTGGAGATTTTGACCAACGCGGGCAAAGGTCTCGTCGCAAGGGGGGCCGAAGCGGTCATCATGGGATGCACTGAAATTCCACTCGCGATGCGTCCCATTGATCTGGGCGTCCCGAAGATCGACTCGACCCTGGTTCTTGCTCAAGCGCTCATAGCTCGGGCCGAAGCGTAGATATGTCTCGACTTGATGGAAGACGGTATGGCCATAGGGTCATGCGGAAAATATCGGACTAATATTGGAGTATGTATGACCGTAAAGGATGAAAGCAAGGAACTATCTAAAGCAGAGTTCGACAGGGATGCTTCCGGTTATGACCAGTCTTCTAAATATGCATCGCTGAGAGCAAGCTATCGCAGGATTGCGGACGAGGCGCTTCGCTATGGATTCCATTCACCCCACTCAGGCAGATCGTGAATCTCCTTGCGCCCATTAGAAAGGATGGTACGGTAAAGTTCAATGATGGTTGCCGATAAACGACCCCGGTATGATTGGAATTGACATGATTATTTGGCTTGAGACTTCTGTAAACTGCATGGACGATTGGGTGATATTGGCCGAAGAGCGAGAGTGAAGCCTAGGCCATAACAGGAGAGCAACTGGGTGGCTCCTGTCGGGACTTGATATCGGGCAAGTTCACAAACGGCGCCTATTTTCGGCATAACATCGGCTTGTATACCAGTTCCCTGGCTATATCGCCTAACCGATTCTCCGCTTGCCTGTAGTTCGCAACAATTCTCCCCACTCGTCTTGTGACCCTCGCATGGTGATACCCTCCAGGGTATACCATCGCGCTTCAGGACACGACCGGAAAGACGTGGTTGTTTTGGCAGTTATATTTTTTCTACCATGCTGCGCCTCCTATCGATTCTCGAGATCGGCCAGGAGGAACTCGCGCAGGTTCATCTGCCTGATTCCCCTGCGGTCGGTCTTTCCGATCGTCTCGTCCATGCTGACGACGTACTTGGGGTAATTGTCATCGATCCTTTCCAAGTTGCCGAACTCCCGAGCGGCAGTCTCTTCATCGGCGATGAGGTAGGCCGCTTGGACGTAGAGCCTCTGGCCGGCCTTTTCGGCCACGAAGTCGATTTCGGCTCCGTCGAGCCAGCCCACGTTGACGCTGTAGCCGCTCTCCACGAGGCGCAGGAAGACAGCATTCTCCACGAGCTTGCCTAGCTCCAGCGGACTGGTTCGGCCCCGCACAGCGTTTCGAAGGCCCAGGTCCTCGAAGTAATACTTCTCGCCCACCTCGAAAATCTTCAGGCCCTTCACGTCCGCCCGCCTGGCCTTGCGGACGATGAAGGCTTTCTGCAGGGCAGTGAGGTAGCTCAGGATAGTGGGGACGGGCATGGCGATGCGTTGGGACTTTAGGTACCTTGAAATGTTGTTGGCCGAAAAGAGGTTGCCCACGTTGTCCGCGATGTAGTCGAGGAGGATCTCGAGGAAAGCCACATTCCGGATCTTCTCGCGCGCGACGACGTCTCGCAAAAGGATCGAGGCATGGACATTGTCGAGGTATTCGAAGGCGGTAGCCTCGGAGAGGCCAATCGCGGACAGATAGGGAAGACCCCCGAATCGCATGTAGCTTTGTACGCTTTCTCGCGAGTCCGTAAGGCTATGGAAGCGGAGGAATTCGCCGTAGCTCAAGGGGTGGACCTGGATCTCCACGTGCCTGCCCGCGAGGAAGGTGGCGAGCTCGCCGGACAGGAGCTCGGCATTGCTCCCGGTGCAGTAGATGTCGCAGTTCCCTTCGGCCAGGAGGCTGCGCAGGGCGTTTTCGAAGCCCTTGATCTCCTGGATCTCGTCGATGAAGAGGGCGTTGGGCGAGCCGCTCTTGAGGCGTCCGGAGACGTACTCATAGAGCTCGTCTTCGTCGCGAAGGTCGCGGAACTCGTGGAGCTCTTTGTTGATGTAGAGGATTTCAGTCTGAGCTTCGCGCCTCTGGATCTCGTCTATCAGCTGGTACAAAATAAAGCTTTTGCCAACCCGCCTTTGCCCGGTCAGGACTTTGATCAGTCCTTTCCCAATAAAGGGACTCACCCTCTCGATATAGTCGGGGCGAGGGATATTGACCGGCAGCTTGGATTTGTCAAACATGATTAATACAATAACATAAGATTCTAAATCTATCAATCATGTTTTAAACTCTTCTGCCGCCGTTTCCTCAAAGGCTTTGTCCTCATCCTCTGCGAAGGAGAGCGTTTTGAAAGCGTGGGCGTCCTTGTCGTCGCCCATGTCCCTGAGAAGTTCGAGGAGGTCGTCCGTGGAGAGGCTCAATGGAGATCTGTTACTGAGCTACAGACGCCTTGAGTTGTCCCCGAATCTCTCTCACATCTACTTCGCCCAGCCGTTCCTCAGCCTCGAGACCCGGTCGATGCTCGATACGACATTAGCGCAAGCTTCCCAGCCATCGGATTGCTCGATGCGGCCGTAGCGATCGTCAAAAGGATGCTTATAGCTTATAGGCAATCTCGCCGATGCGAGTCCTTGCTTCCTCAGCCTTGCCGAGCTTCTTGATATGCTCGCGCTCTTTCTTGACAAAGCGGCCCTTCTCAAAGATTGCGGATTTGCCAAAACCGGCATAGGTGGCGGCAGTCTTGTCAGGGAACTCTCGTGTGAGATTCCGGGCCACCCACGATGCCGTATCCTAATACTGCGAAAACAGGATGCAGCCATCCTCGGCCCAGCCCTCGTCGCGGACGTAATGGAGTATGACCTTCCATTTTGGATCTTCCTGCTCATTGGTTTCCAATGCGTTCATGCAGGACTCGAGCAATTCAGTCTCCTGAGGGGTCAGCATGCGTAGCTCAGTAGGAGCGGCATGGAGATCGTCATCAGCGGCTTCGTCGTGCTCGTCGTCGACTTCGTCTTCGTCGTCTTCAGCAAGAGAATATTGAGTATCGACCCGATCCCATTCGGTAAGCATCTTTCGCACGGTCGAGCGGCCCGCCTCCATTGAGCTGCCGATACGCCTGAGGAGGAGGGTCTTGAAGAATCCTGCCGTCCGGACGCGCTTGGCTACTAGCTGGCAGAACTCTTCGGCGTAGCGGTAGGCGTCGGCGAGGTATTCGGATAAGGAAGACAGGATCTTCCTCACCGAAAAGCTCGACGCCCACGGGTTTCAGGAAGGGCTCGCCGGTGGCGGGATCGATAGTTGTCTCAAGGTATGAGCGCGTCCTGCGGACGATGGAGCGGAGGAAAGGATTATGCCTTTCGAACAGGTTGGCGCAGAGGGAATTGGCGGGCGTCCGAGCATTAGGCGCCAATTCATGGTACGACACGCTCGCGACAGCGTCCTCCGGGTGCATCTGCACTGGGGGGACAGCGAGTTACCTAACCCAGCGAAGGAAGTACGCCGCAGCCCCGAGTACAGTCACACCAAGATCGAAGACCACCGAAACGGGGAACGAGTAATTATACAGACCGAGTCCAATTTTTTTCGATGCGGGCGAAAAACCAAGGGGAAGGTCGGGCGGTTGTGGCCTACGTGGTTTCGGACCCATGATGGCTCCCATCGGATGGGTGATGAAATCAAGGATCCAGTGACTGAAGACGGCGAGCCCGATGACCAAGATGGTCCGAAGATCGGCATGTGCAAGAGCAGCGACACCCATCGCGACGCCCGACCAGATAATAGAAGCCGGGAGACTATGCGTCGTCGCAAGCACGAAAGCACTCCCTCTCCGGCATAATGCGGCAGGAATGCAGAGCAGGTCGAGAGCTTCCGCCGCCGCTACGACACCGAGAACAGGGGCCTCAGGGGCAAGCAAGGAAATGGCGAAACCCACGCCAATGTGTGCCAATCCCGCCATTGCGGCTCCTTATTTGATGACTCCGGCAAGTATGTTTGAGCCTTGAGAAAGCGTCAAGGAAGCAGTTCATCGAGCCAATTTCAAAACTCGGTCAGTTTTGAAATTGGCTTCGCATTTGCTCCGGTTTCTTCGAAACCGTACGCAAATGCCGCAATTTAAGGTAGCTTTTTCAAAAGTCGTCCGACTTTTGAAAAAGCCTCCATCTATTGAGAATTACCGGGAATACCCCTGGCGACGAAGCTCCCCGATGGCCTTTCTCGTCGTCTCCTCTGTGTCTTGAGAGGCGGTGGATCTTGGCTTTCTTCCTGGAATATTCGAGATCGCATCGGCGGAGATCTCAAAAACAATCGATAAAAATCTTAAATTTCATCGATAAAAATCTCCTCGGCAATCGATAAAATTCTCTGTCGCAATTGGTGGAAGGGGCGAAGGCCCATCTCAAGGATCGGCTCATCCCGAGCCGGATGTTGGTCCACCGTAAGTCATTATAGCATGAGCAGGTTTTGGTAGCTCTTGCATAATGCGTCTGCATTTTATAGGAGCCTCGGATAAAAAACCGCATCGCAGGGAGTTTGCCCGGAAGGGACCGACGACTAAAGAAGGCGACACAATTAGGACGAGGTTTATCGAGGTTCCTTCCCGCTGGAGCGCCCATGTGCATCGCCATCGGCGCCTCCCCCTGCTCCACTTGAACTAAACCTACGCCATCAAGTTAGTGCGGGAGAGCCGCCTTGGACGACCGCGGCTTTGAAGCCGGAGCTTTGGGAGCCCGTGGCTTACTGGCCTTTGCCTTGGCAGGCTGAACCCCGGCGGCCGGAGCGTGGTAGACGACAATCTTCTCCCGCTTGAGGAGGTCCATGTCCTTCCCAATGACCTCAAGGAGTCGGCACGCGCTGCCGCTGGGGACGTTGTGGCCGGACTCCCAGGCCTCGATCGTCTTCTTGGAAACCCCGAGGGCAGTAGCGAAGATCGACTGGGAAAGCCCGAGCTCCGCCCGAAGCTGCTTTACAGTCTTAGCGTCACAGTGAGGAAGAGGAGCAATCTCGATGGTAGTCGTCTTTAGCTTGAGCTTCCCTTCGCGATGAGCCTTAACCTCAGCCAGACCGCGCATAATACTCTCAAAAGCTTCGCTCATATAAAACTCCTAACTAGTTGAAAACCAGCAAATATCGATTATACTCCTTTCACAAAAGCCTTAATCGCCTTCTTGTCAGCAGCACTCAAATCATCCTTCTCGTCCTTTCCAAAAACGGTCACCAGGTAAATTTGATCTGAGGCATGCATATCTATATAGATCGTCCTCAGACCACCCGATGAAACTCGTTCGTCTCAATAAAAGTACGTTTCATAATTATTTATCTCTTACCCTATTCAATAGGGTATCTCAAAAGGTACGAAAGAACAAGGCCCTAGTCGACCCCGTCTAAAATGATGAGCTCGCCTATGCGCGGCCTTAGTCAGGCGCTCCTGGAGCTGGGCGAGTTGAGCTAGGTAGGAGGGACGACATCAGCGAGATCAGAAGCCTCGATCGGCCCGTGGACGAGGAGCACAGGCTCCTGCCCCTCCATCATGAGGGAGGATAGCCGGAGGCTGGGGCGCCGGGTCTCCGAGACCCGGCCAGAAAGGGGCCTCACCCAGGCCCAGCTCGGAGAGGGACCAGACGGCGCCGACGTGCCGGTCCCGAGCCTGCGCCTCCTGAAGCGGCTCCAAAGGGCTATCCCCAAGCGATCCTAGCTGCCGCCTCGTCGAAGAGTGCCTTTCCCCACAGCTCCAGCGAACGCGGATCGCGCACGAAGGGTGCGGCGTCTTCAGCCGCCTTATTCCAGTTGATCGACGCGATGCGCGAAGCCAACAAGCCCCGGGCGTCCTCGACCGCCAGGGTCCGTTCCTCTTTCCAGTGCCCGCTCTGCCGGAGGCGTGCCTCAAAGTGCGCCAGGTCAGCGGGGACGCCGCGGGCGATGAAAAAGAGGAAGTCGTACCAGTCACGACCCTTCACTCTATCCCTCCACGATCGGCAGATGCAGGCGTGCAGCTTCCCCGCGAAGAGACAGCTCGGCGTCACCAGGCGGACCGAGATGGGGAAAGGCTCGAGGAGAGTTTTCACCTCAGACTTGATGCCCCCAGGTGGATCAGTGTCGACTTCGAGCTTTACCTTCAGAAGGCGGTTACTTTGCGCCTGCCCGGCGACCTCCCGCGGCTCCTCGATACGCACGAGGTGGATCTTAGTGTTCGCCTTGAGAAAGACAGACTCGACGTTGGCACGACTCTTTGCCTCGACCTCGACCGAGAAACCGAAGGCCTCGATCTCTTCCTTAAGGCCCGGTAGGCGTTCCTCGAGGTTCCAAGCTTGATCGGGCTCGATGAGAGTAAAGTCGAGATCCTCAGAAAAGCGGTCGAGACCGTGGAAAAGCCTGAGCGCCGTGCCGCCGTAGAAGGCGGCCTTACCAAAAAACCCCCTACGCCACAGCCCCGCGAGGGCAGCCTCCTGGAGGACCTCGCGGAGGGCGCGGTCCCAGTCTCCAGGTCCCTCGGGGCGCCTGCGCTCGATCATCGCGAGGATAGCATCATGCATAAGCTCTCCCGAGCAGCTTCATGAAGTGGACCCGAAAGGTCTCGCCGGGCATGGCGCGGGCGTATGCGGTTAGGCGGTCACGATTGAGGGTCATCAGTGCGTCGGAGTCGAGACGGAGGTCCTCGAAAAGTCGCTCCTCCAGGACCTTTATCGAACGTACCGCGCCCGAACGATAGAGCCAGTCGAGGAGGGCCTTCTCGGGTGTGGCAACGAAGTAGCCAGAACCATCGTCGAGGTCGGCCCTAGTCCAGCCGAAGCCGAAAACCGATGGCGGAAGGTAACGATAGGAGAAGCGCCCCAGAGGCGTATCGAAGTCCTTGTTGCGCGTGGGCGTGGCCGAGGTGATCGCTCGCGTCGCTTCGGGGATGAGGCCTTCCTTGGCGAGCACGTGCTCGAGGGACAGGTACGATGGCCCGAAGATCATGTTCGCGAGGACCTCGAGAGAAAGCGGCCGCCTGCGGAACTCGGATGCGGTTGCGTAGACTCCCGGCGCGATACCGATGAGGTCGCCCGACTTCATGAGGTGGCTAATTCTATTGCGGAGACCCGGGCCTTCGCCGAATAGGCCGGCGAGGGCTAGAAGGTCAAGCTCAGGTCCTAGCTCGGCGAGATGTCGTATTTCAGCCACTATGTCGTCGATTATACGACAAACTGGTTGTTTTACAACAGGATCAAAGCCGATCCCACGAGATTTTTGGCACTCGAGGCTCTTGCAAAAGTCGGCTGGCGGCGCGCATCCTGCGCGCCTTCCGGCGCTAATGCGCCGCGGGCGCCTCGGTTCAAGTCCCCCTCCAGGGCCCCAAACGAAAAGGCTACGCACGAAGCGCAGCCTTTTCGTTTGCCCGGAGGGGGACTTGAACCCCCAAGCCAGTGACGGCACTAGAACCTGAATCTAGCGTGTCTGCCAATTCCACCATCCGGGCATACCGGCGTTCCGAAATAAATGAAGCTCCTTAATACCCTCGCATGGGCCCGCGCGTCAATTCCCCGCCACGGTCTGCTCAGCGGCGGTTGTCCAGGGCCGCGGAGAAGCTGCCGAGCTCGATGGTCAAAGCCGGGCGAAACGCGGCGGCGGGGTTGCCGTCGGAGACGGCGCTCATGGCGAGGAGAATGCCGAAGTTGGACGAGAGCCGGGCTCCGACCCCGATCGCGGCGTCGAGGCACAGCGGCAGAAAGTCCATCGCGGGATCGCCCTCGACCCGGACGATGCCGGCCGAGATATTCTCCAAGAGGAATAGATCGCCGCCGAGCACCTCGTTGAGCTCTCCGATATGCTCGCGCGTCTCGAGCCCCAGCGCCGCGACGCTCTCGCCGATGTCGTAGCCGGGCTCCGGTTCCAGGCCGTAGAATATTCCCGAACGCCGCAGGCTGAAGTACTGCTCCGGGGGCAGACCCTCGCCCACCGGCAGGAAGCCTCGGAAGTCGGTGCCCACGTAGCCGTCGATGCCCAGGCTCAGGCTGTTCGAAAGCGGGATCGCTCCCCCCATCTCGCATTCCGCCGTGACGAAGGCAAGCTGCCCTCCGAAGGCAGGATCGGCCCAGCGTCCCATGGCATCGGCGAAAAAACCGCGCTCCGGGAAGATGGTCACGCGCCTGGTGTCGATTTGAAACTCGAGCCCCAGCGCGGCCAGATCGGCCTGCCCTCCCACGTACAGAAGATTTTCGAAGGACCAGAGCGCGCGGAGATCGGTTTGACGCGAAAATGTCGTCCCGACCCATGCGCCGCCGCCGAGGCTCCGATAGCTCGAATCGACGGACAGATTCTCGCCTATCGTGTAGGAATCGTTCTGCGCCTGATATCGCCCGAAGGGCTTGATCGCGATACCTCCCAGAGGCTGCAGATATTCGGCGTACGCTTCGGTTTGCCCGATGAAGCTGCTCTCGACAAAGAGAGCCGAGCCCTTCCCGCTCAGATTGCGCGCCAGCACGGCGGGTGAAATGAAGGCTTCCGTGCCGCTCAGGGGCGATACCACGGTGCGGAAATCTCCGCCCAGAAGGAGCATGTCGTTCGGCAGCGACTCCGGCACGAGACTGAGAACGGCCGTCGCCTCGTCGCTGCCGGAGCCGGGCAGAAGGTCGAACTTCACGAAGTCGAAACGTCCCGAGGCGAAAAGACCGTCGATGGCCGCCTTGACCTTGAGGCGATCAGCCCGCTTGCCCACAATGGACGCGAAAGCCGCGCGCGCGATGATCTCCTCCCCGGGCCCCGCCCCCTCGACGATGAGCCGTTCGATGATCGGAGGCTCCCGGTAGGCGCGTCTGTTCGCCTGATCCTCGGGCCTTACGAGAGCTCGCCGCGCGGCTATCCTTTCGGCGAGGGCGCGAAGCTCGGGCATCGCCCGCTCGCCGGCCTCGCGCCCGCGCTCGATGAGTTTCCCGGCGTCTCCATAGCTCGCGGCGGTAAAGCCGTGCAGGTCGGGCACGATGAGAAGATCGGCATCCTTCTCCGACTGGCGCATATTCTCTTCCATTATAAGGTCGAGGGCCTGCGAGGTGATCGATATGGCGGACCTGAGATCGGCGGCCTTCGTCGCGAGCGGCGTACGCGATTCCACGGCGATCACGATATCGGCGCCCATTTCCCTCGCGACATCCACGGGCATGTTGTCCACGATGCCGCCGTCGACGAGCGACCGCCCCTCGTACTCGTAGGGGCGGAAGAGTCCGGGTATCGACATGCTCGCGCGCATGGCTTCGGCCAGCGAGCCCGAGGAGAAGACAACCTTGTCACCGGTGAGGATATCGGCGGCGACCGCCCTGTAGGGTACGGGCAGCCTGTCGAAGTCGCGCACGGTCAGGTCGTGGAGCGTGAGCTCGGTCAGGAGAGTCAGAACGTTCTGCCCCCTCAGCAGCCCCTGACTCGCGTCGAAACCGTGCGCGTCGAAGCCGATCCGCAGAGGATATTCGTGCTCCAGCAGTTGATAGTATCGGTCGCCCGGACTGTCTCGCCGCTCGTTGAACACCTCGCTCCAATCGATGTCCTCGACTATCTTTCCCAATTGTTCGGGCGAATAGCCGGCGGCGTAGAGCCCTCCGGCGATGGCGCCCATGCTCGTTCCGAGCACCATGTCGATCGGAATGCCGGCCCGCTCGATCTCTTCGATGACGCCGATATGCGAGATCCCGAGAGCCGCGCCCCCGGAGAGAACGAGAGCCACCCGGGGACGCGGCGAGCCCGTGGCCGAGGCTTGCGATCCGTCGGGACTCGGGGCCGAGGTCTGCGAAAGACCCTGAGTTCGAAATCCCGTGACGCAGAGGATAAGGACGAGGATCGGCGATGGAAGGCGAATCTTCATCGTGGACTCCGCTATTAATGTATGAATCCAACTATGCACCCACCGAAGCGGAGGCACAAGACCTGGAGGACGGCCGACCGCGGCAGGGCGCGGCCGCCCGATGTCGCCGATCGCCAGGCCCGCGCCGTTTTGCATAGTGAAACCATCGTTTCGCATCTTGCGAGCTGACCGGAATCGGGTTAGTATGACCGCACTTCCTCAATCACAACCTATACGCACGTAAGGAGTCACCATGCAGCTGTCCAGGTACTCGGGCGATCTGTCCTCCGTCGATTACCTGAGCCTTCTCGTCGTCGATTTCGTGGGCCAGGTTCACTCCGTCTCTCTCCCCAAAAGCTACGTGACGGACAAGGTGCTCAAGAACGGCATCGGCTTCGACGCCTCCAATTTCGGCTTCGCCAAGGTCCATGCGAGCGACATGGTGGCCGTCCCCGACCTCGCGGGCGCCTTCGTCGAGGAGAAGGACGGCTTCCGCATCCTGCACGCATTCTGCGATGTCTGGACCACCGGCGGCCAGAGCTTCGATCAGTACCCGCGAACCGTCGCGCGCAAAGCCCTCGATCGGCTCAAGTCGAGCGGGGTGGGCGACGAGGCCAAGATGCTCGTCGAGCTGGAGTTCTACGTATTCGACGATGTCCGCTACTCCACTACGGTCGGCCAATCCTATTACTTCGTCGAAAGCTCCGAGGGCATCGGCGAGGGATACGAAGACATTCCGCGCTTCGGGCTCTCCAAGGGCTACCACCGCCTCGGGCCCGACGACCGCTACAACCTTCTGCGCAACAAGGCGGTCCAGGCCATGGAGGCCGCCGGCATCCCGGTCAAGTATCACCATCACGAAGTCGCGGCCGCCCAGCTCGAGATCGAGCTCAACTTCATATCCCTGCCCGACGCGGCGGACGCCGTCGCGCTCTCCAAGTGGATCATCAAGACCTGCGCCGCCGAGCTCGGTCTCTTTGTCACCTTCATGCCCAAGCCCATGTACAAAATCGCCGGCTCCGGCATGCATGTCCACCAGTACATCGAGAAGTCGGGCTCTTCCATCTTCCCCGGCGAAGGTCTCTACGGCCTTTCGACCGCCGGATTGGCCTACACCGCCGGCATCCTCGAGCACGCCCTCTCGGGCTCCCTCCTCGCCTGGTCCAACCCGAGCACCAACTCCTACCGCCGCCTCGTGCCCGGCTACGAGGCCCCGGTGAGCGCCACCTTCGCCCAGGGCTCCCGCGCCGCAGCGGTCCGCATTCCCGGCTACCTCAAGAAGGGCGAGGCCCGAATCGAGTTCCGCACCGGCGACGCCACGGCCAACGTCTACTACTTCCTCGCGGCCATGCTGCTCGCCGGCCTCGACGGCATCGGGCGCAGACTCGACCCCGTCGCCAAAGGCTACAATGTCCCCAGGGAAACGTCCAAGAACACCTTCCCCACCGGCCTCTACCACGTCCTGCGCGGACTGCGCAAAGACAACGACTACCTTCTCTCCGTCTTCCCCGAAGAGCTCATCGAGGGCTGGATCGCCCTCAAGGAAAAGGAAGCCGAGTACGTCTACAACGCCCCCGTGCCCCAGGAGTACGAGCTGTACTTCTAAGTTGCAGGCGGGGACTGGTAGCAAAAGAGCCACAGAGGCACGGAGATAGTGTTGGAAACGACGCCCGGCGTGGGAAGAATCGGGGTTGTTGAGGGGGGAAGTCTCCCCCTCGGGCGAGTCTCAGCCCCACGGCCCCGCCGACGAACGCGCGCCGCAATCGTACAGATGCCTGGCTGGGTATCGAGTGCGATTGTTCTTTCAAATTCTGCACCTCTTGCGGGGCGCCGACGAACACGGGCCGAGCGATTCTGCAGGCGATCGGACACGATCGCCGAGGACCAAGCGAGGCCCACGGTAGTCGAGCGGGGCCCCGCAAGAGGAGCAGTTATTAGAATGTAGGATGTCCACACTTGATGTCTATACAGCAATCGGGAGGTACAGATGGGATTCGAAACATTGATGGGCAACGAGGCGATCGCGCTCGGAGCCATCCACGCGGGCCTGTCGGCGGCCTTCGCCTACCCCGGCACGCCCTCGACCGAAATCATGGAGTACTATCAGGACTATGTTTCCCGCAAGGGAGGCATAGTCGCGCAATGGTGCTCGAACGAGAAGACCGCGTACGAGTCGGCCCTGGGCGCTTCGTACGCGGGCCGCAGAACCACGGTGTCCATGAAGCACGTCGGCCTCAACGTGGCGGCCGATCCCTTTATCAACTCGGCCCTGGTCAAGATAAAAGGCGGACTCGTCGTCATCGTCGCGGACGATCCGGGCATGCACTCCTCGCAGGACGAACAGGACTCCCGCTGGGTGGCCGAGTTTGCCCGCGTGCCCTGCTTCGAACCCTCCGACCAGCAGGAGGCCTACGACATGACTCGCGAAGCCTTCGAACTCTCGGAACGCGTGTCGAGTCCGGTGCTCATTCGAGTCACCACCCGCCTCGCCCACAGCCGCGCGGCCGTCGAGCCCACCGAGCCGAAGGCACAGAATCCCGTCTCCAAGGTCACCGACACCAAAGGCTGGCTCCTCATGCCCGCGGTGGCCATGGGGCTCTGGAAGAATCTGGTCGGCAAGTACGAGGCTCTCCGCGCGGAATCGGAAGCCGCGGCCCGCATGGAGCCCGGCTCGAAAAAGCTGGGTGTCATCACGACCGGCGTAGCCTTGCTGTACTACCGCGAGAACCTGGCCGACATGGAAGAGAAGCCCAGCCACCTCCACATCGGCCGCTATCCCCTGCCCTATGCCAAAATTCGGGAGTTCGCCTCCGGCGTTTCGAGGATCGTGGTTTTGGAGGACGGCTACCCCTTCGTCGAGCGCATGCTGCGCGGCGTCGGCATCCCGGGCCTCTCGATAGCCGGCAAGGAGTCGGGCGAGGTGCCGGTCACGGGCGAGCTCGACCCCGACAACATCCGCCCCGCCCTCGGCCTGGCCGCCCGCGAGGGACAGGCCTGCCGCCTCGCCATCCCGGGCCGCCCGCCCCAGCTCTGCCAGGGCTGCCCCCACGGCGACTCTCTCGCCTTTCTGAAGGAAGCTCTCCAGGGCTATCCGCTCCATACGGTCAACAGCGACATCGGCTGCTACACGCTCGGCGCCCTTCCGCCCTACAAGGCGGTCGAGACGGTCGTCGAGATGGGAGCCTCGCTCGGCATGGCGCGCGGCGCGGCCGAGGCGGGCCTCACGCCGGCGGTGGGCGTCATCGGCGACTCGACCTTCTTCCACTCGGGCATACCGAACCTGGTCGACGCGGTGTCGCACAATACCAACGTCAAGTTCATGATCGTCGACAACGGCACCACCGCGATGACGGGCGCGCAGCCGACCATCATGCCCTCGGAAAAACTCAAGGCCATAGCCCTCGCGGTCGGCGTGCATCCGGACCACGTGCACGTCGTGCGCGCCCACCGCGCCGATCACGCCGCCAACGTCGAGCTCATGAAGCGCGAGCTGGCTTACGAGGGAGTGTCGGTCGTCATCGCGTTCCGCGAGTGCCTCGAGTACCTGAAGAAAGCGAGGAAGGCATGAAGTACGACATCATCCTCTGCGGAGTCGGCGGCCAGGGAGGCATCTCCGTCTCGGTCGTCATAGCCCGGGCCGCGATGGCCCAGGGACTCCAGGTCAAGCAGTCGGAGGTCCACGGCATGGCCCAGCGCGGCGGCGAGGTGCTCGCCCACCTGCGCATCTCCGACGCGCCCATCGCGAGCCCCCTCATCCCCAGGGGCAGCGCCCGGCTCATTCTCGCCTTCGAGCCCCTCGAGGCCCTCCGCTATCTGCCCTGGCTCGCCAAGACGGGCCGGGTAGTCGCCGCGACCGCGCCCATCAAGAACATCCCGAACTACCCGGACATCGAGTCCGTGTACGGCGAGATCAGGACTCTTCCCGATGCGCTCCTCATCGACGCCGACGCCATGGCCCGCGAGGCGGGCAACGCCCGCGCGGCCAACATGGTCCTCGTGGGAGCGGCCGCAAAGCTCCTTCCCCTCGAGGTCGCGAGCATCGAAAAGGCCATTGCCGACACCTTCGCCCGCAAGGGCGAGGCCGTCGTGGCCGCGAACCTGAAGGCATTCGAGCATGGACGAAAAACGAATCAGTGATATCGTGCGACGCGTCCGTTCCGAGGGGCGGGACGCGCTCACCGAGGTGGAGGGCCTGGGCCTCCTGGCCGCCATGGGATTGGAGGCGCCGCGCCACCATTTCGTCGAAGGCTCCTCGAAAGTTCCGGGCCTCGAGCTCTTCCCGGGAGAGCGGGCGGTCGTCAAGGTCATCAGCCCGGAGATCCTGCACAAGACCGAGGTCGGCGGAGTGGCCATCGTGCCCAACACTACCGAGGACATCCGCGCCGCGATGGCCGTCATGGAGAGGAAGTTCACGAAGGAGCGGGTCGACGGCTACACGGTGAACGAGTTCATGCCCTACGAGCCGCGGCTGGGCCACGAGATGATCGTCGGCTTCCGCTTCGCGAAGGACTTCGGCCCCGTCGTCTCCTTCGGCCCCGGCGGCATCTACACCGAGTTCCTGGCCTCGACCTTCAAGCCGGGGGCGGCCAACGTCTTCTTCTCTCCCGCCGTCGCGGACCGCGCCCTCCTCGAGCGTGAGCTGTTGCGCAACGCGGTCACCACCCTGGTCTCGGGCGGACTACGCAACACCAAGAGCGCGATCGAGGCTTCGCGCATCGTCGATGTCGTCGACGTATTCGTGAAGGCCGCTCCCGCCCTCTCCGCGATGGGCGTCCTCGAGTTCGAGGTCAACCCCTTCGTCATAGCGGGCAAAGCCTCCGAGGGGACCGCGCGGCTCGTCGCCCTCGACGTTCTCGTCAAGGTGGGCGAGCCCGGCGGTGCTGCTACGGGCGCTGGGAGCGAAGGCGAGCTCGGCGTCCAGGGCGGCAGGGTCGTCAACCTCAAGCAGCTCCGCCGCCCCCTCGCCAAGATAGACCGGCTGCTCAGGCCCGAGAGCGCCGCCGTGATAGGCGTCTCCGAAAAGGGCATGAACAACGGCCGGATCATCCTGCGCAACCTCCTCGAAAACGGCTTCGACCCGAAGCGGCTCTACGTGGTCAAGGCCGGCTCCGCCGAGATAGACGGTTGCCGCTGCGTGCCCGACGTCGCCTCGCTCCCGGAAAAGGTCGATCTCTTCGTCCTGGTCATCCCGGCCTCCCAGGCTCCGCAGTGCATCACCGAGATAGCCGAGACCGACAGGGCCCAGAGCGTCATCGTCATTCCCGGCGGGCTCGAGGAAAAATCCGGCACGGAGCACATCGTGGCGCGCATGCGCGCGGCCCTCGAAAGCTCGCGCTCGGGCGGCGCCTCCGGCGGCGGTCCGCTCATCAACGGCGGGAACTGCCTCGGTGTGCGCTCGGTCCCCGGCAAGTACAACACCCTGTTCATTCCCGACTACAAGCTGCCCATGCCCAGGGGCGCCGTCGCTCCGATCGCGGTGGTGTCGCAGTCCGGCGCCTTCGCCATCTGCCGCATATCGAAGCATCCCCTGATAAACGCGAAGTACGTGATCACCTGCGGCAACCAGATGGACGTCACGATCGGCGACTATCTCGAGCGCCTGGCCGACGACAGCGAGCTCGAGCTCTTCGCCGTCTACGTCGAGGGATTCAAGCCTCTCGACGGCGAAAAGACTCTAGCCGCCTGCAAGAAGATCGTCGACTCCGGTCGCAGCGTCATTTTCTACCGCGCGGGCCGCACTGCCGCGGGCGCGGCGGCGAGCGCGAGCCACACGGCGAGCATCGCGGGCGACTATCCCGTGACGCGATCCCTGCTGCGCCAGATCGGCGTCATCGTAGCCGAGACCCTCGACGAGTTCGACGACGAGCTCACGACCTTCGCCTTCCTGAGCGGCAAGCGGGCGACTGGCCGCCGCCTCGGCGCCGTGTCCAACGCCGGTTTCGAGTGCGTGGCCTTCGCCGACAACCTCGGCGCCCTCCGGCTCGCGACCTTCGCCGCCCCCACCGCAACCAGGCTGGAGAGGGCCTTCGCCGAGGCGAGGATCAGCGAGATCGTCGACGTCCACAACCCCATCGACCTCACTCCCATGGCGGGCGACGGCGGCTACGACGCCGCCTTCCGCGCGGTCATGGAGGATCCGAACGTCGACTGCGGCATCGTCGGCGACGTGCCGCTCACTGTCATGATGAACAGCCTCGCGGCCGCCCCCGGCGTCCACGGCGAGGACGTGACCCGAGCGGACTCCCTGCCCGCCCGCTATGGCAAGCTCATGGCCGAGAACAGCAAGCCCTGGGTCGCCGTCGTCGACGTGGGCGCCCTCTACGACCCCCTGGTCCAGGAATTCGAGCGCCTCGGCATCCCCGTCTTCCGGACGGCGGACCGCGCTTTAAAAATGTTGAACTTATGGATAGAGGCGAAACTGCGAACCTAGAGTTCCGCCATCCGGAAGACGTGGTTCGAAGCTGGTTCCGGCGAAAGCCGGAACCGGACGGCGGTAGCGCAGGTCGCCGAAGGCGACCAAGTCCAACCATTTCCTTACGCTCCTGATCGGCGTACTCGCCGATCAGACAGAGCTTTAAAAATGTTGAACTTATGGATAGAGGCGAAACTGCGAACCTAGAGTTCCGCCGTCCGGAAGACGTGGTTCGAAGCCGGTTCCGGCCTAAGCCGGAACTGGGCTTTCCTCGGCATAATCGTCATGCTTGTATGACAGGACGCAGAGTATGCTCTCGCTTCGTTGATCCAACTGCGAAGCGGTAAGAGCTACCTTGAATTGCGGCCGGGATTAGAGCAGCTCTCGGTAGTCGATACCGAGGGCGGAGGCGAGCTTCCTTGCCGTCCGCGGGCCCACGGAGCGCTTCCCGCTCTCGATCGCCGGGATGCCAATGATCCCTGATCTCGCGAAACCAGGGAATGTCCTCGGGCTTCACGAATTCATCATCCTTGAAATCGGCCTCGGGTGTAATGGTCACTCCGGGAATCGCCTTCCGGAGAATAGCCATGAGCTCGGCCTCGCCCTCGCCGAATACCGATCGGTGCATGAGGCCACGCGAAGCGTTTATTTGGATATCTTAAACAGAGCTGATTTTCAAATTCAGTGAACCCTAAAATCGGCTTCTGGAGGTATTCATGAAAAAGCGACGACTCGGCCACGACGGCCCCGAGGTATCAGCCGTCGGACTCGGCTGCATGGGCATGTCGGAGTTCTACGGTTCTTCCGACGATCTGGCGTCCGTCGCGCTCATACGGCGCGCCGTGGACCTGGGGCTGAATTTCCTCGACACGGCTGACATGTACGGCGTCGGCCACAACGAGATGCTTCTCGCCCAGGCCCTCCGGGACGGCTATCGCAATAAGGTGTTTCTGGCGACCAAGTTCGGCAACATGCGCCGCATCGACGGCGCCTCGCTCGGCGTCAACGGCCGGCCCGAATACGTAAAGGCAGCCTGCGACATGAGCCTCAAGCGACTCGGCGTGGATCACATCGACCTCTACTATCAGCACCGAGTGGACACCGAAGTCCCGATAGAGGAGACGGTCGGCGCGATGGCCGAGCTCGTGAAGGCCGGCAAGGTGCGATTCCTAGGCCTCTCCGAGGCAGGCCCCGCGACCATCCGCAGGGCCCATGCGGTGCACCCGATCACCGCCCTCCAGTCGGAGTATTCTCTGTGGACCAGAGACCCCGAGGAAAGCGTTCTCGCCGCCTGCAGAGAGCTCGGCATAGGCTTCGTGGCCTACAGCCCCCTCGGCCGGGGCTTCCTCACGGGCAAGATCCGCGAACCCGCCCGTCTCGACCGGCTCGATTTCCGCAAGGCGCATCCGCGCATGAGCGAGGCCAACCTCGAGCACAATCTCGGCCTGGTGCGCCGCATCGAGGATATCGCGGCGCGGAAGAAGGTCACGGCCGCACAGCTGGCCCTGGCCTGGGTGCTGTCGCGGGGCGAGGACGTAGTTCCCATCCCGGGCACGAGGCACGAGCGCTACCTTATGGACAACCTGGCCGCGGTCGATATCAGCCTCGGCAGGGAAGAACTCGAAGAGCTCGACAGGGCCCTTCCTCCGGGCGCGGCCGCGGGGACGCGCTACAACGCCGAGGGGATGAAGAGGGTCGGGCTGTAACCGAGAGCTCCGGGAAGCGTCGAAGCGCGGTTCGACCGGTGCCGTCGCGGGATTTTTCGCCGGCGCCTTCGCGAGCATCGACAAGTCGTCGCCGGGCGTATAGTCTATAGGGTATGCCGCACGAAGAGTCGAACTCCGGTATTTCCCGCCTCCTCCGCAGGGCCGAGCTCTTCTCCAATCTTCTCGACGACGACCTGGCCTATGTCGAGGAGCGCTGCGAGACCATAAGGCTCGAAGCCGGTTCGGTGCTTTTCTGTCCCGGAGAGAAGGCGCGGCGTTTTTTCATAGTCCAAGCCGGCGAGGTGGGCATCTACCGGACCGAGGAGGGGGGCAAGGAACGCGAAATCGCGCGCTACCTTGCGGGCGATGTCCTGGGCGATTTCGATTTTGCGGTGGGGGCGGCCTTCGATGCCCGCGCCCGCGCGGAGACCGCCGCTCGGCTCATCGCCTTCCCTTCCCAGGGCAACGGCCTCGAAGATTTGGCGCAGGAAAAGCCCGACACGACGGCGCGCATACTCCTCCGCTCGCTCTCCATGATCTCGTCCCGACTTCGCTCCACGCAGCTGCTCATTTCGGAGAACGCGCCCTGGCTCCGCGAGCTCCGCCGCCAAATCTATACCGATCCCGGCACGGGGCTCTGGTCGCGCGTATTCCTCGACGAGGAGCTTCCGCGCATGATCGAGCCTCCGACGGCGATACTTCTCCTCAAGCCCGATCGGTTCAAGGAGCTCAACGACGCGCATGGGCACGCGGCGGGAGACGAGGCGATGGAGCTCGTCGCCGGCCTTCTCGTCGCGGAAACCGAACGACTCGGGCGGGGCTGGGCGCTCCGCCTGCGCAGCAACGAGACCGCCCTGATCCTGCCGCGAAGCTCGCCGGACGAAGCGGCCGTCGTCGTGCGTCGCCTCGCGGCGGGCCTCGGCGCGATCGAGGTGCCCTCGATCGCGGACTCGGGCTTCCGCTTCACGGCGAGCGCGGCCGTCGCCCTCTGGCCCGACGACTGCTCCGAGTGGAAAAGCCTCGTCGACGACGCATACGGCGTGCTCACCAAGGCCTGGCGCGACGGGGGCAACCGGATATACCGCGTCCGCAGAAAAGGCGGGGGGCGGCCGACATGAGTCATGTCACCGATTTTCTCGAATCCCACCCCCTTTTCTCGGGGATGAGCGGCCTCGAGCTCAATGCCGTCTCGGCTTTCCTCGAAGCGCGCAGAATTCCCTCGGGACAGATCGTCTTCCGCGAAGGGGAAACGGGGCAGGAGCTCTTCATCGTCCGTTCGGGCAAAGTCGGTTCCTACGTCACGCAGTCCGACGGCACCCGGCGCGAGATATACGAGCATGTCCCGGGCAGCCTTTTCGGCGAGATGGCGATCATCGAGAGCGAGCCGCGCTCGGCGACCTGCTACGCCAAGGACGACGTGGAATTGTTCGTCCTCGAAGCGATCGATTTCTACCGCCTGGTGTGGGAGCATCCCGTCATCGGCGTCAAGCTTCTCTCGTCGATGGCCCGGGTGATGGTGTCCTGGCTCGACGAAGCCTCGGGTTTCCTCGGCGGCCTCGTCCGCTGGGGCGAGACCGCGCGGCGCAGGGCAATCGCGGACGACCTCTCCGGCCTCTTCAACCGGCGTTTCCTGGAAGAGACGATCCGCCTGCGCTTCTCGCGCGGCTCGAGCTCCTCGCGGCGCTGCGCCCTCATCATGCTCGACATCGACCGCTTTCGCGGCATCAACGCGGTGTACGGCCCGCAGGCCGGCGACGCCGTCATTTCCAGCGCGGCCACCGCCTTCGGCGCGCTGCTCGGCGAGGGCGAGATAGCCGCCCGGCTCTCGGGCGACGAGTTCGCTTTTTTCCTCCCTGCGGCGGGAAAGGAAAGGGCGCTCGAGCTGGCAGAGCGGATTCGGAGCGAAGCCGAGGGGCTCTGGCTCGAGTTTCGCACGTCGCGCGACCATCCGCCCGAGCGCGTCGCCATCACCGTCAGTCTCGGCGTAGCCTGGAGTCCCGAGACGGCGTCCTCGCCCGACGAGCTCATAGGGGCCGCGGATCGGGCCCTCTTCCGCGCCAAGGAAGAGGGGCGCAACAGAGTCTGCCAGGCCTAGCCCGGACTTCCCGTCGGGCGCGTAGGATAAGGGCCTATTTCATCGAATGGAGTAGCAAAGCGCGCCTGCCGGAAAATCGGGCCGATGTCGGCGTCATCCGCCCGAAACCAGGTGGTAGACATCGATATCGTCGCCCTCGACCACGGGGGTCTCGGCGTAGGCCTCTCGCTCGACTAGACGTCCGTTGACGCGGACGATGAGGAGGGGGAAAGAGTAGCGCAGCTCGCCCAGAAGGACGCGGACGGTCGCCGTACCTTCGGGAAGACGGCGAGCTTCGCCGTTGACCGTGACATTCATGCGAGCAGTGCCTCCAGGACGAGATCGGCCTCCATGGCCGCGACGATGCCGACGCGCGGGGCCATGGGCGGATTGTCGGGACCGACCTCGCTCTCGAAGTCCCCGACGAGGGCGAGGGCGCCCGAACGGCGCACGCGAAAGGATTCCGAATGCCCGAAACCCGCCAGCCCCGATGCGCAGACGAGGGGTCGCCCCGGCAGCGCGGCCAGTAGAGTCTCGATGAACATGAGCTTGGCCCGGGCCGCGTCGAAAGCCTCGACCACGGCATCGCAGTCCGAAAACAGCTTCGGCAACGACTCCGCGTCCAGACGGAGGACGTGCGCTTCGACGCGCACGCCGGGGTCGATCCGCGCGATGTTCTGGGCGAGGGCCTCCGCCTTGAACATGCCCTCCTGGTCCAGGAAGAAGGCCTGCCGGTCCAGATTGTCGCGACTGACTCTATCGAAGTCCGCGATGACAAGACAGCCTATGCCGGCCCGCGCCAGCGCCACGGCGCAGTTGGAACCCAGGCCGCCCGCCCCGGCGATCCCCACCTTTTTGCTTCCGAGGCGGCGACGGTACTCATTGCGTGTCATTCCCGGACCTATACTCCCGCCGAGCCGGACAGTCAAGCGCGCAGAAGGCGCAGCGCGTTCCGCCGCTGCTCGCCTTTCTCGAGCACGAGGGATCGAGCCGCCCCTTCCAGTCCCTCCGGCAGCGACGCCGGATCGGCGGTCCCCTCCGGGCCGAGAATGACCGCGTCGAGGCCGGCCTCCGCTGCCAGCCGCATGAAGACCGTGCCGGCCGCGGGCCGGACCGCGTCCGGCAGGCCGGCGGATACGGCACCGACATCGAGCAGGGTGAGGGAACCGGGGCAGGCGGCCTTGAGGGCCGCGATCGATTCGAGGCTCTCCATGAAGACGCCTTCGGGGGCATCGGCGGCCGGAAAGGCGGGCAGTTCGAAAAACAGCGACTCGGGACGAAGACCGTATTCTTCCGTCGCGGTCCGATACAGGACCGAGCAGACCTTCGCCGTTTCCGCCGCGGGTCGAGCCCGGCCGCCGGAAGCGCAGGCGACGGCGGCCCCGTGCTCGCGCGCCAGCTCGAAGACGCGGCGAGATCGGGCAGGATCTTCGAGATCGAATGCGCGCACTATGGCGCGTCCGCTCAAAAACGGCAGGGCGGCCGCCACCGCTTCGAGATCGCCCGAGTCGAGGCAGAGGGCCGATCTGGCGCGGGGGGCGATGTGCGAAACCAGCTGCCGCAGGTCTTCGGCCTCGTTCCTCCCGGCTCGCGCGAGACGCAGACACACCGCATTTACGCCCGAGGATTCCGCTTCGAGGGCCGCGTCCGCGATGGAATCGAAGTCTTCCGCGTCGAGCAGGGCGGCGAAGCGCGCCGAACGCGAAACGTCGGCCCCGGCACCGATCGTGAATATCTCGGGGCCGACGATCCGAGCCTCGTAGAGCGAGGCCAGGACAGAGCGGCGAGGAGGCCTCGCCTCCGGCCGCGGCCTTTCGGCGAGCCACCCCGCGAGGGCGCGGATATGCTCGACGCCCGTGCCGCAGCATCCGCCGACGACGGCTACGCCGTGGCGCCGCGCTATGGCCTCGGTTTTCGCGGCGAAATCCTCCGGGCCGAGGGGCCAAGCGGTGCGACCCTCCACCTCGATCGGAAGCCCCGCGTTGGGCATGAAACAGAGCGGGAACGGCGAGTACCGGGCCAGCTGCGCGAAGGGAAGAGCCAGTTCGTCGGGACCGCCCGAGCAGTTCATTCCGATGGCCAGCGGCTCGAAGGGCGCGACGATGGCGGCGAAGGCCGCGGGCGATGTCCCCGCCAGCAGTCTGCCGCTCGACTCGACGGTGGCCGATACGATCGCCCTGAGTCCGCGTCCTCCCTTCGGATGAGCCAGAGCGGCCAACGCGGCCTTTACCTGAAGAGGATCCTGGCAAGTCTCGACGATAGCGAAATCCACGCCGCCGTCGGCGAGGCCGCGGGCCTGGGGCAGGTAGGAATCGCGAAGCTCAGACCAGCTCGAAAAGCCCAGCGACGGCAGCCCGCCGCCGGGCCCGATCGAACCGGCCACCCACTTGGGTCTCTTCGCCCCGGCTTCCGCGTCCCGCGCGGCGCGGACCGCCGCCTTCGCGGCGGCGAGATTCACGCGATAGGCGAAAGCGGAGGGGTCCTCGCCTCCGGCGAACCGGGCCAGGCCCTCGACGCTCGCCGTGAAGGTGGCGGTCTCCACGATGTCCGAACCGGCCGCGAGATAGCCGCGGTGCAGGGCTTCGATCACGTCGGGTCGTTCCAGGGGAAGCAGCGGCACGCGCTCCGCGGCCTCCGGGATCAGGGCCTGCAGCGCCGTCCCCGTCGAACCGTCGGCGAGCAGCATGTCCCGCCCGAGGTAGTTTCTGATGTCGCGCCATCCTGCGCCTTTTCGCATTTCATCCATGGTCCTTCTCCTCTCAGGTGCCGCATCCGTCGACGAGCGCCGTCATGCGGCTCGATTCCGTCACATAATACTCCGGAATGACCGCGGCGGAACGGCCGCGCAGGACGGCGGGTATCGAAGCGCCGATGTCCGCCGCCCCGCCGGCTTCCCGCAGGGCGCGACCGAAGTCCTCGGGCTCGACGAGGGTTGCGCTCCGGTCGATGCGGGAAAAGGCGGCTACGATACAGACCGCGCTGAGACGCTCGCCCAGCCGCAGGATTCCGGCGCGGCAATCCGGAAGCGACCGGGGGCCGCCGAGAAGGCGGGACAGATCCTCCCGCAGGTCGGATAGCCGATCGCAGGCGGTACGCAGCGCCTCCGGCTGTGGTTGGAGCGATGCCAAAAACGCAAGATGCTTTTCGTACAGAATCGACACGAGGTGTTCCGCCGCACGACTCCGGGACGAGACCGGCGAATTCGCCGTTCGAAAATCGACCGGGCTTGCGGCGGCCCCCAGCGTCTCGATCGTTCCCTTGAGCGCCGATGCGACGACGACGAGCGGGCCGGTATACGAAGATAAGACCTTCAGAATGCGGGAGGCCTCCGCGATGCCGGCAAGCTCGGAGCTGCCTAGACTTATGACCCTAAACTCCATGGGTATTCCCCTTTTCATGTGTGCTGTGCGGTCGATCGACGTGGAGGAAGGGGTTCAGGCCCGGGCGCCGTCCGTCCCGCGTCGACGGGAGCGGACTACCGGATATTCTCCGGAGTTCATGGACGCCCGGGGCGTCACATCGTCATGAGGCGTACGGAGAGATGGAGAAGGGAAAAGATGCGAGAGGCGGGTGAGGAAGCGGCTCCGGCCGCATCGCCGGGCGATGCGCAGCCGCAGGTCGGCCGTCTTTTCATGATTTTTTTACCCTACACGGTTCCTTTGTCCCGGTCAAGAGCTTCCATACGAGAGGCATTTGCGCTGTCAGCCCTTTTCGGCGGGCTTTCCGCCGGGGGGACGCGGATCAGCGGCCGCCCATGTCGGCTTGAAGAGATGATCTATGGCAATGCACCCTCAAACCTCGACGGAACCGGCTGACTAAAGGGGTATATCAGGCTAGTGCCTGGGGCTGCGGAAACAGCTCCCCCTTGGAAACGTGTGAGAAGAATGAAAATGGGGCTCAGCCCGCGCGCTTGACCAGGCTTCTCATCAAGCTCGGCTGGTTTTGGCGTATCCGCCCCAGCGCCATCGCCAGCATGACAATGAAGGCTATCGTCACCCTGGCCTCCATTTTGTCCTTTCCACGGATGTAGTGGTGCTCGAACATGAAAGCTCCGTCGATACGCGAGTTCACCCGCTCCACGGCGGTCCGCATGTCGTACAAACGTGCCCACGTATGGCTCGACCGCGCTACGGGCGTGAACACCCTCCGATCCTCGGAGAGTGGAATGCGGATCTGCCGCCCTGTCGTGCATTCGGCCTGTCCGGCGCAGCTGAGTCCCTTCGCGCGGGCCGGGCAGAGGTACTTTAGGCTCTCCCGATCGCGCTCGTAGCCACCGTAACACATCGCGTGCGGCGTGAGCGTCTTCGGACAGAGGCACGATACGTTCCCGCGGTGGTCGTACACCACATTCGTGCTGCCGTTCACCATCTTCGTCTGCTCGCCATCCTTCCAGAGGTTCCGGATATCGATGATGGGGGCGATGCCGAGTTCGTCGTGAGCCTTGATGATAATCTTCCCGTCATCATAGCCTTTGTCGGCGCTCAGGTGCTTCGCTCGCTCCGCGACCGTCGGCGCACGCTGCGCGAGCTCATCGAGCATTTCGAGCGCGACCGGCTGTTCCGCCACCGATGCCTTCGTCAGGCGGAAGTCGACGGGAAGCTCGTAGCGGGAATCGACGATCAGGTGGAGCTTGTAGCCGAACCAGCTCGTGACCTTCTCCCAGGACTTCCCCTTCGCGTTCACGCCCGAATAGGTCTTCACTCCCCAGTCGGCGTCCGTGTCGCGACGTCCATCGGCCGTTTTCTTCTTCTCTTCATCGCTCACCGGATTCCCAAAGCTCGGCAGCTTCTTCCCGTCCATCGCGAGTTCTTCGCCGAAGTCGGGCACGGCCTCGCCGACCGCGCCCACCAGTTGCTGGAAAATGCCGCCCACTTCGTTCGAATGCCGAAGAAGCACTCTGAAGAACCGTGAATATGCCCATGCAGGCGGGACCGCGTCCGGTCCCTTGAGCGGGTCGAAGCCGCACAACTCAAGCAGCATCCCGTTCCTCGACAGTTCCCGCCGGAGGCTTTCGATGCTCGGATGCTGAAAGACCACGCCAGCGAGAAGGGAGTTCCACATGGCGCGTACCGGGTACTCGTTCCGCCCTCGAAACCGTTCGGTTTCCAGGAGCCTCGCAAACTCCTCATCCGGGATCGTGTCGAGCACAAGCTTAAACCGCTCTAAGTCGCCAAGCTCGTCGATTTCCTTCCACCCAAACAGCCGCCGTTGTGCTATCCTTGCCATGCGCCCCTCGCTCTGGTTGTGTTAGCACCATGAGTATCTCATGGATCAACCGACGCGGGGCGTTTTTCATGCCCTCTTCAGAGAACGTGGGGTGAAAATCCCTGTTCCCTTGCCTTCACCCTATCCAAACCGGCGATTCCTCAAGGTTTTCGGGGTAATCGGTTTCTATGCCCCAGCCCTTTTCATCTCTGGGCAAGAAGTTCGGAGCAGCGCAAATGCCTCTACGAGATCACCGAACTCGCTCGCACATCGTCCCTTGCTTGCCGTATCGGACTAGGGCCATGCTTTTCACGCATAGAGCCTTTACGGTTGGGCATTTGACGTTGCGTTGGAACTAGTTTACTTTGTAGTTATCTATTACTAGGGAGGCATACATGCGGACCCTCAGAGTATCCTCATATTTTCTTATCATCGCGCTAATGATCGCAGCGGTAGGTTGCGCCACCAAACCTGCCATGACAAACAAAGAAGCCGCCGAGAGCACGGTCGTGGCCAAGGCCGCCGGTCTCGCTCCTTCGGGCGACGCCCAGTTCAAGACCATCGCCTTCGCGATTACCGTCGGGAATCCCGAAGCGGTCAAGTCCTGGACATTCAAGATCGGCGACCAGAAAACCGTGGTGAAGACGGTTTCGGGCACCGCGTCCGATCTGCCCACATCCATGACCTGGGACGGGAAGGCCGATTCGGGCGCGATGGCCCCCGAAGGCACCTATACCGCGATGCTGGCCATCGACTACGGCGACAAGTTCAGCGCCGGACAGGCCGCTTCCAAGAGTTTCATACTCGACATCAATCCGCCGAGCGGAAGCTTCAGTCCTAACCCGGCCTACTTCGCCTACTCGGCCGAGGGCGTCAAGGCGCCGATTTCGGTCAACGTCAGCGTGACGCCCGCCCTCGCCAAGGTCGCGAGCTGGAGCATAGCCGTAGTCGACCCCTCCGGAACGCAGGTCAAGACGCTGTCCGCGGCCTGGCCCCTGACCCAGGTCGGATGGGACGGCAAGACCGATTCGGGTGCGGTGATAGCCAAAGACGTCAGCTATCCCGCGACGCTCACGATCAAGGACGAGTTCGGCAACGCCGGCACGTTCAAGGGCAGCTTCGCGATCGGCACCATGCCGGGCGCCGAGCCCAGCACGATATCGACGCAACGTCCGGGCTTCTCGCCCACGAGCGTCACGGTCAAGAATACCCTCGATATCCTCACGAGCGTCGGCTCCAAAGCCAGCGTAAGTGATTGGAAAGTGGCGGTCGTGAGCGTCGCCAAGGGCGCCGCAGTGAAGACCTTCACGGGCGACGCCGGCAACGTCCCCGACACTCTGACCTGGGACGGGAAGGACGATTCGGGAACTTTGGTCCCCGAAGGCCAATACTACGCCGATCTTTCCGTCGACTACGGCAAGACGTATATGGCCTCCGAGGTGAAGAGCCCCACCTTCTGGCTCGTCACTACGCCGCCCGCGGGATCGGTCATGGTCGAACCGGCTACGGCCTCGCTCGCGACGGTCGGGGCCAAGAATCCCATAACGTTCACGGTAGAGGCCACATCGCAATATGCGGCGATCGCCAGTTGGACCCTGAGCGTTCTCGATCCCCAGGGCACCTCCGTGGCGATATTCCAAGCCAACTGGCCCAACAAGGCGGCCACCTGGGACGGCAAGACCGTCGAGGGCGCGAATATGGTGGCGGGAGCCACCTACACGGCCGTAGCAAAAGTCCAGGATGTGTACGGGAACGTCGGCGAGCTCAAGGGGAGCTTGGCGGTCTCGGGGCTGCCCCCCGCTCCTGAGGCCAGCACGGTGACGGCATCCTCCGCGGGATTGGCGCCCAGCGGCGTCGATACGGCCCAGAACACCATCAACTTCGCGCTCGCCGTCGGCAACAAGGATACGGTTTCAGACTGGAAGGTCGAAATAGTCAACGCCGATTCCGTCGTCGCGAAAACCTTCACCGGCACGGCCGCCTCGATCCCTGCGAGCGTCATGTGGGACGGCAAGGGCGATGACGGCAAGCTGGCTGCGGACGGAACCTACGGCGCGTTCCTCACGGTCGACTATGGCAGCACCTACGCTCCGGCACGGGTCCAATCCGCCACGTTCGTCCTCGACATCACGCCTCCCACCGGAAGCATAGCCTTGTCCACCAACCTATTCGCGCCCGACGGCGAAGGCGGGCCGAACGGCACCGAGACCATCACGCTGACCGGTTCGTCCAAACTGGCGTCTCTGGCGAGTTGGTCGCTCGACATCCTCGATCCGGGCAATAGCGAGTTCAAGAGCTTCAACGGCAACTGGCCCGCCGCGCCGATCGTCTGGGACGGCAAGGGCGCGAACGGCGACCTCGTCGAGTCGGCCTCGGACTATTCCGTCGTCGCGAAGCTGCAGGACCAATTCGGCAACGTCGGCACCGTCAAGAGCGTCATTTCCACCGATATCCTCGTCATGAAGGTGGCCGACGGCTACAGGATCCGCGTGTCGAGCATCGTCTTCAAGCCCTACACCGCAGACTACAAAGATGTGCCCGCCGACAGGGCCGCGCGCAATCTCGCCACCCTCGATCTTCTGGCCTCGAAGCTCTCCCGCTTCCCCGACTACAAGATCCGGCTCGAAGGCCACGCGGTAATGATCTACTGGGACAATAAGACATTGGGCGCGGCCGAGCAGAAATACGTGCTCATCCCGCTCTCCAAGGCGAGGTCCGAAGCCATCAAGGATGCCCTGGTAAGCCGGGGCATCGCGGCCGATCGACTGTTCACCACCGGCGTCGGGGCTCTCGATCCGGTCGTACCCAACAGCGATCTCGCCAACCGTTGGAAGAACCGCCGAGTCGAGTTCTACATGATGAAATAGCATTCGGGGCGGGGAAACCCGCCCTGCAGGCGTACAGGCCCGGGGGAGCGCAAGCTCCTCCGGGCCTTGTCGTCACTGTGACTGATGTCACTGACCAACGGTTCTGTGGACTCTTAAATTAATATGACGTTGATATTCGAACTGTCATGAGGAGGCCATACATGCTACGGAACGTCGGTACAGTCGACCGCATCATCCGCATTGTCCTCGGCATCGTCGTCGCGGTCATCGGAATCGTCTATCATAGCTGGTGGGGCTTGCTCGCGCTCGTGCCGATTCTCACCGCAGGCGTATCCCTATGCCCGATCTACATGGCTCTCGGCATCTCGACCCGCAAGAAGACGGCCGCTCCGGCGAAATGAGCCGAAGCTGGTGTGGCGTCCTGTAAGTTCGCGGTTTCTTTGCCCATGCATATCGCCTTACGTTGGCGATAATTGCGCGAAAACAATATGCGAACAAATCAATAGGACACCCTGCTAAGCTCGCGCAGGCAAAAGTGCATCGAGGCTGGTCAGACCTTCCACCGCTCCCAGGCGAATGTGGATATCGGTGAGGCTTTTCGTGAACTCCGTGACGGAGGGATCGATCTCAATGATCGTCCCTCCGTTTCGTTGCACAATGCCGGGCAGTTGGGCGGCCGGATGCACCACGCCGGCCGAACCGACGATCAGGCAGACGTCGGCGGCTTCTGCGGCGGCCAGGGCCGCGGTATATGCCTCGGGAGGAATCCCCTCGCCGAAAAACACGAAGTCGGGTTTCAGGATTCCGTCGCAGCCTTTGTTCCGGCTTAAGGCCGCGCCGTCGCCCGGCCAGTCCTTGCAGCGCGGCGGCAGCCGGCCGGTGACGCCGGCAGCGATCGCTGCGGGCGTCGCGGAGATGCGGCGCCCACAGCGGAGGCACAGGAGGCCTCCGAGGGTGCCGTGGAACTCGATAACCCGCCTCGACCCCGCCGCCCGGTGGAGCCCGTCGATGTTCTGTGTCACGAGCGAGGCCAGGCGGCCCTCGGCTTCCCACTTGGCAAGAACGCGATGTGCGGCATTGGGTGCGGGCAGGCTGGAAACGTCGTAAAACAGATCGCGGATCCCACGCCAACTGCCTTCGGGATCTCGAGCGAACCGCGAGATCTCGAGAATACCGGGGTCCATCCGTTCCCAAATCCCTCCCTCGCCCCTGAAAACCGGCAGGCCGCTTTCTTTGGAGATTCCGGCCCCGGTGAAAGCGAACAGCCGTTTGCTCCCGTCGATTATGTCCGCAGCTCGCCGGAGACTCGTCTCGGTATCTTTCTCCGCATAATGTGCGTTCGTCATGAGATGATTATGCATCGCCGCGCTATCGAAGGGTAGCCGTTCCGCACGAGATTGCTAAACCGGTTTATGTGCTATATACTCTGCCTCGCTCTCGGCCGGCACCCTTCCCGAGACAGACCAGGAGGCACAGCATTCGCATGGCACGATCGTCCGGAATACTCCTCCACCCCAGCTCCTTTCCGGGACCTTTCGGTATCGGGGACTTCGGAAGCGCCGCCGGCGCCTTCGTCGAGCGACTGGCCGAGGCGGGACAAAGGCTCTGGCAAGTTCTGCCTCTCGGTCCCACGGGCTATGGCGATTCGCCCTATGCTCCTTTTTCGTCTTTTGCGGGCAACGAGTTGCTCATCGGTCTCGAAGCGCTGGAGCGCGAAGGCCTGCTCGACCGCCGCGATCTCGTTCCTCCCTGCGCCTTTTCTCCATCGGCCGTGGATTTTGGGTCGGTCATAGCCTGGAAACGCCCCCTCCTCGATCGAGCCGCCATGGTTTTTCTCGAGGGCGCCGGCCCGGAGCGCAGATCCGCCTTCGAGACGTTCAGGAGAAAAAATGCCCGGTGGCTCTCCGACTACGCCCTTTTCCGCGCCATCAAAGACGAATACGATCGGCGCGCTCGAGCCGAAGGCCGCCGCAGGGCGCTCTGGAACGGCTACTGGCCCCGGAATCTGGCCCGCCGCGACCCGGAAGCGATCGCGACCGAGAGGCTGCGCCTCGGCACTGCCCCGAGCTGCTACGAGGCTTTGCAGTTCCTTTTCGACGAGCAGTGGCGCAGTCTGAAGGGCAGAGCAAACGATCTTGGCATCACAGTGATCGGCGACATTCCCATCTTCGTAGCTCAGGACAGCGCAGAGGTTTGGTCCAGACCCGAACTCTTCGCCCTGGACGAAGAAGGTCGGCCCCTGGAAGTGGCCGGCGTGCCGCCCGACTACTTCAGCGCCGACGGACAGCTTTGGGGCAATCCACTGTACGAATGGGATGCGCACCGCCGCGAGGGTTTTTCCTGGTGGATCGGCAGACTCGAGGCGGCCCTTTCGCGATACGATGTCGTCCGGGTCGACCATTTCCGCGGGTTTCAAGCCTACTGGGCGGTGCCCGCGGGCGAGACGACCGCGCGCCGCGGCAGATGGCGGAAGGCGCCGGGGGCCGAGCTCTTCACCGCGATCGAAGCCTCCCTCGGGCAGAATCCGGCGATCGTGGCCGAGGACCTGGGCTTCATCACGGACGAAGTGCGTGCCCTCCGGGACGATCACGGCCTGCCGGGGATGCGCATTCTCCAGTTCGCTTTCGATGCGGCCGAGAGCGGGCGACCCTTCGATCCTACCAACGCCTTTCTTCCCCATACCTATGTCGAACACTGCGTCGTTTACACGGGCACCCACGACAACGACACGTTGGCCGGCTGGCTGGCCAATGCCTCGCCCGAGGAACTCGACTACCTCCGCCGCTATCTCGGCTATTCCCCGGCCGATCCCGTCCGCGCTCTCGTCCGCGAGGCATTCAAGTCCGTGGCGGCCTGGGCCCTCGTCCCGATGCAGGACTTGCTGGGCTTGGGAACGGAGGCGCGCATGAATCGCCCCTCCACATTGGGAGGCAACTGGACCTGGCGTATGGAGGAAGGGGCATTCACCACCCGTCTCGCCGCCGAGCTTCGCGACATGAGTCGCCTTTACGGCCGAAATCTTTCCGCATAAGAGCGCACCCCTCCCGGCTCTTCCGCGCTTCCGATATAGTGGTTCGCATGTCTTCGCTCCTTTTCACGCTGGGATTGGCCGCTCTCCCCGCCGCCGTGCTGATCGGCTACTTCTACCGTCTCGACAAGGCGAAACCCGAGCCGATCGGACTCGTGGTGCGAAGCGTCCTCTATGGATTCCTGGCGGTGATCCCGGCCGCAGGGATAGAGATCGGCATCGGAGCGCTCGTCCCGACGCCGGCGGGGCTCCCCGGAGTCCTTTTCGAGGCATTCCTGGTCGCGGGACTCGTCGAAGAGTCGGTGAAGCTTTACTTCGTTCGCCGATACATTTTCCGCAGGCCCGAGTTCGACGAACGGACCGACGGCATCATCTATGCGATCTGTGTCAGTCTGGGCTTTGCGTTCATAGAAAACTTCATGTACGGGCACGATGCGCCGGGCATCCTCGTGGTACGGGCCTTCACCGCTGTGCCGGGACACGCCGTGTTCTCCGGGGTCATGGGATACTACATAGGCATGGCCAAGCTCGAGGAGGGCCATGCCGGCGCCTGGAAGAGAGGCCTTCTCTGGGCGGTGCTCCTCCACGGCCTCTACGACGCCCTGCTCCTCGCGGGAGGCCTCGTCGGTTATCTCGTCATCCCGCTGCTCCTGTTCGGCTGGCACCTGCTGAAGCGCCTTTTCGCGAAGGCCCAGGCCGCGGATCTTGCGCGTTCCGGCCGTTGATTTTGGACGGCCCCTCGATTGTCTTATCAAACTTCGATCGATCCGATACTATAAGGACTACCTGGAGACTACATGAAGATCCGCATCTTTGCGGCCGCTCTGCTCGCGGCGGTCCTCATCGTTCCACAGCGCGCAGGCTGGGCGGCCGGCTCGGCCTCGGACGGCAGCCAATCCAACGACGGCCAGACGGTTCCGGCCCAGAAGTATGTCGGCTCCGTACCGGCGGACTTTCTGGCCGGTTTCGATACCGGCCTATACCGCATCGAAAACGGCAAAACCGCCGTCCCCATCTGGCTGGATGGGGCAGTGCGCAAAATCATTCGTCTGAACGACGGCTGGTTTTTCCTCACCTCGCGCGGAATCATGTTCTCGAGCGATCTCGGAGTCTTCGAGGACCGCTCTTCGGGCATCCCGGTCAAAACCTATAAACGCTATGTCAACGAGCAAAAGAGCTTCACCACGGAGGTTCAGGACCTCGAGGATCTCACCGTGGACCGCATGGATTCGAGCCTCATGGCCGCTTGCACGAAAGACGCGGTCTATGTGTCCACGAACGAGGGCAAGAGCTGGACCGGCATGGGGACGCCCGTACCCGCCATCGTAGGCCTCAAAACCGTAGCCTTCGCAGCCTATCCCGGCACCGACGATGCCGCCGTCTGGGCCTCGCATCCGATCAAGGGGCTTTTCGTCCGTCGCCTTTCGGGCGGGCCTTGGGTGCCTGTCGACAAGGGTCTGGCCACGATCTTGGGCACGACGAGCGTCGAGGAGGTCGCCGACATGGCTCCGACATCCTCGGGCATGTGGGCCTCGAACAGCTTCCTGCCGCGCATCTATCGCTGGGATCCAACCAGGAAAGCCTTCTCGGTGGCATGGAAAGACGACGCCGACTTCGGCTGCGTGGAATCGCTGGACCCGCTGCCCGACGGCTCGCTTCGCTTCGTGACCGAAGGGAGCGTGCGCCGCCTGAGTCCCGGGGCCGCATCGGCCGACGTCGACGCGGCTGCGATGTCCGTGCTTCGTTCGGCCCTGCTGGCCAAGACCGACGCGCAGCTTCTGTCCCTGTCCTGGAAGGAGGATGAGCGCAGGTCGGAGCTTTCGCAGCTCTGGCTCGTCGACTTCAGGAACCGCAAGCCGTTCAGGACCGAGGCGGAGAATCGCCAGGCTCTCTATCTTCAGACGGGATTCGTCGCCAATCCCGTCACGCGCGCCAAGTACGACAAGATAATGGACAATCGACGGCTCGACGCCGTCGTCGTCGACATGAAAGACGATTTCGGCCGACTCCGCTTCGAGCCGAGGAATCCCATGATCCGCGGAATCGGCAAGGTTTCCAATCCGCTCGATATCGAGTCCTTCGTCGCAGAATGGAAGGCAAAAGGTCGTTACCTGATCGCGAGGATCCCCGTCTTCAAGGACGAGGTAGCCTATGAATACGGCGATTGCAAGTACGCCGTATGGGATTCCCGGGAAAAGGCGCCCTGGCGAGGGACGGTGACCAAAAAGCTTCCGTCGGCGCAGGGCGACGCCGCGCCCGGCGGCACAGGGCCGGACCTTTCCGATCTGCCCCCTCCGCCTCCTCCCCAGTATGAGACGACCGACATGAAAGAGTACTGGGTCGATCCCTACTGCGAAGAGATCTGGGCCTACAACGTCGCCATAGCCAACGAGATCATCTCGCGCGGTTTCGACGAAATACAGTTCGATTACATCCGCTTCCCGACCGACGGCGCGAACATGCGCGACGCCAGCTATAGATGGAAAGATCCCGGCATGGACCAGGAAAGCGCTCTCGCCTCATTCCTCAGCTACGCCCGCGAGAACATTCAGGCGCCGATCGGCATCGACATCTACGGAGCCAACGGCTGGTATCGCTCCGGAGTGCGCACGGGGCAGGACGTGGAGCTTCTCGCCAAATACGTCGATGTCATCTGCCCCATGTTCTACCCCTCGCATTTCGAGCAGGACTTCCTGGCTCAGGCGCCTGCGGCCGAGCGGCCCTATCGCATCTATCGGCTCGGAACCATGCGGACATACTATATCGCCCACAAGCGCGTCGTGGTTCGTCCCTACGTCCAGGCCTTCTATATGAACGTGCGCTACGACAAGGCCTATTACAATCCGGAGTACGTGAAACGCGAAGTCGCGGGGGTGCGCGACTCGATCGACCTCGGCCTGACCTTCTGGAACAATGCCGGGCGCTACGACGACATTCCCGTCCTCGACGTCGACCCCAACGGCCGACTCATCGGGGGCGGCGCCTCGGCCAGCGCCGACGCCTCGAGCGTCCTCAACTAAACGGCTGCCGGCGAGCTTCGAGTTTGCCGGCACCCCGCTAATAGCCGAGGTTCTCGCCTACGACTATGACCGTGAAGTCGGAGAGACTCGGCCGTCGGCGCAGTATCTGATATATGCGGCATATCCGCGTATCGCCGCCGCAATCCTGACATGTCCCCGCCTTGACGCAGGGATTGGGACGATCGAGACGTCGGTTGTTCATCGGCGCCGCGTAGGTTTCGATTCGCGCCAGGGCCTCGTCGAGATCGCGCGCTATCTTGTTCGCGCCGACGACCACGACCACCTTCCTGGGACCGAAGGAAAGGGCGGCCACACGGTTGCCATTGCCGTCCACGTTGACGATGTCGCCCTCGAGCGTAACCGCGTTCGATCCCGACAGAAAAAGATCGCAGGTCAGCTGGGCCCTCAGGACTTCGAGCTTGCGCGTCTGGTCCAAACCGGGCGCGTTATGATCGAGGACGATCGCCCCGAGCTCTTTGACCCTCTCCTGCGCGCCGATCGTGCGCAGGGTCATCGATCCGCCGAATCCCACCTTCATGCCGGGCTTTACGAAAGACGAGACCGCCGCGAGAGCCTCCGCCGTGTCGACCGCATAATGGGTGTCGAAGCCGTTCTTCCTGAGAGCCTCGCAGGCCGCCTTGCCCAAAGTTTCGTAATGCCATTGTTCGACTGCGCCCATGTCCTTCCTCCTGGAGACCGATTAGAAAAATCGATGATATGGCGAGACGACGAGAGCTCCCGTCTACCTTCCCGCGATGCGCGCCTCCACCACCTCCAGCACCTCCGGCAGATCCATGCCGATCTTCTTTAGGTGCTCGGGCGTGGGGCATCCGTCCGAGGTCCAGCCGCGACGTATGAAGACGGCGTCGACCAGGCTCTCGTACTGCTTCACGCGGTATTCGCGCGTTATGCGAATTTTCTCCGCCACGCTCAGATGAGCGGGGTCGACGCCGATTTTCTCCTTCATCTGCTTGTCGTAGCGCTCGGCCCGGGCCAGGTACTCGTCCTCGAGGACGGGGCCCATGGCGCGGTAGGGCGGGTAGTCGTCCTTCCGGCGGCCGAAGCCCTGGCGCACGTTGAAGCTGCGCTGAAAGTTGTAGACGCGCTCCGACTGGAGGATGAGACCCTCCGCGTCGAGGCTCTCGCCGGTAATGGCGGTGTAGAGTTCGCAGTAGTTCTCGACGTGCTCGGGTACCTTGTTCGGTTCCGCCCAACGCGCGTTGTCCGCCGGCTCGATGTCGTTCCAGGGCAGCTTGCAGAGACCCTGGAGGCCGAACCAGGTGCGGAACATCGGAAAGTAGTGAAGCGCCTCCGCCTTGTCTTCGAAGGTGGGGATGCGGTTGTTCACCATATCCATGAAGATGAGCCAGGCCTCGTCGTGCTGGGGGCCCTTGTTCGTGAGGTAGTAGCCGCCCTGCTGCGCCAGGGACTCTTTCGAGATGTACTCGGACTGCTCGAGGCCCTTGCCGTGGAGGGCGATGTCCTTCATGAGCTGGCTGTCGGCGCCATACTCCTTCGCGAAGTGGGCCGAGAGGAACTTTACGCCCTTGCCGGCCAGGACGCCGAAACGCTTGCCCTCGGCGAGATCGTGGAGGACCTGGATCGCCCCCTTCCAGTTGCCCCACGCGAGGTCGATGCCGTCGGTGCGATCCGCGTCGAGGATGCCGAGTTCCCAGCACTCCATGAGGAAGCTGCAGGTCGTGCCGAAGCTGATCGTGTCGATGCCGTAGGTATCGCAGTAGAAGTTGATCTCGAGAATGCCGTGCGGGTCGAAATTGTAGAGATTGGAGCCGACACCCGCCGCGGTTTCGTACTCGGGGCCGTCGACGACGACCTTCTGTCCCTTGTAGGGGCCGGTCTCGAGCTCGAACTTGTCCACCGAGTGTGCGCAGGCCAGGGTGCAGCCGTACCAGCAGCCGTCGGGGAGATTCTGCGAGAGAAGCTTCTCCCAGACCCAGCTCGCGATCTCGGGGCCCCGCGGGTCCTGGCCGTATTTGTGGTTTTTCATGGGCAGGAGATCGTAGTCGTTCATGACCTCCATGAGGTGGGCCGTGCCTTGCCTGCGCATTTTGCACTGGAAGTCGTCGTTCTTGACGATCTCGCGGTGGAGCTTGAGACCGAGACGCTGGACGGCGGCGGGATCGGCCGCGTCGTTGGAGTTCTGATCGACTCCCTTATAGCGGCAGACGAGGGCGCGAATCTTCTTGTCGCGGAAGACGCTGCCGATACCGCCTCGGCCCGCCTGCTTGACGCGGATGCCCTGTCGGCGCTTGTCGTAGAGCGAGAAGTTGAGCAGCCCCATGGGCGAGCGGTCGGCCCCCCTGCCGGCGGAGACGACGGCTACCGACTGCAGATCCGCGGCGCTCGGAGACTCGCCCTCCGCGGCGAAGATTCGGGTGAGCATTTCGGCGAGGAGATGAGTGTCCGCGGGAATATCGGCCGGCGACTCGTAGAACTGGACGAGACCATCGTTGCCGTCGATGAAAACGATGGTCTCGCGCTCCGCCTTGCCCTGAAGCTCGAGGGCGTCCCAGCCGGCGAACTTGAGGTAGGGGCCAAAATGGCCGCCGACATTGGAGTCGATGGGCACGCCCGTCATGGGCGAAAGCGATACCACGAGACTCTTGCCGGAGCCCGGATAGTTCGTGTTGCCGCAGACCGGTCCCATGGCGATGACGATCTCGTTCTCGGGCGAGTTCCACTTCGTCGCGGGCTTCGTTCCGTCCCAGAGAAGCTTGAGACCGAAGCCCTTGCCGCCCACGAACCTGGCCTTCATCTCGGCGGAGACGGGCTTTTCCGTGATCTTGCGGCTCCCCATGTCGAGATGGAGGGTGCGCATGTTGTATCCCCTGCGGACCGAGCCCTTCTCGTAGCGTCGTTCGGCGAGGAGCTTGAGATCCTTCTTCGCGAGGCTCATACCGTCCCCTCCTTCCGCACCATGGCGATGGCCTCTTCCCAGCCGCGGGAAGCGGGGCTTTCGTCTTTTTCGGCGATCTCGAGGGCAGCTTTGGGGCATCGCTTGACGCAGGCCCCGCAGGCCGTGCATTTGAAGGGAGTCCTCTCGCCGGGAAAGAAACGCATCGCCTCGATGGGACAGACGGCGACGCAGGCTAGACAACCGACGCAGAGGCCCTTGTTTATGAAGACGACACCCATCTTGGCCACCGTGATGGCCTGGGTGGGGCACTCCTGCACGCATTTTCGGCATTCCTGGTCGCAGGCCAGCAGATGGAACTTTCCGGCGCCCAGTCCGCCGACCTGGATGCTGGACTTGGCGGGATTGTCTTCCTTAAAGAAGAGTTTCGAGCAGACAGCCGTACAGGTCATGCAGCCGACGCATTTTTCGTCGTCCGTCTTGAGATACTTGATCACGGCCTGGACCTCCTGGAGTTGACCGTTCCGAGCCGCCTTTGCCGCGGCACCGCCGGGTCGATTGACGGGACTCCGGGACCGCCTACCGCCTGCGCAGTCTTTGGCGTCGCGTGAGCGTCCCGGCTGCGACTGGATTCTGTAGGGTATCGCCTACTATATATCCGTTTCGAACATTGCGCAATCGAAAGCTGTCCGCGTCGCTCTGCGATGCCTGCGGGAACCGCGGCCCGGTCGCGCCTCCATTTGCCGAAACGGCCGCGGGCCGCTATTTTATATCCGTGACATTCACCCTGAACTTCGCCTCCGAAGCCTGGCCCGATCCCGGTCCGACCCTCGCGGAACTCGTGAAGGCGCACCGCTGGTCGCGCTCTCTCGTCGCCCTCACGGTCAACGGTCTGCCGATCGAGGAGGCCAGCTTCGATGAGCTCGGCGTAGCCGAAGGCGACCGCATCGAGGCTTTCTTTCTCGTCAGCGGCGGCTAGCGGCACCTTTCCGCTTTATGGTTTTTTCGCGCCCGAGGCACGCCGATAACTATATCGGAGTGGTCGCGGCCGCGCGTGGATTCGGCTTGATGGGCTCGGCACGCGGCGCCTATACTAACCCGCGAGGTAACGCATGAATCTCGCTTCAGTACTCGGTATACCGATCGGCATCGGCTGCCTCCTCATCGCCTTCGTCATCGAGGGAGGCAACCCGGCAAGCCTGATCTTGCCCTCGCCCCTAATCATCATATTCGGAGGTATCACCGGCGCCCTCATGGTCTCCTTCGACATGAGCGACATCGTGTCGATCCCGCGGCTCATCGGGCGCGCCATGCGCAACCCGCCGACCCGCGAAAAGGACCTGGCCCTCCGTTTCGTCGCTCTGGCCGAAAAATCGCGAAGGGACGGACTTCTCTCCCTCGAAGAGGATATGCAGGCCCTGGACGCGAGCGAGGACGCCCTGCTCAAGAAAGGGCTCCGCTACGTCATCGACGGCACCGATTCGGACGCTCTCCACGAACTGCTCGAAAACGACATCGCGATCTTCGTGAAGCATCGCAAGCACGAGGCCGATATATTCGAAGCGGCAGGCGGATTCGCCCCGACCATGGGAATCATCGGGACGGTCCTCGGACTCATCATCGTCCTTTCCAAGCTCAACGAGCCGGACAAGCTCGGAGAATCGATAGCCGTGGCCTTCATCGCGACCCTGCTGGGTATCGCCTCGGCCAACCTCATATTCCTCCCCCTGGCCAACAAGCTCAATCTCATCCTGGCCAAGGAGCGGAACGTGAAGGAGATGATCGTTGCCGGCGTTCTCGCGATCCAACAGGGAGAAAGTCCCAAGCTCGTGGGCGACAAGCTCGCCGCCTACGTTTCGGAGGAGGAGCGGGGCGCGCTCGAATCCTTCAACGAGGAATAGTCGATGGCAAAAAAGGGAGCCGCGGGAGGGCGCAAGAAGCGCGAAGAGGAACCGGAAAAAGGGCAAAACCACGAGCGCTGGCTGCTCACGTACTCCGATATGATCACGCTTATCATGGTCTTCTTCGTCGTCATGTACGCGCTGTCCAAGGTCGAATCTACCAAGTTCACGGCCCTGGCGGAATCCCTTCAGGAAGCCTTCAATATGCCGGGCATCCAGCTCGAGGAGGGACTAGGCGGCCACTCCCAGACCCCCCCCGACGCGCCGCTGCGGCCCCCTCCCGGGACGGGCCTCTCGCCGCGTCCTTCCGACAAGCGCGATCCCTTCATCGAGCGGGCACGCTCGACCCTGGCCACCGAGATCAAGACGGGCGTCGTGCGGATGAACACCGAGGCCCGCGGCGTCGTGCTGGCTCTGTCGGGCGACGTGAACTTCAGGGAGGGCTCCGCCAATCTCGAGCCCGACGCCATGCCGGTCATGGAAAAGATAGCCGATCTGCTTCGCGGAATGCCCAACCCCATTTCGGTCGAGGGACACAGCGACGACACTCCCGTGGCGCCGGGTTCGCGCTACGATTCCAACCTCATGCTCTCGGCGGCGCGGGCGGTCTCGGTGGCTCAGGCTCTCGAGCTGCTCGACATATCCAAGGACCGTCTCTCGGCCACGGGTTTCGGCGATTCCAAGCCGGCCCGGCCCAACGACACCCCCGAAGGCAGAGCCTACAACAGAAGGGTCGAAATTCTCATCAGGTTCGACACTCAGGACTGAGCGGGGCTCCGAATCAGGATTTCGAAGGGGCGGGCCTCGCGGGCCTCAAGAGACCCGCTTCGGTCGCTACGGCGTCCACGGGCACGTCGCGCTCGTCCACGGGCAGGGTCTCGACCAGTTGCAGCGAAAAGCAAAAGCCACAGACCGTAAGCCGCCCTCCGCCGCGGGCCGCGGCGGCCCGAGCCGCGCCGAGAAAACGGTCGTAGTATCCTTTGCCGCGGCCGAGCCTATTCCCATGCGAATCGAAGGCGAGGCCCGGAGCCGCCACGAGCACCTGCGAGCGACCCAAATATTCCAACGACAGCGCCGGCTTCGCAGCGGGAGGGACGGGAATGCCCATCCCGTCGCGGAGCCAGAGTCGATAGGCCTCGTCGACGGCCACAAAGGCTATATCCTCGCCCTCGATGCGCGGCACGGCGACACGCTTACCCTCATCCAAACAAGCGTTCACGAGAAACTCGGTCCGTATCTCGCCGGGCATGGAGAGGAAGGCGAGAACGATGTCCGCCCCATCGTACTCGGGCAGAGAGCGGAGGACTCGGGCCGCGCCGACGCTCGAGCCTCGCGCACGCTCGCTCTCGAGGGAGCGCAGCAGCGCGCGAATCCGTTTCCTCGCCTCGGCCTTGGCCTCCGTCGTGGTCATCGGTGGATCCCGCTCTCGGCCCGCCGGGCCGCGTCGTGCTCGTCGATATCCTCGGCGTCCCAGGGATAGCATACCCATCGATCTTCTATCCGCTCGCCGGCGAAATAACGTTTGACCTCGGAGGGAATGACCCCGCGCTTTTCCTTGAGCTTGTCGTGCAGAACGGCGACGGCGATCTCGGCGGGTTTGTGGCGCATGAGCTCCCGGATGCAGTACTCGAGCGTAGTCCGGGAATCGTCCACTTCGTCGACGAGCAGAATGCGCTTGCCTGCGAGCTTGCGCTCCGCCTCTTCGATCCACTGCACCGTTCGGGGCAGCTCGGTCGGCCGGTCCTGGTCGTCGTAGTAGGCCACGCCGACCGCGAGAATGGGCTTTCCCAGAAAGGTCCGCAGTATCCGCGCGGGAATGAAGCCGCCCGAACCGATCGCCACGATGATGTCGGGCGCGAAACCCGAGGCCTTGACGCGCGAGGCTATGTCTTTCGCTGTCCTGTGTATGTCCTGATAGGTATAATGCACCTTTTCCATGGACGGATACTAAAGGAGAGCGCTCCGCAGTTCAAGAGGCGGGCCCCGCCGGATGCTTGAACTTCGGCACGCTCTCCCGGTACCCGGCCCCTCGAGCATTCCTTCAAGGGTTCATTCTGTCGAAGAGCGATTCTCTGCCTTCTCGAAGCCCCTCGGCGCCCTCCAGGGCGATCTCGAAGGTTTCGGCCTCGAGCGCCGCGATGACCGCATCGACGAATGCCGCCACGGGAAGCCCGCCGTGCGTGCCGCCCTGCGGCCGCCTCTCCTTGCCCAGCTCCGAATCGACCGAAGGCGGAGCGATCTCGTAGACCTTGATTCCGAGGTCGCGGAACTGCCTTCGCATGCTGAGCGAGAGCGAGTGAACGGCCGCCTTGCCGGCGCAGTAGACCGGCATGGCCGCGATCGGCGCGAAGGCGAGCCCCGAGCTGACGTTGACGACGGCCGCCCCCTCCTTGCCCGAAAGCTGCTGCGCGAAGAGCGACCCCAAATGGAGAGGTGCCAGCAGATTGATCTCGAGCTCGTCCCTCACGCGCGCCATGTCGAGCGGCTTCGTCAGATCCGTCACGAGCTGTATGCCGGCATTGTTCACGAGGACATTCGCGGCGGGATACTCCTCGGCGATGCGGCGCGCGAAGCTCACTCGCTGTTTCTCCTCCGCCATGTCGTAGCGCAGGGCGACTAGGCCGCTCAGCCGGGCGCGGATGGCCGCCAGCCGCTCCTCTCGACGCCCGCAGACGATCACTCGATTCCCGAGCGCGAGAAAGCGCTCGGCCAGGCCGAGCCCTATTCCCGATGTTCCTCCCGTGATGACGATCGTATTCCCCCGAGTTCTCATCGCATCCTCCTTCCGGTCCTTCCGGCTGCCGGCCTTCGACAGCCGAAGCTTTCTCGAAAGCGCAGACTCTTGGAATTGGCTCAGTCTACATCGGACGCGGCCGCCACGCTGTTGTCTTTTTTGTTACATTTTCGATTGACCCTGGCCATGGCTTCCTTCGCCGACCGCGGCTTGAACCAGTTTTCCGTCGCCCGCAATTATCGATGCTTTACTTCCGGACCCCTAATGCCTTAGGATTGATATCCGGGAAGACTGCCGAAAACGTCGGGCGCATCGACAGCCTGCATCAGGCCGATTTCCGAGCGAGGAGGAGCCAGGGTGAAAGTCCGCGGCTCACTGGCCCAGACGACCAAGAAGTGTCTCAACGAGTCTCTGAATGCCGATATGCTCGAGCGCATAGCCAAAGACATCTTCCCGGACTATGACCTTCACGCCCGCACCGGCTTCCCTCCCAATATTCCGCTCACGGGCCCGGTCGCGGCCGGACGCATCGTCGACGACGCAGTCGAGGAGGGAAGATACCTTCAGCTCGTCGAGCGGCTCGCCCGGCTGGACCGCGAGGGCTTCATGGGACGGCCCTACCGCATCAGCGGCCTGCGCGACCTGGTCAAGGGCGTCGAGGCGGAAGGCTACCTCTGGGATGCCGAGACGGAGCACCTCATGGAGGATCCGCGCATCAGACGTACGCCCAACTGGGGCCGCCTCATCGAGGACGAGGAGTTTCGCTTTTCCCTGCTTCGCGTCGATGTCGTCAAGAACTCCCGCCTCGTCAAAATTCACGGCGAAAGCGCGGCCCGCGACGCCTTCGACGACCTTAGGAGCATGTTATCCAGGGTGGTGGAGCGCCGGTCGGGCCGCATATGGAGCTGGCAGGGCGACGGGGCTCTCGCGGGTTTCCTGTTCGGCCACTCTACCACGGCTTCGGTGTTGGCCGGCATGGCCCTTCTCCACGAGCTGTTCCTCTACGATCGCCTGCACAATCGCATCGGCGAGCCGCTCAAGGTGCGGGCCGCGGTGCACACGGGGCTGCTCCGCTATTGCGAGGACGCGAGAGAGATCATGAAGCAGGAGACTGCCCACGAAGTGATGGAGATCGAGTCGCGCTGGACGCCTCCGGGTTCGCTCGTCATCAGTCCGGCCGTCGCCCCGACGCTCGATCGCGTCCTTCTGGACAGATTCAAGCCTGTCAGCGGGGACTCTTCCCGCTACCTCGCCTACGACATCCGTCTGGGGGGAACGTGAAAATCCTCGCCTATCTCGCCGACGAGACATTCGCAAAAATGGCGGCGATTCTCGAACGCGCCCGCGGCGCGGATTTCGACCTCGAGATGCTGCCGCGATCCAGCATGAGTCGAAACGGTCGAAAGAAGGCTCCCGACAGCTTCGTTTACCTCGATGCCGAAGGTCTCGACACGGACCGGGTCCTCGATCTCGGCTCCCGGCTGGGAGAATTCGGCTGCCTGGGCTGGGGTGTCCTGGACCGCGCCGGAACCGTGGACGACCCGGCCCGTCTTTTTTTCGGAGGCGCGCGCGACTACGTGGGCCCCCAACCGCTGAAAGCGGCGGCGGCGCGAGTCCCCGCTCGGGCGAAGCCGGGTCAGAGACGGATCGCCTTCGACGCCGATCGAATCTCGAGCGCCCTGGCCGCCGCCGGGCTCATCGCCGGAGACGAGACGAAGCTCCGTCCTCCCTTCCCCGGATGGGACAAGCTCGAAGAAGATACCGGAGTCGCCGTGCGTTTCTGCTATGCCGCCATCGGCAACCAACACGAGCTCATGGAAAGGATCGGCGAGAAGCGCCTCTTCAAGCTGAGGGAGGACTTCGCCGGCTTTCTGGGTCCCTGGGCCGCGGAATGCGGCGGCATCGTATGGATACGCGATGGGAGCGGCAACCTCCTTCTCTTTCCTCCCGCGGACGAGGGAATCAACCCCGTGCTCGCTGCCTTCCGCCTCCTCCTGGATCGCGCACTCATCGGATACGAGGTGTTCAGGCTGGAGACGCCTCTCTCTTTCCGCTTCGCCTTCCACGAGGGGCACACCATGTGGCGCAAGCCCGGCTCGACGGGAAATGTCGTCTCGGAGGACGTCAATTTCATCTTTCATCTGGGGGCGAAAGCCTCTCCGGACGGGCTCATCGTCGTCACCGACTGCGCGGAAAGCATCGTGCCGACCTGCCTGCGGGATCTTTTCGCTTCGGGCGGCGACTACGAAGGCCGAGCTCTTCTCGCCTCCAAGCGCTTCAGGGACTAAGCCAAGGTCAAAACTCGGTCGGTTTCGACCTTGGCTTTGCATTTGTCGGGAGCCTGTTTCGCCCATTGAAACCCAAAGACGACATACCAAAATCCGCTCGCCAAATCCGCAAACCGGGGGTATACTGGTTATTATGGAACAGAACGAAGACCTCATCTCCGCCAATTTTGCCGAGATGGCCAGGGCCCTTGCCGCCGCCACACCCGAGCTCGTCCAGGATTTTCTCTATAGCCTTTTCACCCCTTCGGAGGCCGACGAAATCGCGAAGCGTTGGGCCCTCGTAAAGGAAATCGCCAAGGGGACGCCGCAGCGCGAAATAGCCAAGGCCCTGGGCCTCTCGCTGTGCAAAATAACCCGGGGTTCGCGCGAGCTCAAAAAGGAAGGGTCCTCCTTCCGTCGCATGCTCGCCCTCGCCGGCTTCGAGCCGTCGGAACTGCGGCCGGCCCTCCGAAGCCGAACCGAAAAGCATGGGCAGCCCCGCTCTCTGGCACAACCCATGACCGCGTCCGCGTCGAGCGACTCGTTCGTCCATACGGCGCAGGCCTAGGCCGCATTTCCGATCCCTTCGGTCGCGGCGAGCGCTCCTCATGGAACTCCCTCTGGGACTGCACCGAACGAAAAACGGAAGACTCGTGTACGCGATACCGCTATGGTACCGGTTCTTCATGGCCGCGGTGGCGGCGATCGTCGCCGCATCGATGTTCGAGTCGCCGGGCGGGCCCTTCGCGTGGGTGATCCTCGCGCTGGCGGCGCTGGCAGGGCTCTACGAGGAGAGCTGGGTATTCGATTCCGCGACGCGGCGGGTCAGGCACCGCGCCGGGCTACTCGTCGCGGCGCGTTCGACGGGCCTCTCCTTCGACGAAATTGAGCGGTTCCGTCTGGTTCCGCACGTTCGAGGCACGGTTCCCGGTTCCGAGGACGAACGCGTTCAGAATGCAGCCGCCCTGGCAGCCGGCCGCGGCGACGATTCCTCCCGGCGGCGTTCGCCGTTCAAGAAGCCCTACGTGAGCATGCTCTTCGACTGCGCCGACGGCAGTCGCCGCATCATGGACAGGACAAAGGCGCGCCGCTCTCTCCGTTTGCGGCTGGACGCGGCGAGCATCGCCTCATTCTGCGGCAAGCCCCTCGTCGAAGGCTGAGTCTCGATCCGGCCTGTAGTACAGGAAACACGCGACCTGGTGCCCGGCCTCGATCTCCTCGAGCCTGGGCACGTGAGTATCGCAGATGCCGCTCATCCGCTTGGAACAGCGGTCGTAGAAATAGCAGCCGCCGCGCACTTTGTCGGGCGCCGGTACGTCGCCGGTCAGAATGATGCGTTTGCGTTCCCTCTCGATCCTGGGATCGGGGATCGGCGCGGCGGAGAGAAGCGCCTGCGTATAGGGATGCAGAGGCTTTCTGTAGAGGTCCGCCGCCACCGAAATTTCCGCGATGATGCCGAGGTACATGACTGCGACGCGCGTGGAGATGTACTGGATCACCGCGAGATCGTGCGCGATGAAGAGATAGGTCAGCCCGAATTCCTCCTGCAGGTCCCTGAAAAGATTCAATATCTGCGCCTGGATAGAGACGTCCAGGGCCGACACCGGCTCGTCGCAGAGCACAAGCTCGGGCTTCAGGGCCAGGGCCCGCGCGATGCCGATGCGCTGCCGCTGGCCGCCGGAGAACTCGTGGGGGTATCGGTTGCGGAAAAAACGCGAAAGGCCCACTCGTTCCATGAGCTGCTCGACGCGCTCGTCCATTTCCCTTCGCGAAATCGACAAAATGCCGTGCCTTTGATAGATATTCATGGGCTCCGCGATGATGTCTCCCGATGTCATGCGGGGATTGAGCGAGGCGTAGGGATCCTGGAAAACCATTTGCATGTCCTTGCGCGCCGCGATCAGGTCCTTCGCCTCGAGCGTGGTGAGTTCCCGGCCCTTGAGCGTGACCCGCCCGGCGGTCGGCCTGTACAGTTGCGCCACGGCCCGCGCCGTAGTGGATTTGCCGCAGCCCGACTCGCCCACGAGTCCCAGGGTCTCGCCCCTGCGGATCAGGAAATCGATGCCGTCCACCGCGTAGATGTAATTCCTGCGGCCTCCGAGCAGGGCGGTCGATCCGGTCGGGAAATGCATCTTGAGACCCTTTACGTCGAGAAGGACTTCTTTCTCGGCCATGGTCAGTCGCCCTCCGGATCGTATTGCCAGCAGTTGACGGTTCTTCCCTTCCCGAACTCCGTCGTGCGGGGATACCCGCGTTTGCAGATATCCGCGGCCTTGTCGCAGCGCGGATAGAAGGGACAGCAGTCGGGCAGGTCGATCACGTTGGGCGGCTGTCCCCTGATCGAAAAGAGCCTGTCGTTCGAAGCCCTGTCGAGCCGCGGCACCGACCTGATGAGCCCCTGGGTATAGGGATGCCGGGGCTCCGCGAACAGCGCCTCGGTCGGCCCCCGCTCCACGATCCGCCCGGCGTACATGACGCAGAGCGTGTCGCACATCCCCGCCACGACTCCCAGCGAGTGAGTGATGAGTATGACCGCCGTGCCGAGGCGCGAGGACAGGTCCCTCATGAGATCCAGTATCTGCGCCTGGATAGTGACGTCCAGCGCGCTCGTCGGCTCGTCGGCGATGAGAATCTCGGGATTGCAGGAAAGGCTCATCGCTATCATCACGCGCTGGCGCATGCCGCCCGAAAACTGGTGCGGGTACTGATCGATGCGTTTCTCGGGGGCGGGTATGCCCGCCAGTTTCAGCATTTCCACGGCCTTGGCCTTCGCCGCCCTTTCGTCCAGGCCCTGATGGAGGACGATGGTCTCGACCATCTGAGTGGATACGCGCAGAAAGGGATTGAGCGACGTCATCGGGTCCTGGAAGATCATGGACACCTTGTTGCCGCGGATCTTTCTGATTTCGGACTGGGGCATCTTGAGCAGATCCCTGTCGCGGTACAGGACCTGCCCTCCGGCTATCCGCCCCGGAGGGCTCGGGATCATGTTTATGACGGATAGGTTGGTCACGCTCTTTCCGGAACCCGATTCGCCGACTATGCCCAGGGTCTCGCCCTTGTGCAGATCGAATGACACGCCGTCGACCGCCTTGACGATGCCTTCGTCGACATGAAAGTAAGTTTTCAGGTCCTTGACCTGCAGGATTATTTCATCGGTCATACCTACTTCTCCTAGGCCCGATTCTTGCTCTGAGGGTCCAGCGCGTCGCGCAGCCCGTCGCCGAGAAAGTTCATGGCGAAAAGGAATATGGTCATCGCGAGGGCCGGCACCAGCAGGCGCCATGGATAGAGCTCCATCGCCTGCACGCCCTCGGATACGAGAGTGCCCCAGGACGCCGCGGGCGCCGAAACGCCGAGACCCAGGAAGGACAAAAAGGACTCGCTCATTATGAAACTCGGCATCGACAGGGTGGTGAAGATGATGATGACTCCGAGCGTGTTCGGCAGAAGATGGCGGAAGATTATTCTTCCCGGGCCCGCGCCCATCGAACGGGCCGCTTCCACGAACTCCGAGTTCTTGAGGCTGATGATCTGGCCGCGCACGACGCGCGCGATCGTCAGCCAGGAAACCAGGGCGATGGCCACGAACAGTATCACTATGGAACTCTGTCCCTCTTTGCGGAACATCGACATCAGGATGATGACGATGAGCATGTAGGGCAGTCCGTACATGATGTCGACGAAACGCATGAGAAGGTTGTCGGTCCGTCCTCCGGTGTAGCCGGCGATGGCCCCGACGAGGATGCCCAGGAGAACGGCCGTGACGGTTCCGACCAGGCCTATCATCATCGATATCCGGCCTCCGTAGATGGTCCTGGCGAGGAGATCGCGGCCGAGATAATCCGTGCCGAGCAGGTAGACCTTCTTTTCCGCGGGATTCGTGCCCATGTCGGCCTGCACGGCGGCATAGTCGGCCCTGACCTTGTCGAGCTCGGGCGCCAGGTCGGCGCGGCCCCCGGCGATCATTCTCCGGATGAGATCCATGCGGGCCTCGAGGGACGCGAGGGCGACCTCGCCGGCCGGCCTGAAACTCGGCGGGAGATTCGCATGGTACAGCTCCTGACTCGTATAGTCGTAGAGGGGCAGTACGGGCGCGGCTATCGTGACGGCCGCCATTATGACGACTATCCACAGACCCAGCAGGGCCATGCGGTTTTTCCTGAGACGTTTCCACGCGTCGGCCCAGAGCGAGACCGGCTTTATCCGCTGGTTGAACTCGTTGATCGCCTCATCGCTGTTCGAGGGCATTGCCGTTCTCCTATTTGTAGGCGATGCGCGGATCGAGGAATCCGTACACGATGTCCACGACGAAGTTCATCGTGACGAGGAGAAGTGAGTAGATAATCACTTCCCCCATTATGAGCGTATAGTCGCGGTTGAGCGCGGATTGGACGAATATCCGTCCCACGCCGGGAACCACGAAGACCTGCTCCACGACCAGCGAGCCCGTGATGATGCCCGCGAAGGCCGGCCCGATGTAGGAGACGACGGGCAGGAGGGCCCCTTTGAGGACGTGTTTCCAGATCACGACGGACTCGCCGAGGCCCTTGGCGCGCGCGGTGCGCACGTAGTCGGAACGCAGAACCTCGAGGATACTCGCGCGGGACAGCCGCGCGACGTAGGCGAAGTAGGGGAAGGCCAGGGTGACCGCCGGCATGATTATGGCCGCGAGACCCGAACGCCCCGTAATCCATCCCGTCACCGGCAGCCAGTGCAATTTCATCGCGAGCGCCAGCTGCAGCACCGGTCCGATCACGAAGAGCGGCACCGATATGCCTATGACCGCGAAAGACATGGCCGTGTAGTCCTGCCACTTGTTCTGCCTGAGCGCGGACACTATCCCGACGCCCATGCCCGTGATCAGGGCCAGCGTCAGCGCGACGGTGCCGAGAACGATGGAGGTGGGAAAACTCTCGGAGATCAACTCGTTGACCGTGCTCTCCTTGTAGCGGAAGCTGGGCCCGAAATCTCCGCGCAGGACGTTCCCCATGTACTCCAGGTATTGTTTGTACATGGGCTGGTCCATATGGTATTTTTTCATGAGGTTCTGGATCACCTGTTCCGGAAGGTTTTTCTCGCTCGAGAAGGGGCCTCCCGGCGCGAAGCGGATCAGGAAAAAGCTGAGCGTGACGATGACGAACATCGTCGGGATCAGGCTCAGGAACCTGCGGATGATGAACTTGGTCATCGTGTCCTCTATCTCCAATGGGGGAGCTCGGGCGAAGCGTGCGGAGGCGGCGGCCGAACCGAGGGCTCGACCGCCGGATCGGACTATTTCCTGTAGATGTACTTGAAGGGGTGGAATCCGAGAGGCGTGGCGTACCACCCGCCCCACTTGTTCGTGTCGATCAGGTCCTGATTGGCGTAGAAGTAGAAGGGGATGATGGCCTGATCCCCGAGCAGAATGGACTCGGCCTGCTCGAGCAGCCGCATGCGCGCGTCGCCCTGGGTGACCCGGGCCTGCGCGATGTCCTTGTCGAACTCGGGGCTGGAGTAGAGCCCGTCGTTGTTTCCGGCTCCGGTTATGAAGAGATCGAGCATCGTGTTCGGATCGAGGTAGTCGCCCACCCAGCCGGCGCGGGCGATCGTGAAGTCATGCTGCTTCGAGCGCAGATCGATGAGCGTCTTGAACTCCATGTTGCGCAGCGTGACGTCGATGTCGAGGTTGGTCTTCCACTGCTGCTGGACATACTCGGCGACCGCCTTGTGCGTGTCGTTGGTGTTGTACACGATCGTGAGCGTGGGGAAGCCCCTGCCGTTCGGATAGCCCGCCTCGGCCAGATACTTCCTGGCCTGAGCGACATCGAAGCCCTGGCCCTGCTGCTGGGTGTAGCCGGCCATCGGCGGGACCATGGAGTTGGTGGAAATCTGGCCGCTCTTGGTGACCTTGTCGACGAGGGTCTGCTTGTCTATGGCGGCGGCGAGAGCCTTGCGCACGAGCACATTGCTCACCGGCTTGCGGGTGACGTTGAACTCGTAGTAGTAGGTCGCGACCTGGGCGGAGGTCTGGTAGTCGGGGCGGAGCTTTATCTCGTCGATCTTCGCGTTCGTGATGCCGAACATCCAGTCGACGCTGCCGCTCGTGTACATGTTGTAGTTGGTGTCCTGGTTGTCGCTCGAAAGAATCTTGATCCCGCGCAGATGCACGTTCTTCGCGTCCCAGTATTTGCTGTTCTTGACCATGAACACGTACTGCTGCGGCTTCCACTCCTTCAGGATGTAGGGGCCGTTGGTGACGATGTTGCCCGGCTTGGTCCAGTTGTTGCCGTACTTCTCGACCGCCCACTGGGGAATCGGCCAGAACGCGTTGTGGCAGGTCATGTCGACGAAGTATGGAGTGGGCCCGTTGAGGGTGTACTGCACGGTGCGGTCGTCGAGAGCCTTGATGCCGACATTGTCGAAGCTTCCCTTGCCGGAGTTGAAATCGTCGGCCCCCTTGATCACCATGGCGGGCATGTAGGCGTAGTCGGAAGCCGTGGCGGGATCGAGAATGCGTTTCATGCCGTACACGAAATCGCCGGCCGTGACGGGGTGCCCGTCGGACCAGACGGCCTTGCGGAGCTTGAAGGTCACCGTGAGACCGTCGGGGCTGACCGTGTAGGACTCGGCCATGGCGGGGCTGCCTTTGTTGGTCTTGGGGTCGTACTGCATGAGACCCTCGAAAAGGCCGAGATCGACATTGGTGGACGGGACGTCGTTCAGGAGCGAGGGGTCGATCGTCGGTTCGGAAGCGTTGGACATGACGAAATCGGCTTTGTCCGCCGTGAGCCCTCCCTGCCCGCAGGACACGAACAGCAGAGCCGCCGTGACCGTCAGAGCGAAAAGGACCGGAAGAATCCGTTTCATACTACCTCCTATGTAATTTTCCTATCGAGACGAGTAAGTTTATATCCCGGTTTCCCGACGAAGGCAACTGTTTTCCGACTCTTGTCGGGAAAAATACCCGAACTCTTCCCGGGCGTCGGCATGGTGCTAACTATTTTATATACAAGATCTTACATAAGACTCGATGGCATAAATTCCTTGCCGATCTTCCCGGCCGACGATAATTGAGCGCATTTTCCCGATCAAGCTTCGGGAGACAATCCCTGTCGCTCCCGCCGAAATCGGCTCAGACGCCCTCCAGGCGGGCCGCCATTCTGTACAGCTCGAATCGATCGCGGGCGCCGAGCTTGCCCGTAATGATGGAGAGATGATTTTCGACCGTCTTCTGGCTGAGCTCGAGACTCAGGGCTATCTCCTCGGCACGCTTGCCGGCCGAAAGCAGGCGGAGGACGTCCAGTTCGCGATCCGAAAGCCCCGATACGCCGGATCGGCCGGACGAAGGCAGGAAGGGTCCGAGAACCGACTCGTCGATGAAGAGCTTCAAGGAATTCGGATCGAGGTAGTAGGTCCCCGCGGCCGCCGCGTCCAGGGCGGCGATGACGCAGTCCACGCCCGCGTCTTTGGCCACATAGGCGGAGGCGCCGGCGCGGAAAGCGCCGGCGATGTAGTCGTACCGCCGATGCATGCTGATGACCACGACCGGACTCGAGCGCATTTTGCGGAGTTTCGACGTAAAGTCGAGCCCGCTCATGCCGGGCAGACTCACGTCCACGATGAGCAGCTCGGGTTCGACCGCCTCTCTTTCCAGAAGCTCGAAGGCCTCTTCGGCGCTGGACGCCTCGCCGTCGGAAACATAGCGCTGGGATCGCTCCAGTATCGCCTTGAACCCTTCCCGGATGGCCGTGTGATCGTCCACGATAAAGACCTTCTTCATTCGATCTCCTTTCGCCGCGTGGGCACGGTCACCCGCAGGGAGGATCCTCCCCACGGACCGAACCCGAACCTGAATCTTCCCCCCATCATGCGCGCCCGCTCTTCCATTCCCGTGCGGCCCAGGCCCGGAATCGTTCCGCCCGGGCCCTTCCCATCGTCATCGACGGTGAGCTCGACATAGGTGCCGAATCCGAAAAGCATGATATGGACGTGCTTCGCGGCGGCGTGACGTTTGACGTTCGAAAGCGCCTCCTGGAGTATGCGGTACAGATTGATCTCGGTTTCCGGCTCCAACTCCAGATTCCCGAGACCCTCGGCGATGAACTTGATCTCCATGCCCGTCTCCTTCGCGACTTCGGCGCAGAGCCGCGAGGCCGCTTCCGAAATCCCCAGGCGGTCGAGTTCGGCCGGTCTGAGTCCGTAGCAGATATTCCGAACTTCTTCGATCGCCCGCTCGAGGAGCCGCGAGGCCTTCTCCGTTTCGGGATTGCAGCCGAAGCCGAGGTAGAGTTTCGCGGCCGCCAGGTCCTGCGCGACCGCATCGTGGAGCTCCCGCGAGATGCGGAGCCGCTCCCCCTCCTGCGCGGCGATGAGCGCGCGCGAAAGGGCCCGGTTCCTGGCCTCTCCCGCGCTGGATGCGCGGAGCCGCAGCTCGAGGACGACGAACCCCGCGATCGCCAGCACGAGCCCCATGCCGACGAAGTAGAAGAAGGTCATGAAGCTCTCGAGCTGGTTCTGCGCGAAATCGCCGACCCTGAGCGCCATGGCGGAGAGGGCCGCGTCGAAGTCCGAGGCGGCCTGCGTGGCGCCCAGGTCCCCTCTGAGCTCGTCCACCTCGAGTCGGGAGAAGGCATAGTTCGCCTTGTTGGCCAGGGCGGCGAACGCGGGATCGTTCTGGAGCAGCCTGCGAACCGAAGAGCGGGAAGTGAAGCTGCGATAATCCGCGAGGAATCCCTCGCGGGGGCGGGTGGCGCTTCGGAGTCCGAAGCCCGCAGCCACCTGGAGCCACTGATCCCGCAGCGACATGAGAGCGACCCGGTCGCTCGCGAAGGCTATCTGGGGCCGCAGGAGCACCTGGGAAAAAATAATCAGCGCGAGAAGCGTGAGAACGGCCATCGCGACTTCGACGAGAGTCCTCGCCTCGAGCCGCGAAGGCGGAGCGATCGGAGAATCGACTCGTCTTCTCTTGAATCCCAATCTCACCCGGCGAGTATAGACCGTTCCCGACCGATCCGGAAAGCGTCGCGCTCCCGGCCCCGCCGCCGAATCGCGATTCCCCGGCGGGCTCGAGGATTCGAGTCTCACTTCATCGACAGCGAGAAGACTCCATCCCAGTTATTGGCCGGCGGCTTGACCTTGTATTCGTCGCAGCGCTTCAGGAAGGTCTCGGAGGGCCCGTCCTCCGGCAAGACTTTCAGAACCTCGTGGAATGCGTCCGTCGCCCTGCGCCAGTCCTTCTGCTCGAAGAGCTCGAGACCTTCGTGGAAGAGCTCCAGGCCCCGGATCTGGTCGCGGGTCGCGGCGGAAGTCTCCTCGACGATTTCATACAGGCGGACGGGGTTGCTTATGCCGACCACGCGCACCCGGTCGAGCTTCCGCGAGAGGAAGCCGGGCCCGGCTTCGTCGAAGGTCGAGGCGCTCGCGAGAATCCAGGTTCCGTATTGCTTGTTCACGCCCTCGAGCCTCGCGGCGAGATTGACCGAATTGCCCATGACCGTATAGTCCATCTTCTTCTGCGTGCCCATGTTGCCCACGACCATGGGGCCCGTATTGATGCCGATGCGCGTCAAGAGGGGCGAGGGGCTGATCTTTTCCCTGAGGAATCTCTCGTTCAGCTTGCCTTCGGCCCGTTTCATCTGTACGGCCGCGAGGCAGGCCCTTCGGGCGTGGTCCTTGTATTCTATGGGAGCGCCGAAGAAGGAGATGATGGCGTCGCCCTCGTACTTGTCGATGGTGCCCTGGAGATCGAGAACGATGTCGCTCATTTCCGTGAGGTAGAAATTGAGCAGCTGGACGAGGTCCGGGGGTTCGAGCGCCTCCGAAATCGTCGAGAATCCCCTTATGTCGGTGAATATGGCGCTGAGGTTCTTTTCGTCTCCGCCGAGCTTGAGTCGGGCGGGATCGGAAACGATCTGGCTTATGACGTCCGCGCTGAGGTAGCGGGAAAAAGCGCTGCGGATGAAGGTCTTCTCCCGCGCCGTCCTGAAAAAGGTCATGACGGCGATGCTGAGGAAGGTGAGGAGCACCGCCAGGGCCGGGGTCGACAGGGGCAGGTAGACGCCCGTGAAGTAAAAATAGGCGCCTCCGGCCGCGATGATCAGGACGACGGCGCCCAGGCCCGCGATCATGGTCGGAACGGGCTGCATGGCCCTGATGAGGAGGGCCACGAGGAAGGCCGCGAGGGCTCCCACGAGGAGCGAGATCCACCAGGGCAGTTCTTCGAGAAAGCGGCCCTGGAGGATGGTGTTGACGACGGACGCGTGCGTGCCCACGTTCATGTATTCGTTTTCGAAGGGAGTGACGCCGATATCCGTCGTGGAGGTCCCGATCTGACCGACGATACAGAAGGCTCCCCCCAGCACGGTCGACAGTCTGGCGCGCTCGGCGTCGAGGCGGTCGGAGACGGCCTTCGTGTCGGTGAAGGATTTTTCGACGTCCGAGCGGATGCCCGCGATGGAGGCCCGCTGTTCGTCGCTGATCTTCCCCCGGGCCGCGGCGTCGAGGTCCGCGAGGATCGCGCCCTCGGCGGGGCCTCCCAGGAAGCCCGCGGCGGCGGCGAAGAAGTCGCGGCGCTTCGCGATGTAACCGTCCATGAGCTCGGGCTTCTCCTCGGCGAGCGCCTGCCGCCTGAGATCTTCGGCCTGGCGGTAGAGATCGAGGAATCCGGGCGAGCTCTTTTCGTAGGCGAGATATCCCGCGGAGTCCATGGCGCTCAGGTTGTGCACGAGGTCACCCTCGAGCTCCCGCGGGTAGAGCAGCTCGTAGAACGAGAGGTGGCGGAAGCTGTCGAGGAACTTTTTCTTCGGCCAATTGATGACGAGGCGGCTCCCGCCGTCTAGGGGAATGCGGATATCGCCGACCGCCCCCGAGGGCAGCCTGGCCGACCTCAGAATGATCAGATGCCGCTGCACCTCGACGGCGGGGTTGCCCATCCAGTCCAGGAGGGCGGAGAACCCGAGCTGGGGGAACCAGGCGCCCTTGTAGCCGTACACAAGACTGATGCGCCGGCGCACTCCGTCCGGATCTATGACCACGTTCGGGAAACCGGCTCCTGCGGCGCGGGAGAGAACGGGGGCGATGGCGGGCCGTATGTCCGCGGCGACGAGGGGATAGTCCGCCGAAACTTTGACCCGCTTGAGCGCCGCGACGGTCGTGGCGATGTCGCGGCGTTCGGGCGGGACATCCTTGTCCGCGTAGGGGAGCATGTTGACGGTGAAATAGGCCTTGCCGAAGAGCCTGGCCGCCTTGCCGAGATATGCGTCGTTGTCCCGCGCTATCGAGTCTATCCGCTCGAGTAGCCTCGAGCGGGATTCGTCGTTCAGCTTCTCCAGATCCTTGACGTAATCGCCCGCGTCCTTGAGGGGGATCTGGCGGGCACTGAGCGCCCCCACCAAATCGGCTATGTTCTGGTCGATCGAGGCGAACTCCGTCTTGAAGTCGTCGGGTATCCGCGTATTCAAGAGATCGGCGTCCACGCCGAGCGGGCCCTTGTCGGTGTACTCGATATCGAAGACGGTTCGGGCGGCCCCGAACTCGCGCATGGCGAGGAGTCCCTCGGCTATCTTGTCCCTGCTCCAGGGCCAGGTTCCGACATGCGCTATGGCGTTGTCGTCTATGTCCAGGAAGAGCAGGTTCCTGTCCTCGGGAATCGAAGGCTTGATGTGCATCAGAACGTCGTAGAGTCTCCGGTCCAGACTCAGGAGCGGCGCGATGAAGTTGAGCAGGACGAGAAAGACAATGACGGCGGCGGGAAATATCAGGATTCGGAGCTGCTGTTTGGACATCTGGGACCTCCGATGGACATGCTGCGTCCGACTCAGTGCGAAGTGCCGCGTACGGCCCGGGATCTTGCTGCTCCAATTCTATGTGCGGCGCCGAGAATTGCCAGTGTCCGCCGCGGCGCAGGGTTTCCGGCGGCTCGTGCCGCTCTTCGTAGTCGGATCGGGGTAACGGTCGTCGCGTCTCCGCGCGGCGATCCGACAGAATGCATCGCATATCCAAAGAGCCTCGCGGCGTGAAAAAATCCTCAGTTTTTCACTTATTTATTGTAATCTCAGGACGGTTGTACGAAATTGTATTCATCGCGCCGTGATCAGGCGCCCGTGAGGGACAGCAGCCATGAAAAAGTTGATTTTCGTCGTTTTCATCCTCGCCGCCGTCGCAGCCTGGGGACAGTCGGCCTCGTTTATAGACCAAGTCCTGTCTCAGGACCGGGCCCGTTACGGCGATTCCGCCTATCTGGTGCTCGCGGCCGCGGGGCTCATTCCCGACACGGCCACGCCGGAAGAGGCGGTGGCCTACGTTGCCAAGGCCGGATGGGCCAAATCTCCGACGGTCGCCGGGCCGACGAGCCTGGGTCAGTTCAGCTACCTCGTCATGCGCGCCTTCGGCATGAAGGGCGGAGTCATGTACTTAGTCTTCCCGGGGGAGCGCTATGCGACGCGCGAGCTCGTGTTCAGGAAGATCGTCACCGACATGACCGAGCCGGACCGCGTTCTCTCCGGCGAAGAAGTCCTCCGCTTCCTGGGTCGAGCCGCCGCGCTCAAGGGAGGTGAGTCATGAGAATCCGCCGCAGCCTTCTCGCCCTCATCGCTTCCCTCGTTTCGGCCTCCTCGATCGCGGCCTTGGACTGGGGGGGAAGCCTCGGCAACCAGAGCTCCAACCAGGCGCCGACGCAGGAAGATATGGCCACGCTCTGGATCGGCCAGGAATTCTCCACCGCCCTCGCCCTCAAGGTCCAGGGCAGCTACGCGTACATGAACGAAAATCCCCATTTTTACGACATTGACGAGGTTTCCGCCCGCGGCACGCTGCCCTTCTCGGGGGGCACGGCCGGCGCACTCTCCTACGCCCTGGGTCGCATCCAGGTCGCCGACGGCACCGAGCTCGTGTATTCGGGCACCATCGACGGGGCGAGCCTCAGCTTCTCGCGCGCCGCCTTCTCGGTCTCGGCCTGGGGAGGCTACACGGGACTTCTCTTCGGCGGCACCACGCCGGTATACATGAGCGCGGCCGACCGGACCCTGGCGGTCATCGGCAGCGACGACCTGGGCGGCAAGCGCATCGTGGAAGCGCTCGGCGTCACCTTCCCGGAGCTTTTCCTCAGGCAGGACCTGAGGCTCGAAGCCCTCGCCGAGCAGGACCACAATGACGGTCTCGCCTCTGCGGGCGACACGGTTCAATCCAGCGTAGCGGTCCCCATCGACAGCCAATTCTACACCCTGCGGCTTTCTGGCCCCCTCGTCTTCCCTCTCTACTGGAACGGCTTCTTCACCCTCGAGACCGGCAATACCCTGACCGATATGGCCGACACATACGCCGACGCGAACCAGCTCGCCTACATGGGCGGCCTCGACCTCCAGCTTTATCTCGAAAAGCTCCTCGGCTCCCGCCTCGAGCTCTCCTGGCTCTACACGAGCGGCGATGGGAACGACATCGACTTCGCCGCCTCCAGCGGAGGCGGAAACTGGAGCCTTTTCCTGCCCGTGACCAACACCTATCTGGGGGAGGTGTACCAGATATCTCCCGGCAACGTGTGGCGCATCCTCCTCTCGTACTCCCTTAAGCCGCTCTCGGGATCCTTCGCCGATACGCTCCAGCTCGCGGCGAAGGGCACGGCCTTCTTCAGGAGCACGGTCGGTCCGCTCTCGCTGCCGGGCTCAAATCCGGCGACCGCGTCGCCTTACCTCGGCACCGAAGTCTACGGCGAGATCGACTGGCGCCCCCTATCGGACCTGGGCTTATCCCTGGCCGGAGGCTTCTTCTTCGCGAACGACGGCTCGGCCGGCGCTCTCGTGGAAAACCTCCTCCCGGAGGATTATCTTATACGAGTGACGGCATCCTTCAGCTTCTAGAAAGCTGGCCGAGTTTTGAAATCGGCTCGGATGCAAGGGGAACGGCATGTGCGGTAAAAAGACGATAGCCTTCCTGCTCGCCGCCTTCGTGGGCCTCGGCCTGGCGTCGGCGGAGGCGAGGATAACCGAGCTCCGCGGCAAGGTGGAGTTCCGGGTTTCGGCCGGCTCCGATTGGCAGCCGGCGGCGGTGGGCTCGAAGCTGCCCGCGGGCGGCTCCATATCCACGGGCTTCAACTCCATGGCGGTGCTCGATCTCGGGCATTCCGTGGTCACGGTCAAGGCGCTCACGAGAATCAGCCTCAGCGAGCTCGCGCAGAGCGGCTCGAAGCTGACGACCCGACTCGCCCTCCGCGTCGGCGCGGTGAACGCCTCCATCAAGACCGGCGAGGGCCTCTCCCAGGACTTCAGCATCAAGAGCCCCGTGTCCACGGCGGCCGTACGCGGCACCCGATTCGACTTCGACGGCGAGAACCTCACGGTGCAATCGGGTCTCGTCTCTTTCAGCAACCTGGTCGGAGAGCACCATTCTCTGGGCGCGGGCGAGCACAGCACGATCGGAGGCTTCACCCCACCGAGCTCGGGCGGCCAGAGCTTCGAGGCCTTGAGCACCGTGCCGACGGTCACGGGCCCGAGCCTCCCCGCCGGTGCGGCGGGCGGAACCCAGTATCAGCCGACGCAGCTGAACATCGTGCTTCAATTCATACCGCCGCCGAGTTGAACCGATGGGCCGTATCTCGCGCGAAACGCGACTCGCAAGGAGAACGATCATGATGGGTAAACGTAGCTTTCCGGCGGATATGGGGACGGCTCTTTTCGCCTCCCTATTGCTGCTCGCGGTTTTCGCCTCCTGCGCCCTTCAGCCGGCGTCGACCACGGGCTCCATCGGTCTAAGCATCCCCACTGCGGTTTTATCGAGAGCGACGAGAGCGGTGTCGGGGCCGACGGGCAGCGGCTGGATACTCCGTTATGTGTTGGTATCCGACGCCCAGTATACGCAGCTGAGAACCTACGACATAAATGGCTATTATCCCGAGGCACGGCCGATCATTCCCGCCTACTACGACAGTTCTTATGTCACGGGCGAGATCTCGATCGGCTCGCAATTCGACGGCACATCCGACACCGCCAACACCGCCAACACGCAAACCGTCGTCATCGACGCCATACCGCCCAAGAAGCAGGTCCACCTCATCGTCCAACTCACCAATTCGACGGATACGTATTATGTCTTTTACTACTCCAGCGGCAATACGGTCATAAACGAAACGAATGCATGGGTCTACGACACTCCCGGCCTCTTCGACATCGACGAGGGAGTGCTCACGAACGTCACGGCGACGAATCCGTCGGGCTTCTTCGGTTACACTAATCCCTATACCTGCTGAACATCGGCAGGGGAAAAGGCGCATAGGGCCACCTCGTCACTCGAGCGAGGCGGCCGTTTTCGTCAGGGCGGGCCAGGCCTCGAGGAGCCGAGCGTAGCTCCTGCCGAGCGATACGACGATGTCGCCCCAATCGGATCGATCGGCCAGCTCACCGGGGACGAAGCGCCCGCCCTCTATGAGTCGCCGCCGGCGGGCGGAGGCAGTCAGCATACCTCTCCGAAGGTATCCGGGGAGGGAGTCGTCCTCCGCGCGGCGCTCGAGGGCCTCCATGCGACTCGCGTATGCATGGAGGATTTTGTCGCTCACGTACTCCACGGCTCTTCCTTTCTCCCTGCCCAGGACCTCCCCGATATGGGCCGCGAGCTCCGCGAAGCGCGCCTCGCCGCTCAGGGCCGGCCAGGCCGGAGGGGGCCGCAGTTCTTCGATGAGGGCTACGATGACGTCGTCCAGGCCGGGCCTGTAGATCCGGTCCCCCTCCTCATAGAAGGGCTGATTAGCCGAGGCGTGTCTGAGGCCGAAAGGCAGGTGGCCTATGGCTCCTCCGGGGTTCAGCTTGAGATAGCTCGCCGCGAAGAGGCCGTCCTCGTTGTGGAAGCAGGGGAAGTGCGGAGGCAGGCCCAGAGCGGGCGCGAGCGCGGCGTTCATGCTCATGAACGAGGGGTTCCGGGTCATTCCGCGACTCGTGGCGTGGCGCCAGAGCGTGCGCGAGCGGAGGGCCGAATCGTAGGAGTCCTCATCGAGGAAGAGCGAGAGGAGCCGCGCCGTCGGCATGGCTTCCAGAATGGATGGATTCCGCATGCCCGAGTCGCCGTAGCAGCCCACCGAGACTATGGCGGGCCTGAGTGCGGATAGCGCGAGACGCCGGACGAATGCCGGCGAGACGGATTCCAGACGGCACCGGCTCCCCGGCCATTCCTCGAGAATCAGCTCGCCGGCGTCCCGACCCAGGAGCTCCTCGAACCGCCCCAGGACATCGGCAGGCTCTGTCGAGATCTCGCGGGCGAGTTCCGCCTCCGAGTCGTAGAAGCGGAAGCACCCCAGGTGGTCGCGCTCGCTCAGGACGAAACCCTCTTCCCGCTCCGGCGAAGGCGCGATCTCGCAGAGTATGTCGTCGTCGCAATGCAGATAGGGCAGGCTCCGCGAGAAGAGGAGGGCCGCGTTGTGGTTAGCGCCTATAGTCTGAGCCCCGAGGTCCGGAAGGCCGAAGAGGGCGAAGTCCACGACATCCCGCTCCACGCCGCCGGCCTCCGAGAGCCGTTCCGCTAAGGCCGCCTTTTCCTCGTAGCCCGCATAATCGATCCGGAGGCCGCTCGAACGGGAGAGAGCTGCGAGTCGGCTTCGGCAGGACTCCCGCTCCCGGGGATCGGGGGAGTCGTCGAAGACCCGGAGAAGCGGGACGCGGCCGGCCGCGGCGAAGTTGCGAATGAAGCTCGACATGCTCCGCTCCAGGGAGTCGTAGCGCGAGCGGGTCAGCCACGAGGCGGCTTCGATGCGAAGAGCCGGCGACTCGAGGCGCGATCTCCGGGAGGAGGCGAGATCGGCGAGGAGGCGGCTCTCGTCGCAGACGAGAGCCGCCTCCTCGAGCTCGGCCAAGGCGGCGCTCAGGAATCCGCGATCCAGGAGCCTGACCGCATCCCCAGAGAGGGAGGCGAGCTGTTCCTCCGCCGGCTTGAAACCCGAAAGCAGGCCGAGGAGGGCGGCCGAGGAGGGCGATACCCTTACCAGGCGGCCTCCGGTCAGGTCCTGGACCAGGGCGAAGCCTTCGCCGGTGGACACGAGAAGGTGGTCCACCGCCGTCAGGGAGGGAGTCCTGTCCGCGTCGGCGGCGCTCACGCTCGGGCCCCGAGCTTCGAGGCCGCGGGCCACTCCATGGCAGCCTCGAAGATATCCGGCCAAGCCTCCATGAGCGAGCCGAAGTCCCGGAGAAGCTTCCCGAGCAGGGCGTAGCTCAGCGCTCCGCGGCCGGTCTCGAGAAAGTCCTCGGCCAGGCAGGCATCGCGGATGGCCGCGGCGTAACGGCGGTAGTCGTCGATGAAGTAGACGGGCCAGTCCCCGCTCGCCGCGAGGCTGCGCGCGTCCGCGTCGAGCCGGGCCCAGAAGCCCAGACTCGTGGCCATAACGAGATCGCGCAACTCGCGTTCGGGCAGGGAACCCAGGCCGGCGAGCTCCCGGCCGAGCGAATCCATGGCCTGCCGCGGCTCTCCCGGGGCCCAGGGAGCCCAGGCGGCGAGAAAGAGGCCGACGAGGTTGGCCGTTATGTCGCAGGGATCGAGAAGAAAGCAATCGCGTTCGAGGGAGCGCGGGCCCTCCGGCCTATGGAGGAAGAGGAGAGGCAGACGGCCGATGGAAGGCGCCGCCCCGCCCAGGCTCGTGTAGGCCGTGCCGAAGAGGGTGTCCTCGCCCCGGAAGACGGGAAAGAAGGGGGGCGGAGGCACGCGGCAGTCGATTCCCATCTGCATGGCCGTCACGAGCTGGCCCCGCATGTCGACAGCCGGAGACGAGGAGCCCCGGTGGATATTCCTCGAGCTCCGGGCGAGGAGATACTCTTCGCGATCCCGCACGAGCTCGCCGATGCCTGGAGCGCGCAGGGAGAAGAAATAGCGGGGCCGGTCGTGGCCGAGGTCGCCGTAGCTGCCGGCGGTCGTGAGTCGGATCGGGATGTTCCGCCCGAGGAGCTCGCTCAACGCGTCGATTCTGAGGCTGCTGATGTCGAGACGCCCGCCGGACCGCAGGGCCTCGAGCATGACCGAACCGAGGCCCCGGCCGAGGAGTCGTTCGTGCTCCTCCAGGGGACAGACGTCGACCTCGGAATCCGAACGCAGCATAGCCTCGACCGAAGCGTAGGGGAAGAGACGCTCGATCGGCCGATCCGAGGAGACGGCCAGCACATCCTCCTCGTAGCCGCGCGGCCTCCGAGGCCGGCAGAAGATGTCGTCGTCGTTCGAGACGAAGGCGGTCCCCGCGTTGACGAGGAGGGAGGCGTTCCTGTTGGCGCCGTGCGTGGGCCCCGGAACTTCCTCGGGCCCGAAGAGGGCGAAGTCGATGAGCTCCCGCGGAACGCTTTTCGCCGATTCGGCGAGGCGGGAGGCGAGGGCCTTCTTTTCCTCGCGGCCGTAGTACTCGACCTGGACGCCGCGGGCGCGGGACAGGTTCTCGAGCATGGATCGGCAAAGGGCGCGTTCGGCGGAAAAGGGCGAGTCGTCGCAGACCTTGTACACAGGTTTCCGGCCGTGGCGCTCGCAGTTGTCGATGAAGCTCTCCATGCTCCGCTTGAGACTTCCCGGCCGCGAGCGGGTGACCCAGGTGAGGCTGCCGATGGCGAGCCTGCGATCGCCGGGATCTCCTCGCTCCGCAATGGACTCGGCCAGGTCCTCCATGAAGCGCGATCGCTCGTACAGAAGGCCCTTCGTCCCGAGCTCGGCGAAGGAGTCGAGGAGGAGCCCGGACCCGTCGTCCTCCCAGCCGGACTTGGCGAAGGACTCCATATGCTCTCGAATTCCGCGCATCGCGTCGAGAGACTCGAGCACGGCCGCCGCCTCGTTCGAAACCTCGACCGCGATACCCCGCCGCAGATCGTGGACGAACGCGCACCCGCTTCCGGCCGGGTGAATCCGATGCGGGACGGCCGAGAAAGCCTCGGGGGGCGGCTTCCATCCCGGCTCCGGGAGAGGGACTTCGCGCTCCTCCGGGAGGTCCGAACGCGAAGGGGACCCTTCTTTCTTCTTGTTCCCGAACAAGGCCATCGCGGGGAGCATACCCCATGCCGCGGGCGGGTACCAGTGTTTTGTCCGATTCATGTCGTAGGAACCTCAGTATATTTGTCTGGTCGTTTGCCTGCCCGGGCCCGGCTCGAGCGGGAGCGAGTGCGGCCTCGGCGCCACTGCAGCGGAAGGGCCGGCCGCGATTTTTTTCGGCGGGCCCATCGGTCCGCAAGGAGGACATCGCATGGAGTATCGCAGACTCGGCAGCGCGGGATTGAAGGTTTCCGCCCTATCGCTCGGATCCTGGGTGACCTACGGCCCGCAGGTGGACGTCGAAGCCGCGGTAAAGATGCTCAAAACCGCATACGACACGGGCGTCAACTTTTTCGACAACGCCGAAGCCTACTCCGGCGGCAAGTCCGAAGAGATCATGGGCGCGGCGCTCAAGAGGCTCGGACTGCGCAGGGCGAGCTACGCCGTGTCGACCAAGCTCTTCTGGGGGCTCAACGAGGGCCCCAACGAAAAGAATACCCTCAACCGAAAGTACCTCATGCAGGCCGTCGACGGCTCCCTCAAGCGATTCGGTCTCGACTACGTCGATCTTCTGTTCTGTCATCGCCCCGATCGGAACACTCCCGTAGAGGAAGTCGTCTGGGCGATGAGCGACATCGTCGCATCGGGGAAGGCCCTTTACTGGGGCACTTCCGAGTGGAGCGCCGAGGAGATCCGCGAAGCCTGGGATATCGCGGACCGGCGCAACCTGCGCAAGCCCCAAATGGAGCAGCCTCAGTACAATATGCTGACGCGGGACAAGGTCGAGAAGGAGTTCGCCCGGCTCTACGACGGGATAGGGCTCGGCCTCACCACATGGAGCCCCCTGGCATCGGGGGTGCTGTCCGGCAAATACGCCAGAGGCCTGCCGTCCGGCTCGAGGCTCGCCCTTCCGGGCTACGAGTGGCTCAAGGATGCGGTTTATCGCCCGGAAACCATAGCGGCCGTGGCCCTGCTCGGACCCATCGCCGTGGAGATCGGAGCGACGGTGCCTCAGCTGGGCATAGCCTGGTGCGCCCGCAATCCGCGCGTGAGCACGGTCATCACCGGCGCGAGCCGCCCCGAACAGGTGGCCGAGAATCTGAAAGCCCTCGACTTCGTCCCCAAGCTGAGTCCGGAGATTCTGTCGCGCATCGACGAGGCCCTGAAGCCGGCGATGGGCAAGGTAGCCGGTTAGCCCGGCATCGAGCTCGGACCGAGGGTAGGCGCCCGGGGACTCCTTGCCAGGATATCGTTCCGGGGTCTACCTTTATCTCCTATGCACATCGACTTTTCCCTGGCTTGGACTATTGTTCTGCGCAGCGAAGACGGCGAAGACCCGGCTCCGGCTCTCTTCGCCGTCGAAGAGCTCTCGACGGTCATGGAAAGGACGGGCGGGGCGAGGCCCCGGATCGGCGGAGACGGTTCCGGAGAGCGTCTCATCGTCCTGGATTGCGGAGGGGCCGACAGGTCGCGGACGCGGCCCTCGGGCTTCGCGTGGCGATCTTCGCCGGAGCGGATCGAGCTGCACGGGGACGACCCTCCCTCGCTCCTGCGCTGCGTCTATGACTTTCTGGAAAGGCTGGGAGTCCGCTGGCCGTATCCGGGCTCGGAGGGGGCACGATTGCCCTCCGGCCCTCGAATCGAGCCGCGCGCCGCCTCGGCCTCCGGCCCGGTCGATCGCCCGGGCTGCTCCATGATCCTGGGGCACGGCGCCTACATGGAGCGCTGGGAAGACTACATGCTCTGGGCCGCCCGGAACGGCTATGCTTCGGTCTTTTTCCACACCACCGACGATGCTCTCGCCGTGGGCGCCGTTCCCGCGTCGCTCTACGAGGCTCGGCGGGAACGCATCGCCGCCCTGGCCCGACGCCTCGGCCTGGACATCGAGCTGGGCGGTCACGGACTGTCCAGGCTGCTTCCGCGGCGGCTCTTCCGCCGCGAACCGCAACTCTTCCGCATGGCCGAAGGAAAGCGCCGGGCGGACGGAAACTTCTGCCCCTCGAGCGCCCCCGCGCTCGAGACGATCGCGCATAACTTTGTCGGCTTCGCGCTGGACCATCCCGAGGTGAGCGTCTTTCATGTCTGGCCCGAGGACCTCCCCGGGGGAGGCTGGTGTTCCTGTCCCGAGTGCAGGGCGGTGGGACTGAGTCCGGCCGCCCAGTCTCTGAAGGCCGCCGCGGCCATGGCGCAGGCATTGTCCGTCGCGCGCCCCGGATCCCGGCTTTCCTTTCTCGCCTACCACGACACCGAAAATCTCGACGGTCCGGCTCTCGAAGGACTTCCTGCCAACCTCGATCTGATCTGGGCGCCGAGGCGCCGTTCCTGGGCGAAGGGCCTCGATGACCCCGACTGCGCCCTCAACGCGGCCTCGGCAGGGGCCTTCGCCGCCGCCGTAGAGGCCTGGCGCCGATCGGGAGGGGGCAGGGTCGCGGTATTCGAATACTGGGAAGACGCATTCCTCTTCAAAGGCGCCGTGCCGCCCCGAGCCTCCGCGCTCTCGGGCGATGCGGCAGTCTACGCCGCATCGGGCGCGGAGGCCCGCGGCGCGGACTCTCGTGGAGCGGCCGGCGGGGGAGCCGACCGGATCGGCGTTCTTCTCACCGGAGGCCGCCTTCCCCTGGCGCCGAGGCCCAACCCCTGGCTCCTGCCGCGCATAGTCGCGGGAGGGAACGGACCCTCGCTCATGGCCGAGTGGGTGGACATGACCTACGGGTCCGCCTCGAACGTCATGCGAAGGTACTGGAATGCGCTGGAAAGCGCCTGGACGATCTCGCTCGACATCGAACCGGGCGACGGGGAAATCCTCGCCGTCGGACATCCCATGGCGGCGGTGGACGCGCCGCCCGCGGACTGGGGCGATCCCTGGAAGGCCTCCGCCGATCGTCTAGCCGCCAGGCGGGAGAATTGCGAGCGGCTCTTCGACTGTCTGAGACAGGCCGAATCCGCGTTGGCCGACGCCGGGGCGGCATTCGAGCGGAAGGACTCGGCCGAGGAGTCGGCCTTTCTGGGCGAGAAGGACGAATATCGCATCGCATCGGCCATTCTGGAGCTCGACTGCGCCAGACTGGCCGTCTATCACGAACTGGCCTCCGGCGATGCACGGACCGCGGCCGATCTTTCGCTTCTCGCCCAGGCCGCCCTAGGCGCGTATTACGCTTCCCTCTCGGCTCTTCCGGACAGGCGCTCGCGCCGGGAGCTTCGCTTTCTCGGCTTTCTGTTCTACGGGCTCAGGCTGCGCCTCGTGCGCAGATCGGCTTCCCGCAATCCGCTGCGCCGCCTCCTCGACAGACTACTGTGTCTCGTCCTGCTCGCCCTTCGCGCCCTGCCCCTGCGCGGGGCATGGGAGCGCGGCCGGCGAAGTTCGGCCGGAAGGCGCGGGCTCCACTCGACCTGAGCCCGCGCGCGTCGATTGCGCTCGCGGCGTGTTGGGAGCTATTATCGAGTCAGATGATAGCAAGCGGCGCCCTGGGCAAAAAGGTCTTCTTTCTCTATCCCCCTCCGGTCCTGACGGAAATTGTCGAGGAACTCGCCCGCCGCGAGTTCGAAGTGTATCTCGTCCGCGACCACGAGCGCCTCCTGCGCGTGCTCGCCGACGATCCCGACGCGCTCGTCTTCATCAATCTGGACGACGGCCTCGACGAGCCCGGTTGGGTGAGCTACATCCGGAAGCTCCGGAGCGAGAGTGCCACGAAGGATGTCCGCGTCGGCGTCCTCACGCTCAACGACCGCTCCCCCGAGGTCCGCGGCACCTATCTCATGGATCTGCAGGTTTCCTGCGGCTTCGTCGTTCTCAAGCTGGGAGCCGCCAAGACCACGGAGATTCTCGTCAAGACGCTCGAGGCCAATGAGGCGCGCGGCAGGCGCAAGTTCGTCCGCGCCGTCTGCCTGCCGGGATGGGGCCAGTGCGCGCTCGGCCACGAAGGCAGTCAGCTCCGCGCCGAAATCGCGGATCTGAGCTCGGCGGGCATGGCGATCAAGTTCGAGGGCGACATCAATCTCCGGGTCGGCACGATGCTGCGCGATATGACCATAACCGTGAAGGGGACGCGGATCACCCTCTCGGGATTCGTGGCCGCTCTGCGCACCGAGGGTTCCGGCGCGCAGACCCATGTCGTGATGTTCGATCCCGCTTCCCTCGACGAGTCGCGCAGGGAGCGGCTCAAGATCAGCGTTTTCCATATCAATCAGTCGACGATGAACCAAATGTTCGAGGCGGCCCAGATGCCTTAGCCCGAGTCAGCGGGCTCCCGTCGCCCCGGGACCGATCGCGCGCAACTTCGGCGCGACTCCGGGGTCTAGTTCCATGCGGCGACCGCGCCGTATGGAGTCTCGATGGGATATATGCAGAGTCGCGCCGGAGAAGGTCGCCGCTTTTCCGCGGGCGAAGAGATAGCGAACGCCGTGACCCACGGCACGGGAGCGCTCCTGTCGGTCGGAGCCCTCCTCCTTCTGGTTCTCGCGGCGATCGCGAAAGGCGACGCCACGACGGTCGCGGCCTACGCGGTGTTCGGGCTTTCTCTCATACTTCTGTTCACGATGTCGACGATCTATCACGCTCTCGTCCCCGGCCGGCCCAAACGGGTCTTCGAAGTGCTCGATCACTCGTCGATCTACATACTCATCGCGGGGACATACACGGTCTTTTGCCTCGGGCCCTTGCGCCGGAGTGGAGGGTGGAACCTTCTCGCCCTGGTGTGGACGATCGCCGCGGCCGGCGTCGTGTTCAAATCGCTCTGGATCGACCGCTTCAAGCTCGCTTCGACGGCGGCGTACGTGGCCATGGGATGGCTGCTCGCCCCTTACTTCGGGGCGCTGCGCGCGGATTTGAACGGAACCTCGATGGCGTTTCTCATCGCGGGCGGACTATTCTACACGCTGGGGGCGGTCTTCTACTCGATCAGGCGCGTACCCTGGTTCCACCCGGTCTGGCACATCTTCGTACTGGCGGGCGCGGCCTGCCATGTCGCCGCCGCACTGGCGGCCCTGAGCCCCATGGGCTAATGTTCCGCCCGATCGGGTCGGGAGCCCCGCGAGGCGCGATCGATCGCCCGCACTATGCCTTCGTAGCCGGTGCAGCGGCAGAGGTTGGATTCCATCCATTCTCTCGTCTCCTCGGGGCTCGGCGAAGGATGCGTTGCGAGCAGCGCGTGCGCGTTGAGAATCATCCCGGGAGTGCAGAATCCGCACTGGTAGCCGTTTTCTTCCAGAAACGCGTCGCGCAGGCGATCGTCGCGCAGACCTTCGATCGTCAGCACCTCCCTGTCTTCGGCCTCCACGGCGAGGACCATGCAGGATTTGACGGGGGTTCCGTCGAGCAGGACGGTGCAGGCGCCGCAGTCGCCGTTCTCGCAGCCCAGCTTCGTTCCGGTCAGGCCGAGCTTTTCGCGAAGAACCCGGAGCAGGGTTTCCTGCGGCCGCGCGGGCACGACCCGCTCCTCGCCGTTAACGCGAATCGTCAGTTCGAAAAGCCCGGATCGTTCGGTCACGACAGAGCCTCCTCCGCTCGGCGCAGCGCCGAGCGAAGCAGCTCGGCCCGATACTCGCCCGAGGCCCGCTGATCGTTCCTGGCGGCGGGAAAGCGAGCCGCCGAGGCGGGGCCGGAGGAAGAGTCGGCCCAAACGGGATAGTCGAAGGCGCCCGATACCGCCACGCCGATCGTCCCGTCCAGCTTCGTCGCGCAGAGGGCGAGGATGGGATAGTCCACGGCGGCCCCGGAGGTCGCGCGTTCGTGAAAATGAACCGCGGATGCGGCTTCCCGGGAAACCGAGAGGCCGACGAGCAGCTCTCCCGGCCCCAGCATCAGGCGCTTCGCGTGAAGCTCGCGCAGGGGAACTTCCCGCCTTTCGAAACTCCCCCCGCGACCGGAGTCGCGAGATGCGCCAGAGCTCCGGCCGCCGCCAGGAAGGGCAGCAGCGCCTCGCGAAACGGCAGTCTTCCGGCCACGTTGCCGCCGAGCGTTATGCGATTTCTGACGCTCCGGTCGGCAATCTTCCGGGCGGCCGCCGAGAGCAGGGGAAAGCCGCCCTCCTCGGCGACCTCGTTCAAGGCGAGCGCGGCCCCGAAGAAAATTCCCGCTCCGCCTTCCCCGAGGCGGCGAAGCTCGGGAATGCGCTTCAGATCGACGACCGCCGCCGGGCGATAGGTACCGTTCCGGCACCCGGTGACGATCTCGGTTCCTCCGGCGTAGTAGAGTGCAGCCGGAAATCCGCCGCTGCAAGCCTCGACCGCCTCTTCGATCGTGTCCGGACGAAGATAGACGATATCGAAGGGGATCATCGGCGCCCTCCCTTCGCCGCCCGCCAGAGGGTCTCGGGGCGGAGGGGCAGAACGTCGAGCCTCGCACGCAGAGCGCGAGAGAGCGCCGAGGCGAGCGCGCCGGGCATGCCCAGAATGCCCTGCTCCCCGAGTCCTCGGGCTCCTTCGGGTCCGTCGCCCTGCGGCGTTTCGAGAAAGTCCACGATGTACTCGGGCTCCTCGCCCAGACGCATCAGCTTGTAGTCGCGAAGGTTGCCGTTCCGCACCCGTCCGTCCGAATCGAAGGAAAAAGCCTCGCGCGACGCGAAGCCGAGCCCCATCGCCATCGCGCCGACCACCTGTCCCCGGGCGAGGCCGGGATTGATCACCTTTCCCACGTCCATGCAGCAGGCCGCCCTGAGCACGCGATAGTTCCCCGTCTCGGGATCGACCTCGACCTCGACTCCCTCCGCGCCGAGCGTCCATTCGAGTCCCGGCCGGCCCTCGCCGGTCCCCGGGTCCAGCTCGCTCAGGCCCCGCGCGATATATGCGCCCCGGCCGATCACGGGGCCGCCTATCGAATTGCCGCCCGGATAGGCGTAGCCGAGCACGATGCGTTCGAGAGGGATTCCGCGCTCGGAATCGTCGCGCAGATAGGCCCTGCCGCCCCGGACTTCGATGTCTTCCTCGGGACAGCGCAAGGGCTGCGAGGCGATGCGCCGTATCTGGGCCTTGGCATCCTCCACCGCGGCCAGGGCCGCCCTCCCCGCCATGAAGAGCGAACGCGATGCCGCCGTGGTCCAATCGTGAGGCGCGCGGTCGGTGGCCACTTCGTGGAGAACGTGGACCTTCGCGGGATCCATGTCCAGAGCATCGGCCACGAGTTGTGCGATTCCGGTCGACGCGCCCTGCCCGATCTCGACGACCCCCGTGAGGAGATTGAGGCTCGCGTCGTCGTTGAAGGCGATCACGGCTCCCGCGTCGGTGAAGGTCGGAATCGCCGGCGCCTTCCAGAAACACGATATTCCCGTCGCCCGGACCCTTCCTCCCTCCTCCTTCCGGCCGATTCCGTCCCAGCCGAGGCGCTCGGAGACCTTTTCGATGCAGCCGCGGAGATCGCCGGTGCCGGGATCCAGGGCGGAACCGGTGGGAGTGGTGTCGCCGGGCAGCACCGCGTTCCTGAGCCTGAGCTCTACCGGATCCATGCCGAGTTCCTCGGCCAGGAGGTCCATCGCGCGTTCGATGCAGAAGGCCATTTCTATGTGCCCGAATCCCCGGAAGGCGGTGGCGAAGGGATGATTGGTGTAGACGCAGAGCGAATCGGATCTGACGTTGGGTATCCGGTACGGGCCCGTGCAGGCGTAGCCCGCCGCGCGCGAGACGTTCACCGCGTAGTCCGCGTAGCCCCCGGAGTCGAAAAGATACTCTATGTCGGCGGCCAGGAGCTCGCCCCTCCGGGTCGAGCCGAGAGTGACGCGCGCCTGGATGCCGGGGCGTCCGGGCGAACCCAGCATGTCTCCCTCGCGGCTGTTGGTGAGGCGCACGGGCCGTCCGTCCAGGGCGCGCGACAGAAGATAGGCTAGAGGTTCGAGCTGGATCCCCGCCTTGCCGCCGAAGGCGCCCCCCGCAGGCGGGGCGGTGACCGTGATCATCCCGGCGGGAATGCCCAGACTGAGTCCCAGGAGGTTGCGCACTCCGAAAGGCGACTGCGTCGACGAGCGGATGAATATCCGGCCGTCGCTGCGCACTTCGGCCTGGACCGAGCGGGATTCGAGCGCGCAGTGATCTCCCGGCTGGAAGGAGTACTCGCCGGTGACCCGGACCTCGGCCCCGGCCATGGCACCCTCGGCATCGCCCTTGCGAATGCGGGTTCGATTGGCCACGTTGCTCCCGGGCTCCGGGAGGATGGACGGAATGTGCCTATAGCCGCCGAGATCGGGATGGAGAATGGGGGCGCCCGGTGCCAGGGCTTCGCGGGGCGATGCCAACACGGGTAGGCTTTCGTACTCCACCTCGACCTTGTCCAGCGCGCGAAGGGCCGCGGCTTCGTCGTCCGCCACGACGGCCGCGACCGGCTCGCCGTGGTACAGCACCCTCCCCCGCGCGAGCGGAGGCTTGTCGCCCAGGTACAGGCCGACCAGGATATCCCAATCGGCCCCCGTGAACACGCCTCGCACCCCCGGCATGGCCGCGGCTTCGGCCGTTTCTATCCCGAGAATGCGCGCGTGCGCGTGGGGGCTGTGCAGAAGAACCGCATGGAGAAGCCCGGGTCTGCGCTCGTCGTCCGCGTATCTGGTCCTGCCGCTGACTTTGTCGGGTCCGTCTTTTCGCGGCAGAGCGCCGCCCCCGCGGCCTGCTCCGTTTCCCATTCGCCCATTGTACCATCGAGGCGCATTTTTCGACAAACAAATCGTAATTCGCGGAAGTTATGGGATGATAGCGCCTACCAGCGCGAGCAGGAGCCCTACGATGCCGCCCACCACGGCGCCGTTCACGCGGATGTACTGAAGATCGTTCCACACGGCGTCTTCGACGCGCCCGACGAACTCTTTCGAATCGGTCGCCTTGAGCAGCCCCGTGATGTACTCGGTCAGAGATTCGACGATGCGCGAGCGCGCTATGAGCGCCGCCGCCGAGCCCGCCAAGGCCGCGTTGAAGCGCGCACGGAACTCCGGATCCTCGCCGAGCCGCCCGACGAGCGACTCTTCGATCCGCCCCAGGCCGTCGATGAAGCCGCTCTCCGGCCGTGCGAGATCTTCGCCCATGCTCGCGAGCAGTCCGGCCAGAGAATCGGAGAGACCGCGCAGAAAACCCTGATCATGGAGCGCTTCGCGGACCATCGTCGAAAAGCGGCCGCGCTCGTCGGCGGGGTCGGGCGTCTCCCCCGCGAGCTGGGACGCATAGCGCTCGACGCTCGAAACCAAGAACAGACGCAGCTCGTGGCGGCGATCCGAGCGCAGCTCGCCGAGCTCGTCTTCGACCCCTCGCAGAAGCCCCTCTATCGTCCCCCTGCCTATGAAAAGCCCCTGCCAGCCGGCATTGCGTTTCACGATGGGCGTTATCGAAGCGGCCAGCTTGAAGCGGTTGCGTCCGATTTCGGTTCGGAGGAGATCGGCGATCGCCTCGAGGAGACGTTCGTCGAAGCGCTCCTCGCGGGCCCATCGCAGCAGACCCGCGAAGGCGGCGGCGGGATCCAGCCGCTGGGCCGCGAAATCGGCGAGTCGGGCGACGAGATCGCGGAGGCCTTGGGACCCGGGGCCCCCGCTCCCCCCGTAGCCCCGGAGGAAAGCGGAGGCTCGAGATCTCAGAAATTCATGGAGCTCGGCGCGCAGGCCGCCGCCCGAGAGGGCTTCCTCGATCCAGGCGGCGAAGTCGAGGCGCTTCAGCTCGACCGCGACGAGATCGTCGCTCACGAAGAGAGTGATGAACCTCGGGACCGCCTCGGCGATGGCATCTTTGTTCTTGGCGAGGATGTCGGTGTGCGGAAGTCGAATGCCCAGGGGGTCCCTGAAGAGAGCGCTCACGGCGAACCAGTCGGCCAGGGAACCTACGAGGGCCGCGTCGAAGAACGCGGCGAGCAGGTGCTTGAGCGTCAGCCCGGAAAAGATAATTACCGAATCGAGCCGCAGCCAGGGCTGAAAACTGACGAGCAGAAACCCCACCGCGGCGATCGTGAGCGATATCGCACCGATTCGATTGCGCTTCTTCGTCATCCCTTCACCCTACGCCCTCTTCGGTCACTTCGTCCATCGTCTTCCGGGGAAGCCTTGATACCGCGCTCCGGACGCGGCATAGTACTAGGGGGAGGTTTGCATGGCCGACGGCGGACGCGAACCGGATATCGACGATCTGATACGTCTCTCCGTTTTCTCCTCGATCGGCACGAGTATCGTGGCCGAGCATTCTATACGGGGCGTCCTCGATCGCGTGATGGAGCATATCGGGCTGTTCTTCGGCCCCCTCAACTGGTCCTTTCTCCTCGCCGACGCGGCTCAGTCCGAGCTTGTGTTCAAGCTGGTCGTCGGCAAATCGGCCGATTCCCTTATGGGTCAGCGCGTACCCATCGGCAAGGGGGTGGCGGGCTGGGTGGCCAAGAACGGCGTGCCGGCCATCGTCGAAGACGCCCGTTCCGATTCCCGCTGGTCCGACTGGATGGACAAGCTCACCGGTTTCGAAACCAGATCGATAGTCGCGGTGCCGCTGCGCTCGGGAGACAAAGTCTTCGGCGTCATAGAGCTCCTGAATCGCTTCGACGGCAATCCCTTCACCGCCTTCGACATGCGCGTACTCTCCACCATCGCGGACTTCGCCGCCATCGCCATCGAAAAGGCCTACTACCTCGCCGAGGCTCGGCGTCTCTCGGAGCTGGATCCCCTGACGGGCACGCTCAACAGGCGGGGTCTCATGAAGGCGATCGAGCGGGAAACCGCGCGGCTCGCACGCTACGGCGGAGAGTTGTCCGTGATCATGGCCGACGTCGACAAGTTCAAGTCCATAAACGACAGGTTCGGGCATGCCGCCGGCGACGAGGTGCTCAAATCGCTCGCCGAGGCGCTCAAGGTAACGGTCAGACAGGCCGATTCCCTGGCCCGCTACGGCGGAGACGAGTTCCTGATCCTCATGCCCGCGACGAACTCCGAAGAGGCGGAGATAGCCCGGGCCCGCCTGCAAAGCCTTCTCGACAAGGTGGGAGAACATCACGCTCCGCCCTATTCGGTCACCCTGGGGGTGCATACGTCGAACGAAATCGACTTCAACGAGCTCTTCGACGAGTCCGACCGGGACCTGTACCGCAGAAAGGCCACGCCGCTTTCCATCGGACAGAACCTGCTCGCGGCGCTCGACGAAGAGGCCCGCCGCGAATCCGAGCCGGGGACGAAAGCCCCTCCGCCATGACGGCCGACATATTCACGTTGTGCGATTTCGCTCAGGAAAGCGACGGGAAGCTCACGGTCGTCGGCGCCTTCGACACCATCTACGCGCGCCGGTTCCCCGCCATGCATCCCTCCATGTGCCTGGCGGTGCGTCTGCGCTTTTTCATCCACGAGGCGGGACGCCACGGCATTCGCATAACCTTCACCGCACCCGACGGCGTCGAGCCGGTAAAGGCCATCGACGGCGAGACATCGGTCCAGGATTTCTCCGGATCGTCGCGCGTCGTCCACAGCGTCTTTACCCTGCTCAATACGCCCATCGAACACGAAGGCACCATGGGAATCACCCTGACGGTCGACGGCCGGGAGCTCCTGACCTCGCCTCTCTATGCCAAGAAGGTGAATTAGAAGGGTGCGAGGCGCGGCAGAAGGGCCGCGAGGACCAGCAGACAGAGCAATTCGCCGGTCACCACGGCCGCCCCGAGGGCGTCTCCGGTGAAGCCGCCGATTTTGCGCCCGTAAAGTCGCGCCACCAGAAGGCCGCCGCCCGCCGCGCCGAAGAGCGAGCTTCCCGCCGCCGCTGCCCAGAGCACGGGACTGCCGCCGAACGCGGCTCCGGCCGCGAGGGGAAGACTGCCCAGGGCCCAGCCCAGAGCCAATCGCCGACCGGAAAAATCGCGCATGAGACTTCCCAGTCCGGTGGACCGGGCCGGCCGCTCCAGAAGCGGAACCAAGGCCGAGGCGCTCCGCCCCGAAACGGGCGCGGCGACGATGGCTGCGATTCCGGCGACGGGCGGCAGGCGCAGAACCGCCGCGAGGGCGGCGACCGAGGCCGCTAGCGCGAAAAAACCGAAGAAGAAGGCGTAGGAGCCGATCCGCGAATCCTTCAATATCTCGAGCCTGCGATCGACGCTCGACGGCCCAGTCAGGGCGTCGGCGGTATCGAGCAGGCCGTCGAGGTGGAAGACATTGAACCAGAAGTACTCGGCGAAGAGCGCGCCGATGGCGGCGAGGTATCTGTCGCGGAAAAGGAATGCGAACACGCCCAGACCGGCGAATGCGCATAAGGCGGCAGGCAAGCCGATCACCGGCAGCCAGAAATCGGCCCGGCTGAAATCGGGCTCGAACGAGTACCGGATCGGCACTCGCGAAATCAGCGCGAAGACACTCACAAACCGTCGCAGCGGAGGCTTCATGCTCCGACCTCCCGCAATTCCTCCACAGTAGAGGCGAGAACCCGATAGGATTCCTCCGCCCCTTCGAGGGAAAACACCTCGAGCTCGAGAATGCCGGGAAAATCGACCAGTCCGGCGGCGATCTCCCGGAGCCACGGCGCCTCCGGCCGGAGCGGAGCATGGTCCTTCGTCCCGGAGACGCCGTGGAGGTGGAGTTCGCGCACCCGGCCCGACATCTTCGCCAGCCAGCGGGCGGGCCGGTCGCCGTCCAGGAGGATGCGTCCCGAATCCGCGCATACTTCCATGTCGCCCAACCTTCGTTCCGCCGCGGCGAAGGCGTCGCGACCCGTGTACTCGAGGTAGAAAACTCGTCCGTATCGCGATCGCAAGCCCTGCACGAGACGGGCCCACGCATCGAGTTCCGCGGATTCGCGCGGGGGATGGAGAACGTAGGATCTCACGAAGGGCATCGCCGCTTCGACGAGGGCCTCGTCGGCCGAGGTCAGGGGATCGGGCAGATGCAGGCTGAATCGGAAACGATCGGCGAAGTCGGCTATCGCGCCGGCCTCGCGCGCGAAAATTCCGCGGGCGTCCTCGTCGTAGGAGAAGAACAGGAGCTCGACGCCCGACACCCAGTCGAGCTTCTCCGCGACGCGGATGTTTTCGAGCCAGGTGCCGGGGACGAGATAGGAGGGAACATGGACCCGCATTCCGCTACTTCACCCGGAGGGGAATACCGGCGACCATGAGGACCACGCGATCGCAGACCGCCGCGAGCCGGGCGTTCGCAGTTCCGAGAAGTACGCCGTAGCGCCTGGCGACGGGATCGACGGGCACGAACCCCATGCCCACTTCGTTCGTCACGATGACTATGTCGCGCGGAAGCCTCTCGATGAGAGCGCCGAGTATCGGCTCGAAGTCGCCGCCGCGCTCATAGTACAGGAGGTTGTTGAGCCACAGCGGTACGCAGTCCAGAATCATGCGTTCGCCGACTCGCTCGTGGATTTCGAGCGGCTCCTCTATCGTCTCGAAGCGCCCCTCCCGTTCGGCTCTGTGCCGCGCGATCTTCTCGCGCATCTCGTCGTCGAAGGCCAGGGCCGTGGCGAGGAAACGCCTCGGAGGCTCGAAAGCGGCCGCGAGTTCGAGCGCGTGCCTGCTTTTTCCGGACTTGACTCCGCCCGTTACGAGTATGCGCATGCGAGCGTCATAGCGCGGAGAGCCGGCCCGGGTCAAGCTCGACGTGGAGCTTTCGAAGGGAGAATCGTCTTCGGACCCTCTCTTGACCCCTCCCGGCGCCTCGACTAGACTGCGAGCCGTATAGGCGCCGCAAGTCGCCGGCGTCGCCCCCTCCGTGGACATGAATCCCGTGCTCCCAAAGCCGGAGGCCGACGCTCGGCCTGCCCGGCACCGAAGCCGCATCGGTCGATCTCGAGAGAATCGCAGGACTGCGATAATAAGGAGATGAGATGACAGTGCTGGAAAAAACGACATCCGCCGTCCGCGAGACGGACCGCGTCGCCGAGCGATCGGCGCGAGAGCGGCAGGCGCGCCTGACCAAGCCCGCGGGCAGCCTGGGTCTCCTGGAGGACATATCCGTGCGGATAGCCGGGATGACCGGCGAGCCGCGCCCCAGGCTCCGCCCCGGCGCCGTTTTCGTCATGGCCGGCGATCACGGCGTCTGCGCGGAGGGGGTGAGCGCCTTCCCCTCCGAAGTGACTCGTCAGATGCTTCTCAACTTCGTGCACGGCGGCGCCGGGATCAACGTGCTGGCCCGGCGCGCTGGAGCGAGAGTCGTGGTCACCGACGTCGGAGTCGACGCCGAGTTCGCCCCGGCCCCGGGTCTCTACCTCAGGAAAATAGGTCCCGGCACGCGCAACATGGCCGTCGGGCCGGCGATGAGCCGCGACGAAGCGAGACGATCCGTCGAGGTCGGAATCGAAGTCTTCGAGGCGGAGTTCGCGAAGGAAGCCTTCGGCATTGCCGCTACGGGCGACATGGGCATAGGCAATACGACTCCGTCGGCGGCGATAGCGGCGGTCATGACCGGCGCTCCGCTCCGCTCCGTCGTCGGGCGCGGCACCGGCGTCGACGACGCCGGCCTCGAGCGAAAAGCGACGGCGATAGAGCGCGCGCTCTCCATGAATAAGCCCGACCCCAAGGATGCGCTCGGCGTCCTCGCCGCCGTGGGCGGCTTCGAGATCGGCGCCATCGCCGGAACGATTCTGGCCGCGGCGGCGCACCGCGTGCCCGTTCTCGTGGACGGTTTCATCTCGGGCGCCGGAGCTCTGATAGCCCGGGGGCTCTGCCCCCTCGCCGCCGACTACATGATCGCCTCGCACGTCTCGGTCGAACCCGGCCATCGGGCCATACTGGCGGCTCTGGGACTCAGTCCGCTGCTCGACCTGGGCTTACGGCTCGGCGAAGGCACGGGCGCAGCCCTGGCCATGATGCTCTGCGACGCCGCCTGCAGGGTGCTCGACGAGATGGCGACCTTCGACGAGGCCGGCGTATCCGAAGGCTGAAGAGGAAAATCGGGATGAAAACGGGAACGTCGCGGTTCGGATTTTCGGCGTTCGCGGTCGCGGCCGTCGTCTTTGCCGCGGCTTCGGGTCCCGCGTTCGCGGCGCAGACCGCCGGAGGGGGCGTCTCGGCCCTGGATTCGCTCGGGCGACAGGTCGAATTGCCGGCGCCCGCCCGGCGCATGGTCTCGCTCTCGCCCGAAGCGACGGAGGCCATCTTCGCATGCGGAGCCGGTCCGGCTCTCGTCGGCGATACGAGTTACTGCGACTACCCCGACGCCGCGCGCTCTCTCCCGAAGATCGGCGGATTCTCTCCCGAGACCGTAAGCATCGAAAAAATACTCGCCTTGAGACCCGACCTCGTGGTGACGGGAGGGAAAATCCACGCTCAAATCGAGGCCGCCCTCCTGAGGCTGGGAATTCGCGTCTTCGCCTACGAGCCCGAGACCTTCGTCGGCATCGCCGACGGCATGATGGCCCTGGGCAGACTCGCGGGGGCGAAAGACGCCGGGATACGCGCGGCGGCGACCTTCACGGGAGCCGTGGAAAAAGTGAAGTACCTCACCTCTTCGCTTCCCACCTGGAGGCGTCCGAAGGTTTTCTGGGAAGTGAGCGACGAGCCGCTGATGACCTGCGGAAGGGAGTCCTTCGCGCACCAGCTCATCGACGCGGCGGGCGGGCGGGATATTTTTTCGGACCTTCCCGGGCCCTGGCCCGTGATCAGCTCGGAAGAAGTCCTGAGCAGGGCGCCGGACTACATCCTGAGCCCGGACGATCTGGGCGACCGGATCAGCGCCGCGAAACTCGCCGCCCGGCCGGGCTGGGCGGCGATTCCCGCCGTTCGCAACCATCGCCTCTTCCTCGTCCCCGCCGACCTGGTATCCAGGGCAGGTCCGCGGCTGGCGACGGGCCTGCTCGCGATCCTGAAAGTCATACACCCGGAGCTCGTTCCGTGAGGCGTTCCGAGTCCGGTAAGATGGGCGGAACTTTCCGCTCCGGACTCGGTCCGGTCCTCGCGCCGCTCGGCTTCGCCGCGGCGCTCTTCGGCAGTCTCTGTCTGGGGGCGGCGCCGATCGCGCCGGGGAAAGTGCTCACCGCCCTGGCGTCGCGAGTCGTCCCCGGCGTGAACGCCGACCCGATCGTCGTCACCATCGTCTGGGAGCTGCGCCTGGCACGCACGCTCGTAGCCGGCGTCGCAGGGGCGGCGCTCGGCTGCGCCGGAGCGGTGCTGCAGGGTCTCTTCCGAAACCCCCTGGCCGACCCCTACGCGCTGGGCGTCTCGTCGGGCGCCTCACTGGGTGCCGTCGCGGCCCTGGCCTTCAGAATCGCTTCTCCCATAGCCGCAGTCGGAGCCGTGCAGTCGCTCTCTTTCCTGGGCGCTCTGGCGGCCGCCGCTCTCGTCTGGGCGGTCGCGCGCACGGGCCGCTCGCGCGCCCCCACGGCATCCCTCCTCCTGGCCGGCGTCGCGATCGGATCCTTCCTCGCCGCATTGGTCTCTCTCATCGTCACCTTCGATCAGCGCGACCTCCAGCGGGTGTTTTTCTGGCTGCTCGGAGGATTCGGCGGCAAGAGCTGGACGGACCTGGCCGCGGCGCTTCCGGGAACCTCGATTTCGATTCTCCTGGCGCTGGCGCTCGCGAGGCCCCTGGATATCATGGGCGCCGGAGAGGAGGCCGCCTCGTCCCTGGGCCTCGACGTCGGACGTACCCGGGCTTTGGCCGTATCCTCCTCGGCCCTCGGAGCCGCGGCCGCGGTATCGGCGGGAGGCGTCATCGGCTTCGTCGGCCTCGTGGGGCCGCACCTCGCCCGGCTCCTCGTCGGAAGCGGGCACAGAAAGCTGATCCCGGCCTCGGCGGCCACGGGAGCCGCCCTCCTCATGGTCGCGGACGCAGTCGCGCGCTCGATCGCCGCGCCGCTCGAGCTGCCCGTCGGCATCGTAACGGCTCTGGTCGGGGCTCCCCTTTTTCTCCGCCTGCTCGCGCGCCGCGGTCCATCGGGAGCGGAGCCGTGAGGGCCGTCTCCGTCGCGCGCGACCTGTCCTGCGGGTACCCCGAGCGGCTCGTCCTCGAACACCTCGACCTCGAGCTCGAGGAAGGAGAAGTCCTCGCGCTCATCGGGCCGAACGGTTCGGGCAAGACGACGCTCTTCCGCACCCTTTCGGGCGAGCTCAAGCCGCTCGGCGGCACGGCGAGGCTGGAGGGCCCGCAGGGGCCCGCGGAAGCGCAGTCGCTTTCTCGAATGGAACGCGCCAAAATCGTGGCGCGGGTCCTGCAGACCGAATGGCCCTCCTGGCCGGCCTCTGTCCGAGGCTATGTCGAGGCCGGCACATTCGCGCGCACAGGCTGGTTCGCTGCTCCCGGCCCCGAGGAGAGGCGGGCGGTCGACGAGGCACTGGCTGCGACCGATTTGAGCGCACTGGAGTCTCGCGCCGTCACGGAGCTTTCGGGCGGAGAGTTTCGCAGGGTGCTCATCGCCCGCGCCCTGGCGCAGAGGCCGAGGCTTCTGCTTCTCGACGAGCCGGCAGCCGACCTGGACTTGGGCCGTCAGATGGACATCCTCGGGCTTCTCCGGGGTTTCGCGGCCGAGGGTCGGGCGGTCGCCCTCAGCGTCCACGATCTCAATCTGGCCGCGCTGGTGGCGGACCGCGTCGCCCTCCTTTCTCACGGCAGGCTCGCGGCCCTCGGCCCGCCCAGGGAAGTGATCACGGCCGAGGCGATCGCCGCCGCCTACGGCGCCACGGTTCTGGTCGGCGACCACCCCCTGAGCGATCTTCCCCAGGTCATACACACGCCGGCATGGCTCGGCAGAGGAGCGAAAGCCTGAGGACCGTCGCGAAATGCCTGTGCGTCCTCGGCTTCGACTACCGGGCGCCGGTCGGGTCCCGCCCGAAGAACAGGAAGAGCTGGGCGAAGACTTGGGGATACTCGGAGCGCAGGAGATGGGGTTTTTCGTAGAAATACTCGCAGGCGACCGCGAAGAACTCCTCCGGAGACTCCGCCGCGTAGCTGTCTATCCTGGGGCCCCTGCGCCGCGACGAGCGCCTCGTCGGAGGCCTCTCGATCTTGCCGCGAAGGTCCTCGAAGGCCGAAGAAAAAGCGACGCGCCAGGCTCCGTAATCCATCTCCCGGCGCAGGGGCGGACAGCCGTCGAAGGAGCCGCTCCTCCCGTCGAGCTTGTGCGCCATCTCGTGAATGACGACATTGTAGCCGTCGCCCCATCCGGAGGCCTCGACGTCGGCGCGGGAGAGCGCGACGGGGCCGAGAGAGAAGGCCTCGCCGGCGAATTCGTCGTCGTATTCGTGGACCACCCCGGCCTCGTCGACATCCTTCTGGCGCACGTCGTATTCGCGGGGGGTGAGGATGATAGTGGACCAGTCGTCGTACCAGTCGATATCGAGACCGAGGAGGGGAAGGCAGGCCTGGGCGGCTATGGACACTTTCAGCTCCTCGTCCGCCACGACGCCTCCGACGGGGTCGAATATCTTCTCTCCCAGAAAAATCGTCGCCAGCTCGCGCAGTCTGAGTCGATCTTCTCCGCCGAGCCAGCGGAAAATGCGATGTTCCTTCAGGGCCCAGTCCCAAAGTTCGTCGGGAATGGGCGCACGTTCCAGGATGCGGCGCCGGCGCGCGGCCCGAAAGGGCGAAAGGAAACCCATGCCGTCCTAAAATTCGATTCCGCTCGATCGAACCAGCGAGGCCGCGTTCCTGGTGCCCGGACCGTTGGCGAGCTGCCAGACGGTGAACTGCTCGGCATAGGGATCGGCGGCGGGCATGCAGTCGACGGGCACCACCACCTTGTATCCTCTCAGGGCCGCCGCCGTCGCAGTGAAAAGCACCGCCCCGTTCGCGACGGTGCCCGTCACGATGACAGTCTTTATTCCCCGCGCTTCGAGGACTGCGTCGAGGTCGGTCCCGTGGAACTTGTCCACGCCCGAATGCACGACAGGGTCTCCGGCCGAGGGGGCGAGCTCGCGGAGAATGTCGGCGCTCGCTCCCTTCAGGGTCGTGCTGTAGGCGACGAACACGCCCGCTTTTCGTGCGCGGGCGAGAAGCGCGGCGAAGGCGGGCACGGCCGCCGCCGCTCTGGGCCGGTCGGACTCGCCGGCCAGGGCATATTGCATATCCAAAACCAAGAGTGCAGTGTTTCGCGGATCGACCCGGACTTCCACCAGGGGCGGCGGAGGCGGCACCTTCACGGAATTCCACTCGTCCAGCACTCCATCTCCCGAGACAGCCTGCCCGAGCGCTCGCTGCGGCCCACCGATCCACGGGACCAAAAGGATCACCGATAGCCAAAATGCGGATATTTTCCTGGGCATATCTACCTCCGATTCGGCGATTTCAATTGTGGCGGAACTTGCAAAAAAGCGCAAATCTCCTTCCTGCGGCTTGGATTCGTGGCGCCGTGCCGAGAAGTCCCGCGGTGTGAGCATTCCGTATTTTTGTTTTGCATTTCCGGCTCGGGGAGTTGACTGTTTCCGATATTTCAGCGGCCGATGAGAAGCGTCGCTCGGCTTCGAATTTCAGGCGATCTGGCGCTATACTTCGTTTGAACAATCGGGTGTCAAGGAGCAAAGGCATGAAACGTCTGTTCATCGTTGTGATTCTGGCGGCGAGCGCTCTAATGTCCTGGGCCCTCCAGAGCGTCGAGCTCGGACGGATCGACTACATAGAGGGTACCGTCACGATCAACAGAGTCGGAAGGACCATCGACGCTCCCAATATCGACGATGCGCTGCTGTCCGGCGATCTCATCGAGACCGGAAGCGACGGTCAGATGATCATCGCGATGGACAGTTCCACCGGCATGAGGGGGACCGTCACCATAAACCCCCGCTCCACGCTCTATCTGAGATTGGATTCAATGGAAGGCCAGCCTCGGACGACCCTCGACTTCCTCACCGGGTCCATGCGCTCCAAGGTGTCCAAAATCGCGGGGGCGCCCAGGGTCAACGTCGTGACCGACAGCTCGGTCATGGGCGTGCGCGGCACCGCGTACGGCGTCGCCGTCTCCGTGAACGACAACGTACTCGTCACCTGCACCGAAGGCGCGGTCGCGGTGTCCGACGGCACGGACGAGGTCTCGGTGCCGGCGGGACACGGCCTCGAGAAAAAACCGGACGAGGGCCTCATGCTGCTGCCGGTGGCGGTCTCCTCGATCAAGGACTTCTCTCAACGTTGGATGACGGAGGAGATAGACGCCTTCAAGGCCGACGCTCCGCGCGCCCTCGCCGACTATGCCGAGCGTTATCGGGACCTGGCCGCGAAATTCGCGGAAGCATACGCGCCCTTCCAGGAATCGCCCACTCCCAGGAAATGGGCGGAAGAGGACCGCAGCGGCGCCAAGATCGATCCGCTGGACCCTTCCGTGCTCCGGGAGAAGAAAGAGATCGCCGGCTACCTCCTCAACATCCGCAAGGTGCTCTTCATATTCGAGCGAGTCTACTATCGCGTCGACCAGATCTCCGACATCGTCTCGGGTACGGACGCCGAAAAGGCCCTCGTGGCTCCCGGCATGACGGCCGGCGAGTTCCTGGAGTCGGTCAAGGCCGACCGCGACCGGCTCGCCGCCGAAGTGGCGCGATATCGCTACATAGAGTCTCTTTTCGCCGAGCGCGATACCGAGGGCGGGTTCTTCGGCGGCCAGGACGATTTCTTCAACTCATCCGACGGCTCCTGAAGGAAAGAGCCGCTAAATTTGCCTCGAGCCTCGCCGCGCACTAGGCTTTGCTTCGATGCGCTTCAAAGGGGAATTCGTCTCGACGCTCAGGCGAGGACGCATAGCGGTGGCCCTGACCGCAGTGGGCTTCGCCGTGTTCGGCCTGCTCGGCGTCGATCTTTACGACTCCTTCAAAAGCTCTCTGGAAAGAGCCAAGCTGCAGTCGTCCAACCTCGGCCTTCTCCTCGCCGAGCGCATCGTCGGTACGCTGAACGGAACCGACTTCGTGCTCCGCGACATCGCGGGACGAGCCCTTCCCTACATCGAATCGGGGAACGTGGCCATCCGGAGATCGGAACTCGACCATATCCTCTCGCAGAAAGGATCGACGCTGGGGCAGCTGTCCGCACTGATCCTCTATGATGCCTCCGGGAAGCTTCTGGCATGCAGCGACGGCCATGCCGAGGCCGAGGCCGCGAATCTTACCTTTTTCTCCTCCCTCGCGGATTCCTCCAGCCTCGATTCCTACACATCGAGGGTCTTTCGGTCCGCGAGCGGCCGCTATATCGTCGTACGGTCGCTGGCGATCAGAGACTCGCATCGAAGCCTGATCGGAGTCGCGGCCGCCGAACTCGACGTCGAGTACTTCCAGGACGAATTGTCCAGACTCGAGGTGGGCGCCAGGGATCTCGTCGCCATAGTCGACGCGGACATTCGAATCGTCGCCCAACAGCCGGCCTATCCGGGCATGACGGGTATCGTGCCCTCCGACGTTTCGATGCTGGAGCTGCTCCGAGACTTCACGAAACACAACGGCTCCGGCGCAGTCACCTATGCCGAGAGTCGGGATCGCTACTACTCGATCCGTGCCTGCCAGGATTTCCCCTTCTTTGTGGTGGTCGCCCAGGCTCGATCCGACGCACTGGCGGTCTGGACGGTCCGTCTCGCCGCCTACGGCTTCGCGATCGCCCTCATCTGCACTCTTTTCATACTCTTGGCGAGACGGATAGTGGCGGATTTCAGACAAAGCGAGCTGCTGGCGCACTACGACGCGCTCACCGGCCTGCCCAACCGTACCCTGTTTTTCGATCGATTGGCGGGAGCAGTGGCACGCGCAAAGCGCGAGGGCAATCGTTTCGCTATTCTCTATATCGATCTCGACGGCTTCAAGCCGATCAACGACCGCTTCGGACACGCCTGCGGCGATACCGTTCTGCGCGAAACCGCCCGCCGCCTGCGCTCTTCGCTCCGCGATTCGGATACTGCCGCGCGGATGGGCGGAGACGAATTCACTCTGCTGTTGGACCGGATCGCCCGAGCCGAAGACGCCGCGGCGGTAGCCGATAAGATCGGCAGGGCGATCGCCGAACCTATCGCGATCCCCGAGAATCGGGTTTGCGGAGTTCGCGCTAGTGTCGGTTTCGCGATATTCCCCGACGATGCCGACGAGGGAGAGGTCCTGCTCAGATTCGCCGATACATCGATGTACGTTCAGAAGCGGCAGAATGCGGAGAAGGTCCGGAACGACGAGGCCTGAACGGGACGGCGCATCGCTTTACCCCCGGTGCTTCCGCCGCTATCATGCCCAGCCGGAGGTGAACAGTGATTACCGTGCTTTCGCTCGGCGGTTCGATCGTCGCGCCCGACGGGCCCGACACCGAGTTCGTCGGCGCATTCGTCGCGCTCGTGCGCGAGTACCTGACCGGAGACCCGGGGCGTCGACTCATCATCGTCGTAGGCGGCGGAGGTCCGGCGCGGCTCTGGCAGAGGGCCTACCGCGAATGTTCGGGTCGATTCGGGCCGGCATCGGACGACGCTCAGGATTGGATCGGCGTCATGGCGACGCGCCTGAACGCTCAGCTCGTCAAGGCGGTCCTCGGCGAGCTCTGTCCGCAAGAGGTCGTGACGGATCCCAGCGCCGTCGGGCTCTTCATGGGAAGAATCCTCGTGGCGGCGGGATGGAAGCCGGGCTTCTCCACCGACTACGACGCCGCGCTGCTCGCACAGAAATTCGGGGCGCAAAGGCTTCTCAATCTTTCGAATATCGCGAAGGTGTATACCGGCGATCCGCGAGTCGATCCCCGGGCGACACCCATCGACAAGATTTCCTGGAAGGAATTCAGGGCGATAGTGGGCGACGAATGGAGTCCGGGCAAGAATCTGCCCTTCGATCCGGTGGCCTCGCGCCTCGCGGCGGAACAAGGCCTCGAGGTCGTCTGTGCCGCAGGCCGCGAACTGGACAATCTCCGCTCGATATTTGCGGGCGGCAATTTCGTCGGTACGATTATCGGCCCGGACTAGGGACCGCCCTCCGCAGCGTCGAGTTTGGCCAGAAGCGAGGCGTAGCGCGCCTTTTCCTCGGTCTTTCCGAGTTCGCCCGCGAGGGATATCAGGGCCGTGAGGGCCTTTCTGACGGTGACCGGATCGTCGATCGCCATGGCCGAATCGAAGCAGCGCAGCCAATAATCCCAAGCCTCCACCTTTCGGCCCAGGCGGATCGAGAGCTTCGCGACGGCGGCCAGATCGCCCGTTATGCCTCGGCCGTTCTCGGCCTTCTTGTCGGCTTCGAGCGCCTCGAGAGCCGTCGCCCGAGCCTCTTCCGGACGATTCCGGGCCGCGAGCAAAGAGGCCATGACATAGCGGTTGGCCGCGAGTTCGGTCCATCGCTTCAGGGCGAGGTTGATAGACTCGGCTCGGCGCAGATCGGCCATGGCCTCGTCCATTCTGCCCAGGGCGGCTTCGACCACGGCCGCATCGTGCAGAGCCACGGCGAGGGATTTGTCGTCCTTGCCCGCGAGCACTACTGCTTTTTCGAAAAGGTCGAGCGCCTGTCCCTTGTCTCCGGCGCGGAAGCGGAGCTCGCCCAGACCGGAGGTGGCTATCGAAGATGCCGGACCCGATTCCGCCATACGGGCGTATTCGAGACCGCTTTCGAACTCGGAGCGCGCCTCGTCGGTTCGGCCGACCGCGAGATAGGCTCGTCCGAGCAACGAGTGCACGTTCGAGACTCCTTCCAGATCGTCTATCGAGGAGTCGGCCTGCAGCGCCTCCCGATAGTACTTTTCGGCGATATCGTACTGGCCCGTAGCCATGAAACCGTCGCCCAGCTTGGCGTAATCGGCCGCCTTGTCCCTCGTGTCGAAGACGGCGTCGGGAGGCTTGGGCGCCGTGGAACAGGATAGAAGTCCCGGCGCGAGGATCGTCGCGAAGATCGCTGCGAGAATCGCGGCAGAGACCGCCGCTATGGTCCCGCTTCTCATCAGAATTGCCCCTCCCGCATGCTTTGGTAGCCCGATTGCTGCTCCGTCCGCTTGGGGATCCCGCCCCTGAGGAGAGGATTGTTCCGGAGGCCTTCGAGGACGTCTTGGGCCTGCTTTATGGCGGTGCGACCCTCATCCAACGTAACCGCGATCGTCGGCATCTGCGCGTTGAGCGACGCCGTCATATCCTGGACGTTCTTGAGCGTTGCCTGGAGCTCGGCGAGGCTCGAAGTGATGTCCGAATAGAGCAGGCCTTTGTCGTCCAGGATGGTCTTGAGCGAGCCCTTCGCGTCGAGGAGCTTGGGAATCAGCCCCGTCGGATCCCGGACGGCGGCTGTGGTCGCACGAAGGTTGTCGGCGATCGCTCCGATGGTGCCGGCGATGGCGTCGACCTTCGTCATCGCCTCGGATGCCTGGCCGACGATGTTCGCGAGCGGCGTGCTGCTCTGACCGGCGATGGCGCGGTCCACTTCGGTCAGCGACCTGTTGACGGTGACGACGGTCTTGTTGAGGTTTTCGAGGAGGGGGCTGACATCCGCCAGAAGCCGCGTGATCGTATCGTCCTTCGGCGGAATGTCGACGAGTTCCTGGTCTATGAGGTCCCTCCCCTCGAGAGAGTCCGCGAGGGGGATGAAGCTTCCTTCTTTGAGCACCACGTCGCTTTTCCCGGGATCGAAGAGGAGCTGGGTTCCGAGCCCGATGGGCGAGGTCACGAGTTCGAGGACGGAATTTTCGCGTACCTTGGGATAGTAAGTGTCGAAGATGGCGAAATCAGCGTCGACCTCATTGCGATCGTTGAGGCGCAGGCTTTCTATTTTCCCGACCTGGAAGCCCTTCAAGTAGATGGGCGTGCCCGGCGCGGCGCCCGCGGCGGAGTTGAGGCGCGTCGTAAACCGAAAATCGCGGGAAAACCATCGCTGATTGGCGCCCAGCAGGATGATTCCCGCGGCCAAGACCAGCAAGGCCAGCACGACGAAGAGTCCGACGACTTTGTCGGCGTATCTGATCCGAAACTTCATGTCCGTTCCTCCTCGTCTTCTGCTCTCCCGCCGCGATCGGTCTCTTCGCTTTCGTCGGGCACCGCGTTTATGATGTCGCCCAAGCTCGCGTTCTCTTTGTCCGAGTGTCGCGTAGCTTCCGCCGCAGCCTCCGCTTCCGACACCGCCCCATCGGCGGCGAAGGCATCCGCCCAGGCGCCGGCGAGGCCCCATACAGCCTCGCCTTTCGGCGCGGCCGCGCGCGGTTTAAGTCTGCCCGTGACCGCGCGCACTGTGCTTTCGCTCCATTCGACGGCCTCTCCGTACGAGCCGAAGGCTATGAGCTCGCCGCTTCCGAGGACGGCCACGAAATCTGCGAAGCGGCCGACCAAGTCGGATCGCGAGGTTACGATCACGAGGCTCCGTCCCCGTTCCTTCAGCGCAGCGACTATGTCGACCACCCGTTCGGCACTCGCTTCGTCCAGATTGGCGAAGGGCTCGTCCATGAAGAACAGCTCCGGATCGAGAACCATGGCGCGGGCCAGTCCGATGATGCGGCGCTCCCCCAGGGAGAGATCGGAGGGCCTCGCCTTGAGGTCGCCTTCGTAGCCCACGAGCTCCACGGCCCTGCGGACTGCACGCTCCACCTCGATCTTCGACGAATCGCTTTCGTGCACCCTAACCGGCAGGGCGAGGTTGTCGAACAGACTCTGGTTGGCCCAGAGCGCGGCGTCCTGGAAGACGAAGGCACTTTTCCGTCGAAACTGCGCCTCTTCCTTCCGCGACATGTGCGCGAGCGATCGTCCCCGGAAGAGCACCTCGCCCGAATCCGCGGGCCGCAGCCCGGCGGCCGTCTTGAGGAGGGCCGATTTCCCCGAACCGGCGACGCCCATCAGAAAAGCGGCCGAGCCTTCCGGCAGGGAAAATGAGACGTCACGGAGTATTTCGTAGTCGCCTCGGCGCGCGGCGGCGGCGCGGAGTTCAAGGACTGGCACGTCGCTCACGCCGCTAACCCACGTACTGTATGGTCGTCAACACGACATCCGCGAGTATGACGAGCACAAAACACGAACCGACCGCCCGGATCCCGGCGACCGGAACTTCGGTCGTGGATCGTTCGACGGAAAATCCGCGGTAAAGCGAAACGACCGAAACGATGACGCCAAAGACGAAGGCCTTGAGCAGACCCATGCCCAAATCGCCTGGCCGCAGCACGGCGGCGAGGTTGCGGAAATATTCCTCGATGCCTATCGGCTTGATCAATTGAACGACGGCAAAGGATCCCAGAAGCCCGAACAGATTGAAGTAGATCGTGAGCACGAGCATCGATATCACGACGCCGAGAAAGCGCGGCGCCGCGAGATAGGATATCGGATTGATCCCGACCGAGACATATGCCTCCATCTCGTGCGCCACCACCATGCCGCCGAGCTCGGTGGCGATGGCCGTGCCCGAACGGGCGATTACGATGAACGCGGTGAGCAGCGGCCCCAGTTCCCGCGTAATGACGATGATGAGCATGGTATACATCACCCGGCTCTGACCGAACTCCGCGAGAAGCGAGGTCCCGATCAAATTGATGGCGGCGCCTATCGCGATCGCCGTCACCGCGGATATGAGCAAAGCCTCGACTCCCGTGAAGAGTATCTGCATCACCAGAACCTTGAACCCGACCTGTCGCTTCCGGAAGAGAAGAGCCGCTTCTTTGAGCACATTGAAGAAGAACCCGAGGCCGTAGAGGAACTCCTCCGTTCTGCGCCTCGCGCCTCGTCCCAGACGGTCGAGCATATTCCCTCCGGCGCTTCGGGTGCGCCGCCTCAGTCCGCGCCGAACAACCCGGACAGGACCTCACGCGTAATGGCATATAAAGGAGGTATGCCCTCGAGAGGGCTCATCCTCTCCGACAGACCCTGGCCCGCAGCCAACGGCAGATCGCTCACATAGTACAGAAAACGCCGACGGGCTCCCGGCCGCAGAACGCCCAGTTCCTCCGACTCGAGCAAGGCGCGCAGATACCAGATGCCCTCCATCTCGAGCCCGATGCAGCCCCATATCCGACGGTAGAACTGAAGCATATCGCGGTTCTGGAGAAGAGTCCCGCCCACGGTCAAGAGCGGCCCCGCGTGGACCTCTCTGCCGGGAAGAGCTCCTTCCAGCCGCGCGACCGTCTGCCCCCCCTCTCCGGGGAGCGGCTGGAAGGCATCGTTGGCCTGTTCGACGAAGGCCGTGGGCAGGAGTATGTCACCCCGCGTTCCGACGAGCGAGCCCGCCTTTCCCAGCACGTTTATGCTTCGCACGTTGCGTCCGAAGAGAAGGAGGAGACTGCGCATGATCTCCTCGGCCTGCTCGCCGAACGCATAGTCGATGTTGACTATGAGGGCGGTGTCGGAGCAGCGGAGATTCGCCACAAAGGGATCGGCGCCGCTTCCGCAGACCCTCGACGCGTCGATAAGCTGGACTTGAATGCCCGTCGTGACCGTCTCGGGCAGGCGCACGATGCCGAATTCCTCCTCCGTCGCGGCGAGTTCGCCGCGACGCTCGGGGAAGGCGCTCAGGTATTGTCTGGAATAGTTGTAGACTTCGTCGAAATCGTCTTTCCATCCGTCCTCGCGCAGGCCCTGCGTCCCGGCCCAAGCGAGGATCTCGTCCTTGTGATGCGCGAAGAAGGGGTTGAGGCAGTTGGAGACCGAATGCGTATTCGACGAGACTATGTGAACTTCGAGCTCGTCGGGAAAGTCGGTGGGACGCGAGCCGACGAGCCGTTCGACAGCCCCTCCGACTTGGCTCGCCCACAGTTCGGCCAGCCGACTGTTGTAGTTGTTCGTCTGCTTGCGCACGTCGACCGAAAAGGCCTGCCGATGGAACACGATGTCCCGGATTTTCGCGGGCGCGTCCACAGGCCAGAGCCTTTGCAGCTCGAGCCGCTCCGCGCCGTCGAAGGGAAGCCGCTCGAGGAGCCGGTCCACGCCGCCGTCGGCATCCGCGCGCGCGCTTTCGCAGCCGATCTGGTCCGACGCGCGTCGGCCGCAGCCCGAACGCGTCGCACTCGCCGCCGTCGGTCGCGACGACGATTCGGCGAGATCGACGAGAAGATCGGGATGATTAAGCCTATAGCGAATCTTCCTCGCCTCGATGGCGAAAATGCAGAGACAGGTCACGAAATCGACGAGATCCGAGAGACCGTCCCGAATGAGAACCATGTCCTTGCCGCACATCATCTCGTAGACGAAACGGTGGCGCGCCTCGGTAGACACGAAGGGAAAGAGTCGTTCGGGGCTCGCATAGACCGTCGGCAGATTGTCGGTCAGGAGAAAAACGAAGGTGCGCGTCAGGTTTTCTGGTAGGCGTCGCACCGCATAGGCGAGCGCTCCCCAGTCGATCTTCGCTTCGTCCGACGCCAGCGGATGGAGCGCCGGCTCTATGGCCTTGTAGTGCTCCACGAGACGGCGGATATCGATGTTGCCCACGGCGACCGAGCGAAGTATTTCGGCGTTGAAGCGGTCAAAGGCCTCGAAGAGCCCCAGGCCCTCTCGCAGCTTCACGCCGAAGGCCTGCGCGAAGGATCTCGATTCGGCGAGCAGACGAAGGAATCGTTCGCCCGGTATGACGAGGCAGGAGCTGGTTTCGAGGGCTCGCATCTCGAGCGGCCTCGGATGCCCGAGCAGGCAGGAACGCTCCCCGAAATAGGAGCCGACTTCGATCACGTTCATTCGAAAGGGCGGGGACCTCGACGTATCGACCGATTCGACCGAACCCGAAACAAGGACGAAGACCTCATCCGAGAACGCGTCGCCCTGCCGAATGAGAATCTCGCCGGCTTGGTAGACGCGCCGTCCGGAATCCGCGATCAGACTCCGCAATTCCTTGTCCCGAAGATAACGGAAGGGAATGATCGTCGATATCTGGTCGATTGACTTTTCATCCATAATTTCGAGAGTAGCGTGCCTTCGCGCCCGGACGCAACGGCTTTTCCGCAGACGCCGCCTCTTGTCGCCTCCGAGACATAGCGAGTAATCTTATTGCCGCGCCGACTGCACCGGGGGAATGGATGCATATCGATAGAAAGGCATACGAAGCCGACGGACTTCTGCTCCTGACGGCCGCGATCTGGGGCTTCGCCTTCGTCGCACAGCGGCGCGGCATGGCCTCGATCGGCCCCTTTGCGTTCAACGCCGCGCGTTTCGCTCTCGGCGGCGCGGCGCTCGTGCCCTTCATAGCGGCCGGCCGAAGAAAGAGCTCCGTCGCGCATCGTGTCGCGGAAGAGGACGCAGGCGAGCCGGGTCGAAGCTTGAGCGCGGCGGGAAGGGCCTGGCGCATCGCGGCGGCGGGGACGGTGCTCTTCTGCGGCGCGAGTCTGCAACAGGTGGGTCTGGTCACCACCACCGCAGGGAATGCGGGATTCATAACGAGCCTGTATGTCGTCCTCGTGCCGATCATCGGTTTCGTCTTTCGGCGCTCTTCGGACGGCTTCTACGGTCTGCGCATATGGGCAGGCGCCGTCCTCGCTCTGGTCGGCCTCTATGTGCTTTCCGTCGGCTCCGGTCTGCGCATCGCGCCGGGCGATCTTCTCGAGCTCGCGGGCGCCCTGTTCTGGGCCGTCCATATTCTCGTTCTGAGCCGCTTCGCCAAGACAGTGAAAGCTCTCGAGCTCGCGGCAGGGCAATTCGCCGTCTGCGCCGTCTGGAGTCTGCTGTCCGCGCTTGCGTTCGAACCCGATCTCTTCGCCGGTCTGATGCCCGCCGCCATGCCCATTCTCTACGGCGGTCTCTTCTCGATCGGCATCGCCTACACGCTCCAGATAGTCGCCCAAAAGACGGCCCACCCGGCCCATGCCTCAATCATCCTTTCCATGGAGGCCCTGTTCGCCGGGATCGGCGGTGTGCTTATCCTTTCGGAACCGCTTACATGGCGACTCGCAGGCGGCGGTATACTTATGTTAATGGGCATGGTCGTATCTCAGCTGAGGCCGAGGGAGCGCCGCAGGCCCGAGTCTTCACGGCCTGCTGCATCGCATCGCAAACAAGGAGAACCTCATGGCGGTCGACGGTGGGTATCCGAAGAAAAGTGACATGGCAGGTGCGACACTGGAGGGCAAACGCGAAGCGATCCTGGACCGGCTTACCGAGGCCTTCGCCGCCGATCGCATACATATGGAAGAGTACGAATCGCGCGTAGCCATCGCGCAGAATGCGCACAGCGATTCCGAATTGGCCGGAGCTCTTTCGGGCCTGGATGCTTCGAAAACCGAGTCCCTCGGCAGCCCGTCCGCCGGCTGGATGAGCAATCGGATCGATGCGCACATGTCGGGCAGCTCGAGTATCGCCTGTGTCATGGGCGAGCGGCGCCTCGCCGGCGATTGGCTTTCAGGCGATCGGGTCGGCTCCTTCACGTTCATGGGCAGCACCAGATTGGATCTCCTCGCGACCGCCCTCCCCGCGGGGCGACTCAAGATCGACGCCTTCATATTCATGGGCGAATTGCAGGTCGTCGTTCCCCGCGGCCTGCCGGTCCGCATGAACGCGTTCCCCTTCATGGGCGATGCACGCGTGGATCGCGATGTGAATCAGCGGATCGAAGCGGGCAAACCCTACGTAGAGATCGACGGCTTCGCGATGATGGGCAGCCTGCGCGTGATGCTGGGAGAGTAGCCGGATGGCCTCGGTCGGGCGGGCTCCCGCCTCCAGTCGGGCGTCCGGGCGTCGACGTCCGGATCAGATCTTGTCGATCAGCATCGAGCACTTGCCCGAAGGGATGGGCAGAGTCTTCTTCTTCTTGCCCAGCACGTTGATCGTGAAGTAATAGAGCTTCTCGCTCTCCATATGAATTTCCCAGCCGCGTCCGGACTTGTTGGAGAGGATCGTGACCAGGTTGCGCTTGAGCGAGAGATTTTCGATGCCCATGATTTCGAGATTGGGTATGATCCAGTCCACTGTCTTGCGCGGCAGCGAGATATAGAGGCCGACGATGTTCTCGATCATCAGAGAGATGGTCGAGAGCCCCGTGTACGCGATATATTGCGGTCTGGGCCAATCGGCGTGCCCTTCCCAAATCGCCTTCCCCTCGCTTTGGGGCTGGTACGCCTCCCAAATGACGGGCTTTTGCTCGACCGATCGACGCGAGCCGTGCTCCTTTTCATCGCCGTTCTGGTGCATCGAATCGAGCACGAAGTACAGATGCCTGATCGCGCAGTCACGAGCGAACTCGTACTGGTTGTACTTCTCGAGTCCTTTTATGACCATATACGTGAACGGCGGCACGACCGAACCCCTGTACCCCCCCCCGTGCTTGTCGTACGAAGGATGACCGGCCGAAAGCGTCGGGAATGGGTGCTCGGTCCCAAAGGCCGCGGGGTCCTTCAAATGGGCGATCAAACGCTCGGCGCGATCCTCATTGGGAATCTCGGCGAGCAAGGGCCAATAGCCTCCGATGGTCTTGGTCCTTGTCTGCCTTTCGCTCTTGTCGAGATCGTAGTAGAAGCCGTCTTCGGCGTCCCACATCTGCGAATTGATGCGAGTCTTGAGGGAGAAGTAATTTCGCTTGAACTGGAAGGACGCTTCCTTGTCGTTGAGAATGTCGCCCAGAGCAGAGAGATAGAGCGCGTTCATCGCCATGGCGGCGTTGAAATCGGCAAGATAGAACGCATCGCCCCGCGGCGAGTTTTCCATACCCGAGGCCGAAAGCGGAACGCCGTAAAGCCCATTTTCACGTCTGAAGGTTTTCTCCATCCATATCCAGTGTCGCTGGAGGATGGGCATGATGTCCTTGACTCGCTTCTTGTTGGCGGTCTTGTGATAGAGGTTGTATTCCGCCCAGGCGAACAGGGGAAGTCCCAGACCTTCGGGGTTGTCTTTCGACACGATCGGCTTGGTCGTGGTCGCATCGTACCGGGAACGAATCGCTCCATCGGGCTCTTGCAGAGCATAGAGAGCGTCCAGTCCGCTCGAGGCTGCGAAGATTCTGTTGGAATAGACGAGAAAAAAAGAGGAGAAGGCGGCCTCCATGAGATCGATCGTCGGGTTTTGAGGATATTGGAAATACTTAATCTTCTCGATCGGAGTACCCACCGCTCCGGTCGCCCAACAATCGGCGATCCAGGCCCATGTGCGATCATACACCTCGACAAAATCCTGATCATAGAAATGGACACGCGGAAAATCTCGTTTATTCAACGACAAACCCCTTGTCAAACATACGACGACCGCAATTTGGTGCCGCGAAATGCGGTAGACTTTTCAATCAATTTCAACGATACTGCGATTTTTGGTTAGATAGTCACTATAGTGTCCTTTACGCGCCTTGTCAAATTGAAAGGCGCATAAGAGCGTCCAACCGCGGACGGCTCAGTGGTATACGAAACGCATTTCCGGGTTTTATGATCCGGGCGACGGCGAATCGATGGCATTACTTGTGCCATACATAGGAAACCAACGAAATAAAAATAACAAAAATTACCGCCTTCGGCTTTGACTTTCATGCTTTTGAGGGTAAATTTATCTTGTCAGCTTTGGGCAAAACTTCCCTGAACCCTAGGGGGATCGGGGAACGGAACGGTGAGGAGGTCCACTTATGGCAGCTCCGCCCGAGGGTTCCGGGCCGGCCTTGGCAGTCTAGGTTTCGCGATGTGGGTTCGTATTCGAATAGAGTAGCCGAGGGAACCGGCCGTGATGCGGACCCTACCCCGAGGAGCCGATCGGAGCCGGAGGGTAGAGGTCCGGAAGCGTTACTCCCGACGTGCCGGCAGGCGAATGCGGCGCGGCGGGAACGCAAGGGATGGGTCGAGCCATGGTGCTCGAGAATGCTTTTTTAAAAGCATTTTGCTCCGCGCTGCCTATGTATGGAAAGGCTGCGGGAAGGCCCGATGCGCCGAGCATGAGAAAGACAGGGAGCCGGCGAGTTGCATTCGCCGGCTCCCTTTTTCATCTTCGCTCCCGAGACTCATCAAGGGCATTGCAGTCTCCGCCGATAGAATAAATGCTCATGATCATCACTTTGATAAAGACAGCCAAAGACGGGCGCCTTCACTACTACACTGTCCACGATCGCCAGCCGGCGCTCGACGCGCCGTTCGCTCTTTGCTCGGCATGGCGGATTGGCATGGGACGGGAGCGAGAACGCCTGTACCGCTTTCAGTCGGTGACGGAGCGCGACCGGATGATCAGAACGCTCGTGTCCCGCCGAATACGCGACGGCTATCGGCTTCTCTACAGCTTTTCGCGCGCCGGATTCGCCGGCGAGACCGATACTCTCCTCGAACGAGCCTTCATTTCGACCGGCGGCGGCGCACAAGAAGCACTGCATACCCCGAAGCGTGGCGCCTCGGGCAAGAGCAACAGATCCGAACCGCCCCTGATCGAGGCCATCGAAGGCTGATCAACTCCCGGTTGCCGGCGACAGAAGGGACTCTCTCCAGAGCGGCGGCGAGAGCTGCCGGCTGGTCCCGGTCCGCTTCGATCGGGGGATGGCGGCTTCCTCGCGTCTCTGCAATCGAGCCCTCGCCACAGCGGGATTTTCGACAGCCAAGGGACCGCCGACGCATCCGGCCGAACAAGCCAAAGCCTCGATGTAGCGAATGCCGCGAAGCTTCCCTCCGGCGAGATCGATTAGAGCATCGATAACGTCCGCGATTCCTTCGATCTTCATCGAGCCGTTCCTGTCGATGGTTTCGCCGGTCGCGGTTCCCTGGGGCTCAGCCGTGTCGTTTGCGGAAGAGGCGGGAAACCCCGCCCCGCAGGAGGCATCCATGGCGGATCGAAGCGGCCGATAGATATCCTTGAACCCGATAACGCCGTCGATGGCCGATTTTTCGTAGCCGAGCGGAGCGTGGGTCACCGAAACTTTTCCCGCGCAGGGCGTTATGAAGAAGACTCCCAGCCCTTCTTCACCCCGATACATGGTCTCTTTGACGATTCTCGCCGCCGCCTCCATGGGAGGTATGAGCGGTACCAGATGAGGAATGAGCTCGGGAAAGCGCAGCTGGACGATGCGGACAACTGCGGGACAGGCGCTCGAGATAAGAGGAAGGGAGAGAGCCGAGGATCCCCTCCCGGAGTCCGCGAGAATGGCGTTCGTCGCCCTCGCAATGAGGTCTACAGCCTCGGCCACCTCGAACACTTCGTCGAAACCCAGCTTGAGCAATCCGGATAGAACCCTGTCGACGCTGTGCGTCTCGTCGAATTGAGCGTAGAGAGCCGGCGCCGGGATGGCGACCGTGCGGCGAAAACATCGAATCATCGAGAGTCGATCCGATACCGCCCGCTTCGCGCCTCGAGCGCAAACGCGGACGCATTCGCCGCAGTCTATGCATCGCTCCGTGATGATGCTCGCTCGGCCATCGCGAACGAATATCGCCCCCGTCGGGCAGCTTCGGACGCAAAGGGAACACCCGGCGCATCTCTCGGGGTCGAACCTGACCGCGTGGAATCTGGAGGGGGGCGAGGGGCGGCCCGAACCGTCGGCACGTGTCACTGCCATGGACTCTAGACGATGTCCCGGACCCCGCCCGAGCGCAAACCCGCCTCGTAAAGCCTCCCGCAGGCGAGAAACATCGAATATTTCGTGGAGAAGAGAATCATTCCGTTTTCTCTGGCGATCTCGATGATATCCTCGGTAGGGACCTTTCCTCGGACGAACACGATCGCCTTGATGTCCATGAGATCGGCCGTTCGAATCGCCTGAGGATTGACGAGCCCTGTGAGAAGCACGACCTTCTCTTTGACGAAAGCCATCACGTCGCTCATGAGGTCGGCGCCGCAGGCCGAGGAAACCTCCGAGTCGAGCTGCTCCTCGCCGACGACCAGCCGTGCATCGAGAACTTCTTGTAGCTGTCGCAGAGTCATAAGGTTTCTCGACTCTAGCACGAAGCCTCGACAATCTCAAGCATGCGTTTGTTTATCGCTTTCTCTAAAGTGTCTCGACACGTTTCCGATACTCGGATGGAAGGAATTTCAGAGCCGGACGACGCCGTCGCCCGGCTCTGGGAACCCCTCTTCGTCGACTCGAGCGGATGGAGTCGCGGGAGGACGCACGCGGAACCGGCGCGACATGCAGCCGGCAAGGATGCCGAGACGGCCGTCGGGCCGTCTTCAGCCTGGAAAGGAGTAAGGCCATGATCATCAATCACAATCTCAGCGCCATGTTTGCGGAGCGTTCGCTCCAGAACACCAACCTCGCAACCGACAAGGATATGGAGAAACTGTCCTCGGGAATGCGGATCAACCGTGCAGGAGACGATGCCTCGGGGCTTGCAGTCTCGGAAAAAATGCGGTCGCAGATTCGCGGTCTCGAGCGGGCCTCGAAGAACGCCCAGGACGGCATCTCGTTCATTCAAGTGACGGAAGGCTATCTTCAGGAGTCGCAGGATATCGTCCAGCGGCTCAGGGAGCTCGCGGTGCAGGCGTCCAACGGCGTTTACACCAGCGACGACCGGATGATGATCCAGGTCGAGACCAGCCAACTCGTCAGCGAATTGGACAGGATCGCCAGCCACGCGCAGTTCAACGGGCTCAACCTCCTGACGGGGCGCTTTGCCCGCCAGGATGCGACGAACGTCGTGACCGGTTCCATGTGGTTCCATATAGGAGCCAACATGGACCAGCGAGTGCAGGTTTTCGTCGGAACCATGACAGCCAAGGCTCTCGGCGTGAGGAACGTCGGCGACAACTCGATCATCTCGCTCGAGACGCCCGACGGCTCCAATCGCGCCATCGGCACTCTCGACGAAGCGCTCAAGCGGATCAGCAAGCAGCGCGCCGATCTCGGCGCCTACCAGAACCGCCTCGAGCACGCGATCCGCGGCATAGACGTCGGTGCGGAGAACATGCAAGCCGCAGAAAGCCGCATTCGAGACACCGATATGGCCAAGGAAATGGTCGACTACACGAAAAACCGCATTCTCGCTCAAGCCGGAAACGCGATGCTCGCACAGGCGAACCAGAAGAACAACCAAGTCATGCAGCTCCTCCAGTAGCTCTACGCTCGACGACGAAAAGCAGCGCGGTGAAAGCCGCGCTGCTTTTTTTGTCATTGTCCACGATGAGCGACGCGCGTATAATATCGCCGATGGACGCGCTCAACAAAGAGAAGAGGCACGAATTGATCCGACGCGTCTTCCCCGACCTTCGCTACGGGGGCGATCCGGATATCGAACGTTATTTCGAACTTCGCCGGGATCGCCGCCTGGTCGATGCCCTCGCCGTATACAACGGCCGTCTTCGCGTCCGATACCCCGACGACTCCACCCGCGTCGTGCTGCTTCGTCTCTACAGAGAGAAGGATGCCCGATACGCTTCCTACCAGGAAAGCCTCATTCTCGACTTGGCCGACAAACTGGCCCTGCGAATAGCGGCGAACATCGATCTATTAGTCGCCCCCCTTGAAAAGGCCGATCTTTCCAATGCTTTCGCGGCTCTCAAGGCCGTAGAGTCCGTATTGACCCGCTTCGGCGGCGATTCCGAAGTCGCGCTCGAGCAGCTTGCCCGGTACGAAGAGTTCTCCCGGATACTCGAGCACAGGAGCACGCTTTCGCGCCGCGCCCTCGAACTCGTGCGGGAATACGATGCCGTCGCCCGAGCCGATTCTCCCGCCGACTACGACTTCATCGCGCGAAGCGAGGCCATCGAAAGGCGACGGCGATCCACTCAGGGCTCCGGCGAAAGGAGCTCGACCGCCCCGGCGCGGGAGGAACGGTACGACTTCATGGCCCTGAGCCGGGAACACGATGAGAGCAGGCAAACACGGGAGCGCTCGCGCACGAAGTATTTCGATCCCGCGCGAATCAGGTTCAGCGCCGAAGATCGGGAGCGCGTGGAAATACCCGCATCTCTTCGCCGCCGGGAGGACAAGGTCCTCGTTTTCTGCGCCAAATACTGGAACCGGATGCGAGATCCGTCCTTCGACCGACTCGCGTTTCTCTATTCGCGCAAATACGGCACCAATCACTACGAAATTTTCCGCACCATCAAATTGGGGAGACAGCGCGGATCCAGCGACGATGAGATACTCAGCGCCGTATCGGGCATCCTGACGACCAGCTACGACTATTCAGTCAGCGGTGACCTGTACATGCAGGTCATGTGGCGGCGTCTGCGTTCGCGCATGGAAGCCCGAGAGATCGAGCATCGTCTCGCCGCTCCGGGTCCGGAGTCCCGGGTGCGCGCCGCCCGCGCTCCCGATTATGCGGTTCGGGGAACCTCGGCCGGAGCCGAATCGATAGTCGCAAAACGGGAGGCGCGGGGATGCGAACCCGTCACTGCGAACATTCGAATGAGCGAACCGATCCCTGCCCCCTCCCAGCCTCCCGTACGAAAGAATATTCCGATCCCGAGCACGGAGCCGGAACGGCGGGCCACTTTCGGGAAAATCGATCCCGAATCGCGCATAGCCGCCGCGGTGACGGCTCGTGCGGCCGCCGGAGCGGGAGATACGGCGGCGATCTCTCCAGGAATGATCGCCCCTCCGGAACGTGGGATAGCCTCTCTGGCGAGGGCGAAAAAGGCGAGCGGATCCCGTCTTCTCGTGCGGCCGCCTTCGGGGCCGGAGCCGGTTCCGCGCATCGAAAGCCGGGGGGGCTCGATCTCAGACAGGATCCGCTCTCTGTCCGGCAAGGCTTACGATGTCTATCGGGAGATTTTTCTGGAACGGGTTCGCAGCGACATTCATCACCATCTGCTCGCCAACCAGACCAGAAGCCATGGAATCTTCGACACCGCCGCGAACGAGGCGGAGGATCAGATATTCGGCTTTATGGCCGCGCACTACGACGATCCATTCATGGATTGGGAACATTCGGCCGGGCGCGACGCCGTCGAGTCATTCGGTTTTTCCGTCCCCTCGCTCGACCCCATAATCGAGGCCTGCTTCAAGCGACTTTGACTTGATGGAGACGGCCTTGCCTCTCCGGGGTGAAAAGAATTATATATTCATTATTGTTGTGAATGTGCGGGGTCGAAAGATCGTTATCGCCCTTCATGTCCGTCACCGAAAGGAATTAACCATGACCGTAACCAAAGATCGAGTCGTATCAATCGATTACAATCTCAAAGACTCGGAGGGGCAGCTCATCGACTCTTCCCCGAACGGCGAACCGCTCGTCTATCTCCACGGCAACGACAATATCATCAAGGGGCTCGAAAAACACCTCGAGGGCAAAGGGGCCGGCGATCAGGTCAATTGCGTCATTCCTGCGGCCGAAGGCTACGGCGAGCGCGACGAGAGCCTCGTATTCAAGGTCGACAAGAGCGAATTCGGAACAGATGCCCAGGTCGAGGTCGGAATGCAATTCGAAGCCCACGGTGAAGAAGGCACTCAGATCGTAACCGTCGTCGGTATCGCGAACAACGAGATAACCATCGATGCGAACCATCCGCTCGCCGGCGAAGAGCTCCATTTTTCCGTCAAGGTCGTCGACGTCCGCGAAGCCACATCCGAGGAACTCGAGCATGGGCATATCCATGCGGTAGGAGGATGCGGCGATTGCGGGTGCGGGGACGACGCATGCGGCTGCGGGGACGGCGAATGCGGAGATGGGAGCTGCGGCTGCGAGGGCTGACCGGAATCGGGCTCGCGATATGCGCCTACGTCCTCTCGACGTTGCGGCCGTCGTCCTGGCCGCGGTTTCGATTCTGCTGGCTGCGCATTGGGCCTATGCACCCGGGAGGGGAACGCCGGAGGTGGTCGTTTCGGGTGCAAACGGCGAATGGATATACCCGCTCGTCACCGATCGATCGGTGAAAGTCGCCGGTCCCCTGGGTCTTACGAGCGTGGAGATTCGCGGGAAAACGGCTCGGATCACGGATTCTCCCTGCAAGAACAAACTGTGCATAGCTATGGGTTCGATCTCTTCGCCCGGGCAATGGATCGCCTGTCTTCCGAATCGCGTATTCGTGCGCATCGAAGGAGGGACAGCGGAGGCCAAGATCGATGCAGCCTCGTACTGATCGGATTCGGAACGATAAAGCGGACACGACCGCCCTGCTCGGAGCTTTCTGCTTTTTCCTTTCGGCCCTGGAATATATGGTCCCGAAGCCTCTACCCTTCATGCGGTTGGGCATCGCCAATCTTCCGATACTGCTGGCTACCGACCTGCTTCCCCTTCCCTGGTTTCTGGTGCTCGCTCTGGTAAAAGTCGTCGGCATGAGCGTCATCTCCGGTTCGCTCTTTTCATACGTCGCCGTCTTCTCGCTGGTAGGCACCCTGACGGCCGCCCTCGTCATGTGGACTTCGAAAAAAGCCTTCGGAAGACTCATTTCCTTCGTGGGAACATCGATTTTCGGAGCGGTCGCATCGAGCGCCGCGCAGATCGTTCTGGCGCGTTTCCTCGTGTTCGGCGAGGCGGCGAATCTCATCGCGCCGGCCTTTCTCGCGATGGGCCTCGTCACCGGCGCTGCCTTGGGCATCTTCGCCGGACGTTTCGCCTCCGTTTCGCGATGGTACGCCCGCGCCGCCGGGCTCCAAAACGAGAGCAGAGCAGATGCCTGACTCGCTTCCCTCCTCCTCGGAGCGGAGGCGTTCGCGGCGGACGGCGCGTAGAGAGGCGCGGCGGAGCCGCTACGAGGCGCTCTTCGAGCCGCGATTCACGGCCTTCGCGGGACTGGCGATCTCTCTAGCCTTTCTCTTTCAGCCTTCACTCATCCTCCGCGCCGTACTGTTCGCGGCCTTCTTCCTCGCGGCGATCGCCTCGGGCAAACGCGTCTCCCCCATTGCCACGCTGGCCGTTTCGATCGGCATCGTAGCCGCCAATCTTCTGGTGCCGGTCGGTAAAGTGCTGGTGCACATCGGTCCTTTGATCGTCACCGAGTTCGCCCTTCTCGACGGTATCGGCAAGGCTCTCACCTTCGAGGGGCTCATCCATATTTCCAAGGCCAGCATTCTGCCCGGGATCAGACTCCCCGGACGCTTCGGATCGATTGTCGCTCGGGCCTTCATTTATTATGATAAAATCGTCGAATATCGCGGAACGATACGAGCCTCGACCTTGGTCGCGGACGCCGACGAGCTGATGCTCAGGGTCTCGGAAGACGAAGCGATCGACGCCCCCCCGATCGCACGGGGTGCATATTCGCGATGGGGCGGTTTCCTGCTTGTCCTGGCGACGGCCCTGGCCTACGCCGTTCTCATCCTCGCTCGAATCCGGAGGTGACACCGTGAAGCTCAGGACCAAGTTGATCGCCCTCACACTCGTTCCCTTGGTCATCGCTCTCGCATTGGGATCGCTGTTGCTCTTGCAGCAGTCACGAGGCTACATGCAGACCGAGTTCACGCTCGCAAATCTCGGCTATCTCCGTGCGGCGAGCTCTTTCATCGGGGCCGTCCAGATGGAGCGTGGAACCGCCAATCTCATCCTCGCAGGAGGCGGTATCGACCTGGAACAGCTCGACGCCCAGGCGGGTAAAACGGACGCGGCCGAAAAGGGCTGGCTCGCGGCTTCGAAGACGGTGAGACTGCCGGAGGAGACCGTCAAATTGATATCGCAGGCGGTCGAATCCTATCAGGCTTTCAGGTCGGGAATCAAAGGCAAGAGCGCCGACTCGGCCTCCGTTTTCGCGGCTTATACGACCACGGTCGACAGGCTGCTCGACTCCTTCGAAGTAGCCGTCTCCGCATCGGTTTCCGGCGCCACGCATCGGCTTTTCGGCCTGGTCATTCTGGAGGGCACCAAGGAGCAGACGGATGTCCTCCGCGGTCTTCTTTCGGGGATCGCCTCCGCTAACAAGCCGATCGACGATGCCGTCGTTCTCGATCTGATGACTCACTTCGGCTCCATATCGGCGCTGCTCGACTCGCCGGCTCTCGCGCTCGATCAGGAGGACGCGCAGGCCCGCGACGCGCTGCTGCAGTCTCCGGAATACGCGTACCTTGGCGCCAGTATGCTGAGCATGGCGAAAAACGCCCAAACGGGACGCTTCGGCATAGGAGGCGCCGAGCTGTTCGACAAGGCCACGGCTATCATGGACAAGGTTCAGGCCGTCGTCTCGGACGAGCAGAGCACGATAGCTTCGGATCTGACGGCCAGCCTCTCCGCCCAGCGCGCGTCGTTCCTTACCGTAGTGGCGGCGCTCGCGATCGTTCTATTCGGTGTGATGGCGTCCGCGCTCGTCGTCATGCGCTCCGTCCTGAACAGGATCGCGACGATATCATCGGCGTTCCGCGATGTGACGAAAGGGGAAGGCGATCTGACCAAGACGATCGCGGTGCGTTCCAACGATGAGCTCGACGGCCTTGCCACCGACTTCAATGCATTTGCCGGAGTTCTGCGCGAGCTGGTCGACCATATCAAGACCGAAGCCCGCACGCTCTTGAACGGTACCGAAGAGCTCGCCGCAAACATGAATCAGACCGCCAGCGCCGTGCAGGAGATCGCCGCGACCATCGAATCGATCAAGCAGCAGGGCCTGAACCAGGGTGCTTCCGTCACCGAATCGTCCGCGACTGTGGAAGAAATCGCGAAGCGCATCGTTACGCTCGGCTCGGCAATCGAACGGCAGGCCGAAAATATCGCAATTTCGGGATCGTCCATCGAAGAGATGGTCGCCAACGTGCAGTCGGTTACCGTAAATATCGAAAGAATGGGCACCTACTATCAACGACTCGAAGCCCGTTCGTCGGATGGACGCGAGGCGATAATCCGCGTCTCCGCCCAGGCCAAGGACATCGTGGAGCAGTCCGATAATCTGCAGGAAGCGAATGCGCTGATAGCGGGCATCGCCGCGCGAACCAACCTTCTCGCCATGAACGCGGCGATAGAAGCGGCCCATGCCGGCGAAGCGGGCACGGGATTCGCCGTCGTGGCCGACGAGATACGTAAACTCGCCGAGAATGCCGCGACACAATCCAAGACCGTCGCCCGGAATATCGGCTCGATACGCAAGGTCATCGAGGCCGTGGTCGAATCTTCCGGCGACGCCGAGCGTACCTTCCAGGATATCGTCGAACAGATCGGCGTGCTCTCCCGCCTGGAGGAAGAGGTCAAATACGCGATGCAGGAACAGAGTTCGGGTTCCGCCCAGATTCTCGATTCGCTGTCCAAGATGAACGAGGTGACGCGAGACGTTCGTTCGGAGGCTTCGCTCATGAATGAAGGCAGCACGAGCGTGCTGGAGGAAATGCGCCGGCTCATTCGGCTCACGGCCGAGCTGGAGAACGGACTCAACGAGATGGCCGCCGGCGCCGCTCAAATTCGCGCGGCCGCGGTCGCCACGAACGATTTGACCCTCCGAGCGGCCCAGTCGGTCAAGATTCTTGGAGCGGAAACCGAAAAGTTCAAGACTTGAGTCGAACCCGCTCTATATGGTGAACTTGTCGGTGGCTTCCTTCACTTCCGCGATGAGAGCCGAATTCTTGGAGCTCAATTCGATGGTTTGGACTATCGCGTCATTGATCTCTTTCGTCCCTCGGGTGATTTCTTCGTTGTTTTGAACCACGACGGTATTGACGTTCTGCAAGCGTTCGACCTGCTCGAGGATGGCCTGATTCCCCACGGCCATCTCCTCGGACCCCCGGCTGATTTCGCGCGTTATGTCCTTCAGCCTCACGAGACCTTCCAGGACATGGCGTCCTCCCTCGCGCTGTTCCGACATCGCCGTGCCGATGACACGGACAGAATCGCTGAGCGAGCCGGACTTTTCGAGAATTGACGTAAAGGCCGTCACCGCCGAAGCGGAGGCGCTTCGAACCGACTCTATGGCCTGCGAGACTCGTCCCAGGTCGGAGGAGATATCCTTGCCTTGGGAGGTCGATTGTTCGGCCAGTTTGCGAATCTCGTCTGCGACGACGGCGAAGCCCTTGCCCGACTCTCCCGCATGGGCGGCTTCGATCGCGGCGTTCATGGCGAGCAGATTCGTCCGATCCGCAATTTCGGTTATGAGCCGCGCCGCTTCGTTCAGATTTTCGGAGTAGCGTACGATAGCGGCCACCGCCTCCCCCACCTCGTCGATGCGGGTCTTCCCCTCGGCGCCCTCGGCGACCAGGCGCTCCGAGGCCTTCGCCGACGCCTCCGCGTTGGAAGTGACCGACTCGACATTTGCGATCATCTCCTCTACCGAAGCCGAAGACTCGGCTATCACGGTCGATTGGCTGGCTATCATGGTCGAAAGCGCGTCGACCGAACGCGCCAATTGCTCGATCGCGGCGGAAACTTCCCTCACGGCGGCCGACTGTTCTTCGAGCTGACCTTTTGTATTGGCAATATTGCTGTTGATCTGTATGACGGCGGCGCCGGTCTCCTCCATTGTGGAGGCCAAGCCCTGACCCGTTTTTTCGAGTTCGACGAGACGTTCCTTCGCCGTGCCTATCAGACAACGCAGATCGACGACAAGGCCATCCACGCAGGCGGAAATCTTTCCGAGCTCTCCGCCGACGATATTCCCGCCCTCGACCGTCAGATCGCCGCCGCCGACTTTCTCCACCGTCTGCACGACGCTTGTGAGCGGTTTGGTGATGGAACGAACGGTTAGAAGCACGAAGACGAGCACGAAGATGAGCATGGCGGCCGATACGGCCGTGACCACGACGGCGGCCTGGGCTGCAGCGTGCTTGCCCTGTGCGGCCGAGTCCAGTGCCGCCTGCTTGGCGATGTCGTTGAGCTTGAAGAGCTGAGCCGACAAGGCGTCGAAGCGAAGCGCCGCCACCTGGAAGAGTCCGCTCGCATCGGCCGTCCCGGCGCTCAGTGCGGAAGAAGCCGCAGTCGCCGCCGAATTGAAATCGGCATAAGAATGCCTGATGTCCGTGAAAACTCCGGCGATGTCCGCGTTAACTTGGAGACCGGTGAGAGCATCGAGAGAAATCTTGCTGGTTTTGACGGAATCCTCGAAAGACGTGATCGCACCCACGATTGCGCTCGAATGCTGCAGCGCCGCTTCCTCGACCCTGTAGAGATCGGTCCACGTGCCATAGCTGCGCTCTTCGAAATCGGTGCTCGCGAGCAGAAGCGAAGAGTTGGCGGCCTGATAACGGATCGTGTCGGAAAGCCCGCTCAGTGAACTCCACGCTATATAGAGATTCACTCCCATTCCCACGGCTACAAGTATCGAAATCACGACAAGCTTGGCGAAAATGCTCAGGTTGGAAAATATGCGCAACTTCATGGCGGCTCCCTGATCGTGCTTTTCCGTTCCCGAAAAAGGGCTAGGGGTGGAGGAACCGGCGGTCATTATCCTACATTAGGCGCGGAAGTCAAGATTTGACAAGGACAATATTGACCAGTTTGTCCTTCACGACGATCACCTTCGCGACTGTCGAAGTCTCGATCCATTCCTTCACCTTCGGACGAGCCAGTGCGGCCGTTTCCAGCACCTTCTCGGACATCCCCGCCGCGACGACGAAACGATCTCTGATTTTGCCGTTCACCTGAACGACTATTTCCTTTTCCTCGTCCGTGCAGAGAGATTCATCGAAAACCGGCCAGGCTTCTCGGGCGAGCGAAGGGCGGGAGCCGCCGTCCCGGGGTCCAAGTCTCTCCCAAAGCTCCTCCGCCAAGTGCGGAGCGTAGGGCGCGAGAAGAAGAACGAAAGGCTCCCAGAAGGACCTCGGTATCTTTTCCATCTTGCCGACCTCGTTCACGTAGATCATCATGGCCGAGATCGCCGTGTTGAAATTGAGGGTAGCCGTGTCGCCGGTGACCTTCTTGATCGTCTTGTGCAGCAATTTGAGCTGTTCATTGGGGAGCGCGCCCGCCGCGGCCCGATCCTCGCCTGCGGATGAGCGCGAGACGACCGCGTCGTCCAGCTTTTCGCTGCAGGCCCAGATCTTCTCCAGAAAGCGACTCACCCCGATCAATCCTGAGGTGGCCCAAGGCTTGGATACCTCGAGAGGTCCCATGAACATCTCGTAGACCCGCATGGAATCGGCTCCGAATTCGCGGACTATCTCGTCCGGGTTCACGACGTTTCCCCGCGACTTTGACATCTTCTGGTTGTCGTCGCCGAGAATCATGCCCTGATTGATGAGCCGCATGAAGGGCTCCGGGGTATTGACGAAACCGAGGTCGAACAGCACCTTGTGCCAGAAGCGGGAATAGAGAAGGTGAAGAACGGCATGCTCCGCCCCGCCCACATAGAGCCCCACGGGCATCCAATAATCGATGCTTTGTTTCGACGCGAAGGCATTCGCATTCCTCGGATCCAGGTATCGCAGGTAGTACCAGCAGGAACCGGCCCATTGGGGCATGGTGTTCGTTTCCCGCTTGGCGGGGCCGCCGCACTTCGGGCAGGTCGTGCTTATCCACTCCGGGACGTTCGCCAGCGGAGACTCGCCGGTGCCCGACGGCGCATAACTCTTCACCTCCGGGAGCAGAAGGGGAAGTTCGGATTCGGGGAGCGCGACCACGCCGCAGGACGGGCAATGAACGACCGGAATGGGCTCGCCCCAGTACCGCTGCCGGCTGAAGAGCCAGTCGCGCAGTTTGTAGTTTACCGCCTTCTTTCCGATCCCCCGCTCCTGGAGCCACGCGGTGACGGCTACCTTGAAGTCCGCCGTTCTCATTCCGGTGAAATCGCCCGAATTAATGGCTATGCCTTCTTCGACGAAGCATTCGTCGGGGTCGCCGCAGGTACCGATCTTGGCTTCGGGGCTCCCTTCCCTGGCGACGACCTGAAGAATGGGCAGTCCGAAGGCCTTGGCGAAATCCCAGTCCCGGTCGTCGTGGGCCGGAACTGCCATGATGGCGCCCGTACCGTAGGATATGAGGACATAATCGGATATCCAGATCGGCATTCGCCGTCCGTTGACCGGATTGACGGCATAGGCGCCCGTGAACACGCCCGTCTTATCCTTGGCCAGATCGGTCCGTTCGAGGTCGCTCTTGCGGGCGGCCGCCTCCACATATGCATCGACTGCATCCCGCCGCTCGGGCGCGGTGATTGCGGCGACGAGGGGATGCTCGGGAGCCAGCACCATGTATGTTACGCCGAACAAAGTGTCGGGCCTGGTCGTGAAAATCTCCATGGTGCCCGCTCCGCCTTCTATCTCGAAGACGACGGCGGCACCCTCGCTCCGGCCGATCCAGTTGCGCTGCATGAGCTTTACGGCTTCGGGCCAATCGACCAGATCGAGGTCGGAAAGCAGGCGATCCGCATAGGCCGTTATCTTGAGCACCCATTGTCTGATGCGCTTTCGCGTGACCTTCGTTCCGCAGCGGTCGCAGGCTCCGTCTTTCACTTCCTCGTTGGCCAGACCAGTCTTGCATGACGGGCACCAGTTGATGGGCATATCCGACTCGTATGCGAGCCCACGCTCGAAGAGCTTGAGGAATATCCACTGGGTCCATTTATAATATTCGGGTTCGCAGGTGGCGATCTCGCGGTCCCAATCGTACGAAAATCCCAGAGACTTTATCTGCTGGCGAAAGCGGCCTATGCTCGCGTGCGTCGTAACCGAGGGATGCGTGCCCGTCTTGATCGCATGGTTCTCCGCGGGCAGGCCGAAGGCGTCGAAACCCATGGGATGGAGAACATTGCAACCGTTCATTCTTAGGTAGCGGCAATAGATGTCCGTGGCCGTGTAGCCCTCGGGGTGCCCGACATGGAGGCCGTCACCCGAGGGGTAGGGAAACATATCGAGCACGTAGCGCCGCTTGTCGCGCGGCACGGCGGGATCTTCCAGAGTCTTGAATGTCTTCTCTTTTTCCCAGCGTTCCTGCCACTTCTTCTCTATTTCGCGGAACGGATACTTGGCCATGAAAGCGCTCCCTTGGAGTTACAGTGAATACGATTGGTCGGAGCCGCGGCGCGGCGACATCATTGTAGCGGACACGGGCGGCGTGGTTCAAGCTTGGCGAGGGCCGGAACCTTTCCCCGCGGGTTTCATTGCCGCCGATTGGCTCTCGAGCTCTCGCGATCGCTCATGAATCGCTTTCCCCGGCGTTACCCTCTCTGCCAATCCAGAATGCACGCCGAAAGATGGCCCGGAGCCACTTCCTTCAAGGGCGGCCTGGCCTGCGAACATGCCGGCATTGCGAAGCGGCAGCGAGGATGGAAATGGCAGCCGGACGGGGGGTGAATGGCGCTCGGGATCTCTCCCGCAGGAAGGTCCCGTGCTTTCGCCACCCGCGGATCGGGTATTGGGACGGCATCGAGAAGAGCCCTCGTATATGGATGGTGCGAGTGCGAAAAAAGCTCGTCTCTCGTCGTGATCTCGACGATCCGCCCGAGATACATGATGGCGATTCTATCGCAGAGATACTTGGCCGTGGCGAGATCGTGCGTGATGAAAAGATAGGTGAGCCCCATCTCCTCTTTGAGGTCCCGCATGAGCTGCATGATGAGCGCACGGACCGATACGTCGGCCATCGCGATGGGTTCGTCGGCCACGAGAAAATCGGGCTTGGTCACCAGGGCGCGCGCCAGCACGACGCGCTGGCTCTGCCCGCCCGACAACTGATGGGGATATTTGCGATACAGATACTCCGCCGGGGCGAGCCCCACCTTGTTCATGATATCGAGCACGATGCCGGGTCGCTCTTTGCGGCCGCAGGTTTTATGGATGAGCAGTGGATGCCCTATCGCTTCTCCCACGCTCATGCGCGGACTGAGCGAGCTCACCGGGTCCTGGAAGACTATCTGCATTTTTTCTCTAAGCGCTTCGAACTCGCGCGTGGAGTAGGTCGTGATATCGGCCCCACGATAATCGACCCGACCCGAGCTGGGTTCTATCAGTCGAATGAGAAGTCGTCCCGTCGTGGATTTTCCGGAACCGCTCTCCCCGGCGAGGCCGAGGACTTCCCCCTCCGCGATTTCGAAACTCACGTCGTCGACGGCATGCACGAACTGACGTTTTTGGGTCAATGAATCGAGAAGACTGCTCTTGACGGGGAAGTTCTTGACCAGGTGGTCGGCCCGTATCAGCATTGCCATTTCACACTCCCCCTTCGTAGAGCCAACACGCGGTCTTGCGCCCATCGTATTCCTTGAGGAGGGGCAGCTGTTCGCGGCAGATATCCATGACCCTGGGGCAGCGCGGCGCAAAGGGACAGGCGTTTCGCTCGTCCACCAGATCGGGAGGGCTTCCCGGCATGGCATTCAATTCCTTCTGTTCGAGAAGTATGTTGGGAACGCAGTTCATAAGGCCCTGGGTATAAGGATGGAGCGGCCTTTCGAATATCTGATTCACCGTTGCCAGTTCCGCGACCCTCCCGCCGTACATCACGGCTATACGGTCCGCCATCTGCGCGACCAGACCGAGGTTGTGCGAAATCAGCACAACCGTCAAGTTGTAGAGTTCGTGAAGCTTGATGAGAAGCTCGGTGAATCCAGCCTCAACGATAACGTCGAGAGCCGTGGTCGGTTCGTCGGCAAGGAGAATATCGGGATGGAGTATGAGCGCCAGCCCTATCATGATGCGCTGTCGCATGCCGCCCGAAAGCTGATAGGGGTACTCCTTGAGCCGGCGCCCTTCGATTCCGAGATCGGCCAGAATTTTTTTTGCGCGTTCGACGCATTCCGACGCTCCGGTTTGGGGTTCGTGCACCTGAATGGCCTCGATGAAATGCCGTTCGACCGACATCAAGGGATCGAGCGAGGTCAGTGGATTCTGGAAGATCATGGCGATATTGCGACCGCGCATGGAAAGAAGAGAACGATCGTCCATAGCGAGGATATCGGTTCCCTTGTACAGGATGCGCCCCGTGCTGATCCTCCCCGGCGGCTTCATGAGCTTCAAAATGGACAAGCCGAGGGTCGACTTGCCGCAGCCGGACTCGCCGACCACGCCGAGCACTTCGCCCCTGTAGATCGATAGGGAAACCCCTTGAACCGCATGCACGGTGCCGATGGAAATCGGGTAGACGATGGACAGATCCTGTATGTCCAGGATCGGCTCTTGTTCGAGATCGGGCATCTTTAGTACTCCTGCAGCCGCGGGTTGAGTATCTCGGAGAGCCCTTCGCCGAGCATCGTGAATCCGAGCGCCAAAAGCATGATCATCAAACCGGGATAGGTGATCATCCACCAGATTCCCGAAGGAAGAAACTTCTTGCCCATGGAAAGGTCCATGCCCCAATCCGGGATCCCGGCCGGGAGCCCGAGTCCGATATACGACAACGCCGCTTCCGTCATGATGGCATCGGCGATGTTGAGAGAGAAGACGACGACCACGGTGGCGATGACGTTGGGGAAAACGTACTTGGCGAGCACCGTGGGGCGCCGCGCACCGATGGCGTTGGCCGCCTCGACATAGAGTTCCTGCTTTATCGAGAGCGTCTGTCCGCGGACGAGCCGGAAATAGGTCGGTATATAGATCACCGATACGGCGACCGTGATGTTTATCACTCCCGGCCCGAGCATCGCCGCGAACGCTATGGCGAGAATGAGCCCGGGGAAGGAATAGACCGAGTCCATGACGAGGGACAGGACCTTGTCGCCGAAACGACCCGAAAAGCCCGAAATGAGCCCCAGGGGAATTCCTATCATGGCGGAAAGGACCGAGGCCGCGATGGCCACGCCGAGAATTGTGCGCGCACCGTAGACCACTCGGGCCCAGACATCGCGCCCGAGGTTGTCCGTGCCCATGATGTGCACCGCATTCGGAGCCTTCATCTGCGGACCGGCGTTCTGATCGACCGGACTGAAATGCGTGAATAGATGGGGGGCCAGCGTCATCAGCACGATGGCCGCGATCACGATGCATCCGGCCACGAGAATCCACCACTCTATGCGATACCGCCTCGCGGCTTCGGCGAAGCGGCGGAAAAGGCCGGCGACCGCTCCGGCGGGAGAGTATTTGGCGGCCCTCACCACGGGGCCGTCGGATGTATGGTTCATTGCATGCCCTCCTAGAGCTGGACCCGCGGGTCTATGATCGCGTAGACGATATCCACGAGGAGCGATACCAGACTCACAAAAAGAGCATACACAATGATGACACCTTGTATGGTCGGATAGTCCCGGAGGTAGATGCGCTCGAGAAGGAGCCGGCCCATCCCGGGCCAGGAGAAGGTCGTCTCCGTCAGTATGGCTCCCGCCAGCAAGGCGCTGAACTGGAGTCCCAGCATGGTCACTATCGGAATCAGGGCGTTCTTGAGAGCGTGCTTATAGACCACTCTGCGTTCGGGCACGCCGCGAGCCCTGCTCGCCAGCACGTAGTCCGACTTGAGCACATCGAGCATGTTCGCCCGCGTGAGCCGCACGAATACGCCCGAAAGCGTAATGCCGAGCGTGAAGGCAGGAAGCACCAGATGATACATGACATCGCCGAAGGCCGCGAAGTTGCCCTTCATGAGCGTATCGATGACATAAAAGCCGGTTCTGTCGAAATCCGAAGAGACAACGCGGGCCCCAATACGTCCCGCTATGGGAAACAGATTCAGAAAAACGCCGAAGACCATCTGCAGTATGAGCCCCATCCAGAAGACCGGAATGCAATACACGACGTTCGCGTACAGACGGATCCCGAAATCCTGCGTCGTACGCCGCCGCCTGGCCGCGCGCACGCCCATCGGTATCCCGATACCGAGACAGACGATAAGCCCGAAAAGCGTGAGTTCTATCGTCGCGGGGAGTCTCTGTGAGATTGGCTTGGACACTCTCTCCTCGAGAATCATGGACTTGCCGAGATCTCCCCTGGCCAACTGACCGAGATAATCGAGATATTGCGCGAAAATGGGCTTATTGAGCCCCAGCTCGGCTTTCTTCTCCTGGATGACATATTCGGGCGCATGGCCTCCGAGCATCGCCGAAACCGGATCGCCCGGCATGATCCGCAGCACGACGAAAACGAGGGTCAGGAGCACAAAAAGCATCGGGATGGTCAGGAGAACGCGCATCAGAAGATAGTTGAGAATGCGTCGCATCGGTCCCCTCTTATAGACCGAGCCCTCGCAAGTGGGAGGGCTCGGTCACAGATCGTGATTACGGCAAGCGGCTATTTTGTGAAGCGGAGCTCGTCGTAGTTGAAAATGAGAGGCGGTCCGATCTTGACGCCGGTCACGTCCTTCCGCGTGAAGACATACAGATTGCCCTGGAAAATCGGAACTGTCATTGCCTCGTCGGTCCACATCTTCTGGATCTCTCTGAAGAGCACGCCCCGCTCGCTCGGAACGAGACTATGCTCTTCCTGGGCGAAGAGGTCGTCCCACTTCTTGTCGGAGAAGAATATACCTTCTCCGGCCGAGCCCTGGGTCTGAGCGAAGGCTGCGGTATAGTCGTCCGGATCGACGTAGTCGGGATACCAGCCCAGAAGATAGGCGGCCATCTGCTTGTTGTTGAACTGCTGTTTGTAGGTTGCCCATTCGGCGCTCTTTACCGTCACCTTTACGAGGGGGGTCTTCTCGAGCTCGGACTTGAGGACATCGCCGAGGTTGACTTCGGTGTCGCCGTAGTGGGTGGGCGTATACCAAAGGTCGAACGTGAAGGGATTGTCCTTGGAGTAACCGGCGCTCTTGAGGAGCCTCTCCGCGAGCCTCACGTTGCCGTCGCCGAGCGTGGTCTTGAAATCGTCGGTATGATAGGCCATGCCCATGGGCACCATGGAGTAGAGCGGAAGATTCTGGCCGAGGTAAACCTTCTGATTGATCTCGGGTCGGTTGATGAGGGCGCCGATGGCCTCGCGAAGCGCCTTATTCTTGAAGGGGCTCGACGAGCACTCGAAGCAGAGATAGCGGATGAAGGGACCCGCGAGTTTGAACGTGTTGAGCTTGGGATTCTTCGACAAGTCGTTGATGTCGGAAGGGTTCATCGACTTGTAGGCCAGGTCTATCTCGCCCTTCTCCAGCGCGAGGCGCATGGTCGTCGCGTCGTCGAAATAGCGGATGATGATTCTCTTGATGTGCGGCTGCGGACCGTAGTAATCGGGATTGGCGTCGAGAACGACTTCCTCGTCGCGCTTGAAGGAAGTGCACTTGTAGGGGCCGAGTCCTACGAGGGCTCCCCCCTTGAGCTCGCTGGGATTGGTGATGAAATGATCGACCGGATAAACGTTGGGACTGATGGGGAAGTAGGGCGGGTTGCCGGCGACGATGGTGGGAAAGAAAGGCGTCGGTCCCGTGAGGACGAACTTCACGGTGTAGGGGTCCACCACGTCCACTTCCTTGACGAACTGGGTGACGAGCCACGAGGGGTCGCCCTTGAGAGCCATGACGCGGTCGATGGACCACTTGACCGTATCCGCGGTGAAGGGGGTGCCGTCGGTGAACTTGAGCCCGTGACGCAGCATGAAAGTATATTCCGTGCCATCTTTGTTGACCTTGTAGCTCTCGGCCAGGCCGGGAACCAGCTTGTCGGTGCCGGGCTCATAGGAGAGCAGGCCCCTGTCGATGTTTTGGAAAATGTCCCAGGTGTGCTGGTCATAGGCACTGGCGGGGTCCATGACGGTCACCTTATCGGTGGTGCCGTAGACCAGAGAAGATTGCGCCCAGGCCGACCCCGCGAAAAGCAGGACCGCGACCAGCGCAACCAGTGCAACACGATGTTTCATAAAGCCTCCTCGATGAAACCGCAAGATTGTTTGTCATTATCTTTTCGGAAGCCTCGAATGTCAATGTTTTTCTCGTAATGCGGCGACTTCTCAGGCCGCGACTATGGGGGTATATTCATGCAAGCTTGATACAGTCGGAGGACCTGTGAGGATTCTCCCGAAGCGTTTTTTCGATGAGTTTTTCCTCTACTCGAGTCAATTCATCGTCTTTTTCATCCTTATGCTGTTCATTACGCCGGCGATGGATTCTCTAAGGCCGGCGACGCTCCTCATCGTCGCGGGCTTTCTGATAATCCAGATACTGCTCCTGGTCGGGCAGGGACATAAGCCGATTCTGCGCCTTCTTTTTTCCTTTATTACGCCGGCCGGCTACGCTCTCGTCCGGACACTCACAGGCAGGTTTCAAACCTACGATATGGCCAATGTCTTCCTGTGGGCCGCGGCTCTCTATGTCGGCCTTTTTCAGGCCGTGGCGCTCGGGGCGCGAGCCCGAACCATCAAGCAGGCTGCCGAAACACTCCTGGCCCTCGGCGCGGTCCTAGTCTTCGTATTCTTCTATTTTTATCTCGATCTCCATCTGAGCCTTTCGCGCCGTCTCGCCGCAGGCACGCTGAGCGCCGCGAGCTACCGTGCGGCCCTCGACATCCGTGCCTTCCCTCCCGCCTTCGTCGCCTTTCTCGAGTCGCCTCAGAACGGTTTCATGGTCTTCGGCGCGGCCACTTTCGGCATCATGCTTCTCGTGAGCAAAGTGAAGGCGGTCAACCTACGATCCCGAATAGGGCGAATCCTGGAATCGATCCGCATCGACGAACACGGAGACTCGGAGTATGCCGAAGGTCAGCAGGCCATCGTGACCGTGCTGTCGGCCGACATTCGGGATTTCACCAGTCTAGCCGAAAAGGTGAGTCCCGACAGGGCCGTGTCGATCTTGAACCGGTACTACGCTCTATGGGCGCTGGCGGCCGAAAAGCGCGGAGGCAGGGTCGCGGGCATAGCAGGCGACTCCGTCCTTATCGTGTTCGGCCTTCTGGGAGAAAAAGACGCGGCCGAACGTGCACTCGCCTGCGCCGACGATTTCACGTCCGAATTGCCCGGGCTCCAGGACGATCTTCAGACGGCTTCCTTGCCGGCACCGACGGATGTCAGCATGGGCATTCACTCCGGCCCCATCGTGGCGGGAGAGCTGGGCATACAAGGCTCCAGACGTCTGGGAATATTCGGCGATGCCGTCTCCGTGGCGGCGCGGCTCGACTCGCTCTGCAGGGAGTTCAAACAGGATCTTCTCATATCTCAACCGGTCTTCCGTCAGTTGGGTCTCGACAGCCAGGCCCGGTTCGTGCGAATCGGGGAGGTCCTCCTACGAAACAGCACTCAACCTGTGCCGGTGTACGGACGAAAGTAGAAGATTCTTCGGGGCGCGGGGCCCTTGATACGTTAGCGAACCATCGTTACGGGGTTCCGTGACTGTGCCGCTTCACTTTCTTCGTCGTCGTCTCTTCCATTGGCTTCCTGAGCACGGTCACCTTCGCGATTCGCTGATATGGAAGGAGCTTCTGGTTGACCTCCTCCACTATCCGCCGCAGTCTGAATTCCGCCGCAGTCCAGTCGACGGCCGCATGGTTTCCATGTTCGGAGGGCTTCGCCGAGAAGTGCTCGACGCTCGGATACAACAGCGCTTCGATCCCCTCACTCTTCATTTTCGCGTCCTCGAGATAGCCGCGCACGAGAATTTGTTCAACCTCGGCGAAGAGCTGGAATCGGTTTTCTATCTCTTCGGGAAATACGTTCTTCCCGCCCTCGGTGACGATCATGTTTTTGGCCCTTCCGGTCAGGTATACGTAGTTGCGACCGTCCAGGTAGCCAAGATCACCCGTCCTGAACCAGCCGTCCTCGGTGAAAACCTCGGCGGTCTCTTTCGGCATCTGATAATATCCGGCCATCACCATGGGTCCTTTGACGACGATCTCGCCGACGCCGCTCTCGTCGGGGTCCAGAATTTTCATCTCGGCCCGCGGGATTATGCGCCCTACGCTGGTTTCGATGTAGGCATCGGTGGGATTGAGCGTCAGGATCGGCGAGGTCTCGGTGAGCCCGTAGCCCTGGACGAAGTCGATACCCAGTTGGTTGTAGAGCCGAAATACGCTCGGGGCGAGGGGCCCGCCACCCGAAATGCAGATACGTATCGAGGCCAGACTCGCCTTGTCGAGGAGCGAGTGGAACATGCGCTTGCCGGGATTGACGCCGCTGACCTTCTTTATGAAGCCGGACAGAAACATGAGAGAGCGGACGAGCGCATAAACGACGATGCCCTTTTCGCGCACGGCTTTCATGATCCCCGCCAGAACCTTGTTGAAGAGCAGGGGTACGCCGAGAAACATCGTGATCTTGGCCTCCTTGAGATCCTTCAGCACCTGCTTTATGACCATGCGCTTGCCGAAGACGATCTCCGCTCCCACGGAAATGGCTTCGATGAAAACCGCAAGCATGGTATAGGAGTGATGGATGGGGAGAAGCGCATAGAAAACGTCGGTATGGTGGATGGGAAGATTGGCTTGGGCCAGAAAGCAATCGGCGACGAAGTTTTTATGGCTGAGCATTACACCCTTCGGGTTTCCCATCGTGCCGCTCGTAAAAAGTATGGCCGCCAAGTCGTCCTCGGCTGCGCGGTCCAAAGGTGGCGTCCCTGCGCCGTCGAGCGCATAAATATAGCCCTCGTTCCCCGAAGCCAGCGAATAATATCCTCTGAGCCCCGGACATAGGGCACGCAGCTCGGCCGATTTCTCCTCGTCGCAGAAGAGAAGCGAAGCGCCGCCCGCCTTGACGAGATTGGCGATCTCGGGACTGCTAAGCTGATAGTCGATCGGAACGACGACCCCTCCGGCAAAAAGCGCCGCCAGATAGGCGACCGCCCACTCCGGACTGTTCTTGCCGGTTACGGCCACCTTGTCCCCTCGGCCTATTCCCAGAGCCCTGATGGCCCCGGCCGCGCGTTCGATGCGCGCGAGAGCTTCGGCATAGGACAGACTGATCCGGTCGGGCTCGTAGACCGTAAAGCAGGCGCGGTCCGGAAAGCGCTCGGCCGTAAGCGAAAAAAGCTCGGGCAACGTGGGCCACTCGCCCTTGAACGCAGCGCCGCGAAAATCGTCCAGGAACTTCCAGGGCGGAAGGATTTCGGTCTTCATCATCACCTCGCAAGGCCCTGCCCGACTGCCAAATGGGCCGAAAAGGATATCTGAGCCGATTCCAGGAGTGCTTACTTATGGAATCGGATCACCGTTATGATACTTTCGGAGAAGATGGGCTAGCAAGTAACCAGACATACGGCGTTTATGTTATTTGACGAGGATATCCATGCAAAAACGTTCGATCGTCCGAAATGCCATCACGCCGCGATCGATCATCGCCGTCATGGCGATCGCACTTGTGCTGGGCGCCGCCTTCCTTCTACTGACGATCGGCCTTTCCTCGTGTGCTACATCGGTGGTCGGGTCGATCGCGCCGGAAGGAAGCGCGCGACTTTCGATCGATATGTCGATTCCGGCTCCCCTGGCCGACAAACTGCGAAGACTGTCGCAGTCGGCGGACCGAGCGCCTCTATTCGACGAATCGGCGATCAGAAAATCGTTCGAAAATCGCCCCGGTGTCGAGCTTCTCTCGCTCTCCAGGCCAAGCTCCGATGCGATCCGGGCCGTAGTGTCCGTACGCAGCCTCGCGGATCTGGCCTATTCGCCCGATCTGCGCGGCAGCAACCTCGTCACGGTGAGTTCCGGACCCGATTGGACCGAGTTGCGAGTTCGGTTGGAGCGCGGCCACGCGGCCACGCTCGCCAAGCTCTTCCCGGGGGTCGACACCTACACGATAGATGCTCTCTCTCCGCCGGCCCTCGAACAAGATCCCGTCACCGTCGCCGACTATCGTTCCATGCTCACGAGCGTGCTCGGAGAACGAATCATGCCGGCACTCGAGTCCGCCCGCGCCCGGATAAGCCTGACCGTGCCGGGCTCCGTTATCGATTCGGGGGGAGGGAAGCTCGTGGGGAACACTCTGGATGTCTCGATTCCCGTGATCGATGCCCTCGTCCTCGAAAAGCCCGTCGAGTTTTGGATCCGCTGGAAACGATGAGGAATGCCGTCCCGTGAGGGATCCGGTGCGGCGAGGTGATATGCGGGTGCACCGGTCAAAAAACTCGGAAGACCGCGTCCAAACGCGGCCTTCCGTTTTTAGTAATACCGAGCTTCCCGTCGCCGATTTTTAACTTCGCATTCTTACCTACTTTTTGGGCCGGCAATCCTTCCCGCAGGAATGACTGCTGTTTTTAGCTCGACTTTCTTACATGACCCGTTTCCGAGTTACTTCTTCTATGCAGACTTTATGCCAATATAGCCTTTGCGTTTCAAATATCGTCATTTGCAATAGACTTTTATTTCTTTATACTAGAGTTACATAATAAAAATAATGACATCAGCCACCATCGGTCGCTCCAAGACACGATCATTCGCCCTGTGCGCAATTTCGCAGAAAGTTTGCGCAAAATGGTCAGATTAGCAAGCAATACTATAATGAATATACACTTACTAGGTGTGTGCCCCGATGCGAGGTTGTGCCCAATTTCACATCCCTGGTCCATCGTCATCGTCGTTCATCCCCTGCTCCGAACTGCTGTGAGCCGTGCCCTTGAGGCGTTTGTTCAGAGCCGTCCGAGAGAGTCCGAGCATGCCGGCGGCGATGCCTTGATTCCCCTTGGAACGCTTCAGCGCTTCGCGTATGAGCTCATCGCTGGCGTCGCGTATAGTGGGCAATCTGTCCCAGGAAGAGAAACGGGTTCGATCGCCTGGAACGCCGTGTCGCGTGCGCCGATCCCGGCCCGAGCTGCGGATTTTGTCGCGAAAGCTTTCGAGCGACAGAGTATTGCCCCTGCTCCGCGAAACCGCGTCGTACACCATCGACTCGAGTTCGCGTATATTGCCGGGGAAATCGTAGGATTCGAGGAGAACGACCAGTTCGTCGGGGACCATGGGCACGGTCCCCCGTCCTAGCCGACTCGCAGCCGAGACGGCGAAATGTTCGAGCAGGAGAGGGAGATCGTCGAGCCGCTCGCGGAGGGGAGGAAGCTCCACGAGATGAGTCTGAAGACGATAAAAAAGATCCAGCCGAAAGGCGCCCGAAGCCGAGGCGCTTCGAAGGTCTTTGTTCGTCGCGGTGACTACCGCGGCGTTCGAGGCCTTGGGCAGGTCCGCCCCGAGAGGATAATAACGCCTATCGTCTATCAGCCGGAGAAGCTTTACCTGCGACCCGAAGGAAAGATCCCCTATTTCATCGAGGAACAGGGTACCGCTTTCTGCCCGCTCTATGAGCCCGCCTCGGTCCGTCTCGGCCCCGGTGAATGCTCCTTTCCGGTGGCCGAAGAGAGAATCCGAAAACATCGTATCATCGAAGCCGGCGATGTTAAGACTCACAAGCTTCCCGGTCCTTCCGGAAAGGATGTGGGCGGCCTCCGCGATGAGTTCCTTACCCGTCCCGGACTCGCCGATGATGAGTATGGGTTTAGGCGAGGCCGCGACGGTCTCCACGTAGCGCAGCAAGCTGAGCATGTGTTCGTCCTTGGTGACGATCTTCGCGAAGGCCGGCGATTCAGGGCGCTTGGCCGAAAGAAGGGTGTTCTTGAGCGCAGAATAGTCGCTCTGGAGTTCGCGGATGGACAAGGCATGTCGGATGCTCGCCACGAGGCGTCCCGTCTCGGCGGTCTTGGGCACATAATCGAAGGCTCCGTAGCGCATGCATTCTATTGCGCTGTCCAGATCGCCCACAGCCGTGGCGACGATCACGGGAATCTCCGGATGCCGCTCTCTCGTCTCCTGCAGGATTTTTTGACCCGAGAGAAGAGGCATGAGAAGATCCAGCACCATCACGGAGATTTCACGTTCCGCGACGATGGCGGAAACCGCCCGTGGATCGTCGCAGAGAATCACATCCGGAAATCCCTCGAATCGAAGAAGACGTTCCATGCGCTTAAGAACGTCGGGATCGTCGTCGACTATGAGAAGAGGTGGTCGGATTGCTTCGCTCATTCTTTCCGCTCCTGCTCCGGCGCTCCGGCCGGAAAGACGACTCGTACCGTCGTGCCCCTCCCGGGCGTGGAATCGATTTCGATGCCGCCGCCGCTCTCACGCACGATACCGAGCGCGACGGGAAGACCCAGTCCCGTGCCTCCCGAATCTCGTTTGGTTGTGAAAAACGGCTCGAACAGTCTATCGCGAATCGCGGGATCGATGCCTCTCCCCTGGTCGGAACACTCGAGAATCACCGCGGCGCGATCCGGATCGGCGAAAGTGCGGACCGTCACGCTCTCGTTGGGATCGTCGAGAGCCTGGAGCGCGTTCTCCAAGACATTGACCGCGACTTGAGTCAATTTTTGATAGCTTGCCCGAACGGAAGGGAGACCGGGCGAAGCGTCCAGCACGAAATGCAGAGTCCGGCGTTCGACAAGCGGTCCCAGAAGCCGGGAGGCATAGGCAGCGACGGCGGACAGATCCACGTCCTCCGGAGGGGAGGTCGAAGAGTCGCGGGCGTAGTCCTTGAGGTCTTCGACGATCTTCTTGATCTGTCGGCCGGCCGCATAGGTATCGTTTACGAGTTCCGGCAGGTTCTCGAGGAGCTCGGCGGAACTCCAACCGCGAATGCTGAATCCTCCGGATTCTTCCATGATGCGGCGCACGATTGGGGTCAGTTCCGTCCAGACTTCGGCCAGAATGGGCAGGTTTCGAAGAACCGCGTTGTTGGGCGTGTTTATTTCGTGGGCGACCCCCGCGGCGAGAACCCCCAGAGTCTTGAGCTTTTCCAGCTCGGCTATCCTGTGCCTCGTCCCCAGAATTTCCTGAACCGCCCGTTTCAATGCGACCTGGGTGTCGACCCTGGCGAAGAGTAACTCCGTCGGGGCGAGCTTCGGAAGATAGTCGCTCGCTCCTGCACGAAAAGCTTCGGCGACCGATTCGGAGCTTTCACGTTCAGTCATGACGACGACAGGCAACTCGCCGAGAGGACGCATATCGCGGATTCGCTCACAGGCGCGCAGGCCGGAACGGCTCGGTCCGGAGGCGTCCAGGAGGACGAGGTCGAAATCGACCTCGCTCCGGGCCAGTTCGGCGGCGCGATCGCAGGACAGCAGGGGCAACACGGAATACCCTCGCTCCTCCAGATATCCCTTCAGAGCTTCGAGAAAGACGGGATCCTCGTCGGCGAGGAGGATTCGGCCCTTTCTCTTCCCGTCATCCTTCGTCTCGGAAAGATCAACCTCGGCAGGCGCCATCGCGGTCGAACCGGTCAATGCCGTCCTGGCCGCTATCGGAAGCGAAAGCGCGTGGCGCCCCCGGTCTCGCTGATCGTAGGGCCATGCGGCGCGCCTCGGCAGACGGATCAGAAAGCGATTCTCGCCCTCTCGGCGATCGTACGAGAGCTCTCCGCCGAGGCGCTCGACGAGCAGCCGCGTCACGAGCAGGTCCAGTCCGGGGCCGACCGTCTCGAGACCGGCTATGCCGATCTCTCCCATACCGCGCGCGAGCACCTCATGCGGAAGAGGAGGGCCGCTCTCGACGACAGCGATGCGGGCTCCGTTGGCCTCTTCCCGTACTTCAAGGTATACGCGTCCCGAACCGCATCTTCTGAGCGCGTCCGAATAGAGGTTATAGACGATCTGTTGGATCGCACGGATATCGCTGCGCATTTCGACGTCATCGATCGAGCGCTCGATGGCGATATCCTTGCCCGCAGCGAGATAGGAACTCCCTGCCGTAGCCCCGTCTATCGCTTCCTTGAGCGAAAAGCGTTCCACTCTCAAAGTGATATCGCCGTGGCGCAGCTGCGAATAGGTCGTGATAGTCGAAATATTATTGAGCAGTCGGAGAGCCTCGGCTTGGACGAGCGAGACCAGGCGCCGCACCTCGGGTCCCGCTCGCTCGGCGATGAGCGTATCGAGTCGGCCCAGCAGGCCTATGATGCCATACAGGGGAGACCCAAATTCGAGGCTCGTAGCGACGAGGAAATCCTCCTTTACCGCGTTGGCTCTTTCGAGCAACTCGATCGAACGCCGCTGCTCCTCCTCCTTCTCGAGGCGCATGGAGTTCACCGTATCGGAGATCCCGTAAGCGAGAATCAGGACCTGGATGAGAGCGCCGAGTTGTTCCCCTTTCGACCAGAAAAACTCGGAGTATACGCTTCTGAAGCCGAGCGTCGCGAGCCGCGAAGTCACGGCTCCGGCCATGCCGAAAATCCAGGCCGCCGTGAAATAATAGGCCCTCCGCTCGCGCAAATGGGCGCAGCGGGCTCCCGCGCCAAACATGCTCGCGAGACCCGAAAAAAGCAAAAAACCGCCGAACCTCATGACATCTCGATAATCCAGCAGCGCGAGCGCCAAAAGAAACAAAGGTATGAAGCCGACGTGCAAGAGAAGTATCTTGTCGAAGAGCGGAGCGTTCCTCCGCGTTTCCATGTATGCCCTGCCGAAAAGAAACACTCCGAACATCGCGACGCACGCGAAGAACGGCGTCGCCCGACGTTCGAACCAAAGGTTGCCGGGCCATAGGAACCAGGCGCCTGCACCATTCGCCGCGAGCAGATAGAAAAAGAGTCCGGCGAGATAGAGAAGATAGAAAACATAAGAAAGTTCGCGGAGCGATATTACCAGGAACATCGTGTAGACGAAGACGGCGATCACGACGCCGAGTATGAGTCCGACGAAAACCGTGTCCGTCGCGTCGGCCTTGATGAACCCGTAGGCGTCCCAGATCGAGGCGCGTATGTGCAGAGCCTCCTGGGATGCGAAGCGGAGGTAGACGGTTTTTACCTCGCCCGGTCCGATCGTAAAACGGAAGAGAAAATCCGAGACAGCGTAGCCCTGGCCGTTGGAAGGCTCCGCGGCTCCGGCAGTTTGGGTCTCGGCGCGTCCGTCGGGATCGATGATATAGGCGGTGACCGAATCGGCATAGCTGGGCCCGGCGGCGATGAGCCAGGAGCGATCGGGTGCGGCGCTACGGACCGTGAAGCAGAGCCACACGGCAGCGTCCGTGAAACCGCGATCGAGATCGGTCGGCCAGCGCAGAGGCCTGAAAAGCGCGGGATCGGGCGTGAATCCCAGTGAGGCGGGCGCGTCTTCGGCTCGGGGCTCGTCGCATACGAGCGCGAATCGGCCGATGTCCACCTTCGTAGTATCGTCGCGGAGTTCGATGACGCGGTTGCGTGCGTCCGCCGGCGGAGGCGCGGGAAGCGCGGAAACGGAGAAAACGACGAGCGAGCAGGCGAGGGCCGCCCAGCGGCGACGCGACGCCTCGAATGAGCGGCAGCCGGCCGCGCAGAAGCTCATGTCCTCGACTCCCACGATGCTCGAACCTCGTGCCGCCGCATTATTCCGCGCAACGCGGCGATCAAGATCGCGCCGCGACGCACCGCGTCGCCCCCTCGCACCGCGGTGCGTCGCGACATATCCAGGATGTCTTCGGGCAGATCGATGAGAAAGGGTCTGGAACCGATCTGTTCCGGAAAGTGGGCGTCGGATCCCGATATGGCGGCCAGATCGCGGACGAGAGCGGGCGGAGGGCGGTATATGGATTCGACTGCGTCGTAGGGTCCGGGAGGCAAGAAACCGAGCTGGCTCGACACCGAGAACATGGCGCGATCGACATGGGCGGGAACGACCACGGCATTCTCCTCTGCGGCGACTCGACAGATATCGCCGAATCTCAGATCGAGCGCCGCGCCGAGGTAACGCTGCGGCAGATCGACCACATTCTCGTCCGCATCGACGACTGCCTGATCGCCGAGTATCTCCGGATCGTAAGGAACGTCGAGGAGGTGGGGCCAAAGGTAGCTGCCGAACTCGAGGGCTTCGTCCACCGTACCGAAGATGCAGAGAACATGCACCTCTTCGACGCTGCAGGCCTCCACGCCGAACAGGGGCGCGATGCCCTCGCGACCGCAGGCCTCGGCGAAGGCGGAACAGTTGCGGGCGGCATTGTGATCGGTCAGCGCCAGGACATCTATGCCCCGCCTGCCCGCCACCCGACAGAGAAGCGAGGGCGATTGTTCCAGAGAAGCGCAGGGAGAGAGGCAGCTGTGATTGTGCAGATCGACGAGCGTTTTCACTCTCATTTCCCCAGGGTCGGCGACATTCCACGGGGCTGCATGACTCGCTTTACGATGAGTGGTCTTCCCGCGGATGAAGCGCGTTCCAGATCATACCGGAGACTTCGAACTGGGAAGCCGCCGTCCTGAATACCGAAAGCCTTTCGGCGCGCGCCGCTTCGAGCATGTCCGCGGGCAGGGGACGATTGTTGCAGATCACGACGGCTGCAAGACCGACGAGAGTCGCGACGGCAATCGTGTTTTTATGGGCCTGAATGGTGATGAGGACTCCTCCCGCGGTCGCGTTCGCCATGACATCCGAGAGAAGATCGGAAGTGTAGCCCGAATCGACGGGGCTGTCGACGAAGTCGTCCTGCACGCATTCGGAGCCGAGAATCGAGCCGAGCTCGCTGATCAACATGGCATCTTCCCCTTCCGGCCGCCCGGCGGCCTCCCGCTTCTTTCAGTCCCGGCTAGTCGATCCGTACAAAATGGCCAGTTCGACGACGGTGGCCTGCCCCGCTTCGGAGCGGATCGAAAACTCGTCGGCGACTCGCCTGACGTTCGGTAGCCCCATTCCCGCACCGAAGCCGAGTGATCGTATCCACTCGTTCGCGGTCGAGAAGCCCTCGCGCATCGCGGCATCGATATCCGCGATGCCGGGCCCGAGGTCCTCGGCACGGACAATGATGCGCCCTCTGCCCAAGGAACAGGATATCCGCCCGCCCAAAGAGTGGATCACTTGGTTCATTTCCAGTTCGTAGCAGGCCACGGCCGCACGTCGCACGGTCTCCGCATCGATGCCGCGATCCAGCAGCGCTTTCTTGATCGCGGCGCTGGCCGTTCCCGCTTTCTCGAAATCGAGCCTGCCGACCGTGAAATCGAGCTTGAGCAGGTCGTCGGCTTTCCCGTTCGCCGGTCTATCCGACAGCTTGGCCTCGAGCCGCTCCACCTCATGGTTCATCGCGACAAGAAGGCGGCGGATGATGTCGGATGCGCAGACGATGCCGACGAGGCGGCTCTCTTTGTCCAGGACCGGGAAGCGGCCGAACTTGTATCGGTTGAAGTAGGTGGTCGCGAAGGCCAAGGGCATGTCTTCTTCGAGCGAAATGATCGTCTTCGTCATGAGCGTTCCGGCTCGCTCCTCGATTCGGCCCCGGTCGAGGGCCTCGATCACGTCGCCTATGGAAACGAGTCCCAGGAGTCTCTGGGCTTCGACGATCGGGACGCCCGTAATGCAATGGTCGCGCATGCGGTATTGGACGCTGCGCATGTCATCTTCCGGTCCGGCCGTGATAACCGGGGAGCTCATCGCGTCCCGGACCTTGAGGCTGTACATGAGTTCGAGGACGACCTGGGGACCCGAATCGGGGCTGATGGGCACGTAAGACATGACTCTTTCATTATGTAATGGAGCGAAGGGCCGGGACAAGCGCCGGGACGAGGTCTCCGCGAAAAAATCGCCCTTCGCCGCCGGAATCGCCGATGCCGCGGCAAGACCCGCGGTCGGCCTACTTTCGCGAACGGAGCGGACCGATACTGGTAGACGGGGTCACGCGTGAAAAAGCTCATTCTTTCCCTTGTCCTGCTCCTTGCCGTCCTCGCTTCGGCTATGCCGGAACGCTTTGCTTTTCTCTACACGAAGGGAGACAAATTTCGCGTGCTTTCCGAGACCGACGAAAGCGTCTACATCGACAAGCGCCTTTCGCACAGCGCGAAAATCCTGAATCGCATAGCCTTCGGCGTGGACGACGCGGCCCCGGATTCGTCCTGGGGATCGTTATCCGGGACATTCGAGACTTCGGAGCAGGGAACGGGCAGTCAAGCCTATGTGATCACCGAGCAGTACGACTCGAAGTTCCGCCGCGATCGATTTGGGCACTACACCATAGGCGACGAATACTACATGCCGGTGGTCCGCGACGTGCCCGTCTTTCCCGACAAGGATCTTTCGCCCGGCGACACATGGACGGCCCCGGGCGAGGAACGCCACGATCTTAGACTCTTCTTCGGCATACCCGATCCGTACGCCATCCCCTTCGTGGCTCGCTATACGTATGAAGGCCCCCTGCAGCGAGACGGCAGGAGCCTGCGGCTCGTCACCGCCTCCTACACGATCTTTACGAGACCCGACCCGCCGCGAGCCTACGCCTCCATCTATCCCGTGCAGATAGCCGGGTTCTCGGATCAGAAGATATATTGGGACCCCGCGATGGGGCAGCCGATCGCGTACGAAGAGCGATTCGACCTCATCTTCGACTGGTCCAACGGCACCAGGATCGAATACAGAGGCACCGCGCATTCCGAGGTCACGGAGTCGGCGCTCATGGATCGAGACAAGCTACAAGCCGAGGTCCAGAAATCGGTGGAAGGGTTGCCCAACGTCAGCGTCCGGAAAAGCGACAAGGGCGTGACCATCAGCATAGAAAACATTCAGTTTGCCGCCGACTCGGCCGTGCTGATGCCCGCCGAACAGGACAAACTCGCGCGGATCGCAGAGATACTCAAGCGTTATCCCGACCGCGACATTCTCGTCGCCGGACATACCGCCGGGGCCGGTTACGCCGAAGGCCGTCAAAAGCTCTCCGAAGATCGTGCCCGGGAAGTGGTCGAAAGGCTCATCGCCCTGGGCGCGCGGACACCGGAACACATCGGCGCAATAGGTTACGGAGACACACGGCCGATAGCCGACGACTCCACCGAGGCCGGCCGCGCCCGCAATCGGCGCGTCGAGATTACGATACTCGAGAACTGAGCCGATTCCCAAACTCGGACTCCAGCTTGCCTTCGAGCCTCGAAACCGGCTTCACAGACGCTACTCTCTGCGTCCGGCCACCGCGTAGACCTTGACGGGTTCGCTCTTGCCTTTGATGCGGGCAGTGAAGGGTCCCTCGAATAGATGATCGGTGCAGCCGGCGGCGCAGTTTTCTCCCACGAGAATCGGCTGGGAGACCTGCCTCGTCAACCGTTCGAGTCGACTTGCGACATTGACCGCGTCGCCGAGCGCCGTATATTCCATGCGGCGTTCGGTACCCACGTTGCCGACGATGACGTCGCCCGAGTTGATGCCGATGCCGTAGCCGAACTCCCAGTCGACGCCGAGCGACCGCACCCACGAGTTCATGGTCTCGAGGGCGGATACGAGCTCGAGAGCGCAGTCCACGGCGGCGTCTCGGTGACGCGGATCGGCCTCGGGAGCTCCGAACACGACCATGATCGCGTCGCCGATGAACTTGTCGATGAAGCCGTCGTGCTTGGTGATGGTACCGATGCAGACATCGAAGAAATTGTTGAGGATCGTAATGAGGATATGCGGCTCGACGCTCTCGGCCAGTGGAGTGAAGTTGCGGATATCGATGAACATCACCGTCACGTCGCGCTTCTCTCCCTCGACGGCGATCTCCTTGGCCATGATCTTTTCCACGAGCGCATCCGAGACATAACGACCGAACATGTCTTTGATCTGTTCCCTTTCGCGCGCCGATCGAAGCGCCTCCTCGAAGAGCCGATCGAAGCGTCGGGCGGCCGCCCAACCTATGAATCCCGTGGCCGCGAGGACTATGGCCTTGAGTATCTCGTTGAACATATCGTTGCGCATGACCAGCCCGTTCGATGCGCTCATCGTGACCCAGAAGGAACGCTCGACCGCCATGACGGCGATCATGGCCCCGTAGAGCAGCGAGGCGAGAATGCCGGTATAGAGGGTGTTCACCGGGTCGTGACGCCTCACGGAGAAGAGGATGATGGGGAAATAGACGACGAAGGAACTCGTGGATACGAGACTCGCTATCGACGACTCCGCCGCGTAGCGGGACAGATAGGTCGCGGCCGAGACGAGAAGGACATCGACGGTGGCCGACGCGAAGCCGTACCAGCGCCGATAGCCGCGATGCGTGATGAGGAGAAGGAGGACAAGCGTGTAAATCGTGGCCGTGCCCACTGCGATGAGGTTCGAGGTGTCGGATACGGTAAAACCCTCGCCTCCCATCGCGACCATTAGCAGAACCATCAGGGTGGTCGCCGCAATGATCACGATGCGGAACGCGGCAATTTCGCGTTCGCCTTTCAAACGATCGGCGAGGAGCAGTTCGTGCATGGGAATCCCCCTTTCGCGGCAGTATATACGATACTTCGAAGAGCGATCAGGGGGCCCGGTATTCGACCCAGCTCACCCTGCCCGACTCGATCGCATCGCGAAGACTCCGCTCGACCTTGCTCAGCGCCGAAGCCCCGGACTTGACCTCTACGAAGGCCACCTCTTCTATCGTTCCGCCCGCAACCCCGCGAAAGGCTATGAAATCGATGGGCTTGCCGATGAAGCGTATCTCCGTCGGATCGAAAGGGAAGCCCGGCAGGTACGGCGCCAGCTGTTCCGCCATCTGCCCGCCCAAAACCGCCCGCGAGCGGCGCACGGCATCCTCGCGTTCCACCGCGAGACGGTCGGGCATGGCCCGTTCGGCTTCGCTTCGCCCCGAGCGGCGACCCAGTCGGAGGCCCAATGCCAGCCCCAGCACGAAGAGGACCGACAAGAGCAGGGCGAGTACGACAAAAAGATAGGTAAGCTGGGGCGAAGTCCAGGCGGAATAGTATGTCATAAGGTCATAAGAATAGCGTTCGCCCTGCATCCTCGTCGAGGCGCGGCTGACGAAAAGCACGCGTGGAGCGTATAATCGACCGATGTCCTTCTTGCCCGCCCATCCCGACGATATGGCCGCGCGCGGCCTCGCGCCGGGCGACCTCGACCTCATCATCGTTACCGGCGACGCCTATGTCGACCACTCCTCGTTCGGCTCCTCCCTGATCGGCCGGCTCCTCGAATCCGAGGGCTACGCCGTCGGAATCATCGCGCGACCCGATACCGACGACGTGGAAGCATTCCGCCTTCTCGGCCGCCCCCGGCTGGCCTTCCTGGTCGGCTCGGGCGCCCTCGACTCGATGGTCTCTTCCTACACCGCCAACCGCAAGCCGCGGACCGAAGACGATTACGCCCCGGGAGGCCGCGCCGAACTCTGCCTCCGCGGCGACGGAACCATCGGCTCCGGTCGCCGCGGACGACGGCAGGCCCGCCCCGACCGGGCCCTCATCGCCTACGCGACGAAGTGCCGCGAGGCCTACAAGGGCGTTCCGATCGTCGCGGGAGGACTGGAAGCCTCCCTCCGACGCCTCGCGCACTACGACTACTGGTCCGATACCGTCCGACGTTCGGCTCTTCTCGATTCCAAAGCCGATATTCTGATCTACGGGATGGCCGAGACTGCCGTCCTCGAGATCATGGGCCGGCTCGCCGCGGGCGAGCGACCCGATGCGCTGCACGGCATCCGAGGCACGGTCTGGCGCAGCTCGAAACGGCCCGAGCTTCCGGAGGCTTCGACCCTCTTTCTCCCGTCCTTCGAGGAAACGGCGCGCGACAAGTCAGTCTTCGCTTCTTCCTTCCGCACGCAGTACCGGAACACCGATCCGCACAGCGCCGGGACCTTGGTCGAGGAGTCCGAGGGCCGCTGGGTGATTCAGGAGCCTCCGGCCTTTCCCCTGGACCGCGCGACTCTCGACCGGGTATACGACCTGCCTTTCGAACGCGAAGCCCACCCCATGTATCTGCCCTTCGGCGGAGTGCCCGCCCTGGCCGAAGTGCGCTTTTCCCTCACATCCTGCCGGGGATGCTTCGGCGCCTGTTCCTTCTGCTCGATCGCCTTCCACCAGGGAAGAGCGGTGGTATCGCGCAGTCGCTCCTCCCTCCTGCGGGAAGCGCGACTTCTCTGCGGCCTGCCCGGTTTCAAGGGTTACATTCACGACGTGGGCGGTCCGACCGCCAATTTCAGACGAAGCGCATGCGCGAAGATGGATCGCGACGGCGCCTGCGTCGACCGCCGCTGCCTCGCCCCGGAACCCTGTCCCGGCTTGGAGGCCGACCATGGCGACTACCTCGCCCTGCTCCGCGAGCTTCGCTCCCTGGACGGCGTAAAGAGAGTCTTCGTCCGCTCGGGACTGCGCTTCGACTATCTCATGAACGACGGCGACGAGGAATTTTTCCGCGAACTGGTCTCCTATCATGTCTCGGGGCAGCTCAAGGTCGCGCCCGAGCACGTTTCCGAGAAGGTGCTGGCCTTGATGGGCAAACCCAAGAGGGCCGTCTACGACGCCTTCGCCAGGCGTTATGCGGAATTGAATCGCGAGCTCGGGATGAAGCAATACCTCGTGCCCTATTTCATCTCGGCGCATCCGGGATCGGGTCTCGCGGAGGCAATCGAACTCGCCGAGTACCTCCGCGACACCGGCTTCGTCCCCGACCAGGTTCAGGATTTCTATCCGACGCCGGGCACGCTCTCGACGGCGATGTACTGGACCGGCCTGGATCCGCTGACCGGAGCCGCTCTGTATGTGGCCCGCGGCGAACGCGAACGGGCCATGCAGCGCGCGCTCCTTCAGTACTGCAAGCCCGAAAACAGGGCTCTGGCGCGCGAGGCTCTCATCGCCGCGGGACGAGCCGACCTCGTCGGTGCCGGTCCCGCCTGCCTGGTACCCTAGCGGGGTGCCGACAAAGGCGCCTTTGTCGGCGGCTTCCCTAATGTCGCTAAGCTTCCGCTTTCCGCCCGGCCTCGTCGAGGCTATAATCCATATCATGCTCTACAGACAATTCCCCAAGATCGAAGGCCATGATGTGTCTGCCCTGGGCTTCGGCTGCATGCGTCTGCCCACGATCGGCGGCAACCCCGGCGCGATCGACCATGCCGCCCTCGAAGCCATGCTCGCCGCCGCCGCCGAGGCCGGGATAAACTATCTCGACAGCGCGTATGTCTACCACAAAGGATCGAGCGAGGACGCGATCGGCGCCGCGCTCGACCATACCGGGCTCCGCGGGCACTTTACGCTCGCGACGAAGAGTCCCGTTTGGCTCGCGAAGGACAAAGGAGACTGGGACCGCTTTCTCGACGAACAGCTCGGACGGCTCCGCGCCGATCGCATCGACTTCTATCTCCTCCACGGTCTGGGCGCCGAGCGCTGGAAGGCGGTGCGCCGCCTGGGCGCCCTCGAAGCGCTCGCGAAAGCCAAGGCCGACGGGCGCATCGGGCACATAGGCTTTTCCTTCCACGACTCGCTCGATTCATTCAAGGAGATCATAGACGGCTTTTCCGGCTGGGAATTCTGTCAGGTCCAATTCAACTACGTCGATACCGCCTACCAGGCTGGGGAGGAGGGGATCGCCTACGCCGCCGCCCGGGGAATTGGCGTGATCGTAATGGAGCCGCTCCGTGGAGGCGCCCTCGCGGGTCCGCCTCGGGCCGTGCGCGATCTCTTCGCCGGCTATCCCACTCCGCGCACGGGCGCGGAGTGGGCGCTCCGCTACGTGCTCGACCGGCAGGAAATCGTGACAGTCCTTTCCGGTATGGGTTCCGTCCGGCAGATCCTGGAAAACGCGGCGGTCGCCTCGTCGGCGCGCCCGAACTCCCTGCTGCAGAAGGACCGCGCAATCCTCGATCAGGCACGCGACATCTACCTGTCCCGTCTCCGCGTGCCCTGCACGACCTGCGGCTATTGCACACCCTGTCCGAACGGGGTCGACATCCCGGGGGTCTTCGCACAGGCCAACGCCGCTTCGATGTTCGACACCTTCGCGGGATCGGCGTCGTGGTACGACTCTGCCTTCGTCAAGGCGGGGACGGGAGCAGATCAATGCATCCGCTGCGGTCAGTGCCTTCCGAACTGTCCCCAGCACATAGCGATTCCGGATCGGCTGCGAGAGTCGCACGTTTACCTGACGGGCGTTTGAGGCGATATGTCCGGACATGCGTCTCCCTTCTCCCTCGAATACGGGATCCGCGGATTCGATTGCGGTTATGGCGGGCCTCTCAGGGTGCTTCCCCTCTTGAACCTCATTCAAGAGGCCGCGGGCGCCCATGCGGACCGTCTGGGTTGGGGCGTAGACGATCTCATGGCCCAGGGGCGCACCTGGATGCTTTCACGCCTCGATATCCGCATCGAGGGACTCCCTCGAGCCGGGGACAGGGTCGAGGTTGCGACCTGGCCCGCAGGCGCCGAGAGGCTTTTCGCGCTTCGCGACTTCGTCATACGCTCTTCCGACGGCCGGGTGCTCGTCGGCGCCGTGTACGCCTATCTCATCGTCGATCTCGCGGCGAGACGGCCGCTGAGACCGGAGCGCGTATTCGGGCCGGAGTTTCCTAAAGGACCGGATCCCCATCCCATCGCCGATTTCTCGTTTACGGTTCCCGAGGCATCCTCGATGGAGCTCTCCTTCCCGCTTCGCGCCTGTCCGCGGCACATGGACAACAATGGTCATGTCAACAACGCTCACATCGCCGATTGGCTCGCGGACGCCGTCCCGCGGGCGGTGCGCGCCGAGGGCGGCCTGCGCGCGCTCCGAGTGGAGTTCAGCGCCGAAGCCCTCGAGGGCGACGATATCCGGGCCCTATGGGGCCGCCCTCCTTCCGGCCCCGAGTCGATCGGTGACCCGGGAATCCAGGTCGTGTCGGAGCTCAGACGCGGAGAGGAAATCGTAGCCCGCGCGCGGACTGAATGGAGTCGATCGTGAAGGTTCGAGCGCTTCTGATTTCGCGTTTGCGGGACGGCGGAGAGGCATTTGACGCCGGCCATTCGATCGGATAGCCTAAAATCTTCGATCCTTCATACTTCGAGGAGGTTGGCATGTCAGTGCAAAAGCGTAAACCCGTTCCCAGCGACATCGATATCGCTCAGGAAGCCAATGTCAGGCCGATCGCCGATGTGGCGAAAGAATACGGTCTACGCGAAGAGGACATCGATCGTTACGGCATGTACAAGGGCAAGGTTCGGCTCGAGTTCATCAAGGAAATTCGCAACCGAAACGTGCGCGCGAAATACATCGACGTCACTGCGATAACGCCCACGCCCCTGGGCGAGGGCAAGACCACGACGACCGTCGGGCTGACACAGGGACTCGGCTTCATCGGCAAAAAGGCGATAGCGACGATCAGGCAGCCATCGATGGGCCCGACCTTCGGCATCAAGGGCGGGGCCGCCGGCGGCGGCTATTCGCAGATCGTGCCCATGGCCGATTTCAATCTTCACCTGACGGGCGACATCCACGCGGTATCCGCTGCCCACAACCTCTGTTCGACGGCGCTCGACGCGCGGATGTACCACGAATCGAGATGGTCCGAGGCCTATTTCGAGAAGCTGGGTCTGCACAAGCTCAATATCGACCCCTACGAGGTGTGGTGGAACCGCGTGCTCGACATGAACGACAGGGCGCTGCGCCGCATCATCATCGGCGTGGGCGGGATCGACAACGGTCCCTTGCGCGAAGCCGGCTTCGACATCGCCGTCGCCAGCGAAGTGATGGCCATCCTCGCCCTGTCGGTGGATATGGCCGACCTGCGCCGCCGCATCGGCCGCATCGTGCTCGGGCTCGACAAGTCCGGCAAGGCCATAACCACCGAAGACCTCGGTGTCGCCGGCGCTATGACGATCCTCCTCAAAGACGCGATTCTGCCGAACATACTCCAGACGCTCGAAGAACAGCTCGCCTTCGTGCACACGGGGCCGTTCGCGAACATAGCCCACGGCAACTCCTCGGTGCTCGCCGACCTGGTGGCGACGCGCATCTCGGACTACGTCGTGACGGAGTCGGGCTTCGGCTCGGACATGGGCTTCGAGAAATTCGTGGACATCAAATGCCGCAGCTCGGGGCAGATGCCCGACGCTGCCGTGGTCGTGGCCACGGTCCGCGCCCTCAAGATGCACGGCGGCGGCCCGAAGGTCACCCCGGGGAAGCCCCTCGCCTCGGCCTACACGCAGGAAAACAGGGATCTGGTCAAAAAGGGTCTGGAGAACCTCAGGGCGCACCTGGGCATACTCCGCAAGTTCGGCGTTCCGGCGGTCGTCGCGATCAACGGATTCCCCACCGATACGCAGGCCGAGCAGGAGATCATCCGCGAAGCGGCGATTGCGGCCGGAGCGGTCGACGCCGTCGTCGCGCGCAACTGGGCCGAAGGGGGCGAGGGCGGGGCCGAATTGGCCCGTGCCGTCGAAAAGGCGGCCGAGGTCGGGTCGACCTGCGCTCCATTCTACCCCCTCGAACTCTCCGTCAAAGACAAGATCGAGCGCCTCGCCCGCGATGTCTACGGGGCGGAGCGCGTGAGCTATTCGCCCGACGCCGAGGCGAAAATCGCGACATTCTCCGAGCTGGGCTACGACCAACTCCCCATCTGCATGGCGAAAACCCAATATTCGCTTTCGCACGACCCCGCGCTCAAGGGCGCGCCCAAGGGTTACGTATTCCCCATCACCGATATCCGCGTGGCGGCCGGGGCGGGATTCCTCTACCCGCTTTCGGGAGCCATAAACACCATGCCGGGACTTCCTTCGAAACCCGGCTATATCGGCATGGATATCGATCCGGAGACCGGCAGGATCACCGGTCTGTCCTGAAGGGAGCGCGAATGAGGTTCGAAATCGATGGGGCGATACTCGAAAAGGCACCCGAAGTCGTCATCGGCATCGTCGTCGCGCGGGGAATAGACAACAGTCTACCCAAGACGCGGATCGGCGCGATGCTCGCCGAGACCTTTACCGAGGCCGCCCGGTCGATGTCCGGCAAGGCGAAGGAAGACTCGCGCATCGCGCCGTATCGCGATGCCTTCGTCTCCCTCGGGATAAACCCGAATAGGTACCCCTGTTCGATCGAGGCCCTCATGTCGCGCGTCCAGAAAGGAGGGGATCCGCCCGCCATCAGCGCGGCCGTGGACGCAGGCAACGCCGTCTCGGCGCGATACTTCGTGCCGATCGGCGCCCACGATCTCGGAGCCATCTCCGGAGAGATCGCGCTCAGGCCGGCGCGCGCCGGCGACACCTTCCTGCCCTTCGGAGAAGGCGTGGGCGAAGACCCGGAGATCGGAGAGCCCGTCTACGCCAGCGGATCGGTCGTGCGCACCAGACGCTGGATGTGGCGGCAGAGCGAGATCGGCAAGATAACCCGGGCCACCCGCGACGTCTTCTTCCCCATAGACGGATTCGCGGGCAGGAACGAGGAGTCCGTTCTCGCCGCCCGCGATGAAATCGCGCGCCTCATGAAGGAGGAGTTGGGCGGAACCGTCGTGCTCGGCTTCGTAGACGCCGGGAACCCGGTTTTCGAAGGCTAGCAAGCTTCGAGTTTGTCCCCGCCCTGCTAGAGGGCCTTCCTGGCGGCGGCCAGCGCCGACTCGTAGTCGGGCTCCTGTGTTATCTCGGGCACCTGCTGGGCGTATACGACGCGATCGGATGCGTCTACGACCACGACGGCCCGCGAAAGAAGACCGGCCAGGGGTCCGTCCTGGATTTCGGCGCCGTAGGCCTTCCCGAACTCGCGGCTACGGAGTTCCGAAAGAGGAATCACCGCCTCCACTCCCTCGGCCTTGCAGAAACGGCTTTGAGCGAAGGGCAGGTCCCGGCTGATGTTGAGGACCACCGCGCCGCCGAGTTTTCCGATCTCTTTGTCGAACTTTTTCGCGGAGAGAGCGCATACGGAGGTGTCGAGGCTCGGCACGATGTTCAGTATCCTCACCTTGCCGGCGAAATCGGCGAGAGAAGCGTCGCCGAGGTCGTTCTTCGTCAAATGGAAATCGGGAGCCTTACTCCCGACCGGGGGGAGCGTGCCGGATGTATGGATCTGATTGCCTTTGAGCGTGATAGTCGCCATTTAGATCCTCCTTCACTCTTTACTTCAACGAATTCCAAGGTACTGACACATATCGGAGGAATCAACCTGCATGCGCTTCCGGGCCGGCGACACTCCACCGGGAGCGCGCCGGGAATGCGCCGCGTTATGCGCGCGCCGCCCTACCCAGCAGCACGCAGTCGGCCAGCACGAGGGCGACCATCGCTTCGAGCACCGGTGCCAGCCGCGGGCAGAGGCAGGCGTCGTGCCGTCCCGTTCCGGTGACGGTCACCGCCCGGCCGGCTTCGTCGACCGACGCTATGGGGCGCGAGACGGTGGGGGTAGGCTTCACCGCCACGCGAAGCACGAGCTCGGCTCCGGTCGAAAGCCCGCCGGCGACGCCGCCCGCCCTGTTCGAGCGCCAGAGCATTCCACCCGCGGCGGCACCTGCCGCGGAGGGTTCGGCCGCGTCGAGATAGTCGCCGCCGCGCATGTCGGCCGCGTCGAATCCGAGGCCGAACTCCACCCCCTTGACGCCGGGAATGGACAGCGCGGCCCCTCCCAGGAGCGCGTCGAGGCCCTCGAAGACAGGTTCGCCGAGCCCCCGCGGAAGGCCCGTCGCGCGGCATTCGACGATGCCTCCGACCGAGTCGCCCTCCTCGCGGGCTTTCAGGATAAGTTCGCGCATGAGCTTCGCGGCCTCCGGATCGGGGGCGCGCATCGCGTTGGATTCGATCTCGCGCCGGGCCGAAGAGTCCAGGGGCGCATCGGCCTCCACGCCGGCGCAGGAGATGCCGGCGGCGCGAAGCGTGAAGGCGTAGACTTCTATTCCCGAAGCGGCCAGGAACTTCTTGGCGAGCGCGCCGGCGGCCACCCGAGCCACGGTTTCGCGGCCGGAAAGGCGACCGCCGCCCCGGTGGTCGCGGTGGCCGTATTTGGCAGCCCAGCCCGGATCGCCGCGACCGGGCCGCAGGACACCTCTGTAGCTCTCGTAGTCGCCGGAGTGGGCGTCCACGCTTCGCACGACGATGGCTATGGGGGCTCCCGTCGTCTTGCCTTCGAAGACACCCGAGAGGAGCTCGGGGCGGTCCGGCTCCGCACGCGGGCTGACGGCCGCATCGCGGCTTCCCCATGCGCCCGGCCGGCGGCGCTCCAGCTCGGCCGCGATATCGGCTTCCGCGATTTCCATGCCCGCCGGGCAGCCCTCGACCACGCAGCCGACGGCCGCTCCGTGCGATTCGCCGAAACTGGAAACGCGAAAGACTCTTCCGAAAACGTCGCCGGCCATACCGCCCCCCGTAGCCGGCAGGATATCACAAGCGGGCCCTTAGGGCGAGAACCGCTACATGCCGACGGGAAAAAGCACTCCCTGTCTGTCCCTGAGCCGATCCTCGACGCCGGCCGCAATGGCCTCGAAGTCGCGCGATTCGGCGACGAAGTCGAGGCGGTCGCTCGGAACGACGAGCACGGGAGCGAGGGTGAAGGACTCGATCCAGGACTCGTAGAGCGCGTTGAGCGAATCGAGGTATTCGTCGCTTATGCCGGCCTCGAATTCGCGCCCGCGCTTGGCGATGCGGGCGCGCAGCGTGGGCAGCGCAGCGCGGAGGTAGACGACGAGATCCGGAGCGGGCAGAAGGTCGCAAAGGGTCCGGTAGAGCTCGCTGTAGCTGTCCCAGTCGCGGTCGCTCATGTCGCCGCGCTCGTGGAGGTTGCGCGCGAAGACCTCGGCATCCTCGTAGAGGGAACGGTCCTGGACGACCGAGTGCGGATCCTCCATGAGGGCGCGGTGGGAGCGGACACGATGCGTGAGGAAGAACACCTGCGAATTGAAGGCCCAGCGCCTCATGTCCGTGTAGAAGTCGTGGAGGAAGGGATTCTCGGCGACCGGCTCGTAGTAGGGCGTAAAGCCGAGACGCGCCGAGAGGAGTCCCACCAATGTGGACTTGCCGGCGCCGATGTTGCCCGCCAAGACTATGTACTTCTTCATTCGGAATCCGAGAGGAGCATAAGCACACTCGTCGCGGGAAGCAAGATGGCACTTTCGGAGCTATACTCGAGGAATGCGTGTAGCCATCGTTCAAACCGAACCCGTCTTCGGGGACCGTGACGGCAACCTCGAGCGGATACTGTCCCTCCTGGCCGGCGCCGCGGCCGACTTTTTCGTCCTCCCCGAGCTCTGTCTTTCGGGATACGACTTCGACGACAGAAAGGAGGCGCAAGCTCTTGCCGACGAGGCGGCGGGCCCCCGGGTCCGCGCGCTGGCCGATGCGGCCGCCGCGTCCGGCGCGGGCCTCGTCTTCGGATTCGCGGAATCGACATCGGGCGGAGCCCTCTACAATTCGGCCATGCTCGCCCTTCCGGACGGAAGGCGCCGGGTCTACCGCAAGACCCACCTCTTCGCGCGGGAAAAGCTCTGCTTCGACCCCGGCGACACGGGCTTCTTCGTCGAGGAGTTCCGGGGCATGCGGATAGGGCCCGCCATCTGCTTCGACTGGATCTTCCCCGAGAGTTTCCGCACTCTCGCCCTCCGCGGCGCCGACCTCGTGGCGCACTGCTCGAACCTGGTGCTTCCCTTCTGCCAGCGCGCCGACTTCGCGCGGGCCGTCGAAAACCGCGTGTTCGTGGCGACGGCCAACCGCGTCGGTACGGAGGCCAGGTCGGGCCGCCGCCTCGAGTTCACGGGAGAGAGTGTCCTCGTGGACCCCGACGGCGGCTACCTCGCCCGGCTTCCCGCCGACGGGCCGGGCGTGGCGGTCGTCGACATCGATCCCGGGCGCGCGAGGAACAAGCGCCTCGGCGAGTTGAACGATATCATCGTCGATCGCCGTCCCGAGATGTACGAGCGGTGAGGCGCCTGGGCTCTCGGTCGCGGGCACGCTTTTCGAGGGCGCGGCGCATGCTGCCGTCGACGATGGCGGCTATCTTGTCCGTGATGGTCTTTGCCGGCTCCCCCATGCCCGACTTGACCCAGCGCACGGCGATGCCGACGAAGGCGAAGGCGTAGAAGTCCGATATGAAGACTCTGTCCTCTTCCGGCACGTCGAGGCCGGAGGCCACCTCGTCCGCGACTCCCCGGATGAGGAGCCGGGTCGCCTCGAAGAGGAAGCCGTCGAAGGAGTTCTGCCCCGGGGTGTTCAGGGCGTTCACGTAGAAGCCGCGATTCTCGAGGAGGTAGGCGAAGACCCGCTCTATGCCCACCGTCCAATGCCCGTAATCGCGGAGGTCGGCGATGCTCTCTATGGCCTCGGTGCGGTAGATCCAGTTGACGAGCTCGTACTTGTCGCGGAAATGGTAGTAGAAGGTCTGGCGGTTGAGACCGCAGTCCTCGACGATATCGCGGACGGTGATCCTGGCGAGGGGCACCTTCTCCATGAGACGCTTGAGAGAAGCCGAAGATCGCTCGCTTCGTGATCAGGGCATCGGACATCTTCGACAACCTCGTGGGGCACGGCGCCCTACGTCCCCTTCTAGACAAATGCGCGGAGCCGTCCAATTTTCCGACAGATCCATCAATCTGATCATAGCATATCCTTTTCTCTTTCCCTAGCTTGTGCCCGAAGGAGACGGATCGGCGATCGGGCTCACCGCCCCCTCGGGAGGATTCGCAGATGGCGAAGAAGGACACTATCATGGCTTCGGGCCGCGACCCGAAGCGGACGAAGGCCACTTTCGTCGGGGGCGGCATAGGCTCGCTCGCCGGCGCGGCCTTCCTGATACGGGACGGCGGCCTGAGCGGCGGCGGCATCACCATTCTCGAGGAATTGCCCCTCGCGGGCGGCAGCTGTGACGGGATCGGCAGCCCCGATCGCGGCTACGTGATCCGCGGCGGCCGCATGCTCAACCTGCCCACCTACGAGTGCACTTGGGAGCTCTTCAAGGAGATACCCTCCCTGGCGGCGCCGGGGAAGACGGTCTACGAGGAAATCCTCGACTTCAACGGGCGCATCAAGACCGACGCCCGCGCCCGCCTCGTGACGGCCGACCGGCAGAAGGTCGACGTGCGCTCGATGGGCTTCTCGCGGCGCGATCGCATGGAGCTCCTGCGCCTCACCCGTGCGGACGAGGACGCGATGGGCGACTCGCGGATCAGCGACTGGTTCAGCCCGCCTTTTTTCGAGACCAACTTCTGGTACCTGTGGGCGACCACCTTCGCCTTCCAGACCTGGCACAGCGCGGCCGAGCTCAGGCGTTACATGATCCGCTTCATGCACGAGTTCCCCCGCATCCATAATCTCGCGGGAGTGGCGCGCACCCCCTACAACCAGTACGACTCCCTCGTGCGCCCCCTCGAAGCCTGGCTCCGGGAGCGGGGCGTCGACTTCGTCTTCGGCTGCCGCGTCACCGACCTCGACCTTGCGAAGGAGGGCGGCGAGTGGGTCGTCAAAGGCATACTCTGCGAACGCTCGGGCGCCTCGGAGCGGATCGACGTAGCCGAGGGCGACCTCGTCTTCGTGCAGAACGGCTGCATCACGGACGCCTCGAGCCTCGGTTCCATGACCTCTGCCCCGGCCCCGCGGACCAAAGAGGACTCAGGCTCCTGGCAGCTCTGGGAGAAGCTCGCGAAGGGACGGCCCGAGTTCGGCGACCCCGCCCCCTTCTGCGATCGGCTCGCGGAGTCGACCTGGGAGTCTTTCACCGTGACCCTCGCCGACCCGAGCTTCTTCCGCCGCATGGAGGAGTTCTCGGGGAACGAGGCCGGCACCGGAGCCCTCGTCACCTTCCGGGATTCCAACTGGCTCATGTCCGTGGTCCTCGCCAGGCAGCCCCACTTCGCGAGCCAGAGCGAGGGCGTCCAAGTCTTCTGGGGCTACGCCCTCTTCCCCGACCGCGTCGGCGATTTCGTGCCCAAGCCCATGAAGGACTGCTGTGGCGAAGAGATACTCCGGGAGCTGTGCGGACACCTCGGTTTCGAGTACGACCGGATCTTCGCGAGCGCGAACTGCATCCCCTGCATGCTACCCTTCATAGACTCGCTGTTCCAGCGCAGGCAGCGCTCCGACCGACCCCTGCCCGTGCCCGAGAACTCCCGCAACCTCGGCTTCATAAGCCAGTTCGTCGAGATACCGGACGACGTCGTGTTCACGGTCGAATACTCCGTACGCGCGGCGCAGACGGCAGTCTACGGGCTTCTGGACCTGGACCGGAAGATCCCTCCCGTCACTCGCCATGACCGAAGACTGGGCGTCAAGCTCGGCTCCCTCCGCACCGCATACCGCCGGGGCGGCCACTTCATCATGACTAGCCGACGGTCTCCACTCGGATCATGTTGGTCGTACCCTGCTTGTCGAGCGGCAAACCGGCGACGAACACCACTCGGTCGCCCTTCTTGAGCGCACCTGCGGATTTGCAGCTCTCGATCGTTTCGGACACTATCGCATCGAGACTCTCGATGGAGCGCTCGAGCAATAGGGGATAGACCCCCCAGTTCATCGCGAGCTGATGGTAGACGATCTCGTCTTTCATGAAAGCGAATATGGGCATGCGCGGTCTGAGCCGCGAAATGAGCCGCGCCGCATGCCCCGTCTCCGTGAGTACGAGTATCGCGGCCGCATCGCATTCATAGGCGACGGACACTGCGTTGTACGACATGATCGCCGGCAGATCGCCGGCCCGCACCTGAGGCGGCATGCTCCTGTGATATTCAGCGTAATCGAAGGCCGACTCGACTTCGCGAATGATATTGCACATCGTTTCGACCACCTTCAGGGGGTAACGTCCTATGGCGGTCTCGCCCGACAGCATGACTGCGCTCGTGGAATCGAAGCAGGCGTTGGCCACATCGCTGGCCTCGGCGCGGGTGGGCATGGGACTTTCGATCATCGATTCCAGCATCTGCGTCGCCGTGATGACGGGCTTGGCCGCGAGGTAGCCGGTGCGGATGAGCCGCTTCTGGGCTATAGGCACCTTCTCTATGGCGATCTCGACGCCCATGTCTCCGCGGGCCACCATGATTCCGTCCGCCGCCGCGACGATCTCGTCGGCGTTGGCGAGGCCCTTGGCGCTTTCGATCTTGCCGATAAGCTTGCAGGCGCTCTTCCTGCCCGAGACGGTCTTCGAACGCTGGATGAGACGTCGCACTTCCTCGATGTCCGTGGCTTCGCGGACGAAGGAGAGTGCGATGTACTCGACTTCCTGTTCCACGGCGAAGCTTATATCGCGGATATCCTTGTCCGAAAGGAAGGGAATCGGATAATCCACGTGAGGTATGGTCAAGTGTGCCTTGGGCCGGAGAGAGCCCGGATTGCCGATGCGCACCGAGACGTATCCCTCGCCCTTGGCGGTGACCTCGCCCGAAAAATAGCCATCCATGAGGAGCACGCGCTGGCCTATCGCACAGAGCGAGTCGATGCTCGGAAGGTTGGTGTAGATGCGCGAGGGCTCGGGCGAGACGAGTGTCTCGATGCCTTCGGCCGCTCGGGACTCGATGAGGAGGATCGTGCCCGCCTCTATGGGCAGCGCCTCCGCATAGCCATAGACTCGCACGGCGGGCCCCTTTATGTCCGCCATGATCGCGGCGGGGACTTTCAGCTCGGCGCGGGCCGCCCGGATCATCGCGATGGCGGCCCGGGCATCGTCCGGGCTGCTGTGCGAAAAGTTCAGTCTGAAGACATTCACCCCCTCGGCCAGAAGGGCCTTCACCGTCTCGGGAGTCCCGGAAGCCGGACCCAAGGTCGCTATGATTTTCGTTCTTTTGTCGAGCTTGTCCATGCGATCGCATTCTCCTTGGCTTCGAATCAGTTTCAAAAGGCCTAGTTTTCTCGAATAATCCTATCCTCGAAGGAGATTGGATGGATAGACTCGAGGAGCGCGCGGCAGTATATATTATATGAATATTTGTTCATATGTTCATTTGAAATAGAGGATACCGATGACCGATAGTTCGCTCGGACTTGCCGCGCTCGAAGTTTCCCAGCCTGCAAAGGCCCCTGCAGACGAGATCTGCGGCTGCTCGCAGGTTCATATTCCGGGCCTGGAGGTCGCCAGACGGAACCTTCCCCTCCCCCAGGGCCTCGCTTCCCTGGCCGAGCTCATGAAGGTTTTCGGCGACACCGGCCGCCTAAAGATACTCTTCGCGCTAGACGCCTCGGAGCTCTGTGTCTGCGATCTCGCAGCCCTGACAGGAGGCAGCCAGTCGGCGATCAGCCACCAACTCGCGCTTCTGCGCTCAGCCCGCCTCGTCCGCAGCCGCCGCGCGGGCAAGACCGTCTTCTACTCTTTGGACGATCCCCACGTAGCCTCCCTCCTGCGGCTCGGTCTCGAACACACGGCCGAACGGTCGCGCAGCCCTTCGGAAGGCCCCCTATGAGCCGTCGCGGACCGAACGAGGCCGCCCTCGAGTGTGCGGTTTGCGAAGCGGCGGCGCGAGGCCCGGAAGGCAGCTGCGAAGACGATGGAGAGGAAAAGGTCGGAACGCAGCACCGCGAGCTCCTCTTCCTGATCCTCGCCGTCATCCTCGGACTCGCGGCCCTTCTCATCCGGCCTCCGCTGCGAGACGGTCTCGTCTGCTCTGCCTATCTGGTCGCGGGCTGGCAGGTTCTCTTGGGGGCGGTACGCGGAATTCGCCGCGGCAAGGTTTTCGGGGAGCTCTTTCTGATGTCGATCGCTACGCTCGGCGCCATAGCCATCGGCTACTACGAAGAGGCTGTCGCGGTGATGGTCTTCTATAGATTGGGCGAGTTGCTGCAGGAATCCGCGACGAAGAGAAGCCGAGCCTCCGTAAGATCCCTCCTCGACCTGCGGCCGGATCGCATACGCGTGAAGTCCGGGGGAGTCTGGGTCGAGATACCTCCGGACGAGGCGAAAGCGGGAGACCGCTTTCTCGTCAAACCCGGGGAGCGCATCGGACTGGACGGACGCGTCATCGAAGGTGAAGCCTTCCTCGATTTCTCGGCCCTTACCGGCGAGTCCTTGCCGCGGTCGGTGGCGGTCGGGTCCAATGCGCCGGCAGGCTGCATTTCCCTGGACGGATCGCTGCTGCTCGAAGCGCAGCGAACGGCGAAGGAGTCCTCGGCCGCTCGCATAGCGGGTCTCGTCGAGGAAGCGGCCGCGAAAAAGGCGCATACCGAAGGGTGGATCACCCGATTTGCCGTCGTCTACACCCCCGTCGTCGTAGGGCTCGCCGCCGCCGTGGCCGTGCTGCCTCCTCTCTTCGTCGACGGGCAGAGATTCTCAGTCTGGGCCTATCGCGCTCTCGTGATGCTGGTCATCTCCTGTCCCTGCGCGCTCGTGCTCAGCGTCCCCCTGGCCTATTTTTGCGGCATCGGCGGTTGCGCGCTGCGCGGTATCCTCGTGAAAGGAGCGCAGACTCTCGAAATTCTCGCCGATGTGGGGACCGTCGTATTCGACAAGACCGGCACCCTCACCGAAGGCAGCTTCCGCGTCGTGGACATAAGCCCCGCCGGAGGACGGACGGAGGAGGAGCTTCTCGCGCTCGCGGCGGCCGCCGAGTCGCTTTCCCGGCATCCGATGGCGACATCGATCCGGTCGGCTGCGGCCGCGCGAGGACTCTCCATGGGAATCGAAGACGAGGCCTCCGAAATCCGCGAAATCCCGGGAGCCGGGGTCGTGGCCCGGGTGGGAAGGGCGCGCGTCATCGCGGGCAACGATCGACTTCTCCACATCGAAGGCGTGCCTCATGAGCGTTGTGATCCCGAAGGCAGCGTGGTCAACGTGGCTGTGAACTCCGTATTCGCGGGCTCGATTCTTCTGGGAGACGAGCTCAAGGCCGACGCCTCTGCCGCGGTGAGGAGCCTCGCGGCTCTGGGCGTCGAGCGTACTGTAATCCTCACGGGCGACACGGCCTGTTCCGCCCGGCCGGTGGCAGATGAACTGGGCATCGACGAGCTGTATGCCGATCTCCTGCCGGAGGACAAGATCGACCGTCTGAGGCAAATCGGAACCTCCGGAACGGCGGCCGGGCGAACGGTGTTCGTGGGCGACGGCATCAACGATGCACCGGTCCTCGCCGCCACGGATCTCGGCATCGCGATGGGATCGGGCTCCGACGCCGCCATCGAAAGCGCCGACCTCGTGCTCATGACCGACGAGCCGGCGAGGGTGGGCGAGGCGATCTATCGAGCCCGCCGCACGCGGAAAATCGTCGCCGAAAACATCGTCTTCGCCTTGGCAGCCAAGGCCTTCCTCCTGGGGCTCGGCGCATTCGGCCTCGCAGACATGTGGATCGCGGTCATCGGCGACGTGGGAGTGGCCCTCGCGGCGGTGGCCAACTCCCTGCGGGCCCTCGGTCGGAGCGCCCCCGCCGCCTTCCTCGGTCCACGTGAAGGATCGGATCCCCTCACGTCCCCTCGCGCGTGGTCCAGCGCTCGAGCGCCTCGTGCAAGGCGGCCGAATCCACGGGTTTCTGCATGAAATCGTCTATGCCGGCTTCAAGTATCGACGGATCGTCATCCACGCCGGAAAGAGCCACAATCGGCACGCGGGGCCGTCCTTTCTCCGCTTCGAAGGAGCGCATGGCCCTGGCCGCGGCGTAACCGTCCACACCGGGCATGGAAAGATCGAGAAACACGATATCGAAGGCCCGATCGACAAACAATCTCAGGGCGTCGAGGCCGTCCCGGGCCGTGAAGACCTCGGCCCCGAGGCGTTCGATGAGGCGCCGGAGGATATCCCTGTTCTGCGGATCGTCGTCCACGACGAGCACGCGGCGCACCTAAACCGTGCCCTTGTCGCCGGTTTCGGCGCCTTCGGCCGATCGCCCGAGTTCTGCACGGAGAGCCGCCCAGGCCGCCGCGAGACGCGTCGCACGGCTGCGGACCACCGCACTGTCTTCGTCGGCGAGGGCCAGAACGAGCCGCCTGAGGGAAGCGCCTGCGCGTTCGACCGCCAGCCGCGAGAAAAGCGAGTCGAGCTCGCGGACGAGTTCGCGGACCAGCTCCGAATTACCGGCTTCCGCCGCCGCGCCGACCTCTCCGAGAAGCCGGGGAACATCCCGATCGGCCGCCGAGAGCGCGGCTCCGAGTTCTTTGCCCCGCCCCGACCAAAGCGCTCCGTACGGTCCGGAATCGAGCCGTTCACGGCTGTCCACCGTCTCGTCGATCCGTGACAGCAGCTTGGCGACATCGACGGGCTTGGCGAAAACGGCATCGAATTCGACGCCCGATCGCGACACCTCGTCCGAATCGAAAGCGGTCAAGGCGACGAGGGGAAGATTGGGATCGTAGCGGTTGCCCGAGTAGCCTCGCACCTTGCGCCCCAGTTCGATACCGCTCATGCCGGGCATCTGGATGTCCAGAACGGCGGCGTCGGGGGGCCGCTCCTCGAGGAGGCGGAGCGCCTCGGCTCCGCTGGAGGCGGTGTCAACGCGATGCCCCGCGTTGGAGAGGATGGTGGACATGTACTCGAGGTTGACTTCGTTGTCGTCGACCACGAGGAGGCGGTAGGCGCGTCTCGGCCCCGAAACGGGCTGTGCGGGCTGTACGGGCTCCCCGACGGGAACCAGGATGGTGAACGCGGAGCCCTTGGCAATCTCGCTTTGCAGGCGAATTTCGCCTCCGAGCGCCCGCACGATATTCCGCGCCAGGGAAAGGCCGATCCCCGCCCCGCCGCGCTTCGTATAGGGCGACGCAAGTTGGACGAAGGGCGAAAATATTCTTCCCTGATCCTCGGGCGCGATGCCGGCGCCCGAGTCCGCGACGGTGAGCACGAGGTGAGGGACGTTGCCGGCTCGTTGCTCTATCGCAGCATCGACGCGGATGAATCCCTTTTCGGTGAAGGAAAGAGCATTGTCGAGCAGGGCCGCGACGGCTCTCTCGAGTCGATCGGGATCGGAGAGTATCGTCCCCTCGGGAATATTCCCGAGAATGAAGTCCAGCCCTTTGGCGGCCGCGGCCGAACGTATGGGTTCGCAGACGCGGGCCACGAAGGAGGCGAGGGAAAAAGCGTATTTTCTCACCGTTCCCGTGCCGGTCTCGAAACGCACGAAATCCAGAATGTCGCCCAGTACCTCGAGCAGGCCCTGGGCGCTCGCTATGATCGCGGAGGCGCGGCGCTCCGGTTCGGGGCTACCCATTTCGATGAGACGGGCCGCGGCGAGCACGCTCGCGACGGGGCTTTTGAGTTCGTGGCTCATGGAGGCGAGAAAATCGCTCTTGGCCTTGTTGGCCCTCTCGGCTTCGTCGCGCGCCATGGCGACGAGCTCCTCCATCGCCTTGCGCTGGCTGATGTCTTCGCATATCAGGATCGCGTGAGTGATGCTGCCCGCGGGGGAGCGGACCGGAGAAGCGTGAATCGCCGTCCAGCTTCCACCGAGGTCCCGGCTGTCGGCCTTTCCGGCCGTTTCCCGCTGCGCCTCGGCGCTCCGCGGCGCCGTCGATTCGCCCAACCTTTTCAGGCGCACTTCGTCGCGAACGTCGAAGCCGCCGCGCACGAGGGAGCGAAATTCCTCCGCCCGCGGTTCGGGAACGTCGAAAAACGAATAGAGTTCGGCCCCGAGCACATCCGGCGGAGCGAGCCCGGAAATTCGGAAAAAAGTAGGATTCACGTACTCCACGCGAAAATTGCGGTCTGCGACCAGAACTCCGGCCGTGAACTGGTCCACGGCCTGGTACAATTCGCGCAGCATCTCCTCGGACTTGCGCCGCAACGTTATGTCGCGTATGACCCCGACCGAGCCGACAAAGGACGGCGCCCCGCCCGAGTGAGCGTATTCTCCCGCTGCGGACACCTCTCCGTACGAGATCACCGTGACGATCATGTCGTCGGAACCGGAACGCCCTCCCGGTTTGCGGCGGAGTCGAACCTCGAGGTTTTCGGTCCGTCTGTCGATAGCACGGCGTTCGTTGAAAAGCTTCGGACTGAGCACCGGTCCGGTTCGAGAACCTTTGAAAAGCTCGAGGACGGTCCGGCGATCCACGACGGCCGCGTCTTCCTCGTTGAGGAGAACCGAAAAATGCCTGCCCACCAGATCCGCCGGATCGTAGCCGAGCAGCCGCACCGAGTTGTTGATGAAGGTGAAACGGCCCTCGTCGTCGAGTTCGTACACGATATCGGGAAGAGAATGCACAAGATTCTCGTAGCGGCGTTCCAGGGTAGTGAAGGCTCCCAGAAAGCGCCGTTTGAGCGCGGCCAGGGCCCGGAAGTACCCGCCGACGCGTTCGCCCCAGAGTTTGCCGCCCCGGAGCAGGTAGTCGAATGCTCCGGCCTCGAGCATGGCGAGGGCGTTCCCCTCCTTCTCGGGCGAGAGGATGAGAACGACTAGGTAGGAGCGCGGCGGCAGAGGCAATAGATCGCGAATCTCGGTCCACCGTGCGGCATCCACGAGCAGAAAATCCGCCGCCTCGGCCCGGAGGGCGGCGTCCAGAGCCTTGGCCTTTTCGTTCGCCTCCGAAGACTCGGCTTTCAGCGTCGATACTGGCCTCAGTCCGGCCGCATCGATCGCAGCGGTCAAAATTGCCCTCTCGGCCGCGTCCGGCGTCGAAATGAGAACGGCAGCCATACCGTTGTTGTCCATGGGTACAAGTCTGGTCGTATTCGCGCGGGAATCAAGGGCGGTGGCTGTCCAAAAAGGCGGCTGGGGTTTATCCCGGTTCGAACAATAACGGGATGACCCTTATTGGACAGCCCCGCATATCAGCGAATCGGCCCTATGCGGGAAGGCGGCCAGATCCTGAACATCGCGTATCCTTCGATGAATCGCCTGTCGAGCGCGAAGGGTTCGAGATTGGAGACATATAGTATGGATGTCAGATCGCTTCCATCGAGCGAGCGGATACCGGGGCGCTCGTCCTTGAAGCGAAAGTCCAAGGAGTTATAGCGATTGTCGCCCATTGCAAAATACTGGTTCCTGCCCAGAAAGCGATTCCCGGACGGAAACTCGGGGAAGTTTCGGAAATCGTACAGGCGCAGATAGTTCAGAAAATCGCCTGCTTCGGCTTCCAGGCCGCTCCGAGTCTTGTCGGCGAGAAAGTCCTCTATCGTCGCGCCCGAAGAAATGAGCTGCATATCCCTTTCGATACGGGCAAGTAAATTAGCCTTGATCAGGAGGTCGAAGACCCGAGTGCCCCTTGTATAGGCGTCGGTGTTCGGCTCCAGGAATGGCGGAGCCGCGCCGTAAGCCGCTAGAGCGGCGCGAAGAGGGGCCGAGCGCATAAGAGCGAGGGCCAAAGGCAGGTCCTCGTCCCGCTCCCCCACGCCGAGGCGCGACAGGGCGTTGCCGCTCTGATCGCCGGCAACTGCTCCCGCTATCAGGCTGTCGCGCGCGCTCACGACGAGCTGATTGAGACGGGGCAATTGCCGCGCTTCAAAGACCGCGACCGCCGGACCGCCCCGTGCGAGTTCACCCTCGATTCGCGCCGTCGTCGCCGCGAGAGCGGCGCCCAGGGCGGCGGGGTCGGCTTCGTTCTTGCGTTTGTCGATCGCCGTCAACATGGCGCGGACCGATTCGTCGATCGGTATCGTGGCTATCCGGGCGCGCACCGAGTCCGGTTCCTTCCAAAGGTCGATTTGGGAATAGGCGCGGTCCGCGGCGAGCGGCGCGAAGGCCGCCTCGCCCGCGCGCTTCACATAGAGAATGTCGTCGACCATCATGAGCTTTTCGCCGGGGAGACCCACGATGCGCTTGACGAGCGGATCGGCCTTGGGGCTTCCATCGGGCAGCTTGTCGATGTTCACCGCCGTGAATGTCACCATGGATACGAGTTGCGACAGATACTTCTTGAGATCGACATGGTGGTTTTCAGGATAGCGGGGATTGGCTATGGTCACGACATCGCCGCGATGGGGAAGCCGCATGAAGGGCAGGCGCCAATCGGTCAGGGGAATGCGCGGCCCCGCCGAAAATTTCGCGGTAAAAGGACGATCTCCCGAGAGGAAAACCGGAACCATGGATTCCGAAGGCACGACATAGAGTTGAAAAATGAAAATATTGACGAGAATGACGGCGATCGCCGCGAAAGCGAGTGCATCTACCCATTCCAGAACGATCCCGAGAGGACTCTTCTTCTTGGCGTTTCTATGCGTGCGAAGCAGGGCGCGGTCCTCGAGTTCCTGATGCGTTATGAGCCCCAAGGCCGCGTGCGTCGCGGGACGCGAAGCCGAAACGAAGAATGCGAGTCCTATCGCCAGACACGCCACGCCGAGAACGAAAAGGAAAACCACGCGCCCCGCGGCTATGAGCATTAGGTTGGACCAATCGACGCGAGGCAGGGCGGAGGCGACGTAATGCACGACCAAGCCGTAGCCCGTGAATTTCTTGAATGCGAAGAAGAGCTCGCGCCTGCCGCGTCGATATATGGCGTGCAGGAAGGCAAGCTCGCCCGCGACGAGGCCGAGTGTCGCCGCAACGTAGGCCGCGTAGTAGACCGTGAATCGCGGACAGCCCGATAGAACCAAAGCCGCAAACATGGCGGCCGTCCAAACTAAGGCCAGAAGGGCCGGGAGTCGGGCTCTCCCCGGATCGTCCCCGCCCGGCGAGACGACGCTTCTTCTTGCGGCCGGCGCAGAAGGTTTTCTATTTGGCTTCATGGAACGACACTATCCCGCGCCGAGCCCGAAGGGTCAAGCGTGTTCCGCCCAGTGTTCCGCGCGACCGGCCGGCCGGGCTAGAGTGTGAAGGTCTTTCCCTCCCGGGCCATCTCGATCTCGAGCGCGGTTCTGCCTCGTATCCTCTCCTGGTAGAAGAGCTCGAGCTCCTGGAGTTCGGCGTCGGTCCTGTTCGGATCGTGATGGAACAGAACTAGACGCTTGACTCTGGCCTTGTGGGCCACGTTTATGCCGTACTCATAGGAAGAGTGTCCCCATCCGACCTTGCCCGAAACGTATTCCTTGGCCGTGTACTGCGTGTCGTGGATCAGGAGATCCGCGCCCTGACAGAAGCGAAGCAGCTTCTCGTTTTCCTCGCGGGCCGCTACCTCGCCCTCGCGGGCCGCTTCCTCGTCGTAGTTCGGATCCGCCGGATCGGTCGGAAAGACATTGCTGAAAGGCTCGTTGTCGTAGGCGGTGACGAAAGCCTTGCCTCCGAATTCTATCCGGTATCCGAGGCAGAGTATCGGATGATTGAGGTACTTGGTCGTGACGAATATCCCGTCGCCGAGATCGAGCGTCGTCTCCTTGATCTGCTCGTACTCTATCTTCGCGGAAAGCTCCTCCTGCCGGACCGGCCAGTATCTATAGGAGAGCTGGGAACCGATGATCGTTTCGAGGCTGTCGTCCTCGTAGCTGATAGGTCCGCGAATGCGGAGCTTCGTGCCGGGAACGTAGATGGGCGTGAACATCGGGAACCCCATGATGTGGTCCCAATGCGTGTGCGTGATGAAAATGTCCGCGGATATGGAACCTTTTCGTATATCTTCCCGCATGAGCTTGTCGCCGAGCTGACGCACTCCCGATCCCGCGTCGATGATGACGAGCCGATCGTCGCAGCGGACCTCCAGGCAGGACGTGTTGCCGCCGAACACGACCGTATCCGGGCCGGGCGTCGGCATGGATCCTCGATCGCCCCAAATCTTGACAGTGAACATGCTAGCCTCCGATCCAGGATCAGGCGCCGAGCTTCAAGAAAACCTTGGCCTTTTCGATCTCGGCATTGACCGGTTCCTCGAGCTCTTCGAGGATGGTTTTCTCGATGCCGAGAAGACCGTATACCTCGGGTGCGGGCTTTTCGGGGTAGAGGTTGCCCGAAAAACCTATCCCTTCGCGGTTGGCGAAGAAATTGGCCACCGCGACCGTGCGCAGTATGTCGCCGTTTTCGCCCGAATAGTCGTCGAGATCGTGGTGCCAGGCGATGGTGTCGGCTATCGCGCCCGTGAGGCGCCAGCTCTCGGCCACGATTTTCCCCGCCTCGCAGTGGTCTATCCCCAAAGTCCGCCGCTCCGCCGAATAGAGCGCCAGGCCTTCGCGGTCCGCGAGCGACATCGTCCTGACGTATTCGTCGGCGAGCGCATTGTTGAGAGGGATCTTCCCGATGTCGTGGAGGAGCCCGGCGGCGAAGTATTCTTCGACCGCCTTGGCGTCGATTCCCCGACGGCGGGCCAGGAGCTTCGCCGTGACGCCCACGCAGAGAGAATGGCGCCAGAAGCCTTCCATGTTGAGGGCTCGAAAGTCCTTTCTGCTCGATATGCGGTCCAGAACGGCGGTGCTCAAAGCCAGATTCTTCACGGTATTCACGCCGAGCATGATGATGGCGCGCACGAGGCTCGTGACCTGCGTCCCGAGCCCATAGTAGGCGGAATTGATGAGTTTGAGCACGCGCCCCATGAGGACGGGATCGAGCTGGATGACTCGGTCCAGATCGATGGGACTCGTCTTGGGGTTGTTGCACACCTCGAGGACCTTGGCCACCGTGGTGGGCAGACTCGGCATGCCGCCTATGTATTCTCGAACCTGTCTGGGATTGTCAGTCACCGTCCTGCCTCTTCTCTCGACGCATGATTTCTATGAGTTTAGCCAGCCGGGGCGAAACGGGAACTCCGGCGATCTCAGTAGGCAGCCCGTCGGAGGAGACCACGACGGAGGCCGCCGCGGGGGGAATGGGTCCCGCAAAGTGGACCACGGGTGGCGGCACGCGCCGCTCGCCGTCCCGCCGGTCGCCGCCCGCGCGCCGGTCGGAGGATACGCGGCGGTCGGTCTTTCTCCTGTCCTCCACGCGCCGCTCGGGGCCCCCCCGTCGCGCGATGCCGCTGCGCCTGGGCACCTGCGAACGCCGCGGATCGGCTCCACGGCCCGAAACCTCCGAGTCCGCCGACTGTCGCTTTTTCTCGCCGGAAGCCAGCAGACTCGGCTCGGATCCAAGGCCCGAATCGCTTTCGGCTTTTTCCCCATCTTCGGGAGGCTTGGTCAAAGATCCGATAAGATCGTCTATCTTCCCCTCCAGCCCCGAGACGCGGAATTCCTCACGCTTTTCGGGCGGAAGCTCTTCGGAAAGCGACTTCAGGTATTCGAGAAGCCGTGCGGTCGGCGTTCCCAGGAGGGGCTCTTCGGTCTCGGCGCCGCCTTCGTTTCCGGAGGCGGTCGCTTCGTCGCGGCCTCCGGCATACCGATCGGAGCGCCCCCCCTCCTCGATGGGCCCGGCTTCCGTCCCCGCATCCTCGTCGTGCGGGGCTTCATCCTGTCGTACCGCTTCTTTCGACTCGGCTTCGGGTTCGTCCGTGCCTTCGGACCAGATATCCTCGGGTTCTTCCTCCAAGGATAGGGGAAGCGACTCCTCAAGTTCGGGCTCCGTCTCCTCAGGTTCCTCTTCCTCGAGTTCCTCCGTCTCCGTTCCTTCGGGCTCGATCTTTCGAGCAGGCTCCTCAGCCTCCTGGACTTCAGGCTCCCGGGTCTCCGGCTCCGAACTTTTCGCCTCGCCCGGAACAGTGTCTTCATCCGCGATCTCATCGGCGAATTCGGGAAGACCCTCTTCCATCTCCTCATCCGGGATATCGGCCACATCGAGATCTTCGATGTACTCGGGCAAATCCTCCTCGGATTCCGGGACCGGGGACGCAGGCTCGGACCCGTAACCATCTTCCGGCCGCGGCGCAGGGGATTTCAGACGGGGCTCCTGGGCGGCCCTTCGCGGAAGCCGCGACTGTGGCGGAGCTGGAATCTGAGGACTCATTATCTGGACCGGTGGCATCTGGACCGGTGGCATCTGGACCGGTGGCATCTGGACCGGCGGCATCTGGACCGGCGGCATCTGGACCGGCGGCATCTGGACCGGCGGCATCTGGACCGGCGGCATCTGAGGATAAGTCATGGGCTGCGCGCCCTGGGGAGCCCCTTGGGACGCGCGCATTTCCGGAACGGCCTCGGGATTCTGCCGGCGGTTCGACGACTCTTGGCCGAACCCTCTCTCGTCCTCTCCGCTATCGCGGCTCTCGGAACCGGCAGACTGCCTGCTTCCGCCGTCCCTCCTGTCGGATTCGTTCACGAGATCGCCGAGTTCTCCGTGGACGCTCTCCTCTTCTTCGATCATGAAAGAAGGCTCTTCGGTCTCGTCCAAGGGCTCCGCTTCGAAGTCTTCGTCCCGTTCGTCGAGGAAGAGTATCTCCTCCTCCTCGGAAACGGAGATGGGCTCCGGGGCCGCCATGGTGGCGAATGCGCCGAGTTCGTCCTCCGAGACCTCCTCCGCATACTGCGATGCGGCTTCGGCCTCCGCTTTGGACCTGTCGCCTTCGGCCGCGGCCCTCAGCACGCGCAGATTCTTGTCCCAGGCCTCGCGAACATCGGCGGAATAATTCTTTACGGCGCCCTCGAGTATATCGAGCCCGGCGAGTATCGCGTCGGGATCGTCATCGCCCGCGGCGCCCGATAATGTCACGAGCCTTTCCGCGGCTGAGACCGATTTGCTCTTTTCGCCGAGGGCCCGGTAGGCGGCCGAAAGCTCCATCTGAATGCGGGCGTCGTCGGGATGATCGCGTTCCAGCTCGACGAGAGCCGCCTTCGCGCCCTCCCAATCCCCCTTGCGCGCCCTCGCCTTGGCCAGCTCGAAGCGGGCGCGCGCATCTTCGGGACGCGAGCGCAGGTATTCGAGGAGCTCGGATTCGGCGCGCGCGAAGTCTCCGCGCTCGGCCGCCAGCCGAGCCAACTCGACGCGAAAACCGACTTCCTTAGGGTCGAGCCTCAGGATCTTCTCGTAGACCTTCCGGGCCATGTCGGAATCGCCGAGCTTTTCGAGCGCCGCGGCGTAAGGCTTCAGCGCTTTGACATCATCGGGATTGCGCTGGATTATGTACTCCAGAGTCTCCTTCGCCTCGCGATGCCGTCCCAGATTGCCATAAAGGGTCGCGAGATGAAGCCTGAGATCCTCGTTGTCGGGCATCATCTCGACGAGCTTCGTGATTTCCTGGAGAGCCGCATCCCATCGCCCGGTTTTTTCGAGGAGCTGCTCTATGTTGAGGGCGGCTCGAATGAAACCGGGATCGGCCTCTATCGCCTGTCGGAACCAGCGGAGGGCATCGTCGACTTTGCCCTCCTCGGCGTATACGAGCCCGATATTGTTACGCGCCTCTGCGTTGAGCGGATCGATGGCGAGGACCTGCGTGAACATGTCGAGGGCGCGCCTATGCTTGCCGTTCTGGAGAAGGGAAAGACCGTATTTGCCCATGGCCTCGACCCAGCCGGGTCTCGCCTTGACCGCCTGCTCGTATTCTTTCAGCGCCTCTTCGTGCTTTCCGAGAGCGCTATAGGCATATCCCAGATTGTAATGGAAGGACGGGTAGTTCGGATCGACCTGAAGCCCCTTCCAGAAAACGCGGACGGCATGCTCCGAGTCGCCCATCTGCCGGTAGACGGCACCGAGATTGTTGTATGCCAGGACGTGCTCCGGATCGAGCTCGATCGCCTTGGCATAGGCCATCTCCGCCATCTTCAGATTGCCCGTTTGTCTATGCGCGTTGCCAAGCGTGAAGAGCACCTCGGCATTGTCGGGAGCGGCCGCGAGGGCTCGCTCGAGGGCGGCGATCGCGTCGAGACTTTTGTTGAGCCGCAGGTAGGTGGCTCCGGCGTTGAGAAGAGCTTCGACCTGATTGGGTTTCCGCGCGAGAACGCTCGTGAAAGCCGAGAGTGCCTCGTTGGGACGATCCGTGCGCAGATAGATCGTCCCCAGGAGAATACGCGCCTCGTCCGACTCCGGTCTTTCCATCATGAGAGCACGGGCGTACTTCTCGGCCGTATCGAAATCGCGAATCTTGAGGGCCGCTCGAGCGCGATCCAGATTGGACGGCTGTGTCTTGGCTTTGGCTGTACTCATGGTGGCGTCCTCGAGGGTCGGGCGGCCACCTCTTCGGAGAGCTCGCCTGCGCGCGATTCGGCGCCGCCCGCGGCGGAGCCTGCGGCCGTATCGTATGCCGCGACCGCGAAATAGAGCAGCTTCCCGTCGGGGATGCCCGTGATAGTGATCGTCGTGGCATCGCCCGCGTTTATCGGACTGGGGCCCTGGTCTGTCCCCGTTCCGAAATATTGTCCGGACTCTTCTCCATAATATACAAGATACCCAGCCAGATCGGCCTCGGGCACGCGACTCCAGCGAAGCTCTATCGCTCCGTCCTCGGCGGTGGCGATCAGGCGAGCGGGAGGGGGCGGAGGAGGGTCTTGCACGAAGCGGAGAGTGAATGAGGAGAGCGATGGACCGAACTTTCCCGAGCCGTCGGGAAAAAGTTCGGCGCGAATCTGAACGTAGCGGCCCCTGGGAGAATCGGGAAGGCTCTTCCCCGGGCGAAAGGGTATCCATGTCGGGTAATCGAGGCGCCATCGCGCCCAATCTTCCGCCATGCGATAGGAAAGTTCGACTCCCGAGGTGCCGGGAGCCTTGAATTGGGCATCGATCGAGACGAGACGGCTGTGGCCATAGCCGAGATCGGCGACCGGGCTGAGCACGAGCGCGCTTTCCCTGCCGTAGGGCTTCAGCGCAGGTCTTTTGACGAAGCTTCGCGAAAGCCTGAACTCGTCGACGAGACCCGCGAACTCGGGGCAGAGCTTGATGGGCGATACGGCCCCGATCGCCGGCTCGAACACCGTGCCGCCCTCATGGCCGCTCGCCGTGGCATAGGTATCCGCCTCGGGCTTTCCGTCCACCTGGTACTCGAGCAGCCCCGTATCGCCGTCGAATCTGACGAGGTGATGCGACCATACGCGAGGCACCAGCGGGCTGCGCCCGCGCAGCTCGAGCGTAAAGCCCGCCCGGCCGGGCCGGCTCGCGTTCGGCGGGGCAAAAAAGCCCGAGAAGGTCCACAGGAGGCGTCCGCCGGCTATCACGCAGGATATCTGCTGCGGAAGCACTCCGCCGGACAGCTTGCGCACCGATTGCCACAATAGGACGACTTCTCCGTTCTCGGCGACCGCCGGGTAGAGCCAAAACTCGAAGGAAAAGTCGCGAAAATGGGAGTTCTCCGCGAAAAGCGAAGAGGGGCCGGGATAGAGGCTGAGAGTCGAGGATGGGCCGCTGAAAGAGGCGGCGCCTTCGCCGAAAAGGGCGCGCGAAGCGTCTATCTCGAAGTCGGGCCCGGCGGAAACGTTCCAGTTACCGGAGGCGTCCGTCGGCGCCGGATGATCCAGATGAAGGAGAAGATCGGCCGAGTCATCAGGCTTATATACATCGTTGAGAAGGACGTAGTCGAGCCCGCCCCGGAAGCCGGAGCGCAGCATCGCGCCATCGACGGCCCACTCCCCGATGGTCCGCGGTATTCCCGAGTCGTTCTGGGCCGCGGGACTGTCGCTGCGCCCGGCGAAGACTTCGAGCCTCTGTTCTATGGCCCGAGCCGGGACGGCTGCGAGCAGAGCGAACGCGATGATCGGTATTCCCTTAAAGTTCATTTGTCCGTACATTGATTATCGTACAATATGGACGATACTGAAGCCGGCGGGAAGCCCCGCCGAACGCGCGACGAGCGCCTTGCGAACTTTCGCAACCTCGTCCGACAGGCTCCGGTCGAACCGGGCGTCTATCTCATGCGGGATGCCGCCGGAGAGATCATCTATGTCGGCAAGGCTAAGATCCTCCGGAACAGGCTTTCATCCTACTTTTCGGGCAGGAAGGACGTAAAAACCAGACACCTGGTTTCGCGAATCGACCGGATAGAGTGGATAATGGCGGGAAGCGAATACGAAGCTCTGCTCCTGGAGAACACGCTCATCAAGGAGCACAAGCCCCGCTACAACATCAACCTCAAAGACGGCAAGACCTATCCCAGCGTACGCATAACCAACGAGGAGTTTCCCCGCGTATTCCGAACTCGCCGCATCATCAACGACGGCAGCCTCTATTTCGGCCCCTTCCCCGGCGTCGAGGTGATCGATACCTATCTCGACCTCATAAAAAAGCTCTTCCCTCTGCGCCGCTGCGCCATCATGAAAAAGCGCGCCGCCCCATGCATGTACTACCACATCGGCCGGTGCTCCGGCCCCTGCGCCGGCAAAATCAGCAAAGAAGACTACGCGGTCTATGTCGAAGAGGTGAAAAAATTGCTGTCGGGAGAAACGGATGCCCTCCTCGCCGAGCTCCACGCGCGCATGGACGCCGCGGCCCTCGCGCTGCGCTTCGAGGAAGCGGCCAAGCTCCGCGACTCGGTGACCGCGATAGAACAGTTCGCCGGCCGCTCGAGCGCCGTCGACTTCGATCCCGAAGCCCGCGATTATGTCGCCTGGGCGGCCGACGGCGATCTCGTCAGTTTCGTCGTGTTCCAGATGCGCGGGGGCAAGCTCACCGGGCGCGATCTCTTCAGAAGCAGACTCTACGCCCCCGAGGACGAGGCTCTGCGGGGCTTTCTGATGAGCTACTACGGCAGGGACCGGACTCCGCCGCCGCGCATCTTCGTTCAAAAGTCGACCGAGTTCGAACTGCTCACCCGCTACTTCGCGCGCGAGCTCGGCGTCCCGACCGATATCGGGCTTCCGACCGAAAAGCGGCACGAGGTCGCGATCAACCTCGCCGCCCAGAATGCCGCCGAGGACCTGGCCAAGCGTCGACGCGAGATCGGCGACATTCCCGCACTGGAAGAATTGCACAGGCTCCTCGGGCTCTCCTCCCTTCCCTCGAGGATCGAAGGCTTCGATATTTCGCAGCTTTCGGGAAAGCACACGGTCGCCTCGCTCGTCTCCTTCAAGAATGGAGTCCCGGACAAGAAAAACTACCGCCATTTCAAGATTCGCAGCCTCGAGGGCGCCATAGACGATTTCGGCGCCGTCCGGGAGGCGGTGGCTCGGCGCTACACGCGTCTCGTCAACGAGGAGTCGGAGCTGCCGGATCTCATCCTCATAGACGGCGGGGCGGGCCAGGTCTCGGCCGCGAAGGAGATACTCGACGCTCTGGGGGTGGACAGCGACCTAGCGGGTCTGGCCAAGCAGAACGAGGAGATATGGCTTCCGGAGAAGGCCGAGCCGATCGTCCTCCCCAAGGACTCCCCGGCCCTGCGAGTCCTCGTCGCCGTGCGCGACGAGACTCACCGCTTCGCGACAGGGCTCAATCAGAAACTCCGCGCAGCGGATCTTCGCTTCGGCGTCCTCGAAGAGATCGAGGGCATCGGCCCCGCTCGCGCGCGCCGTCTCATGCGCGTGTTCGGCTCGATCGAGCTCATCGCCCAGGCTGCGCCCGAGCGCATCGCCGCCGCGGGAGGATTGGGGCCCGAGGCCGCGATGCGGGTCAAGAACACGCTGCTGAAGCGGACCGGATCCCAGCTCAGGCGTTGAAGGTATCCAGGAACGTATCGATCCTGCCGTTGAGACTGGCCGCCTCTCCCGCGAGACCGTCCACCTCCGCCACCACGCGGCGCAGCTCAGCATTCCGCTCGCGCATGGTACGCGAGACTTCGTTCGCCTTGTTCGACTCTTCGGCGGCATCGCCGAGTCTGGCACTCATCTCCCGGGCGATGCCGTCCAGAGCCCGCGCCGTGTCCGCGACGCTCTGCGCCAGCAGCTCCGTGCCGCCGAGAAGCTCGAGAACCTCCTTGTTCCGCCGCTCCTGCTCGCCCATGGAGGCCGCGGTGGAGGCTGTCGTTCTCTCCAATTCCGCGACCGAGCTGCGGATGGTCGCGAAGGACGAGCCGGTGGACTCCGAAGCCTCGAGGGCACCGCGAATGAGGGCCAAAATATCGCCGAGACTTTCCTTGCTCTTCCTCGTGTGCTCCGCCGTCGACTCCGCCAGCGTGCGGATTTCGTCGGCGACTACGCTGAAACCCCGACCTGCATCGCCCGCGTGGGCGGCCTCGATGGACGCGTTCATCGCCAGGAGATTCGTACGGGAAGCCACCGCGCTGATGAGCTTGTTGATCTCGATGAGGTCGCTCGATCGGGCCGCGACTGCCTTCACCGTCTCGATCGCGGTGCGTATATTGCCCTCTCCGGCTCCGAAGGTCTCGACGAGGGCGGCGGTCTTCGTCCTGGCCGCCTCGCTCTCCTGCGACAGCCGACCTATTTCCCCCATCGCCGACTGGACTCGCTCGACCGAGCCCGTAAGACTGATCGACTGTTCCCGCGACGAGCTCGCCACGGCGGCCACATGTTGGGCGAGACTTTCGGCGGATTCGAGGCTCCGCCGCACCGCGAGGTCTTCGCGCTCGATCATGCCGATCAATCCATCGATGCCGCCCGCCATCTCGCCCGAGGCCGCGGAAGAAGTACGGATACCCGCGAACAGGCTTTCCTGGACCCGGTAGAGCTGGGCATAACTGCGCCTGATCTCGCGCAGGCTCTCCGCCAAGCCGTCGCAGAAGGTGTTCATCATGCCCGATATAGTCGCGATCTCGTCGACCGAACATATGGAGATCCTCCGAGTGAGATCCTTATCCGCGGAGGAAAGCTGTTCGAGCTCGCTGATGACCGAACGGAACAGGAGAGCCGTATTCGCCCCCCAGGTGAACATCAGCGCCAGCACGAAACAAAAATAGAAGGCACTGATGGGTATGACCGCGACGAGAAAGCCTGTGAAGCCCGCGCCGGCCTCTTTCTCGGCGCTGCGCCCGAAGAGAAAGGCGCAGGAATAGGCAAAGAGGAGGGTCATGAGAGTCGTAAACATGGGTATGATCAAGTTTTTCCTGCGTTGCCGGTTGTCGCGAAGGGCCGCCGGGTAGCTGTGCAGATCGCCGGCCAGCAGGGTGGTGAGCGATAGCTTGTCGGTCAGGACGTACAGAAAGGCCGCGCTCAGCATCGCGAAGGAGAGGATGAACGACAGCGCGGCGCCGCGCGCCGGCAAGGATGTCCCCGGCGCGCCGGGAAAGAACATGAGGCCCAGCACGAAGAGGGCGGCGAGGAGAAGGTAGACTATGAGCGCCTTGAGGGGAGCGCCGCCGATGTCTTCGAGGGCGGCCGAATAGTCCTGTTCGGCCGTAGCCGGTCCGCCGAGACGGGCCTCCTGCAGCCCGCCGAAGTCGACACGATAGGGTCGAGCGAAAGCTCCCACGCAAAGGAGGGCTACCAGGGTGAAGACGAGGCCCGATCCTCCAGTCGCAAGCATGGGAACGAGGAGTCTGCCACCGGGTTCGCGGAACAGCAGGACGCACGCGACGGCGGCGGCCGAGAAACCCAGGCTGGAAACGATAAGGATCAGACGAAAGGCGAAGGCTTTGTTTTTCATAATTCCTCGGGTTGACAATGAAAGTCAGGCATCTCTGGCAGAAGATGCACACATCATGCGCTGCAGCGTCGTGTCGCCTCAGAATCTTAGTCCAGGAAAACGCCCGCGAGGAGGCGTCTCATGCTCTTCCACTGGGGGCAGAGCTCTTCGAGCAAACCATAGAACCGCGCGTCGTGGCCGCGATGGCGGAGATGGGCGAGTTCGTGCATGATGACGTACTCGATGACCTCGGGCGAAAATCGCAGCAGCCGGACGTTGAGCGTCACCACCTTTTTGACCGGGTCGCAGCTTCCCCAGCGCGAACGCATCGCCCTGAGCCGCAGATCGGGTCGCGGCAGCCGGCGGGGCGCGGCACGCTCGAGACAGGCTTCGAGGAGGGGAGGAAAGCGCTTTGCGGCCTCCCTCGCGTAGAGTCGCTCCACCGCCGCGCGGACCGCCTGCGCGTCGCCGACATCGGGCACGACCGCGACGAGACCGTCGGGCCTCAGGCGAGCCTCGCTCCTGTTCCCCGCCCTTACATCCAGCGCCAGTTTGCGCCCCAGAAAAGGCACTTCTCCGCCGGCCGACCAGATTGGGCCCGGGTCCGCCGCGCGAAGAGCCTCCAAACGCGCCCTGTGCTTCTGGACCCAGTCTTTGCGCCGGATTAGAAAGTCTTCGAGGAAGTCGTCGGACGCAGTGAGGGGAGCGCGCAAAAGCAGGCCCAGATCCGGCAGAAGCTGGAGCGAAACGCTCCGGCGACGGGTCCGGACGAGTTCCGCCCGCAAGCCTCCGGCCTCGATCGTGCGCGCCGCATGCGCCGCCCTGCGCGACGTCCCACGGCTCGATTTTTTCTCCATGGCCGCCCCCTGCGGTTGAGAATATACAAAAAAGATTGTACTGTATCGGCGCCCGATACGGTACTCATTCATAAGGAGATTTTTATGGATACCAAGGCCCTTGAAAAAGTGGCGCTCAGCGTTCGCAGCCTTTCCATGGATGCCGTCCAGGCGGCCAACTCGGGGCATCCCGGGCTTCCGCTCGGCTGCGCAGAGCTCGGCGCCTTCCTGTACGGAGAAACTCTCCGCCACGATCCGGCCGATCCCAAGTGGCTGGACCGCGATCGTTTCGTGCTTTCGGCCGGACACGGCTCCATGTTTCTCTACTCCCTGCTCTATCTCTCGGGCTACGGCCTCAAGCTCGAAGACATCAAGAGCTTTCGCAAGATCGGCAGCCCCTGCGCCGGGCACCCCGAATACGGGCTCGCGGCCGGCATCGAGACCACGACCGGGCCGCTCGGCCAGGGCGTCGCGAACGCCGTCGGCATGGCGATCGCCGAATCCATGCTCGCCGCACGCTTCAATACCCCCAAAAGGACCATCATCGACCACCGCGTCTGGGTCCTGGCCGGGGACGGCTGCCTCATGGAAGGCGTGAGCGGCGAGGCCTCCTCTCTCGCCGGCCATCTCAAGCTCGGCAAGCTCATAGTTTTTTACGATTCCAACAGGATAACCATCGACGGTTCCACCGAACTCGCCTTCGGCGAGGACGTAGCCAAGCGCTACGAGGCATACGGCTGGAAAGTCCTTCACGGCGACATGTACGATTTCGCCGGCCTGGAACGTCTCATCGCCGAGGCCAGGTCGAGCGCCTACGCCGACAGGCCCAAGCTCATCATCCTGAAAAGCATCATCGGCAAGGGGGCTCCCACCAAGCAAGGCACCGCCGGGGTCCACGGCTCCGCGCTCGGCGAAGAGGAAGTGGCGAAGGCCAAGGCCGGACTGGGGATCCCCGAAGCCGAGAAATTCTGGGTCGCGGCCGAAGCACGCGCCTACTTTTCCTCGCGCAAACCCGTTTTCGCGGCGGCCAGGGCGGCCTGGCAGGCCGAGTTCGACGCTTGGGAAAGGGAGAATCCCGCTTTGGCGGCGGAGTTCGCGGACTTCCTCGCGGACAAGCCGCGCAAAGCCCTCGATCTGCCCGCGTTCGCCCAGGGCGAAAAGATCGCGACGCGCAACGCCTCCGGAAAGTGCCTGGCCGCCGTCGCCGCCGCCTGGCCCAATCTCGTCGGCGGTTCGGCCGACCTGACCGGTCCCAATGTCACTCAAATAGCCGGCGCCGGCATCTACGACGCGACGAACAGATCGGGCCGCATGATTCACTTCGGCGTCCGCGAGCACGCCATGGCGGCCATAGCCAACGGCATTTCCCTGCACGGAGGCCTCCGACCCTTCGTCGCCACCTTTCTCACCTTCACCGACTACCTCAAGCCCGCCCTGCGTCTCGCGGCTCTCATGAAGCGGCCGGTGATCTATATCATGACGCACGACTCGATCTTCCTGGGCGAGGACGGCCCCACCCATCAGCCCATCGAGCATTTGGCCAGCATCAGGGCCATCCCGAACGTGCGCGTGATCCGTCCCGCCGATGCGGCCGAGACCGCCGTCGCATGGCGAATGGCCATGGAGCGAAAGGACGGTCCCACGGTCCTCGTGCTCAGCCGCCAGAATCTTCCCGTTTTCGAAAAGGACGATCCCGAGTGGCCGTACACCATGGGGCTCGGCGCCTACGTCGTGCACAATACCCAGGAGGAGCCGGAAATCGTGGTCGCGGCGTCGGGTTCGGAAGTCTCTCTCGCGCTCGCCGCCGTCGACAGGCTCGGCGGCAAATCCGGCTGCACGAACGTCCGAGTCCTCTCCGTTCCCTCGAGGGAGCTCTTCTACTCGCAGCCCGAGACCGTGCGCCGTGCCATGCTCGGCGAAAAAGCGCGCGTGGTGGTGGCCGAGGCGGGCGTCGGCATGGGTTGGGAGCGCATCGCGAAGAGCGAAGACATCTTCTCCATCGAGCGCTTCGGCGAATCCGGACCGGGAGAGGAAGTGGCGAAGCACCTGGGCTTCACCGTCGAGGCTCTCGCCGCGATGATCTCGAGGTGAGAGTGCTGCGCTTTTAGGGGACAACTGCTCCTCGTCAGTATATACTTACTAGCGTGGAGCAGGAAACGGCACCGAGGCCGAACGATCGACACGTCGATTCGGCCTACCTCGAGCGTCTCAATCTTCTCGAGAAGTCCGGAGCGCTCGACGATCTGGCGGGTCTCCGCAAGGAGAACCGCGAGCTCGACACCCTGATCAACGATGCCGCGGCGCTTTTCTCTCTCACCGAAATAGAGGAGATGATAGACTTCGTCATCTCCCGCCTCCTCGGACGATTCATCCCCACGCATTTCATGTTCGTCATCGAGGCCCCGAGCGGCGGCGGCTTTTCGCATTACAGCTACCGCAATCTGAAAAAAGACGGGCGCCAATTCCCGACCGAGTACTATCCTGCGTTGAAGAGTTTCTTCATGGCCTCGCCCTATCCCATAGCCTACGGCGAGCTCGAGCGGCGCATCGGATTGGACGGTCTCGGCGCGACATTCCGCGACTTCGAGCCCGAAGTCCTCTTCCCCATGAGAGGTTTGGGCGTTCTCTACGGCATCGTGCTTCTCGGACGCAAGATCGCGGGAGGGGAGTATTCCGAGCCCGAAAGGATGTATGTCGACAGGATGACGCGATTCCTTTCGATCGGCATACAAAACAGCCTTCATCACGAGAGCTCCATCACCGATTCGAAGACGGGGCTCTACAATCATCATCATTTCATGCAGCGCCTGGAACAGGAGATCACCCGCATAAGCCGGCACGGCTCCCGCGCGGGCATCCTCATGCTCGACGTGGATCACTTCAAGCGCTTCAACGATACCTGGGGACATCTCGCGGGCGACGAGATTCTGATCGAGATAGCGTCGGCCATAAAAAAAACGATCCGCGCCGAGGACATGGGCGCGCGCTTCGGGGGCGAGGAGTTCTGCGTCCTCGCCGTAGAGTGCGACGACAAGGTGCTGTTTGAGATGGCCGAACGAATCAGACGGGCCGTCGAATCCACGACCATCTCATCCCAGGGCAATATCCTCAGCGTTACGGTGAGCATCGGCGGTTATAAGCTCGAGGGGCCGGCCCCTCTCAGCGCCAGGGCCTGCCTCGATCGCGCCGACCGGGCACTCTACCTCTCCAAATCGGGCGGCCGAAACCGGAGTACCCTTTACAAACCCGGCCTGCTCGGCCGCGCTAGCGCCCTCCGAAAGATCACGGAAGCCGGTTTCTGAGTCCGGATCGGCCGCTCGGTCGCTACCTTTCAAGTTTTCTATACGCGATTCTATGGGGTCTGTCCGCCTCGGCGCCGAGCTGGGAGCGGCGCCATTCCATGTACTCGGTGAAGTTGCCGTCGTACCAGATCGTCTCGCTGTTGCCCTCGAAGGCGAGGATATGCGTGCAGACCCGGTCCAGGAACCAGCGGTCGTGACTCACGACGAGGGCCGCCCCCGCGAAGTCGTCGAGCGCCTCCTCGAGGGCGCGCATGGTGTTCACGTCGAGGTCGTTCGTCGGCTCGTCGAGAAGCAGGACGTTGGCGCAGTCCTGCACCATCATCGCCATGTTGAGCCTGTTTCGCTCCCCGCCCGAAAGCACGCCCACCTTCTTGGACTGGTCCGTGCCCGAGAAGTTGAACCAAGTGCAGTAGGCTCTGGAGTTGACCTCCCGCTTCCCCAGCTTGATGATGTCGAGGCCGCCCGAGAGCTGCTCCCACACCGTCTTCTCCGGATCGAGAGAGCTGCGCATCTGGTCCGCGTAGGCGAGCTTGACGGTGTCGCCGAGGCGCAGCGTCCCGGAGTCGGGCTTCTCCTGTCCCGTTATCATCCGCAGCAGGGTGGTCTTGCCCGCGCCGTTAGGCCCGATGAGCCCCACGACCGCTCCCGGCGGCACCTCGAAGGAGAGATTCTCGTACAGCAGCTTCCCGTCGTAGCCCTTGGCGAGGCCCTTCGCCTCGATCACCACGTTGCCCAATCGCGGGCCGGCCGGGAAGACGATCCTGGTCCCCCGGAGCTTCTCCCTACCGTCCTCGGCGAGGAGCTTCTCGTAGCGTTCGATGCGCGCCTTCGACTTCGCGTGCCGCCCCTTCGCGCTCATGCCGATCCACTCGAGCTCGCGCTCGAGAGTCTTCGCGCGGGCCGACTCGCCCTTCTCCTCGATCTCGAGCTGCCTCGACTTCTGATCGAGCCACGACGAGTAGTTGCCCTTCCAGGGAATGCCCTCGCCCCGGTCGAGCTCGAGTATCCAGCCCGCCACGTTGTCGAGGAAGTAGCGGTCGTGCGTGACCGCGATGACCGTGCCCTCGTACTCGCGAAGGTGGCGCTCGAGCCAAGCGACCGTCTCCGCGTCGAGGTGGTTCGTCGGTTCGTCGAGCAGCAGAATGTCCGGCTTCTTCAAGAGGAGCCTGCAGAGAGCCACGCGGCGCCTCTCGCCTCCCGACAGCACGTCCACTACCTTATCTGCGGGCGGGCAGCGCAGCGCGTCCATCGCCAGGTCGAGCCGCGCGTCCAGGTTCCAGCCGTCGCACGAGTCCAGCTTCTCCTGCAGCCTCGCCTGCTTGGCCGCCAGCTTGTCGAAGTCCGCGTCGGGATCGCCGTACGCCTCGCCGATCGCCTCGAACTCGGCGAGCATGTCGACGATCTCCTGCACTCCCTCGCTCACTATCTGCTTGACCGTCTTGCCCGCCTCCATCTGCGGTTCCTGCTCGAGGAAGCCGATCGTGTAGCCCGGCGCAACCGAAGTCTCGCCGAGAATCTCCGTATCCTGCCCCGCGAGGATGCGCAACAGGCTGGACTTGCCCGAGCCGTTGAGGCCGATGACGCCGATCTTCGCGCCGTAATAGTACGAGAGCCTGATGTCCTTGAGGATGACCTTCGTGCCGTACCGCTTGGTGACGCGGTCCATCGTATAGATGATCTTCTTGTCGTCGTAGGTTGTCGCCATGCTTCGACTATAGCAGGAAAGGCGCGCGGTGGTGTAGGGACGGGCGCGCCGGCGGGCGGCTTACGCAGGTGAATGCCTACCCGCGATATCGAAGTAAATGCGCGGGTCCCAGCTTCGATAAAACAGGGGTCTCGCTCGGTCCTCGGAGAGGAGCCCTCCGGGCCTCCTCTCCTGCGGAAACGTTCGACCCCTATTTTATCGGCGTCCCGCGCTTCACCTTCAGATCGCGGGTAGGCATTCGCGCACATTAGTCGCCCACCGTCGGGCTCTCCGCGAGTAGTCCTCGCGCATTCTGAGCGGAGCCGAGGGGAAGGGATTGTAGTGCTCGCTGGCGCGGGCCTGGCTATCGCGCGAAGAGGTCGTCGCTCCGATGCGGTCGGGCACGATAGCACCCATTACAATCCATTCCTCTACGCAAGCGGAGCTAAGCGACGCATGCGGGCACGTGCGATTCTTGTGTCGCTGCTTATTCAGTCAATGTAAAATGCTTGTACGCAATTCGACGAAGGGAGACTCGATCATGCCCGACAGAGAGGTCAAGACTATCAGGGATCTGATTTATTACCAGTACGCCAAGATCATCGCGAAAAGCGCTCTGGGACCGAACGCGAAAAAGGAATCCTACGGCTTCATAAAGAAGACCTTCGGGCAGCTCCGGGACGACGAGAAAAAATGGTCCGAGATCCTGCGCGAGGACAAGCAGCTCGTCGAGGCGGAAAAGAAATGCGTCTACTGCAGAAGCGACCGAGACCTGCAATGGGAGCACATCGTACCGAAGTCCCTCGCCGTCAACGAGCGCTGCCCCTCCTGCGACCGCATACAGGGCATCCACAACCAGATATGGGCCTGCAAGTCCTGCAACGCAAAGAAGGGCGCGAAAGGACTTTATCGCTTCTTCAACGAGCTCCACCCCGAGGCCGAGAGCCTATCCGATATCCTTCCGCCCCTCATCGAAAAGAAATACCTCAAGACCATATACTACTGCCACCAATGCAAGGGAACCTTGGACCGGGACGGCGGCGGTGCGGAGCTCTCGGTGCTGGACCTCGATCTCTGAGGCGGAAGGCAGATGAATCGGGCCGGTCGGCTGGAAAGGGTAGCATCGGAGTGCGAGGTAGTCATTCTCGGGCAATATCGATCAGCGTATAGGCGGTGTGCAGGATTTCTCCATGTTCCTTGATGATGCGGCGACTCAAGCGGGCATGGACGGTATTCCCGATATACTCGCGATTGACTAAGCCGCCGATTCCGATCATGCGCGCATATGCTTCTTCGCCGATCGCGCCGCGCACGACGTCGAGCGTTTTATCGACAGGAAGCAGCTCGAACCTCTGGGACGCCGGCAAGAGATAGAAAAAGCCGGCGATCTCGACATTCTCGTCTTCGGTTATATCCATTTTTTCGACGCGCTCGCGGCCTCGCCGGAGGGCCTCGTCGGGGAATAGGTATTCCTTGTCGTCTTCTACGATGCGGAGCGTCGCTCCGCCGTCCGACAGAATTTGGAAAAACAGCCTTATCTCGGCGAGTATTCGGCTATCGAGCTCGTCCAGGGCGACATCGAGGGTGGCCTCGTCTTCCGCACAGAGACGAAATAGGATGGCCGAAATCTCGTCGACGGTTCCCTTGAGCTTCGAGTCGACGAGCTCCTGGTCCTGATTCATCTCAGACAGGACAAAGCCGAACGAGCCTCGCACGATGTCGCTGATCATGAGAGTCGAACGATCCTTCTGCGGTATCCTGCCGCGAGAGGCGAGACCGCCTTGTTCGGGAGCCGCATATCGCTTTGAAACAAGATTCTGGAAAGCGGTCAAAGCCCGCGATGAAAAATCCGAGGAGATGGCACGACTTCCAAATACGGGGCGCCCACCGAAGAAAAGGGCAACTTCCGCAGCAGAGCTCGGCCTGGCGCCGAAAGCTTCGATCTCTCTCTCTATCTCCAGCTTTCGCCGGGAGTATTGCACCCAGCCGGAAGGATCGTCGGCTTCGGTCCGGTCCGAAAGCAGTTCCTCGACGGCCGCGAGATCGGCCTCGAGGGCCTCTAGCTCAAGCCGTTTGACCATTGAGAACTCCTTCGAGAATCTTCACGGCGGCCGTGTCGTCGGAAGCGAGGGGCAGCTCGATCATGCCCTTCCATACGGCGGTTTCTCGCTGATGGGAAAAAAGACCGTACCAGTAGCTCGTGTCCCTCACAAGAAAACCCGGGGCCTTGCCGAGGTCGATGAAAAACGAGTGGCAATGGTACCTACCCTTTATCGTGTCCGTGTCCAGGCATACGGCAAAATGAGCCGCACACCACTCGGCCCAGGCATCCTTCTCCGTGTACCCCACGGGTCGCCCGCCGAAGGTGACGATGTCGATATCTGCGGGAGGACGGCCACGAAATTTCTCCACATTCTCGATGAAGCTGCCATCTATCCACTGGAAGCCCTCGACTATACCCGCAGCTCGGAGTTCCCGCCGGTACTCGAAAAGGCCGGCGAGAAGCGAAGCCCGCTCCGGACTCGAGCAGTAGTGGGAGACGAAATCGCGAGCCGAAGCAAGGTAGGGAGAGACCGAAGAGCGAGCGGCGGGACTCGAGCCCGTGAATGGAGGCAATACTCCTGACAATGTCACAGAGGGTATCACGATACTAATAATACACCATTTTTAGGTCCGGCGCTTCAAACGATCATTCCAATTCAATCGGGAAGCCGACCCGGCCCATTTTGGCTTATCCGTAATTCGTCGCTGATGTGACGAAGTCGACCTAACCATATCCTCCAAAGAGCGCCTTTCTCGATTGCCTTCAAGGCGGTATGATGTCGATATGTAGACCCCTGAAATGAAACTCGGGATTGAGCCAATCTTAGAAGTCGATTCATACTGCTTTCATACGGACGCAAGATGAAGGAAACAGCTGCACCACAGATTGTGGCCGAAGATTCTTCCTTTATGACTACGGATTACCATGCGCGCATCTGGGCCTGGAGCCTGACCCGACAGACCTCGATCCCGACCTACGAGACCCTGGCCGGCAGCATCATGGGAGCCCAAATCGACCTGAATCCCCACCAGATAGACGCCGCGTTGGCTGCCCTCAGCTCCCCCTTGTCGCGGGGAATCCTCCTCGCGGACGAGGTGGGCCTCGGCAAGACCATCGAGGCCGGCATCGTCATCGCGCAGAAGTGGGCGGAGAATAAACGGAGCATCCTCCTCGTCCTGCCGGCGAGCCTCCGGAAGCAGTGGCTCGCAGAGCTCGCGGAGAAATTCTATCTTCCTGCCCTCATCCTGGAAAGGCGAAGCTTCGAACAGTGCGTTCGTGAGGGTAACGGCAATCCCTTCGACCAGCCCGGGCTCATCCTTATAGCGAGCTATCAGTTCGCGGCTGCGAAGGCGGAGCTCATTCGCCGGATCGGCTGGGACCTTGTGGTCATCGACGAGGCGCACCGAGTCAGGAATTCGTGGCGGAAGGACAATGTCACTGGCCAGGCGCTCCGGCTCGCGCTTCTCGGGAGGCGCAAGATCCTTCTCACGGCGACTCCGCTCCAGAACAACATGATGGAGCTCTTCGGCCTCCTCTCCTTCATCGACAACCATGCCTTCGGCGACGAAGCCTCGTTCAGGCTGCAGTATCTGCGCCTCGCCGACGAAGGCAAATTCGAGGCACTCCGCTCCCGGATCGAGCCCTTCTGTCACCGGACCCTCCGCCGTCAGGTGGCCGAGTACATTCGATACACCAGGCGTATCTGCTTCACCCAGGCCTTCGAGCCCGGCGAAGACGAGCAGGAGCTCTACGACGCGGTCTCCGCTTGGCTCCAGCGTCCGGATCTCTTCGCCCTGCCCACGGGGCAGCGGCAGCTCATCACCCTGATCCTGCGCAAGCTCCTCGCCTCGTCCACCTACGCCATAGCGGGCGCCTTCGACACCACGATCGCGCGGCTCGAGGACTTGAAGCTCAGCATGAAGGCGGAAGAGCTGGCCGAGGATGTCGACGGCCTCGATGAGGATATCGAGGAGTGGGCGGACGCGAGTCCCGAAGCCGCACCCGATCCGGTCAGGCTGGAAAGGGAGATCGAGGAACTCAAGGATTTCCGAGATCGGGCCCGAGCCATACGGGACAACGCGAAGGGCCTGAAGCTGCTGTCCGCTCTGGATAAAGGCTTCGCCGAGCTCGATCGCCTCGGCGCGGAGCAAAAAGCCATCATCTTCACGGAAAGCAGGAAGACCCAGGCATACCTCCTCGGCATCCTCGCGGAGACCCCCCACAGAGACTCGGTGGTTCTCTTCAACGGCACGAACACCGATCCGGAATCGAAGGCCATGTACCGCGAGTGGCTCGAAGAGCACAAGGGGAGCGACCGCATAAGCGGCAGCCCCAGCGCGGACATGCGCGCGGCCCTCGTGGACCGCTTTCGGACCCAGGCCAAGATCATGATCGCCACCGAGGCGGCGGCCGAGGGAGTCAACCTTCAATTCTGCTCTCTCGTCATAAATTATGACTTGCCCTGGAATCCCCAGCGCATCGAGCAGCGGATAGGCCGATGCCATCGCTACGGGCAGAGATTCGACGTGGTCGTGATCAACTTCCTCAACACCCGCAATCATGCCGACCAGCGCGTTTACGAATTGCTCGCCGATAAGTTCAGGCTCTTCGACGGTGTCTTCGGGGCCAGCGACGAGATACTCGGGACCATCGGCTCCGGGCTCGACTTCGAACGTAAGGTTTTAGAAATCTATCAGACCTGCCGCGATACGGCTTCCATCGAACGAGCCTTCAACGAGCTCCAGGCGGAATTCTCCTCCATGATCGATGAGAAAATGGGCGACACGAAGCGAAAGCTCATGGAGAACTTCGACGACGAGGTTCGCAACCGCCTCCGCTTGCGCGAGGAGGAGGCCCGCAGCCTGAGAAGCGTCCACGAGAAGAGCCTCTATTATCTCACGAAGCATCTTCTGGGGAGCCTCGCGCGCTTCGACGATCCGACCTGGACCTTCGAGTACCAAGGTTGTCGCTACGGGTTCGATGCCGCCCAGCCGGGCATCGACCATCTGTATCGTCCTGGGCTTCCCCTCGCCCAGCAGATGCTGATGAGCGCGCGCGGGCTTTGCACGCCGGAGGCCCTCCTCGAATTCCAATATGACGGAACGGACCACATCGGCGTCGTCAGTTCCCTGGCCGGGAAGCGCGGTTTTCTCACAGCCTCGCTCCTGCGGATCGCGAGCGAAGAGACCCTCGACGAAGTTCTCCTTCTCGCCTGCATCCTGGAGGACGGCAGCATAGTGGAGAGCGAATCGGCGATGAAACTTTTCCGGGCCGCAGCTGTCGTCGTTCCTGGGCCTCTTCCCGCCTTCCCTCTGGAGCTCGACCTCCAGGCGGAGCGGCTGCGACAGGAGGCTATGGCTGCGGGCCAGACCAAGGCGAGGCAGTGGCTCGAGCAGGAGATCGACAAGCTCGACTCCTGGGCCGACGACTTGAAGGCTGGCCTGGATCTGCAAATAAAGGAACTCGATGCGAAAATACGGCAGCTCAAGAAGGCCAAGGCTTTCGCCGCGAGCCTGGACGACAAGCTTTCTCGTGAACGGGAGTACAAAGCCCTCGAAAAGGAGCGCTCGAGTCTACGCCGCCGCCTCTTCGACGCCCAGGACGAGATAGACGCAAAGCGGGACGGGATCATCGGCTCGATCGAGAACCGGCTCAAGGCACATGAAGAGATCGAGACGCTGTTCAGGATAGGGTTCAGCGTGACCAACGGTGTGGACTCAAACATGAGCTTGGTTTGAGTTGAAGAGATTCCCATTGATTGATATACCGAAACGGTATATAATTCCCTCAAAAGATGACGGTGCATTTTGCCACCGATAAGATCAGGCGGATGGTCTTGGAGCACAAAATCGCGGTCAAGGAACTGGGTGCCGATTCCGCCGGCAAGCTCCAACATCGATACTCGGACCTCTTGGCGGCAAAGAACGTCGCGGATTTGGTGTTTGGTAGGCCCCATCCGCTAAAAGGGGAACGGAAAGGCCAATTCGCGCTGGATTTGGCCGGCGGCCGACGCATGGCTTTTGAGCCCGCACCTCCTCCTCCCCTCCGAGACGGGGGAATCGATTGGACCCGGGTGTCCGAAGTCATCATCGTCTTTTTAGGAGACTACCATGATTGATCCCAACCAGATGCCCGACTGGATCTCCCCGCCCGGTGACAGCATTCTGGATGCACTCGAAGAGAAGGGATGGACCCAGGCTGAGTTGGCCGAGCGCACGGGGTACAGCAGCAAGCATATCAACCAGTTGGTTCAGGGGAAGGCTCCTATCAACGAAGAAACGGCTCTCAAGTTAGAGCGCGCCTTGGGCGCGAGCGCCGGATTCTGGCTGAACCGGGAGGCTCAGTTCCGCGAATTGCTTGCCCGCCGTTCGGAACTAGAAGACTTGAAATCTTCCGTCCCATGGCTTTCCGAATTGCCTATAGCCGACATGCTGCGGTTCGGCTGGATCAAGAGACACGGAGACCGGGCTCTGCAGGTGGCGGAGTGCCTTCGATATTTCGGCGTGGCCAGCGTCGAAGCGTGGAGGGAGCAGTACCCAACCGTCGTTCTTGCCTATCGGGCTTCGGATAAGGTAGCCAAGGACCACGGCGTGGTAGCCGCGTGGCTGCGGTGGGGAGAACGGCAGAGCGAGACGCTCTCCTGCCAGCCCTACGACAAGTCCATTCTCGAGGCCAACTTCGATGCCATGCGAAAGCTGACGCTGGAAAGCGATCCGCAGGTATTCCTTCCCGCGCTGACCCGGCTCTGCGCGGCGTCGGGGGTGGCGCTGGCCGTCGCGCGGGCTCCCAAGGGCTGCCCGGTTTCCGGCTTGACCCGCTGGCTCCAGCCGGACAAGGCCTTAGTCATGCTCAGCCTGCGGTACAAATCCAACGACCAGTTCTGGTTCACCTTCTTCCACGAGCTGGCCCACATCCTCCTCCACGGGAAGCGGATGCTTTTTCTGGAAGCCTTGCCGGAGGGGCTGTCCGACCAGGCGGAGGCCGAGGCGAACCAATGGGCCGGAGTATTCCTTATCCCTAAGGACTCGGAACGGAGACTGCCTGCGCTCGGTCAGGACGAGGCTTCTATCCACCGATTTGCGGAAGAGCTTGGAATTGCGCCGGGGATTGTCGTGGGGCGGATGCAGAAGGAAGGATTGCTACCGTGGGCGAGCAGGCTTAATCATTTAAAGGTGCGGTATGCATGGGCGGAAGAGAAGCGATAATTTGGGCAAGGGGCAGGCAATACTAGATCAAACCGCCGTCTGGTGGAGCATCGGCTTGTGCTAGTGCGCGGTGTCTCATATCATAGCTGCAGGAGAGGAAAACAGAGATGGCAAGCGGCGCGGTTCTGAGACAGCTCATCAGGTCGGGGACCTCGGGAGACGAAGTCGGTTTCCGCGCCGCCACCGAGGCGGCCATCAAAGAGGAGCGCGAAAAAAAGCACCATTTATTGGCCAACGATCTGGAACGCCTCCTGTACGGAGACCATGTCACCACGGGGAAGAAGACCCGCTCTCTCCGGTTGGCGACAAACCTCCCCTCCAACAAGGACAACGGGCTTGAGCTCTTGGAAGAGCGAGTCGTGGTTCGGGACGAGCATGACTTGATACTCTCCGACAGCGCCCAGACCACCCTTTCCGAGATCCTCCATGAGCATGACCATGCCGATGTGCTGCGCTCCTACGGCCTGCAGCCGGCGCAAAAAATGCTTTTCTGCGGCCCTTCAGGCACGGGGAAGACCCTGGCCGCCGAGGTCATCGCCAATCGTCTCGCCCTGCCGCTCGTCATCGTGCGGCTCGATTCCGTGATCTCCTCTTTTCTCGGGGAGACCGCGTCGAACCTGCGCAAGGTCTTCGACTACGTCGCCCAGAATCCCGTCGTCGCCCTCTTCGATGAGTTCGATGCGCTCGCGAAAGATCGCGGAGACGCGGCCGATCACGGCGAGCTCAAGCGAGCAGTGAATGCCGTCCTGCAAATGCTGGACAGCTACCGCGGCGAAAGTCTCTTGATCGCCACAACCAATTACGAAGTCCTTCTCGACTACGCGGTCTGGCGCCGCTTCGACGAGACCCTCCGCTTCGAGCTTCCCAATCTCGAGCAGATCAAGCGCCTCCTGGCGCTCAAGCTCTCCGGGATACGCCGCGACTTCGACACCGACGACCACGAGGTCGCCAGCCTGTTCAAAGGGATGTCGCACGCGGACATCGAACGGGTTCTGCGCCGGGCGGTGAAACAGATGATCCTGTCCGGGCGGGAGTTCTTGCTGCCAATTCACATCGAGGAAGCACTAAAGCGCGAATACCAACCGAGGAAGTAAAAAAAATGACCTACGAGCACCTGAAGTTCAGCCGGGAAGCGCCGATTCCCGAGCGCCACAAGAACGCTGCAAAGTTTGCACGCTTTCGTCCTGATGATCCGAGAGCCTATGGCACAGAATTGCATCGGACTTTCGATGTAGCAAAGCAGCCTGCCGCTGATGAATTAGCTGGTTACGACGATCGCATTCTGCTCAAAGTGCAGCTTCGTGACGACGCTGCGGTTCCTGATCTGCAGAAGATCCCGGGCATCGAGCTGGTCAGCCAGGAAGATAGATCGATTGTTCTCGCCTTTGCTGACCCCGATGGGTTAGCCAGTTTTGAAAGTCGGCTTTCCAGCTTGGCTCGTGATGGAAAAGCGACACGCGCCGAGTTGCTCTATGCTTTGCAAGGCTTCGATCATTGGACTGCGGAGGACCGCAAAGGCCCTGCGCTCAGGCAGCACGATTTCCCGGATGCAGAGCCCTTTGTCCTCGACGTCGAACTCTGGCCCCTGGAGAGGGGCGATCAGCGCGCTGCTCTTCTCGCATCATTCTTAACGAACCTGCAGGAGCGCGGTATCGACAAGCTCGATGACCTGAACCAGCCCTCCCTGGTCATGGTACGCGTGCGCTGCACGAAGGTGCAAGCCGAATCGATACTGCTCAAACACCGAGATGTTCGCACGGTCGATCTGCCGCCGCGCAGCGGTGTGGACTTCAAGATTCTTTTGACCGAAATCAACCAGATACCACAACCACAGTCGCCGCCCGGGAGCGCACCTGCAGTAGCAGTCCTCGATTCAGGCCTAACAACAGGCCATCCTGTGTTGGCGAGTGCCGTGGGCGACGCACAGGGCTACCTGGGACCTTCCCGCCAGCCGCACGACGACTCGCCGTGGCATGGCACATTTGTTTCTGGTTTAGCATTGTACGGAGATGTTCGGGAATGTCTGCGACAAGGGCAGTTTATTCCACAGTTGCGCCTGTTTTCCGGAAAGGTGTTCGAAGACGGCAACAATAACCACACGAAATTCGTCGAGAAGGCAGTCGATGAAGCCGTCAGGGACTTGCACGAACAGTACGGCTGCAAGGTGTTCAATCTCAGCTATGGAGATACCAACAAAGTCTACGATGGCAGGCATGTGCGCGGCCTGGCCTACACGTTGGACAGACTAGCCCGCGAACTGGGCGTACTCTTTGTCGTACCGACGGGCAACATTAGTATCGCCGACCTGCCGGAGGATCCTCAGCGCGATTATCCCGACTATCTCTTTGCGGATGGCGCACGCCTGATCGATCCGTCTCCGGCGCTGAACGCGCTTCCAGTCGGCGGTCTCGCACAACACGGCGCCACGCTGGAGGCACAAAAGCATCCCGATACTATCGAAGATGTGCCGATAGCACAAACAGACCAACCTTTCCCTTTGGGCCGTAGCGGCTTCTCGGTCCGTGGCGCCATCAAGCCCGACCTTGTCGAGTACGCAGGCAATCTGGCCGTGATGCGCTCAGGTGGAAGGACGCGCCATGCGGGCTTGGGTATTGTTTCTACAAACGGCGGCTTTGCCAGTGGGCGTCCCTTCGTCGAGGATATCGGCACTAGCTGCTCTGCCCCGCAGATTGCGCACCGCGCAGCCCACGTGCTCGCTGAAATTCCCGATGCCTCCGCCAACCTGTTGCGCGCGCTGCTCGGCGCCCATACGTGTTGGCCGAAAGCTTGTATCGATCTGCTCAATTCCTCCGACACCCCGGAAGGCAAGAGTCGATTGCTTCGCCTGATCGGCTATGGTCGCGTCGATGACGATGCCTTGTACCGCTCCCTAGATCAGGAAGTCACGTTGCTGGCGGAGGACCACATCGCCAACGACAAGTGCCACTTTTATGAATTGCCGATACCCCACAGCTTTTGGGCGACGGGAAAACGCCGACGCGAGATCACTGTCGCCCTGGCCTACAGTCCCGACATTCGCACAACCCGCCTCGACTACCGTATGAGCAAGCTCTGGTTCACACTGGTCAAGGCCAACGACCTGGATGAAGTGGAAAACGCTTTCAAAAAAAACCGTGAAGAAGGCATGGGAGAGGTAGTGGCAAACCGTTGGCTCACGAATAATGATAGGAAAGCTGGCACGCTCCAGGTTTCGCGCTGGGGAATAAAATTGCCGCCCCGCAATAGTCAAAATTCTTCGTAGTCGTCACGCGCCAGGACACACAGTGGGGAACCGTAAAAGACAGCGAGGAGCTTTACTCGTTGGTAGCGGTGCTGGCCGACCGTGAGAACGCCCAGGCCAATTTGTACGCCGAAGTGCGCGCCCAACTGGAAGCCCGTGTCCAGGCCCGCGCGCGTGTCCGGGTGTAGGAGTGCTTCGATATGGCTAACGAGCAGAAACTCGAGCTCACTTGGATAAGCAAGGAGAACCGCCCATGCCTGGTGCCACGCATATGCTGCAGCTAGGTCGACGCTTTGCGCAGTAAGCAGGTCTAGGTTCCGATAGTTCGCGATTTGTTACTTGGTTGACAAAGGAGCTTGAGGCATGAAAATAACCGTCATGAATTGCAACAACATTGATAGCGGAGAAATTTGGATCCACGAAAATTACCTAAACATAAAGTATGCTATCAATGGAACTGGAAAGAGTACGATCTCAAAGGCAATCGTCGGTGCCATAAAGGACAGGGAGACGGGCACGAATGAACTCCTGAAACTGAAACCCTTTAAATACCTTGACGCAAATGAAATCAACCCCAGCGTATCTGGAGTAGACGACCTGCATATTGTAAGGGTATTTGACGAAGAATATGCAAACAAGTATGTCTTTCTTCCTGACGAGCTCGTTCAAGGCAGTTTTGACATATTTATCCGTGACGAAGAGTATGAACAGGGTATGACCGAGATCGGCGAGTTGACCAAGGCAATCCAGGAAATGTTCGTCGAGAATGCAGAAATTGACGAGTTGATCATTGACTTCAACGAACTCAGTAGTAGCTTTGGGAAACCAGTCAAAAGTGGGATTCACGGCTCAAGTAATCTCTCGAAAGCTTTCAAGAGCGGAAACCAAGTACTGAATATTCCAAAGGAAGTTGAGGAGTACAAGGAGTATATCCAGTCAGAAAACAATCTGAAGTGGATTAAATGGATCATCGATGGCAAAGTCTATCTTGACCTTTCCGATAATTGCCCGTATTGCGTGACCAATATTAGCAAGAAGAAAGACATGATCTCCAGGATTTCTGACATCTATGAGCCAAAAACAATTGAGTACTTGAATAAAATAGTACAAGTCTTTTCACGACTGGACAAGTACTTTTCGGATACCACAAAACAAATGGTCGGTCGGTTCCTTAATTCAGTTGATGGGTACACGGATGAACAAGTCCGGTATTTGCTTGAAATCAAAGAACAGATCGATAGCATGAACAAGAAGTTCAATGATGCAAAGTATCTTGGGTTCAAGTCTTTGAAAGATGTTGACAAAGTAATCGAGGTCCTAAGAAATCAAAAGATAGATATTGCCTATTATGGTCACCTCCAATCTCAAGCCACGAGAGAGAAGACTGATATCGTAAATTCTTCAATCGACAAGGTCTTGGAAAAAGCAAACATTCTTCAAGGCAAAATCAATTTGCAAAAGAAGCATATTGAGAAGGTCATTAACGAAAACAAGGAAGAGATCAATAGTTTTCTCGTGAATGCAGGATATCGCTACTATGTTGATATCATCGAAGATCAGAAGAAGCAGTACTCGATCAAACTCATCCACAAAGATCACTCTCAAAATTCAGTTGATGACGTGAAAGAACATCTGAGTTTTGGGGAACGAAACGCCTTCGCAATAGTTCTCTTTATGTACGATGTTCTGAAAACCAAACCAGATATCGTTATGCTGGATGACCCAATCTCTTCATTCGATAAAAACAAGAAATACGCGATTATTGATATGCTTTTCCGTAAGGGAAAGAGCCTACGTGGGAAAACAGTGCTAATGCTGACCCATGACATCGAGCCTATAATCGATATGGTTTATCATCATCGAGACAGGTTTGAACTTCCAATAGCGTCTTTCCTCGAGAACTTCCAAGGACGACTATCAGAGAAGAATATAAAAAAGGAAGATATTCGTACTTTTCTTGAGATTTGCGAGGCAAACATCCATCGCGAGGTGAATGACCTTACAAAACTCGTCTATCTACGTCGGAAATATGAGATTCTCAACGAGAAAGGTCTCGCCTACAATCTCATCTCGAATCTCTTGCACAAGAGATCGACTCCTGTGGTCACCTCGGAATCAAACAGACCCATGACAAATGATGAGATTCAAACGGCAACGGACGAAATCAGCCGCGAAGGGATAACATTTGACTACGGTTCGATTCTTACCAAAATCAACAATGACGACTATCTGAGACAACTCTATAGCGAGACTGCAAGTAACTATGAAAAGATCCATATTTTCCGGGTGTATTGCGAAGACAAAGGCGAAGGAATGAATTCTCTTGTGGTCAACAAGTTTATCAATCAGGCATTTCATATTGAGAACGAGTACATTTATCAGCTAAATCCTTGTCAGTACCAACTTGTCCCTCAATATGTTATCGATGAATGTGACCGGCAACTTGCTTTGGCGGCTGACAGGACATAAAAGGAGTTTTGGCCTAGCAAAGTTTTCAACCTGACTCAGCGGGCAAACCGCTTCTCAGGTTAAGACAGCGTTATGAGAATACCTGCGATAACGGTTACAGTTTTGTCCGAATATGTACCGGAGGACTTCGATGTATATCAAGAGAATAGAACTCAGGAACATACGTGGATTCAAGCAGTTGGATTTCAACCTTGATCGAGGCAATGACGAATATGCCGGGTGGACCGTCATCACCGGCGATAACGGCTCAGGGAAGAGCTCCTTGCTCAAGGCGATTGCCATTTGCCTTGCGGGAAAGGATACGGCACGAGCTCTACAGCCAAGCTTTGTCGGGTGGCTGCGCTCGGGAGCGGGCGATGATGAGTCCTCAATAACACTGGAAATTGTATCTATCAAAGCTGACGATAATTTCGTCGAACGAGGGAAAACAACCGATCTATTCAAAGCCAAAGTACAGATCAAGGCATCCGGAAAAGAACCTTCGTTGGAAACGCCTATTCCTCCCGGTTTTCGTGAACCCTACAAAACTCCCGATCGGAGCATTTGGTCATCCGATGTATGGGGGTGGTTTTCCTGCGGTTACGGTCCCTTTCGGCGCGTTTTCGGTGCCTCCTCGGAGGCCACGCAACAGATGGTTTCATCGAATACAGCTCGCTATGCTACTATGTTCAATGAGGCTGCTTCATTGATTGAGGCCGATCGGTGGATACGGGATCTGAACTACAAGGCAAAGGAGAATCGCCCTCGCGAAAAAAAATATCTTGATTCGATCATGAATATGCTGAAAGATGAGTTCATCCCCTTAGATTTATCAGTAGAACGAATCGACTCCGATGGTCTCTGGTTGAAGGATAAGAGCGAAACACTGTTGTCGTGGAAGGATATGAGCGACGGATATCGCGCGGCGCTAGCGCTGTTGGTTGATATATTGCGGCATATGCTTATTAGCTACGACCCTAATGACATCTTTTCGCAAGATGCCGAAGGACATATCGTCGTCGACAAAAGCGGCGTCGTGTTGATCGACGAGATTGATGCGCATCTCCATCCCGAATGGCAAAGAAAAATCGGTTTTTGGTTGAAAAACCATTTCCCAAAGATTCAATTCCTTGTTACCACTCACAGCCCTATAATCTGCCAAGCGGCTGACAGGAATGGTATCTTCAAACTCCCCGATCCCGGGAGTGACCAGGAACCCTCTGCGGTCAGTGAAGAAGAATATAAACGGATCATCGCAGGGAGATCGGATACGATCCTCCTCACATCGGCCTTCGGCCTTGAGAATACACGATCAGAACCGGCGGTAGAAAAGCGACAAGAGTATTCTAAGTTAAAAGCTATAGAACGGTCTGGAGCAATTCTGAGTCTTGATCAGGAGGCGGCACTGCAGCAGTCGGCTCCATACGCTGAGATAGACGAGGAGCTGTGAGGCATGCGATTCGTCGGAAGAGAAGCGCTCCCGCCCGAGACAATGCGTGGCTTGAGAAAGCGGCAGGCGACGGTTGATGAAAAAATCAGCCAAGGCGCCTTTGATGCGGTGTGGGAATGGAACACTGGACGGCAATCGGCCCCAGTGAAGACCGCACGTCGGGTTTTGAAAAAGATGGCCGGGGAGACCGAGCGCTGCATGTACTGCCAGGACTCGCACGGCACGGATATAGAGCATTTCAAGCCAAAAACTCCTTCCCCCGAGTCGATGTACCAGTGGGAAAACATGTTGCTTTGCTGTACAGAGTGTGGCAGGTTCAAGGGCGATCTGTTTCCCGTTGATGCCGACGGGAATCCTCTACTAGTTGATCCTTCTCGGCAAAATCCCTGGGATTATATCGACTTCGATCCCCAGACGGGAAACATGACGGCCCGCTTCATCGCGGCCACAGCCAGCTTCTCGAAGGAGGGCGAAGCGTCGGTAACCGTGTTCCATCTGGATCGCCGCGAGCCACTGTCCACTATCTATAAACGCGCGGATAGGCGACTGCGAGAACTCGCCTCTTCTGGCGTTGATTCGGCTGAGGATGACGACTCGCTCACCGACCGATTACTGAAAAATGACGACGCGGGCTTGCTCGGTTGGTATGTCCATGGCTCGGGCCAAGGCGAAGGGCCATTCGCAAGTCTCTCTCGTCTCCGCCCCGGAGTCATGGCCAGCTTGAGAACGAAATTGGAGAATCCGAATGCCCGCTAAACAGAAACTCGAGCTCACCTGGATAGGCAAAGAGAACCGCCCCCGCCTTGAACCCCGCATACTCCTCCACGATCCCGCGAAGAGCTACCACGCCGCGCACCGGGTGAGCGAGAGCGACATCTTCGACAACAAGCTCATCTTCGGCGACAACCTCCTGGCCCTCAAGGCCCTGGAGCAGGAGTACGCAGGGAAGGTGAAGTGCGTCTTCATCGATCCTCCGTACAACACCGGCTCCGCCTTCACCCACTACGACGACGGGATCGAGCACTCGATATGGCTGGGGCTGATGAGGGATAGATTGGAACTTATCAAAACTTTGCTTTCTAGTGATGGGAGCCTATGGATAACTATCGATGATACTGAAGTACATTATTTAAAGGTTCTTTGTGACGAGATTTTTGGGCGACCAAATTTTCTTAGCAATTTTATCTGGCAGAAAAGCTATGGTGGAGGCTCAAAGGCTCGATGGTTCGTTGGGCTTCATGAGCATATTCTATGCTATGCAAAAGACATTGCGATCTTCCCGGATATGTGGCTGCCACCGAATCCTAGTGCAGCTGATAAATATTATAAATATAAGGACGAGAAATTTGCTGAACGCGGACCTTATCGATTACAGCCATTGGCTACCACCAGTATGGACGATCGCCCCAACTTGAAGTACTCGATCCGTTCCCCTGATGGAATCGATGTGTGGCCGGAGAAGCAGTGGCAATGGTCTCGCGAGAGAGTGGAAAAAGCGCTCAAGGATAATGAGTTGGTGTTTACGTTTCGGGCTGGAAAGTGCTCTGTGTCCTACAAACAGTACCTTAAGAGCGCTGAGGGTGAAGAGCGAGGGAGAAAACCAACGTCGATAATATCTGGTTTTTACACTCAACATGGCACGAACGAAAGCGTTGGTCTTTTCGGTCAACAGGATAAATTCTCCTTTCCCAAACCAGAGGGATTGATCAACCATATCCTTGAATCTAGCACCAACCCCGGCGACCTCGTCCTCGACTCCTTCGCGGGCTCCGGCACCACAGGGGCGGTGGCGCACAAGATGGGGCGCAGGTGGATCATGGTGGAGCTCGGGGAGCACTGCCACAGCCACATCATCCCGCGCCTCAAGAAAGTGATCGACGGAGAGGATCCGGGCGGGGTGACCGAGGCGACGGGCTGGAAGGGCGGCGGCGGCTTCCGCTACTACCGCCTGGCGCCCTCGCTTTTGCAGAAGGACAAGTGGGATAACTGGATCATCAACGAGGAGTACGACGCTGCCATGCTGGCCGAGGCGGTCTGCAAGCTGGAGGGCTTCAGTTACGATCCCTCGGACTCGGTCTACTGGATGCAGGGGCGCTCCACCGAGTCGGACTACATCTATGTGACCACCCAGAACCTGGGCAGGGAGCAGCTCGCCCTTCTTTCCGAGGAGGTGGGGGAGAAGCGGAGCCTCCTCGTCATGTGCGCGGCCTTCAGGGCACGGGCCGACGAGTTTCCGAACCTCACCATCAAGAAGATTCCGAATGCGGTCCTCGCAAAATGCGAGTGGGGCCACGACGACTACAGCCTCCAGGTGGAGAACCTCCCCCAGGCGCCGAAGGAGAAAAAGGCCCAGCCTGACCTCTTCGGAGACGAGGAATGAGCGTAAGAAGAATAGCCGCGAAAGAGCACAAAGAGATAGATAAGAATATTGCGAATGAATCTTTGAGTTCTCTGCGATCTATGCGGCAAAATTCTCCTATGACAGAAAGAATGGCAGCAGAGAACACAAAGAACGCAGAGGAAAAAAACATGGATCCCCTCCCTTCCGATTCTTTGCGCTCTATGCGGCTAAATCCTCCTAAGGCAGAGAGAATAGCCGCAGAGAACACAAAGAGCTCAAAGAAAGAAGGCATGGATGTTTTTTCTTCAGATTCTATGCGTTCTTTGCGGCTAAATTCTTCGTCTGACCAAATTCAAGAACTGTGTGACATCGTTCGGCAGACTGCTTATGACATCCATGTTTACCTCGGTCACGGGCATTTGGAAAAAGTTTACGAAAACGCTCTTTTCCATAGACTATCGAAAAAAGGTCTGCGCGTCGAACAACAATACCCACTTACTGTCTATGACGAAGATGGTACAGTTCTAGAAAACTATGTCGCCGACCTTCTTGTCGAGCAACTCCTTGTGGTGGAACTCAAGGCCGCCAAGACCATTGCCCCCGAGCATTTCGCCCAGCTGCTCGGATACCTGAAATCAAGTCGCTGCGAGCATGGGCTGCTCATCAACTTCGGCTCTTATCGCTTTGAAATGCGCAAACTCGCTCTTTCCCACGGAGGGCCGATTCCATGAGCGACGAGAATCTGCCGCAGAATAGAGTGCTTCTTTACAAGGCAGAAAACGGCAAGGTCCGCGTCGAAGTCGAGTTCGACGGGGAAACCGTCTGGCTGTCTCAAGCCCTCTTGGCGGAGCTCTACCAGACTACCTCCCAGAACATCACCCAGCACATCCGCGAAATCTACGAAGACGGAGAATGCGAGGAAGAGGCAACCTGTAAGCAATCCTTACAAGTTCGGCACGAGGGCGATCGCCAGGTTCGCCGCTCCATCAGGCTGTACAACCTGACAATGATCCTGGCCATCGGATTCCGTGTCCGCTCAAACCGGGGCATCCTGTTCCGCCAGTGGGCCGGCGAGCGACTGCAAGAATACGCCTTGAAAGGATTCGCTATCGATGATGACCGCCTCAAAGCCGGGGGCGGGGGGCTCTATTTCGACGAACTGTTGGCCCGCATCCGCGACATCCGATCGTCCGAGAAGGTCTTTTGGAGAAAAGTCCTCGACATCTATGCCACCAGCATCGACTACGATCCCAGCGCCGACGCATCCAAGGAGTTTTTCGCTACGGTCCAGAACAAGATGCATTGGGCCGTCCATGGCCATACGGCCGCCGAGCTGGTGGTCTCCCGCTTGGACGCCGATGCTCCTCATATGGGGATGACTTCTTGGGACGGAGCTTCTCCCAAGAAGACGGACGCCGTCGTCGCCAAGAATTATCTGAATGCCGAAGAGCTCGACGCCTTGAATCGAGTCGTCGCTGCCTATCTGGAATTCGCCGAGCTACAGGCCTTGACTCGAAAACCGATGAGCATGGCCGCGTGGATCGCCAAACTCGACGACTTTCTCAGGCTTTCGGACCGGAACATCCTGGACCATGCCGGGGCGGTTTCCCATCAGGCGATGCTGGACAAGGTCGATGAGGAGTATCAGCGCTATCAGAAAAAACAGCGCGACGAGCTTTCCCAGGTGGAGAAGGATATGATCGCCCTGGATAAGAAAATCCGGATTACTCGGGAGAAACCACATGGCTGATCGTGCCGTGAACAGCATCTCCGGCCGCCTTTCCCTCCGCGAGCCCCAGCGACGTTCCCTGGAAATACTCGCCCGAGTCTGCGAGATCGCGCCGCCATCCAAAGACGCGCGACCCGACGATCAGCTTGCCGCGATTCGGAGCGAATTCCCGCAGGTGACCGACTTCGAGCGCGACTTCCCCTCGCTCTGCTTCGCCCTGGCCACGGGCGTCGGCAAGACTCGGCTCATGGGGGCTTTCATCGCATGGCTCCACCTCGAGCGGAGCGTCAACAACTTCTTCGTCCTCGCGCCGAACCTGACCATCTACGACAAGCTCATCGCCGACTTCAGCCCCGCGTGCGCGAAGTACGTGTTTCGCGGCATAGCCGATTTCGCGGTGAATCCGCCCCTCATCGTCACGGGAGACAACTACGAGAGCGGGATAGGCGTCAGGAAGGACGAGCTCTTCGAGACGGGAGTGCACGTCAACATTTTCAACATCTCGAAGATAACCGAAAGGAAGACCAAAGAAGGAGCGGCCAAGAGCGCGGTCCCTCGCTTCCGAAGGCTCCACGAGTATATCGGGGAAAGCTATTTCGAATATCTACGCTCCCTGCCCGACCTCGTCGTCCTCATGGACGAATCCCACCGCTACCGAGCCTCCTCTGGCATGGCCTCTATCAATGAGCTGGGGCCCATCCTCGGCCTGGAGCTCACCGCCACGCCCTTCGTGGAGAATGCCAAGGGACAGACCCCCTTCCGGAACGTCATCTACGACTATCCCCTCGCCAAGGCGATGGAGGACGGCTTCGTTAAAGAGCCGGCGGTCGTCACGCAGAAGAACTTCGACCCATCCCAGTTCGGCGCCGCCCAGATCGAGAAGATCAAGCTTGAAGACGCCGTGCGCGTCCACGAGGCCACGAAGGTTGAGCTCGTCACTTATGCGAAAAACGCGGGGCTCCCCCGGGTCAAACCCTTCATCCTGGTCATCGCTCGGGATACCACGCACGCCTCCGACCTGATCAGGCTCATGGAATCGGATCAGTTCTTCGAGGCTCGCTACCGGGGCAAGGTCATCCAGGTGGATTCCTCCAGGACGGGCGCGGACGAAGAGCGGATGATCGCGGGCCTCCTCGCCGTGGAGAAGACGGAGGACCCTACTGAGATCGTCATCCACGTCAACATGCTCAAAGAGGGCTGGGATGTCACGAACCTCTACACCATCGTTCCGCTGCGGCCGGCGAACGCGCGGACCCTGGTGGAGCAGTCGATCGGCCGAGGGCTCAGACTCCCCTACGGAAAGCGCACCGGAGTCCCGGCCGTGGACAGGCTCAACATCATCGCCCACGACAGGTTCCAGGAGATCATAGACGAGGCGAACCGTCCCGGCTCGGTCATCAGGATGCAGAGCATCGTCCTGGATCCGGAGGCCGGGCAGAAGGCTCCCAAGGTCGTCGTCGGCACGAGCCTCGTGCGGAGCAGCCTGGGTCTGAAACCCGGAAGCGCTCGACGCTCAGGCGAGCAACGCGTCGCCGATCTCGCCCTCAGGGTCGTGGCCGACTACGCGGCCCGCATGGGTGGCGGCCTCGCCTCGTCCGCCGACCTCAGCAGGCCGGAGGTCGCGGCGACGATCGCCGCGGAGGTGGCCGAACGCTACCACCCCGGCGGCGAGCTGGAATTTCAAGACGCTCCCGACATCCCCGCGCTCACGAAGGAGGTCATCGAGACTATCCAGAAGAAGAGCATCGACATCCCGCGTATCATCGTGCTGCCCAAGGGCGCGGTCCGGGTCGGCTGGAAAGCCTTCGCCTTGGACTGCTCTCCCCTCGAAAGCCTTCAACCCCCGAGCCGGGAGGTCCTCATCCAGCATCTCAGGACCCAGGAGCGCTACGCTCTCTCGCTTCAGGGCCCCGGCGAGGCCGAGGAGCGGCTCGAAAACTACATCGTCCGCAGCCTCATGGATTTCGACGACGTCTCCTACGACGATCACGCCGACCTCCTGTACGAGCTCGCGGGGCAGGTGGTGGCCTCGTTCAGGAAAAAATGGGAAGACCAAGAAGTCCGGAACATCCTTTCCTACCATCAGAAGCGTATCGGGGACTACGTTCACGCCCAGATGTCGTCCCATAGAGTGGACGATGTCGCGGAATACGAGGCGGTTGTGAGCCGCGGCTTCACGGAGATCAAGGAGTGCGCCTTCACGGTCCGGGGAGACGACGGCGTCCTCGATTTCCGCGCGACGATCGAGGACAAGAAGAACATCGACCAGTACGTGTTCACCGGCTTTTCCCGCTGTCTCTACGATCTGCAGAAATTCCAGTCCGACACCGAGCGCCGCTTCGCGATCCTCTGCGACCGCGACTCCTTGCGCTGGATGAAGCCGGCCAAGGGTCAGTTCACGATCTGGTACCGCTCCGCCGGGAACGAGCAGCTCGAATACGTCCCGGACTTTGTCGCCGAGACGGACAGCGACATCTGGATGGCCGAGACGAAGGCCGCGAAGGATATGACGGCGGCCGATGTCCTCGCGAAACAAGAGGCTGCGCTGTCCTGGTGCCGCCACGCCTCGGACCACGCCCACGCCCACTGCCGGAAGCCATGGCGCTACGCCCTCATCCCCCACGACGCGGTTAGGGAGAACATGGACCTCAAGGTTCTCCTCACCCAGTACGCGCCATAAACGCTTCCCCAGGAACGCCCTCGGCCTCGGAAGACACGGGACAAGGGATGCGTCGGAAAAGATGCGAGAAGCTCCTCCAAGAGGGCAGAAGCGAGGGCGACGCAGCGCGTGGGATAGGCCTATCTTTCAGAGCCGCGGCAGGGCCGCCTACAACCAGGCATCGAAGCGGCTCCGCGCCATAACGGTGAAGGTGACAAACTCGGGATGGCTGAGTATGGTCTTCTTCAGTAATCGCGCTTCTTTATATACGTACTAACCGCATATCAGTACGCATATATTATGTACAATACCTATATCTTGCGCCATCGAGCCGCCGGGCCACGGCCAAGGCACTCGAGACTCCCAGCGGCCTTGCCCGTGGCGAGAATGCGCTGTATGAGGTCGCTCCCGACGGTCGGACAGCGCTTCTGGAGCTCGGACACGGTAAAATCACCTTTGAAACCCTCGATTGCGTCCGCCACCATCTCGGTTTTGGCGCCGCGGCTCGTCGTCAAAGCCGCGACTCGAACTCGCGGTAGGCGGCGATATAGGTACCGAGGAGATAATCGGTCCAGGGTCCAAGGTCGTGCGCGCCTTCGTGCCAGCCTTCGGAAGAGAGCTTGAGCGCCTCGTAATAGCTCTCTTTGCTCGCCTCGACGACGCGTTCGAGGCTCACGAAGCGTCCTATGTCGTAGCCCGCCTTGTAGAGCAAGGGCATGGTGAGAAGTCGCGCCATGCGCCCGTTCCCATCTATGAAAGGATGGATGCAAAGAAAGTCGAACACATAGGCCGGAATAAGAAGGAGCTTGTCGATCTCATTGGCGCGCCAGAGCGCGTCGAAGCCTTCCTGAAGGGCGCGCATGTACTCGTTTACGAGATATGGCTCCACGGGGACGAAGCGGACGAACTCGGTCCCGTCGGGCCGTTTCTCGGTTATGCTGTTCTGGGCGGATTTCCAGCTCCCGCCGACCGTGTCGGTGTACTTGAAAAGGTCGCGCTCGAGCTGGAGGATGAGATTCGGCGCGAGCCGCATTGACTCGTGGTTCGCGTGTATCGCGTTGAGCGCATCGCGGTAGCCCGCGATCTCCTGCTCCGAGCGGTCCCTCGGACTCGTCTTCTCGGCCATGATCTCACGGAGGCGTTTTGGCGCGGCGGTGACGCCCTCGATGCGACTGCTCGATTCGACGCTCTGGATGATCGAGGCCGCCTGGAGCGTTTCGAGGACCCGGGGCATTTGCTTTCGGTAAAGCTCCGCCCTGCCCCGGTATTCGCCGAGCGTGCGGACCGTCCGCATGAGTCCATGCGAAAGTGGGAGCCGATCATCGAACCGTCCATCGAATGACTTCACGCCTTCTCTCCTTCGGCCCAGTGGCTTAGCCTTAGAGCTCCCGAGATTTCTTCATTGCAGCGAGGATGTTCTCATCCGATAAAATCTCTCTCTCGAGCTTGGGCAGCCACTCGGAATCGCTCCGAATAACGCTCTTCACTGTCTCGAGCGAGACCTCCCGGCCCGACCTCGGGAACGACTACGGGGGCATCCATCTTGCCCGCCCACTTGTCGGACACGTATTTGACGAAGAGGAGGACGAGGATGTAGTCCTTGTACTGCGAGGCGTCCATGCCGCCCCGGAGCTCGTCGCAACTCCTCCAGAGGGAGTTGTAGAGCTCGGTCTTCTTTATGGCCATGCCGCGGATGCTCCTTATGCCCGAAGTCCGCGGTAATGATATGCCGAAAGCCCGGCTCCCCGCAATCGCGAGTCTTCCTGCGACTCGGGCAGGAGCCTGTTCATCGTATTCACGGTTCTCGGCTCGAGCGTCCGCGTTATCTCGGCTCGAGAGATGAGCCGGAAAGGGAGGTCGGCATATGAAAAAACAGCTACGGGAACTGCCTAAGTTCGCCGGCGAGAGCGCCGAGCGAGACTTCTGGGCCGCCGCCGACTAGACCGACTACGTCGATTGGTCCAGGGCTTCCCGCGCATCCTTCCCCGACCTCAAGCCCAGCCTCAAGACCATCTTCCTCCGCATACCCGAGCCCATGCTCAACCGCCTCAAGGCCATGGCCAACGAGCGCGACGTGCCCTATCAATCCCTCATTAAGATCATCCTCTCCGAGAGGATAGCCCAGGAGCTCGGCTCACACGCGGAGGGCAGCTACTCGATCCTTCCGGTCGACACGGGAGCGAAAGATCGAAGCGTATCGATGTTCGCTCGATAACCTGAGTCGGACTTTACGATGAGCCCGAGCTCGAGCAGGGTCGAAAGATCCCGCGCGACGGTCGGCCTCGACCTCGTCGCGTATTCCTTCGCGACCTTGGCAGAAAGGCTCGTAACCTCGCTCGCGCCGGCGTCTTTGTCGACCGGCATCGCCAGCGCGAGCAGGCGGAGCCGCCGGATCGTCGCGTCGTTCTTACCCTTCTCTCGAAGCGAGCCGACCCGATCGTGGATGTAGTTCTCCCAGGCAATCCTGAAAAGTCCTTCTTGTATCTTCTCGAATATCTCCTTCAGCCCGTCGCGAAGACCGAGCGCCGCATAGGCAATAAATCCCGACAGGTCGTCGGTAGCGGTCGCTTCTTCTATTTTCCGATAGTATTCCTCACGCGTTTCATTGTAGTAGTTCGAAAGAAGATGGGACGCGACATTCGGCACGCCCGCTCGCATTAGGATGTAGAATTCGAGGAGCCGCCCAGTACGCCCGTTCCCGTCGCCGAAGGGGTGTATCCACTCGATATAGATATGGGCGACGATAGCTTCGATCATCGCGTCCTCGAAGGATTGCCCCGCGCGAAAATGGAATTCCCCGTCGAGCCATGCGCACAGCTTGTCGACGAGAGCAGGCACTTCCTCGAATGAGGGCGGCCGATAGTTCCCGACCGTCACGTTCTTTCGACGGAAGCTTCCGGGCTCGGCGGCGAAGGCATCGCCCAGGCCCGCGCCGACCAGGCGATGGAAGCGCCGAATCAAATCCGGGGATATTAGCTCTTCGCTCTTGTCGCGAATCAGCTCATTCAAGATCAAATTGAAGGCTACGAGGATATTTTTCACTTCTTTTTCGAGATACTCCTTGCTCGCGGGGAGGCTTTCCCCGGCCTGAACTGCCTCGACTTCGGCATCCGAAAGCGTATTTCCCTCGATCGCGGTCGTCGCTTGAGCGCCCCTCGAGAGGGCGATAAGGAGAAGGCGTTGACGATAATCAGGTCGTATCGGTGTCCCCAGCATAGCCACAATGAAAGCGTGGCACTGCCCGAGCAGATTTTGAGTCGGCCCGTCGAGTGTCCATCGCTGGCGGAAGCAGATATGGCTATGGCTCGTATGCATCAGTCGGAGTATAGCCTGCTCCATACATCAGTTCAATAATCCGCTCAATTATATTTTCCGATTGATCATTATTATATATATTACAATTCATTAGAGTGTCCATTAATTCATTCAATAGCTTGGACCGGGACACGGCGGCGGGGCGGAGCTCTCGGTGCTGGACCTCGATCTCTGGGAAGAGTCGAGTTCTCCTTTTCGATTGTCACAGCGGAAGAGATTTTTTTCGATTGTTTTAAAGATAAATATCGATGCAAAACATTTTGATTTGCATCGATAAATATTTTGCTTAGGAGGCAGCCATGAAAGCTTTAATAGAAATCCGAACATTGAATATCAGACCCGGCAGGCGCGAGGAGTTCCATCGCCTCTTCACTCAAGATTCATTGCCCCTGCTCAAACGCTGGAAGCTGGACGTGGTGGCACATGCTCCCTCGTTGCATGACAAAAATACGTATTATGTGATTCGCCGCTTTGATAGTCTCGCACGGCGCGAGCAAAGCGAGGATGCCTTTTATGGCAGTGACGATTGGATAAGAGGTCCGCGCGAAGCGATGCTCGCTTTGATCGAGAATTACACGGATATTGTCCTCGAGCTGGATGAAGCCACCATTCAAGGTTTGCGAAAATAGATTGAGAGCCTCCGTATCTACTGTGGCGCTGCATCCGGTCGGCGTTGTTGCATGGGTGCCAATTTATTGGATGAAGGCTAGAATTTCCAATACCTTCCGTCGGCGGGAAATCGAGTGTCCATCGCTGGCGGAAGCAGATATAGGCATGGCTCGTATGCATTAGTCCAAGTATAGCCTGCTCCATACATCGGTTGTCGCGTATTCCTTATTTCTCCCGGCCCTCGCCGGATGCATCGGCCGTAACCGAAGTCCGAGCCGGGAATGTGAAGAGGACATCGAGGCCGGGGGAGGGTCCGCCGGGATTCGCCGCGCCTATGGAGAGCCGGCCGCCGATCTGTTCGGCCAGAGTGCGCACGAGGGTGAAGCCCAGGGAATCGGACTTCGCGGGATCGACCCCCGGCGGCAATCCCAGCCCTTCGTCGTGCACCTCTAGCCTCCTCTCCGTCTGCGAGCGACTGTAGGATACGCGGATCTCTCCCACCGTGTCCGGCGGATATGCGTATTTGAGGGCGTTGGTCAGAAGCTCGGTGGCGATGAGACCGACGGGCATGGCCTCGTCGATGGAAAGGATATCGGATCGGGCCTCCACACGGATCGAGACTTTGTCGCGGTAATAGCCCGTGGAAAGTTCGCGAACTACGGAAGCGAGATACTCCGCGATGTCGATCGAGGAGAGATCTTGCGAGCCGTAGAGCAGTTCGTGGAGGCTGGCGATCGAGCGTATGCGCATCTGCGTGTCCTGGTACATGGCTCTCACGGCCTCGTCCCGACACGATGACTCCTGAAGCGAGATGATGCTCGAGATGATCTGCAGGTTGTTCTTCACCCGATGATGGACTTCACGGAGGAGAACCTCTTTCTCCGCCAGCGAGGCGCGCAGAAGCTCCTCGCGCCTTCCGGCCTCGGTGATGTCCCGCGCGACGAGGATGACCCGGTCGGCGTCCAAAGGCACGAAGCGGCCTTCGAAGCGCCGGGGTCCCGTCGGAAGGGGCAGGTCGTATACCATGATGACGAGACGATTCTGCTCGAGGGCTGTGCGGATGCAGTCCAGACTTCGCTCCGCCAGCTCGGTTCCCATGCCGATCTCGGAGATGAGCTTGCCGATGAAGACCTCGGGGGACACGAAGAGCTGTTCCGTGGCGGAGACGGAATACTCGAGAAAGCGGCCCTCGCGATCGAGAGTGAAAAAAAGATCGGGGAGAGCCGCGATGAAAGCCTTGTTCCTGGCCTGGCTCTCTTCGAGCTCTTTCAGCTCGGCGATGCCGGCCGCGACTTCGGACCTGAGTGATGCGTTGAGCGACAGTACCTCCCGTTCCCGTTCGAGGATGACGAAGATCGTCCTGCGGAGCTTGGCGAGAAGCGCGTTGAAGGAATCCGCTACGAGGGCGAGTTCCGCGCCCGCGTAGTGCTCGAGGACCAGATCCTCCCGGCCGGGCGCCTCCGGATCGATCCCGGCGATCTGCCCGGCGAGATTCTGCAGAGGTCTCCCGACGAGCCGAGCGACGGCGAAGATGAGGACCATCGAGAGGAGGACGACCACGACGAGGGTGTGGACGACTCCCATCCCGACCGTGCTTTCGACCAACCGCCGGGCAGCCAGAAGGGAAGGCTCGATGGTCAGGCGACCGAGAGTATCGGTGCCTCTCATGTTCGCATGGGTGATCGGAAAAACTCGCGGCGGACCGAGGGGGAAATGCGTCGCAACCTCATTCTCGCCGGCGATCGCCCCTCGCGCGGTCCCGGAAATCTCGTAGGATCCGCCTTCGGTCGTGCGCAGGCGGATCCTTCCGACGGTGGGGACTTTGGCCAGGACATTGAGGAGGATATCCAATTGGGATTCGTCGAAGTTCCAGAGCGCCTGAGCGATCGGCGGAGCGAAGGTCGCGGCGAGGGTATCGATCTGTGCATCTACCTCGCTTCGCGACTGCTGCGATACCAGCGCGGCCTCGACGAGGGTTACGAGCGCGGCGACGAAGATATAGAGGCCGAGACAGACGACGAGAAGCCGTGCGGCCAATCCCCCGGTGATCCATCGCACCGCAAATTGCGCGCGACGAAACGACATGATCCCCATCATTCGCCGGGAATACCGTCGGAAGGCGCAGCCTTCGCCCGCTCGAGGTATTTTTGGATCAGGCGTTCGGGGACGCCGGCACGGTCGAGTTCCTCGAGGCGCCGGCTCACTTCGGGAACGAGCGACGACCAGCGGGAAAGCTTCGAAAAGCCGAAATAGATGCTGCCGGTCGAGATCGGAGGATCGAGAGCGACGATCTTGTGTCGCGTCCTATGTGTCGCGAGATAGGCCTTCCCGAGATAAAGCCCCGAGACGAACCAGTCTATCCTCCCCGCGTCGAGCTTGCGGAAATTCTCGACCATCGTGGGCGCCTCGTCGACCTTGAGTTCGGCGCGCCAGTACTCGTCGAACCCGGCCCCGAAGGTATCTCCTAAGCTGACGCCACCGATATACGGCTTGAGATCGGACCAGGACCGGAGCGAGATGGGGCTTCCGGAGCGCACGAAGACGACGATGGGGTTCGGGAAGGCCCGATGTGTCGTGAACTCGAGATAAGCCGAACGCTCGGGTGTAATCCGGAGACTGAGAAGGAGATCTAGCCGTCCCTGCTTCGCCATTTCCTGGGCGCGTTTCCAAGGGACGACCATCGGCCGGGCCTCGACTCCCGGAGGCAGGCAGAGCGCCAGGAGTTCGACACTGGCGCCGGCGAACGCGGAATCGCCGACGGCCCAGTCATAGGGCGGATACTGCGGGTTGGTGGAGTAGACGAGCGTGCCCGTCTGTGCGGAAAGAGCGAAGGGCAGGATAAACAGCAGCAATCCGACGAACAATCTCGCAGTACACATCCCGCGGACTCCTCGTGCCCGGCCTGCAATCGACTATACCTCGACTTGTCTCCGATCTCCATCGTCGAGTATGGCGTCGCGGGGAAAGCATGGGAAGCCGGCAGGAATACCGGGTGGTGGAAGCCGCGAATACCGCCCTGAAGGCCGCGGTCGAGCGCACAAAGGGTATTTCTTTATCGATTCACGAGTCCTACCTCAAGCGACTCACCCAGCAGACCGAGAGCACTATCCAGCTCTCCGACACGGTGACGAAGGCCTTCACCACTCTGAAGGAGATCGCCCGATCGTACAAGGCCATGCTCGATGCCATTCAGTCGGTGAAGTCCATAAGCCACGAGTTGAAGGACAGTTTCCGGATCGAGGTCGACGCCCAGGACCTTGTCGCGAATCAGGTCGAATCGGTCAACGCCGCGTCCTCGGTCGAATTGCAGAAGGCTCAGGCGCTCAAAGACGACCTGAGTCAGATAGAGGGGATCCGCAAGTTCGTGTCCGAAGCGGTCGAAAGCATCGACGAGATATCTTCCCGCTTGAGCCTCTTGAGCATGAACGGACGCATCGAGGCGGCCCATGCCGGCGCCTACGGGCGCGGCTTCGGCGTGGTCGCCCAGGAGATGCTCGGGCTGCAGCAAGAGAGCCAGAAAATCATCGGCTCCGAAAAAAGTCAGCTCAAGAACTTCCTGCCCCTGATGTCGGCCATGCAGGGAAAGAGCAGCTCCGTCGATGCCCAGGCTCAGTCGCAGCGCGAGTCTCTCGAGGCCATCGTCACGGATCGCGCCAATCTGCCGCCCGAGGTCCGGGCGCGCCCGGAATCGGGCACCTGGGGGAATCGGATTCTGGTGTGCATCGGGCAGACGGACAACAATCCCTCGATCTCCAACCCCCTCTCCGCCCGTCGGGGCATCCTCGCGGTCCATGCCCTCGACGAGCTGAACAACCCGCGGAGTCGAATCCAGGGCCTGAACAATTTCCTGCAGAAGGCCTGCCTGACGATGGACGATCTGGAAAACCCGAAGAGGATCGACCGGCCCCTGGAGCACGCCACCATGTCTTGCCTGGAAAGCTTCGATGGAGACTACGAGCGCTGCCTGCAGGAATCGATCGCGCATGGGAAGCTCATCTGCACCTTCAGCTTCGGTGGACTCTTCAGCAACGGCGACGTTCTTATCAACCACTTCCTGTCGACCTACCAGAGGACCCAACAGGACGCGGACAAGTTCGCCCTCCTGGGCGAGAGCCTGATTCTGGGCCTTCAAAGCCACACGGAGAACGGACGGTACTGGCGCGCCTAATGTATCGGTATAAAACAATATTGACAGTTCTATACCATTTAACTACTATTGTTCCATGAACGAATCAGAGGAGGCGGTCGAGAGCCGCGATCCCGATGCCGAGCTTCTGAGCGCCCTCCGCTCTCTTCCGGCGGCGGAGCGAAAGCTCGTAATGCTCGTGTATTCGAAGGCGCGTTTCGGCGATGCCGAGCTCAGATCCTACTCTTTCACCTCCACGGACCTGTCTGATTCCCTTATGCTGCGCGGAGAAGGGACCGACGAGCGTCTCGGCGACATCTGTCGCAAATTATCGAAGCGCCCCGTCGCGCTTCCCCGAGGGGACGGCGGCTGGTTCCTCGCTTCGTGGTTTTCCTCTATCGAGCGCGATCCCTCCGCGGACTGTTATATCTTTCGCGTTCAGCCGCTGCTGAAGCGCCTCGTCCTCGATCTGCGCAAGCGATCCCTGCTGGCACCTCTCGATGCCTACATGCGTCTCGAAGGGAAATACAGCCACAGGATTTTCGAGATGCTGCTTGAAGGACGGCCAAAGGGCAAATCGCGAAGCTATTGGGAAATCGAAGTCCCGATCGACACGCTCAGAACGGCCTTCGAGCTCAACGATCGGTACAAGAAAGCCAAAGCCCTGAAGAAATGGGTCGTCATGGGCGCCGTCACGGAAATCAATCTGGCGGATATAGGCATGCGCGTCGAGGTCGAGACGGTTCTCCAGGGAAAGAAAACCAAAGGGTTTCTATTCATGATCAGGCAACGCGGCGAGAAGCCGGGGAACGGCGACAGGATCGGGCAAAACGATCGCCGGCAATGATGCAAGCGCCCATGTTCGAACCCGTGCTCAAATGCCCAATTTACGGGCTCTATTCACAAGGAGGACTGCCGTGTCCTGGGCTCAAAGTCTCTTCATGAAAACCGACGTTACGCTCGAAACGGCGATCATTCGCCTCGTTCTCAGCTTTATCGCCGGCGGATTGATCGGACTCGAACGGGAGATAGGCCGGCAGCCCGCGGGGCTGCGCACGCATATCCTCGTCAGTGTCGGCGCCACCTTGATCATGCTCGTGTCGGCCTTCGGATTCGCGGACATCCTGGGCAGAAGCAATGTCGCGCTCGATCCCTCTCGCGTCGCGGCGCAAGTCGTTTCCGGCATCGGCTTTCTGGGCGCTGCCGCGGTGCTCAGGCTCGGAAACAACATCAAGGGAATCACGACGGCTGCGTCCATCTGGGCCGCATCGGCCGTCGGCCTCGCGATCGGCGCGGGGCTCTTCGCACCTGCAGCGATCGCGGTCGGTCTCATTCTGGTCGCCTTGGTTTTTCTCGAGACTTTGGAACGTCGCTTTTTCCCGGCAGAGCGGATCAAGACGATCAATCTCTTTTTTGCCGACACTGCGGTCGATACCAAGAGGGTCCTGCGAATCGCCGGCGACTATGGAATCAAAGTTCAGACCATCAACGTGATCCAGGAACTGCGTAGAGAAAGGGTCAAGGTCAACCTTCTGGTCAAGTTCCCCGTGACGATCAGCATACCTCGGTTTTACAAGGCTCTCCGCGAGCTCTCCGGCATCTATAAAATCGAGATGGAGGAAAACCTCTAGGAATCCGTATTCGAGCGATCAGCCCGGGGGCCAGCCCATGATGCGGCCGCCCAGGACATGGAGGTGGACGTGGTTTACCGTCTGGCCCCCATCGGATTTGCAGTTGAAGACGAAGCGTGCGCCCTTCTCGGCGCAGCCGAGAAGGCGAGCCAGCTCCTGGGCCTTGTACAGGAGGCGCCCCACGAGGGCCGAGTCCGCGCTCTCGAGTTCCATGAGGTTGGCGATGTGCCTCTTGGGGATCACGAGGAAGTGCACGGGAGCCTTGGGGGAGATGTCGTGGAACGCGAGGATTTCGTCGTCCTCGTGGATCTTTCGCGAGGGGATCTCGCCTCGGGCTATCTTGCAGAATATGCAATCATCCATGAGTTCCAGAGTATACCAATACCTCGGCAATGATAATCGGCGCGGGACCGCCCGGCTCAAGAAGCGAAGAGTTCGATCGACATGAAACTCTATCCGCTCATCGGTATACTAGTTCCATGACTTTGCCATATCTCGAAAAAATCGACGGGCCGCATCGCGGCATCGACGTCGAATTCGCGGGCACCGAGCTCGAAGGGGCGAAGGGAGTGCTCCTTCTCCTCCACGGCCGGCGCGGGAGCTCGCGGGAAATCCTCGGCTTCGCAAAGCACCTCGATCCCCGATCGTGGGCCTTCGTCGCGCCGAGCGCGGCCGGGCGCGAGTGGTTCCCGGCCGACTTCCTGGCGCCCTCGGCCTCGAACGAGCCTTGGCTCGGCTCCGCACTCGATGCGGTCAAGGCCGTCTTGGAAGAAATGAGAGACCGCGGGGCGGCGAGACTGGCTATTTTGGGCTTCTCCCAGGGAGCCTGCCTCGCCCTGGAGACGGCAGCCCGGAATCCCGATCTCGTCGAGGCGGTGTTCGGACTCTCAGGCGCCCTGATAGGACCGCCGGAGGTCGAGCGATCCGATCCTCCGGCGCGATCGTCCCTGCGCGTGTACCTGGGCTCCCATGAGGAGGATCCCTTCATACCCGCGGCGGCGGTGCGAAGGACAGCGGAGCACTTCAGGGAGCTCGGAGCCGATACCAGCCTCCTCCTGCACCCGGGCTCGGGGCATTCCATACGGCCGGCGGACATCGCCGCGGTCCAGGATTTCCTCGCGCCCTGAGCTTCGGGCTCAGGTCAAGCTGCGCTTCAGCAGATCGTCCTGGAGCTCGAACACCTCCATGAACTGTCTCATGACGCTCTCGTATCCCTTATCGTCCCACAGCTTCAGCGCGAACTGCTCCTCGTCCGCAAGGGAATCGAATTTCACGACGAACTGGTATTCGTCCTGGCGTCCTGTGATATTGCTCCAGACTTCCACGCTCTTGACCTGGGGCTGCTTGGCCCAGTACGCCGTCAAGGCGCGGGCCGCGCCCTCCATTTTCTCCCAGTCGCGCGCGACGCGCGTATTGCGAATTAGATAGACCACGGCATTACCTCCTGGTAATTTTGAAAGAGCCTCACATAGAGAATAACTTCAATATACGAAACATTTATTGTCGGGGGGATAGTTCGATGCCTATGGAATTTCGAGAAGGGACTGAAGATCCAAGCGCGGGCTCAAAGTAAGCAGCCTGTCGGATCATCTCTTCCGCGTGTTTGCTCGCGTTGGCCTTGATCCTCGAACTGCGCGCTCATGCAGCGAGACTACTCGATCCTCCCAAAATGGCAAATTCCTATTTGAGAAAAATCCGACAGGCTGCTATCGCAGGTATTAGTATATTGCGAAAAGGGTCTGGAAAAGTTCGGATTTCTTAGGCACATAAGCCAATGCCTTCAAATATCTTCCATATTGGTGCATCATTCCCCGATCCACGAATCAGGACTCCTTCACAGGAATAGATACCTCATCCATGCCCTGTGGTATACGTTAGCATCCCACCGGGGATACTGAAATATTACACCCATTGTCGGAATTAATTTGATCAGTTGAAAACGGAGGAATTTACCACTGGTCGCGGAGGAATTTACCAGTGGTCGAGAGAGATTTCATCAGTGGTCGCGGCCGACTTGATCAGTGGTAAATTCCTCCGCGACCACTGAAGAATTCCTCCTCCGCAACTGGAGCCTCCGGAGGCGACCAGGCAAATGACGGGTCCAGTTGACCCGGCATTTGCCTGGTCCTTGAGTTCATGCCAAAGGCCTTCCCCCGGGGAGATCCGGCCCCTCGTAGTGAGGCTCAGCTTTTTCGGAAGGCGTCAAGACACGAAGTGTCTTACAGACGCTATGCGGTCCATGAAGGCCTCGCTGTCGGCGACGGAGACCATACGGACTTGTCCAACTCCGAGGATTCGGAAATACTTCCGGCTGTGACAATGAAGCCGAGGGACGCCAAGCAACAGAGTCTATTCGAGGACATGCCCATAGAGCCGCCGGAGGATGCGACGGCGATGGTGCGCGTCGGAGCCTCCGAATCGGGTGAGTTCTCGCCTCTACAGAAGAAGTTCAACGCCCAGACTCGGAAGATCGAGGGCCTCCGCCGCAATATCGACGACAGGACGAGGGTCTACAACGAGCTCCTGGCGTATTGGGGGGGAAGCTCGCTCCGGTGGAAGGCAAGGTAGCCGGTCTCCAGACTCGACTCGCCTTCTCCCTCGAAGTTCGCGCCAATGGCTTCAAGCTCGGCCCGCGCCAGCGTGAAACGGTGGGGGAGGCCATCATCGGATTGCTCGACCACGCATTCAGTCAGTCTCCGCCCGAAAAAGAGGCCCAGGAGCTCTTCAGCCGCTGGAACGATACGAGTTTCGACGAGGAACTCGAGCAGCAGGAAAGCGAGATGACCGAGGCCCTGAGCGAGGCGATTCGCGACCATTTCGGCATCGACATAGACGGGGAAATCCTGCGCAGGGGACCGGAGGCGATAGGCGAGGTGCTGGAGGAAGCCATGCGAAATGCCCAAGCCGATGAGGGGCATACGCAGCGGAAGAAGACCCAAAAGCAACTCGCGAAAGAAGAACGCGAGCGGCAGGCCGAGGAATTCGCGAAGAAGAGCCTGCGCTCGCTCTACCTCTCCCTCGCGAAAATACTCCATCCCGACGCCGAACGCGACGAGTCGGCGAAGGATGAAAAAGAGAAACTCATGAAAGAGGTGACGGCCGCCTACGAGGCGGCCGACATCCACACCCTGCTCCGCATCGAAAACGAATGGGTCGACCGCGAATCGTCGAATTCGGGGCCCCTGCCCGAGGAAAAACTCAAAGTGTATCTCTCGGCTCTCAAAGAGCAGGCTCAGGACCTCGAGGACGAGCTCGCTTCCCTGAACTTTTCACCCCGATACGGGCCGATCCAGAGCTTCCTCGACGACGATGTCGTGTGGGGGAAACACCGCATCGATGCCGCGGCGCGGGAAGAGAAAAGCCGGATCAAGTTGCTCGAGGCATTGCTGCTGGAGTTCGCCGGGAAAATGGATAAACAGGACTTCATAGGACGCGTTCGCGGGCTCGTCGGAGAATGAGGCCGTCCGCGGGTCATGGCCGCGACGCAATCGTGCCCACGAAAGGAAATGGGATTGGGCTACTGTCGATGAAGTCTTGAGAATGATCGAGCATGAAGCGAAAGAGGTAAAAGCAAAGCCGAAGCTGACGTTGCAATCCGTATTCCGAGCCCGTCGCGGCGGCATATGACAAAAACATGAACGGCGCTCTATCGCGGCGCAAACCCTCTTAGACTTCCTGTTTCTTGGCAACCTCCACAGCTTCGCCAAGCAGCTTGAGAAGTCTCTCGGCATCCGACACGGTTCCGGTTTCCGGATGGGACCCGGTTCCGTAAATCGTTATTTTCCCCTGATGCTCGATCGTCAGTCTGTCAATCCCGAAAACATGGCCTGCCGGCCAGACACGAAGCTCGCTCATCGTTTTCCCCCTTATACATGGAAGTATATGGAGGGCTTATGGTCATGGGGCCGGCCCCTCCTTGGTATTATGCTCTCATAAGATACTGCTTTACAGGTCCCCCCGATAATCATATCGGGGATTATGAATCGGGCCACTACGCACTTCCCGTTGCGAAAATTGCCGTGATGGCAGATGGCCGACAAGATTTCGTAATCCAAGAGACCGCCGGGCTCGTCGCCGACTAGGGGAAGTGTGCCGGAAGCGAGGCCTGTTCCCTCCTGATCGACGAGATCGAGGAACGTCACAAGCCCGGCGCGCCATGCGTGAAGAGCTTGTGAGAGTCCGGCCGACGCAAGCCGCGATCTTCCACCTTTAGGACGGAAGACTTACCGGAACGAGGAAAGCGAGCGTCAGGCGACCGCCGTCCCGAGTTCCCATGCGCTTCATCATCTTCGCCCTCCTCCTCTTTCCTTCGGATCGACATCGAAGGATGAGAAATTAACTTTACGAGATAAATAATGACTGAAGCGCAGGAAAGACTCTCAGGGGATATCTAGATAGCTCTCGAGTGGATTCCGAGAGCCGGAAACTCGAGAGATCCTCTCGTTCGCCGCCTTGTTTCCGTCGTCACGGACTCGCCGCCCGCTCCCTCCCGGCGAGCGCTTTCCGGCCGAGTTCGGGGATCAGTGAGGTTACGAGAGCGAAGATGAAATAACCCAGGCCGATGTACAGGAACACGCGGTCAAGGCTGCCGCCCGCCAAGGGGAGGATGATATAGGACGAGATGAAAAAGGCGCCGGCCATCTGGAAGGTGCTGATCACTCCCCCTGCGCTGCCCGCGAAGGCGGGTCCGATTTCCGGAAGCAGCACCGGAAGGGACATGACGAGCGGGACCGAGGTGCCCAGCGCAAGTCCGGCGACTATCAGGACAAGCACGGTGAGAGGACCGAGAGGCAGGACCCAGGCCAGGTATGACGAGATCGCGGCGAGGAGGGCGGCGGGAGCCAGGAAGGGTTTCATGAATCCTGCCTTCGTCGAGATTATCGGCCCCACGATCGTACCCGCGATGAAAGCCAGCGAAAGCGCGGACGCGATCAGGCCCGCCGTCTCCGGACCCATGCCCTTGCCCTCGCTCAGCGCATTGGTCAAGAAGCCGTTCTGGGTGACGAAGGTCCCCATGAAAAAGAACATGGCGACCGCCCCGATCCATACGTTTCCGCTCCTGAGAGCCACGGTCAGGGATCTGGCGATCGGTTGGACCTCCGGTTCGGGCGCTCCGGCCGGCTTCGACTTGCCGAACAGCGCCCAGAGCGCCATGGCCCCGGCGGCCACCGAGGCGGAGGCGACGAAGGCCGTACGAATGGAAGGGAAAAGAGCGGATGTCGCCAGAGCGATGGTGATGCCAGCGTTCGCGCCGGCGATGTACACTCCCATCGCCATCCCCATCCGAGAGGGCGAAAACCATGCGCCCAGTATCTTGGCGGCATTCGCGTTGAGCAGAGCCGGACCGATCCCGAGGACGAACATCCAGGCGAGGAGAGCACCGAAGCTTGTCGCTCCTATCCTGCCGAAGCCGCAGACGGCGGTCATGACCGAACCGACAATCACGACTCGCCTGGCTCCGAAGCGATCGGCCGCAGCCCCGGCGGGGATGCCGAGAATGGCGTTGGCCAGGAAGGGGACGGAGAGGACCATCGCCAGCTGACCTGGGCCGATGTGCCTGGCGGGCATGAGCCTGCCCGCCAGGCCTCCCAGCTGGAAAATCATGAAGTTGAAAACCGTGTTCATGAGGAAGATCATGAACAGCATCACCCAACGGTAGGAGCCATTTCCGGATTCGACCGATCCATGTGCCATGCGCCAACCCTTCCCAGACCGATAGCCGGCGCAACAGAGCCTAGCACCGAAACCCGCGTGGCGACAACGGGTGATTCTTCTTGCGTTGCATTCCGTCTCGGCTTAGAGCTGTCCGTCATCCATGTGTTTCACTTGTCCATTTACGAAAAAATAAAACTTCGGGATCCCGTCGAGGCCGCGGATTCCGGCGAGCGTGTTCCGCGGGACGACCTCAAATTACCTTCGCAGGCCGTCGAGCGCGGCCAGAACTTCAGCCGCGTGGCCCTCGGGCTTCACCTTCGGGAAGGCCTTCCGTACGAGTCCATCGGGTCCGACGATGAAGGTCGAGCGGATGACCCCCTCGACCTCTTTGCCGTACATCACCTTCTTTCCGAAAGCGCCGTAGGCCTTGAGCACGGCCTTGTCCTGGTCCGCGAGCAGAGCGAAGGGAAGCGAGTATTTTCCCTTGAACTCACTGTGCGACGCGGCCGAATCCGGGCTGATCCCGAACACGAGCGCGCCGGATGCCTCCACCGCGGCCCAGGAATCGCGGAAGGAACAGGCCTCCGCCGTGCATCCCGGCGTATCGTCTTTGGGGTAGAAGTAGAGCACGACGGTCTTGCCTCGCAGGGACGAAAGCTTTACCTTCGTTCCGTCGTCGGAAACAAGCTCGAAATCCGGTGCCTTTTCGCCTTCCTTAGGCATGATGTGTCCCCCTGTTTCTCGGCGCCGCTCTGGGCAGCGCTTTGAATCATATTACCGAAGCTACTTATGGAAGGGGTGTCACGGCAATACGGACCGAGGATCCGCCGGGTCCTTGGAATGGGAAGCTTCGATGAAGATTCCTGGGCCGCGAGATTGACTTGATGCTCGATCGCGCTAGGATGGAAACGAGCGGCAAGAATGCGGGCTCGAATCGAGAAGATCCAGGGGAGGACGAAGTGGACAGGGGAAAAAGAGTCTACCGGCATGTCGTACTATTCAAGTTTTTCGATAAGACAAGCGCAGAAACGGTGCATGCGATCGAAAACGCCTTCCGCGATTTGAAGAACAAGCTTCCGTTCGTCATCGGCTATGAGTGGGGGACCAACTCCAGCCCGGAAGGCTTGAACGAGGGCTATACACATTGTTTCATCGTCACCTTCGCCAAGCCGGAAGACAGGGATGCCTATCTGCCGCATCCGGACCACCAATACTTCTGCAAGGAGTTCTTGGATCCCAACCTGGAGAAAGCCTGCGTGGTGGACTACTGGGCAGAGGATTAGCCCGCATACCTCACAACTATCTTTGAGGGCGATGTATTACTTCATCAGGCCTTGGGCGTCTCGGAAACCAGCCTTCGGGCCCTATCGACCTGGGATGGGAACAGATCCGCGGGCACCTTGGCCCCGCCCAAGGTGCTGAAGATCATGTGACGGGCGCATTCGGTGCTATCGCCCTTGCAATAGCGTGTCTTCATCATCGACGCCATGGCCGGCATTCCGGCCATCCTGTCGTTGAAAAATGGACACTTGGGAAGGCATTCGCAATCGGCCATGCTGACTCCTTTTGTGCCGAGCGTTTGTTCGTCCAATGGTGGACGTGTTTGCCAAGTCTATTTCTGGTCGGATTTGGAGGCCGAGTCGGCGGGCGCAGCCGCCTGCGGGGCCGGTCCACCCGGCGCCGTCGGACCGGCCGGTGCAGCGGATTGTTCCGGCGTCGGGGGGCCGGCAGCCGCCTGCGTAATCTCGCCTTTCACCTGTTCGACGATGGCAAAGAAATTATCGTCGGGCGGCAAAACCTTCTTCATATGAGCCGTGGCTTGATCGAGGACGGCCAGCGCCGCGGTGCGGTCGGCTCCCGAGGGGCTTCCCTGCACCAGCAGAATGCCGAGGTAGAACTGAAGGGTACCCAGGCTCTTGTCGTCCTGCGTCCGAGTGATGCTTCTTTCGAGAAATGCTCGAGCATCGACGGCGCCACCGTTGGCGTACCAAACCGAGATTATCGCGCGAACCACGCCGGGATTGGAGGAGAAATGAACCATGAGCGCGTCCGCGGCGGCGTTTGCGGCCGACTGATTCTTGTGGGTCACGGCCAGCTCGTGACGGAGCAGGCTGGCGTTCGGCCCTTCGGGATCGAACGATTCGATCTTTTTCAGATAGGCTTCCGTTCTCGCCGCGTCGTCCAGATCGGCTGAAGTATGGGCGGCAAGGCTGAGGGTCTGAAGCTTGGCCTGGGGCTCTTCGAATAGATCTGCCGCGGCGTCGAGCTGATCGAGGGCTCCCTTTCTATCGCCCTGCTGGATCAGGCAAATGGCATAGTTGTATCGTGCAGTGGGATTGGAAGGATTGAGAGAAAGCGATTTCTGGAATATGGGGGCGGCCGCGGCCGGCTGGCCGGCACGCATGAGAAGCTCGCCCAAATTCTGGAGGCTATCAGAATCGAAGACGCCGCCCGCGTATGCGGCCTGATACTGTTCCAGGCTTTTTTGATAGGCTTCGTCGTCGCTCATTATCCAGTGACCCGAAAAGTTCACCTGGGCTATATAGTAATAATCGCCCAGCACCTTCGAGAGCACCGGAGGGAGCGCGGCGCCCTTGGATGAGAGTGCCGCCGCTAGAGCAGGCGGGTCGAAGGCGAATGTCGCGGCATCGCCGGGGTTCTGGCGAAGCTCGTCGAGCGTTTCACCCTTGGCGAGATCCTTGAGCGCGAAAGACTGGAACTGACCCGTCTGCACGAAGCCGTCGATGCAGAGGTTCGTTTTCATGGCCAGAGCGTAGGGGTCTTTGTTATCGGGATCGAAGGCCGCGAGGACATCGTACGCCGAACGCCATTTCCCTTCTTCCTTGAGGGCCATTGCCTTCTGGAGCGCCTGCCGACACGCCTGCGTCGCGCCGGAATAGCCGGCGAGCGGATCGGGAGCGACGGTCGAGGCGGGAGCCGGTGCGGCAGCGGTCGCCTCGGCGGCCGGCGCGGCTTTTGTGGCGGGCGTCGCGTTCGTCTGGGCGAAGGCGACAATACAGGAAGCGGCCAGAATGGCACCGGCGATGATTATGGCGGGCATGCGTTTCATCTGATTCTCCTTGGGTGACCGACGCATTCGATGGAGCGGATGGCGGGAGAAACCCAGGCCACGGTAACCGGACAGGGAGACAGTCGTCAACCGGTGCGCGAAGGAAGGCTTGTCCCCTGAACGATAAACACGTCATACTGTTCACCGTGAAAGCGACGGATATCGCTGCTTGGCCCTCCGAGAAGCTGGCTCTGCGGCTTCCCTGTCTCATCGCCGCCTGGCGCAGGGATCAACCGCAGCCTGGAGCGGAGCAAGCGATGCCGCGATCCCTTTCGTCGCGAGAATTGCAGCGGCCGCGATCCTCGCGACGGTCTTCTCGAGAATCGATCCTCACTGCGGATGAACTCGAGGTCGCCGCCGGGACACTGCTTTCGCTGCAGCGCGGACTCACCGGCGGACGGGACCTCGCCGGTTCGCGATATATGGAAAAGAAAGCTTTGCTCGGTGCCTATCTGCTATATTATTGGCCGGTATCATATATGCAAATCTCCCTCCTCCTCGAAGAGCTCAGGCCCTTCCTTCCGAATGTCCCCGGACGCATCCTCGATGTGGGTTGCGGTCCGGGTCCGGCGGCGGCCGCGCTGATCGATTTCGGTGCGCGGGACCTCGTGCTCGTGGATGCCAGCAGCCGCGCGCTCGATCTGGCCGAAGACCTTTTGATCGCCGATTCGGGAAACCGCGCGGGGCCCTCCCCCAGCATATCTTTTCATAATCGGGATATCCAATCCGCCGACTCTCTTCCGGCGGGGCCCTACGAGTTCATAGTCGTCGCGCACGCGCTCAATGAAATCTGGAAAGACGAGCCCGACCGCCTGGAACGCCGTCGCGTGCTGCTGGAGCGGATCGCCGCCCTTCTTTCCCCCGAAGGGCTTCTCCTCGTCGTGGAGCCGGCCGCGCTTGCGCCGGGCAGAGAGACTCTGGCCCTCAGGGACGGGCTCGCGGCTGCCGGATACGGGATCCTCGCGCCCTGCCCCGGCTCCTATCCCTGTCCGGCACTGGCCGCAGGCCCGACGAGGACCTGTCACCTCGACACTCCCTGGTCTCCGCCGGAACCCGTTGCCTCGCTCGCATCGGCCGCGGGCCTCGATCGACAGTCGGTGAAATGCACGTGGTTCGCCCTGCGCGCAAAAGTCCCGGGCATTCGCGATATGGCAGGCAGCGGTCATGAATCAAGCGGCGCCCCGGACCCGAGAGCCCCCTCCTCCGGCGGCAAAACGAGGCCCGACCATATCATCGAAGCCCGGGTCGTATCCGACGCGCTGCTCAACAAGGCCGGGCGCCTGCGCTTTTTTCTCTGCGCGGACGGCAGACTGACCAGTGTTTCGGCGGCCAGAGAAGATTCGCACGCGAGAGCCATGGGTTTTTTCGATCTCCGCCGGGGCGATGTGGTCACGCTGAGCCTCGCCGAACTTCGAAACGGCGGCGGGCTCGGCATCGTCTCGGATACCATCCTGTCCCTCGACCGTCGCGCCCCTCTGCCGGATCGCACCGCGACCGCCGGTTCTCCATGGCGAGATTGACCATGCCGGGTATAATATGAACGGAGTTTTGCTTCGAAGCTCCATTTTAGCCGGGGCGGACATCGACTTCGCCCGTTCCGGAGGCCCGGGCGGCCAGAATGTCAACAAGGTGAACAGCAAAGCGATCGTCCGTATCGCCTTAAGTCGCGTGCTGGGACTTTCCGCGCAGGAGATCGACCTGGTTCGAGAACGTCTTTCGGGTAGACTGACGGCCAACGACGAGCTCATGGTCATGGCGGACGGCGAACGGGACCAGGGCCGCAACCGCGACGCCGCACTCGCCCGCCTGATCGCTCTCGTGTCGGAGGCGGCGCGAATTCCGAAGCCGCGTCGACCCACCCGGCCGACGCGTGCGTCCAAAGAACGCCGCCTGGCATCCAAACGCGTCCGCGCCGAAGCGAAACGGGGGCGCCGCGGACCCGAATGGACGTGATCGGGCGGAGGCTTCCAAGAATCTCTGTGACACCATTGGAATAGTGAGATATCATATCGATTCGGGCTAGCCCCGAGTAATCACAAGAAAGGCCACGATATGGAAAAAAGGCTGTCGTCACGCGCTCTTCAATTGTCGGACTTGCTCGATCACCGCCGACCGCGGGCGGTGAACGCATTCGTGCGGCAACTGTTCAAAGCGGACTTCCCTTCGGCCTCATTCTCGGACGTGGCACGCTCGATCCGTATTACGAACAGAATTTTTCAGGGCAAATTCCCCGGCTATCGCCGGTGCACCACCGAATACCACGATTACTTCCACAGCCTGGAGGTATTCTCGGCCGCCGCCCGTCTGGCCGACGGTTGCATCATCGACGGAATATCGCTCCATGCCGCGGACTTTGCAGATATACTCGTCGCTGCCCTTTTCCACGATGTCGGCTATATACAGGAAGCAGGCGATACGGAAGGTACCGGTGCCAAGTACACGAAAATCCATGTCGACCGTTCTGCGGCTTTCGTTCTCCGCTACGCGAAAACGCTGGGTTTCGAGATCGAACGAGCGGAGCGCATCGGTCGGATCATTCTCGGCACGGATCTGGCCAAAGAATGGGCGGGGCTGCGATTTCTCGGGGATGCCGAGCGCAGAGCGGCGGCCATCTTGGCCGCCGCGGATATACTCGGGCAGATGGCCGATCGCAAATATCTGGAAAAGCTTCTCTTTCTGTACTACGAATTTCAGGAGGCGGGCATCCAGGCTTACCGCACGGCCTTCGACATTCTGCGCAAAACCGCAGCGTTCTACGAATCGACCCGCGAAAGGCTCGACGGCCCCCTCGGAGAGGCGTCCTGGCGCGCGCGGGCCCATTTCGCCCGCCGCTACGGAATCGACCGCGACCTCTACCGCGAAGCGGTCGGCCGCCAGATGGCCTACCTCGATCAGATCATCGCGGACGACTCGACCAATTTCCGGAAGAAGCTGAAACGTCTCGATCTCGAAGCCATCGAGCGCGCCCGACTCACGGCCAAATAGGAAGCGGTCCTTCGCAACGACAGAGCGCAGAGACGCCGAGGTACAAAAAATGGTCAATTGAAGCTTATGGTCGCCTCGGCGTCTCTGCGGTTTGATTCTTCGCGCGCTGCTCCGATCTCCTCCACTGGCTATCCCGGGAAGGCTTTGTTTTTCGGTACTACTTCAAGTACAGATCGCGCGCCGTATAGTGCGTGTGCAAAAGCTCATGCGCCTTGTGGCTGCCCGGCTCCTGCAGGAACTCCGCGTATACCTGCTTGATGAAGGGATTCTGATGCGAACAGCGGTATTCCGCGTTTTCATCGTCGTCGTAGATGCCGCGGATGCGCTGTTTGCGAACTTCGTCCGTCGCGCCATACGGCTGGCCGCCGCCGCCGATGCAGCCGCCGCGGCAAGCCATCACTTCGATGAAGTGCCAGGGCGTTTCCTTACCCTCGGCCTTGGCCTTGCGGACCATTTCGAGCACCTGAGCGATGTTGCCCATCTGATGGGCCACTGCGACGCGCACTTCGGTGCCCTTGATGTGAACGCTCGCCTCTTTGATGCCGGATATGCCGCGTACGCCCGTGAAGTTGACATCCTTGAGGTCCTCGCCGGTGATGAGGCTATACGCGGTTCGAAGCGCAGCCTCCATGACGCCGCCCGTGGCTCCGAAAATGACGCCGGCGCCGCTGTATGGCCCCATGGGACTATCGGGCTCGCTATCGGGCAGATCGAGAAGGTCGATGCCGGCCTGCTTTATCATCCGGGCGAGCTCACGTGTCGTAATCGAAACGTCCACGTCCTTGAAACCTGAGGCGAACATGGTTTCGTTGCGCCCGTTCTCGAACTTCTTGGCCGTGCAGGGCATGACGGATACCGAAAAGATCTTCGCGGGATCGATGCCGGCCTTCTGGGCCCAGTAGGTCTTGATCATCGTGCCCATCATCTGCTGGGGGCTCTTGGCGGTGGAGAAGTTGGGGATCATATCCCCGTAATACTTTTCGAGATAGTCGACCCATGCGGGACAGCAGCTGGTTATCAGAGGTAGGGGTCCGCCGCTCTTCCCGCCCTGCACGAAGCGCTTCACGAACTCGGTGCCTTCTTCCATGATGGTGAGGTCGGCCGCGAAGTTGGTGTCGAAGATTACGTCGAATCCCATGCGTCTCAGGGCCGTATATATCTTCTTCGTCAGGTTCGTCCCGGGCGGCATGCCGAAGGCCTCGCCGAGCGCGACGCGAACCGCCGGGGCGATCTGCACGACACAGGTCTTGGCCTCGACTCCTTCCTTCATGAGCGCGTCCCACACGACGCCGGTCTGGTCTTTCTCGTAGATCGCTCCGACGGGGCAGTGGGCGGAGCACTGCCCGCACTTGATGCAGGGTCCCTCGCCGAGCTTCACGTCGGCGGCCGGGGCGATGCGCGTCTTTTCGCCTCTGCCGAGGAACTCGATCGCCCAGACGTTCTGCATATCCTGGCAGACCTTGACGCAGCGCCCGCACCGCACGCATTTATCGGGATTGAGGATGAGGGAGCCGGTGGAGTCGTCGATCGGAATGTTGCGCAATCTCTTGGGGAATGGCTGCTCGCGGATGCCGAACTCGGCGGCGAGACGCTGGAGCTCGCATTCCTGGTTTCGAGGGCAGGCCAGGCAATCGTCGGGATGAGTGGAAAGAATCAGCTCGATGACCGTCTTGCGCGTCTGCACGAGCTCGGCGTCGTTCGTGACGATCGCCATGCCTTCCTCGATCGGAGTGCAGCACGAGCGGATCATCTTGGGACTTTTGCCGTTTTTGACGATGCAGATCCCGCACGCCGCCCATGGCTCGAGATCATCGTTGTGACAAAGTTTGGGTATCTTGACTTCGACCTTGAGCGCGGCTTCGAGGATCGTCGTACCCTCGGCCACTTGCACAGGTATGCCGTTTATTTTGGCGTTGACCATCTGGGTTTCTCCTATCTCACTTCTTGATGACGGCGTCGAACTTGCAAGCCTTGTAGCACTCGCCGCACTTGATGCAGCGCGCCGCGTCTATCACGTGGGGCTGCTTCTTTTCTCCGGTGATGCAGGGAACGGGGCACTTGCGGGCACAGAGGCCGCAACCGATGCACTTTGCCGCGTCGATTTCGTAGACTACGAGATCCTTGCACTTGCCCGCTCGGCACTTGTGATCGTGGATGTGCTCCAGATACTCGTCGCGGAAATGCTTGACCGTCGAAAGCGTGGGATTGGCGGCCGATCCGCCGAGCATGCAGAGCGAGGCCTTGGTCATGGCTTTGCCGATCTTCTCCAGCTTCGCGAGGTCATCTTCGGAACCTTGGCCCTTCGATATCTTATCCAGTATCGAATGCATCTGGTTGGTGCCGATGCGACAGGGCGCGCACTTGCCGCACGACTCGTCGACGCAGAAGGCCATATAGAACTTCGAGACGTCGACCACGCAATCGTCTTCGTCCATGATGATCATGCCGCCCGAGCCCATCATCGAGCCCAGAGCTGTGAGGCTCTCGTAGGTGATCGGCTGGTCCAGACTCTCCGCGGTGATGATGCCTCCGGAGGGTCCTCCGGTCTGCACACCCTTGAAGGCCTTCCCCCCTCGAATGCCGCCGCCGATATCGTAGATTATTTCACGCAACGTAGTTCCCATCGGAACCTCGACGAGGCCGGAATTGTTGATCTTGCCGGTGAGGGCGAAGACCTTGGTGCCGGGGCTCTTTTCGGTGCCGATCTTGGCGAACCAGGCGCCGCCGCGGTTCAGGATGACCGGGATGTTCGCCAGCGTTTCGACGTTGTTTATCAGGGTCGGTTTCTTCCACAGGCCCGATATGGCGGGGAAGGGCGGCTTAGGCACGGGCATGCCGCGGTTGCCTTCGAGCGAGCGCATGAGCGCCGTTTCCTCGCCGCAGACGAAGGCGCCCGCTCCCAGACGGATCTCAACGTCGAACGAGAATCCCGAGCCCAGGATGTCGTCGCCGAGCAGACCGTATTCCGTGGCCTGCTTGATGGCTATCTTGAGCCGCTCGATCGCCAACGGATACTCGGCGCGTATATACACATAGCCTTTGTTCGAACCGATTGCGTGCCCGCAGATCGCCATCGCCTCGAGGACGGAATGCGGGTCGCCTTCGATCGTCGAGCGGTCCATATAGGCGCCGGGATCTCCCTCGTCCGCGTTGCAGATGACGTATTTCAGGCTGCCCGGCGCCTTTTTTGTCAGGTCCCACTTGAGCCAGGTCGGGAAACCTGCGCCTCCGCGCCCCCTCAACCCCGCGGTTTTCAGCTCGGCGACGATCTCGTCGGGGCTCATCGAGAAAAGCGCCTTCTCGAGAGCGGCATAACCTTCGCGGGCGATATACTCGTCTATGTTCTCCGGGTTGATGACGCCGCAGTTGCGTAGAACGATGCGGAACTGCTTCTGGTAGAAATCGATGTCCTCGATCTTCACATTGCCGGAAGCTTTTCCGTCCTTTTTATACAGGAGCCTCTTGACCTCGCGCCCCTTCACGACTTGCTCGGCGATGATGTCCCGGGCGTCTTCGGGCTTCACCTCCACATAGAACGACTCTTGAGGCAGCACCTTGACGATGGGGCCCTTTTCGCAAAAGCCGAAACAGCCGGTCTTGACTATCTGGACGTCGTTTTTGACGCCCTGGGCTTCGGCCTGCTGATGGAGGGATTTGAATATTTCCTCGGACTTATTCGACTCGCAGCCGGTACCGCTGCAGACGAGTATGAAGTTCTTGTATGCCATCGCTTCCTCCGTCCCTACTTCTTGATTATGTCGACCGCCGGCCGGTCGTAGATGTGGCTGTCGAGAAGCTTGTGTTCGACGAGATGCTTGCGCACCAGGTCCCGGGCGGTATCCGACGTCATCTTTCCGTAGATGACCGTAGGCATGCCGGGAACCGCCACTTCGACGGTCGGTTCGACATAGCAGAGTCCCATGCAGCCGGTCTGCCGGACTATGACTTCCGCGCCCAAACCGAATTCCTTCAAGGCGTCGATGATCGCGTCAAAAGTCCGCTTCGCTCCTGCCGCAATTCCGCAGGTCCCCATTCCCACGATGATCTGTATCTCTTTGCCCTCGACCTCGCGGCGAGACAAATCCTGTCTTTTTTCGTCGCGCAGTTTGCGCAACTGCTCCAGCGTCATCTTACCCATCTGTCTCTCTCCTTCCGAATAAAAGCGGTTCGCGACCGATTGCATTTGCGCCCTAGCCATTTTCCTGAGAGTCGAAGTACTCGCGCACAAGAGCCAGCGACGAGCCGCGTTCGAGCCCTCCGACGGCTTCCGCGATCTCGCTCCGTTCGATTTCGTATTCCAAGCCGACATTGCCATTCGTCGGCGTGCGCTTCCTGCGGATATGCATTTCGTAGTTTCCGGGGAAGCAGAGAGTCGAAAGAAACAATCCCGGCACATCACCGAGCGGCGGACAATCTACGCTTCCCTTGGGGAACGCGAAGCCTACTCGTGTGCCTTTCCCTTTCTCCGAATCGATGGACCAGCTTCCGCCCGCCTGTTCGACAGCTTGAATCAAGAAAGGAATACCGAGTCCGACTCTTCTCTGCCGGTGCTTCGTCCCATCCGTATGGAAGGGATCGAGCGCCAATCTCCTCTCTTCTGCGTTCATACCTCGGCCGTCATCCTCGATCGCGACTCGCACTTCCGCGTCATCCTCGGCCAGAACGAGAGATACGCGACGCGCTCCCGCCTCGATGGAATTCTGCACAATGTCCAGGATGAAGTCGCATACGGCATGATGCGTGTCCAGCCCCCCGACTTCTTACCGTCTAGTCTTTGCGATATTTTGCGATGATTTCCGGCAGCTGTTCCTTGCTCACCTTGCCGTACACCTCTTTGTCGATCATAAGCACCGGCGCAAGACCGCAGCAGCCCAGACAACGGACGGCGTCGATGCTGAAGAGACCATCGTCCGTAATCTCGTCGCCTTTGATGTTGAGAATGGATTGGGTCTCATCTATGAGATCCTGCGAGCCCCTGAGGTAGCAGGCGGTGCCGAGGCAGATCGCTATTCGGTGCTTGCCCGGCTTGGTCGTCTTGAAGAAGTGATAAAAAGTGACGACGCCGTAGATCTTGGCGAGCGGGAGTCCGACGATTCTCGAGAGTTTCTCGGCGGCCTCTCGAGGAATATAGCCGAACTCTTCCTGGATACGGTGAAGCAACATGATGAGGTTGCCGGGTTTTCCCTTCCACTCTTCGATGAAATCCATGAGTTCCCCCGAGAACTCAATTTGAGCGACAGGCATGGACATCCTCCATAGATAATAATATATCGATATTTTGTTTTCGACATTATAGCGAGGCATAATATGCATGACAAGTACGAGCTATGTCGCTCCATTTCGAATTATCATATAATGCTTGCATGAATAGCAAAAAGTGGATTCCTCATTCAAAGTGGAACCGGATTTTTCGTTGGGCTTTCATCCTTCCCCTTGTTGCACTATTTCTGGGTCATCTCTTCGGACAAGGAGAGGGCCCTGTCTATCGCATAGGTTCCCCTCCGATGTTCCTGACCGGACAATGGATGCTCTATCCCGGCTATGTCGACGAGGCTGCGGCCGACGCGGTCCCGGCTCCCCAAAATATCTACGTGGGCCTTCGCGCGGGACTCCTGCCCGGACAGCCCGTGTCGCCGGGAGCGGTGAGCTATCGTTTTATCCTCGGAGTCTCCGACCCCGAACAGAAAAGACTCTATGCGCTGACCATACCTGGGCTGCGGCGTTATGTTTCGCTATCCGTCAACGGCGAATCTCTGTATGATTCGTCCCTTCGAGACGATGCCTCGTCGACTTTGTTCTTCTCTACATCCTCCAATCGCATTTCGATCATCCTGCAGAGTCCCCCCGGAGGGCCCAGACTCGAGTCCCCGGGCCCGATCATTGCCGTTCCGCTCTTCGGTGAAGCCGCCGCCATCGACGCCCGAAGAGCCCTCCTTGCGGGGATCGCGTTGATCGAGATCGCCTTCTTCGCCCTAGGCGGCCTTTTCATGCTTTTCCTTTTCGGCTTCTGGAGGAAAAACAAGGAATTCCTCGCTTTCGCGCTCTTCCTGATTTCCAGCGCCCTCTTCTATCTGTTCAGGTTTTCTTTCGTCTTTCCCGGCCTCTTCTCGCATTTCGGGTCGCCCGCATTGGAGACCGCCTACGCTCTCGCCCTCGCATTGCTCATGTCCTCTTTCGGATTGTTCCTCTATTCGCTTTTCGGCGCGAAATTGCGACGTTTCGCGGGCAGAATCCCCGTCGCACTACCCCTGCTGTTCGCGGCCGCGATTCTCCTTCTGCCCGACTACTTCGCCGCGGTCTACGCCGTCGAGGTCGCGTATTCCGGACTTTTCGCGCTCTTCTTCCTTATCTTCATATTCATCGCCCTCGCCCGGGGAAATCGTCATGCCCGTTGGCTGGCGCCTGCGGCCCTTCCCTGGGCCGCTTCGATTGTCTTTTCCGCGCTTTTTCGCGATTCCTTCGTGTCCGCTTTTCTTCTCGAGCCTGCGGGCCACATTATTTTCGCCTTCGTAGCTTGGCTCATGCTCGTTAAAAAGGTGGGCGATACCTTCGAATCGGTCGAAACGCTCTCCGATTACGTTTCGACCGTGACCACGACGGTCAGCAAATTCATACCAAAGGAATTCCTGGAGGCGCTGAACAAAACCGACGTCGTGGATCTCAAACTCGGCGATCATGTCCGCCGCGAAATGACGATTTTTTTCTCGGACATCCGTGCCTTCACCGAACTGTCCGAAAAGCTCACGGTCGAAGAGAACTTCGCCTTCATCAACTCGTACCTCTCGCGCGTCGTGCCCATCGTGAAAGAAAACGGCGGATTCATCGACAAGTACATCGGCGACGCGATCATGGCGCTCTTCCCGGGGCCGAAGGGACCGGATGAGGCGATCCGCACCGCGATCGCGATGCAGGGAAAGATCATCGAATACAACGGCCACCGCGCGAAAATGGGTTACAGACCGATTTCGATGGGAGTCGGCGTGCACTCGGGAGATCTCATGCTCGGTGTCGTCGGCGTCAGCGACCGCATGGAGAACACGGTCATCTCGGACGCGGTCAACCTCGCTTCGAGACTGCAGGCGATAACCAAGGCCTTCAACATTTCGCTTGCGATATCGGAGCAGGCTTTCAAGGAATTGGACGACCCGGGTTCCTACAAGTACCGGTTCATCGGTAAGGTCAGAGTGAAAGGCAAGGCTGCGCCGATCTCGGTATTCGAAATATTCGACGGCATCGCGCCCGATCTCTTCGAACGGAAAATGAAGGCCAACATGTTCTTCGAGCAGGGCATGCTCTCCTACTACCAGAAAGATTTCGCGGGAGCGATGTACTATTTCAAACGCGTGCTCGATGTGATCCCCGAGGACGGGGCGGCCAGCTTCTATCTCGACCATTGCCTGAACAAGGCTGCGCTGTAGGAGGCTTTATCGATGGGCGGGGACCTGAGCTTCGGAGTCGACTGGTATCCAGAACAGTGGGACGAGTCTCGGTGGGTGCACGACGTCGAAAGGATGCGCGAATACGGCATCAAGGTCGTCCGCATCATGGAATTCGCCTGGCCCATCATAGAGCCGGAGCCGGAACGCTTCGATTTTTCGCTCTTCGACCGGGCGATCGAGCTTCTGGCGTCGCATTCCATCGAAGCAATTCTCGGAACGCCGACCGCGACCTTCCCGATCTGGCTGGTCGATCGCGACCGCTCCGTCCTGCAAGTGTCGCCCGAGGGTCGCGTCCGGGATTTCGGCACGCGCAGAATGGGATGCTTCAACAGCTCCACCTATCGGGAGGCGGCCGCCCGCGTGGTGTCGGCCTGCGCCGAACATTTCGGCGGCGGACTTATCGCCGGCGATCGGCGGCGCTTCGCGGGGTGGCAGATCGACATTCTGCGGACCCGGGTCGGGCCCGACTGTTTCGTCACGACGAATCTGTTTCCACCGCCCCTCTCCATCGCAATCGATATGGAAAAGCTGACGGCGAAGATGGATTTCGCGAGCTGGGACAACTATCCGATATGGGGAGACCAGGACGAACCTTATCCGTACCAGTTCCAAAGCTTCGTCGAATCCTATATCCGCGGCCTGCACGGCTCCCGGCCTTTCACGGTCATGGAGGAGTTCTCGGGCATTCAAGGCCATGTCTGTCTCGGCCACTTGCCGCCCGAACGGCAGGTCGCCCTCTGGACAAACCAGGCCATCGCACGCGGTGTGAACCGGATACTCTATTTCAGGTGGCGCACCGCACCCTACGGCCAGGAACAGCTGTGCTACGGCCTTTTCGATACCGACGACGCCGAAACCCCGCGCTCGCGTGCGCTCCGGGACAACATCCGCGACGTCTCCAGGGCGTTGGGGGGCTTTGCCTCGACCCCTTTCGAGAGCGAAGCTTGTCTTCTGTACTCGAAAGACAACGCGCGGCTTCTGCGCGAACAGTATCTCTCCGAAGAACTCTTCCTGAAGGCCGCCGATTGGGCGCAGGTCGGCTACGACATGGAAATAGCCACATGGTTCGCGCCCTATGTCGTGTTCAATGTCAACGCGGACGTCAGGAGCGTGGAATCCGTCGATCTCGACGCATACCTAGTGCTGAGCCTGCCCCTTTTTCAGATGGCCGACCCGGCCTTCGTGGGCAGGCTCGACGCTTGGCTGCGTGCGGGAGGCACTCTCATCCTCGGCTACCGATCCGGGACGCGCGACGGGCGAAACTGGAACGTGAGCGAAAGTCTTCCGGGGTTATTCGACGAAATGGCGGGAATTCGAGTCCGTCGTTTCGAATCGTTCAACAAGGGGAAGGTGGGAATTCGAATCGGACTTCTGCCCGCCGCTGCAGGCGTATGGGCGGACATACTGGAACCTACGACGGCCAAGGCTGTCGCTTTCTATCGCGGCAGGCGCAAGTTCTACGACGGCTCACCCTGCGTTGCCGTCAATTCCCACGGCAGGGGCCGCGTATGGTATATCGGAACGAGCCTCGATCCCGTCGGTCTCTTCCTCATATACAGACGAATACTGAAGGAGGCAGGAATGAAGCCGCGTTTCCTCGGAAACGGTGTCGAAATGGTGGAGCGACGCACGGCTCTCGGTTCGCGCGTCAAAGTCGTTTTGAACCACAACGCGAAGCCCCGCCGTGCGCTCGGACGCAGAATTCCCGCATACGGATGGACGGTGATCGAATGATGTCCGCGGGTGGGAAGGAAAATTCGAGCGCGGGGGAAGAGACCTCGGCCGGAGCGCTCAACGCCCGCGGCATGCGACTCACCGAATCGGAACGCTACGACGAAGCGATTAGGGCTTTCGGCGAAGCGCTCGAGCTGGAGCCCGGCAATACGGGCATCCTGTATAATCGCGGCGAGGCACTGAGGAGGGCGGGTCGATTCGCCGAGGCCTCCGCGGACCTGAAGGCCGTTTTCGCGGCCGAGGGAGAAGCCCCGGATATTCTTCTCGCCCTCGGACTCGTGGCCTACGAAGCGGAAGATTTCCCCTCGGCCGTCGCGCGTTACGAACAAGCGCTTCGGATACGACCCGATTTCCCCGAAGCCTGGAACGATCTCGGCGTCGTCCGCTTCAGGAGCGAGGACTATTCGGCCGCTCGAACCTGCTTCGAGAGGGCCGTCGCGCTGCGCTCCGATTATGAAGAGGCCTGGTTCAACCTGGCCGATACCTACGACGAACTCGGCATGGGCGAGGAACGACGTCGTGTGAAGGCGCGACTCCGCGAGCTGCAGGCTCGAGGCGAGGAAGAAGACATGGATTGAATGCGAAGGCGGCGCCCGACTCGCTCGCCGCCCCGTGGTTTCCGCTTGCACCTTTCCGGGGACGGCGGTAATTTGATCATGAAGGTCGGCGGCCGTCGTGGCGCCGGCTGCACGCCGCTCCGTATGGAGGACGAACAGGGTTCCTACAGTGGCCGTCGCAAGTCGGCATGGAGGAATCTCCTCGCTATCGCGGAGGAAGCCATGAAAAACAATAGAATGTACGTCGATATCGGAGCCATTCTCGATGAAGTTTTCGAGGCCGCCAAGGACTTCGGCGAAAAGATGAAAGACTTCGGCCCCGGCATGGACGGTGGCGACTGGCAGCATCGCCCGAGATTCGACGCAGGCAATGACGAAAACGCGGACTACTATCCCGGATACTCGTTCCCGCCCATGAACATCTACCTCACGCCGGAGCGAAGCATCGTTTTCGAGTTCGCACTGGCCGGATTCGACGAAGAGGACATCGTGCTCACGTTTCAGGGAGACTACATGGTGTTCTCCGCGAGAATCGGACTCGAAGACATGCCCGAAGAAGGCGTTCGCTACGTCAAGCGCAGACTCAAGCTGAAGGACGTCGAGAAGCAGAAATATTATGTCCCGGCCGACAAATTCGCGCAAGAGAAGGTCAAGGCCGTTTTCAAGAATGGCATTCTCAAGGTGGTCGTTCCCCCCAAGGACTCGGTCGATGGCAGCGAAGGGATCAAGATCGAGATCATGAAGGACGAGAACTGAGACGCTGTGGGGGGACTTTGCCGAGTCGCCCCACTCCGGAGACTATTCAGTGCTCGCGGATGATTCGCCGCCTTACGAAATCCATCGCCTCGTCGATGTGGGTTCCGACAAAGAGAACCCCATAAATGGTGATTCCCAGGCCGAGAACCAGGGCCAGGGGAAGAGCGAAGCTCGTCCCGAAAACGGCCAGGAGTCTTTCGAAATCCTGGCCCAGGGGCATGAGCGCCATCGACAGTAGGATAACGAAGCCTGCGATGATCCAATCCCGCACCGTAAAGAACTCATGCTGCGGTTCCGGCAGAAGCCGCACGATCGCCATCACTCGATCGTCGAATTCGCCTTCGGCCGCGGACGGGAGGGATGCAATATCTTCAGAGAAGGTGAGAATTGCCTTTTGAAATGCTTTCACCTTCGCCCTGCAGAGGTCACACGAGTCGAGATGCCGCATCATCGCGGGCCCCAAATCCGATCGGGCATCGAGACGGTCATATCGCTCCATAAAAGTTTCACAGCGCACGATCAGCCTCCGATCCCCCTCCAAGGCGTTGGCGGAGGAGCCGCTTCGCCCTGAAAACGTGGGACTTAATGGTGTTCACCGGAAATCCGGTGATTTCGGATATCTCCTTGTATGTCAGATCATAATAGAAAAACAATTCGATGCAGACTGCTTGGCGTGCCGGCAGGCCGACCATCGCTTCCCGCACCGCTCGGGCGGCCTCTTCGCGAAAGTGGGTCTCGTCGACCCCGGGTGCTCCCGCGAGCTCCTCTTCGTCGAGCGGCAGCCGTTCCTTCCGTCGCTTCTTCGCATTGACCGCCGTGTTGTACGCGATGCGCAGAAGCCAAGTCGAAAAAAGCGAACGCCCTTTGAAGCTGCCCAAGGCGGTATAGGCCTTGATGAACACGTCCTGGGCAAAGTCCGCTGCGTCCTCCTCGTCCCTGAAGAAGCTCAGCCCGAGGCGAAAGACCCGCGAACGGTGCCGCCGAACGAGAACGGCATAGGCTTCCGTGTCGCCCTCGAGCACTCGGAAGATCGCTTCCTCGTCGCTCGGCTCCCCCTTATCCGAGGCGGAGGCGCTCATTCCCCGGACCGCCTCCTGCGCACTGCGAAGAACGCGAGCAGGCTCGCACCTACGGCCAGGGGGATCGCTCCGCCGAGGAGGCCGAAGCTGAAGCCCTGGAGTATGATGAAGAAAGCACAGAGCACGATGCCCACGCACGACAGCAAAAGACCGGCGAGGAGACTGAAGGTTTCGAGATCGATCTTCTTCGGCTCGTAGCCGCCGCGCTCGATCTGAGCCATCTTCTCTCTGTGGCTCCACAGGAGATAGAAAAAGGCGACGACGCTCCCCATGACTATTCCCACGATAGGGATGATGGAAATGATCACCTGCGCGGCCAAGGACGGTACGGACATTGCGCTCCCTCTTCTTGAAAAATCGGAACGCCTTACCGGCGTTCGATGTCTCCAATTCTCTTTGGACACACGATCATGGGAAAGGTTGCTAGAATATCGAACGCGTGGCGATGACGTCGATGCCGCTTTCGAGTGCATCGGCGATGAGCACCTGCCCGAGGCGCACGGGAAGCTGCACCTCCCGGCCGTAAATGACGCGAAGCAGATCTCGAACCTTCTCGCGAGGAAAGGGGGCGGAGGTTCGGCACGGCACACGCCGAAGCCGCGGAGCTGCGGAGACGGAGTCCTCAGACGCCGAAGACACCGCCTTGCATGTGGCCGTGACCGTCCGCTTCGGAGCGAGAAGCTCCTCTCGGGCGTAGGCGGCGCCGCGTTGACAGCGATTCCCCGTGACGGTGAGAGAGCCTTCCTCCCCTCGGTCGACCTTGAGGCGACAGCCCATCGGACAAGTTATGCACACCAGTTCCTGACTCACCTGCGACTCCTTTGCCGGGACTCTTTCAAAGACATACGGGGACCTCTAATAACCCGGTTGGTTATTAAGGTCCCCTCTCAATTCCCCTGCGGGAATTGCAAATTTTAATGGTTGACCTCGAAAAACTTCAGTTCTTCGAGGTCCCTATACCCTTTTGACGCTCAGGTGATCGATATTTCCATGATCGGATCGGCCTGAATCGAAGCTGCGCCGAGCTCCGAGGCTCCCAGCCCGAGCGTTATCATCTCCGAAGGCTGAATGTGGCTCTTTTTCACGCTACGGACGACCTTATTGTCGAGCTTGACCTCGAGGATAGCGTCGTTCTTTACGATGAGACTGCGCATATACAGCTTGTTTTCGCGGCCGGGCTCGACGCGCGAAGGATTCACATAACGGATATTAGAGCCTGCCTTGACGCGTATTTCGCCCTGAGGCCTGCGCCCCTCGAGCCAATCCGCCGCGAATGAGCCCGCTCTGCGCGACTCCTCTACCACATAGTCCACCAGGTCGTGAACGTGCAATACGTTTCCGCAGGCGAATACACCGCTGACATTGGTCATCATGGTGGAGTCTACCCAGGCCCCGTTGGTCATGGGATTGATTGCGACCCCTGCGTTGCGCGAAATTTCGTTTTCCGGAACGAGCCCGACGGAAAGCAGGACCGTATCACAGGCGATATCGAAGGCCTTCTCGGTCTTGAGCGCTCCACTTTCGATGGGAGTTATTTCTACGCCCTCGACCCGACAGCGCCCGCGGATATTGGTCGTGAGATGGGACAGATAAAGGGGAATATCGAAATCGTGAAGACACTGGACGATGTTGCGCGTCAGCCCGGAAGGGTAGGGAAGTATCTCGACCACGGCATGGACCTTGCAGCCTATCCAGCTCATGCGCCGAGCCATAATGAGACCGATATCGCCCGAGCCTATGATGACGATGTCTCTGCCGGGAATATAGCCTTCTATGTTGACCAGCCGCTGAGCGAGGCCGGCGGTATATATCCCCGCCGGCCTCGTGCCGGGTATCCTGATATTGCCCCGATTTCTTTCCCTGCACCCCATCGCCAGAACCACCGCCTTCGCACGGAGGCGAAGCACGCCCGACTCCGCCGATGCACAGATCAGCGTCTTTGACTCGCCCTCGGCGTTCATCTCGATGACGGTCGTTCTACGAAAGGCGGCAATGCCGGTACCGGCAACGCGTTCGACAAAACGCTCGGCAAACTCCGGACCGGTCAGTTCCTCGTTGAACTCGATGAGGCCGAAACCGTTGTGAATGCATTGTGTCAGAATACCGCCCAGGCTTTCTTCGCGTTCGACCAGTGCGACTCGCCTGCCTCTCGCGTCGAGTTCGAGGGCCGCGGCCATACCCGCCGCCCCGCCTCCGACGACGATCGCATCGAATTGCAGATCTTTCACAGTTCGCCCCGCAGAAGCGTCGAATCGCCGCCGCTCTTCGTCATCCGGTCCCAGGACATGCCGGTCTCCCGCATGATGAGCTTGATGATCCTGTATGTACAGAATCCGCCCTGGCAGCGTCCCATCTGAGCGCGGGTAAAATACTTGATCCCATCGAGGGTCGTATGCCCTTTCCGAATCGCGGCGACGATCTCGGCTTCGGTGACTCGCTCGCAACGACAGATTATCTCGCCGTAGGCATTGTCCTTTCGGATAAGCTCGTCCAGCTCGAAGGCCCCGAGGTCCCTTGCGCGCGGCAGCTTCTCGACGAAGGGGTCCCAATCGGGTTTCTCCACGAGCCTTAGGCCGGCCTTTTTTAGTAGGTCCTTCACGTATTCGCCTATCGCTGGGCTGGCCGTAAGCCCGGGCGATTGAATGCCCGCGACCTGGACGAATGCCGGCACCTTCGCCGACGAGTCGATGTAAAAATCCTCGCCGAGAACAGACCTGATTCCCGCGAAACTCGTTATGACGTCACTCTCCGAAATGGAAGGGATCATGTTCCTTGCGCTCTTGAGTATGGCTTCGAGCTGAGCGCGAGTGGTGGCGGCATCCTTTTTGTCGTCTACTGCGGCGGCTGTGGGACCGAGAAGCACCGTGCCCTCGACCGTCGGGATGATGAGAACGCCCTTGGACAGCTCTGTCGGCACGGGAAACACGACTCGGTCCGGCTTGGCTTTGGTCAGACGGTCGAGCAGATAGTACTCCCCCTTACGACCCCGAATGCTGAACTCCTCGGCGCCGAAAAGCCGCGAAACTTCGTCGGCGAATAATCCGGCGGCGTTGACGACATACCGAGTGCGCATCGATCGCCCATCGGCCGCTTCGACGAGCCAGTGGTCTCCTTCGCGGACGGCATTCGCGACCCGCCATCCCGTTTGGAGGCGAAGCCCATTCTTCAGCGCCGACTCGACCAGCGAAAACACGAAACGATAAGGTTCGATTATGCCGCCGCCCGGAGCATAGAGACCTCCGACCGTGTCCGTGGAGAGCTTCGGCTCCAACTCGAGCATGCGTTCGCGGGAACACATCTCGATGCCGATGGTCCCATTATCCACGCCCTGCACATACAGCTGCTCGACCAAGCGCATCTCGTCCTCGTGCATCGCAGCGACCACGATGCCGCAACGCTCGAAGGGAAAGTCCAGCTCGGCCTTTAGTCGGTCGAACATCATGGAACCCTGCAGCTCCAGCTTGGCTTTCAGATACTTGCGGTTATGATGAAACCCGCCGTGGACGATGCCGGAATTGGCTTTCGAAACGCCGAAGGAGACGTCGGCTTCTTTGTCCACCAGGGCCAGATCGAGTTCATACGAGGATAGGCGCCGGGCGATGTTTGCGCCGCTCACTCCTGCTCCGATGATCAGAACATCGCAGGTATCGGACGAGTCAGGGTATCGCGCCGCCGGGACGGAAGAATCGGCCATTCCCGCGTTCCCTATGCCCACCTCACGAGACCCGGCACGTATGGGCTCGCGAGAGCCGAATGCTTCGGAAGAACGCGCGCCGAGTAGCCGTGCTGCCCGGTAAGCTCGCAGGCGACCGTGATGCGATACTCCCATTGTTCGCCCCTCTTTTCCGTGGGCGTCATTTCGTTTCGCTCGGCTTCGACAAGTTCACCTTGACTCGACAGGGCGCCATGGTAGAGTTCGACGCTCGCTTCGTCCGGCTCCAATCCGGCCAGATTCACCATTACCACGATGTTGATTGTCTCGCCTCGCTCCATGACGGGCTTCGCATCCACCTGCAGATCAACGATGGCGACGTTCGGCCAAGCTTTGGTCGCCTTTGAGATATAAGCGGCGAGTTCCTTGGCCGGAGCGAAATCCGCCGCATGCAGACTTCGCCAATTTTCGAGAGCGGGGAAATAGAATCGCTGCGAATACTCCTTGAGCATGCGATGGGTCGAGAACTCCTTGCCGATGGTCCGCATGGAAGCCTTCATGTGTCTGATCCAATCGCGGGGAAGCCCGTCCCTTCCGCGTTGGTAGAAGAGTGGAACGATCTCGTGTTCGAGAAGATCGTAGAGAGCCTCGCTCTCGATGCGATCCTGAAGTTCCTCGTCCTCGTATACCTCGCCCGAGCCGATAGCCCAACCGATTTCAGGCGAGTAGCCCTCGGCCCACCAACCGTCCAGGACCGAACAGTTCAAGACGCCATTGACGCCGGCCTTCATGCCACTCGTGCCCGATGCCTCCAGGGGCCGACGGGGCGTGTTCAGCCAGACGTCCGAACCCGCCGTCATATATCGCGACATCGTCATATCGTAGTCTTCGAGAAACACGATCCGGCTCTGGACTTCGTCTTTACGCGAGAAATGCACGAGCTCCTTGATGAGATTCTTACCGGGGATATCGTGTGGATGAGCCTTGCCGGCGAAGATAAACTGGACGGGACGATCCTTGTCGGAGATCAGACGTATGAGTCTGTCCGGATCGCGCAACAGCAGATTGCCTCGTTTGTAGGTGGCAAAACGACGGGCAAAGGAGATCGTGACGGCATAGGGAGACAGGACGTCTTCGGCTCGATGCAGAGCCCCCTCGGCGGCCCCCACGCGTTTCATCGCATTGACGAGGCGCCCGCGCGCCAGAACGACCAGACGCTCGCGCCGCTGTTCGTGGCTCCTCCAGAGCTCTTCATCGGAGATGCGATCGATTCTGTCCCATATGTCCAAATTGGCGGGCTCCTCGTAGAAGCGCGGCCCGAAATAACGATCCAGCAGCTCGAGCAGATTATGCGAGGCCCAGGTGCGCGGATGGATGCCGTTGGTGATGTGCGATATCGGAACTTCAGCCTCCGGCAGCCCCGGCCAAAGCCCGGCCCACATTCTGCGCGAAACCGCCCCGTGCAGCTCGGAAACGCCGTTGTTGTATGCCGATAGCTTGAGCGCGAGAATGGTCATGCAGAAGCTCTCGCTCTGATCTTCCGGATGCTCTCTGCCGAGGCCCAGAAATTCGCCCCATACCAAGCCGAGCTGTTGAGCGGTGATGCGGAAATACTTCTCCATGAGATCGATGCCGAAACGTTCGTTGCCGGCAGGCACCGGAGTGTGTGTCGTGAAGATGTTCGTCGGCCATATCACCTGCGCAGCCTCGTAGAAGGCGAAGGATCGCTCGACTATGAGCTCCCTGATGCGCTCGAGGGCGAGGAAGGCCGAGTGACCTTCGTTCATGTGCGTCACTGCCGGGTTTATCCCGAGCGCGCGAAGGGCCTTGATGCCGCCGATACCGAGCAGTATCTCCTGTCTGATCCTCGTCTCGCTGTCGCCTCCATACAATGCCGCCGTGATTGTTCGGTCCTCGGGAGAGTTTTCGTCGATATTCGTGTCGAGCAGATAGAGGGAAGTGCGTCCGACTTTGACTTCCCATATCTGAGCGGCGACCGTCCTGCCGGCCATGTCCACCGAAATGAGGATCGGCTTGCCGGAAGAGTCGAAGCATCGATAGACCGGCATATTGTACCAATCGTTTTCGGGATAGGACTCCTGCTGAAAGCCGTCGGGATTGAGATATTGCTTGAAATAGCCCTCTCTATAGAGCAGTCCCACCCCAACGAGAGGAAGGCCCATGTCGCTGGCCGTCTTCAAATGGTCCCCGGATAGGATACCGAGACCGCCCGAATAAGTGGGAAGAGAGACATCGAGTCCGTATTCCATGGAAAAATATGCGACAACCCCGTCACGCTGACCCTTATACCAAGTCTCACCCTTTTTATAGCGCTCGAACTTTCCGGCGACCTCGGCCAAAGCGGCAAGATACGAGTCATCCTGAGCAAGCTCGTCGTAGCGGGTTTGGCTCACCATGCCGAGCATCTTGGCGGGATTCTGGTTAGATTGGAGCCATACATCGTAGTCAAGGCGTATGAACAGCATCACGGCCTCGAAATTCCATGAAAGCCAGAGATTGTGGGCCATCTCTTCAAGCACCGCCATCGGCTGGGGAATTTTCGGTTTCACGGTATGCGATACTATTTTCATGGTTACCGCCTTTTATTGTCGTTTTCGTTTGTAAGCTGACTGTGCCATGAGGGCAATTATGACTATTGACGTCCAAGTCTAGTGGAGCAAAAGTAATTCGTCAATATTGAACCGGTTTGAGGCATTTGCGCTGTCAGCCCTTTTCGGCGGGCTTTCCGCCGGGGGGACGCGGATCAGCGGCCGCCCATGTCGGCTTGAAGAGATGATCTATGGCAATGCACCCTCAAACCTCGACGGAACCGGCTGACTAAAGGGGTATATCAGGCTAGTGCCTGGGGCTGCGGAAACAGCTCCCCCTTGGAAACGTGTGAGAAGAATGAAAATGGGGCTCAGCCCGCGCGCTTGACCAGGCTTCTCATCAAGCTCGGCTGGTTTTGGCGTATCCGCCCCAGCGCCATCGCCAGCATGACAATGAAGGCTATCGTCACCCTGGCCTCCATTTTGTCCTTTCCACGGATGTAGTGGTGCTCGAACATGAAAGCTCCGTCGATACGCGAGTTCACCCGCTCCACGGCGGTCCGCATGTCGTACAAACGTGCCCACGTATGGCTCGACCGCGCTACGGGCGTGAACACCCTCCGATCCTCGGAGAGTGGAATGCGGATCTGCCGCCCTGTCGTGCATTCGGCCTGTCCGGCGCAGCTGAGTCCCTTCGCGCGGGCCGGGCAGAGGTACTTTAGGCTCTCCCGATCGCGCTCGTAGCCACCGTAACACATCGCGTGCGGCGTGAGCGTCTTCGGACAGAGGCACGATACGTTCCCGCGGTGGTCGTACACCACATTCGTGCTGCCGTTCACCATCTTCGTCTGCTCGCCATCCTTCCAGAGGTTCCGGATATCGATGATGGGGGCGATGCCGAGTTCGTCGTGAGCCTTGATGATAATCTTCCCGTCATCATAGCCTTTGTCGGCGCTCAGGTGCTTCGCTCGCTCCGCGACCGTCGGCGCACGCTGCGCGAGCTCATCGAGCATTTCGAGCGCGACCGGCTGTTCCGCCACCGATGCCTTCGTCAGGCGGAAGTCGACGGGAAGCTCGTAGCGGGAATCGACGATCAGGTGGAGCTTGTAGCCGAACCAGCTCGTGACCTTCTCCCAGGACTTCCCCTTCGCGTTCACGCCCGAATAGGTCTTCACTCCCCAGTCGGCGTCCGTGTCGCGACGTCCATCGGCCGTTTTCTTCTTCTCTTCATCGCTCACCGGATTCCCAAAGCTCGGCAGCTTCTTCCCGTCCATCGCGAGTTCTTCGCCGAAGTCGGGCACGGCCTCGCCGACCGCGCCCACCAGTTGCTGGAAAATGCCGCCCACTTCGTTCGAATGCCGAAGAAGCACTCTGAAGAACCGTGAATATGCCCATGCAGGCGGGACCGCGTCCGGTCCCTTGAGCGGGTCGAAGCCGCACAACTCAAGCAGCATCCCGTTCCTCGACAGTTCCCGCCGGAGGCTTTCGATGCTCGGATGCTGAAAGACCACGCCAGCGAGAAGGGAGTTCCACATGGCGCGTACCGGGTACTCGTTCCGCCCTCGAAACCGTTCGGTTTCCAGGAGCCTCGCAAACTCCTCATCCGGGATCGTGTCGAGCACAAGCTTAAACCGCTCTAAGTCGCCAAGCTCGTCGATTTCCTTCCACCCAAACAGCCGCCGTTGTGCTATCCTTGCCATGCGCCCCTCGCTCTGGTTGTGTTAGCACCATGAGTATCTCATGGATCAACCGACGCGGGGCGTTTTTCATGCCCTCTTCAGAGAACGTGGGGTGAAAATCCCTGTTCCCTTGCCTTCACCCTATCCAAACCGGCGATTCCTCAAGGTTTTCGGGGTAATCGGTTTCTATGCCCCAGCCCTTTTCATCTCTGGGCAAGAAGTTCGGAGCAGCGCAAATGCCTCGGTTTATTAAACTATAGGGAGAGGTTCCCGTAAAATACGTCGTCATATTACGGCGAGAGTCTCTCGGCTTTGTAGCAGCTCTCCGGAAGTAATTGCGTTCGCAAATTCTGCATGCGATGGCATCGTGCCCGTAGTACAATACGGGCACGATGCCACTGTACGACGAAACCGAAACCGCCTTCGAACGTCGAGGTTCAATCCTCATCGTTCGCATATTCGGATCAATCGAGTTCTTCTGCGTGGAGAGTCTTAGGAAAGACATCGAATTCGCACTGAACTCCGAACGGACGGAGACGATTGTCGTGTCCTTCGCGGATGTCGCGCTCGTAGACAGCTCGGGCCTGGGACTGTTCCTTGAATTGCAGAAGCGCATGACGGGAAGCTGCGAGCTCCGGCTTTGTGACATGTCGCCGAATGTTCGGGCAATATTCCAGTACTCACGGATTTTTTCGCACTTCGACATCGACCATTCGCTCGCGGCGACATTGGCTTCTCTGGGGGTCGCGCCATGAAAGCGGACGACAAAGCTATTGACCTCGAGGCGAGATACTTCTTGACGAAATCAGGGGAGCGTTATTGCGCCCAGAGCAGAATCCCCGTAAAGGATATGCAGACCCGCGAAGGCGAACGCGCTTCGGGATTCGAGTGGAAACGATGCAAGATCGAACTCCTCAAAAAGCTGGTCATCTACGGTTTATTGACTTCGATCGAAATCACGCGATTCGAATTCGTCTCCAAGCGATCTCCCTTGATCGGTCTTACGCGCGCGATGCTCACGGGCATCCTGCTCAAGCGCTTCCGGGCCCATCTCAAGCTGAGTCTGCGTGGAATACCGGCTGCAGCCAAAATCATCGCCGACCCGGCGGTGGCCTTGATCGCCGCGGATCGCGGTGCGCTGGCCTCGGCCCTAACCGAGCGTTCTTCGTGGGTATCCGCCCTCCGCGCTTCCGTCGAGGCGGAATGCGCCGCTGCCTTCGCAGCGGCACCGCTCGCGGGTCCGGAAGAGGAAGCAGAGCGAAACAAGGGCATGGCCGATCTCATCGAAGCCATTGACGATGAAACATGGCTTCTGATGGCCCTTACCGGTCCGGAACTCGTAGCACCCGTAGCCTCTATGGTCCAATCCTATTCGACGAGATTGGACATCGCTGAAACTCTCACACTCATGCTCATGGAATTCGTCCAATATGCGGAGCGCTCACACCTACTCAATATGGCGGAGCGCGACCGCTATATTCGAGCGCACCCCGAAGAACTCGACCGGCTGTTGAGCGAGCCCGAATTCAGGGATAAGCTGCTCGAGCGCGCCGTCGAAAGGGGAGAGCTCATATTCATCGGCATCTCGTTCACCGGGACCATATTGGACCCTTCCGCGCCGACGACCGTGGAGATCAGAGTCCGCAATCGCGGACTCATCGGTTACGTTTCGCGTACCGAAATGCTCAATCGCCGAATCAAGGTGGTCAAGGAAAGCAGCCTCGATCAGATTCTGCAAGAGCAGGAACGCAACGATCTGGGGGCGGGCCTCGGCTTGTTTTATCTCTCCAACCTCGAAGAGGCCTGCTCTCAGGAGGGCATCGCGTTCCATACCTCGATCCAGCGCGACGAGTTCCGCGACGAAACCATTTCTCTTATGAGCGTCACCATCTAGGGGAAACGTCGAAAGCCCCGATTCGCTTCGTCGCATCGATCGCGCTCTCGGCCGAATCGATCCATCCGAATTCCCCGGGGCCGTGGAGCCGTCATCTATTCGTCGCGTTTGCGAAATGCGTCCCTGATCCTTCTCAGCAGTCCGGAGGAGGCCGGCTCTTTCTTCGGGGCCTTGCCATCGGGCCCGGGCAAGGTTCTTTCAGGGGAGTCCAGAAGCGAAGGGCCATGGCTGGGCTGCGCTCGGTTCGCTTCCCGCGGCGACTTTTGCCCTCGCCGTGTTTCAGCTTGTCCGCTCTTGCACTTTTTGCCCTGGGGACCCATGACATTCGAGGCATTTCCCCGCGGCCCTCCGCTCCGTGCAGCCTCTCGGGCACTCGAAGCCTTGCCGTCGCGCTCCGGTGCGGTGCGGGACCTATCGGCATTTTTGCCCTCGATACGCCTTCCATATTTTTCTCTATATCGTCTCATGCGCTCTTCTATGGGAAGATCGTAGGGATTGGCGACCGCTTCCCCCGCTGGAGGCCGCCGAAGCGGACGGCCATTCCCCGGAGCCATCGCTTCCCTAGATTGCCCGATCCGCTTGCCCTCCCTTGTCCCCCCATTAGAGGCCGCTCCGCGAGGATTTTGACGGCCGCCCTGCGGGAGAGCAGGCCGTTTGGTTCCGGTCTCTCTCATATCGATCGAACCGCCCGTGGCTTCGGCGATACTTCGCCGGATATCGGGACTTCGGTCATCGCGAGGGTAAATATCGCGGAAACGACCGACGGATAAACCTCCCGGATCGCGATTACGGGCATCGTTCCTTTTCGCTTTCTCGTCTCGATTTCTGGTTCTGCGATCCCGAATCACGTCGAGGCGCTGACGGTCAGGGTCTTGCGGCCGACCGAAAACCATCCCTTCGCTTAGATCCCTGGCGGCCAGGAGTGATGGATCGATCGGACGAGCGTCGAGCTTGGCTTCGATATAGTGCTCGACAGCGGTCAATCCGTATACATATCGGTCACAAACCATGCTGACTACTTTGGCCGACACGTCGCTGCGATCGAGCATTCCCAGCCGCTTGACGAAAAAGTCCGGTTCGAGGGGAATATCATAGTTCACAACCAGCGAGAATGGACCGTTGAAGGGGTCGCTCGCAAAACTCTGAGCGCCCGAATCCGTGAGCACCAACGCAAAACACTCTCCGGAATTCACCTTTTCCAGAAGATGCCTAGCGCGATCGGAAGCGAGCGAATCGGAAAGGTGTTCCGAGCTAAGACCGTTCACTTCGAGGCGTCGGGCAATCTCCTCGGCGGTGCTTCCGAGGTTGCAAAAGACGCAGATGCGCTTGGGTTTTTCGCGCTCGATGAGACCGAGAAGAAAGCGCGGTTTGTCTTCGACCGTCATATTCCAAGTTTCCCTGACTACACTCTGGGCTTTGGCTGCTTCCTCCTCGATGCGTATCTCCGAGGGATTGTCCGCCAGGTCCCACGCGAGATTCTTCGCCTTCATCGTCAGCTTTTCACAGACTAGTATGGATCGCCGTTCCCAAGAGCGCAGAAGCTCTCCCTGAAGTCTTCGAAGAATGTCGCCCGGCAGCTCGGCAAGTCGTTCAAGCCCGTCGGCGACGAGCCAAACGTAATCGTTAAGCCGAATCATGCCGGCTTCGGAGGCATCGAGCAGAGCCATGGGCTCGCCGATAACCAGCTCCGCCGACGGTTCGCCATCCAGAATGGGAGCGGCGGCAGGGATGCCATCGGCTCTCGGCGTGCCGGAGGGCGACGCCATGACGATGCAGGCATGAAGACCTACTGCACCCCCTATCGAACGGCAAAATTCCAATGCGGCGCGTGCGGTGTCTCCATCGGGAATGACGATAAGTGCCTTTTTTTGCTCTTCGGCAGAATTCGATATAAGCCGCTGTATGACCGGAAGGAGGTAAACTTCTTCCCGACCCTCGCTCATAACGATTTTTGCGCATACATTTTCGTTTTTTTCGAGAACGTGGGTGAGCATCTTTTCATGGAAAAAGGCCCTGGAACGAAGCCCCTTAGATGCGCCCAGAAGACGCGGATCGATGTGGAAACGCTGGAAGTCCATATGGTTGCTCGCTCAGAATGCAGGATACCGTCCCTCCGAAAAGGGATCGAAGCCGAATTTTCCAGTGGCCGCCGCGCGAACGAAGTCGGATATTACTATGCGTGCGGTGAAAAGTGAAGGCCGGCGTCGTTCGGCGACCTCCGCCCCGATATGCCTCCCGGTTTTGCTCGGGCCACGACAGACCTGATAAAAAAGTATATAGTGATTTATCGACATTGTGCATAGAGCGACAGTTCAGGGAGAGACCGATATCATGGTTACGGCAAAACGCATACTCATAATCGGTGGCGGATACGGCGGCGTCCGGGCCGGGAAACTCCTCGACAAACACTTTCGAAGACGCGATGACATCGAAATTACCTTGGTCGATAAACAGCCTTTCCATTCACTCATGACGGAGCTTCATGAAGTTGCAGGTTGGCGCACCGATCCTGATTCGGTCCGCGTCAGTTTCAGGAAAATATTCGGCGCTCGGCAGGTTAGAACGGTCGTAGATCTGATCGAACGAGTGGACTTTGCCGGCAGGAAGGCTTATTCCGCGCAAAACCGGTATCCCTTCGACTATATAATCATAGGCTCAGGCGCCGAACCCGAGTTTTTCGGAATTCCCGGCGTTCAGGAAAACTCGTTTTCGCTCTGGTCCTTCGACGACGCCCTACGGCTAAGGAACCATCTAGAGCATGTCTTTGAAAAGGCTGCGGCGGAGCCGGATCGCGACAAACGAAAGCGCCTCCTCACCTTCGTTGTCGCCGGAGCGGGCTTCGCCGGCATCGAGATGATCGGCGAACTCTTCGAATATCGAGAAAAATCATGCAAAAGGCTCTTCCTCGATCCGGCAGAAAGCAGGATAGTGCTCATCGAAGCGCTCCCTTCGATCCTGCCCATACTCGAGGCACCTTTACGGGAAAAAGCGGAAGCATTCCTGACCAAGAAAGGCTGCGAGATTCGGCTGAGTCAGGATATCGTCAGCGCGAGTCCTGGAATAGTGAACCTCAAGGACGGCTCGATCGTCGAGACCGAAACTTTCATCTGGACTTGCGGCGTAAAGGGATCGAGCTTTGCAGGCTCACTCGGCTTGCCCACGGGGGAGTGCAATCGTCTCAGGGTGGACGAAGAGATGAAATCACCCGCCTACCCCTTCGTGTATATCGTCGGCGACAATCTCTGGTTCTCCCATGACGATCAGACGCTTCCACAAGTCGTGGAAACGGCGCACTTTGCGGCCGAAACCGCGGCGAAAAACATCATCGCCGACATCGAAGGCGGCGAACGCCATACCTTCCGCGGCAACTACCATGGCTTCGTGATTTCAATTGGCGGTCGATATTGCGTTTCCAACGCAGGCGGCATGAAGACGAGCGGCTCCATCGCGATGGCCATGAAGCATATGATCAATCTTTATTACCAATATCAGATAGCGGGTGTGAATCAGGTCTGGGAGTACGTCAAGCACGAGTTCCTGGATATGAAGAGCGGCCGTTCCACAATCGGCAGTTTTGCTTCGTATAAGGTTCGTTCCCATTGGGTCGTTCTCCTTCGTCTCTGGCTCGGATTCATGTGGATTGTCGAAGGAGTCAATAAGATTGCCGCGGGGTGGCTCGATTTTTCGAAGGGCCAGAGCAAGACCGGTTGGATGTTCTCGAAAGGCGTAATGCAGGCCGGAATCAAACCGCTGGCGGCCTCCGTAGCTTCCACGGCGGCAAGCGCATCCACATCCGGCGGTCCGACTGCGGCCAGTGCAGCTGCGACAGGGACGGCAAAGAGCTTCATTGATACGACTTTGCCGATCATCTCTCCTAATTCCGGTTTTGCCATCTGGTTTAGGCATACATTCATGGACGGCATTTTCGCGTATCTGTCCTTTCCCATTTTTCAATCGATGATCGTTGTCATGGAGATCGCAATCGGCCTAGCCATTTTTGGCGGTTTTTTCACGTGGTGGGCGGCTGCGGCATCCATAGTCATGTGTTTCGTATTCACATTCACCGGCATGTTCATTTGGAGCCAGGCCTGGTTCATATTTGCCGCCGTCGTCATGCTAGGCGGCGCCGGGCGCGGCTTCGGCTTGGATTACTGGTCGGTCCCATTCTTCAAAAGAATGTGGGGCGCTACCAAGTTCGCCCGCCGATTCCATCTTTATGCGGACGATCCCACGAGGTGAGGTTGATGATTGGGACAAGCCTCGACCGCGCCGGCCGGCCATGGCGACTCCTGCCGTGGCCTTTGGATACGAATCGATGACGGATTTTTGGGATGACAGCCCCGTTCTACGCGGAAAACTCGAGCGCGTAGCCGTTCTCATGGATGAGACAGTCCGCTCCCCCGAGTTTCCCCTCGCCGAAGCGGTTGCCGCGATAGTGCATTCGAACGGAAAGATGCTGAGACCGGCTCTACTTCTGATAGGTTCGGGCTTCGGCCGCATTAGAGATCTGCAGCACATAGTTTCGCTGTCCGCGGCCATCGAGCTGCTTCATGTCGCTACGCTGATCCATGATGATGTTCTCGACGAGGCCGAGTTGCGGCGCGGCTTGCCTACCCTCCATACGAAGTTTGGGCATAAAGAAGCCGTTCTGGCCGGTGACTGGATACTTTCCCGCTGTTTTCGTCTCGCGGCCGCAAGCGCAGGACCGGAAAATGCGCAAGCCCTCGCCCGTTTGGTGGGAGCGATTTGCGCCGCGGAGATCCGACAGGATCTCGCCAAGTTTTCTTACTCGACGAGCGAGCGACACTATCTTCGAATGATAGCGGGAAAAACCGCTGCTCTTTTTCCTTGGCGCTCCACGCCGGGGCCATAGAAGCAAAGGCCCCGGCGCGGGTCATCGCGACTTTGAGACGGGCGGGATATAATATCGGCATGGCCTTCCAGGTGATCGACGATATTCTCGATTTCGAGTCAAGCGAGCATATCATGCGAAAGCCCGTGGGCAAGGATCTCAGGGAAGGCCTATGTACGCTTCCGCTGATCTATGCTCTGCAGGCCGATCGCAAGGGGCTCGAAATGCTGTTACCCAATACGGAAGAGAGACGAACCAACTTCGATGAGCCAGATGTCGCCGCACTCATCGAAAAAATCGCCAGTCTCGGCGCGCTGGAGCGGGCGCGCGAAGCAGCACGACGATACACGACACGGGCCCTGACCGAAATCCAGAAACTGCCGAGCACGCCCGCCAGAATGGAACTGGCATCCCTAACGCGAAATCTACTCGTTCGGCGCTACTGAAGATCTCGTCGTCGCAACGTTGAGGGGACGATCGTATGATTACCTATATTCTCGTCGGTCTCGGACTCTCGATGGACGCATTCGCGGTTTCGGTGTCGAGCGGAATTTGTTACCCTCGCCTCCGCTTGCGCGAAGCCGTCCGCGCGAGCTTTCTTTTTGGTTTCTTTCAGTTCGTCATGCCCGTCGCAGGATGGCTGTTCAGTAGGGCTTTCAGGGCAAGACTGGAAGGCTATTCATACTGGATCGCCTTCGCCCTTCTGGCATTCGTCGGGGGAAAAATGATCGTGGAATCCTTTACAAGAAGGGATCCACCCGCGTGCGACGATGACGAGAGACCCAGAAAGGGCATCCTCGCTATCCATTCCCTCCTGGCCCTTTCGGTGGCCACGAGTCTCGACGCGTTCGCGGTGGGAATCAGTTACGGCATTCTGCACGTTTCGATCTTGGCTCCTGCTGCGATCACGGGCATCATCACGTTCGTAGTCTCAATCTCCGGAACGGAATTCGGAAAACAGCTCGGCGCTATTTTCGAACGCTGGGCGGAATTGCTGGGGGGCGTCATATTGATCGGCATCGGGGCTGAATTGATCATACAACATTTCGTGCACTGAACAAAATCGTAGCCGACAATGCCCTTGGGGAAGCTCTCTCGCATTCGGCCTACAAGGTCAGTTCTTCAAGTCGGCGAGCTTCACGGGCTTAGGCTCCAGATCTTCGCCCTCCGCCTCGCGGAGTTGCTCCAGTATTTCACGGCCCCGCCGCGAAAGTTTCGAAGGAATTTGGACGAGAAGCTTCAGGTAGAGATCGCCCCGTCTGGATCCGGGACTCGGAATTCCCTCTTCGCGAATACGCAGCATCTTGCCGTTCTGGCTGCCAGCGGGAACGCTGACTTTGATCTTTTTGCCCTCGATCGTAATAAAACCGATCTCCCCGCCCAATGTGGCCAGGGTCAGAGTTATAGGCAAAGCGCAATAGAGATCCGATCCGTCACGTTCATAGTATTCATGCGAAAGCACGTGTATAAAGACATACAGGTCGCCCGGGGGTCCTCCGTTGGGGCCGGTGTCTCCCTGTCCCGGAATCACCACTCGTTTCCCGTCCTCCACACCTGATGGAATGGTGACTTTTATTTTTTGCTTCTTCTTCGTAAGACCCGTACCTCCGCATTCTTTACAGGGCTTTTCGATTATCGATCCCTCACCGCGGCACGCGGGACAAGTCTGTGCGATCGAAAAGAATCCGGAGGAACGGCGAACCTGACCCGAGCCCTGACAGGTTGGACAGACGCGCTTTCCGGTCCCATCCGAAGACCCAGTACCGCTGCAGGCTTTACAAGAATCGTTCTTCGTATAGGCTATATCTATCGCGGCTCCGAAGGCTGCCTTTTCGAAGGGCAACTCCAGGTCGTAACGCAGATTTGCGCCCCGAGCCGTATGCTCCCGTCCAGATCTGCTTCGACCACCGCCTCCGAAGAACGAATCGAAGATGTTCGAGAAATCCCCGAAACCGCCAAAAATGTCCTCAAAATCCTTGAATACCGAAGAGAAGTCCTGCGCCGAGCCTGCGGAGCCCATACCCTCGACTCCAGCGAACCCGAACTGATCGTAAGCTTGACGCCGTTGATCGTCTCCAAGCACCTCATAGGCTTCGGTGGCTTCCTTGAAGCGTTCCTCTGCCTGATGATCACCGGGATTCTTGTCAGGATGGTTCTGAATTGCGAGCCTTCGGTAGGCCTTCTTGATGTCATCCTTCGACGCGTTCTTTGGAACGCCGAGGACTTCGTAGTAGTCTCGCTTGGCCACCTTGATATCCTTAACTGCCAAAGTACTTCGAATGTTCCAACGGACTCCGAAGGCTCCCTTCCGAAACCATCGTTATTTCTTTTCCTCTTCGTCGACAACGCGATAATCTACGTCTTCAGCCGTCCCCGAAGCACCGGCGGTGCCGGCCGATCCGTCAGTTCCCTGGCCCTGGTTCGTTTCAGCGTTGCCCTGGCCGCTTGCCGGCTTGTATATTTCTTCGGCGAACTTGTACGAGGCCTGGCGCAGTACTTCTGATTTCTGTTTGATAAGCTCCACGTCGCTGCCTTCCATTGCTTTCTTGAGATCCGCTATGGCGCCTTCGATGGCCGTGCGGTCCGCTGCGGGTACCTTTTCACCGAAGTCTTTGAGCGACTTTTCTGTCGTATAAATTAGTCCGTCTGCCTCGTTATGGGCATCCGCTCGTTCCCTCTCTCGTTTGTCTTCGGCAGCATGAGCCTCTGCCTCTTTGACCATTTTGTCGATCTGGTCCTCGTTCAATCCGCTCGAAGCCTCGATTCGTATCTTCTGCTCCTTGCCCGTACCAAGGTCCTTGGCAGTGACATGGACGATGCCGTTGGCGTCGATGTCGAAGGTAACCTCGATCTGAGGCACTCCGCGCGGCGCGGGCGGAATGTTCATGAGATCGAAACGGCCAAGAGTGCGGTTCTGCGAAGCCATCTCGCGCTCACCCTGAAGAACATGTATTGAAACCGCAGTTTGACCATCCGCCGCTGTGGAAAATATCTGACTCTTCCTGCATGGTATCGTTGTATTTCGCGTGATAAGCCTCGTGAACACGCCACCCAAAGTCTCGATGCCCAGCGAGAGTGGAGTTACGTCAAGAAGGAGGACATCCTTCACTTCACCGCCCAGGATGCCGCCCTGGATAGCGGCTCCCACCGCCACCGCTTCGTCCGGATTGACACCCTTCGATGGTTCCTTGCCGAACAGATCGCGAACGATTTGTTGCACTTTGGGAATGCGTGTGGAACCGCCTACAAGAATAACTTCATCAATCTGAGAGGCAACCAACCCGGCGTCCGATAACGCCTTGGTGCAAGGGGTCTTGGAACGATCGAGAAGATCGTCGATCATCCGCTCGAATGCCGAACGCGTGAGAGTTTTCTGAAGATGTTTGGGACCGGAAGCGTCGGCTGTGATGAACGGCAGGTTGATATCGGCCTGTTGGACATTCGATAGCTCGATCTTGACCTTTTCGGCGGCGTCCTTAAGGCGTTGAAGAGCCATTCTGTCCTTCGATAAATCAATTCCAGTGTCTTTCTTGAACTCTTCGACTAGCCACTCCATTATACGCCGATCGAAATCGTCGCCACCGAGGTGGGTATCGCCGTTTGTCGACTTAACCTCGAAAACGCCCTCGCCCAATTCGAGGATCGAGATATCGAAGGTTCCTCCGCCAAGGTCGTAGACGGCGATGGTTTTTTCTTTCTTCTGGTCTTTGTTGTAGCCGTAGGCCAGTGAAGCCGCCGTGGGCTCATTGATGATACGTTTCACCTCGAGACCGGCAATTTTGCCGGCATCCTTCGTCGCCTGTCGCTGCGCATCGTTGAAGTAGGCGGGAACGGTTATGACCGCCTCGGTCACGGCCTCGCCGAGATAATCCTCGGCCGTTTTCTTCATTTTTTGCAGAATGAAGGCGGATACCTCTTGCGGACTATAACCTTTGCCCGAAATATCCACGCGAACGTCGTTCGTGTTGTCCAGCACCCTATAGGGAACCAGTTTTACTTCATCGCCCACTTCGACGTATCGTCGCCCCATGAAGCGCTTAATGGAATAGACCGTGTTCTCGGGATTGGTGATCATCTGGTTCTTGGCCGGCTGACCGACTACTCGTTCGCCCTTCGCTGTGAAACCTACGATCGAAGGAGTCGTGCGTTGCCCCTCGGAATTGGCAATGACGACTGGCTCCCCACCTTCCATTACAGCTACGCACGAATTTGTGGTTCCCAGATCGATTCCGATTATCCTACCCATGTCTCCGCTCCTTCTTCTTTCGCGGCGTTATTGTTCAACATCCGTCGGCGCCATGTCGGTGTCGGCGGTATCGATGGCATCGCTTTCAGTCGTCCGGGCGACAGATTCTTCCTGCTTGGCTCCTGGCATCTTGACCTTCACCTTCGCCGTTCTGAGGATGCGCTCATGAAGACCATAGCCCGGCAAAAATTCCTCAGCCACAGTGGCCTCGTCCGCCTCGCCGACAATCATCGCCACGGCTTCATGGTGATTCGGATCGAAAGGTTTGCCGAGCGATTCAAATCTTTTGAGTCCATACTTGCTCTCTAGCATGCCGCCGAGCTGACGCCGTATAAGTACGATCCCGTCGTGAAGAATCGTATAATCGCGCGCGGTTTCAGCGCTCGCTATCGCGCGGTCGAAATCGTCTAGAATCGGTATTATATCACCGAGAAGAGTCGCAACGGCATATCGCTGGCTATCTTCTTTCTCTCGCGCCATGCGTTTGCGAAAGTTGATATCATCCGCAAGCTTTCGAAGGTATTTATCGTTGACGGAAGACAATTCCTCTCGGATGGCGGCTAGCTCGGCGGTGAGCGCCTTGACCTCGGATTCCAGTTCGCTCTCCCTTGCCACCGGCGATTCCTCATTCTCGGTAGAAACGATCGGCGTCTCATCCGAATCGTGTAGCTGCGTTTCTTCGGGATCACGGGTCTTCACTTGAGGGCTTTCGGAGCTATGGTCTTTTTGCGTTTCGCGCGGCTCATGGTGCTTGCTGGACATTATCCCACCTGAAAACTGGTCTGTCGACCTTAGAAGTATCAATAAAGTAATAATGATGCCGGAGAGGGTCAATACGCTTTCATAGAAAAGGATGTAAAACGATACAGCGGGATACTGCCAGAGTCGCTCTGGGCACACTTCTTGCTAGGATAATTGACCGCTTTGTGGCGGCTCGTCGCTTGACAAGCCAGCGTCAGAGTTTAAATTTGAGGTGCATTGGGTAGTTGTGCACGGTTTGGAAGAAACCGTAGTAAATGGCAAGCCAAGTTCAAAAGTACCGAGTTTTGAAATTGGCACACGTATTTGCGTTGGAGGAAACGGTGCAGCTCCAGAAGCCCGTCTTGGTCGCTGAACAACGCCAAAAACTCAGCCCTCAGATGATACAATCCATCAGGCTGATGGCGCTGCCGCTTCAGGAGCTTAAAGAACAGATCCAGGAGGAGATCGAAGCCAACCCTGCGCTCGAAGTGGTTTCCGATCTTTCAACCCTATCTCTCGAAACCCTTCCGGAATCGGACGATACGAGCAGCGGTGAGGCCTCCGATCCCTTCGAAAACAGTTCCGATCCTGGATATGCAGCCCGTTCGCATGTCGACGACGATTCAAAACGCATGTTCATAGAAGGGGCGATAGCCCGTCCCGAGACGCTTCAAGAGCACCTTCTCTGGCAGCTACGTTTGCAGCCTTTGGGCGACGAGCAGCGTACGATAGGCGAAACGCTCATCCAGAACCTCAATGACGACGGCTTCCATAAGGAGGACCCCTTTGTCCTCTGCGCCATCTATCCACATGAGGCCATTGAAGAAATCATGTCATTGGTCCGCGGATTCGAGCCCGTAGGGACCTGCACGGCAGACTATCGCGAGAGTCTTTTCGTTCAAGCTAAACTCGATCCAACCGCCCCAGATGCAGCCGTATACATCTTAAAAGAGCAGATCGAGCTTCTCGAAAGGGGTAAGCACGTAGAGATACAAAAGCGGCTCCACCTTTCCGACGACGAAATGCGTGCCTCCCTCGCCTTTATTAAGGGGCTGGCGCCCTTCCCCGGGCGAGCGTATTCGACCGAAGAACCACGTTACGTCGTTCCGGATATCATGGTCAAACTCAAAGACGGCGATTTCGTAATCGTCTTGAATGACGAAGAGATCCCCGTCCTAGGAATCGATCCGTTTTTCGATCGCTTAGCCGAAAAAGCCAATGTCGTAAAGACTAAGGATCGTGCGACCAACGCTTATGTGCGCGACAACATCAAAAGAGCCAAGTTTTTCATACGCAGCATACACCAGCGCAATCAGACGCTCCTCAAGGTCACAAGGGCAATCGTCGAATATCAGCGTGGGTTTTTCGCCGAGGGTCCCAGGCGTTTGGCCCCTCTGACACTCAAAGACGTCGCGGACGAGATCGGCGTCCACGAAACAACCGTGTCGCGCATAGCCAGTCGCAAGTACCTGCAGACCGACTGGGGTATATTCGAACTGCGTTATTTCTTTACCAATTCGATTTCTGGCGCGGGTTCCCGAGGTTCCAAATACTCTAAAGAGGGTGTCAAACAAATCATCAAGGAAATAATCCAGTCGGAAGAAGCCATCCTTTCCGACCGCGACATAATGGAGATTCTTTCCCGCAAGGGCATAAAGTTGGCTCGCCGCACCGTGGCCAAGTACCGCGGAGAGCTCGATTTGGACTCATCGTTCGGCAGGAAGCACGGCTGATCCAAGCGGCCGGGGGCCAAATCGACCCGATCGCCTTTTGTATTTCAAAACGCAACCAGACGCCATCGGGCGCCGGAATTAAGGAAGGAGGTACACATGACCGTCGATGTCCGTTCCGTGCATTTCGATCTCAGCGACAAAAGCAAGGCCTACCTGGATACGAAACTGGAGCGGATCGGGTACGCGAAGGACATGATTGTTGATCTCATTTTCATTTTCACCAAAGAAAAGGACTTAAAGCTCGAAGTAACCGTCAATTTCCGTTGGGGCGTTCAGGCTCATCTCGAAGAACGCGATTTTGAAGTCGTCCCAGTTATCGACAAGCTTATCGATCGGTTGGAGCAAAAGATCACGAAGGAAAAGGAAAAAGTTCAAGAGAAAAAGTGAAAGCCTATCGCTCGGCCCGAGCGCTGTCGGCTCTCGGGCCTGCATAGGTATGATCGAGCGATTATTGCGCCTCGTTCGAGGACGTAGTAGACTCCGCTACGTGCCGACCAATGATGCCACCCGATTTACGGTCCTCGATCTCCTGGACCTCGACTTAAATGAACAGAATGCTCTTAATCTTCGCTGTATAGCTGGAAGGAAGGGTTTGTCGCGCGAGATCACAACTCCTGACCTCAACCGTCCCGGCCTTGCCCTTTCGGGTTTCTACGAGTCCTTCGCATGGCAGCGTCTACAGATATTCGGACGAGGCGAAAACGCGTATTTGAAAATGTTGGCCGAGCGCAACGAGGTCGAAATCTACGACAAGCTATTCTCTTATCCGATTCCTTGCTGCATATTTACCCATAATCTCGCGCCTTCAAAGGAGTTCTTCGACGCCGCCGAACGTGGCGACTGCCCAATTCTGCAGACCGATCTTACTTCAAGCGAGTTTTCCAGCCGCGTTCTTCGAGTCCTCCTGGACATTTTCGCACCGCAAACGACGATCCATGGCGTTTTGGTGGAAGTGTATGGGATCGGCATTCTGCTCATGGGCGATTCGGGCGTAGGGAAAAGCGAAACAGCCCTGGAATTGATAGAACGGGGACATCGTCTCGTCGCCGACGATGTGGTCGAAATCCGCTGTGTCAATGGCTCGGTGCTCATGGGACAGGGAGCCAATAAGGTCATCGGCCATCATATGGAAATCCGTGGATTGGGAATAATCAACATCACCCATCTTTTTGGCGTCGGAGCCATACGAGACAAGAAGCAGGTTCAGCTCGTCTGCGGACTCGAAGAGTGGGATTCGAACAAGGTCTACGACCGAATAGGCACCGAGGAGATGAGGACGGAGATATTGGGTGTCCATATCCCCAAGCTCGAAATACCTGTCAAGCCGGGCCGCAACATACCCATTATCATAGAAACAGCCGCAATGAACGAACGCCTGAAAAAAATGGGCTATCATTCGGCTAAGGAATTCAATCAGAACGTCCTCAGGTGGCTCGAGAGCGAAAACGCTCGTGCGCTGTACTTCAACAGGGACGACTACTTATAGTGACCGCATCCCAGGCTTTTCGTGTCTCGGAGCGCAAAGTCCGGAGACAGGACCGCCCGTAGCGGCCTTGACTGAGGAAGGCTACATGACCGACGTGATGGTGACCATTTCCAACAGAGCCGGAATTCATGCGCGTCCGGCGGCATTGATCGTTCAGACGGCGAGCAAGTTCGCTTCAAAAATCTGGCTCGAAAAAGGCTCCGATAGAATCAATGCCAAGTCAATAATGGGAATCATCACACTGGGCGCGAGCTTCGGAACGCCCATTCGCATCGTAACCGAAGGCGCAGACGAGACCGAGGCCGCCGCAGCGCTGCAGGCACTCTTCGACGGCAAGTTCGAAGAGGATTAGGCCGAAAGCGCGGGGATATGCCGGCTCCACTCCCCCCGCCGCGTCGGGTTTCTCCCGATATTCTTTCAGTCCTCGCCGTATATGCCTTGGTGCTTCTCGGCACATATGTCATAGCTCGCCAGATTCTCGGCCGGGCTCCGGATTTTCCCAATCTCGAGGGGCGGCTTCCCGTGGCCGTGCTCGCTGTGCTTCCCCTTTCCTTGACACTGCTTTTCTTCGCAAGAGCGCGGGACCTGTTGCTAGATCTACGGGTCAGACGCTACGGCGCGTTGCTCCGGCTTCGGCTCTCCCTTCTGTTTCTCCTTGCCATCGCGACCGCCTCCGTTCCACAGGGTCTTTTCCTCCTGCGCCTAGCAGTGCGCGCCCAATCAGCTTCCGCATCGGAAGAAGTACGGGCGGCTCTTTCGTCGGGAGCGGCGCTCGCACTCTCTTGGTACGATGAAGAGCAGGCCCGATTGAGCAGGGTCGCAGAGACGGTCGTATCGGTAAGAACGGCGAATTTATCCGGTTCACACCCGGGCGCAGCGCTTCCGGATGCCAAGGCCCTGCTGGATGAGCTTAGGACCCGAGAACCGGCCATCGAAGCCGTCGAGATATTCGCCGCTTCTAAAAGGGTCGATTTTGCGGGCGACGAGAGCGCGAGATTTTTCGGAACAATCCCGGCCCCGTCCCCTGGAAAGAGCGGTCAATTCCTGCCGGCCTCGGCCTCTGGAGAGATAAACCGCATCCGCTTCGCGACAGCATGGTTGCCCCCGCGGCGGGAAGGAATCGCAGTGCTGACGCTGAGACTTCCGGAGAATCTCGAGAAATCGACGGAGTTACTCGGCAGGGCCTCGGCCATAGCCGAACTCCTCGTCCCCTTCTCTCATCGCTGGTCTGAACTCCTGGCTCTTTTGTATGCATTCCTTGTCTTGCCTTTGCTCCTTTTGGCTGTCCTTCTGGGGCTTTCCGCTGCCGATCTTGTCGTGGAACCTCTATCAAGTCTTCAAGACGCGACCAGGCGAGTAGCAGAGGGCGACTTCGGTGTAAGACTCATCGTGAAAAAAGGCGACGAAACGGGTCGACTGGTCGCTTCATTCAACCGCATGCTCGACGATATTCAGCACTCACGCTCGGTGGAGTTGCGCAAAGAGAAAATAGACGCTTGGAAGGATATCGCACAGCGTCTCGCCCACGAGCTCAAGAATCCTCTCACGCCCATCCGTCTCGCCGCGGAACGCGTGCTTCGGCGATGGGAGACTGATCCAGCGCAGGCGCTCGAGATCATTGAAGCGTCCATGATCGCCATTGTAAAGGAAGTCGAGGGGATGGATGCTCTGCTTTCCGACTTCCGAGCCTTTGCATCTCTGCCCGAGCCTCAACGCGATTGGGTCGACTTGCGAAGCCTTGTCGAAGAAGCAGTTGCACTCTATTCCGCCTCATATCCCGATATCAGATTCTCTTTCGAAGGCATGCCCTCGGGTTTGTCGCTACGCATAGATCGGGCAGCGATGAAACGTGCACTGGGAAACCTCATCGCCAATTCAGTCGATGCTATGCAAGGACGAGGCAGCATCGAGATCGCCGCCGACCTTGTTAAGGCGGCCGATTCACGATATTGTAGGCTCCGATTCAGAGACTCGGGCAAAGGGATCCCCGCATCGATCGGCGAAAAAATATTCGTCCCCTATTTTACGACAAAAAGCTCGGGAACGGGCTTGGGGCTTTCCATTGTGGAACGAATAGTCGCCGACCATGGAGGCGAAATACGATTCGAATCCGAAGAAGGCGCCGGCGCGACCTTCTTTATAGACTTCCCACTCGATCGTTGAAATGCAAGGAGAAAGAAGAAATCCATGGCTAGCATCCTCGTAATCGACGACGAACCCGGGATCCGATCCACGGTCCGGGACATCCTCGAGGATGAAGGTCATACAGTCTTCGTCGCCGAAGACGCGATCGTCGGGCTGGAGATTCTCGACCTCGAGCGTCCCGATCTGGCGATTCTCGACATCTGGCTGCCTCGTATGGGCGGGCTTGAGTCCTTGGCCGAAATGAAGCGCAGGAAACCCGAACTCGAAGTTGTCGTAGTTTCGGGCCATGGTACCATCGACATGGCCGTACGCGCGCTCAAGCTCGGCGCCTTCGACTTCATCGAAAAGCCGCTATCTATGGATCGGATTCTCACCGCCGTGCGAAATGCCTTGGAGATAAGCGAGCTCCGCCGAGAGAATCGAAACCTTAAGCGCGCTGCGGCAGTTTCAATCGGCGCGGAGCCGATAGTCGGAAGCTCGAAGGCCATCGCGGATGTGCGTGATCTCGTCGAGCAGGCTGCGGCGAGCGATGCAAGAATTCTCATAACGGGAGAAAATGGGACAGGGAAAGAGCTCGTGGCGAGGTCGATTCATCTCAAGGGACGCCGCGCGGGCCGGCCCTTCATAGAAGTGAACTGCGCCGCGATCCCCGATGGCCTGCTCGAAAGCGAGCTTTTCGGCCATGAGCGAGGTGCTTTCACGGACGCAGTATCTAGACGAATCGGCCGTTTTGAATCGGCTGACGGCGGAACCCTGTTCCTGGACGAAGTGGCGGATCTTTCCTTATCCGCCCAAGCCAAAGTACTTCGAGTGCTCCAGGAAATGCGATTCGAACGCCTCGGCTCCGAAAAGACCATCTGCGTGAACGTTCGTGTCATTGCAGCCACCAATAAGGATATCCGTGCGGAAATCTCGGCAGGAAGGTTCCGCGAGGATCTTTACTTCCGCATCGCGGTAATTCCCATCCATGTACCACCTCTGCGGGAACGTCTCGAGGATATTCCCGAACTCTGCCAACACTTTCTGGAACTTGCGGCTGCGGCGGGAGCTCCTGCGCGAGAGATTTCTCCCGAAGGCTTCGAGCTTCTCTCGTCCCGACCCTGGCCGGGAAATGTCCGTGAACTGGCCAATTTCGTGGAACGCCTGGCCGTCCTGAGCGACGAACGCGTCGTATCGGCCGCCGCGGTCAAGCGAATCCTCGGGGACGGTCTGCCCCGGCGCGCGGAGCCCTTGGTGGGAAAGCGCTACGCATCACTCGAATTAGCCGAAGCAAAAGAACTTTTCGAGTGCGATTATCTTGTACAAAAGCTCCGCGATAGTGGATATAATATGCTTAAAGTCGCCGAAACATCAGGCATAAGTCCCAGCGGCTTGCATGCCAAAGTCAAGAAGTTCGGCATAGAGCAAAAAAGATGAAAGCATTGACGGACCGACAAAAAGAGGTGCTCGACTCCATCGCCCGCTACGTCGACCTGCATGCATATCCCCCGACCATCCGTGAAATTGCCGAATCATTCTCCATATCGATCAAGGGCGCGTACGATCACGTGAAAGCTCTCGAAAGAAAGGGATTCCTCCGCCTTGGCGGAAATCGATCCAGGGCGCTCGAATTGGTTCGCAGAGACAGACCGGAGCTTTCGGTCGTGGAACTGCCGCTTTTGGGCGCAGTATCCGCCGGTCGCCCAATTCTGGCCGAAGAGAACTTCACTGGCTTTGTCCATGTCCCGGCGGATATCGTCAAGACCGCCGTCTGTTTTGCGCTTGCCGTACGCGGCGACAGCATGAAGGACGCAGGTATCTATCATGGGGACATCGCCGTTATCGAACAGCGTCAAAACGCAGACAACGGCGAGATCGTCGTAGCCATGATCGACGACTCGGTCACCCTCAAACGATTCTTTCGAGAGAACAACCGGGTAAAGCTCGTCGCCGAGAACCCCGCCTACGCACCGATCTATACGCAAGATGCAAAAATCCTCGGCCGCCTTCGAGGCATCATCCGCAAGTACTGAGCCCGTGATGAAACTCGAGTCAGTGTATCTTCTGGCCGGCCCCGAGACGGGAAGGCGCGCATCCTTCGTCTTCGATCTTCGTAAGGTAATCGCGGAAAACGACGGCTCTCCGGCGGAAGAACATAGACTCTACGCCTCGGAAACCGGTATTGGCGAGCTTCTTGCGATCCTTCGCAACGGTTCTCTTTTCTCCACCCGCCGCCTCATCGAGTTTAGGGGCGCCGAACTCGTCAAGGGGAAAGACGATGTCGGAGAGCTTGTCCGGTACATCAAGTCCCCGGCCGCCGACGCCATCCTCGTCCTTGAGACCGATCTCTTTTATATCGAAAAGGGTATCGAAGACGCGGTGGGCAAGCCGCGCAAGACCACTTTTTTCGAGATGTTCGAAAACGAAAAGCCTCGATGGATAGAACGCAAGCTTCGCGAATTCGACATTTCCATCGATGAAGCCGGAACAAACGCCCTGTTGGAATTGGTAGAAAACGACAGCGCGGCCCTGGATTCCGCCTGCACGCGTCTATCGCTTCTATTTCCCGCGGGATCGCGACTCGGCGAGAGCGAAGTCGAGGCGGCCATAGCTCGCTCGAGACGGGAGGATGCCTTCAGCCTCTTCGAACGCATCTCCACCGAAGGACTCGCCGATGCGCTTGAGGTGCTCGACGCCGTGCTGGCCGATAGGCGAGGTGATGCGGTCCAAATTATCTCGGCCCTTATATGGAACTTCCGGCGCCTTCATCGTTTGCATTTGCTCGTGGAATCAGGCGAGCCCTTTGAATCGGCCTGCATGAAGTTGCAGATTCGCAGTAAAACGGTGCAACGACAGAGCTCCACGGCCATACGACGCTATTCGCGCATGGATTGCGAGCGCATCATTCGACTAGCCTCGGAGTTCGACGGCCGGGCGCGCGCACTCGGAGCTGTTTTCGAACGCGATCTCTTGCAGCTTCTCGTCTGTGGGATTATGGAGAGCAAAGGGCGTTTGAATCTCGCATCGACCTTGGAAACGGTCTTTCAGCAGGGCTAAAGGACGCCGGTTCCATTTTCTGCTATCGGGACAAGGCGTATATGAGCACCTCGTAAGAATGCAGCTCGTTCGATCCAATCCCGATCGTTTCGCCCGCCGTACGCTCAGTTCCAAGCAGTACCGACCCTCCGTCGGGCATGACCACCGAGATCGTCCTCGCTGAAAAGTTCAGAAGTATCCGGGTCCCTTCTGAAGGTCCGGATGAGCTGCTTCCGATTTTCCTATCATAGGCGAGAATGTCGCGATGGAGGTCGAGGAATTCGATCTCGCCGCTCCGGAGCGTTTCTGCCGTCCTTCGGAGCTTTAGAATATCACGGTACCAGACAAGAAGCGAGTTCCCTTCCGTCTTCCGGGCGGCGACGTTCCTGTTGTGCCAGTCGGGATTGATCGGAAGCCACGCTTCGCCTTCGGTGAACCCGGCCCCCGGTGACGAATCCCATTGCATCGGGGTGCGCTCTTGGTCTCGCCCGTTCCGCCAAAACGGCCAGGTCCTGATTCCGAGCGGATCCCTCATGCGCTTTCGAGGAATTCGAAAACAAGTCATGCCGATTTCTTCGCCATAATAAAGAAATGGAGTTCCCCTGAGGGTGAGCAGCATAGCTGCGGCCACTTTCGAACGTGCCTCGGTCTCTTCGTCCGTACGCCCCCGGTAGCGCCATGCATGGCGGCTCTGATCATGATTGCTCAACGTGAAATTGGGCCATGCTCCCTGGGGCAATGCGGCGTACCAGCGCTCCGCAGAGGCTCGAAAGGCTCCGGCTTTCCATGGCTGCCGTAAGAAGTCGAAGTTGAAGGCCATATGAAGCTCGTCGTCGGCATGGCCGTAACACGAGGCGGCCAATTCCGGGTCTTGGCCGTGAGTCTCTCCGATCAGGACTCGCTCCCCCGCCCGATCGGCGACTTCGCGCATCTCCTTGAATATGTCGTGGAACTCGGGTCTGTTGCGATCATATATATGATGCTGGAATAGATCCGGCACCATCCGTGTGGAGAATGGATTCGACCGCAACTCGGCGTCTTTTATGTAAGCCGTGGCGACGTCAAGTCTAAAGCCGTCCACGCCTACATCGTACCAATAGCGCATGATGTCATAGAACTCGTGCCTCACCGCCGAATTGCGCCAGTCGAACTCGGGTTGATGCCTGGTAAATGTTCCGAGGTAGCGCTCGGCGGTAGCTTCGTTCCTGTGCCATGCACTGCCCAGCTCGAAAATTGCCTTCCAATTATTGGGCGCTCCCCCTTTGTCGTCGACCCAGAGATACCAGCCGTGCAGCGGATTGGACCTGGATGAACGTGCCTCTTTGAACCATGGATGTTCGTCCGAACTATGGTTCGCGACGAGATCAAGAACGACTCGGAGATTTTTTCGTTTGCTCGCAGCGAGCAAGCTCTTGAAATCTTCAAGTGTCCCAAAAATCGGGTCGATTCCACGGTAGTCGGCTACGTCATAGCCGAAGTCCTTCATCGGGCTGGGGAAGATAGGCGATATCCAGAGTGCGTCCGCACCGAGTGATGTGATGTGATCGAGTCTCGATTCAATACCCCGAATATCCCCTATTCCGTCCCCGTTGGAATCCATGAAGCTTCGGGGATAGATTTGGTAGAAGACGGCGTCTTCCCACCAATGTCGCATGGCTCCTCCTCAGAGCAGCAGTTCGATCTCGATATCTCCGGCTGCATGCGTCTGGCAGGCGAGGCGGTATGTGCCGGCGTCTTTTTCGCCTGTCAGGTCGGTCAGCTTCAGGGATTCGCGAGATCGTGTCGGCGATAGAGATGAGGCCCCCTGCAGCACCCGAAATCTGCAGGTGCCGCATTGCGCCCTGCCCCCGCAATCGTGTCGGACCGAAACGCCGGCTCGCAGCAACGCATTTAAGATTGATATTGAGGGGCTCGTCTCTACGTCTGGCGAGGCGCCGTCGTTCGACGAACGATTAGATACGCGAATGTGCGTGACCATGGTCAGTCCGCCAGCGACACGCGATCTCGCCCCGTCTGCTTCGAGCGATAGAGTGCCCGATCGGCGCGGTCTATCAGCGACTTGCCCGAAATATCTCTGGACGGATCGTACTGAGCCACACCCAAGGAAACCGTGACGGAAAGCCGCTTGCCTTCGTACTCAGTGGGAGTGGAAAAGACGCCCTCGCGAATACGCTCGGCGATCAATTTGCCGCGTTGACGATCCGCATCGGGCAATAGAACGCAGAATTCCTCTCCGCCATAGCGTGCGGCCAAGTCCTGGCTGCGCACATTCGTTTGCAGAACCCGTGCGACCTGCTTGAGCACCGCATCCCCGCAGGTATGGCCATAGGTATCGTTGAATTTCTTGAAAAAATCGATGTCAATCATGACGACAGAAAGCGGCCGGCCCCCGATCGCCGAACTCTCCATCCGTTCGAGAAGGACGGTATAGAAATAATGCTTCATTTTCAGACGCGTCATCATATCGGTTGTGGTCATTTCGAAAAGAAACGCGTTGTTGATCGCGATCGCCGCAAGGGATGCGAGGTTAAGAATGTACTCACGTTCACCGACTTCGAAGGCAGTATCGTCTATTCGATCGCCGAGGACGAGAATGCCGTTTATCAAGCCTTTGGCCTTTAGTGGAACGATTAAGCTCGGCTCGAGAGATACAAGACCCTCTATTCCACGAAGCGAGCCCAAGCGCTGACGAATATCCTCCAGACTATAGCAGCCATATTGTCGACTGAAGAGCTTGATCACGGGGTGGTCCTCGGCGATCGAGTAATCGATAGCATGATCGATTTCGAAACCCTTATAGTTCCGGTGGAAGCTGTAATACGTGGCATCCAAGCCCTTGCGCGCGAAAAGGCCAGCCTTAAGGACTTTCATTTGACCCATGATGATAAAGAGAATCGAGTCGATGAGGATATGGTAGTCTAGCGTGGAGTTGAGACTTTTGGAGACTTCGAGCAGCTGTCGGAGATCGAATATTTGTTTTTCGTACTCTTCGCGAATGGTTTCTGAATCCACGGTGTCGGACATCGAAGCGGCCCCCCGCGACTTTCCTTTTTTTAATTATAGCGGAGAAATCGCGCGGCGCCAGCCCTTGCCAACCTGCAATCCGCCGCTCCGAACTCGTTGTTCGGATCAGACGCTCTCCCGCGCGGCTCGGACACCGTTTTCAAATAAATCGATGCCGGAAGTTCCGGTGCCTGAGCGACGACGCAGGGGATGGTTCTCACGGACAAGGAATGCTTCAGGATGAGGCATGAGACCGAAGACCCGGCCGCTCGAATCGCAGATCCCGGCAATGTCGCGGACAGATCCGTTTGGATTCGAATCTGGCGTGTAGCGTAGCGCGATCAACCCCTCCGACTCGATGCGGTCCAGGGCGGCATCGTTCTTCGTCACAAAACGTCCTTCGCCGTGACGCACAGGCAGCATGCGGCCCTCCAGCCCATTCGTCCACAGACATACGCTATTCTGCTCGAAGCGGATATCCACCCAGTCGTCGATGAAGCACCCCGACTCGTTCTGGATCAAGGTAGCCTCTTCGCGGTGAGCCGACTCCGCTCCTCCAGGAAGAAGACCTAGCTTCATCAAAACCTGAAAGCCGTTACATATTCCGATGATGAGGCCGCCGGAGGAAATGAAACGCCGTAGGCTTACGTCGAGATAGCGGCGGCAGAGAAGAGCGACTACCTTGCCTGACCCGAGATGATCCCCAAAGGAAAATCCGCCGGGAAAAGCCAGAATCGCCCCCCGCTCGAGGATTTCGGGCTTGGAGAGTAGATCGGACAAGTGCAACTTCTCGACTTCGGCGCCGGCCAATCTGAAAGCCTCACAGAGCTCCGCATCCGCGTTGAACCCATAGCCGGCCAAGACGAGCGCCTTCGGTTTCATTCCATCCTCCTCATGCGATCGGCGTTTCGTATGCGTGTCGGACGCTTTCCAAATCGACATCAAGCACGCTCTGCCCGTCCAGACTCGCACGAATATTGCAGTCCGCCGTCACCTCCCCGATCAGAGCCACGGGAAGATCCGACATGCTCCGCTCGAATCGCTCGCGATCCTCGGTGCGAATCGAAACGAGAAAACGGCCCGGATCTTCGGCAAAGAGGCACTGAGCCGCCATGGGGTGGATCTCCCGAGGATGGACCGCACCAAAACGCGTGGAGCCCTTGCCCACGGTCGACATTCCCGGAAGCGCATCCAGTTTAATGCTTGCTCCCAGCCGTCCGCCGAGACACGATTCCGCCAAAGCCACTCCGAGCCCTCCATCGGAAAGATCGTGACAGGATCGCACCGCGCGTCCGGCGATTGCCCTTGCCAGAGCCCGGTACAAGGGAAGATATCGCTTGGGTTGGGCGACTGGGCACGAACCCAAATCGATCCGGCTACCCTCGCTGCCCGATAGCCTCCGTTCCATAATCGATGCACCTAAGCGACCCGAGGTCTCGCCGAGGATATATACCAGATCAGCCGGAGCGAGAAAGTCCGTCGACATCGCCTTGCGACAATCAGCGACCGTACCGACCAAAGTCACGAGAAGGGTCGGTTGCACCGATATTCGACGGCCGCCGACGAAGGCATCGTTTTTCATCGAATCCTTGCCGGAAACCAGAGGCAAACCATAAGCTAGGCAAGCCTCGCGCAGCCCTCTGCACGCTCGGACCAGCTGAGCGAGTTTGAATGCGCCATCGGGATTTTCGGCTGCCTCCACCGGGTCGGGCCAGCAGAAATTGTCGAGCGCAACCGCCGTTTCGGGATCACCTCCCAGGGCGATGTGGGCGCGGTAGGCTTCGTCTACCGCTGCGAGAGCCATAGCATATGTGTCATGGACCGACAAGCGCGGATTGATTCCGTGCGTCAAACTGAGACCGCGCCACGAGGAGTAGAGAGGCTTCAACACCGCTCCGTCGCTCGGCGCATCGCGATCCAAACCCGTAAAGGGTTTTTCGATGGAGATCCCTTTGACCTCATGATCATACTGCCGAACGAGGCTTTCCTTGGAAGCCACGTTCGGTTCAGCGAGCACGGCGAGAAGAACGTCCTTCCAATCATTACGATCGGTCAAAGCCGCGGGGGGAGCCGGGGCATGCGGTTTCCATTCCGCCCTGAGCCGCATCCGTGGAAGGCCATGGTGAAGGAAGTCCATGTCGAGAAGTCCGACCGTCTTCCCTCCGCCGCAAATCTCGATCCGTCCCGAAGCGGTGAATTCGCCGATGGCTGTCGCATCGACACCGCGCCGCTTCGCCAGGCCGAAGAGCTCCGGCAGGCACCCGGGAAGGACGGCCAGACTCATCCGCTCCTGGCTTTCCGATATGAGTATCTCCCAGAGAGACAGGCCCGGATATTTTAGCGGACAGGCGTCGAGATCGATGCGAATCCCCCCGGAACTCTCGGCCATTTCGCCGAGGCTGGATGACAGCCCGCCTGCCCCATTGTCCGTGATCCCCTGATATAGACCGAGATCGCGCGCTTCGAGCAGAAAATCGGTCATTTTCTTCTGTATGATGGGATCGCCGATCTGCACGGCCGATGCAGGGCTCGTCTCATCGAGCACAAGGCTGGAAAACGTGGCGCCGTGGATTCCGTCTTTTCCGATTCGCCCTCCGATCATGACGGCGGCCATTCCGGGCTCTATCCTTTTCTCCCACGAGGGCGCCCCCCTCAGTTCCAGGGGCATGATGCCGCAGGTCCCACAGAAGACGAGGGGTTTGCCTAGATAGCTTTCATCGAAGAGGAATGCCCCGGCTGCTACGGGAATACCCGACTGATTGCCCCCATCGACAATGCCGCGGTGTACCCCAGCGAGTACATCGCGCGGGCGGAGAAGCCCTTCCGGGACCAGAATATCGGGTGTTGAAGGCGGCGCGAAACACAGAACGTCCATGTTAAAGAGCGGCATCGCACCCATTCCGGTGCCCAGAATGTCGCGGTTGACCCCGACTATCCCAGTAATTGCTCCTCCGTACGGATCGAGCGCTGAGGGAGAGTTATGAGTCTCCGCCTTCACGCAGACAGCGGTTTTTTCGTCGAACCTAAAGACGCCGGCGTTGTCAGTGAAAACCGAGAGCAGATCCGGCCTCGACGACCGCAGATCGTCGGTCGTCGACTTGATATAGGTTTTAAAAAGAGAATCGACCGTCTCCAAGCCTGATTCATCCAAATACTCGATCTCGGCGTTGAAAATCTTATGCTTGCAATGCTCACTCCAGGTCTGCGCAATCATTTCAATTTCGACATCTGTAGCGGCGCAGGGCAAACCCGACGCGCTTCGCATCTCGATAGTGAGGTCCGAAGAGTAGTAGGTACGAATAGCCCTCATTTCATTCAGGCTCAAAGCAAGAAATCGTTCCGCAGACAGCCGCTCGAGCGCGGCATCGTCCATTGCGGCAAGCTCTATGAGCACCGGTTCCCGGCTTTCATGCAGCGAGACCGCCGGGTAGAGATCCGGAAGCCGCCGCCCCTCCTCCCACTCCGTGCGCGAGATGAAAGCAGCCGTCTGAATAAGAGGGTTCCAAAAATCGTCGAAGGCTCCGACGATCGCGCTGCGAGACACGTTTCGTGCTGCAAGGATATACAGGCGCGCCGTCTGTACGCAGTTGCCTTCGGAAATTGGAATACCCCATATCGAGATTGCTTCCCTGGCGGTCAGGGCGAGCGTGTCGGTGACGCCGGGACGATAGGCAATCTCGACAAGCCAATCCCATTCGCTATAGGCGGGCAGGGTCGGAGCAGGGGCCGACGCGATGTACTGAACTACTGAATCTGCGAATAGCTCCTCGGCTTCTTGGGGCGGAATCGACAGATCAGTCAATAGAATGTCGACGATGTCCATCGTAAGGCTGGAACCCAAGAAGCGCGAAAGCCGCTTCACGGCGCAGAGCGCCCGACCGTCGAGTTCTCGTCGAGAGAAACAGGTCTCGATTCGCATGGGGCACTCTACAGAATGCCCCGCGCAAGGTCAACCGGGGAGTTGGACGGCGGCTTGACTTAATCTTTCGCAACGTGCTCGGCTAAAAAGTCAGCCGTACGTCTTCCACTTCTTTCTTGTGTTTCATCTTCAGATAGAGTGCATCGGCGGGTTTGCGATAGAGAAAGCCGGACGCATCGTAGCTCTCGAATGCAGGATCGGGACTGTAATCGATATCGTACAATTGAATGTTGGTGAAGGCTTTGATGCCATAGAGAACGAGATAATGAGAAGAGCCTACGGGGAAACGAACGTGGAACACATCGCGGTTCGCCGTGACAGTGACGGTGATTTCCGGCGAACAGGTCCATGCCCAAATGCCGGGTGCTATGTCTTTGTAGAATGAGACTTCGTGCGGATAATAGGGATTCCCCGCGACGATCGAGTAGATAGTTTCGGGAGCGATCGTTCCACTCTTCTGATCCACACTGCCGTCCTTTACGAGAAGGTGCGACGGCATGAAGCCTTGCGCATCCGAAAGTCTCAGTGCGCTTTCTACGAGGCTCTGACCGATGCCCACGAACATGTCGTTGCTTTCGATGGTCCCATAGCGAACGAGGTACGTACCTGCGAGGAGTGAAAGTCGCAGATCCGTGGAGCCGTCGTTCTCTGTGGCGAGAAAGAAGCCTTCTGATGACCTATTCACCGCTCCCACGACGCGATCGGCCGCTGCGGAAAGCTTGAGAAATGGATTCTCCTCGTCTTTCAGCAAGGCCTTCGATTCAACGATACAGCCGAGAAATCCGACCGCCTGTCCGATGCTGAGCTTGGCAGGGTCGATGGTCGAAGCGAATCGCAGCGCATCCTGCGCCATGGCATAAGGAGCCCTATCGAGCAGAAACCGGACAAGATGCTCTTTTGTGAAAAGGTCAAGGGACTTATCCTGAATCTGCTGCCCGACTCGCTTCACCTCGGCCACATCGGCCGCCTCGAAAGGCGGCATCTTCGCCGCGAGGCCTCCCAAGAAAGGAGCGCTCAAGTAGCTCAGCGCACCGGGCGATCGGTCCCGCACGGCTCTGATGATCGCAGAAGCATCTTCGTAGGTGCCGCGGGACAAAGCCTCGGCCAGATAGACGTCGAGGGCCTGTTCGGAGAAGGCCTCGCTGCCGTCGGCGGCCTTCCAGGCTATTTGACCCGCATCGAAACGCGATCCGGCGAGAGCCGACCAAACCTTGTCCCTCCACGCGGCTATCGCGCCGGAGAAGACGGCCGGATCGTTCGCCGCCTGCGAGATGAGTTCGCCAGAGCCGCCTGATCGAGTCGCCTCCGCCGCCGCGGGCGCAGCCGTTTGTTCCAAAGCGATTGTGCTCGGATTTCCGGCTTGCGAGGCGATGCTGATGAGGCTCTGGTCGGGTTTGACGGAAATGCCGTCGAGCGTGACCGCATAAGGACCGCCATGAACATCCAAATGCATGCTATCGCCGATGCTCACGAATTTGGCGCCCTCAGACAAGCGATAGCCCATCTGCAAGACCGTGCCGGAATTTAGTCCGGTGACGCTAAGCGAAAAACCTTCAGCTTGCCGACCGGATGAGGAACAATGGAGGCTGATTCCTCCATCCAATTGTATGATAACCCCGTCCTTCGACCTCTGAAGCGAATTGATACCGATCGTTTTGGTTGTGCCATCGGCAGCAATCAGACGTAGAGGCGAAGCCGAAGAAGAGAACAAAGTAAGACCGGAATAGGAAATTCTCAATGATTGGGGAGGTGGCGGAGGAGCGCCCGGCTGCATTTTGGGAATGATTGCGCTCACGCCGAGGCGGCCCATGTGTTCCGAAAACCCCGGACCGCGCGAGAACTGCACTATGACCAGGAATACGAATACGCCGATATAGAGGAGGGTGAGCCCAAAGGCCCTCCGAAGCGCGCCGCTTTTCATCGCGGCTATGGACTATAGCCGGTTCCGATACCTTATGCAACCTTGCATAATAGGCGGCTATCGGAGTAGCATCCTTTGGCCGAGTACCGGCGCGATGTACCGCATCGACGGGCCGCGTCCGCAACGGAGAGATCGACCATGACGAAGCAAAGCGTCGCCGCTTCGACGGCCCGGATCATCGGATCGGCCGTCCTTTTCACGTTTATGGTTTTCGAGACATCATGCGCAGGAGCACCGAAGCCGGCGGCTAAACCGGTGCAGGCTTCGGCTCAACCGACGAAAAACCTAACGCTCGCGGAACGGCGCATTCAAGGCCTCGAACAAGCTTCAGCCCTCTTGAAAAAGGGCCAGGCCGACGCGGCGGCGGACCGCATTGCCCAACTCATCGCGGCCGAACCCAATTCGAGCGAACTGAAACTCATGTACGCCGCAGCGCTCGTTTCCGCCGGAAAACTAGAGGCCGCGCGAACAGAGGTCAATACGGTACTTGCGTCCGAGCCGGGCAACACAAAGGCTCTCGCCATGGCGGCGGATCTGGCACGTCTGGCGGGCGATGACGACGCGCGACGGTTGTTTCTCAACAAGGCCATGGCGACGTCTCCCCAGGACTCCGGGGTGCTGACATCATGGGGCCAATACTATTTGGATACCAAAAACTGGATCATGGCGGAGGATTCCTTCAGAAAAGCCTTGGCCGTGAATGCCAAGAACCCTGATGCAGCCCTCGGCCTGGGGCAGGCACTGTTCCGCGAATCGAGATTCGCCGAAGCAGAAACGGCGCTCGGGGCGGCCATAGCGCTCGATCCCACGTCTCCCATCGCGTATGACGATCGAAGCAGGGTGCGCTACCAGCTCGGAAGAATCGCCGAGGCGGGAGACGATCTCGATCGGGCCGTAGCGAACGCGCCGGATTCGGCATGGATACGTCTCGATCGCGGCCGCTTTCTACTCGACCAGAGTAAGCGCGATCTCGCCGTCAAGGACTTCTCGAAAGCCATCGAACTCGAACCCAACTACTTCCTTTCTTATGTCTATCGGGGGGGAATCCAAGAAGAGATGGGACGCGACGATTTGGCCATTCTCGATTACCGCAAAGTCATCTCCATCTATCCGGATTATTGGTATGCATTCGATTCCGCCGGCGCCGTGGCTTTCCGTTTAGAGCTTTGGTCCGAGTCCGCGTACGACTTCGGCGTCGCATTCCAAAAATCTCAGAATCGATACGAATACGCCATAGCGTCTGCAATAGCTTTGTGGCGTGCCGGGAAGCCCAAAGATGCCTCTGCCTATGCCGGCAGTATCGCTCCGACCATCGACCGTGAAATGAACGGAGTTTATTGGGCGATGCTTCGCCTTTTGCAGGATCAAGACGATGCTTCTGCCGATCTCGAACTCAAGATCGAGGCCGAAAAACAACTCGATCTAAAGGCGGCGATGCTTTTTTACCTAGGAGAATATTGGCTGTGCCGTGATCGGCCCGAAATAGCCCGTGCTTGCTTTGGAAAGTCGGAAGATCTTCAGCGTCGAGAGACGCTTGAATACCGCTTGCTTCAAGCCGAGCTCCGTCATATGGGAACTCCTCCTTCCAAATGACTGACGTGACCGAAGCGACTGCCCAATCGGAGCTCTTTGTATCCTTGCTCAGGCTCATCGAGCCGAAGCGACCGTTGCTCGTCCAGACGCATGACTATCCGGACATCGACGCTGTCGCCTCCGCATGGGCCCTCTCCGAGCTGCTCGAACGACAAGGCATCCATTCCGTCTGTGTCCACCGCGGTGAGATCCGGAACCGTAGCCTTTCGCGACTCGTCGCCGAATTAAAAATAATGATTTTCTCCGCACCCCCGACCGGAGAACGAGCACATATCATCGTCGTCGACGGCAGCCCCGCAAACGGCAACGTTGAACTTTTTGAAGGTGATTTGCTCGGCGTAATCGATCATCATCAGATGGTCGCCAAACCCGACGCACCGTTCGTCGACATACGCCCCGAGGTAGCTGCATGCGCGACGATCATACGATCGTACTGGAGCGAAATGCATCTGATGCCCCCGCGGCATACCGCGACCGCGCTTCTGGCGGGTGTGCAATCCGACACTGATTTTCTGAGCAGCCGCGCTTCGCATTTGGACTTCGACGCGTATATCTCCCTGCTACAGTCCGGCGATTGGTCCATGGCCAGCAGGATCGTAAAGAGTGTCCTGAGCATCGAAGAGCTAGATCACATTCAACGAGCTATCAGAGACGCCGAGGTGCGAAATCGTCTCTTTTATGCCATTGTTCCCGGACATTGCGCACAGGAAGTCCTCGCGGTCCTAGCAGATTTCACGCTGCGTGTCGAGGAAATCGACATCGTGGTCGTGGTCGGCACGAACGATGGAGGAGCGCATTTTTCGGTCCGGTCCAAAAACCCTGCGGTTTCCGCCTTCGAACTCGTTCGGAAAGCCCTGAATGGCATCGGATCGGGAGGAGGCCATCCACATTCGGCCGGTGGAACCGTTCCATTATCCTCCAATCCTGGATCGCAGGCGCTGAAGGAGCGCTTTTTCTCCGTCGCCGCAGCCGCGGCGCAGCATTCGCGATGAAGGAATACAGATGTCGCAGACGATTCGCAGAATTGAGCTGAACGGAAGGACGATCATCCTCGCCGGAACAGCGCATATTTCACAAGAGAGCGTCGATGAAGTTCGCAACATTATCGAAGCGGAAAGCCCCGGACGCGTATGCGTGGAGATAGATGAGGGCCGTTGGCGTTCGATGAGCGAAGGACGCAGCTGGGAGAGCCTCGATATCGGGAAAGTCCTTCGTGGCGGTCGCGGATTTCTTCTCATGGCCAACCTCGCGCTGTCCGGTTTCCAGAGGCGCATGGGCACGGAAGTCGGGATCAAACCCGGCGAAGAGATGATCGCAGCCGTGCACGCGGCGGAAGCAGCCGGCATCCCCTACTCGTTTTGCGACCGCGATGTCCAAGTGACACTCAAGCGGGCTTGGGCCAAATCGGGCCTCTGGAACAAGGCCAAGCTCCTCGCCGCTCTCATGGAATCTTCGTTCTTCAGCGAAAAGCTCTCTCAGGAACAAATCGAAAAGCTGAAGGAAAAAAACGAGCTTGAGCAGATGATGGCAGAACTCGCCGATTTCCTCCCTTCGGTCAAAGAAGTCCTGATCGACGAGCGCGATCGTTTTCTGGCGTCGCGTATTTTCGAAGCTTCGGAATCGAAGGTCGTGGCGGTCGTCGGAGCAGGCCACCTCGATGGCATCGAAGCATGGCTGAGCCGACTCGATACCGGCGAAGTCGGGCTTGACACCTCCGAAATCGAAAAAAGCCCGCCCAAGGGCGCATTCGGTAAGATTGCGGTTTGGATAATCCCCGCCCTGATCGTCGGTCTAATCGCCCTGGGCTTTTTCCATTCCGGCTCGCAAGCGAGTCTCCATCTTCTCCTGCGCTGGGTCATTCTCAATGGATCCCTGGCCGCACTCGGTTCGGTCCTCTGCTTGGCACATCCGCTTACGATTATCATTTCCTTCGTCATGGCTCCTTTCGCTACACTCAACCCGGCGGTCGGCGTGGGGCTCTTTGCCGGACTGATCGAAGCCCATTTCCGAAAGCCTCGGGTGGCCGATCTCGAACGTCTTGCCGAAGACGTAACATCCGTCAAAGGCTTCTACCGAAACCGTGTAACGCATATTCTCCTCGTCTTTTTCCTTTCGAGTCTCGGCGGCGCGATCGGCAATTTCATCACCTTGCCTGTGCTGGCAACAGGTGCCTTTCACCGCTAGGAGCTCCACATGGGTTTCGATCTTGGCCGAATGCTGCTAACTCTTCCCGGAATTGTCGCGGGTCTGGTTTTTCACGAGTATGCTCACGCTCGCACTGCGTGGGCCCTCGGCGATCCGACGCCAGGAGCCCAAGGACGCCTGAGCCTCAACCCAATGCGCCATATAGATCCGCTCGGATTTCTGCTGATTCTCATAGCCGGCTTCGGCTGGGCAAAACCGGTGAGCTTTTCGAGGCAAAGTCTATCGCATCCGCGTCGAGACGAAATTCTCATTGCCTTGGCGGGGCCGTTTGCCAACCTAATTCTCGGTATCGTCTTCGCCTTTGGACTGAAACTCGCCGAGCTTAGCGGGCTCGGAGCTTCCGCCGGAATCGGAGAAATTCCCGTCGACCTCCTGTTGTACGCGCTCTTTGTCAACTTCGGTCTTTTTGTGTTCAACCTTATCCCGATCCCCCCGCTCGACGGGTCACATGTGCTCTTCCAGTCTCTGCGCATCGACGCCGCCCTTGAGGCACGCTTGTATCGCTTCGGGAGCGGGGCTCTTCTCGCGATCATCCTGGTCCAGCGATGGCTTCGCATCGATATTCTGCATATCGGAACGGCCGTCAACTATCTCGCGGTGACCAGCCTGCGTGTGCTGGGCCTGATTCGCTAACAAGCTGTCGACAAAGGCGAAGGCGCCTTTGTCGACATCACAATTACGTTGGAGGTTCACGACCATGGATACCTGTCCCTGCGGCTCCGGCCACCCCTATGAAACCTGCTGCCGGCCCATCATTTCGGGTTCAGCCATGGCGCCGACAGCCGAGACTCTCATGAGAAGCAGGTACAGCGCATACGCGAAAGGTGAGATAGATTTTATCGTTTCGAGCTGTGTCCGCGATGAGAGTGGGGAAATCGATTTGGAGGCGACGCGGCGCTGGAGCGAAAAATCGACGTGGCTCGGGCTGAACATCGTCTCCACGGACAAGGGCGGCAATGAAGACTCAACGGGAACGGTCGAGTTCATCGCCACCTATGTGCTCGATGGCTTAAGAGATTCGCATCACGAAATTTCGCACTTCGTGAAGAAGGATGGAGGATGGCTCTACGAATCGGGCGAAATGATTCCCGAGACTGTCATTCGCGAAGGTCCGAAGGTGGGACGCAACGATCCCTGCCCTTGCGGAAGCGGTAAGAAATACAAGAAATGCCATGGGGCGCCGAACGCCGTCTGAGCGCGAAGGGCCGCATCTCTGGTTTCATTTTTCCATGGCCTTTTCGACAAGTTCGAGTATCGTCGGCATAAGCTGCTTCTTGCGCGACAGCATGTCTTTGAGAACGAATACGCCGCCGCTCAGTCTTGGATATCCGACGAGATCGACAAATTCCTTGACGCCATCGACGAGTAGAAGGCTGGTCAGTTTCGTTATGTCAGTAACCATGAGTGCGGAAAGGAAATAGCCGCTCTCGGCGCGAAGCGCCTTGAGCGCATTCAATATCTCGGCCTCGTGTTCCATCACTTCATCCGGACTCGTCACTTCGATCTGACTCACCGAAATTCGCTTGCCGGAGGCCGTGTACTCTTTCATGTCCAGCCGTATGATGTCGGGGGCTGGCAGGCGCGCCGCGGCCGAAGCCGAAGCCTGTATGTCCTTTCCGAGTTCGACGACATCCAAATCGGTGATATTCGCAAGGTACTCGGCCGTCTCGCGATCCACGTCCGTCGTCGTGGCCGACTTGAGCACGACCGTATCCGACAGTATGCCACACAACAGAATCGAGGCGATCTTACGCGATAGAGGTATGCGCATTTCGCGATACATGCCGGCGACTATGGTACTCGTCGAACCGACGACGCGGTTTATGAAGGTGATCGGATACTTCGTCGAAAATGTCCCAAGTCTATGATGGTCGATCACTTCGAGGATCCGGAAGTTCTCCACCCCATCGATCGCCTGCGAAAGCTCGTTGTGATCGACCAGAATCACTTGGACATTCGGCTCGCGGATGAGATCGCCTTCCGCGAGAATGCCTATCACTCGCCCATCGCCGTCCATCACGGGCACGGAACGGCTCGGAGAAGCGGCGATCGAAGCGCGCGCCGTTCGGATGGTATCTTCTTTGTGAATCGCCACGATTGTCGTGTCGCCCATCGTCCAGACCGGAGTCGAATAAATGACGAGCAAGGAGGTGCTCGAAGTATCGTAGGGCGAGACCAGCAGCGAGACGCCCCGCTTTTCGGCGAGTTCTCGCAGGTCTTTGGATATGATATTGCCGTTGGTCACTATGATCACGCGAACTCCTGCCTCGATCGCGATGCGCTGGATATCCGTACGGTCTCCGACAAGAACGACCGTATTCTCGACGGGTTCGCCGTGCAGATGCTCTCGAAAAGATTCCGTTTCCAGTGCAGCGACCACGATTCGCGCCTTGAAGAACACGTCCTCGCCGAAGGTGACCAGGGGCTGCGCCTGGATAGTCTTCACGAGGTGGGCAACGCTCGTTGCAATGACGGCTTTCTTATGAGGGTTGACTTTGGTGAGGATGTTCTGAGCGAATGCACTGTAATGTAGAAGCGATCGATAGCGACCTTCGGCGTCGACGATGGGTAGCACTTTGCTTTCGGCCTGGCTCATGATAGCGAGCGCTTCCCACAGGGGCGCGATGTCGCGCACCACGGACCCGCCGCGCTGCATGTAAAACTCCACCTTCGGCACGAGATCCGGCAGGAACTCGGGCAGTTCGAGCCCAAAGCGGTCGAAGATATATTCCGTCTGAGGATTGACCGCCCCCGCGCGGGCGGCGCGGCACTCCGGCATCCCGGTAGCTCGCTTGAGTTCGGCGTATGCGATGGCCGCGACCACGGAGTCGGTATCGGGATTCTTGTGCCCGATGACATAGACGGTTTGTTCCACGTTCATTCCTCGAAAAGGGATATCGAATGCGGTTCGAAAAGGAGACCGCGACTGGATTGGTACGTGTGAGCCACGATGGCCTTCTTCCCGTCACGGTCCGGCCCCGGACGAGCTTGGTCGGAAAGATTCACGATCCCGGAAATCGCACCATCCTCGGCGAATAGCGAATAGAGATCGCGTCCAATGCGCAGAACGCCAAAGCGTCGCCCGGCAAGACGGTCGAATAAGTCGATGATCCTATTCGTGAACGCCACGACCAGTGGGTCCTCGAAATCGTCGGCACCGTCGGAAAACATGATTTGAGACGCAAGCGTAAAGTCCACAAGCGCGATGAGTTCCTTCTCGTTCTCCGAAAGCCGCATTCCCTTCCGTCGGCAGAACAGCACGTCGGGATCGTTCACGAACACCGTCCCGTCGAAAAGCGAACGACCCAAGGTATGCGTCAGATTCACGCGGGCGGCAGGACGCCCCTGGTGCCGCACAAAGCTGAGGACTGGCCGTTCCCAAGTCTCCCTCGTATCGGCTCCGATACGCATCAGCGGGAAATGCCGAAAAGAGGGCTCCAGCGGCGCGCCGCAACCGAGATAGGCCACGGGTCTTCCCCGCGAATCGATCGTCGTCGAAGTCACGCGTCGCATGACGCGATCATAATGTTCGAATGCAGCCCCGCCGCCGCTTCGATTTGCGCGCAGAAAACCCGCGTAGAGAAAATCGAGCTTGATATACCGGTAGCCCCAATCCTCGATGAGACGACGAAACAGCCCAACGAGGTAGTCCTCCACCTCCGCTCGCGAAAGGTCGAGGCAATAGAACTTCCCATCCCATCCCGGATTCAACCCCGCGACGACGGGCGCCCCCTCATTGTCGCGGAGGAGCCATTCCGGATGTTCGGTGAAGACTGCCGAGGAGCGCGTGGCCAGGAAAGGGGCGACCCATAGACCGGGAATCATGCCTTGCGCCTCGATCTCTTCCGCGAGCACCTTCATTCCACGAGGGAATTTGACCGAATCGGGCTCCCAATCCCCGACGGCGCGCTCCCATCCGTCGTCGATCTGAAATACCGTGGGTTTGCCACGCCGAAGATAGTATTCGTTGATCAGGTTGTGCCTTGAGGCGAGGGCAACGATGTCCCGAGATATCTCGATATCGGAAATATGCGTATAATGGTTGTACCAGGATTCGTATCCGCCGGGGACAAGCTCATTGCCGTGGCCCAAAAAGGCAAGGCGATCGAATTGTTCATGAGGCGTGAGAAGATCTCGAATCCGGCTCTTGGTCGAGAAATAGCCTTCTGCGAAGAATAGGGCAATTTCCGCAATGGGGCGGCCCGTCGATAGTCGCGCACCTTCGGCAAGAATTTCGATAATCACCTCGCCCCGGTCCGAAGCAAAGCGAAAGGACACGGGGGGCATCGCGCAGTCCGGAGAACCCCGGGAAACGAGGACTATGTAGCTCTGTTCGGCCCTGAAATAGCCTATGAAGTTCGAGAGAGTCTCGCCTCGCCTTTGAGGAGGGGCCGGACGGTCGGCGTAAAGGTTGAGGATCGGAAGAATGCGCGCGCGGGCCACGCGCTCGTTTCCGAAGAGTTCTCCGCCATAAGACCATGACTGCCAGCCATTGCTGAACAGCGCTCCGTTGCGAAGCTTCAGGCGGAGTTGCCATGGTGCTCCGGACAGGTCGCATAGCGTCTCAAAGCTCATCGCCGCGAGCACAGCGGCGGGTTCAGTGAGATCGAAATCCGCCGCGGAGGCGAAATGCATACTCGTATGTGCGGCGCTCTGTTCGATGTCGAGCCGGAAGCGGGGATCGACTTTCATGCGCGTCTCCTCTGGCGAACGGTATGCAGGACCGTCCGTCTAGTGTACTATCCCGCATCGGAACCGTCAAACCAGCGCGGGAGTGACGAATGTGATTCGCTTGTATGCATTCCTCGGCAACCATGGACGCGAATATAGCGGCAACAGACACAACATCGCCTGGCAGTTTCTCGAAAGTCTGCCCTTCTACGGCGACTTGCGCTGGGAGCGCAAATTCCAAGGGCGTTTCGCCAAGCGGGATACGGATGCAGGTCGATGTTGGTTCCTTACTCCAGAGACCTTTATGAATCTTTCAGGCGACTCTGTGGCAGCTCTGATGCGCTTCTTTCAAATCGAGGCCGCGGAACTTCTTGCGGTCCACGATGAACTCGAAATGCCCTTGGGCAGTTTCGGCTTCAAGATGGGAGGTGGACTCGGAGGACACAATGGACTGCGTTCGCTGGAGGCGAGGCTCGGAACGCGGGACTTTGCGCGGCTGCGTTTCGGCATCGGCAGGCCCGACCATCCTGACGTTGCAGGCTACGTCCTTTCGGACTTTTCCGACCGAGAGAGAGAATTCCTCGACATGTCGGTTTTCCCTCGAGCGGCCGAAGCTTTGCTACTATGCCTGACCGACGGTTTCCCCGAAGCCCTGGCTCGTTTCCCCAAGGTCAAGATCGCGTCTTGACGCCTAGAAAATCAGATCGCGCAACTTTTTTTCATTCTTCTTCCAATTGGGATCCACTCGGACCGAAAGCTTGAGACGCACAGCGTAGTCGAAGATCGTGGCCAGATCGGACTCCGATTCTTCGCGAATGCGTTTGATCATCGTGCCGCTCTTTCCGATTAAGATACCCTTTTGGGATTCCCGTTCCACGACGAGGTCATAGGTTGCGAACAAATTTCCGTCCTTGTCGCGGGACGAATCCTCATACGATACATAGACGGCATGAGGAAGTTCGTCTCTTGTATGAAGCATTATCTTCTCGCGTATTATCTCCGCGATCCTGAAGACCGGTTCCTGGTCCGTATAATATTCGCTTGGATACCATAAGGGGCCTACGGGAGCCCGCCGAAAAAGCTCGCCGACAAGAGCGTCGAGCCCCGTTCTACGAAGCGCCGAAAGCTCGAATACGGACGCGGCCGGGAAGTGCTGCGACAAAAAGAGTCTCGCCGCGGAAACATTCGCTTCCAGGGCGTCGATCTTGTTGATCGCCGCCACCAGTCGCGTCGCCGAAGAAAGAAGAGCCTTAGCGAGTCCCTCCTCCTCTGCCCCGCTCGCTCGCGTCGCATCGATCAGGTAAAGCACGATGTCCGCGTCGGCATAGGCTTCCGTGCTCACATCGCGCAAGCGTTGGTTGAAGCGCTTGGCCGATATGTGAAAGCCCGGGGTGTCCATAAGGACGAGCTGACCCTCGTCGCGATTCACGATGCCGCGAACGGCGTTCCTGGTCGTCTGCGGCACCGGTGTGACGATCGACACTTTCGCACCGCAGAGAGCGTTGACGAGCGTCGATTTTCCTGCAGAAGGCCGGCCGGCGAGTGCGACAAAAGCTGACTTGGGCATTTTTCCCTCTTCATTCGAAATAGAGGCCCGGAGGCTCTCGACCGGTCCAGATGCGGAACTGAGCCGCCGCCTGATATCGAAGCATAGCCCAGCCGTTGATCGTGCGACAACCTGCGGCTGCCGCGCGCTTTAAGAAGACCGTTTGCTCGGGCCGATAAACGAGGTCGAATACCGCTTCGCGGCCTCTAAAGTCGTACCAGTCGAGAGGATCTCCGGCTATGGCTCCTTCCATCCCGACCGGACTCGACTGGACGATAAGATCTGCATGGTCCGCGATTAGATCGTTGGAGCGTTCATCGCAGCTTCCCCAAGCGAAGCCATAGCGCTTCGCTAGGGCTTTGGCCGTGACAGGTGTCCGGTTGAGGACGAGTGCGGCCGCCCCGAGCCGGGCGATGACATGAGCCACGGACTTCGCAGCGCCTCCGGCCCCGACTATCGTGACTCGAAGCCCCTTGAGATCGTCCCGTCCCATGAACTCCAGCAGACTTCTTTCGAAGGCCTGGGCGTCGGTATTATGGCCGGCCCAGTCGCCCTCGGGACGGCGCACAATCGTGTTGCAGGCCCCGATATCCTCCACTTCGGGAGAGCGCCAGGCGAGCTTAGAGAGAATATTTTCCTTCAGGGGCACCGTAACCGCGGCCCCACGAAGGTGAAGCGCCTCTGCGCAGGCCATGAAATCTTCTATATCCTCGGCGGGAATGGGCAAATATACGGCATCGATGCCGGCTGCGCGAAAGGCGCCGTTATGCAGAAGAGGCGATTTTGAATGAGCCACCGTTCTTCCGCCGGCGAGTCCGTAAATCTGGGTCGCAGCTCCTATCTCTCGAAATCGATAGGTAGCCTGCATGACTTCGGGATCGAGATGTCCCGGTGCGGCACCCGACATCCCAAGAGCGAGAGCGCTCGTGTAGGTGATGCTGGTGCCGAAACGATCGGCAAGGATCCGGCTCGGAACACCGAAGTCGCCCATGCCGACGATTATTCGCTCGCCGCCTCCAAGGTTCGTAGACCAAGAATAAAGGTGCGCCAAGTCGGTAGCGTTTCGCATCATCACGGCCAACTTGGGAATTTCCTCGTGATCGGCCGTAAGCTCCGCCCAAACCTCATCGATGTCGTCGGGAATATGCGAAAGAAAATGATGCGAGCGAATGATGCGCGTGCCGAAAGTTCGGCATGCCTCTTCTACGGCGGGAACGTGAAAATCTTGTTCGAGATCGACGTATGCATAGTTTGCCAGTCGATCCGGACGCGCGTAGGCCAGAGCCTTGGCGATCAACACGAGCCGAACACCCTCGCCATCCTCGAATGCCCCACCATCTATCCGTCGCCTGATGGTGAGTACACAGGGCAACCCGGCCAGCCCGGGAAAATCTCGGATGCGGAAAATCTCGCGCGGGTCGAGGAGGTCCACGCGAAGCTCGGCAATATCGATCATGCCACGATAGCGGCTCAAAACGGTCAGGTTCTCGGCTATCGTACGCCCCGTCAAAGTGAGGCAGACTAGAGGCATCACTCCTCCAATGGCGGCATTATTTCCGGCGCCTCAGAAATCAGCCCTATAAAGATACACATCGACGAGTTTGTCTTGGGCAAAGACAAGCCTCAGTTTGACCGGATAGCCGCGAAAAGGCATCCGATAGACGAAAGAATCGGCGTTTCGTTCATAGGGCTGGCCGAGGGTCGAAAGGATCTTTTCGGAGGAATCTCCCAGGAAAACGCCGTAGATCGATCCGGCATAGGCCGGAGTGAGGCGAATCTGCCAGAGATGATCGCCGTACAGAAAGAAAGTGAAGCCGGATGTATAGACGAAGGCGACGTCATCCTGCCAGCTTTCGGCCCCTCGCACGGCATAGACCGAATTCGGAGCGCCGAACCGTCCGATGGTCTCGACGATTTTGGCACCGAGTAGCGATGCCGGATCGTCGGCGAGAAGAACAGGACTCGAAGCTGCCCCGGCTGCACTCACAGAGCTTCCTTGATTCGCCTCGCCGGGCATAGCCGCATGCGTGGTCGCCGGGTCCGACAAGGGTGGCGTCGCACTTTCGGCGCCGCCCCGTGCAAAAATCGCTTCGGCGCCGAAAAGCAGCATCAAGGTCGCGAATTTCGTCCAACGCATACGAAAACGAATTTACATGATGAAGCGTTGCGTGTCCATCCGAACGCACAGCACCAGTCTTGCGATATTCGTCTCTTTCGTTCAAAATGGTTGCGAAATCGATTCTGAAGGAGCCTTTCGTGGCCAACGATTCGAACGTGCCCAAACTTCCGAGCGAGGCGCTCGATCTTTTTCTCGATGGCATACTCGCCGAAGTTCGTAAACCATCCGACTTGTCGGCGCTTAAGGAGGCCAGGGCGGCCTTTCGCCGAAGAATTCCCTTTTCTCTTCGTTCTTATGCGGCCGCGACACTCATTCTCAGGGCGGCCGGGGTATCGCGGAGCACAAGCAAGGCTTTGATCAAAGAAAGTGTAGTCTCCGATCGCTCGACACGCGATGACTTCCGGAAGAAAGGTCGTGAAGCGGCAACCGCTAAAACTGAAGGGGCCGACACCGATGCAATGTCCCGCCCGGCGGAGGATTTCGCCCGCGAAACGAAGAGGCCGGCGGGGCGAGCGGATTCGTCCTTGCGACCCAGGTTCAAGGGCAATGGAACGACGATTTTCTTCTCGATGGGTAAGCGCCAACGTTTCCATCCACGCGCGCTTATCGACCTCATCATCGAGGTCGCCGGTGTCGGATCCGAATACATCGGGGAAGTCCGCACCTTCGACAACTATTCCTTCGTGGATATAGATCCCGAGAAGGCGCAGGTAGTCGTCTCTACACTCAACGGAGTCGAGCTGCGCGGACGCCGACTCTCGGTCAATCTCGCCAGAAAGCGCGACGAAGCCGCAGACTGAACGCACATCTCTACGCTACAGAATACTCCGCCACAGCAAGAATGCGAGGACGTAGTTCACCAATACGGCAAGCGCGCAAAGGACAAGCGCAAGAGACCCAAGCGCTGCCGCTTTTCTCTGCGCCGCCCTGGCCTGGTCGGCCGCCGCTTCAATCGTTTCGGAGAACCTGAGCAGGTCACGCTCTGTCCTGTATGCCAGGGCTCGCCGCCATAGCCTGCGGTAGATGAGAAATAACCCAAGGCCGGGCGGAAGCAAGGGTAGGACCGGAATCACGGCTATCAAAAGAGACAAGGCCCGAATCGTGGAAAACGAGGTATAGCTTCCCAGCAAGAAGAGCAGGCCGCTCGAAATCGTCATGCCGACCGCCAAGGATACCGGCCCGAGCGCCGTCCAATATTCGTTCGGTCTTCTGCCTCCGACGACAAGGCGCCGGACCAAATCCGACTCGCTTCCGTCATAGGTTACCGCGATGAGCTTTTTCTCTAGGCTGTCGACGAATACCGGCTTTCCTCGTTCCACTTTCAGGCCTCCGCCTACGAAGACACTCGTTCCGGCGGCGAGGGTCGAAATCGATTTCCAGGCATACCTTCTGACCGCCCCCGGATGAGGTTTTCCGGGAAGAAGCACATACAATGGCGCCCTGGACATATCAACGAGCGCTGAAACTCGATCACCGCGTACCCAGATGCGCTGATCCTCTTCCATCGCCTCGATCTTGCCGTACAACCGGAATGCTCCAGCTTCGAACGAAGTTCCATTCTCCGAAGCCATAGCAAAGGCGTGCGCAATTTCGCGATAGCTGAGCACCGGCGTTCGTCCGATCTCGACGACTCGACGCCGAAATCTGCGCCAGGAGCGCGCGGTTGCCACGGCGCCCGCGATCGGAATGATCAGATAGAACAGCAGGGCGACGACGAGAGCGGTATATAGTGGAACCAGCACGGCTTGCCCTGCCTCCGGTCTAGATTATATTATGAACCTACCATGGTGGATCGTATCAGTGTAGGCCCTATCGGAGAAAACGCCTATGTGGTCCCCTGCGAAGATGGCTGTGTTCTCGTCGACCCCGGCGATGAGCCCGCTCGCATACTCTCTTTTCTCGATTCCCGAAAATGCAAGCCGCTCTATGTGATTGCCACCCACGGCCATTTGGACCACACCGCGGCGATCCCCCAGCTTCGCGCCGCATGGACCAGTCAAGGCATGGATGTTCCTTTGGCAGTACATGCCGCGGATGCCGACTACTTCGGCCCGCGCAGCGAGCTTACCAACCGCGAGCTGTTTGCGGCTATCCGAGCTCTGGGCTATTTCGAAAACTACTGGAAGCCTATTCCATCTCCCGATCTCTTGCTGAACGACGGCGATGTGCTCGCAGGGACGCAGCTTCGCGTGATCCACACTCCCGGTCACACGAAGGGTTCCATCTGTCTCTATGATGAAGCCGCCGGCTTCCTCATTTCGGGCGACACCCTTTTCCGCGACGGCGTAGGCCGCACAGATGGTCCCGATTCGGATCCGGAAGAGCTTTCCGCAAGTCTCGAACGATTGTTTGCATTGCCGCCATCGACCCATGTATTTCCCGGCCATGGTGAGCCGACGACAATCTCACGCGAGCGCAGCTATTTCCGCCCCTGAGGCCATGGCTGGCTTCATTGCCAGTCCTACCTTTTTTCGATACCTTGGCATCCATGCAGAATTGCAGAGTCTTTTCGCTTCGCCGCGCCTCCCGCGACACGGTATTCCTAGCCGCCGTATTCGTCCTTGCCTCTTGTGCGCCTCGCCCCCCTGTAGAGCACTCGCGGACCGAATTCGTACTCGGTACGGCTTGTACATTGCGCCTCATGCAGGGTGGCGACGATAAGCTTCTGGATACGGCCTTTGCCCGCCTCAGACAGATCGAGGACGAACTCACGGTCAACAAGCCCGGCAGCGAGATCGATGCCGTCAACGCAGCCGCAGGCAAACGTCCGATCAAAGTCGGAGCGGATGCCCTGGCCATCATAAAAAAAGACCTCGGCTATTCGGCCTTGACCGACGGAGCCTTCGATCCGAGCGTGGGGCCTCTCGTGAAGCTGTGGGGAATAGGAACAGACCATGCGCGGCTCCCCGCGCAGTCGGAAATCGACACGGCCAGGAAGCTCGTCGGCTGGAAAGACATAGTACTCGACGAGAGGGCCGGTACCGTTTTCCTGAGACGTCCGGGTATGGCGCTCGATCTAGGCTCCGGCACCAAAGGATATGCGACGGATCAGCTCGTTGAACTCTTTAAATCGGCGGACATCAAGAGCGCTATCATAGACTTGGGCGGCAATATCTTCGTCATGGGTACCAGACCCGACGGCAAACCCTGGCGAGTGGGCCTGCAGAACCCCGACAGCTCCGAGCGCGGCGCGTATCTGGGAATCGCCGAGCTTTCCAATAAAACCATGGTGACCTCGGGCGTCTACGAACGCTTCTTCATCAAGAACGGGAAGCGATACCATCATATCTTCGATCCATTCACCGGTTATCCCGTGGAAAATGGCCTGACATCGGTCACGATAATCACGGATAAATCCTTCGACGCCGACGGCTTTACAACCGCTCTTTTCGCCGTGGGTCGAGAACGCGGCATGGAACTGGGGATCAAAGCCGGAGCCGATGTGATCATGGTCGACGACAAAAATCGCGTATACCTGAGTCCCGGCGTCTCCAGATATTTTCAGATCACAGATCCCAATTTCAGCTATGCGGAATAGGGGCCGAAAGTCGGTCGGCCCATCTGCCCGATGCTTCACCCCTCCGCCTTTTCCTCTTTCGCCAGACCAAGCTTGATAAAGAACCAGGGGGCACCTAGCGCCACCCAAAATCCCAGTGTCGCATAGCGGACGAAGCCCACCAGCGCGATGTCGAAGGGTTCTATCGTAGCCAGCAACATTTTCAGCCCGAAGTAGAGAATGGCCGTTCCCGCCAACCCGACGACAAAGCGTAGGGCTTTCTGTACAAGAGAGCCCGCCGTCGAATAAGGCGAAACACGAGGCGCAAACACGAGCCCCGCGCCGAAGCCGAAGAATGCGCCCGAGACGGCAGTGTCCCGAATATTGAAGGCGTTCATCGCCAGCGCGACGGCGGCCACCGCAGCCAGACGAATCTGATCGTGTTGCTTTCCGATCAGGCGCGCCAAGCGATTGCCGTAGCGACGTTCTCCGACCACGAACAGCAAGCCTAAAATCCATCCAGCGAGCACGTCAGTCGGAAAGTGAACCCCGAGATATACACGCGAAAAACCGATGAGAAGCGGAAGTGCTATTGCGAGTATCGCCGCCCAAGGCATACCGAAGAGTGTGGATGCGCTCCCCCAGAACGTGGCGGCCGATTGTGCGTGGCCGGATGGAAAGGCAGAGCTCGACACAGTGGCCCTGGCCACGGAGGCATCGAAGGTGTAGGGGCGCGGTTCCATGATCGCATGTTTGATCCACCCATTGGCGAATGCCGAAAGGAGGAAAAGAAGCCCAATGCGCATTCCCCGCCGCTTGTCGACGCACCAATAGACGAGAGGCAAAGCAGATAAATAGAAATACACGGTGCCAAGTTCGCTCAGGCCCTTCATGATCAGGGTCAAAGGCGGGTTCGAATACCTTTGCACGAAACGTATCGCATCCAGTCCCCAAGAGAGGATATCGTTCATGATGGATGACTCCCTACCTCACTGTACAATCGCAGGCAGTCCCTTCGCAAGCAGATCTTCGAATTCGCGCGGTGCCAATGGGGGAGAAAAGAGATAGCCTTGATAGTGGTCACAGCGGGCGTGATCCAGCCATATGAACTGATCGAAGGTTTCGACACCCTCGGCCACGACCGTGAAATGCAGGTTATGCGCAAGATCGATGACCGCTTCGGCAACCATTGAAGCCCTAATATCCCCGGGGAGCGGCTCGACAAAGGACTTCGGCAGCTTGACTGTGTCGACGGGAAAATCCTTGAGCATGGCGAAGGAGGAATAGCCGGTTCCAAAATCGTCGATGGAAACCCGGATTCCGATCGCCTTGAGCTCCGCAAGTTTCTCGATGGCATCGTGCTCGTTACCCATGAGGCCGCTCTCGGTAAGCTCGAGATCCAAGCGGTAAGGTTCGAGCCCGGTGTCGACGATGATGTCGCGAATTTCACGTACCAGGCCGTCGCTCTTGAACTGAAACGGCGAGAGATTCACCGATACGGGGATTGTAGTCAAGCCTGATCGCCCCCAGGCCGCGGCGCGCAGGCAGGTCTTGTGCAGGACCATCCGGCCGAGCTCCGCGATTCTGCCTGAACGTTCGGCGACCTCGATAAAGTCCGAGGGTAGACGTAGCCCTCCGTCTGATAGATTCCAGCGAGCGAGGGCCTCGGCACCGATGACTCGACCGAGGCAATCCACCTTGGGCTGAAACCAAGGTTCGAAGGCTCCTCGACGAACGCCCTCGCCTATCTCGTGCTCCACGGTCAGACGGTCCAAGAGGCGAGCATAGAGCACAGCGTCAAAAACGCGATATGATCCGGGCCCTTCATCCTTGGCGGTGTGCAGGGCCGACTCCGCCGCTCGCATGAGATCTTCCGCTTTTCGGCCGTCATTGGGATAGAGGGCGATTCCGAAGGAAGCCGAAACGGCAAGATCGACGCCGGCCGCGGAGAAAGAACGATCGAAGACTCGCCGTCCCTTCTCGATGATGGCGGATACATCTTCCTGGTTCTTTATGTCGGTGAAGAAGACGACGAAGGTATCGTCGCTGACTCTTCCCACAAAGTCGCCCTGTCGAAAGCCGCGAGACAGCCTAACTGCGACTTCGGTCAATATCGCATCTGCCGCTGCAGAACCTCGCGCTTCATTGAGGCGCCTAAAGCGGTCCAAACCGATGGCCATAATGGCCAGAATTGCCCCCCGTCTTTCGGCACCGGCCAGAGCGCGTTCGAGTTCTCTGCGAAAACTGTCACGATTCGGCAAGCTCGTAAGGCGATCATAATTTTGCAGATATTCCGCCTTCTTTTCGGCCGTCACCCGCTCCACGGCCGCCTGTTCCAGCTCCCGCTGGCGATGCCGAAGCTGATTCGACAAGCTTCGTTGAATCTTTATCGCCCCATGGAGCCCCTCGAGCAGACGTGCGATGGCGAAGCAGCTCAATGAAGAGAGCCCGACCACATTCAAGCCGTGAAGCGCATAACTCGCGGGGTGCGGACGCCACGCGAGAAACCCGAGGCAGCCGGCGAGCAGACTCGCGCCGTAGGCCGCGCTCATCAAAAGGCAGGCGAGCAAGCCGCCCTTTCCTCCGAAAAACAGGGTGGCGAGAACGGCGGCCGTAAGCATCCAGACGTCGCCGGTGCCGCCTGACTCGTAATGCAAAGCGAGGAAAAGCCCAAGAATACCGCCCAATCCGACGAGCGAAACGTAAAGCAGTCGCGACGAAAGTTTCCGAATAAGCGCGACGACCACAAAAGCGAAATACACGGAGCCATCGAAAACCATCAAGGAATGGTCGGCGTTTCGAAACGCGATGAAAACCGTAGGGAAAATGAGTATCGTCCCGAGTACCAGGCCCGCGAGAAGAATTCGTCTCGCTATCGTTGCCCTGTATGCCTCTTCGTCGCGTTGGCCGAAGGCATCGTTTACGCCCCGGGGGATGGGCATTCCCTCGGGGCCGGTAATTGTATCGTCGAATTCCAAGAGCTTCTCCCTACAGAAATATCCACAATATCAATATATACTAATATGTTCAGGCCTCGTTGTGGAAGCGGGGAGCATTGTGGGCTTAAAGAACTGACTTGACGCGGTCGATCGGTCATAGTAGAAACATTCTTTGCCGCCGGCATGGTGAAATGGCATACACGGCAGACTCAAAATCTGCTGCTCGCGAGGGCTTGTGGGTTCAAGTCCCACTGCCGGCAACAGAACAGCGCTGTTCGGGTTTTCCGGGTGACCTCCTTTTGAGGCTGGTTCAGATCCTCGTCCGTTTTTCGGTGGTCGAATGGCTTAGACCTGCCGTACTATCGGGACTATAGGAGTGGAGAATGCCGAGCATGCCTTCTATCAGCGACATGGAAGCCGCGTTCAAGAACCGCGACGCTTCCTATGATGGGCTTTTCTATGCGGCGGTCACGACGACCGGCATCTTTTGCAGACCATCCTGCCCCGCTCGAAAGCCCAAGCCGGAAAATGTTGTGTTCTACGTTTCCGCAAGCGAAGCGCTTTTCGCGGGTTATAGACCTTGCGAGCGCTGCAGGCCGCTCGATTCCAGTGCGGATCCGCCGTGGGTGGCCGACCTCCTCAAGCGCGTGGAATCCAATCCCCGCGAGCGAATTCGTGACGCGGAGATTCGGAGCGAGGGGCTGGATCCTGCCACGGTGAGACGCCGGTTTCAAGCCCGCTTCGGCCTGAGTTTCCAGGCATATCAGCGTGCCAGGCGCTTGGCCGCCGCCTTCGAAGCGATCAAGGGGGGAGAGAGAATCGACGATGCAGTTTTCGATCACGGCTACGAATCCCATTCAGGATTCAGGGATGCCTTTTCGCGTCTTTTCGGCGCCGCTCCCGGCGCCGTCGCTAGACCTAGGGAAGGCAGTGGAGACTTCGTCAGGATGTCCTGGATCGACAGCCCGCTCGGACCGCTCATCGCGGGAGCGACGGAGAGAGGCGTCTGTCTGCTCGAATTCTCCGATCGCCGCATGCTCGAAACCCAGGCTCGCATCCTACGCTCACGCCTGGGGCTTCCCGTCGCCCCGGGCACCAGTCCACACATCGTCCAGCTTGAAACGGAACTCGCCGAGTATTTTGCCGGCAAACGCAAGGGATTCGAGGTATCCATTTTCGAACCGGGCACGACTTTCCAGGAGCGTGTCTGGCAAGCGCTCAGACAAATCCCATTCGGCGAAACAATCTCGTATGCGGCCCTCGCGCAGGCTATCGGCGAGCCGAAGTCCGTGCGCGCGGTGGCGAACGCGAATGGATACAACCGAATCGCCATCGTAGTGCCCTGCCACCGCGTAATCGGCGCCGACGGCGGGCTCGGAGGATATGGAGGCGGCATCTGGCGCAAACAGCGGCTCTTGGAGCTTGAAGGAGCTTCGATATCGATTTGAACCGAGGCGTGCTTTCTGTCGCGAAGAGATTGCCCCCATCCGGACCGCTCGGCTAATATGAGTCGGTCGTGCGATCGCGCGATCGAAGGGACAATCATGAACCATTCGAACGACGGTAAACGCATTCTCGTTCTCAACAGCGGTAGCTCTTCGTTAAAATACGAGGTATTCCTCATGCCGCACCGCAAAAGCCTAGGCCGCGGATCGGTGGAACGGATCGGCGAGGAGAAGGGCTTCCTTTCCCAGAGTTCCGAGCGCGGCCCTCTGCGAATCGAAGAGCGATTTGTCGATCACGCCAAAGCAATGGCCCGCGTCGGAGAATCCCTTATCGACCCGAGCGTGGGTATCTTGAAGGATATAGCGGAGATAGACGCCGTCGGTCATCGCGTCGTCCATGGAGGAGAAAAGTTCAGCAACTCCGTCAAAATCGACGAAGAGGTCATCGCCGCAATAGAGAACAACGTCGAACTGGCACCTCTCCACAATCCCCCCAACCTCATGGGCATTCGCGAGGCGGAACGGCTTCTTCCGGGGGCCCCGCAGGTAGCCGTATTCGATACGGCTTTTCACCAGACCATGCCGCCGGCCGCATATTTGTACGGCCTTCCCAGGGAGCTCTACGATAAATATCGGATCCGGCGTTACGGCTTCCACGGAACCAGCCATCGCTATGTGGCGGGCCGTGCATTGGAACTTCTCAAGCGACACCACGAGAACACCAACCTCATCACCTGTCATCTCGGAAATGGCGCTTCCATTACAGCCATCGAGGCCGGTCGCTCCATCGATACATCGATGGGTTTCACCCCGCTCGAAGGGCTCATGATGGGCACTCGTTCGGGCGACTTCGATCCCGCGATACTCGGATTTCTGGAAGAGCGGGGATACTCGCCGAAAGACATCAACGCGCTCATCAATAAAAAGAGCGGCCTGCTCGGTCTATCGGGCATATCCAACGACCTGCGCGATCTCGAAGCCGCCGTCGACAAGGGCATCCGAAATGCGATCGAAGCGCTAGATGTCTATGCGCACCGAGTCAGAAAGTACATCGGCGCTTACGCAGCCGAACTCGTAAAAGTGGATGCCCTGGTCTTCACCGGAGGAGTCGGGCAACATGGAGCGCGCATGCGTGAGCGCGTCTGTCACAGACTCGAGCATATCGGAATCGTCATGGACTACACGGCCAATACGACGAACGGAAGCAAGGAAGGTGCCGTTTCGCAGCCGTATTCACCGACCGCGATCTTGGTGATACCCACGAACGAAGAGCTCCAGATCGCGACAGACGCCTACGAACTCCTCTTCCCCGAGGAAGCGATCGGCAGGCAGCGTTCGACTGACACGTTCCTCTAACCGAGCGTTGAAAACGCCCTGGGCGCAGGAGGCGGCAAACTCACCGCAAAGCAAGAGCTCTTTTCCCTTTTTCCTGAGAACCCGGACGATAGACAAGCTTCCTTGTCGCTCCTATCGTTCGGGTCTACACTCTTCTCATGCGAATCGTAGCGGATCTTCACATCCACTCCCATTACTCCCGCGCTACGAGCCCCAAGCTCAAGCTCACCCACCTCGACCGATGGGCGCGCATCAAAGGCATAGATCTCGTCGGCACCGGCGACTGCACACACCCGGCTTGGCTCGCAGAGCTCAGTGAGCAGCTCGAACCTTCGGGGGAGGGCTTCTTCCGACTGAAGGCGCAAGTGCGTCACGTCTTCGATTTGGGAGAGGCACTCGCCGAAGGCTTGCCCGACCCCCCGCGCGGCGGACTACCTGCAAGAACGTCGGACGAAATCTTCGCAGCAGAACGAAGGCCGAGCGACGAACCCATGTTCGTCCTCTCGGGAGAGATCAGCACGATTTACAGCGCCGGCGGACGAACCCGCAAGGTCCACCACGTGGTCCTCCTCCCGGATTTCGCTGCGGCGACGGCCTTCCAGGCCAAGCTCGAGAGCTTGGGCAGCATTTCCTCGGACGGCCGACCAATCTTGGGAATCGACTCGCGGGATCTCTTTGCCCTGCTTCTCGAGGCCGACGAGCGCTCCATCCTCGTACCGGCCCACATTTGGACACCCTGGTTTTCGGTTCTCGGTGCACGATCAGGCTTCGATTCGATAGACGAATGCTACCGCGACCTCGCCCCGCGCATCGGGGCCGTCGAGACGGGACTCTCCTCCAATCCGCCCATGAACTGGGCGGTGAGCGCTCTCGATCGCTTTTCCATCATTTCCAACTCGGATGCCCATTCGCCGGAAAAACTGGGACGTGAAGCGACGGTCATCGACATCGAGCCCAGCTTCGCCGGCCTCGCGGAAGCGCTCGGCGGCGGCGGCCCTCGGGGCAGACTCATCGCCACGGTCGAGTTCTTTCCACAGGAAGGGAAGTATCACTACGACGGACATCGTGCCTGCGGCGTGGCTTTCTCCCCGGAAGAAAGCGCCGCACTGGGCGGTCTCTGTCCCGTCTGCGGGAAACCGCTGACGCCCGGGGTCATGCGCCGCGTGATGGAGCTCGCCGATCGCCCCGTGGACGAGTCGGCTCCATGTCCCGAGGATTGGGCGGGGACGAACCGCCGCCCCTACCGATCCCTGATCCCTCTCAAGGAACTCGTCGCCGAACTTCTCGGCGCAGGGGAGGGGAGCAAGAAAGTCACCGCAGCCTACACGACTCTCCTGGAGCGGGGAGGAAGCGAGTTCGGCCTCTTGTTGGACCATACGGAATCGGAGCTCGAAAAATTGGGCGGAGGCGAGATATCCGGAGAGCTCCTCGCGGAGACGGTCGGCCGAATCCGTGAAGGTCGAGTGTCCGTCGTTCCCGGCTATGACGGCGAATACGGCCGGGTGAGCGTCTTCTCGCCAGGCGAGGATTTCAAGAAGCGCGACGCAGAAGCGGATCTCTTCGCAGACTCGGGAGAATCGGCGCCGGTGGGCCGCGACTGCGAAGTTCGGCCTGCAGGAGCCGACGAAGGGGCTCCTCGCGCAAGGGAAAGAGCGCGGGTCTGGCGCCCAGTGCCATCCATTCACGACACCACGCCGATTTCGCAACCGGTCGTTCCAAAAGGGGAGGAAACGGGCTCAGCTTTCGCCCTCGATCCCGCGCAACTGCGAGCCGTGAGACATCGCGGCGGACCGCTCCTCGTCGCAGCGGGTCCGGGCACCGGGAAGACTACGGTTCTCGGATTACGCATAGCTCGCATGGTGGAAGAGGGGACCGCCCCCTCCTCCATCGTCGCAGTCACCTTCACCACCAGGGCCGCGGAGGAGCTCCGTGGACGAATCGGCCGGGCCCTCGGCCGAGAGAGGGCCGCGGAGATATGGACGGGGACCTTCCACGCTCTGTGCCGCTCGATCCTTCGGGAACACCATGACGAAGCCGGCCTATCGGCAAGCTTTGGAATACTCGACGACGAGCTGCGCAGTGGTATTCTCGAGAAGCTGGCCCCGGCTTCGACGACTCCCGGGAAGCTCGGCGACTACATCGAAGGACGCAAACGCTTCCTCCTTCTCCCCGGTGAAACACATCCGCGGCTCGGGCCCGAAGCCCCTGCCGGACTCGACGGGCTGGCGATCGAATTTGGCATCCCTTCCTTCGATGCTGCACAGGATACCGCATATGCCGAATACCGGAGATGGCTCAAGCTGGAGGGGCTCCTCGATTTCGACGATCTCGTTGCCGGGGCGGTCAGGCTCCTCGCAGCCGATCCGACCGTCCTCTCGAGCTATCGGCGGCGCTTCCGCGCCCTGTTTGTAGACGAGTACCAGGATGTCAACTTCGCCCAATTCGCCCTCGTCCGGCTTCTCGCGCCCGATTCCTCCGCCGAACTCTGCGTCATCGGAGACCCCAACCAGGCGATCTACGGCTTCCGCGGCTCCGACCGTCGCTTCATGGACCGTTTTCTCACGGACTACCCCGGTGCCGCGTCGTACCGGCTCAGACGAAGTTTCCGCTGCGCACCCGGTATCATCGGCGCTGCGGGCCGCCTCGTGGGCACGGAACTCGCAGGTTCCGGCTCTGCCGTGACCCTCGTGCGCTCCGAATTTCCGACTGAGAAGTCCGAGGCCGAGGGCATAGCGCGCGAGATCGACCGTCTCATCGGGGGAACGCGCTTTTTCGCCTACGATAGCGGCGTCGTGGACTCCACCGGCGACTCGTCGCCGCCCGCAGCATCGGCGTCGCGGGCTGCGGAATTCCCGGGTCGGGCAAGCGGTGGCGGTCCCGTCCTGCGCAGCCTTGGAGAATGCGCCATACTCCTGCGCGCGGCATCGCTCGCTCCGCCGATAGAGAAGGCTCTGCTCGATCATGGCATACCATATCGGCTGATAGGCGAAGTTCCCTGGTGGAAGGAGGAGCCGGCGCGCAGCGCGCTCTCGCTCTTGCGCGCGGCGATTCGACCCGTCCGGGCGAGCGATGCTTCGATCATGAACGTATCCGTGAATCGCGTCGGGGCGGCGGCCAAGGGCCGCAAAGGCGCAAGGTCCGGTAGTCCCGATAAGGAAGATATCCTTCGCGCACTACTGCCCGGCATGTCGGCCGAAGCCGCCGTTCGCGCCTCCATGGAGCTGATCGAAAAGCCGCCGCAAACCGTCGGTGGACGAACGGTAGAGGAGAATGCTCCCAAGGGAAGCGAAGGCGCGGCCCGCCTCCTCGCGCGCGCCGCACGGTATCGCAGCCTCGAGCAATTCCTCGACGACCTCTCGGTGGGGAGCGCGCAGGACGGCCTCGAGGCCCGCACCGAGCGTGTCTCGCTGATGACCATACACGCGGCCAAAGGCCTCGAGTTCGACCATGTCTTCATCGCCGCGCTGGAGGAAGGAATTCTGCCGCTCACTCTCTTCGCCGGCCGCGCCGCGGAAATCGACGAAGAGCGCCGTCTCCTCTATGTCGCCATGACCCGCGCCAGGATCGGCCTCCACCTCTCCTGGGCCCGCTCACGCAGGCTTCGAGGCAGACCGCTCGCCCTGAGTCCCAGCCGCTTTCTTTCCGAACTGGAAGATCTCATCCCTCTGCTGGACGCAGCTCCCCGCCGACGGCGGGATCCGCAGCTCGGGCTGTTTTAAATACGATATTTCGAGCTGCCCGCCCGGTTGTTTTTGAAAGTCGAATGAACGAAATATGCGCGAACGGGGGTCCACGTGTCCGCTGGAGAAGTCGAGATCATAGGGGATTCGATCGATCATCAATACGCCGAGATCGTCGCACGGGTCGCCGCCATCCTTCAGGCCCGCTACGGGAAGTATCCCGATGAAAGCTCGGGCCCCGTTCTCGACCAGCTCGTCTGGTTTCTCCTTAGCACGCGCACGACCGTCGAAAACTGCGATGCGGCCTATGCGGCCCTCCGCTCGCAGTACCCGACCTGGGACAAGGTCGCCGAGGCTCCGCCCGCCTATCTCGGAGAATGCATAAAGCCTGCGGGCCTCTTTCGAATAAGGGCGGCAAACCTGAAAGCCGCCCTTATCGCGATCGAGGAACGCTTCGGCTCAGTCAGTCTCGAGCCCTTGAGAGCCTGGGGCGACGCTGAGGCCGAGTCCTTCCTGCGCTCCTTGCCGGGCGTCGGCCTCAAGGTCGCCCGCTGCGTCCTCTCCTTCGGCCTCGGACGTTCCGCCTTCGCCGTGGACGCCCACATCTGGCGAGTCACCCGACGCCTCGGCTGGCATGATTTTCCCGGCGATGCACCTTCGGAACGCGGCGCAAACTTCATCCAGGACCTCGCCCGTAATATCTCCGAGCCTGTCTCATTTCACGTCAACCTCATTCGTCTGGGGAGGGAGTCATGCCCGGCTGGAGAGCCACGCTGCGGGCTATGCCCCCTCACCGAGCTGTGCCCAAGGGGTGTAGTCTGATATCGTAGCCTCAATCGGCTCGCCATTAGGATTGGCAAGCATCCGAGGAGGAACCATGTTCGGTTTGCATTCGACCAAGGGATACCACGAAATAGTCCCCGGCATCGAGATCAAGACCATCGCCCACGGCGAAAGCGTCCTCATGACCCAGTTTTCCATGGAGGCCGGTGCGAAATTGCCCGATCACTCGCACCCTAACGAACAGATCGGCTATCTCGTAACCGGATGCATCAGGTTCCACATCGGCGATTCATCGCGGGAGCTTGGCTCCGGCTGCAGTTGGTGCGTACCCTCAGGCATCGCGCACAGCGTCGATATCCTCGAAGACTCTGTCGCCATCGAAATTTTCAGCCCTGTCCGGACCGACTACCTCAAGTTCGTGAATCCGCCCGACATCGCCCGGTGAGGGCCGAAAGTGAGGCGCCGACTTGAAGAGCGCGACGGGACGGCGACTTTCCGGCGACCGGGCGATTCGCTCATCCAATCAGCTCGTCCACGAGATCCATCTGCAATCGAACGGCGGAAGCGGACGCGCGCAGGGCTTCCGCCTCCCGCGCATCAAGGAGAGGAGTCACGATCGACCGGATGCCCTCGCGACCGAGCAGCGTCGGCAGGCTCATGAAGGCGCTCTCGAATCCATGGGCGTCGGACTGAAACGAAGAGACCGTAAGGGACGCCGCAACGGAGCCCAGGATGGCCTCGATGATCCTGACTACGGAGAAGGCGATGCCATAACAGCTGTGCTCCCCGGCCAGCCTGATCTCCCAGCCGGCCCGCCTCGTCTTGTGGAGGAGGGCCTCCTTCGCAGGCCGATCGAGCTCGATACCCCGTTCCGCGAGCCGCAGCTCGAGAGGAGCGCCGGTATAGCACGCCCGGCTCCAGAGCGGCACCATACTCTCTCCGTGCTCGCCTACGATATCGGCTTCGATCCTCTCGGGATCGAGGCCGTATTCCTCGCCGATGAAGCTCCGAAGCCTCAGACTATCGAGTAACGTCCCCGAACCGAGCACTCTCGATGCGGACAGGCCCGTGAGCCGGTAGACGGCGTAGGCCATGGCATCCACGGGATTGGTGACCACGACGAAAACGGCATCGGGGCTGGCCTCTGCGAGCCGCGGGACCGAGTCTCGGTAGACCTCGATGTTGTCCCGCAGCACGTCGACGCGCATGCCGTCCTCCTTGGGCAGGACGCCCGCAGTGAGAACGACGATGTCCGATCCTGCGCTGTCATAGACGCTACCCGAGCGGATGCCCCGACCTCCGATGATCGGGCTGCAGTGGGACATGTCGAAAGCCTTGGCCCAGGCCCTGCGCTCGTTACGATTGACGAGGATCAAATTCTGCTCGGGCCGCCTGATGAGGAGCGAATAAGCGATCGTCGAGCCGATGCTGCCGCTTCCGACGATCGTGATCTTGTCGGTTCGAGGGGACAACGCTACCTCCCTTTGCTGGCGTCGATGGCCGGGATCCTTGTCGCCGCCCCGCCGGGCCGCTACACTCAATCCATGAACCACATCGACCTACGCTCGGATACCGTGACCTGGCCCACCCCTGCCATGCGGGAGGCGATGGCCGCCGCCCCGGTCGGCGACGACGTCTATGGCGACGACCCGACCGTCAACGAGCTCGAAGCGCGCGCCGCGGCGCGCGTGGGCAAGGAAGCCGGTCTCTTCGTCCCCTCGGGCACCTTCGGTAACCAGCTCGCCCTCTTCACCTGGAGCCCGCGCGGCAGCGAGGTCATCCTCGGCGAACAGTGCCACATCATCCAGCACGAGGCGGGAGGAGCCGCGGTCATCGCCGGCGTCCAGATCAGGCCCGTGGACGCACCCATCGGCATCCTGGACCCCGCCGCGGTACGGAGCCGCATCCGGGAGGAAGACATCCACCATCCCGTCACCTCCCTCATCTGCCTGGAGAACGCGCACTCCTCAGGCCGCGTCGTGAGTCTAGCGGCCATGGACGCGGTACGTGACGTCGCCAAGGCTCAGGGCCTTCCCATCCATCTCGACGGTGCACGGCTCTTCAACGCTGCTGCGACCCTCGGCGTCGGGGCGGCGGAGGTGGCCGAGCGCGCCGACTCGGTGATGTTCTGCCTCTCCAAGGGCCTCTGCGCACCCATGGGCTCCATCCTTGCGGGTCCGCGCGATTTCATCGCGGCAGCGCGAAAAAAGCGCAAGATCATGGGCGGCGGTCTGCGCCAGGCGGGCATTCTCGCCGCTGCGGGACTCATAGCCCTCGACGAGATGACGAAGCGCCTCGGCGAGGACCACGAGAATGCCCGACTCCTCGCACGGCTCCTCGCGGCGATTCCCGGCGTCTCGGTTGACGTCGGGACCGTGGACATCAATATGGTCTTCTTCAAGGTACGGGTCGAGGGAAACCAGGCCGCTTTCGCCAAGGCCATCGTCACGGCGATGCGCGACCGCGGCGTGCTGATCAGCCCGCCCGCCGGGGGCGAGTTCCGCTTCGTGACGCACTATTGGGTAGATCGCGCCCGCGTAGAGACGACGGCGAAGGCCTTCGGGGAGGCCTTCGTCGAGGCCCATGAGAGCAGGCTCTCGATATAGGCGCGGGCTTACTTTCGAACGGAGTAGAACGCCTTCTTCCCCCAGTATTCCGCAATGCCTTCCATCTCGTCCTCGATCCGCATGAGCTGGTTGTACTTGCAAATGCGGTCGGTGCGGGACATGGAACCAGTCTTGATCTGGCCGGTCTCGCGGCCGACGGTGAGGTCGGCTATGAAGGAATCCTCGGTCTCGCCGGAACGGTGGGAGACGACGGCGGTGTAACCCGCTCGCTTGGCCATCTCGATGGTCTCGATGGTCTCGGTCACGGTGCCGATCTGATTCAGCTTGATGAGGATCGAATTGCAGGCACCCATCGCGATGCCCTTCTCGAGGCGCTTCGTGTTGGTGACGAACAGGTCGTCGCCCATGATTTGTATTCTATTCCCGAGCGCCTTCGTGAGCTTCACATAGCCTTCCCAATCGTTCTGATCCAAGCCGTCCTCGATCGACAGGATGGGATACTTGTTGACCCACTTGGTGTAGAGCTCGATCATATCGTCTGAGCTGAAGAGCTTGCCGGGATTCGACTTCCAGAACTTGTAGCCCTTCTTCTCGCCCTCGTCGAAGAGCTCGCTGGCCGCCGGGTCGAGGGCGATGCCGATCTGCTCGCCGGGTTTGTAGCCGGCTTTTTCGATGGCCTTCATGATGTAGTCGAGTGCGTCGTCGTTGCCGATGTTCGGTGCGAAGCCGCCTTCGTCGCCGACGGAGGTATTATGGCCGTCCGCCTTCAGGATGGACTTCAGGCTGTGGAAAACCTCCGCGTTCATGCGGACGGCCTCGCGGAAGCTCTCGGCGCCCACGGGCATGACCATGAATTCCTGGAAGTCGACCTTGTTGTCTGCGTGCTTGCCGCCATTGATGATGTTGGACATAGGCACGGGAAGAAGGGTGGTATGGGGGCCGCCGAGGTACTTGTACAGGGGCACGCCGAGGAACTCGGCCGCGGCGCGTGCAACCGCCATGGACACGCCGAGAATGGCGTTGGCGCCCAACTTGCCCTTGTTCTCGGTACCGTCGAGATCGATCATCGTTCGATCGACATCGACCTGCTCCAGAGCGTCGAGTCCGCAGATCTCGGAAGCGATAGCCGTATTTACATTTTCCACGGCCTTGAGTACGCCCTTGCCGAGATATCGCTTCTTATCGTCGTCGCGAAGCTCCACAGCTTCGTATTCTCCGGTCGACGCGCCGGAAGGTACCGCGGCCCTTCCCATCGTGCCGTCTTCCAGGACGACGTCGACCTCTACTGTGGGATTTCCGCGGGAATCGAGGATCTCGCGGGCCTCGACGTATTCGATAATGCTCATGGTACTCTCCTTGGTCGTGAAGCATTCTCTGGTTCTCTGAACACTAGCCGGTACGTCAAAACGCGTCAAGGCGGCTCGATTCCTCGAAGAGAATCAACCGGAATCAGGAACCCTTTATCCGCCTCAGCGCCTCCTTTACCGTGCTTTCGATCTGGCCTTTGAGTTCGGGAGGTGTGAATATTTTCAAGATGCCGGCAATCCCGATGAAGGGCTTGCGTAATCCCGGGCTCGTGAAATTGCGCAGGTAGAGCATTTCCTTGCCGTCGACTTCCACCTCTTTCAGATACCACGATGAAAACGAATCGAACAGATTGTGGTCCACACTCTCGAGTAGGCGCGCGCGAATGCCCACTTCGTCCGGCCCAAGCTCATCGACAATGATCTCCGAGCGCACTCTCGAACCGAATTTGATGCCGAAAAAATTGATTCCTATGTCCTGGTATACCACGGCTCGATGCTGATCCTGGTATTCAACCTTCACGTCCAGAAGACGTGGAGAATAAACCTTCTGTCCGGGATAATCGGTCAGCACGTCGAGCACCGCCTGCAAAGGCACATCGTACACGCCCTCGGCTTCGCCAAAGCCGCTGAGCCGCAATTCGCCGGAGGCCGGGTCGTGAAAGGTCTTGACCTGCATGTCGATGAGAGTCGGCTTGCCGATCAAGGCCTTCAGATCGGCCCCGGACGGCACCCCATAGCGGACATCGAAATCCGGACAGGCGACGGCTGTCTGATTTTCTCCGACTGCATTCTGAGCGAAACCATAGGCGGTCAATGCAATTAGAACGGCAATCAGGCCTTCTCGAAGCATCGATTCCCCCGCGCACCGCAAAAATCCGCGCCCTGGCAGGCTCCGGATAGCAGAATCCTCCATGGTGGACTCCTTCAGACGAGGCTAGGTCGCAGAATCTTTCCCAAGAATATCGAGGATGCGCTCGAGGTCTTCCATCGAATAGTATTCGATCGCTATGGTACCTTTGCGGGAATCGCCCCTGATGCTCACCTTCGTGCCGAGCGATTCGATAAGCCTCTCTTCGACATCGCGAATTTCGGGTTCGCGCTGCCTCGCGACCTTCGCCTTCGGCTGTTTACCCTGATTGCCGCGATTCAGATCCTGTGCCGAATTCTCCGCTTCGCGCACCGAAATGCCTTCGGCCTTTACCCTGGCGAAGAGTCGATCTCTCAGCGCGGAATCCGCGACCATGAGAATCGCGCGTGCATGCCCCGCGCTCAAGGAGCCGTCGCGCAAGGAGTCCAGCATGGGCTGGGGAAGCCGCAATAATCGCAGAGAATTGGCGACTGCGCTCCGGCTCTTTCCCACGATGTCCGCCACTTCTTCCTGCGAACGGCCGCCTATGGTCATGAGCGCACGATAGGCCTCGGCCTCGTCGACCGGATTCAAGTCCTCGCGCTGGATATTCTCGATGAGCGCTATCTCCAGCCGCTTTTCCGGGCTGAACTTACGAAGAATCACCGGCACTTCGCGCAGACCCGCAGCTTCGGCCGCGCGGTAGCGGCGTTCGCCGGCGATAATGACAAAGACGCCGTCGCCGGCATCTTCGGCGATGATCGGCTGGATCAGGCCGTGTCGCTTCAGCGACTCCGCAAGTTCCGCGATCGATTCGGCGGGAAAGCTTTTTCTGGGCTGATCCGGATTGGGTCGAAGCTTGCCGAGCGGAAGGCGCAAGACGCCGTCGTGCGATTCCTCTCCGGAACCGAGCGAAAGAGGGACGGGGTCCGGCTCGGGAATCAGGGCGCCCAGACCTTTGCCGAGCCCGAACTGCCTAGCCATGAATCGCTCCGCTGAAGGCCGTGCCGCCTGCCTCTCCCCTTGCCAAGACCTCCCGAGAGAGAGACTCGTAACTCTTGGCTCCGATGCAGGACGGATCGTAGAGGCAAATCGGCAAGCCGTGAGAAGGCGCCTCCGACAGCCGCACATTGCGCGGCACGATTGTTTTATACACGCGGTCCTTGAAATACTCCGTCACCTGGGAGACCACATCCTGAGCGAGCTTCGTCCTGGAGTCATACATCGTGAACAGTATCCCGCCGACCCGAAGCTGAGTATTCATGCTCTTTTGGACAAGACTGACAGTTTGGAGAATCAAAGACAGGCCTTCGAGCGCGAAATATTCGCACTGTAGAGGAATGAGCACCTCGTCGGCCGCCATCAGGCCGTTGAGCGTGAGTATCCCCAGACTCGGCGGACAATCGATGAGCACGAAGTCGTATTCATCGATCACTGCGGATATTGCGCGCTTCAGATATTCGTTGCGGTCCTCCCTATCGACCAGCTCCACCGTGGCGCCCGAGAGGTCTATCGAGGAGGGAGCCAGATCCAGCCACTCGATTTTAGTGGGAACGATGATCTCGGCCATGCGAGCTTGACCCGATACGACCTGATAGATGCCCCTCCGGCCGGGGGATGCCCCGATGCCGCTCGTGAGGTTGGCCTGAGGATCGAAGTCCACAAGAAGCGTCCGCTTCCCCGAAAGGGCGAGATAAGCCCCGAGGTTTATCGCGCTGGTGGTTTTGCCCACCCCGCCTTTCTGATTGACGAAAACGATAGTACGCGCCATTAACCTCTCCGCGCTCGAATTCGTTTATTGTAGCATACGGACCGCTTCCGTCCAAGGCCGGGCGTCTTCGACGCTCGCTTGACCCATCCATGTTTCGATGACTACATTGTTGGATAAGGAGACGACCATGCTCACGGAAAAGGTGCAACGCGCAATACAGGAAGTACGACCTTCGCTTCAGGCGGATGGTGGCGATATCGAACTTGTTTCGGTCGGCGAAGACGGTATCGTAACGGTAAAACTGACGGGCTCATGCGGATCCTGCCCGATGTCCACCATGACCCTCAAACTCGGTGTGGAGAACTACCTGAAAAAAACGGTACCCGAAGTCAAAAAAGTGGTGCAAGCCTAGGTTTCAATTATCTATTGCCCCGGGATGGCGGTCGTTGAATGGAGAACGACCGCCGTGGCCAGGAACAGGGAATCCTATTCGACACGATAATTCCCTTCGATCTACCTCACCCCATCGTCGCAGGCGTCGTCGATGATGTTCGTCCGCCTGGCCTCCGCCGCGCTGGGGGATGTGCACGGCTCAAGAGGCAGTTGTTCCATCGTCTGGCCACAGCAATCGGGTGCGCCGGAGCGTTCATCGACGATCACCTCGCTGCCGCAGTCTTTGCATCTATAGGTTTTCGTAGCCATGGTCCCTCCTCGGACAAGCCCGATTGGGGCCGTCCTTTTGGACAAAGATACTGTCTCATTCCGGCAGCGTGAAGGTTCCGGCACGGATTGAAGCGGGATTCGGCGAATATCGTCGCGCTTGATCCGCCGCTATGCGTACTGCTTCGCAAGCCGTGAAATTTCGCCCGCCATTTCCATAAGCCCGACTTGCTGCATGACGTGACCCATCTCGTACGCGGCCTTCGGCATACCATATACCACGCTCGAAGTCTCGTTCTGCCCGAGTGTCAGTCCGCCCTCGCGGAATATCGAACCGAGTTCTCGGGCACCGTCCCTACCCATTCCGGTCATTATGACACCCATTGCTCTGTTGCCGTAGTTTTTCGCCACACTTTCGAACAGGACATCCGCGCTGGGACGATGCCCGTTGACCGGCGGCGAATCGGAGAGCCTCGCCACGGCTCCGAGAGGTCTCTTTTCCACGAGCAAATGCTTGTCGCCCTGGGCGATCAAAATTCTTCCGGAACGCACGAGATCGCCGTCGGCCGCCTCTTTGACGTCCAGGGGACAGATGCGATCGAGGCTTTTGGCAAACTCTTCCGTAAAGCCCGGCGGCATATGCTGAACCACCAAGATCGGCTGAGGCAGATCGGCATCTATCCGGGAAAACACCTCCCGCAATGCATTGGGCCCCCCGGTCGATATGCCGATCGCTATCACTTCTATCGGCCCGGGCTGTCTCGCGGGTCTGACGGCTTCGACCCGAAGCTTCTCTCGTACACGCCCCTCCAGCAGGGGGGCCGGCTCGAAGAAGCGTTCTGGAGCGTCGAAATCGTAGACATGGGAAGTCTTCCCCCTCAGTTTGCGATGCTGGGCGCCGTGAGCCAACAAGAGTCGGGCGAGTTCCCCTGCGACCGTATGGATATCCGAAGAGGTTGAACCCGAAGGCTTCGTGACAAAATCCGCGGCGCCCAGCGAGAGAGCCTCCATGGTGATCTGAGCGCCTTTTTTGGCGAGAGAGCTGAGAATGACGACAGGAACATCGATACCGAGGCGCTTACGCTCCTTGAGAAACTCTATACCGTTCATCTCCGGCATCTCGAGATCGAGCACGATGACGTCGGGGTCGCAGCGGGGAATCTTCTGAAGAGCGAAAGCGCCATTCATGGCTTTATCTGCCACGACAAGGCCCGGTGTGGCCTCCACGATTTTGGAGATGAGATTCCGCATCAGCGCAGAGTCATCTACAACAAGAACAGAGACTGCATCAGGCACAGTGCCGCTCCCATCAGGTGAATTTGCGATAGAAAGTCGCCCAGTCCGTCTTCACGAACTCGAACCTGGTGTTCATGCCGAAAAGCGATTCGGAATGGCCGATGAACAAAAAAGATTTAGGCGCCATCGCGTCCCAAAACCTTTCGATCGTCGCCTTTTGAGCCGCTTCGTCGAAATAGATCAGAACATTTCGACAAAAGACGCCATCGAGACTTCGCAGGCCGGAATCGTTTTTCAGATTATGGTAATCAAAGCGGACGAGCTTCTTGATGTCATCCTTGAGTTGGTAACCGCCCGGCTTCCGTTCGAAGTATTTCGCCAAATAGGCCTCGGGCATGCCCTGGATGCGCTGATCGGGATAAAAAGCTTCCTTGCCTACCATCAAACACTTGAGGGATATATCGCTCGCGACCACCTCAAAGGTCCAGCCGGGAGGAGTTATCTCCCTGAGGAGAATGGCTATGGAATAGGGCTCCTCTCCCGTAGAACAGCCTGCGCTCCAAAATCGCAGGCGGCGATCGCCCGAAGAGCCCTTCATCTTGATGAGTTCGGGAATTACGTATTTTTCCAGCGCGTCGAAATGGGCCTGATTTCTGAAAAAGCGCGTAAGGTTCGTCGTAACCGAGTCTAAGAGAGTCTTCAGCTCCTCTTTGTCCCGGCATATGAGCGCGTAATAGTCCCGTAACGCATCGAGCTTCTTTTCGCGCAGCCGTTCCTTCAGTCTGCTTTCGAGAATCGACCTGTTCGTGGCGGAAAACGTTATGCCGCTTTCGTCGTAGATAAGCTTGCGGTAGAGCTCGAAATCGGCGTCGTTCAAAAAATCGGACATGCTCCCCGCTCCGCCTTTCTCCGCCGTCTCGAACGATTTGCGGTAAAAAAAGCATAGGCGGCCCGACGGGGGGTGTCAATAGACGCTGCCCCAGAGCCTTGATGACTGCCCCGCGCTCTCCTACAATTAAGGTCATGAGCCTTCTTGAAAAGATTAAAGAATTGATTTCGCGCGTTTTCGTAAGCGACCCGAAGGAAGGGAAGCGCAGGGCCGAATTGCGCCGCATCAATGCGATGCTTGCCGAGCTCCGGCCGCCCTACTACCGTCAAAAGTCGAATCTCGTGCTCCCCGGCTTCGCTCAATCCCTGTACCATTTCTATTCTCTCTTGCGACCGCTCGCCGAACTCGCTCGCGCCACGGTGGCCAATTCCGATGTCCGAGTATCTCAACGCTTTTTCGATTATCTCATCGACTGCCGTCTCTCCCGCGGTGAACAGGAATCGAAGCGGTTTTTTTCCTATGACGGCATGTCGGAGCGACTTCAGCAAGCCCTCCGTCCCGAGGAAGAGTTTGCATCTATCGACCGCGAATTCCAGGGGTTCTTGCGCTCCCTCGAGGAGCTGGGCTCCCGCTCGGTGAACATGGATCTCTTCGAAGTCGATCGCTTCCTGGATATTTGCAGGCACGATTACGAGCGTCTTCTCGGTCTGTTCGACCCCAGCGTGAGTCTCGACAATCCGCGGTACCGACCTGACTTCGTTCCGGTCTCCGGCGAACTGGTCCTCCCTGAGCTGGTCGACTTCTACTATCTCATAGAAGGTTTCGAATTTTCCACGCAATTGAAGGAAAACGTCTTTCGCCTCCTCGATCGGCGCGTACCCGGTTCCGCCGACGCTGGTAAGCGGACCAAGGTCGATAAGTTGTTCGACCAGCTCGACAAATCGCTGGCCGGCAGATTCAACAAGGATATACTCCTCGCCCTCATGCGCGTGATAAGGGGGGACCCCTACTTCACATCTCCTACACCTCGAGAGCGAAAGGATTTCCTCGATTCCTATCGACGACGTCTCGTCGTACAGTACGACAGGGACCGGGAGCGACTTCTTCGCGAGCAGCATGAGAGCGCGATCGCCGCCGATATCCACAGTCTCTTCGGAGACGCGGAAATACTGGAAATTGAAGGCTATGATGACGAGAATGACGCGTTTCTCCGCAGCGAAAGTCCGAATAACTTCATGTGGATCAAACCGGCACGCATTCTCAAGACCTACATCGTGGCCTTTTTCGAGCTGTTTCAAAAGGAAGCCATCCAACGCATCCTCGTAGAGGGCTACTTCGATAACAAGAACTTTCAGAACAATCTGGCCAACATCCTGTATCAATGCGACCGTTCCTCGGTGCGAATCCAAGAATTCGAGAATCAGCTGAAGGGCAATGGCAGGGTCTCGCTTATATCCATGAGAAGATATATCGAAGAAATGAAGCGTGGGAAAGACATCGCGGCTTTCCTGAGCCGTCTCGTAGATTCGATCAACGCCCGCGCCAGAGAAATCGTCGAGGACGAAACGGCTCTTTTTGCCATGTTGGGCGACGCGCTCGGCGATCTGCTCTCCGATTACAGAAGATCCAGCCCCGAGCTCGTGACCAATATCAGGACTCTCGGGGGCGGGCGCAACAAGGAAATACTCGCTCAAATCCAGGCGGGGCGCGAAAAAATTTCAGTTCTCGTAAAAATCATGCGTAATTTCACGTTCGTAAAAACGCCCGTCCCCGGCACTCTTTCCGCTCCGCCTCAAGGCTCCGATCTCTCCGTCTACCCCGCAAGCGATTTCGGCGAAGGCAAAGATTTCGCCAAGGACGATGGATCGTCGACTTCGGAGCCCCTGGAGGAGATCTGACAGGCTTGTTGAAATACTTGAAGCCTTTCAATACCCTGATAGAGGCATTTGCGCTGCTCCGAACTTCTTGCCCAGAGATGAAAAGGGCTGGGGCATAGAAACCGATTACCCCGAAAACCTTGAGGAATCGCCGGTTTGGATAGGGTGAAGGCAAGGGAACAGGGATTTTCACCCCACGTTCTCTGAAGAGGGCATGAAAAACGCCCCGCGTCGGTTGATCCATGAGATACTCATGGTGCTAACACAACCAGAGCGAGGGGCGCATGGCAAGGATAGCACAACGGCGGCTGTTTGGGTGGAAGGAAATCGACGAGCTTGGCGACTTAGAGCGGTTTAAGCTTGTGCTCGACACGATCCCGGATGAGGAGTTTGCGAGGCTCCTGGAAACCGAACGGTTTCGAGGGCGGAACGAGTACCCGGTACGCGCCATGTGGAACTCCCTTCTCGCTGGCGTGGTCTTTCAGCATCCGAGCATCGAAAGCCTCCGGCGGGAACTGTCGAGGAACGGGATGCTGCTTGAGTTGTGCGGCTTCGACCCGCTCAAGGGACCGGACGCGGTCCCGCCTGCATGGGCATATTCACGGTTCTTCAGAGTGCTTCTTCGGCATTCGAACGAAGTGGGCGGCATTTTCCAGCAACTGGTGGGCGCGGTCGGCGAGGCCGTGCCCGACTTCGGCGAAGAACTCGCGATGGACGGGAAGAAGCTGCCGAGCTTTGGGAATCCGGTGAGCGATGAAGAGAAGAAGAAAACGGCCGATGGACGTCGCGACACGGACGCCGACTGGGGAGTGAAGACCTATTCGGGCGTGAACGCGAAGGGGAAGTCCTGGGAGAAGGTCACGAGCTGGTTCGGCTACAAGCTCCACCTGATCGTCGATTCCCGCTACGAGCTTCCCGTCGACTTCCGCCTGACGAAGGCATCGGTGGCGGAACAGCCGGTCGCGCTCGAAATGCTCGATGAGCTCGCGCAGCGTGCGCCGACGGTCGCGGAGCGAGCGAAGCACCTGAGCGCCGACAAAGGCTATGATGACGGGAAGATTATCATCAAGGCTCACGACGAACTCGGCATCGCCCCCATCATCGATATCCGGAACCTCTGGAAGGATGGCGAGCAGACGAAGATGGTGAACGGCAGCACGAATGTGGTGTACGACCACCGCGGGAACGTATCGTGCCTCTGTCCGAAGACGCTCACGCCGCACGCGATGTGTTACGGTGGCTACGAGCGCGATCGGGAGAGCCTAAAGTACCTCTGCCCGGCCCGCGCGAAGGGACTCAGCTGCGCCGGACAGGCCGAATGCACGACAGGGCGGCAGATCCGCATTCCACTCTCCGAGGATCGGAGGGTGTTCACGCCCGTAGCGCGGTCGAGCCATACGTGGGCACGTTTGTACGACATGCGGACCGCCGTGGAGCGGGTGAACTCGCGTATCGACGGAGCTTTCATGTTCGAGCACCACTACATCCGTGGAAAGGACAAAATGGAGGCCAGGGTGACGATAGCCTTCATTGTCATGCTGGCGATGGCGCTGGGGCGGATACGCCAAAACCAGCCGAGCTTGATGAGAAGCCTGGTCAAGCGCGCGGGCTGAGCCCCATTTTCATTCTTCTCACACGTTTCCAAGGGGGAGCTGTTTCCGCAGCCCCAGGCACTAGCCTGATATACCCCTTTAGTCAGCCGGTTCCGTCGAGGTTTGAGGGTGCATTGCCATAGATCATCTCTTCAAGCCGACATGGGCGGCCGCTGATCCGCGTCCCCCCGGCGGAAAGCCCGCCGAAAAGGGCTGACAGCGCAAATGCCTCTGATAGGGTTCGCCTTGACCTCGGCATATCGGGCGTGTTAGAACCGGCCATGGAAGGCTTGGGTCATCATTGCGGAGTAGCCGGGATATTCGCGTCCGAAGCGCAGAACCTGCCCGAGCTACTATTCTATATGCTCTTTTCCCTTCAACATCGCGGTCAGGAATCGTGCGGCATCGCCTGGGACGAAGATGGTTGCCTGCGCTCGAAAAAGGATCTGGGCATGGTCGCCCCGATCCTGGGCGGTTTCGTAACCGAACATCACCCATCCCGGCTCGGCATAGGCCATGTGCGCTATTCCACGGCTGGAGGCTCGGGCATTTCCAACGCTCAGCCGCTGGTCGCATCCTGCAACAAAGGACGCATCGCCCTGGGTCACAACGGCAACATTTCCAATGGCGGCCTCCTGCGCTCCGGCTTGACCGAAGAGGGCTCCATTTTCCAAGGAACCGCGGATTCGGAACTCATTCTCCATCTTATCTCCAGATCGAAATCGTCGCGGCGAGAAGATTTCCTTTCCGATGCGCTCACGCGGCTGGAAGGCGCCTACAGTCTGGTCATGATGCACGAAGATGCGCTCGTGGCGGCGCGTGACCCCTCGGGATTCCGCCCGCTCTACATCGGCTTCAAAGGCGCGGCGGTCTTCATAGCCTCCGAAACCTGCGCTCTCCACGCGCTCGGTCCGATGACCTACCGCGAGATCGAGCCAGGAGAGGTGGTGATCGTGGACAGGGAGGGCCATCATTCCCACCGCCTCGAGCAAAGTCGAGCTTCGAACAAGTGCATCTTCGAACTCATCTATTTTGCGCGTCCTGATTCCGAAATTTTCGGCGAATCCGTTCATGCGGTTCGCACCCGCCTCGGAGAGGCTCTGGCGGACCAGGACGATGTGGACCTCGACGCCGACATCGTCGTCCCTGTTCCGGATTCGGGTACGATTTCCGCGATCGGTTATGCGCGCCGCGCCGGCCTTCCCTTCGATTTCGGCCTCGCGCGCAGCCACTATGCCGGAAGGAGCTTCATCATGCCGACAAAAGCCCAGCGGGAGCTGGCGGTGCGGCTGAAACTCCACGCCGTTCCGCATGTGGTCGGAGGCAAGCACGTCGTCATGATCGATGATTCCCTGGTGCGGGGCACGACGAGTCGGATAATCGTCGGGCTTCTTCGCGAAGCCGGAGCGAAAAGCGTTCATCTCAGACTCGCAGCTCCCGAGCTGAAGTGGCCATGCTATTACGGAATCGATATTCCGAATCGAGACCAACTCATTTCGAATAGGCTTGGTCCGGAGGATATCGCCCGCGAGGTTGGAGCCGACTCGGTTCGCTTCCTCGCGCAGGATCGCCTGCTCGAGGCGATCGGCGGAGCGGGCGGCTACTGCTGCGCCTGTTTTGACGGGAAGCATCCGTTCCCGCCCAGGACAGGCGGAAAGGAAACCGCATGAGCGGCCTCGATTACGAAAGCTCCGGCGTCTCTCTCAAGAAGGGCGACGACTTCGCCGACTTCATAAGAAGCTTCCCCTCCAAGGCGATCTCCAAGAGCATCGGCGGCTTCGCGGGCGGCGCGGCATTGGATCTAGCTGGCTTCCGCGAGCCCATGCTGCTGTCGACCACCGACGGAGTGGGCACCAAGCTTCTCGTCGCGCGGAGATTGAAAACATTCGACACGATAGGCATCGACCTCGTGGCCATGAGCGTAAACGACCTCGTGGTCTGCGGAGCGCGACCTCTCCAGTTCCTCGACTATATCGCCTGCGGCGCCATCCACGATGCGATCCTTCATGAGATCATTTCCGGCATAGTCGTCGGCTGCGAGCAGGCGGGATGCGAACTCACCGGGGGCGAAACGGCCGAAATGCCCGATGTCTACGGCGAAGACGACATCGATTTGGCGGGTTTTGCCTTGGGAATCGTCGAAAAGAGCAGAATGCTTCCTCATCTGGACAGGATGGAGGAGGGCGACATCATACTCGGCATGCCGAGTTCCGGCCTTCACTCCAACGGCTATAGCCTCGCACGTAAAGCCATGGCCGGGGAAGATGACGAAGTCTGGAAAGAGCTGCTGGTCCCGACGCGGATCTATGTCAGGGAACTCCTGGAGCTCATCAGCACGGGAAGAGTGCTCGGCGCAGCTCATATTACAGGGTCGGGACTCTACGGGAATGTCGAACGCGTGATACCGCGCGAGCTCGCTCCACGATTCACCTGGGACTGGCCCATCCCCCCGATCTTTCCGAAAATCCAGGCTGCCGGCGGAATCGCCGACTCGGAGATGCGTTCCGTTTTCAACATGGGCGTGGGTATGGCCCTCATAGCCAAGCGAGAGGAAGCCGCCGGTCTCATCGACATCGCATCCGCGAAGGGCATTCAGCTCTTCTCCGCGGGCGAACTCGTCCGTGGCTAGATTCGCCGTGTTCGCGAGCGGCAACGGGGGCAATTTCGAAGCCCTTGTCGGGGCCCTGCGAGAGCGACACGACTGCCTGCTGCTCGTGCATGACCACCGAGGCGCCTTCGCCGCAGAACGGGCACGGCGGCTCGGTGTGCCGGCGATGCACATCCGCTACTCGGGAAGGGCCTACGGTGCCGCCGAATCGGAGATCGAGACTGCGCTGTCGCGCCTGAGGGTCGACTTGATCGCCCTCGCAGGCTATATGCGTCTCCTTTCTCCTGCTTTCGTAAATCTGCATAGGGAACGAATACTCAACATTCATCCCTCGCTTCTGCCCGAATGGCCGGGATCCGATGCGATCGCCCGGTCTTTCCGGGCCGGAGAACGCCGCTTCGGTGCTACGGTCCATATCGTAGACGAAGGAATGGATTCGGGACCCATAGTGGCTCAAGAATCGTTCAGCGCAGATCGCGACGATACGCTGGAGAAAATAGAAGAGCGGGTCCACGATATCGAGCACCGCATCTTCCCGAGGGAAGTATCGCGTTTTCTCGATGCTATAGAAGCTTCGGGAGGGAGCACATGAGGGTAATGGTCATCGGTTCCGGCGCCAGAGAGCACGCCCTGGCCTGGGCTCTGTCTCGAAGCCCGGACTATTCCAGCGCCCGGCCGGGCCGAGAGCGCGTTTTCTGTGCGCCCGGAAACGCGGGCACCGAAGGAGTCGCTCGCAACGTGGCCCTCGATCCCCAGGACGGCGACGCCGTCGTTCGCGCCTGTCAGGAGCTTGGGATCGGTTTGGTCGTCGTCGGGCCCGAGGGAGCCCTCGCCGCCGGGCTGGTGGATAAACTCGATTCGGCCGGCATCCGGGCCTTCGGACCGAAGCGCGCCGCGGCGATGCTCGAATCCAACAAATCCTATGCGCGATCCTTCGCCGAACGCCAGGGGATACCCTGCGCAAAGACGGAGCGTTTCAGGGATCGAAAGGAATTCCTCCGTTTCATCGATGAGACGCGCGGCCGAAAGCTCGTGCTCAAGAAAAGCGGCCTCGCCTCGGGCAAAGGAGTGTTCGAGTCCGATTCCCATGAAGAGCTTCGGCGCTTCGGTGAATCCGTCCTGGAATCCGACGAACTGCTCGCCGAAGAATTCCTGGTCGGCAAAGAACTGTCCGTCTTCGCGCTCTGCGACCTGGGCGACAGCCTCGTTCTCCCGGCCTGTGTCGACCATAAAAAGGCCGGGCCGGGCGATTCGGAGTCCAACACCGGCGGCATGGGAGCCGTATGCCCGGTGCCCTTTGCGGACTCGAAGCTCATGAATCGGATCGAACGCGATATCATCGATCCGACATTCCGCGGTATGGATCGCGAGAACTTGAATTATAGGGGCGTTCTATTCTTCGGCATCATGGTGACATCCCAAGGTCCGCGGCTGCTCGAATACAATGTCAGATTCGGCGATCCGGAAACTCAGTCCTTGCTTCCGCTTCTCGATTCCAACTTTCTGGACCTGTGCGCCGGCATCGCCGGAGGCCAGCTCTGTTCGCTGCGCCCGAGCTTCTCGGATCGCATCGCCTGCGGAGTGGTAGTCGCTTCGCCGGGATATCCAGGCGACTATCCGAAAGGTTTGGCCGTCGATCTCGGGGGAATCGAAGCCGGGACCGAAGCGGGCATTCCGGAAATTGTCCCGACCTTCCGTGGAGCCGAGGCATTGCTCTTTCATGCCTCGACGGCGCGCGACCCGGACGGCAGGTTGCGGACGGGCGGAGGGCGCTGTTTCACGGCGGTCGGTCTCGGCGAAACATGGGAAGCCGCCCGCGATTCGGCCTACGCCACCGCGAAGGCGGTCCGATTCGAAGGCGCATGGTACCGCCCGGATATCGGCAAGGCCTGTTATCCGGGGTAGACCGGCGCTAAAGCGCGAAAATTTCCGGCAGACGATACACGTCTTCGACACCTGTTACGAGAATACCGCCCATGCCGAGGGCGAGAGCCGGAGCCAAGTCCACGTCGAATCGGTCGCCGATCGATAGGCAGACTTCCGGCCGAAGATCGAGGAGTCGAAGGGCGAGTTCGAAGGGTTCCGTTTCCGGTTTCGATTTCAGTGTGCTGTCCAGACCGACGACTGCCTTGAAAGTGTCCCTCACACCGAGAGCGTTCAGACTCTTTTCGACGACCAGGCGCGGATTGTTGCTGACCAGCGCCAGAGCGAAATGCCGGGACAGAATGCGAAGAGTTTCCTCGAGACGCTCGTCCGCAGGCAGCCAAGCCCCCGGATCGAGATTCTCCTCGCGCCAGCGAACGCTCGTCGCTATATCGAATCCCAACTCCGCGGACAGATTGCCGAGCGAGGTCGGAGCCAGGCCCGCCCTCCGCCGTTCGGCTCTCATTCTTTCGATCCGTTCCCGAGCGGCGTCCCCGCCCACACCGAGCGCCCGACCGAGACATTCCACGAGGACGTCTTCCTGATACTTCGCATAGGCCGGATTCGTGTACAGCGTATTATCGAGGTCGAACACCATGCCCTCGACGAGTCGCGGATCCGCCGGCAGGCGGATTATCTTCATCTGTCGAAGGCTATGCCGTAGGGAAGCGGCTCATCGGTGGCGCCGGGGCGCTGCGTGCCCGGGCCGGCGTGACTCCCGCCCGGCCTGGCGTGAACCGCAGCGATGCCGGCCATGCGATCGAGTTGCTTTTTTATGCGCTTGGCGACGAGTTCACGGTTATCCAGCATCGACGAAAGCGAACGATTGTGGTGGAGAACGCTGATGATCTGCGCGAAGAGCCCGGTGCAGTCCGCCTGCACGTACCATTCCTTTTGAAGAAGCTCGCGATGATGAACGGCGTTAGTCCCGATTATGCGGTGGAAGTATCCTTGCTCGTACGCGGCGTCGAAGTCATCGATGGCCGATCCGGTGAACAATGGCAGAGATACCGCGCATATGATGCGCGCCGCTCCCATCTCCTTCAGATTCTTCATGCCTTTGATCAGCGTTCCGCCCGTGCCTATCATGTCATCGGCCATGAACACCGTTTTGCCCTTGACCTCTCCAAGAAGCCTCATTTCGGAAATATTGGATTCGGATGCGTTTTTCGTGACCTTCGAATAGTCTCGCTCCTTGTACAGCATGGCGAGGGGTCGTTGCAGCGCATTGGCGTAGAACTTGTTGCGATCCACCGCACCGGTATCGGGAGAGAGTACGACCAGATCTTCCTTCGAAATGTCTATGACGGCGATCAGCTTTTCGATTATCTGAAGGGAGGCATGCAGGTTCTCCAGGCGGAGCTTGTCGAATGTGTTCTCGATTTCCCGGCTATGAATGTCGAGGGTGATGATTCTCGATACTCCGAGATTCTCGAACATTTGTCCCACGCGGGCGGCCGTCAGGCCCTCGCGGCCCTTCTTCTTGTGCTGGCGACCGTACGGATAGGTGGGAAGAACGAGGTTGATGCGTTCGGCCCCTGCCTGCAGAGCCGCGTCGATCGTCACGAACAAAGAGAACAGATGGTCGTTCACGGAGAGGTGTCGATGTATCGCGCCCTCGTTGAAGGGTATCGGCTGATGGTTCTCGACGTCTTGAAAAATGTAGAGGTCCTTGCCCCGGACCGAATCCAGTATCTCGGTCTTCACTTCTCCATTGGGGAAATACGTATGTCGTGCGTTGACCTTGAATCGCGGAGGCCTGTATTGATTGACGTTGCCCGGAAGGTAGAGCAGACCCGATTGGATGTCGTTGTCGAAGTTGATCTTTCTGGTTACCAGTTCCTGAGAAATGTGATATCGCGAAGCGAGCACGGCGCTCTTCCGGTCGAATCGACGCTTGTAAATGCCGGCAAGCCTTCTGATGACCTGGTTCGCGAAGGCCTCGGCGCCGGGACACGTAAGGATCCCGAGCTTCGTTGGATCGGAATAGCTCATGCGGAGTACCTTCAATGGAGAGGGGCTTGAACTGAAGCTATACCCTCTCCGCCCCTCTGTCAATGCCCGGACATCCGGAGGCGGGCCGTCTTCCAATACGCGCTTTACCGGCCCCGCCCGCCGTGCTATCGTCCAACCAATGAAACGTACCGTGCTTCGGATGCTGGACGAAGCCGCCGAACGATGGGCGTCGCGTCCCTATGCGCTTAGAAAAACCGATGACGGATATCTCGCCTACAGCTTCACCGAAATCAGGGAAGGCGCTCGTCGATTCGCGGCGTGGATGCTCGGTCAAGGCTTTCGCGCCGGCGACAATCTCGCCATCCTCGCCGAAGGCGGCCCGGAATGGATCATAGCCGAATGCGGCATGCTGTATGCCCGCTGCGTATCCGTGCCCCTCTCCATAAAGCTCCTCGTCGAAGAGGTTTCGTTTCGCCTCGATCACTCCGGCGCCAAGGCCGTCATCGTCAGCAAAAATCAGCTCAAAAAGGCTCTTGCGGCCTTGAAGAGGAACGCCGATTCCGATCTACGGATATTATACATCGACGACGATCCCGATTGGGCCAGGGCGACCGCGAATCTCGCGGGTATTGAGGCAGCGCGCGTCACGGGCCTCGCCGAAGCGCTGTCTGCCGGCCGCGCCGCGCTCCGGAATACCGATCTGCCGATCGCCGCAGCCCTGGATCGGACCGCTTCGTCCGCCGAAGAAGACGACCTCGTCACGATATGCTACACATCGGGTACGACCGGCAATCCCAAAGGGATCATGCTGACGCATCTGAACTATTGGACGAACTGCCATGACGGCGTCGAGCTTTTCGGATTGCCCCAGGACCTCACGACGCTCGTCGTTCTTCCTGTGGACCATTCCTTCGCCCACACGGTAGGGCTATATGCAGCCCTGCTGATCGGCATGGCTCTGTATTTCGTGGATTCACGCGGCGGCGGTATCGCCACGCTACGCAACATTCCCCTCAACCTCCTCGAATCTCAACCTTCGCTTCTGATGACAGTCCCGGCGCTCTCGGGGAATTTCATGAAAAAGATCGTATCGGGGATCGAAAGCCGAGGTGCTGCCCTCAGAATCCTATTCGGCATCGGTCTTTCGGCCGGCATAGCCTGGAACGGCGACGGCTTCCATAAGCCTGCGACCGCGACACGCCTGCGAAGCGCTCTACCTTACGCGATAGCTCGGCTCATACTTTTCAGAAAGATCAGAAGCATGGTTTTCGGATCCAGAATCAGGTTCTGCGTGGGAGGAGGGGCCCTTCTCGAACTCCGACAGCAAGCATTCTTCGCATCCATAGGCGTTCCGATCTATCAGGGATACGGCCTGACGGAGGCTGCACCGATCATTTCCTCCAACACCCCCGGAAGGCATAAATTCGGCACATCGGGCATCATGGCCCCCTCGGTGGAATGCCGGATACGGAAGCCCGACGGAAAACTCGCGGCGGTCGGAGAGAACGGCGAGATCGTCATACGCGGCGACAATGTCATGAAGGGCTACTACCGTAATCCCGAAGCCACCCGCGAGACCATCAAAGACGGGTGGCTCCATACCGGAGACATCGGATACAAGGATGAAGACGGATTTCTCGTCGTCGTCGGCCGCGAAAAGGCGCTTCTCATCGCGGAAGACGGAGAGAAGTACAGCCCCGAAGAAATCGAAGAAGCCATATTGTCTTCGACCGAGGTGCTGGATCAGGTAATAGCCTGGTGCGATCAGCGGAAATACGTTGCCGCTCTCGTCACCCTCGACACTTCCAATGTTCGTCGCCTCGCCGCACTCAAGAATTGCCGAACCGCATCCGAACTGCTCGCCGCACTCAAAGAGGAGTTCTTTGCCTTCGCCTCCGATTCAAAAGTGCATAAGATTCAATCGGCGTGGATCCCCAAAGTCTTTCAGATACTGCCCTTCGGCTTTTCGGAGAAGGATGGGACCATCAACTCGACCATGAAAGTCGTGCGTCATCGCATCGCGGAGCTGCATCGGGAGCGGCTTGAGTATTCCTATACTCCCGAAGGATCGACGACGATCAACCAAAGAAATCTTCAGACTCTCCGTGACATCTTCGACATTCCCTGAGTGTCGCCAATTACCATGATGTCTCTCCGCGCATCGCGCAAAGCGCCGCCATGGAGTGCGCGATCCGCAGCTTCTTCGATTCTCGAGCTATGGAACCGGCTTCGAATAGACTATGAGATCGTCGCGTCTGGCCCAGCCTGCGGCCGACCAGAACGCGGCTCCCAGCTCGTTCCCATGCATCAAGAATAAATGGCACTTTTCTATGCCCGCTGCCGCGAGCGCCCCAAGGCAGGCATCGACGAGACGCGTACCCAGACCCCTTCGCCTTTGTCCGCTGTCGACCGCAAGATGATACAGATATCCGCGGCGGCCGTCCGAACCGCAAAGTGCCGTTCCGACGAGCAGCGAATCGAGCCGCGCCGCGAACGAGAGACCCGGATTGCGTTCGAGAAACAGCGCGATCGGACCGCGTCGATCCGATGCGGTGACGCTCATCCCCGGTGTGCGACTCCATAAGGAGAAAGCCTCGTCGTAATCCCTCATCGAAAAGGCCGTAATCTGGGATGTCTGTTCCATATATATGGTCCTAGCTTCGTTCGAAAAGCAGATAGCCGCCCTCTACGCTCGACGTGAGAGACTTCTCCTGGACGAGCCATGCGAGATATGATTTCAAGGTCGATCCCAAGAGAACGTATTGCGTATGCGTAAGCTCGATCTCAAAATGTGCGACCAGAGCCGCCAGCAGCTTTTCGTGGGTCGCCGGCTCGGTGCAGGCATCCACGATAATAGAAGCTATCTCGAATATCTTCGCCTTGTTTATCTTCACGAGAGGAGCCGGATCCTGTGTCGGAGGGGCATGGCTGGGCACGATCCAGTCGGCGTCCAGCGAGGATATCCCATCGATAGTCCTTAGAAACGCGGCAACGTCGTACATATAGAATACATGGTATTTGGCCAGGATCTCCGGCGAAGCTAGCGTGTCGGCTGCGAAAAAAACCTTGTCCGGCGTCATGAAGCCCGCCATGGCGAAAAAATGGCCGGGCAGGAGCGACGCTCGAATTTCGCTCTTGGGCACGATGCAGGGAGGGGCGATTATATCGGTGACGCGGGAAGCCTGCGGCATGAGAAATTTGTTCCGCAGCGGCGGCAAAGGAAAACCTCCCCAAAGAAAACTCGATTCGAGCATGGGAGCTTCGATGAAGGCCGCTTCGACCGCCGTGGCGACGATCCGACAATTCGTGCGCGCCTGGATAAACGCATTACCCCCGCAGTGATCGGCGTTGGAATGTGTATTCACGATGCAGCCGATCCTGAGGCCGGCCGCTTCGCAGGCGCGAAGCAACTTGCGTCCCGCATCCTCGTCGTTTCCGGCGTCGATGAGAAAAGCCTCGCCTTCTCCCGTCTCCACGACGCCGATGTTGGTCGGCCCACGCACGATCAGGGTGCGCCCGGCAAGTCGTTCAAGCGTCGCAGTGGCCATCTGCATGCCTCTTCAATGGAAAGCGCAATCTCACGACCGCGCCGGATTCGTTCGATATGTCGAAATGCCCATGCAGCTGATCCGAAAGTGCGCTCATAAGGCTGAAACCGAGTCCTATGGGCTTCCCTTCGCCGGGGAAACCCGGGCCGCTATCCCTTAGCTCGAAGAGCGCCTGGTCGGCCCCGGCATCGTGCAAAGAAAGTCGAATTTCGCCATCGTTGTTCGGATCAAGGCCATGCCGCAGACTATTCACGATCGCCTCGGCCGCAAAGAGGCCAAAAGAAACCACGGTCTCGGGTTCGGCTTCATATGGGTCCAGATCGAAATGTACTCGAAGGCCTTCCACATCGTAGATATCCTCGAGCTCCGCGAAAAGAGCCCGAAGGTAGACCGCCAGGTCGACGCAAGCAAGTTCTTTGGACGCGTAGAGTTTCTCATGAACGAGAGACATGGATCGCAATCTAGCGCGGGTGCGGTCCGCCATGTGTCGGGCCTCTTCCCCGATCATCTCATCGCGTTCGAGATTGAGAATGCTGGCGATGATTTGAAGATTGTTTTTTACGCGATGATGGACTTCCGCAAGCAGCGCATCCTTTTCCGAAAGACTCGCGCTGAGACTCTTTTCGAGATTTCGTTGCCGTTTCATCTCGCCGGCGACAAGTGCGTACAAAAGCGAGGATGTGACGAGGATGAAAAGCCAGCCCTTGGCAGTCGATATGGAAATAAGCATATCGGGTCGATTCGAGAAAAACAGAAGAAGGCGATCGGAGAAGAGTATCCACAGTGCGCCGAAAAGCGCGTAAGGCGCTACCACTCGAAGCGCTGAATCGGTCCGCCCATGCTTCTTCATCAGTTCGCCTCGGATTCAAATCCTTCCGACGGGGGCCGCGTAAACGGCGAACCTTTCCTCTCCGTCGAGGCCAAGATAGCGATCGAGACTTTCTTGATCATAGGCTCCGATGGCGCAGGTACCGAGCCCGAGAGCCTCGCATGATAGATAGAGATTCTGGCAGGAATGCCCGGCATCGAGTGCGATCAATTTATGGGAGGCCACCGAATAGCGCCACTCGGTGCGATAGGGGACGGCGACCCACATGAGGACGACGGCCGCGCCCCAATATTGTCGATTGAGGGCCGCATCCAGCACGGAGGTATCCGTCTCCTCGCGCACGATGACAACCGCGTGCTCCAGCGGAAGATAGCGATAGAGGCCGGAGGCCAAACCTTCCACGCGTGCGATGTAGAAATACAGATCAAAGGGGTGACGAGCGCCCGCGGACGGCACTGTTCTGAAAGAGTACTTCGGCTTTGCCTCTCGAACTCCTTGGACTGCCCAGAGCAAAAAGGAAAGTTCGTCCTGTCGGAGGCCCTCCGAAGTGAACTTCCTTCGACTTTTTCTTCCTGCGATGAGAGAATAGAGCGGGCGCGTCGATATGGGCGAAGAGTCGGGAGGAGGAAGCCGATGCGGTGCAATGTCCAGAGCGACGGGATCTTCCTGCAGGGGAGTGGGAATCCCACGCGCTTGGTCGGTTTCGATTCTATCCAGACGTTCCCATCCCGCCTTAAGAAAACTTCTCCCGGCACGATTTTCGTCGTTCATGATGTAAAATTCCCGTCAAGTCTGCGAGGAATCTTCGTCCTTGGTATCGTCTGCCGGACTGGAATCGTCTGTCTGATCGCCGTCGAGCTGCGATTCCGGATTTTCGCCGATCCGTTTAGCCTCGGCCTTACGCAGGATCTTTTCTTCTTTCTTTCGCTTCTTTTCGAGCTCTTTTCGACGCTTTTCGCTGCTGTACTGGTTTGGACGCGACATTTTGCTCCTCAAGGATGCGGGGAGACCGCTCCTCAAGCAATTCTAGCACATTAGCGCATAATACGCGAATCCCCAGTCATCCATACCTATCGCCTTATTTATAGCTCCGCGCCGTATCGACGGCTTTGCGCCACGAACCGAGGAGGCGAGCCCGTTTTTCGGTCGCCATTTCGGGGACGAACTCGCGTTTTTGACGCCAGTTCCGTTCGACCTCTTCGAGTCCGCTCCAAAAGCCGGACGCGAGTCCCGCGAGATATGCGGCGCCGAGGGCCGTGATTTCCCCCACTTCGGGAAGAATCACGCACCGATCCAGGATGTCCGCCTGAAACTGCATCAAAAAGCTGTTGGCGGAGGCGCCTCCATCGGCTTTGATGAAGGGAATCTCGCCGCCGAAGTCCTTTTCCATCGCGGTAAGAAGATCGAGCGATTGGTATGCTATCGATTCGACGGCGGCACGCACGAAATGCGCCTTCGTCGTTCCCCGGGTTATGCCCACCACCGTCCCGCGCGCCTCGGAGTCCCAGTATGGCGCACCCATTCCGACAAAGGCCGGAACCAGAAAGACTTCGCCCGAATCCTCGACCGAGCGCGCCAGCCTTTCGCTTTCGGCCGAATCGTCGAGCATGCCCATCTGGTCTCTGAGCCATTGGACGACGGCCCCCGCTATGAAAACGGATCCTTCGAGCGCGTACGTATACCCTTTGCCCAAATCCCATGCCACGGTAGTCAGCAGATTATGCCGGGATGATACAGGGGTGGAGCCCGTATTCATGAGGGTGAAGCATCCGGTCCCATACGTGTTCTTCGCAGTGCCGGGCTCGAAACAGGCATGGCCGAAGAGCGCGGCCTGTTGATCTCCGGCGCACCCGCAGACGGGAATCTCGGCTCCGAGGAACTCCCTGCCTACGAGCCCGAAATCGCCCGAACTCGGCATGACCCGAGGCAGGATGGCTTCGGGTATCTTGAATGCGCGAAGCAGGTCTTCATCCCAGTTCCCTTCATGGATATTGAAGAGCAGAGTCCGGCTGGCATTGGTCGGGTCGGTCAGATGCCGTCCGGTAAGCCGGTAGATCAGCCAGGAATCGACGGTTCCGAAAAGTATTTCGCCGCGCTCCGCCCGGGCGCGCAGCCCAGGCAGCTCGTCGAAGAGCCACATCAGTTTCGTGCCGGAAAAATACGGATCGAGCACCAGTCCCGTCTTTTCGCGGACGGCGTCGGAAAGCCCCATGGCCCGCAATTCCTGGCAAATGTCGGCGGAACGACGGCACTGCCAGACGATCGCATTGTACACGGGCTGGCCCGTGCTTCGATCCCAGAGAAGGGTCGTCTCGCGCTGATTCGTGATCCCTATCGCCTCCACCTGCTCGGCTTCGATCTGGGCCGAGCCGATCGCGGCTCGGGCGGCGGCCAGCTGGGTCCGCCAAATCTCTTCGGGATCGTGCTCGACCCATCCCGGCTTCGGAAAAATCTGTCGGAATGGAATCTGATTGAGACCGATGACCGTGCCGTTCCGATTGAAGACGATGGCTCTGGACGAAGTCGTGCCCTGATCCAATGCCAGAATGTATCTTTCCTTCATCGAGCGCGTCCTTATGCCTGCTGCAATGGGTGAATTATATGTCTGATCCCAACGGATGTAAAATCGTGGTTCGAAGCGCCGTGGCGATGCCCGCTAGAATCCCAGCCGAAGGCGGAGACCGATGCCGGCCCTCATGTCGGCAGCCAAGTCCCCATAGCTGTCGCGGCTCTCTCCCGTGCGGGCCATGTACCCCTCATAGACCAGTTCAGCATAGACTCCCCAGTCTTCTCCGGCGGCTCGGAAGGTGATCGGTATCCAGACGACGCCCATAGTGGCTGCGAAACCTCCGCCCGCCACATAATCTCGGGGCATTCCGTCTTGCCCCAGAACAGGATTACCCAGGGTCAGCGCCGGACCCATGAAGACCCTGAAGGCCTTTCCGAAGCCGAGTGAAATGTCGGCGGAAAATCTCGTCACTCCGAGAGCTCCATCATATTCCGGCCGAAGCTCGAGACCGGGTTCGAGACCGAGCACTGGATAGGCGACGAGAAAAGAACCGGAAACGCCGCGAACGATCGCCGTCGTTCCGATGCTGGGCCCCAGAGCCGCAGTTACCAGTATTCCGAGATATTCCGCGGGAGGAACGAGCCGTCCGGCCCCGGCAAAGGCGCGGTTCCAGTACGCTTCGGTAAGACTGGATTCGATGACTCCCCGCGGTTGCCCCTCCGATGCGGCGTGCACGAAAAGACCTTCTCCGACATAGACTCCTACATGAGCGATCGGCCCCGTCGTATTGAAAAAGAGAAGATCCCCGGGTTGAAGCGCCTTCGGGCTTATCGGCTCACAAAAGTCGAAGAGGCCCCGGACCGTCCTCGGCACCGCAATCCCCGTCGCCATGAGATACGCACGATACACCAGGCCGGAACAGTCGATGCCGCCGCGGTCGGTCCCTCCATAGACGTATGGAGTGCCTTCGTAGGCGAGAGCGTCGGTCACGATTCTCCCGCGGGCTTCCTTGGGAGCCGCAACGACCAGCGGCGCCTCTGCCGAAATAATCGCTCCCAAGAGTATAAGGAGCATCGCCAGCGCTCTTCGGCGCCTCGCAAGAACAGTGTTCGCCACTATGCAGAATCGCATCTTCGACTTACTATATCCTCGAGCTTCCGAGGACGGAAGCTCTTCCCTAAGAAGCCGAGCGGCTTCTTACGACACCGCCGATTTGATCCCTATTGCGGGCGGTTTAGAAGTGCACGCTAAAAAGGAGGCATCCCGTGCATTCACCACTATTTGCCGGACAAGGCAGCGAACATTCGGCCCGTTTCACCGACTATCGCGTAAAAGATCTCGCTCTCGCACCCTGGGGAAGGGCCGAAATGGACCTCGCGGAAATCGAGATGCCGGGACTCATGGCTCTGCGCGATCGCTACGGCGCGTCCAAACCCCTCGCCGGAGCCCGAATCACCGGCAGTCTCCATATGACATTGCAGACCGCCGTGCTGATAGAGACCCTCGTCGAACTTGGAGCCGACCTTCGCTGGGCCAGCTGCAACATTTTTTCGACACAGGATCATGCGGCCGCAGCCGTCGTAGTCGGCAGGAACGGCAGTCCGGATTCTCCGAGCGGAGTTCCCGTGTTCGCCTGGAAGGCCGAAACGCTCGACGAGTACTGGGAGCTTCTCGATCTCGCCCTTCGCTTCCCCGGCGGAAAGGGCCCCAACCTCGTGGTAGACGACGGCGGAGATGCCAGCCTCATGCTGCACTTGGGGCTGCAAGCGGAGCGAGATCCTTCCATATTGGAACGTCCTCCGTCGAGCGACGACGAAGCCGCATTGCTGCGCCGCCTCGGGGCCATTCATGCACGGGAGCCCGATCGATGGGCAAAAGCGACGGCCGAGTGGTACGGTGTTTCGGAAGAGACTACGACCGGCGTGCATCGCCTGTATCGCATGGAAAAGGAAGGAACGCTCATCGTTCCCGCCGTCAACGTCAATGATTCGGTGACGAAAAGCAAATTCGACAATCTCTACGGCTGCAGGGAATCTCTTCTCGACGGCATAAAGCGCGCCACGGGAGTCATGATCGCCGGCAAAAAGGCGGTAGTCTGCGGCTTCGGCGATGTGGGCAAAGGCTGCGCGCAGAGCCTGAGCGGCATGGGCGCGCGTGTCGTCATATCCGAAATCGATCCGATTTGCGCCCTGCAGGCATCTATGGCCGGCTACGAGGTCCGCCCCATCGACGAGAACGTCGAGACCGCGGACATTTTCGTCACCGCCACCGGTTGCATCGATGTGATAACGGCTTCCCATCTCGCTCGAATGAAGGACGGCGCCATCATCTGCAACATAGGACACTTCGACCATGAAATCGACGTCGCCGGACTCAAGCGAATTCCCGGCATTCGAAAGGTCGAGGTGAAACCTCAAGTCGACCGCTGGATTTTCCCCGATGGCAGAGGAATCCTTCTTCTGGCGGAGGGCCGGCTGGTCAATCTGGGTTGCGCCCAAGGTCATCCCTCCTTCGTCATGTCCGCGAGTTTTACGAACCAAGTGCTCGCCCAGATGGCTCTCTGGGCCGGCCGCAAAAGCCCGAGCCCCGGCGTGCGAGTTCTGCCGCGCGAACTCGACGAAGAAGTGGCTCGTCTTCATCTGGACAAATTGGGAGTCAGGCTCGCGTCCCTCGACGAACGCCAGGCTGACTATCTCGGCATTCCCGTCCGGGGCCCATTCAAGACCGAAAGCTATCGATACTGACGGCTTCCGCCTCGCATAATCCTCGTACGCAAGATTTCGAAAGGAGCTTCTGATGAAAGATAATCGCTACCTCTTTACGTCCGAGTCCGTCGGAGAGGGTCATCCCGACAAGCTCTGCGATCAGGTTTCGGATGCCGTACTCGACGCCTGCATCCTGGAGGACCCCGAGAGCCACGTCGCATGCGAATGCTATGCGACCACGGGGATGGTGCTCATCGGCGGAGAAATCACGACCAACACCTACGTGGAAGTGCAGAAGCTTGCCCGTGAGGTCGTACGCGACATCGGGTACACGAATCCGGACTATGGTCTGGACTATGAATCCATGGCGGTGATCACCTCGATCCACGCGCAATCGCCGGATATCGATCAGGGAGTCGCAGGACGCGGGCTCAAGGAGTTTGCCGGCCGTCAGGGTGCGGGCGATCAAGGCATGATGTTCGGATTCGCCTGCAAGGAGACGCAGGAGCTCATGCCCGCGCCCATCATGTTCGCGCACAAACTTCTGCAAAAGGCGGCCGAACTCCGCAAGTCTGGGGCGATCGAATGGCTGCGGCCCGACGCGAAGAGTCAGGTGACCCTCGAATACGAAGATCACAGACCATTGCGCATCGACACGGTCGTCGTGTCGCAGCAGCACGATCCGGAGATTTCCTACGATAGGATCCGCGATACGGTCATCGAGGAGATCATCAAGCCCGTGTTGGAACCGACGGGACTGCTCGGAAAGGAAGTGAAATGCTTCGTGAACCCCACCGGCCGCTTCGTGATCGGGGGGCCGATGGGGGATACCGGACTTACCGGTCGCAAGATCATCGTCGATAGCTACGGCGGAATGGGCAGACACGGCGGCGGGGCCTTCTCGGGAAAGGATCCTTCGAAGGTGGACCGTTCCGCAGCCTATATGGCGCGCTATGTCGCCAAGAATATCGTCGCGGCAGGCCTCGCCGAACGCTGCGAGGTCCAGCTCGCATATGCCATCGGGGTCCCCGATCCCGTGTCGATCATGATCGACACCTTCGATACGGGAACCGAGCCCGCGCACGTCATCGCGAAGGCCGTGCGATCCGTGTTCGAGCTCGATCCATCCGGCATCATACGCTCGCTCGACCTGAAAAAGCCGATCTACCAGAAAACGGCGGCCTATGGCCATTTCGGGCGCGACGGCTTCTCCTGGGAAAAAACGGACAAGGTCGCCGAGCTCCTCAAGGCGATACGATAGCCGCGATGAATGATTCCTCGGCGATACATGCAGTCGCCGAACTCATGACTGTCATCCGGTCGGTGTCCTTGGCCCAGGCCCAGTCTCGCCTCCTCAACACCAAGGACCGGGACCTGGCGGCGGTACTCTATGCGGCCTCCGAAGCCGATCGCGCCGAGGTCTACTCGATAGTCGGTCCCGCCAAGCGCGATCGGCTTCGCGGAGAAGTCGAACGGATGCGCCATGTACGGCTCAGCGCCGAGACCATCTCGACCATTGCCGCCCACCTATGCACGCATATAGTCGGCGAAAGGCCGATCGGTTCGGCTTCGCGCTATTTCAGACCGCACGGATCCTCATAGAGTCTCCTTCGGTGAACGCGCCCGTCCACGTTGATTCCTTTTCGATGCTCACGCCAACTGTTTTATTGCCGGGTCAGTGGTGTTTTTGCGTGAGAATACAGACGGTAATCACGCGAACTCGGTGCTCCGCCAACTTGGTGAAGGCAATTACCTAACTTGACGAGAGCGACTGCCCAACTTGGTCAGCGCGATTGCCCAAGTTGGTGAGGGTGATTCGCCAACTTGGCGGTGATGTGCGACCAAGTTGGACAGGCACCGGCTCCAAGTTGGCCAGAGCGCATTTGGGGGCGCAGACCGATGACGAGAAGTCTTGTGACGAGGTATTTGTTGATCGCAGCACGGGTTACTTATTGTTCCACGTGAAACACTGAAGCAGGAAAACTGACTCACATGCGGCTTCTAGCAAGAAGCGGATGCATCCTGCTGGAGTTCCAATCGAGCCAACGCCAAAAGGCGGTCATTTTTGTTTTTAGGATTTTGCCTACTCGCGGCCGTCATCCTCGTCCGTCGTATCTCCGAGCTCTTTATCCTCACTCGACAATTCCTGCTCGGTGATCTCGTCGGATTCGTTTGGCAACTCCGGAGATTCAATCCTAGCCGCAGCATGGACCAGATCTTCGGCGACATCCTCCGCGACAAGGCGATCGAGTCCGACGACGAAGTCCGGACGATCTATGTTCAAGATTCGAACGCCCTTTGCGCTCTTCCCCTGGATGCTCACCGAATCGACGCTCATCTTCAGAGTCTTGCCCTGGGAAGTGATGACGACCACTTCATCACTGTCACTCACGCTGATTGCACCGACGAGTTCCCCAGTCCTGTCTTCGGGATTATAGATGATCTGTCCCCGCGTAGCCCTGCCGTGAACAGCGAAATTATCGAACTCCACCCTCTTCCCATACCCGAATTCACTGAGGACGAGCATTCTTTCTTTTTCCAAGACCCGAAGCATGGCAGTCAGCTCGTCGTCATTCGCAAGTCGTATCCCGGTCACTCCGCGGGAAGCTCGTCCCATCACACGAACGTCTTTCTCGGTAATGCGCAGTGCCTGTCCTTTTCTGGTGACCAAGACGACCTCGTCCGATCCGTTCGTCAAGCAAGCGGACACTAAGCGATCTCCGTCGTCGAGATTGATGGCAATAATGCCTCTCGTCTTGGCGTTGATGAAATCACTTGTCGCCACCTTCTTAACGACGCCCCGGAGCGTGCCCATGAGAAGATACTCAGTCTCGGAAAAATCGCTGAAGTCGACGATCGCCGTGATCTCTTCGTTGGGTGAGATGGCGAGCAGACCCTTGATATGGGCACCCCTGGCCGCTCGAGAAGCCTCAGGAATCTCGTGCACCTTAAGCCAATAGGCTTTACCTTCGCTCGAAATGAAAAGCAGGTGGTCATGCGTATTCGCGATGAACAATTGCTCCAAGAAATCGTCTTCCATGAGCGTCGCGGAATTCGAGCCCTTGCCTCCGCGCCCTTGGGAACGATAGGCGCTGGCAGGAATTCGCTTTACATAGCCTTTGTTCGAAATGAGAATCACCATCTCTTCGCGTTTGATGAGATCCTCGATATTGATCTGCTCGACCTCATCGGCGACGATCTCGGTGCGACGAGCATCTCCATGCTTTTTGGCAATATCCAGAATTTCCTGTTTTACCACAGCGCGAATATTCGCTTCACTCGACAAAAGATTCCTCAGATGCGCGATGCGGGCTTCAGTCTCGGCCAGCTCGGCTTCGAGCTTAGTCGTTTCGAGACTGGTAAGGCGGGCAAGACGCATATCGAGTATGGCCTGAGACTGAATCGCATCCAGTCCGAACCGCTGTTCGAGCCGTTGTTTGGCCGTGTCGGTATCCGGACTGGTCTTGATTATCTGGACGACCTCGTCGATATTGGCGAGCGCAATTACCAGCCCTCGCAGGATGTGGGCCTTTTCTTCCGCCTTCTTCAGTTCGAAACGAGAGCGCCGAGTGACCACTTCCACTCGGTGCCTGACGTAATGGACAATAAGGTCCTTGAGTCCGAGCTGTTTCGGCCGCCCATCCACAATGACCATGTTTATGATGCCGAAACTCGTCTGGAGTGGAGTATGAGCGAAAAGCCGGTTCAGCACCAGCTTAGGCACCGCACCCTTTTTGAGCTCCAGAACGATGCGAAGACCGTCTCTATCGGATTCGTCGCGAAGATCGGAAACGCCGTCCAGGGTCTTTTCGCGAACAAGATCGGCAATTCTGGTGATCAGCGATGTCTTATTGACCGCATAGGGTATCTCGGTGAAGACGATCTGCTCACGCCCACCCTTCATCGTCTCGATTTGAAACTTGCCGCGGACGATGACCTTGCCTCGACCATTGACATAGGCTTCTCTGATGCCTCGACGGCCGAAGATTATGCCGCCGGTCGGAAAGTCGGGTCCCGATATGTGGCGCATGAGCCCGTCGATCGAAATTTCCGGGTCATCGATATATGCGGCGATCGCCTCGCCGACTTCCGTCAAATTGTGCGGAGCCATGTTCGTGGCCATTCCGACGGCGATTCCAGAGGAACCATTGACCAGGAGATTAGGCAAAGCGGACGGCAGAACCGAGGGCTCTCGGAGGGATTCGTCATAGTTCGGAACGAAATCGACCGTGTCCTTGTCCAGATCGACGAGCATCTCCTCGCCCACTTTGGAAAGGCGCGCTTCGGTATAGCGGCTTGCCGCCGGCGGATCCCCGTCGATCGACCCGAAATTGCCCTGCCCCTGAACCAGGGGATAGCGTAGAGAAAAGTCCTGAGCCATGCGGACCAGGGCATCGTAGAGCGAAAGATCGCCGTGGGGATGGTACTTCCCCATGGCATCACCCGTTATGCGGGCGCTTTTCTTGGTCGCGGCATTGGATCGGAGCCCGAGCTCGTCCATGGCAAAAAGAAGTCGCCTGTGAACCGGCTTCAGTCCGTCTCGAACATCGGGGAGGGCCCGGCTGACGATGACGGACATCGCGTAGTTCAGATAAGCCGTCTTGACCTCGTCCTCTATCGGGACAGGTATCACCTTTCCGCTAAGCTCTGCCATTGCCACGAATCCTTAGACGTCGAGATTGGAAACGTAAAGAGCGTTTTCTTCTATAAATGCGCGACGAGGCTCGACCTGCTCGCCCATGAGTGTCGTGAAGATATCCTCCGCCTGGACGGCGTCGTCCATGGTGATGCGGGTAATATTCCGCCGAAGCGGGTCCATCGTAGTTTCCCAGAGCTGATCCGGATTCATCTCGCCAAGGCCTTTATACCGCTGAATGGCTACCTTCTCGGGATCCTTGCCACTTCCTGCAAGAATTTTATCCTTCTCCGCATCGTCGTAGGCGTAATGAATCTGCTTGTCGTAGGTGATCTTGTAGAGGGGAGGCATGGCAAGATAGACATGTCCCTTTGCGAGCAGCTCGGTCATGTATCTATAGAAGAAGGTGAGCAGTAGAGTCCTGATATGGGAACCGTCGACATCGGCATCCGCCATGATGATGACTTTATGATATCTGAGTTTCGCGACATCGAAATCGGGACCGGCGCTGGCGCCCAGAGATTGAATGATCGGTTGAAGCTTGTCGTTCGTGAGAACCTTATCGAGACGAGTCTTTTCGACGTTGAGCATTTTCCCCCAGAGGGGAAGGATAGCCTGAAAAGCCCGATCCCGACCCATCTTCGCGGAACCGCCGGCCGAATCGCCCTCTACGATGTAAATCTCGCAACGAGTAGGATCCTTTTCCTGGCAGTCGGCTAATTTTCCAGGAAGCCCGGCGCTTTCAAGAAAGGACTTGCGCCTCGTCATCTCCCGGGCCTGTCGCGCCGCGATCCGTGCCTTTGCGGCAAGAACAGTCTTGTCCAGAATCGCGGCGACGATGTCGGGATTGCTTTCGAAGAGAAAGGTCAGCTGCTCCGTGCAAAAGCCATCGACGATTCCCTTCACTTCAGAATTGCCCAGCTTGCCTTTGGTCTGTCCTTCGAACTGGGGATCCATGACCTTTATCGAAAGGATTGCGGTGAGTCCCTCGCGAACATCGTCGCCGGAGAGCGTCTCATCCATTTTCTTTGCGAGCTTGGATTTCTTCAGAAAGTCATTTATGGTCTTCGTGAGAGCGGACCTGAACCCGACGAGGTGAGTGCCGCCTTCTTTCGTGTTTATTCCATTCACGAACGAAAACATCGTTTCATTGAAACTGTCGTTGTATTGCAGCCCTACCTCGATCTCCACGTCGTCGCGAGTTCCAACCAGATAGACCGGTTCCTTATGCAATACGGTCTTGTTCTTGTTGAGGTACTCGACGAATTGCTTCAGCCCGCCGTCGAATTTGAACTCCGCGGTCCTGGGCGTGGAAAGACGTTCATCGATCAGGACTATTCGTACGCCCTTATTGAGGAAGGCAAGCTCACGAAGCCTATTGGAAAGAACATCGAAAGAGTAGACCGTTTCTTCGAAAATCGTAGAATCCGCCTGAAACCGAACGACGGTTCCGCGCCGGTCGGTAGGGCCGAGAACCTTCACGTCTTCATCGGGTATTCCCGTATGATACCTTTGATAATATATCCTGCCATCCAGATGAACGTAGGCTTCGCACCAGGAAGAGAGGGCGTTGACGACGGAAACGCCGACTCCGTGCAGTCCTCCGGAAACCTTGTAGCTCTTTTTGTCGAACTTGCCGCCGGCATGAAGCTTGGTCATCACCAATTCAAGCGCCGACACACCCTCTTCCGGATGAATCCCGACCGGTATGCCCCGCCCGTTGTCTTCCACCCGTACGACGTCGTTCTTTTCCAGAACGACGACCACATCCGAGCAATATCCAGCGAGTGCCTCATCTACGGAATTGTCCACTACTTCATAGACAAGATGATGCAGTCCATCGATCCCCGTCGAGCCGATATACATGCCCGGGCGCTTGCGGACCGCCTCGAGCCCCTTAAGGACTTGGATGCTGTTTGCAGAATAGGTTGAATCCATGGCCGATCCAGTGGAAAGATAAATGGCGAATGCGAGCACTAGCCAAGAGAGCATATGAATTGCCGGCATTCGAGGAGAAGCCTCTTGCCGGCTCGGACAGAAGGAGTATACTCGGAACGAACACTTTAGTAAAGGCAAGTGACTTTCGCGATAGAACAGATGCCGGTTCAGAGCTTGTGGATAACTTGTGCATTCTTTCCCAAGCTATTATCCGGAAACCAATAAGCCATCGGCCGTCATCCGAGCTGCGAACCGCAGCAAAAAGGCTCTCTAGCCTATGGTATTATGAGTAAAAGAGTTATATCGGATTACTATATGAGCTTGTGGTGGTATGGGGAATTTTGGAGATTTACGGGTCTGGTCAGAGGAGTTGAGCCTCGTCCGCTTCTTGATGTTTTGTGGATAACTTGTGTATACAGGACAGCTTCTCGAAGGGTGGAAAAAATGGGCAGCTGGAACTATAGCGTCTTTTGGAACGAAGCGATGAATCAAGCGAAGGCCGAACTCGGAGAGCATGAGTTCGCGATGTGGTTCAACATCGAGTACGACTCTTCGACGGAATCGAGTATAGTCGTGCGTGTTCCTTCCAGCTTTTACCGCGATCAGCTCCTCAAAAAATATCAGAAATACCTCGAGACAAAACTATATGAATTGACCGGCAAGCCATTGATTCTGGAGTTTCTTGTCGTCAAGCCCTCTCTTTCGGAGCCCAAGGCAGAAGAAAAGACCGACTCCGTCAAGAACGGCAGCGATGACTGCACCGATACGGTGCTCCGGCAAGGTCCGAGGGAAGAGCTCAGAAGAGAGCGTCTAAAGCACCATCAACTGCGTCAAGATTATACTTTTGAGAACTTCGTGATAGGCGACAACAATGGATTCGCGGCCAATGCGGCACTCGCCATCTCCAAGAATCCCGGGACCTCCTACAATCCATTTCTCATATACGGAGGCGTCGGTCTGGGCAAAACACACCTCATGCAGTCCATCGGCAATAGAGTCTGGGTTGAAAGCGGCAAGATGAAGATCATTTGTATTACAGCGGAAGAGTTTACAAACGAATTCATTCAATCGATCCATGACAAGACGACCCAGAATTTCAAGAACAAATATCGCTATGTGGACGTGCTGCTCATCGACGATATCCATTTCCTTCAAAACAAACTCGGGAGTCAGGAAGAGCTCTTTCATACCTTCAACGCGCTGTATGACGCGAACAAGCAGATGGTGTTCACCTGCGATCGTCCCGTTTCAGAACTCAAGAATCTTTCCGATAGGCTCAGAAGCAGATTCGAACGCGGCTTGAACGTCGATCTTCAACCGCCCAACTTCGAAACGCGCTGCGCAATCTTAAAGAAAAAAATCGAAGCCGGTTCGGTCATGGTTCCCGATGATGTGATAGAGATTATCGCCAAGAACATATCGACGAACGTTCGCGATCTCGAAGCTGCCCTGACGAAACTGGTTGCCTATTCCGAACTCGTTCATAAGAACATTACGCTCGAAATCGCACAGAACCAGCTCAAAGACGTCTTCAGCCAGTCGAAACACGGTAATGTGACGATCGACAATATTCTTCGAGTCGTCGCGGACCACTATAAGCTTTCGTATAACGATTTGAAGGGAAAGAAGCGAACCAAGAACATAGCTTTTCCTCGTCAGATTGCCATGTTCATCGCCAGGGAAATAACCGAGTATTCTACGACCGAACTGGGCTTTGAATTCGGCGGACGAGATCACACGACGGTCATGCACGCATGCCAGAAGATAGAAGAGCGACTCAAATTGGATCCGAACTTGGAATCTTCAATTCAACTCTTGACCAGAACGATCAAGGAATACAGCTCGAAAATATGACCAGATGAAGCTCGCATGTTTCAAAAGCTGTGAATAACTCGAATGAAGATTCCGATTAGTCCGTCTTTTTGCTTCCGGCTGGGCGGACAGTGTATGGCTTTTTCTTGTGGACTCCGTTTTGCTGCGGGGTAACATATTTGCATAGAATGACATACGAGGCTTTTGCACTTGTTCACAGGCCTTATTACTACTATTACTGTTTATAAAATACAATAATCATAATATGTCCTTCGGGTCGATCTGAAAAAGCCGGCCGCCCAGGTGTTTCGCACGTAATGTCTCTCGTATGAAAATGGAAACTCTGCTACAATTTCCGATAGGAGGGTAAGAATCATGAAATTTACCTGCGAGAAAAACGCGTTTGCGCGCGAGATCTCCTTCGCTCAAGAGATCATTGCTTCCAAAAATGCCCTCTCGATAATGTCCAATGTTCTGCTCGAAGCTTTGGAAGGATCTCTATCCATTAAGGCAACGGATATCAAGGTGAGTTTCGAAACCTCAATTCCCGTAGATGCGACGGAGCATGGTATCGTTACGGTGTTTTGCGACAAACTCTCCGGAATACTCGCTTCGATTCCCGAGGGAGACATAGCTATAGAGCAGGAAGATTCGAAGGTCCTAGTGAAGCCGACCTTCAAGAAGGTCCGTTTCCAGCTAAAGACCATTGCCGGGGAAAGATTTCCTGAACTTCCACAGGCCGAGAACGGCGTTCATTTTTCCATTCCTTCGAAAGAATTCAAGAGGATGATTGCTCAAACGATATTCGCCGTATCCGACGATGAAACACGCTATTTCATGAACGGCGTATTCTTCGAAAACATAGGGGAAGGGCTCGCGCTCGTCGCCACCGACGGGCGCAGGCTGTCCTATGTCAAAAAGGAATTCGAAGCGAAGGTCCCCGGCTTTAGGGGTGTGATCGTCCCGCCGAAGGTTCTTTCATTGATAATGAAACATGCACCGGAAGAGGGAATCATCGAAATCGCCGTTACCGAAAAGAGCATCTTTTTCCGCTTTGGGGCGTATCGAATTTCTTCGCTCCTCATAGAAGGACAGTTCCCGAACTATCAGAAGGTCATCCCCGACTCTCAAAAAAACCGCCTTCTCGTTCGTCGCCTCGACCTGCTCGACGCTCTCAGACGTGTTTCGATCTTTGTGGAACAAAAGTCGCGGAGAACCATTTTCACCTTGTCGGACGGGGCCATGATCATATCGTCGGAAGAAAGCGAAATAGGGACGGCGAGAGAGGAATTACCCTGCCGATACGAAGGGCCCGAGGTCGTCATCGCACTCAATCATCGCTATATGGAGGAGCCTCTGAAGGTCATGGATTCCGAATACGTCGTGGTCGAATTCACGGAACCGAATAGGGCTATAACCATCTCTCCCGAACCGGGTTCGGACTACTTCCACATCGTGATGCCCATGCAGGTGGAATGACGGCTGCTTGTGGTGGCTTCTTTCGAATGATTTGTCGGGCGAGCCTTAAGGTTTCGGGCCGAGGAGTCGCGAGTTCATGCCCTTCTCCAAGATTAGATATTCTTCTTTCAGAAATTTGGCGGACGCGGAGCTCGACCTCGCCGCGGAAAGAATTTTTTTTGTCGGGGAAAACGGTCAAGGCAAAACCAATCTTCTGGAAGCCCTCTACTATCTTTCATATGGCGTTTCCTTTCGGGGACAGGTCGATGCAGAGGCCGTAAAAAAGGGATCCCCAGGTTTTTCGCTTCTCGGAAACTGTTGCGACTCCATATTGGACCGATCCTTGCCTGCCGACGAAATACAACTCACGTGGGTCGATCGCTCGAAAGCAATACGACTGAACGGAAAGCAAGTCAGGGACAGAAAGGAGCTCGTGGAGAAAAACCCTACGATCGTCTTTTGTCACGAGGACTACTCTTTCGCCATCGGCGAACCCGAGCGTAGACGATTCTTCTTCGATCAGACGGCCGGACTGGTTTCCGCTTCGTATATCGACGCATTGAGGGAGTACAAACGAATTTTGCGCCAGCGCAATGCCTCGCTTCGCGAAGGCAGATTCAACGTACTTGATCTCATCGATCAACAGTATGTTGCTCGCGGGATCGAACTGATGGGAGCTCGTCGTCGGCTGCAGGAAGAATTCGACGAACGTTTTGCACTACGTTTCGAAGCGGTGTCTCTGCTGGGGCGAGAAGTTCGCCTCCGGTATAGACCGAGCTGGAATGACGACGACGAATTCTCGGAAATACTCGACAAGCTGACGGCCAAACGGCCTGAAGAAACGGCCTTCGGAACGAGTCTATCCGGCCCGCACCGCGATCGCTGGAGTTTCGTCGTCGGATCGGAGAACTTCGCTTCGACTGCATCGACGGGTCAGCTTCGCCTCCTATCCTTGACTCTTCGACTGGTGCAGGCCGAACATTTTACGGAAGTCACGGGCCGCCTGCCGACCTTGCTCTTGGACGATGTATTGCTCGAGCTGGATCGAGGCAAGCGCAGGCGCTTTCTCGAGCAGCTTCCGCAGGCGGGTCAGGCGTTTTTTACCTTTCTTCCGGGCGAGCCTTGGGAGGAATATCGAACCGATTCGACGCTGGTCTATGAGGTCGACGATGGAAGATTCACGGATTAAGAACATCTCTTCGTTGCTTAGCGCCTTTTTCAATAATGAAACGATACGTCAGGGGCGGCATTATGCCGAAGTTTTCGGAGCTTGGAAGCAGATAGCCGGTGAACGTCTTGCCGCCCATTCGCGGGTTGTGGAGATCGAAAAGGGATTCCTCATAGTGGCGGCAGAGCATCCGGGCTGGATACAGCTGCTTCAACTTCGTCAAACCGAGCTGCTCGATTCGGTGAGGATCCGATTTCCCGGGCTTGCCTTGCGAGGGATAGTCTTTCGACTCGAGAATGGAGATGCGCCGTCAAAATCGGCCGATGCCCGGGGGCGACAGGAGCATATGGATCCGCGGGAGGACGAAGCGGAAACTGGAATCGCAGAACCGAACCCTGCGGTTCCAAGCGCAAAAGAAGAGCTGTCCTGGCCCGGATTGGACGTGATTTGGGAAAAGGACATCAAATCTACCCTTGAAAGGTTGAGGGAAGCGGTGAATGAAGCGGCCGGCCGCAAACGTCGATAGCCGTTCGCCGTTCGGAATTTCGAGAGTACGCGTTCTATTGACGAAAAGAAAACGGCAACGTATACTGACCCGGCATTTGTTTCGAACGGATCGGCATACAAATATGCCGTTACTCATATGCCTTAAGGAGCTCGAATTATGAAGCGCACCTATCAGCCCAGCAAGGTCCGACGGACGAGGAAGTTCGGCTTCCGGGCCCGAATGAAGACAAAGGGTGGGCGACTCGTGCTGAAGCGCCGTCGCGCAAAGGGTCGAATTAAGCTTTCAGCGTCCGACGAGAAAAAGCCCTACTGATCCATCCATGCGGGGGAGGCGAACTTATCCCCGACGAAAGCTTCCGCAAAAGCGAACGGATTCGGAAAAGCGTCGAAATAAAGCGGATTTTTGCCGAGGGGGTTCGGTATTCCTGCAAGGGGATGCGGTTGCATGTGCTTCCGAATACCTTGGGCTTGACAAGAGCCGTTTTTGTGCCGGTCCGTTCCTATGAAAACGCGGTGGTGCGAAATCGGGCCAGACGGCTGCTTAGGGAATGTTGGCGTTTGGGCAAGTGGCGTCTTCACGGAGGTCATGACGTGGCAATAGTGCTCTATCCCGGAGCTGACAGCTACGATCAACGAAACGCCCAACTGGGGCGTCTCCTTAGACAGGCCGGTTTGATCAGCGAAAGTGCATGAAACGATTTTTTTCGATTCCATTTCTCTTTCTGATAAAAATATACAGAACGATCTTATCCCCTTTGAAACCGCCTACGTGCCGGTTTTATCCGACGTGTTCCGCATACGCCTATGAAGCGATCATGAAATACGGCCCGTTGAAGGGGGGCTGGCTTTCCATCAAAAGGATTCTTCGTTGTCATCCACTAAATCCGGGAGGCTTTGATCCAGTACCATGAGCATACTTGACGGCAATCAAAACAGCGGCGGTGACAAGCGTACCATCATCGCAGTGATACTTTCGGTGGTCATCATAACAGTGGGATTCACACTTCAGGGGATTTTCTTTCCCACGCCCAAACGAGAAGCGCCGCCTGTCAGTCCCCCCGCCCTCGCCGCCCCTGTTCCGAGCACGGCTCAACAACCTGCCGCTCTTCCCTCCGGACCGGCCCAGGGTATCGTGGCCGCTACGGGTACAGGTGCAGCCGTAGTCGCGAAAGGGCGGGAATCGAGCAATTCGGCCGCGACGTCCCTCGGCGTTCCATCCGTGGAACAGACCTACACGGTCTCGACCGATCTGATAGAAGCTGTCTTCACAAACAAGGGCGGCGATCTTCTCTCCCTCAAGCTCAAGAAGTATAGGGATAAAGCCGGGGCTGTCGATCTGATCGTTCCGGACGCGAAGGGTTCGCAGGGACTATCGGTGGCATTCGGTGGAACAAATGGTATGCCCATCAAGGATCTGATGAATGTCCGCATGATCGATCCAGAGACCATCGAATTCTCTCGCACCTATCTGGCGACGGTTCCCGGGAAGCCCGCCCCGGTACCCTTTACGTATCGCAAGACTTTTTCCTTTCGAAACGGCGAGTACCTGTTCGGAATGACCATCGGCCTCGAGAATTCGGTCAACGAATACCTGCCGTTGGATGAGGGCGGCGACGCCTATACGGTCTCCTTCGGACCGCAAATCGGACCCACGCTCGATGTAAACGCCCGAAAGGCGAATGGGGACTATCGCAAGTTCATCACGTTGGTCGACGGAAAGAAGCGGCAGGAGAAGCCCAAGCAAGGCCTGCCGTATGTGGTCAAGAATCAGCCGTCCTGGATAGCACTCTCGGGTAAGTATTTCACCTTTATCACCATTCCTGAGTTGAGCGACTTCGGCACGACCATCACGACGGCGCCGGATCCCGAAACCGTGCAGCAGGACGATATCGCGATCTCTCGTCCGACGATCCGAGCCAGCACGCAAAGCGACGCATTCTTCTTTTATTTCGGACCCAAGACCAATTCTGCGCTGGCAAAGTACAACTATGCCGATCAAAATGCATTCCACAAGAGCGATATGAAGCTCGACGAGGCCATGGATGGAGTGGGAATGCTCACATGGCTCGAGAATATTCTGAAATTCGCCCTTAATGTCTTCTATGGGCTCATTCCCAACTACGGAGTCGCGATTATTCTCGTGACTATCCTTGTGAAAGCCCTGCTTTTCCCGCTTACCCGCAAGGGTTCCGTATCGGCGTCGCGGATGCAAGAATTGCAGCCCAAGATGCAGGAAATCCAGGCCAAGTACAAAGGCAACCCCCAGAAGCTGAACCAGGAACTCGCGGAATTCTACAAGCGGGAAGGGTACAACCCTATGTCGGGCTGCCTGCCTCTTCTTATTCAATTTCCGATATTCATCGCCATGTACAATCTCTTCAACAATCACTTCGATCTGCGCGGCGCACTTTTCATCCCCGGATGGATACCCGATCTCTCACAGCCCGAGTCCATTTTCAACTTCCCGACGATCAATCTGGTGATATGGCACTTGAGCGCGATCAGACTTCTCCCGATTATCTACCTCGCGAGCCAGCTTCTGTATGGAAAATATACGCAGATGAACGCGGGCGGGCAAAGCGCCTCGCAGATGAAGCTCATGATGTACGGCATGCCCATCTTGTTCTTCTTCATTCTATACGATGTGCCCGCCGGTTTGCTGATCTACTGGATCGTCTCCAACGTCCTTTCCATCGTGCAGCAAATAGCCATCAATGATATTCTCAAAAAGCGCAAGGTGCAGGCTGCAGCGGCCGCGAATGCGATTCGCGACTCCAGACCCAAGCTCGCCCCGAGGCGAAAGAAGTGACATGTTTCCCGGCCTCCGATTCAGGATGCCGGGACGTTACCACGATCGGCGGTGGCCATTACGATCCGATCGCGAGATCACCGGGCAGGACATCTCTCTCTCAGGAGAAACGATATGGTGCAAGAGTTCGAAGGGAGGACCGAGAAGGAGGCCATCGATGCGGCAGCCGAAAAACTCGGACTCGAACGTGACGGCTTCGATGTAGAAATACTCGAATCTCTCACCGGCGGAATTTTCAAAAAAGGAAAGGTGCGCATCCGGGTCCATACGCGCGATGAAACCCCCGTGTCTCACAGGCGACAGTCGACGGAGAATGTGGTCCCGGCCGACGAGTTCGAATCGAGGATGCTCGACTTCACAAAACGCGTAATAGCGGGAATGGGTTATACTTCCGAGGTCACTATCCTCTTTCGAGAAGAGAAGAAACTCGGCATCAGAATCGAAAGCGAGCACGCGTCGATCATCATCGGGAAAAAGGGGAAGAATCTGGACGCGCTGCAGCTTCTGGTCAATGTCTATGCGGGACGCATGGGCCATGAAGATACGCGAATCATTCTCGATTCGGAAAACTACCGGATACGCCGCGAGGAGGCCCTGGTGCGACTGGCCTACGATACCGCCGAACAGGTTCGGAGCACCAGACAATCCGTGCTTCTCGAGCCGATGAATCCTTTTGAGCGTCGTATCGTTCATACGACGCTCAATGACATCGTGGACATTGAGACAAAGAGTGAGGGCGAAGGCCTGTATAAGCAGGTTCGCGTGACATTCCGCGGCAAGATATAGACGAGGGCCTCGATGCAATGCGCCGGGCCGTCGCTTGCGTGGCGGCCCGGGTCGTCCTACATTGCCATTCCGCCGTCGACCTTGAGTATTTCACCCGTGACGTACGAAGAAAGGTTGGAGCTGAGATACAGCGCCGCTGCCGCGACCTCCTCGGGCTTTCCCGTTCGACCCAGGGGAATCGTCGACTTGAGCTTTTCCTTCGCCTCTTCGGGAATTTTTCCGTCATGGAGGTATCGATGAAGCCGGGCGCGATCGCGTTGACACGGACACCCCTGCTGGCCACTTCACGCGCAAGGCTCTTCGTAAAGCCGATGATGCCCGCTTTCGAGGCCGAATAGTTCGTCTGCCCTCCGTTGCCTGTAATACCGACTACGCTCGACACGTTGACGATACAGCCGGTGTGTCTCTTGATCATATGCCTGGCCGCGACACGCGAGACCAAAAAGGCGCTCGTCAGGTTGGTGACGATGACCGTGTTCCAATCATCGAGGCTCATTCTAAAGATCAGGCCGTCCCGTGTTACGCCGGCATTGTTCACGACCGCATCGATGAATCCCGCTTGCTTGACAATGGCCTCGACGGTCTCGTTGACCTGATGCTCGTCGGCCACATCGCAGGACATCCAGGATATGGAGCCGCCGGAGCCGGAAGCGGTCTCCGCGAGGGCGGAGGCATCGGCAGCTTCCGATCGCGAGAGATAGTATACCCGGCCACCCTGTTTCGCGAAGAGCTCGACGATCGCCCGGCCGATCCCTTTCGAGCCGCCGGTTATGACGCATACCTTGTCTTGGAGCAGTCCTTCCATGATATCCACCTTTCATATTGATGCCCGCGCCGGGCAGGTATTCGAACCTCAGAGCGATATGGCGGCGATCTGATCCAAGGTCCCGCAGGGATAGCAGGGGATCTCACCGCCGACCGCCTTCCAGAGTCCACCGAGCACGGTGCCCGGTCCGGTTTCGGCGCAATAGTCGGGTTTCTCCGCGAGAATGGCTTTCTCTTCATCTATCCAGCGTACGGGACTGACGATTTGTTCGACCGCCAATTTCTTGGCTTCGGCCCCGGTTGTGATCCGTCTACCGGTCGTATTGGAAAAGAGAGCGAGCTTGGGATCTTGGAAATGAACATCGGATACGGCCTCGGCGAAGCCATCCCGTGCATAGCCCATGATCGGAGAGTGAAACGCCCCCGACACCTTGAGCCGCACGACTCGCTTCGCTCCCGCCGCTTTGAGGGCTGTCTCGGCGAGCGCGATTTCCGCTTCGGCTCCGGATATCACCGACTGCGTCGGACTGTTGTAATTGGCCACCCATACATTCTTGAGCCCGGCGCCTGCGATGGTCGCCTCGATGGCTTCGGGGCTTAGAAACAGAACGGCGCTCATGGTCGAGCCGCCGGATCGCTTCCCCGCTTCATCCATAAGACTGCCGCGCAAGGAAACGAGTCGGAACATGTCGCCCATCGAGACGACGCCGGCAGTCGCGAGGGCCGGCCATTCGCCCACGGAAAAACCGGCGCAGCCTTCGGGAAGGATACCGTGCTCGCGGGCGCAGGCGGCCGCGGCCGCATCGATCAAAGCCATCGAAGTCTGTGTGTTCTTGGTCTGTTTGAGTTCCTCTTCCGTTCCCTCGAAAACGAGGCGCTTCAAATTGATCTTCGATTCTTCCGATGCCAGCTCGAACAGCTCTCTGACCGCCTTGCTGGTCTCGTAGAAATCTCGGCCCATGCCTGGATACTGGGCCCCTTGCCCTGGGAATAAAAAGCAGGTCTTCATCTTCAAGCCTCCTCGCTCCGGGTCCTCCGGGCCACAGGGGCACGGATAATGCGATTGTGCCGCTCCGCCTTCGCGGGGGCGGTCGCGCCTTGTTTTGACGAAAACCAATATTTACAAAAATCCAATAAATGTAAAGACTGAGCCAATTTCAAAAGTCGGTTACTTTTGAAATTGGCTTCGCATTTGCTCCGGTTTCTTCGAAACCGTGCGCAAATGCCGCAGTTTATGGTAGCTCTTTCAAAATGCGGACGCATTTTGAAAGAGCCTCGACTGGAATCGAGGATGAAGGAACGCGCGTCACCGGCTCGAGTCTAAAGGAGTCTGCACATGGTCGAGGAGACGACACTCAGAATCATCGCCGTTCTGTTGCGGCTGCCGGCCGGCAAGGTCGCCAGCTACGGGACTATTGCGGCTCTGGCCGGTTTGGCCAACGGCGGCCGGCAGGTCGCTCGCGTGTTGCACGCATGCGCCGAAACACGGGGCCTTCCCTGGCACCGAGTGCTGCGAAAGGACGGGACCATCGCTCTCCCTTCCGGCGGCGGCTTCGAGCTTCAGAAGGCACTTCTGGAATCGGAGGGAGTCGAGGTGTCTTTGTATGGTCAAGTCGATCTCGAACGTTTCGGTTGGACGGGCCCCGGTCATTCGAACTGACGAAGCCCCCGCGCTCCATAGGGTCTGTAACCGAGCCTTCCCAGACTCTCCGCGAAATCGCTTGGCACGACCGCCGAATCCAAGACCAGAGTGAGCGTTTCTTCGGAACGAAACCGCTCGGCCAGGACCCCGAGGAGGGCCTTGCCCAAACCCATTCGACGAAACTCCTGTCGCACGAAAATGAAGACTATGCGGGCAAAACTACGCTCCGCTTGGACGATTCTGAAGGCAAGTGCCGCTCCGATCGCACCTCCCTCGCCATCGTCGATCAGCGCGCACAAGCCTTCTTCTCCCCCATCCACTTCATTGCGCAATCGATCGAACTCGAATCTTGCCACGGCCGATGGAAGACATTCCATGGATTCAGCCTCGGCCTCGCCGATGAGCGAATGAACCAAGCCGCGGGCCGCAGCGATAGTAACGACATGAAGCTGGAGATCCGAGGCAATCAGGTCGTCCGTATCTTCGGGCTCCGGGCCGAGCCGTTCAAGCCCGCGCGCCTCGCGAAGGTCTTCGTACCATCCCACTATATTGCGGCGCATGGCTCGGATCTTGAAGTCACGAAACGCACGCTCTACGTCCGGATGGGCCAAGAGCGCGGCCTTGAATGCCTTGAAGACACCGCGCCCGCGTGCGAGAGCCTCGCCCAGATCTCGGCGTGCCGACGGTTGCCGCACCATGGCGAGAAATTCTTCCATCAGGCGAAATCCCTCTCGGGAAGACCAGGATGGCGGGGAAACGAATTCCGTTCCTTCTTGGGCCGGAAGCACCTCTCCCGTCTCGATATCGACGACGGAGGCATTCTCTTGATCTTCCATGGCGAACAGAATCTGTTCCACTATCTGATCCGAAAGCTCAAACAATAGAACCTCCGAGGCTCTTCCGGAATGCGTCCGCATTTTGTCGGATCGTCGCGAAGCGGCGAAGCCTCACTCGACATATTTTCAGTGGCATTTCGTTTCCGGTCAAGCGACTTCCATCCGGCAATCCTGCGGATTTTCACAATCGTTCTTTCACGGCTATACTGCGTGCAGAAGATTGAGCGGCCTCGAGGGGGATAGCCATGGCACACTGTATCGTCGCGGCAGCCGAAGAGATTCTGGACAAGGAGTTTCCGGTTTTGGACCGGGGCTTCGTGCGTCTGGTCGATTACATGGGCGGAGATGACCGGATCGTCCAGGCGGCGCGGGTATCCTACGGTCAAGGCACCAAGTCATATCGCGAGGATGCGGCTCTGATCGATCATCTGCTTCGAAACGAACATACTTCACCTTTCGAACAGGTCGTGCTCACGTTTCACGCCAAAATGCCCATCTTCGTCGCACGCCAATGGATTCGACACCGCACCGCACGCGTCAACGAAATTTCCGGGCGCTATTCGGTGATGAAAGACGAATTCTACCTGCCGCGGCCCGACGATGTGGCTTTTCAGAGCCTGGACAACAGGCAGGGGAGGGCTTCGGAGCCTATCGACGCGAAACACTCCGACGCGACCATAGCCAGGCTCCGAGCCGGCCAGCATGCGGCCTTCGAAGACTACAAGAGTCTCATAGACTTCGGCATCGCGCGGGAACTCGCGCGCATCAACCTGCCTCTTTCGCTTTATACCGAGTGGTACTGGCAGATCGACCTGCATAACCTGTTCCGTTTCCTCGCGCTTCGCCTCGATCCACACGCCCAAAAGGAGATACGGGCCTATGCGGATGTGATTCTAGAACTGGTCCGCAAGGTCGCTCCGGCCGCAAGCGCAAGCTTTGAGGAAAACCTTCTCGGGGGGACCCGATTCTCGGCATCCGAACTGCGGGAGCTCAGGCGCCGGCTCGGGTCGAATGACCCTAGGGGCGGGAAAGACGACGGCGCGGAGCCGGGAACGGCGGGGGCCGATGGAGCGGCTCCCGCCACGGGTTTGTCGGGCAAGGCCCTGGAGCGATTCGAAGAAAAGCTTAGGAGCGGCCGCCAGCTCTAGTTTCGCTCTTTTGATGGCGACTCATGCTCTTAGATATTTTTGCTCACCGGAACCATACAGAAGCTCCGCGTTGATTTTTTCGCCCTCGCCATTTCTGAGAATGCCTCGGAAAGATCCGAACGGTCCGTGATAATCGCTCTGAAGGATGCCCAAGCGTATACTGATATCGTTCATGACCTCGGGCACGAAAACGAGATCGACCATTCCCGCCGTATCCTGGATGATCCATTCGCCGGCATGCCCATGAGGTCTAGTGACCTTGACCGGGGGGAGGGGCCAGATACGGTTGTTTATCCACATGCAGTTTTCATTATAGCGATTCTGATCGCGCACTTGATTGTCGGTCAAGTTGAATCCCGTTCGCCTGCCTTTGACATCTAGCCCGAAGCCGAACACCCAATCGTAGCGTAATCGCCAAGGGTAATAGCCTTTGTGATCGTCCAGCACCCCCATGGAGGAGGCGGCTTCGAATCTGTGCGTCTCTCCTCCGACGACGAGCTCGCCTTCCAGCGGCATCAGGAGCTTGGTGGAATAGACGGCTCTGTTCATACCGAGCGGGAGACAGACCGATTGAGGCGCAGTAAACTTCGGGCCGGCGGAAAGTCGAAAGCACGCCGAAAAGCGACGCGAACGATCTTGGTTGTTTCGGCCCACCTCGATCTTGACCTCGTCGTTGTCATTGTTCGTGACGAACTCCAGGAATGTTCCTGGACCGCGATACGAAACGCGAGAAGCCGAAAGCCTGTCCGGAAAGTTGAAGGCCGAGCCCGGAACGATTCTCTCGAACCCCAATCGCCTTTTCTCCCGTCGATCGTAGAGCTGAAAGTATGCGATGCTGAAAAGCTTGGCGTTGTACAAGGCCGCAGAAATGAACCAACTTTCGTCGCCGAGCTGAAAGGCTTGCCATTCCTTCAGTCGCCAGTTTTTGATGAAACGAGGGAGCGGGTAGTTGAACACCCGATCGGCGTCCAGCATATTGATTCGGCCGAAGAAGCCGCCGAATCGTCCATATTGGAAAAGACCATCCGATACGATCGATTCGGGCGCCGGCTCGAAAGCGGATCGGGATTTCAACCCGCGGCCTCCAGCGCGAGCCCTCGTTCGTAGAGGAGGTAGATGGCTTGCGTACCATTGTCGCCATAGCCCTTCTCCTGCAAGAGCGCGAAAAACCGTTCAGCCAATGAAAGCATCGGCAGGGGAATGTTCATTTCTCGCGCGGAATCGAGGGCGATTCTCAGATCCTTCAGGTAATGTTTGACGTAGAATCCCGGCTCGAAATCGCCGTCGAGCATGCGAGGGACCATATTGTTGAGTTGCCAGCTACCCGCCGCGCCCGAACCGATGCTTTGCAGCACCCGGCGGGGATCCAGCCCGGCGGCGCGTGCGTACATGACCGCTTCGACCGCCCCTGCGAGGCTGCCCGCGAGCGCGATCTGATTGGCCATCTTGGTATGCTGCCCGGAGCCGGCAGGGCCCTGAAGGATGACTGTCTTGCCCATGATCCCGAGCAGCCCCGACGCGGCGTCGAAATCGGCCTGAGACCCGCCGACCATGATCGTAAGTGTGGCGTTCCTGGCCCCGGCATCGCCTCCGGACACGGGCGCGTCTATCGCGCGAATGCCGGCCGCCGCCGCCGCTTCGGAGATTCGATGTGCGAGGTCGGGCCTGCTTGTCGTCATATCGACGAGCAGGCTCCCCTTTGCGGCGGAGGCGATGAGGCCCTTCGGGCCGAAGTACACCTCCTCGACGTCGGCGGGGTAGCCGACCATCGTGAAAATGACGGAGCAGCCCGGCGCGAGCGCGGCGACACTATCGGCCCATTCGGCTCCTTGAGCCAGCAAGGGAAGTGCCTTTCCCTTGCTGCGCGAATGGACCTTCACCCGGTACCCGGCCTTTAGAAGGTGGCCGGCCATACTGCTTCCCATGACGCCGATACCGATGAATCCCAGCATGTCCTTGGATGGCTCCATCGAATCCTCCCGAAAATCTAGGCGAATTTATAGCCGAAACGACGCAAAAGCGCGGAGCGGTCGGCCTTGTCGACCGATGTTTCGACGCCCTTGGGCGACAAACCGTCGATGACGCCGAGTATGCCCGATCCCTGTTCCGTCCGCGCCACTATGACCTCGAGCGGATTGGCGGTAGCGCAGAATATGTTGCAGACCTCGGGACAGGCCTTGATGCGGTCCAGTACGTTTATGGGATAGCAGCCGGGGCCGAGGATCAGATAAAAGCTATGTCCCGCGGCGACGGTGCGTGCGCAGCCGATGGCTTCCTCGACGAGCTTTTCGTCGCTGCCCGAGCTTCGAACGAGACATGGTCCGGATGCCTCGTTGAATGCGAGCCCCCACGCGGCGCCCGGTACGGAACCAGCCATGATCTCGCCTAGATCCTCTACGGTTTTGATGAAATGGGACTGCCCGATCACGATATTGCAGCCCTCGCTCCATGATAGGCGCAACGACTCGATCGTCATTTGACTTCCTCCGTCCACAACAATCTTTCCATCATATCTTTAGGGGAGATTACATCGATAATGAAACGATCGTTCCCGCCCTCGATCTGCAGATAGGGTCTGAGTTTCACCTTTCGCAGCATAAGGGGCGTATAGACACCCAAGCGGTCATGCTGGCAGATCGCATAGGGAGCTTCGCAGAGACGTTTGAATTTTCCCTTCCTGAGCGTGAAGAGGCCAATTTCGTCCTTCCCGATGAGACAATTTCTCTTTCGGACGACAGATTCGCCGAATTCGACCATGCGTCCGAAGCAGACGACTCCCCGTGCGGCCTCCCGCCAGAAATGGCTCAGCATGAACCGGAGAATCAGATACTCGACCAGGTTTATGAGAGCTCCGGCGAAAAGAAGGAAGACGACCAGGAGAGCGGTGAAAACGAAAAGCCTAGGGTCGATGGCGATATTCTTGAGAGCGGCGAACGAGGAAACAAGATAGAGAGGAATATAGGCCACCGCAGAGTTGATCGCGACATACTTGAGCTTCTTGAATAGGGTCCAACGCAGGGATCGGGCCTGGATGTGTCGAGCGTCAAATGTTCCGCTTTTTTCGATCAAGACAGCCATCGAAGCACTCCCGCTTATTCTCGAAACGCGAAAGCCCGGGTGGGGGACCCGTCCGCATCGTTGAGCCTTAAGGGCATGCAACAGAAAATATAGCCGGGCGCATTCAAGATCTCCAACCCGGTCAGGTTTTCCACTATTACCATGCCCTTCCGTAAGAATGTCTTGTGAATGGCGAAATCCACGCTTCCGACGGAATCGACCGATATCATATCGACGCCGACTCCTTTGAGGCGGAAATCAGAAAGCCAAAGCGCCGCCTCTTCCGAAAGCAGAGGGAAATCCGCGAAGTAGCCGTCGCCACCCCAGCGGCTCGACCATCCCGAGCGGAGCAGAACGAAATCGCTTGCCCGCAGAACTTCGGCGTAGGATTCCAGAGTCGCGACTTCGATCCGGCTGCCGCTGGAGACGATTACGTCTATGACGCAGACGGGTCCCATGAATCTATCTATGGGCAGCCGATCCAGGGTGCTCGCACCGGGCAGAATATGCGCCGGGGCGTCGATATGCGTGCCTGTGTGGGAATAAAGACTAATGAGCTTTTCGGCAAAGCCGTCCTTTGCGATGCTCGTCACATCGCTGATCGTCGGCGACTCCGTTCCAGGGTAGACCGGCATGGTATCGGAGATGAAATGAGTCAGGTCGACTATCTGCATGCTGTCCTCGTCGGATGTTCGAGCTCAGTATACGGACTCATCGCCGGGAGCACAAATGGTTTCGTGCGATCGGACATGAACCACCTTTTTGCACCTTGACGTCCTGCGATAGGAGCAGTAAGTTTGGAAGAGTTGAACGATTTATACGTATTTCGTTCATTTGGTTTTCAAACTAAAGGGAGCCTCCATGCCTTCATCACGAGAAGAGCGGAAACGCGAGGAAATCCTTGACCGAGCCCTCGCTCTATTCTTCGAACGGGGCATCTCGAGTCTGTCGATGGAAGCCATCGCAGCCGGGATCGGCGTTAGCAAGGCAACGCTTTATAAGTACTTTCCTAAAAAGGAGCTACTGGGAATGACCGCCATCGAGCGCCGCTTCGGATTGCTCTGTGAGCACCTGGATGCGATCGAGGCTCGACCGGGGACAAGTTACACCGAGCGCTTCCAAGGCTTCTTTTCGGTCCTGGTCGACAGTATAGGTCCAATCTTTCCTGTCCTCATGCGGGATATAACAACCGACGCGCGCTGGCTCTGGCCCAAGATCCAAAGTCTTCGCGCAGAGATGGTCTTTCCGCGGCTGGCGCATCTCGTGCAGGAGGGGCGGAGCCTCGGGTACGTGCGCGACGATCTGAACGCCGCGGTGGCCGCCACGCTGCTCATAGCCATTATCGAGCGGGTGGGACAGCCCGAGTTTCTGCTCGGCCTGCCCATTCCTCCTGCAGAGGCCCTTCAAGCAGTCATTCGGGTGCTCTTGGGAGGCATTCTGAGCGATGAGGGACGACGACTCTTCGATGCCGTTCATTTCGGCTTCCAGAACCCTGTGGAGGAACCATGATACGAAGTAATTCGCGGACAAGGAGTATTCGGTTCGCGGTTGCCGCCGGATTGCTGGCGGGGACAGTGCTGGCGTTCGGCTCCTGTTCTCGGAGCGGGACGGAGTACGAAGCATCAGGCACCATCGAGGCCACCGAAGTCCGGGTATCGTCGCAGGTCGTGGGCGTGGTCGCCCAAGTGGAGGCCGTGGAAGGCAGCTATGTGAAGCGCGGAGAGATTCTCGCTCGCATCGACCCTCTGACGTATCGATTCCAGCTCGGCGAAGCCAACGCGGAGGTAGACGCGGCGCAGGCGCAACTCGATCTCCTGGTCGGCGGCGCCCGGGCCGAGGATATCATGCAAGCCAAGGCGAATCTCGACCAGACCGAAGAGAATCTGAGGCTCGCCGAAACCGATGCGGCGCGGATGCGCGACCTTGCGGCGTCCGGCAGTGCCACGATCCAGCAGCGCGACGACGCCGTGGCCCGCCTCGCGACGGCGAGGGCCCAGCGAGAATCGGCCGCCCAAGAGCTTAGGAAGCTGGAATCCTTCGCGCGACCCGAAGAGCTGGATGCTGCGCGAGCCCGGCTCGAACAGGCGCAATGGGCCGCCCGCCTCGCCGAGAAGTCCCTTTCCGAATGCGACATCGAATCGCCCATGGACGGCTCAGTGCTTGAGCGTCTTGCCGAACCCGGGGAGCTGGCCGTCGTAGATACCGGAATTGCCACTCTGGCCGATCTCGGCGCCCTCCACCTCACCATCTATATTCCCGAGACGGAGATCGGCCATGTTTCGTTGGGGCAGGCGGCGGGGGTATCGGTCGATTCCTTCCCGGGGAAGACATTCCCGGCCAAGGTGTATTTCATTTCGCCGATAGCCGAGTTCACACCTAAGAACGTCCAGACGAAGGATGAGCGGGTCAAGCAAGTATTCGCCGTGAAGCTCGATCTCGGCGACGGCGAGGGCATGCTTAAGCCCGGTATGCCGGCCGATGCGCGAATCGTCGCGGCGGGGAACTAGGCGGAGCCATGTCGGCAAAGGCCCTCTCGGTCAGCGGTCTCTGCAAGCGCTTCGGAAACACTGTCGCGCTGCGCGGCGTCAGTTTCGAGCTCCCGGTCGGCGGCTCTCTCGCCTTGGTCGGACCCGACGGGGCGGGAAAAACGACGACGATCAGGCTCATCGCCGGGCTCCTGACTCCGGATACGGGCGAAATCGCCGTCTTCGGATCCCCTCCGCGAAGCCCGCCGGCCAAAGCCCGCATAGGCTATCTCTCTCAGCGCTTCAGCCTTTATGGAGATCTGTCGGTCGACGAAAACATTTCCTTTTTTGCGGAGATCCACGGCCTCGAGAGTTTCGACGGACGGCGCGACCGCCTTCTCGAAATGACGCGTCTAGCGGCGTTTCGAACGCGTGCCGCGGGAAAGCTCTCTGGGGGAATGAAACAAAAGCTCGCGCTCGCCTGCGCCCTCGTTCATGAGCCCGAACTCCTCCTCCTCGACGAGCCCACGACCGGCGTGGACCCGATCTCGCGCCGCGAGTTCTGGGCCATCCTCGCCGAACTGCTCGCCGGGGGAATGAGCCTCGTGGTCGCCACCCCCTATCTCGACGAGGCCGAGCGTTGCGCAGAAGTGGGGCTCATGGATGCCGGCTCTTTTCTCGCTTTTGGAAGCCCGGCGGAGCTCAAGGCCTCGCTCCCCTTCGTGGTGCTCGAGCTGCCGTGCACGGAAGTCAGAAGGGCGGCCGCCCTTCTCCGCGGCCTCCCCGAACTCGCGGGAGTTCAGACCTTCGGCGACCGTCTCGCCATCCTCGCTCCGGACGAGAGGGCGGCACGCGCGGCGATGGCCGCAAGGCTCGAACCGGCTGCGATCGCGATTGACGGGCTCCGGGTCGCGCCCCCCACCCTGGAGAACGTCTTCATGCAGGTAGTCGGTCCTTCGACCGGCGCGCCGGGGCGCGAGGAGAACGTCGAATCATGATTTCTGCTGCGAACACCCTGCGGCGGCACAGCGCGGTCTTCTTCGTCATGGCGGGCGCATTCGCGGTCCTGGCGGCCGCTTTTGCCGACACTCCTCCCGCAGCCTCGACTGCACCGACCGCATCCGCCCTTTCGTCTTCCGCCCCCGCGGGCCGGGAAGCTCTCGTGCTCGACCTCCGAACCGCAGTCGAGCGCGCCCTCGCGACGAGCCCCGATCTCGCCGCCGTCCGGGACGCCCTCATCGCGGCCGAGGCGAGGCGCGACGCGGCTCGCCGGCAGTACATCCCGAGCGCGGTCGCTTCGGCGAGCTATACGCACTCGGGCCCCGTGGCCCCGGGGAGCTTCGACGTCGATCTGGGTCCCTTGGGGCCCCAGGCAGTCATGTTGCCCGCACCCCTCCAGGATTCGACGAGCTTCCGTCTCGGCCTCCAGCAACCCCTGTACACAGGCGGCCGGATCGAGGCGGGCATAGCCGCAGCCTCGGCCGCCGAGGGCTCTGCGCGAGCGGACGCGGCGTCCGCTCGCCGCTCCGTCGGGGCGATGGCGGAGCGGGCCTGGTGGACCCTGGTGCTTGCGGCCGAGAGCAGGGAGGCCGTGGCCGAAAACTATTCGGCGATGAGTGCCCACCGCGCGGACGCGGAGCGGCGTCTGGCCCAGGGCACGGGCACGAAGAATGAGCTTCTCTCCTGGCAGATGCAGGAAGTCGAAGCCGGGGTGAGAAGCCGCGCCGCAGCGACCGATCTCGCGGCGGCGCGGGCGCGCCTCAACATCCTGCTCGGACTACCTTGGGACACTCCGACCGAGGCTTCGCTCCCTCCGGACCCGCTGCTCTCCCGCGGCATCGGCGGACTCGACGGCGCGAAAGCGACGACGGCCGCCCTTATCGACGCGGCAATGTCCGATCGGCCGGAAATCGCCGCGGCCCGTGCCCGCGTCTCCGCCCAGGAGGCCGCGGAGGCGCAAGCCCGGGCCGCGCTCCTGCCTTCTGTCTACCTCACCGGCAGTCTGGCCTATGCCAACCCCAATCCTGAGGCCTTTCCGCAGCGCTCCGACTTCGAGGTCCTCTGGGACGTCGGGCTGGTCGCCAGCATCGACCTGGGGCGCGTGCCGGAGACCCTGGCCCAGCTGGCGGATGCACGAGCGCAGGCGGCCCAGGCCCGCGATCTTCTCGGCCAGACCAGGGACGAGCTGACTCTGGAACTCGTCCAGGACCGCTTCGATCTCGAAAAGGCGCGCGACAGCTATGTCACCTCCGACTCGGCGGTGAATCTGGCGGAGGAGAACTTGCGCGTCCAGAAAGACCGATTCGCCGCCGGAGTGGCGATCGCCTCCGAACTCGCCGATGCGGAAGCATCCCTCCTCGCGGTCAAGCTCGATCGCTTTCGCTCGCGGGTCGAATGGGAGCTGGCGCGCGCTGCGCTCCGCGACGCCACGGGGGGCGGCGCGGCCTCGGAACTCGCAGCCGAGCCGGCGGCGCAGCCGCAGGGAAAGTGAGGAAGCGATGGCCGACGCGATCGTGGCGGAGGGATTGAGCAAACGTTTCGCTTCCTTTCTGGCCGTCGACGGTGTGAGTTTTTCCGTCCCCGAAGGATCGGTGTTCGGCCTTCTCGGGGCCAACGGCGCCGGCAAATCGACGACCATCCGCATGCTCTGCGGACTTCTTGCACCGAGCGGGGGAAGGGCGAGCGTGGCCGGCTTCGACGTCGCGTCGGAGGCCGAGTCGATAAAGCGCAGTATCGGCTATATGTCTCAGAAGTTTTCGCTGTACGAGGATCTTACGGTCCGCGAAAATATCGATTTCTTTTCCGGACTTTACGGCATCCCGAAAGACCGCAACCGTGCCGAAAGCGACCGCGTTCTCTCCCTGACGGGCCTTGCGAATCGGTCGCGCGAACTTGCCCGGGATCTACCTGGGGGATTTCGCCAGCGCCTGGCTCTGGGCTGCGCTCTTCTGCACAGGCCGCGCGTTCTATTTCTCGACGAGCCTACGGCCGGCGTCGATCCGGCCGCGCGGCGCATGTTTTGGGACATCATCTACGACCTGACCTCGGCCGGATCGACCGTCCTCGTCACCACGCATTACCTCGACGAGGCCGAATATTGCTCGACCGTCACGCTCATGCGCGACGGCGGCATCGTCGCCGCCGGCAGCCCGAGCGAGCTCAAGGCCGCCCATTATCCCGGTCTCCTGTTGGAAATCGAGTGCGACCGGCCGGAACTTGCGCTCGCCGCCCTGAACGGCGCCGAGGGTATAGAGACCGCCTCGCTTTTCGGAACCAGACTGCATGCCGGACTCGCCCCGGGCCGACAGACGGCGGTCGTCGAACGCATCCTGGCGGCGGCGGGCATCCGGGTCGCTCGTCTGCAAGTTACGCGTCCTTCGCTGGAGGACGTCTTCATACGCGTCGTCTCCTCGAAAAAAGAAGGGATGGAACGGTGAACCATCGCATCGGCGCCATCGCGCGCAAGGAGTTCCGTCACATCCTCCGCGACCCGGCCAGCCTGGGTGCACTTCTCGGGCTGCCCCTGTTTCTTCTCGTGATGTTCGGTTATGCAGTGAGCCTGGACGTGAAAAGTGTGCCGCTCGCCGTGCGCGACTTGGACAAGAGTCCCGAAAGTCGGGCTTTGACATCCGCATTCTTCGCTTCGGACGATTTCGTCCCCGCCGGCAGCCCCGAATCGCCGGGCGAGGAGGCGCGCGCCCTGGACAGGGGCACGGCCGCCGCGGTACTCGAGATTCCGCATGGATTCGCGAAAGAGTTGGCACGCCTCTCGCCGTCGCCGCTGCAGATCCTGGTGGACGGCAGCGATGGGACGCGGGCCCAGACGGTTATCGGCTACATCGAAGGGCTCTGTCTGCGATTCGGACAAGATCGCCGCACTGTCGAAGCCGCTCGCCTGCCTGTTTCCGCCTTGGCCGGCCCGGCCATAGATGTCCTACCCCGCGTCCTCTTCAATCAGGATCTGAGGAGCGTTGTCTTTCTCGTTCCCGGCCTCGTCGCACTTATCCTCATCATCACCGCCGTCGTCTCCGCCTCGCTTTCCGTCGTCCGCGAAAAGGAAACAGGATCGATGGAGCAGATTCTCGTTTCCCCCGTAGGCTCGCTGGAGTTCATAGTCGGCAAGACACTGCCGTACGCGGGAGTCGGGGCGCTTTCCGCGACGACGGTCCTTCTAACCGCGACGCTTCTCTTCGGAGTCACCGTCAAGGGCAGTCTCCTTGCCCTCGTCGCGACCACCGGGCTTTTCATTCTCGCATGTCTCGGCATAGGCATCCTGATCTCCACCGTCGCCGAGACGCAGCAGGTGGCTTTTCTCATAGGTACTCTGGCAACCCTGGTTCCCACGTTCACGCTGTCGGGCTTCGTCTTCCCCTTGCGCAACATGCCCGCCGTCATCCAGGTTCTTGCGCATCTGTTTCCGACCACCTACTACATTCAGATTCTCGAATCGATTCTGGTGAAGGGCACCGGATTCGTGACGTACTGGCGGCCGAGCCTCTCTCTGATCATCTACGCTGCGATAGCGATCCTGGCGAGCGCGGCCCGATTCGCCCGATCGAGGAGCTAGACGGTGAGCAGAATCGCGAGCGTCATCAAAAAGGAGCTAATTCAACTCCGGCGCGACAGAAAGATGCGCGCCATTCTGTTCGTCGCCCCCGTCATGCAGGTCCTGGTGCTGGGCTATGCGGCCAACATGGACGTACGCGACGTACCCTTGGCCGTTCTCGACCAAGACATGAGTCCGCGCAGCCGTGAGTTGACCGCGGCCTTCGAAAATTCCGCCGCCTTCCGCCTGATCGCGGCGCCGAACTCGCAGAAGGAACTTTCTTCCGAGCTGGATGCGGACTGGGCCGAGGTCGGCCTCGTCATTCCTCCTTCGTTCGGCAGCGATCTCGATGCCGAACGGGTACCTAAAATTCAGATTCTCGTCGACGGCTCCCGCTCGAATACGGCCGCGGTCTCGCTCTCCTACGCCGTATCCGTCGTCACCGCCTACGGCCAGAAGGCAAGTTCGGCGCTTTCGCCGATAGGCATAGCCATGCCTTCGCTGGACGCGCGCACGAGGGTCTGGTACAACCCCGAGCTCAAGAGCCGGCTCTTCATGGTGCCGGGCATTTTTGCCCTTCTGGCCATGGTCTTCACGATAATTCTCACATCGTTGGCCATCGTGAAAGAGAAGGAGATCGGAACGCTCGAGCAGCTGATGGTGACCCCGCTGCGGCGAGGCGAGCTCATCGTCGGAAAGCTCGCGCCCTTCCTGCTGGTGAGCGCGATAATCCTCGCGCTCGCTCTGGTCGCGGTCTGGGCTTTTTTCGGCATCGTCCCGCGGGGCTCCCTCTTGCTTTTGGCGACTCTTTCGATGGCCTTCGTCGTTTCCACCCTGGGTATCGGACTCTTCGTTTCGACGCTCGCCCGCACTCAGCAGCAGGCGATGATGTTTTCGATCTTCTTTTTCATGTTTCCGATGATAGTTCTCTCGGGTTTCGTCTTTCCCATCGCCAACATGCCGACCGTCATCCAGGCCGTCACCTATATCATGCCGCTGAGGTACTACCTCGTGATCGTTCGCGATCTTTTTCTCAAGGGTTCCGGCATCGACGTTCTCTGGCTCCAGCTTCTGCCTCTGCTTGCGCTCGGTGCGGCGGTCATAGGCATCAGCGTCATGCGTTTCCGAAAGCAACTCGATTAGTGCGGCGACCGAAAAAAGACCCCCCGGACGTCAGGAGGTTGGCCATCCGGGGGAGGGAGAATGGGAAGCCGAGCAATTGCTATGATTCATTCACTCCGAGGAATGCTTTCTCCTTGTCCCTGAACGGCCCGCTGGCTTTTCCCCTTCTTCCCGGATTCGAATAGTCTCTGAAGAAGGACGAATACGAAGACAAGGAATCCGATCGCGATTCGCGTCCACCAGGAGTTGAGCGTACCCTGGAATACGATCAGCACCTGAATGGTTCCGTACACCAGGACGCCGAAAAGCGTTCCGATGATGCTTCCCACGCCTCCCGTAAGCAGCGTGCCGCCGATGACGACAGTCGCGATGGAGTCCAGCTCCATGCCGATTCCGTCGAGAGCGTAGCCCGAGAGCGTATAAAAGGTGAACACGATGCCCGCCAAGGTCGAACAGAAGCCGCTGAAGGCATAGATCATTATCTTCGTCCTGCCGACGGGCAGACCCATGAGGATCGCCGACTGCTCGTTGCCTCCGATGGCGAAAACGGTTCGCCCGAACTTGGTCGAACGGGAGATGAATATCCCCGCAAGGACGATGACCGCCGCTATGATGACGCTGGGCGAGATGAAGCTGCCGGCGAGGATGTTGATCTCGGCATGGGCCGTATTTTGCCAGAATGGATTGTCGATGGCTATCGTGTCGACGCTGATCACGTAGCAGAGCCCGCGTGCCAGATACAGACCGGCCAAGGTGATTATGAAGGGCGGCAGATCGAAGGTGTGGATCAGGTAGCCCATGAAGGAACCCAGGGCGATCCCCATCAGAAGAACGGTCGGTATTACCAGAATGGGGCTCCAGTGCGACTTTTCGAGAAGGCTGGACGAAAGCATCGTGGACAGGGCGAGCATGGAGCCCACCGACAGATCGATTCCCCCCGAGACGATGACGAAGGTCATCCCCACGCTTATTATGAGAAGGTACGAATTGTCGATGAGGAGATTCAGGGTGTTCTGCACGGCGAAGAATCCGCGGAATGACACCGAACCCAGCCCGAACATGACGAGAAAAAGAGCCACGGTCACGAGAGTGGGAAGGTTTCGCTGGTTGATGCCTTTTGTCTTCATGCTGCGAACTCCCTTCTCCCTAGCGCACCGGTGACCATGGAGCGGAACTTGCGCGATTGCATGAGACTGATGATGTACACGACCACGGCCTTGACCACCTGCGAAATCTCGGGCGGGACACCGAACGCATAGATGGTCACGGTCAGTGTCTGGATGATGAGGGCACCCACTATGCTGCCCAGAAGATAGAACTTGCCGCCTGTCAGGGAGGTGCCTCCCAGCACGACAGCAAGGATCGCGTCCAGCTCGTAACCGAGGCCGGCGTTGTTGCCGTCGGCGCTCATGACGGTCGAGCACACGACAAGGCCGGCTATTCCCGCACAGAAACCGCTAAAAGCGAAGACCCAGAAAACGATGTTCTTGGCGTTTATGCCGGCGAACCTGGCGGCGGTCGGATTGATTCCCACGGCCTCGATGAAAAGTCCGAGCGAAGTCCGCCTCGTGACCAGAGCGACCAGCAACAGGAGGACGGCCACCATATAAAGCGAGAAAGGCAGACCGAATACGTAACCCTGCCCGAGCAACGCGAATGGCTTGGCGTACAACCAGACGACCATCGCGTTGGTGGTGACCATGGCGATGCCTCGCCCCGCGACGAACAGGATCAGGGTGGCGATGATGGGCTGCATACCGACGCGCGAGACCAGCATCCCATTCCACATGCCTGCCACGGTGCATACGAGAACGGCTATGGCCATAGATACGAATATGGGGTGCCTGGGGATGCCGTGGAGGTCGCCGCCTATCAGCATCGCGACCACGCCCGCCGAAATCGCCACGACGGAGCCGACGGAGATGTCGATGCCCTTCGTCGCTATGACGAGCGTCATTCCTATCGCAAGAAGCATCATGGGCGCGCCGTTCTTCAGGATATCGATCACGTTGCCGTAGAGGTGCCCCTCTTTTATCTCTACACGAAAGAAATGGGGAGTGAAGAAAAGATTGAACAACATCAGGACAGCCAGCGCGACGAGAGGCCAGAATATTTTCCTGCGCGTCAAGGACTTCCACCAGGCCATTTTCATTTGCCTCCCGCGATGGTATGCATGATGTGACTCTCGGTCATTTCTGCGCCCTGCAGCTCAGCGATCTTTTCCTTGTCCTTGAGGACGGCAATCATGTTGCTGCAGCGTAAGACTTCGTCGAACTCCGACGAGATGAATATGAGGCCCAGTCCTTCTTTGCTGAGGTTCAGGATCTGTTCCATGATCTCCAGCTTGGCGCCGACGTCTATGCCTCGCGTCGGCTCGTCCAGGATGAGTATGGTCGGATCCGTGGCGAGCCATCGGGCGAGCATCACTTTCTGCTGGTTGCCGCCGGAGAGCTGGCTCGCTTCTTTGTTCGAACTTGGAGTCACGATTCCAAGGGATTCTATCATTTTGTCGGCTATTTCCAGCTGTCTTTTGGCACTCAGGAATTTGAACAGGCCCATTCTTGACTGGAGAGCAAGAATGATGTTTTCCCGAATGGAAAGCGCGGCGAAGATACCCTCGTTCTTCCTGTCCTCGGAGCAGAAGCCGATTCCCAATAGCATTGCGTTTCTTGGAGAGGTGATTGAGACTTTTTTCCCCTTCACCTGGATCTCGCCCTGGTCCGCGACATCTATCCCGAACAATAGTCTCGCCATCTCCGTTCTGCCCGAGCCCAGGAGTCCAGCCAAGCCCAGCACGTCTCCCTCGCCAAGACTAAGGTCGAAGGGGGCGATGGAGCCATGGAGTCCGAGCCGATGGGCGCGCAACACCGCTTCCTTCTCCGCGGGCCCTTCCGCCGTTGTCTGTTTGTCGGCGGCGTTTTTCGAAGAATAGCTGAAATCGGTCAACTCCTTGCCGAGCATTTTGGTGATCATCTCCAGCTTAGGAAGCTGATCGGTCTTGTACTCCCCCACGAAGAGGCCGTTCTTCAGAATCGTGATCCGGTCGGAGATCTGGTATGTCTGATCGAGGAAATGCGTAATGAATAAGATCGCCAATCCTTCGTCCCGCAGTTTGCGTATGACCTTGAATAGTTGATCCACTTCGCTCTCGTCCAGGCTCGAAGTCGGCTCGTCCAGAATAAGCACCTTGGCCTTCGAGTCGAGCACTCGCGCGATGGCGACCATCTGCTGGATGGCGATCGAATAGGATTTCAGTGTTTGACTTACATCTATGGATACATTCAGCCGCCCGAGTAATTCTTCGGACCTCCTGTGCATGACCTTCCAGTCGATCCGCCCGAACTTCATCGGCTCCCTGCCTATGAATATATTCTCCGCTACCGACAGATTCAGACAGAGGTTGATTTCCTGGTAAACCGCATTGATGCCAAGCTTCTGGGCGGCGAGGGGAGAGTCCGGCTTGATGATTTTCCCGGACAAAAGCACTTCCCCGGAATCCTGCCTGTATACGCCGGTGAGCACTTTGACCAGCGTGGACTTGCCGGCCCCGTTCTGCCCCATGAGGGCGTGGACCTCGCCCGGGAAAAGACGGAAATCCACGTCCGATAGTGCTTGCACACCCGGGAAGCCTTTCTTGATCTTTTTCAACTCCACGATCGGGGCGTTTTCCGACATTCGGAGCCTCCGGCTCAAAGAATAAGCAGACGCGCGACTAAATCAAGGCCACCCTGATCCCAGGGCGGCCTTGCATTCCACCTATGCTGCGATTAAATCGACTGGATCAGTATTGGCGCGTGGGCAGAGCCGCAGCCGCGTTGGTCGCGTCGTAGAGGCTCTCTATGGTCCAAATCCTAGCGGGAAGTTTCTTGCCGTCGCGAAGATCGCTGACCGCCTGGACCGCCTGGGGGCCGAGGAGGGGGTTGCATTCGACCGTGGCGTTATACTCGCCGTTGACTATCGCCTGGAAAGCGCCCTTCACGCCGTCCATGCCGATGATGATGATATCCTTTCCGGGCTTCAGGCCTGCTTCCTTGATGGCTTCCAGGGCGCCCAGAGCCATCTGATCGTTGTGGGCGAAGAGCACCTGGATATGCGAATCGGCCTTCAGGAAGGCTTCCATGACCTGCTTGCCCCCGGAGGAGGTGAAGTCGCCGGACTGGGAGTGATTGATCTGCCAGTTGGGATGATCTTTGGAGATATCGCGGAAGCCCTGTGCCCTTTCTATGGCGGGAGCGGAACCCACGGTTCCCTGGAGCTCGGCGATGTCGATCGGCGTGGTGCCGTCATCCATGTTGTTCTTCTTCAGGTAGGCGGCGAGCCAATTGCCGGCCTCATGGCCTTCGTTGAGGAAATCGGAACCCATGATCGTGAGTCTCAGGTGCTGGTCTGCCTTGGCGACGTCGCGGTCGATCATGATGACGGGGATGTGGGCTTTCTGCGCCTCTTGAAGGACGGGACCATATCCGGTTTCGACGATTGCAGTGAAGACGATGCAGTCTACTTTGCGCGCAATGAAGGTGCGCAGGGCCCTTATCTGGTTTTCCTGTTTCTGCTGCGCGTCGGCATAAATCAGGACGAAGCTAGGATCGCTGGCGAAAGCGTCCTGTACTGAAATGGTATCGGCAGTGCGCCATTCGCTCTCCGACCCGACTTGGGAAAAGCCGACGACCCAAGTTTTGGGTGCCGCAAAAGCGGTCACGGAGAAGAGCGCCATTGCCACCGCAAAGACTACGAGAACCTTCCTCATCAAAGTCTCCTTTGTTCGAATCGCTGACGTCACGTCATGCAACATTCCCTCGCCCGGCTCATCCGACGCGGGGAAGCACGAAAATCCCCCATCCCGATGTCATCCAAAGAATCGCTTCTGTTTCGTGGCTCTTTATCCCTCTTCCTCCTTATTGGGTCCCCCTATTGTTGGACGTTCAGGTACTTATAGAGGTTTTCGTTTTTCAACACTTTTTCGACGTCGAAATTCAACGGACCGACCACGGTCGTGACGCGGCGACTGGCCTTCATGAGAGTCAAGGTGTTGTTGATGGCGATGATCCTGACCTTGCCTGTGCTGTCGAGCACGTCTCCGTACTTGATGTCCTTGCGGTCGCCGTCGCTGTTTATGTAGATTTGCCTTCCCAGATACTGGGTGACGACGAGCTTGTCGCTGAACCGGGGATCGGGGGCGCCGGCAGTTCCCTTTGGGAACCTGACCATTCGCGGCTTTTCCTTCAGGATCGCCGCCACCGACTTTATGACGACGTCCCCCGATTCGTTCCCGTCGATCTCGTATACCGCGTTCACGTCGTTGGAGGGCCGCAGCTCGATCCAGTCCCTGTCGACGTTCACCCGTATTTCGGCCCTGGCCGGGATCGTGTCGCCCACCTTGATGACGACCCAGTCGCCCGTGCCCACCCTGTAGCTGATGGAGCCTGCACTGGTTTCCGAATACAGTCCTACGCATTTCAATGAGCCCGCCGTGGACTGAGCCCAGAGCCCCGCCGCGGCGATCAGGAAAAGGAGTAGCACCCCACCTCTACGGATTGTTCGCATGACTCTGCTCCTCCGGATACAGCCTTTGCGCAAGGACGGACCGGAACGTCCTCTGCTGAGTATCCTTATCGCACGGTTTTCGCTTGGGGTATTTAGACTAATCGGCGATCTTGGGCACTATTCGGATTTCGGCGGTGGGAGCGGAGAATAGGAGCTCAGACTCCGCCTTCAATATTTTCTGGTTGGAAGAACGGATCTAGCGACGCTTGCAGGAAACACTTCTTCGGAGGTTACGATGCGGACGGGCAGTTCCTTGCCGGACATGAAGTCCTTGACCGCCTTCATGAGTTGGGGGCCCAAGAGAGGATTGCATTCCACGGAACAATTGAGCTTGCCGGCGATCATCGCTTTGAACGCATCGTGGATCCCGTCTACGGACACGATCACCACATCCTTCCCCGGCTTCAGTCCAGCCGCCTCCATGGCTTCGATCGCGCCGATCGCCATATCGTCGTTGTGCGAGAAGAGTGCATCCATTTTTCCCCCGCTTGCAGTCAGCTCCTTGAGTATTCTCTGCATGACTTCCTTGCCTTCGCTGCGGAAGAAATCGCCGCTTTCGGAAACGATAATATGGTAGTTGGGATGATCCTTGAGTATCTCCTTGAAACCATTCGTACGATCTATTTCCGGGGCGGAATCGATGGTGCCCAGCAGCTCCACGATATTCACGGGCCTGTCGGTCCTCATGTAATCGACGAGCCATCGTGCGGCGCGACGGCCTTCTTCCACGAAGTCGGAGCCCATCAGGGTCACCCACAGCGACTCGTCCTTCACGTTGACGGCTCGATCGGTGAGGAAAACGGGAATCCCCGCCGCCCTGGCTTCGCGCAGGACCGGTTCCCACCCCGACTCGACGATGGGGGAAAAGGCTATGATATCGACCCTTTGCGCGATGAAGGACCGGACTGCGGCGAGCTGTTTTTCCGGCTGCTGTTCGGAATCGACGAATACGAGGTCGATTCCGGCCTGCCGTGCCGCGGCTTTGATCGAATCCGTGTTGGCCAGTCTCCAGTCGCTCTCCTTCCCGACCTGCGCGAATCCCAGGACAATGCGATGATCGGGACCGAGAAGACGAGGCTGCACGGGTGCGGCGAGAACTCCGCTCCTGATCGTCTCGCGCGTGACGAGGGAGGTTCGCAGAATCATCTTCTTCGGGATGCCATCTTCATGATGGAGGATGTCCATCGCGTAGCTGATGGCCTCCTTACCGCCGGTCGGGCAGGTGAAGGTGGCCGAGAGCACTCCGTCGCGCACCATCTCGATGCCGCCGTTCGGCCCCGCGAGCCCATCGATCCCGACGACCCGGATGCCTTCTATCCCCAGCTTCATCGCCGCCCGGTGCGCTCCGTCCGCCATAGCGTCGTTTTGGGCCATGATGACGTCCGCACGGCCGTTCTTTTTGAGCCAGGCCGTGAGTTCGTCCTCGGCCTTGTCGCGGAGCCAGTCGGCGACGAGGGTGCCCACGATGGCGATGTTGTGCCTAGCCGCGATAGCCTCTCGGAAGCCTTGCTTCCTGTCCGTCATCGGAGGAGATCCGGCCCGGCCCATTATCTCGACGATAGTGCCGCCCTGCTTCCCCAGGAGTTCGGCGACGTACTGCCCGGCATCCTCGCCGATGAGCCGGTTGTCCGGTCCTATAAATAAAGTATATCCATAGCCCTCGACCGCACGATCGAGGACGATCACCGGTATGCGCGAGTACACTTCGTTGACGGCAGGTGTGATCGCGCTCGAATCGGTCGGCGATATGATGAGCAGGTCGATCCCTTCTTTCATGAGCCGTTTGACGTCGTCGATCTGCTGAGTGCTCGAGTCGCCGGCGTCCGCGAAGATCAGCCTGAGGTCGTCATGGCGCGCGGCCTCGGCCTTGATCTCCTCGGTCATCGCAATTCGCCAAGGCTCGGTGAGATTGGCCTGAGATACGCCGATCAGGAAACGGACACTCCGCTCGTGCACGCCCACGGGCGTGCAGCCCGAAAACGCGAGCAGCGCAAGAGCGGGGATCAGTGCACGAACGATCGCCGAAGCGAGCCTGAAAAAGCTCAAGGAGGGCCTCCTTTTTTGTATTCGCTGGGCGAGGTTCCCATGACCTTGCGGAAGGCTCTGCTGAAATAGTGCTGACTTCTGTATCCTACGCGATCCGCGATCTCGAAAACCTTCGCGGAGGGATCGTTCATGAACTGAGTGGCCTTCTTTACGCGGATTCGATTCAGGTACTCCACGAACGACAGGCCGGTCTCCCGCTTCATGAGCCGGGAAAGATAGCCGGGACTGATCTGGAGTTCTTGGGCTGCGCTTTCGAGACTCAGGCCGGGATCCCAATAGCGTTGATCGATATGGTTGACCGCCAGAACTACGAATGCTTCGCAGCTGCCGCCGTCCGCGAGCTCGGTTCTGAGCTCTTCATAAGCCTCATTCAGCCCGACGAAAGGATCGGCGACGTGACGGGATGCCAGGACAGGCACCTGAATGAGCTGAGCGGCGGCCCGACCTTCGATTTCCGTCTTGGCGGCGCTGAAGTCGTCCTCCGAGGTGTCTTGGACAATGGCCAGCACAGTTTCGGTTTCGTCCTCGAACACGTGAACCTTCGAGGAGCGCAGCGTCTCGACGATGATCGTCCGGATGGCGACCAAGCCCAGTCGTCTGGCTCTGTCGGCGCCCGGTGTGCCGGCCCCGAAGCGCTCTGAAAAGCGTGCCGCGAGGAGAGTCGATGGGCCATGAAGGTCGATTCCCAGGAAATTCTGGGCCTCCTCCACTTCCGTTCTCGAAAGCGAGCCCATCACCCAATCGCGGAAAAACTGTTCGCGAAGAACCGGAAGGTTGCGGGTGAGCTGTTCCCTGACCCAAAGCGCGTATTTGCCCGTTTCGCTTCGCGCTTCGAGTTCGACGCGCGCCCTCTCGATCGTCGCAGTGAAGACGGCGATGTCGAGCGGCTTGAGAATGTAATCGAAAACATGCAGCTTCACTGCCGCCTGAGCGTATTCGAATTCGTCATGACCCGACACGATGATGATGAGCCTGTCCGGGAGAGCGCCGTTCAACTTCTGTATCAGCTCGAGACCATTGAGGAAGGGCATGCGGATGTCGACGAGAAGAATATCCGGCTCCAATTCGAGAGCCTTGGCGTAGGCCGTCTCGCCGTCTTCCGCCTCGGCGACCACCATCAGATCCGGGGCGAGCCGCTCTACAAGCGATCGGATGCCTCTGCGAATCTTGGGCTCGTCATCGGCGATGAGCAATTTCCACATTATCGACCATCCTCCCCGAGCAGAGGGTGCCGTATGAGGACTTCGGTACCCTCGCCCGGCATGCTGGTGAAGGAGAGGCCGAAAGGCCTTCCGAACGTCAGCCTGATGCGCTCGTGCACGTTCCGTATTCCGTATCCGCCGATCGATACGGATGCGCCTTCGTCTTCGAGCGCCTTGTTCAGAAGCGCGAGACGATCGGGGGGCAATCCTGCGCCGTCGTCCCGTACGGTGATTCTGAGCTCTCCCCCGTCGCTCCGCGCATCCACCCTGATCCTGCCCTTGCCGCGGCGCTCCTTGACGCCGTGATAAATGGCGTTTTCGACGAGCGGTTGGAGAATGAGGCGCAGAACGCGACGCGAACTCAGGGCCTCGTCGGCGTGGATCTCGAAATCGAACTTGTCTTCGTAGCGCATCTTCTGAATGCGGAGGTAGCTCTCGACGTGCTCGATCTCATCGGAGAGCACTATGAGTTCGTGTCCCTTGCTGAGGCCGATCCTGAAAAGACTCGTCAATGCGCCGACCATGCTTACGACGTCGTCGACGCGGTTTTCCTGCGCCATCCACTGAATCGTATCGAGGGTGTTGTATAGGAAGTGGGGCTTTATCTGCTCTTGGAGAATCCCGAGCTCCGCCTCGCGTTTGGCGAGCTGCTCCCGGTATACCTGCTCGATGAGACTCTGAATGCGTTCGATCATTTCGTTGAAGCCCTCGCCGAGTTCGCTGAGCTCGTCGCCGTTTCCGCCGGAGAATCGCACCGAAAGATCGCCACGTTCGGCGCTTTTCATGAGGTTCTTGAGTCCGAGCACGGGGCGGGCGATGGAAATCGTGAAGAAGAGTGCGGCGATGATCGCGAGCGCCATGGTGACTCCGCCTATGATGAGCGACCAGTAGCGGATGAGCAGCACTTCGCGAAGAGTCTCGGAAAGCGAGAATACGCCGATGGTTCTCCATCCGGTGTAGCTCGAACGCTGACTGAGCACCTGATAATCCGCGCCGTCGACCGTGATGATGGAAGAGACCTCGTCCGAGATCTTCCGAAGCGGGATGCGATAGACGATGCGGTTCACCGGAGCGTAGACCAACTCCCTGTCCGGGTCCGCAATGAAAAGAAACCCGTTCTTTCCGAGAGCGGTGCCTCTGAAAATCTCCTCGATCGTCGAAAGCTTCATGTCGATAAGGATCTCGCCGCGCACTCTGCCGTCCCTGACGTCGGTGATCGCCTTGACTATGGACACGACCTCCTCGGGGCCGTACCTGCGCGTGCTCCTGATGTTGCGTCCGATCGGGCGAGAAAACAGCCGGACGATTCCGGGCACTTCCCCGGCCGCGACGTACCAGCGCTCGGAGGTGAGCGGGTCACGCGTTATGCGATAGAAATCGTCGCTGATCGAGTCGTCGTCTTCGCCCACTATGAGAATGCCGGCGATCTCGGGGTGCGTGTCGGACATTGCGGACATCGCTTTTTCGATTTGGACTTTCTCGGCCGCGGATCCGGTGCCTCTCCGGAGGAAGGAAGCGACGACCTCGTTCTCGGCGAGCAGATCGATGAGACGCTCCATCTCGAGGACATGGAAATCGATATTCACGGTCACTTGAGCGATCAGATGTTCGGCGTGGCCGATGGTCTGGCGTTCGATCGAATCCGCATACATCGATGGACCGATGATTCCCAAGGTGAGGAGCGGCAGGAAGACGAGGGCGAGAAAATAAAGCATCAGCTTGAGCCTGATACTGAGCGGCCTGCGCTTTTCGAGCCGCTGCGCGGAAGAGTCTCCGGTCCCATTCCGATCTTCGAGTAGGGGCGGATGCCGTGCGATTTCAGCTAAATCGTTCACTGTGACAGGCGGCTCCGGCTGCATCTGCTCCGCTCCGTGTACGTACACGATAAGACAAATGAATTATAAACCCCATTTTCCCTTTTGGCGAGGAAAACATTGACGAGGTAATTGCGCCGTTCGAGGCAAGCGGAGCGAGTCCGACTCAATCGCAGTCGAGTCGGATCGCCCCTCTATTGTCGGGCCGGAGAGAAATGAGTTTCCAGGGGCCCGTGGCCCGCGAATTCAGCACGGGCGACAGCCGCTCGCCGAAGTCGGCATTTTCGGCGCGGCAGATGGCCATGATCGTAGGCCCCGCACCGCTGAGATACACGGCGAAGGCTCCGGCCGAGCGCGCCACCTCGGCTATTTCCTGGAATCCCTCTATGAGCGGCGATCTGAAGGGCTCGTGCAGACGATCGCGACAGGCTTCGTCGAGTTTTTCGTAGTCGCGAGAGAGAAAGGCCGCGGCAACCATGGCGGCCCGCCCTGCGTTGAAGGCGGCGTCGCGGAATTCGACACAGGCAGGCAGTATGGCGCGAGCCTTGACGGTTTCGAGCGGGAATGGCGGCACGAGCGCGTTGAAGACGAGGCCTTCGTCGACGTCCGTCCGTATCGACGCCACGCGGCCGTCCTGGACGATCGAGACGGCGAATCCGCCGAGAAGCGCGGGGCCGACATTGTCGGGATGACCTTCGATTTCGGTGGCCAGGTCGAGGAGCGCCTGGAAATCGAGTCTGTCCTTCCTGCTCTCGGCCGCGCCGACCGATTGCGCCGCAAGCAGCCCGCCCACGATGCAGGCCGAGCTCGATCCGAGGCCGCGCGCGATGGGGATGTCGGCATCGAAACGGACCTTGATGCCTTTGAAGGGAAGTCCGAGTTCTTCGAGCCCGCGACGGTAGGCGCGGACGAACAGATTGCCGTCGTTCGCATGCTCGGGAATGCAGCCTTCGATCGAAGTCTCATCGGCGGTCTCGACGGTAAATCGATCATAGAGGTTCAGCGCGAGGCCGAGACTATCGAAGCCCGGCCCCAGATTCGCGCTCGTGGCGGGAACCTGTACGCGAATATTCCGTTTCATCGGTGTTCCAATAAGTCGATCAGGGTCGTCTTCATGCGTTCGGGGGCGATCACGGCGCGATGACGCTGCCGTTTGTGCCGAAGCTCGCGAACGGCGGCCGGCAGCGCGAGGCCCGCATGGCGGGCGAGATTCTCCGCGATATCCAGTTCGTCGACGGCGGCCGCGTCGGCTTCCTCGCTCGAGGCGGGGCGGTCGATTCGCGCCTTGGTTTCGGCAGCGCCCAGGCCGAGGGCCGAGGCGACGGTGGCCGGAAACTTGAAAGGGCTGGCGGTGGCCGCCACGACGAGGGGAACGCCGTCGTCGCGGCGACGAAGCTGCTCCACCACCGCGACCGCCACGGCCGTATGCGGATCGATCAGATAGCCCGTGTCCGCAAAGAGTCCGCGTATGGCTTCCGCGGTATCCTTCTCGTTGGCCCAGCCCGCTTCGAAGTCGGTGAAGGCCGCCCGCTCCGATTCGGTCAGCGAAAACCGACCTCTTGCGGAGAGCTGGGCCATGAGTTCGGCCGTCCTCGTCGGAGTCCGGTTCGTCGCCTCGAAAACCATCCGCTCGAGATTGCTCGAAACCAATATGTCCATGGACGGGCTCGTCGTAAGGAAGAACGGACGCATGCGATCGTAGATGCCGGTCTCCAGGAAATCCGTCAGGACATGGTTTCGGTTGGATGCGCAGACGAATCGTCGTATGGGCAGACCCATTAATTTCGCATAACGCGCCGCGAGGATGTTGCCGAAGTTGCCCGTCGGCACGGCCACGTCCATCGTGTCGTTCGGCCCGAGCTCCGACCTTTCCATCAGGTCGCGCCAGGCTTTGACATAGTAGACGACTTGAGGAAACAGTCTCGCGACATTGATCGAATTGGCCGACGAGAGCCGAATATGGTCTTTGGCCAAACGCTCGGCCAGATCCGCATCGGCAAAAAGCGCCTTCACACCGCGCTGTGCATCGTCGAAGCTCCCTTCGATGCCTATGACGTTCGCGTTGCCCGCTTCGTGGCTCGCCATCTGGAGTCGCTGTACGGCGCTTACGCCGCCGGCCGGATAAAAAACGACGATACGGACGCCCGGCATGTCCGAAAATCCAGCAAGCGCGGCCTTGCCGGTGTCTCCGGATGTGGCCACCAGTATGACGAGCTCGTCGTGGATACCCCTGCTTTCTCGGGCGAGCCGCGTGAGTCCTCCCATGAGAGTGAGTGCGAGATCCTTGAATGCCAGAGTGGGGCCGTGGAACAGCTCGAGAAAGTGATACGCACCGCGATGCAGGAGCGGAGCTACATCGGGCGCATCGAAGCGGGCCGAGGAGGTTTCGATCGCGGCTTTGAGGTCGGCGCCGTCAAATTCGGGGAAAAAGGGAGAAAGGACCCGAAATGCGAGATCGGAATACGAGAGAGGTTCGGACCGCAGAAGGTCCTCGCGCAGAGTGGGCATTGTGTGCGGAACGTATAGTCCGCCGTCGGGCGCCATCCCCGCGAGGATGGCCTCAGCCGCCCCGACGGGCGATGCATCGGATCTGGTGCTTACGTACACGCGGACCTCCGGCGGAAGGATAGCAAAAGAACGGGTGTCCCGAAAGGGGAGGACGTCCCGAGGTGGAATCGCCCGGACGCTTCGTCACGCGAAATTCCAAGTTGCAATATAGTTTAGTCGTGGGTGCCGGGTTGGGGGTTCGTCGCCGACGAACGACCAGCACCCCCCGAGGTCGAGCGAGACGGCGGCACTTTCGATGTGTCTCATCGCGATGCCCATATCGAGGTTCTGGAGTCGAATCTCGCCCAGGGCGGTGTTATAGAGGCGGTCTTCCCGGAGAAAAAGATGCATGCGATCGCCCGCACGATCGAAGAGAATCCGCCAGGGCTGCTTGTTCGACGCGGATGGGCCGATTCTAAGGGCTTCGAGAAGCTCGCTTAGCTTGCCTTCCGACCCAAGCGGAAGCCACGAACCGTCGCCCGGATCTTCGAAGAAGAGCTCTGATGGGTCCTTGCGCTTCCTGGACCCTGCGCCGAAGCGTATCGCTTTGTCTTGCAAGCCGACGCGTTCCGCGGGGTAACCGACGGGACTGCAGGCCGGGATCAACTCCGTGTCGGCTTTACCGAGCGCTCGGGAGATTGCGGTTCTTCCGAACAGGCCGCCCAGCCAGCAGCTGCCGAGTCCGAGCTCCGTAGCCCTGAGGATGATACCCTCGAGTGCGTAGGCGAAATCCTCCATGGCATGGGGACCTCGTTCGATCGCTCCGACGATGAATGCCGGTGCGCTGCGAATCTGTCCATAGGTCCCGAACCTGCCCAGGCCTGCCTTCGCCGCGGCGCCTTCGAGAAGGAGAAAGCGCGGTCTGCCTCCGAAGGGTCCGGGGATCGCCTCCGAAAAGGAGGCGCGCAGGAAGGCGGCCGCGGAGGATTCGAGTTCGGTATCGTCGTAGCTTCTGACCGATATCCTGCGTACGATCGCGTCCATGCTCAGGTCCACGGCCGCTCCAGTCAAGCTCGTCCGCCGAGCTGGGCCCAGCGGAAGCACGATACGAGATGATCGTTGACGAGCCCGATCGCCTGCATATGGGCATACATCGTCGTGGAGCCCACGAAGCCGAAGCCGCGCTTTTTCATGTCGGCGGAGAGTCGATCCGACTCTCCGCTGGTGACGGGCACATCGGAGGGCGTTTCCCACTCGTTGACGATGGGTCTCCCGCCGACGAAGTCCCATATATAGGCATCGAACGAACCCCGCTCCTCCGCGACGGCCAGGAAAGCGCGTGCGTTGCGCACGGCCGCCTCCAGTTTTCGACGATTCCTGACGATATCCCGGTCACCCAAAAGCTTTTCGATGCGGGCGGGCGTGAATCTGGCCACTTTTTCGGGCTCGAAACCGGCGAAGGCCCTGCGATAGCCTTCTCTCTTCCTGAGAATCGTGCTCCACGATAGGCCGGCCTGCTGGGTTTCGAGAAGAAGGAATTCGAAGTGCCGTTTGTCGTCATGCACGGGTTCGCCCCATTCTTCGTCGTGGTATGCCACATAGTATGCTTCCGATCCGCACCAAGGACAGCGTTCCATGGCACAGAAGATACTTGGTCGGTGCTTCCCGGCACAAGGTCATCTCGACGGGAAGCCCGGATAGATGTATTTTGATTAATTGTGGATACGAAAACCTTTGCCCTTGCCGGAGCCTGGAATGGGGCTTGAGCTCGCGATCATTCTGTCACTCATACTTCTCAACGGGTTTTTCTCCCTTTCCGAGATGGCAGTCGTATCTTCGCGCAAGGCGAGACTGAGGCACGAGGCGGAGAAAGGCAAAAAGGCCTACCGACTGGCGCTCGAAACCGCCGAAAACCCCTCGCGCTTTCTTTCGACCATTCAGGTCATCATTTCCTTCGTAGGGACCCTCGCCGGAGCGTACGGCGGAGCGACCGTCGCGCAGAGTCTGGCCCGAACTCTTCATAAAGTTCCCCTTCTGTCTGCCTCGGCCGGAACAGTGTCCGTCGCCATAGTCGTGGTGGGGACGACGTTCGTCTCCGTCGTGCTCGGCGAATTGGTGCCCAAGAATCTCGCCCTCGCCCGGCCCGAACCGATCGCGGCGGCGGTCATCCGCCCGCTCAGCTTTCTCACCGTGATATTCGCGCCGCTCGCGCGGTTTCTGTCCGGAGCCACCGAACTGGTAATCGCGCTGCTCGGCGCGAAGGGCGCGCGCGAGCCTGCCGTGACGGAAGATGAGATCAGGGTCTTGATAGCTCAAGGGGCCGAGACGGGCATCTTCGAGGCCAGAGAGCGTGAAATGGTGGAGGGGGTGCTTTCTCTCGGCGACCGTCGAGTGACCTCGCTCATGACTCCCCGGACCGAGGTGGTATATGTCGACTTGAACGCGGGGCTCGACGCCGCCCGTGGGGTCCTGCTCGAAAATTCCCGTTATGGCTATCTGCCCGCGGTGGACGAAAATCTGGATCGCGTCATCGGCATGCTCCCCGTCAAGGAGTGCCTCGCCGCCATCGCGACCGGACGCTTCGACGACCAGCGCCGCTTTCTGCGCAATCCTGTTCTCGTGCCGGAATCCATTTCGGCCCTGAAAGCCTTCTCTGCGCTCAAGGAAGGTGATGTCAAGACCGCGCTCATCCTGGATGAATATGGAGGCGTAACCGGTCTCGTTTCGCTTTCGGACCTCATGGAATCCATCGTGGGCGACCTCCCCTTCACGGGGAACGAAGACGAACCGGAAATGATCCGACGCGAGGACGGCTCCTACCTTGTCGACGGTTCCCTTCCGATAGAGCGTTTCATCGAAGAGCTCAATCTGGGAGAAAAAGCCGAAGATGGTGACTACGACACCGTCGCCGGTTTGGTGCTCGATCGAATGGGCTCGATCCCCCATGCCGGCGAAAAATGCCGATGGGCCGACTGTGTGCTCGAAATCGTGGACATGGACGGGAACCGCGTCGACAAGATACTCGTCAGCCGCGTCCCTTCGGGCGATGGGGCGCCTCGGTCCGAAGAGCTCGCGGGCGGAAGGTAGTGTCGATCCATGGTCGGGCTGAACATTGAGCCAATTCCAAAAGTCGTTCGGCTTTTGAAAAGGCCTCAGCTAAAAGCCGAGCAGATAGCGATGGACAGCGGCCCCGTCCACCAATTCAGGGTGGAAAGTGCCGCCAAGAATGTTTCCCTGCCGCACGAGGATCGGATCGCCGTCGTGCTCGGCCAGTACTTGGACTTTCGGCCCCCAAGCGGTGATCTTGGGGGCTCGAATGAACACTGCCTCTATATTTTCGGCCCCGGGCACCCTGGTCCGGACGGGAGTGCGAAAGCTGAATACTTGGCGCCCGTAGGCATTGCGCCGAACCGTGACGTCCAGGAGACCAATGCCCGGCTGTGCGTAGCCTTCGACGCGCTTGGCCAGCAGGATGAGTCCCGCGCAGGTCCCGAACACGGGAAGTCCGTCCGAGATCCGTTCGACGAGTCGATCGAGGAGGCCGAACCGCAGGAGGAGGCCGCCCATGACCGTGCTCTCCCCGCCCGGAAGGACGAGCGCCTGGGCGGCGTCGATATCCTCCAAAGTTCGAACCTCGAAAGGCTCCGCGCCCGCGCGCTCGATTGCCCGGCAATGGGCGGCATAGTCGCCCTGAAGGGCGAGAACGCCGACGAGTTTCACCTCACCAGCCTCGTTTGGCCATATGCTGACCGTCCTGGAGCTCGCCGAAACTTATGCCAACCATGGGCTCCCCGAGATCGGCGGAGAGCTCGGCGAGCTTTTTCGGGTCTTTGTAGTAGGTGGCCGCCCCGACTATCGCCGCGGCGCGGCGCGCGGGATCTCCCGACTTGAAAATGCCCGAGCCCACGAATAACGTCTCGGCTCCCAGCTCCATCATGAGAGCGGCGTCGGCGGGCGTAGCGATGCCGCCTGCGGAGAAATTGGGTACGGGAAGCTTCCCGATCTTGGCCACTTCTAGCACAAGTTCGTAGGGGGCTCCCAGCTCCTTGGCGGCAGTCATGAGCTCCTCCTCGCGGAGTCGGGTCAGACGGGCGATCTCGTCGGTGACGGTGCGCATATGTCGTACCGCTTCGACTATGTCTCCCGTTCCCGGCTCCCCCTTGGTGCGGATCATGGCCGCGCCTTCGCCTATACGGCGCAGAGCTTCGCCCAGATCGCGACAGCCGCAGACGAAGGGGACTTTGAAATCATGCTTGTTGACGTGGAAGCGGTCGTCGGCCGGAGTCAGGACTTCGGACTCGTCGACGAAATCGACTTCGAGCGCTTCGAGTATTCTCGCCTCCATGAAATGACCGATGCGGCATTTGGCCATCACGGGAATGGAGACCGCGTCCTGGATCGATTTGATCATTTTGGGATCGGACATGCGCGCCACGCCGCCCGTCGCTCTGATATCGGCAGGGACGCGCTCCAATGCCATGACGGCCACGGCTCCCGCTTTTTCGGCGATCTTGGCCTGCTCGACGTTGGTCACGTCCATGATGACGCCGCCCTTAAGCATCTCCGCCAGGCCGACCTTGGTCCGCCATTCGGCACTCTGGCGCTCCGACCACATGACCTTATCCATATCCTCGTCCTCCTGCGATAAGCAAAGCCGCGGTGCTGAATCAAAAATACAAAATAGCCTACCGCGGCTCAAGGTGGCTTTCGAAATACGTCGAGGCAAACGTATACGATATGTGCCCGAGCGGCAAGCGGTTCGGATTGCCAAAAGGATCCAAGCGGAAGCGATGATCCGGCGATCACGAGCGCTCGACGGATGCATGCCCCCCTTGCGCTGAAGGCTCGCTTTCTGTAAATTCAGCTTTACCGATTGGAGGAGCGATCCCCAAGAGTACTTCGGTCGAGGGCGGGGGCCCGATGACGCCGGACGAAAGGGGAGGATCGCCGAAGGGATCTGCGGAGTTTTCCCGCCGCGGTCCTTGGACGTCCAGGTCAATACCTGGCGGCTGTCGTGGGTCCCGGACCCACGGAGTGCCATCGGAATCGTCCCGGATAGACAAGGCCCGTCGGGCCGGGGACGGTTCATGGGATCTCCATCGGATTGGAGGTCCCTCATGTCGACGCTTCAATCCCCTGCCGCTCTCCCCCAACGCTCATCGAGGAGTACCTAATGGCCCGCATCCCCGTCACAATTCTTGGCGCCACCGGCGTCGTAGGGCAACGCTTTGTCAGACGGCTCGCCGAGCATGCGTCTTTCGAAATTCGACATCTCGCTGCGAGCGAACGCAGCATCGGCAAGAGCTATGCCGAAGCCTGCGACTGGCGGCTGCCCGGCGATATTCCCGCCGGACTGGGCGCGCTGCGAGTTCTCGCCTGCGACCCCGGCGCGGCCTTTTCTCCCGTCGTTTTTTCCGCTCTCGATGCGACGGTCGCCCGCGAGATCGAGCCGCTTTTTGCAGCCGCCGGCTCTTTGGTTTTCAGCAATGCTTCGCCATTCAGGATGGAAGACGATGTCCCGCTGCTCGTACCCGAGCTCAATGCGGCACACCTCGGGCTTCTTGCCGTTCAGCGCAAACGACGCGGGTGGAAGGGCGGAATACTCTGCAATCCCAATTGCACGACGGCGGTCCTTCTCGGCGCGCTGGGCCCCCTGCATCGTGCTTTCGGCGCGGAGTCGGCCCTGGTCGTCAGCATGCAGGCGCTCAGCGGGGCCGGATATCCCGGCGTGGCGTCGCTCGACGCGGTGGCGAACGTCATCCCCTTCATCGGTGGGGAAGAGGAAAAGGTCGAAACGGAAGCGCGCAAGATACTCGGCACTTTCGACGGCCGGAGAATCGTCACGGCTCCGATCGCCATTTCAGCCTCCTGCAACCGTGTTCAGGTCGTCGACGGACATACGATAGCGGCAAGCATGCGCCTGACCGGTTCTCCCGCTCCCGAGGCCGTCGCCCGCGCGATCGAGGATTTCAGGCCCGATACCGCCGGTATGGCCTTGCCCACGGCACCGCATCGGTTCGCCCATGTGCGCACCGAGCGGGATCGGCCCCAGCCGAGGCGCGACGTGGAGGAAGACGGCGGCATGCGCATCCAGGTCGGGCGCGTCCGCGCGTGTCCGATCATGGGAGTCAAGATGACGATACTCGGGCATAACACGGAACGCGGGGCGGCCGGCGCTTCCGTACTCAACGCGGAGCTGGTGCTGGCCTCGGGCCTCCTATGAGCGGACCAGTCGTCATGAAGTTCGGCGGCAGCTCGGTCGCCAACGCCGAACGCCTGAAAAATGTCGCGGCTCTCGTGCGCTCCGAGGCCTCCGACGGCGTAGTGGTCGTGCTATCCGCTCTCGGGGGCGTCACCGACGCACTATTTTCCTGCGGCAAGACGGCCGCCTCGCGCCGCGAGGCGCAGGCCCTCGAAGAACTTGCGCGCCTCATGGCCCGGCACCGTGAAGTCGCCGGAGAACTCTTCGGCCCCGCGCGCCCCGAAAAGCTCGACGCGTTCATCGACGCCGCGGAGAAAGAATTGTCGCTATTGCTTCGAGGTTCGGCCATGCTGGGCGCGCTGCCCGACAAGAGTCTCGATGTGCTGGTGGGGTATGGCGAACTCCTCTCGTCGATGCTGCTGGCCAGCTACATGCGCGTGCCATGGCTCGACGCCCGCCGAGTTCTGCGCACCGATTCGCGCTTCGGACAGGCCCGGCCCCTTTCGGAGGAGATAGGCGCTCTTGCGGCGCAGGAACTGCTTCCCCTGCTCGAACGAGGCGGTATGGTCGTTACGCAGGGTTACATCGGATCGGATGCATCCGGCGCTCCGACCACGCTCGGACGCGGCGGCTCCGATTTCAGCGCGAGCCTTTTGGGCGCCGCGATTCGGGCATCGGAGATACAGATCTGGACCGACGTGGAAGGGATACTCACCTGCGATCCCCGCGTAGTGCCGGATGCCCGCCCCGTCGAGTATTTAGGCTACGACGAGGCGGCTGAACTCGCCGCTTTTGGCGCCAAGGTCCTCCATCCGGCGACGATTCTTCCGGCCGTCGAGCTCGGGATACCCGTGACCGTCCGCAACAGCCTCATTCCCAAAGGGCGCTTCACCAGTATTTCGCGCGATGCGGCGAGCGGCAGACCCGTCACGGCCCTAGCTTCGCGGGGGCCCGTTTCGGTGTTGACGGTGCGTTCCCCCAGGATGTTGGGAGGCGCGGGCTTCCTCGCCCGCATTTTCGAGGTATTCGGACGGCGGGGAGTGAGCGTCGATCTCGTTTCCACCTCCGAAGTGAGCGTTTCGATGACGGTCGAGGCGGCGGCCCCGCTCGAAGGGCTCGCGGAAGAGATTTCGAGCTTCGCCGAGGTACGGATCGAACGCGACAGGGCCATCGTCGCGCTGGTCGGCGAGCAGCTCCGACGCACGCCGGGCGTGGCCGGCATGGCATTCAATGCCCTGCGCGACATGAACGTCGAAATGATCAGCCTCGGCGCGAATGAAATCAATCTGAGCCTCGTCATCGCCCATGGCGATGCACCCGAGGCGCTTCGGAGGCTCCACAGCGCTTTTTTCGGCAAGGAGACGGGAGAATCCGTTTCGAAGGGGGCAGCATGAAGGTCGGAATATTCGGCCATGGTCGGCTCGGTTCCGCGGTCATTCGACTGCTCGAAGCCGATCCGGAGATGAAGCTCGCCTGGGCGCTGGACATCGGCGAGAAGCCTTCGGGATCCGTGGACGTGGTCCTGGACGCGAGCGTCGGCACGGCTGTCGCCGGGCATCTGGCCTGGGCTCGGGAAACGCATACCGACATCGCCGTGGGCGCCACAGGCTGGGACGCATCAGGGCTCAGATCGGAGGAGTATTCGTCGATCGGCGTCCTCATAGCGCCGAACTTCAGTCTGGCCGTAGCCTATCTGAAAAGGGTGGCGCTCTCCCTCGGACGGTTCGCCGCGCTGGATCCCAAGGCCGATCTCGCGATTCTCGAGCGGCATCATCGCGCCAAGATCGACGCTCCGAGCGGCACGGCCAAGCTCCTCGCCGCAGCCCTCCGTGAAGGCTGCTCTCGTTATGCGGAATCGCCGCAGATCGCCTCTCTGCGGGCCGGCAGCGAAGTCGGATACCATGAGATTCGCTTCGAAGCGGATGCGGAAACCCTCGTGATCTCTCATGAGGCGAAATCGAGGGATATCTTCGCGCAGGGAGCGTTGCGGGCCCTCCGCTGGATACACGGGAAAAAGGGGCTTTACTCTTTCGACGATATGGCCGAGGAAATCATCTCTCCGCTTTTCAGCGCGCCGTAACGCGACGCGTCAGCGGCAAAGTCCGGGGAATGCGTCGACGACGCATCTTCCCCAAAGGAGTCTTGCATGACGATTGCAGATAGGATTCACGGTCTCGGCGTGGCGATTGCGACGCCATTTTTGGAAGGCTCCTCTTCCTCCGGCACGGGGGGAGTGGATATGCAGGCGTTCCGGCGTCTGGTTCGCCATATCCGTGACGGCGGGGCCGATTTTCTCGTGGTCCTCGGCTCGACGGGAGAAGCTGCCACTCTGAGTCAGGACGAACGGGATCGGCTCGTAATGGCCGCGCGCGAAGAGCGGGGAGACATGCCGCTCGTCGTCGGTACGGGACACAATTCCACGGAGGGGGCCGTCGACCTCGCTGGGCGCGCGGCCGCGGCCGGCGCCGAAGCGCTTCTCGTCGTCGTGCCCTACTACAACAAACCTCAGCCTGCCGGCATAGAGGCTCACTTCAGAGCGATCGCCGCGGCCGTGCCCGCTCTGCCCATCGTGGTGTACAACGTGCCCGGACGGACGGGACTCAACCTGCTTCCACGGGACTTGGCCAGACTCTGGAGCATTCCGCAGGTCGTGGCCGTGAAGGAGTCTTCCGGCAACCTCGCGCAGATCGGCGAAATCGCCAGGACTCTTCCGCCGGGCAAGACGCTTCTGTCCGGAGACGATGGCCTCGCGCTTCCGGCCATCGCTGTGGGCGCCCGCGGTCTCGTTTCCGTACTGGCGAATATTCTGCCGTCGGAGACGAAGGCTCTCGTCGACGCAGCCATGGAAGGCCGCATGGAGGAAGCGCGCGCATTGCACTATCGCCTCCTTCCGATCATGGACGCTTTGTTCCTCGAGACCAATCCCGCGCCACTGAAGACCGCTCTCGGCCTCCTCGGCCTGGGCTCCGATACACCGCGGCTTCCGCTCGTCAGGGCCGCCGACGCCACTCGCGCGAAGATCGCGGAGCTTTTGTCTTTCTTCGAAGCTCTTCCCGAAGGTGCCAAGGCGGCGGGAATGATTGCCTAAGAGGCGAAGGCGATCGTCAAGGAACGGGTTGGCGTGCGCGCAGTTGCGCGCGGCGTCATCGTGGCGCGCTTCCGCCGCTACCGCGGCGGAAGCGCGCCGCTTCAAGTCCAGCCGGGCCGTGGTCTTGTAGCCCGATGCAGGCCATGAGTTGTAGTGCTTGACTATAATGGGCCCAGCTGGACTTGAACCAGCGACCTACGGATTATGAGTCCGCAGCTCTGACCAACTGAGCTATGGGCCCGAGGGCTTCAGCAGGGCGTTGAAAAGGTTCAAGTATTTCAAGACCCTGTCGGAAGTCTCACCATAGATACATAAGGGAAGAAAAAAGTCAATCCGAACAGCATTCCGGCCGAAACCATATAGAGGACTCTGATGCGAAAAATACCGGTGGTTTCGAGCGATATAAAGCTCAATGAGGTGATTCGACTCGAATGCGCCCGCTCGGGAGGCGAGTTCGCCCCAGTTTTCTTCTCCGATCAGACTCAGGTAATCGAGTTTCTGAAGTACGAGTTGCCGGAAATGAAGATATTCTATTTTTCGGACACGGCCATCGATTGTCGAGAGATCCTGAAGGAGATACGGCAAGATCCCTGGCTGCATTATGGTGGAATCATAGGAATCCATGACGAGGCCGATGAAAAGCGTCTGATCGAGGCGATGCAGGATGTGAATGTCATCGCCGTGCTCAGGAAGCGCGAGTTCCTTTCGAATCTTCCTCGCTTGCTCCGTATAGTACGGCAGAACAAGCAGATACTCTTCCAGCGGGGCATCCAACAGCATCTTCTCAAGACGATATCCGGGGCTTTCATAATAGACAACGATCCACTGGACATCACCACCTATACCAATCTCATAACCAACTACCTTTATAACGCAAACCTTATAGTCAAGGACGAAAAGGAGAAACTGCACGTCGCGCTTCTCGAGCTGCTCATCAACGCGATCGAGCACGGCAATTGCAAGATAGGCTTCGAGGAAAAGACCGCCTGGCTGGAATGCGAGAGGGATATCATGGACCTCATACGAGAAAAGAACCGCAACCCCGATGTCAAGGCGAAGAAGGTATATTTCTCGTATACCATCACGCCCGAGGGTTCGCGCTTCGTGATTCGCGACGAGGGTGACGGTTTTGACTGGAGAAATCGTCTTGCGCCGGGGACGAACGGTCCCGAACTGCATGGGATGGGCGTAAGGATGGCCAATCTCTATGTCAGGAATCTCAGCTACAATGAAAAAGGCAATGAAGTCAGCTTCGAGGTCGACCACCGGCACGGCGCATCCAACATTATCCCGAAGATATTCGAGCGCGCCGAGGAAGCCAGATTCGCGGACGGTCAGTACGTCTGTTCCGAAGGCGAAGAATCCGATTACTTGTACTATATCGTCTCGGGCATTCTCTACGTCTATTCGAAGGGTAAGCTGATTTCCTCGCTGAGCCCCGACGATATGTTCATGGGGGAAATGGCGTTTCTACTATCCAACCGGCGCTCCGCGACCGTGGTGGCCAAGGGCCCATGTGTTCTCGTAAAGATATCCAAGCAGAACTTCGTCAACCTGATCAAAGAGAATCCGCACTATGGCATTTTCCTCGCCAGGCTTCTCGCCCAAAGACTCGCCAGGCTCAATGCACGAACCGCGCGTCTGAATACCGAGTACTTGAAGCTCAAGGGTCTGGCTCAGGAGCGCGGCTTGGTCTCCCCTTCCTAAGTATCCGCCGTCGAATCCGTTCAACGCAAAGGGAGGGGAAGGCCTAGCCCTTTCGAGAGGTCCATGCTTCCTTGTTACGTTTGATGAGAGCGACATGGAAGGCAACGTGGTCGCGATAGGTGCCGAGAAGACTCGTCAAGTCTGTCCTGCCGCGAGTTGGATGAGTAAAATAGAATTTGGTCCAGTCCTCGTCGATCAGAGACCTGAGCGTTTGAGCGAAGAACCCGCGCAATCCTTTGGCCAGCTCGAGGCAGCGCTTCCCGCTTTGATCGCCGTAGTGGAGCGCGGCGTGCCACGCTTCCTCGTCCCACACGGGCGCCGCTAGCCCCGGCTCCGCAATTGCACCGCGGAGCCTGAGGTTCAGGTTCGCGTCGGCGTCCAGAAAATGCACGAGAAAATCATCGACGGACCAGGCGTCTTTGATCGGCGGTACAAAACGGAGCGCTTCGTCCGGTAGATCCGCAATGAGTTCTTCGACTATGGAATATGCCGATTCGAACTTACCGATCAGATCGAGCTTGTCTTCGCGAGTCATCGACGCCCTCCCTATCTCACGATTCGCATCGAACTGATTCTATTCCAAGACCTCGTCGATTACCAGACTTCAACGGCGGAGGAGCTCGCGAATCGACGGCCGAAGCGTTATACTCGGTGAGGTGCAGCCGCCCGCATACGCCGTACGACCGGGGAGCCCCCTCCCTCTCGGCACCAAGTTGCAATCCGAAGGGGTCAATTTCGCCGTTTTTTCGCGGAACGCCGAATCCATGACGCTTTGCCTCTATGCGTCACCGCAGGATGCAGATCCCATGTTTCTCTACCGCCTCGATCCGCGCCTCAATCGGACAGGTGATATCTGGCATGTGCTCGTCGTCGGCTTGAGTGCGGGAGCCCTCTATCTCTGGCGCGCCGATGGGCCCTACCTACCTCAAAAAGGCTATCGCTTCAATGTCAACAAGGCTCTCATAGACCCCTATGCCAAGGCCCTGACGGGCGATTTCATTTGGGAACTCTCCACCGCACGCGCCTACGACGTCGACTCACCCGAAGCCGATCTTTCCTTTTCGGAGAAAGACGATGCGGCTTTCATGCCGAAATGCGTGATCGTATCGGACGAATTCGACTGGAGAGGAGATCGACCCCTCAACTACCCTCTTCGGCATTGCATAATCTATGAAACTCATGTGCGGGGAATCTCGCTCCATCCGAGTTCGGGAGCGGAGCATCCCGGTACATTCCGCGGCGTGGTCGAGATGGCCGGAAGGCTCAAAGAGCTCGGAGTCACGAGCATCGAGCTTCTTCCGGTGCAGGAATTCGACGAGTTCGAAAATATCCGACACAATCCCGCTACCGGAGAGCGACTTTCCAATTATTGGGGCTATTCGACCGTAGCCTTTTTCGCGCCGAAGGGAGGATATTCATCCTCCGGATCGCGCGGTGAACAGGTCGCCGAGTTCAAACATATGGTGCGCGAGCTCCATGCAATGGGAATCGAAGTCATCCTCGATATCGTCTTCAACCATTCCGCAGAGGGCGACGAGATGGGGCCCACTTTGAGTTTCCGCGGTCTCGACAATCGCATCTACTACATGCTGGACGAAGACAAGCGTCACTACAAGAACTATTCCGGCTGCGGCAATACGCTCAACTGCAATCATCCGGTCGTGCGTTTTTTCATTATCGACTGCCTGCACTACTGGGTGGCCGAAATGCATGTCGATGGCTTCCGTTTCGATCTCGGTTCGATACTCGGCAGGGACCAGAAGGGGCGGCTGCTCGAGAACCCTCCGATGATCGAGCAGATCGCCGAAGACCCGCTCCTCCGAAATACAAAAATCATCGCCGAAGCTTGGGACGCCGGCGGCGCCTATCAGGTCGGGAGCTTCCCCGGAGGCCGCTGGGCAGAGTGGAACGATCGTTATCGCGACGATGTCCGCCGCTTTTGGCGCGGCGATGCGGGCGCTATCCGTAATTTCGCGACGCGAATAACCGGATCGAGCGATCTCTACCTGCGGGACGGGAGAAAGCCCTTCCACTCCATCAACTTCATCACCGCACACGACGGCTTCACTTTGAACGACCTGATAAGCTACGAGCATAAGCACAACGAGGCCAACGGCGAAGGCAACCGCGACGGAAACGACGCCAACCATTCCTGCAATTACGGCGAGGAAGGACTCACGCACAATGCGGAGATCGAGGCAGTCAGAAATCGACAAGCGAAGAACTTCTTGGCGACACTGCTTCTTTCCATAGGAACTCCCATGCTGCTGGGAGGCGACGAGTTTCGCAGAAGCCAAAAAGGCAACAACAATGCTTATTGTCAAAACAATGAAATCAGCTGGTACGACTGGAGCACCCTCGAAGTGCACGGAGGTTTGCGGCATTTCGCCGCCGAGCTTACGGCCTTCCGTATGCGGCATCCGGCCTTCAGGCGGCCCGAGTTCTTCACCGGACAGGACTCCGATTACAATGCTATCCCGGATATCACCTGGTTCGACGAGAATGGGAAAGGCCCGGATTGGGCGCGTATCGAACGGCGCATAGCGGCTCGGATCGACGGGTCGAAGGCGGATGTCATAGCGGATAGAGACGATAATGATTTCCTTCTGATTTTCAACGCGGCGGAAGAATCGGCGATTTTCCGGCTGTGCCCCGCGCCGCTTTCGCGTCTTTGGTACCGGGTCATGGATACTTCGCTTCCTGCCGGCGAAGACATCCTCGCCCCGGGCGCCGAAACCATCGTGACACCCCAGGACGAATACGCCGTATCTCCGCGATCGACGGTTCTATTCATCTCCAAGCCGGATTGAGAAGCCGGAGCTTGCTTCCACAGGGATACCGGGTTACCTTATCTATATGCGGACGGAGCGAATCGAAACGGGTTGTGTCGAATTCAGGGAAGGCCTGAGATTCCTTAGCCGACACAGACCGGACCTCGCCGTCAGGAGCTTTCGCGCCGCCGCCGCCGCCTGCCCGGCGTCCCGTTCCGCCGAGCTGTCGATGAGGCTGTATTGGCTCACCGTGGCCCTTTTCAGGCTGGACCAGAACGACCTTGCGATCAAGAGTCTCGCCTCCGCTCAAAAGCTGAGACCTCGCGGTTTCGCACGTGCGATCTATCGACGGAGAGTCAACGAATATGGGATGCCTCGAAGGCCCAGCTCCGAACTTGACGATTTTTATGCTTTTTATTCTATTCAAATCGGGGTGTATCTAGGGCGGAAGGAAAAGCCGCGCTTCGATTCCATGGGCGAAAAGGACGTAGTGTTGCGCATTGTCCTGGACTCATGGATTTCGCTCTCTCGCTCCGGACGCTTGAATGCGATGACCGCAGGCGAAAAGCTGAAGGTTTTCAAAGACTGGAGAGTATCCTTCCCTTCCTTCGGCATGAATGTAAATGACTGTCAAAAAGTCGTGCAAGCGGACTTCCGAAGTCAAAGGATTCTTTTGGGAGACGAGCGCTGTACCTGCGGCTCCGGGTTGCCATATCGTCAATGTTGTGGGCGCACCGCGAGTTTGCGCGAGCTCTCTTGTGAGTAGAATCGATACAGATTCGAGAATAGTTCTGTCGATTGTATCGAAAAGATACGGCTCGTAATGATGCCGAAAGATTCTCGTAGCTGAACAATCCAAAATGTTGACTATTTTTCTCTCAAAACGCTTTTGAAATGTCCTATTTGGCCGGATGTTCAGGGAGCACATTTCGGCATTGTTCAACTAATTCTTTATAAAATATAGCCTTGCGTTATTCTTACACACTCAATGGTATTCGCTGCGGTTTTGGCACGCTTCATGCATAATGGTATGTGCCCAAGGAGGTTGCCAATGGCCAGAAAAAATTCCTGCTTGAATGATAACGGAGGCTGTGACGAAAATGTTCTTTCGATGTACCTCAAGGAAATAAACAGGATCCCGCTTCTTTCGCGAGAGGAGGAAGATACATATGCGCGTGCCGCGGCCAAAGGCGAGAAGCCTGCCAAGGATATGCTCGTCAAGTCCAACCTCCGCTTCGTCGTGAATGTGGCCAAGAAGTATCAGAACCAGGGCCTTCCCCTCGCCGATCTCATTTCGGAAGGTAATATAGGTCTCATAAATGCCATAGAGCGCTATGATGTGGATAAAGGCTATCACTTCATATCCTATGCCGTGTGGTGGATCCGCCAGGCTATACTCAAGGCAATCTGCGAAAAATCGAGAATGATCCGACTTCCTCTGAACCGCGCCAATGAGCTCGTCCAGATCGAAAAGGCCCGAAAAATGCTGGAAGGAGCCATGACCGAGGATGAAGAGATGCGCGAGATAGCCCGGCTGCTCGAGATGGAACCCGAACATGTGGCGGACCTGGTCGCAGTAAGCAGAGAGCTCGTCTCCTTGGAGACCCCGGTGTTCGACGAACGCGACTCCTCGGTCGTGGGGGACTTCGTCGAGAACACGGCATATACCGCGCCCGAAGACTACGTCGTCGAACAGGGGCTGAAGTCGGACATCGACGACGTGCTGCACACCCTCTCGGACAAGGAGCGCGAGGTCGTCGAATATCGATTCGGGCTCAATGGGCGGCGTGCCATGAGCCTCAAAGAAATCGGCGATCGTTTCAAGCTCACCAAAGAGAGAATTCGGCAGATCGAGAAGAACGCTCTTAAGCGACTATCGCATCCTAGCCGCTCGGAAATTCTGCAGAGTTACGTCGCGTAATCGACGATTCTGAGAAAGCTGCGTCGCAATAAAAGCGGCGTATCGTATAGCGAAGCCCGGCTCGGCCGGGCTTTTTTTTGCCTTTATTCTCTCTGCCGGACAGTCGTTCGACCCTATCGCTTGACGACTCAGGATGCGACAGATATAGTACGACCGACCCTCGGATGACGCCGTGCGGCGGAAGCCGCACACGAAACCTAGCGACCGTCGTATACCGGTATTACCCGAGCTTCCCAAGCTCGAGAAGCGGGTTCGACTCCCGTCGGTCGCTCGAACAGAAACCCCGGATGCACCGGGGTTTCTGTTCGAAATGGCTTCCGATCGTCGCTCTGGATCAACGCGCGAAAAGCGGCGAAGTCCATGTGCGCTCGGCATATGAGCGGTCTCGGGTCATCGGATATTCTATGGGCTCCTTAACGGCGTCGTAGATGGCATTGAGCAGAGAGTCTTCTCCGCTTGCGTCTTGAGCGATCTGCCAGATCATGATGCCGCCCGCGCGGTCGCGGGCGAGGTCCAGGGTCTTGGCACGGATAGTAGCGAAACCATTGTAGGCGTAGCCGTCGGAGATATCTTTCGCGGCTGCGCGGCGATCTCCCGCCAGAATGGCCTTGAAGGTTCGCGCGTGGTAGTTTTTCAGGCTCCTCCCATAGAACGGCACGCCGAGCACGGCCTTGGACGGTGGCACGTCCCGCGAAACGAGCCAGTAGTTCAGCGCCTTTTCGGAGAATGAATAGGTAGAGTGAGGAACGCCCGGCGGGCCTCCGACGCCATCGTCGTAGGCCATTATGTCGATAAAATCCACGTCCGCGATGACGCTGTCCTCGATGTCGACTCCATGACGATCGGTGGCGCTGACCGCTATAGTCAAAAGTTTGCCGGCCGCATGAAGATCCTCGGCCAGAACGTGGATTAAGAGGGCGAAACGCCAGGCGGCCCGCGCCGAGGGGAACTCCCAGTCGATATCCAGGCCGTCGAGGTCATATTGGTCGATGAGAGCCAGCGTGTTCAGGACGAATCTGGTGGTACGATTCGAATCGGAGGAGACCACGTCGAAAGCGCTCGGTGTGCTGCCGCTCCATCCGCCGACCGAGGCCAGCACTTTCACTCCCCGGCCGTGCGCCAGCTTCACGATCCCGTTCAACTTTTCGGAATTGTACACGAATGCGTATCGGCCGTCCGGTCTCAGCGTCAGAAACGCATAGTCGATCTGCGTCAGCGCGTCGAACTGTAGTGTCGCCGGATCGCCGGACCATGAGGGGAGATAGCCGACGACCCTGAAGTCCGAAGGTACTCTATAACCTTGCGCTACGACGGGTATCGGCCGGAAGGCGGGGATGGTCGCGCAACTCGTCGCGGCCATCCCGAACAAGACAACAAGGAGCGGAGACAGACCGCCGAGGCGCTTAGCAGGGTGCCGACAAACTCGAAGCCTGTCAGCCCCCTGCTTACGAATCGGACAGAACACCGATGTCTCCATCAGAACATCTTGGCCGCGGCCTCTTGGCACATCTCCAGAAAACCGTCGGGCGAATCGGCGGAGGCTATGCTCGAGGCGAGCACGTCACCCGTTTCGACCGAAATGAGCCGCACATTCAGATAGTATTTCTTGCCGACGAGGCTGATGGTCCCGGTGACAATGATGTCCGCTCCGGAGAGCTTGCCGACCTTGACTGCCGCGGTGTCGTTCGATGCGAAGGCGTCGCTCGACTGCAGCTCGAGTTCCCTCAGGACCTTGTCGATATCGCTTCGATCGACGATGGATACCGATCCGACATTGACGAAGGCGTTCTCCAGGAAGGTCGTGGTTCCGTCGAGAACCTCCTGGTCTATGTTCTTCGTTGCGCTGGTGAGACTGACCACGGCCAGCTTTTTGCCGGTGATATCGATTCGTCGCTGGGCGAAGGACGAAGGATTGACTGGAGCGCCGCCCGACTCCGCCGAGGAAACCGGAGCATTCGACGCAGTCGCGGCGGCTCGGACATTCCGTGCGGAGAGGCGCAGGATGCGCACGCGTTCATCGAGGCTCAACGTACGCCCCTTGGCGGTATGACCGGCTCCGACTCCGATTTCGTCCGGCAAGAGGAATCCCTTGCCCTGTGCGTCGAGCCCCGCATCCAATGGGTTGGATGGATTGACCGGATGCGGTCTGAAGAATTCCAGGGCTTGCCGAATCTCGTTCGCGTCCAATTTCCCGTCGCCGTTCAGATCGAAAGCGGCGAGCAGCTTGGGCGGAACTTTGGGAGCTCCCCCTCCCCAGGCAAGGCCTTCAGCATCGGCTTGAAGCTCAGCCTCGGTGATAATACCATCGCCGTCGATATCGAGGAGGGCGTCCGCCTTGGTGACGACGGAGAAGGGACCTTTGACGTATGAGAAACTGCTTACGGCCGGGACGTAGGCCGTGCGGCGTGCCTCTTCGATATCGGCGTAGTTGATGAACCCCGTTCCCTCGAAGTCGATCGCCCGATCGAAATCTGTTTTGACTTGATGAGGCGAGCGCAGGGCCGCTTCGGCCACCTGAGCTTCCTCCTCCGACACGAAACCACTGCCGCTCGTGTCGGCATAGGCTTGGAGCTGGTTCTTGACGGGGCCGCGGACTACGAGCGGAATCTCCATCCCGCCGTTTGCCGCGACGGGGCGGGCCTTGAGGAAGACTTCGGCGGCACCGCGCGAAACGAGGCCCACTGCCGTCCTGATGGCCCTCTCGTCGAAAGCGCGGGCACCGTCGCCGGCGAGCTTCCGCTCGAAGTCATTCGCGAAGAAGTGCGGGGTGAGCAGTTGGCGGGGGCGGCCAAAGAGGTACTCGGCCCAGATTCTGAGGTCATCTTGCGAGAGGACGACGCTAGGCGGGGCGGCGAGCCGTTCGGCGAGAGCGGGGTCGATCTCGTTCAGCTCGAGCAGCGCGGTACCGTAGAAAAAGCCGCGAGCCAGGCGTAGCTCCTCCTTGTCGATACGGCCCTTATTGTTGTAGTCGAACACGAGATCGAGCGAATCGCGCACGGGGTGCACTCCTCTGCAGAGTCCCCAGATGGCTCGGCCGATCTGGTCCATTCGTCTGGCGTCCGGAATCTGATCGGCGCCGAGCCCGAAGGCGGCGCGTACTCTCGCCGGATCGGGGGAGTAATCGAATTGCTGGGGCTGCGCCCTGGGAGGGCTGACGCACGAGAGAGCTGCGCATGCGGCCAGCGCGACGCCTGATACACGCTTCATTGCGAGACTCCTCCGCGCGAAGAGATAACGCCAGCACACCGGGCGGTCGCCATGCGACGTAGGCAGTGCCGTGCTATTTTTCTAGAAAGACTGCCGTTCTCCGATTTTTCCAGCGGTTCGCCAAATCGCTGTCGGGAACGATCTGGTCCGCGGCCCCGACTCCGTCCGTGCTGATCAGATCGGCCTTGATTCCACGCTCGACCATCGCCTGTTTGATGGCCTCGGCGCGAGCCCTGGACAACGGGAGGAGAATCGTGTCCTGCTCGAGCTTTCCGAGGACCGGATCATTCCAGTAGATCATCACCGCGTGACCGATGATCTTGATCTTGTAGTTGGGGAATTTCTTGAGCTTTACGGCCAGTTCATCGAGCCGTGCGATATTTTGCTTCTGCAGTTGAGGCGGAACGTCCTGATAATCCGGGGTGAAAGGCTTGAAGAAAACGCGGGTATCGGGGATGCGATATCCCATCGCGGTTTTCAGGACCAGAATATCGATGGGGACAGTGCTTTTCCCGACACCGGAGTTTCCGTACTCGTCCCGGACCCTAGCCGTTACGGGGTAGTCCGCCGCCGAAACTACGAGATCGCCCTTGATACCCTTGCCGTCCCACAGAATCGAAGCCTTCGACCCCTTGCCGTTGAAGCTCTTGAAGAGATTCCCTGCAGGGTCGAATATTTCCATTTCCCAGCCGTCGATCGCGGCCAGGGTGGAATGGGCGTCCAAAGAGATCGCGAGGGAGTCCGTAGGTTCGATCGGGCCGAACACCGGCGGATTCAAGCCGATCGCAACCGTCGGCGGGGTTCTGTCGAGCACGAAGGCCTTGCTCGAGGCCGAGCCCGGCGCGTATGCGTCGCCGTAATCCACCGAGAGAGCGGCGGTGTAGCTGCCCTCCGGCGCGGGGCCGCCCGAAGCGTTCGTACCGTCCCAGGAAAGAGTGGAGGGGAGTTTGGAGCCCGAGCCGGAGAAAGATCGCTGAACGCCGTTGGACCCGGCGATCCGGACCTGCCAGCTCTTCACCGAGTCGCTCTTGGCGAAGACAAGCGAGAACTCGATGGAAGTCCGGCCGTTGTCCGCCAGGGGAGAAAAGCCCGGCGATTCGGTCCGAATGAGGCTCGTTCCCGCATTCCCGGGTTTCGCCGTTGCGGCCGTGCTGACCGGCTGCGTCGCCTGCGCCGTTTGCGCGAGAGTCACGGGCTTGTTGGTTTGACACGCTATTGTCAGTGAAGCGAAGAGGACCAGAAGCGGCAGGGCAAAGATCTGTTTCATCTCGGCATCCTTTCTTGATAGCAAGTGATCCTACTCAAATCTAGCTCTTTAAACCGGACAATCGTCAAGTCCTGATCCGCAATTATGTCTTCGCGGTTTTTTTGCAGAGTGCGTCGAGGCTTTCGAAGTAAGAGTGCGTGCTAGCCGAGTGCAGCCAGGGCCTTGTTAAGGACATCGTTGGCTTTCGCCTTTGCGGCTTCGTCCATGAACGCGGCACGTATCCCGCTCCTGAGAAGGCCGGCGATTCTGTCTCGGCCGAAGCCGAGCCGCTCCATGACCAAAGCGTATTCATCCTCGAGCTCGACATCGAAGAGAACGGGATCGTCGGTGTTGAGCGTCACGATGAGGCCGCGCTCGTAGAATTGCTTGATGGGATGATCCTCGTACCGCTGAACGTACTTGCCGGTGACCACGTTGCTGGTCGGACATATTTCCAGGGGGATGGACCGTTCCTTCAGCATATCCATAAGCGAGGGATCCTGCATCGCCGAAGTGCCGTGCCCGATGCGTTCCGCGCCGAGCTCCGTCACCGCTTCGCGGATCGACTCGGGTCCGACCTCTTCGCCGGCGTGAGCGACGACGTGAAGCCCGGCCTGGCGGGCCGCAAGGAAAACGTTCTTGTACACCTTACAGGGATTGCCCGCTTCCTGACCCCCCAACCCGATGCCGAGAACACGATCCGTCGTATGTTTGGACAGGTAATCGAGGAGCAGGCTCAGGTTGTGCGCGGCGTTATCGAAGCCGAAGGCTCGTGAGACATCGACGAGCAAGCGTACGTCCGGCCCGCCGGCGTCGGCTATTCCGGTAAAACCTTCGACCAGCGGATCCATGATCCCTGCGAAATCCACGTCGCCGCGCTTCAGAACCATGGAAGGTGCGACAAAAAGCTCGAGGTAGCGGATATTGTTGCGCAGGGCGTAATCGCGCACATCGGACACGACGTATCCGAAGTCCTCCGGGGATCGAAAGAGCGATTGCAGATAGAAGAAATTCCTGATCATCATCTCGAGGCTGTCCATCTCGAGCAATTTGCGAAAATCCGCAGGACTCTTCAGGGACACATCGGCGCGATATTTGCGATTCAGCGCGAAATAACTCTCGAAGCTGACCGTGGCTTCAGCGTGTATATGAATCTCGGTCTTCGGGAGCAAATGTATGTATTCCGAAACGTTGTGCGGTGCCATATGGGCTGCCCCCGAATGGTTATGCTCTACCGATTTCATTATCGGCAATCAATATAATGCCTGGTAGAGTAAAACGCAACGCGCAGACATCCGAGTCCTGCCCGTCCGGCGAGCCCGTCGCCTAGAACTCGATCGAAAAAGTCGAATAGAAGCCTGTCGGCTCGTGAGGCTCGACGTGGACTCCCCTGATCCAGGAGCCGGCAGGGCCCCGCTCGAGCCAAATGCGGTATTCATCCAAGGCATTTCGATCGCCCTCGACCCATAGTTCGACCGAGCCGTCGGGCAGATTCCGTACCCAGCCGCGGAGGCGGAGACGGAGCGCTTCTCTTCGTGCACTGTAGCGAAAGCCGACACCCTGGACCCTGCCTTCGACAGTAGCCTGAAAGGCGCCTTCCGACACCGAGGGCACCTATTTCTCCGTGGCTCCGGAACTTGAGACCAGAAGCGCTACGATGCGCTTCTCGAGCTCTTCATAGTCGAAAGGTTTGTAGACGACTTCGAATGGAATATCGAAATCCGGATGCAGAAAACCCGAGGTGATTATGATCCGGGTGTTCGAGCAGTAGGTTCGCAGGAAGCGAATCCAGTAGTCGCCTCCGAGTATCTCCATGCGATAATCCGATACGATTATATCGACTTGATAGTCGAGAATCAGTTTAATGGCTCCGACGCCGTCCGAGGCCACCAGTACGTCGTACCCCTTTTTGACGAGATAGTCGCGAAGCGAAAGGCGGATCGAGTCCTCATCCTCGACGACGAGGACAAGACCCTTACTGGGCATCACGGGCCCTCGCCTTGCCGACGAGCTCGGAAACCGAAGCGGCCACCGATTCGAAGTCGAGAGGCTTGGCGAAAAAGGCATCGGCCCCTTCGGCGAGGATGGCCTGACTCTCTTCGGGACGGTCGAGCCCGGTCATGGCTATGATAAAAGGCTTGCCGAAAACGGGGTCGTCCTTTATCTTGCGGCAGAGGGCGTGACCATTGACTCCAGGCAGATCGATGTCGAGAACGACGAAGCCCGGGCGTTTTTCGGCGATCAGCCGGCCTGCCTCGAAACCGTCGAAGGCCTGGTGGATCGTAAAGGAACTCAGTTTTCGCTCGAACCAACGCTTGAGAAGGTCATTGAGCTCGGCGTCGTCGTCCACGACCAGGATAGAGGACCAGTTGACATCATCCTTGAAACGCTCTTCGAGTTCGGTAGGGATTCGCATGCCTCTGGAGTCGAGAAATTCCGTGAGGTCCTCTGCATAAATTCGATATTGACCACCCGGGGTGGTGAAGGCCTTGAGATAGCCGTTGCGAATCCAGTTGATGGCGGTTTGGTTGACCACACCGCAGAGATTTGCCACTTCCAGGGCGGAGAAGATGCGAATCTTTTTTGCGCTTTTGGACATATGCCTTCCTACATCGGGATGCGATTCATTATAACTATTATATCCATAATGTCAAAGAGAAGTTATGAACTGTCGCTATTGATTTTTCATACGGGATAAGCATACCGTAGCCGGCATGGAATTGACCGAAGACTTCATAGTGGGTTTGAAGATCGACGAAGCTGCGATCATGGACAAGATCGCCCTGGAGCTATCGATACGAACGAGCCAGGTTTCCGCCGTGATCGGTCTCGTCGCGGAAGGGTGTACCGTCCCCTTCATCAGTCGGTATCGGAAGGAAAGAACCGGCAGTCTCGATGAGGTGCAGGTTCGGGACTCCGCACATAAGTTCGAGACCTATAAAAACCTCGAAGAGCGTCGGCTCGAAGTGATGCGCGGGATCTTCGCGCTCGGGAAGCTTTCCGAAGAGCTGTATGGCAATCTCCGAAAAGCCCAGAGTCTCACGGAAATCGAGGATATCTGGCTTCCCTTCAAAAAGAAGAAGAAGACGCGCGGCATGCTCGCTCAGGAGCGGGGCCTCGAGCCTTTGGCCGAGATCATGCTCTCGGAGGACGAGGCTGCGGTCGATGAAGCGGCCGTTCGATTCGTGCGCGAGACGTCCGACAAACCCGAGCTCATCGTCGCCAACGCTCGTGAGGCCATCCAGGGCGCCATGGATATCATAGCCGAACGCGTCTCGCAGGATCCCGACAACCGCGCCGCGGTCAAGAAATGTTTCGTCTCCGGCGGAAGACTCGTCGTCAAGGGCGTAGGCGACGAGGGGGAAAAGGCTTCGTCGACGTATCAGATGTACTGGGATTATTCGGAGCCGCTCGACGCGCTCAAGCCCCACCGGGTTCTCGCCATCAATCGCGGCGAGCGCGAAGGCGAGCTCGAGACCAGCCTCGATGTCGACCAGGACGGAGCTTCTTCGCTTCTTCAGGCGCGGGTTCGCATAGCCAACCGCTATCACCGGGAAGCGATAGACGACGGCCTCCGCAGGCTTCTGGCACCGGCCGTTCTGCGCGAAATCAGAACCGAAGCCTCGGATTTCGCGGACTGCCATGGAATCGATGTCTTCTCGGAGAACCTCAAGAATCTTCTCATGCAGCCGCCGATCAAGGGCACGCGCGTCCTCGGCATAGACCCCGGCATTCGAACCGGAACGAAATGCGCCGCTCTCGACGAGACCGGCAAGTTCCTGGATTACTTCATGATTTTCCAGGAACGAGACGCAGAAGCGGCGAAAAAGGCGATTGCCGAGTCAGTAAAAAAGCATAATCTCAAACTTGTCGCCGTGGGCAATGGAACGGCGAGCCATGAAACTCAATTGGCCGTCGCGGCGGCAATCGAGGAAAATCGGCTCGAATGCGAATTTACGGTCGTCGACGAAGACGGCGCTTCCGTATACTCGGCGAGCGATATCGCCCGCGAGGAGTTTCCCGAGCTCGATCTGACGATCCGGGGCGCCATATCGATCGGCCGAAGACTGCAGGATCCCCTCGCGGAGCTCGTGAAAATCGACCCCAAATCGATAGGCGTCGGACTCTACCAGCATGACGTCAATCAGAAGCGTCTTTCCGAGACTTTGGACGAAGTCGTCGGATCGGTCGTCAACCGAGTCGGCGTGAATCTCAACACCGCGAGTCATTCCCTTCTCAAATACGTATCGGGTATCAATAGCGGACTGGCGAAAAAAATCGTCAAATACCGCGAGGAGAAAGGAAAGATACCCTCCCGTGACAAGCTTCGCGACATACCCGGCCTCGGCGAAAAGACATTCGAACAATGCGCCGGATTCTTGAAGATACCCGAAAGCTCCAACGTCTTGGACAATACCTGGGTCCACCCCGAGAATTATGCGCTGGCACAGGAGATTCTCGGGCTTGTGCGCTCCGGGGCGGAGCCGAAAGGCGAGCTCCGAGAAGAGCTCAAGAAAAAACACGGCGTCGGGGATACCACTCTCAATGACATCGTCACCGAGATCAAAAAGCCGAACCGGGATCCTAGAGACAACTTCCCCAAGCCCGTGCTTCAGAAAGGGGTCGTTACCTTCGAGGATCTTTCGGAGGGCATGAAGGTCACAGGCAAGGTGAAGAACGTCGTCGATTTCGGCGCGTTCGTCGAAATAGGCATCAAGGAAAGCGCCTTGATCCATGTGTCCGAGATGTCCAATCGATTCGTCAAAGACCCGATGGAGGTTCTCAAGGTCGGCGATGTCCGGGAGTTTCGCATTATTTCCCTCGACCCGATCCGACGTCGAATCGGACTTTCGCTCAAGGACGAAGCGAGAACCGCCGCAGCGGCGCGGGTCGTCCAGCCGGAACATGTCGGTCGGGATCTCTCGATCCGGAGCGCTGCGAGCCGACCGGATGCGCAGGAACCCCGGCTCTCCGCTCGCAATCGGGCCCAGAGTTCGGGACACCAGGAGCATCGCGGACAGCATCCCGTCCCGGGGCGTAAGACGCCGGCACCTCCGCGGGAAGACGATGGAATGACATATAATCCTTTCGCGGAGCTCTTGAAGACTCGAGGAAAGTAGGCCCTCGGCTTGTCAGGTATCCTTGGCGAAGGATGGCGATTCACCGAAGCAGGGCAGTCCGTGAGTTCTTGCGGCCGCCCGACCATAGTTCGCATGTTGCGGGGCGCCCGGGCCTTGGGGCTCGTGTTGATCGGATGTGGATCCGTCGGTTTATTATGCGCGCAGTCGATGCCCGGGGGGCCGGCTTCGAAACCTCTGTCGGGGACTCCGGGGAAGGGCGGCGCGGGGCTCCCGGTACTTCCCTCCGATCCCGGGCAATCGCAATCAGACGATATCGAGCGGAGTCCGAAGCCTGAGCATGATTCTTTGGTTATCCGGTCGATTTCCTGGGAAATCGAAGGACGGGTCAGGAAGGCCTATGTGGCCGCTGTCGCCGATATCCGAATGGGAGAATCCTTCGATGACAAAGCCCAGCTCGACGCCTATCTGTCCGATCGGGCGCAGCGTCTTTTCAATCTGCGTCTTTTCGATACGGTCGATATTTCCTCACATGACGATCCCGCAAACAGCGGCGACCAAAAGGCCGTGGACGTAGTCGTCCATCTTTGTGAATCCGGAACGTTGATCGTTCTCCCGAGCGCGAACGATAGCTCGTCCACTGGGTTCGTTGTGAACATGGATCTGTTGCTTTTCGATTTTGGAGGCTACGGCGGCGAATTCGATACGGGAGTATCGCGGGCCTGGCCGCCGGGGACGATCGGTGAGACGAGCGGCAAGGTATCCTTTTCGATGCCGTTCTATACCGGCCCTCTGGAATGGGATCTCGCCCTTGCGGGATCGCCGACGATAGACGATCGGGGACAGTGTTTCTTCGCGACGACCGCGACCCTCGGCGTGGATTGGGCCTTGTTCGAAAGAGGCGGGCCGCATCAGGTGCTTCTCGTACCTTCCATAACGGCGGGCGGAGACTGGGGTGGGCAGTATCCGGCGAGCCTGAGCCCCGGCCTGGGGCTCCAATTCGGCCGCATCGACTGGATTCTGAATCGTCGACGCGGTAGCCTCATCGAGTTCGGCGTCATCGGCGACGACACGATTCCCGGGACATCGCCGGTATATATGTCGCCGCGCTATTCGGCGGACGCGAACGTGCATGGGCTCGTGGGCTCGGACGCTGAGCTTATGGGCAGGGCCGGGGCCGTGTGGATGCCGGGCTCCACCGACTGCGGCCTTGGGGCCATGGTCCGGGGAGTCGATCCCCATCGCCTCGCGGGCGATATTGGAGTCTATGAAAATGCGGATTTTTGGTGGAACCTGGGTCCCTTCGTTTTCTCGAGATGGTTCGGGATGCGCTGGCTCCGGATTTTCGATGCCGAGGTGCACGCAGGCCCCTTCATCGACGCCGGTCTCGCTCGAGACCCTTCATCGGCCGGGCTTGATCCCCGAAATGGACGCATCGGAGCCGGATTGCAGGTTCAGAGCTATGCTCTCTATTCAAGCCCCTTCTATTTCTATACGTCGATAGGAGTGGATTTGCGCGCAGCCGCCGCCTCGGGGACGATATTCGGGGTCGCGACGGACGGCCTGCCGATTGCGATCCTGACATCGGCTGTCGGAGTGCGCTATTGATACCGGCGCTTCACGCCCGATCGCAACTAAGGATCTTTGCCCTGCGCTTCATGAAGATTTGATTTGACTTGTCGGGATCGACGGCCGACTGTACAAGCGCGCGGAACTTGCGGGATTATGAACGGAGGCGGCATTCCTATGATTTCGATACAACATCATTCGTACCGAGCGCGGTGGAGATTTCTCATCATCCTGACCGTCGCGCTACTCTGGGCGGGTGCGGCCGGCGGCGCAATGGCGCAGGGTCGAACCGCGCCGACTGCGGCCGACACGGCCGGATCGCCTCAACCCGGAATCCCCAAGGCGGCTGCTGCGGCCGAGAGCATCCCTACCGGACCTTATGTGCTCCGAAGTGTAGATTTCCATGTTCAGGGGCGAACCAAGGATTTCGTACTCATGGGCCTGATCGATCCGTACCAGAATCTCGTGGGATCGAGCTTCCCCGACCGGGCGAGCTTGGAGGCTTTCGTGGCCGACAAGGTTCGAATTCTGAGCAGTCAGCGCATATTGGCCTCGGTGACGCCCAGCTACGAGGTCAAGCCGGCTCCGGACGGAGGCTATGACGTGGCGCTCCACTTCGCGGTCGTCGACAGCTGGAACGCAATTGCATTGCCCTATCCGAAGTACGACTCGAACAACGGCCTCCTGCTCAGTCTTCGCGGACGGGACTACGATTTTCTGGGATCGGCGCAGCAGCTCGAGCTCAACTTGAACTATCAACGGAGCCCCGCAGGAGTCAATTCCTACGGGACTCAGCTGTATTTCACGGTTCCTTTCCAGGCGGCCGGCACAGTTTGGGATTTGGGCTTCGCCGAGAACGGGCAAGTCTGGACCGGCGGCACTGCGAGTTCCATAACCTCGGCTTCGATTTCATACAACGTACCAAGGCTCGGATTTCCCGCTTCGGTGACCGCGACGCAGAGCATCTCCTACGACGCCATGGCTCCCGAACCGGACCCCGACCTCTGGTATCTCGTCGAATCCGCCGCCGCGACCGCGACGGTTCCGATCACGGGAGGCCTGGGAAGCTGGCGGGGCGTGGATCTTGGCCCCCTCACCTATGTCCCGGCGCTCGAACTGGATTATGCATGGCGGCCCGGGACGACGCTTTCGTACTATGGCAATGGCACGGCTTCGAGCGACTTCGATACCACCGTCGCCCAGGCGCTGCAAAATTCGCCCCAGTATTATGGGAGGGGCGGGGCTCTTACGAGCGTTTCGAATGGATTGGCTTTCGGTCGGGTCGACTGGGTGGGCAACATGCGCGAGGGGCTTTCCCTGTCCCTCACGGCCAGAACCGCATACAATGCACAGTGGGACGACCTCATCGGCGACCTCAATTTCCAGGCTGAGCTCTTCGCTCAGTGGAGCGAGCGCTTGGGCATCGGGGCCAGGCTCCTCGGCCTGGATCGCTTCAGCGGACACTTTTCGGGGACCCAGAACGACAGCCTGACCATGCTCGGACAATACATGCGCGGAATCATCGATGACCGCATGTCGGGAGTTCAGGCCGCGATTGTGAACCTCAATCTGCCCCTGAAGCTTTTCGATTTTCCGACCCATGCGCTCATAGGAACGCGAGTGCTGGATTTCGAATGCCAGGCTCAGCCGTTTCTCGACCTGGCCGTCGCACGGCCGGACTATTCATCCGCTTACTCGAACGATTGGCTCTGGTATTCGGGCGGTCTCGAGCTGCTCTTCTTTCCCCAGGGTCTGCGAAGCTTCACGGTCAGGTTGAGCGCCGGCTGGGATTTGAAGAATGTCTTGTCGACTCATTCGCTGACCGCCATGACTCCCGACGGGTCGAGCCCTTATGAGATATACCTGGGCCTGGATCTGTTATTCTGACGGAAGGTCGACGGCGGAGAGTAAATCGTGTCATTTGCCTTCGGAGGAAGGAGGATGAAGTGCGCAGGCACGATGTATGTTTCTCGGCGACGATAATCGCCGTGTTCCTTGTGCTGTTCTTCGTTCCGGAAAGCTCCCACGCGGTACCCTTCGCGGATCGCACGATCGTCGTCGACCCCTTCGATTCCCCGATCGAGGGCGAAGGGGGATTTCTGCAGCGAAGTTCCGGCTGGGGCGAGTTCTCCAACTATCTCGCTTCGAGCGACGGCGAGCATACCTGGAACGCAAAACTCGGCGCCTCCGTGGAAATATTCCGTCTGCGCAATCTTTGGTCCGTCGATATAGGCAGCGATGTCGAATTGGTCGCCAGTCCGAACGACGACATCCATTTCAAGCCACGGGTGTTCTACTGGCAGGAATCGCTCTTCGTCATGCGACAGTACGATTTTATCGACTTGGGTATCGGATACTATCATCGCTGCCGGCACGATATCGACAACATCGCGGAGCAGGCGATGTTCGGCCAGGATCTCGAGCGCGTATGTATCTACGATAGCGTCACCCTTCGGGCCTACCCCAAGCCTTTCACGTGGGGCTGGGGCAAGGGAGAGGAAGGTTCGGCTCGCTTCACGCTGGACGAGCACGCGTACGTGCTTCGTCAGGACAGCATGTCGGCCCAGAGCTCCCAGCCTCTCACCCTCAATGGTCTTTTGGACACGGTTGCGCTCGGCCTCGAGACCGAGCCTTTTCGTTATGGGCGGGTGGGCTGGTATTTCAATCTCAAAGAATACACCGACTTCTACAACGCCGAGGGAGGCATCGTCCTGTCTGCCGATTTATTGGCCGAGACGGGGTTCGGATTCCATGGCAACGGCGGCGAATTTGTCGTTTTTCTTCGCTTCGAGCATTTCGCCGAGACCCTCATGGACCCGTGGCGCCAGGAGGGCGATTACCTGAGCCTTGGACTCCGGCTGGAGTAGGCTGGAGTAGCGGCGCCGTCCGGGGATATGCATATCACATTGATTCTCGGGATCTCCCGGGCTCTACGTCTCCGACCGGAAGCTTCGGCGGTTGACAGGTTGCCTTGCGGGCTTCACTATTTACCGCATGCAAGGCATTTTGCCCATTGTCGTCGTCGTTGTCGTACTCCTGGCCTTCGCCATCGTGCTGGGATTCCTCGTATCGGCCCGCAAGGCACAGGCCGGGGCGCGGGGCAAGAGACTCAAGACAAAGGATAGAGCCCAGATCCTAAAAGAGGCCAATCGTCGCCTTGCGGCGAATCCCAAGGACGTCGAAGCTCTCGCCGCCATGGGTGATCTGGCTTGGAGCGAGCAGGACTGGGAGCGGGCCTTCAAGCTCTACGAAACCCTGGCCGAGGCGGGGGCCGGCAATCCGGAGGTCGACGAGTTTCGGGCCAATTCCCGGTACGGGATCGCGGCGATCAGACTCAATCGCTTCGACGAGGCCTACAAGGGGCTCCTGGTGGCGCGGACCATCAGGCAGGACGATTTCGAAGTCAATTTCAACCTCGGATACCTGGAATTCCAGAGGCGCGCCTTCGAGAAGGCACTGACCCTGCTCAAGCAGGCCTCGTTGCAGAACCCCGAGCACCCGCTCATGCTCCGCTACCTTGGGCATTCATATTTCAAAGTGAAGGCATACAAGGAAGCGCTCGGCGTGCTTCGCAAGGCCATAGATCTCCAGCCCGACGATAAAGAGTCGCTGTTCGCGGCCGCGGAGTGCTACTACGAACTGGGCAATCTCGATCAAGCCTTGAAGATTTTCTCGCACCTGCGCGCCGATCCTCAGCTGGGGCCTTCGGCCGCGCTGTTTGCGGGCACGGTACACTTGAATCAACGGCTTTTCGACCGCGCGGTCGATGACTTCGAGATAGGGCTCAGGCACCAGAACACGAAAATCGAGACGACCGTAGAACTCAAGTATCGCCTGGCAGCGGCATATCTGAAGACGCAAGACATCGGCAAAGCCGTATTCCTGCTCAACGATGTCCAAGCCCTCTATCCGAACTACAAGGATGTCCCGGCTCTGCTGGCCAAGTACAAGGAACTCAACTCGAATCGAAATCTGCAGACCTTCCTTCTCGGCGCCACGAGCGATTTCGTCACGCTCTGCCGGAAGATCGCGCTGATGTTCTTCCCGAAGGCCAAGGTGAAGATCACGGACATTTCGGTCCAGGCCAACGATTGGGCGGACGTGTTGGCGGAGGTCGAAACGGCGCGATGGCAGGACGTCGTGCTGTTCCGGTTCATTCGCTCGCAGAATACGGTGGGCGAACTGGCGGTGCGAGACTTTCATGCAAGGGTCAAGGACCTGAAAGCCGGCAAGGGCTACTGCATCTCGGCGGGAACCTTCAGCGACGAGGCGCGACGCTTCGTCGAGGCACGGCTTATCGACCTCATCGAAAAGCAGAGCCTGATGAATCTGCTCAACACGATAGATTCGCGGGCCAAGGGCTTCATGGCGGAGAGCTGAGGCCGGCCCCAGCCTGCCCCTTATGAAGCCCGCGTCGGCCGAATGACCACGACACAACGTTGCTCCTCGAGAAAGGGCACGGATACGGGCTCGATGCGCGCCTCGACGAAGAGCCCCTCGATTGCGCCGAGTTCCGCTTCGGCCTTGTCGCGTCTTCCCTTGTAGGCCACGACCATTCCGTCCGGTTCGCAGAGCGCGAAGACGCGCTTGAAAAGCTTGCGCTCGAAGGGGCGAAAGGCGCGGAAGGTGACGATCTCGTAGGGGCCCGGAGCGCGTTCGACCTCCGACTCGAAGATTGTCGCGTTGCGAAGGCCGAGCGCGGCCTTCTGATTTTCGAGGAAGCGGATGCGCTTGCCCATGCGCTCGATGAGGGCCACATCGATCTCGGGCATGGCGAGAGAGAGTGGAATTCCGGGCAGGCCGGCTCCGGTGCCGAGGTCGGCGAGACGGAGTCGGGGCGGGCTCAATCCGAGGGCGCTCCGTTGCCCTTGACCTTCGGCGATGCCGGCCAGAAGCGTTCGAATCAGGGCTATCGGAGCGAGACTGTCCAGTATGTGCTTGACGACGAGTTCGCCGCCCGAGGCTCCCACGAGGCCGTATGCGGGGTTCCATGCCTCGATGCCGACGATATAGCGGTCGAGCCTGTCTTCCAGCTCCCCGGAGGTCGGGAGGCCGAGAATGTCGAGACCGCGATGGAGGAGCTCCGCAGGGGCATCCATGAGGCGAAGTCTAGCCTGTCGGGAACCCGTGCGTCGATACGCGGAAAGTCCTCGGCTTTCCGGACAGTCTTTTGCGTTCTACTTTATTTTGGATAGCTGGCGGTACAATTCATCGGCGATACCGAAGTCGGCGCTTTTGGATAGAGTGGACGAATATTGATCGTCGAGCATGTCCTGGTAGATATCCTCCGCCCAGCCGCCCGAGACGAGACCGTTCTTATCCACGGTTTTTCGCATTTCGGTGAGCATCATCTTGGCGAAGATGGCTTCGAACTGCTCGCACTCCTTGTAGAGCTGGCTTTTCTTGTTGATCGCCGTGGTATCGGCGATTCGAGCCCCGATGCCCTGGACCTGCGGCTTGGCATTGGGGAGGGCGAGGGCTTGGTTGCGATAATAGAAGCTTGCCAAGTCGGTGATGTTCACGCTGCGATTCCTTTTACTGACCCGGCAATTGAAAAGCTGACATCGCATCGAAAAAGGACTTAGCCGGGCGGTCCTTTTTCGATGCTCACGTCAACTGTTTTATTGCCGGGTCAGTAAGACTGGTCGCCGAGCCGTCGTCACGGCGCGGTCGATCCATCAACTGTCACCTCTTGAGACTAGTCGCCGTGCCGAGCATGTTGTCGCTCGTCTGGATGGCCTTGGAGTTGAACTCGTATGCGCGTTGGGCGACGATCATATTGACCATTTCGCGGACGACCGAAACGTTGGACATTTCGAGAAATTTATGGATGGTCTTGCCCATGCCGTCGAAACCCGGCTGCCCCGCGATGGGGTTGCCCGAGGCGTTAGTAAGCTTGAAGAGGTTATCACCGACCGCGGTGAGGCCCTCGGGGTTCGGGAAGCGGTAGAGCTCAAGCTGCCCGACCTGTATGGGCGTGTCGCGGCCGGGGACTTTGACGCTGACGCGGCCGTCTTGCGATATCGCGAGAGTGTCGGGTATGAAGCCTTGAGGCAGGGTGAGACCGGGCATGAGCTTGTAGCCCTCGGCGGTGACGAACTGCCCGTTCGAATCGATCTTGAAAGAGCCGTCGCGGGTGTAGGCGTAGGACCCGTCGTAGGTCATGACGCGGAAAAAGCCGTCGCCCTCGATCGCGATGTCGGATAGGTTCTCGGTGTTCTGCAGTGCGCCTTGGGAAAAATCGCGCTGGGTGTCGGCGAGCTTGACGCCGTGGCCCATCTGCACCGGCACGGGTACGACGGTGTCCTCCGTGGCGGGAGTTCCGGCCACGCGAACGGTTTGGTAAATGAGGTCCTCGAAATCTGCGCGCATTTTCTTGAAGCCCGTCGTGTTGACGTTGGCGAGATTATTCGAGATCGTGTCGATATTGTCCTGCTGCCCTATCATGCCGCTCGCTGCGGTCCACAGACTACGCACCATGTGTTATCCCTCCGCTCTTGCCGTTACACGCATCGTCGTCACACGCGTACCACTTCGTTGATGAGTCTGCCGAGCATGGAATCCTCGGATTGGATCGTTTTCTGGTTGGCCTCGTAGGCCCGATTCACTTCTATCATCTGAACCATTTCCACGACCGGATTGACGTTGCTCGCTTCGACGTAGCCCTGGATGACCTGAGGCCGCCCGCCCCCGGAAATTATGGTCGCGTCGCCCGATTCTTCAGTGGAGCGCCAGAGGCTCGAGCCCTGTTTGGCCAGAAAGCGGTCCTTATTGAAGTCGACGACTTTGAGGGTGTCCAGTTTCCTGAGCCTGTCCCATGTGTTTTCCTCGCGTGATACGAGGCGGTAGGGGTCGTTCTGGTAAGTCTCGTTGATGAAAACGTTTCCGTCTTTGTCGATCTTGAAATTGTTGGCTTTCACCTGTATCGGGCCGTTTTCGCCGAGCACCGGGTAGCCTTCTTTGGTTTCGAGGAAACCTTCCTTGCCGAGGATGAAGGAACCGTTGCGGGTGTAGCGCTCGCCGAAAGGGGTCTGCACGGCGATGAAGCCCTTGCCGTCGAGGGCGACGTCGAAGTCGCTCGACGTCTGTTTGAGGGCCCCCTGCTCGAACTCAGTGTAGAGTTCGTTGGTCTCGACGCCGGTGCCGAGCTTGCCGACGACGGGAGCCATGTCCGCGGAACCGAAGGGGTTGAGTGTTTCGCCGTCGTCGTTGAGGCGCCGCAAGAGAAGCTCGGCGAAGGCTTTGTGAACCGCGACGTCGCGCTTGTAGCCGTCGGTGTCGACATTGGCGAGATTATTGGAAATGGCGTCGAGCCTGACTTGTTGAGCGGTCATGCCGCTCGCGCCCGTATACCAGCCGCGTATCATTCTGGCCTTCCTCCTGTTCTATCTTCGGAAGGCTCAGGTTGGGGGTTTAGCTCATACCGGATTTCCTCAAATCGTGACGAGCTTGCCGGTGTCGATTTCCTGCACGAAAATCCGATGGAAGCGACCGGAGCTCCGGGCGCCGTGCGAGCCGGGCGAGTAGGTCTCGACGAAGAAAAACATGACGTCGTTCATATCGGCCATAGATTCGGAGTTGCTCCAACGGTAGTAGATGCGGTCCCGCCATTTGACGAGGATGGAGAGGCGGAAAGGATCTTTTTCGAGGACCGGGTCGCACCTTTCGCGGAGCATGGCTCTGATGCCTCCATACCACGAGCGCTGGAGGCAGAAAAGGTTGAGTTTGCCTTTTTCATCCATATAGTAGAGTTCGGCGATGCCGCCGATTGCGGGAGCCTTGGTGACGATATCGTACTTGTCGGCCTTGGAAATGGGCGACCAATGGACGGTGAAAAAAGCCTCGTCGTCCCCTGTTTTGACCCGCTCATCGCGGCGAATGATATAATCCACGCCGAAATCATAGCATGCGACGAGGCGCCGGAAGAAGTCTGGTCTTCGGGACGATCGCCTGGGCCCGCCGAACCGCAGAGGCCGTGCACCGGGCGTCGCTTTGCGGTATTCTAGCATCCGGGAAGAGGGGAGGCCTTGTGGGTTCTGGGTCCGCGTCCATGGCGGTGCATGCGCTCGAAAGCGGGCGGCGACGCGCCGTGATCATCGGCATCGATATCGGCGGCACCAAGTGTGCCGTGACTCTCGGCATCGAAGGCTCGCCGCCCTGCATCCGTTCTCGGCGGAGTTTCGCGACTTCCGAGTCCTTCGGTCCGGCTCGGGCGCTTCCGCGGCTCGCCGAGCTCTGCGAAGAGGCTCTCTCCGAAGGGGCCATGACGCGGGCCGACATTTCCGGGATCGGCATAAGCTGCGGCGGGCCTCTCGATTCGAGACGCGGCGTCATACTATCGCCGCCCAATCTTCCCGGCTGGGACGACGTTCATGTCGTAGATTATTTCCGCGATCGCTTCGGCGTGCCGGCAAGGCTGCAGAATGACGCGAACGCCTGCGCCTTGGCCGAGTGGCACTGGGGAGCCGCCCGCGGTTTGCGCAGCATGGTATTTCTCACCTTCGGCACAGGCCTCGGCGCGGGTCTCGTGTTGGACGGCCATTTGTACGAAGGAGCGAGTTCGATGGCCGGGGAGGCAGGACACGTCCGCCTAGCGGAGTTCGGGCCGGTGGGCTACGGTAAGGCTGGCTCCTGGGAGGGCTTTTGTTCGGGCGGCGGGATAGCCCAGCTGGCTCGCAGCTTCGCGCTCGAGCGATTTCAGGCGGGAGAGTCGGTGGGTTTCTGTCCTCGCGCGGAGGATCTTGAGCGGGTCGACGCCAAGTCGGCGGCGGAGGCCGCGCTGTCCGGAGACCCCGTCGCAGCCTCAGTCTTTGAATTGAGCGGCAGCTTTCTGGGCAGGGGACTCGCCCTCCTCATCGATATCCTGAACCCCGAGGCGATAGTCATCGGCGGCATATTCGCTCGTTGCGAGCGACTCCTGAGGCCGGCGATGGAAAGAGCGGTGGCCCGGGAAAGCCTGTCCCGCAGCAGTGCGGTCTGTACCATTTTACCGGCCGGACTGGGCGAAAACGTGGGCGACTACGCCGCTCTCGCACTCGCTCTCGAAGCTGGAGCAGAGAAGAAGAAAGACGACGAAGCGGATGCGGGAGAGGAAAAGACATGAAACAGAAAATCGTGGATATTCTGGGCAATCTCTTCAAACGCCGCCCTGAGCTGGAAACCTGTGCCGCGGACCTGCGAGCCGCCTTCGATCTGCTCGCAGCTTCCTTCGCGGGAGGCGGCACCCTCCTCGCGTGCGGCAATGGAGGGAGCGCAGCCGACTCCGAACACATCGTGGGCGAGCTCATGAAAGGTTTTCTTCTGCCGCGGCCTCTCGATGCCGGACATCTCGCCGCGCTGGAACGTAGTATCCCCGGCGACTGGCGATCCTTCGCCTCCTCGCTTCAGGGAACGCTGCCGGCCATATCCCTCACGGGCCAGCCCTCGCTCTCCAGCGCCTTCGCCAACGACGTAGCCGCCGACATGACCTTCGCGCAACAGGTCCTGGGCTACGGCCGGCAGGGGGATGTCTTGCTCGGGATCTCCACTTCCGGTACCTCTCGCAATGTGGTGAACGCGGCTCGAGCGGCCAAGGCCTTCGGATTGCGGGTGATAGGACTCACGGGACGCTCGGGCGGAACGCTCGCCGAGATCGCCGAAGTCTGCATCAGGGTTCCGGCCGAAGAGACCTTCCTCGTCCAGGAATTGCATGAGAGCGCCTACCATGCTCTTTGCGCGATGCTCGAGGAGGAGTTCTTCGGTTCACCGAAAACGAACGCGCCGCAGGCGAGTCCTTCCTGAGGACGCCCGCCATAGCCTCGAGCTTCGATCGCTTCCCGCTCGATTGACAGTCCCTTCGCCTTTGGGGATACTGAAGTCCCATGAAGAAGCTAATCTTCGTGACGGGCGGCGTCTGTTCTTCCCTGGGAAAGGGAGTGACGGCCTCCTCGATCGGCGCTCTCATGGAATCGCGCGGCCTGTCCGTGCGCATGGTCAAGATCGATCCCTACCTGAATGTGGACGCGGGAACGATGAGCCCCTACCAGCATGGAGAGGTCTACGTCACCGACGACGGGGCCGAGACCGACCTGGACCTCGGCAATTACGGTCGCTACACCAATTCGCCGCTTTCCAAGGTGAATTCGATCACGACAGGGCAAGTGTACCAGGCCGTGATCAACAAGGAGCGGGAAGGCCGGTATCTGGGTCGGACCGTTCAGGTCATCCCTCACATCACCGACGAGATAAAAAGCCGCATCCTGGCTCCCGGCAAGGACCCGGACGTCGACATCACGATCGTCGAAATCGGCGGCACCGTCGGCGACATGGAGTCCATTCCCTTCCTCGAGGCGGCCCGCCAGCTCATCCACGAGCTGGGTAAGCAAAACGCTGTCTCGGTCCATGTCACCCTCATACCGGCGGTCTCGGGCGGAGAGCTCAAGACCAAGCCCACCCAGCACGCCGTGAAGGAGCTGCAGGAAGTCGGAATCCAGCCCGACGCTCTCGTTCTCCGGGGCAGTGAACCGATCGAGGAAGCGATGCGCCGCAAGATCGCGGGTTTCACGAACGTGGAATTCGAGGGCGTGATTTCCGCCCACGACGTGAAGACGACCATCTATGAGATTCCCCTCGTTTTCCACGAACAGGGACTCGACACTTTCCTCCTCAAGAAGATGAATGTCGAGAGTCGGCATGCCGATCTTCGTGCCTGGCAGGAGGTGGTGCGCAAGTTCGCGGAGCCCAAGCACCGCGTACGCATCGGGGTCGTGGGCAAGTACATGGAACTGCATGACGCGTACAAGTCGGTGTGGGAGGCTCTCTACCACGGCGGTATCGCGAACCAATCCGCCGTAGAAATAGTGAAGATCGATTCGGGACGTCTCGAGGCCGAGAACGCGGACATGGCTCAGGTTTTCGCGGATGTGGATGGGATACTGGTTCCCGGCGGCTATGGTCAGCGCGGTTCGGGCGGCATGGTCAAGGCCGCGCGTTATGCCCGCGAACAGGGTTTGCCCTATTTCGGCATCTGTCTTGGGTTGCAGATCATGGTCATAGAATGGGCACGAGACGTTTTGGTGTGGGCGGACGCCGACTCCACCGAATTCAATCCCGACAGTCCGCATTGCGTGGTGAGCCTTCTGGAGGATCAGATCGATGTGAAAAGCTACGGCGGCACCCAGCGCCTGGGTAAGAGTGAGTCGATCCTCAAGGAAGGCACGCTGATCCGAAAGATCTATGGCAGCGAATCGGTCTGGGAGCGGCACCGGCATCGTTACGAGGTTTCGAACACCTACCGCAGCGATCTGGAACGGACGGGCCTGGGCATCTCTGCGCTTACGCCGGACGGCAGTCTCGTCGAGGCGGTCGAATGGCCCGACCATCCCTGGGGCCTCGGCGTTCAATGCCACCCCGAGTTCAAGTCCAGACCCGTGAGTCCAGCGCCCTTATTCAAAAGCTTCATAGGAGCCTGTGTCGCGCGGAGCACCGGGGTCGCCCGATCGGCACATGTATCGAGCTGAATCGTCGCGGAAAGCGGCTACGTTTCTCATTGCCGTCGGCTTCACGGCGGCTCTTCTCGGCTCCTGCCGCTTCAACTACGGGCCGGCCGGCGCAGGGCCGGCTTCGGCTGCCCTGCCGGTGGCAGAGTTCGCGAATTACCGGCACAATGTCGTCACGCACGGGTCCCTGTCATTCCAGCTCACGGCCGCGCGCGCCGAAACCTACGACAAAGACAAGAAGACCGTCCTGCATGACGTGCGCTTTTCCGAGTACGACCCCGATTCGGGTAGACTCATCTCGAGCGGCAAGGCGGATTCGGCGGTCTACTATTCCGAAAACGGCGATGCGGATTTCTCCGGCGACGTACGTCTCGAGTCCAAGCGCCAGGATGCAATCCTCGTGGGAGAATCCCTGCACTGGGACGGAAAGGAGAAACGGCTGTCCGGGCCGCTCGATGGGACCGTCTCCATCAGCCGGAGCGACGGTTCCTTCGTGAGCGGCGCAGGCTTCGAGGCCCGGGCGCTTTCCCGCTCCTTCTCTTTTCGGGGCAGCGTATCGGGCGTGCTCGTAGAAAAAGACGCCGCATCCGGGGAAGCGAAGTGAGGCTCCGGGGACGGCCGCTTCGTCTTGCGGTGAAAGGCACGCTTGCCGCCTGCTTTCTGTTGTTGACGGCGGGGACCGCGGCGGCCGACAACGTCAGCTTCAGCGCGGACAGCGTCCAAAGCGTGCTCGCCAAAGGCCGGGAACACACCGTCCTGTCCGGTCGGGCGCGGGTGCTTACGGGCAAGGTATCCATCTCGGCCGATCGGATCGAGCTTTTCGGCAAGGATTTCCAATACATGCAATGCTCGGGCTCGGTTTTCGTGAAGGATGAAGAGGCCGGTATCACGCTTCGCTCACCGGATCTTTACTACGATCGCGAGCTGAAATTGAGCCGCGCCACGGGGCCCTCGGTTCTCGAGGATTCGAAGAACAAGCTGGTGCTCAAGGCCGAGTGGATCGAAAACGACGGCGTCAACGAGGTGATGATCGCGGAGGTCGGCGTACATATATTGAAAGAAGACCTGGCCTGCAGCGCCGAATACGCCATCTATCGCCGTAATGACAAGCACTTGGAGTTGACCGGAGCGCCCTCGGCCGACAAGAACGGCGACGTCTACCATGCGACGCGGATAGTGGTGAATACGGACACCGAAGAAATCAGCCTGGAGGGTGATGTCGGAGGCACTGTCGTCTCGAATTCGAAAAACGAGAACGGCGCCTCCTCGTCCGGAACTCCGTCTGCCCGGGCGCCCGAGACGAAAGGGGCTCCTCCGGCGCAAGGCACTAAGCCATGAACGGAGAGCAAACAATCCACACCCTCGAGGTAAGAGCTCTTCGAAAGCTCTACGGCAGGAAGGTCGCTGTAGATTCAGTCGATTTTTCGATGTCCACAGGCGAGGTGGTGGGGCTCCTCGGCCCGAATGGGGCGGGCAAGACCACCATATTCTATATGATCGTCGGTTTCATCAGGCCCACTCTGGGGCGCGTCGGCCTCGACCACCACGACATAACCGGCCTACCCATGTATAAGCGGGCGCGTCTGGGGATTGCCTACCTTCCCCAGGAACCTTCGGTTTTCCGCAAGCTTTCGGTGGAAGACAATGTGCGCGCTGTGATCGAAACCCGGGCGGATATCGACGCGAACCGCAAACGAGTCATCCTGGAAGAGCTTCTCGAGGAGTTCGGTATCGTGGAGATCAGGCGGCAGAAGGCCTTCACCCTTTCGGGAGGTGAACGGCGACGTACGGAAATCGCACGGGCCCTCGCCCTCGACCCAAAGTTTCTTCTGCTCGATGAACCCTTCGCGGGCATAGACCCGATTGCGGTTCACGAAATAAAGCGTATCGTGCGCAGGCTCTCCGATACCGGCATCGGTGTGCTCATCACTGACCATAATGTTCGCGACACCCTCGAGATAACGCACCGTGCCCATGTCATAAACCTTGGAAGTATTATCGTGTCCGGCGATCGCGACACCGTTCTGGCCTCGGATCTGGCCAGAAAAATATATCTTGGCGAGGAATTCCGCATGTAAAGCCCATCTCTCTTGGTTGACGAAATCGCCGGAGATTAGATATAGTCCTCATCAAGGAAGAAGCCGGCTTATGGACCCGGTCATCTTCTTCCTCCTCCCCCTACCCGTTTCTGCGTAGCGAGTTGACGGCGCGATGCGGGCATGCTACATTCATATCTGCCCCGTTTGGGATTCCACATCATCACCAACGTTCTTACGGAAGACAGATGCAGTATTTCGACACTCATGCCCACATCGGGCTCATTTTCGATGACCCTATCGAACAACTTTTGGTATGCCAGGAGGCTAAGCAGGCCGGCGTCACGAAGATCGTCAGTATCTGCAATAGTCTCATGGACTTTCGCCAGGTCTACGAAAATCTCAAAACTCTCGAGCACGTATACCATGCCGTAGGGGTGTCTCCCTCCGAGGTCCAAAATCCCGGGAAGGAGTGGCGCCGCACGATCGAGGATGCGTCCAAGCTACCTCGTGTGATCGCCTTGGGCGAGATCGGGCTCGACTACTTTCACCGTTTCGGCGATCGCAAGAGCCAAATCGAACTTTTCATCGATCAACTCGAGCTCGCGAGCCGGCTCAATCTTCCCGTAATAGTCCACAATCGCGAGGCCGGCAAGGATGTTCTCGACATTCTTCGCGACCGGATGCCTCCCGCTGGCGGTGTTTTCCATTGCTATTCCGAGGACGCCGAGTACGCCCGCAGGGCGATCGAGCTCGAATTGAACGTCTATTTCTCTTTTGCCGGCAATCTCACCTACCGAAATGCTCGAAATCTCCACGACACGGTTCGAGTCGTCCCGTTGGAGAGGATTCTTATAGAGAGCGAGGCTCCATTCATGGTGCCGGCCGATTATCGTGGCAGGCGCAACAAGCCGGAGTATCTGCCTTCAACGGCGACTTTCCTCGCCGATCTTCTCGAAATGGATCCGATTGAGGTATCGAAAGCGCTCTACGAGAATGCCTGTCATTTTTTCCGGTTGCCTGTGCCTGTCTGGACCTAAGGATATGGGAGAGGCTCCGCTAAGCGAATTGAATTGAGGGATTAGATGGCGGTTCGACGAGAGGATGAGCCACAGAGGCACGGAGAAAGAAGGGAGAAGCCGATTGGGCCAATTTCAGGAGTTGGTTACTTGTGAAATTGGCTTCGTGTTTTCTCCGGTTTCTCTGAAATGGTGTGCAAATGCCGGCGGTTTATTGACACGTGGAAATGCAGCATAAGGATTTTTACATTCCTGGGCCCTCACTATGGGCATTCTCATCCGTGATCCGGCTTCGTGCCTCCGTGTCTCTGTGGCTATATTCTTGCTTACCTCTTAGATGTCAGTCGAGCACTTTCGCTCCCGCGATACCCGAATGAGAGACCCCGTTTCTCTCCGTCATGGGCTGCGCATTGGCGCGCTCGAGCTGTCTGGAAATCTTTTTCTGGCTCCAGTGGCCGGCTATTCCGACGCGGCCTTCCGCTCGGTTTGCGTCGAGCAGGGCGCCGATCTTTGCTACACCGAAATGGTCAGCTCGGAAGCCTTCGCACGGAATCACCCCAAGACGCAGGAGCTTCTCTCGCGCGCCGACAACGAGAAGCACTATGCCATACAGCTCTTCGGCGCCAAGCCCGAGATCTTGGCGAGGGCCTCCGTCATGCTTCTGCCCTGGAAACCCTCGGTCATCGACCTGAATTGCGGTTGCCCCGTGCCCAAGATCGTCCGCTCCGGCGCCGGCTCGGCCTTGATCCGGCATCCGGAGCTCATACGGGATATCGTACGCGCAATGGTGGCTGCACTTTGCGAGGCTGGTGCCGCCGATGTGCCAGTGACGGTAAAAATCCGCTCAGGCTGGGACTCGGAGAATATCAATTACCTCGAAACTGCCGGGGCGGCAGTCGAAGGCGGGGCCGCGGCCGTCACGCTCCACGCCAGGACCAAAGTCCAGGGCTACAGCGGGAAGGCGGACTGGTCACAGATCGCCGAGATAGCGCGCGCGCTGCCCGTGCCGGTATTCGGATCGGGCGACGTGTTCCATGCCGAGGATGCGGTGCGCATGCTGGCCGAAACAGGCTGTGCCGGCGTTATGATCGCGCGGGGCGCTATGGGCAATCCCTTCATTTTTCGGGAGGCCCGGGCCTTGCAGGAAGGCGGGGCGGCAACGCATGCGAACGCCGCACTGCGGGCCGAAACAGCTCGAAAACATCTTGAACTTTCGGCGAAGTTTCTCGGAGCGAGGAAGGCCTGCGTGGAGTTTCGCAAGCAGTTTTGTTCGTACAGCAAGGGCACGGCCTTCGGGGCCGAGCTTCGAACGGAGGCGGTACGCTCCTCGAACCTCGAAGAATTCGACAGACTTTTCGATCGCTGGGCGGCAATGGCGGAGGAGCCTGCTCGGGAGACGATATCCGAGCCTGAGCAGGGGACCGACGCTTCGCTTGAAGCTCAAGGCGGCGCGGACCTTTTGATGTAGTCGACCATCTTCGCCGAGAGTTCGCGGCCCGGATCGCTCGACGGCGAGTCCTCGGGCCGGCCGCTCACCTGAATGAGCCACGGCGCGATGACCGAACGTTCCAAGCGAGGCCACTCGCTCGGGAGCTCCTGTGGGGCGGACATCGAGTTGGCAGGGGGCAGATGTCCGACAAGAGCCGGGTAAAAGAGCGGGAAGACCCTCTCGTTGACCGACCGGAGAGTGGAGAATCCCTCCGCTATGCCGAAGGAGCTTTCGAGGGCGCGCGCGCGCCGTTCGCTTTCGAGGATATCATGCTGGGCCTTTTCGGTAAAAAACCATTTGATGAAGGCTTCCGCCGCCGACCTGCCTCGGCCCGAACGAACGAGTCCCGCGAACACCATCTGCTCGGAGATAGGAACCGAGCCCTTGTGAGCGAACCAGCGATAGTCCAATGTCGAGCGTTTTTCCTCCGGTATGAGGAAGAAGCTGCCCGAGTCTATATAGGCGAACAGGCTTCGCCCCGCCGAGACGTACTGGTAGGCGGGCGTATACAGATACTTGAACTGAAAATCGTCCTCGAGCGAGGAGGAGCCGTTGACCCCAGCCGTCCATGCTCGGACGTCGGCGATGGCATCCCGAAGGCCCCGGTCGTTCCAGGTCAGCGGTTTTCCCTCGCAAAAAGCCGCCCCCGCTGCGCTCACCTCGAGGGTCAAAAAGTCGCCGTCCCAGCGGGGCGAAAACCCCATGCGGACATAATCGGCTCCATCGCGCTGGTTGTAGGCCTTGGCCGGTCCCGCCAGGTCCGACAGACCGAGCGTGAAATCGTTTTTTATTCCGGGCGTGCCGCGGGGAAAGACGATCGTCGGCAGGTCGAACGACACCGGAAGGAGTATCTGCCGGCCTTCGACATGGCCGAGGTCGAGAAGCTCCGGGTAGAAGGCGGACTGATTGACGATGAGCTCGCCGAAGAGATAATCCAGTGAGAGGAAGCGATCGCGGATAGCCTGGCTCTTCAAGAAGCGGCCTATGGCCAGCGCGGGCGGCGTACTGGCCTGGCTGAGAGCCGAGACGAGATCGGCTTTCCATTGAACTTCGATCAGGAAGCGCTTCTGCGAATCGTTGAAAAGTTCGGCGCAGAGGGCGATCTCCGGTATGTCGGTCCAGATTTTGGCGGATTTCGTATCGATGATGCTGCAGGAATCGAGTGCGACGGCGCCGAGGCCGACGGCGATCGCCGCCAGCAGCGCGACTATCCGACGCGGCGGCGATGTTCTGCTCATGAGGCAACGATATACGGAGGATGGCGACGATGCAAGGCGCTCGGCGACCGGAAGATGGACGAAAAGTAGACTCTCGATTCAATCGTCATGCCGACAGGCTGAGAGAGCGTCATGGAGAGCGCGTGTGGAGAGTGGGCGTCGACGGGGGGTTCTCCTGCCCTCATAGAAACGAGGGACGGGGCAAGAGAGGCTGCTCGTACTGTGCTCCCTCGGCAGGGAGAGCTCCCTACATCGACTCCGTGGACTGCGAAAGCCTCGACGCTCAGATCGGCAAAGCCTTGTCTTTTCTCCGCAGGCGCTACGATGCCCGCGCGTTCTTCCTCTATTTCCAGGCCTATTCCTCAACTAATGCCTCCGTGGGGCGCCTTCGCGCCGTCTATGACGAGGGTCTGGCCTGGGGAGAGGGCGGCAAGTTCCGAGGGCTGGTCGTCTCGACTCGTCCAGATTGCGTGGATGCGGAAAAGGCGGAGCTGTTGGCTTCCTACGCCGCCGGGGGTCTGGAGGTCTGGGTCGAGCTCGGACTGCAGAGCGCCCACGACAACACCCTGGCGCGCATCCATCGAGGACACGATTTCGCCGCCTTCGAAAGGGCCCGCCGATTTCTCGCGCTGCCGGGCCTGAGGACGGCCGCCCATCTCATCCTGGGTCTGCCGGGCGAGTCCCGTTCGGATATGCTCGACAGCGCCCGAGCTTTGTCGGAACTCCGCCTCGATGGAGTCAAGTTTCACGATCTACAGCTGGCCCGGGGCTCTGCGCTCGCTGCAGAATATCCGGCCGGGGAGATATCCCTTCTCCATCGCGAGGCGTTGCCCTCCTTTCTGGCAGATTGCCTCGAGGTGCTGCCGCCGGATTGCGAAGTCATTCGTCTTTGTTCGGACATCGCTGATCGTGAACGACTGGCGCCCAAGAAAGTCATCGACAAATCGCAGATATACGGCGCCGTCGAGGCGGAACTCGCCGCTCGCGGCAGCCGGCAGGGCTGCGCCTCCGGCGAAGTCCCGCCGACTCGGGTCGGACCGATAAGCGTGCGCGAAGCATCGTAACGGTAGCGCAGGACGCAGAGCTGATGTATACTAGAAATGCAATGCAAGTGAAGAACCCCGAAATATTTTCGGTCATCGAGTCTATCGGCGATCATTATCGGACGAACATATCCAACCGCTTCACGCGCCGGGCGCTCTCATCCATGACGCTCGACCCCGGCACCTGGAATCTCATCGAAGAGCTCACCGAAAAAGCCGAGAATTACCGCTACCAAGGCTATCACCTTGACGAACTCTATTCGCAGATTCTCGCCACTGCGCGTTTCGTCTATCAAGCGAAGCGGCAGATATTGCCCAACCTGCGCTACCTCGCCTCGAGCTCCCCGAGCAGCGGACGAATAAGCGAGACGGACAAGGTCCTGCGCGAAATGGCGGTGAACAATTTCAGTCCCAACCTCAAGATTCTCGCCGACAAACTCAACGAACTTTACGTGAAGGTCGCCGCTCTCGATAAGGAATCCGCGGGTCAGAAGCCGGCCGTGTATACGACTATCACCGAGCTTCGCGAGATCGGCCGATACCTGATCGAATAGACCGTATCTTGACAAGCGAATATTTTTCCCGTATCGTGGACTACCGTCGGCCCAGGCTGGCGCCACAATTTCAGGAGCGGTGTCCGAGCGGTTTAAGGAGACGGTCTTGAAAACCGTTGTACCGTAAGGTACCGAGGGTTCGAATCCCTCCTGCTCCGCGATCGTGGGTACGATTGGAGAGGTGCGAGAGAGGCCGAATCGGGCTCCCTGCTAAGGAGTTGTACCCCTCAAGGGTACCGGGGGTTCGAATCCCCCCCTCTCCGTTTTTTTCGTGAGGCTATAGCTCAGCTGGATAGAGCATCAGATTGCGGATCTGAAGGTCGGCGGTTCGAATCCACTTAGCCTCAATCGCCCATGGAGAGATGCGAGAGCGGTTGAATCGGGCGGTCTCGAAAACCGTTGAACCCGTAAGGGTTCCGGGGGTTCGAATCCCCCTCTCTCCGCGAGAGTTCACTGCCCCGAAGGGCGGGGGACTCGAACCGAAGTTTCCGTCTTCAGCTACGCAGAGGTAAAAATGAGCTTCCCGGAGAGATGACCGAGCGGCCGAAGGTGCACGATTGGAAGTCGTGTGTACTCGTAAGGGTACCGAGGGTTCAAATCCCTCTCTCTCCGCAAATGCCTTTCGAGCGCCCCAAGCCAGGCACTGCGCACGTAGCCGCCGCCCAAATCCGCCAGGTCCGGAAGGAAGCAACGGTAAGCGGTAGACGCGGTGATGCAGAGCGCCTGGCTTGGGGCGCTTGATTCGCCTCTCTCCGCTTTACCCCTCGACCTTCTTATGCTACTTTTCTCGCATGCCCTACGAGATAACGGCCACCCGCAAGCGACCTCAGAATTTCCAGGAGCTCGCCGGGCAGGAATTCGTTTCCACGACGCTCGAGGTCAGTCTGTCGAGCGGACGCATATCGCATGCCTATCTTTTCTCGGGCCCGCGCGGCTGCGGCAAGACCAGCACCGCCCGCATAGTGGCCAAGGCCTTGAACTGCGAGCGCGGTCCCACGGCCAAGCCTTGCGGAACGTGCCGCTCCTGCGTAGAGATCGCGCGCGGCGCGAGTCTCGACGTGATCGAGATCGACGGTGCATCCAATACCTCGGTGGACAATGTCAGACAGATCAAGGACGAGGTACTGTTCCCTCCCAATGGGGGGCGCTATAAAGTCTACATCATCGACGAAGTGCATATGCTCTCGAACAGCGCGTTCAACGCGCTGCTCAAGACCATAGAGGAACCGCCTCCCTACATCGTGTTCATCTTCGCGACGACCGAGATCCACAAGGTTCCGGCCACCATAAAAAGCCGCTGTCAGCAGTTCGCGTTTCGGCTCATCTCCATCGATGTCATCAAGAGACTGCTGGCCGAGGCGGCCGAAGAAGCGGGATTGAAAGCCGAGGACGACGCCCTTCTCTGGATCGCGAAGGAATCGGCGGGCTCGCTTCGCGATGCCTATACCCTTTTCGACCAAGTGAGCGCATTCTCCGATGGAGTCCTGAGCGCAGCCCTCATTCGCGACAAGCTCGGCCTCGTGGGCATGGACGCGCTGAACGAGCTGTTCCGTTTCTGCTCCGCCGGAGACGTGGCTTCGGCTCTCGCTGCGCTCGACGGCATTCTCGAGAGAGGCGTCTCCGTCGAGCAATGCGCCGTAGACGCGGTCGAATATTTTCGCTCGCTGCTTCTTCTCAAACACGGGATACGCAAGCCGGGGCTTCTCGGTGCGCCGCCCTCGGCGTTCGACGCGGGAGTGGTCGAAGCTCTCTCCTCGGAGCGCATCGAGCGCGCCTTGTCTCTCCTTCTCGATCTCTACCGCAACCTGCGCTTCACGGTCGATCAACGTTTCGAGCTCGAGCTGGCGGTCGCGAGACTGGCCCGTTTGTCCGAATATGTTTCGTCGGGCGAGCTGGCGGCGACGGTCGCCGATCTACGACGGCGCCTCGCCGGAGAGCCGGCCGCGGGGGAGGGCCTCGCCGCCGGCCCATCGGCCGGACAGCGCGGCGTCGAGCAAAAAAAAAAGCCTGAGCTGCAACCCGCCTTGAAGGCGGCCTTTGGCAGTCTCGCCGCCGCGACCGGGGCCTCCGAGCCCGAGCCTCGGCCCTCCGCGACTACCTGCCTGGGGCCGGTATCCATGGAAAGCCTCCGGGCCTCGGTCATAGAGACCTTGGGACGCTCGAGCCCGCTCCTGAAAACCGGACTTTCGGCCTCGCTTCCCTGGCGCAGCGAAGGAGAAAAATTGGTCATTCCCTTCCGTTCGGGCATGGAAGAGACGGTCGTGCGAGGCAGCCTTTCGGGTATCGCCGCCAAGGCCGCCGAAATAGGTGGCCGCGCCTTCAAGGTGGAGCTGCGCGTGGAAGCCGTCAAGCCCGTGGAGGACGCGAAGCGGGCGGGAGCGCCGGGCGAGGGGGCATCCGTGGATGTGGTGGAGCGAGTCTTCCGAGGAACGCGCCTTCCTCCACGGAGGCAGAATGAAGGAGAGCACAATGAACTTGGCTGACATGATGGAAATGTTGCGCAATCCGCAGGCTATGCAGGCCAGGATGAACGAGCTTCGCGACCGCACCGCCAGGATCGAGGCTACGGGAAGCTCCGGTGGAGGCATGGTGCGCATCTCGCTGAACGGCTCGCTCGATATGCTGTCCTGCGAGATAAGCCCCGAAGCCCTGGAGACGAGTGACGGACCTCTTCTGCAGGACCTCGTGCGCGCCGCTTACAACGACGCCGCGCGGAAAGTCAAAGAAGCGATTCAGAATGAGCTGACCTCGGGTATGGACGGCATTCCCCTGCCGCCGGGGATGTTCGGGGGGCTTGGTTGAAGGCCCTCGAGGAGCTCGTCGGTCTGCTTACGCGCTTGCCCGGTATAGGCCGCAAGAGCGCGCTGCGCGTCGCCTACCATCTGCTCCGAAGCGACCCGACCTTCGCACGGGCGCTCGCCGAGCGCATAGCGGGGTTGCAAAAGGCCATCGTCATCTGCTCGGTATGCGGCTCTTACACCGAATCGGATCCATGCTCGGTATGCTCCTCGCCCGCACGGGACCGATCCCTCATCTGCGCGGTAGAGCAACCTCAGGATGTCGTGACGATCGAAGGTTCCCGGGAGTATCGGGGGCTTTACCATGTTCTCGGCGGGCTCATATCGCCCTTGGATGGAGTCGGACCGGAGAATCTCAAAATACAGAGCCTTATCGCGAGAATTCGCGCGGGAGGCGTGACCGAGGTTGTCGTCGCCACGAATCCGACCGTGGAGGGCGACACGACGGCCCTCTACCTGAAGAGCCTTCTCGAGCCGACCGGCGTCTCGGTGACGAGGCTCGCCACGGGGATGCCGGTCGGCGGCGATCTCGAATATGCCGATCGGCTCACTCTTGCGCGGTCGTTCCGCGGAAGGACGAAGCTATAGCCGACAGTTGAATTGCTGCATGTATTTCAACCGCCGGCCGATTCCTTCCCACAGCCTATACTGCGCCGCAGCATGAACGCCGATATTCTCGATAACCGGAAACCGGGAGCCGACAGTGATGCCCACTTCTACTTCGAAATCCTCGATCATTCTCGGTAGTTTTCTCGGCCTATGCGCCTCGTACACTCTTCTCGCGCTCGCATCGACGGGCATGGGGTCCTCGGCGCCGGGCCTTCTCACCGTTCTCGGATCGTCCCTCGTGAATGCGTTTTCCTGGGCTGCGCTCTTCATACCGGCTTGGTTTGCGTTCGCTTCTCTTCTATGTTTTCTTCCTAGGGTGCGCCCCGGCACTCTTGCCGTCCTGACGGGTGTAGTTCTGCCTTTTATCCCCGTGGCCGTATTCGCGCGCGTTTCGGCCGATCCGGAGCGCTTCCTCGCCGAGCTACCCTTTCTCGACGCCGCAGGCATTCCCGCCTTCGGCGCGGTCTGTGCGGCCATCTCATTGCTTTTGGCGGCTCTCGTCGCGCGCATCGCCCTGTGGGCGTCGAGAAAGGGGCGTATGAGCAAGGAGTACGGGGTTCGCCCGGGGCTCCTGCCTCCGCCGCTCGGCCATCGGGATTCGGGAACCAGGGAAGGGACGAACAGGTACTTGCTCGACGAGGCTCCGCCCCCCGATCCCGAGCCGAGCGTCGCAGGACGCATCCCCGCAGGAGATCCCTCTTTCGATGCCTTCGATTTCAGAGTGCCGAAGCTCGCCCCCCTTCCGCCGCTTCGTTCGCTTGGCGGCATCCCGGACGAGGATGGGAAGGAAGATCAGAAGTTAGAAGATGAGGCGGAAGAAGTTACCGGCTCTGCGGAGACTTCGAACCGGCCGCCGCAGAACGGCCCGGATTTCGGCCGGGGCCCGGAGCCGGACCCGATCGCGGACCCGATCCCCGGGTCGGTTCCGGCTGCCTCGGTTGTGGCGCTATCCGGCGCCCGGCCGATCGAGTTCATAACCGTCCCGCCCCGGCAGGTCGCGCCCCACCCGGCCGAGTCCGAAACCGACGAAGCCGCGAAGGCTGCGGCGGTGGAACGGGTTCTGGCGCGCCGCGCAGCCGAGCGAAAAGACAGGCCCTACGCGGTTCCGGTGGAGGGTATCCTCAGTCTGTATCCGGACGGTCAGTACTGGATCATCGACGACAAGACTCGACGCTCGGCGGAAGTTCTGCGCGATACGCTCGCGGAGTTCAATATCGAGGCGGAGGTGACCGGGATTCGGAAGGGCCCGGTCATAACGATGTTCGAGATCCTGCCGGCGCCGGGAGTGCGGCTTTCGAAGATAGCGAACCTGGCCGACAATATCGCCCTGCGCCTCGCGGCTTCGAGTGTGCGCATCGTCGCGCCCATCCCGGGCAAACACGCGGTCGGCATCGAGGTGCCGAACGAGCGCCGCTCCATCGTTTCGCTCCGCGAGATCGTCGAGAACGAGTCATTCAAGACCGCCAAGATGGAAGTGCCCGTCATTCTCGGCAAGGATATCGCAGGCGAGGTGCAGTTCATCGACCTGACGCAGACGCCGCACCTGCTGATCGCCGGCGCGACGGGGTCGGGCAAGTCGGTCTGCGTGAACTCCATCATCCTTTCCATACTGTTCAAGCGTTCCCCCCAGGAAGTGCGGCTCCTGCTCATCGATCCCAAGATCGTCGAGCTCAAGCTCTACAACGACATTCCTCACCTGCTCACGCCGGTCGTCACCGAGCCGAAGCGGGCCTTCCAGGCTCTTCAGTACTGCATCTGCGAGATGGAACGCCGCTACAGCATGCTCGACCGCGTGGGTGTGCGCGATGTTAAGAGCTACAATCGCAAGGTTCGCGAGAAGGGCCTGGCCGCCGAGCGGCTGCCCTATCTGGTAGTCATCATCGACGAGTTCGCCGATCTCATGGCGACCACGGGCAAGGAGCTGGAGTCGACGCTTGCGCGGCTCGCGGCCATGTCGCGAGCCGTGGGCATTCACCTTGTCCTCGCGACCCAACGGCCCTCGATCGATGTCATCACGGGTCTCATCAAGGCGAACATTCCGAGCCGCATCGCCTTTATGGTAGCCAGTAAATTCGACAGCCGCATCATCATCGACATGGTTGGCGCGGAGAAGCTGCTCGGTCGCGGCGACATGCTTTTCGCCAGCGCCTGGGACCCCTTCCCTGTCCGCATGCAAGGCGCCTTCGTCTCCGAGGAGGAGGTCGAGAAGGCAGTGGAATACGTCAAGACTCTGGGAGAGCCGGAGTACATCGACGATGAAATCTTCATCGACGAAGAGGAAGACGAGGAGCCTTCCCTCTTTGCCGATGAAGACGACGATCCCCTCTACGAGAAGGCCCTGGAGATCGTGCTGCAGCAGGGCCGGGCGAGCGCTTCGTACATCCAGCGGCGGCTCAAGATCGGCTACAATCGCGCCTCGCGCCTCGTCGAGCTCATGGAAGAGAAGGGGATCGTCGGTCCGGCCAGGGGATCGAAGCCCCGCGATCTCGTGCGCAACCCCGAGATACTCGGCCGATCCGATACGGGTTCCCGTGCCGACCAGGGATCGGCGGGCCGGCAGCGCAGTCTGATTCCCGATCCGGAGACAGTTCCGGGGCAGCGGGTCGCCGAAAAGGACGACGAGGTATGATGAAGCCATGACCGACGATGCGCATTATTCGCTGTTGATGGATCCCTCCTTGGATGGGAACCTTCTTTTCGCGGCTCTCGTCTGGGCGGTCGGCATGCCCTCTTGCCCCAGGACGGAGTCGGTTCCCTCCTATCTGGCCGAGCTGCTCAGTCGCGTGCGCTCGGCCGGGGAGGCATTCCTTTCGCCCGAACGGAAAGCCGCGGTGCGCAACATGCTGCGGCATGGGAAGTACAAGCCCGCGGGCCGGTCCAAGCCCTCGAGCGAATATCTCCTCGCTGCGGCCCTTGCGGGCGAGTTTCCTCTCGTCAACGGGCCGGTGGACGCCAACAACGCGGTGAGTCTCGAGTGGGGCTATCCGGCGAGTATTTTCGATCTCGCGAAGACCGGCGAAAGGCTTCTCCTCAGGCGCGGTGCGGCCGGAGAGTCCTATGTTTTCAATCCATCGGGCCAGGAGATCGATCTCGAGGATCTTCTCGTCATCTGCCGCCCCGTCGAGGGGCCGCAGGGCCCCCTGTGGTCGCCTTGCGGGAATCCGGTCAAGGACGCGATGGCGACCAAGGTTTTCGAGGACGCACGGGATGTCGTCGCCGTGGTCTATGCGCCCGCGGCCGATGCGCGTTCGGGGATCGAAGCCTGTGCGGCCCGCTTTGCCGAACTCCTCGAGACCGAGTGCGGCGCGGCGGGGAGCGGATTCGTGATTGGGGGTTAAGATGGCCATGAAGGTGCTTTTCATCGGTGGAACGGGGAATTTGTCCTATGAATGCAGCCTGCGCGCCCTGTCCGAAGGGGTGGAGCTCTACCACCTGAATCGCGGCAGGAGCAGGGACAGGACGCCGGCCGCGGTCGTTTCTCTCAACGCGGACATGAGCGACGAGGCTTCGCTTCGATCCGCGCTCGACGGGCTCAAGTTCGACGCGGTGGTGCAGTTCATCGCCTACCGGCCCGAGCAGGTCGAAGCCGATCTGCGCCTCCTGCGCGATCGGACGGCACAATATGTTTTCATAAGCTCGGCTTCGGCCTACCGCAAGCCTCCCGTGAGTCACGTCATCACCGAGGCGACGCCGCTCGATAATCCCTACTGGAAATATGCCCGCGACAAGATCGCCTGCGAGCGGCTTCTCGAAGCGGAGCGCGGGGCTTCGGGCTTCCCCTATACGATCGTGCGGCCCTCGCATACGTACGGACTCGGCTGGGTGCCCACCCCCTTCGGCTCCTCCGACTTCACGATAGCGCGGCGCATACTCGACGGGAAAGATGTGATCGTCCACGGCGACGGTCAATCGCTCTGGACGATCACGCATGCCCGGGATTTCGCCGTAGGCCTCGTGGGACTGCTCGGCAATCCGGCGGCCATCGGCGAGGCGGTCCAGATCATGGGCGACGAAGTCTTGACCTGGGAGGCGATATACCGCTGCGTCGGAGCGGCGCTCGGCGTCGAGCCCAAAATCGTCCACATACCGTCGGACTTCATCGCGAAGGTGGAACCGGAGCTCGCCGGCCCCTTCCTCGGCGACAAGACCTGGAGCGCCATTTTCGACTGTTCCAAGCTCAAACGCCTGGTTCCTGCTTTCCGTACGACGATTCCCTTCCACCGCGGCATCCGCGAATCGGTCGCATGGCTATTGGCCGATCCCGCGCGGCAGACTCTCGACCCCGAGACCGACGCGACCGTGGAAAAGATACTCGCCGCATTCAAGAGGCTCTGAGTCCGCACCGGCGGCGAGGGCGCTTTCCCCCTGCACCGCCGCTTCCATCCGCTTGCCGGACTTGGAGTCCTCGGTATAAAATCCTCCATGATTCGATCGAACGAGCGGCCCCTCGTAGGGGTCATCATGGGCTCGGATTCCGATCTCCCCGTCATGAAGGAAGCCGTGGCCATTCTCGAAGAGCTCGGTGTCGGCTGCGAAACGACCATCATATCGGCGCACCGCACTTTGGCCAGGCTCGTCGAGTATGCCGAAGGGGCGGCGGCGCGAGGCCTCGAAGTGATCGTCGCGGGAGCCGGAGGCGCGGCCCATCTCCCGGGGGTGACCGCCAGCATGACCGTTCTGCCGGTGATCGGCGTACCCGTGCGTACGAAGACGCTCGACGGATTGGACAGTCTTCTGGCGATCGTTCAGATGCCTCCGGGGGTGCCGGTGGCCGTGGTTTCCATCGACGGAGCGCGCAACGCGGGCCTGTTGGCGGCGCGCATCCTTTCGCTGTCCCGTCCCGAACTGCGGGCGGCTCTGAAGGATTACGCCCTGCGCATGGAGTCGGATGTTCTGGCCAAGGCGGCCAGACTCGAGGAACTCGGGCCCGAACGATACAATATCCTTCCTCGATGAAGCCGCTTCCTCCCACCGACGACAATCTGCGAAGGGCCGGCGCCTGCATAGCGTCGGGCGGCATCGTTGGTCTGCCGACCGAGACGGTTTACGGACTCGGCGCGAACGCCTTCGACGCGCGCGCAGTGGCCCGGGTTTTCGAAGCCAAGGCCCGTCCGGCTTTCGATCCGCTCATCGTGCATATCGCCGCGTTGGGCGACATCGAGCGCGTCGCAGCGGCCGGCGGAAGAACTGCCCGGACGCTGATGGAGCGGCTCTGGCCGGGGCCGCTCACGCTCATACTTCCGCGTCGCTCCACCGTGCCCGACCTGGTCACGAGCGGTTTGCCCACCGTCGCGGTGCGCCTGCCCGCTCACCCCATCGCCCGCGCGATCATAGCCTATTCGGGCACGGCGGTCGCCGCCCCCAGCGCCAATCCCTTCGGTTATCTCTCTCCGACGCGCGCGGAGCACGTCGCGCGCATGCTCGGCGACAAGGTGGACCTGATCATCGACGGCGGGCCATGCGGTGTCGGAGTCGAGTCGACGGTCCTGGACGTGACGGTCGATCCGCCGGTCGTGCTGCGTCCGGGCGGTATGACGATAGAGGCGATCGAGGAGCTCATCGGACGCGTCATCGTCGGCGGTAGCGGAAGTGCTCCTCCATCTCCGACGAGTCCCGGGCAGCTGGACAGCCACTACGCACCGCGCGTGCCGCTATACCTGTTTCGTTCGGGAGAGCTTGCGCAACGCATGGTCGAAGCCGCTTCGAAAGGAACGAGATTCGGCCGCTCGGCCGCCCTTCTCTTCGACGAGGCGTCGAGGCGAAGGCTCGCCGCAGTCGCTTCCGACTTTGCCGAGATCAAGGTTCTTTCCCCTTCGGGCGATACCGTGGAAGCTGCGGCGAATCTCTTCGTGCATCTCCACGAACTCGACGCATTGGGTCTCGAATCCATCTGGGCCGAGCGCGCGCCCGATCGCGCACTGGGAAAAGCGATCAACGACAGGCTCTACAGGGCCTCGACGAAGTGACATTATATGCACTCTAGCGGCTAAACACCGCCGTCCGTCCGTCCGATATTGTGAACGGAGGATGGAGCCATGGTGGAAGCTGTTTCGAGCGGCTATTTCCCACTGTCCTACATCTATGCGATGCGGTACGATCAAGATAAGATCACCGTCCCGGTGCATCGGAGCGAGGCGCTGTACGCCAACTTCCGGCATGTCGCCGGCGTCCCCGCCCAAGACGGCGCCGCGGCCTTGGGCATAGACAAGCTTCAGATTCTCGAGGTCCTGATCGACCAGCTCGAGAGCGTGGAGAATCAGCCGCCTGCCCCGGTGATTCCCAAAGACCTGAGTTCGAAACGTATCGATGCCCTCATCCAGCAGTACGGGAGCGAAATGCATGCCATCGCCGCAGCCCCGGCTCCGCCCTACGCTTCCGTTCCCGCAATCGCGCCTGGGGCGCTCTTTTCCATAGCGGCCTAGAACCGGATGCTCAGGGCCCGGAAAGTGCGCTGTCTCCCTGCTGAAGCCAAGACGGCTCTCCGTCGATAATCTCCTCCGTCATCGTCTCGACGGGGATCTTGTAGTACAGCTCCCCGTACATGACCGCAGCTTGCAGGATATTTCTGCCGTACTGTCTCGTTTCGTCGATACCGAGGACTTCGAGCTTGAGGTCGTCGGGCAGGTCGCTCGAATCGGCGAGCCACTGCTTCAGCCGTCCCCTGCCGGCGTTGTAGGCCCACATGGCACGCAGGGGGCGCCCCGTCTCTGCGAGCAGGTCGGAAAAGTAGACGATACCGAAACGAAGATTGTCGCGCGGAGAGTTGAGATCGTAGCTCTCGATGTCGAGGGCGTGCGCTATTTCGGCGGCCGTGGAAGGCATGAGCTGGGCGAGGCCCATCGCTCCGGCGTCGGAATGGGCATCGGTCCGGAAATAACTTTCGGAACGCAGAAGTCCGAACAGGATCGCTTCGGGCGGATTGAGGCGGTAATGGACGGAACGTATCTCCGACAGAAAGGGCCGAGGGTAGAAAAGTTCGTAATCGGAACGACGCGGATCCCAATCCGAACGCCCCATCAAGGCGGCGATCAGCCGCATCGATACGTCGGGACGTCCCGATTGAGCGAGGAAGGCGGAAAGTCTACGCAGGGATTCGCCGTCGAGCGCCGCGAGACGGTTCATCGCTTCCGGGCAGACGAGATCCGAAAGATCGAAGCGCACGAAGCCCGCCAGAAAGTTTTCCAGAGGATCGACTTCCGCCGGATCGGGCGGTGCCGCCCGTTCGGGAGGCAGGAGGGAAGGCTCCTCGCCGAGGCGCCAGGCCGCAAGCGCGCGATAATGGAGCGGAGCCGAGGGATCGTTCATGATGGCGCGAAAGGTGTCGCCGGCCAATGAACGCGGGAGAGTCTCGGCTTCGAAATCGGACCGTCCCCGTCTGATTCTGGAGCTTTTCGTCTTTGTGGAGGGGTAGAGCCCCAGCTCGAGCGCACGAGCCGCCACATAGGCGCAACGGGCCGCGAGAACGGGGCTCGTCTTGGAAACTTTGCTTCCGGCGAGGTCTTCTATGATGTCCCAGTCACGAGCCTGCATCGCGTCGAAGAACAGCGAATCGACCAAGTCAGTAAAGTGTCCGGGATCCGACCACGAAGCGGAGGCCTTTTCGAGAGCCCCGAGGAGGGCGCGTCGCTCGAGTGCCTGCAAGTCCCCGGCTTTGAGCCTTCTGTTTCTGGAGATGGGAACTTTGGAGGCGCACTCGACGCCGTACCAGAGTGCGGCATCGGCATCCGAGGGTGAGGGCGCTTCGTCGGCGAGGTTTTCGAAGAGGGCGGCAGCTTCCTTCCATCTTTGAAGGGCGCGATAAAAGCGGGCGCGATAAAAGGCCGCCGTCCAGGCCACCCGTTCCGCGCGCGCCGTGACGGCCGTGTCGCCCAGGGCTACCGCGCTCTGACGGGCTTCGCTTTCCAAAGCGACGAAACGGCCGATTCCATCGCGCGACTCGCCGGAGTAAAGGAAAGCTTTCCCCGCATCGGCCACGAGCTCCGGCGACGCCCGGGGCGTGAAAATGAGGCCGGGGGCGCGGACAGCCTCGTGATATGCGACTCCGTAGTCGCGCCCGGCCACATCGATGCGCATGCGAACGACACGGCGTTCGGCGACGGAAAATTCCCTGGCCGGGGGTTCGAGGGCTTCGATAAAGTCGAGCGCCTTCGAAGTCCAGTCGCTCGTGGGCCGTTCGAGGAGAATGGAGCGCAGCGGCGCGGCCCAGCCGCGGTGCCCGAGACGCTGACCGGCCGTTCCTTCATAGTACAGGAGCGCGTCCGCATCGGCCGCCGATTCCGCCGGGAAGGCGGCACGCAGTTCGGCTATCGCGCCGAGGAGCTCGACGCTTCGGCCGAGCCCGTCCAGCGCATCGAGATAGCTCCTGTCTATCGTCCAATCGGGGCCCATCGAAATATGGTATGCTTCGTCGAAAGCGGCGAGCTCCTCCCATGCGTCGGGTATTCCCGCCTCGCCGTCCTGCCGGAGAAGTTCGGCGAGTTCGTGTCCCGCTTCCTTGCGAATGAGACCCCCGTTGAGCTCGTACGCACGACGAAAAAGAAGCCGGACGCGTAGAGAGGCGGCGTCCAGCGAGGGAAGCTTCGAATCGGAGGGCGAGACGCTTCCGGCGTCGGTCCCCGCTATGATCGATGCTCCCTTTGCTGAGGCCGGTCCCGAGGGGCGACTTTCGATCCAGCGCGCGAGATAATAGTAGGAGGCAGGTCCGTAATCCCCGTACTGATCGAGCTGCGCCTTGTCGATGGCTACGATCGGGGAGGGGTCGCCGGAGGCCAGGGCGGCACGGAAGCGCGATTCGGGCATGCCGAAGACCAGCTGTTCCTGGCAGGACGCCAAAAAGAAGGGAGCGACCGCGAACACGATCGCGAAAAAGCGTCGAATCCGGTATCGATGTGCGATATTTCGTCCGGGGCTTGAAGGTTTCGGCGCAGAAGGCTCGGATGTTCTCATAGAGCATCCGAGCCTATCATTTTATCGAGGCGGTATCCATATCGTGTGGCCGGCTATGATGAAGTCGGGGTTTCTGATCTTGTTGACCCGGGCGATCTTCGCGAAGTACCAGGGATTGCGATAGAAGGCATAGGAGAGATTCCACAGTGTATCGCCCCACTTGATGCGATAGTGGACACCCGGCCTTTTCGCCGCGGCGCTCCTGACTGGCGGTCCGGGCGGGGCAGGGGGCGGCGCAGGAAGCGGCGCAGCCTGAACGGCTGCGGCCGGCGGTTGAGATTGGCTCACGGCGGGGGGCGGCGCGGGAGAAGGAGCCGGCGGCAGCGGCTGAACCGTAGGTGCCGTCGTGGCCGGTGTCTGAGCCTTGGGCGGGGAGGCGAACCGGTACACGACGAAGGCGACACCGAGACAGAGAAGGATGGCGACGGCGATCGCCAGAATGATGAGCAGAGGGTGCCTTTTGCGGCGCGGCTCTTCCTCGGGGGGCGGTTCCTCGTCGGTGAGAAGACGCACCGCCTCCTCCTCCGACGGAAGCTCGTCGGTGGTTTTGAAGTCCTCCTCCGAAAAGGCCGGCGATTCGACGCTTTCGTTCGAGGAGTCGAACTCAAAATCGGGTATTTCGTACTTCTGCTCTTCCGAAAGCTCTTTGAGAGAGACCTTGAGGCTTTGACTCGCGTGGGTGGCGCTCTCTTCGGCATAGGCGCTGAGAGTGCCGTCCGAAGCGAGACCGAGATCCATTCTGATGTCCGGCTCGCCCTTCGCCATGCCGGGGATGCCTTCGACGACCAGACTGCCTATGTATTCGGCGCCGGCCACCGTCTCTCCGGAGCCGCGATACAGATCGATCTGGACGCTTCGCTGTCCATCCTGAACGGTAGTCACGATCAGCCGTTTACGCGCGACAGAGCCGTCCTCGAGGACGGGATAAAACTTTCCGTTGGCGAGCTTGAGTCCGATTTTGTCCATGGTCATCGCGCCTTCCGGTTCCAAGAGTGTGGCGAGACGGCCGTAAAGCCGTCGCGGCTGACTTCTATTGTAGCTCTCGCGAAGGATATATCAACACCTAGCCATGGCCACCAGACCGATTGCGTTCTGGTCGTATCGCGCCCCTTCGAGGCTTCCGTACAGTTCCACGCTCGAAAAGCCCGCCCGGAGGAGGACCGCTTTGAGCTCCGTCGCAGAATAGAGCCTCAGGACGAAGGAGCGGTCGATCGTCTCTTCTCGCCCCTCGGGATCGAGGGGATCGGCTCGAGTGAGAATCCAGCGATTTCGAAGCCCTTCCCAGGCCCCCACGACCTCATACTCGGTCTGCACCATCCATCCGGCCCGCTCGAATCGCTCGCCCTCGGTGAAGTCGCGGACGGCGGTCTCTTTGCCGCTCGTCTCCAATACGAAGACGCCGCCGGAGCGAAGCGATCTGCGGATATTGCCCAGGGCGATAAGATCTTCTTCGGGACTGGAGAAGTATCCGAAGCTGGTGTACAGGTTGATCGCCAGATCGAAGCAGTCGGGACGGACGAAGTTCCGGATATCCGCTTTGAAAAATTCCAGCGGCAGCCCCAGGCCGGTTGCGCTCTCCCGCGCCGCCTCGAGGTAGGTTTCCGTGATGTCGACGCCCGTGACCCGGTAGCCTCGCGAGGCGAGTTCGATGCTGTGGCGGCCGGGCCCGCAACATGCGTCGAGCACGCTCGCCCCGGCGGCGATTTCCGCCAGGCGTTCCAGCGAGTCCACGACGCCGGGTACCTCCGCCCAGCGCTCTTCGTCGAACATGAGGGGAGCGTAGGCGGCCCAGAAGGCTTCGTCTTCGAACCAGGCTTTGGTCACAGCGCGCCGTGATCCACGATGAGCGACATCGCATAGCCGAGCAGATCGATATCGAGTTCGTCCTGCGCGAGGGTGAGCGATTCGCGGAGCTCCGCCCACTCTCCGGGGGTGAAGGACGTGCCGTCGTAGTCCATGAGCAGGATGCTTCCAACGCCCGCGAGCCACGGCACCGCCCGCTCCGGCGAGGTCCGCCATGCCTCGAGAAAGGATGCGAAGAGAGCGGCCTTGGTCTCGTCCGCGACCTTCGGGAAATAGCGGAAGAAAAAATCGCGCAGCTTTTCCGGGTCGGGCTCTCCGGCGGTTCCCCTCGATCGCTTGAGCGTCTGGTCCAGGTCGGACCTGAACTTGTCGGTCGGTTGCATATCGGAAAGTATATCGGTTGGGCCTCGGCGCGTCTTCCGTTATCCGCTTCGGGCGCTCAACGGTAGAGAGCGAAGAGGATGACGAACGCATCGTATATCGCGTGACCCAGGGCGATTTCATGGATATTGCCGCTTCGCCGCCAGCGCCATGCGAACCACAGCCCGAGCAAGGTCCCGAGACCCAGGCCGAGAGGCCCCTGAAGCCCATGCGCGCTTCCGAATATCAAGCTCGAGAGCAGGAGGGCCCAGGGCGCGGGGAATCCGGCCTGCCTCAGTCTGCGGATGAGGAAAACGCGAAAGAAGAGCTCCTCGCCGTAGCCTACGGCGAGCGACGAGAGCACAAGCAGGGGAACGAGGGCCCAGGCTGACGCGGAGGGCCGCGTGGTCGCACCGAGCAAGGGGTTGCTCAAGCCCATGTATCTCATCGCAAGCGACGGGAGAGCCACCAGGGCCAGGGCTCCCAGGGCCACCAGCATGCCGCGGCTGAAGTCGCCGAGTCTAAGTCGCGCCAGGCCGAAGGCGGCCGGCCCCTCGGCTCGGCTCATCATATAAAGCACGATCAAAGCCTTGGGCACGATATCGAGCAGAAGAAAAAGGTGAAAGCTTATCTGCCCGAGCGATCTTCCCATGGCCGAAGGGTCGGCGGGGAGATAAGCCGCGAGGTAGAAGGCCGCGAAGAGAAGAACGGCCTCGAGCAAAGGACGGCTCGGCGACCCCGAGGGGTGGATGCCCAGGAAGGGCCGATCCGGCGAGGGTTCGTCTACGCGGTTTTTCCCCGCCAGGCTCTCGCCGCGGCCCGTCTCCGGAAGCTCCATCTCGCTTTTCGGTCCTTGCAGCACGGAGCCCCCTTTTCGATTCTCGAAGACCGCTCCTGCGTCGTCGGCCGTTTTGACGCGGAACACCTCTATAGTATACTAGAAGCGAAGCGTGAGACGGCCCCATACTGGAGATCGGATGTGCGTTAGATGATCCTGCTCGTCCTCCTCGGTGTTCTCATCCTCGTGCTGTTTGCCGTGGCATTCACTCTATCCACAAGGGGAGCGAAGCGGTATTCGTGGATCGAGTACTATCTCAAGGCCAGGGAGGTGGGCCTCTCGTTCCGCGAAGCCGGCACCCTGCGCGAGGCGGCGGCCTTCGCCAACGTCACCGATCCGACGAACATTCTCTGGTCGCCGCGCGACATGGACAAGGCCATCGCGGCCCTGCTCGCGCGACTCGCGGCGGAGGGGAAAGATCGAAGCCGAGAAGGCGTATCCTTCGTGGACAGAGTCTACGCGCTCAGGAAAAAACTCGAATTCGAGCAGCCCAGGCATAAATATGGCATCCGTTCGTCCAGGCATATGGCGCAGGGGCAGCGCGTCCGCGTTCTGCTCCACGGGGTCGGCGTCTTCAACTCGACCATCATAGACAATCATCAGCGCTATCTGGTCCTCTCCTATCCTGCGGGCGGCCGGCTTCCCAAGGGTTGGGTATGGAAGGGCAAGAAGGTTTCGATATACTTTTGGCGCCACGAGGACGCGGGCTACGTATTCGACAGCTATGTCATAGACGACTTGCGAATACGAAGCGTGCCCGTGCTTCAGGTCTCGCATTCGGAAGCGCTGCTCAGGACGCAGAAACGCAAGTCCATCCGAGTGCATTCGAGCATTCCGGCCTATCTCTACCTGCTCAAGCGGATCGAGGGAGCTTATGAAAAACCCGAGCGCGCTCCGGGGCTGCGCTGCCTGGTGCAGGACGTATCTGAGGACGGCGCCTCGGCCGCCATCGGAGGCAAGGCCCTGCCGGGGCTTCACGTCAAGCTTCAATTCGCGCTCGGAGAACGCACGATAGTGATGAGCGGCACGGTGCGAAGTGTCGACTACGACTCCGAACGCAACCGCTCCGTTCTTCACATCGCGGCGGTGACGCCGAGCCCGCGAACGCGCAATGCCATACGCTCGTATGTGTACAATATTCGCGCCACGAACGAGGATCGGTCCGAAGGGACGGGCGATCGCGTCGACGGAACCTCCGTCCGCGCTTCGTTCCCCTGACCGCCTCGTTTCCCAAGGGGGACCGATGAAACGCTGTATCGCGGCCGCGATCCTGGCCGGAACGGTGGCTCTGGGCATTTTCGCGCAGGACGAAAACTCGCTCGTGCTGGCCTATCAGCGCAACTTCGCCCGATCGAGCCTCGTGACCAAGCTCGAACTCCTGAAAGAAGCTGCCTCGAAAAACGACGCCTCGATGGGACCGCTGTTCGATATGGCGCTTCGTTTCGCCATCGACAATGCGGCGCTGCTCGGTCCCGACCCTCAGCTCAAGGACCTGGCCCTCGTCTCCTGCGTCGAGACCGGCAAAGCCGGCTATGCCCAGGCGAGCGACGATCTATGGGCCCTCTTCCAGGCCATGAAGGACTCGGACGTGCGTGCGGCCGCGCTCAATGCCCTCGGGGCGGTCGGCGCAGGGGACCAGCATGTCGCAGAGAACCTCAACTCCTTCCTGGCTTCGCAGAACAGTCTGTATCGTTCGGGGCTACAGCCGGAATACCCGGCGCTCGAGGCCTGTATCGAAGCTCTGGGCTCGATCGGGGACGGCTCCTCTTTCTCCGTCCTCTTTTCCGCCTATGTCACCGGCTATTCGGCCGAGCTCACCGCCAAGGCTGCCAAGGCCCTCGGTTCCATCAAGGGCGACTATCTCGGCTACCTCCTGCACGTGATCGCCCAGAATCCGCCCCTCGAGAAGGCTGCGGCCTTCTCCGCCGGCATGGAAAATTCTTCCTTCGGCGACAACGAACACGGAGCGCTCGCCGAGGCTTCGCTCTCGGCGGCCCTCGACGCCACGGCCACGTCGCCGGTGGAACTGCAGGCCCTGCGCGAGCTTCGTCTCACTTCCGTCAGAGAGATCAAGACCCTGGAATGGCAGCGGGCCGCTCCCCTGGTGATCCGCCACTTCAATCTCCTTCAAGCCGACTATGCCAAAGGCCTTGCGGCCAAGAGCGAGTTTCTCGAGGCGATTTCCTGCCTCGGCTCGATGGGCTCCACCGAGTCCGCGCAGACTCTCGCGCTCTATCTGCAGATCCTGAACGCTCAGACCGAGCAGGGCGCCCCTTACGACGAGAGCATTTTGCTTGCCGTAATCTCTTCGCTGGGGCAACTGGGCGACAAGGTGGCTTTCGACTATCTCCTGCAGATCGGGTATCTGCAGTATTCGGATGCGGTGAAACGGGCGGCGCGCGAGGCGCTCCAGAAGCTTAAATGGTGACCTCCTTCGCGCATTGAATCGCGGCGGACCCGGGGGGGCGTTTCATCGGGTGAGCCAGGAGCCCCCGGTCCCGGCGCGGCGCATCAGGGCTTCGGCCGTCGTCGCCGCGCTCGGCGACGACGCAGCTACCCCGCCTTGGGCGCCCGTCGCCGCGGTCGGGCTGGGCATCGGATTCTACCCCGCCATGCTCCCTCTCTTTCCCATGATCGTCCTGGCCCTCGCCTCGGCGTCCTTCGGCGCGGTCCTGCGGGGCCTCCGAACCTCCGGAGCGAGAGCGCGCGGCAACGCTGCGATCGTTTTCGGCATGGCCGTGCTGGCCGGATCGGCTCTCTCGCACGATCGAGGGCTCGGGACCCACGCCGTCGCCGACGACTCTATGCCGAATGGGGCCCGAACGATGCACGAGTCGGGCGAACGGCCGGGGCACCTGAGCTTCGATTCCTTCTCGGGCAGACTCGCCAAAGATTCGAGCTCTACCCGCAGTGGCTTTACGGCGTATCGTCTCGACGTCGAGCGGATGCGGCTGAAGGGGCCCGGCCTATACGGCGAGATCCTGGCGAAGGGACCCGGCGGGCGGGGATTGGCCCGTCTCGACGTTCTGGTGCGCGGCGGACCGCTTCTCGACTCGGGCACTCGCATAGAGCTCCGAGGCTCGCTCCAGGCCGGCACCGGCGGAAACCTTCTCTTCGCCCAGCCGCGGGATCTTGTGGTCGTCGATCGTGGAACGCCGATCGAGCGCTTCAGAAGCCGCGCCCGCGAAAGCGTCAGGTCGGCTCTTTCCCGGGTAGGGGACCGTTCCGCGGGCCTCCTCATCGCCCTCATTCTCGGCGCGCAGGACAGTCTCGATCGCGAAGACGTGGACGCATTCAGGGCGGCGGGCTGCACGCATATACTCGCGCTTTCCGGCGAGCATCTCTCGGTCCTGGCCGTGCTCGCTCTCTTCGCTCTGAAGCCGGTCCTCGGTCCGATCTACGCGAGGCTCGGCGCCGCCCTGCTGGCGACACTCTTCGTCTGGCTCGCCGGGCCCGCTCCCTCCCTTCTCAGGGCGGTGCTCATGGTCTGGCTCGGGGCGATCGCTCTTATCCTGGACCGGCCGCAGTCTTGGCTCTCCATTCTTTGCCTCAGCTTCGTCGTTTCCCTGCCCTTCGATATCGAGGCAGCCCGAAGCCTCTCCTTCGTCCTGTCATACCTGGCCGTTTGGGGTCTGGCCGTCGTCGCTCCGCGCTGCGAGTTCATCCTGGTCCGATGGCTTCCTCCGCCTCTCGCCGCGGCCTTGGCCGCTTCCCTGGCGGCTCAGGCGGCCACTGCGCCGGTCGTGATAGGCGTATTCGGCAGCCTATCCCTGATCGGGGCCTTCGCCTCGATCGTCGCGGCGCCGCTCGTGACCGCATTCATGTGGTGGGGCATGGCTGCGGCGCTTCTGTGCTCGGCGATGGGGTTTCTCGCTCCATTCGCGGTGCCGGTTTCGGATCTCCTGTACCTCCTCCTGACGGGCACCATGAAAGCGGCGGCAGCCGTCCCGGCCCTGAGGGTCCCGGGAACGGCGGGCCGAGTCGAGACGATCTGCGTCATAGCCGTTCTGACCGCATTCGTGTATGCTCGACACGATGTCGGCTACAGACTCTGGGTCCGCTCATGCCGCCCCCCTTTACGACGCGCCCTCCTCTCTCAAGACTCTCCTCGAGAGCGAGAAACTCGCCATGTCGAAGCGCCTCGGCCAGAATTTTCTCGTCGACCGGGGAGCGCGTGAACGGCTCCTCGCGGAGTTGAAGGCGGAGCCGGATTCGTCGGTCTGGGAGATAGGACCGGGAATCGGGGCGATGACCGCATTGGCCCTGGATGCGGGCTTACGTCTGTCGGCCTTCGAGCTCGATCACGGCTTCGCCCGTCTTCTCACGAAGCTCTTCGGCGGTCGCGATTCCTTTCGCCTCATCGAAGGCGATTTTCTGAAAACCTGGAAGGCGACCTTGGCCGAAGAGGGACCGCCGCGGCGCGTGTTCGGCAACCTTCCCTACAGCGCGGCCAACGCCATCGTGGCCGATCTGATCGAGAACGGACCGGCCGTTCCGCGCATGGTCTTCACCGTACAGAAAGAGTCGGCTCTGCGTATGGCGGCTCGGCCGGGAAGCAAGGACTACTCCGCCTTTTCGGTGCTCTGCACCTCGGCCTGCAAGGTCAGGCTGGCCTTCGATATCGGCGCAGGCTCGTTCTGGCCCGCTCCCAGAGTGACCAGCACCGTCGTCGTGCTCGAGCCGCGCAAGGACCCCGTCGCGGCCGACGACAGGAAGGGATTCTCGGCTTTCGTGCGCACTGTGTTCTCCTCCCGTCGCAAGATGCTGCGCAACAACGTCAAGGGAACGGGCTTCGCGGCCGGCGGAGACGAGCGGGTCCTCGACGCGGCTCTCCTGCGCTTGGGCATCAGAACCGATATCCGGGCCGAGGCCCTCGGCCCCGAAGAGCTGGCGGCCGTCTACGGCTCCCTTGTCAATTCGAGGGACATTCCGTATCATCCCCATATATGACGGAAGTGCAGATAACGGCGGTCGACGAGGAACAGATCGATACGGTCCTCGCGAGCGACGTAGAATTCGCCGGCGATATGAGTTTCAAGAAACCGCTGATGATCAAGGGTCGTGTGAGCGGCATCATACGTTCGGAAAGCGAACTTCACATCGACGAAAACGCCGTGGTCGAAGCCGACATCACGGCCGTGGTGGTGTCCGTGAAGGGCAGCGTGAAGGGCAATATACGGGCGCGCGAACGGATCGAGCTCTTCTCTACCGCATCGGTCGATGGGGACGTCACCGCTCCCCAGGTTACGATGGAGACGGGATGCAGGCTCAACGGCGTCTGCCGCATGACCGCGCCCGACATCGATGCCGGCGTCTGATCGAGGTGCGGCCCGGAGATGTCCGCGTTCTCTCGCCGCCCTCCTGTTCCTCGTCCTCGCCTTTTCGGCCTTCGCTCAAACCAGGCCCGACGCGCTCAAGCTCTACCTCGCCGGAAAGTACGATGAGGCCCGCCTGGTCTGCATCGACGAGCTCGCCGCCGATCCCGGCAACATCGAGTCGTACGTCGTCATATCCTGGAGCCTGTTGGCCCTGCAGCGCTGGGCCGACGCCGAGAACTACGCGCTCAAGGGCTATGCCATCAGGCGCGACCCGCGGCTCTCCGAGTGTCTGGGAGAATCCGCGTTCTACCTCGGCCGGAACGATGCCGCCCTCCGGGACTTCCAAAATTACGTGAGTTCGATCCCCGAAGGCGGGAGGGCGGGGAGCGCTTACTACTTCATGGGAGAGATATACCTCCGCCTCGCCCGCTACGATCATGCCGATATCGCGTTCAGCGCCGCGCTTCAGTACCTGCCCGACAATGCCCGATGGTGGGCCCGTCTCGGATGGGCGCGGGAAAAGAGCGGCGACAGAAGAAGCGCACTCGACGCGTACAACAAGGCCCTCCAACTCGATCCCAATCTCCAGGACGCGCTGAACGGCCTCGATCGCCTTTCTTCGGCCTCCCGGTGAAGATGCGACTCGGCGTCGCTTTCCAGACTCTCGGCTGCAAGCTCAACCAACTCGAAACCGATGCGCTCGTCGATTCTTTCAAAATTGAAGGCGCCTCGATCCTGCCGCTTCGGGGCGGACGGGCGGCGGGGCGCGTCGATCTTTTCGTGCTCAATACCTGCACGGTGACCGGAAAGGCCGAGCAGAAGGCTCGACACGCGGCGCGCGCGGTCCTCGCGGAACATCCCCGCGCCGTGGTCCTTGTCACCGGCTGCTACGCCCAGCTCGACGGGGAGGGACTCGAGTCCATCCATGAGCGCATCGTCGCGGTACCGGGCGAGAATAAGGACGCCATTCTGGTCCTCTCACACTGGCTCGAGGAGCACTGGAACGGCCGCGGCGACCTTCTCGATGCCGTTCGGGAATGGAAGGCCGAGTCGCGCCCGCCGGATGAGGGGGGCGATCGTTTCGCCTTCAATCCCGGCTACTTCGCCCTTCATTCCCGCCCCGCGCTCAAGGTGCAGGACGGCTGCGACAACCGATGCGCGTATTGCCGGGTCCGCCTGGCGCGGGGCGCCTCGCGGAGCCTGCCTGCGGCCACCGCCCTCGCCCGCGCCCGCAGTCTCGAGGCTGCGCACAAGGCGGAAATCGTCCTTACCGGCGTGAACCTTTCGCAGTACCGCGACGGGAGCATGAGATTCCCCGGCCTTGTCGCCGCCCTTTTGGAAGGCACGACCGGCGCGGCGTTTCGGATATCCTCGTATGAGCCCGACCGCATCGACGAGGCCTTTCTGTCGATCTTCGCTCGGGATCGGGTACGGCCCCACGCCCACCTGCCCGTCCAGTCGGGAGCCGATCCCGTTCTGGCCGCGATGGGCCGAGGCTACCGGCGCGATCTGGTCCTGGCGGCGATCGAAGCCCTGCGGCGCGTCAAGGGCGATCCGTTCCTGGCGGCGGATATAATCGTGGGCTTCCCCGGCGAAACGGACGAAGACTTTTCCGCCACGCTCGAGCTCTGCCGAACGGCGGGTTTCGCGTGGATTCATGCCTTTCCCTTCTCGCCTCGGCCGGGCACGCGTGCCTTCGAATTCCGTCCGCGCGTTCCCGAACGCGTAGCGGGCGAGCGTGCGGCGGAGCTGGGCGCCCTCGCGCGCGGGGGACGTTCGGCCTACGCCGAACGCTGGACGGGGGCGGATGTCGAGGTCGTGCTCGAGGGCGCGGGTCGGAGAGAAGCGACCGGTACCCTGCGGCTCGGTACCTCGGCCAATTACCTCAAGCTGCGAATAGAAGGCGTTCCGCCGGATCTCCCCTCCGGCAGAGCGGTCTGCTGCCGCATAGCCGGCACCTTACCATTCCCCGAAACGGGCCTGGATGCGCTCGCGCTGTATCTCCGACCGGTTTCAGACCCCGGTCGATTGCCCGCAGTCCCGGATCTTGCTTCGAGCGGCGATTCGACTCCGAAAATTTGGGCGATCGGGACTGCGAGCCGATAATCCATTAGGAGGTCCTCCATGCGGATGTCCAAGTCCGCTTTCGCGGCGCTCTCACTCGCGGCTCTGTCCCTCCTCGGCTGCCAGCAGCTTTTCACGACCTCCCTGGCCGCGGCATTGGCGAGAAAATCCATTCCCATTCCTTCGAATCTCAGTCCTTCCCAGGCTTCGGACCTCGCCTCCCAGGCCAAGACGGATCAGGACACGCAGCTCGCCTCCGCTCTCGTATCGAGCCTGAATACCGAGATTGCGAACACGACCGACGCCTCTACTCTGGCTTCGCTCAAGCAGTCGGCGGCCGAGGCGGCCGTGGTCGCCAGCAATGCGGGAGGGACGGTCCTGACCGCATTGAACGCTTTCGCCAGCGGCCAGACGCCCAGCTCGAGCCAGATTTCCTCGATCGTGAGTCAGCTTCAGGCGGCGGCCAACCCTGGGATTCTCACTGCGCTCGCCTATCTCGACCCCACGACGACCGACCCCGCCGCCGTGAACGTTTCGGCGGTGAACGAGACGGACTACGTACTGGCCGCCGCCGTCATCGCGGCGAGCTGCCCCCTGCTTCCACCCGGCGTCGATCCCACCACGCTCAACGCGTCGACGACTCCGACGCTTGCCGCCTACCAGGGGAGCTCGCAGGTTCTGCAGGCACAAAACATTCTGAACGCCGCGAAAGCCCTGCCGGGGGCCGATGCGAGTGCGATCACCCAGTTGGCGAGCTTCATGAATACATAGCTGCGTCGGTCGCAGCATCCGTGATGCGATGGGAGAGCGAATGAGACTACGATACATCACGACGACCCTATTGCTCTTCGGCGCCCTCGCCGGAGCGCGTGCGGACGATGGCATCACTCCCTTTGCGCCGCCCGACGGCCGCAGCCTGGCCATGGGAGGCCCTCATGCGGCTCTCACCGACGACTACTCCGCCCTGCTCGTCAATCCGGCGGGTTTGGCGGAGGCGCCCAAGCGACTGTTCGTTTCGGAGGTCGGTTTCGCTACGTCCGGCCCGATCTTCGATTTCCTGAACATCGCCATGACCGGCGGCGATACGATGAGCTCTCTGCAGAACCTCTTCGCGAAGAACAACTATAAGCTCCACTCGGGCTTCGATCTGCCCGGACCCATTTCTTTCGGCTATGTCGATCACGGACTCGGGTTCGGCTTGTTCAACAATATGCGCTTCGTGCTCAACATGGCCAGCGCCAGTTCGATTCAGGTGGACCTGGCCGAAGATGTTCTGATGACGGGAGGCTATGCCCTGCGCTTCGATCTGGGAGAGGGCAACGCGCTCGATGTCGGCGTCACCGCCAAGGGCTTCGTACGCGGCGAGACCTCGGCGACCTACGACGTGCTCAGCATTTCATCCTTCGTCTCCGATCCGGCCCAGCTTCTGAACAATCCCTATACCATGACTACGGGCATCGGTCTCGACACCGGGCTGCGCTGGTCATACGACGAGGACCTCGCGGCGGGCCTGGCCTGGCGCGACATGTACAGTCCTGCTCTGGTGACTACGTATTCTGGCGGCCTGATGCAATTTCTCCAGAACGAGGCGCCGTCATCGAGCCCGGCGTTTACCTATGTGAAATCCAATCTGGACTTCGGTCTCATGTGGAAGCCCCGCCTCGGACGTTTGGCCCAGGTTTTCGACTCCGTGGTCTTGGCCATGGACTACGGCGATATACTCGACCTCTTCAGCCTGGTGCCGCGCAATGCCATTCTGAACCTGTCCTTCGGTCTCGAGGCGCAGGTTCTGAGCATCCTCTACCTGCGCGCCGGAATTCAGGACGCCCTTCTCAGCGCCGGCGTCGGCATCGATCTCCATATCTTCACCGTCAATTTCGCGGTCTACGGCACGGAGCTGGGCCTCGATCCAGGCGACTGGACCGTATACAACATGCTCATGACCATCGATTTCCGGTACTGATGCCGGGGTTCGAATGTACCATGACCTGAGCCCATGTTGAGGTTGACATACGAGGTTCGGCCCGCTACTGTAGCTCCCGCGAGCCGCTAGCTCAGTAGGTAGAGCAACGCCCTTTTAAGGCGTGGGTCCCGGGTTCGAATCCCGGGCGGCTCAGCGACAAAGCTTTATAGGACAATATTTTAACAAAGCTACTGGAAAACCGGCGCCTTGCTCCAAACATCCTATGAGAATCCGTATGAGAAAACGGGTTCGAAAGGCGGAGCGATGCGGCGGTTTTATCCTCGCTACGGCATGTCTCCCCGCAAGATGGTCGTGAGGTGCCCTATACTGATATTCCCACCCGATACGATACAGACCACTTTTTTGCCCGGAGCCTGTTTCAGCGCAGCGGCGAGCGCCTGTCCCATGTTTCCGGCCGAAGCGATCCACACGCCGTCTTTCAGCCGGGAGCGTTTCATCGCCAGCAGGGCATTCCCCGCCCCTCGCACTTTGAATGAACCGGTCGGCTGGAGGTTCTCCAATTTGAGATAGATCTCCGCCTGTGCGACGCGGTGTTTACAGTTTTTCGATCCCGAAATATCGAAATGCTTTTAATTGACTAAACGAGTAAGCTTAATTAATTTGATTTCATCTTGGGTTTAGGAGGGTTTTATGCGATTTCGCTTCATATACATCTTAGCCGTAGCGGTCGCTATGCTCGGTTTCACTTCCTTTGCGGCGTTCGGAATGGGAGGGTACGGAGGAGGATACGGAGGAAACGGTCATACGCCAAATGACATGCAAAACACGTACATGTCAAACGACACATCGGGAGTTTCCGGTGCGATGCCCGTACCTACGTGGAGCGGGTATCTCGTCGATAAGACCTCCGGTCAGGCGATGAAGAGCGGCGATGTCGACTTGACGACCGCCCCTCAGGATCTGACGAAAGCGGCCGAAATCGCCAACGACGGCTCGGGATTCGGAATCAGCATTTTGCAGGGGGATACCTACAAGTTTTTCCCTTTTGATGATCACGGTAACCAGCTCGCCTCTCAGTTGATTTCTGCCACTAAGCGCGACATGGGACTCTCGGTCGTCGTCAGAGGGAAAATCGTCGATGGTATCCTCGATGTATCCAGCATAGTCGAGTCCAATCTCTGATCCCCGTCACCAAATTAAAGGAATTCGATCTCGGATGCTCCCCTCGCGGGGGCGTCCGAGGTTTTGTGGCTTCGCAAAATTTTTGGATTTTGATCGCATATCACCAAACACCTACCGATTTCGGCCATTGAAATGAGTACTTGACATCTTGGAGAAATTAGAACAATACTTGCCTTGATATGGCAGGTAGAAGGTGACGGTCCTGTTCGGTCCCGGGCCACTGAAGTTCGGCGCCGCGACATCGTATGTGCTCTTGGCTCTCGCGCTGGCATTTTCCGTCTTCGGCTGCAGCAGCATCCCTACCTCGCACGAGTTGGAGTCCGCGAAATCCGTCAACATTGTGTCGATCTTGAACGATTATCAACCTCCGCAGTCCAACGAGTCATTCACGCACCTTTCTGCCGCTGTACGCGATTTCAATGCTGCGGCCAGATCGATCAAGATTGAAGGGAAAAAGTTCTCGACGGTCATCGGGGGGGGCGAAACGTGCGATGATCTTGTCCGAGAAATAACCCGATTTGACTCGGCAGATTCACTCACGGTCGCTTACATCGCCTCTCATGGCTCCTCCGAAGGACTCGTTCTGAATGATTGCACGTCATTCGATGATCTCTATGAGATGCTGGAGGCGAGGAGCAGAGGAAAAATCCTCCTTATACTCGATTCCTGTTATTCAGGAGTCTTCACGGATGTTCTCGCCTATCATAAGAGCACGCGAATTTTCGCGATCACCGGTACCAAGGGTCCGATCCTGGAAAGATGGTATTCAAAGACAGGCAGCTTCAGCGAGGCCGTCTCGAAGGCGATTCGCGGGCGAGCCGGCTTGGATTACGGCGACAAGCTCACGCTGGGACGGCTATACGATGTTGTCGCGGCGGAGATCCGAAGATGGAACCTGCTTTATTCCCACAATTCCGGCCCGATCAGTGATCCCGACCTATATGGCCCCCGAGACCTGATCGTATTTGCTTCCAACCAAGCGTCGTAGCGCTTTGCAAGGCTTCGAAGCGGAGTCTTCTCAGTACAGGTCGCCGTCCGGGTATAGCGTCAACAAGACATAGGGCCTGTCCGGTCTGTCGACGAGGGGAACCATGCCGTCGTCGATGATCCAGTGAAGACCATTCTGGATGACATTTCGAATGCCTTCGGAGTCCCATCCCAACTCCAGCCTGATCGCACCCCGCCGGAAGGCGACGTAGAGCACTCCGGCCGAATCGTCGACGCCGGGCAGCGCAGTGTTCATGAAGATCACCTGGCCGCGATAGAACTGGCCATGGCCGTAGGTCGAACCTGTCCATAACTTCATTCCCAGCCCAACCGCGGAGCCGACGCCGTTCCAGTCGAATCCGTAGCTCGCCTCCGCCGCGCCGGTCCGAAACTCGTCGCGAAACGGCGGACTGAAAAGGTCGTCCTGCATTTCGACGCCGAAAGAGTGCTTACCCTTGACCCAGACGTACTCGAAGCGACCGTTGAACTGTGCCGTACCCCATGTATCCCAGTACGAGATCCATTCGTAGCGTATCTCCCTGCTCCGTCGCACTTCGAAGTCTGTCCACGGCGCCGGAGCCGAAGACGGCGGACCGAAACCGAGAAGTGCATCGAAGCCGAAAGAGGTCTGGACCCCTGGTCCCGTTATGCCGATCGTGCTGGCCGCCGCTTTCCCGGATACGAAAGCTCCGATGCCCCAGGAAAGTCCGGAAGTCTCGAACCGGCCCATATCGCGCAAGAGGAAACCGACACGATTGAAATGAGTGCCCACATCGAGCGAAGGGTAGAGAACGGCGTCGAAAGGTCCGTTCGACCAGCCTATCCGCGGCAGGTCCTGGGCAGCTTCCGGATGGAGGACAAAAATGGAAATTCCGATCGCAATTGCGACGAAAATTGCAATTTTCAAAGTCGCTCCCGGGCTCGGTAGGGCTTAGTAGAGATAGCGGAGGTCGAGCCTGCCGCCGAATATGCCCTGGTCGAAGAACGAAAGTCCGGTGCCCGCCCAAAGATTGAATATCGGCCAATAGGCCAGCGCCGTGAATCCGAAGTCGAGGTGGCGCGTCAGGCTGTAGAACACGCTGGCCTGGGTGCTGGGCATGATGAAGCGGCCCTGACTCCAGAAATAGCTGTTTATCGCGGCGACGTCCGAGGAAGAGGCGTCACTGACCGCCATGAAGCCGTAACGCGCGTTGATCGCGAGCCCGGCTCCGGCCGTCACCTTCCAGGGCGGTCTCAAGTCGAAGCTGTATACGACCGGGGCGTCGAGGAGCGCGCCGACCACGTAGGCCTCCCGGTCGCCGATGTCGACGGCTACGGCCTTGCCGTTCACGAGCCCGAAGTTGGCCGCGTAGAGGTCCGCCGTAGGCACGAAAGACCATCGCGAGCCGGGCTCGAAAGGCAGGGTGATTCCTACACCGAGGATGTTCGTGATGAGGCTGCTGGAGCCCGCAGTCGTGGCCGGATCGAGATTGAGCGCCGTGACGACACCCAGGTCCATTTGAATTGCCGTTATCGGGCCGAGCGCGCCGAGATATCCGGCGGAGGAGAGCGCCATGGCCAAGACGAAACACTTCAATCGCATCAGGCCCTGACTATAGCGCGGTCGAGTCCGGAACGCCATCCTATCTCCAGCGGCGGTGCCAGCCTCCCCACCCCCAATAGCCCGGCAGGACCCAGCTGCCGTACATCCAGACCCAACCGTCGTTCCAGGCCCAATGGCCCGGCACCCATTCATATCCCGGCCCCGGGGCCACCGGGACGGCTTCGACCAGGGGCGCCGGAGGGGCGCTCGGATCAGGATTCAAGGGCGCAGCGGACTGAGAGGCTGGAGCTGTCGCAGTTGGCGGAGCTACCACAGGTGCGGGGGCCGCCGCTGCCGCCAGAGCCGACGAAGTCGTCGGCTGGAAAGATGAGGGCATGGATGCGTCGTGGTTCAATATCGCCTGGATGACGGACGATCCGACCCTGGCGTTCGTAAGCGAAATGATGTCGTCGGCCGAGAGATGGAAAGGTTCCTTGGAATTCTGCACATAGGCGAGCAGGACCTGATCTCCCACACCCGCCGCCGCCAGCTTCAAAAGATCGGCCGCCGGAGAAGAAGCCGGCGCGGCAGATTGCTGGGCCATGGCCGCGAAGAGAGAAAGAATGAACAGCGAAATCATGAATAAGCGATTGATCTTTTTCATGGATTCACCTCACGGATAGAATTGACCTGCCCTTGATAGAAGAGATATCCGAAGTGCAATCGGAAGAGTTGGTTCTCCATCGTTTCCCCGAAATCCCTCTCAATCGAAAAATACCACGGAAGAGCCCGGCAATTTCTGACAACTACATGAAGAATTTCTTACGAAGGGCCATCCCGTGTTCCGTCCGGTCCGTATTGCATCCGTCATTCATGTGAAGCATCCGCGACTCCAAAGCGTCTGCTCGAGACATGCGCCAAGTGAAGCATTTCGTACAGTCCTTCCGATAGAACAATTCCGGCGACTGCCGCCAGCCAATAGCCCAGGTCGGGCTGGTACATCATCATGTTCACCTCGTAGGCCGGGACTTCGAAGGTAAGGTACAAGACCGAGAGCGGCCATATGAAATATAGAGCCGCGATCGAGCAGTATCGCCGGACGGCTCTCGATCCATGAGGGATCCCGCGCTCCCACAGCCTTTTCTTTCGCGCCGGCATTCTACTTATGGAGACGATCAGTGCCGCTGTCATGGCCAGGATCGCCGAATCGAAGATCAGGCTCAGCTTTCGTATCCCCGGTCCCTGCCGGGGCGGCGGTTCGTTCGTAACCATGCACAGTACGCTTTCGGCCATGGCTCGGACCGTCGGGCCGTCGAGCGGCGACGCGCCGGAGGGAGAGGAGAAAGTGTCCAAGGCATTCACCACGTTGGCTGCGATGAATACGCCGATTCGATTCCGCGCATCGAAAAACATGGAGGCCTGGAAGTTGGCGGTTCCGCCGTCGTGATCGACGAGTACGCGTCCATTCGCCTCGGTGAACTCCCATCCCAGGCCATACGTATTCGGGAAGGGAAGGGCCTGCATCTCGGCGATGCCGGCGGGCGAGAGTACGGAGGCGTTTCGGTATCGCCCTCGATTCATCTGAGCGATCAGGAAATGAGCCATGTCTTGGGCGCTGCATATCAGGCCTCCGGCGGGGAGATTACTGCGAATGAAAGGCAGCCTGGCTGCGGCCGGGAAACCGAACCACCAACGATAGCCTTCCGCCATGCCGTGCTTCATAGCTTCGTCCTGCGAAGCGTAGCTATGCTCCATGTCGAGGGGAACGAAAATATTCATTTTCACGTACTCTTCATATGACAGGCCGGACACCGCCTGGATGACCGCTCCCAATACGACATAGTCGGAATTGGAGTAATGAAACGACTGTCCTGCCGGCCCGCTGGGCATCACGTTCGCGAGATACCGAACATGGCCTTCGATGGTCTGGTCCTTCTCGGGCCAGGTCCATGTCACCAGGGTCTGCTCTTGGGGAATGCCGCCGGTCATGGTGAGTAGCTGCCGCAGGGTTATTCCGTCCGACTCCGCCTGCTCCTTCATCCTGAACCATGGAAGATACGTACGAACCGGCGCATCCAGGTTCACTTTGCCGGACTCGAGCAATTGCATCACGGCGAGGGCGGTGAAGGGCTTCGATATCGAGCCGATCATGAACGGAGTCTCGGGAGTCGCCGGCCGACCCGACGGATCCGCCCGGCCGTAGCCTTTGAGATAGGCGACTTCGTCTCCTTTGACGATTGCGACCGCAAGTCCGGGAATGCGCGCCGATCTCATCTGTGCCGCGATGTATGCGTCTATGGCCTTGTAGCCGGTCGAGCCGCCCTCGATGCGCGCGCCCGCATCGAAGGGCAGAAGCCCGAGGACGATCAGCCACAAGCAGAGGCGAAAGCATCGGCGTTCAGTCATCCCGCTCGCTCCCCGGCATCGATCGCAAAGACGCCATTCACAAGGCCAACGTGAGGCCGATCGTGCCGGCCGCGTGAATCTCGTGGTCGTAATAGCGGTCCTCGACGTACAAGCCGACCATCACGGCAGAATACAGCGAAATCTTCTCGTCTAACTTCGAGTCGAATACGCCCATCGCATGGATTGCCTGGGATTCATACCCCGAGGCGGGAACGTGGAGGAGCGAATCGTTGACGCCCAGCATGAGGCCGGGGCCGAGAGTGAAGAGGAGGTAGGCCTGGTTGGACAGCTCCACGCCGTTCTTGGCGAGGATGCAGTTCGCTTCCGCCTCGTAGAAATACCCTTCCCCGCCGTCGACCAAGAAGTAGTAGATATTCAAGGTATCCGCCGCGACGACCGGGCCGAGGGCGAGCTTGAGCGTCGGAGAGGCTGAGAGCAAGCAGCCGGACGTGTTCTTCGAGGAGAGGCCGTCGAGGGTGGAACTGTCGAAGGCCGATTGGTAGCCGGCCATGTCGTGGAAGCCGTAACCGAGAGCCTTGAAGTAGTCTTGCGCCTGGGCGGAGAGGGCCAGATCGAAGAAGGCGATCGGTTCGATATCGACGAAGGCACCGAAGAAATCGAAGGCGGGCGCCAGCTCGTTCGACAGACCAAGATCGATCTTGGTCGGCTTCCACAGAATACCGGACCTTTCGCTCAGGGGGATTCTGTAATAGAGCTGCGTCCCCGACTGGACGCCGCCCGGATAGCCGCCCTGGAGGTTCTGGTCGAGATACCATCCTCTTCGCACCGACTGGGCGCCCAGGAGCCAAAAGGGGAGGGAAAGAATAAATACCAAGACGAAGAAGCGGCCCGGGAAGGTCCCGGTCGAACCATGTTTTCCCATGAACAAGCTCCCCCTTCGCGCGGAAAGCTACCGAATCGAGACTTCCCGGACAATGAGGGAAAACACTCATTCCAGTGGGTTTTGATACTCGATCTGCGCCGGCGAAGGGTCCGACAAAAAGGCGTCGCTCGGTAGACACAGAAACCTTGCGGTGGCACTTTTATGGTGTGATCATTCTGGGCATTTATTCGACCATAGCGGTCCTTCTCATCGCGACATCGGCGACGAGCCTGTGCCTCGCCTACTTCGATTCATACAGGCGGAGGGCGTCTCTGTGGCTGTCCCTCACCATGACCGCTCTGGTCTGCTTCGCCCTGAGCATTCTGGGGTCGCAGATCACGGGTCTCCTGCACGACGGCAATCGCTCTTCTCCGCCGCCGGGGCCGATGTATCTCCTCTGGATGGCTTCGGGGACCATACTTACCATCCACGCCCTGCCGCGTTTCATTCTTTCGGCCTTCGGCGCGACGCCGGGGCGGGCCGTCCGCATCCTCCTCGATGCCTCGACGGCGATCGTCGCAGTCCTTTCGGCCATTCGCGTGGCGACGGAGTGGAGCGACGTCTCGGCGGTCGCGGCTCCGATTTCGCTATGCCTCAGAGTTTTCGTGTTCGCATTTGTCGGCGGAGCCTTTGCGCTCACCATAGCGTTTCAATCGCGCCTGCCGGATCGAAGCCTCTACAAGACAGTCATCGGGCAGCTCCGCGTCCTCGCCCTACTCCTTCCCCTGATCATCCTGGAGGACGTCGGGCAGCTGAGAGAAGTCCTTTCGGGACTGCTTGCCGGCCTCGGCAGCGGCGAAATCGCGGACAGGCTCTGCATTTCTCCCCGTACCGTGGAAAATCATCTCTATCGGATCTATCAGAAGACCGGGATCAAGAACCGGCTCCAGCTCTACAATCTCCTCCGCTCCGATTGACGGCGATCGCGCGGGATGACCCATTCGGGCGGCGAATGAGGCATCCGTGTTGACAGTTGACCACAATGCACTAAAGTTAAATTGCATCATATTTGAGGCTATTACTAATCAATTTCTAATCTTTGGACTCCCGGACGATGGTAGAGAAGCGGCTTTCGTGTTTTTGCGGCCTTCGACTCGCGGCTATTTTCGCCGCCTTCACGCCCATCCAGACTCCAGCCATGATTGTAGGAGGGGGACTATGAAGATCGGGATGAAGCTCATTATCGGTTTCCTCGCAGTCGCGCTCATAGCCGTGGCGGTCGGCGTCATCGGGGTCTCGAGCATCGGCCGGATCGCGGCCGCCGACAAGGACTTGTACGACAGCGAAATGGTTCCCATAACCCATCTCACGTACATGACCGAGTCGATGCTGCGCGTCTTCCTGGCGATCAAGGACATGTCGTCGTTCCAAGGCGCCGCGGGAGATGCGGCTCGAGGGACCATAGACGGCTTGAGGAAGACCTTCGACGACAACGCCGCCGCGTACAAGGAGACCATCGGCGACGATAAAGTGGATCAAAAAAACTACGACGATCTCATGGCGGAGTGGAAGACCTTCACCGATCTGGTCGATCGCCTGGTTGTTCTCGACAAGGCGAACCAGGACGCCGAAGAGCGGGTGATACTACAGGCGGAAGGGCAAAAGGACGGCACCGCGGTCCAAGGTACGCTCGAAACGATGATCGCCCAGAATCTCGACACCGCCAAGGCGGCTACCGAGTCGAACTCTGCGCTCGCGAAGCAGACTAGCCTCCTCATGTTCATCGCCCTCGGTCTCGCCACAGTGGCGGCCATCCTCATCGGCATATTTCTCTCGCGGTCCATCACCAAGCCGCTCGGCCAGACAGTGGAACTCGCGCTCGCGATATCCAAGGGAGATCTCCGCTCGGACATCGACGCGCACCACCGCACTCGAAAGGACGAAGTCGGTATCCTGGCCCGCTCCTTCGCCGACATGATGACGAGCCTCAGGGGCATCGTCGTCTCCGTCATGGGCTCCTCGGACAACGTAAGCTCGGGAAGCCAGCAGATCAGCATCACCGCCCAGGAGCTGTCCCAGGGCGCGACGGAGCAGGCCTCCGCCGCCGAAGAGGTGAGCTCTTCGGTCGAAGAGATGGGCGCCACGATCAAGCAGAACGCCGACAACGCCTCGGCCGCCGACGGCATCGCGAGGAAAAGCTCCGGCGATGCCCAGACCGGAGGGAACTCGGTCCTCCAAACCGTCACCGCGATGAAGGACATCGCCGGCAAGATCGGGATCATCGAAGAGATCGCCCGCCAGACGAATCTCCTCGCCCTCAACGCGGCGATCGAGGCGGCTCGCGCGGGCGAGGCGGGCAAGGGCTTCGCGGTCGTCGCCAGCGAAGTGCGGAAACTCGCCGAGCGCTCGCAGGCCGCGTCTAAGGAGATCTCCGAGCTTTCGTATAAGAGCGTTTCGGTCGCAGAAAGCGCGGGCAAACTCATCCAGACGGTGGTCCCCGACATCCAGCGTACGGCCGAAGTCGTGCAGGAGATATCCTCCGCGAGCAAGGAACAGAGTGTCGGTGTCGAGCAAATCGGCAGGGCGGTGACGCAGCTCGATACGGTGATCCAGCAGAACGCATCGGCTTCCGAGGAGCTCGCTTCGATGGCCGAGGAGCTCAACGGCCAGGCCACGCAGCTGGCGGATACGCTGACCTATTTCAAGCTCCCGCAGGAGATGCTCACCCGTACCGCCAAGGCGGGGGAAGGCGTTTCCGGCAAAAGACGGGAGGTGAGGATCGGCCATTTATCCGAAGGAGGAACGAGCCACCGCGCCCTAGGCCATGCGGACGCGAAGCCCGGATCCGGTTCCAAACCCGCGACCGTCGACGGCAAGACGGCCATCGTCCCCGTAAACGACGCACAGGACGCCGAGTTCGAGTCGTTCTGACAGCCGAGCCGATCTCACGGAGCATGTCGGCCTTGAGGTCGGCTCGGCCTTTACTTCTCATCCTTAACCCTTCGCCAACTTGGTCACGCTGATCGCCCAACTTGGTCGCGCCCATTGTCCAACTTGGTCGCGCCCATTGTCCAACTTGGTCACGCCGGTCGCCCGACTTGGCGAATCTCGCCCGCCAACTTGGCCGCGTTCAATCGCCGACTTACCCGCGAGGCGTTTATTGCATATCCGGGGCAAGCTTGCGACAAACCGGGAGGGGAGATTGTCATGGCCGTGACCATTCGTGCAATGCGGAACAACCTTGGGACGAGCGAGAGTCCCTACTACGCCCTGGCCTCATGGTCCCGGGTCGTCGAAAGCCAGGCCTTCATGGACCGCATGGCCGCGGGGAGGACGACCCTCTCCATGACCGACATCATCGCGGTTTTTCAGCTGGCCCGGGAGGAGCTCGGCCGCCTCCTCGCCGAAGGCTGCTATGTGAAGACGCCGCTCGGCGCCGCCCTGCCCGTGGCCAGGGGCAGGTTCAACTCTTCGGGCGATCCCTTCCTCCCGAAGAACCCCGACTCGGGCCACGAGCTCCGCATCGATTTTCGCCTGGACCCGGCGATCGAGAAGAAGGCCCTGGCCGCGATCCGATGCGTCCGCGACCGGGAGGGGGACCGCCGCTCGCCGTGGCTGCGGTCCGCCTCCGCCCTGCCCTCGGGGAGCGAAGTCGAGGCCGGCGGGCTGCTGCGGATATCGGGCCGGCGCATGAAGTTCGATCCCTCGAACGAAGACCTGGGTCTATTCTTCGGGGACGAAGCGGGGAGGCTGACGCGTGCCAAGGCCTACGTGCAGGTCCTGCCCTCGTCGCTGATCGCCGGCGTGCCAGCGGCCCTGGCGGAGGGGAGCTATGCTCTCATCCTCCGCACCATTTCGAAGGGTGGGGAGACGCTCGAGGGCCTCGCGATGGAGCGGCTGTTGATACGAAAACCGCCGCTGCGGCCTCCGGCATAAGGGCTGTCCCCAAAGGCAGCTTACTGGAGGCTCCTTCAAAACGCGGATGCATTTTGAAAGAGCTACCATAGACTGCGGCATTTGCGCACGGTTTCGAAGAAACCGGAGCAAATGCGAAGCCGCGCCGCTCTCCCGCGCCTCTCAGTCGGGCATATCGTCGAGACCGCCTGCGTTGATGACGTTCGTGAAGCCCGCCTTCTGGAGCAAGCGCGCGGCCTGGGCGCTTCGGGCGCCGGAGAGACAGTACAGGACGATGGCCCCATCCTTGGGACCGAGCTTGTCGAGCTTCGCGGGAAGCACGGAGAGGGGAACGTTGATCGCCTTGGGATAGGCTCCGTCGGCGAACTCGTCCGGCGTGCGGACGTCGACGATGAGCGCCCCCGCCTTGATCATGTCTTTGACGCTGGAATGTGCCATCTTGATTTCTCCTTCGTATAACTTGCTCGCGCGTGCCGCATGCATCGCAGGTAGCGTATGAGCGTATAGGTCGAACTCGCCCCAAAACCTTTCAATCGGCGGTTTCTATAGCAAAGCCGCCTTCGGCCACGACGCTCATGTAGCCCCCGCTCAGGTTGAAGACCTCGTCGTAGCCGTGTTCCCTGAGGATGCGAAGCGCGAGGTGCCCGCGGAAGCCCGTGCGATCCATGACGTGGATGCGCCTGCCCCGCGGCACTTCGTCGAGCGAGAAACGCAGCTCGTCGAGAGGCAGGTTGAGCGAGCCGGCGATATGTCCTTCGTCGTACTCGACTCGGTTGCGCACGTCGAGGACCAGCCCGCCGCCCGCCGTCGCGAGCACCGCCTTGAGTCGGGCCGCGGTTTCGAGAGGGCTGTATCCGCTCAGATCGTTGAGGCCGACCATCGCGGCGACATTGACGGGATCGTTGGCGGAAGAGTAGGGGGGAGCGTAGGCTAGATCGAGCTCCGCCAGGTCCGAGAGCGTCATGCGTCCCGAGAGCGCGGTGGCCAGGACGTCTATGCGCTTCTCCACTCCCTCTTCGCCGAAGGCCTGGCCTCCGAGAAGCCGGCCGTTCTTCCGGTCGTAGACCAGCTTGAGCGCTATCTCTTTGTAACCCGGGTAATAGGTCGCGTGATGGTCTTTGAAGATGCTCGCGCTGCCGGCATCGAAGCCTGCCTCCCGTGCCGCCGCCTCGGAGAGGCCGGTGGAGGCTGCCGTGGCGTCGAAGATTTTGACGACGCTCGTGCCCAGGGCACCCTTATACTTCATGCTCCCGCCGAGGGCGTTCGTCGCGGCGATACGCCCCTGGCGATTCGCCGGGCCGGCCAGGGGAATGCGCACTTTTTTTCCGGAAACGAGGTGCAGGACTTCCACCATATCGCCGGCAGCGTAGATGTCCGGATCGGAGCTGAGGAGCCGCTCATCGACCTGAAGTCCGCCCGAGGGACCTATGGCGAGCCCGGCGGCCTTGGCCAGAGCCAGCTCGGGCCGGACGCCGACCGAGAAGAGCACCATGTCGCCGGGAATGCGCGAGCCGTCGCTCAGTTCGACCTCGTGCGAGGATGAATGCACCGCCTTGACACCTACGGCGGTTCTCACTCGCACGCCCTGCGATTCCAGTTTCGCAGCGATCATGGTACCGAATTCGGGATCCATGACGGACATGAGCCGGGGCAGGAGCTCGACGAGGGTCGTTTCGAGTCCACGTTCGCGAAAGGCTTCGGCCATCTCCAGACCGATGAAGCCGCCTCCCGCCACGACGACGCTCTCCGGCTTTTCCTCGTCGAGGAACTTGCTTATCCGATCCATGTCGGGGATCGTCCAGAGTTTGAAGGCGTTGGGCGAATCTGCGCCGGGGACCGGGGGCACCACGGGGTTTCCGCCCTGGGCCAGGATGAGCCTGTCGTACTCGATCCAGCTCTCTCCCTCGGGGCCGCGCGCACGGACACGCTTGCCCTTGCGGTCGATCTCGACCGCTTCGGTTTCGACCAAAACCTTGATGTTGTAGCGGCTGTCGAAACCCTCGGGCGTCTGCAGGAGCAACTTGGAGCGTTTGGCGATCGCTCGGGAGACATAGTAAGGAAGCCCGCAATTGGCGAAGGAGACGTAGGGTCCCCGCTCCAGGATCGTAATCTCGGCGTCTTCGCTGAGGCGTCGGGCCCGCGCGGCCGCGGTGGCTCCGCCGGCCACTCCGCCCACTATCAACAATTTGGTGCCCATGCCCACTCCTCCGTGCCTGAAATTATGATCGATGATCCACGCGCATCCGCGCCGAATTACTCGATAAAAATATCCAGAGACGGGCTCCAATTCTGTGATGGCCGTCACACTCGGAGCGATTCGAAAGGCGGAAGCACTCGAATTTCGCCGCGGGCGATGCGCAGGCAGCCGCGCTCCTCCCAATCCTTCAGGATGCGACTGACGACTTCACGGGAGGTGCCCAGCTGGTCGGCGATTATCTGGTGCGTCGTGCGCACCAGGTCGCCGCCGGCCTCGTCCCTGCGTGCGGATATCCATTCCTTGAGCCTTTGATCGACGTGGCGAAAGGCCACCTCTTCGACCAGCTCGATGACTTCGGCCATTCTTCGGGAATATTGTCCCAGAACGAAATCGCGGAAGGTCGAGCCTTCGGCGAAGAGTCGGCGAATCGTGGCGGCCAAAACAAACGCGGCCTCGGTTTTCTCCTCGGCTACGGCCGTGGCGGGGAAGGCATCGATACCGGTCGCGCATCCCGAGCTCAAAATGCAGCTTTCGCCGGCCGTCACGCGATAGAGTGTAATCTCGCGGCCGGTCTCCGCGGTCTTGAATACACGAATAGCCCCATCGAGGACGAAAGGCACCGCGGGGCAGACCTCGCCCTCCCGCATGAGCACCGTTCCCGCCTTCAATTCGCGGTAATGGAACGAGTCGAGGAGCGCTCTGAGCTGGGCGGCTGGCCACTCGCGTTCGGGGAAGAGCGATCCGAAGCTCTTGATGAATCGGGATTCCGGATCCTTCACGGTTTCCTCCTGCCGTTTCCCACGGTCCATGGAAGGAGGATAGGCGATCTTGCCGGATTTAGGCCATCGGGAGGCACGGCTATCGAGGTTTGGAGATCGCGCCGGGCTCTTCCTCCGACGCCTGATCAGGGCCCGCCCGCAGCTTTTCGAGGTCGATCACCAGGCCCAGGCCGACGGAGAACATGAAGGCGGAATCGCCGGGGCCCCTGTTCACGAGGTTGTCGAGACCGAAGGTGTACATGGCGGACTCGATGTCGGCGCTGACGCTGTAGCCTCGAGCCACCCGTGTCGTGATCTTGGCCCCGAAGATTATGGAACCGAGGGAATCGGTCTCGTCGGACACGGCGAAGAACTTGGAACGGAGTTCGTAACCCGCGGTAAGGAGCACTCTATAGGGAACGTACTTCTTGAAGATATCCATCGTAAGGGCGTAACGGGTGGCCGTATCGGTAATGAGGTATCCGTCGACCTGATCGCTGAATCGCTTGACCGAAACCAGTCCCGAAACGATCGCGTTCGGAACATAGAAGCCCGCCGCCAGCTCCGTCATGGCCTGGGGGTCGTCGGGCAGTTGCAGCAAACCGACCGCGAGCCCTCCTTCCGAACGCACGGAAACGTAGGCGATCCCGGGCCAGCGGAGCTCGACCATGGCGGTGAGACCCGCGGAAAGGGGAATCGCGGTCGAATTGAAGAATCCGATGAGGGGGCCGGCCGAGATCTTAGCGATGCCGCGCTCGAAGGTGACGGTCCCGGTCACGAGATTCCTGAGGACGGGGTCGCGCAGGTAGGAAACTTTCACCGTTCCGTCGATTCCTATGGGAGCGGAGGCCCAGGCTTCGCCGCCCCAGAAGTAATTGGTGGCGGGGAAAGCGCCGACCGAAGGAGGCGTGGCATTGCTTTCGGTCCAGGGGAAAAACAGATTGGTCGCCACGCCCTCGACGCCTATCTCGATCGCCGGCGAGGAGACCGTGGCGAAGAGCAGGATGGCGGCGAATAAGAAGGCTGTGGTTAGTCTGGGCACCGCGATCTCCTAGAACGAAGTCTTCAGCCCCACGAAGGGCTGAAATATGTCATAGATTGCGGAGGGTATCGGGAGAAGCTGCAGGCTGAGCTTGAAGTCCCACTCGACTCCGCCGCCGATAATCGAATAATACGGGGAGGCGAGCGCCGTCAATGTAGGAACGAGAGTCGGATCCGTGGTGAGGGGCCTGAACTCGAGCAGTCCCTGCATCCCCCATTGGCTTCCGCTCTGAGCGATTCTGCCGAAGCGCAGATCCAGCGCCGCGTCCATGGCGCCGTCCTCGTTCGTGGGCTGCTGCCGGTAGTAGGCCGGATGGTAGAAGACGGTGAGCGTGAGGCTGCCGAAGGCGAAATTCATACGCGGCTCGAAAAGCAGGAAGATATCGTCCACGGAGAAACTCGCCGTCGGGTCCCAGTGAGGCACTCCGACCTGGGCGAAGAACTCTCCGACGTCTCCCGAGGTCGCGTAGAACATGAGCCCGCTGCGATAGAGGCCGTCCGAATAGCCCGGCGTCACCGTGGCACCGGCGAAAACCTCTAGCTTGACCCGTTCGAAGTTCACGAGAGCCCGCAGATCGCTCGACCAGGAACCCGGACCGATGTCCAGGTCCTGGTACATATACAGATACGAGACGAAATTGTCGGAAAGTCTGGGCGACGTTCCCAGACGGAACCCCGTACCGTTGGTCGCGTGTATCCCATCCCAGTACCGGTTCGGATTGTCGCCGATACCGCTCGGGTAGATCATGGGGCCGCGGAGCTCGGTTGCGAAGGGCGCGGCTCCGAAGAGCGGAACGAACTCGTCCCCGGAACAGAAGGCGTCGAGATAGCCGACGAAATAGGTCGCGTCCACGGGCAGCCCGAACATGTCCTTTGCGGTGACCGCCGCGGTCTCGAACTGGGGATAGAGGTTGCCGGGCAGCCAATTCAACGGGGGATTCGAGGTCGGAATGGCGCTTTCCAGGTCGCCGTTCAGAAAATCGAGGCGGAGGAGAGCGGATAACTTGTCTCCTCCATTCAAATCGAGTTCGTAATCGAGATAGGTGCTCGCCGTGAAGAGACCGCTCGAGGGATCCACCGCACCGTGCGTGACCAGTTCGAGGCTGTTTACCGCGAAATTCGCCGCTTGGACGAGGGAACCCGCGGCCAGGATCAGGGCGGAAAAAGCGAAGCGTAGGGCTGGGGCGCGAGTGGTCATCGCTCTGACTCCTCGACGATCGTCGGCAAGGGCAATTTCGACGTCGGACCGCTCCGAAGGCGCGGCGTCATATGATTATCGGACGGAAACGGCGGGGATCGAGCCCAAAGCCCGTCCTCGCGCAGTGCCGATTTCGGCCTTGACGGAAACTGCCATCTATATAATGCTCTAAGCACGATGAGCGACTACCTCGACCCTAACAACGAGGAACTCTTGAAGGACTTCTTCGCCGAGGCCAACGGTCAGGTGGAGACTCTCGAGCAGAGCGTCCTGGTTCTCGAGAACGATCCCGGCAATCACGATGCGATCGACGAGATTTTTCGCGCGGCGCATACCCTGAAGGGAGGCGCCGCCACGGTCGAGATGACCGAGCTCGCGGAATTCACCCATCTCGTCGAGGATGTGCTCGACGGCATCCGTTCGGGTCAGGCGACCGTCACCGAGCCGTCTATCGACGCGCTTCTCGCGTCGATAGACGTGATAAAGGCGATGCTCGACGCTCGAGCCTCTTCCGAGATCTATAGGGGCGACATCTCCGGCCTCAAGTCCTCTCTGGCGTCCTTTCTTCCCGCCGAGGCGAAGACGGCGCTCCGCGCTGCGTCTCCGGCGACCCCTTCTCCCCGCCCACTCTCCGCTTCGACCTCCTTCGGGGGCGCGAAGTCGGTCGCTCCGGTTCCCGCGTCCGACGCCTTCTCTTCGATCAGCGAGTACGAGCTGCTCGAGCTGCGCGAGGCCGCGGGCCCTTCGCGTCGCATCTTCCTCGTAAAGCTACGTTTCAATCCCGACAACGTCATGAAAACCGTATCCGCCATCCACGCCTTCGCCGCGCTTCGGGATGTCGCGACGGTGCTCAAGACGGTCCCGGATTTCGAACAGCTGTACGAAGACGCCTTCTATCCCGAGGTCGAGTATTTCGTCGCGGTCGACAAGGATCCCGATGAGGTCCGCCGCAAGGCCATGATCCACGACGTCGTTCTCGACGTCGACATGACGGAGCTCTTCGTCGAAGACGCCGCGCGGAGCTCTTCGGCCGCGAAGCAAGAGGTCGTCGCTCGGGAACCGCGTGCTCCGGCCGCGCCGCGCGCCTCTGTTCCCGCAGCCACCCGCGTGGCAGGCGGCGCCGAGGACGCGAAGGAAAAGGCGGCCGAAAACCGCGACGAAGACGCGCACAAGGAAGGCGATGTCCGCAAAAGCGCGGCTCAGGCCGGTTCGGTCCTGCGCGTAGACAGCCGGCGCATCGATAATCTTCTCAACCTCGTTTCCGAAACGGTCATCAACAAGGCGACATTCAATCAGATTTCGACCCAGTTCGGCGAGCTCATGGGCATGCTCCAGGCGGCCCAGGTCCGCTTCCGCGAGGGGCTCAAGGACCTTTTCGACGACCTTCCGGAGCAGCTCGCGGCGATCCAGGCCGGCAGCTCCGCCAAGGAAATAAAGAAGGAGACGCTCGAAAAGCACGGCGGTCTCTATCAAGTGTTCGACGGTTTCGAGGCCGAGCTGAAAACCGACGTCGCCAAATTCCGTTCCACCGCGCAAAACCTCGGCCGCATCGCCGGCGAGCTCCAGGAGGGCGTCATGCGCATCCGCATGGTGCCCATCAGCCAGATATTCGGCCGTTTCCCCAGGCTCGTGCGGGACCTCTCCAAGTCCCTCAACAAGCGCATCGAACTCGTGATCGAGGGCGAGGAAACGGAGCTGGACAAGTCCGTGATCGAGGATCTCCTGGACCCCCTCATGCATTCGGTGCGCAATGCGCTCGACCACGGCATCGAGAGTCCCGAGGAGCGGCGCGCGGTGGGAAAGAACGAGGCCGGGACGGTTCTTCTCAAAGCCTCGAACGAAGGCAACATGATCGTCATAGAGATCGCCGACGACGGGAAGGGCATAGACGTCGAGAGCGTCCGTGCCAGGGCGGTCGAGAGGGGACTCATACATCCGAGCAAGGTCCTCACCGAGATCGAGGCCTTCAACCTCATTTTCGAACCGGGTTTCTCGACGGCCAAGGCGGTGACCAGCATCTCGGGCCGCGGCGTCGGGCTCGATGTCGTGAAGCGCCAGGTCGAAAAGCTCAACGGATCGGTCACCGTCTCGAGCCAGCGCGGCAAGGGAAGCCGTTTCACCATCAAGCTCCCCCTCACTCTGGCCATCATTCAGGGACTGCTCGTGCGCGTCGGCAAAGAGGTCTACTCCATCCCGATCACCAGCGTCATCGAGAGTCACCGCATAAAGCCCAGCGACGTCAGGATGATCGACAACTACGAGGTCTTCAACATCAGAAACGACGTCGTCGCCCTTCTCAGGTTGAACAGGCTCTTCCGGATACAGACGAGCGAGCAGCGCGACTATCACTTCGTCGTCATCGTCGGCACCGCCGACAAGCGCGTCGGCCTCATGGTGGATTCCCTCATCGGGGAGGAGGACGTGGTCATAAAGCCGCTTCGCGACCAGTACACGCAGTCGCCCGGCATCGCCGGAGCCTCCATCCTCGGCGACGGTTCGGTTTGCCTCATCATCGACGTGAGCCAGCTTCTAGAGCTCGGCCTGAAGCGTGAGCTCGAAGAACGGCGTCGCCTCGAGGCGACGATCCGCTAGCCCAGGAGAAAGCAATGCCGACGCAGATTGTTGAGCAGCACACGAGGGCCGAAGCGACCGAGACGGCCAAGAAAGCGGACAAGGTCGACTTCAAGATGGTGACTTTCTCGCTCGCCGGCAAAGAATACGGCATCGACATCATGAGCGTGAAGGAGATCGCGAAGGCGGGGCGCTTCACCTACGTTCCCAACGCCGCTCCTTTCGTCCGCGGCGTCTACAACCTGCGCGGCGAGATCATCTCGGTGATCGATCTTCGGATCTTCTTCCATCTTCCGGCCGAGCGGAAACAGGAGGACGCGCTCGAAAGCCTCATAATTCTCAAGCTCGACGAGCACGTGTTCGGAGTGATAGTGGACGGCATCGACAAGGTCGTCGGCATATCCTCGGCGTCGGTTCAGCCTCCCCACCCCATCTTCGGCGACATCAACGTCAAATACATAAAGGGCATCGTCGAGAACGCCGGCAAGCTCTACATCATCCTCGACGTCGAAAGGATTTTCACGCTCGAGCGCGCGGAAGCGCCGGCGCAGAACGCGGCCTTCGACGCGCGCGAAGAGCGCGAGCAGATGGAGCGCGAAGCGCGCAGCGCCGAAGCCGCAGGTGGCGACGTCGCCGCATCCTTCGTCAAGGAGACGCTTTCGGCGTTCCGCGCTTTCCACGTCGGCGCGATCAACTCGGCCTGGTTCGACAAGCGCTTCACGGAGTGGAAAGAGCAGCGGAAAGGCGAGGATCTGCAACTCCGCGAAGCGTCGGAGGCCGACCAGTTCCTCGAAGGCTTCTGGTCTCCCAGCACGAGTGTCCTCTGGGACGACGCCTACGCGCACGCGGTCGAGGCGGTTCTCCCCGATGTCGAGGCCAAGAACATCAACGTATGGAATCCCGGCTGCGGCAAGGGTTACGAGACATGGTCGCTGGCCTGCGTGATGCGCCGCCGCTATCCCGAATCCCGGGTGAAAATCTGGGCCAACGATTCCGACCTTCTGGCCATCTCCATGGCGCCGAACATGATCTTCCCCGAAAACGTTCCCGACTACTATGCCGAATTCCTCGCGAAGGGCCGCAACGGCCTGTCCTTCGTCCAGACCATACGTGACTCCATCTTTTTCGAATTTCACGACATCATGAACGCCAGCCCGCTCCCGCCGCTCGATCTCATTCTCTGTCGGGACGTCCTGTCGTTCATGCCGCCGCTCGACCAGAAGCGGCTAGTGGTCGATTTCGGCGAGAAATTGAAGCCGAACGGCGTCGTGCTCGCGGGATCCAACGAACGCATGGGCGAGGGCTGGACGGCGATCGCTTCGGAGGCCGTTTCGGCCTATCGCAAGGACTAACGAGCCTGCAGGGGCAGGACGTCGAGGAGAACGGCATGAGAGTCGAATACATCAATCCCTTCGTGGAAGCGGCCTTCAACGTCCTGCGCGAAGTTCTTCAAGCCGATGTCCGACGGGGGGAATTGTACCTCAAGTCGACATCGATGCCGGTCATGGGCGTGGCCGCAATCGTGGGGCTCGCCGGCGACGTCGAGGGGCGCGTCCTCTTCGATATGGACAAATCCGCCGCCCTCCGGATCGCCTCCGCGATGAACGGCGAAGAGCTCAAGGAAATGGACGATCTCGTCAAGGCCACGATCACGGAGCTCGCCAACATGATCACCGCCCAGGCCGTGACCAAGCTGCACGATCTCGGCTTCCGCTTCGATCTCACTCCGCCGGCGATTTTCACCGGGGAGAACATGGAGGTCTCGAGCGCCGACGTCGAAGCCCTCATCGTTCCCATGGAGACTCCGCAGGGCAAGATAGAGATCAACGTCGCCATCCGGGAACGGAGCTGAGGGCGGGCTTTTCACCGGGCGCCCATAAGGTTCGCTTATCCCACTGAACAGCCTGACGATGTGCGCAGGGACATTCGCGATGCGGAGTTCCAGCTTGACATGCGGAGGCTCAGCCTGCTATAAACGTTGGCACGCGCGCTGTGTGGCGTGCGCATGTGTCCCGCCGGCCAGGCCGGCGCGTTATACGGTTCGGGCGGTTAGCTCAGTTGGCTAGAGCACCAGTATGACACGCTGGGGGTCGCAAGTTCGACTCTTGCACCGCCCATAATGATTTACGGGGTATGCTAAACCTCAGAAAGTCATTGTGACTTTCTGGGGAGGCGTACCATGGGTTCCAAAACAAGACCCAAAGATAGCCGGTTTTTTTTCACCTTCTTCAACCGTCCAACCAAGACAGGAACCTCAATTCTCTACGTTCGGATTATCGACAAGCAGACAGGGCGGGGCCTCGCGCAACGCTGCGCTCGCCCATAGTGAGTCGCAGCCCTCGTCGCTCTCCCCATCGAGCCGGTGTGGGAGAGTAAGGATGCGAAAAACATCCACGTTGACGTACATCCTCGTCCTCGGCGTAAGAAGGACATTGGCTTACTGACCCGGCAATTGAAAAGCTGTCATCGCATCGAAAAAGGGCTTAGCCCTGCGGCCCTTTTTCGATGCTCACGTCAACTGTTTTATTGCCGGGTCAGTAATCCTGGGAGAATGGCATGAACATCGAGCGGGCAAAGGCATCGGAGGAGGGTTCTGAGATGGAAACTGTCTCGACCGACGAGCTATGTCATTGCAAAATCGTGGCTGAAGGCAAGGGAATCCCTATGACTGGCACAAATGGTAGGGCATCTGGGAAATATCGGATCAATGGTGACTACTTCTCACAAGGCGCATCTCGCACTATTCGGTCGGTTATCATCTATCCTTGCCTTTTGACGCTTCTCGTACTCGGGGGCTGCAAGTCGGCCTTAGGTCCAAACACTCCCACCCCCACCGGATTTACGCGCTATCCAAACAATCCCGTATATTCGACTCATACAGACAGTTGGAATTACGCGGCAATCGGCGATCCCTGCGTGATCTACGATTCCGACGCCGGGCTCTACAAAATGTGGACCTCAGGCGGCGGAAATGATCCTAACGGTACGTATCATCTGGCGACGGACGTCATCGTGCGCATTCAATACCTCACCTCGCCCGACGGTGTCACCTGGACAGAGGCCCCTTCCCCCACGAACCCGGTCTTATACGAGAGCGCAACGGGTTGGGACTCGGGCGGCGCCGAAACGCCGACCGTGCTCAAGGTGGGGTCAACCTACTACATGTGGTACGGAGGCTATGTCTTCCAGACCGATGCCAATCCTCGGCCAAATCCCCCCGTAGGAATGCAAATTGGCCTGGCCACTTCACCGGACGGGATAACCTGGACCAAGTACTCGGGCAATCCGGTGCTCCGTGTCGGCACATCCGGCTCCTGGGATGATTCCTGGGTCGAGTCCCCGACGGTGATCCAGGTCGGGGGAACGTTCTACATGTGGTACAGCGGCATCGACAGCTCCGGAACCTACCGTATCGGCATGGCGACCTCTCCCGACGGAATAACTTGGACACGTTGGGCGAACAACCCCGTCCTCGATGTGGGAAGCTCCGGCAGTTGGGATGCACAGGGACCCTTCGTCCCCACGGTGATCTTGCAGAACAACAAGCTTTCCATGTGGTACCTTTCCGGAAGCAGCCCCAACGAGAAGATCGGGCTCGCGACCTGGGACCAGTGATTGCGACCTCCGTGCAATGAATGGTCGAGAATTCAAAGATACGGTCTACGAGCAGCTCGCACGCGTGGCGTCGGCCTTCGGGAGCCCCAAGCGCATCGAGATCATCGACATCCTGGCCCAGGGAGAGCGCCATGTCGAAGGTCTCGCCCAGGAGGCTGGACTCAGCATCGCCAACACCTCCCGCCATCTTCAAGTCCTCAAGGGGGCGGGGCTCGTCCACGCCCGTAAGGAAGGATTGCAGGTTTTCTACCGGCTCGCAGGGCCTGAGGTCGAGGCGGGATTCCATGCTCTGCGGCATGTCGCCGAGAAGACGATCGCCGAGCTTGAACGCGTCGCGAGGACCTACTTTGAAGGCGCCGATGGGATGGCTCCGATCGGCCGAAAGGACCTGATCGCACGGGCGAGAAACGGCGAAGTCATCGTCCTGGACGTGAGACCCGCCATCGAATACGAGTCGGGGCACATCGCCGGGGCGGTTTCCATTCCCCTTGAGGAGCTCGAGAGCCATCTCGCGCAAATCCCCCTAGGCCGGGAGGTAGTGGCCTACTGTCGCGGCCCCTACTGCGTTCTCGCCGCGGAGGCGATTCGACTGCTCCGCCGCAACGGGCGGAAGGCCGTTCGCCTCGCCGAAGGATACCCCGAGTGGCGGGAGTCGGGATTACCTGTCGAAGTGCCGGTCTCCTGAAGGCTATAGCGGAGAGGGGAGGAAGAAATGGATAACCCAATCTATCTCGACCACAATGCGACAACTCCGATAGACCCGGCGGTGCTCGACGCCATGCTGCCATGGATGCGGGGTTCATTCGGCAATCCGTCCAGCGCTCATCCATACGGCCGGGAGGCGAGGAAGGCGATCGACAACGCTCGGCAACAGGTTGCTTCGCTCATCGGCTGCGAAGCTGATGAGGTCATCTTCACGTCGGGAGGAACCGAATCCAACAACCTTGCGGTCTTCGGATCGGTTAAGGCGGATACAGGCGGAAGGCGTCGAATCGTGACTTCCAAGGTCGAGCATCCGGCGATCGCCCGCCCCTGTGACAGACTCGAGGAAGAAGGATATGAGGTCATTCGAGTCCCCGTAGATTCCAACGGTCGCGTTCTGGTCGAGGATGTGCAGACCGAAGTTGTCGTCACGACTGTCCTCGTGACGGTCATGCTAGCGAACAACGAGACGGGGTCCATTATGCCTATAGGGGAGCTATCCACGATAGCGCACGATCAGGGAGCTCTACTGCACGGCGCCAATCACGAGCGTGGGCTCAGACCCGGAACTGAGAACGTGCCCTACATCGTTGGGCTCGGGAAGGCCTGCGAGCTCGCTCATGATATCCTCGAGCGGGAGTCCGCTCGAGAGAGGTCTCTTCGCGATCGGCTTTGGGAACTCCTTTCGACCGGCATCCCTGGGCTGCTCCTAAACGGCCATCCGAGGGAGCGCCTGCCGAATACGCTCAACGTCTCATTCCCTCGCGCACAGGGAAGTCGCATACTCGAGGTCGCGTCCGATATCGCCGCCTCGACCGGATCTGCTTGCCATGAGGGGATCGATACCCCCTCCGAAGTCCTCCTTGCGATGGGGGCGGGTGTCGAACGGGGACTGGGAGCCGTCCGTCTTTCCATAGGAAGAGGGACGACGTCGGCACACATTGAAGAGGTAGCGCACGCGCTGACTGCGACGATGGGGTCTCGTGAGGATCGCAGCGACTACTTATGACCGTGCTTTCTCCTGACTGCTTTCTCCGCTTCGAGCCAATCCGATAGCTGATCGCCCTTGCCGGTCCGCGCACAGCGCTCTTCATACAACTTTTGTGCGGCGGCGCGGATTTCCTCGTCCAGTTGTTCGGCCCTGGGAATTTCCGTCGAAGCCTCCGCTTTTTTCTTCGTTGCCATGCTTGCCCTCCGTGCTCTCAAACTATATATCCACATGCTCGATTGAAATAGGATCGCAAACGCCGTTCTCGCTCCGGCATCTCTTTCCCAAGGTATAGTAGAGCAAGCCATGCGGCAAGAATCAAAAGCCTTTAGGGCGAACCGGATTCGTCGCAGAGTGTTAGTCGAAGGTCCGCCCCTCTCCCCCGAAGAAAGCGGAATCCGGAGTCTCGCCGCTCGCCATGGGTCCCGAGCCTTTGCTCGACTTCTCGAAAATATCGTTCCAGGCCGCAAGGTCCGTGGCGTAGGAGAGCGCACCGCTCGGGCAGGAGAGGATGCAGTTGCCGCAGTGGATACACTCTTGAAGATCGTCGCGGAAGGTCACTTTGCCTCCGGCGATCTCGAGGCGGCATACGGGGCAGGCCTTGGCGCAGGAAGCGCAACCGGTGCATCGCGAGGCATCGAGCGAAAGGCGAGGATAGACGCGACGCTGGAAGAGCTTCTCGCGGAATACGAGGGCGGCCTTCAGCCGCGATACGGGCGGGGGAAAGCGAAGCTGTTTCCGGACCGTTCCCGTGGCAGGAAGCTTCCCCGCGAGCGCGGCGGCGACGGCATCCGCAATTTCCCCGAAGAGCGACTCTTCGACCGTTCCCGGCCGATCGAAGTTCACCTTGACCCGAATTTGCGGGAGGCGGCTGATGGCATGAGGAGCCGCCACGCGCGCCGCTCCGATTACCTCGCGTCCGCTTCGCTCCAGCAGCCGGGCGGCTTCCTTCAGAGCCACGCCGGTGCTGAAGCCCCCGTACGAGAGGATCGGCAGTGCGAGCGCTCCCCATTTTCCGCCCGGGGGCGGAAGGACGGCGATCAGGTCCTTCATGTGGAACTGCAGATGATGAGCATATACCGGCGCCGCGAGACATAGGAGATCGTGCCCGGCGACATGAGATTCGAGCCAGTCGCTCGAGGGCGGATCGTGGAACCAGCTGCCGTCTCCCGTGAGGTCCACGGTATGGGACTCGATCCCTCGAGCCGCCAAGAGCGAGCCGAGTCGTCGGGCGACCATGCTGCCGTTCCCGGAAGGGCTGAAGACGAGGAATGCGACTTTCATAGAGAGCTCCTCCTTCAAATAGCGAACATATGTTCAATATTAAGATAAAAAAAAGTCATTTCATCAGACCTCGAATTCCCGCGATGTGGTAGCGCAGGAGCTGGCGGACGCGCTCCTGCAGCTGGGGTTTCCTCGGCGATTCACGGACGATTCGAACGAGGCCTTCCAGCAGGTTCGCGGCCACGATACGCATAATCAAAGGGTCGGGCGCCCGCCCGATGGGACTTCGGGCTATATCGTCGCTGAAATTGCGGGCCAGACGGGTCTCGAGCTCCGAGCGAAACTCTTTCGAGACTGTCCCCTGACCGGCGCTCATGAGGAGAGCGAATCCCGTCCCGTGATTCGAGAGAAGCAAGCCGAGCGATCTCGATACTTCTTCCTCGAATGCCTTCGCGAAGGCTTCCGATGTCCACCCGGAGAGCGCCTCGCGCGCCAGAAATTCCTCAAAAGCCTTGTGTAGCGCCGCAGCGGCCGGCTCCGCCACGGCGGCGAAAAGGGCGTCCTTGTTCGCGAAGTAGGAGTAGAGGTTTGCGGCGCTTATGCCCGCCTTCCGGGCGATCGATCGCATCGATGCCTTCTCGAAGCCTTCGTCGAAAAAGGTCCTCGCTGCGCTTTCGAGGATCGACTGCCTTACGTCTTCCTTGAGTGTCTGCATAACCGAACAACTGTTCTATATTGAAAATATATCCGATCGCACCGCCTGTCAAGAGTGAGCGATACACAGTTGTCTCACCGCGGCGCTTTTGCTAGGATTCAGCGGTCGCAGATCGGGGGGAGGAAGTTCATGATACGGCTCGGGATGATCGGTTGGCGCGGCATGGTGGGAAGCGTTCTCATGCAGAGAATGAGGGAAGAGCGAGACTTCGAGGGAGTCGAGCCGCTCTTCTTCTCCACTTCCAACGCAGGCGGAGAAGCGCCTGTCGAGGCCCGCGGCGAGCGGCTCAAGGATGCGAACGACCTTCGGGAGCTGGCATCCTGCGACGTGCTCATGTCGAGCCATGTCGACGACTACACGAAGGCGGTTTACGGTCCGCTGCGCCAAAGCGGCTGGAAGGGATACTGGATCGACGCCGCCTCGACGCTTCGGATGGAAAGCGACAGTCTGATCATACTCGATCCGGTCAACGCGGAGATCGTCAAGGAGGGGCTGCACCGGGGTATCCGCACCTTCGTCGGGGGCAACTGCACGACCAGCCTCATGCTCATGGCGGTGGGCTCCCTGTTCAAGGCGGGCCTCGTCGAATGGATGACGATGATGACCTACCAGGCGGCCTCGGGCGCCGGGGCGGCCTATATGCTCGAGCTCGTCGGGCAGATGGATCAGGTTACCGCACCGACCCGCGCGCACCCCTCCGAGAGCGCCTTGGAGGTGGATCGCATGATGATCGAAGCTCAGCGCTCCGCGAGCCTTCCGACCGCGCAGTTCGGCGTTCCTCTCGCCGGCAGCCTCATTCCCTGGATCGCCGGAGAGATGCCGGGAGGACGGACCAGGGAAGAGTGGAAGGGCATGGCGGAGACCAACAAGATCCTCGCGCTTGCGCCGCCGGTTCCGGTCGACGGGATCTGCGTGCGCGTCGGAACGATGCGCTGTCACAGCTCGGCCTTGACCATCAAGCTGACCAAGGACGCGGAGGTCGGCGAGATCGAGACGATTCTCGCGGGCGGGAACCGATGGGTGCGCGTCGTCGCCAATACGAAGGAGGAGACGATCCGGCGTCTGACGCCGACCGCAGTCTCCGGCACGCTCGAGGTTCCTGTGGGACGAATCCACAAGCTGGCTATGGGCCCGCGCTTTCTCGGCGCCTTCACCGTGGGCGACCAGCTCCTGTGGGGCGCCGCGGAGCCGCTGCGCCGGATGTACCGTATCGTTCGCGAGTATCTCGGTACGTAGCAGGGACCGAACCGCCACGAGGAGAGAAGGATGAGTGAGGGACGAAAATTGCTCGGTAAAGTCGCCCTCGTCACCGGAGGCAGCCGAGGCTTGGGTGCCTCCATCGCCTTGGCCCTCGCCCATGCGGGTGCCGATGTGGCCGTGAACTACCGCAGCCGCGAACTGGAGGCTCGAGAGATCCGTGCGGCCATAGAAGATTCGGGCCGACGATGCATGACGGTTCAAGCCGATGTTTCCGACGCCGGCGATGTTCTCCGCATGGTAGCGGCAGTCGAGCGATCCCTGGGCAGCGTGAGTATTCTCGTCAACAACGCGGGCATTGCGAGGCGGCAACCGCTTTCGGAGATCGACGAGGCGGGCTGGGATGAAACCATGGACACGAATCTGAAGTCGGCCTTCCTCGTGACCCAAGCCGTGATTCCCGGCATGAGAAAGGGCGGCTGGGGTCGAATCATCAACGTCTCTTCCGTGGCCGCTCAGACGGGCGGGGTCGTCGGGCCGCATTACGCGGCTTCCAAGGCCGGCCTCATCGGTCTCACACATTCATACGCCTCTCTGCTGGCGGAGGCGAACATAACCGTAAACGCGGTGGCACCTGCCTTGATCGCGACCGACATGATCGCCGACATTTCAATTGCGCGGCAGGAGCTCATCCCGATAGGCCGTTTCGGCGAGGCCGACGAAGTCAGTGCCGTCGTCGTCATGCTCGCGATGAACGGGTACATGACGGGTCAGACCGTAAACGTCAACGGCGGAATGTACATGGTCTGACAGGGCAGCGACGAGCGCGGCGGGCATCCGATCGACATGGCCGGCTACGAGAAATTCAAGGGGGTGATAATGAAAGGCGTCGAGCTGAATCCCGAGGCCGAGGTGGCCGAGCATCTGTATTGGACGGAAACCGAATACCGGTCCAATATCCACGTGAAGCAGCCCGCCTGCAGCGCGGAATAGCGATGCCGTCGCATCAGTCGAGACTGACGAGTCGCGGAGACGGGGGCTCGTCCGAATGAATCGATATCCTATAAGCCTCGATCTGTGCGGCAGAAAGGTTCTCATCGTCGGAGGAGGCCGCGTCGCCTGCCGGAAAGTGAAGGACTTGATCGAGGTCGGGGCGGAGATCACCGTGGTGAGTCCGAACGTCGACTTCGAAATCGCAGCCTTGCTCGAAGCGGGAAGGATCAGACACGAGCCCAGGAAATTCGAAGTCGCGGACCTGGCCGGATGCTTTCTGGTCATCGCCGCCGCGAGCGATAGGGCAGTCAACGCGGAAGTCGGCCGCGAGGCTCTCCGAGCGGACATGCTTGTGAATGTCGTCGACGACGCCGGGCTGTCGAACTTCACGACGCCCGCGAAGGTCAGGAGAGGGGATCTTCTCCTGACTGCTTCGACCAACGGCAAATCGCCGGCCCTTTCCCGAGAGATAAGGAAAAAGCTCGAACGGGCTTTCGGCGAAGAATATGCGGCCTACCTCGACTTCATGGGCGAGCTGCGGACTATAATCCTCGATGAGATAGAGGAGCCGCGCGAAAGAGAAGCGATTTTCGGGAGCTTGACGGATTTCGGGCTTGTGGAGCTCTTTTCGAATGACAGGGCGCTCTTCCGCAAAAGCCTCGGGGAGATCCTGCCCGCGAGGCTGATGGTACGCATCGAAGAGCGACACCCGATGGAAGGGGCCTCTCGCGCTCCGCAGGCGGACGAGCGAGCCGCCGGCCGTCATCGCCGTTACAGGAACGGGCCATAGGCGAAATCCAGGATGATGGCGGTTCCTTCTTCGCGTTCCATGCGAATCCTGCCGTGCAGCTGCTGTGTCAGCATGTTTACCAGCATGAGCCCGAATCCGCTCGAGGTGCCCAAATCGACGGATTCCGGCACTCCCTTGCCGTTGTCGCGAACGACGAGCCGGACTTGGCTTCCGCTTCGCGAAGCGGATACGGAAATCTTTCCGCTGTGCCTGTCCGGGAAAGCATGTTTCATGGCATTGGTGATGATTTCGTTGATGATGATTCCGATCGTGGATAGGGTTTTTGCGTCCATGGGTATGTCTTCGATGGCGATCGTCACCGTCACGCCGTCGCCGTTCGGGAAGATGCCGATGATTTCGTCTATCAAGGCGGGTATGTAGTCTTTGAGCGACAGCTCGGTGAAACCGGAGGACCGGTAAAGCTTCTCATAAAGCACATACATGCTCTGGAGCCGGCCGCCCGCGTCCTGAAGCGCGGCCGCGATCGCCTCGTCCTTTACGGCCTGGGATTGGAGGAAGAGCAGGCTCTTCATCGTGTTCATGTTGTTTTTGACTCGATGGTGAACCTCTTTGAGAATGATCTCTTTCTCCACGAGGAGTTCCTTGACTTCCGCTTCCGCATGTCTGCGTTCGGTTATATCGATGAAGGTGCAGACTACCTGCCGTACGCTTCCGTCGTCGTTCAACAAGGGTATGGCATCCACGAGCAGCCAGACTCTGTCCCTCGTGGCGGGGCGATACACTCCCATCACTATATTCCGAACCGGCCGGCGGGAGGCGATCGCCTGGGGCACGGGGTGGGCGGAGCCGGGGAATGGCGAACCCTCCTCATGAATGGTGTTCCAGTCGGCGTCGAGCGAGGTTTTCCCGAGAAGCTGGTCTTCCCTCATGCCCAGCAATTCCAGGGCCCGCGGATTGCTCAAGATAATCTCGGACAGAGGGCCCTGCAGCAGAATTCCTACCTGCATATTCTCCACCAGTGACCTGAACTTTTTCTCGCTGGCCCGAAGCTCTTCCATGGCCCTGTACTTTTCGGTCACGTCGGAAAAAACCAGGATGACGCCTCTGACGTGCCCGTGCCCGTCCTTGATGGGCGAAGCGCTGTCCGCGATCTGGTACTCGCCGCCGTCGCGGCTTATGAGAACCGTATGGTTGGCGAGTCCTACGATGCCTCCGGTTTCGAGGACTCGAGAGACAGGGTCCTCGACTTCCTTCCGGCTTATCGCGTTGACGATGGTGAATACTTCCCGGAGGGGCCGATTCCCGGCCTCGGCGAAGCTCCAGCCGGTCAAATCTTCGGCGGTCTTGTTCATTCGCACAACGCGGCCGTCGATGTCGGTCGCGATGACCGCATCGCCTATGGACTGCAGCGTTATCGCGAGGGATTCCTCGCTCGCGCGCAAGGCATCCAATGTTTTTTGACGTTCCGTGATGTCGTGGATGGTGCCGATGACGACATTGCGTTCGGCGTCGTATTTCGCGATGGAGTGAATGGTGCGGAGACCGTGATCGTTCAGTCTCCTTATTTCGAAGACGACGTCGTACGGAAGTCCGTCCTCGATGAGTCCGCGAAAGGTCCGGTCGAGGAGATGTCGATACTCGGGCAGAGGTACTTTCTGCACGTCTTCGATGAGCAGGGGGCGCTCCGAGAGCCCATAGATCTGCCTGGCGCCCTTCGAGGTGACGACGCTCCTCTCGTTCAGATCGAACTCCCAGCTTCCGAAGCCCGCGACGAGTTCGGCGCGATGAAGGCGTTCCTCGCCCTCGCGGGCCTGCGTCGTGGCTGCGAAGAGTTCGAAAGCCATCTCTATGGACGAGCGTAGGACAAAATTGCCGGAGTTCTTGATGACGTAGCCGTAGCGGGTGATCTCGCGCACCCGCTCGACGTATTCTTCCTCGGAATGCGAGGACAGGAAAACGATGGGGATATTGCGCTTTTCGAGTATGCGCCGGGTCGCCGCGGGGCCGTCGATGCCCGAACCCAGATCGATGTCCATGAGAATGAGGCGGATCTGCCGATTTTTCGCCGCTATTTCGACGGCTTCCTCTCCGTTGCTCGCAGCGACGACTTCATAGCCGAAACTTTGCAGGGCCTTCGTCTCCGCCATCGAAATGACCGCTTCGTCTTCGACTAGGAGGATGGTTTTCATGTCCTTCGTGATCACGGACCCTCCCTAGGGATGTCCCAGCCGCCTTCTCGAAGACTCAGGCTATTGCCCCCCTATCGAGCTGTCAAGAAGCTTATCCGCCGAAATCGGAACGGAGCCTTGATTTTGGACGCAAACCGAGTCTTAAATGAAGCATGGCCAAAACAGTGTTCGTCGTGGATGGGATGGGCGGCGGCATCGGCGTCCAGATAATTGCGCGCATTCGCAGGGAGATCAGAGCCGACATCGTCATCGTGGCTCTCGCGACCAACGCGCCGGCCGTGCAGCGCATGGTGGAGGCGGGAGCCGAACGCGGAGCCTCGGGCGAGAACGCGTTTCGTGTGTCGCTCGCGGAGGCGGATTTCGTGATCGGTCCCCTCGGCATAGTCCTTCCCAATTCCATGATGGGCGAGCTTACGCCGGCCATGGCCGAGGCGATCCTCTCCGCTCGCGCGAAGAGAATACTCATCCCCTTCGCGCAGTCCCATATCGCTCTCGTGGGGCTCGCCCAGCGCAGCGTAGGGGAGCTGATCGGCGAGGCCGTGGCCGCCCTCGCGCAGAGTCTCGCCTCCGATTGACGCTGCAGGCTTTGAACTTGTATAATTCTTCTCGCCGGTACGAATACCGGCGCCGCGTCGACCGCCGCCGGGCCCGAGACGAGGCCGCCGGCCGAATGCCGGTCGACGCTCCCATCCACGCTTAAATGTCTTCTCCTCCCTCGAAGGGACACGTCAGGAGATGAACTCCTTGATTGCAAGGAGGGCCAAATGCATATTCCCGACAATTACCTCGGCCCGGCGACCTGCGCGGTCATGGCGATAGCCGTCGCGCCGGCTTGGATCGTATCCGCCAAGAAGGTCGCCAAGGATCTGCCCAAAGAGAAGATTCCTCTTCTCGGCATAGGCGCGGCTTTCTCTTTCCTCATCATGATGCTCAACGTGCCCGTACCGGGCGGGACCACTGCGCACGCAGTGGGCGGCACCCTGCTTGCCGTTCTTCTCGGCCCCTACGCCGCCTGCCTGTCGATCAGTACCGCTCTGCTCATACAGGCACTGGTATTCGGCGACGGCGGCATCCTCTCATTCGGTGCCAACAGCTTCAACATGGCCTTCGTCATCCCCTTCCTGGGCTACTTTGTCTACAAGTTCGCCAAGGATAGGGTCAAATCCAGGAGGGGCGAGTATATCGCTCTCGCGATCGCCTCGTATGTCGCGATCAACGCCGCGGCATTATGCGCGGCGATCGAATTCGGGTTGCAGCCTCTCATCGCGAAGAGCGCTGCGGGCATGCCGCTCTATTGCCCCTATCCTCTCGCGGTGTCCATACCGGCCATGCTGATACCTCATCTCGCGGTCGCGGGCTTCGTCGAAGCCGCCTTCACCGCGGCGATTTTTGCCTTCGTCGCGAGAACCTCTCCCGGCGCCATCTATGCGGGCTCGCCGGCGAAGATCAAGTCGCTGTATGCGCTGATCGTCGCGCTCGTCGCCGCATCGCCGCTGGGCCTCGTCGCCGCGGGAACGGCATGGGGCGAGTGGAGCGTCGACGAAATAAGGAACGGGGTGAAGGGCGGCGCATCCCTTGGCTTTGTCCCGGCGGGCATGGAGAAGGGGCTCCACTTTCCCGCGCCGCTGCGCGACTATGCCGTGAAAGGCGCGTCCGGTATCCTCGGCTATGTCGTTTCGGCCCTTCTCGGCGCCGCCGTTTTCGTCATCGCCTTCAAACTCCTCGCCCTGCTCAAGAAGGACAAGCGCGACGAGAGTGCGAGGGCGGAGGCGTAGCGGTCTGGGCGCATCCGGCATCCCCGCCTGGCTCGCCGCGCGCGAACCGTACGATCCTCGTCGCGACAGAGGACGATATCTCGAAAAGAGCGTGTTGGCGATGCTCGGAGTTCTCGCCGCCCTGAGGGAGCGGCCGGGCGCCGGGAGGACGAAGGAGCGTCTGAGGCCGGAAGTGAAGCTGGCCTCGACGTTCCTGATCATCCTGCTCGTGTCGCTTTCGCGCAGCGCGCTTTTCCTGGAGACGGCGGCGGCCCTCGAGCTCGGATGTCTCTGTCTGTTCCGCGGCAGCCTCATCGCGCGGGTGCTTCGGAAGGTCTTCGTAGCCGGCATTTTCGCGGCCGCCGTCTTTTTGCCCGCTCTCCTGTGGGGACGCGGCGCGGGCGTGCTCGTCCTCTTCGCGAAGGTCCTGCTGGCGGTGCTCGCCGCGGCGATTTTCTCCGCGACGACGCCCTGGACCTCGGTGACGGAAGCGTTTTCGAAACTGCGCGTGCCCGACGTCTTCGTGATGACTTTCGACATGACGATAAAATACATTTCCCTCCTCGGAGGCCTCGTGCTCGACATGCTCCGCGCCCTCGAGCTGCGCTCCGTGGGCCGGGACGAGCGGAAGATGCGTTCCCTCGCGGGCATAGCCGGCACGCTCTTTCTCAAGTCCCGGGATGCCGCGGTGACCCAGTACCAGGCCATGGAATGCCGCTGCTTTTCCGGCACGTATCGCATAACGCACCGTTTCGGGTTCGGCCGGCGCGACGCCGCCTTCATCGCGCTCGATCTGGTCGTCATCGCGGCGTTTTTCATGCCGGGGATCGGCGCATGATCGATCTTCGCGGCGTGGCTTTCGCCTACCCGGAGACTCAGGTCCTCCGGGGCATCGATCTGCGGATCGGGGAAGGGGAGTCTCTCGCGGTGATCGGCCCCAACGGCTCGGGCAAGTCGACGCTTCTGAAGTTGCTGTGCGGGCTCGCCGCCGGATTTTCGGGCGCCTACTGCTTCGACGGGGAGGCGATAACCGAGGCCAGCCTCTCCGACCCCCGGTTCGCCAAGAGATTCCACAAGCGGGTCGGCCTCCTTTTTCAGGATGCCGACGCCCAGCTTTTCTGCGGCTCGGTCTACGACGAGATTGCCTTCGGGCCGAGACAGATGGGCATGGACGACGCCGCAGTCGCACGACGCGTAGCCGACTTGATCGAGCTGTTCGGCCTGGAACGATACGAGTCCCGCGTGCCCTATCATCTGAGCGGGGGCGAAAAGCGAAAGGTCGCTCTCGCGAGCGTACTTTCGCTCAATCCCGAGGCGATATGCTTCGACGAACCCATGAACGGACTCGATCCGAAGACGAAGCGATCGCTCCGCGATCTCATCGCCTCGCTCGGCGCCGGAGGGAAGACATTGATCTGCGCCACGCACGATTTCGAATACATCGATGGCGTTTTCAGGCGCGCGGTAGTCCTGTCCCAGGACGGCAGGATAGTGCGCGACGGTCCCTATGCCGAGGTCCTGGCCGACAGGCGATTCCTCGCCGACATGAATATCGTATGAGGGGAAGCATATGACTTTGGACGACAAGCGCTCGAGGCTCGGAACGATCATTCGATCGTACGGAAGAGTCGCGGTGGCTTTTTCGGGGGGGGTGGACAGTTCCTTGCTCTGCGCCGTGGCGAGGGAGGAGCTCGGAGAGAATGCCGTGGCCATTACGGTGGTCTCGCCCTTCCTGCCGGGAAGCGAGCTGAACGACGCCCGTGAACTGGCCAGTAGCGTGGGAATACGCCACATCCTCGTCGAGTCGGGCGGCATCGAGGAAGACGTCGCCGTCAATTCGAAGGATCGCTGCTACCACTGCAAGAAACACGAATTCGGGGCGATCGCCCGGGCGGCGCGGGAAAATGGAATCGACGTCGTCCTCGACGGAAGCAATGTGGACGACGAGAGCGACTACAGACCCGGCATGCGCGCCATCGCGGAACTCGGCGTGGCGAGCCCCCTCAGGGAGGCGGGCCTCGATAAGGAAGAGATACGCGAACTCTCGCGCCGGCTCGGTCTCGCCACGTCCGAAAAGCCCGCCTTCGCCTGCCTCGCTTCGCGTATCCCCTACGGCGAGAGAGTCGACGCGGTCAAGCTCGCACGCGTGGAGAAGGCTGAGGACTATCTCCGCTCGCTGGGCATCAGACAGTTCCGCGTTCGCAGCCACGGAGACCTCGCCCGCATCGAAGTGGATCCTTCGGAGAGGCGCAAATTGTTCTCCGAAGCGGCGATGGACGCCATGGCCGCCGCCTTCGAGGCCTTAGGTTTTCTGTACTCCTGCCTGGATCTCGCGGGCTATCGGCAGGGCAGTCTCAATAAGGCGATCGGCGAGGGAGGAAAATGAACTCGGCAAAAGTCGAAAAGATACTTTATTTCGATTGCTTTTCGGGAATCAGCGGGGACATGACCATCGCCGCGCTGGTCGATCTCGGCGTTCCCGAAGAGCGGCTCAGGGCGGAGCTCGGCAAACTCGGCCTGCAGGGATGGCGGTTGCGGCTCAAGATCGACTCCAAGCACGGCATAGGCGGCACGCGAGCCGACGTCGACCTTCTGCCGACACCCGTCAAAGTCGGTCTTCTTTCTCCCGGAACGAACGTTCCGGGTCACGAGCACCGCGCGTACCGTGACATAAAAGCCATGATACAAGGCAGCGATCTCGGTGCGGGGGCGCGGGATCGGGCCCTGGCCATATTCGGGAAGCTCGCGGAGGCCGAAGCCAAGGTTCACGGCACGAAGGTCGAAGACGTGAGCTTCCACGAGGTCGGGGCTGTCGATTCGATCGTCGACATCGTCGGGGCGGCGATATGCCTGGACTTTCTCGAGCCCGATCGCGTGCTTTGTTCGAGCGTCGAACTCGGCGGCGGCTTCGTGAACTGTCAGCACGGCGTCATTCCCGTGCCGGCACCGGCAGTGGTCGAGCTGCTCAAGGGCGTGCCCGTGAAGAGCGGAGCCGTGCAGAACGAGACGACGACGCCGACCGGAGCCGCCATCCTCGCGGCGAGCGTCGACGAATATACCGACGACAAGCGATTTAGGATAATGCGATCGGCATACGGGATCGGTCACCGCGACACCGAGATCCCGAACGTGCTTCGCGTCATGCTCGGCGAACGGGATGTCGCCCCAAGGGGCGTCGCCCAACAGGGCGTCGCCGGGCGCGAATCCTTCGACGGCGTCCTCATCGAGTGCAATATCGACGACATGAGTCCCGAGTGCCACGGTCATGTCATGGACAGACTCTTCGCCGCGGGAGCCGACGATGTCTGGTTCGCTCCCATCGTGATGAAGAAGAACAGAGCCGCCGTCGCCCTTTCGGCGATCGGTCCGCTCGACAGGGAAGAGGCGCTCGCCGAGGCCATGCTCCGCGAAACGAGCACCTTCGGCCTTCGCCGTTCGTATTTCGCGAAGACGAGCCTCGAGCGCGACGTGCGCACCCTGAAGACGAGCTTCGGCGAGGTACGCGTGAAGACGGCCTATCTGCGGGGCGAGGCCGTCAAATCCAAGTTCGAATACGAGGATATCCGTCGAATAGCCGGCGAGCGGGGCATCAGCATCGCGGCCGCGATCGATGCCGTGCGCGGGGAGGCCCCATGACCGGCGATCGCATCAAGGGCATTCTGGACGACTATAGGGAGGGCCGAATCGGGCTGGCTGCGGCGGTCGAGGCGTTCAGGGACTTTCCGACGGCGGACATGGGCTATGCCCGGCTCGATACCGCGCGCGAGCTAAGGGTGGGCTTTCCGGAAGTGGTCTTCTGTCCGGGGAAGACTCCGAAGCAGGTCGAAGGGATCGTGCGCGCGCTGGTCGGTAGGGGAAGCAGGGTTCTCGCGACGCGCGCCTCGGAAGAGCATTTCGATGCGCTGCGCGATCTGGAAAACCTGCTCGCCTTCGATCCGGTATCCTGCACGATCAGAAGTCGGCCGGACGCCGGAGCGGCGCGAAGCGCGGCGAACCGCGCGGCGAACCGCGTAGCGGTGGTGACCGCAGGCACCTCGGACATCCCCGTCGCCGAAGAGGCGGCGGTCACGGCCGAGGCCTGCGGAGCCATCGTCGATCGCTTTTTCGACGTGGGCGTCGCCGGTATTCATCGGCTTTTCGAGCGCATAGACGCGATACGGGCGGCCAGGGTGGTCGTGGCCGTGGCCGGCATGGAAGGGGCCCTCGCGAGCGTCGTGGGCGGCCTCGTCGCGGCGCCCGTCATAGCGGTACCCACCAGTGTCGGGTACGGGGCGAGCTTCGGCGGCCTCGCGGCCCTTCTCGCCATGCTCAACAGCTGCGCCGCGGGCGTGACGGTCGTGAACATCGACAATGGCTTCGGGGCCGGCTATCAGGCGGCCCTCATAGCGCGGAGTCCCTGATTCTCAGGTGGCCGCGAGTCCGGAATCGGAAAGCCGGCGAAGTGTCCGCTCGCCCTCGCGGCGGTCGGCGAAGGCTGCGTTCGCAAAGTCCGCGAATCGCCTCCCCGACGGACTATCCGCCAGCTCGAGAATAGCCGAGCGCAGTCTCTCCACCTCGTCCTTCCGGAGGACGATTTCCTCCATTGCGCCCCGATAAGCCCAGACCAGGGCGGCCGTCGAGGGAGCGCCCGAACCTTCGGGAATCGGTCGAAGCAGGGGCGTCCCCGCCGTCCAATGCACGAGTTCGTCAGCCCCCGTTTCGCGCTCGCCCAGAATCCCTTCGGCCCGCGCGATGAGCGATTCCACGAGGCCCGGCGGAGTGGACGATCGGAGCTTTCGCCCGCGGGCGGCCCCCGCGAACCATCGCAGGGCGGGCTTGTCGAGCTCTTCCCCCCTCATCCAGGCCGCGAGGGCGGCGGCGAGCGGCGCCTCGAAGCGATCGAAGTTTTCCTCGCCTTCGAAGCCCAGATCGTTGTCGGCGAAAGAGCGCGAGGCATCCGAAGGGCGGAGAGCGGGCAGGGCGCCCGCTCTCCACTCGCCGTACATGCGCGAATGGCGGGTGAGGACGAAACGGTGCCAGAACGCCGAGTCGAGGAGGCCGGCGGCGAAGAGCTGCCGGCAGAACTCGGCCGAGTCGACGATGTCCGCCTCATCCTGCTCGGGGAGGCCATAGATGAGGTAGGCGTGCACGAGTATGCCGCTGCGCTTCATCGCGACGAGGCAGCGCACCAGAGCGGCCAGATCGAAACCTTTGTCGGTCATCGCAAGGCCGCGTTCGGTCGCCACCTCGATCCCTCCCGCGACGGCGATGAGGCCGGAGGCGGCCAGGAGCTCGCATCGCCCCTCCGTCCACGAGGAATCGAAGCGGACATTGCCCCAGAAGTAAAAGGGCTTCCCGCCCCCCGCCGCACGCGAGCGATTCGCGGCGGCAAAGTCGAGAAGATCGGCCATCGGCATGGCCTCGTCGACGAAATGCAGACCCCAAAGTCCGCTTCGTTCGGCCGCGGCATCGGCTGCCCGGAGCAGCGAGAGCTTGTCGCTTCTGACGAAGTTCGCCACGTAGTCGAGCTCCGTGTCGCAGAAGGCGCAGCGCCGCCAGTAGCATCCCTGCGCGAGCCGATACTTGAGCCAGGGAGCGTCGGACCAGAGTCGGTGCATGGGGTTCGAGGAATCGACGATCCCGAAATAGGCGCGGAAGTCCGCGCTCGCGTAGTCCGGATGCACCGATGCGAGGGCCGAACGCTCGATGCCGCCGTAACGCGCGGCGTCGCGGCACTGAAGAGCGATTCTGGCGCCGGGAAAGAGGACGGGACTCATCCCGTCCGCCGGCGGAAAGCCGGAGGCGGCGATGCGACCATCTTCGAGGCGATTCATACAGCGGTAGAGGTCGCCAGATTCCCCCTCCGCGGATTCGAAGCCTCCGGCCTCGAGAATGGATACTATGCTTCCATAACCCGCATCGAAGCAGAGGTAGTCGCAGTAGTCGAATATGCCGGGATCGCAGAGGTCTCTGAGCTCCGTCGACACGTAGCCGCCCCCGAAAAGAATGGGAATCGACGGGCCGAGAGCGCTCCGAGCCTCCTCGGCGCAGGCGAGAGAGCCGAGAAGGCAGCCCGGGAAGGGGATGCTGACGAGAATCATCTCGGCGTCGGATGTCTCCGGCTTTCGCCAAAAATGTCTGAGGAAGGGCCTGTAGAAGGTGGAGATCAGGTAGGAGGAAGCCAGAGTGGAGCGGATTTCGGCGAAGTCGCCGCGACTCGACGCGATGCGTTCTCCGTAGCGGACGGTGCCGAACTCGGGATCGAAGAGTTCGGTTATGAAGTCGCCGAGATCCTCGAGAATGAGCGTCCCGAGCGCCCGCGAATCTTCGCTCGAAATGCGCCCGCCGGCCGAGTCGAGAAAGGCCGCCGCTCTGGCGCCGCGGGGGAGTTCCACCGCCTGCGCGAGCCGATGGGCGAAGGCCGGATCGCCGCCCGAGAGGAAGTCCACGATCGGTTCTATCCATCGAGCGTAGAGTGCTTCGTACGAGAGGTAGCGATCGATCTCGCCGCGGATCGCGGGGTCGGATATCTCCCGCGCCCCGCGTTGGGCGAGCGCTTCGATTCGAAGCGGCGCGTCGGCGAAAAGGCGCGCGAGCCCCGCGCGGGAAAATATCTCGCGGTAGAGCGCCGTGCCGTGGTCGAAAGATCGCGCCCTGTGGCCGCGGCCGCGGAGAAACGCCTCGAGGTAGTGGACCGCCGGGTAGGGTGCGTTCAATTGAGTGAACGGCGGCTGTACAAGTACTGCCTTCATGGGGGGATTATAGGCCCCGAACTCGAAAGCCGGAAGGACACGGGCCACGGCGTAGCGCCGTTGACGGCGCAACGAACCTTGCATAGAGTTACCGCAGAGAAGGGGGATCGATCATGTTGAACGTTACGATCGCCGCGAAGAGCAAAGAGGCCTATTCCCAATTCTTCGATACTGCCTTCAACGAGGCCACGAAGGGCCGGGGGGCATTCGTGCGGCCCAACGTGGGATCGCTGTACAAGTTGGGGATTCTCACGGGGCTCGTCCTCTATGTGGCCCCCTTCGACATGATCGTGCTGACGATCCAGGTGAAGGGCGGGAGGGACATCGTCGCAGCCTATAATTTCTTCGAAGTCGCAGGAGGCGCGAAGATCGTCGCCAACCTGATCAACGTGCCGTCGAGCGATGTCGGCGACAGGATCATCGACGCGATAAACGGCAGTCTCGAGGATCTGAAGCGGCATTTCGGCGGGACGAAGGAAGCGGGCCTCGAAGCCCCTCGGCCGCGCGCAAAGGCGGGCAAGGCGGCTCCGTCGCCGGCCGGGGGCGCCTTCTCCAAGCTCCGCGCTCGCGGGGGAAAATGAGGGTTCCGCAGCCATGAAATCCTATACCGAAGAACTTTGGTTCCAGACCGCCAAGCGCTACGAGATCATCGACATAACCGACCGCGTCGAGAAAGCGCTCGCCGCCTCGGGGGTCAAGGAAGGGCTGGCCCTCGTCAATGCCATGCATATCACCGCGAGCGTCTTCATCAATGACAACGAATCGGGTCTGCATGCCGATTTTCTCGACTGGCTCGAGAAGATGGCGCCTCACGAGCCCGTCGCTTCCTACCGGCACAATGTCGGCGAGGACAATGCCGATGCGCACATAAAGCGCCAGATTTTCGGACGGGAGGTCGTCGTGGCGATCACCGAGGGCAAGTTCCAATTTGGCCCCTGGGAGCGCATTTTCTACGGCGAGTTCGACGGCCGACGCCGAAAGAGAGTGCTGGTCAAAATAATCGGCGAATGAGCGAACGCGAAAACGGCAGTGCGTCGGCGCGGCGCCGAAAGAGAGTGCTGGTCAAAATAATCGGCGAATGAGCGAACTTCGACAATATTCCGAGATCTCCGGGCCATTTGGGAGGGTATCACTTGACGCATGGTAAGGCTTCCTGTATAAGAATATTCCGTTGAGCCGCTGTAGCTCAGTTGGTAGAGCAACGGACTGAAAATCCGTGTGTCATCAGTTCAATTCTGATCGGCGGCATGATTCGGGGCTGTCCATGGTTGGCAGCCCCTCTTTTTTATCCGCCCGACGGATCTTCGATCTCTTCGAGACTCGATGTCGGGTCCTGGACGCGCTCGCGCCTATCGCTATACTAGCCGAAGGGCCTTCGATCCGGGAATCCGGAGGCCGGAATCCGGATCGTCGCACGGAAGGAGCGATCGTGAAGATTCTCATCGTCGGCGGAGCGGGCTATATCGGCAGCCATGTCGCCCGTGAGTTCCTCGACGCAGGCCATGCCGTCACCGTCTACGACAATCTCTCCACGGGAACGAGGGAAAACCTGTTCGCCGGGGAGGGCTTCGTCGAGGGAGACATCCTCGACTTCGACGCGCTTCGTAATGCTATGGCCGGCGGCTTCGATGCCCTCGTTCACCTCGCCGCCGCCAAGGCCGCCGGCGAGTCGATGCTCAAGCCGGAAAAATACTCGCTCCAAAACCTGAGCGGCACCGTGAATATCCTGAACGCCGCGCTCGAGACCGGTATCCGAAGAATCGTTTTCTCCTCCTCCGCCGCGACCTACGGCGAACCTCGCTACCTTCCGATAGACGAAAAGCATCCCACCGAACCCGAAAACTACTACGGCTTCACCAAGCTCGAGATCGAGCGCATCCTGGCCTGGTACGATAGGCTCAAGGGGATGCGCTACGCCGCCCTGCGCTATTTCAACGCCGCCGGCTACGACCCCGAGGGTCGCATCCACGGTCTCGAAAAGAACCCTGCCAATCTTTTACCAGTCATAATGGAAGTCGCCGCAGGCATGCGGTCGGACTTCCAGGTTTTCGGCACGGACTATCCTACGCCGGACGGCACCGGGGTGCGCGACTACGTGCACGTGAGCGACCTCGCCGCGGGACACCTGGCCGCTCTCGACTGGATATCGCGCAACGACCGCAGTCTCGTCGTCAACCTGGGCTCCGAGAAAGGGCTCTCCGTGCTCCAGATACTGGAAGCGGCCCGGCGTGTGTCGGGAAAGCCGATCCCGGCGAAGATGGTCGGCAGGCGTCCCGGTGACCCCGCCAGCCTCTGCGCCTCATCCAATCTCGCCCGCGAGCTTCTGGGTTGGGAGGCGCGACATTCCGACCTCGAGAGCCTCGTGCGGACCACCTGGAACGCCTATCGCGCCCGTGCGCGTTGATCGCACGAGGTTCAGGCTGCGGAAAAAGGAGTGTCGCATGTCGGACAGAGACATCGTATTCAAGTACATCGAAGGCTCCACGCCGGGCATCGTCGAGCTGGAAACCCTGCTCACCGCGATACCGGCCATCGCGCCCGAGTCGGGCGGCGACGGTGAGATGAGAAAGGCCGAGGCCCTCGTCGCCTGGCTCGCAAGGAAGGGCATCGGGCAGATCGAGCGCTACGACGCTCCCGACGAGCGCGTCAGCGCCGGCAAGAGGCCCAACGTCGTCGCGACGATCGAGGGCGAAAGCGGCCGGGGCCGCGTGTGGATCATGAGCCACCTCGATGTGGTGCCCGAGGGCGACCGCTCGATGTGGAAGGGCGATCCCTTCACGGTCATCCGCGAGGACGGAAAACTCATCGGACGCGGCGTCGAGGACAACCAGCAGGGTCTGGTCAGCTCGGTCTTCGCGGCTCTCGCCTTCGTCGCAAACGGGATGATCCCCAAGCGCACCATCAAGCTGCTCTTCATCGCGGACGAAGAGGTCGGGTCGAAGTATGGCATCCAGCATGTGCTGAAGGTGCAGGGGCTCTTCCGCAAGGACGATCTCATCGTCATCCCGGACGGAGGATCGGCCGACGGTTCCGAGATCGAGGTGGCCGAAAAGAACATACTCTGGCTCAAAGTCGTCACCAAGGGAAAGCAGACCCACGGCTCGATGCCCGACAAAGGCGCGAACGCCTTCCTCGCGGCCTGTGATCTCGCGCTGCGTGTGCATGCTCTGGAAGACGAAGTCTTCACCGCGCGTGACGACCTCTTCGAGCCGGACCGTAGCACTATCAATCCGACGAAAAAAGAGGCGAACGTTCCGAATATCAACACGATTCCGGGCGAAGACGTGTTCTGTTTCGACATGCGCATCCTGCCCCAATACCCCGTCGACAGCGTCCTTGCGGAGGTGGAGAAGAAGATGCGCGAGGTCGAGGCGAAGTACGGTGTCAAGATCGGCCACGAAGTCGTGCAGAGCAACGAGTCCAAGGCCACGAAGGCGGACGCCCCGGTCGTCAAGGAGCTCGCAAAGGCCGTGCAGTCCGTCTACGGCCTGCGGGCCAGGGCCATCGGCATAGGCGGCGGTACGGTAGGCGCGTATCTGCGCAATGCCGGATACGACTGCGTCGTCTGGTCCCGTCTCGAGGAAACCGCTCACCAACCGAACGAGAGCGCGAAGATCGAAAATATCATCGGCGACGCGAAGGTCCTGGCCGCCCTGATACAGGGCGATTGAGAGGGATTCGGAGAGAAACTTCCGAGGCGCTCAGGGCGTCGGGGGCGGAGTCGGCTGCCTCGGGCTATCGGGGCTGCGTGCAATAAGCGCGCTCCGATCGAGCACTATCGTGACCTTGCCTTCGCGGAGAAGATCGCGGTTCGCGGAAAGGCCCAGAATGGCTATCGCGTCGTCGCGCGAGATGATGAGGTCGGTGCGGTCAGTACCGAATATCTGGGTCGCCATGACCAGGAGGGGGTCGTCGCCGACGCGACCGTCGTCCGGGATCGAGGCAGCGTAGCCCACTTCGCCGCCGGAGCGGAGAATGTCGGGGTCCACCATGTCCTTGTTCAGAAACGGCCTCATGCCGTCGTCGAATACGCGCGGGAAGAGACAGGGTCTGGGCCTGTCCGAGACGAACTCTCCGTGGACGGGCAGCGAGCCGCGGGCTACGATCACGATGCCCGTGCGCTCGCGCGTAGGGCGCCATTCGAGCGCGGCGGGGGGAGGGATCGCTTCGTTATGAAGGACATAGAGCGAGCCGACGGCATCCAGCGAGAACTTGTAGGAAACGATGAGATTCCGCATGTCCCGCGAAATGGAGGATTCGAGCCTCGTGACGTCCTTGGACAGGGCGATGAGCCCCTCGGGATCGAGGCTGCCGTCCATGATCGTGTCTCTGACGGTTCGATAGGAATCCACCTGCAGAGAAAAGATGGAATCCTTGGCGAGGCCGGGCAGGTCGCGCTCGATCATCCGTTCGGCTTCGAGCCGGCCCTCGGGCAGTCTCAACCCGACGCGAACCATGTCGAGCGATACGCGCAGTAGAAGGAAGCGTCCGCTCCAATCCAGGCTCGCGTCGACCTTGTAGGGCGAGCCTGCCGATTGCGTCGCGTCGTCGCCGTTCGGGTTCGAATAATCCTGGGTCTGGGCGCATAGGGCCGCCGGCGCCAGCAGAATAAGAGTCGCGAGCGCGAGCCCGCCGAGGGCCGAACTCGATCTCCGCCCCGCCGCGCGCCTCGGTGAGGAAATCCCGATCGCAATTCCGTCTCCGGTCGTTATGTGCATGGCTTATTTCACTATCGGCACGCGAAGCGTCATCCCTTCGCGAATCACGCTATCGAGCTCGAGGCCGTTCCGTTCGGCGAGCACTTCGGGCTGGACGTCGAAGCGCAGAGAGATGCTCCAGAGGGTGTCGCCTTTGACGATCGTATAACTGCCCGAATAATCGAGCACGTCCTTCGGGGGCGGCGGCGGAGAGGGCGGCGGCGCGTTCTTGAGCGCCGGCACGACGATCACCTGGCCCAATCGGAGAAAGTCTGAGCGCATGCCCGGATTGGACTGGAGTATGGTCGACATCGGTGCGCCGTAATTGCGCGAGATGGCCGAGAGCGTGTCTCCCGATCGTACCGTGTGGAGATAGTATCGAACGAGGGCGAGGCTCTTGTCGTCGAGCACGGCTTTGACCGAGGCCGCGGATTCGGCCGGAACCTTGAGGCGATAGCCCGTCGAGGGCGGGGTCACGCCGTAACGCAATTCCGGGTTGGCCGCCCGCAGAAGGTCGAGGTCGAGGCCGGTCGCCTTGGCGAGTATCGCCAGGTCCACGGGGCGCCCGGGGTCGATCGCATCCCAGGAAGGCGGCGTCTCCCACGACAGGGGGATGCCGTAGCGGCCCGGGTAGCGCAAAATGGAGGCTATCGCGAGGAATTTGGGGACGTAGGACGCCGTCTCGGAGGGGAGCAGTCCCCGCGCGCAGAGGTCCCAGAAGTCCGGCGCAACGGCCCCCTCCCTCTTCGCGCGGGACAGGGCGCGGGCGACGGCGCCATCTCCGGCATTGAATGCCGCAACTGCCAGGTCCCAGTCGTCGAATTCGGCATAGTTGTCGGCGAGCTTGCGCAGGGCCCCGTCCGAACTCTTCATGAAGTCACGGCGTTCGTCCACCCAGTCGTCTATGCGGATGTCGTAGCCTGCGATCGAATTGCGCATGAACTGCCACAGGCCGGTCGCTCCGCTTTTGGACACGGCTTTCGGCGAGTATTCCGATTCGATGACGGGAAGAAAAGCGAGTTCCTCGGGAAGGCCGTAGTAGCGAAGCCGTTCGGATACGTAGGCGAAGTAGGGGCGGGCGCGTTCCATGACGGCGGCGAGCCATTTCTTGCCGTCCGGACTCAGGTACGAGGCGCGAAAGGCTTCGAAGCTCCTCTCGTCCCAAGGCATTTCTATGCCGTAGTTCGGCTCTTCGGCGAGTCCTTGGAGCGGAGGCCCGGCGGGCAACCAGGGCGGGGCGCCCGCCGGTTGCACGAGTCTACGGGGCGGAATATCGGCTTCCGCGGGCTGCGGCGCAGGAGCCGGCGCGGCCGGAACCGAGGGCGCGGCTTCTGAGGGCGGCGTCGCGGAATTCGGCGGCCCGGCGGCCGGCGGAGTCGCCGGAAAGGTCGCAGCGGTCCGTTCGATGGCTGTCTGGTCCGCAGGAAGCGCCGCCACCTTGTCGGCCGCCCAGGCGAGAACTCCTGCGGAGCACAGAAATGCGATGAAGGCGATCCGGACCGATGTGGAGCGATATCTCACTGCGATTTCTCCCCGAAATAGATGCCTGCCCATTCCCAGCGGCCGTGGATTTCGGGGTCCGCCGGAAAGTAAATTTTACGGAAGTACAGGTACCAGGTCGATATCTTCTCGGTCCATCCCCAGGTCTTGAGATAAGCTTCGCGCGAGTTCGATGCCGGATCGAGCCGGTCCGCGGCATAGACGCGGCCGCTCGACATGAATTGGCTGAAATCGAAGAGCGCTTCGCTGTTGACGTCGGATTCGTCCTTATGCCAGTCGATCGCGAAAAAGTTGACCTTGGCCCGATAGCTCAGGAGCTTGGCGGGATCGTCGGCAGCGAGAGCGGCCTTGATCTTGGCGACAAGGACCTGGAGGTCCTCGTAGGCCCAGTCTTTCGGACTGTTGTAGAAATCGACGATGTTCCGCGCGTATTGGTAGGCGTCGGGGTAGCCGGGTATCGTCGTGTTGAAATATGGAAGGAATTTCGCATAAGTCTTGATCGCGAGGTCCCAGTCGCCGACCCTCTCGTACTCCTTGCCGAGAAGAAAGAGGACACGCCCCATGTCGACACGATCGGGGAAACGGTCGATCATGTCCTGATAGTACTCGATGAGCCGTTCGGGTGAGCTCACCGTTTCGACGAGGCGCGAAAGACATTCGAAATGGATCGATCTTCCGTCGACGATGAGATCGGGCCAGTTCTTCACGATGCGATCGTAGTAGAGCGCCGCGATGGGCGCCGAACCCTGTAATTCGTAGGCATAGGCCGCGGTGAAGAGATACCAGGCCGCGTAGGGATCGCCGGGGGAAGCCGCTTCCGAGCCGCTTTCCGTCATACCCGCGTCGTTCTGCCGCGATGCCTCCACCCTGATTTTCGAGGCAGTGCGGCCCGGCACGTCGCCCGCCAGGGCGGTGAGAAAGGCCGTGAGACGGCCATATTCGCGCTGTGCAAGGAGTTTGGAAGATATCTGTCGGATAACCGCGAATCGCTGAGTCGGATCCGATTGCGATGCGTCCAGTAGGCCGAAGAGTTCGCGCAATTGATATCGGTCTTCGCTCGTCCCGGTCACGAAGACGTCATGCGGCGATCCGCAAGAGACGAGGACGGCGGCCGAGCAGAGGGAGACGACCGCGGCGATGAGCAGAGTCGCGATGGGAGCGCACGCGGCGCTTCGCCGTCCCGCCATAGTCGAATGATAGCACACAGGCTTTTCCATTGGCAAGCTCGGGCAGTTCCGTTAGAATCTGATCTGCATGAAACAACGACGCTCCCGGTCCGAAGACGTTCTCTTCATTTCCGCCCTGGCGGCGGTACTGGCAGGGATCGGACTTCTACTGAATACGACGGAAGCGGTGCCCGTGGGCGACCGCCTCTGGCCCGTGCTCGTGATGGCCGTGGGCGGAATGCTTGGCTATTTCGCCCTGGTGCGCGGGGCTTCCGACTATTTCTTTTTCGGCGGAATTCTCTTCGTCCTTACGGGTACGCTGTCGATCGTCTCGAATCTCGTCGGCTGGACGCTGCGCCAGGCGTGGCCCCTCGTAATGGTCGCTTCGGGGGCGACGGGCCTTTTTACGGGCCTGCGCCATTGGCGGCGGATGCGCCCCGGCTTCATGACCACCTCGATCTGCTTTCTGTTCCTGGGTACGGTATTCTCGCTTTTTTCCTTCAAATTCATCGACATCAGCTTCAGGCGCTTCGTGGTCCTGTGGTGGCCGAGTCTCCTCATCGCCGGCGGGCTCGCCCTGTTCGCAGCCTACGGTTACGGCAGACATGCGGCGATCGGACGCCGCGGGCGGGACGTCGCCGAGGATAAAAGAGGGGACAAGCCGCAAAAAACCGGCAGCGGGCCTGTCAAGGGCGCATGAACCGGGGCCGGGCTCGACGGCCGCTTCCGTGCCGCTATGCCCGCTTGGCAGCGATCGCGGCGCTGGGACTGGCCTTGTCCCTTTCCTGCGCCTCGACTTCCACGGGGAGTGCCGCTACCGCGAAAACGGTCACTTCGAGCGCGGCTTCCCCAAACGCGGCCCCGACATCGATCGGGCCTGCGACCCCGGCCGCCTCCGGAACCGCGCTGAAGACGGCCGAACCCTGGATACTCGCCAAAGCCAAGGCGGAGCGCGACGCGCTGGAGGCACGGATCGCCTTCGGCTCTCCCGATGCGCTGGCCGGCGCCCGTCGAATGATGGAATCCATGAAGAGCCTCCGTCCCGAAGAACGGCATGACCTCGGTATATTGATCGGCGAGATGAGCTCGCTCGTCTATCCGGACCCTCGGTCTGTCGCTTCCGCAGGTGCGGCGGCGATGGGATCGCAGCCTTCGAGCCCCGCTTCGCCGCCGCCCTCGGTCTTCGCGCCGGATCTGCGCCTTTTTGCCGCTGCCGCTGCCGGCCTGACACTGTCCCCGCCCGTCGAAGTGGCGGGCACGGCTCTGGGTGAGCTCATCCCGGCCCTCGCCATATTCGTCGCCGATTCGCGCGAGGCCGCCCTGCAGGCGCAGAACGCCTTCGATCGATTCGCCCAGCTCCGCGTTCCGTCGATAATTCCCGATCTCGCCCTCGGCATCGATGCGGAGCGCCGCTTCGACTGGGAGGGAGCGCTGAGCCGCTATCGCCGCGTCTTGGACGTCGCCCCCGATGTGTGGCCGGCCGTCATCGGTTCCGGACGGGCCCTGCTGGCTCTCCGCAGGCCGGTGTCCGCCCTCGCGATCCTGGAGCCCAGCTCGGTGGAGCTGGACGACATTCAGAGTTTCACGCGCGTCTATGGACAGGCACTCTATGAAAATGCCCGCTTCGCGGAGGCGGCCGGATATATCGCCAGAGTCCTGGTCGCCGATCCGCAAGATTCGCAGCTCGTCCTCATCCGCGCGCATCTTCTCGTCCGCGAGGGCGAATTCCAGCAGGCCGCCCCTCTGCTCGACGCCTACGGCACGGTGGACCCCTCGAACCGTCTGTATATTCTCCTGCGCAGCCTCGCGGCCGAAGGGATGCGCAGCCGCGAGGAGGCTTTGCGCTGGGCCCGTCGGGGCCTGACCCTCTATCCAAACGATCCCGAACTTCTCGCCGCCGCTGCCCGCCTGCTTTACGACGGTCCGTCGACGGGACGGGACGAGGCCCACAGTCTTGCGGCCCGAGCGTACGAGTTCACGACGCCGAACGTCGAAAGCGCCGCCGGCTCTTCCGGTACCGTATCCGGGGCGGGCTCCGGGCAAGCGGGCGAGGAGCAGAGTCCGCTCCTCGCCGCGGCCCGCAAGGCCGCAGGTTTCGAGGCGGCGCGGCTGCTTACGATCGATGCCGCCGCGCGGTATCAGTGGGATCTTGCCGCCGTTTACCTGGACCGCGCGACCGCTCTCGGATTCTTCCAGGATCGCGCCCTCGCGGCGACCGTGCTGCGCAGGTCGGGCGATTGGGGGGCCGCCCTGGCATACGCGGAGACCTGGCGCCGCGAGCGACCCGATTCGAACGACGCGACCGAAGCCTATCTCCGCGCTCTCGTCGGCGAAGGCAACGACAAGGCTGCCCAGGATCTCATAGCCAGGCTTCTGCCGGGCGCGACGTCTTCGCCCTTTCGTTCCATCCTCTACTATCTACAGAGCCGCATGCAGAAAAGCGACGAGGCGGCCCTTTCTCTGCTGAGGTCCGCGCTTATCGAAAACGCGGACAATCCGGAAGCCCTGGCCGCGATGTACGACATCCTTTTTCGTCGAAAGGACCTGAACAGAGCCAGATTCTACCTCAAACAGGCTCTCACCCTGGATCCCGGCAACCCCGATCTGCTTCGGCGGCAGGCTGAACTCGACGGGACCGCCCCGAAGTGAGCGGCCGCAGGGTGTCGGGCGGCGAAGGCCGGGAGGCGGTTCGCCCCGAGCTCTCCCGCGATCCGGGGGTCGCCGCATTTCTCGAAGAGATATATTCGGTATGCAATGTCGGAGTTCGGCTGCGACGGGACCCGCTCGCAGTGGTCAAGGAGTATGCCCTAGCGGCCGACCGCGAGGTCGTCGCCCTTCTCTGCTCGACCCTCGCCTTCGGCGCCGTCGATCTCATCATGCGCGCCTGCCGCGCCGCTCTCTCCCCCCTCGGAACCGAACCTGCCGTCAGGCTCGACGCGATGAGCGAGCGCGACATCTATGATGCCTGGTCGGGCTTCCAGTATCGGTTTTGTTTTCCCCGCGATATGACGGCCATTCTCGTCGCGATCAAGAGGGCCCGTTCCGAGTTCGGGTCGATGGAGGAATTGTTCGTCCGCGGAGATCCCGGCGGAGAGGACATAGTCGCGGGAGTCTCGCGATTCGCGGGCGCTCTGCGGGTTCTCGCGCGAGGGGCGGCCGCGCCGGGCGGCGCCCGACTGCACGCTCCCCCGCGCGATAACCTTCTGCCCGATCCCGCGCGCGGCAGTGCGTGCAAGAGGCTCTTTCTGTTCATGCGCTGGATGGTCAGACGCGATGCGGTCGACCCGGGCGGCTGGGACAGGGTCGACCGCGCGCGACTCGTCGTGCCGCTCGACCTGCACATGCTGCGCGTCTGCTCCGATCGCCTCGGGCTCATCAGGTCGCCCTATGCCAATCTCAAGAATGCCCTGGCCGCGACCGCGGCCTTCCGCGTCTACGCCCCCGACGATCCCGTGAAGTACGACTTCGCGCTCACGAGGCCCGGTATCGATCCTTCACCGGGCGACGAGCGCTTCGGCTGCACATAGCGGCTTCGCCTCCGGAGGCCGAAGCTCAGGCCGGCGTGAGGCGGCTGCGGCGTCGCCGGCCCAGCAGGAGAAAGACCGAGGCGGCCAGCCCGATTGCTCCGCTCAGGCTCATGCAGAAGGCCGGTCCGGCGATCTCGGAAACGACCCCCGCATAGAGAGATCCTATTGGAGTGACGCCGCCGAAGACGAGGGAGTAGACGCTCATGACGCGACCGCGGTGCTCATCGTCGGAGGCGAGTTGGATAGTGGCGTTCGTGGATGTCGAAAAGGAAATCGTAGCGAATCCGGTGAGTGCGAGAAGGACGCAGGAGAGCGCGTAGTTTCGCTGAAGACCGCATAGCAGGATCGTGACGCACATGGCGACCGCGCCGCCGAAAAGTCTGAACGGGCTGGGGCCCGCTCCGCTGCGGACGGCGAGCGTGAGGGCGGCGACCAGCGACCCGATGCCCATCGATGTCATGAGGAAGCCGTAGCCCGAAGCGCTTCTGCCCAACGAAAGCTTGGCGAAGGTCGGCACGAATACATTGTAATTGATGACCACGGTGGAAATGACCGCCATGAGAATCAGGGGAAGAGCGATCTCGCTCCGCTTGCGGATGTACGCCAATCCGTCCCGCGTGCTCGCGAGGACGTCTCTAACGCTTTCGACCGAGCGGCTCGAGGCCAGCGGTGGCGTGTCTATGAAGAACAGCGCTCCGATGACCGCCAGGAATGAAAGACTGTTCAGGAAAAAACAGGGAGCTATGCCCATCACTTCTATGAGAAGCCCGGCGATTCCCGGACCGAAAATGCGAGCCGTATTGAAGGCCGCGGAATTCAGGGATACGGCATTCATGAGCGAGTCGCGGCCCGCGAGCTCTATCACGTAGGCTTGCCTGGTAGGGTTGTCGATGAGCGTGACCACGCCGAGAAGAAAGGCGAGCACGAGGATCATCCAGTAGCGCACCACGTGAGTGGCCGTTATGAGAGCGAGAGCGAGAGCGAGGAAGGCGAGAGCGCTCTGAGTAAAGATGAGCGTACGCCGCTTGGGAAAACGATCGATGAATGGACCGGCGAAGAGAGAGAGGCACATCATAGGCAGGAATTGGATCGCGGCGACGAGGCTGAGCTTGGCCGCCGAGCCCGTAATGTCCAGGACGAGCCAGGCCTGGCCGACATTCTGCATCCATGTGCCGACGACCGAGACGAGCTGCCCCGTCCAGAATATCCGGAAGTTGCGCTGCGCCAGGGCCGGAAAATAGCGATCGCGAAACGATGGAAGGATCTTTGGACTTATCATGCTCATACCGATCCCGATAACTCTAGCCGGATGGTCGTTTTTGGGCAATGCCGCGACCTTCGGGATCGCTCTGGCGGGGGGTGCCGAGAAGCGATTTCAGGAAAAAGTAAGACCTTGAGCCGATCCCGAAACGGCCGCCGGGCGACAGTTCGTGGGAATGTGAAGGACGGAGCGTGCATGCCCGGGCTTCCGAAGAGTTGGGGCGCCTTGACCCATGAGCTGGGCACATGTTAATGTCGATCAGCTTTGGAGAGAAAGCAATCGGGCATTAGCGCAGGTGGTTAGCGTACAAGTCTGGGGGACTTGGGGTCCCCGGTTCGAGTCCGGGATGCCCGACAGAGCGTAACTCGCTACTCCGTAAAGAGTAGCGAGTTTTTGTTTTTGGCGACTTTTCTGCCTTAACCAAGATGTGACATTTTTGTGAAAGTCCCTACTCGCAACTTGTCCGTCAGCCCGAATGGAGATCGAAACGGTCGAGGTTCAAGACTTTATTCCACGCCGCTATGAAGTCGTGAACGAACTTCCCCTGGGAGTCGTCACATGCATAGACCTCCGCCAAGGCACGGAGCTGGGCGTTGGACCCGAAAATCAGATCGACCCGAGTTGCGGTCCACCTGAGCACGCCGGTTGCACGATCGCGGCCTTCGAATACGCTATCGTTTTCCGTGGTCGCCTTCCATACCATGCTCATGTCGAGCAGGTTCACGAAGAAGTCGTTCGTGAGGGCCCCCGGCCGTTTCGTAAAGACACCATGCCGACTCCCTCCGAAATTGGTATTCAGGACACGCATGCCGCCCACGAGGACCGTCATTTCAGGGGCCGTCAGGGTCAACAGTTGCGCCTTGTCGACGAGCAGCTCCTCTGCCGATACGGCGTAGCGGGCCTTCTGATAGTTCCTGAATCCGTCCGCCTTCGGCTCAAGCACGGCGAAAGAGGCCGCATCGGTTTGCTGCGGGGAAGCGTCCATGCGTCCCGGCCTGAAGGGAACCGATACCTCGTGGCCGGCATTCCTCGCAGCTTGCTCGACGCCCGCGCAGCCGCCTAGGACGATCAGGTCGGCCAGCGATACCTTTTTGCCCCCGGTCTGTGCGCCGTTGAACGCGCTCTGGATGCCCTCGAGAGTCTTGAGCACCTTCGCCAGCTGGACGGGCTGGTTGACCTCCCAATCCTTCTGCGGCGCAAGACGAATGCGGGCACCGTTGGCACCCCCGCGCTTGTCGGAGCCGCGGAAGGTGGACGCCGATGCCCAGGCCGTCGAAACCAGCTCCGGGACCGACAGGCCGGCAGACAGTATCTTCCCCTTGAGGGAGGCTATGTCCCGGGCATCGATCAGCTCATGGTCTACTGCAGGGATTGGGTCCTGCCAGATGAGTTCCTCCTTCGGAACCTCCGGGCCGAGATAGCGGCTGCGCGGGCCCATGTCGCGGTGCGTCAGCTTGAACCAGGCACGGGCAAACGCGTCTGCGAACTGATCCGGATTCTCCATGAAGCGACGCGAAATCTTTTCGTAGACGGGATCGAACCGCAAGGAAAGGTCCGTGGTCAACATCGACGGCGCACGGCGCTTCGATGGGTCGTGTGCGTACGGTATGGCACCTTCCCCCGCGCCGCCCTTCGGCTTCCACTGATACGCGCCGGCCGGGCTCTTCGTCAGTTCCCATTCGTAGCCGAACAGGTTCTCGAAGAAGCCTAAACCCCATTTCGTCGGTGTGGTGGTCCAGGTGACTTCCGGGCCGCCGCCAATCGCGTCGTCGCCCTTGCCCGTGCCGAAGCTGCTCTTCCAGCCGAGGCCCTGCTCCTCGATGCCGGCGGCTTCGGGCTCGGGCCCCACATGTTTCGGGTCACCGGCGCCGTGAGTCTTGCCGAAGCTGTGGCCGCCCGCGATGAGCGCCACCGTCTCCTCGTCGTTCATCGCCATGCGAGCGAAGGTTTCGCGGATATCCCGCGCCGCGGCGACGGGGTCCGGTTTTCCGTTCGGCCCTTCCGGGTTGACGTAAATGAGGCCCATCTGCACGGCGGCGAGCGGATTTTCGAGATCCCGGTCGCCCGTGTAGCGCTTGTCGCCGAGCCACTTGTCTTCTGAGCCCCAGTAGACATCCTTTTCCGGCTCCCAGATGTCCTCGCGCCCGCCTCCGAAACCGAAGGTCTTGAAGCCCATCGATTCCAGGGCGACGTTGCCGGCGAGGATCATCAGGTCGGCCCAGGAGATCTTCCGGCCGTATTTCCGCTTGATCGGCCAGAGCAGCCGGCGCGCCTTGTCGAGGTTGACGTTGTCGGGCCAGCTGTTGAGTGGGGCGAGACGCTGGTTGCCGTGGCCCGCGCCCCCGCGCCCGTCGCCCATGCGGTAGGTGCCGGCACTGTGCCACGCCATGCGGATGAACAAGGGTCCGTAGTGGCCGAAGTCCGCCGGCCACCACTCCTGGGACTTCGTCATTAGCTCCTGGAGATCCTTCTTCACGGACCCTAGATCGAGACTCTCGAACTCCTTGGCGTAGTTGAAATCCTCGCCCATCGGATTGGAATTGGAGGAATGCTGGTGCAGGATGTCGAGATTTAACTGGTTCGGCCACCAGTCTTGATTCGCAGCGCCGCGACCGGCAGTCTGTTCGAGAGCTACGCCAGGGACGGATCCTTTGCTTTCTTCGCTCATGATGCCCGCTCCTTTCACTCCGTGATTTGCATGGAACCGGTACCGATGTATCCATCGTATGCGATACTACCCGCTGAGCGCACAGTCGATCCCGGATTCCGACTTCATCGCTTTTCTTCCCCATTGTATTGCTGCATTTTCTGCGGTCAAGATGCCTGTCCGCGAATGAGTACAGGGGGGTGCCGCGCCGAGCTCGACGAGGCGCGCCGCAGTAGCCCAGGGGATATGCGATAGAAAATAGCATCCCAAGCCCATCCTCCATGATCAGCTCCCGAAATAAGGCAGGAGTGCGGCTACTTTTTGGTATGAACGATGGAAGAAACATACATCGACGTAATCTCGAAGCTCAGTCTCGTTTGAGGCCCGATAGCGGCTCGCGCGCGATTCTAGCGATCCGCAGCATAAAGTCCTGCTAAGAGAGATCGGGCAGGTGGCAGTTTCCATGTTGGCACGCATCTTGCTAATAAACAGTTGTGCAAACAGAGAATGACTTGGAGGATGCCATGAGCAGGAAGATTTCGGCAGTTATCAAGAAAGCGGCTCTCGACGATGTGTTGCAGGCGCTGCGAAAGATTGGAATCTCGGACGTGAGCGCAGAGAAACACGGCCTGCGAGAGACGAACCTCGAGTTCCATTTGAATGAATGGAGGCTGGAGACGGTGGTGCAGACGATCATAAGCGCAGCCAGTTCGGGATCGAGATTCGACGGCGTCATCGCGATCTATCCGGAAGTCTTCGGAGGCCACCTCAGAGAGGATACTCGCCGCGCATCGCTCTCCCGCGAGCAGGACGAGATGCCCGTTGCAGTCGGAGAATAGGAATCAGCACTTCCGCGACGGCAGCGCCGCGGCCGCGATTTCCGCTTCGGGCCTCAGGATCGCAGACTCTCGATCGTCCTTCTCGCCCAGGCGGAATCGCCCAAGACTGCCCTCCCTACGCCCACGAGATCAGCAGCCCCTTCGGCCAGAAGCCGCTCGGCCGCCGCGGCCTCGGTGATTCCGCCGGTGAGGATTATCGGGATGGACACGGCACTCTTGATCGCCAAGGAGAGCGGAGCGAAATAGCCTTGACCCTCGAGTCCCGGTACGATGTACCCGCAGAAGCCGCCGGATATGTCTATGATGTCCACCCCGGCACCCTCGAAGGCCCGGGCGGCGGTGCGACTGTCGTCGAGAGTCGTGCCGCCCTCGGTAAAGTCCGAGGCGCCCAGCCTGATGAGGAGGGGGAAGTCCCCGCCCACGGCGCTTTTCACCGCCTCGATCACCTCGAGGTGGATGCGGATGCGCCCCATCAGATCGGAGCCATACTCGTCGCGCCGCTTGTTGGTGAGGGGGGAAAGGAACTGGTTGAGCAGGTATCCGTGGGCCGAGTGAATCTCCACCGCGTCGAATCCGGCGTTTTGTACGCGACGGGCGGCATCCCCGAAGGCATCGACGATATCGGCTATCTCGGCGCTGCTGAGTTCATGCGGCAACACTCCCCTGCGCGGGTTCTGGACGGCCGACGGCCCGACCGGCATGGTGCCGATTATGTCTTCGCTCGTCGCGCTACCCGCGTGGTTGATCTGAACCGCGCAGCTGGAGCCGTTACGGCTTATGGCGGCCGCCAGTCGTTTGAGACCCTCGATCGCGTCGCCGGAGGCGACCGAGAGCTGATTCGCGCTCGCCTTTCCGTCGGGTCGGATATAACCGTGTTCGGTTATGACGAGTCCGAAGTAGCCGCCGGCTGCCTTTTCGGCGTAGTAGTCGATGAGCTCCCGGCTGACGCTGCCGTCGGCCTTGGCCTTGGCCGTCGCCATGGGCGGCATGACCAGACGATTCTTCAGCACGAGATTGTCCAGTCGAAGCGACTCGAGAAGATGAATCATATCCCGCTCTCCTTATGGAAATCATGGTTACTGCTTACGAATGGCTCCGGAAGTCTTGGGCGTCGAAACCTCGCGGATCATGCTATTATGCTATGACTTACGAGGGGGTCGCCATGGGCGCGTCGGGTATTCTGCGAATCTACATCGTTTTCTTCGCGGCCGATCTGGCCTGGGGACTCTTCCTTACGCTTCTGAACTACCGAAGCGTCCTGCGCAATGCCGACAGCGTGCCCTCCGAGTTTCGCGACAGCGTGACGATCGAAGAGCACCGCAAGTCGGCTCGGTATTCGCTCGCGCGTATGCGCCTGGGCTTCGTGTCGGGCCCGGCGATGGCCGCTCTCACCCTCGCAGCCGTGGTCACTGGTTTCTTCGGTTTCATCGACGGCTGGATCGGCGGCTTCGTGGGCGGCGGGTACCTGCGCGGGGCCGCCTTCCTCGGGGCGGTCGCCCTCCTGGCGAGCCTGGTCTCTCTGCCGTTTTCGCTCTACTCGACCTTCGTCCTGGAAAAGCGATTCGGGTTCAACACGACGAGCCTCAAGACCTGGGCCGCGGATCTGCTCAAGGCGGCGCTCATAACGATCGTCATCGGTCTGCCCCTGGTGCTTCTTCTCTTCCTTTTCATGGACGCGACGGGACGACTCTGGTGGCTCTGGGCATACTTCGCGCTCGGCCTCGTCAACCTGGGCATCTCGATACTCTATCCCATGGTCATCGCGCCCCTGTTCAACAAGTTCTCGCCGCTTCCGGAAGGTAACCTCGCGGATGGGATCGGCGACCTTGCGCGGCGTCTTGATTTCAAGATGAGCGGGGTCTACGTCATGGACGGCTCCAAGCGTTCGAAGCATTCCAACGCCTATTTCACGGGCATCGGAGCCACGAAGCGCGTGGTGCTTTTCGACACCCTCGTTGCGCAGATGAGCGAGGAAGAGATTCTCGCCGTTTTGGCCCACGAGATCGGGCACGAGAAGAAGCGGCACGTCCTCAAGGGCATGGTCCTTTCCCTTGCGCTCAGCCTTGTCGGCTTCTGGGTCCTCTCGCTGCTCAGGGTGTGGACGCCCCTCTATCCGGCCTTCGGCTTCGCTGGGGCTTCCAAGGAGGCCCTGGTGTTCATCATGGGCCTCGCCGCGGGGCCGCTCACCTTTTTCCTCGCGCCTGCCTTCTCGGCCTGGTCGCGACACCACGAGTACGCGGCCGACCGATTCGCCGCCGAGGCCGCCGGCGCCGAAGCCATGGGAAGCGCGCTCCTCAGGCTCAATCGCGAGAACGCATCCAACCTCACGCCTCATCCCCTGTATTCGTTCTGGAACTACTCCCATCCGACGCTTTCGGAGCGGCTTAGGGCCATCGGGCGGCGGGGAGGCTGAGCGCGAAGGAAGCCCCGGGCCTCAGGAGATGCCGACGACCTCGTAGCCCGCTTCGGCGACGGCCGTCTTCATGGCCGCGTCATCCAGATCGCCGCCTTCCACCACGGCGCTTTTCTTGGCGAGGTCGACGACGACCGACGCGACGCCTTTGACTTCGGTGAGCGCGTTCTTGACGTGCATCACGCAGTGATCGCAGCTCATGCCTTCGATAGAGAGAGTCTTGCGCATATCTTCTCCTTACTGAAGAATCAAACGATGGCCTTGAAGCGCTTCAGACGAAGCGCGTTCGTCAACACGGAAACCGAGCTCATCGACATGGCCGCCGCCGCGATGATCGGGCTCAAGAGCGGCCCGCCGAAGGCGTGGAGAAGGCCCGCGGCGATGGGGATGCCGAGCACATTGTAGCCGAAGGCCCAAAAGAGATTCTGTTTGATATTTCGCATAACGTTTTTGGAGAGTCCGATCGCGGAGGCGACGTCCCGGAGGTCGCTCTTCATGAGGACCACGTCGGCGCTCTCCATGGCGACATCGGTGCCCGAGCCGATCGCGATGCCGATGTCCGCCTGCGCGAGGGCCGGGGCGTCGTTGATCCCATCGCCGACCATCGCCACCTTCCTGCCCTCGGCCTGCAGTTTCTTCACCTCGGCGGCCTTGTCCTGCGGGAGCACCTCGGCGAGCACGCGGCCGATGCCGACGCCCGAGGCGATGGTTTCGGCGGCCGCGCGCGAGTCGCCCGTTATCATGGCGACCTCGATGCCCATGAGCCGAAGTTTCGCGACCGCCTGGGCGCTCGAGTCCTTGACGACGTCGGCCACGGCGACGATTCCCGCGAAGCGACCGTCGACGGCGACGTACATGAGTGTCTTGCCTTTGCCGGCGAGATCCTGCGCGGCATTGCCCGCGATGCCGATGGCAGCGCCCTCGACGCCGCTTTCCGCCATGAAGGCGGCGTTGCCGACGAGCGCCCGCCTGCCGTCGATTCTGGCCTCGATGCCGCGGCCGGGCGCGGCGCGGAATCCTTCGGCTGCGCCCATGGAGGCGCCGGCTTCCTCGGCGGCACGCACTATGGCGGCGCCGAGAGGATGCTCCGATCCCTTCTCCGCGGAAGCGGCAAACGAAAGAAGCTCGACGCGAGAGAAACCATCGGATGGCAGAACGTCGGTGACCTCGGGCCTGCCTGTGGTAATCGTCCCCGTCTTGTCGAAGACGATCGTGTCCACGCGTTGAAGCGCCTCAAGGGCGGGGCCCGACTTGACGAGGACGCCGAGCTCGGCCCCCTTGCCCGTGCCGACCATGATGGCCGTCGGCGTGGCGAGCCCGAGGGCGCAGGGACAGGCGATAGTGAGCACCGCGATGAAGACGGTGAGGGCGAAGGCCGGGCTCTGTCCTAGGAGGAGCCAGAGCCCGGCCGAGGCCAGAGCGATGGCGAACACTACGGGCACGAAGACGCCCGAGACCCGGTCTGCGAGCTGGGCGATCGGGGCCTTGGAGCCCTGGGCGTCCTCCACGAGCTTGATGATGCGGGCCAATGCGGTGTCCGCTCCCACCTTCGTCGCGCGGAAGGTGAAGCTGCCATAACTGTTCATACTCGCGCCGACGACCGCGTCGCCGGGTCCCTTTTCGATGGGCATGCTCTCTCCGGTGAGCATGGACTCGTCGACCGCGCTTCGACCCTCGACGACTTCTCCGTCGACGGGTACCTTTGCGCCCGGTCGGACCATGACCAGATCGCCTTTCTCGACTTCCTCGATGGGGATCTCGATTTCCCTGCCGTCGTGGATGATCGTGGCGGTCTTGGGCTGCAACCCCATGAGCCGCTTGATCGATTCGGAAGTCTTGCCCTTGGACCGGGCCTCGAGCGATTTGCCGAGCAGGATGAGGGTGATAATGATCCCGGCCGTCTCGAAATAGAGTCCGTCGACGGCCGCCGCGTTCCCGGCCGCGATGCGCGAAACACTGTAAAGGCTGTACAGGATCGCGGCGGAGGTTCCCATCGCGATGAGGGAGTCCATGTTCGGGCCGCCGTGGAGGAGGGCCCGGATGCCGACGAGGTAGAAGCGGTAACCGGCGGCCACGACCGGCAGAACGAGCGCGAGCTCCACCAGGGCATAGCGCAGCGGATGCTCCATCGGGCTCAGAGCCGTCGGCAGGGGCAGTCCGAGCATTCCCCCCATCGCCAGATACAGCAGCGGCAGGGAGAAGAAGGCCGATATCGCGAGCTTCGTCCAGAGAATGCGAATCTCCCTGGCCTTGGCGTCCCGGTGTGCGTCCCCCCGATCGGAGGCGTCGATCGCCAGGGGCGTGTAGCCGGCCTTTGCGATCGCCTGCTTGATGGCCGAGACGCGGACGAGCGCGGGATCGTAGACGACGAGCCCCTTCTCCGTGGCGAAGTTGACTTCCACGGACTCCACGCCCTCCACTTTCCCGACGGCGCGCTCGACCGCCCGCACACAAGAGGCGCAGGTCATGCCGCCGATCGGGATCGTGATTTCCTTGCGGGCTTTCTCCTCGACGGCCTCGTAGCCGGCCTTGGCCACCGCCGCTTTGATCGCGTCGATCGAGAGCTCTCCGTCCTCGAACCTCACGCTGAGTTTCTCGGTCGCGAAATTCACCGCCGCCTCGGCGATGCCCGGCAGCTTCTTCACCGCCCGCTCCGAAGCCTGAGCGCAGGCCGTGCAGGTCATGCCGTTTATCTTGAGCTGGACCGCCTTTACCATGTTCTATCCTCTCCCCATGTCGCCGACGTACTTTTCCAGGATCAGGGTGATCTCGTCGATTTTCGCCGAGCCGTTGCCGGTTTGCATGGCGTCTTTGACGCAGGTGTTCATATGCTGTTTTAGAATCACGAGGTTCGCTTTCTTGAGGAGAGCTACGGAGGCCAGGATCTGCTTGGACACATCGATGCAGTAGCGATCCTCTTCGACCATCCTGATGATCCCGTCTACCTGTCCGCGGACCGTCTTCAGGAATCCGAGAGCCTTCTTGCTTTCGGCGCTTGCGTGATCCATGATCCTGCTCCTTCGCTAACCCCACCACCCCTGGGGGGTGGTAGTCACAAGATAGAAACTCACGAAGAAAAGGTCAAGGGTCTCGCCGACGTAGCGCGAAGGCATCTCGATGCCGGATCCGTCGGGTTCGACCTTCGCCGCAGCTCGGGGCCTCATCCACCGCAGCAGCTTCCGCCGCCGGCCGAGGCACGATAGCTCCCGATTTCACGCTTGACCTGGGCCAGGTTCACCTTCGACAGACTGTCGACCGCCTTGACGTAGCCGTGGAGCATGCCCATCCAGCAATTGAAGGTGAAATCTCCGCCGACCGGAATCGGCGGAGTCTCGAGCTCGCCTTTCGAGAGGTCGAGGGTGCCATTGTACTCGGGAAAGCTCACACGACTGTTGCAGGAGGTGAGTTCGTCCGGCCGGAACTTGATGACTGCCTTCATGCCCTTTTGAAGCACGAAGGCGGCGGGCGAGTAGCCCCGGCCGAGCAGGCCGGAGAGGCGATCGCCCTGTGCGCCGGCCTGCTCGGCCTGATCGGAGGGAGGAGGCCCGTAGGAAGCTAGGTCGGGGACGACGGTGATCCTGCTGCGAATCATGCCCATCCAGCAACTGTAGGGTATGACCCCTGCGGTCTTCGGCGTGAACTCGATCAGGTTGTCGCCTCCCTGGAGTGTCTTCTGAATCCCGTAGCCGGGAACGATGAGGGTGCTGTTGCAGCTCGTGAGGTCCCTCTCTTCTATATGAATGGTCCACTTCAAAGGAAGACCCGCCTGGACGACGAAGGGCGCGTAGTCGTTGGCGCCGAAGACCGTCGTGACTGTCTGCACGCCGCTCTCGATTTCGGCTTGTATGGGAGCGCTCCCGGAAACCGGGTTTCCCGGGACCGCGGCGGCCGAGTCTTGCGGGGCCGCCCCGATGCCCGCGCTCGCCGTGCCGCCGGCCGAGGCGAACGAAGGCAGCTGGGGAAGAGCGATGCCGGCCAGAGCGGCCGCCCGCGCGAAGGTGGCTATTCCCAGCACCATGACGAGGACTGCGCTCGCCTTGAGCATGGCGGGCAGAAACCGCCGCGGCAGCATGGTCGCCGCCAGTCCGAAGGCGAGGAGGAGGGGCACGGTCCCGGCCGCGAAGACGAATATCGAGAAGGCACCGGCGAGCGCGCTCCCCGTGCCCAGGGCGTAGAGCTGCATCGTCTGCAGGGGGCCGCAGGGCATGAGCCCGTTCAGGAGACCCACGGCCAGGGGGCCGCGTTTCGCGATGGCCGTCGAGGCGGCGCCGAAGGCATTTCCCACCGCGGCCGGAATGAGGCGGGAGGGCCGGGGCAGACGCGAGACGAGACCCAGCATCTTGAGGCCGAGAAGGAGCATGAAGAGTCCGGCGGCCGCGGTCAGGGCGCCCTTCGCCACGGGCGAGAAGCTGAAGACCGATCCTATTCCGCCGACGAGAGCGCCGACGATAGTATAGGAAATGACGCGTCCGAGATTGTAGAGGATGCCGGGGCGAAGCCGCGCGGGGGCCCTGTCTTGCCCGCGAGGAAGCGGGATTGCCCTAGGTTTGGCATCCGCCGGCAGGCTCGCCGAAATGGCGATCCCGCCGCACATCGCGGCGCAATGGACCGAGGTGAGGAGCCCGACGATGAAAAGCATCCCGAGGCTGAGCGAAGCTTCAAACTTGGGGAAGGCGTTGAAGAGCCCGGCCGCGCTCGCGAACATATAGCCTGCGGCCAGCACGATGCCGATCCCGAGCGCGATCGCCGTGCCGGCGCTCTTCCGCTCCCGAACCGTATAGCCTGCGCGCTCGATGGCGGCGCCGAAGGCTTCGGGCGCGACACGCGCCTCATCGTACCTGATTTCTACACGGCCTCCGCGAAGATGAGCCTTTTCGTAGAGAACGCCGTCGAGAGACCGCAGGGCCTTTTCGATCCTCGACTCGCAGGCCGAACAGGTCATACCCTCCACGAATAGGATCTTTTCCTTGATCATTTGTGCTGCCATTTGAGATGCGAAATCGCCGGCTACGGCATGATGAACGGATACCCGTGGCAGGGGGGGGGCAGCAGCTGACGATCCACGAAGCGACCCAGCTTCTCGAACAAAGCGCGGCTACCGCTCATGCCGACAAGGCGAAGAATGAGGTCGACTTCACCGGAAGTCACATCTTGCTGGCGATGGCGGCAGTCCAACCGGGCTTTCCGGATACCACCTTCGAGGTGGCCGGCCTTGTCGATCCGACCATCGTCGTTCCCTCGGGTTCCCTCATCACGCTGACCCTCATCAACATGGATTACGGACAGGATATGGAGCACGGCGTGGCCATCACTCCGATAGGATCGCCGTGTCCCATACTCGGCATGATGGGAATGCCCGACTGCTTCGCGGGGGTCCCGATCCTTCCGCCCCGGGACCGGAACAATGTGGACGATGCCCGATACCCCGAAGGATCGATCACCTTCCAGGCTCCGGCGGCCGGGGTTTACTATTATCTCTGCCAGTACTATGACCACGCATCCAAGGGGATGTACGGAAAGTTCGTCGTCGTGGGAAAATGAACGCCAAGCCTCGTATGGTACCGATCCAGGATCAGATCATCAGGCTGGCGTATCGCCAAGGCGGGCTTCTCACGGTCACGGAGGTCGTGGCCGAAACGGGCCTCTCCTTCAAAAAGGCCGAAGAGGCTCTGAACGCGATGGTGGACATGTCTCGGGTGAACATGCGCGTCACCGACTCGGGCATCATCGTCTATGAGTTTGTCGAGATACTTGCCAAGCACAGGGATGATGCGAAAGCTCTCCGGAAGAGTGACTTCTGACGACGTCGGCCATTCTCGGACGGCCTGTTCGTCGCGCTTGCCCTTGCCGCCTAGCGGGGACTCCCGCGTCGGCCGAAGATATTCCGAATACGGCCCAAGATGCCTTCGGGTTTGCTCAGTGAAGGAGGCGGGGGAGCCTTGGTTGTCGGCTGTCGGCGCGGCTCACTCCCATCGCGGCCGTAACGGGGTTGGGCAGAGGCGGTCTGGTTGCGCCTGGGGGGGGCGGGGGCGATACCGGGGGTTCCTCTGGGCGCTTCGGAATCGCGGCCACGGGGGCGTACTGGTCCCTTGTCGCCGTACTTTTCCTTGTACATCTTCAGGCGCTCTTCCTGGGAAAGTGCGTAAGGATTCGCGGGCTCGGAACGCGCGGCCGGGGCAGGCGCGGCCTGGTCGCGCCGCCCCTCCCTCCGTGTCCGCTCTCCGCCGCGCGAGCCTGCACGATCGGGGTTTTGAGTTCGGCCGCCGGAACGCGGTGCTTGGCGCTCGGCGCCGGTACTCGCGGCCGCTTCCTCGCGCCGCGGCTCCTCGCGGCGCGTAGAGCCCGCCTGCGGCTCCTCGCGCCGCGTATCCTCGCGCCGGACCCCGCCGCCGCGCTCGTCTCGGCGCGCATCGCTGCGCCTCTGACCGCCCCGCCTGAGCTCGCGCAGGCCGTCGTGCTGACCGCGTCCCGCCGGGGCGAAACGCCCGTGGTCGCGGGCGTGCCCGAAGCGTATGCCGGCGCTCTTGTCGGCGAGAAGAAGACTTTCGTCGAAGGGCATCGTGGGAATCTTGTTGCCGATGAACTTTTCGATCGCGGGGAGTCCATAGACGAACTTTTCGCAGGCGAGACTGACCGCCTTGCCCGCCTTGCCCGCGCGCGCCGTCCGTCCGATGCGGTGCACATACGATTCGGCCTCCTCGGGCAGGTCGTAGTTGACCACGAGGTCGAGGCCTTCGACATCGAGTCCGCGTGCGGCTACGTCGGTGGCGACGAGTATCGCGAGCTTGCCGGCCTTGAGCCGGTCGATGATCTGCAGACGCTTGGACTGGGGAAGATCGCCCATGATGAACTCGCAGTCTATGCCGTTGACCCGGAGCCGTCGCGCGACCTCCTCGGCCATATATTTCTGATTGCAGAAAATGAGAGAGCTCTCGGGCTTTTCCCGTTCGAGGACGCCGAGGAGGAGGCGGAACTTCTCGTGGTTGCCCACGTGATAAAGTTCCTGGGTGACGAGATCGACGGTCATGTGCTCGGGCTCGATCACTATCTCGTGGGGAGTATCCATGTATTCCCAGGCGAGGTCCTTGACGCGGAGACCGAGAGTCGCCGAGAAGAGGAATGTCTGCCTCTCCCGCGGGGGTGAAAGATAGCGCAGGAGCCTGCGCAGATCGTCGATGAATCCCATGTCGAACATGCGATCGGCCTCGTCGATCACGAGGAAGCCCACCGTCTTGAGCAGCATCTTGCCCTGCTGCAATAGATCGATGATGCGGCCGGGCGTTCCGATTATCATCTGCACATCCGCCCGAAGCTGGTCGAGCTGGGGCCCGTAGGAGACCCCCCCGTAGAACGAGGCTGCGCTGATAGGCAGGTACTTGCCGAGCCGCTTGGTCTCGGTCTCGATCTGGACGGCGAGCTCGCGTGTCGGGGCGAGGACGAGAACCTTGCGCGTACGCTCCTCGGGGATCGTCATGATGCGCTGGAAGATCGAAATCAGGAAGGCTGCGGTCTTGCCCGTGCCGGTCTGGGACTGCGCATATATGTCCCCGCCGGAGAATGCGTACTCGAAAACGCTCTCCTGCACGGGCATGCAGGTGACGTAACCGGCCTCGACGAGGCCGCGCTGAAGATCGGGATGAAGATTGAGTTCGGTGAATTCCATGTGCTCGCTCGGTTTAAGATTTTCGGTAACTCTTTCAAAATGTATCCGCATTTTGAAAGAGCCTCAATTAGTATCGATACAATACTTGATATGGAAAGAAACAATAAGGGGGTCCGATCGCCGTCCATATTTTCAATAAAACGAAAAATGGGGAAACAATATCTCCACGATTCCCCTACTCGATTTCCTTCCGCCTTTTCCCCCTTCCCTTCGCGTTTTCGCGTCTCTCCCCATGTGTCTTTTCAACTTGTCTGCCGGGCCGCGTTTCCCGAAAAGTTCGCCGCCGCGAGGGCGTACAGGATCACGGCCGCGACGAGGACGATCGAATAGCCGGCGGAGATCGAAAGGAGACGGGCGAGCACCGTGCCCGTGACCGAAACGGCTCCGTTCACTCCCCAAGCCCAGGGGATGAGGCCCGGCCTCGAGGAGGAGAGAGCGCTCAGGCCCGTCGGGAAGGGGATGCCCAGGCAGAAGGCGGCGGGCGCGATGGCCAGGATCGCTATGGAGATTTTCGCGGCGAGGGGAAGCCCGAGCAGGGCATTCACGATCGGCGTGAGCCCGAAAACGTAGAATAGGCAGGAGAGCGCAATGCCGCCTGCCGCGACGAGAACGCGATTTCGGCTCGGCATGCGCCATGTGCCGCTTGAAAGGCTCCCAATCCCCGAGAGCACCAGCATGGCCGTGATGACGACGGAGTTCGAGAATATCGGGTCGACGAGGAAGAAGGTGAGCCGCTGGATGAGAAATATCTCTATCATCATGTAGCCCAGCCCCAGGCAGGCGTAATAGACGATGACCCTGATCGTACCTTTCCTGCGTGCGAAAAGCTCTTTTCTTCGGCCTATCATCGGCACGAGGACGATGACGAGCCCGAAGATTGCGGAGAGGCCCAGCGTCGCGACCAGCAGCAGGTAGCCCCATTCCTCCGAGAGCTCGCGGATGTCGGCCGCGACCGCGGGTATTTCGGCCGGCTTGACATAGGCCGTGTAATAGGGCCTGTCGTCGGTCGCCGGCTGCACGGAGAAAGGATAGGTCGCATAGAACGATTTCGCGCGGCCGGAGAAAATCGAATCCAGCGTGTAGTAATAGAGATCCTCCTGGAGGAGGTCGCTTCCTTTGGCGGGCAGATTCTCGTTCGCCGCCGATCGTGCGCCCGTCGAAGGATCGAGCTGCTCGGCGTACCAGCGAAGAACCTCGTTGGAGCTCAGCTCGGGCCTCGGCATGCCGGGATAATAGCAGGGGATAAACGACATCCGCGAACAGAAGGACCTCAGACCGAGCAGATCGTTCGAATCGAAGGGAGCGTTCTTGACGAGGACGGTCGCCGTCGACAGGAGTTGGTCGAACGCGAATATCCGAGATCCGGGGTCGGCGACGCCGCGGATGCGAAGCGCCTCCGCGACGGTCGACAGCAGCTTGGGCACGTTGCGCGGCGGAGTGAGGCGGTTCCACACGGTGATCGAAAGCATGCCTCCCGGCTTGAGCGCCGAGAGATAGGATGCGATGCCCTCCGCCGTATACAGAAAATTCTCCTCGACGGGATTCCCTCCCGTCTGGGAAAGTCCCACCGAATCGACGAGGCCGATCTCCACGAGATCGAACCTATCCGCCGTGCCGGCCGTGAAGGCCCGCGGTTCGGTGGCGACGATCCGCACCCTCGGATCGCGCAGAAGGTCTCCGGTGTAGCTTCTGAAGAACGGCTCGTCCCTGAGCATATGGACGAGAACGGGATCAGGTTCCACGATCGTGGCGCTGCGGGCTCCGTGGTGGAGGGCGGCGAAGGCACCTATGCCGCCGCCCAGCCTCAGAATGAGCACGTCGGGCCTGTCGAGGAGCGCATAGGGAGCCGCCATCGGAAGATAATCGAAATATGCCGATTCCTCGGAATTCAGGCGCCGCATGATGCCCACGGGGCCGTCGCCGTCGATATAGAGGCCGAGGAATGCGTTTTCGGGCATCGCAGCGATGCTGCTGCTCGCGTTGTCGCTCAGACCCGGGGCGACATGGAAAAAGGAACTCGAGAACGCGTCGATCTCCCCCGTGGGACCGAAGGAATGGTAGACCAGCTTCGAGTCGGGGAAATTGCGCGCGTAGCTGATAGGCTTGAACTCGGAGACGCGAATATCCCCGAACGTCGCCAGAAGAGCGAGCGAGACGCAGAAAGCGCCCGCCGCGGCGAGGCTCGCGCGGAAGGAGAGCGCGAGACCCCCGTCTCTGCCGCGATAGTCGACGAAGCTGAACAGGGCCGCCAACGAGGCGAGCGCGGCGAGAGGACCCACGAGTTCTTCGGGCGGCAGGACGTACAGCACGGCCAGGAGAAGGAATCCGCCCAAGCCCGAACCGAGCATGTTCCAAAAGTAGAGATGATGGATTCGCGAACGAAAGGCGATGAAGGAAACGCCCAGAAAAAGCGCGCCGACGAAGAAGGGAACGGCATAGAGCGCGTAGTAGGCGGCGAGCCAGACGAATTGGAGCCGGTCCGTCGTGATCATGACGGGATTGAAGGGAAGCTGCTGCGCCGCGACGTGGACCAGGATCATGCAGGGACCCAGGAGGGCGGCCGTCCAGGCGAGCCAGCGATTCGCGTTCCGTTCGACTCGGGTCTCGAGGAAGGTGATCAGGGTGCCGGCGAGACCGTAGCCGAGGAGGGCGATACTGATCACCATGCTGCCGAAATTCGACCAGCTTCCGATCGCGAAACTTCGCATGACGGCGAGCTCGTAGGCGACCATGGTCATCGAAAGCAGAAAGAGCGAGACGAAACGGAAACCGGCGAGTCGCGCTTTCATTGACCGGTTCCGATGCCCGAATCGCCGAGGCTGTGGCGTACGCCGTCCGCGGATGTGAATGGCACGAAAATGACTTTGCTGCCGTGATAGATGTCGCTGCGCTCGAAGGTGAAGCCGCCTCCCGGCACCGGATGCTTTACGATGCGGAGCACGGTCTGTCCCGACGGGGGACCCACCGGTATGACCATGACACCGTTCGGGGCGAGCTGCCGCAGCAGCGGGGGAGGGATATGGTCTATGCCCGCCGTCACGATGATCTTCTGGAAGGGAGCGTATTGCACCCAGCCGAAGTACCCGTCGGCGTTTTTTCGCAGTATGGAATCGTATTCCGGATAGCGCGCCGCGAGACTGCGGTAGATGTTATCCGTCTCGCGGTACAGGGGCGTGACGATCTCGATGGTGTAGACATGGTTGCAGAGCTCGGAAAGCAGGGCCGACTGATAGCCCGAGCCCGTGCCGACTTCGAGAATGCGGTCCGCTCGCCGGGGCTCGATGCTCTGGGTCATATTCGCGACCATGTGGGGCCCCGAGATCGTTTGACCGTAACCGATCGGGATAGCCGTATTCTCATAGGCCTTCTTGAGATTGAATCTCCTGGCGAAATACTCTCGCGGAGTGTACAGAAAGGCTCTGAGCAGCGATTGCGAGGTGATGTCCTTGTTCGTGAACAGGATCTGTGCCCGGTCCCACTTCTTCTCGAGCATGGGGCGGCTTTCGTCGCTGTGTGCGAGCATCCACTCGATGTAGGCCTTCTTGGACTTCGTCGGCAAATCTTCGCTGATCCTGGGCGAAGGTTCGGTCGCCGCGCCGGCCGTGCTCCGGTCGGTCGAAGACGATGAAGCGGGCGAAACCGATTCAGCCGGGGCGAGAGGCATCGACGCAGACGGGTCGGAGTCGCGGTCTCGGAGGTCGAAGCGATCCGTCAGGTAGATGCCCGTGGCGGCTGCGATGAGAGCGATTGCGAGCAGAGCGGGCAGGACTGCGTCGCGGAGCGCCGCGGCGAGCCGAGCCAGGGGAGAGGCGGCGGAGATGGACGGCCTTCGGCGTGAGGCGGCGCAGATCGGACAAGTCCCCGAATCGGGGATTTCGAAACCGCAATCCCGGCATGACGGCATGGCTGCTCTCCCGCGACAGTTTATCGGCGCGAAACGCCTGCCGCTAGTACCCTCCTGAGCTCGTCCGCCTGGCTTACGAGCGCGCTGTGGTCGTAGGGGCTCGAGATGAACACGACACGATGGCGAAGGACCTGCCGGTCCTCGCCGGGATTGTCGGCGGCCGTCACGACGGGTATCCCGTCTTCACGAAGCGAGGCTTCGAGACTGCGCGCATTCTCCGCCGGGTCGCCATCCTGGGCGCAGACGGAGACGAAGCGGCCGCGGCTCGAGGCTATCCATGCCGCGAAGTGACGAACATCCTCGTAGAGGCCATCGAAGAGACAGACCTCGCGCACCTTGGCCGCGGCGCCCTTCTGACCGAGTATGCGCGCTATGACGTGGTAGGCCCCCGAGTGGCCGATCAGGGTGATCCTTCCCACCTTGACTCGCGGGATCAGCCGGTTTTCGTGGAGCGCGGCGAGGAGCTCTCCCACGAACCTGTCGAAGCCGTCCGCGCTTTCGAGCTTGCCGCCGTATGAGTCGGGAGCGTCGCGCGCCGTTTCCGGCATGACGAGAAGCGCCTTCGTTCCGCTCTCCGAGAACTGCCTGATGAGGGCGAAATCCCGCGCGGCCTCGGAGACGGAGGAATACCAGCCGTGGAAGAAGAAGACGAGGTCGACCCTGCCCCGCGGCTCGAAACCCTTCGGTATGAAGACATCCACGGAGGAGTCGGCATAATGTCCGTCGCAGGAAAAATACTCGCCGTCGTACGAGTATCCGTCCTTGCGCGCCCCGTCGGGGAATGGGGCCGAATCGAGACACAGGGACAAAAGCCGCCCGTACCCGCTCTCGCTTTCGATGGAGACGCGGTGGGCGACGGGACGATGTTTTTCCCTTTTCGCCGCGATTCCGGCCGATTCCTGGCCGCCGAGGACCGTGAAAGCCGTGAGCAGAAGGACGGCGCCGCCGAAGAAAGGCACCATGGATATGCGCATCGAGTCCAGTCTCCCCCTGAACAATAGCACAAGTCGCCGTTCTTGGCGCTCCATCGTCGGCGAATTTCGTGATACTATGAAGCATGGCCCGGACCTTCTATTGGTACGATCTCGAAACCTTCGGGCTCGATCCCCGCTACGACCGCATCGCTCAGTTCGCCGGTCAAAGGACGGACGAGAACCTCGAGCGCATGGGCGAGGCCTCGGCCGTCTATTGCAGACCGACGCCCGACTACCTGCCCAGTCCCTACTCCTGCCTCGTGCACGGCATCACGCCTCAGCACGCCATCGAGGCGGGCCGGTCGGACTACGAGCTCGCGAATGCAGTCAGGGAGGAAATGTCCCGGCCGGGAACCGTGGTCGCGGGCTTCAACTCGCTGCAGTTCGACGACGAGTTCGTGCGGAGCCTCCTGTATCGCAACCTCTTCGATCCCTACGAACGGGAGTGGAAAAACGGCAACAGCCGCTGGGACGTCATAGACCTCATGCGTGCGGCCCACGACCTCCGGCCCGAGGGCATAGTGTGGCCCAGGGAGGAGAGCGGCCGGCCCATCTTCACCCTTTCGGCCCTGGCCAAAGCGAACGGTATCGACCACGAGGCGGCCCATGACGCGCTGCATGACGTCCATGCCACCATTGGCCTCGCCCGCCTCGTGAAGACTCGGCAGCCCAAGCTGTTTCGCTGGTACTTTTCGCATCGGAGCCGGGAGTCGCTAAGGCCCCTGATCGATCTCGTCGATCGGAAGGCTCTGGTCCACAGCTCCGTCGCCTATACCTCGAATCGCGGCTGCACCACCCTCGTCGCCCCTGTGGCCCTCGACCCCGAGAACCGAAACCAGCTTCTGGCCCTCGATCTGCGCTTCGACCCGGCGGCGATTCTGGACCTGAGCGTCGAAGAACTGCGGCGCCGCGTGTTCACGAAGGCGGCCGAACTCGACGTGCCCAGACTTCCCCTGTCGCGCATACGCCTCAATCGCTGTCCGGCGCTCGCACCCGTGAACACTCTGAGCGGCGCGGCCGCGGAGCGTCTCGGCATAGACGTGAAAGCCTGCCTCGCCAACCTCGAGGTGATCAAGCGGCGGACCGAGCTCATCCAAAAGCTGGTGGCGGTGTACGAAAGCCCGCCGTCTCCCCCGGAGTCGGAGGACCCGGAACTGCGCCTCTACGAGGGCGGCTTCCTGCCCGAGCACGACGCGGCGCTCCTCGCCGAGGCGCATTCGCTTCTCGCGGCGCTCGGGCCTTCGGATGCGAAGCGCAGACTTTACGAAATGCGCTTCCAGGACGAGCGGCCGGCCCAGCTCATCCGGCGCTTTTTCGCGCGCAATTTTCCCCAGGTCCTGGGCGCAGAAGAAGCCGCACGCTGGCGGTCCTTCTGCGCCGGGAGACTCCAGATGCCGCCGGCCGAGGGCGCCGCCGACCTCGCGACCTACTCCAAGATCATCGCGCAGCGCCTCGAGGATCCGGCCACGCCGGCGCGCGACCGGGCCATCCTGCTGGCTCTGCTCGAGTATCGCGGCAGCCTGGAACGCGAGGTCTTGGACTACGCGGGCGCCTGAACCGCGGGTACGCGGTCCATCGCTTCGGGTTCGCCCTTGTTGCGCCGCGGCGTCGAGCGTACAATGAGTCCGTATGGACAATGACAAGGTCAGGAGCTTCGAGTCGGGAGAGCTGATCTTCAAAGAGGGCGAGGAGGGCGACGTGATGTACGTCCTGCTCGAGGGTGCGGTCGACCTGAAAAAGCGGGTCGAAGGCGGCCAGACAGTGCTCAAGACGGTAGATACTCCCAACGATTTCTTCGGGGAGATGGCCCTCCTCGACGATCGTCCCCGGTCGGCCACCGCGGAGGCGGTCAAGCGCACGCGGGTTCTGACAGTGGACGGCCCGACCTTCGAGTCCATGATAGTCGCCAACGGGAAGTTCGCACTCAAGATAATAAAAGTGCTTTCGGCCCGGCTCCGCCGGTCCAACGACCAGGTCTCCGATCTCATCGAGACCATGCCCCGCGAACGCATAGCCCGCGGCATGGTCGACTACGCGCTGCGTCACGGCGAACTCATCCACGAAGGCGGACTCAAAGTCAACGTGGATTTCATGAAGACCTGGATCAATACCCACCTCGGCGCCGCGATGGACGAGATCGAGGCCGCCATCTATCGGCTGCTCAAATCGGAGTCCGTCTCCTGGGCTCCCACGAGCGCGCACACCAAGGAGAACCTGGTCCTTCCCGAGGGCTTCGTGAAGGCGAACGATCGGAGGGCGCAGGTCTGAGGCGACTCCGATTCGGCCCCATGCGATCGGCCATCACGCTGGCCGCGACCGCCCTCTTTGCGGCGCTTCTCCTCGCCGCCGAGGGGGGAGAGTTCGAGACGCCGGACACGGAATCCGAACCCTCCGCGATCCTTCCGCCCGAGTTGCAGCCGATAGAGCCGCTCACGGGCCCCTTCGTCGTCGCCATCCAGGCGGGACACTGGGATGCGGCGGAGCTGCCCGACGAGCTGGAGCGGCTCCGGACGAGCACCGGCGCCTCGTCTCACGGCGTTCGCGAGGTAGACGTCAATCTCGCTGTGGCGCGCGCCCTGAAGGCTCTCATCGAGGCGCGGGGCTGGCAGGCTATCCTTCTGCCGGCTACCATTCCCCCGGGCCTGCGCGCCGACGCCTTCATCGCGATCCATGCCGACTGGGGTGCAAGCCCCTCGATCCGGGGATGGAAGGTCGCTCCCCCCTGGAGACCGAGCCCTGCGAGCCTCGCTCTCGCGGCTTCACTCGCGACCGCTTTCGGAGCCCGGGATGACCTCACCGAGGACGGCTCGGGCGTGACCATAGGCATGCGCGGCTACTATGCCTTCTCTTTCCGGCGCTTCGTCCATACCCTCAGCCCCTTCACCCCCTCGGCCATCGTCGAACTCGGTTTTCTCACCAACCCCCGGGAGCGCGAGCTCTTGGCCGATCATCCGGAGTATTGGGCGGGAATCCTCGATCTGGGAATTGCCCGATTCCTTTCGGACTTCGATCGGAGCCGCACGGCCGACCTGCGACCGATGATACTGCCCCGACTCGCCGCGGGCCCGATGGGTGCGGTAGTGCGCGACCGGCCGAGCCCGGAAGGCCTGAGCCTGTGGAGTCTGGATGCCGGCGCCGACGTGATCGCGGTGGACGAAAGCGGGGACTGGTACGAGATTTTCTCGCGCGAAAAGCACGCCGCGGGTTGGGTGAGAATGACCGAGCTTATCTCGCGGGCCTAGCGCACATTGCGAGGGCGAGTCGCGTACCTTGCCTCGGGCTCCGCGAGGGGCCGCGAAAGAGTATACTAGGTCAATGAGATTCGTCGAACGCAAGAACCTGGACTATGTCCCCTTCTACTGCGAGGAGAACGTGTGGAGGCTCCTCCGGCGCGAAGAGCTGGCGGGCGCGAAGGCCTGGGCGCTCCTGGTGTCGAACGCGGAACGCCGGGTAGTGTTCATGCGCCAGCGCTCGGGCAGGCCCGTCGACGGGCTCGTGCAGTGGGATTATCACGTCCTCGCCCTCGTGGAGAGGAGCGCCGAGGGCTACTTCGCGCTCGATCTCGATTCGGATACGGAGTTTCCCTGTCCCCTGCAGGCGTATCTCGAGTCCACCTTTCCCTCCGACGTCTCGCCGACTCTGACCCCGCGCTTCCGCACCATGCGGGCCGCCGACTATGTCGCGAATCTCGTCTCCGACCGCTCCCACATGCGTCGGCCCGACGGTTCCTATATGGCGCCTCCTCCCCCCTGGGAGCATCCCGGAACGGGGAAGGCAGCGAAGAGCAATCTCATGGAGTGGGCGGATATGGGGCTCGGGCGGCCGGGTCGGATACTCGGCCTCGACGCGCTGCATTCGATAGCCGTATCCTCCCGCAGCCCGGACCGCCGTCTGCCGCTCTGAAGGGAAGTGCCGCAATCTGAAGAGGCCCCATGCGGCTCCATGCTTGCCCGAGGGCCGCGCCGCGCGCCATGATGGCCCATGTTCCGTCTCGTCATCGCGGCCATGGCCGTGGAATCTTCGCCCCGCTCCGTCCCGCTGGGCGCGGCCTCCGTGGCGGCGGCGCTTCGAGCCGCGCGTGAGCTGGCGGGTCGGATCGAGGTCGCCGTCGTCGAGTGCGAGATCGGGGCCCGGGCCGAAGTCCTGGCCGCTCGACTCGCGGAGGCCGGGACCGATGCCGTCGGCTTTTCGGTGTACCTCTGGAACCGCGACGCCTTCTGCGCCGTCTCCCGCGCCCTTCGCGTCTCGAATCCGGCCCTGGTCCTCTTTGCAGGCGGCCCCGAGGCGACGGCCGACCCCCGGGGGCTCCTCGCCGCGGGCGGCTTCGATTTCGCCGTCGTGGGCGAGGGCGAGTCGGCGGCGGTCGCGGCGGTCTCTGCCATGCTCGGCGCGGGCCGCGGCGCTCCTGAGGCGCTGGATTCGATCCCGGGCATCGCCCGCGCTTCCTCGGCGGCCGTCTGCGCCCCGGCCGAGAACCCGGCCGACCTCGTCTCGCCCTGGCTGTCGAGTGTTCTCGACCCCGCACGGTACTACGAGGCGCTCTGGGAGCTGACCAGGGGCTGCCCCTATCGCTGCGCGTACTGCTACGAATCCAAGGGCGCGGCGGGCCTGCGGCCCATGCCGATCGAACGCATCGAGGCCGAGCTGGAGCTCTTCGTCCGCTCCGGGGTATCCCAGGTCTTCGTGCTCGACCCGACCTTCAACGCGGATAGGAGCAGGGCCGCGGGGATTCTGGACCTCATTCGAGAAAAGGGTGGGGATATTCTCTGGAAGTTCGAGGTGAGGGCGGAGCTGCTGGACCGGAATCTGGCCCGGCGTTTCGCGGCCCTCCCCTGTTCGCTGCAGATCGGACTGCAGAGCGCCGATCCCGAGGTGCTGGCCGGCATCGGCAGGAGCCTGGACAGAGAGCTTTTCCGCCGCAAAATCGGCCTTCTCGGGGAGGCAGGCGTCACTTTCGGACTGGACCTGATTTTCGGCCTGCCGGGCGAGAGCTACGCCGGACTGTGGAGAAGCCTGGACTTCGCCCTGGGCCTCCAGCCCAATCACCTTGACCTCTTTCCGCTGGCGCTCCTCCCCGGGACCGAGCTCGCCGACCGGGCCGCGGAGCTCGGGATCGAGGCCGATCCGGAGCCCCCCTACCTCGTGCGCTCGACCCGCGAGCTTTCGGCCTCCGACCTGCAGAGGGCGGCCGCGCTCGCCGAGGCCTGCGACGTTTTCTACTCGAGGGGCAGGGCGATGTCCTGGTTCCTCCAGGTCTTGCGCCCCCTCAAGCTGCGGCCTTCGGCCTTCATCGAGCGCTTTGCCGAGTGGCTGCGCGCTCCCGTGGACGCCGACAGGGCGGGCGCCGACGCGCGCGCCGGGATACCCGGAGGCTCCGGCGGAGCGCTCGGCGGCGTATCATTGCCGCACCGGCTTGTGGAGGGACTGCAGCTCGGCTTCCTGGAGGCGAGCTACCGGTCCGCCGGTCTCGCGGAACTCCTGCCCGCGTTGCGCGACATCGTTCGCTTCAACGGCGCCTGGGGCAGGGCCATCGCCGAGGGCGAGTCCGAGAATCTGGAGCTCTCCTACGACCCCGACGAGGTTCTGGGGCCGGCGGCCATGGACCTCGCGGCCTTCGTTCGCTCCGGCAAACGGCGCCGGAGCGCTATCCGCGTCGTCCCCTCCCCAGGCGGGGGCGCCAAGCTCCTGCGCCGACTCAAAGCTTCGCGATAAGCGGCCGCAGGCTCACGCGCGTTGCGCGGCGCTGAACGCAGGACGGGCGCGCCCTCAGTAGCAGGCTTCGAGGAGCTTCATGCAGTCCGCGAGGTCGGCTTCCTCCGGGTTGTAGGCCATGGATGCGTCGTCGATCGCCTGTCTGGCGATTTCGGGGAGCATGGAGCGATCCACCCTGCCGGTCTCGGACAAGGTCCGTGGCAGGCCGGCGAGATCGTGCAGGCTTTGCCGCAGGGCTATGACTCCTTCTATGAAGGCCTGCGGACGCTCCGCCTCGGTTCGGACGCGGAAGGCCTCGATACCGGCGAAGGGAAGGAGGAGAGCGCCTATCGCGCCGGCGCGGCGGGCGAGGTTGTACTCGAGCACGGCGGGCAGGAACACTCCCATCGCGACGCCGTGCGGCACGTGGCAGACGGCGCCGGTAGCGTGACCCAGGCTGTGCACGAGCCCCACCATGGAGTTCGAAAACGCCATGCCCGCCATGGTCGAGGCGAGGGCGAGATCGAGCCTGATCGCGGCGTCGGAGGGGCGGCGCAGGGCGTCTACGAGGCGAGTCGCGATGAGCGAAATAGCCTGATATGCGTAGGCGTCCGAAAGGGGATTCTTGCCCAGGCAGTACGAAGCCTCGACGGCATGGGTGAGCGCGTCCATCCCCGTGGCCGCCGTGACGAGAGGCGGCAGGCTGAGCGTCATACGCGCGTCGAGGATGGCGGCGTCGGGGAGGAGGGAAGGCGACACGAAGAGGAGCTTTCGCGAAGAAACCCGGTCCGGCTTATCCTGGCGATCTTGCGTATCTTCGCGATCTTGCGTATCCTCGCGAATTACGGCCACGAGGGTGCACTCGCTGCCCGTGCCCGCTGTGGTCGGCACGACCACGAAGGGACCCAGGCGGCCGGTAATCGCGCCCGCGCCGGAGTAGGCCTTGAGATCCTCGCCGCCCTTCGAGACCAGGACGTTGAGCGCCTTGGCCGTGTCGATCGCGGAGCCGCCGCCCACGGCCACGATGCCGTCGCAGCCCTTGGCGCGGAAGACCCGCGCCGCCGCAGCCGCCGTCGCGGTGCCCGAGTCGGGCGGCACCTCGTCGAAAATCGCTCCGAACACGAGGGCCGACTCTCCCGCCGCCCTCACCAGTATGTCGATGAGACCGGCCCCGCGCACACCCTTGTCCGTGACCAGCATCGGTCGCGAGCTGCCCAGGCGCTCGAGCTCGCTCGGCAGGCGTTCCAGCGCAGAGGCTCCGGCCAGAATCTTGACCGGGTTCTGAAACTCGAAATAGGCGCCGTTTTCCATGACTCACTCCTTCTTAGCGGGACCCGGGAATGGCAGGGACAGGTAGAGCGACATCCGTTCTCGGATCTTCCGGCCGCGGGACATGGGGTGAAGCCGCTTCAGCACTTTCTTCGCTATAAAGCCGGGCAGAAGCAGGGTTTCTAGTATGCCGAGAGCGCGGATAAAGGCCACGGTCGCCCCGAGGTCGCCCGAAACGGCGAGGCCGCCCTTCGCGTAGACCTCGAAGGCGCTCGCCGAAAAACCCAGCACCGAGAGGGCCGAGCTCATCGTCGTGAAGCGCATGACCACGTCGGGCTTCCTGCGCGCGATGCCGCGGGCGGAGCGGAGGCGGCGGAGCCGCCCGTCTTCACCCATTTCCAGCAGGGCCGCGGGGCCGAAGGGATGGACGCCGAGCTCGAAGCGAAATCCCGGCTCGAGAGCGGCCAACTCGGCGGCCAGGTCGGGGTCGATGCGCTGCGCCGCGCAAAAGCCGCGGCCCACGATGCCGAGGACGATCCGGGCGTAGGCGCGCGCCAGGGGACGCCGGGGAGGCCGCTCGTCCGGATAGGCTTTCGCGAGCTCCCGGGCGGACAGGGTCGGCAGGGTGCCGAGCTCGGGATCGAGCTGCGGCAGGGTACCGAGCTTCGGCTCGGTACCGAGCTTCGGCTCGGTGATGCCGAGACGGGCGCGAAGATGGGGGCCGGGGACGCCGTCGGGGCCGTAGCCCTTCCTGCGATAGTAGGCCCTCACGAGGGGCCGGATCGGTACGGCCTTCTTGACCGGATGCCTGGTATCGGCTTCCTCGAGAAATCGCGCCGGCAGATCGTCGTCCTCGGCCCGCACTCCCATGAGCACGTTCATCCAACGTTCGAGAACATGCGCACGCCTCCCCGCCATGAGGAAGTCGCGCCGGCTTATCCTGCGTCCGGTTATCGCCGAGAGGAGACCGGAGAGGACGCCCCAGTCCAAGAGGCGCTGCGCGAGGCCGGGAACGAAGGTCATGGCCGCCTTCAGGAGGAATCGCGGCGCGTACTTGGCGACGGGCGGCTCGAGGAGTATGCCGAAGGCGGTGAACTGGCAGGTCTGGGTCGAGTTGATCGCCGTGAAAAAATCCTCCATGAAGGCCACCCAGCTCGCCTTGGAGAGCATGGAGTAGGGTGGAATGAAATGGAAGAGGCATTCGAGCGCGATGGGATACGCGTTGAGGTGGCATCCGCCCCGGTTCGCCACGGCGTAGCTGAGCGCCTGTCCCCAGCCGGCCCGCGGATCGTAGGCCGCGAGTTCGAGGCCTTTGACCTGGGGCGCGAAGCCCATGCCGCCGTAGCGCGTCGCGAGACGCTTCGTGCCGAGGGCGAGTTCGGCGCCCTCGCCCCGCAGATGGGCTATGTCGTCGAGCGTCGCCTCGATGTTGCCGGTCTTGCCGAAAGCGAGAGCGCTGGGCCGCAGGCCCTTCTCGGCCGCCTCCATCGCCCAGCCTACCGTGGCGCCGCAGGAGATCGTGTCCATGCCAAGCTCGTTCATCCGGTCGTTCCAGAGTGCCACCAGGTCCGGATCGAAGTTCAGGATGTTTCCGCCCCAGACCCCCACGGTCTCGTACTCGGGAATGTGCCGGACTTTCCCATCGGGATATCTGCCCTCGTGGCCGCAGAGAACCGTGCAGGGGGCGCAGGTCGCGTGGCGCGTGTCGTATCGCTCGGCCATGGCTTCGCCCGAAAGAGCCCTGCAGCGCTCGTCGGTTCGGTCGCGGAAATTGCGCACGGGCACGAATCCCGCTTCGATGCCGGGCACAATGTTGTAGCTCGTACCGTAGGCAGAGTAGGAGCGCGTGAACGAGTTGCGTACGATATGCTTTTTGGCCTTCGAGTTCAGAATCGTGAACCGCTCCTCGTCGACCGGAAGGATGCGGTACGACAGGCCGGCCGCCACGATCGCCTTCAGCCGCTTGGCGCCCATCACCGCGCCCAAGCCCGCCCTGCCCAGGTAGCGGTGGCCCGAGCGGATGTTGGCGTACAGGACGCCGTTCTCGCCGGCGGGTCCGATCACCAGGGCGCCGAGCCGAGGATTGTCCGCGAGGCGCGATTGAGCCTCGCCCGTCTCCATGCCCCAGAGAGAGCCGGCTTCCTCGAACGAAGCGCCGTCCTCGTCGATGCGGAGCACCAGCGGCCGGTCGGCCGTCCCCGACACGAGGAGGCCGTCCCAGCCCGCCGTCTTGCAAGCCCTGCCGAAAGGACCGCCGCAGGAAGAGCTGGCCATGATCCCGGTGAGCGGCGACTTCGCCAGGCCCGCGAAACGGGCAGAACAGGGAGCCCCCGTACCGAGGAAGGAGCCCATCATGAACGCGAGAATGTTCTCGGGTCCGAGGGGGTCGATCGCGGCGAAACGTTCGGAGCCGCCCGAGCCGAAGCGATCGTAGATGAGCTTGAGACCCAGCCCCTTGCCGCCCAGATAGTCGCGAAGATCCTCTTCCGAAGGCGAGAAGACCGAGAAGCTTCGCGTCGAAAGATTCAGGTCCAGGTAGCGTTTCGATTCGCCGCGTATCGTCTTCATGGCCGTTCCCCCTCGGTCGTCGCGTCCGGGCGTCATGGCTAGACTTCGCCGTCCGGTCGAGGATTCTTGACGGCGATGACGCGGAGAGGGGAGGATCCGATATTGCGAATGCCGTGGGGGACCCCGCGCGGATTGGGAATGCAGACGCCGGCCCCGGCTTCCATCGATTCCTCTCCAAGGATGAAAAGCCCCCGCCCTTCCACGACGAAATATTCCATATCGATGGGCGTCACATGCGGCTTGACGAAACCGTCGGGGCGGATATCGATATGGACGATCATGGCTTCCGGGGCGCTGTAGACCACGCGGGCGACCACGCCCGAATCGTCCTTGATTATCCGGCCTTCCTCGATTCTCATGCTCTTCATGCGGTATCCCCCCGTCTTCGCATCGAGATGATTCGATTATGGCCGAAAGCGTGGACAGCTTCCACCGGGCGGGACGGCCGGGCCCGTTCAGAACCTGAAGTTCATCCCGTCGGCGGCGAGCCTGTCGCAGAAAGCCAGGAACGCCTCCTCGGGCAGGGGCTCGGCGATGAGGAAACCCTGGAAACCCCGGCAGCCCATCTTCCATAGGATATCCAGTGCGCGGGGCTTTTCGAGTCCTTCGGCGACCAGGGTCAACTCCAGGCCCTTGGCGATCTCCACCAGGGAGCGGACGATGATCCTGTCCTGACGATTCGTGTCGATGTTTTCGATGAAGAGACGATCTATCTTGATTTCGTCCAGAGGGAATCGGTGGAGATGGCTGAGCGAGGAATAGCCCGTGCCGAAGTCGTCCACGGAGAGACGCACGCCCAGGGCGGCGAAGCGCTCCAGTATGACAGCGGTCGCGGCGGGGTCTTCGAAGAGGCTGGTTTCCGTCAATTCCACCGTCAATTGACCCGGCGCGAGGTCCGAGGCCGAGATGGCGGAGGCCAGGATATCCGTGATGTCTTCGGATCGGAACTGCCTGGCCGAGAGGTTGACCGAAACGGGGACGGCCGCCCTGCCCGCGCGGATCCACGACCGCAGGTGGCGGGTCGTCTGGTAGATCAGCCACTTGCCGAGAGGCAGGATGAGACCGGTCTCTTCTGCGAGCGGGATGAAGGTCGAAGGGAGAAGGAGCCCCTTGGCCGGATGCTTCCAGCGTATGAGAGCCTCGGCCTCGATCTTCTCGACCCGGATGCTCCTTCCTTCCATGGACGAGGCGACCAGCTTGGGTTGGAAGTAGAGAACGAACTGCTCGCCTATCGTATCGAGGGCCGGCTTTTCGATGGCCCTGATGATGGAGTTCTGCAGCTCGATCTTCTCCACGGCCTTGCGCAGGAGCTCGGGCTTGAAGAGTACGAAGGGCAGATGGTCGTCGTTGGCGAAACCCGCCGCTATGTCGGCGTTGTGCAGGAGCACGGAGCGTTCGCCGCCGTGTTCGGGCCAATACGCCGCGCCCATCGCTACCTTGATCGTGACGTTGAAGCCCGAAAATATATGGGGCTCGCCCAGGCTTCCGAAGAGGCTCTTCACGAAGGAGGCGAGGGGGGGGCCCTTCAGTGCGGGGAGGATGAGGACGAATTCGTTTTCGCGGGTGTGGAACACGCGTCCGGCGGGCTCGAGGAGGGCGCCGATGCGGCAGCCCATCTGGTAGAGGACCCATTCGCTGACGCTGGACTTGAGTGTCTTGCGCACGATGTTGTAGGTCTCTCCGAGCTGGATGATGAGAAGACTGAATCCCTTCCCGTCCTCCCCCCGGCGCATCGAGTCGATCGTCTCTTCGAGCTCGAGCTCGAGACGAAAATGAGTGGGCAATCCGGACTGAGGCTGGAGCGAGAGCTTCCGCTCGAGCTGGGCCACCCGTCTCGCGAGGATTTCGTTCTCGGCGCGAAGCCGGACGAGCTCCTCGGTTCTCTCGATAGGCGATTCCTCGGTTGTTTCGTTCATCCGCTCTCGATAGAAGATTATCGGCTTCCGAGGTCGACTTTTGCAGTGCCGAGCCCGGAAAAAAAGCTTCATCGAGCGATGCTGCGCGAACTCCGAGGTCTTGACCCGTCGTCGGCCCCTCGGCATGATGCCGATATGAATCGCCGCTCCATCGCCCGACTCCATGCCGAGACGTAATTTTCTTCTTCGGCTGGCCTACGACGGCTCGAACTTTTGCGGCTGGCAGCGTCAGAAAGGGCCGGTCAGAAGTGTCCAGGGGGAGGTCGAGGCGAGTCTGACACGGTTCCTGGGCGAGACCATCGAGGTGACTGGCGCGGGCCGGACCGACGCCGGAGTGCATGCCGCGGCTCAGGGCGCGAGTTTCCATTCGCACACGACCTTGTCCTGCGAGGCCATCGTCGAGGCTCTGGGCCGCGAGCTGCCCCCGGATATCGCCTGCACGGATTGCAGGGAGGTGGATCCGCGTTTTCACGCGCGGTTTCGGGCCAAGTCCAAGACTTATCGCTACCGCTTCCTGCTCGCCGCGGGCCCTGTCGTCGATGCGCGATCCGCGCCGCCGCCGGCCGGGCTCGCTCTGGCCGAAAGCCTCGATACGGCCGCCATGACCGCGGCGGCCGCCCTCTTCGTCGGCGAGCACGATTTCCGCGCCTTTACGAACGCCGGGGAGGGCGGCGATTGCCGGCGGAAGATCGACGATGCCCGCGTCGCTGCGGGGGGCGAATGTGTGGACTTCTTCGTCACCGCGGGGGGCTTTCTCAGGAACCAGGTCAGGATCATGGCTTCGGCCGTGCTGGAGGCCGGACGCGGCCGCCTCGGCACGAAGGAGATTCGGAGGCTTCTGGACGGCGCCGAGCGAAAGTCGGCTCCGGGCATGCTTCCGGCGCACGGACTCTGCTTGGTGGACGTCCGGTTCTGAGGTATTGACGAGCGAAGGCGCGCTCGGATAGGCTCGGCCCATGTCGATCCGCTGGCTTCCGATTTTTCGGAACAACTCGAACAATAACCGGCCCACCGCCGCTGCGGGCCCGGTGCAGCGTGCGTAGAAGACCATAGAAAAGCGAAAAACCGGCCTCCACGGCCGGTTTTTTCATATCAGGTGGACAAGGGGGCGATGGTGGACAAGGCGGGGAGCATGAAAGACGAAGACGGCGCCGCCGGGGGGACCGGAGCGAATGCGCCGCGACCGCAGGGGATCGCCTCTCTGGAGGACGAACTCTCGATCGCCGCCGACCTCGCCTACCTCCTGCTCGGCGAGGAAGAACGGCGAGCCTTCGCCGCGTCGGTGGGGAGGATGCTCGAGTTTTTCGCGAAGATGGACGAGTTTCCTTCGCCCCGCGGCCCGGATGCCGACGCCTCGGCGGCGGCATCCAACAGGCTCAGGGCGGACGTACGGAGTCCCTTCGCCGGCCCGGATCCGATCGAACTGGCGCCCCAGCGCGAGGGGCGTTTCGTCGGCATTCCGAACATTCTGTGAAATCGAGGCAAGCCATGCTGGACGAGCTAGGTCTCTGGAGCGGCGTTCTATCCGATCGCGGGAAACGCACTGCATACGAAGCCTACGCGAAGGAATGGGAAGCGCGCATAGGCGCATTCCTGCAGTTCGCGCCGGAGGAACCCGCCGGGGCGGGACCCGTCGCCGGCACGGCGGCCGGCCGTCTTTCCGGCGTTCCCTTCGCCGTAAAGGACAACATCGCCGTCGAAGGCTTTCGCATGACCTGCGGCTCCCGCATCCTCGAGAACTACAGGCCGCCCTATACCGCCACCTGCGTCAGGCGTCTCCTCGACGAGGGAGCGCTCGTCGTGGGCAAAACCAATCTCGACGAGTTCGCCATGGGCTCGTCCTGCGACAATTCGGCCTTCGCGCGCAGCTCCAACCCCTACGACGCCGCTCGCGTCGCCGGCGGCTCCTCGGGCGGCTCGGCGGCGGCCGTGGCGGCCGGCCTCGTTCCCTTCGCCCTCGGCACCGACACGGGGGGCTCCGTACGCCAGCCGGCGAACTTCTGCGGCATCTACGGCCTCAAGCCGAGCTACGGGGCGGTTTCCCGTTTCGGGCTGGCCGCCTACGCTTCGAGCCTCGAGGGCGCAGGCGTCCTCGCGCGCTCGGTCGACGTCGTCGAGGGGGTTTTCCGCACGATGAGCGGCGCCGATCCGCTCGATCAGACCAGCCTGTCCCCGTCTCCTCCGGAGGCCGAGGCCGGACCGAAGAGCGTCGGCGTGGTGCGCGGCATGGGCGGCCTGGATGCGGAGGTCGAGTCGGCCTACCGGGATGCGTTGCACGTTCTCGGCGAGTCTGGCATGTGCCTCGTGGAAGTGGACCTGCCTCTGCTCGACTACGTGCTTCCCGCTTACTACACGATCGCCACTGCGGAGGCCAGCGCGAATCTCGCGCGCTACACGGGCATCGCCTACGGACGCCGAGGCGCCGAGGCGGAGAATCCGGATGATCTGGTCCGGCGCTCACGCACCGAAGGCTTCGGGGACGAGGTCAAACTCCGCGTGCTCCTCGGAACCTTCGTGCTCCGTTCCGGCTTTCAGGACCGCTACTACCTCAAGGCCCAGACGATACGGCGCGCCATACGCGACGAGCTCGCGGAGGCTCTGCGCGGGGTCGATACGATCGCCCTGCCCGTCTTTCCGACCCTTGCCTTCGCCCACGGCGATTCGGGCATGGACCAGTTCCAGCAGAAGATGGCCGACAAGTTCACCTGTACGGCCAACCTCGCCGGGCTGCCCGCTCTGGCGGTGCCCACGGGCCTCTCGGGCGGCCTGCCCACGGGCATCCAGCTCATGGCGGCGGCCTTCCGCGAGGACAGACTCTTCGCCTGTGCGCGCACTCTCGCGCGGACCTTCCCCCTCCCCGAGCCGCCATCCTTTTCGCTGGAGTTTCTGAGATGAAGTACGCCTCGTACGTGGGTCTCGAAATACACATCCACCTGCTCGCCCGGAGCAAAGCCTTCTGTTCCTGCGCCGCCCGGTTCGGCGACGAACCCAATACCAATGTCTGTCCCGTCTGCCTGGGCCATCCCGGAGTCCTGCCCGCCCTGAACGAAGAGGCCCTGTTCATGGGCTATCGCGTGGCCCAGGCCCTGGGCTGCGAGCTCTCGCGCCGCACGATCTTCGAGCGCAAGAACTACTTCTATCCCGACATGCCCAAGAACTATCAGATATCCCAGTTCGCCGCCCCGCTCGGAGTATCGGGCGGCTTCGAGTTCGAGGTGCGGGGCGCGACGAAGCGCCTGGCCCTCCGCGAATGCCATCTCGAAGAGGACGCGGGCAAGCTCATCCACGCAGGTACCACGACGCTCATCGACTACAACCGCGCGGGCTTCCCCCTCCTCGAGATCGTCACCGAGCCCGATCTGACCGACGGCGAGGAGGCCGAGGCCTTCCTGCGTTCCTTCCGGCGGCTCGTCCGCCACCTCGGGGTCTGCGACGGCAACATGGAGGAAGGCTCGCTGCGCTGCGACGCGAACGTATCGATCAACGAGGTCGGGAAGGGACTGGGCGTCAAGGTGGAGCTCAAGAACATGAACTCCTCCCGCTTCGTGCGCATGGGTCTCGACTACGAGATCAGGCGCCAGACCGCACGCCTCGAGGAAGGCAAGACCATCCAGCAGGAGACGAGGCTCTGGAACGAAAACCGCGACGTCACCGAGACGATGCGGAAGAAAGAGAGCTCCAGCGACTATCGCTTCTTCCCCGAGCCCGATCTGCCGCCTTTCCGGCCCGACGAGGCCTTCCTCTCGCGGGTGGCCGGCCTCGCGATCGAGCTTCCGCTCGCACGGAAGCGCCGGCTTGTCGAGACGCTGGGCCTCTCGGACGAGCAGGCCGAGCTCATCGTCGAGGAGAAGGCGGTCGCCGACTATTTCGAATCGGCGGTGGCGCTCGGCGCGGAGGCGCGCCCGTCGGCGGCATGGATCCTGGGCGAGCTCCGCGCCCAGCTCGGCCGCTGCGGCATGGATATCGCCTCCTCTCCCCTCGATCCGAAGCGCTTCGCCGCCCTGCTCCGGGCCATCGCCGCGGGGCGCATCCAAAACACGATCGCGAAGCAGGTCCTGAAGGCCGTGCTCGACGAGGGGAAGGACCCCGAGGCGATCATCGCCGAGAGGGGCCTGGAACAGATCACCGACAGAGGCGCGCTGGGCGCCATGGTCGACGAGGTGCTGGGGCGCGAGACGGGGGCGGCGGCGCGCGTGCGCTCGGGCGACAGGAAGGCTCTGGCCTTCCTCATCGGCGAGGCGATGAAGGCTTCGTCCGGCAGGGCCGCGGCCGGGACGCTCAAGGAGATGGTGATGGAGAGGCTGTCATGAGAGTTCTCGCGAAGGACGTGGCCGCTCGGGCGGGCGAGATCGTGGAGGTGTCGGGCTGGGTGCACAGGATCAGGGGCATGGGCAAGCTGTCCTTCATCGTCCTGCGCGACCGCTCGGGGATGGTGCAGCTCGTCTTCCAGGACGAGGTCGATTTCGGCCAGGAATCGGTGATCCGGGCGAGCGGCCCCGCGCGGGCGAACGAACGGGCCCCCGGCGGGGTCGAGATCGAGGTGCGCGAGGTCGAGTGTCTGGCCAGGGCGGACTCGCCCCTGCCCATTCCGGTGAACGGCAGCCTGGACCAGGTCTCGCTCGAGACGGTGCTGGACAACCGCATGCTGTCGCTGCGCAATCCCAAGCTGCTTTCGATCTTCCGCCTGCAGTCCGACATCCTGCGCTTCTTCGCCGAGTACATGCGGAGCGAGGGCTTCGTCGAGATCAAGACGAGCAAGATAATCGGCACCGGCACCGAGGGCGGCACCGGACTTTTCGAGCTCGCCTACTTCGACAAGAAGGCCTTCCTGGCCCAGTCGCCGCAGTTCTACAAGCAGGCCATGGTCGCCTCCGGGCTCGAGCGGGTCTTCGAGATCGGCGCCGCCTATCGCGCCGAGAAGCACGACACGCCGCGCCACCTCAACGAGTACGTTTCGCTCGACGTGGAGATGGCTTTCATCGACGACGAGCGGGAGCTCATCGAGCTCGAAAAGCGGATCCTGAAGAGCGTGTTCGCGGGCGTCGCCGCCGAAGACGCGGAAACCCTCCGCCTCTGGGGAGCGACCGTGCCGGGCCCCGAGTCGGTGGACGCGGCGCCGACGGTGAGCTACGACGAGGCGCTCTCCATCGCGGCCAAGTCGGGCAAGAGAATCTACGAAATCAACCCGGAAGCGGAGAGGCTGCTCTGCGAGTGGTCCTCGGTCGAACACGGATCGGACATCGTCTTCGTCAACGATTTCCCGCGCAAGGCGCGTCCCTTCTACGCCTATCCCAAGGGCAAGGGCACGCTGAGCTTCGACTGCCTCTTCCGCGGGCTCGAGATCACCACGGGCGGGCGGCGCATCCACGAGTACGCGATGCTTCTCGAAAGCTGCGCCGCCTTCGGCCTGGATCCCGCTTCGCTCTCCGACTACATGTCCATCTTCAGGTACGGCTGCCCTCCGCACGGGGGCTTCGCGATCGGACTCGAGCGCCTGACGCAGAAGATACTCGGACTCTCCAACGTGAAAGAAGCCTCGCTCTTCCCCCGCGACCGGCGCAGGGTGGCTCCCTGAAGGCTGTCCAAAAAGGCAACTGAGGTTTATCCCGCTTCGAACGTATCGAATGGCGTACCGGTGCGGGTCCTGGCGGGGAAGAACACAGGGCAGCTCGCTAGCGCTCGGCCCTCTGTTCTTCCCCGCCACCCGCCGCTCCGCTACGCCGATCGAATGTGCGCTTGGGATAAATCCCGAAGACAAGCCTTCGTGGGCGGCGGTTCATATCCTACGACTAACGAAGGTTTGCTTCGTAAGAGCTTCGAGAATCACGTGAGACTCAAGAGGGGCCGCCATGGGGCGCGCTGACGCGAGGTCGACGTGCTTGAATGAAGGGCGGCCTTCGGGGATGAACCCTGTGGCAGCTTCCAAAGGCATCGCAAAGCGGCGGGTGTCGTGGGCGAACAGAGGGCGACCACAATCTTCCAGTTGCCCTCTGTTCGCCCACGACAGGACCCGCTCTGCAATGTCATTTGAAGCTTCGAAAGGGACAACAGGATGGCCCTATTGAACAGCCCCTGGCGAGCTAGCCCGCAATGCCGGCGCCGATGAGGTGGCCGACGCCGAAGGTGCAGGCCGCGGCCGCGAGCCCGATGAGTACCTGTCTGAAGCCCTGGGCGAAGGGGTTCTTGCCCGTCATGAGGGTGCCCAGCGCGCCGATGGCGAAGAGGCCCAAGGCGCTCAGGGCCGAGCTGGCGGCCAGGCCCGCAGCGCCCCGGAAGAACAGGTAGGGGACCACGGGGAAGAGGGCGCCGACCGCGAAGAGCCCGAAGGAGGTGACGGCCGCCACCCATGCGGAGCCGCCCAGCTCTTGCTGGTCTATGGCGAGCTCTTCGCGCACGAGGGTGTCGAGAGCGCTCTCGTTGCCTCCCTCGATGATGCGCGATGCCGTCGCCCTCGCTTGATTCTCGTCGAGGCCCTTCGCGCGGTAGATGAGCGCCAGCTCCTCTTTCTCTTCCTCGGGATTCTCGGCGAGTTCCTGTCGCTCGATGTCTATCTGCCTCCCGAAGAGCTCGCGCGAGCTCTGCACGGAGATCCACTCGCCCAGGGCCATCGACAGCGCGCCCGCGAGGAGCCCCGCCGCCCCGGTCACCAGTATCTGCCTCTGTCCCACGCCCGCTCCGGCCACGCCCATGACGAGGCTGTAGACGGAGAGGAGCCCGTCGTTGGCGCCCAGGGTGCCGGCCCTGAGCGCGTTGCCGCCCGCGCGATGCCTACCCTCGAAGCGGGCCACGTCGCCTCCCGCCATGCCCTTCGATACGCCCGCGAGGACCGAGAAGATCCGCGCGTGGGAACGCTCTTCGGAGGGCAGGCCGGCGTCTTCCGCCGCGTCCACCCCGTCGTAGGCTGTCGCGGCATTCCGCTCCGTCCTGGCCAGCGCGGGCGTCACCGCCTGCGCTCCGTACTTTTTCGCCATCCAGGCCGAGAGCCTCGTCCTGAATGTGGGGCGGAAGAGGGGGACAACGCCTCCTGCCTCGGCGATTTTCGCTTCCCACAGCGCGGCGTGCCTGCGCTCGGTGGCCGCGAGGCGACGGTAGACCTCCGCGAGATCGGCGTTTTCCTCGGCCTTCGACAGCCGTTCGTAGAGGAAGACCGCGTTGCGCTCCTCGGCGAGATATTCATTGTATCGATCCAGCTTTTCGTTTTTCACGATACCCCCTGCCTCGGCCTGTCAGCATAGCCTCCGCCGGGAGCCGAAACAAGCGAGGCGAAGGGCGGCATTTCGGGGGCGGATCGGTCATGGGTGGGTTCTTTGCGGTATATTCTGCGCTTAGAGGGGACGGGATGAACGAAGGCGGGAAGAAAAGAAGCGGGGCAAGGGGCGCGGGCCGCATATTGAAGGAACTGCTGGACATTCTTCCGCGACTGGACGAGGAGGGGCTCGCTTTCCTTCTCGAACAGGCTCGCGTGCACCTGTACAACATGGAAGCGGAAAGGCTCGACCGGGAAGCGGAGAGCGCCTCGGCGGGAGCGGCTTCTGCCCCGGAAAAGCGCTCGGGCATGCGCCTCGAGCGCTCGGCCGATGGCCGGACCTACCACGTCGTCGCCGGGGGGAAGTGGAAGATGTTCTCGGCCGAGGAGATCGCCGCTCTCGTTCGCATAACGCGCAGCGGAGAAGAGGGCGGAGAGGTCGCCCGCAGGGTCTACGCCTGGCTCGACCGCGAGCGCGGAGACGCCCTGGACGATCTCGGAATAGGCAAGCCGCCGTCTCCCGCCCTCGCCGAGCTCGTGCGGATGCTGCTCGCTTCGTTTCCGGGGCACCGCTCGACCCGGTGAAGACGTTCGTCGATTATTTCATTCCACGCGAGGGGATTCCAATTACTAGGTCATCACTGGGTAGGAAGAGTATGCAACCAGGCAATTATTTCCTGTACCGCCGCTGCGGGTGTCCCCAGATGGCCGGCTTTTACAACCACGTACTTGCTCAAGGGATTGGGCGGTAGCTTATCGAAAATGAAGCTTTTACCCAAGCGTCGGGTGAGAGGATCGGCCGAACCTGCCACATACAAAACCGGAATATCTGGGCTGATGTTAGAGGCATTTGTCGCTGCAGCCCCAATCCCATCGGGTCGAAAATAGCTGTAATAGACCGACGCTTTCATGGTTCGCGTGAAATATTTTCCCATGTTTATATCGCCAAAGGTCGATTCCTGATCGCCGTTCCCGGCATCGATCATCGCCTTTGCCTTTGCCACATCGGGTGCCAATCGCCGGAATGAAGGGGAATCGGGCACGGCGCCGGGAGCCAACAAAATGATTCCTGCCACCTTCCCACGATGGGCCGCATAGGCCAAGGCGGCGTCGGCGCCCATGCTGTGGCCGGCAATTACTACTTTCGTGGCGCCCCGACTCACCAGCCTCGCCACCGCTTGGTCAATCTCATCCAAGGCGTCTTCAAAGGACTTATCTATATAACGCTTCTGCGACCAAGGCATTTCGGGAGTTTCCACCAAAAATCCTGCCTGATCGAGTGGCGCAACTACACCCTCGGCAACGACGTTCGGCTCGCTTGTCTTGCCGTGGAGGAGCACGATGCCGACTCGGGCTTCCTGATCTGCGACAAGCCAGGTCGAAGCCGCGAATGTGAAAATGGCGAATAGGCCAACCACGCGAATGAGTCTGTGAGAGTCTAGGATGAATTCAAACCAAAGCCACTGTTTGCAGTCCGATTTTCCGGTAGTCGCGCCGCTCGTCCATTTCATGGATATCCTCCGGTTTCTTCGAAAACACGCATGCGAGCCGCACCTTAAGGCGGCTCTTTCAAAAGGCATCCGAACTTTGAAAGAGACTTACTCAAGTTACTGTAATTAACGGGGTTCCCTAAATTGATTTCCTTCATGATGCGTATGCCGCAACCGGAAGGAATCCGCCCCAATTCCGCCGTCCAGGTCCAGTCGACATGGATCATGCCGGGTCGCCTCGACCTTTTCGGGAAGGGTGGTTCGCTCCGGCGGCCGATCGGCGATATTCGCCCGGAGATACGCCGACGATCCGCAGAAACTGTTTGTTGAACACCGACCTGGAGCCATAACCTGCTTCTATCCGAACATCGAGAATGGAACGCTCGGGATGCTCGCCTATCTGCCGGCGGGCATATTCGACGCGCAGCGCGTTGAGCCAAGCGGGAAAACTCGTCCCGAGCCTGCTGTTGAAGTAGGGAGAACAGGTCGGGCCGTGCGATCGCGAAGAAGTACGAAAAAAGTGTGAGCATCAGGAGCGCCAAGTGGCCCGTACGGTAGATCGTGACGGAAAACAGGCAGTCGCCCACCAAGATGATGCATAGAACTATGACAAGGGCCATCGCTTCGTATACGAGGATCTTCGTTCCCGGCGCATACGCGGGGATATCGCGGAGCGAACAGCGGCCGGTTACGATCGCGGCCACCGCCATCGCGAGGGGCCAGATATAGATCGCGATCGAAGCGGCTCTGTGCAGAGGCCCGATGCTCGCCCCGCTTTCGATATTTCGACTTGCCGCCTTCCACTGCATAAGATAATCCAGGAAGGGGAGGGACCATACCAGGAAAGACCATATGATGCCCGCGAGAAGCATCGGCCGAATCAGGCTTCGGCGGTGTTCGTCGCCGAAGAGTTGGTGGAAGATCCCGAAGAGGGCCTGGCCCTGCACCAGAATGGCGGCGAGTATGAGGAGGTTGCACGGAGCTTCCGGAATGCATGCCTCCAAGCTCAGGGCGCTGAAGCAGAAAAGAAACCCCACTGCGGCGAAGAGCGGACCCAGGCGCCGGGACGCTCCGTTCAGCCTCGGAGCGAGAAGGAAGGTCACCCCACCTACGATCAGCGAGAAGCCGATGGCTCCGCGGGAAAACGCGTACAAAAGTTCAGGTAGATACGTTCGCTCCATTGCCAAAAAAACCTTCTTCACCCGGATATTTTGGGGGAGAGCCTGTTCCGGGAATCTCCGGAGATCGACTCCGACCGCGATTCAGTCCCTGCGAGGATCGCCTCGTCCGTTTTTCAGGTAATTTTTTGCAAAACAGGACGTTTCCCGAGCGGCCTTCCTGTAATCTCCGCTTCGTCGAGCGCATTACGAGGCAAACCATCGTAAAAGGAGCCGGGATATGAGACGGGGTGAAGGAATCGTCAGCCTGAGAGTCGTGCTTTCATTGATCATCGCCGTCATCATTGTGGTCTTGATGGCAAGCGTCTGTGTGATCGCCTATCTTTCGGCCTACAGCGCGGAAAAGAGCGTATACGTCGAGGAGCTTCATAACTTCACCACGAATATCAACGACCAGGTCGATTCCTTTTACCAGGACAATCTGAATGAGGCGCAATTCTTGGCCCAGCTCGAGGTCGTCAGGAGCACGGCGAGAGGCGGCAAAACGGACCAGGCGACCGCTCTGTTGAAGGGACTCTTCACCGAGAAAAAACTCTACGAGAACGCCTTCGTCTCTACGGCCGAGCAGGATTCCAGGATTCTGGCCGCGGCCCTGGACGTGGCCGTAGGCCAGAGGTGGAGGAGTCCGGCCTTCGAGCCGAACATCACCAACGCCCTCGCCGGAAAGCCTTGGGCCAGCGAGCCGACTAAATCGCCGAGCACCGGCCGGCCCGTCGTGCTCATCACCGCACCGATCATGGACGGAGAGCGCGTGATCGGCATCTTCGGGCTGCCCCTCGATCTCGGAAGCTTCGCCCAGCGGATAGTTACTAAGGTCACTATCGGCAAGACGGGCTTTCCGGTCATCGTAGACCGCGCCGGGCTTACCATAGCCCACCCCAACAAAGACAACATCTTCAAGCTCGACATTTCGGGCACCGACTGGGGCAAGAAAATACTCGCGAGTCCTTCGGGATCGGTCGTCTACTACAATTTCAACGGAGTGGACAAGGTCCAGACCTTCGTCAAGAACGAGACATACGGTCTCATCGTCTTGGCTTCTCTATCCATGTCGGACATAACAGGGAGCGCGGTCGGCATGGCCCTGGTGATGGTGATCGTGGGTCTGACGGGAATCATCGCGGCCGTCCTCATCATCACCCTCTTCATGAATACCCGGCTGAAGCCCCTCAAGGCGGCAGCTGATGCGGCGGACCGCCTGGCGGGGGGCGAGCTGGACGTGGCCATGCCGCGGACGCACCGGGACGAGATCGGCCTCCTTCTCCAATCGATGACTAGGATGGTGGGGAAGCTCCGCGACATTGTGGCGAACGTCAAGGAGGGAGCGGCGAACGTGACCTCGGGCAGCCAGCAGATCAGCTCCACGGCTCAGCAGATGAGCCAGGGCACGACGGAGCAGGCGGCCAGCGCCGAAGAGGTTTCGTCGTCCATGGAAGAGATGGCGGCCACCACGAGACAGAACACCGACAATGCGGTAGCCACCGAGCGGCTTTCCCGCAAGGCCGCCACGGACGCGATCGAAGGCGGCAAAGCCGTGGCGGACACGGTGAAGGCCATGAAGGAGATAGCCTCGAGCATCACGATCATCGAGGAGATCGCCCGGCAGACCAATCTTCTGGCGCTCAACGCGGCCATCGAGGCGGCCAGGGCCGGTGAGGCGGGCAAGGGCTTCGCGGTGGTGGCGAGCGAGGTGCGCAAACTCGCCGAGCGCTCGCAGAAGGCGGCGGGAGAAATTTCGGTCCTTTCGAAGGAATCCGTCGAGGTGGCGGAGAGAGCGGGAGAACTGCTCAATAAAATCGTGCCCGACATCCAGAAGACCTCCGACCTCATGCAGGAAATCGCCTCGGCGAGCCGCGAACAGAGCAGCGGAGCCGAACAGGTGACGAAGGCTGTCACTCAGCTCGACACTGTCATCCAGCAAAACTCCGCGGCCTCGGAAGAGCTCGCCGCTTCGGCGGAGGAGCTCTCGGGACAGGCGGTTTCGCTGCAGGATGCCATCGCCTTCTTCAAGGTGGGCGAGTCGGTGGAGAGGAAGGGCGAGCAGGAACGAAAGAGAATCGCTTCCGCTCCGACTCCCGCGCCCCAGGAACGGAAACAGACGGCTCCCTTCCCGAAGTCGAGAGCGATGACGACCGTCCCGGGATCGAAGATTGCCGACTCGGATTTCGAGGAATTCTGATGCGACGACCGGAGGGAGAAACAGGCCTTGGCCACGCGGAACTTAGAGCCGTCGGGCGCTCACATCAGCCGCGGTTCGGGATCGTCGGGTGAAGGACAGGCTTCTTTCGTCGTGCGGAAGCGGTTGATGAGACAGTCCAGCTCGTCGCCGATCGCGGTGATGCGCGTCGCGCGGGACGAGACGCCGCGTACGGATCCCGCGATTTCGCCGAGTCCGAGGGCGATCTCGCCGATGTTCGAAACCACTTCCCGGGAAATCCGGCTCAATTCGTCGATCATCGTCCTGACCGCTTCGGCTCCGCCCGCGATCCCGCGCGACTCCTTCGCGATCTCGGAGGACTGTCCGCCGAGTTCGTTCATCGATGAGAGTATCAAGCGGGATCCCGCTCGTACTTCGGCCACGTTGGAATAGATTTCCGCGATGGATCTCGACACCTCGGCGATTCTCGAGCTGATGGAGTCGAAGGCCCGGCCGGTCTCCTGTCTCGTCGCCGCGGTCTCCCTCATTTTCGCGGTCACTTCGCGGATATTTCTCGCTATTTCCTTCGAGCTTCCCGCCGAAGCCTCCGAAAGTTTTCGTATCTCGTCGGCCACGACCGCGAAGCCTTTTCCGGCTTCCCCGGCGTGAGCGGCTTCGATCGCCGCGTTCATGGCAAGCAGGTTGGTCTGGGACGCGATCCCGGCGATGACTCTGGCCATTTCCTGAATCGCGCCGATGCTTTCCGTGATCTCGGACATTCTTTCGAAAGCCGTCTGGAAGACGATCCTGCCGCTGTCGGATTCGGAGACGAGGGACTGCGCCGATTCGCGGTCCTTTTCGGTTATGCGGCCGATGCTCTCGATGGAAGCCATCATCTGGGTGACCGCCGCGACCGAATCCTCGACCATGCGGTTCTGGCTATCGATTCGATGACTGAAACTTAGAATGTCCGAAATTCATCCGATCGACCGATTCGAGCGACGATTCGACCATCGTGCCCATGAGGTTCATCTGCTTTTTGATCGATCCGGCGTTGGCCTCTATCTCCGTGGATGAGCTCGTCGCCTCGGAAACCGCGGCGCCCAATCCTTCCCCGAGGTCGCGGTTTTCGTGGGATGCGCTCTGGATGCCCGCGAACGAGTCGTTCAGGGCGGCAAGCAGCCCGTCCAGATCCTTTCCGAGTTCGCCGATCTCGTCTTTGGAACCGGAGCCGAGGCGGATCGTGAGATCGCCCGAGCTCATGACCTTCATCGCCTTGCCGATCGATATGATGGAGCGGGCGATGGCGTTCGCCATTACGAGGGAAAGCACGAGGAAGAGCACGATGACGAAGGAGATTATGGAGACGGCTATTATCAGACTCCGCGCCCTGATGGCCGAAATCGCAGTGTCGATGAACTTGTCTTGCGTGGCGATCGTCTCCTCGGTCACCTGGAGCTGATACTCGAGTTTCTGGATCATGGCCGCGAATGACGCGATCTGATAGTGGACATACGCGATATCGCCCGGCTTTGCGTCCTTCTTGGTCGGCGGATCGAAAAAGCCCAGCATGGTCATGTCGCCCGCACCGGGATAGAGATCATTCCCGGCCTGATCGAGCTGAGCGAGCGCATCCCTGACATTGACTATCCCGGGATCGAGGATATCCTTCAGGCCTCTTACGTCGGCGACCGCCAATTTCAAGTCCGCGCTCGCCTTCGTGAGAAGCCTGATCTTTCCGATGTCGTCGAAACAGGTGTCGTAAACGGCGACCGCGTCGGCAAATATCTTCGATGCGTCGTGGATCCTGTCGATGAGGAGGGCGGAGGTTACAGCCCTGAAGTCCTTGGTGCCGCCGAGCAGCTCCGCAAGATAGGCGCGCTCCCGTTCTATGCCGCTTATCGGCGAGAGAATCGCGGCATAGATACCCAGGGCTGCGGCGAGTGCAATTATATTGCCCGCAACGAGCAGCGACAATTTGGCGCGCACCTTCATTATTGATCCTTAAATCCGATTCTAACACTCGCTCGGCGGTCGGCTTCGCGAGTCATCGGATTGGTTTCGCATTTGCTCCGCTTCCCTCACCCCGGGTCTTTCGAATGACGGACCATCTTGTCCCTCGAAGGCATCCATATCCGGCCCCAATATTATCGCTTCAATGCATCACGTCAAGGCCAGGATACCCTTCATGTCGGGCCGGGGCGGGACGTTCCGGCGGCGGATCGGCGATATTCGCCCGGGGGCACGCCGACGATCCGCGAGAACTGTTTGTTGAACACCGACCTGGAGCTGTAGCCTGCGTCTATCAGGACTTCGAGGATGGAACGCTCGGGATGCTCGAGTATCTGCCGGCGGGCATATTCGATGCGCAGAGCGTTGAGCCATGCCGGGAAGCTCGTTTTGAGTCTGGTGTTGAAGCAGATCGAGAGACGATAGGGCGGTACCTTGGCGATTACCGCGAGGGCGCGAAGGTTGAACCCCGTCCGGCACAAAACGGACGGGGTCGCGGCGACCCGCATGATTCGCTCGATTATGACCTGAGCCTCTTCATCGCTCAGCCGGAGACGTTTCTCGCGCGTGTCGTGGATCTCGGAACGGGCGAGGGAGAACAGTTCAGGCCGCACGACGACGAAGAGGTACGATGACAGCGTGAGCGTTTCGAGCGCGGCTTGGCCCCCGCAGTAAAGCACGGGGGAAGACAGGGCAACTCCCGCCAGAATGACGCATAGGACTATGACGAGAAATAGAGTGCTGTATAGGAGGACTTTCGTTCCCGGTGCATGTGTGGGGAGATATCGGAATGAGCGGTGGCAGACCATGGTTGCGACCACTGCCATCGCCATGGGCCAGACATACACGGCGATCGAGACGGCGGTGTGCAGGGGCCCCCGGCTCAGTCCGCCTTCGATGCTTCGTCCCGTCGGGCTCCAGCCGATCAAATAATCCAAGAATGGGACGGACCATAGGAGAATGGACCATGCAATTCCGACGCCAAGCGCAAGGCGGACCAGCCCCTCTCGGCGATCCTCGCTGAAGAGGTAGAGCGTGATCTCCAAAAGGGCCTGGCTCAGAGCCAGAATGGCGGCGAGTACGAGGAAGGTGCTCAGGGGCTCCGGGATGCGTCCGACCAAGTCCAGGGCGCTGAAGCAAAAAAGAAACCCCGCCGCGGCAAAGAGCAGGCCAAGACGCCGGGATACCCGGTTCCGCCCCGGTGCGATAAGGAAGGCCAAGCCACCGACGACCAGCGAGCAGCCGATCGTCCCTCGGAAGAAATCGTACAGCGGTACCATGGAGTGCGGCATTTGCAAGGCAGGACGAAATTCAAGCGGATTTCCCCCGGCCTGCCCTCCATCGATAGATTATAGGCCATAAATTGCGGCATTTGTGCACGGTTTCGAAGCTTCGAGAGGGAACAAAAACAGGATGGCACTTATTGGACAGGGCCTACTCGGCGCGAAGCCAAGATGCCGTCGACCGCGCGCAGACCCGAAGCCCAGGCGGCGGTGATGCCCCTGCTCGTCCCCGCACCGTCGCCTATGAGATAGAGACCCGGGAGAGCCTTGAAGTATGGATCCGCGAAAAGAGGCCTGTTGGCGTAGAGCTTGATCTCGGGGTAGTACATGATAGTGCTCGGATGCAGGAGCCCGGGAACGATCGAGTCGAGCAGCTTCATGGCGTTCCACAGCGCGCGCATGACCTTCGCCGGTGCGCACAGGCCGATGTCGCCGGGAGTCGCCGAGGGTAGGGTTGGCTCGAAGTCGTACAGGTCGCCCGAGAAGCGCTGCCGGAACGAACGCTTGCCCAGACGGAAGTCGCCGACCCGCTGCATGATGGGCCGGCCTCCGCCGAGCAGGGCCGCCTGTACGCCGAGCATTCTGGCATAGGCCTGGCCCGAGGCGAGCGGCTCGGTCAGCGTGACGGTCTTGAGGATGGCGAAATTGACGAGGCCGTTCGGCGGCCGCGACGCCGACCAGGAGTGGCCGTTGACGCTGTACCACGACGAGCCGTCGGGGTCGTCGTACTTCTCCTGCACGACGTGTGCCGCGCGCGAGTTGGTGCAGAAGGTTCTGGTCTTCTTCGGAAAGAGGAATTTGGGGTCGTAGTAGTCGCGCACGATCGGATAACGTTCCTCCTTCGTCTCGATGCGCAGGCCGACGTCGACGACGTTGTCGGTGAAGGGGACTCCCGCGGCGGTCATGATGTCCTGGAGGAAGGCGAATCCGCCCCGGCCCGGAGCGATCACGAGGTCGCGATAGCCCAGCTCGCGCGAGTCGGTCGAAAGCACGCGCGAGCGCGCGTCGACCGAAACGGCGCGCTCGCCGCGGCTCAATGCCGCGCCCCGCGCGCCCAGCCGGGCGGTCAACTGCTTTATGAGCTCCAGGCCGCCGTCCGTACCGAGATGGGACTGGCGGATCTCCACGAGGTCCACGCCGATCTTCTGCGCGCGCCGGGAGTAAATGTCCAGGTTTTTCTTTTCCATGATGGCCGGTTCGAGGAAGGCTTCCACCCGAGCGAGATAACGGTCGGCCTGTTCCCTGTCCCAGATGCCTTCGGGGAAGCCCGTCGGCCAGGTGAAATTCATCTTGCAGTCGTTGCGAAGGCCGCCCGAGGAATACTCGTTCTTTTCGAGCACGAGGACGCTCGCATGCGGATCGCGATCGAGCATACCGAAGGCGGCGCCGAGTCCGGCGGGGCCCGAGCCGACTATGATGAGGTCGTATCGTTCCATACCGACTGCAGAGCATAGTCTCTCGCGGCGAAGCTGTCATCGGGGCGGCTCCCTCGGCCGCGGCGGCGCCGTCCGTCGCGTTGCGACATAGGCCTTTCCGGGGTATAGTGACTTCATGACGCCCCTGTCGGTGATCTGGTACGCTCTCGTCGCCCTGCTTTTCTGCGCATTCGCCCTGGCCGACGGTTTCGACCTCGGCTCGGGCATGCTCTACGGCTTCGAGCGGGACCTGGGGCGCCGCGGGCGGATGCTTCGCGCCATCGCGCCGGTATGGGGCGGTTCCGAGATATGGCTCCTCGCGGGCACGGTCGCCGTGCTCGTCGCCTTTCCCCCCGTCTACGCGGTCATCGTGAGGTCTATGGCCCTGCCGATCGCCATTTTCGTCGCGGCGCTGATCCTGAGGGCCATAGGCATCGAAATCCGAATTCGAAACTCGTCGGGAAACCTCGCTTTCCTCGATGTTCTCATCGTGCTGGGGAGCTTCATCCCCGCCCTGTCGATGGGCTTCATGGGGGCGAACGTTCTCGAAGGCCTGGCGATCGACGCCAAGGGCGTCATGCAGGGCGGCGCCCTTTCCCTGTTGAATCCTTTCTCGATTCTGGGCGCGCTCCTGTCCGGCGCGGTCTTCGCGCTGCACGGATCCTTGTTCCTGGGCCTGCGCACGACGGGCGATTTCCGCAGCCAGATCGAAGGCTGGGCCAAGACTCTCCTCACCATACTGGTGGTTCTGATCGTTGCCGCATTCTTCTGGTCCCGGACGGTCCTCAGGATGCGTTATGCGACCTCGAACGCCATGCCTTTTTTCTGGGTCTCGCTCGTGCTCGGTCTGGGGGCCTACGCTTCCGTGTGGGTGAATGTCCGTTTCGAGCGCAGGGTGCCCGCCTTCGTCGCCTCGTGCGCGGGCATGGCTGCGATCGCCGTCTGTTCGGCGGCGCTCCTCTTTCCCATGATCGTCCCTTCGACCCTCGATCCGTCCTTCGGGCTGACGGTGGGGAAAGCCGCGGCCGACGCCGCAAGTCTCCGGACTTCCCTGATCGACACGGCGATCGCGCTGCCTCTGGTTCTAATCTACGTCTTCGTGTCCTACCGCTCCATCGGGCGCAGGCGCAGGGATCGGGGCGCTACTTCCTGAAGTCGGCGTAGTTCCTCGCGGTGACCGCTCGATAGGGAACCCACACGTATTTGCCGTTCGTGAGCGGCCAGCCCGTCCGGGCGGGCTCCGTGCCGTTCGCGAGGGCCATCGTCAGATCGAGGACGGCTTCGGCCTGTCCTGCCTCGTCGTTCCATACGGTGCCGACGAGGCTGCCCGCCGCGATCGCGGCCAGAGCGGCCGGGGAAGCTCCGATGCCGACGACGGGTAGGTTCTTTTTCCCGCCCATGTAGCCCTTCGCGCGGAGAGCATCGATCGCCCCGAGCGCCGTTTCGTCGTCGCCGCACACGACGGCTTCGAGACGCCTTCCGTAGTTCGAGAGGAGGCGATTCATCTCCGAGGCGCCGGCCGTCCGGCCTCTTCCTTCGGCCCATCCCAGTCTGCGGGCCCCGATGCCGGAATCGGCGAGGGCCTTTTCGAATGAGCGCACGGCGGTTTCACCTTCCGGCCCCGTCCCGCCCAGATAGACGTATTCGATTTTCCCGTCCCGATTGCGGTCCGCGGCGGGATGGTCCTTCCACCAATCGGCGAGCATTCGCCCTTCCAGCCCGGGGGCCTCTTCCGCTTTGGCGCCGACGAAATAGACCTTGTCCCATTTCTTCATGTCTTCCGCGTCGGCTTCCCGTCCGAAAAGGACGAGGGGGACGATGGCGGCCTTGGCCTTGTCTATGACGAGGCCCGCGGCTTCGTCGAGAATGAGGTCGACGGCCAGAGCCTTCACTTTACGCTTGAGCAGCAGAGTATCGATCTGGTCGTTCTGCAGGGTCTGTCGATCGCCCGCGTAGACGATCGACAGCTGCGCTTTTTCCTGCGCCGCGCGGACCAGGGCGGTCCTGAAGCCGGAGGTGTCGGGATCGGCGACGGAGCCGAAAGCCACGCCGATATGCGGCTTCGGGACCCCGCCGCCCCGGCATCCGCTCAAGAGGACTATGCCGGCGACAAGGACGATCGAAGCTTTCCTCATCGGCCTGGGTCTCCCTGGATATTCAAGAGTTCTGGACGATGATACGTCATGACGCTCGGCATAGGCAACCGGAAAAGCGCCGCCTCCGCGCCGGCTTCATTCTTCCATGTAGATACGCGGCACCCGGGCGCTTATCATGCTCGTGAGCTCGTAGGGTATCGTGCCCAGGAGCTCGCAGAGAAGCTCGGCGTCCACCCTGTCCTCTCCCTTGACGCCGAAGAGTAGTACGTCGTCGCCGTTGTGGGCCTCGCCGCGCGGGCCCAGATTCACCATGAGCTGGTCCATGCATATCCGTCCCACCACCGGATATCTCCGTCCCCCTATCATGACGACCGCCCTGTTGGAGAGGGCCCGGCTGTAGCCGTCCCCGTAGCCGATGGGTATGGTGACCACGCGCGTGTCCTCGGGCGCGACCCATGTCAGGCCGTAGCTCACGCCCGTGTTCGCGCGCACGATCTTGAAATAGGCGACCTTGGACATGAGACGCATCACCGGTTCGAATCCTATCCCGGCCAGGGGAGTCGGCTCGTAGCCGTAGAGAACTATTCCCGGCCTGACCATCGAAAAGCGCGATTCGGGAAGATTGACGAGGGCCGCCGAACTGGCCATGTGGACGAGAGGCGGCGAAAGCCCCGCTCTCTTCGCGATATCCAGCGTCGCGCGGAATCGGTCGAGCTGGACGCGCGCGAAATCGAGGTCCCGGTCGGCGGTGGCGAAGTGGGAAAAAAGACCCACTATGTCGAGTTCGGGGAGGGCGAGCACCTTGTCGAAAAAGGCCGCGGCCGAGCTCCACTGAACGCCGATCCTCTCCATGCCCGTGTCGATCTTGAGGTGCACGCGCGCTCGCCGTCCCGTCTCCGCGGCGACCGCCGAGACGGCCCGCGCCTTTTCGACCGAGGGAATGGTCAGGTCGAGCTGGTGCTCCAGGAAGCGCGGGATCTGCGCACCGGCGATGGCGCCGAGCACCAGGATGGGCGCCGCGACCTCGTTGCGCCTCAGAAACATGCCTTCCTCGAGAAAAGCCACGCCGAGATAGTCCGCCCCCTCCGCGACGAGCTCCTGCGCGACGCGAAGTATTCCATGACCGTAGGCGTTGGCCTTGATCGCGCACATCACCTTGACGCCGGGACCGGCGAGCTCCCGGGCGCGGCGAAAATTGCGGCGCAGGGCCCCGAGACGGATCTCGGCGCGCGTGGGGCGATCCTCATCGATGGGAAGGGTCGTTTCCATTATCGGAGAATACACACTCGCTCTCCTGCGGGCAACGGCCGTCCGCGCTCCGGCTCGCGCTTCCTCAGTGCAGCCTGTGCAGAAGCTGCCGCGAGCGTTCGGCGGCCTTGACGACGGCGTTGATCAGAGTGACGCGCAGCCTGCCCGCTTCGAGCTCGAGGATTCCGTCGATGGTCACCCCGGCGGGCGTCGTCACCTGGTCCTTGAGCTTGGCGGGATGCTCTCCCGTGAGGAGGACATTCCGGGCGGCGCCGAGCACGGTCTGGGCCGCCAGTTCCGTCGCGACGTCCCGGGGGAGGCCGAGCTTGACTCCGCCGTCCGACAGCGATTCTATGATGATGTAGACATAGGCGGGGCCGGAGCCGGAAAGACCCGTGACCGCGTCCATGTGCTGCTCTTCGAGCACCATGGCCCGCCCCACGGCCCGGAACAGGGATGTCGCCCACTCGAGATGCTCGGGCCTCACGAAGCGGCCCGGCGAGAGGACCGTCATGCCCTCGCCGATCCCGACCGCCATGTTGGGCATGGTCCTGATGACCGGCGTTCCCGCGGGGGCGCAGGACTCCAGAATCTCGAGGCTCACTCCGGCGGCGGTGGAGATGAGCAGTTTGCCTGAGCCCAGGAGAGGAGCGACTTCGGAAACGACGTCGGAGACGTCCTTGGGCTTCACCGCGACTATCAGCGTGTCGGCTTCGCCGGCGACGAGGGCGTTGTCGAGAACCGTTCTCATGCCGGACCGCTCTTCGAGCTCGGCCCTGTGCCGCTCCGATTTGACCGAGAGGATAATCCGCTCGGCCGGTACGAGGCCGCGCGCGACCACGCCCATCGCCAGGGCTTCGCCTATCTTGCCGGCCCCCATGATGCCCAAGGTGTAGCTCATCCGCTCCTCCATCAGCATGTATCGCCCGGCGGGACGCGCCGGAGATGCGGAGTATATACCGGAAGGGAGGGGCTTGTTAGCCGATCCGGAAAGCCGGCCGCTTCGCGCATGCGGCCCCGTGGAATCGGCTCGATTGTCTTAGGGTAGCGTCGCCCCGGCCACGGGCGCCTCGGCCTCGCCCGCTTCGAGCTTGGCTATGTACGCATCGAGATAAGGCTTGTCCTCGTCGGACACGCGCTGGATCCGTATGCCGAACAGGCAGCGGCCGCCCGCCATCTGGGAGTGGGCCACGAAACCTTCGCAGCGTACGAGGCGCTCACCGTTGTCGCCGGGAACGCTGAGCATGAGGAAGACGTTCGTGAGGGGATCTATCGGCTCGGCGGAGGAACAGCTGAGGCCCCCCCGGGATAAATTGAGGCCCTCGGCCCAAAGATACTCTTCTCGATTGGGGAAATAGCCGATGAGCTGATTGATCCTGAACCGGGGAGCGCTTCTTTTTTCTTCCATGAAATGAAGTATAGCGCGTCCCTGCGGCAGCGCAAGTTGGATTTTTCCTCATCCCGCCCGTGCTTGCTCGAGGGCGGCCTTTCGATGCAGAATCCCCGCATGCGGGACGATCGATCCTCATTGCTGTCGCCCTCCTCCGAGGACCTGCCTCTGCTCTTCGAAGTGGCCAGACTTCTCGGCCGGCATGCCGAGCTGGCCGACGCGATGCCTCCTTTCGTCGAGCTCGTCGAGTCCCGCACCGGCCTGCGCCGCGGCCTCGCGGCCCTGAGCGGAGAGGCCGACGAGCCTCTGTTCGTCGCGGCGGGCGCCGAAGTCGACGAGACCCTTCTGGGCCGCAGGGTTCCGCGCGGCCCGGCCGCGGATCCCAAGGCTGATCCCCGGGTTTCTCTCATCGCGAGAGCCATCATGGAAGGACATTCGCTGGAAGGCACCGGCCGCCTCGCCGTGCCGATAATCGTCGGCGGGGCGGCCTCGGGCGCCATCGCCTTCGACCTCGGAACCGCGGCGGCGAAGCGCGCCATGAGTCTGCTCCTCGCCTGCGCCGCCCTCGTCTCCGACGCTCTCGTGCTCCGCCGTCGTCTGCGCCGCGATTTCGAGACGGACAGGGACGGCGCCCCGGACGCGGCCGTCCTTACGGGCGCCGCGTCGGCCCTTTCCGAGCATGCCGAGGCGGACTGGGACGAGGCCGCCTGGCACCCCGAGCGCATCGTCGGCCGCTCCGCGCCGATGCGCGAGCTTTTCGCGCTGATGGACCGCGTCGCGGCGACCGAGACGACGGTCCTGGTCACCGGCGAAAGCGGGACCGGCAAGGAACTTGTGGCCCGGGCCGTCCACGAGCGTTCGCGGCGCGCCCGAGGGCCCTTCGTCGCGGTCAACTGCGCCGCCCTTCCCGAGTCGGTCATCGAGAGCGAGCTTTTCGGCCACGAGCGCGGCGCCTTCACCGGCGCCCACGAAAGGCGCCGCGGTCGTTTCGAGCTCGCCGACGGCGGTACCCTTTTCCTCGACGAGATCGGGGAGCTTCCCCTTTCCGTCCAGGTCAAGCTGCTGCGCGTCCTCCAGGAGGGCGAGTTCCAGCGCGTCGGAGCCTCGTCCACGACCAGGACCGACGTCAGGGTGATAGCGGCCACGAATCGCGATCTGGAGGCCGACACCGCCTCGGGACATTTCAGGGCCGACTTGTTTTGGCGTCTCAATGTCTTCCCGATCCGCGTCCCCCCCTCAGGGAGCGTCGGAGCGACATCATTCTCCTCGCGGACCACTTCGCGGAGAAGCTGGCTCTCCGGGCGGGCAAGAGCATCGCGCGGATATCGAGCCCGGCGATAGACCTCCTCATGACCTACCACTGGCCGGGAAACGTGCGCGAGCTCGAGAACTGTGTGGAGCGGGCCGTCATTCTTTCCACCGATTCGGTCATCCACGCCTATCATCTGCCGCCCAGCCTCCAGTCGGCCGATTCCACCGGAACCGGACCCGCCGCGGGCCTCGATGCCGATCTCGCGCGGCTGGAGCGCGAGCTCCTGGTCGAGGCTCTCAAGATGAGCAGGGGGAACGCCGCCGAGGCGGCGCGAATGCTCGGAATCAGCGAGCGCCGCATGGGGCTCGCCCTCACGCGGCACCGGCTGGATTGGCGGCAATTCCGTACAAGGACGTAGCTTTTTTAGCAGAAGCTACGGAGATGTAGCTAAATCGCGATCTTTCTCCGCATTCTCTTTTCAGGGATCCCGATCCAGGCTTCGGTCGCTCCCGGGATTGGCCCAATGGACGCGGCCATTTCCGGCAGACCGCCCGAGGATGCGTCGCATTCGGGCGGCGATTTCAAAGTGCGTCTAAATTGGCACGCAAACTGCTTACTTCTAGTTATCGCACCTAGAGGAGTAACACATGGATGCATCGTCTGCCTTTCCGCCCACAACGATGGACGAGATTTACGGCGCCAACTGTTTTTCGAACGCCGTCATGCGGGAGCGTCTCCCCAAAAGCGTCTTCACCGAACTCCTGCTCATACAGGGGGGAAAACGCGAGCTGACCCTGGACATAGCCGAGGTCGTGGCCAGCGCCATGCGCGACTGGGCTCTCGAGCGGGGAGCGACTCACTTCACTCACTGGTTCCATCCGCTGTCGGGTCTCTCGGCCGAGAAGCACGATTCGTTCATAGCGCCGACCGGCGACGGCCGCGTCATCATGGAATTTTCGGGCAAGGAACTGGTCAAGGGCGAGCCGGACGCTTCCTCCTTCCCCTCGGGAGGGCTCCGGGCCACCTTCGAGGCGCGGGGCTATACGGCCTGGGATGTCACGAGCCCGGCCTTCCTCAAGAAAGCGCCATCGGGAACCACGCTCTTCATTCCCACGGCCTTCGTCTCCTACTTCGGACAGGCGCTCGACAAGAAGGTTCCGCTCCTGCGCTCCATGGAAGCGCTCTCGAAGCAGGCGATCCGCGTCCTGAACGCCATAGGTCAGGGGGGGATCGGGCGGGTCGTGCCGACCGTCGGGCCGGAACAGGAATATTTCCTGGTCAACCACGAACTCTACCGCTCCAGGCCCGACCTCGTGCTGACCGGAAGGACGGTCTTCGGGAGCATGCCGGCCAAGGGTCAGGAGATGGAGGACCATTATTTCGGCGCGCTGGAGGAGCGCGTGGCCGCTTTCATGCGCGAGCTCAACGCCGAGCTTTGGACCATGGGTGTCGCGGCCAAGACCCAGCACAACGAGGTGGCGCCGAACCAGTTCGAGATCGCCTGCGTATTCTCTTCGGCCAATATCGCCGCGGATGCGAACCAGCTCGTCATGGAGACCCTCCGCAAGGTCGCGGAGCGCCACGGCATGGCGGCGCTCCTCCACGAAAAGCCCTTCGCGGGAATCAACGGCTCGGGCAAGCATCTCAACTGGTCGCTCGCCACCGACGGCGGCGTGAACCTCCTCGAGCCCGGCGAGGACCCTGCTTCCGACGCCCGGTTCATGCTCTTCATCGCGGCGGTGATCGAAGCGGTCGACCGCTACGCCACTCAGCTGCGGGCCGCCGTGGCGACGTCGGGCAACGATCTGCGCCTGGGCGGCAACGAGGCTCCGCCGGCGATCATCTCGATCTTCCTGGGCGACGAGCTCGCCGAAATTCTCGAAGCCACCGCGGAGGATCGGGCCTGCGTCAGCAAGGACGGCGGCTGCATCGAAATCGGCGCGGCTTCGCTGCCCAAGCTGCCCCGAGATCTCACCGACCGCAACCGCACGAGTCCCTTCGCCTTCACCGGCAACAAGTTCGAATTCCGCATGGTCGGCTCCTCCCAGTCCGTGGCCACTCCCGGCGCCGTGCTCAACGCGGCCGTCGCCGACGTGCTGGCCCGCTACGCTGATCGCCTGGAGGCGGCGTTGCCCGCCGAAGCGGCGGGCAACGCCAAGCTTCAGGAGCGACGCGCCGCGGAGATTCGGGCCATCATAGCCGAGTCTTACAAGGCCCATCGCCGCGTGGTTTTCAACGGCAACGGCTATTCCGAGGAATGGCACCGCGAAGCCGAGCGCCGCGGGCTGCCCCGATTCCGCTCCGCCGTAGAGGTGATCCCCGAGCTGGCATCGACCCAGGGCGTGGAGCTCTTCGAACGGCAGGGGGTCTTCACGAGGGAGGAAGTCGAGAGTCGCTGCGTCATCTATCTCGAGAGGTACTCCAAGCAGGTCAACATCGAGGCGGGCGTGATGTGCGACATGGTGAAGCGGGCGATCTTCCCCTCCTCGTCGACCTGCGCCGCCGATTTCGCCCGCTCGGCCTCGGCCATCGCTGCGGCCGGCGGAGTCTCGGCGGCCCAGGAATCCCGGGCCCGCCGCATAGCCGAGCTTTGCGGTGCGATAGCCGACGAGTCCGACAAGCTCGAAAAGGCGCTTTCGGGAGCGCAGGAGATCGAAGAACCGCTGGCTCAGGCCCGGGCGTACCGCGAAGCCGTGGTCCCCAGGATGAACGCGCTCCGGGAACGCGTGGACGCGGTGGAAAAGCTCGTGGACGGCAAACTCTGGCCCTACCCGACATACGAGGATCTGCTGTTCATGCTATAATGCCGGTCGATGAGGATAGTCCGGCGGCTTCTACCCTTCGTAGTCATCGCGGCGGCTGCGCTCGTGCTTCTCTACGTGCCGGAAATAGGTCCGGACAGATACACCGATCTGGCCACCTATTTCCGCATGGAGAGGCCGCGTCAGGCCTTCGCCGGCTACGTGGTGGCCGCCGTTTCCTCCGGGGCGGTGATGTACGTCGACGGCTTCGGCGTCGACGGCGGCGGCCGCACGCTCGACGCGCACAGCCCCGTGCTCCTGGGCTCGCCCGCGAAGACGATGACGGCCTGCACCGCCCTGATTCTCGCGCGGGAGGGCCGGCTCGATCTCGACAAGCCGGTTTCGTCCTATATTCCCTGGTTCGGTTTCGCCGGCGGCAAGGGCAAAGACGTGACTACGAGACAGCTTCTCGCCGAGTCGAGCGGCGTGAGCGACGAAAGCTTCGACGACGCCCACGAAACGGCCCTCGATCTGGAAAGCGGGGTCCGCACCATGCTCCGGGCCCGCCAGAGCTTCCTGCCGGGCCGGTCTTTCCATTATATAAACACGGGATACCAGGCCGTGGGTCTCGTGATGGAGAAGGTGACCCACGACAGCTTCGCCGCCGTCATCAGGAAACGCCTGTTCGCGCCGCTGGGCATGACCGAGAGCACGGCCTCGCCGGGAGAGCTCGGACAGGCCCTCAGTTCCGGCACGGGCTCGTTTTTTGGCGCCGTTCTGCCGCGCCCCTTGGCGCCCTGGCCGTACGCCGCTCCTTCGGGCTATATGGCGTCGACGGCGAGCGATCTCGGGACCTACCTGGCCTTTCTCGCCGCTCCCGAGGGGGTGTCGGAGCCCCCTCTGCCCCCGCGGTACGTGAGGATGCTGTTCCAGCCCCTCGAGCCCAAGATCGATTTCGGCTACGGCTGGTTCCTGAGCTCCGAGAATGGGCGTCCAAGCGCTTTCCACGACGGGGCCATCGACGGCTTTTCTTCGAGATTCGTGGTGTGGCCCGACCAGAAGGCGGCCATCGCCGTCGTCGCGACCCAGGACTCCCTCCTCCAATCCCTGATATCTCTTCCCCAGCTCACCGAGGGAGCCAGGCGAATCATGCTCGAGGGCGGAACTCCCCGCCCTTTTCCCCTGCTGCGACTCTATATTCTGCTCGCCGTCATAGCGATCGTCCATCTCATGGTGCTGGCCGTTCAGACCGGCGGTGCGCTCAGGTGGGCCAAGGACGTCAAGGGAAGAAGTGAGGCGAAGGGAGTCCCGGGGCCGATTCGTTTCGCGCGGTTCCGGGCGATCCTGGGCATTCCGCTGCGCCTCGCATTCGTCGCGGCTCTTCCCTGGGCTCTCGGCCACGCCTTCGACCGGAGCGTAAGCTGGCGGGTCGCCTTCGCCCTGGAGCCGGGCGTCATGAGCTGGTTCGTCGCAGCCAGTTTTTTCGGGCTTCTGCGCAACACGGCGCGGCTCGCGTGGCTGCGGGGCGCCCCCCTGCCGCCGTCCGGAAGGTGAGGGAGCGTGTCGGGCGGATATATCCTCTCCACGGCCCGAGACTTCCCCGGAGTGGAGCTTCCCACAGTCGGGCAAGCTTGATATATTGGAGCAATGACCCAGGAAATCCTTGCATCAGACCCCGATTGGCCCTATTCCAAGGCCAAAACAGCCGTTCTCGCGGCTGCGGTCGCGGTCATCAGCGAAGGCGGACCTCGAGCCGCCACTCTCAAGAACATCGCGACTCGAGCGAACATCACCGAGCCGGCCATTTTCCGACATTTCGACGGCGTCGACGGACTCTTCGGGGGCCTCTTCGAGGCTTTCGAACTCGTACATGCGAGGATGGAGAATGTCTTCGAGGTCGAAGAGCGCGGCCTCGAAAGGCTCTTGAAGGGACTCTTCGCTCTCGTCGATCTCGTCGCCGCGAGCGAGGACTTTTCCTATATCCTGGTCCACGGCGAGCATGTGTTCCGAGCCTATTCGGACCTGCACGAGAGGCTGGGCGAGCATCGGCTCCGGCAATGGCGCAAACTTCTGGCCTGCGTGGAGGAGGGGGCGGCGGCCGGAAAGATCAGGCGCGACATCGACGCCCAATCGCTGGCCCTCGCCGCCCAGGGATCGATCCACATGACGATCCTTTCCTGGATCGAGGACGACTTCGGCTTCGATCTTCGCGAAGCCTGCGAGAGTCGTATAGCGATGATCGAGCGCATGCTGACGCCGACCGAGGCCCTGGGCTCCCTGCCGCGCCGGAGCGCGAAGAGCGCGGGCGCCAAATCCGCAAGGACGAAGCCCGCCGCCAAGACGGCGCTCTCGAAGAGCGGCGCAGCGAAAAGGTCCGGGGCAAAAGCCGCCGGCGCTAAGCCGAGGGCCGCTTCCGGATCGGGGCGTCGTCTCCCCGCGGCGGATAGTGCGAAAGCCAAAGTCAAGCCGCGGGCCAAGGCCGCGGTCGTAGCCAAGCGAAGGTAGACCGACCCGATTATTCGGCTAAGAGGCTGCCGACGAGCTTCGAGTTCGTCGGCAGCCTCTTAATCTTCCCAGTCCTTCACCTGAGCCAGTCTGTCCAGGGCCTCGCGCGTCGCGGCCCCCGGCTTCACCCCGGCCCTGGCGGCGGCGAGAAGCTTGGCCGAGAGCTTACGCCCCGCCTCCTGGATGGCCCGACCTTCCAGCGGGGAAGCGTCGTCTATCGCGTCGAGGAGCCGCCTTTCATCCCGCTTGGGGAGGACGCCGAGTATCCGATCATGGGCGCTGGGCTCCATGCCCTGCATCGCGACGGCGAGCGCTTTGCCGTCCAGCCCCCGCAGGCCCGCCTTGAGCACGCGATCGTCGAGCGAGAGCACGGCCCTGGTGAGCGCGGAGACGAAGGCCGGATCGGCGCTGAAATCGGCCTCCTCCCCCAGCTGCAGACGGCCGCGTTCGGCCAGTCCACGCACGACTTCGATGAACGTCGCCTGCGCCTCGGAGATTTCGTCGCCCGAAAGCCGCGCGCGCAGATGAGCCACGTCGTCTTCGATTATCGCGCCTCCGATTTTCCCGAAGAAGGGCTTCGCCATGTCGATGCTCTCCTGCGGGCAGCCGGCGAGGGCCGCCACGGCGAGGTCCCTTCCGGCGGCCCGCAGGCTGCGCTCCAGACTGCGCGGGTCCAGGGCCAGGGCGCGGATGATGTCGGGCAACTCGCCCGGCACGATGAGCGGTTCCGAGCGGACGCGGCGCCGGCCGATCCGCGACAGTATCCAGGCCTCGGTCCTGTCGAAGTACTCGGGACCCAGCCTGGCGCTCATGCGCCTCATGATCGAGTAAGGGTGCTCGCGGCCGAGAAGCCCCCGCAGGCCGGCGAGAGTGAGGGCCAGTTCGAGAGCCTCTCCCGGCTCCGGTCGGGAAAGAGCCGGGCCGGACGCGAAGGCGGCCTCGATCGCTTCGATCTCCGCGCCGGCCGAGGCCAGTTCGAGGCCCGTGCGGAGTATCCTGCGGCTCTCGACGAGGGCGGCCTCGGCGAGAGCCTCGCGCTCGAAGGCCCGGGAGCGCTCGGCTATGATCGCGATGCGCATGGCGAGCTCGAAAAGGGCGTCGCGCTTCTGCCGCGAAACGCGGGGCGCTTCCCAGCTCCCCGGCGCGCGCGCCGCCAGCGCGCGGATCACGTCGTCTCCTCCGCCCGCGGTTCCTCGTCGGCGTCGCGCTCGAGCTCGTCGAGGACGGCGGCGGCCCGGTCGGCCCCGTAGTAGGCGACGAGCTTCCGCGCGATGAGCGCGGGCTCGTCCGCGGCCGCCAGCGAAAGCAGACCTTCGATGATTACGCAAGCCTTGAGAAAGGGCCAGCCGGAGCGATCCTCCGCGACGAGGTAGGTGGCGAGCACATCTTCGAGCGCCAGTTCGGGCAGGCCTTCGATGACCAGTCGAAGCCCGAGGGCGAGGAGCGGATCGTCGTCCTCCTTCAGCGAGGCTTCAATGGATTGAAAACCCTCTCTGCCCGCCGTGCGGGCGAGTTCCATGAAGCGCCGAATGAGCGAAGCGATCTGCCGCTTTTCCTCGTCGCGGCACGAGAGTCTGCGCACGAGCTCGGCGTTCCATTGGATCATGCTTCCTCCTCGATGTCCCCTACAGTATACGACGACCGAGGTTCCTAATCCAAGTTCGTCCCGGCAGCGATCTGCCGTAACGATTTCTTCGCCGAATGCCGACATTTATAGGGTATGGAGCGCGAATTCGCGGAAATCTCGAGCGGATATTCCGACTCGAGCTTGCGCGCGGCCCCGACCTGCGTCATCATATATGCTAATTGAAATGCGAAGAGAAAGGGGGACGCCGCTGATGGCCGGAAGAAGTGCAGCGCAGCTCGTCGACATCCGCCTCGTCGAAGAAAAGCGCATCGACGATTCACTCTTCCAGGATTACGCGAGAATACACGAGCGCATCGATCGCGCGCTCGATAGGGCGCCCAGACCCCTGGACGAGGAGAACGCGCAGAGAGCCCGGGATCAGCTCCTCGTTCTTCTCGCGACCCAGGCTGCGAAGGGCGTTCCCGACGAGCGCCTCTCGCAGTTCCTGCGCTGCGGTCTCGGCCACATCTGCGCCGAGCTCGCCGCCGTCCCCGGGCTCCCGCTCGAGGAGACCGGGAGGCGCGCCTACGAAGAGCTCGTCAAGAGAGGCTGGGACCGCGCCGAGTTCGAGCTTTCGGCCGCGCAGGCCGCGGCGGCGCGCGTCGAAGAGGTCGCCAGATCCTCGAAACAGGCGACTCCGCGCAAGAGAAAAAACCCGTCCGCGGTCAAGTCCGTCGGCGCGGGTAAGAAGGTAAGCGAAGGCATACCTAGTGTCGCCTCAGCCAAGGCCGAAAAGGCGGCGCAGGCGAAGAAGGAGGCTCAGATGATGTCTCAGAACAAAGCCGCGCCGGCCAAGAAGCCGGCGCCGAAGACGGCAGCCGCCAAAAAGCCCGCCGCCTCCGCCGCAAAGGCCGTGTCCAAGACGAGCGCGGCCGCGAAGAAGCCCCTGGCGTCCAAGGCTCCCGTCGCGAAGAAGCCCGCGACCAGGAAGCTGGCCGACGCCAGGACGGCTGCAAAGAAGCCGTCGGCAGTCAAGACCGCCGGCGCCAAGGTCGCGGCCAAGAAGTCCCCGGCGCCCAAGGCTGCCGTCGCGAAGAAGCCCGCTCTCAAGGCCGCTCCCGCAAAAGCGCCCGCAAGGAAGCCGGCGACCGCCGTCGCGAAGAAACCCGCCGCCTCGAAGGCGGTCGTCGCGAAGAAGCCCGCGGCGGCGAAAAAGCCGGCCAGGAAAAGCGCCGCTTCAAAATCGGGGTCCAATACCCGCCCGCTCGGCGTTCCCCCTCTGGACGAAAAGAAGCAGGACCCGACCCTGTAGCGGGTCGTTGCGAGAATAGCGAGGCCCCGGCGGTGCATGTCCGCCGGGGCCTCGTCGTATTCGCGCGTCCGCGTCGTTCCCGCCCCATCTGTGTCGCGCAACGCCCGCCCCTGCCCCGGTCGGGCTCAACCTCGCCGCTTCGTGAAGCCCATGATGAGACCCAGCGCGACCGACCAGAGCGCGGCCAGGCCTATCTGAAAATCTATGGGCAGCGAGAAGGTGACCGTGTGTGCGGGCACCCAGAACCAGGCGAGCGTCGCGAGGCTCCTGTCGATTCCCCTGTAGCCGCGGGTCCCCGCGATGATGTTGTCGGAGCTGCGGTGCAGAAACATGAGCAGGGGGCCGAACATCGCGTTGGTGAGGAACGAGAGGCAGAAGGCCTTGAGGACGAGATTGCTCTCGCAGAGTCCGGGCAGGAATCCCTGATCGACGAGAATCTGCAGAAAGCCCTTGAAGCCGGTGAACGCGTACTTGATGAGTATGCCGAGCACTCCCCAGACGAGGGCCTTGGCCAGCCACTCCAAGGCGCCGCCGCCCGCCTTCTGTTTGGCGCCCAGAATACCCAGGATCTCGCCGAGCGTGCCCAGCACGGCGAACTGAACGAAGGCCGAGAGCAGAATGTTGCTGCGGACCCAGTCCGCGTACCACGCCATGTTTCACCTCCGCGGCGCAGTATAGCCAGGCCCGCGCGGGACCGCAACCGAAGCCGCACGGCGATTCTACGCAGCGCAGCGAGCCTACTGACCCGGCAATAAAACATTTGACGTGAGCATCGAAAAAGGGCCGCAGGGCTAAGCCCTTTTTCGATGCGATGACAGCTTCTCAATTGCCGGGTCAGTATTTCGTCTTTCGGGTTTTTCGCGGCCGTGCTACACTCCCCCTCCGCGACATCGAGAAAGCTGCCGACAAAGGCGCCTTCGCCTTTGTCGGCAGCCTGTCAATCGGCGCATGGTGGAGGACGCGATGCCTATCTCTCGTCAGATCAAAAAAAGCATGGAGCACTCGTCGTGGATCAGGCGCATGTTCGAGGAGGGCGTCAGGCTCAAGGCTCAGTTCGGTGCGGACGATGTCTTCGACTTTTCGCTCGGCAATCCCGACCTGGAACCGCCCGAGGCTTTTCGCGGCGTGATGAGGCGTCTCGTCGAGGATACCTCCGCGGGCACGCACGGCTACATGCCCAACGCGGGCTACGCATTCGTGCGCGAGGCAGTCGCGCGCAAGGCGAGCGCCCAGCAGGATCTCGAGCTTTCCTCCTCTTCGATCGTCATGACGGTGGGCGCGGCGGGCGGCCTCAACACCGTGCTCAAAACCATACTCGACCCGGGCGACGAGGTCGTCGTCGTCAGGCCCTATTTCGCGGAGTACCGTTCCTTCATCCAGAATCATCAAGGCATAGTCGTCGAGGTCGAAGCCGGCCCCGGCTTTTCTCTGGACGCCGAGAATGTGCGCGCGGCCCTCTCGCCGCGAACGGCCGCGGTTATCGTGAATTCGCCCAACAACCCCACGGGCATCATCTATACGCGCGCGCAGCTCGAGGCTCTAGCCGGCGTCCTCGCCGAGCAGGGCCGGCGGACGGGAAGGATGCCCTACCTCGTCGCCGACGAGCCTTACCGCGAGATAGTGTACGGCGGCGCGGTCGTCCCTTCCGCGATGGCCGTTTACGCCGAGACCATCGTCGTCACGAGCTGGTCGAAGACGCTCTCGCTGCCCGGCGAGCGCATCGGCTACATAGCGGTCTCGCCGCGATGCGCGGACGCGGACGAGCTCTTCGAGGGCATGGCCATGTGCACGCGGAACCTCGGCTACGTGAACGCGCCCGCCCTCATGCAGCGCGCCGTCGCCGAGCTCCTGGACGAGAAGTGCGACGTGGCCAGCTATGCGCGGCGCGGCGCCGAGCTCGCCCGGGGTCTGCGTGCCGCGGGCTACGAGTTTCCCGATCCCCAGGGCGCCTTCTACATTTTCGCGAAGGTTCCCGAGGCTTCGGGGAGATCGCGCGCGGAAGCGGCCGCGCTCGGCCTCGACATAGCCTTCGTCATGCACCTCAAGAAATACAATATCCTCGGCGTGCCCGGGCAGGGCTTCGGCACGCCGGGCTGGTTTCGCCTATCGTACTGCGTGTCGGAGAAAACCATCCGCGACGCCGTCCCGCTCTTCGCGAAGGCGATGGAGGACTGGAAGGCCGGGAGATAGCGCCGAGTTCGGACCTTTTTGACGATAGAAGGTGCGCCAGCATCTGCGTAGCATTCCACAGGAGCACGAATGAGTGGGTTCAACTCGGTCGATTTATTTCAAGAATCTCCACAAAGGCCTCTGGGCTGAGTATTCGGGTCTTCTCCCAGCCCCCGAGCTTCCGGAGGTGTCGGTCCCCGCTGACGATGTAGTCTGCCTCGGCCTCGATCGCGCATTCGATAACCCGATCGTCGTCGGGGTCTTCCGCGACGATGTCGAAATGTCGGCGAGGAAGAACCCAGTGGGCGAGAAGCCTAAGCTCCGAGATGATGGCCTGGATCGCTTGACCGGGCAGGCTGAATTTTGGCCGTCGCAGCACATCGTGAAGCTCGTCGACCATCGCGTCGGAAAGGAAAAGCTCGAAATGCCCGGCCAGTGCCGCTTCGAGTATCAGGCGCGGCTTTCCGCCGAAAAGCACTGCCGAGATGATGACATTGGTGTCGAGCACCACCCGCATGCGCTCAGCGCTTTCCTGCACGGTAGGCCCGAATTTCACGGTCTATGTCGCTCACCGAGAGTCCTGCCGTCGCGGCTGCACGCCCCCCGACCTCGAATATGCCCATCCATCGCCGCTTGCGCTCTATGTAGCTTCTGGCGGCTTCGCGGATCAATTCGGACCTGGAGCGCGATTCCTCCTCCGCAACTTTGTCTATCTCTTCAAGGAGATCTGCGGTGAACGATATGTTTACGGTGCTCAACTTCGGCCTCCTTCATGGTAATTTATATACAATCTTTGTATGTCGTCAAGCGGGGCTGCCGACTCGTTGAGACTTCTCTCCGTGCTCTTCGGTTACACGAACGCGCTCTCGTCTCGCCTTGCGGCCGGAACTTCCAGTGGTCTATAGTGAAGGTATGGATAGCGGGAATTCTCCCTCGGTGCCGCCGGAGTTCATACACGCCATGGCGGAAAACGCGCGCCGCGAGAATGCGCTCGAGGCCGAGGCGGCCGCCGGGCGCCTTGCCGAGGCGCGATCCGAGGCCAAGCGTCTGGCGACCGAACTGGAGGCCGGATACCGGTCGATCCAGGAGCTTCTCTCAAAGAACCGCCGTGCCACGGAGCGGATCGAGGCGGGCGCGAACGACGAGTTGGACTGGGCGGCCCTCGGCTATACGTTGCACAATATTTACTGTGCCTTCGAGAATTATTTCCTCAGGATCGCAAAGTTCTTCGAGAACGGGCTGGACCAGAGATTCTGGCATGGGGAACTGCTGGACCGTATGACGGGGGTGCTCATCGCGGATCAATAATGGAAAGGCCGGGGAATGCGTCCCGTATGCGTTTCGGGTCCCGCGTCAGGAGCGGAATGCCGGAAATCGCGGCATGAGCGCCGATGATGAAATCCGGTAGGGGTGCTGTCTTGACGCCCCCGCGCCTACGGTAGGACAGGAAGGCCTTCCCCGCCAGGAACAGCGCTTCCCGTGGCGCGGGAGAAAAGATGAAGCCGGCGCCGAATAGGGCCTCGTCCAGTTCCTCGATCCGCGTGAAGCCGATGGAGACCTCGGCGTATGCGATCTCGTCGATGAGAATATCTCCTTTCGCGCCCCAGGCCGCGATACAGGCCAGCGACCGATCGTAGAAGACGGGATCGGCGGTGAACAGATCGAGAACGACGCTCGAATCGACCAGTACGGCCTTCACGATCGCGTAAGCGCCATAATCTGATCGGTGCTCATGCCGCTCGTGGCCGCGCCTTTGTACCGCGCCAGCCGTTCCGCTACGATACCGATCTGCTCCTCTTTGCGTAGTATCGCGTGATCTCCTTCCATAATGAATTCCACCTCCGATCCCGGCCGTATCCCCAACGATTCACGAATAGCGAGCGGAATCGTGACTTGACCCTTTTCCGTAACCGTCATGGTATTACTCCTACGGTAAGAGTAATACCACGGATGGAGTACGTCAAGGGAAAGGACTGGCCGATGTCGACGTCGGCTAGAGTTTCCATTCCGAACCGTCGTGCGGCTTCGAGAGGACGCGTTCACAGCGCTCGAAATCCTCACCGAGCGCCTGCACGGTGTAGTCCCAAAACTCTGGGTTCGTAGCGGTTTCATGGAACCGGGCGGGAAGGAAGCGCGCGAGTTCGTCGACGAAGGCAGAGCGAACGATCGGATCGCGGCGCATATTCCGGAGGATTGCGTCGAATCGAGCAAGGAAATCGGCCTCGGTCTGTTCGAGCTCAAGGATCTTCTCGTACAGATGGAAGGGTGTAATGTCGGCGAGGCGCTGCTTGAGCCACATGAGATCCCACAGATCGCGGGATTGTAGGCGTTTTCGAAAGGCCACGGCGATCAGCTTGTCGGTGTAGCTCTCTTTCAGGGATTGCGAACCGATGATGAGGCCCGTGGTTCCCAGGTCCACGGAATAGTAATTGGCGAGCAGCCGCGGCACCCTTTCAAATGCCTCGAGCGAACAGATATCGATATTGATCCGTTGCTGCTTCTCGCTTTTGGAGCCGGGGTGCGTGGTCACCCGTATCGTCCACGTTTTCGTGTCGCCATCCTTGATTTTGGGCTCTTCGACGTCGACCACAAGGCCATATTTACGCGAGAGCCCTGCGACGAGCACCGGATCGAGCCGCTCCATGTCGGATAGGTGGAAGGCATGGCCGCCCTTGAAATCGAGATCCTCACTCAGGCGTTGTGATCCGTAGCAGAGGCGGAGACTGGTCCCGCCGAAGAACACGAGGCGCGCAAGAAGACCGCTTTCATGCAGCTCCCGGATGATGTCGTGATGGAGTATTTCTTTCTCGATGACGGGAAGAAGGTTGCGGTCGACACTTTCTGCGCCCGCCAATGCGCGCGCAACGTGATCGTCAAACAGGGTGTTCATACGATGCTTCCTCGTCGAGCAAGTTCAGGTTTCGCCGGGCGGCGAGCAGATCGGCGCGGGCGAGATCCTCATCGGCGCGGAGAAGCCGACACTCGGCATCGTAGTAGAGACTTCCGGATAGCGATCCGAAGCTCTTTTTTGTGTGGGCGAACTCGATTCTTCCCCACGTTCCGCAGTCGATGGTGGCGCTTGAGCCGGAGGACATAAGGGTGATGTACTGAAGCGGAATCTGCGAAATGATACCGAGCTCGCTCAATGCCGTCTCTCGTGAGATGTAGTTAAAATAGCTCGCGCGAAGTTTGGCGGCAAAATGAAACAGTTCACGGCCCCTCCGATACGGTGCCTCCGCGGCGACATACAATCCGCGGCAGGCCCTTTCCAGGATTCCGCTTCGGACGGCGCGGGAAAGCACCATCTTCAGTGCCGCTCGGTCGAGCTCCGGGAGCAGGGCCCCGAGGTCCGCGACGGAAAAAATGTAGGCTTCCTGCGAGGCGAACGCGCGAAGGCTTCGCTCGAGCGACTTAAGTGGCTGCATTGACGTCTCAGGGCAAGGTATCCAACCTCGAGCCCTTGGGTCAAGGGCAAGTAACTAAAAACGATACTATCGAAGTACCCAAAGATCGACGAAGGGGCGCTCATCGTGGATCAATATGTGAATAAGACCGCCGCCGCGCGGACCGGTGAAATGCGATATGAGATTCGCGGAGCTTGTGTTTACCTCGTCCGGATCTCGAGAATGTGGCCGCCTCGTGAATAAGGATGCGATGACTTGAGAAGGGGTCCGCCGTCGTGACCATGAGAGAAAAGCGCAAGAAAAGCGAGCTTGATCGCACCGAAGGTTGAGCGACCGCATGGGTGTCGAGCCTCTGCGGAGAAGCCTATGGAGTGTTGCGCGCACGCCGGAATCCCTCGCGAGATTTGACATTCTGGTCCATTTTGTAATTCGCAGACAAGCTCGGAGCGATCGCAATGTCGAGAGCAAAACTTTATCGACAAAAGATTTAAATAGGCTCGCCTTTTCCCTCGCGGAAGCGCATCAATTCCGAAAAAAAACTTGACACCGCAAAACGTGCTGGCTATACTGCCCGATAGAACTTAGGAAAGGGGATCACTAAACCGTCGGTTTACCCCCTTTGCAAACGCTAAGGAGGACTTTGATGAAGAAGTTAGTCGTTCTGCTTCTTGCCCTCGCAGTAATCGGCCTCGCAGTTTACGCCGATGACGCGATGGCGGCCCCCGCTCCGCAGGGACAGTTCCATGCGTGGAACTATGGCATGATGATGACCTACGCTTCGGTCGACGGCGGCCCGGCGTCGGTTGGTTGGGGCCCGAGCTGGGATCCGAACTACGGTATCGACCAGGAGTGGACCTTCTCCTACGACGGCAAGAACTATGGGTACAGCGGCACCTTCGAGTTCGGCATGGGCAACTTCGGCCAGAGCACGACCGGTGGCAACGGAGAGATCAGCTGGTTCAACACCTATTACAAGTTCGGCGACGTAGCCAAGGTCACGCTCGGCAAGCTCGACATCGGCGACTACCGCTGGACCACCTTCATCGAGGGTGCGGCCAATGCCCGTTTCGGCCAGCGCGATTACGCCGGCATGCTCCAGGTCTACCCCATTTCCGGCCTTTCTCTCGCAGTATTGCAGAGAGTCCCCGGGGATACCACTGCGTGGGGCCCGGGCCCTTCCGAGGATGCCACGAATTATTCCTATGGCACCAATGCTGACGCCGATTACCAGCAGAACCTGAACCTGGCCGCATCCTATGAGATGAAGGACACGTTCAAGGCCTATGTCGCCTGGAACAACTCCGCCAACGAAGTCAGCGTGGGCGTTAACCTCATGGCCACCAAGCCGCTCACCGTGCAGGTCGTTTACGACGATGACTATACCGCCCCTGTGAAAACCAGCACCGTATGGCTCACCGCGGGATATACCATGGGCGCCTTGGCCCTGACCTTGGATGCGGGCTATGCGAATGGAATTAACCAGTATCAAGCTGGCGGCAGCCTCAGCGATACCCTCAGTGCGATGGCAGGAGAGGTTCAGATTGAGTACACCTTCGGCCAGTATGCCGTGGGCGCCAAGATCGGCTACGACGACGGCAAGGGCATGGGCCTCTTCAACGGGCAGGCGGCCGGCTGGACCGGCTTCGAAGCCTGGCCCTATATAAAGGCCAACTTCGACAACGGCAGCAACATCAGCATCGGTATCCTCTATGCCAGTGGTGCGAACAACGGTGGCGAAGTACTGAACAGCGCGTCTTGGAATGCGGGTACGCCCGGCTATAGCAAGTCTCTGTTCGCCGTTCCCATCGCCTACACCTGGGCATTCTAAGCCTCGGTTCTCATGAATCTTGTCCAAGGCCCCCGCGAGGGGGCCTTGGTTTTATCCCCCCGTCTCGCCGAACCGTGCGGCTGGGCTGCCGGTGGCTTGTCCGCAGGCAGGCCCGAGTGCGGTCTACACTTGGCTCCGTAACGAGACGGCGGTTCGGTTGTTATTCCCGCGATTGCATGCAAGATTTTACCAGGAGATTTCAGATGCGCAAGATGCTCGTCGCTCTAATTGTTCCCATCGTCCTTTCAGGGCTCCTTCTCGCTTGCTCGAGTACTCCTAGCTCAGGGACGGTGCAGCCCCTGCAGGATTCGCTTTCCGTAACTCTTCTTACGGATAAGGAAGTGAAGGACACCTACGGCTGGGATATTATGGTCGACCCTTTCCTTTCTTACGAGGGCACGCTCATCCCCCAAGTCTACGATTTCCTCGTGTTCAAGATTTCCGTGGTCAACTCGGCGAGCTCTCAGCTGGAACTCATCGATGCCAGCGCCAACGACGAAAAGGGCAAGGTCAGGGCTTCGTTCTACGATGTAGACCGATTCAAGGACCTGTCCATGAAGCAGGTCGAGACTCAGGAATCGAGCGGCTCCTTCTCTCAGCGCGAAAACAAGGTCGACTGGTACTACATTCCTTCGGGCACTGTGACGCTGAAACCGGGGAAGCATTCCTACGTCTTTGTTCTCGTGGCACGGCACCCCCGTCCCGATTCCCTCACGGCCCACGTGCAGCTTCTTTACAACGACGCAGCCAAAAACTTCGACATCTCTATACCCGATGCGTCGTACTGAGGCACCTGCAAGATAGAGATCGAATCGATTGGACCATAAGTAGCCTGGTAGCAGTATTTTTGCCAAGAGGGCTTCAAAATGCGTCGAGTGATTCTTTTCCTTTCTGTCGCAGTCGCGCTGGCCGGTTGCCAGAGCATCGCTTCGGGTCCTGCGGGAAGCGATTCGTCTCTCATCGCCGGGCGGCTCAAGATTAGCGTGAGCGGAGTCGGCACGGCTACCAATGGGGCCGATGGGACGCTCTACACCGATCAGGCCTACGCCGCCGCCCTGTTCATCCGCAACGAGACGAGCGGCAGGACCTACGAGGTTCGCACGGATACTCCTGGAGACCTTTTCCTGCTCGGCAACGCGGAGCCGGGGCGCTACAGCCTCCTGGAGCTGTGGGCCCAGGTGAAGACCGACAACGACTACATCACGATCAGGTCGGACTTCTACAAGGGTCCCGCCTTCGATGTCGCGCCGGGCCATGTCGCGAATCTGGGCGTCAACACCTGGAACTTTTCCTATGACCTCACGCGCGGAGTGAGCACGAACGGTTTCTCCTTCAACAGCGACTTCGGCTCGGTCACGGATGCTCTTTCAGGACTGGATGTGGGCCCCCGGTGGGCCGGGCACGCCGGCGACCAGACGAGCTTTTCGGGAGATCTGACGGCCAAGGCTTCGGCGATACCCCTGCCGCCCCGCGGCACCTCAGACCACGTGATCTTGAATCCGTGAAGGCTTGCGCCCTGCACGACGCGGATGTTCCGTCACGCGCTGTCGTTGCATCTTATAAAGGCTGGTTGTGACGCCCGCTTCGCGCAGAGGTTCGGCGAGCTGGAGGCGTACCTTGAAGGCCTGGAAAGCTCGGGTCGCGCCCCGGCCGAAGACCTCGATACCCTGCGCTACCAGAGCAAGGACAACCTGGAGGCATATTCACCCAGGATGAGATTGCGGCCTTCCTTACACCCATGTCCAGGCGGAGACTCTGAAGCGCGTTTTCAAGACCTAGCACCCGAGGGAGAACGAGCTGTACACCGAAGTGGACGAGACCTACCGGGCAGCCACCGCCGAGCTCAAGAAAGAGCTGTTGAGAAAATGGCAAAAGCTTGTTACCATGAAAGGAGATTCGTGATGGGTAGGAGCACGGCTATGGCGACGACGGTTGATGGGATCCTTGAAGAGATAGCGCAACTGAGCATCGAGGACCAGGAGATGGTCGACGAGATCATGCGTAAGCGGATCATCGAGGGCAAGCGAGACGAAATCCGAGTCGATTATCTGGCAGCTCTGGAGGACAGAGCGCAGGGCCGGATACAGTCTGGCTCCGTCAGTGACCTCTTCGGGAGCTTGTGACGGATGATTCGGCTGGAATGGTCCAGCCGCTTCGAGAAATCCTTGAAGAAGTGGATTTCGAAGCGTCCTGAAAGCCGGGAAGTAATCAAGCAAAAGCTCGAACAGTTCAGCGCCAATCCCTTCGATCCGCTTCGGTGAGTCCTATTTCTACGACCGAAAATACTATAGGGCTCTCCGGAGCGCAAGCCAGTCCCAGTGGGAGGCATTTGCGCTGTTGCATTTTCCCCGAGGTATTTTGCCGGGAAGGCCGCGAGCAGTTGGCGACCAGAGAGGCCTAACACGGGCATCTGTGGGGGAGAAGGCTGCCGAGACATCGGGATTCATCGAAAATGCCGCTCGTCGGCCTTTCTTCGGGCCATAGGGATACAGGTTTCCCCTGGAATGCGCCTGAGGCGTGAGAGCCGAGCTTTGCCCTCGGGCTCAGCCCGCGCGCTTGACCAGGCTTCTCATCAAGCTCGGCTGATTCTGGCGTATCCGCCCCAGCGCCATCGCCAGCATGACAATGAAGGCTATCGTCACCCTCGCCTCCATCTTGTCTTTGCCGCGGATGTAGTGGTGCTCGAACATGAAGGCACCGTCGATTCGCGAGTTCACCCGCTCCACGGCGGTCCGCATGTCGTACAAACGTGACCACGTGTGACTCGACCGCGCCACGGGCGTGAACACCCGCCGATCCTCGCAGAGTGGAATGCGGATCTGCCACCCTGTCGTGCATTCGGCTTGACCGGCGCAGGTCACTCCCTTTGCGCGCGCCGGGCAGAGGTACTTCAGGCTCTCCCGATCGCGCTCGTAGCCACCGTAACACATCGTGTGCGGCGTGAGCGTCTTCGGACAGAGGCACGATACGTTCCCGCGGTGGTCGTACACCACATTTGTGCTACCGTTTACCATCTTCGTCTTCTCGCCATCCTTCCAGAGGTTCCGGATATCGATGATGGGAGCGATGCCGAGTTCATCGTGAGCCTTGATGATGATCTTCCCGTCATCATAGCCTTTGTCGGCGCTCAGGTGCTTCGCTCGCTCCGCAACCATCGGCGCGCGCTCCTCAAGCTCATCGAGCATCTCCGGCGCGACCGGCTGTTCCGCCGCCGATGCCTTCGTCAGACGAAAGTCGACCGGAAGCTCGTAACGCGAATCGACGATCAGGTGGAGCTTGTAGCCGAACCAGCTCGTGACCTTCTCCCAGGACTTCCCCTTCGCGTCCACGCCCGAGTAGGTCTTCACTCCCCAGTCGGCGTCCGTGTCGCGACGTCCATCGGCCGTTTTCTTCTTCCCTTCATCGCTCACCGGATTCCCAAAGCTCGGCAGCTTCTTCCCGTCCATCGCGAGTTCTTCGCCGAAGTCGGGCACGGCCTCGCCGACCGCGCCCACCAGTTGCTGAAAAATCCCGCCCAATTCCTTCGAATGCCGAAGGAGCACCCGGAAAAATCGAGAATATGCCCATGCGGGCGGGACCGCGTCCGGTCCCTTGAGCGGGTCGAAGCCACAGAGCTCGAGCAGCATCCCGTTCCTCGACAGTTCCCGTCTGAGGCTTTCGATGCTCGGATGCTGAAAGACCACGCCAGCGAGAAGGGAGTTCCACATGGCGCGTACCGGGTACTCGTTCCGCCCTCGGAACCGTTCGGTTTCCAGGAGCTTCGCGAACCCCTCGTCCGGCATCGTGTCGAGCACGAGCCTGAGCCGCTCCAGGTCGCCAAGCTCGTCGATTTCCTTCCACCCAAACAGCCGCCGTTGTGCTATCCTTGCCATGCGCCCCTCGCTCTGGTTGTGTTAGCACCATGAGTATCTCATGGATCAACCGACGCGGGGCGTTTTTCATGCCCTCTTCAGAGAACGTGGGGTGAAAATCCCTGTTCCCTTGTCTTCACCTCATCCAAACCGGCGATTCCTCAATGTTTTCGGGGTAATTGATTTCTATGCCCCAGCCCTTTTCATCTCTGGGCAAGAAGTTCGGAGCAGCGCAAATGCCTCAGTGGATCAACCTTGCGTATGGAGAAATTAGCCGAAGGCCCAGCGGAGCGTTTGAGAACCCATCTTCAATTGAAGCTCGAATATTACAAGCATTGTAGGGATTAAATCGATCAGTGGTCGAGAAGGAATTTACCACTGATCGCGGAGGAATTTACCACTGGTCCAGGGGGGCATTCTTCAGTGGTCCCGGAGGAATTTACCAGTGGTAAATTCCTCCGGGACCACTGAAGAATTTCTTCCTAGAAATATGGTCAGAATAAATGGCTCGGGGAATAGTCAGCCCGCGTGAAAGCCGGTATCTCGTCGGTGCTCAGTCGTACATCGCCCCTTCCCACCAGGGAGCGGATGGGGCTTTCAGACCTTCGTTCGATTTTCAGCACTACTTTCCCATCTTCTGCTTTCCTATGACGGCCGCCATCTCGGCGTTCAATCGCCAACGATGTCTCGCTGCGTATCCCTCGCGGAGGTAGAACGCTATGACGCTTCCCATGGTTGCGTTCATCGCGATATACTTTCTCCATCCGGTCAAAAGTTGCGCACTATCTGGTATGAGTTCTTGGACAACAAAGCTGGGCTTACTGACCCGGCAATTGAAAAGCTGTCATCGCATCGAAAAAGGACTTAGCCGGGCGGTCCTTTTTCGATGCTCGCGTCAACTGTTTTATTGCCGGGTCAGTGATGCCGCGATGCGGGACTATGACGAAAACCACTCTTTATATGTCTGGAGGTGGCGGAATGCTTGAAAGCGACACAGACGACGATGTAAAGGATGTGACGGATTTTCTGCTCGCCAACGGCTGCCACCGGATCACCGAAGAGGAGCAAAAGACCGAAGATTTTGCGCGAGAGGCTCGATCCTTTATTCGTATTTTGGCCAACGATGACACATCCATCCCGGCTCCCAACGAGGACGAGGAGCTTCGAGCCATGGGTATAGAACCGCCGACCGACTAGAGGGCCGGGACGATTGAGCGAGGACGAAGGGAATATCCGGCATGCGGCTCGGTCGGTTGACGATCCGGGGCACAAATGCTATCTTGAGTACGATCTTTGGGGCGGGGTGCAATTCCCCACTGGCGGTAAAGCCCGCTACTTCCGGAGCTCCTTTGCGGAGCCTCAGGAACTGAACCGGTGAGACTCCGGTGCCAACGGTATAGTCCGGACGGGAAAAGGTCTTTAATCCTTTTATAGATTGTTAGAGTGCGAGCCCCCGCGTCGCGGTCCCGTGACCGTTTCGACGCGGCGGTTCCCTCCTCCCCGCCCCGGAAGGAAGTGCATCGTGTCTTCCGACCTTGCCTTCATGGAGCGGGCGATCGAGCTCGGCCGGCGCTCTCTGCCTCTGGCGGGCGTGAACCCCGCGGTGGGCGCGGTCCTGGTCGCGGGCGGCCGCGTTCTGGGCGAAGGCTATCACCGCGGGCCCGGCACCCCGCACGCCGAGGCTGCGGCGCTGGCCGAAGCCTTCAAGGCGACTCCCCATTCGTCGACTCTTCCGCCCGGCACCACCCTCTATTGCACCCTGGAACCCTGTTGCCACTCGGGGGCGGGGAAAAGGACGCCCCCCTGCACCGAGGCGATCATCGCGGCGGGAATCGAGCGGGTGGTGTTCGCCTGCAGGGATCCCAATCCCGAGGTTTCGGGCCGCGGCGCCGAACGCCTCCGCTCTTCCGGCATCGCGGTGGAAGAGGGCCTCATGGCCCGGGGCGCCGCCGAGCTTCTGGAATCCTTCAGGGTCTCGATTCGCGAACATCGACCCTTCATCCGACTCAAGTGGGCTCAGAGCATCGACGGCCGCATCGCCTGCCGCGGCGGAGTCTCGCGGTGGATCACCAACGAGGCCGCCCGCGAGGCGGCCCATGAGCTGCGCGCTCGGCACGACGCGGTGATGATCGGCGCCAACACCCTTCGCGCGGACGACCCCCGCTTGACGGTGCGCCTGGCCGCGTGCGGCGACGGGGACGAGGACCCCGACGGAGTGGACGGTCATGCGGGACCTCGGAGGATAGTCCTCGCTGGAGAGCGGCCCCTGAACATGGCCGCCCGATTGTTCTCGCCCCTCCTCAGGGGGGGCACCACCGTGCTGGCTTCCACGGGCAGCGCCGCGCTCGAACAATGCCGCTCCGCCGGCATCCGCGCGCTCGAGACGGGACGGGACGGGGCGGGACTACCGGACCTGGGCGAGGGTTTTCGCGCCCTCTACGCGGACGGAATCGGATCGGTCATGGTCGAAGGCGGCGCGGGCCTCCTCACTTCCCTCCTGAGGCGGGGGCTCTGGGACGCGGCGACGATCTTCGTCGCGCCGCGCATTCTCGGAGAGGGCATCGCGGCGGTGGGCGATCTCGACATACTCTCGCCCGACCGGGGAATAGCGCTGGAGGGATTCCGCGTCGAAGCGGGTGAGGGATTCGCCCGGATCGACGCGATGCGCGGCACTGTCGGGATCGCGGAGGGAGGAAAGCCGTGTTCACGGGCCTGATCGAAGAGATCGGCGAGCTCGGTTCGCTTCAAGCGGCGGCGACGGGGCTGCGCCTGGGAATAGTCTGCCCCACGCTGGCGTCCGCCCTGGAGATCGGAGCGTCGATCGCCGTGGACGGAGTCTGCCTGACCGTGACATCGCGGGGCAGGAACGGCTTCGAGGCGGAGGCCGTAGGCGACACGCTGGAGAAGACCACGCTGCGGAAAATGAAGAAGGGGACGCGCGTCAATCTCGAGCGACCCCTATCCGCGGGCGGCAGACTGGACGGCCACATCGTCATGGGTCACGTCACGGGGAGGGCTCCCATACTATCCTGGGGGCCGGCGAGGGCCAAAGGAGCCGGGAGGGGCGACCTGGAGGCCTGGTTCCTGGTGATCGGCCTCGATCCTACCTGGGCCGATCGGGTCGTGGCGGAGGGTTCGATCGCGATCGACGGCATCAGCCTCACGGTGGCCGGCCTCGAGAGCGCCGGGGAGTCTCCCGAGAGCGGGCGCTTCGCGGCGCGCATATCCGTCATTCCGCACACGCGACTCGCCACGAGTCTCGCCGACAAGAGAACGGGCGACGAAGTCAATGTCGAGCTCGACGTATTGGCCTCGTATGTGCACGCGGCGGTCGCGGCCTTTCTGCGGAGGGGCGCAGCGGACGAGACGCCTGGGCGCGGCGGAAAATCGTTCGACATGGAACAGCTGAAAGCATGGGGGTACCGATGAATATACATAATCCGGCACACGAAGCGACCCGCAGCCTCGAGCGGGTGGAGCGCGCCGTGAAGGATATGGGCGAAGGGAAGATCGTCATCGTGAGCGACGATGAGGACCGCGAGTGTGAGGGCGATATGCTCGTCGCGGCCGCCAAGGTAAGAGCGGAGAACGTCAATCTCATGGCGCGGGAGGCGCGGGGTCTCATCTGCTGCGCGATCGACGCCGCCACGGCGGAGCGTCTCGACCTGAAGGTCCGCTCCGACGAGCGCCGTCCCGCCCTTCACGGCACGGCCTTCACCGAGAGCGTGGATGCCGTGGAGGGCACGAGCACCGGCATTTCGGCCGCGGACCGGGCGGTCACGCTCCGGGCCCTGGCCGATCCTTCCTGCCGCCCCGCGGATCTCGGCCGGCCCGGCCATATCTTCCCCATAGTGGCCCGGCCGGGCGGCGTGCTGGAGCGGGGCGGACATACCGAGGCCGCGGTGGAACTCTGCCGCCTCGCCGCTCTCCCTCCGGCCGGAGTCATCTGCGAAATCATGCGCGAAGACGGCACCATGGCCAGCGGCGACAGCCTGAACGCGGTCGCCGGGAGGCTCGGGATCTCGCAGGTCAGCGTGGCGGACATCGTCCGGTACAGGCACTCCCGCGAGACGCTGCTGCGCCCGCTCGCGAGCGCGACTCTGCCCACGCGCTGGGGGACTTTCACGATCCATCACATCGAGTCGCCCTTCGGAGGGGCGGCGAAGCGAGTCCTCCTCCTGACCAAGGGCAAGGCCCTCGAGACTATGCCCGGCGACGCCGAGGGATCGGGCGGCGCGGAGGGACTCGGCGAAGACGAGGGACTCGGCGACGACGAGGAACTCGGCGACGACGAGGAACTCGGCGACGACGAGGAACTCGGCGAAGATCCCAGGCGGGACAAGACGCCTTTGCTGCTCCGAGTCCATTCGGAATGCCTCACCGGAGACCTCTTCGGTTCCCTGCGCTGCGACTGCGGGGAGCAGTTGGAAGAGAGCATGCGGCGCATCGGTGCCGCCGAGGAGGGAGCCCTGATCTATCTGCATCAGGAGGGCCGGGGCATAGGGCTGGACGCGAAGCTGCGCGCGTACGTTCTGCAGGACCAGGGAATGGATACCGTGGACGCCAACCTCGAGCTCGGTTACGCGGCCGAGATGCGCGATTACTGGGAGGCCGCTCAGGTCCTGAAACTGCTGGGCCGCACGGCGGTGCGCCTCTTGACCAACAACCCCGACAAGGTCGCGGGCCTCGAGGAATACGGTATCGAGGTCGCGGAACGCCTACCACTCAAAGTGCCGTCGAACTCCCACAATCTACGTTATATAGAAACCAAGCGCGACCGTCTCGGTCACGCGATTTGAACCGGAGGGGAAAAATGAATCACATCGAGGGAATGCTGAGCGCCGAGGGAAAGAAGATCGCCCTGGTGGCGGCCCGATTCAACGACCTGATCGTGGCGCGGCTGATAGACGGCGCGCAGGACTGCTTCGTGCGCCACGGCGGAGACGAAAAGAACCTGACCCTGGTCCTGGTGCCGGGAAGCTACGAGATACCTCTGGTCGCCGGCCGTATGGCTCAAAAAGAATTCGACGCCGTCGTGTGCCTGGGCGCGGTCATCCGCGGGGACACTCCGCATTTCGATTATGTCGCGGCGGAGGTGGCCAAGGGCATCGCCTCCGAATCCCTGCGCAGCGGACGACCCATCATTTTCGGGGTACTGACCTGCGACACGCTGGAGCAGGCCCTCGAGCGCGCCGGCGTGAAGAGCGGCAACAAGGGCTGGGACGCCATGCTTTCCGCTCTCGAAATGTCCGACCTCATGGGCAAGCTTGTGTGATTTTCGTCTCCACGCCTTATATGTCTGGAGGTGGCGCAATGCTTGAACGCGACACGGACGACGATGTAAAGGATGTCACTGATTTTCTGCTTGCCAACGGCTTCCATCGGATCACCGAAGAGGAACGAAAGACTGAAGATTTTGCTCGCGAATCTCGCTCCGTCCTTCGCATTCTGGCCAACGATGACACGTCCATTCCCGCTCCCAACGAGGACGAGGAACTTCGCGCCATGGGATTAGAGCCGCCTAAGGACTGAGCAAGCCCTTCTGCCGGACAGACTTCGAGCTTGGAGAACCTGTAGCTACCGGGGGCTACATTGCAGGGTATACTGTAAACATGAAATCTCGCTCTGGCGACTGGCTCAGGCAGGCCGAAAACGAACTTGGTTGGGCTAGGGACTCGATTAAAGGCGGATTTTGGGCCCAGACCTGCTTCGCAGCCCAACAGGTGGCTGAAAAGGCGCTCAAAGCCATGGCCCTCGAACGGGGTGCTTCCGAGATACGCAGCCACTCCGTTGCCAAGATAGCGCAGGCCCTCCAGATCGATGGCGAGATCGAGCGCATGGCGAGGCGACTCGATATATATTACATTTCGGCTCGTTATCCTGACGCCTTTGCGGAAGGAGCTCCATTCGAATATTTCGACGCCGAGCAGGCTAGGGAGGCCGTCGAGTTCGCACAGGCCTTCGTCGATCGGGCTCGCGCGGAGTTGTCGAGCGATGAGTGACCCGATCATCGTCTGGAACACTCGCGATCCGCTTTTCGGAAGAACCTCCGAGGAGTACGAGTCCGAGCTCAAACGCATTCTCGACGGGCGCGTCAGGGCTGCGTATTTTTTCGGTTCCTACGGTACGCCGGAGTTCGGCCGCGATTCCGACATCGACCTCATCCTCGTCGTGGATACCGACAAGCCCTTCCTCGATCGCGCCCTCGACTTTTCGGATGTCCTCGACCTCGTCCCCGCGACTGATCTCCTCGTCTACAGCCCCGAAGAGTTCGCGAGCCTGACCGCCGATCCCTCTCCGGGTTTCTGGACCAGCGTCGTCGCGAGTCTGCGGCGGATTCTGTAACCAGAGGGTCACCTGTCAGAGCGTCTTGAGAAAGGCGACGAAGAGTCGCAGGTCGGCAATTGCGAGATCGTGTGCCTGGCCTAGCTTCTTGAGGAGAAAGTCGATCCTGTCCCAATCGTACTCGAGTTCGAAGTAGTAGCGGCGGAAATGGCGGAATTTGAGGAGTTCGAGGAGAGCGGGGTAGTTCGCCTCCGAAACGGCAGGCATGCGCACGCCTTCGATCCGGATGCGCATTTTGTCGAGAAGCTCGGCGTGCCAGCGACCGGATTCGAGGTGGTTCTCGAAGCGCTGGGAAATCTTTTGCCAAGCGGTCTCCAGGCAGGTGTAATAGTTTTCGATGAGGCCGGCGACCAAGACGGCGGCATTGCCGGTTCGGCCCAGCAGCGGCACGTCGTGTTCCACTGCCTGCGCGATGGCCGCGCGAATGCTCTCGGCAAGTCTGATCTGCTTTTCGATGAGCGCCGCCAGCTCGGCGTTCCTAGGGTCGCTCATAGACGAGCCTCCCGCTCTCCCTGATGTGCCGGGCGTTCTCCGCGCCCACCTTTTCGATTTCGACTATGTCGAGGGGGAAGGCCGTCATTTTCATCGCCTCGCCGAGAATGGCGAAGTACGTTTCGGCATCGGGCACTCCCTCCAATGCTATGTCTATGTCGGAGATTTCGCTGAAGCGCCGGCGATCGAGGAGCGAACCCCACTGGTAAATCCGGGCGGGCCGGTAAATCTCGGCGATGCGCGCCGCGATTGCCTCGAAATCCGCACGAGCCTCCTCGAAACGGGCATCGAGCGCCTTTTCGTGCTTTTCGTCCTTGGCGGCGAGAAAGGCGCGCACGGAGTCCAAATCGATGCCGAAGTCGTCACCCATGAATAGACTATAGGGCCGGGGAAGCGGAGTGGGCAAGCGCTCGTTGTCGTTCGATTCATTCCACGAAGCGGTATCCCATGCCCCAGACCGTCTCGACATGCTTGGGATTGGATGGATCGACCTCGATCTTCTCGCGCAGACGGCGCATGTGAACCGTGACCGTGGAGACCTCGCCGTAGGTGCCTTCGCCGCGGACGGCTTCGAAGATCTCTTCGCGGCTGTAGACGCGGCCGGGATTCCGGGCGAGAAGGAGGAGGATGGCGTACTCGGTGGCGGTGAGCTGGACGCCCCGACCTCCGGCGCTGACCGACTTCTTTTCGGTGTCGATGACGAGGTCGCCCGAGCTGATGATGGCGCTGTCCGACTCGCCGCGGAGGCGTTCGTAGCGGTCCAGATGGGCGCGCGCCCGTGCGACGAGCTCGGCCGGGCTGAAGGGTTTGGTCACGTAGTCGTCGGCGCCGATGCCCAGGGCGCGGACCTTGTCTATGTCGCCCGAGCGGGCCGAAACTACGAGCACGGGCTTTTCCGTGCGCTCGCGCAGCTCGCGGCAGACGGTGAAGCCGTCGGCGCCGGGCAGCATGAGATCGACCACGAAGAGGTCGTAGGCGCCGACCGATTCCTGTCCGTGGCTCAGCGCGTCGATGGCGCGCTTGAGCGCGGTGGCTCCATTGGTTTCCACATCCGCCGAGAAGCCGGCCGCCTCGAGGTAGTCCCGTTCGAGCTCGGCTATCGCAAGGTCGTCTTCGATAATGAGGGCGCGCGGGCGCCCGCCGAACGGGCCCTGGGCCGGGTCGCCGATGGATGCGCTCATGTTTGGGCCTCCGTGACGGGAAGCGTGATGACGAAGCGGGCTCCGCTTCCTTCGCGGGGTTCGAGCTCGATCGCGCCGCCCTGAGCTTCTACGAGGCGCCGCGCTATGGCCAGCCCGAGGCCGAACCCGCCGCCGCGCCTCGAAGGATCGCCGCGGTAAAAGCGTTCGAAAACTCGCTCCGCTTCCTCCGGAGGGATGCCGCGGCCGTCGTCTTCGAGCACGATGCGCGACCGAAATCTTTCCTCTTCGAGCGCGATTCGCAGTCCGACCGGCCTTTTGCCTCCGTGGCGGCGTGCGTTGTCGACGATGTTCTCCACCACGCGGCGCAGCTGGAGCGGGTCGGCCTTGACCGGTCTGGGCCGGCCTTCCAGGCCCAGGGCTTCGATGACGAGCTCTTCCCGCGGAATCGCCAGGCGAAGATCCTCCACCGAGTCGCGCAGGAAGGCTCGGAGGTCGAAGACGCGTATGGTGGGCGGCGCCTCCTGCGCCTCCAAAGTCGAGAGGAGGAAAATCTGGTCGATCATGCGGTCGAGGTCGAGTATCTTCGCGCCTATCACGCCCAGGTAGCGCGAGACCTTATCGGGCGTGTCGGCTATGCCTTCGCGCAGGCCGTCGACATAACCGCGGATAGCGGCCAGGGGAGTGCGTAGATCGTGGGAGAGGTTGGCGATGAGCTCGCGGCGCTCGGCCTCGCGCTCGCGGGCGTGGGCGATGAGGTCGCGTATCTCTGAGCGCATGGTCTCCATGGCCTCGAAAACGCGTGCGAGCTCGAGGATCTGGTGTCTGCTTTCCACGGGCGTGTCGAGATCGCCGTGGCTGATCGCGAGCGCCGTCGCCACGACGCGCCGCAAGGGCGTGGTCAGCCTCAGGATGAACACGACTCCCGCCGCGCCGTCCGCCGCGAGCAATAGGAGCGCGACGATGAGAAGAATCTGCCGCGAGAACGGGGTGCGCTCGGCCCCCGGCAGGGGTTGATGGAGAATGAAGAAAGAGGCGGACTGGCCGGACGAGCTGCGAAAGTCGAACTGATAGATGACATGCGGCGCACTATCGTCATCCTTGAAGGGCTCGGCGGGGGGCGGGGCCCCGAAGGCCGGCAGGCTCTCCAGCACGGGATCGGAGAGAGGGGGCGAGGCGAACGCGAGCTTGTCGTCGACTCGAACGACGATCCCCAGGGGCCGTGCCTCGTCGGCGAGATGCGCGAGAAAAGAAGGGTTCAGTACCGCGTCGTGGCCTTCGAGGAGGGCTTCGTTGAAGGCGCGCAAGGTGCGCACCATGATGCGCACGGTGCGGACGACGGGCGGCGCGGGATGGAACAGACGGGTGAAGGGGGTCGAATCGCCCCGGTAGTAGCTCGCGACGACGTCTTCGAAGCCGACCAGGAGCAGAAATGAAAAGCCCACCGACACGGCGAACAGCGTGAGCACGACGCGTCGAATCGACCGCGGCCTTTTGAGTCCATTCAAGGGCGCGAACCTCGCGTGGGGGGCGCCGTGACGGAGCCGATCCGTTTCATGATGCAACTGTAGCATGATCAGGTAAAGCAGGTATTACCCGTTTCTTTCTTTTTTGTGACGCTGCGGGGCAACCGACCCTCGATGCCCTGGAACGAACTCATCGGGTGAGCGAGTAGCTCACGGCCAGGACGGGGTCGAGCTTTCGACCGGTCGGATTTGACATGGGGAAGACCGAGGCGACGAGGTCGAGGGCGGCCCTGTCGAGGAGGCTCGATCCCGAGCTGGAGGCCAACTCGACGCGCATGAGCCTGCCCTCGGCCGAGATGCTCAGGTGGACGCGCACCGTGCCTTCGGTGCCGCGCATGCGCGCCGCCTGAGGGTATTGCTTGTGCCTATCGATGGCCTCGCGTATCCGGCCGAAGAATGCCCTTTCCGCGTCGCCCGTCCCGGCCGCGTTCCCGGCTTCCGGGCCGGACAGGGACGGGAAGCCTTCGCCTGCCGCGGCGCTCCCCCCGACCGCGCCGGCGCTCTCCCCGCCGACCGGAGCGCCGCTTTCGATGCCGGGAACGCGTGCTTCTCCCGCGCTTGCCGCGACGGGTGAGGGAGGGGCAAGAGAAACAGGCGAAGGCGAAGTCTTCGCGGCCGCTGCCGTCATGGAGGCCGGCGAAAGGGGCGCGACCGACCGACCGCGAGACTGGGCTTTCGGGACGGCATCGGCTTTCGAGTCGCCCGGAGCCCGCGGCGGGGCGGCAGGCCCTCCGGGATCCCGGGCGACGGCCGAAGCGTCTTCCTCCGCGCCCCGGCCCTGGATCGTCGGGTCGGCGATATCGACCACGAGCAGGTCGTTCCGTCCTGCGTTCGGCGAAGAATGAAAAAGGCCGAGGCCCAGGCCGAAAAAAAAAGCGTGGAGCGAAAGGGAAAGCGCTCCGGCGAAGAGAAGGCGGCGGGCCGGCGCCCGGATGCCTGCGTGCGCGTTCATGAGTGCCGCCCAAGTATAGCGGGGGCGCCCGACAGGGTAAAGGCGAGGGCGATATCGGTTCGGCATACGGCAGGGGGACGGTTGCACCCTTCGCCGTCGCCGAGTCATACTCGGCAGGGAGGCAATGGCATGGCGAGCGCGGTTGCACTGTCTACTCTCATCGAGCGCGGAGGCGTCTACTACAATGTGGGCGGATCGACGGCGGCCGAGGTTCTGCGCGAGGGAGTCAAGGGACTCTCCCTTCCCAAGGGCATGGATCGAGAGGCGTTGGTCACGGCGGTGCTGGAGCGTGAGGCACTGATGCCCACGGCCATCGGCAACGGAGTCGCGATTCCGCATCCGCGCAATCCTATCGTCTCGGATCCCGCCGCGCAGAGAGTCGCGGTGCTCTTTCTCAAGACTCCGATTCCCTACGATGCTCTCGATCGCAAGCCCGTTTCGGTCCTGTTTCTCATTCTCTCGGCCGAGGCCAAAAGCCACCTCGCGGTTCTCGCCTCGCTCTCGCATCTCTGCCAGAGGAGGGATTTTCTCGAACTCCTCGCCGACAGGCCTTCCACGGAAGAGCTCACGAAGTTCATCCGGACCGCCGAGGATTCCTGGCGCAGCGCGTCTAAATCTTGAAGCCGGTCGCGACCAGATAGGTCTCGAAGGATTCGGCGCGGCAGGCTTCCGGCTTGAAGCCCCGGGCCGACGTGAAGCGCGTTCGCAGGCCCTTGAGCAGGGCCGCTTCGGCGCCGCCCTGGAATATCTTGGCGACGAGGGCGCCGCCGGGGGCCAGAGTCTCTTCGGCGCAGGCGATCACCGCCTCGACGATGGCCTCCGACCGGCCCTGATCGACCAGGCGATTGCCCGTGGTCGCGGGGGCGGCGTCCGAGATGACGAGGTCGTAAGGCCCCCTGGCGGCGAGGGCGGAGCGGATAGCTCCATCGTATAGATCGCCTTGGACGAAGTAGAAGTTGGAGTCGGGCCTATCTATGGCCAGCCTCTGGAGGTCCACCGCCGCGAGGAATCCCGTGCCGCCCAGTCGCTCGAGCACCCAGAGGCTCCATGAGCCGGGCGCGGCGCCTAGGTCCAGGACGCGCGATCCTTTTTTCATGAGACCGAATTTTCCGTCTATTTCCCGGAGCTTGTACACCGAGCGCGCCGGATAGCCTTCCTTCTTGGCCTTTTGAGCCCAAAAATCGGGCTTTTCATAGCTTGCTTTCGACATGGACGAATACCCCCGGCCCGCGCTATTGTGGGCCATGTACGACGAGTATACGGAACTCCTTGCGGCTATTGAAAGGGAGCTCCGATCGGTGCTTCCCGAAGTCCCGGACGAGGCGTGGTTCGCCCGCTTCTTCGGCCGTCTCGATGCCGCCCCTCGCGAGGACCTGCGCCGCGCCCTGAACGCCCCGGCCCTGGACCTCATCCGCCGCGGCGGCAAGCGTTGGCGGCCTCTGCTCCTCGCGGCTTCCGCCAAGGCCTTCGGCCGCGACGATGGGGCCATGTCGCTCTCGCCGCTCGTCGAAATCGCGCATAACGGCACACTCATCGTCGACGACATAGAAGACGGCGCCGACACCCGCCGGGGCGGACCGGCCATACATCTCCTGCACGGCCTGGACGTCGCCGTCAACGCGGGCAATCTTCTGTATTTTCTCCCTCTCGCCCTGATCGACGAGTTCGACATCGCCCCGGAAGGACGCCTCGAATTGCATGCGCGCTACGGCTTCCATATGCGGCGCCTCCATCTGGGTCAGGCCATGGACATAGCTTGGCACAGGGAACATTCCTTCGTGCCCGACCGCGAGAGCTATCTGGCGATGTGCGCGCTCAAGACGGGCGTGCTCTCGCGGGCGGCCGCCGAGTTCGGAGCTCTGGCTGCCGGCGCCCCCCCCACCTCGGTCGCGGCCCTGGGCTCGGCCTTCGAGCGTGCCGGCGTCGCCTTCCAGATACTCGACGACCTGCGCAATCTCACCACGGGCAATCCGGGCAAGAAGCGCGGCGACGACATCGTCGAGGGCAAGAAAAGCCTGCCCGTCATCCTGGCCTGCGCTGCGAAGCCCGCGCTCGGGGGCGAGCTCGCCGCGCTCTTCGCCGCGGCGGCGAAGGAAGGCCCCGGCTCCCCGGCCGTCGAAGTGGCCATCGGCCTCATAGCGGACACGGGCGCGCTCGATGCGGCCGAACGCAGCGCCCGTGCCCTTCTCGAACGGGCCAGAGTCGAGCTCGGAGCCGTGCTCCCCGCCGGGCCCGGGAGCGGACTTTTGAAGGATATCGTTCCTTTCCTGGAGGGCCGCTAGGCCTGCCGCGGTTGTCTCGTTGCAATCGCGCCGCGCGAGTCTATACTAGGAGTCGGGGAGGGTGCATTGGGAGGACAGACCTTCGTTGAGGCGGACATCTGGACGGTCGCGCAGACGGATCAAGGCAATGTCGTACTCGTCAGGCCCAAGGGTTCCGATCTCGCGGTGCCGATTTTCATCGGCCAGCTCGAGACGCAAGCCATTCTCATCGGCATGGGGCATGTCGACGTGCCCCGTCCTCTCACCCACGATCTCGTCATTTCTCTGATCCATGCCCTCGGGGCCGAGATAGATCGCGTGGAGATAAACGAGCTTCGCGAGGGCACCTTTTTCGCCCGCATCGCGCTTCGCACCAAGGAGGGCGAGCTTCTGATCGATGCCCGTCCTTCGGACACGATCGGCATAGCGGTCCGCATCGGCTGCCCCGTGTTCATCGCGGAATCGGTGGTGGAGGAGGCGGGCATCTCGGTCAATCTGGTAACCGGAGAGGGCGTGACGAGCGGCGAGGCGTCGAAGGAATCGACTGCGCAGGCGCCGGCCGGGCCGGCCGGCACCGAACGCGTGCGCTTGGGCGCCGAGCTCGAAAAGGCGATCGCGGAAGAAGACTACGAACGAGCCGCGATGATCCGAGACAAACTCAAGGAACTGGAGGGCGGCTCCTGAAGCCTGTGTTTACAGCGGCCGTTGCGCCCGTGTAGACTTGTTCGACGCACTCTTCGATTCGAGGACGTGACCTTTCGAGGAAAAAAAATGAAGAAATGTCGCCTGGCAATCGTACTCGGTCTGGCCCTCCTCGGTTCGGCCGCCGCGTGGAGCGCTTCGATCGATCTGACCGCTCTGCCGTTCTACGTTCGCGACGGATTCGATATCACCTGGACATACTCCGAGCCCTCGGCTTCCGATCCCACCTGGGCGTTCGTGCCCGGTCACGCTGGCGATCGACCCGTAGTGGTGCGGGACCTCGACCTGCCGGGTCTCGAAGATCTGCCGACCTTCAGGGTGATGCCGGGCAAACCCCGCACATTCTGCTTCGTCACGGCCTTCACCGCCGACGAAGAACTCCTCGGATCCTCGGGCGGAGCGGGGCTCTATCTTTCGGAAATCGGGGAGGACTGGGAAATATATCTCAATGGCTCGATCATCCGCAGGGAAGTGTATCTTCGCGGAGATGGGAGCCTCGAGAGAGAGCGTGCCCTGCGCGGCGCTCTCGTGAACATCGACAAGCGCTATCTCCATCCCGGCAGGAATGTGCTGGCCATGATGATCATCGGCGATCCTGCGAGTCCGCGGACGGGCCTGCCTTCCCATGGACGCTACGCCATCGATGCCTATCAAAAGCTTCTCGGGTTTCGAACCGAATACCTCGATCTCATGCTCATAGGCATCTATTTCTTCTTCGCGCTCTATCATGTCTGGCTGTACGCGCTGCGGCGGAGCAACCGGGCCTACCTCTATTACGGCCTGGGAACCATGGCGCTATCGCTCTTCCTTTTGTCGCGGACCTACATCATCATCGACATTATCCCCGATACGGCCGTCGTGCGCGGGGGCGAGTATTTCTTCCTCTTCCTGCTTTTCCCGCTTTTTCTCGCCTTTTTCGACATCCAGACGCGGGGAAAGATCGCACGCTTCACGATCCGCTACGGGGCGGCGAGCGCGGCGGCGGCCTTGTTGGTTCCCTTTATATTCCAGGATGCGCTCTTCCTGCTCTGGCGATGGACCCTGATCCTGCCGGTTCTCTACCTGCTCGCCTTCGACATCGTGCGGCCTCTCGTCGCGGCTCTCTCGGCCGATCGTCCGGGGCGCGCCGGGGCCGAGCCGCGGACGATCGCGGGGGTCCTTTTCGGCACGGATACGGGCCGCATCTCGATCTGCGCCGTCGTCGTGCTCGCTGCGGTGGGAGCGGACATGGCTCGACTTTCCGTCACGAGCGGCCCGCATTTCTCGAAGTACGGCTTCCTGGTCCTCGTCCTGGGGATGGCTGCAGCTCTCGCGAGTCAGTATCACCGGCTGTACGACGAGATCGAGGGCATGGCCGCGAGTCTCGAGGACAAGGTCAGGGAGCGCACCGCGGACCTCGAGAAGGCCATGGGCGAGCAATCGGGCCTCAACGCGCGGCTCTCGGCGACGAATCTCCGGCTGCGGAACGCCATGGACATAGCCGAGAAGGACATGCGCATGGCCGTGCAGGTGCAGCAGGGGCTGTTCCAGGCCAAGGCTCCGGAGCTCGACGCCTGGGACATGGCCTTCGTCTTCAGTCCGGTTTCCGGAGTCTCGGGAGATTTCTACGATTTCTATGCGGAGGGCGGGAGGCTCGACGGTCTCGTCGTGGGGGACGTATCGGGCCACGGCATAGCCTCCGGACTCGTGACCATCCTCGCAAGATCCCTATTCTGGCGCAATTTCAACCAACTCTCGGACCGCTCTCTCGGGCGCGTTCTCGAGCAGATAAACGAGGAGCTAAGCGCCGAGCTCAGTTCGGTGGAAAACTACCTCACCTGCGCCCTTCTGCGGTTTCGGGGAGACGTCGTCGAGTACGCCAACGCCGCGCATACCGAACTCGCGTACCGCCGCGCCGATACGGTCAAGGCGAGCCTTCTGGTTCCGCGCAGGGTGGACGACTACAAAGGGCCGCCCCTGGGGCGCGAGGGGATCGAGGCGCCCTATCGCGCGGTCAAGTTTCCCTTGAAGGCCGGCGACAGTCTGCTGCTGTACACGGATTGCCTCATCGAAGCGCGCGACGAAAACGGCGAACATTTCGGCGTGGACGGACTTCTGACCGCTTACGGCCGAGCGCCCGAGGGCAAGGCCTCGGACATGCTCGGTTATATCTTGGACGAATGGCGCTACCACAGCGGCACCATCCAGCCCGTGGACGATCTGACCGCAGTGCTCCTGCGCCGCAAATAGCGCCTCAGCCCAACAGCCTGTTGAGTCGGGCGGCGAAGTCCGCCGGATCGGCGAGCGGTGCACCCTCCATGAGGAGGGCCTGCCCGAGCAGAACCTTGGCGAGATCTTCGGCTTCGGCAGCCTCGGCGGCGGCAAGACGTTTCACGATCGAATGGCCGCCGTTGAGTTCGAGTATGGGTTTCACTTCGGGCAGCTCGCCGCCGCCCAGCTGCTTCATGAGCTCGCGCAGCTGAAGGCTCGGGTCGTCCGAGTCGACGACTACGCAGGCGGGGCTTTCTGAAAGCCGCCGCGAAAGGCGGACGTCCTTCACCGCTGCGCCCAGGGCTTTCTTGGCCTTGTCCACGGCGGCCGATGCGTCGTTTCCCGTGCCCGCCTCCGCGTGGAGCTCATTTTCCGATCCGGCGCGGTTGACGCTCTTGAGCTCGAACCCTTCGTAGGGACCGAGCCCGGAGAGGACGAGCTCGTCGATCTCGTCGCCGCAGACGAGGACTTCCATTCCCTCTTTACGATACATCTCCAAGAGCGGCGATTTGCGCAGCCGCTCTTCTTCGCCGCCGGCAGTGTAGTAGATCGCCTTCTGCCCTTCCTTCATGCGGCTCTTGTACTCGGCAAAGCTCGTCCAGCCGCCGAGGCCCGCGTCCTCTCGCGTGCTTTTCCAGCGCACGAGGCCGAGGAGAGCCTCGCGGTTGGAGAAGTCGGAATAGAGTCCTTCTTTGAGGGGGCGGTTGAACTGCGCGATGAAAGCCGCGTACTTGTCCGGGTTGGCCGCCGCGAGGTCGGCCAGCTCGCCGAGCAGCTTCTTGACGCTCGCCTGGCGGATGTTGGTCATGACGCGGTTCTGCTGGAGTATCTCGCGGCTGACGTTGAGCGGCAGGTCTTCGGAGTCGATGACGCCGCGCACGAAGCGGAGGTAGACGGGCAGGAGTTCCTTTTCGTCGTCGCTGATGAACACGCGCTTCACGTAGAGTTTGAGGCCGCTCTTGTAGTCGGCGCGGTAGAGATCGGCGGGCGCCTTTGAGGGGATGAAGAAAAGGGTCGTGTACTCGATGGTCCCTTCGGCGTGGGTGTGGATCCAATGAAGGGGTTCCTCATCGGCGTCGCCGAAGCCGGAGGCGAAGGATTTATAGAACTCGATGTAGTCTTCGTTCTTGAGCTCGGACTTGGGGCGGCGCCAGAGGGCGCTCGCCGAATTGACCACTTCGTCCTTGCGGGCGGCGCCCTTCTTTTCGCCTTTTTCGTCGTACTCCGTCTCTTCGGAGACGAGCGAAATGGGATAGGCGATGTGATTGGAATATTTCTTGAGCACGGATTGGGTCGTCCATCGGGAAAGGTATTCCTCGCCCTCGGCGTTGAGATGGAGCCGCACCTCGGTGCCCTGAGAGGATCGTTCGGCGCCGTCGATCGAATATTCCCCCTTGCCGTCGCTGGTCCATACGAAGGCGTCGTCGGTGCCGGCTCTGAGACTCGTGACCTCGATCTTGTCGGCGACCATGAATGCCGAATAGAAACCCACGCCGAACTGACCGATCAGGTTCGATGCCTTGCGCTCTCCTTCGGGCATTTTTTCCAGGAAACGGCGCGTGCCCGAACGCGCTATCGTGCCGAGATTCTCTTCGAGCTCCTTGGCGTCCATGCCTATGCCGTCGTCTTCGATCACTATGGTCTTCGCATTTCGGTCCAGCACGACGCGGATCGCGGGTTCGAAGACGATATTCTTATAGGCTTCGTCGGAGACCGTCAGATAGCGAAGCTTGTCCAGAGCGTCGGACGCGTTCGAGACGAGCTCTCGCAGGAAGATCTCCTTGTGAGAATACAGGGAATGGGTGATGAGTTCGAGAAGCTTCGAGACTTCCGTCTTGAAATGGTGCTGCGGCATGTGCGGTCTCCCTGAATCAAGTTCGGCTTGAGGTGTACGACCAAAGATAGCTATTTCGCCGCCTCAGGGCAAGACGGGATCGGCGGCGCGAAGTTCAGGGAAGCCGCCATCGGCCGGAACCGTGCGCCGCCGATCTTTCCGCGACGGGCGCCTCCTGTCGGAGTCTTCGCCGGAGGCTCAGGCGCGGCTCGGGAATATGTAGCTCGCCCATTGCTCGGCCAGACCCGCGAAGCCGAGTTCCCTGACGCGCCCGGCGAAGGTCTCGACATTGTCCCCGTAGTGCATGAGCCGAGTCTTGGCGCGGATCGTCTCGGGCAGGCCGGCCAACTCCTCGATCGAAGCGTGAACTCCGCCCGTGAAGAGCTGGCAGTCGTGGAAGATGACTTCGAATCCGTACTCCGCATCGAGACCCGTGACCATCCGGGGGTCATAGCGCGTATCGCTCGTAAAGAGGACTCTCTTGTCGATGATGAGCCCGTAGCTCGGAAAGGAAGAGCGCCAGTCGCGAGCCGAGTCGGGAATGTGCATGGTTCTGAAGAGGCGGATGTCGATGCCGCCGATATCCGTCTCGCAGAGCTCCCGCTCTCCGCCGGCCAGGCGGACCGGAGTGATGAAATCCCAAAAGTCGGCGAGTTCCAGGGGCTTGCCTTCGTGGACTTCGTTGAACGAAGATCCGCCCCTGAGCGACATGGACCATAAGATGCGCTTGAGTCTGTCCGTCGCGATCAGGGTGGGCTTTTGCCTGGCGCCGTAGCGGTTGACGAGCATGACCTCTTCCAGGCCGCCGATGTGGTCGGCGTGGCTGTGCGTAATAAGATAGTTTTTCACTGTCGTGACCGAAAGTCCCAGCCGAACGAGGGCTTCCGGGGTCCTTGCGCCGCAGTCGACCAGAACGTGCGCGCCGCCCTTAACCATGAGAATGTTGTTCTGGTAGTATTTTTTCGAGAAAGCGTTCCCCGAGCCGATGAATGTGAGACTGAGGTCGCCGCCATTGGTCAATGGCAAGGCCTTTCCCGGGCCATACTCATTGCGTACTACGTCCATCCCGCCCAGTATAACGTAGGAGACGCCCGTATTCCAAAGTCAGTTTCTCCCTTTGACAGGTCGATACTAGTAGTGCTACAGTAACATCGAAGGTGGAGTCTTCCTAATTCCTGTTAGGGCAAGGAGACTGTGGTGTCGACGCTAAAAAAGTACAAAAAGAAGGAAAATGCTTTTTTTGCGCGTTTCGCCGCCCGGACGACCGCCGCCTTCGGAAGGTTCAGAGAGTTTCTCGGAAGGGTGGGGGTAACGGGCCGGCAGAAGATCACCATAATGCTCATCCCGCACTCCGAAAAAAAAATACTCAATATCCAATTCAGTATTTTCGCTCTCGCAGGGATAGTTTTCACGGTAGGCTTGGGCCTTTTCGTGTTCGTGTTTTCTGCTGCCCGGTTTTCCGATACGGCGCATCGCCTGCAGAGCCGTTCCGAGGACCTCAAGACTACGCAGACGAATTTGGACGCTATTCGCGATCAGACGAGCCGTCTCGTGACCGCCGCCAAGCGCTTTCAGACCGCGCTATCGGGCACGCTTTCGCGGATAGGCACGGCTCCGTCGGCCCCCGATTCCCCGGTTCAGCAAGGCGATCTCGCCTCGTTCTTCGAAACGACCGAGAGCGGCACGGGCGGCGTGCGGGAAATCGGCGACCTGCAGAAGATCACCGACTATCTCAACAAGTCGGTCGACCCGGTGAACCAGCTGGGTTCGCTGCTCCAGAATCAAAGCACCGTGCTCACCGAGATACCGAACATCTGGCCGATCAAGGGCGGCATCGGGCACATATCGATGTATTTCGGCCAGAACGAGAATCCTTTCACCGGGCAGTGGTACATCCATACCGGGATCGATATCTCGACCTTCCATACGGGCGACGCCATCGTCGCGACGGCCGACGGGAAAGTCGTTTTCGTGGGCTACGACGGCGATTTCGGCAATAACGTCATCATCCAACATAACCACGGCTTCTTCACCCGATACGCCCATATGCAGGAGTTCCGCGTTTACAAAGGAGAAAAAGTCCAGCAGGGGCAGATCATAGGAACCATAGGAAATACCGGCCTCACGACGGGGCCGCACTGTCATTACGAAGTCCATCTCGGCACCAGCGTCATCGATCCCCTCAAGTTCCTGAACATCAGGGCCAACGCCACGGCCCTCGCTCCGGGAACGGGTCAGTGACCGGAAAGGCGATATGCCCGATTCACGAGACTCTGTGGTCAATTCGATCATAGGCGCCGGCTCGTCCGTCGACGGAGATATAGACATCGACGGCCTCCTGCGCATCGACGGTGATGTGCGCGGATCGATCCGGGCGACCGGCAAGGTCGTCGTGGGCTCGGCCGGGCGGATCCAGGCCAGCGTCAGGGCGCATTCGGCCATAATCGGCGGCGTCGTCAAGGGAGATGTCTATGTCTCCGACAGGCTGCGCATCCTATCGGGCGGCGTAGTCGTCGGCAACGTTTTCGCCCCGCGCTTCGAGGCCGAGGACGGAACGGTCATACACGGGGATCTGACGGTCACCGGCAGACCCGGAAGCGCGGAGGAAGATCTGCACGCCTTCATAAAGAGCCACGGCGACGTCCGTCGTTTCCACGGCCCGTTCCGCGCTCACAGTTTCGCCCTTCCTCGGCGCGCTTCCGCCGAGCTTTCCACGGGGCGGGGCAGGCGGTCCGGCTCCTAACGATGTCAGCCATCGAGTTTCCGGAGGGCGTCAATCCCTTTCTTCCCTCGCTGCTTCCTCGTCGCCCGGATGAAGAGTCGAAGACGAAGACCAAAACGAAGAAGTCGAAGGGCATTTTCGGCTCGCTGCTCGGCAGGGCAGTAGGAGAAGCGCGTGGCGGTTCGCAGGCATCGTCCATGACGGGCGAGCCGTTTTCCGCCGACGCGCTGGAGCAGCTCCTGGACTTCGTCCACGAGGCGGGAGACAGATTGAAGGAGAACCCGACGGTCGATCTCGTCCAGTCCTACAAGCGGGCGGTGCGGGATTTCGTCCACTACATCGTGGAGCATTCGTATGCGCTGGAGCGCAAGGAATCGAGGCGGAAGCTGGATCAGCGGATCTACTTCCGCATCGCAGTCATCGATGATTCGCTCGAGAAACTCGGCGCCGAGATTCTGAAAAATCAACGCGACAAGCTCGAGATACTGCGGAGGGTGGACGAGATCAACGGCCTGCTCGTCGATCTTTTCCGCTAGCAAGGTGTTGAAAAAGGCTACGGAGCCTTTTTCAACACTACCTTAATTCAACAATTGCTTGCGCGAGCGAAGCTCGCGCAAGCAATTGCATAGCAGGCTTTTGAAATGCTTCGAGTATTTCAAAAGCCTGCTGGAGGAGACACAATGTCCGATTTTCGCGATGAACATATGATTCAGTCCGACGAGGAGCTTCGCCGCCTCGAGGACGAGCACCCGGCCGAGCGCGGTCCGTCCCGTCGTTCGCAGGATGGTCTCGATCTGCCCAAACCGCTGTATCGAGTCAAGGCGATGCACTCGAACGAGACCTTTTTCGCCTTTTTCTCCGGACCCTTCGCTCTTGGAGCCGAAGCCGGCGAGCCGGCGCCCTCCGGAGAGCAGACGGCGGTATCCGGGACCTCCGCGGTTCGGGACCTCTCGCCCGATGTCGCCGCGCTCTCCGCAGGAAACGCCGCACCCCCGGACCCCGAAAGCGGATCCTCCATACGCGAGCTCGCCGTCGAGGCTGTCGTCGATTCGCAGCCTTCCGCCCGGACGGACACGATCCCGCCGCGCACCTTGATCGTGGCGCCGACGCGCTACGGCCGCGACATCTGCGAAGTGCAGGGAACCGTCCAGGAACCGGGGCCCATCGGAGTCGAGGACCTCGTCAAGATCGAGCGCATAGCGACGAGCGACGACATAAAGAAGCTCGAGGCCAACAGGGAGAGGGAGCGCAAGGCCTTCGAAACGTGCAGGCAAAGGATAGCCGTGCGCAATCTGCCCATGAAACTCGTCTCGGCCCATTATCTGCTCGAGGAGCCGAAGGTACTGTTCTATTTCAGCGCCGAGTCGCGCGTCGATTTTCGCGAGTTGGTAAAGGATTTGGTGTCGGTTTTCAAGATGCGCATCGAGCTACGGCAGATAGGCGTGCGGGACGAGGCGCGCGTCACCGGAGGCTGCGGCGTCTGCGGGCGCGTGCTCTGCTGCCACGGTGTCACCGACAAGCTGACGCCGGTGTCCATCAAGATGGCCAAGGACCAGAACCTCTCCCTCAACTCGATGAAGATTTCGGGTCCCTGCGGACGGCTGCTCTGCTGTCTCGCCTACGAATACGGGTTCTATCGCGATGCAAGGCGCGAGCTGCCCAACGAGGGCGCCCGCTTTCCCTACGACGGAACACAGTTCCGCGTCATCGAAGTGAACGCCCTGGCGGGCACGGTCAAGATGGCGGGCGAAGACGGTCGACTCCTCGATATGAGTTCCACCCGCTTCGCATACTCCGAAGGTCGGTGGCAGATCCGGCCGGACATACCGGAACCGCCGGCAAAGGAGTGATTTCCCGCTACCTCTGAATGTCGACGAGCTCTATCTCGAAGGCCAGGAACGCGTTGGGCGGTATCACACCGCCCGCTCCCTGCGAACCGTAGGCGAGTTCCGGCGGCAGGACGACGAAGCGCTTCTCGCCCTTCGTCATGGTGGACACGACCTTGTCCCAACCTTCGATTATCTGCCCGGTGCCGACGGTGAACTGGAACGGTCCGCCGTGCAGCGACGACTGGTCGAAAACCGTGCCGTCGAGGAAGCTGCCCTTATAGTTGACCGAGACCTTCTGACCCTTCTCGGGCGGCTGCCCGCTGCCTTTTTTCAGGACCTTTTGAAAGATACCATCCTGGTCAGGCTTAAGGTCGGGCCATTGCTTGGCTATACTCGCCAATGCGTCGCTGCGCCGTGCATCGGCGAGCTTCTTCGCGGCGTCGACGGCGGATGCGAGCCGCTCGTCGAAGGCGGCCTGATCCGACTTGAAGGCTTTGGCGGCGGCGCCGATCCGGAATATCTCGACCTTGTCGAGCTTGTCGCCTTTGACGATCTTCTGGACTACGTCCATCCCGTCGACGACCTTGCCGAACACGGAATAGTGGCCGTTGAGGAAGGGCGCGGCGCGAAGCGTTATGAAGAATTGCGATCCGTTGGTGCCCGGGCCGGCGTTGGCCATTCCCAGAACTCCCGGGTTGTCGTAGATCAGGTCGGCTGATATTTCGTCGGGGAAAGTGTAGCCCGGACCGCCGGTGCCGTCGCCCTGGGGGTCCCCGCCCTGTACCACGAAGCCCGGCTCGACACGGTGAAATACGAGGCCGTCGTAGAAATGCCTGCCTTTGGCGGCGGTGAGACTTCCCTCGGCCAGCCCGACGAAATTGCCGACCGTCAAAGGCGCTTTCTCGTACTCCAGCCTGACCATCACCTGACCCTTGTCGGTATCGAGCCTGGCATAGAGTCCGTCGGGGAGATTCGGAACCTGCTGGCACGCGAGAAACGTCGAGGCCAAGAGGACGAAAGCCGCCGCGGAGAGGGGCTTGAAAGATTTGATGCGCATGAATCCTCCATAATAGCGATTGTCGGATGGAGCCTAGACCGAAAGGCAGGCCAAGGGCAATGGCGTATTGCCGCCGAGCCCGGTATACTGGTTTCGTGGGACGAGCTATTTCTTCGCTTCGACTATCATGCGGTCGAAGCTGACCGGGGAGGATGGGATGTCCGAGCCTTCGTATCGGCGGCCCAGCTGGGACGAATATTTCATGGAGGTCTGCAACTCGATCGCCAAACGTGCCACCTGCGACAGGGGCCGTTCGGGCTGCGTAATCGCGAGGGACAACCAGATTCTCGCCACAGGTTACGTAGGTGCGCCGTCGGGGCTCCCCCACTGCGACGACGTGGGGCACCAGCTGAAAAAGACCGTGCATGAAGACGGTTCGGTGACACAGCACTGTGTCCGCACCGTACATGCCGAGCAGAATGCCATCTGCCAGGCGGCCAAGCGCGGAGTGGCCATAGACGGAGCGACGCTCTACTGTCGAATGACGCCGTGCAGGGTCTGCGCCATGATTATCATCAACTGCGGCATCGTGCGCGTCGTGGCCGAACGCAGGTACCATACGGGGGCCGAAAGCGAGGGAATGTTCACCCAGGCGGGCATTGAACTCGAATATGTGCACGATGAGATGCTGACATACGACAACCAGTGACCGAAAAGCCCGAGCCCCCCTTCTTCATCGCAGGCGATCGAGGATTCGTCGCCTTGTGTCTCCCTCCGTATTCGGGTACATTCGCCGTGTGGGTATACGAGTACTGTATGTCGCGGAGATAGTGGGGAAGGCGGGAGTCTTTACCGTCAAAAAGCTCCTGCCCCGGGTGCGGCGCGATTACGGCGCGGATTTCGTGATCGGCAACGCGGACTCGGCGACCGGAGGGGCCGGTCTGGGCAAACAGCATGCGGTATACCTGCATAAGCTCGGCCTCGATGCCATTACCACGGGCGAATGCGTCTATTACAAGCGCGATATCGTCGAGCATCTCGCTCAGGCGTCCTATATCCTGCGCCCGGCCAATTATCCCTACGGCAATCCGGGGCGCGGTTACAAAGTGTTCGCCACGCCCGCCGGCAAACTGGCGGTATTTCAGCTGCTGGGACAGGCGGGCTTTCCCCGCGTTCACTTGGCCAATCCCTACCAAGCCGCGCTCGACCTCGCACGCAAGCTCAAGGCGGAGTGTCCCGCGATCGTCCTCGACTTCCATGCCGCCACGACCGCCGAAAAACGCACCATGGCCTACCATGCCGACGGTCTGGTTTCGGCGATCGTCGGCTCTCATACTAAAGCCATAACGGCGGACGCCCATGTCCTGCCCAAGGGCAGCGCCTACATCACCGACGCGGGCCGGACGGGCAGTTCGCAGTCGGTCGGGGGACTCGATCCGGATACGCGCATCAAGGAATTCATGACCGGCATCCCGGCCTGGGCACGCGACGGAAGGCTCGCTCTCGAGCTCCAGGGCTGTCTCGTGGAAATCGGCGACGACGGACGGGCCGTATCGATCGAGGCGCTCCGGATACCCTGCGAGGAGACTCTGGAGGTTCACGAATCTTCGGAGACAACTAAGGAAGAATAGCCACGGAGGCACGGAGTGGAGAGAGGATCTTACTGACCCGGCAATAAAACAGTTGACGTGAGCATCGAAAAAGGACCGCCCGGCTAAGTCCTTTTTCGATGCGATGACAGCTTTTCAATTGCCGGGTCAGTGGCACCGACCCAGGCTCATCCAATTCCCACGGTGGGCATTTGGTCTCCCACTCTGTTCTGACTCTGTGCCTCAGTGACTCATATTCTTGGTTCTCTGCAGGAGAACCCTGTCCGCCAGTTCCTCCGCGGCCTCCGTGCCTACGAGGGATTCGACGATCGCGTAGGCGAACTCTCCCGCGCAGCCGGCGGCCCGGCTCGTGATCAGGTTTCCGTCCACGACTACACGGCTTTCTCGGAAGTCGGCTCCGGAGACGCGTGCCTCCGTGCCGGGATAGCCCGTGAAAGTGCGCCCGGCCAGAATGCCGCAGGCTTCGTGGAGCACGACGGCCGGGGCGGCGCAGATGGCCGCGACGAGCCCTCCCGAAGAAAACTGCCGTCGAATAAGGTCGACGACCGCCGGACTCGCCGCCAGATTCTCCGCCCCCTTGCCGCCTCCCGGCACGACGACGCAATCCACCGGTCCGGAAAACTCCGACAGTTCGATGTCGGCCTGCAGCGACATGCCATGGCCGCCGCGAACGACCGAACCCGAGACGCCCGCCGTTTGCACATCGATGCCCGCGCGGCGAAGGTAATCCACGGGAGTGAGCGCCTCGACTTCTTCGAAGCCCTCCGCCAAAAGTACCACGGCCTTTTTCATCATTTGCCTCCACCTGGGAATAATCTAAGTTCGGCGATGGCGAAGGGCAAGCGGCCCGAAATGCTCAGGCGGTGGGCCTCCGCCGTACCTGAAGATCTTCCTGCGGAGCCTCTTCGAGAGCCTGCCGGCGCTTCACGGTTTCGTAGAAGAAGGCCTGGGCCGAGAAGACTTTTTCGTCCGCCGTCGGGCGGATGCGCGACCATGTCGCGTCCGGCCCGAGTCGGTGCGCCTTGCTGTTGTCCTTGAAGTATGCCGACAGTATCTCGCGGGTCCTCGCCCTGAGCTCGTCGTCCAGGACGGGAAACATGAGCTCGATCCGCCGCTCGAGATTGCGCGGCAGCCAATCCGCGCTCGAAAGGTACAACTCCTCGGCCCCGCCGTTCCGGAAGTACACGATCCGGGAATGTTCGAGGTAGCGGCCGACCACACTGACCACGGTGATCCTCTCCGACAGCCCCGGGACTCCCGGCAGGAGGGCGCAGATGCCCCGGACGTTGAGGAACACGTTCACCCCCGCGGCGTTCGCACGGTAGAGCGCATCGATCACGTCGATGTCGGCCAACGCGTTCATCTTGGCCATGATGAGCCCGGGCGACTCCGGAGTCGAGCGCTGAGCCTCGCGATCGATCATGGCGACGAGGCGGGACTTGAGGTCGAAGGGAGCCACAGCCAGCCTGCGCAGCTCCTGCACGGCCGAATAGCCCGTGATCATGTTGAAGAACACCGAGGCTTCGCGGCACAGCTCCTCGTCGACGGTGAAGATGGAAAGATCGGCGTACAGCCGCGCCGTTCTCTCGTTGTAGTTGCCGGTGGAAAGATGCAGATAACGGCGGATCGCTCCGTTCCCTTCGCGGCGCACGACGAGGGCCGCCTTCGCGTGCACCTTCAGCCGCGCGACGCCGTAGACGACGATGGCCCCCGCCTGTTCGAGCCTTCCCGACCAGGCGATGTTCTTCTCCTCGTCGAATCGCGCCTTCAGCTCCACGAGAACGGCCACCTGCTTGCCGTTGCGTGCGGCCCTCGTGAGGGCGCGGACGATCGGAGAATTGCCCGAGGTGCGATAGAGCGTCATCTTTATGGCGAGCACGGAAGGATCGTCCGCCGCTTCGTCGAGGAAGCGCAGAACGGGATCGAAGGATTCGTAGGGCGGGTGCAGAAGAAGGTCCCCCTTGGATATCTCGTTCCAGATGGAGGATCCCTCGGGCGGCTCGAGACTCCGGACGGGTTGCCAGGGCTCGTCGCACAAGCGGGAGGAAATGTGCGCAGGGATGGACTCCGAACCGACAAGGTCGAGGAATCCGCGCAGGTCGAGGGGGCCGGGCAGAGAGTAAAGGTCTTCGCTTTCGAGCCCCAGGGAGACTCGCAGCCTCTCGGCTATGGTGGCGGATTGGCCCGAATAGCTCAGGCTGACGGCATACGAGTTCTGCCGCCCCGCCAGCACTTCCTCCATGGCGGCGATGAAGTCCTCGTCGCGTTCTTCGTCGACTCCGAAGTCGGCGTCCCGCGTGACCTTGAAAAGCAGGACTTCGCGGATCGTCCAGCCGGGGAAAAGGCGCGGTCCGAACGCGGCGACGATTTCATCGGCCAGTGCGAATCGCAGGGTCTTGCCCTGCGAAGGCATGCGCACGAAGCGGTCGATGTTCGGCGGCACCTGCACGACCGCGATCCTGCCTTTGCGGGGAATCTCGCTCTCTCCTCCCGGAGTCTCCTCGTCGATGAGAAAGGCCGCATGGAGTCTCAGGTTGCCGGTCGAGGGGAATTCCTCCTCACCGTTGTCCTCCTTCAGGCGCAGGGGGGTGAGGAGAGGGAAGATGCGCTCGGAAAAGTACGATTCGAGCCATCTGCGTTCGGCGGTCGTCCAGGCCGACGGCGGCACGACGGCCAGCCCTTCGCGCTCGAGGACGGGAAGGACTTCGGCCAGACATCCGTACTGGAGTTCGATGATCTGCCGACAGCGCGACGAGATCGCCTTCAGCAGCTCGGAAGGACGGAGGCCCGCAGGATCGGGCGCGCTCTCGCCCGAACGGATCAGGGCCTTGACGGCGGCCACCCTCACCATGAAAAACTCGTCGAAGTTGGAGGCGACGATGGAGAGGAACTTCAGCCGTTCGAGGAGGGGAGCCTTGCCGTCGAGCGCCTCTTCGAGCACGCGCGCATTGAACTCCAGCCAGGAGAGTTCCCGATTAATGTATCGTTCGGTCCGCATCGTTCCTCCTGGGAAGCGGGCGCCCCTGGGGGCGTTTCATGCGAGTATCGGTTCGAGGCCGAACACGTCCTCGAACATGTCGCCCTTTTCGGCGAGAGAAAGACGCTCGAGCGAAAAGTCTCCGCCGCCTTCGCTGTGCATGACGAGGCGGTCTTCCCGGCGCTCGACCGACAGGCTGCGTATGCGCTGGTCGTGGCCGCGGTCGAGCGCGTCGGCGATGCGCAGGATGGCCCCGAGTTTCATGACGACGATCCTGTCCTCCCGGGGAAGGGCGATGAAGTTGACGTGAGTGCTGGCCGGCGGAGCCTTTCTGTGGTAGCGCACGACGTTGGATACGATCGTCAGGTCGCTCCGGTTGAGCCCGAATATCTCCGAATTCGCGACGATGTACTCGCCGTGCTTGTGGTGGCCGGAGGATCGGATGAAAGTGCCGATATCGTGCAGCAGGGAGGCCGTCTCGAGGAGGAGCCGCTCCCGCGCGCCCAGCCCGTGCTCGTGCGACAGGGCGTCGAAGAGACGCAGGGCCAGCTCGGTGACGTGTCGGGCGTGGTTTTCGTCGTAGCGGAACTTCCTGCCCAGGGCGGCCGCGCTTGCGACGACCTGTCTGTGCATTTCCGAGGCCAGTTCGGTGTCGAAGCCCCGGGCGGTCGAGAGGAGCACTCCCTCCCTGATGGAGACATTGGGCACGACGACGGTCTCGGCCCCGGTCCGCTCCAGAAAGAGGCTTTCGAGTTGGAGGCCCGGTCCGATTCCTTCGGCCTCGGACCAGGGCACCCGCAGCCGCGCCACGCATTCCTCGGGCGACAGCGCCGAAACTTCCTCGGCGAAGGCGATGAAGGCCTCGCGCGGGACCGTCGCGTAGCCTTCGCTGGGTTCCGAGCCGACGCGCGCGGCGGCGAGCCGGGCGTCGCTGCCGACTACGATGAAGGTCTTCACGGATTCGAGGGGAAGCTCGGCGTCGAGATTGTCGCAGGCGGTGCGGACGTTGTCTACCAGGAATTGCTTGAGGTAGGAGGGCGAGGCCCCGGCTCCCCGGACCTGCTCGTCTACGCGCACCGTCCCGATGTGCAGGGAATGGGCTCCGGCCATGCGCCCGCGGCGCAGCAGCATGATTTCGGTGGAGCCGCCGCCGACTTCGAGGATCATCGCGTTGTAGCGTGTGAGAAGGCCCTTGTCCGCCTGGAGCGCATGCTGCACGCCGAGATACATGAGGTGATTCTCCTCGATGTCCTCGATGACGGTGACGCGGAAGCCGGTCTGAAGCGAGACACGGTCGACGAAGGTGTCGCGGTTCGCGGCCTCGCGCAGAGCGCTCGTCGCTATGACGCGGGCATCCTTGGGCTCGAGAGCGTAGGCGCGCAACAGCTCGCGGAAACCCGAGAGGACCGCGATACTCTCCCGCATCGCCTCGCGGCTTATGTATCCCGAGGTGAAGACATCCCTACCCACGCGGCTGGGCTTGCCGGCGCGGTCGACCACTCTGAAGCCCTTGTCGCTGTCCACCTCGGCGACGACGAGCCGGATGCCCGTGGAGCCGATCTCGATGACCGCGACGCAGCGGCTCTGTTCCTGTTTCCCGGGCAGGGGCGAATCGGCGGTTTTCATGGCCCGATCCCCTCGGCGGCTATGAAGGCCGCTCCGGTCGGCACCGCCAGATCGCAGAGCTCGGAGAGCAGAATGTCGGCGGTGCCTGCGAGTCCGGGCATGAGATGGTCGTTCATCGATTCGACGGCCTTGTCGCGAAACTTCTCGCCGAAGCGCGAGACGACGCCGCCGCCCAGGACGATCGCCTCGGGGTTGAGAATATGGATGATATTCGCAAGGCCGACGCCGAGCCAGAAGGCGGAGCGATCCACGGCCTTTTTCACGTACTTGTCCCCTGCGTCGAGGGCGTCCTCGAAGGCCGAGCTGCGGTACTTCCGTATATCGGTGCCCGCCGCCTCCAGCATGGCGGGAGCCTTGCCCGAAGCGGCCAGGGCCACGGCGTCCTTGGCCAACGCGGTGCGCGAGGCGAGGGCTTCGAGGCAGCCGTAGTTGCCGCAGCCGCACAGGGCGCCGCCTTCATGGAGAATCATGTGGCCGACCTCGCCGGCCGAGCCCGAGGAGCCTCGGAAGAGCTTGCCGTCGATGACGATGCCGCCGCCGATGCCAGTGCCTATGAAAACGGCCACGGCGTTGGCTCTGCCCCGGAGCGCCCCGGCGCGAAGCTCGCCGTACGCTCCGGCCTGGACATCGTTGTCGAGGAAAGCAGGAGCGCCGAACAGGCTCTCCAGCTCCGCGCCCAGATTGTAATCCTTGAATCCCATGTTCGGCGTATAGCGGACGATGCCTTTGGCTCGATCGAGCGGCCCCGGCACCGCGACACCGACTCCTCCGAGCGAGAGACCGGGGCCGGCTGCCTCGAGGCAGCGATGCACCGCGTCCGCAAGAGCGGCGACGACCTTCTTCGCGTTCGCCTCGCGGGGGGTCTTCATTTTTTCGGTGGAGAGCGGACGCATTTTGGTGTCGTAGGCCGCGGCAAGAATCTTCGTCGCACCGAGATCCACGCCTACGAAGACACGATCATCTTTCGCCATCGCTATTCTCCTGTTCCCGGGCCGCGCTCTATCGGCCGGGAAGCCTCATTGTATAGTCTGAAAGCCCGGTTCTGCAATGAAAGCCCCGGGCTTTCCGGCCCTGCCGGGGCCGATATTGCGAAACAGGGGTCCCGGAGTGTAGACTTGCCGCATGAAAGCCCGGCACAATCGTCTGGCCCTCGCTCTCATCGCGGTCCTCGCGGCTGCGCTCTCGAGCGCCGGGCTTTCCTCCTGCTCACCGCGCCTCGGCTGGGGCCTCCTTCTCTGGACCGCTCCGCAAGGGCCGTTGCCCGCCGGGAGCATCGTGCCTGTCTACATCAAATCCAATATCGAAAAGCTCTATGTCGTCGGCGTACCCGGGACTTCGAAAAAGGTCGAGCTGCCCCTGTGGCAGATCGAGCTTTTCCCCTCGCGCCGGAAGGCCGCGGATAGGCTCGGGCAAATCGGATCCTATATGAGCCTCTACATGGTCGCGGCGCGCGACGGTCTTCCGATACGCGCTTCGCCGACCAACGACGCTCCCCGAGTATACAGGCTCAGGGGAGGCCAATCCGTGAAGATACTCGCCAAAGTGAGCGGAGAGGCTGTGACGACCGGCGGTCAGATCCTGCCGGGCGACTGGTACGAGGTGATAGCCGACGACGGAACGCGCGGCTATGCGTTCAGCTACGCTATGCGAATCTACGACGAAACCAAGGAAGGTCCTCCTGCGGTCGCCACGAGTACGGATGCCGCTTCCGCCCAAGTCGACGTGGTTTTTTCCCGCGCCTGGCGTCCCGAATATTTCCAGAGAATGATCGACGATCAGCGGATAGATCTCGACTTTTTTTCGCTGCGTTACGGTCTCTTCGCCGACGCCGTCGGCCATCAGATCCGCATCGAGCTTCCCACGGTATCTCAGGTTTTCAACTATAGCTCGATTTCTCAGGACGGAACGACCTTCAGCTTCGAAGGGACTCCGCTCAAGATTCGAATCGAGAGCGCCGGTCGCATCGTGGCCACCTGGACGGCCGCCGCCGACGCCCTCGCTCCGGCGCAAGCTTCACCGCCCGAGGCTTCGCCCGCCGCGCCGCAAGAAACGCAGCAGGCGAATGCCGGGACGGACCAAGGCGGCGGTCAGATCGCTCAGGGCCAGGGCCCCCAGACCGGGCCCGCTCCGACGCCCGAGGTTCCCGCGCCCAGGGAGTCCTCCGCCTATTCCACGACCCCCGGGAGCGACGGAAGCGCCGTTTTCGTGGAGCTCGCCGTCGATCCGCGCGATACGATCCGCGACGAAGATATCAGAGAGCAGCTCCTGCTCGACGCTTTCGTCGCGAAAGGATCGCAATGGAAGTCCCCCTCGGCGGGCAGTCTCATGCTTTTCCGAAGCGGCGGATTCACCTGGACGGGCCGAGACAGGCTTCCCGCGGGCTTTCTGCCCGACGGCGTCGGCGACACGGGCCAGATCGCATTTCACCTCTACCTCGATCCCAAGCTCGGCGAGTGGGATGGCGCCCTTACCATGCGGTTCGATTCGGGGGGGGCCGGGGGAGGTTCGGGCACCGCAAACCTGCTCTACCGATTCACGCCCGAGGGCCTCGATCTGGCGCCGGCCGCCGCCGGTTTCGCCGGCCTGACCGTGACGGCGGCCGATTCGCGCTTCGAGCCGGCCGCCTTCGTTCTGGCGCACAAATAAGGCCGCATGGCATTTCTCCAGTTCACCGACGTCAGTCTCGCCTTCGGGCCGCGGGATATTCTCAAGGGCGCGAGCCTTTTTCTCGCCCCGCTCTCTCGCGCCGCTCTCGCGGGACCGAACGGCGCGGGCAAGTCCACGCTCATGAAGATCGCGGCCGGCATCGTAAAGCCCGACTCCGGCGATTGCGCCCTCACCAGGGGAGCCCGCGTTTCCTACCTCCCCCAGATGTCCGTGATCGGGTCGGAGCGGGGGGACAATCTCACCGTCCGCGAAGAGGCAGAGAAGGCTTTCTCCTTCGCGACGGAGCTTCTCGCGCGACAAGAGGAACTGGGTGCTCTCCTCGAGGACTCGACCGAAGACGACGGGACGACGCGGAGGCTCCTGGAGGAGCACGCCCGCATCCAGGAGCGCGTCGAGAGTTCGGGATACTGGCGGAGGGAGGAGCGGGTGCGCGAGGTCCTGAAGGGCCTCGGCTTCCTCGACTCCGACACGGATCGGCCCGCCCGCGAATTTTCCGGCGGCTGGCAGATGCGCATCGCCTTGGCCAAGGTCCTCCTGGAAAATCCCGATGTCATGCTCCTCGACGAGCCCACGAATTACCTGGACCTGGAAGCCCGCTCCTGGCTCGAGGCTTTTCTGGCCGATTACGGGGGCGCCGTTCTCGTCGTATCCCACGATCGCTACTTCCTCGATGTGACCGTGCGCGAGGTCTACGAGCTGTGGAACGGCAAATTGACTCGTTACCCGGGCGGCTACTCGGCCTACGAGGTTCGCCGTGCCCAGGAGCTCGAGGCCACCTTCGAAGCATGGGAGCGGCAGCAGGAGGAGATCGCCCGCCTCGAGGAATTCATCCGCCGCTTCCGATATCAGGCCACGAAGGCTTCGCTCGTGCAAAGCAGGGTCAAGCAGCTCGAAAAAATCGTCCCGATCGAGATCCCGGAGGGGATGAAGAAGATACATTTCTCCTTTCCTCCCGCGCCGCGCTCGGGCAAGGTGGCCGTCAAACTGGCGGGACTCGAAAAGTCCTACGGCGCCAACAGGATCCTCGCGGGCCTCGATCTCGAGATCGAGCGCGGCATGAAAGTGGCCTTCGTCGGGCCGAACGGGGCCGGCAAGTCGACGCTGATGCGGCTGATAGCCGGCGTCGATCGCGACTTCGGCGGCGAAATTCGCTTCGGTTCCGGCGTCGAAACCGCCTACTTCGCCCAGGACACCGCCGATCTCATGGACGGCGAGGCGAGCGTCGAGGAGGAGGCCGAGTCCCTCTGTCCCAAGGAGCTGCTACCGAAGATACGCAATCTTCTCGGAGCCTTCCTCTTTCGAGGGGACGATATACACAAGAGCGTGCGCGTGCTGTCGGGCGGCGAGCGTTCACGGCTGGCGCTCCTCAAGATGCTGCTCCGACCCGCGAACCTGCTCGTTCTCGACGAACCCACGAATCATCTGGACCTCACCTCGAAGGACGTTCTCCTCGAGGCGCTGCGATCCTTCGAGGGCACCGTGCTCTTCGTTTCCCACGATCGCTTCTTCATAGAGGAGCTGGCGGACCGCGTGCTGGAGCTCGAAGCGGGATCGTCGCCGCGCTGGTATGTCGGCGACTACCGCTACTTTCTCGAAAAAAAGGCGGCCCTCGCCGCGGAGAACGCGGCAGGAGCGGAGGGGGGGGGCGCCGATTCCACCGGCTCCTCCGCGAAGAAGCCGCCCGGACTCGACCGACAGGGTTTCGCGCCGCCCGCCGGGGCTTCCGCTTCCTCCTACGAGGAGGACAAGGCGCGCAAGGCCAGGGTGCGCAAGCTCCAGAGGCGGGAAGAAGAGATACTGTCCCGGATGGAGACCATCGGGGCGCAGAAGACCGCTGCCGAACGGGAGATGGGGCTGCCCGCCAACTATTCCGACGGGGCGAAGATGAAGCGCCTCGCCGGGGCGGTCGAGCAGCTCGAGAGCGAGGCTCTCGAGCTCAATGCCGAATGGGAGCGGATCGCGGAGGAGCTGGCCGGCGTGTAGCCCGAGCTCCCCGCAGGAAACGATCGGAGTCGGCGACACCGCATTCCCAATGTTTACATTTTCATGGCGGGACACTATACTCGACTGCGAAAACGCTTTCTGCGAAGCGAGTTAAAGGAGTAACCGTATGGAAACCAGGAACGGCCTTATCACCTTCGGTCTTTTCGTTCTGCTTTTCGCCTTTTCCTTCGTTTTCTGCCTGGACGCGCTGGCTATACCGAACAACTTATACGGTGTCCTGGCCCTGATCGGCTATGTCATCTGCATAGCGGCGTCGCTCTTCAACGGCGTCATCGCTCGACAGAACGGCGAGGCCCTCGGGGTGTGGTTCTCTTCGTATGCGGTTGTCGTCTCGATCGTCTTCGTGTGGTACATCACTCGCGTCGGCACAGCCTTCAAGTGGTGGTGAATCCGAGCGTCGAAAGACTCCGAGATGGATGAGCGGAGCAGGGGCATCGCCCCCCGCTCCGCTCGTTTTTATTTCTTGCTGGCGAGGATGCTTTTGATGTGGTCGAGGACTTTTTGCCCCAGGATTTTGTAGCCTTGGGGTAGACTGTCCCCGCTCGGCCCCGAATAGAACGCCAGGAGCTTCTCGAAGCCGGCCTGGGAGTCGGCGAGTCTGTCCTCCTTGTAGGCTATGAAGGCGACTTCGTACTGGCCTTCGCAGAGGAAGGCCGGGTTGGATCCGTAACGGTCCATCAATGCCTGATAGTAGACGATAGCCGCCTTGTAGTTGTCGGCGTCGCTCGCTTCTTGAGCCTTTTGAATGAGCTGCTGCGCGGTCAAATCCTGGGGGATCGTCTTGGGTACCGTCTTGCAGGCGGCGAGCGACAGCATCAGAGCGCCCGCCAGGGCTCCCGATAAGAGGACTCTCGTGAATTTCATGCTTTCCTTCCGTCAGTAGATTTCGTCGGTCGTGGGCAAGAGTTCGCGAAGATCCTTCATGAACTCCGCGCTGTCCCCCATGTCTTCGTAGGAATTACAGAGGGCGATGCTGCGCCGAGCGACGGTGAAATACTTGTATATTTTTTCCTCGCCGTGCTTTTTCCGCCACTTGCCGGCCTCGCAGCGAACGCGGAGCCTGTAGCGGCCCTCGATGCCGGCGGGGGTCGGGACCAGCTTGCAATGTATGCAGTTGGCGCAGTGGATGCGTCCGACACCGGCGGCATCGTCGCGGGCGTCGAGCCCGGCCTGCGCCGTCTCGGGATTCTGAATGCGCGTTTCCGCCCTTTCCATACCCGATTGCCCCCTTTCCGGAACGATTATGCTATACTCGCTCCGGCGCGGTCAAGGCGCGCCGGAGCGCCTGAACAACGAATTGGAGTACGCATGCTCGCCACCCTGGTCAACGCCCTTGCCATCGCCGTGGGCTCATTTCTGGGACTTCTCATCAAGAAAGGTCTTTCCAAACGATATGAACACGCAATCTTCGCCGCCGCAGGGGTCGTCACACTCGTGCTGGGGATGAAGATGGCCTTCGCCGCCACTCACATTCTCTGCTTCGCGCTCGCCATCATCCTGGGCGGGCTGGTGGGCACCCTCTTGGACATCGAGGGAGCGGTGCTCAGGCTGGGCGAGTTTTTGAAGAACCGCTTCGTCAAGGACGAGAAAGACGGGAACTTCGCCTACGGCTTTCTTTCGGCCTCGGTTCTTTTCTGTTCGGGCGCCATGGCTATTCTCGGCTCGTTTCGCGCCGGTACCGAGGGCGACTACTCGCTTCTGTTCACGAAGAGCGTCCTGGACGGATTCCTGAGCATCCTGTTCGCGAGCGCGATGGGAATCGGCGTCGCCTTCGCGGCGCTTTCCGTCCTGGCCTACCAAGGCGCATTGACTCTGCTTTCGGTCTGGGTAAAGCCCTACGTGACGACGGTCATGCTCGACGAGTTGACCGGCGTGGGCGGCGCCCTCATCATAATGATCGGCATCGGGCTTCTCGATCTGCGCAAGATGAAGACCGGCGATTTTCTTCCGGCCCTCGTCGCGATCGTGCTCTTCGTGCTTGCGATGCCCTACGTACCGTTTCTCGCGAAATGACGCCGGAGGAATGATGGGCGGCATGAACGCCAATATCCACGGATCGCGCACCGGCTTCAACGACGAAACCGGGCCCTGGTATGCGCTCGACAACGCCGGCATCATCATGCCCGCCGTATCGAACTCCGTGTCCACATCGTTGTTTCGCATTTCCGCCGGCCTCGACGAGCCGGTAAACGTCGCCGCCCTGCAGGAGGCGCTCGACCGCTGCGCGCGGCGCTTCCCTTATTTCGTCGTGCAGCTCAGGCGCGGTTTTTTCTGGTACTATTTCGAACCGCACGAAGGAAAGCTCAGGGTGAAGGCCGACGGCGAATGTCCGAGCCAGGATTACGACATAAATCGGCGCGGGCACTGCCTCTTCAGGGTGCGAGCCCGCGGCAATCGCATCGCCTGCGAGTTCTCGCATGTCCTGAGCGACGGAACGGGCGGCCTGCGCTTTCTCAAGAATCTGCTGGTGGAGTATTTCAGGTTACGCGGCGTAGCCGCGGAAGCTGTCGCCGATCCCGATCTGTACGATCTCGAAGGGCGGCCCGACGCCCTGGAATACGAGGACGCCTACAACCGGTATTTCACGGAAGAATTTCCCAATCCTTCCAGACTCCCGCGCGCCTTTCACATTCGGTCGCCCCAGCTGCCCCGAGGTATCTATCGCATAACCTGCGGAATCGTGCCTCTCGACGCCGTCCTGGCCAAGGCCGGGGAGTACGGTGCGTCCTTGACCGAGCTGCTTGCCGCGGTTTTCCTCGACGCCCTGCAGGATATCTGGCTGGCATCGCCGACGGGACAGCGAGGCAGGCGGCCCCGGCTTGCCGTGGAAATCCCGGTGAACATGCGGAAGTTCTACCCGACGGCGACCAACCGCAATTTCAGCCTTTTCGTTCTCGTGACCCAGGACATGCGCCTGGGGCGGCGGGACTTCGCCGAGATAGTCTCCCGAGCCCACCACCAGCTCCGTTTCGAGACCGACGTCCGGACGATCGCCCAGCAGATTTCGCGGAATGTGGCGGGCTCCCGAAAGCTCGCGGTCAGGCTCGTCCCGCTTTTGGTGAAGGATTTTTTCGCCAGGCTTCTCTTCTCCGCCTTCGGGGAGGACCTCGTTTCGGGTTTCGTGTCGAATCTCGGCGCCGTCAGTCTTCCCCCCGGGCCGGCGGAGCGAGTCGAGCGCTTCGATTTCCTGCCGGCGCCGAGCGTCTTCAACAAGACTTCGGCCTCGGTAGTCAGCTGGGACGGTTCGCTGTACATTAACTTCGGAAGTCTGGCTCGAAGCCGGGAGATGGAACGGCTGTTCTTCACACGGCTTCGGCGCCTGGGCCTATCCGTCAAGATCGAATGCAACCTGTAGGAGGGACGTGGATGCCTCTATGTCCGAACTGCGGAGTGGAGCTCGCCGAGGACCTCGGACACTGTCCACTCTGCGGAACTTCGCTCTCGCCGGATACGAGCCGACCGCGGGAGAGCATTTTCGATCCGGACGACCGCGAGAAATTCACCGACGAAGAGCGGCGGACCATCGCCTGGGAAGTCCTGTCCGTGTCGATCGGCATCGGGGGGGCCGTCGTATTGCTGGTCGACCTTTTTCTCGACGGACGACTCACCTGGTCGCTGTATCCTATCGCTTCCCTGGTCTTCGTCTGGCTGCTCTTGACCGCTCCCCTGAAATTGAAGAAGCGGCCCATTCTCGCCGCCGTCATGGCCGGCGTTTCCGTCCTGGCCTTTCTCCTCGCCCTCAACCTGATCCAGGGTCGGTTGAACTGGGCCCCCGCCGTGGCGATTCCGATCGCCGTCGACGCCGAGTTGTCCGCGGCGGCGGCCGTGTTCGCAACGAGCCGCGTCAGGCGCAAGGGCGTCAACGTGATAGCCTTCTGCCTCCTCGCCGTGACGGCCCTCTGTATCGGCGTCGAATCGACTCTCGGACAGTATCTCGATGGTCGCATTTCTCTCCATTGGTCGGCGGTCGTAGCCACGGCGCTCGTGCCGGTCGCGGGCTTTCTCTTCTATCTCCACCATCGCGTGACGAAAAAAGCCAACCTGCGGAGACTCTTCAGACTCTGAGATACCATGGAGGCTTTAACATCTATTGACATTTTTTTGCGTTTTCTGTAAATTGCAGACACAACGACGCAGGGTAGAGCAGTTGGCAGCTCGTCGGGCTCATAACCCGGAGGTCGCAGGTTCGAGTCCTGCCCCTGCTATAGGCTTCAGTGACACTTCCAAGCTCTACTCGAATCGGGTAATCCCCGATGAAGCCTAAAGATAGGGCTCCGCAGCGATGCGGGGCCTTTTCTTTATTGATACCTTCTTCCCTTTGTTTTGCCTTCTTTATGTGTAATATAGACGAAAGACAAACACGTAGTCGTGGGGCTCCGGCCATACGAGCTTGTTGTCCTTGTTCTTGACCTGAACGATCTCGCGCGGCTGGGCTCCCTTTACCCGTCCATCGGCGGCAATGAGGTAGCAATAGTCCTGCATGATCTTTGCCCAGTAATCCATGAGATACTGGTAAACGTCATAAGCTTCCAGCGGCGGAACCTTGCGGAACTCCACTAGAAGGTCTTCAGCGATGGTCTCGATCAGCGCCTTAGGGTGGCCGTCCTCGAGCCCTCTAAACGCGAACACGTAGATGGCAGTGGCCTAACGGCTTATCTTCAGGCGATGAAGGCGCGGAGCGCTAGCCTAAGCGGTCTGTTTGAATCCGCCTCGCGCTGATCGGAGGAATTGTTCAGCCTCCATTGCCCGATGAGCCACGGTAACTTTATGCTTGAATAGTAACATTGACTATGTTACTATTCATATGGAACGTTATCGAGGTCATATGAAGAATGAGTGGCTCGCCGTGATCGCCTACGTGGAAGACACTCTAGGCATCTACCCGAAGCTCGATCCTTGGGTCGGGCAGAAAACGCTGCCTCTCTACCTCCGCGAGGAATACGACTTCGCGGCGACTACGATACTCGCGCTCCCCTGCCTCCTCATGATAGACCGCGAGGGCGAGCGGAAGACTCCGGCTAAGATCGCGAAGGACGCGGCTGCCCTCGGCGGGCGCTGGGATGGCGGTATCGCGTACGTTTCCATGGCTCTATCCTCGGTCGACCGGGCGCGGCTCGTCGCGGCCAAGCTCCCATTCATCGTCCCGGGGCGGCAGCTCTACCTCCCGACGCTCGGGGTGGATTTCCGCGAGCTATTCGCGCGGAAGGCCGAAGCCCAGGACCGCTTGGGTCCGGCCGCCCAGGTCCTGATCCTCGCCGCGCTGCTCAGCCGGGTGAATCTTCCATCCACCCCGACGGAAATGGCTCGCTTCTTCGGCTACTCGAAGATGACCATGGGCCGGGCCCTGACCGAGCTCGAGGCAGCCGGCTTGACCGATGGGCGGAACGCCGGGAAGGAGCGGCTCGCCAGGTTCGCGCGGCAGGGGAGGGAACTCTGGGAGGCAGCCCTCCCTCGATTGGCTTCTCCCGTAAGGCGATCGCTGCGTGTCGATGCGACGGTAGTAACTTCCCTCGGCCTCCTCCAGGCCGCTGAGACCGCGCTGGCCGGATATTCCATGCTAGCGCCTCCCGATTTCGCAACGTACGCGGTGTACGCTCGCGCCGACGGGATAGGGAGGCTGGAGGAGTCGCGGGTCGACGACCTCGACGACGAGGAGAACCGCCCAGTTATAGAGCTATGGCGCTACGACCCGAAGCTCCTCTCCGGGGCGGATAAGGTCGATGCCCTCTCCCTCTTCCTTGCCTTGCGGGACCAGGAGGATGAGCGAGTCCAGCAAGCCCTGGACGCGATGATGGAAGGCTTCCAATGGTAAAAGGGCTCGACCGCTTCAGGGAGCGATTCGCGTCGTTCTCCGACCGCTATGTCCTCATCGGCGGGACCGCTGCCTCGCTCGTCATGGAAGAAGCTGGCCAGTCGTTCAGGGCCACGAAGGACCTCGATATCGTCTTGGTTATCGAGACCCTCGATCCAGTCTTCGGCAGGGCCATGTGGGCCTTTATCGAGGAAGGCGGCTACGCGACTCGCCAACAGAGCACGGGCAAGCGGGCTTTCTACCGGTTCTTCTCCCCCTCTACCCCGGGCTTCCCGGAGATGATCGAGCTCTTCTCCCGTGCGCCGGATGCCCTCGCTCTTGGCCCCGGATCGACCCTCGCTCCTATCCCCGTAGGCGAGGGAGTGGCGAGCCTGTCGGCTATCCTGCTCGATCCCTACTACTACGCCTTCATCCATTCGGGGAAACGGATGATCGGCGGCCTGCCGGCTATCGGCGCCGACCGCCTCATCGCCTTGAAGGCTCGCGCTTGGCTAGACCTCGGCGCCCGACAGCGCGAGGGAAAGCGCGTCGACTCGAACGACGTCCGGAAGCATAGGAACGATATAATCAGGCTCTCCCGCGTCATCGATCCGGAACTTCGACTGGACGTCCCGGCTACGATCGCCGCCGACCTGCGATCCGCCTTCGAGGCCCTGGAATCGGAGCCCGGGCTCGATCTCCGGGCTCTCGGCCTGAGGTCGGCGTCCCTCGGGGACCTTCTCCGGGATCTCAGGGGCGTGTATGGCCTCCTGTAGCGCCGAGGAGCCGAGAGAGCGGATACTCCAGGCGCTCGAGAAGGCTTCGCACGTCGCGTCGAAAACTGATGCCAGAAATTAAGAAGCTGCGTATGATGTCTGTATGTATGAAGATAAGCCGAATGTAAGCAGAGAAGAGCTCTATCGCCAGGTCTGGGCTGAGCCGATTTCCAAGTTAGCCGGTACTTATGATGTTTCAGGTTCTTATCTTGCCCGGATTTGTCGCGAGTTAAAAATCCCAACCCCCGGGAGGGGGTATTGGGCGCAGTTGCAAGCAGGCCAAAAACCGACCAAGCCAATCCTTCCGCCCCTCCGAGCCGGCGACCCGACTGTGTGGATCAGGTCCCTAACCAGTTCGCTCGATACCGATGTCTTGCCTATTCCTCCCGAAGCGCGCTCGGACATCCCGCCATGCAGGCGGTCTCGGCCCCTCCACGAGCTTCTAATCGATGCGAAGGATAAATTCTCCAAGGCGAAAACATCGTACTCGTCCATATTTCTAAGCCCGCGGCATCATAGGCTCGTCGATCTTGTGACCTCACAGGATCATCTGGAGTATTCATTGGCTCTTTCCCAGAAGCTCTTCTCTCGACTCGAGGATTACGGTTACCGAGTCCTCCTCGCGAACCGGTGAAGGCAGTTTCAGGAAAACCCAGATCGAAACGAAAGAACTGCCTGAAACGAAGAAAGACACCTACTATTTCGATAACCCGTGGCGACCGGGTACGAGTACAGTCGCCTACTTGGGGACTGTAGGTATTGGGCTAACCATCGTCGAGATGTCGGAATTAGTGAAGGCGGATGGATATTATCCGCATTTGAAAACCGTCCCCTCGGGGCGGTACCGAATATATGCCTATTCGCCCTATCGATACACGGAGCTTGTCAGGGTTTGGCAGGATACCAGGGGGTCGAAGCTTGAAAGACGGTTCGATGAGATCATCGGCGAGATGGAAGTCATGGCGCGACAGATCCCGAGCCTAATCGTCGAGGGGGAAAAACGGGAGACTGAGGAGCGTGCGAGACGCGAGGCCGAGCATCGCGAGACGATGCAGAAGATGGCGCTGGAGGCTCGGCAAGAATGCGAATCCGAGAGTCGCGCCGATCTCAAGAGGCTCATAGCATCATGGGCGTCATTGAAGGATCAGGAAGCGTTCTTGGATGAGCTCATCCGCGCTCTTGACGAAGTGGAGCCAGGGATTCGGGAAGAACTTTCATCAAGGCTCGATTCAGCAAAGGCCCTTTTAGGCACAACTTCGGTCGTTGACCTGATTCGGGAATGGAAGACGCCGAAAGAGCGATTCGCTTCGCTTGCCCCTTACAAACGAGGCGAGGAAGAATACTACTGACCCGGCAATAAAACAGTTATCCCGCGCGCCCGGCGAGAAGCCCTGGTCAGTCGGCCTTGCTCCAGTCGATAATGTAGCCGATCCTCGAGGCGAGGGCTTGGACGCTTTCATCGCTGTGATGGAGGATGCCCGCAGCCTCCACGGAGATACCGCCCGCCTTCGAGGAGTAGACTCGGGCGACGTGATGGGCCGCCGTAAGAACCTGCTCATTGCTGCCCTTGGCGTCGATGGTTCGGACCGTACCGTTGCAGGCGCAGATGTACGTGGAGCTGCCGTCGCACCATACGAAGAAGCAGGTGCCGCGAACGCCGGCTTCCGCGAAGTCCGTTTTGACAACGAAGCCGTCCTTGTTCGCGAGCTTGGCCAAGCCCTTGAGCACCAGGGTCAGGCCGCCCTTCTTGAGCTCGACTTCGGCCGTGATCTTGGAGAAGTCGAAGGATAGGGTCGCGTCCTGGCCGACATTCATGATGTTCTTGTCGCCGAACTCGATTTGGCAGGAAGACGAGGGCCCCGTCTCGACGCGCACCGCGACGCCCAGCGTCTGGCCGATTTGAGCGCTCGCGCCGTTCACCGTGACACGGCCCTCGGTGTAGACGAGCGTAACCTTGGGCGGAGCAGCGCGACCGATAGTCGCGGGGCGAGCGATGGTCGCGGCGCGATTACCGGTCGCCCCGCGCGGCGCGCAGCCGGGGAGAGCGAGCGAAAGTACGAAGGACACGGCGATCGCGACCCAGAGGTTTTTCATCATGGATGCATCATCGCTCGGCGGGAACGCGCAGTCAACGGTTTTTTGAGGGCTGCGATGGGCATCCGAGCCTTGACCCCCGCCGTCTTTTGCCGGATTGTAGATTGAGCCATTTTGAAAGAGCTTCGATTGAGTATCTTTTCGTCGAGGAGGTGTCCCGGACAACAAAAGCCAATGACGGAGCCGTCGGCTCCGGCGAACCTCGAAGTTCGCGACATCCCCATCACCGATGGATCACCCCGAGTCCCCGTTCCTACAGCTGCGCCGAAGGCCAAGCCAAGGACGAGGGACCGAAGGGCCGGCCTCGAAAGGGACCGACCTCCCGTGTTTGGAAAGGAGTATCCATGAACGACGCCATTCTCAGGGCACCGCCGGCCGAAAACGAGCCGGTCCTATCTTACGCTCCCGGGAGCCCGGAGCGAAACTTGCTCAAGAACGAAATCGACAGACTCCTCGCGCAGAGTTTCGACATTCCCTGCATCATCGGCGGCAGGGAAGTGCGGACGGGCCTGACATCGCCCATCCTCAGGCCCGACGATTTCTCCCGCCCTCTGGGGCGGTTCCATATGGCCGGCGAAGCGGAGGCGGCCGCCGCGGTCGACGCGGCCCTCGCCGCCAAGTCCGAATGGGAGGATATGCCCTGGGAGGAGCGGGCGGCGGTCTTCCGGCGGGCGGCCGCCCTGATTTCGGGGAAGTATCGCCCCCTCCTCGTCGCCTCCACCATGCTCTGCCAGTCCAAGACCGTCCATCAGGCCGAAATCGATGCGGCCTGCGAAGTGGTGGATTTTCTGCGCATAAATCCGCGCTTCATGGAATACCTTTACGCCGAGCAGCCCCGGAGCGGTCAGGACGAGTGGAATCGCGTCCAATATCGCCCCCTGGAGGGCTTCGTGTTCGCCGTGACGCCCTTCAACTTCACCTCGATCGCGGCCAATCTGGCCACCGCTCCGGCCATGATGGGCAATGTCGTCGTATGGAAGCCGGCCTCCACCTCCGTGCTTTCGAACTGGTTCCTCATGAAAGTCTACGAGGAGGCGGGACTTCCGCCGGGAGTCATCAATTTCCTGCCCGGGAGCGGAAGCTCGATCTCGAAGATCGTTCTCGGACGACAGGAATTTGCCGGGCTTCACTTCACCGGTTCGACGAAGGTATTCAATTCCCTCTGGAAGGAAATTGCGGCCAACCTGTCCAACTACCGCTCCTACCCGAGGATCGTCGGCGAGACCGGCGGCAAGGATTTCATCCTCGTGGATCCGAGCGCCGATCAGGAGATCGCGCTCGTGGCGGCCCTGCGGGGGGCATTCGAATATCAAGGACAGAAATGCTCGGCGGCCTCGCGCCTTTATGTTCCGTCCGGCATCTCGCGCGGATTCTTGGAGGCTCTCGCCGCCGATATTTCGTCGCTGCCCATGGGACAGATCACGGATTTCCGAAACTTCATGGGAGCGGTGATAGACGAAACGGCCTACGACGGCATCATGCCCTATCTCGAACGGGCCTGTTCCGCCTCGAGCGCCTCCTGCGATCTCAGGCTCCTCGCCGGCGGCAGGGGAGACAAGTCGTCCGGATATTTCATACGACCGACTCTCCTCCTCGCCGAAGATCCGCGATACGAAACCATGGAAAAGGAGCTCTTCGGGCCGGTGTTGAGCGCCTACGTGTACGACGAAGGGGATATGGAGGCCGTCTACCGACTCGTCGACTCCACCTCGCCCTACGCTCTCACCGGGGCGATCGTCGCGAGCGATCGAAAAGCCATAGTGCGGGGGCTCCAGGCGCTTCGCCATGCCGCCGGCAACCTCTATGTCAACGACAAGCCCACTGGAGCCGTAGTGGGGCGTCAGCCTTTCGGCGGCATGCGCGCCTCGGGCACCAACGACAAGGCCGGGAGCATCCTCAATCTGATACGCTGGACGAGCGCGGGGGCAGTCAAGGAAAACCTGGATCCGCCCAGGACCTGGGCCTATGCTTTCATGACTGCGGAATAGGCGCGGTCCGTCCTCCGAGCATGAGAATCGCCTCGAGGACGGCCCCGCCGACGGAGCGCGACTTGTCCGAGATCGTGAAGCAGTTCCGGCGCCTGCCCCGCGGGTCCACGTCGGCCACTTTGAAGCCCTCGGTCACCTCGATGCCGGGACGGAGCATGCCGCGGACGACTCCGTCGAGCGCGGATCGTATTTCGAAGCGCTCTTCGCCCTCGACCGCAGCTATGACCCGGCCCTCGCGGACGCAGTCGCCTATGTCGGACAACGCGACGAATCGACCCCGCGCGGGCGATCGAACGACCCTCTCGGCGGCGGCTCCGCCGATCTCGCCGGGGACGGCTGTGTCGGGCGCCGCCGCGCCCTCCACGATGACGCGGCCCAGGTCGTGGCCGCGGTTGGTCTCGATGACCGCGTCGGCGTCGATGCCGGCGACGAAGCCCGGCCCCAGCGCGACGACGACGGGTGCCATGCCCCGCCGAGTGCCGAGGTTCCTCTTGGCGATGATTGCGTCCACGAGGGCGTCGGGGCGCAGTCGCCCGAGCGTCGAAGCTTCGGAGTCGACGAGGATCGGTACGAGCCGGTCCCCCGCCAGAGCGAGGGCCTCTTCCGACCCGGCCGCGAGGCGAGCCTCGACGTCTTCGACGCGCGCGAAGCCCTCGTAGACCGCTTCCGACAGCGATACGGTCCGGCGGATCGCCGTGGGCCTTTCCGTCTCCAGGGCGATCACGCGGAATCCCGACCGAACCAGGCGCACGATGCATCCGGTCGCGAGATCGCCGGCTCCCCGCACCACGATGAGTCGATTCATGTGGACTGTTCCCTTCAAGCGCCGCACCGCACGGCGCGACTTGCATCAGTATATCGTCGGAACAAGGCTATGGGGAGGGATTTTTCGGAAGGCCATGATGCGATCGGAGGGGGCGGCGAAACTGCAGCAGGCTACGGCGTCGGCGACCGCCCGCGGGCGGTCGTCGGCGAACATATCGAGGAGCCCCTCGTACCGGTCGCCGGGAAGAAGCTCCGCCTTGTTGAGGGCGACGAGTCTGCGTGCGTCGGGCGGGGCGCCCTTGAAAAGGCCCTCCCCGGCGGCGGCCAGCATCACCAGATGAGCGGCGGAAATCGGCTCGCCGAGCCGCACCCCGACGAGCGAGGCGAAAATCTCGCAGCGGTGCACCGTTTCGGGGCCCGCCGGCATACCGAGACAGTCGAGTCCCACGCAGCCCACTACGAGGTCCGCACAGGACGGCACGACCGGTTCTCCTGGACCCGGCGCCTTGACGGGAAGCCTGTGCGCGCCGTCGGCCTCGACGAGAGTGCAGTCGAATGCGCAGGCCAGGGCGCATAAGTCGTCCGCGTCGACGCCTCCGAGCTTGCCCTCCGGCGGGAGGGGCGCCGAGGCGAGAAGGACGATCTTTCCCGGCGAGGCGAGGCCGGCGACACGCGCGAGGGCCCGCTCGCGCGCGCCGCGATCGGCGCGGGCCCTGTCTCTCGCGCCGGCTCGGGCAGCGAAAGATGCCAGCTCCGGCGCCAGCTCGAGGCGGTCGAGACGGCGTCCGCCCTCCTTCCGAGGATCGTAGATCATGGTCGTCGTGGTCGCCAGCACCCTAAGGCCCCGATCCGCGAGTTCCTCGGCCAGACCGTAGAGAGCGCTCGTCTTTCCGCCCGCGCCGACGAAGGCGAGGACGGCGCCGCGTCCCGATCCGGCATCGCCGCCGAGCGGAGGCAGCAGGGAAAGAACGAGCTCGGCGTATTTCACCGCTCAGCCGCGCCGTCTGCGTCGCTCGACCTCCATTGCGGCCAGGGCGGGCGACTCGTGCCTGACGGCGATCATTTCGGCGAGAATGGAAACGGCGATCTCCTCCGGCGTCTCCGCGCCGATGTCGAGGCCGACGGGCGAATAGACGGCCTCGACGCGGGAGCGATCGAATCCCTCGGCGATCAGCTGTTCGAAAATCATTCGAACCTTGCGCTTCGATCCGATGAGACCGGCGTAACGATACTCGCGCCTCATGATCGCGCGCATGCAGTCCAGATCGCTGAGATGGCCGGGCGTGACGACGAGCGCATAGGTGGAGGGACCGAAAGGGAAACGCTCGATGACGTCGGCGAAGCGACCTTCCAGCACCTCGACGCCCCCGGAAAAGCGGCCGGGATCGGCGAACTGCGGGCGGTCGTCGGCGATCGTGACCTTGAACTCTAGGCCTTCGGCGAAGCGGGCGACGGCCTTTCCCACGTGTCCGCCTCCGAGCACGAGGAGGCGCTCGGGCGGGAGTATGGGATCGTAGAAGATCTCGGCCGCCCCGCCCATCGTCGCCTGACCCGAGACCGCCGCCCGTGCGGCCTCGGGCTCGCCCTCCAAGCCGCCTTTCGGACCACCGTCGATACCGGCCAGGATGGAGCCCTTCGCGTCGAAGACCGCGGCGCATCGGGGACGTCCCTGCGATCGCGGGCTCGCGAGCACCACCGTACGGCCGGCCTCGAGAGCCGCCGCCGCCGCGCGAAAAAGGCTCGGATCGTCCACGTATTCCAGCCAGAGCTCCGCGACGCCGCCGCAGACCGGGACGGCCCCCAGCGCCTCCGCTCCGGTGAGCTCGACGGTGAGACAGTCCGAGCGCCGCGAGGTCATGCACTCTCTCGCCCGTTCGATGGCCCGCGACTCTAGGACGCCGCCGCCCACGGTGCCGACTATCGATCCGTCGGACAGGACCGCCATCTTGGAACCGGCGTGCCGCGGAACGGAGCCGCTCGCCGCGACGACGGTGACGAGGACGGAACCGCGGTTTTCGGCCGCGGCCTTGACGATATCGAAGTTCATTCGATCTCCTTCCCGATGGGCCAACGAAGCTCGAGGCGCGCCCCTTCGACGCAGCCGTCTCCGTCGACCTTCTCGAAGCTTACTCTTCCGTCCATCTGACGCGCCAGAGCGCGGATCATCTTGAGGCCCAGTCCTCCGCCCGAATCGAAGGCTTCGGGTTCGAACCCGGGACCGTTGTCGCCGACGATCAGGCGATAGTCTTCGCCGACGACATCGAGATTGAGGTAAATGACGGGTTCCCGACAGACCCCCACCGCGTGCTTTATCGAATTGTTGAGCGCCTCGTTGACGATGAGCCCCAGGGGCGTCGCCGCTTCGGGCCCGAGCAGGCGCCCGCCGACGCGGACGGAATGAATCAACTCGACGCCCATGTCCGAGTAGCTGGCGGCCAGATTTCCTACGAGCGCGTCCAGATAATGTCCGGGATCCACGGTGAGAACGCCCTCCTCCGGGCCGTAGAGCTGCTCATGCACCAGGGCGATCGCGTGGATCCGTTCCACGAGCCGGTCGATCGACACGAGGAAATCGGGATCGCGGGAGCGGCTTCGCTGAAGCTGAGCGATGCTCTTGATCACGGCGAGATTGTTCTTGACGCGATGGTTGAGCTCCTTGAGGAGAATATCCTTTTCCTTGAGCGCCCTGGTCAGATCCCTCTCCGTTTCGAAACGCCTGCGCAGCTCGCCTTCGTACATGCGAAAATTGTGCGCGACGTAGCCCAGCGAAAAGCCCAGAACGGTGCCGAAACATTCGGCGATGAGTTTGTTCGCCGGCGAATACTCGGGATGGCCGAGTATGGCGAACAGAAGGAGATTGGCCGGGAGTCCGAGGAGCCCGGCCGCGAGACCGCCGGGCACGGAGTAGCCCAGAGCGGCCACCAGGACGGGGAGTGCCACGAAATAGTTGTTGGAAATGGCGAGTTCGCGGCCGAAGCACAGCACGATCGCCGTGTAGGCGCAGATGGATGCCGCGAGGCTGGCGGCCTTCCAGCGCGTGAACAGCAGGTGGTGGAGGCGGCTTGCGGGCCCGTCCAACATCGATCCATTCCGCGAGGGCTCGTCGGTCGCTCCAGTGGAGGAGAAAATTTGGCTCGTGCCGGAGGGCATGCAAGAAGAGTAATCCCTGCTCCCGGAAAAATCACGTGAAGATCGGCATATCATGCCGATTCATGATATACTCGCCCCACCGGGAGGGGAAGGCATGGCTCGGATACTGATCGTCGAGGACGAAACGATCGTCGCGATGCAGCTCCAGGAGAGCCTGGAGGCGGCGGGGCACACCGTTCCCGAGATCGTGGATTCCGGCGACGCCGTCATGGCTGCCGTTCTCGCCCACAAGCCCGACCTCATCATCATGGACATCAATCTCAAGAGCTTCATAGACGGGGTGGACGCGGCCGCAAGGTTGCGCCTCATCAGCGATGTGCCCATCATTTTCCTCACCGCCTATCCGAGCCAGGGCAGCCAGGATCGGGCGCTCAAGACGAAGCCTTACGCCTATATGCTCAAGCCCATCAACGATCGGCTCCTGCTGGATAGCGTGGAGCGGGCCCTCTCCCCCCGATCCGACGGGCATCGCGTCCGTTCCTGAAGCCCGATCCGACGGGGAAGTGTCCATTTCGCCGGCGGACTTTGACCTTCTCTCTCCTCCTCCGTATCTTCCTTAGGATGATCAAGCTCAACCGCGAAGAATGCATGGCCGCGATCGAAAAGGGCGACTTCGGACCCGGCATAGTGGGAGCCGCACCCTCGGTCGCAGTCGTTCTCACCCAGAGTTGGTGTCCCCAGTGGGGCTGGATGCGGCGCTACCTCGAGAGCATGCCGGTCCGGTCGGGATTCGAGATCTTCTGGCTCGAATACGACAACGAGGATTTTTATGAAACCTTCCTGGCATTCAAAGAGGATGTCTTCGGCAATCGCGAAGTCCCCTATGTGCGCTACTATCGCGACAGCCGTTTCTCCAAGGAAAGCAATTTCATCGATCAGCGGGGTTTCCTCCGCCTGGCGGGGTTGGTCTGATATCCCCGCAACTTGACAGGTCATAGCCGTCGGCTAGACTAAGAGAATATGGTGGATGGTCTGATTCGCCGGACAGCCGTGCCCGTTTTGGGCCTCGCCTTCGCGCTCGTCGTTTGCGTGTCCGTCCCGGCCGGCTGCGCTCGGCGAACGATGGACATCGGCTTTATCGGCGACCTCACGGGCAAGCAGTCCGAGCTCGGTGTGTCGGGACGGAACGGCGCCCTCCTCAGAATCGAGGAGGCGAACGCCCGACGCGAGCTCGGAAGGCGGCGCATCGGACTCGTCATCGAGGACGATCGGAACAGTCCCGAGGGCTTCCGCTCCGCCGTCGACGACCTGATCGCACGTGGTATTCCTGCGGCTATCGGGCCTTACACGAGCACTATGGCCGAGTTGGCCGCGGCCGAATCCGGAATGCTTTTCATTTCACCCACCGCCAGCGCACAGAGCCTGGCCGGCCGAGACGACATGCTCATACGGCTCATGACTTCCAGCTCCGGCGGGGCCAAGGGTCTGGGCGAGAAAGCGGTTTCGGCATTCGGCGCCAGGACGGCCGCGATCATCTACGATTCGGACAACGAAATCTATGCCAAGGACTTCATCGCCGCTTTCCGGTTGGCCTTCGATACGGCGGGCGGGAAGCTGCTGAGGGCGGTGCCCTACTCGTCCTCGGAGAGCGGGGTGCAATTCGCGCCCATTCTCGCGAAAATTCTGGCGGCCCGTCCCGCGGCCCTCCTGGTCGTCGCCGACGGCTCGGATACGGCCCTGATAATCCGCCGAGCCAAGCAGCTCGAGCCGGGCATCCTGCCTCTCGCCTCGGGATGGGCTGCCACGACGGACTTTCTCAGGTACGGCGGGTCCGCGATGGACGGCACCCTGTTCGAACAGCAGTTCGATCCCGCCAGCCGGTCCCCCGCCTACCTGGACTTCGTCCGACACTTTCGCGCCCGTTTCGGCTCCGTGCCGAGTTTCAGTTCCATGTACTCGTACGAAGCCGTCGGGGTCCTTCTGCGAGCCATGGCGTCCGGCAGGAACTCGCCCATGGAAATAAAGAGAAGGATTCTGGCCAAGCCTTTCGTCCACGGACTGCAGGCGGACTACGAATTCGACGCCTTCGGGGGCGTTAAGCGCGCCAATAGTCTTTTCGTGGTCGGCGGCGACGGATACCGCTCCTTGCAATGAGCGACGCGGTCTCGATCCAAGGCCGCGCGCGCAGGGGACATGTCGGCGCCCGCAAGCCCGGCATCCGTGGATATCTCATTTTTCTCGTCGCTCTCGCGATCGTGGCGCCCTTTACGGTGTACTTCGTGCTGGGCATATTCGTAACCCATAGATTCTTCGAGAGGGACTTCGCGGCTCGCGGCGAGGCCGTCGTCCAGGGCGTCTCGGAGAGCAGTCTCACCTTCATGCGCTCGGCCGAAATATTCGTCGAGGCCATGGCGACGGACGAGCCGCTCATCAAGAGCCGCGATCCGGAGAGACTGCGCGAGTATCTCCACGGGGAGCTCGCGCTCAATCCCAATTTCGAGTCCTTCGCCTGGATAAACGGGAGGGGCGTGCAGCTCTCCTCCTATCCGCCCGATCCCAACACCGACGGGCTCGACCTCTCGGACCGCGGTTTCGCGCAGCCGGCCGTGGGCGTTCCCCTCGTCTCGGATTCGCATATTTCCCTGCCGAGCGGCAGGCCCGTCGTCGGCATCGCCGTGCGCCTCGGACTCCGGGGGGACACCATCGTCGGTTCGCTCGACCTTTCGCGCCTTTCCGATTTCGTCGCCCATGCGGGCGGGCCGGGCTGGCGCATTTCGATCGTGGACCGAACGGGAACGATAGTCGCCGACCGCGACCAGCGGCTCGTCCAGGAGAGGGTCAATATAGGCAACGTGCTGCCGTCGGGCGGGCGGGCGGGGCCGATGCGCATCGATATGGACAATGGAAGGGGCAACCGGCAGCCCGTCATCGCCTTTACCCAGCCGTTGCAGGGCTACGGCTGGCATGTGATAGCGTCATACGACGAAGAGATGTTCTTCGGGTTCCTGGACAGGGCGGTGAGTCTGGCCGTCGCCGTGGCCCTCGCCGCCTTCGTGGTTTTCGCGGCCGTGGCCCTCCTGATGGCCAGGCGCATCCTCGGGGACGTGGAGGCGCTGCGATTCGGGGTCCGGGCCATCCGCGACCATCGCTACGGCGAAGCCGGGCTGGAACCTTCGTTCTACGAGTTCCTCGAACTGATCGTCGACGTGCGCCTGATGGAGTCGGCGGTCGAGGAGCGCGAGGCGCAACTCGCCGGCATGGTGCGTCAGCGCGACACTTTGCTGCGCGAGGTTCACCATCGGGTCAAGAACAACATGCAGATCGTTTCGAGCCTTCTCTCGCTCCAGAAGGACGCGATAGCCGATTCCGCCGCGTCCGCCGCGCTGACCGACTCCGTGGCGCGAGTCCAGGCGCTGGCGCTCATGCACGAGTTCCTGTATCGCGGCGCAGACTTCGCGAACGTGGATCTGGGCGACTATTTCCGGGAGCTCTGCTCCTTTCTCTTTTCCGCCTACGGCGCAACGGGCGTGGACCTGGTCCTGGCGGGCGACAGCGTCGCGCTGGACACGGATCGCGCCATTCCCCTGGGCCTCGTCATCACCGAGATCGTCTCGAACTCCCTCAAGTATGCCTTTTCGGGACGGGACAATGGACGCGTGACACTGGCGCTGACTTCGAGCGACGGCGAGATCCGCATCGAGGCGGCGGACGACGGTCCCGGCTTCGACCCGAAGGGAGACGAACGTTCCCTGGGGCTCGTTCTCATAGACACGCTTCTGGCCCAGCTCGGCGGAAGCGTGGCGCGGAGCACGGATCGGGGGACCGTCTACCGCATAGCATTGCCGCGCGAGCGCGGCTGAATCGTCTTTCCCTCGGGTGCGCTCTTCCGCGTCGCGGCAGAAGCTTCAGGGAACGTCCGCGACCACGATGCCGGCCGCGCGAAGGTCGGGGAAGATGCCGCTCTCCCAGGAAGCAGCCGCGAGATCGCGGCTGACGGCGAGAGCGGTGAACGTGGCTCCCGATACCGGCGGGGCGAAGCGCATGGTGGCCGCCTCTCCCGAACCGCCCGACACCGCAGCGTCTCCGTCCGGCTCGAGCATGAGCACGCGCCCGTCGTCCATGTACCATGCCGAGAGCGGCCTGGCCTCGTCGAGAGGCCCCCCTTCCACGTAATACCGATCGCTTCCGTCCGATCCCCGCGCGCGGATCATCACACTTCCGGAAGGGGAGCCTTCGGAGGCGAGCAGAGCGGCGAGGGCCTGCCGCAAAGCCGCGCCCCGTGCGCCGGCGGCCTCCGCGAGGCTCTGCGGCTCGAGGGCGTTTTCGAAGGCCGAGCGCTTCAGGTCCTTGGGGGCGGGGTCTTCGGGGTCGGCTGCGCTCAGATAACGCGTCTCCACCCTGTCCGGCTCGTCTCGGCGCAGCTCGGCGAGCCAGCCCCCCTGCGGAGCCGGATAGAGGGCGAAGAGACCGAAGCCGCCGGATGTCTCGGACACCAGGCCCGAAGAAGCCAGCACCCGGATCGCGCCCGTCGGATCGACCGAAAGGAGCGTACCCAGGGCGCCGCCGCTCGGGGAGCCGGGCGGACTGAAAGGATCGTGATAGAGCTGGACGAGAAAGCTCCCGTCCCGGGGCCATGCACCGCCGACCGTCAGCTTCGCGAAGGGCTCGGGGCTCCGAACGGCTTTGAGCCTGTAATGGCGACAGTCGCGGTCGGGTTCGATGAAGACCGGCCCCGCGCGATTCACCGCGACCATGATCGCGGAGGAGTCCGCGCTCAGGACCGAAGCGGATGGAACGAGGGCTGCCGGTCCGTCCAGCTTGGCCAGCGACGAGGCGTCCGTCTCGGGCGGCAGCGCCGCGAGCCCCTCCGACGTCGCGACGAAAACCGCGGGTGCTGCGGCGGAGAAAGGATAGGCCGGCGCCGCGCTCCGTGCGCAAGCCCCGAAGAGCAGCAAAGTCGCCGCTCCGAGGATCGCGGTCGCCGCCCCCGTGTTCACGACGCCGGTGAGGCGGCGCGCGCGAGGTCGTTCCGCTCCCATCAGTGTGACCTCGCGAAAACGGCTCCGTGAACCGCGCGGGGTCGTGCCGTCCTCATCAGTAATTCCTCGCAAATACCGCTCTGTGGCGCGCAGGGGAGCCGCAGAGGCAGCAGGTGCCGGAGACGCCCTCCTGGCGATCCAGGGGGAGGCAGCGGATCGTCACCTTGGTCTCGGCCTTGAGCGCGGCCTCGCATTCGGGCGAGCCGCACCAGAGACCTTCGGCGAAACCACCGGTCGCGCCGGCGGTGCCCGCATCCTCGCCGCGATCCTTGCCGTAGAAGGACAGGAGCCCGGCCCTGTCGGCCACGGATACCGTGTTCGCCTCGCGGAAGGCCTTCGCCCTGTCGTAGAGATTCTTCTGGATCGCGTCCAGGAGCTCCCGCGCCTTGACCGCGAGGCCGGCGACCTCGAAGGGCGCCTTCTCCCCGGTGTCGCGGCGAGCGACCATCGCCTTCCCTGCCTCCATGTCGCGGGGGCCTATCTCTATACGAAGCGGCACGCCGCGCATCTCCCATTCCGCGAACTTCCAGCCCGGCGACTGCGAATCGTCCGTGTCCATCACCGCGCGGATGCCCGCGGCCTTGAGCTCGGCAAGTATCTTGTCGCCGTAGGCCAAGACCGCGACCTTGGTATCGTTCTTGATGATCGGCACGATGACCGCCTGCTCGGGCGCGAGGCTCGGAGGCAGGACGAGGCCCTTGTCGTCGGAGTGCGTCATGACGATCGCGCCGATGAGCCGCGTCGAAGTGCCCCAGCTCGTGGCCCAGGCGTACTCGAGCTTGCCCTCGCGGCTCTGGAACTGGACGTCGAAGGCCTTGCCGAAGTTCTGCCCGAGGAAGTGGCTCGTGCCCGCCTGGAGGGCCTTCTTATCCTGCATCATCGCCTCGATGCTGTAGGTGGCCATCGCGCCCGCGAATTTCTCGGCGTCGCTCTTCCTGCCCGCGATGACCGGCAGGCAGAGGTGGCGCTCCACCACGTCTCGGTAGACCTCGAGCATCCTCATCGTCTCTTCGACGGCCTCCTTCTCGGTCTCGTGGGCCGTGTGGCCCTCCTGCCAGAGGAACTCCGCCGTGCGCAGGAATAGCCGCGTGCGCTTTTCCCATCGGAGGACCGAGCACCACTGGTTGTAGAGCAGGGGCAGGTCGCGCCAGGAATGGACCCAGTCCTTGTACTTGGACCAGATGATCGTCTCGCTCGTCGGCCTGATGACCAGGGGCTCCTCGAGCTCCTCCCCGCCCCCGTGCGTCACCACCGCCAGCTCGGGCGCGAAGCCCTCGACGTGTTCGGCTTCCTTCTTGAGGAAGCTCATGGGAATGAGCATGGGGAAGTAGACGTTCTCGTGCCCGGTTTCCTTGAAACGCCGATCCATCTCGGCCTGGATGCGCTCCCATATCGCGTAGCCCCGAGGCCTCACCACCATGCAGCCCTTGACCGGGCTGTAGTCCGCGAGCTTCGCGTTCAGGACGATGTCGATGTACCACTGGGAGTAGTCGACACCGCGGGGAGTGATTTTCTCTGCCATGCGAGCAACCTCATCGCGACGAAAGATTCGCCACTATAGCGCATGGGGGGAGGGGAGGTCAAAAGGGGGAGCGCATGCCGCCCCTGGCGGCAGCTACAATCATTTCCTTACAGCTTAGCGAGCGCCTCGCGGGCGCGAGCGTAGCGCGGCCCCGCCCGGAGCCCCCGCGCCACACCATCCATTCATAGCGGAATCGACCTAGGCCTCTGAGCAGGGGGGCCCGCTTCCGACGCCCTGGGAGCCGGACGGTCCTTCGTCAAAGCACCTTTGGTGCCTTGACGTGCAGAATTCGCGAAGCGAATTCTGCGTGCGGACGAACCCGCGGCGATAGCCGCGACGTACAATCAACTTCCCTGCTCGTTAGCGAGCGGAGCGAGCGTTGTGTCCGGCCCTCCGCGCGTCGAGCGCCCCCTGCTCCCATGTGAAGTCGATCCCGCTGTCACCTACAAAAGGCGCGGGGGATTCGGGCTGATTACAAGGGCTCGCCACTCGCGGCTCTCCCTCGCTGCACCCTCCTCGGCGCGCATCTACGAGGCAAGGTTGGCTTACGCGGGGCGGCGACGCGTCTGCGGTGGGTTCCGCTACCCCCTCTCTGCTTGATTAGCTGGATCTGGATTGCTGGATAATGTCTTCCAAGGCTTCGGGGGCGAGGTCGGCGCCGTTTTCCCATTCCAGGGCTCCAACCGGCGAGATGCGGAAACAGGCGAAGCTATTGCTACAATATCCAGAAAAGACGTGGCGACGAGCTCCCCTTCTGCTTCTATACCAATGGCGTCGAGACCTACTTCCAGGACTTGCTTACCCGGCAATTGAATGTCCGTTGCGGCGTTGCAAAAGCCTTCGCCGTAGCGGGCTTTTTCAACGCTCAACTGTGATGTTTTATTGCCGGGTCAGTAAGGTAAGTGCGCGTTCACCCTCTAAAAGTGCCGTCCTTTAGTTCTGGAGCTCCTGAATGTCATGGCCCTTTTCCTCCGGCTGCTCCATCCCGGCCTCGAATTGGAAGCGCATAATGCCGAATCGGGAGAGGTCGATCTTATACTCAAAAAGCAGCAATGGCTCAAAGGTCTTTTGGTCGGGATCAAATTACCTGAATCACGTTGGTTTTGGCTTGCCACGGGCAAGAACAGGATACCTCCGCAGTCGGCTCAGATAAGGCGCTTAAGCCTAGCGGGCATTCGCTTCGAGGCGAAGACGATCGTGCTCGGTTAATGAGTCGGCACGGAACCCCATAACGACTGCGCGCATCGGGAGCACCATCGCTTCAATCGTGGATGCCGGATGAAGTGCAGACTTTATGCCTGAATACGTAAGTCTTTCCACAAGATAGGAGCGAAGAGCTATACTGTGCCTCGGCCGCAATTGCGAAGACGAATGAAGGGCGTATCCAGTCGAGGGAGGACATATGCTCGAACACGAATTCGAAGGCGATTGGACGGAGCGGAAGCTCGAGAAAATACGTAAATACCTTCCTGCATATATGACTATTCTTTCAAAGAAAAAAGGGCTCACGACCGGATACATAGACGCTTTCGCGGGGACAGGCTATAGGACACTGCGCGAAAGTTGTACCGATGAGCCGGGGCTCTTCGACAACCTGGAAGCCATGGACATTGAAAGCTACAGGGAAGGCTCGGCGTGGATAGCTCTCCGTACCGAGCCACCCTTCAATAAGTACATCTTCATTGAAAAGGACAAGGCCAAGTGTTCCGCCCTCGAGAATCTCAAGCGTGATTTCCCTGCCCTGGCCGACCGGATAGATATTCAGAATAAAGACGCCAATGAAAGCATCGTATCCATGTGTTCGCCGGATAAGAACTGGAAAGCGCACCGGGCGGTCATGTTCCTCGATCCCTTCGGCATGCAGGTCGAATGGAGTACGATCAGGTTGATCGCCTCGACGAAGGCCATCGATCTCTGGTACCTTTTTCCCATTGGATCTGTCAATCGCCTATTAACCAGGAGCGGCTGCATGTCCCGTGGATTCGCCGAATGCCTGGACCGCACTCTCGGAGCGACGGATTGGCGCGAGAGATTTTATGTGCATCGACAAGAGCGATCCCTTTTCGGCGATGAAGACGAGATAGAGAAGGACGCATCCTTCGATGCGATAGGCGGTTATATTATCGAACGGCTCAAGACCCAGTTCCCCGGAGTCACTGAAACTCCGTATATACTGCGCAACTCCAAGAATAGCCCGCTATTCATGCTCTGCTTCGCGGTGGGGAATCCGAAGGCGATAGCCCCAGCCTTGAATATCGCTCGGGACCTCATGAAGGATTAGCCATGGCATCTACGACTATCGAATGGACCCAATGCAGCTGGAACCCGGTGACCGGCTGCAGCAAGATAAGCGAGGGCTGTGCCCACTGCTACGCCGAACGAATGGCCAAGCGACTCTGCGCGATGGGCCAGCAGCGGTATGCGAAAGGCTTCGACGTTGCCCTCCATCCCGATATAGTCGATCTCCCTCTGCGGTGGCGCAAGCCCAAGTCGATCTTCGTCAATTCCATGAGCGATCTTTTCCACCCAAAAGTGCCTGACTCATTCATCGCGTCCATCGTTGAAACTATACGAAAGGCCGAGTGGCACCGCTTCCAGGTCCTGACAAAGCGCGCCTCCCGTCTCGAATCGATCGATAGCCTTCTCGAGTGGCCGTCGAATACGATGCTCGGGGTCACTGTCGAGCATCGCGACACCCATGGACGTCTCGACGCCCTGCGGTCGACCAAGGCGGCCTGCAAGTTCGTGTCCTTCGAGCCATTGATCGGCCCTATCGGCAAGGTCGACCTCAGAGGCATCGATTGGGTCATTGTCGGCGGCGAATCCGGCCCCGGCGCGCGTCCCATGGAGGAGGCCTGGGTCTTGGAGATCAGGGCGCAGGCCCAAAGGCTGGGTATCCCCTTCTTCTTCAAGCAATGGGGCGGCGTTCGCAAGAAGAAGCGAGGCAGGATGCTGGAAGGCCAGCTTTGGGACGAGATGCCTGCGGCCGCGAACTGAAGCGGCTCGGGTTCCCGGAGGATGGCGTAGAGAAGTGGTGCAATAAGGTAGTTGCCGAAGTCCTGGTCCCTTTCGCTTCCCTGCGTCCGAGTATCGCGATGGAGAGGACGAACTCTCCACCGCGAAGCCTTCAGTCTCTTGGGCTTTTCCAGATACTCGACCTTCCAGGAACTGGGCCGCAGCCTTCGGGGTCCTTGTAAGCCGGCAAAAGAGGCAGTACTATATAGCATGGACTGAGGGAGATGATCGCTTTCGAAGTATTCAACAATTGCATTTAAAAATGCCCGTTCGTTCTGGCAACGGTATGCCTGTGCAGCGTTAATCGTCTCGGCCGGTAAGGGCACCGGTGACCCAACCCCCAATGGGGTTGGCTGATCGTCCGTGCTCAGGGAAGGTCGAGATGACTCCAAAGCTGTTTCCCGAGCCGTCAGGAGTGACTCCCAACCGTATGGGCGCGACAGCCCTCAGGGCGATATCGCTGTTTTCTCTCTTTCTCTTTCTATCGGCGGCCGTCCTCGGCTGTACCTCCCCGCGCGGACCCGCCCCGGTCGCGAAAGGCGGCGTGCTGGATCTCCGCTCCTGGGACTTCGGACGCGACGGGGACGTGCGGCTCGCGGGCGACTGGGACTTTTTTCCCGGCGTCCTCCTCGGCGGCTCGGGGGCCATCGAGGCGCCTCGATCTATGGAACGTAGAGTTCCCGATAGATGGCCCGGGTTCGGGGCCTGCACCTATCGGCTCCAGGTCCTCCTTCCGGCCTCCTTTCCCCCTCTCGCCCTCAGCTATACTACGGTGTCCACCGCCTTCGAGCTCGAGGCCGGAGGGAGGCTCGTGGCGAGCGCTGGAAAACCGGCTCTCGCTCCCGCCCAGGCCGAAGCCGCATATCGGCCGGGTGTAGCCCTCGTGCCGAAGACGGATGGGCCGCTCGAGCTCGTGGCGAGAGTCTCCAACTACGAGTATCGCGTCGGCGGAATGTGGCGTGTCTTCTATCTCGGTCCCGCGGCCGCGCTCGAGCGGACACGCTGGGCGAGGGAATCGATTTCTTTCGCGCTCGCCTCCTCCATCGCCATGGTAGCTCTGCTCGCCGCCATATTCGCCCTTTTCACCAGGGGCAGCGAGCATGCGTGGAGCTTTCTGACGTTCTCCCTCTTCGCCGTCATGGCCGCCCTGCGTTCCCTCGTCACCGGCGAATATTCGATCGTGGACCTTTTCCCGTCCATGGGCTTCGGAACGATAATCCGCCTCGAATACCTGAGTTCGTATTCGCTCTTCCCTCTCGGCCTTCTTTTCTTCTCTTTCCTGTTCCGTAAGGACTTCGGCATGAAGTCCGGGAAGGTCCTCCTGGCCGCCTGCGCCGTCTTTCTCCTCCTCGTCCCGGTGGCTCCGCTCCGCTTGCTCACCTGGAGCCTCATTCCGTACTATGCCCTGAGCGGCCTCGTGATCGCCGCGGTGGCTGCGACCGAAGTTAGGGCGCTCGCGCATCGGCGCCCCGGCGGCGTGCCTATCCTGATCGGCAGCGTCGCCCTCCTCGCGGCGGGCGTCAACGACCCCCTCTATTCGAGCTTCATCGTGCATACGGGAAACTACTTTCCTTTCGGAGTGTTGTTCTACGTCGGAATGCAGGCCTACGCACTCACAAGCCGCTATCACGCGACGCAGCGCATGCTGCGCGAGACGCTCGCCGAGAAGGAAATGCTCTTCAAGGAGATCCATCATCGCGTCAAGAACAGCCTGCAGATAATATCCAGCATCGCTTCCCTTCAGTCTCACCGGGAGAAGGACCCCGCCGTCCTTTCCGCTCTGGCGTCGATGCAGGGACGGATCAGAGCCATCAGCATGGTCCACGAAAAGCTCTATGCCGTCGAGTCGACCGAGGTCATAGATCTCGGCGAGTACGTCAGGGATCTTGCCGCCCAGCTGTCCAAGAGCTACGGGGAAGGATCGGAGAGCAGCGTGCTCGTCGATGCGCAGAGCCTGTTCCTCCCTGCCGACCTTTGCATCGACCTCGGGCTTCTGATGACCGAGCTCGTATCCAATTCCTATAAGCACGCACTGATTCCGGGAAGAGACGGGAAGATACGCGTTCGCCTGCACGGCGAGGCCGGGGAACTCGTACTGGCCGTCGAGGACGACGGTCCCGGGTTTCCTTCCGGGATCTCCATCGAGGGCACCTCCTCTCTCGGCTTCCGCATCATCGGGAGCCTCGCGAAGAAGCGCGGCGCCGAGGTCCGATTGCGCCGCGGCCCGGGGGCGGTCGTCGAAATTCGCGTCCCCCTGGGGTCTTCCGGCACTTCCCCGCGAGACCGGGAAGAAATCCATCGCGACGACTCGAGAGTCAGGAGTAAAAAATGTCCAGGGAAACGATTCTGATCGTCGAAGACGAGACACTCGTCGGGCTCGACCTGAAGGAATATCTCGAACATCTCGACTATTTCGTGCCCGCGGTGATACGGTCCGGCGAGGCTGTCGTTCCCTCCGTCGCGCGATACCGGCCGGACCTGATTCTCATGGACGTGCGCCTCGACGGCAGCCTCGACGGGATAGAGGCCGCATATCGGACCAAGGCCGAGTTCGATATTCCCGTCATATATCTCACTTCCTATTCCGACGCCGATACTCTGAGGCGTGTCGCGCTCACCGGGCCGGAAGCCTTCCTCATCAAGCCCTTCGATAAGCGCGAATTGGCGGCCAACATAGAAATCGCGCTGTCCCGAGCCAAGCGCGGAGAGTCGCCCGGGCGGAATCTGTGCGGCGCGGCCTCGGTCGACAGGCTGTACGGCTCCGACGGCCGGGAGTACGGCAGTCCCGAAATGCCGGGCACCATGGATCGGCAGGAGCGTCTCCTCCTCGAGACCTCCGCCGCGGAGGTCAATTCCAGGCTGATACGTCTCTTGCCCGGGAAGAATGCGGCAGGTCGGGGATTCCTCGTAGGAGGCTTCCTCGATCCCTGCCTCTCCGGCTCGGGGGACTTCTACGACGTATTCTCGGCGGGTGAGCATACGAGGGCCTTTTACAGTCTCGATGTCATGGGCCACGGCATACTGGCCTCATTCATGGCATTTTCTCTCCGCGAAGCCCTGCCGGCCCTCGGCGGAGCCGCCGGCGGGCTAGTCTCCGCGCCCGCGGACCTTGTTCGATCCCTGTACGCCCGCTACTACGACCGCGGCGGGCCGGGCATGGAGGCCGGGTTCTTCACGATCGCCTATGGAACGATCGACACCGTTACGGGGAATTACGGCATCGCCCGAGCGGGGCATCCGCCCGTGCTTCACGTCGAAGCGGACGGATCCGTCCGGGTGCACTACACGAAGGGAGCGGCCGTAGGTATGTCGGCGGATGCCGAGATCGAAGAGGTCCATGGCCGGCTTCGGCCGGGCGATCGGCTCCTGGCGGCCTCCGATGGCCTCCTGGCCGCTTTCGGCGGTCGCCTCGAGGACTCCCTGAAAGGTCTGAGCGATTTTGCCCGCGATCGACGGCGGAAGAATCTCGGCGATTTCATCGAGGCCTTTCGAGGCATTTCCGGGAAATCGCCGGCGGACGGAAGCAAGGACGATTCGAGCCTCCTCGTCATCGAGCGTCTGCCCTAAGCGGCCGTCCAAGAAGGGGAGGCTTTTTCAAAAGTCGGTTACTTTTGGAATCGGCTCGAGTATACTTCTAACGGAGGCGAGCATGGGCGATTCTTCGGCGATCGACAAGAAAGACTATTTCAGGGAACTCAAGCGCCTGACGGTCGAGCTCGTGAAGCTGCAGGAATGGGTCAAGGCCAAGGGGCTCAAGGTGGTGGTCCTCTTCGAGGGGCGCGACGCGGCAGGCAAGGGGGGCGTCATCAAGGCCATCACGGGCGGACTCAATGCGCGCTACGCGCGAATCGCCGCCTTGGGCGTGCCTACCGAAAAAGAGAAGACCCAGTGGTATTTTCAGCGCTATGCGGCCTATCTTCCTTCCGGCGGAGAGATGGTCTTCTTCGACCGCAGCTGGTACAACCGCGCCGGTGTCGAACGCGTCATGGGCTTCTGCACCGATACGGAATATCGAGAGTTCGCGCGAACGGTCCCCGAGTTCGAGCGCATGCTCATCCGCTCGGGAATAACGCTCCTCAAGTATTGGTTCAGCGTGAGCGACGAAGTTCAGGAAGAGCGATTCAAGGCTCGTCTCGACGATCCGGCGAAGCGATGGAAGCTCAGCCCCATGGATATGAGCGCCCGCTCGAAGTGGGTGGACTATTCCCGGGCGAAGGACGAGATGTTCGAATTCTCGGACACCCCGGACAGTCCCTGGCACGTCGTCGACGCGGACGACAAATACAGCGCCCGCCTCAACACTATTCGGCATCTTCTCGGCAGCCTGCCCTACGAGGACCTGACGCCCGAGCCCATCGAACTGCCTCCGCGGCAGAAGGCCGGCAAGTACGCCCGGCCGCCTATCGACAGCCAACGCTGGATACCCCGCGTCTACCCGGGCGCCCTCGCCTCCAAGCGGGAAGCCTCGAACCCCGCCTCGGCCGATGCGACCGCATCCGGCGCGATTTCCGCGGCGGGCGGCGGGCCGAGCGATGCACTTCTTCCCGAAAAGGCCGTTCGCGTGCAGGCCAAGAAGCCTAAGGACAAGCGAGGCAGGAAACGCAAATCGAGCAAGGACTGACAGCGCGGCGGGCCGGCGCAAAAAAATGGGCCCCTCCTCCGTACGCCTCGGCGTGCCGGATTCGGGGCCTCCCTTTTGCGTTGCGGGCGCCGCCGACCCGATGCACGGCGGCGTGGACCCTGGGCCCTAGGGCAGCTTCACCGTCTCCACCATATAGCGTATGCCGCCGTCGTCGCTCGCGACGAGGCGCTTCTCCACGATGAAGACGAGGGTTTTCCCGTCGGGCGCCTGTACGATCCTTCTGATGGCGTAGGATCGGACGCCGAGTCGGCGGATATCGGGGCTCCCGCAGGTGACGCGGCGCACCGTCCCGTCTTTGGATGTCACGGTTATCGCGATTCCGAACGAAGAGCTCACGCTCTCCCCGGTCGCGAGCGACTGCTGGTTGAGTGCGATGTCGTAGGTGGCACCCGTCTTGAAATCGCGGAAGTTGAGGGTGGCGGGCGGTTCCTGACCGTCCAGGAGCACATAGAGCAGGGAGCCGGGCAGGAGATGATCGATGTGGTACCTCCGAGCCAGGGGCACCTCGTCGGAGAAAAGCGTATAGAAAGCGCCGGACGCGTCCTGTCCCGCCTCTATCTTTGCGCGGGAATAGACCTTGCGGGCGACTCCCCGCGGTACGAAGTCGTTCCTCGCATTGTCGACGAGGTAGGTTTCGGCATAGGGAGAGATCGTCGATTGTTCGACGCCGTACTGGCCGAACATGAAATAGGCCGAGTCGGGTGAGAAGCCGAGATTGACGAACGTGGCCACGTCGCCCGCATAGACGGGAATGAAAGCGGCGACCAGGACCAGGGCCGCGAATATGCAGCTTTTCTTCATGGCTTGCTCCTAGGCACAATATCGGCGTCAGTCGAGTCCTTCTTTACGCTCTATCGCGTCCCGATCGAGGCGGCGCGCGCGTTCCGCGGCCCCTGTCTTCTCAAAGCGCCTCCGCCGCGCTATTCTCCCTCCGTGACCATCGTCGCCAGCCGCCGGACCTACTGGAGTCTCTTTCTCGCGGCATGTTTCTGCCTGGCGGCCTTCGTGCCGCTTTTTTCGCGTATGGCCCAGAATGCCGAGGTTCCGGATTTTCTCCAGAAGGCGGGGGCGCTCGGGGTATTTCGCATCGGAAGCATCTCGATTTTCTCCTACAGACTCGCCGCCGCCGCGATCGGGCTCTGCGCCCTGTACGCGGCTCTGGCTCTCGGCGTGGTACTCTTCAACTTCCGCAAGACCGCGTCGACCGAGATTTTCTTCTATGCGTTCTGGGTGTTGTCCGTCGGCCTGGAAATTCTCCGCCTCGTCCTCTATGGTCTGGCCGTCGACGGAGGCTCGCTGTCGCTCCAGATCCTTTCGGCCAAGGCGCTCGTGTTTACGCGCTATTCCGGCTATTTTTCGCTCTTTCTCTCCGGACTCTACGCCGCCGGCTTCCACAATGAAAAGATCGGGACGGTGGCCGCGCTCTGTCTGGCGATCGCCTTCGCGCTCGCGGCGTCCATGCCGATCGATACCGGCTCTTTCTCGTCGACCCTCGAGCTCAGGGCGGGATATGTCCGCCTGAACCTCGGCCTGGGCATCGTCGCGGGTGTCGTGACGGTAGCCAATTTTCTATACGCGGCCCATGCGACCGCTGAGCCGGCCTATCGAGCTGCGGCCCTCGGCTGCGCCGCTTTTCTCGTCGGGCATTACCTGCTGATCTTTATGTGGAATCCCTATCTGATCGTGGTCGGGTTCGTTCTTCTCGCGGCCGGCTCGGCGCTATTCGTCTCCAGGCTCCACAGCTACTATCTCTGGCAGTGACGAATCCGGGACGGCTAGGCCAGCAGCATCGCCGCCGCGCCGGTGAACACGGGCAGGATGAGATTGTCCATGTCCCTGGTCGGAGCCGCTTCGACGACCGCGGCTGCCACGGCTATGAGGAAAGATCGCAGGGGGTTGCCCGTAAGGGCCAGAGAGGAGAGAAACACCGCGGCCAGACAGGTTAGGCTCCCCTCGAGGGACTTGCCTCCGGTAAAGGGAAGCCGGATCGTCCCGAAGGTCTTCCCGACCAGGCTGGAAAGACCATCTCCGAAGGCGAGCGCGTAGACGGCGATGGACGCGGCGGGATTGGGGTAGAGCAGAAGGGCGAGGAGAGCGCCCAAGCCGAGAGTGACGGGGCCGAGCACGAATCTGCCCGCATCTCTCTGGCGCGCAGCCATCGAGGTGACCCGGGAGACGAACGGCACCGGGACGCCTCGAATGCGCAGAGTTTCGCAGGCGGCATAGAAGATGACACCCAGCGAAAGCAGGACGACGGTGTATTCGATGCTGATCGCCGCCAGACTGGGAACGAAGGCTATGAGGAGATGCAATCCTTTTCTGAGGAACTCGATGCGGATCTCGTCCGTGATGGAACGTCCGCCGACGAGCGTGTTTTCGCGCCCAAGTGTCAGTGTTCTGTCCATGAATCACTTTCCATTGGTATGCTAATGCAAGAAGCAGGCCAAATGCAAGAGCGAAGGGTCGTTTCGATAAGTTCTTGCCGGACAAGCCCGCTTCGTCGAGCGAAAGTCATGCTTCGTCGCGGCTGTATGAAAAATTCTACGTGTCCGGCGGACGTTTTTGGAAAATGGCCGATATTGACAGCCCATGGGGCCGGTGATAGTATCCCTTTCCGGCCAAGCCGCGCAGACCGAGGCCTATCGATGGGCGATTAACTCAGCGGGAGAGTGCTACCTTCACACGGTAGAAGTCACTGGTTCAAATCCAGTATCGCCCATCGACCGGCTTTTTGTCTATCGAATATTCCCCTCGTCGGCAATCTCACACTAGCATTATGTCGGTGCCGCGTTCCATCTGGGAAACGCGTGAAGGAGTCTCATTCCCGACGCAGCATCGATTTCGCAGGCTTCGTCGCCGTGAAGATATCTTCGATCCGGAGATCCGCATGCCGCGTGCCGCATATCGTCAGCCGCTGATCGCGTTTTTCATCGCCGTCGCCGCCGCGTTGGCACTGGCCGGAAGGGTCGTCCTGCATACCGGCCCTTCGCCGAGGACATGGCTGGACGGCGTTCGCCTCGCGCTCCCGGTACTGCTCGCGGTCGGAGCCGGCATCACTTTTCTCGGTCGTATGAATCTTCGTCGGGGGCGTTCGGCGTTCACTTTTCTCGCCTCGCCCACTCTGCGCGCCGCGCTGGTTCTCGCGTGGTCGGTTGCGGCGACCTACGTCGATCTGGCTTCGGGCGGGGGCGCCTGGATATTCGTTTTCGGCGTTATAAGCTCTTCGCTTCTGGCATGGAAGGACAGGCGCTTCGTCTTTGCCGCGATCCCCCCCTCGGCAATCGCGTTGTCGATAGGCGTCCTCCTGCTCCGCAATCCGTTCGACATCGACGCCACGACGACCATCGTCGCAGCCACGGTGATGGGTATGGTCGTCACCGCCACCATCCGCGGCACGGTGACGCCGGGCGAAGAGCGGCTTCAATATCTCGAACGCGAGAACAAGGAGCTATGGGATCTATCCTTCCACGACGGTCTCACCGGTCTCTTCAACCGCCGCTACGCGCAGGAAACGGGTCAAAAACTCTTCAATCGCGCGATTCGCTACCATGAACAGTTCCACGCCCTCATGATCGACATAGACCACTTCAAAAGGGTCAACGACACGCTCGGTCACGCGGCCGGAGACGAAGTTCTCAAGGAGATCGCGACGATACTCCAGGACTGTGTGCGGGCCAGCGATTTCGTCGTTCGTTACGGGGGAGAGGAATTCGTCGTGTATCTGGTCCAGGCCGATTCCGAGCTCGTGCAGAACATCGCTAACCGCATCCGGGACGAGGTCGCCTCCCATGGCTTCGAGATGGTTCCCTGGCAGGTGACCATCAGCATCGGCGTGGCGAGTATTCAGAACAACGACAGGCTGGAGAACCTCCTGGATCGGGCCGACAAATATCTCTACATCTCGAAGCGATCGGGAAGGAACAGGGTGTCGGGCTTCTGAAAGGTCCCGTCGCCCAGAGGGCCCGCTGCCGCCCGGACGCGGCTATCGGGGACTCTGATGACCCTATTGTCCGGCCGGCTTCCCGGCCTGGGCGGCCCTCAGCTCCTGGTCGAAGGCCAGCTCCGCGAGGCCGCGTCTCGGGAAATCCATGGATGGTTCGATCCCGGTATATATGAGGGGAGCGGTTTCGTCGGGCCCCCGGACCGCCTGCGCCAGATTGAGCGATGCCAGGTCCCGCGGCTCCGCGAGCCAGACGCCGGATCCGACCAGCTCATCGTGGAGCCGAGCCGAGGCCGTGAGGTCCGTCGCGGCTTCGGCTCGACGCCTGGGGTCGCCCACCATGACGGAGGAGCGGAGAAGCGAAGCTCCGAGGTTGTCGTCCGCCTTCATGAGCAGTTCCAGTATCTCGGCCTGCGAAGCGCGCTGTCCCGGCTGGGGAAGGTCTATCTGCGCGTACAGCACCGCCGTCGCGGCCGCGACGCGGCGGAAATAACCCTCGGCAGATAGGTAATCGCCGCGTTCGAACAGCGCGCTGCCGAAGGCGAAGTCGAGGTAGGGACTTTCGTTCCCCTCCGCGCCGGCCCGATAGAACTGCTCGAGCGAATCGGCGAAGCGTCCCTCCCGGTAGAGAATATATCCCCGCCGATAGCGGGTCGCCGGGGTGTCATATCCCGAGTCGGCCGCCCTTTCGAGGAAAGACAAGGCCGAGTCGAGATCGTCTCGCTGCCAGAAGGCCACTTCCGCGAGCCCGGCGTAGGCTTCCCCGAAGCGCGGCTGCTTCTTGACCCTCTGCAGCTCGAGGGCCTCTTCGTACATGGCCGCGGCGGCGGTGAAATCCTGTTCCGCGCCTATCCACTCGCGAGCCGCGGCGCGGTAGCGGCCTCTCCAGATGAGGCTTTCGATGTACATGGCCGTGCGGCGGGAACCCAGGATCTGCTGGGCCGCGAAGGTTTTCACGGCGTTGTCGAGGGCGATGCGCTCTTCGTTCGGCATGTCGGCCTGCCGGAAATAGCGGACGAGCTCGTAGTGCGCTTCGGGTAGGGCCGGATCTTTCTTAGCAGCGGCGAGGAGCAGGGCGCGCACATCGTCCAGGAGATTGCGGTCGATGAGATAGCCGCCCAGCTCGGCCATCGCTCGGGCCGAGAGTGGGTCCCTCCGCTCGCCGAGAAAGTGCTTCTTGAGAGCGAGAATGTCCGAAAGATTGTTGCGAGGCGTTCCTCCGGGTCCCGGACTTCCGTCGGAGCGGATGAAATACAGGAGCATCCGTTCGAGGTAGATATCCTTGAAGCCGTAGCGATCGATGAGCGTGGCGTAGGTCCTGCGGGCATCTTCGAATTTCGAAGCGTCCTCGTCGGCCCAGTCGAGGTAGATGTCGCCCAGGAGAAGAAGCCCTTCCCGATCGAAGTAGTCCCAGGAAAGCAGACCCGATTTGCCGCGCTGCTCTTCGGTCGGCGCCTGTCGATACAGGGGTTGCGACACTCCCACGAGAACCTGCACGGCCTCCTCGTACTTCAGCTGCGTTTGCTCGAGCCGGGCCCAGTCCAGGATGGCCCTGCGTTCCCGCGGATGCAGCTCGACGAGCGATGCGTATTTTTTTTCGGCCAGTATGTATTGCCGCTTGGCCGCGTAGGCTTCGGCGTAACGGTAGTACCAGGCTGTGAACTCGTGCATCGCTGCGGCCCGGGCGAAGTCCTCCTCGGCCTCGGGGTAGCGGTCTTCCGCGATACGATGGTAGCCGGAGCGGTAGAGCGCGTCGGCGGCGAGAGGCGTGTAGACGAATCTCCAGCCCAGCCAACCGAGCGCGATTACGCCCAAGGCCGCGAGGAAGCCGACCCGCAGCACCGGTATGACGGTATGGACGAAGATATAGCGCAGGCTGTTCTTCTCGGCCTCTACCGCCGCTCCGGTCCTTTTTTCATAGCCGCGGGGTATTTCGATCCTGCGCTTGAGAATCCTGCCCGCGAGGAGGGCCGCACTCTCGGCTGATGCGTCTTCGACCATGGCCCAGATGAGTCTGGACTGCTGGGCTTCGCCGCCCTTTTCGTTCGCCAGGATATCTTCGATCGCCACGCGAAGGTTGAGCGGGTAGGAGAGGAGAGCGTCCTGCAGTCGATCGACCTGCGCCTCGCTGAGCGCCACCGGTTTCGTCTTCTCCTCGGGACGCTGCGGAAGGGGGCGCGCGGGGCCGGCCTGCGGTCTTTGCCGCTGAGCCGCGGTTTCGCCGCCCAGACCGGCCCAGTCCTGGTCCAACGCGAAGGTTTCACCGGGAGGCGCCTGCGCTTCGAGAGCGGCGATTTCCGCGTCGAGATCCGAGCCGAGGCTCGGCTCGGCTTCCTGGCCTTCCTCGAACGAAAAAGACTCGAAGGTGTCGAGCTTTTCCGCTTTGCCCCGGCCTTCGCCGGGGCCGGCTTCGAATCCCGCGCCGGGACCGGCCGTCTCGCCTAGGGCGAAGCCCTCATTTTCCTCGACTCCGCCCTCCGTCGGAGTCTCCGTTTCGCCGCCCATTTCGGGAATCGAGAACTCTTCGACCTCGGGCGTCGGAGCGGCTTCGCCTTCCGTGCCGAAATCGAAATCGCCCAGATCGGGGATTTCCAAGTCCTCGATGGGAGAGTCCGTTTCGGCCGCCCGTTCCGCGGCTTCGAGATTCTCGGGCTCGAGAGGCGTGAAATCGCCGAGCTCGAAGGCGCTCTCCTCTGCCGGGGCTTCTTCGGGTTCGGACGCCGGCTCCTCGAACTCACCGGGCAATTCGCCGAGTTCCTCGGCTCCCCCGGCGGCCTCGCCGCCGATCGGGCCTTCCGCGTCCGGAGAGCCCGGGCCTTCTTCTTCGAGGGGAAGATTCTCGAGGAGGGTCGCGAAATCGGGAGGGAGGCCTTCGTCGGGCTGCTGCGGCGCCTCGGCCGACGGCCGAGCGGCGGGAACCGGCCGGCCGGCGGCGGTCTCCGGGGCGGACGGCTCTTCGGGGAGTTCCGCGGCGTCTTCGGGCGGCGGTATATCATCGGGGACCTCGCCCCATCGGGCGAGGATTTCGGCCTCGCGCGAGAGGGCGGCGAGATCTTGCTTGAAGCGTTCGATGTCCTGAAGCCGCGGCATGGGGATCCTACCCTATATTAACGGACGTTCCGCGCGTTTGTGAAGGAAAACCGCTTGAGGTCCCGGGCCGGGCGCGCCGATAGTATCGATACGACCATGAAACGTCTCATCGCATCCATTGTACTCGCCGCGGCGGCCCTGCCCGTGGCCCTCGTCGCGGAAGCGACCGGCATGCTCGTTACCCGCGGGCCCGACGCCGCGAATCCTCTTCCCCTCCATCTCAAGCTGGCCGGGATGACCGCCGCGGAGGCTCCCCAGGTCTTCGAGGACAGGCTCGTCCTGTCGGCCTTCGGCCCCTATCGATTCGTCGGCGCGGCTTTCGCGCACGAGGGCTTCGCCGTCATACATCCCTTCGCGCGCAATCGACAGGGCGTCTTCGTCCTGGCTTACCCCATCCCGCTCAAACGCAGCGCCCCCCTCGTCTATCGTCTCGTCATCGACGGGGTCTGGACTTTCGATTCCAGCAACCCCCGCCGCGCGAACGATCCGGAGACGGGTGCGGCCCTTTCCATAGCGGACGTGCCCTATCTGAGCGATCTGCATCTCGGCCTGTATAGGATACTCGGTTCGGATGGACGCACGGCCCACTTCGTCTTCCAGGGAGCGCCGGGCGAACTCGTCACGGTGAGCGGCGATTTCAACGATTGGGACCCCTTCATCTATGAAATGTCCGAAACCAGACCCGGCCTCTACGAGCTGAGCCTGCCCCTGACGCCGGGGCGGCACTACTACGATTTCGTCTATCGCGGCGACTATGTTCCGGATCCCCTGAACGGCGTGAAGGCCGCGACGGACGAAGGCCGAGTCGTCTCGGTCATCACCGTTCCTTCTCAGCGCTGAAGGCGGTATCCCGGAGCCCGCGCAGTGCGTTTTCCGCCGCGCGGCGTCTGAGCTCGGTTATCGACTCGCGCGAGGCATAGGCCGAGTGGTCGCTGAGCACCACGTTCGGCAGCGAACGCAGCCTCGAACCCGCGGGCAGAGGCTCCGCGGCGAAGACATCGAGACCGGCTCCCCCGAGCCTGCCCCCCGCCAGGGCCGAGCAGAGCGCCTCCTCGTCGATCAGCCCCCCGCGCGAGACGTTCACGATCACCGCGTCCCTCCTCATGGCGGCGATCCGGCCGGCGCCGAAAAGCCCCCGCGTTTCGGCTTTCAGCGGCAGGTGAAGGGATATCCAGTCCGAGGTCGAAATGAGCTCGTCGAAACCGGCCGGCCGCACCGAAGTTCCGAACGACGAACGCGCGCTGCCGAGCCCTGCGGCGATGCGTTCGGCCGAGATGTGCGGACTCCACACCAGAATGTCGCGAAAGCCCAGAGAAAGGGACGCCCTGGCGAGCTCGCGCGCCGTGCCGCCGAATCCGAGGATGCCGAGCCTCGTGCCGGCTATCCGGCGGCCGTATGGACGGATGTCCCAGGCTCCCTCGCGTATTCCGCGGTCCCTTCCGGCGATGCCGCGCGCGCAGGCGAAGATGAGGCCCAGGGCGTGCTCCGCCACTTCGATGTCGCAGTAGCCCGAAACGCTCGTCACGGCGATGCCGTGCCTGTGAGCGGCCTCCACGTCGATGTTGTCGAGCCCCGCACCGTAGCGGGAGATCACGCGGCAGCGGGGGAGAGCTTCGATCGCAGCCGCGTCCACCGGGGCCAGGTTGACCAGGAGACCGTCGGCTTCGCCGCCGGCGGCCGCCACGTCTCCCGAACTGCGGCACTTCGCGACGAGCAGCTCGACTCCGGCGCTCTCGAGGAGCTCCCGCTCTATATCGGCGTCACCGAAGCGATCGTCCGTGACGACGACGAGAGGTCTGCGCCCGGTCGGTCCGGTCATGAGCGCCGCGCAAGGAGTCCGTCGAGGAAGGAATGGCTCGCCGCGAGAGAATGGAACACGGCGTGCGTGTCCTTCATCCCCATCGAAATGCTCTCGAGGGAGCCCAGCCCTTCGGTGAGCGCCTGACTCTCTTCTTTGATCGACCCGGATATTTCGGAAAGGAAGTGCCCGACCTTTTCGATGCTCTCCGCGTTTTCCTGGAAATTGGCGAGCACCTCCGCGAAGGAGACGCGGAAGCGCTCGAGCAGGTCGAGGAAGCCGTGCATACGCTCGTCGATGGCCTGAACGGAGCCTTTGAATTCGCCGATCGTCGATTCGATCTGCTTGGCGAAATCGCCCGTCTGACCGGCCAGGGTTCGCACCTCGTTCGCGATGATGCGGAAGCCCTTGCCGACCGATCCGGCGCGCGCGGCTTCTATCGACGCGTTGATGGCCAGGACGTTCGTGCGATCCGACACGTCGCGGATGGAGCCGGTCACCTCGGTGATCTTGGATGTCTTGTCCTGCAGATCCTTGAAAAGGCTTCCGATGCGGCGAGCGTCCTCGGCCGCATGCTCGACCTCTTCCATGCGCTTGCCGACCCCCGTGTCCATGCTCGCGTTCTTGACGAGTATCTCGGTCATCTGAGAGTCGATGCTCTCGGCGTTGGCCGACGTGCTCTGGCTGGTCGCGCGGATCTCTTCGAAGGCGGCCACGATCGAGTCGAACGAAGACTCTATACCCTCGATGGAATTCTCGAGCAATTCGAGCGAGCGGTTCGTGACCGTCGACAGCACGACGGACTTGTTGTAGCCGACGGTGAAGCGCTCCACCGCCACCCGGTAATTATCGACGATTTCTTCCGTCATCTCGGGCCTCACACCTTGTAGGTTTCGTCGAGGAGATCCGTGCCGCAGCGCAGCGCGGAGAACCAGGCCAGGAAATCGCCTACCGCCTTTCCGCGATAGATGCCTCCGTGCTGGGGGGCGATCATGTCCGGTTTCAGGGTCGAGACGATCTCGGACCAGCGTCGAGCGGGCGCATTGCCGGCCATCACGCGCTTGTGGAAGGGCTCGATGTGCGGCCGCGCCGCGGCGAAGTCGTCGATGAAGAGGGTTTCCGCCCCATCGGGGAATACCGCGGCTCCGATGTCGCCCGAAAAGAGAATTTTCGCCCGTTCGTCGTAGAGCGACCAGGCTCCCGGGGAATGGAGAAAATGGCTGGGCACGAAGGAAAGCTTCGCCCCCGAAGGCAGGGTTATTCCCTTCGGCGAATCCTCGATGGCCGCCACCCTCCCTGCGTCGATGATGCCGAAATGCGGCAGGAAGCGGAGCCACAGGGAAGCGATGTAGATCTTCGACGGAGTGACGCCGAGCCACAGGGCTATGCCGGAGGAGACATCGGGATCCTGATGGGAGAAGAAAATGCCCTCGATTCGATCTATCGATATGTAACGGCTCGCCGTGGCCACGACGCGCGAAAAAAGGTGCACGCCGCCCGGATCGAGCAGCCAGCCCTTGTTGCCGTCGATGATGAGGTACTGCATGGTCTGGACCACGCCCTTGCGATAGTCCTGATCCGCGCCGAGCCAGACGAATTTATGATTCCCTTCCTCGAAAAGAACGCGACCGTTGACGTCGTTTCGATCCATCATCCTCACCTCCATGAAAAAGCCCCGGACTACATGCTATTGTCGACTCCTGGGACCGGGAGCTATAGTCGGTCGGGGAGGCGTCCATGCGTATTATAGGTGATCGATGGCGGGACGCGGAAGACCGGCGCATGATGCTTCGCGGCGTGAATCTCGGCGGCGACAGCAAGATACCGGTTCGGCCGGCGGGCGCCACTCACCTGCGCGAAGGCTTCTACAGGCGGCAGGGCGTGTCCTTCGTGGGCCGCCCCTTCCCCCTCGAGGAGGCGGACGAGCACTTCGGCCGCCTGAAGCGCTGGGGCATGAACTTCCTCCGTTTTCTCGTGACATGGGAGGCGGTCGAGCACGACGGCCCCGGCATCTACGACGAGGCTTACCTCGACTACATCGAAGCGATCGCGGCCAAGGCCGGCGAATACGGCCTTTCGCTCTTCGTCGATCCCCATCAGGATGCATGGAGCCGCTGGACGGGCGGAGACGGGGCTCCGATCTGGACTCTCGAGGCGGCGGGCTTCGAGCCCGAACGGCTCCATGCCTCCGGCGCGGCGATCGTCCATCAGGAGCAGGGCGATCCTTTCCCACGGATGATCTGGCCGGCCAACTACAACCGCCTGGGCTGCGCCACGATGTTCACGCTGTTCTACGCGGGCGACGCCTTCGCCCCGGGCATCGCGGCGGAGGACGGTTCTTCGCTCCAGGGTTTCCTCCAGGAGCGATTCATCGCCGCGATGGAGCGTGTGGCGGAACGTCTCGCTCCCTTCGAGCACGTCGTGGGTTTCGACAGTCTCAACGAACCATCGGCCGGCTTCATCGGACACGGGGACCTGTCGCGCCTGGAGCGGACGCTCAGCAAGGTCGGGCCGATGCCCACACCCTGGGAGGCGATGCTCGCAGGATCCGGCTTTCCCGTCGACGTGGACTTCTACGGGATAAAAGGCTTCGGGCAGGGGGTGGTGGGGCGGAGGCGGCTGGGCCGTTCCGGCCTGGGGGCCTGGAAAGAGGGCGCGGACTGTCTGTGGAAACGCGCGGGCGTCTGGGAAACGGCGGAAGGGAAGCCCAGGCTGCTCGATCCGGGTCGCTTCGCCGAAGTCGAGGGCCGCTCGGTGGACTTTTCGCGCGACTTCCTCGTGCCCTTCGTGAGGCGCTTCATCGGGCGGATTCGCTCGGTTTCCGAGCGCGCGCGGAGCTTCGCCGTCTTCGTCGAAGGCGTCCCGGAAGGCGGCCGTCCCGCCTGGGAGAGGGCGCCCGGCGACGGGGCCGTGGTGAACGCGACCCACTGGTACGACGGACTGACGCTTTTCTCGAAGATCTGGACGGGCTTTCTGGCCTACGACACCGAAACCGATCGCGTTCATTTCGGGTATCGCCGGGTGAGACGGCACTTCGAGGAGGCGCTGCGGCGGATCCGCGACCATGCCCGCGACGCGATGGGCGGTATACCCACTCTCCTGGGCGAGTTCGGCCTCCCCTTCGACATCAACCGGCGGCGCGCCTACCGGGAGAAGGGCGACTACCGCGTGCACGAGAACGCCCTTTCGGCATACTACGACGCGCTCGACGCGAACCTGCTCGACGCGACTCTCTGGAATTACAGCGCGGGCAATAGCCACGAGCGCGGCGACATGTGGAACGGCGAGGACCTTTCGGTCTACTGCCGCGACGAGGCCAGCTCCGGCCGCTCCGAGACGGGCGACAAGCGCGACTCGGGAGGCAGGGCTCTCCGCGGTTTCGTGAGGCCCTTCGTGCGGGCGACCGCCGGAGATCCGCTGGAGATGCGCTTCGACCGCCGCCGCGGCGATTTTCGTTTCCGCTACGTTCCGGATCACGCCGTTTCGGCGCCGACCGAAATATTCGTGCCCACGCTGCAGTTTCCGCACGGCTTCCACGTCGACGTCGAGGGGGCGCGGATCGACATCGACGGCAAGGATTCGCTGGTCCTCGTCTGGGCCGACGAAGACGCGAGCGAAGTCATCGTTCGCATAAGGCGCTCCTGATCCTTAAGGAGAGCCGTGCGCCGCGTTTTCGTCCTTCTCGCCCTTCTCGCGCTCGCCTCGTGCGCGACTCTGCCCGGGCCGGAGGTTCCGGTCCTTCCGCTGGCGGGCTCGGCTCCCTCGTGGGAAAGGCTCGCTCGGGGCATCGAGTACGCGAAATACGACCTGCCCTCTCCTCCCCTCCAGGTCCACGCCCTGCGGATCGACTTCGGTGCGCAGGGCGTCGAGACGGTAGTGACGCCTCCTCTCGGCCCGCTCGGGAAGACGCGCGGGCTAACCGTCGGCTCCTTCGCCTCCGAGTTCGGCTGCGTCGCCGCGGTGAACGGCGGCCCCTTCTCGCCCTCGTTCGCCGCGGAGGGCGAGACGCTGACCTTGACGGGACTGTCGATCTCGGAAGGGCGTCTCGTCTCTCCTCCCGATCCGCGCTATGCGGCCCTCGTCTTTCCCCGGGCGGGAGGGGCGAGGGTCGTCGGCCAGTCCGGACTTCTCGATCTTAGCGGCATCCGGGATGCGATAGGCGGCTTCTACGTCGTTCTGGAATCGGGAGCGCTCGTCGGAAGAAGCCTGAGGCGCGCTCCGCGCACGGCGGCCGGCGTCTCGGAAGGCGGCCGGCTCCTCTACCTCCTCGTGGCAGACGGACGCCGCCGCGGCAGCGTCGGCCTCACCGAGCGCGAGACCGGGGCCTGGCTCGCCTGGCTCGGCGCGGCGGACGGACTCTGTCTGGACGGGGGCGGCTCTTCCGCGATGGCCCTCCGTCGGGGAAACTCGCCGCCGCGGATCGTCAACGTACCCATCGACAGCGGCGTGCCCGGACGGCAGCGCGTGGTGGGCGACTGTCTGGGTTTCAGGGCCCGCCCCTGAAAATACGGCCGGCGCATCCGGTGTTGCCCATCGACGCGTCGACGCGTTAGGATGGCGCCATGAAAGGCGTCATCGTCGCGGCCGGCTACGGCACACGCTTCCTTCCCGTCACGAAGACGGTCCCGAAGGAACTTCTGCCCGTGGGAACAAAGCCCGCGATAGCGTACATCGTCGACGAGTTCGTCTCCGCGGGCATCCGCGACATCATCGTCGTAACTTCGCGGAGAAAAAAGGCGCTCGAGGACTACTTCGACCGCGAGATCGAGCTCGAGGAGCTGTTTCGCCGCGAGGGCAAGGCCGAGCGCCTCGCTTCCATCGCTCCGCCGGAAGTCCGCATGTCCTTCGTGCGGCAGACCGAGATGCGGGGCACGGGGCACGCCCTGCTCCAGGTGAAGCCTCTCGTCGGCAGCGATGTCTGCGTCGTCGCCTATCCCGACGATCTGGTCCTCGGCGCCCGACCCCTCGCGCTCCAGCTCGCCGAGGTCCACGAGCGGACGGGCAAGTGCGTCATGGCCACGGTCCACGAGCCGGGCGACGTCTCGCGCTACGGGGTCGTGGAACCCGGCGCCGACGGCGTGTCGGTCCGCGGCTTCGTCGAGAAGCCGGCCGCGGGGCGGGAGCCCAGCCACGAGATCTCGATAGGGCGGTATCTCTATACGCCGGATTTCTTCGACCTGCTCGAGGAGGGATGGCGCTCGCATACGAGCGGCGAATACTTCCACACCTACGCCCTCGATCGCCTGATCGCGGCGGACCGCGTGGCCTTCTCGCGCGCGGAGGGCGAACGCCTGGACACCGGCGATCCGGCGGGCTATTTCGAGGCCATCCTGCGCGACGCGGCCGCGGATCCCTCGCTCCGCCCCGTTCTAGAGCGCTTCGCGCGCGAGTCGCTGGGGCTGGGAGACGAAGGGCGGGCCGGCAGGGCCTGAGCCGGCGACGGGCACATCGGCATCGTAACTCGATCGGACGGGCGCGGCCATGGAGGCGGGATGATTGTCGGCATCGATATCGGCGGCAGCACGACGAAAATAGTCGGAGTCGAGGGCTCGTCCGCTCCGATCTGCGTGACGGTTCGGGCGAGCGATCCCGTGGCCTCGGCCGCGGGGGCCGTGGGGAAATTTCTCGCGACCGCGGGCAGGCGCATCTCGGATATCGAGCGCCTGGCCGTCACGGGCGTGGGCGCGTCGTTCCTCGGTCCCGACGTGCTCGGCATCGAGGCGCGGGCCGTAGACGAGTTCAGGGCCATCGGTCTCGGCGGCCTCAGACTCTCGGGACTGCCGCGCGCTTTGGTGGTCAGCGTGGGCACCGGCACCGCCTTCGTTCACGCCGAGGGCAGGGAAGCCAGGCACGTCGGCGGTTCGGGCGTCGGCGGCGGCACTCTGCTGGGCCTCGGTTCGCGCCTGGCGGGCGTCTCCGATTTCGACGGCCTCGTCGAGGCCTCGCGCGAGGGGAGGCTCGAAATGGTCGATCTCACGATAGGCGATATATCGGCCACGACGGTCGGATCCCTGCCCGCCTACGCTACCGCGTCCAATTTCGGGAAGATTCTGGACGGGGCGGAGCGCGCGGACATAGCCGCGGGCGTGGTCAATCTCGTTTTCCAGACCGTCGGCATGATAGCGATAATGGCCGCTCGGGCGGAGCGCTGCGACGATATCGTCATGGTGGGCAAATCCATGCAGCTTCCCATGGCCAGGCAGGTTCTCGACGGGCTGTCCGAACTCTACGGCACCCGTTTTTCGATACCCGAGCTGGCCGACTACGGGACTGCGCTCGGGGCCGCCTTCACTCTCGTCTAGCTGGGAGGACTCGATGAAAGTCGGACTTGCGCTGGGTTCCGGGGGAGCGAGGGGCATCGCCCATATCGCCTACCTCGAGGTGCTGGACCAGCTTCGCGTCGGCGTTTCGCGCATCGCGGGCTCCAGCATGGGCGCTCTCATCGGAGCGTTCTACGCCGCCGGGATGCCCGCCGCCGGGATACGGGATCTGGCGACGGGCATCGGTCTCCGCGATCTTCCGAAGATCATCGACTTTTCCGGAGTGCGGGACTCCGGGATCATCAAGGGTCATAAGATCGAGAACTGGATCGCCGAGAATCTGCCCGTGCGGCGCTTCGAGGAGCTGCGCATACCGCTTCGCATAGTGGCGACCGATTTCTGGCGCAGGGAAGAGGTGGTCTTCGAGACGGGAGATCTGGTTCCGGCCATACGCGCGAGCATCTCGATCCCGGGGATCTTCGAGCCCTACGCCTTCGGCGGCCGCCTTCTCGTGGACGGCGGGGTGGTCAATCCGGTTCCCTTCGACCTGCTCGACGATACGGATTTCGTCGTCGGCATAGACGTCGGCGGGGACTCCGAACCCGAGGAATCGCACGATCCGGGGCGGATAGAAATCCTCTTCGGCGCCTACGCGATCATGGGCAAGATCATCATGGAACAGAGAGCCGCGGATCGGCGCCTGGCCATGTATCTCCGGCCGCCCCTCGGAGGATTCCGGGTGATGGACTTTCTGAAGGCGAAAGAGATTCTGGGCGCGGTCCGGGAAGACGCGGAGGCTTTCCGGACCGAGCTCATGCGAAGGAAGGTGGACCGCAAGGCCCGAACGGCGGTATAGACCGGTCTCGGCATCCCGACGCGCCGCTTCAATCGACCGTAATCGACTTGCTGACGTTTTTCGGCACACGCGAGGCCACGAAGTGTCCTCGCGGCGGCGAAGCCCTGCGGTCTTCGCCGGATTTCCTCGGCATCCCGACGCGCCGCTTCAATCGACCGTAATCGACTTGCTGACGTTTTTCGGCGCGTCGGGATGGACGCCGTGGTCGGCGACGTGGAGGGAGTCGAGCCAGTGCATCTTCTTCACGGACATACGATAGGCGAGGAGCTGCAGCACGACCGTGGCCGCGAAGACAAAGAGCTGCGGATCGCCGGTGGAGGGTATCTCGACGTACTGCGACCAGTACGCATCGTAGCCCGTGGGCTTGCCGCGCACGGCGAGGGACAGGTCGGGATCGCTTTCCGCCACGAGGAGGATGTCGGCGCCGCGGATCTTGTGCGTGTGTATCTGGCTGATCGTGATCCTGACGTCGCGATTCTCCGGAGGACAGACGAATACGAGGGGATAGCCGCGGAAAAGCCTTTCCAGAATTTCGGGGCGGCGCGCGAGCAGTTCGAGCGGCTCGAGCTCGGCGAGGCCGGGATTTTCGGATAGAATTTCCCGGTAGGCGCCGAGCGCCGCGGCGATGTCGTCCGCGGAGAAGATCGTATTCTTGCCGAGTATGGTATTGGGTCCGTGCTTGAACTCGGCGGCGTCGTAGCCCTCGGCGTGGTTCAGGACGACTTCGCGGATCTTGAGGGCCCCCTCCTTCGCGAGTCCGATCAGCCCCGTGCCGAGGATGTGGATCGAAGGACGCAGAAAGAGCCGCTCGGAAGCCTCGTCGAGCGCCTCCGCCGAGCTGCGGATCGTCTCTTCGATGAGGCTCTGCGCGGCGCGCAACTTTCGCGCGATCTCGGAGGCCGGAAGGGAAAAGCTCGCCGCGAGCACGTAGAGGATGGCGATCTGATTGAGGAATGATTTGGTCGCCGCGACGGCGATCTCGGGGCCGCAGAGAATGGGCAGATAGAAATCGCAGAGCTCCTGCGGTATGCGACCGTTTTCATTGTTGACGATGCACGCGCGCTGGAGACCCTTCACCCGCTCTCCCGCGTCCTGGAAAATGTCGACGAGGTCCTTGGTCTCGCCCGATTGCGTGACGCCGAGGAGCAGGTCCCCGGCTCCGAGGGTGGAGAAGTACATGGAACGGAACATTCCGGGATTGCAAGGATAGACGGCCGGGCCCGCCAGGCCGTCGAAGAAGTAGGCCGCGGTGAGCGCCGCATGATACGAGGTCCCGGAAGCGACGATGTAGATTCGCCCGCCCGATTTTTCCGTTTCGCGCATCGCGCCGACGAGTTCGCCGAGGTAGCGAGTCACCGCCCGGCGCTTGCGCCATACGAACATGGAGTCCATGAGCGAAAGGTCGGCGAGGCGCGATGGGGCCACGCGGGCGAGATCGGCGAGGAGCTCCCGCTCCTCCGAGATGAAGAGCGTCGATCGCGGCGGGATGCCCGAGCGGGCCCGGGCCGCGTTGGCGCGGGCCGTCGCCTCGGCCCAGGTCGGACCGGCGAGGAGCTCTTCCGCCCCCTCGGCGAGCCGTTCGTCGCCCGGTCGGTCGGCGAGTTCGGCGCAGCGGTCGGTCGCCTCCTTGCACAATTCCCGCTTCTCCTCGAAGGCCGCGGCCAGGCCTTCGTCGGCGGGGTCCTTGAAGTAGTAACGCAGGATGCGTTCGATATTCTGCGCCCCTCCCAGAATCTCCTGCTCCATGTAGTGCTTGAAGCGCGGGTCGAGCGCGGTGTCGCGGACGTTGAGCTTGGACCGTCTGGGTCGCGGCCTGCTGAAGGTCGCCTCTCCTTTCAAGGAAAACACGAGGTAGTCGCGCTCGGTGAACCAGATGCCCTCTCCTTCGGCGAGGGGGATGAGCGAACGCGTTTTGGACAGAACGGAGGTGAGATCGGAGGAGACCACGATGAAATCGCCTCGAGCGTCGGTGCCGAACCCGGCGTAGAGCGACGATCCGGACTTGACGGCGAACACGCCGGGCAGCTGGGGATCGGCCACGGCGGCGGCGTAGGAGCCCTGCGCGAGCGCTTCCGCCTTGCGGATGGCGTCGACCATGAGCAGGACGCCGTCCGGCGGCGGAGCCTTGAGTCCGGATGCGCCGAAGGCTCGACGCATGAGGGCCAGAGCTTCGGCCGGGATGTTCCTGTTCGCGGCATAGCCCTCTTCGACGAGGTGGACGATGACCTCGCCGTCGTTGTCGGAGACGACGGCGTGACCGCGCGAGGAAAGCCAGGCCTTGAGGCTGTCGGTGTTCGAAATGTTGCCGTTGTGCGCGCCGACCATCTCGATCTTGCATCGGACATGGTGAGGCTGGCTGTTGACGTCGGTGACTGCGCCGTAGGTCGCCCAGCGGACCTGGCCTATGAAACGCTGTCCCGAACTTTCCTCGATGCCCAGAAGTTTGCAGACCTTGGACGGCGCCCCGACTTTCTTCATGAGGGAGATGCTCCGTTTCCCGTCGATGAAGGAGGCTCCGGTGGAGTCGTAGCCTCGGTATTCCAAACGCCGAAGAAGGGCCGAGGCCTCCCGCCCCAGCTCCGGATTGTCGTCTTTATAGGTGAGGGATACTATGCCGCACATCTACGCCTTCCTTGCCCGCGCTCGGGCACGGGTACTATATCACGGTAGCCGATTCTAAGAGTCGGCTACCGCGAAAAAAAGGCGGCGACGGCATCGCCGCCGAGACGGGCCCTGCACTATTATCGAACCTATGACACGCGGATACGACTATGGTCTCACTCCATGGGGGCGCTGGTTCGCGGAGGCCCTCGACGGCTTCGACGAAAACGGCAGACTTTCGCGCGGCAAGAGCTACGCCGATACGGGGAAGGTGCTCGAGCTCGCGGTGGAGTCCAAGCTTGTCGTCGCCCAGGTCAAAGGCCGATCGAACCCTTTGTACGATGTGACGATCGCCTTCCCGCCTCTCAAAGAGCGCGAACTCTCGATGCTCGACGAAATCATCGAGGCCGATCCTCTGTTGCTGGCGCGGATCGAGGCCGGCGAGTCCCCGCCCGAGCTCATCGAACGGCTCAAGGCGCGGAATGTCTCGCTCATACCGCGCTTGTGGACGTCCATGAAACGCAGCTGCAGCTGCCCCGATCGGGGAGATCCCTGCAGGCACACGGCGGCGGTCCATTACGTGCTCGCCCGCGAGATCGATCGAGATCCGAGAGTTCTGTTCCGACTTCGCGGCATCGATCTCGCCGAAAAATACGGCATGGTCCCCGAGCGGGATATTCTTCCGCCCTTCGCGGTGGAACCGAGAAACGCTCCGGCCGGATTCGTGAAGGTCGGAAGGATGACTGCCGCCAAGGCGGACGCGATGGCCGCGATCTTCCGGGCCTCGGCCGCAGGGGAGCCGAGTCCCGAACCGCCATGCTTCGAGAGTTACGTGAATCTGATCGTTTCGCTGCTGCCGCCCGCGCCCGCCTTCGCTCCGGGCGATTTTTCCCTGGCGCTGGCGGAATTCTATCACCGCGCCGAGCGCGAAGACGCGGGGGAAGTCCGCGCCGATGAGACTTCGGACTCTTCTTCGGAATCGGAAGGGGTGACCTCCGAACTGCGCTTTTCGTCGGCCCGCTACGAAGTCGTCATCGGAGGCGCAGTTCGTGAAGGGGCCGATTCCGCCTTTCCCCTGGCGGCGGGGAGGCGACCTCATCTCACCGTTCGGCTCCCCGACGGAAACGTCCGTAAGATGGAACTTCTCGCGGCATCGAGACTGTTTCTCGGCTTTTCGAGCGAGTCGGGCGATCCGGGCTATCGCTTCCTCTTTCATTTTTTCCGCCACATGCGCGCCGTCCGCAGGGCGGGCGCCTACGCCCCCGCGGCGTATCCCGACGGCAAGGTCCTCCGTACGCTCTGGCGACCGCTTCCCCTCGCCGCGGATGTCGATCGCGCATTGGACGATCTTGCCCGCATAGAACCGGGGCTGTACCGGCCGGAAGCCCCTTCCGGCCGCGTCGGCCGTGCTGGTCTTCCGGCCGACGGCCGTGCCACCGTAAACCTTCTCGCCGCCGCGCTTCTGGACGAATGGGTCCGCTCGCTCGAATTCCGCCCGACGGGCGAGAGCGCGGCCCGTCGGGACATGATCGAGCTGTTTTTCGGCGGCGGCGCCGTTCGGATCGACCGCCCGGGCGAGCGCGGCCTGGCGGCAGCCGTCGACTCCTGGCTTGCGGTTCTGTCCCTGGACTTCGGCGCCTATCGGTACCGCTTCACGATAGAGGAAAAGAGAGGCTCGGAGGAGCCGGCCTTTGCGATGAAGCTCGATGTCATGCTCGTCTCCGCGCCCGAAGATCACGCGGTCGCCGTGCCTCTACGCACAGCCGCAAAAAAACGCGGCGACCGTGAAGTGTTGCGCGTGCCCGCGGCTCTCTCGGCCTATCTTCCGGAAATCAGATCGCTGACCGTGCTCGGTTCCATTCTGCTGGAAGAAAAGCGCCTGGCCGCCTTTCTTTCCGAGGCCGCGTCTCTTCTCTCGCGGCTCGGGGCGGAGGTCGTTCTGCCCAAGGGTCTGCGCCGTGCGCTTTCGCCCCGTCTCGTCCTCCGCGTGACGACCAGAGGCGGGGGCTCGCTCCGTTCCTACCTCGATCTGGAGAGCATGCTCGACTACGACTGGAGAATCGCCATAGGCGACGAGGTGATCGACGTCGAGAGATTCGAGCGCCTCGTCAAGAGCGGAAAGTCTCTCGTGCGTTTCAGGGACGGTTTCGTCGCAATCGATCCGGAGGAGGCCGCCCGCATTTTCGAGGCTGCGCGCTCCAAGAAGACCGTGGGAGCCCTGGAGATACTGTCCGCCCGGCTCTCGGGCGATGCGACTTTTTCGTCCGACGCCGAAGAGATCGTCGCCTCGCTGTTCCGCGAGCGCGAGACGCCCCTGCCGCGGGGGCTCGCGGCCGTCCTGCGCCCTTACCAGGAGCGGGGCTACCGTTGGGTCTGCTCCAACTTCTACAACGGATTCGGCTGCGTGCTCGCGGACGACATGGGGCTCGGAAAGACCGTGCAGGCCATCGCCGTCATACTGAGACTCATGGAGGAGAGTCTGGCCGGCGACGGAGTTCTCGTCGTCGCTCCCGCGGCTCTCCTCACGAACTGGGAGAGGGAGCTCGCACGCTTCGCGCCCGGAATCTCCGTCTCGCGATACCACGGCCGGGGCCGAACCCTCTTCCGCGCCGCGCGGGTTTTCCTGACGACCTATCAGACCGCGGTCCGAGATGCCAAGAAGCTGGGGGAACAGCCCTTCTCTCTCCTGATCGTCGACGAGGCGCACCTCCTCAAGAACGCCCAGGCGCGGCAGTCCCGTGCGGTCAAGTCGCTCACGGCGAACTACAAGCTGGCGCTTTCGGGCACGCCCGTCGAGAACCGCCTCGAGGACCTGCGGTCGCTCTTCGATTTCTCCCTGCCGGGCTATCTCGGCGGGAGCGAGGAGTTCAAACGGACCTGGCGCGTTCCCATCGAGGTCGACCGCGACCGGGCGAAGGCCGAACTCCTCAGGAAAATCACCGCGCCCTTCCTCATGCGACGTCTCAAGACGGATTCTTCGATCATCGACGATCTGCCTGCCAAGGTGAGCATCGACGAGTACGCGAAGCTCACGACGGAGCAGGCCGCCCTTTACGAGAGCATCGTGCGGAAGAACCTCGAGGAGGTTTACCGCCTGGAGCCGGGCCTCGACCGGAGCGCCCTGGTCCTCAGGCTCATCACCTCGCTCAAGCAGGTCTGCGATCATCCCCGCGTCTACGACAAGGAAAGCCCTCCCGAAGCGGCGCTCTCCGGCAAGTGCGCGCTCCTCCTTTCGATTCTGGAAGAGGTGCTCGCGGGTCAGGAGAAGGTCATCGTCTTCAGTCAATACGTGGAAACCTTGAATCTGCTTCGTTCCGTCCTCATGGCGGAGCTGGGCGTCGACGCCCTCATATACCACGGCGGCTTGGGCAAGGCGGCGAGGGACACGGCGGTCGACAGGTTCCAGAACGATCCCGCCCGGCGCGTGTTCCTCGTCAGCCTCAGGGCCGGCGGCCTCGGACTCAACCTGACGGCGGCGAGCCGGGTGATCCACTACGATCTCTGGTTCAATCCTGCCGTCGAAAATCAGGCCACCGATCGCGCCTTCCGCATCGGCCAGACGCGGAAGGTCTTCGTCCATCGCTTCATCACGACGGGCACCTTCGAGGAAAAGATCGACGCGATGCTCCGCTCGAAGCGCGAACTCGCCGAGATGAGCGTCTCTACCGGGGAGAGCTGGCTCGCCCGGATGGGCGACGAGGAGCTCCGGTCCGTATTCCTGTGCTAGTCGCAGTGAGGTGACCGCCCCGATGTAGCTGTCTCCGCCTGCAATATGGCGACCGAATCGACGGTCGAGCCCGGCCGAAGGCCCGGCGACTTGTAGGAGATATGCGATCGCGATACGATTGGTGCCGATCGGTGCGATGTATCTTCGGTAGCGGGAGGATGGGATGAGGAGACGGAGGACGATCCTTGTGGTGCTGGCCCTGCTCCTCGCTGCGGGGGCCTTCGCTCTGCCGCCGGCCTACCTCGATTCGACCAGATCCGGGGCGATGGAGGGCGGGCTCGTTTTCTCCGTCGATCCGCTGAACGGGAGGACCGCCCTCGGCGTCGAATTCTACTGGATAAGCCGGGCGCGCGTGGGTGTCGGCGTCACGTCCATGTTCTCGCTCGCGCACTTTCCCGCCACGGAGAGCCTGAGTCTGGATGCGCTCTACTACCTGGACTTCGACCCCACGGGCCGGGGCCTCGCGGTCATGCCCATCAAGGCGCGCATCGGCATGTTCGGTCCCTCGCAATCGCTGGGCTACGGACTGGCGACCGGCGTGGAATGGTACGCGATCCCCTTCTATTACGACAGCAACTACAAACTGCGCGTCTCGAGCCAGCCGCTCAATTGTGATTTTTTCCTGGCGTTCAAGGGCCTCGCCGAAGTGGACTACTTCGACGGCCGTCTGCGGCCCTCTCTCGTCTGCGCCTCCGACTTCGCCGGCACCATAGGCGGCTCGTCGGGGCAGGGCTATTATGGCCCATAACAGCAATAAGGCATTCGATCCCGCAGCCGCGGGAATCGGTACGCTCACTGAGGAGGATCGCGCGGGGAGGGCGTGGAATCGGTGCGCACCGCGAAGAGGAAGAGTTCCTTCCTGCTTCCGGCGCCGGTCTTCTGGAAAATGCTGTAGATGTGGTTCTTCACCGTACTCGGAGAGATCCCGAGCCGCGCGGCGATGGCCGCGTTGCTCCGTCCCCTGAGAAGCTCGAGGAGCACTTCCCGTTCGCGCTGGGTCAGGGGCGAGGCTTCGCAGTTTCCGGCTATGGACAGGGCCAGTTCCTCGAAGGATCTGGCGGCCCCCGCGACGGAGGGGGCGCCTTGGGCCCGCCGCACGCGGCCGATGAGCTCGAAGGCTGCGAAGGCATAGAGAGAGAGGGGGGCCAGGGGAAGGAGGGGCATCCAAGGCAAAGCGATCCAGCCCGTTGCGCGAAACAGTTCATCGAAGAAGAATAGCGATCCCAGAGGCGCGAAGACGCGGAGAAAGCGGCTGAGCGTTCCCAGGTTGTCCCGCGTCATTCGACTGCGGCCGCGCAGGACGATGAGAAGGGCGAGGCTGAGCGTGGCGAATAGGTAGAGCGAGGTGGCTGCGTAGGTCCCGCCTATGTAAGGGAAGTAGAGATCGTCCTTCCCGCGGACGGCTATCGCGAGCGTTACGATATAGGCGAGGGTGGTTCCCGACCAGAAAAGGGTGCGCAGACGGTCGGTGACCGTGGAGCCCACCACGAGCCGCGCGGTCTTGATCGCGAAATATGCCGCGACCGCAAGAACGACGAAGGAGAGATTCCACACCACGAAGTAGAGGGAGAATGTCTCGACCATCCTCGAGGCGCGCAGGAAGATACCCACCGCAGTGAGCAGGGACACGCCGGCCGCCGCCGCCAGGAAGCCGAGAAGCGCGTTTCCCCAGGGTTCGTTCGACGAGCGCGCATAAACGTAGGCGACGGCGACGCAGGGCGTCGCCAAAAGGAGAACGAGGGCCGGAACGAGCAACTCGAGCCAGGGCATGGCGGGGACCTTTCGGCGGGAAGTTCCAGAATATTCCCACGAGAATACTATCTCCTGCCCATGCCTCACAAGCGGGAGCTGTCGTTATTCTCCATCCCACTGGAGAATCGCATGAAAAATGCCCGCGCCCGTTCCCTCGTCGTCGTGCTCGCCATGGTCGCGCCCTTTGCAGCGAGAGCCGCGAACGCCGTTCCTCCGCCGCTCTTTCCCTATGCCCTCGATCCCGTCCTCGACGGCAGTCTCGTCGCCGGCGGTCTGGCCGTCTACGGCGGAAGCCTTTACCTTCAGACGCTGAAGCCGGCGCCGGACAAGGCCGCAATCGATCCGTCGGCGATACCCTTTTTCGATCGAGCCTACCCCTCCGCTCCCTCGGCCGTACTGAGCAACGCGGGGAGCGATCTCGCCCTGGGCATGGCGGCGCTTCCCCTCATCCTCTTTCCCGGGAGGAGCGGGGGGGAGATGCTCGATATCGGCGTCATGTACGCCGAGACTCTGGAGCTCGCCTACTCGGTCGACTCGCTCCTCAAGTCGACGATCGTCCGCTATCGGCCCTACGCATACTCGACATCGACACCCGCCGACTTCTCGAACAGCGACATATCCATGTCCTTCCCGTCGAGCCACGCCACTCTCGCTTTTTCCGCGGCCGTGTTCACCGGCGTCGTTTTCGACAAACTCTATCCGGATTCGAACCTGAAGCCCCTGGTCTGGGCCTCCGGGCTCGGCCTCGCCGTAGCGGTTTCGACGCTTCGGGTCATGTCGGGCGACCATTTCCTGAGCGACGTGGTCGCGGGAGCGGCCATCGGCGCGGCGAGCGGATTTCTCCTGCCGTTCATCCACGAGCGCACTCGCGCGGCGGCGGCCGGGAATGGAGCCGTGTCGAGCTTCAAGGTCGAGCCGACTCCGGGCGGATTCGTCGCCACGATCGGTCTCGCGCCCTGAGCCTCCGCTTCAGACACAGATTACCTCGGCCCGATGAAGCACGGGGAAGTTGCAGGAGCTTGCAATGTAACAAAGCGCATGGGCTCTCTCGTGGAGCGCCATGGCTTCGGCTTCGCGAGCAGTGTCGACGATGGTCACGCGGGGACGGAGCGTCACCGACTCGAAACTACCGCCCCCCTCCGGCGTCGTCCGCATCACGCCGCCGGCCTCGTCGCCGTATTCGACGACGCTTATGCCTGCATGGGCGCAGAGAGCCAGGTAGCTCAACATGTGACAGGAACTGAGCGCGATGACCAGCAGTTCCTCGGGATTGTGCCTGTCCGCGTCGCCGCGAAACGCCGGGTCGGCCGAGCCGACCATGTCCGGCTTGCCGGCGACGCTCACTCGGAAGCCGCGGCCATATCCCGTATAGTCCTTTGTGCCCCGGCCGAGATTGCCTTCCCATCTGAGCCGGATCGCATACGCGTGGGTCTTGCCGTGTACCATGATCACGTCCTCCATTCGTTCGCTTTCACTATAAATTACGGCGGAGAACATTTTTCCTGTACGGTTTTGAGAGTTTTATGGATGAAAAAGATCTTATTTTTCATCCATAAAAATCTTCATATCATCATATCAATCGAGAATAATCTCTTCTGCCGCGGCATTTGAGAAGAGTGGCCGACCCATGCGACGTTCTCGTACAACTTCCAATAAACCGGGGCGAATGCGAAGCCAAGCCTTCGAAGAATTTTCCGGCTATCGTTGGCGCGGACGAGCAAAAGAGGATGACGAAATTCGTCATCGACGTCTCTTGAGCCTCTACGCGACCGAGGCGGAGCGCAAGGCCGAGACCGCGGGTATCCTGAACAGAAGCAAGTCCACGGTGAAGAGCCATCTGACGGTTGTTTTTCGCAAACTCGGCACCACTACTCGGCTCGGCTTCATTTGCATATTTACCGAGCGACACATTAGGATTTCCTGACCGGCGACCCGGTACTTTCGTACGGGAAGTCCAGACCAAAGAAGGGCTTGTGTCGTTGCGATACCCTGCTAAGCTCGTCCGAGTGCGAGGTATCCCGGCCGTCTCGCTGCGATGCAGCCGGCCGACCGGTGTTGAGATAACCCCAATAGATCAATATCCCGGTCGCAGAAAAAGACTTTTCGGCGCAGTTGCATTGCTCTGGCGCGTCGATAGAATCTGGTTCCATGAAGTTAGACGAAACAGTACGATCCCTCGGTCTCCTCGAATTGCTGGATTGCATCGATGACGATGTGCTTATTCTCGATCGCAGTCTGCGAGTAATAAAGGCGAATCGTCGTGCTGTAGTCTTTTTCGGCTACCCCGAGCTCGAGCTTACCGCAATGAATCTCTTGGCTCTCGTCGCCGCGGACCAGCGGAAGTGGATGGCGAAATTCGTCCGGGGGGCAAAAGATCGCCGAGAGGGTCGGGCGATCTTTCTCACTCGATCGCGCAGGAAAATCCCCCGCAGATTCAGCCTATGTCCGCTGTCGAATAACGGCGAAGAGTTTCAAGGATACCTTCTGGTCAGCCGTTTATCCGGCAGAGAAGATATCTTCCGGATAGACGATGCGTCAAACGGTCTGGCAGATCGGATGCTCAGGGGGGTCCCCGACCCTCTTTTCATCATCGACGGCTCTTCGCGGACCGTGCGCGACTGCAATGAGGCCGCCCTGAGCACTTTCGGCTTCGCACGGGAAGACGTTGTCGGGAGACGCCTCTTGACTTGCTCCATGGGCGGGGGAGAGCGCGGATGGAATGAAGTTCTGGAGGCACGGGCCGACAACGCCTACGCCACGGCGGGAATTTTCCGGGAGCGATTGCCGTTCCCCCGCAGGGATGGTCCCGCCTTGCTCTGCGATTTCACCGGTCTGCCCATCTTCAGGCCGGACGGCTCGCTGGCGATCATCATCGCGATGCTTGTGGACCGCTCTTCCGAGGAGACGCACGTGGCCGAGATCGTGGGTATCCTCGACCGAGGCAGGAACCTAGTCTCGGATTTCGCCGCCCTGCTCGAGGGCTATTCGACGAAATCGGAGACGAAAAGCCTCGCGGGTCTCGGGTTCACACCGAGGCAGATCGAAATCGCCCGCCTCGTCTCCCTCGGAGCCTCATCCAAAGAAATCGGCTTCAGGCTCGGCATCGCGGAGTCCACGGTAAAAAGTCATCTAACGGTTATTTTCCGAAAACTCGGAACCAATTCGCGGCTCGGCTTCATACGCGCATTGGCCGAGCGACACATCAGGATTTCCTGACCGGCCGGCTAGTACTTTTGTACGGGGAGTCCAGACTAAAGAAGGGCTTGTGTCGCTGCGATACCCTGCTAAGCTCAGCGGGTGCGGGGTATCCAGGCTGTCCCGCTGCGATGCCGCCGGCTGACCTAAGTTGATGTAACCCGAATAAAGCAAGATCGCGGTCACAGAACACTGGGCCCGACAATTACGATTGTCTTCTCTTCATGTCCACCGGAGGGTATATGTCGCTACGTGCCAAGCTGCTCGCGGGTTTTGTGGGTGTCTCCCTTTTCTCGCTCATCGTGGGCCTCGTCGGGCTCAGGAACATGAGTGCCATCAACGCGAACTCCGAGATGATGTACCAGAGGGAGTTGATGGGGCTCTACTACGTCGAAGGAGCCGGGGCCGACACCATCTATGCGGCGCGGGCAGAAAAGAATTATCTCCTTTCGAGCTCGCTTGACGAGAGGGCGAAATACAAAAAGAACTGGCAGGATTACATGGCGCAGGCGAAGGCAGAGCTGGACAAAGGGGAGCCTCTCTTCTACACCGATGAGGGCAAAGCGAAATACGCCGAGGTGAAAACGGCCTATGACGCGTGGCTGCCGATAACAACCCAAGTCTTCGCCCTCGCCGACAAGGGAAACCTCAACCGACAATCCGCCGCCGTGGATCTCTCCATGGGCGAGGCGCGGACCAAGATCGACATACTCGACAACGTGATGGGGGAGCTTCAGAAAATCAAGGAAGATCATGCGCAGGCGGCGGCGGAGGCGAACAAGCGGCTCTATGAGTCGAGCGTCCTCAGCCTCCTTTTGGTCATAGCGGGCGCCATGCTCATCGGCGTTCTTCTCGGCATCTATCTCTCGTCCTCCGTCAGGAAAACCGTCGGCGGTGAGCCCGCACAGATAGCCGCCATCGCAGAGCGGGTGGCAGCGGGAGACCTCGACGTCGACGATTCCCACCGGGACAAGGCCACGGGAATTTATCGCGCCCTCCTCAACATGACCGTGAAGCTCCGAGAAATCGTCGGTGCAATACAGACGGCCGCCGCACAGGTGGCCTCGGGGAGCGAGCAGATCAGCACCACGGCGCAGCAGATGAGCCAGGGATCGACGGAGCAGGCGGCAGGCGCCGAAGAGGTCTCTAGCTCCGTCGAGGAAATGACCGCCACGATCAAGCAGAACACGGACAACTCTCTGGCCACCGAGAATATCGCCAAGAAGGCGGCGGCGGACGGAGAGGACGGCGGCAGGATCGTAGTCGCTTCCGTGGCGGCCATGAAGGAGATTGCCGGTAAGATCGGAGTCATCGAGGAAATCGCCAGGCAGACCAATCTCCTGGCTTTGAACGCCGCGATAGAAGCCGCCAGGGCCGGAGAAGTGGGCCGAGGTTTCGCGGTAGTGGCGAGCGAAGTGCGCAAGCTCGCGGAACACAGCCAGAACGCCGCGGGCGAAATCACGAATCTCTCGAAAACCACCGTGGAGACGGCGACGAACGCCGGCGAGATGATTCAGAAGATCATTCCCGATATCAGGAAGACGGCGGAGCTGGTTCAGGAGATATCCGCATCGTCCAGGGAGCAAAGCGCGGGCGCCGAGCAGATAGTGAAAGCCATGATACAGTTGGATACGGTCATCCAACAGAACGCCTCGGCGAGCGAGGAGCTGGCATCGATGGCGGAGGAGCTCTCGGGACAGTCGGTACAGCTTTCCGAGGCCATATCGTTTTTCAAGATAAAAAACACCGAAGGAGCGGCTGCTGCGGCAAAGCAGCAGGTGGTGAAGATCGCCCACGCGCCCGACATGGCAGCCCACCGCGCAGGCGGGGCGGCCATTGCGAAGCCGGCGGCCAGCGCAAAGTTCGAAAGAGCTCTGGCCAAGACGGCGATCGTCCCCGTCGGCGACGGCAGGGACTCCGACTTCGAGGAATTTTGAGAGGTGCGGGCGATGGAATACCTGACTTTCAACCTGAACGCCGCAGAGTACGCCGTCGACGTCAAGATCGTCGAGACCGTCGTGGAACATAGCGCCATTACGGCCGTCCCGAGTCCGATCGATTATATGAAGGGTGTCATGGATCTCAGAGGAAGGGTGATCCCCGTCATCGACCTGCGCCGAAAATTCGGCCTGCCGGCATCCGACAATGGGGGCCGGGCGAGCATCATCGTCTTTACCGTCGAGGACGGCGAAAAGAAGACCTTGACGATCGGCGCCCTCGTCGATGAGGTGTCCGAGGTCGTGACTATCGATGAAAAGGACGTCGAGGCGGCGAGATCGGAAGGCGGTGCCCTCTGGGAGCGCTATGTCCGCGGGATCATCCGATTCGAGCAGCACATGGTCATCGTCATCGAAGCCGAGGGACTCTTTTCGATCAGCGAAATCGCGGCCCTGCGTGCGGCGTAGGTCGATTGGGATCGTCGCGCGAGGTTAATCAGCGCGGCTTTGGGATCGGCCAAGTCCTCGGGACGCGCAGGTCGATGTATCCAGGTCGATTATCATCAAGATAGGGAACGATAGCGGAGGATGCATTGTACGCCGCGATTTTCTTTACCAAGTGCTCTTTCCCTGGCGATGCCCGTAGTCTTTCGCGATCGGGAAATCTTCGAGCTACAAAGCATCCCTCCGAGTCGAGTATCTTCCTCGCTACCGATTCGCCGAGGTCGTCTTCCACTGCGATGTTGAAGGTCATTCGAATAGTGTGAGCTGATCGACCATCGCCGGAGTGGTCATGGGGAGTACAGCCTCGGCCGGCGACAATCCTTCTTCGAAAAACGCGCGCGGCGCACGCCGGCGTTCGTCTTGGCCACTTGTTCCAGGAACTTGATACCGGATACGTCGTCATCGACCGGGGCGCGGGCGCTTGCGAAAATATCGGGGTTCTTGATCACTTGGGGAACGATATGGAGATAGCGGAAGGAACTGAATAGATCGTAAATCTAGCGAAAGTCGCAGTTCGAGCTTATCCGTTCGAGATACGTTTGCGTGAGTCGAAGATCGTCCTTGGCGTCATCGGGTCCCCGGCGGGAGAGCACGTGAGTCGCCCGACCTTCGATTGTCACGTGCTTGGCTGCAACGAGACAACGCTTCAGCCCCGATCGTTCCTGCCGCATTGGGACCGACGAAGAAGGCTCGAGAGCCGAGTTCGATATCGACCGTCCACTCTCCGCAGCGAGTTCCGACATTTCCGCTGACCGCCCCGGGCTATCGCCCTCGTCCCCACGCTGCTGGTAGACTATACGCGGCGCAGTGCCGATCCATGCCGCACGAGGAATCGAATTGAACAACAACGACGTGCTGAGAAGATTGAGATATGCCTTGAACATCACCGACCTGAAGGTCGGCGAGCTGTTCAAGCTCGCCGGCTACGAGATCGAGAAGACAGAATTGGAAAGCATCTTCAAGAAAGAGGACGAAGCCGGCTACGTCGAATGCGACGACTCCCTCGTCGACAAATTCCTCGAGGCCCTGGTGATCAGCCGCAGAGGACCGAGGGATGACGAGGCGGCGGCGGGGCGCTCGCGGGTGAGGACTCGGCTGTCGAACAACGAGATCCTGAAGAGGCTGCGGATAGCGCTGGAGCTGAAGGACGACGATATCATAGGCATTCTTCGCCTGGCCGGAGTAGGGGTATCGAAGGCCGAGTTGTCGGCTCTGTTCAGGAGGCCGGGACACCCCAACTATCGGCCCTGCGGCGATCAGTTCCTCCGCAACTTCCTGGCCGGCCTCACCGCCAAGTACCGGGTCTGAACGGTTTCGGCGGGCGAAGAAGCCGGAGCGCGCGCAAAAAGGAGCGGCCGTCTGGTCCGGCGATGCACCGTCGGCTATAGTTCGAAGACATGAGCGAACGAACGAACCTCTACTTTCCCCTATGGGTTGACGGCGGATTATCGCCGACCCTCCACGCCGGGGCTCGTGCCCTGCGCGACTATCTGGCTCCGCGGTTCGCATTCGAGGAGATCCCGGTAGATGCGGATTGCAGTCCGTCGAAAGCTCGCGGGATAGTCGGTTACGAAACCATCATCCGGCATCTGGCCCGAGCGCGGGGCATCCTCGCCGAGCTCCGGCCCGAGCGCCTGTTCACGATAGGCGGGGGCTGCGGCATCGAGGTGGCGATCGTCGGCCACATGCTCGAAAGGTACCCCGATCTGAAGCTCCTCTGGTTCGACGCCCACGGCGACCTCAATTCGCCGGCGAGTTCGCCGAGTGCGTACTTCCACGGCATGCCCCTGCGCTTCCTGCTCGAGCCCGACCTCGAGGAGGGCATCTCGCCGGGCGGGGCCGCCCTCGACCCTGCGGCTCTGCGCCTGGTCGGGTGCCGCGATCTCGACTCGCCCGAGGCCGCCTATATCGAAGAGCGCAGCATCATGATCCTCTCGGGCGTAGACGCCGCTTCCGCCGCAAAGGGCTGGGAGGACTCGCCGCTCTACGTCCACGTCGACCTCGATGTCCTCGATCCGAGGGACTACCTGAACGTCAAGTGCCCCGCTCCCGGCGGGCTTCGCATCGGGGAGCTCGCCCGCTCGATCGGGGCGCTCCTCTCGTCGAGGCGGATGGTCGGCTTGAGCCTGGTCGAGAACACCGCGACCGATGCGCGGACCCTGGCGCGCCTCGAGCCCGTCTTCGAGGTTGCGCGGACGCTGTGACTGCAGGTGGCACGAAGGGGCTCGAAGCCTTTGCATCGCGGAGGCTACGGTATACTGGAGTATGAAAAGAACCGCCTCAATACATGAGGATTACAAATGATCGCGTGATGATCCGACGGCATTTAGTTTGATATGGGTACTCTATCAGGAGGAACGTATTTTCTTATACGCCTCCGAGACTAGCCAACTCGTGACGATCTTTTGGAAGGCCGCATCGTTCATGAATCTGGCGAATATCTCCTCATTCTGGTCCATTCGTTCGATGAATATGTTCTCGAGCGTATTCTTGAAGACTAGCTCGAACTTGTCGCCGGGATTGGCTGCTGCTGCCTGTTGCAGCCCCTCATCGATGACCGCGGCCTCGACGATCTGGTCGAAGAAAAGCTGGTCGGATTTGTTGAATTCGGTGCCGAAGCGTTCGTTTACGATATCGATCAGCCGGGATAAGGGCAGGGGGGGCTTCATGCACCCACTGCCTGCCGACCTCGGCGGGCCCGTCGACGTAGGACGCATCGCCGGCCTTTAGGTCGATAGAACCTTCATTGATTTTCTGGAGTCGGTAATATTCGAGTCGCACATCGTCGTCGAAATCGTACCCAGCTCCGCTCCTGCGGTTTTTTAATTTTGGGGCTAGGTGCCGAAGAAAGACATAGAGCTTCTCGAGGTCGGAGTCCTGATATGGAATGATCTGACTCAGAAAGGCATAGAGGTTGCGGAAGGCCTGCACCTTGCCGCGCCAGAGCTCCCCTTCATCTTCATCGCGATCGAGAAGCGCGGCGAACCGCGAAGCCGTAATGGAGATTCTTCGCCTGGATAAAGACATTCGCATCGAGGAGGTACGCCATCTCTAGATCACTCCAAGGCTTCGTCCAAGTTCCTGGAACGTCGCGAGCTTGGAAAGGCCGAGGAGGCTAAAAGCCTCTCTGTGGAGCGTCAGCCCTTCGAGAGTACTGGCGACGAGGGCGCGTGCGAAGCGTTTGCTGACGCGCGCCGCCTGCGTGAGATAGAAGTCGCCGCCGTTCCGGCGCGGCAGAGCTCGAAGTCTCAGCTCTTCGGCCTGGTATTCGTGCCAATATCGCTCCTGGGAGATCGCGCCCAGGTCGAGGATCCTGCGGATGATGACAAGCGTGCTGACCTTGAAATGCCTCGCCAGGCGACGCGTTTCGCGATCGAATTCCGCGTTCGGGTCGTATTCGTCCTTCAGAACCGCGAGCGGCGCGAGGATCTCGGCTGCGATGCGGTTGCACCAGAGCTCGACCTCGTGATCCGGATAGACGGAGGCCGGCACGTCGGAGAGGGCCGAAGCCCCGAGCCACAGATGGGCGAGCTCGTGGGCGAGCGTGAACATCTGGGCGGCCTTCGTATCGGCTCCATTTATGAAGACGAGGGGGGCGAGGGAATCCGAGAGGGCGAAACCGCGGAATTCGTCAGGATCGAGACGGCGATTGTTGTTGTTGAGGACGACTCCGCTGCACATGACGAGGACCCCGAGCTCGTCCGCGCGGCCGATGAAACCGCGGAGGGCATCGATCCAGGTGGGATACCGGCGCCGTTCCTCGATATCGAGACCGACTGCGACACGAATCTCGGACGCTATGCTCCTCGCATCGCTCCGGAGGCTCGCCGATCCGACAAAGGCGATGGGCAATTCCCCCGAGGCGCGGGCGAAGTCCCGGTACCATTCCTGACGCTGCTGGCAGATGTAGATAGTCTCGAGAAGGTCGGGACTCGGCCGCCGTACACGAGCCGCCCCTACCGTGCGGAAATCGGGGATCGGAAGTGCTTCCTCGGGAGGGGCGGGGAGGAAGAGATAGCCTATGGGCGTTCTCGTATAGCGGGCGAAATCCTCGAGCTGCTTGAGCGTGGGCTGCGACTCTCCGCTCATCCAGTCGAGGAACTTGGGGAAGCGGTGCTCAATAAGCTCCTCTTCGATCCCGGAACGCTCGCTCGCCCAACGAAGAATCTCCGGTCGGATTTCGACGCGCATGGTCTCCTCTCAATATTAATTTCAGTCGCTATTATACTTGAGAAATCGGAAACTGTGACGCATGGAAACGGAGGCTTGGTGGGTTCGAACGCCGAAAGGCTAAAGCGCCGTATCTCCTCCAACTGGTATCCGGACTCTGATACGATCTCGCACCTCGGTATAGATCGGGATCTCTATTCCTTCAGCAACTTCCAGCGTGACGGCGAGGGCATAGCGGATAGGCGCATCCATGATGCTCCTGTCTGCTCTGCAATTTATTTTAATAGTGAGAGACGTACCGTCTTGGTAGTCGACTGCGGAGCTACCTTCCAGCACCTCATGCTGGACAGTCCCTCGCCTCACAGCGTCATTATCAGCATCGATCCTATGTGGGGCCAATGGATATCTGGGCTCATACCACAATTGCCCAATCCGATAAGCGTGACTCGCGCAATTGATCGGGCTGAACCAGGCGAGAGTTATTGTGAGGCGCCGCCTCTCGTTTCTCGCCGAGAGGCTTGGAGGAAGGGGAAAAGTAAACTCATGCGCTTGACCATCTTCGAGCTTGCCCATTCCCAGCACGGTCACTCGCTGTTCGGTGCAGTACATGACTTTCGCTATATCGACTTCACCATAGCCGAGGGATGCCCGATGTGCTCTTTCCTCGTGTTTCCATGTGATTTGCCATGGCTGCTCCCGATAACCCGTGCGTTTAGGTTTCTTATGCCTTTATACCCCGACCGCACGCAGCGAACAAGGTAACCCGTCCGCTCGTAGAGCCTTCCCCCATCGTCCGCGATGGCGACCACGAAGCGTACGCCCGAGTGGGGGTATCGTGAAGGCGCAAAGCGCCTTCACGGCGCGGAACCTTCGGTTCCGCGGTTCTCCGAGGACTTCGGAGGCAGGGGGAGCCGCGAATAGGCAAGAACACTTCATGAATCCGCCGCCGCCCGCGCGGTTGGTGTGCGAAGCTCGAGCGCCGGTTGAGATACGGCGCGGGGCGCCCGAAAAATGGGGGGCTCGCCATTCCGCAGGCTAGCGGCCCGGAGGGCGCGACGCCGAGGACCGGCGAGATACCCCGTTTTTCGAAGGCGGGGCCCCGCGCCTCATAGTGGATTGGCGCTCGACCCATGATGGGGAATTGCGCGGGCGGCTGAGAGTGCAGGCCGTACTCCCCCTACCGCTTCTCCCTCTTCTTCTTCACGTCCTCGGCCTTGCGCGATATGCGATTCCATACCGCGCTCATGCCCATCGCCTTCTTCGCGGCGGCCAGGGTGCTCCGGGCCTCTTCGCGCATTTTCATGGTGCCGTCGTAGACTACCTCGTCGGACAGTCCCGGCTGCGATTCGTACTTGGCCCGTCGTTCGCGGATGGGATCGAGGAAGGCGTTGAGCGCCAGAACGAGCTTCTCCTTCACTTCCACGTCGCCTACTTTGCCTAGTCTGTAGCGTTCCTTGAGGTCTTCGACCTCGGCCTTATTCGGGTTGAAGGCGTCGTGGTACTGGAAGACGGGATTCCCTTCCACCGTGCCGGGGATGTCGGCGGAGATGCGCTTGGGGTCGGTGTACATGGACATGACGCGCTTCTGCACGGTCTTCTCGTCGTCCGAGAGGAAGATGGCGTTGTTGAGGCTCTTCGACATCTTCGAGTTGCCGTCGGTGCCCACGAGGGAGCCGAAGTCCGAGACCATGACGTCGGGGACGGGGAATGTCTCGCCGTAGAGGTAGTTGAAGCGGCGCGCGATCTCGCGGGTGACCTCGACGTGGGCGACATTGTCCTTGCCCACGGGCACGAGGTGGGCGCGCGGCAGCAGGATGTCGGCGGCCTGCAGGACGGGGTAGCCGAGGAGGCCGAAGGGCATCTCCTCGATGCCCGCGCCCTGGGCCATCTCCTTGAGGCTGGGCACTCTCGAGAGGCGGGGCACGGTTATGAGGTTCTGGAAGAAGAGCGAGAGTTCGATGACCTCGGGCACTGCGGACTGAAGGTAGATGACCGAGCGCGCCGGATCGATGCCGCAGGCGAGATAGTCGAGCACCGCCGAGCGGACGTTGTCGGCCAGGGCTTCGATGTTTTCCTTCTCGGGTTTGGTGGTGAGGGTGTGGAGGTCTGCTATGATGAAGAAGCACTCGTACTCGTCCTGCAGTCGGACGCGGTTGGCGAGGGAACCGACGTAATGGCCGAGGTGGAGTTTGCCGGTCGGGCGATCGCCCGTGAGGATGCGTTTGCGTTCCATTGTGTCGTCTCCGATGGCTGCTATATGTGGCTTGCAGTCGGAGTCTAGCGAAAACCCCCGGTCCCGCGCAATCGGCCGGGAGTATGCATAAAAATACGGAATGTCGGGGGAATTATACCCTGAGCTCTTGACCTAAGTCCGACCGCGATGACATAGTTCCTTCATTCTTCTCCCCTGGAGGGGGCCATGTCAGGATTTTGTCAGGCTCGCCGGATTTTCGGAGGGGGTCCGTCCCTCCGCTCCTTCAGTGTCAATCGCTCCCGGTCCGTATTCTTTTCCTGCCGTCTCCCGCCGATTCTTTCCCTCGCCTTCCCTCGCGCCCGTCGTTAATCCACTACACTCGAAAATATCGTCGACGATCCGGATCCGGATCGATGTTCGCGTATCTCCGTCGCCGCAAGAGGGCGGAGGTAGCGCTTGGAGGCTATACGGTGTTTACCTGCGGCATCATCGGCGCCACCGGTTATGCGGGTGCCGAGCTGACGAGAATTCTTCTTTCGCATCCCGACGTCAAAGCGCTCAATCTGAGCTCCTCGAGTCAGGCGGGCGAGAAGATGGAAAAGATATATCCGAATCTGGCGGGCCGGGCCCTGGGCGCTGCCGTTCTCGTCGATCAGGCCCGTGCCGTCGAAGGGTCGGACGTCGTCTTCGCCGCCCTTCCGCACGGGCTCGCCGAGGGGATCGCGGCCGCCTGCATGGCGGCGGGAAAGCTTTTCATCGACATTTCCGCGGATTTCCGCTTCGGCACCGACGAGGCGACCTATTCCGCGTGGTACGGCAGGTCCTACGCCCATCCGGAGCTCCACGCCGTTTCGGTGTACGGCCTGCCGGAGCTCAACCGGGCCGGGATAGCGAAGGCCAGAATCATCGGCAATCCCGGCTGCTATCCCACCTGCGCCGAGCTCGGACTCTTCCCTGCGCTTCGCCTGGGAATAGCCGAACGCGAGGGCATAGTCATCGACGCCAAGTCCGGAGTCACCGGGGCGGGCCGCGAGCCTACGAAGTCGACACACTATCCCGAGATAGCCGACTCGATCGTTCCCTACAAGATCGGCCAGCACCGGCACACGCCCGAGATAGCCGCCACGCTCGAGGTCATGGCGGGGGCCCCCGTCGGCATGGTCTTCACGCCCCAGCTCGCGCCGATGGGCAGGGGAATAGTGAGCACCATCTACTTCAGGATCAGGGAGGGGGCTCTCGGCGGAGCTATGGGGCGGGCGGAACGGGCGGCGGCACTGCGCGAAGTCTACGCCGAGTTCTACAAAGGCGAACCCTTCGTGCGCGTTCTTCCCGAAGGCCTCGTCGCGACGAACAAGGACGTACGCATGTCCAACTACTGCGATGTCTCCGCGCATATGGCCCACGACGGACGCACCGCCGTCGTCGTGTCCGCTATAGACAACATGGTCAAGGGCGCGGCCGGCCAGGCCGTGCAGAATATGAATATCGCGCTCGGCCTGGACGAGCGCGCGGGAATATCGATGCTGCCCCCGGCTTTCTAACAGGGTGTTGAAAAAGGCTACAGAGCCTTTTTCAACACTACCTTAATTCAACAATTGCGCAGAAAACCGCGAGGTTTTCGAGCAATTGTATTGCAGGCTGTTGAAATGCCTCTAGTATTTCAACAGCCTGCTGGGGTGGGCCTTTGAAAGCCACCCGGAAGCGCCGAGCGAAGAGGAGACGACAATGAAGAACATCAGGGGCGGCGTGACCGCTCCCCGTGGATTCGTGGCCGCGGGCGTCCACTGCGGCGTGAGAAAGAATAAGGAAAAGAAGGACCTCGCCCTGATTCTGTCGGAGCGTCCCTGCGCGGCGGCGGCGGTATACACGACCAACCGCGTCATCGGACAGCCTATCATCGTGACGAAGGAGCATCTGGCGAACGGGGTCGCTCGGGCGATCATCGTGAACTCGGGGAACGCCAACACCTGCACCGGGCCGGAAGGTCTGGCCGCCGCGTACAGGATGGCCGAGCTCGTCGCGGAGCGGCTCCCCGTCGCGTCCCAGGACGTCGTAGTGGCCTCGACCGGCGTCATCGGAGAGGCCTTCAACATCGCGGCGATCGAGGCGGGTATGGACGAGCTGGTCGCCGGCCTCTCCAAGTCCGGTTACATAGACGCCCGCGAGGCGATCATGACGACGGACACCATGAAAAAGGAGCTCGCCGTGAGCCTGGAGCTCGGGGGAGTGACGATCACCATCGGCGCCATGGCCAAGGGCTCGGGCATGATCCACCCGAACATGGCGACGATGCTCGCCTTCATCACGACCGACTGCGCCATCGAGGCGCCGCTCCTGCAGGAGGCTCTCTCCGCCTGCGTAAAGAAGACGTTCAACCGGATCAGCGTGGACGGCGACACGAGCACGAACGACATGGTGGTGGTCATGGCGAACGGCATGGCGGGGAACGCGCCGATCGCCGACCGAGGCACCGAGTACCGCGCCTTCTGCGAGGCCCTCGACTACGTCGGCACTCAGCTTTCCCGCCTCATCGCGCGGGACGGGGAGGGGGCGACCAAGCTCGTGGAGTGCACGGTCTCCGGCGCGGCGACGGAGGACGACGCCGTCGCCTTCGCCAAGGCCGTGATCGCGTCGAGTCTCGTCAAGACGGCGATGTTCGGCTCCGACGCCAACTGGGGCCGAGTGCTCTGCGCTCTCGGCTATACACCGGCGGCCCTCGACCCGGACAAGGTGGATCTCGCTTTCGAAAGTCCGAGGGGCTATCTAGAGGTGTGCAAGGCCGGAGCTCCCCTGCCCTTCAGCGAAGAGAAAGCGAAAAAGGTGCTCGGCGACCAGGAAGTCTCCATTTTGGTCGATATCGGGCTGGGACAGGCCCAGGCTACCGCCTGGGGTTGCGATCTCAGTTACGAGTATGTCCGCATCAACGGGGACTACAGGACTTAGGGGGAGGGGAGTATGACTGTTCCGGACAACGTGCGAGCCGATATCCTCGCGCAGGCTCTTCCCTATATGAGGCGCTTCGCCGGCAAGACCTTGGTCGTGAAGTACGGCGGCGCGGCGATGACGAACGAGGGGGTGAGGACCACCGTGGCCCAGGACCTTGTGGCCCTCGGCTGCGTGGGCATACGAACCGTCCTCGTTCACGGCGGCGGGCCCGAGATCGATTCCGTCCTCAGGCGCTTCGGCAAGGAGCCGATCTTCGTGCAGGGCCTGCGCTACACCGACGAAGAGACGATGGATGTCGTGCAGATGGTCCTGGCAGGCAAAGTCAACAAGGACATCGTGGCCCTGATCCAGCGGCAGGGCGGCAGGGCCCTGGGCGTCTGCGGGGCCGACGGCGGCCTGATCACGGCGCGGCGTCTGAATAGGGGGGGCGTCGACCTCGGTTTGGTGGGCGAAATCGAGTCCATCGACCGCGGAGTGCTGGAGACGGCCCTCGACGGCGGCTACATACCGGTCGTCGCGACGGTGGCCATGGGCGGCAAGGACGACGAACGGCTTTACAACGTCAACGCCGACACGGCCGCCGCCGACATCGCCGTCGCGCTCGGGGCCGAAAAGCTCGTGCTGCTCACGGACGTACCGGGCGTGTTGCGGGACCTCGAAGACGCGAGCACCCTCGTCTCCGCTCTGCCCCGCACGCTGATCGACGAGTACCTCGAGGCGGGCATCGTCTCGAAAGGCATGATTCCCAAGATCGAATGCTGCGCCCGCGCGATAGACGGGGGCGTGGACCGGGCTCACATTGTGGACGGGCGTTCGCCGCACGCTCTCCTCCTCGAGCTTTTCACCGACCGCGGCGTGGGGACGATGATTCTATGAGCGACTTCTTCATGGACACATATAAACGGACGGGCCTGGTCTTCGTTCGCGGATCCGGAGCCAGACTCTGGGACTCTCTGGGCGAGGAATATATCGACTTTACCGCCGGCATCGGCGTCAACTCCCTGGGCCATGCCCATCCCGGCCTGGTGGCGGCGATCACCGCCCAGGCGGGCAGGCTCATCCATATTTCCAACTACTACCAAAGCCGCGAAGCGCTCGCCCTGGCCGAAAAGCTCTGCACGGCGACCGGTTTCGACCGCGTGTTCCTCTGCAATTCCGGGGCCGAGGCCAACGAGGGTGCCATCAAGATAGCCCGCAAGCGCGGCGCCTCCCTCGATCCGGCGCGGACGACGATCGTCACCCTCGAAGGCTCCTTTCACGGACGCACCATCGCGACGCTCGCAGCGACCGGACAACCCAAGCTTCATTCCAATTTCGGCCCCTTCCCCAAGGGCTTCGTCCACGTCAAGGCGAACGACAAGGTCGCCCTGGCGGCGGCCCTCGGTCCCGAGGTCTGCGCCCTCATGCTCGAACCCATACAGGGCGAGGGCGGCGTCGTCCCTCTCGACGAGGGCTACCTGCGAGAGGCCGCACGGCTCTGCTCCGAGCGCAATATCCTTTTCGTATCGGACGAGGTGCAGTGCGGGCTGGGCCGAACCGGGGCTCTCCTGACCTCCTCGAAGATGGGCGTGAAGGCGGATGTCGTGGCCCTGGCCAAGGGTCTGGGCGGCGGTGTTCCCATCGGCGCCGTGCTTGCACGCGGAGAGGCCGCCGCCGTTCTGGGCAGAGGCGACCATGGCTCCACCTTCGGAGGCAACCCTCTCGCCGCCGCCGCGGCCGTGGCAGTGCTGGACGCCCTGTCGGCGCCGGGCTTCCTGAGTTCGGTCGAGTCCAAGGGCGAACGCCTGATGGCCGCCGTGCGTTCCTGGAGACACCCCCTCGTCAAGGAAGTCAGGGGCAGGGGGCTCATGATCGGCATCGCGGTGACTATCAAGCCCGACCGGATCAAGGAACTCTGCATGGAGCGCGGTCTGTTGGTCCTGACCGCCGGCGAGGATGCCGTCAGATTGCTGCCGCCGCTCGTCATCACCGACGGGGACATCGATCGGGGTCTCGCTCTTCTGCGGGAGGCCTTCGATGCCGCTCTCGCCGAAGGCCCTGCAGCCGGAGCGTGAAACCTCGGGCTGCATGACAACTCCGGGGGATTTTACAGGCGACTCTTTCCAGGTATACTGGCGGTGTCCGCTTCGATATTTCCACGGAGGTCGACATGAGAAGATCCTCGATTCCTCTCCTCGCGCTGGCGATAGGTCTTTCGAGCTTCCTCGCGTCCTGCGCCAGTTCCGGCCCGCCCGCCGCGGCGCAGAAGGTCCGTAAAGAGCGCACGGTGACGGTCAAGGTGCCCGTGCTGGTGAAAGAGTCGTCATATTATTCGGATGGTCAGCTCGACGGCTATGTCGTCTACAAGTACGATCCTACGAATAAGTTCCTCGTGGAGAAGGACAGCTTCGACGCTTCGCAGGATGCCCCCATGGAGCGTGTCGTTTCGGAATGGAAGAACGGTCTCTTGGGCGACGATATCTATTATGATCGCGACGGTAAGGTCAAGCTGCGCCACGACTACGGCTACGACGCTTCGAGGCGTCTCGTCTCCGACAAGGTGAGCGACGGCAAGGGCCAACCGAGTTCTTCCTCGACCTACGACTACGACGCCGCGGGAAATAAGGTAAATTGGCGCGCCTTCGACGGCTCGGGGCTGCTCAAGGCGGTGACGGACTATGTCTATGGGAGCACGGGAGCCGAAGGCAAGGCCCCGCTTCTTCTGATCGACATGAAAGATCCGGCCGGCGTGAGCACCGGCACGATCAAGCTATCCTACGATTCCGACGGCAATCTCCTCCGCCGCGATTATCTCGGCCCCGACGGCTCGATACAGAAGTCGGAGATATACGTCTACGCTTCGTCCGCACCCGGCGCTCCCGTAGCGATGGAGCTGCACCGTGCGGACGGCTCGCTCGCCGAAAAAACCGCCTATGCGAACGGCGATCTCGGCCAGGTGCTCACGGCCACGGACAGCGACGGTTCCGGCGCGGTCCGCGGCGTCACGAAGTACGAGTACATAGTACGCGAAGACAGCGTCACCCAAGTCTATTACGAGTGATCCAGGAGCATAGGCATGAAGCGACTCGTTCCTATCATCGCGCTTTTTTTCTTCGGCGCCGTGCTCGTTTTCGCCGACGAGACCACCGAGGTATACAAACGGCTCTTTCTCGAGGCCCAGGGTCTGAGGCAAAAGTATACGGCTGCGCTCAACCTCGTGCAGCTTCAGGACCCGAGCGTGGCGCCTGCGCTCTCCGACGCGCTCACCGAACTCATCAGCACCCAGAAGAGCTACGAGCAGGCTTCCGACAAGGAACTCTACGCGCAGACCGTGCGTATCGTCGCCCAGGCGCTTGGAGACTACAAGTACATCGACGCGGCACCCTCGCTCTGGGATGCGGTGCAGCAAGTCCCGGATCCGCTCGTCAAGGCCGAGGCGCTCATGGCCTTGGGAAAGATGCATGCTCTGGACTATGCCGAGCGTATTTCGCTTCTCCTCAGGGATCTCAATTTCAAGCCGACCCAGGATCCGGACTACGGCGAGAAGGTCGCCTACGGCGCTATCTTCTCGCTCGAAAAGCTGAGGGATATCCGGGGCTTTTCGCCGGTGTTTTTCGCTTCGGTCGGATGGTATTCTCAGCGCGTCAGACAGGAAGCTGCCCAAGCCCTGCCCAACATAGTCGACGATCCCACCGACCCCATCATGCCCATCATCCAGAACGAACCCTCGGACCGCAAAGTCCTGGCGCTCAAGGCAGAGGTCGACTCCAATGCCCCGAACGATCGCAAGATCCAGGCGGCCGTCTACGCGCTCGCCATCGGCCAAAAAATGGTTCCGGTCGATCCGACCGACGCCCGTTATCTCGCCAATCTGCGTAAGCTGGCCCTCAACACGCTCATCGTGCTCAAGGCTCAGGGTGATGCTCCGGTCGCAGGCTGCGTGAGCTCCTACCAGAGCGGTTACGACGATGAAGAGCGCCTTCTCGCTCTGGCCGCCCTCGGCGCCAATGGCGCCGATTCCGCGGCCGCGGCCCTTCGCGACATCATCCTCAAGCTCGACAGCGATCAGCAGGCGGGCGTAAGCGACGAGACGCGCAACCGCATGGCCAAGGCGGCGATCGAGAACGCCGCACTGACCAAGAACAAGCTGCTCAAGCCCGCCCTCATCTCCGTGGCGGCCGACGACAACTGGTCGGGCGGCATATTGTTCGCGGCCCAGCAGGCGCTCAAAGCCATGCCATGAATCCGCGCTACGAAGAGCGCCGCTCGCGCGTGGCGCGCAAGCTCCGGGACGACGGTATCGGCGCCGCGCTGTTCGAGGACGCGGAAGGACGCCGCGATCCCTCGGTCCGCTATCTTTGCGGTCAGCCGGGCGACGCTCTTCTAGTGGTTTCGTCGTCGGCCGGTTCCAGGCTCGTGGCGTGGGACGTCAACATGGCGCGCGCGATGGCCGATGTGGAGGGGATACTGGCCTTCGGCGACTTTGAGCGACTTCCCGAAAGGGCGCTCGCCACCGTCCTCGAGCAGCTCGGGGTTCCCGGCGGCTCGAAGGTCGAGCTACCCTCGACTTTCGCATACACGCGCTACGTTCGCTTCGTGGAAGCCCTGGACGGCTACGATCTGGTCTGTCGAGAGGAGGGCGCGGACGCGCATGTCATGGCTCTCCGCTCAGTGAAAGACGAAGACGAGATCGCCCTGTATCGGAGAGCCGCGGTCATCACGGACGCTCTCATGGACCGGGTCGAAAGCTCCGTCCGCGCGGGCGAATCGAAAACGGAGCTCGATGTCGCTCTTCTCATAGAGCGGGAATGCCGCGAAGCCGGCTGCGAGGGCACGGGCTTCGAGACCCTCGCGGCCGGACCGGCTCGCAGCTTCGGCATCCATGCTTTCCCGCCCTTCGGCTCGGGTCCCTTCGCCTCCGAGGGTATGAGCATTCTGGACTTCGGACTCAAGCTCGAGGGCTATACTACCGACGTTACCATGACGTTCCTGCGCGGAAAGCTCGGTGAAGAGCGCGAACGCATGGTTTCGCTCGTTCTCGAGGCGCGCGAGGCCGCCTTCTCTATGATCGCCCCGGGCGTGAAGACGCGCGACGTCGCGCGGAGGGTCGACGAAGTTTTCGCCGCCGCCGGTCTCGCGATGCCGCATGGCCTGGGACACGGCATAGGCTTGGACGCGCACGAGGCTCCGGCACTTCGGAGTCGCCGGGACAACGAGGACGTTTTTGCGGAGGGACAGGTCGTGGCCGTGGAGCCGGGACTCTACCATCCCGAGCTCGGCGGAATTCGCTACGAGGACGACCTGGTCGTCACCGAGGACGGGTTCGAAGTTCTGACCCATTCGCGCATAGTGCGCCTATAGTTCAGATTCCGATGCGCCCGAGTCTCCAGCCGAGGCCTCTGAGCGAGAGAAAAGGCACGGAGCCGTCGACCTCTTCCGGTACTGTCCATGCGCCGCGGAGGAGTTCGAGGGAGCCGCGGGGGGGCTCGAGGCCGTAGAATGCCGCGCCGCGCCGCGCGACGAAGGGCTCGAACGCCGAAATGCGGTTCTCCCGGTCGAAGAAGTCCGCGAGGGCGGGGATGGCGCTCGGCGAAGCATATATGCCGGCTGCCGCCCTGCGGCCTTCTTTCGCCTGTCGCGCGTGCGGCGCCGAGTCGCTTCCGAAAAACAGTCGCTCCTCGCCCCGTAAAACTGCGTCGCGCAGCGCGTCGACGTGCCGTGCGGTCTTGAGAACGGGTCGGCAGAAAAGGTGGGGATCGAGGTCGCCTCCGATGACGTCTTCGAGCGTGCACAGCAGATGGTGGGCGGTCACCGTCGCGGCGACGCGGTCGGGAGAGCGCTTTAGGAAATCCAGGCTTTCCACCGTCGAGATGTGCTCGATGACGAGGCGGATACGCGGATGGCGTCCGAGGATGACCTCGATCGCGGGGAGAAAGGCCGATTCCCTGTCCAGGGCGGGTGCCCCGGGCGACTCGCAGTGGATGCACAGGACGAGCGAGGACTCCTCCATGGCGTCGAGGGCGTCGTCGACCGACTCGGGATCCGCTATGCCGTCCTCGCTGTTGGTGGTGGCGCCGGCCGGATAATACTTGCCGGCGACGGCGCCGGCTTCGGCGCAGGCAAGGACCGCGGCGCGGCTCATGCCTGCGATCAGCTTGAAGGTCAGGAGCGGCTCGAATGTTCCGCCCGAGCGCCCTGCGGTCGCGGCGAGAATCTCCCTGCGATACGCCCGTATCTCGACGGCGGAGCATACGGGGGGCTTCGTGTTGGGCATGACCAGCGCGCGTCCGAACGAAGCCGCATGGCGCAGCGCGTAGGCCCCCATCGCCGGTCCGCGCCGGAGGTGTGCGTGGAAATCGTCGGGTCTGGGCAGGACTAGACGATCAGCCAAAGTCGAACTCCACGAGCGATACATCGTCCAGGAAGCGCGTCTTGGCCGACAATGCCTGGATTTCGCGGAAAACGCCGTCGAGGGCCGAGACTCCCTGCGCCGTCGCCGCAACCCGCGAGGAGAGAACGGCGATGAACGCTTCGAGCCCGAAGATATGGTCCGTCCTGTCGCGGAACTCGTATATGCCGTCGCTGAAGAGATAGAGACGGGAACCCCGGGGGATTTTTTTCGTATCGTTGCTGTACACTGCCCTGGAATCGAGTCCGACGATGACGCCTCCGGTCCCAAGCTCGATCGTCCCTCCGCCGGGAAGCACGAGAACGGCGGGAGGGCTGCCTGCGCTGGCGAAGGAAAGCTCGCCGGTCGCTGGATCCCAGACGCCGTACCACGCGGTGAAATACAGGTAGTTCTGTTCCTCCATGCGGAAAGATGCCGAGAGTTTCGTGAGCACGGAGGAGGGATCGCCGAAATCCGCGCCGGGCAGGACCTGCGTCTTGAGCAGGTTCATGAGAGTGACCGAAAACAACGCGGACTCGATGCCGTGGCCGCTGACATCGATGAGGTAGAGCGCCAGCTTGCCCGGGCTTTCCGCGGAATTTTCCTCGGACCCGATATCCTCGCATTCGGAACCGCGGATACGATGATAGCCGAACACGTCCCCGCCGAGCGAGGCGGAGGGAATGAACATCCAGTCCGTCCTGAGTCCCGCTCGGGAGATCCGCGAGGGAAGCAGGCTGCGAACGTACGCGGCTCCGCCCCGAAGTTCCGCCCGGAGCCGCTCCTGCGCCTCGACGAGAGCCGAAACGTAGAGCGCCTGCTCCTCCTTGAGGCTTTTCTTTTCGAGGCAGGATTCGATGCGAGCCTTCAGGATGACGGGCTCGAACTCGCGCGGTAGATAGTCTTCGGCCCCGAGTTGTATGCAGCGGGCGATGCTCTGCGTGTCGCTGAGCGACGAGATGACGATGATATAGAGGTCTCGCAGTCTTTCGTCCATGCGGACCTGCTCGAGAATTTGGTAGCCGTTTATGCCTGGCATCATGACGTCGAGTATCATGATGTCGAATTCCTCGGACTTCAGAAGCTCGAGAGCCGAAGCGCCGTCGGCGGCCGCGAGAATTCTGTGTCCCTGTCTCTCGAGGTGCCTCGCGAGCAGCTCACGATTGATGAGATTATCGTCGACCACGAGAATGCGGCCGGAACGCGGGGCGGGATGGAGGGATTCGGCTTCCAGTTCCGCCTCGCGATCGGGGGATCTCTTCGGAAGAGGCCGGCTCGAATCCTGCTCGACGAGGCCCGAACGCTCGACCTCGACGAGTTCGAGTACCCCATTGGCGGCTTCGAGAATCTTATCGATGTCGCGAGCGAGGACGTGATCCCCGTACTTTTCGGCGCGGCGCTTGGCCTCCTGGATCAGGCCGATGAGGCGAAAGAGTATGTCGAATATTTCGCGGTCCAAGGTTTCGAGATCGCCGGTCGCCCGTTCCGACTGCGAGGCGAAACGCGCGTCGAGGGGAGCGCGCAGAGAGAGAGCCGAATCGCGTATTCGATGGAAGAGGTCTTCGAGCCCCTCGCGCCCCGCCTCTTCCGCGTCCTGCTTCAGGATGTCGCCGTAGCCGACTATATGGTTGAGCCTCGTCCGGACGGCATGGCGCGTACGCGCCGTCTCGTCGCTATCGCTCCGCCCGCTCATCGTCTATTTCTTCTCTGCCTGTTCTTCGGCATACTTCGTGAATTCTTCTTCCGACATTTTGTCGGCATACAGCGGATAGAGGGCTTCGACGAGTTCCTCGAGGCTCGAAAACTTGGCTCCGTCAAGCTTATACGTCATCATTTCCTCCATTTCATGATAGCTTGGATTCCGGATCGATGCAATAAACGCCGGAGGCGTGGGGGCGCCGCGTTGACTGTCCGGCTCGCGCCGCCGTAAAGTACCCGCATGCACAAATACGTCATAGAAGGCGGCTCTCCGATCAAGGGCCGAATAAAAGCGAGCGGCAATAAGAACGCCGCCCTTCCCTGCATCGCGGCTACCGTCCTGGGCGACGCCCCGGTTATTCTCCGGAATATCCCCGAAATCGAAGATGTCCAGGTCATGCTCGAGGTCCTCGAGTATCTCGGTGCATCGGTCGAATCGAAGGGCCCCAACGCTTGGCTGATCGACGCCAGTCACATTGTCCGAACGGACGTGCCGGTCGAAGCCGCAAAGAAAGTGCGGGCATCCATACTGTTCGCCGGCCCCCTCCTTGCGCGCTTCGGCAATGTCACCCTTCCTCCACCGGGAGGCGACATCATCGGCCGGAGAAGGATAGACACCCATGTGCTGGCTCTCGAGGAGCTGGGCGCCCACATCGAGATAGACGGAGTGTTCCGCTTCTCCGCCGAAAAGCTTCTCGGAACGGACATATTCCTCGACGAGGCTTCGGTCACGGGGACGGAAAACGCCGTAATGGCGGCGGTCCTCGCCAAGGGCGGTACCATCATTCGCAATGCGGCGAGCGAGCCCCACGTGCAGGATCTTTGCAGGCTTCTCGTGTCGATGGGAGCCAGGATCGGAGGCATAGGTTCGAACGTGCTGATCATCGACGGAGTGGAACGTCTCGGCGGAGCCGACTACTCGATCGGTCCCGACTATATGGAAATCGGCTCCTTCATCGGACTCACGGCCGTCACGCGAGGCGAACTCGCCATTGAAGGCATCGAGCCGGCCGACCTGCGTCCGCTGAAAATCGCGTTCGGCAGACTCGGGATCGCCTGGACGGTGGCGGACAGGACGCTCACCGTGCCCTCGGGACAGTCGCTTCGCGTCGTCGCCGATCTTGGCGGCCAGGTGCCCAAGATCGACGACGCGCCCTGGCCCGGCTTTCCTCCCGATCTCACCTCGATCATGACGGTCGTCGCCACGCAGTCCGAAGGCACCTCGCTCATCCACGAAAAGATGTTCGAGTCGAGGATGTTCTGGGTGGACAAACTCATAGGCATGGGTGCGCGCATAGTGCTATGCGATCCGCATCGTGCCGTGGTCTCGGGGCCGTCGCGGCTCAAGGGCGATTCGCTCACATCTCCGGACGTCCGCGCCGGCATGGCCATGGTCATCGCGGCGCTCTGCGCCGAGGGGACCAGCACTATACACAATGTGTATCAGATCGAGCGCGGCTACGAGAATATCAGCGCCCGTCTGCGCTCGCTGGGGGCCGATATCGAGCGGGTCGAGGACCGCTAGCGGGCAAATGCTTCGAGTATTTCAACAGCCCGCTGACTAGTCCGATTTGGCCGAGGCCCCGGCTCCGGCCAAAAGCAGGACCGCGAGAAAGAGCAGCAGGGCATGCAGAGCCGATGCCGGAGCGAGCGCACCCAGCCCCGGGACGGCGCTGGCCGACCAGGTCGAGATGAGCAGATCGATCCGCTCGGCAAGCATAAGCACGGGGATTAGAGCCGCTGCCATAAAAGGCACCAAGGCATAATGCCCTCGCGTCAACGCGCGCGTCGACGAGCTTCTCTTTCGGCGAAACCGGACGCCTGCAAAAATGCCCAAAGCCGCCGCGGTAAAGACCGCGAAGGGCGTGGCGCTGCGCTCGAGAAGCGCCGCCATGAGAGGGCGCGAGTCGATGCCATAGGCGGCGTCTTCGGATGCCGCTTTCCAAGCGGCCGGCAGCGACAGCGATTCCGGCGCGACCCGCGAGGCGATGAGGCGGTACGCCGTATCCGATGCGAGCGGCATGTCCACAGCCGAGGCTATTCCATCGACCGGCCCCACTTCCCATCGCGGCGGATAGATGAGGGCGGGATGCCCCTCGTCGACGCAGGTCAAGAAAAGCTTGCCCTGCGAGAGCTTGCCGAAGGCCGAGTACGCGTGGGAAAGCTCGGCGCCTCCCGTGCTCGGCGCGGCCGTCTCCAGCAGTTCCACTTCCCGGAAGAAAAGCGCGTTGTCGCCCCACGCAGCCTCGCGGGCGGCCAGGAATCGAAGACTTCCGTCTTTCGCCGGTATGCGCAGGAATACCGGCCCCAGGACTATCCCGGCGAAGGCCGAGTCGACCTCGTTCGTGAAAAAGGCGGCTTTCTTGACCGCCGCGAGGCTTTCGGCAAGATAGCGTCTGACATCCGGATCCGTCGCATGAGCGACTGCGAGTTCGGAGAATACGCGGTAGGCTCCGATCGGATCGTCGGACATCAGGAGCCCGTAGCCCTCGAGCTTTCGGCCGTAGAACGCAGCGCGAGTTTGATCGGCCCGGTCTTCGCTCTTCTCGGCGAGGCGTTCCCAAGTCGTGGCCGCAAGGCGTTTGGCGTCGGTATAGGACGGATCCATTCGAGCCGCCGCTGCGGCGTACCAGTTGGCCTCGAAATCCTGGCCTTTCGCCGCCAGGGCGAGAGCCTTGAGATAGTAGGAACGAGCCCCCGATGCGTTCGCGCTCTGGACCGCGGGGATCCGCGTCGGCGCGGGCTTTTCGGCGGGCGCCTCGGCCCGCGCGGCGGAAAGCAGCGAGCTCAGCTCCCGAAGACGCCTGTCGCCGGGGCTGACGGCCCTGGCGCGCGATATGTCCGCCCCCGCCTGGGCCAGATCCTTGCCTTCGAGCGCCAGGCGAGCCTGTGAGAGGCTGACGTCGAAAAGCGCGCTTGCGCGCACCGCCGCCGTTTTCGAGGCCTGGAGCCCGGGGATGGCCACGACGGCCCATGCCGAGAGGAGAGCCGACAATATGGCTGCGCTCAGAATCGAAGAAGCGATGAGCTCGCCGCTCTTGCCTTCGGCGGTGCCTAGGGCTACGGCGATCGCCAGGAACTGGAGCATGGGCATCCAGCGGAAGAAATCGAGCAAGGCCCCGGTCGCCTCCCAGCGGAGCGCGAGGGCCGGAACCACCTCGTTGGCCGAATAACCGGCCACACGGACGCCGAAGCACAGGGCAAGCGCCATCAAGTCCATGAGGATAACGAACTCCACAAGCCGTCTGCCGCTATGCATCGAGGCGTCTCCTGCGAGCGGATGGCGAGAGAAGATCTATGAGTCCGGCCAGGAGCCCCAAAACCGCCTCGGAAATCGCCACGAGCAGGGGGTAGGGAAGGTCCAGTCTCATACGGCGAAGAAGCGGCGAGACGAAATCGGCAGCTTCCGGCATGGCGAGAAGCGCGTCCAGTATCAGCAAGCCTAGTAGGCCCGTCGCCGTCAAAAACGCATTGGCGAGAGACCAGGATGTCAGCCGTGCAAGGAATCGCAGACCCGATGCGAGAAACCCGAATCCGATGGCCGTCGCCATGGCCTGAAATAGAGAAAGCCGATTCGGGTCGGCGAGCCGATCCCATAGCCACCAGGGAGAGAGCGATCCGGCCTCGGGCATCAGTTCGATCGGGCGTAGCGGGGTCAAGGTGGCGGGGAATGCACGGCCTTCCATATAGACCACTCCACGTGAAGGATCGAAGGGAGAGCGGGGAGAGTAGACCAGGCGCGGCTGTGGCGAAGAGAAATCGGCTCCGACAACATTGAAAACCGTATTCCCTTGCCAGGCTCCTATCCAAAGCATGAGGGGACCACGCTCGAGCGACATGCCCGCCGGCAATAGCTTGGGCAGGGCTGGCTTGGGTTTCGAAGCCTGGCGTATCTCTTGGGCGAGGGGGAAATGTTCGAGCCCGACCGACGCGGCGAGGGGGAGCACGGCGACCAGTATCAGGGCCATCCAACCGAAGCCGCGGCTCGCTACGCGAGACTCGACCGTGAAGAAGGAGAGAAAGAGAGTTATCAAGCCGGCCAAGGGCATGTAGACGAGCATCGAGGAGACGGCCTCTCGAAACGTAGCGACAGCCTGTGGGGCCGCGAGACTCAGCGACGCATCCAGCGCTTCAGCTCCACCCACGAGAATGAGAGCAAGCAGAAATTCGATGCAGGCGCGGCTCAGGGTCCCGAGCCATGATTTCATGGTTCGACTGTAGCATGCCCCGTATCGACCTGCAAGATTGGAGGATTTTCCGTTTCCAGGCGAAGTTCCCACAAGTTATCCACAGGTGACACGCGTTCGAAATGAATGGAAAGCATTATCCTGTAAAGAAATTCTAATCTTGCCTTAATGTTGGGACCGAAGGCCCCATTTGCTAGCTCTGTAATAAGTATATTCCCCGATAGGAAATATTATAACTGGCCGCAAATACCTCCACTCTCACACTTTCAATCATTAGGCCGGTGTTTAGTTCTAGAGCTGAAGGAAATGCTTGGCTATATTCTCAATCGATCAGCACACAGGTTATGCACAGCTCTTCATAAGAAGACGATACCCCAAGCCTCTCTTTGCCTTAATGAGCAGCCCCATTCCTGGGCAGGCAGATTCCAGTCTCTTTCTGATCGAGGAAATATGCACGTCGGGAGCCCGTGATCGATGGTGCTCGTCCCCCCAGAGGACAAAGCAGAGGGTGCTTCGGGGGACAGGATGGCCCACGTTCAACATCAGAACTCGAAGCAGTTTCCGCTCCGTCTCGTCGAAAACCAGCTCGACCCGGACAGGCAATAGGATTTTGAGTGTACTGTCGGACAATTCCATGACGAATCCGCCGCCCTCGGTTCGTATCGTCCTGAGACGGGAAGCCCGCGCGAAAAGTTCGGCCAAGTTCCAGGGCTCGCGGAGATAGTCCAGGCAGCCGGCCGTGAAGGAGGCGTCGATGAGCGAGGCCGGGCCGTAGGCGAATGTCGGCATTCGCCGGGAGGTTTCCGAAAGTTCGATATACCGTTCCGCCGGAACGACGGAAAGATCGACGGGAGCGAACTCTTCGACCTCGTCGGCGGGAGAAACCAGGAGAGCGTATCCGTCCTTGCCGCCGGTCGAAAGGCCATAGGAGCTATAGGGCTCCCGATCAGCAAAAATACGTACTGTCATAAACCTTAGGGTTTTGGCGACTCCTCCCCGGCCCCGGCGGTCCCGGCGTCCTGGGTGAGCATCTTGCGCTTGAGCTCTTCGAGCATCGTATCCGCCCCGGCGCCGGAAGACTCGAGCTGGGCGAACTGTTTCTCGAGAGAGGCGTCGGCGGAAAGGTCCTCGAGTTCCTTGTTCGCCTCCGCCCGAGCTTCGATCTCATCGACTTTTTTCGACATCCTCTCGAAAGTGTCGAAGGAGCTGCTGTTGCCCGTGAGGCTCGACATGGTCTTGTTGATTTTTTCCTGGGCCTCGGCCCGCTTAGCCCGTGCGACGAGTATGTTCTTCTTGCGCGAGGCCTCGTCTATCTTGTTCTGGAGCTGGCGGAGCGAATCCTTGAGTTTTTCGACGGAGGCTTTCTGGGCTTCCCATTGGGTCTGAAGCTGTGTGGAGTAACCTTCGTACTCCTGCTTCCGCAGGAGGGCTTCCTTGGCGAGATCGTCGCGGTTGGCGCGGACCGCGAGCATGGCCTTTTTTTCCCAGTCATCGGCCTGCCGTTTGTTTTCCAGCGTGTCGCGTTCGAGTTTCTTTTCGTCCGCGATCGCCATGGCCACGGCCTTTTTGGACTCGATCATCTGCTCGTTCATGTCGATGAGAAGCTGGTTGAGCATCTTTTCGGGATTTTCGGCTTTGCTTATAAGATCATTGATATTGGACGAAACTACAGTCCTGAAACGATCAAAAATGCCCATAACGGGTCCTCCTCAGTTGCCCATGAAGCGCGAGAGCAACGGATAATGTTCGGAAAGGGCGAAGCCGAGCGCGACGAGCGAGGCCTCGAACTCGGCCTTGTCCATGTCGGCGAATTCGAGGGTATCGATCAGCACCACTTCTTCTCCCTCGAGAGCGTAGGCCCCATGCAGGAGGCCTTCATAGTTCAATCTGAGCAGCTCGGCGAAAAACTCCTCGCGGTTCTTCACCGGTGCGGCCATCACCCGCGCGTGTAGGATGACGACGGGCTCGGCGTAGGACACGAAGATACGGGGCAGTCCCTTCGACGGATCATCGATGAGCCAAGTCCCGCTCTGGGGTTCTTCGTATGAGACGCCGAGTTCGATTAGATATTCCTCGATTTTGTTGAGACCTGCCATCGGAAGCCTCCTTGTGGAGAGCGAAGGGAGCGCCTCCTCCTAGCCCAGAAAGACCTGCCCCGAATTGTCGATAGCGAGGATGGTTTTGCACTCGGAGCAGCGGAAACGCCCGGGTTTCGAAGCCTTGAGTTTTTTATTGCAGATCGGACAGGAGAATATTTTGGGAAAGACCGACGCGGCCGAACTCTGATCACCCTGCTGGAAGAAGCCGGTCGCCTCCTCGATATTATCCTTTATATTGAAGAATTGGGAGAACCCGAGGAGTTGGAAAACTTCGTAGACCTTGGGTTGAATTTCGAGCAAAACGATGTCGCCGCCGCGCGGACGCACGGCCTTTAGAAATGCGGTGAACGAACCTATGCCGGTCGAAGAGACGTAATTGAGGCCCCCACAGTTGAAAATGAGGCGGATAAATCCGGCATCGATGGCCTTACCGACGCGCTTCTGGAAAAAATTCGAATTGTAGGTATCTATGTAGCCGGTTAATGAGAGCGCGAGGCAATTGTCCACGGGATCGACTTTTCGAAGAACAATCTTGAGACTGTCGTCCTTCTCGTCGTCGAATCCCGGAACGGTATCGTTATTGTTCATGGTGCTCCTCTTCGCCTCTCGTCGCACAAATCCAAACTATTGTAGAAGTATCTTAATGCTCTCGTCAATGCTGTGTCAAATCCGCACTGGCCGCCAACGACGCCGGCTTATGCGCCCGAAGAGCGCTCTCGCCCGCCGCTCCCGATCGTATTATCGGCCCGAAATGCAGGAACTAAAAGGCCAGACCTGCGTCCATCGTCACGATCGCGCCCGATGCCACACAGGGGTCCGCCGCGATGAGCGCCACAGTCGCGCGGGCGAGGTCCGGAGCCGAGAGCAGCTCGCCCCGGGGCGACTTTCTGCGCAGTGCGTCTTTTGTATTTTCGTTCATGTATTCGGTGTCGACAAGTCCCGGACAGACGGCCACGCAAGCGACGCCGGCCGCGGCCCCCTCCGCGGCGATCGACTTGACGAGGACGGCCAAGCCAGTCTTTGCCGCGGCATAGGCGGCGTTCGACGCGTAAGCGCGGATTCCGTCGGTTCGCGTGCCTCCGAAAAAAAGCATCCGGCCCCAGCCGCGCTCGGCCATGACCGGGAGGAGCGCCGATGCCAGGGCCCCGGGGAGGGCCAAATCGAGGAGCGCGACGCGTTCCCATTCATCGAGAGTCGTGGCGGCCAAGCTCTTCCGAACGAAGGGGCCGAAGGCGCAAACGAGAAGATCGATCCGCTTGTATTCGGGCAGCCTGCGCATAAGGTCGGAAGGCCGATCGATCCGCTGGAGAAAGCCGTCCACGCGAGCATCACCCATTTGGGAAGCGATGGAGCGGGCTTCCCGGACTGCATCGTCGAGCCGCTCGCCTGAAGACCCTCCATGGACGACGAGAGATGCGCCTGAACGGGCCAATTCCACGGCGACCGCGCGCCCGAGCCCGCCGGAGCCGCCTACGACGAGAGCGCGGCGCCCGCGCAACGGAAGCTCTCGAGGGCTTTCCCGGCTTGCGGATCCGCGATCTTGCGATGCCCACATATAGAAGTTACTATAGCTGCCGATCCGAGCGGCCGCAAGCGCGTCCTTCGGACGTGTAACGCACTAAGGGGCGAGCATGGGGGAACCGGACCTTTCCGCCTTCGAAGTGATCCTTTGCCGCGCGGAGGAGCCCGGCAATGTGGGCGCGGCCTGCCGTGCGATGAAGACGATGGGTGTGAGCCGACTCAGCCTGGCCGGATGCCCTGAATTCGATGAGGGGCGGCTGCGCGCGATGGCGGTGCACGCGGCCGATATCTACGAGTCCTCTCGCCGCTTCCCGACCCTCGCGGCCGCCCTGGCCGATTCGTCGCTGTCCGCCGGCTTCACGCGCAGACGGGGCGCACGCAGAAAGACCTTTTCGCTCAGCGTGGAAGATTTCGCCGCGCGGGTCATGGCAGATCGCGCTTCGCGGCATGGGAGGCGGATCGCTCTCGTTTTCGGAAACGAGAGGAGCGGATTGAGCGCCGAGGAAATCGGCCTCTGCAGTCTCGCCGTCCACATTCCCACCGGCGAGGCCTTTCCGTCGCTCAACCTGGCCCAAGCCGTGCAGATAGCCTGCTACGAACTGCGTCGACACGCTCTCGGATCCCGTTCCGGTTCGGCCTCCCCTGTGACAAGGAGCGCGGTAGAAATCGCCGTTGCACGCATCTCAGAAGACCTTCGCGGAATCGGCTTCTTCACTCGGACCGATGGGCGCAATCTCGCGGACTTTCTTCGCGACAGTATCGAGAGGGCCGGATACAGCGTATCGGAACTGCGCTACTTCGAGGCCCTCTTTCGCAAGGCGGCGGGTCTGATACGGCATGAGCCGGGAGGGCCTTTCAAAGTGCCATAGTGTTCCATCCGATACATATTTCATATCGCTCCAGCTAGAAAAAGATATGCTCTTCCCCTATCTCGGAGGCACCCCGTGCGTGGACGACCGCGCGAAGCATGACGCTTTTCAGCTGGCGTACGTTGCCGGGCCAATTGAAATCGGCCAACTTGAGTATCGCTCCGCGGCTGATGGAAACCTTCCCTTCCGTAGCAAGGTTCACGAAATGCGAAGCCATATCGGGAATGTCGTCGCGGCATTCGCGGAGCGGCGGCAATCTGAGGATGAGCGTGTCTATGCGGTAGAGGAGATCCGCTCGAAACCCGCGATCTTCCGCCGCGGCCCGAAGATCGCGGGACGTCGCCGAAACGAACCGTACGTCGGACTGCAGCGGCTCCCGCGCGCCCAAGGGCCAATACTCGCCCGTCTCGAGGGTCCGAAGAAGCTTGGCTTGCACACTTGCGCTCATGTCTCCGATTTCGTCCAGGAAAAGTACACCGCCGCGCGCGAGTTCGAATGCGCCGGACCTTCGGACTGCGTCGGTGAATGCTCCACGTTCGGTACCGAATAGCTCGCTCTCGGCGAGAAGATCGGGGAGGGCCGCGCAATTCCTGCCGATGAAGGGAGCCTCGCGCCGCAGCGAGTATTGGTGGAGCGCCCGCGCGGCCAGTTCCTTGCCGGTGCCGCTTTCGCCGAGGATCAGAACGGGGTAGTCGTAGTCGGAGTAGAGTCTGATTCGCTCCGCAGCCTCGAGAAGAGGGGGGCTGGACCCAACGAAGGGCGCCGAAGAAGACGTCGGAAGGCTCCGGCGGCGAAGCACGCGGTCCAGGCATTCCCTGATCTCGCGGATCGACGCCCCCGTGGGCAGCGTATCGGCGGCGCCGTATGCGGCCGCACGAAGCGTCTGAGCGGAACGATGCGGATCGATGAGGGCGATGAGCGGCACTTCTGCGGTCGGGGAAACAAGCTTGCTCGTCAGCCCCGGAGGAGCGTTTTCGAGCGTTTGCCAATAGGCCACGATGGCCGCCGGCCTGAGCCGCCTCAACACATCCGCGGCCTCTCGGCAACTATCGCAGCTTTGGATCCGGAAAACGTCCGCCAGAGCCGTCGCGATGCCGCGTATTGCAGCGGGCTCTCCTCCAAGGATCAGAATCGTTTCCATGGTCGAAGTCATAAGAGCGGCCTTGGAGGATGGCAAGTAGACGATCGTCTAGAACGGAGAGGTTATGGAAGTAATAGACGTTTTTTAAGGGTCGAGGCTTAAGAAGTCAGACGAGGCTCTTACAAAATGCAGACGCATTTTGTAAGAGCTACCCAAACCTGCTCAGGCGACTTTTGACATCGGCTCAATTATGCCGAATGCGCGCGACCAGGAGCAGGATCTTGAACCAGAGATAGATGAAGAGACGATAAGCCTTCCATGGCCGGCGCAGAATCGCGAGGGTCCACTCGAGTCCCCTGCCAAAGAGTGCGGGGGGAGCCTTGACGTGGCGTTCGGCGAAAACCTCGAAGAGATCCGAACACCACATGTAGATGCCCGAATTAAAGCGAGCCAGGTTGCGAGGGACCCAGCGCTCTCTGCCCGGCACGCCCGAGCCGACGAGCAGGAGGTTCGGTGTCGATTTTCTGACTGCTTCGACGATGGCGCCTTCCGTTCCCCGGGGATAGCGACCTACATAGCGGCCCACGACGCGAAGCCCCGGGAAGGTCGACTTGATGTTAGACTCGGCCTTCATGAGCGTGCCGCGCGAGGATCCCAGGAGATAGACCGATTTCCCATGCCGCTCGAGAGCTCCGAGCAACTTTACCGCGAAATCGAAGGGTTGATATCGAATCGGTTCCGGCTTCTTGAGAAAGCGCGCTCCCTTGACTATCGCCAGCGAAATGGGCAGGACCAGACTGGCTCCGGCGACCATAGTATGGTACTCGCCGGAGCGGCGAGCGCGCATGAGGTCCCAGAGCGAAAGGAGCACGATTTGATGGTTTTTGCCGTCCGCAAAGCGGGCGGCAAGGTCGATGATCTCCGAGGTCGGGAGGATGTCCACGGGCACACCGAGGATGTTGATACGGCTCAGAGAAGCTTGGGCATCCATAATGAGCGCTCCGACAGGATGATTTCCACCGCGGCTACCGCGAAGAGCGCAGCGGTCTCGGTGCGAAGGATGGCGCCCGCGAAACGAAGAGGGAGGAATCCCGCCTCGCGCAGAAAAGCCACTTCATCGACGGCGAAGCCGCCTTCGGGCCCCACGCATACGGCGATTTCGCTCGGCGTCTCGGTAAGATACCCGTGCAGGCTCGTCTGCGCAAGGGGAGTCTCGTGGAGAAGCAGCCGAAGTCTCCGTCCGGAATGGCTGTCCGCGTCAAGGGCGGCATTCAACCCGGCGAGATCGACCGGGGCCTCGACGCGTGTAGGAACTGCCGATCCGGACTGCTGAAGCGCTTCTCGGACGATCCGCTCCCATCGGGACAATTTTACCGCGGCATCTCTGCCTGTTTGGGGGATGCAATGTCGAGAAAGCAGGGGCAGGATTCGTCGCACGCCTGCTTCCGCCGCCTGGCGGACGATTAGGTCCATTTTCGAGCCCTTGGGCAGGCCTTGGATTAGGGTTATCGAGGGGGGGGGCCGGTGCTCCGAGACGAAGCCTTCCCTGCCCTCGCTCGAATCGGCCGCAAAACCGGCGTCTGTAGACTCTGCCAAGGGAACCGGCTCGGAGGGCGGCAAGCCGGAACGGCCGCGCAGGTCGCGAAGTGAGGAAGGCTCAAAATCGTCCGGCAGCGGATCGATTTTCAGGCGCAGAAGATCGACCCCGTCCTCGCTGCCGTAGTCGCGAAGAGAGCAGAGCCATCGGGTCCCGGAGCTATCCATGCCCACGAAATGGTCCGACGTTCGCAGGCGAAGGATGCGAAGAAGGTATCTCGCCCTGCCGCCTCTGACAAAGCACTCCGGGCCGCCGTTCCAGTCCTCGGGCAGAATAAACTGACGCATGGTCGCGGAGCGGTCTCGGACGAACGCCGCGGCGAAACGGATCGCCCGCCCGAGGCCGGAGAGCCTAGTCGCCGGTCCCGGCCGGAGCCGGGACTGCTCCACCGGTGTTTTGCGCCGCGGATCCCGGCGAGCCTTGTGCAGCCGCCTTTTGGGCCTCGGCCGTGCGTTTGGCCTCGACCTCTTCCTTGACCGTCTTGGCCTTGGCGAGGAGCTGTGCGTAGTCGGGCCTGTCAATTACATTGAGCGCGGCCTTCAACGCCGTGTCGAATTCCAGGTCGTAGACTGGGGCCGGACCCTGGAGGTCGAGTTCGTTGCCGACGAGCTGTTCCAAAATGGTCAATGGCAGGGGGAAGCTCGCGGCGAGGCTGGAGGCGAAACTGTCCCGCTCCGTCACCGTCGCCTTGGGATTGGCCTTGGCAAAGGCAGCTATTTTTCCCGATTCGAGAAGTTTGCCGAGAGTCTCGGTCTGAGCCTGCGTGAGCTCGGGCTCCTTGGCCACCAAGTCGGGAGGGATCCCGGTCTTGTCTATGTTTTCGTCGCTTGGAGTGTAGTATCTGGCAGTCGTGAGCTTGAAGCCGGTGGAGTCGATCGGGAAGACCTGCTGTACCGAGCCCTTGCCGTAGCTGTTCTCGCCGACGAGGTAGGCGCGTTTATTGTCTTTGAGCGCCCCGGCGAGTATTTCGGATGCCGAGGCCGAGCCGCGGTTGATCAGGAGCACGACGGGGATGTCCTTGGGAACGATGGCCTGTCCCGATGCCTGGGCCACGGAATTCTCGAAGGCGTTGCGGCTCTTGGTCGATACTATGACGTCCGAGTCGAGGAAATCGCTCGCGACGCCTATGACCGCCTGGAGGAGTCCGCCCGGGTCGTTGCGCACGTCCACGATCATCGCGCGATAGCCTTCCTTGTTAAAGGCTTTGATCGCGTCGTCGACCCGCGCCTTGGTGGCGGCGGTGAATTCGATGATCCGAAGATAGGCGACGTTCCCCTTGGGCGTGGGAATGAGCGCGCTCTTTACGGTCGGAATTTCGATCCGGGCCCGGACGAGGGATGCGTCGAACTCGGCGGCACTACCCCTTCGTATCGTGAGCACGACGGTGCTGCCTTCGGGGCCGCGGATATGTTTCTGTGCCTCCTCGACGGTGAGGGGTGCCGTCGATTCCCCGTCGATTTTCGTGATGAGGTCCCCGGGTTTGATGCCGTACTTGAATCCCGGCGTATCCTCGATGGGGGAGACGACCTCGATATACAAGGGTTGATTGGCGGGCTGCGTGGGATCCTTCGCCTGCTTGGCGATATAGAGCCCGACGCCGCCGAACTCGCCGGAGGTGACATCGGTCATGTCGCTCAGCATGGCCTCGTCGAGGAAAACCGAGTAGGGATCGCCGAGAGACTCGAACAGTCCCTTCATCGCTCCTTCATAGAGTTTTTTCGGATCGGGGGCGTCGACGTAATCTTGCAGAATGAAATTGAAGGTATTCTGCAAAATCTCGGCATAGCGCCGCGCCTCGGCGCTCGTTTGGTCGCCCTGTTGGGCGAACGCGCGAGGCGCCGCCACGGAGAAAGCCGAGATAAGGACCATTACGACGGCGGCCACACCCCACGCGATACGATGCCCTTCGGGCTTTTTGCTGTCCTGAATCATGACAAATAATATCCTTTCAGACGAGCCACCTGTCAACCGATACGAAAGGTCCCGCGCCTTGACTGTGAAGGGAGCGGAAAGTACACTTCGCTCCATATATGAAGCGAAGGCTGATCCATCTCGTCGCAGTGATCGCGGAACTCTTGCGCTTTTCCGCATTCGTCTTGCTGGCCCAAGACCTGGGGCTCTTCAGGGCTTCCGGCGTCGCGTCGCGGCTTTTCCGGTATGCGGCGGCTCCCCAGCTCCTTTTCGCTGCGGGGTTCTTTTTTTTATGGCTCGATCGGGAGCGATATAAAGCCTATCGCCCCCTGCTTATTCTGGGCAAGATAGTCTCGCTGACTGCACTGTTCCCCGTGGCCTTTCTCGCGGGCGACTTTCTCATGGCCGATCCGACCCTGATGCCGAGCTCCGGCTCGGCCATGTTTCCCCTCGTCGTCCTCATCCTCGTCGACCTGGGAGCGCTCGCGATTCTCGCGCTGACCGGCGGGGGCGGAGATTCCACGCGGCAGCACGTTGCGCCTCCCGGTCGAGGGTCCGCCGATATCGAAAAGGTCGAAGGTTAGGTCGATGCATATCGTTCCGATCGCGAGCGGGAAGGGTGGTGTCGGCAAATCCATGGTGGCAGCCAACCTCGCGATCGCGCTGGCCCAGTCCGGTCGCTCCGTCGTTCTCGCGGATCTCGACCTGGGGGCTTCGAATCTCCACCTCATCCTCGGCATTCAGGCTCCCAAGAAGGGCATCGGCACCTTCCTCGTCGGCGCGGGCCTGCCCTTCGAAAGCGTCATTCTCGAAACGGACTACCCCAGGCTCCGGTTCATCCCGGGTGACGCCGAGGTCCCCGGTCTGGCCAACATCAAGCAGGCGCAGAAAAACCAGCTTGTAAAGCGCCTTCTCTCGGTCGAGGCCGATTACCTGATTCTGGACTTGGGCGCGGGAACGAGCTCGAACATCCTCGACTTCTTTCTCATGAGCGCGCACGGCATCGTGGTCACTGCGCCGGCCCTCACCGCCACGCTCAACGCCTATCTGTTCTTGAAAAATACGGTCTTTCGGCTTCTTTACGGGGCATTCGGCACCAAGTCACGCGCCTACGAGTACCTCGAATCGCTGCGCAAGGACGGATCCTCCCTTCAGAAGGCCTATGTACCGGCGATTCTGGCGCAAGTCAAGGAACTCGATCCCGAGCGCTGGTCGGTGGCGACCGAGCGCATGAAACGCTTCAGGCCACGGCTTCTCATGAATATGCTGGAAGACCCCAAGGACGCCGACAAGGCCCAAAAAATACGGCGCTCCTGCACGGAGTATCTCAATATCGATATCGAACATCTCGGCGTTCTCTACAGGGACGAGCTTCAGGACATAGCCCTGGGAAGCCGAATCCCCATTCTCCGCTATAAGCCTCAATCCGTACTCAGCCAGGGACTTTATCGGACGGCCGACAAGCTCCTATCGGTCGAGGACGAGGAGGATACTCCCCTCTCGCTCGCCGAGCTTGAGGGAGGCTTCCGGACGGCGGAGCTGGAGGCCGAGGCCGATTTCGGCGCGAAGATGGCCTATGTTGAGGAGCTTCTGTCTTCGGGCGCCCTGACGGAAGGGGACCTCGTCGAGACCATCCGTAGTCAGCAGTTCGAGGTGGACAAGCTTCGGCGCGAAAATCAGTTCCTGAAATTCAAGCTCTCGCGGGCGATCGGTCAGGGCTTTTCGGGCTAAGGCACGCCATGGCACAGAACGCTGCAAAAGGGGATCTCACTCTCACCATCGAAGAGAGCGAACTCGAAGCGACGATCCGTTTCGTTCCGGATCCCGACGGGGCTGATTGGACCGGCGAGAAGCTCTTGCGAGTCTTCATGGATGCGCGCATCGGCGGTTGGAGTCCCAAGCGCGTCGATGATCTGGTTCAAAGGCTCTCTCGCGCCCGGAGCGCGATGGACGAGGTGGTAGCCCGAGGCGAGCTTCCCCAGCTTCCCGTTCCGGAGGTTCCCGAATGGACCGATCTGCCCGTGCCTGCGGATCTTGCCGCCCTCGCCCCGATCGTCGCCGCCGAGGCTCCGCCTCCGGTTCTGTATCGGATCAAGTCGGATATGGTGCGGGTCGAGAAGACCGTAGAGAAGCCGGGCGTCCTGCCTTTCCTCCCCCCCGCGTGGAGAAGGTGACCGTGACGGAACGAAGGGAGAAGCGGGAGAGAGTCTGTCCGGACGAGACTGTCCTCAGTTTCGGGTACGCACGGCAAGGCTCGCGCGTAGGCATCCTATCGATCATCAAACCCGGGAAGCCGGGCAAGACCATTTTCGGAAAGCCCATACAGAGCCCCGCCGAAGACGGAGTTTTTTTCACGGGCCCGGGCATACACAGGCAAAAAAACGAATTGCTCGCCGAGGCCGATGGGATCGTGCGTCGCGGGGAACGATGGGTCGATCTCATACCGCTCGGTCCGCATAGATGGTCCGTCGAAGGTTCGCCCGACGGCGCCACCTATCTGCTGACCTATGCGTTCGGCGATAAACGCCTCAGCGGTCCCTCTGTCGCCGAAATTCTCGCAAAGGCCAGGGAACTGGGAGCCCCGGAGGAGGGCCTCGTCGACGAGGAGACGCTCGCAGGCATTCTCAGGGGCGCCGCGGCCGGCGGCGAGTCGCTCTTCACCCGCAGCATTTCCATAGACAGGGATGCCGAAGTCCGCATCGATGTGAGCCCGGACGGACTGCGCGCTCTGCTTTCGATCAGAAAAGGCCGAGGCCGCGGCAAAGCCCTCGACCTTTCCGAGGTGAGCGCCGCGTTGAAGGCTTCGGGAGTCCGCCGTTTCAATACGGAACAGCTCAAGAAAGATGTCGTCGACTTCTACAAGAGCCGTCGGGCCGAACTCCTCGACTATCCATTGGCGGCCGGACTGGCGCCCAGCCGCGGCAAGGATCGGACGCTCGCGTTTTCGGTGACCTTTCTCGCCGAGGACAAGGCGAACGACATCAAGGCGCGGCTCGCGTCCCAAAGCGCGCTTGCACGGGCCGCTCCCAGCCTCGGTGAATTCCCGGTCGGGGAGGCGACGAGGGTCGCCCAAGTCCAGAGCGGCCAGAAAATCGGCGAGCTGTCGGCATCCCAGGCTGGTCAGGAGGGCGTCGACGTCTTCGGCCGCAAAATCTCGGCGCTGCCCGGCAATGATCCGGATGTCCGGATCTATGAGAATCTGGATTTCTCCAAGGGGGCGCTTACGGCCATAGCGTCGGGACTATTCCTCGTCGAGGAGAGCGGCCGACGCTGGCAGCTCCGCGTCCTGCCCCATCGCGATGCGACGATCGAAGTCGCGGTCGAACCCGACGCGATGAGCGCCGCCGTGACTCTCGTCGCGGGCGAAGGTCTGGGCGCAGCTTTGACGGTCGAGGCAGTCATCGCGGCGCTCAACGCCGAAAGCGTCGTGCAGGGCATCGAGCCTTTCTCGATTGCCGAGGCTATCGCCGATGCCCGTGCCGGAAGCCCCGTGCTTCGCAGAATCGTGGCTCGCGGGAAGCCACCCGTTCCCGCCGGCGGCCTCTCGATCCAATGGCTGATAAGACGGGCGAGCGGAGCTTTGTACGCTCTCGGCGAGGACGGGAGGGCCGACTTCAAGGAACACGACACCATGACTCGCGTCCTCGCCGGACAGCAACTGGCGACGATGCGGCCGAGCGGGGGAAACGGCGAAGACGGAGCCGATGTGTTCGGTCGGCCGTTGAAGGCCGCGGCCGGCGGAGGCGAGCAGGCGCCGGAGTACGATGCAACCATTCGCGAAGAGATCGGCGAGGAGGGGGAGCGCGTGCTCGTCGCCGCCGTCGGAGGCGAACTCGTACTCGAAAACGACAAAGTAGCGATTAAGGAGCGTCTCGCGCTCCCGGGCGATATCGGGGCAGGGACCGGCAACGTGAAGTTCCCTGGTTCCGTCAACGTGAAGGGTTCCGTGCTCGCCGGCTACAGCCTATTCGCGGGTGGAGACGTGTCGGTCGGTGGGGCCGTCGAAGCCGCGCTCGTGTCGAGTGACGGAGGCGTGCGTGTCGGCGAAGGGGTCAAGGGAGCCCGAAAGGGTACGATCCGGGCACGCAAAAGCATCGAGGCCTCATTCGCCGAACAGGCGCTCCTCCTTGCCGTCGAAGATATACGTGTCAGAAATGCCTGTATCCTCTGCAATGTCAAGACCAACGGCCGCCTCGTTCTCGCTTCCGAGAGGGGGGCTCTCATAGGCGGTCTTTGTCGGGCCCGCAAGGGGATCGATGTCACGATTCTCGGCTCGGAGAACTACGCTAAAACCGAGATTTCATTCGGACAGGACTACCTGGTCGCCGATCAGATCGAAGCCGAGGAGCGCGAGATCGACCGCCTCAAGGGCCTCATCCTTCAGGCGGACCGCAATATGTCGGATCTGGAACGCGCCGGCGCGGGGCTCGACCGCGTGCGCCAAGATAAGGTAAAACTGGTCAAGCTACTCGAGAAGCGGACGCTCCGCGTGTTCGATCTTCGCGAAAGGTTCGAGGAGCATGTACCCTCGGAGGTGCGCGTCAGGGGGACTGTGTTTCCCGGTGTCATCCTCGAAAGTCACAATCGCTTCTACGAGGTCCGTAGCCGCAAAACCAAGGTCGTTTTCGCCTTCGATCCGAAGGTCGGCCGCATCATAGAACGGCCGTTATAGGAGTGAGCATGCTCGCCGCGATTCCCTTCCCGAGTTGGATCAAGCCGGAAATCATCCCCGGCTTACCTTTCCGCTGGTACGGTCTCATGTACGTCATCGCGTTCGCCCTGACATGGATTCTGTTTCGCTACGAATCCAAACGCCGGGCCGCTCCCTGGACGGAAGAAGACGCGACGAGTTTCTTCTTCTGGGCCATCGTCGGCCTTCTTGTCGGAGCGAGGGTCTTCGGTACTCTCGTCTACGATCCCACAGGGTACTATTGGTCGAAGCCATGGCTCATCTTCTGGCCATTCGGCGAGGATGGGCGCTTCGCGGGCTTCCAGGGCATGTCCTACCATGGCGGACTGGTGGGCCTGATCGCCGCCACCATCATTTTCTGCCTCGTCAGGAAGAGCCCCTGGCTCCAGTGGGCCGACGTCATCGCGGTTTCGGCGCCGCTGGGCTACACCTTCGGGCGTCTGGGCAATTTCATAAACGGCGAGCTCTGGGGCAAGATCACCGCCTCGCCCATCGGCATGATCTTCCCGAACGTGCCTGCGACGGACCGCTTTTCGGCCCGCGAGGGCTGGGTACAGGATTTCGCCAATAGGGCGGGAATAAAGCTTTCGTCGATGAACGATCTCGTCAATCTTCCGAGGCACCCTTCGCAATTATACGAAGCCGTTTTCGAAGGCCTCCTGCTCTGGCTCGTACTGTGGTTCTTCATCCGAAAACGAAAATCCTTTCCCGGATTCGCGGTCGGCGTCTACACGGTAGGCTATGGCATCATCCGTTTCGTCATCGAGTACTTCCGCGAGCCCGATGCGGGCATCGGCTACGTGCTTGCCCTCGGGAATAAGACCGCGCCTACCTATATGTTCACGACCCCATGGAACTTTTCGATGGGGCAGCTCTTCTGCATGGCCATGATATTGGGCGGCGCGCTTTTCCTCGTTCTCGCCGGGCGGCATGCGCGGTTCCCGTCCGGCGCAGCCGAGGGCGAGTCGGCTACGCGGCAGAGCGTGTCGTCTAACGCTCGCCGGCTCAGGAAGAAGATCAAATGAGGCTTGCGGATGGCTCCGGCGCCGAGGGCGGAATCAGATCGCGCCGAAGATGCCGGTCTTGCCCGTGTGCCTGATCCAGCGCCCCGCCTTTGAGGCCTTCTGTTCTTCGAGGAGGGAGAGCGCGAATCGAGCCGCCCGTTCGGGGAGGCCGCTGGCCTCGAGGATGCCGTAGGCCGTCCAGGGGGCCTCCGCCGCCATGGTGAAGAGCCCTTCGCCGAGCCCCTCGAAGGCTCCTGCCGCGAGCGACGCGACCGGTCCGAGCGCCGCGTCGCGCGACCGTTCCGGCGCAAGCAGAAGGAGACATCCCGATTTGCGCGCCTCGAACCTTCGGACGAGTTCGCGCGCGAGATACAGGGGACCTGCGCACTGCTCTTCGACGATTGCGCCCAACTCTCCTGGTCGGCCGGAGCCGAAGTCCGCGCGAAAATGCGCCGGGTCGGCAATGAGGACGGCCGCGTCGATTTCGCCCAGGGCGTTCTTCGCCTCGTGCACCATCGCGGAGACGGACACGTACGAGGCCGGATTGTACGACAGCGTGAAACTGTCACCGTCGTTTTCCTCGATCTGCTCCTGCGTGTCGCGCCGCGGTTCCCGGGCGAGAGCGAGGGCCAGAGTCCAGTCCGATCTGCGGGCCTCCGACGCCACAGCAGCCGCGATCGGGCCGTTGAAGGGAGCGATCAGGATTGTTTTCTTCACGCGGCCAAGTGTACTATGACGGCCCGGCCGTCGCAAGGTCGCCCATTTTGCGCTCGGCAGAGAGCGGAGAATCGGTCTCGCGGTGGAACCGTTGATTAGGCGTCGGCTAATTGCTAGACTTTTGGAGCGGTCCCTCTCCCATGGATTCGAAATCGCTACGTCGCGGAATGTTTTGGTTTTTCCGGAGGGTCGCGTTAGAATTGATCTCGCGTATGTATAAGGAGCGAACGATGCTGAAATTGTTCAAGGCTGCCGCGTTGCTCGCAACGATTTTCTTCGTCGTTTCCTGCGCTTCCGCACCCCCGCCGCAGGCGCCTCAGCCTCGGCCCGCAGCGCCGGCACCGTCGGCCGAGGGATCCAACGCCGCGCAAGCGCGCGCTCAGGCCATAGTCCAGGGAGGCGCCGAGGTCGGGCAAGGTGTGCCCGCCCCAGCTCCCGTCGCGCCGGCACCCGCCCAAACCGTAGCCGCGCCGGCTTCTCCGGACCAGTCGCCACCCCTGCAGGGTCAGCTTACGCCGGCTGAACAGGCCTTTCTTCAGAACTATCTATCGCGTCTCAACTACATGGTTTACTACGATCAGAACTCGAAGATGGATCCTCAGATCGCCAAAATCGCCGTCTCCCAGGCCAATCGCTATCTGATTGAAAAGCTGGGTCTGTCGGTGATCGATTTCGACCAGATCGAAAAGAACAAGAAGGACCAGCAGGCCGCCTATCAGGCCGAGACGGGCGGCTCAATTGACATGATCCAGTACCTGGCGCAGAAGTTCAACGCCGATGTCTACGTTGAGATTACCCTTACCGTGGACAGCGAAACCAGGGACGGGAAGTATTACGCTTCGGCTCAGGGTGCCATGAAGATCTTCGATACCTCGACGGCGTCGCTTATGGGTTCCATCGCCTTCCAGAGCCAGCCCGCGTTCAGCCCCACATCGGAAGACGCGGCGGTTCAAAATGCCGTGGCGGCGTCTGTCTGGATGGCCATGCCCAAGCTGACGGAGCAGACGAGGGCCTTGCTGCAGAACTCGCTCAGTCAAGGGATCCGCTATGAGATCATTTTGCAGAAGACGCCGGATTCGCGGCAGATAAGTCAGCTCCGCCGGGCGCTGGCCAAGAAGATGCGCGAGGTCGATCAGGTTTCGTACTCACCGAGTCAAACCGTGCTGAACGTCTATACTTTCCAGCCCAAGAACACGATCGAGGATGCGATGTACGAAGCGGCAGATGCGGCCAACATGCCCGATCTCAATCTCGTGTACTCTCGAGGAAAGTCATTCACATTCAATTCTGGATTGTGAACCCCTGGGGCGGACACATGTCCACCCCCTTGCAAGGAGAGCGTCGCTCTCCCCGTTCAATGCGGCGTCGAAACTGAGGTTGTCGGCGTTCGCCAAAACCCAAGGAGGTTATCGTGAAAAAGATCATTGCGATTGCGGCCGGACTCCTCGCCCTTGCCGCCGTCGTAGGCTGCGCGAGCAAGCCGGCGACTCCGCCGCCCCCGCCGCCGGTGCCTACCACGGCCAAGTTCGAGATAATCCAGCACAAGGGCACGACGATGGGCATGACGGCGCCTCCCGCGTGGGTCGAGGCTGCGCTCAACGGTCCCCAGGCCGTCGAGAAACTGCCCGACTACAAGGATCAATACGTGGTCGTGGTCGACGTGACCGGCCGATCGCTCGATGGGATTCAGTTGGCCGCAGCCAATCTCGACGCGGCGACCGAGATTTCGCGCTATCTGTCTCTGCGCGTCAAAGACACCTTCGCCGGAGCCCAGGTGGGAGACAAAGACAAGATCGAGACCTATATGGAGCGTGCGGTCAAGAGCGTGTCCGACGCCTCTTTCTCAGGGTTTTCGAAGGCCCAGGATTGGTGGGTGCAGATCCGCTGGTACAAGCCCGAAGATCCCAAGACCTTCGATCACGATGAGTATCGCTATCTGGCGCTCTACACGATCGATAAGTCAGTCTTGAAGCAGCAGCTCGATAAGATCCTCTCCGATGCCGCCACGGCGGAGCAGCAGATGACTCCGGACAAACAGAAGGCGATCGACCTCGTTCAGCAGTCGTTCTATAACGGATTCTGATTTTTCATGAAGGGAAACGGCGCGCGACGCGTCGCTTCCCTTCTTCCGGCGCATCGGGCGGCGCGATCCTCCTGGGAGAGCCGTCCGAGTTCCTGGAAGCGGCGGAATGAGGAGCCTTCTCCCGACCTCCCAAGGAGTGGATCATGAGCAGAAGATTGCTAATGGCCTTGACGACGGTATTCGCCGTCTTCGTTTCCTGCACGACGGTTCCCGCGCAGCCGAAGGCTCCGGCCTGGACCTCGACCATTCCCGCGCCGGACGCGACGAATACCTACTTCGTGGGCTACGCATCCGATCCCGGCGGCGACGTCGCGAAGGCGACGACTGCGGCGGCCAACAATCTTCTTTCATCTATCATGCAGTACATAGGGGTCAGGGTGAGCGTCGACACGAGCGCAATCGCCAAAGCGACGCTCGATTCATATTCCGCGGACATCACTTCCACCGTCACATCGAGTTCCACCAACCAGATATCCGGCTTCTCGATCAAGGATCGCTATGTCTGGCGGGACAACAGGACGGGGCAGGTCGTTGTTTACGTGCTCGCGGCCTACGCCACGGGCGATCTCGACAGGGAAAAAGCGCGCATCGCGGCGCTTTTCCAGGAGAAAGTGGACGCGGTGGCGAAGCCCGAATCCGAAGGTCTCGCCCTCGCCGGTTCGGGGCACTATTACGACGCGATCCGAAAGTTCATCGAGGCTGCAGTCGCGGCCTCCGGAGCCGACATAGACAACGCTGAAATAAAGATGGAGCGGAATGTCAACGAGGCTCGTACTGCTCTGTCCGAAATACACTTCGTCGATACGGGCACAGGTCTCGTAAAGGGGCTCGTCGGACAGCCTTTTGCGACACCATTCGCGGTTCGCCTTGAAGCCGGCGAGGGCGATGCCACCCAGGGAGTGCCGGGTGCGGCTCTCAAGGTGAGCTATCAGCGGAGGCAAGGCGGGCGGCTCCTGTCGAAGACCGAAAGCGCGGTCACCGGAGCCGACGGAGTGCTCAACTTCACTCCTCCTCCCCCCGATTTCGTCGGCAAGGCCAAGCTCGCTGTGCGTCTGGACTTGCAATCGTCCATCGATCTGCTGGATCGGCTCCCGGCCAAATTCGGCGCCTACCGCGACTCGCTCGAACAGGAGATAAGCGGAAAATACATCGAGATTCCCTACGAGGTGTCGTCCAATGCGCGAAATGTCTCGATGGGGCTGGCCATAGTGGACACCGACGCAAACGGCGCTCTAGTCGCCGGAGCGGCGACACAGGCGGGTCTTCTCGAAGCGCTCACGAAGGAAGAGTTCAAGGTGAAGGAGGCCGCTCTCGCGTCGGCGCTCGTGCTTTCGGCGGACGATGCATCGATCCAGGCCGCCGCGGACGGCAATTTCCAACGCCTGGCCTACGGGGTAGCGCGCATCGATTCCATAACGCAGGACGGGTCCACTTTCATCGCATCGGCAAAAGCGACCCTGAAAGTCGTAGATCTAAGCACCGGCGCCATATTGTATGCGGCCGAAAAGCTGGGTACCGGGCTGGGTTCGGATCAGCAATCGGCCCGACAAGCTGCGTTTCGACAGCTCGGCTTCAAGGTCCTGGGAGATGACTTGCTTTCAAGTCTTCCCTGACGAGAAAGCATCGGCTCGGTTGGAGATAATACCCTCGCAGTCCAGCGCCGCGAGGCGTCTTGCCTCCTCCGAGCTGTCGACGATCCACGAGATGTAGGGCCAATCATGCTGCTTCCAGCGACTCGCGCGTACGCCGTCGACCAGGCTGCGCTCCGGCTTCAGACAATCGACTTTTCCTATCCACCGGCCCTCGCCCCGCCGCAGAAAGATGGGTAGTTCGCGCTCCCGCGACCAGATAATCGCCGTCGGTATGGTGGGGGACTTCGCCTTAAAACGAACGAGCACAAGGGGGTTGAAGGACGATACGATACAGCCCCTTTCGAGACCGCGGCCGCCCCGAGCATCGACGATCGATCGAGCGACTGCCGTCGCGAGCGAGCTTGCCCGGGCGGTAGGGCTTTTGAGCTCAATATCGAAATAGACATCCCCGCCAATTTCCTCGAACACTTCGTCGAGAAGCGGTATTCGTTCGCCCCGCCACTTTTCACCTTTCCACGCTCCGACATCGAGCCGTGATAGCTGGGCCCAAGTCAGGGACCCCACTTTGAACCCCGGAGAGCCCGGATCTTCTCCCGGAGAGAGACGCCCGGTCCTGCGATCGTGGAAGACAAGCGGTTTGTCGTCGGAGCTCAGACGGACATCGAGTTCTATACCGGGCACGCCTTCGGAGACGGCCAGGCGAAAGGCGGCCATGGTGTTTTCGGGCGCGCGCGACGAAAGCCCCCGGTGAGCAAAGAGCAGGGGGCGCGGAGAGTCCGGAAAAATCGATATCCGGCTCATTTCCGCCGGGAGGGGTCGGACTCGGACCCGCGGTCCCGAGGATCCATCTTTTTCTTGAGCGCAGCGAGGGCGGCATCGGCCGCCGCCTCCGCTGCGAGCCTGGCGATCTCTCGTTCGGCTCCTTGGGCCTCGGAGCCCCGGTCCGTGGAGTCGCCGATAAGCTCTCCCGTCATGATTTGCAGTTCCGCAAGCAAGCGATCCGGGTCGATGCTCCGTTCCCGCGCCCGGATGGAGGGTAGCTGTTGTCGCAATCGAGCGACCTTGAGTTTGAGTTCTTCTCGCTCTCCCTGAAGCGCGGCAAGTCTGGCCGCCGCATCGTCGGCCTTTGCCTGGGCCGCGGCGGCAAGATCACCGAGGCCCTTGCCCTCGGCGAGTTTCGCGCGGGACGACCAGAGTTCGGACTCGCTCGCGGCGGCGGCGATGGCCTTGTCGTAGCGCTTTATATCGACGGAATATGCCGCGATATATTTTCTCGCTGCGGCGAAATCGAAGCCTGAAAAATCGCTTTCGTCCATGTTCGCTCCAAGCTCTTACAGCTTGATCGAGATGCCTCCGCCGAAGCCCAGACCGCCGTAGTCACCGAAGAAGCCATAGTCCTTAAGGCCGGTCAGGCCGAGCCAGTAATCCACCCCGACTTCCGCATAGAGACTCACGTCGCGCGTGACGAGGTAGGAAAGATCTACGTAACCCTGAAGCCCGGCATGGGTGAAAAAATTCGTCTGCGAATTATAGCCGCTGATCGCTTCCGAGATGTAGAGATAGGTGATGCCTACGCCGCCGTAGGGAGTGATCGACAGGCGCCCCACGTGCATATTGTACTCCCCGCCCAGGATACCGCTGATTGGAATCGCGAATATCGTCCCGAAGTTCAGAATTTGGCCGACCGGAATCTGGATGCCGAAGTATGGTCGGAAGCCGTAGAAGCCGCGGGACGGTACGAGGCGAACACCGGGAAGCACCGCACTCTGCGTCCCCCCGGTCAGAACGTGCAGGTAGGGCTCGACGTCGAGGCCCAGCCGAGGTATTTCTCGAAGCTGGACGTCCGGGCCGAGCGGGATCTGCGAGTAGATGATCCGGCCCGTCGAGATGCCGGTGCCGACGTCCTTGATATCGATGAGGCCGACTTCGCGCTCGTCCTTGATGCCCATGATCATGCTTTCCTTCATGACGGAATATTCGTCGCCCTTGCGGATACCCATGTCCTGGCCGAGCTGGAGCTCGACCTCGGCCCCGTGCACCTCGAGTATCCGGGTGTTGATCTGGAAGGCGGGAATTTTCCTGATCTCGAACTGCAGCTGCATGGGAAGCGCGTCGATGGCGTTCGCGATCGATTTGGCCCGGTTGCTTTTGTCCGTGCCCGTAGTCTCGACTTGCGAGATGCCGATCGTATCGCCGCTGCTTACGTCGATGAAGGTGACGTCCGTCTTCAATTGGGTTTCGAAGCGGAAGGATTTGTTGTCGTAGAATGAGTTGAAATTGGTGACGACGGGGACAGCGACGATGAATGCACCCAGGAGTTTGTTGAACTCGGCTTCGGTGAGGACCGCCTCGCCGAATTGATACTTGTCGGGCATGACGAAATCGGCCTCTTTGGCCTTCTTCAGCGCCGCAATGAATTGGTCGAGTCCTCCGGACGATAGTCGCTCCGTCATTCCGATGATGTTGAATCTTCCGAGATCGACGAAAACCTTCTGTATTTCGGCATCGATATTGCCGAGCGCTTCCTGCGGAATGGCCCATCCGTAGTAGCCGAGGGCGAAGATCGCAACGTCCTGTTTTTTGCTTACATCGGCCTGCGCGGATAACGAATAGGCCCCCAGTGCAAGCATTATCGCGGCGTACAAAGCTCTGCGCTTCATTGTCCCTCCTCAAGTGCGTTCGTTCGTGCCCGGTTGAAATATAGCTTCTGCACCGGCGCTTTGCACGAATTCGAGGCCCATTCTCCGCGGCTAATGCGGAAGTTGTCAAGAGAAGCGCCCATCGTCTTCAAGTTCCCCAGCACGAGGCAAAGGGCTCGGGTTGCCGTATGCGGGCCTCCACGCTCCCGCTTGCGCATCTCCGCATGCGCGCTATATGTTTCTTCCGACCCATGCAGCGATCGTACCTCGATGAAAGTGTGCCTATCGTGGCCCTCGCCACTCCTTTCGGGGAGTCGGCCGTTTCCCTCATTCGCGCCTCGGGACCGGGGAGTCTGGAGCTCGCTGCCTCCTGCTTTTCTCGCTCGGCCGCCCTGCTCTCGGCCCCCGGCTATACCTTGATCCACGGCGAGCTGGTCGATCCTTCTGCCGGGGAGATAGTGGACGAGGTCCTCGTCTCGGTGTTTCGCGCTCCGCGGAGCGCGACAGGCGAGGACGGCGTCGAGTTCTCCTGCCATGGTTCCCCTGCGGTCATTCGCCGCGCGCTTTCCGTTTTGGAGGCCGCGGGCTTCGCGCCGGCCCTCCCCGGAGAGTATAGTTTCAGAGCCTTCCTGCATGGGAAGACCGATCTGGCGCGCGCGGAGGCAGTGCAAGAGCTCGTGGAAGCCAGAAGCGACCGCGCTAGAGCCGAGGCGCTTCGGCGTCTCGAGGGAGGTCTGTCTCGGAGGGTGGCCGCCGCGCGTGCCCTGCTTGTGGATCTGCTCGCCGATGTCCAGGCCCGACTCGACTATGGAGAGGATGAAGTTGAGGCGGGGAGCGGATTCGATTCGGCCCCGCTGCGAGTCCTCCGTGAAAACATCGCCGCCCTGATCCAGGGATACGCCGTGGGCCGACTGCAGGGCGAGGGCGCGCGCGCGGTTGTGGCCGGGCGGCCGAATGCGGGGAAATCCAGCCTTTTCAATCTTCTCCTTCGCGAAGAGCGTGCGATAGTCGGGTCCGAGCCCGGTACTACGCGCGACTGGATCGAGGCGAGGATCGAGATCGAGGGCATGTATATCCGTCTTATCGATACGGCCGGGATCCGAAATGGTGCGGATAAAATCGAAGCCGAAGGTGTGGCTCGTTCGCGCCGCCTGAGCGGGGAGGCCGAGTCGGTACTCTATGTAGTGGACGGCACCGTCGGGCTTCATGCGGATGACGAGGCATTTCTCCGCTTTCGACCCGATGCGGTGCGCCTTTGGAACAAGATCGATTCGGCCTCCTGTCTGCCCGCGCCGGATGGCTTTGTCGCCCTGAGCGCGGCCAGCGGCGCCGGCCTGGCCGTGCTCCTTTCGACCCTCATCGGTCGGCTCAAGGAGCGCTTCGGGGGCGGGCTCTCGTCCCCGGCGGATTCGGACCAGAACGTACACGTCGCAAGTGAACGCCAAAAGGTCCTGTTGGACGCCGCCCTTGCCGCTATCGATTCCTGCCTGACCGAGGAGAGCTCGGGGGCGCCGCTGGACGTAATGGCGCTCGATCTCCGGCTTGCCGCCGATGCTTTGGGCGAAATCACCGGCGAGATCGCTTCGGCCGAAGTGTTCGAGGCGGTATTTTCGCGCTTTTGCGTCGGCAAATAGGAGTGGGTGTGGATTACGAAGCTATTGTTGTCGGCGGGGGGCACGCCGGCATCGAGGCGTCGCTTGCCCTCGCACGGCTGGGGAAAAAGACGCTGCTGGTGACCCAGGACCCCGAAACGATAGGCAAGATGTCCTGCAATCCCGCCATTGGCGGACTCTCGAAGGGCAATCTCGTGCGCGAAGTGGACGCGTTGGGCGGGGAAATGGGGCTCCTCATTGACGCCAGCATGCTCCAATACCGCGTGCTGAACCGTTCCCGCGGCCCGGCTGTGCAGGCACCGCGAGCTCAGGCTGACAAAGCCCTGTACGCCGCCCTCGCGAGGAGGGCAGTCGAATCCCAATCGGGGCTCTCCGTTTTCATGGACACCGTCGTCGATCTGCTCACGGATGCTTCCGGACGGAAAGTGGAGGGAGTCCTCACGGAGCGGAATGCTCGGATCGGCGCCGGCGTCGTCGTTCTCACTACCGGGACCTTCATGGAGGCTCGTCTCTTTATCGGTGAATGGCAGGGCGAGGGGGGGAGATTGGGCGAGCGTCCGGCGAAGGGTATGGGCGATGCGCTCAGACGCAGAGGTTTCAAGGTCGGTCGGCTCAAAACCGGAACGCCGGCACGAGTGAAATTGCGTTCGCTCGATCTAGCCGAGATGGCGCGTCAAGAGGGGGAGGTCGTGGCCGGATGCTTTTCCTTCATGAACGACTCATCCGGCCGGCCGACCCTGCCTTGCTGGATCACCTATACTAACGAGAGTACGCACGATACCATTCGCTCGGCTATGGACCGTTCGCCACTGTTCCGCGGCGCTATCGTCGGCCGCGGTCCGCGCTACTGCCCTTCGATCGAGGACAAGGTCGCCCGTTTCCCGGAACGGTCACGCCATCAGGTCTTCGTCGAACCCGAAGGCATGGGGACGGATGAGATGTACCTCAATGGTCTTTCCTCTTCCCTGCCGGAAGACGTTCAACTCGAATTCATCAGAACGATCCCCGGATTGAAGCGCGCCGAGATCGTCAGGCCCGGTTATGCGGTCGAGTACGATTTTCTGGATCCGGGGCTTCTCTCGCTTTCGCTGCAATCGCGTCTGATCGAAGGTCTATTCGTCGCGGGGCAAACCAACGGAAGCTCGGGGTACGAAGAGGCCGCTGCCCAGGGCATCATGGCGGGCATCAATGCCTCGCGTTTTCTCGAAGGGGAGGAGGGGCTGGCCCTTTCCCGTTCCGAGGCGTATATCGGCGTGCTCGTGGACGATCTCGTGACGATCGGCGTCACCGAGCCCTATCGCATGTTCACGAGCCGCGCCGAGCGCAGGCTGTCTCTGCGTCATGACACCGCGGATATCCGCCTCACTCCCGTGGCCGCCGCCACGGGGCTCGCTTCCGATGCAAGGCGGGAGCGGCTCGAGCGGCGCAAGGCCGGCATAGCCGAGATAAGCGAGCTTTTGCGCCAGCGGCGCATAACGCGAGCGGAGGCCGATGAGGACGCGGCTCTGACCCCCCATATCGGCGAATCGATCCTTGATACGCTGAGAGATCATCGCGTTTCCGGCGGCGCCCGGCGGTTCCTGCCTTCGGTCGGCGAACTTTTTCCGATCGACTGGATCGAGACGGCCGAGCTCGACGCCCGATATGCGGGCTATGAAGCCAAAGAAGCCCGCTTGGCTGCGAGGATCGGGCGTTCGAATTCGCTACGACTTCCCGAAAATCTCGATTATCGATCCGTGACGGGACTTTCGTCGGAAGCTTTGGAAAAACTCTCGGCCGCCAGGCCGGCGACGCTCGGTCAGGCGATGCGCGTCCCGGGAGTGAGAAGCTCCGACGCCGCGCTGCTTCTCGTTCGACTGAGCCGCTCGGCCGAGGAGCAAGGCGGCGGTGACGCGACCGCCTGATGAATGTTCCGGTTAGCGGCTCGCGATGCCCATCAGATTTTGGATATCGGTTTTGGCCTTTTCCAAAGCGCTCTGATATTGCTGCCGCACTCCGCCGACATTCTGCTTATAGAAGGCCGAAAACTCGGGATCCATCATGGGATCGATACGCACGTCTTGGCCCATCCTAGCGGACATTTCTCGCTCTTTCTCTCGCAGTTTGGGAGCCCATTGTTTGCGAATCACCTGTTCCACGTTTTTCATGTCATCGAGGTACTGATGAAAGAAGGTCGATAGCTGTTGGAACAGCGCCTGCATCCTCTTGTCGGCCGAGCCGCCGCCGCCCGACTTGACGCCGCCAATCGCGGAGGCGATCGCCGAAAAGCCCTTGGCGGTTATGTCGAGTTTGGAGAGGGATGCATCGTTGGATGGTAGCTGAATCTGCGCAGAAAGCACTTCATACATGCCTTCTCGCACCGCTGCCCTCTGCCCGTTCCCGAACGCGATGAGAGTCGCGGCGAGATCGATTTCGTCGGGGGATTCGAGAAATCGTCCGGCGGCCTTCTTGCCTTCCTGTCGCAGTCTCGTATTCTCGAGGGCCGCTTCGTCCACTTCGAGATCTTTCGTTTTTTCGAGCGCCAGTTCCAAAGCGCTCTTTATCATTGCCATTTCCTTCTCCTCGTCGACCCGAACCGGAGGGCATGCCTCGGGCCGGGCGCCATATCGTGTTATTCCCGCGGTGCGCGCATGCCTTTAACAAATATGATCACCTTGTCAGCCATGCTGGCAATGACGATCGCGCCGACTGCGAACTCGATGCCTCTAAAAACAAGACGGGCATGTATGGAAAAGAGCAATCTTAGGATTTCAGTCGCATAGAGCACCATGATGCCCGCCACGGCTGCCTTTCCCATGAAGGTTGTCCTTGGATCGATCTTTCGCTTGACGAGTATGAGAACCGCCATGAGGAATACCTGCAAGCCCAGCCTTGCCACCACGGCGTAAAAGAGCCAACGTGGTATGAGATTAAAATAATAAAAGACTATGGTCAGGACAATAATGAGGCTGTAGTCGCTGGCGCTGTCCATCATCCTTCCGACGCGGGTGACCTCGCCGGCTTTTCTGGAAACGTAGCCGTCGAAAAAATCCGTGGCGAAAACCAGCACTACGAGGACGAGAAGGGGTAATCGGATGCGGTAATCTCGCGCCGCGATTACGAGAAATAGCAGGGTCGGAAGAGTGCTCACCCTAAAGAGGGTGATACGATTGGCGAGATTGACTCGCTGGAGAAATTCGCCGTTCGATTCCTTGACGAAGTCCTGCTTGAACAATAAAAGCAGGGCCATAAGAAAGAGATGGAAGGCCACTGCCGTTGTAAAAAACGGGACTGTTCTCGGTGCATTACCGAAGAAGCCGCCGGCCAAGGCGAAAGCGGCATAGATGGCGCTTTGGGCGAGAAAATACGCCGCTATTGTGGCCAGAATACTTTTTGTGAGGCGATCGGCCATGGCCTGCCTCCAATCAGCTCTGGGACGAAAGGCGGTTAAATGCTGCCATATAATCGATCATGGACCAGATCGCAGCAATTATGCACAGCCACCATGCCCCGGAGACGACAACCGCGAACGCCGAAGCCGCCGATCCCGCCCATGGCATTCCGGGACCCTCAAGGCTTCTCAGTGTGACCAAGGCCAAGGCCGCGCCTCCCGCGACGGCATAGACCCACGCTTTCACCTTACCCGAAAGCCTTGCCGCGAGGGCCGTTCCTTTGCTCATGAACATGAGACGCAGAAAAGAAAGGCCCAAGTCGCGGTAAAGTACTATAAGGAAGACCCATCCGGGCATTATTCCCGTCACAAGATAGCTGAGAAAATAAGTGAGGCGTGCGACCGAATCGGCGAATGGGTCAAAGACCTTGCCGAAGGGAGTGACAGAATCCGTTTTTCGCGCCACTCGCCCGTCGACAAAGTCCGTGATTTCAATTATTCCGAATAATATCCAGATGGCCCAGAGTGCCGCAGGGCTGGCCCGGTAATCCTTGACCGTGGAAGTAAACAATATATAGAAGACAGGGGATAGAACTATTCTCATCGATGTCACGACGGTGGCGGCATTCATGATTTGACTATACTTGGGCGCGAGTTGCGCTGTCAATCTTGTATGCGCGCCTGGCTAGCGCGGTCCCTCGAGGGAGGCAAGGACAGCCGATCGTCGCGCCTTCGCCAACTTGGGCGATCGCCTTGACCAACTTGGGCGATCGTCTTGACCAACTTGGCCGATTGTCGTGACCAACTTGGTCAACCGTCGTGACCAAGTTGGGGGACCGTCTCGGTCGCGAAAAGCGGCTGCGCTCGAAACAGCGTCAAACCCGCATATCCGTCTGAGGTGCGAGTCGGTACGGAGGCGTTTTCCGAGAGCGACCGAGGTCGCGATCCGGAAAAAACTCTGCGCCGGAAAGGCACGGACAAAGGGTCCGATCTCGAAGACAGGTCTTCCCCGCCCCGTTCCATCACGCGCCGACGCAGGAAAATGATCCGCGATCAACCGGAGCATGGCTGAATGCGTCAGGTGCTCGTCGCCTGGGCATGCTTCGAATGGCCCCGATCCGCTTCCGCATCTCTTGACAGGACGATGAGAAAGGAGCTATGTTCACCGAGCGCCCCGGATGCAGGGTCGAGAGAAAGAGACGGCCGGTCTGGGAAATCTGTACAGCGGAGTGTGACTCGGGCGGCGCCCTAGGTCTGGCCGGCGACGGCAGGCTATGAGGGGTCGGTTTTGTCCGCTTTGGAGCCGCTTCGCGGTGGTTTTTTGCGGCGGGAGCGAAAAAAAGCGCGGAAAGCGATGAAGTCGGGTTGACATGGCTTGGAACGGAATGTTATAAAGCTGAGCCTTCTGGCACGGAAGTTGCTGAGAAGGTTGAGCGAGAGAAGTTCTTTCAAGATACAGATGCATTTTGAAAGAACAACCCTGAATTGAGGCATTTGTGCGCGGCATCGAAGAAGCCGGAGCAAATGCGAGGCCAGTTTTGAGGACCAACGGGGTTTTGAAACTGGCTGAGGGGTCATTAACAGGTCACTAGGGATGGGATAGAGCGAGGTAAGGCAAGAACTTGCGAAGCGGGTTCTGCGTGAGCACGAGGCGAAGGTCTCGAGCTTGGGCAGGATTTGCGGAGCGGATTCTGCAAGGTGAAACGCTTTCGGGCGTTTCACCGGGGATCGAATGCCGGTAGCTTTTTAGGAAGCTACGAACAGTTCAACCTCTATGGAAGCTAGGGGTCTTCGGACTCTTGGTATATATCATGGAGAGTTTGATCCTGGCTCAGAACGAACGCTGGCGGCGTGTCTTAAGCATGCAAGTCGTGCGGCAAGGCGGGGCAACCTGCCCTAGAGCGGCGGACTGGTGAGTAACGCGTGGGTGATCTACCCTTGGGTTGGGGATAGCCATTAGAAATAGTGGGTAATACCGAATACGTTCGCCATACCACGGTATGGCGAGGAAAAGCGCTTCGGCGCTGTCCGAGGATGAGCCCGCGTCCCATTAGCTAGTTGGTGAGGTAACGGCCCACCAAGGCGATGATGGGTAGGCGGCCTGAGAGGGTGTACGCCCACACTGGGACTGAGATACGGCCCAGACTCCTACGGGAGGCAGCAGCTAAGAATATTCCGCAATGGACGAAAGTCTGACGGAGCGACGCCGCGTGGATGATGGAGGCCGAAAGGTTGTAAAGTCCTTTTGCTGGGGAAGAATAACCATGGGAGGGAATGCCCGTGGGATGACATGAACCGGCGAATAAGCCCCGGCTAACTACGTGCCAGCAGCCGCGGTAACACGTAGGGGGCGAGCGTTGTTCGGAATTACTGGGCGTAAAGGGCATGTAGGCGGCCTTATAAGCCTGGCGTGAAAGTCACCGGCTCAACCGGTGGATTGCGTTGGGAACTGTAGGGCTTGAATCATGGAGAGGGAGCTAGAATTCCTGGTGTAGGGGTGAAATCTGTAGAGATCAGGAAGAATACCAGTGGCGAAGGCGAGCTCCTGGCCAATGATTGACGCTGAGGTGCGAAAGTGTGGGGATCAAACAGGATTAGATACCCTGGTAGTCCACACTGTAAACGATGTGCACTAGGTGCTGGGGCGGATGCTTCAGTGCCGGAGCTAACGCGGTAAGTGCACCGCCTGGGGAGTATGCTCGCAAGGGTGAAACTCAAAGGAATTGACGGGGGCCCGCACAAGCGGTGGAGCATGTGGTTTAATTCGATGGTACGCGAGGAACCTTACCTGGGTTTGACATACAGGTGAATGCGGTAGCGATATCGCAGCCTAGCAATAGGCGCCTGTACAGGTGCTGCATGGCTGTCGTCAGCTCGTGCCGTGAGGTGTTGGGTTAAGTCCCGCAACGAGCGCAACCCCTACTGCCAGTTACCAACAGGTTATGCTGGGGACTCTGGCGGAACTGCCGGTGACAAACCGGAGGAAGGTGGGGATGACGTCAAGTCATCATGGCCCTTATGTCCAGGGCTACACACGTGCTACAATGGGCGAGACAGAGTGACGCGAAACCGCGAGGTGGAGCAAATCGCAGAAAATCGCCCGTAGTTCGGATTGGAGTCTGAAACCCGACTCCATGAAGGTGGAATCGCTAGTAATCGCGCATCAGCATGGCGCGGTGAATACGTTCCCGGGCCTTGTACACACCGCCCGTCACACCATCCGAGCGGGAGGCACCCGAAGCCGTTAGTCCAACCAGCAATGGGGGACGACGTCGAAGGTACGTCTCGTGAGGAGGGTGAAGTCGTAACAAGGTAGTCGTACCGGAAGGTGCGGCTGGATCACCTCCTTTCTACGAGAAAGACGCCGACCGTCGCGAGACGGCCGGCGGCCGACTCAGGGACCGAAAAGCCGAAAGGCGATCACGGTCCGCGGAATGCGCAAGCATCCCGCAGCGCCAAGCCTCGAAAGAGGCCCGGCGAAGGCAGCAATTCCCAAACTACCAAGCTCTATCCCGTCCTTTTTATTTGGGCCAGTAGCTCAGTCGGTTAGAGCACTTCTCTGATAAGGAAGGGGTCAATAGTTCAACTCTATTCTGGCCCAGTGAGCTTGAGCCTGGCCTTGTAAACACAAGGACTTGGGCTCGCGGATCATTGACACGACGAGGGAAGGGGAAGCAGAAAGAAGCGTTATGCGCTAGCGGGCAGGGATGTCCGAGGGTGTGTGGCGCGGGTCATTGAGTTGACCGAAGTCTGCGTGAGGCAGGGCGCGAGGCTCGGGAGGTCCTGAGAGGGGCTGAGAGACTTGCGCCTACAAGAGTAAGTGGACGTCGAGAGCGAAGACTAATATGGTCAAGCAAAGACGGGCACATGGTGGATGCCTCGGAGCCGCACGGCGAAGAAGGCCGTGACAAGCTGCGATAAGCCTGGGGGAGGAGCACATATCCCGTGATCCCAGGATTGCCGAATGGGGTAACCCAGCGGGCGAGAGCCCGTTATTGCATGCTGAATCCATAGGCATGCAAAGCAAAACCCAGGGAACTGAACCATCTAAGTACCTGGAGGAAAAGAAATCAAAAGAGATTCCCCGAGTAGCGGCGAGCGAACGGGGAAGAGCCCAAACTCAAGCTGGTGTCAAGGTGCACGCCGTTGCCAGCAGGGGGTTGCAGGTATCGTCCAGAGCTGCGTGCAGGAGCTCGCGAAGTTACAAAAGCGCTCGATAGGGGAACGGCATGGGAAGGCCGGTCGAAGAGGGTGAGAACCCCGTACCCGACATTGATGCGCACTTCGTGGGGCGGTTACCTAAGTACGGCGAGGCCAGAGAAACCTTGTCGGAATCCGGGTCTACCACGATCCAAGGCTAAAAACGTTGCGGCTACCGATAGTGAAGAAGTACCGCGAGGGAAAGGCGAAAAGAACCCCGGTGAGGGGAGTGAAATAGAACCTGAAACCATGTGCCCACAACAGGTCGGAGCAGGGGTAACCCTGTGACGGCGTGCCTTTTGTAGAATGAGCCTGCGAGTTACGATACCAAGCGAGGTTAAGGCTTAGAAGAGCCGGAGCCGGAGGGAAACCGAGTCTGATAAGGGCGATAGTTTGATGTCGTAGACCCGAAGCCAGGTGATCTTATTACGGCCAGGTTGAAGCTTGAGTAAAATCAAGTGGAGGACCGAACTCTAGTGTGATGAAAAACGCAGGGATGAGCCGTGATAAGGGGTGAAAGGCTAATCAAACCTGGAAATAGCTGGCACTCCCCGAAATGCCTTGAGGGACAGCCTCATACAAATGTCTAGGAGGTAGAGCACTGTTTGGACTAGGGCTCTTCACCGGGTACCAAACCCAGGCAAACTCCGAATGCCTAGACACAACGTATGGGAGTGAGACAGTGTGCGACAAAGTTCATTGTCGAGAGGGGAACAGCCCAGACCGACAGCTAAGGTCCCTAAATACCGCTGAGTGTTAAATGATGTGCGATTGCCCAGACAGCCAGGAGGTTGGCTTAGAAGCAGCCATTCCTTTAAAGAGTGCGTAATAGCTCACTGGTCGAGCAATCGTGCGCAGACAATGTAACGGGGCTAAGCGGTATACCGAAGCTTCGGATTCATAGCGCAAGCTATGGATGGTAGGGGAGCATTCCATGGACCGGTGAAGGTATCCTGAAAGGGGTGCTGGAGGGGATGGAAGAGAGAATGCAGGTATAAGTATACGAAAAGACGGGTGAGATCCCCGTCCGCCGAAAACCTAAGGTTTCCTGGGTAAAGGTCATCTGCCCAGGGTTAGTCGGCCCCTAAGATGAGGCGGAAACGCGTAGTCGATGGGAAACTGGTTCATATTCCAGTACCGTGCAGTGATTCGAGGGGATGACGCATGAGGTGAAACCCGGCCGGAGAACGGTTGTTCCGGTCGAAGCGCTCACAGCCTATGAGAGAGCCAGGGAAATCCGGTTCTTGAGGCAAGGCGCGACAGCGAGTGGAGCTACGGCGAAGCGAAGCGGGCGTAATCATGGTGCCAAGAAAGAATCTCTAAGGTTAGTCACTGTATGACCGTACCGTAAACCGACACAGGTAGGTGGGATGAGAAATCTAAGGCGCTCGAGATAACTCGCGTTAAGGAACTCGGCAAAATGCACACGTAACTTCGGGAGAAGTGTGGCCTCCTACGGTTTAGCAATAAGTTGTGGGAGGTTGCAGAGAGCAGGCCCAGGCGACTGTTTACCAAAAACACAGGTCTCTGCGAACGCGCAAGCGGACGTATAGGGACTGACGCCTGCCCGGTGCTGGAAGGTTAAGAGGAGGAGTCAGCCGCAAGGCGAAGCCCTGAATCGAAGCCCCAGTAAACGGCGGCCGTAACTATAACGGTCCTAAGGTAGCGAAATTCCTTGTCGGGTAAGTTCCGACCCGCACGAATGGTGGAACGATCTGGGCACTGTCTCAACGCGAGACTCGGTGAAATTTAAGTACCGGTAAAGATGCCGGTTACCCGTGGTTAGACGGAAAGACCCCGTGAACCTTTACTGTAACTTACCATTGGGACTTGGCCTGACATGTGTAGGATAGGTGGGAGACTTTGAAGCATGGCCGCTAGGCTGTGTGGAGTCGTCGGTGAAATACCACCCTTGTCAGGCTAGGTTTCTAACCTGGTCCGTCAATCCGGATTGGGGACAGTGGTAGGCGGGCAGTTTGACTGGGGCGGTCGCCTCCTAAACGGTAACGGAGGTGCGCGAAGGTCGCCTTGCTCTGGTTGGAAATCAGAGCTCAAGTGTAAAGGCATAAGGCGGCTTGACTGCGAGTCCGACAGGACGAGCAGGTACGAAAGTAGGTCTTAGTGATCTGGCGGTGGCATGTGGAAGCGCCGTCACTTAACGGATAAAAGGTACTCTGGGGATAACAGGCTGATCTTGCCCAAGAGTTCACATCGACGGCAAGGTTTGGCACCTCGATGTCGGCTCATCGCATCCTGGGGCTGGAGCAGGTCCCAAGGGTTTGGCTGTTCGCCAATTAAAGCGGTACGTGAGCTGGGTTCAGAACGTCGTGAGACAGTTCGGTCCCTATCTGCCACGGGCGTTGGATGGTTGAGAGGAGCTGCCTTTAGTACGAGAGGACCGAGGTGGACGAACCTCTGGTGTACCAGTTATCCTGCCAAGGGTATGTGCTGGGTAGCCAAGTTCGGAAGGGATAACCGCTGAAAGCATCTAAGTGGGAAGCCCACCTCAAGATGAACCATCCCTGGGGGTTCGACCCCCCTGAAGGTACCAGGGAGACTACCTGGTTGATAGGCTGGAGATGTACGCGCAGTAATGCGTTCAGTCGACCAGTACTAATCTACCGTGAGGCTTGACCATATTATTCTACGCTCTCCGGTGAGCTAAGCTCACCAGCGAATCCGCAATTCACTATACTCATGCCTTACGCATTCGGTCGACCAGACCCTCTGCTTCCCCGCGGCCCCGACTTCGTGGCCGCCCTCGGGTTCCGCCGCCCCCCCCGCAAGGAGGACGAAGGAACCGGACTTCAAAAAGTCAATTTTGCCTGGTGATTATCGTGAGGGGGAAACACCCGTTCCCATTCCGAACACGGAAGTTAAGCCCCTCAACGCCGATGGTACTGCCTTTCGGTGGGAGAGTAGGTCGTCGCCAGGCTTTTTTTATTCCGCTCGAAACGCCCCAGTCGGCTTCACCGCCGGCGTAGGGATCCGATAAATTCCTCCCTCAATAACCGATTTTTGAAAGTGGCTCAAATATCTTTGTCTTCAATGTATTTCCTTGAAGCAAATCGCGCGACTTGCGCGATTTCGACTTCTCCGGTAGAATCTTGACAATAGCGAGACTATATACACTCGCTGGCCGGCGGCGCGAATGTTCCGCGGGGAGACTCCCTCGCCTGCTGGAACGCTATTCGCATTCGCCTAACGTGGCGTGTCAAAACGCCGTCGTATCGTGCAAGGACCTTGCCTTGCGCGGAAAGGGGTTCTCGATGGATATTTTCAAGAAATGCTTCGAGTGGGATCTGGATCGGCAGGCCATTGAAAAGGGGATATATCCCTATTTCCAGCCTCTCGATAGCATGGAAGGTACAGAGGTGACCATGAACGGTCGCCATATCATCATGATCGGCTCGAACAATTACCTGGGCCTCACCATGCATCCGAAAGTCAAGGAAGCGGCCATGAAAGCTCTGCAGGAATACGGTACATCCTGTACGGGCAGCCGGTTCATGAACGGTACGTTAAAGCTTCATCATGAGCTGGAATCCAGGCTTGCCGCCTTCATGGGCAAGGACGCCGCACTGGTATTCAGCACCGGCATGCAGACGAATCTTGGAGCCATTTCTTCTCTGCTCGGTAGAAACGATGTCGTAATCACGGACAAAGACGATCACGCGAGCATCGTGGACGCATGCAGACTCGGATATGGAGAGATAAAGCGGTTCGTCCACGGAGATCTGGATCAATTGGACCGCATCCTGGAAAAGATCCCAGAAGACAAAGGCAGCATGGTGGTTGTCGACGGCGTCTTCTCCATGGGGGGGGATATAGTCGATCTGCCGAAGCTCGTCCAGATATGTAAACGCAGAGGGGCACGGCTGTACGTGGACGACGCCCATGCGATCGGCGTTCTGGGCGGCGGTCGCGGCACTGCCGTTCATTTCAACCTGGTGAAGGAGGTGGACATCACGATGGGCACCTTCTCCAAGAGCTTCGCATCGCTTGGCGGTTTCGTGGCGGGCGACAAGGATGTCATCAACTATATCAAGCACAACGCGCGTTCTTTCATTTTTTCCGCATCCCTGCCCGCATCGAACGCAATGGCGGCGCTTGCGGCGCTCGACATCATGGAAAAGGAACCGGAGCACGTCGAGAGGCTTTGGGAGAATGCTCACTTCATGATGAAAGGGTTTCGCGAGCTCGGCTTTAATATAGGTGGCACGCAGACGCCGATCATTCCCGTAATCGTCGGAGAAGATGATCTGTGCTTCGCGCTTTGGAAGGAACTGTTCGATAATGGACTCTACACGAATCCCGTCATTTCCCCAGGCGTTCCGCAAGGCATGGCTCTGCTAAGGACAAGCTATATGGCCACTCATACGCGACAGCAGCTCATCCGCGCCTTGGATATCTTCGAAAAGGCGGGCAAGAAGCTGGGTCTCATCTAGAGCCGTGGATTCCGGGACCTAATCGAGGCTTGGGGGATCGAGCAGACCATGCTCGACGAAACTGTAAAAGCCTTCACGTGAAAATATAATATGGTCGAGAAGCGCCAGCCCGAGCGTATCGGCGGCGCTTTTCAACCGTATTGTTATCTCGCGATCCTCCGGGCTGGGTTCGAGCCGCCCGGAGGGATGGTTGTGCGCCACGACGACGGCGCAGGCCCTGTCGGTCAGGGGGTCCGCGAAAACCTCGCGCGGGTGAACTACGGTTCTATTCACGAGACCGACCGAGACGATCCTCGCTGCGATGAGCTCATGAGCGCCGTTGAGTGAGCAGCACACGAAGCGTTCTTGCTTTCGATCCGCCCAATGCGAGACGATGGGCCATATGTCCCGAGGAGAGGCTACGCGCGTTTCGCGCGAGCCGTATACGCGGCGGCCGAGCTCCAAGGCTGCGGCCACGGCGCAGGCTTTGGCCTCGCCCATCCCACCTATGTTTCGGAGCAGGGCGGGATCGGGCATGGAACGGGAGGAATCGAGCAGACCGAGAACTTCCTCCGCTAGAGCCATCACGCCTTTGCCTTGCATGCCCGTACCGATGAGGGCGGCGATGAGTTCGCCGTCGGAGAGCGAAAATGGCCCTTCGCTCGCCAGACGCTCGCGGATCGTCGGCACGGCGCTTTCAAGGATTGAACCGGCGTAAAGAGAATCTGAGCGCATCTGCTGCCCCCTTATAGAGATACGTATTTCGGTCGAGTTTTCGATTCAAGACCGAAGATAGCTGGAACGAAAAACGCATTGCGCCCCGAGCGAGTCTCGGCTATAGTAAAGGCGTTCAAATGCACCGATATCTCAACGAAATGTCTCCGCTGAGCTGGCGTCCCAATAATCCATTGCGAAGGAGTAGGTATGAAAAGCGTCAAAGGCTCTCAGACCGAGAAAAATTTAATGGCCGCGTTCGCCGGCGAATCCCAGGCGAGAAATCGCTACACGTACTTTGCCTCTAGGGCGCGAGAAGAAGGCTTCATCCAAATTTCACTCATTTTTGAAGAGACTGCCAGTCAGGAAAGGGAACATGCCAAGCGCTTTTTCGGCTTTCTCGAAGGCGGCGAGGTCAATATCACAGCCGGATTCCCGGCGGGCCCTATCGCTACAACCAAGCAAAACTTGGCCGCAGCGGCCGGCGGCGAGAACTTTGAATGGAAGGAACTCTATCCTGGCTTCGCGACAAAGGCGCGCGAGGAAGGCTACGAAGCGGTCGCCACGGTCTTCGAGGCAGTCATGGTCGCGGAAAAGCAGCATGCCCATCGATACGAAAAGTTGATGGCCAATATCGAAAAGGATCGGGTTTTTAAATCCGACACCAAGACCGTGTGGCGCTGTACGAATTGCGGCTACCTCTTTGAAGGTACCGAGGCGCCCAAGGCATGCCCGGCCTGCGCTCATCCCCAATCCTATTTCGAACGTTTGGGCGAGAACTATTGAAGCAAAATAGAGTCGATGGGACGGGGGCCCCCGTCTCCGCTCGCGACGTCACCAAAGATAAGGAGCTGAGAATGGCCGAACGACTGCAGGTTTTCAAGTGTGAGTCCTGTGGAGACATGGTGGAAGTGCTGCATGCCTCGAGCTGCGAGCCGGCTTGTTGCGGCAAACCGATGAAACTGCTCGGCGAGAATATTACCGATGCGGCCAAGGAAAAGCATGTTCCCGTCATCGAATCCACCGCCGATGGATATAAAGTTTCGGTCGGTTCAGTGCCGCACCCGATGGAGAACGACCATTACATCGAATGGATCGAATTGATAGTCGGTGCAGGTGGTGCGGAGGAGCTGGTCTGCAGAAAATTCCTAAAGCCCGGCGATAAACCGGAAGCGCACTTCGCGGTCCGGGCCACTAAGGTCATGGCGCGCGAGTACTGCAACAAGCATGGTGTTTGGAAAGCCTAGTCCGAATCTCTTGCGGAGGCTGAATCGACTATTCCGATGCGGGGTCCGGTCCATGCATAGGCAGGTCTGTAATCTACAGGGTAGGAGTTGGTCATGAAGAAGTATGTGTGCGACGTGTGCGGTTATATTTACGATCCGGCTCTCGGAGACCCCGATGCGAAGGTGAAGCCCGGTACGGCTTTCGAGAATCTTCCCGCCGATTGGGTTTGCCCGATGTGCGGTGCCTCGAAAGAAAATTTCTCTCTGGCATAATTCCGATTCGGATCGAGCGCCGCGCGGTTTGAAGAAGTGCGCTTGTGTCCCGAGTGCAAGGCCAAGACGTTGCTGCGTCGGTTATTTCCGAGGTAGAGTGACGACGTCCCGGATGGGGCGGGCTTTCTAAGACGGAGCTATCGATGATTTCCCGCAAGGACTTTGTGTTTACGATCGGATTCGACGGCGCGATGGCTGTAGTGGACGGCCGCGCCAAACGGCAATATGGCAAGCTTTCCACGATGCAGCTGGCGGAGGCGGGATTCTACCGTGCCGCCTTCTCTTCGGCGATCTACTCCAAGAGCGACGAAGAAATGCAGGCTTTCCTGGATTTTTTCAACTCGAAGGCCGGAACCTCCTATTCGAACGCCGAGCAGCTCAAGCGTCTTTTCGGCGTGAACGAGGAAGGCATATCCCGGGTGCTAGTGCTCTAGGGGACGGTAGCTCGGATTACGAAACTTCCACAATGACGCATTTCAGATATCTTGATTCCCCATAGCCCGAAATGATGGGATGATCGAGGTCTTGAGTGCGCTCTTCGATCATGCGCAACCTTCTGCCGGCATCTTCGGCCGACTCTTCGAGCATGCGTGCGAAGCGTTCCCGATCAAACCAATAGGAACACGAACAGGTCACGAGCACGCCTCCGGCCTCGATCAGCCTAAGCGCCCTCAAATTGAGATCCTTATAACCCCGGCCTGCGGCCTCGACGGAGGCTCGGTTCTTCGCGAACGCGGGCGGGTCGAGAATGATCAGGCCGAAGCGTTCGTGTGCGCGCTCGAAGGAGCGGAGTTGATCGAAGACATTGGCTTCGATTACATGCACTCGCTCCGAGAAACCGTTTAGAGCGGCATTTGCCTGAGCGGACGCGAGCGCTTCAGGCGACGAGTCGACGGCGACGATCTCGGACGCGCCGGCCGCGGCGCAGGCTAGAGCGAAGCCGCCGGAGTTGCAGAACGCGTCGAGAACTCTGCGACCTCCGCCAGACGCGCTATTCAGGGCGAATCGAGCGGCCGCGGCGCGGTTGGCTCTCTGATCGAGGAACCAGCCTGTCTTTTGCCCACCCAAAAGATCGACCGCGAAACGAAGATCGTTTTCCTCGATCAGGATGCGTTCGGGGATATCTCCATCGAGCTTCCCTGAAAATAGAGGGAGCCCCTCGAGCGCGCGGACCGACGCGTCGCTGCGCTCCGCCATTCCGTCGAAGGGAAACACGTGCTTCAGGGCCGCGAGTATCTCCTTCTTGCGACTCTCGACGCCTAGCGACAGGAACTGAGCGGATATCCAGCGTCCTCGAACGCATTTCTCTCCGGCCGATTCCGCAACACCCACGAATGAATCGATAATGAGTCCGGGAAGACAGTCGGCTTCGCCGAAGGCGATTCTGAGGCTCTGTCGTTCCGGATCGAAAAAACGCCGACGCCATTCTAGAGCGCGGGCAAGCGTTTCTTCGAAGAAGGCCTCGTCGGCGGGACGAGGGCTGCGCGAATAAATGCGCGCCCTGATCTTCGAGGCCGGGTTATAGAATGCCACACCTATCAAACGCCGCCTCGCGTCGAAGACTTCAATCTCTGAGCCGGGAGTCGGCTCGCCTTCGATCGAAGCGATTTCGTTATCGTATACCCAGGGATGGCCGCCTCGAAGACGGATGTCCTCCTTGGGCTTCAGTATGAGTCGGGCTCTTTCCATGGAGCCGAGAGTATACGCCTCGGGGGCGGAGGGACAAGCGGGCCGCGCTCTGTACCAAGGCGCTAGCCGTGGCTATGGATAAAATCCCGGACCGCCGCCTCGATTTGATCGCGGATACTCCGCACCCCGGCCATTATCTCCTCCTCCTCACCCTCGAGGGCGGAGGGATCGGTGAAGGGCCAATGCAGCTTTTCGTGGAGGCCGGGGAAGATGGGGCAGCGCTCCGCGGCTTCTTTCGAGCAGACGGTGACGACCGAGTCGTATCTTCGACCGGCCTTGGACAAGTCGAACACGCTTTTCGTCTCGTTGTGCGAGATATCGATGCCCACCTCCGCCATCGCGCGCACGACATGGGGATTGAGTTTTCCCGGCTCGAGACCTGCACTTTCGACCTCGAAGCTGCCGTTTCCCTGCTTCTTGAGGAAGGCTTCGGCCATCTGGCTGCGCGCGGAATTATGAACGCAGAGGAAGAGGACCTTGATCAACGCAGCACCTCCCGATAAGGCATGGTATATGTCCTCTGCAGACTCGCTACGCCTGCAGAAGGTCATTTATGATAAATGAGGCTCTTGCAAAATGCAGACGCATTTTGCAAGAGCTACCTAAAACTCAAATATGTCATGGCTTTCCCTTGAATCGGTCAATCGACGATGAATTTTCGGTTAAGGCGACTCATCATGCGCCTGTAAGCCAGATGGCTTTTTCGAGCGTCGACAGAACGAATCCTTGTAGCCCGCCATTCGCAGCCATTCTTACAAAATCTGCATCAGCGAATCCAGTTGAGGCCCATGCGATCGAATGATTCGATCGGCGATAAGGCGGAGGGCCGAAATGTTGGCCGGACTCGCATCGTCCACGGCGGTGCTGCAGCCTTCCAGTGTGCCGGAAAGCCGAAAATAGCGCGCATCGGCAATTCGACTGAGCATATGATTGACCGATTCGCTTTGCCCCGCCGACATCATCGACCACAGCGGCAGGCGTTTCATCGGGTTTATCCACTCGATAAATCCCCACTTGGCGATTTCTTCGTACGGGAACCCCACCGGGTCGTCGCCGGTTCCGAGCGACAGAATCACGTACTCCCTCGCCTCGGGGAATATTTCCGTCGCCTCGATATAGGCAAGCAGAGCCGGATTATTGGCGAAGATGGAGCCGTCGATCAGGCAGAATCTTTCTCCGTTGTCCGGCACCGGTGCGATCTGCGCGGGAGAGAAAAAAGTGGGAGCGGCCGACGAGGCTCTCGCGGCGTCGCGCATATAATAATTCGAATCGTCCTTCCACTCCGGGCGGTATGGCCGGCTTTTTAGGTAATGGGGCTGCAGAGTGTTCGAGTCGAAGCTCGTTATGAGCAGATTGGTGAGAGCATCCCCGAGCATGGCGTCGCCGAAGGTGTCGGCAAGAACCCGCTCGAACCCGATACCGTCGTACTTGTGCCTGAAGGCCTGAACCGTTGTGCGAAGTCTCCTGCCCAAGCTCGGCGGAAATATCTCTTGGCCGCGCCGGGCGTAAAAATCGACGATATCGTTCATCGACAGAGCTGGCTCTCGCATGATTCCCTTTTTCTGGACCTCGGAGCTCGAAGCCCGTGCCTTGGGCAAGGCGAGACTGAGAGCGATCAGCGCTCCGCTGGACGTGCCCGCGATGAGGTCGAAGATAGAGGCGAAGGCGTGCGCCTTTCCCGCCTCCTTGAGTCGACGTTCGATCTCCTGCAGCACGAGGGCGGGTATCAAGCCTCGAATGCCTCCCCCATCGATGGAGAGTATCCTTACAACTCGCCGTGATTCGTCGTTCATCGCATCATTCCCATTTAGGCCAAGGCCATGGTGAAGAACCTGATACCGACGATAATGAGAATGGGGGCTATGGTGAGGTTGACGATCTTGTTGAGCCGCTCCGACCAAAACCTCTGCACGATGAGCGCGACGATGGTCACGAGGACGAACTCATAGAGCGCCAGGATAATGGCACCGGTCCCGGGTATGGCGACGAACGTCAATTGCGCAGCAAGGGCCGCCCATGCGGCAGCCACCACACCGAGCGAGGCGAAAGCGTAGGCTCGCTGTGGATGATGCCCCATCGCGTTGTTGTAGGCGGGAACCGCAAAGGGCTTGCCGCCCGCCGAAACGAAGCCCGCGAGGAATCCGCTGCCCAGCGCCACGGGAGCGAGCCAGGCGGAGTGCGCCTTGCTCTCGCGCTCCGGCCGCGGCTTGATGAAGTAGATGCGAAGACCCACGGCAATCGCGTAGGCGCCGAGTATGGCGAGAAGCAGATTGGACGACACTGCGGCGGAAACGAGTCTGCCCGCCATACCGCCGGCGACGGCGGGAAGGACTATGAGGAGCCACTCAGGCTTCTCGACGGGCGCGGCGCCCCGGAGCGTCTTTCGCTGACGGATCACCATGAGAAGGGCCGCGAGCGCGATCACCGCGATATTGACGAATACGGCGTCGCGTATGGGTAATCCGACGATGCCCACCAGCATGATGACCAGGAAGACCCGGTCGACCCAGGTCCTGATCGATGCCGTCACGAAGCCGACGATGATGGCTGCGATGAGGCTTTTGAGAAGAATTGCCAGGCTTATCATGCGTACTCCTTGATCTCAGCCTTGCTGGCACCGCCCTTCTTCGGGCGCTGCACTTCGGCGCCGGAGCTTTTGACAGCTTCGAAACGTTCCTTCAGGGTCATGTTTTTCTCCTCCTTATTTGATGATCGCATTGAACAGATAGCCGGTGAGCATGATCCCGACGGCCACTACGCTGAAATAGATGACGAGGAGCTTGGGCTTCAAGACCTTGCGCAGGATGATGGCTTCGGGCAGGGAGAGGGCGGTCACCGCCATCATGAAGGCAAGAGCCGTGCCCATGGCCATGCCTTTTTCCATGAGCACGTTGACGATGGGTATGACGCCGGCAGCGTTGGAGTAGAGCGGCACGCCGATGAGCACGGCCAGGGGTACCGCGTACCAGATGCCGGGTCCGGCGTATTTGGCGAGGAGATCGGCGGGCGCGTAGCCGTGCATGAATCCGCCTATCGCGATACCGACGAGGACATAGGGCCAAACCTTGCCTACGATCTCTCCGACATAGCCGAAGGCGTACTGGGTGCGATCTTTCATGCTCAGCTTTTCTATGACCCCCTGTCCGCCGCGGATCTTGTAGACGTACTCCTCCACCCATTTCTCGATCTTGAGCCTTCCGATGACGGCCCCGCTCGCTATGGCGACGACGATGCCGCTCGCTATGTAGATGAGGGCGATCTTCCAGCCGAACATACCCCAGAGCATGATGAGGGCGACTTCGTTGACCATGGGCGAGGAGACGAGGAAGGAGAAGGTGACGCCCAGGGGAATGCCCGCCTCGATGAAGCCGATGAAAAGCGGCACGGCCGAGCAGGAGCAGAAGGGCGTCACGATGCCGAGGAGCGCGGCCAGGATGTTTCCGAGGAATTCCGGCACCTTTTCGAGAACGCGCTTCGTCTTTTCGGGCGGGAAAAAGCTGCGCACGAAAGCGATGACGAAAATAATCACCACGAGGAGGAAGAATATCTTGATCGTGTCGTAGACGAAAAAGTCGAAAGCCGAGCCGAGCGCCGAGTCGCGGGGCAGGGCGAGAATGCCGTACACGAGAGAATCGACGAGTCGCTGCCACATGCCTAGTTCTTCCGTCCTTGCAGGAGCGCAGCGACCTGCTCCTTCGTGAGCACTCTGCCGACGCTCTTTACCGCGCCGTCGATCACGAGCGCGGGCGTCATCATGACGCCCATGGAGACGATCGCTTCCATGTCCGTAACCTTCTCGACCTCGACGGTGAGGCCGAGCTCGGCGACTGCCTGACGCGCATGCTCTTCGAGCGACCTGCACTTCGCGCAACCCGAGCCGAGAATCTGAATCTTCATAGATACTCCTTTAGTGAACCATAATTCACATATAAGACCAAACAACGGCCGAGACAACAAAGCCCGGCCGAAGCCGAGACTAGGCGAGTTTCGGGCGCGTGGCCTTGTCCAGCCGAAGCGCCACGTTGACGAGGCCGATCATGACTGGGACTTCGATGAGAGGGCCGATGACCGCCGCGAAGGCCTGACCGGAGCCCACACCGAATACCGCTATCGCGACGGCGATCGCGAGCTCGAAATTGTTGCTGGCGGCCGTGAACGAAAGGGTTGCCGTTTTCGAATAATCCGCGCCTACGAGCTTGCTCAAACCGAAAGAGATGAAGAACATCGCCAGGAAATAGATGAGGAGGGGAATTGCGATCCGTACCACGTCGAAGGGGAGAGCCATGATTCTCTCGCCTTTGAGCGAAAACATGACGAGGATCGTGAAAAGGAGGGCGACCAGGGTTATCGGCGATATTTTCGGGAGGTAGCGATGCCGATACCAGTCCTCGCCCTTCGCGCGTCTGAGGAGGAGCCAGGACAGAAAACCGGCGGCGAAAGGAACGCCGAGGTAGATGCCCACGCTCTTCGCGATCTCGCCGATGCCCACGTGGACGACGCTTCCGGTCACGCCGAAGAGCGGTGGCACCAGGGTCACGAAAATCCACGCGTAGATGGAGTAGAAAAGGACCTGGAAGATCGAGTTGAAGGCCACGAGCCCGGCGCAGTATTCCCGGTTCCCCTTCGCGAGATCGTTCCAGACGATGACCATGGCTATGCAGCGCGCCAGACCGATCATGATGAGCCCCACCATGTACTCCGGTTTGTCGCGGAGGAAGATGATGGCGAGTCCGGTCATGAGGATGGGCCCGATGACCCAGTTTTGGATGAGCGAAAGCGAGAGGACCTTCTTGTCGGCGAACACGTCGCCGATCTCGTCGTAGCGGACCTTCGCCAGCGGCGGATACATCATGAGAATGAGCCCGACGGCGATAGGGATGTTCGTCGTGCCCGCGCTCAAGCGGTCCCAGAAACCCGGAACGCCGGGAATCAGGTAACCCGCCAGGACGCCAATCGCCATGGCGAGGAATATCCACAAGGTAAGCCATCGATCCAAAAACGAGAGCCTGCCGAGGGCGGATTCGCTCATCACACCATGCCTCCCTTCGTGCCGCACGATGTCGAGGAACAACCACGCTCGAGAACGCAGTCGATCGCCTCGACGAGGCAGGTGGCTTCGAGCCGGTATATGCGTCGCTGCGCGTCGCCGTGGAAGGAGACGATGCCGCAGTCGCGGAGCACGGCGAGGTGCTTGGAAATGTTGGTGCGTTCTATGGAACAGGCGCAGTCGAGTTCCGCGAGCATATCGATCAGCTCCGTCACGCTCAGCTCGCCTCGAGCGAGAGCCTCGACGATGGCGATGCGCGCGGGGCTGGCGAGGGCAGCGAAGATTTCGGCCTGGCGGCCGAGACGGACCGGGTCGATCTTCCATAGCTTTATGTGAGTCATGGTTCACATGATACTCATGGATCATGAATGAGTCAATATCCGATCATGCCGAGGCATTTGCGCTGTCAGCCCTTTTCGGCGGGCTTTCCGCCGGGGGGACGCGGATCAGCGGCCGCCCATGTCGGCTTGAAGAGATGATCTATGGCAATGCACCCTCAAACCTCGACGGAACCGGCTGACTAAAGGGGTATATCAGGCTAGTGCCTGGGGCTGCGGAAACAGCTCCCCCTTGGAAACGTGTGAGAAGAATGAAAATGGGGCTCAGCCCGCGCGCTTGACCAGGCTTCTCATCAAGCTCGGCTGGTTTTGGCGTATCCGCCCCAGCGCCATTGCCAGCATGACAATGAAGGCTATCGTCACCCTGGCCTCCATTTTGTCCTTTCCACGGATGTAGTGGTGCTCGAACATGAAAGCTCCGTCGATACGCGAGTTCACCCGCTCCACGGCGGTCCGCATGTCGTACAAACGTGCCCACGTATGGCTCGACCGCGCTACGGGCGTGAACACCCTCCGATCCTCGGAGAGTGGAATGCGGATCTGCCGCCCTGTCGTGCATTCGGCCTGTCCGGCGCAGCTGAGTCCCTTCGCGCGGGCCGGGCAGAGGTACTTTAGGCTCTCCCGATCGCGCTCGTAGCCACCGTAACACATCGCGTGCGGCGTGAGCGTCTTCGGACAGAGGCACGATACGTTCCCGCGGTGGTCGTACACCACATTCGTGCTGCCGTTCACCATCTTCGTCTGCTCGCCATCCTTCCAGAGGTTCCGGATATCGATGATGGGGGCGATGCCGAGTTCGTCGTGAGCCTTGATGATAATCTTCCCGTCATCATAGCCTTTGTCGGCGCTCAGGTGCTTCGCTCGCTCCGCGACCGTCGGCGCACGCTGCGCGAGCTCATCGAGCATTTCGAGCGCGACCGGCTGTTCCGCCACCGATGCCTTCGTCAGGCGGAAGTCGACGGGAAGCTCGTAGCGGGAATCGACGATCAGGTGGAGCTTGTAGCCGAACCAGCTCGTGACCTTCTCCCAGGACTTCCCCTTCGCGTTCACGCCCGAATAGGTCTTCACTCCCCAGTCGGCGTCCGTGTCGCGACGTCCATCGGCCGTTTTCTTCTTCTCTTCATCGCTCACCGGATTCCCAAAGCTCGGCAGCTTCTTCCCGTCCATCGCGAGTTCTTCGCCGAAGTCGGGCACGGCCTCGCCGACCGCGCCCACCAGTTGCTGGAAAATGCCGCCCACTTCGTTCGAATGCCGAAGAAGCACTCTGAAGAACCGTGAATATGCCCATGCGGGCGGGACCGCGTCCGGTCCCTTGAGCGGGTCGAAGCCGCACAACTCAAGCAGCATCCCGTTCCTCGACAGTTCCCGCCGGAGGCTTTCGATGCTCGGATGCTGAAAGACCACGCCAGCGAGAAGGGAGTTCCACATGGCGCGTACCGGGTACTCGTTCCGCCCTCGAAACCGTTCGGTTTCCAGGAGCTTCGCGAGCCCCTCGTCCGGCACCGTGTCGAGCACGAGCCTGAGCCGCTCCAGGTCGCCAAGCTCGTCGATTTCCTTCCACCCAAACAGCCGCCGTTGTGCTATGGTTGCCATGCACCCCTCGCTCTGGTTGTGTTAGCACCATGAGTATCTCATGGATCAACCGACGCGGGGCGTTTTTCATGCCCTCTTCAGAGAACGTGGGGTGAAAATCCGTGTTCCCTTGTCTTCACCCCATCCAAACCGGCGATTCCTCAAGGTTTTCGGGGTAATCGGTTTCTATGCCCCAGCCCTTTTCATCTCTGGGCAAGAAGTTCGGAGCAGCGCAAATGCCTCATGCCGTGCCTCCCCCTTTGAATCATGTCCGACCATGGGCTACGATGGCGGACTATGAGCGCGAAAAAGAAGAGCTTGGCCTATCGCTGCGTCGCCTGCGGGCATACCGAGTCGAAATGGCTCGGCCGCTGCCCCGAATGCGGCCAGTGGAATAGCCTCCGCGAGACCGCAGTCGGCGGGCCGCGGGCGGACATAGGCGGCGAGACCTTTTCGCTGCCCATCGTATCCATCGATCCTGGGCAGGGCGTGCGGATACCTACCGGCTCCGCGGAGATGGACCGCGTCCTCGGCGGGGGCCTTATGCGCGGCTCGACGGTTCTTCTGGGCGGCGAGCCGGGGATCGGCAAGAGCACTCTCCTGCTTCAGGTCTGCGCCCGCGTGGATACGAAAGGGAGGATACTTTACGTGTCGGGGGAGGAATCACCCGCTCAGATTAGACTGAGGGCGGAGCGCCTGGGCGCCCTGCGCGATACGATCGAGGTGTTCTGTTCGGGCGATCTCTCGCTCGTGCGCTCCGTGCTCGATGCGGTAAAGCCATCCGTGGCCGTGATCGACTCGATCCAGACCCTGCACGCAGAGGAGGCTGGAGCCGTTCCCGGCACCGCCAACCAAATAAAATATTGTGCCCAGGAACTCAGCTCCTGGGCGAAGAGCCACGATGCCGCGCTGATCCTGGTCGCTCACGTCACGAAGGAAGGTCTGATCGCGGGACCCAAGGCGGCCGAACACCTTGTCGACGCCGTTCTGGGCTTCGAGCAGGGCGAAGGCGACATGCGGATGTTGGGGGCCAGCAAGAACCGTTTCGGCAGCGCCGAGGAGGTGGGGCTCTTCCGCATGGGAGAGCGCGGTCTCGAGGAAGTGACCGATCCTTCGGGACTTTTTCTCGTGCGGCGCGGCTCGGGCGCTGCGGGCGTCGTCGTCCAACCCCCTGCAGGAACCGCCGTGGTGCCTGTGCACGAGGGCAGTCGGGTGCTTCTGGTGGAGATACAGGCCCTGACCGTGCCGGCAAAGGCCGGCCTGACGCGAGTCTATTCCGAGCGGATCGACGCAGCCCGCGTTTCCCGCGTTGCGGCCGTGCTCGAAAAGCACACGGGCACGCGCTTCTCCGACCAGGACCTCTACGTCAATGTCGCGGGCGGAATGCGCCTCGAGGAGCCGGGCATCGATCTCGCCCTAGCCTGTGCTCTCTATTCTGCACGTTCGGGCGTAAGCCTGCCGGCGGATGCGGCCCTCGCCGGAGAGCTCTCGCTGGCGGGCGAGGTACGGCCGGTGCGGCAGATGCGCCGCCGCGCCCGCGCCGCCGCGGCTCTCGGCTTCGGCACCGTCATCGGTCCCGTTGTCGACGCGGAAAACGGCCGCGTCGATGATACCCGCGGTTCGGCCGAAGTCCGTGGCGCGCCGGAATGGCGAGGCGCCGCCGACATCAAGGAAGCGCTGCGTTTTCTATTCGGTAAGGGAAAGGAAGGAACGAAATGATCAGTCTGCCTATCGTCGGCTCGTCCGACCGCTACGATCTTGAGCCCGGCAAGATAATAGCAGTGGGGCTCAACTATCGCGAGCATGTCGCCGAAAGTCCCGCGATCCTCGACCGGCCGCCGCAAGCAGAAGCGGTTCCGGGAGAGCCAATTCTCTTCGCCAAGACGCCGAACGTTCTCATCGCCTCGGGAGAAAACATCGTGATTCCGACTTCGTTCCTGGCGGCTTCCGGCTTTCCTCGGCCGCGCACGGACTACGAAGCGGAATTGGCCATCGTCGTCGGCCGCCGCTGCAAGAATGTCAGCCGGGAGGAGGCGCGCTCCTTCGTGCTCGGCTACACCTGCTTCAACGATGTAAGCCAGCGCGATATTCAGAATCTCGACCGCTCAGGCTGGTTCCGAGGCAAGAGTTTCGACAGTTTCGGTCCCGTCGGCCCGGCGCTCCTCCCGGAGCGGAACGGGACGGATCCCCAAAGGCTGCGGATCGAGTGCAGGCTCAACGGCCGGAAAGTGCAGAGTGCCGGCACCGCCGACATGATCTTCGGCGTGGCCGAGCTCGTATCCTTCATTTCGCGGAACATGACCCTCGAGGAGGGCGACCTCATCGCCACGGGCACGCCCAGCGGCGTGGGCCCTCTGCGCGCAGGCGATCTTGTCGAGGTGGAGATTGAAGGGATAGGGTGCCTGCGCAATCCCGTCGTCGAAGAGTGAATCGCGCTCCCTCCGGTCCAAGGGGAGCGGCCTATTCCGTCTCCGAGCCCCGCATGGGCAGTTCGAGACGGAATAAGGCACCGCCGCCGGGCGCGTCGTCGACGGTGATGCGCCCCCGGTGCTTGTTGACCACGATGTCGTACGAAATCGAGAGACCCAAACCCGTGCCCTTCCCCGGCTCTTTGGTAGTGAAGAAGGGATCGAAAATCTTGAGCCTGAGCTCGGGCGGGATCCCCGGCCCATCGTCGGAAATCTCACAGTAGACGCGATTCTCGAAGATCCCGGTAGCCACCCTGATGTGGCCGATGGATTCGCGCTTCCGGTCGGCGATCGCCTGCGCCGCGTTCACGAGAAGGTTGAGGAGAACCTGATTGATTTCTCCGCCCGCGGCTTCGACCTGAGGGATATCGGCCAGCACGAGCTCCACTTCGGCGACATACTTGATCTCGTTGCGGGCAACCGCGAGGGTGCTCTCGATCCCCCTATTGAGATCGTAGGGAGCCATCGCCGCCTCCGCTTCGCTGCGCGCGAAGCTCTTCAGGTTGCTGACTATATCCATGATCCGCCGATAGCCGTCGTCCGATTCGGAGAAGATCGACTGGATTTCTCCGAATACGTACTCCAGATCGCTCCGCTGGGCGATGGCTCCGAGCGTTTCGGGATCCGTAGACGAAGCTTCGTCCCACGCCTTCCTCAGGGTTTCGAAATAACGGGCCAGCACGCCGTGGTTGCTCTTCAGAAATCCGAGGGGATTGTTGATCTCATGGGCGATGCCAGCGGCGAGCTGTCCGATGGAGGCGAGCTTCTCGTGCTGCACCATCATCATCTGAGTCTCTTTGAGACGGGCATTCGCTTCGGCGAGTTCCATGTTCGTCTTCCACAGCTCGCGCTCGGCTTCGATTCGCTCGGAAATATCCTTGATGATGCCCTGGATTTCGACGATTTTGCCGTCCCGATCCTTTACCGCCTGGGCGGTCTCCAGACAGAATACGTTCTGACCGTCTTTTTTTTTCAACACGATTTCATAGTCGTTTACGAAGCCTTGGCTTCTGATCTTGTCGAGAAAATGGGCGCGGTCTTCCCGGTTGAGCGCGAACGCGGAAAATGACCTTCCGACCACCTCGAAGCGGTCGCTGTGGCCCAGGAGCGCAAGTCCGGCCGAGTTCATCGAGGCGATGATGTCGTCGACGTTCGCCGTATAGATCATGTCGTGCGACTCCTCGAAGAAAGTTCTCAGCCTCTCCTCGCTGCGCCTGAGCGAACGCTCGGCCTCGATCCGAATGCCTTCCTGCCGTCTGCGTTCGGCCCGGGAACGCATCAGGGGAAAAAGCTCTCCGAGGAACCGATCGAGAGAAGCGATCTCGTCTTTAGGGAATGGAATATCGGCGCCGCAGATCACGAAAACGATTTCGGCACCGCCGGCGAGTTCGATTCGGCGGCCGATATGGCGGGGAAAATCGAGGCCCAGCGCCGCGAAACGATTCTCCTGGCTTTTCGCGGCCTCGCGGAGAGCCTCGATATCGCCGGTCTCGAGGTCGATCGGACTATCGGAAGAAGACACGAAGGCCCTGCCGGAATTCTCGGAAATCCAGGCCAGAACGCCGCGACGCGCGCCGGTCGAGTGCGAGATCAAATCGATGAGTTCGGCGTAGAGGCTTTCGTCGTCGGCCTGGTGCGCAAAAAGCAGGGCTGCGGCGTTTCGTACGCGCAACTCCTCCGTGCGGGACGCAACCTCGGCTTCAAGCTCTCGGCGCCAATCGGTCACCTTGTCCATCAGATCGTCCATCGCGTCCGCGATCATCGCGATGTCGCTGCGCGCGTTGCGCGGCATCGATGGACGGATCTGACCTTGCGCGAAGCCGGTGATCGACGTCTCGAGCTGAACGAGAGGCCGGAAGAGGCGATGCATGGATACCCAAACCAGGGCGAGACCGGCCAAGGTCGCGACGACGACGACGGTCAGCGCCGCTCGGCGGTCGTTCAAAATGGCCTTTTCGATGGTCGATACCCGGGAAGAGACGAAAAGCCTGAAATTGGCCAGGCCCATGTACTTGGTGTTTAGAGTGCCGGCCAAGAACCGGTCGCCGCGCGAATCGGCGACTTCGCGGATCACCCCGCCTTTGAGCGTTTTCAGCGCGCCCAGCGGCAGCGGCAGCGCGTCGGGAGGGAAGCGGGCCGCATCCGAGGAGATGACGACCCGCGAGTCGTTGTCGAGGATCGCGATATCCAGTCCGAGGATGCTGTCCAACTTGTCCGCGCGAATCTGATCGAAAAGCCTGTCCAGGCGCAGGTAGAGCAGTAGCGCCAGATCCGCTCCGTTAGGGCTCCCGAAGGGATAGCCCACGACGCAGCGCCCTTCCTCGTCGATTCTGATGTTGGCCGAGCTGCCAATCCACGAGGCGTCTTCCGCTCTGCCGAACGGCGGCTTTTCCGTATCCGCGAGTATGCGTCCCGTCTTCCCGTCGACTATGCGCACCGCCGCCAGGTCTTCCTTGTTCTGCAAGATTCTCGCGAGCTCGAGGCCGAGGCGGGTCGCGGAGTTTCGTGAGGCCCGGTCCCAACCCTCGCGGGCGGCCAGCAACAGAGGATCAGGCGGAACGATCTGTGCTACGGCCCCGGCGAGCGTTTTGGCTTCGTCGATCTGTGTGGCAAACCACTCGTCGATATCATTGCGTTTCGTATCGGCCGATGCCGCGATGCGTGCGATCGCGTCTTTTCGCGTGACGGCACTCCTCCCCCGATAGCCGAGAGGTGAAAAGCCGAAAAACTGCACGGTTATGCTCGCTGCGTTGGAGAGCACGATGATGAGCGCCGCGGTAGTCGCCACGCGCATGCTCAGCGAGCTGCCTCTCCTGCGTCGTGCACGTGCGTCCTCGTGCCCGGCGCTTCTCATTCAGCCTCCGCGCGGTCGTCGAACAAGGGGAAAAAACTCGTGAAGCCCAGGATGTCCAGGATCGAGCGGACCTGTTCTGAAATGCGACAGAGCTGGAAAGGAATGCTGTGGCGCTGGGCCTCCACCAGGAGGGTCGTGAGCGCTCCCACCCCAGTCGAGGATATATAGTTGAGACGGGAAAGTTCGAGAACGAGGCCTCCGTACTCCTTGGCCGTTTCGAAGGCTTGGACCATGACAGCCTGAAAATCTCCGGAGTTCTGCGTGTCGAGAACCCCGTCCACCGCGATCGAGAGGCGGGGCGGAGAGACGATGCGAGTCGACGAGAGCTTCGTATCGGAATGTCTGGCCATGAAAGACGCGAGCAGGGCTTCGAGCCGCTCGGCGTTTTGGCTCATTCGATCCTCGCCGACAGGATGGTCACGTCGTCTTCGAAATCGGGCACGCCGGATCGTTCGAGAGCGGCTTCCAGCAAGCGCTTATGGTATTCGGCGCCATAGGGCGTCGCCGCGAGTATGTCCTTGATCGAAATGGAGGAGCCGTTCTTCTCCTTCGCGCCCGCCTCCACGAGGCCGTCGCTGTAGAACAGGATGATGTCGCCGCCGGAGACGTTCTCGGTCTTGTCGATATAGGTGACGGAGCCCGCGAAGCCGAGCCCCGATCCCGAGACCGGGAGCTCGCGAGGGCCGTCGTCGGTGATGAGCACCGGATGATTGTGGCCTGCATTCGCATAGGTGAGGGTCATAGCCTGACGGTCGAGCAGGCCCGCTACGAAAGTCACGATGAGGTCGGAGGTCTGCCTCAGCTCGAAGTTGATGCGCTGGTTGAGCCAGCCCAAGAAGGCAGCGGGCGAAAAGCTCTTGGCAGGCGCGAGCTGAACGTACTCCGGATAGATGATGGCCTTGAGCATGAGCGTGACGAAGGCCGCCTTGACCCCATGGCCGGCCACGTCGCCCACGAGCATCAGAAAGCGATTCGCGCCCATCGGAATGACGTCGTAGTAGTCTCCTCCGCAGAACAACCCGGGGACCGGTCGATAGCTCGAGCGGAATTCGATGCCGTCGGATCGCTGCAGGTTGGGCTTGAGCACGGCGCGCTGCATTTCCCCGGCCCAGCGCAGCTCGTCCAGCATCGTAGTCGCATAGGCCTCGTTTTGACGACGCAGGCGGTAGCTGTCCACGGCCTTGGCCAGTTCCGATTTCAGATAATCGGGCTCCCAAGGTTTGAGGATGTAGCTGAAAATGCCCGCTTTGACCGCCTTCATCACTTCTTGGGTTTCGGAAAAGCCCGTGAGAAGGACCGTGACGAGCTTAGGCCAGCGACGGTTGACCTCGAGAAGGAAATCCGATCCCTTCATCTCGGGCATTTTGAGGTCCGAGACGATCACCATGATGCGGTCGAGCTCGACTTCGACGATCTTGAGAGCTTCTCTGGCCGAGGGGGCGGTCAGAATGCGGATACGAGATTCGAGCGCCCATTCGTGGAGTTCACGCTTCAGTGAGTTCAGAATGTTGACTTCGTCGTCCACGAAAAGAATCGTATCGTTCATCGGCCGCTCCTTTTTCCAAGTATAATGCCATCCTTCCGCGAAGCAATATGCACGCCCCATTTCGTCGCGAGGATGTTCATGCATGTGTACTCGCGTCCGTCTCTGCGATATCCATCCTCCGGGTGTTGGTGTCGATGACCAAGCTGGGATACAATGATAGCAGCTCGGCGGTCCGGCCGTCCGGGTATTCCCGAACAGGACGGACAGGCAATGGAAAAGCTCGATATCCTCCTTGTCGAAGATGACCCCTACGACGCCAAACTCGTGGAAGCGGCAGTGCGCCGATCGGGTATTGAGGCCTCGTGGACCAGGGTGGATAACGAGTCGGACTTCATCGCCGCTCTCGCCCGAACGCACGATGTGCTGCTTACGGATTTCAAGCTGCCTTCCTTCAACGCGCTTCGGGTTCTCGAGATTCTGGAAGAGCTCAAGGTCGACCTGCCGGCCCTGGTGGTGACCGGAGCGATCGACGACGAGCTTGCCGCCGACTGCATAAAGAGGGGCGCCGCGGACTATCTCCTCAAGGATCGGCTCGCCCGGCTCGGCGATGCCGTTATGGGCGCGATCGCGCGCCATCGAGCCCGGCGCGAGCGCAGGCAGGCCGAAGAGCGCCTGCTCGCCGAGGCCAAGGCCCGTATCGTTCTCCATGCCATGCTGTCGCGCTCGCTTGCTCGAGGCGCGTCGGAGTCCGACGCGGCCATCGCCGACGTGCTCGCACCGCTCCTGGAGCCGGGAGCGGTGCCGGGCCTCGCCGGCCTTCGCTACGAACGGGCCGGAGCGACGATCTTCGAAGGGCGGGGTGCGAAAGCCGCGATCGAGACGATCGAACTGAGGCGGAATCTGGATACTTTGGAAGGAAGCCTGGGCAGTCTGGTGTTCTTCTTTCCCGCCGAGCCGGGAGCGGAGACCGAGCAGTTCCTCGATCAGGCGACCGCCGCTTTCCTTGGCCACCTCGTTCGCGGCGAGGCTGAACGCCGGCTCGTCGGCAGCATCGCGGAGAAAGACGAGCTTCTCCGGGAAATCCATCATCGCGTGAAGAACAACCTCGCGGCCGTGGCCGGTCTCATCTCGCTCGAAGCCGGCCGCTGTGCCGACGAATCCGCGAGGAGTCTGCTCGTCGATCTCGAAGGACGAATCAGCTCGATGGCTCTCGTGCATGAAATGCTGTACGCCCGAGGGGGCTTCACCGGCATCGATTTCCAGGACTATGCGCGCGAACTCGCCATACGCGTGGCGCAGAGCGTCGGAGTCGACACGGAGGACTTCACGCCGCTGGTCGAATGTCCCGAGCTCTATGTTCCGCTCGAGACGGCCGTGACGTTGGGCATAATGTTGAGCGAGCTGTTCGCCCGGTCGGCTGCGAGAACCGCCGGCGGGAAAACCGTCTCGGTAGCCCTGCGCGCCTGGAAAAACGAGGAGAAGAAAAGCTCGTGGCGCGTGGAATACTCGGAAAACAGCGACGCCGCGGGAGTGCCACTCTCCTCCGGCCTGGATCTCGTTGGCCTCATCGTCCCGCAATTTGCGGGGACCGTCGCCGAGGAGCAAGGCGGCCTGCAAGTTCGGTTCGATCTCGACCTGGGTGCGGGGAGGACCGCGTCGTGAGCCCGAAGTCGGACGACGAGGAAATGGAAGCTTTCTTCTACGCCGTCACGCACGATCTTCGAGCGCCCCTGCGCGCGATCGATGGCTTCGCCAAGATGCTCGAGGAGGACGAAAGCGAGCGACTGAGCGAGGAGGGCCGGCAGCTCATCGGAATTATCCGGGACAACGCGGTGCATATGGCCGAACTCATCGATGAGCTTGTCACCTTCGCGAGACTGAGCTCGGCCGAAGTCGAGTGCCTGACTGTCGACATGGCGGAACTCGCACGCGGCGCCTTTCTCGAGACAATACCCAGTGATGGAAGGCAGAGAATAGACTTCGACCTGGCGCCTCTCCCCCCCGCGAACGGAGATCCGCGACTCCTCAGACAGGTCTGGGCCAATCTCATATCGAACGCGGTGAAGTTTTCTTCGAAGCGCGATCGGGTGCGCGTGGAGCTGCGCGGAGAAAGGATAGGGCAAGAGCTCGTCTATTCCGTGCGCGACGAGGGTGTCGGCTTCGACATGCGGTATTACGAAAAGCTGTTCGGCATCTTCCAGCGACTGCATCCCGCCCGCGAGTTCGAGGGCTCGGGTATGGGCCTCGCCATCGTGCGGAAAGCGGTGGCTAAGCAGGGAGGCCGCGTCTGGGCCGAGGGCGAAACGGGCCGCGGCGCGGTTTTCTATTTCGCGCTCCCGGCGCCTTCGGACTAGGGCGCCGTGTCGCGGGCCGGAGGCTGGTTTATGAGAAGCCAGTAGTACCCGAGGTTGATCATCGCATCGGCGAACTGATCGAAGTCGATCGGCTTGACGACATAACTGTTGGCGCCGAGGTCGTATGCTTTTGCGATGTCGGGATCCTGCCGCGAAGACGTCACTATGACTACGGGAATGGACCTGGTGCGTTCGTCCTTTTTGATCGCCTCCAGCACCTCCAGACCGTCCACCTTCGGCAGCTTGAGATCGAGCAGCACCACTTTCGGCTGCCGATTTTGCGGACGATCGGCGTATCGCCCCCGGCGGAAGAGAAAGTCCAGGGCGGCCTCGCCGTCCTCTACCCAATGAAGATGATTCGCGAGATTCTTTTTCCTGAGCGCCCGCTTGGCGAGATCTGCGTCCTGGGGGTTGTCTTCGACGAGGAGAACCTCGACCTCTTGGACCGATTCCATCTAAACCTCCGCAGAAGGAAGTGTGAACGATACGGTCGCGCCTTCTCCGACGGCGCCGACCGCGTCGACGGTGCCGCCGTGACGCTCTACGACACGTTGTACGATCGCGAGTCCGACGCCGGAACCGTCGAATTCCTGCGAGCTGTGCAGCCTCTGGAAAACGCGGAACAGCTTCGATCGATAGCGCATGTCGAAGCCCGCGCCGTTATCCCTGACATAATACCTTATTCCGGATGGAGCCTTTTCGCAAGCTATTTCTATTTCCGCGCGATCCGTGCGGGAGCTGAACTTGAGCGCGTTGTCGATCAGGTTGAGCCAGACCTGGCGCAGCAAAATGGAGTCGCCGGCGACGGGAGCGAGGGGGCGCAGGACGAACTCGACGCGATCGCCTCCGGCAGGGCCTCCGAACGTCTTCATATTCGGGACGACTCTCGTCTTGAGTTCCGAAATCACGGAATTGGCGAGGGCGTTCATGTCCACCTTTTCGCGGTCGAGCTCGATTCGGCCGACGCGCGCGAACTCGAGCAGGTCGTCGATGAGCCGCCCCATCTGCCGCGTCGAAGAGCGTATCCTTTCGAGGTTCCGCCCGCCCGATTCGCTCAGGCGCCGGGCCTCCTCCTCTTGGAGAACGCTGCCGTAGCCGTCGATGGCGCGCAGCGGAGAGCGAAGATCGTGGGACACGCTGTAGGCGAAGGCCTCGAGTTCGGCGTTCGCCGCCTCGAGCTCCCTCGTCCGTTCGTGGACGCGTGTTTCTAGTTCGGCGTTCAGATCGCGAAGCTCCGCCTCCGCCCGGGTCTTGGCCTGTTCGGCGACATAGAGCTCGCGGTAGTGCCGGAGGCGCGCCCGCTGCCACATGTAGCCGGAGCCGGCGAGAGCCGCGGCCGCCATGAAGGCGACGAGGACCAGAATGAGCCGCGCCAGCGATCGCCAGGGAGCGGTGGCCTCGGCGAGATCGACCTTGGATACTATGTACCAGGGTGTGCCCGGCACGGGCGCGAAGGCGGCGAGCACCGGGACGCCGCGGTAATCGCGGCCTCGCTTCACCCCGACGGTGCCCGCGACGGCCATGTTCGCGGGCAGGTCGAGCAGCGTTTTCGGTATGCGAAAGGCCAGAGCCGCACCGGGGCGGAACCGCAGATCGTTGAGGAAGAGAACCGAACCGTCGTCGCTTTCCACCAGGAGAGTTTCGGCGCTCGCGCTCGGAACGGGCCAACTCTGGACGAGAGCGTAGAGGAAGGCGGCCGGATCGCTGCGAAGCACCAGCGCCAGTGAACCGGGGGTCTTTTGCGCTTTCGAGGATATCGGCGCGACGGCATCGATCCAAATCCGATCGTCGCGCCCGCGGAACAGGTCCGTCACCATAGGCGCATCGCGCCCGAGCGCCCTCGCGAGAACCGCGGCACTCGGCGGGTCCAGATAGCCCCGTTCCCCTTTGAGACTCAGGAGTATCTTTCCCGCGGCGTCGACGAGGAGGATATCGGAGTAGCCTTCCCTCCGCGCTTCGACATCGAAATTGTTTTCGAGGTAGCTTTGCGCCGCCCTGTCGTTCCGCGTCACGAAGCTCCGGATGGAGTCCAGCAGAAAGTCGTCCTCGATGAGGGCCCGGCAGTCGGCGAGGCGGTCGCCTTCCCAGTGGACTATCTGCTCGATCTTGAGTTTCGCGATCGCGCTCAGCTGATCTTCGACGCTCCTCAGAGCCAATCGTTCCTGCGAGGAATAGAAAACGGCTCCCCCGGCTGCGATCAGCAGAAGGGCGAGAGCGGTCGCCGCCGCAACCGGAGCGCCGCCGGGCGGCCCGCTCCGCGGCTTCGCGCCTTTCCCGGACCTCATTCGCCCTGCCCGAGCGTGAAAAAGAAGGTGGTGCCCTCACCCTCGCGCGATTGGGCCCAAATGGAGCCGCCGTGCTTGTCGACGATGCGCCGGACCGTCGCGAGACCGACGCCGGTGCCGGGGAAATCGGCGGCACTGTGCAGACGCTGGAAGGCTTCGAAAAGCTTCCCGGTGCGGGCCATGTCGAAACCCACGCCGTTGTCCCGCAGGAAAAAGACGCGGCGGTCGTCTTTCAGTATCGCGCCGAACTCGATTTTCGCCTCCGGGCGAGTGGCGCTGAACTTTATGGCGTTATCGATGAGATTGAAGAGAGCGATCTCGAGAAGCCCTCCGTCGGCGTGGGCGGAGAGATTCGGCTCTACCGAGACCTCGATCCGCCGATTGCCGTACGCGCGTCGGGTCCGCCCCGCGACTTCGTACACGAGAGCGGAGACATCGACCGTTTCGGTTTGAACCGCGGAGCGCGATACGCGCGACAGTCGCAGGAGGTCGTCGATCAGCCGTCCCATGCGCCGCGCTTCCCCCCGGACTCGGCCGATATAGTCCCTCGCGGTGTCGTCGAGCAGCGAATCGTATTCTTCGTCGAGCGCCGCGCTCCAGCCCTCGATGCCGCGCAGAGGCGCGCGCAGATCGTGGGACACGGAATACGAGAATGACTCGAGTTCCCTATAGGACGCCTCGAGTTCCCTGTTGGCGGCCTCCAGTTCGGCGGTCCTCCGTCTGACGCGGTCCTCGAGCTCGGCGTTGAGCAGGCGGATCTGCTCTTCGGCGCGCTTGCGCTCGGTGATGACGTCGAAGACCGCGACGAAAAATCCCTTTTCGGGAGAATATACCGAGACCGAAAACCATAGTCCGAGCGCCCGGATCTCCATCTCGAATCGTTCACCCGCGCCGGTCGCGGCGACGCGACCGTAGATCGAGAAGAGCTCGGGGTCCGACTCGCGGATGCCGGGAATCGCTGCACTCACTTTCTTCCCTGCGACGCCCGTGAGACCCGTGAGGCGTTCGAAGGCGGGGTTGACCGCCAGATAGGTCCAGTCGACGGGCAGCTCGCCTTCGTATTCCATCTTGCAGTAGGCGAATCCCTCGATCAGGTTCTCGAAGAGACTCTTGTAGCGCGCTTCGCTCGCCTTGATCGCCAGCTCGGCTCTCTTCTTCTCCGTAATGACATCGGTGAGGATGATGATCCCCCCGATATCGCCTTCGGTCGTGTACCATGGCTGGGCTATCCAGCTCAGCCAATCGAGCGAACCGTCCGCGCGCGGAAATGGATCCCCGTCGCGACTTTCCACCGCGCCTGCCATGCAGCGCCTGTGGACGCCTTTCCAGTCTTCGCCAATTTCCGGGAATATCTCGTAGTGGCTTCTACCCGTCAGGTCCTCGTCCCCGAGATTGTGACTCTCCATCCAACGGCGGCTGGCGAGGATGTACCGCATATCGCGATCGAACATGGCTATGGCGGCGGGGCTGTTCTCGACGAAGCGTCGTAGAACGCTTTCGCTCGCTCGCAGAACCGCCTCCGCTTTCTTGAGCTCGGTGATGTCCTGAAAGATGCCTTGTACGCGAGAGACCTTGCCGTCGACGACAATGGGCATACCGACGGTGTGTACCCATTTCCCGACTCCCCTGGCGCTGACGATCTCCAGCTCCAGATCGAAAGGCTCCGCGGATTCGATCGCCGTGTTCATCGCGGATTCCATTATGGGCCTGGACTCGGGGCTGTAGAACTCGAGGCCGAATCCCAAGTTCGTCTCGCTCGACGGATCGAGATCATGGATGCGCGCCACCTCTTCCGTCCACGTTCCCCCGCCCGTGGCGACGTCTAATTCCCATCCGCCGATCTTGGCCATCTCACCGGTCAGGTCGAGCAGCTCGTTCTTCTTTTTGACTTCGCCTTCGGCGCGCCGACGGGCCCGGTCGCTGCGGCCGATCGATCGAGCGCCCCAGACGACGAACGAACAGAGGACGACGATGTCCAGGACGATGGCGAACAGATGGCCGTAGTCCGACTCGTAGAGTCCGAGATGCAGGCCGACCGTCTGCACGGCGTCCACGACGATCGGTACGGCGATGGCCGTGGGAATGAGGCGTCTGCCGATGCGTCCTACTATGTCCGCAGAGCGAAGCATCCCGACGAGGCCGCGGTCGGGTTCAAGGGAAAGCGATCCGAGGACGAGTACGATCAGGGCGAGCGTGGTGTGGGGTACCATGCGAACCTCGGACATGAAACCCGCCGCGGGCCGGAGCCTATATATCAGAACGAGCAGAGATAGAGCCGTGAATGCGAGGGCGGTAACTATCAGGCCTTCCACGAGCACTTCCAATTTGCCATGCTCCGACCGAATCGCGAGAGCGGCGGCTACCAGAAGAAAGACGAGGGCGGTCGAGGGCGACATCCATCCGGGGGCGAGCGTTCCGGGATCCGTCGGGGAGACATGGATCAGGAATTGGTCGCCTCCCACTCCGGCGAGATAGTGGGCGAGGGCCAGGGCCGCGACGATCAGGGCGACCGCGGCGAAGACCCGCCGCAAGATTCGGAGCGTGGCTCCGCGCGGTCCTTCGCGGGCCGCCGCGAAGAGTGAAAGCCCCAGCAGCGCCGTGCAGACCGCGGTGTTCGGTTTCATCGTTATGAGCGAGCGCGGCAGCCTGAGCAGAGGCTCGAGGCGAAGCACATGACCCGTCACGGCCGCAACGGCCGCAGCCAAGGCCAGGAGGCCGGCTCCCGCGGCGATGCGGCGGAAGGCTATCGATGGCATGTAGCTGCGGTTCATCATGCGAAGCTTGTCGATGGCCCACTTCCTTGCGGCGATGAAAGACTTGATACGCGGCATACCGGAGCTTATCGTCGTCTTCGACGATTCTCCGAAAAGCCGCCACGATTCGATCTTTATTCCAGTCTAGTACGCCGGCGAGTCATGTCAAGCCGACAATGTCTTCGGCCGCGAAGCGAAAGGGCCGGGACACCGAGGGGGCTCTAACGGTGCCCGGCGAAAGCGACTACGGAATTCACCTCGAAGTCGTCGGCTTCGCGTCGATCCTCAGACGATCCGGTAGGTTGCGCTCTGGATGCCGCTGAGCACCACCTTGGAGTTGGTGCCGATGGCCATGCTTTCACGCTCGGATAGAATGTGATCGACGATATCGTTTTCGATTGTCACCCAAAGAAGACCGGTGTTGCAGCTGAGCTTCGCGCCTTTGCTGTGCTCGAGCACGGCAACCTGCCCGCGCGCGATCCTTTTGACCTCGGCCTCTCCACCGACGACGTTGATCTGCATGACGTTCCCATATTTCATGGCCTGCCTGTTCATAGGGCCCTCCTCGTATGATTTCGATCCGCGGATTTCCCGTCCGCAGAAATAACATAATGAGAATGTGGAGTAAGAGTACAGATTCAGGGAATTGAAATTATACACAGTACACTAATAGAATATGTGGGGTGTTATGGTTGATTTGGGCACAATCTGTACTGTATGTCCTATTTTTCTTAATTTTTCTGTTATTGTCGATCATTTGACGTATTTATAGCTATTCTGCGGGAGAAGACATGAAAAAGGAGAAGCAAACGCCGCTCTACGACCGATTTGCCCAGGAACTCGAAGGGCAGATACGGGCAGGGACATTCCCCGTCGGTGGACGTCTCCCTGCGCTCCGCGAGTCGAGTGTGCAGCGCAAGCTCAGCATGACCACGGTCCTGCAAGCCTATCGTCTCCTCGAAATGCGCGGCATCATCGAGGCGCGTCCACAATCTGGCTACTACGTCAAGTTCAAGCCCAAGAGTCAGACTGTCGAAGAGAATCTGCCTCAGTCGCATGGGGATCCCACGACCGTCAGCATCGATGATCTGTCGATGCAGCTCATCAAGGACACGCACAATCGCCACTTCGCCCAGTTCGGAGCGGCCTTCCCCGACCCCGACCTTCTGCCCACGACGCGGCTGAACCGCATTCTGGCCGAGCTGGCCCGCGAGGGGCGCTTCGCTCTGGACACCTCGGTCTATCCCGAGGGTGCCGACGAGCTGCGCGTCCAAGTGGCGCAGCGTGCCTTCAGCTATGGCTGTTCGATCAAGCCCGACGAAGTGGTGATCACGGCCGGCTGCAGCGAGGCGCTCTCGCTTTGTCTGCAGGCCATCTGCGCTCCCGGTGACCTCGTCGCAATCGAGTCGCCCACGTACTTTGGAATACTGCCGGCACTCGAGGCGCTCCGGCTCAAGGCCCTCGAAATACCGACCCGGCCGGGGGTCGGGCTCAGCCTCGACGCCCTGCGTTTCGCCGTCGAAAACCACCCCGTTCGCGCCGCGATAGTGATGACGAACTTCAACAACCCCTTGGGCAGCTGCATGTCCGACGAGGCTAAACGCGAGCTCGTCGCCCTGCTGGAGAACCGGGACATCCCCCTCATCGAAGACGATATCTACGGCGAACTGTACTTTTCGGAGCGTCGACCGAGCGTCGCCAAGTCATTCGAAAAGAAGGGCGGCGTACTCCTTTGTTCTTCGTTCTCGAAGGATATTTCGCCGGGGTATCGCATCGGCTGGGTGGCGCCGGGACGTTACTTCGGCGCGATTCAGCGGCTCAAGATGGCCCTCAACAACGGCACCTCGGTTCTGCCGCAGATGACCATCGCGCGCTATCTGGAGTCCGGGGGGTACGACATCCATCTGCGCAAGATCCGCCGTGCCTACGCTCAAAAAGTCATGCAGATGTCGGAATCCATCGAGGCCGACTTCCCCGAGGGAACGAGGATAGTGGAACCTCTCGGCGGCTATGTTATCTGGGTCCAGCTGCCCGGAGGAATCGACTCGATGAAGCTCTACCGGGAAGCCGTCAAGGCCTCCATCACGATCGCTCCGGGCTATATTTTTTCACCGACGCACAGGTTCCAGGACTTTGTCCGTCTCAACGCGGCCGTCTGGTCGCAGCGGACCGAAAAGGATCTGACCCGGCTCGGAAATATCGTGCGTGAGCTTCTCGAGCGCGGCTGAGGGTCGAGAGACAGGTTGGAGCCCGGCAGGGCGCCGACAAACTCGAAGCTTGTCGGCGCCCTGCCGGGAATGCGGCGGATCTCAGCTCAGGTCGAGGGCGGCGAGGTAGGCCTCGTAAGCCTGGTGCGCCCGCTTGGAGACGGTGCGGGCGCCGTCGGTTTGGGTTCCGAGTTCGTCGAGCTCCGACTCGGCGGCGGACAGTTTCTTCACGTACAGCTGGCCTTGAGGAGAATCCCTGCCCACGGCCTGTAGGTTCTGTCTGATCCTCGATTCGTCCGATACGAGCTCGGACTTTCGCGATTCGAGGTCGGACAGGGCGCCGTCGGCATCATCGGCCTTTCCTTTGAGATCGATGGCCTCGCGAAACGCCTCGCGGATCCGGGCGGGAATGTCGTTCGAACTCGCGTACGCGGCGAATGCGTCGGAGTCCAGGGAGGAAAGCATGATCCGCTCGCTTTCGGGCGAGCTTTCCTTGACGACCAGAGTCGCGGTCCCGGAAGAGGGCACGGCAAGGGTGAAGCGATAGAGGGCGGGGGTCTTTTCGTCGAAAGTCTTGGGCTCGACGAGGTCCGTGCCCGGCGTGACGGGATGCTCCACTACGATCTGCCTGTCCGTCGAAGACACATTGCCGAACCTGTAGCTCCGGGTCCAGGTGACCCGCCTCGCGAATGTCATGACGCCCTTGGAGACGGTTACGGCGATCGTTTCCCGCGAGTTCGTAGCGGAGGCATCGGCGTTTACCGAAAGGTCCTCGCCGTAGACGATCAGTCGCTTGTCCTTTTCGGGCAAGAAGTCGAGCAGCGCGTCGCCGGCATAGATGCCTCCATCGAAAACCGTGATGGGGCCCGCAGGCAGCTTCATGCCCGTATCGTTAGTCAGGAGGGCGCCGAGCATGGGGTGGAGAGGATCCGTGCCATCCGGGCCCGAACCGGGCGCGAATACCGATACCTTCCGTGCTTCGATGCTTCCCGCGATAAGGGGGATCATGGCACTGTGCCGGCTTTCGAGCGTCACTGCGCCGCGCATGGTGAACTCGAACTGGTCTCCCGCCGCCCGCCCCCCGGCCGCGGCCACCATCCCTTGAGACAGGGAGAGGGCCGCAGCCATGGGCATGGATTTGGCCATGGCGCTTCGCGAGGCCATCGGTGCGGGCGAGGACATACCCGAAGACTCGTCGGTCGCCGCTTCCGAGGCCGCTTGGGTGCCGGATATGCCCGATTCGAAACTGCGCGCCTGCGCGCCGCCCGCGATGGCGAGCGGCACGAGTGGGCGGTCGAGGTAGAGCGGCGTATAGAGATCCTGCCGGAAGGACACGGGACGGCCGCTTACGAGCGAAAGGCTCACGTTCTTCCAATCCCGGTCGGTCGGGTTGTCTATGATGGCCCAGCCCTGAAGAAAGGGTTTGTCGCCCGAAAGGTCGAGGCGGTAAGAAACCTTCCAGACCGGCGCCGCCACGACATAGCCGAACGCCGCCTCTCGAGCTCCGGAGCCGGGAAGCCGAAGCTGCAGGACGCGTCTGAGCGAGTCCTGGGTCGAGAGTATGAGAGAGAGCGCGCGATCGAAGTCTTCCGCTATCGAGGGATCGACGAAACGAAAGGCGACGATGTCGTCGAGCGACACGGCACGAACCCCATCCTTGGTGGAGAGAACGAGCCACGGCAGCTGTGCGGCTCCGTCTTTTCCGCCCGGACGCGACTCGACCGATACGATCTTCCCCGAAATGGTATCCGGCGCATCGACTGCGAGTTCAGCTCCGCGGAGCCTCCCGAGCATGTCCGCGATCCGCGGAGAGCCCGAGAGGTCTACGAGGAAGCCCTTGAGCGCACGATCGAGGTTTTCCTGGGACGGATAGCTGACCGAAGGGGCCTCGAGATTGCCGGGCGGGCCCTCCGCCGAGCCGCCGCCAAAGTCCCAGACCACGAGTGATTTCAGCGCATCGTTCACTTCGTCCGCGCTGAAAGGCAGGGACACCGTGACATCGCCCGAGACCTGGCCGCGATGCTCGAAATAGCCGACTCCGGAAGAGAAGAGCACCACCCTGGCGACGGGCAGGTCCAATGGATGAACCGACACACCGCCGGTTCCCTGGGCCTGACCGTGGATGAGTGCTACCGACGCCAACGATATGGCCGCGATAGCACGAAAGAACGAGACACGTGCCGACATGGGACCTCCTGCGATGGAGCGGGCCGCGCGGGACACAGGGCGTATCGCTCTCCGGTCACTCCGCCGCGTATCCGAGCTGCATGATGAACAGCGGGTATTCGTCCTTGCCAAGACCGAGCACGGCCTTAGTGTCGGGCCGTATGTTGTACATCGTGATGGTGGCGATCTTGAGGGCAGAAGCGGTGAGACCGATGTTCTCGGCCGCGAAACCGGCGGTTCCGTCCATCATTTCGCGCACCATGACGGGATTGCCCTTGAGAAAGGCGGGAACTTTGGCGTCGTCGTAGACGAACACGATCATGGCGCTTGAACCCTTGATGAACTCGGGCGTTATCTCGGCTCTGAGATCCCTCGAGGAAACGCGCTCCAGGGCATTCGCCCGAGGTTGGTAGACATAGGCTCCCTGCGCGTCGATCACGTAGAGGTCGATATAAGCCACGTCGCCCGAATAGGGAATCGTCCGCATGGCCTTGGTCGCACCGGATACCACGTCCGACGCGCTCCGCTGCCCATTGCCCGCCCAAAGAATGGTCGAGAGGTCGGCGAGGGATATCTGACCGCCGACGAAGCTTCGCGAGACCGTCCGCGCCTTGATGGCGTCGATCAGGTCGAGGCCGATCTTGTCCTTGGGCGCGGGCAGGCCGACCTCCTGGCCGAAGGCCAGGCCGACGGCGAGCATGCAACCGAGCATGAGGAGAATCTTCCTTATCACTTCGGCACTCCTTTGTCATGGAATCGGAGGATCGGTATCCGTGATCGATTCGTCCCCGCGTTCCGTTTTTGATTAACATAGCTTACCAATAGACTTGCTATTGAGTCCAGAGAGAAGTTCTTCGGTCGGCGATTCCGATTCCCGCGCTGGCCGCCGATCGCGGCGCGCAGTATCTTGAGCATAGTCGCTACATAAGTTACGCTTTCCTTTCGGAGGAGGTTTCCATGCTGGTACAGGAGCAGATGAGTTCTAATCCCGTCACGGCGACGAGCGGTCTTTCCGTTACCGACGCCCTTAGTCTCATGCGCGAGCGAAAAGTCCGGCGCCTGCCGGTGCTGGACGCCCACGGCAAGCTGATCGGCATAGTCTCCGACAAGGACCTCCTCTACGCGTCGCCCTCCCCGACGACTTCGCTCAACGTATGGGAAATACACTCGCTGCTATCCCGCCTCACGATCGACAAGGTGATGGCTCACGATGTCGTTTCCGTCTCGGAGGATACGCCCATCGAGGAAGCGGCCCGCATAATGGCGGACCGCAAAATCGGCGGTCTGCCGGTCATGCGCGACGGCGGCCTCGTCGGCATCATCACCGAAACCGATATTTTCCGTTCCCTTCTCGAGCTGTTGGGCGGCCGCCGTAAGGGCATCCGTGCCACCTTTTCCGTCTCGGATTCGAAAGGCTCGCTCGCGAAAGCCGTCGCCGCGGTGTCTTCCGCGGGAGGGGACATCGTCGGTCTGGGCATATCCGAGGTCAAGGAGAGCGGCGTCATGCGATGGCACGTGACCCTCAAGGTCCAGGACATACAGAAGGATACGCTCGTCCGGGCGCTCAAGCCGGCGGTGGATACGGTTCTGGACATTCGAGAGACATGAGCGGCGTTTCGACGCTCTGGGACTTCCGGATGCGGCCAAAGCTTGCGCTATTTCGCAGAAAACATTAATATTGATTAATATATAACGGATTGCCCTCTTTAATGTATTTCTAATGAATACCAATACATAACGCGCTTCTATTGACATATTGTGCCTTATTTGGTATCCCTACGCACGTCGGACTGCAGGCAGGCGCAGACACAACATCGTAGATGTTTAAGCGTCGCCCATGCAGCATTCCGCTTGCTTTTATGGAGAGGAAAGAGATGAAGTACCTCAAGGTCGCAGCAGTCGTCGCTCTTGCCGCGCTCGCCTTCGCCTGCGCTCCCAAGATTCCCCAGGCCGATATCGACGCATCCACCGCCGCCTTCAACGACGCCAAGACCGCGCAGGCCGACGTTTACGCTCCCGATTCCTTCAAGACCGCCTCGGCCGCCAACGATACCCTCCAGGCCGACCTGAGCTCCAAGGCTTATGGAAAAGCCAAGGACGACGCCAAGGCCCTTCTCGACGCGTCGAACACGGCTAAGAGCGCAGTGGACGCCGGCAAGGCTGCCATGAAGACCGCCGTAGACGGCATCGTCGCCGCCATCAATGCCGATCTCCCCGTCGTTCAGAAGGAAATCGCGAAGGCCGCCCGCGCCGGAAAGAAGGCCAAGGTGGACATAAAGCCGCTCAAGTCCCTCGCCGCCGATGCCAAGACCGGCCTGGCCGACATCAAGACCAGCTATGACGCAGGCAACATCGGCGATGCCGACGCAAAGGCGACCGCTCTTCAGGCGACCGTCGAGGGCGCGCGCAAGCAGCTCGAGGACGCAGGCTACAAGGCATAACAGGCTGCCGACAAACTTCGAGTTTGTCGGCACCTCGTCAGGCTCTCCTTTATTCCGGATATTCCGGATCGAGAAACGGCGCCGTTCCGAGAGGGACGGCGCCGTTTCTCAATGCACGGACTATCACATTCACGAAAAGGAGCGCGAGCAGCGAAAAAGGAACGAGCGAGAAGAAGGCGGGCACGATGCCGCCCATCGCGCCCGAGAGACCGGTTATGACATTCGCTCCCAGGGCGTACTCCCCGACATTCGAGAAAGACATGAAGGTGCAGAACATGAATCCTTCGATGGAGGCGGGGCAGAGGCGCATGGCGATCGTGAAGACGATCACGTTCCCCAGGCCGTAGCCGATGCCGGACAGGAACTGGCAGGCGAAGATGAGGGGAATGGTCCCGCCCGATCGGGCGACGAGCAGCCAGGGAAGCATCAGTATCCAGTAGACGACCGTCGTGAGGACGTAGAAAAGCATCGAATGGATTCTCCGGCTCATGATTCTTCCGAAGACGAAAGACCCGATCGCCGCGCCGCCGAATAGGGTGAGATTGAGGAGCCCATAGAGCTTGAGCAGGCCCGGATCGCGGCCCCAACCCAGATTGGTCAGGATATAGAGCTGGGCCACGCCGGGGATGGCCGTCACCGCGGTGAGGCTGAGCATGAACAGGATGCCCATCCACGGCTTGGAACTGCCGAATGCCTCCTTCAACACCGCACGCAGGGGCATGAGGTTTTTCAGATCCTGCCTGGTGACACGCGGCTCCCTGAAGAAGAAAGCGCTCACGGTCTGCACGATGGCGGCGACGGCCATCAGCGCTACCGTCGGCGTCCAGCCGAACTTCGGTCCGATCAGCGGAATCAGCACCGAACCCGCGGCGAAGCCCACCATGCGCGTCGCGCTGTGCACGCCCTGGAAGCTGCCTTGAAACTCGTCGGGGGTGATGTCCACCGCGAAACCGTCCATCGTGCCGTCCACGATCATCCATCCGGCCATTACGGCCATGAGGGAAGCGATCCAGACCGCGTCGTAGGCGTCATGGAAGGCCATGACCGCGAAGGCGGGAACGTAGAAAACGAGACCCAGGAATATGTAAGGCTTGCGGCGCCCCCACGACGCGATCGGAACGCGGTCGCTCAACAAACCCGAGAACATCTTGAGAAAGGTGGGGAGGGCGACGAGGGTCTTTATCAGGGTCTGAGTCGTGACCGGCACGGCCCACTCGGACATTCTGACGCCGCCGTAGGTCATGATTCCCGAAAGATAGAATCCCTGGAACGTGTAGAATACGCCGATTATCCAGAAATACGAGCTGCGGAAATAGCGGCGTTTCGACTCCAGGCTGAGCGATTCGATGATGGCCGTCATGGTTGCCTCCCGGGCGGTGCGAGCAGCGAATGTATTTCGTTGTAACTTCCGCCCCTTGCCGAGTCAAGCTTCGCCGGGAGGAGTCGAAAAGCCGCACTAAATCGGTGATCCGAGAAGAAGAAGACTAAATTTATCAAGTTACTGTTGACATATTTGTCCAGCGAGCGCAATTTCAAATTGAGTACCAAAAGTGACCGACTTTTGAATCGGCTCGATAGCCTTGTTGCATTCCGAGCCTCGGCCGCTCGGTGGGCAATCGGGCAGGGCGCTCAGGAGGAGTGAATGAGTAATGTACGTAATGTCCGCGGGTTCGGGTTTCTTGCGGTTCCTTTGTTTGCGACGCTGATCGCGGCGATCGGCCTCGTCGGCTGCTCGAAGGGCTCGAGCAAAGACTTCGTCTTGGGGATCGGCCTTCCGCTCACCGGAAGCAATGCCAGTTACGGCGTCGCTTCGATGGATTCGGAGCAGCTCGCCGTCGACTACATCAACGCTCACGGCGGAATACTCGGGCACCCCGTCAAGGTTCTCAGCTGGGATACGAAGGCGGACCCGGCCACCGGCGTCGCCGGGGCCCAGAATTTCGTGAGCCACCACGTCAATGCCGTCGTCGGATTCTTCAACAGCGACGTGACCGTTCCGGCGATTCGCATCCTCGAACAGGCGAATATCCCCCTCTTCGGCGACAATCCCAGCACGCCTAAGCTGGCCTCGCTCCATCTGAAGAGCTTCGTCCGCCTCACCGGCGACGATGCGCTGGAAGGAGTGGTCCAGGCCCAGTTCGCGATCCAGAAGCTCCACGCCAGGACCGTGGTCGCCCTCGACGACCAGGAGGCCTTCGGCGAAGCCTTCGCGCAGGCCTTCGTCGACGAGTTCAAGAAAGAGGGCGGAACCGTCCTCGACTACGAGGGAGTCGACCCGACGGCCAACGATTATTCCGCGATACTTTCCAAGGTCGCTTCCCTGAAGCCCGACCTTCTCGAGTTCTCGGGCTTCTACCAGCCCGCCGGACTCTTGGTGAAGCAGGCGCGACAGATGGGCATCAGGTCGACCTATATCACCGACAGCGCGGTATACGGGGACCAGTACCTCGGAATCGCCGGGAAGGCGGCGGTGGGAAGCTACATGACCAACGTGCCGGTGTCCGCCGGAGCGAACACGCCTCTGCAGAAGTATCTCGCGGACAACTTGGACAGTAAATACAAAATCAAGATAGACGGGATCGACGCCAACGCCTTCGACGCCGTCATGGCCGTGAGCTATGCTGCGCAGCAGGCCAATTCGGTCACGCCGGCGGATATCATCAAGGTCATGCACGACGTCAAATTCCAGGGCGCGACGGGCGACGCCTCTTTCCTCGCCGACGGTGACCGCGCTCAGGTCGACTACACCGTGGTCGAAGTCGCCCCGGACATGACGTATAAGACGCTCCAAGAGTTCAAGGAAGTCCTGAAGAATCCGTAGTCGGCATATCGCGCGGCTGGCCGTGTCCGAGGGAGCCGGCGGGGCGCCGACGAGCTTCGAGTTTGTCGGCACCCTGCCAAGGCCTCCTCGGGCCTCTCTCCGATAGAAAGGGAAGCGATATGTTGCAGCAGCTTATCAACGGAATCGTGGTGGGGGCGGCCTATACGCTGATCGCCATCGGGTTCACCCTGGTCTACGGCCTGATTCGGCTGATCAATTTCGCCCAGGTGAGTCTGTACACCCTCGGGGCCTACCTGGCGCTGTTCTTCACCCCGCTGTTCGCCTCGCTGTTTCCGGCCCAGGGGTGGCTGGCTCTCGGCCTTTCTGTCGTCGTTTCCGGACTGCTGACGGGCATCGCAGGCATCGTGGTGGCCGCGATCGCGTGGTGGCCCATCCGGAGGGCACCCACGATCGCGATGCTCGTCTCGTCGCTGGCCGTCCTCATTCTCATCGAGGCGCTGATACAGGTAATGGTGAGCCCTCTGCCGATGGTGGTCAAGGCGCCCGTGGACAATCGCATCTTCCAGTTTCTGGGGGGCCATTTCAGCTCGCTTCAGGCCGTCATGCTCGTCGGGGGCATCGTGCTGACCTTCGTGCTCTATCAGTTCATCCGCTTCACGAGGTTCGGCCGCGCGATTCGAGCCGTCGCGAGCAACTCCGACAGCGCCATCGTGCTCGGAGTCAACATCCAGTCCACGGTATTTATCGTTTTCGGGATCGCCGCCGCATTGGCGGGGGTTTCGGGAGTGCTCGTGAGCACCACCTACGGTGTCGCCAGCTTCACGATGGGCGAAATCATCGGTTTGAAGGGCTTTACCGCGGCGGTCCTCGGCGGAATGGGCAATCTCTGGGGTGCGGTGCTGGGCGGTTTCACCCTGGGAATCCTGGAGAGCATGTCCACCTTTTTTCTTCCGAGCCAGTGGACGGCGGTGGTCGCCTTCGCCGTGCTGATCCTGCTTCTCGCGTTCCGTCCGACCGGCCTGCTCCGCACGAAGACGGCGGACCGAGCCTGAGAGGAAAGGCGAGGGATCACCATGCTTCATTTCGACCGAATCGGCGCGGCGCGACTCGTGCGCAAACCTCTCTTCCAGGCTGCCGCGGGCATTTTCGTCGCCGTTCTGCTGCCCTTCGTGGTACAGAGCGGCTATGTGCTCGACATCGCCGACGACATGATCATCTGGGCGGTGCTGACGGTCGGCCTCAACCTCGTCGTCGGCTTCTCCGGGCTCCTGGACCTGGGTTACATCGCCTTCTTCGCGATCGGGGGATATACCTTCGGCGTCCTCGGCTCCAAGTTCGGGATGAACATGTGGGAGGCCATCCCCATCGCCGCGGTGCTCGTGTCGATCTCGAGCGTCGTCATCGGAATCCCGACTCTGCGCCTGAAAAGCGACTATCTGGCGATCATGACGCTCGGATTCGGGGAGATCATCTTCCTGTCGGCGAACAACCTCAACGCGGTCACCGGCGGGCCGAACGGGTTGTACGACATGCCCGTCCCGAGCTTTTTCGGCCTGCCCCTCAACCGGCCCGGCCAATACTACTGGTTCCTCCTCGCCGCGCTGGTGCTCGCCGTGTTCGTGGTCTCGCGTCTGCGGAACTCCTATGTCGGGCGGGCCTGGCTGGCCATCAGGCAGGATGATCTCGCGGCGAAGGCGAACGGCGTCGAGGTGGTCAGGTACAAACTGTTCGCCTACATGGGCGGCGCCGTCTGGGCGGGCGTCGTCGGGGTGCTCTTCGCCGCCAAGCAGACGATCGTGTCGCCCACTTCATTCCAATTCTCCCAGTCCTTCTATGTGCTGGCCTCCGTGATCATCGGCGGAATGGGCAGCATCCCGGGCGCGATCGTCGGAGGTTGCCTGTTCGTGCTCATTTCCGAGAGTCTGCAGGGAGTGGCGCAGAGTTTCAGCAGTGTGGTATTCAGCCTGGCCCTGCTGGCCGTGATTCTGCTCAGACCCAAGGGAATCTGGCCCGCCTCCATCCATACGAGTCTCGCGGGCCCCGGCGCCCTGAGCCGCCCGCCGGCGACCGCGCTGAAGGATATCGAGTCGCTCTCCTTCCGCGCTCGCGAGGGCAGTCCGGGGAGGGAATCGTCCGATGCCGCGCTCTTGAACGTCCGCGATCTGAGCGTGCGATTCGGCGGAGTCCAGGCCCTGGACCGCGTGTCCCTATCGATCGGGGCTTCGGAAATCGTCTCCGTGATCGGGCCCAACGGAGCGGGCAAGACGACGCTCCTGAACGTGATATCCGGATTCGTCCGCCCCGACCAGGGAAGCGTCGAATTCCGCGGCCGCAACGTGCTGCGCATGAACGTCGAGTCTCGTGCCCGAATGGGGATCGCGAGGACTTTTCAGACCCCGCGGCTTCTATCCACCCTATCGGTAATCGGAAACGTCATGCAGGGAGCGCATACCAACTTCAAAGCCTCCATACTTTCCGTCGCTTTCGGCCTGGCCCCGCAGCGCCGCCAGGAGCGCATGCGGCTCGAGGAAGGCGTCGATATCCTGAACGCACTCGGCCTTCTGCCCTTCGCGGATGCGATACCTACGGAGCTGTCCTACGGCGATCAGCGTCGCTGCGAGATCGCGAGGTGCCTCGCCCTGGGCCCGCGCATCATACTGCTGGACGAGCCCGCCGCCGGAATGAACGCGAAGGAAACCGGCGATCTGGGCGATCTGCTGTTCAGAGTGCGGGACCTCGGCGTGACGCTCCTCCTCATAGATCACGACATGTCGCTGGTAGGCAAGGTTTCCGATCGGGTCATAGCGCTGGACCGCGGAATGGAGATCGCTTCCGGAAGCGTCGAGGCGGTCCTGCGCCACCCGGACGTCGTTCGAAGCTATCTCGGAACCTGAGGAGGCTGTCCGAAATGCTGCAGGTCGAGGGTCTCGAGGTCGCCTATGCGGGTGCGCTCGCTCTGAGGGGAATTTCCTTCCATGTGGAGGAGGGCGAGATCGTAGCGCTGATCGGCGCGAACGGAGCGGGCAAGACGACGACGCTGAAGGCGATCTCCGGCCTGGTTCGTCCCCGCAAAGGGCGCATCCTGTGGAAGGGCGAGGATCTCTCCGCTCTGGCGCCTCACAAGGCTGTTACTCACTCGATAAGCCACTGCAGGGAGGGGAGGCAGCTGTTCGCGGATATGACGCTCAGGGAAAACCTGCTGATGGGAGCCTATGCCATTCGATCGCGCCAGACGGTCGCGCGCAATCTCGAGCGCGTGCTCGCGCTTTTCCCCGAGGTCGGCGGCAGGCTCGGCCAGCTCGCCGGGACCCTGAGCGGCGGCGAGCAGCAGATGGTGGCGCTCATGCGGGCCCTCATAAGCGACCCCAAGCTGCTGCTCCTCGACGAGCCCTCGCTCGGACTGTCGCCGATCGCCACCAAGCGCATCCTCTCGGTTCTGCCCGGACTGTCCAAGGACGGAACGAGCGTTCTCCTCGTCGAGCAGAACGCGGTGCAGGCCCTTGCGTTCTCCAATAGGGCCTATATTCTGCAGGTCGGGGAGATCAAGCTCGCCGCCAAGAGCGCGGATCTCGCAGGCGACAGAGCGCTTCAGGAAGTCTACATAGGGGGAGATACATGACGAAGATCGAACGTCTCGACGCGGTTCTCCAGGGCAGGAGCGTGGACAGGCCGCCCATGTCGATGTGGTATCATTTCGGGAATCAGCACGGGAGCGGCGAGAAATTCGCGGCCATCGCGCTCGAATGGTTCGAACACTACGATTTCGATTTCCTGAAGCTGATGAACGATTACTATTACCCCATGCCCCCGGGTCTCGAGGAAGTCGAATCGGCGGCCGACCTGAAGCGGGTCGCGCATTTCGAGCCCGAGTCCTGCGATTGGAAGAAGCAGCTCGCGGCCATAAGGATCGTCGCGGAAAGGCTCGAGGGCAGGGCCTATTTCATCGACACGGTCTTCGATCCCTGGCAGAGTCTGCAGCGCAGCATCGCGGGCGAGCATCTCGGGACCCTGGTGAAGACGGCGCCGAACGAGCTCAAGGCCGCGCTGGACGTGGCTGCGGACAACCTCGTCGCCTACTGCCGGAGGTCCCTGTCGCTCGGCGCGAGCGGCATCTTCATGTCGGTGCTGGGCAGCGAGAGCCAGCTCGACCGCGCCGTCTTCCTCGAGTTCGCGAAGCCCGCGGCCATGAAGGTGTTCCGCGCGATCGAAAAGCTGGGCAGGATGAATACGGCGCACATTCACGGGAACAAGATCTATACCGACGATGTGCTCGACTTCCCGGCCGCGATCATGAGCTGGGAGGACCGGGCCGAGGGCAATCCTTCGCTCGCCGAGATCAAGGCGAAGTGGCCCGGTATCGTGATGGGCGGCATCGACAACAAACGCGTCACGCGGGTCTCGAAGGCCTACTGCCGGCGGAACGTGCGGGAAGGACTCAGGCTCGGCGGGACCTCGCGTTTCATTCTCGCCAACGGCTGTTCCATCCCCACGGAACTCGACCCGGACGCTCTTGCGGCCATGGTGGAAACGGCCAAGTCGGCGGGAGCGTAAAGGCGCCGCACCGTGATTTTTCTCGTCGTCGATCTCGGAACCTCCGGCTGCCGCGCATGTCTGCTACGCGAGAATGGAACGCTCATCGCCCAGGCCCAGGAAAGCGTCGCGGTGAGCTACGGTGCCGGAGGCGTGTCCGGCGCGGCCGAGATCGACGCGGACGAGGCGCTCGGCCGCGTCTGCGCGGCCTCGGCCGCTGCGCTGGATTCGGCGGAAAGCTCGCCGCCCGACGGTGCCGGCTTTTCGGCCATTCTCGGGTGGGTCCTCCTGGACGGTGAGGGGAAGCCTCTGCGCCCCGCGATGATCTGGGCCGACACGAGGGCGACCCGCGAGAGCGAGGCGCTGGCGGCCCGGATCGGTCCCGAGCTCTTCTACGAGCGTTCGGCCAGGCGCCTTTCCCCCGAGCTTCTCCTTCCCGAGCTTCTCTGGCTCAAGACGCACGAAGCGGGCACCTTCGGCAAACTGGCGACGGTGTTGAGCCTCAAGGACTATATCGTCGGCCGCTTGACCGGCACCCGGGCGACCGACCGGGCGACGGCGAGCTATACGGGATTCGTCGATGTCGACAGCCTCGTCGAAGACGAGTCGCTTCTCGGGACGGTCGGCCTCCGGAAAGGACTCCTGCCCCGGATAGCCTCGGCGACCGAACTCGCGGGGCGGGCTTCGGGAGAGTATGCGCGGGCGGCGCACCTGCCCGAGGGGACACCCGTGGTGCTCGGGTCCACCGACGGCAGCACGGCCATGTACGGCTCGGGAGTCCTCCTGCCCGGCGTCGCCGCCCTCGTCTCCGGGACGACCGACGTGCTCATGATCGCGGACCGGGAGAGGCCGAGAGATCCCGAGATGCGGCTGGCGGCGAATCCGGCCATGGTGGACGGTCTCTTCCTCTCGGGCGGCGCCATGGGATTCTCCTGCGGGACCATCGACTATTTCTGTTCGCTCTTCGGAACCGAGATACGGGACCACGAGGACGACATCGCGCGCCTGCCCTTCGACGCGGAGGCGCCCTTCGCCTTGCCGGGTCTGTCGGGAGAGCGCTCTCCCTACTGGAACGCGAACGCGCGCGGCGGCCTCGTGGGCCTCGGTCCGGGGCACGGGACGGCACATATCCTGCGTGCGGTGATGGAGTCGACCTGTTTTCGACTCGCGGCGCTCCTCGAACTCCTGGGCGATTCGGGCCTGCGTCCGAGGCGGATCGCGGTCTCGGGCGGAGGGAGCAGGTCCGGCGCGTGGAACAGACTCCGCGCCGAGGTCACGGGAATCCCGGTGGAGCGTGCCCTTCGCGACGAGGCGACCGTGGCCGGGACCGCCCTCTTCCTGGAATCGGCCCTCACGGGCGCCGGGCTAGTCGAACTGTCCGCGATGCGCATAGGCTTTGGTGAAGCGTGGGAGCCCGGGACGGGACTGGCAGAAGCGTATCGCGTCCGACGCCGGAGATTCGAGTCCCTTCTGACCGTCGCTCAGGCGCATGCATCGAAATGATCAGTCAGGAGTCGAGGATGGATTCCGGAAGCGAGTTAATCGTCGAGAGAGTGCGGGCGGCGATCAAGGATCGCGCAGTCTGGTTGGCGCTGCTCTACGACGCGTTCGGGGAGTCGCTGCCCGAAGCGGAGGTCGAGCGACTCTGCCGCAAGGCGATATTCGAGTTCGGGAAGATGAAGGCGAAAAAGGATCCCAAGCCCTTTTCGCACCGGGACTGGGTCCGCAGGCACGAAGAGAAGGGCTCCTCCCTCATCTTCGACTCCGACATCGAATACTGCGATCATCATTCCGTGCAGCGCATGAATTTCTGCCCCCTCGTGGAGGCCTGGAAGGAGATGGGTCTCCCTCCAGGGAGGATCCGCAAATTGTGCGACATTGCCATGGAAGGCGATCGCGGCCGCGCCGCCGCGCACGGCGTCTCCATGGAGCTGAACGAGACGATCGGCAAGGGTGATCGCTTCTGCCGGCTCGTCGTCAAGGACGCCTGAGGGCTCGATGAACGTCTATTTTTGCGGCATGATAGGTTCGGGCAAGACAACCATCGGCGAGCGCGCCGCCGAGGCTCTGGGCCTCCGTTTCCTGGACCTGGACCGCGAGATGGACGGTCGTCTAGGCTACAGTTTCCATCGGCTCGTGGCCGAAAAGGGCTGGCTCGCCTTCCGCGAGCTTGAATACTCCATCTGCAAGTATTTCGCGACCCGGAACGATGCCATCGTGTGTCTCGGGGGCGGGACTGTCCGCTACGAATGGAATACGGATATCCTGAAGCCCACCGGGGTTTTCGTCCTCCTGGAGGTCAGCGTCGAGGTCCTCATCCGCAGGGTCCGGCAGGCCGACCGACCGCGCGTCAACGAGGGTACTTCGCTCGAAGAGGACATCAGGATGATGTGGGAGAACGAGAAACACAAATACTACGCCGCCGCCGATATCGTCTATCGCAGCGACGAAAAATCCATCGAACGGGAAACCCGGGAGATCGAGGACCTCATCCTCCGCGATCCCCGCTTTTCGACCCTGCGCCTCGGAAAGCGAGGGCGGGATGCCGATCGCGAGCCGCCGGCGACCGAAGCTAAGAAAGGAAGGACGGAATGACGAATCATTCTCCGGAAAAATTTCTCGCCCGATACCCCGAGTACCGGTCGACCGCTTCCATCGACGCGCTGCGCTCCGCCGATTACTCGCGGCTCGATGCGCAGTGCCACGTCTATCTCGATTACACGGGCGGCGGCCTGTACGCCGACTCCCAGATAGAAGAGCACCGGAAACTCTTGAGGTCGGGTATCTACGGCAATCCCCATTCGAGCAACCCCTCGTCGAAGGCCGCCACCGAGCTCGTCGAAAGCGCGCGGCGCTACGTGCTCGAGTATTTCAATGGCTCCCCCGAAGAGTATCTCGTAATCTTCACGCAGAACGCCTCGGGCGCCCTCAGGCTCGTCGGCGAATCCTACCCCTTCGAATCGGGTTCACGGTACGTGCTCACCTTCGACAATCACAATTCCGTCAACGGTATCCGGGAGTTCGCACGCACGCGGGGAGCCTCGGTCACCTACCTGCCCGTAGAGCTTCCCGATCTCCGCGTTTCCGAAGCGAACCTCGTCTCGGCGCTGGCCGCCTCGCCCCAGGCGCCGAGCAAGCTCTTCTCGTACCCCGCCCAGTCCAACTTTTCCGGAGTGCAGCATCCCCTGGAATGGATCGAGCTCGCCCATCAAAAGGGCTGGGACGTGCTGCTGGACGTGGCCGCCTTCGCCCCGACCAACTCCTTCGATCTTTCGCGCTGGAAGCCCGATTTCGTTCCGCTGTCCTTCTACAAGATGTTCGGCTACCCCACGGGCATCGGCGCCCTCATCGCGCGAAGAGACAAGGTCGCCAGGCTCCGGCGCCCCTGGTTCGCCGGCGGCACCATAACCGTCGCCTCGGTGCAGGGGGACAAGTACTACCTCTCCGACGGCGCCGCCGCCTTCGAGGACGGCACGGTCGACTACCTGGGCATACCCGCGGTGGAAATCGGACTGCGGCACCTGCGTTCGATCGACGTGAAGAATGTCCACGAGAGAGTGGTGCTCCTGACCGGATGGCTCCTCGAGTGCCTCTCCGGGATGAGACACGCCAGCGGCCTGCCTCTGGTCAAGATATACGGACCCCTCGATACGGACAGGCGCGGCGGCACCATCGCGTTCAATTTTTCGGATGCGGCCGGCAAGACGATAGATCACCGCGCCATCGAAGCCGAGGCGAACACCCACGGCATATCCCTCAGGACGGGCTGCTTCTGCAATCCGGGAGCCGGAGAGATCGCGCTGGGCATCTCACGCGAGGAGCTTTCCACCTGCTTCACCTCTCCGGGGCACGACAAGCGCCTGAGCGTGGACGATTTTCGCGGCTGCATCACGACCAAGGCCTCGGGCGCGGTCCGCATCTCGGTCGGGATCGTCAGCAACTTCGAGGACGCGGCGACCTTCCTGGATTTCGCCCGCGGATTCCTCGATAGGTGACACGGCCCTTAGCAGGTTGTTGAAATACTCGAAGCATTTCAACAACCTGCTTTGCAATTGCTCGAAAACCTTACGGTTTTCTGCGCAATTGCTGAATTAGGGTAGTGTTGAAAAAGGCTCCGTAGCCTTTTTCAACACCGTGTTAGAGGGCGGTCTTGACGTAGGGCAGCTTCCCGATCGCCTCGTAGGTCGAGTACATCTGGTCGCGGCTTTCCATCGTAACTCGGCTGCCCATCCGGCCGTACTTCGAACCGGTGGTCGCGATGCCCTGAATCAGCGTGCATCGGACGCCGAGCCTCGCGTAGATGCGCTCGAGATCCTCGACGATGGTGGCGCCCTGAGAGATGACGTAGATGACCCTGAGGTCGAAGGTGACGGGATAGTCGATTTGGACGTCGTCGAGAAGAGGCTGTCCCGACGCGTCGTAGAGACCGTCGGAGGGGGGGCCGGGTTCGCTGCCTTCCATGGGGCAATACTGCCACGATATGCCGCCCTTGGGATAGGAGTCTGTCCTCCTGCACGGCAACCTCGCGTCAGCAAGCCCCATCGTCGTTATTTATGCGCGTCCGGCGAAAAGTCCGATGTTCGGCGGCGGCATCGAAGATGACCGCCTTGACGCGATGCTCGGACCCATTAAAATGAGGGTGGAGGGAGGGATGTCGTGAATGACGAAACTCGAAAACAATAAGGAAAGCCCCTCCGGTAGCATCTCAGCGTGAATTCCCTCCCCGCACTACGGATGCGCACGAAGGTGCTGGCGCTCTGCGTCTCGTGTACCGTCCTTGCGCTGTGCCTCCAGGCGCTCTTTTCCCAATCCTCCGCCTCCTCGATTCTGTACGAGAGAGAAAGGGAGGCGAGTCGCAAATCCTTGGAGAGCATGCAAAGCGAATTGTACATGTGGATCAAGTCCTACGAGAACGATCTTATCAAGATATACAACAAGACGGACTTCATCGGAGATCTGTCGAGCGTGGGAGGGGCATCAGGCGCCATGGCCGACCTCCGCGACAGGTACCGGAGGATAGCTTACGACCTGGCCCTCACCGTATTCGACGCGTCACAGCAGGTGAGCGCATTGTACGTGTACGGCGCGGACGGAAGTCTCCTCAGTTCATACCTGAGCGCCTCGACGCCGCTGTCGAACTACCCCGAAGACATCTACTCGGATAAGGCGGCTTACAACGCTGACGTGGTTTCCGCATATATTCTCTCGGACAGGAGGCCGATGCTCGTCTCCAGTTACTTCAATCGGAGCAGAAAAAGGGAGATCGTTCGGTTTGCGCTCAAGATATACGCGAAGGACGCCACCCGGAAGATAGGCTACGTGGTCTGCGATGTCGACGCCGGGAGCTTCAGGCGCATTGTCGGGAAGTACGTATTCTCCGACGACCAGATCGTCTGGCTACAGCCATCGGGAGACAGGCCGGTTCTCTACTTCGGGGAGCCTTCGGGCCGACAACTCCGATACTACGAAGCCGCGACGGCGGAGATTGCACGGGGGCAGTGGCCTGACGGGAGGATCGCGCGGCTGCGGGGTAGTGTCCTCTTCGGAATTCCGCAGGATAAGTACGACCTCACCGCTTTTTCGCTCATCCCGAATCGCATTCTCGAGGAGAGTCAGCGCGCTCTCGCGCGCAATCTCCTCCTTATAGCGTTTCTCGTTCTTGTCGTGGCCGCTGTCGGTGCTGCCGCCGTCGCGCTAACGCTCACGCGCCCCCTGACCCGCATCTGCGGTACGCTCAGACGCATCAGGGACGGCGAGACTGGTCTGAGGCTCGAGGGGCTCCATGAGGACGAGATCGGCGAGCTCGGGAGCGCCGCAAATGAGATGCTCGACAGGATACAGGCTTTGATCGCGGAAGAGTACGACGCGAAGCTCCTCCTGAAACAGGCCGAGTACAAGGCCCTCCAGGCTCAGGTCAATCCGCATTTTCTGTACAATTCCCTCGACACTATGGCCGGTATCGCCCAGGCCGGCGGATGCCCCGAGGTCGGCAGCCTCTGCCGAGCGCTCTCGAACATGTTCCGCTATGCCATTGACGCGAAGGAGAGCCTCGCCACTGTGCGGAGCGAAATCGTGAATGTCAAGAACTACATGCATATCATGAATGTACGCATGAATGGGAGAATCGATCTCGACATCCGCGTCGATCGAAGCATTCTGGAGGAGAAGGTGCCGAAGCTCTGTCTCCAGCCGCTTGTCGAGAATTCTCTGCTCCACGGTCTCAGGGATAAGCACGGCCAGAAAAAGCTCATCATCGCTGGGGCGGCCGGAGACGAAGGGATTTTCCTGTATGTGGAAGACAATGGTGTGGGCATGAGTGCGAAGGAGATCGAGAAAGCGCTCGCGGGGAGCCCCAAGGATGCCTTGGATGGAGGCGGCTCCATCGGGCTCCGCAACATAGACTGCAGAATCAAGCTCCTGTTCGGTGAGAACTTTGGGATCAGGATCGACAGCAGCCCGGGAAGGGGCTGCATCGTCTCCATGGTCGTTCCGCGCATTCAGGCCTCGGCGACGGAACATGAGGGCAAAGAAGCATGAGTCCGGCGTTTCCGCTCAGACTCCTGGTGGCCGATGACGAGCCTTGGGTCGTCGAGAATCTCAGGGAGCTTATAAATTGGGAAGGTCTCTCGATCGAGTTTCTCGCTCCGGCCTTCGACGGGGAAAGTGCGCTGGGCAGGCTCGAGTCGGATCGACCCGATATTCTCATAACGGACATCAACATGCCGTTCATCGACGGAAACGCGCTCATACGGGCCGCCAAGGAGCGGTTGCCGGGACTGCAGGCCATCGTGCTGAGCGGCTATAGCGATTTCCCCTTCGTCCGAGACGCCCTTCTCCACGGAGCGGTGGACTATCTATTGAAACCGGTCACGAGGAATTCGCTTATGGATGTCCTCGACAAGGTACTACGAATCCTCGGCTCGGGGAGGGCGAAGGAACGCGAGGAATCCGAGCTCCGCGAGCGACTCCGTGCGGCTTCCTCCATCCTCAGAGACGTGGAGATGAGCGATGCCGTTTTTGGGGATTCGCTGGGCTTGCCGGACGCGAATGCCGGTTCGACACTCGACCTGGACCTCGAGTTCGCCTCGTATACCCTCGTGCTGGTCAAGCTGGCGGCGGGGCGCAACGGTTCTTCCGCTATGGGCGGCCGGCGAAAAGACGAGCTCAGGGCCGCCCTTGCAGGAGTGTCGCGGGAAGCGAATCACGTGGTCTTCCAGAATCTTTATGCACGGAGCGAGTTCGTCCTCGTCGCCGACTTCGACTCAAGCGCACTGGCACGTGCGCTTGAGGAGTTGCCCGATCGTATAGTGCGGAGAACGGGAATGGTCGCCGGAGTCGCGGCCAGCGGCTGTCACTATTCATTCGACAAGTTGCGCGCGGCCTACCAGGAGGCGCGCGCGTCCCTCATGAGCAGGCCGATCGGCGCAAACGGCCCGGCCGCTCGCGCCGCGGCGCAGGGGCTCGAGGTCAAAAGGCGCGTGACTCCCGAACTCGAGAAACGTCTGACTTTCGCCCTCGGGTCGAGAAACAGGCAGATGTCGCTCGATGTCATGTTCAACGAGATAGGCCTGCGGGGATGCGATGATTCGGGCTGGCTCGTCATCGAAGCAAAGCAGACGGCAGAGTATGTGGCCGGGCTGATCTACCACCGTGCCGATCCCGGCCCTGCGGTCTCTCCCGAATCCATGCTGGCCATGGACAACCTGTCCGACTTTCTTGCCATGGCCCTAGAGAAAGAGGACATTCCCGAAGTCTGCAGCGTGCTCGAGCAGCTCCTCGACGAAGCATTCAGCGAACCCGCCTCGCCGAGAGCGAGTCAGAGCATGATAGGCGTCGCCAGGCGGGCCCGGAAATACATCGCCGAGCACTACTTCGAGGACATTTCCCTCACCTCGATGGCGGCGGTTTTCCGCATGGAACGTTCCTACCTGTCCAGGGCATTCAAGGAAGTGGCGGGATGCAATATCATGCTTGCGATCGCCAAGATGCGCATAGAAAAAGCTCAGGAGTACATGAGGCAGCCGGGCTTGAACCTGACGGACGTGGCCGACTTGGTCGGCTATCCCGAATACGCCTACTTCAATCGAGTATTCAGGAAGATTGCGGGCATGAGCCCGAGCGAGTATCGCTTCTCCATCGGCAAGGCGACGAGATGAAGCGCCCGGCGCGGCACGTCGGCGATTTCGCGGCCGCGTTGGTGTTTGCATGCGCTCTCGCCACCGCTTGCTCCCGGAATGTCGATGGGCTCGCGAGCGCCGGGACCCGCGACACTGCCATGCCCAAGAAGGTCCTACTCACGGTCCTGGCGGGACAGTCGACCTCCGATGCCGGCATCGAGGAGATGATCAACGACCTGCTCGAGCGTACGACTCCGGGGATAGAGCTCGATTGGGAGCGCGTCGACTGGGGGGACAAATTCCAGTCTCAGATGCAGGCGAAGTTCGCCGCCGGAGAGATACCCGACATCATGATCGGGAAGGCGCAGGACGTGGCCACCTACCTCCCTTCGGGGAACCTCTCGCCCATCCCGCCCTCGGTCCTGGGCTACGTCCGCGATGATGCCCTGGCCTCGGTGTCGTCGGGCGGCACGGTCTATGGAATTCCTTATAACGCCTTCTATCAGGGTGTCTTCTACAATAAGGAGATATTCGGAAGGCTCGGGCTCTCGCCTCCACGTACGCTCGCAGAGTTGGCCGCCATTGTCCGCACTCTTCGATCGGCGGGAGTGACTCCCTTCGCCTCCCACTTCGAGGAAAGCTGGTCTACGGGCAACATTGTCATGCAGCTCGCGCTCGGCGAAGTTTTTTTGCACAATCCGGAATGGGGCGATGAGTTTCGTGCCGGCCGGGTATCCTTCTCCGGATCGGCTGCATTTCGGCGTTGTTTCCGGAACGTACGCGATATGCTCGGGGCGAGCTGGCCCGACGCGTTCGCCATCGGCCAGTCCGAATGCGACGAGCGCTTTGCCAAAGGTCGTGCGGCGATGTACCTGTCCGGCACCTGGAGCCTGCAAACCATCGCGGCGGTCAACCCGGGCATGAAGATCGGCCTCTTCCCCTACCCGAACTCTACTGGCGACGCGCGTCTCGTATTCGAGCCGAATATGACCTTCATGAAGAGCTCCAAAACATCGCACTCCGCAGAGGTCGACGCCGTCTTGGATGCCATATTCGGCTCGCCCGAGTTGGCCTCGGAGATACTCGATTTCACGAAGACCGTCTCTCTCCTCAAGACCGCCCATTCGGAAGCCGAACTTCCTGTCCAGGAGGATATTAACCGCTACCGGGCCGAGTCTCGAATAATAGACGCCACCATCGGGAACACCCAGCTTATTTGGTCATTCCAGGACGAGGTAGCCAATCGCCTCCAGGACTGGCTCCAGGAGAAGTCAAGCCTCGAGTCCGTCCTGGAGTGCGCCGACCGCAATCGTGCTCTTTCGGGCCCTCGGTAGGCGGGTGGCCCGACCAATCCGGGTTTTGCGCGTGTTTTCCCGATTTGTGCTAGCAGATTACTCAGTTTTGTCCTAACCGGTTCTCGCGAAGGGGCCTACGCTTGCGATTGGGAGTCGTGCGGCGACGAGCCGACACGATGCCCGCAGTCGAAAGTCCCAAGGAGGATCGGTATGGTACGAGCTCGTGTTCTTTCCCTCGGGCTGCTCATGGTCCTGGCTCTCTTCGCGCAGAGGTCCTTCGCGCAGGGAGTTGTGACAGTCAAGATCCTGGCCGGTCAGTCCACAACGGACGCGGGGATCGAGAATTTCATCTCGGACGCCGTCGCCGCCAAGTACCCCGACATCAAGTTGGATTGGGAGGTCGTCGGCTGGCCCGATTTGCCGTCGAAAATCCAGGAGTACATGAAGTCCGGCTTGCCCGACATCATCGTGGGCAAGGGACAGGATATCGCGACGTTCGCGTCGAGAAATATCCTCGGAGACATCACCGGCAAGCCGTATCTGAAAAACGTGGTCAAAGCTGCGGTGGGCTCGGGTTCGTACAAAGGGAAGGTATATGGCATTGTGTACAACGCCCTTTACCAGGGCGTGTACTACAATCGCAAGCTTTTCAAGGACAACAATATCGCCATACCCAGGACCCAGGCCCAGCTGATGAACGTTATCGAAAAGTTCAAGTCGCTCGGCATCACTCCCTTCGAAACGCACTTCGTCGACCTCTGGAGCATCGGGAACATCACGATGCAGTTTATGATCAACGACATCTTCGACAAGACGCCCGACTGGGGCGACAAGTTCCGCGCGGGCAATGTCAGCTTCGCCGCTTCGCCTATCGCGAAGACCGTATTCGGCTACGATAAGCTGATCTACGATAACACCTGGAAAGACGAGACCTTCTCGCTTCAGCAGACCAACGCCGACGGCCGATTGGTCCAGGGAAAGGCCGCCATGAAGGTCTCCGGTTCCTGGTCCATCCAGAACTTCCTGGACATAGACCCCAACTTCGACTTCGGTATTTTCCCCTTCCCGAACCAGACAGGCAACGCCAAGCTCATTTACGAGCCGAATATCACCTTCATGGAGAGCGCCACTACGAAGAACTCCGACGCGGTCGACAAGGTTTTCACGATCCTCACCACCGACAAGGAATTGGGCCAGAAGATCTTCAATCAGACGAAGACGGCCTCTACGATAAAGGGGATCGCTCCGACCTTCAATAACCCGAGCCAGAAGGATATCGACGTCTACGTAGCCAAGAATCAGATCGTAGACGCGAACTCCGGCAACCTCCAGTTGGTGTGGGGAGGCTTCCAGGACGAAAATGCGAAAGATATCGCCGCCTGGCTCCAGGGAACGGAGACGCTCGATCAGGCCTTGGCTGCAGCCGATTCGAGAAGGGCGAACAGCAAGCCATAACCCGAAACGAGGCAGCCGCCGTAACCGCGCGCGAAAGTCGTCGATTTTTGCGCGCGGTTCGCTTTGCAGCGCTCGTCGAAAGGGGGCAGAATGCGACAATCCTCGCTGAGGCGCGGCGTAGAAATCGAATTCGCCACGCTCGTGATTCCGGGCATGCTTATTTTCACGATAGGCGTCATTGTCCCGATGGGGCTGGGATTTGTTTATTCTCTTACGAGCTGGGACGGATACACGAAAGTGCTTCCCTGGGTTGGGCTGTCGAATTACGCCAAAATATTCAAAGATTCCAACACGATAAACGCTTGGTGGTTCACCATCAGGTTCACGCTATTCAATACGATCATCCAGAATATTCTCGCGCTTATGTTCGCCGTCGCATTGGACAGCGGTATCAAAGGCAAAACCATATACCGCACGATCATGTTTCTTCCCTGTCTGGTCGCTCCGCTCGTCGCGGGCTATATCTGGCTCCGCATCTACTCCGACATACTGCCGGCACTCAATGCATTGCTGGGCACAAAGATCGACTTCAGGCTCTTCGGATCCGGCAAAACCGTTCTTTGGGGCCTCCTGATCGTTAACCAGTGGCAATGGGTCGGATACTGGATGCTCATATACCTGGCCGGTTTGCAATCCATTCCTGTCGAACTCTACGAGGCGGCGCGGGTCGACGGAGCTTCCTCGGTGCGGCAATTCTTCGGGATCACGATACCCATGCTCGCGCCGGCATTCACCATTTGCATAGTCGGCATCACCATCGGCTCCCTGAGAGTGTATGACCTCATGGTATCGTCGACCGCCGGAGGGCCCGGGCGCTCCTCTACCTCGATCGTATATCAGATTTACAACACCTCGATCGGAGGGAGACAGTACGGGTATGGCTCGGCAATTTCCATGACACTGATTTCCGCATTGTTGGTCATAGCGGTAGTCCAGCTCGGCATCCTACGCAAGCGCGAGGTGCAATTATGAGTTTTTCCGGAAACCAGGCCGCCGGGAAAAGGACAGGATCCGGGACCGGGAGAATTCTCCTCCAAGTCTTCATGACATTCGTGGTCGCAGTGGAGGTCATTCCCGTGCTCGAGGTCGTCAACATGTCCTTGAAGACCAAACGAGAATTGTACATCGGCAATCCTCTCGCACTGCCCCAGAAACTGATTGGGGCGAACTATCAGATGGCATTCGCCCGTCTCAAGATCGGCACGACCTTCTTCAATACTTTTCTCTACACGGCAGTATCCGTGATCGTGATTGCTCTACTCTCGAGCGCCGCGGCCTGGGCCATAGCACGCAACAAAGGCAAGTTTTTCAAGTTTTCATATATCTACTTCATGATCGGCATTCTGATCCCTTTCCAGGCCTTGTTCCTTCCGATCTATGTGATAGGGTATACATTCCACCTGACCAACACGCGCTACGGGATCATCTTGATGTACGTCGCCGTCGGCATGTCGTTTTGCGTTTTCCTGATGACCAGTTTCATGAGCCAAGTGCCGGTAGAGTTGGAGGAAGCGGCTCGGATCGACGGTTGCTCGATCTATCGAACCTATTTCAGCGTGGTACTTCCTCTTTTGAGACCGGCGATCGCCACGCTCGTGATCCTGCAGTCCTTCGGAACATGGAACGACTACCTCATGGCCAGCCTCTTCGTCAGCGACAGTCGGCTCAAAACGATCACCGTATTTCTTCAACAGCTCTTCTCGGCGACATCGCAGGACTACACCTCGGCCATGGCGGCCATCGTGATTCTTTTCGTGCCGATAATTGTCCTTTTCGCCGCACTTCAGCGGTATTTCATCAAGGGTATTACGGTCGGAGCCGTGAAAGGATGAACAGAGTCATGAAGCATCATGAATGGGCAAAAAGACCGCCTATGGGCTGGAACAGCTGGGACTGCTACGGGGCCGCCGTCCGGGAAGACGAAGTAAGAGCCAACGCCGACTACATGGCGGCCAACATGCTGCGCTACGGCTGGGAATACATCGTCGTGGACATCCAATGGTACGAGCCCGACGCCGACTCGTCGCGCTACCGCAAGTACGTTCCCCTCGCGATGGACTACAAATCTCGACTCGTGCCTGCCGCAAATCGCTTCCCTTCCTCGGCAAACGGCAAAGGTTTTCGGCCGCTGTCGGACTACGTGCACGGGCTGGGCCTCAAATTCGGCATCCATATCATGCGCGGCATCCCCCGGCAGGCGGCGCACGCCGCGACCCCGATACTCGGATCGAAAGCCACCGCGCGCGACATCGCCCATCCCAACTCGATATGTCCCTGGAATACCGACATGTACGGGGTCGATACGGAGACCGAAGGCGCCCGCGCCTATTACGATTCTCTTTTCAAGCTCTATGCCGAGTGGGGTGTCGACTTCGTCAAGATCGACGATATCTGCGCGTCGAGGCTGTACGGTTCGCATCAAGCCGAGATCGCCCTGATCCGCGATTCCATCGACACCTGTGGCAGGCCCATGGTCCTGAGCCTCTCTCCCGGGCCGGCCCCGCTCGAGCACGCGGCCGCCTTCGCCGCACGCTCGAACATGTGGCGCATAACCGATGATTTCTGGGATAAATGGGAACTTCTGGCGGACATGTTCGATCGTTGCGAGCGCTGGTACCCCTACGCCGCTCAAGGCCACTGGCCCGACTGCGACATGCTCCCCTTGGGTCATATCGGGATTCGCTCGGTCGACGGGGGAGCCGCCGATCGTCGAACCCGCTTCACGCATGATGAACAGCGGACCATGCTCTCGCTCTGGTCCATCTTCCGATCGCCGCTCATCATGGGCGGCGAGTTGCGCGACAACGATGACTGGACGCTTTCCCTGTTGACGAACCCCGAAGTCCTCGAGGTCGACCAGGCGGGTTCGCTCCCTCGGCTGGTCTCGCATCGGGGGGCGGCCGTCGTCTGGGCCTCCGATGCGCCGGGGGGATCGACTAACGTGGCCCTCTTCAATATAGGAGAATCGGCCCTGAGAGTGGGTGCGACGTGGGACGATCTCGGTATCGTCGGCGCGCAGGCGATCAGGGACATCTGGGAACGGAAAGATCTGCCGCCGGACGAATCGGGAGTCTGGGCCGAGCTCGTCCCTCATGGATCGCTGTTGCTGAAAGTGGCGAGAAATTGAGGATATCCCGAAATCAAGGCAACCAGCACCCCGGCCCCGACACCCGCTGTGTGTTTTCGTTGGAAGACAGTGGCCCCTATCGGACAACCACCACGAAATGGTGCACAATGCCTCGTCAGCCCATCAGGATCTCTATCCTGTGTTCGCCGCCGGGGGGGAAGAAGGGGAGGACTGCGCCTTTGCCGCCGGCACCGGAGAATCTTTCCTTAGGGAGGGGCTCCCCATCGATGGAGACGGATCTCAGGCCCGTGCAGACGCCGGAAGGATTGCTCACCTCGATGCGGTAGACGGCTCCGCGGTATTTCCGCGTCACACTGAAGCGCTTCCAGTCGTGGGGGACGCAGGGCTCCACGCGAAGGCCGCGGTAATCGGGCTTTATCCCGAGTATGCCCTGCGTCAGGGCCACGAAGGCCCAGGCCGCCGTGCCCGTGAGCCAGGAGTTCTTGGCTTCGCCGAAGCGCGGGGAGTCCCGCCCCGCGATCATCTGGGCGTAGACGTAGGGCTCGGAGCGATAGATCTCGATCTCGTCCTGCTTGGCGCTCGGGCAGATCGAGAGATAGTACTCGAAGGCGCGGTCCCCTTCACCCAGGAGGCACCAGGCGAGGTGCACCCAGGCGTTGTTGTGGCAGAAGATGCCTCCGTTCTCCTTCACGCCCGGAGGGTAGCTCGACACCTCGCCGAGCTCGACGCGATAGGCGGAATAGGCCGGCTGCTGAAGGATGATTCCCTTGGCCGTGAACAGCTCGCGATGCAGGCTCTCGAGGGCCGCTCTGGCCCTGCCGCCGGCGCCGGCTCTACCCAGGACGCACCAGGCCTGGCTCTCGACGTAGATTCTGCCCTCGTCGCAGTCCTTCGAGCCCACCGGCCTTCCCGCCGCGTCGTAGGCTCGGCGGTACCATTCGCCGTCCCAGCCCGGTCCCTCGACCGCGGCCGACATTTCGCGGCGCGCGGCGCGCATCCGCTCGGCTTCGGGGAATTTACCCATATGTTCGTAGAGCTCGGCCATCTCGCGCGCGGCATAGAGGAAGAGCCCCGCGATCATGACCGATTCGGCGTTCGAGCCTTTCACGTCGCCGGCGGTCTGGAAACTCTCGTTGGGTTCCGTCGAGAAACAGTTGAGGTTGAGACAATCGTTCCAATCGGCGTGGCCGATGAGCGGCAGCCCATGGGGACCGCGCTTGCGCATGGTGTAGGCGATCGAGGTCTCGAGATGGTGAAGAAGCGTGTCCGCGGACCCGGCCGGGCCGCCGGCGCCGTAGCTCTTGTCCGCGTATCCGCAGCCCTCGTCGAGCACGGCCAGATCGCCGGTTTCCTTCATATAGGCGCATGCCGCGAGCACGAGCCAGAGGTGGTCGTCATAGAAGTCGCCGCCGAGCTCGGCATTGCCCTTTTTCGTCAGAGGCTGGTACTGGTGATAGCAGGTGCCGTCCGAGAGCTGGGTCGCCGCGATGTCGAGGAGCCGCTCGCGCGCCCGCTCGGGGATCATGTGGACGAAGCCCAGGATGTCCTGGTTCGAGTCGCGGAAACCCATTCCCCTGCCTATCCCCGTCTCGTACATGGACGTCGAGCGCGAGAGATTGAAGGTGGCCATGCACTGGTACTGGTTCCAGGTGTTGAGCATGCGCGCCGCGTGCTCGTTGGGGAGCTCGGCCTGGAAATTGGACAGGAGTCCCCCCCAGAAGGCCGAGAGCCCCTCGAAGGCCGCGTCGACGGCCGATTCGTCCGCATAGCGTTCGAGGAGGGCGCGGCCGGCGCTCTTGTTGGCCCGCCGAGCTCCCTCGAACTTGGGGGGCTTCTTCTGCTCCACGTAGGCGAGAACGAAGGCGAAGCTCTCCTCTTCGCCAGGGCCGAGGTCCAGGTCGATCTGGTGCGCCCCTATGGGGTTCCAGCCCGAGGCCATGGACCCCGTGCAGGCGCCGGCGAAGGGCGCGCGCGCCTCGTGAAGACCCTCGTGGACGCCGACGAAGGCGTCGCGATCGGTGTCGAAGCCCGCGATCGGATGGGTACAGGCGAATACGGTGTAGTGGTCGCGCCGCTCCCGGTACTCGGTGGTGTGATAGATCGCGCTCCCCTCCACCTCGACCTCGCCTATGGACCAGGTGCGCTGGTAGTTGGTCATGTCGTTGAGCGCTTCGTAGAAGGCGAACTCCTGATACGAAAAGAGCCGCGGCCTCTTGCGGGTGCCCGACTTGTTCCTGACCCTCGTCTTCCATATCTCGAGATTCTGTCCGGGAGGCACGAAGAACAGGAGCTCCACCTCGAGCCCGTCCTTCGCGCCCAGAATGCGCGTGTAGCCCAGGCCGTGCCGGCACTCGTAGGAGTCGAGGGGGGCCTTGACCGGCTTCCAGCCGGGGTTCCACAGGCTGCCCGAGTCGTTCACGTAAAGATAGCGGCCCCCCAGGTCGTAAGGAACGTTGTTGTAGCGATAGCGGGTCAGGCGGCGGAGGCGCGAATCCTTCCAGAAACTGTAGCCGCCGCCCGTGTTCGTGCAGAGACCGAAGAACTCGTCCTGCCCCAGGTAGTTGAGCCAGGGAAGAGGGGTGTCCGGTCTCGTTATGACGAACTCGCGCCGGTCGTCGTCGAAGTAGCCGTAGTCCATGGGCAGACTGTACTTTTGTTGGTTGAATGAGTCAAGCAACTAAACTTATGTTCAAATGCGCGAGGACTGCGGGCGAGTCGCAGCCCTCAGTCCTCGAATATCTCCGGTCGACCCTCCAGGAACACATGGAGAAGCTCTTTGTACTTGCCGGTCTCGTAGCCGTTGCGCACGAAGGTCCTGAGCAGCTCGAATACGTCGCCGTCCAACTTGCCGGCGCGCACTTCGTCTTCGATGGTCAGGATCGCCTCGCGCGGGGGCAGGACTCGCCGGTAGGGTCGCTCCTCCACGAGGGCTATGTAGTTGTCGCAGACCTGGAGTATCCGCGCCCGGATGGTCAGGTCGGCCGCTTTGAGCCCCATGGGATAGCCCGAGCCGTCGAGGCGTTCGTGATGGTACACCGCGGGCAGAAGGATGTCCTTGGACTGGATGACAGGGTCGATCATCTTGAACGATTCGACCACGTGACCCTTCATGACCTCCTTCTCGCAGGGGATGAGGGCGCCCGGCTTGTGGAGTATTTCGAGGGGAATGGTGATTTTCCCGAAATCGTGGACCAGCCCCGCGAGCTTGAGCTCGAGAGCGTCGCGGTCGGACATCGCCTCGCGGGCGATGTCCTGGGCCAGGGTGGCTATGCCGAAGGAGTGGTTGCGCGTGAAGGGACTGCGGTAGTCCTGGGTGAAGCTCAAAGTCTCGATGAGTTTGATGAAATACGGCAGATCCACCTCGTCGCTGCCGAAATAACGGTCCGCATGCGGAGACAGGTCGAGACAATAGTTCATGTCGACGACACCGTGGAGGAGGTCCTCCACCGGCGGCCTCAGCAAATCCGGGACGATAGCCGAATGGATCAGGCCGAATACGGCACGGTAGGCCTCCGCCCTGCCGTTCGCGAGGTTTTTCCGGTAGCTTCGCGACAGCTCGTCGGCGGTCGCGAAGACGCTCGCGAGGAGCGCCGCGTCTTCGTCGCCGGAGAGCTCGTCCGTGCGGCGATGGTGGTTCCCGACCGCCTCCGCGTAGGGCTCGGGAAGCTCGATATAGCGGAGGATCGAAGCGGAGATTGCGGCGTGCCTGTTGAGGTCGTCGGTTTCGAGCCGATCGAGGAGCCCCTCGAAGTCGAAGGACCGCGTCTGCTCCTTCGTCGGGAATACGCTCTCGCCGAGGGAGGCGGCGAAGCGCGCCGGGTCCCTGACCGCGTTTCTCACGAACAGTCCCCAGTCGTGGAGGAGTCCTGCCATGAACACGTAGCGCTTTTCGAGGCGGGGGTTCCCGAGGCGCTCTGCGATTCCCGAGGAGAGTTTGGCGACGTCGAGGGAATGCGTTATCAGAGGGGCGAACTCCGAGTCGTTGAACGAGTTGAAGATGTTGATCAGGCCCTCGACCTTGAAAGTGGCATAGCTGTGCATGGGGGAAAATTCTCCAGTCCCCGCAGCGGCGCGTCAAGGGGCCCGGCGCATCGATTGACTCGCCGGAATTTCGGGATTATTCTCAAGACAAGGCGATGGAGTTCGCCACAACCGCCGCCGATCGCGGCTGATAACTCCTGGTAAGGCGGCCGTATCGCGGCCGTTACCCGGGAGGGTCCCATGAGCAGAGACGGCAGCGTCGAAACCTGGTCGAGCCGCATCGAGGCTTCCGAGCGGCTGCCCGAAACCTGTGCCTCGATGATCGCCGAAACCTTCTCCGACTTTCCCTATTGCGTGCGCGCCCCCGCCACCCGCGGAATGCGCAGCTCGGAGCCCGAATCCTTTCTCTGCCGGGCCGGTTCGCGGGTCCTAGTCGTCAAGAAGCGGCGCTCGGCCTACGAAAAACGTCTCTTCGATTTCGGGGACGTCGATGTGCTCGAGACCGCCACCACGCTTCTCGCCTCGCGCATGACCTTCTACTTGAGCGACGGGGAAAAGGTGTCTCTGCTCTTCAACACCGTCAGCAGCCACCTTTTCGATCCGATGATCGCGGCCCTCAAGGAGTTCAGAGGAAGCGCAGTCCCCGAGGAGCTCCAGGTCCATTCGATCCGGCCGGATCCCTTTTCCGATCTCGTGCGCAGGGACTACAAGTACCACAGCTACGCGACCGAGGTCATGCGCGACGACGAGATGCGGTCGCGGTTCTATCATCCCCAGACCCCCGTGCCGCGCTTTCTCGACTCCTCCCGGATCATTTCCTCCTACATCCTCGCCCTTTCCCCGTCCATGTTCTACGGCATCTCGGAAGAGCCGCCCTTCCGTTCGAAGCGGATGGCGGAATACAGCCATATGACGCGTTACGTGCCCCTGGACGCAGGCCTCGATTTCTCCTTCAGCACTCCCGCGAAGGAGAATCGGTACCGCATGTTCGAGCTTCGGGCCGGGAGGGCGCGGTTCCGCTATCCCCTCGCGGCAGACATGGCTTCCCGGTTCGAAGAATTCCTGGGCACGGTCCGGAATGTGGCCGAAGGAAAATGAGCCGCTCTCTCCGCGACTCTCCGAAGAGCTCGAGGAGCGCCTGCATCCGAGCCGCTACCTCGGCTACGATCGGGATCACCTCGGAGTGGCCCTTCTCAGGCGGGAGATGTTCGAGGCTCCGCTTCGAATATCCGTGCGTACAGGTCTTCGCCATAGCTGGTCTCGAGCGGTTCGCCCTCGACGATCTTGAAGGTCCTGGTCCCGTCGTCCCTGCGCTCGGCGCGGAGGAAGACGGCGTCCTCGCCGTTCGTCGCATGGAAGCCGTGGGCGAAGGCGAATTGATGGGTGACGAAACAGACCCGGATTCGCTTTTCGATCAGGGCCGAGACTATCTGCCGCGCTATCTCCGAACCCTCGCGCTCGTTGGTGGCGGCGAACGACTCGTTGAAGAAGATCGTCGCACCGGGGCGAATGCCGTCCGCGATTTTGCTCATCCGGCTCATTTCCTCGTCGAACTTGCCGCTCTTCATCGTGGCGTCCTCTTCCCGCTTGTAGTGGGTGAAGACGCCCGAGCAGACGGTGGAACGATAGGCCTCGGCCGGTGCGAACATGCCGCATTGCATCATGAGTTGGGCCAGGCCTATGCTGCGCAGAAAGGTCGATTTGCCTCCCTGATTCGCTCCCGTGACGATCATGAGTGTTTTGCCGTCGGCATCGGCCCCGTTGCCTGTCACGGTCCGGTTCATGTTCAGAGCCAGACAGGGGTCGTAGAGACCTCTGAAGCTATGGCGAAGCTCCGGAGACTCTTCGGGCTCGGGAAAGGCCATCGGCTCTCCCAAGGCCGCAAGCCGCCCGCGAAGGTTCAGGCAGCCGACGTAAAAGGCAAGCTCCGTCCGCAGCATGGCGAAGAAAGCGAGGATGTGATCGGTGGATTGCGAAAGCGCGTTGGCCACGAGGTTGATACCGCGATTCTGCAGGTCGGTCAGGGCCTTGGCTCCGCTTTCGTCTCGATCGGCGAGGCGGAAGGAATACACGCTCTTTTTCTTTTCGACCATGCCGACTATGCGTCTGAGCCAGCCCCGCCTGTCGCGGTTGGGCTTTCTGAGAACGTAGTCCTTTCCCTTGGCGCCCTCGCCGAGTCCCGCGCTGATGAGCACGCCGTTGCGGAATCTGAGCTCGCCCAGATGGTCCCTGATCGCGGTGAAGTAGCCGTCGTCGAGTTCCTTCTCGAGCATCGCGAAAAGCCTGGAGAATCCTTCCGACGCGAACATCGGGGCGCAGGTATCGGCGATGGTCCGGAGCTTCCTGAGCATGACCACGAGCATTTCCAGGACTTCGACCGAAGTATGGAGCATCAGGCCGGGATTGGGATACCTGCTCGAGCCGTAGAGCCAGAAGTTCTTTCTCTTGCTCTCTATCGTATCGAACGCGAGACCGTATATCTCCCTGATCACGGCCTCGTTCCTGATGCAGTCCCGGAGTATGTCCTGCCTGTAGAGTATGGAAGCCCGATCGGTCAGACTGGACAGGAGTGCCTTTTTGGCCACATCGAAGAGGAACTCGTCCTCCCCGGCCATCGCCTTGAACAGAGTAGTCAATTCGAGGTCCTGCGTCAGATCGCCTGCGTTGGAAGGCAAGTCTTTTTTGGTATCGAAGTCTCGGTCCCTGTACATGAGAAAGGCCTTCATGTTTCTATGCGCTCCTTGAGGCATTCGTAGGTGAGCCTGTGTTTTTCGGCGATGGACAGGGCGTAGGCCAGTCCGTCCGCAGGTCTCCTGAGGATCTTGTAGGTGCGCATGGCCGGGTTTTCCGGGACTACGGTGCTGACCATGCTCACGGTCTTTTCGCTCATCGATGCCAGTTCGTCCAGGAAGGTCACATAGACGCAGAGCAGGTCCAGGCTCATCATTCTTTTCATGATCTCTTTACCCAGGAAGACGGCGTCGCTCAGGGTGGTCGAGTTGAATATCTCGTTCAGGACGAGGACGCTGTTCGAGCTGGAGTTCTCCAGTATGGCATGGATTCTCAGAAGATCGTCCTGCAGCTTGCCGCGGAGGTCCTTGCTGTCTTCCTCCCTCTCAAAATGAGTGAAGAGTCTGTCGAAGAGGAAAAGCCGCGCCTCCCTGCCGGGCACCGTGCAGCCTATGGCGGCCAGGAAGTGCAGCTGGCCGAAGCTGCGCGCGAATGTCGTCTTGCCGCCCTGATTGGGACCGGAGACGACGATTATCCGCTCGCGGCCTTCGAGGAAAAAGTCGTTGCAGACGACGGGCGAGCCTTCGGCGGACAGCTTGCCCGCGAGAGCCATGTCGAAACAATCGTTCGCGAAAATCTCCTTGCCCGTATCGGAAATCCGCGGATAGCAGAAGCGCAGGCCCGAGCGCTCGAGTCTCTCCGCTTGCTCCATGTAGGCGAGGTAGAACTGTATCTCTCTGTCGAAGGCCGCTATCGTATCGTCGAGAAAGAGCGCGTTCTTCGCGCAGAACGCGTCGAGCCGAAGGAACAGGTCGCGATGCAGCCTCGCGACGAAATCGAGTATCTGCGCTTCGATGTGGTTCATGTCGACTCTATCCTCGTAGTCGACCAGGTAGTCCTTCGCCTCGCTCTGCTTGAACTTTTCGAAGGTCGCCTCCACGTCGGCGCCGTAATCGATTTCCGACTCGTAGTCGCGGACCTTGACGACAGTGCCGTCTATGACGAAGCAGTACCTGACCGCGGACAGCCCCGAGGAGATTTCCCGGGCTTCGCCCAGGAGCGACGCGAAAGCCTCCGACCGAACGTAGGCGGAGAGGTAGCGGCGAAAAGCCGCGAAGCCCCGCGATTTCGTTTCGATACCGGCTAGATCGCGCGCCAGAGCCTCGACGGCTTCGCAGTACAGGATCGTGGAATCCAGGGAAAAGCTTTCCTTTTGATAGTTGTAATAGAGCTTCTTCGCCCTGGTCAGACGCTCGCGCACGAGGTGCATCTTTTTTTCGAAGGATACGACGCAATCCCGGAGAGTTCCATCCTCGAGGTCGCGGAAAATTTCGTGGCGGTACGCGATCGCATCGATGCCGTGGAGAGGGGCGTAGAAAAAGGGTTTGAGATCGTACTCCTGCCTGCCGGCCGTGATCGCGTCGACGATCCGGCCCAGGTTCAAGTCGCCGAAGAACTCGGGTTCCGTCGCCGCCGCGTTCGCGGCGCTCTCGGCCGGATCTTCGAAAAGCATGCTGTGCATCACCATGATATGTTCACCTCCGGAATTGCGAGTCGATGGATCATTCCGTTCGACCGGCCGCATCCGCCGAGCGCCGCATGGCGCTCAAAATAAAAAAAGGAATCGATAAAATCTGCGGCACCAGCGAAAATACGACGGCCGCGGCGATCGAAAGATCGTATACGAGTCCGAAAACGGCGCTGCCCGCGAACCAGAAGGTTCCATACACCGCGTTGAAAAAGCCATATGCCGTGGCGCGCTTGTCCCTGGCGGCGAAATCGGCGATCGCCGCGCGCATGACGGATTCCTGCGCTCCCATCCCGATTCCCCACAGCAGAATACCGATGAGCGGGAAAAACGGGGACCTGCTGAATGCGAAAAGAGGGAAGGGCAAGGCTATGAGGGTCGAGACGACGAGGACCCAGATACCTTTTTTGTCGTAGAGTCTGCCGAAAATCAGAGCCGCGAGGGCGTCGATGCCCATGGCCACGGAGTAGTAAATGGCTATCGTGGAGTCTTTGACCAGATCGCTCTTCTGCAGATGATAGGCGATGAGCGGATAGTCCACGAAGCCGATGGCGACGAGGGACGAAGCCGCGAGATACAGCCAAAACGAAGCGGGGAATTTGGCCACGCCGAGCTGTTCTTTCCGCGTCGTCTCGAAGGTCTCCGGATGCGGATACCGAAATCGAGCGAAGGCCAGGATGACCAGAGCGGCTACGGCGGGGACGAGCAGAAATCCGAAGGCTCTGCGCAACGAAACGCCGAGCAGGAGCACGCCGGCGATTATGAGCGGCCCGGTCGTCGCGCCGATCTGATCGAGGGCCTCGTGGAGGCCGAAACCCTTCCCTCTGCCCATCTCCTTCGTCGCATGGGACAGCATGGCGTCGCGCGCGGGGTTTCTGACGGCGCGCCCCGCGCGCTCCAGGATCATGAGCAGCGCGGCTATCTCCCATCTGCCGGCGAGGGCAAGGAGAGGTACCGAAAGTAGGTTCACCGCATAGCCGATTTCCGTGACGAGCCAGTAGCGTTTTGTCCTGTCGCTCAGGTAGCCCGAGACGAATCGGAGCGCATAGCCCACGAACTCGCCGAAGCCCGCGATCATCCCGACCGCGGCCGCGGAAAGTCCGAGGCCCGAGAGAAAGGGTCCGGTTATGCTTTGCGCCCCCTCGTGAGTCATGTCGGAGAACAGGCTCACGATGCCGAAGACGACGACGAAGGCATAGGCGGACGTCATCAAAGAGGATCTGGCCTTCGTCTTTTCGGGTGGAACGTTCCGCACGGATCTCCTTTCCGATGCCGTGCCACTTGTTGCCGGGGCAGGGTCATCGGGAAGGAGTCATCGGTCGCTTGAGGCGGCGGTTTGGGGATTGGCCCGGGGCGAACTCCATCGCCCTTCGTTATCGATTTTATCAGAGCCCGAGAGGCGCGGCAAGCCTGCCGTCCCGCGCTGATGCTTACATACTAATCATCCAAACCCATTCCATCGAGAATTTTCGGGATATATTTATCGACCCTTGATTCCCGTGTCTTGGACTGTTTGGGTTGAGAGAAATGGGGCTTCTGGAATTCGAGTGGAAGTATTGGGTAGAATGCGGTTATGAGTAGCGAATCCTTGGAAGAGTTTTATAGCCACATTCTTGGCATTGAGTGGCCCTGGGAAGTGCAGGAGATCATCCGCGATGGCACCACGCGCGAGGTGCGAGTCATCGTTGCGTACGCCGAGGGGGAAGACGCCTTCTGTGCGAAGTGCGGCAAGGTGGCGGCGATTCATGACCGCAAGGCACGGAAATGGCGTCATCTGGATTCCTGCAACCACAAGACGATCATCGAATCGGAGATTCCGCGCGTCAGATGCGAAGAGCACGGAGTGCTTCAAGTCAAGGTTCCATGGGCCGAAAAGAACAGCCGCTTCACCATGGAGCTGGAGCGGCACGTATGTCGCTGGCTGCAGATGGCTTCGATCAGCGAAGTCGGCTCCATGTTCGACCTGAGCTGGGACGAAGTTGCCGGCATCCAGGAACGAGCGGTGCGCCGAGGGCTTGAGAAGCGGAAGAAATCGTCACCACGGGAGATCGGGGTTGACGAGACGTCGTTTCAGAAGCGTCACGAGTACGTGACGGTTATCCTCGACAAGGACGAGAACACCGTTTTGGATGTTCTCCAGGACCGGAAGGCAGGAACTCTGGGCGCGTGGTTTAGAACGCAGGAAACGGCCGATTTGAAGGCCTTGGAAAGCATTTCGATAGACATGTGGGATCCGTACATCAAGGCGGTGAGAGAAAGTTTCGAGAACTGGGAATCCCTGATTGCGTTCGATCGCTACCATGTGGCCCAGCACCTGAACAAGGCGGTGGACAAGGTCCGGGCACAGGAACATCGGGAGCTCAGCAAAGCAGGCGAGCCGAGCGTGCTTGGCGGCACCAAGTTCGACTGGCTGAGGACATCAGCCAGAACGGACAACCGGACGGGAAACCGTCCGGCATTCATGCTGTTGTCACGCTTGAACCTGAGGACGGCCAGAGCGTGGAGAATCAAAGAAGCGGCGACGCTCCTATGGGACTATAGGTATCTGGGTGTTGCCGAGAAGCGCTGGAAGGAGCTTTTGTCCTGGATCAGCCGGAGCAAGCTCGAGCCGATGGTCAAGGCTGGAAGGATGATCCGGAAGTACTTCTGGGGAATCCTGAATGCGATACGCATGAAAACCAGCAACGCGATGCTCGAGTCCGTGAACTCAGGTATCCAGAAGATCAAGCGGATGGCTTGTGGTTTCAGGAACAGAGAACGCTTCCGCATGGCAATCCTATTTCACTTCGGCGGCCTGGATATGGGATTTTAATATTACACCCGAAATCCGGAAGCGCCAGAGAAATAAAAGATGTATGCTTTCTGCCGTCCCGGAGTCAGCGCATCGAAAGCAGCCTTCAAGGCAGGGTGTTCATCCAATTTGCCTTGAAATTCCGGCTCCTCAGCAGAATCTGTGGGTGGTTTTTAGCTCCGGAAGAGCACCGAGCGTATGATACAAGGCCACTTCTATGGCTTTGAAGGTCCGAAAACCATAGGCTTTTCTGGTAATCAGTTTTTCCTTGTTGTTGAGACCCTCAACCGCACCCAATGAGATGACGTCTCGAGCCTTGAACCAGTTCAATATCTGACGCTGATGAGCGCGCAGCATCTGGGCTATTTTCTTCATCGGGTCGATACGGGAACGCATGGCTTTCTTGCACCAATCGAGCAAGTACTTTCCCGCGCTGGCCGGATAGATGTACTCCCAGAAGAAGCCGAATTCCTCCTTGAGTAGATAAGCGCGTACGGACTTCAGGTTGTAGCGCAGTAGTTCAGCTAATGTGGTCCCCTGCTTTTCCGTCAGGTTTTCCGGTCGCTTCAGGAGACACCAGCGTGTTTTCGTGAGCACCGGTTCGTACCCTTTGGCCTTGAGATCCTTGGTTTCGGCGGCGCGCACTTCGTCGAGGGCCGTGTTCATTTTCGCGACGATATGATAACGGTCAAGCACGTGCAATGCTCCCGCGGCCTTTTCCGCGATGACATTGAGATAGGGCTGCCACATGTCGCTGCAGATGAATTTGAGCGCGCCACCCCTCTTTGTGCCGAAGGAAGTGAAGAACTCCTTCAAGGTTTCTTCCGTCCGGTCCCGTCCGACCCATAGCAGCCTTTTGCATTCCTTGTTGATCTGGTACACGACGGTCAAGTACTTCTGCCCGTGCTGCCATTGAACTTCGTCAACGCCGATCGCGGTAATCGTTTGGATATCGCGATGCTCAAGCCCCCACCGTACAGCCATCTCCACGGCTTGGAACACATGATCCCACGTCGTCTTGAAAGCCCGCGCCACTTCTTTCCAACTCATTCTCTTTGCCCAGTCAGAGAGGAACCAGGCGTAGGTCTTGGTGAGCTGCTGCTTCCCTTCTGCCCACGGGACCGCTTCCACGACAACTCCGCAGTCGGGGCAGTCACAACGCCGCATCACGTAAACGAAAAAGACTTTGATACCCCAGAGCGGCACAAACTCGAACCGCCGGGGGGTAAGCGTATCGTACCCTCTGCATAGCTTTCCACACTTCGAACATTTCAGCCAACTATTAGCTCTGGCGACAATGTCCACCAAGAGCACGAGGGCCCCGCCTTCTTCTGTCATTCGAGTGCTTTTATAAACAAAGGACTGGAATTTCTGCACCCGGTTGAGTATACACTTGAGCTGCATCCTGCTTTCCCCTTCGACGTTGTTGGTGTTGCAACTACATCGTCGCAGGTTTGAGAGCAGGGTGCAATCTATTTGCCTTCAAGCAATGCCGATCTCCGCCTTGGAATTTCCCTCGTTTTTATCAAAATTCACCCACAGATTCCCCAATAGAGCCGAAATTCCTTAGGTATGGTGAAATCGGCGGTTTTCTTCAGTTCCACCTTCAAACCTGTTTTTTCTACCTTGATAGCTTCCTGAATATAAGCCTTCAAGGTCTGTTCCATTTTGTTTATTTCTTGAACACCGGCGAACCGAATCTGACGCCCCGCTTGGACATTTTCAGTTTGCTGTATTGGAAGACCCTTGGAATCTTTCAACAAGGCACCTTTGATAAATAGAAGCGCACAGTATTCTTTGAATCCATGCATCAGAACTACGTTTTTTCCATCGAGCGTGTAGCATGGTTGACCCCACTTGAGTTCCTCGGTGAGCTGGCAGTCAAGAACGATCTGTCTCAGTTTGTTGAATTCTTCCTGCCACTTCTTTCCATTTCTTAGGAATGCGTCGACCTTGGAATTCATATACTGTTCCCCTAAAATGCAATATCTCAATTTTCCCTTGCATAATCAATATTGTCCGGAGCTTTCTTCTGCGCTTTTAGCCCGGACTTTTCACCAGGCGCGCAGAAAACTGCTTATTTCATCGAATGACATAACGAAGCGCGCCTGGTGAGAAAAATCGGGCCGATCTTGCGCGTTATGCTATTTTGTCTATTTTAATTGGTATATATTTCTTATAGCCTTCAAAATCTTTATCCAAAGTCATGATTTTCAATTTATTGTTTACTGCAACTGCACAAATCAAATAATCTATATGCGAACCCTGTATTCCATGATTGCGACATTCATTATGATACTTTGCTGCCAATTCGTAATCTTCAGTGTCTATTGCCAGGTCCCTAAACACTCCGATTTTTGTTTTCAATTCTTCAAATCTTGGTTTTTCTTTTATTCCACTCAATATTTCCTGACGTATGGGGCCAATAATTTCTATTTCCAATTCTCTGATGGCCTTTGCCAATCGATCAACTATTTTCTTATCCTCTTCAGTCAAATCCTTTTTTCTAAGGGCTAATGACCATATTGATGTATCCACTAACATCTTCATTCGCGCGTTCGCATCTTTTTATAATCATACCCTTCGACATAATCTATTTTACCAAAAAGATTTATTATGTCTTCCGCTTTTCGCCTACGAATAAACTCTTCCAAGGCAGCATTGACCGTGTCTTTTTTCGAACGGAATCCGCCTACTTCAAGAGCCTTATTAAGGAGATCATCATTTATTGCCAAGTTTGTAGCCATACTGTCGCCTCTAGGGACAATCTACACAATGATTTGTGTAAAGTCAACACCAGCTTTTGATAATCCCTGGACGCGCCCGAGGGGTCCGCATAACGAGATTGTCGATTTTCCTTCTTATTGATTCATCATCGCGGACAGATCAAATGGAACCTTTTTGTCGGCACGCGGCGATTATTAGAATGCAGATTTATAAAATTCCTTCTATAATAAAAAAACATTCCAACAAATATCATTTCTATTTCTTTGATCTTTTAGTACCAATTTCTTTATTTCGTCTGGTAATTGCTCTTGTTGCCATTTGCCTTCTTTCCTACCATTTTCTTTTTTCTCATTTTCTTCGCTAGCCGCCATCACGGCCTTTATTGCATATGCCGCTGCTCCTAATTCATGCGCGGCTACATGACCTACTACTGCCGCTTGGCCAGCCGAATACGCTGCGAATCTTGCGGCACCAACCGATTCACTAGCAGCTGCATTTGAATGGAATGCTCCTTTTTTGGCTTCGTTAAGTTCTATTTCTCCTCGTGCCCACGGGATATGTCAATATAGATTTCGCCAGGGAATGAACGGATTTTCATCAAGCGGCCTTTTTCACCGGTCGGTAGAAGGCGAACACTGGAATGCACTGGTATGACCGGACTTTACTCTGTCTCCAGCGGAGGGGATTTTTGATGAATGCGTCTTGGAGGGTTTGGTTCCTGCGCGCATGGATGGCGGTTGCCTCACCGGAGCGGCGCTGCATGGGCGTGACATAGCCAAGGCCGGAATGTTGGTGGTCGGTGTTGTACCAGTCGATGAAATCGGCGTACCAGGAGCGGGCCTTTTCGAGCGACTCGAAAAAGGGCGGATATCCAACGGTATATTTCAGGGTCTTGTGCCAGGACTCGATATAGGCGTTGTCGTTGCTGCAGCGTGGACGGGAATAGCTCCTGCGAATCTGCAAAGAGTCAAGGAATACGGCCAGGGTCATGCCGCGCATCGGGTTACCGTTATCGGCGTGGACGATCTCGGGGACGACGCCTAGATCCCGAATCACGCGCTCGAACAAACGCATGGCGTGTTCGTCCGACTCGTTCGTCTCGATCGACCATCCGACAATGGATCGGTCGTACAGGTCGATGATGGTGTAGGCGTAGAAGAACAGGCCGTGGACAGCAGTCCTGAGCCAGGTGATGTCCCATGACCACACCTGATTGGGGCCGGTAACCTCGACATGCTGCCGTATGGTCGCCGCCGCTGGTTTCTTGGATTCCTGCCGGTGCTGCAGCGCTCCACGCTTGCGCAGGATGCGGTACAGGGTGCTCGTACTTCCCAGGTAGATGCCCTTTCCAGCGAGGGTAGCGACGATCTGCTCCGGCGTGCGGTCCCGAAACTCCGCAGTGTTGGCGGCTTCGTAGAAACGCTGTTCCTCCTCTTCCGACAGCCGGTGGGCCACATGCCGGGCGCTGCCTTTCCGGCGGTCCTTGAGCCCTTCCCGCCGCCAATTCTGCAGCGTTTTGGGCAGTGTCCCCATAAGGCGACAGACGCCCCGCTCGGAGACCCCAGACCGCATCGCTTCGGCGACATAGTCCAGAATCTCTGCACGCTCTTCCTCGGTTATCAGTCGTCCCCGCTGTCCGCAAACAGATTCGGGTACTTTTTTTTTAGGGTTAGGAGGATCGCCGCCTCGGCCAATGCCTCCTTCTGGCGATCCACTTCTTTTTTGAGCCTCTTGTTGTCTTTCTTGAGTTCGGCGTTTTCCGCCCGCAGGTTGGTCTGTTTGTCGTCCATGATGCTGGTCAACTCCTGCTCCCACAAGGGGAGATGCTCGGAGTGCAGCCCCCTTTGCCTGAGCCACTCGCCACGGCCATCCTCAGGAACCGTCCGGCTTTCAAGCAAGAGAGCCAGCTTCTCTCCCGGACCGCGTTGTGCCGGAGTGAGTCCGTCGCAGCCGTCCAGGCTCAATGTACCAGCTTTGTACTGCCCTATCCAGTTCGCAATAGTGACCGCGCTGACGCCGCTCTCCCGTGCGACCTGGCTAACACTCTTCCCACCGCCATCCTGTGTCTTCCTGACTACCGCAGCCCGGAATCCCATGGAATACTTCATCTAGTTCCGCCCTCCTTGTGGCGAAAACTATCTTGACTTCTTTTGCCCACGCCAGTGCCATTTCTATAGCCTTGCGAGGTCGTTTATCTTCCGGACATTCTTTTTCGTAATAATGAAGAACGTGTTCAGCGCACTTTGCTGCCCATATTGCTAATAAGTGATGATTTTCGTCAGTTAGCGTACCTCCACGCCTAATGGTTATGAGTCTTGGATCTCTAATTTTAGGTAGAATCATATACCTCACCTCAAAAAATGTTCACGAATTCAGGAAGAAGATAAGCATACTATTTCCCTGCCATTCTAACATCAGTGTTCTATCCTGCGGAATCGCGTGACCACAGTCGTGCCTGGTAGAACTCCCGGTTCCCAGACCAAAGTCCGATTCTGCAGGATAGAACATGTTGCACTGAACCGACTGGCCGGAGGGTCGCCCATGGGGCTTTTATCAACTCGTCATGGCAACGGGAGAATAATAGCGCCGCCTATGGGTCTTCGCAAGTCGGAAAAATGGCGAGATCGAAGGGGATGATTTGGTTTTGCGATGAAAGATGGCGGTACGATATCCCGTTTTTCACGGGTACCACAGCCATTGGGCAAAGAAGCGCCAGGACAGGCAGGTGTCTGTCCATGACGGCGAGGTCGTGACGTGGAACCAGAATAGAGAGCCGGGTCTTCAGCCGGTTTGCGCATCGGCTGAAGATCCCCGATCATGCCATTACGACTTCATTGGGGGCGGGGCCATGGATCTCCTGCAGAAACGCGAGCCGATCTTTGAGGCAGTTTGGAGCGATCGGTGATCCGATGGATCGCTCGACTTTCATGTGCGAGCCGCATGTGGGGCAGATTGCCCAGACACAGGCGTCGGCGCTCATTTCCGGCAGTTCCTCGGAAAGTATGTGCCGAGCAGTTTCCTGGTGGCCATGATCGACACTGGCCTGGATAAGCGCGCGCACATGAGCCAGGGATAGCGTCCGATCCCGATTACCCATGTAGCCGAAGTAGCGGATCTTCCGAAGCCCTTTCGGCAGGATGTGCAGCAGAAACTTCTGGATAAACGCCTCATGGGACAGTGTCATCCGCATACGGGCATGGCCTGCGGCTCGATCGATCCACGAGAAACTGACCTGATGAGCGTCCGCGAAAACGATGCGCCGTTCGCTGATTCCGACGCGATGGGTATAGCGGCCCAGGTATTTGACTACCTGCTCGGGGCCGCCGAAGGGAGGTTTGGCATAAACTACGAAGGCTTTTTCGGCTGCCTTGCGAAGCGAAGCATGTAACGCTGATTTGTCACCCTGGAGTTCACCTTCGCCGATGGATGTTTCCAGGTGACTAAGGAGCTTGCCGCGAAACACGGCGGACAATCGCCGCACGGATACGAGGTAGGTGGGATTCCCCGCCATCCACCTCGTGCCGTCCGGCGAGACTCCGCCGCCGGGAATGATGCAATGCAGGTGCGGGTGGAAGGCGAGCTTCTGATTCCAGGTGTGCAGGATGGCCATGCCGCCCACGCGAGCGCCAAGATTCTCTGCCTTCGCACAAACAGCCAGCAAAGTTTCACGGACGCAGATGAAGAGTGCGTCGTAGAAGAGGTGGCGATTGGCCTGAGCCAGAGGCACGAGTTCGTGAGGAACCGTGAAGACCACGTGGAAGTACGGACAGGGGAGGAGTTCGCTCAGGCGAGCTTGTACCCACCGCGCCCGAGCCGCGCCCTGGCAGAGCGGACAGTGCCGATCGCGGCAGGAATTGTAGTGCACTTCGCGGTGCCCGCACTCGCAAGATAGGACGTTGCCGCCCATACGTTCGGTCTGGCAGTCGGCGATATGTCGTAAGACACTTCGTTCGCGACCGTTGAGCTCGGGGAGTTCCAGCCCTCGTAGCGCAATCTCGCCCAGCTTGCTCATCGTCCCCTCCCCGAAGACGGCGCGCCGACGGTCGGAAGATGGTCGAGGGGGTTGCGTACGGTCCGAAGGTGATGCGCCGCCACGTGGAGATAGACTTCGGTCGTCTGAATATTGCTGTGGCCAAGCATGGATTGGATGGTGCGCAGGTCGGTGCTGTCCTCCAGGAGATGGGTTGCGAAGCAATGCCGTAGTGTATGAGGTGAAACATGCTTTTCTATGCCCGCCTTGCGGGCGAGAGCGGGAACCACTCGCTGGATGCCGCTCGGGTCCATCGGACTGTCGGGCCGAGCTCCCGGGAACAGCCAGGTTTTTGGCTTGACCAGGCAGGAGCGATAATAGTTTCGCAGCACGAAGAGAAGTTGGGGGCTGAGTTGCACCTCTCTATCCTTCCCGCCTTTCCCCTGGCGAACGTGCACGAGCATCGCGCGACTGTCGATGTCGGGAATCCGAAGCTTGACGAGTTCGCCCACACGCAGGCCCGTGCTGTAGAGTGTGGAGAGAATGGCGTGGTGCTTGGGATTGTGTCGCGCCACGTCCAGAAGCCGAGCGACTTCCTCCCTGCTCAGCACGGAGGGTAACCGCCTGCGTCTTCGCTGGAAGGGAATGCGGTCGACGGGCCAGTCGCAATCGCGTACTTTCTGAAAGTAGAACCTGAGAGCGCAAACCATCTGGTTGAAAAGCGACCAGGAAATCTTGTGGTCGTTGACCATGACGAACTGCCATGCCTGGATGTCCGCCGGCGTCACGTCTTTGATGGGTTTGTCGAGCTGCTCCAGAAAGCGCTTGAGTACGGAGACGTAGGTGTCGACCGTCTTGGTAGCGTAATTGCGGATCACCAGCGCCTTGCGCATGGCTTCGAGTTCTTGTTGCATGGGATACCTCCGCCGACATGATGGCAGAGGCAGCCGAAGTCAACAAAGGCTACAAAAGGCACTCGCGAAATCGAAGGGCAACCGCGCTCCCCTCATCGTCCACCGCGCAGCGGTTTAGTGCAACATACGCTTAACCGGCGAAGGGGGCTTGTCCCCTAAGTCCGGTTGAAGCGATTGTTAGAAATCTTCATCTTATATAATCCTGTATTTCACCGAAAAGTTGTTTATCCTCAATATCTTCCGAATCATGTAGTGCTAAAGCAATGAAATAGTATTGGTCACCTGTTTTTTGAAAGAGTATCCATTCGCCCGTCTTCTTGTCCCAAGTCATCGACTCCATAAGTGTTTCGTACACAATTTCATATTCTGGATTACAATCTGGTTTTGTTTGTAAAGATTCATTCATTCGTGCAATAACTGATTTTTCAGTTTTGTATTTATGTTTGAAATACCTTATATGATTATCTTCAATATAAAAAGACTGACTATGGTGAACATGAAGAACATTTTTCCCAAAAAATAGAGATTCTGATCGATCGAAAGTTTTATAATCGACTTCCATTTTAATAATGCTTTCTAGCATCCAGTATATCGATGATATTTCGTAAGGATGCTTTTTATTTCTTATTTCTACATATCCTGTTCCATGTAATTGAGTCAACTGATTAAGCATTAGTCTTGAGCATTCATTGTTTTGTATATGGTATTCCAATTCATGACGAACTTCATTTTCGTGATACGAATGATCATAGGCGCTTCCGGATTTCGGGTGTAATATTAAAATCCCATATCCAGGCCGCCGAAGTGAAATAGGATTGCCATGCGGAAGCGTTCTCTGTTCCTGAAACCACAAGCCATCCGCTTGATCTTCTGGATACCTGAGTTCACGGACTCGAGCATCGCGTTGCTGGTTTTCATGCGTATCGCATTCAGGATTCCCCAGAAGTACTTCCGGATCATCCTTCCAGCCTTGACCATCGGCTCGAGCTTGCTCCGGCTGATCCAGGACAAAAGCTCCTTCCAGCGCTTCTCGGCAACACCCAGATACCTATAGTCCCATAGGAGCGTCGCCGCTTCTTTGATTCTCCACGCTCTGGCCGTCCTCAGGTTCAAGCGTGACAACAGCATGAATGCCGGACGGTTTCCCGTCCGGTTGTCCGTTCTGGCTGATGTCCTCAGCCAGTCGAACTTGGTGCCGCCAAGCACGCTCGGCTCGCCTGCTTTGCTGAGCTCCCGATGTTCCTGTGCCCGGACCTTGTCCACCGCCTTGTTCAGGTGCTGGGCCACATGGTAGCGATCGAACGCAATCAGGGATTCCCAGTTCTCGAAACTTTCTCTCACCGCCTTGATGTACGGATCCCACATGTCTATCGAAATGCTTTCCAAGGCCTTCAAATCGGCCGTTTCCTGCGTTCTAAACCACGCGCCCAGAGTTCCTGCCTTCCGGTCCTGGAGAACATCCAAAACGGTGTTCTCGTCCTTGTCGAGGATAACCGTCACGTACTCGTGACGCTTCTGAAACGACGTCTCGTCAACCCCGATCTCCCGTGGTGACGATTTCTTCCGCTTCTCAAGCCCTCGGCGCACCGCTCGTTCCTGGATGCCGGCAACTTCGTCCCAGCTCAGGTCGAACATGGAGCCGACTTCGCTGATCGAAGCCATCTGCAGCCAGCGACATACGTGCCGCTCCAGCTCCATGGTGAAGCGGCTGTTCTTTTCGGCCCATGGAACCTTGACTTGAAGCACTCCGTGCTCTTCGCATCTGACGCGCGGAATCTCCGATTCGATGATCGTCTTGTGGTTGCAGGAATCCAGATGACGCCATTTCCGTGCCTTGCGGTCATGAATCGCCGCCACCTTGCCGCACTTCGCACAGAAGGCGTCTTCCCCCTCGGCGTACGCAACGATGACTCGCACCTCGCGCGTGGTGCCATCGCGGATGATCTCCTGCACTTCCCAGGGCCACTCAATGCCAAGAATGTGGCTATAAAACTCTTCCAAGGATTCGCTACTCATAACCGCATTCTACCCAATACTTCCACTCGAATTCCAGAAGCCCCTGATCATATTGTACTTCTATATCTGAGGTTAGATATTTGAACCTAATAGCTGATTTGAGTTTTTCAATTATTAATTCCCGAACATCCATAGTTCCCCAATTTATGCAGTTATCCGCTACTGCATATAAACATAAGATCCTTCAGGGCGCGCAGCGTCTTTCTAACAATAATTAGAAGTTTCCACGTAACTTCTAAAATTTCGGATATTCATTATACCAATAAGACCCTAAACTTTTCTCGCACTGTCGTTTTACTCCTTCAGCTTGCTCGCTTTAAGCCTATAATCCATATCGAAAGGGGCATCTTATACTGACCCCCGATAAAACTCCTTTGTTTCAAAATAGATCTACCGGGCTCCGCACTCCCGAGGGGCCGCGGTTGAGAACGTGGGTATAAACCATGGTTGTCTTCACGTCGCTGTGGCCGAGAAGCTCCTGGACGGTCCTGATATCGTAACCGCTTTCGATGAGATGGGTGGCGAAGGAGTGGCGGAAGGTGTGGCAGCTCGCGCGTTTTGCGATGCCGGCCTTGAGAACGGCGGTATGGACGGCTCTTTGCATGAGAGACTCGTCCATGTGGTGGCGGCCCTGCCGTCCCGTCTGGGCGTTGATCCAGCGCCGTTCCTGGGGGAAGACATACTGCCACGACCACTCGGTTGCTCCATTAGGATATTTGCGGTCCACGGCATCGGGCATCTGCACGGCGCCCCAGCCTTCCGAAAGGTCGGCCTCATGGATGGCCTTGACCCGGGCGAGATGCTCCCTGAGCGAAGCTTTCAGGGTTTCGGGGAGCATGGTGACCCGATCCTTCGCCCCCTTGCCGTTGCGGACGAGGATCTCGTTCCGCTCGAAGTCGATGTCCTGGACTCGGAGCGTCAGGCACTCCATGAGGCGTATGCCCGTCCCGTACATCAGCTTGGCAGCGAGGCATTTATCGCCCTCGAGTTCGGCCAGAACGGACCTCACTTCGTCCCGGCTCATGACTACGGGTAAGCGTATCGGCTTCTTGGCGCGGATAACCTGACCCAACTCTCCGACCGGGACTCCGATAACCTGCCTATAAAGGAAGAGCAGGGCGGCGAGCGCCTGGTTCTGGGTGGAGGAGCTGACTTTCTCGTCGACGGCGAGGCGGGTGAGGAATGCGTTTATCTCTTTTTCAGTGAGGGAGGCGAGGGCGCGGCCCTCGTGCCCTTCGAGGAAACGGCGAACCCATTTGACGTAGACTCGAATCGTGCGAGGACTGTAGTGGCGGGATTCTAGTGCGCGCTCGAAGCGCTGCAGGGCTTCGTCGAAAAAATCGGAGCGGGCGGCAAGTGAATCAGAGAGGCCGAATAGGCCCGTAGCATAGAGGGCCAGAAGCAGCCTGTCCCCCTGCTCCCTCTTATCCGGAATGAGCCAGGCTTTGTCTTCGGCGGACCACCGACGGCCGGGGACTTTGTGCAACGCGTCGACGAGCCTTCGGTCGAAGGGGAATCGTACGGCGAGGTATTCTTCGGAATGGCGAGCGATCGAGACTACCATGGCGGCGAGCCCCTCGATGTTTTGCTATCGATAAATGCTGTCAATCGAGAGAGTATTGCCCCCGGCTTGTGCTGTCAATCGTGATTTTCCTCGCAGGGCTTCCGAGATTGAGTCTGGAAGACTTTCAATTCCAATCTGAAAACATCTCGAAATTCATCAATAAAAATCTCTACGATATCCTATTTTGCCCTCCGATGCGACATTCATCGAAGGTTTGATGGACCAGGGATAGTGGACCCTCAGGCGATCACCAGTGGTCGTGCGATACCCGAGAACTCTTCCCCGGCCGACTATACTGTGATGTGGCCGCTCGTGCCGGCTTGGAAAATCACCCTGACCAAGTTGGTCGATCACCCTGACCAAGTTGGTCGATCGCCCTGACCAAGTTGGTCGATCGCCCTGACCAAGTTGGGCAATCGCCCTGACCAAGTTGGGCAATCACCCTGACCAAGTTGGGCAATCGCCCTCACCAACTTGGGCGAGCGCAGTATTTTGCAGATAACGGGACGTGGAGCTTGAGCTTCGCACGCTCGCGATAACCCTTCGGTCCGGGGCCTATGCACTAATCGTCCGCTTTTGATCTTCCCCATGGATGAAAGAGCCTCATGCGGCGGGTTATACTCCATCCATGTCGACTCAGGGATCGGAAAGCGCCTCGCGCACACGGGGCTATCTGGTCGCCCTCGCCGCGGCGGCTTTTCTCTCGAGTACGGGGATTCTCATCAGGTACCTCAGCCTGAGCTACCACATGCCCTCCCTGGTTCTGGCCTTTTGGCGGGACTTCTTCGTGGTTCTCACCCTCCTTTCCGTCCTGGGCGCCTCCCGATCGCCCAGGCTCCGGGTGCCGCGTCGATATCTGCCCTATCTCGCCGTCTATGGCCTGGTTCTGGCGCTTTTCAACGCGCTCTGGACCCTTTCGGTCGCCTTGAACGGGGCGGCGGTGGGCACGGTTCTCGTCTACAGCTCCGGAGCCTTCACCGCCCTCCTGGCCAGGCTGATCCTCAAGGAAGGTCTCGGCTGGGCGAAGGGACTCGCCGTGAGCTTGGGCCTCGCGGGCTGCGTGCTCGTGGCCGGAGCCCTGAACGCAGCGGTCTGGCGGGCCAACCTGGTGGGCATACTCGTCGGCGTGCTCTCGGGCCTCTCCTACGCAGCCTACAGCCTCATGGGACGCTCCGCCTCCCGGCGCGGACTCGATCCCTGGACGACCCTGCTCTACACCTTCGCCTTCGCGGCCCTCTTCCTTCTCGCGGGCAACCTCCTGCCCGGACTTTCTATTCTCGGCGCGGCCGGCCGTCCGGCCGATATGTTCTGGCTCGGAACAGCGTTCCGGGGATGGGGCGTGCTCATCCTCCTTGCCGCCGTGCCCACGGTGGCGGGCTTCGGCCTCTACAACGTGTCCCTGAGCCTCCTGCCCTCGAGCGTGGCCAATCTCATAGTCACCCTGGAGCCGGTTTTCACGACGATCACTGCCTATCTTCTCCTCGGCGAGCGCCTCACGGCGGTTCAGCTCGGGGGAGGGGCCATGATCCTCGCGGGAGTGGTCCTCATGCGGCTCTACGAAGAGCGAAGGGCCCGGCGGAAGGGCGAAAGCTGATGCAGTGCCGGCCGTAGAAAAGATTCGTATCTTCTCGGTTATGTCGCATCGTGCCGCCGCGCTGGCCCTGACCGCCGTCTTGGCTCTGGGCCATGAGTATGCCGATTCTTCCCGGGCGGCCGGTGCCGCGGCGGAGGCCTCGGCCCGTCCCTTTCCCTTCGACCTGGAGCTCGGCCGCGAGCTGGCCCTCGGAGCCCTGGCCACGGGACTGTTCGGTTCCATGGTCTACTTCCAGTCGATCAAGGCCTCTCCGAGCCCTTCCGGGCCGAACGCGAACGCCGTGCCTTTCTTCGACCGACTCTATCCCGCGGGGCATTCCATCCCCCTGGGATACGTCGCGACCGGATTGGTGACTCTGGCGATCCTGACACCGGCCGCGGCCCTTCCCGGGATGAGCGCCGATCAGGCTCTGGAGACCGGAGCCATGTATGCCGAGACCCTGGGGATCGCCGTCGGATTCTCCCTGAGCCTGAAGTCCGTCGTCTTCCGCTACAGGCCCTACGCCTATTCGGCGGCTCCGGCCGCCTTCGCCAACCCCGACATAGTCAATTCCTTCCCCTCCAATCATACGACCCTGGCCTTCGCATCTGCGATCTTCGCGGGCTATGTGTTCGATAGCAGCCATCCCGATTCGCCCTACCGCTGGGCCGTGTGGGGGGCCGGCCTGAGCCTCGCGACCACGACGGCCGTCCTTCGAGTGCTCTCGGGCGATCACTTCCTGAGCGACGTCGTCGCCGGCGCCGCCCTCGGCGCCGCCTGCGGATTCATCGTGCCCCGGCTCCACACTATCGGAGCCGGAGAGCCGAGGCCCGGCGGGACCGGACTCTCCTTCGAACTTCTCCCCGACGGAGCGACGCTGAAGCTCAGCTTCGCTCCGTAGCCGATGATTCCGATGGAGAGGAATATCTTTCTGCGCCTGGGCGTCAGAGCGAGCGAAGCTATCGTGGGTTCCGGCATGGCGGCATTGTACCGTGTTCCGTGCGGCGCTATTATCGACTCGTCAATTCGCGGGATTCCGAATATCGAGGAGGTTCCGACTATGGCGACGAAGATTCCGAAAGATCTCCAGGAATTCATCAAGGGGAAACAGGGCTGGATCGCGACGGCGGCGAAAGACGGCACGCCCAATGTCTCGATCAAGGGCTCTCTGCGGCTCCTGGACGACGAGCATCTGGTATTCGCCGATCTCTTCTCCCTGAAGACCCGAAAAAATCTGGAAGAGAACCCTAAGATCGCGATCATGGTGTACGAGGACGAAGGCCGCCGCGGCTACGCGTTCAAAGGGCGGGCCGAGCTGCTCGCTTCCGGCCCCCTGTACGACCAGACCTCGGAAAACATGAAAAAGGCCATGCCCCAGCTCCCCGCGCCCAGGTACGTGGTCAAGGTCACTGTCGAATCGATCTACGATCAATCGGCCGGACCCGGCGGCGGGAAACAGCTGGCCTGAAGACCTTTTGGGACAGCCGCCGACGGTCAGAAGAAGAGATCCACCTCGACCCCCGCGCGCCAGATGGGGAAGAGGAGGGCGGCCTCGGTGTCGCGCCCGCCCCAGGAGCCCAGGAGCGAGGCTTCGATAGACCAGCTGGGCCTCGTGTAGGTGATGTCCGTGCCGTAGAGGCCGCCGCCGTCCTGGAGATTGATCTCGAACCAGCCTTCGGCGCTCAGGTCCTCTTCGAGCTTGCCGGCGAGGCGGAAAAAGCCGTAGTGCACGGCCGACTCGAAATCCCCGTACTGCTCTAGAATGTCGGGCGCCGCCGCCGCGCCGGGCTGACCCGACGCGCGCCAGGCGGAGTAGTTGATCGTTTCGTCGTAGGCGCTCCCGATGCTGCCGAGCCCGTTGTAGTAGTACTCGACCATGACCGAGAGCTCCTGGGCGTCGGACCAGGTCGCTCCGAGCACGCCCCTCGGCGCCCAGTTTACCGTTTCGGAACTCGAGACATAGCCCGAGCTCCCCGAGCCGCCGGCGACGAGCCTCTGGGTCTTGTCGAAGGCCGAGACCTCGGCCCGCAGGGTGAGGCTGTCGCCGACGCCCGAGTCGAGCCCCAGACCCGCGGCGAAGCGATCGTCGGCCGGATCGCCCGAAAGGGGCGAAGCGTAGAGACCTATGAGCTGGATGTCGGTTTCGCCCACTCTCGCCCCGATCTTCATGAAGTCCTGGAAGTCGTCCTGGTTCCCGCTGAAATGGACCATCGCATCGTAGGCCTGCGAGCCCCATTCCAGGCGGGGAGAAAGGTACTCGGAAAAGGTGAAGGGCCCGACGAACCAGGTTACCCCGGCTCCGACGAGGCCTTCCTCCCACTTGCCCACGGCCGCGGCGGACTGTTCCGATGTGTTGGCGATCGCGGGGGAGGGCGGCACCATGATGTCCAGGGGAGCCTTGAAGAAGGTCGAGGAGGGGTGGATTATCTTCTTTCCCGCCTCGAAGATGAGTTCTCCGGGCAGGGCTTCCCATTTCAAGTCCAGCTCGAGGATGCGACTCGAGAAGTCCAGAACGTTCGAGGGCAGGACCTGGGGGTCCTGGGAGGGAAGACTGTCCGCGAGGGCCCAGACTGTCCCCGAGATGCCGAGCCCTTCCGCGATGGTCGCCGACTGCGAAGCCGCCCCCTGGGTCATGACCAGGCCCGAGTCCGCCTGCATCGCGCTTCCTCCCGGCCCGAAGGGCCCGACGACGGCCTGATCCAGCCAGGTCGCGTCGAGCTCGCCTCCGAGGGCGAAGGCCCCCGCGGCCGCGGCGAAGGCCATCGCCGCGGCCGGAAGCAGGGCGCGCGATGAGCGAAGGAAATCGCCCAGCGTTGCCCGTTTGCTCATCTGGGCGCTTCCGGGGTCCAGGCTTCGAGGTACTCACGCCTGAAGACGGTGTCGGGCAGGGCCTTGGTGCCCACCTTGAGGTACTCCATGATCGTGTGCTTGGTCGCTATCTCGCCGTCGTAGATGTCGAGGACGAAGGGGAAGTCCTTGCCCAGGGCCGGGCGGTAGTCTTTGAAGTAGGCCTTCTTGAGGAGTTTGTCGCCCGAGGCGTAGAACTCCGCGTAGACCGGCCTCTGGGTCGACTTCTCGACCCAGAGCTTCACGCGCCTGTAGCTCGCGTCCTTCTTCGCCTCCTTGACCTTGAGGTCGAAGAGGCTGCAGCTCCTGCCGTCGAGCTCGGCGTCGCTCAGCGAGGCGACATCGTAGTCCCTGGCGAAGCCCGTGCGGGCCACGTCCCCGTTCGAGGTTTCGCCCAGGAGGACCTGGAGCGGCGAGAGTCGTATGGGGTTCTTCGTCCGGGGGAAGAGAAGATAGACCGTGTTGCCGTCCATGAGCATCTTTCGGCCCTTGACCGATGCGGGATCGACGAAGTCGACGAGGACACGGTTCTTGTCGGCATCGCTCTTGACGAAGCCCCAGAGGAGGTTCGTGTCCAGGGCCTTGTCGCCGTCGTAGGAGGTGATGCGGAGCGAAAAGCTGAGGTCGTCGATGGACCTGCGGCTGTCCACCGAGGCGAGAATCTGATCCGGGGTCTGCGCGGCGAGGGTCGCCGACAGGGCGAGAGCCAGGATTGCCGGCGCTATGAATTTCATGGTTTTCTCCTATTTAGAGGTCAGTAGTTCGGCTATCGTCTTTCGCGAGGAAAGCATGCCGGGGAGTATCGATCCCAATGCCGCGGCGAGGAGCACGAAGAGCGCGTTCTGGACGAAGCCCTCCGGCCTGGGCGTGAAGAGAATGGTGAAGGCCGAGGTCGTGCCCGGCTGCGGAGGCATGACGATGCCGCCCAGGGCATTGATGAGACTCGCGACTCCTATGCCCGCCGCCACTCCCGCGACGGCGCCCGCGGCTCCGAGCATGAGCCCTTCCGTCACGAACATGGCCAGGACTCCCGAGCGTTTCGTGCCGAAGGCCCGCAGCGAGCCTATCTCGCGAAGACGCTCGAGAACGGAGAGCGAGAGCGTGCCCGAAATCGAGAACAGGGCCACGATCAGGACGATGAGCTTGGCGACACCGAGCACCATCTGGTAGGTCGAGTTGGCCTGCCGGTAGTAGGGCGAGAGCTCCTCCCAGGAACGGACCTCGAGGCCGGCCGCGGCCGAAGGCGGCGCCGCGGCCTTGAGCTTGCCCAGGACTTGCTTGGTATCGGAGGTCTTGTTGAGGAAGACGATGAGCTGGGGTACCGTATCGGTCCCGATGAGGCTCTGGCCGTCCTCGAGGCTCATGGCGACGGACACGTTGTCGAGCGCCGCTATGATGGTGCTCGTCGTTCCCTTGATCACGTAGCTCTGAGTGTCGATCCCGCCGCCCTTGGTCTGGGCGAAGAGCGAGACGGCGTCGCCGGGCTTGAGGCCGAGCTTTTTCGCGAGGCCGGCGCCCACGAGGATGCTTCCCGAGTCGGAGGCCTCGAGATCCGCGCCCGCGGCGATGTGCCTCGCCTCGAGTTTCGCCTTGGCTGCCGCGACGGGGAGGGCGGTGACCATGACGGTGCTCGTCGTGCCCTTCGAATCCAGCACTGCGGTGAAGGAGAGCGCCGGCATGACCTCGCTCACTTCGGGCATGGCCCGCAGCTCGCGCTCGACGGCCGGAGCGTCGCGCAGCATGAAGGGGAAGGGGTCCACGTCGCCCTCGTCGTAGAATGCCGGCGAGGCGGCGAGCTGGAGATGCCCCGTGCCGCTCCTGATCGTGGCCTCCTCGAGGCTGTTCATCGAATAGGTGACGTAGCCGTCCAGCAGGGCGAGACCGACCATGCCGACGACGATCGCCAGTACCGTGGACCTGGTCCTTCTCCCGTTGCGGGCGAGATTGCGCACCGCCATTCTTATCGTCTTGAGTATCCGTGTCATGTCCGCGCTCCTAAAGCTGCCTGAGGCATTCGGAGGGGGTCAGGGCGACTGCCCTGCGTCCTGGGAAATAGGAGGCTATGCCCGCGACGACTACGGCCGGGATCAGATTGATCCACAAAGCCTTCAAATCCGGATGGAGCTTTATATAGAAGGCGGCCCGTCCCGCGAGCTTGAAGGGAATGCCGGGGCCGATGTTTATCAGCGCGGAGAGGGCGAAGCCGAGTGCAATGCCGATAGCGGCGCCCGCCAGACCGAGGAAGGATCCTTCGAGCAGGAGAAGTACGAGGATGTCGCGCTTCCTCGTGCCGAGGGCCCTGAGCGTACCCCACTCGCGCATGCGCTCGAACACGATGCGGTTCATCGTGTTGCCGAGGACGAAGAGCGTGATGAGGAGGATGATGGAGCGGATCACGGCCAGAAAACCGTTGAACATCGTGTTGACCTGAACGAAGTAGGTCGCGATCTGGGGCCATTTCCTGTATGCGGCTCCCCCGGGAAGGGCGGCCGCTATCGAGTCGGTCGCGCCTATCTCCTTGGCGAGCACGTGGATGACCGGAGCGCCCGCGAGTCCGGTGAAATCCGCGGCGCTGTCGTAGTCGGTGAAGGCGAACAGTTTGTCCCTGCCCGCCTGGGAGTAGACGGCGGCGACGGTGAAGTCCCTGCCGTCGAGTCCTCCCTCGGGGAGGACGACCATCAGCGTGAGCACGTCGCCGACCTTGGCGCCGAGTATCCGCGCGGCCGTCTCGCCGAGGACGAGGCGGTCCCGCTCGCCCCCGGCGGGAAGGGCTCCCGATACGAGCCTTCCGAGGTCGAACTTCCCCTCGGGCCTCCCTCTCGAGCTTCCGGCCGTCTTAGGCTCGAACCACATGCGGTCGAGAGGATAGCCCTTCACGAGAAGGGTGGCGGACTTGTCGCCTATGCCCGCTATCGACGTGAATCCGGTGGAGGGAAAGACGGCCAGCACGCCCCGCTCTTTGGCGATGGAAGCGATTCTTTGCTGCCAGTCGCGCGTTTCGTAGGCATAGGGGTTGAACTCGCCGTCCTCGAAATAGCCCCGGCCTCCCGCGATCTGGATATGGCCTACGCCGGACATGATCACGCCGTCGCGGAAGCCGTTCATCATCGTGCGAATGTATCCCTGGAAAACGACCAGGCCGCAGAGTCCCACGACGAGCGCGGAGAGTGCGACGAGGGTGCGCCTCTTCTGGCGGAAGATATTCCGCCAGGCCATCGCGACGAGTCTCATGAGCGGACCTCGTCGGCGACGATCCTGCCGTCCATCATGTGCACGATCCTCTTCGCGTAGGCCGAGACCGCGGGGTCGTGAGTAGAGAAGACGAGCGTCGCGCCCTCGCTCTCGTTCATTTCCACCATGAGCTCCATGATGGATTTGCCCGTCGCATGGTCGAGAGCCGCCGTGGGCTCATCGGCGATGACGAGGCGCGGCCCGGCGACGAGGGCCCTGGCTATGGCCACGCGCTGGCGCTGGCCGCCCGAGAGGTTCTCGGGACTCCGCTTCGCGAAGTCGGAGAGCCCGACCTTGGCCAGGAGTTCCTCGACCCTCTCGCGGCGCTGCCTCGAAGGCAGTTTCTGCAGGAGGAGGGGATACTCCACGTTCTCGAAGACCGAGAGCACCGGCACCAGGTTGAAGCTCTGGAAGATGAAACCCATCGTCCTGTTCCTGAACTCCGACAACCTGGCGTCGCTCAGATTTCCCGTCCGTTCGCCGCCGATGGCGACCTCGCCCGAGCTCGCCGAGTCGATGCACCCGATGATGTTGAGGAGCGTCGACTTCCCGCTCCCCGAAGGCCCCATAAGGCAGAGCCTCTCTCCTTCCGCGACCTCGAGGTCCACGTCGAAGAGCGCCGGGGCCTTGAGTCTGCCGAGAGCGTACTGCTTCTCGACCTTGCGCACGCTGATCAGAGCCATGCTTCCTCCCTCGTTCATGTGGGATTCCTTTCCCGGTCCTCCGTTTCGCGGAGCGACCGGATCTGATCTTCGCACCACTTGATGTGCATGCGAATGTATCTTTTGCCGTAGTCCACCGAGGCGAGCCAGAGCGGGGCGTTCGCGCCCGCGGGATCGTCCGCGTGCGATTTCAGCTCTTCCTCCACGGCCGCGAACGTGGCCGCGGTTTCCCGGGCGCTGTGTATCTCGCCTTCCAGCAAGGCTATCGTCTTGGAGCGGGGGATGTTGTCGGAAAAGACGAACTTCAGGAGGATCTCGACGCGCGGCGGCGTGCGGGCCACGGGCTGCTCCACCCACTCCCGGAGCTTTCCCTTGCCGGCTGCCGTGATCTTGTATACCGTCCTGGGCGGATGTCCCGTCTGCGTCTCGTTGTGAGGGGTGACGAGACCCTCGTCCGCGAGCTCCTTGAGCATGGGGTATATGTGCCCGTAATTCTCGTTCCAGAAATGGGCTATGGAGTGATCGCATATTTTCTTGATCTCGTATCCCGACGCGGGACCGAAGTTGAGCAGGCCCAGCAGGGCGAATCGCGTAACGCTGCCTTTGGCCATGGGCGCCTCCCGATATATGCCACGTGAATATATTACAATGAATAATATATCAGTCTGGCATATCAAGAAACAATCGCCCGACCCATTTTAACGGATATTTAACCTGCCCTTTTGCGATGCCGTCGGTAGCTGCAACCGAGTTCGCGCCCGATGACTCATCGTCGATAAAATTCAGCAAGATCTAATTAGCTTTTGGTAAAAATGTTGCCTTCCCAAGTTAAGGTTGAACCAGATACACTACCGGAACCATACGAAGAGACCCAGGTCCCTACAATGTCTGGCGTAGAAGAAGCAGGATTTGTACAGCCCGAAAAGGACAGGCCGACCGACGCTAAAATTAGCATTAAGGGAATCACGGCAATTTTCCGTTTGTTCATACGAATCTCCTATGTGGCCAGACAATATCGCGTTCCGAGATGTTGTACAAATTTCGCGGGCCCTTGTAAGATGGACTCGGCATGAAAACCGGAAGGTCGGGACTCTTCATCGTCGAGCGCGGCGCGGAAAATGCGCTCGCGGACGATTTGCATGCGAGACTTCTCGCAGTCGCCGCCGCAAGGAGCCGCGAGGTCGAGTCGATCTATGTCGGCCGGGACGACATTCCTCCCTGCATCGGCTGCCTGGAGTGCATGACGAAGCACCCGGGCTCCTGCCTCTACGACGGGGCGATCCGTCCGCTCTCGCAAAAGGCAGCCTCACGCTTCTTCGTCGTCCTCATTGCGTCTTCTTCCTTCGGCGCTCCCTCCTCGCCGATCAAGAACGTCATGGATCGGGGGTGGCTGATCGTCGAGCCATCGAGCCGCCAGATCGTGGTCGGCTGCGGCGAGGACGCGAGCGTGGAAGAGGCAAGCACCTTCGTCGACATCGTCGCCAGGCATCGGGGGGCCGCCGAAGTCATTCACACGCGGGTCAAGGAAAGCATCGAGGCCCACTTTTCCCGCTCGCTCGAGGACAATGCCCTGATATCAGGACGGATCTCCGGAGAGATCGACGCCCTCCCCTCGGAATCACACCAAGGGTGGTCCCGATGAAAAAAGTCTGTCTGATAAACGGGAGCTTCCGCGGCGATAAGGCCTCGAGCCTCGTCTTCCTCGAGGACTTCTCCGCGAGGATGAAGTCCTCGGATTTCTCGGTCCGCCGCATCGGCATGAAGGCCGGGCGCGCGCCGGTTTTTCCCGAAGAGGACTTCGAGGCGATGGCGAGAGCCGATGCCCTCGTGCTCGCTTTCCCGCTCTTCGTCTATTGCCTCTCCGGGGGGCTCCTTCGCTTCCTCGAGGACTTCCGGGCCTATCTCCGGAAGGGCGGGGAGAGGAAGGAGAGGACGAGACTGTACTCCATCGTGAATTGCGGCTTCCCCGATCCCCGTGTCGCCGCGGAGGCCCTCCGCGTGGTCCGCAATTTCTGTTCGCGGACGGCTCTCGAGTACCGCTTCTCGGTCTCGATCGGATGCGGTCCGGCCGTGGTCGCGACGCGGAAGGTTCCTCTCCTCAATCGCGGGCTCAATCGCGCCTTGGCCGGGATCGCACGGGACCTTCTCGACGGAGAGGTCGCCCAGGGGGTGGATCTGCTCGTCAGTCCCGCCATACCCAAGGCCGTCCTCATCAAGATAAAGGACATCTACGAAAACAAGAGCGGCGTGATCCGAAAGACTGTCCGAGAAAACATATGAAATGAGGTGGCAGTCTCCAAAGTGAAATCTTGTCTTTATCCGCCTCGGACTTTCCGATGGCGTCGCAGGGCGGGCACCGGCTAGGGCGAGCATTCGTCGGAATGCCCCGAATAATCGAGCACAAGCCGACAGTCCTTCCCCCTGCTATCCGCTGCCGAGACCATCTGTCGCATCCGCTGCAGCGCTCCGCGGAAGGCGGAAAGGCCGGGATCGGTGAGGAGAGTCAAGTTGTTGTCGCTCACTCCTCCGAGCTCGGCGAGGACGGCCGCGAAGAAGGGAAGGCGTGAACACAGGAGAATGACGGCACAGCCGAAGCGCAGGGCCTTGGTGTTCATCGCCTTCCCTCTTTCCGGACCAAGAATGAGTACCGGCGCATCGCGGCCGGAAGTTTCAAGGCTCGCCGGTCCGCGTCCCCGCGAAGAATCGGTCGCGAATATGCCGGGCCGGCTCCTGGACTCTATATCCTCGCTCGACGCGATGCCGAGCAACACTTCCTCGTCGGAAACCATGACGCGGCCCGAGCGCAGGATGTTGAGACATACATTCCGGTCCCCTCTTCGATCTCCCGTACTATATACAACACTGCCCGGGCGGGAATCCGTCACCCGAGGCGGATGACGATGGACCATCCGGGGCATCTGTATATATTTTGTGGCTATGGATGCGCCCGCCGATTCGTCCGCGGCGAACCTGGCGGACAAGGCCGTCATGCGGAAAATCTTTGGGGACGACCCCGTGCGGCTGTTGCGGGCCTTATACCTTCACCGAGACCAGTCCGTCAGCGATCGAAGCGGAGACGGTGTTCAAGCGTCTGATGGGCCTGTCGCCCGCGCGATACCGAGAAAGAGCAAGATTCTGAAAGACCTGCGCTCTTCGCGCTTCCTACGATTGGATCATCTCATTTTGGGAGGTTGACTCGTGAAATTCGAAACGAAAATCGCCGTCGTGCTGCGGGACGGACTCGCTCCTTGGCAGGAACTCAATGTCACGGCCTTTCTCGCGAGCGGCGTGGCCGCTTCGAATCGAGAGCTGATCGGTGAAGCGTACCGCGACGGAAGCGGCAACGAATATTATCCCATGTTCCGCCAGCCTGTCATGGTCTTCCGCGCCGACGAAGAGCAGATGTGGGCGGCCTTTCTGCGCTCGCGGGAGAGCGGCGCGCGCGTGGCGATCTATACGAGAGAGCTCTTCGCGACCGGCAACGACGAAGACAACCGCGCGGCCGTCGCCGCCGTCGCCGACGGGCGGCTCGATCTCGTCGGTTTCGCGGTTCACGAAAAGAAAAAGGTCGTCGATACCGTCGTGAAGGGGTTGCCGCTTCACCCCTGACCATCGGAGGCAGCAGCATGAACGCTCGATATTCATCCGTCGTCGCGGTGGTTTTCTTCATCGCCGCGGCGGCGACACATGCGCAGGTGCCCGACGAGAAGGGCATGACCCCCTTGATGTATGCCGCCGCGTCCAATCGTAATCCCGGGGTCATTTCGGCACTCATCGCGGCGGGCGCAGACGTGGATGCCCGCAATAAGGATGGGATCACCCCCTTGATGTACGCGGCCGCCTCGAACCCGAACCCCGCGGTCGTTTCGGCTCTCCTGAGCGCCGGCGCGGATCCAGGAGCCCGCGACAAGGCGGGGATGACTCCGCTCATGTACGCAGCCGCGAGCAATCGGAATCCCGAAGTGCTCCGGCTGCTTCTGAGGGCCGGCGCCGATCCCAACGCGCGGAGCGTCGGCGAGACCATCGCCTCGGCGGGGACCGCCATGAATGACCGGAATCCCGGCGGGAAAGGTCGGACAGCCCTGATGTATGCCGTGGCGACGGGCCAGACCCCGGAGGTGATCCAGGCGCTTCTGGACGGGGGCGCGGATCCCAACGCAGCGGGCGACTCCGGCGTCACTCCGCTGATGTCCGCCGCCGCCGCGAGCCGCAATCCCGACCTGATCTCCAGGCTTCTGAGAGCCGGTGCCGACCCCAGAGCCATGGACATGTCCGGGCGCACGGCCTTCGACTACGCCCAGGGGAATCCCAACCTGAAGGGAACCAAGGTGTACGGGGCTCTCGATCCAACCTTGTACTGAAGGAAGATTTCTGCTGCCGAAGTGCCTCGCGGTCTTCGGTTTCGCGTGGAGTTCCCGGGTACTGCGAGCCGGGACTCGAACAAGCCCGAGTCGCCTAGTTTCTCGAAGCTCCGGTCGGAGCCTCCTCGCCCAGGCAGCTGCCCATGCGCCGGGCCACGCGGAGGAGCTCGTGGTCGAGGGGGACCTTCCTCGTCTTTCCCGCCACCTTGTCGAGCTTGATCGAGCCGATCTCGCCTCCCTTGAAGGCCACCATCCTGCCGAAGTGGTGCGCATAGACGAGCTCGGCCGCGGCATTGCCGAAGGCAGTGGATAGGATGCGGTCGTAGGCGGAGGGCACGCCGCCGCGCTGGAGATAGCCGAGGACGGTCACCCTGACCTCGAGGCCGGTCGCGGCCGCGAGCTCTGAGGCGAGGCGGTAGCCCGCCGAGGGCACTCCTGCGGCGGCGCGGGCTGCCTTTCTCGCTTTCTTGTCGAGGAGGGCCTCCTCGGCGCTCAGCGCGCCCTCGGCCACCGCGACGATGGAGAAGCGCTTGCCCTCGGCGACGCGCCTTTTGAGATGCTCGGCGATGGCCTCGACGCGGTAGGGAATCTCGGGTATGACGATCACGTCGCCGCCGCCCGCGATGCCGGCGTTGAGGGCCAGCCAGCCGGCCTTGTGTCCCATCAGTTCGATGACCATGACGCGATTGTGGGACATCGCGGTGGAGTGCAGGCGGTCGATGGCCTCGGTCGCGATGTCCACGGCCGAATGGAAGCCGAAGGAGAGCTCTGTTCCCCAAATATCGTTGTCGATGGTCTTGGGGAGGCCGATCACGTCGAGTCCTTCCTTCTGCAGCCTCGCGGCAGTGGTGTTCGTGCCGTTGCCCCCGAGCACTACCAGACAGTCGAGGCCGAGGGCGCGGTAGTTTTCGCGGATGAGCTCGGGCTTCGAGAGCCCGAGCTCCGAGTCGCTCACGGCTCCGTCGTCCCGGCCCTCGAAGGGCTTTTCGCGGGAGGCGCCGAGGATCGTCCCACCCCTGGTGAGGAGGCCTGAGGCCTCGTCGGGGTTTATCTCCCTCGCCCGGCCCTCGATGAGGCCGCGGAAGCCGTCCGCTATGCCCATGACCCGCGCCCCGCCGATCGTGTAGGCCGCCTTGACGACCCCGCGTATCGCCGCGTTGAGCCCCGGACAGTCGCCCCCGCTCGTCAGAATCCCGATCGTCATCTTCGCCTCCAGACGGCCTGCCGGCTCGTTTCCCGCCGCCCAGAGTAGATGGTCCTCCGGCATTCGCGCAACCGGGACCGATCCGATTTCGGGAGACTCGCCCGGTTCGGCTTGACTTCCCGAAAGGGCGGCTCCATCATTCGCGTAGATATGGCCACGCTCAAGCAACCCTACGGCCTCTCGCCGCGAATATCGAAGCTCCGCTCCTACTATTTCGAAGGCGCCGACCGGCGATGGAACAACGAGTACAGCTCTTGGACCACGGGCACGCCCTGGGACGTGCAGTTCAACGAGCTCACCTACTACATCGTGCCCGAGGTCTACACCCTCATGGGCGCGATGCGTTCTTCCTTCAGACTGGCGGCGCGGCCCGTCGCCCTCGGAAAGGACTTCTGGCGGCTCTCCCTGCCCGAGCGCCGGGCCTGGTTCGTCAAGGAAGTGATGACGCGCTATATTCCGCGCGACATCCTCCCGGGGGATCTCCTCGCGGGCTCGCGCTTCAACATTCAGACCTCGCTCTGCCTCGACGAGAAAGAGGCCAGGGAGTACGACCGCCTCGTCCTCGGGAAGCGGGGCGCCAGGAAGGCGGCCGTGGACTTCCACAACCACGGCTTCGGCAACGCCGGCGCCACGAGCGGCCATCTCATACCCGGACACGCCGAGCTCCTCGCCAAGGGCTGGAAGGGCCTGCGCGGCGAGGTGGAAACCAAGCTCGCGAGCCTGGGGCCCGAGGAGAGGCGGGGAGCCGCGGGCTGCGAGCTGCGGGCGATGCTCATCGCTTCAGACATGCCCCGCGAGCTGGCCGAGGCCCACGCGGCCGACTGCGATGCCCTCGCTCTCCGCAGCGCCGACTCCGCGAGGCGCTCCGAGCTCGAGACCATGGCAGCCATTCTGCGCCGCGTGCCCTGGGAGCCGGCCCGCGACTTCCGCGAGGCGCTCCAGGCCCTCTGGCTCAACCACATGCTCGTCATGGCCGACGAGAATTATCCGGGGCCGGGAGTCTCCTTCGGCCGGATCGACCAGTACCTCCTGCCCTACTGGGAGGCGTCCAAGGCCGGGGGTATGAGCCGCGCCGAGGCGAAGGAGCTCCTGGGCTGCTTCTGGTTCCACTGCAATACCGCCTACGACGCCCAGATCAGGACGGGCAACAACGGCATCACCGCGGGCTTCGGCCAACTCTTCAACCTTTCGGGCCTGGGCCCCGAGGGCCGCGACATGACCAACGAGCTCACCTACATCTTGCTCGAGGTGATCGACGAGATGTCCCCCATCCTCGAGCCCAAGCCGAACGTGCGGCTGCACAGGAATTCGCCCGATGCCCTCCTCGACAAGGTCGTGGAGATGATCGAGGCGAGCCAGGGGGCCCCCTTCCTCCTCAACTTCGACGAGCGCGCCATGGCGGGCATGATGCGCGAAGCCAGGGAAGGCGGGACCGGCGGGCTCGTGACTTCGGGCAACGTCCACGACTACGCCTCGGTGGGCTGCCTCGAGAACACTATGGCCGGCAACGACCGTTCGGGCACCGTGGACTGTAACCTCAATCTGCTCAAGGCCGTGGAGCTCGCCCTGACCGGCGGTCGCGACCTCCTCCCCTTCACCGATCCCATGTCGGGCAGGACCGAGCGGCCCCGCCGCGTGGGGCCGGCCACGGGCGACGCGCGGAGCTTCCGGAGCTGGGAGGAATTCCGGGCCGCCTGGGAGGAGCAGACGCGCTTCATCGTGCGGCGCATCGTCGAGCTCTACGAACGCTCCGAATCCATTCGCGCCCGCTTCTTCCCCACGCCCTTCCTCTCCTGCATGGTGAAGGGTTGCATCGACAAGGGCATCGACGTGACCGGGGGCGGAGCGGAGCTCTCCTTCGTCACGATCGAGGCCGTGACCTTCGCCACGACGGTGGACTCCCTCCTCGCGATCAAGTACCTCGTCTTCGACCGGAAGGAATGCACGATGGGCGAGCTCATCGAGGCGCTCGAGGCCAATTGGACCTCGTCCGAAGGGCGAAACGGTTTCGAGGCTCTCAGAGCCAAGGCCCTCAACAAAGCCCCGAAGTACGGCCGCGACGACGAAGAGGCGGACGCCATGGGCAGGGCCGCGATGGAGCTCTGGTGCGGCGAGACCTGGAAGTACCGGACGAAGAGCACGAAGAGGCGGTTCCGTCCCGGGATGCTTTCGTGGAACTACTGGGCGGGCGACGGCTACATCATGGCTGCCAGCGCCGACGGCCGCGAGCGCGGCCAGTTCCTCTCCAATGCCATCTGTCCTTCCAACGGTGCCGACATCAAGGGACCCACCTCGAACGCCAACTCCGTGGGGACGGTGCTGGGCGGGCGCGGCGCCGAGGGCGCCGACTATCTGGACTATCGCAACTGCCTCCCCAACGGCGCGAGTCACACCATCACCTTCAACCCTTCCATCCTCAGAGACGGCGAGCATCGCGCCAAGTTCAAGGCCTTCCTCCGCGGCTACGCCGAAAACGGCGGCACCGCTCTGCAGATCAACATGCTCGACCCCGAGATGCTGAAGGACGCCCAGACGAGACCCCAGGAATACCGCCACCTCCTCGTGCGCGTGACGGGCTACAACGCCTACTTCACGACGATAGGCCGCGAGCTCCAGGACGAGGTCATCGCGCGGGTGAGTCATGGTCGGTTCTGAGACACAGTCCCCGCTTCACGGCCGCACCGATGCCTGCGGCGCCTCCGACGAAAAGCCCGAAGGGCTCGTGCTCGAGATTCAGCGCATGTCCACGGAAGACGGGCCGGGCCTGCGCAGCACGGCCTTTCTCAAGGGCTGCCCCCTCGAGTGCGCCTGGTGCCACAACCCTGAAAGCATCGATCCCCGGCCCCAGATACAATGGATAGGCCTGCGTTGCATCGCGCCCTCGACCCGCGACGGCTGCGGAGCCTGCATACGGGCCTGCCCCCGCGGCGCTCTCGGCCGGGGGAGAACCGGAGCGGTCCTCGTAGATCGCGAGAGCTGCGCGGGCTGCGGCGCCTGCGCCGGAGCCTGTCCCGGCGGCGCGATGGAGCTACTCGGCAAGCGTTATACGGCACAAGAACTCGCCCGGGAGCTGCTCAAGGATAGCGCGTATTTCAAGAGCTCGGACCGCGGAGGCGTGACCCTGTCGGGCGGCGAGGCCAGCGCCCAGGGAGCCTTCGCCCTCGAGACGCTGCGGCTCTGCCGCGAGGCGGGCACCCACACGGCCCTGGACACCTGCGGTGTGGCGACCTGGGAAGGCCTCTCGCGCCTGTACGCGGAGACCGATCTCGTGCTCTACGACCTCAAGGAGGCCGATCCCGTCAGGCACGAGTCCTTCACGGGCGTCGGCAACGGGATCGTCTTCCGGAATCTCGAGAATACCGCCCGCCTCATGCGCGAGGCGTCCATGCCGGCCGCCCTCTGGATACGCACGCCCGTCATTCCGGGTGCGACGGACAGGGAGGAAAATTTGTACGAACTCGGCAGGCGCGTAGCCGCCATCGCGCCTCCCCGGCTCGAGCGCTGGGAGCTTTGCGCCTTCAACAACCTCTGCGCCGACAAGTACAGGAGGCTGGGGCGGGAATGGAAATACGCCCGCAGTCCCCTCATGATCGCGTCCGACATGTCCCGCCTCGCCCGGGCGGCGCGGCGCGGGGCCGGAGGCTTCGTCGAAGTCTCGTGGACCGGCTCCGTGCGGATGGGGCCCGAAAGGATCGAAACACCATGAGAACGGAATTCACCCAGGCGGACGTCGCGGCCTTCGAGCCGAGCGAGAAGGTGGGCCTGGTGGCGAGCCTGAACGAATCGGGCGAGCCCCATGTCACTCTGCTTTCGACCATCTCCGCCCTCGGGCCGAGGGGTATCACCTTGGGCGAGTTCTCCCGCGGCCTCGGCAAGAAATTCATGGCCGAGCGCCCCCGCGTGGGGTTCCTCGTCATGAGCCTCGACCGCAGGCTCTGGCGCGGTCGGGCGCTATGGAAGCGGAGCGCCAAGGAAGGGCCGGAGTACGTCAGGTACAACAGGCAGCCTATGTTCCGCTACAACGCCTATTTCGGCATCAATACCGTCCATTATCTCGACCTTGAGAGCGTAGAGGGACCCGATAAGCTCCCCCTGGGCGGCATAGCCCTGGCCTCGATGGCCACCGCCCTAGCCTCCGGCGGCGCGCGTCCCGCCCGGGGGAAAGCAGTCCTGCCGCCCTTCGCCAGGGGCATCATCGACGCTCTCGCCTCCCTCAATTTCCTGGCCTGGGTGGAGCCCGGCGGTTTCCCCCGCCTCGTGCCCGTCATCCAGGCGAGGAGCGCGGGAGCCTCGCGCATAGTCTTCACGCCGGGACCCTGGGCCGAAGAGATACGGGCCATTCCCGAGGGTTCGAAAGCGGCTATCTTTTCGATGAACCTCGATATGGAGAGTTTCATGGCCCGCGGGGATTTCACGGCCCTCAGGGGCAAGGCGCTCTATGGCATCGATCTGGACTTCCTCTACAATTCCGCCCCTCCCTGCCACGGCCAGGTCTATCCGCCCCGGCCCCTGGAGGCGATGACGGAGTTCTGAACCGACGGGCTCCCTCGAGGCTCGGCGCGCCGGGCGCGTCCGAGCCTCCTCCCTCCGTCCCGCGATCGCGCAAGCTTGACGTCGAACGGGCCGGTGCTAGAATCGAAAGGGGAGGAGGTGCACCATGGCGATAATCACCATAGCCCGCGAGCTCGGATCGCTCGGCGAAGAGGTCGCACAGGAACTCGGCCGGATCACCGGCTACAAGATCGTCGACCGGGAGTACATCGAAGCCCGCCTCGCCCGATACGGATTCAAGCCCGAGCAGCAGGAGAAGCTCGACGAGAAGAGGCCGGGATTCTGGGCCTCGCTCTCCGATAAGCGATCCGATTACCTGCACTACCTGAGGACCGTCCTGTTCGAAGAAGCCTCGAGCGGCGATTGCATCGTGATGGGCAGGGGCGGATCGGCCATTTTCAGGGGGGTCCCCAATCATGTCGCCGTCCGCGTCACGGCTCCGCTCGGCGTCCGCGTCGAAAGGGCGGCGGATCTCTGCGCCTGCGACGAGAGGCACGCCCATCGTGTCGTGGAGCAGAGCGATCACGACCGCACCGGCTTCAACAAGCTCTACTTCGCGCTGGACTGGTACGATCCCTGCGCCTTCGATCTCACGCTCAACACGGCGCGGTTGGACGCCGACCGGGCGGCTCGGGCCATAGATGCGTTCAGAACCCTCGTCGTCGACGCGGATCGGGAAGCCGCGGGCAGGAAACGTCTCGAGGATCTCCTGCTCGGCCAGCGCGTCCTGACCGAGATCGTCTACGGGAAAAAGGCCCGCATACAGGGCCTGGATGCCGTCGTGGACGGCGGTCGCGTGAAGCTCTTGGGCCTTTCGAACACGCAGGGCGCGATAGAGCTGGCGGTCGGCGCGGCGAGGTCCGTGCCGGGAGTCGTCGAAGTCAAGAACGAAATCCAACTGATGCAGGAATTCGCATTGCTACCCTGAGAAGGCTGCCTTCGAGCGGAGATATCATGCCTTTACAACGCGATGCGCGATACAAGTGGTTCGCGCTTTCCGCGACCAGCCTCGGCGCGCTGATGTCGGTCATGTCCGGCAGCATGCTCCTGATCGCCCTTCCGACCATCGTCCGCGATCTCTCGACCTCCATGGAGCTCGTGATCTGGGTCATCATGAGCTACATGCTGGTCATCACCGTTCTCGTCCCGGCCATCGGCAGGGTCGCGGACATGATCGGGCGGAAGCGCCTGTACCTGGGCGGCTTCGCCCTCTTCACCCTGACCTCGCTGCTCGCGGGGATGGCGCAGACGGGAGCCCAGCTTCTCGCCGTGCGCGTCGTGCAGTCCGTGGGCGGCTCGCTCATCATAGCCAACAGCACGGCCATCGTCGCCGACGCCTTCCCGAAGGAGGAGCTGGGGAGGGCTCTGGGCGTCAATACCATGGTCATCGCCGTGGGCTCGGCGATCGGTCCCGTGATCGGAGGGCTCATCACGGTGAGCTTCGGATGGAGAGGGACCTTCTACATCAACGTTCCGATCGGAATGATCGGCACGGTATGGGCCTGGATTCAGATCCGGGAGACCGCGGTGCTCCCCAAGGGGCAGCGCTTCGACACGGGCGGAGCCCTGCTTTTCGTCTCCGGACTCTTCCTTTTCTTCATGTCCCTTTCGCTGGGCGGCCTCTACGGCTGGGCCTCGCCGCTTGTCCTCGGAGGCTTCGTCGGCGCCCCCCTCCTTCTGGCGCTTTTCATCCGGGTCGAGATCCGCGCCCGCGAGCCCCTGTTCGACATACGGCTTTTCACGTCGAGAGTGCTCGCCTTCGCCTACGCCTCCAATCTCCTCAACGGCATTGCGCGGGGGGCGCTCACCTTCCTCTTGATTTTCTATCTGCAGGGGGTGCGCAGCATGGATCCCCTGACCGCGGGGATTTTCCTCACGCCCTTCGCCCTCGCCATGATGCTGAGCGCGCCGGTGAGCGGCATGCTTTCGGACAAGCACGGCTCCCGCGTGCTCAGTACGGTCGGGCTGGGTCTCTCGGCCGTCGGTCTTTTGGGCTTCACCTGGATCAGGGCCGACACTTCGCTCACCGAGATCGTGCTCTGGCAGGTGCTGATGGGCATCGGCTCCGGCATATTCAACTCTCCCAACACGAATACCATCATGGGCTCGGTCCCCGTCGAGCGCCGGGGCATCGCCGCCGGAACGCGCACCATGATGAACAACACCGGCTCGGTGGTCAGCATAGCGATGACCTTCGCCGTGGTCTCTTCCGGCATGACCCCGAAGGCGATGGCGGCCCTGTTCGCGGGCACGCAGGTCGGCTCCGAAGGCGTCTTCGTGGACGTCTTCATGCACGACCTGCATGTCGCCTTCACGGCCTGCTTCTTCATCAGCGTCGTGGCGGCGGTCATAGCCTATATGCGCGGGCCCACGCCGGTCTGGAACAAGAGCTCCGCCGCCCGGCGGGAAGACGAGGGTCGCGCATGAGGGAGAAGACGATCCTTCCCGTCGAGAACTTAGCGGAGCAGCGGAAAGGCGGCATCCGCCCGGCTCAGGTTTTCTTTTCGATCCACGCTTCGAAGGCATCGAGGGCTTCGGGCAGGTTGGCCCGCCCGAAGCCTATGCGGAAGTGCTCCTTTTCGTAGCCGTAGCAGGCTCCGGGCAGGAGGAGGACGCCCGAGTCCTCGAGGATGCGTTGCGCCAGGGCTCCGGCGTCGGGCTTGTCCGCCGCGCCCGGGCCGACGAAACGCGGGAAGGCGATGGATCCGCCCTCGGGCTCGTTCCACCGCAGGAAGTCGCCGTGACGGGAAAAGAAGGGACGCAGAAGGGCCAGGTTCGACGCGACGATGGCGCGGCTGCGCTCTACGAGCCTGTCGAAGGAGCGCACGGCCAGGCCGGCGAGGAACTCCGAAGGCGCGGAAGAGCAGATCGAGTTGTAGTCCTTGACCGCCGCCACAGCGTCGAGGATATCCGCGCGCTTCGTAGCGAGCCAGCCGATCCTGAGCCCGGCGAGTCCCGCGCTTTTCGAGAGCACGTTGAGCGACACTCCATTCTCGTAGGCTTCGCAGGCCGCCGGCAGGCGCCTCTCGGGGTCGGTTTCGAGGTGGCGGTAGACTTCGTCGACGAAGAGCAGGGCCCCCGCGCCGCGGCAGAGCTCGACCGTCCTGTCGAACTCGCCGCGGGTGAGGAGGGCTCCCGTGGGATTGTGGGGCATGTTGAGCACGACGAGCCTGGTGCGCGGCCTCAGGAGACGCCCGAGCTCTTCCGGATCGAGGACCCAGCGTCCCGATTCGCCGTGCAGCGGCCAGGGCGTCACGGCGCAGCCCCGGGCCCGGGGTATTTCCGCGAGGGACTGGTAGCAGGGGGTGTCGACCACCACGTGGTCGCCCGCCGACAGGATCGCGAGGCAGAGGTTGAGGATGGCCTCTTCGGCGCCGGCATGCACCAGGATATCGTCGGCGCCGATGCCCCGGTAGAGCCGCGCGATGTCCTCGCGCAGCCGCGGGTCGCCCCGCGTTTCGGTGTATCCCAGGCGCTGCGCGAGAAAGCCATCGGCCGCGCCCTCTTCCATGGCCAGGAGTTCCCGCGTCTCGATCGTCTCGCAGTCGGAGGAGCAGAGAAGATAGCGCGCGCCGAACTCGTGCTCGGCGAAAAAGCGCTCCAGGCGGAAGGGCTGGAAGAAGCTCATGGCGTTCCCGATCAACCCGGCACTTCCCGCCAGGCCCTCACGCGCCCCTGCGCATTCACGATCATGCGCGTTCTGCAGGTCGAACAGAGGAATTTGCCCGGCTTCGCGGTCTTCAGGCGCGCGGAGCATCGCGGGCAGCGGAAGGCGAGCGGAAAGACCCGGGGCCTTCGAGCGACTGAGGATGAGGGGTCGACCCGCATCCTTCGGCGCGGCGGAGCCTTCGGCGCGGCGGAGCCTTCTCGACGAAGGTGAAGAAGCCGGTGAATCCGAGGAGCTCGAACACCTCGTAGACGCGCGGCTGCACCCGGGAGAGGACCATGTCGCCGCCCATGAAGTGCAGGTCCTTCAGGATGTTCGTGAAGGCGCCGATGCCGGTCGACGAGACGTAGCCGAGGCCGGAGCAGGCGAAGACCAGCCGCTTGAAGCCGCCGAGCATGATCTTCTCGACCGCCCTCTGGAAGAAGGCCGCGTTGTAGTTGTCCAGGCGATTGTGCAGATGAACGGTCAGGCGCTCCCCGTCCGACCCGCATCGCTCGAGGATGATGGTCAGGCCGTCGTCCTTCTCGTCGTCGAAGCCGGGAACGATCGCGTTGTTGCCGCTGTATGTCACTTCCGCTCCTCCAGCATGGTATCGACAAGCTCGAAGCTCGCCGGCACCCTGCTACGCCACACCCTCTTAGCTGAAAGATCGGCAGGAATCACGGACTCGATAATGTCGGACGGCCCGAGAAGAATTAGCTTGCAGTCGCCGCGGAGCGGTGAGAGAATTCCCCCGGCTGCAGCCTTGCGCATTGCGCATTAGGAGGATCGGAAAATGGCGAAGACTCGGAAAATCAGAAAGGCCTACAGGAGCAAACCCACGATCGAAGGCGCGGGAGTCCATCTAAGAAGGGCTTTCGGTTTCGGCGACGTTCAATCCTTCGATCCCTTCCTTCTTTTCGACGATTTCCGCTCCTCCGATCCGCGCCTCTACCTCAAGGGCTTTCCCTGGCACCCCCACCGGGGCATCGAGACGATCACCTATGTCCTTTCGGGAAGGGTGGAGCACGGAGACAGCATGGGAAACTCGGGGGTCATCGGCGCGGGAGACGTGCAGTGGATGACCGCGGGGAGCGGAATCATTCACCAGGAGATGCCCAAGGGCGACGCGGGGGGGATCATGGACGGCTTCCAGCTCTGGGCCAACCTCCCCGCCTCGCAGAAGATGATGGATCCCCGGTATCGCGACGTGAAGGCGGACACGATTCCCAGTCTCACCACGGGCGAGGGCACCCTGATCCGCGTAGTCAGCGGGAAGGTGGGCGAAACCTACGGGCCGGTCCGCGACGTCGTGATAGGGCCGGAATACCTCGATGTGAGCGTGCCCGCCGGCGGCCGCTTCGTCCACTCCGTGCCCGCGGGGAACACGGCCATCGCCTACGTCATCGCGGGCTCGGCATGTTTCTCCGACCTCGAGGACCCCTTCAGCTACGACGCCGAGGGGCTCAACTATTTCGATCTCAAGAGGGAGCCCCGGCCCTCCGACGGAACGCTGATCCTGTTCGACGACGGAGAGCAGATCACCGTGAGCGCCGGGGATCAGGGCGTGCGGTTCATCTTTCTGTCGGGCAAGCCTCTGCGGGAACCCGTCGCCTGGTACGGCCCCATCGTGATGAACACCCGCGAGCAGCTCCAGACCGCCTTCGAGGAATACGAGAAGGGTACCTTCATAAAGAGCCGCGGCTGAGCGATTCGAGGCCGTAGCAGCGTCTGAAGTTCTCCTCGATCTCGTCCTCGAGCCCGCGCGGCTCGACGCCCCGTATGGCCGCGATCTCGCGCAGCACGGCGGCGATGTCTTCGGCGCGGCAGTGAGGCGCGCGCGCGAGGGGCTGCCATGGTGCGTCGGTCTCGGCGAGAAGGCGGTCGGAAGGGGCGGCCGCGCAGGCGGCGCGCGCGCGTTTGTTGCCCTTGAGGACGGGCGTGCCGAAGGAGAACCAGGCCGGCACCTTCTTCGCGAGCAGGGATTCGATGTCGCGCTCCGTGCCCGAATAGGAATGGAAGATCGCGCCGCCCATGCGCTTGAGGCGGCCGGCGTAGGCAAAGGCCATGTCCATCGCCTTGCGCAGGTGCAGTAGGAGCGGCAGAGCGTGGCGCTCGGCGAGAGCGAGCTGGAACTCGAAAACTTCGCGCTGCGCGCGCAGGTTCTCATCGTTCCGCACCCGCTCCGGGCGGTCGCCGAAGAAGTCGAAGCCCGCTTCGCCTATGGCGGCGATCGAGCCTTCGGCGGCCAGGCGGGCGAGAAAGTCGGCGTTCTTCCATATGACCGACTGGGGATGGATGCCGAAGCTCGAGACGCAGCGCGCCCTGCCCCCGGACTCGATCCGTGCGCGCAGGTCTTCGCTCAGCCGGAACTCGGCCTCGTCGTGGCTCGAGGCGCAACCCATCCAGTCGGTTCCGGCGAGTCGGGCGGGGAACTCGGCATCGAGCTCGAAAAGGTCGACCAGATGGAGGTGCGCGTCGCTCAGCATCGAGGGTCGCTCTCTTTCGCCGGCAATGTCGGCATTCGAATCGATGGAGCGGGAGCCGCCGGTGGGGATCCCCTCACGTCAGCCTTTGCGCGGGCCGGAGGCCAGCGAACGCCTGAGGTTTTCGATACGGCGCCCGGGATAGACGCCCTGGGGGCAGACTCGCGAGCAGTGGAAGTGCCTCTCGCAGGCCGCTGCGCCCCGAGGCCCCCCGGCGAAGGCGAGGGCGGCTTCGAGCCTGTCCGGGCGCTCTTCGCGGTCGCGGTCGGCGGCGGCGAGCGCGGCTGGGCCGGAAAACGGGACCTCGACCGGGCAGGCCGAGACGCAGAGGCCGCATTCGATGCAATTCTCCATGCGCACGCAGCTTTTTCCGTCCTCCCGCGGAGCCTCGTGCCTCACTTCGCTCGCGCACAGGTATCCGGCCTCGAGGGGCATCTGTGCGAAGAGCGGCCCCGGATCGACCGCGAGGTCTCCTATCGCCTCCATTTTGCGCAGGGGCTCGACGGTCACGGGTCCGCTTCCGAGTCCGTCCAGGCGGGTGAGGCACATGAGGCGCTCCACCCCGTCGATGATGGCCCCGCAGGTCCCGCACGAGCCGTGGTGGCAGGAATGGCGGTAGAGCAGCCCGCTCTCGCGGCTTTCCCGAATCAGCTCGAGCGCGTCCAGAACGGTCGCGGCCTCGGAGCCGTCCACGACATAGTCGGTGAACGCCGCGGCGGTCTCCGCGCCGTTTTCAGCGATGCCCTCGCCGCCCGCCGCGGCGCCGCGGAGGCCGCACGAAACGCGAAGGGTCAGCCGGCTCATGCCTTCCTCCCGCGGTAGTACTCCCGCCACGAGGGCAACGCGAACTCTTTCGTGCGGCAGGGTGCCTCGACGCCCAGTTTGCGGCATACGAGGTCGGCGGTCTTCTCGGCCATGGCCCTGAGGACGGTGGCCTTGCCTCCGATGACGGTGCAGATGCCTGCGACGCCCTCGCGCTCTTCGTGGTCGAGCGCGACGAAGTCCCTGCTGATGGAACGCCCGTTTTTGCAGCCGCTTTCTCCATGGCCCGAAACCGCGGGGGAGGCGAAAGCGATCCTGCCCGCGAGGGGTCGCGCGGCGCACCAGACGGCCCGCACCGGGGCGGCGGCGAAGGCCGGAACCATGGCCGCCGCTCGGTCGACGAGGAAGGCCGCGTCTCCGCCCGGCGGCAGGAGGGCCTCGGGGTCGCCGGCGATGGCCTGGGTCGATCCGATTATGGAAAGGCCGCGCTGAGGCACGATGATGTCGCCGTCGCCCGCGCGATGGAGATGGCTGACGACCCGATCGCAGAGACGTTCTCGCACGGCGAGCATGGTTCCCGGAGCCGGGGTGATGGGGACGTCGAGTCCCGCCATCGCGCCCACGCGGCCGGCCCAGGCTCCGGCGGCGCTCACGAAGTAGTCGGCTTCCAGGCATTCCTCCCGCATTCCTCCCGCGCCCCGGCCCAGGACCGTGGCGGCGACCACGCGATCTTCGCTTTTTTCGAAGCCCAGCGCTTCCGTCCAGGGCTCGATCCGCGCTCCGAGAAGTCGCGCTGCCGCGAAGAACGAAAGGGGAAGGCGGAAGGCGTCGAAGCTGCCGTCGGGTACCGCGACCGCCCCGAGGATCGAGGGCTCGATCGCGCCCTCCAGGGCCAAGGCCTCCCGCGGGGAGAGCCTTTTCGCCGGTATGCCCGATTCCGCGCAGGCATCGACGAAGGCCGCCTCGAGAGCCCGGTCTTCCTCGGTCAGCTCCACGAAGATCCCGCCGTTGTATTCGATGGTTTCGGGCGCGAGCCGCAGGAGGAGTTCGCTCTCTTCCATGCACTCCCGGGCGATGGCTCGATCGTCCAGGGCGTAGCGCGCGCCGCAATGAAGCTGTCCGTGGTGCCTGCCGGTGGTGCCGCTCGTGAGCTCCCCTTTTTCGACGAGGGTCACGGAAAAGCCGCGGAGGGCCAGATCGTAGGCGAGGGCCGCTCCCGTCCCGCCGCCGCCGATGACGCAGACGCGCAGCCCGTTGGGCGCCGCCGCGACGGCTTCCGAAAAGCTCCTGAGAGTGCCGACCATTCCGAAAGTATAGGGGGGAGGGAGGGCCACGGCAAGCGAGGACCGCGCCTCGAAGGCTGGGTTGTCCAAGGATGCAGCCGCATTTTATCCCACTTCGAACTTATCGAACGACGTACCAGTGCGGGTCCCAGTGTTCTGTCCGATTCATATTGCATATGACATTCGTGACGGTAAGCCCGATCCACAAAGCCAGGAGTGGATCGGGCTTACGCATTCCGTATCGGACAGTCATGTTAAGCGTAACATAACTGGTCAAATCAATCCGAAAATCTTATGATTCAGCCCTAAAGACTGTGCGAAAATCTACCCCTATTCCGTCAGTTCAAACTGCGCGCCGACACCACTTGAGCAAACTCCTGTTCAGCAGTTAGCATGATGTAGGCAAGTGGCAGAATAACTCTAAAACGCCTGACAGAATTGAACGGAACACACAAAAAGCCCTATTCCATGCATCCGCCGGGTTTCTCAAGCAATGATGTAAACTGTGCCAAGTCGTGGCCATAGACGATTGTCGCGTTATACTTAGAAGCGTATGACTCTATGACTTTTACCGTCTTGCGGTATCCGTCGATATCCGAGATCATCACGGGCAGTCGTTCCGGCGGACCGTGGTTAATTTTGGCGTAAATCGTATCGGATACGAGGAAATAATTGCCGCTCGATGGCAACTCGACCATTAGGCCCAGCATTCCCCACGAATGGCCGGATCCGAAATTAAGGATTGTTACTCCATCGACCAGCTTTCGCGTATTCACATCCGAGGGTATTTTTTCCCATGTCAAATCCGCCCTATTCCAGTTCTCGATATCCGATCCAAGATGCGCATTTATGTCGAGTCGATTTTCAAATCCATATCGAGTCTTGTCCAATTCTGCTTGATTCACGAAAATACGCGCCCGCTTAAATAAATGCAGGCATCCGGCGTGATCGAAGTGCAAGTGCGAGGCGACGACATACCGTATATCGTCGGGCTTCACTCCCAAGGCCTTGAGCCTCTCGGGAAGGTATTTCCCCTCGAATGGAATCTTGCGGTAGTCTTCAGGCCAGTTGCCGCTTATTCCATCCGGATCGCAACCCGAATCGAAAAGTATCCAGCCATCATTGTGCTCTAATAAAAAGGCCTCTATCGGAAGCGGCAGTAGCTCTGTGGGGTCGCCTTGCGACCCGGCATCCTGGATGATAGCGGAGCGCGGCAATTGAATGATACCGCAATCTAAAAGGAACATTCTCATCATGAGCTTGCCTCCTTTTCTGATCCGCTCGTTCTAGCGCTGCACTCGTCGCAAAGCGAGACCGTGTCGCTGGAATATTGAGAAATATTATCCAATTATATAGGTAGTGTCAAGAAAAAGGAAAATAGAAAAAATTATCCCATATTTCTCAAATATGTTAAATAATGGGCATAATTTGCAATTATATTGCTTGACAGTCCTCAACTTGGTGCTATCATTTCACCATTGAAATGTTAAAAGTTGATGTATCTACTTGTCTTGGAAATTGATAAGTTTCTTGGTTTATTGCTTGCCGTAGACGCAGCAAGCGAAGGAAGGAGGGAAAAGGACGTGAAAAGGGCTTATGCATATCTGGCCACTCTCGTGATGCTGTTCGGTCTGCTGCCCTTAGCCAGCGGGCAAAGCGCTTCGCAAGGGACCAAGGGGAGCGGCTACACCGCCATACCATTCCTGGAAAAGTATAAGGATTTCAAATACAAGGGCGACATCAACGTCCTTTATCTGGTCTGCACGACCGCAGCCGAGTATTTCCCGGACTCGTACGCGGTATGGAAGCCCATAATGGAAAAGCGGGGCATACACATAGACCTGATGGGGCCACCCACGATGACGGACAGCGACCTGATATCTACGCTCGAGTCGGAGCTCGCCTCCCGCAAATACGACATCGTCGTTCTTTACCCCATAACGCCGGCGGCCATAACGCCGCTTCTGGGCGATATATGGGACACGTATCATGTGCCCATTCTCTCATATGCCTTTTCTCCGGACACGAAGAGCGGCCACTACTACCTGGGGACCTCCTATTACAATGCCGGAACGGTCTTGGGCAAATCGATAGCAGAGTACGTGAACAAGAACGCCGCCTACTTCAAGACACTCAAGACCATACCTGTGGTCGTTTACAAGATGGCCCAGGCCGTCGATCAGCACGCGCGCATTACGGGCGCACTCGATGTGCTTAAGAAGGACGGCAGGTTTACCTTGATTGGGGAGTATGAAGCCAACATGGAAGCCCCCTGCCTGACACAGACCGAGACGGTGCTTACCGACCATCCCGAGACGGAAGTGATAATCGGGCAGATCGACAACGACGTGACCGGCGCCTATCAGGCGGTCACCAGCGGCACCTACAAGCACTCGAGCCACTTAAGCCTCTGGGGATTCGACGCGACCGGAGCCGTTATGGCCCTGATGTATCGGGACAGCCCGAGCGGTTGCGTCCAGGGCTCATCCTTTATCGATCACTATCAGTCCGGCGAGGCGCTCTGCGAACTCATACCTATTCTTGTCGGCGCCGCGAAGCAGGACAAGCTCATCCAGTTCGACAAGGCCGATTACGATTGGCTCGGGACCGCCCTCTCGAACTACTACCTGACCGTGACTCCCGAAAACGTGAAGAAGTATTACACGCCGAAGAGCAAGTGATCATTCCGGTATGACGGCGGGGGCGCGAATCGCGCGTTCCCGCCCATACTGCATCCGCGGCAGGACGGAATTCTCGAGAGGAACTAGATGGCAGGCTTCAGCGATCTTAGGGACTTTATGGATACGATACCCCGGTTGGGCGTATCGGGCATCGACTGTATCGTATACAAGGATCATCGAGAGATTTTCCGCTATGCGGCCGGATACTCCGATATAGAAAACCGCCTACCGGTCTCGGACGACGCGCTTTACAACATTTATTCGGCGACGAAAATCATCACCTGCACGGCCGCCATGCAGCTTCTCGAGCGCGGAAAGCTCCTCCTGACCGATCCTCTTCATGCCTACCTGCCCGAATTCAAGGACGTGAAGGTGAAGTACGGCGCCTTCGTCATCGGAGCGGCGAAACGGCAGATCAGGATCCTCGATCTGTTCACGATGACCGCCGGCCTCAGCTACGAGCTGGACACGCCGGAAATGCGGAAACTGATCGCCGAAACCGGCGGGGATTTCTCTACAAGGGACTTCGTCAAGGCCCTGGCGAAGGAGCCCCTACTGTTCGAGCCGGGCGAAGGATGGAATTACGGCTACTGCCATGACGTCCTCGGAGCGGTCATTGAAGTCGTCGCAGGGATGCCCTTCGGAGAGTACCTGAGAAAGAATGTCTTCGATCCTCTGGGGATGGGCGATACCGGCTTTCCCATACCCGAGGAAATGCGCGGAAGGATCGCTCCCCAGTACGAGTACGACAACGACGCGCGCTCAGTTTCTCGGATAAGCACCGATTGCCTCGGCGCAGCCGGCCTGCGGCACGAGAGCGGCGGCGGAGGACTCATATCATCCACCGAGGATTACATTCTATTCGCGGACGCCCTCGCCTGTGGAGGCGTCGGCGCGAGCGGCGAAAGGATCATAGCCGAGAATACGATCAATCTAATGCGCAGGAATCAATTAAAAGGGCAGTGCCTCGAGGACTTTAAGCGCATGGTGCTGTCCGACGGCGTCGGATACGGACTGGGAACCGCTGTGATAACCGATTCAACGGCCGCGTGCAGGCTCGTTCCCGAGGGCTCTTTCTATTGGGGCGGCCTCGGCGGCGTACAGGACCTCATCGACCCCGCCAACCGGCTATCGTATTTTGTGGCGCAGCATACCATACGGAGCCCGAAAAGACTGATAGAGCCGTACATGCTGAACATACTCTATTCCAGCATCTGAGATAGCCCGGCGGGCCGATTCATTGACGGCGCGCGATACGGGAAAGCGCAATAGGGAAGGTGTAGTCATGACCGATTCATTGAAGACGAAGCTCATGTCCGCGGACGATGCTGTCAAGCTGATACCGGACGGAGCGATCGTGCAGATCGCCGGGACGGCGCTCGTGTGCTCCTCCGCAAAGGTATTGAAGAACATAGGCTCTTCGTTCCTGTCGACCGGGCACCCGCGAGACCTGTGCATCCTCTCCGAGGGCTCGCCGAGTACCGATCTGCCGGGCTACAACTATTTCGAGTACATTACCCATAAGGGCCTCGTGAGGCGCGTGATCGGCGGGCATATGGGCTATCATCAGGCCTTGTTCCCCCTCATCAGGAGCAACCAGATAGAGGGCTATAATATTTCCCAGGGCGTGCTGTCGATCATGGCGAGCGAGTGCGTCGCCGGCAAGGACGGCTACCTGACCAAGGTCGGGCTCGGCACCCAGCAGGATCCGCGCCGCGAGGGCTGCAAGCTCAACGTGGGGATGGAGACCGAGGACCTGGTCGAGCTCAGGGTGCTGGGCGGCGAGGAATATCTCTGGTTCAAGATGATCCGACCCGACGTCACCGTATTGAAGGCGAGCTACGCTGACCCGAAGGGCAATATCACATTCCAAGCGGAACCCTCCAATAACGACGCCCTCGCCGCCGCCATGGCGGTCAAGAACAAGGGCGGTAAGCTCATCGTTTTCGTAAAAGCCCTGAAGGAGGAGCGCATCAATCCGCGCCTCGTCCACGTCCCGCATTTCCTCGTGGACGCGATCATTGTCGATCCCGACCACGTGCAGACCGCCCCGCACCTGGCCTACAGTCCGTATTTCTCGAACGAGGCTCGATGCGGCGATGAGGAAATACAGGCGATCCTGGGCAGCGAGACGAAGAATAGCGTCCACAAGAGGGCGATCGCACAGAAGGTCATAGCGAGAAGGGCAGCGATGGAGCTGCGCCCGGAGGCCGTCGTCAACATCGGGATCGGCATCCCGCAGATGATCTCGGGCGAGGCGATGAGTCTCGGGATCGACGTAAGCTCCATCGTCATGACGACCGAGACCGGAATCATCGGCGGCGTGCAGCTTCCGTCGGTGTTCGGCGTGTCCATGAACGCGGACTCCGTCTACGATCAGGCCTCCCAATTCCGGTTCTACGAGGGCGGCGGACTTGATATTGGCTTCTTGGGAGCCCTAGAGATAGACGCCGACGGGAACGTGAACGTCTGCAAGAAGGGATCCTATCTCGCAGGGGTCGGCGGCTTCAATTTCATCGTCCATTCCGCGAAGAAGCTGATATTCTGCTTCCCTTTCATGCGTGGATCGGGCTACATGTCCGAAGGCGGGAAGCTGGTTCCTTATGACGGAAACGACAAGAAAATCGTCAAGAGCGTGGAGTGCATTACCATGAACGCCGGCGTGGAGTTCGGGAATCGCAAGACGGTCCTTTACGTCACGGAGCGCTGTGTATTCAAGCTTGGCGGAGTCGGACTCGAGCTGGTCGAGATCGCCCCGGGGCTCGACCTGAAGAAGGATATCCTGGACCTACTGGATTTCGCGGTCCCGGTTTCGAAGGACCTTAAAAAAATGCCCGGCATCTGCTTCGAGGCAAGCTGAGGGATCGGGCTGAGCCGGACGAGGGCGGAAGGGGAGCGGACGATGTCGGATACTATCCTCGAGATCGTGAATTTACAAAAGGCCTATCCCGGCGTTGTCGCGCTCGACAATGTCAGCATGAGCTTCAAGCGGGGCGAGATTCACGCGATCGTCGGCGAGAACGGCGCGGGGAAGTCGACTTTGATCAAGGCGATCACGGGTGCGGTCGTGCCCGATAAGGGCCGTATCATCTTCGAGGGGCGGGAACACTACCGCCTGGATCCGAAGATGTCGTCCCATATAGGCATCGGGGTCATCTATCAGGAGTTCACCCTCATCCCTGCCCTCTCAGTCGCGGAGAACATTTTCCTAGGCAATTATTCGGGCAATGGCGTGGCCGTCGATTTTAAGGATATGAACAGAAAAGCGGTCGAGGCCATGAAGAAGATAGGCGTCGTCATACCGCCGCAGAAGTCCGTATCCGAGCTCTCGATAGGGCGCCAGCAGATCGTCGAGATCATGCGCTCGCTCGTTAAGGAAATCAGGCTATTGATCATGGACGAGCCCACAGCGCCCCTCACGACCAACGAGGTCGAGCAGCTGGTGAAGATCGTCAGGAGCCTGAAGGAGCAGGGGATCACTGTCATCTATATTTCCCACCGCCTCGAAGAGGTCTTCAGGCTCGCCGACAGGGTGAGCGTCATGCGCGACGGCCAGTACATCGCGACCTTGAACGTCTCGGAAACGAACATGAAGGAGCTCATCCGGTACATGGTCGGCCGCGAGCTCAAGGGGAAATACCCGATGCGGGAGAAGCCGATCGGCGAGGAGATACTCCGAGTCGAGGGCCTGACGGGAAACGGCGTCAGGGATATCAGCTTCACGCTTCATGAAGGCGAGATTTTGGGCTTTGCCGGTCTCCTCGGCTGCGGGCGGACGGAGACGATGCAGATGCTGTACGGAGCGGCCAAGAAGACAGCCGGTAAGATTCTCCTCGACGGCAAAGAGGTCGAGATCAAGAATACGACCGTCGCCCTTAGGAGAGGAATAGGGCTGATACCCGAGGATAGGAAGCGGCACGGTGTATTCCTGGCGATGACGATCAGGTGGAATACCAGCATCGGTTCCATCAGGAAGAAACTGGTCAAATACGGCGTCATCGTAAATACGAAGAAAGAGAAGAGCCTAGCGCTCGAGTATATGACTAAGCTGAGGACGAAGGCACCGAGCATCGAGCAGATTGTGGCGAACCTCTCGGGCGGAAATCAGCAGAAGGTCGTCGTATCCAAGGTCCTCGCCACGGACGCCCGGATCATGATCTTCGACGAGCCGACCCGCGGCATAGACGTGGGGGCAAAGCAGGAGATGTCCGGCCTTCTCCGGCAGCTGGTCAACGAGGGGAAATCCGTACTCTTGGTATCCTCCGAAATGGAGGAGGTCATAGGCCTATCGGATAGGATCGCGGTGCTGTGCGAAGGCAGGTTAGTGAGGATCCTCGAGCGCGAAGAATTCGATCAAGAGCGCATCCTGACCTTGGCATCGGGCCTTACCGTCTAAGAGAAGGGAGACTTATGACATGAATAAACTTCTGCTTTTCTGGAAAAATTACGGCATGTTCGCGCTTCTCATCCTATTGTCAGCCGCCTTCTCGATCAGCTCGCCGTCTACCTTCTTCACGAGCACGACGCTCTTTAACATCCTAAAGCAAGCCAGCGTCATCGGCGTGCTGTCCTGCGGCGTTACGCTCCTCCTCATAATGGGCGATATCGACATATCCATAGGTCCTCGCGTCGCGCTGATCACGCTAGTATGCGGGAAAATGCTCAATGCCGGCTATCCTATTTGGATTGTAGTGCTTATCGCGCTCATCATCGGAGCTTTGACCGGCGCCCTCAACTCGATATTAGCCCAACTCCTTCATACCTTCGTCTTCGTCGTGACGATGGGCACAATGTATATTTGGACCGGGATCGGCTTTCTTTATAATGGAGCGGCCACCTTATATGGGTTCCCGGCCGCGTTCAAGAAAATCTCCCAGTACCAGCTTTTCGGGGTCATTCCCAGCATCATATTGATATTCGCAATATGCGCGGTAATTTCGGGATTTATTCTCGCCAAAACGTATTTCGGCAGATACGTCTACGCGATCGGAGGCAACCGGGAGGCCGCCTACCTCGCCGGAATAGATGTGAAAAAGAATACCCTGTTCGCGCATATGCTGGCCGGAGTCTTCATCGGGCTGGGCGCGATCATACTCATGTCGCGCACCATGATCGCAACCGCGAACACGGGCTCGACCTACGCCTTCGACTGCATTACGGCCTGTGTCCTCGGCGGCGTCCTTCTCATCGGCGGTCAAGGCAAGATGTACCAGGCCATGCTCGGCGTTCTCGTTCTTAACGTTGTCTTCAACGGGCTTACGATCCTGGGCGTAAACGATTTTTGGCAGATGGTCCTAAAAGGCATAATCCTTCTCCTGGCCATCGGCATGGAGGTGCTACAGCGGCACGCGAGGGTGGACCTCTCCGAAGCCGTCGACACCAAGCCGCGCAGAAGAGGAATATGATGGCGGAATCGACGGCGGGCGGATTTGATCAAACACGCCAGGAAATCAAGATATTGATTTCCGTGATGACGAAGATGAAGGTCGGGGATTCGTACAAGGCGCATTCGCATCCCTACTATCAGCTGGATCATATCATTCGGGGCAGCTACGAGTTCACGGTCGAAGGCCGGAGTTTCACCGCCGGGGTAGGGGACACGATCCTGATCCCCACAAACAGCGTCCATTCCTTCACCGAAATCGGCGAGGAGACGGGCTATTACTTCGAAGTAAAGTTTTCGTCGTTCTCAAATGGGGTGAAGGAAATGTGCGCCGATATCGGCCTCGTGGTGCAGAACGATGATTTCTCAGGAAAGCTCCTTAAGGAGATATTCGACGAGACCAGTAATTCGACGCCGGGATCCGAGGAGATCATGGTCACCTATCTCTACGCGATCCTCTTCAAGCTGGCGGCGAAGAAAAGGCGCGAGCGGCACTCGCCGTCGAAGTATATAGAAGTGTCGGCCTACTCAGCGCCGGTGAGGGATACGATCAGGTTCCTGGAGGACAACTACACGAAGAGGCTATCGTTGGAGGATATTGTCGCCCAAACGTCTTTGAAAAAAAGCTATTTCTGCGGCCTCTTCAAGAAAGAGACCACCGTCACCATCTTCGAATGCCTTATGATCATTCGGATTCGAAAGGCGGTGGAGCTCCTCACGTATACCAATCTGTCGCTGTCGCAGATCAGCGCCGAGACGGGGTTCGTGAATATCACTCACTTTAACAGGGTGTTCACCAAGCATGTGATGATTCCCCCCGGACAGTACAGGAAGCACCTGAAATCCCAGAGCTTCTATTGGCGAGAGGCGAGCGCCAATCCCATCACCGCTGCCACGCTCGGAGGGAAGAAGATAGATTTCGCGCTTTTGGCGTTGAGCAATTAGCGAATTATCGACCGCTAGACAGTCTTTGAAGGGAGTGTTGCGAGAATGAATAAGCTGATGGATGCCGTGATAGTCGAGGTAGCCAGGACGCCAGTAGGGAAGTTCAGGCAGGCGCTCGCGTCTTTCGAGGCTCCGGTTTTAGGTAGCATGGCGATGAAGAAGGTCGTCGAAAAATCGGGAATCGACCCTGTGAAGATCGATGAAGTCATTTTCGCCAACCTGTTCGACTACAATTGGGGTAATCTGGCCCGGATAGCGGTGCTCGAGGCCGGATTTCCGATCTCGGTCCCGGCAATCAGCATCAACAGGCAGTGCGCCAGTTCGCTCGACGCGGTCGCCTTGGCGGCGAGCTTGATAATGAGCGGCGCTGCAGAGATCGTTTTAGCCGGCGGAGTGGAGAGCTATTCCAAGCAGCCGTTCATGCTCAAGAGGCCCGACGGCGCATATCCCGCCGCCTTGGAAATGGCGCCGCTGAAGGTCTCGTCCGATACCGTCGGAGACCCGCCGATGATCATCACGGCGGAAAACCTCGCGAAGAAATACGGCATCTCGCGGGAAGAATGCGACGAGTTCGCGCTGAACAGCCATAAGAAGGCCGCGGCGGCATGGGCGAGAGGTTTCTTCGATGGAGAAACCTTTCCGATCGAAATTCTACAGAAAAGGGGTGATCCGATTGTCTTCAAAAGCGACGAATGCGTCCGCGCCGACAGCACCATCGAGGCATTGGGCAGGCTGAAACCCATCCTGCTGAAGGACGGCGTCGTTACGGCGGGCAACTCCTCTCCCATGAACGACGGCGCCTCGGCAATACTCCTGATGAGCGCCCGCAAAGCGAGAGAGCTCGGGCTAAGCCCTCTCGCGAAGGTGACCGCCTTTGCTTCCGCCGGGGTGGATCCCAATATAATGGGCATCGGGCCCGTATACGCAACGAGAAAGCTCATGGAGAGGACGGGTCTCAAAATCGACGACTTCGATATCATCGAGATGAACGAGGCCTTCGCCGCGCAGTCCATCGCCTGCATCAAAGAATTGAAAATCGACGAAGAAAAGCTGAATCCGAACGGTGGGGCGATCGCCATAGGGCACCCGAATGCGGCATCGGGCGGAATTCTCACGGCGAGGGCGGTACGGCACATGCAAGAGCACGACCTAGAGAGAGGGCTCATAACATTCTGCTGTGGCGGCGGTCAGGGGTTCTCCTGCCTTCTCGAGCGGGATTGAAAGCGCAATTAAGCTCAGCAGGGAATTATGGGCGCCACGGTACGACCGCGATGAGCGATTTCAAGGGCAGATGTGGGTCGAAACCGAGGCCGCTCATGGACGCCGGTTTCTATTTGCCGCCGACAGGGATCAAGGATAGAAAGGAGCAAGCTGCATGCAGGTCAAAGAGAGCGTTGTAGTCATTACCGGGGGCGCGAACGGCATAGGCGAGGCGGTCGCGAAATATCTCGCGTCGGAAGGCGCCTGCGTCGTCATTGGCGATATAGCGGAGAATGAGGTCCGTCGCGTCGCTTCTGAAATTGCCGATGCGGGCGGCAAGGTCGAGGGCCGGAAGGTCGACGTCACGAAGGATGAAGAGGTTGCGTCGCTCATGGACGCGGCAATATCGGCTTTCGGACGGATCAATGTAGTAGTTCCCTGCGCGGGCATCATAAGAGACGGACTTGTCATTAATACCGATAGGGAAACTGGGAAGGTCAAAAAGGTGATGGATACTGCCCAGTTTCGCAGCGTTATAGAGGTGAACCTTGTCGGAAGTTTCATCACCCTGCGCGAAGCCGCGGCGCGCTTGGTCGACGGCGGCTGGCAGGGAGTCCTTTTCACCATATCCTCGGTGAACAGGGTGGGGCAGGTCGGTCAGATAAACTACTCATCTTCCAAGGCCGCTGTCGGCATATGGCCGCGGATTTTTGCGGGAGAATTCCATATGCGGAATATCCGCAATATCCGGACAGTCGGTATCGCACCAGGATATGTCGAAACTGCGCTGCTCAAAGGCATGAATCAGGACGCCCTCAATGCGATTCTGAGCGACGTTCATATCGCCAGACTGGTTCGACCAGAGGAGATTGCGCACGCAATTGCCTTTGTCATGCTCAACGAAGCGATTGATGGCACCACGCTCGAGATCACCGGTGGGGTCACCTACGGTCCGCGTTCGATCGCGAAGTGACTTCTGTCACCACGAGCATTCCCGAAGGCGTTCGATTGGTTTGTTTCCGTCGTTGATCATTGAGAATTGTGCATCATGATGAGGTAGCTCTAGGTTAGCTTTTGCTACGAGTAGCAAAAGGCTGCCGAATGTGACTCATTCAATCCTGCACTTCTGACTCTTGCGCATGCCTCTATGGTGAGCCACGGGGAACCACGTGGGAGGTGACGTATATAACACTGATCGAAATAATAATAAACAACAATTACGAACGAATTTTGTATGAATAAACGAAGAGAATGAACCTAAATAATTTATCTTTACAGCGTGGAAATTGCGTGATATATATGGAAAAGAGGCAGCTTTGAGATTGTCATTTGGCTGTCTTCTAGTCCGAATTATAAAGAATAACATACAACAATTTGAGATATTTGCGGGAATGGATTTGCGCTATTTTGCATAGGGAGGCGGTTGGACCATGCGAGAATCTGCCATGCTATCCGTGGCCAGAATTGGGTGGGTTTTGGCGGTTCCCAGTTGGAGATTGGAGATCATCCCATGATCATCACCGCGGGAAAAGCGACAGAGAAAATCACCTCCGCTGGAAACAGCCTGATGCCCCCGCTTCGAATTGCGAGAGAAAGGTCTCGGCGAAGGGCAGGGATTTTCTTTGGTTGTTGAACGGGATTAACCCGTCGCAATAGAGATTACACACAAGGGGAGGAGCGCATGAAAAGGAAAGGTCTGTTGGGTTCGATTCTTGCACTGGCTACGATCCTAAGCCTCGGAGCCGCACCCGCCTCTAAGCCTATCGTGATCGGTGTCTTGGGTGCCATGAGCGGCTCCTCCGCCTCGCTCGGGAAGGCACAGCAACAGGGCGTCGAATTGGCGGTCGACGAAATCAACGCATCAGGCGGCGTCCTCGGCCGCGAAGTCAAGGCGGTCTACCGCGACGACGAGGCTGATCCCACCAAGTCTCTGACCGCCGCCCAGGAGCTGATCGACAGGGAAGGCATCAATTTCCTGGTCGGTACGACCAACTCCACGCCCGGCGCGACGGTGATTCCCTTCCTACAAGACAACAAGATTGTCAGCATCACGTCAATCGCCACCAGCACCACCATCATCGACGCCGCGAAGTACCCGTATGCATTCCGTGTCTTCATTCCCAACGGCCTACAGGCGAATGCCCTTGTTTTGAATGCGAAGCGGCGTGGTTACAAGAAAATCGCCCTCGTGGCCGATACCTCCGCGTTGGGCGTCGATGGAATGACGGGCATGGTGAAGTACTGCGCTCAGTACGGGGTCACGCCTGTTGCGCAGGTGACCTATCAATCCGACGATCCAGACATGTCCCCCGTCGCCGAGAGCCTTAAGCATGCAGGAGCGGACTGCGCTCTGTTCTGGACGCTGGGGGCCGATGGCGCAAAAATAGTCAAGTCCCTGGAGCGTATAGGTTACATCTACAAGCTTCACATCTACGGTTACACCGGCATCGGCATGACGAATTTCAAGGAGCTGGCCGGTCCGGGGGCGAGCAGATGCGCCTCCTTGGGGGTCAAAGATTGGGCGGTGGCCAATGCGAACAGCACGCTGAAGGGTCGTTTCCTCGATCTCTATAACAAAATCGTGGCCAAATACGGTGCATACGGACCGGGCAAGCGCGATACGAACCCCTACCACGTCGCAGCCGCATATGACTGTGTGATGCTGCTCAAGTGGGCGATCGTGACTGCCGGCAGCACCGATCCCGATGCGGTCAAGGTCGCGATCGAGACACAAGGCTCCAAATACCAAGGCTATTTCGGTAGTTCCTATAAGTTCAGCGCGACGGACCATGATGGTTTCCGCCCGGAAGACTGTGTGCCTGTGGATATCGCGGACAAAGTCAATGGCGATCTTCAGATCTTGAGGTAGTCGAGCTTTACGCGATACCAAGACCAGCGCACGCGAGGCGTCAGCCCCGACCGGAATGGATCTATGTCGGGGTCATGCCCCCTGGGCCGATCCGACAGAGAGAGGAGAGGGTTTGGATTTAAGGAGGTTATCCACCATGGGTGATTTGACGGGGAAATATGCAATTGTGACCGGCGCCGGGAAGGGGATCGGGGCGGCTATTGCGAAGCGGATGCTTAAGGATCATGTTTCGGGCCTCGCGCTCCTAGACTATGATCGGAAATTGGTGGGAAAGGCCGCTGCCGAGCTGGATCCCTCCGGGGAGCGCGTCCTTGCCATAACCTGCGACGTTTCCAAGGAGGATCAGGTTAACGAGGCCGTCCAGGCCACGCTGAAGCGCTTTGGCGCCATCGATATCCTCGTCAATAACGCAGGCATCACGCGCGATAAGATGTTCCACAAGATGGATACCGCCGACTGGGAGGCTGTCCTGAATATCAATCTAGGCGGCCCCTATCACCTCTGCCACGCCGTGGTCCCCCATATGCGCGAGCGGAGGTATGGCCGTATCGTCAACATCTCATCGACTTCGGCGTTCGGCAACGCGGGTCAGGCGAACTACGCTGCGTCCAAGGCCGCCTTGATCGGCTTCACCAAGACTCTGGCGCGCGAGGGCGGCCCGAAGAACATCACCGCGAACTGCATCGCCCCCGGATTTATCAACACGGACATGTTCCAGGCAGTGCCAAAAGAGATCATCGCGGAATACCTGAAGACTATCCCCCTGGGGCGGCTGGGCGAGCCCTCGGAGATCGCCAGTGTGGTCTCTTTCCTGGCGAGCGACGATGCGAGTTTTGTCAGCGGCCAAGTCCTTATTGTAAGCGGTGCCGCCAACACCTGACTGACCGGAGCTGAAGAACTTGACGCCATTTCAAGACTGCATGCAAGGGAGAGGGCAACGAGGTGCAACAGTTAATTTTCGGACTGGCAAACGGCAGCATCTACGCACTGATGGCGCTGGCGATCGGCATGGTCTTTTCCACGACCGAGATCATCAATTTCGCTCATGCTTCGGTCATCATGCTCGCCGCAATGACGAGCTACTGGTGCATGGCGTATTTTCACCTTTCGTATGTGCCCGCCATCCTGATCGCCGTTGTCATCAACGTTCTCGTGAACATGTTGATTTACAAGACCTGTGTGGAAAAGCTGGGCAGACTTTCGACGAATATCGGGTGGATCGTCACGCTGTTCGGCGCCTCGATCATCATCGACAACGCCGCCAGGATGTATTTCGGTACCGAACCTCAGCCCTATCCCTATCTGTTCAACGGAAAGGTCGTCCACTTTCTCGGCGCGAACATCATGCTGCACGAAATCATGATGATCGTGATCTCTCTGGCGGTCGGCCTCGCGTACCAGCTTCTCATTCAAAAAACCCGGTTCGGCAGGGCGGTCAGGGCGGTGTCGTTCCGCCGTGATACCGCGCGACTGATGGGCATCAAGAGCGAGACAACGGTCCTGTTCTGCTTCGGCCTGGCCGGCGTAGTCGCGGCCATCAGCGGCGCCTTGATCGCGCCTATCACCTTCGCGAGCTACAACATGATGTCCTTCATCGGACTGAAGGGATTCGCCGCGGCCCTGATCGGCGGCCTGGGCAATACCCAAGGGGCCTTCATCGGCGGGATATCCCTCGGCCTGATCGAGGCGCTCATCGGCTCATTCCTTCCCGCCGCCTATAAGGACGCCATTAGCTTCTTCGTCATGATCATCGTGATAGTTTTCCTGCCAGGAGGAATACTCGGTGCGAAATTCTTCTCGAAAGGCCGCTCAGGCAAAGAAAAGATATAGTGCCCTGTTCAACGGCTCATGGGGCCTTCTGCTGCTCGCCAGCCTGATCCTCCCCCAGTCGGCAGGGAACTACTATATACGTTTTGCTTCTCTAGTGTTCATCTATGTCATTCTCGCGATTGGCTACAATATCGCCTTGGGCTATTGCGGCATGGTGACGTTTTCCGCCGCGGCCCTCTTCGGCGTCGGCGCCTACGCGTCCGCCGTCGCGATTACGAGATACGGCATGCCGTTCGGCGTCGGGGTCCTGTGCGGGATTCTCGTGTCCAGTCTCGTCAGTCTCGTTGTCTCCATTCCGGCCATCAAGGTCAAGGGCGATTACCTCGCTCTGGTGAGCATAGGCGTGCTGGAGATCATGCAGCAAATCATGATTGGCTGGCAAAGTGCCACCGGCGGCTCGGTGGGGTTTAATGTCGCTAGATGGAAGATTCTCGGCCTGCCGCTCGACCTGAGAGGCAAGTATTACGCCATCTTCGTCGTGATGGTACTCTGCCTTGTGTTCCAGCGGAATCTTGTGAAGAGTCGCTGGGGTCGAGATTTCAAGGCGATGCGCGACAACGAAATCACTGCGGGCGGTCTGGGCATCAACTACCCGCTTTACCGAGTGTTCGGATTTCTGTTCAGCGCGGGCCTCTCCGGCCTCGCCGGAGCAGTGTATGCGAGCTTTATCGGCTATCTCAGCCCCGACTCCTTCGGATTCAGTTTTTCCCTATTCGTACTTTTGATGGTCGTCGTCGGCGGCTCCGGAACGCTGAGCGGACCGGTGATCGGCGCCGCTATCGCGACCATCATCCCGGAGTTCTTCAATGCTTCTCCGGATCTGAAGCAGATTGTCTATGGCCTCTTGCTGGTCGTCCTGACGCAGGTGCTGCCAGGTGGCTTGGTCGGCACCGCGAAAAAGTTCTTCCATGAGATCGACGACAACATCTTCGTCGATGAGGACAGCCGCAAAGGCGTATTCAACCTCAGCGATCACAAGGTGTCGTCGACCTGCGATACCGAGAACATCCTGACCATAAGGGGTCTCACCAAATGCTATGGCGGACTGACGGCGGTCAACGCGCTGAATATGACCGTCAAGCGCGGAACGATACATTCCCTGATCGGTCCGAACGGTGCCGGCAAGACGACGACCGTCAATATGATCACGGGTATCGAAAGGCCCACCGCAGGTGCGGTTGAGTTCAACGGAAATGACATCACCGGTATCCGCATGTGGGACTTGATTCACAAAGGCGTCTCCCGCACCTATCAGCATGTTCGGCTGTTTGCCGGCATGTCCGTGATCGACAATGTCGTGGTCGGCGAGAGGCTATCGTATTCGCACAATCTCTTAGGAGCGTTGTTCCGCACGAGGAAAATGCGCCGCGAGGAGCGCGCATCCTACGAGGCGGCCATGGATTACCTGCGGGTGATCGGCCTTGGCGAGAAACTCAACGACGCTCCCGGCAGCCTGTCTTCCGGGCAGCAGAAGCTCTTGGAGCTCGCCCGAGCGCTCTGCATGAAACCTGAGCTGCTGGTTCTAGACGAGCCCTGCGCGGGACTGACGGAAACCGAGACCGAGCAATTCTCCGGTCTGATAACGAAAATCAGGAACGCCGGGATCTCCGTACTCCTGATCGAGCATCATATGAGCTTGGTCATGGAAATCTCCGATTACATTACGGTACTCGATTATGGCAAAGAAATCGCGGAGGGTACACCGGAAATGATCGCACCTAATCCCGAGGTGCGAAGGGCCTATCTCGGCGAAGAGGACAACGCATGCTGAAGCTGGAGAATGTGTCGATTTCCTATGGCAAGACCGAGGTCGTTCACGATGTCTCTCTGGAGGTCAAGCGGGGGGAAATCGTGACGATCCTGGGCGCCAACGGCGCCGGCAAGAGCACGATACTGAATACCGTCGTGGGCCTCCACCGCTGCGCGAAGGGGGCCATCGACTACAAGGGCGCGGCGATCAATGCCTCCAAGGCGGACAGACTGGTGCGGGACGGCATTCGATTGGTTCCCGAAGGCCGTCAGATATTCCCAAAGCATACCGTCGAGGAGAATTTGCTCCTGGGTGCGCATGCGGTGTCGGATAAGAAGCGAATCGACCTGAAGAAGGAGGAGATGTATTCGCTGTATCCGCGCCTGGGAGAGCGCCGCAACCAGTTGGGCGGGACGCTTTCCGGCGGCGAGCAGCAGATGCTGGCGATCGCCCGCGCCCTAATGACAGATCCGGAACTTCTGATTCTGGACGAACCGTCGCTCGGACTCGCGCCCATTATCGTGGCGGAGGTCTTCAAGCTGCTTCAGAACGTCCGAGATTCCGGAATCACCGTCCTTCTTGTGGAGCAGATGGCGAATAGCGCGCTGAAGGTATCCGACCGCGCCTACGTTCTGGAGACCGGCAATATCATTTTGCAGGGCACCGGAGCGGAAATGCTTGCTAATGAGGCTGTCGTTAAGGCATACTTGGGCGGAACGAAAAAGGGTTGAAGGCCGAGATCTTTTCTTTGTTCATGGCTGCGTCGAGTCCTCCTCACCAAGCTCTCCCGAAGTCTCTACCTCCGGTGCCTCAGCCGAAGTCTTGAAGCCCGCTACGTCTTCGTTCAACTTCTCGATGGATGCGCGACTCTTCAATTCCATGTCGTTCATCGCAGCCATCGCCGTCGCCATTTCCTTTGTCCCTACCTCCATCTCCTCCATTCCAGTCCGAACGATCTTACTGATCTCCTCGACGCTCGCGATGCCCCGCAATATGCCGTCGGTACTCGCATGCATGCGCGTGGCCTCATCAGAGACCTCGGTGGCTATGCTCGAGAGCTCCTCGGTCGCGCTCATAATCTCCCGGCTACCGGTCGAAAGTTCATCCATGGACATCGAGATTTCGGTCATGGCCCCCGTGGTGTAATCTACCTCGGAGGCGATAGCTTCGAAGCCCGCCTTGCTCGATTCGCTCTTATTAAGGACTTTGACGATCGTCTCCGATATGGCGCCTATCATCGCCTTTATCCGCTTGGCGTTCTCGGCTGTCGAATCCGCGAGCTTGCGGATTTCCTCGGCCACGACGGCGAAGCCGCGCCCCGCGTTACCCGCATGAGCGGCTTCGATCGCCGCGTTCATGGACAGAAGATCGGTCATCCCGGATATGCCGTCGATGATCGCAACGATCTCATTGATCTGGCCAATCTGGCTGACCACCTCGTGGATCAGCAAATTGGTTTCGTCGATCAAGGAACCGCCGTTCCGCGTCACCTCAATGAGCTCTCGCGACGCACCCTTGCGCTTCGAGACGATGCCGGCCACTTTGCTGATCGACGCGTCCATCTGCTCGATAGACGAAGTCGAGCGACCGATAAGCGCCGACTGGTTCTCTATTCGGGCCGCGAGGGAATCGAGGCTCTCGGTGATGTTCCGCACCGATCGGTTGGATGCGCCCAGCGTCTCGACGAGGTCGTGGACCCTCGTCCCGATGGACGAGATGTTGGCTGTCATTTCCGTGACGGAGGCCGAGGACTCGATCATGGCGCTCGCCACTTCGTTCCTCTGGTACGTCGCCGCGCCAGCGGCCACCTTGATCCCCTCTATGATGTGGGAAAAAGCGTCGATAAAGGTGTTCATCGCCGAGGCAATGCCGGTGAGCTCGTCCCCGCCAGTCGTGTCGAGACGCGTGCTAAAATCCTTGGCTTCGAGGTTGCCCATGGACCTAGCGATGCTCCGGACGCGCCTCACCAGGCCGTTTCCAAAAAGCGTGAAGAGAACGATTGAGGCCGCGGACACTGCTATGGCCAGGCCCACGATCAGCGAAATGAGGGTCCTCTCTGAGGCCTGGGCCCGCGCAGAGGTAAGCTGAACGAGGTCGGCGAGGGGAGGCGCAAGGAAGTCGTTGATGATGGTCGACAATGAGGTAATATCGTTGAAGGCCGTATTAAAGCCGACGTCGCCATACCAAGCATATCCCTGCGTGAGACCGACGACAATCTGAGTCCCACCTGCCCCGTCCTTCTCTATCAGGCCCGCGATCTGGGTCGAAAGGTCGTCGCTTTTCGTCTGCACGCTCTTCCACATGAAGGCAAAGCGATCGATCCTTTTTTGGCTACTCGGAATCGTACGAAAATCAGGAGAACCGACGAAGTTCTCATAGAGGGAACGGAATTTCTCTCTCTGATCCTTCCATTTATCGAAGGAGTCTTTGAGGTTCGTCGTCAGGCTTAGATCCATGCCCCGCAGGACGAAGATGTGGAACTCGTCCTGCAGGGCCAGGCCTTCTCGCGCCAAGGCATTCAACTTGTGCATGTTGTTGACGGAAAGAGCCGTACCGAGGGTTATCGCGCCAAATCCAGCAATGGCGACGAGATTCATTAGGAAAAGCTTGCCTCGAATCTTCACGCTTCCTCCCGCTGCGCTCCTGTGCCTTATGTGCAGCGCGTCATCGCTCTACACACATCGCGATGCCCATGCCTCCGCCGATGCAGAGGGTCGCAAGGCCCTTCTTCGCCCCGATCCGCTCCATCTCATAGAGGAGCGTGGTGAGGATGCGCGCGCCCGAGGCGCCGATGGGATGGCCGAGGGCGACGGCGCCGCCGTTAACGTTGACCCTTTCCATATCGAACTTGAGTTCGCGTGCCACGGAAAGAGCCTGGGCGGCGAAGGCTTCGTTCGCCTCAATGAGGTCGAGATCCGCGACTCTCCACCCGGCTCGTTTCAAGGCGAGGCGAACGGCCTCCACGGGACCGAAGCCCATTATGGCCGGATCGACGCCGTGCCAGCCGTAGGACACGATGCGTGCCATCGGCTTGAGCCCCTTGGCGTTGACCGTGTCCGCCGAGGCGACGAGCATGACGGCCGCTCCGTCATTGATACCCGAGGCGTTGCCGGCCGTCACCGTGCCGTCCGCCTTGAAGGCGGGCTTGAGCTTCGCGAGCGATTCGACGGTAACTCCAGATCGGGGGAATTCGTCACGGTCCACGACGATGGGATCGCCCTTCTTCTGGGGAACCCGGACGGGTACGATCTCGGCCTTGAAGCGCCCTGCCTCGATGGCGGTGATTGCCCGGTTCTGTGAGGCGCAGGCGAGAGCGTCTTGGTCCGCGCGGCTGATGTCGAACTTCGCGGCAAGATTCTCGGCCGTGAGCCCCATGTGGTAGCCATTGAATATCTCCCAGAGGCCGTCGTAGATCATCTCATCCACGAGGGATCCGTCGCCCATGCGGTAGCCAGTGCGCGCATCCCTAAGGAGGTAGGGCGCCTGGCTCATACTTTCAGTGCCGCCAGCCACGATCATGGAGGCGTCGTCGGCCTTGATCTCTTGAGCCGCGGCCGCGATGGCGCGGAGCCCCGAGCCGCAGACCATGTTAATCGTCATGGCGGTCTTTTCGGCAGGGATGCCTGCCTTGATCGCTACCTGCCGTGCTACATTCTGACCGAGACCCGCCTGCAGTACGCAGCCGAGGAGGACCTCGTCCACCTCGGCTGCCCTCACTCCGGACCGGCGGAGGACCTCCTCGACCGCTATTCTGCCGAGATCTATTGCGGAAAGGCTCGCAAGGGAACCGTTGAAGCTTCCGACGGCCGTGCGAGCAGCGCCAATTAGATAAATTTCGTTCATGTCCCTCTCCTTTAAGATGTCAGCCCGAAAGTCTGATCTAGCCCAATCCAGGCTCCGACCCAGCTCGTTGTTCCGAGTCTCTTCAGGCACCAGCCTGATCGCCCTTCCCTGACTTCAGGCAAGCACCCGCTTGTACTGCCCGTCACTACATCCTTCGGTCAAAGGCACACAGGGACGATTCTAGTCATCCTTTCGTCGTTCTATCTTACACGAAATAGGGAGATAAGAAAAGACAATTTTGGCAGAATACTCGGGAGGTTATAAAAAATATAGTCATGCAAGAATGTGGTTTGCAAGATGTACGGTTCATCGTTGGCAAAATCCATCGTCCACACTCATCGTTCCGAGTTTCTTTAGGCACCTGCCTGGTTGGCCATTCTCCGACTTCAGGCGAGTACCCGCTTGCATTGCCCGTCACTATTTCCTTCAGTCAAAGGCAAACACGGGACGGTTCTAATCCACTTTGAGTCGATCTATCTTACATGAAATAAAGAGATAATAAAAGACAATTAGGAGGCGTTGTTGCATGATGTTGATTTGAGCAGAAAGATTCATTCCAAATCCTACTCAAGAAGCCATCGGTGGACGGGAGGATGGAGTCAGGACGGCAAAAGTCCATGGGTTCTCCCCCTAAATCGGCTTCCATGCAACAACGCCTGTTGGGCGTAGTTTCGCCGAAAACTCAATTATCTCTGGATGAAGAGGTCACCATTGACTTTCTTGACGATATCCACCGGCACACAGTCTTCCGGGCGGAAACCGTCATGATCCGTTGTGCTGAATTTGTAGCCGCCGCCGAAATTGCCCTGGTATTGGGCGCCTTTTGTCTCGATCACGGCAGTGACCGCATCGGGATCGGTTGTGCCGGCAGTCTCGATCGCCCACTTGAACAGCATGATGCAGTCGTATGCTGAGGCGACGGTGCTGGGGTTCGTATCGCGACTGCCCGTTCCGTAGCGGCCATATTTTGCGGCGATTTTGTTGTAAAGATCGAGAAAGCGACCCTTCAGCGTGCTGTTCGCATCGGCCACCGACCAATCTTTGATCCCTAAGGAAGCACATCTGCTCGCTCCGGGACCAGCCAGCTCGTTAAAATTCGTCATGACGATGCCGGTGTATCCGTAGATGCGGAGGCTGTTAATGTAGCCTACTCGTTCCAGAGCCTTGACGATTTTCGCGCCGTCGGCGCCCAGCGTCCAGAACAGGGCGCAGTCCGCGCCGCTGTTCTTAAGGCTCAGAGCGACGGGTGACATATCAGGATCATCGGACTGATATGTCACCTGCGCAACAGGCTTGATCCCGTACTGAGCGCAGTACTTCACCATGCCCGTCATTCCATCGACGCCCAACGCGGAGGTATCGGCCACGAGGGCGATTCTCTTGTAACCACGTTGCTTCGCATTTAAAACAAGAGCGTTCGCCTGCAGGCCGTTGGGAATCATGATTCGGAATGCATAAGGGTATTTTGCCGCGTCGATGATGGTGTTGCTGGTGGCGATGCACGTGACACTTACGATCTTGTTGTCTTGGAGGAAAGGGATCACCGTCGCGGCGGGCGTGGAGTTGGTCGTACCGATCAGGAAATTGATGCCTTCTCTGTCGACCAGCTCCTGGGCAGCGGTCAGGGACTTGGTAGGATCCGCCTCGTCGTCGCGGTAGACCGCTTTGACTTCGCGGCCGAGGATGCCGCCTGATGCGTTGATTTCGTCGACAGCCAATTCGACGCCCTGTTGCTGCGCCTTTCCGAGGGAGGCGGAGGAGCCGCTCATGGCGCCCAATACGCCGATCACGATGGGCTTAGAGGCGGGTGCGGCGCCAAGACTCAGGATCGTAGCCAGTGCAAGAACGGAAACTAGCAGACCTTTCCTTTTCATGTGCTCCTCTCCTTGTGTGAAATCTCTATTGCGACGGGTTATCCCGTTCGACAACCAGAGAAAATCCCTGCCCGCCGCCGCAACGGAACGAGATGGGATTGACGCTAATGCGGTTATGCCTTTATTCATAGTACCACCTCCATGGGCAATAAAACTCAATTAGCCCCAAAAATCTCATTAACTGTTGTTTCTTATTATTGATCCCTCAATTAGAAAACAGCAAGGAAACGAGTAGTCGAAATCTTAAGTTCACCGTATTATCTACATATAACACGGTATTTTTGACCTGTAAAGTCCAATAAAGCATAATCGTCTTGTTTGGTACTGTAATTATTCTCTTCTTGATTGTTGTTTATTGCTCTGTTGGACTGTGTTAGAAATATCAATTAGAGGGGCGTTGTTGCATGGATGCCAATTTAAGGGGAGCTCCCACCTGATTTCCCGGAGTATTGTAGCTAGGATCTCATAAATAGCTATATAGGATAACAATATGCGTTGACAGTCTTTGCCTTACTAGCTACAATTGCAGCTAGTAAGGGGCTCCTGCCATGTCCTGCCGACTCAACCACCTGAACAAGAAGACCGGGGTCACTTACGTCTACGAGTCGGTCTCGTACTGGGACAAGGAAAAGCAGCAGGCACGCAGCAAGCAAGTCTGCAGTGGCAAGATTGACTCCATCACTGGTGAGTTGATTTCCTCACGGCGACTCCAGGCTGAACAGCGGTGCCCCCATCAATCCGGGCACTGAGTCCATCTGTTTTCTATCAAGCAAAATTCCCGGAATTCGCCACATAGGGTTCCCGGCTTTCGCCAAGTGGAATTCCCGGCTTTCGCCGTCAGGGCTGCCTGCTGAAGCTCTTACAGGTTGAGGTAGCCGTTCGAGCCAATTCATTACCCCTTATCGCTATTAGCCGCCGATAGGCAGCCATGGCCGTAAGTCCAGGGACCCTATCTGCTCTGGAAGACGCCTTGGCGAAATCCGGGGGTGCTACTTGGCGTTTCCAGGGAAATGAAGATGCTAACAAACATCCATCAGTCAGCGGAAAGAGAAAAGAAAGCGAGCAAAATTCAGTCAGAATAATGCGCGACGTGACCCCTGGTCTCTCTCGGAATCACGATGCCGGCGCGAATAATCACGCTGGTTTCATACACGGACTCGCTGGCCAATCTTATCCCGGTCAACTCATTGCGGCGATAGCTTCCGGGAGAAACGCCGACCAGTTTCTTGAATGTCTTGATAAAATGAAACACATTGTTATATCCGACCACCCTGCTGATCTGGGCAACTTCCATATCGGTTCCCGCCAAAAGCTCCACCGCCTTATTGATACGTACATTGGTTAAATAGGAATTGATCGTGTTGCCTGTGCTTTCTCGGAAGATTCTGCACAGGTAATTCTTGCTATATCCGACATTGCTCGCCAAACCGTCAAGCGTGATATCCTCCGCGTACTTCGAATCCAGATACTCTTTGATCTTTACGGCCTTCTCATTTGACAGACCGTTTGTGTTCAACAGGATGGCATATTCATGGCTCCGCCGTATCATTAGATACAGCAGTACGCACATCTGGTACTCTACAACCCTGGCGTAATAGAGGTCCTTGTCCATTCCCTCTGAGAAAGCCCGGCGCAGGAGATTCCGCATCTCGTTTGTACCGCAGCCGACTGCGGGGATCTGCTTCAATTCATTTTCAAACTCGTGGTCTAAGACCATGAATTTCGCTTCAAGAATTCTCAGCGGAGATTGAATGTCCTGCGGCAGTTCTTTTATGCCATGCATCGTGTCCGGCCGGGCAAAAACGAACATATCTTTGCTCAGTTCATGCTCCTTGCCGTCGACCAGAAAGGTCCCCGTGCTCTCAATGACATAATAAATCTGGTAGTATTCGTGATGAGCGTGCTCCTCTAGACATGCTCCAGCACCGTATTCGCTTTCCGCCAACCACAGGACTTCAAGTTCATGACTAGAATTGGTCACAGCCACACCCCACACAATTTGTCGTGTTGCAATTATAATAACATATTTGATAAGGTTCGTGAAAACTCATCTGGGCTTTCACTCACATTTCGTTTCGACCAAATATGTCTTAATGACCGCCTCATTTGCCAGTATCTCCATTCCGGTGCCCTGCAAAATGATATTGCCGGTCTCCAGAACATACACAAAGGTCCGGATCTGCCATCAGCGCCCGGGCGATTGCTCGTTGTCAGCCCTTCGTGCGTGCCGGCGTCTCGCTCTACCGGTCAGATCCAGCGCCGTCGCCAATTTTTTCGGCCACGGAGCAGATCGTCGCCCACTGCGATTCGTTACTCTTGGTCTGATCGAATACCCGCCGCACCCCAAGCTTACTGTGACTTTAGGTGGGCGCTGGGTTCTAGAGCCTAGTGGGATTGGCAGGAAATGACTTTAGTTACATATGGAAGCAAAACTCCACTACGTAGTAATGTGAGGTATGAATGCGGAACGCAGCTTCCCCTTAGTGGTCCCAGACGGTTGGGCACTTTTCGAGCCTTCGGGCGTAGCCGATATCCTGAGTCAGGCCAACCGAAGGCTGCCCTTCATGCACGGCAACTTGCATCGGCACCCCCCCGTCGCGGCCCTCTCCGAACCTCGCATGAGTGGTGAGGTTTGTATGACTAAAGTCGCTGTTCACGAAGACAGGTCTTCGGGATCTATCCCCGTCGCGCTTTCGACCGGCGGAGGAGGGCGGCCGGTGAGATATGATCGATTCTTGTGGACGGAATAGAAAACGGACGTTTCTTCACGGTAAGGTTTTGTCGCCAAACACAACCGCCGGGAAGGAGAACGTCCGTGAGCAAGACTATCATCGAGACTCGAATCAAGGCAACGCCCGAGACCATGGGGGCGCTGGAAATCATCGTGCGTGAAGGGGCGAGGAAGATGCTGCAAGCCGCGTTGGAGGCAGAGATTGAGGAGCATCTTTCGCGGTTCAAGAATCTCGTCGACGAGGAGGGGAAACGTCTGGTGGTGAGAAATGGCGTCATGCCCGAGCGAACCGTGCTCACCGGAGCGGGGCCGATTGCCATCACGCGTCCCCGCGTGGATGACCGGGCATTGAGCGCCAGGGGAGAGCAGCGGTTCACGAGCCGGATACTCCCACCCTTCATGCGGCGGGCGCCAAGCATCGATACCCTCGTGCCGGTGCTGTATCTCAAAGGCATCTCAACCGACGACTTTCCGACGGCGTTGGAGGCGATCCTTGGTCCTCAGGCGAAGGGACTTTCGGCGAGTACCGTCGTGCGCCTGAAGGAGATATGGACCGAGGAGTACGGGGAGTGGTCGAGACGGGACCTTGCAGGGAAACGCTATGTCTACGTCTGGGCAGACGGCGTGTATTGCAATGCGCGGCTTGAGGACGAACGCGCCTGTCTGCTCGTCGTCATGGGCGCCGATTCATTCGGCAACAAGGAATTGCTTGCTGTATCCGATGGCTACCGCGAAAGTGCGCAGTCGTGGAAGGAGATTCTCCTCGATCTGCGCTCCCGTGGGCTTGAGAAAGCGCCGGTGCTCGCAGTATGCGATGGCGCGATGGGCTTCCAGGCCGCCGCCGCGGAGGTATGGCCAGAGACGCGTATCCAGCGGTGCTGGTTCCACAAGACCGGGAACGTTTTGGACAAGCTCCCCAAGTCGCTCCAGGCGAAGGCCAAGGGAATGTTGCATGACCAGTACCTTGCGCCCACCCGTGAGGACGCGCTCAAAGCCTTCGACCTCTTCGTCAATTCCTTCGGCGACAAGTACCCGAAGGCCGTGGAATGTCTGGTGAAGGACAAGGACGACCTCTTCGCCTTCTACGATTTCCCTGCCGCTCATTGGCTCCACCTGCGCACCACGAACCCCATCGAGTCGACCTTCGCGACGGTACGCCTACGCCACCGGCGAACGAAGGGCAACGGGACTCGCAAGGCAACGCTGGCAATGGTCTACAAGCTTTGCAGGGAGGCAGAACAGGGTTGGCGCAAGTTAGACGGATTCAAATTCATCCCACTCGTGGAAGCGGGAGTAAAGTTTGTGAATGGAGAGCGGGTTGATGAAGCGGCGGCCTGACCGGAAAATAGTTCAGATTTCCAATCCACAACTATTGACAATATCTCGCGGCCGGTGGCGGTGGAGAGCAGAGGGCCGAGCGTCAGTGAGGTCCTATGATCTCCACCGCCAGGACCCGCACTGGTACGTCGTTCGATATGTTCGAAGGAAACAAACCCCAGCCGCCTTTTTGGACGGCGCCTCCTAGTCGGAGCAGCGGTTCTTGCCCGCTTCCTTGGCACGGCGCAGGGCGGCTTTCGCGCGGCGGAGCAGGTCGTCGCCGCTCGCGTCGGCGGCACCGAGCGGCGAAAAGCCCAGGCTGACGGTCACGGTCATGAAGTCGAGGCCGGAGCGGTCGCCGGCCTGGCGCTCGACCGCCTCGCGCAGACGTTCGCAGGCGACCCGCCCGGCCTCGGCGTCGAGGCCGGGGAATATGATGACGAACTCCTCGCCGCCGTAGAGCCCCATGACGTCGTAGCTTCGGAGCCGATCCTTCAGCACCGCGCCGACTCCCTTGATGACGGCGTCGCCGTCGGCGTGGCCGAAGTCTTCGTTGATCCGGCCCAGATCGTCGATGTCCGCGACGGCGCAGACGAAGGAGCCTCGGGTGCGCCGGGCGCGGACGAGCTCCTCCTCGAGGCGTTCCTCTATGCCGATCTTGTTGAACACGCCGGTGAGGGCGTCGAGCACGGCGCTGCGCGAGTGGCGTTTCCGCTCTTCTTCGAGGCGGGACCGGAGGCCGTGATAGAAGGCGGCGGCGATGCCGACAACGAGGAAAAATCCGAAGACCGCGACGAAACCCATGCCGACGACGAGGCGGCGGACCGATTCGGCCAGGCCGGCGCTTCCGCCGAAGCCGGGCAGGATGCCCGACTCGGCCTCGTGCAGGATCGCCCGCACGCCGAAATCCAGTCCCGCCAGAATCCCGACAAGCACGAAGGCCAGGGAGAGCCCCACCGCGAGGAGGAAGGCTTTCTGAACGCGGCTCTCGTCGACCTGGGCGGTCGGTCCGGGTTTGGGCATGACCGCCATCTCCTACGAATCCGATTCGGCGCGTTCTCGGTCGCCGTCGATGGGGATGCTGAGCCTGAAGGTGGTGCCGGTGCTCTCGTCGGAGCGGAAGCTCATCGTCCCTTTGAGGTAGTCTTCGGTCAGGATCTTCATGCTGTAGGTGCCGATGCCCCTTCCCCTGCCCTTCGTGGAGAAGGAGCGCTGGAATACTTGAAGTTGATCCTCACGGGGAATGAACGAGGAATTATGGACGTCCACCATAGCCCGTCCTTCCCCGAAGCTCAATTCGAGGACGACCTTCTCCTCTCTCTCCGAAGCCTCGAGGGCGTTCTTGAGCATGTTTCCGACGACCCGCCGGAGCAGCACGGGATCGGAGAAGACGCCCCGTACTGCGGCTTCGGGACAGATGAAGACGATTCTGCTCTTGGCGTAGGCGGTGATTTCGATACGTCGAATGGTTTCGCGCACGAGGTCGACCATACTGATTTCCTTGAAATCCGCATGGAGCTCTCCCTTCTCCATCGTGATGATTTCGCGCTGCTGCTGGACTTCGTCTATCAATTTTTCCGTCGTGGACGCGAGCCGTCCCAAATATTGATTTTCGTCGGCCGTCGAACCGAATTCGTCGGTGAGAAGCGCGACGCAGGCCCGGAGATTCGTGAGGCTGTTCATCACATCGTGGAAGAACAGCCGCTCGAGGACCTCTCTTCTCTTGGAGTCGCTTATGTCGTCCAGGGTGACGACCGCGAATCTGCCTTTCTTGGACTCGATGGGTACGGCCGTCACGAGGACATCGAGACTCGACTTTCCATTCGCGTCCTGCGTGCTTATCCTGCACTCCCTGCTGTTTTTCTTATTGGCGTCCAGAGCCTCGAGGATCGCGCCGACGGCTCCGCAGACGCCGCAGGCCTCCGAAGTGCCGCAGCCTCCGGGCATTTCATGGGAATGGACGCATTTCAGTATCTCGCCCGGCCGCGCGCCTACGACGTCCACGGCCCGTACTTTGAGGGTCGAAAGCGCGGTGGTGTTGGCGAAGAGGATCTGTCGTCTGTCGTTTACGATGAAGGATAGACTCGGCATGAGACCGAGCAGGAGGCCGTAGGGCAATTCGGTATTCAGCGCTTCGAAGCTTCTCTGGACCTCGTCCGCTTCGATGCGTTCCGCCGGCGCAAACAGAGTTTCCATAGGCGGCTCCGTTCCTTGCACACTATTATACCGTCGCTGTCTGCCAGGGTACGATACGGATAAGCGACCTGTCAATCGATAATTCAGTAGCGTATAATTATCGCCGCCCCTTTTCATTTTCGAGTCCTTTCTGTTACGCTGATTATCCGCGGAACCCGCGCGGATAAGGCGCAGGGGCGACAGAACGGAGGGTTTCCGATGAAAGCGATCGAGCTTTCCAAAGCCTACGATCCAAAGAGTTTCGAGGACCGCATTTACGAGGCCTGGAAGACCAAGGGTCTGTTCCGGCCCGCGAGCGTCCCCGGCAAGAAGCCCTTCGTAGTCGTAATTCCGCCCCCGAACGTCACGGGGGTCCTCCACATGGGCCACGGGCTAAACAACTCGCTCCAGGATATCCTGGTGCGGTATCACCGCATGCGCGGGGAGCCGACACTGTGGGTGCCGGGCACCGACCACGCCGGCATCGCCACGCAGCATGTCGTGGAGAAGAGACTGCGCGCCGCAGGCGTGGACCGCCGCGACCTGGGCCGCGAGAAGTTCGTCGAAGAGACCTGGAAGGTGAAGGCCGAGCATCACGCAGTCATCACGAAGCAGCTCGAAAAGATCGGCGCCTCCTGCGACTGGAGCCGCGAGCGGTTCACGCTCGACGAAGGCCTGTCCAGGGCCGTGCGCGAGGTTTTCGTCACGCTCTACGAGCGCGGTCTCGTCTACAGGGGCAAGTATCTCGTCAACTGGTGCCCTTCCTGCGGCACCGCCCTCTCCGACGACGAGGTGGAGCACGAGGACGAGAGCGGCGCCATGTACCACATCCGCTATCCCCTCGTGGAGGGGCCGGCTCCCGGCGCCCCCGAAGGCTATATCGAAATCGCGACGACGCGCCCGGAGACCCTGCTGGGCGACACCGCGGTCGCGGCCCATCCCGACGACGAGCGCTACAGGGAACTCGTCGGCAGGAAACTCGCGCTGCCGCTCGCGGGAAGGACCATTCCCATCATCGCCGACGCCTACGTGGACCGCGAGTTCGGAACGGGACTCGTCAAGATCACGCCGGCGCACGACCCCAACGATTTCGAGGTGGGCAGACGGCACGGCCTGCCTCAGATCAATGTCCTTTCCCCCGACGGCACGATGGGCGACGCCGCCCCCGAAAAGTACCGGGGGATGAAGGTCGGGGAGGCGCGCAGGGCCGTGGTCGAGGACCTCAAGGCACTGGGCCTCTTCGTCGCGGAAAAGCCGATAACCCACTCGATCGGGCACTGCTACCGCTGCCACAATGTCGTGGAGCCTTACCTGTCGGAGCAGTGGTTCGTGAAGATGAAGCCTCTCGCCGACAAGGCGCTCAAGGCCTGGCGGGACGGCGAAGTGCGCTTCTTTCCGCAGAGATGGGAGAATACCTACGAGCACTGGCTCACGAACATCCGCGATTGGTGCATAAGCCGCCAGCTCTGGTGGGGACACCGCATCCCGGCCTGGCGCTGCGCGCACTGCGGCAAGATCGTCGTGGCCCGCGAGGATCCGACCGAGTGTCCCTTCTGCAAGTCCACCGAGCTCGTGCAGGACGAGGACGTGCTCGACACCTGGTTCTCGAGCTGGCTCTGGCCCTTCTCGACCCTGGGCTGGCCCAAGGACACGGCCGATCTGCGCAAGTACTATCCCACGAGCGCCCTCGTCACCGGCTACGACATCATTTTCTTCTGGGTCGCGAGAATGATAATGGCGGGCATGGAGTTCATGGAACGCTCGCCCTTCCGCGACGTCTGCATCACCACTCTCGTGCGCGACAAGCAGGGGCGCAAGATGTCCAAGTCTCTGGGCAACGGCATCGATCCCCTCGAGATCGTCGACGAGCACGGGGCCGACGCGCTCAAGTTCACGCTCGCCTTCCTTTTCACCCCGAGCCAGGACATCCTGATCGACAAGGACGACTTCAAGCTGGGTTCCAAGTTCGCCAACAAGGTCTGGAACGCGAGCCGCTACATACTCATGAATCTCGAGGGGCGCAGTCCCGTGGCCGAGCCGGCCCGGGCCGACGTGGACCGCTGGATACTGCACCGCCTCAACTCCGCCGCGGCCGCGGTGGAGGACGCGCTCTCGGGCTTCCGTTTCAACGACGCCGCGGCGGCGGTCTACGAGTACTTCTGGAACGATTTCTGCGACTGGTACATCGAGGCGACGAAGCTTTCGCTCAAATCGGGCGACGAAGCCGAGAAGGACCGGGCCATGGCCGTGCTCCTGTCCACGCTGGCCGAATCTCTCCGCCTCCTCCATCCCTTCATCCCCTTCGTTACCGAGGAGATATTCCAGAAGCTGCCTCGCGCCGGCGGCTCCTCCGAGGGCGGGTCCTGGCTCATATCGGAGCGCTATCCCGAGCCGTCGCGGGACCGGGTCGATCCCGCTCTCGCCTCCCGCTTCGAGTCCCTGCGGGAGCTGGTGCGCCTCGCAAGGACGCTGCGCTCCGAATTCCAGATTCCGCCCGAGGCCAAGATGCGCCTCGCCCTGCGCTTCGAGCCGGGCTTCGAGGGCTCCGACTTCCTGCGCGGCAAGGCCGCCCTCGTCGGTCTCCTCGTAAACGGCCCGGAGCTCGAATTCCTGAGCTCGAGGCCCGCGGGGACGATCGCCCTCGTCGGCCGCGGCTTCGAGGCTTTCGCCTTCGTGAAGGACGCGGTCGATCCCTCGAAGCTTCTGGACAAGCTCCGCAAGAATATCGAGCGCGATCGCCAGTTCGCCCAACGCACGGAGGCCAAGCTCGCCAATCCCGGCTTCGTCTCCGCCGCTCCCGCCGACGTCGTCGCGAAGGAGCGGGGCAAGCTCGACGAGGCCCGACGCCGGGCCGAAACCTACGCCCGCTATGTCGAGGACCTGACGTGAACGATCTCGGCCCCCGCTTCGGTCCGGCCGCCGATCCGTCGGAATCGGTTCCTGATCCTTCGGAATCGGTTCCCGAAGCCGGAGACGAATGGGACGGTCTTCCGGAAGACGGCAGGGGCGATCCGGGGCCCGATCGATCGGCGGGGATGGCGGTCGACGACATGCTGCGCCTCAAGGAGATGCACCTCGCCCCCTACATCCAGCTCGCGACCGCGCTCATCGGCAAGCCCAGGCGTTCGGGCGGAAACATGTTCCGCCACCAGATCGACACCTTCGGCATTCTGATGGACTACGGCTATATCGACTCTCCTCTGCTCAAGGCTTCCGTGATTCACGACCTCCTCGAGGACGTGCCCGGCTTCGACCGCGACCTGATACTGGAAATAGAAGAAGAAGCGGCCGATGTCTACAAGCTCGTTCTCGAGGTCACCCGCCGGCCGGTCGAGACCAAGGCCGAGTTTCTCACTCGTATACGCGACTTCGGTTCCGAGAAGGCCCGCGTCCTGAAATCGGCGGACCGTATTTCCAACATGATCAGCCTCGGCTACGTCACCGACGTGCACTTCGTCAGGCGTTACACGGACGAGACCGAATCGCTGATCTTTCCGATCGCCGAGCTGGCCGATCGCGGGATGCTCGAGGAGCTGCGCACGCTCGTCGACACGCGGCGCGAGTACCTCGCGCGCCGATTCGAGATATGAAAGGAGTGACTATGCCCAAGGAATGGAACAAGGCCTCGCTGGCCAAGACTATCGATCATACGCTTCTCAAGGCCATCGCGACGGAGCAGGCCGTGCGCGAGCTCTGCGCCGAGGCCAGGAAGAACGGCTTCGCGAGCGTATGCGTCAATCCCGTGTGGGTGCCGCTCTGTGCCCGCGAGCTGGCGGGAAGCTCCGTCATGGTGTGCACCGTCATCGGCTTCCCGCTCGGCGCGAACGCGAGCGAGATCAAGGCCGCCGAGGCGAAGCTGGCCGTCGCTCAGGGCGCCAAGGAAGTCGATATGGTCATCAATATCGGCGCGGCCAAGGGCGGCGATTGGAAGGCCGTGGAGCAGGACATCCGCGAAGTCGTGAAGGCGGCGGGGAACGCCGCCGTGAAGGTGATTATCGAGACCTGCTATCTCTCCGATTCGGAGAAGGTCAAGGCCTGCGAGACCGCCGCGCGGGCCGGGGCGCGTTTCATGAAGACGAGCACGGGATTCGGCACCGGAGGGGCGACGGTCGAGGACGTGCGCCTGATGAAAAAAACGGTCGGCGACAAGCTTCTCGTCAAGGCCGCCGGCGGCATTCGCACCTACCACGACGCCATCCTCATGCTCGACGCCGGCGCCGACAGGATTGGCGCCAGTTCCGGCGTCACCATCGTCAGCGAGCTGCCTGAATAAAGAACGTATCCGGTCGGCGCCGATCACGGAGCACATAACAATACGGAGCCGGCGCACGTGTCGTGCTATGGCGGGAATTGTCTTCGTCTAGAGGAATCATTAAGGACGAAGACAAACACCATTGCATCGGTTTCATGTGCGCCGGCCCTGGCCGTCAAATCGCGAGTGCTTGCACAAAATAGGTAGGACGACTAAAATCGCTCCTCGAGCCTTCAAAGTAAAGAAGGAAAAGGAGCGAAACATGAAAAGGTATCTTCTCTTCGCCCTCCTGATTCCGGCTATCCTCTTCGCGGGGTGCCAGAAGAGCGGGCAGGCCGCCGGTCCAGCGGCCAAGTTCAAGATCGGTCTCGCCTTCGATGTGGGCGGCCGGGGCGACAAGTCCTTCAACGACAGCGCCTACAACGGCCTGAAATTGATCGCCCAGCAGTACAAGGGCTACATCAAGGACGATCCCGACAATGTCAACTTCGGCAGCGACGTCGAGATCAAGTATCTCGAGCCCAAGCAGGGAGGCCAGGACCGCGAGCAGCTTCTGCGCGTCCTCGCCGAAGGCGGATACAACCTCATATTCGGCGTCGGCTTCATGTACACCGATTCCATAGTCAAGGTCGCGAAGGATTTTCCGAAGATCCATTTCGCCATCATAGACGGCTATGTTCCCGATCTCACCGACAGCTCCAACATCACCTGCCTCTCCTTCGCGGCGGATCAGAGCTCCTTCCTCGCCGGCGCGCTCGCCGGGCTCATGGTCGCCGACAAGCCCAAGGACAAGGTCGGATTCATCGGCGGGATGGACATGCCCCTCATCCACGACTTCCAGGCCGGCTTCGTGGCCGGCGCCGCCTATATCAATCCGAGGCTCCGCAAGCCCGGCATGATTCTCGGGCAGTACATCGGCAAGGATCCGAGCGCCTTCAACGATCCCAAGACCGCCGCGTCCATCGCCGACACCATGTACAAGCAGGGCGCGTACGTCATCTATCACGCCGCGGGCGGCTCGGGCACCGGTCTCTTCGAGGAAGCCAAGAACGCCGGCAAGTTCGCCATCGGCGTCGACTCCGACCAGGGCTACGGCTACATGAGCAACGACAAGGATCCGGCGGCCAAGGATATCGGGAAGTACATCATCACTTCCGCCCTGAAGCGCGTCGACCAGTCCGTCCTCCTCACCGCCAAGGATCTCATCGAGGGCGGCGGCGTCAAGGGCGGCTACCGCACCTTCACGCTCGCGGACGGCGGCGTGGGCCTCGCCCAGAACGAGTTCAACAAGGACATGCTCGCACCCTACCAGGCCAAGCTCGACGATCTCAAGGCCAAGATCATCTCCGGGGAGATCAAGGTTCCCACCAACGATCAGGAAGCCGCGGATTTCGTGAAGGCTCTCAAGTAATCTTTAGTTTATCGGATTGAGGGCGGCGCCGTCGGCATTTGGAGCCGGCGGCGCCGCCTGATTTTTATCAGGATATTTCAGGGAGCCGCGAGTGTGCTCATCTGAACGCTATCCTTACATGTTGTCATTTTGCCTCGATATCACCGGCTGAAAGGCTAACCATGGCCCACACACTCGATAGAAAGTTCAGAGTTCATTGGATGCCCCATTCGGCCGGTCGCCAGGCAGGCGATCAAGCGCGTTAGTGGCGCGCACCGCGTTTTTTTTCGGCCGCTTGCAGGCGACCTGGAGACGTTCGTTGATCACGCTCGGCGACTTATCGCGGCGAACGACACAGACGACGTCACCTGATCCGTCTCGAAGACACGCTGGAGTGTCATACTTCCCCCCTCCTGCCCGATTTGGGTTTACGTCCTTTTTTTACTGTGATAAAGTGCCCGGACAGGAGGATCGCCATGCCGACGAGCGCTTCCCTTCTCCGCATGGAGGGCATCACCAAGGCATTTCCGGGCGTCGTGGCCAACGACGGCATAAGCCTCGATCTGCGGCAGGGCGAGATTCTGGCCCTGGTCGGCGAGAACGGCGCCGGGAAAAGCACCCTGATGAAGATTCTCTACGGCCTGTACCGGCCCGATTCCGGAGAGATATTCATCCGGGGGGATAGGTCCCGCATCGCCGGGCCCCGGGACGCGATAAGCCGCGGTATCGGCATGGTGCATCAGCATTTCATGCTCGTGCCGCCCTTCACCGTTCTGGAGAACATCATCCTCGGCTCCGAGACTTCCCGATTCGGCATTCTTTCGAACGGGAAACCGGCGAAGGCCGCCGCGGCTCTTATCGAAGCCAACAACCTGCGCGTCGATCTGAATGCCATCGTCGAAAGGCTGCCGGTCGGCTTCCAGCAGCAAGTCGAGATACTCAAGATTCTCTATCGCGGCGCCGAGATACTCATCTTCGACGAGCCCACCGCCGTGCTCACGCCGCAGGAGGCGGACGAGCTCTTCAAGACCTTCCGGCAGATGCGCTCTCAGGGCAAAGGCATCATCTTCATAAGCCACAAGCTCGACGAAGTCCTGGACATCGCCGACCGCATCACCGTCATCCGCAGGGGCAAGGTCATCAGGACGCTGGACCGGGCCGAGGCCACGAAGCCGCTCATCGCCGAGCTCATGGTGGGGAAGCCCGTGATCCTGAACGTGGACAATCCCCGCCTGGAGACGGGCGAGACCGTCCTCGAGGTCGAGGGGCTCTCGTATACGAACCAAGAGGGCATCGAAGCTCTCAAAGACATCAGCTTCCGGGTCTGCGCGGGCGAGATCTACGGCATCGCGGGCGTCGAGGGGAACGGTCAGTCCGAGCTCGTGCGCGCGATCGCCTATCGCACGCGGCTCTCGGGCGGCACGGTCCGGCTCCTCGGCCGAAACATCGCCGATCTCGATGTGCGGCAGCGTCGCGAGCGGGGCATGGCCCATATTCCGGAAGACCGCCACAAATACGGTCTCCTGCTGCCTTTCTCGCTGGCAGACAACTTCGTCCTGGGCTCGCATTACAAGAGACCCTACGTCAGCGGAATCAAGACGCAGCTCCGCAAGGTGATCAACGAGCACGCGAAGAGACTCATCGTTCAATTCGACGTGCGCACGCCCAGCGAGCAGACTCCCGCCCACGCCCTATCGGGCGGCAACCAGCAGAAGGTGATCATCGCGCGCGAGATGAGCTCCAAGCCTCGGCTTCTCCTCGCGAACCAGCCGACGCGCGGCGTCGATGTCGGAGCCACGGAGTTCATCTACCGCCAGCTCGTCGATGCGAAGCGGCAGAAGGCGGCCGTTCTTCTCGTTTCCGCCGATCTCGACGAGGTGATGTCCCTTTCGGACAGAATCGGCGTCATGTTCAAGGGACGCATCATCAAGGAATTCCGGCGTGAGGCCACGACCAAGGAAGAGGTGGGCTTTTATATGATGGGGGAGAAGGCCAAATGAAGCGCTTCAACAAGTACACCCTTTACGAGATATCGGCTCCTCTCATCGGATTCGTGGCGTCCATGCTCATCCTCCTCGTCATCGTCATCATCGTCGGGGAGAATCCGGGCAGCGCGACCGACGCCATCTGGAAGATGACCTTCGCCTCGAGCACGCGCACCGCCACGATCCTGTCCACCGCCGTGCCGGAATTTCTCGCGGGCCTGTCCGCGGCCTTCGCCTTCCGCGCCAACATCTTCAACATCGGAGTCGAGGGACAGTACTTCGTGGGCGGCCTCGTCGGCGCCCTTGCGGGCATCTACGTGCCCTTGCCGACCTGGCTCCATCTGCCCTTCGTCGTCATTGCGGCCATGGTCGGCGGCGCACTGTGGGCCGCCGTGCCCGCGGCGCTCAAGGTCTCGCGCGGCATCCACGAGGTCATCACGACGATCATGTTCAACAACATCGCGCTGGCCCTGGTGAATTATCTGGTCAACGGTCCGCTGACCGGGATCGGGGTCGGCGGCAGCCTCGAGCCACAGACGAAACACATTCTTCCGACGGCCCTATTCGGCAACATAAGCGGGCTCTTCCGCGCGGTGGGCTGGGACGTGCCCAACAGCGTCTATCTCGACTACAGCCTGCCCGTGGCCGTTCTCGCGGGCGTCGTCGTCTGGTTCATCCTCTTCAGACTCCGCATCGGATTCGACGTACGCGCCATAGGCACGAGCACCGATGTCGCGCTCTATGCGGGCATCAATGTCGGCAGAGTCCAGCTCTGGGCCTTTCTTTTTTCCGGCGCTCTCGCGGGTCTGATCGGCCTGCAGGAGATCTTCGCGGTCCGCGGCTACTACACCTTCCAGATCGCTTCCGGCCTGGGCTTCGACGGCATAGCCATTGCGCTGATCGGACGCAACTCGCCGATCGGCGTGGTCTTCGCGGCCCTTCTCTTCGCCTTCCTCAGACAGGCCGGCTACGGTCTGCAGTTCTTCACGAGGGTACCCAACTCCGTCATCTCGGTGATCATGGGGCTCATGATCCTCATCATCGTCGTGACCAGCGAACTGGTCAGCCGGTACATCAAGGCCCTGCGCAAAAAGGAGGCCATGTGATGGACCTCGGCACATTATTGGATTATATCTTCAAGGGCCTGGACACCTCCGCCCCCATCGCCTTCGCGGCACTGGGCGGCGTTTTCTCCGAGAAGTCGGGAGTCGTGAATATCGCCCTCGAGGGCGGCATGCTCTTTTCCGCCTTCTCCATCGTCTGGGGGTCCATCGCCTTCCACAGCCTCTGGTGGGGGCTCCTCTTCGCGGTGATCATCGGCATGGCGTTCGCGGCCATCCACGCGGTGGTCACGGTCACCTACAAAGTCAACCAGATCGTATCGGGCGTGGCGCTCAACATCCTCGCCGAGGGCGTGGCCCGCTTCCTGTCGCAGAACATCTTCGGGCAGGAGACACAATCGGCGATGAATCCCTATTCGTTTCCGACCTACCGGGGAATGAGCGTTTTCGCCCTCGCTCTGATTCCCATCACCGCCCTCGCCTGGTTCGTGCTGAACAAGACAGTATTCGGCCTCCGGCTCCGGTCGGTGGGGGAGAACCCCGAGGCCGCCGATACCCTCGGCATCAACGTAACGCTCATGCGCTACTCCGGCGTCCTCATTTCGGGCGCGATGTGCGGCCTCTCCGCCGCCGTACTCTACCCGAGTCGCTGGGTCTCCGGCATGACGGGCGGCCGCGGCTTCATCGCTCTCGCGGCGATGATCTTCGGCCGCTGGAACCCAATCGGAGCGGTCCTTGCCTCGCTGCTTTTCGGCTACGCCGACACCGCCCGGATAATGTTCGAGTCGAAAATACGGATCCCGAGCCAATTCGTGCAGATGTTCCCGTACATACTGGCCGTGGTCGTGCTCGGCGGGCTCGTGGGCAAGGCTCGGGCGCCAGCCGCGGACGGGGTGCCCTACGAAAAGGGGGAAGACTGAGGAAACGGAGCGCGGGAAAGGCAGTCAATCAATAAAGTGGGCCACCGAGGCACGGAGAAAGAAAAGTCGGAGGAATGCGCTTCGAACGATCAAGCGCTCGCCTTTCCCCATGGATCTTTTCGTCCTTTCGTCGCAGGCGCTTGCCCGGGTCCGGTCGAGGCCTTCCTAGTGCGCCGACTTCGTGGTATCTTTTTCTCGGGACCTCATCCCGCCGACGGGCGCTCCGTTTTACTGACCCGGCAATAAAACAGTTGACGTGAGCATCGAAAAAGGACCGCCCGGCTAAGTCCTTTTTCGATGCGATGACAGCTTTTCAATTGCCGGGTCAGTAACCAATTAAACAAGTTTACAGAGACTTCAATAGGCGACATCGAATGTCTTACTGCCGATGAAGGCATTCTTACTGACCCGGCCGAAGTGACTGCATCGGAGGTGCACGGTATGGTCTTGAAGGATCCGGCGATTTTCGCCGCCATCGAGGCGATAGGTGAGCACTATCGCGCCAATATCTCCAACCGTTTCACTCAGCGCACCCTCGATTCCATGGGTCTGGATCTTGCGGAAGGGAAGCGCATGCAAGATCTGTTCGAGAAATCGGCGAGTTACCGATACCAAGGCTTCCATCTCGACGAACTCTACGCGCAGATTCTCGCGGCGGCTCGCTTCGTCTCCTGCGCTCGCTCCCAGGTCCTGCCGACGCTCCGGATGGACTCGCTCCTTCACGGCGGCCGTCAGAACACTCAGGATCGCGTTCTCCGCGACATGGCGGTGAACAACTTCGGGCCGAACCTGAACATCCTCGCCGACAAGATAGGCGACCTCTACTCGAAGGCGGTCGCGTTGGACAAGGAAGCGGCGGGGCGGGCCGGTCCCGCCTACGCGCGCGTGCCCGAGCTGAGCGAACTCGGACGGTATCTGAGCGGCTGCGACTGAGCCGTGGGGCGCAGATTGGGATCCTGTAGGCGGGAAGCCTCGCGGTCCTACCGTTCGCTTTTTTTCTCTCCCTCTGAACTCTGTTCTTCTGTGGCTCGGCGGTCTTGCCATTTCCCCGGGTTTTTCTCTCCACCTTATTCAGAAATACGTAATGGTTTTGACAGGCCTCCTTAATAAGCCTACCATACCATTCATTCTGTAATTCCCAAACCAGGAGAAATCCGGATGGAGCTGCGAATGTGCGGACATCGAAAAACATGGGACGCGTATGACAGGTAGACCCCCGCTGGATCGAAGACTATGTTTGGCGTCTCTGCTCTGTCTGGCTCTCTCCGCCGGAGTCCTCGACGCGCAAGCGCCCGCTGCCGCTCCGAACCTCGCGATGCCCGGCCCGGCGACAGCTCCCGCGACCGCCGGGGCGACTTCGGCCCTTTCGGACTCCGCCGCCGTGTCGGTAAATCTGGACGAATGCCTCGCGGCTTCGGAAATGCAGGCGCCGAGCCTCAAGACGGCGCAGCTGACGCTCGACAACGCCGCGGCGCAGCTCACCGTGGATCTCGGGGCGAACGGTCTGACCCTGGGAGGGACGGCGGGCTATTTCCACGAGGGCGATCTGCCCGGATATGCTTCTTCCACCTCCTCCGCCTCCTCTTTGACGAGCAGCGGCGTGATCGGAGAAAACGTCCAGGCCGGATTGTCCCTCTCCGGTCCTTCGACGAGCCTCGGCGTCTCGGCGCTGCAGGGCATCGCCAGCACCGCCGGGGACCCTACGACGGGGTTCAGCATCACGGGGAGCCAGGTCGTCTACGACGGATATCCCGGGGGCCGGCCGGCGGGCATAGCCAGCCAGGCCTACTATACCTATCAGGTCGCGCAGGTGGCTTACGATGCGGCTCTCAAGAGCCTCGCCTACCAGGTGAAGCAGGCCTACTACACCTTGCTCGGCGACCAGAACAATCTCGTCGCCGACCAGGCCACCCTCAAGCAGGCCCAGGTGGAGCTCGAGCAGATGCAGGGTTATCTTGCCGCCGGACGGGCCACCAAGCTCGACGTCCTGCAGGTGCAGGTCGCTTTCACGCAGGCCCAGCTCAACGTGGTATCCGCGCAGAACACCATCGAATCGGATATGAAGAGACTGTCGCTCGCCGTCGGATGGCCGCTCGAAAAGAAATATTCGGTGGCCGATGTCCCTTCCCCCGGGCTTCCCGAAACCGATCCGGCACGGGCGCTCGATACGGCCTACGTGAACAGGCCCGAGCTCAGGACCTTCGACCTGAACCTCGCCTACGCGGGAGTCGACCTTTCCCTCCAGCGGAGCCATTACGCGCCGTCGGTGTCGGTCAACGGTTCTCTGGGGCTCGCCCAGGACTGGGTCAATCATTCGCTCGGCAGCGGAACCTTCACGGCCGGCGTCACCGTCGCCCTGCCGCCGATCTACGACGGCAAGCAGCAATCCTCCCTGGTGCGCCAGAAGGCCGACCAGATCGAATCGTACAAGGTGCAGCGGGACCAGGAGCGCCAGAGCATCGCCATCGATGTGCAGGATGCGCTCTTCACCGTGAAGGATTCGAGCGATCGACGGGACCTCGCCAGGCAGAACCTGGAACAGGCGCAGGGCGTCTACGATCAGCAAAAAGAGAAATTCTCGCTGGGTTCCGCGTCGATGCTCGATGTCATGACCGCATTTTCGACGCTCGCGAGCGCCCAAGTGGGGCTCGAGCAGGCCAAGTCGACGTATAACCTGGCCATCCTCAATCTTTACAATGTCATGGGATTATAGGAGATTCGGCATGAAGGGTCGATCGAAGGCTGTCATCGTCGCTCTGATCATTGTAGCTGCAGTTCTGGGAGGATATTCCATTCTGCGATCACACATGAATTCGAATTCCAGTATTCGGTACGTGACGCGGCCCGTCGTCTACGCCGACATCTCCGCCAGCGTCAGCGAGACCGGCACGGTAAACCCTGTCAACACCGTCGATATAGGATGCGAGGTTTCGGGCACGATCAGGACTCTCTCGGTGGACTATAATTCGATCGTCAAGAAGGGTCAGGTCCTGGCGACGCTCGACCCTACCACCTTCCAGGCGGCCGTGGACGCGGCGCAGGCCAATCTCGAACTCGCACAGGCATCGCTCAACAGCGCCAAGGTCGGCGTGGGAAAGAGCAAGGCTCTCCTCGATCTCGCGAATCTGACGGTAAGTCAGGACGAGCCGCTCGCCAAGCAGGGGCTCATCAACCAACAGCAGATCGATAGCGAGCGCACGTCCGCCGTCACCGCCGAACAGGACTACCTCTCCGCCCAGTCCGCCGTCAAGGTGGCCGAAGCCCAGGTCGAGGTGGCCCAAGGCCAGCTCGAGGAGGCTCGGTACAGTCTTTCCAAGACCGTGATCATGAGCCCATTCGACGGAATAATCATGGCGCGCAACGTCAGCATCGGCCAGACCGTCGCCTCTTCTTTGCAGACCCCTACATTGTTCTCGCTGGCCACCAACCTTACGGACATGCAGGTGGATACCTCCGTCGACGAGGCCGATGTCGGCAGCGTCGCGGCGGGAGAATCCGCCCAGATCATCGTCACCGCCTATCCCAATCTTCCTTTCGAGGGAGATGTCAGCCAGGTGCGGGTGAATCCGACGATAGTCTCCAACGTGGTCACCTACGACGCGGTGGTGGCCGTGCACGACAGCTCGGGTAAGCTCCTGCCGGGCATGACGGCGCAGGTGAATATCGAAGTGGGCAGGCGAAGCCACGTGCTCACCGTGCCGATCGCTGCGGTTCTGTACAGACCCCTGGCCATCAGGAGTCCGGCCCAGAATACCGCCTTCGGCGGCGGCTTCGGCGCCGGAGTCGTGCAGACCAACAGCGCGGCCCCGGGCGGATCCGCGGTCGCGGGCGCCCCCGGTTCGCAAGTGACGATGTGGGTGCTGCGCGACGGACATCCGGCGCCTATCCAAGTGGTGATCGGCCTTTCTGACGGCAAGAACATCGAGATCACGAGCGGCGACCTGGCCGAGGGCGACCAGGTGATCGTGGCGCAGTACCGCGGCGCCCCGCACGGCTCCTCCGGCTCCACCAGTCGCTCATCTCCCAATGCGAGCGGCGCATACGCGGCGCATCCGTCCTCGACGACGGGCGGTGGGGCATCATCCATGACTCCGCAGACCGGGACGGCGGCAGGCAGCGGCGGCACCCAGCCCTTTCCCGCCGCCTCCGGAAACAACGGCGCGGCGGCGGCCGGCGGCAATTCCTCTGCGCTCAATACGGGCAAAAAGCGGGCCTGGAAGAAGCCGGCGGCTGCGGCGCCGGGAGACGCGAACGGCACGGCCCAACCCTCCGGCGGCTCCTCCGGCGGGAACAATGCGTCTACGGGGCAGTCGCCATGAGAGCCGAGGACGCCGCGAAGAGCGGGAAGCCGATCATCGAGGTACGAGACCTGACCAAGGTTTACGGCGAGGGACCATCCGCGGTTCGCGCGCTGGCAGGCGTAAGCCTCGACATATTCCCCGCAGAGTTCGTCGCCATCATGGGGCCCTCGGGCTCGGGCAAGTCGACCTTCATGCATCTCTTGGGCTGCCTGGACCGTCCGACGTCGGGATCGTACCGACTCCAGGGGCAGGAGGTCGCAGGTCTTTCGCGCGATCAGCTCGCCGCAGTGCGTTCCAAGCAGATCGGCTTCGTCTTCCAGAGTTTCAACCTTCTGGCCCGGACGAGCGCCCTCGAGAACGTGGAGCTTCCCATGCTCTATGCGGGCATGCCGCGCCAGGAACGGGACCGCCGCTCCGAAACTCTGCTCGAAGAGGTCGGGCTGGGTTCCAGGCTATACCATAAGCCCAACGAGCTTTCGGGCGGCCAGCAGCAACGCGTAGCCATAGCCCGATCGCTCGCCAACGGCGCTCCCCTGCTCTTCGCGGACGAGCCCACCGGCAACCTGGACAGCGCGAGCAGCGTCGAGATCATGAACCTGTTCCGCCGGCTCAACCGCGACGGCGGGATCACCATCATCGTCGTCACGCACGCCATGGACATCGCGGCCTGGTCCGACCGAGTCGTCACATTCAAGGACGGACTCATCGTGGGGGACAATTCCTCGGCCGTCCTGGCGTCGAATGAAGGCCGCGGCGAAATCTCCACCGGCGATAAGCACGAGGAGATCCGCTCATGAGTCCCATCGTCCTGGTCAGAACCGCCTGGAAAGCCCTGAGGCGGAACATAAGCCGGTCGCTTCTGACGATGCTCGGGATCATCATAGGCGTCAGTGCGGTCATTTCATCGATGGCGATAGGCGCCGGCGCCCAGGTCGCGGTGCTCAAGCAGATCGAAACGCTGGGAGCGAACCTCGTCGTGATCACTCCGGGAAGCATCATGACCGGGGGAGTGCAGCTCGGCTCGGGCACGCGCACGACCCTTCAGATGAGCGATGTCACGGCGATAGCGGACAACGTGCCGGAAATCGCGGCCGTCACTCCCTACTCGCTGATTTCGGCCCAGGTGATCGCCGGCGGCTTGAACTGGTCCACGACGATAGCCGGAACCAATACCTCCTACCCCGAGGTCGGCAATTGGGACCTTGCGCAGGGGCGCTACTTCAGCTCCGACGAGGTCGCCAAGGTCGCCAAGGTCGCCGTGCTCGGCAGCACCGTCGCCTCGAATCTCTTTCCGACCGGAACGGCCGTGGGAAGCGAGATAACCATCAAAAGCGTGCCGTTCAAAGTCATAGGCGTGCTTGAGTCGAAGGGACAGACGGGTTTCGGCCGGGATCAGGACGACATCGTGCTCGTGCCCATTACTACCCACCAGCAACGCCTATCCGGGCAGACCTATGTCAACGCCATCCAGATCTCCGCATCCTCCGCCGATGTGGTCGACGGTGTCGTCGATTCGACGGAACGACTCTTGAGACTCCAGCATCACCTTTCTCCGCGCGAGCCCGACGATTTCACCATCCGCAACATAGCGAACGTTCAGCAGGTGAGGATCGCCACGACGCAGACGCAGACGCTCCTTCTCGCGGCGGTCGCGATAGTCTCGCTCATCGTGGGGGGCATCGGCATCATGAATATCATGCTGGTGTCGGTCAGCGAGAGGACGAGGGAAATCGGTCTGCGCATGGCCGTGGGCGCGCGCGGCCGCGACATTCAGCTTCAGTTTCTCATCGAGGCCCTCACAATGGCGATCGCCGGAGGGTTCATCGGCGTCGCGATCGGCATCGGCGTATCGGAGATCGTATCCAAGCTGGGCCATTGGCCGACCGTCATAACGGCTTTCTCGGTGATTCTGGGAATCGTGTCCGCCGCGGGAACGGGAGTGCTCTTCGGCTACTATCCCGCCCAACGGGCGGCCGCCCTCGACCCCATCGAAGCGCTGCGCTACGAATAGCCGACATTAAAATAAAATCACCACGGAGATACAGAGGCACGGAGGGAATGTGAGAGAGGATGAATCGGGGGAATGAAGGGAAGATGCATGGATGCTCATTATTCCCCCTTAATCCTCAATTTTCACTCCTTCCCTTTGCGCCTTGCTTCGTTACGCTTCACTAATAAGAAGATGGAGAGTGAAGGAAAGACGCAAAGTCGGGGAAAAACTCGGGAATCCGGGCGATTTCGTTTCATTTTTAAAATGCATCCTCGTTTCGAAAATGCCTCGCCTATTTCCCCCGACTCACGTTTGGCTCCGTTCCCCTGTGGCTTTTCATGCCCATGCGCGGCGGCCGCGCATGGGGCTCGAATTGGAACAAGTTATGCGATATAAAAATTACAGATGGGACATGCGAAGCCCGACGTGAAAACAACCCTGCCCGCGAAAGGTTTCATTGACGTCCGGCCTCGGGGCCTCGGATGGAGGAACCGGCGCGGGCGGACTTATCCCTGCGGTCGAAGTAACCATCCCGGCTCAGGGCGGTTATATTTATGTCGGTGAATCGCACCGCAAGGAGTATTGCATGTCATTCAGAGACAAACTAAAGTCCAAGTACGCAATCACCGTAGGGCTGGTCCTGGTCGGAATCCTGCTGGGTTTCGGCCTGGCCTTCAGCGGTTTCTCGCGCTCGGTGGGCCAGGCCATGGGGTTGACCGCCCCGACGATCAGCGCCGAATCGCCGGCGGACAGCGCGCCGCCCGACGTAAAGGCGGCGATCGCGCAGGCCGAAGCCGTGCAGACGGCATTCCGGTACGTGGCGGAAAAGGTCAAACCGGCGGTCGTCGAAATCGATGTGACCATCACGAAGACCGAGCAGGCGCCCGAGCAGCAGTTCCCCTGGCCCTTTTTCTTCAACGCTCCCCCCGATCAGGGACAGGCGAAGCCGCAGCCGCAGAAATTCCAGGAGAAGGGCCTGGGTTCGGGCATAGTAGTGAGGCGCGATGGCCGAACCTACTTCGTCCTCACCAACGACCACGTAGCCGGATCGGCGGACGAAATCACCGTGATCACCAACGATGGCAAGCAGTATAAGGGGACCCTGGTCGGCAAGGACGCTCGCCGCGACCTCGCGCTCGTCAAGTTCGAGAGCGACGCGAGCGGAATCGCCGTGGCGACGCTCGGCGATTCGTCGGCCCTCCAGGTCGGAGACTGGACGATAGCGATAGGCAGCCCTCTCGGTCTCGTGTCCTCGGTCACCACCGGCATCGTCAGCGCGCTCGGCCGCACGGGCGGACCCGACGGCAATATTTCCGATTTCATCCAGACCGACGCCGCCATCAACCGAGGCAACTCGGGAGGCGCCCTCGTCAATATCCGGGGCGAGGTCGTGGGCATCAATACCTGGATAGCTTCACCGAGCGGCGGCAGCATCGGTCTCGGCTTCGCCATCCCCATCAACAACGCGAAGAAGGCGATCGACGACTTCATATCCCACGGCAAGGTGCAGTACGGATGGCTCGGCGCCTCCCTCGGACAGATAGATCCGGCCACCGCCACGGAGCTGGGCGCCGATCCGCAGAAGGGGGCTTTCGTGGCCGATGTCTTCCGCGACAGTCCCGCGAGCAAGGGCGGTCTCGAGCCGGGCGATGTGGTGCTCAGCGTGAACGGCATAGACGTCACCGGAGTGGATCAGCTCGTGAATATCGTCGGCGATCTGCCCGTGGACGAGCATGCCCGGTTCGTGGTCCTGCGCCAAGAGAAAGACGTGAATCTCGACGTCACGATCGCGGTGCGAAACGAGAACGTGGCAGCCAATGGCGGAAGCGAATATCCGGGCATCGATGTCGTTTCCGTCAAGTCCGATCAGATCGACTCTTCGGCTCTGCCGCCCAACCCAAAGGGTGTCTTCGTCGCCAACGTCGCGGCGAAGTCGCCGGGCGATGTCATCGGTCTCAGGCCCGGGGATATCATAACCGCCGTCAACGACAAGCAGATCTCCACCGTGGGTGAGTTCTATCGGTACATGAACGATCCCTCCGCCAAGAAGGTCGGCTTCACCGTCCTTCGCGACGGCCAGACCTTGACTACGCTGCAGTTCGACAAACCATAGGCTCATATTAGACGCCAAGAGCGCTCCAATTATGGAGCGCTCTTGGCGTTTGCCGGGGACGGGTCTCGCCCCTCCGCTCGTGAACCTCATGTTCACTCGCTGCGGGGGGGCTCCGCGCGTCGTCTGCGCGGGAAGGCCTAGCCATCAGCCCTCCTCGAATTCCCTGTCGTTCGCGTCCTGGACCGTCATGATCGCGGTCGAGGCTCGGCGGGTGACCGGAGCTGTCTGCATGCCCTGGCTTGCCATCTTGAAGAAGGCGATCGTCTCAGTGAGCTCCGCTGCCTGTTCCGCAAGCTCCTGCGAGGTCAAGGCCAACTTTTCCGAAATGGACGCATTTTTCTGGACGACCGCGTCCATTTGTCCCACGCCCTTTGCGATCTGTTCTGCCCCGGATGACTGCTCTCCCGATGCGGATGCTATCGCCGTGATGAGCTCGGCAGTCCTGTTTATGTCGGGCACAAGCTCATCGAGTCTTTTCCTCGCCTCACTCGCCACGAGAACGCTCTTCCTCGACAGCGCGTTGATCTCCCCGGCCGCGACCGAGGACCGCTCCGCCAGCTTGCGGACCTCGCTCGCCACGACCGCGAAGCCTTTGCCGATCTCGCCCGCGCGCGCGGCCTCGATGGCGGCATTGAGCGCGAGCAGGTTCGTCTGCCTCGCGATCTCCTCTATGATCGAGATCTTCGATGCGATCTCTGTCATGTTCGCCGCGGTCTCCCCGACGGCTCTTCCCGACTCCACGGCATTCTGTGCCACTCTGCGGGAAAGGGAGTCGGCCTGGTCCGTGTTGTCGGCATTCTGCCGCACCGTGGACGCGAGCTCTTCGACGGATGCGGACAATTCCTCGATGCTCGCGGCTTGTTCGCTGGTCCCCTGCGCCAGGCTTTGGGCCGTATTCGATAGTGCGTTCGAGCCGCTCGCCACTCGGCCCGACGAGCTCGAGATCTGCAGCACTACCGAACCGATGTTCGAGCGAAGCTCGTTCATGGACTTGCCCAGGTGGCCCAGCTCGTCGCTGCGCGCGATCAGGCCAGATTCCATCTCCGCGTCGAGGTCGCCGTCCGAGAGCTTTCCGACAAAGATAGAGAGGCTGTTCAGCGGCCTCGTGACGAGGCGAGAGAGAAGGAAAGCGATAAAGAGGCTGAGGATGACGTCGACAATGACCGCCTGCACGAGATTCTGTACTAGCAGGGCGGTGAGGGAGGCCTTGAGGCCACTGTCAGTGTACCATACGACGACGTCTCCAATCCGCTTGCCGTCCTTGTTGATGGGAAGAAGCTCGCTCATGAGACCCGGGGGAAGCTCCTTCTCGTCGGCGAATTCAACCCGGTCCTGACCTTTCCGCATGAGCCCGGCGAAGAGGGGGCCTTCGTTCTCGGGGCGGATGGAGAGGGCCCGTATGGCCTCGCTGCTCATCTCGGAGTTGAGGACCGTGAGAGCTTCGTCCTTGTTCAAGTCCCACACCGGGCCGATCAGACCCAGAGAGAGTCTCGAACTCGAGCCCGTGACCGAGAGTCTGAGGCTGGCCGAAAGGCTCGCCCGGCTCTCCATATACTGGAACACGCCCACGAGGGCGAGGACAAGGGTAAGCATGAGGATGCACATGAGGATAAAGCGGGTGCTGAGTTTCCTTGCCTTGGTTTCTGTTTCGGCCATAAGGCCCTCCCGAAATCAATGGACATGAATTCGTGGTTCTTGAAATGACAGTATTTTTTCTATTGAGATGCGACGATCTCTTTCAACCCCGACGAGCTCCCGATAGGCGAGCTCGTCGGCGTCGAAAATCATCGCTGCGCTTACTTCGCGATTCCGTACTTGGCGAAGATGGCGCTGAAGGTACCGTTGCTGGACAGGAGGGCAATGGCTTTGTTGAGCTTGTCCATGAGGGCCGGATCCGATGCGAGTGTCTTCTTGCCTATCATGAAATACACGTCATCCCCGTTGACGCGCAGCGCGACCTTGACCTGAGTGGGGAGATTGTTGCTTTTGATGTCGTACAACGCGGCGACAATGTCGTCCATGAAATAGTCGACGCGACCCGCCTCCAACTTGTTCAGGCTGGTAGTCGGGTCGGGGACGTAATCCAGAAGTTCGATGAAGGCCGGATCCTTGGAAAGTGCCTCGAACTCGGAACCATAATACGAGCCTCGCTGTACCCCGATCTTCACCTTCTGGCCGACCAGCTGCTTGAGGCTGGTTACCGTAGTCTTGGTGGTGACAAGAGTCAGAAGATCGTTTCGTTCCTGACGATAGGCGGCACTCCAATCCGCGTATCTTGCGCGCTCGGCGTTTTTCGAGGCGGACAGCACGACATTGAGGTCTCCCGATTCGAGATCTTTAAGCTGGCGAGCCCAGGGGAGATGCTGGAAACTGAGACTATAGCCGGCCTGCGTGAATGCAGCCTGCGCCAACTCAATGTCCAGTCCTGACGTCGCGCTGATCTGAAAGGGCGGGTACTCGGTCCAGCCGATAGAGAGAGTCGCGGGAGCGGCGAACAGGGCAATTGACAGCACGATACCTGCAAGCGAGAGAAGAACCTTCTTCATAAAACCCTCCTGATAAACCGATCTCTTGTGATAGTGCGGACTTGCACAGCGGATGTTATTCTCGTCGATACGTGGGGGGAAATCTCGAATTATTTAACTTTGCAATTCAAGGAGTGGGGGAATGAGCCAATTTCCGGCCAGAAATAGCAGAATTATGCGCTCTTTTTTGCAATACCAATAAAACAGCCTCCCTCTCTACGTAACCGAAACACCCCATGTAAGGAGAATCAAACCCAGGGTGAAGAAATTACGATGAAAAACCGGTCTTTTGTTTCAAGTATGCTAGTTGATAACATCAATGGGCATAGTGACTATGGTGGGCCCTTCTGTCAAGACAAATTCGTACAGGATATAGGGTGGATCGATCTATTGGCCGATCCTTTACCGCCCACCAGCAACGACCCAGCGTTTTCCGCGCTTCTTACGGCCGCCCTGAAAGTCCTCGATCTCGTCGAGGGGAAGGAGGTCCGAGCCTGAGCAGCCTATTTTCACGTTCCTCGATCCAAGCCTCAGTTATTTCGTCGAAGTTGGCCTCGGACTCGCATCGCAGACACCGCGCGTAGGCAATAGGATAGCAACAGGCCGGGGACGGGTCTCGCCCTCCGCTCGTCGCCTTCGTGGCTCCTCGTTTCGGGCCGGGGTTTGCGCTCGCGGCGCTCATCCATGAGCGCCTCACCTCGCTTCCGCTCGGCGCGCAAACCCTTCGATGCCCGTCTTCGGCTCGTTAGACGCGAAGAGCGCCCCAAGTATGGAGCGCTCTTCGCGTTTGCCGGAGACGGGCATCGCCCCTCCGCTCGTGAACATCCTGTTCACTCGCTATGGGGCCGGCTCCGCGCGCTGGCGCTCGGCATCCTGCCTCGCTTTCGGCGCAATCGCGCCGCGCGCGCTCCGCTTCGATGCCCGTCCCCGTCTCGCTAAACATCGCGAGCGCTCCACAATTGGAGCGCTCGCGATATATGCCGGAGACGGGCATCGAACCCGCACGCCGTTTGCGCGGCAAGGGATTTTAAGTCCCTTGTGTCTACCGATTCCACCACCCCGGCGATATCGGCCTTTGCCGGGGCGATATTTCGGCAAAGGCTTGACCGGCGGGATGATAGCCGTGATCGGGTCCGGGGTCAAGACTCGGCATGCTCGGACGGCCCGGGATGCGGTGGGCACAGGCGGGGCGATCGATGAATGCGGTCTAAAGAGGTATCGCGGAGAGCCCCGCCTTCTTGAGTTTGGGAGAGATCACGGCGTGGCAGTAAGCGGCGTTGGGATGAAGATCGAAATAGTGCTGATGGTAGTCCTCGGCGGGCCAGAAGCGAGTCGCCGAAGCTATCTCCGTGACGATGGGGGAATCGAAGCGAGTCTGTGCGGCGCTCCGAGAGTTTCGGGCAGTCGCGAGCTGTTCATCGTCGGTATAGAAAATGGCCGAGCGGTACTGCTCGCCCACATCGGCGCCTTGGCGGTTGAGCGTGGTCGGGTCGTGCAGCTTCCAGAAGATTTCCAGAATGTCGGCGAAGCGAATGCGCGAGGCGTCGTATCCGATGCGGACCGTCTCGGCATGACCCGTGCCGCCGGCACAGACCTGCTCGTAGCTCGGGTTTTGCGCCGACCCGCCCATGTAACCGCTCACGACCTCGACCACACCGGGAATGCGCGCGTAAGCGGCTTCCAGGCACCAGAAGCAACCGCCGGCCAGGTATGCTGTCTTGAGCTCGTCGTTCTCATCCATGATCTCCTCCATATAAGGAGAAAGATACTGAAATGGTCCCCGGCAACCGAGGACGGCGGCCGCGGCCGTCTAGGATCGACGGTCCGCGGCAGCACGAAGTTCAGCGGGCCTTCTTCTTCGACATGACGTCGAAGGCGACGGCCAACAGAAGCACCAGGCCTTTGACGACCTGCTGGATGTCGGTGCCGACACCCATGATGGACATGCCGTTATTGAGCACGCCCATGACGAGGGCGCCGATGATGGCGCCGACTATGGTGCCGACGCCGCCGTAGGCGGAGGCTCCGCCTATGAAACAGGCGGCGATGGCGTCGAGCTCGAAGCCGAGTCCCGCCTGAGGCGAAGCCGCGTTGAGCCGCGAGGTGAAGGCTATGCCGGCGACCGCCGAAAGGACGCCCATGTTGACGTAGGCGAAGAAGAGAATCCTGTCGGTGTTGATGCCGGAAAGCCGGGCGGCCTTTTCGTTGCCGCCCATCGCGTAGAAGTATCTGCCGGGCACCGTTCGCGTCGTGAAGAAGCTGTAGGCGACGACGAGCACGAGGATGATGATGAAAATGATGGGCAGTCCCTTGTAGGCCGCGAGCCAGAACGCGATGAGCATTATGACCGCGCCTATCGCCGCCAGCTGCGCGACGAAGAGCGGCAAGGAACCGTTTTCGAATCCGTTCTTGGTCCGGGAAGCCCGTCGCCGCAGGTTGCTGATGATGTAGAGGATGGTGACCACGACACCGGCGGCGATCGCCGTAATATTGAGCGCCCCCCCGGATGATCCCATGAAATCGGCGACGAAGCCCGAGCTGATCTGCTGGAAGGAATCGGGGAAAGGCGCGATCGTGAGGCCCTGGAGCATGAAGATCGTGAGACCGCGGAAAATCAACATGCCGGCGAGCGTCACGATGAAGGCCGGTATTCTCACGTATGCGATCCAATACCCCTGCCAGACGCCCACCAGCAATCCTATGATCAACGCGAGCAGGATTCCGAGGGCAGAGTTCATCTTCATCGTCACGATGAAGGCGCCGCAGAGCGCCCCGATGAAGGCGACGAGCGAGCCGACGGAGAGGTCGATGTTGCCGCCGGCCAGGATGGTGAGCGTCATGCCGATGGCCAGAATGAACACGTACGCGTTCTGAAGCACCAGGTTGGTGACGTTCATGGGAACGAGGAGTATCCCGCCGGTGGTGATCTGGAAGAAGGCCATGATCACGACGAGCGCAATGAGCATCGCGTACTGTCGAATGTTGTTCCGGAAAAGGTATCTAATGCTTTCCATCGGCGCCCTCCCCGCTGCTCTGCATTATGCACTTCATGATGCCTTCCTGTGTCGCTTCCTCGCGCGTGAATTCTCCGACGATCCTGCCTTCGTTCACGACGTAGATGCGGTCGGACATCCCGAGAATTTCCGGGAGCTCCGAGGAGATGAAAATCACCGATTTTCCCTCGCTCGCGAGTTGATTTATGATGGTGTAAATCTCGAATTTGGCCCCGACGTCTATGCCTCGAGTCGGTTCGTCGAGGATGAGGACGTCCGGTTCGGTGAATATCCATTTACTCAAGACGACTTTCTGCTGGTTGCCGCCCGAGAGGTTGCCTGCCTTCTGGAGTATGCTCGGCGAGCGGATGTTCAGGCGCTGCCGGTACGTCTCGGCGACGTTGATCTCCCTGTCGCGGTCGATCACCCAGTTGGGCGAAATCTTCTTTAGGCCCGCGATGGTTATGTTCTCTCTTATATCGGCGATGAGGTTGAGCCCGGCGGTCTTGCGGTCTTCGGTGGTGTAGGAAACCCCGTGCTCGATTGCGTGCCGCACGGTGTTCATCTCGACCTTCTTGCCGTCCTTGAAGACGCTGCCGCTTATGTGGAGCCCGTAGGATCGGCCGAAGACGCTCATCGCCAGCTCCGTGCGGCCCGCGCCCATGAGCCCCGCAAGACCGACGACCTCGCCCTTGTGGACCTTGATATTGACGTTCCTGATTATCTGACGCTCGGGGTTGATCGGACTGAATACATTCCAGTTCCTGATCTCGAACGCGACCTCGCCTATCTTGTGCTCGCGCGGCGGAAATCGGTCCACGAGCTCGCGGCCGACCATACCCTTGATGATCCGGTTCTCGGTGATCTCGTCCGTTCCCTTGTCCAGAGTCTCGATCGTCGAGCCGTCCCTGATGATCGTGATGGAGTCGGAGACCTCGGTGATCTCGTTGAGCTTGTGCGAGATGAGAATCGAGGTGATGCCTTTCTTCTTGAGCTCGAGGAGCAACCTGAGGAGGTTTTCGGAATCGTCCTCGTTGAGCGAGGCGGTCGGCTCGTCGAGGATGAGCAGTTTCACGTTCTTGGACAACGCCTTCGCGATCTCTACGAGCTGTTGCTTGCCGACGCTGATATCCTTGATCGCCGTGTGGGGGTTTTCGTCGAGGCCGACGAGGTCGAGCAGTTTCGCAGCCTCCTGATGGGTGCGATCCCAGTCGATGACCATATTCTTGGCCCGCTCGTTGCGGAGATAGATGTTCTCCCCGATCGACAGATAGGGGATGAGCGCGAGCTCCTGATGGATGATGACGATCCCCACCTTCTCGCTGTCCCCGATCTCCTTGAAGGAGCATTCCTTCCCCTCGAAAACGATTTGGCCGGTATAGGTCCCATGGGGATAGGTTCCGCTCAGTACGTTCATGAGCGTGGACTTTCCCGCGCCGTTCTCCCCGACGAGAGCGTGGATCTCTCCGCGTTTGATCGACAGATTGACGTCGTTCAACGCCTTCACGCCCGGGAAGGTCTTCGTGATGTTCCTCATCTCCAGGATGATGCTGTCCAAAATAGCATTCTCCCTCGAGCCCTGTTCAAAGCTCGGCAAATTCCGAACGCGGCTTCGCGCAGGCCTAAAAGAATACTGGCCCGCGGGCGAGATTCGTGCCGCGGGCCAGTATCCGAAAGTTGAGATCCGGCGTGTCTCCTACTGGAGCTGGGCCGGCTGGTAGTAGCCGCTGTCGATGAGGATGGACTTGTAGTTGGTCTTGTCCGCGAAGACAGGCTGGCACAGGAAGGAGGGGACTACCTTGACGCCATTGTTGTAGGTCGTGGTGTCGTTCACGGTCGCAGGCTTGTTCGCCATGAGGGCGTCGACCATGTCGACGACCTGGGCGGCGAGGGTCCGGGTGTCCTTGAAGACGGACATCGACTGCTGCCCGGCGATCATGGCCTTCACGTTCGGGATGTCGCAGTCCTGGCCCGTAAGGATGGGGTAGGGCTTCTTGGCGGTGCCGTAGCCGTTATTCTTGAGCGAGGCGACGATGCCGATGGCGAGGCTGTCGTTCGGGGAGAGAATGGCGTCGAGTTTCTTGCCCTTGGAGTAGAAGGCGGTGATGAGGTTGTCCATCCTGGCCTGGGCTTTGCCGGAATCCCATCCCGGAATGGCGATCGTCGCGAAGTCGGTCTGCTTGCTGGGGACGACGAGCTTGCCGGAGTCGAGATAGGGCTGGAGAATGCTCATGGCTCCCTTGTTGAAGAAGGTCGCGTTGTTGTCGTCGGGGGAACCGGCGAAAAGCTCGATATTGAAGGGACCCTTGCCGTCCTTGAGGCCGAGCTTGGACTCGATGAACTGACCCTGGATCACGCCGACCTTGAAGTTGTCGAAGGTCGCGTAGTAGTCGACGTTCGGCGTGTTCATGATGAGGCGGTCGTAGGCGATGACTTGCACCTTGCGGGCTTTGGCGTTCTTAAGGACCTCCGTCAGCGAAGAGCCATCGATGGACGCGATGACGAGGACTTTGCAGCCCTTCGTGATCATGTTCTCCAGCTGCTGAACCTGGGTGTTGACGTCGTTGTTGGCGTACTGAAGCTCGACCTGGTAGCCTTTCGCCTCCAGCTGAGACTTCATGTTCGCCCCATCCTGGTTCCAGCGCTGCAGGGACTGCGTCGGCATGGCGACGCCGATCAACTTGCTGTTGCTGTTGTTCTTGCCGCAGGCCGCGAACGATAGGACGACCGCGATGCCCAGGGCGACGAGCAGAGCTTTCCTCATTTTCATTCCTCCTCTTTCTGCCACGTATGGCACATATAGACTTTTCACGACATGTATTATAGTCCCCTCCTCTCGATACCCACTATGGGAGGGATTGATAAAATATATCCGGAATTGACAGTCCCGTGAAGCCCCCCTTCGAGCCGATATCCATCGTACACGCGCGTATTCCGGTCCGAAAGCCGTCCCGGATGTCCATCCGAACTTCGCCGGCACGATGCGCGATAACGGCCGGCACTCCCGCGGCGGGGTGCTCTCCGCTGTCATCCGGCCTCCCGCATTGCACGAATCGACTATATATGCAAAAATACGTGTTCCGGACGGCAGGATCGGACCGTCCGGATAGATGCAGGAGCGCGCGATGAATCAGACCGAAGAAACCGTCTACCGCTACGACGCCCGGGCCAAGGCCACGGGTCGCGCCAAATACGCCGGCGATATGAAGTTCCCCGGGATGGCTCACGCCGTGCCGGTCTATACCCGCTTCGTCCATGCCCGCGCTCTGCGGGTCGGCGTCGCCGCGGCCGCGGCCGCTCCCGGCGTCCTCGCCGTCCTTCGCGCCCAGGACGTGCCCGGTCAGGTGCGATACGGCCAGATCGATGCGGACTATCCCGTCCTCGCCCAGGACATCATAGGTTTCGAGGGGGAGGTCATCGCCCTCGTCGTCGCGGAGACCAGGCCGCAGGCCCTCGCGGCAGCCGCCCTCGTCGAAGAAGAGGCCGAGGAACTGCCGCCCCTCCTCGATCCGCGGTCCGCCCTCGAGCCCTCGGCCCCCATCCTCCGCCTCGGGAAAAGGGACAATGTCGTCAACCACGGCAAGATGCGGCGGGGCGACGCGGAGGCGGCCCTTTCGGGCTGCGACCTCGTCCTCGACGAGCGCTTCACGACCCAGTTCGTCGAACATGCCTATATGGAGCCCGAAGCGGCGGTGGCCGTTCCGCGCGCGGACGGAGTAATGGAGATTCACGGGAGCATGCAGCATCCCTTTTCGACGCGGCGCTTCGTCGCCGCGGCCCTGGGGAGTCTTCTCGCCGGAGTCGAGGTTTTCAATCCTCCCATGGGCGGCGGCTTCGGCGGCAAGGACGACACGGCGGCTATCGTGTGCGCCCGGGCCGCCCTGGCCGCGCGGGCGGTCGGACGGCCGGTGAAAATCGTCTACGAGCGCGAGTGGTCCATGCGCGAAAGCTATAAGCGCCACCCCTACAGACTCCACTACCGCGTCGGCTTCGGCGAGGACGGCCGCTTCCGCGCGGCCTCGATCGATATGCTCTGCGACTCGGGGGCCTATACCAGCGTGACGCCCTGGGTGAACTGGCGGAGTCTCGTACAGTGCTGCGGCCCCTATTCCGTGGCCGACGTGCGCACCGACGTCCGCGCCGCGGCGACCAACAATGTCTTCACGGGTGCGATGCGCGGCTTCGGCGCCCCGCAGGTGAACTTCGCCGTCGAGCAGCTCATGGACATGGCCGCCGAACGCCTCGGCATCTCGCCGGTGGAGATCAGGCGCATAAACATGCTCAGGCAGGACGGCGTGACCGTGACGGGACAGAAGCTCGACGGCCACGTCGTGAGTCTGGCTCAGGTCCTGGACGCCATCGTCCGGGCGACCGCCTTCGAAGACAAGCTCGCCCTCTGTTCCCGCGGCACGCCGCGCGACGGCAAGCTCCGCGGCATAGGACTGGCCCTGAGCTACCGCGGCGCCAGCCTCGGGGCCGAGGGAGCGGACTTCTGTTCGGCGATCGTGAACTGCCAGGCCGACGGTTCCGTGATTCTCGACGCGGCCATCCACGAGAACGGCCAAGGGGCGGAGTCGGTCCAGATACTCGTCCTCGCCGAAGAGCTCGGCATTCCCAAGGAACTCATACGGCACCATCGTTCTTCCACCTCGATGATCCCGGACGGCGGCTCGACGGTGGCCACGCGCGGCACCATCATGGGCGGAGGCGCCGTGGCCGTGGCCGCGAGAGAGCTCAAGGCGCTGATGGCCCGCACCCTCGCGGAGAAGCTCGGCGTCGCGCCGGAGCGCATCGTCTTCCGCGCCGGCCGCGTAGGGGCCGAGAAGGGCCCCGGCATCTCGTGGCAGGAGGCGGTCGCGGCGATGTTCGAACGCCGCATCTATCCCTACGCCTTCGGCACCTTCCGCGCGCCCCCGGTCTCCTGGGACGAGGAGACGGGCCAGGGCGACGCCTACTTTACCTATGTATATTCCTGCCAGGCCGCCGAGGTGGAAGTCGACGCCTCTTCGGGCGGGGTGCGCATTCTTTCGATGACCGCCGCCCACGACGTGGGCAGGGCGATAAACCGGGCCCTCACGATGGGCCAAGCCTATGGCGGGATGGTACAGGCGGCAGGTATGGCCCTCTTCGAGGACCTCGCCATCAAGGACGGCCGGGTCGGGAACCGCAACCTCGACCGATACAAGATTCCCCGCGCACGCGACATGCCGGATCTTCGCTGCATACTCGTCGAGAACCCGGACCCGGCTTCGCCCACCGGAGCCAAGGGCATAGGCGAGCCGGCCATAGAGATCATGGCCCCCGCCATCGCCAACGCCGTCTATAACGCGACCGGCCGCCGCTATCGCGACCTTCCCATCCGCATCGACCCCAAGGAGCTCGCATGAGCGACGAAGACGCGAGGACTCTCATCGTCAACGGCCGGCGCCGCGAACTTTCGACGACGCAGGCGGAGGGCAGTCTCCTCGACTACCTCCGCGAGGAACTGGATCTCACCGGAGCCAAAAACGGCTGCGGCGTGGGCGCCTGCGGGGCCTGCACCGTGCTCGTGGACGGCCAGGCGCGGCGGGCCTGTATCACGAAGGTCAGGGCGGTGATCGGCAAGGAAATACTCACCATTGAAGGATTGGAAGGCGCCGACGGCAGCCTCCACCCTATCCAGCAGGCCTTCATGGACTCGGGCGCCATACAGTGCGGTTTTTGCACGCCGGGCATGATCATGAGCGCCCTCGCCCTTCTCCTCAAGGAAAAGCGACCGAACCGGGAGCGCATCCGCACCGCGATCACCGGCAATCTCTGCCGCTGCACGGGGTATCAGCAGATCGTCGACGCCGTGGAGCTCGCGGCGCGGCGCATGTACCCGGAAGGATAGTCGTACCGGCGATTGCCGCCGCCGGCCGGCGTCTTGACCCGATGCCGCGGGGGCGGCGATGATTCATCATGCTCAAGGAAACCCGGACCACTCGCGACGAATCCGGCAAACCCTATGCCCACGGGCTGGGTCTGCCGACGGAATGGATCGAGGCGCATCGTGATCTCTGCGAGGAGGCGGATCGCCTACAGGCGCGCTAGGCCGTCGCGGCGCTTGGAAAGGAGCCGTTTCATGAGCGGTAGCGACAGAACTTTCATCCATCCCGACGAGGCAGTGCGCCTCGTTCAGGAAAATTTGCCCGAACCGACGGTAGAGCGGGTGAGCCTCGATCGGGCTCTCGGGCGGGTTCTCGCGGAAGCCATGCGCGCAGCCGTAGACCAGCCTCCCTTCGACAAGGCGGCGATGGACGGGTTCGCCTATCGCGCCCGCGACGAAAACGGCGGCGGGTCGGGCTCCCGGAAGGACGCTCTTTTGCGCGTGGCCGCGGTGGTGGGAGCGGGCTATCTTCCGCCGGCCGGACTCGGATCGGGCGAATGCGTCCGCATAATGACGGGCGCGCCGATCCCCTCCGGAGCCGACCACGTGCAGAGATTCGAATGGACCGAGGAGCCTGAGCCGGGTCGTGTACGATTTACGAGGCCCGAGAGCGCGAGCAACATCGTGCACCGAGGAGAGAATCAGCGGCGGGGCGACCTTCTCCTCGACCGGCGCTTCCTCGGCCCCCAGGATCTGGGCATTCTCGCCAGTTCGGGCTATGGCGAGGTGCCCGTGGCGCGGCGGCCGCTCGTGGGCGTGCTTTCGACCGGCGATGAGTTGATAGCCCCCGGAGGCGCCCTGCGCGAGGGCAGCATATACGATTCCAACGGTGTGCAGCTGACCGCGCAGGCCGTTTCGGCGGGCTGCGATTCGCGGTTCTACGGCATCGTCCGCGACGAGAGCCGAAGCCTCGAGGCTGCGGTGTCCCGGGCTCTGGACGAGTGCGATGTCCTCATCGTCTCGGGAGGAGTGTCGATGGGCGACTTCGATCATGTGCCGCGCGCGCTCGCCGCGGCGGGGGTCGAGAAGATTTTCCACGGTCTGGCCCTTAAGCCCGGCAAGCCTTCCTTCTTCGGGCGCAGGGGAGACAAGGCCGCCTTCGGACTCGCCGGCAATCCCGTTTCGACCTTCGTCGGATTCGAGCTTCTCGTCCGGCCCCACCTCGAGCGCCGCATGGGCATCGAACGCCGCCCGCGTGTCCTGAGGGTCAGGCTCGCGGCCGCCCTGTCCAGAAGGGAGAGCGACCGAGTGGAATTCCTTCCGGCGCGACTGGAGCCCTCCGAGGAGGGGGCGAGCGCCGTGCGAGCCCTGAATTACGGCGGCTCTTCGATGCTGAACGTGCTCGCCGAGGCCGATTGTCTTTTGCGGATGGAGATAGGACAGTCGAGTGCCGAGGAAGGGAGGATGGTGGATGCGCGACTCCTACGGCCGTGAGATAAACTACCTGCGCGTGTCGGTGACCGACCGCTGCAACCTGCGCTGCCTCTATTGCATGCCGGCTTCCGGGGTCAGGCTCCTCAGGCACGAAGACATTCTGAGCTATGAAAGAATGGCCGAAGTCGTGCGCGCGGCGGCGGCGCTCGGCTTCGAAAAGGTGAGACTCACGGGGGGGGAGCCGCTCGCCCGGAAGGGACTCGTCGAACTGGTGTCGCTCATCGCGCAGATACCGGGTATCCGCACTCTCGGCATGACGACCAACGGCACGATGCTCGCGCCGCTCGCCGCCGAGCTCAGGCGGCGCGGCTTGGATTCGGTCAACGTGTCGCTCGACACCCTCGATCCGGAGCGCTACCGGCGCATAACTCGCGGCGGCAATCTGCAGGACGCGATAGACGGCGTCCGGGCCGCAGTCTCGGCGGGATTTCCCGTCAAAATCAACGTCGTCATGCTCGAGGACACGACCGGCGAGGAGTTCGGGGAAATCGAAACCTTCGCCGCGGGATTGGGAGCGCGCGTGCAGACGATCGCGCGCTACAGTCTCGCCGAGGAGAAACGGGACGGAGGCGAATACGACAGGCCCCCGCCCTGCGCCGAATGCAATAGACTCCGACTCCTCGCGAACGGTATCCTGCGCCCCTGCCTGCACGGCTCCGGGGGCGTACCCGTCGACTTTTCCGATATCGGAGGCAGCATCGAAAAGGCCCTTCTCGCCAAGCCGGCGCGCGGGCTCCTATGCAGGGACCTCGAGGTGGGACAGATAGGAGGATGAGTATGGGAGAGACGCTCAGCCACGTCGACGAATCGGGCCGCGCCAGGATGGTGGACGTATCCGAGAAACCCCGGACGCGGCGCCGCGCCCGCGCCGCCGGACGCATCGACCTTTCGCCCGCGACAGTCGCGCTCGTCCGCGCCAACGCGATCGCCAAGGGCGATGTCCTGGCCGTGGCCCGCGTCGCGGGGATCATGGCCGCCAAGCGTACCGCCGAGCTCGTGCCTCTGTGCCACAACATAGAGATCGAACAGGTGACCGTCGACCTCGAGGTGGTCGACGACGGCATCGAGATCGTCGCCGCGGCCCTGTGCAGCGACAAGACCGGCATAGAGATGGAGGCCCTCACCGCAGTCTCCGTCGCGGCTCTCACGATCTACGACATGTGCAAGGCCGTCGACAAGACCATGAGGATAGGCGACATACGTCTCGTGGAGAAGACGAAGGAGAACGCATGAATGAGGATTCGGCCCGCGAGGGCTGGTTCGAGATAGTCTCTCTCAATCTGTCCGAGAAGACGGGCACGCGGAAGAGACCCGTGGCGGTCTTCCGGCTGGAAGAGGGGCGGGGGGTGGCCGGCGACGCCCATGCGGGCCTCATCGAGAACCGCCAGGTCTCCTTTCTCGCTTCCGAGGAGATCGAGGATGCCTCCGCCGCTCTCGCCCTCGCGGGACGCGGTCAGGCCCGCGGCGGCGGAGCGGGAACGGAGAGGCTCACGGAACTCAAGCCGGGCGACTTCGCCGAAAACGTGACCACGCGCGGCGTGCGCCTCCACGAGCTGCCCCTCGGCACGATCATCGAAATGGGAAGCGCCGTCCTCGAACTATCGAAAATCGGCAAGGAGTGCCACGCCGCCTGCGAAATACGGCGGCTCGTCGGCGATTGCGTCATGCCCAGGCGCGGCGTATTCGCGCGCGTCGTCAAGGGAGGAGAGGTGCGGAATGAAGATCGCGGTCATTACCGTATCGGATAGGGCCTCCGCGAGAATCTATTCCGACCGTTCGGGTCCGGCCGTCGAGGAAGCCCTGAAGGGGCTCCTGCCCGGCATCGAGGTGGAACGACGCGTCGTGCCGGACGAGCGCGAGCGTATCGCCGAGGCCTTTGCGCTTTTCGCCTCGGCCGACTGGATCATCACGACGGGCGGCACCGGCCCCGCACCGCGCGACGTCACGCCCGAAGCGACGCGCGACTATTGCGACCGCGACATGCCCGGCATCTCGGACTGGCTTCGGGCCAGGTCTCTCGACGAGACGCCGAATGCCGTCTTTTCGCGCGGTTATGCGGGCATGCGCGGCGCGCAGTACATTGTCAACTTTCCCGGAAGCGAAAAAGCGGCGCGTTTCTGCGCCGTCATTCTGGCTCCGCTCCTCGAACACGGACTCGCGATGGCCCGCGGTGAGGGGCATTGACCTTATCCCTGTGACACTTTCAAATGGTCTTGCCGGGCGAAGCCTGGCGGCAAAAAAAACGGGGGCAACTCGCTTGAGCTCGTCGCCCTCGATTTTTCGCTGCCACCCGCCGTCCTGCAACTCATGTCGAAAGTGGCGCCGTCGGGCCAGAGCTTACCAGCCGCCGCCTTGGGCTCCGTAGCCGCCCATCATGCCGCCGCCCCGGGGACCGTAGCCGCCGCCGTACCCGCCCATGCCGTACCCGCCCATCATGCCCCGGCCGCCGATACCTCGGCCGAAGGCTGAAAAGTCATAAGTCTTGGACCCGATCGTGGCCGTCTTCACCATCAAGAAGGGCTTGTCCTGTCCGGGAAAGGTGGGAAGAGCGTAGCCCTGAACTTTCATCTGTGCGCCTTCGCGGATGTTGTCGGTGTAGGCGTAGTAGTAGAAGCGCGGCATCCGCAGCATGTAGGTCGTGTCCTTGGTCTGAAGGGCCGGATAGTCGTCGATGAAGGCGAGTTTGCCTTCGAGCGTGACGGCTTGGGCCTCGACGCCCTGTCCGCCGCCGAACATGCGGCCGTAGCCCGGCCCCCCGAAGGCGTTCTGCGCGTTCGGCGCAGATTCGTTTTGCTGGGCGAAGGCGATGCCCGCCGTCGCCATCGCGACGATGAGGGCGATAATCATTCTTTTCATCTTGGACTCCTTGTCTCCGGCAGTTTTCCGACTTTAGGCATCGGAGCAACCTATGGTTGCACCTTGTCTACTGCAATAATCGTGCCAAAAACGGAGTCGGGAAGTCGAATGGGGGTCGATTTGTTCGGAGGCATGTGCTCGCCGTCTTTTACATAAGGGAGCGGCCATAAACTGCGGCATTCTCGCAGGGTTTCGAGTCCTTGCGCCGCAAGCGCAAGCCTTATCGATAGGAGACAAAACGAGGGATCTACCGGCGATCGGGGTCGGGTCAGGGGTAAATATTGCGCGAGAAGGGTAATAATTTCCCGATCCATGGCGGCGCGTATCGGGAACCTTCGATTTCGAGCCGCCCGGGCTCGTGATCTCCGGGCGAGTTGTCGCCTATCCGGCTCGGTCCGCCGCACCGTCCATTGTGCAGCCGATGAATAAGGAGCTGTCTTGACCGGGGCGCTCCTTCGGACCCGAATCGTCGGGCTCCGCGGCGAAAACCATGAAAATGCGGTCGACGAGACTGCCTGGCACCAGGCGGATGGAGATCGCCAGATTTCTGCACATCACCATGCCGATCCCCCTCCATCGCCTGTGGTGCTCGTCGAAGAGCGGCAATGGATCGCCGCAGCTGGCAGCGAATGTGGCGAAGCCCGGAGAACGGAAGAAAAAATTGAGGACGATTCGATCTTTGCGGCGAGCGGCCCGCACTATTATGCCTCCGCCTTCGAGCGGAGCCGAGTGGCGGACGAGATTGTCCAGGATCTCGTCGCCTGCGAGCTTGAGCCTGTTCCGCTCGCGGCGGCCGAGAAAGCCGAGCGCTTCGACGAAGTCCTCGAAGTCGAGGACCGATGCCGGTGCCGCGCGGAGCACCAGTGTCGCCTCGCTCCGCCCTCTCGCTCCCCGCCTGCTCGAGGACGACGACATCAGAAGTCCTTGACGCTCTGGATGATGGGAAAGCGTTCGGCGAAGCCGGTCGAGTCTAGGGCGAGCTTTACGATCTCGGAGGGACGGAGGAGGGCCAGCTTGCGGCCTGCGTCTTCGGCATCGTCCAGGGCGGCCATGAGAACGCCTATGCCCGCGGAAGAGAGGGTGGTCACCTTCTCCATGTCGACGATGACGTTGGCGGCCGCGACCGACCGGAAGACCTTCTCCTGAAATTCGGTGAAGGTATAGCTGTTCACGGGTCCCGAGACGAGGAGGATGTCGTAGTCGTTCTCGCGTTGGACCGTTACGTCGAGCTGAGTCATTGCGCGCTCCTGGAAGAGAATTTCATGACGAGGAGGGTTATGTCGTCCTCCTGTTTCTGGTCGGTGAATCGGAAAAGATCGCCGATGACACCGTCGGCAATTTCCTGGGCGCCGGACCCCAGCCGCTGGGCCACCGAACGTCGGAGCCTTTCCCTGCCGAATCTTTCGCCCCGCAGGTTTTCGCTGTCGGTGATGCCGTCGGTCGCGGCCACGAGGGCCGAATCCGGAGGTAGTATGAGCTTGCGGGGCTTCAGAGCCTTGGAGATGTCGCGGACGAAGCCCAGGACCTTGCCCTCGCCCTGGACTTCGATGAACGTGTCGAAGCTCGGGGAATAGAAAAGCATGCTGGGGATGCCGCAGTTGATATAGTAGAAGCTTCTCTTCGCGAGATCGAAGTAGCCGAATATCCCGGCGAAGAAACTGCCGCGGGGCAGATTATCCTTTATGAACGAATTGACGCGCGACACGAGGCCGATGAAGTCCTTCTCCACCCGGAGAAAAGTCCTCACCATGGACTTCAGGATGAGCATGTTCATCGCCGCCGAAAGCCCCTTGCCCGAAACGTCGCCCATGACGAAAAACCAACGCTCTTTCGAAAGCCGCACGAAGTCGATGAAGTCGCCCCCGAGGCGGCGCGAGGAGCGCATCGACCAGGCGGCGTCCACGCCGGGATGATCGAGCCTGTCTATCTTTTCGAGGGCGAAGCGGATGATCTGATCGGAAAGCGCGAGTTCGCGGTCTATCGTGCGGACGATGGATTCCCGCGCGACGTTCTTGAGATAGTAGGCGAAAACGAAAAGCTTGCCGTAAATCGAGCGGAAAGTGTCGTAGTCGTAGTAGGTGTAGTCCGCGCCGGTGCGCCGTGAACCGAAGCTGAATATGCCGATGACGCGGCGGCCCTCGCGCACCAGTATCAGGGCCTCCGCGCGCAGCGATTCGAAAAGGCCGAGAAGCTCGTCCCTCGTGGGGGCATTGGCCGGATCGGCGATCGCCTCCGTCTTGAGGAGGACCGAGGCGGGAGATCGTTCGAGAGCCTCGGCCAAGACGCTGCCGCGGTCTATGACCGCCTTGGCGCCCGTCGGGGAGTACACGCTGCGGAGCACGCTCCGGTCGTCCTCGATGATGACCGTGAAGTCCATGAAGTCGAGGGCTCCGGATAGGAGCCGGTAGAGCTCCGCCAGCACGGCGTCGCGGCCCGAGGACATATCGATCTGCGAGAGAGCGTTCTCCAAGTCCTCGCGGTAGTCGATGCGGCGCATGGATCGCGTCAGGAAGCGTTCGATGAGCCGCCGCGCCGGTAGCCAGGCGATCAGGAAAGCGAGGGGGGTGCCTACAATGGGCACGAGAGGAGACAAGAGGCCGAAGTAGAGGAGGGCGGCCAGGACGGCCCCGACGGGCAGGCCGACCGCGATGACGAGCAAAAGGTAGGAAAACACCGTTCTGCCGATGGTGCGCCAGTCGAACAGACGGGAGATGTAGAATCCATAAGTCGCCGTCGAGGCGAGCAGGAGGGCGGCCAGCGGCGTCAGCACGTAGGTGGCGCTGACCCCCGACCGGGTCGGAAGGGCGCCGGAGAGGACCCAGATGAGCGCCGCGCCCGCGAGGATTCCGAACAGGGCGACCGCCGAGCGCTGGCGCTGGATTCGACTGCGCTCCGCGATGCTTCGGAGGGCCAGCACGACGGAAGCGCCGAGGGCGAGCAGTGCTTGCGCGTAAATGAGGGGAGTGAAGAGCTTACCCTCGATCCTTATCGTCTCGACGCCTTTGCGCACGACCTCCGCGACGACATCGTAGGATGACATTATGAAAAGACCCGCCAGGACCGAGGCCGCGGCGACGACCAGGCCGCCCGCGATGCGCCAGGGGCGGGGAGCCTGGACCGGGAACTCCAGCACGAGGAGCAATAGAAGGGCGTGCGCCGCGATCAGGAAGACCAAGGACGCGCGGTCGACATAGAGCGGCAGGCTGCCCGCCTCGGGGAAGGCGATGAGGAACTCCAGACCCTGTAGAAGCGCGAAGACCGCGAGAAAGAGGTTGATGGCCTCGACGACGCGGCCGGCGCTCGTGCCGCGTCCGCGCGCGCGAGCGAAGCCGACGTTGACGAGGAATGCGGGAACCGCGAGGAACGCGACGATCGTCAATCCCATAGTCTGCCCACCTTCGCCGCGAGAATCGTGACATCGTCCTTGAGCGGGCGATCGCCGACGTAGGAGTACAGCATGTTCGACACGTTGGACACGAACTCGTCCGCCCCGAGCTTCGAGGCATAGGCGAGGGTCTTGTCGAAGAGCTCCGTCTCGCCCAGCCTGGCGCCGGCCTCGTCGGTCACCTCGGTCACTCCGTCGGAGGCGAGAAGGATTATCTCGTCGGTGCGCAGGGGTATTTCCTCGATGCCGATATCCTCGATGGCGACGAGGCCCAGGAGACCCATGGTCGGCTCGAGTCGCTTTACCCGGGGGCCGAGGGCGGTCTGCGAAATGATGATGGGATCGGCCATGGCGGCGTTCACGTAGCGCAGCGTGCGCGCGACCGTGTCCACGACGCCCATGAACAGGACAGTGTACTTGTCGTCGAACCCCATCTCCCTCACGGAATAGTCGACCGAGCGGATCAGGGCCTCGAGATCGGTCTTGTCATTGGCGATGCGAATCGTGTTCACGATGATGCCCATGATGAGCGCCGCCGCCAGACCTTTGCCGGAGACGTCCCCCACGACGAGCAGCGTGCGGCTTTCATCCAGTTTTATGGCGTCGTAGTAGTCGCCCGATACGTTGAGCAGGGGGCGGTAAACGACCGCGAGGTCGAGCTTGTCTACGCCGGGCAGGGATCGCGGCAGGAAGGAGCGCTGGGTTTCCGCGATGAGCTCCCATTCCTTCGAGAGAGAGGCCACCTCGAAGAGATCGGAGATCGTGACGACGCGGTCGAAGTAGATCCTGAGCTCGCCGTAGAGCCCGCGAAAGGCCTCGAACTCGATTCGGGGACAGAGCCACGTGAACACGAAAAGGTAGAAGCCCTTGGTGTTGACGAAAAAGCCCCGGGCGCCGACGTTGGACGATGCCGGACCGAAATCCGGGCCGAAGAAGTAGAATCCCTCGGAGTAATCGCGGAAGTTGCGTTCGAGCGCCTCGAGCGTGCGGGGATCGGAGGCTGTCGCCGTAGGGCTCTGGTAGACGATCTCCCAGGTATCGGCCTTTGCCAGGATTGCGCCCATGTCCGCAGGCTTTTCGAGTTTTTCGCGAAGGGCATCGACGAGATCCAGGACCGTGAAGGCCGCGCCGATGCGCTCCGAAAAATCCAGAATGATTCTGGTCTCGCTCCGGCGGAAGCGGGCGCGGTAGACTGCGCGTTCGACCGCGGCCACCGCGGCATTCCGGATCGCGAAGAGGATGACAAAGGCCACCGCGGCTATGGCCGCCGCCGCGACGAGGCCCACGTTCGCGGCAGCGACGAAGGGTACGACGAGAAAGGCCAGAGCCGCGGCCGCAGTCGCCCCGGCCTCCACCACGTTCCGCGCTGTCCGATATGTCATTGCTCAGGGTACTCCACCTAGGGTATCGGCATCTTTTGTAGCCCCATAGAGCCGCGACGTCAATCGAATTCAGGATGAGAGGACCGAGTTGATGAAGCTGACGAGAACGTTCAGGGCGCGTTCGTTCGCTCCGCCCTCGGGTATGATGATGTCGGCGTATTGCTTGGTGGGCTCGATGAACTGGTAGTGGCCCGGCCGGACCACGGTGAGATACTGCTCGATCACCGAATCGAGGGTGCGGCCCCTCTCCTTCATGTCGCGGGTGAGCCGCCGTATGAAGCGTATGTCGTCGGGCGTGTCGACGAAGATCTTGAGATCGATCCGGTCCCTGACGTCCTTGTTCGTGAAAATCATGATGCCTTCGAATATGACCAGCTTCCGCGGCTCGACTCGAATCGTTTCGTCCTTGCGGCGGTTATGAACGAAGTCGTAGGTGGGCATATCCACGGCCTCGCCGTGACTCAGGCGCTCCAGGTGCTCGATGAGCAGGGCGTTGTCGAAGGCGTCGGGTTGGTCGAAGTTGAAGGCCGTAATATTGGAATTGGAGATGTACTCGGCGGACTTGTAGTAGTTGTCCTGGGGAATAAATACGAAATCGGAGACGAGCTCGGAAATTTTACGGACTATGGTCGTTTTGCCCGAGCCCGATCCGCCGCAGATGCCGATGATCTTGGCCAGCTCCACGGACCTAGCGTATCGAGAACCTCTCGGCCTGCATAGCCTCCTCTACCAGGGCTTGTCCCAGGAATCCCTGAAGGCCACCTCCGCCAGAGTCTTGCGCTGGCGTCCCCCGCGTTCGCGCTCGACCTGCCACTCTGCGAGGAGGCCCTCGTCGCCCGGCTTGCCGACGATGATCAAGGTGAAGGCGATATAGTCCTCGGGCAGGCCGACCGCTTTGGCTGCCTTGACGGGATTGTATCCCGCGATGGGATGGGCGCGGAGGTTCTCCCTCGTGGCCTGGAGCATGAATCCCATGGCCGCCATACCGAGGTCGAAGGGTGCGTAGTCGCGCCCTTGGTCGGAGCGACAGGAAAGCGAGGGCTTGGTGGCGAAAACGACGATCAGCGGAGCCCGCGTCGCCCACTTGTTGCCCTCCGTCAGGGCCTCGCGAAGAGCCGGCAGCCGTTCTCCGGAAACGGCGATGAGTCGCCATGGCTGGTTGTTGAAGCAGGAAGGGGCGAGCGTGGCCGCCTTGAGCAGGCGTCCGACCTGTTCGTCGGGCAGGGGATCGGGCGAGATCGCACGGAATGCGCGGCGAGCTTCGATTTCCGGAAGGATATCCATCATGCCTCCTGATCGAGGTTATTTGAATGATCCTACAAATAAGGAAAAAAGAAAAGCAAAACCGCAGGACAAGGCTGTCGATCGAGCCGATTTCAAGGCCCGGTCGGCTTTTAAACCGGTTTTGCACTTGCTCCGGTTTCTTCGATGCCCTGCGCGAGGCGCGCTTCGACCTCGTCGACGAAACTGTCGGGCGTGCTCGCGCCCGATGTGAGGCCTACCCGCTCGAAACCGTATATCTCCGGCGGCATTTCCGTCGCCCGTTCGATCAGCCAAGACGGCTTTCCCAGTTCCAGAGCGGCGCTGTAGAGCCGCGTCGTGTTCGCGGAGTTCCTTCCCCCCACGACGAGTATCGCATCGCAGTCGCGGGCGAGCTCGGCCAGGGCAGCCTGGCGCTCGGCAGTTGCGGGGCAGATCGAGTCGACGATCTCTATCACGGGAAAACGCCGCGAGAGGACGGTGCAGATGGCGCGGTACTCTTCCTGGCGGATCGTGGTTTGAGCAATGACGGCCAGAGGGCCCGCGACCTGCAGGCTCTCGGCTTCCTCCGCCGAGCCCACGACTGTCCAGGAAGCCTCGGAACCGCCCGCCTCGCGCGCGTGCCCCGCGATGCCCGCGACCTCGCCGTGATCGCGGTCTCCCGCTATTACGACGGTCCAGCCTTTTTGAGCGTAGGCGGCGGCGCGCCTCTGGCTGGCGATGACGCGGGGGCAGGTGGCGTCCACCACGCGACCGCCCAGAAGGGCGATTCGGGCCTTCAGCTCGGGAGCCACTCCATGGGCACGGATGACGACCGTCGTGCCCGCCACCCGCTCGTCGAGCTCGTTCTCCGAAAGAGGCACGACGCCCTGGGCGCGCAACCGGGCGACCGCCTGCGGGTTGTGGATGAGGGGACCCAGAGTGTAGACGGAGCCTTCCGATCCGACGAGGCTCCTGGCCAGATCGAGCCCCCGCTTCACGCCCATGCAGGGTCCCATCACCCTGGCGCGTCTGAGGATCATGGGCCGAGTATATCCCGGTTGCGCTTTTCGGAGAATACGGAGGGGGCAATCGGCCCGCGGCCAAGCGGGCAGCGAATGCATTGCATGGGACTGTTCGGCGGAACCTGCTGTACTCCCCCCCGCCGACGGTTATCGCATTTGTATTCAAAAAGGCTGCATATTTATCGAAAACATATAGGCTTGTTGAGTTGTAGACTGTATTGTATACTGCGCCCTTCCTCCCGTGGACCGGACTCGGGGAGTGAAGAGGAGCGGATATGAGCAGGAAGACTATCGTCGTCGCCCTTGGCGGAAACGCTATCATCGAAGAGGGGACGGAGGGGACCGTCGAACAGCAATTCGAGAACACGCGCAAGAGCATGGCGGCCATAGTCGGCATGATCCGCGAAGGCCACAGGGTGGTGCTCTCCCACGGCAACGGTCCGCAAGCCGGCGTCCACCTCATCCGCAACGAAGCCGCTTCCTCCCAGGTCCCTCCCTCCACTCTCAACGTCATCGTGGCCGATACCCAGGGTTCCATGGGCTATATGATCGCGCAGAGCCTCTCCAACGCTCTCCGCAAGGCCGGCGTGGACAAGGATGTGGTCACCATCGTCACTCAGGTCGAGGTCGATCCCAATGATCCCTCCATGGCCAATCCCACCAAATACGTGGGACCCTTCTACAAGGCCGAACAGGTGGACAAGCTTCGCGAGCGCGGCTGGGTCGTCAAAGAGGACCCGGGCCGGGGCTTCCGCAGAGTCGTGGCCTCGCCCATTCCCCTCGACGTGGTCGAAAAGGGCACGATCAAGGACCTCATAGACGATGGCAAGGTCGTCATCGCGGTGGGCGGCGGCGGCGTCCCTGTCAAGCGCGAGGCCGACGGCACGCTTTCCGGCGTCGACGCGGTCATCGACAAGGACCGCGCCTCGGCCCTCCTCGCCAACCTGATCGGCGCCGACGAGCTTCTCATCCTCACCGGCGTGGACCGCGTGGCGATCAACTACAAGAAACCCGACCAAAAGTACTTCGACACCATGACCGTCGCCGAATGCGAGCGCTATCTCAAAGAGAACCAGTTCCCCAAAGGCTCGATGGGTCCCAAGATCGAGGCCGCCTGCGACTTCATCAGGCGGGGCGGGGCCAAGGTCATCATCACGAGCATGGAGAACGCCACGGCCGCCGCCGACGGCAAGGCCGGGACCGTCATCACCGCCTGAAACGGGGCTTCCCCGGAGTCCTGGATACAAAGGCCACAGAGCCATAGGGCCACAGAGGCATGGAGAAGAAGGGGAGAGTCGGAGGATAGGGATGATCCGGGAATCCGGATGAGGCTCTTTCCAAATGGAGCGGGTTTGGGAAGCCTCTGAATCTTTCGTCCAATCTCCCTCTCCCTCCGTGCTTCTGTGGTTCCGTGCCAGAAAATCGTCCTGGCATATGAGCCAATTTCAAAACCCGGTTGGTTTTGAAATTGGCTTCGCATTTGCTCCGGTTTCTTCGAAACCGTGCGCAAATGCCGCAGTTTATGGTAGCTCTTTCAAAATGCGTCCGCATTTTGAAAGAGCCTCATATGATTGAGTACCTCCCCTCTGCGGCAACGCAGTTTTCTTCGGGAATATGCCAGTGGCGTGCCAAACTTGACGCCGCAACACAATCCGTGCTAGCCTTCCGCGACACTTCACACGAAGGAAACCGTAATGGATAAGTTTTTGTCCGGGCTCGTCGTTCTGCAGGCTGCCGGCGGCTCGAGTATGTCGATGGTCTCGACCATCGTCACGTTTGGTCTCGTTTTCGTCATTTTCTATTTCCTCATCATCCGGCCCCAGAACAAGAAGCAAAAAGATGCCAAGGCCATGGTCGCGGCCATGAAAAAAGGCGACAAGGTCGTCACGGTCGGCGGCATTCACGGGACCATCACCTCGGTCAAAGAGACCACCGTGATCATCAAGGTCGACGAAAACACCAAACTGGAGTTTTCGAAGTCCGCCGTTCAGGCGGTGACGGCCAAGGGCAGCGAGGACAAATTCGAAGACAAGAGCGATTCCGAGAGGTTCGTCGAGGAAAAGAAGTAATCCTTCCCGCGTAACCCGGGGCCGCCCGGGGCCCGGCGCCGGGAAGGCCCGCGCCGCGGCGAGACCCCCACATAGGGGCGTCTCGACGGCCCACATCCTCATCTGGAGCAGCCGGAATGAGCAAGATTCAGAGATTCCTTATAGTGCTGGCGGTCATCGCCGTGGCCTTCGCGTTCCTATGGCCCACGGTCAGCTGGTACTTCCTGACGAGCAAAGCCAATCAGTCTTTGGCGGTGGGTTCGCGCGAGCAGATCCGCGAATATTCGCGCACCATGGCCGTGGCGGATCTCAACGAGCTAAAGGGCCTCGCCGGCAAGGGTGACCAGTCGCCCCTTTCGCCCGTAAAGTTCGCGAGCGTGATCCAGGCGGCGACCAAGGCCTACAAGGACGCGCGCAAGAGCCTGCCCGGGACCTGGACGGCCGCTTCGGCACTCATGGGCTTCGACAACGAGCGCGCCGCCTTCGACGGCTTCGAGAATGTCTACAGGACGCGCGTCATGAACCTGAAGGCGGAGCACGGCAAAGCCATTCAGATGGGCCTCGACCTTTCGGGCGGCATGAGCATCGTCATCCAGGCCGACATGAACGCTCTGGCGAAGAAGCTCGGGCATCAGCTGTCCGCCGCCGAGAGGGCCGACGCCATGAAGCGCGGCATTCAGGTCTTGAACAGCCGCATCGACAAGTTCGGCCTCACCGAGCCCGTCATCCGCCAGCAGGGCGAAGATCAGATATACGTCGAGATCCCCGGTGCCGCCGACCCCGAGCGCATCAACTCCATCATCATGGGAAAGGGAAATCTCGCCTTCTATATCGTCAACGACGATGCCACGAACAAGTTGAACGAACTCCTCGCGCGCAATCCCACGGCGGTCGACGAAAAGACCCTCACGGTTTCCGATCCCAGCATCGTACCGGCCGGCTATATGATCCGGAAGTTCTACAAGACGGACAACTACGGCCTCGACGAGTTCACCGGCCGCTACATGGTCATCGACGAGACTCCCGGTCTGGACGGCAATCACATCCAGAGCGCCCAGGTCTCCTCGGATCCCATTACCGGTCAGCCCGAGACCAATTTCGTCCTGGACAAGGATGGCGGAGAGATTTTCTACAAACTGACGTCGGCCAATGTCGGCAAGACCCTCGCGGTCGTGCTCGACGACCACGTCAAGGCGGGGGCGCGCATCCAGGAGCCTATCCGCGAGTCGGTGCGCATGACCGGATTCAACCAGGATGAGGCGCAGAATCTGGCCCTCCTGCTTCGGACGGCCGCGCTGCCCATAGAACTTTCGGTGGTCAACCAGCAGGCCATCGGTGCGACGCTCGGCGAGGACTCCGTTCACGCCGGAATCCTGGCCGTGACCATCGCCTTCCTCCTCGTCATCGGGTTCATGCTTCTCTACTACAAGGGCGCGGGCATCAACACCGCCGTTGCGGAGATAATCAACCTCTTCATCATGATCGGCGTGCTCTCGGCCTTCGGCCTCACGCTGACGCTGCCCTCCATAGCCGGCTTCGTCCTCACCATCGGCGTCTCGGTCGACGCGAACGTGCTCATTTTCGAGCGTATCAAGGAAGAGCTCAGGCTGGGCAAGGGCCGGGTAGCGTCGATACGGGCCGGGTTCGACAAGGCGTTCTGGACGATCTTCGATTCGCACCTTACGAATCTCATCGCCGCCCTCTTTCTCGCCCAGCTCGGTTCCGGCCCGATTCAGGGCTTCGCTGTCTCGCTCGCGATCGGAACCATATGCTCGCTCTTCACGTCTCTCTTCGTGTCGCACCTCATATTCGATTTCGAGACCGATGTCCTCAGGGTGAAGCACACGAGCATTTCCTGGAGGGTCAAATGACGCGCGTCATCAATTTCGACCGCAGCTTCAAGATCACCGTTCCCATCTCGCTCGTCATCATTCTCTCGGGTCTTCTCGGCGTGCTCATCCTCGGCGTGCATCTGGGCGTGGATTTCCAGGCCGGTCTCAATACCAGCGTGCAATTCGCTCCGCCTTCGATGGATGTTTCGTACGACGGTACCGGCACCATGCGGCTCACGGTGGCCAAGTCCGAGATCGACCTGATTTCCCAGGCTCCCTCGGGGCAATCCGCCTCCTATACGATCGGCTTCGACAAGTATCCGACCATCCAGGCCGTAGCCGACGCGCTCAAGGCCATTCCCGGCGTGCTCGTGGACCTGAAAGTCGACGGATCCCAGCCTTCGAGTCTGCTTCTCGGACGTTCGCAGTCCACCGATTCCACGCTTTCGGCCGCGCCGACGCTTCTGCACTTCCAGTCGACCGACGCGAGCGTCCTGCCGGTCAGCGTCGAAGCCATTCGGGCCGCGCTCAAGTCTTTCGGTTCCGTTTCGATCCAGCGCGCCGGCGATCCGGCCAACCGCGAATTCGTGATCCGAATCGTGGACTCCGGCAACGACCCGAACCTCGCCCAGGCCATCAACGCCAATCTCTTCTCGTCGCTGAGTTCGGCATTCGGTGCCGACAACGTCATCGTGAGGAGCTCGCAGTTCGTCGGCGCCCGCTTCTCCCAGACGCTCGCGCATCAGGCGGTGTGGCTGACTCTCCTCGTTTTCGCCGTCATTCTTCTGTACTGCTCCTTCCGATTCAAACCCGTCTATGCCTTCGGCGCCGTGCTCTCCGTCGTGCACGACGCTCTCGTGCTCGTGGCCTTCATCGTATTCACGAGGATGGAGTTCAACACGACGATCATCGCGGCCATCCTGACCATAGTGGGATATTCGATCAACGATACGATCGTCATCTACGACCGAATCCGCGAGAAGGTGAAGCTCAATCCCAATGCGATTTTCCGCGAGAACATGAACAGGGGCGTCACCGAAACTCTGGGCCGAACCTTCATCACCTCCGGCACGGTGCTTCTCTCCAGCATCGCTCTGTACATCTTCACCAGCGGAAGCATGAAGGACTTCGCGCTCTGTATCATCGTCGGCGTGGTTACCGGCACCTACTCTTCGGTCTTCATCGCCTCCGCCTTCGTCGATTTCTGGAAGATAACGGAAGGCAGGCACGCGAAGGCCAAGCTCGGGGGAGCGACGGTCGCGAAGGCCGGTGAACTTGCGGCCAAAAGAGCCGGCGAGCCCGCGGCCAAGAAAGTCGGTGAGCCCGCAGCCAAGAAGCCGGGAGAACTCGCGACCAAGAAGGCCGGACGCTAAGACGATCTCCGGAATACCCGGGCCGTGAAGCGGTAGCTCGCGTCGCGGCCCGTTTTTTTAAAATGGCACAAAGGACTCACGGACGTGGAAGAGCCGAATGTGGACGACGGATGGCGCACGGACCCCATGCGGAACGAAAACCGCTATCAAGGCATCATAGACAAGTCCGCCTTCCCTCCTCTGGCGTTCCTTTACGAGTCCTTCAGAGAAGACAGGACCCTCCGCTTCCCCCGGATGCTGCTGTCGACCTTCTGGACTGCGCGGCGAATACCCCGCGCCTTGTTCCTGCGCGGCGAACGGAAAGAAGCCTATGCCGTCGAGACGATGAAAATCTGGTCCCGCACGATGGTGAAGATGGCCAGGATGAATCTCACCGTCAGGGGAGTCGAACGCCTGCGGCCCGAATCGAATTATCTGTTCGCATGCAATCACTCGGCCACTCTCGACTCCGTCATCGCGTACAGGGCCCTGCCTTGTCCGGCCGCTTTCGTGGTGAATCAGGAGTTGACCAGCCTTCCGGTGATCAAATACTGGCTCGAGAAGAGTCGATGCGTTCTCGTTCGTCAAGGCGACCGGGAAGCCGAGACTCGGGCCTTCGGGGAATTGCTGTCGAGGTTGAAGGAAAAGAAGAATTTTCTCATCTTTCCGGAGGGGTACATCTACCAGGGGAGCGGCCTTGCCGAGTTCAAGCGAGGAGGGCTTTACGCGGCCGTTTTCAGCGGCGTTGCGATCGTGCCGATGTGCGTCGTCGGCGCCCAGGATGTCATGCACTCGGGCAGTCTCCATGTGCATCCGGGCTTGAAGGTCCTGGTCGAATTCGGGGAGCCCATAGCTACGAAGGACCTTTCCCGCGATGAGCGAAAGAATGTGGAGGCGGTGGTTCACCGACGCATGCTGGATTTGAAATGCTCGCTCACCGCGGAATGGAATCGCGATCGCGAGTCCTAGCGTCGAGGCCGCCGGCCCTTTACATCGGGCCCGATATTACGGTATTTTGACGTGCAATTCATTCATCGTTCGGCGCCGTACCCAAGTGGGAAGGGAGAGGTCTGCAAAACCTTCATGAGTCGGTCCGACTCCGACCGGCGCCTCGAGCAAAAGCGGCTGCCTCCAAAGGGCAGCCGCTTTTTATGTTCTTCGAGCCAATTTCGAAGTTTGCGACCGACCAATCGAGTCTTGAAGCCGGCTCGGGCAGCGGCACGGATCCCGCCGGGGTCGGATCGAGCCCGCCTCACTTGAGCCCCGGTTTGAGCTCGAAGGAGGGGCAGTGGCGCCCCGCAGAAGCGAAGACCTCGAGCGAAGGCAGGTTGCGGCATTTCATACCGAAGACGAGACAGGACCGCGGGAATGCCGGGTCCCATGTCACGCGGAAATACAGGCACTTGAGGCAATTGGGAGCCCTGTCGGGCACGATCTCCTCCCCTCCGCGACTGTAGCGTCGAGGCTCGTTCCGTTCAAGCGGAGCTTGCCCCGAGACGCCGAATTCCGTACAGTACTCACATGGACAGGAATTCACTCATACGCCGTCCCTTCGTCTATTCGAACAGGAACGCCGCTCTCTGGATCATTGCGATCAATGTGGTCGTGTTCGCGCTGGAATATCTTTTCCCCGGATTGCTGCTGCGATTGGCCATGACGCCCGTCCTGGTCCTGCACGGGTTCTTCTGGCAGCCTTTTACCTACATGTTCGTCCACGATCGAAACAGCATCACGCATCTCTTGGTGAACATGCTCGGCGTCTTCTTCTTCGGGACCCAGGTCGAACGCGAACTGGGGAGCAAGGAGTTTCTGCTCTACTATCTGCTCACCGGATTCCTCGCGGGAGTGTTCTCCTTCGTGTTCTATCTGTTTACGGGGGGCGCCTTCATTCCCCTTCTGGGGGCCTCGGGGGCGGTGTTCGCCCTGCTCCTGGCTTTCGCGGCCCTATTCCCTCAGGCCGAGATATACGTCTGGGGCATACTGCCGCTTCGGGCTCCGGTGATGGTTCTCGGCTACGCCGCCCTCGAGATCGTGTCGCAGCTCTTCAGCTTCCAGAGCTCGGTAGCTCACCTCACCCACATCGCCGGTTTCGGCTTCGGCTGGCTCTATTTTCTGGCGCGTTTCGGCGTCAATCCGGCCAAGCGGTTTTTCCCGCGGCGCTGAGGTGAAGGCGAGCCCCTCGGCTTCCGCTCCGCTCCGGATCCGAAGCCTTCCGCTCGCCCTGGCCTTCGCCCTAGCGCTGGGAATCGGCGGTGCGGCCGCTCAGGCGCAGGGCGATGACGGGGCCGTTCGATTCCGCTCCGAGTTCTGGGCGGAGATCGAGCCGGTTTCGGACCTCGGCGATCCCTGGCCCGTGCCGCCCGAGGAACGCTCCCGCCGCATCATGGACGAGGCCGCCTGGATATACTCGGGCATGATCTGGGGCTTCGAGTTCAGCTATACGCCCTATGACAAGGTGCGCCGCATCGAAGAACGCTTCGACCTCAAGAGCCTCGGTTCGATCCGAAGCGACGATCCGCGCCTTTCGCTGGGACCTTCCCGCGTAGAAGGCGGCTCGACTCGCGCCTTCGTCACCTATCATCCTCTCCCAGACGAGGAGGCTCGGGTGGTTTCCTACGCGGACGAACCCTGGCGCGGAACCCAGGGGATCGGCCGCGCGGACTATCTTCTCGGCTGGAAAGCTCACCGCGCGGCGTACGAAGACGGTCTGCGCGAAGCCGTGCGAAGCCTCTTGCAGCTCATCGAGCCCAACAAACCCAGGCGCGTCCTGGGCCGCGTCGTGTTCGAGCGGGTACCCGCCCTGGGGCTCGCGGGGGGATTCTACACCTCCCAGGTCAGGGCGCGCGTCGAGGTGTCCCGGATATTGAGGTACGAGGTATACTGAAAGCCCGTCAGACGGCGCCGGAAGCGAGCCTGTCCTTTTCGGAAGCCTCGTGCATGCGTTCGAGCTGGGCCATGATTTCGTCCACCACGGCCTGTTTCTTGTCTTCGCGGAAATGGTGCTCGTGCTTGACGCGGGTCCGGAATTCGGCGCAGTCCAGCACCGGGCCTACCGTGTATTGGACCCGATCCTGGCAGATCAGGTCCTCCATCATCTCGCCTTCCGGATTGAGCCGCAGGATGTTGCCGTTCACGGCGATGAGGCACATTTTCGCGAAGGACTTCACGTAGGAATCTATCTCCCGCACACCCTGCTTGGTGCTGGGATCCCAGGGGCGGAATCGCGTTCCGGAGGGGAATACGAGGACGATGTGTCCCGTATGCTTCAGCTCGGCTAGAGATCTCATCGCGGCGCGATTCACCGTCGCGCTGCGCATGATTTCGGCCAGGAGCTCCTTCGGGTCCTTGAGATTCCGCTTGATGATCTCGAGCGAACGGCTCGGATAGATCACGAGGCGGGAGTAGGCCTCCGTGAACGCCAGCACGGCCGGATTCGATTCGTTGAGCTTGATGCCGGCCACGGCGAGCAGCGCATCGGCGAGGGCCTGCCCGGTTCCCGGCCTTTTACGCAGAAGATAATGGAATACGGGAAGATCGAAATTCGAGTAATGTTCGAGCAGAAGCAGACAGGCTTCGCCCCCTTGCGAGACTCGGAGGAGCTCGTCGAGGTGCTCGGCTCCGTTTATGCCCGATCCGGGCAGAAGGTTGGCCTCGATGATGCGATCGATATAGGGGAGAATATCGGGATTGCCCACCTGATGGACGTTCTTGTCGGTCACGAGCGACTGCCCGCTCGAAGTCGCCATCATGCGCATTATCGAGTCACGGTATTTATGGCTGATGGGTTCCACGGCAGTCTCCTCGGAGCTGGAGTATAGGCAGCGCGAATGGTTGGTGTCAACTTCGGGGAGCATGCGCATCGCTTTCGGGCGACCCTCGGGGCGAAGGGCCGCAGGTATGGGAAGACTATCAATAGCCGTCGGACAGCGAACGGTTGACGTCTTTCTGGTAGAGCTCCTGGTAGACGTAGCTTCTCGTCTTGAGCTTGTCTTTGATTTCCTTCGAGAAGGGCATATAGCGCCAAAAAATTGCACGCACTTCCTTTTCGAGTCTTTGGATCGCCTCGCTCTCCTTGGTGATCCAGGTGGAGTAATCCTGGATGAAGAACTCTTTTACGTCGCCTCGAATTTTCTTGGCGGTGAACCACTGGTAGTAGTTGCCCGTGAGACCCTCTTCCATCCAGTAGTACGAGGCCTTCTCCTTCGCGACCTGCCATCGGAGATCGGCGACCGCGGTTATGACGGCTTGGGTCAGGTTCTTGGGGTACATCGGTATGGCCACCCGGCCCCTCGAGGTCGCGCGGTTGTAGCGATCGAAGGGTTCCCAGCAGATTCCCGAATCGCCGTAGCAGGGTAGAAGTACGATGAAGGGGACGATCCGATGGAGCGTATTCTTGTAGGGCCGGGTGTAGGCTTCGCAGTCGATCGACTCGATCCAGGCCAGCAGCTTGACCACGTTCTCTCTCGTGCCGATGTCCTTGAGGTTGCCGTGGAAATATTCGCGGGAAAGAAGGGGAAAATGATTTCCCTGGCGGCCTATGCACAGCTTGGTCATCTGTCGGATCGTTTCGAATTCCTGAGCGAGCGACTGCATGTCCGCTTTCGTTTCCTGGCCTCCCGCGGCCATTTTTCCCGAGACCCCTTTGAGCTCCTCGCTGGCTCTGTCGAAGTCGGCTATGCTCCCGACGAGGTCTTTGTCGGTCGCGACCATGCGCCTCATGATGTCGTTGAGCTCGCCCATCGTCTTTTTTTGGGACTCGGTATAGGGCGCCGGGACGTGAAGCAGGCCGGGCTGGCTTCCATGATCGCAGATGAGTTCCACGCGGTCCTTGAGCGCCGCTTCGAGGGCGCGACGCTCCTCGGCTTTGGCCTTCATGATGCCTTCGGCGGAGTCGCGCTTGCCCTGCACGCGCTGCAGCGTGACCTGAAGGTGGGAGCGGTCGTCGCCGTTCTGGCGGCGGGGCTTCACCTCGTCGGTGGCGCTCTGCGTGATCTGCCCCACGGCGATCGCGCGCATCCATTCGTCGACGTAATAGACCGGCTCTTCGATGGATTTTTCGAAAATGATCCTGTGGAATATGTCCATCATCTCGGGCGAGAGCAGATTCGGCAGGAGCGCGCTGAGACGGATCATGAGCTTCTTGGGAAGGAGCGCCTGGCTGCCCACGCTTCGGAGCGCGACCTTGGAGGCCAGGTACCAGTACGCCGGCACGAGCTGCTGCCTATAGAGGCCCTTGTCTTTGGGATCGGTGGCCTTGAGCAGCTTGCCCAGAATCTCGTGGACCCTCTGGGCTTCTTCGCCTTCTCCGTTGAGGATGGTCTTGTAGTATGCGGGATCCTTGAACCACGCCGCCGGCTGATCGGACTCGGTCCTCTCGATGGGCGCAAAAGCCTTGCGCGACAGATCGACGTCGCCGTCCCTGCGCTCGTTGGGCTCGGCCGTCACGCCCATATCGCCGAAAAGTGTGCTGAAATCGGGGGGCGGTACGGCTCCATCCGGCCTCGATGCACCCGGCGGGGAGCCGTTCGGCTTGTACTCTTGAACGGAACCGCCTATCAGGGCCGCTATCTCGGGATCTATCTCATCGGGCACGATACAGCTCCGATCGCGGCGCTCGATTTTGCCGCGCCGGTGTGCTTTATCCGGCCCGGCGGTCCCGCGTCTCTTGGGACCATTCTATCCCCGCCGCGCCGCGGCTTCAAGACGGACGTTCGATTCGCCGGCCGAAGGTCATTTCTTGGACTGGATGCGAATCTCGAGAGAGGGTGCGGAATACTCGGCCACCCGATACCAGACGGCCTTGCGGTTGTGGACGCGGAGCCTGGCGGCTTCGCGCACGCCGTCGAACATGGAATAATGCTTGCGCAGCGTGAGAAAAGTCTGCTTCTCCGTGGGTCCGTAGATGGCGTCCGGATGTTCGTCGACCTCCCTGTCCAGATTTTCCACGAAGCTCCGCAGGATGGTGAGATAGTTGCGGTGTATGCCGCCCAGGTACTCGAGCGCGAGCTCGTCCATGCCCGGCATGGACCCCATGTCTTCGACGAGCTCCCCCATCGCGGCTATCGCCTTTTCGAAGCGTTCGCCCAGAAAGTGGTCCAGGGTTGTCTTGGCCCGCGCGACCAGACCGCCGCGGCTCATGTCGCGGGCCGTCGGCCGTTCGTGCCCCCCGACCTCGGGAATGTTCGTCGCGATGCGCGTCATCAGCTTTATCGTATCCTCGAAGACCTTGGACTTCCACAGACCGCGGTCTATCGATTCGTAGAGTTCCTCCATCGTCTCGCGATAGGTCATCCGGTAAGACTCTGCGGGCAGGAAGACGATGTCGTATACCGCCAGGCTCAGGCCCTTGAATTCCACGGTTCCCGTGTTGAAGAAGTCCACCTTCTCCTTGAAAGATCGGCTCTTGCCCTCCGTCTGGGCGCGAAGCCGCTGGTAGACGTGGCTCGTGATGAGTATCTTGTTTCGGTCGGGGGAAATTCTGCCGGCCCTCGCCTGCAGCCGGGCCGCAGTGTTGACGATGTCTCCAGAAATATCGCCGTCCTTGGTGATGATCAGCGGCGTGTACTTCTGGCCTCCGGCTATGCCGGCGGAGAGCTGGAAGCCCGGCAGGATGACGTCGAATTTGCCGCGGGAATGCTGCAGATCCTCGCTCAGCCGCCGGCGCGAGGAGAAGTAGTCCATGATCAGGAGAGTCGCTTCGAGGAGGTCCGGCGCCGAGGGGCCGAGAAGCAGAATCTCGTCGCCGTGGGCCCGGCGGCTGACCACGCCCACCTTGGCGGCGATGCGCGGCACCACCTCCTGCATCATGGCGTCGAGCATATCGAGCATGGACAGGTTCGCGCGGTGCCTGTGGCAAAAGCGGGTATAGCCGTGGATGTCGAGCAGGCCCATATAAATGTCGGGAATAGACATCAGACGCTTGAGGTCGCCGGCGAAGCGGTACTTCCGGTCCGGAAGCACGACCTCGGACCAGACTCGCGGAAAGGTCGCCGCGTCGATCCCTTTGAAGAAGCCCCAGTACAGCTTCTTCTGGAGATCGAAGGCCCGCTTGAGGATGGCCTCCGTCCGCCGGTCGTCCGGGAGGGGCGCCGCATAGGCGCGCAGCGCTTCGAAGGTCGTGAGCTCTCCCGAGAGTATCTTGTCGTTGAGATGGGACAGGACCTCATAGGGAGAGGTCGTAGGATCGTATTCTGCGATGGTTTTCATCGTCGCGCCTGGAGCTGCAAACAGTCTATCCGATTCCCGGGCCGGGCGGAAGACCGGAATCCCGTGCCGAAGTGAAAGGATCGCGCTCTCCGCGCCGGTAGCCCCGCGTTCGATATCCGATTATTATCCAACCCTATGGCGGCAGTCCTCCTGGCCCTCCTCTCCATCGTCGTATGGAGCTCGCTCGCCCTTCTCAACTCGCGCGTAAACGCCCTGCCTCCCTTCCTGGCCGTCGGCATCGCTCTCTGCATAGGGGGGCTGGTCGGGCTGTTCCGGGTGCGCGAATGGCGCGTCCCCTTGAGGACCCTGGCCGTGGGGATAGGCGGCATATTCGGCTATCACGCCCTGCTCTTCGCTGCCTTCCGCGCCGCGCCCTCCGTCGAGGTCAATCTCATAAACTACCTCTGGCCCCTGCTCATCGTCCTGCTCTCGCCCGTCCTCCTCGCGGGATTCCGGCTCGGACTGCGGCATGTGGCGGGCGCCTTCCTGGGGCTCGCGGGCGCCGGCCTCATCGTGAGCGGCGGCGGGCTGGGCCTGGATCCGGCCTTTCTGCCGGGCTACCTCCTCGCCGCCGCCGCCGCCCTCGCCTGGGCCTGCTATTCTCTTCTGACCAAGCGCTTGCCGCGCTTCCCGACGGGCGCAGTCGGCGGCTTCTGTCTGGTCTCGGGTCTGCTTTCCCTCGGTGTCTATGTCCTGGAACGCCTGAACTCTTCCGGAACGGCCCTACCCCGGCTCGGCGGCCCCGACTGGCTCTTTCTCGTGCTCCTCGGTCTGGGACCCATGGGCGGGGCCTTTTACGCCTGGGATGCGGCCTTGAAGCGGGGCGACCCGAGGGTCATCGGCGCGCTTTCCTACCTCACTCCCCTGCTGTCCACCTTGAATCTGGTACTCCTCGGCGGGAAGCGCCTGTCGCTCGTCACGGGCCTCGCCATGTCGCTCATCGTGGCCGGGGCGGCCGTCGGCTCTTTGGACGTTCTCAAGTCCGCGCTCGCGGGCCTGCGGCACGATTCCGATCGCCCCGCCATCCGGCGAAACAAAAACGGCCGCCCGTTCAGGCGACCGTTCCGTTCGTGGAGGTGATCGGAATTGCCCTCCGGGGCTCGGCGTCGTGCCTCGCCCCTCCGGACCGCGGTTTGTCGCTGGCGCTCGGCATCCTGCCTCGCTTCCGCCGCTATCGCGGCGCGCGACAAACCGTTCAATTCCTCCCACCTCGCTTCCGCCCAAAACAAAAACGGCCGCCCGTTCAGGCGACCGTTCCGTTCGTGGAGGTGATCGGAATTGAACCGACGACCTCTTGAATGCCATTCAAGCGCTCTAGCCAACTGAGCTACACCCCCGACGAAGCGGGCAAAGAATAGCCGAGCCCAACGACTCATGTCAAGGCATGAGGCTTGCCGATACCGCGGCGCTGGGCGATATTATACAGGTGACATCCTCAACCCATGCTCTAGCTCTCTGTGCTCTGGGCCTCGAAAAAGTGTGCGTCTCCGAGATTCAAAGGCTCGGCATCGAAGTGGAGGGCCGCGAGAGCGGGCGCGTGCGATTCTTGCTCGGCGCCTCGGGCGCGGCCGTCCTGATGCGCGCCAATCTCTGCCTTCGCAGCGCGGAGCGGGTGCTCATCGAAGTCGGCCGTTTCCATGCCGAGAACTTCGACGAGCTCTTCGAACAGGTCCGCTCCCATCCTTGGGAGGCCTACTTCGGTCGGGACGACAAGCTCGCGATAGAGCGGGTGCGCCTGCACGACTCCCAACTCGCAGCGCAGACTTCGGTGCAGTCCGTCGTCCATAAGGCCGTCTACGATCGCCTCGGTGCGGTATACCGCCTGAGCCGCCTTCCCGAATCGGGCGTTCAGCGGGGATTAAGAGTGTACATCGATAGGGACGAGTGCGTTCTCGGCTTGGACAGCTCGGGGGACGCCCTGCACAAGCGGGGGTATCGCCGCTCTGCGGGCGAGGCTCCTCTCAAGGAGACCCTGGCCGCCGGCATACTTTTCCTATCGGGATGGAACCGCCGTCTTCCGCTGCTCGATCCGTTCTGCGGTTCCGGCACCATAGCCATCGAGGCGGCCCTTTTGGCCATGGACAGGGCGCCGGGGCTGGGCCGGCATTTCGGGTTGGAAGGCATGCCCTTCGTCGAACGCGCCGCCGTTTCGGGCGAGGTCGAGGCGGCTCGCGGCCGCGTGCGCAGGGATGTCGAATTCAGGATCGAGGGCTGCGATTCGGATCCGCGGGCGATAGACGCCGCCCGCGCCAATGCCGGCCGGGCCGGGCTCAGCCAGGATAGGCTCAGCCAGGGTCTGGTCTTCCGTCAGGCCCAGGCGGAGGAGGCCGCTCCCGGCTACGAGGCCGGTTATCTTCTGTGCAATCCGCCGTACGGAGAACGGATGGGCACGCGCGAAGAAGCCGAGTCGCTCTATCGCCGGCTGGGGGAGACGGCCGCGCGGTTTACGGGATGGGGGCTGGGATTCGTGACCAACCGTCCCGACTTCGGCGATTTTTTCGGGCGCCGGGCGACTACCGCCAGGAAGATCGTCAATGGTGCCGAGGAACAGTGGTTCCATTGGTATCCCACGGAGTCCCGGATCGCCGTTCGAAAGGAATGATAGTATGACACTTGAACAGGAATTGTCGGGATCGTGCGTGATGGACGAAGAAGAGCCCGCCATCGATCCGGCCGTCATCGTGATTTTCGGAGCGACAGGCGATCTCTCTCTGCGCAAGATTTTTCCCGCACTGTACAACCTCGATCGGATGGGGTCCCTGCATCCCGAGACTCGCGTGCTGGGCTTCGCGCGCAAGGCGTTTTCCCGCGAAGAGTTTCTGGGAGTGATCAAGGATGCCTGCGCCCGCTTTTCGCACACGAAGCCCATGCAGGAAGAGGTGTGGGCCCGGCTTGCGGCGCGGATGGACTATTTCCGCGGAGAGTTGGACGAGAGCGAGTCGTTTTCGCGCCTCGCGGCCCGCCTCGCCGAGCCGGGCTTCCCCGTCGACAAGCTTTTCTACCTCGCCGTGACGCCGGACCTCTTCGGCTCCACCGCGAAGCGTCTGGCGGAGGCGGGGCTCGGCAGCGCCGACCGGGGGGCCTGTCCCGACGGAACCTTCCGCCGACTCGTCGTGGAAAAGCCCTACGGCTACGATCGAGTCAGCGCCCGCGCGCTCTCGAAGACCCTCCAGGACTGTTTCGCCGAGCGGGATATTTTCCGGATCGATCATTACCTGGGCAAGGAGACCGTCCAGAACCTCATCTATCTGCGCTTCGCCAATTCGATATTCGAGCCGGTCTGGAACCGGAACCACATCGACTCGATCGAGATAGACGTTCTCGAATCCGGGGGCATCGGCACCCGCGGCGGATACTACGATCACGCCGGGGCGGCCCGCGACATGCTGCAGAATCATCTGGTTCAGCTTCTCTGCCTCACGGCCATGGAGCCGCCGGCGAGCCTTCGTCCCGAGTCGATCCGCGAGGAGAAGGTCAAGGTCCTGAACTCGATCCACACCTATTCGAACGAAGAAATGCTCGCGCGCTCGGTGCGGGGGCAGTATGGACCGGGCCGGCTGTCCGATGGAAGCGAAACTCGGGGGTATCGCTCGGAGCCCAAAGTGGCCGCCGACTCGCGGACCGAGACCTTCGCCGCCCTGCGGCTCGAGGTGGACAACTGGCGCTTCGCCGGGGTTCCCTTCATTCTGCGAACGGGCAAGGCCCTCGACAAGCAGGTAAGCGAGATCAGGGTGAATTTCCGGCGGCCTCCCGCCACACTTTTCCAGGGATACTGCGGCGACAAGCTTGCGTCCAATGTCCTGACCATCCGCATACAGCCGGACGAGGGAATGTGGCTGGGCTTCAACGCCAAGGCGCCGGGCGTCGCGCGCATCGATGTCAACGAACTGAGGATCTCTTATCGCGAGCAAAACAACGACTATTTCCCGGAGGCTTACGAACGGCTCATCGGCGACGCTCTGGAGGGAGATCCGACGCTATTCATCCGGGCGGACGAGACGGAAGAGGCATGGCGCCTCGTCGATGCGCTCGTCGCAGCCTGGGACAAGGGAGACGCGCCGCTCGTATCCTACGAGGCCGGTTCGGCCGGGCCGGCGCTGCCGCTCAGGTGAGGGGGTAGGTTCGCGGAATCGGCCTCCCGTGCCGGGCCTGCGCCCTGGGGAAACACTATCGAAGGTCTGGATCCTCCGCGCAGCGGGCCCGCACCGCAGCTCCGGGCGAACGAGTCCACCAAGGCTATGCCCGCCGCGCCGGCGCGCCTGGTCGGATCTCCCTGCCCCTGGGCGTAGAGCTCGATCCCGGCCGGCGTCTTTCGTGCGACGAGCCGCACGGCATCGTCCTCGCGGCCGACCCAACGGGCCATTTCGGCGGCGATGAAGACGAAGGCGTCGACGCAACCGTGAGGAATGAACAGCCCCTCGTCCGCCTCGGCCACGGCGGAGAGTCCCGGCCCGATCGATGCGGCGACCTTGCCGAGCACGGTCCTGACCTGCCAGCCTCCATCCGGCTCCTCGTCTCTGAGAAACTCGTAGGACATGCCCAGCGCGTCGATGCGCGACTTGATGGCATCGAGCATCTCGCGAGTCGAATCGTCGGCGGTCTGCGTTTCCAGGGCGACGACCGAATGGAGCACCTGGAGAATGTTGTTGACGCGGTGATCGAGCTCGTGGATGAGGTTGTCCCGGTCGCGTACGCTGCGCTCGTAGGCTCCCAGGTCCTGGATGACGACGACGTAGCCTCCCGTCGAGTCGGGGATCAGCTCGGCCTTGCCGAAAAGGATTTCGCCGCGATCGGTTCGGATGCGCTTGGTGAAAGCCACGCGCTCCCCCGCGAGAGCGCGCTCCAGGAAGGGCATCACTTCGTCGACGATCCTGTCGCCCCAGATGCTTCTTATGGACATGCCGGGCATTTCCTCCTGAGGCAGTCCGGCGACCTCCGCATAGGCGCGATTCGCGAAGCGACAGCGAAGGGCGGAATCGGTCGAACCGATGGGCACAGGTACCGCGTTCAACACGCCGAGCGGGTTTTCTATCACAGGTGTCCTTCCGCATTGCGGCTGGCAGGGGTAAATGAGCCGTTTTCGATAGTCATTCGGCTCTTGAAAGTAGCACGAACAAAGCCACTCATTTTACAGAATTGGTGCCGGTGCGGAAATGGGTGCGGGCCGAAGACGGCCCGAAAGAAGGCATCCCGGTCACGATTACCTCGATCAAACTATAGTATCGGCTTCGGCCCCATGCAAATGCCGCCTTTGCGCGGGCGGAACGACCTCGCCGAGCGGCGTCGGGACCCGATACTCGACGCGCTCCCCGCGATCCCGTATAGTTCGAGCATGAGACTCATCGTGTTCGATGAGGAGGCCGCGTGGGCTGCTGCCGTGGTCGAGGAAATGGACAGCCTGATCGAAGAGGCCCTGGCCGAACGGCGCACAGGCATCATGGGAAGGCCGCGGCTGCGGCTCTGCCTCGCGGGGGGAAGCACCCCCGAGCCGGTCTATCGCGCCCTGGCACGCCGCCCCTTCTCCGAGGTCGAGCTCGAGCTTTGGCCGGGCGACGAGCGCCATGTCGCGGCCGACGATCCGGCGCGGAACGGCAGGATGATCGAGCTGGCCTTCAAGGATGCCGCGTGGAAGCCCGGTCCGCGGTTCATGCTCTGGCCCCGGCTTCCGCTCGACATTAGTTCGGCGCCCGCGGCCGGCGATCCCCTGGCGGTCGCCGACAGGCTCTGCACCGAACACGAGGCGACGCTTCGCTTCGAAATGGGAGAGGATCCGTTCTTCGATCTCGCCCTCCTCGGCCTGGGATCGGACGGACATACGGCGAGCCTCTTCCCCGGCCAGAGCATTCTCGCCGAGAAGAAAAGACTTTGCGCCGCGTCGATCGCCCCGCTCGAGCCCCGGATCAGGCTGAGCTTCACCTATCCCCTGCTCGCCAGGACGCGTCGGATCAGATTTCTCGCGCGCGGGGCCGGCAAGGCGCAGATCGTGATCCGTCTCGCATCCGACGACCCCGCGCTGCCGGCCGCGCGGATCGAGGCGCCGGACCAGGCGATTCTATATTGCACGAGCGAGACCGGCTGAGGAGGCTGTCATGTCCGATGATCGTCCCGCCCGCGTGGCTCTCGGCTTTTTCCCGACGCCTATATCCGTCCTGTCCGGGCTTTCGGAAGCTCTTGGCGGCCCCCGCATCCTCATGAAACGGGACGATCTCACCGGGCTCGCCCTGGGCGGGAACAAGGTTCGAAAACTCGAATATCTGGTCGCAGACGCCCTTGCGCGGGGATGCGACTGTCTCGTCACCGGCGGGGCGGCCCAGTCCAATCACTGCAGACAGACCGCGGCGGCGGCGGCGGCGCGCGGACTCGGCTGCCACCTCGCCCTCGCCGGCGAGGCTCCCGATCTGCCTGCGGGCAACCTTCTTCTCGATATGCTCCTGGGTGCGCGGATCCATTGGTCGGGAGAACAGCGCAAGGGGGAGCGCATTCCCGCCATCGAAGCCGAACTTCGCTCGAAGGGAAGGCGACCCTATGTCATTCCCTACGGCGGATCGAACCGGGTCGGAGCTCTGGGTTTCGTGGAAGCGGTCAGGGAGCTGAATCTGCAGCTCGCTTCGTCGGGAGAGAAACCCGACGCAATCGTCTTCGCCTCCAGCTCGGGAGGGACGCACGCCGGACTCATCGTCGGAGCCAGACTGCACAAACTCCGATGTTCGCTCGTGGGCATCTCCATAGACAAGGGCGAGGCGGGGGAGGGGCCCTTCGCCGAGCGCGTTCTCGAGTTGGCCGGGGAGACCGCCTCCGCCGTAGCGCCGGGGGAGCACTTTTCGCCCGAAGACGTCCTTCTCAAGAGCGATTATGTCGGCGGCGGCTATGGAGTCGTCGGCGAGCCGGAGCGGCGCGCCGTCCGGCTCATGGCGGAGAAGGAAGGCATACTGCTTGATCCGGTGTACACGGGGCGAGCCTTCGGAGCGCTCATGGATCTGATCCGAAAGGGTGAGTTCACGAGAGGGCAAACCGTGCTTTTCTGGCACACGGGCGGAGCCCCGGCCCTCTTCTCCTACGCGAGCTCGCTGTTCGAGCGCGACGCGCCCTAAATCCACGTGCGCTCGAGGCGGTCGCCCGCCCTCATGTTTCGGCTATGAGGAGTGTCTTGGCATCCAGTTTGAGCTTCAGATCCTGGGGATTCATGCGGTCGTGATCCTTGACCACCGTGAAATGGATGTACTCGGCCTTGGGCTCGAGGAGGATGAGCACCGATACTGCGTCGATATATTCGCGCAGAATGACGGGGATGTTGTTTTTGTCGACGAGGGGCTCTTCGCCGATCAGCGTGCAGGAGTACCAGACTTCGAGTCCCATCTCGACGGCGAAGGCCTTCACCTTGTCTATCTGGTCCCTCGTGGCGCGCGTGAAGTCGAAACCGTCCACGATGAGGGTCTTGGCCTTGAAGCCGCCGTCGACGATCATCGCCTTCAGGGATCGCAGAATCTGCTCGATCGAAACCCCTTCCTGCGCGAAGTTCATGATGACGCGGTTTTTGACCAGGTCGTTCTTGACGTCGCCGAGGTGCTCGAGGTTCCTTCGCTTGGCCAGCTCGCCGAAAATGTTTTCGTACCAGGATATGACATAACTCGTGTGCGCGGTGAACGAGACATGAATTACCCGCTCGCCCTGAAGAAGCTTGTCGAGTGCGAGCTGCACGAGAACGCTCGTCTTGCCGATGCCTTTGCGGCTGGCGATGACTCCGATATTGCCGACCCTGAGGCCTCCTTCGATGGATTTCTCCAGGAGGCGGACCGGGCTTTTGGCGATAAGCTCCTCTTTCAGCATGGGGACTCCTTTTCGCTGTTCGCTGTCGTTTGGTGAATGTTCGCTGTGGGTTTGGACAGACGCTTGGGACGAAACTTCACGCTACCTCCGGCATCCGAGGTCCATTATAGCGTCAAACTCCTAAATGGGCAAAACCGAAAACCACCGGCGCCGAAAGAATGGCCTTGGAAGAGCGGTTTCGGAAGAGTGGCTTCGGAAGAGTGGCCACAGAGGCACAGAGGGAATGTGAGATAGGGGAGAATAGTATGGAAGAAAGGCAATTTGAAAGGGCAAAAAAACTGCGAGATTCTTCTTCAATCCACCCATCTGCAACTCTCTCCTCTTCTCTTCTCTTCTCTCTCCCTCTTACCTCTGTGCCTTTACGGCTTTACGGCCTAATGACTCCGGGGCTCTCTTCTATCGATACTACCGGCCCTGTTCTGCGCGGCGCTTTTCGAGGTATTCCTTGCGGAGCTGCTCCGAGACATTGGTCGGCACCTTCCCGTACTTGAGGAACTCCATGGTGAACTCGCCCTTGCCCTGGGACAGGGAGCGGATGACCGTCGAAAAGCCGAACATCTCGGAGAGGGGTACCTCGGCCTCGACCTTGCAGAAGTGACCGTCTTCGGAAGAAGCCGCGATGATGCCGCGCCTCTGGTTGATCGAGGCGAAGAAGTTGCCCTGGAATTCGGTCGGCCCCTCGATCTCCACCTTCATGATGGGTTCGAGGATGACCGGCTTGGCCTTCTCGTAGACCTCGCGGAAGGCGCCGATCGCCGCGAGCTGGAAGGCTATGTCCGAGGAGTCCACGGGATGGGACTGGCCATCGTTTACCGTGACCCTGGTGTTTACGATCGGGAAGCCTATGAGCGAGCCCTTCTTGATGGCTTCCTTGAAGCCCTTGTCGCAGCTCGGGATGAACTCTTTGGGGATGGCGCCGCCCTTGATGGAGTCGACGAACTCGTAGTTGGAGGCCTCGTTCGGCTCGATGAAGCCGGCGATCTTGCCGTACTGGCCGGAGCCGCCCGTCTGCTTCTTGTGGGTGTAGCTGAACTCGGCGCGTTGGGTTATGGCTTCGCGGTAGGCGACCTGGGGCATGCCGGTCTCGACCTCGCACTTGTATTCCCTCTTCATGCGCTCGATGTACACTTCCAGGTGAAGCTCGCCCATGCCCTTGATGATGGTCTGATTGGATTCCGGATCGACGAAGGTCTGGAAAGTGGGGTCTTCCTTGGTGAAACGATTCAGGGCCTTGGCCAGCTGGTCGGAGGACTTCTTGTCCTTGGGTTCGATGGAGAGGGAGATGACGGGCTCGGGCACGAACATCGAGGTCATGGCGTAGTTGAGGTCGGGATCGCAGAAGGTGTCGCCCGATGCGCACTCGACGCCGAAGAGGGCGACGATGTCGCCATTGTAGCCCTCGCTGATGTCTTCCATGGTATTCGCGTGCATGCGCACGAGTCTTCCGACCTTGAACTTCTTGCGGGCACGCGTATTGTAGAGCTCGGTGCCCTTCCTTAGCTCGCCCTGGTAGATTCGGACATAGGTGAGCTGGCCGTACTGGCCGTCCTCGAGCTTGAAGCCGAGGGCGACCGTCTTTTCGGCGGGGTCGGCTTTGAGGATCACCTCCTGCTCGTTCCTGTCGAGGTCGAGAGCGATGTTCCTGACCTCGGTGGGATCCGGGAGGTAGCGGCTGACGCCGTCGAGCAAAGTCTGTACGCCCTTGTTCTTGTAGGCGGAGCCCACGAAGACCGGGACGAGCTGCTCGGCGACGCAGCCTTTGCGCACCGCCGACATGATCTGATCGTTGGAGGCCTCGCCTTCGAGGGCGGCTTCCATGAGCTCGTCGTCGTACATCGAGGCCGATTCGATCAGCTCCTCGCGGTATTTTTCGGCGTCGGCGATCAAGTGGGGGGGGATCTCGGCGTAGCGGATTTCCTCGCCGTTGGCACCGTCGAAGTAGATGGCCTTCATCTCGACGAGATCGACGATGCCTTCGAGCTTGTCCTCGAGGCCGATGGGCAGGGTCAGGAAGACCGGGTTCAGACCCAGCTTTTCGGCGAGCTGAGCCTTGACCTTGAAGGGGTTGGCTCCGGTGCGGTCGCACTTGTTGATGAAGGCCAGACGCGGGACATGGTAGCGCTTGAGCTGGCGGTCCACCGTGATGGACTGGGACTGGACGCCCGCGACCGCGCAGAGCACGAGAATGGCCCCGTCGAGGACGCGCAGGGACCGCTCGACCTCGATGGTGAAGTCGACGTGGCCGGGGGTGTCGATCAGGTTGATCGTATAATCCTTCCACTCGACGTTCGTCGCCGCGGACTGGATGGTGATGCCGCGCTCTCGCTCGAGGTCCATCGAGTCCATCGTGGCGCCTGCGCCGTCCTTGCCCTTGACTTCGTGTATGGCGTGGATCTTCTGACAATAAAAAAGGATGCGCTCGGAAAGCGTCGTCTTGCCCGAATCGATGTGGGCGCTGATTCCGATGTTACGCATCTTGTGGATATCGATGGCCATGTCGGTCACTACCTCTCCAGCTGCGGCTCCGCGTTCCATTGAAAGCCCTGCGGTTTTCCGCCATTGATTGAAAAAGTCCTGTCTTGGTCGCAGTATAGTGAGAAGGTAGCTGAGGTTCAAGTATCCCGGGCTGCGACGCTCTTGCGCTGCGGCCGCATTCATGTATAATACTTCTCCCGTTTGCCGGAGAAATTCAGCGGTAGACGATCTCCCAGTTCATCGGACCCGCCGCCTTGAGCGTGGCGCTCACTCCGCAGTACTTCTCCTGCGAAAGCTCCACCGCCTTCTTCACATTGTTCGGGTCGAGGCCGTCCGAGGCTTTGAACTCGTAGACGATTCGGAAGGCGGTATAGCTTTTTGGAAACTCCTCGGCGACTTCGCCCTGGACCGTCATGTTGAACCAGCTGAGCGGCTCGCGCATTTTGCGGAGGATGGACACTACATCCATGCCCGTGCAGCCGGCCAGAGAAGCCAGCAGGGCGACCTTGGGCCTGAAGCCCGAATCCTCGCCTCCGTCGCCCTTCGACGCGTCCATGCGAAGACTGCGTCCCATGACGTCCGCCTCGAAGGACATGCTGCCTGTCCATGCGCAGGTGATCTCGTTTTTCACTTCGGCTCCTTCCGCGATATCATCCGATCGGCTCGAGTTCCACGGTAAAGTGACGGAGTATGGCCGATTCGCGCAGGACGCGGTAACCTCGAGCGATGCTCTCGCGGCGCTCGAATACGTTGGCGCAGACTGCGGCGACGTAGTCCATGTGATCGTTCGTGTAGGTCCTGCGCGGTATGGCCAGGCGGAGCAGCTCGAGGGAAGGATAGCGGTTTTCGCGCGTGTCGGGATCGCGGTCGGCCAGGAGGGTTCCGACTTCGACGCCGCGCACGCCACCCTCGATGTACACCTCGACGCCGAGGGTCTGGGCCACGTACTCTTCCTTGGGAACCTTGGGCAGAAATCGCTTGGCGTCCACGAAGATCGCATGGCCGCCGAAAGGCCTCAGGATGGGAATGCCGTACTCCACGAGCTTCGATCCGAGCCGCGCGACCTGTCCTATCCTGGCCTGGAGGTAGTCGAACTCGGTCGCCTCGCGGAGACCCACCGACAGTGCGCCCAGATCCCGCCCAGCCATGCCGCCGTAAGTGTTGAAGCCTTCGTACATTATGTTGTAGGTGCTGGTCCTGCGGTAGAGCTCCTCGTCGCGGAAGCAGATGAGGCCGCCTATGTTGACGATCCCGTCCTTCTTGCTCGACATGGTGCAGCCGTCGGCGTATGAAAACATCTCTCTCGCGATGTCGCGGATGCTTTTGTCCGCATATCCCGGCTCCCGGGTCTTTATGAAGTAGGCATTCTCGGCGAAGCGCGCCGCGTCGAGGAAAAGCGGCACGCCGCAGCGCCTGCAGAGCGCCGAGATTCCCCTGATGTTCTCCATGGAGACGGGCTGGCCGCCCGAAGAATTGCAGGTTACCGTGACGATACAGAGAGGCACGTCCTCGCGGGGGTGTTCATTGAATACCTTTTCGAGCTTCCCGAGGTCGACATTGCCCTTGAAGGGCCGCTCGAGTTCGGGATCGAAAGCTTCGTCCACGGTGCAGTCCACGGCGCGGGCTCCGCGGCTCTCTATGTGCCCCTTCGTCGTATCGAAATGAGTGTTGCCCGGAACGACCTTGCCCATGCCCTCGTTCCCGGGCCCGATCAGGGTGGACATGAGGACGTTTTCGGCCGCCCGTCCCTGGTGGGCGGGCAGGAACCAGTCGAAGCCCATGACTTGCTTGATTGACTCTTTGAGCTTGTAGTAGGAGCTCGCTCCGGCATAGCTCTCGTCGCCGAGCATGATTTCGGCCCACTGCGCGGCGGACATGGCGCCCGTCCCCGAATCGGTGAGCAGGTCGACGAAGACATCCTCGCTCCGCAGATTGAAAAGGTTGTAGCTCGCGGTCGCAATCGCACGCTTTCTCTCCGGCTTCGTAGTGCGGCGGATGGTCTCGACGGATTTGATCCTGTAGGGCTCGGCGAAGGGCAGATCCACGGCGTTCCTCCTGAAGTGACTGGCTGCATTCTAGTCTCACGCATTCGGTGTGTCAAAGGGTGAAACGGACTTAATTTTCTATGTTGTAATTACTTATAGAAACAGGACCCTCCGTGGCTCTCGCCATCTTCGCGCCGATCTGGGGCAGTCTCGCGGACAGCCATGGCCGGAAGCTCATGCTTCTGCGGGCGATGATCGGCGGGACCGTTCTCTTGGGCCTGCTCGCCTCATGACCGCGGTTCTCCTGGGAGCGGGACGGCCGTGCCCATCATGCCGCTCATCGTCCTGCACACGGTGAAGAGTTCGGCCGGCGTCGGCTCGCTCTCTACGTTGTGCGAAGCTGGACCACAAATCGGTGAAACTGCTTTACTGCGACAATGCCGATGGGTAGCTTGGCGGAAATATCTTCAAGAAGGAGCGAATATGAAAAAGGCCCTTGCTCTCGTGGCCCTGATCGCGTTGGGTGCCGCTGCATTTGCCCAGAATGCTCTCAAGGCCAAGGATTTCGGCTTTGTGGCCAGCGTCGGCGCCAGCTCCGATTCCGTCGGCGCCATTTATTATTTGACCGACAATTTCGCCCTGCGCCCCACGATCGGCTTCAGCACGGCTACCACGACGCCCGCGTCCAGCTTGCTTCCCACGACGACTGCGAACTCCTCGGTCTTCGGGATCGAAGCGCTCGCCGACTTCCAATATGGCTTCTCCCCGAATTTTGCAGTGTATTTCGACACGGGGATAGAATACACCTCGGATTACTTAGAGAACGTTTCGACTATAGGAACTTTCAACATCGATACAGCGAGTCTCGGCGTGGTCGCCTACCTGAAGTAGTCCACTTCCATTCGGATCAGGGATCACGAGGGCCCGGAGATCGTCTCCGGGCCCTCGCTTTTGGTGCAGACTCTCGACGGCATATCGGCGCCAGGCCCGGACGGCCGTTCCCGCTGCCTAGGGGGCCGCGCGCCGGAAGGGATATTGTGTCACGGATTGCCAGATTCTTTCCTCGCCAGTACCATACAGCTGCAGATGCACCCGCGGAAGGAACGGCCGCCGCGCACGAGGACGCGGGCTCTCCTCGCCGGGGCGCTTGGATACTGGCTCTCGGCCGTGTCGAGGGAGGTTGCGAATGATCTACGAGTACGATCCGCATGCGAGAAACGAGCGGGTCGAGCAAACTCCGCGGAAGAGCGCGACGGTCGGGGCCCTTATCGCGGTCGCGGCGGTGCTCGCCCTCGTCATCGTCGCAGGGACGGTGGTCGCCTATGTTTCGGGTTCGCGCCAGCGCAAGCTAGCGAGGGAGACAGCCGCGGCCCAGCCGCAGAGCCCGGGCGGTCCGGCCACGTTCACGGACATAGGCACTCTGCGCGCGGCGACGATCGACGCGAAGCCGGCCGTGGTCATTGCGACCATCGCATTCCCCTACGACGGCTCCGACCGCGCCTTCAGGGAAGAGCTCATCCGCAAGGCTCCCGCTCTCAAGGAGGCGGCCGTGCTCTGGTTCTCGCGGCGCACTGCCGCCGAGCTGGCGCCGGCCTACGAGGGCGGCATCAAGGCTGCATTGCGCGATACCTTCAACGGTCTCCTGTCCCTGGGCAAGGTGAACGAAATCTGGCTGAGCGACTTCTCCGTCGTGCAGTAGCTTGGGTCGAGAGAACGACGAAATGGAGATTTACCACAGAGGCACGGAGCTAAGAGGGAGATCTGAGCCTGTTGCGCTTTCGAAGCACGTAGGAGCGGGGAAAAGGTGGAGAACAACAGGCCACGGAGGCGCAGATGGAGAAAGAGGAGGAAGGGAAGTCAGTCGGATATGGAGACAAAAAGCGGACAGCGCCGGGACCTGCCCTTCCGTGCCATTTGAAAAGCGTAACAAGAGAGGCTCAGCGCGCGGCCCGGGCCCAGCTTCGATAGAGAAAGCGCTTGATCTTCCTGGACGAGGTTTTCTCGAACTCGGTTTCGCGCACGAGAAAGTCGGTTATTTTCTTATATGGGGGAAGGGAGCGATTGACGCGCTCGATTTCCTCCTTCACGAGGGCGCGCACGAGCTCTCGGTCTCCGGCGGCTTCGCCGCCCCGCTCAGCCGCCATGGCCTCGAGGTCCGGCACGACTACGGCCGCGACGTTCTCGGCCAGATCGGGCCTGCCTTCGGCGGCGGGCTTGCCCAGCACGAGTATTTCCTTGACGACGCGCGAGTTTTCGAACTTCGATTCGATCTCCTCGGGATAGACGTTCTTCCCACCCGAGGTGACGATGATACTTTTGATCCTGCCCGTGATGAACACAAAGCCGCGCCGATCGACGAATCCGAGGTCTCCGGTATGAAGCCAGCCGTCGGCGGTCAAGGCCGCGGCGCTCGCCTCGGGATCGCGCCAGTAGCCCAGCATGAGCGAAGGCGAGCGGACCTGGATCTCGCCGACGCCGTCGGAGCCCGCTTCGGCTATGCGCAGCTCGGTCCGGCGCACGGGGAAGCCGGCGGAGCGGTGATCCCGGCGTTCGGGGCTGTTGGTCGAGATGAGGGGACCGTTTTCGCTCATGCCGTAGCCCTGGACGATGGAAAAGCCGAACTCGTCGTAGACCGCGGCGGTGCCCGCGCTCAAGGGCCCGCCGCCCGCGACGAGGAGACGGAGGCTCCCGAAGCCGGTCTTGGCACGCACGAAGGAGAGCAGCGAAACGCCGATGCCGGGCAGAGCGAGAGAGAGCCCGAGGCGTGAAAGGGCCAGCAGGGCGCTGATCAGGGCGCGCAAGGGCGCCGCTCTCGCGGCTACGCCCTGGACGAGAGCCTGGGCGAGCTTGTCGTAGAGGAGAGGCACCGCGATCATCACACTCCCCCCCGAATCCCGCACGTCGTCGACGATGACCTTGCCCACCACTTTTTCGCATATTGTGGCGGAAGCCCCGATGGACAGCGGCGAAAGGAGGCTGCAGGTGGTGGGGTAGGTGTGGTGGAGGGGCAGAACGCACATGAAGACGTCGTTCTCGTCGATGGGGAGGGCCTGCCGCGCGGCGTCGATGTTGGCGATGATACCGCGGTGGCTCAGCATGACGCCCTTAGGCTTTCCCGTTGTGCCGGAGGTGAAGATGAGGGAGGCGATCGAATCGGGCGCTATGGACGAGGGCGGGGGAAGGGCAGGGCCTCCCGAGGCCTTCCCGGCGGCGATCGCCTCTTCCCAGGAGCCGAGAGCGATCCGGGCGGCGGAGCGGCCCTCGGCCTTCGATGCGCCCGCCTTCGCGCCGCCCGGTATGCCGCTGGCGGTGTGCGGAGCCTCCAAGAGGACAGCGGCCCTGAGCGAGGGAGCGCCGCGGACGAAAAGATCCGCGCCTTCGGCGAGTTTGGCCGACACCACGAGGGCCTCGGCCTCGGCGGTCGCGAGTATCGCGTCGACCTCGTCGGCGTCGGCCAACGCGTCGATCGGGACAGCGACCATGCCCGCGGCGACGACGCCGAGGTAGGCGGCCGCCCACTCGGGCCGATTCTCCGACCACAGCGCGACCCGGTCGCCCCGCACGAGGCCGCGATCGCGCAGGAAAGCCGCCAGGGCCTCGGCCTCGGCCGCGAGGCGGCCGTAGCTCCACACCTCGAAGGCGCGCTCGCCGCGGGCGCGGTAACGTAGCGCGGCGCGGTCGGCGTAGCGCTCGGATATCTCGGCCAGGAAGGCGCCGAAGTTGGGCCACACGAGCGGAGGCGGCACCGGGACGCGTCTCATTTCGGCCGCCCCTTCGAGGCTTCCCCGGCGGCGAGCGCGTCCAGGAAGGAGCGGATGTTCGGCGTCGCGACGCCCGGAGGCATGCCGCCGGCGCATGAGGGGATGAGGCCGCCGCGGCCGGCATTGGCCGCGGTCTGGGTGCGGACAGCCAGGGCGACATCGGCGGGGGAGCCCGCGGCCAGAACATCCCGCGGAGGGATCGAGCCCATGACGGTCAGGCGCCCCTCGGTCCAATCGAGTATGTCGGCTATGGACCTCTGGATGCCGGGATTGTAGAGATTGATGCCGGCGCGCGGATAGTATTTCGCGGAGGACAGACAATCCGCGTCGTTGTGGAAGAGCTTGACGCTCGCCTTGAGGGCGAACAGCTCGGAGAGGTAGGGAAGGCCGAACTCGAGGAAGTCCTCCTCGCCCAGAAAACCGACGATATCGTCGAGCGCCATGATGCCGTCTATGCTCGGGAACCGCTCTTTTTGAAGCCGATGCCAGCGGAGCAGGAAGTCGGTGACTTTTCGCAGAAGCGCATGGGAACGCTCGGGCTCCGTCCGCAGGGCCACCAGAAACTCGGTCGTGCCGAGAAGAAAGGAAGCGACGTTGAGCGGGCCGCGCGACACCGAAAAGCGCGGCCGGTGTCCGATCGCTTCCATGCGGGGCAGGGCCCACTCGAGCCTCTTGAGGACGAAGGGTAGGAGGCCGTCCGATGCCGGGTCGGGATCGGGAAGGCGATCGACTTCATCTATACTCGTCATGACAGGATGGGCGAAGGGGAAGTCTTTTTCGCCGAAACTGCAGCGCGCGCCGAAGGCCGAGGGCTCCGTGCACATGCCGTATTCCGCCCAGAAGCCGGGAAGGAAGATGGCATCGGGGAAGGCCTCGACCGCCTCGCGGTTCGCTTCGAACCAGGGCTCTTCATGGGCGAAATAGTCCAGGATGGAAATGCCCGCCCATCCGGGCAGCCAGGGGCTGTCGATGATGAAGGCCGCCGCCGGAGAGCCTGGGGTGAGCCCACGGCCGCCCGCCGCCGAACGAAGCAGATCCCATTGCGTATCGGTCATCGTCGAGCGCGCTCCTTTACCCTCGATCGATCCTAGCGCGTCCCTTCGGGCGAAGCAAGACCAGCAGTCGCGGCGCCTTCGTCAAGTTGGGCAAACATTGGCGTTCCGTGATGGAATTGGCGGATTCGGCGGTGGACAAATCCTTACCCGCCGCCGTGCCGAGCGATTGACGGACGAGGTTCCGCCGCCCCTCATGATTCGCCGCTCGGTGCCGGCGCTGTGGATCGGCCTGTTCCAGCGACCGGAGGAAGACATCGACCTCGACCGGGCCCGCGAGTTCGGCGTACCCGTCGGGCGGCTCGACGCGGGCGATCCGACACCGTGCGGGCCTACCAGGTCGACGTACGACAGTACATCGACTTCTGTACCGAGGAGGGCCATGGCCTGGCCGAGGGCCTTTCATCCTGGTCGCCCATCAACTGGAAAAGGGCCTGTCAGCGAGCTCGATCATGAAGTCGCCGTGCTAGTCATCGCAAAAACCCCGCATTCTCATCAATTCTACTACCGAAGTTTTTCCTCACAGTGTTCACATGGCATTTCTCAGATCAGCCCCGATATTGCCAACTACACAAGAACTTTCGTGGGGACCTCTAATAACCCGGCTGGTCATTAAGGTCCCCTCGCAATTCGCCTGCGGAAATTGCAAATCTTAATGGTTGACCTCGAAAAACTGAAGTTTTTCGAGGTCAACATGCGTCGCCCCGCTTCGGGGCGACATTTGTCTATGCACATCCGGCTCCTCAATTTGGTGTGGAGGAATTTTCAAGTGGCAAAGGAGGAATTTACCACTGGTAAATTCCTCCGGGACAAGCTGAGAATTCCCCCGGGACAAGCTGAGAATTCCCCCGGGACAAGCTGAGAATTCCTCCGGGACAAGCTGAGAATTCCTCCGGGACAAGTTGAGAATTCCCCCGCATTGCGCCTTCCAGCCCGATCCTGTGGTCCTTCCAGACTTCCGCATTCGGTACTTTGCGCGGGATGAGTTCTTGAATGGGCTTCGCCGTTCGAATAGGTGGATCTGCAGGTTCAGGTTGGATTGGCGAAAGCTGCATCGCCGCGAAAGTACCTGATAAGATCACGGTTACGATGCCGGGCTACGATGGGGCCGGGACTGATTCCCAATTCTTGGCGCTGTGCACATTCCCTTCACGGAGCAGGGTGCCCTCGAGATTACCGAAGTTATTGAAACAGAAAAGGGGATGATAGCAGGTGCATCCGAAATGCCCGTTGTAGGCCGTACCCTCTTGTCGATCATAGGTCTCGCTGACCGAACTATCCATGTCCAGTATGATCCTCTTCATCGGCATGCGCTGCCGAAGGCGGTCTGTCCATTTCCCTGAAAGATTCATCAAGGCGGTTCGGTTATCGGGGAGCGTGAGTATCTCGGTCTCGAGTCGTCCCACCTGGCTCGTCGAAGCGGCAGTGTGGTCGATAGCATGGCCACCGACTACCTGACGTATCGCAGGATCAACCGATAGCCGCTCGGCGTCGTTCGTGTCCTCGTGACCGGCAAGACGACTGAATATCGACTGCCGTAACTGAGCTCTCAAAGTATGCTGCGTGTTCTTTCCATGTTGCACATCGTGCAGGCAGGATTCATCTATTTCGATTAATCCCAATGCACTGTCGAGCTCACGATAGGCGAGCAATCCGGCATCGGAAGTGATGGGCGCTCCGTGGAACTCAAGACGCAAACAGTTGTCAAAATCGACTCGTAACCCATGTTTTTTGCCTTCACCCATTGGGTCTTCCGCTATTCCGAGTTCCAGACTCCCGCTACCTTTCCATGATAAGGAATTATACCATGCTTCGTTCAGGATTTCGCCATTTCAAATGGGGAATGTGGGCTTCCTCTCTAACATCCCCTCCGTGTCTCCGCGCCTCTGTGGTTTTCTTCGTTAAGGGCCCCCTTCAGTCAGTCTCCCGCTTTCCGCACGATCTGCAGATGCAGCTCGTCCAGCTGGTGCTGGTCAACCTCGCTGGGGCAGTCGTGCGGAGCGCCGCCGGGGCGTCGCTCCGCGAGCCGCGAGGAATGGATTGTATGCGCGGCGAAGCGCCGCGCGGCGACTACCATCGGCATCTAGCCATCCGATTTCCGCACGATCTGCAGATGCAGCTCGTCCAGCTGGTGCTGGTCAACCTCGCTGGGGCAGTCGTCCATGGGGGAGACCGCGAAGCTGTTTTTGGGGAAGGCGATGACTTCTTTGATGGAGGTTTGGCCGGCCAGGAGCATGACGAGGCGGTCGAGTCCGGGCGCGATGCCGCCGTGGGGGGGCGGGCCGTACTTGAAGGCCTCGGTGAGGAAGCCGAATCTTTTCTGGGCTTCCTCTTCGGAGAAGCCCACGATCCTGAATATCCTCTTCTGCAAGTCGGGATCGTGGATGCGGATCGAGCCCGAGGCCAGTTCGAAGCCGTTCAGGACAAGATCGTAGAGGTCGCCCTTGACCGAGCCCGGGTCGGACTCGAGGGTGGAATGATATTTTTCCTGGGGCATCGTGAACATGTGGTGCGCCGTGTCCCATTTGGCTTCGTCTTCGTTCCACTCGAACATCGGGAAGTCGACGATCCACACGAACTCGAAGCGCGACGCGGAACCCTCGGGGTGACGCGGGTCGCAGAAGCCGAGGTCCTTTCCGAGCTTGGAGCGGACCGCGCCGAGCGATTGGCAGGCGACCTTCTTCTTCGCGTCCGCGACCACGAGGATGAGATCACCGGGCTTGGCGCCGAGATTGGTTATGAGCTCGGCTTCGAGCGCGCCCACCCCGTCCTCGCCCGGAGTCGCGAAGAACTTGGAGACGCCGCCTTCGAGCCGGCCTTCGGCCGACACTTTCATCCAGGCCATACCCTTGGCGCGGTAAATCTTGGCGGCGGCCTCGAGCTCTTCGATCTGCTTGCGCGAGTAATCGGCCCTGCCGGGCACGACGAGGGCCTTCACGGCTCCGCCTTCCTGGGTGATGCCCTTGGCCGCGGCGGCGACCCTGCGCGCCTCGCCTTCGGCGAGGGCATCCTTGAAGGCCTGGAAGCTCGAGCGGAGGGCGAGCGCGCCTACGTCTTTCATCTCCATCGCGAATCGGAGGTCGGGCTTGTCGGTGCCGTAGAGCTCCAGCGCCTCGTCGTAAGAGAGACGGCGGAAACGGGCGGGAAGCCCGATCTTGAGCGTCTTCTCGAATATATAGCCCATCATGCCTTCGACGAGCTCGAGAATGTCGTCGCGCTTGACGAACGACATCTCAATGTCGATCTGCGTGAACTCGGGCTGGCGGTCGCCGCGCGCGTCTTCGTCCCGGTAGCAGCGGGCGATCTGGAAATACTTGTCCATGCCGCTGACCATGAGGATCTGCTTGTACAGCTGGGGAGACTGGGGGAGGGCATAGAACTTGCCGGGATAGAGGCGCGAGGGGACCAGATAGTCGCGGGCACCTTCGGGAGTGGACTTTATGAAGGTGGGTGTCTCGATTTCGTAGAAGCCCTGGCCCGAGAGGTGCTCGCGCACGGCGAGGGCCACCTCGTGGCGCAACGCGATCCTGCGCTGCATCGCAAAGGAGCGCAGATCGAGGTAACGATACTTGAGGCGGAGCTCCTCCTTGGCGTCGCTCTCTTCGTCGATCATGAAAGGCAGGGTCTCGCAGCGGCTCAGCACCTGGATCGAGTCGGCGACCACTTCTATCTCGCCGGTGTCCATATCCTTGTTGACCATGGAGTCGGGGCGCGCACGTACGCGGCCGACGACGGCGATGCAGTACTCGAACTTGAGCTCGTCCGCGGTTTTCTTGAGCGATTCCGCCGCGTCGGCGTCGACGACGACCTGGGTTATGCCATAGCGGTCGCGAAGGTTGACGAAGGAGATGCCGCCGTGGTCGCGCTTGCGATGCACCCAGCCGTTGAGCACGACAGCCTTTCCCGCATCGCCTTTTCGAAGCGAGCCGCAGGTGAAGCTGCGCTTTTGGTATTCCATGGGCAGCATTGTATCCGAGCCGGACCGGGCGCGACAACATGGTTTCGCGGCGGAATCTTGCGGCGAGTCTCGGCCCGCGATACATTGAGTGCGCAGGGGTCACCTTTGCGGCGGCGCGGCGGAGGGCGAGGAGTCATTCATGCGAACCAGAACCATGCGGACGGACCGCCTTTTGGAAGAACTCCGAAACAGCATCATCCTCCAGAACCTCAGCCGGCGGGAGCTCAAGCGCTTCGCGCCCATTTGCGAGCTTCGCGACTACGAGCCCGGCGAACTGCTCGTCGAACAGGATTCCGTAGGCTCCGACCTCCATCTTCTCCTCGAAGGTGCCGTCGACATCACGGTGCGCGGCAGGGAGCGCGAGTCGGTCAAGGTGAGCGAAGTGCGCAAGGGCGACGTCTTCGGAGAAGCCTCGATCTTTTCGGAGCTTCCGCGCACCGCCAGCGCCGCGGCGCGCACACCCTGCCTCGTCGCGGCCGTGCCGCGCGAACGGCTCTTCGAGTACTGCGACAGGAACCCCAGGGCCGGGCTCAAACTATTCGCCTTCGTCATCTTCAGCCTTCTGAAGCGCCTTCAGACCACGAGCCGGGAGCTGGCCCAGGAACGCGAAGCGGTGATCAGCCGGGAGGACCTCGATCGGATCCTCGGCAGCATACCCAAGTCCCTCGAAGGGATGCTCGGCTCCCCGGGACATTGGACGACCTAGGCCGCGCCGCCCTTCGCCGATTCCACGAGCGCTCGCGCCTCCTCGCAGCTTGGCATGGCGCTCTGCGCGCCTTCCCTGGTGGTCGACAGAGCGCCCACGGCGTTGGCGAACCTGATCGCCTCCCGCATGGAGGCGCCTTCGCCGAGCGCGAAAGCGAGTCCGGCGTTGAAGGAGTCCCCGGCCGCGACCGTATCCACGACCTTGACGCGGAAGCCCGGAACTCTCGCACATCCGTCGTCTTTCGCGAGAAAGGCGCCGCGCGAGCCCGCCTTGATGACCGCCGATTCGATCCCGCGCGACAGCAGGACCGAAGCGGCCCGGGCGATCCCCTCGTCCGTCTCGGTGTTTTCGCCGGTCAGGAGATGCGCCTCCGTCTCGTTCGGCGTGACGATGGAGACGAGGGGGTAGAGCTCGCGCGGCAGCTCGCGGGCGGGGGCGGGGTCGAGAATGACGCCCACTCCCGCGCGGGCGGCTATGCCGGCGGCAGCGATGACCGACTCGATCGGTATTTCGAGCTGCAGGAGGAGCCGGTCGCATCCTTCGATGATATCGCGCATCGATTCCACGTACTCGGGAGTGACGCGATCGTTCGCCCCGGCGACCACGATGATATGGTTTTCGCCCGTGGCCGTGACCTCGATGCTGGCGGTTCCGGTCGACAGTCCCGGGACGCGGGCCAGGCCGCGCATCCCTATGCCGAGAGCGGAGAGCACTTCTTCGTAGCGGCGGCCGAGGACCTCGTCGCCGACGGCGCCGATGATCTCCACGTACGCGCCCAGCTTGGCCAGGGCGACCGCCTGGTTCGCTCCCTTCCCTCCGGGGAATATGGTGAATGAGTTGCCGCGCATAGTCTCGCCGGGACGGAGGAATCGCTCCATCCTCGTGACCATATCCATGTTGAGACTGCCTACGATGCAGAACCTGTTCATACCCGATCGCTTCCTTATCGCGGGGCGCAATCTTGTGCCTCTCCCGGATCGGTGCTAGCCTGAGGACTTCCTACCGATCCTTCGGGCTGGGGAAGGCAGCGTGGCCAGACTCGCACCTACGACACTCATCGGACGCCTCCGCTCCGTGGCGAACGTCCTTACCTTCAACGACGACATCAGAGCCACCACGGCCGCGATAAACCGGCTGTCCTCAAAAACTCTCGACCAGCATCACTTCTTTTTCGACGGGCACGTCAGCGGAATCAAGAACCTCGTCTACAACAAGGCCATCGACATGGCCCTGCTCTATCGCGCCATCTGCTCTCCGAATCGATCGGTGCGCCTCGTGGCGCTCGCGCGCCTGCGCGACGAGGCCTTCAATTACCAGGGCCTGGAAATGCCCTACAACACCCGACGTATCTTGATAGCGCTCATAAAGGAGACCGTCAAGGCCAAGAGCGATCTTCTGCGGCAGCACCGCTATATGGCCGCCTTCCGCCACGCTCTGTCGGGCCGAGCCTACGTAGTGAGGACGATGCTCGACGAGCTGGGCCTGGCCGAGGTTCCCGAGGCGAGGTTCCGCGATGCCGCGGCCCGGGCGGCAGGTTGGGACGACCATGTCTACGACAATGCGGGGCCGGGGCGCAAGACGCCCGCGCAGCTCGTCCTCGACGCGTATATCAAGGGGCTTTCCCGTCTCACCATCGTATACGAAGACTTCCTCGAGCCCGAGGCCCCCGCCGAGGCGCTGGAGGCCGGGCGCGTCATGGGGATCAAGGTCGAGATAGGTCTCGAATGCCTCGTTCAGGCGAAACAGAAGCGCAGGCTTTATCACGTCCTCCTCCTCGAAGGCTGTTCGAGCGTCGAGGAGCTCCGGGCTCTCCTCGACTCGCCCGCTTTCGCGCACATACGGAGGCTCGTCGAGTCCAATTACGAGGAGTACGATCGCATCTACGCCGAACTCGCCCGCGAGTTCAACCGCCGATCTCTGCCGGCCATCAACTACGGCTTCCACACTACCGCCGGGGAGCTCAAGAGCCTGTCGGTGGACAGCCTGCGCGCGCAGGCCAAGGGCCGGCACATTTTCCATACGCATCTCGGACAGCTTCTCCAGAGGAGGCTCGCCAAGCTGCGCGACCAGCGTCGCGCGATAGATCCGGAGGCCGAGCGGCTCGACGAACTGGGCGCCGCGGAGCTGCGCCGGCGGTATTTCGATCCGCTCTACGGGGACATCCTCTCGCGCGGGGATTTCGTGAAGGCCGAAAAGCTCTACGCTGCGGTCCGGGATCTCGAGAAGGAGAGGGGCGTGAGATGCGCGCGCGTGGCCTATACGCGGCCCCTGAGCAACGAACTCGCCTGCTGCGTCCGTCACCTCGTGGCCCAGGCCCGGGACATAGACGCGCTCGAGATATGGAACAACCGGGTCAGGCAGGATGGCTACGTCGACGACGCGCGATTTCTCGAGAGCTTGCGGCGTTCGCTCAACGCAGGCGACGCCGCCGGGGCGAGGAGGCTCATCGATTCCCGCGCCATAGAAGGCATACGGGACGAGGACCTGGCTTGGGCCGTGGAGCACTACAGTCGATCGCCGCTCGAGGCGAGGGTGGGGAGCAACTCGGACGGCTACAACCACCTGGCGCCTGGGATGGGCTTTCTGCCTCGCCGAGCGCTTCGCAATTGGCGCGCCATGCTGCGCAGCAATCGATCGAGGCCGCTGCCCGTCACATTGCCCCTTCCCGGCGCCCGCGGGGGTGAGAGCGTGATCATACCCCTCGGCAAGAATCGGGCGGCTTCGTCCCGCCAGCGGGCGGAGGCCGCAGTCCGCGGCCCGATGATCGCGTGGCGCGACCTCAATTCGGCCATACGCGACACGCTGCGCATGGCGATCGGCGCAGTCCTCGCCCTGCTCATCGGACGCGCTCTGGCCTTGGCCACGGGTTTTCCCCCCTCGTTCGGCTTATTCACGGTGGCCGCGTTCTTCGCCATCACCTACGTGCGGAACTTCATCGTGGATCAAACGGCCCGCCACGGCCTCCATCCCAGCCGCTGGCGCCGGGCCTCTTTCGACGCGACCAACGGCGCCAACTCGGTATTCTTCAGCCTCCTGTCGATTCCGCTCCTGCGCATCGCGGAACAGCTGTTCGATCGCCTGGTCTTCGGCGGACCCCAGACCGCGACGGGCATGGGCGACATGGATCTGCGGGTCTTCCGCTTCGTTCTCCTGGCTCTCGTCAACGGCGTCTATATGTACAGCCACAACACGTTGCGCGGCTTCACTTCCGCCGTCAAGCGCGCGAACTTTTTGCGAAGCCTGTTCGCCTTTCCCCTCGCCGTGGGTCTCTCCTATCTCGATCCATGGGGCGCCGCGATCTCCGGGGCGCTCATAAGCAAGGTGGCCTCGGACATCATAGGCGGCCTCACCGAGATGACCTTCAAGATACTGCAGGAGTCGCGGCGGGCGAGACAGCTGTACGCGGCTCTCCTGCCCGCGCTGCGCGAACGAAGCGCCACGAAGCGACAGAAGTACCTGCAGCGCGTCGCCATCCTGGACATACTGTACGTCTGGGGCAACAGCCCTCGCGGGAAGGAGGCGCTCCGCAGGGCCGTGTTCGCCGATCCCGACTCCGAGACGCTGTGGGAGAGGCTCGAGACACCGGTGCGGAGATACGAGAGCTTCGTGCCCCTGATCACGGACAAGACCTCGTGGCGCAAGCCGCAGAGAATAAAGCTCGAATTCCTGCGTCTGGCGGCCGCGTTCAGCTACTGGCTCGAACGCAACGGCCCGCCCGAGCAGGCGAGGTCGGCAGCTCCCGATCGCCCATCGGGCTAGGGCGTCTCCGTCTCGTCTTCCAGGGCAACCGCGGCGACAGGTTCTACGCCGGGCTTGGCGAAGGTGCAGGAATCGGGTGAGAAGGAGAGCGTCACCGCCTCGCCGACGGCCGGCAGCTCGAGGAGGGGATCGTTGAAGCCGTCCACGAAGACTTCCGAATCGCCGACGCGTACGATGAGGCGCACGATCGAGCCGAGAAGTTTCCGGTTCGCCACTCGCCCTCCCAGGCGGTTGGGACCGGCCGTATCGAGCGACAGAGCCTCGGGCCTCACCCTCATGCGCAATTCGTCTCCGGCTCGGGCGTCGAGCGGAGCGCCCGCGCCGAGCGACTGCCCCTCGATGCTGACGAGGCCCGCCGCCGGATCGATTACCTTGGCGCTCAGGATGTTCTGCGTCCCGATGAAGGCCGCGACATAGGGCGTCGCGGGGCGGTTGTAGATCTCGGAGGGCGCGCCTATCTGCTCGATCAGGCCCTCGCGCATGACCGCGACGCGGTCGGATATCGAGAGAGCCTCTTCCTGGTCGTGCGTGACGTAGATCGTCGTGATGCCGAGCTTCTGCTGTATCGCGCGGATGTCGTCGCGGAGCTTGACGCGGATCTTCGCGTCGAGGGCCGAGAGCGGTTCGTCGAGGAGAAGGGCCTGGGGCTGGATCGCTATGGCCCGCGCCAGGGCGACGCGCTGCTGCTGCCCGCCGGAAAGCTGGTGGGGGTAGCGCTGGGCGAACTCCTCCATATGAATGAGCTCCAGCATCTCGTCGACGCGCTTTTCGACTGCCTCGCCGCGTCTGCCCGCGATCCTGATCCCGAAGCCTATGTTGCGCCTGACGCTCATGTTCGGGAAGAGCGCGTAGTTCTGGAATACCATGCCGAGGTTGCGGCGGTTGGGCGGAACGCGGGACACGTCGGCCCCGCCGACGAGGATGCGCCCCTCGGAGGGCGTCTCGAATCCGGCGATCATCCGCAGCGTCGTGGTCTTGCCGCAGCCGGAGCCGCCGAGAAGAGAGACGAACTCCCCCTTCTCCACGTTCAGCGAAAGACCGCGCACCACCGTATTGCGGCCGAAGCTCTTGACTACCTCGTGAAGCTCGAGAAATGCCATGGTCACAACTCCTAAGACGAATAACCGATTTCTCGGACCGACCGCTAGTGCGTGCCGCCGAGGTTCGAGCGCTGTCCGGGCGCTCCGCGGCTGACCGCTTGAATTATGCCGATGGAGCCCCAGGTCAGGGCGAAGCTCAGGATCGCGAGCGCCGCCGGCTCGTAGGCGAGGTTGCGGCCGACGAGGGCCATGTAGGGGCCGAAGGCGGGCCATGCCAGGAGGACGGCCAGTGTGAGCTCTCCGATGACTATGGCGAAGGTGAGGAATATCGCCGACAGCAGCGAGCTGCGCAGGTTGGGCAGGATCACCCTGAAAATGGTGCCCACCCATCCCGAACCCAGACTCTGCGCGGCTTCGGTGAGCCCGCGCAGGTCCATCGCGCGGAGGCCCGCGTCGATGGAGCGGTAGATATACGGGAAGGCTATTATGACGTAGCCGGCGACGAGAAGCGCAGGGGTGGAAACGAGGGCCAAGGGCGGCCTCGAATAGCTGCGGATGAGCCCGAAGGCCAGGATGACGGGCGGAATGACGAAGGGGAGGAGGGCGAAAACGTCGATGAGGGGTCTGGCCCTGGGCACGCGCAGGTGGATCCAGATGGCCGTGGGCACGATGAGCGCCAGCCCTACGATGACGGTGAAGACCGCCATCTCGAGGGAGAAGCCGAAGGTCTTGAGGAACTGGGGGTCGGCGAACACGTGCCGGTAGGCGACGAAGCTGAGCACGCCCTTCTTTCCGCGAAGCGAGAAGAGGAAGCTCGCCAGAAGCGGAAGAAAGAAGTACACGATGCCGAGGAACAGCCAGAGCCAGGAGAAGAACCTGCGCGAATAGCTCTTCATTGCTTGACCCACTTCGAGCTGAGCTTCTGCAGCCAGCTGTAGACGATGATGCTGACGGCCATGATGATCACCATGCCCAGGGCCAGCGCGTAACCGAGGTTGGGATCATGCAGGACGTTGCCGCGCACCTGCGCGCCTATTAGGATCGGGACCAGATTGATGAGGCCTCCGGTGAGGGCGTAGGCCGTGGCATAGGCGCCGAAGGCGTTGCCGAAGAGGAGAATGAAGGCGGCGAGAAGGGAAGGCAGAAGCACTGGTATTCCGACGTGCAGCCAATACTGCAGGGCGGAGGCGCCGAGGTTTTCGGAAGCTTCGCGCCATTCCTTCTTCATGCCGTCGAGGGCCGGCACGATTATGAGGACCATGAGCGGTATCTGGAAATAGGTATAGGTGAGGGACAGCCCCCAGAAACTGTAGAGGTTGAAGCCTTTGTCGTAGAGATTGATGCCGAAGACCGTCCTCAGGAGAACGGTGAGGAGTCCCATGCGCCCGAGCGTCGCTATGAAGGCGAAGGCGAGGGGAACGCCCGCGAAGTTGGACGCCACTCCGGAAAAAGTCGACATGAAGGAACGTATGGGTTTTGGAAGGCCGCCCAGGGTGATGCCGTAGGCGATGAGAAAGCCGAGGATCCCTCCCAGGAGGGCGGTCGTCGCGCTCACCTTTATCGTGATGGAATAGGAATCCAGAATGTTGGGCGCGAACAGATGCGCGAAATTGGCAAAGGTGAAGGCGCCGGCCGAATCCTGAAAGCTGCCCACGAGTATCGAGCTGGCCGGGACCAGCATGAAGGCCAGGACGAAGGCGAAAAAGGGAAGAAGGCCGAGCCAGACCCAAACGCCCCGGAGTCCGGGGCCCGCCATATGAGCGGAGAGAGGGCGCGTTGCCCCGAGCGCTGGGTCGCGCCCGGGCCGCGTCCTCTCTCGCCCTTCTTTCGAAGGTATGGACGACATCAGGTCGCTACTGTTTCTGGACGTTGACGTTGACTACTTTGTCCCAACCCTCGGCGATGGCTTTGGCCTCGATCTGCTGATCCTTCAGGCTGGGGAAGACTACTTTGGCGTAGGCGGCGGAGGGCGGCAGCTTGGCCGCCAGATCGGCGGGCACTACGCCGCGTTTGGCCAGGTCGTTGAAGCGGATGGGGTGTCCGTAGCCTTTGAGCCAGATGAGCTGGCCTTCGTCGGAATAGAGGTATTCCTCCCAGAGGCGGGCGGCGTTGGGATGGGGAGCGTAGGCGCTTATGCCCTGGATGTAGATGCCCGCCACGACGCCGGTAGCCGGAACGACGACCGAGATGTTGGGATTGCCGGCGAGCTTGTCCTTGTCGGCGAGGGCGTTGTAGTCCCAGACGACGGTGATGGGGGTCTCGCCCGAGGCGACGGTGCCGGTGACGGCGATGAGCGGCACGAAATTGCCGGCCTTGTTGAGTTTGTCGAAGAACTTGAGTCCCGGCGTGATATTGGTGAGGCTGCCGCCCTGGCTGAGCGCCGCGGCCACTACGGTCATGTAGGCCTGATTGGAGATGCGCGGGTCGCCGGAAAGAGCCACCTGGCCCTTGTATTCGGGCTTGAGAAGGTCGGACCAGTCCGCGGGCACGTCCTTGACGATGTCGCTGTTGACCTCGAAGGCGAGGGCGCCATAATAGTCGCCGTACCAGTAGCCCTTCGAGTCCTTCACATTATTGGGAATGGTGTTCCAGGTCTGCACCTTGTACGGCGCGAGGAGACCCTGCTTCACCGCGTCGGGGCCGAAACTGAGGCCTACATCGATGACGTCGGGAGCCTGCGGCCCCATGTTGCCCTTGTTGGCCTTGATCGCCTCGACCTCTTCGGCGGAGGAGCCGTCGGGATTGAGCTCGTTGACCTTGATGCCGTACTGGTCGGAGAATTTCTGGATCATCTCGCCATAGTTGACCCAATCGTGCGGAAGCGCGATGACCGTGAGCTGCCCTTCCTTCTGCGCGGCAGAGATGAGGGCGTTCATGTCCTTGGTCGACGTCGACTGGGCGAAAACGCAGAACCCGGCGATGGCGATCAAGACGAGGAAGATACCTAAGCGTTTCATTTTGCCTCCTTAAGTGACCTGGGCCCGTCTGAACCGAGCGTGGACTCGATTATATGATGCGATTGCTAGAAAAGGAACACGAAACGGTTAAAAAGTGGTCATTGACCTGTCGGAAACTCGGTGCTACCGTCGAAATATCATGACGACCGAGGTCAAAGAGCTCAACCCCAGGTCTGCGGAACTCAAAGTCTCCGCCGAGCCGTCCCGAACCATCCGGATCCGGATAAACGGCCTGTGGCGCGACTTCGAGATGGGAGACGAGTTGCCTGTCTCCGCGACTCTGGCCTACCTGCTCCGCGAGAAGCTGGGATTCACCGGGCTGAAGGTGTCCTGCGACGAGGGGGCCTGCGGGGCCTGCACGGTGTTGAGGGACGGCAAGGCCGTCCTTTCGTGCATGCTTCTCGCAGTCGAAGCCGACGGGCACGATATCCTGACGATCGAAGGCTTGCCCGAGGACGATCCCGTGGTCGAGGCCTTCGCGGAGCAGTCCGAGCCGGGCTACGGCACCGCGCTCCAGTGCGGCTACTGCACTCCGGGTTTCGTGATGACCGCCAGGGCCCTGCTGAACGAAAATCCGAGCCCCACGCTCGACGAAGTCAAGGATGCCCTCGGCGGCAACATTTGTCGCTGCGGCTGCTATGCCGGAATAGCCCAAGCCGTTCTCCGCGCCTCAGCGAGGATCGCGAAGACAGCGAGGATCGCGCAGACGGCGAGGATCACCGACGGGAGGAGCGGAGTATGAGCTCCGGATTCACGCAGCGCGTAAGCCGCAAGTTCGTGGGCGGGTATCGACCCAAAATAGACGGGGTCCAAAAAGCCGCCGGAAAGGCGCAGTACGCCGACGATCTCACGATCAGGATGCGTTATCCGAACATGCTGTACGCGAAAGTCATGCACAGCCCCTATCCCCACGCGCGCATCAAGGGCTTCGACCTGAGCAAGGCCGAAGTACTCCCCGGGGTCGCTGCGATCATGACTTACAAGGATCCGGAATTTGCCTCTCTCAAGCCGACCAATGCGGGTTGGACCGACGCCGTGGACACGGTGCCCTGGGACCGTATGATGTTCCAGTTCCGCGACAGGCGTGTCCTGGGCGAATACGCCTGCTGGGTCGGAGACGATGTGGGCTTCGTCGTCGCGGCGGAGAGCGAGGAGATCGCGGATGAGGCTCTGAGGCTCATCGAGGTCGATTGGGAAGTCCTGCCCTTCGTCCTCGACCCCATCGAGGCGATGAAGCCCGAGGCCCCTCTCGTCCACCAGGACCTCCTTACGAGCAACATCCTCGCACCGGACCCGACGGGCGGGGAGGACGTGTTCGTGCTGAAGGGCGACGTCGACGCGGACCTCGAGCAGGCCGATGTGGTCGTCGAAGGAAGGTCCGTGCATCACAACGCCACGCAGGGCTCCATGGACAATTGGTGCTGCCTCGTCGAATGGAAGAGCGACCAGGTGACCGTTTGGTCCAATTCCTACGCGGCCGACCAATTGCGCATGCATATCAGCCAGATGCTCGATTTGCCGCTCCACAGGGTTCGCGCCATAGCCTCCTATGTCGGCGGTCAATTCGGACGCTGCGATACCGGCGATCAGCCTTTCTTCCTTTTTTCCGCCCTGCTCTCCCAAAGGACCGGCAGGCCGGTCAAGTTCAGGCACAGCCGGCGGGAGAGTTTTCACGACTCGCGGCAGCCGGCGATCTATACCTGCAAGGTCGGAGCGAAGAACGACGGCACCATCACGTCCATGTCCTTCAAATCGATAGGGAACGCCGGAGCGTACGCCGACCATACCATGTTCGCGCTGAAGTACGTCCCCAAAGAATTGACGGAGATGGTCTTGGCGCATATTCCCAATCTCCGAATGGAGGCTTACGGCGTCTACACGAACGGTCTCCCCGGATGCATGATGCGCGGAGTGGGCAACTCCCAGTTCAATCTCATCTTCGGGCATATGATCGACCTGCTCGCGGAAAAGCTCGGCATGGATCCGATCGACCTCTGCGTGAAGAACTTCGCTCACGAGTGGGAGAGTCTGCCCAGCAGGAGCCTCGACGCGGTTCTTCATGAAGGCGCACGGCGCATTGGCTGGAAGGAGAAGCGTCATCTTCCAGGCAAGGGCGAGGTCTTCGAGGGCGTGAAGAAGCGGGGCGTCGGCTTTTCCCTGCATCCATCCTGGCATGCCGAGTGGCAGGAAAAGCGCCGCGGACAGGTTCAGGTCTCGATCACCCTCAATCCGGATTGCACCGTCCTGCTCAATGCGGCTTCCATCGAGATCGGAGGCGGATCCAACACCTGCAACGTCCTGGGCTGCGCCGAGGCTCTGAGCTTCCTCGGAGTGGGGATCGAGGATATTCATTGGGCCAGCATCGTCGATACGAACAACGGGATAAAGGATTGTGTGCAGACCGACAGCGCTGTTTCCTACCTCCAGTCGGAAGTGATGATGTGCTCGGCGCAGGAACTCAAGGAGAGGTTGCGCCAAATCGCCGCACGGGAGTTGAAGCTGCGATCGGACGAGATCGATTTCGTGGAGGGCAGGATCGTCTCGCCGGCAGCGCCCGATTTGGATCTGACCGTCAAACAGCTGCTTCATAAGGGCGATATGGCGCCTATAACCATAAGCAAGAGCCAGGCTCCCAACGATACGCTGACGGGCGTCCCCTTTTTCGCCAACTTCGCCGAGGTCGAGGTGGACACGAGCACTGGCAAGGTCGACGTGCGGAGGCTCGTCGTCGTCAACGATTGCGGGACGGTGATGTACGCATCGGGCGCCGAAGCCCAGCAGATAGGCGGCCAGTGCCAGGGCATGGGCGAAGCGCTTACCGAGGAGATTATCTACGACAAGGCGACCGGCGTTCCCCTCAACTTCAATTGGATAGATTACACCATTCCCACCATGGCGGACATGCCCGATATAGAGCCCGTCCTCCTCGAAGTCTGGAAGGGAGGCGGGGAGTACGGAGCATGCGGCATCGGAGAGGGCACCCTGACCTGCACGCCCAGGGCGATTCTCAACGCGATCTACAATGCCATCGGGGTCAGGGTGAACGACATCCCGATCAAGCCGGAAAAGATTCTCGCAGCCCTCGGAAAGGACTGAAGGTACAGCCATGGGAATGCGCGCTTTCGACCACATCGCCGCCGCGTCGCTGGGCGAGGCGGTTTCGCTCATGGGCAGGTATCGCAGGAGGGCGCGCGCGGTCGCCGGCGGCACGGACCTCTTCGGGATTCTCAAGGATGGGGTCCATCCGGTCCATCCCCGGATCCTCGTCGACCTCAAGACCATCGAGGGGCTGGATTTCATCCGCGAAGACGAGGACGGTCTGACGATAGGGGCCCTCACGGTCCTTTCGGAGATCGCAGGGCATTCCGCGATTCGCGAAAAGTATCGCGTGCTCGCCGACGCCGCGCACGCCGTCGCATCGCCGCAACTCCGGAACATGGGGACCATCGGCGGCAACATCTGCCAGGAGCCGCGCTGCTGGTACTATCGAAATCCGGAAAATACCTTCCACTGCCTGCGCAAAGGCGGCGGAAAATGCAATGCGCTGACGGGCGAGAACCGTTTTCACTCCATATTCGGCTCGATGCGCGTGGGCAGCCCGGGCTGTTCCATGAAGTGTCCCGACAACATCGACATCCCTCGCTACATGGAAAGAATCCGCGCTGGGAACCTGGCGGAGGCGGCCTCGATCATCCTCGAGAATAACCCGATGCCCGCGGTCACCGGCCGCGTATGCCCGCATTTCTGCGAACAGGGATGCAATCGCGGCGAACTGGACAGCGCCGTTTCGGTGAGGGCCGTGGAACGGCGCGTCGGCGATTACGTGCTGGAGAATGCCCGGGCCCTCCGGAGGCCGTCCCCGAAGGACAAGGGCGGAAAGGTGGCCGTAGTCGGCGGCGGGCCGGCCGGGCTCAGCTGCGCGTTCTACCTGCGCCTGTGCGGCCGCCCGGTCGTGATCTTCGAGAGACAGCCCAAGCTCGGCGGCATGCTCCGCTACGGCATCCCCGAGTTCCGCCTTTCCCAGGGAGTTCTCGACAGAGAGATCGATTTCATCCTCTCTCACGGGATCGACGCGCGCGCGGATCAAAGCCTGGGGAAGGACTTCACCCTGGACAGCCTCAAACGCGAGGGATTCGAGGCGATTTTCCTCGCCATGGGTTCCTGGGTCGCCAGGGGCATGGGAATCGAGAACGAGCGCCATCCCAACATCCTTCCGGGCATCGGCTTTCTCGAGGGCGTGAAATGGAACGGCCCGCCGCGCCTGGGCGGCGTCGTGGCCGTCGTCGGCGGCGGCAACACCGCGATCGACGCCGCCCGCACGGCGCTTCGTTGCGGAGCGGAGAAGGCCGTGCTTCTGTACCGCCGCACCCGGGCCGAAATGCCGGCGGAGCGCGAGGAGATCGAAGACGCCTTGGAGGAAGGGGTGGAGCTCAAATGCCTCGTCGCGCCGAAAAAGGCCGTCGTAGAGGGCGGGAGGCTCGTGGGTCTGGAATGCGTCGAGATGGAACTCGGAGAGCCCGATGCCTCGGGACGACCCCGTCCCGTGGAGATCGAGGGGAGCGGGTTTCTCTTCGAGGCGGATTGGGTCATCGCCGCCATCGGCCAGGACCAGGATCTCCTGGGCCTCGAAAACACCTCGGTCGGGGCGATCAAGCTGACGAAATGGAACGCTGTCGAGACGGACCCGGAAAGTTGCCGGACGAACGTCGCAGGAGTCTTCGCGGGGGGCGATGTCGCGACCGGACCCGCGGCGGCCGTCGATGCCATCGCCTCGGGCCGCAGGGCCGCGCGGGCGATCGAGGCTTATCTATCGGGGAAGCGGCCCGATGCCGAGCTCCCGCAGGACAGTGTCCGCGAAACGCTCCGCGGGGTCGACCGCGATGCGCTCGGGAGCTCGGAAAGGGCGAGGGTGGAGGAAGCGCCGCCCTCCCGCCGCTGCCTCGATATCGAAGACTACCGGACGCTCGATGAAGGGGCGGTCACGGCCGAGGCGCACCGCTGTCTGGACTGCAGCTGCGTCGCCGTCAACGCCTCGGATATGGCGCCCGCATTGGTAGCTCTGGAGTCCACGATCCGGACGACGAAAAGGTCCATAGCGGCCGAAGACTTCTTTACCGTGCAGCCGATGAGCACCACGGTGCTCGAAGTCGACGAGTTCGTGACCGAGATATGCGTGCCCGCACCGAAAGCGGGGACCAGGTTCGGCTTCCATAAATTTCGAGTGCGGAACTCGATCGACTTCCCCATCGTCAGCGTCGCTTCCGCGCTGACCTTCGACGGTGCGGTGATCAAGGACGCCCGGATCGTGCTCGGCGCGGTCGCGCCCATTCCTCTGCGCGCCGTGAACGTGGAAGAGTTCCTCATCGGGAGAAAGGCGAACGAAGAGACGGCCGAGCTGGCGGGGGCGATCGCGTGCAAACAGGCCTTTCCTCTCGCACGGAACGGCTACAAGCTCCAGATTCTGAAAGGACTCCTCCGCAAGGCGATACTGGCGGTATAGACAGGAGAAGGAGCTGTCCAAAGAGGCAGCCCCCTAGCATTTCAGCGGAAGCCGAGGGGGCGCGCTCTGGCCACGCGTATCGCGTCGGCCGGGCAGACCTCGTGGCAGCAGTAGCAGCGTATGCAGGCGCGATAGTCGACGCGGACGGAACGCCCGGTCTTGGCGCCCGCGTCGGCCGCGAGGCTCAATGCCTTGCCGGGGCATATCTCCACGCAGGCCCCGCAGGCGATGCATTTGACCCGCGAAAAGAAGGGCCTGCCCACGAAGAGATTCTGGATCGCCGCCGGAAGGCGCAGGGCCCGCTTGGACTCGCGCGGAACCTGCTTCCAGTCGGGGATCCGCAGGCTTTCCGGCCGAGCGCCACGAAGCTCGATCTCGTCGTCGGAGGCTATCCATATCCCCCTGGTCATCCCCTCCGCGAGATTGGCGACGAGGTCGGGATCGAGACCGATGATCCGGCACGCGGTGCGATCCAGCGCGACGGGGTCGCGCGAGGCGAGCACGGCCCCGATCGGACGCGGGTAGCCCGCTCCCGGACCCGGTCCCTCCATTCCGACGACGGCGTCCATGATGGAAAAATCACTCCGCAAGGCGACGTTGAGATCGACGATCATCCGGCCGAAGCGCTCGCGTTCCGGGAAACGCAGGTGGAACTGCGGTTTTTGGAGACCCGGCACGCAGCCGAAGATGTTTTTCATGGCTCCCGTGAAGTACATCAGGGTGTGGTTCTTGAGCTTGGGCAGCGAGATGAGCACGTCCGCCTCGACCGCGACCCTGGCCAGCGTGAAGTTCTTCACGAGCCTGCCGTCGGGGTTGTCCACCTGGACGGCCTCGCCGAAGTCCGCCCAGACGGCGCCTTCGGACTGTGCGGCTTCGGCGAGCCCGCTCTTCCGGAAGGCGGCAGACCCGAGCTGGAATCCCGGGGACTCGCCCACGAGAATCCTCGCCGCTCCCTTCGATTTCGCATAACGTATAACCGCGCGCAGCACGGAAGGATGGGTGGTCACGGCCTGCGCCGGGTCGGCCGCCTTCAGGATGTTGGGTTTGAGAAGGACGCTCTTGCCCCGAAGGTCGGGGAAGTCGGCCGAATCGCAGGCCTCGCGGACGGCGGTCTCGACGGATGCCTCATCGTAATCGGCGCAACGGACTATGGATACGGCGGCTTTCATGACTGCCATCGTATCCGCTCGGGAAGGCTCTGGCAAGGCCGCCGGCTCGCCTGCTGGAACTTCGATGGGACTTCGTCGTAGACTCGCCTCCGTGCCGCATTCACGATCGGGAGGCGAACCCTCCCTGCTTTCCTATCTTGGACCATACGTTCGGATCTACGCCAAGCCGTTCCTTTCCGCCGTCTTTTTCCTCTCCATCGAAGCGGCCTGCGATCTCCTGCAGCCGACGATCATGTCGAAGGTGATCGACGTGGGTGTCGCCGCGCGCGACCTTCACATGGTGCTGCGCCTGGGCGGTCTCATGCTCCTCGTCACGGGCCTGGGCGCGCTCGCCGCCACGGGACGGAACATCATATCGAATCTGGTGTCCCAGAGCTTCGGCGCGGATCTGCGGGGCGCGCTCTATTCCAAAGTGCAGTCCTTCGGCTTCGACGATCTGGACCGCTTCGATACGGCCTCGATCGTCACGAGGCTGACGAACGACGTCACCCAGGTGCAGACCTTCGTCAACGGAACCATGAGGGTCTTCGTCAAGGCGCCGCTCCTGGCCGCGGGCGGCATCGTCATGGCCGTCCTCCTCAACGCGCGCATGGCACCCGTCCTCGGCATCGTGGTGCCGGTGGTCGCGATCCTCATACTGCTCAACGTCCGCACGGGTTATCCGTTTTTCCGCAGGATACAGGCGGCGATCGATCGGGTGAACGGCGTGATCCGCGAATATCTTTCCGGCGTCCGCGTCGTGAAGGCCTTCAACCGCTTCGATTACGAGACCGGACGCTTCGCGGCCGCGAACCGCGAGCTCGCGGACACGACTACGAAGGTTATGCGCGTCATGGCCGTCTTCTCGCCGGCGATCTCGCTCACGGTGAACGCGGGCATCGTCGTGGTTCTCTGGCTCGGCGGATGGCGGGTGTCCCGGGGAAGCATGCGGCTCGGCGAGGTCGTGGCCTTCGTGAACTACATGACCCAGATTCTGGCCTCGCTCATGATGATCTCTTTCATTTTTACCATCTTCGCCAGGGCGCGCGCCTCGGCGGAGCGTATCGGAGAGGTGATGCTCCTCGCCCCGCCGCCCCGGCCCTGCCCCTTCGGTCTCCGGACGGCCGAGACGGAGGACCCCACGGCCGCCGATGCCCGGAGCGGCGGGGGCATGTCCCTCCGTTTCGAAAGGCTCTGCTTCGCCTACGGAGCTTCGGACGAATATGTCCTCCACGACATCGATTTTGCCTGCGGCGCCGGCGAAACGCTCGGCGTCATCGGCTCCACCGGCTCGGGCAAAACCAGTCTCGTCAACCTCATCGCGCGGTTCTACGAGCCCCGCGAAGGGCGAATCCTCGTCGACGGCCGGAATGCGGCCGAACTCGATCCCGGAGAGATGCGATCGCGTATCGCCCTGGTGCCGCAGAAGACCCTGCTCTTTTCGGGCAGCATTCTCGACAACATTCGCTGGGGAAAGGAAGACGCGGCGATGGAAGAGGTCGAGGCCGCGGCGGCCGCCGCCCAGGCCCATTCGTTCATCTCGGGCTTTCCCGAGGGATATCGCACCGTGCTGGGGCAGGGCGGGGTCAACCTATCGGGCGGACAGAAGCAGCGCATAGCCATCGCCCGGGCCATAGTCCGCCGGCCCGATCTGCTCATCCTGGACGACTCGACGAGCGCGGTCGATGCGGTAACCGAAGCCGCGATCCGCCGTTCCCTGCGCGAGCTTTCGACCGACACGACGACGATAGTCGTCGCGCAACGCATCTCTTCGGTGATGGAGGCCGATCGCATCCTGGTGCTCGACGACGGAGAGACGGTCGGATTCGGGTCTCACGGCGAGCTCATCGAAACATGCGCGGTGTACAGGGACATCTACGATTCCCAGATCGGGGGAGGGAGACCCTCCCGTGGCTGAGCGAAGGGCGGACATCCCGCATCCCGTGAGCGCATTCGGCGCCGGCCGTGGTCCCGGAGGCGGAGCGCGCTGGCTTCAGGGAGGGGACAAGGCCAGGGACGCGCGGGGGACCTTGCGCAGGCTCTGGCACTACTTCGGAGGGGAGCGGCGCGCGCTCGTGATAGTGCTCGCGCTCGTTCTGGCGGACGGCTGCTTCGTCCTGGCCGGACCCTGGCTCGTCGGCCGTTCCATCGATGCGATGACGGGAAGAGTGAACTTCGGCGCGCTGGAAGCCGCGGCGCTGGCGCTGCTTTCGGCCTATGTCATGGACGCGGCGGTCAACGTGGGCCAGCTGCGCATCATGGCGGGGGCCTCGCAGCGCATCGTCTTCCGGCTGCGGCGCGTCCTTTTCGAAAAGCTGCAGCGCCTTCCCGTCGCCTTCTTCGACGCGCGGAGCCACGGCGATCTCATGAGCCGGCTGGCCAACGACATCGACAACGTATCGGGCACGATCTCCCAGTCCACCACCCAGCTCATGTCGACGGTCATCACCATCGGCGGCTCCCTCGCCATGATGCTCGTCCTGAGTCCACAGTTGACCCTCGCGGCCCTCGTCACGCTGCCGCTCGTCCTCATCCTCACGCGGATCATATCACGCAGGACCCGCGTTCTTTTCAAGGAACAGCAGGTCGTGCTCGGGGCGCTCAACGGCCACATCGAGGAGAGCGTGTCGGGCATCCAGGTGGTGAAAGCCTTCGGGCGGGAGCGGGCCTCGATCGAGCGCTTCGCCGAGCTCAACGCCCGCCTGCGCGGGGTGGGCACCAGGGCGCAGATCTGGTCGGGCTTCATCATGCCCCTCATGAACGTCATAAACAACGTGGGATTCGCGGCGGTGGCGCTTGCGGGCGGCGTCCTGGCCGTGCGCGGCATCGTCACCGTAGGCATCATCGCGAGCTTCATCGGCTACTCTCGGCAGTTCGCGCGGCCGCTCAACGACCTCGCGAACATCTACAACACCCTGCAGACGGCCGTCGCCGGAGCCGAGCGCGTCTTCGAAGTCCTCGACGAGGCGGAGGAGCAGCCCGACCGGAGCGACGCGATCGACCTGGATCGGCCGCGCGGCGACGTCGTCTTCGAGGAGGTCGGCTTCGGCTATCGTCCCGATGTCGCCGTGCTCCGGGACATAGATTTTGCCGCCCCCGCGGGGAGCGTCACCGCCTTGGTGGGTCCGACGGGCGCCGGCAAGACTACCATCGTCAATCTCATCGCGCGGTTCTACGACCCCACGGCGGGACGGATCCTGATCGATGGGGTCGACATACGCGGTTACAGACGCGACAGCCTGAGGCGCTGCTTCGGCATCGTCCTCCAGGACACGTATCTGTTTTCCGGCTCCATCAGGGACAACATACTCTACGGCAAGCCCGACGCCGACGAAAGCGAGATGATCCGGGCCTCGAAGATGGCCAATGCGGATCACTTCGTCAGGCGCATGAGCCGCGGCTACGACAGCCCTCTCACCGAGTCGGGGACTAACCTGAGCGAGGGGCAGCGCCAGCTCCTCGCGATCGCGCGGGCGATCCTCACCGATCCGGCCATACTCATTCTCGACGAGGCTACGAGCAGCGTCGATACGCGCACCGAGCTTCACATCCAGGAGGCCATGCTCGCCCTCATGAGAGGGCGCACGAGCTTCATCATCGCGCATCGACTGTCCACGATACGCGACGCCGACCGCATCATGGTCATCGACGGAGGGCGGATCGTCGAATGGGGCGACCACGCGAGTCTTCTCGCCGCGGGCGGCGTCTACGCGAAGATGTACGCGAGCCAGGCGGGGCGGTCGGAGTAGCGGGTCCAAGGAGGACTACAGTCGGAAAGGATGCGAGGTCATCCTTTCCGCATTCTTTCCTTGATCGTTCATTCCTACATGATTAGACTAGAATCATGGAGACTACAGTAACCACGAAGAATATGGTATCCATCCCCCAAGCCTTGGCCAGGAGTCTAGGCATTCGGCCGGGATGGAAGCTCGATTGGCGCCAGGGGGAGGGGCCCGACGAAATACTCGTCCGTGTGATCCCCGATCGGGCAGAGAGCGCCCGTCGACTTCTGGGCCGCGGAAAGGCGCTGGCCCCCGAGCGCGACGCCGTAGCCGAGCTCGTCGCCGAACGAGAAAACGAGAACTGAAACGTGGCCGCCTATCTTCTCGATACCTCGGCTCTGCTCGCCCATTATCGAGGGGAGGCCGGGGCCGACCGGGTCCAGGAGATACTTCTTGACGATTCCGCCGAGGTCTTTGTCGCGAGTCCCTCCATCGCCGAGTTCGCGCTGAGGATATACAGTCTCGGCCCCGATGCGGCTGGCGCACGGGAGGCTTCGCTCGCCTATGCTGGCTTGGTCGCGCGGGTAATTCCTGTGGACAGCGCCGTCGCCATCCGCGCCTTCGAGCTCGCTCTGGGCGCATCCTCCCGCTTGCCGCTCATAGATGCCCTCATCGCCGCCTGCGCCGGAACCGCCGAGGCTATCCTCGTCCATCGCGACGAGCATTTCGAGGCTCTTGCTTCATCCACACCCGCAAGGCTTATGCTGTCCGAAGGCTAGGGCCCGAATCCCGTCTGCATCGAAAGCGCGGAGCGTGTCCTTCAATCGGCTGGCCGCGCCGCAGGCGTCAAGGCTATACTGGAGGCGTGGCACGAATGGGTGACCCCGCACAAAGGCTGGATCGAAAATATACCTATAGCGACTATCTCACCTGGCCCGAAGGGGAGCGTTGGGAGCTGATCGGCGGAGTGGCCTATAATATGTCGGCGGCGCCGAATCGGAGACACCAGGCTATCATAGGCCTGCTCTACTTTCGGATTCGTTCTCATCTCGAGGGCAAGGCCTGCAAAGTCTATATGTCCCCTTTCGACGTGCTTATGCCCGAGCTCGATGAGCCTGCGGACGGGGATATTTCCAATGTGGTCGAGCCGGATATCGTCGTATATTGCGACGACGCAAAACTTACGAAGTCCGGCGGCCGCGGGGCTCCCGATCTCATCTTCGAGATTCTCTCGCCTTCGACCCACATGAAGGACATTCGAGAGAAGTTCGATCTGTATGAACGCATGGGCGTCCGCGAGTATTGGGTGATCGACCCCTCGGGCGAGTGGCTGAGCCGCTTCGTTCGCGGGGCTGACGGACGATATGGCGAGGCCGAGTCCCGCGATCCTCTATTCCTGAAGGGCCCAGTCGACTCTCTGATTCTCGAAGGCTTCAGCGTCGACCCTGCGGATATCTTCGCGGCGGAATAAGCGATTATTCCGGGACGCAGCGAAACCATTGTATCGATGTACAATCTTACAGGTTCACGAGCATCCCTAGTTTCAGCGTGATGCCCGGCATCGGGTAGCCGTAGATGACCTGGTATTGCTGGTCGAGCAGGTTGTCGATGTCGAAGATCAGCTTGGTGCCCTGCGCGATCACGAGGGAGTTGTGCAGATCCAAGACGATCGCGCCGGACAGCGGATACTGGGTCCCGGAATATGAATCGATGTTGACATAATCGCTCCAATAGCGCGCCGTCAGACCGGCGGTGGCTTTGCCGAATGTGAAGTCGGCCGAAGCCTTGACCGTGTGCTGCGAATATGTCTTCAAAACGGGACTGTCCAAGATCGAAGTACCGCCCGAGATGTCCATGGGATAGACGAACTCGTATCCTGCGCTGAGCCTGGCCGGGCCGATTTCGTAGCCGGCGTCGAGATCGGCTCCGGGAATGAAGACGGGGCCGAGATTGACGGCCGTTTCCATGCCCGTCGAGCTGTCGTAGTATGTCGAGTCGATCATGTTATCGACATAACGGGCTCGAACGCTGGCCGAGAGGGAGAATCGACCGGTCTTGAGATCACCGCCGAGTTCGCCGGACCAGGCTGTTTCAGGCTTGAGGTCGGGGTTGCCGTAGTAGCCGTCGACAGGGTCGTATGGCCAATAGAGGTCGGCGAAGGTTGGAGCGCGGAAGGACCGGCCCCCCGAAAGGCGGACATCCAGTGCGGCGCTCAACCGATAAACTGCGCCGAGCATTTCAGAGAAGCCTGCCTCATAGGAATTATTCCAATCGTAGCGAAGCGAGAACGTCACTTTGAGACGGTCGCCGAGGAAGAACGTCGGCTCGATATAGGAACCGAGAGACAGGCGACTCGGCTGTCCGGCCGAACGTGAATCGAAAACCGGCTCGACGGCCGCATCGTAGAGGCCTGTGGCTCCGAATCCCAGACTGCAGAAGCTCGCGACCGAGTCCACTGCTCTGATATCGAGGCCGGTGCTCGAGATTTGGTAGTTGTTCGAGTATGAGTAGGAGGGTTCGGAATAATCCATCGTGGAGTAGCTGCCATGGCCCAGGATGTCGAGACTGAGCGCTCCTCCCGCCATGGCATCGTTCGACCATCCGAGGCTTCCGCGTGCCGCCGTATTGATCTGCGTCGCATCGGACGAGGGATAGTCCAGTGATCCCGGAACGCCGGCATTCTGATAAGATCCCATGGCCGTGGCCGCGAGCCTGCCCCCCGCGAAAGGCAGGCCGAGAGAAAGGTTGCCGCCCGCGTTCCAGAACTGGGCGTTGGAGCGGAGGGCCGTCGATCCCGCGGCGCTGTAGTCGTATGCGTTGGCTCCCCGCTCCGCCTGCGCCGAAACGGCCAGGTCCGCGAGGCCGATTTTCGTCCCCGAGTCCATGGTGAATTTCTGGCCGTCCGCCATGCTCGACGCGCCTCCGAGGCCGATGGCCGTGGGGTAGGCGGTATTCGTCACGCCCAGGTCGAGCCTGCTCCGGCCGGACTTTTTCGTCGTGATGACCACTACGCCGCCGAGCGCGTCGGCGCCGTAGGCCGCGCTCGCCCCGCCCTGCAGCACCTCGATCTTCGAGATGCTCTCGGCCGGTATCTGATTGAGATCCGGCGCGCCGTTGAGCGGATCGTTGAGCCTCACCCCATCCATGATGACCAGCACTTGGTTGGAGGTCGAGGCTCCGATGCTCACGGTCGCCGCGGACCCGCCTTCGCCGTAGCCGTTCACGGTCAGGCCCGGGACGGCGGCCAGAGCGTCGGCGGCGGTCGAGGCGCCCGACCTCTCGATCTCCGCCGCCGTGACTACCGTCACGCTGCCCGCCGGCACGAGGGCGAGGGGACTGTAGACCTGGGCCGTGACGTCCACCGTTCCGATGTCCGGACCCGCGCCGGACTCTTGCGCTCCCAGTCCCAAAACCGCGAGGACCAGGACAGATAAGCACGCGATAAGCCGCATGCCGGCTCCTTTCCGCACAGCGCACCCATGGTGCGGGGCGAGCGGATCGAGGAGGGGCGGCTTCGACGGGATTTTGTTCAACGACGAAGAAAGCGCGCGACGAGTCCTCGATCCACGAAGTCGATCGGAGCCTCTTCGAGGTTCCGATCCGCCGCGGGGTCGTATCCTGGCTTCCGGATCGTCTGACAACTCCGACGCCTTCTCGCGACACTGCGGTCGCAATGGCTGCGCTCGTCGTCCTTCTGGGTGCGACTGCGCCGGTCGGGCTCATACCCGGTTACAGTGGCGGGACCGCTGCGGATTCTCACCGCATTCCATGGTCCCCGCGGCTCGTCGACACATCTTATAGCAGAAAGACCGCAACCGTCAATGAAACGCGTGATCGGAGGTTGACGTTATGCGGCAATCCATGTTAGACCGCCCTAACAACTATGAGCAGAAACTCGCGGGATGGCGCCGATCATCGCCATGCAATCCAGGGAATGGGGTCGGGCGGCATGTGGCGGCGCTTCCGCGACGGTCGGCACGGCTTTCGTAGAGGCCATCACCCCCGTTTTGGCGCGCTCGAGATTCTGCGCTACATCGGTCCTGGCATGCTGGTCACCATCGGCTTCATCGATCCGGGCAATTGGGCCTCCAACCTCGCCGCAGGCTCGGTCTTCGGTTATTCGCTGATCTGGGTGGTGAGCCTGGGCACGCTCATGCTCATGGTCCTCCAGCACAACGCCGCCCACCTGGGTATCGCCACGGGCTATTGCCTTTCGGAGGCCGCGACGATTTACCTGCCGCGCAGGGCGAGCGTGCCTATCCTCGGCTCGGCCGTGGCGGCCGCGATCTCCACGGCCCTCGCCGAAGTGCTCGGCGCGGCGATCGCGGTGAACCTGCTCACCGGCCTGCCTCTCCGGCCTGCGATCGTTCTTGCCTGCGCTTTCACCGTCTTCATGCTCTTCTCGAACTCCTATCGCAAGCTGGAGAAATGGATCATCGGATTCGTCTCGCTCATCGGCCTTTCCTTCGTGTTCGAGCTGGCGCTCGTAAAGGTCGACTGGGCGACCGCATGGACGGGGACCTTCCTGCCGTCCTTCCCCAAGGGTTCGATTCTGGTGATCATGAGCCTCCTGGGCTCCGTGGTGATGCCGCACAACCTTTTTCTCCATTCCGAGATCATACAGAGCCGCCAGTGGAACCTCGAGGACGAGTCGAAGGTGCGCCATCAGCTTCGTTTCGAGTTCACGGACACGATGCTTTCTATGCTCATCGGCTGGGCGATCAATTGCGCGATCATCGTTCTCGCGGCTGCGACCTTCCATGTCGGCGGAATCAAGGTCGAAGAGCTCGGCGACGCTAAAAGGCTGCTCGAGCCCATGATGGGCAAGGCGGCCGGTCTCGTGTTCGCGGCGGGCCTCCTGTTCTCCGGGGTCTCGTCGAGCATAACGGCGGGCATGGCGGGAGGAGCCATCTACACGGGCATTTTCGGGGAATGCTACGATCTCGAGGATCGGCACACGAAGATCGGAATACTGATCACGCTCGTGGGAGCGTCGCTGATCGCGCTGCTCGTGCACGATCCTTTCTGGGCGCTCGTGATTTCGCAGATGGCCCTCGGCATACAGCTGCCGATCACGATATTCACGCAGATCGCGCTGACCTCGTCGAAAAAGGTCATGGGCGCCTTCACCAACAGAAGCTCGACGACGGCCGTTCTGCTGGCCTGCGGAATCGTCGTGACCGCGTTGAACGTTGCTCTGCTGGTGGAAGCGCTCTAGGAGAGTGTGCGGTCGGGCCTTCAGGATTTCACCGACTCCGCGATCTTTCCTGTCTCCTGTCTCTTCTCCCTCTTACCTCAGCGCCTCCGTGGTTTTCTTCCATAAGAATCAATCCTTAAATGACTTCCATCTCCGGATCCGGAAAGTCACATTCGACTTCTGAAGGCTCCGGAGCCGTGCTATACTCGTCGCGAGCATGAAGAGGGCAGCCTGGGTACTCGCGATCGTCTTCGGTCTCGCCTTTCTCGGCGCGACTCTCCTCAACGCCGATCTGATCGGCAAAAGCCGCGAGGCTCTGGCCCATGGGGTCTCCCTTTCGCCCGGCGCCGCGAAGCCCGAGCGCTACCAGATCATCGCGGTGATGCCGGACACGGACGATTCCTTCTTCCGGGGCCTCATAGACGGCATCGAGGCCGGCGCAGCCGAAGCCGAGGCAGCAATCCAGGTTTTCCGCTACCCGGGATCCTCATCCTCCGACGCCGAGCGCTACTTCGAGATCGCACTGCGGGCCAAGGTCGACGGTCTCATCATGTACACGCCCCGCAACGATAGAGTGTCGGACCGCTCCGAGCGCGCCGCGCGTTCGGGGGTGGTTTTCATCCCCGTCGGTACGGACGCCCCCGACGGCGGCAGGCTCAATTTCATCGGTTCGGGCTCCCTTCTTCAGGGCTTCGAGGGCGGAAGGATCATTTGCTCGGCTCTGGGGCCGTCCGCCCGAATCGGCGTGATACTTCCGGCCACGAGCACCGGAGATCTGCGGGATGAGCTTCTCTATCGAGGCGTCGCCTCCGCGGTCGGGGCCTACTCCGGGGCCGCGATCGTCTCCGTCGTGCGGGCCAGACTGGGCATTCTCTCGGGCGAGGAGGCGGCCGCGCGGATGCTCCGAACCGCCCCTCAGGTAAACGCCATCTTCTGCTCCAACGCGCAGGACACGGAAGGAGCCGCCCAGGTGGTCGTCGACGCCAACCGCGTGGACCGCATTTTCATCGTAGGCGCGGACGAGACGCCCGACATAGATCACTTCATCGACAAGGGTGTGATAGGCGCGAGCATCGTCCGCGATTCCAGGCGTATCGGACAAGAAGCCATGATCGCCTTTGTCCATTTAAAGGAAGGCGGGGGGCCGAGGGACGCGATCGAGCTGGGCTTTTCGGTCAAGACTTCAAAGGGGGCGGGGAATTGATTCTGGGCACGGTCCGCGGCAAGATCATCGCCAACTCGGCCCTCATCCTCCTCATCACCGCCTCGGCCACCCTCTACACCGGCCTGGCCTCCTCCGAGCTCGCGAAGAGCGTAGAACTCCTGTTTCGCAACAACCTCCTCATGGAGAACATGAGCGCGACCCTCGACCTCACCGAGACTGGGCTCACGGGCTATCTCACCGCGCGGAGCTCGGACTCGCTCAAGGATTACATCAAGTTCTCCACCATACTCTCGGATCAGGCTTCGCGGCTCAATCGCGAGATACGCTCAGACGAATCCCTCCTCCTTCAGCGCGACCTCGCCGGTCTCCTCGACAGTTACCTCCGCGACACCGAGGCGGCCGTGACCGCGAAGCGCGGGCGCGACGTCGAGGGCTACGCGGAGCTCTACGCGAGTTCCGAACGGGCGGCGAATCTGGCCCGCTTTCTGATAGGCCGGATAGAGGGAGTGTTCATGTCCGACTCCCTCAAGGCCTTTTCGGGATTCAACTCGCGCATTCCGGCGGTGATAACGTCCAATGCCATGCTCGTCGTCGCCGCGACGCTCATGGGCTTCATGCTCCTCGTGCGCTTCTCCTACGCTCTCACGGCGCCCCTGTCCAAGCTCGCCGAGGCCGCCCGCGCGGTGGGCCGGGGCGATTACGGGGGCGAGCTCGGCCTACCCTCCTCGAGCGACGAAATCGGCACGATGGCTCTGGCTTTCACCAGCATGCGCGAGAGCGTGAGGCGCTCTTTCGAGGAGCTCAAGTCCAAGGCCGAGGTGGAAAAGCGCCTCATGGAGGAGCGCATGCGCGTCCTCGACATGGGCCACAAGCTCAAGGACGCCGAGCTTCTCGCGCTGCAGACGCAGATCAACCCGCATTTTCTCTTCAATACGCTTTCCGCCGGCATCGGGCTCGCCATGTCCGAGGACGCGGACAAGACGGCGGACTTCCTCGAAAATCTCGCCGCCTTCATCCGCTACGCGCTCAGACCTCCCTCCCGCTCCGTCAGCGTCGGCGACGAGATCGAGTGCGTCGAGCGTTACATCTGGCTTCTCCGACTGCGCTTCGGCGAGCGCTACCATTTCGATGTCGAGGCCGATCCGGCCGTCCTGTCGGTCGAGATCCCCGCGCTCGTTCTGCAGCCGCTCGTCGAAAATGCCATCGCGCACGGGCTGCGCAACCGCGAAGACGGGGGCTCGGTCCGCGTCGCGGCCCGCCTGGTGGCGGACGAGGCGGTCCTGACGGTGGAAGACTCGGGCGACGGCATGGCTCCCAGCGAGGTCGAGCGCGTGCTCCGCGAAGCCTCGGAGGAGGAATCCCGCTGGGGAGGCGACGGCTCCGGAGCGGCCGATGCGGGCATCGGGCTATGGAGCGTGATCCGGCGCGTAAAGCTTTCTACGGAGGGCAGAGGCAGGGTCGAGCTCGAGAGCGAACTTGGAAAGGGAACCAGCGTGATCATCAGGCTTCCGACGGAGCGGGGCGTCAGATGAAGCGCGTCCTGGTCGTGGACGACGAGCGTCCGGTGGTCGATACGATACTTCACATAATCAAGCGCGATCTCGCGGCGGAGTTCGACATCGTCGGCGCGGCTTCTTCGGGGCGGGAGGCTATCGACCGCGCATCGGCGCTCGGCCCCGACATAGTGCTCATGGACGTCCGCATGCCCGGCCTATCGGGGCTCGACGTGGTGCGCGAGCTGCGCAGGCGCGGCTCCGAAACGGTCTTCATTCTCGTGACCGCCTACGAACGCTTCGACATCGCGCGCGAAGCCGTCGAGCTCGGGGTGCTGGACTACCTGCTCAAGCCCGTGGCCAAAGACAAGCTGGCCCAATCGCTCCGCGCGGCATCGGCCTTCATCGACCGCCGGGACGAGTTCGAACACCGGGAGGTCGAGTACAGGGAGCGCGAGGAGCGCATGCGCCTCTTCGTCGAAACGGCCTTTCTCCACGCCCTCGTGCTCGGAGAACGGCTCGGTCCCCAACTGCCGAAATATCGGCAGGCGCTCTCTCTCGATGAGCCGCTCCTGCTGGCGGCCGCGGCTTCCTTCTCTCCGCCCGACGGTTCGCCCGACGCCGAGGCCGTGTCCCGTTCGTTGCACGAGCGCTTCAGGGAGACTCTGCGCTACAAGTCGAAGGCCCTGGTGGGACCCCTCGTCGCGGGGATCTGCATCGTGCTCTTCCCCCTGAAATCGGAGACCGAATCCCCTGCCGCCGCGTCCGCCCTTCACGAGATCGCCACCGCCGTCCGGGGCGCGGAGTCCGGGCGGGGGCTCGTGAGCGTCGGCTTCGGGACGGCGAAGCCGATCGAGGCCGTCCGGGAATCCTGGAGCGAAGCCCTGCGCGATCTGTGGAAGGGCGGCTATCGGTCGGACCGGCCGACCGTTCCCGGCGAGGGGGGCGAGGCGACCGAGAACGGCGACAACCGGCGGAAATTCGAGGACGACGAAGCCTTCCTCGGGGCGCTGCTGGACGGCTCCGTCGAGCGTACGCGCGCCGCGCTCGAGCGCGTACTCGATTCGCTGCGAGAGCTCGAGATAGTCTCGGCCGCAGAGCGCTTCCGGCTCTCGGCTCTTTTCGGATCGGCCTATCGTGCGCTCGCGCGTCGAGGACTGATGGATGTGCGGGAGGTCGAAGGAGAGTTCGACATGGGCGATATGCTCGCCGCAGGGGAGGGGCCGGGTCTGGAACTCGCGGTCAGGGCCCGTTACGAGCGCATCGTCGATAGGCTCGGCAGGATCCCGCGCCGATCGGCGGCCGTGACGGGGGCCATCTCTTTCATCAAAAGCGGTTTCGGCGGAGTGGTCACCCTGGAACTCGCGGCGGACGCGGTCGGCCTTTCGCCCAGCCGCCTTTCCCGGCTTTTCGTCGAAGAGACCGGGCGGGGCTTTTCCGACTATCTCATCCAGTTTCGAATCGAACGGGCCAAGGAAATGCTTCTGGTTCCCGGCGCCAGCATCAAACAGGTGAGCGCGGCTTGCGGCTATCCCGATCCCAATTACTTTTCGCGGCTGTTCAAGAAGGTCACCGGCCTCACGCCGACGGCTTTCTCTTCCGGTATCACGGAGGCGAACGATGCTGAGCTTTGAGCTGTGTCAGGTGCACCCGAAACGTCCGGCGGCGCGTTTTCTCTGGCTCGTCCTTGCGGCGCTCCTAGCGGTCCTGCTTCCCGGCTGCACACCCGGGCGGCACAGGGTCCAGCCGGGCAAGGCTCCCGTCATCGGCTTTTCGATGGACTCGCTCGTCGTGGAACGCTGGAAGCGCGACATAGACGTCTTCAGCCGATCGGTCAAGGAATTGGGCGCCGACATGATCCTCGAAGTCGCCGATCAGGACGCCGCCGTACAGGAATCCCAGGTGCGCGAACTTCTGCGCAGGGGCATCGACTGCCTCGTAATCGTTCCCAACGATGCGGATCGCCTCTCGGCCGTCGTCAGGGAGGTACGGGCCAAGGGCATACCCGTGCTCAGCTACGACAGGCTCGTGCGCAAGGCCGGGGTGGATCTCTACATATCGTTCGACAACGTGAAGGTCGGCAGCCTGATGGCCGAGACGATCGCGCGCGCCGTGCCTTCGGGCGGTTATATAGTCATCAACGGCGCCAGGTCGGACAACAACGCCATAATGCTGAACGAAGGCATCCACAACGTTCTCGATCCTTTCGTCGCTTCCGGCAAGATCCGGATCGTCGCGGAGATCTGGCCCTACTCATGGGACAGCGACGAGGTGAAGGCCGACCTCGAGCCCGTGGTGGCGCGCGACCGCGGCATCGACGCGGTGATCGCCGGCAACGACATGCTCGCCGAGGCCGCGATCAACGTGCTTTCCGAAAACAGGCTCGCGGGCAGGGCCAAGGTGGCCGGACAGGATGCCGATCTGGCGGCCTGCCAGCGCATCGCCGAGGGGTCCCAGTACGCCACCGTCTACAAGCCGATCGACCGTCTCGCCCTCAAGGCAGCCGGCTTCGCGGTGATGCTCGCCAAGGGCGAGAAGATCGAGACCGACGCCACGATCGACGACGGAGCCGGGAAGGTGCCCTACGTTCGTCTCGAACCGATCATCGTGACCAGGGACCTCCTCGGGGCCACGGTCATCAAGGACGGCTTCCACACCGCGAAGGAAATATATCGGAACGTCGGACCCTGAGCCCGCGGCTTCTGGACTTTGTCTTGGCCCGCTCGACGGGAAAATGCTAATCGCCCTCGCACTTCGGCCCGTCGACTCTCGAGTGAAGCATTTCGACCGAATCTTCCTGATGACCGCCCGCCGAAACGGGATGAGAATATCGTCCGGCGGCCATCGGCCGCCGAAGAGATCCCCAGGAGGTCGTTCGATGAAACGCATTTCAGTTCTCCTCGCGATTCTATTCTCCATCGTGCTGGGCAGCGCGGTTTTCGCGCAGACCCAGGTAGGCATCGTTCTTCCCACGAAGGACGAGCCCCGCTGGATCCAGGACCAGACTAGATTCCTCGACGCTCTCAAGACCGCCGGCATAAGCGCCGAGGTCCTCTTCAGCCAGGGCTCCTCCGCCATGGAGAAGACCAACGTAGAGAGTCTCATCACCAAGGGGATCAAAGTCCTCATCATCTGCCCGCAGGACGGTTCCGCCGCCGCCGCAGCAGCCGACGAAGCCCACCAGGCAGGCGTGAAGGTCATCTCCTACGACCGCCTCATCCGCGACACCGCCTCGGTCGACTATTACGTGACCTTCGATTCGGTCCAGGTCGGGGCCGCCTGGGGCAAGTACCTCGAGAGCCAGGTTCCCATGGGCAAGAAGGGCAACAACCTGTACATCTACACCGGTGCCTCCTCCGACAACAACGCCTTCCTCTTCTTCCAGGGCGCCTGGAGCGTGCTCCAGCCCAAGATCGCCGACGGGACCTTCATCGTCCGCAACTCGTCGAGGGCCGTCGCTCTCAGGCACAAGGCCAAACTTACCCGCGACGAGCAGGCCGCCATCATCGGACAGACCACCACGAACTGGAACTTCAACGATGCGAAGAACAAGGCCGAGGCCAATCTGACCGCGGTCGGCAAGCATGACAAAGGCACCGTCTTCATCTGCGCGCCGAACGACGGCACCGCCCGGGCCATCGCCGACGCCTTCGCGGCCGACAAGGATGTGACGAAGTACTACATCACCGGCCAGGACGCCGAGATCGCGTCGATCCAGTACATCATCGACGGCAAGCAGTCCATGACCGTGCTCAAGGACGTCCGCACCCTGGTCTCGGACGCTATCGCCGCCGCAGTGGCATACCTCAACGGCGGCTCTCCTGCGCAGACCACGACCTACAACAACGGAAAGATCGATGTTCCCGCCAAGCCGACGGCCATCGTCACCGTCACGAAGGACAACGTGAAGGCCGCGATCGTGGACTCCGGCTACTGGCCCGCCAGCGACTTCACCGGTCTGTAAGCCGATTGCCGCTTTCATGACTCTGTCGGTCTTGAAAGCGGTTTCCATGTGTGTACGGTCTCGCAGAGACCGTACACACATACCATATGCGAAGCTACCTTTAATTCGCTCTTTTTCTTGGATAACCCTATGATCCTGCGTCCGCGGCGACAAGGCGCATCGGCGGCCCCGATACGGGGCTTACGCAGCTCGTCGAAGATACTCGCGTTTTTCCGAATAGATCATATACTGGAGTTGCACATACTTAAGCTCTCGGAGGCGGGGCCGTCATGAATACTCCCATACTCGAGATGAAAAACATCACCAAGACCTTCCCCGGCGTCAAAGCCCTGAGCGATGTGAGCTTCGAGGTCGCCGAGGGCGAGATCCATTGCTTGGTCGGAGAGAACGGCGCGGGCAAGTCCACCCTCATGAAGGTCCTGAGCGGCGTCTATCCGCACGGGGATTACTCGGGGGAAATCCTCTTCGAGGGTAAGGTCCAGAAGTTCAGGGGCATCGCCGACAGCGAGCGCGCCGGTATCGCCATCATCTACCAGGAGCTCGCTCTCGTGCCCGAGATGACGATCTATGAGAACATCCTCCTCGGCCACGAGATACGGAAGGGTCCCGCGGTCGATTTGAACGAGACGATAAAGAAATCGAACGAAATGCTCAAAAAGGTGAGGCTCAACATCAACCCCGAGGCCAAGGTCAAAGACCTCGGCGTCGGCAGGCAGCAGCTGGTCGAGATCGCCAAGGCACTGAGCAAGAACGTAAAGCTTCTCATCCTGGACGAGCCGACCGCAGCGCTCAACGAGGACGACTGCGACAATCTCTTGGAGCTTTTGCGCCATCTGAAGAAAGACGGTGTGACCTGTGTTCTCATCTCGCACAAGCTCAAGGAAGTGATCAGGATCGCGGATACGGTCACGGTGCTCCGCGACGGGCAGACCATCTGCACCCTCGACGCCGCGAAGGGCGAGGTGAGCGAGCAGGTCCTCATCAAGCACATGGTGGGGCGCGAGATCAACAACATTTACCCCGAGCGCAGGCACGAAGCCTCCGGCGAAGTCGTGCTCGAGGTTCGGAACTGGAACGCCTACGATCCCAAGCTCGGGAGAGCCGTGCTCAAGGACGTAAATTTCAAGCTGCGGAAAGGCGAGATCGTCGGCTTCGCCGGTCTCATGGGCTCGGGCCGAACCGAACTCGCCAAGAGCATCTTCGGGAACCCCGACGGCTACGACATACGGGGCGAGCTCATCGTCAAGGGCCGGAAACAGCGCCTGCGGCGTCCCAAGGACGCCATAAAGGCGGGAGTCGCCTACGCGACCGAGGATCGCAAGGCGAACGGCCTCATTCTAATCCAAGACGTGAAGCAGAACATCACCTTGGCCAATCTCGCTCAGATATCCCGACGCGGCGTCGTGGACGTCAACGCCGAGGTCAAGGTCGCCACCGAATACAAGGACGCGCTCAATATCAAGACGCCGAGCGTGGAGCAGATGGTCGTAAACCTCTCGGGGGGGAACCAGCAGAAGGTTTCCGTGGCCAAATGGCTCTTCGTCGAGCCCGATGTCCTCATCCTCGACGAGCCGACGCGCGGCATCGATGTCGGCGCGAAATATGAGATCTACAGCATCATGAACAGGCTGGTCGAGCGCGGAATGAGCATCGTCATGATCTCCTCCGAGCTGCCGGAGATCCTGGGCATGAGCGATCGCATATACATCGTCGCTTCCGGAAAGGTTACGGGCGAGATGCCCGCGTCCGAGGCGACGCAAGAAAAGATCATGCAACTGGCGACGAGCTAGGGGAGAGGTGCATCATGACAGTCAGGGACCTGCAGAAAGCTGTGCGTCAGAACATCCGCGACTACGGGATGTACATTGCGCTCTTGATCATAATGGCGATCTTCACTATCGCCACCAAGGGCATCTTCATCTCTTCGCGCAACATCGCGAATCTCCTCAATCAGACCGGGTATATCGCGGTGCTGGCCGTCGGCATGACGCTGGTCATAGTCATCCGGCACATCGATCTTTCGGTCGGTTTCCTGTCGGGCTTCCTCGGAGCCATAGCCGCGATCGCCCTGGTGAGCTGGCACTTCAACGTCTGGCTCGCCCTCATCTTCGTCCTGGCGCTCGGCGTCCTGGCCGGCCTTCTGACCGCCCTGCCCGTGGCGAAACTGGGGATACCCTCCTTCGTCGCGAGCCTCGCCGGTTGGCTCATCTACCGCGGCGCCCTCCTCCTGGTCACGTCGAGCACGGGGACGATCATCATCCCCGACAAGATCTTCACCGCCATCGGGAACGGCTACATCCCGGATATCCTGCCGGCCGGCTCGGCATTCCTCCCCGGCCTGCACAAGCTGACCCTCATCCTCGGGCTTCTCGCCATCATCTGGTTCGTCATCAACGAAATCGGCGCGCGGAAGAGCAAGCAGGCCTACAACTTCGAGGTGCCGCCGGCCGACATGTTCGTGCTCAAGCTCGTCTTCATGGCCATCGTCCTCGGCCTCATCACCTGGGTGCTCGCCGGCTACAACGGCCTCTCCTGGACCGTCGTGATCATGATCGCGGTCGTCCTCGTGTTCGACTATATCGCGAAGAGGACCGTCTTGGGGCGGCACATCTACGCGGTGGGGGGCAACCCCGAAGCGGCCGAGCTTTCGGGCATCAGCGTGAGGAGGATCACCTTCGTGGTCTTCGGGGCGATGGGGCTCCTCACCGCCCTTTCGGGAATCCTCTTCGCGTCGCGGCTGCAGTCCGCCACGCCCACGAGCGGCACCCTGTTCGAGCTCGATTGCATCGCCGCGGCCTACATCGGCGGCGTGTCGGCTGCGGGCGGCGTTGGCAAGATCACCGGCTCCCTCATCGGCGCCCTCGTCTACATGTCGCTCATGAACGGCATGAACCTGCTCGGCACCGACATCTCGCTGCAGTACATCATCCGCGGCGCCGTGCTCGCCGGAGCCGTCATCTTCGACGTGACCACCCGCAAGGTGAGGCGCTGACGGGTCGCCGACAAAGGCGCCATCGGGCCTGCGTCGGCGCCTCGATCGGGCGTCGCATTCCCCCTCATTTCTCGGCTCCTCTTGGACGGCCCGGAGGCTCTATTCGGGCCTCCAGGGTATATCGTCCGGCCTCCGCAGCACTTGGTGCTTGAAGACGGGTACACCCCGCGCCCTCCCAAGCTCGCGCAGTTGGTCCTTGTAGACTCCCTTCAGATTGTCGTGGAAGGCTATACCCTCTATTCCGCCGCGGATCGAGTCGGCGCAGGCCGCGAGCCTGGCGAGTCCCGCTCCTCCTTCGTAGCCTCCCGATACAAGCCATTGATTTGCAAGGATGTGCGAGATGCCGAAGGCGCTTTCTCCCCAGGCCTGGAAGACCGCGGCCGCAAATGAAGGCTCGAAGTGTATCCCGCCCGCGCAGAGGAGATTGCGCACCCTGCGTCCATCCTCGGCGAAGATTTCAGTCAACGACCGGGCGATAACTCGTGCCGCTTCAGGATTCGACCAGGACTCGGGCTCGCTGCCGATCTCTATGTCCAGGAGGGGGACGGGATACCGCGGTATCAGGGAGGGACTGCCGCCGTCGTACACCGCGCCGGACCAATGTGTGGCTTCGGGCAGCACTCGGAAACCTTCGAGCCCGGCGGTTGCCCGGTTCCTCTCGATCGCGGCGAGAAGGGCGCGCATGCGCGCAGGGTCGGCCGGACCGAAGTTGCCCGAAGCGACGTCGCCCGTAGTGTGGGCGGTGAGGATCCCCCGTGGAGCGTTCTCGCCGCCGTGCCAGGTGACGAGCCCGGCTATGTCGAAGTCGGTGAAGTGCTCCTCGAGCATCGGCAAGTAGCGAGGATAGTCGTGGCTCAGCACCTTATCGATGGAAACGAAGTGATACTCGGCTCCAGCCTCGTCGGTCGTTCTCAGAACTCGGTGGCCATCCACGTCCAGGCCGGTCTCATGAAGATCGTATAGCTCCATGACGGAGCGCAGGACATTGCCGGCCACCCGCTCAATAGAACCTACACAGAAAAAGTAAACCGCTTTCTTGGTCCTCATCATGCGCGTTCCCTCCCGGTCGTCGGCCGGAATTGAGGCGCCGACGTACCCCTCGGCGCGAGCGCCAGGCTCCGCTCTTCGCTGCGATCTCTCAGAGCTCGAGGTCATATCGCCGCTCGCGCAGCGGTTTGCCGAAGGAAGTCGACTCTTTCTCCTCGGTGAGCTCGAAGCCGGCGGCGGCATAAAGGCGGGCCGCGGTCGTGAGTTCGTGCGTCGTCCAGAGATAGGCTTTCTTGTAGCCCTTTTCCCTGATGAAATCCTTGAAGAGCGCCAAGAGCCTTCGGCCGAGTCCGATTCCCCGGTACTCGGGCTCGATGAGGAAATAGCGCAATTGCACCGCTTCGTCTCTATGCAGCGCGAGCATGAATCCCACCATTCGACCTCCGTGCTCGCATACCCAGACTCTGTCTCTCTGCGGATCTCGGCGATCCATGAACTCGCAGAGCCCCGCGGCCACGTAGGTTTCGAACTGAAGACCATAGCCGTACTCCCGCGAATAGAGGAGACCGTGGAGGTAGATCACGTAACCCAAATCGCCCGGTCTCAGCTCGTTCCGGATCGATATTTCCTCGAGCCCGATCGCAGACATGCATCCCTCCTTTCCGCATCGTCACTGCGATATTGCATATGCTAAGCCATTCATTCGATGTCGCTCAGCAGCCCTCTGATTCTCACCATGTGATCGACGAGCTCCAAGCGGCTTTCCGAGGACAGCCTCGACACGACGGCTTCGACCGAGCCCCTCTGGGCTTCCTCGAGCCTCGAGAAGGCAGCCTTGCCCGCGCGGGTGAGCTCCAGCACCTGATACCTTGCGTCATCGCGGTCGCGAGTCTTCCCGACCAACCCGGCGGCGATGAAGGATTCGACGATCCTGCTGAGATAGCCTGCATCGATGCCCGTCGCCGATCTGATCGCCTTCGCCGTGCGGTTCCTTCCATGGGCAAGTTCGTAGAGGACGCGAGCCTCCGTGAGAGAGTAAGGACTATTCAGGAAATGCCGGTCGAGCAGGCCGATGATCCGCGTATAAAAGCGGTTGAACTCCCGCACGCCGGCCACGGTTTCCTCAATCTCGCTCACGATATGGAGAATAACTCGATATATTTGACGAAGTCAAATATATTCCGCCTGGAAGCCGAGGGATCCGCAAGCCTGCCTCAATTTTTCTTGACTCCATGTATAGTCGACCTTACATTAAAAATGTGGAATATATGACGGTCGCTAACAGATTCAAGGAGCGCCGCCTGGAGAGAGGGCTGACTCAGGAGGAAGCAGCCCGGCTCATGGGCGTCACCAGACAGACGATAATCGCCATCGAAAAGGGCAACTATGTCCCTTCGGTGCTGCTTGCGCTCGTCGGCGCGAAGGTCTTCGGCTGCAGGGTGGAGGATATCTTCTATGTTGATGAATCTCGGTGAGGTCCTTGTCTCGGCGGTATTCCTCGTTCTGCTCGTGCTCAAGCTGGATCCTTTCGGCCTTCTCATGCCGAACCGGGTGCAGATGGCAATGCTCGCCTTGGTCCTCGCGGTCTTCGGTCTCTACGCGGGCATTATCTTCCGCCAGAAGGCTAGGGATGAACGTGACGCTCTTCATATCGACAGGGCCAGTCGCTTCGCATACATCGGCGGCGTCGCGTTGCTCGTGGCGGCCATCACGGTCCAATCCTTGATGGGGAATGTCGATCACTGGCTCTTTTACATCCTCGCCGGCATGGTGATCGTAAAGATGGCGATTCTCATGTGGTCGCGTTTGAAGAACTAGGGAGGCGGATTATGAAGCGATTTGCTGTCGTTTTTTCGCTGGCGTTCGTAGGTTTCACGGTTGTGCTCGCTCAGAGCATGATGACCGGTTCCTCTTCCATGACCGGCTCGTCCGCGATGACCGGCTCGTCCGCGATGACCGGCTCGTCTTCGATGCCGGGTTCACCGGGCGCCGAAGAAAACTCCATGATGGCTCCCGCCGGGTCGAGCCCCGGGGCGACGATGAGCTCCACCGGGATGAAGGCCGACCCTCGGGTCGGCAACGAGCTTCGTTATGCGATGAGCAGCGGGAACAAGGTGATTTTCACGACACTCGAAGCCGCCGAAGGCATCGCGGCCAAGGGACCGGCCGTGCTCTTCTTCGCGGCCGACTGGTGCCCGTATTGCCAGGCGGACTTGAAGGACATCAACGCGAACGGATCGCGGCTCGGCAATGCCGCCATTATCGTCCTCGACTACGACAAGGTCTCCGATCTGAAGACCATGTACGGGATCACGGTTCAAGATACCTTCGTGCAGATCGATTCCGCCGGCAGGAAGCTCGCAGTATGGAACGGCGGCGGAGTGGACGGGATATTGAACCATCTCGTTCCGGCCATGTAGGCCGAGCGAGCCCTATATGACCGTACTGCTTGTCTTCGCTTTTCTTTCCGGCGTGATCACCATACTGTCTCCCTGCATTCTGCCCGTCCTGCCGATCGTGCTGTCCGGCAGCGTGGGGGGAGGCAGGGCCCGCCCCTTCGGCATCATCGCCGGCTTCGTGATCAGTTTTACCGTTTTCACACTGACGCTTTCGGCCATCGTCCAGTCGGTCGGAATCTCTCCCGACCTTCTTCGCTATGTCGCCGTGGCTCTGATCGGGCTCTTCGGTCTCGTCATGCTGGTTCCGCCGCTCGGCAGGGCTTTCGAGGCTTCGGCCTCGCGCATCGCCGCACTCGGTTCGGCAGGAACGTCGGTCAGGCCAGTCGGTCAGGCCGGATCGACTTCCTTCGGAACGGCCGGAGGCACGCGGATCGGTTCCGCGTGGGCGGGCTTCGGCTCCGGGCTGCTCATCGGATTCAGCCTGGGCCTCATCTGGACCCCCTGCGTGGGGCCCATCATGGCCTCGGTCATCAGTCTCGCCTTGACCCAGCGCGTCGACGGAGGCTCGATCTTCATCACCATTGCCTATACTCTCGGCACATCCATACCCATGCTCGCGGTGATGATCGGAGGACGGGGCCTTCTCAAAAGGGCGCCGGCTCTCGTCAGACATGCCGCATCCATACAGCGGGGCTTCGGCGTCCTCATGCTGGTCGTCGCCGTGGCTATCGGTTTCGGCTGGGACCGCAGATTCCAGGCCGCCGTCCTGGCGGCCTTTCCGAACTACGGCTCGGGTCTGACGTCGATCGAGACGACCACCCCCGTGCGGACCGCTCTGCGGGCCCGCGTCGCCGAGACGGCCGGAATCGACGCGGCTGGACGGGCCGTCACGGCGGCGGCATCGGGAGCCTTCGCCGGCGCGAGCCAGTCCTCCGAGGGAGGGGTTCTCGCCGATCTGGGCACGGCACCCGACCTGGTCGCCGACGGTTCCTGGTTCAACAGTCCTCCCCTGAGCATGTCGGCTCTTCGCGGCAAGGTCGTGCTCATCGATTTTTGGACCTACTCCTGCGTCAACTGCGTCCGCACGATCCCCTACCTCAAGTCATGGTACAAGGCCTACGCGGACAAGGGCCTCGTGATCATCGGCGTTCATTCTCCCGAGTTCGCCTTCGAAAGGTCCGCGGCCAATGTCCGCTCGGCGATCGGCGAGCTCGGCATAACCTGGCCGGTAGTGCAGGACAACGACTACAAAGAGTGGAACGCCTACGCCAACAATTACTGGCCGGCGCATTATTTCATCGATGCCGAGGGCCGGGTGCGCTACGTCCATTACGGCGAGGGCGAATACGACATCTCGGAGAAGGTCATCCGAGCGCTACTCGCCGAAGCCGGCTCCCGGCTCGGCGGAACCGTGACGCAGGCCCCTCCCGACATCCAGGCCCAGACTCCCGAAACCTATCTGGGCTATTCCCGGGGAACCGGTTTCGCGTCGGCCGTAGTGCCCATAGGCGACAAAGTGGTCGACTACAAGCCCGCCCGAGTCCCGGGAAACGCCGAGTGGAACCTCGACGGCCGCTGGCTCATCAGCGGCGAATACATCTTCCCGGAGGATAGCGGCGTGCTCGCCCTGGGCTTCCACGCCAAGAAGGTCTTCCTCGTCATCTCTCCTCACGGCGCGGGCGGCAGCATTTCCGTGCAGATCGATGGCCGGCCCGGCGGCGATACGCCCGACGTGAAAGGTGGAGTGCTCGTTCCGCGGGAGAGTCGACTTTACCAAGTCGTCGACCTGCCTCAAAGCGGTGCGCATCTGCTTCGTCTGATGGTAAAGGGGGATCTCAGACTCTACGCTTTCACCTTCGGCTAGTCGAATCGAAACCCCGGCGCCGCGGTCTTGATCCGAGAGGCTGACTCCGCCTATCCTATACGGGGGGGATCACGCCATGAAACGGAGCCAGATCGACTCGCTGAGAGGGGCCGCCGAGAGTTTTTTCGTGACGGTCGGTTTCAGATTGCCCCCCTGGGCGTTCAGGTCGCCCGGAGACTGGAAGGGACGTTATGCGATCGATTCGGAGATCGTAGGCAACGGTCTCGGCCGGGATATCACCGATTTCTACGGCAGCCACCTGTAGGCCTGCCATGTCGATACGCATAGCGGGGGCAGGCTGCTGCCTCATGGACATTCTCTACCCGAACGCCGACTTCGGCTCCGCGGCATTCGAGGTCCTCCACTCCCGAGCCGACGGCGACGGCGGTCTGGCGCCGGGGCGGCTCGTCTTCGCCGACGACGCGGAGCGCTTCGGCGCGCGACGGGACAAGGACGAGGGGCGGGGCCCTCGGTCCCTCGCCGAGGCTCTCGCCGAGCTCACGGGCGGCCTGCCGGCCGCGGCCGAGAATGTCGGCGGCCCATCCATAGTGGCCCTCGTCCACGCCGCCCAGATGCTCGCGGGAGAGGATGTCAAGGTCGAATTCCATGGGGCGAGGGGCGACGACGCGCTCGGCGGGCGCCTGCTCTCCATGCTGGGGCGCACCCCCGTCAATCTCAGCTACCTGCGGCAGTCCCATGGAAAGACTCCTTCCACCCTCGTCCTTTCGGATCCGCAATGGGACGGCGGCCGGGGCGAGCGCTGCTTCATCAACGACCTGGGCGCCGCCGAGCATTTCAGCTCGGCGGACCTCGGGTCGGATTTCTTCTCGGCCGATATCGTCGCCTTGGGCGGCACCGGGCTGGTCCCGCGACTGCACGACGCTCTGCCGGAGCTGCTGCCCGCGGCGCGGAGCCGCGGGGCCCTCACAGTGGTCAACACGGTCTTCGATTTCCGCAACGAACGGCGCAATCCCGAAGGGCCCTGGCCTCTCGGTCCCTCCCAGGAAGGAGGCGTACCGGGTCCCCGGGCTTCGTATCAAAACTGCGATCTTCTCGTCATGGACTGCGACGAGGCTCTGCGCCTGTCGGGCGAGCGTTCTTCTCGGCTCCGCCGCGGACTTTTTCGAGCGAAGCGGTGTCGGCGCCTATCTGATTACGCGGGGCGGCGAGAGCGTCGTCGCCTGGGCTGCCGGCGAACGCTTTCGCCCGCTGGCACGCCGCGAGCTGCCCGTGTCGGAGCGGGCGCTGGGCGAGCTGGCCGTCCAGAAGGCCTCGGGCCTCCGCTCGGGAGACACCACCGGATGCGGCGACGCCTTCGCTGGCGGCGCACTCGCCTCGCTCGCGGCCCAGCTTCTCGCCGGGCGCGGCGCGCTCGACCTCGTGGAAGCCGCCGGCTGGGGAGTCGCTGGCGGCGCGGCCACGCTTTTTACGCTGGGCGGCACATACTACGAAGGCCGGGCCGGCGAAAAGCGCTCGATCGTGGAGAGCTTCCACAGGGATTGGCTGCGCCAGATCCGCGAGGCATAGTATGGTAGAGTCTAGCCTTATCCTTATTGGCCCTAGCATTTTTCCCTTGCGTATTCTCTAAAGCGGGTTTATCCTCCGCTCTATGCGTCATGCACGCGCGTGCATGGCCGACGCAAGGAGGCTCGTATGATAGAAGGGGCGGCATCCGGAGAGGCGGTTGGGCATCTGCGCTACGGCATGGTCGGCGGGGGGCCGGGGGCCTTCATAGGAGACGTCCACCGACGCGCCATCGGCTTCGACGGCCTGGCGAGCATCTGCGCAGGTTCCTTCTCCAGAGACTACGACAAAACGCTCGAGACGGGCCACTCGTTGGGCATTCCCCAGGATCGGCTCTATAAGAGTTTCGAAGCGATGGCCGAGGCCGAGTCCAAACGGTCCGACGGCATCGACTTTGTCGTGATCGTGACGCCCAATGCCCAGCACTATCCCGCCGCCAAGGCATTTCTTTCCCACGGGATCGATGTCGTCTGCGACAAGCCTCTGACTTTCGAAGTGGCGGAGGCCGAGGAACTCGGCATGCTGGCCCGCCAGAACGGCCTTTTTTTCTGCGTCACCTACGCCTATACGGGCTACCCGGTCGTCAAGCACGTGCGCGAGATGATTCGGCGCGGCGATATAGGCGAGATTCGCTTCGTCAGCGCGGAGTATGCCCAGGAATGGCTCGCCCTTCCCCAGGAGCGCGAGGGAAGCAAGCAGGCCGCCTGGCGCGCCGATCCCAAACAATCGGGCAAATCCAATTGCGTGGGCGACATCGGGAGCCACGTCGAGAACATGGTGTCCTACATGACCGGCCTCAAGATAAGCTCGCTCTGCGCCCGGCTCGATACCTTCGTGCCCGGGCGTCTCCTCGACGACAATGCCAGCATCATGCTGAACTACGCCGGAGGAGCGAAGGGTCTGTACTGGGCGAGCCAGGTGGCGATCGGTTGCGACAACGGCCTGCGCGTGAGGGTCTTCGGCTCCAAGGGCTCCATCCAATGGTCGCAGGAGAATCCCAACTACCTCGTCCTATCGAAGCTCGGAGAGCCGACGGTCACGCTCTCGCGCGGGCGCGACGCTTTCTATCCCCACGCTCAAGCTTACTCCCGCATTCCCTCGGGACATCCGGAAGGTTACTTCGAGGCTTTCGCCAACGTGTATAAGACATTCATCACCGCTCTCGCCAAGAAGAAAAACGGGGTCTCCCCCGCCGACGACGATCTCGACTTCCCTACCGCCGAAGACGGTGTCTCCGGCGTCAAGTTCATCGGCAAGTGCGTCGACAGCTCCCGCAAAGGCGCCGTCTGGCTGGATTATTGAAGGAGGATGCCATGTCCCGACCTGTGACACTTTTTACCGGCCAGTGGGCCGACCTCGGTTTCGACGCTCTCTGCGCGAAAGTAAAGTCGTTCGGTTACGACGGCCTCGAGATCGCCTGCTGGGGCGATCACATGGATGTCAAGCGCGCGGCGACCGAGCCGAAATACGTGGAAGAGCGTAAGGCGATTCTCGCGAAGCACGGCCTCAAATGCTGGGCCCTCGGCGCGCACCTCTCCGGCCAGTGCGTCGGCGACCTGTGGGATCCCCGGCTCGACGGCTTCGCGCCGCCCGAGCACAAGGGCAAGCCCGAAAAGATCCGCGAATGGGCGATCCAGGAGATGAAGTATACGGCCCGCGCCGCCAGGAACATGGGCTGCAAGGTTGTCACGGGCTTCATGGGCTCTCCCGTCTGGAAGTATTTCTATTCCTTCCCCCAGACCGGCGACGAGATGATCGCAGACGCGTTCGAGGAGATTCGCCGCCTCTGGACGCCCATCCTCGACGAGTTCGACTCGTGCGGCGTACAGTTCGCCCTCGAAGTCCATCCCACCGAGATCGCCTTCGACTACTACACTTCGCAACGCCTCCTCGAAGTCTTCGAGCGCAGGCCCACCCTCGGCTTCAACTTCGATCCGAGTCACCTCATCTGGCAGGGCATGAAACCCCACCTGTTCGTCCGCGACTTCGGCGACCGGATATACCACGTCCACATGAAGGACGCAGCCGTGACCCTCGACGGGCGCTCGGGAATCCTCGGGTCGCACATCGCCTTCGGCGACACCAGGCGGGGTTGGAACTTCCGCTCGCTCGGGCACGGCGACGTCGATTTCGAGAACATCGTCCGCGAGCTCAACGCGATCGGGTACCAGGGGCCGCTGTCGGTCGAGTGGGAGGATTCGGGCATGGAGAGGGAGTACGGCGCCCGTGAGGCCCTCGCTTTCGTGCGGAAGGTCGATTTCGCCCCATCCAACGTCGCCTTCGACGCCGCGATGCAGAAATGACCGACGTACTGGTCAGGACTTCCGGCATCGCCAAGGAATTCTCGTCCGTGCGCGTGCTCGACGATATCTCGATCGAGATTCGCCGAGGGGAGATTCTGGGAATCATGGGGGAGAACGGCGCCGGTCTTCTCGACAGGCGCGGCATGATCGCCCAGACGCAGGAGCTCATGAAGACGCTGGGAGCATCGGTGAATCTCGCGCTTCTCGGAGTGCGCGGACAGAATCTGCCCGGCTTTATCCAGAAAAAGCTCCCCTCAGCCATTTCAATGTCCTGCGAATGAGCCGTCCGAGACGGGAGGAGTTGGGCGATGGCTGGACAATCCATGACTGGGCGCCAGCGCGTGCTGGCCCTGCTACGCGGCGAGAAGACGGATGCGACTCCTCTCATGCCCATCACGATGTCGTTGGCGGCCGATCTTGTCGGGAAGCCCTACCGCGAGTATGCCACGGACTGGAGGGTCCTGGTCGAGGCTCAGGCCGCTGCGGCCCGGCGATACGGCTTCGACCATGTGTCGGCCATCTCGGACCCCTGCGTGGAATCTGCCGACCTGGGCTCGAGGGTCGTCTGGTTCGAGGACAGGCCGCCGGCCAACGACGAAGAGAATCCGCTGCTCGCCGACAAGAAAGCCTTCTCGAGCGTAAGACTTCCGTCTCCGGGCTCGCGTCCGCGGGCCGCGAATCGTCTGGCTGCCGTGGAGGGATTGAAGGCGCGCTGCGGCGGCGAACTCCTCGTGGAAGGCTGGGTCGAGGGGCCCTGCGCCGAGGCGGCCGATCTGCGGGGTCTCCAGCGCCTCATGATCGACTTCTACGACGACCCCTCCTTCGTCGGGGAGCTCATGGATTTCGTCACCTCCATGGAGATCGACTTCGCCCTGGCCCAGATCGCCGCGGGGGCCGACATCGTGGGCATGGGCGACGCAGCCTCGTCTCTGGTGGGGCCGGAGATATACGCCGAGTTCGCCGCGCCCCGAACTGCGCGCTACATCGAGGCGATCCACGGCGCAGGAGGCCTCGTACGGCTTCACATCTGCGGGGACACCAACGCGCTCTTACCCTCGCTCGGCGGCCTTGACTGGGACATCATCGATCTCGACTCTATGGTGGATATGGCCGCGGCCCGGAGCGTTCTCGGCAAGGCCAGGGTCCTCCTGGGCAACGTGGACCCCGTGCAGGTCGTCGCGCTCGGCGAACCCGGTAGCGTGTGTGCGGCCCTGAGCCGCTGCCGCGATGCGGCGGCACCCGCTTGGATCGCGGGGGCCGGCTGCGAGCTGCCCCGCGAGTCGCCTCCCGAAAATGTGGCCGCCATGGCGGCCTTCGCCCGCGAGGGCTAGACGGCGTGGCCATGATGCAGGACAGCGGCATCTCCCTGCTCCGCAAGTGGCTCACCGCTCACTCTTCTCCGAAGGCGTCTTTCGATGATCCCGACGCGGCGCGGGAGGAGTTCGACCAGTTCTTCACGCACATCTTCAACGGTTCGCTGGACGGGATAAGCGTGCTCGATTCGGATCTGACGATACTCGGGGCGAACACCGCACTCGAGTCGTTCTACTCGCACAAGCTCCCGCTGGCGGGGAAAAAATGCTACGCGGCGTACCATGATAGGAGCGAGCCCTGCGAACATTGTCCGACGGCGGCCGCGATGGCGAGCGCCCGGCCTCAGGTCGGGGTCGTGGCTTACGAGGACAACGGCGAACGTCGCGGCGATCAGGAGCTGTCGGTCTTCCCCGTCTTCGACGATCGCGGCCGAGTCTTCGGCGTCATCGAGTACGTGCGCGACATTTCGAAACCTTCGGGCGAGGACAAGGCGGTGGAGAATCTCAAACGCCGTATCCAGTTTCAGGATCGGAGCCTGAAAGAGAGGGACGCGGTCGTCGAGTATCTTCTGCGCAGGAGCGGCGATGCCGAGCGGAAAGTGGCCCGGGATATTTCCGCCAACGTGGAGCTCCTGATCCGTCCTCTTCTTTCCGATATCAAGTCACGTTGCCGGGATCCGGAACTGCGCATCGACCTCGAACTCTTGGAGGAGAGGCTGCTTTCCATCGCCTCGCCTTTCCTTCGGAGCCTCGCCGCGGTAAGCGATCGCTTGAGTCATCGCGAGCTGGAGGTTGCGGCGCTGATCCGAGAGGGCAGGTCCAGCAAGGACATAGCCGGCCGCCTCGGCATCTCCGAAAAGGCGATCGACTTCCACCGACTGAATCTCCGCAGGAAGCTGGGCATGCAGGGGACGGGCGAGAGCCTCTTCGAACGCCTTCGCAGGCTCGACAGTTCCCCCGGTCTCTGAATTCGGATCGCCGAGTCCCAGGATAACCCTAGGGGAAGTACCTCACTTTTCTCGTATACCCGGGAATCGATATCGGCTCGATACTCTCTCCCGGCCCAGCGGGGCCGAAGGAGTGGACGATGAAAGACAATCCCGTTCTGCAACCGATCAAAATCGGCAAACGTACGGCGCCCAACCGCTTCGTCATCAACGCGATGGAGTGCAACAACGCCGACGACGAAGGCAATCCCACCGAGAGAACCTACCGCCGCTACCGCAAGCTCTTCGAGGGGGGCGCCGGCATCATCGATCTCGAGGCCATCACGGTCCAATGGGAGTCGCGGAGCCGCAAGAACCAGCTCGCGGTCATGCCCCGCAATCAGACAGCTCTGACGAAATTCGTCGCCGAAATGAAGAAAATCAACGACAAGAGCCTGCTCGTCTGGCAGCTCACTCATTCCGGCGAGCTGAGCCACACCGCCTTTTCGCGCCGCGTCTGCGTGAAACCGATGCCGGGATTCGGCGGCGACCTGATAGACGAGGACTACGTCGACAGGACCATCGAGCAGTTCATCACCGCCGCCAAGATTGCCCACGACTGCGGGGCCGACGGCGTCGATTTCAAGAACTGCCACGGCTACCTCGATTCGCAGATTCTCAGGCCGTACAACGACCGCAAATGGAAATACGGCGGCTCATGGTCCAACCGCACCCGCTTCACCTACGCGGTCTACGAGGGCATAGCCAAGGCGGTCAACGATCCGAACTTCATCGTGGGTTCCAAGGTCTCCATTTGGGAAGGCTTCCCCGGCGGGCAGGGCACGGCCGGCCCCGATTCCCCCATCATGGATCTCACCGAATCCCTTGATCTCGTAAAGGGCATGGAGCAGCGCGGAGCCAAGTTCATCATAGTATCGGCCGGCAGCCCCTCGATCACCCTGGCGCTTTCCCAGCCCGACCGCCATGTGCCGGACGACTGTTACCTGCACTTTACTTTCCAGAAGGCCGTGCGGGACGCACTGAAGCCGGAGACGGTCGTAATAGGATCCGGCTATTCCGTCCTGAACGACGGGCACAACCAGCTGCAGGCGCGGGAGAAGGCCGAAAACAGTCTGTGGTACTGGGCCAACCGCAATATCCGCGACCGAGTTGTCGACATGGTCGCCATCGGCAGGCAGTCCTTCGCCGACGGCGAGCTCCCCCGCAAGTTCGCCGAAGGCAGGGAGAAAGAGATCAAGTGGTGCACCGCCTGCGACAACTGCATCGAGCTTCTCATCCGACAGAAGCCCGTGGGCTGCGCGACCCACGACAGGGAATACGTGGACGCTCTCATCGCCATCAGGAAGGCTGAAGGCGATCTGGCCGCGAAGCACACCTGAGCCGCCCTCGTTTGGGAGAATTGAAGATATGAGTCCGCCGGGGTATCATGCATTCGACTTTGGCTAGAACCCGGGAGCCCAACCATCGAAAAGACGACGCGCGCCGATGTCGCCCGCCATGCGGGCGTGGCCGAATCCACCGTTTCCCGTGCGCTGAACGACTCGCAACTCATAACCGAGGCGATCAAGGCCAAGGTTCGCGAGTCGGCCCGACTGCTGGGCTACGTTCCCTCGCGGCAGGCCGCGATGTTCGCGCGCAAGAAAACCTGCACGATCGGCCTCGTAGTGCCCGAGTACGACACCTTCCCGACATTTTCGCGCCCCTATTTCCCGGCCCTCCTGGACGGCGTCGTACTCGGAGCCGAGGAGCGCGACTACTCGGTGATGATAGTGCCGAACAAGGTGGGCCGGCCTGCAGCGGATCTTTTTTCGCTCGTGAGCTCCAAGACGGTGGATGGTCTCGTCTTCGCCGTCACGCCGGCCGATTGCGGGCCCTTTCTGGATCTCGTGGAGGCCGGCGTTCCCTTCGTTCTCATCAACAACTACCACGAAGGACTCTCGTCGGTGGACGCGCTCCCCCTGCCGGGTATGAGGATGGCGTTTTCGCACGCGTTCAACCTCGGCCACAGGAGGGTGGGGTACATAACGGGCGACAAACGGTTCAGGAATGCGATCGACCGTCTCGAGGCATTCGAGTCGCTCTGCGAAGAATTCGGCATGGAATCGCGCATCGTGGACGGCGACTTTTCGCGGAGTTCCGGCTACCGCGGGGCGGGCCGGCTCCTCGAATCGGGGGAGCACCCGAGTGTCATCATGACGAGCTCCGACCGGGCAGCCTTCGGCGCGCTCGCCTACTGCGCGGAGAAAGGCATCGTCGTGCCCCGCGACGTGTCCGTGATCGGCTACGACAATCTCTTCCCGGCGCAGGACGTCATGCCGGCCCTGTCGACCGTGGACAACCCCGTGTCGACTTCGGGCGCGGTAGGCACCCGGCTGCTCATAGATTTCCTGGAAGGCGGCACGGACTGGCCGGCCCAGAAGTGGCTCGAAACCGGATTCGTCGTCCGCGAATCCACCGCGCGGGCGGGCGGCCTCGGGCCGCAGGTGCCGCCGTGCTGAGTTCGGGACGCGCGCTTCTCCGGATCGGCGTCGTTGGCGCCGGGGCGATGGCCGAATATCACGCGAAGCGCTTCTCCGAAATCGAGGGCGCCGCAGTGACGGCGGTGTGCGATCACTCGAGAGAGAAGGCGCGCGAGTTCGCGGCCAGAGCGGGCCTCGGCCGCTATTTCGACGACCCCGCCGATATGGCGGCCTCGCATTTCGTGGACGCCGTCTCGGTGGCCGCCTTCGACGGTTGGCACCTCACGCCCGTCTTCGCCGCCCTGGACAGGGGGCTTCCCGTATTCTGCGAAAAGCCGATGGCGCGGCGACTGGCCGACGCGGCCGCGATGGCCGCCGCCGCCGCCCGTGCGGGCGTTCCCGCTCTCGTGAACTTTTCCAAACGCAACGGAGGGCTCCTCGGCCTCGCCCGCCGCATGATCGCCGATGGGCGCGTCGGTGTGCCTCACACGGCGGAGTTCCGATATGGGCAAAGCTGGCTCCTGCAGAATGCCTGGGGCGACTGGCGGAGCTCCCCGCGCTGGGCCTGGCGGCTTTCCGAATCTCTGTCGACCTATGGCGCGTTGGGCGATCTCGGAAGCCATCTTTTCGACGCCGTCCTGCTTCTTCTGGGCCCATGCGGGATACGGGGCTGCGCGGCGCGGCGCTTCGACTCCATGGAAGAGCCCGGTATAGATCTCGCCGGCGGCTCGTCCTACGAGTCTTTCCATGCGCTGGTCGCGACCGAGGCCGCCCATGCGGCCGTCGCGGGAAGCTATCGGGCGACGGGGAGTCTCGACGCCTTCGGTTTCACCATTCGCGGAGACAGGGCCGCCCTCGACGCCGATTTCGACAGGTCGCGGGCCGTTCTCCTCCGCCTCGACGCTTCCGGCGGGGCGGGCGATCCGATCGAGGCGGAAAGGGTTCCCTCGACCTACGAGCGCTTCGTGAGGATGGCAGGAGGCGGCTCCGATCCCGTTTCCGGCGAGAGTCTGGATTTCGCGCGGGGCCTGCAGGTTCAGGAGCTCGTCGAAGCCTGCGCGGTAGCGGCCGCCGAGGTCGCGCCGGGGGCGGAGCGTTCGCGATGAACGGAGCGGGCGTCCCCATTGGTTCCCTCATCGACGGCGGCCGCGACTGCGTCGAGACGGCGAGGGCCTTGCGCGACCTGGGCTGCGAATCCTACGAGCTCGCGTATTGGCAGACCAGCGGCGGTGCGGACCTCGGCGCTCTCGCGGAATCGCTCGTGAGCGCGATGGGATGCGCGCCGAGCTCGCTCGGCGTCTACGGCAATCCGCTCTCCGGGGACGACGCCGGGCGGGAAACGCTCCGCACCCTCGAGGCCGTCATCGAGGCCGCGCCCCGATTCGGCTCTCCGCTCGTATCCTGTTTCGCGGGACGGCTGCCGGGCGCTTCCGTCGCCGATTCGCTCGGCGCGTGGACGAGGCTGTTCGGCCGCCTCGCCGATCGCGCGAGCGCTCTGGGCCTCGGCATAGCCTTCGAGAACTGCCGCTTCGGCGATACCTGGAAAACGGGCCGCTGGAACATCGCGATGAATCCCGACGCCTGGGAGCTCATGTTCGCCGCCCTCCCGGGGGCGCCCATCGGCCTCGAATGGGAGCCCTCCCACCAGCTGCTCGCCCTGGCCGATCCCCTCGCTCAGCTCGAGGTCTGGACCGGACGCGTGCTCCATGTCCATGCCAAAGACGCGAGAGTCGACCGGAACGTACTGGCCGTCAGGGGCGCGCAAGGCTCCGCCAAGTTCGGCGCGGAGCGCCTTGCCGGCTTCGGCGACACGGACTGGGCCGAAGTCTTCCGGATACTGGGGCGATCCGGCTACGGCGGGAGCGTAGACATCGAAATCGGGGCGATCGAACCCTACCGCGACGGCAGAGAGCTCGAGGGCGTGGGGCTTTCGCTGGGCCGCCTGCGTTCGTCGCGCGCGGCGGCCGACCTCACTCGGCGGTGAAGTCGGCGCGCTGGAGGCAGCGTGCGCGGTATTCCGTCGGCGACATATCGGCCAGGCGTCTGAAGGTTCTCGCAAAATTGAACTGGTTCGCGTAGCCGAGCTTGTCCGCTATCTCCTGGACGCGGAGGTTGGTGCTCGAGAGCATCGCACGCGCCGCCTCTATCTTGAGCCGGGCATAATATTTCATCGGAGGCATGCCCATGCGCTCGGAGAAGACCCGCACGAAATGCTCGCGCGAGAGCTGAAGCCTATCGCATATCTCGGCGAGGTCGAGGTTCTTCTCTATCGACAGCTGCATGATCGCGAGCGCTTTCTCCACATGGGCGTTGTCGACGGCGCCGCGGGCGGCCGAGCCGGCCACGAGGTCGTACAGAAAGGCCATGAAGTTGTGCCGCGCCGCGAGGACGAGGTCGGATCGCCCCGAGAAATGACGCTCGAGGAGATCGGCGAAAAAGAAACGGCGGGACGTGCCGATATCCGAGGGGCCCGCATCCGGCCCGAGCCTGGCGAGCAGCTCGCCGAGCTCATCGTCGCCCGAGGCGCTGAAGAGCACGGCGTAGTAGGTTATGGGCTTGCGGATGTCGGTCGCTATTATCTGATGCTCGACGCCCGGCGGGGTGATGTGGAGCGTTCCCGCCGAAATGCTCCACGTGCCCGGCCCGTTGCGGAAGCGGCCGGATCCCGAGATGAAATAGTGCAGCTCGTAGAGCTCCGGGCCGTGACTGTGCCTCCGCCCGTGCCAGGCTATCTGCCTTTCGTCGCGGAGGTGGTAGACGAAAACGATATCGACGAAGCGCATGCCGTTCATCCCCGCCCGTCGCTCGCGGCGGGCGACAGAACAATATCAATTTCGGATATACATTGTCAAAGGTCGAGCTTGCGCTTTCCCATTCCATGGCGTAGAAAGATACGGTGATGGACCGGACGCTTCCGGCGCCGGGTCGAGGAGGAGCCATGTCCGATTTATTCCCGAGCATTCCCGCGATCAAATTCGAGGGACCGTCGTCCGACAACCCTCTCGCTTTCAAGCGCTACGATCCCGACAAGAAAGTGGGCGACAAGACCATGAAGGAGCATCTGCGCTTCGCCATGGCTTTCTGGCATTCCATGACGGGAGCGGGTCGCGATCCCTTCGGCGACCCCACGATGAAGCGTCCATGGGATTCGGTATCCGATCCCATGGAGGTCGCGCGCATGCGCATGCGCGGCGTCTTCGAGCTTACCGAGAAGCTCTCGATTCCCTTCTTCTGTTTCCACGACCGGGACATCGCCCCCGAGGGAGCCACCCTCCGCGAAACCGACCGCAATCTCGACGCGATAGTCGACCTCGCCAAGGACCTGCTCAAGGCGGGCCCCACCAAGGTCCTCTGGGGGACGGCGAATCTTTTTTCCAATCCGCGCTTCATGCACGGCGCGGCGACGAGCCCCGATCCGCAGGTCTTCGCCTACGCGGCCGGCCAGGTCAAGAAGGCCCTCGAGGTCACGAAGGAGCTCGGCGGTCTCAACTACGTGTTCTGGGGCGGCCGCGAGGGATACGAGACCCTGCTCAACACGGACATGCGCCTCGAGCTCGACAACCTCGGTCGCTTCCTCCACATGGCGGTGGACTACGCCAGGGAGATCGGTTTCACCGGCCAGTTCCTCATCGAACCCAAACCCATGGAGCCCACCAAGCATCAGTACGATTCCGATACGGGCGCCTGTTTCGCCTTCCTCCAGGAATACGATCTCCTTCCCCGCTTCAAGCTCAACATCGAGACGAACCACGCCACCCTGGCCGGGCACACGATTCAGCACGAGCTGCGTTTCGCGCGCGACCACGGCATCCTCGGCTCCGTCGACGCCAATCAGGGCGACGAGCTTCTGGGCTGGGACACGGACCAGTTCCCCACGAACCTCTACGTCGGCGTCCTGATGATGTACGAGATCCTCAAGAACGACGGCCTTCATTCGGGAGGTCTCAATTTCGACGCCAAACCCCGGCGCGGCAGCTTTACCGTGGAGGACCTGGCTATTTCGCACATCGCGGGCATGGACACCTTCGCCCGCGGGTTAGAGGCGGCCGGCGCCATGCTGCGCGACGGCGCCCTCGACAAGTCTCTGGCCGACCGCTACGCCGCCTGGGCCGCGGGCATCGGGGCGTCGATCCGCGCCGGCAAGGAGAGTCTCCGCAGCCTGGAGTCGACGATCCTCGATGTCGGCGACATCGGGCTCCGCTCGGGCAGGCAGGAAGAGCTCGAGGCGGTCGTCAACCGATACCTCTAAGAATCCGCGCGGGAGGCAAGCACATGGCGGCACTCGATCTGGTCCTCGGCATCGATTCGAGCACGCAGAGCACGAGCGCCGTCGTGCTCGACCGGCGGAGCTTCGGCCTCGTGGCCGAGGCCCGCGTGCGCTACCGCGACGATCCGCGGCTGGCTTCCTACGGTCTCTCCGAGGCGGCTCCCATCCTTCCGCCTCGCGAGAGCGGAGAGGCCGACCAGCCTGCGGCTCTCTTTCTCGCCGCCCTCGATTGCCTGCTTTCCGATTTGCCGCGCGATGCGCTCGGGCGGCTGGCTGCGATAGACATTTCCGCCCAGCAGCACGGCCAGATATGGCTCGGCGAGCGCGGAGCGGAAGCGATAGCCGCCCTCAGGCGAGCCGGCGCCGGCTCGTCCGCCGCCCTGGCGGCGCGCATAGGCCCCGGTCTCGCCGACCTGCGTTCGCCCATCTGGATGAGCGCGGACACGGAGCTCGAAGCCGAGGAAATTCGCCGCGCCCTGGACGGAGGCGAAGGCGTCACCCTCTTGTCGGGCTCGGACAGTCCCTTGAGATTTTCCGGCGCCGTGCTCAGGCGCAGGGCAAAGCGCTTTCCCCGGCTCTATTCCGACACCTGGCGCGTCCATCTCATTTCTTCCTTCCTCGCGGGCGTCCTGGCCGGCGAGCCCGAAGCTGCCATCGATTGGGGAAACGGCTCGGGGACGAGTCTCATGGACTGGAGCGGCCTCGTATGGGCGCCGAAACTCCTCGCCGCAGTCGGCGAGGGGCTTCCGGGCGGGACAGCCGCCCTGGCTGCCAAGCTTCCCCCTCTGGCCGCTCCCCTCGCGATAGTAGGCAAGGTCGCCGCCTACTTCCGCGAGCGCTACGGCATTCCCGGAGACTGCGCGATCGTCGCGGGTTCGGGCGACAATCCGCAGAGCAAGGTTCTCGCGGAAGGCACCCTGCTCTCGCTCGGGACCAGCTTCGTCATCATGACGGAAGGTACCAGGCCTCACCGGAGCGCCAACGCGATGTACGATGGACTGGGAAGGCCTTTCCTCTTCGGATGCCGAACCAACGGCGCTCTTTCATGGGAAGCCGTGCGCAAGGCCCATGGCGTCGCATCGGACGACTTCGCCGCCTCCGACCGGGCCCTCGCCGCCCGCGAGCCCGGATCGACGCTGCGCATTTTCCAGCCCGAGCGCGAGTCCTTTCCCTTCTCCGCCCCCCTCGACACGGGCGCGCTCGGCGACTTCGCCGCGGACTATGCCGGCGTCGTCGATTCCTCGCTCGGCTTGGTCGCCCTCGCGTCGGCCCCCTTCTCGACGGCCACGGGCGATATCGCGGTGACGGGCGGGGCCGCGGCGAGCCGCGAAGTGCAGAAACGCATCGCGGCCCTCTGGGGCCGCCGGGTGCTGCCCATTGCCGACGCCGGTGCCGCGGCCGGAGCGGCGGTCGCGGCCGCCTGCGCCCTCGCCACCGAAGCCGACCGCGAGTCTCTCGCCGCCGAGGCGCGCCGCTCCGCCGCGCGGCCGGGCCGTATCGTCGAGCCCGAGGCCGCGGCCGTCGCCGTCTGCCGCGGTCCCGGAGGCTATCTCGAGCGCCTCGACCGAGCCTTCGAGGCCGCGACGGGCGCCGCCGCATCGGCCGGATCCGCGGGTTCGTAGACTGCGCTTTCGTCGGCACCTGACTAGGCGTTGTACGCGTTCGAAGTGGCCTGTCCGCCCGAGCCTGTCCAGTCGGTGTGGTGGAACTCTCCGCGCGGTCTGTCTGTGCGCTCGTAGGTGTGCGCTCCGAAGTAGTCGCGCTGTGCCTGCAGAAGATTGGCGCTCGACGCCGTGCAGCGATAGCCGTCGTAGAAGGCCAGGGCCGAGGAAAGGGCGGGCGCGCCGGCGCCAGACAGGGCCGCGAGGCTCACCACGCGGCGGAGGGACCGGTGGCAGTCGCCGAGAAGGCCGGCGAAGTAGGGATCGACGAGGAGCGAGGGCAGCTCCGGATCTTCGTCGAAGGCTTCCTTGATCTTGTCCAGGAAGGCCGAACGGATGATGCATCCGTTGCGCCAGACCTGGGCGATCGATCCGTAGTCGAGCTCCCATCCGCGCGCGGACCCGAGCTCTCGCATCAGCATGAAGCCCTGCGCGTAGCTGACGATCTTGGCGGCGAGAAGCGCGCGGCGGAGGTCTTCGATCGCTTCCGCGGACGGTGCGAGCGGTTTCGCTTCCGGACCCTCGAGTATCTCCGAGGCGTCGCGTCGCTCGTCGACGAGGGCCGACAGGTAGCGCGCGAAGACCGCTTCCGAGATGAGCGTCAGCGGCACGCCGGCGTCGAGAGAGGATTGACTGGCCCACTTGCCCGTGCCCTTCTGCCCGGCCGAATCGAGGATGTGCTCTACGAGGGGCGAACCGTCGGCGTCGGGAAAGCGCAGTATGGCGGCGGTGATCTCGACGAGGTACGAATCGAGCTCGGTGCGGTTCCAATCCTCGAAGGTTTTCGCCATGTCGGGGTGGGGCATCCCGTAGGCGCTCCGCATCAGATGATAGGTCTCGGCTATCAGCTCCATGTCGCCGTACTCGATGCCGTTGTGGACCATCTTGACGAAGTGCCCTGCGCCCTCGGTTCCGATCCACGCGCAGCAAGCCTCGCCCTTCGAGGTCTTCGCCGCGATGTCGGTGAATATGGGACGGACGAGGGGCCAGGCCGTCTCGTTGCCGCCCGGCATGAGCGAGGGTCCGTTGCGCGCTCCCTCTTCGCCGCCCGAGATGCCCATGCCTATGAACAGCATGCCGCGCGCGGCGCAGCTCTTCACCCTGCGCACCGTGTCTTCAAAGAAGGAATTGCCGCTGTCGATCAGGATATCTCCCTCGTCGAGGAGGGGCAGGAGGCGATCGAGCATCTCGTCGACCGGTGCCCCCGCTTTTATAAGGAGGAGAATCTTGTGCGGCCTGGCGAGCGAAGAAACGAGATCTTCGAGGCTCCGTGCGCCGAAGATGTCGCTGCGCCCCGCGGCGGGCCCGGCGAGGAACTGCTCCGTGACCGCGTGCGTCCGGTTGTAGACGGCCACGGAATAGCCGTGATCGTTCATGTTGAGAGCCAGATTCTGCCCCATGACGGCGAGTCCGATCAAACCAATGTCGGCTTCCATTCCTGTCTCCTTTGCCGCCCGGGCTAGCGTTGGATCCGGGCGGACCCGCCGCGGGCCAGGGCTTCTACCTGTTCCAATGTAGCCATCGTCGTGTCGCCGGGGAAGCTCGTGACCAGGGCGCCGTGGGCCCAGCCCAGTCTGAGTGCCTCGTCGGGATCGCGCCCCCCGAGCAGGCCGAAGATCAACCCCGCCGCGAATCCGTCGCCGCCGCCGACGCGATCGTAGACATCGAGTTCGCAGGCCGGCGCGAGATGGCTTTTCCCGTTCAGCCACAGTACGGCGCTCCATCCGTGACGATTGGTGGACTTGACCTCCCGGAGCGTGGTGGCCACCGCCTTGATCCTGGGGTAGCGGCGCCCCACTTCCTCGATCGTGGCGAGGAAGGCCGCGGGGTCGAGCTTGGACCTGCCCCCGACTGCCGGTCCGCTCAGTCCCAGGCCCATCTGAAGATCCTCCTCGTTGCCGAGCAGGACGTCGACTTCCTCCACGATCCTGCCGAGCGTTTTCCGGGCCCGGCCCGGACCCTCGTCGCCCGCTGCCGACCAGAGCTTGGCCCGATAGTTCAGGTCGAACGAGACGATCGCGCCCGCATCGTGGGCGCTCCTCATGGCCTCGATGATGAGCTCGGGCGTCGTGCCGGAGAGCGCGGCGAAAATACCGCCCGAATGGAACCAGCGCAGACCCGGGGCGAACATGGCCTTCCAGTCGAAGCTGCCGGGACCCAGAAGCGCGGCTGCCTCGTTGGCGCGGTTGTAGAAGACCACCGGCGGCCTCAAACCCTGACCCCGGTCGCTCCATACCTGCGCTATGTTCGGTCCGCGCACGCCGTCGTGCTTGTATTCGACGTAATGACCCTCCACGCCCGAGGCGCGCACCGCGCCGCGGACCTTGAGTCCGATGGGGTAGTCCACCATCGCGCTCGCGACCGCGGTTCTCATGCCGAAGCAGAGCGCTAGGTCGGCCGCGACATTGTATTCGCCGCCCGATACGTGAAGGTCGTATCGATCCGCGGCGGAAAACGGGACGATCCCCGGATCGAGGCGGGTGACCAGGGCCCCGAGGGCGAGGAAATCGCAGCCCCTTACCGAAGCGGGCGGAATCTCGAGTTCGGCCATCGTTGTCTTTTCCTCCTACGTTCTTCGCTTGGCTATGGCTCGGCGCATCGACTCGAGCCGCCTCATCCCGGCCTCCCCGAGACGTTCGATCACTTCCACGTAGATCGCGTCCACGATCGCGAGCTGGGCGATGCGCGCCGAAAAGGCCTCGCTCGCGTAAGGCGAGGAGGGGGCCGCAGAAACGAGCACATGATCGGCGAGTTTCGTGAGGGACGATCGCGGGTAGGTCGTTATGACGATGAGCGGAACCTCCGAGCGCTTGAGCTCCGATGCCAGGGCGAGCGCATCCTTGTTGGCTCCGCTGTGAGACACGAGAAGGGCCGCGTCCTGCGCCCCGGCCTGGCTCGCCGCCATGAGCTGGAGGTGGAAGTCTTCGGGCGCGGAGCAGCGCAGGCCGGTGCGGACGAGCTTGTGGTATGCGTCGCGCGCCACGATCCCGGAACCGCCGAGGCCGAGGAAGAGCGCGGAGCGGGCGTGCACCAGGAGATCGGCGGCTGCTTCCAGCGCGCTTCGGTCCAGGCCCTTCATCGTGCGTTCGAGTGCAGTCATCGCGGTTCGGAAGACGACGGAGACTGCCGTCTCGCCGTCGGGTGAATCGACACTCGCTTCGTATATGCGCGCGCTGGGCGGCGAAGTTTCGGTGGCCAGTGAAATGCGGAACTGCTGGTAGCCTTCGTAGCCCAGCTTCCGCACGAAACGGAAGAGCGTCGATTCGGAGACGCCGATTCGATCCGACAGCTCTTCTATGCTGGGGTGAACGGCCTCGGCCGGAGACGCGAGGATGAAGTCGGCTATGCGCCGCTCTTTCGAGCTCATGGAATCGAGTCGGTCGTGAATCTCGAAGAGGCAGCTTTTCCTTTCCACGGTCTTACCTGTCTGTCGGCAGTGTAGTGTGAAAGAAAAAATCTTTCAATAAAAAAAAGTTTCAGCAATGCGCCATGCCGAGGCCGACTGGAGCGCGGTCAAGGGGAGATGAGAAGGGGAGAAAGAAAAGCGCGGGAATTAATTCATCAACCTTCCCTCATACCCATTCCTATCATATTCCTCCGTGGCTTCCTCTCGGGTCATACAGTGCTTGGCCTTCACGGGGTTTTGTGCGTACATTCGTATAATGGCAGATAATGCGGCATCGCTTTCCGAGTTCCGCTCCGGCGACGAGGTCACGTATGACCTTCGCAGCCCCGCGCGCTGGATATTCTCCCATCTCATGCGCTATCCATGGCTGCCCGGCATGGCGCTGCTGTTCTCCATCGCGAACAATGTCGGATACTCCGGCCTGCAGGTCCTCATCGGAAGGGGCTTCGACGTTGTGCGACAGCATGTCGGTCAGTCCCGCGCGCTCCTGACCGTCGCCTTTCTCATCGCGGGCGCCGGGCTCCTTCAGGGAGTCGCGGCAGTCGTGCGCAATCTGGCCTTCGAATTCCTGGCTCAGAAAGTCGAGCGCGACGCGCGCGCCGAACTCTATTCGAGCCTCCTCGGAAAGAGCCAGACCTTCCATTCGCGGCAGAAGGTCGGCGACATCATGGCCAGGGCCACCAACGACGTCCACTATCTCAACCTGATGTTTTCCCCGGGCGTGGCCCTCATCATGGACTCCATACTCACCATGGTGGTGCCCCTGGTCATGGTCGCGGCGATCAACCCCCGGCTCCTCCTGGTGCCGAGCATCTTCGTCGTTTTCCTCGTGCTGACCGTCTGGGGCTACAACAGACGGCTCAATCCCGCCACCGACGAACAGCGCCGCAGCTTCGGCGAACTCAACGCGGGTCTGGCCGACGCGCTCGAAGGCATCGAGACGGTCAAGGCGAACCTGGGCGAGATCCGCGAGACGGCTCGCTTCGTTCGCGGCGCCGGCCGGCTGCGCGATTTGTACATCCGCATCGCCCGCATCGAAGGGAAATACTGGCCCCTGCTCGTGTACGCGATCTGCTGGGGCGCCGCCTTCGTCCACGCCCTTTTCCTCTGGCATGCGGGGACGATCAGTCTGGGCCAGGTCATAAGCTATATGCTGCTGTACAACGCCTTCCGCTTCGCCACCTTCATCTCGCTCTGGTCCTTCAATCTCTTCCAGATGGGCCTGTCGAGCGCCGGTCGGGTGCTCGAGACCATCACCGCCCGAAGCGATCTCGACGAGAATTCCCGGGGGCTCTCGCGCCGCATCGAGGGCAAGGTCGAGTTCCGTGGCGTGAGTTTTTCCTTCTGCGGCAAGCAGGGCTGCGACGACGGGAAGGCCGGCTCGGGCGGACTCGTCCTGCGCGATATTTCTTTTACGGTCGAGCCGGGGCAGACCGTGGCCGTCGTCGGCCGCACGGGCTCGGGCAAGACGAGTCTCGCGCGTCTCGTGAATCGCATTTTCGACGCGGATTCCGGGCAGGTTCTGATAGACGATGCGGATGTCCGGGAATGGAACCTCGAAAGCCTGCGCGCCCAGATCGCGAGCATCGAGCAGGACGTCTTTCTCTTCTCCCGGCCGATCCGCGAGAACATCGGTTTCGGGAAGGAGGGCGCCGGTCACGACGAGATAGAGCGCGCCGCCCGCGCCGCACAGGCGCACGAGTTCATAGGAGACTTCGAGGACGGCTACGACACCGAGGTCGGCGAGCGCGGAATCACGCTATCGGGCGGACAAAGGCAGCGCATAGCCATAGCGCGCGCCCTGCTCGTCGATCCGCGCATTCTCATTCTCGACGACTCGACCTCGGCCGTGGATTCCCGCACCGAAGACGAGATCCAGAAGGCGATGCGCAGGGCCAGCCAGGGACGCACGACCTTTCTCATAACGCACCGACTGTCCCAGATCCGCTGGGCCGACAAGATACTCCTTCTCAAGGGCGGGGCGCTCGCCGCGTCCGGAACGCACACGGAGCTCCTCGAAACGAACGAGGACTACCGCCGGCTGTTTGCGAGGGTTTGACATGGGCTTCATCATGGACGGCCTCGAGGCCGAGGCGTACGACCGAAAATATTCGGATCGACAGCTTTTTTCGCGAATCATCGCGTACTTCAGACCCTTTCGGGGGCGCATCGCCGCCGTGGGGGGCATCCTCGCCATGGCTTCCTTGTCGGAGTTCGCAGCCCAAGTCGTCGTCGCCCGGTCGGTGGACGCGGTGTCCAAACGGCCCGACTCGAGCCTGTTCGTCCTTGTCGGCCTGGCCGTCGCGGCCTTCGGCGCTCTCGAGTGGGGCTTCAACTATCTCCGCTATTATTTCTCCGGGAGGATCGTCGGAGAGTCGATCTTCCGTCTGCGCACCGACGCGTTCTCCCGGGCGATCGCCCACGACCTTTCGTTCTACGACGAACACTCCTCGGGCAAGGTCGTCAGCCGCCTCACTACGGACACCGAGGATTTCTCCAACGTCATAGGCCTCGTCGTCGATTTTCTGTCGCAGCTCGTCTTGGTCGCCGTTTTCTTCGCCTACCTCATGTCGCTCAGCTCCAGGCTGGCGGTCATGCTGCTGGCGATGGCCCCAATCGCGGCCGCCCTGGCCCTGGCCTTCCGGCGCATCGCGCGCTTCGTGACCCTCAATGCCAAACGCGTGACGGCGCAGGTCAATTCGCGCATACAGGAATCCGTGTCGGGTATCGGCGTAGCCAAGGGTTTCCGTCGCGAGAAGGCCCTCTGGAAGGGATTCAAGGAAGACAACCGCATGGCCTATCGCTTCGGGCTGCGCCGCGGAATCGTGCTCCAGCTGATATTCCCGGTCGTCGGCATCGCCGCGGCTCTGGGGAACAGCCTCGTTTTCTTCCTGGGCGGCACCTCGGTGTGGCGGGGAGCCCTCACCTTGGGGCAATGGCTCCTGTTCGTACAGGCTGTCGGCTTCTTCTGGTGGCCCATGCTCAACATCGCCTCGTTCTGGAGCCAGCTCCAGGACGGCCTCGCGGCGGCCGAACGCGTGTTTTCGCTCATCGATAGGGAACCTCGCGTGAAGCAGGAGGGCGCCTTCGTCCCTGCACGAATCGAGGGGAAGGTGGAGTTCAGAAATCTTCGCTTCGCCTACTCCAGCAAGGAGACCGTGTTCGACGGCTTTTCCCTCCGTGTCGACGCGGGCGAAAAGCTCGCCATCGTCGGCAAGACGGGAGCGGGCAAGTCATCGATCGTCAAGCTCCTCTGCCGGTTCTACGAGTTCCAGGGCGGCGAGCTCCTCGTCGACGGGCTCTCCGCCCGCGGCTATTCCCTCGACGCCCTGCGCGGCGCCATCGGGCTCGTGTCGCAGGATCCATTCCTCTTTCCCGGTACGATCGCGGACAACATACGCTACGCGAAAGCCGATGCGACCGAAACGGATGTGGAAGCCGCCGCGCGATCTCTCGGCAAAGGCGACTGGGTCGACGATCTGCCCTCGGGCCTCTCGACCGAGACGGGGCATCGAGGCTCTTCCCTTTCCATGGGCCAGCGCCAGCTCGTCGTGCTCTCACGGGTGCTGCTGAGGAATCCGCGCATCTTCATCCTGGACGAGGCGACGTCGAGCGTCGATCCCTTCACCGAGGCGCAGATACAGGAAGGGCTCGAGACGATCATGGCCGGCCGGACCGCCATCGTAATCGCGCACAGACTCTCGACGGTCAAGTTCGCCGATCGGATCGTCGTGCTCGACTCGGGCTCGATCGTCGAAGAGGGGAGCCATGAATCCCTCCTCGCCCGAGGCGGAGAATATGCCAGTCTGTACGACACCTATTTCAGGCATCAGAGCATCGAGTACATCGAGAGTCTGCCTCGTTAGCCCGGGCCGGGGGCTCGTGCGGACTGCGGCTCAGGGTGCGGCGAAGGTCCCCATGAGCTCGCCTTGAGCGAGAATGGTGCCCTGAATGGCCTTCAGGAGCTCGTCGCGCGTGTAGGCGCGGTCTCCCCCGAGCATGCGGTCGAGCGCGAAGATTCTGAAGACATAGTGGTGCACGCCGGAGGGCGGCTGCGGGCCTCCCCAGCCCAGCTTGCGCCAATCGTTGAGTCCCTGTCGAGTTCCGTCGGGCAGCCGTGCCGTGGTGGGGAGGCCCATGGCCAGCACCGAGAGCGAGGCCGGAATGTCCCAGACCACCCAATGCACCCAGCCGCCGGGCTTGGGAGCGTCCGGATCGTCGCAGACAAGGGCGAAGGCCTTGGTGGCCGCCGGGACGCCGGCCCACGACAAGGGCGGCGAGAGATTATCCGCCGAGAATGAATGAACCTTGGGAATAGTTCCGCCGTTGGGAAACGCGCTTGAAACGAGTTTCATCTTCGCAACCCCCGTTTGAGCCAAGAGGTCGATCCCCGTGATCAGAACGAGGATCATCCCGATGCGGCTGGGTTTCATCGTCTTGTCCTTTCGGCGAGCCCCCGGCCGCCCTTTGGAGACCTTACATGAGGCTCTTTCGAAATGCGGACGACTTTTGAAAAAGCCTCAGCTACCATAAATTGCTCACATGTCCGAATTTTCCTCCGCAATCCCCTCGCTGTCAATCGAGGTTCCCGGCCGGATCGAAGGTCCGGCGCTCGGCTCCGGTTTCGAGCAGAATATCGCGCGGTTCCGAAAGCGATCTCATATTTCGCTAAAATATTAGTGATATATCAAAATAGTTCTTTTTTTCTTGACACAAATGGGGGCCCGTGGCACCCTTGGCCCACATACGGAGTCACCCGATGCGAAGAATAACGCGCCATCCCATCGTCCCGCCCTTGGAGGGCAGACGAGAAGTGTCATTCGCCTTCGACGGCGTCGATATGATGGGGTTCGAGGGCGAGATGATCTCCTCGGCCCTCTTCGCCAACGGCGTCGCCCGCTTTTCGCTCCACCCCAAGGACGGAGCGCCGCAAGGGATATTCTGCGCGAACGGCCAGTGCTCGCAGTGCACGATCATCGTCGATGGCATCCCCAAGAAGGCCTGCATCACTCCTCTTGCCGCCGGCCTGGACCTGCGAACGATGGACGGCCTCCCCGGCCTGCCCGAGATCGACGCTCCCCTTGCGTCCTCGAGCAAGCGTCTCTTGTCTGCCGATGTCCTCGTCATAGGAGGCGGCCCCTCGGGGCTCGGCGCGGCATCCGAGCTCGCCAAACTCGGCTTTTCCCTGATCGTCGCCGACGACAAGGCCAGCCTGGGCGGCAAGCTCGTGCTCCAGACGCACAAATTTTTCGGCTCGGAGCAGGATTGTTACGCCGGCACCCGCGGCCTCGACATCGCGAAGAAACTCGAGTCGGAGCTGCGCGCCGATCCCAAGGTTACGATCCTCACGAACTCGCCGGTAGTCGGCCTCTACAAGGACCGAAAGGCGGGCATCTTCCGGAACTACTCTTCCTATCTTCTGGTCGAGTTCAAGGCCCTCGTCGTCGCCGCGGGGGCGAGAGAGAGGTCGATCATCTTTCCGGGCAACGATCTTCCGGGCGTCTACGGCGCGGGCGCCTTTCAGACCCTCGTCAACCGGGATCTCGTCCGCCCCGCCGAGCGCGTGCTCGTCGTCGGCTCGGGGAACGTGGGTCTCATCGCCGCCTATCATGCCCTGCAGGCCGGCATCGAGGTGGCCGGCATCGTCGAGATACTCGACAAGGTGAACGGCTACAAGGTCCACGCCGACAAGATCCGCCGCATGGGCGTGCCCATTCATCTCGCGACGACCGTCGTTTCGGTCGAGGGGGAGGGTAGGGTGCAGCGGGCCACCGTGGCCCAGGTCGACAAGGGCTTCAAAGCCATGCTCGACACGGCCCGCAGCTACGAAGTGGACACCGTCCTGATCGCCGCCGGGCTTTCGCCCTGCGACGAGTTCTACCGTCAGGCCGTCGGCTACGGCTTTCTTGCGGTGAAGGCAGGAGATGCCGAGGAGATAGCCGAGGCTTCGAGCGCCCTCTTCGGCGGCCGCATCTCGGCCTTCGCCCTCGCGAAGATGCTGGGAAAGAAAGTCGAAGTCGACGAGTCCTGGATATCCAAGCGCGAGGTGCTCAAGTCCAAGCCCGGCGATCGCATACCGCGAGAGCCCGTCGTCCCCCAGGAAAAATGGCGGCCGGTCTTCTTCTGCGAGGAAGAGATACCCTGCAATCCCTGCACGACGGTTTGTCCGAGCGGTTCCATAACGCTCAGGCCGCGCAGGGGCAACATACTCGACCTGCCCTACTTCCGGGGCGACGATTGTCGAGGATGCACCGCCTGCGTCGCCGCCTGCCCCGGGCTGGCCGTCTCGCTCCTGCGCCGCATCGATCAAAGCTGGTGCGAGGTGGCGCTTCCCTACGAATTCATCGCCGATTTCGAGCCGGGAAGTCGCCACGCCCTTCTCGCGATGGACGGCGGTTTCGTGGAAGAGGCGGAGCTTCTCAAGAAGACCTTCAACAGACGATATAAGACCTGGATACTCCATTTCAAGGTGAGTTCGGCGAACGCGCCCGGGGTCATCGGCATCCGCGTGCAGCGCGACGAGGCCACCCGGAGTCTGGCGCGTCCCCTTTTTTCCTGCGCCTCGGAAGACGCGATCGTGTGTCGCTGCGAGCGCGTCACCTTCGGCGAACTCGTGCGGTTCATACGGGACAACGAGGTGACCGACGTCAATCAACTCAAGACCATCCGGGCGGGGATGGGCGCCTGCGGATCCAAGACCTGCTCGGCGCTCTACGCCTCGGTCTTCCGCGCCGCGGGAGTCGACCCGGAAAGCGTCACGCCCGCTTCTCTCAGACCGCTCACGGTCGAGGTGCCGATGGGCGCCCTGGTCAACGAACCGGTCCCCGCCGACGAGGGCGGTCGTTCGCAGGGAGGGCTTCCGTGAAAAGCTTCGACGTTCTCATCGTCGGCGCGGGCTCGGTGGGCGTTCCGCTCGCCTACTACTGCGCCGCGCGCTCCCTCAAGGTCGGCGTGGTCGAGCGCGAAGCCTCCTGGGGCCGGGGGCAGAACCGAGCCGCGATCGGCGGCATCCGCGCCACCCACTCCGATCCCGCGAAGATAAAGATATGCCAGGAGTCTCTGCGGATAGCCGCCTCTTTCCGGGAGGAGCATGGAGTCGATATCGAGTGGAGGCAGGGCGGATATCTCTTCGTCGCTTATGACGAACAGCGCGAAAAGGCATTCCGCGAGCTTCTCATCGTACAAAAGGCCTCGGGCCTCGACATAGACTGGATCGATGCGGCTCGCGTCTCGGAGCTCTCGCCCGGCATCGCATCCGAGGGACTGCGCGGCGGCACCTTCAGCCCCGGAGACGGCTATGCCTCGCCTCTCATCACCAACACGGCCTTTCATCGCCTGGCTTTCGAGTCGGGGGTCGAGTTCATGTTCGGCGAGAAGGTCCTGGGCATGGACATGGAGGGTGCGAAGATCCGGCGCCTGCGCACGGACAAGGGTGTCTACGAAGCGGGGCTTTTCGTCGACGCGGCCGGAGCCCAGGCCGCCGAGGTCGCCGCTTTGACGGGCACCGAACTTCCGGTGCATCCGGACAGCCACGAGGGCGGCGTGACGGAGCCGGTCGCACGTTTCATGGAACCGATGCTCGTCGACATTCGCTCCGACGGGGAATCGGGCAACTACTACTTCTACCAAGCCGCGACTGGCCAGGTCGTCTTCTGCATTACGCCCAAGCCGCAGGCCTGGGGCACCGACATAGACAACAGCTCCGGTTTCCTGCCCCTCTGCGTGCGCCGCATGCTCGAGCTCTATCCGCGGCTTCGCAATCTCAAGGTGCGCCGCACCTGGCGCGGACTCTACCCCATGACGCCCGACGGTCTGCCCCTCGTCGGCTATGCCCGCGAGGCCGAGAATCTCCTCCTGGCCGCGGGCATGTGCGGTCAGGGATTCATGATCGGGCCCGGACTGGGACGAATACTCGCCATGGTCATCGCCGAGGGGACGAAAGAGTACGACTTCATCTTCGACGAGCTGACGCCCTACCGTAAGTTCGAAGGCATGGAGATGCTGAAGTAGCGGCCGACCTCATCAAAGAGAAAACCACGGAGTGGGAATGGAGATTGAACCGATTCTAAGACGCGGGCGGCACAGAAACCGGTTCAGGCTCAAGAACCTTCTACCCTATCCCCTCTCCCTCTTGGCTCCGTGCCTCTGTGGCCTTTTTTGTCGGTAGGCCCTTCCTGGTCGATGAGGTTTGTCGGAGCGGTCAGCCCGCCGTATGGCCGATCGGCGGAAATCAACCGCTGACAGGGATGATCTGATCGAGGTGAATTTCCCTGAACTGCTTTGCCAGCTGCGGAGAGAGTGCGGTGATCTTCATGCCGCCTCCCGCCTGATCGAAGTGCTTATAGAACGCCAGGAGCTTGCCTATGCCTGCGCTCGTGATCGAGGGGACCGCCGACAGGTCGAACTCTGCGTTTCGAAGCGCACTGTCCTTGGCCAGCTCGGCGAACTTGGCGCTGAGCTCCGAGCCGCCCGTCGTGTCGATGGCGCCGATGATCGTTATCCGTACGCGATCCTGCTCGATGGAGATGTCGATATCCATGCTGCTTTCCTCCCCGCACGCCTTAAGGAGCGCGGTGTTCGAATCTGGTTTCGTCGAACCAAGCTATCGTCGCCTGTATTACCTGATCGCCCCGCTTGCCGCCGAAGGGATCGTGGCGTTCCCGCGGGAAGGATAGGAACCTGCGGTCCTTGAGCGGAAGGGCGTCGACCGTTTTGCGGAGCTGTTCGAAAGGTACGAGGCTGTCCGTCTCGCCGACGAAGAAGGCGGCCCTGCGTCCCTCCAGAAAGGAAGGATCGCGCAAAAGCGCCTTGGCGGTCGCGTCGAGGTCGGCGGCCAGCGCGTTGGGTATGGACGGAGCGAATCGCTCATCGGCCTCGAGCCTCTTGCGGGCGGCCTCGTCCTCGAGGTGCGTCTCCGGCGTGGTGTCCACCGGCACCCCGAAAAGAAGGGGCGAGATCGCAACTATTCGCGCTTTGCGCGCCGGATATCGCTTGATGAAAAGCAGGGCCGCGACCGCTCCCATGGAGTGCGCGATGATGTCTATTTCCCTCGCGCCCTCGACCGACTCGATCCGGCGACAGATCGACTCTATGGCGTCCGCCATCGCGAGGACGCCGCCCGCGCCGCGCTCTCCGGGACTATGGCCGAATCCCGCGAAGTCCATGGCATAGACCTTGAAGTTCCCGGCCACGAGCTTCGGCACGAGAGAGGGATAGGATCCCGAGTGGTAGCCCAGACCGTGCAGAATCAAGGCCACCTTGTCGTATCCCTTCGACGAGGCTTCCCAGAATTGGTAGTGAAGGCGTGTCCCCTTGGGATCGGGGAAGTACGAACTCAGATGGTTCACGGACCCTTGCCCCTTTCATTCAGAATTGAGCCGTCCTCGGGAGCGCAAGCCCCGCGGACGGCCCTCTACGGCGAGTAGTAAAGAGTCTCACTTGCTGATCGGGAATATGCGGTCGAGGTGTATTTCCATGAACTGCTTGTACAGCTGATCCGAGATTCCCTTCACCGCCATGGTCCCTTTTTTGCCGTCGATGAACTTGAAGAAGTTCATGATCTTGCCGATGCCGGACGAGGTGATGGTGCGTACCGTCTTGAGATCGAAAACGACATTCTTGATTCCGTTCATCTCCATCGCTTCCTGGAGGGTGACCGCCAGCTTGTGGCCTCCGTCAGTATCGATGTTTCCGTCAACGACAATGGTGAGGGCGTCGCCCTTCCTGTTCATCTCGATATCCATAGGTCCTCCGCTTCATTCGAGGATGATGTACTTCTGCACTTCGCCGAGGACGCGTTCCACCGCGGCGATGATCTCGGCCTGCACATTGAAGAGTATCTGCTTCCCGATGCGTTCCCTGCCCTTTTCGGTCTTTTTCGCGTTGAAATACGAGGGGAACTCGTCGGCTTCCGGTCTGATCGTGAGCGAGGCCGTGACGAGGTCCCCGTCGATCCTCTCGCGGAAAAGCTCGGCGGCCGCGGGCCCGAGAGCTTTCACGGCCGTTTCGGGCAGGGCCGCGAGCAAAGTCGATTTCCGCTCCTCGGACGCCTGACCCTTGAGCCGCGCTTGGATGTAGGCATAGTACCGGCCCACGGGGTTGTCCGCGTCGACCGGATATTCTCCATCGGTCGCGATCTCTATCTCGTAAAAGCGCTCGGGGCCCCCCGTCGCGAGGGCCGTCCATATCTCGCGATAGGGTTCGACCGCCTCGATGCCGGCCTTGGACAGGACATAGGCGTCGCCGCAGATGTCGGTGCACTTGCCCGCGGCATCCTGAATGCGAACCGTGGTCCATGCGTAGGCATCCAATAGCCGTTCCTGTTCGGAGCGGAGACCCGCGAGCACCGCCTTGGGCAATTCTTCCTGGGCCATGCGTTCCGCATAGGCCGTCCGAGTCTTGGAGTAATAGGCCGGATACTCTTCGTTTTCGGGGCGTAGCGTGAGCGACTCGGTGATCTGCCTCCCCGCGATGCGCTTGGGTACATACTTGAGCACGGCATCCTTGCCGTACTTTTCCACGAGCTCGCCCAGGGTCGACGCGAGAAGATTTTCCTTTTCCTCCGGCGTCGTCCCCTTGAGCTCGAAGGCGAGGTAGGCGAAATAGCGGCCCGAGGCGTTGATGTCCTCGTCGAAGATGCCGTCGTGGGCGACCACCTTGTCGTAGAGTGCGAAGAGATCGCGGGAAGACAGTGACGCGGCGATGCCCTCGAGCTCGCCGAGGCGGGCCATGGCCTCCGAAGGACCCACATAGGTGCGTCCCTCGACGGTCACGCCCGCTCCGAGATCGAGCGAGCGCAGAGCGTTCGCGATGCGCTCTATTCGGTCCACTTACTTCCCCTTCTCCTTCTCTTTCTTTTCGATTTCCTTGATGGGGACGAGCTTGCGCGGCGCGACCTCTTTCTCATGATAGCTCGCCTTGACGAGGAGCACGGGCGGGATCACGTCTTCCATCCGCTTGCGATCGTCGAAGAACGCGTTGCGGATGGCCGAGGCGTGGATGGCCGTCTCTTCCATATCGGCATCCGTACCCACTCCTTCGAGCTGGGCCACCCTGTCGAGTATGTTGAGAATCGTCCGATCGAGGGGGTCTTCCTGGCCCTTCTCCTTGTCGAGGTGCTTCGCCAGTCCGTTGAGATCCGCGATGGAGAGGGGATAGATGCGGTAGCCGTCGCGCGGCGAGGAATAGTTGGACTGGAGGACGCCGAGGATGACCGAGAGGTTCTTGGGATAGATGCCGCCCTTGTGCCACTTGGTCATCATGGCGAAGATCTTGCCGATGATGAATCTGTTGGGCTGGACGGGAGAAAGGAGAAGGAAGGGATCGGTGTCCCCTATCAGGGAATCGATGACCCAGTGGTTCTCGATTTCGAGCATTCTGAGAAATACGGGGTAATTCTCGGGCGTGAGGCCGACCGTGTTGAGGAAGGATGCATAGGTGATCGCCGCCTCGACGGCCTCGTAGGTTCTGCATCCGATGATGCCCTGGAGGAGGCGATTTTCGATGCCGTTGATCTGGTCCTCGGACCAGCTGTCGTTAACGATTACTTCGTCCATGGTTTCTCCTTCGGTCCCTTAATCGTGGCGCAGGGCCATGTCGATGTCCTCGACAAAGAGCGTTCTCGGCGTTATCTCGTCCTTGAGATAGTCGCCGCGAACCAGGAGGACTTGTGGAATGCCGTCTTCGAGCTTCTTCGCGCTGTCGAAGAAGAAGCTCCGGATGCGGATGGCCTGCCTGGAGACTTCCTCCATGGACTCGTCCCAACCGAGGCCCTGGAGAGACCCGATCCGGTCGAGGATATCGAGGATGCAGCGGTTCAAGGGATAGTTCTGTCCCTTCTCCTTCTCGAGATGCTTGCCGAGGTTGTCCACGTCCGCGATGGTGAGCGGATAGATCTTGTAGCCGTCCTTGGGCGAGCTGAACGCGTTCTGGAGAACGCCGAGAGCGATGGAGAGGGTCTTGGGATAGATTCCACCCGGATGCCAGCGAGTGAGCAGGGTGAAGCACTTGGAGATTACGTAGCGATTGGGCTGGATCGTCGATAGGAAGAGGAAAGGATCCTCGTCGCCGATCAATGCATCGAGAACCCAATGATTCTCGATCTCGAGCATCTTGAGAAAGAGCGGATAGTTGTCGGACGTGAGTCCCGAGAGGCGCAGGAATCGCGTATAGGCGATCGCCGCTTCGACTGCTTCGGGGGTGCGCGACGACATGACCTGCTGGAGAATGCGATTCTCCACGGACATTATGTTCTCGCGGGTCCAGAGCCGTGCCTGCTCTTCAGCTTTTGTGGTAGCCATTGTCCCTCCTTGTGTTTGTCACTTCGCCTTGTTCTTCGCGGCACCGGCCTTGGTCGGTCCTGCTGCTTTCTTTATTTTGGGCGCCGCGGCCTTCGTGCCCTTGGGCGCGGCGCTGCCATTAACCTTAGGCGCGGCGGCTTTCCTGTCAAGCTTGGGCGCGCTTTTCGCGGCTTTGGCCGCGCTCGCGTCCGTTTCCTTTTTTGCCGCGGCGGCGGCGGCCTTCGCCGTGCCCGCCCTGCCCGTGCTGAGAACGGCGAGGCTCTCTTCCATCTCGCGGTCGAAGCGGGTCTTTTCCGCCTTCGCGGTGCCGACCTTCCCTTCGATCTTACCGATCACGCCCTCGACCAGCCCGAGCTTGTTCTGTTCGGTCTGGCTGAAGCCGGACACCTCGCCGCGGAAACGGTAGAGCGCCTGGAGCACTACCTTGAGTTCCTTGTCGCTGAAATCCATACTACCTCCATGTAACGACCGTTCATCACGGCCGCGGCTTGCGCTTCACGAGCGTAAGCTTGTTCCCTTTGTCGTTGTACGAAACCTCGTCGAAGGGCCTTTTGATGAGCCATAAGCCCTTGCCCGAAACGTCGAACCCCGAGGGTTCGTGGCTCATCGCCGAGGTATCGAAGCCGGGGCCCTCGTCGGAAAGGACCAGGGTGGCGGCTTGCCCCTCCACGGCGAGCTCGATCGATATTCTCCTGCCGCCGAAGGCCGGATCGTCCAGCTTGCGCTTCCGTTCCGCTTCGTATGAGTCCTCCAGGAGGGGGTCGTCGGAGCGCAGAGAGGAATCGAGTTCGAGATTCCCGTGCTCCACCGCGTTCACGACGGCCTCCTCGAGGGCGAGAGCGCACTCGTCTTCGGCGCCGGGCCCCGGATAATAGCCGCATTCCGCGAGAAGATGGGCGAGGCGCCTGCACACCCGGCTCACGTCGAACTCTTTCGTCTTCCAGGAAAAGGAAGCAGCCATGGTTCGGAGCCCTGCAAAAGCGGCGCCGCCGGCGCTCCGCTCCCTTTCGTCCTCGGTCAGGGCGACGAGGGCACGTCGCAGCTCGCGCTCCTCGACCGGGAGAAGGAGAAGCCTGCCCTCGCGCGCCGCCGCTGCCGCCGCAAAGAGAGAGCGCTCGGAGGCGGGAACGACGAAGCACCAGGGGCGGCCGTCTTCGAGCGCCGAGGCTCGCGCGGCTCGCAGGCCGGGCTCGTCGTAGGCCGCGGCCAGGACGAAAGAGGATAGGGGATCGTTGACCGGGTCGCCGGGGACTGAGGACTTGCCGAGCTTGCCGAGAGATTCGACCAGGGCAAAGCGGTCGCCATCGGCGAAACCCGTGAGGAGAATGTCCGGTACTGCGTCGGCGGCCATGAACGTGTTTCCTTCCCTTTTATTCAGGCTTCATCCAACCACAGGCGGAACTCGCGAATACCGCGCGCCACGACTTCGGCGATCTTGCGCGAATCGGTCACCGGCACGTTCAATCTGTCCCGTAGGAGCATGATGAGAAAATCCTGGATGTTGCTGTAAACGTCGGCGATGTCGTAGAAAAGCACCGCGAGATCGTCGCCCTCCGGGCGCAGGACCGAGAAGCTCGTCGGCATGAACACCGGCTTCCGTCCCACATAGACGTTCTGCAGGCGCTTCGTCGTTATATGCAGAAGCTCGGAGAAACGGTAGGGCACCATCTGGTCCGAAGGCCGGTTTACCGGCTCCACGCTCTTCAGGAGGAACGAGGGCGGCTCCACGATGGCGTAGAGTTTGCACCCGACGGTCTTGAAGACGAGGGTCTCACCTTCCGGATAGATGTCCTGAAGGTTCTCGTAGCCTATCAGTTCGACGACCGTATAGCCGACTTCGCCCGAAAAGCGCACGCATACTATGAAGCCGCCGTACTTGGGCAGCTTATTCTGCCTGAACGCGTCGAAAAGATGCTGAGCGGCGAAGCGTTTTCGGGGTTCTTCGGCGGCCGATTCGTCGGCCGAACGCGCCGGACCGGCGAGGCGGTCGGCGCGTTCGGCCGCGGCTCTGGCCGCTCCCTTGTTTGCGCTGCGGAGCTCGGAAATGAGCTCGACGTCCTCGGACAGGGTCGTACGGCGCGAACCGCGCTCCGCCTCGTCTTTGGCGGAAGCGGCCGATGCCCGGCCGCCCGTTTTTCCCCGCTGCGCCGCTCGGGCGACTTTCCCCGCGGGCTTGCCGCCGGCCGGTTTCCCCGCGGTCACAGAAGCCGCCTTTGCGGGCGCTCCCTTGCCCCGCGGAGGCTCGCGTTGGGCAGCCTTGTCGGGAGCGGAAGGTTCGGTTTTGGATGCGCGGGATCGCCTCGCCGAAGCGGCGAGCCCCGCCAGCTCGTTCGCGCGCGAGCGAAGCGGGCGGACGGGCTTTTCCTCGCGCCTGGCCTTTTTCACTTCGACCAGGGAGGGCAAGGACTCTGCTGCGCGGGCGCCGCGTCTGCCGCGCGGCGCCGGGCCGAGCTCGGTCTCGAGGCGGGCCACGAGGGATTCGCATTCCTCGCGGACGGCAGCGTCGCTCGTGCTTATCCCACCGCCATAGATGACCTCGTATTGCTTGACTATTTTGACAAGCTTCTTGAGGTCGGCAGCTTCGATGCTCATAAGGGGAATTATACGCTCGAAAAATGGCTTGTCAAATTTTTGGCACGATACGTGATTCAGGCTTTGACTCGGCACCCGGCGTAGCATCAGAATTCGCGGCAATGGACCATCTTCAGACTCTCGAGTTTCAAATGGCCGCGCTGCAGCGCAAAATTCGCCTCCTGCAGGACCTGCGATTCTTCGTCGAAACGGCATCGGCGGAGGAGCTCTCCGGTTTCGGCGACGAGCTTCGCGCGGTGATGACGGGTTCGGGGCGCTCCTTGGGCTCCGAGCTTTCCCTGCTGCTCGGGGCGGCCGGTTTCGGCTCGGCCGTGGAAACGGAGGCCGCGCCGGTCCCGTTGGCAGCCGCCCCCTTCCCGGCGGAGGCCGACGCCGTCCGGCGCCCTGCGGCGCGCCGGGAGTCCGAAGCAGCGGTGCCGGTCCCGAGCGCGGCTCCCGATGAGGCGCCTCCCCCCGCCGAAGCCGCCTCCTCCGACGCTCTGCGCGCCGAGGCGCTCGCCGCGATAGATGAAACCATGCGACCCATAGCCGCCGGGTCCTTCATCATGGGCTCGGATTCGGGATCGGATGCGGAAAAGCCTCCTCACAAGGTGAGCTTGTCCGCCTATCGCGTCTGTGACCATCTCGTCACGAACAGGGAGTACGCTCTCTTCGTGCGGGCCCAGCCCCAGTGGTCGAAAGATCGGGCCGACGCGGAGCTCCGCGACGAAAGCTATCTCTCCGACTGGACGGGCGATCGGTATCCCGAAGGCAAGGAAGAGCATCCGGTCGCCTTCGTTTCTTATCATGCCGCGCAGGCCTTCGCGGCATGGATCGGCAAGAGACTTCCGACCGAAGCCGAGTGGGAGTACGCCGCCCGCGGCACGCTCGTCGGCAAGAAGTATCCCAACGGCGACCAGATGAACGACAAGCTCGCCAACCTGGCCAAACAGTATAGAGGGACGACGCCCGTCCGGAACTTCGAGGCGAACGGCTTCGGACTCTACGACATGGCGGGAAATCTGTTCGAATGGACGAGCGACTGGTATGAGCCTTACTCCTCGAACGAGGCGGTCGATCCCGCCGGCCCCGCGGAAGGCGAATACAGAGTGGCGAGGGGAGGGTCGTGGATGTCGGGCGCGGGAGCGCTCAAAGTGAGCGCCCGCGTCGATATGGAAAGCGTCACCTGCGGCCAGGTCGGCATCCGCCTCGCGGATCGGGGCTAGTCAGAGCGACTCTAGCACCTGGGCCATGAGAATGGTCACGTCGTCGGCGGGTTCGGTGCCTTCCGTCCATTCGAGAAGATCGGAAAACAGGCCGTTCGAAAGCTCGCCGGGCCCGGATCCGGATCGTTTGGCGGCCGAGCGCAGGATCCCTTCGCGGCCGAACATGTCGCCGTATCTGTTCGCGGACTCGAAGACGCCGTCGGTGAAGAGAATGAGCGTGTCGCCGGGCCCCAGCGTCAGGGCCTTCTCCTCGTAGTCCATGTCGGAGATCATCCCGAGAAGAAAACCCATGGTGGCGAGCTCTTCCGAGCTGCCGTCGGCCCTGACGAGAAGCTGGTTGGGGTGGCCCGCGCTGCAGTAGCGCATCTCGAGCGACTCCATGTCGATGAAGGCCGTGAAGGCAGTGACGTAGTGACCGGTCGTCAGGAAGTTGTTCATCTCCGCGTTGAGAGCGGACATGAGCTCGGCCGGCGAACGGACGGTCTTGCTTACGAGACCGAAGGAGCTCTTGAACATGGCGGTTACGAGGGCCGGACCGACTCCGTGACCCGAAACGTCGGCGATGACCAGCGCGAGGATGCGGTCGTCGATGCGGACGACGTCGAAAAAATCGCCGCCTATCTTGTCGAGGGGAATGAATTTGCGGGCGAATTCCAGGGGAGCGTCCGTGGGATACGCCTTGGGCAGGAGGCTCTTCTGCAGCTCGCTGGCGAGATTGAGCTCGTCTATGAGCTGCCGATTGGCGCTGGCGAGGAGCTTGAGCGCCTCGTCGAGATCGGCGGCGCGGCGCTCGAGAAGCTCGTTCGCTCCCGCCAGCTCGGCGTTGCGCTGTTCGGCCATTTTGATGCGGATGTCTTCCAGCCGCCTGACTCGCGCGTCGGAGCGAGCCGCGTCGATGAAGTAATCGTCGGCGCGAGCGAGCCCCCAGGCCGCCGCCGCCGCCGACTCGCCGACGCCCTCGACGGCGAGTCTGAGAACGGGCAGCTCCGCGGCTTCGGCTTCCGCCGCGAGCGTTGCGGAAACCGGCCTCTCGCCGACGATGACGAGACAGTCCGATTCGGAGGGCAGCTCGCGCTCCGCCCGGATGCATGCGTGTCCCCTGGCGCTGAAGCGTTCCGCGACGAGCGTCGCGAGATCGGGGTCGGCGTCGAGGGCGATGTTCATCCCTTCGTCCCTTTCCGGCGAGCCGTTGAAATGCTTCGAGCGTTCGGACGGCCCGCCAGAAGCACTATAGCCGCAGAGGCGGACTCGCGCAACCGCGCGTCGCTTGCGACGACGCTCGCGACGATTCGCCATTGCGCCGAAGCTCCGCTCGCTCTAAAATCATGACGGAGGGTCCCATGAACCACATTGCCAGCAATTTCACCGCGCCGGACGGAGGCGTCTATCGAAGCCACATGTGGGAGTTGCGCGATAGCGGGTATCGCCGCCTGGCCCTCGTCCTCGGATTCCCCTTCTGGCCCCTCGGTCGCGACAAAAGGCTTCTCGACTTCCTTCTCGAGCGGGGCTTCCTGGTGCATTCGATCGAGCTGGGCTTCGCTTCTTCCGACAAACCGCGCGCGGACATAGGCTCGCTCAGGCAGGCGGTCGCCGCCTACGCGGTCTCGCTGCGCTCGCGCACGGGACTGCCGCTCTATCTCTTGACGCAATCGTTCAACGCGGCCCTGGCTCCGGCCTTCCACCGCCATGAAGGTCTCGCGGCGGTCGCACTGGTCTCTCCCGTTCTCGATTATCCGCCGGCCGGCATAAAAATGCCGCGCTGCCTTTTCGGCGCGATCGCCGAAATGAACCTCACGCGCGAAAGCATGAGCGGGAAGCCGGAGCTGCTCGACGAGCCGATGGGCGCCGCGGTCCACGTCGCGAAATTTCTCAAGCGAGACATCAAGACACTGCATTCCGAAAGCCCCGCCACGCTCGCTCCGGAGCTCGGAGCGCCGGTGGCGATATTCGCCGGCGAGGAGGACTCGCTCGTGAGCGCGCCTCTCCGCGAGGCTCTGGCTTCGGGCGGAGCCAAGATATACAGCTATCCTCGCGTACGTCATATTCCGCCCTTCGATCGCTACGCCGACAATTACTATGCGGATCTGGGGACCTTCGTGGACGAGATCGAGGCGGGCACGCGACGATAGCTTCGAGTCAGGGCTTTCTTCTATCCTTGTCCGCCAGGCTGCACTTTTCGATCACGGAATCGATGATCTCGACTTCTTTCTGCACGGCCATGAGATAGATGGGCAGTCGATTGCGGTAGTCGGCGCAGCAGCGCACGATCGCTTCCCGCTCCGCCGCGCTGAAATCGGAAGGTCCGATCCGTTTGCGCGGCCTGAGCTCGCCTTGGGGCTCCGCGGCGGATATGATCGGCGCCGCGGGCGGCTGCGACGCGATCGCCCGTCGCGCCGGGCGCTTGGCGGCGCGCGGCGTGCGCTTCGATCCGGGGGCCGGGAGGGAAGCCGGAGCCTGAAGCGGCGCATCGGGGGGGGAGCCTTCCAGTTCCTTGAGCGCGCGAAAGATGTTCGACTCCGCCTCGATATCCTCGGGCACCCGTGCGATTCGTTCCTCGACGCGCGTGGCGTTTGCGCCTCTTATCAGGCGTTTTCGAGCCATGCGGCCACTTCCTTGGCTAGAGCGCGGTAATCCTGGGCGCCCGGCGATTTCGGCGCATAGTCGAAAATGGTCTTCTGGGCGTACTGGCTCTCCTCGACGGCGATGTTCTTGCGGATCATCGTCGTGAAGAGGCTCTTGCCCAGCCGCTCGCGCAGGAGCCCGGCCAGTTCCTGGCTGATTACGGTCCGCTTGTCGAAGAGAGTCATGAAATAGCGCACGGAGACCAGAGACGCGTTGTTCTCCCTCGCTTCGACGATGGTCTGGTTGAGGTCTCCGAGGCCCTCCTGGCAGAAGAAGGTGGGCTGCACCGGGACGAGCACATGCGTCGCCGCGAGGAGGGCCGAAACGGTGAAGAGTCCCAGCGAGGGCGGCGTGTCGATGACGACGCAGTCGTATGCTTCGGCGAGCCTGGGGATCTCGCGGCGCAGCGTCGTGTAGGTGGAGAGGCTCCGTTCCAGGTTTTCGATCCGATTGAGGGCCGTCCGGGCAGGTACGAGATAAAGATTGTCGGAGGAGGTCGGAGTGACCGCCTCGGAGAGGCGCATCTTGCCTGCGTATATCTGCGAAATGTCGGCCTTCAGGCTTTCGTAGTCGAGAATGTTCCGCGTGAGGTTGGCCTGCGGGTCGAGGTCCAGCATGAGGATGCGCTTGCCTCCGGCGGCCCATGCCGCCGAGAGCGAGAGGGCGGTGGTGGTCTTGCAGACTCCGCCCTTCTGCTGGGCGATGCATAAGACTTTCATAGATATCCCCCATCCAGTATCGGCGGGGAAGAGTCGTCGCTTGACCGGCCTCGACTGGATTAGAAGGGCCGCCAGTTGTTCGCGTCCCAGAAATAGCGTTCGGACTCTTCCTGTATGCGCAGCAAGTCGTGATAGTGCCGATCTTCCCAAGCTGCCAGCTTCTCGTAAAAGTACTTGAGGACGGGATGGAGACTCTCTTCGGCGCATTTCCCGTAATGGCGGACGGAGGTCGCCTCGAGAAGGATGGCGCTGGCTATCGCCGCCGAAAGCTGTTTGCTCGAGCCGATCCGTTTGAGGAATTCCTCCGTGATGATGGGGCTCTTCGCCGGCTCTTCCCCTTGAATGAGATCCTTTTCGGGATCATTGCCCGTGGATACTTCCTTATGATACGAGAGGAGCCAATTGTAGTGCCGCTTCTCCTCGTCGGCGCGCTCGAGAAAGAAATCGCGCAGCTCTCCCTCGGCGAAAGAGGCCGCGTTTTCGTAGACAGTAACGCTGTCGTATTCTCCCTTCATGCCCGTTTTGATAGCCGCGAGAATATGTTCGTTCGTCATGGACGACCTCCTCCTATTTCGAACCCATTCGCGAGCGCCGTCGCAGCCGGCGCCACCTTCGGTGAACTCCAAGTATATCCGAGTTCCGCGCGAAGACAAACCGCGACTCGAGGTTCTTCATGGACAGGACTCGATTTACGGTTTACACTTCCCCCGCTATGCGCCCCGATGAGCTCGCCGCCGGGATCGAACGAATCTTGAACCGATCCCCCGCTCTGCCCGGTGATCTCGCGGGCGCACTCCTCGTAGCCAATCCCAAGGCGGGCGGTTTCATGCGACCCTCGTTCGCGCGAAAGCGTCGGGCCGAACTGAAAGCTCTCTCCGCTCGATCCGAATCCATGGATCCCAGACCCGATGCCGTTCCGCTCGCGCTCGCGCTCACCGATCGATCGGGGCACGGGGCCGCGCTCGCACGCGACTATATCGGGGCTTCGCTCGACGGCCGGGGACGGAAAGCCGGGCGGTATCTTCTCATGACGGCGGGGGGCGACGGCACCTCGCTCGAGCTCGTGTCGGCGCTCATGGAGCTCGAGCCTGCTCTTCGGTCGCGCTTCCTCGTCCTGCGTCTTCCCTTCGGCACGGGCAACGACGGCTCCGAGGGCCGGAACCTCACCGAGAGCCTCGGCCGCCTGCTGTCTCCCTGCAGGGCCGAGTCCCGTCCGGCGATTCGCTGCAGGGCAGCGGAGTCGAGCGGGCGCGGCCCATTCTGGGCTTTCAACATCGTGAGCTTCGGTCTCGACGCCTACGTGGCCCATATGACTAACAGACTCAAGTCCGCGTTCCCGGGCGACTCCTACAAGCTGTGGGTCGATCTCTCCACCGTCCTGTACGATCGCGTTTTCCGCCTCGCTCCGATGGGCATACGCGCCTGGGACGCCGCGGGCGACTCGGCTCGCGACTTCCGGAAGACCTGCCTTCTCGTCGCGGTCGGAGCGAGCGGCAACCGTCAGTACGGATCCAACAAGCGAATTCTGCCCGACGAGGACAACGTCTGCGCCATCTTCACGACCGGTTTTTTCGCCAAGCTCGCGGCGAAGGGCAGGATCGAGCGCGGGCTGCATCGCGGCTTGCCGATCGTGGACCTTTTCCGCGCATCTCGCCTCGAACTGGATTACGGCGAGCGCATTCTTTTCCAGGCAGACGGCGAGGTGCTCGAGCTGGGCCCGGCGGATTTTCCCTTCAGGCTGGACGTAGAACCCGATTCGTACAACGTGCTCCGGTCGGAGGGAGAAGCGTGATCGTCGCTTCTCCCGAGCGCATACGCGTGGGCTACGTTCCGCCCTGCGAACGGTGGCGCTTCTCGACCGACGGCGGCTGCGCGTCGTCCTCGGCACGGAGGCGGGCGCGCATCGACAGGGCCGGTCCCGTGCTTCTATTTCTCCTTCTCAGCTCGAGTTTCGTGCCTTCCCTGTTGACGGAGTTCGACCTCGCCCGGCTACTCAGGGCCCTCCAGGCAGTTGTCCTCGCTCTCGGCCAGCCGTCCCCGAGCTTCGTGTCGGGCGAACGGCGAAATTCCGCGGCTTCTTCCGAGTTTGTCTTCAGCGGCTCGGGCCCGCATACGGCCGATTCCGCGGCCATCGTCTTCGACGGCCGTCCCGTCGGGGTCGAATCCGAGCTCCGGGTGGGGCGTCGGAACGGCCAGACTTCGCACCGGCGCCGCTCCCGGAGCGCCCGATCGCCACGAGCTCCTCCCTCCGGGGACTTCCTCCCGCCCCGTGACGAATGGGACTAGCGCGGGAGAAAGGGGGCGCCCGGGCGGGTCGTCGGAACGCTCGAAGCATTTCGACCGCCCGCCGGCAGGGCGCCGGCGCATAATGACGTTCGGCGCCGACCGCGCATCCCTTCGGCGGCGGCGCGACCGGAAAACAAGGAGAATCCATCATGCAAATCGATTTTGCGAGCACGGGCTTCATGCTCATAGCCGCCACCCTCGTCATGTTCATGACGCCGGGGCTGGCCTTCTTCTACGGCGGCCTCGTAGGCCGCAAGAACGTTCTCACCATAATGTTCCAGAGCTTCGCCTCGCTCTGCGTGACGACCGTGATCTGGTATCTGTACGGCTTCTCGATGTGCTTCTCGGGCAGCTACGGCAACGGCGACATCCTCGGCATCATCGGCAACTTCAAGGAATCCTTCCTCGTCGGCGTCAACCTCATGGACCCGAGCACGATGAATCCCCACATTCCCATGTTCGTGCAGGTGGCCTACCAGATGATGTTCGCCATCATCACGCCGGCCCTCATCACCGGCGCCTTCACGAACCGCGTCCGCTTCCCGGCCTTCCTCATCTTCCTCGTGGCCTGGCTCACCCTCGTCTACTTCCCCCTCGTGCACCTCATCTGGGGCGGCGGTCTTCTCGCCGTCTGGGGCGTCAAGGACTTCGCTGGCGGTATGGTCGTCCACGTCTCCGCCGGCTTCGCAGCCTTCGCATCGGTGATCTTCGTCGGCAGGCGCAAGGTCGAGGATCAGGGCATGCACAACCTGCCCTTCGTCGCCCTCGGCACCGCCATCCTCTGGTTCGGCTGGTACGGCTTCAACGCGGGCTCCGAGTTCGCCGTCGACCCGATCACCACCGCGGCCTTCATCAACACCGACTTCGCCGCCTCCTTCGCAGGGCCCACCTGGCTCCTTCTCGACTGGGTCTTCAAGCGCAAGCCCAAGTTCTCGGGCTTCCTGACCGGCATGGTCGCGGGTCTCGCCTGCGTCACTCCCTGCGCCGGCTTTGTGACCCCCGCCTCCGCAGTCCTCATCGGCATCCTGGCCTCGGTTGCCAGCTACATCGCCGTCACGATCAAGAACAACGCCGGCCTCGACGATGCGCTCGACGTGTTCGGCGTCCACGGAGTCGGCGGCTTCCTCGGCACCGTTCTCCTCGGCGTGCTCGGCACCGCAGCCGTCACCTTCCCCGGCCACGACCCCGCGGCCCTCGCCTCCGGCCTCATCGACGGTCACGCCGATTTCTTCTGGAAACAATTCTCCTCGGCCGTCGGCGTCGCGGTCTATGGTTTCCTCTTCACGCTGTTCATGCTGTGGATCATAAACAAGATCACGCCGGTACGGGTGAGCGAAAAGGAAGAACTCGAGGGACTCGACCTGATAGAGCACGGCGAAGTCGCCTATCTCTGAGCAGCTAGCGCTTTTGGAGAACACAATGTAGGGCGGGTCCTGCCACCGATCGATGCGTCGCGAGCTTATTAGTGACTATGTTGCGCTCGCGGCGCCTCGCTCGGTGCCACCCACCACCCTACGTGGCGTGTCGAAAGCGCGGCATGCTCAGGCCAGCCAGGCTTGTCGTAGCGGGCGGGCGCAAGTCTACGTTCATTGGCTCCTGCCTTGTCCGCCTGCCGCTTCTCGATCCCCGCTTTTCGTCTTTCGCAGTATCTGCGGCAGCGTATGTTTTGCCACCAACGAAGGCCTTTTTACTACCTCTCTCATCTCTGTGCCTCTGTGGCTCAATTCTGTCCCTAATCTCTGCGGCTGCGATTCGTTTCGCTTGTCCGGTCGGACGCCGCCCTTTCCCTGCCCGGGCCACGATGGTATCCTACGGCTGAAGTGAACATCGCCATTCTTCATTATCACCTCAGATCGGGCGGCGTGACTTCGGTGGTGCGCGCTCAGGCCGATGCGCTCGCGCGGTTTTCTTCTTCCGATCGTGTCGTCATACTGTCCGGGACACAGCCGGCAACCCCTATGGGCGCGTCCGTGAAAGTCGTGCCCGGGCTCGACTACGCGGCACGCCCATGGCGAGTTTCGCGGGACGCGGTCGGACCGCGCGCTGCCGCCGCCGCGATGGTCCCTGCCGCGACGCCTGCCGCAGCGAAGGAAGCCGCCTTGGCCGACGAGATCGAGCGGGCCCTCGATGCAGCCTTCCCAGGCGGCTGCGATCTTCTTCACGTCCACAATCCTCTCATCGCGAAAAACGGGGCTTTCCTCGGGGCGCTCTCCGAGCTCCAGCGCCGCGGCCGACGCCTCCTGGTGCAGGCGCACGATTTCGCCGAGGATTTCAGGCCCGAGGTCTACTCCGCCTTCGGGGACTATCCGGCGTCCTGCGCCTACGCGGCGATAAACAGGCGGGACCGCGACGCTCTCGTCGCCTCGGGCCTCGATCCGCGTCATGTCCACCTGCTGCCCAACCCGGTCGCGCTGCCCTCGGAATTCGATGCGCGCCGGGGTTGGCGCGAGGAGATGAGACGGGGAAGACGCACGGTTCTCTATCCCGTCCGTGCGATACGACGAAAAAACCTGGGCGAGGTTCTCCTCCTGTCCCGCTTTCTTCCCGAGGGGGCGGACCTGGCGGTGACTCTTCCGCCCACGAACGAGCGCGATCTGCCGACCTACTCGGCGTGGAAAAAGCTGGCGGCGGAGCGCTCGCTGCGCGTCCGCTTCGAGGCGGGGCTCGCGGCGCAGCTTTCGGATCTGTACCGATCCTCGTTCTGCGTCCTCACCACTTCGGTGAAGGAGGGTTTCGGCTATTCCTACCTGGACCCGCTGGCCCGGGGCATTCCCGTGGCCGGGCGCGAGATCCCTCATGTAGTCGCGGACTTCCGCGCCGACGGCATAGAGCTTCCCGGACTCTATCGGGACATCCGCATTCCGCTAGCAGCCATATCGCCGAAGAGTCTGCGCGAATCCGTCGATCTCAGGATCGAAGCGTTTCGACGAGCCTATTCCCCGTCCTTCGCAGCCGGCGGAACCTCCGCGCTCCGGGACTTCGAAGATATCCTAGCCGCGTTGGCACGGCGCTTCGAAGGCGACTGGGTCGATTTCGGTGCGCTCGACGAAGGCCTGCAATCGAGGCTGCTCGTCGGGCTCGACTCGGATCGATCCCTGGAGCGGAGCCTGTGCGAGCTCAATCCCTTTCTGCCGGCTGTCTTCGCGGTCGGTCTAAGCCGCGAAAAAACGGAGGAACAACGCGCCGTTCTCGCCGCGGCCTATTCCGAAGAGACCTATGCCGAGCGCCTGAAGCTGGCCTACCGGGACGCCCTTTCGGAGGGTACCGGCGGCTCCATAGATCGACGGGCTCTCCTCAAGAGCTATCTGAGGCCCGAGTCCTTCTTCCTGGCGGCGTCGTGAGCTCGTTGGACCACGAGGAGGCGCTCGAACTCGTGGAGCTCCTGCGCACACTCTCGCCCGAATCCTTGCCCCCGCGCCTTCCCGAGCTCGACCCAAGACTGCATCGGGTTCTTTCGGCGCCTCTCCCTCGCCGCCCTCGCGCCCTGCTCTTCGATGTGTACGGGACCCTTCTTGCGAGCGCCGCGGGAGGCGATCCGCTTTCGGGGCTGTCGGAGGCCCGCGGTGCTTCGGGGAGGGCCAGCTCCGCCCTGGAATCGGAATTGGCTTCGCTCGGCATGCCGGGCGGAGCACAGGCATTCGCACGGGAAGTGGGCGCTCAAATCGAGGCGGCCAACGACAGGCGACGCTCGACGCATCCCTTCCCCGAGGTGGACATCGAGGGTCTCCTGGTGCAGCGCTTTCCTTGGTTGCCGGCCGGGACACTGCGTCGCTTGGCGGTTCTCTTGGAAACCTCGCTCAACCCTTGCGCTCCCATGCCCGGCGCCGCAGGAATTCTCGAAGATCTTGGGCGGGACGGAAGGCCTGCAGGTCTCGTCTCCAACGCCCAGTTCTATACCCCTTTCCTGCTCGAGGCCCATTTCGGACTGAGCGTGGCGACGGGGCCCTTTCTTCGGGAACTGACATTCTTTTCATACTCGCTGGGGGTCGCAAAACCCGACCGCGAGGCGTTCGACAGGGCGGCCGCGGCTCTGGCCCGAATGGGCATCGACGCCGAAGACGCCGCATACCTCGGCAACAGCTTCGACAATGACATAGTTCCGGCCTCGGAGGCGGGATTCATGACCGTGTTTTTCGCCGGAGACGAACGCTCTTTCCGGCCCTCGACGGCTTCCGGCTCCGTCGAGCCGGACAGCCTGGTCGCATCGCTGGACGATTTCGCAGTGCTGACCGGTCTCCGCTAGCGATCCGCCTGAGGACTCGGGGAAACGGCCTTGCGCTTGTAGAACTTCTTCATGTATTCGTCGATCGTCCGCATTGGCGGTCTCTCGGTGGTCGCGATCTCGGTGTGGAGGAGCTCGAGCCGCTCGCCCTCGTCGGCCAGTGCGATGTGCCGGGTACCCAACTCTTTCAATATCTTGGCTTCGCCGTACCGTTGGAGGCGGTTGATGAAGGTGCTGAGTATGCCGAACGACATTCGACTCAGGGCTTCGATGGACTGATTTCGGTGAATTCGGAGATCCATGTCCACCTGCGCGATGACGCCCGGACCGAGATTGTGGTAGATATCGATGAGATGTCCGACCTCGACTCCATAGCCGACGGAGAAGGGGAGCTGTTCGAGGATCACGCGCCGGCCCGCGTACTCTCCGCTCAAGGGCTGCACGAGCTGCGCAAGCTCGGGGTAGAGCAGGGAGAACAGGGGTCGGACGAGGATCTCGGTGACCCTGCCTCCTCCGCCGGCGGCGAGCCCGGCCGCGGAACGGATGGGGCGTTTGTAGAAGGCCTTTACATAGCCGATTTCGTCGTTGCGGAGCAGGGGTCCCACGAGGCCGTACAGAAACTTCGGATCGATATTGACTATGTCCGCATCGATCCAGACGATGATGTCGCCGGCCAGAACGTAGAGACTTTTCCAGAGATTTTCGCCCTTGCCCCGAAATGTCCCGTACTGGGCGAGAACCTCGGCCGACACATGGACCTTGGCCCCGAATTTTGTGGCGATCTCGCGCGTGTGGTCGGTCGAGCCCGAGTCGATGACGACGATTTCGTCGAGGAGGGGAAAGCGGTCCATGAGTTCGGTCTTGAGGACGAGGATCTCCTTGGCTATCGTGGCCTCTTCGTTGAGCGTGGGGAAGGCGAGCGATATGTGAAGTCCCTTCTTTTCTTTGAGTTCGACGAGGGCTTTCTTGTCCTTGAACTCGCCGCTGTGAAAGCTGTTGCGAAGGATGAAATCGCCGTCTGTCATGATTCCGAGCCCCCCTTCATGTCCGGCATGTTCGAACAGCGCTCGACCATGAGGAGAAGCTGTCTGAATCCGACCTCGAGGGGTCCCAGCTCGATATAGTCTTCTTCCGAATTCTTTTTCCCGCGCGTCAGGCCGAGCGCGACGCCGGGGATGCCGAAGTCGTTGAGCATCGACACTTTTTCGGAGATTATGCCTATATCGGGTTTTGCCTTGAGTGTGGATAATGTTGCACGCAACGCGTCGGTGAGAGGCGCATTCTTCATGGAGTCGCCGACCGAATGCCTGGAGCGCACGGCGATGTCGACGGTCGCTCCGGTGCCGGTGGAGGCTCTGGCCGCGGTTCCCGCGACCAGGCTCTTTATGGTTTCGAGCATGCGCTCTTCCTCCGCGAGGATTTCGATGTCCATGGAGCCCTCGGTGGGCCAATGGCCATAGCCGACGCCCGACTCCATTCGCGCGATATTGACGGTCGCGGCCGCCTCTGTCTCCCAGCTCACGCCGCCGATCTGGAAGGCGATCGATCCCAGAACGGCGGCGGCCGAAGCGCCCTTCGAAGCCGCACCTCCCGGGACGAGAAGCTCACGCTCCGCGGTGCGGACGGTGATCGACAGGCGGTAGGAGCCCGTCTGACGACTCTCGACGACTCCGAACTCGGTGCCTCTGACGACGATCCCGCAGGAAACGCGCCCTCCCCATTCCTCGAGGAAATGCCGGAATCCTTCCTCTTTCTCGTCGACCGAGGAGGATCGAGTGAAGGCGACGATGAGATTCTTGTCCAGGTGGAATCCCGTGCTTTGGGCGTATTCCGCAAAGACGAGAAGGGCCGCCGCGCCGAGACTCGTCTCGCCGAGACCCTGGCCGGATGCGCGCTCGGAAGTGAGCCGCACCGCGCTGTCCAGGGTGGAGTAGTCCGCGTCGCCGACCTCGGCGACCAGGAGCAGAAAGTCCTTTCGCGTGCCGAATGCCGGGAACAGCGCGACGATATTGCCCCACTCGTCGACGGCGCTGTTCGATATGCCGAAGTCGGCGAGCCTCCCCATGATGAAGTCCATGCGCAGTTTCTCGGCGTCGCTCGGAGAAGGGATTTGGTTGAGCAGGACGGCGTCCGAGACGATGCGGTTGACGTAAAGCCCGACATCCGCCTTCTTCAGCTCCCGCAGCATGCGCCGGGCCCGAGCGCCGCCGAACAGCCGGCGAACGATGCCCGCGATGCGTCTGAGGAAAAGTCTGAACCCGCCCATCCGTCGGTTTTTCATGCTGCCTCCAGTGTACGGGTCGCGCGGGATCGGGACAAGCGCGCGTCAGAATAGATCGGTGATGCCGAGATAGACCGCAGCCCCCGCCAGGAATCCGAGCGCCGCGAAAGGCGTTATGCGCTTCAGATACCAGCCGAAGGATATTCGCTCGACGCCCATGGCGGCGACGCCGGCGGCCGAGCCTATGATCAGCATGCTTCCGCCTGTGCCGGCGCAGTAGGCGAGGAGCTCCCAGAGTCTGTGGTCCATGGGGAATCTGTCGAGCCCGAACATGCCCATCGCGGCCGAAACGAGAGGCACATTGTCGACGATCGCGGAAAGGAAACCCAGAATGATTATGATGATATTCTGATTGCCTATCCTTGCATCGAGCCAGGAGGAGAGCCAGGCGAGAAGGCCGGCCGATTCGAGGGCGGCTATGGCGAGGAGAATGCCGAGGAAGAAAAGCAGGCTCGGCAGGTCGATCTCCGAGAAAGCGCTGGCCGGTCCCAGCCCCGCACGGAGCTGTTCGGGCTTGTTGCGGTGCATGAGCTCCGTGACGAGCCACAGGATTCCGAGGGCCAGCAGAATCCCGAGATAGGGGGGCAGTCCCGTGATCATTTTGAAGACCGGGACTCCGACGAGCAGGGCGATGCCGACGAGGAGCACTGCGCCCCTCTCCCTCGCGGAAATGGAGCTTTCCCGGCCGCCGGCCGTTCTTTCGCCCATCGCGTCCCCCTTCAGGAGGAATGTCATGGCGGCGAGGGGCACGAGGAGACTCACGAGGGACGGGATAAAGAGCTTGGCGATGATGCTGCCCGCCGAAATGCGTCCGCCGATCCAGAGCATCGTCGTCGTGACGTCGCCTATGGGCGAGAAGGCCCCGCCGGAGTTCGCGGCGACGACGATCATCCCCGCGAAGACGAGCCTGTCCTCCTTTTTCGCGACGAGTTTCTGCGCCATGGCGATCATGACGATCGTTGTGGTCAGATTGTCGAGCAAGGCCGAGAGGAAGAACGCGAGGAGCGAGACGATCCACAGCAGCTTGCGGAGATTCCTGGTCCCGATGCGGGAGGTGATGATCTCGAAGCCGTCGTGCTCGTCTATGACTTCGACGATGGTCATGGCTCCGAGCAGGAAAAATACGATCGCCGCGATCTCGGAGAGACGCTCGCCGAGAGCGGGAAGAAGATCGTGGCCGCCCCGCCCCGTGAGCGCGAGAATGACCCAGAGAAGGCAGCCGAGGATCAACGCCGTGGCGGCCTTTTCGACGCGTAGGCGCTGTTCCAGGACGATGACGAGATAGCCCAACACGAACGCTATCGAAATGTAGGACATCGCCGCTCCCGCATGAAATTCGCCGCCCAGAACAGGCGGACGAATGACTGAGTGACGGCGGGACCCCGCTCAGGCATCACTCCTCTCGATGATCGCAGGTTATCCGGACTCTGTCCAGCGCGACGTCCGGCCATGAGACTGCTCAAGAATCCCGAAGGGTTCTTGAGCAGCCAACCTTGGATGCGGCTATCCGAAGATCCCGAAGTTCATTATGACGATCCGCAGCCTCTGCTCCAGGAGCTCGTAGGAAAAGTACTTCTTTCCGAGAGCGAAATTGCGCTCGGTCGCCTCGTCGCGGAACGCAGGCTCGTCGAGGAAGCGGCGGACGTGACGCACCGTCTCGTCGGTTATATAGGTGTCCATGAGAGCGGTCTTGAAGCCTATCGGTTCGATGTCGCTCTCGAAAATGGAGTAGCGATTCACCATAATCGGCTTTCTGTAGAAAATTGCCTCGATGAACGCGTTCCCGAAGCCTTCGAATGCCGAGGGGTAGGTGACGAGGTCTGCGTTCGCATAGCAGTCCCAGAGATCGTATATCTTCCCCCCCTCCGGTCTCGTGCCGCGGGAGGTGCCGAGGAGAAGCGAGCCGGCGACGAGATCGACCTTGAGGAATCCGGCATACTCCACGATCCTGCGGAAATAGTCCGAACCTTCGTCGCGCTCCTGATGGCTCACGAGGAGCTTGACGCGCCTTTCGGGCAGGCGGCTCGCCAGTTCGATGGCATGCTCGATGCCCTTGCGCGCTATGACCCGCGTCGGCTGGAGGAATAGGAAGTCTCCCTCGCTCATGCCGAGGTCGGCACGGAGCGTGCGATTGTACTCGTCGATGCCCCGCGGCTGCGCCGTGAAGTCGTAGACGTTCGGTATGACGGTGCTCGAAAGGCCTCGGCGGCGTCCGAGCTGGGCGCGGGCCTCGGTGTTGATGACGACGTGGTTGATCGAATGGAGCCGAGGGGGAAAGGCCATGTCGAGGTAGTCGTCGACACCGCTCATGAGGAACCTCTGGCGCTCCCAGAAGAAGTCGTGGTGGTGCCCGATCGCCGGCATCCCCGTCTCGGCTATCACCTCGGTGATCGCGAGACCCAGGGGGATGTTCATCGGTATCGACAGGGCATTTTCGATCACGAGGAGATCGATGCGGAAATCCACGATGAACGAGTACAAGGATTTCTTGAGGAGCTGGCGGAGGTAGTGGATCTCGCCGGTGATTTCCTCGTCCCGCTCGGTGACGCCGAAGCAGAGCGTCTGCAGGGCGGCCACATCGGGATGGCCGAAGTAGGCCTCGTCGACGAGCATCGTGCGGTCGACCGGCCGGTCGGAGAGTCCGCAGTAGTAGAAGCACTCGAAGCCCATTCGTCCCAGCACTGTCGCCCATTTCTCGGTTTCGAGCGATACGCCGTCCGTGCCCTTGAAACGCGTGGACACGAAGCCGATGCGGTGTATGTCGCGGGTCCTGGTGAGATACAAGGTTCACCCCCCTTCATAGGTTCCGTCGATCCAGATCCATCCCCAGGGCGGAAGCTGGATGTCCCCGGCGTCGATTATCGGCTCCGTTCCGTCCTGCGAAGCGAAGCCGCCGGTCGAATGGAATCCCCGCGCGAAATTGCAGGTCGACGGCTCCGAGGACACGTTGACCAGGGCGAGAACCGAATTCGGGCCGTCGCCGCGGATCAGACCGAACACGGCGCCTTCCGGCACTCGAAAGCCGGGCCTAATCTCTCCGAGAAGATCGCCCGAACCGTCGGGAACCAGGATGTGCTGCACGACGGAAGGAGAAAATGCGCGGCGGCGCGAGCGTTCTCTCAAGAGTCGGCCGAGCCCGGAGAATACCGCATGACGGAGGGTCGAGGGATCGTCCAGTTCGCGCTCGAGCTCCCCCGCCTCGAGACGCTCGCGGTTGATCGATCTGTCGGAACCGCCGATCCGCGGACCGTCCTTCCAGTTGCCGGAACCTACGAGACCATGGAAGTAAACGGCCGGGATTCCGGCCAGCGAAAACATCACCGCATGGCAGGCGAGCATGATCCGGACTCGTTCGGCGATAGGGGCGGAAGGATCCGCGACCGCGTCGAGAAATGTGCAGTCGAGCTCGTAGGGCACGGGGCCCTCCGGGCTGCTTCGAGCCGATACGAGACCGCCCCTGGCTTTCGTCTCGTCGACGACGTATCGAATCTCCTCTTCCGGGAGGATACCGCGGATCGGAGTCAGGCCGATGCCGTCGTGGCTCGCCAGGAAGTTGATGAAGCCTCTGCCTCGCATAGGCTCGGGAAGGGTCGCGGCCCAGCCTGCCAGGTAGTCCGCCCTGCCGCGCAGGAAAGCGTGGAGGACGAGGGGCGGCAGGGCGAAATTATAGACCAGGTGCGCTTCGTCGCCCGAGCCGAAATAGGAGATGTTCACTTCGTGGGGGAGGTTCGTCTCGCTCAGAATGACGGCCCCGGTCCCCGCGAGTTCGATCAGGGAACGCAGAAGCCGCACGAGCGTATGGACCTTCGGCAGGTCCACGCAGGCGGTGCCGTCCTCCTTCCACGCGTAGGCGACGGCGTCGAGCCTGACGATGCGGGCTCCCCTGGCGAGATAGGCCAGAAAAACGTCGGCGATCTCGAGGAAGACCTCCGGATTCGAGTAGTCGAGATCCGCCTGGTCCGAGCTGAAGGTCGTCCAGACCCAAATCGGCCTTCCGTCCCTCCGGACGAAGCGGCTCAGGAGGGGGTGAGTCCGCGGCCTGAAGACCCGGGAGCCGTCATAGTCCTGCGGCCTTGTGACGAAGAAGCGGGAGTACGGCTCGCGGCCCTCGAGGAATTGCCGGAACCATTCGCCGCGCACGCTGGCGTGATTCAAGACGAGGTCGAATGCGAGACCGAAGTTCCTTCCTATCCGAGCGATTTCCCCCCAGGAGCCGAAAGATGGATTCACCGCTCGGTAATCCATCACCGAGAAACCCTCGTCCGACGACGAAGGGAAGAAGGGGAGTATGTGGATGTGCGAAATGAGACTTCCGAGCCGGCGCTCCGCGAAATCGGCGAGAGTGGCCAGCGGAGAGCCCGAGCCTCCGCGAAGCATGTCTGCATAGGTGATGAGGAGTGAGCCCTCGGACGAGAACCACGCATTCGCCTGCCCGGGGTCGACCGGCCTATCAGCGAATCTTTCCGGAAGATTCCTCCGCAGCGAGACCAGCAGAGCCTCGAGCATCGCATTCCCTCGACCCGGGTACAGTCCGTCCAGCGAGGCGGTCAGTCTTTCGAGCGGTCCCTGCAAGCGACTTCCTCCATCAAAATCTGCCGAAGCTTCCGACATCGGGCGGAAGATGCGCCCGAATCTCACTTTGCCTCATCTCGATCGTCTCTATCGGAGCCGCGACCTGTCCCGGGAATGGTGGAAGCGGTTCCGTCGCGCAGCGAGGTGTAGGTCGGAGTCATGATTTCGATGCCGGCCTTCGCGAAGGAGTCCTGAATGGCTCTGTGAAGATCGGAGTAGGTCTGCGCCATTCTCGAGGGGTCGTCGGTGGAAACGTTGAGTTCATAGCTGACGGAGTAGTTGTCGAGGGCGGTCTGGAGCACGAAGGGTTTCGGCTGGGCGAGGACTCCCTCCAGGCCGGAGGCGGCCGCCAGGAGCGCGGCGTGTACGTCGCGCCAGGGAACATTGTAGCCTATGGTGACCGAGGTGTGAAGCAGGAGCGGTCCGTTCGGAAGCTTGGAGGAAAAGTTGTCGACCTCGCGGGAAAGCACGATCGCGTTGGGCATCGTCACGAGGACGTTCTTTATCGTCCGGATTCTCGTGACCAGAAGGGTCTTTTCCACGACGTCTCCGACCGTGTCGCCTATCTTCACGCGATCGCCTATCCGGAAGGGGCTCATGTACGTGAGGGCTATTCCCGCCATCATGTTTCCTACGAAGGAACTGGAACCGAGGGACAGGAGGACGCCTAGGAAGATCGCCACGGATCGAAAGGCCTCGGATCCGGAACCCGGGATGTAGGGAAACACCATGATGAACGCGAAGACGATCACCAGCAGCCTGAGAATCTTGTAGGTCGTCCGGGCCCAATCCTTGTCGAAGCGGGCCAGGCCGAGCCTGCCCGCCTCGACCTCCGTGAAGAAGGACTTGAGCAGCCTCAGGATGATGCGCGCGATGATGATGATTACGACGGCGAAAAGGAACTTGGGTATGTACCCGACGATCGCCGAGATGATGGGAGAGATCAGCGCGGAGATGAAAGTGAGTATCGCCTGAGACCATGACCAGGTGAATTGGAAGAATCCGAGAATGAGGGCGAGGAGCATGACGAGCGAGACGACGAGAAGCGCCCAGCCGATTATCCTTATGCCGAGAAGTATCGCTCGCTTTATCATGGGTGCGGACAGGACGGTGAAGGACTTGAATGCGAGGGGCTTTATGATCTCGGACTTCGACCCCACGACGGCCAGTATCGAGGATTCGATTCCGCTGAACGCCCTGACCGCCACGAACCACACGAGAACGGCCACCATCGAGAGCCAGAATCCGCGGACGAGAGCGAATACCTGCGCCGCCGAGGATGGGACGAGAATGAGGGCGAGCAAGTAGACCGCCAGGCCGACTATCGCCGAAAGAGCGAGTATGCGCAGATATCTGAGGGCGGCGATGAGAGCCTCGCGCAGCTGCCTGGCGCTTACGATTCGCAGCGAACGGATATGCATATCGGCAGCTCCCGCCCATTCGCGGAGCGCGCGATCCATACGCCTGAACAGTGCGCGGGTCCCCAGCAGAAGGAGTGCCGCGGCGGCGATCGTGCTCGCGGTCAACACGATAGCGAGCAGCAGACTGTCCGCTCCGAGAGCGAGGAAGGTTCGATGGAAGAAGGTCGATGCGCGATCGAAGAATCCTCCGGCCGAGGGCGCGGCACTACCCGCCCGAGCGCCCGGCGCACCGCCGTCCGTGATGCCTGTCATCGCTTGTCTTCTTCTTCGGTCGATCCGCTTTCGAAGAAAGCGTGCCGGCCGAGGATGAGCACCGAGGTCGCGGCGATGATGAGCCGCGGAAGGAACTGGATGCCCGCGCCGAGGAGATTCGAGAGTACGGTCAGCTTCCACGCAATGAAGGCATTGTCGATGAAGATGAGCAGAATCAATGCGAAGCCGATATTTCCGGCGAGCGCGGAAAGGCCGAATCGCACATCGGCCTTCTTGAACTGATCCTTCCAGCGGGATCTGGACAGCAGCCGGTCGAGACGAAGGATCGCCGCGAACTGAATTATGATTCGCTTGACTATCCAGCCGCAGAGCAGGCCGAGCAGCAGAAGGCCGATGCCCGCCAGCAGGCTGGGAAGGTAGTTCAGAAAGCCGTTCACGATGGAATTGATCGGGTTCAAGACTTCGGTACCCACTTCAGCTCCTTTTTGCCCGTCCGCGGCCGAGCAACCCGACGAAGAAAGAAACCGGCTCTTCGTATTCGCTCATGCAGAGCACCGGCATCTTCCCGAATAGCGTGACGATCCAGGCTCGACGGCTGTAGTTCGGCATATACACGGCCAGGAAGAGCAGCATAAGGATGCCCGCGACGGAGAGGACGGAGAAAAGCAGTACCTTGAAACCGCGGTCGAGATCGGGTCGCTTTTTCCTGAGACTGATCATCGCGCCGACGCCTATCAGCATGGCATCCTATGGAACACTCCTTCGCTTGTAGGGCAGATCCCGGTCGAGGGCCGCGGCCTCTTCGGCCTCCTGCGCGTTGAGAGTCGGCAGATACCGCGCGAGGACCTTCGACACGCGCCGATCGAACATTCGATGGAACGAGGGCGCCATTATCGACTTGAAGCCGCGCCGGGCCTTGTGAGGGCTTCCCATGCCCGGGTCGAACGAACCGATGCCTCGCCTGAGCGCGTACTCCAAAGGCAGGTAATAGCAGAGCTCGAAGTGCAGTCCCTCCTCCTCGCGGAGTGTTCCCCAATATCGGCCGTACAGCCGATCCCGCCCCTCGAAGAGGAAAGCCATGGCGAAGGGTATCTCGGCTCCGCGATCGAAGGCGGCGGAGAGGACCCAGCCGGAGGGCATGAACTCCGGGAGGCGCAGAAAGAAGTCTCGAGTGAGGAACCGGGCCGCCCAGGGGCCGAATCGCGCGTTGTGCGATTCGTACAGGTCGGCGAGGAGCTCCAGAACCTCGGCCCCCACCTCCGCGGGGGAGAGGATGCGCGTCTCTACTCCGGCCGCGTGCACCGCCTCGCGCTCCCGCCGCACGTTCCGCCTCATGTTCTTCGAGAAGGAATCCAGCAGGCCTTCGAAGTCGCGGTAGCCTTCGTCCGTCCAGAGAAAGGCCTGGTGGTCCCATCGCAGCCAGCTCGATTCAGGGGGCGCGCTGTCCCGGGACCTCGTGGAGGGCTCCGCGGTCGGGAGCGTCGCGCCCGCGCAGAGGCACGCCGCGGCAAACGCGGCTTCCGGCCAGAGCAGATGCACTCCTCCGAAGCCGGCTTCGCGGGCGGCCTTCTCGGCCGCCTCCAGGGCCAGGGGGGCGATCGCCTCGTCCTCTCCGGGGGCGGTCATCACCCGCCACGCGGGCGCGGGAGTCGCGGGAACCATGCCGACGAGCTTCGGGTAATATGCCGCGCCGACACGGCCCGCGAGCTCGGCGAACTCGAAGTCGAAGACGAACTCGCCCCAGGAATGTGTCTTGACGTACAGGGGCGCCGCCGCGATCAGTCGGGAATCACCGCTTTTTCGAACGAGGAGATGTGCGCCCGTCCAGCCGGTCTCGGGCACGATCGACCCCGATTCCTCGAGCAGGGCCAGGGTGCCCCAGGAAAGGAGCGGCGTACCGTAGCGATCCGCCAGGGCGTCCCACTCGGCACGGTCGATCTCGGCCATGCGCGGCGCGAAGCTTATCTCGTATCCGGCCATCTTCCGAAGATACCGCCGCGGCCCTCCGATCGGCGAGTCAGGCACTTCCGGACGGCCTCCGAGGGGACAGAGCCTCGTCCCCGGGGCCCGGATGGAGCAGACGGCCCATTCCTCGGTTGGCGTAGCAGTAGGCGCAGCCCGCCGGGCAGGCGCCGTACTCGCCTATGTCCACGCTGGGCGCGCAGAGGCAGTCGCGGCGCTGTCCTCCGTCGCGCTCCGGGCCGCGCGGGGCTCCGCTCCCGGCGGCCGGCCGCGTTCCGAAGAGCCGGTCGATCAGCCCGGCGTCGATGCAGGCGCCCGCTTCGATACCCAGGGGAGACAAATCGAAGGGTTCGGCGCAGGAGAGACATCGCATGCCGTGCTCGCGGGCTATCGCCGAGAGTCGGGCGAGCAGGGCGGAATAGGGTTCCGGCGGAGCGGTCGTTTTATCCGCGAAGGGGGGTCCGGCTTTCGAGTCGCGTTCGCGGCGCCGCGGAACCGCGAAGAGCGGATCGGCGAAACCTGCGCGCGCGATGTGCGAACGAGTCGGCGCGTATTCGTCGACGAGGCTCAGCGTCACGCGCTCGGTCGCGCCCTCGAGGGCGGCGGCTATGGCCGCGAAATTGCGCAGGTGGAACTCGGGCTCGAGCCCCCGTGCGATCACGATGGGGTCGTAGCGCCACACGACGCGCCCGCTGCCGAGCTGCTCCGAGAGGCGGAGGAAGGAGTCGAGGGCGGCGCCCAGGTGCGGCGCGCCCGGCTCGAGCGCGCTGGGGTATCCCGTCAGTGTCACTTGAACGAGGCTGCATACTCCGCGGTCCTCGAGCCCTCTCGCGGCCCCGGCGGCGAGGGGGCCGGGATCGCGGGTCCAGAGCACGAGGCAGTCCATGTCCTTCGGAGCGAGCGAAACGCGTCGAAAGGAATTCGCATTGAAGGGATTGCGCACCAGACAGTAGCCGGCGTCGATCCGCGTCACGAGCCAGTCGAGATAGCGGGCCGGAATGTCGCAGCGCCGCGAGGCCGATACGATCACGACGGGCCCCGAGGAGCCCCTCCCGGGGCGGCTCGCCGGCCGAAGGGGCCATGCCCCGGGCCGTTCGGCGCCGCGGAGAGCTCGACCTGATTCTCGCACATGGGAAAGAGGATAGCCGGGTTCGAAGGGAGGGTCCAGCTTGGAGTACCGGAGGCCGGCTCAGAAGTCGAAGCGCACGAGGCCGGCCCGGAGGGCTTCGCGCACCGCCTCGCCGCGACGGACCACCCCCAGCTTCGCGTAGATGCCCTCCAGGTGGAAGCGCACCGTCCGCACGCCGATCCTCAACACGGAGGCGATCTCCGCATTGGACCAGCCGTCCGCGAGATACTCGAGTATCTCGACCTCGCGGCGGCTGAATCGCGCCCCCGTTTCGCCGCCGCGGGAGCCCTCGAGGGACAGGGCGGAAGGCAGAGCGACGAGATCCGCCGCCTCGCCTTCCCGGGCGAGGACCAGACCCGCCGAGGCGGCCCTCTCGGTCAGGGCCTTCCCAAGCACTCCGTCCACGCCGAGGCGTATCCTCAGCGGCCCGGAGTGCAGCCCCACGGCATCCCTCCCCAGCGCCAGCCTCGCGGACCAGGACCGTGGTGGGCGCCCCAGCCCATGGCCTGGCCGCGGCTTTCGCGCGGCCTCTCGCCGGCGGCGACCGTCGACTCGAGCCGCCGGCCGCCCCGGATCAGCACGAGGGCGAGTTTCGCTCCGGCCTGCGATCCGTCCAAGACGGAGCGCAGCTCTTCGGGGCTCGTCACCGGTTTGCCGTCGATGGCGACGAGAATGTCGCCGGCCAGGATACCCCCTTCCGCGGCGGGACTTCCCTGCTCCACGCCCGCCACCATGAGGGCGCTCTCGCGGTCGTCCCCGAAGAGCGATCTGAAGGCATCCGGAGCCTCCACCGGGACCGTCGATACGCCGAGCCAGGCTCCTCCGACGAATCCCTTCTGAGCGATCGAGAGAGCGAGCTCGGCCGCCCTGGAGGCCGGAAGCGCCCAGCTCCTGTTGCCGCCGCGATCGGTCACCACGAAGCCGGCGAGCGTTCCGTCGGGAGCCACCAGTGCGGAACCCGAGAATCCGGGGAAGTGGGCGCCGTCGGTCTGGACGTAGGCGTCCTCTCCCTCGCCGCCGGAGAATCGGATCAGATCGAGACGGGCTTCCGGTCCCTGCGGAGAGGGGAAGGCCACCGTCACTACCAGGGAACCCGGCGCCGGCATGCCGGACATAGGGACGAAGGCCGTGGACGGCCGTTCGCTCGCCAGCTCCAGAACGGCGAGAGAGAGCTTCGGGTCGAAGCCGGCGACGCGGGCCGAGAGCTTCTCTCCGCCCGGGCCGAGGATTTCCAGGCTTTCGCCTTCTTCGGCGTCGAAAGCGGGCACGAGCAGCCGCTTCCCGTCGAAGCCGAGCGCGGTCCTCCCGCCGAGGGAAGAAGGTACGTGAAAAAGGCGCGCAGCGGCCGAACGGGCCAGAGCGGAGATCGAATCGGAGAGAGAATGCAGATCATCCATGGGGACCTCCAGTGCGAAAGATACTTCCGGAGAGTCGGCTTCGGATCGCGCGACTCCGGACCGGCCGATCGGGAGGATTCGGAGTCTTCCTTGCATCGCCGGCAGCTTTCAAGATCGCCTTTTCGCCCTTCGGCGGCGACGGCCGATCGGCCAGTCTTCCCCTTGCCCCTCCCGCGGCGGCGACACTAGGATGTCGCCCCGGAGGCTTACCACGCGCGTTCGCGGCTTCGCGGCGCTCTACAGCGCCGCAACGATATTTGCCTTCACCTCTCTCTTCGTGAAACTGAGCTCCCGCTACTTTTCAGGACTCTTCATATCGGGCGCCCGTTTCGCGGTCGGCGGGGTGCTCTGCCTCGTCGTTCTCCTCGCCCGCTACGGGGGCGTCAAGCCCAAGCGGCCGTCCGTACTCTTGTTCCGCGGTCTTTTCGGCGCAGGCTCGATGGCGGCCACCTATGCGGCGATTTCACTCACCGGGCCGGGGCGCGCGGCCCTCCTCTCCAACATGTACCCGCTCTTCGTGCCGGTCTTCGCGGCCCTCTTTTTCAAGGAGAGATTCAATACGCGGACCCTGGCCAGCCTCGCGCTCTGCACGCTCGGGGCCGTCCTGGTGGTGCGCGACGGCTCGGGCGCCGCGCTGTCGGGCGACCTCATCGCGATTCTCTCGGCCGTCCTCGCCGGGGTGGCCGTCAATTTCGTGCGGCTGGCGACCAGGACCGAGAATCCCTTTCTCATCTACTTGAGTCCCTGCATCTTCGGTCTGCCCATCCTCTTCTTCGCCCCGGCGCCCGCAGGCACGGGCGGCCCCGTGGGCCTCCTCCTCCTCCTCGGCGTGGGAGGAGGGGCCTTCGTCGGCCAGGCTCTCATGGCCTCCGGCTACGGCAGCGTACCCGCGGGCAGAGGCTCGGTAGTTTTCTTTTGGGAAACGACCCTGACTGTTCTGCTGGGATTTCTGCTCGCCGGAGAGCGCTTCAACCTGCGGTTTGCCGCAGGCCTAGTGTTCATTCTCTCGGGGCTTTGGCTCAACAGAGTACGCCGGGCGGAGTGTCTCGCGAGATGACCGCGGCCGCGGCGTCTCGACGCCGGGCCGGCTCTGTGGCATGCTCGTCTTCGATGTCTCTCGCCGACTGCCTTCTGCACAACGGACGCTTCGTCCTGCCGCGCACCGTGTTGGCGGGAGGCGCCGTCGCGGTGCGGGCAGGGCGCATCGACGGAATATTCGAGCAGGGCGACACCTTGCCCTCCGATCTGCCGCGCCGCGACCTGGGCGGCGCGCTCGTGAGTCCGGGTCTCGTCGAATTTCATATCCACGGCGTGGACGGTATCCGCTTCGACGGATTGTCCCGCGACACCGAGGACCGCGTGGCTCCTAGGCACAGGTCCGAGGGCACCGCTTCCTCGGCGGGCGATCCCGCCGAGACGCTGGAGTCCCTTCTTCGCGCCCGCGAAGCTCTGCGCCGCCGAGGGGTCACCTGTTTTCTCCCCACGCTCGTCCGCCGCGACGAGAGCATCGAGGCCCTCGTCGCAGCGATCGAGGCGGCCGGCCTCTCCGAGACCGAGCTGCCCGGGATCTATCTCGAGGGGCCCTTCATCTCTCCCCGCCGCGCCGGGCGCATCCCGGCCGAGTCCATCTGCGACCCCGACACGCGCCAGCTTGGGCATCTCATCAATCTGGCCCACGGTAGGATCCGCGTCATGACCCTCGCTCCCGAGTTGCCCGGTTCGCGCGAAATCGTGGCCCGGCTCTCGGCGGTCGGCGTGCTGCCCAGTTTCGGACACTCGGATTGCGCCCTCGATCGGCTGACCCTGCCCGAAGGCAAGTTTTCCCTGACGCATCTTTTCAACGCCATGTCGCCCTTTTCGCACAGGGAGGAGGGGCTGGCGATGCTGCCTTTCTTGGATCGTCGCCCCTTCGTCGAGATCGTCGCCGACGGCCGCCGCGTGAACGAGGCTGCGCTTCGGATCTGCGCCTCCGCCGTCGACCCGGAGCGGCTGATGCTCGTATCGGACGCCGAGCGCTCCGTCCCCGATCTCTCGCACCCTGCGCCGCCCGGCTATCTTCTCGGCGCCGAGCTCCTTCGAAACTGGATGAGGGTGACGGGCGCCTCGATACCCAATGCCGTTCGGATGCTCAGCCTTACCCCTTCTCAGGCCCTCGGCATGGATGATCGCCGAGGAGCCATCGCGGTCGGTCTCGATGCGGATCTCGTCGTCTGGGATGGAGATTTCGAGTCGGTGCGGGAGATTCTCGGATAGAGAAGCAAAGAGAGACTCGGCTAACCGGTGCGTAGTGCAGTATCCAGACGAGTGATTATTATACTATCCAAATGACGGAATTGCTCAGGCGTTTCGTCGATGCAATGGGGCTTTTCGATCAATACTCCTAATGAACAGTATAAATAAAGGAATGGAGTTTTTGTCAAGTTATGCACCATTAGTGGAGCCTTCTCCTCTGAGCGCGAAGTCCTTTTCCCTGCAGATCGCCGGCCTTGAACGAATTATTCATTTTTTCATTATCGATCAGTGTTGGCATGATTCCAGCAACATAACTATGCCGGCCTTGGGGCCGGATAGTCCTTGGGAAAAGGAGCGTTTTTATGAAAAAGACGATTCTCGCGATGCTCGCGGTTCTCCTGATCGCAGTCGTCGCCGTTCCCGGTTTCGCCCAGGCGAGGCCGCGAATTCTCTTCATGCCCGGCGTCACCGATCCGTTCTACTACACGATGGAAAAGGGCATCAGGGCCGAGTGCGCCAAAGTGGGCGCCGATCTCGTCGTGGCGGAGTATCCCAGAGCCTGGGGCCCCGAGGACCAGATCCCCATCCTGCAGGCCACCATCGCCGCCGGTAAGTACGACCTTCTGCTCATCGCTCCGACCTCGAACGAAGCTCTCAAAGCCCCGCTCAAGCAGATCTACGACAGCGGCGTGGAGATCATCACGGTCGATACCTTCATCGGCGACGGCGACTATTCCAAGCCGAGCGACTATAGTTTCCCGCTGGCCTATATCGGCTCCGACAATTATCTGGGCGGCAAGCAGATGGCCGAGCACCTCGCCAAGCTCGTCGGAGAAAAAGGGAAGGTCTTCTGCGAGGCCACGAATCCCGACGCCTCTTCCGTGCAGGACCGCGTGAAGGGCTTTACCGCCGGCATCGCAGAGTTCCCGAATATGCAGTTGGTCGACGTGGAGTGGTGTCTGGACGTCCAGCAGCAGGCGCAGGCGCAGACTCTGGCCGCGCTTCAGAAAAACAAGGACATCGTCGGTATCTTCGGCACCAACGTATTCTCGGCCCAGGGTGCATACCAGGCCGTCGTCAACGCCGGTCTCACCGGAGCGGTCAGGATTTGCTCCTGGGACGCCACCAAGGATCTCATCGGCGCGCTCAAGAAGGGGCAGGTCGATATGGTGCTCGCGCAGAAGCCCGCCGAAATGGGCTCGCTCGCCGTCGACTGGGGCGTGAAATACCTCAAGGACAAGGCGAACGTGAAGGTTCCGAAGAAGGTCATCCCCGGCTTCGAATTCTTCACGCGCGACAACGTCGACGATCCGAACATGCAGCAGTACATCTATCAGTAAGAGTTCTCTGAGGGGCTGCGTCCCGCTGGAAGGGATGCCACAGAGGCACAGAGGTGGGCGGGGAGAAGACAGCGGGAAAGGCGCAGAAAGAGCTTCCTGCAGCGATCGGTTTTTTGGCCGATCTGCGATTTCTCTCGCTATATTCTTTGTGCCTCCGTGGCGAATTCCGATGGTCTTCGTCAGTCCTCTTCGGTTTTCAATCGATGCCGCGCATGAATCTCCGACAAAGCGCGGACGCGGAGGTCAAGATGTCCGGCGATACGGCCGCGCCGCGCGAGCGGGAGCCCGGCGGTTCCATGCAAGGTTCCGCCAGGAGGCTCGAGGGGGTCCTGGTCAACAACTGGGCCGCCTTTTTCCTTCTGTCGATGTGCTTCGTGTTTTCCTTTACGGGAATGAATTTTCTTTCGATCTCCAATTTCCAGAACGTACTCTATCTGCAGACGGTCCCCCTCCTTCTGGCGGCGGCGGAGACATTCGTGATCATCACCGGCGGCATCGACCTTTCGGTCGGTTTCGTGATGGGCCTCGCTTCGGTCACTGCCGCGGAGCTCATGCGGGGCCTCATCGCCGCCGGCATGCCGACGGCGATGGGCATTTTTCTCGGCTCCCTGGGAGCCCTTCTCGTTTCGATGATTCCGGGGCTCGTAAACGGCATCGTCATCACACGTTTCAAGGTGCCCCCCTTCATAGCGACCATGGGCATGTGGGGGATCGCCAATGGTGTCGCCCTCAAAATCTGCCAAGGCTTTCCCGTGGCCGGTCTGCCGGATCGGCTGTCCAAAATCGGCAACGGCTATTTTCTCTATATTCTCCCGGGATCTTTCCTCTCCTTTTTCGACAAGCCGGCCGGGTTCCCCGATGCAAGGATCCGTGAGCTCTGGCGCCTCGTTCCGTACGCGATTCCCTTCGTGCTGATCGTGCTCGGGGTGCTTTCGTTCATGCTCAAGCGCGGGCGATTCGGCAGACACACCTATGCGATCGGCGGAAACATGGACGCGGCGATCCGTTCGGGCATCGCGGTCGATCGTCACCTCATCAAGGTATATGTCCTCTCGGGCCTCCTTTCGGGCATCGCCGGTGTGTTCAATGTCTTTCAGACCGGCATCGGAAACTACACGACCTTCTCGGCGATGTACGAACTTTTCGCCATAGGAGCCGTCGTGATCGGCGGCGCGAGCCTCTTCGGCGGCAAGGGCGGCGTGTTCCGTTCGGCCGTCGGCGTTCTCGTGCTCGCCTTCCTCGAGAATGGGCTCGACATTTCCGGCGTCCCGCCCTTCTATCGCTACATAGCGGTCGGCGTGCTCCTCGTGGTCGCGGTCACGATCGACAAGCTCTTCCCGGAATTGCACTAGGAGGCGTCATGGGAACCGCATCGCTGCCCCGGCCCTCCGCGAAGGCGCCGGCTACCGCAGGCTCCGGTCGGAGGCTGATTTCATTTCTCGCGTCACGCTGGGTGATGATCTTTCTCGTTCTCGAGACGCTGTTCTTCTGCTTCAAGTCGCCGGGCTTCGCCGATCTCAACTCCGCGCAGATATTGCTGTTTTACGGCACCCAGGTCTTCCTTCTCGCCGTCGGCGAACTCTTCGTCATCGTCAGCGGCGGCATCGACCTGTCGGTGGGCTATGTCCTGGGCTTCTCGTCCATCGTTTCGATAAAGCTCATTGTCTGGCTCATGGGAATCGGCATATCGCCGCTCGTCGCGATAGTGGTGGGCCTCGTGGGCACTCTCGTCATCGGGCTGATTCCCGGCCTCATCAACGGCTGGCTCGTGGCCTACCTCAAGGTGCCGCCCTTCATCGCGACTTTCTCGATGCTCGGCGTCTGCCACGGCGTGTCGGAACTGATCATCAAAGGCGTGTACGCGATGGGCCTGCCCCAGCTCGCGGCCAATTTCGGCAGCGGTCGCCTGCTCTACATAGTTCCCAACGGTCCGACGAGGTTCTTCAATCGTCCGGACGTGGCGCGGGGCGCGAAGATCTACGACATCGTGCCGAACATCGTCATCGTCGCGGTCATCGTGATCGCGATTTTCGCCTTCGTCCTCGCGCGCACGAAGTTCGGCCGCCACGTATATGCGATAGGCGGCAACATGGACGCCGCCACCCGTTCCGGCATTCCGGTAAAGCGCCGACTTCTCCAAGTATACGCCCTTTCCTCTTTTCTCGCCTCGCTCGCCGGCATCGCCTACGCCTTCATGTACGTGTCCGGCAAGGCGGACGCTGGAGCCAGCATACTTCTGGATTCGATCGCGGCGGTCATGATCGGCGGCGCCTCGATGTTCGGCGGCTCGGGTACCGTAATCCGCACGATGGTAGGCGCCCTCATCATAGCCGTCCTGGAGCAGGGCTTGCGGATGTCGGGCACCCCGACCTTCAATATCTATATTCTCGTCGGAGCCATCCTGATCCTCGCCGTGATCATCGAACGCTATATGCCGCAGACACACAGATGAATGAGCCACGGAGGCCACCCATGGAATACCTGCTCGAAACGAAGGACATCACCAAACGCTTCGGCGGATTGACCGCCGTGGACAGAGTGAGCATCGGCGTCCGCGCCGGCGAGGTGCTCGCCGTGCTGGGCGACAACGGCGCCGGAAAGTCCACGCTCATAAAGATGATATCGGGCGTCTACAGCCCAGACGAAGGCGAGATATTCATCGGAGGCGAGAAAGCCGACATAGCCTCGCCGATGGACGCGCTCGCGGCCGGCATAGAGACTATCTACCAGGACCTCGCCCTGGCGGAGAACCTGGACGTCGGCGCCAATATTTTTCTGGGCAGGGAAAAGATGAAGCGCCGGCTCGGAGTGCTGCGCGTCCTCGACGATGCGGCCATGGCGAGCGAGGCCCAGCGGGTCCTCGACCGACTCGACATCCACATCCCATCGCTCCGGAGCACGATCAGGACCCTTTCGGGCGGCCAGCGCCAGGCGGTCGCCATCTCGCGCTCGATATACTGGGACGCGAAGGTCCTCATCATGGACGAGCCGACCGCGGCTCTCGGAATAGCCGAACAGCGCAAGGTGCTGAGCCTCGTCAAGACACTCAAGGAGCAGGGAATCGGGGTAATCATCATCTCGCACCAGATGTACGACGTGTTCGAAGTGGCGGACCGCCTCGCCGTGATGCGCCGAGGCGTGAAGGTGGGGGAGCGCATGGTGAGCGAGACGACGCCGGACGAGGTAGTCGGGCTCATCGTCGGAGCGGAGACTGTCGGGAAGAAGCGCTAATTTCGTTCGCTTTTTATGCTACGATAGTCCCATGATCGTCACGGGGGGCGGGGAATGAAGCTCTTCCAGCGGACCTTGCTGTCCTTCGCGGGAGCCATCTTTCTCCAGGCCGCCCTCGCCGGCGCGGCTCTTGCGACGATTTTCGGCTCGATGCAGACGGAGGACGCCGCGCGCGAACTCAAGACGGAGGCGGAGTCGGCCTACGGAGCCTTCAATGCGTGGAAGCTCGCTTTCTGGAAGGACATCAACGAGCTCGCCGAGAACGGGCGCCTCTTGCATCTCGTGGAGAGCGCGCGGCTTTCGCCCTCGGATGTCTACGCGGTCGAGGAGGCGCTCAGGCAGGGACTCGCGGGATCGGGGGCCGAGTCGGTTTTCGTGGAGGATGGGTTCTCCGGCAGGGGCCGCTTCCTGTATCGCGATCCGCACGACCGCGGAGCCCCCGACGGGAGCAGACTGTCGGTCGCACGAGCGCATCCCTACATCGAAATCGTCTCCACCCCCGAGGGGCTCTGGTTCGTGGGCGTAGTCCGGATCGCTCCCGCCGCCCGCCGCCCCCTCGACGTCTTCCTGCTCAAGCGCATAGACGAGAATCTGGTGAGCCAGCTTTCCTACGACCCGATGGTCGCCGTCGTCGTTTCCGACGGCATCCGGAATATTCTCGGCCGCTATCCCGGAGCCTCGGGCGACGGCCGGCACCCGTTGGAAAACGCCGGGGACTTCATCGGGCGGATCGCGGGGATGCGGCCGGAGAACTCGTATGTCCTCTTTCCCCGGCGCGACGGTCCGGCCGGAAGCTACGCCGCGGTGCTGCAGCAGTCCGGGTCCGTGTCGACCCCCGGCGGAGAAGCGACGCTGACGGTTTCGACGGTCCTTTCCTACGAACTCTACGAGGTGCGCGCCTCGCGCATCAACGGGGCGGTCCTGGCCGTGTCGCTCATCGTGGCCGCGTTTACGATCGCCGCGGCCCTCGCGCTCACTCGAAGCATCGTCGATCCCGTGCGCCGACTTTCGGCCGCCATGCGCTGCGTGGAGGAAGGCGACTACGGCGCCGCCGTGCAGGGGCGGGCCGGCGGGGAGCTCGGCGAGCTGCTCACGGGATTCAACGGCATGGCCAGGAAGCTCGAGGCGGACAAATCCGAGCTCGATGCCTATATGAGCCAGCGGCTCGCCGCCGAGGCGAGGATGATCCAGGCGGACAGGCTCGCGAGCATGAGTATGCTCTCCGCGGGCGTCGCCCACGAGATCAACAATCCGCTGTCTTCGATATTGTCTAACGTACAGAATCTCATAAGCGAAGCGCCGGAGGGGGAGTCGGTCGAGGCCCTGCGGATCGTCGAACGTGAGACCAAGAGGATAGCGCGCATAGTGCGACAGCTCCTGGATTTCTCGGCACCGCGCTATCCCGGCGCCTCCTCTTCGGAGCCCTTTCCGCGCTGCAGTCCTGCCGCAGTGATCGACGATCTCGTCATTCTGGTCGGCTATCCTTTCCGTGCGGAGGGACGCATCAGGATCGTGCAGGATGTCGCCGCCGATTGCCCCGACGCGGCGATAGCGGAGGACGAACTCAAGCAGGTCCTTCTCAATCTGATGAAGAACGCGCTCGAGTCCATAGGCGAGCGGGGCACGATCGTCGTCGGCGCCTCGGCGGCTCCGGAGGGCGTGGAACTCTCGGTATCGGACGACGGTCCCGGCATTCCCGAGGAAGCGCTCGGAAAGATATTCGATCCTTTCTTCACGACCAAGGCTTCGCGAGCGGAGGGGGCCGTCGGCATCGGGCTGGGGCTCTCCGTGGTTTACGGCATCGTGACCACGAGGGGCGGACGGATAAGCGCGGAGAACGACCCGAAGGGCTCGGGGGGAGCGGTCCTCCGCGTCCTTCTGCCCGCGGCCGAAGACCGCAAGGAGGAATGACATGACCGCGAGCGAACGCGGGATTCTCATAGTCGACGACGAGGAGGGGATCAGGATAGGGCTCGAAAGATTCTTCCGGAGGGAGGGCTTCGCGGCCGCCGCCGCGGGCACCGCCGAAGAGGCCCTCGCTCTCATGGAGGGCTCGGAGTTCGCGGCGGCCGTGATAGACGTGCGACTGGGCGGGCGCGACCGCGGTGCCGAGCTCCTGGGCGAGCTGCTGTCGCGGGACCCCGACCTTCCGGTGGTCATGGTGACGGGGTACGGCAGCGTCGAGTCCGCCGTGCGCGCCATGAAGGAAGGCGCCTCGGACTACCTGCTCAAGCCGATAGACAACGCCCACCTCCTCGAAACGGTGCGCCGCAGCATCGAGCTCGTCAGACTCCGCCGGGACAACGCCTATCTGCGGCGGGAGCTCATGGCCAACGTGTATTCCCACGACATCGTGACGCGCGACATGCGCTACAAGGCACTGATAGATCTCGCCGACCGCGTGAAGGACAGCGAGGCCACGGTGCTCCTGACCGGAGAGAGCGGGACTGGGAAGGAAGTCATGGCCCGCTATATCCACTTCACCGGAGCTCGCCGCGAGCGGCCCTTCGTGGGCCTCAACTGTGCGGCGCTGTCCGAGAGCCTGCTCCTCTCGGAGCTCTTCGGCCACGAGCGCGGGTCTTTCACCGGGGCCGTCGAGCGCCGCCTGGGAAAGTTCGAGCTCGCTCACCGCGGCACCCTTTTTCTCGACGAAATCGGCGACATGTCGCCGGCCGTCCAGGCCAAACTCCTCCGCGTGCTCGAGGAGTCGGGCTTCGAGCGCGTGGGCGGCACCAAGCGCATCGAGGTGGACATACGCGTGATCGCGGCGACGAACAAGGACCTGCCCGAGCTGATCAGACGGGGCGAGTTCCGAGACGATCTGTACTACAGGATAAACATCGTCAATCTGCGCATGCCGCCCCTGCGCGAGCGGCGCGACGACATCCCTCTCCTGGTCGACTATTTCGTGGCCAAGTACGCGCGCAAATACAATCGTCCCGTGAATGCGGTGGCGCCCGAAGTGATGGAACTGTGGAGCGCGCACGACTGGCCCGGCAACGTGCGCGAGCTGCAAAACGCGGTCAACCAGGCGGTACTGCTCTGCCGGGGGAGGATCATCGATATCGCCACGGTCACCCAGGCCCCGACCAGCGTCCCCCCGCCCCAAGGAGCGGATACGATCGGAGGAGACTTCGGGGAAATCTCGACGCTGAAGGAGCTGCGGGACGCGGTCACGGCGCGCTACGAACGCCGACTCATCGAAGCCGCCCTGCGGCGGAACTCGTGGAACAAGTCCAGGACCGCGGAGGAGCTCGGCGTGACGCGCAAAACCTTGGCCGAAAAGATAGGCGAATACGAAATCCGCCGCGGAGGTGCCGACTCGGCCGCGATGTGAATCGGAGAAACACCGGGGGCCGGAGCCCCTCGAATCACTTTCCCGCCGAGGGTTTGCGCGTCCGCATGGCGGCGGAGATCGAAGCGGTCTTCGCGGGCCGAGCCGGCGCGGTCCTGCCGGCCGCGGCTTTCCGGGCTCCGGCGCCCGCCTTGAGGGTCAAGGGTTTCTTCGCGTTCGCCGGGACGGTCCCGACCTTCTTGGCCTCGGTGCTGACCAGGGCCTCGAGAGCCAGGAGATCGGCCTGGAGTTTGTTCGCGCGGGAATGGAGGATCAGGATTCTCTTGGCGATCTTCGCGTAGCCGTTCGCTTTAGGCATGCTTACCCCTTTCGCTCGGTGAGGCGCGCCTCGGCGCGCGAAGATAGTGTAGCACGAAAGTCCGGTCGCGACAGCCCCCGGGCGAGGGGATCGGCTAACGCGCCGCTTCGAGTTCGGCGAGCTCGGGGAAGAGCTCCACCGCCCGCGGCAACAGTCCGTTGGCCCAGGCCAGAAAGACGCCGTAGTTCGTGACGGGCACCCCGGCTTCGCCCAGTCGCTCCAGCTGCGACAGGACCTCCCTGCGCGTGCGCATGCAGTTACCGCAGGTGATGACGAGGGAATACCGGCGCAGTTCCTCGACGCTCGGCATTTCGCGCGAGAAGGAGAAGCTCGCCGCCTGCGGCACGAGCTGCCGGAACAGGCGCGGTATCTTGACCGTCCCCAGATCCTCGGCCTGGCGATGGTGGGAGCAGGATTCGATGACGAGAATCTCGGCGTCTTCGGGCAGCCCGTCTATCGCTTCGATGCCCGCCAGGTAGGCGCGGATGTCGCCCTTTTTCCTGGCGAGGAGTATCGAGAAGGAGGTGAGCCGCTGGTCCTCGGGAATGTCGGCCGCCACCTTGCTGAAGGCCTGGCTGTCCGTCACGACGAGGGTCGGACGCTCGCGGAGCAGGGGGTAGAATCTGGAGAGCTCCCGCTCCTTGACGACCAGGGCGGCGCAGTCGCGGTCGAGGATCTCGCGTATGGCCTCCACCTGGGGGAGGATGAGCCGACCCTTGGGAGCCGCAAGGTCGATCGGGGTCACGAGAAGCACGAGCTCGTTTTCCCTCACGAGATTGTCGAGCATGCCCGGCTCGGGGCGGACGCGGTCGGCCAGGGCCATGAGCCCTTCCCGCAGCTGGGCCGATCCCCGGCCCGTGAGATTGTCCGCAGGCACCACGGCCTGAGCGCCGAGGCCGGTTAGCCAGGCATTCTTCTCGGGATCGCGCGCCAGGTCGTCGAAGGTGAGGGCGACCACGAGGGGCCTTTCTCCCTCGGCGAGGATACGCCCGGCGAGCATGCGCCCGGCGAGCTCGACTTCGATCGGGTCGGGCGGCCGATCGGCGCGGGTCACGAGCACGCGGATGTCGGCGACCTCGAGGGCTGCGCGGCTGCGCTCGACGCGCAGCCGGCCGAGGTCGCCGGCATCGTCGATGCCCGCGGTGTCCACGACGAGGGCCGGGCCGAGCCTTCCCAGCTCGATGGGGCGGGCCACCGGGTCCGTCGTCGTGCCGGGTTCGGGGGAAACGATCGATACGTCGCGCTGGAACAGGCGATTCATGAGCGAGGACTTGCCCGTGTTGCGGAGTCCCGCGAAGACGATCCGCACGCGTTCCGCGTTGGGTGCGCCCGAGGTCATCATGGAAGGTTGCCTCCTTCGATTCCGTGGCTCGTCGCCCTCAGGGGGTCGAAGCGATGCGCGATCTCTTCGCGCGGGACGCCCGACTTGGCGGCGACGAGATCGATGTACGCGTCCAGACGCTCCCGGGCCGGGTTCCGCCGCTCCCCCGCGGGAGCCTCGGTCGACTCGGACTCGGCCCTGATCTCGGCCGCGAGCTCCTTGACTCTCCGGTATCCGAGCAGCGGCGCGAGGAGATTCAGCAGCACGTTGGATTGGGCGAGGCGCTCGGCTATGCGCTCAGTCCGCGGCTCGAGGTCGGGGATGAGCGAAGAGGAGAGCGTCGAGAGCGCGGCCGACAGCGAGCGGCCCGCGGCGATGAAGGCGTCGACGAGGAACGGCAGGTAGGCATTGAGCTGGAGCTGCCCTTCGAAGGCGAAGTCGCGGGCCGCTGTCGCCTCGTGCTCGGCGGCCATGGACTGACCGCGCGCGTACTCGAGGAGCACGGGGTTCGATTTGGCCGGCATTATGGTCGAGCCGTACTGTCGCTCGGGATGCCGCAGCTCGCCCGAAAGGCTGGAAGTGTAGAGCAGCAGGTCGGCGCATATCCGCTTGACGTTTCCGGCGCAGAGCCCGATCCCCTGGGCGGCCTCGGCCAGCTTGTCCTGATGGGCTATTTCGTCGGGCAGGTTCTGACTGCGGCTCAGGGGCAGGCCGGTGATCGCGCGCAGGCGACGCTCGGCCGCATGCATGTAGGCCGGGCTCGCGGAAAAACAGGTTCCAATGGCGGTGCCGCCCAACGCGGTCGTCCTGAGCCTTTCTTTGAGCTTGTGGAATCTCCAGCGGTCGCGTTCGGCGCAGCCGGCCCAGGCGCCGAACACCTGCCCCATCCGTATGGGCAGGGCGTCTTGGAGCTCCGTCCTGCCGGTCATGAGGATCTTTTCGAACTCGAGCTCCTTGGCGACGAGGACCTCCTGGAGCCGCACTATCTTCGCTTCCAGGGCCGCGACGAGTTCGTAGGCGACGATCGTCACGGCGGTCGGAAAGGTATCGTTGGTCGACTGGGCGCGGTTGACGTCCTCGATGGGATCGAGCTTCGGGGCTTCCGTTCCGCTCCGTTCGCGGAAAAGCTCGCACGCCCTGGCGGCCGCCACTTCGTTGAGGTTCATGTTGAGGCTCGTGCCCGCGCCGCCCTGCCGCAAGGGAAGCGGGAAATGGCCGTCGAGGGCTCCCGAGGCTATTTCGTCCAACGCGTCGACGAGACAGCGGAAAAGAGTCGCGTCGAACCGTCCTTCGGTCTCCTGGAGGGCTTCCACGGCGGCGCGCTTGACCTTGGCGTAGGCGGCGATGAGCTCGCGCGGAATGGAGCCTCGACCGAAGTTGGCGAGGGCCTTCTCCGTTTCGGGGCCGTAGAGGAGGCGTTCGGCAGGCGCGTTCCCGGCCGTGCTCAAGGCGCGGCCCCGACCTTCGCGGCCGCGGTGCGGAGCGAGTCGCCGCGGGCGAAGGAGACTTCCCTGTGGACAGATTTCATGCGCAGAGCGAGGCAGCCCAGACATTTTTCGCCCGCCTCCTCGATGCATATCTTGCCGGGATACAGGAGGTAGTTTTTCCTCACCGGCGTGGGCGTCATGTTGGGCATGAGGACGTTGGCGCCCGCGAGGATCATCTTTTCCCTGCCCAGGGGGTCGAGGGAGCCCGCAGCGGTGGTCGCGGGGATGTGGGCGGCCGGCATGAGGAGCCGCAGGAGGCTCGTCATGCGCAAGGTGAGTTCGATCGGCTCCTGAGGCGAGCCCGCCAGCGGCGTCGCCGGGTGGGGGATGAAGGGTCCGATGCCCACCATGTCGAGCTCGAGTTCGGCGCTGAGGAGGGCGTTGGCGATCCTCGTCTCTTCGGTCTCGCCGGGCAGGCCGACCATGAAACCCGAGCCCACCTGGTAGCCCGCGGTCCGCAGGTCCTCGAGCGCCCGGAGTCTCCGCTCGAGGCTTATGCCGCCGCGGAGATAGCGGTGCAGTTCGGGATCGGAGGTTTCGAAGCGGAGGAGGTAGCGGTCGGCGCCGGCGGAGCGCAGGTCGCGGTACTGCCGGAGGGTCTTGATGCCGCAACTGAGCGTGATCGCCGCGTCGGGGCAGCGCTCCCTGACCCGTTCCACCGCGCCGGCCAGGCGCCGGGTCGTGTACCAAGGGTCCTCCGCGCTCTGAAGCACGAAGCTGCGCAGGCCCGCGGCGTAGGCAATCTCGGCGGCCGCGACGAGTTCGTCGGGCTCGAGACGGTAGCGCTCGACCGCGGCGTTGCCCGCCCGGATGCCGCAGTACAGGCAGTCCAGGGAGCAGTCGTTGGAGAACTCGATGAGGGCGCGCAGGAGGATTTCGCTGCCGTGGACCTTTTCGCAGACCTCGCGCGCCCTCCGGCCGAGTTCCTCGGTCGAGGAGTGTCGGTAGAGTTCGACTATCTCCCCGCGGGCGCTCGATTCCGGCGCTGAGGCGGTCTTCCTGTCATCCATACGCTCTCTCCTCGCTATCCGGGCTCCAGTCTCGTCCGCGCCGGGGATCTTCGAGGCCGATTCGTGGAGGGGCGATGTCTCGAGGCGAGCGTCGCTGCTCTTCTCCATCAGATGACTCCTTTGGATCGGAAACGGGCGGGAAGATCCTCGAAGTCGGTGAACCGGCCCCTCAGATGGGCTCATGCTATAGCGCGGCGAGGAATTTGTCTAGGGGAAAAATTATCGATATACGAGGGGCCGTCGGCGCAGCTGGAGACGAAGAGAAGCCTGCGAGCCGCGTCGACCCGGACGCGGCAGGGCTTCGCGCCCATCGAAGGCCGGGTCGCGACCCTGGCCGCCCTCATCTCCAGATCGGCGGAAAAGTCGAGCGCATAGGTCACGAGTAGTCCCTCTGAGTCATCTCAATCGGCCCTGTCGGACGACTTGCCTTTCTTGATGGCTCTCCACCCGCCCTGTCGATTGGTCTCGATAATCTGTCTGAATATATCTTCAAGTGCCTTCTCGTTTATTTCTTGATCCTGCCTAAACTGGATGAATCGCCCTGTCGTATTTTGGTGACCCCCCGTTATTATTTTTTCCGGATCTCGGGCCAGCCCTCCATCGTACAAAAAAACCGTCACCCAATCCTTTGCAGCAAGCAAAGCGCAAACATTGCCGTCCATTGTGAAGTATGGCTGCCTGGTTCTCTTGATCGTCTCTTGAACCTCGGCGTCAGCCGCGTGAACGATCCGGCGAACTTTGATGCATATCGCTTGCTGCCAGATCGGTAGTTGGGGAATGTATTTGTCGATACGCGGATCCGGATTGTCCTTTGCCATTTTCTCCTCCGATGACTCGATGCTTCAGTTTGTTGCTTAGATTTTCAACTACCAGTTGTCCATGTCATCGGCTTGAAATGGTTGTTGGGCATTTTAATTTCTTCATTTTATTTGTATGCATCTTTGCGTTGTTCTATATCAATTATGAACACTATTACGGCCTCTTCAGATATCTTATAAAAGAGGCGAAGATTTCCTATTCGATATCGGTAAACGTCTTTGTATTCACCCTTCAATTTTTTGATGTTTGGGCCATAAAATGGATTTTTCCGCAAAATAGGATATACATAATCGGATATGGGGCTTCTGGAATTCGAGTGGAAGTATTGGGTAGAATGCGGTTATGAGTAGCGAATCCTTGGAAGAGTTTTATAGCCACATTCTTGGCATTGAGTGGCCCTGGGAAGTGCAGGAGATCATCCGCGATGGCACCACGCGCGAGGTGCGAGTCATCGTTGCGTACGCCGAGGGGGAAGACGCCTTCTGTGCGAAGTGCGGCAAGGTGGCGGCGATTCATGACCGCAAGGCACGGAAATGGCGTCATCTGGATTCCTGCAACCACAAGACGATCATCGAATCGGAGATTCCGCGCGTCAGATGCGAAGAGCACGGAGTGCTTCAAGTCAAGGTTCCATGGGCCGAAAAGAACAGCCGCTTCACCATGGAGCTGGAGCGGCACGTATGTCGCTGGCTGCAGATGGCTTCGATCAGCGAAGTCGGCTCCATGTTCGACCTGAGCTGGGACGAAGTTGCCGGCATCCAGGAACGAGCGGTGCGCCGAGGGCTTGAGAAGCGGAAGAAATCGTCACCACGGGAGATCGGGGTTGACGAGACGTCGTTTCAGAAGCGTCACGAGTACGTGACGGTTATCCTCGACAAGGACGAGAACACCGTTTTGGATGTTCTCCAGGACCGGAAGGCAGGAACTCTGGGCGCGTGGTTTAGAACGCAGGAAACGGCCGATTTGAAGGCCTTGGAAAGCATTTCGATAGACATGTGGGATCCGTACATCAAGGCGGTGAGAGAAAGTTTCGAGAACTGGGAATCCCTGATTGCGTTCGATCGCTACCATGTGGCCCAGCACCTGAACAAGGCGGTGGACAAGGTCCGGGCACAGGAACATCGGGAGCTCAGCAAAGCAGGCGAGCCGAGCGTGCTTGGCGGCACCAAGTTCGACTGGCTGAGGACATCAGCCAGAACGGACAACCGGACGGGAAACCGTCCGGCATTCATGCTGTTGTCACGCTTGAACCTGAGGACGGCCAGAGCGTGGAGAATCAAAGAAGCGGCGACGCTCCTATGGGACTATAGGTATCTGGGTGTTGCCGAGAAGCGCTGGAAGGAGCTTTTGTCCTGGATCAGCCGGAGCAAGCTCGAGCCGATGGTCAAGGCTGGAAGGATGATCCGGAAGTACTTCTGGGGAATCCTGAATGCGATACGCATGAAAACCAGCAACGCGATGCTCGAGTCCGTGAACTCAGGTATCCAGAAGATCAAGCGGATGGCTTGTGGTTTCAGGAACAGAGAACGCTTCCGCATGGCAATCCTATTTCACTTCGGCGGCCTGGATATGGGATTTTAATATTACACCCGAAATCCGGAAGCGCCTCGGATATTTTTCCGTATAACGTTTTGTATTTTTGAGTTTTGATCTTTTTTCCAAATGTTTCAGTTTCAGCAATTTTATAATTAGCCAACGATTTTGTACCTTCCAGCCGTAATATCAGCCGCACCTTTCTTTATATCCTTTTCGAAGTTCAGTATCTCATTCATTTCGGCATCATCGACGACAGTCTCATTGACTAGGTAGTTTAACGTTGCGTATTCGATATAATTGGATATTGTTCTTTTTTGCCCATCGGCCGCTTTTTTAAACATTGCGTAGACACTATCTTCAAGCCTTACGGTAATGGTCTTAGCCATGGGAATCTCCTTGTTTCAATATTATTCAATCTGGTTCAATGAGTCAACGACGACTAGGGTGACTCATAGACGGGAGTCATCCCTGGCAGTATAGAGAGCCCTTCTGTCAATACAGAATCGGAAGATAAATAAGGTGGATCAAGCTCCCCTCTTGTTTCTATGCAGCTGATAGTTCTTCGTTCTCTTTTTCTTGGAACTTACTTGCGTAGACTTCGTTTGGAGTCTGGTAGTCTTGCGATGCGTGGAAGCGCTTGCCGTTGTAGAAGTCCATGTATCTCTTCATCCCGGCCTTAAGCTCGATCGCCGTCAGGTAGTCGTTGAGGTAAATGTCCTCGTACTTCAAGGTCCTCCAGAAGCGCTCGATAAAAATGTTGTCCAAAGCACGATTCACACCGTCCATGCTGATCTGTATTTCATTCGATTCCAGGACGGCGATAAAGGCATCAGACGTGAACTGGCAGCCCTGATCCGTGTTGAAGATCGCCGGAATACCGTACAGCGCAATTGCCTCCTCGAGCGCTGCAATGCAGAACTCAGCGTCGAGGGTGTTCGATATCCGCCATGCGAGTATCTTCCTCGAATAGATGTCGATAATGGCTGCGAGGTAGACATCGCCGCCGGCGAGCTTGATGTACGTGATGTCCGTAGCCCAGACCTGGTTCGGCAGCCATATGGCCTTGCCCCGTAGCAGGTACGGATACTTCTTGTGCTGCTTGGCCGGCATACTTGTTCGTTTGCCCGGATAGATGGCCCGCAGTCCGGCCCGTTTCATGATTCGCCTTACCTGCTTGCGGGTAACACCAAGCTCCTCGAGCTCGCGTGCTACTTTGCGATAACCGTAAAAAGGTCGCCGCCCGAGAACGTCCAGAATCGCCTTCAGGACGGCGAGATCACGCTCATCATCGGTCTGACCCGGCTTGTAGTAGTACGCTGACCGGCTGATACCCAAAATCACGCATTGCTTCGCGATCGAGAGCGTTGGGTGCCTCGGCTCTATGACTTCGGCTCGCTCCCGTACAGTTGCCGATGCTTTTTTTTTAGAAAATCGTTCTCGACCTGAAGCTGGCCAATTTGTCTGAAAAGCGCATCCGTTTTGCGTTCAGCCTCTTCAGCTGCCGCGTTCCCCTTCCCTGCTTTTTCAAAGAGCTGTGCAGCCATTTCAATAAGCTGCCGTTTCCATTGCGCGATGAGATTCGGGTGAACCTCATACTGCGTGGCTATCTCCTGGAGCGTCTTATCGCCCTTCATGGCCTCAATGGCCACCTTCGCCTTGAACTCCTTGTCGTACCTTTTGCGCATGGTGAAACTCTATGCCTCCTTCTCGTCTTCTTCAAGAAGGGAGTCCCACCTTACTCAGCCCTCCTAAGCTGTCCGATTTCTTGGGCTCATTATACAGAGCTCGCATTGCCAATCCGTGACCCGATTCAGCAGGACGCCGGATACCGCTCGGGTCTATCGGGCTGTGGGCCTCGCTTTCGGGAAAAGCCGGGTTCTCGGCTTGACGGGGAGATCGCTCATATCACCGGCTCTTCGAGCTCAATCTCACATTGATGATGACGGCGAGCGCGATGACGAGACCCACGAAGGCGTCCTGCACGTAGGCATCCGTGCCCATGAGTACGAGACCCGTTCTGACTTCCGCCATGATGAAGGCGCCGACGAGAGTCCCTGCGATGCTGCCGACTCCGCCGGACATGGACGTCCCTCCTATGACCGCGGCGGCTATGGATTGGAGTTCCAGGCCGTCTCCCTGGGTGGGGGTGATAGTCTTGAGAAAGGCCATCGAAATGACGGAAGAGAATCCCGCAGCCACGGCAGTCAGCATGAAGGCAATTTGCTTGATTCGTCTCGTCTTGATGCCCGCGAGGTTGGCCGCCTCCTGATTGTCGCCTGTAGCGAAGACCTTCACCCCGAAGGTGGTCCGATGGAGAAGGAAGTAGAAGATGATGCCGCAGACGGCCAGCCATATCACCTGGACGGGAAGGCCGCCGAAGAGCTCGGCCCTGCCGAAGACGTTCAAGAAGGGGGAAAGAGGAAGAGAGATGGGGCGTCCCTGCGACAGGACCATCGCTATGCCGCGGAAGACCATCATCGTAGAAAGCGTTGCAATGAAGGAATTGATCTTCGTCGTCACCACGAGGAGACCATTCAGAAAGCCGAGCAGGGCCGCAGCCGCCAGCCCGGCCGCGGCCGAGAGCCAGATATCGAGCCCCGCGAACCGAGCGAGGACCCCCGTCACCACACCGGTGACCGCATAGAGAGCTCCAACGGACAGATCGAACTCGCCGGAAACGATGAGGACGGTCACCGCTACGGCGGTGATGCCGAGTTGGGCGGTCTGACGAAGCAGGTTGAAGAGGTTGTACCAACTCACGAAGCTGGGGGCGGCAAGAGAGAAAAACGCGGCGACAAGGACTGCCGCTACCACGACACCGAAGTCCCTGAACCGACCGATATTGAGCGAGACTCTGCTCCACGATATCCGCTTGGGATCTTTCAATTTGGCGATCTCCTATGTCCTAGAGCTACCATAAATTGGCTCACGTATGTTTCGAATTCCTGCGGGCCTTCGTTCAGGTCGTCGCAGCGAAGATGATTCTTTCTTTCGTAGCCTCGTCCCTGCTCAGGACCTCTCGCACGCGGCCGCGGTTCATCACCAGGACACGGTCGGAAAGGTACAGGAGCTCGTCGAGCTCGGTAGACGAGATGATGAACGAGTAGCCCTCTTCGCTGAGGTCGAGGATCTTATCGGCTATTTCTTTCTTCGCTCCCACGTCCACACCCCGTGTCGGCTCGATCATGAGGAGGATATCGGGACGCAGGGCGAGCCATCGGGATATGAGGACCTTCTGCTGGTTCCCTCCGGAGAGACTTCGGATGGAGCTGTCCCAGCTTTGGGCCTTTATCGGCAGGGTCCGGGCCGATTCGTCGCATACCCGACGCAGTCTCGCCGGATCCTGAATCCCGTGTTTCGAAAATCCGTCGATGCCCGCGATGCAGATATTGGTCTTGACATCCATCTGGCCGAAAAGCCCAAAGCCGCGGCGGTCTTCGGGAATGAAGCCGATGCCGGCCTTGATGGCCTTCGTCGGGTTCCTCAGATGGACTTCGGAACCGCCCTTCGATACCTTGCCCGCGTCCGGCCCCGGGCTGCCGAAGAGGGACTTGACCAGAGCCACGCGCCCCGAGCCCTGCAGCCCGGCGATACCCAGGATCTCGCCCTTGCCGAGCTCGAAGTTCACGCCCACGTACTCTCCCTGCAGCGCGAGATCCCGAACCGACAGGGCCGGAGAAGGCCGGAGAGCCTTTCTGACCTTCGAGGTCTCCACCAGAGCCCTGCCCGCGATCAGACTCGTGATGGTCCGACGGTCGAACTCGTCCTTGCGGAGGAAGCCGACGTTCTGGCCGTCACGGAACACGGTAATTTCGTCCGAGAGCTCGGTCAGCTCCTCGAGCATGTGGCTGATGAAGATGAAGGACATGCCGCCATCTCTCAGCTTCGAGATGATTCGAAAGAGTCGTTCGACCTCGGGAGGGGTCAGGGCCGTCGTAGGCTCGTCGAGGATCACGAGCTTGGCGTCGTAGGAGAGAACTCGCACGAGGAGGGCCAGTTGCTTCTCCGCCGCCGTACAGTCCTTGATGAGCACTGTAGGATCGATCTCCTCGCCCAGGAGAGTCCGGTAGAGTTCCACGCAGCGCGCGTTCATCTTCTTCCAGTCGGGAGCGAACCCGATGCGGGGAATGGAAGGACCGAGGAAGACGTTGGCCGCTATCGAGAGGTGGTTGCAGATCGGGATCTCCTGATGGAAAACGCTGATGCCCGATTTCTCCGATTCCTCCGGATCGCGCGGGCGGTGAGGCCGCCCTTCGAGGGTCACCGTACCCGAGTCCGCCCGGTAGACGCCGCAGAGTATCTTCACGAGAGTGGACTTGCCCGCCCCGTTTTCCCCGGCGAGACCGAGCACTTTGCCCTTATCCACGCGGAGCGAAACTGATCTAAGAGCCTCGGTGGAACCGAAGCGCTTGCTGAGGCCCGCCACGACGAGTAGTTCTGGAGAATCCATTGAAACGTCCTGATTCGAGGTTGTCCGGCGGCGACGCCGAGGCCGCCGCCGGTCTTTTTCATGCCGCGTTTCGCGATCAGCGATAGCCCTTGGCGGCGAGGTCCTTGACCTTCTCCACGTTGGCCGCGGTCACCGGGGCTATTCCGGTATTGATGTCGCAGGGACTGATGGCGTACTTCGCCAGGAGGTAAAGCTCCATGACGCCCTGGAAACCTTGGAGGTAGGGCTGCTGGTCGATGGTAAACTGCATGTCTCCGCTCTCGATGGCATCGAGCTCGTCCGGCACCAAGTCGAAGCCGCCGCCGACGACCTTGCCCTTGAGCTTTTCCCGCTGAATGATGCGTCCGATTGCGGCGCCCGTCACATCCTCGACGCCGAACATCCCCTTGATCGTCCGGTCGGCCTGGTAAGCGGCGCCGATAAGGGCCTCGGCTCTCACGCTGTCGGTGCCGGTGGCAACGACGCGGACCTTGTAGTCGCCTTTGGCCTTGAGCACGTCCTGAACGCCCTTGAGCCTCTCCTCGAGGGGGCCGGCGCCGGCCGTGTGTATGGCCAGAAGCACGTGCCCTCCGCCGGGGATGAGCTTGACGATCTGTTGGCCCATGGAGCGGCCCGCATCGTAGTTGCCCTGGCCGATATAAGCCAGGCGTCCGGAATTCGGAGCATCCGCATTGATCGCCACGACCGGTATGCCTTTGGACATGGCCTCTTTGACCACATCATTGAAGGCGGTAGGGTCGGGGAGTGTGCACGCGATACCGTCGACCTTCTGGGCGATCGCGTCCTCCATGATATTGACCTGCTGCTGAATGTCGAAGCCGGTAGGGCCGGTGTAGACGACGTCTGCGCCCAGGAGGGCGCCGGCGTCTTCGGCTCCTTTCCTGACCGGCACGAAGAAGGGAACTGCGGTCGCGTGAGTGATCACGACGAACTTGAGTTTCTTTTCCTGGGCCGCGAGACCGGTCACGGGCAGCACTGAGAGCAGAGTCGCGAGCAAGAGCGCCACCTTGGCGCCGTTCATTGATTTCATACCTTCCTCCTGGTTTCATGGGAAACTGCTATGATTGAGGGAAACGGCCCTATGGCCCGGACATGTCTTCTCGCCCGGTCACCCCCTTTCGCCGAGCCGAAAGCTCGGTCTCAGACGATTGCGGGATGTCCGTAGCGCTGACGGACGATCTCTCCGACACGCCTGAACTTCTTTTCCGTCACCCCGGGCGGGCAACTATCGCTGTTCGCGAGAATGAAGCCCCTCTCCGAAAGTCTATCGAGCATATCGTTCAGGTAGATATCGAAACCGGGGTCGCTTAGAGCCTCGAAATGCACCGGCTCGATGCCGCCGATCAGGGCTTTTGTTCCCGCGAGCCCTTCCTGGGCTTCCCATATCTCCACATTGCCGGTCGGCGGGGGGCTGACCGACTCGATCGCGTCCACCCTCTGCTTCCTCATGATCGGAAGGAGGGCCTTCAGGTGGCCGCATGCGTGGTGCACGAGCATCTTGCCTTCCTTGTGGACTGCGTCGCTCCAGGCATCGAGATCGGGGACCACGTACTTCTGGTATGTATCGGGAGACATCAGGGTCGTCGAAGTGTCTTCCCAGGTCAGGAAGACTTCCGCGTCGGAGCCCAGAGAGATGCGAACCCCGTCCAACGCCCTTCTGCTCATCGCCGCCAGAGTCTCCTCCACGACGTCCGGGAAATCGTAAAGGTCGTAGGCGAGCTGCTGAGTCCCCACGAAGTTCTCGACGAGCGATTGAAAAGGGGTCTTGAGGAAACAGGAGATGACGGGAAGATAGACACCGTCTTCGCCCAGCTCGCGGATCTGCTCGTTGACTGCTTCGTAGCAACTCTCGATCTTCATGCGTTCCACGACGTAGGCGAGCGTTTTGTAGTCCTCCTTCCGCTTGATCATGTGCTCCGTGACGAACCAGGTGTTTCCGCTTTCGGAGTAGGTCAGGAGATTGCTCAGACGGCCGACCGGCGTATCGATCTCCACCGACTTCGACCCGGTCCGCGCCCGGCGCACGAGACTGCAGCCCGGCAGATCATCGATGAAGTTGTAGGGGGCGCCGAGAGGAGCCTCCGCGAGGCCTACGACGTCGGAGGAGCGGATGGCGCTCGTCGGACCTCGAAGCAGGGCATCGGCGCCTATGTCGAGACAATATGCATGTTGCCCGCGCTTCTGGATCGCTTCGCTTCGGGCCTCCCACCAGTAGGTGAAGAAGGGACTCCAGGGAATCCTGTCGACATCCTGGCCGCGAAGGGCGGCCATTATGCGTTCCTTCGAGGACATGCTCTGCTTGGATTTGTTCGTTCCACCGATCATGTCATGCTCCCTATCAGCAAACGTTGTCAGCACCTGCGAGCCCATATGCATATCAGGAATCGTGCCAAGTTCAAGAGTTTGCCGTTGGTTCGCAATTGGTAGAAAATAGAAGAACTTTCCGCATTGTACGCACCTGGCGCGGCCAGGAGCAGTGCGGCATTGTCCAATTCGGAGACACTATCGGCTATACATGTATCGTTCTTCGACAGTCAGTTCGTCGGAAAACGGATGGTGAAGCAGCAGCCGCTGGGAACGGTGTTTTCGACGGTTATCAGGCCCCTGTACTTCTTCACGATATTGTAGGTGATCGAGAGCCCGAGGCCGAGGTTGCGTCCGTTCGCCATTTTGGTCGAATAGAAGGGAAGGAAAATGTCCGTGGGGTTGGCCGCGGAAATGCCTCCCCCCGTATCGCGAAAAGACATCACGGCCTGATTGTGCTCCTTGACCCGCTCGATCCCCGCGGAAATCGACAGCCTGCCGCCGCCGGGCATTGCCTCGAAGCTGTTCTTGATTATGTTGAGGAAGACTTGCTTCATCTCGGTCCGGTTGGCGGTTATCCGGACGGGTTCCTCCGCGACCGTGAGCTCGATGTGGACTTCTCGTCGCCTGGCCTCGATATCCACCAAGCCGACGAGGGCGCGGAGTTCGGAGACTGCGTCGATCTCCTCGATGATCGGCTGTTGGACATCGGAGAAGGTAATCAGGTTGCCCACGATCTGGCGGATGGAATTCATCTCTTCTTTCACGTTGCCCAGGACATCGTTCATGGCCTTGGTCTTCGATCTGCGTCCGAGCCAATCGAGATAATTGTAGACAACCTCAAGAGGATTGTTGATTTCGTGGGCCACGCCCGCGGCGAGCAGTCCCACCGAAGAGAGCTTCTCGGACAGTATCACCTGCACCCTCAGGCGCTCTCTGGTCGTGACGTCGTCTATGAGGAGCATGCCCCCTATCCAGTCGCTGCCGTCGTAGATGGGCAGGGTCGAGATGGTGATGGTCTTTTCCTCGCCGGCCAAGGTGGCCCGGAAATCGAGGAAAGTCTGGTACGATCCTGGCCAGAGAATCGCTGGTCATCTTCTCGAGGACCTCGTCGAGGATGAGGAGCCGGGGGTGCATCAGAATGTGCCGTACGATCGCCAATAGCATCTGCTCCGACGGCCCTATTTCTCCGGCCTGTCTTGCGGGGTCTATGTCGCCGAGACCTAAAGATTCCAGGACCTGACCGACCCGATGCACGACCGAGGCGGGAGCGAAGAAGCCCGGAGAAGCGAGGGTGCTATTGCCGATCGAAAGGTTGGCGGCTACGGAAAGGCGCGGGAAAAGGGAGTTGCCTTCCGACACGTACTCTATGCCGAGGGCACGGGCGCGGTCTCTGGAGAGGCGGGAGCAGTCCTCCCCTGCGCAGCACATCCGGCCGCCGCCGATCCTCGCGAAGCCCCCGATCGCGCGGCCCAGAGTGGACTTGCCCGAGCCGTGCTCGCCTACGACCCCGAGTACTTCGCCCGGGTAGATGGCGATGGAGATGTTCTTCAGCGCCTCGACCTGGCCGTATTTGACGGAGACGCGCGAAAGCTCAAAGAAGGGATCCCGGCCTGAGGTCCGAGTTTCCGCTGGGAATTCCATATTTCTCCATCTTCTTATAGAGCGTCGCCCGGGAAATCGAAAGCATCTCTGCGGTGCGTTTCTTGTTGAACTGGGTCTCCCTGAGTGTCTTGAGAATGAGCTCTCGTTCCATGGCTTCAAGGGGAGGATGGCCCGTGTGTTCCGGGCCCTCGGTCGACCTGCCGCCGAGGCCGGGTTGAAAGTCATCGCGAATGATTTCCTCGCCGGAGGAGATGGTCACGGCGTACTGCAGGGCACTCCGCAATTCCCTGACATTCCCCGGCCAGGCGTGGGTCTCCAGGAATGTGCGAACCGCGGGGCCAAAGCGTTTCGGCTTTTCCCCGCGCTTGCGCGCGAGCTCCTCGAGAAAATATTCCGTGAGGACGCCGATATCTTCGACGCGCTCCCGCAGGGGCGGGACGAAAAGGACGGCCGTGCTGAGCCGATAGAAGAGATCCTCGCGGAAGAGTCTTTTGCGAAGCAGGTCGGAAAGGTCCTTGTTGGTCGCTGCGATGAAGCGCACGTCGAGATGAAGGGTCTCGGAACCGCCCAGCCTTCGGACCTCGTAATTCTGGATGGCCCTGAGGATCTTCGCCTGGATCGAGAGAGGCATGTCTCCCAGCTCGTCGAGAAACAAGGTGCCCCCGTGTGCGCTCTCGAAGAGGCCCTTCGCCGTGCTGTCCGCTCCGGTGTAGGCTCCCTTCTCGTGACCGAAGAGTTCGTTGTCGAGAAGCGACTCGGAGAAAGCCGCACAATTCACCTTGCAGAGTCCCTTGTCCTTACGGGGGGAATTGGCGTGAATGAACTCCGCTACGAGCTCTTTTCCCGTGCCGCTTTCGCCGCTGATGAGGACAGGCAGGTCGGTGGCAGCGAGCTTCTTCGCTCTGCCGACCAGCTCGGACATGGCCCGGCTGATGAAAACCAAGCCTCGGGGGCCCTGCGGAGTTTTTTCCTGCCGCGGCCGCTCGGCAGTCTCGATCTGGATTTGAGCCCTGACCAACGCGAACAGATCGGGGAATTCGATGGGCTTCTGGATGTAGTCGACCGCCCCAAGCTTGATCGCCGAGACCGCGGACTCGATGGTGGCGAACCCCGTGATCATGATGATGGGAACAGTGCTTCGGATTTCCCGCAGGCGCACGAGCACTCGCGTGCCGTCCTCCTCACCGAGTCGGACATCGAGGAGCACTACGTCGAAGGCTGTGGAGCTGAAGCGCGAAACTGCAGCTTGGCCATCGAAGGCAAACTCGCTTTTCCACCCGCGCTCTGCGAAACCGCTGCCCAGGCTCTCGCAGAGTTTCTGCTTGTCGTCTACGATCAAGACTCGACGCATCCTGCGATAGTAATCGGCTTCAGGCTCCTCAGCAGAATCTGTGGGTGGTTTTTAGCTCCGGAAGAGCACCGAGCGTATGATACAAGGCCACTTCTATGGCTTTGAAGGTCCGAAAACCATAGGCTTTTCTGGTAATCAGTTTTTCCTTGTTGTTGAGACCCTCAACCGCACCCAATGAGATGACGTCTCGAGCCTTGAACCAGTTCAATATCTGACGCTGATGAGCGCGCAGCATCTGGGCTATTTTCTTCATCGGGTCGATACGGGAACGCATGGCTTTCTTGCACCAATCGAGCAAGTACTTTCCCGCGCTGGCCGGATAGATGTACTCCCAGAAGAAGCCGAATTCCTCCTTGAGTAGATAAGCGCGTACGGACTTCAGGTTGTAGCGCAGTAGTTCAGCTAATGTGGTCCCCTGCTTTTCCGTCAGGTTTTCCGGTCGCTTCAGGAGACACCAGCGTGTTTTCGTGAGCACCGGTTCGTACCCTTTGGCCTTGAGATCCTTGGTTTCGGCGGCGCGCACTTCGTCGAGGGCCGTGTTCATTTTCGCGACGATATGATAACGGTCAAGCACGTGCAATGCTCCCGCGGCCTTTTCCGCGATGACATTGAGATAGGGCTGCCACATGTCGCTGCAGATGAATTTGAGCGCGCCACCCCTCTTTGTGCCGAAGGAAGTGAAGAACTCCTTCAAGGTTTCTTCCGTCCGGTCCCGTCCGACCCATAGCAGCCTTTTGCATTCCTTGTTGATCTGGTACACGACGGTCAAGTACTTCTGCCCGTGCTGCCATTGAACTTCGTCAACGCCGATCGCGGTAATCGTTTGGATATCGCGATGCTCAAGCCCCCACCGTACAGCCATCTCCACGGCTTGGAACACATGATCCCACGTCGTCTTGAAAGCCCGCGCCACTTCTTTCCAACTCATTCTCTTTGCCCAGTCAGAGAGGAACCAGGCGTAGGTCTTGGTGAGCTGCTGCTTCCCTTCTGCCCACGGGACCGCTTCCACGACAACTCCGCAGTCGGGGCAGTCACAACGCCGCATCACGTAAACGAAAAAGACTTTGATACCCCAGAGCGGCACAAACTCGAACCGCCGGGGGGTAAGCGTATCGTACCCTCTGCATAGCTTTCCACACTTCGAACATTTCAGCCAACTATTAGCTCTGGCGACAATGTCCACCAAGAGCACGAGGGCCCCGCCTTCTTCTGTCATTCGAGTGCTTTTATAAACAAAGGACTGGAATTTCTGTACCCGGTTGAGTATACACTTGAGCTGCATCCTGCTTTCCCCTTCGACGTTGTTGGTGTTGCAACTACATCGTCGCAGGTTTGAGAGCAGGGTGCAATCTATTTGCCTTCAAGCAATGCCGATCTCCGCCTTGGAATTTCCCTCGTTTTTATCAAAATTCACCCACAGATTCCCCAATAGAGCCCGGCTTCACTTTCCCCGTCAATTGCCGACAGTTCCGCATGAGTTAAACCGCGCCGCCGCATCAGATCAGCCGCGGCCGCATTTACTGAAATAGGTAACCACATGTTATGCATGTTTGGTCGTCTTCGGGCGTTCTCGTAGCGGTGATGCGTGTGGGTTAGTTGCCCGCAATCGAGCGTGGAAGGAGAAGACGATCATGAGCGCGGCGATGAGGATGACTTCAACTACAACGTCGATGGCGGTGAGTGAGGGTGGCAAGGCTCCGCCGAGTTGCGTGGAATACGCAGCCGGGTTAGCCCGCATGTCCAGGAGATGGGTTGAACATTGGGTAACCCGGCATGCAAATTTCGAAAGATCACCGCTCGCGCTTGGCGACGCCGACATCGGTTCTTGGTCTCCCGCAAGCCGAAGCGCTTCGCCTCAGAAGTTGAATTGATCTACATTGTCAGCATTGAAGGTATCGAGATTCCCGACGACAGCCAGGTCGACCTTGTCGAACTTCAATGTCCCAAGTCCTGGTACGGTGAATGTCTTTCCATTGCCGAGCTTGATCTTGCCACTCTTGAGTCCCACGGCGAGATAAACCGTTGCGATGCCCATCTTGGCAGGATCCCAGAGGACGAAGTCCTTGATCACACCTGATTTGATGAAAGGCCGCATCTGGTTTGGTGTTCCAGTCCCGAATACGATAACACCGGAACCGTTCGCATTAGGTCCGCCGGGATAGACTCCCGCCGACTCGACGACCTGTGCTGCCGACGCTTCCGCCACGGTAGTCGGACACAGTATAAGATTTAATTCAGGATACTTGGTGAGTAGCGCCTCTGCTTCCGTCGAACTTTTCTCAGGAACGTCGTTGCCGTATACCAGATCGAGCATTTTCAGATTCTTATACTTTGGATCGTTTTTAAGGAGGTCCTTGATGCCCCCACGATCCTCGATCCATTGCTTTTGCGCCGGAGCGTCCGTCGTAGCGCTAAGGATCGCGAAATTCCCTTTCCCACCCAAATGTGAATACACGCCGTCAAGCAATTGCTTGCCGACCTGGTTGAAATCTACCGCCAATACTGCAGCATCCCGATGCGACTCGTTCCCGGTAATGTCGGCATTTACGGCTATTACAATGATGCCCTTGCTCCGAACATCATCGAGTATCGTATCCAGCGCATCGACACTGTTGGCCTGGATCGCAAGCACATCGATGCCGCGTTGGACCTGTTCCTGAATGAAAGGTATCTGTGCAGTCGCGTCTGCCGTCGCAGGCGCGGTGAAAGTGACCTGGCAGCCAAGATCTTTGGCAGCCTGCTGAAAGCCAGCATTGATGCGCTCGAAATAGGGATTGCCCGTATTCTGGGGGATGTAGGCAATCCTCAACCCGGCGCCACTCTGGGCAATGACGGCTCCGCAGAGTGCCAACGAGACAACCAGCGCGGCGATAATCAGCGCAATTCGTTTCATACGACATGCTCCCATGGATTCCCCGACCTTCCTCTTCTACGAAGAGGCCCGAATGCCAACGAATGCACGTTCCTCCTTTCCGGTATATGAACCGCCTGAACGCCATCCCTTGAAAAGAAAATGGCTAAGCTGGGCAGCCCATTCCCGCTCGACAAGCCTTGACTTTGCAATGGACCCCTCCCGTTGCGACAATTCCCCGATTCCCACTATCTTCGTTTCCTGGCTGCCAGTGCGTTCGACAGAAGCACCGACGCCACAAGCAAAACCCCGATAATTGCGAGCTGACTTTCTACCTTTACATTCGCGACGCCCATTCCAGTTTGGATGACCGCAATCAGGAAAAGCGCAACGACCGTACCAAAAACCGTGCCTCGACCTCCGCTGATCGCGACACCTCCGAGAACGACAGCGGTTATCGCTTGCAATTCCCAACCGTTCCCATGGTCGTACCGTGCCACAAGCAGCCGTGAATCGAGCATGAGGCCGGCAAATCCGGCGAGAAAACCCGAAAGCGTGAAAAGAGCCATCTTGACTCGCCGTGTGGGAATGCCGGAGTAATATGAAGCCTTGGAGCTGATTCCTATCGAATAGATCCAACGTCCGAATACAGTGAGATGAAGCACTAGAGCCAACACGACAGCCAAAACGAGGAATATCATAAACGGTGCCGGAATGGGAGTGCCCGGGATAAGTCTGCGGTCGATGCCGAGGAACCACGCAGGGAAGTTCTGAATCGAATGATCCCCGAGCAGTATTTGGGCGACCCCTCGGTAAAGAGCCATTGTGGCGATTGTGACCGTGAGAGAGGGCAGGCCAAGGACTGCGACGAAGAAACCGTTGACTGCACCCGCGAGAGTGCCGAGCCCCAACCCGATTAGGATGCAATACTCCATCGGCAACCCAACCTGGCCATGAAAAAAGGCGCTCACACATGCGACCATGGCTAGATTGCCGGCTATCGACAAGTCGAGATTGCCGCTAATGATGATATACGTTTCGCCGAGGGCGATTATGCCAATTTCCATGTAAAGCAGGGCCTGGCGAAAAAGGAAATCGGCATCGAGAAAATATGGAGAAAGAGCGCTACTTACACCGAATCCGATCAACAACATCATGGTCACCACGATCTCCGGGCCGACGGGCCTGAGCCTCGATGCCATCGATCGGAGGCCTTTGCTGCCTGCGCCGGCGGCCATGACTTTGTCCTCGCATGCAGGCTCAATTTTCTTGTTCTTGCTCATGGCATGCTCACTCACTTCGATCGGCTCTATGAAGGCCGGCCTGGAAGAACGCATCAAAAGCCACGGCCAGCAAGATCACTGCGCCGTAGACAGCAAGTTGCCATTCGCCGGCGATTCCAAGAACCGCCAACGCAACATTGACCGCACCGAGGAGGAGGCATCCCAATAGTACGCCAAGGACCGATCCAGATCCTCCAAAGGGGCTTACGCCACCGATCACGACGGCCGCAATGACCGTCAGCTCCATGCCGACCCCAGTCTGCCCGGGGTTCAGGAATCCGAAACGTGAAGCATAGAGCACCCCCGCGAAACCCGAAACCGCACCTGTGAATGCGTAGGCGAAAAACGTGACCCTGTTCACCGCGACCCCACGGAATCGCGCGGCCTCAGGGTTGCTTCCCAATGCGTATAGGTCGCGTCCCAGTCTTGTGTACCGGAAAATGACCCAGGTAAGAACTGCGATGGCTAGAACGATGACGACGATCCAAGGTACCTCCCGTATCCCGAACGGTCCCGATTGCGACCACCGTATCAGGCTTCTGGGGATGTAGTTGCCATCGATTTGGCTTCCCCGGGTTATGAGAAAGGTGACGCCTCTATAGGTCGATAATCCTCCAAGCGTAACAATCACACCTGGCACATGTGCTTTGGATATGATAGCGCCGTTCAACGACCCTAGAGCTAGTCCGATCAGGATACTGATGATCACTCCTAGGTAAACGGGGAAGCCTGGCACGTCCCGAAACAGCATGCCAACGGAGAGCCCGGCCAAACCGACGATCGAGCCGACGGAGACATCGATACCACGAATGATTATGACCATCATCTGGCCCATGCCGATGATCGCCACCAAAGGTATCCAGATGAGAATACTCCTAATGCTGTTGGGGTTGAGATAGCGGGGTTGGATCAGTGATGTAATAGCGACGACTATTACAATCAACACAAGGGTCCGCAATTCTCGGATCCTTAACGGCCCGGACCGATGTTTCCCGATCACCCTCATCGCAGCTGCCCTGTGGCCGCGGCCATTATCCGCTCTTGCGATGCCTCGGATCTTTCAAAACGTCCGACAATCGCCCCTTCTCGCATGACGATCACCCGATCGCTCATCGCGATAATTTCCGGCAGCTCCGATGAAATCATGAGGATGGCGATTCCCTCCGAAGCGAGCTTCGCCATGAGATGATGCACCTCCGACTTGGCGCCGACGTCGATTCCATGCGTCGGCTCATCGAGGATGATGATTTTTGGGTCATTTAAGAGCCATTTGGCAAGAACTACCTTTTGTTGGTTCCCGCCCGAAAGCTCGGCGACTTGCTGGTCCACTGAATGTAGGGCGATTCTCAGCTGTTCCACAAATCCGAGCGATTTTTTCCGCTCTTTCGCTCTATCTGTCCAGCCGTGGCGCGAGAGCCTAGAAAGCGCCGATAGGCAGATATTCTGGGTGACGGTTGCAGGCATCAATAAACCCTGCCGCTGCCTGTCCTCGGGAATATACGCGAGGCCGCATCCGATCGCGTCACGGGAGCTCCTGATCGAAACGGGCTTTCCATTGACCACGACCATCCCGCGCTCGATCGCAAGGATACCGAACAAAGCCTTGGCCAAGGAGCTGCGGCCCGATCCGACCAAGCCAGCAAGCCCTACGATCTCGCCAGCCATCAGGTGGAAGGAAATACCACGGAAATGGTTATTGCAATATAAGTCACATACCTCGAGCGCCTTCACGTTCTCCGGGCTTGACTTTGGTTTTTCGAATAGGGCATCTAGCGGACGTCCGACCATCATTCTAATTATTTCGTCAGTGCTGGTCTTGGCGGGCAATCGTTCGCCGACTACCTCCCCATCCCTCATAACCACTATCCGGTCGGCGATCTCGAATATCTCCTCGAGCCGATGGCTAACGAAAACAATCGAAGTTCTCTGGTCGCGCAATTTCCGGATGATCCCAAAAAGCCGCTCAACTTCGTTCGGAGTTAGCGAGGCAGTTGGCTCATCCATCATCAGCAGCTTCGCATTCTGGGTCAGGGCGGCGGCCACATCCACCATTTGGCGGTCAGCGACGGATAATCCCTGCATCGGGGACTTCGGTTCTAGCTTTATGCCGAGATCCCCAAGCACTTCCTTGGTTCGTCGATGCATTTCTCTCCAGTCGATCCAACCGAATTTCCATTTCTTCGGCTCAGCACCCACGAAAATGTTCTGCGCGACCGTGAGGTCCGGGAAAGCCAGAGGCTCCTGATGTATTAGCGCAATGCCGAGACTACTGGCATGTTGCGGGCTGGTCATGGATATGGCATTCCCATCCACTTCGATGCTTCCGCAAAGAGGCTCGTAGATGCCACCGAGAATTTTCAACATAGTCGACTTTCCTGCCCCATTTTCGCCGATGAGTGCGCAGACCTCTCCAGGATAGAGACTCAGACTCGCATCGCGAATCACGCTGACACCCTCGAAGGACATGCTTAGGCCTGTGATGCGAACAAACGGAGGTGCATTCATTCCACTACCTTCCCGATTCGTATTCCAAGCAAAATATCAGGTTTTATTTTTGAGTGCCGCCCTCCGCGCCTATCAAAACAATTTGGCAAGATTGACTCGGTTGACATCATTCTCCTCCCCACCCAGTCCTAGCACGCTTTCGTCGATCTGCTTTATCATACTTCCCGCCTCTTCATAGATCGCAAGTACATTCTCCAGGGGGGAGCCCGGCTGGATAGCGTGCGAAGGCCCCAAGAACAGACCTCCTTCAGGGAAAAGCTCCAGTCTGCGTCTTACTTCCTTCCTGACGTCAGATGGACTCCCATTTGCTATTTCCCCCTGAACGTTGAGTGAGCCCTGGAATACGAGTCGGTCACCGAATCTCGCCTTCAGGTTGCCGATGTCCATGCCTGGAGTCGTCTGTTGGACCACATCCTGCACATCCAGGCCAATCTCAATGAGTCTTGGCAAGAAAGTGTCTACGGTTCCACACATATGCATCATTACTTTCGCTCCGAAAGAATGGGCCATCTCGAAATATCGCTTGAATAGGGGCACAAAGTACTTCTCGAACAGCTGCTCATTTATCATTGGCCCCCGCTGGTTACCCAAGTCCTCACCGATATGCACAAAATCGATTAATCCATCGGCAGCCTCGAGGGCCCTTTTATGCATCTCGAAATAGAAATTGAAACGAGCGTTCATCAATTCATTGAGAACCTCATTGTCGTCCATGAGGTCCATTAATACCTCTTCCATTCCTCGGGCGCGCGATATGCTATTAATGAAATCGAAGTCACCCGCTCCGCCAAAACAGACAGCATAATCCTTGCGCAGAGCTTTGCATTGGTCCTTAATGCTTGAATAGTCGAACCAGTTGGCGGAAGGAAAATGGGAACAGTCGAGGTCCTTGAGCTCAGCTACCCCCGCATAAGGTTTGTATACTGATTCCATATATTTGCCCCTGCCAAACTGTATGTACGCATATCGTTCGCCCCAATACCCTTCGAAACTACCATCATCGAATGTCCTCAGTTCCGGCCCAATGTAACGTGCCTCCACATATCTGAAATCGTCGCCCAACACTTTCAGAAGTTGGTTCATGTTGTTCAGTCCAAAATGATCGATCAGCATCTGGTTGATCTCGGGAGTGCCCTCGTGCTTGATTGGAATCCGGTCGTATCCATGTCTGGCATACGCGCTGAGAACTCTTTCTCTCGAATTCATATCAGTCTCCCTTCATGCTTATCGTTCATGGGGTCGAATCGCGAATGACGAGCTTGGTATCCAGCACGAGTTGTCGCTTTAGGGTTTTATGTTCCAAATTGCTTTCAACGATTATCTCCGCTGCGGTACGACCGAGAAGCCCGATCGGCTGCGCTACGGTCGTCAATGCAGGATCGATCATTTCACAGATGGCAATGTTGTCAAACCCGATTACTGCTATATCCCGAGGGACACGGATACGCACAGAATTCAGATACTTTATTACTCCCACAGCCATCATGTCGTTGACTGTCATGATGGCATCGATTCTTACACCGGATTCTATCATTTTCTTAGCCGCTTCATAGCCGCTCGCTATCGAGAAATCACCTATTGCCACTCGACCATCGTCAAGTGGAATATTTCTCTTCGCCAGGGCGGCCGTGTATCCTCGATAACGTTCTTTTGTTACGAACACATTATTTGGTCCCCGAATATAGCCGATGTTCTCACGACCACTATCTATTAGAAAATTCACGGCAATCATGGTTCCTTTGAATCCATCAGACACGACATACGATAGCGGTTCGTTCTTTATCAGAGGATCCATAACGACTATGGGAATCTCCCTCGACAAGGATACTAGATAGTCCATATCCTTTTTTATCCTATTATAGGAAAATAGAATTAACCCATCGACATGCCGATTGATTAATTCTTCTATATGATCAAACTCCGTCGCGGATCGAGTATCGGTATTGGTGACAAGTGTCATGTAGCCATGCTCTCTCGAAAAATCGTCGATGCCTTGAAAAAGCTCTGGATAGAACATGTTTGTATAGTCAGGAATAAGAATCCCGATTGTCTTTGAACTGTTTGTACGCATTCCCTTGGCAAAGAGATTTGGACGGTAATTGAGCTCGGAGATAGCTGACTTTATTTTCTCAGCCACCCCTTTACTTACGGGGCCGTTTTCATTGAGGAAGCGGGATACAGTGGTAGTGGAAACCCCCGCTCGCAGTGCAACATCAACGATGGTCGCCATCTTATAAACCTCAGATTGTACCTGTGAGCAAAGATGTGGAAACGATTACATGGTATCGTTTCCATGAGTATGGGCCTGTTCTGAGAATTGTCAAGTATTTTTTCGTGTGCTCACAATTTGGATAGGAGCGTGAAAGCTTCGAGGAATACCATATGATAGGCGTATTTATGAAGAATTGGGACGATATTTTGCGGCTTCGGACTAAGGAACTCTATGAGAGCTACCGGGGTTGAAAGCCCCTCAGAACCCCAGCGCCTCGTTCACGAGGATGAGGCGGACGCTCCGGGACACGTAGGGCATCTCGCGCTCGAAGATGAGGAGCTTCCCGAGCACCCCGAGCTCGGGCCGACCCATTCCGCGGGCCATCTCCTCAACTTTGGGAACACAATACTCGCGTACACGCCGCAGTGCTTCTTCGAGGTTGGGGACGATTTTTTGGGCTCCGACTACCCATAGTATGTGGGCGCTCGAGTAGGCGTACGCGGCCAGCTGGCTGCCCGATCCACTGGCTGCCACGATCTCGCCCGTTTCGGTGAGCGCCTGGATGCTGCCGACGTAGTAATCCGCTAGGGCGGCACGACGGCGCAGGCCGAGCTGCGTAGCGGGGTCCCTCTCCGCCAGTATCCCGGGCTTGAGATAGTTCCAACCCTGTTCTCGATCGGCGACCGCGGCCTCGAAGCCGATCTCCCTGAGCGTGGCGGAGGCTCCCGTCATGACCGTGGAGCCGGCGGGAATCAACTCCTTCAGTCTGCTCAGCGCGGCCGAGCGCGTTTCCGCGAGCTCCGCCATAATCCCTCGGGCCTCTATCGCGGCGATCGTTTTCTCCAAGAGACCTCGATCGGCGAGAGCAATGTATGAGCTCATGTCCTCCCCCTTCCAATGTATAAACCCAGGAATCTTCTTCTGGCATTCCGCTGTCTTTTATTTTCATGATTCTCTGTTTTCTATATGCATATTTGTATTTTTAATTTTTTGCATACTGTTGATAATTTTTTATCATTGGTCATTATTGTTGCGTCATTTCTTCTTGCCAATATGGCATAATACATATCGTAAACTGAATGATTATTCCTTATTCCTTCACCTTGCGCTTCTTTCCAAAGATCATTCAGATCACTAAAATCATCAATTAAACTAATACCGGTTTCCGTGAATTGGACGCACTCATTATGGGTAATGATATTTGCTTCATAATATTTCCATAGAACATTTGAAATTTCCGCAATATATAACTCCGGTGCGATAATCCAAGATGCGTTTTGGTACGTATTTTCGAATAAAACTGCCTTCTCTTTTTTTAGCAGTATCTCAATAGCGGCGCTGACGTCCAAGATTGCTATCATCGGTCTCTATCCTCGCGAATAAGAGCCACGGCATCAATTTTCTGAGCAGCCACAGGGATATCCAAGCTCTTGATTTTCTCCAGAACTTGCTTTCGCCGCTCAATATTGGATTGTTCCTGGCCAAGGCTTTTTTCTAATAGTACAACGACTTGCTGCGCAATAGTTCTATTCTGCTTTTTTGCGGCAATAGTAATCTTCTTATAAATATCTTCAGGAAAGTCGCGAACCTGCAGTAGGGGCATATCTACCTTCTGCATACATTATACATCTATTTGTATTATAAAGTCAATCCAATCGCCTCGTGGCACACAGCGATGGTTGGAACAATTCACATTTTATTATTCCATAAATGACTATTGCTCCATAATCTTCATGGCTACGCATTCGATGAACCAAGCTCAATAACTGTGCCAATTGAACGTAAGAAAGATTTGACGACAACCGCAAAGCGCTCGGGCTGATCATAATGGACCCCGTGACCAGCTTCCTGGATTTGTTCAACCTGAAATCGCGGATTAAGACGTTGAAGTTCTGCGGCCACAGCAGGCGAAACCACGCCGGCTGTACCAGCAATCACGAGTAGGCTTGGAACGTCGATCGCACCCACTACTTGAATGAAGTCGGGGTTCGGTGGCGTAAGAACGTCGAAAGCACCCATACTGGTTTGAAGTCGTGCCCGGGCGATTAGCTCGAGGGTATCCCTTGATCGATCAGGGTGTCTAATCCGCGCTTCTGCCACCACTTCATCTAGTGACATGTTGAGAACTCGCCGATGCTGATCAGCCACATCACTATCGCGGATTTCGCGCTGAACTTTTGGAATTAAGAAGGTTGGATCAGCTAAGATTAGGCCACGGAGTAGCTTGGGGTTACGACTGGCGACCACGGCAGCAATCATGCCTCCCATCGAGTGTCCGATCAGAATCGGAGGAGGAAGTCCTAGGGTCTCAATGATACCGAGGACATCATTTGCATGGTCTTCGTATCGGTACCCATAGTTAGGCACACTCGACTTTCCATGACCCCTAGCGTCTGGCATGATTACGTCATATTCTTCTTCTAAAGCATGTGCCAAAGAAGTCCAGCAGGCTCCATTAGCAGTTAATCCGTGTAGCATAATTAAAGGAGGCTTGCTTCCTCCTGTTCTCATGTAGTGTATTTGGATTCCATTTGTTTCGCAGATTGCTGCGCTCCAGCCGGTCATTTGTTGTCACCTTCGAGCATAAGACTCACGGTTTTCTCCTCCTGTTACTTTTCGCCCGGTGGGTCCGCCCAACGAGACTGTCGATTTTTCCTCTTTCATGGCTGGATGATCTCAGCGAAATAATCTTAGTAGAAAAGCCGGAAAGAATCGTACTTTCTCTTGCCTTTGGTTCCTTAACTTGGATTCACCTCGCATACTTACCTGAATTATTAGTCCGCATTGCCTATTATACCCAGGATCATCCCGTTTCAAGTATATCGCGGACTATATCCTCTTGCCTTCTCGATATTATGAACCAGAGCCTTCACGCTTCTTTTCGGTCGCCAGAAACTGATCTATCCTCGAAACGGTCTTTTCATATTCCTTCTTTCGGCGCGTGAGATCCGCTCGACCTTCCTTGTCCGATTTGTCGAGCTCCTTCTGCTTATTGACCAAGAGCTCCGCAATGCGAGCGCATTTATCGCGTTTGGTCTTGAGTTCTGCAAATGTCCCCGGCCATTCCTTGGCGGCGTTTGAGGGGAGTTTTATTCCATCGACCGCGAACATTTTATTAGAAACAAGATCGAGCGAATAGAGATAAACAAGGACGTCGCGAAAGATCGGAGTAATCTGGTCGCCCATGGATGAGACAAAGGCGGCGATGGTAGAGTGATCAGGTTCGAGTCCGCCCGTGAGGGCCATGCAGACAATATTGGTATGTGCCGTTTCTTCGATTCTTCGTGAGCTCACGATACCTTTTGAATAGCAGAAAAGAATAAGCTTGAGCAGCGCGGAAGGTGGGATGGCTTTGGCGCCATTAAGGTCGTTACTGACTCGGCAATAAAACAGTTTACGTGAGCATCGAAAAAGGACCGCCCGGCTAAGTCCTTTTTCGATGCGATGACAGCTTTTCAATTGCCGGGTCAGTAGTGTAAAGAGAATCGAAGACCGAAAGGTCGACCTCCTCGTCGACTACCGTGTTCAGCGCGTACTCGAAGCTGCCGGGAATGAGCTGGGCATCGATGGAAACGGGGAGGAAGAAGCCCTGGGAAGTGTCAATGTCTTTGAATCTAGGCATAATTCAGTATATGCCCTCCCAAGCAATCTGTAAATTCCCCACAGCCATAAAATCGACAGTCTCAACATTTGCTTAACCCGCGAGGCGTACATGGCGCGGTTTGTGCGGGAGCGAAGCGACTGCACCTAACCGTGCCATAGCCGAGTCGGGTTGAAGCAGTTGTTAGCAGAATCAGTTTACTCCTAATACCAATCTTATTCCGTCTTCCACTTCTTCAATGCTACCCTTGCTGAGCTTTGTTGCTTTTTCAACTAGTCGAGCCTTATCAATAACTCCAATCTGGGAAATTACAATCACTGAATCTTTCGATAGTCCTGATTCTTCTTTATTAAGAAGAACGTTGCCTGGAGCGCTTTCGAGCATCATATTTGTAGTCAAAGGAATGACAATGATGGTTTTGATAGCACTCTTATTGAATGCGTCATCTTGAATAATTAGTACCGGGCGGTGAAAGCCGGGTTCACTTCCGAATGGGACTCCAAAATCTGCCCACCATATTTCACCACGTGTCATTTTGTGTTAATTCTCGCATAGACATAATATTCACTTCTTTCATTAATGATGGACTTTCAGGCTCACTGTTCTTGTACACTTCATTGAGTTGTTCTGTAATTCTTTCTCTCTTATGATGATTTATGAATTCTTGTAATGCAATGGCAAAAAGTTGGCTCCGAGGAATTCCCATAGATTTTGCAGTCTTTTCTGCATCAACATAAAGTGCGTCTGGGAGAGAAATTGCGGTCTTCATAGGATTAGTATAACCACGGTATAACATCTTGTCAATAGTCTTTCTATCCCCCGCGCGGAGCGTCCTGAACATCAGTGTTCTATCCTGCGGAATCGCGAGACCGGAGTCATCCCAGGTAGAGCCCTGTTAGCAATCCATAATCCGATTCTGCAGGATAGAACATGTTGCACTGAACCGACTGGCCGGAGGGTCGCCCATGGGGCTTTTATCAACTCGTCATGGCAACGGGAGAATAATAGCGCCGCCTATGGGTCTTCGCAAGTCGGAAAAATGGCGAGATCGAAGGGGATGATTCGGTTTTGCGATGAAAGATGGCGGTACGATGTCCATGACGGCGAGGTCGTGACGTGAAACCAGAATAGAGAGCCGGGTCTTCAGCCGGTTTTCGCATCGGCTGAAGAGCCCCGATCATGCCATTACGACTTCATTGGGGGCGGGGCCATGGATCTCCTGCAGAAACGCGAGCCGATCTTTGAGGCAGTTTGGAGCGATCGGTGATCCGATGGATCGCTCGACTTTCATGTGCGAGCCGCATGTGGGGCAGATTGCCCAGACACAGGCGTCGGCGCTCATTTCCGGCAGTTCCTCGGAAAGTATGTGCCGAGCAGTTTCCTGGTGGCCATGATCGACACTGGCCTGGATAAGCGCGCGCACATGAGCCAGGGATAGCGTCCGATCCCGATTACCCATGTAGCCGAAGTAGCGGATCTTCCGAAGCCCTTTCGGCAGGATGTGCAGCAGAAACTTCTGGATAAACGCCTCATGGGACAGTGTCATCCGCATACGGGCATGGCCTGCGGCTCGATCGATCCACGAGAAACTGACCTGATGAGCGTCCGCGAAAACGATGCGCCGTTCGCTGATTCCGACGCGATGGGTATAACGGCCCAGGTATTTGACTACCTGCTCGGGGCCGCCGAAGGGAGGTTTGGCATAAACTACGAAGGCTTTTTCGGCTGCCTTGCGAAGCGAAGCATGTAACGCTGATTTGTCACCCTGGAGTTCACCTTCGCCGATGGATGTTTCCAGGTGACTAAGGAGCTTGCCGCGAAACACGGCGGACAATCGCCGCACGGATACGAGGTAGGTGGGATTCCCCGCCATCCACCTCGTGCCGTCCGGCGAGACTCCGCCGCCGGGAATGATGCAATGCAGGTGCGGGTGGAAGGCGAGCTTCTGATTCCAGGTGTGCAGGATGGCCATGCCGCCCACGCGAGCGCCAAGATTCTCTGCCTTCGCACAAACAGCCAGCAAAGTTTCACGGACGCAGATGAAGAGTGCGTCGTAGAAGAGGTGGCGATTGGCCTGAGCCAGAGGCACGAGTTCGTGAGGAACCGTGAAGACCACGTGGAAGTACGGACAGGGGAGGAGTTCGCTCAGGCGAGCTTGTACCCACCGCGCCCGAGCCGCGCCCTGGCAGAGCGGACAGTGCCGATCGCGGCAGGAATTGTAGTGCACTTCGCGGTGCCCGCACTCGCAAGATAGGACGTTGCCGCCCATACGTTCGGTCTGGCAGTCGGCGATATGTCGTAAGACACTTCGTTCGCGACCGTTGAGCTCGGGGAGTTCCAGCCCTCGTAGCGCAATCTCGCCCAGCTTGCTCATCGTCCCCTCCCCGAAGACGGCGCGCCGACGGTCGGAAGATGGTCGAGGGGGTTGCGTACGGTCCGAAGGTGATGCGCCGCCACGTGGAGATAGACTTCGGTCGTCTGAATATTGCTGTGACCAAGCATGGATTGGATGGTGCGCAGGTCGGTGCTGTCCTCCAGGAGATGGGTTGCGAAGCAATGCCGTAGTGTATGAGGTGAAACGTAAACGTCAAATTAACCACCTCTCGCCCTCAGGCGGCCGCGTGGCGATGGTAGATACCTGGAGGTATCACCATGCGGAGAACACAGGGAGAATGGGTGAGGATCGTGGCGCGTTATCAGACGAGCGGACTGTCGGTACGACGTTTCAGCGCGGACGAAGGCGTCAGCGAGCAGAGCCTGAGGAACTGGACGCGGAAGCTGGTCGGGCCGAGATCCATAGAAGCCCAGAAAGACACGGAGTTTGTCGAGATCGTGGCAAGCCCGCTATCGCGATCCATAAATGGGGAAAGCGTCGCCACTGCAGCTGGGGACGGATTCGTCATCAGGCTTGAGAGCTGCGTGTGCATCGAAGTACGGCCCGAGGTCGATCGTACTCTGCTCGAGTGGCTCCTGACGCTTTTAAGGCAGTCGTCATGAATGTCGATCTCGACAAGGCGCGCATCTTCGTCAGGCCCGGTGCTACGGACATGCGCAAGCAGATCAACGGTCTTTCGATCGTCGTCGAAGCGGAGATGAAACAGGAGCCGTTCTCAGGAAATCTTTTTCTGTTCTGCGGCCGGACAAGGACCTTACTGAAGGCGCTGTACTGGGACCGGAACGGATTCTGGCTTTCGCTGAAGCGACTGGAAGAAGGCAGGTTCCCCTGGCCTTCCGACAGCGGGGAAGCGCGCGAAATAGATCGCGATCAGATCCTAATGCTGTTGCGCGGGATCGACTTCTGGCGGGAACACCGGAGCCTATCATTCAGGCTCCTCAGCAGAATCTGTGGGTGGTTTTTAGCTCCGGAAGAGCACCGAGCGTATGATACAAGGCCACTTCTATGGCTTTGAAGGTCCGAAAACCATAGGCTTTTCTGGTAATCAGTTTTTCCTTGTTGTTGAGACCCTCAACCGCACCCAATGAGATGACGTCTCGAGCCTTGAACCAGTTCAATATCTGACGCTGATGAGCGCGCAGCATCTGGGCTATTTTCTTCATCGGGTCGATACGGGAACGCATGGCTTTCTTGCACCAATCGAGCAAGTACTTTCCCGCGCTGGCCGGATAGATGTACTCCCAGAAGAAGCCGAATTCCTCCTTGAGTAGATAAGCGCGTACGGACTTCAGGTTGTAGCGCAGTAGTTCAGCTAATGTGGTCCCCTGCTTTTCCGTCAGGTTTTCCGGTCGCTTCAGGAGACACCAGCGTGTTTTCGTGAGCACCGGTTCGTACCCTTTGGCCTTGAGATCCTTGGTTTCGGCGGCGCGCACTTCGTCGAGGGCCGTGTTCATTTTCGCGACGATATGATAACGGTCAAGCACGTGCAATGCTCCCGCGGCCTTTTCCGCGATGACATTGAGATAGGGCTGCCACATGTCGCTGCAGATGAATTTGAGCGCGCCACCCCTCTTTGTGCCGAAGGAAGTGAAGAACTCCTTCAAGGTTTCTTCCGTCCGGTCCCGTCCGACCCATAGCAGCCTTTTGCATTCCTTGTTGATCTGGTACACGACGGTCAAGTACTTCTGCCCGTGCTGCCATTGAACTTCGTCAACGCCGATCGCGGTAATCGTTTGGATATCGCGATGCTCAAGCCCCCACCGTACAGCCATCTCCACGGCTTGGAACACATGATCCCACGTCGTCTTGAAAGCCCGCGCCACTTCTTTCCAACTCATTCTCTTTGCCCAGTCAGAGAGGAACCAGGCGTAGGTCTTGGTGAGCTGCTGCTTCCCTTCTGCCCACGGGACCGCTTCCACGACAACTCCGCAGTCGGGGCAGTCACAACGCCGCATCACGTAAACGAAAAAGACTTTGATACCCCAGAGCGGCACAAACTCGAACCGCCGGGGGGTAAGCGTATCGTACCCTCTGCATAGCTTTCCACACTTCGAACATTTCAGCCAACTATTAGCTCTGGCGACAATGTCCACCAAGAGCACGAGGGCCCCGCCTTCTTCTGTCATTCGAGTGCTTTTATAAACAAAGGACTGGAATTTCTGCACCCGGTTGAGTATACACTTGAGCTGCATCCTGCTTTCCCCTTCGACGTTGTTGGTGTTGCAACTACATCGTCGCAGGTTTGAGAGCAGGGTGCAATCTATTTGCCTTCAAGCAATGCCGATCTCCGCCTTGGAATTTCCCTCGTTTTTATCAAAATTCACCCACAGATTCCCCAATAGAGCCATCATTCAAGACCGTATTATAATGAAAGGTTAGCCGAAACCACGTCGTTCATGGTAGAGTAAACTATGATGAACGACGCAAATGCCAGTGGTTCTGGAGCCTTGCCAGGGGCTCGGGATATCGAGACTGCCATGAGGACGATCGCCGCACTGCAGAGTGAGGTCCTGGCCCTGAAGCAGATCACAACGCAGCAACAGGAAGAGATCAGGATACTCAAGGAGCGGCAATTCGGCAGGAAGTCGGAAAAGTTCAGCGCGGAAGACATCAATCAAGGGAAGCTGTTCAACGAAGCGGAGGTGCTTTCAACCTCACCTGAAGGCGAGGAGGCACAGGAGACCGTACGCATCGTCAAGACGGTCTATACGAGAAGGAAGCGGGGGCGGAAGCCCCTCTCAGCCCAGCTTGCGCGTATCGAGTTGCTCGTCGATATAGGCGAGGACGAGAAGAAGGCGGTCCCCGAAGGCTACGAGCTTGCGCGCATCGGCGAGGAGACGAGCGAGCAGGTCCACGAGATCCCGCAGAAATATGTGGTGATCCGTACGGTTCGTCCGAAGTACATAGTAAAACCCCTGGCAGGGAGCGGAATGCCGAAGCTCTCCGATCCGCCGCATATCCTGATCGCGTCCGTCCCTGCGCGGATCCTTCCACGCAGCATCGCGACGCCATCGCTGCTTGCATCGGTGCTCATCGGCAAGTTCTGCGACGCTCTGCCCTTCTATCGGCAGGAGCGGATGTTCAGTCGCTTCGGCCTGGATATCAGCCGTCAGGACATGGCCAATTGGGCAATCGCGGTCTCCCTCAAGCTTGCCGCGCTCATCGACCTCATGAAACGTGAGCTTCTTTCGGCTCCCTTCCTGCATTGTGACGAGACACCCTTCCAGGTCATGGATGAGGCAGGCCGCAAGAACACGACGCTGTCGTACATGTGGGTGCTCACCGGCGGAGCGGGCACACACCGGGTCGTACTCTTTCGGTACAACCCGACGCGGGAAGCGGATTTCATCTCGACCTTCCTCGCGTCATATGTGGGCTTCATGCAGACCGACGGTTATGCCGGCTATCAGGCGATCGGCGAGAAGGACGGGATCATCCATGTAGCCTGCTGGGCACATGCCAGGCGCCGTTTCGTCGAGGCCTTCAAGGCGGCGAACAGGAAAGGCACCGCCGACGAGGCGATCGGGTTCATCAGGGAAATGTACAAGGCCGAGCGGGCGCTGCGAGAAAAGCATTTCGCCGAGAAGGGCTCCCGCGATGCGGACGCTTTCATGAGGGAGCGAAAGGAACGTGTCGAGCCGGTCTTGGCCGAGCTTAAAGCCTGGCTTGACGCGAAGGTCCTGGAGGTTCTTCCAGGAAGCGCACTTGGGACTGCGATCTCGTACACCCTCGATCTCTGGCCCCGCCTGATACGCTATCTCGATTGTCCCTGGTTAACCCCAGATAACAACGAAGCGGAGCGGTCAATTCGACCGTTCGCAATTGGTCGAAACAATTGGGTGATAGCAGGAAGTCCGCGCGGAGCCGCCGCGAGTGCCGATCTCTACTCTCTGATCGAGACCATCAAACTGAATGGCCTGGAGCCCTACTTCGCCCTGCGGTACATCTTGACGAGGCTGCCGGAAACTCCACCGGATGGACTTGTCTCACTTCTGCCCTGGAATCTCGATCCCGCCACCTTCCATGAGTTGACAGTCGAAGATGCCCGCATTTCCCTAGCTTCAATTCCAATCGATCCTCAGAAGACCTGACCGAGCCATCGCCTCCGCCGGCCACGCAGACATGGCGGGGGGTGTGGAAGATTGGACGTTTACGGTGAAACATGCTTTTCTATGCCCGCCTTGCGGGCGAGAGCGGGAACCACTCGCTGGATGCCGCTCGGGTCCATCGGACTGTCGGGCCGAGCTCCCGGGAACAGCCAGGTTTTTGGCTTGACCAGGCAGGAGCGATAATAGTTTCGCAGCACGAAGAGAAGTTGGGGGCTGAGTTGCACCTCTCTATCCTTCCCGCCTTTCCCCTGGCGAACGTGCACGAGCATCGCGCGACTGTCGATGTCGGGAATCCGAAGCTTGACGAGTTCGCCCACACGCAGGCCCGTGCTGTAGAGTGTGGAGAGAATGGCGTGGTGCTTGGGATTGTGTCGCGCCACGTCCAGAAGCCGAGCGACTTCCTCCCTGCTCAGCACGGAGGGTAACCGCCTGCGTCTTCGCTGGAAGGGAATGCGGTCGACGGGCCAGTCGCAATCGCGTACTTTCTGAAAGTAGAACCTGAGAGCGCAAACCATCTGGTTGAAAAGCGACCAGGAAATCTTGTGGTCGTTGACCATGACGAACTGCCATGCCTGGATGTCCGCCGGCGTCACGTCTTTGATGGGTTTGTCGAGCTGCTCCAGAAAGCGCTTGAGTACGGAGACGTAGGTGTCGACCGTCTTGGTAGCGTAATTGCGGATCACCAGCGCCTTGCGCATGGCTTCGAGTTCTTGTTGCATGGGATACCTCCGCCGACATGATGGCAGAGACAGCCGAAGTCAACAAAGGCTACAAAAGGCACTCGCGAAATCGAAGGGCAACCGCGCTCCCCTCATCGTCCACCGCGCAGCGGTTTAGTGCAACATTGATTTAAGCCGTGAGCGGGCTTGTCCCGCGAATCGGCTTGAAATAGTTGTTAGCTGCTTATTTTTTGAAAACATTTTCTATTTTTGATTTTTTAGGTAAGCGATAAATGTCAAAATCAGCGTCAATACTTATTATTGCGTTTATACCTGTTTTCTCTGCCGCAATGACTAATGTTGCGTCAGCAAAATCCATAGGTCTATCACTATATTTTTTTGTTAATTCTATAATTCGAGCAATGTCGTTTTGCCCGATCTCATGTAAAATAACTCCTTCTTTTGCCACCCACTCAAAAAACAAAATTTGAACCTGAACATTGAAATCAAGCATATGTGATACTTCGGTGAGTACAGCGATTGTCGTTACAAACTTATACTTTTTGTTTTTTATAAAAGTAACCATCTCTTTATGATAGTTATCATCCTTATCAAATAGCGCTATCAATGGCCCTGCATCAATGAGTATTGTATTTAGCATTCATTTTTCCTTTTAAAATTTTTCTGTAGTTTGCTGATAGATTCCTGTCCCCACTACCATATCGCCCAAAATACTCTATTCCGAGCTCATATGAATCCTTTTCAGTTTCCTCTTGAGAAAAAAGGCATTCTAGAGCTTCTTTGATTAATTCGGTCTTTGATTTATGCTTAGTCCGAGACAACGAGTCGAGTTTTTGCTCAAGCTCCATTGGCAATCTAACCGTAGTCATATCAATATCCTCCACGTATTACATAATGTAATACGCTTTCTTGATATTGTCAACTCTCCATTCAGCGCCCGCAGGGCCCAGCTAACATCAGTGTTCTATCCTGCGGAATCGCGTGACCACAGTCGTGCCTGGTAGAACTCCCGGTTCCCAGACCAAAGTCCGATTCTGCAGGATAGAACATGTTGCACTGAACCGACTGGCCGGAGGGTCGCCCATGGGGCTTTTATCAACTCGTCATGGCAACGGGAGAATAATAGCGCCGCCTATGGGTCTTCGCAAGTCGGAAAAATGGCGAGATCGAAGGGGATGATTTGGTTTTGCGATGAAAGATGGCGGTACGATATCCCGTTTTTCACGGGTACCACAGCCATTGGGCAAAGAAGCGCCAGGACAGGCAGGTGTCTGTCCATGACGGCGAGGTCGTGACGTGGAACCAGAATAGAGAGCCGGGTCTTCAGCCGGTTTTCTCATCGGCTGAAGATCCCCGATCATGCCATTACGACTTCATTGGGGGCGGGGCCATGGATCTCCTGCAGAAACGCGAGCCGATCTTTGAGGCAGCTTGGAGCGATCGGTGATCCGATGGATCGCTCGACTTTCATGTGCGAGCCGCATGTGGGGCAGATTGTCCAGACGCAGGTGTCGGCGCTTATTTCCGGCAGTTCCTCGGAAAGTATGTGCCGAGCAGTTTCCTGGTGGCCATGATCGACACTGGCCTGGATAAGCGCGCGCACATGAGCCAGGGATAGCGTCCGATCCCGATTACCCATGTAGCCGAAGTAGCGGATCTTCCGAAGCCCTTTCGGCAGGATGTGCAGCAGAAACTTCTGGATAAACGCCTCATGGGACAGTGTCATCCGCATACGGGCATGGCCTGCGGCTCGATCGATCCACGAGAAACTGACCTGATGAGCGTCCGCGAAAACGATGCGTTGCTCGCTGATTCCGACGCGATGGGTATAGCGGCCCAGGTATTTGACTACCTGCTCGGGGCCGCCGAAGGGAGGTTTGGCATAAACTACGAAGGCTTTTTCGGCTGCCTTGCGAAGCGAAGCATGTAACGCTGATTTGTCACCCTGGAGTTCACCTTCGCCGATGGATGTTTCCAGGTGACTAAGGAGCTTGCCGCGAAACACGGCGGACAATCGCCGCACGGATACGAGGTAGGTGGGATTCCCCGCCATCCACCTCGTGCCGTCCGGCGAGACTCCGCCGCCGGGAATGATGCAATGCAGGTGCGGATGGAAGGCGAGCTTCTGATTCCAGGTGTGCAGGATGGCCATGCCGCCCACGCGAGCGCCAAGATTCTCTGCCTTCGCACAAACAGCCAGCAAAGTTTCACGGACGCAGATGAAGAGTGCGTCGTAGAAGAGGTGGCGATTGGCCTGAGCCAGGGGCACGAGTTCGTGAGGAACCGTGAAGACCACATGGAAGTACGGACAGGGGAGGAGTTCGCTCAGGCGAGCTTGTACCCACCGCGCCCGAGCCGCGCCCTGGCAGAGCGGACAGTGCCGATCGCGGCAGGAATTGTAGTGCACTTCGCGGTGCCCGCACTCGCAAGATAGGACGTTGCCGCCCATACGTTCGGTCTGGCAGTCGGCGATATGTCGTAAGACACTTCGTTCGCGACCGTTTGTCGCGGACCGGAGTGTTTTCCTCTCCTCTCCCGAAGTCTTTTATCATGAATTATTACCAAATATTGTATTTGTCCCGAGCTGGTTGAGTTGGAAATCAAAGTGGGTTCAACAGGACTCCCAAGATATTCTGCCTTCTTCTTCGCGTTGATTTCTTGTAGAGCCGTCATCACACTCGAAGAATTAGCTTCCAGTGACAATACGCGAGCCGCTAGAGCGCTTTATGCCGTTGCTGGCATTGCGCCCAGTTCCCCTTGCCGATTGGTTGCCTTGTCCATTTTCATATTCTGCGAAGGGAATCTTCCCGTGCTAAACGATGAGTCCGCCATTTTCCGGAGGACATGAATTCGGGAGTATATCGGCGTTTGCAAGAAAATATCGCGGGAGGCTACACCGTTGAGCTCGGGAAGTTCCAATCCTCGTAGCGCGATGTCGCCCAGCTTGCTCATCGTCCCCTCCCCGAAGACGGCGCGCCGACGGTCGGAAGATGGTCGAGGGGGTTGCGTACGGTCCGAAGGTGATGCGCCGCCACGTGGAGATAGACTTCGGTCGTCTGAATATTGCTGTGGCCAAGCATGGATTGGATGGTGCGCAGGTCGGTGCTGTCCTCCAGGAGATGGGTTGCGAAGCAATGCCGTAGTGTATGAGGTGAAACATGCTTTTCTATGCCCGCCTTGCGGGCGAGAGCGGGAACCACTCGCTGGATGCCGCTCGGGTCCATCGGACTGTCGGGCCGAGCTCCCGGGAACAGCCAGGTTTTTGGCTTGACCAGGCAGGAGCGATAATAGTTTCGCAGCACGAAGAGAAGTTGGGG
>CAWBCC010000013.1:0-506120 GCA_963787185.1 uncultured bacterium | reverse complement strand
CAGTACCGTCCATTTGGGTAACTGATTTAAGCTCAATTTTATTGAAGAGAATGTCCGGGGTCGGATCTATGCTGAATGGAGCCAGGCTTTGTCCTTGCGTTGCAGCATAAAGTTCGGCTAAAACAGGATTAATGCCCTTCATAGGAAAACTCCAAAAATCAGCAGGGATTTTAGCCTGTCCCGTGGCAGCCATAGCCATGACGACACTGATGCCAATTGCTAGATACTTCTTCATACCTTCCTCCGTTTAGAAAGCCACCGATAGTACGATCGTGAAATACATCTGTCCAATCCGAATTATTTCCCTCCCTTGCCTTGGTATGATTTCTTCAGCAAGAATTAAGCCTATCTCTCGCGAGTAATATTGCTGCGCAAGCACGAGCATCTGAGAGCGCATTATGATGATCCAAGTCAATCCCAAGATATTCGGCAACCACATCCAAAGAATGAGCCCTGAGATCTGGCCAGGTTGAACGCGCTATCTCAAGACTGCAGTAGTATTCTGGTAGACCCCACTTGATCCCGTTATCTTCAAGCATCTTCTTGAGTACACAGATATCAAATGCGGCATTATGGGCAGCAAGCCTCAAATCACCTATGAATGTAGTTAAATTCGGCCAAAGTTCCACGAAAGATGGAGCGCTTGCAGTCATCTCTGCAGTTATACCATGAAGAGCAATAAAATCTGGACGAAACCAAGTATTCTCTTGATTTATCAAGGATTGATATTCCTCGACGACCCTGTTATTGATAACTTTTACCAAAGCTACAGCGCATGCACTATTCCGCATACCGTTCGCAGTTTCAAAATCGATGGCAGTAAAGTTCATCTCTTCTCCTCGGCACAAAAAACATGGCAACTGGCTCTGGTGATCGCAAGAGCCGATCTGATTTCCGAACTCGCAGCCCGAACTGGGCCGTGGACTTCCGGAAGGGCAATCTTGAGTATATCTTTAGCCGTCCGCCCGCTCCAGCGAGAACCCGATCTTCCCAGTCTTGGGTTCCCTGATCGAGAGTTCCTCCTGCAACTCGGCGAGCACGAGGGCTGTCGTGATTTCATGAGAAAACTCGCACCGGCGCGCGACTGCGGCAACGTCTCCCAGGGTGACCTGTCCGAGGTTCTCCAGAACGCACTGCTCCTCCTCTCTCCAGCTGAGTCCCGGAAAGTAGGCAGCCATGAGGGCCTGCAGCTTCTCAGGCGCGATACCTCGAAATTCAACCTTGAACGCGAACCGGCGGAAGCTGGCACCGTCGAGCACGCTCCTGAGATTCGTCGACGCGATGAAGAGCCCTTTGAACGACTCCATCGAGGTGAGGATCTCGTTCGTCCTGCTCCGCTCCCACACGTGCGTCGCAGCTTGCCGCTCGGAGAGGAGGCTGTCCGCCTCGTCGATGATAAGGACCGCCCCTTCGGCCTCGGTAAAGGCATCTCGAATAGCCCTCTCCGTCATCCCGACGAATGGACCCAGAAGATCGCTCGCTCGCTTGACGACGGGATAGAGCCCGAGGTATTCGGCGAGATAGTGGCCGAAGGCCGTCTTCCCCGTACCGGGCGCGCCATAGAAGAGGAGGTTCAGCCCTCGCTCGTTCTCACGAAAATCATCCTTCCACGCTTCCAGGCTCCGGAGAAGGCTATCCACGGGCTTGCCGATGTTAAGAAAACGGGCGTCGTACCTGCTGCAAGGCTCGATGGCCTTTCTAGGGATACCGTACATCAGCTCGTCGCTCCTCGCGAGCATGTCCTGGGCCACCTGGAAGGGCTCGACGTTCGGGCCTGTTGTGGAAAGCGACCTGCAGACGTCGACAACCTGTCGGATGCGGGATGGGTTGGCCCGGTAGCGGCCGGCGAGTACCTGCCGTTCGCTCGCCGTGAGGGTGGTTTCTCCATCGCAGAGCGCGTTCCAGATCTTGAGGCGTCGCGCGGGCCTGAAATCCTCGAAGCCGAGATGGAAAGAGAATCTTCGGATGATGGAATCGGGGATTCTCTCGCTCGCGTTGCTGATGAAGATCATCCTGGCGTCAGAGCCGTCCAAAAACTCGTTGATCATGCTCTTATTGATCCCGTCGTTCGGAGGTGTGAGTGGTCCGGGTTCAAGGTTCAGGATCTCGTCGGCCTCATCTATGATCAGGGCCTCCCGGGCAGGATCGACGAGGCGCGCAGCGAGAAACAGTTCAGCGATGCTTCGTTTCCCCGATCGATCGTGCTTGAGGAAGCAGGGCTGAAAGCCGGATGAAACGCACAGACTGCGCGAGAACTCTGTCTTGCCGGTCCCTGGCTTGCCGAATAGGAGCAAAGTCGACTTGCCTTCGGTCAGGCTCAAGCTCGCCCTAGCCGCCGCAAGGGTGACCGGTGCCAGATCAAACGCCGAGAGCGGAAGGACTTCTCTGGTGTCGCCTTCGATTACGAAAGAAGAGAGCGGATACTTGTTCTCTGCGTCGATAAATGAAAATACCGGTGTCGCGAGGCCGAAGGTGATACCGTGCGAAGGCATCCTGAGCGCTCGTCCCTCGTCGACCGCGATCCCCGAACGGACTGACTTCCCCGAAGTGCTGAGCTCATGAAGCATCATGTTATTTTCCATTCCGCACCAGCGCGCGAGACGGTCGATCTGCTCCCACTCGGACAGTTTGTCGAAATACTGCTCCAGAGCCCCGAAGCTTCCGTAGAGGAAGAAGTATTCGACCAGCAGAGCTTGACCTAGCATGAGACCGAATCGCTGGACCAGAGCGTTTATGGCTGGATTGGATATGACCGGTTCGACGAGCGATCCGAGTCTCTGGAGGCAGGGCACTCGGAGCTTCCCGGCCTTTTCTGGATCCTCCGGGAAGGCCTGTCGCTTACTAGGCTTTTTGGAAGATTGGGTCCTATCGAGTAGGGCAGCGGTCAGGTCATAAAGCTCCTCCGTCCAAGGATACTCTTCCAGCCAGGTGATCAACAAACAGGCGATTCTGTGTTCGAGATAACCGCTTCTGGGCATCAGGGTCCCCCTCGAGAGACCGATACCATGGCCGCATGTCGGATTCGGTCATGATATGCGGAAGGCATGAAAAAAATCGTGCGGTGTGAGCTTGGAGACGAGCGGTCGGAGAGATGTCGATATTTCGAAATCTGAGACCGAATCTGACGCAGAGGCATGAAATGCTTGTGCAAAAGCTAGGGCAAGGAGGATGACCCAATGGTTTTTTCTAATCGTACGAGCACCCATAGGTTTGGCGCACGAAGGCTCAATTCCTCAGACCCCGATAGCGCTGCGGTAGCCAACAAATTAGAGCTATGGAATCGAGCCCAGACCGCAGTATCGCAGAAATCCAGCGCTGGTGATGGCACGATGAGAAGACGACTCGAAGCAGAGCTCGTAGCCACCAACGATCCTGAGCTGATCGAGGGCTTTCTCGCCGCCTCCGATCTCGTCGCTGAACTTCGTCGCAATGGAATAGCCTTGGGACCGGGGAACGTGGCCGATCCTGGGTCGCTGATCTGCTGGCTCCTCGGGATAACAGAGATAAATCCTCTCGACTATGGTCTTCTCTATGAATGCTTTGCCTCCTACTATCCACATACGTTCTTTATTGATGTAGCCCTAGATCAATTGGAGGAAGCGTTCTCGATCGCTACGAAACTCCTCAAGCCGCTTCCGGTAGACGAAGATGGGGCATGCTCCATAGCCATTTGCGGTCAGATTGTTATCTCGCACTTGAAAGCATTGTTGGGTCATCTCGATTCTCGCGGTACAAGAATTGAACTTGAGAAGTTGGCCTTGGACGACGGATCAACCTATGAGCTTCTTTCGAGAGGCGGTACCGATGGGGTCAGGTCTTACGAAATATATGTGGATGCACGACTCTGGGATAAAGCAAAGCCGCGAAGTCTCTGGGATCTCGCGTTCATCATCAGGCCTTGTTCATTCGACCCCGAGAAGCTTCCTAATGATATCGAGACTCGATTCCTGTCTCCTTTTACCCATGAAAGTCGGGGGACGCTCGAGTACCAAGAACAAGCGGTCAAAGCGATCGCTTACCTTGCTGGATGGAGCCTGTCTCGCGCGGTGTCGGCGTGGAAGCATCGCGACACGGGGGATACCCCTAAGATCGGCGAGCTTCGGCGAGAATTCATCGAAGCGAGCGGAGCGCTCGGCTCGTTGCCTTCCAATGAGGCCGAGAGCGTCTTCGATTTCATCATGGAACGTGCTCGTCCCATCATGCTGCAGAGCCATTGCGTTTCCATGGCTCTCGTCGCCTATCGCTGTGCTTGGCTAAAGGCGCACCACCCTGACGAGTTCAAGCGGTTCTTTCTGGAAAGCCGCATGGTCTATTCTGACGGAGAGGGCTACAAACTTGTCTTCTCGACCGCTGGACGCTAGACTGAGAAAAGCATGGCGCCGCGAGGCCAGGAGTTTCCAGAGTGTATCATTCCCTGATCCAGCTACTTTCCGCGGCCAAGCTGATCGGTCGACTATCGGGAGCCACGATCGGCGAGCTCGAGGAGAAGCTTGGCATCTCGCGTCGGAGCGTGTATCGCGTCCTCGAGGCCCTCGACGAGCTGCAGTATCCCTACTACAAGGACGAGGATCACGGCGATCGGTATCGCCTCGTCGATTCCGGTCGGAATCCCTCGTGGTGGGTTCCCCTACCATCAGTATCCCTCGACCTCGAAGACCGCGTCCTCCTGGACTACCTCTTTGAGTCCGCGGCTCGCGACCCAGCGCTCCTGCCCGCAGTCCGGAAACTCCGCGACAAGCTCTCGTTCGTTGGAGCAGCGGCGGGGTACGCGCTCGCCCCCAAGAGATCAGGAGCAGGCGAAGCGAAGCAGGGTCCCGCGCTTCTTACATCCCGGACCGCTGGAAAGGCGGGAAACCCAGATGTTGAGCGATACTTTGGGATGCTCCTCGACGCTACCGCGGAGCGACATACGTGCGAGGTATCGTACGAGTCGCGGGAAAGCGGCGACGTGAAGACCTACGAGATCGCCCCCCTTGCGCTCTTCGAGAACGAGGGAGGGCTCTATTGCTACGTCGAGGTGCCCCGGTACGGCTCGATCCGCATCCTCGCTCTCGAACGCATCAGGGAGCTGAAGCCCCTCGATAAGAGCTTCGTCCCCCCTGCGAACTTCGACGCCGAAAAGCGCCTGGCAGATCCGTTTGGCATCGTACAAGAGGAGGAAGAGTTCTCCGTCAAACTCATCTTCTCTGAGGATCAGGCACCCTATGTACGCGATCGGTCATGGCCGGAGTCCTACTGCTTCGAGGAGTTGCCCGATGGTAGACTCATGCTGAGGTTCGAGACTGCAGGTCGTTTCGGTCTGAAAAGATGGATCCTGAGTTGGGGATCTGATGTGGTTGCTGTGGAGCCCGAATCCCTCAAGGATGAGATTGCTGAGGAATCGAGGAGGGTAGTAGAAGTCTATCGCTTGCAGGATGAGTCATGAGGGAAGTCCGGCAGCCAGAGGAGGCAGCATGCTTGAGTATCTCGCTGGTCTCTCTGTCCTATTCAGCAATATAGAGCCAGCGAATGTGGATTGTCGTTCCAATCACCTCCCCAATAATTATCCTATGACCCAATCAGGAAGGCTAAGCGAAGGAGGAAGCATGGGACAAGCTGAACGTCAGCGCGGAGTCAAGATTATTCGGGGGGGGGGGAGAATGAGGGGATCCATACTCGAGACGCCGACTATCGGCGAATTAAACGATCGAAAGAAGCGCTTCTTCATTCCCGATTACCAGCGGGGATACAGATGGACAAAGACGGAAGTCGAAGCCCTGCTTGAGGATATCCTCGAGTTCGGGGAAAAAATTCGGACCAATGGGCAGATGGGAACCTGGTACTGCATCCAACCGATCGTGACCAAGAAGGTTCCGCGGAACAGCGCAGAGTGCTTCAGGCTTGACCTAGACGGCGATTGGTACGAAGTCATCGATGGCCAGCAGCGTATCACGACCATCTTTCTCATCACACGCTTTATTAATCAGGCCTGGCGAGGGCAGGACGGAGAGCCCGAACCTCTCATCGCCTACCACACGCGCGAGTCAGCCTCCTTCTTGAGTAGCCTTGTTCTGGGCCAAGCCGAACCTGTTGAGGCACGAGGGGACATCGATCTGCACCATATGTGGCAGGCCTTCGAATGCATCAATGCCTGGGCCAAAGGATTGCCCAGGGGCGATCCGAAGCTATTCATCGATACCTTCCTCAATCATACTCGGGCGATCTGGTACGAGACCGAGGAGTCCGATCCTGTCGAGGTCTTCACACGCCTCAATATATACAAGATTCCTCTGACCAATGCCGAGTTGGTCAAGGCCCTCATCCTGAATCACGACAACTTCGTCGTCGGTTCGGGTAATCGAGAGGAAGAGCGGATCCATCTGCGTCAGGTGGAGATCGCGAGTGAGTGGGACGCAATCGAGACCAGCCTGCGCGATGATGCCTTCTGGTCTTTCATCATCGATCCCGTCCAAGCTACCTATGCCACAAGGATCGAACTCCTGCTTGATCTGCTGGCAGACAAGGACAGGAACGCGGACCAATTCCATACTTTCCGATACTTCAGGAACTTGTTGGCGGCAAAGAATGACCCGCATGGGATCGTGACGCTGTGGAAAGAGATAAAGGACCAGTTTATGATCCTTGAGGGCTGGTACCACAATCGGACGTTGTATCATCGTATCGGGTATCTGATCCACGTGGACAATACCGGTGATACCCTGAAAGCCTTGCTGGAAGACCAGCGCACAAGCACGACCAAAACGGAGTTCCAGGAGACGATTCGTAAACGCTTGGCAGAGACGATGAGTGATGTCAGCATCGACGACATGTCCTACACCGATCATAGAGACAAGTTGATGCAGGTTCTTCTCCTGCACAACATCGAAACAATGGAACAATCCGAAGACGGGACTGCCCGTTTCCCCTTCGACCGGTTCAAGCTGGAACCATGGGACATCGAGCACGTGCATGCCGTCGCCGATGATGCTCCGACGGAGTATGATGCCATCAGTCACTGGTGCAAGGAGACTTTGCCTTTCGTCGAAGACACCCAAAATGCCGATCTTGTCGCCAGACTCCGGAATCTGCAGAACACGGAGAAACCTGATAAGGTTCTTTTCAAGAAGGTGTATGACGACGTGATCGCTCTTTTCGTTGACTATGGAGACTACGAAAACGATCTTTCGAATCTTGTCCTGCTGGATTCGCGCACCAATAGAAGTTACAAAGCTGCGATCTTCCCGAGCAAACGGAAGCGGATTATCCAGACTGTCAAGAACGGAGGATTCGTGCCGGTTTGCACGCGCAACGTCTTTCTCAAATTCTACAGCGACGATGCCACGCAACTGCACTTCTGGGAGCGCGTCGATCGCGAGAAGTATAAGGCCAATATCAAGGAGATTTTGAGGCCGTATTTGCCTCACGAATCCAATAAGGATGGAAAGCGATGAGCGGCATTCCTGGTTTTCGACCGATGACATTATGGTCTCTCTTGCAGAAATACGACGTCGATATTCCCATCATCCAACGCGACTATGCGCAGGGACGACCGGAAACGGAAGAAATCCGAACGAACTTCGTCGAAGCCCTGTTCCACGCTTTCAAAGACGAGCCGGTGGAACTCGACTTCGTGTACGGCAGCATCGTCGCTTCCCGTTTTCAGCCCCTAGATGGGCAGCAACGCCTGACGACCATCTACCTCCTGCACTGGTATCTCTGCAAAAAGGAAAGTAAACTCAACGATGAGAACAGGGCATTGCTCCGTAAGTTCGGCTACGAGACCCGCGCGAGCTCCCGAGAGTTCTGTCAGGCGCTCATAAATGCGGACATCACCATCCCCGCTGATGGCGACCTGAAAAAGAGAATAGAGGACGCGGCATGGTTCCACTATGCATGGCGCTACGATCCCACAATTCAGGGCATGCTGGTCATGCTCGATGCGATCCATAAGCGCTTCCGGGAATACGAGCTTTCCTTCGACCGCCTGCGGGACCCCGACAATTGTCCCATCTCGTTCCTCCTCCTCCCCCTGGATGGAATTGGCCTGTCCGATGACCTGTATATAAAGATGAACGCCCGCGGCAAACCACTCACAACCTTTGAAAATTTCAAAGCAAAACTCGAGCAGCACATTCGGGATGATGGTTTTTGTACGAAGCGTTTCTCTCTCACGACTGCCGGAAAGGAACGCATTGTGTCCGTTCACGACTATTTCTCGTTCCGAATCGACACTGCATGGGCCAAGCTGTTCTGGGCGATATCGGGCAAGGAACCAAAGAACTACGATCCTTGTTTCTTTCGTTTCATCGAGGTGTTCCTCTTCAATCGCTCCGCATCAAAGAACGGCGGCGATTTTTTGAAAGACCTCTTCGGAAAGGGAAAGGCGGTCCTTTCATTTCGCTTCTATGTTGAAAAAGGCTGCGTCGATGAAAAGTTCATCGTGGACCTGATTGCCTTCCTAGACTTGCTGTCCAATAGCCCCGAAGGCCCTTGCCACTTCCTTCCTGATTTTCGTCCCTACGATGAGGGCATCGCGATCGCGAAGGCGGCTCAGGGGTACGCGGATGCTGCCTATACAGAGCGGATCCATCTCCATGCCTACCAACAGTACCTCGTGAGATGGAGTGACGGGGACGTCTTCTCCGACCACGACGGGCTTGAGAGATGGATGCGTTTGGTCCACAACCTAATTTCCGGTACAGCGCCCTACAACAATGAGACCGAGTTTGCGAACTCCATCCAAGCCGTCGACCATCTTCTCGAATACGGCGCGGACCTTTACCCATGCATCCAGTCCCTGGATGGATTGCCTGGAATGGATAAGCTCCAATTTCGTGAAGAGCAGATCAAGGCGGCGCTCCTGTTCCGTGAGGATTGTTGGGCAGGCATGATCTTTCCTATGGAGCAGATCGACTATTTTGACGGGCAAATAGGCTTTCTCTTGTTCCTCTCTGGAATCGATGCTTACTTCGAGCGCAACGGGGATTGCGCTTGGTCGGCGGAGGAAGATAAGGCCTTCAGGGACAGTTTCGCCGAGTACTCCGCCAAGGCACGAGCGCTTTTCGATGACGAAGGTATTCGTGACTTCGGCGAGTTCCGCTGGGAACGGGCACTGTTGGCCATCGATGACTACCTTACGACTGTGGGCTCCAATCAGAGTTTCGGTGCTAAAAATGGTCGAGACATTGGCTGGCGGCGCTTTCTGAAAGGAGATAGGGAAACGACCCACCGGCCCACTCTCAAGCGCCTCATAGATCAGGTCGATCCGGCCGACCCCAAGAGCTCACTGCAAGCTGTCATTGACAACTCGAAGGCCACAGGATGGCGACGTCTCTTCCTCGAGAACCCGGAGTTATTATCCTATTTGAGTCGATCGGCCATGAATGTGCGCAAAGAATCGACCCAAGGCTTCGTCTTGCTCAAAGGGGAACGCATGAGCGGCGCCCATGCCGAACTCCACACCTATAACCTGTTCAAACGGCAAATGTTGAATGCGATCGACATTACGCCTTTCTCACGGATCGAGTATTACGATCCCCCCGGTGATGCGTCGAATGAGCCGCCTTGCCTCTACTTGGATGGGTTCGAGCGGGCTATGTCCCATTATGTCCTTGATGTAGCATACGATTACGATCTCGGTAAGTTTCGCCTCGATTTTTTCCACCGAGGCGACTCAGGAAATTTTGCCGGATTAGATTCGATCCTGGAGGGTTGCCGATTTATGAGACATGAAGAGCGATATTCATTACATGCTGGCGAGGGGGATGTAGTTCAAACAATTGCGGCTACCTGTTCGGTACTGCGTGGTACAACAAGTGCGAGTGATCCACATTGACTACCATGAACAGCCCCGACCTCGACGTGATGCACTAGCAGCTTGAATTGCCTTAGCTGTCCGAAGTTCATACTCAGAGTACAGAATTCGGTCGGACTGCTCCAACGAGTTATTATGATTCTCCCGCTCTGGATCAAGGCTTCGGGCCATGTGGTCTCTTGGGGAAGAAACTCGACATTTGGGATACGATCTCTTCAAAGCGTGGGGTCCTCAAGTTCAAAGATGCCCGAGCGAGGGGGTTAGAGTAGGACTTGCTTGAGGCATAGGCTTGCGCAAACAATCCCTCCACATACTTGCGAGTAGGTTCATCAAGGTCGTCTACGTCCCTTCTAGACTGGACCCCATATGAAACGTGGCCAAGTATGTTCTCCGCCACATGGCCGCCTCGCCCAATCAGAAGCTCGAAGCAGCGAGCCATGGCAACGACATTGTACTGACTCGGAACGGAGCGCATGTGTACGTTTGTCAACACTATTGAATCCAACGAATCGGCAACGGGAACTCGCTCTAGGGCACAGAAATACTCTGATAGTATTTCGATTGAGTTGGCCGGATCAAAGTGATCCAGGTTCATCATGGCCCCAATAAGCTGCTGGTAGTCTTCTTTCTTTTCTACTTGGCGAATAATATCCACCAGGATGTCCTTCACTGTTTCGATCTTTGAGGTTGGTATATTGCGTCCATCAAATATCGCCCTGAACTTTGACAGCTTGTCTGTCGCAGTATCGGCAGTACTGCGCAAATAATCATGGAAACGCTCTATTTCGAATGGCAAAGCTATTGGTATGATACCAAAATCCCCAGGGTCAAAAAGATCCACAATATCCGCCGCCGAACGGGCTTCGAATGAAAGGCGTGACAGTTCGGCGAGAACCATGCGGTAGGCTATGTCCTCGGGTTGACCCGGGAAGCAATTGATCGGATCAATACACTCAATCTTGTATTTGTCTAGCATCCGCTCAGCAAATGCGCTGTCCGACCTGTGCATGATCAAGTAGGACGGTGGCGGATTGTGACCAAAAAGCAGATCGACATGCTGGAACAGCTCTTCGATGTTGGGGTCCCTGAACGAGTATCCAAGAAAGACTAGGGTCTTCGATATCGAGTCGGAAAGCAGGCGAATGTCTAGGGGGCAGAGCGAACTTACCTGCTGCGCCGAGAGCATCCGCCTCTGGTAGTCGTCAGCCGTGAAGACAACCATGTCGGGATATCTTAGGTCACCGTGGAAGCGCACTATGGTCGGATAGTTGGGCGATGCCTCTCGAAACGTCGCAATGTCCGAAATGACGCGATACCGTCTGTTGTACTTTTGGAAACATTTCTCAAAGACATTATCCTGGTTGGTCGTGTAGTAGTAGTAGCAGTTCGCAGTTAAGAGGAAGAGATATATCTCGCCCAAGTCGTCTTGAAACTCGGTGATCTCGAAGCATTCTTGAAGAAACCCACAGAATTTTGCCTTACCAAAAGTTTCGACAAAGCGTTGAGCAGAAATGATCTTGTTCCCGCCTGAATAGCCAGTCCTTGCGTCCATTCGCCGGCTCAGAGAGTCCCAATCGAGGTGAAGGTGGGGAAACGATGCGCCAGCCCCAATGAATGGGATTACCTGGTTCTTGGCAAAGGCTTCACCAAGCGACTTCAGAATTTCCCGGCTCATAGATTGTCCTCCCCGGTCTGCTCGACTTGTTAATGCGGAGACTCGTAATATATTCTACCTTCGCCTTTCCGACGAACTGAATCCCCTGATATTGTTGAAACTCAAAGGTTTTCGGACGTGTCAAAGCACCGACCTCGCAAAAGGAACAGAGGCTGAGACGAACAACGGGCTCCATGGACTTTCAGGGATTCAGGGCTTTCAGCGGGGTATGTGGCAAACGATCCGTCCCGACCAGAAGACCATGCCAGGGAACCTCACGTCATGGGAGCTGCGGAGGTGACCTAGCCGGGGGGCGGTGCCGCCGTCAGTCGCAGCCGCTTAGGTACCTGCCGAGCTCGCCCAGCTCCGGGAGCCTCGTGTAGATCGGCTCGCCCCGCCCCGCAGCTTCCTTGTCGAGGTCGACGGCCTTCGAGTTGAGGTCGCCTATCTTGTCAGCCAGGACGTCCAGGTTCGGCCCGAAGATATTCACGGCCATGTCCCGGAGGACGCGGTCTTGGTTATTCTGGCGGCCGCCGAGGCTCAGAGATTCGATCCGGAGGGTCGGCAGGACCTGGGAGCGGGCGCAGGAGGCGAAGCGGGCGGCGGCGAAAATCTGAGCGTAAAGCTCGTCGAGATGGAATCTCTGGTAGCGGTAGTTCGCCGACTTCTCGAAGAGGTCCTGAAATCGTCTCACCTCGACCAGGTCTAGGTTCATGGCGTCGAGCGCCCGCTGGGTGTAGCGGTTGGAGATGTTGGCGCGGTAGTGCTCGCCTATCGCCTCGATCGCGGCGAATATCGCAGGATCCTTCAGGACCATGTGCTGCACCTCCAGGTTTGCTTCACGGAAAAATGGACCCGGTTTCGCTCAGGCGTCTTTCTCCCTCTGGCACGACCATTAGGGCATTCAGGGGGAAGGATAGTAGTTCGGTGGTGGCTACATGGACTTGTTTAGCTGGTGGTGCTGGAGACGGCCCCGATTGAGGACGGTACCAATACCATACACGGGGCAGCGGACCGGTGGAAGTACCGAGGCCATCTTGCGCTAAAGTACTTCAGCATTTCCTCTCTTCAAAGGTGCCATCACCCTCGATGGTGACGGAAGTGACGACGGTGTCGGGGACTTCAAGTTCCTTAGCGTGTTCAGCCGTGCGGACGCGCTCCGCGAAGGCATTTTAGTAGACTATAGCGACCTTGCCCTAGAGGCCGGGTTCAAGATTCCGCTTGCGGTCACCGAGGCCGTCTAGCGCTCCCACCTCGAACTGTCCCCCGAACTCGTTCGCGAGGGCCAGTCCTTCGCCGATCGAGTCCGGGCTATGCTTCGGGTCCTCTACTTCGCTGCCTTCGTCTACCCGGATCGGGATACTGTCTTCTTCGTCCTTTCCCCTGGCGAGGCATCACACCCCGTCGCCCTCAAGGCCCTCTGCCATCCCGGCGACGACAGCTCCCTCGTGCTAACCGTTCTCCTGCCTACCGAGGATTAGCCTCTTCATTCTCTGTTTCACGGTATTAGCCTGGTCAACCCTCATGTTGGCCTGGCTATTTTGATGCATCAGGAAGGCTCGCAAGTTTAGGGAACGATAACGATCCGTCTTCCATGTTCCTCCAACTCCCAAGCCTTTTTGATGTCGCTCAGAGGAAGCCGTACGGCATCTATGCTCAACTCGCCTCGCTTCAGCATATCCCATATCTGCGCGACGCCCTCGGCCCTATTCTTAAGAGTTTCCGGGTTGTTCGGCGCTCCGAATCCGTAAATTTCCAGGCCCGAAGTGACCACGCTCTCCGCCGATAGCTGCATGCTCCGTCCGGCAAGCACGCCGATCAGGACAAGCCGGGTCCTCTTGCGCGCAAAGCTGATCGCGGTCGGCGTAAACGTCGACAGCAGGACCTCGGTCGGATGTCCGCACAGATAATCGAGGATAACATCGTAGCCTTCGCCCGCTTCCCTTCGCAGAGCTTCCGCCAATTTCTCGTCCGATTGGTTAAGGCTGATAAAGGCATCCGCGCCGGCTTCCTTCGCCCTTTCTCCCGACGCGGGATTCCTTCCTGTCCCCACGACCCTTCCCGCCCCGAGCGATTTGGCGATCTTCACCGCGAGCATTCCCGAAACGCTGGTGGCACCATTGATCAGCACCGTTTCGCCCGCCCGGAGTTTGGCAGTATATCGCAGCGGCAAGAGCGAACTCTGTGCCGCAGACGGGACGACCGCCGCTTGCACGGCATCTATTTCCGGCGGAATCGGCGTGATGACGGACTTCTGCACGGCGACCCTTTCCGCCATGGAACCATAGGGGAGGCGGGTGCACTGAAAACTCACCAGCGTTCCATCGTCCAGCAAGCCGACGCCGCTGCGACCGACGATGGCCGGGAAGCTCGGATAGAACTGCTTACTGGCGAAGTGGGTACCGCTCGCAAGCCCCTTGAGCGCGTAATCCAATATAACCGCCTCGACCTTGACGCCGAGCTCGCCGTCATTAATTACCGGATCGGGAAACTCCTCATACCGTGGAACAGCACCAAACTCGTATAGAACAGCTGCTTTCATTCCTTACCTCCAACTTCTTATACCATAATATTCGCCAATATGGACGATCAATGCTTGATACACCATATATTATGCTGTATCGTCTATATAATGGAGTTCGACCTCTTGTCTTCCGTCTTCATGCGCCTTCGGTTGAAGACTTCCATTCAAACCGTGTTCGACGCCGGAGGCCGCTGGGCCATCGAAGTGCCCGTCCACAAGGGTATAAAAATCCATACGATCTTGAAGGGCCGATGCTGGATATCTCTCGCCGACGACCCGAAGCCGAGGGAAGTAAAGGAAGGCGACTGCTATCTCTTGCCACGGGGAAACGCATTCATAGTCGCCAGCGATCCTGAGAGTTCCGTACAGGGTTTCGCGCAGGAAACGGTCATGCGCGGCAGCGAGGGCCTCACCCTAATCAATGGAGGAGGCGATACCATCGGTAGCGGCTTATTCTTCGATTTCGATAGCCCATTCGCGGATATCCTCTTCCGATCCTTGCCGCCGCTGATAGTCGTAGCCGGTGCGACCAGTCAGGCATCGGAGCTCCAGATCAACATCCAACGCTTCGTCGCCGAGTTCCGCGGTTCTCGAATAGGCCGCTCGTTGATCATGTATCAGTTGGCGCCGGTCATTCTCGTTGACCTCATCCGGACCTACTTCGCGGAAGCTGCCGGCGCCGCATCCTGGTTCGGCGCCTTGTCGGAGAGCGAGCTTTCGGGCGTCCTGAACCTTATGCACACCGAATACGCTCGCCGTTGGACGCTCGATGATTTGGCATCCTCCGTTAGTATGTCCCGTTCGAAACTCGCGGCTCGTTTCAAAAGCGCGGTGGGGGTCGCACCCATGGAGTATCTCTGCCGGTGGCGCATGGAGATTGCCTGCGATCTGCTCGCCAACGAGGGGAAAAGCATATCCGAGGTTTCCCAAATGGTTGGCTACGACTCAGAAAGCGCCTTCAGCACTGCATTTAGGCGAATCCTCAAAAGTCGACCGGGGCACTTTCAAAAGAAAAATGCGTTGGGGAAATAAGTGCAGTTTGTGTCGGAACGTTTTACGGATTGCCATCCAGAACTCGAAGGACAACACCTACATCACCCTCGCCGTCCTCTTTCAGATGACGCCTAACCAAATGTTTTCAGGCTTTCCATCCCCGCCAACAGTCGGCACATCTCCCTTTTACTTTGTCATCGCTCATGCGATCCTCCAACGTGGTCCCATTCGCGGTGGCCCCACTAATCAGAGGTTAGCAGGGGTTAGAACGCCGTGAATAACTTGCGAAGACCGTCAAGCCCCGGCAGCTGAACCGCCCCGGGTTTGCCGGTGTGCACGTTATATGAGCCCGCCTCCGCGATAAGCTCATTCCCCGGCAGCGACAGCCCGTTCCGTCTCCTCGATGCTCCAAAAGATGAGCCTCGCGATCCTGCTTGCAGCACCGAGCGCGTCTACGAGCGAGATGTTGCTTCCTTCGGCGCCTGCCTCCGAGGTTGCCCCGAGGAGATCCGCGAGCCAGAAGCAAAGGCGTCGCTCCCCCGTGATGTCTTTCATAAGCTTGCCCCGAATCTCTTCTGCCGCTCCGTCGACCATGTCACTACCTCCGCCACAAGAATCGCGGTAGGTCGCCAAGCTGCCCGGCCAAAGAGTCCTCGGGCCGCCTGATTTCTTCCCCACCGCACCCAGATAGCCACGACATCTTCGTGCCACGATGGACGCTTTCGTTAGGGGTCGAGTCAAGTCAGTTTTCGCCAAAGCGTTCTAGGTTTTAAGCTCTTCCGCCTCCCTATCGACTCCCGAGAACTCGCCCCAAACCGCCCGACGTGCCCCGACGTCGCATCCGGGCGGCCTCCGTCGGATAGACGACGCCCGAGCCGCCCAGGCCCCGAAGATGCGCGTATCGGGGAGAAGCGCCTCCCTCTGACTTCTCGATCGCCTAACTCTCCGCTTGACTCCGCCGGGAACGGGAGGTATGTGTGTCGATCGCCGGAGCCCTGAGAAGCTGACAGATCGAACGGGACCTCCGGCGGGAGGACTGAAGTGACCGAAGAAGAAAGGGAGGAACTGAAGGAACTCGCCATCGAGGTCGGGACGGCGAGATCTGCCTGCCTGCTGATACGGTACATGACCCAGATACTCGAGACCGAAGAGCCAGATGATTGGACCAGACAGATGGAGCTGCAGGAAGGCTTGGGCTTCTGCATGGGGGCCGTCGCCGAGCGGCTGCGCGAGATCCAGGCAAAGTTGAGCCGGGACTGAGTTCGGAAAGTAGTTTCGCTGGGCGGATCGAAGCAGGTTCCATCCTCTCAGCGACTAGACACTCTCCACCTAAAGTAATTCCTCCCCAGACCAAAGAAATCGACCTCTCGCGAGGACCACCGCCTAACCTGCCCGAAGACCCAAGTGTATCGCGAGGAGGGTTCCCTGGATGTCTCGGCTATCTGATGTGAGGCCTGGGAGAGAATTCCTGGACCCACTTATAAGATGCGGAACGTCGGCCGCGCGTAGGCAAGCAAGCAAAACGGCCCAGACCCTTGGACGATCCGACGTCGCCGGGGGCGAGGGCCTTTCTTATCGGCCGGGGGAAATCGCCAGACCCGGCGGGGAGGAGCAGATGCCGTTGAGACAGGATGGTTCGAAACCACAGCAAGCCGCTCTACGCTCGTCACAATGTCTCCGGTCCTGAGGAGCGATGTCCCTTGATCGCGAACGTCACCTGGAGCCAGAGAAGCCACGAGCCTCCACCGCCCGCCCCACCGGCAGCTCGTCCCCTCGGCCTGGTCGCCCAGCAGGTAAGGATCGCGCAGCATATCCTCAAGCACTATCGAAAACCGAAGCTCCTTTATCCCGACCTGACCTACGAGGCTCTCGGCTTCGACGTCCGGCGCGGCTCGACGATCAGCCGGCGGTTCGACGCGCCGACCTACGCGGACCACGAGCTGGTAGGGCTCGAGAAGCGGGGAGACTGGCACCGGGTACCCGAAGCCGAGAGGATCTCGGCCCTCGGCAGATATCGGGAGCAGACGGACTTCAGGTCGGGAGCAAATCGCAGGGAATCGAACCGGGAACCGGACGACGGGCGCGGGCGCACGGTGATGTCCCTCGCCGCGCAGATCAAGGAAGGAACCCACCTCGTCGCCTTCGATATCGATGTCCATCCTGAGTCGGGGCGGATCAAGAAGAAAGACGAGATCGTCTACCAGTTTATGGTCGGCAAGGCCGTCAGGCTGCTCGTCCAGGCGCTCGCTGGTGGAGACCTCACCGGGCCGATATACGTCGAGCAGAGAACATTCGGCCAGGGCGCGCACGTCTTCGCGATGTTAACCTTCGACCCATCTCAAAAGTCCGCAGTGCAGCTTGCCTACAGAGTCTCGCGGGAGGTCGGACTGGACATCGACGCCTTCACCGCGCAGGGCGGCGGGCTGATCGCTCTGCCGTTCTCGGCCCGATACTCGCACGCGGGCATCGTCGTCGACGCGAGCGAGGACGAGATCTGGAACGACGACAGCGCCATAGAGGCGGGGTACACGGCCGGCCCTATTCTCTTCAGGCCGAAGGACCGCGTGCTGCCTTGCGTTAGGGATGCCGACGACGTGCTCGCGATCTTCGCCGCGATGAGGGAGCACCCTGCGCCAGCGACGGGTGTCCTGCGTCCGGCCGACGAAGAGCGGTTCCTCGCTCCCATCGCGCGTACGCGCCTCGCGGGGGGGAAAGCGGCGCAGGCTCCGAGCCTCCCGCGAGAGGGAGACGATTTCGGGTCGGGGGAGCGTCAGGGGAGGACTTTCCAGATCGCATACGATGTCCTGCGGCAGGGCGGAATCTACGAGGACTTCGAGGCGAGGATGCTCGCCGGCGATTCCGGCTCCAAGGATATCAGGCGATGGCGGAAGGCTGGCAGCCTGGAGACGATCCTGCGGAAGCAGTTTTCCTGGGCGCAGGACCATTTCGTCATAAACCCGAGCGCGGTGACCGAGACCGTCTCGACGGAAAACGTCGCCTACGACATTGAGTACGACCGCGAGCTCGGGGACGACGAGGACAGGTTATTCGACCTCATGTTTGACACCATCGAGCCTTCACCTGGCAGTCTGGGCGATCGCTCGAGGGAGGACGAGCGAACCTTCGCCCGCGAGATCCTCGCCCTCGCCATCAGCTACCGCGACGTGGTCAAGCGCCAGCGTGGTTACCGTTACTTAGGCGAGCTCGAGTTTCTAAACCAAGGCGAGGCGGTTCCCCTCGGCAGGGATCTCCTCGAGCGCATCCGAAAGCGGCTTTGCATAACGAGGGTGTGTTCGAGAAATGCTGTATTCTTTCTCATAAGGTCCGGCCTGCTCTCCGAACCCCTGCGGCACCCGAGGACCGGGCGAGAGTACTCTTTCAATGGCAGCGCCCGCTTCTGCAAGCATCATGTGGCGTACCGACCGTCGGAAGCTTTGTCGCTCCGAGTGCCTCTGGTGGTGATGTACGAAACCACCGGGGGTGTGGTCTCGTTCTCCCTTCCCACCGGCGACGAGCTCGGCTGCCCGCCTCGGATCGCGAAGGTCACGGTCCTGGACAACCTGATCCCTGCAGCGAGGCTGGCCGCCCTGCCAGACCAAACCATCATCGACCTGATCGGCGGGAAGACGCCGAAGGCCCTGGCCTTCTCGTTGAGGGCTCGTCATCGCGGCGTCGAGGGACCGGTCGCTCTGACGGAACAGTCGGTCCGCCTTGAAACGGCTACTCGTGACCTGGACGCGCTTCGGACACCGATCGAGATATCTGGGTCATCCGCTTGTCAGGTTTTCCCCAGCTCCTCTCTATCATTCCCCGTTGGGTCGCTTCCTGGGATACCTAAACATAGAGATAATGCGGCCGAGTTCGCTCCCAGCTCCGAGCGGAGGGTCGCCCCGTTCTGCAGAAGATGGCGCGGTCGGGCGCCCCCGGCGAAGCACTTTGCAGCGATCAGGTGAGAATACGAATGGAGTCGAAAACCGATAGGGGAAGATCCGTCTTGTTGCCGATTCGGGTTACTGAGGGAGTTCAGGGCCGAGGCCGAGCCCGCCTGTCGACCCGAGCAGACAAAACTGGGGGTGCACCCTCCTAGGCGCACCCCCAGATATCGATGCTGACCAGTCTGCGGTCACACGGGACCAACTTTGACAGCCAGCGTTAGGCGAGCTATTTGGACTCTCGGCCTTTTAAGGCAGGTCTATAAGGCCTTGTGCGTCCCAGCCTCATTTCCCCAACCTTCGAAGCCTGTAATGGGCCTGCGGTTGAACATGTCCAACCGTCTGCCTGCAGTGACACGCCTCAGGGTAGCGTAGAATTCTTCCGGCTTCGCGCTAGGCTCGCCCGTGGGAGCATTGAAGCACGCGTCGAAGTCCTTCCAGTCGACGAACGATGGTGATCCCTTCGTCGCGTAGACGACTGGCTCGAAGTTGTAGCGCGGCAGACCCGTAGGCTGGGCCCCCGTCTCCTTGTGCCAGATCAGGAGAGTGCGAAAGCGCAGACCCCATCTTTCGAGAAGCGCGTGGACCTCGAAAAGGAATCCCTGGGTGACCCAGAGGAAGACGTGGCAGTCGTCGGCGCACGGAAGTTTGAGATTCGCGATCTCCTCGAGCGTCATCGTGAGGTAGGCGAGCATCAACTCCTCCGGGGTTATTTCGCCTTGCTCCTTCTTTCTCGACCACGGCGGATCGATGACGATTACGTCGAAGAGACCTTCCACGTCCAAGATCTCTCTACGCTTGACGTCTTCGAGCCCGGCGATGGTCTCGGCCCGCTTCTTCTGGAAGCGGACGTCTTTGAACGTCTTCACCCCGGTCATGATCGCGCGTTGAGCATCCGGGTCATCCGCGATCAAGCGATAGTCGGCGGCGTCGCGCTCCAGCGTTCTCTGAGAAACGCCGAACTCCTTGCCTAGCCTCTCGGCTGTTACTAACTTCCCGCCATCTTGGCGGGAAGTTAGGTCCGTGCGCCGCCCCTGCTGCTTTTCTTGGTCGAGCAGGCGACCTAGAATAAGCTTTACGGGGTCGAGCTTGAGGTTGCGCCGGGCGACTTGGATCTTTAGTCGCCATATCATCGCAGCCTCCCGGTCGGGCAGCTCGATCGCGGCGACCTCGTAGGGGATCTCGCGACGCCGGCATATCTCGAGCCGGCGGTAGCCGTCTACGAGAATGCCGTTCCAGGTGACCAGTGGGTCACGGCAGCCGTGCTCGACGATGTCCTGCTCGAGCAACTTGGATTCGTCGTCCTTGAGAGGCGGGAGCAGGTCCCTAAGCTCCGGGTCGACGATCTGTTCAGACGCCAGGGTTTCCTGGCTGCGCCCAGTCTCCTCATGGGAAGGCTGGGAAAAACCACTTAAGTCTTTCATGAGGAGATAGCCCGAGTGCGAAAACCGTGCTCGCGATTTGAGCTTCTCCCCAGTTCTATGTTATTTTGTTCCTCTACAACGTTTTATTGGCATCCGATCGTTTTAACTCCAAAAACTCCATATTTAATTAACCAATTTTTAACAAATGGATAGATGATTCAGGCGAACCCGTTGTTTTTTATTATCTCAGAAGCATTTAGCAGCTAGCCAGACGGGCCCGCCCACGACCTCTTCTGATCGAGCTGATGTCCGGCCTACTTTTCTCGCCATATCTTCCTCCATTTCGCACGGCACGATGGCCGATGCAGCACGACTAGGCTCATCCCGCCTTCTGCTCGTTTCCCGATGAGGGCAGGTGAAACTGCTCGAGCCACGTCTCGATCTCCTCCTCGTCAAACAAGAGCCTCCCCCCGAGCTTGATCCGCGGGATGCGCCCCTCCGAGCTGAGCTGATAGATCGTCTGTCGCGCCAAGCGGGTCTTCGCGCTCACCTCGCCGACGGTCATAAGGTTTTTCATGCGGCTTTCCTCCGTTATCTAGATAGCCGTGCTGTTGTGGATAGCTCTCCTACTCTACGCGCGGTACCACCCCTTAATCCCCGCGATCTGATCAATCCCTCGGTGCTCGTGAGGTAACGGGAGAAGCTTCGCTCTAAAGCGCCGCTCGCTCGACACGTTGGGACGAAGCTCCGATCGCAGCTTGCGAACACGGCGTTCCAGAGGGTAAACTTGTCTTCGCACGATAAGGAATGAAGAAGGTTCATCAGAGAGCAGTCGACGAGGGCGGACAGGAACTCTGACGTCGGTAGTAAAGGGACGTAGGCTGGTGCGCCAAGGCCGCCATTCCCCTGGCTCGCTAACCCCAGCCCGACGGTGCGTGACGGCCTTGCGGAAAGTGCGGATAGCCTACTCCCGCGGGTAGAGCGCTGAAGCAGCTATGCCGCGCCTCGACCGGAAGCCCGCCAATAGGATGGGTTTTCGCCTTCTCTCGCCGCGCGATAATTTCGCCCGGGGAGTTCGGCTGACGATCATGGCCGAGGCGGCCCTACCCCACTCTTGTTGCGCTCTCCAGTTGCTGACTCGGCGCGTAGATCCGATCGATGGCCTCGGCGACCTCTTCGATCCTCAAGAGCTTCAAGTGCGTGTAGGCCGCTTGCACACGCGTCAGGATCTTCGACTCGGTGCTGGTCCAGCCCAGAAAGGACTGGACGAGAAGAGGAGATACCCCAGCCGCCAGCAGGTTGGTGTTCAAGGAGTGCCGAGCGGCATGAGGTGTCAGCCATCTCGTGTCTTCTTTGGGGAGAACCTCGTCCTTCCGCGTCTCTCGAAGTATGGTTTCGAAGACGTTGTGCGCTCCCTCGTAGCCCAATGGCTGCTTGTCGAGGTATCCGAAGATGAAGTGCTCGCCCAAAGGCTCGAAGGGCAGCGAGGATCGCCATGCTTTGAGCGGGTCGAGCGCGACCCGTGGCACGACGATCTCGCGCACCTTTCCCCACTTCGGCAAGCCGATGCCGTCGGCTCCTTTCAAAGCCTCCGTGATCTTCGCCCGACCGGTGTTCATGTCGATCGAACCCCAGCGCAGCGCCCTAAGCTCGCCTGAGCGCAGGCCCGTAGCCAGGAGTAGAGCAACCAAGGCTTGATCGCGCACCGCCTGCGTCGCCGCGAGCGACGCGCGGGCATGCTCGGCGCCGGGTTTTATGGGGGTCGCCATGCTGGCGGCGAGCCGTAGGCGGGAAGTCCTCGCAGCCAGAAAGCCTAGGATGCCCGAGACCTCGGTAGGGAGTAGCACCCCGCGCTCGGCCTTCTGATACTTCACTTCGCCGACACCTGCTCCCGGATCGTCGTCGATGTCGCCGCGGAAGAAGGCCTCGGCGAGGATGATCTTCACCGCAGCGATTGCTTTGTTGGCCGTGTTGATCCTCACGCCCCCCTCCCGCAGTCTATCGCGCAGCTCGAGGATGTCACGGCGGCGAACCTTCCGCACCGAAAGGTTCGAAAAAGTCTCGTCGCGAAGGATATGGCGATCGAGGAGGCGGCTGCACTGGTACAGGTGTGTGCGGCCAATGCTCTTGCCCTCGTCCAGAATCCTGCGCGCGTGGGGGCAGGTCGGTCGATCCTTGTCTTTCTCCCACAGGAAAAACGGCTTTGCGTACTCGGCGAAAAGCGCGCTCGACGTACCTGCCGTTCGCTCGTCGATGTACTCGCGTATCGAGTCTCGGGCTTTTTCCTTGGTCTTCTGCCCAGTGGAGAGGTTGCGTCGCTTGCCGCTCACCTCGACGGTGAAGTAGTAATGGGGGTTTCCTGCTCGCTTGAAGGGCTCCGGGTACTTCTTTTTCATGCTTCCTCCTGCCAGCTAGATAGCCGGAGGTAAAGCACAGGGAAGACTGCTTACAATTTGCTTACACTAGGGTGCCGAAAACGAAATAGCTCCGGACAACACCGGAGCTATTTCTCTAGCCTGTAAATACTTACTCGCTCCCCCGCCCGGGTTCGAACCAGGGACCCAGTGGTTAACAGCCACTTGCTCTGCCAGCTGAGCTACAGGGGATCGCTCTCTTGCGAAAGCAAGGTATCATTATCCTGCGCCCCGGAAAAAGTCAAGACCGATGAGCTGCTTTCAAGACTCGGCTCTTCTCGAAAGCAGTTTCGCATTTGCTCCGGTTTTTCGAAATCGTGCGCAAATGCCGCGGTTTTGGGTTGCTCCTTCACGATGCGTCTTCATCGTGAAGGAGCCTCGGTCCTATTCCGTGGTCACGCTCTTCGCGAGATTGCGGGGGCGATCCACGTCCCGACCCAGTTCGCTCGCGGCCGCGCGGGCCAGGAGTTGGAGCGGAACGGCCGCGAGAATCGGGGCCAGGGCTTCTATGCAGGACGGAACGGCGAGGACCTCGTCGGCCGCCTCGCTCGCGCGCTCCTCCTCGCCGTTCACGAGCGCGATCACCCTGCCGCCGCGGGCCCGAACCTCGGACATGTTCGAGAGGGTCTTGCCGAATGACTCGCCCGTGGCGAGGAGGGCGAAGGTCGGAACCTCGGGACCGACGAGGGCCAAGGGGCCGTGTTTGAGGGCCCCGCCGGAAAAGCCTTCGGCATGGATATAGGACAGCTCTTTCAGCTTCAGAGCCCCTTCCATGGCCGCCGGGAGCATGAATCCCCGCCCCAGGAACAAGACGCTCGAAGCGCGCTTCAGCTCATGTGCGATCTCCTCCACCCGCGGCCTCAGCCCGAGGGCGGTTTCGATCTTCGCCGGCAACGCCGCCAATTCGTCCACCAGTTCCCGTCCTTCGCTGAGCGATAGATGGCGCGCCCTGCCCAGCGAGAGCGCCAGAAGGGCGCAGCCCACGATCTGGGAGGTATAGGATTTGGAGGCGGCGACGGAGAGCTCGGGTCCGGCGTGGACGTAGGCGCCGCTGCCGCAGAGGCGCGCCAGGGTAGAACCCACCGCGTTGATGAGGCCGATGGTCCGGCCGCCCTTCACTTGGATTTCGCGGATGGCCGCTATCGTGTCGGCCGTTTCTCCCGACTGGCTCACCGCGACGTATAGGGCGTCGGCCTTCACGAGGGGGACACCGGAGCGGAACTCGCTCGCGTCTTCGGCGCGGGCAGGTATGCGCGCCCAGGCTTCGACCATCGCCTTGCCGACCATCGCGGCGTGCAGGGCGGAGCCCATCGCGAGGAATACGACTTCCGAAATGCCGTGAAGGTCGCGGGCCTCCAGATCGAGACCGCCCAGTTTGGCCGCCCCGAAATCCCGCACCAGGCGCCCTCCGTTGCCCAGGGCCCGGGCGATGGCCTGGGGCTGCTCGTACACTTCCTTCAGGAAGAAATCGGGATGCACGCCCTTGTCGGCCTGCCCGACGTTCTCCGGTATGGTTTCGGGACTCTTGTCGACGCGCTCTCCGCGCAGGGTCCTGGTCTCCCAGCGCTTGGGCTCGAGCACGACGAGCTCTCCGTCGTGGAGAAAGACGGCCTGCCGCGTGTGGGCGCTGAAGGCCGACGGATCGCTCGCGACGAAGGTTTCGCCGTCCCCGATGCCGACGGCGAGCGGGCTGCCGTTACGCGCCGCGACGATGAGACCCGGCTTGTCGGCGAAGACACAGGCGATGCCGTAGGTGCCGTCCAGCCGCGAGAGGGCGGCGGCCACGGCTTCGGGGGCTTCGTGGTCCGCGAGATTGCGCTCCACGAGATGGGCGATCACCTCGGAGTCGGTTCCGCTGACGAAGACCGAACCCCGGGCTTCGAGCTCGCGCTTGAGTTCGACCCAGTTGTCGATGATGCCGTTGTGGACGATGGCGACCTTTCCGGCGGGCCCCATGTGGGGGTGGGCGTTTTCGTCGGAGACGACGCCGTGGGTGGCCCAACGCGTGTGGCCTATGCCTGCCTTCGCCGCCGAGGCCGAGGGGAGAGCCTCTTCGAGCTTTTCGAGCTTCCCGGCCTTCTTGAAGGTCCTGATGCTCCCCTCCCCCGCGAGGGCGACTCCCGAAGAGTCATAGCCGCGGTATTCGAGGAGTCTGAGCCCCTGCATGAGAATGGGGAGGGCCTTACGCGGCCCCGTGTAACCGATGATTCCGCACATGACTGCCTGCCTTTCCGATCCAAGGCCTTTCGGAGCGGCCGCCGGGCCTCTCCCTAGCCGTAAATCATCCGCCGGATCTGGCGGATCGTTCGCGGCGAGGATGCGAACCTTCCCGTCGAAAGCTCCTCGGCCAGCCGCTTGAATATGGCTTCGTTGGGCCAGAGCTCGCGCTGCAGCTCGCGATGCCGTCTGCTCACGTAGGCTTCGGGGTTTTCTCCGGTGAAGGACCACAGATCGCCGAGGAGGAGGTCGAGCTCGTGCCCGTCGAGCCCGTAGCGTTCGGCGATATAGCGTCTCTGCTCGGGGCTCAGGGGAACCGGCTTCACCCATCCTCCTCGGGAGCTACTATCGACGGCAAGCGGGGCGACATGCAAGCATTATATCCGAATTCGGGCAGGCATTCATGATTTATCGGAACAAGTTTCCAAAATACCTCGCTTTTGCTGGCTCATTTTTTCCTGTCGGAGGCGTTCCTGGGCTTCGAGGCTCCGATCCTGTCGCCCTTCCCGGGCTTGGCGGCTTTCTTGGCCGGAGCCTTGACCTTGGCCTTCGCTTTTTGGACTGCAGGCGCCGCGCCGGACTTTCGGACCACAGCCTCCGCTTTGGCCTTGAGCCCTCGCGGCGCGGCCTTTTGCCCCGCTCTTGCCTTGGGAGCCGGCTTTGAGGGCGTCTTTTTGGCGCCGGGCCGACCCGCGGTCTTTTCCTTTTCGCTGAACAAGTCGAGATCGCGGGCGGCGGCGGCCCGCACCCCCGCGGTGGTGCTTCCCGGAACGGCCGAAAGCAGCTCCTTCGCAGCCAGTCTGACGCCCTGGGCCTTGAGCCCCTTTTCCTCGAAGTCGCCCGCCTTGAAGGACTCTTCCTTTATCTTCATGCGCGGCTTGGGTGCGTACTTGAGGGTAAAGGCGGCCTCGCTCTCCGTCGTGAAGAATACTATCTGAGCTCCATCGGGGACGAGCATGTAGTCGCGATTCGAGATATAGGTCTCGATGCGGCAGCGTTTGATGTAGGCGTAACCGGAGTTGGAGTCGCGATAGACGATGGTGAAGAGCAGTCTGGCCAGTTCTTCCTTGTCCGCCGGCCCGCAGTAGAGCATGCCCTGGTCCACGAAGAGTTTTTCGGGCACGGTCATGGCGGTGTAGACCCCGTTCCGCCGGATGGCGATGATCTTGTCGTAGGACGAAACCGCGAAGAGAGTCTCGCCTCCGGACACCGCAGTGCCCAGGTACCCGCTCGTCGGGTCGTAGCGCAGCGGCAGGTCGCGGCGGGCGGCGTCCTTCACGTCCACCTGCGAAAAGGCGGTCAGCTCCGTCCTGCGCGGCCAGTCCTTCGCGAGCTTGGCCGCAATGCCTTCCAGGAATGAGACGGCATAATCCACCAGAGCGGCCAGATGCTTGCGCGCCTGCGCGAGTCGGACCTTGATCGAATCCATCTCCTCTTTGGCGCGGTTGATGTCGTACAGGGATATGCGGCGGATGGGTATCTTGAGGAGACGTTCGACGTCCTCCTCGGTCACCTGGCGCCGAATTTCCTTCTTGAAAGGTTCCAGCCCGGCTAGCACCGCCCTGCGGACAGTCTCCTGAGTTTTCATCTTTTCGATGCCCTTGTAGACGCGTTCTTCGATGAAGATCCGCTCGAGGGTCCGCGCGTGGAGCTCGTCGAGAAGCTCCCCCACCTCGAGCTCGAGCTCACGCTTCAGGATATCGAGAAGACGCGCGGCATGATGCTTCACGACCTCGCTCACGGTCATCAGAACCGGCAGCTCGTCCTTGATGACCAGGAGGTTGCAGGAAATCGACTGTTCGCATTCGGTGAACGCGTACAGGGCGTCGACGACTTCCTTGGCGTAGACTCCCCTCTGCAGTTTTATCTCGATCTCGACTCGGTCGGTGGTGAAGTCGGATATCGACGCAATCTTGATTCTGCCGGCCTTGGCCGCCGCCTCGACGCTCGCGATGAGACTATCGGTGGTGCTGCCGAAGGGAAGTTCGCGGATGACTATGCGCTTTTCGTCGGAGAGGTCGAGCCTGGCCCTCACGCGCACCTTGCCCGAGCCGTCGGCGTATTCCGAGGCGTCGCAGAGGCCGCCGGTGGGAAAGTCGGGTTCGAGCTTGAACTTCTTGCCCCGAAGCTCGGCGATCTCGGAGCGTATGAGCTCGACCGGATTGTGCGGAAGGATACGCGTGCTCATGCCCACCGCGATGCCTTCGGCGCCGAGAGCCAGCACGACGGGTATCTTGGCGGGAAACGCGACCGGCTCCCTGTTTCGCCCATCGTAGGACTCGACGTACTCGGTGATCTTGGGATTGTAGAGCAGCTCGCGCGCGAGCGGGCGGGCGCGGCACTCTATGTATCTCGCGGCCGAAGCCTCGTCGCCCGTCGCGATGTTGCCGAAGTTCCCCTGCTTGTCGATGAACAGATCCTTGTTGGCGAGCACGACGAGAGCGGAGTAGATCGACTGATCGCCGTGCGGATGGTACTTCATGCAGCTTCCCACGACATTGGCGACCTTGTGGAATTTGCCGTCGTCCAGCTCGAACAGGGAGTGGAGAATGCGCCGCTGCACCGGCTTGAGGCCGTCGGCGAGATCGGGTATGGCCCGGTCCTTGATGACGTAGGAGGCGTAGTAGAGATAGTTCTGGTCGAATATTTTCTTGACGTAGGCCACTTGCAATTCCTTACAGATCGGACACGAGATTGTTCATGATGTATTCCCGCCGCGCCGGAGTGTTCTTGCCCATGTAGAATTCGAGGACTTCGGGCACGGCCTTCAAGGTCTGCACGTCCACCCGGACGAGGCGCATGTCGGCGCCGATGAATTGCCCGAACTCGCTCGGGCTTATTTCGCCGAGGCCCTTGAACCGCGTGACTTCCGAGCCCGACCCGAGCTCTTTTACGGCCTCGTCGCGCTCCCTGGCCGAATACGAATATCGCGTTTCCTTCTTCGTACGCACGCGGAACAGGGGCGTTTCAAGGATGAAAATGCGTCCCTGGACGATGAGCTCCTCGAAGAAAGTGAGAAAGAAGGTGAGAAGTAGATTTCGAATGTGGAAGCCGTCGTAGTCTGCGTCGGTGGCCACGACGATCCTGCCGTAGCGGAGACCGCTCAGGTCGTTTTCTATGCCCAGGGCCATCATCATGTTGTAGAGTTCCTCGTTCTTGTAGATGGCGGTACGCTTTCGCGCGTGCATGTTCTCGGGTTTGCCGCGAAGACTGAATATGGCCTGCGTATAGACGTCGCGCGAGCTCACCATCGATCCGGCCGCCGAGAGCCCTTCGGTGAGAAAGATCGTGGACTCTTCTCCCTTCGGCCCGTCGACACCGAGGTGGAGCTTGCAGTCCTTGAGGTTGGGAATCCTGAGCTCGATCTTGCGCGCAGCCTCCTTGGCCTCTTTCTTGACGATGTTGAGCTCGGTACGCAGCCTTTCGTTGGCGACGATCTTCTCCTGCAGGCGTTTGGCCGCCTGAGGGTTCTTGCGCAGGAACTCGTCGACCCCCCGTTTCACCTCCTGGAGGATCCAGGGCTTGATGTCCGTGTTGCCGAGCTTGTTCTTGGTCTGGCTTTCGAAGACCGGATTCTTGAGCTTGATCGACACCGCCGCCGCCACTCCCTCGCGGATATCCTCGCTCCGGTATTGGGCCTGGTAGAATTCGTTGATCGACTTGAGGAAACCCTCGCGGAAGGCCGAGAGATGGGAGCCGCCATCGGAAGTGTACTGGCCGTTCACGAAGGAGAAGTACTCTTCCCCGTAGTCGTTCGTGTGGGTGAAGGCGAACTCGATCTTGTCCCCCCGCCAATAGCCGATATCGTACAACGTGGCGTCGCCGACCTCGGAATACAGCAGATCGTGCAGCCCGTTCTTCGATGCGTAGTCCATGCCGTCGAGGCTCAGGGTGAGTCCCGAGTTGAGGTAGGCGTAGTTCCATATCCGCTTTTCGACGAACTCGTGGTTGAATGCGTAGTCGCCGAATATCTCGCGGTCGGGCGTGAACTCGACGAGGGTTCCCGTGCCCTCCCTTCGGGCGTCCCCCTCGCGCTTGGAGCGAAGCACGCCCTTTTCGAAGACGGCCTCGAGGAATCTCCCCTCGCGATAGGCGACGACCCTAAAGTGCGACGAAAGGGCGTTGACCGCCTTGGTGCCCACGCCGTTGAGACCGACCGAGAACTGGAAAACGTCGTCGTTGTACTTGGCTCCGGTGTTAATGACGGACACGGCTTCGACGAGCTTGCCCAGCGGGATGCCCCGACCGCGGTCGCGGATCGAAACGACCCAGCCCGCGCCCCCGGCGGGCTCGCGGATCGAAACGAGGATTCTGTCCCCCGCCCCCATTATGAACTCGTCGACCGAATTGTCGATCACTTCCTTTAGCAGAACGTAGATGCCGTCGTCCGGGTTGGAGCCGTCGCCCAAGCGGCCTATGTACATACCCGTGCGCAGCCGAATATGTTCGAGCGAACTCAAGGTCTTTATCTTGGATTCGTCGTAGTCCTGAGATTTCGTGCGTGCCATTGTGGTTACGATCCTAGCACAGCGGGACGGTCGTGAAAAGGCGAGGTTTATCTCTCGATCAATTCGGCGAAGGCGACGGCGATCCCTGCCGCGAGCTCGGCGTTGTTGAGCACCAGGGCGATGTTGGCTTCCAGGCTGTCTCCGCCGGTGAGTTCCTTCACCTTCGCGAGGAGGAACGGCGTCACCTCCTTGCCGCGGATATGCGCCGCTTCGGCCGCGCCGAGGGCCTGCCCTATGGCCGTATCTATGCGCAGTCTGTCCATCGAGTAGCGCTGCGGCACGGGATTGGCGACGACGATGCCGCCGTCCAGGCCCAGATCCCACTTGGCTTTCATGAGCCGGGCGATCTCCTCGGGCCGGTCCGCCCGTTCCTCGAGGTGCAGGCCGGAGGAACTCGTGTAAAAGGCGGGCAACTCGTCCGTGCCGTAGCCGACGACGGGCACGCCCTTGGTTTCGAGGTACTCGAGGGTCTTGGAGAGGTCCAGAATCGCCTTGGCGCCTGCGCAGACGACCGCCACCGAAGTCGCGGCGAGTTCCTCGAGGTCGGCGGACACGTCCCAACTGCGCTCGGCGCCGCGGTGCACGCCTCCGATGCCCCCCGTGGCGAAGACCCGTATTCCCGCGAGCGCGGCCACGATCATGGTCGCGGCGACGGTAGTCGCGCCGTCTCCCCCCCGGGCGACGAGGCGCGGCAGATCGCGGCGGCTGGCCTTGGCTACGGAGAGACCCGCGCGTCCGAGCGCTTCGATCTGGGACTTTTCCAGTCCGGCGCGAAGCCTGCCGCCGAGCACGGCGACCGTCGCGGGAACGGCTCCCGAACGTCGGACGGCTTCTTCGACGCGGAGCGCGGTTTCGACGTTCTGCGGATACGGCATGCCGTGCGAAATGATCGTAGACTCGAGGGCGACGACGGCCTTCTTGTCGCGCAGGGCTGCCGCGACTTCGGGGGAGAGATCAAGATACCGGTTCATGTACGACTCCTTCGGCGAGTGCGATGAGTTGGTCGGGCCTGAGATCGGCGGCGACGGTGCCCGGCGAGGCGGCCGTCGCCATGGCGGCCGCCAGGGCATAGCGGGCGCGCAGGGAAAGCGGATCCCGGCGCAGATAGCCCCAGACGAGAGCGGCGCAGGCCGCGTCTCCTGCGCCCGAGACGTTGACGGGTTCGAGACCGGCGGGAAGCGGGCGAGGCGGCCGAACGAAGCCGCGTTGCGCGGCGCCATCCCGATCCGGGCCTTCGTAGTACAATCCCTGTTCCCCGAGAGAGATGAAGACTTCGCGCAGGCCCCTGCCTCGCAGATTGCCCGCCAGAACACCGGGGGCGGGACCGGCGTCCCGGGAAGGATCGGAGGGGCCGATGGATTTCGGGTCGCGGCCCGCGGCGATATCGGCGCCGGCGAGCACGGCGGCTTCGGCTCGGTTGGGCTTGGCGAAGGCAAAGGAGCCGAGACAGGACCGGGCGCGCGCCGCCTTGGCGACGGAGACCGTGTCGAGCGCGAGCTCGGGGAAATCCTTATCCTTCCTCCGTCGATCGTAACGCTCGGCCAGCCAGGCTATCGACGATGCCGGGATATTGGCGTCGACGACGATAAGCGATGCCGCGTCCAGGAGGGCCGTCCGCTCGGCCAGGACCTCGGGGACGATCGCCTCGAAGTTCTCCATGGACGCCACGGCTCCCACGAGGCTGCCGTCGGAGTCGAGGAGGCAGACATACTGCGATGCGGTCCCGTTCGGCAATCTGAGCGCGGCCGACAGCCCTATGCCGAGTCGCGCGCAGGACTCGCCGAGTTCCAGGGACAAAGCGTCGTCGCCGAGGACCGTCACGAGTTCCACGCGAAGCCCCAGTCGAACGAGATTCTCAGCTATGTTCCTGCCCACGCCGCCGGGACTCAAGGAGGCCGAGCCGGGATTCGAATCGCCGCTCAGAAAGGCGACGGCGCTCATGCCCTGGATGTCCATGTTGATGCCGCCCACGACGACGACGGGGGGAATATCGCTCACAGGTTCTTTTCCTTAAGAATCGGCCATCGGCGCGCCATGTTGATTCGATCCGCCCCTTCGGCGTACAGTATGTGGGCAAAAGAGGCAACCGTGGACCAGATTTTCGACAGATTCGAACGGCTGTTCAAGTCCTGGGTCGCCGGAACAGCCGAAAATTCGGGAGAAACCAGAGATCGCAGGTCGGGCGATCCCGATTTCGAAGCCGCGATGGACGAGCTCGACGATTTTCTCAATACCGACCGCACCGCAACTGAAGAGAGGGAGCGTCAAAAGGCCCGCCGCGAGGCCGAGGATCGAGCGCGCCGCGAGCGCGAGAGCCGCGCACGCGGATCATCGAGTTCGGGCGCCTGGGCGGGTCGATCCACAGGGCCGAATCCCAAGCTCGTCGCCGCCTATCGAACCCTCGGTCTGGAGTACGGCGTACCCTTCGACCGGGTCAAATCGACGTACAAGAAGCTCCTGATGAAGAATCATCCCGACAGAAACTCGGCGACGCCCGAGCAGATGAAGCGTTCGACCGAGATTTCCGCCCAGCTCAACGCGGCCTACCAGCGGATCGAAACCTGGGCGACCACCGGCGTCGTTCCCGAAGACTGAGGGGCGGCTCAATTTGACATCATCGTACCCTGAGATAGAATGCAAGGTGTCACAGAATGCTCTTTCCGATCAAGGACGCCGCCCAATCGGCCGAAAATCGAGTCATACCGTTGGGGGGGTAGACAGGAATGAACGCCAATCCGCTTGCCGCGTATCGAGAGACCCGAGTAAAGACCGCGAGCCCCGGACAGCTCCTCGTGATGCTCTACGACGAGGCAGTGAAGCAGTGTGATATCGCGGCCGGTCTGTTCGGCGAGGAGGGCAAGCCCCGCCCCGACAGCATCGAACGCATCAACGCCGCGCTCGGCAAGGTCCAGGACATCATCACGGAATTGATGGCATCCCTGGATTTCGAGGCCGGCGGAGAGATCGCGCAAAATCTCTTTTCGCTCTACGTGTGGTTCGGGCACGAGATACTCGAATCGAACATCTCCAAGGATGGTTCCAGGGTCAAGGCAGTGCGAGTCATGCTCGCGGAGCTCCGCTCGGCATGGGCGGAAGCGGCGAGCAAAACCCAGGGCGGCTCCTCCGCCCCCGTCGGCGTCAACATAGCGGGCTAGGCTGCGCAATGGGCGGGAACCAGGCGGCAACGGCGGAGCGCGGGAACGCCGATGGACTCGAGCAGCGCGTCGCGGTGCTGAGGAGGTTCAGGGAACTGCTCTCCCAGCAGCGCGATAAGTTCGAGCGCTATCTCGTGGTTCTCGACCACGAGCATTCCGACATCGAATGCGGCGACGTGGACAGCCTCGTAGCCCACGTGGATCTCGAGTCGCAGATAGTCTCCGAGATCTTCACGTTCCAAAAGGTGATCGATCCTCTGGAAGATCTCTATCGCGCCGCCTACCCTTCCGCCGCGGTCGAAGACGTGAGCCGCATCGAAGCCGCCCTCCTCGGACTTAGGACCGAGGTCTCGGCGCGCAATGCGGAAAACCGCCTCCTCCTCAAGCGGCGCATGGAGATGCTCCGCGGCGAAATCGCCGGGTTCCGCAATCCTCTCGCCGCGCGCAAATCCGTCTTCGCTTCGAACGGCGAAGGCGGGCTGCTCAATATCGAAGGCTAAGGGACCGACTCTCCCGACGCGCCTTTCCGGGTCCTTGTGGGATGGTCTTTTTGCATCTATTCTTTGATGCATGAAACGCCCTCTCTACCTCCTCGATTCCTATGCCATCATCTACCGTTCCTATTTCGCCTTGATGAACCGCCCTCTTCGCAATTCGGCCGGCGCCAACGTCTCGGCGGCCTTTGGCTTCTTCCGCTTCCTCTTCGCCCTCTTCGACGAACGGAATCCGGGAGCCTTCGCCGCGGTATTCGATTCCAGGACCAAGACCTTCCGCCACGATATGTACCCCGAATACAAGGCCACCCGGCAGAAGACTCCCGAAGATCTCCATGCCCAGATCCCCCTCGTCGAGGAAGTGCTCGGTGCGCTCAACGTGTCCATGCTTCGCGCCGAGGGCTGGGAGGCGGACGATCTGATCGCCGCCGCCGCGACCCGCTGCCGCGCCGAGGGCAGGGAATGCTGGGTCGTCTCGGGAGACAAGGACCTCCTCCAGCTCGTCGGGGGCACGGTCAGGGCTCTCCGCCCGGACTCGAGCTTCGCGTACCGCCCCTATGGCGCCGAAGACGTCGCGGCAGAATGGGGGGTGCCTCCCGACCGCATACTGGATTACCTCTCCTTGACGGGCGACGCCTCGGACAACGTTCCCGGGGTCGCCGGCATCGGCGACAAAACGGCTCTGAAGCTCCTCACCGAGTTCGGCAGCCTCGACGCGATCTACGGGCGTCTCGCCGAGGTCAAGCCCGACTCGCTCCGAAAGAAGCTCGAGACGGGAAGAGAGAGCGCGATACTGTCGCGGCGTCTCATCACCCTCGACGTCGACGCACCGCTCGGCTGCGCCGACCTGGACGAGCTCAACCTGGACGGCCTGGACCGGGCGGCCGCCGATCCCATCTTTCTCCGCGAGGGAATGAAGAGCCTGGTGTCGAAGGGCAAGAGCGCAGACGATGCGCTCTTCGCGGTCGGGGCGAGTCCGTCGCGCTCCGCCGTTTCGAAGGCGGCCGGCGGGGCCGGGCGCGACTCCGGTGCGGCTTCGGGAATCGCCGCCGATTCCGAGGCGAAAGTTTCCGGGTCGGCCGCGGGCAGCTCCGGCGCCAAAGCGATGCCGACCGGTACCGAACTCGCGCCTCCCGAGCTGCTGGGTTCCGGAAGCTACGTGAGCGTCACCGATGACGCGAGCCTCGCGGCTTGGGTCGACCGCTGTATCGCCGCCGGCGTTTTCGCCTTCGACTGCGAGACCGACGCTCTGGACGAGCTCTCCGCCGCTCCGGTGGGCTTTTCGCTTTCGTGCGAGCCTCGTCGTTCATGCTACGTGCCGCTCAGCTCTCCCGACTCTTCCTGCGTGGACGCCCGGTTCGCCCGCGATCAGCTCGGGCGACTCTTCTCGGCTCCCGGCGTTTCGCTCGTGGGGCATAACGTCAAGTTCGACCACCACATCATGCGACGCTTCGGCGCTCCGATGCGCTGCAGCCTGCGCGACACTCTGGTCGCGGCGTGGCTTTTGGACGCCGAGGCGCCCTCGCTTACGCTCGGCGCTCTGGCCGAGCGCCGCCTCGGCTACCGCGGCATCGAGTTCGACGAGGTCGTACCCAAGGGTGCAACTTTCGCGATGGTGCCCCTGGAACGTGCGACCGCCTACGCGGCCGAGGACGCCGATCTCACCTTGCGTCTCCACCTCCTCATGGAAGGAGAGCTCGAGGCGGCCGGGCTGTCCAAGCTCTACCGCGAGCTCGAAATGCCCCTCCTGCCCATCCTGGCGGCAATGGAAGAGCGAGGCATCCGCGTCGAATCCGGCGAATTGCGCGCCTTCGGGCTCGAGCTCGACACCGAGCTCGATTCGATCCAGAAACGGATCTGGCAGCTCTGCGACAGAGAGTTCAACATCGCCTCGACCAAGCAACTGCAGGAAGTGCTGTTCATGGACCGCAAGCTGCCCCATGGCAAGAAGACCAAGACGGGCTTTTCCACGGATACCTCCGTGCTCGAGGAACTGGCCGCCCTCGATCCGGTGCCCGCTTTGATCCTGCGCCATCGCAGTCTGGCCAAGCTCAAGAGCACCTATGTCGAGTCCCTCGCCGCCCTCGCCGAAAAGGAACCGCGGATACACACACACTACAGCCAGACGGGCGCCGCGACCGGCAGGCTTTCGAGCCGCGATCCCAATCTGCAGAACATACCGATCCGCGAGGAGGAGGGCCGCAAAATAAGGGCGGCCTTTTCGGCGGAAGAGGGCTATCTCCTCGTATCCGCGGACTATTCCCAGATCGAACTCGTCGTGCTCGCCCACCTTTCGAAAGATCCCGGTCTCCTCGCGGCCTTTAAGGAAGGCGTCGACGTGCACAGACGCACCGCGGCCCTTCTTTTCGGCGTCGAGGAGTCGGCCGTCACTCCCGAGCAGCGGCGAGCCGCGAAGACGATCAATTTCGGCGTCATCTACGGCATGAGCGCGTTCCGTCTCGCAGGCGAGCTCGGCATACCGCGCGGAGAGGCGCAGAGCTTCATAGACGCCTATTTCAAAACCTATGCCGGCGTTCAGGATTTCATCAGACACACGATCGAAGAGACCGAGCGCTCGGGCTACTCGACGACCATGCTCGGCCGCAGGCGCCCGATCCTGGCCATCAATTCGCGCAACAAGACCGAAAAGCAGGCCGCGGAGAGGGTCGCGGTCAACACGCCCATCCAGGGCAGCGCCGCCGATATCGTCAAGCTGGCCATGATCCGCGTCGACGCGGCTCTACGCGCCGCCCATCCCCGCGCCCGGCTGCTGCTCCAGGTCCACGACGAACTGATCGCCGAGGCGCCCGAAGACGAAGCGCCGAGAGTCGCCGCGCTCATGAAGAGGGAGATGGAGGCCGCCGCCCGGCTGAGTCTTCCCCTTCGCGTGAGCGTGGAGACGGCCCGGCGATGGGGAGACATGCATTAGCCATGCTGCTCGGACTGACCGGAGGCTACTGCGCGGGCAAGAACACCGCCGCCGCCATTCTCGAAGAGCGGGGATGGACCTGCATAGACGTGGATTCGCTCGGCCACGAAGCCATCCAACGCGCCGCGGGCGCGATCGTCGAGCGCTTCGGACCCTCGGTTCGCGGCCCGGACGGACGAGTGGATCGGAAGGCGCTCGCGGCCATCGTCTTTTCGGATAAAAAAGCGCTGGCCGATCAGGAGGCCATTGTCCACCCCATCGCGATACGTATGATGGACGAGCTCATCGAAAGCATCGAGACGCGATGCAAGTCCGCGGAAGAAAAACCTCTCATCTGTCTGAACGCGGCCCTGCTCTATGTCGCGCCGCAGGCCTCGCGATGCGATGCGATCGTCGAGATCCGCGCGCCCCTGCCGATCCGTCTTCGGCGGGCCAGAGCGAGGGACGGGGCCGGGATATTGGCGGCCCTGAAGAGGATCAGGCGGCAGAGAGGACTCTGGCGTCGCCGCTCTTCCATTCGACGGCCGATCGTATTTCTCCGTAACGGCGGGAGCAGGCTGGATCTGGAGGCGAGACTCGATCGCGGGCTCGAGCAGGCCAGAGATCTTGCTTCGCGATTCCCTATCGGCGGACCGGGCTCGATCGAAGGTTCCGGTTTCTCCAAACCGTAACGAGGACGTCTCTTCGCAAGAAAAGGCTTGTCGTCCTACGAATCTGGGTTATAATCCAAACCCGATACAAAGCCGTGCCATCTTTGCCAGCGCCTCCGGCGGCGCGGCGACATCCGATGCACGGACAAGGAGAAGGACTATGCGGAAATCGATGGTGCTCGTCCTGTTTCTCACACTGGCGGTAGGTCTGGGCGTCTTCGCTCAGAGCGCTCCGCCCGCTGCGGGGTCGAATCTTACGATCGGCCTCGTCATGGTCGGTCCTTACAACGATCACGGCTGGAGCGAAGCCAATTACGACGGTGTCCAGTACGTCCTCGGGAAGGTACCCGGGACCAAGCTCGTCTACATCGACAAGGCGAACTCGGCCGATCGTCCGGGCACGACCGTATCCCAGCTGGCCGAGAGTCTGGTCACCCAGGGCGCGAAGCTCGTCATTTTCAGCTCCGACGACATGACCGACGAGGCGATCAAGTTCGCCCAGGCCCATCCGGACATCTTCGTCATCCTCACCTCCGGCGATCAGCAGTGGAAGGACGGCAAGGACTACAAACCGCTGCCCAACATGATCAATATCATGGGCAAGGTCGAGTACATGAAGGAAGTCGCCGGCGTCGCAGCCGCCCTCACCACCAAGACCGGCAAGATAGGATTCCTCGGGCCGCTCATCAATGACGAAACCCGCCGCCTCGCCTCCTCGGCCTATCTCGGCGCCCGCTATGCCTGGGTCCACTTCCTCAGAAGAGACCCGGCCAAGCTTGAGTTCAAGGTCACGTGGATCGGGTTCTGGTTCAATATCCCCGGCGTCACCTCCGATCCCACCCAGGTCGCCGACGACTTCTTCAACTCGGGCTACGATGTAGTCATCTCCGGCATCGATACCACCGAAGCCGTGGCCGAGGCCGCCAAGTTCAGTGCCCAGGGCAAGAAGGTCTGGGCCATCCCCTACGATTATGCCAAGGCCATCGACGAGGGCAAGGGCGTCTCTCTCGGAGTTCCCTACTACAACTGGGGGCCCGCCTATGTGAACGCGGCCAAGGCCGCCATGGCCGGAACCTGGGTAAATCACTTCGAGTGGAATGGTCCTTATTGGAAAAACATCAACGATCCGGACATGTCGGCCGTCGGGTTCAACAAAGGCACGCTCTCGCCGCAAGTGTCTCGCGACGTCGATCGGTTCGTCGGCGAGCTCGGGAAGGGGCTCAATCTCTGGAAGGGCCCCATCAAGCTGCAAGATGGAAGCGTCTATCTCGACAAGGGCCAGGCAGCCACGGATCAGCAGATATGGTACCTGCCCCAGCTTCTGGAGGGCATGCAGGGCCAGAGCGTTTCGAAGTAATTAGGCGCCTGTCAGAAAAAGTAGCCACAGAGGCGCAGAGAAGAAGTCCGGATGATGCCGTATTCGCGCCGCCGAGTTCGGTCGCTCACATCCGGATTTCCACATAGTCGGAGTCTCTATGCCTCTGTGGTTTTTCCGTGCGGCAGGGTTGACCGCTCGCTACATTTTTTTTCTCCAACCACCATTACTGAAATCGCCCTGCAATCTCGAACTTGAGGTCAGCGAAAGGAAAGGCGAATGCTGGTCGAGTTGCGCGACATCAATAAGACATTCGGCAAGGTCCGCGCGAACGCGTCGATCTCGCTCAAAATTCCTTCCGCCACCATCCAGGGCATTCTGGGGGAGAACGGCGCCGGAAAGAGCACGCTCATGAAGATATTCTCGGGTTTCTACACGCCCGACTCGGGCGAGATCGTGCTCGACGGAAATCCCGTCGTCATACGCTCGCCGGCGGACGCCATCCGCCATGGCGTGGGCATGCTGCACCAGGACCCCCTCGATTTTCCGCCCATGAAGCTCCTGGACGACTTCATCCTCGGACGGGTGGGAGGTCTGTTCCCGAATCGCAGAAGCGCCGCCATGGAGTTCCGTGAGCTCGCAGAACGTTTCGGATTCTCCCTCGATCCCGAGGCCTATGTCGATTCGCTGACCGTCGGCGAACGCCAGCAGCTCGAGATTCTCCGTCTTCTCTGGCTGGGCGCCCGCGTTCTGATCCTCGACGAGCCCACGACGGGGATCAGCCTTCCGCAGAAAGAGAAGCTCTTCGACACGCTCAAGAAGCTCGCCGCCGAAGGCATGACCGTAATTTTCGTCTCGCACAAACTCGAAGACGTCGAGTTCCTCTGCGACAGCGCCGCGGTGCTCCGTCAGGGCGAGCTCGTCGGAACCGCAGAGCCTCCGTTCGAGACCGGACGCCTCATCGAAATGATGTTCGGCAAGGAAGTGCCGCTCGCTCCGAAGAACGCAACCAGACCGGGCGGAAAGGTGCTTTCGGTCAAGACCGTCTCCATAGAAGGAGTGCGCCTTCAGATTCGCGGCGTGGATCTCACCGTGCACTCGGGCGAGGTGATCGGCCTTGCCGGCATGGAGGGTTCGGGCCAGTCTCTCTTCCTCGGCGCCTGCGCCGGTCTCACCCAACCCATCGGCGGTTCGTTCTGCCTCGATGAGGACGAACGCGACATGACCGGCCGTTCGCACCTCGACTTCAAGAAGCGCGGAGTGGCCTATCTGCCGGCCGCGCGCCTCGAACAGGGGCTCGTGCCCGGCCTCACGCTCACCGAACATTTCGTCCTATCCGAAGGCATGCATGGCCTCTTCATCGATCGAAAGAAGGCCGAGGCCCTCGCGCGCGAGCGCATAGCCCTTTTCAACATCAAGGGCACGCCGGAAAGCGTGGTCGAGGCTCTCTCGGGGGGCAACCAGCAGCGCGCTCTGCTCGCCCTCATGCGCAATCCGCTCTCACTCATCCTCGTGGAGCATCCCACTCGAGGACTCGACATAGAATCGACGATCTACATATGGAGCAAACTCAAGGAACGCTGCGCGCAGGGCACGGCCATAGTCTTCATCTCGTCCGATCTCGACGAGATACTCCAGTACAGCGATCGCGTCCTCGTGTTTTTCGCGGGACAGGTCTCGCCCCCCCTCGGCGCCGAAACCCTCAGCGTGGAGCGGCTCGGAGCGCTCATAGGCGGCAAAGGCTGGGAAAGCCTGCCGCAGGAGGCCGTCCATGCGTGACACGCCCGCGAGACGCACCTTGTTCCAGGTCGGGGCCGTGGTTCTGGCGCTCCTCATCACCGCCCTCGTTCTCATCGCAGCCAAGGCTCCGCCCATCTCGGCCTTCGCCAATATCGTCGACGGCGCCCTGGGCTCCTGGGACGTCGCATCGAATGTGCTGGTCGCCTGGGTTCCTCTCCTTCTCGTCACCGCGGGGCTTCTGCTCACCTTCACCGTGGGACTCTGGAACATCGGCATCGAAGGACAGATCATTCTCGGCGGCATTTTCGCCACGTGGGCGCTCCGCGTGTACGGCGCGAGCGGCTGGAACCCCGCGCTGATTCTGGTGATCGCGTTCATCGCCGGCATGGCCGGCGGCGCGCTCTGGGCGATGCTCGCCGGGGCTCTCAAGACCTTCGGCGGCGTCAACGAGATATTCGGCGGCCTGGGGCTCAATTTCGTGGCTACGGCCCTGAATATCTGGCTCATTTTCGGCCCCTGGAAGCGCCCCGGCGTAGCCTCGATGTCGGGCACTCTGCCTTTCGACCAGAAGCTCTGGCTGCCCACGCTGAACGCGCAATCCCGCTTGAGTCCGGCGACGGTGATCATGGCGATCGCGGCGATTCTCATCGTGTACGCCATGCTCCGAGGCACGTATTTCGGCTTGAAGCTCAAGGCGGTCGGCAAGAATGCCAAAGCGGCATACATCCTCGGCATCCCGACATGGCAGCACATGATGGCCTCCTTCGCCATCTGCGGTCTCTTCGCAGGCGTGGCGGGGGCCGTTCAGGTCACGGCCGTCTACCACCGCCTTATCCCCTCGATATCGAGCGGCTACGGATACCTCGGTCTCATGGTCGCCATGCTCGTGAACTACAAGGCGGCTTTCGCCGCGCCCGTCGCCCTTTTCTTCGCGGCTCTCAATGTCGGGTCGATCCAGCTCCCGATCGTTCTGAAGCTGGATTCCTCGCTCGCCGGCGTGCTCCAGGGCACCCTCGTGCTTTTCGTCCTTCTCGGCCAGGGCGCGCGCCAGCGCCTGCTCAAGAAATCTCAGGTGGGATCATGAACGAAAGCGAACTTTTGCGCAGCCTCGCGGGAGTGCTCGCGGCTGCGGGACCGGTCATCTTCGGCGTCATAGGAGAGACTATCTCCGAGCGGGCGGGCATCATCAACCTTTCGATGAACGGCACGATCCTCCTGAGCGCCATGGGCGGCTTCGCGGTGAGTCTGGCGACCAACAACCTGCTACTCGGTTTTCTCGCCGGAGCGGGAATCGGCGCCCTGGTCGCCCTCGTCGTCGCCTTCGCGAGCATCTCGCTCAAGCAGTCCCAGGTGGCGGTGGGTTTCGTGCTCGCCCTTCTCTGCCGCGATCTTTCCTATTTCCTCGGTAGTCCTATCATGGGACAGATGGGCCCTCGCGTGTCTCTCGCTCCTATCCCCGCCCTCGACAACCTGCCGATTCTGGGTCCGCTCCTTTTCCGGCAGGATCCGATGACCTATCTCAGCTTTGCCCTCATATTTCTGGCCTGGTTCTATATTTTCAGGACAAGGCCGGGGCTCATGCTCCGCGGCATAGGGGAAAAACCGGCGGCGGCATACGTGCGCGGAGCGAGAGTCGAGCGGCTCCGCTACCTGTACGCCGTCATCGGGGGAGCGGTCGCCGGTCTGGCGGGGCCGATCTACTCGCTCTCGGTCAAGGCCGGCTGGAAGGGCACGATCTCGGGCCTCGACGGCATCGGCTGGATAGTGCTCGCCATAACCATTTTCGGCGGCTGGAGCCCCTTCCGGGCGGCCCTCGGGGCCTACCTTTTCTCTTTCCTGCAATGGCTCGGCCTGGTCATCCAACCCAGTCTGCCCGGCGTCCCCTCCCAGGTGCTCCAGGTGGCGCCCTTCCCTCTCATGATACTCACCCTCCTCCTCGTCAACATCGGTCAGGCCGAGTGGGTGGAACGTACGCTGGCTCGGCTTCCGGAACCGGTGAGGCGCGATATGGTCAAGGTACTTCGGGCGATGAACGTAACCCCCCCCGCGGCCCTCGGAACGCCCTTCGAGAAGGATTGAGGTCGCCAAAAGGTCTTGATCGCTCCCTCGGCCCTGCCGATAGAATAAAGGGATGAGAGAGCGTCGGCCTCGCGCCATTGGCGTGGTGGACCGCAATGCCCTTGGGAGGGTCAGAAAATGTCCGCGGAACGGAAAAAATTGCTCTGGATCGCCTCGTCCGCCACGATCTTCGTGCTCGTTCTCGCGGCGACCGGATTTTTTCTCTTTGCACCCAAAAAGACGGGCGGGGGGCTATCCGCTCCGGCCAGTGTCGGCAACGTGGCGGTGCCCAAGGCCACCGATCCCCAGGACTTTCTGATGGCTCCCCCGCCGCCTCCACCCTCCGATCAGAGTCGCTCGGGCGACGTGATCGTGGTTTACGGCGACAAACCCGCGAGCCTCGGCGGCGTCCCTCCGGCCGGCACGACGGTTCCGGGCGTCAACGGTGCGTCCGCGGCCGGAGGCAACGTCCCGGCTGCCGCCGAAAATAGCCTCGCGGCCGCCCAGGGCAGTCTCGGGGGGCCGGCCCAGGCGGTCTCCGCCGGAGCCGGTGCTGGGATACGGCAGAGCGGCGCCGTGATGGAACAGAGCGCATCCGCGACAAAGCGGCATGTTGCGGCAGCCGGACCGGCCGTCAAGACGGTCGCTTCGTATCGCGAGCGGAACAGAACGGCGCCGGTCGCGCCGAAAGTCCGGACAACCGAATACTGGATCCAAGCCGCGAGCTTTACGAGCAGGGACAGAGCCGATAATTTGAAACACGCGCTCGCAGACAAAGGCATCGCCTCCCTCATCACGGTCAGGGACATCGCCGGCGCGAGCTGGTACCGTGTCCGAGTGGGGCCGTATTCCATCAAGGCCGAAGCCGAAGATTGGCTTTCGAAGGTCAAGTTCATCCAGGATTGCGCTTCGGCCAGTCTGTGGACCGATGCCGTCTATCAAAGCAGATAGGCCGTAGCCGCCGCCATAAAACGGTTTGACATTTCCGGATTGCCGCGCTTAACTACTGGGACCATCGGGAGGCGGCATGACGGGATCGGAACTGATAGATGCTGCGCGGGGCGCCGTGACCTGCGATCTCAACTTGGCCAACTGCACTCTGCTCGATCTGCTTCGTGGAGAGATGCGCAAGAATATGACCATTTCGATTCGACGCGGACGTGTCGCCGGCGTCGACGACGGCCTGCACGCCGAACGCACGCTCGACCTCAAAGGCATGTTTCTCGCCCCCGGGCTCGTGGATTCACATGTGCACATCGAGTCCTCGATGCTCTCTCCCCCCGAATACGCCCGCATCGTCGCGCCGAGGGGGACCACGGCCGTCGTGGCCGATCCCCACGAGATCGCCAACGTCCTCGGTTACGACGGCATGCGGTACATGCTCGCCTCGAGCGAATCCTTGCCCATCGATGTGTACTTCATGGTCCCTTCGTGTGTTCCCGCAACGGGCTTCGATACGGCGGGAGCCGCGCTCTACGCGTCGGACATGTACCCATTCCTGCGCGAGCCGCGGGTGCTCGGCCTCGGAGAGGTGATGAACTATCCCGGCGTGCTCTACAAGGACCAACATCTTCTCGACAAAATAGCTCTTTTCCGCGAGGCGGGAAAAAGCGTCGACGGCCACGCGCCGGGGCTTACGGGCGGGGATCTGTCGGCATATATCGCGGCGGGTATCGGCTCGGACCACGAGTGTACCACTCCCGCGGAGGCGCTCGAGAAGCTCGGCAAGGGCATGTATATCATGCTCCGCGAAGGATCCACGGCCAAGGACCTGCGCAATCTCCTGCCGGCGGTGAAATCCAAGATGGCCGATCGTTTTCTCATCTGTTCCGACGACAGGCACCCCAATGACCTCGTGGACGAAGGGCATATGGATCACGCCCTTCGGCTGCTTCTGGCTGGGGGCGTCGATCCGATCGATGCCTTCCGCATAGCCTGCGCCAATCCCGCCCGCTGGTTCGGTATTCCCGGCTCCGGTGCCGTCGCTCCCGGCTACAAGGCCGACTTCGTGGTCTTCGAATCCCTCGAGGACTTCCATGCCAAAATGGTCTTCAAGGACGGCCTTCTCGTGGCCGAAGACGGCCGCCTCGTCGCGGAACCTCCGACCACACGCCCTCCGGCGCGCGACTCGGTCAACGTAAAGTGGCTTACCGAGGAGGATTTCTGCATTCCCCTGCCGGCGGGGGGCGGAAAGCGCATCCGCGTGATCGGGGCCAAGCCCGGATCGATAATCACCGACGAGCTCCTCCTCGAGCCGAAAGTGGAAGAGGGTAACTGCGTTTCGGATATAACCAGGGACATCGTGAAGATATTCGTCATCGAGCGCCATACCGGCTCGGGCAACATCGGGAAGGGGTTCATAAACGGCCTGGGTTTGAAACGCGGCGCGGTCGGCGGAACCATAAGCCACGATTCGCATAACATGATAGTCGCGGGCGTCGACGATCGCTCCATATTCAAGGCGGCCCGGCACCTCAATAAGCTGAAGGGTGGACTCGTCTTCGCGATCGGCGACGAGGTTATCCTCGACCTTCCCCTCCCCGTAGCCGGACTCATGAGCGATCGCGATGCAGGTTTCGTCGTCGATCGGCTCCGCGCTTTCGAGGAACTCTTCATCCGCGAAGGACTATCCAACAGCACGCCGCTCATGACTCTATCGTTCATGGCCCTGCCCGTCATTCCGAAGTTGAAGATAACGGACAAGGGGCTTATCGACGTCGAACGCTTTACGCCGATAGATCTCTTCACGGACTGAGACGGTTCTTCCTGCCTCGAGCCTTCGAGCTCTCCGGCGAAACCTTCCGGCTGATTTCTCTTGCGCGCAGCACCGAACCGTGCTATAAAGGTATGACGACTGTCATGTAAAGCCCTAAAGGGGGGTCGTGTCGCGTATGGCCGATTCAGTCTCTGTCATCCGTTCCAAACCTGTGGCCGATCAGGCTACGGATATACTTCGGGAGCGAATACGTCGGGGCATGTATCCCCCCGATCAACGTATGCCTTCGGAGGCACAGCTCGCCGAAGAGCTCCAAATCAGCCGCAGCTCTCTGCGCAGCGCTCTGGCCGGTCTCGCGGCGGAGGGGTATATCCGTCGACGCCACGGCGATGGAACCTATAGCTGCCCACGATCTTTTCAACTCACCCTCCGCACGGGCAAGGACTGGGATATCGAACGGCAGATTTTGCAGAGCGGCCGGAGTCCTTCGCTGACCGTCCTTGAAATGGGCGCCCGCCGTGCGAGCGAGGAAGAAACTCGGAAACTGGCGATTGTCCAGGGTGAAGAGCTATTCGCCATCCGCCGGCTCCTTTTCGCCGACAACCAGCCGATCGGACTGATCGAGAGCCTGATCGTGCTGGAAGGCTTGGCTCCCAACATTCCGCGCTCCGAAGGAGAGCTTCCGTCGCAGCATTTCCTCGAACTCTACCATGAGCGCAAGGCGGAGGAAGGCGAAATTCGCTTCATGGCGGCCCTATCCGACGATGAGACCGCCGCCCTACTGGCTACCGAGCCGGGAACGCCTCTTCTGCGCGTCGAAGGCAACTACCGCGACAGCCTTCAGCGTCCTTTGCTTCTAATAAGCGAATGCTATCGCGGAGAGGAGGGCTTCGAGCTCCAAGTTGGGCTCCTGCATTCCTGAACGGTATCGGTATCGGCGAAGATGCAATCGTGGCACGCCCGCATCTCCCGAATGCCTTGAGGTGTGGCTATGACAGGATTTCGTGATCTTTCCTGCCAATCGTAAGGCGATGGATTTTGAAAACGAACATTGACGAATGCGCGATGTGAGCATATACGTGGTATGACGACTGTCCTAAGTCAATCGGGCTTAGGTCCATATTACGTGGGATGACCCGGATGCGGAGACTATGAAACGAAGCTTGAGATTTCTGGTAAACGACCATGTCGTCCAGACCGATGCATGGAACGGCTCGCTGGCTCTGGATTTCATTCGCAGCGATATGGAGTTGCCGGGCACCAAGGAAGGATGCCGCGAGGGCGACTGTGGCGCCTGCGCCGTTCTCCTGGGAGAAAGGTCGCCGGGAAGCGAACGCTACCGCGCCGTTCCCTCTTGCCTTCTGGCGCTGGGAGAGGCGGAAGGAAGCCATATCGTGACCATCGAAGGACTGTCCTCCACCAGCCCCGATGGAATCAATCCAGTCATGCGGGCGATACTCGGAGAGAACGCGAGCCAGTGCGGATTCTGTTCGCCGGGCTTCGTCGTGGCCTTGACCTCTTTTCTACTTGCCGGGCCGCCGCTGACGGTCGAAGGCGCCATTCGCGCCGTCGAAGGAAATTTGTGCCGATGCACGGGCTATGCCGCCATTGTCCGCGCTGCGGAGCGCCTCATCGAGCGCTTCTCGGACCTTCCCCTGGATTTTCTCGAGCGTGTGGCGGCTCTGGAAGCCGCCCGGGTCGTGCCGTCCTCGCTCGGCGCATTTCTGCGCCATGAGCTATTGGAGGAGAATGTCCCGGCATCTCCCGAGTCGGGAGACGCACGAAAGGCAATGGGCGCTTCGGGGAAAACCGAGGCCATAAAGCTCGGAGGCGGCTCGGATTTTTTCGTCCGCAATCCCGATCCCGAGGCCCTGCGTGACAAGTCCGGCGGCGAGTATCCTTCGGTGAGACTCCTCGACCGCGATCCTGAGCTGAGGAGGGTGCGGCGCGCCGCAATGGGCGGAGTCGAAAGACTCGAGCTGGGGGCCGCCCTGTCCTGGACCGACTTTTTCGCCGACGCCGAAGTCCGCGCCGCAATTCCGGGCATCGAGCGACATGAATCCAAGCTGGCTAGCATTCTCGTGCGCAACCGCGCGACCTTGGGCGGAAATGTCGCGAATGCCTCTCCCGTGGCCGACCTCACATCGATGCTCATAGCTCTCGGAGCTCTCGTGGGCATCGAAGGATCCGACGGCGAGCATCGAGAGTTCCCCCTGGAGGCGCTTTTCCTCGGCTACAAACGCCTCGATCTTCGTCCAAGCGAGATCATAGCCTACTTCGCTTTTCCGATTTCGAAGGTGCACCCGCGTTTCAATTTCGAAAAGGCTTCGAAGCGCTCCAATCTCGACATAGCCGCCGTCAACACTGCCTGCACCTTCGAAGTCGCCGACGGCCGGCTCAAAAGCGCACGCATTTCCGCCGGCGGAGTCGCCCCGGTGCCCTGCTTCCTCTCGAAGACTTCCGCCTTCGTTCTCGGCGAGAGGCCCGACGCTGTCCTGGCGCGGAAGGCCGCCGCCATGGCGGCTTCGGAAGTCAGCCCGATCGGCGACGTGCGCGGCTCGGCCGACTACCGAAAGAGAGTTCTCGAGCGCCTGATTCTCGCCCACTTCATACAATGCTTCCCCGAGGCGCATCTCGAGGAGGAGCTTCTGCCATGAACGCCATTCGCGAATCCGAACTCAACGTGGCCGGAGCCACACGCTACATGGACGACCTCCCCGAGCCGCGCGGCAGCCTCTTCGCCACGCTCAAGGTTTCGCCCTGCGCGCGCGGCCGGCTTCTCGGCATCGATATCTCCGCGGCCCTCTCTTTCGATCCGTCGGTGAGAGTCTTCACCGCCGCGGACATACCCGGCGAAAATCAGCTCGGCGAGGACGTGGCCGACAATCCGCTTCTCGTCGCCGACGAATGGGAGTACCGGGGACAGGCTCTGGCTCTGGTCCTCGCTTCGAATCGCTCCATCGCGCGGCGAGCCGCCGAGAGGGTCAAGCTGGATTTCGAGGAGCTTCCTCCGGTCCTGGATGCCCGCGAAGCGGCCCGGCTCGCGTCGCACGAGGCCCGCGGCGATCACGACCCGCTGCCGCCTCCCGCACGAGGCGGAGAGGAACGGATCGACCCGCGCCGTACGCGATTCATCATACCGCCGCGCACTATGCGCATGGGCGACACGACATCCGCGTTCGGCCGCTGCGCCGTCGTGGTCAAGGGTCGAGTCGAATCCGGCGGACAGGAGCATGTCTACCTCGAGACCCAGGGAGCCATCGCCGAACCGCGCGAGGGACTGCGCGTTTATGTCCTTTCGGGCACGCAATCGCCGACCGGAGTGCAGCATGCGGTGGCCCGCGTGCTCGGACGCGAAATGAACGAGGTCGAAATCGAAACAAGGCGCATGGGCGGAGCCTTCGGCGGCAAGGAGGAGCAGGGGGCCCAATGGGCCGCCCTCGCCGCGCTCGGGGCCGTGCTCACGGGCAAGACGGTCAAAGTATATCTGGGGCGGCGCGAGGACATGCGCTGGACCGGAAAGCGGCACCCGTATTCCAGCGATTTCAAGATCGGACTCGATGCCGAGGGCAGGGTTCTCGCCTTCGAGGCCGACTATTACCAGAACTCCGGCGCCTGCTGCGATCTCTCGCCCGCGATTCTTTCGCGTACGCTGTTCCACGCGACGAACGCCTACCGCGTTCCCAACGTTCGCGTGACCGGTTACTCCTGCCGGACCAATCTTCCGCCATTCACCGCATTCCGCGGATTCGGCGCTCCCCAGGGTGTCTTCGTGATGGAGTGCGCCATGGATGCCGCAGCCGAAAAGGGCGGTTGGGATCCGATCGAGCTTCGCAGGCGCAATCTCCTGCGCGAGGGCGATTCCTTTCACTTCGGCCAGAGCGCCCAGCTTTGCCGCGCGGAGCGCACAGTGAACAGGCTTCTCGAGATATCGCATTGGGCCGATCTGCGAAAAGAGATCGATTCGTTCAACGCGACACATCGTCTCGAAAAACGCGGAGCGGCCATTCTGCCGATAGCCTTCGGAATATCCTTCACGAAATTCGTCATGAACCAGGGCGGCGCCTTGGTCCACGTCTACCGCGACGGTTCGGTCTCGGTCGCCACGGGAGCGACCGAGATGGGACAGCAGGTCGCGCGCAAGATACAGGTGGTGGTCGCGCACAGCCTCGGCGTGCCCGAGTCCCGCGTCAAGGTGGAGGCTACGCGCACGAGCACCGTCGCGAATACCTATCCGACCGCAGCGAGCACGGGTTCGGACATCAACGGGATGGCCGCGCTCTCGGCCTGCGAGGAGATACGCGGCCGCCTCGTCAGGGTCGCGGCCAAGATACTCGGAGCCGAGGATGCAGATATCCACATCGAACACGGCGTAGTCGTGCGCGGCTGCGAGGTCACCGAGCTCGAGTGGGACAAGCTGATAGAAGCCGCCCATCTCGATCGTGTCGATCTCTCCGCTCATGGATTCTACGCCACGCCGGGCCTCGACTACGATATGAAGGCCGAGCGCGGCAATCCCTTCGCCTATCACGTCTACGGCTGCGCCGCCGTCACTGCGACCGTCGACGTTCTCCGCGGTACCTATCGCCTGGACGATGCTTTCATCGTTCACGATATCGGGGAAAGCATCGACCGCACCGTCGACATGGGCCAGATCGAGGGAGCTTTCGCCCAGGGTCTCGGTTGGTCCCTGCTCGAGGACCTCCGCTACGACGGCTCGGGTTCGCTTCTGTCGGACACTCTCTCCACCTATAAGCTTCCCGACGTTCATTTCATGCCCAAGATGGATATAGAGTTCCTGGGCGATGCGCCCAATCCCAAGGCCGTCATGCGTTCGAAGGCCATAGGCGAACCGCCGTTCCTCTACGGCATGGCCGGATACTTCGCGGTCCTCGACGCGTTGCGCGCCGAGCGACGCGCCGCCGGGGAGGCCGGAAGCGGCATGTACGATTTGCCCTTCACATTCGAGAAGGTATTGAACTATATCCAGGGGTTGGTGCCATGATCGTCAAGAACGGACTGGTCGCTCTTCCCGGGCGCTCCGATTTCGTCCGCGCGTCCCTGCGCCTCGCCGGCGAGAGGATCGCCGAAATAGTTCTCGCCTCCGAGGACCCGGGCGGCACGACTCTCGCTCCCCAGGGAGGCGAGGAGGTGGTGGACGCTTCGGGCCTTCTCGTCCTCCCCGGGGCGATAGACCCTCACGTCCATTTCGACGAACCCGGGTTTACGCATCGCGAGGATTTCCTGCACGGCAGCATGGAAGCGGCCAAGGGCGGGGTCACGACCGTGATCGACATGCCCTGCACATCCATGCCTCCCGTCACGAACGTCGCGGCGCTCGACAACAAGTTGAGTGTGATATCTTCGAAGTCAGTGGTCGACTACGCACTCTACGGCGGCGTCTCCGGCCACAGCGTGAAGGAAAGTCTGGGATCGGGCGTGAAGAGCGGTGCGATGGCCGAACTCGCCCCCCGCGTGGTCGGCTTCAAATGCTACTTCATTTCCGGCATGGACACTTTCACGCGGGTCACACACGACGATTTCGCCCGCATCGTCGCCGAAGGCGAACGCCTGGGGCGGCCCATTCTTCTCCACGCCGAGGATCTCGACTACATCACCGCGGCGAGCGCGCGGCTCGCGGCCGCCCGAGGCACGGCCGCCCCCCTGTGGTCGGACTATATCGAAAGCCGGCCCGAGGCCGCCGAGCTTGTGGCCTGCGCTTCGGCGCTGGCTCTTTCTCGCGGCCGCGAGTCGAGCCTCCATGTCGTCCATGTCGGCACGGCGGCCGCAGCCGAGCTGCTTCACCGGGGCGGGGCGAGCTGCGAAACCTGTTCCCACTATCTCGCATTTTCCTCCGAGGACTTCGCCGAAAAGGGAGCCTCCCTCAAGACCGCCCCGGTCGTGAAGGGCGCCGGCCAAAGGGAGGCTCTATGGCACCTCCTCGCCGACGGAACGATCGACTTCGTTACGAGCGATCATGCGCCTTCTCCCGAATCGGAGAAGAACACGGGTAACGTATTGACGGCCTACGGCGGCATTCCGGGCACGGGCACCATGCTGCCATATCTCGTATCGGAAGGCCTTCTCGCAGGACGGCTTTCTCTGCCCCGCTTTCTCGAGGCCGTCTCCGGCTCCGCCGCGAGGCGCTACGGGCTGGCCGCGCGCAAGGGTTCGATCGCGGTGGGCAAGGACGCGGATATCGTTCTCGTCGACCCCGCCGGAACCACACGCATGGAAGGAGCGAAGCTTCTCTCCAAGGGAAAGGTCACGCCCTTCGAAGGCATGGACCTGACGGGAAGAGTGACGGCGACCTATCTTCGGGGCCGTCGTATCTTCGATGCGCGCGTCTTCGACGAGCATATCTCCGGAAAGCGCGCCTCCGACATCATATCCGAAGGTCCAGGCATCCTCGCGGCGCCGGGCTACGGAAAATTCCTCACGTGGGGGTACCGGTGAGCAAGATCATGGAAGCGACGCCCATGGGCGAACTGCTCGGGCGCATCGCGGGCGAATTTCGTGCGAAGGGAACCATCTACGAGATTCCGGAGAGACTGTTCCGGGAGTCCTTTGCGCTCGAGGCCTCGAGTCTCGGCATGAATATCATGGGTCGCCGTGTGAGTCTCCCCGTCGGACCTGCGGCGGGGCCCCACAGTCAGATCGCGCCCAATCTCGTCGCGGCCTATCTGGCCGGCGCCCGAGTGTTCGAGCTCAAGACTGTCCAACAGAACGACAGTCTCGACATCGAGAAACCCTGCATCGACGCACGCGACGAGGGGCACAACACCGAGTGGTCGACCGAACTCTCGCTCGTCGCGGCCCGCGAAGAGTACCTCCGCGGATGGATCGCCATAAACCTGCTCGACGCGATCTTCTCGTCCAAGCCGCGCTCCTTCATCTTCAACATGTCCGTCGGCTATACGCTCGACGGCATAAAGACGCCCAGAGTAGACGCCTATATCGAAGGCATGCGGAGGCCGGCCCGTTCTCCGTTCTGGAAGGCATCGCTCGACGAACTCGGGCGTTTCGTCGAAAGCGCCGAGTTCGCCGCCGCCTTCGGGTCCGGCGCGGTGAACAAGGCCCGTTCGCTTCTGGCCGATTTTCCTTCCTCGCCATTGCACTCGGCCACCCTCTCGACGATGCACGGCTGTCCTCCCGACGAGATCGAGCGAATAGGGGCCTATCTCATCGAAGAGAAGGGCTTCGACACCTTCGTAAAACTGAACCCTACCCTCCTCGGCTACGACGCCGCCCGAGATATTCTCGACAGGACCGGCTGGAAGGATATCGGCCTCAAGCGCGATACCTTCGAGCACGATCTTCAGTTCAAGGACGCGCTCAAACTCATCGGATCCCTGGCCGCCAAGGCCGAGGCCGACGGCAACCGCTTCGGCATCAAGCTGTCCAACACACTGGCCAACGCCAACGGGGGCGGTTTCCTTCCCGGAGCCGAACGCTACATGTCGGGCCGCGCCCTCTTCCCCATCACCGTGCGCCTCGCCGCCGAGCTGGCGGCGGCTCTCCCCGGTTTCGCGCATCGCTTCTCCTACTGCGGCGGCGTGTGGGCGCTCAACGCGGCCGACCTGGTCGCCGCGGGAATGGGTCCACTGACCGTCGCGACGGATATTCTGAAGCCGGGCGGCTACCTGCGTCTCGCCTCCATCGCGAAGGAGGCCGTCGAAGCGATCCCGGCCTCGCCCGACCGTCCCGATCTCGCGGCTCTGAGGAAGCTGGCGCAATCCGCTCTGGAGAGGCCCGAGTACCGCAGGGAATGGAAGAGCGGCGGAGGTTTCATCAAGCGCAGGCTGCCCGAGTTCGACTGCTTCGCCGCGCCCTGCGTCGAGGCATGCGCCGTCAATCAGAAGGCACCCGAGTACATAAGGCTCGCGGCGTCGGGAGCGTCGCGGGAAGCGCTCGAATCGATCCTCGCCGACAATCCCCTGCCTTTCATCACGGGCACGCTGTGCGACCATGTCTGCCAGGAAGCCTGCAACCGCAACGACTACGAAGGCAGCGTCGAGATCCGAGGCGTCAAGCTCGCCTGCGCCCGCGCAGCCTCCATTCCGGCGGTCAAGCCTTCGCGCAATCCGGCTTTCCAAGGCAAGGTGGCGGTCATCGGAGCCGGTCCTGCGGGACTCTCCTGCGCCCACCACCTCGCCCTCGAGGGCGTGGACGTGACGGTCTTCGACAAGGCCGCGGCGCCGGGAGGCGTTCCGGCCAACGTCATCCCGAACTTCAGGATTCCCCGGGAAGACATAGCGAAGGACATGGACCGCATCCGCTCGCTCGGCGTCGAGTTCCGCTTCGGCACGGAGATTCGCGATCTCGCGGCGCTCAAGGCACAGGGCTTTACGAAGTTCTTCGTGGCCGTCGGAGCTCCGAGCCCGCGCGAGCTTTCACTGAAAGGTTCGGGCGTGGAAGTGGTCGACGCCCTCGAGTTCCTCGCGAACTGCGGCACCGATCCGAAGCGCTATTCGTCCGCCAGGCACATCGTCGTCGCGGGCGGCGGCAACACCGCAATGGACGGAGTGCGCTCCGCGGCGAGACTCGAGGGAATTCGATCCGTTCGTCTCTCCTACCGCAGGAGTCTCGCCGAAATGCCCGCCGACAAGGAAGAGCTCCGCAATGCCCTCGAAGAAGGAGGCGCCGTCAACGCGAAGGGCGCCGGAGGCGCTCCCGTCCTCGTCGAGCTGAGCCTTCCCGAGCGAGCCGAAAAAGGCAAGCTCGAGCTCAGGCTCATGGAGCTCGGCGAACGCGACGCCTCGGGTCGGCGCGCGCCGAAGCCTTCGGCCAAGACCGTGACGGTCGATTGCGACCTGCTCGTCGCGGCGGTGGGAGAATCGCCCGACCGCGCCCTCCTCTCGCTCTTCGGAATAGCCTGCGGCGAGGACGGTCGCCCTCTGCACGATCCGGTCACGCAGGCGACTCCGAACGGCCTGTACGTCGGCGGCGACGCCGCCAGCGGCCCGGCCTCCATCATCGCCGCCTCGGCCGAGGGCCGGCGGGCCGCCTACGCGATGCTCCGCGCGGCCGGCGTGGAGCCGCGGACGCGCGCCTACGCCCCGCCGCCCGCCGATCCCGCCAAACTCGCGGCGAGGGGCCGCCTCGTCGCGCCCCTCGCGCCCCGGGATCCCGGCTTCGTCGCCGGGGAGGCAGAGCGCTGCCTCGCCTGCGATTCGGCCTGTCTGCGCTGCGTGGAAGTCTGCCCCAACCGCGCGAATTTCGCCATTCCCTTCGCGGCAGCCGAAGCGAGTCTCTCTCAATCGATCCAGATAGTCCACGTGGACGATCTGTGCAACGAGTGCGGCAACTGCGGCGTCTTCTGTCCCTACGAGGGCGAGCCCTATCGCGACAAGCCTACTCTCTTCTCGAGGCGAGAAAAGCTCGCGGCGTCGCGCAACGCGGGCTTCGCATTCGCCGCCGGAGACGGCGCCGGAACCGCGAATATCGACGGCCGCGTTTGGCTGCGCAGGGAGGTCGACGGCCCGATCGAAGAACTGGGAGGCTCGCGGCTCGAAAGCGAAAGCTCGCCGATGGCCCTGCTTGCGAAAACGGTTCGCGACAAACACAGCTATCTGATCGGAGGACAGGCATGACCATATTCGAGGGAGTCCGCGTCATTTCTTTCGAACCGCCGGCAGTCTCCGAGTCCATGGACGTGGTCGTTGCCGGTCGCGGCGAAAAGGGTCTCTCCGCCGGCACTAGCACCGGCGGGACCATCGTGGAGACGGGCACGAACCTCGCGGCCAAGTATCCGGCGGCCGAGCGCATCCACGGCTCCTACCTCTCGCCGGGGCTCGTCTGCGGCCACACGCATCTTTACTCCGCCCTCGCCCGCGGCATGCTGGTCGACATCGCTCCCTCCAAGGACTTCGCCCAGCAGCTCATGCATCTCTGGTGGCGTCTCGACCGCGCGATCGACCTGCCCATTCTCGAGGCCAGCGCCCTCGCGGGCTGTGCCGACGCGGCATTCTCGGGCGTTACGAGCCTCGTCGATCACCACGCCGGACCCGAGGCCATCGACGGCAGCCTTTCGGTGATACGCAGGTCCTACGAGGAGATTGGCATCCGCGGACTCCTGTGCTACGAAACCACCGACCGCAACGGGATGGAGGGCGCGCGCGCCGGTGTACGCGAAAACGTTCGCTTCGCAAAGGAAATAGACGCGGCGCGCGAGCGCGGAGAGCATCCCCTGGTCGACGGGGCGATCGGCGGCCACGCCGGATTCACCGTCGGGGAAGAGACCCTCGGCGAGCTCTCCGACGCGGTCAAGTCGACGGGTCGCGGCATACATATCCACGCCGGCGAAGACAAATACGACGCGGTCGACTCCCGCTACCGCTTCGGAGCCGATCTCGCCGTCCGGCTGGAGAAGGCCGGACTCCTGGGTCCCAAGTCGATCGTCGGACACGGCGTGTGGCTGACCGACGGCGAAGTCGAGATCCTCAACTCGACCAACACCTTTCTCGCGCACAACGCGCGCAGCAATATGAACAACGCCGTGGGTTACAACAATCTTCTGGCGCGCTTCTCGAACGTGGTTCTGGGCACGGACGGCATGAGTGCGGACATGCTCGAAGAGTTCAAGTTCGCCTGTTTCAGGCATCGCGAATCTGGCGGTCCATGGTGGCCGGGCGACTTCCTCAAGGTACTCGATCGCGGCAACAGACTCATGGAGCGCTATATGGGCGCCGCCTTCGGACGGGTCATCGCCGGCGCCCAGGCCGATCTCGTCCTCTGGGACTACGATCCTCCTACGCCGCTCACGGGAGGCAATATCGCCGGGCACATGGCTTTCGGCATGTCTTCCCGCTCGGTCAGATCGGTCATGGTCGACGGCAAGTTCGTCGTCAGGGACAGGAAAGCCGCTTTCGACGCGGGCAAGATCGCCGATACGGCGAGGCGAGAGTCGCTCCGCCTGTGGAAAAGAATGGAAGAGAGGTAAGCATGAGCATGAACACGCAGAAGGTACTCGAAAAGGCCAAGGCCTATCGCGATACCACCGCCCAGAATCTTTCCAAAATCATCAAAGTTCCCGCCCTGTCGGGCACCGAAAAGGACAGAATCGCGCTTCTCAAGAAACTCTGCGAGGAGGCGGGATTCGAGGAAGTCAGGATAGACGGGCTGGGCAATCTCCTGGCCCGCGTGGGGAAGGGCCCCAAGAAACTCGTCTTCGACGCCCACATCGACACCGTCGACACGGGCGACCGCTCGCAGTGGAAGCTCGATCCCTTCTCCGGCCTCGTGAAGGACGGCCTGGTCCACGGCCGCGGCTCTTCCGACCAGCTCGGCGGCGCGGCGAGCATGATCACCGCGGGGCGAATCCTGTCCGAGCTGAAGTATTCGGGTCAGTTCTCCGTGTGGTTCTCCTTCACGGTAATGGAGGAAGACTGCGACGGCCTGTGCTGGAAGTACCTCATCGAAAAGGAAAACTTCAAGCCCGACTTCTTCGTCTCCACCGAGCCGACGAGCTGCCGCCTTTACCGCGGCCACCGAGGCAGGATGGAGATCGAGGCCCGGTTCAAGGGCATCTCCTGCCACGGCTCGGCGCCCGAGCGAGGCAAGAGCGCGGCCTATATGGCGGCCAAGGCCGCCCTCGCCATCGAGAAGCTCAACACTGAGCTGAAGCCGGATGACGACGGTTTTCTCGGCAAGGGAACCATCACGGTATCCAAGATCGACGTCCGAGGGCCGAGCCTGTGCGCGGTTCCCGACGAGGGCATGATCTACATGGACAGGCGCCTCACCTGGGGCGAGACGATGGAGCTCGCCGTGGACCAGGTCAGGAAAGCCATCCTCGACGCGGGCGTCGAGAAGGTCGAAGTCGGCGTTCCGAACTACGACAAGCCGAGCTGGAAAGGTACGGTCCACGCTCAGGAGCTTTACTTCCCCACCTGGAAGATCCCTGCCGACTCCCCCCTCGTCCAGTCGGGCGTGGAGGCGCACAAGGCACTTTTCGGCGGGGTTCCCACCGTCGACAAGTGGACCTTCTCGACGAACGGCGTGGCGGTCTGCGGGCGTTACAAGGTCCCCTCGATCGGCTTCGGCCCCGGCGACGAGTCTCAGGCCCACGCGCCCAACGAAATCACCCGCGTCGACGATCTGGAAAAATGCGCAGCCTTCTACGCCGCTCTCCCCTATGTGCTGGAGTCCCGCGTATGAGATGGAGCTACCGCTGCCCGAGCTGCGGCGCGGAATATCCCATCGAGCCGGGCCGCTATCTCTGCGACCGCTGTGCGGCGACGCAGAAGCCCGAGCGGCCCCTGGCCGGGGTATTGGAATGCGTCTGGCTCGACGACGACGGGGCCGCCGCGCGCGAGCTGGGTCCCGAAGCCGTTCCCCTGCCCGTCGAGGAGAGATACTTCGCGCCCGTCCCCGTCGGGGATACGCCGCTCTGGGCGCCCTCGCGGCTCCGCGAGGAATTGGGCTTTCCCCGGCTCTTCATGAAAGACGACACCTGCGAGCCCACGGGTTCGTTCAAGGACCGTGCGAGCGCCCTCGTCGCCGCCTTCGCACGCAAGCACGGCATCGGGGAGATCGCCCTGGCCTCGACGGGCAATGCGGCCTCGTCGATGGCTGGCATCGGAGCCGCTGCGGGACTCAGGATCACGGTATTCCTTCCCAAGTCCGCTCCGGCGGCCAAGCGCCTCCAGGTGCTCCAGTACGGCGCCGATCTGAGGCAGGTGGACGGCAACTACGACCGCGCCTTCGAAGATTCGCTCGCATATTCGAGGGCGACCGGAGTCCTCTCGCGAAACACGGGGTACAACCCGCTGACCATCGAGGGCAAGAAGACCGTCTCCTTCGAAATTCTGCGAGATCTGCTCAAAGCGGGAGCCGCGGATGACCTTCGCGGGCTCGAGGGAGCCGGTACGTCGCGGACATCCGGCGATGGCGGCTCCGGTCCGGCATTCGAAATTTTCGTTCCCGCCGGCGACGGCGTGATTCTCTCGGGAGTCTACAAAGGTTTCGAGGACCTGATGAAGCTCGGCCGCATCGCTCGCATGCCGAGGGTCTGGGCATGCCAGGCCCGAGGCTCCAGCGCGCTCGCCCGCGCCCTGGAATCCGGCGATTTCGGCCCTCCCGTGCCGAGCGACACGATAGCGGACTCTATAAGCGTGGACGTGCCGCGCAACGGTGCCTACTCGCTCGCCAAGCTCCGGCGCCACGGAGGGGCGGCGGTCGCCGTCTCGGACGATGAAATACTTTCCGCCCAGCGCATGCTCTCCTCGAAGGCCGGCCTCTTCGCCGAGCCCTCGTCCAGCGCCTCCCTGGCGGGCTTCCTCAAGGTTCGCGATCGACTCGACAAAGCTTCGATCGTGGTCCTCCTCGTAACGGGCTCCGGCCTCAAGGACCTCAAATCGGCGGCGCGCGCGGTCGGAGTCGAGCTGTGAGGCTTCCAAAAATCCACAGGAAAGGCGGAACGATATGATAGACCTGAAAATCGACGAAAAGCAGCGCAAGAAGAACATCCAGAGATGCAAGGAGAAGGGCATTCTCCTGCCGACCTACGCGCAAATGCGCGATCCGAGCAAGGTGCCGGATAGCGTCAAAAAGGAGCTCTCGGGGGTCGGTCTTTGGGACGTCCACTCCCGCAATTTGTTTCGCGTGACCTGGCACAACGAACCCAAGGAACGGGGCGGCCAATTCGGCGGCGTGAACTACCTCGAGATTCCCGGCGCGATCACCGGGACCAAGGCGCGCATCGTCGGACTCGTCGGCAAGTGGTTCCCGACCGGTGCGCACAAGGTTGGCGCAGCGCTCTCCTGCCTCCTGCCCGAGCTCATCACCGGCCGCTTCGATCCGACCACCAAGAAGGCCGTCTGGCCGAGCACGGGCAACTACTGCCGCGGCGGTGCCTATATTTCCAGGCTGCTCTCCTGCCCCAGCATCGCCATCCTTCCCGCGGGCATGTCCAAGGAACGATTCGAGTGGCTCAAGACCATGGCCGAAGAGGTCATCGCGACGCCCGGCAGCGAGTCGAACGTCAAGGAGATATTCGACAAGTGCATCGAGCTCGAGGCGACCCGTCCCGATGCCGTCATCTTCAACCAGTTCGATCAGCTGCCCAACCACCTCTGGCATTACGCAGTCACGGGTCCGGCGATGGAGGAAGTTTTCCACGCGATCGCCCGCACCGGCGACCACGTCGCCGGTGCGGTTCTGTCCTCCGGCTCGGCGGGCACCCTCGGGTCGGGGTCCTATCTCCGCGAAAAATTCCCCGGCGCCAAGGTCGCCGTCGCCGAAGCCCTGCAATGCCCCACCATCCTCGAAAACGGCTACGGCGAGCACCGCATCGAGGGCATCGGCGACAAGCACGTGCCCTGGATACACAACCTGCGCGAGACCGACGCCGCGATCGGCGTGGACGACGAGCTACCCATGCGCTTCATCCGGCTCTTCAACGAAGCTGCCGGCCGAAAACTGCTCGCCGAAAACGGAGTAGGCACGGAAACCCTCAACAATATGGACTGGCTCGGCATCTCCGGCGTCGGCAACCTCATCGGCGCCATCAAGTTCGCCAAGTACTTCGAGCTCGGCGAGAACGATGTCGTCTTCACGATGTTCACCGATTCGATGGCGATGTACGGCTCGAGGCTCCAGGAACTCACCGCGGAGCGCGGAGCCTACGACCAACGCCAGGCCGACCGCGACTACGAGCGCCTGCAGGGCATAGGCGTGGACCACCTGCTCGAGCTCAGTCAGGTGGACAAGCGGCGGATCCACAACCTCAAATACTTCACCTGGATCGAGCAGCTCGGGAAGGAACTGCCCGAGCTGCGGGCCCAGTGGGACGACTATCGCGCGTATTGGGGCGGCCTGCGCTCGCAGGTCGGAGAGCTCGACGCGATGATCGATGATTTCAACGCGGAGGTTCGTAGGTGATCCTTCTCAAGGATTGCTTTTACGTCTCGAGTCCCGGGGCCCCGGCGCCTCGGGACTCCGATGGAAAGTCCGCTCATTGGAGGGCGGCCGCCGCCGGCCTCTCGGGCGTGGATATCCTCATCGAGGGAAACCGGATAGCGCGGATCGGAATGAGTCTGGCCGTTCCCGCGGGAGCGAAGACGATCGACGCGTCGCGGCATGTCGTCATGCCGGGGCTCGTCAACACTCACCACCATTTCTACCAGACGCTCACGCGCAACCTTCTCGCCGTGCAGGACGCCAAGTTGTTCGATTGGCTGGTATATCTCTACGAAGTGTGGAAAGGTCTCGACGAAGAGGCCGTGTACTGGTCCAGCCGTCTCGCCATCGCCGAGCTTCTCAAGACCGGCTGCACGCTCTCGACCGACCACCACTACCTCTATCCGCGCGGCTTCGAGGACGATCTGCCCGGCATGCAATTCGCGGCCGCCGCGCAGCTCGGCATCCGATTTTCGCCCACGCGGGGATCGATGTCGCTCTCCAAGAAGGACGGTGGGCTCCCGCCCGACAGCACGGTGCAGGACGAGGACCGCATCCTGGCCGAGTGCGAGGCGACGATACGGAAATATCACGATCCTAAGCCCGACGCCATGCGCAAGGTCGCCCTCGCCCCCTGCTCGCCCTTTTCCGTCTCGGAACGCTCGATGCGCGATTCCGCCGATCTCGCCCGGAAGTACGGCGTGCGCCTCCACACCCATCTGGCCGAGACGGCCGACGAGGACGAGTTCTGCATATCGATGTACGGCCGCCGCCCCCTCCGCGTCATGGAGGACTGCGGTTTCGTCGGACCGGATGTCTGGTACGCGCACGGTATCCATTTCAACGACGAGGAACTCGACGTCCTCGCAAAAACGAAGACTGGCGTGGCCCACTGCCCGTCTTCGAACATGCGCCTCGGATCCGGCATCTGCCGTGTACGCGAGATGATCGACCGCGGCGTGCCGGTGAGCCTGGCCGTGGACGGCTCGGCCTCGAACGACTCCTCGGACATGCTCGGCGAAGCGCGGCAGGCCCTTCTTCTCCAGCGGGTGCGCTACGGCTCGGCGGGCGCGACCTCTCGCGAGATCCTGGGTCTCGCGACAGAGGGCGGGGCTAAGATGCTGGGCTACGAAAGACTAGGCAGGATCGAAGAGGGCTGGATAGCCGATATCGCCCTCTTCGACGTCATGAAGCTGGAATACGCGGGTTCTCTTTCCGACCCGGCGGCCGCGCTGCTGTTCTGCGGCTACGATCACGGGGCGGACCACGTCATCGTCGACGGAAAGCTCGCGGTGGAGAGTCGGCGCCTGGTCGGCATCGACGAAAAGGAACTCAGAATGAACGCCGACAGGGTTTCAAGACGGCTCCTCGAAAAGGCCGGAGTATCGCGATGAAAATCGTCCAACGATTCGCTCGTCCGCCGGATATGGGTGCGGCTTTCGCGTTGGCGGAGCAGGATTCGAGCGCCCGCTGGCTGGCCGGAGGAACTAGCCTCCTCGCGGGGGATTACGCCGACAAGCCCGCCTCCGTCATCGACATCGGGGCCTTCATCCCGCGGGGCATCGAGCTCCGCGAAGGTCTGGTCGCGATAGGTGCGGGAACGACTTTCCAGGAGATAGCCGAGTCTCCATCGGTGCCCTTCGTGCTCAAGCGAGCGGCCCTGGGCCAGGGCAGTCGAAACGTGCGCAACAGGGCCACCATCGGAGGCAACATCGCCGCCGACCGCTCTTCGTCCGCCTTCATCCCCGCCCTTCTCGTTCTCGACGCGAAACTCGAGATCGCCATCGTCCGTGCCGCGGGACCGACAAGGACGTCGCTGGACCTCGCTTCGTATCTCGCCGCCCCTTCCGGACTCATTCTCTCCGTTTCGTTCCCGATCCCCGATTCCCGGCGCACGGGATACGGTCGCTGGGCAAGAACCTCCAACGATTCCGCGATCCTCGTGGCGGCCGTCTCGTTCTCGATCGATGCATCCCTCATGAAAAACTTCGAAATCGCAATGGGCGGCATAAGCACCAAGAGCAGACGGATGAACGAGCTCGAGAAGCGCTTCGAAGGCATGCCCATTCCGACCGAAGCGGCCTCCGGCGAAGATTTTCGTGACATCGTCGAAAAGGCGGCCCTCCCCCTCCTCGTTCCCACCCGGGGAGGAGCGGTGAGCGCCCCGTTCAGAAAGCTCAGGGGCGCCGCGCTTCTCGCGGAGGTCATGGCGGAAGCCGCGCAAGGCCGCGTCGAAAAAGGAGCCGCGCGATGAAGGTCGCCTTCAAACTCAACGGCAGGGCCGTGGCCTGGGACTGCGAACCCGCGGAGAGTCTTCGCGACGCGTTGCGCCGCAAGGGCATCGTGTCGGTCCGCAACGGCTGCGACGGCGCCGGCAGCTGCGGCCTCTGCACCGTCATCATGGACCGTCAAACGGTCAATTCCTGCCAGACGCTCGCCGTTCAGGCGGACGGTCGCGAGGTTTTCACGGTCGAGCACTTTTCGAAGGACCGCAAGCTGTCTGTCGTGCAACGCGCACTCGTCGACGCGGCCTGCGTGCAGTGCGGTTACTGCACCCCCGCCGTGACCATCGCGATACACGAACTGCTGGAACGCTCGGCCGCCCCCTCCGACGACCAGGTGCGCGACGCGCTCGCCGGCACGCTCTGCCGCTGCACCGGCTACGAACAGTTCTACAACGCCGTGCGCATCGCTTCCAGACGGCTTTCCGATCCGAACTATGCCGAAGCCGCAGCCCCCGAGTTCAGGCCCGACCTCAAGCATGTGGGCAAGGACTGCGAAAAGGTCGACGCGGCGGGTCTGGCGCGAGGCGAAAGAGCCTTCGTCGAGGACCGCCTCGACGCAAACGCGTGCTACCTCAGGATGCTGGGCAGCCCCCACGCGCATGCATGGATCAAATCCATCGACACTGCGAAGGCCGAGGCCATGCCCGGCGTCGTGGCCGTCCTCACCCATCTCAATTGTCCGGACAAAATGTACACCACCGCGGGCCAGGGTTTCCCCGAGCCATCGCCCTACGACCAACGAATGTTCTCCAAGAAGGTCAGGCACGTCGGGGACCGCGTCGCCGCGGTCCTCGCCGAAACGCCCCAGGAAGCTCAGGCTGCGGCCGATGCCATCAGGGTAGAGTACGAGGTCCTGAAACCGGTTCTGTCCATCGCCGAAGCCAGGGCTCCCGGAGCCCCGATCGTCCATTCGGGGAAGGTCACCTACGTCTCCGGTGAGCCGCCCGAAGGCACGAGCGTGGCGGGAGACGGACGCGACGACCCGATAGTCTATCAGTTTCCGCTGCACTCGGATCCGCATCGCAACCTCGCGGCGAGCGCCGCCGACGGGATAGGCGACGTCGAAGCGGGCTTCGCCGAGGCTGACCTGGTCATCGAACGCAGCTACAAGGCCAACCGCGTCCAGTGCACGCCGATGGAACCCCACGTGGTCTATGCCAAGGTCGACGGGGGTCGACTCATACTCCATGCCTCGACTCAGGTGCCCTGGCATGTCAGACGCATCGTGGCCAATGCCATCGGCATAAGCGAAAACAAAATTCGAGTCACCAAGGAGCGAGTCGGCGGAGGCTTCGGCGCCAAGCAGGACATCGTCGTCGAAGACGTCGCGGGCTATCTCGCATGGACCACCGGACGGCCGGTCTTCTTCCGCTACAGCCGCGAAGAAGAATTCATCGCCAGCCGCACACGGCACGCGATGGAGATCACGGTGAAGCTGGGGGCGAAGCGCGACGGCAGGCTGACGGCGATACTCATGCGCCTCGACGCGGACACCGGTCCCTACGGTCAGCACTGCCTCACTGTTCCCATGAACGCGATCTCGAAGAGTCTGCCCCTCATCCTCTGCGACAACGCCCGTTTCGAAGTGACATCCTACTATACGAATCTCTCGCCGGCCGGGGCATACCAAGGCTACGGCGCGCCCAAGGGTTCCTTCGCCCTTCAGACGGCCCTCGCCGAGCTCGCCTCCGAGCTCGGCATGGACCAGCTCGCGCTGATCGAGCGCAACCGAGTGCGAACCGGAGCCCGCATCGAAATTCTCCGCAGCCTCGGCGAAGGACGCCCGGGCGCAGCCGTGACCCTGGGCGAATGCGGCCTGGGCGAAATGATTTCGCGCGGCATGAAGGCCTTCGACTGGGCGAATCGAAACCTCCCGGGGCCGGCCCCTGAGGAAGGGTCGGACGGCGATTGGGCCGTGGGTCGCGGTGCGGTCATCATCCAGCAGGGCTCGGGGCTCCCCGGTCTCGATGCGGCGAACGCGGAGGTTCGCCTCCTCACCGACGGCACCATACTCCTTCTTTCCGGCGGTGCCGATCTCGGTACGGGCCTGGATACGCTGACTTCGAAATCCGTCGCCGAAATACTCAGACTCGAAATGGAAGACGTGGCCGTGGTTTCGGGCGACACCGACGTGACGCCCTTCGACAAGGGCGCCTACGCGTCCTCGGGAACCTTCTTTTCGGGCAACGCCGCCGTACGGGCCGCCGAGGACCTGCGCGACAAAATCATCGCAGCGGCCGCCGTCGTCATGAAGGAGCACCCGACCGATCTCGAGATCGCGCATCGCGGCCTCGTAAGAGGAAAGCGCGGCGAAATCAGTTTCGCGGCCTTGGCGAATATTTCGGTGCAGGGCGAGGGCCACGGCGATCTCGTCGGCTTCGGATCATTCAAGAGCGACCACGCAGCCTTCCCCTATGGAGCCCACTTCGTGGAAGCCGCCGTCAATCGGCGCACCGGCGATGTCAAACTCAGGCGCTACCACGCCTACCAGGACTGCGGCACGCCGATCAACCCCGCCCTGGCGATGGGGCAGATTTACGGCGGCGTCATGAAGGCCATAGGACATTCGCTCTACGAAGAGATGCTCTACGATGACGGAGGACGCTGCATAAATCCCGGATTCGCGGACTACAAGATACCTACGATAGGCGAAGTACCCGAGGACTTCAGGGTGGAGCTGGTGCCCGTGGCGGACGAAGTCGGTCCCTTCGGCGGCAAGAGCGTATCGGAGATTTCCCTCAACGGCGCCGCGCCGGCTATCGCGATCGCAATCCACGACGCGGTCGGTGTCTGGATCCGCGAGTGGCCCTTCACCCCCGAGCGCATCCTGCGCGCCCTGGGTCGAATATAGCTCGCACATATCGGAAAACCACAGAGGCACGGAGACACAGAGATATATTAAGGAGGAGAGTCGAACGAGGAATGGAGATCCGGGGTTTGCGTCTGTTGCCGGCCCAAGAAGCGGCATTCCTGCCCGGCAGATCGTCCACCAATTCACGACCTCTACTTTTTCCCTCCGGGCACTGTGTCACCGTGGCTGATTTCTTCGGAAGGTTATGCATGTCAATACGGCAACGTGTTGAAAAATGGCGGATTTGGAGGAATGGAATGACGAAGAGCGAGATAACGAAGCTGATCGAGGGCCTCAAAGGCAAGAAGATCGGCATGTACCACAAGGACTTTCTCCTGACCTGGGAAAAGAGCCGGGACGAGATCGACGCCACCTTCATCGTGGCGGATGCCCTGCGGGCCATGCGCGAGGCGAACATCTCCCCGCGCATCTGGGACTCGGGCATAGCCGTATCCAACTTCCGCGACAACTCCACGCGCACTCGCTTCTCCTTCGCGAGCGCCTGCGACCTCCTCGGCCTTTACGTCCAGGACCTCGACGAGGGCAAGAGCCAGATCGCCCACGGCGAGACCGTGCGCGAGACCGCCAACATGATCAGCTTCCTCTCCGAGGCGATCGGCATCCGCGACGATATGTACCTCGGAGAGGGCGACAAGTATCAGCGCGAGGTAGGCAAGGCTCTCGACGACGGCGTGGCCGCGGGCGTCCTGCCCGACCGCCCCAGCGTCGTGAACCTTCAGTCCGATATAGACCATCCCACCCAATCCATGGCCGACTTCCTCCATCTCGCCCACCATTTCGGGGGCCTCGACAAGCTCAAGGGCAAGAAGATCGCGATGAGCTGGGCATACTCGCCCTCGTACGGCAAGCCCCTCTCCGTGCCCCAGGGCATCATCGGGCTGGCGAGCCGCCTCGGCATGGATATCGTCCTCGCCCACCCCACCGGCTACGACCTCATTCCCGAAGTGGTCGAGCTCACGAGTCGCCAGGCGAAGGAATCGGGCGGTTCCTTCTCCCACGTCTACTCTATGGACGAAGCCTTCAAGAACGCCGATATCGTCTACCCGAAAAGCTGGGCTCCCTACGAGGTCATGCAGAAGCGCGTCCCCCTCCTCCACGCGGGCGACCAGGCGGGGCTCAAGGAGCTCGAGAAGAGCGCCCTCGCGAACAATGCGAAGTTCAAGGACTGGGAATGCACCGAGGAGAAAATGAAGCTAACCAAGGGTGGCCGCGCCCTGTACATGCACTGTCTTCCCGCGGACATCACCGACGTATCCTGCGCCGCGGGCGAGGTGGCCGCCAGCGTCTTCGACCGCTACCGCGACGACACCTACCGCGAGGCTAGCTACAAGCCCTACATCATCGCGGCGATGATCTTCCTGGGCAAGCAGAAAGACGCGGCCGCCGCTCTCACGAAACTCCTCGAGCGGGGCGCGACGAGGGCCGTATCGGCCTGAGACGTCCGGACGGGCGGGGTATTGCGGCGGCAGCACGAATCGCGCTCTCCGCGATTCGTGCTGCCATGTATACCTCCCTCTTTAGCCCAGTTGAGCCTGGGGGTGGCACCATGCCAGGCGCGCTGTCGGCCTCGTCGCCCTGGATGATGGCGTAGTCCTTGCCGTGCCAGTCGAGGGAGAGGTCGCCGCGGTATGTCTTCACGTTGCCGAGCTTGATTCTGTCAGGCATTTTTGTGCCGCTCCATGAGGGCTAGTATCGTACTGCGAAACCCGGTCATCGATTCCGTCGCGACACTCCATAAAACGGAATCGTCTATACTCGCATAGCCATGGACTATTCGGTTGCGCATACCGATGATCTGGCGGCTTTCTGGAATTACAATGTCCGGATACTCGTCAAAGAGCTGGTTCATTGCTTCGCCGATGATTTCGAGTTCGCGCTCTACCGCTCTTTGAACAGTCGGATTAGCGCGATATGCCTCGATAGTTTTTACACCCTCAAGATGTGTCGGTATGGCGTTTATAGAGTCAAGGATATCTTCGAGATACACCTTCGCGAGACGCTTCATACAATCCGCTCCCTAGTGGTCAGTACTTCCTCGCGGAAATATTTGTTCTTTACAAGGTTGTTCGGAGTCAATAGGTCGATCTCTCTCCCGGTGCGGTCCTCGAGCGCGAAGAGAATCCTCCACCATTCCTTGACATAGCTGTCCAGGTCGCTATCGTCAATCTCCACAAGGAGGTCGAGGTCGCTATCCTTACCGAAGCTTTCTGTGACCGCCGAGCCGAATACATAGGCGGCTTTTACCTTATCGCTATTGAGTACATCGAGGACCGTCGGCAGGAGGGCTTGGAAATCCGGGTGAAAGGCCATGAGCTTACCTCCTACGCTATTTTATGCCAACTGTAGAACGATGTCAGCCTTTTAGCCGGCAGGTACAATCCTTCTGGCCGCAGGCTTGGTCGAGCTCGAGATCGCGTATCTTTCGAACCGAATCGTCGAGGCGCTTTCTCGCCGGTCAGAGCCTCGTAGCCGAGGGCGTAGAGGTAGAGCTGCTGCATCGAGAGTCGCTGGGTCTGCACCTCCCGCGGGACTTGAAGTCGACGAGGCAGGTCAGCTCCCGTCCGCTCTCATCGCGCCTTCGGACGAGGTCGATTCTGCCGTTTATGAGGACGCCGTCTCCGAGGTCGAGCTGGATTCCTTTCTCCGAGTATCGAATGGACGGAAAATCGGCTCGGTTTTCCCGGATGTGTCCTTCGAGCGCGGCGCGGTGCATGTCCATTGGCACGTTGTGCAGAGTCCGTCCATAGCCTAGACGCTGATTTTAGGGCTCGCTGAAGCCGTAGAGCCGGAAGAACTTGAAGGTCCAGGGGCAGTCGAAGAGTGTCTTCATCTTCGAAAAATCGAGTTCCAGGACCATACTGGTCGATCCCGGACGCGAAGCGATTTTAGGGCGATCCGAAAAGTCCCTGCTCGGACTCGATACAAGATATCCTCCCCGCTGGGCCTCCGCGATGAACTGCGAGGGGACTTGGTCATTGCGTTTGTCCGTCGGTGAACGAGAGAGGAACAGGAATTTCTTCGCGCGGGTTGAAGACCGGCGCCGGGACTCTCCCCGGGAGACTTCATGTCTGCGGACCTTTGCATATCGCCATCTGTCCCTCGTAGTAGCACGTTTTTATCGCCGCGGAGACGGCGGTGAACCCCGCCACCCCATCGCGCTTGATGGTGCAGAGATTGAACACTTTCATATTGTGCGGCAGAACCTCGGCCCGGTGGGCCGAGGGCTGCAGCCTATTGCAGGGAAAATCGGCGCAGTCGGAACAGAGGTCCACGCCGGCCGCTTTCGCGCAGGTGAAGGTCTCGCAGGTCCCGCAGTCTATGCCGCAGGGCCCCACCAGGCTTTCCCTATCATTCGTGACTCCATCCTCCCTCAAGGCAATTATACTATGCTATCATGCTCCCCTCGGACGAAGAAGAGCTCGCTCTGCGGCATTCGCGCATCCTGGCCCGCGGCCGCCTCGCGCTCATCCTGCGAGGCGGCCAGTCGCGCGATGGCCGATCGGCTGGTGCGTCGGCCGAGTCGAACTTTCAGATCCGCTTTCGGGCCGACCAAAGTCTCGGGCACCTCGCGGAGAGCGTCGGCATTCCGCGGCTCGAGATAGAATCGGCCCTGGTCGACGGCAGCCCATGGCCGCTCGAGCTTCCCGCGCCCGACGCTTCGATCATAGAGTTGCTGCCTCTCCATGAACCGGCCGCGATAGAAGGAGAAATTCGTTTTATCCTCGATGTTCACCTCGGTAAGCTGGCACGCATGCTCCGTCTTCTGGGTATCGACGCAGTCCGGTTCGAGTGCGACGACTCCTACGAGATCATCAGAAACGCCCTCGCGGAAGAGCGGATCATCCTCACCAGGAACCGCGCCCTCCTGTTCAGACGCGAGCTGCGCAGGGGATCGCGCAGTGCGATGCTCATCCTCTCGCCCGATCCCTACGCGCAGCTCATCGAAGCCTCGCGACGCTTCGGCCTCGACGGGCGTTTCGCACCCCTCAGCCGTTGCGCCGCCTGCGGCTCGCCCATCCGTCCGGCCTCGCGGGAGGAAGCGCGTCCGCTGATTCCTGCAATCGTGGCCGAACGCTACGAGGAATTCTTTCTCTGCCCGCGCTGCGGAAAGGCCTACTGGAAGGGCGATCATTTCCGCAACATCCGGCCCTTCCTCGCACGGCTCTCCACCGACCTCGGTGCGGGGCGGGCATCGGGACCGCCGCCACCCCGCTAGGAGGCCGTCCGAGAAATAGCCGATTCCTCGGACAGACTCCTAGCAGCCCTCAGGGGCCTCGTCGGTGTCGAGACAGGCCGAGATATCTGCCCCCTTGATCCTCATCGCATAGAAGGAACGCCAGACGAACACGAGGGCCAGGACGAGAAAGACTGCGGCGATGACGGCGCTCACGGTCCGCGAGAGACCCAGGGCCAGCTCGACGGCGAGCAGACCGAAGAGTGTAGTGAACTTGATGAAGGGGTTCATCGACACGGCCGAAGTGTCCTTGAAAGGATCACCCACCGTGTCGCCGACGACCATGGCGGCGTGCAGGGCCGTGCCCTTCTCCTTGAGGTCCACTTCGACGACCTTCTTGGCGTTGTCCCAGGCGCCCCCGGCATTCGCGAGGAAAATGGCCTGGAACAGGCCCACGACTGCGATCGAAACCAGGTAGCCTATGAAGAAATAGGGCTCGATACAGGCGAAGGAAAGAGTGGTGAAGAAAAGCGTCAGGAATATGTTGATCATTCCGCGCTGCGCATATTGCGTGCATATCTCGACGACACGCTTCGAGTCCTCGGTCGAGGCCCTGCCGCCCGCGGTATCGAGCTTGATCGTGCGCTTGATGAATGCCACGGCCCGGAAGGATCCCGTCGCCACCGCCTGGGTCGAGGCACCCGTGAACCAGTAGACCACGGCTCCTCCCGCGATCAGGCCCAGGAGGAAGGGCGGATGGAGAATAGAGAGCCGGTCGAGTCCCTGCGTCAGGCCATTGGTCAGGAGCATGATGATCGAGAAGACGAGGGTCGTGGCGCCGACCACGGCGGTGCCTATGAGCACGGGCTTGGCCGCAGCCTTAAAGGTGTTGCCCGCCCCGTCGTTCGATTCGAGAAAGGTCTTGGCCTTTTCGAAATCGGGCCGGAACCCGAAGTCCCGCTCGAGCTCTTCCTCGATGCCTGGGCTCTCCTCGATGAGCGAGAGTTCGTAGATCGACTGGGCGTTGTCGCTGACCGGTCCGTAGGAATCCACGGCTATGATGACCGGCCCCATGCCCAGGAACCCGAAGGCGACGAGTCCGAAGGCGAAGACCGCCGGAGCCGCCATGATGGAAGCAAGTCCCAGGGTGCTCACGCCGAAGGCGATCGACATAAGGAATACTATGGCGGCGCCCATCCAGTAGGCGCTGAAGTTGCCGGCGACGAAGCCCGACAGTATCGCCAACGATGCGCCGCCCTCCCGAGCCGAGGCCACTATTTCCCGCACGTGCTTCGACTCCGTCGAGGTGAACACCTTGACGAGTTCGGGAATGACGGCCCCGGCGAGAGTGCCGCAGGTGATGATGGAGGCCAGTTTCCACCATAGGGTCCCGTCTCCGAGGTTGCGGATGAGGATCGCCGAAACGACGAAGGTCATGATCGCCGAGACGAGGGAGCTGAGCCAGACCAGCTGACTCAGCGGGGATTCGAAGTTCATCGTGTCGGCCTTGGCGAAGCGGGCACGGGCCACGACTCCGCTCAGATAGTACGAGAGCGCGCTCGCCACGAGCATCATCACGCGCATCGCGAAGATCCATACCAGGAGCGATACCTTGATGACCGGCTGGGAGACGGCTAGAAGAATGAACGTGATGAGCGCCACGCCGGTGACCCCGTAGGTTTCGAAACCGTCGGCCGTCGGCCCCACGGAGTCGCCCGCATTGTCGCCCGTGCAGTCGGCGATGACGCCCGGATTCCGCGCATCGTCTTCCTTTATATTGAAGGCGATCTTCATGAGGTCGGCCCCGATGTCGGCGATCTTCGTGAATATACCGCCGGCTATCCTGAGGGCCGCGGCGCCGAGCGACTCCCCGATCGCGAAGCCGATGAAACAGGAGCCCGCGTAGTCGCCCGGCACGAAGATGAGGATGGCGAGCATCATGATGAGCTCCACCGATATGAGAAGCATGCCGATCGATATGCCGGCCTTGAGAGGGATATCGTAGACCGGATAGGGCTTGCCGCGCAGGGCGGCGAAGGCCGAACGAGCGTTGGCCAGCGTGTTCATCCGGACCCCGAACCAGGCGACCCCATAGCTCCCGAGCACGCCGACGACCGAGAAGGCCACGATGATCGCGACCCGCAGGGCGTCGAAATTCCTGAGAACGCCGAAATAGAGCACCATGATGACCGCGATGAAGGACCAGAGGAGGGCGAGAAATCGTCCCTGTGCCAGAAGGTAGGTTTTGCATGTTTCGAAGATGAGCTGCGCTACCTCCGTCATGGAGCGATGCGCGGCAAGCCGCCTGACGCGGACGAACATGACGAGTCCGAAGAGCCCCCCGAGCAGGCAGATCACCATGCCTATCTCCAGCATGGGGACGGCGGAAATCCCGCCGAGTTTGACGGTGTTGAGATCGGGCAGAACGAGATCGGCCTCCCCGGCGCTCAAGCCCGCTGCAGGGACGGCGAGAGCAAAAAGAAAGGCAATGATTCGAATGGTCGCTCCGGACAGTCGATGGAACATCGCTTCTCCTCCCCGTGGGCGCCCGAACGCGGGCGCGAATGGATCGGTGCCGGCCAACGGGCCGCCCGAGACTCCGCTTATTCATGGCAGCCCCCGCGAAACGCATCCGCATTCCGCGAGAGCCTCCCCTGTTCCAATATTACGCAGCAGGCCCGGATAATCCAGTGGGAATCGGACGAAGAAGCGGTCAGGCGTTGCGGCCGCGAAGCGGCACGAAGGCCACCCCGCTCCACCTGTTTCGCACGAGTCCGCCCCCCCGTTTTTCGACCCGATAGAGATTGCCCCGCTCTTCGGGATACAGGAGTATGCCGTCGCTTTCGAGTTGCTCCAAGAGCGACTCTTCGCGGAACTTCGCGCGACTCCGCGAGTATCTGACGCCGGCCGACACGAGAATTCGATCGTAGGGTGCCCGTTCCGGGAAGCCCGAGGATCCGTCGGCCTCGACGAATTCAATGTCGTCGGCCGGGGCGGGGCCGTAGCGGCCTCCCGCGACGCTGCAATTGGCGCGCGCTCGAACGACGAGTTCGGGAACGATCTCGACCGCGACTATGCGTCCGCCCGGGCGGCAGAGTAGGGCCGCGATGGCCGCGGCGTAACCCGATCCGGCTCCGATCTCGAGCACACGCAAGCCGGGCCGCAGCGAGAGTTTATCGAGCATGAAGGCGACCATCGAAGGCTGCGAGCAGGTCTGCCCCGATCCGATGTCGACGGGATCGTCCATGTAGGCCGCCCACAGAAAGGCTTGCGGCAGGAAGACCGCCCGATCCACCTCGCGCATCGCGTCGAGGACACGGGCATCCCTCCGGCCGCCGCCCAGATAGCTCTCGGCCCTGTATTTGACGATTTCCACGAGCTCGCGATTGTTCTCCGCAGCCCTCAGATTCCCCCTCCGTCAGAAGCCGAAATACCTCTTCGCGTTGAGAGAGCAGAGCCCCTCGATCAGGGGTCCCAGAAGGCCCTCGTCATCGGGAAGTTCCCCTTTCTCGACCCATCGACCGAGCATATCGCAGAGTATACGCCTAAAATACTCGTGGCGCGGAAAAGAAAGAAAGCTGCGCGAATCGGTGAGCATGCCCACCGAAGTCCCGAGCACGCCGTAGGAGGCGAAGATTTCGAGCTGCCTTTCCATGCCGTATCTGCGATCGAGGAACCACCAGGCCGCCCCGAGCTGCACCCGTCCCGGAGAAGACGAGGAAAACACGCCGGCCAGAGAAGCGAGAACCTCCATGTCCCCCGGATTGAGGCAGAAGAGGATAGTCTTGGGGAGGGACTCGTCGCGATCGAGAGCGTCGAGGAGAGCGGCCAGGCCGAGAGGATCGAGGCTGCGCCCGATCGCATCGTAGCCGGTGTCCGGCCCGAGCCGGGCGAAGGCGCGGGAATCCAGATTGCGCATCGCACCGATGTGCAGCTGCATCCCCCAGTCCTTCCGGGCATAACGCCTGCCCAGCTCGACGAGCAGAGAAGAGCGGAACTGGAGCCGCTCCTTGTCCGACGGCACCTCCCCTGAAAGACAGCGCCTGAGCGTGCGATCGGCCCCGGCCCGGTCGCCGTCCAGGAAGTCCGTGTCGGCGAGAGCGTGATCGGAACCCCGGCATCCGAGGGAGTCGAAGAACTCGATTCTCGCATCGAGGGCGGAAAGGAGGCTCTCCCACGAGTCTATGGCAATGCCTGCGGCGGTGCCCAGGCGTTCGACATAGGCGCGGAAGACGCCGGGATCTGAGAGGGCGAAGAGCTTGTCCGGGCGGAAGGTCGGTCGCACGGAGAACGGCATGCTCGCATCCGCGGCCATCGCCTTGTGCCAGACGAGAGAATCCGCCGGATCGTCCGTCGTGCACAGTGTCTTCACGCCCCTCGAGGCTAGCAGTCCGCGGACGCGGAATTCGTCCGTCGCCAAGAGCCGATTCGCCTCGGCCCACACCTCGTCGGCCGTCTGCGGCGAAAGCAGCATGCCTCCGATACCGAAATACCGGAGCAACTCGAGGTGCGACCAGTGGAAAAGCGGATTGCCCGCGATCAGGGGGACCGTCCGGGCCCAGGCGTCGAACTTTTCCCTGGGAGAGGCTCCGCCCGTGATGAGGCGCTCGCTCTCGCCCGAAGAGCGCATGACGCGCCATTTGTAATGGTCGCCCGAAAGCCAGGCTTCTGTCAGATCGGGAAAGCCGCGGTTTTCGGCTATGGCGCGCGGATCGAGATGATTGTGAAAATCGAAGATCGGAGCTTCTTCCGCGTGCTCGCGATAGAGGCGTACGGATGTCTTCGTCGAAAGCAGAAAGTCGGGATCGAGAAAGGCTTTCATGTCGCTACCTCAGATGTTGTCGGTGAGAAATCCTCCGTCCACGGGCATCGAAATCCCGGTGACGAAGCCGGATGCCGCCTCGCTGGCGAGAAAGAGCGCGGCGCCGCAGAGTTCCTCCAGCGCGCCGAAGCGCCCGAAGGGGGTTCGGGCCACCACATCCTTGCCGCGTTGCGTGAGCTCGCCCGTCTCGCGGTCGGCTATGAGAAGGGAGTAGTTCTGCTTGCCGAGAAAGAAGCCCGGCGCTATGGCGTTGACCCTGATACCCGCCGGGCCGAACTCTTTCGCGCAGGCGGCGGTGAGATTGAGAACGGCCGATTTCGCGGCGTTGTACGCCCAGACGCCCGAGAGCGGGACATAGGAACCCATGGATGCCATGTTGATGACGGATCGGCCGCGCAGCCCGGCGGCCGTCCACCGGGCCGCGAAAACCTGCATGGGAACCACGAGCCCCGCGAGGAGATTGAGAGCGAGCACTTCTTCGAAGACGCCCAGGTCGGCCTCCACGAAGGAGGTCTTGCCGCGGTTGCCCCCGACGCCGTTGACGAGAACGTCGGGCTTTCCCAGGGCCGCCGCGGTCTCCTCGTAGGCGGCCTCGACGCGGCCTCGATCGCCCGTGTCGCAGGCCAGGGCGAAGACCGAGTCGGGCCGGCTCGCGAAGGGGAGGAATCGCTCGCGGACCGCGGCGAGGCCCTCCTCGCCGTGCAGCCACAGCGCCACCTTGGCGCCCGCGCGCAGGTAGGCTTCGGCGATGACGCCGGCGATCGCCCCCCCCGCCCCCGTGACCACGGCCACGCGGTCTTTCATTCCGAACATGTCCTCTATATAGCCCATGGGAAACCCCTTTCACGGTTCGAAGGCAAGTTTAAGCGGCTCCTGCAAAATACTTCTGCATTTTGCAGGAGCCTCGATCCATTCCTGGATCAGCCGGTGCAGCGCCGCTCAAGACGCGGATAATCGGGAAGACCCTCGCGCAGCCTGAGGCGAGAGTTCCCCGCGACGAGGGGCCGCGCGTAGGTCAAGAAGGCTTCCTTGACGCCCATGCCGCTCTCGGATATCCATTCGGCGGGGAAGCTCCTGGTCTTACCCGCCACGGCTTCCAGATCGACGCTGCCCGTGATGCAGCAATAGGGACTGTCCGACCGGCGGACAAGGGTGGCCATTCTTCCGCCCTCTCCCCGGGCGGCCATCTTCGCGGCCGCCCGCCCCACCGCCGCGGCCTCCTCGAGGTCGCGGGCCGAAACCCAGTGTCCGGCGACGCGTTGCGCGGTCGAAGGTATCGAAAACCGGGTCTTCGCACGGAGCGCCGACTCGACGAGGGCCTTTACCGCGAGGGCGGCGCCGCCGAACTGAGCATTCCCGAAGTGGTCGACGCCGAAGGGCCCGCCCTGGGCGCTGACGTATGAACCGTCGGTCCGCCTTATGCCTTCCGCTACGACGACCACGCAACGCCCCAGGCGCGACAGCGAGTCCTCCACGGCGGCGCAGAAGCGTTCTTCGTCGAAAGCCACCTCGGGCAGGAGGATCAGATTCGGCGCCTCGCCGGGTCCGCGCCGGGCAAGGGCGGCGGCTGCGGCGAGCCAACCGGAGTCCCGTCCCATGGTTTCGATGACATTGACACGGTCCGAGCTCGACAGCGCCTCCGTATCGAGTCCGGCTTCCATCACGGTCGTCGCGAGATACTTCGCTGCGCTTCCGTAGCCGGGACAGTGGTCCGTGACGAGAAGGTCGTTGTCTATGGTCTTGGGAACGCCCACGACGACAAGCTCGTGGCCGGAGTCTCGCGCGAGCCGATCGATGTCCGCGGCGGTCCGCATCGAGTCGTTGCCGCCGACATACAGAAAGAATCGTACGTCGCGCCGACGAAACGTTTCGAGCACGCGTTCGCGATCGACGGCGTCCACGAGGCCACGCCTGCACGAGCCGAAGGCGGCCCCGGGCGTCCTCGATACCGCGCGAAGGGACCTGCGCCCCGCGGCGCGCAGGTCGATCATCCTGTCGTCGAAAAGGCCCAACAGTCCTTCCTCGGCGGCCCAGACGTTCTTCACGCCGCGAAGACTCAAGGCGGTAAGCGCGGCCGCCGCGGCGCTCGCGTTGACGACGGCCGTCGGACCGCCCGACTGCGCTACGAGAAAGTTGGAACCACCCATCTACTTCTCCTCCAATGGAGCGAGGAGCACTTCGATGCCCAGCGAAAGAAGGAGACCCGAATCGGAAAAGCCCGAGTCGGTGATGAGCAGATCGACATCGCCCGGCCTCGCGTATATGGAAAACGCGTTGACGCCGTATTTGCTCGAATCTGCGGCGATTATCCTGCGCTTGGACATTCTGAGGGCTTGCCTTTTTATCTGCGCTTCGTTCGCGTTCTGGGTCGCGAAGCTGCCCCCGCTCGTGAAACCCGTCGCCCCCAGAAAGCAGCTCTGAACCTGGATGTCCTCCATGGCTTCCATGGCCGCCGGCCCGATGAAGCAGCGCGACTCTCGGCGCAGGGTGCCGCCCGGACAGAAGAGCGAAACGCCTTCGGCGTCCGCGAGCTCTTCGATCACGTCGAAGGAAGTCGTAACCACCTGAAGACTCATCCCGCGTATCTCGCGCGCTATGGCGCGGCAGGTCGTGCCGGCGTCGAGGAAGATCGCCTCTCCTTCCGCGATGTAATCCCGCGCCGCCCGGGCGATGGCGTTTTTCTTCTCCTCATGCAGGCCCTCGCGCATGCCCACGGGGCGCATGACGCGCTGATCCTCCGCCATCGTCGCCCCGCCGTGGGTGCGCACGATGATGCCTTCGCTTTCCAGATAGTCCAGGTCCTTGCGGATCGTGACCTCGGATACGCCGAGCCTTTCTTTCAGTTCGAGCACGGAAACATTGCGCTTGCGCGAGACTATCGCGAGGATCGACTCCACGCGCGGATTGTGGGCCATGTCTAGGCCGCCTTCGCGCGGGCGGAGGTCCCAAGCGGCGGGCGGCCGAGCCGCCCGGCGCGGATCGCCGCGGGATCGAGAGCCGGAGGCATCATTTCAGTTTGAACACCATCTGCGTCGGGCTCACGAAGCGAAGCGCCGCGACGAGACAGACCATGGCCGTGAGGAAGTAGATCACGGCCAGCGCGTCGACCGCCTGAGGGGGCCGCGCTCCGGCGGCGTAGGCATCGGCATAGAGAGCGACGACGATCGTCTGAGTGTTTCCGCCCGCGACGAGATAGGTCAGGTCGAACATCGAAATGGTCTTGACGATCGATAGAATGCCGGCGGTGAGTATGCCCGGCACAGTCAGGGGCACGAGAATCTTGCGGAATATGGTCGTGCGTCGGGCGCCGAGCATCACCGCGGCGGACTCGAGGTTCGTTCCCACCTGCTCTATGAAGGGCATTAGAATGAGGATCATGAAGGGTACGATGGGCACGAGGTTGACGAGGATCACGCCCGCCAGTCGCGCGGCAAGGTGAAATTTGTAGCAGAGCATGGCAAGGGGAATGCCGTAGGCCATGGGCGGAACTATCATGGGCAGGAGAAAGAGCGAAAGGAGAAAGCCCTTGCCGCGGAATTCCTTCCGTGCGAGAACGTAGGCGGCGGGGAAGGAGATGGCGAGGGCGATGGCCACATCCACGATCGCGACCGCGAAGGTGACGAACATGAGGTTGCCGATGTCGTGATCGTGCGAGACATAGCGGTACCATTCGCCCGTCAGAATCTTGGGCAGGAGCCCCGTGAACCAACCCTTCGAGATCGAGTTCAATATTACCGTCACGAGAATCCCGAGCACATTCGCGACGTAAACGACCATGGCCGCCGCGAACAGGAATGTCGAAAGTTTCGGCTTCGCGTTCATGCCTTTCACCCCTTTCCCACGATCGACGCACCCTTGTACATCCTGCCCCGCCATATGAGAACGAGGGAAATGACGATGAGCTCGATAGCCGCCATTATCATGGAGATGGCCGAGGCGGCGTTGAAGTTGAATTTCTCGAATGCCCACTGATAGGCCGCGATCGCGATGACCCGCGTCGGTCCCGAAGGCTGGCCGAGCAGGACCGCCGACGGGAAGACCGAGAAGGCCATGACGAAGTTGAGACAGAACGAGATCGCGATGCCGGGCACCATGAGCGGAAAGAGTATCTTCCAGAAGGTCTGAAACTTGGAGGCACCGAGCATCTGACTGGCCTTTTCGAGGTCCGGATTTATCCCCGAAACGTAGCCCAAGAGCATGAGGAACGCGTAGGGAAAGCCCGATAGGCCGAGCGAGATGACCACGCCGAGATAATTGTGGGTGAAACGCACGGGATTGTGCACCGCGCCGATCGCCATCAGGAACTGATTGAGCCACCCGTGCGGTCCCATGTAGCTCAGCATGCCCTCGGAGATGAGCACGGCGCCGAGCGTGATGGGGACAATGAGAAAGAAGGTTATGGTTCTTTCCCCCCGCATCCCCCGACGCATGCGATAGGCGAAGGGTATGGCGAGACCCACATTGATGAAGGTGATGGGGACCGAGATCCACAGCGTGGTCCAGATCGTGCGAAAGTCCCAGGGATCCTTGAAGAAGCGTATGTAGTTGGCGAACGTCGCCCCGCCGTCCGCCTTGGTGAAGCTGAGGTACAGGCCGTAGGCGAAAGGATAGAGGAACAGGAGGACGAGAAAAGCTAGAGCGGGGGCGAGAAGGACCTTGGAGCCGCTCTTCGACGCCGAGCTCACCGCGAGATCCCCTCTGCCGTCGATGCGCCCAGGGCCATATAGATTTCCGGGAAGAGCAGCACTTTGTCCGAAGCGACGCCGAGTTCGAGACTCCGTCCCTCCTCCATGCGCAGAGCGCTTCGGAAGTCTATTCTGTCTCCGCCATCGGACTCGGAAGCATGGTCGCCGAAGCGCGCGCTCACCTGACTGAGCTGCCCCTGATACTCGACGAGCGCGGCGGTGCAGCGAAGCGCGTTCATCCCTGCGGCGACGCCCACCTGGATGTCTTCCGGGCGAATCGCGGTCACGACGGTACTCCCCGACGAATAGGCCGCCACGATGGCCTCCCGCCGCGGATCGCCTTCGGGATAGCGAAGCCGCGCGCGGATCACCGCGCCCGTCGTCTTCGCGACCGCGTCGAGATGCTCCGGCGACTGTTCGAGCGACGTGAGCTTCGCCTTCCACATATTCTTGAAGCCCATGAAATCCGCGACGAAGAGGTTGGCCGGGTTCGAAAACACTTCCTCGGGCGTGCCGACCTGCTGTATCTTCCCGGAACGCATGACGACGATGCGGTCCGAGAGCGCCAGGGCTTCGGTCTGATCGTGCGTCACGTAGATCGTTGTGACGCGCAGGCGCTCGTGAAGTGCCTTGAGCTCGTAACGCAGCTCGACCCTCAATTTGGCGTCCAAATTCGACAGGGGTTCGTCGAGAAGCAGAAGCCGGGGTTCGAGGACTATGCACCGCGCGATCGCCACGCGCTGCTGCTCTCCTCCCGACATCTGTGCGGGATACTTGCCGCCGTAGCCCTCGAGGTGCACGAGCTTGAGCGCGGTATCGACCTTTCCCCCGACGCTCTTCTTGGTGTGCTTGCGAAGTCGCAGACCGAAGGCGACGTTGTCGAAGACGGTGAGATGGGGAAAGAGGGCATAGTTCTGGAATACCATGCCGAACTCGCGCTTCTCGGGAGCAATCTTGCTCCTGGAATCGTCGATGCACTCGTCGTCTATGTAGATTTCGCCGCTCGTGATCGGAATGAGCCCGGTTATGCAGTTGAGCGCCGTCGACTTGCCGCAGCCCGAAGGCCCGAGAAACGTCACGAACTCGCCCTTGTCGAAGTCGAGCGAAAACTCGTGCAGCGCGGTCTTTTCACCGAAGAGCTTGGTCATCCGCCTGACGGAAATGTGCTTGAAGTCTTTCATGGGTTCTCCGGGCCTGCAGGGGAGGGGCCCATCGCTTGGCGATGGGTCGGCCCCTCCCGAATGCGATTCTAGTGGCTCTGGGAGCCCACGAGCTTGTCCCACATGTCGAACGCCGTCACCATGTCGGCGGCATCGAGCTGAGTCGTTGAAGGCAGATCTGCTACCGCTTTGTCGTACGCAGGCCTCATGGCCGGGCGGATCCTCGCTTGGCTCTTTTCGGGCGCCAGACTGAGGGGCACGCCCCTAATAGCAGGGCCGGGATAGAAGTAACCGTCGTCGTAGGTCACGGCCTGGGCCTTGGGCGACATGAGCCATTTCATGAGCTCGATGGTCACGGCCATCCGGTCCTTGTCGAGACCCTTCGGCACGGCCATGAAATGGGCGTCGGTTACCCAGGTCGTGTGGTCGAGGAAGTAGCCCTGATAATTGGCGGGGATGGTGCCCAGGATGCGCTCGTTCATGTCCCAGCCCAAGTGGCTGGCGACCATCCAGCGGGTGCCTTCTGCGAGCTCTTTGAAGGTAATGCCGGTGCCCGAGGGGTAATAATCGACGTACTTACCGAGCTCCTGGAGGAAGGCCCAGGTCTTGTCCCAGGTCTTGGGGTCTTTCGGGTTCTTGTCGCCGAGAATGTAGGGCAGCCCCTGAAGGAAGGCGCGGCCGGGGCCGGAGTTGGCCGGACGCGCATAGATGAACTTCCCGGGATTGGCCTTCGCCCAGGCGAGGAGTTCTTCGGCGGTCCTTGGAGGATTGGGCACCTTGTCGGGATTGTAGGTCAGCATTGGGCCGCCGGGGCAGAAGGTGATGGTAATGCCGTAGCCGTTGAAGAGTTCGTAGGCAGCCTTGGCTCCGGGCACGTAGCGATCGAGCAGGCCCTTGAAATCCGCCGAATATTTCGGCATGAGTTCTTCGTAGATGCCCTGGTCCACGCCCGAGGCCATGGCGTCGTAGCCCGTGAGCACGAGTGTGGTGTCGACGTTGCCGGCCATCTGCTGGGCCTTGATTTTCGAGGGCAGCTCGGGAGCCGTGAGCTGAATATATTCGATGTCCGAGACGAGGCCGGGATTGGCCGCCTTGAATGCCTCGATCGCCGGCTTGGAAAGTTGGAGATTTCCCGCGACGTCGATGATACTCAACTTCACGGGCTTGGCGATCGTGAGCGAGCTGGTCTGAGCGCTCAGTCCCAGAACCCCGCAGGCCATAAAAACTGCGAACAGAATTCGTGCGTAACCGATACGCCGCATCATGGATGCCTCCTCTAAATTCTTTCGAATAATGAAATCATTCGAAAGTACCAGCGCAGTATAGGGCTGCTTTTTGAGCCTGTCAAACTTTTTGTTTTGCTCGGAGGCGGGATTTTTATCCGTTCGGGCGGCGAAATTGGCTCAATTGACAGGATACTCCTCCGGGTTTACTATTCCGTATTATTTCTATTTTCGAAATCATACAAAAGGCAGGAGTTAGATGGTGCACAAGGTGATCGCCCCTGCCACAGGGCAGGGCATCGAGGATCAGGCGGTTCGCACCTGTCTCTTCGAGGCACTCGAGGCGCTCGGGAGGCGCCGCCGCGTTCTGGCTCTTCCTCCCGACGGCACACGCTCGCGCTCGAGGTCGGGGCTCATCCTGCGCCTTTTATACGAATACTATGGAAACTCCCTCGTCGATATCATGCCGGCCCTAGGAACGCACCTGCCGATGACGGCCGCGGAGCTCGGCGAATACTATCCCGGCCTCCCCCACGAGCTCTTCCGCGAACACGATTGGAGAAAGGATGTCGTCCGGGTCGGAGAGGTGCCGGGCGACTATGTCCATGTCTTGTCCGAAGGCCGGCTCGACTTCGGCTGGCCCGCCCAGCTCAATAAGCTCATGGTCGAAGGCCGGCACGACCTCATCGTTTCCATCGGGCAGGTCGTTCCCCACGAGGTGGCGGGGATGGCCAACCACGCCAAGAACATTTTCGTCGGCACGGGAGGTGCCGAGGCCATTCACCGCAGCCACTATCTCGGTGCCGTCTACGGCATGGAACGCATCATGGGCAGGACCGATACGCCCGTGCGCGCTCTCTTCGACTATGCCTCTCGCGAGTTCGCCTCCTCCTTCCCACTTCTCTATGTCCAGACCGTCGTGGGAAAGCGCGACCAGGGCTGCTCCGACGAGACCGCGCCGGGAAGCCCGCGCTGTGACGACGACGCGCTCCGCGGCCTTTTCGTCGGCGAGGGCCGCGCTCCATTCGAGGAAGCGGCCGGACTTTCGAGAGCGCTCAACGTGCACTGCACAGGGGAGCGAATCGGCAAAATGGTCGTGCTCCTGAGCGAGCGCGAGTTCCGCTCCACATGGCTGGGCAACAAAAGCGTCTACCGCACGCGCATGGCCCTGGCCGACGGGGGCGAGCTCATCGTTCTGGCGCCGGGCGTATCCAGATTCGGCGAGGATCGAACGATCGACGCGCTCATCCGGAGGTGGGGATACCGCGGCACCGAAGCCACACTGCGGGCGGTCGAACGGGACGGCGAGCTTGCGGACAATCTCTCGGCCGCCGCGCACCTGATCCACGGCTCCTCCGAAGGCCGCTTTTCCATCACCTACTGCCCGGGCGGGCTGGGACGAGAGGAGATCGAATCGGTCGGTTATCGATGGGCCCCCCTCGCCGAGATGAGAGCGCGTTACTCCCCCGAGCGCTTCGTTCCCGGCTGGAACCTCACGGACGACGGGGAGCGCGTGTTCTTCATAGCCAACCCGGCCGCCGGCCTGTGGACGGCCCGGCCGCTATCCGAGCAGGAGGAAACATGAACCTCGCGAAGTACAGCATGGGAATAGGCGATCGTTTCGGGCGCCAGGGCCGCGCCCAACTTTCCGCCTTCGTAGAGGCGGCGACGGAGGGAATCGCCGTATGCCCGGTCTGGAACAAATCCTACCGAGAACACAGCCTCATAGGCAGCTCGCCCGCAGACGCGCGCATCGAAGCGGACCAGGCCGTGCGAGAGCTCGGTTGGAGGAACAGCTATCACGTCGACGCCGACCATGTCGGGCTGACTTCCGTCGAGTCCTTCATCGAACCCTGCGACTTCTTCACGATAGACGTCGCGGACTTCATAGGCAAGGCCGCGGACGCGGAGGACATACGTGCGTTCTCGCGCAGGATGTCGCGCTACCGCGGCGAGATCGTCGTGCCGGGCCTGGCGACGGCGCTGCGCGCCACGCACGAAAATATCGAAGGAATCGCCTCGCGCTACCTCCTAGCGGCCCGCGAAGCAGGGAAAGTCTATCGCCGCGTGAGCGAGGCAAAGGGTGAGGACAACTTCATCGCCGAAGTGTCGATGGACGAAACGGAAACGCCCCAGTCGCCCCTCGAACTGTTCTTCATCCTCGCCGCCTTGGCCGAAGAAGGCGTGCGCGCGGCCACGATCGCGCCCAAGTTTCCCGGCAGGTTCAACAAGGGAGTGGACTACGTGGGCGACGTCGCACACTTCGAGGACGAGTTCGACGGCCTCGTATGCGTCGCCTCTTTCGCTGCGGCCGAGTTCGGACTCCCCCGCGACCTGAAGCTCAGCGTTCACTCGGGCAGCGATAAGTTCTCGCTCTATGCGCCCATATCCCGCGTTGCCGCCCGGCACGACGCGGGTTTTCACCTGAAGACGGCCGGCACGACGTGGCTGGAAGAGCTCGTGGGGCTGGCCGCCTCCGGCGGCGACGCACTCGGCATGGTCAGAGAAATATACGCCGAAGCCCTCGCCAGATTCGACGAGCTCGTCGCGCCCTATGCGTCGGTGGTCGATATCGATCGCGCGGCCCTTCCTTCGCCGCGCGAGCTCGCATCCTGGGACGGTCCCCGTCTGGCCGCCGCAGTCCGACACGAAAAAGGCGTAGACATCAACCTGCGTCAACTCTTCCATGTCGCATTCAAGCTCGCGGCCGAAAAGGGCGAGCGCTATTTCTCCGCCCTGGCGGGCGCGGAAGAGCTCGTTTCGAAAGGTGTGAAGACGAATATCCTCGATCGCCACATCAGACCCCTGTTCTCGGCATTGACAACCAAGCGGGGCGGTGTAGAATAGATTACTGATAGTCGCCGCGACCGACCGTATCTCCGCCCGAAAGTAATCAAAGGACATTTCCCGAATACCTCGTCCTCGCAGGAGGTCCGAGGCAATGCCATCCTCGACGGCAGAGGCAGGGTCATCGGCTTCTGGGCGAATTTGTCCGAGCTCCGCCGCATAGACGACGGCTTCCTCGAAAACCTGGCCGATGCGGCCTTCAGAACCGACCGCGATCTCGTCGTGCAGAACATCAATCAGAACGCGGACAACGCCATGCAGACCGGACGGATATCCCATATCCGCAGCGGCGGTACGGCCCGCGGTATTTCGGGCTCCCCTTCCCGGCAGACGAAGGTGCAGAGGGAGCTCTCGCGAGGGATGATCCTGCGTTCGGAAACTCCGGAGACAGAGAATAACCCGGATTCAGGCTTCGAGGAGTTCTAGAACGGTCCAAGGAGTCATATTTAAAGGGGATGAATCCCGCCGCAGGTTCCCGAAACATCGCAAAGCGGTGGGGGCGGGGGCGAACAGAGAGCGACGACAATCTTCCAGTCGCTCTCTGTTCGCCCTCGACAGGACCCGCTCTGCGAAGTCATCGACGATTCCTAGATGCCCTGCTCCTCGAGGGCGCGCTCGGCTTCGAGCATAGCGGGGCTGACGCGTTTCGACTGCCAGACCGCCCAGCCGAGCACGGCTAGGCAGGCCACGACGACGATCGTCGGAAGGACCCATCCGCCCACGCTCTGATCGGTGTGGAAAAATCCGAACTTCATGACGAGTACGAGGGTGAGAAGACTCACCATGTTCATGACTTTTATGAGGGGATTGATCGCGGGGCCGGCGGTATCCTTGAGGGGATCGCCCACCGTGTCGCCCGTGACCGACGCCTTGTGCGCCTCCGAGCCCTTGCCGCCGTAAAGTCCGTCCTCGATGGATTTCTTGGCATTGTCCCAGGCGCCGCCGGCGTTGGCCATGAAGACCGCGAGCAGCTGGCCGACGAGGATGGAACCGGCCAGGAAGCCGCCCAGCGAGTAGGGCCCGAGAAGGAAACCGACGAGGATCGGGGCGAGAATCGCGAGGAATCCGGGACCGATGAGCTCACCCTGCGCGGTGCGCGTGCAGATATCGACGACGCGGGCGTAGTCGGGCTTCTTCTTGCCGGACCAGATATCCTTGTCCTGGAACTGCATGCGGCATTCCTTGACGATGAGATAGGCGGCGCGGCCTACGGCCCGGATCAGCATCGAGCTGAAGAGGAAGGGCACGGCCCCGCCGATCAGGAAGCCGATGATGACCATGGGGCTCGCGACGGAGAGCTGTCCTTCGACCACCTGATACAGATTCATGTTCGAGGCCAGCTCGCCGATCTTGGCCTCGCTGCCCATCGCGATGACCGCGATGAACGAAGAGAAGAGAGATACCGCGGCGATGACCGCCGAGCCTATGGCGATACCCTTCGTTTCGGCCTTGGTGGTGTTGCCCACGGCGTCGAGATCGGCGAGGATCTGGCGCGCGCGCTTGTACGAGCCGGGCTGCTCCTTCTCCATCTCGTCGCGGTCGTATCCCATCTCCCCAATGCCGTTGGCGTTGTCCGCGACGGGGCCGAAAACGTCCATCGATATGGTGTTGCCGGTGAGCGTGAGCATGCCGATGCCGGTCATGGCGACGCCGTAGGCTACGAACAGCGGATTCGCTCCCGCGTATACGAGGACCGAAAGAGCAATGGCGACGGAAATCACGAGCACATTGATGACGGTAGACTCGTAGCCGAGAGCGAAGCCCTGGATGATGTTCGTGGCGTGCCCGGTCTGGCAGGCCTTCGTGAGGCTCTTCACCGGCTCATGGCTCGTGTGGGTGTAGTAGCTCGTCACCTTGTTGAGTACGATCGCGAGCACGACACCTATGAGACAGGTGATCGCTGGCCGCAGATCGAGGTCCGGTGAAATGCCGAAGTTGGACCACCAGGGCAGGACCTCGCCGGGGGCGAGCTGGCGGTGCAGGTAGAAGTAGCCGAGCACGAGGAAGCCCACTACCGAAATGACGGAACCGATCCAGAAGCCCCGATGCACGTTCTTGAGAGCGATATCGGACGTGTCGTCGGCCTTGGCGCGTACGGTGTAGGTCGAAATGATCGAGCTCAGGACGCCTATACCGCGCACGAGGAGCGGAAAGATGACGCCGATATGTCCGAAGGTCGCGAGACCCAGGATCATCGCCGCCACGATCGTGACCTCATAGGACTCGAAGATATCGGCGGCCATTCCGGCGCAGTCTCCGACATTGTCTCCGACGTTGTCCGCTATGGTCGCCGCGTTGCGCGGATCGTCCTCCGGTATATCCTTTTCGACTTTGCCGACGAGGTCGGCGCCGACGTCGGCTGCCTTGGTGTATATGCCGCCGCCCACGCGCATGAAGAGTGCGAGCAGGGTGCCGCCGAAGCCGAAGCCGAGCAGGGCTTCGTAGGCCTGCTCGCCGTACATGAGGAAAATGAGGGTGCCGCCCAGAAGACCGAGCCCGTCGGTCAACATGCCCGTGACCGTGCCTGTGCGATACCCCAGTTGAAGCGCGCTGCCGTAGCTCGTGCGCGCGGCCGCCGCGACCCGCAGATTGCCGTTCGTGGCCAGGCGCATGCCGATGAAGCCGACGAGCCAGCTGAAGCTGGCGCCGATGATGAAGGCCCCGGCCCGCCCGAAGTGGAACCAGGGATTCGGACTCGTGGCCGTGAAATACAGCAGAACGGTGATGACGACCATGAGGGGCGCGATCTTCTTGAACTGAGCCCCGAGGTATGCGTTCGCGCCCTCGCGAACTGCCTGGGCGATTTCCTGCATTTTCTTCGTGCCCTGGTCGGCCCTGCGGACCTGACGGGACAGCACGAAGGCGTACAGGAGTCCGGCCACGGCGATGGCCAGCACGACGAAGAGCGCGATGCGCTCGAGGCCGCTGAAGCGGGGGTCTGTCATGAACGAGAAGGGACGGAAGCCCTCGGGAGAGCTTGAAGTCCCGCTCATGGTCTGGGCGCCCAGAACGGCGACGAAGACCGTGAGGCCCACTAGAACGATGAGGGAAACGAAGAGACTTCGGCGACTTTTACGCCGGACGCCCCTGCTAGCTAAGCCGATCATATAAAACCTCGGTAACCGGGATATAGTATTTTTCCACAAAAGCGGAAATTGGGCCATCAAAGCACGAAACGAACCTTTTTGCCAAGTACTCGCATAAATCTTAATTTTTTAGTTATGGTATTGTGTATATAAATACCACAATATAGCATTAGCTAGATTATGAGGATTTGGGCTTGTAAGAGGCTCGGGTGCTATTTCGCCGCGTTGACCTGCGAGCGATATCGCTCAACTTCCCAGTTTCTGATGAAATCGATCTGGTCCCGCGTCATGTGGCGGGCTCCTCCGAAACTCTGACTGTACACGGCTATCTTGCACGCGTCGACGAAGAGCTCCATCGCGGTCTCGGCCGTCTGCATCGCGGCGGCGCAGGATACGGCGCCTAGGTTCCTGACGAGCACGATCCGCGGGGGGGCGGCATTGCGGGCCAGGAAATCTTTCCACGCCCCTTCGATCTCGGAAAGCGAATCGAGCCTCAGGAACTCGTGGCCGGCGTACACGATGTGGTCGGGGCTGAAAGCCGAGACGAGCGGCTCGAAGGCTTCGCGCGAATCGGCGAAGCGCAGGAGCTGCGCGTCGCACCGGAAGCGGATCCCCGAGCCCGCCGGTGCCAGGGACGCGACGTGCGAAACCAGCTCGGCGACTCCTCGGGCGTCGACCGAAACCGCACCGAGATCCGGATGCCTGCGCACTTCGGCCGCGATGCGCGAAACCACCGAGGCGGAGCGCTCCTCGATCTCGCCCCGACTCTCCCCGGCGACCAGGAGACCGTGGTTCTGCATGAGCATCACCGAGGGCACCGCGCCCGTCCGCGCCCGAAAGGCCTCGACCCTTTTTCGCACCTCCCGCGCGAGAACGTAGCCCGGATCCACGAAGGGAACCCAGATCGCGTCGGCCGCGAAAAGCCTTTGGAAGGCGGCCTCCCCGTAGCGGCTGCAGGTGAGGCCGTTGACGAGGGCCGGATGGGTATGGACTACGTATGCCTGGGGGAAGAAGCCGTGCATGAGCGTCTCGACCGAAGGACGACGGTGCTCCCCGGATTGACGGGCCGCGAGGAGATCCTGGAGCACCGCGGTCTCCCGCGCCTCCCGATCCTCGGGATACGAGCGCTCCCAGATCGCATCGAGCTCGCGCCTGTCCATGGCGCAGAAGCCGTCCATGCCTATCTGTCCGAGAGAAAAGCCGGATGCCTTCACGAAGAGCGTGTCCGAGTCCTTGAACGAGGTATTGCCGCCGCCCGCGAGAACCCAGTCGGGGTCCGATCCGAATCGGCGCGAGATATCCACCAGAACGTCGAGTTTTCCCATGATCTCTCACCTGCTCCTTTTGAAAGAAGGAAACGACGGACAAAGTCTACCGTCCGAAGCGGGGGTTCGGCAACTACGAATGAGTCGCGGCCCTCGGTTTTTCGCGAGGGCAAGTTTATTACATCTTCGGAGTTGAATTGTCCATTCACGGTTCGGCGAAGCGGCTGGATACTCGCCTCATGGCAATCAATCGCGCCAAGGTCGGTCTCTTCGGCATAGGCCTCGAAACCTACTGGCCGCAATTCAAGGGCCTGAAGGAAAGACTCGTGGGCTACCAGGGCTATATCGCCGAAAGGCTTTCCTCGCTCGGCGCGGAAGTCGTGGACGCGGGGCTCGTCGACAACCCGGACAAGTCGGGCGTCGCGGCCGATGCCTTCACCGCCGCCGGCGTCGACGTTATTTTTCTATATATATCGACATATGCCCTTTCGCACACGGTTCTGCCCGTCGCTCAGCGCGCCAGGGCCCCGATCGTCGTGCTCAATCTCCAACCGGTGGCGGCCATCGACTACGCCGCCTTCAACGCCCTCGGCGATCGGGGAGCCATGACCGGCGAGTGGCTCGCCCACTGTCAGGCCTGCTCCGCGCCGGAGATCGCCAACGTATTCAATTCCTGCGGCATCGACTACCGCCTGGTCACCGGGCACCTCAAGGAAGACTACGCATGGTCCGAAATCGCCGCATGGGTGGCGGCGGCCGCGACGAGGCGCGCCCTGCGCGACACGCGGATCGGTATCCTGGGGCACTATTACGGCGGGATGCTCGACGTCTATACCGACGTCACCGGACTGGCGTCTTCCTTCGGAAGCCACTTCGAGATACTCGAGTTCGACCAGCTCCGATCGCTCCGCGACGAAGTCGAACGGGCGGAGATCCGAGCCAAGCTCGATCAGTTCCGTTCCGAGTTCGCGGTCTCGCCCGAGTGTTCGGAAGCCGAACTCGAGCGTGCCGCGCGAACCTCCTGTGCTCTCGATCGCCTAACGTCGAACAACCGGCTCGGCGCCCTCGCCTATTATTACGAGGGCACGCCGGGAAGCGAACACGAGGACATCGTCACTTCCGTGATCGCCGGCAACACGCTCCTCACGGCTCATCACATCCCCGTGGCCGGCGAGTGCGAGGTCAAGAACGTGGTGGCGATGAGGATTCTGGATCTTTTCGGGGCCGGCGGGTCGTTCTCCGAGCTCTACGCCGTCGACTTCGACGACGATGTGGTTCTATGGGGTCACGACGGTCCCGCGCACCCGGCGATCGCCGAGGGGCAAGTGGCGCTCGTGCCCCTGCCGGTCTATCATGGAAAGCCGGGGAAGGGCCTTTCGATCCAGATGAGCGTGCGAAACGGCTCGGTGACGCTGCTCGCCGTGGTCCAGGGACGGGGCGGCCGGACTTTCTTCCTCGTCGCGGAAGGCGAATCCGTGCCCGGACCGACGCTTCAGATCGGCAACACCAACAGCCGCTATCGCTTCGATCTGCCGGCGCGGGAGTTCGTGGACAAGTGGTGCAAGGCCGGTCCGGCCCATCACTGTGCCATAGGGACGGGCTTGTTGGCGGACAGAATCGAAAAGCTCGCCGGGCTGCTCAGCATAGAGTGCATCAGAGTATGCTAAGGAGTGACATGGTGGAGGACACCATTCTCGAATTGCGCGACATCACCAAGACCTTTCCGGGCGTCAGGGCCCTGGACGGCGTCCGATTCGAGCTCAGGAGAGGCGAGATACACGCCCTCATGGGCGAGAACGGTGCGGGCAAGTCGACCCTGATCAAGGTCATCACGGGCGTATATCAGCCCGATTCCGGCGAGATTCTGCTCGACGGCAAGCCCACCGCCATCCGCGGCCCTCTCGACTCTCAGCGGCTCGGAATAGCGGCCGTATACCAGCACGTGACCTGCTATCCGGACCTGTCGGTCACCGAGAACATCTTCATCGGCCACGAGAAGGTGGGCCTGCTGACGCGGAAGATCGACTGGAAAGGATTGCATTCCGAGGCGGCCGAACTTCTCGAAAGTCTCGACGCGGACTTCGCCCCGAGAGCGATCATGGGAAGCCTTTCGGTGGCCCAGCAGCAGATAGTGGAAATCGCCAAGGCCCTGTCGACGAAGGCCCGCATCATCATCATGGACGAACCGACGGCCCCCCTGACGAAGCGCGAAAGCGAGGACCTCTACCGGATCGTCGAGACTCTGCGCGACCGCGGGGTTTCCATCATCTTCATTTCGCACAGGCTCGAGGACATGTACCGCCTGGCCGGCAGGGTCACCGTGTTTCGCGATGCCCGGTACGTGGGCACGTGGAAAACGGCCGAGATCAGCCGCGACGACCTCATAGTCGCCATGGTCGGCCGTTCCATCACCCAGCTCTTTCCCAAGCGCAAGGCTGCGATCGGCGAAGAAGTGCTCCGCGTCGAGAATCTTTCCCGGACGGGTTATTTCAAGGACGTGTCCTTTTCGGTCCGCAAGGGCGAGATACTGGCGATGACCGGACTCGTCGGGGCGGGCAGAACCGAGGTGTGCGAGGCGATCTACGGCATCACCAAAGCCGACTCCGGCCGCGTTTTCCTGGACGGCAAGGAGCTGCGAGCCGCCCATCCTTCGGAGGCCCTCAAGAGGGGTCTCGGCTACCTCCCCGAGGACAGACTCAAACAGGGTCTCGTCCTGGAGTGGGCCATCGCGACCAATGTCACCCTGCCCTCCCTCGAGCGCTTTTCGAAGCTCGGCTGGATGAACCGGCGCCGCGAAGGCTTCAGGGCCAAGGAGCTCGCCGAGCGGCTCGAGGTCAAGGCGAACAGCGTGCACGATCTCGTGGCGACCCTCTCGGGAGGGAACCAGCAGAAGGTCATCGTCGCCAAGCTGCTCACCGGGGACATGAAAGTGATCATCCTCGACGAACCCACGAAAGGCGTCGACGTCGGGGCCAAGACGGCCATTTTCGAGATAATGAACGAGCTCGCGGAGGCGGGCTACGGAATAATCATGGTCTCTTCCGAGATGGCAGAGGTGCTGGGCATGAGCGACCGCATCGTCGTGATGCGCGACGGAAGGGTCTCCGCAATCATCGATACGGTCGATGCCACCCAGGAAAATATCTTGAGCGCCGCCATGGCGGCTACGGAGAAGGCATGAGCGGCGAAATCAAAGAAGGAAGGGCGCGAGCGCGCGTCGTCCGCTCCGGGGAGGGCTTCCGCGAGCTGGGCCTCCTCGTGTTCATCGTGGTTCTGAGCATCGCGTTCCAGCTCCGCAATCACAGCTTCCTCACGCTGGGGAACATCAAGGACCTCCTGGACAACACCGCCATCCTCGGCATCCTCTCCGTGGGCATGATGCTCGTCCTCATCACGGGCGGCATCGACCTCTCGATCGGCGCCACGATCGCCCTCGCCGGCATGACGAGCGCGCTCACCGGCATGGCCGTCCCCGGCATCAGCCCGCTCCTCTCGGTGCTCGAGGGCATGGCGGTGGGACTCGTCATCGGCTCGGTGATCGGCCTCCTCGTGGCACGATTCAATGTCCTTCCGATCATCGCGACCCTCGGCATGATGAACATCGTGCGGGGACTCACCTACATCGAGAGCAAGGGCCAGTGGGTGAGTTCCTATCAGATGTCCAAGGGCTTCACGTCCCTCTCGACCGGCACGACCTTCGGCATAAACAACCTCGTCCTCATCGCCTTCGTCATCTTCGTGCTGTTCTGGTATTTCGTGAGCCACACCAAGACCGGCCGCAGGATCTACGCGATAGGCTCCAATCCCGAAGCCGCGGACGTTTCGGGCATACCCAGGCGCAAGCTCCTCTGGCTCGTGTACGCCGTGATGGGCATCCTGGCCGGCCTGGCCGGAGTCCTCTGGGTCAGCAAGTTCGCTTCGGCCCAGGGCGACACGGCCCTGGGCTACGAGCTCAACGTGATCGCCGCCTGCGTTCTCGGGGGGGTCAGCATATCGGGAGGCTCCGGCAAGGTTTCGGGCCTCATCCTGGGCACGATCCTCCTCGGTATGCTCAACAACGCGCTGCCTCTCATCAATGTCTCGCCCTTCTGGCAGCAGTTCATCCAGGGCATCGTCATCCTCGCCGCCGTCCTCACCAACGTCGCGGTCAAGAGGAACAATCAGCGGCTCGCGCTCCGCAAGCGCGCCATATAGGGGCTACCATCGATGTCCGAACGATCCATCAGCATAGACAGGCCGAGGAGCCTCAAGCGCTTCTTCTTCCAGTGGGAATGGCTCCTCGTCCTCATTTTCATACTCGTCAACGTCATCAACGGCTCGATTTCGCGCTACTATCTCAATTTCCGCGGTCTCATCGGCTCGACGAACTCCTTCCTCGACATGGCCTTCCTCGTGATGCCGATGACCTTCGTGATCATCCTGGGCAATATCGATATTTCGGTCGCCTCCACCGTCGCCCTCTCGGCCGTCGTGATGGCGGTCAGTTTCAACGCCGGGCTGCCGATGCCGCTGGCCATACTCCTATGCCTCGCCGTGGGCACGGCCTGCGGCTACTTCAACGGGCTCATCATGGTCAAGTTCAAGGAACTTTCGGCGGTCATCGTCACACTCGCCACGATGATCATCTACCGCGGCATCGCCTACGTGATCCTCCAGGACCAGGCTTCCGGCCACTTCCCGAAATGGTTCTCCTTCCTCAGCTGGGGCTCCGTGGGGCATATCCCCTTCATCCTCATCGTCTTCGCGGTCTGCGCCCTCGTCTTCGGCCTCCTCCTGCACAAGACGAGCTTCGGCCGAAAAGTCTTCGCCATGGGCAACAATCTCACGGCGGCGCGCTACTCCGGCATCAAGACCGACTCGGTGATACTCGTCGTGAGCGCGCTGACCGGGCTGATGGCCGGTTTCACCTCCCTCTTCCTGACGTCCCGCATGGGCTCCACGCGGCCGAACGTGGCTCTGGGCTACGAGCTCTCGGTCATCGCGATGGTGGTTCTCGGCGGCGTGAGCACCTCGGGCGGGTCGGGGAGGATCGGAGGCCCGATTCTCGCCGTCTTCATCATCGGCTACCTCAACTACGGCCTCGGTCTCGTCAACATCACGGCGAACGTGCTGCTCATAATAGTCGGATCGCTCCTGATCCTGTCGGTACTGGTGCTCAATCTACGCTCAGGCAGGCATCGACGCTCGGCTCCGCCCGGCGCGAAAGTGATCGCGCAGGGCAAGGGGCCGGACGAGAAAGCATAGAGGAGGAGAGAAGATGAGAAAGTCTTTCGTGAAGGCGATCATGATCCTCGCAGTCATGAGCGTCGCGGCGACGACCCTCGTCGCGCAGAGCTACGCCATCGTGTTCAAGAACACGGGCAACCCCTACGGCGAGAAGCAAATGTCGGGCTTCAAGGCCGGCATCGAGGAGCAGGGCTTCACGGCCATCCTGCGCGCCCCCGATCAGCCCACCGCCGAGGCCCAGATCGCGATCATCCAGCAGCTCATCGCCCAGAACGTGGCCTCGATCTGCATCGTGGGCAACGACTTCGATGCGCTGACGCCCGTCCTCCAACAGGCCACGGCCGCGGGAATCAAGGTCTTCTCGCTCGATTCGTCGGTCAACCCGGCGGCGCGCCTCACCCACGTCAACCAGGCCGACTCCGTCAAGATTGGCAAGACCCTGGTGCAGGCGGCCTATGACATGATCGGCGGCAAGGGAGAGATCGCCATCCTCTCCGCGACCAGCCAGGCATCGAACCAGAATCTCTGGATCTCCTACATGAAGCAGGAGCTGGCCCTGCCCAAGTACAAGGACGTCAAGCTCGTGAAGGTCGCCTACGGCGACGACCTCCGCGACAAGTCCGTATCCGAGACCGAGGGACTCCTCCAGGCCTTCCCGCACCTGAAGTGCATCATCGCTCCGACCACCGTCGGCATCGCGGCGGCGGGCAAGGTGATCACCGACAAAGGCCTCATCGGCAAAGTATTCATAACCGGTCTCGGCCTGCCTTCCGAGATGGCGACCTACATCGAGAACGGCGCCTGCCCCTACATGTTCCTCTGGAACCCGATCGATGTCGGCTACCTCGGCGCCTACGTCGCCACCGCCCTCGTGAAGGGCACCATCACCGGAGCCGTCGGCGACAAGTTCTCCGCCGGACGCCTGGGCGACTATACGATCACCAAGGCCCCCGACGGCGGCACCGAAGTCCTGCTCGGGCCCCCCTTCAAGTTCGACAAGAAAAACATCGAGGAGTGGAAGTCCGTCTACTGATCCGACCGACACGATAGCCTCGAGGGGCCGTCCGGCATGGACGGCCCCTTTTTTGTTGTGCGCCCGGTAGGGCGCACCCGCCCTGTCTCCCTGTGGATTTTCTCCTGGCATGCCGGCGGAGGGGTCCTGTCATCGGGGAAGGGATCGCGGCAGGCTCGACCCCTTGCTCAGATCAAGCCGGCGCAGCATTTCCGCCTCGCGCTGCTTGAACATTTCGTAGGCCAAATACCAGTTGACGTTCATGTATCGAGCTCCCCTCGGGTGACCTCGAAAAGGAGGGCTTCTTTGCCCGTTGCCGAAATGACGGCTCCATTCCTCGCCCGGGAAAGAGCCAGACTGTCGCCGCTCTCAATGATACGATCCTCTCCCTCGAACGAGACCCAGGCCTTCCCCGATAGGACCTGCAGCACCCGGGAAGAACGCGGCAGGAGAAACACCTCATTATGGAGCAAAACCAAACGGAGCGTGGGGTTGGGCCGACTCTCCGAGCGTCCGGCCTTTTCTCGAACGGCGGCAGTCCCTTGAGGAATGGCCGCAAACCCATCGAAACATAAACTAGTGTTCATGATTCCCTCCATACGGCAGATGATAGTGGTCGCATCCGACAAGGCATGTCATACTTTAGGAAGATTTTTCATGAACAGACTCGATAGAACGATGGGCCTTGTCGATCTCGTCAGATGGCTCGGTCCGGCGGGGGCGGAGCTGCTCGAGCCGTCCGCCGGCGCGAAGAGGTCGCGAACACGCTTCGAGAGATGCTCGCGTCATACGAGCCGGGATCTGAATGATCAGTACGGAGGCGAAGGATGAGCAAGAAAAAGCCTGTTCCGAATTTTACCTTCCTGGATGAGGAGGAGCGCGAGCTCGAGCACCTTGATAGGGCAACGGCCGAGGCCGAAGGCATACCCTACCAGACCCTCGCCTCGATGATATTGCAGAAGTACGTCCGAGGAGCTCTCCTGGATAAAGACGCGGTCGCAGAAGTTGTGAAGGCTCTTACGGCCTAATGAGGAGTGTCGTCGAATAGAATAGAGCAGACAGGGAATTCCCCGATAACCTTGGGGCATGAATGGCTAATTCAGTCAATTAGTCAGTTTGCATCTGGTTGCATGAATGTTGGGGTACCCCCTACATAGTCATAGTTATACGAGGTTCCGGAGGGCCACGGTGGGGCGTGCCGACGGGCCGCCCGATCAGGGCGCCGGGTCGTCGGGCTCCGTATCCGCCGTGGAGCGGGCGCTCCACTTCGAGGGCGTGACTCCCGTCTTGCTCTTGAACAGCCGCGAGAAGTAGTACTCGTCCTTGAACCCCAGGCGGAAAGCCACTTCCTTGATCACGGGGTCGCTCCGTTCGAGCAGCTCTTTGGCCTTCTGCAATTTGATGCTGATGTAATACTGGTAGGGAGTCATCGCGGTGTAGGCCTTGAATACCTCGTTGAGGTGGGAGGAGCTCACGCCGAGGGTTTCGCAGATCGCGGGCAGGTTTATCTCGCCGTAAATGTTTTCTTCCATTAGAAACTTGGCCTTCTGCACGAGCCGCTCGGAGTGGCTGAATTGAGCCGCCTTACGGTCGAAGGCGAGAATCTCCGCGACGAGGGCCAGAATCAGCGAGCTTGCCCGTATCTGGTACAGAGGCTCCTGGTCGCGGGCCAGATCCAGAATCTTCGCGAAGAGTTCCAGTATCCGGTTTTGGAGACCGACCTCGAAGACGGGTCGGCCGGGCGAAATGAAGCCCTGGGTCACCAAATTGTCGGCATAGGCCCCCCTGCAGCCCACCCAATGCTCCGTCCAGCCTATCTCGAAATCGGGCTTGTAGACGTGCCTGACTCCGGGGAATAGAAACATGACGGAGCCCGGCCCGACCTTGTACAGTCTCCCGTCGGTCTCGAAGGAACCCGATCCCTTGGTTATGTAGATGATCTGATACTCATTGAGAATTCGACCCACCGCAACCGACTTGAACCGCCGCGGATGGGCATCCTTGTTGGGGGGATACTCGGTTCGCGGTCCGATCTCGCACCGGCCCGCGTCCGTGCAGACGATCCGCCATTTTTCGTCCTCTTCGCTGTAGGCGAGGTAGCGGAAGAAGCTCTTGCTCTCGTCCGTCTGGGGCCTCCTGGCTATAGTTCAATTCTATGCGAGGAGTGTGAACCCAGCAAGTCGCGATCCCGTACGAATCCGACCTGCCCGCTACGATGTCGAGCTTTCCCTTGATTCTTCCCTAGCCCCTTTTTGAAAGAACGCCATGTTCATAGGCATGGACCGCGCCGACGAGGTCGCGGTCGGCGGGCACACCCGAGCGCAGGCAGTATTCGTCCCAGACGGCGTTCCACGGCAGGCACTTCGACTCCTCGAGCAGGGCGAGCCGCGCGAACCCGTCACCGGCCGCGTCTGCTGCAATAAGTGCGTCATGCGGCTCCAGCGACGCGGCGAGGAGCGCGCGGCGCGTCGCACGCGCACCGATCGCCCAGGCCCCGATCCTGTTGATCGACGCATCGAAATAGTCGAGACCCACCCTGACGCGCGAAATCTGTCCCGAACGCACGATTTCGCGGACCATGTCCATGAGTTCGTCGGACTGTACCACCACATGGTCGGAGTCCCAGCGGACCCCGCGGCTCACATGGAGAAGTATCCCCGGCACGAAGGGAAGGACGGCGCTGATCTTGTCCGCCACGCTCTCCGTCGGGTGGTAGTGCCCCATGTCGAGCGTCAGAAAAAGCCGACGCGTCGCCGCATAGCCGAGATAGAACTCGTGCGAACCCACTACGAAGGACTCGGAACCTATGCCGAACAACTTCCCCTCGACCGAGTCCTCAAGCTCGCGCTCCGTATGCCGCTCCTCGAAGATATTATCGAGAGATTCCAGAAGACGCGCACGATACCCCCGGCGGTCCACGGGACTGTCCTTGGCGCCGTCTGGTATCCACGTGTTGTGCATGCAGGGATCGCCCTGCGACTTTCCCATGGCTGCGGCGACGGCCCTCGCGCGCTTGACGTGCTCGATCCAGAAGGAGCGCACCGCCTGATCACGGTGGGAGAGCGTGTAGCCGTCCGCGGCCAGAGGATGGGAGAAAAGCGTCGCGTTGAAATCCAGACCCAGAGAGTGCGTCCGGGCCCAGGACATCCACTCGGCGAAATGACCGGCCTCCACGGCGTCGCGGTCGATCTTTTTGCCGCCGAAGTCCCCGTAGGACGCATGGAGGGAAAGACGTTTGGCGCCCGGCACCAGGGCCAGCACCTCTTCGATGTCGGACCGGAGTTCCGATACGTTGCACGCCTTGCCCGGGTAGTTGCCCGTGGTCTGAATGCCGCCTCCGGCGAGGACCGCACCCGGACGTTCGAAACCGCCGACGTCGTCTCCCTGCCAGCAGTGCAGAGAGATGGGCACCGCGTCGACCTTCTTCATGGCAGCCTCGGCGTCCAGGCCGATTTCAGCGTAGCGCTCGCGCGCCAGATCGTAGGTCTTCATGATCGAGTCATCGAGTTTGTTCATCGTACCTGCCCTTTCCCCTGCCGATTGAGGATACGCGCGTATCGCCGCCGAAAGCCCTCTCCATCGCGGCGCGGATGGATGCCAAGGACTCGGAAAGCTGTTCACCGAGTCGATAGTCCGAATAGTCGCGGCCCAGCTTCGGCCCGCCGATCTCCAGGTACCCGACGACAAGCGGCACGGGCCAGTCCGCTTCGCGGCGATGGACCGTTTCCATGAGCGCATCGAGATCGACGATGCCGCGACCGCTGTCCCCAGCACCGAAAGCGAAAGTCGACCCATAGGTCCCATCGGTGTTTTTTATGTGAAACTCGCATGCGTGGCGTATGTTAGCCTCGAAAAGCTCGACATTGGTATGGATGATCTTTCCGTCGCGATCCGCGAGTCCATGCGAGATGTCTGTGCAAAGATAGACGGGTACCGTCGCCTCGATCGCGTTCGCGTGATATGCCGAGAGTACCTGGAGCATTCCTTCCGTCTCGGCGGGAAAGGACGGCGGCTCCGCGCTGCAACTCATGGGTTCGATGCAGAGTCCCTCGAGGCCCAAGGACCTGGCGAAGCCCATGAGCTCCTTCATATGCCTCAGGTAGCATCGGATACCTTCGTCCTTGGCGGCCATTCTGTCGCGAAAGACAGCCCCGGGATTGGACCCGGCATAACTGGCCCCTACCAGTGCCGCCACCTCGATCAAGCGCTCGTAGTTCCTCCGCGCGACCTTTTCCAGGCGCGAATCGCCGGCAAAGAAGCCTCCAAGCTCCCGATGCGCCGTGAAGACGCTCCGAATGACGATGCCATAGGAAGCTGCGGCCGACCTGAGGTCGCGGAAATATGTGTCATCGAGAGAATAGAGCTCGAAGAAGCTCCCCAATTGGAGATTCCGGACTCCACAGTCGCGCATGAGCGCGAAAAGCCATTCGAACGAATAGCGGTATTCTATCGGATCGCTCTTCACACCCAGTTCGAAATTCATACTTTCCCCTCTCGGCGCGCCGGCAGCCTCTCCAAGAAAAAACCTGCCGACCGCTTGGACAGCTTCCTAGATCGTGAAGACAACCTTGTTGAACCATTCGCTCCGCGAGACCATCCTGGAAAAGATCTCTACGCCCTCGGAGAGCCGCGGCCTATGGCTGACTAGAGGCGCCACGTGTATTTCGGTATCCATGAAGCCGAGGACCCGCGTCCATTCATCCTTGCCGCGCGGCGTAACCTTCGAGTTCCAGGTGCCCATGATGACCAACTCATTGCGAAGCAGTTGCGAAAAGTCGGATTGGGGCACGGTGAAAGCTCCACGTATATTGCCCATGAACACGACCTGGCCAAAGCGCGAGGCGCATTGCAGCGCCTGCAGGAATGTCGCGGGCAATCCGACAGCCTCCACGGAACAGTCGACGCCGCCCTGCGGTTCAAGTCGGCGGATCTCGTCGGGCAAATCCACCGTGCTCGAATCGATGGCGAAGAATCCGAGTTCCTTCGCGATGTCGAGCTTCTTCCGATCGATGTCGGCGACATAAACCCGACCGCAGCCCTTGATTCTGAGCCATTGGGCCGCCATGCTGCCGATCGGCCCCGCTCCGATCACGAGGGCGCTCATCCCCGCCCGTATACTCAGCTTTTCCACCCCGTGCAGAGCCACGGCGCAGGGTTCGGTCATGGCTCCGCTCAGCAGCTCCACTTTGTCCGGCATGCGAAAAAGATTGGCTTCGGGCACCAGGACGAAATCCGCAAAGCTACCGTCTCGCCGGGAGCCTAAATAGTCATAATGTTCGCACTGTGCGTAATTGCCGGTCTGACAGGCCCCGCAGCTTCCGCAGGGGAGGAGGGGGAAGGCCGTGACGCGATCTCCTCGAGAGAAGGTCGAGCCCGTACCGGCCGCTTCGACGACGCCGGAAAACTCGTGCCCCATGATGAGCGGATAATGATAGGCCCCCCCCTGAAAGCCGCGGGGAATATCCGAGCCGCATATGCCCGCGTATTTCACGGCCACCAAGACTTCGCCGACCGACGGCGGGCGGGGATCGGGGACTGTCGTGTATTCGAGTTTCTTGTCCTGAGTCAGCACCAGAGCTTTCATGCGTTCACCCCATCATGTTTGACGGCAATTCTCGCATGTATCATAAAAAATATCAATCATATAAGATTGAATATGATTGAATATTCTTGGATTTTATGTATACTGATTTTCGCAAACCTCGTGTTTTACGACGGCTCCGGTGAGATGCATCCGCATTCTGCCGGAGCGTTGACTGGAAGGAGTCACAATTATGAAAGCAGCCGTGCTCGAGAGCCTGGGGGTCGTTCGGGTCAAGGACCTGCCGGAGCCCCAATGCGGGGCCGAAGAAGCGGTGCTGAGGGTCGAATCCTGCGCCATATGCGGCTCCGACCTGCGCATACTGAAATACGGTAACGATCGTGTGAAGCCTCCCGCCGTCATGGGACACGAGATAGCGGGGGTGGTCGAAAAGGTGGGCGAGAAGGTGGTCTCTCTGAAGCCGGGCGACCGGGTCGCGCTAGGGGCCGATGTGCCCTGCGGAAAATGTTATTGGTGCACGAACGGCATGGGTACGAACTGCGCGATCAATTATGCCATCGGCTACCAGTTCGCCGGCGGCTTCGAAGAAAAGATGCTGCTCAACGAAACCATCCTGAACTACGGCCCGGTCACCAGAATTCCGGACCACCTTTCCTACGACGAGGCCGCGATAGCCGAACCTCTCGCCTGCGCCATCAACGGCCTGGAACTCGCGAACATGAGCGTCGGCAAAAGCATGTGTATCATAGGTCTGGGGCCGATAGGTTGCATGATGCTCGAGCTTTCCCGAGCCTTCGGCGCGTCTCGAGTCTTCGCCGTCCAGCGCTCGCGTGCCCGACTCGAGATGGCGCGCCGTTTCCGCAGCGATGCACAGTTCATTTGCACGGAGGACGAAGACCCCGTGGAGGCCATCCTCGCGGCCACCGGAGGGGAAGGCGTGGACCTGGTCGTCACGACGGCGGGTACGGTCAAGGCCCACGAGGATGCCATCCGGATTGTGCGTCATAGAGGCTACGTCAACCTCTTCGGCGGGCTCAAGAACCAGCCCAAGCTCAGCCTGGACTCCAACCTCATCCACTATAAGGAGTGTTTTATCATGGGGAGCCATGGATCACTGCCGCGACATCACAGAATCGCGGTCGATATGATCGCCAACGGCAGCGTACGGGCCAAGGAGTACATCTCACGGATATTCCCGCTGGGAGAGATCGAGGCGGCCTTCCGCTTCCATGAGTCCGGACAGGGATTGAAGACGATCGTCAAGCCGGGTCTGTAGCCATGCACCGAAGCGCACGAATCCCGATCGTCTCTCCATCTCTCATGTGCGCCGACTTCCTCGATCTCGGGAAAGAGATACGCATATTCGAGGAATCCAAGATTCCCATGATTCACGTCGACGTGATGGATGGCCACTACGTCCCGAACTTCACCCTGGGTCCCGACATCTGCGCCGCGGTCGCCTCGACGACGCATATCCCCCTCGATATCCATCTCATGATCGACAATGTCGATGCCTACGTTCCGGTTTTCGCAAAGTTCGATTCGCCATGGATCAGCTTCCACCCCGAGGCGGTCTGGCATCCGCTCCGTACGGCGAGCCTCATCCGCTCCTGCGGCGCCAGAGCCGGCATAGCCCTCGATCCTTCCATGCCGATAGAGCGGTTCAAGTATCTGCTTCCGGAAGTGGATCTGGTCTGCGTGATGACCGTGAACCCCGGGTATGCCGGGCAGACGCTTATTCCCGCGATGCTGGGCAAGATCGCGGAGCTCAGAGAATACCTCGACCGCGAAAGTCTCGAAGCTCTGCTCGAGGTGGACGGCAACGTAAGTTGGGACAACATCCCAAGGATGCTGGAGGCGGGGGCGGACGTCCTCGTGGCCGGATCCTCCTCGCTCTTCTCTCGCGGGGTTCCGAGAGAAACATCGATGCGCAAAATCATGGATCTGCTCGACTCCTTTTCGAACGGTCGCTCTTGAGTTAGGATGGGCCATGTTGGAACGGGAACGAAAAGACACGATCATCAGACTGCTGGATATGCGCGGATACGCGAGCATCCACGATGTCGTCGAGGCAAGCGGCGCTTCCGAGGCTACGATTCGAAGGGACTTCATCCAGATGGAGGATACTGGGCTGCTTCGCCGGGTCCGCGGAGGCGTCGAGCTGACGCGGGAACCGACGAAGGCCGGACGGAAAGAAGTCCCGCTCGATCTTCGCGTGAGCATCAATAGCGAAAAGAAACGCCGAATCGCGCGTCAGGCCTGCCGTTACGTGCGAAATGGAGACACCATCATAATAGACGGGGGGTCCACCACTTTTCACATGGTGGAATACCTCGCGACCATGACACTTACCGTCGTCACCAATTCATTCGCCATCGCGTCCCAGCTCGTGAAGTATTCGGGCTGCACCGTCATACTGCCGGAGGGAACCGTCAATCCGAGCTCGCAGCTCATTCTGAATACGCTCTCCGCCGATCCATTCATAAATTACCACGCGGCCATAGCTTTCATGGGGATCGAAGGCATAACCGAAAACAGCCTGACCAATTCCGACCCCCTCCTCATACAATCGGAAAGGGCGATGATCCAGCACGCACGCGAGCTGGTAATACTCGCCGATGATACCAAGTTCGGCAAGATCGGCAACCTGGCGCTCTGCCCGGTGGAAAAGGCGAGCAGGATCGTGACCACGAAGGATGCCGAGAGAGCGGCAATCGAAACCCTCCGAAAGAAGGGTATCGAGATCGTGCTGGTATAGACGGACGCGGATCAGGGCAGGTAGAAGACCTCGTCCAAAGGCTTCGTGACCGGTGAGTCGTCGGGATTCGTCTCCATGATGTCAGCCATATAGGACCACCATTTTTTTACGATGTCCAAGGTTCCCAGGTCCTGTGAAGACGAATCGCCCTCGATTTTCTGGGACGCATAGAGCGTATCCGTCTCGGGGTCGAAGAATATCGAGTAGTCCGAGACTCCCTGAGCTTTGAGCGTAGCCCGCAACTCGGGCCATATGGCATCATGTCGCTTTCTGTACTCGTCTCGAAAGCCCGGCTTCAGCTTCATCTTGAATCCCAGTCGTTTCATCGCTGTTCGTCCTTTCGCCTATCGGCCCAAACTCTCGACGGCCTCGATCATCGCCTTGACCGTTCGAGGGCTCGTATCGGCCTGGATTATGTGCGCGGGGGCCATCAGGTATCCGCCGCCCGCCCCTAGTATCTCCGCACGGCGCCGGATCTCGGCTTTCAGCGCCGGGATGTCGCCCGAAGGCAGCAGGGCCTGCTGGTCTATCCCTCCGAAGAAATTGATCCGGCCTCCGTATTTCTCCGCCAGCTCCTTCGGGTCCGAACCCGCCACATTCGGTTGGACCGGGTTGTACACCTCGATCCCCATTTCTATAAAATCGTCGATGAGGGGAGCGACCGCTCCGTCGGAATGCATGATTATCATCAAAGCTGGATTGATCCTTTTGAGCGACGCAATCATGCGCAGGTAGCGGGGCTTGAAGCGCTCCCGCCACATGTCCGGGCTGATCAGAGTCGAGGTCTGGGAACCCAAGTCCTCGCCGAACCAGACCGCGTCGACCCCGAGTCTCGCAAGCTGCTCGGCGAGTCCGAGCGTCCAGGCCTCGACTCTGTCGTTGAGTCTTTCTATCCAAGGCTCCTCCAGCGCGAGGGCCATCATGTATTCCTGCATTCCGGTCAGATGCCACGCCAATTCGAATATGCTCAACTCGCAGTCGCCGATGGTAAAGTAGTCCTTGCCGAATCGCTCGATATCGCGGGCCGCCGCCTCGAAGCGTCCCGGCGCCCGTGCGTCGGGGAAGGCATAGTCATCGATTGCACCGATCGAGCCGGCTTCTCGAAGGGGGCACCTGACCACCTCGACATAGAGGGCAGTGGGTTTCATTTCCATCCCGAACTCGTTGAGGGTCAGATCGCCGTCGAGCCGCTTCGCTCGATAGCCTCGAGGTACCGTTCCGCCGACGACGATACAGTCGCTGCCCAGGGCGGTTCTGATCTCGTTGGCAGATATGCGGTATGTCAGGTCCTCATAATAGCTGAGCGCATAATCCGCCCCTATTCCCAGCTCCGCCGCGAAATGGTCCGTCAGCTGTCTGCAGAGATCGAATTGCAGCGGCGGTCTGTCGACGCTGCCCGAAATCTTGTGAAAAGCCCTGAGTACCCGCTCTCTCGATGTCATTCACGTCCTCCGCGATCGGCGACAGATGCTTTGCAATCCTTACGTTTCTGAGCTTCAAACCTGGCATTCTGCCCTCTGGCAGATTCTCAGATATTGGTCATAGCGCTCCCGCCAAGCGTCCATCGCGAGCGGCTCGAACGTATTCTGGGGGAAGGACTGCTTCACCATCTCTCTGATCTCCGATAACGATCCCGTCTCCTCGCAACCATAGGCCTGTATCATAATGTTGCCGATGGCACTTGCCTCCGCCGGACCCGCGATCACGTGGAGGCCGGTGGCCGATGCGGTGAATTGGTTCAAAAGGTCGATCCTGCTCCCCCCGCCTACAATATATATCGTACCAATCTTCTTCCCCGAAGCTTCCTGGGTCATCTCGATACCTTGTCGATACCTAAACGCCAGACTTTCGTATACAATACGCGCGATTTGTCCGATCTCGTCGGATTCCACGGTTCCTTGTCCAGTCCTTTCGATGAACCGGCTTATCGATTCGGGCATGTCGACTGTATTAAAGAACTCAGGTGCTTCGGGATCAATAAAAGCCATGAAATGTTCGGACTTCTCCGCCAGGTCGGCTATATCGGGGTAATCGAGCCTCACTCCATTTACATTCCATGCTTTCCTGCACTGCTGGATTATCCACAACCCTGCGATGCTGATTTTGAAAAGTATTTTGCCGAAGGCCAAACCCGAATTCGTGAAATTCCCTTTGAAACTGAGGTCGTTTACTATAGGCGCATCGCATTCGATGCCGAGGAGAGACCACGTCCCGCTGCTGATGAATGCCCACTCGTCACCTCTCGCCGGAACAGCCAATACTGCATCGGCCGTATCGTGTACCGCAGGAGCGATTACCTGCACCTCGCTCATGCCCACCGTGGCCGAAATCGACTCGGTCATTGGCCCGAAAATATCACCTGGATATACGATTCTGGATTGTATTTTGGTCGGAATGCCGAACGCATCGAATACCTCATCTTCCCAGCAATTCTTCCTCAGGTTAAACATTTGAGAATATGAGGCGACGGTAAACTCAGAACACAACTTTCCTGAAAGGAAATAATTGAAGATATCGCCGATGAACAATATCGCTCGACCGTTCGCAAGCGACTGTTTCTCGTCCCTCTCCATCGCTATGATTTGGTGTAGCGAACCCGTAGAAGTGCGCCGATGGTTCGTCAACTCGTGGAGTTTTCGATATCCGATGCCCGCCTCGATGATATCGCTGACCCCATCAGTCCGTTTATCCCGGTAAAAAATAGGCAAACCAATCATATTGCCGCATTGATCCACGAGACCGAAATCGGAACCCCACGCATCGACTCCCACGCTTTCCAGCTTCGGTCCGAAACGAAGTCTATACTTCACAAATGATTCGAGTATCTCCTCGTATATTCTGTAGACATCGACGGCAAGATGCCCGTTCAAAATGGTACAACCCGTCTCGAAGCGATATATCTCCTCGAGAGATATCGTCCCATTTTGGATCGAACCGACGATTGCCCTACCGCTCTCGGCCCCTAGATCGATGGCAAGATGATTTTTAACCATCGCGAACCGCCTCTCTCCCGAATCCTATCCAATTCGTGCGACTAACTTGTCGGCAATCCGCCTCGCCAACTCATCGATGAAATTTGCCGACATCCAGCCAAGACCTACTCGAATGCCATTTTCGGACGAAATGCTGGATAATGGAATGCCGGGAGCCATATTGGTGGAATTCATGACACCTTTATGGCGGCCTAGAGCCTCTACTCCATACCCCGGATGTGACATTATCTTTTCTATCTGATCCTCGCCAAGGAGCCGCGATCCAAAAGGCAAAAACTCGAGGATAGCCACAATCTTGCAATAGGCTTCAAGAGCCTCCATGCGGTACCAAGCCTCAATGGGGGTGGTACCCCACGTTAGCGATCCGTGATTGGCCAGGAGAACAACTTTATTGTTCTTGCAGAACGGAGCGATCGAGTCGGCCAACTCGGTTGTACCGGGAAAGGCAAATGGAGCTATTTTTACCGGCCCTACTAGGACCATCGGCTCCGGAGCGATCGCCTTGTCCGGCTCGACACCTGCACATGCGAATGCAAGCGCAAAAGGAGAGTGTGAATGACAGGTAGATATGACTTCGGGGTTTTCCTTATAAACTCGAAGGTGCATGGCGAGTTCGCTCGTCGGCTTTCCAGTGCCTTGGATGACATTGCCTTCCATATCGGTTTGAAGCAGCATTTCGGGTTTGAGCAGGGACTTGCTGATGCCGGTAGGCGTAATCCATAGCCTATCCTCGCCTACCCTTATAGTGATATTGCCGTCGTTGGCGGCCACGAACCCTTTATTGTACATCCTTGCCCCGATGTCGCAAATTAACAGCTTCACTTCGCTATCGTCCAGATGCTCTTTTTTGTTCATAATGAGCTTTCCCTTCGGGCGTTGTAACACATTTGATTTCAGACCTGCTGGTGCTTCGCCAAGTCTATGAATGCCTGAATGTTTTGTGGAGGTATATCATCCGTGAGCGCATGGGAAGGGGCAAGTATATAGCCTCCATTCGAACCCATCTCTCGTATGAGCCGCTCACCCTCGATCTGAACATCCTGCACAGTACCATAGGGGAAAATGCTTTGCACGCTCAGTCCTCCCCAAAAGGCAAGACGATTGCCGAAGTCCCGATAAAGCTTCCAGATGTCCATGGCCTCCGGCTGGAAAGGATCGAATACATCGACTCCACACTCGACAATGTCCGGCATGAGGGCCTCAACATTCCCACAGCAATGAAGGCTCAGGGCAAGGCCGCGGGCTTTGACTGCATCGCAAGTCCGCTTGAATCTCGGTTTGACGTATTCCCGCCACATTTCGGGTGAAATTAGAGGGCCATGTTGCGACCCCCAATCGTCACCGAGATGAACACAATCGATGCCCCCAATATCGGCCGCTTGGTTTATAAGTGCAATATTGTAGAGCGTTATCCTGTCCAAAAGATCGTGCACGAAAGAAGGTTCGGTTATCATCCAAACCATAAGCTCTTCCATACCCGTCAGGGACCATGCCCGTTCGAAAAGCGAGAAGCCGATGGAAAGCATATGGAATGCTTCCGGATAACGCTTATTGTTCGCGAGAATAGTTGAATACACAGGCAGATTCTCTGTGGCGGGAAATTGGAAAGTACCGAACTTGGGCTCACTGAAGGTTTTTTCGGAGACAACCCCGAGAGTTTTATCGACCGTTTTGTTCCAGACTACTCCAAAATAATCCCTGAAGAACCCCGGCTTGACTTGTGTCCATCCGCCGTTTGTATGAGAAGCCACAACATACGAACCCAGATCGTCGACCTCATCAAAAGGCTTCCCCAGGAATGCCGTAAACTTCTCACGGGCTTCCAACGTGAATTTTATGGAATAAGGCACAGGCAGAACAACTTCATGCGCCAAGGTTCGCCTGAACGCTTCCTTTTTCGAGCAGCTCACGGCAATCTCCTATTGGGATTTATAAAGTCGTCCCATGTTCTTTTTCCTTTCCTCGAGCCATGCAAATGTGATGAGCGCAACTATCAGAATGAGTCCTAGTGTAAAATCGAAGATACTGCCGCTGAAATTGAGCAGGGTAAAGCCCTTGCGGAGCACACCTATTATGAGCACGCCTATGAAAGTCCCGGTTACGCTTCCTATGCCTCCCATGATGGAAGTACCACCCAGAACGACCGCGGTGATGACCTGGAGGTTCAGATTGTCTCCCATGCTGGTGGTAGCCGCAGAGAGCCTGCCCAAATAAACCAGGGCGGCCAGGGCACACATCAATCCGCTCAACGTATAAATAAAGAGAAGGTTTCTCTTCGTATTGATGCCGGAGAAAACCAATACGTTCTCGTTAAATCCGATACCTTTGAGGCTGCGCCCTAACCTGCCGCGCGAATAGAATAGGTTGAAAACCGCGAAAAACACTAGAAAATAGATGAATTGAATAGGGATAACGCTGAATATGTAGGTCGACGAGATGCTCTTGAAGCTGTCGGGAAAGCCGGAATAGGTATGGGTTCCAGCCACAATCATAGAGATTCCGCGAAAAAGACTCATCGTCGCCAGAGTCGTCACGAGCGGTGGGATCTTGGTACGTGATATAACTATTCCGTTAATTAAGCCGCACACAATGCCTGATGCGATGGCTGCGAGAGCCGCGATGATCACACTGTGATTGGAGGCGTAAACGGTACCGAAGACTATCGCGGAAAGCTGAAGAATGTAGCCGACCGAAAGGTCGATTCCCCCCGTCGTGATGATGAAAGTCATGGCGAGCGCCATGATGCCCATCTCCCCAATTATAGCCGTGACATTGAAGAGTACGTCGGGGTCGAAGAATACCGGCTGCAAGGCACCGAACAGAATGATGAGGAATACCAAGAAAAAGAATAGAGCGACTTGATACGTCACGCGGAATTTTCGTCCGCCTTGCCGTTTAGCGTCGGGTTTTTCCATGGCTATCGGTTCCTGCTGCGCTGCGCAAGGAAACTTGCGCGCCTTTTTCGGAAGACCGAGAAGTCGGTCACGGTGATGAAAACGGCAATGAGTATGATGACTCCCTGAAGTGCGTACTGGAAGTAATCCTGGAAGCCCATGTAGATCATCGCCGTACTGAGCAAGTATACGAGGAGCGCTCCGAAGACGGCGCCGAGGAGTTTCCCCGAGCCGCCCATGATGTTGACGCCGCCGACTACTGCGGCCGTGATAAAGGTCATTTCCCGCCCCTGGAAGGATGATGGCAAAACGTCGCTTCGAGTCACTGCCTTTAAAAGGCCGGCAACTCCGAGAAGAAATCCCTCGACAAGAAATACTTTCATGACAGTCGAATCTGGATTGATTCCGGCATATATCGCCGCTTGTCGGTTGCCGCCTACGGCCAAGAGCGACTTGCCAAACTTGGAATATTTCATGATGAATATGAAGAGAGCCGCAACTGCGACGGCAACAATGAAGATGTAGGGAATAATACCGAAGACCTGCCCGCGGCCGAACCAGGTGAAATTGTCCCCCAGGTTTTCAAGCCAGCCCGAATTGTGCAGGAAGGTAGCGTAGAAACCTAGATGTACCATGTTCATCGCGAGGGTAACCACGATGGATGGGACCTTGAATTTCACCGTGATATAACCGTTGAGTCCGGAGAGCAGGACGCCTACCACAAGAGCAGCAGGGACGAAAATCCACATCGGTGCACCGAAAACGGCCAATTGCCCGGCAGTGTAACTGACAAAACCCAAGATAGTGCCGGCAGATATGTCGATGTTACCCGTGAAAATGACCAGGGACATGGCGATGGCACCCACCATGGTCGGGCTCACATCGAGCATCATGCTGAACAGGCCGTTTCTTGTCGAAAAATGTGTGGTCAGCCCCAGGTACACCATGAAAGCAAGAACTATGAGCCCGAGAGTGGACTCTCGTGATATCGTCTTTCTCTTCTTCATATCAGTATCCTCTAGAGGGCAAGCTGGAGAATCTTCTCTTGCGACAGTTCGGCGCGCGACAGTTCGCCCATTTTGGAGCCGTTCTTCATTACGATCACTCTGTCGCTCATGCCGATTATCTCTGGGAGGTCGCTGGATATCATGATTATCGACTTGCCTTCCTTCGCCAGGCTGGAAATAATCCTATGTATCTCGCTCTTCGCTCCGACGTCCACGCCGCGAGTCGGCTCATCGAGGATAAGTATCCTGGGGGAGGTGGCGAGGGCCTTGGCGACGGACACCTTCTGCTGATTGCCGCCGGACAGGTTGTTGACCACGAAATCACCGCCTCTCGCCTTGATCGTGAGTCTTACCATGTAATCGTCGCTTATACTCCGCTCTTCAGTAAAATTGATAATGCCCATCTTTCTGGAGAGCCTCCTGAGAAGCGGAAGGGTGATGTTTTCCGAAATCGTCATCGGTATTATCAAACCGTACTTTTGTCTGTCCTCTGATATATATACAATTCCATTATCCATGGCCTGCCGATATCCAGAAAATTGCAATTGTTTACCGTCGATAGCTATTGAGCCGGCGTCAGGCCGGGACAAGCCGCAGAGTGCGAGAGCCAGCTCCGTGCGTCCGGCTCCAGCCAGGCCCGAGAGTCCCAATATTTCACCGCGTCGAAGCTGTAGATCGATTCCTTTTAACAAGGGATGCTGGACGATACCTCGAGCTTCGAGCACCACATTACCGATCTCCACGACTTCCTTGGGATAGAGGTCGTGAAGAGTCCTGCCGACCATCCAAGTAACAAGCTCGTCCTTGCCGACATTGGAGACGTCTTCGGTATGTATGTGTTCGCCGTCTCGAATTACCGTTACCCTGTCGGCGATCTGGAAAATCTCGTCAAGACGATGACTGATATAGAGCATCGAAACACCATGGGCCTTGAGCTTGCGGATGGTCTCGAAAAGTGTGTCGACTTCATAGTTGGTGAGAGCCGCGGTTGGCTCATCGAGGATAAGAATCCGCGAATCGAAGCTCAGAGCCTTGGCGATTTCCACCATTTGTTTCGTCGCCACTCCGAGACTTGCGACCCGGGCGTCTAGGTCCACCATCATACCGAGACGGCCGAATATCTCCTGGGCCCTCGCGCGCATGGCCGGGTAGTCAAGTATCGAGAAAATCTTGAGATTCCCAACTAGGGGCCTTTTGAGTTCGTGGCCCATGAATACGTTTTCCAGGACGGTCATGTCGGGGAAAAGACTGGTCTCTTGAAAAATGATCGCGATACCGCGTGCATAGGCATCGTTCGGACTTTTTATATCGAATATCTCGCCGCCAAGTATTATCTGACCGCTGTCCTGCTTATATACACCCGTGATTATTTTCATAAGGGTGGACTTGCCGGCGCCATTCTCGCCGCAGATGGCGTGCACTTCGGCGCGACGCAAATCAATAGTCATTTCCGAGAGAGCTTGGACTCCAGGGAAGCTCTTGCTGATGCTTTCAAGGCGTAAGACCACCTCGGAGATAGGAGATTCCTTTTCGCTTTCCATTTGGAGACCCTTCCTGGCTGAAATTAAACACGATCGACACAACCAAATCCGGCGATTGGTCCTAATGGGTTGTGTCGATCGTGAACGATTGAATCGGCCCTAAAGCGAATTCGGCCTTAACAACCTAGCTATTATTTCATCAGGAAATATGCCATTCCGCTGTCCGCCTTGGGATATCCGCGGAAACGATCGATGTTCTTGAGGTTCACCACCATTGGATCACCAAGGATTATGACGTTATTCGGGAGGATCTTGTGCCCTTCCTTCGGATACAGAAGCAAGGTTTTTCCGTCCATGAAGCTCGTAATCTGATTCGTCCCACTCAGGGGCGATTTATAGAAGGAGCCGCTCGGAGGGTTACCCCTGAGCACGTCATAGGTCACAAATAGGGTGAGGTAGGCAAGGTCGAAGGGCTGCCATAGGACGAGTGACGACATCTTCCCTTGTTCCATATCTTTTCGGGAAGACTCGGGAACGCTGATACCGACGATCTTGATCTGCTCCTTGATCCCAAGCTGGTCACGCGCAGCGGAAACCGCCGGAACGGTGTTGGATGACAGCGCAATAATGCCTTTGATGTTTCTGTTGGCAGTCAGCAGGGTCTTGATTTTCTCGTCAGCGGTGCCGCGGTCGTTACCGGCATAGACGATCTGGCTTGGATCTTCCATCAGGTTGATATGCTTGTAGGCGGTCGTCTTCTTGGAGTCGTACTCCTTGATGATAGCCTGAAGCCATGCGTTCTGGTTGGGCGAATCGTTAGTCGTGGAAACGAGGGCAACAGTGGCCTGGTTAGATGCGGTATAGCTACCCAAGTCACCGGATAAGCCCTTAAGTAGCTGGATCGCTATTTGATCACTTTCGACTTGGTTGACGAAAAAGTCTCGCGCAGTCGGATCGACGTCGGCGTCCCACGTGATGACCTTGATGCCTTTTGCCATCGCGGCGCGAAGGGTATCGGCATAGGTCTCGGGATCGAGAGCAGACACAAGGATTGCATCGAACTTTTTGTCGATAAAGCCCTGAATATAGTTCTTCTGGTTGGCGGCGGAGGTCTGGGACATCGTGTCGCCGATCCATTCGACCTTGACCTTACCCCCGAGATCTTTTTCCGCCTGCCGGAAGCCCCGCTCGCAAGCGATAAAGTAATCCTCCGCGATGAACTTGGGAATTATCCCGACTCTGTAGACCTTCTGCGCGAAAATCGGACTGGTCATCATCACCATGAGTATGGCGACCACTACACCGAAAGCCTTTTTCATGTCTCCCTCCTCCGAACATCATACGGGACTGGATCCCGTTTTCTGCCGCAATTCTCACCTCGAAACCGGCTGCTGTCAAGCAAAATTGCTTTTTCTTGATTGATATTGTTCGCCAATGATTGAAAATGAATTATTTGTGCTTCTCGCCTGTCGCTTCGAATCGAGTCTCGACACATAACCGAGACTGTTCAGATATCCTCCGGCTTCTCCTAACTCCGTCGGGCAAGCGTCGTTCGCTCGTAGTCCTGGAGTTTGGAAAGCCAATCGGTCCCGACCGGCGCTTTCTGATCGAGGCAGTACTTGTCCCATACGGCCGCGAAGGGCAGGCTTTTGGCCTCCTCCATCAGAGCGAGCCTCTCGTGGTTTCTGCCCGCCCTTTCGGCGTCTACGATCAGAGACACCGGTTCCAGCCCCGCCTCGAGCAGAGCCTTCTGGAAGCTTCGCGCGCCGATCGCCCATGCGGCTATGCGGTTGATGCTCGCGTCGAAATAGTCGAGCGCAAAAGACAGCCTTCCGAAGGCGTTCCGACGAACGATCTCCCGGCAGACATCCCGAACGTCATCGGAGAAGATGGCCACGTGGTCGGAGTCCCAGCGGAGGCCGCGGCTTATATGGAGAAGTATTCCCGGGAGATAGAGCAGCAGGGCCGATATCTTGTCCGCGACATTCTCGGTCGGATGGAAATGGCCCAAGTCGAGGCAGAGCCGCTTCTTCCTGGTGATGGCATACCCCATGTAAAACTCGTGCGAACCGACGACATAGGCCTCGCTGCCGATGCCGAAGAGCTTGGGTTCCACCGCGTCTAAGATTGTTTCGGCGGGCAGATTTTCGGAGAATACCTCGTCGAGCGCTTCCGAGAGTCTCTGCCTGGGGCCTTCGCGGTCCGCGGGGCTGTCCTTGCTGCCGTCCGGAATCCAGACATCGTTGACCGAAGGCGATCCGAGCTCCCGACCGAAGGCGCTCGCGATGCGCCGGGATATCTTGCCGTGCCTGATCCAGAAATCGCGCACCTTTTTGTCCGGAGAGGCAAGCGTGTAACCGGAGGAGGCCATCGGGTGTGAAAAGAACGTAGGGTTGAAGTCGAGGCCGATGCGCCTGGATTTGGCCCAGGCGATCCATGAGGCGAAGTGTTCGGCCTCCAGCTCATCGCGCGGCACCGCCTTGCCGCCGGTTTCGGCGTAGATGGTGTGCAGATTGAAGCGCTTTGCCCCGGGAATCAGCGAGAAGACGAAGTCGGCGTCGCCGCGCAGCTCTTCGCCGTTGCGCGCCCGACCCGGATAATTGCCGGTGGCCATGATGCCCCCGTCGGAGAGCCCGCCTTTACCCTCGAAGCCCGTCACATCGTCGCCCTGCCAGCAATGGATCGAAACGGGGACCTTGGCCGTTTCGTCCATGACCGAGTCCGCATCGACGCCGAGCTCGGCGTATCTGCGCTTCGCAAGAGCGTAGGCCTTTTCGATCGATTCTTCGTCCGTATGCGCCTTCATATTTTACCCCGACCTGCCTGAACCGCGATTCTTTCCATATCCCATGGACGGGGCCAGTATCGATCCATACCCGAACTTCGTGAATGGACAATTCCACTCGCCGTGATGGATAATACAACGGCTATGGCCACCGCAGTTTTCTCATCGTACCTGACGTGGAGCGACGACGACGAGGCGCGAGGAATCTTCTGCACCGACATCGGGCAGGCCGATGTTCCGCCGGGAAGCCCCTACCCTCCCTGCATCGAAGGGCACCCCAGCGCTTACCAGCCCGTCGCCACCGGCCGAGTGCTGAGCGATTATCAACTCGTCTTCGTGGCCCGGGGGAGAGGCACCTACGAATCCGGAGGCTACGTCTCGGAAGTGGGCGAAGGAACGGTCATAGCCCTATTCCCCGGAGTGCGACACGCCTACCATCCCGATCCCGAAACGGGATGGGAAGAGTATTGGGTCGGATTCAAGGGGGCGGCCGCCGACAGATTGATCTCTTCCGGATTCCACCGGCCCGAACATCCCTTGTACAGGATAGGACTCGAGCCTTCGATCCTTGCGATCTTTTCCGATATTTTCCGTGCGGTCAAGGCACAGGAACCCTTCTATCAGCTCCGTACCGGCGCCCTCATCCTCCTTCTGATCGCGGAAATACATGGCTTGGAGAGAAAGTCCGAAGCACAGGGCGATGCCGAGCGGCTCGTGGAGCGCGCAAAGTTTCTCATGTATGAAAATATCCACGGCACGGTCGACATAGACGGCATCGGGGATCGACTCGGCGTGGGAAAGGCCCGATTCTACGAGGTCTTCAAATGGTATACGGGCATGACGCCCTATCGGTACTTCATCCATCTGAAGATCAACCGGGCCAAGGAGATACTTGCATCGGAAGACACTTCCGTCAAAGAGGCGGCTTATCGTCTGGGGTTCGAGGACCAGTATTACTTCTCCCGGTTATTCCGGAAAAAAACGGGCCAGTCCCCCTCGGCCTGGGCGGAGGGACGAAAATCGATTCCGAGAACGCAGGATCGCAAAAGGGAGCCGTCGCCTGAAAGCGGCTATTTCAACGATCGTTCACGACAGTAAACTCAGCTTTCGGCGAGCCTATCGGCGTTCCGATACTCTTCCGGCCTGTCCAGATCTGCGAAGACCGAGTCGGAGCCGGCCTCGACGAGGACCATGCGCCGCCTCTCGATATAGTCGCGCATCCTTCCCGAGGGAGAGAGGAGGAGCAATTCCTCTCTCCAGGCGGTGGGGATGAGGACGGGATGCCCCGCCCTCCCTTCGTGCGAGGCGAAATAGGCCGCCGTCTCTTCGGCTTCCGCCTGCGAGTTCGATTCAGGGCCAAGCTCCGCTTCGCGTGTCCGGGCGAGGAGGGTGTAGACCGCGGAACCCACGAAAGGCATGTCCGCCGGAATGGTGAAGAAGCAGGGTCCCCGGACGCTCCGAAGGCCGGCCTGCAGGGAACCGAGCATGCCCCTCTCCCAGACTGGGTTCTCGACGACGAGGACGCCGGCTTCGGAGCCGAAACGCTCGGCGAGCTCGGTCCCGCGATAGCCCACGACGAGGATGACGCGGCAGCCCGCCGCGCGGGCCGAGGCCACGGTGGCGCCGGCGATCGTGCCGTCTCCGAAGGGGAGAAGGGGCTTGAAGGCGCCCATCCTCGAGGAGGCCCCCGCCGCGGGGATCACGCAATCGAACACGGGCCTAGCGCTCCCTCCGGAGCGTTATGCGACCGCGCCGCTCCTCGTCCGGAGCGAGGACCTGGAGCCCGAGCTCGGGGCGGTTGAAAGCGTCGGTGGGAGAGCTTATGGGCTCGAGGGCGATCGAATCGCGATCCGGCGGCAGGTAGAGCTGGGTGAAGGGGAAGAGAAAGGGATCGGCATGGATTTCGAGAGCGGCGCCGCTGGGACGCGAAAGCCTCATGCTTCCCTCCGGGGGAGCGCCCAGAGCGACGTCGAGGGGACCCTCCCCTATCGCCCTGCCGGAACGAAAATCGAAGGGGCTGCCCGCGATCTCGGCGAAGCCGCCCCTGGGCATGAGGGCCTCGTCCACCGGTACGTAGAGCTCGCCGCCGTGCTCGAGCATCCAGTCCGCGGGCCTGCCTCCGAGGCTGAAGTAGGGATGCCAGCCGAGGGCGAAGGGAGCGGGCCCCTTGCCCTCGTTGCGGACAATGAAGGAGATCGCGCATCGGCCCCGGCCCAGTTCGTACTCTACGCGCAGCGAGAGAGCGAAGGGATAGCCCGGCTCATCGCCCGGCCGGAGGCGGTCGCGGAGGACGAGCCGGGCGCCGCTCTCGCCCGCATCCTCGAGCACGCATTCCATGACGCGCCGGTACAGAAAGCCGTGGATCGCCGATCCGTCCTCGCTCGAGTTGATCCTGAGTCGGTGCTCCTCGCCCGCGAAACGGTAGCGCCCGCCGGGAATGCGGTCGTTGAAGGGAAAGAGCAGGCGGCCCCTGAACAGCGGGTCCTCGGCGATCACGGCGGGCTCGCAACGGGCGAGGAGACTCAGCGCCTTCCCGCCCGCCTCCGGAGCCAGCACCAGCTCGCGGACCGTGCCGCCCAGATGGAGGACGAGCAGCTCGTCGCCCCGCCCGGAGGACAGGTGGTACGCGGCGAAGGAGCCTATCTTCGTGCGCGTTATCCGAAACATGGATGCCGCCCTCCCCCCTCATCCGGCGAACTCGTTGCCTATCTTCCTCGCCCGCAGGGGGCGGTCCAGGTCGACGCCCAGGGCCATCCCCGCCGCCACCAGCATATTCCAGCCCGCGCAGAGCTGGATATAGGGCGAGAAATCGCCGTAGGAGGGGACCCTCAGCGAGGGGAAGCGCGTCTCGCGATGGGCGATGGCGGCGACCCGGCAGCCGACCCCCTTCACGAGCACCTCCTCGAACTTGGCCTCCTCCTCGGGAAAGGGATCCACGAGGATCACCGCGTCCGAGGCACGGAGAACTTCCTCGATGCCGTGCGCGGCGTAGGTCCCCTCCAGGAAGTCGGATTTCTTCCGGGCTATCTCGTTGGTCTTGAGCCTGAGCTCCTCGGCCACGCCGTCGTTGCGCCCGGCCCAGCATATAGTGGGCGCGGCGGTCAGGGCTCCGACGATCTCGCCGTCCACCGGGGCCCCCAGGGCCTCCTCCATGAGGTCGGCGAGCCTGCCGAGATCGGGCAGATCCAGCCCGCCGCGCGATCGGAAGAGGATGTCGTAGAACAGGGCCTGCTCGAGCACGCTCTTGGTCGCGGCCACGGCCTTCTCGGCGCCGCAGGAAAGGAGGTAGGACGCGTCGGGCTCTTCGGCGAGGGGCGTGCCGGAATTGGCCACCACGCCTATGAGGCCGGCGCAGCCCGCGGGGCGAAGATGCCGCAGGAGCCGCACCCCCTCCTTGGTCCTCCCCGAATTGGAAGCGATGAAGACGCAGGTATCTCGCAGGTCGTATTCGAGGGCCTGGGTCGAGCCTTCGGTGAAGAGGCGGTCGCGGTAGCGATGGCGCAGGGAGTCGGCGATCACCTTCTTGGCCGGAAAGATGCGCGAGGAGCCCTCTCCCGAAAGGAGGAAGGAATCGCCGCGAAGGCCTTCCGCGATGGAGCGTATGCGCCGCAGATCGAGGCGGCGGACCGTCTCCGGAGCCTCGAGCATTTCGCGGACCAGGGCGAAGCGTGCCTGGGCGGGATCGGCGCCGTTCACGATACGCCTCCCCCGGACAAGGGCGCGAGATCCTCGAGATCGGCGTACTCGGGCAGCCCTCCGACGAGGGGACGCAGGTAGTCGAGGAAGGCGGGCGTCACGTCGGCCCTTCCCCGGGCGAGGTAGGCCTCGGGCATGGGCTTGGCCCGAACGGCCACCTCCGACAGGGCAACCGTCCCGTAGGACGCCGCGTAGGCCGGCCCGGCGGCGCGGCCTATCGAGACCATCACCCCGCTCGCTCCCTCCGCGGCCAGCTCGACGGCGCGGCGGCCGCAGGCGTAGGCCTCTTCGCGGTCGAGCTCGGATACGCGGTCGTCGGCGCACATGGAGAGCGACTCGGTGACCTGGAACTCGCCCCGGAGCCCCGTGGCCTCGCGGACGAGGCTGTGGAGCCCCAGCGCGGCGCTCGCGCCGCCCATGGCGCCGAACTCCGTGTTGCTGAACCTGTCGCGCTCCCGCGAGCTGGACACGGGACTGCCGTCTTCCCAGAGTATTCCCTCGCCGCAGACGATGGAGCACCAGCCCCGCCTCTCGATGCAGCCGCGGACTTCCTCGACCACGCTCTCGGGCCTCAGCCTGCGCTCGGGCAGGTAGATGAGATGGGGCGCATCCCCCTCCGATCGTCGCGCCAGGGCCGAGGAGGCAGCCAGCCATCCGGCCTCGCGGCCGACGGTCTGATGCACGACGAAGGCGTCCACGCGCCTCATGTCGCGGCCGAGGCGTCCGGCCTGCATCACCGAGAGCGCCACGTAGCGCGCCGCCGAGGGAAAGCCCGGCGTGTGGTCCGTTCCGAAGAGATCGTTGTCGACGGTCTTGGGAATGCCGATGCCGCAGAGCGCGTAGCCCCGCCCTCGGCAGTAGGCCTCGATCCTATGGACGGTGTCCATCGTGTCGTTGCCGCCTATGAGAAAAAAATAGCGGATATCAGAGGAGCGCAGAAGCTCGAGAATGCGCGGAAAGTCTTCGTCCCGGAGCTTGTGTCTGCTCGATCCGAGGACCGAGGAGGGGGTCTTCATGAGGGCCGCGAGGGTCGCGGGCCGCTGCCGCCCGAGGTCCAATAGCCTGCCTTCCATGAAACCCTCGATGCCGAAGCGCATGCCGAGCACCGAGCCCTCGAGCCCGGCGTCGAGGCAGCCCTCGACCGCGCCCACGAGGCTCGCGTTGATGACGGCGGTCGGACCGCCGGACTGTCCTATGAGAACGTTCCCCTTCATGCCATGCCCCCCTGCTTCAGCCTTTGACCGCACCGGCGGTCAAACCCGAGATGAACTGCTTGGCCATCGTGAGGTAGAGGAGGATGACCGGCACACAGCTCAGCGAGAGGACCGCGAGGATCTTGGACCAGTCGGTCTGGTATTCGCCGAAGAGCTGCATGACGCCGAGGATGAGGGTCCGCTGGTCGTCCTTGCGGATGAATATGAGGGGGAACCAGAGGTCGTTCCAGATGGGCACCAGATTGAAGATGGCCACGGTCGCCAGGGCCGGACGCACGAGCCGCACGATGATGGACCAGTAGATCTTGTAGGGCCCCGCCCCGTCCATGAGGGCCGCCTCGGTCAATTCGACCGGGATCGCCTTGATGAACTCGTAGAGGGTGAACACGGCTATGGGCAGCCCCATCGCGACGTAGACGGGTATGACGCTCCAGGTGGTGTCGATGAGGTGGAGCCTGATCATTATCTGCAGGAGATTGACCGAGCCGATCTTGATGGGCACGGTCAGCCCGGCCACGAAGAAAAGGTATATCCAGCGCGAGAAGCGGGCCTTCCATCGCACGCAGCCGTAGGCGGCGAGCGAACCGAAGAACAGAATGAATGCCAGCGAGATCGTCGTCACCAGGAGGCTGTTGAGAAAATAACGGGGGAAGGGCGAGTTGGCGAAGACCGTCATGTAGCCGGCCAGGTTGAGCGACTTGGGCAGGCCGAAGGGGTCGAGGTAGATATCGTTCTTGAACTTGAAGGAGTTGACGATCATCGTCCAGAGCGGGAAGAGGACCAGGAGGCTCCATAGGCTCAAAAGAAGGTATTTGAACGGCTTCGCCGGATCGCGCACTTTGCGGTAGCTCGCCATGCTATGCCTCCTCTCCCGCCCGGCGGGGCCGCCTGTCCTCGTCGCTACGGCCGGTCAGGCGATTCGCGAGGAGAATGCCCGCGAAGAGAACGATGAAGGTGACCGTCGCCACGGCGGCGCCGAGACCCATGTCCGGAATGCCTATCGGATGCTGCCCGGCTATGCCCGTCCGGTAGAAGAAGGTTCCCATCAGATCGGTGGCGTAGGCGGGCGGACCGTTCGCTCCCTCCATGGCGAAAATCACGTCGAAGGCGTTGAAGTTGCCCACGAAGGTGAGCACGGAGACGATGCCCACGACCGGAAGGAGCAGGGGCAGCTTGACTCTCGCGAAGGTGAGCCAGCCTCCCGCCCCGTCTATCTGCGCGGCCTCGAAGAGTTCCTCGGGAATGCGCTCGAGCCCGGCGAGGAACATCATCGTCGGGAGCCCCACCCACTGCCACGAGGATACGAGCGACACCGCGATCAGGGCGGTCCGCGTATCGCCCAGCCAGGGCAGGGCGAGGGAGCCCAGTCCTATCTTGGTCAGAAAGATGTTGAGCGCCCCCCACTGCGGGTTGAGGATCAGCTTCCATATATATCCCGTCACGAGCACCGAAAGTGTGACGGGGATGAAGATGATGGTCCTGTACATGCCCTTGCCCCCGAAGCCCCTCCCCGAGAGGATCAGGGCGAAGGCGAGGCCGAGCGTATTCTGGACGAGCATCTGGATTCCGAAAAAGGCCCAGGTGTTCCTGAAGGCCGTGAAGAAGCGGACGGAAATGTCGGGGTCGGTGAAGAGCCTGACGTAGTTGTTGAAGCCCACGAAATTGTCGAGCGAGTAGCCCGAGCCCGTGAAGAAGCTCAGGCGCATCGAATTGACGACCGGGAAGGCCATGAAAGCCGTATAGACGAGGAGAGCCGGAAGCGCGAAGAGGAGCCAGAGTGCCCAGCTTTCCTTGCGTACCTTGATGCTGGAGTTCATCGAACCTTTCCTTGCTAGCTGGGCTGCAGATATGCCGGGAGCGGGCCGGGAACCGGGCCCGCTCCCGGCGGAAAGCTCGGAGCCGCGGAGGGGATGCCGGTCGGCCCGGATCTCCCCTCCCCGACTCGCCCCGGGCCTATTTGGCCGGGCCGTACCACTGGGCCAGACCGTTCTGGAGATTGTCCGCGGCCTGCTGCGGGGTCTCCTTGCCGGTCATCACGGCTATCGTTCCGTCTTCCATGAGATTGTAGGCGCTGGGATTGCCGCTCATGAGCTTGGGCCACACGAAGCGGACATCGGTGGGATGGGCGAGCGTCATCTGCAGGAAGGCATCGGCGTGCGGGTCGGTGATCTTGGCGGCGTTCTTCGCTATCGGGAAGAAGCCCGTCGGGATCGTGTTGGAGACGATCGGGGCGGCCGCGTCCGAGTAGAGCCACTCCAGGAAGAGCTTGCACTCCTTGGGGTGCTGGGTCTTGGAGTTCATGGCGATGCCCGAATCGGGGTGGAAGGTCACGTAACCTTTATGACCCTCGGGCGGAGGAGGCGCGAAAACCGACCAGTTGAATTTCATATCCTTGAAGGAGGCCATGGTCCAGGAGCCGTCGAAGTACATGGCGGCCTTCTGATTCACGAACAGGGCATTCTCGTCGTTGTAGGTGAGGGCCTCGAAGCCCTTGGGGCAGTAGGGGGCGATGTCCTTCATCGCCTGGAAAAGAGACACCATCTTGGCGTCGTTGAACTTGGTCTTGCCGTTCTCGTAGGCCAGTCTGCCGGCCGGGCCGCCGAGGAAGTTCGGGGCGATGTTCATGAGAACCACTTCGTTGATGTCCCACTGGTCGGCCAGACCGTTCGCGAGGGGCGTGATCCCCGCGGCCTGAATCTTCTGGCAGACCTCGAGGAACTCCTCCCAGGTCTTCGGCACCGAGAGGCCCAGTTTGTCGAAGATGTCCTTGTTGTAATAGACCCCGTGCGACACGGCGCAGAAGGGCACCGCGAAGGAGTGGCCACCGGCGTCGGCCCAGGGGGCCCTGGCCAGCTCGGAGTATTCCATCTTGAGTCCGGGAAGCGAGCTCACGTCGGCGAAGTAGCCGTCCTTGAACAGCTGGAGCCCCGTGTCGTAGGAGCGCGCGTACATCAGATCCGGGCCGATCCCGCTCTGAAGCTGGAGTCGGAGCGCCGCGTTGTAGTCCGGCGGGTTGGTGGGATCGAACTTGATCTCGATGTTCGGGTACTTCTGGTTGAACGCGGCGAGAAGCTGCGTCATCTGGGCGACGTCGTCGGCGCGCCACGATCCCATGGTCAGCTGCACCTTGTCCTGGGCCGCCGCCGCGAAAGCGGAGAAGGCCGCCAGGACGAGGCCGATAGCCAGAATCCTAGAGAACTTGCCGTTCTTCATGCACTGTCCCTCCTTGCTTGGGTTATGGGGATATCAATAACCCGGTCGGTTATTGATATCCCCTCGCAATTCCTCTGCGGGAATTGCAAATTTCAATGGTCGATCTCGAAAAACTGAAGTTTTTCGAGATCCCCTTGGGTCAGTCTCGACCCTTTTGCCGATTTGCGCAACGTACGCGGCCCGGTACAAATGTCACGTTTTTGTACTAGCCTCGCGGGCGAGCCGGAGAGCTTGCGCGCGGTCCGACACGCCCATCTTGTCGTAGACGACGCTGATGTGGTTCCGGACCGTCTGCTCCGCTATGCAGAGCTCGGCCGCGATCTCCTTGTTCGTGCGCCCCTCGACCAGATGACCCAGGATTTCGCGCTCGCGGCGGGAGAGCTGCCTGAGCCACTCGGGCTCGGGCGTCGGCGAAAACTCGGGCTTCAGGTAGGCCCTGCGTATGAGGCTCTTCGCGACGCTCGGAGCTATGAGGAAGGCGCCGCCGGCGACCACGCGGATGGAGGCGATGAGCTCGGCCGGAGCGATGTCCTTGAGTATGTAACCCACGGCCCCGTGCTCCAGGGCCTCTTTCACGTACTCGTCGTCCTCGAAGGTGGTGAGCATCATGATGCGGGCCTCGGGACTGGCCGCCCGTATGCGCTTCGTCGCCTCCACGCCATCCATGACCGGCATGCGGACGTCCATGACCACGAGGTCGCAGGCGATCCGGGACACGGCTTCGACCGCCTCGGCGCCGTTGCGGGCTATTCCCACGACCTCGATGTCGTCGGCCGAGCGCTCGATGACCGTTCGGAGGCTTTCCACGAACAGAGCCTGGTCGTCCACGAGGAGGATGCGGATGCGGCTCACGATTTCCCCTCCGCGGGAGCGTTCTTGGGGATCCGGGCCGAGACCACGAAGCCGTCGGCCGCGTTCGCCGCCCGGAACTCCCCGCCCAGGGCCGATACCCGCTCGCGCATGCCCTTGAGGCCGATCCCCTCGGCCAGCACGGGCGCGCCCTTCCCGTCGTCGCGCACGAGGATGTGGAGAGAGTCCGGGTCCTCGCGGAAGGTGATCGCTATGTTCTTCGACTTGCCGTGTCTGAAGGCGTTGATCATGCTCTCCTGTATCAGTCTGTATACCGACATCCACGAGGCGGGATCAAGCTCCCCGCGGGCGTTCGTGAAATCGACCGAGACGCGCACGCCGGTCACCGTCTCGAAGTTGCGCGCCACCTTGACGATCACGCCGAAATCGGGGCTCCTCGGCTCGTCCATCTTCCGAAGCTCGTAGAGGGTCTTGCGCGCCTCCCTGAGCCCATCGGAGACCCCCTCGCGCGCCATGGTGAGAAGCTCCCTCAGGCGCCCCCCGCCGGGTCCGGCCAGCATGAGCGCGGCCTCGAGCATCATCTGCTGGTTGGTGAGGGCGTAGCCGACGATATCGTGGATCTCGCGGGTTATGCGATTGCGCTCCTTCAGCACGTATTCCTCCTCGGCCACGGCCAGCGCCTCCTGGAACGACGCGTTCACATCGGCTATGCGGTCTATCGCCGAGTCGAGTCTCTTCACCTCGAGGAGGGCGCGCCGCCTGGACTCGGCCATCTCCTTGAGGGCGGCGGTGAGGGCCAGCACGAAGCCCAGGACGACGGCCAGGGCCAGGAGCTCGCTGGGTCCCGCCCCTCCCGTGGGCCGGCCCCAGACGATGGCGGGGCGCTGGACGAAGAGCGTGACTCCGATGAGAAGGCTGCCGACGATGAGATAGTCGGGCAGGGGAAAGACGACCACCACCGCCATGATGAGGGGCATCCCCAGGACCACGCGCAGCCCCGATCCCGGGGGCAGGGGATAGCCTATGAGGAGGTAGCAGAGGCAGGCCACGACGATCAGGGCCTTGGCCCGCGTAGTGCCGCGCCAGAACGACGCGAGCACGGTCAGGCAGAGCGATATCCCGAGGAGAACGAAGAACTGGGCGTCCCATTCGGGGGGAAGATCGAGGGAAGGACGATCGAGGCTGAAGACGAGCGCCGCTATCCCATGGCAGACCAGCGCGAGACCGGCCAACACCGCTTCGGAGGCGGAGAGATGCAGGCCCCCGGGCCAAAGCCGCCCGGAGACTTCGCGATTCTTGCCCTTCATGGCAATCCCCACATATTCAACCTCCATACCCGGTCCCTGGCCGGCAGATAGTAGAGAAACATCATCACGGCCAAGAAAAGTAGCGTGAGAAACCGGGGCCAGAGGATCCTCGGCAAAGAAATTTCGATCGCGGGTCCCGTGGTCTACGATTCGGAGAGCCGGTTCGCGTCGCAGCTTACCCCGATTCGCTTTTTCGGGATCCTCTCGTAGAAGGCCTTTCCGCCGAGTTGCTTCGCCAGATTCACGATGAGGATATGGCCGAGTCCCGTGCTTTGTTCCAAAGCGAAATCGCTCGGCAACTCGACCCCATCGTCCGTCATCTCGAGCACGATGGTCTGTCCTTGCGCCTTGAGTCGCAGTGTTATCACTCCGCCCTTCCCCTCCGGGAAACTATGCTTGAGCGCATTGGTCATGAGCTCGTTCACGATCATGCCGAAAGAAGAAGCCCGCTTCGCGTCGACGGTGATTTCGTCGAGTTCCAGCTCGAGCTTGATCCGACCGAAGGCTTCCGCAACCCCGGTCATAAGGGTCCAGGCCACCTGGCTGAGGTAATCGCTCAGCCGGATCGTCTTGAAGTCGCGATTCGAGTAGAGCATGTCATACAACCTCGAGAGCACCCCCACACGATTCTCGAGGCTCCGAAGTGCCCCTTTCGCGTCGGCCTTGTCCGTCGTCTCGGTTTCTATGTGGACGAGGGAGACGATTTGGGCAAGCGTGTTCTTCACCCTGTGCTCGAGCTCGAGCAGGAGAGTTTCGTTCTCGGCGGCAAGCTTGGCAAGTTTGTCGGCGTTCTTCAGCTTTGTTATATCGCTGATCGCTACGCGGAACGAGGCCGAGTTGCTCTCGGCGTCCGGCATCAGGGTCGTTTGGAAACGGGCCCAAAAGGACGAACCGTCGTTTTTCAGTATTTGTAATTCACAATCCTGGGGATCGCAGGCCTCGGAGAGGCACTTGCGCATCTTGAAATAGTCCGCCTCGCTTTCTTGCGCAATCCAATGGCTGAGGGGCTGGCCGACGATGAGGTTTTTCATCTGGCCGAGCAAGGCGGCCGCCGCGAAGTTCGTCTCGGTAATTACGCCCTTCTCGTCGAAAACGATATATCCGATCGGTGCGAGGTCGAAGAGATCGAAGTACCGCGACCGTGAACGCACTATCTCCTCATGTGCCCGCAAAAGCTCTTCGTTCTGGGTCTCGAGCTCGATCTGATGCACCTGGAGCTCATGAATCAGCTGCTCGGGCCTCAGATCGGGACCGATCGTCCCCATGCTCTTCGCCTGCTGCTCGGCACGGCTTCGAAGAATGTGGGGATCAGGGTGATCGGGAACTTCAGATGGTCCCGTTTCTTCTTCTTCCGCCACCGACCTTTTTTTGCGCTCGCTCATTGCGCCACCCTCCTCCCTGACCATCCCGTCAAGCGGACGATTCGGCGATATCGTCGATTGCCAGAAGTATATGATCGACGCCGTGGGATTCGTTTCGTATTCGGCGCGCGTTCAATACCATGGTGCGCTCGCCGAGCCCCTCGAAACTGTGTGTCACTCGATAATCATCGAATCCACCGTCCGCGGTGAGGCTTTCCTCGAGCAAGGTTCGCAATTCAGGGATGTTCCATTGCCCATTTCCAAGCTCGTAGAGGGCGCGGCCCGCGGTTTCGGCGGGAGTGACTCCAAAGCGGCGAAAGAAGGCATTATTCGCCGATTTGACCTTGAGCTCCGCATCGAGCACCAGGAAGGGCTCGCGCAGCGTGGCTATGATGCTCTCGGAGTAGATGAGGGCATCTTGAAGCTCTATCTCCGCCTTCTTGCGCGCCGTAATGTCGACGAAGGTTATGACGGCTCCCTCGATTTCGTGCTCCGATGTTCGGTAGGGTCGTATCTGCATCATATACCACAGGCCCTCGAGTGACAGGAGTTCGGCTTCGTGCGGTATGAGGCTCGAAAGCACCTCCCTGATGTCCGCGACGAGCCTGTCGTAGCCCACGAAATTCGAAACCACGTGGGCCACGGGCCTGCCGACGTCGCCCGGGATGAGGTTTATCACCTTGACCGTGCTCGGGGTGAATCGCGAAATCTGCAGTTGGTGGTTCACGAACAGAGTCCCGACGCCGGTGCCTGCCAAGAGGTAATTCATGTCGAGATTCGACCTCGAGAGCTCGGTTACCTTCGACTGCAGCTCGGCATTCACGGTGGCAAGCTCCTCATTGACCGATTGGAGCTCCTCTTTCGAGGTCTCCAGTTCCTCGTTTGTCGACTGAAGCTCTTCGTTGACCGATTGGAGCTCCTCGTTCGAGGAATGGAGTTCCTCATTCGTAGTTTCCATCTCTTCGATGGTCGTCTGAAGATCCTCTTCTTTGACCTTGAGCTCGCTCTCCAATTCGACGACTCGCGCGTCGACTTCCGCCTCGGCTCCATCGGATCGAGTGCTCCCCTGAACCGTTCCCCGGGGAGGCTCTTTCGCCTCCTCGAGAGTGACGATGAAGGTGCCGACCTGATTATCGCGCATCCCGGCAGCCAGAGGACGAACGGTCAAATTGACGTTCTCGTGCTCCCCGTTCGTCTTTACGCGGATGTCGGATCGCCGGACGGTCTCTTTTCGCGCGGCGGATTGCCTGAGCGCTCTCCGCAAGTCGCTTCGCAGGCCTTCGCGCGCCATCGTCAAGATGTTCATCTCGGCGTCGCCCGAGGCTGCTTCCAGGTATTTCCCGGTCCGGCCCAGGATATGCAGGATCTCGCCATTCTCTCTGATGAGAATTGCCGCGGTTCCGAAAGGCTCGAGCAGGCCCGCCAAGGTAACGGCTCGAAGGTCGGGCCTGTTCGTACGACGCAGCTCGGCGGGGCCCCCCCGCGGCTGCGAGGGCGCTCCGAGGAGCGAGGAGCTCGGGGAAGGCGATGAGAGCCACGCTCCCATCGTCCCTCCCTGTCGTTCGAAGATCTTCGCCCGGCGATCGAGGGCGGCAAAAAGGTCCAAGCCTTCGCCGATCGATTCGGATATCCCCAGGAAGAGCAATCCTCCCGGCCGCAGCGAATAATGAAACAGCGGGATGATCCTCTTTTGCATGGTTCCGCTCAGATAGATGAGAAGGTTTCTGCAGCAGAGCAGATCGAGCTTGGAAAAGGGAGGATCTTTTATCAGGTCCTGCTCGGAGAATACGATCAGGTCGCGTATCGACTTCTTGATTTGGTAGCCGCCTTCGCCCGGAAGCTGCTCGAAGAAATGGGCAAGGCGCTGTTGGGAAATATCGGAGGTTATGCTCGCCGGGTAGACCCCGGCTCGTGCATGCTCGATGGCCTCCTTGTCGACGTCGGTGGCGAATATCTGGACTCGTATGGGGCTTGCCGATTGCTCGAGAGCTTCCTGAAGCAGGATGGCAATCGAATACGCTTCTTCTCCGGTGGAGCAGCCGCATACCCAGGTCCTGAGCGTCTCTTCCTCCGATTTTCCGGTGAACAGCTTGGGAAGTGTCAGTTTTTCGAGAGCTTCGAAGGCCTCCGGATCACGGAAGAAATTGGTGACTCCGATCAAAAGATCCTTGAATAGGACCTCGGCCTCGTCTTTGTCTTGCTGCACATAGCGGAGATAGTCCTCGGCCCGTTCTATTTGCAGAATTGTCATTCGCCGCTCGACCCGCCTGGCGAGCGTGGTTCTTTTGTACTGTGAAAAGTCATGGCCCGTCCTATCGCGAAGGATGACGCATATCTTATTAAGACTGCTCTCGCTCGCGGGTGTCGGAGCGGTCGCAAGTCTCGGCTTGTCGCCGAAGCTGCGCTTCGCGTAGGAAAGGAGCTGGGCAAGCATCTTTTCGGGAGGAAGGACGAGGTCGACGAGGCCCGTGGCGATGACGCTTCGCGGCATTCCGTCGTACTGGGTCGTTTCGGGGGATTGAGCAAGGACTATGCCCCCTTCGCCCTTGACCGCCCGTACGCCTAAAGTTCCATCGCTGCCCGTACCTGAAAGTACAATGCATATCGCCCGCTCTCCCTGATCCTGGGCGAGACTTCGAAAGAAAAAATCGATGGGGAGTCTCAGCCCTCGGGGCGAGCTCGGTTCGAAAAGATGCAGCGTCCCGCCCAGGAGAGCCATGTCGTGGTTGGGTGGTATTATGTAGGCGCAATTGCGTTCGACTCTTATTCCGTCGCTTACCTCCTCGACATGCAGCCGAGTGTAGCGCTGCACGAGATCGGTCAGGATGCTCTTATGGTCGGGCGCGAGGTGCTGAACGAGCACGAATGCCATCTCGGGCTCCACCTCTGTCGGCATGGCCGAGAAAAAGGCTTCGTATGCGGCGAGTCCCCCGGCCGAAGCTCCGATGCCTACGATGGGAAATCCTGGTGATGAACGGGCCGCGGAATCGGATGGACCTTCTGCGATCGCCCGGATGGGTATCGGTTTCGAGCCCGGCCCCAAGGTGGGCTGAACAGGTCTTATTTTTTTTGCCACCCGCTTCTCCCCGGACACCGACGTATTGTATGTATATTACTGATTCCCTGATTGTGCGGCTAATCCGTTTCCGCGAAGGTTGGGGCTGCGAGCGAACATGAAGTTCGCGGGCGGACTGAGTGTGCCCGCCGGCCGGCCTCAGACTTCGATCTTGAACTCGGCGCCTATGGCGGTATTGCGGACGCTGATCTTGCCGTTCATGCGCTTTTCGATGATTGTCTTCGCCATGTACAGACCGATGCCCGTTCCTTCCGAGTCTCTCTTCGTCGTAAAATACGGTTCGAAAATCCGTTCGATTATGTCGCACGAAATGCCGCCCGCATTGTCCGATATCGTCGCTACCGAATTGCGCCCGTCGCGGAACAATCGGATGTCGATCCTCGGGGAGGGGATATTCCGTTCAATGAGAGCGTCCTTGGCGTTATTGAGGATATTGACCAGAACTTGCGAAAACTCGTTTCGGTATCCGATAGCCTTCGGGTCCTCGCGCTCGATCGTTTCGACGGCGATTCCGCCGATCCTCAGACTGTCGCCGATAAGGGCGAAAGTCCCTTCGAAGGCTTCTCGCAAACTGAATTGCCTCGCCTCCCCCTCCGGCTTGATGAAATTGCGGAAATCCCCGATGGTCCGGGTCATGGCCTCGACCTGCTCCATAATGTTGCCGGTCATCCGCTCGAGATATTCGCCGGTGCAGGCTCCATCCCGGAAAGCCCTTTTCATGAGCTGCGCGTAGATTGCCAGGGCATTGAGCGGCTGCTTCCACTGATGGGCGATGTATTCGATCGTCTCCCCCATCGCCGCCTGCCTGCTTTTCAAGATGAGGATCTTCTCTTTTTCCCGCAACTCTTCCGACAAACGCAGTCGCTCCATCGTTTCGGCGTGCAGGGCGCGTTGGGCCCGCTTGCGTTCCCGCTCTTTGTACAGGCTATCGAGGGAAAACGAGATATCGGCTCCGATTTCCCTCAGGAGTCCGGCGAATTGCGCATCGAAGAAATCGCCCTCACTCGAATAGAAGGTCAAAACGCCGATCACTTTGCCGTCTTGCTTGAGCGATATCGCCGCGGAGGAACGGAACCCTCGCTTGAGGGCATTCTCGCGCCACGGTAGCATGCTGGGATCGGTCAGGAAATCGCTGGTGAGGCACACATCGGCCTCGCGGATTGCCCTTCCGCTCGGACCCATGCCTTCAGGCTCCTCGAACACGGATATGCGGATATTATCGAGATAGCCTTCGTTTTTGCCGTGCCAGACCGTCGGCCGGACGAGGCCGGAGTCCTCGTCGACGAGGCCGATCCAGGCCAAGAGGAGTCCGCCCTGTTCTACGGCAATCCGGCATATCTCCCCGAACAGGGATTCGCGTTCCGTGGCTCTCACGATCGCCTGATTCGTCTGGCTCAGTACCGAATACAGGCGGTTCATGCGCAGGAGGCTCGCCTCGCCATGCCTGCGTGCCATCTCGCCGTCACCGATGGCGCGCAGGGTTTCCTCCGCTTCTTCCAGGCGGCGGCGGAGCTTTCCGTTCTCGACGAGCAATTCCCCTACTGTGATCTGCTCGGACATTGCGCGACCGCCTCCCATGGCTCGAGCGGGCTCTCTTGAATTGCTCCGGTGTACCACAAGAATGGAAGGAATGCAAATGTCGTCAATATGCCAATTTGTGACCTTTGCCATCTCTGAATCTTCCTCCAAGGCCATAAAAAAGGGGCTGTCCGGGAAGTAATTCCCGGACAGCCCCTTTCAGATGCCTAGAGCCCCGAAAAACTGCGCCGAAGGGCGGTGCCCGCTCGGATCAGGCTCGAGACCTTCCTGGCCGCACGCTCGCCGCTCTGGAGGCAGGTGGGACGCGTCTGCTTCCACCTTGCGGAGAACAAGAAGGATCCCGAGTTTCCCTTCGTCCCTCTTCGACTTCATCAATCCGGGACTTCTCGGCTCGGGCTCTCGCGCGGCAGGGCCTATGTCAGGAACGGCTCGGTCTGTCATCTCGAGATCGACGCGGGGACGATCAGGGCCAAGGTCGCGGGGAGCAGGAAGAGGCTCGCTGTCAGCTGCAAGGATTTCGCCGTTGTCCTCGGCGTAAGCACTTCGGTTGACCCGCCGACACTATTTATAAAGCTTCAATTCCTTTACTGTTTTTGACATCGTCTTAAAATCATTGTCGTCTTCAAGCAAGAGCAAGTCATTTTCAATTGCTGTTTCTGCTATCAACATGTCTATGGTACTGCGGATCGTCAATCCTACTCTTCCGCATTGAAAATACATATATGCCGCTCTTTCATATGACTCAGTTCCATATTTCAGTTCATAAAAATGCAAAGAGCCCAGATATTCTTTTAGTACGCATACACACCTCTTAATACACATATTAATACACCATCGATGAATAGTCAAATACTACCTAAAACATTCTACAATATAGATTAACAACCGATTGCATCATACAGCCCGCCCGAAGTGGGCCGCGGAGCGTGGGCTGGGTCTTAGGCGCTAGTTCCTCCCGGGCTTTTTCCTAAGTCGTCCGAGCCAGGGATGGCGAGGACGACTACTCCCCGTATATCTTCAGCCCTAGATGCTTCTTCATTAACCCAAAATGCTTATCAAGGCTATATAGTTTAACATCATTCTGAATGGCATTCTGTGCAATGATTAGATCCGGTAGCCCTATCCTATTTATTCCATGTTTCAAATTATAGGTTTGAAATGATATCAATTCTTTCCAATTAATATCTAAAACCAGCTTTTCTACTGATTCAAAAATGTCAATTAATTTGTCTTCCTTCCGGAGTTTTAATGATGGGACAAGTTCCGACAATATAAGATCATTTATACAAATAGTATTAGTATCGATAAGGCCGAATAGATCATTCCCCTCCATGGTACCTTTAAAAAAGGCTATCCACACTGATGAATCGACAAGGACCATTCCTAACGCTTCCTCATGGAATTGAGGTCTATATCCAAATCTATTTTCCCATAATACCTCTTCAAATCTCTAATCTTTTCTCTCTGAATTAGACTCTGTAGGGCAGTCTTTATTACATCAGTCTTTGTAGGAATATGCGTTAGGGCCATTGCCTCTTCTATCAGAGCATCGGGAATCTCAAGGGTTGTCCTCATTCCATCACCTCTTAATTCTATTATACTCGATCCACGATGCATATTCAATTAGCCTTCAATACATATCACTTAAAGTAATTCTTTATACCAATATGTATTATAATTTAGCATAACTGTCATTTGCTTTGCGCGCCTAGGATGGCGCGCAAACACCTGATTGGGTGCCCGGGAAGAACTTGCGGCAAGCCGGATTCCAGCCTGCCAACATGGGGCGCGCCACAACTGCGAAGGTTCGTCGGCAGGCCCAATGTGGGTGAGCGGAGCGAGCAACGCGAGCGTAGCGAATCCCCGAGGAAGGAGCGAAGCGACTGACGAGCGCGGGCCGTGTTGTCAGGTGCAGTTTGGCGCGATCTTCAATTCGCCATTTCCGCCTTTTCCAACTCGTCTTCAACTGCCTTCTGAATAAATTGATTCAAGGATATTCCAAGCTTGACTGCAGTTCGCTTTACTTTTTCTCTATAAATACCATTAAAGCATGTCCAGTTAAGATATAAAAAACGTGCAGCTTGTGAAACTGTATCTTTCCCCCCTTTATTAATGGAAAAGTGCGAGTACGCTTTATGGAAATGAGAATTTTCCCGCTAAAGCCGTGGGGTATGCGACTTGGCGGGGGGAAGGATGTGGAACGGTTGCGGGAAGTCTGCCGAAACAAGATCTTTTGCGCAGACCGTTCTATGCTTCGCAAGCGGGTGCATACCGCGAAGCTCCGCTTCGCTCTTCCTGTAAATGGATCAACCGGGTATGAGCCCGTATACGATCCATTCCTTGCGGAACGAACGATACCCCGGAACAGAACTCCAAGGCCGCTCTTTTCTTATTGTACGCTCCTTCGAGGGCTATCTCAATTTCTTTTTGCTAGTATTTTCCTGGCAAGGAGGGAACGGATGCTCGACCGTGCTGAGGTGCCCTCCTTTTTGGCCTTCGAAGAGCCATGTTTGGGGCTTATAGAGGTCGATGTAGGTTTCCAGGAGGCCTTTGGTCCGGGTGGCGAGGATCGTATAGAGGGGTCGAAGTCTCCCGCTCCAGGCAGGCGAGGAAGCGGGTGGCGGCCTCGGACGAGAGCATGAGCCAATTGGCGAAGATCCTGCGAAAGGCGGACCCGCCGTCGGCGGGGAACGCCGCGACAGAGCCAAGTTTCCTATTTGGACAGCTTCTTCTTTGCCGCTTTTATCGCGAGCGTCCTCACATACGACTCAGATTCCTTTATCATTTCCTGAAGAAGTGCAATATTGCCTGGACTACCGCCGAGTTCCAAGTATTCTTTCATCGCTCTGCCTTTTATTGGCTCAAATATCTTCAATCTCGACTCTTTCGAAATCCACCTACCCTGATCTTCTACTCTAATTCGGGCAAAGATCCGATTAGCGAAAGTTCCGGAGAACATATTGCCATTGATGAATGCACAGGGATATCCAAACATTTTCCTTTTTTCGCAGTCAATGGCTTCGACCAGTTTATCAAATAGAGCTATGACCGCCGTGCTGCTCTTCTCAAACTTGTCCATCGCCCAGCCTCCCTATAGTACCTCTCCGCCCATTCTGAGGCCGACTTTGAATGGCGCAACCCGGAGAAGAAGGCGGGGCGCCGGGTCGTTGAAGTGTGCCAAGCCGGTTCGACCGCTTCCGAAAACTACCGATGCGGCACGAAAAGCTTGAACGCAGCCTGTCGCCCTCGACCATCTCGCCGCGGCCATCATCGCTTTTCGAAAGCTGCCGTTGGCCATAAATATAATTTGCGGATAAATTATTAACTCGACGTGGAACGTCTACGTATTAGAGAAAGTATCAGGAAAGTCATAGAGTCTGGCGGAAAGTTTGGCTGCGGCGCATCCGATGCTGCGTCTTCGATTTTTTGAGCTTACTGGCAGGTAGACGGCGCTTCCTCTGTCGCAACACGATGAAAGCTACTGTCTAGCTTATATCGGGGATTTTAGCTCTTGTGCGGACCGAGAGCAACAAAATTCATGCAGCAATCGTGATTTGTCCTCATAATCTCCAGTATCTCTAGTCCCCAGGTCGGTTCCGGTTATTGTGATTCTCGTATGACGGCTGAGATACTCTCGTATGACGGCTGAGATACTCTCGTATGACGGCTGAGATACTCTCGTATGACGGCTGAGTTACTCTCAAACGACGGCTGAGAAGCTCTCGTATGACGGCCTCACGCGAAAGGGAAAGAAGTACGCGCAGGAGTACCTCGCAGGGAAGCAGATAAAGGAGCCTGCGATGGCAGTGTCCCCCCCCTCCACCGTCCGCACCGCCCTGAGTCTGGCCTACAAAAAGCTCAGGATTTCGGGCGGCGCCGAGCTTACTGCCGCGTCAAATAGAGACGTGCCACGTTGACAAGCGCGATGCCGGCGTACGCGTCCGCCCGCGCTCTCGCTTTCAAAAAAACTTACCCCCCGCTACGGGGGGCCATTTCACCTTTGGGGATGACCCTTTCGAAACTCATTTCGCGCATGAATCGGGTCGGAACATGAAGGCGCGGCGTAGACAAATGTCGCTTCGGACCGGGGCGACATTTGCCTATGCGTCTCCGATCCTCGATTCACGACCGAGGAATTCTCAAGTGGTAAATGAGGAATTTACCAGTTGAAAAGTCCTCCGGGACCACTGATAAATTCCTCCGCGACCAGTGGTAAATTCCTCGTGGACCACTGGTAAATTCCTCCGCGACCAGTTGAGCCTTCCGATGCAATATGAATCGGACAGGACACTGGGTTGCGGCGTGCCCGCCCTTCTCGACGAGACCGAGCGGGACGAGCGATACTCTTCGAAGAGCGCGCTCCGGGATCACGAACGATATTCGGGATAGAGAGTGTTAGAGCTCCCCTAAAGGCCTGCGTTCGGTTCCAGGCAAGCCATCGCGCGGCAGACTCGAGGATTCGGCTTTGCCGCTGTCGGCGGCCATGCCTTGGATGGCATGGCCGCCTGTCACGCTATTTGTCGATAAGTGTCTCCCGGGGATCTTTGCGCGCATGGAAATAGGTCATGACGACGGCTATGAGCATCGGAACCACACCTACGATGATGAACGTGAGATCGGCCGGCAAACGGAGCCATTCCAATTTACTGACAATGGGCTGATTCATGAACGCGGCGGAACGGGCGTGCCAGTATCCGTTCCTCAGGACATCGAGCAGTTGGAGGATTCCGACGGGGAAAAGGCTGAGCACCACCATGCCGGCCAAGCCTATGTTGAGGCCCCAGAACGAGACGCGAACATACTTCTCGATCCTTTTCCAATGCCGATCGTCGGAAAGGTGGCGAATCGCAAAGACCACGAACGCCATGGCGAGCATGCCGAACACTCCCATGAGAGCCGCATGACCGTGATTCGGCGTCAGGTTCGTCCCGACCTCGTAGTAGCTTACGATCGGCGTATTGATGAGGAAACCGAAAATGCCCGCGCCGACGAAGTTCCAGACGCCGACCGAAATGAGAAAGTAGAAGGTCCAGCGGTGGGGCAGGTATTCCTTTCGGGTCGCATCGTCGGAAGTCCCTCGGGTCAATCGCATGAATGCCGCGGCATCCAGGGTCAGCAAAATGAGAGGCACGACTTCCATCGCCGAGAATACGGAGGAAAGGGCCATCGAATAGGTCGGTTGACCGGTCCAATACCAATGGTGCCCCGTCCCGATGACGCCCGCGCCCAGAAAAAGGATCGCATCCAGGTAGATTACGCGCTTGGCCGTTTTTTCGGTGACCATTTTGAGGTTGAAGAACATGACCGCGACCATCGTCGTGGCGAAAAGCTCGAAGAAGCCCTCCACCCAAAGATGAATGATCCAGAATCGCCAGGTATCGACGACGGTGTAGTTCGTCCTTCCGTTGAAGAAGAATGCCGGGACATAAAACAGGGGAATGGCCAAAGCCGAACCCAGAAAAAGTCGGTTGAGCTCCCGCTGGCCTTGATCCTTCAGCCCCTTGCCGACGCCTCTGACGAGAAGGAATACCCAAAAGAGCAAGGCGACGGCCATCGCATATTGCCAGAGCCGGCCGATCTCCAGATATTCCCAGCCCTGATCGCCGAGCCAGAACCAGAGCTTGCCGAGCAATTGGCGAACGCCGAGCAGCTCGCCGAGCAGACTGCCCGCGACGACGACGACGAGTGCAACGAACAGTATATGGCTGAACGCCGCCTGACCCTTGGGCTCGTTCTTTCCGATCAATGAGGCGAGGAACAGTCCTCCGGCGACGTAGGCGGTGGCGATCCAGAAAATCGCCAGTTGAAGGTGCCAGGTCCGAAGCAGGTTCGAAGGCAGAAGCGAAGCCAGGTCGAAGCCATAGAAACTCTTAGGATCGGCGCGGAAGTGCGACACGGCTCCGCCGACCAAGGTTTGGGCGAGAAACATGAGGAGCACGACGACGAAGTATTTCAAGGTCGATCTCTGGGTCTTCGTGGTTGCGGTGGGCATCTGGAACTTCACCGGCCCGGTATTCTCACCCTTCCACCCCAGGTAGTCGAAGCGTCCGAAAGCGAATAGCACTACGCCGATCCCCGCGAGGAGCGCGATGAAGCTCATGGCGCTCCACAGAAGCGAATCCTTCGAAGGCTGATTGCCGGCCTGGAGATCGTACGGAAAGTTGTTCGTGTAGGAGTAACCGTGTCCCGGTACGTGGGCGACGGAAGCCCAGGCCGCCCATGCGAAGAACGACACGACCTGCCGCAGGTCCTTAGGGTCGGCGACCGTATCGGTCGAAAGCCCGCGAGAGTTTTCGGACGAGGAAAAGTAAGACTTCCAATAGGGTATCTGATTTTTGTAAGAGTCGACCTCATATTGAGTGAAAGCCAAAGTATGGGTTCGAACGTCGTATCTATTCTGCGAGAGGATCGGCGCCGCCCTGGTATCTACCGCCGAAGCTCCGCCGCCAGTCCCCGCAGCCGGTGGTCCCAGCGAGGTGATGATGGTGGCAACCAGGTTGTGAAGGTAGGTCGCCGAAAAATCGGGCCCGAGGTATGCCCCATGCCCCCAGAGAGTGCCATTGTCCATGAGCCCATTCTTCAGGAAGACTTCCTGTCCGGATCGAATGTCATTACCCGTGAAAACCGTCGATCCGTCGGGGCCGACGACCAGATCGGGTATCGGCGGCGCAAGCTTGTAGGCACCGGCGGTGATCCAAATCAGAACACCGAACCCGATGAGGAAGACGATCAAGACTCCGTAGCGCCAGAATGGGGAGAGACTCTCCCGTTCCGCTTCCTTGATACCGATTCCATCCGCGCTCATGAAAACCTCCTTGTGTGCAAATCTTCACCGCCACCGATGCATGCGCCGACTCTGCAGCCTTATGGAAAGTCCCAAGGGACGCCACCTACATCCGAGAACCTTTGTCGAAAGGTTTCTATGCACAAGAAAGCAATGGGTAAGCACAGGGAGATTCGCGATCAGTGTAAGCTCAATCCTTCATTTTGCGTAGTGGAATCTGAAGGCGATAAATACGATAGAGTCGTCTTCCACTCTATACACAAGTCTATGTTCATGGTCTATCCTTCTAGACCAATATCCCTTCATGTCATATTTCAGCGCTTCAGGTTTTCCGATTCCCTCAAAGGGAGTTCTATCCATTTCCTTTATCAAATTATTAATCCTTTTCAATTGCTTCTTATCATTTTCAAACCAGTATATATAATCTTTCCATGCTTCATCGGTAAAGAGTTTATTCATCTTTCAATAGCTCTCTCTTCTTGGCCTTCCCCCTTTCATACTGCTGCATCGACTTCCGCAGGTGCTCTGCATTTGCCTGATTTCCTATCAGATAGCTAGTCTCGATGAGGCTGCTATATTCCTCGATGGAAAGAAGCACGAGATTTTCATTATTCTTTCTGGTAATGATCAGAGGATCATGATCCGTATAAACCTTATCCATATAAGACTTCAAGTTCTGCCGTAAGTCAGAATAAGACACTGCGTCCATATGCACCTCCCTCTTTCAAAGTACAATATATTGTACTTTGAATCATCCGCCAAGCGGGAAGGGATCGGTTTATCCTTTCTGTCAGCCTTGAGCCCCAAAAACGGCGCCGAAGGTCGGTGTCCGCTCGGATCAGGCCCGGGTCCTGGAGTGCGGCGGAATCGGCGCGAGATTCGTCTCCCCGATTGCCGCGGCCGTGCAAGCTCCCGTATAGTCAAGCGATGCCTCGGGAACAACTCCTCGACCTTCCCCTCCACCTCAGTCCCGCGGGGCGGCTCCGGCTCGGCGTCGTGAACGATGTCGGGAGCTCGGCCTTCCTCGACGCCGTGGCGGAGGCTTTTCGCGCGGGAGAGGAAGGGGGCCTATTCGAGCTCGCCGCGCGGCCGAGCGGAGGGGAGCTGTCCCCCCTCCTCGGCTACTGGCGCGATTTTACCGCGCACTATCTCACCGAGCGCTGTCACAGCCCCATCGGCCAGGCCGTTTTGGAGAGCCTCGGCCCCCTTGCCCCCGAAGAGGCCGAGAGGCTCATCGAGGCGGCTCCGCCGATGGAAGGGGCAGAGTATCTCGGCCCCGAGTGCCTCCAAGGCCTGTGGGCCTCTCTCGATGCCTGGCTGCTGGGCGAGACCGAAGCTGCCGGAGGGCTCGAGAACTTCCTGGCCGAACGCTCGCCGCTCTGGAGGCAGGTGGGACGCGTCTGCTTCCATCTCGCGGAGAACAAGAAGGATCCCGAGTTTCCCTTCGCCTTTCTGGCCACCTACGCGCCTCGCCTCGAGAGCGCGGGGAAAGTACGCTACCAGCCCCTCTCCCGAGCGCTCCAGGAGTTCGCCGGAGAGAGCAACCGAAGGGCGCTCCTCCAGCTCCTCACGCCCATTTCCCGGGCCGCCGAAAGGAGTTCCCTGGTACGGGAGCTCCTCGACTCGGGAGACATCTATCAGCCCCTCGCCTGGAGTCCCGCCGAGGCCCACCGCTTTCTTAAAGAGCTGCCGCTTTTCGAGGAAAGCGGGGTGCTCGTGCGCGTTCCGGACTGGTGGGCCGGCCGGCCCCGGCCCCAGGTCTCCGTCACCATCGGGTCCGCCGCGGTGGGATTCCTCGACGCGAACGCGATCCTGGATTTCCGGATCGGCGTGGCTCTCGGAGGGGAAAGTCTCGATGCCGAGGAACTCGAGGAGATTCGTGCGGTCGGGATCGGACTCGCCCTCCTCAAGGGACGATGGGTCGAGGTCGATGCAGCCAGGCTCGATGAGGCGCTGAAGCTCTGGAAAAAGGTGGAAAAGGAAGCCCTGGCGGGAGGAATGTCCTTCGCCGAAGGCATGCGCCTGCTCGCCGACCCCTCCGGTACCCTTGCCCCATCGAATGGGGGGGAGTTTTGCGAATGGTCGCAGGTCCGAGCGGGGGCCTGGCTCGGCGATGTCCTCGGCAAGCTCCGCAGTCCCGAGAGCATCGAGTCGAGCCTTCCGGGCCCGGAGCTCAAGGCCGAGCTCAGGCCCTACCAGGTGCTGGGGCTCCGCTGGCTCGGTTTCCTGACGCGGCTAGGACTGGGGGCCTGTCTCGCCGACGACATGGGACTCGGAAAGACCATTCAGGTCATTGCCCTCCTCCTCCTCGTCAAGCGGGAGGCAAGGGAGCCGTCCCTCCTCGTCCTTCCGGCATCCCTTCTCGCGAACTGGAAGGCCGAGCTCGATCGCTTCGCTCCCTCGCTTCGCGCGCGCTTCGTGCATCCCTCGATGGACGCGGAAGAGAAGTCCGACCCCGAAGCGGCCGTAGCGGCGCAGGCGCCCGCATGGCTCTCCGACTACGACCTCGTCGTGACGACGTACGGCATGCTGCACCGCCAGGCCTGGATTTCGAAGTTTTCCTGGAACCTCCTCGTCCTGGACGAGGCCCAGGCCATCAAGAACCCCGGCTCCCGGCAGACCAAGGCTGCCAAGCGCCTCAAGGCGCGCTCGCGCATCGCGCTCACCGGTACGCCGATCGAGAACCGCCTCTCCGATCTGTGGTCCCTCTTCGACTTCATCAATCCGGGACTTCTCGGCTCGGGCTCGAGCTTCGGAAAGTTCGTGAAGGCCCTCGAAAAACGGGAGTCCGAGCGCTACGCCCCCCTCCGCAGGCTCGTCCAACCCTACATTCTCCGCAGGCTCAAAACCGACCGCTCGGTCATCCGCGATCTGCCGGACAAGACCGAGGTGACCGCCTATTGTGGCCTCTGCAAGACCCAGGCCGCCCACTACCGTTCCCTGATCGACGAACTCGCAGGAAACCTTCGCGAGGCGAGCGGCATGAAGCGGCGAGGTCTCATACTCTCCACCCTCCTCAAGCTCAAGCAGGTCTGCAACCATCCCTCCCAGTTCACGGGCGACGGGGCCTGGAAGCGCGAGCAGAGCGGCAAATTCCAGAGGCTCGCCGAGCTCTGCGAGGAAATCGCCTCGCGTCAGGACCGCGTCCTCGTGTTCACGCAGTTCCGCGAAATAGCCGAGCCGCTCTCCGTCTTCCTGGCGGAGGTCTTCGGACGGGAAGGCTTCCTCCTCCATGGCGGCACTCCCGTGGCGAAAAGGCAGGAGCTGGTCCGCTCTTTTCAGGACGAGGATGGTCCACCCTTCTTCGTCCTCTCGCTCAAGGCGGGAGGCACGGGGCTCAACCTCACGGCGGCCTCCCATGTCATCCACTTCGACCGCTGGTGGAACCCCGCCGTCGAAAACCAGGCCACCGACCGAGTCTATCGCATCGGACAGAAGCGGAATGTCCTCGTCCACAAGTTCGTCTGCCGGGGGACGGTGGAGGAGAAAATCGATAGTATGCTGAGGGAAAAGACGAGCCTGTCCGCCGACCTCCTGGAAGGCGGCGGCGAGGCCCTGCTCACGGAGCTCTCCGACAGGGAGCTTCTCGAGACTGTGAGCCTCGACCTGGGTCGGGCGCTTGCGGAGGTTTGAGCGATGAGCTATGGATGGCCGCGCTACGTTCCGGCGGCGGAGCGGAGAGCGAAGGCGGCGAAGGCGATGCAGAGACTCGCGAAGAAGGGGCTGGCCCTCAAGCCCGTCCGCATCGAGGGACAGAAGATCGCGAAGACCTTCTGGGGCAAGGCCTGGTGCGCCAATCTCGAGAGCTACAGCGATTACGAGAATCGCCTTCCGCGCGGCAGGGCCTACGTCAGAAACGGCTCGGTCTGTCACCTCGAGATCGACGCGGGCACGATCAGGGCCAAGGTCGCGGGGAGCAGACTCTACGACGTGACCATTTCCATCAAGGCGCTCAGGCCCGAGGAGTGGGGGGGCATCAAGAAACGTTCGGCCGGGGAGATTCACTCTCTCCTGGATCTTTTGAGCGGGAAGCTCTCCAAAGAGGTCATGGCCGTCGTCACGGATCGGGAGCACGGCCTCTTTCCCAAGCCCAAGGAGATTCGATTTGAGTGCAGCTGTCCCGACTGGGCCAACATGTGCAAACACGTCGCGGCCGTTCTCTACGGCGTCGGCGCGCGTCTGGACGAGCGGCCGGAACTCCTTTTCTCCCTGCGCGGGGTCAGGCACGAGGAACTCGTCGCCGCCTCGGTGAAAGAAGCCGTAGAATCTGCGGTACGAGGCGGCAGGGGAAGACGCCTCGCCGACGGCGATGTGGCCGAAGTCTTCGGCGTCGAGATGGACAGCCCGGCAGCGGTTCCCGCGGCGCGTCCCTTCCCCTCTGTGCCGACCGGAGCGCATATCAGGGAGCTCAGGAAAAAGCTCGCTCTCAGCTGCAAGGATTTCGCCGTCGTCCTCGGCGTGAGCGCCGCGACGGTCTCGTCATGGGAGAAAAAGACGGGGAAGCTCGGCCTCCGGGACCGGACGAGAGGGGCGCTCAAAAAGGCCTGGGACAGGGCAGAACGGCAGAAGGCCGACGGAAAAAGGACGAGTCCACACTTCGGTTGACCCGCCGTGTCGGCTGGATCCGGAGCGAGGCGGTCTATGCCTGACCCTGGACTCATCAAAGATATCCTCAGACAGATGCTCGAAGCCGTGGGTAGGGTCGAGCGGAGATCGGCGGCCCAGGACGTTTCTTAGTCCAATAATCCTATTCATTTCTTGCCTTTTGCTATCCTCTTCCCTATAATTCAGTATATTTCTTCCTTTTCTCCTTTCCCTATTCCCCATATTTCTACTATTTCTATCTTCTCTGGATTAATAATCCTGTAGACTATTCTATATTTCTGGCTCTTCGTGGAGTCGTGTGGGTGAATTCGCATAACTTTATGACCCTGGGAGCATGGAAGTCAGGATCTTGAGCCTGAGGTACTCCTCATCGCGTAGTCCATAGGCCCGCCGCTGGATTACCCTGATCTTGGTATTAAGGCCCTCGACGAATCCGAGGGCGGGCTTTTCTACGAGGCGGCTATACTCTGCCAGCCCATCCCAGTTACGTTCGACCATTGCCGCAAACTTCACGAACGGGCCCAGTCGCTGCCACTTGAGGGAATCCTGCCAGTTGTCGAAGAACTTCCGCATCCAGGCCTCACTCTTGTAGGTCCAGAGCCGATCGAACGATTCCTTCAGGAGGTAGGCAGTCTGGAGCCGCTTATTGGCGGCGAGAAGTTTCTTCAAGGACTCGCGTCCCTCGCTGGTCAGGTTCTCGCGATTCGACAGGAGCGTGTACCGCTGGCCCTTGATGAACGAGCGGTCCTTGCCCGAAAGCCTGTGATACTCCGAGCGCCGAACTTCGTCGAGGGCATCGCCCAGATGCCTCATGACGTGGAATTTGTCGTACAGGATGACCGCGCTCGGGGCATGCTCCTCTTTTCGGAGTGAGGTAGCGAAGGGCCGCCACATGTCCATCACGGCGAGCCTTATTTTCCGGCACTTTTTCGCCCCCAGCCATTCGTAGAAGGCATCCATGCTCTCGACCGATCGGTCCGTCCCGCCGAACCAAATGGGGCGTCGCCGGACAAGGTCGCTCACTACGATGCGGTAGGTGTGGCCTTTTCGAATCGAGATCTCGTCGACGCCGATCATCGCGGGCACGGGCGTTCCCGCCTTTGCGAGCAGGACCTCCATGTACTCCTTCTCGAGATTCTTTACGGTTTGCCAGTCGAGCTTGAACTCCCTGGCGACGTCCTTGATCGAGGAGGATCGGCAACGCTCCCCTATGTAGTGACCGAATCTCTTCGTGTAGAAGGGGTTTTCTGCAAGGAAATCGAGTCGCTCGCGCTTCACGCTGCCGCAAACCTTGCAGTCGACGCGCCTGACCTCAAACTCGAGATAGACGCGCGCATCGCCGGAGGAGAGATCCCGCACTCGCCTCGTTCTGCGGTCGTAGAAGCTGTTGCTCGCCTTCCCGCAGGTACCGCAGACAGTTTTTTTCCCGTCCGCTCGAGGCGGACGATGCGAGCTATAGGATCACCGAAGATGCCGGCGACCTGCTCTCTCGGTTTGAAACCAGAGAATCGGTAATTGTCAGATAGTCGTCGTGTAGGCACACGGGAATGATGCACGTTTCTAAAAACAGTTTCAAGCTTCTATTCCCATGCCTAGCATAATATTACCAAGAACGCGTTAGGTGCTTTTACCCACTCGCTTTCACGAAGAGCCATATTCATATTTCTTGCCATGCACATATATCTTAAAAAATCCAGTCAAATCTATATCGAACTTGTTCCCCACTCGTTCGCCCCCAAATGGATTACTTGCTAATTCATCAATTTTCTTATTTATAATATAGGGTAAATCCCATTCTTTAACCTGAGGATATCACGCACAGGCATTCCCCATGTTGGGTGAGTCAGCTGCTGGTTTTTCCTGGCTCTTCGTCAAACATCGCCCGAGCCAAGGATGGCGAGGGCGAATCTATCATCGTATTATATTAATATTGGACATATTTACAAATTAAATATCTCAATGCCTCATATTTTTATTTCAATATTGCTTTAATTCCCAATCAAGTTCTTTCCCGATTTTTATCATTATGATTTTACCAACATCCCAAAAATGTTCTTCATTCAGAATTCTATAATGAATCCACCCTCCCCCATCTCCGCACGGATATCTATTTTCCCAATATTTTTTTCCTTCTATTGATAATTCTTCGAGTTTCATTTTCTCAAATTCTGTACTCATCTTCTTTAATTGGATTGTTATTGTAATTGCACTTTTCTCAAAGAAAATATAAAATAGGTGCTTAGATTTATTGCTAAATTTATAACTCCATCCGTAATTCATTCCAAAATGGAATTTAATTTCAATTTTAAGATCATAATATTTTTTCATATTCATGATTATTCTATGTACATATCTAGTTGCCCTTGTCCCAATGTATTTTTCAATTTCACAGGTATTTGGCAAATAGTCTTTATCTAACATTCTTTCAAACATCACGTCCTCAACGATATATAATCTTCAATGCATTTTGCGCCATGGATGGCTCAAAATCCTTTCCAAACATCAGCCATGAAAAACTTGCAGCTAACGTTCTGCCAGTACAATACGTTGCGTGTCAGCGCGCCGATAAGAGCGAACTTGAGCAATAGCGAAGGTTCGCCAGCGCGCGCAATGTGGGTGAGCGGAGCGAATCCCCTAGGACGTAGCGACCGACAAGATTGTGTTCCCTCGGATCATCCCGTTTCCAGTTGACCTCGGGCCCATCGAGAATACGTCGGCCCCTTCGCTCCATCCCCATTACAGCGAGCCCAAATCTGGCTGAAGCGGAGCGAAGCCCGACGAGCCATAGGATTCCAAAGCGATGAGCGCGGGTGGGCGTGTCAGGTGCTGGTTTTTATCCCGCTTCTACACTTTTCTTCCTTTCGCGCCGAACGCTCGGCAAAAGAAGTCAAGATAGTTTTCGCCACAAGGAGGGCGGAACTAGATGAAGTATTCCATGGGATTCCGGGCTGCGGTAGTCAGGAAGACACAGGATGGCGGTGGGAAGAGTGTTAGCCAGGTCGCACGGGAGAGCGGCGTCAGCGCGGTCACTATTGCGAACTGGATAGGGCAGTACAAAGCTGGTACATTGAGCCTGGACGGCTGCGACGGACTCACTCCGGCACAACGCGGTCCGGGAGAGAAGCTGGCTCTCTTGCTTGAAAGCCGGACGGTTCCTGAGGATGGCCGTGGCGAGTGGCTCAGGCAAAGGGGGCTGCACTCCGAGCATCTCCCCTTGTGGGAGCAGGAGTTGACCAGCATCATGGACGACAAACAGACCAACCTGCGGGCGGAAAACGCCGAACTCAAGAAAGACAACAAGAGGCTCAAAAAAGAAGTGGATCGCCAGAAGGAGGCATTGGCCGAGGCGGCGATCCTCCTAACCCTAAAAAAAAAGTACCCGAATCTGTTTGCGGACAGCGGGGACGACTGATAACCGAGGAAGAGCGTGCAGAGATTCTGGACTATGTCGCCGAAGCGATGCGGTCTGGGGTCTCCGAGCGGGGCGTCTGTCGCCTTATGGGGACACTGCCCAAAACGCTGCAGAATTGGCGGCGGGAAGGGCTCAAGGACCGCCGGAAAGGCAGCGCCCGGCATGTGGCCCACCGGCTGTCGGAAGAGGAGGAACAGCGTTTCTACGAAGCCGCCAACACTGCGGAGTTTCGGGACCGCACGCCGGAGCAGATCGTCGCTACCCTCGCTGGAAAGGGCATCTACCTGGGAAGTACGAGCACCCTGTACCGCATCCTGCGCAAGCGTGGAGCGCTGCAGCACCGGCAGGAATCCAAGAAACCAGCGGCGGCGACCATACGGCAGCATGTCGAGGTTACCGGCCCCAATCAGGTGTGGTCATGGGACATCACCTGGCTCAGGACTGCTGTCCACGGCCTGTTCTTCTACGCCTACACCATCATCGACCTGTACGACCGATCCATTGTCGGATGGTCGATCGAGACGAACGAGTCGGACGAACACGCCATGCGTTTGTTCGAGCGCGTGATTCGGGATCTAGGCGTCGTCCCCGAGATCGTCCACGCCGATAACGGTAACCCGATGCGCGGCATGACCCTGGCCGTATTCCTTGACTCTTTGCAGATTCGCAGGAGCTATTCCCGTCCACGCTGCAGCAACGACAACGCCTATATCGAGTCCTGGCACAAGACCCTGAAATATACCGTTGGATATCCGCCCTTTTTCGAGTCGCTCGAAAAGGCCCGCTCCTGGTACGCCGATTTCATCGACTGGTACAACACCGACCACCAACATTCCGGCCTTGGCTATGTCACGCCCATGCAGCGCCGCTCCGGTGAGGCAACCGCCATCCATGCGCGCAGGAACCAAACCCTCCAAGACGCATTCATCAAAAATCCCCTCCGCTGGAGACAGAGTAAAGTCCGGTCATACCAGTGCATTCCAGTGTTCGCCTTCTACCGACCGGTGAAAAAGGCCGCTTGATGAAAATCCGTTCATTCCCTGGCGAAATCTATATTGACATATCCCGTCGGAGGGCGAGGCGCGAAATCCAATTATTTCCGTATATTATCTAATATTTCATTATTATATATGATATTAATAACATTTGACATATACTAGCTTTATAATTATTATATACTTATGAAATACATTCATCTTGATTGGGATGAATCAAAAAACAAATTGAATATTTCCAAACATAAAATCTCATTTGATGAAGCGAAATCCGCTTTTTATGATCCACATGCTCGCATTATTAATGATCCTGAACATTCACTTGATGAAGATCGTTTTATTCTACTTGGACTTAGTAAAAACCTAAATTTATTGCTTGTATGTCATTGTTATCGATCTTCTGATGAAATCATCAGAATTATCTCTGCTCGTAAGGCAACAAAACTTGAATCTTCCCAATATGGAGGTCCTTATGAAAAATGAATATGATTTTTCTAATTCCAAGCCAAATCCATATCTTAAAAAATTGAAGAAACAAATAACTATTCGTCTTGATATTGAGACAATAGACTATTTTAAAATGATTTCTGAAGAAACTGGCATTCCATATCAGAATTTAATAAATCTTTATTTAATGGAATGTGCCTCTAAACATAAAAAACCAGATTTTGCATGGAAATAATTCATCTTCATGAATGCGCCCGACGGCCGGAGGCCCGGACGCGCCTGCAAACTTATGTCGGGATAAAAACTTGCACCTAACGTCCCGCCAGCCTAGGACGTTGCGCCCGCCCATACGGAGGGCCGGATCTTCCTGTGGGAATATCCTTTCAAAAAGTTATTTCGCTCGCGGGAAGGCTTCTGGCATGAACTCAACGACCCGGTACGTGCCGGGTGAACTGGACCCGGCACTTGCCGGGTCGCTTCCGGCGGCTCCAGTTGCGGAGGAGGAATTCTTCAGTGGTCGCGGAGGAATTTACCACTGATAAAATCGGCCGCGACCACTGAAGGAATGCTCTCTGGACCAGTGGTAAATTCCTCGTGGACCACTGGTAAATTCCTCCGCGATAAGTTGAGAATTCCTTGACCTTGAATGCTCCGACCGGCGTCTGAACTTCGCTGCCATCTGGCAGGTAGAAGACCAGAGCCTCGGCGAACTGTAAAAAGACCGAGCGGATATCCGTCTCGGAGAGACCAGTGGTCCTTCCCATGAAGCTGAGAAGCTTTTCGAAATCGATCTTGGTACGCTGGACCACATGGGGAATAAGGGCTCCATCCTGACGAATAGTGTCCTTTATCATTGCAACGCTGACAGCCATAAGAAACCTCCAGTGAGAATGTCGTAGGCCAGCTCCAAGGTCGGCCATCGAGAAAGCGGTGGCGCGCCATACACCCTTGGCACGCGATAAATGGGGACTGACGATTGATTGAAAAAGACAAAAAGTGCTTTTCCGAAATGCTATGGCTGGAGAGATTATTTTCTATTGTTGTAGAGATTTTTATCGTTGAAAAATATTTTTATTTTCATTGATAAAAATCTCTAAACTGTACATGAAAAAAGCTATTCGCTGTGCCCCTGAAACAGCCTTGGTATTTAGGGTCGCAATAAGAGGCATTTAGATAGGCGATTAGGAAGTACGGCATTTGAACGATGAATAACTCGATTGGAACTCTTTACGACACACGCATCGGAACCTCGGGCGGTGACTATCCCAACTGGGAGGGGTTCTGTATTCTAATGATTTAGCAGGGTGCTGACAGGCTTCGAGTTTGTCAGCACCCTGTTAGTTTCCGTGTGACCGAGGTTCCAAGGATCGTCGCGTAGGCCTCTGCACGGACGAGGTCCCACGGCCCGAGGGGCTTCCGCCGCTCTCTGACCCCGTCGCCACGAGTGGACCGTCCACTTGCGCCCGAAATTGTCCGAGCCAAGAAATAGACGCTGTTTTGTCTATTTAGTAGGATCGTCCGAATGTCTAGAATTAGGCTCTGGCCCAGTTGAGGATCGGCACCTGCTCGTGGAAATACCTCTCATGGACGGGACTCGTATATTCGTCCCCGGAGCCAGCCATCTAGTTCGAAGAGTATGCGCGCAAATACTCTACCGTAGATGTCGACCAATGGTTCTGGTTCCTAGGCAAATCAGGCTATTCCTTCTCCGACCTGAAACGGTATCCGATGCCCGCAGAGGAGGCAATGCCTTTTGAGGTCGCTTTGCTGCTTGCGCCTGCCCTTCCGCTCAAGAGATTGTGATCCATTCTCCGTGCTGTACTGCTCGAATTTCTCTTCCACTGGGGAGAGTCCTGACTTCGAGCCTGTAGTCACCGGCTTCGAGATCGGGAATCTTGCCGTCGACGATGTTGCTCCCGATGTGGCTATATACGGCCATCCTCGTCGCCCGGGCGGATGCCGAAGAGGAGATGAAGAAAACACCCTGTTCTTTATCCTCGCGGGCGAAATGCAGACGGCTTCCGGTGATGTGCAGAATCTGACCGGCCGATCCTGAGTCGACCAAACCCCGGAGATCCGCATTCTCGACGCGGCCTACCGTCGGCATCAAAAGAGGAGGTGCATCGACGAGCTCGAGCGAGACCCCGAGCCGAAGCCGATCCAGGAACGGGCGATCCCCGCGGATTTGGAGCCGCATGTCTTCACTGCCGATCTTCTGGCCACGATCCGCCCCTGGGCTGACGCCGTTGATGCCCGGAAAGTGGACGCTAAATTTAATCGTACCTATGGGAGTCTGTACTTCACTCCCATCGGCCAGGAAGAATGCCATGGCTTCGGCGAACTGACGAAAGACCGATCGTAGATCCTTCTGCGAAAAACCGCTAGTCTTTTCCAGATAGCCGAGGAATTTATCGAAGCTGACTTTGTTCCTTTTGACCACTCGCGGAACGAGCGCGCCATTATTACGGATATTGTCCTGTACTAGGGCGACTTTTACTGTCATAGGTGTCCTCCTAATCTGATAACGCCCAGGAAATGATTCGGCGATTGAGGCTTGGAATAGCTTTGGGGGAGAAATTGATACGGTGCCACGCCATGCGAAAGAGGGATTCTCAAGCGGTAAAGATATAATCCCCATTCCCTATCCCCAAATGAATTGACATAAATTGGTAAAAGCCGACCTTGCTTTCCACGTTCCCCTTCTCGTGGCCTGTTTCCGGGTTACAGAAACGCACGGATAATCCGAGATATTGTCAATAGTTGTGGATTGGAAATCTGAACTATTTTCCGGTCAGGCCGCCGCTTCATCAACCCGCTCTCCATTCACAAACTTTACTCCCGCTTCCACGAGTGGGATGAATTTGAATCCGTCTAACTTGCGCCAACCCTGTTCTGCCTCCCTGCAAAGCTTGTAGACCATTGCCAGCGTTGCCTTGCGAGTCCCGTTGCCCTTCGTTCGCCGGTGGCGTAGGCGTACCGTCGCGAAGGTCGACTCGATGGGGTTCGTGGTGCGCAGGTGGAGCCAATGAGCGGCAGGGAAATCGTAGAAGGCGAAGAGGTCGTCCTTGTCCTTCACCAGACATTCCACGGCCTTCGGGTACTTGTCGCCGAAGGAATTGACGAAGAGGTCGAAGGCTTTGAGCGCGTCCTCACGGGTGGGCGCAAGGTACTGGTCATGCAACATTCCCTTGGCCTTCGCCTGGAGCGACTTGGGGAGCTTGTCCAAAACGTTCCCGGTCTTGTGGAACCAGCACCGCTGGATACGCGTCTCTGGCCATACCTCCGCGGCGGCGGCCTGGAAGCCCATCGCGCCATCGCATACTGCGAGCACCGGCGCTTTCTCAAGCCCACGGGAGCGCAGATCGAGGAGAATCTCCTTCCACGACTGCGCACTTTCGCGGTAGCCATCGGATACAGCAAGCAATTCCTTGTTGCCGAATGAATCGGCGCCCATGACGACGAGCAGCCAGGCGCGTTCGTCCTCAAGCCGCGCATTGCAATACACGCCGTCTGCCCAGACGTAGACATAGCGTTTCCCTGCAAGGTCCCGTCTCGACCACTCCCCGTACTCCTCGGTCCATATCTCCTTCAGGCGCACGACGGTACTCGCCGAAAGTCCCTTCGCCTGAGGACCAAGGATCGCCTCCAACGCCGTCGGAAAGTCGTCGGTTGAGATGCCTTTGAGATACAGCACCGGCACGAGGGTATCGATGCTTGGCGCCCGCCGCATGAAGGGTGGGAGTATCCGGCTCGTGAACCGCTGCTCTCCCCTGGCGCTCAATGCCCGGTCATCCACGCGGGGACGCGTGATGGCAATCGGCCCCGCTCCGGTGAGCACGGTTCGCTCGGGCATGACGCCATTTCTCACCACCAGACGTTTCCCCTCCTCGTCGACGAGATTCTTGAACCGCGAAAGATGCTCCTCAATCTCTGCCTCCAACGCGGCTTGCAGCATCTTCCTCGCCCCTTCACGCACGATGATTTCCAGCGCCCCCATGGTCTCGGGCGTTGCCTTGATTCGAGTCTCGATGATAGTCTTGCTCACGGACGTTCTCCTTCCCGGCGGTTGTGTTTGGCGACAAAACCTTACCGTGAAGAAACGTCCGTTTTCTATTCCGTCCACAAGAATCGATCATATCTCGATAATCCGCAATGTGCCCTCTCCTGCCGGAACAGCTTCGCCTCGTGAATGAACCTGCGACTACATCGACCACGCCGTCCCGCTCGCCGGGAGGCCGTCTGCAGTTTTCTCCGACAATGCCAAGGCCGAGATCCACAAACGCTCGCTCGGCCTTGCTGTCTGGCGAAAAGCGAAAAGGCGTGGTACAAAGGGGGGAAATGTCGCGGGCGGGGAACAAGGTCGCAGCCGGAGAGTCCTCAGACTCTTGAAGAGGGCGCAATACATTGGCGCTAATGGTAAGAACCAGTATCCTCAAGGTATGGTCAATGTTAATCAGAGAGCGCAACTAATTCTCGATAGACTCATGGAAATAGAAGTTGCCATTCATGTCACTCTAGAGAAGAAAGCACGCCAAATGGGTTTATCAGCAGCCCAGATGGCAGTCGCTCAGGATCTTGCGAACCACCCGGATTCGAGCCTTCAGGAAGTCTACTCGCGGCTCGGCTGGCCAAAGAGTACCGTCTCCCGTCTGGTAACGGAGTTGACTGAGATGAAGGTAGTGACGAGAGATGTCTCTTTGAAGGACAAGAGAACAGTTGTTCTGTCCTTATGCCCTTCCACGCAAAATGAATGTCTCGTGAACGTGATGACGGACTTCTTCCCCGGATCGGGCGGGAAACTATTGGGAAAAGAGGTCGGAGAGATAGTTTCAACATTGGACCGAATCTTATGCTTGATGCGAAAATAAATTCCCTTGTCTTTGAAGGTACTCCATGTTAAACTGTTCCAAATGGAACTGTTTAACATGGGGGGCCAATGCAAACTGTACTGCACATAGGCGGTGGATTCGCAGGAATGGTCGCGGCAATCTCTCAAGAAATCAGGCCTGGTTCGCTTCAGTTTCGCGGATTAGGAAGGAGTACTTCGAGGTCACATCGGCCCAGCTCCACGCGACCGTGGATTCCGAGGCAACGGGGAAGCGCTCCCGAATGGCGTACAGGGATATCATCGGGGACTCATTCACCCTCGGTGAGGTTGTCGAGATGGGAGAGCGATCGGCCGACGGTAAGAGAATCGCATTCGATATCGTAATCCTCGCGACAGCTACGAATTATCCGAAGTTCTCTATCGCCAAGCCTCTTGGACAGGGCACGATCGTCCTCATGCTCCCGCCCGAACCAGCGACGGAATTCCTAGCCTCGATCAAGCCGGGGATCCTCAATGCCAAGCGCCTCACTTCGTCGATATCAAGCGCAGGGACTACATGATCGGAATGTTCCGAAAGAAACTCGGGATTAAGGAGTAGCGAGATGAAGATTACCATATTCGGGGCATCGGCGGACTCGTGACGAAAAAGGCACTGGAGCATGGGCACCAGGTGACGGCTTACGTGCACAAGCCTGACGCTTTCCCCGGTAAGGCAGAGGGGCTCAGCGTCATAGTGGGCAACCTGGACGACAAGGCGCAGATAGAAATGGCTGTCGGCGGCGGTGATCAGCGCGCTCGGTCCCTCCATGACCAGCCCCAGGAAGTCCACGGAGACGCCGATCGCGGACGGCCACCGCCTAATCGTAGCGGCCATGGAGAAGCTGGGGGTGAAGCGCCTCGTCACCCTGGCCACGCCTACGGTAAAAGCCAAAGAAGACCCGAAACTGCTGATCACTTTGATGCCGGGCGTCATGGCCAAGGCCTTCTTTCCTCCCGCCTATAGGGACATCGTGGGCATCGGCCCCATTCTCGAGGCTTCGAAGTTGGATTGGACAATCGTCAGGATCGTCAATCCCAATGCCAGGCACAAGAGCGATGACTACGGTACCTGGATCGGCGCGGGCAAGGTCAAAATGTCGGTCTCCCGTGAGAATGTGGCGGCTTGTCAGCTCGAGTGCGCTGAGAAGGGTCTATATATAAAAAGGATGCCCGTTGTCTTCAACGTCTGACAGGTTTGTATACCGGACTTTGGGCAAATGCGAGAGCATATCCGAATGCATCATGCTGCGCCATTCCGTAGAAACATAACGAAGAACGCCGCCGCCATAATCCTATGAGAATGTTCACGCTGAAAAACTGGAAGGAGTACGACGCCGGGCTTGGCGGACGAAGGATCCTGATTTTGACGATACGTTAAAATCGATAGTGGGAGTAGCGGCAAGCTCTAGGTCGCGCAATTCGTCACCCTCTCGCCCGAGAATGGCGAAGAGAACGACGGGGTTGCGAGCAATGTCGTCGAGCCTGACCTCCTTGTTTTTTGCGGCCCTGATATGCTAACGACTGCGGGAGTGCGCGGAGTTCCCGATCTCTCTGCAGAGGTTCTCTCCCCATCGAAAACGAACGCATAGGAGTCCGAGAATATTGGATTTTAAAGCCAAGGAGGCAAGGCTGAATCGTTTCAATATCGGAGAAGATGGCCGATACGAAACGGCGGAGGTTCGAGACGCGATTTTAAAGTAAGGTATGGTTCTTCTGCGCGCCTCACCGAGAATCTCCTCTGAGGAGATCGCTTTCGGTCACGGCATCTCCTACTTCACGATACGCAACGCCTTCAGCTCGGTCTACGTAAAGCTCAGGCTTTCGGGAAGCGCCGAGTTCTTCGCCCTCGGGGCCTACTATCGGATCGAGTGATGGAAGAACTTTACCTCGATCTTTTCGAACACATGAGGACCTCGAAAAACTGAAGTTTTTCGAGGTCGACCACTAAACAACGCACCGGCTAAAGCCGGTGGGTTTCTGGACGACTAAAGTCGTTTTATTTCGGCTAAAGCCGACTTAAAGACCAGCGGTTTATAACCACCTTAAGTTCACGACTGAAACTCGTCTGTTACCTGGAAGTTATCCTTCCCATCTTCCATCTTCTGATTCTCTATGTAGGCTCGTATCGTTTCTTCTGTCACGCTTCCCACCGTTGAGCAGAAGTATCCCCTTCCCCACATATGCTGTCCCCAGTATCGTTTTTGTAGATGGGGAAACTCTTCTTGTATCAGCCTCGATGATCTCCCTTTGATGTATTGTACCAATTTCGACGGCGCCATCGTGGGAGGACACGATACCAAGATATGCACATGATCTTTTCCTATACTTCCTTGGATTATTGTCACATCTCGACTCATACACGTCTGCCGTATTAGTTCCCTCGCTCTCAGCGCCACTTCTCCACGTAGTATCTGATATCGATATTTTGTTACCCATATCATGTGGTATTTGATATCGTAGACTGAATGCGCTCCGTGTTGGTATTCCATACCCTATCTTACACTACCCTTCTCCATTTTGCCTGCTAAAGCTTTTCGCCTAAAGGCGAAGGATTTAGACCTGGTAGTGGAAATTAAAATTGCAATCCCCGCAGGGGAATTGCTAGGGGACCTTACTGACCCGGCAATTGAAAAGCTGTCATCGCATCGAAAAAGGGCTTAGCCCTGCGGCCTTTTTTCGATGCTCACGTCAAATGTTTTATTGCCGGGTCAGTAATAACCGACCGGGCTATTAAGGTCCCCACATGCCGCACCCGGTCGATCTCATCGTATATGAAGAGAGCTCCTTCATGGATCGCTCGAAGCGTCCGAACAGCTTCGAATCGATCATTGACGCCGAGGGGATCACGGTCTATGGGTGATCGGGAGTTCCTGGAATGGTCGAAGGTATCGAGGAAAGAGTGCTCGCTGCCGCCGAGTCGGTAGCGAAATTTACTCGAAGGAATGATCAGCCCCGGATGAGGCCTTGGGGCATCACGAGAAGTGCGCCCAAGGGCTGCGCGCACCATGGACGCCTCCGACACGCGGGGCTTTGGGGTGGGCTGTCCACCCAAGTGGCGGGAAATTACACCAACGACTCGTCGATCTCCATGACCTCAGTAGCCTTCCGCCGTGAAAGAGCCCCTCGGCTCGGGGTTCGGCGTCTCGGCTGTCAGGAATGCCAGCTCCGTTTTCCATGTGCTCATATCCGGCTCTTTGGCGGGATCGGACAGGTACCATTCGACTCGTCCGCCCCACCGCGGACCGTTCATGTGCCATTTGATGCCCCGTCCCTCCGCCCAGGACAGAAGGTCCGCTCGAGCCATGTCGGCACCTCGCGGAGCAGCAGCGGCAGGACTGCCCCCATTTCCGCCATTGTCACCTGACTTCGGACCGCCACATACGGCTGTCGCTCACGATGGACCAGAACAGGTTTCGGACATCGATCGATTTCCGACGTTTCCGCTTTACCTGCGGCCGAGACCATGGCATATTTTTAAGTGCCGGCATATCTGAAAGATCCGCCATATCGGTGCGGAAAAAGGAGGTTGTCGATGAATGGGCACTCCATGAGGGCTTGGGCCCTGTAGAAAGTCGAGAACTTCCGGGGGCCTCGGGCCCTTGAAAAAGGACGCGTCCTGACGCGATCTTCCGGCCGGCCTTATCAGCCGGCCGGTTTCTTTTGTGCGCCCGGCAGGGCGGGCAAGACGCCGGTGCGACGAACAGGAACCGCATCCGAGGCGGGGCGCGGGGGACAAGAGGGCCAACAAGCTCGAAATCCGATACCTGTTTTGTTTCAGAAACTCGTGGAAGCCGAGGCGGAAGCCAAGCTCGGTGCCGGGCTCAGGGAGCGGACGGAGGACCGGACCACCCACCGGAACGGATACCGGGATCGGAGCCTTCAGACGAGGATAGGGGAGTTGACCCTGAAGATTCCAAGCCTGTGCGATTCATGAAGCCTACGTGGTTGCGAGCGTACTGTCTTGGAGAACATCCCAGGACTCTTTTGAAGGCAGCGCTAAAGGCACTCTCGGACTCGTAACCGAGAGAGGGCGCAATCTCGGCGATGGGATCATGGAAGTCCATCAACCGTTCCGCTGCCTTGAACATCCGCCATTTGGTCACATATTCCATGGCCGAACTACCGACTGTCACCTTGAACCTCTGGGCGAAAAGGGAACGGGACATTCCCGCTATCGCGGCTAATTTCTGGAGAGTCCATCGTTCGGCCGGGTCACCATGGATCGCGATCAGCGCACGGCTGATTTTTTCATCGGAAAGAGCGAAGAGCCACCCGGAAATGCCATGGGAGCCTTCAGACAAGTAGACTCGTAAAGCCTGAATCAGAATCAGGGAGGCGAGGTGCTGTTCCACCAGGCTGCTGCCGGGTCGCGAGGTCCGAAGCTCACGCATCAAAAAATCGATGGACCAATGAAAGGTAGGATCAACGGACTCTTTGCGGATATGAATGACGGGAGGTAGGAGATCGAGGAGGACATTGGCATGGAGGCCTGAGATTAAGAAATGTCCGCCGAGGGTCAAGCTATCTCCGCCTCCATTGAGAGTGGCGATGTCACCATTGTGCCGGATCGCCGACTTAAAGACCGCCGCGTCGGTTGCCGGCAACGACAGGTCGGTCGTCAGACGGCAGGGATGTCCTCCGGTGAGCAACACACAGTCTCCGGCATCCAGGTGCACCGCTTCCGACGTCCCCTCCACCAATAACCAAAGCCGACCCGAGACCAGGGCGTAGTACTTGATGCCTTCAAACCGGGGAAACTGTACCGAGTGGGCTCCACCCACATCAAAACCGCTGCCGGTAAAACTGTGAGGTTTGAGGAGCGAAATAACATCAGAAAGGGGGTCCACGAGCCCTCCTGGACGATCACGACGATAAATTGGACTCAAGAATATAGACCGTACGAAGTCAATGTACTACTTTCCCATCAAAGGAGACGAACATATGCCATTTACCGATTCAGATACATCAAAGCCGCTTACAGAGGTCTCATTGCCCCTGAGTTTCAATGCCCTTGCGATCTCGCATGTAGGAGATCCCGTGAGTCTTCAACAGAAGACTATTTCGTCCTTGGCCCCCGACGAGCTTCTCGTCCGGGTAAACTACACATCCATCAACAAAATGGATCCCATGCTGGCGAAGAGAAATATCTTTCAACTTCCTGAGCCTTACATTCTAGGTTTCGACTTTAGCGGTGTGGTCGTGAAACGGGGGGGTGAGAGCCCTCAAGGCTTGCAAGTAGGCGATCCCGTTCTCGGCGGCATCGGCAAAGGAGGATGTTACGCCGAGTATGTAGTCGTCAAAAGCCATCCCGATAAAATCGTAGCTCGGGGGCGGGTGCCTGCGACCGAAGCCAGCACCTTCGGGATAGCCTTTCTGACAGCATACGAGAGCGTAATCCTATCCGGGGACATCCAGCGCCACCGCGGCAAGTGGATCTACATCGCCGGCGCGGGCGGTGGCCTTGGGCACTTTGCGGCTCAGATGGCCAAGATCCATGGCCTCAAGGTCATTGGTTCCGCCGGCAAACCGGCGACGCTAGACCTTCTCCATCGCCTCCGGGTGGATCATGTCATCGACTATTCCAAAGAGGTCGTTGCCGATGAAATCTTCAAACTGACCGACGGACGGGGCGTCGACGTGGTCTATGACCCGACCAACTCGGCGGCGTCCTACGAGCAGTCCTCGGCGGTGATTGCCTCGGGCGGCGAGTACATCCGGCTCGGAACCGCTACGCAGTTGAAGCAATTTGGGGTGCCGGACCTGACCTTGGTGGTCGAGGCCCGGGGTGCCAAAATGGTCATCGGCGACCTCGCACGATATACGACGGATCCTGAATTCCAGAATTCGCAAGCACGAGCAGGTGTTATCCAAGGTCTAGAGCAAGCCGTTCGATGGACCGAGGAAGGGAAACTCAAGGCCGAAATCACCAAAATCGTTCCGTTTGATCCTGTGGCCTTGCAGCAAGCCTTTGACGCTTTTTCACGGGGCGAGATCAACGTGGGTAAGGTCGTTGTCAGGTGCTCTGAATAAGGAGAAAGTGGGTACTCCAAGCAAACCTACATCATGACGCGCGCAATTGGTGCCCACTAGACTGCGACTCGCTCATCCGCCGGGACCGAGGAGTCGAACTGGCTCTCGTAGATCTCCGCGTAGAGCCCGCCCTTCTCTAGGAGTCTCTCGTGCCTGCCCTGTTCGACTATGTCTCCATCCTTCATGACCAGAATGAGGTCGGCGTTCTTCACCGTCGAAAGCCGGTGGGCGATTATGAAGCTCGTCCGATTGCGCATGAGCTCGTCCATGGCCTTTTGGATGAGAAGCTCGGTGCGGGTGTCGATCGAGCTGGTGGCCTCGTCCAGGATCAGCATCGCAGGGTCGGCAAGGACGGCCCGCGCCACCGTGAGCAGCTGCTTCTGCCCCTGCGAGATATTGCTCGCCTCCTCGTTGATGACCATGTCGTAGCCCTGGGGCAGGGCGCGGATAAAGTGATCGGCATGGGCCGTCTTGGCGGCCTCGATCACTTCGGCCTCCGTGGCGTCGGGACGGCCGTAGCGGATGTTGTCGCGTATGGTTCCGTTGAAGAGCCAGGTGTCCTGGAGGACCATGCCGAAGAGCTTGCGAAGGTCTTTGCGCCGGAGCTCCTTGATATCCACCCCATCGACGAGAATGACTCCCGAGTCCGCTTCATAGAAGCGCATGAGGAGCTTGACCATCGTGGTCTTGCCCGCTCCCGTCGGGCCGACGATGGCGATCTTGTGCCCCTTCTCCGCAAGGGCGGAGAAATCCTTGATTACCAGCTTCTCGGGCGTATAGCCGAAGCGGATGTTCTTGAACTCTACCCTGCCTTCCGGCTTTTCCATTTCGACGGGGGTTTCGGATTCATCGGCTTCCTCGTCTTCCTCCAGGAACTCGAAGACGCGCTCGGCCGCCGCGGCCGTCTGCTGCAGGACGCTCGAGATGCTCGCGATCTGCGCTAGGGGATGGGAGAAGGAGTTGATGTACTGGATGAAGGCCTGAATGTCGCCGACGGTGATGATCTTCCTGAGCGCGAGGCTTCCCCCGAGAATGGCGATTACCACGTAGCCCAGGTTGGCAACCAAGGACATCAGGGGCATCATGAGGCCCGAGATGAACTGCGAGGACCGGGCCGCCCCGTAGAGCTTGGCATTGTAGCCCTCGAAGGCCTCGATGCTGCGCTTCTCGGCATTGAAGGCCTTGATGACCAGGTGAGCGCCGTACATTTCCTCGACGTGGCCGTTGACCTGGCCAAGGTAGGCCTGCTGCTCCTTGAAAAGCTTCTGCGACTTCTTGACCAAGCCGGTCACGACTAGAAGGGATATGGGCATGATGACCAGCGCGACAAGGGCGAGGATCCAGCTGATCGAGAACATCATCGCGACGACGCCTACGACGGTCACGGCCGAAGAGATGAGCTGCATCAGGCTCTGGCTCAGGGTCTGGTTGATCGCGTCTACATCGTTCGTTATCCTCGACAAAAGCTCGCCGTGAGTCGTTGCGTCGAAGTACCTGAGGGGCAGCCGGTCTATTTTCTCGGAGATGTCTTTCCTGAGCCTGTACGAAATCTTCGTCGAGATGCCGGCCATGATCCAGCCCCGGACGTAGGTGAAGGCCGCCGAGAGGATGTAGAGCCCGAGAGTAATGAGGACGATCCGCCCGATAGCGCCGAAGTCGATGCCGCCCTTGCCCGAGGCCATGGCCATGACACCTTCGAAGAGCTTCGTCGTCGCTGTGCCGAGGATCTTGGGGCCGAGGATCGAGAACAGGGTCGAGGCGAGGGAGATGATCAGGACGGCGATGATGGCGATCTTGTAGCTTCCCAGGTAGGCGAGGAGCCTGCGCATCGTGCCCTTGAAGTTGCGGGCCTTCTCGTCGCTCATCGCCATCCCGTGACCGCCCCCTCCGAAGCCGCCGCCTCGGCCTCCGAAGCCGCCGCCGCCTCCATGCCCGCTCGGGCTATTCCCGCCCCTCGCGGGGCCCCCTCCGCTTCTGGTTGTACCGATATCGCTCATAGAATTTCCTCCCGGCTGAGCTGGGACGTCGCGATCTCGCGGTAGGTCTCGCAGTCTTTCATCAATGATGCGTGGTCGCCTGAGCCGACCACCTTGCCCTCGTCGAGGACTATCACCTGGTCGGCCTGCATCACCGTCGCCACGCGCTGCGTGACGATGATGATCGTGCTCTCCTTCCTCTTCGTCTTGAGAGCCTTGCGCAGGGCGGAGTCCGTCTTGAAATCGAGGGCCGAGAAGCAGTCATCGAATATCAGGATAGGCTGCCTCTTGACGAGGGCTCGCGCTATCGACAGACGCTGCCTCTGCCCCCCCGAGACGTTGTCGCCGCCTTGGGCGATGGCCGTGGCCATGCCCTTGGGGCTGGAGTCGATGAACTGGGCGACCTGGGCGATGGCGGAAGAGGAGCCGATATCCTCCTCCGTGGCGTTCTCGTCCGCGAAGCGGAGATTGGACTCTATCGTCCCGGAGAACAGACTGGCCTTTTGCGGGACATAGCCTATCTTCTCGCGAAGCTCGCCTTGGCCGAGCTCGCGCACGTCTATTCCTCCGACGAGGACGGAGCCCGAGCCGACATCGTAGAAGCGCGGCACCAGGTTCACGATACTCGATTTCCCCGCGCCGGTCGCGCCGATGATGGCCGTCGTCTGACCGGGGTGCGCCGTGAAGCTGATGCCGCGCAGCGCATCCTCCTCGGCGTTCGGGTACCTGAAGCACACGTCGCGAAACTCCACGGTTCCCGAAAAGGCGCCGTCGAAGGACTTGCGCTCTTCGGGATCGCGGAGCGAGGCTTCGGTGTCGAGGATGTCGGCTACGCGGTCGGCCGAGGCCGCCGCGCTCGGCAGCATGACGAAGATCATCGACATCATGAGGAAAGCCATGACGATCTGCATGGCGTATTGCATGAAGGCCATCATGTCGCCGACGCGCATCGCCGACTGCGCGACCTGCTTCGAGCCTATCCAGATGATGAGGAGAGAGACTCCATTCATGACGAGCATCATTGTCGGCATCATGAAGGCCATGACACGGTTCACGAAGAGCGAGTTACGCGTCAGATCCTCGTTCGCCCTGTCGAAGCGTTCTTCCTCGATCGCCTGCGTGTTGAAGGCGCGGGAGATCATCAAGCCCGTGAGCCGCTCTCGGCTCACGAGCGTCAGGCGGTCGACCAACGTGCGGACGATCTTGAGCCTCGGCACCGCGATCTTGAAGATGATCGCGACGAGGGAGACGAGAACGGCCACTGCCAGGGCGATGACCCACCACATGGAAGCGTTCTTGCCCAGGGCGTGGATGATGCCGCCTACGCCGATCAGGGGAGGATAGACCACCGAGCGTATCAGCATGACGACGATCATCTGCACCTGCATCACATCGTTGTTGGTCCTCGTTATCAGCGAGGCGGTGGAGAACCGGTCGAACTCTCGCTGGGAGAAGCCCTCGACCTTGGCGAAGACCGCCGATCGTAGATCCTTCGCGAGCCCCGCGGACAGCCGCGAGGAGAAGTAGCCCACGAGGACTGCGGCGAGAGCGCTGAGCAGGGCTAGGATGAGCATCATCCCGCCCGTCGCGAGCAAGTAGCCACGTTGGATGGATGCTTCACTCATGCCCAATGCCAGATACTCGGCCTTGACCGCCGCCGTACCCGCCCGGGCCCCCCTTCCCGTCTCCGGCAGAGATCTTCGCGAATCGGAGGCGGCGGCCATGGCCTTGGACAGCGTCTCATCGAGCCATGCGCGCTCGGCCTCGTCCGCTTTCCTCAAGATGCGGATGCCCTCCCTCGCCGCCGCGGGATACGTGCCGGCGTACTTTTTGGCCGCTTCCGTTCCCGGCAGGATATACGCGTAGTCGCTCGAGAGGCGCTTGGCGCTTGTCTCGTCCATGCTCGGCTCGAGCCTTTCCATGGTGCTCTGCCGCATCGCCGCCGGCACCGAGTCCTCGACGCCGCCCTGCTGTATGCCGATGTCGACTATCCTCGACATGTAATCCGGTAGGGCGAGATCGCAGTTCGCCTGCGCGAAGAGAAGGCCGATAGTCGCAATAATTATGCCCAGGTAGGGCAAGAGATATTTAGTCAGTCGCTTCAAGGTATGCACCTTTCCCTGCGGGATATGGATCCCGGCATCGCGGCGCCTAACAGGGTGCTGACAAGCTTCGAGTTTGTCGGCACCCTGCTAAAGGCGCCCGAGTCAATTCGCTTTATTTAGGGAAGCGAGTCGAAAACGATTTATCGCCGATGCGCCGGAGCCTACATCCTACTCGTCCTCCGCCGTGGGGCGCCCGAAGCCGCGACCGCCGAAGTGCGGTCGCCTGTCCCCGCCATGGCCCCGGTCGAAGCCGGGGAATCCGCCGGGGCGACCGAAGCCTCTGTGCCACGCGCCGAAGGCCGACGGCACATCGCCCTCTCCGCCGGCAGCCGCAATCTCTTCCTCGAGACGCCGGCTCAAGCGCTCGAGAGACTCGCCGAGCTTCTTTTGCTCCTCGGTCTCGAGGCAGTCGAAGAAGGAGTCAAAATCGGCCTTCTCGTCCTGCTTTTCCGACTCGATCTTACCGGCCTCGGTCAGGCTGATATTCATGCCGCGGCGATCCTCTTCCGAGGGCGTCCGTGTCACGTATCCCTGGCGCTCGAGCTTGGCGAGGAGCTCGCCCAAGGACTGGGATCGAATATCCAGTATGGTGGAGAGCTCCTTTTGGCTGACTTCGGGCTTAAGCTTGAGGAGGGCCAGAACCCTACCCTGCCCCTGATGCCGCGAACTCAGGGGGCCGCGCTCCCCGTGCATCTGCATCGTCCTGCGGCGCAGCAAGCCCGCCAGATGGAAAAGCTGCTCGAGAAGATCATGTTTATCGTTGTCCATATCGTTCCTCCGTATCGAACTTAGTATGAAGGTACCTTCTGTCTTGGAATATACAGGTACCTTTGTAATGTGTCAAGCCACGGTAGGGGTCGGCTCGGGCGCTTGAATAATCAGCGGAATGTGCGAGACAGGAATGCGCGCGAAGATGCAATGTCCACGGAGACAGTGAGACAGGAGCCAAATGGGAGATCTTGGCCCAAAATACTTCCTTTTCCAATATGTATTCAGAGTGTAGAATTTGTTTTGTCAGCTTGGATGGCGGAGGCAGATTTTGCGTGATTCAGCTTTTATTTCTTTGGTTGTAGCGGTTATGAATCTGGGAATCTATGTAGGAGTTGACCCTCTCCTTCGCAAGGACTCTATCGCAAAATCGAGGGAACCTACTCAACACGACAAGGGTACAACCAAGCTGATAGGGATTGCATTCCCTTCCTCCTGGCTTCTTCTATTTCTCACCGCCATACTTGATCAGTTCCATTTTGGCGTTATTGAGCCTCACCTTATGTTCACTATCGTCGGCGGCTTACTCATGGCTGGTGGATTTTCTATTCGTGTGGTTGCTATGAGGACCCTCGGGAAATTCTTTACAAGAACACTCCAAATGCGCGAGGGGCAGCATGTAATCTCTTACGGAATTTATCGATCCTTCCGTCATCCAGGGTATCTGGGCGACATTCTGCTATTTGTAGGTTCGGCCGTCGCAACCGCTAACGGTATAACCACCGCGATCATCTTGGCTGTGCTTATTCCGACGTTCGTTAGAAGAATTATGACTGAAGAGCGGATGCTCATGGAAACGTTCGGTAATGAATACTTGGACTACATGTCCAAGAGCTGGAGGCTGATTCCGTTTGTGTTCTGACACCGCTTGAATGTCGGTTGAAAGTGACGAGTGACGGCGCAGCGGTCGACGCTGTCGCTTCACACTGAGCCGCCCCCGGCTACTGGCGCAACCTGATCTTCCTAATCGATTCATCGACCGTCCCAGCGCGGCCCTGCATCGCCTACACGAGTCCGTTCCTGATTTTCTAACATCCCGGATGAAAGCTTCCTGTCCCGCTCCGCTCCTCAATGGAAACGACCGCCTTTGCGATTTTCATTTCCGGCACGGTGTTTCAGAAAGCAGATAACTGGGAGCATCAACTTCACGAGGTGGTCGGCGAAGAGCCTTTTACTTTCAGAGAGCCCAGACTCTAGCGCGCGAAACAACGCGTTATACTTTGATCGCTTCCCAGGTCATCAGGACGACGTTCAGCGATATCAGAACCAAAAGACCGTACCTCAACTGCCGGGATTCAAGCCTCGTCGCCGCTTTCGCCCCTACGGAAGTCCCGAGCAACAGGCCCAGTACCAGGCCGATGAGAAGAATCCAAGGGAAGTGTGGATCGCGCGATACATAGACCCAGACCCCCGGGAGACCTGTCGGCAGCAAGCATACCGCCAGGCTCAAGGCCTGAGCCTGGTGTTGAGGCCGACCCATAAGGCCGGCCATGCCGACGGTGATGGCAAGCCCGCCGCCGATACCGAGCAGCCCGGATGAAATTCCCGCGATCAAGCCGATAATGAGCAAGGCCATAGTTTCAGATCGGCTAGATACTATGTCCTCCTCTCTGTCGGGAGCTTCAGGTCCATCCTTATGCCGCAGGATCAGCAGGAGAGTGAGGAGCACCAGATACCCGACGTACATCCAGCGCAATGGGCGGTCGGAGATCACGCCCGCGATCGACGCACCGCAGAAAGAGCCGGCCAAGAAGGCGAGCGCCAGCAGCGTGACTTCGCGAGGTGAGATCTCATGCCCCCGTCTTCGATACTGGAGGACGCCGTGAATGCTGGTTGGGGGAAGCAAGGCGGCGAGGGACAGGGCTTGGGCGCGGTGTTGGCTAAATCCAAGGATGATGACGATGGCCGGAACAAGCACCCCTCCCGCGGTGATGCCGAGGAGTCCCGAGATGAACCCACCGAAAGAACCGACGCCGACTCCTTCCAAGAATTGTATCCCGCTTGAGATAAGCTGGGCTGAGATTGTCATGACTCTGACCTCCACGGGTGGCATCGGATGCCGGTGAACCATCCGAATTTATAAGCGGCTTCACTGTCGCATGGCTATGCGTAAATCCACTCATTTGATTGCAGATATCCACCTCTTTTCTTTGACTAGCCTGCCGATCCGAGGCGACCGTGCAGGCCATCTTGGCAGCTGCATGGCTAATGCTGTACTTTCTCCCCATCGTGGCGGGACAAGGTCTGTACGCTTCCATCGTCGTCCTCCTCCTCGCGACATCCGCGACGACTCTGTGCCTCAGCTATTTTGGTATTTACCGGCATAGGGCTGCCTTATGGCAGTCGATATGCATGGCCGGGCTGTCCTGTTTCGCCATGAGCGTCCTGGGTTTTAATCTGGCCTCCATCGCCGGGGTCGAAGATGACATCGCATCAACGGGAGTCTTACACATCGCATGGTCGGTGCTGGGCACGATTCTCGTTGCGCACTCCTTACCAAGATTTCTCGTCGCAGCCTTCGGGACGGTGCGACGGCCGTTCGTCTACCGCCTCCTCGATATCGCCACGGGCATTATTGCTGCGCTCGCGATCTTCCGCGTCGCCTCGATATGGAACACAGCCCTGTTGGCGCCGGCATTGTCGCATAATCTACTGCGGGTTACCCTGTTCGCCCTGATCGCCATAGCTCTCGGTCTCACCATGGCGTTCCAGTCCCGGTTGCCAGACAGAAATCTGTATAAAGCTGTCATCGCCCAAATCTGCGCGATGTCGATTCTCCTTCCCGTAATAGTACTTGAAGAGTTCAACCTGTTGTCATTCTCGGGTTTCACAAGCCTCGGGCTTCTCGTATTGATCGGAGCCGCATCGATATCGACCATGCTGCATGCACACAACAGCTTCAGGAGGCCGAAATACGTGGTCGGTGATGTACCGTCGCCTTTCTTTGCCGAGCGATTTGGTTTAAGTGAGCGAGAGCTCGAGGTGGTTTCGGCCCTGCTACAGGGGCTCAGCAATGATGAGCTCGCAAAGAGGCTCTTTATCTCTACGCGGACGGTGGAAAACCATCTTTACGAAAATTTATCAGAAAACTGGAATCAAAAATCGCGTTCAACTATACAACCTTTTACGCGCTGACTTTGAGCCTCCTCGGACTGGCTCTTGAACAGATATTTTGATGCATTAGGCGCTTCTGGAACTTGTGGGTAATATTAGAATCCTAAATTCATGTCACCGAAGTGGAGGTCGTGTAGTTGAAGGAACCCGTTTCAACGGCAACGGAATCCATGGCCATGAATTAAGGAGAGCCGGTCCTCAAGGAGCGATCGAAGGCGGCGTGGTGGGCCTGTGCGACTGCGAACTTGCGCGCTCGGGACCTCGAACGAGAATGTAGACAAGCACGATCGTCATCACGATGACCCCCGCCCACATGGCTTGCCGCCAGCCCTGGACGAATGACTCTTGCGCGGACCGGAACAGCGCTTTCGAGTAGGGGCCGTCTTCGTCGGCGATTGAGAGAGCGCTGGCTATGCCTTTGCGGGCGGTGTCGGCGGCGCTGGCGGGAACTCCTACCAGATGCGAGTTGATCGCGTTGCCGTATCCGGCGGTCAAGACCGCTCCCAGCAGAGCGATGCCGAGGCCGCTGCCGAATTCCCTGGCGATATCATTGAGCGCGGAGGCGACACCTTGCCGTTCGCGCGGCAGTGACGAGGTGATGGCCTCGGTGGAGGGGGTCATCGCTAGGCCCATGCCGAGTCCCATGACGACATAACCCGGCAGGATAGAAAGGTAGCCGCCGTCGACCGAGACGAGGATCGCCATGAGGGCCAATCCGGCACCGCCCAGGAATATCCCGGTCGCCATCGCCAGGCGAACTCCGATCCGGCCCGCCAGTCGCGGGGCGAGGCCGGAGCAGGCTATCATCAGCACGAGCATCGGCATGCACGCGAGGGTAGAGACTAGAGCGGACCAGCCGAGCACCGCCTGGAAGTAGGGGTAGAGAACCAAGAAGATCCCTGACGGCACGCCGAAGACCGCGAGCAGCGACACCGAGCCGCTAGCAAGGGCCCGCGTTCGGAACAGCCTGACGTCCAGCAGCGGGGCCGCTTGACGCAGTTCCCACAGCACAAAACCGATGGCTCCGCCGATGCCGAACAGGAGGCTCAGCAGGGTTACGGGAGTGGTCCATCCTTGTTCGGGTCCCTCGGTGAGAGCAAAGATGAACCCGACCACGGCGACCAGGGATGTCAGCGCACCGACGAGGTCGAATTTGTGCTCGGGTACTTCGCGCGAGTTCGGGATGGCTCGCAGCGCCATGGGGAGGGCCGCGAGGACGAGAACGACCGGCAGGACGAAGAGCCATCGCCAACTGGCCACGTCTACCAGGAGGGCCGACACGAACATCCCCAGGATGCCACCGCCACCGGCGACGGCGGACCACACGCCGATCGCCTTGGAACGCTCTTCGGCCGGGAAGGTCGAGGTAATGACCGCGAGGGTGACGGGCATGATCATCGCCGCGCCGACGCCGCAGAGGAATCGCGCGGCGAGCATGACCTCGGTAGTGGGGGCCAGACCCGCCGCCGCGCTTGCCGCGCCAAAGACGACCAGGCCCGCGATCAGGACAGGTTTGCGACCCCAGCGGTCGCCGATTGCGCCGAGAGGCAACAGCAACGCGGCCAGGGTGATGGTGTAGATGTTGATCATCCACAGGATGTCGCTTTGCGATGCGTCGAATGCGAGGGCGAGTTGCGGCTGGGCGACATTCAGTCCGGACGCCGACGCCATGACTGCCATGAGGGCAGTGCACACCCCAATCAGGATTGTGCGACGCCGGCGGCTTTCGCGGATTGTCGGATCAGCCGTCATGAATTGCGTATATGGATTTGTATGCATGATCTCCTTTAGGAGACAGTGATCACCAGCTTGCCCGTGGTATGCCCTTCGGCGCAGAGTTTGTACGCCTCTGAGGCTTGGGCGAGGGGGAAGGTCTGTCCCAAGGGCAGGCGGAAAGCACCTTTCGAATACAGCCGCGCCGCCTCGACCAAGGCCAGCTCCGGATTCCTCTGAGCCGCGAGAGACAGCTGCGCACCGTACTGTGGCGCGGTGAAATCGGCAACGGAGACGACGCGGGAAGGATTGCCGACCAGCTCGATCAGCTCGGGGATGACGCTCGAGCCGGCGATATCGAGGGCGGCATTCACGCCGGTCGGCGCGAGCTTCCTGACCCGTTCAACTAGGCCCGGTCCGTAGGTCGTCGGGATGGCGCCGAGAGCGCGCAGGTAATCCTGGTTCCGGGCGCTCGCGGTACCTATCACGGTGATCCCGCGGTAACGCGCGAACTGGACCGCCGCGGTTCCGATGCCACCGGAGGCTCCGCTCACCAGAAGCGTCTCACCGGCCTTCACCCCGACTTGGGCAAGGATACGCGTTGCCGTTTCGACGACCACCGGGAACCCGCCCGCCTCTTCGAAGCTCAGATCGTCAGGCTTGCGGGCCCAGCCCCAGGGTCTCAGGACCGCGTATTGCGCCAACATGTCGAAACCGTAGCCGAAGACGGCGTCTCCGATGGAAACGTCGGAGACGTTTTCGCCGACTTCATCCACGACGCCCGCTCCCTCGACCCCGACGCCCGAAGGAAGCGGAATCGGCTGGCCCTTCCAGGTGCCGGCCCGGATCTTCATCAGGTCCGAAAGGTTGACCCCGGCAGCCCGGACGGCAATCCGCAGCTGTCCGGGACCGGCATGCGGCTCGATGGCGTCGACCACCCGCAGAACCTCGGGGCCGCCATATTCATTGAATTGAACTGCCTTCATGAAAAGCTCCTTTGAAAGCCCACCCACTCGGGTGATCGCTTTCGTTTCCGTTATATGCTCAGTACATTGGAAATGTCAAGTTACTACATTTATATAGTGACACAATATATAGATTCACTTCATTTTATATTGACTTTTCTGATCCTGGCCCCATATTCTCTTCAGGAAGACCAAAACGAAAAAGGACACATTAAGATGGGATTGCGCGAGCTGAAGAAGGCCAAGACTCGAAAAGTGATCGGCGATACGGCCCTCAGACTGTTTCTCGAGAAAGGCTATGACAACGTCACTGTAGCCGAGATTGCCCAATTGTCCGAAGTCTCGGTAACAACGGTATTTAAGTATTTTCCATGCAAAGAATCCATGGTTTTCGACGAGATCGAGGAGTATGACGAAGGCCTAGTCAGGGCCGTCACATCGAGGCCGGCCGGGAGCTCGATTATGGACTCCCTCCACCGATTCTATTTGTCCGTCTATGGGTTCGACCTCCCGGAGAACAAGGTGTTCTCTGAGGCGTCCGCTGCCTTTCACCAATTGACGAAGGCGACACCCGAGCTTGCCGAATACTCTAGACGGGTCTGGATGGGAAGGGCCGAAACGCTGGCCCAGGTCATTCGGAAAGAGAAGAAGACCGGCATTGAAGAGGCCGCTGCCATCGCCCATCTCATCCAGATGGGGACGAACTGGGCAATGGAATCCGAATCCCCCCGGGAAGCCCTCGATGTAGTGTTCCACCTTTTGAAGAGAGGGTGGAATAAGTAGTTGAGTCGGACAAGCAGGTGAAACCACCCGCCTGCAAAGCGGATACAGCCTGTCGACGCTGAGAGAGAACCGTGATGGACGACCTCAAGGTACGCGGTCAGGGTCGGGACGAGGCTTCACATCCTCTTACGTTCGAGGCGCTGGCCGTCGAGGATGCAGGGAAGTTGTTCGGATCGGGGCACGCAACCCAGGAGGATTCCGGACTGGCGACCAAGTCCTTGGGCATACTGGAGGAGGTTGTGAATCATACCCGATTTTCTCGGCCACCTGCGAAAGCGGAGCGGGACATGCCGGCCACCCCAGCCAGATCCTCAACCGTCCAACGACAGGAGACGCGCTCATGCATTGCACGTAGAGCAATGGCGATATGTGGCACCATCGCCCCCGATTCGGACGTGATTACCGGATCGCTAGGACACCTAGGCATGCCACTGACGAAGGAGCTCGAACAAAGGGGTCACGCTTTGTCGGTTGTCAGTCACAGGGAGGAGCGACGAAAGGAGATCGAGGTGCTTGGCGCTGCCGCGTCTATAGGATTGGCGGAAGACGCCCAATTCCTGATCTCGGCGTTCATTGGAGCAGATGCCGCATCCCTGATGCTACCCCCGGATTATGCTGTCTCCGACCACCACTTTGCGAAGGAGTTTGCCGCAGTTTTTTCAAAGAGCTAGTTCCATTCACGAAAAGGCCATCGGGTCCGGCGTCTCGGCTGTCAGGAATGCCAGCTCCGTTTTCCATGTGCTCATATCCGGCTCTTCGGGATGCTCGACAAACAGTGCAGTGGCATAGCGGCCGGCGGGCAAAGAATCGGACACGATCCGCGGATCCCCCACCAGAGAGGCTACCACGGGGAAGGCCACGTCTACTTCGCTCACGATGGACCAGAACAGGTTCGGGTATCGATCGATTTCCGACGATTCCGCTTTACCGGCGGCCGAGACCATGGCATATTTTTAAGTGCCGGCATATCTGAACGATCCGCCATATCAGTGCGGAAAAGGAGGTTGTCGATGAATGGACACTCCATGAGGGCTTGGGACCTGTAGAAAGTCGAGAACTTCCGGGGGCCTCGGGCCCTTGAAAAAGGACGCGTCCTGACGCGATCTTCCGGCCGGCCTTATCAGCCGGCCGGTTTCTTTTGTGCGCCCGGCAGGGCGGGCAAGACGCCGGTGCGGCGAACTGGACGAGCAGGACGTCTGGCCTTCACGGCGTTCCCGAGGAAAAACTCACGACGAAACGTGAAGGAGATTCCGATGGTAGTTCGCTGTTCCTGTGGTCGGGTAGAGTTCGAAGCGAAAGGCAAACCCATCCTGGCAAGCGTCTGCTACTGCGACGATTGTCAACGGGCATCACGCCAATTGGAATCGCTTCCAGGCGCGCCTCGGATTCTCGGGGAAGATGGAGGGACTCCCTACGTCCTCTACAGAAAGGACAAGGTCTCTTTCGTGAAAGGTAAAGAACTGCTCCGGGACCACCGCCTGGAGGGAGAACGGTTTACCAAAAGAGTCGTGGCCTCGTGTTGTAACTCGGCAATGTACCTCGAGTACGAGAAAGGGCATTGGTTCTCACTCTACCGAGACAGACTCCTGGGTCCGATACCGCCAGTTCAGATGCGTGTCCAGACCCGGTTCAAGCCCGAGGGCGCGGTTCTTCCAAAGGACGCACCCGCTTTCAAAGCGTTTCCGCCCAGATTCATCGTCCGCCTCCTTTGGACGAGGCTTGCGATGCTCCTAGGACTGTGACAACGAGGGTCGGCAAGACCGGGATATCATCTCCTCAACCGTCCCGCTCTCCTAAGGGCATCCTTCAGCAGGAACTCGATTTCGGCGTTCACGCTCCGAATCTCGTCCGCAGCCCATTTTTCCAGCGCGGCGTAGACGAGCGGATCGAGCCTGAGGAGAAACCGTTTCTTCGTGTCGCCGGGCTCGGGAGCCCCTGCGCCGCCCCCATCCGGCTCCGAGGGACCCATCGGCCGCTCAGGCGTAGAGGCTGCCCGTGTTGATGATGGGCTGGGCTTCGGACTCGGAGACGAGGGCGACGAGAAGGTTGTTGACCATCGAAGCGCGCCGTTCGTTGTCGAGCTGGACTACGCCCTGTTCCTCGAGCTCGGCCAACGCGAGCTTCACCATGCCCACCGCCCCGTCGACGATGAGGCGGCGAGCCGCGATCACCGCGCCGGCCTGCTGCTTGCGGAGCATGGCCTGGGCGATTTCGGGGGCGTAGGCGAGATGTGAGAGCCTAGCCTCGTCGATCTCGATGCCCGCGGTCGAGAGCCTGTCGTGAAGCTGGTCGCGCAGCTCTCCGGCTACCGCGTCCTGGCTGCCGCGGAGGGACTCCACTTCGGCCGGGGCGTCGTAGGGAAACCGGCCCGCGAGATTTCTGATCGCGGTCTCGGCCTGGACCGTGATGAAGGACTCGTAATCGTCGACGTTGAAGAGCGCTTTGGCCGAGTCGAGGACGCGCCAGACGACGACGGCCGCTATCTCGATGGGATTGCCGCTCGCGTCGTTCACCTTGAGGGTTTGGCTCGCGAAGTTGCGTACGCGCAGCGAGACCGGTTTGCGCTTGGTGAAGGGATTGGTCCAGTGAAATCCGGGGGCGCGGCACGAGCCGGCATAGTTGCCGAAGAAGGTGAATGCCTTGGCCTCATTGGGCTGGATAATGAAGAAGCCCCTCGTCGCGACGGCCGCGATGACATAGATCCACAGAGCGGGGAAGAAGGTCGGCGGGACGGTGGCCCGCAGAAGTTTCGTCGCAAACCACAGGACGGCCAATTCGACGGCCAGGGCGATGAAGCCGTTGACCCTCCAAAGCCTTGTCTCTAGCGTGTCTTTCATACCTGCCCCCGATATCCTCATGATATCATCAAGATATCGGACATCGCCAAGAAAAGCAAGAGCGGCAAGCTCTAATTACCGAGTTCGGGTGTTGCACGTACCGAGGCGCGGCCGGCGGCAGAGGCTGGGAAATTGTCGACGAGAAGGATCCTAAGGCGGTGTAAGCCAGGGAACCACAAGTTGCGAATCGAACTCTCCGCCGCAGTGGATCCGATGCACGCCTTTGTTGACGGTTTGCTTGTGCGCGAACGACGGATAGCGTGCGGCATCGTGGCCCTGGATATCGAGCCGAAGCGAGGTGCCGGCTTCAAACAACGTACTGGAGGGCAGGATTTCGATGTCCACGGCCGCAGTCTGACCGCGCGGGACTGGCTCCGCCTTTCGATGGGTATGCCAAGGCCGAAGCGGTGTACTGAGGGCTGGGTCGAGCTCGCGATGAGAGGCCCGAAGCCAACCCTTGGCCACGCAGTCGCGGGCATAGCCGTTGTAGCCGGGGAAATAGACTTCGCGTCCCGCTCTGTCGAGTTTGTGAACGGTAACGAAAAGGTCGAGGTCGTCGGTGTCCGAGGTGCTGACCCAAAGCGTGAGCCTCATGCCTCCGGTCAGCTCCGTGTCGCGATCGAAGATGTGGGCAAAGCTTGCGCGGCCGTCCCGCGCCGCCGAATCGTACGAAGCCACGGCGACCGATTTTGGCTGTTGTGGAACAAGCTCCCTTGAAGGGACTGACAAGTACAAATGCGTGGGCCGGATTCCGGGAAGGGGCCAGGCGCGCTCGCCGCGGACATCGGCCTTGTACCACGCCCGCCGGCGCTCCAGTCGCACAGCCGGGATACCTTCCATGGCCTTAGGCTGTTGCTTGAGAGCGTGGTCGAAGAAAGCCGTCTGAACCGCCACAGCTTCAGGGGTGTAGAACGTCTCCCATTTTCGTCGGCCATGGGTAAACAGCCACTTTTGCGGCGAATGGATCAGTTCGTAGCCGATAAAAGAGCCACGCGTGTGAAGACCATGGTCGGACCAGCTGGCGCAGATGAGCGCCGGCACATCGATCTTTTCAAGTGCAGGCCGCTTGCCGGCCCAATACCCATCGTCGAAGGGGTGACTATGGATATCTGCCGGCAAGTCCTCGGCCATCGGAAAGCGTCGGTTGTGACTGGGTACGAGCCGCCGCTTCCACCAAGTTGCCGTAAAGGCGGTTTCGGGTACGCCATCCTGAAACGCCAACTCCCTGAATTGGTCCGTGACGCCTTCCCACGGGCAGATGGCCGCGAGCGCCGGCGGCCGCAGCGCCGCCACCCGAAACTGCGACATTGCCAGGTACGATACGCCGAGTAGGCCCACGCGGCCGTTGCACCATTGCTGGCCTGCCGCCCAGGAGATAAAGGCGGCAAAGTCCTCCGCATCCTGATCGCTCAATACGCCGGCCGAGCCCTCTGATGCATGCCGCGCACGTCCGCCTGGGCCACCGCGTATCCCCGACGCACCCAGTAAATCGGATCGGGCGCTTCAAATCCCGTCCATCTGGAGCAATTGAGTTTGCCGAAGCGAACGCCTGCCAGGCGCATGAAGAACATGAACCTGCGGTCCGGCAGTATGTCTTTGCCATACGGCGTGGCGGATAGAATGGCCGGGTACGCTCCCGCTTTGGCCGGTCGAAAGACATTGGCCGCCAACCGTACCCCGTCCGGCATTGTCACGAGCACATCACGCTCCAAGACGATGCCGGGCGCTATTGTCCGTACAGTATTCACAAGCTTCACCTCCGATCCTGATCTTCAGAGCATTCGTCCTGCCTGAAACCCCGTTTGAGGATTCGGCGACGGGCATGGCGAGCTCATCGATTGGGAGCTTCGTATGTCGCGAGCATCTCTCGAAGCGTGTTCGCGACCTGTTCGCGCCAGGCGGCCGGTTCGAGCAGCTCAGCTCCCGGACCGAGCCATCTGACGAGATCGACGATGCCCATGGGATCTCTTTCGCCTATGGACATGATGATCCGTCCGTCGGGGGCCTCCTCGAAGGCGGCGTTTCCGTAATACCAATCTCGTTTCAGTCTTTCCGCCTGCTCGAGAGATAGGGCGACTTTGACCCGGGAGTTCGCGCGCCACCCTTCCATCGCCGATCTCAGCCATCTGCGATCCAGAATCTCCGCGACGTCGAAATCATCTGCGGTCGGTTTGAGCGATGGACCGCTTCCGAGCTCGACCACTCTATCCGACCGCCATTGGCGGAGCGCGTGAGCCGAATCGGCCGTGCGGCCGACGAGATACCAACGGTCGCGATCCCATAGAATGCCGCAGGGTTCCACCTCGCGCCACGGTTCCGGGGTCCGGTAGGGCGAGTGGTATTTCAACCTCACCCGCGACCGCTGGAGAATGGCCCGAAGGAAGCGACCGACGATCTCGCCCTCTGCCTTGAGCGAGTGTTCCGTGATTTGCGGATCGTCGCGCTCGCGATGGAAGGGGTCGGCCGGGACACGTTCGAAGCCGATGATCCGGGAGACTCGCGTCATGAGCTTCCTGGTATCCTCGGGCAGAGCGGCCATGAGCTTGCGTTCCGCGAAATCGGCCTCTTGGGGGAAGGGGACGACTCTCAACCGGCGCATGAGGATCAGACCGAGGAGCAGGGAGACCGCCTCTTCGGATCCGAGCGTGATCGGCGGAAGAAAGTAACCCGGTCGAAGCCGGAAGCCGCCCGACCGCCCCATATCGGCGTATATAGGCACTCCAAGCCCGCTCAGGACCTCCACATCGCGGTAGACAGTACGGGCGGAAACCTCGAATCGAGCGGCGAGCTCCGTCGCCGAGACCGCGCGCCCGCTGCGGAGAAGGAGAAGTATGCCCATCGTCCTATCGAGTCTGTTCATAAAAACCCTATAAAGTATGACATGCCTTGTCGGATGCGACCACTATCATCTGCCATACGGAGGGAATCATGAACAATAGTCTATGTTTCGATGGGTTTGCGAGGAATGGAGCCGTCATTTCGGCAACGGGCGAAGAAGCCCTCCTTTTCGAAGTCACCCGAGTGGAGCTCGAGAGGCGAAGTGTTTGAGGCCAGACTTCTATAATAGATATTCAATGTTCATTCGAAATTCCGGTATTTTATTTATGACAATATCCCAAACCAATGAATAGTCTACTGAAAAATAACCGTGTATCAGCTTATCCCTCATACCGGCAATTCTTCTCCAATCAATATTATGATTCTCAAGAATAATTTCAGTCGATAATTGCTTTACCGCTTCGCCGATAATTTCCAGACTTCTTGCGAATGCGCGTTTCAAGGTCTCATTTACCAAGAACTCGTCGAGAGTCATCTTTGTCGATTCAGCCATCAGGTAATCGGTCTCATCCTTTATATGATGCAGAATCTCCTTATCAGAGCGCAATATATTCCACCTCTCGCAGAATGTAGGGCCCAATATATGGGCTTAAGGCGTCGACAGTAATCAGCTCAACTTCTCGTTCTATTTTTTCTTCAAGAAAGAATGCCAGATCGATAAAATTGTCGTAGCTCTTCATTGAAGGCTCGAATTCGACCAATAGGTCAACATCGCTTTTGTCGGTCTGCTGATCGCGAACGAATGATCCAAATAGACCAATCTTGCTAATTCCATATCCTTTAATTACTTGTCGATTCTTATCGAGAAAGTCGAGCAGGTCCGTCTTGGTGCGAATACTCATCGTATAGCCATATATATCATACAAGCCCAGTCTTGAAAATGAATACTATTGGCCCCAGGCATTTCGCCCAACGGGCGGCTACCTATGACGTTGCGCCGAGCCAACCGGGCGAGCTCATCGATCGGGAGTTTCGTACGTCGCGAGCATCTCTCGAAGCGTGTTCGCGACCTCTTCGCGCCAGGCAGCCGGCTCGAGCAGTCGAGCAGCTCCGCTCCCGGACCGAGCCATCTGACGAGATCGACAATGCCCATGGGATCTCTTTCGCCTATGGACATGATGATCCGTCCGTCGGGGGTGGGTAAAGATCACGACAGTATCGTTTCCAGGGGGAATCCCGGCAGGCGGTCATGTACTTTCTTGATGAGCCCGAGCGTCGGATTAGACTTTCTCTCCAATCGCTGATAGCTGGTCAAGTGAACCATATCAAGCAAAGTCGCCATTTGTGCCTGGGTCATCTTTCTAGTAATGCGATACTGCCGCATTAACATACCGAAGGCAATTTCGGGATCAACTTCGATTGCCACGATATCTTTACCCTCGAGCTTCTCCTGGGGGCGGGGAATACCACCTGAGACCCCTGGGGCTCATTAAGAAATACGTCTAGGACTTCTTTTGCCACGACAAGCAGTTTATCCTTCGAACGCTCTTGAACCCGGCAGCCTTCGAGCTCTACGCAATAAGCGGTAAACCACTTGCCATCAGCCTCCACTCTAAAATGTATTTTTCTTGTAGGTCCGGAGCCGATCGAACGACTCCTTCAAGAGGTAGGCGGTCTGGAGCCGCTTGTTGGCGGCGAGAAGTTTCTTCAAGGACTCGCGTTCCTCGTTCGTCAGGTTCTCGCGGTTCGACAGCAGCGTGTACCGCTGGCCCTTGACGAACGAGCGGTCCGCGCCGAAGTCCGACAGGGGCTCCGGCGATTTCTAAAGCGGCTCGAGAATCTGGCTGTCCGGTTCGGAAATCAAGGTCATGAACTTGTGCCTAAGATTTAACCATTCCTTGCTGTCGAGAATCCCCTGAAGCGTAGCCATGTCTTTGACGGTAATATTGAAAACCCTTTCGGGATAACCTACCAGCCAGGGTAGGCCTTGGTCGACGGCGAACAGAGGGCGACGACAATCTTCTAGTCGCCTCTGTTCGCTCTCGACAGGACCCGCCCTGCGAAGTCGCCGGAAATACCGAGCCTACCGGATCGAATCCCCTATCCTCGCGGCTTCCGCGGCCAGGGCTTCGAAGTCGGCCCGGCGACTCCGATGGTTGGTTATCGCGGCCCGCATCACGTACTTTCCATGGAGAACCGTATAGGACGGAACGGCGATTCCCTTCGCCTGCAGGGTCATGAGGATTTCTCGGTTGATCCGGTCCAGCTTTTCGTCGGAGAGTCCGCCCGGGTTGTAGCGGAAACAGACGATGTTGAGGGATACGGGCGCCATGAGCTCGAGGCGGGGCGAAGCTTCGACGAGGCCGGCCAGGTAGCGGGCCTGGCCGATGTTCTGCGCGGCGAGCGCCGCGTGTTTCTTCATACCCGCCTCTTTGAACTGCATCCAGACTTTGAGGGCGCGGAAACTGCGCGAGAGCTCCGGTCCGCGGTCGGCGAAGGCGACCGGCCCCGCCGACACGCCGCGCTCGTGCGAGACGAGGTAGGCTGCATCCTGCTTGAAGGGCGCTTCGAGCGCGCGCCTGTCCCGGACGAGGACACAGCCCGCCTCGTACTGAACATAGAACCATTTGTGAAGATCGAAGGCGAGCGAGTCCGCGCGGGCTACGCTTTCCCGCAGCTTTTCGAAGCCGGGAAGCGGCAGGGCGGCCGCCCCGATGGCCCCGTCGACATGGAACCAGAGGCCCTCCTGTGCAGCGAGATCGGCCAACTCGTCGAGGGGGTCGATCGCGCCCGTGTTGACCGTGCCGAGACTGCCGAGGATGCAGAAAGGCGCGAAGCCCGCCTCCCTGTCCGCGGCGATCGCCGCACGGAGCGCCTCGACGTCGATCCGAAAATCTTCGCGCACCGGAACCTTGACGAGCGCATCCAGACCGAGACCGAGCAGGCGTACCGCCCTGTCGACGGAATTGTGCGCTTCGATCGAGGCATAGAGCCTGAGCGCCCTCCTGCCCGGATCGACGCCCTTCGCGCCGATCTCCGTATCCCCGCGTGAATCCCGCGCGGCGGCCAGCGCGACGAGATTGGCCATCGAGCCGCCGGAAAGCAGGAGCCCTTCGGCAGCCATGGGGAAGCCCAGTATCTCCTTGAGCCAATTGAGGACCTGGAGCTCGACATAGACCGCGCTCTGGTCGCCGAAGGCGGCGTTCGCATTCATGGCATTCGCGAGAAAGCCCGCGAGCATGCCCATTGCGGTTCCCGTTCCCTCGACCCAGCCCCAGAAGCGCGGGTGGTTGTTCCCCTTCGCATAGGGAAGGACGCTAGCGAGGAAGTCCTCGTAGACCGCTTCGGCCGGCGAGCCTTCCCTCGGCGCGGGAGTCTCGAAGCCTTCCTTGACGGCTTCGGGAACCGGGGTAAAAACGGGCTTTTCGGGAAGCGAACGGAGGTAGGCGACCATGTCGTCCACCATGCGCTTCCCGAGTCGGGCGACTTCGTCCCAATTCTCCGGATCGAGACCGAGCTCGGACGGCGCATCCGTCCCGTTTTTTCTCTGCATGCGTTTCCTCCCCTGCGATGCGGAAACACTAACTTGATTTTGCATTACGGTCAATGTATTATCTGTATCTGTGACAAAAGACTGGTTCTCGGGCATCGACTGGGATACCCATCCGCTCTATATCGCGATAGCAGCGGCCATCGGAGAAGCCGTGGATTCGGGAATGCTCGGCGAGGGTGATGCGCTTCCTCCCCAGCGCGAGCTCGCCTCGAGGCTCGGAATAGCCATCGGCACGGTGACGCGCGCCTACGCGGAAGCCGAACGGTCGGGCCTCGTCGTCGCCGCAGGGAGGAGGGGCACCTGCATCGCAGGCGCCGAACTCCGCTCGCGCCGGCTCTCCGGAGGCTTCGCTCTCCGTCCCGCAGGCCTCATCGACCTCGGCGTCAACAGTCCCTCGCCCGAAGACGATCCGGATCCCGGCGCCGCCCTGTCCGCCATCGCGAAAGACCTGGACAGAAAACACTTGCTTCGATATGCCCCACCCGCCGGCCTCAGGCGCCACCGCGAAGCCATTACGGCTTTTCTGGCGGGTCAGGGGATGAATGTCGGCCCCGAGCGCATAGTCCTCACCCAGGGCGGACAGCACGCGATTTCGGTGGTCTTCTCTTCGGTCCTACGCCCCGGCGATCACATCGCGATGGAGACCTTCGTCTTTCCCGGCGCCAGGGCCGCGGCCGAGGCCCGCGGTCTCGTGCTCCATCCGCTGCCCATGGACGGCGAAGGCCTGTCCGCGCGGGCCCTCGACGCCCTCTGCGCGAAGGAGCGCATCTCGGCTCTCTACTGCGTGCCCTCGATCCAGAACCCGACCGCCGTCTCCATGTCGAGCGCGCGAAAGTCGGAAATCGCTGCGATCGCGCGGAAAAGGGACTTCGTCGTCATCGAAGACGAAATCCACCGTCCCTTCCTCCGGAAGCCGGCTCCGGCCTTCGCGTCCATCGTCCCCGAAAGGTCCTTCCTGCTCGTTTCCGCCTCGAAGTGCGTCTGCGGAGGACTCCGCGTCGGAGGCATCGCGGCGCCCCCCGATCTCGTCGACAGCCTCGCCGACGGAGTTTTCACCTCGATGTGGAGTACATCACCGCTCGTCTTCGAGGTCTTTTCGATCTGGCTCGAGGACGGCACCGTGGAGCGCGTGATCGAACGCAGGAAGGCTTCCAATACGGCGCGGAGGAAAATCTTCGATTCGGTGTTCGGTCACCGCGCCCCGGCCCCGCCGATCGGAAGCGAGGCGAGTCCCTTCATCTGGCTTCCGCTGCCCCGGGGACTCGGCCGCGCCGCTTTCGTCGAGTCGGCGCGGGTGGAGGGCGTCGCGGTCACCGCCTCCGACGTCTTCGCCGTCGGCTCCGCCCCGCCCCCCGAAGCCGTCCGAATTTCGCTATCGGGCGCCGCCGGCGAGGAACAGCTCGAGTTCGCCCTAGGCCGCCTCCAGCGGATCCTGACCTCGGGCGCGATACGCCCTTAGTTGATGTCCATGGATCTCTCCGCCGGTTTTTGCCTGGTTATATCCCTGATGACAAATACCATTTTGCCCGGTTCCGCTTCGACATTTCGAATAAGGCCGGCATTCACCTCGATCGATACGGCGGTTCCGTCCTTGCGAATCCCCTCGTATTCGGCCGGACCCTTCGGCACGCCCTGAGACATGAAAGAAATATTGGCGAGGGCCCGTTCTCGATCTTCCGGAACGACGAAGTCCGTGATCCGGCGGCCGAGCAATTCGTCTTCGGCATAACCGAACATCCTCAGGACCATGGGCGATACCGTCAATATGCGACCATCGAGATCCGCGATCGAAATTCCATCCGGCGATGCGTCGACGATCGACCGGTAGAGTTCTTCGTTTTCTATCAGAGCCCTCTCGGCCTGCCATCGCTCGGTGATATCCGAAAAGGCGACGAGAATGCCGTTGACCTTTCCATTGACGTCATGGAGCGGGACTTTATTCGTCGCCAGCCATCTTTGCCTTCCTTCGGCATCGAAGGCACTCTCTATTATATGGTGCTTGGCAGTATCGGAATCCATCACGCAGGCGTCGTCTTTGAGGAAGTTCTCGGTTTCTTCGTCCTTCCAGGGCAGGTCCCAATCCGTTTTGCCTATTATCGATCGCGTGTCCGGCAGCCCGACCATCTCCGCATAATTCTTGTTGCAACCGAGAAAGACGGAATCCCTGGCCTTCCAGGCTATGAATTGAGGGATGGAATCCAGGATCTTTTGAAGCATTTCATTGGAGGTGGTGAGTTTCTCTTCCAGCTTCTTTCGATCGGTGATGTTTATGGAAACCCCGAAAATACCGGATACTCTGCCCTTGTTGTCGAATAGAGGCACCTTGTTGGACTCGTAATAGATCGGGCCGTCGATTCCTTTACGATGGTTTTCTTCGATATGCAAAACCGGACTGCCGCTTTCCATGACGATTCTGTCGAAATTTCGATAAGTGTCCGCAACGTTTTTATCCCCATATAATTCGTAATCGGTCTTGCCGATCACCTCATCGGGCGAAGTCTTTCCGGCATCGATCGCATCGTTCGTATTGCAGCCCAGGTAGACATAGTTCCTGTCCTTCCAAAAAACCGAGCCCGGAAATGCCTCCATTATGTTTTCCAGAAGCTGATTTCGCTCATAGATCTCCTGATAGGCGGTGAAGAGCCTGAATGCCATTTTGATCGAAGCGTCGAGAACCGTCATACTCGAACTCTTCACGACATAGCCGTAGGAGGTGGTTTTCTCCGTTTTTTCGACGATCTCGGGTTCGGTATGGCTGGAAAGGAATACTACGGGTATATCGCGCTCTTTCAGGATTGCTTCGGCCGCCTCTGCGCCGCCCATTCCCTTCCCGAGATCGATGTCCATGAGAATAAGGTCGACATCGGAGTTCTCCCTGCAGGTCCTTACCGCTTCTTCGCCCGTGTTCGAGATGATTACGTCATACCCGTACTTTCCAAGCTTCGTCTTCTCGCTCAGGGCGATGATCGCTTCATCTTCAACGAGAAGGATCGTCTTTTTCTCTCCGCTCATGATGACCTCTCGAGTCATTTATCGCCTGTCACTCGAACATACGGAGAGGGAACGCCTCATCCCGCAAAGAACGGAAACCGGCGTGGAATCCCCGCTAGTCCGGCTCGCGCTGGGTGGTCCTGTAGTCCTGGCGGATCGAATCGAGCCTGCGCTCGAGATCATCGAGCGGCACGGCCTTCAAGAACAGGAAGCCCTGCATGCCGTAACAGTCCCGAGTCTTGAAGTAATCGTAGTGGTCCTTCGAGTCTATGCCCTCGATAATGGTCCCGATGCGGAGCGTGTCGGCCAGGCTCAGTATCGCGTTGACCACCTTTCGGTTCTGCTCCGAATCGAGGGCGCGGACGAAGGATATGTCGACCTTGAGGCAATCGACCGGCAGTCGCGCGAGATAGGCGAGCGAGGAATAGCCGGTGCCGAAGTCGTCGATCGTCACCCTGATTCCCGGATAACGGCGCTTGAGGGCGTTGATCTTCAGGATCGCGTCCTCCGGATGGGACATGAGAGTGGTCTCGGTGATCTCGAGGTTCACGAGCCTCGCGTCCACCCCCACGTCGTCTATCGCGTCGGACACCGATTTCACGAAATCGGACCGCTCGAACTGGCGGGTGGAGACGTTGATGCTGAAATAGATTCCGCGATAGCCGCGGCCGATCAGATGCTTGAGGTCGACGAGGGCACGCCTCAGTATCCAGGCCCCGATGGCGAGGATGACGCCGTTCTCCTCGGCTACGGGGATGAACATGCTCGAGGGCATGACGACGGCGCCCTCGCGCATCCAGCGGACGAGAGCCTCGCAGCCGAGTATCTTCCCTTCGGGATTCACGATGGGCTGGTAGTGGAGCGCGAACTCGCCCTTGACGACCGCATCCCGCATTTCCTGCTCGATGAGCCAGCGCTCGGTCGACTTGGGCTTGAGCGATTCGTTGTAGATGATGAAGCGGTTCTTTCCCGATTCCTTGGCGAAGTACATGGCGATCTCGGCGTTCTTCACCGCGGCTTCGACCGTCAAACCGTGCTCGGGCAGGACCGCGATTCCGATGCTCGCCCCCAGCTCGACGCGCTGTCTAGCCCCGGTCTTGATGCGGAGCTCGACGGGCATCCGCATCGTGTCCAAAAGCCTGCTGGCGACGCGGGCCGGGTCCTGCAGCTTCTTGACCGATCGCAAGAGCGCGACGAATTTGTCGCCCGTGTAGCGATAGGCCGTGTCGTTCTCGCGCAGGCTGAAGCGGGCCCTCCTCGCCATCTCGACCAGTATCTCGTCGCCGACCGCGTGGCCCAGCGTGTCGTTGATGTGCTTCAAGCCGTTTATGTCGATGAGGACGATGGCGGCGCGCTCCCCTCGCTCGACGAGCTCGGGCTGGAGGAGCTCGCGCAGATCCTCGTTGAAGAGGTCGCGGTTTCCGAGACCCGTGAGCTTGTCGTGGAACGCGAGGTGACGCAGCTTGCGCTCCAGGGTCTTCCGCTGCGATATGTCCCTGATGATGCAGGTGAGAGTCCTCCCCCGCACTTCCTTCGAATTGCCGAAGGACATCTCCATGGGGGCTACGCCTCGATTTTTCGTGGCGCCGAGCAGCTCTATCGTCCGCCTGAGACCGAGGGTGGAGCGATCCTCGTCGTCGATGTGGAAGTACTTCCGGAACTCCGGCTCATGGTGACGGAAGACTTCCTTGGGGAAGAGCCGAGTCATCGGCTGACCGACCAGCTCCTCCTTGTCGAAGCCGAACACGTTCTTGACGCCCGCGTTGGCGAAGAGGATCAGGAAACTCTCGTCCAGGCGGAATATCGCCTCGTTGATGGTCTCGGCGAGGGCGAGATAGTGGTCCTCCTTCAGCTTGAGTTCCTCGAAGCGCTCCTCGTCGAGGAAGCGATCGCGGAAGATGGCCATGATGCGGCGTTTCTTGCCCTCGTACAGGGGCGAGACGAGACAGTTCTTGGTGAGGACGGTTCCGCTCTTCGCGAGGCCGTGGAAAACGACTACGTCGTCCGCCCTCGCGGGACGATCGTCGGCCTCGCCCGAGGCGGCGAATTGACGAAGCTTGTCGAGGAGAAGGTCGCGCTCGCTCTCGTGCACCAGCGAAAGGATCGAGGATCCCACCAGCTCCGCCCGCGGATAGCCGTAGGTCGAGCAGAACACGGGATTGGCCTCGCTGATCGTACCCTCGGCATCGAGAAGGAGGACCGCGTCCCTGCAGTTTTCGAGCAATATCTCGAGGCTGAGGGCGCCGTCGCTGCCGTCGCCGAGATTGATGCGATGCCCCCGGACGATCTGGCCGATGACCTGGGAGAAGATGGAATCTGTGCTGGAGGCGGGCTCTGCCGGGTTCGCGAGGACTCCTGCGGCCTTGCCGGGTTCGTGAGAGTCTTCGCCGACGTCTTCTGTCGCGATCGGTCCCGAGGCAATCGACCGCAGCATCTCTCCCACGCTCGTGCTCGTATCCACGGTGACTCCTACCTTTCCAGTATGAGGCAACGCGGACGTTCGTGCAACCTCGATAGACCGGGTTTCCGCTTCCGGTGAACGAGGCTCAACGCGCCGTGAAACTGGACCGTCTCCCGGCAAGAAGACTTATCGACCGGCCGCTTCGATCCATGGTCCGATATAGTCGGCGCCGTGCTTCAGGATGCCGAGGTGGTCGGCGTCGGGCACTTCGACCAGGGTCGGGTCCGCCTTATCGGCCTCCCGCATATAGGCGAGCACTTTGAGAGGATCGAAAACCTCGTCCCGAGCCCCGATCCAGGCTCCGAGCGGCTTGTCGAATCCGGCGAGTATGGCGGCGCTCTTCGACGCATCCTGGGCCATGGCCATGGTCACGGTGTAACGATCGACGAGCTTCGCGGACGATATCTGCTTCCGCGTGTACGCGAACCCGACTGCGTACGCGTGCGCGTCGAGCGATCCGTTGCTCAGCGCATCCACGACGAATGCGCGTCGATTTATCGTCGCGAAGTTCGATATACCCTTCTGTCGGCCGGTGGCCGATCTCAGGCCGAGATCGGGGGCCAGAAAGACGTAGCCCGAAACGGTGCCGTCTATCAGGCTCGAGCTATTGAGGACCAGACCGGCACCCGAGGAATGTCCACCAACATACTCCGGGAGGGTGGGATACAGACTGTGGACGTAGTCGACGACGGTTTTCGTATCCCTCCACATTTGTGTCTTGTTCGGAGCGTCTCCGCGCCTGCCCCCGGACGAACCGTGTCCGCGCATATCGATGAGAAAAGTCGCGATATCGTATTTCGCGGAGAGCTCCCTTCCCATCTCGAGGTACCCTGCCGTGCTGTGCGCGCCTCCGCCATGGTAAAACACCAGCGTCGCATCGGGCTTTTTCGGCACATACGCAAAATAGGCAAGTTCGGTTCCGTCGGTCGCAGGCACATAGCCCGTAGGCGGGACATCCAGTCCCGAGTTGCCCAATTGGTCCTGGGAGATCAGCGCGCCCACCCCCGGCAGGGGAAACGCGAACGGCCGAGTGGCATAGACCAGTACCGCAGCCGCGATGACGACGAGAGCTCCAGCAGTGATGCCGACGGCGCCGATCGAAGCGAACACCCTATGCAAGACTCCGAAAGCACGTTCGGCCTCATGCCAGGATTTTCTGCGCGATTCCCACTCTTCGGGAGTGGTCGCGAACCACTCTTTCCATTCCGAGGCCACTAGGCGCCACATGACGAGCGCCGGCAGGAGCAGGGAACCTAGAATCGCGGGACTTCGAAACGCGTAAAACTGCACGAGGCGCACGGCGACGATCGCTGCCATGAGCGCCAGGGTCACTCCAAACAGGATCCGCCCCGGTCTGCGGAGTCGATAAACGAGAAACCAGCTGGCCAGTCCCAGGGCAACCAGAACGGCTCCGATCCATTTCGAGATCGATCCGGCATCGGGGCCGAGCTGCAACAGCCCGTTCACCACGGAAACGAATCCGGACAATGTGACGAAGACGCGGACGAAGGCGATCGACGCGGGACGCAATCGGAGGACGGCGGAAGAAGCCGAGGGCATCATGACTGCGCTTCCGGTCCGGCAAAAAGGATTCCGGATGTCCACGAAGAAAGGGATCCTGAATGTTCCATTTAATACATGCCCTCCAAAGAGAAATGAAATCCAGTTTATATTGTTACTAATATACTCAAATTATCGATCGCTTCCGGTCGATAAGCCGCGCCTCTCCTAGCCGCTGCACGAAAACGGGAGTCGCGTCAATTTGCGAGCATTGTCTCCTCGACTCGGCGGCCCCTGCTCAGAGCGTCTTCGCCAGCGTTTCCGCCGCCCTGCGGAAATCGGTCATCCTCTCCGACAGCTCCGCACGGGAGTCTTCGAGGGAGAGCCCGGTGAGCCGCTTGCCGCGGACCAGGCAACGGCCGTCGACGAAGACGCTGTCCACGTTGGCCGCCTTGGCGCTGTAGACGAGGACCGAGTAGGGATCGAAGATCGGAAACATGTTGACCGAACGGGTCTCGACCAGGGTCAGATCCGCCTTTTTCCCCGGCTCTATCGATCCGATCCTGTCGTCCATCCCCAGGGCCGCCGCCGCGCCGCAGGTGCCCAGTTTGACGATCTCGGCCGCCGGAAAGGCCGACCGGTCCGCGTTCGCGGTCTTGTGGAACTTCGCGAAGAGATCGAACTGCGTGAACAGATCCAGGGTGTTGCCGCTGGAGGGCCCGTCGGTGCCCAGCGCGACACGGACGCCGCGTTCGAGCATTTTCTTCACCGGAGCCACGCCCTTGGCGCTCTTGGTGTTCGCGCCGATGCAGTGGACCACCGGAACGCGGCGACGGGTCAGCAGGGCGATGTCCTCGTCGTCCGCGAGGACACAGTGGACCGCGATGAAGCTTTCGTCGAGCACGCCCAGGGAATCGAGGAACGCGATCGGAGTCATGCCGTATCCGTCGCGGAAATGCGAGACTTCGTAGTCCATCTCGCTGACGTGCATCGTCATCGGGACCCCGTAGCGCTCGGCCAGGCGGTGTGCCTCGACGATTTTCCCCGGGCTGTTCGTGTTGGTCGCGTGGGGGGCGACCATGGGTGTGATCAGCCCGTCGCCTCGCCACTTGGGTATGAATCGCCCGGCGTACCCGAGACCGCCGTGGGGCTCGGGGGAGTCGCAGCTGGGGAAGTCGACGACAGTCTCGCCCAGGAAGGCCCTCATCCCCGCCTGCTTCACGACCTGCGCGATATCGTCCTCGAAATAGTACATGTCGAGGAAGGTGGTGACGCCGGCCAGGAGCATTTCGCAGCAGGCATAGCGCGCGCTCGCGCTCGCCAGAGCGGCCGTCATCGAGGCTTCGAGGGGGAAGATGAAGCGCCGCAGCCGGTCGACAGAGTCGTCGCCCAGGGAGCGGAAGGGCATCATGCCGCTGTGCGTATGGGCGTTGATGAGGCCGGGGATCAGGATGCCCCCCTCCCCGTCGATCCGCTCCAATCCCGGATACCGGCCGCCCAGGCTCCGATCCCCGACGGCGACTATGGAGTCGCCCTCGACGGCCACGCAGCCGTTCTCGAAGCTCTCCATGGCCGCGTTCATCGTCAGCACGTGTACGTTATCGATCAGGAAACTCATAGGGCTCCACCAGGGTCTGGGTCTCGACGTCGACCAAACCCTTGTCGCCGATCTTGAGGCGCGGCGAGACGAGAAGGGAAAGCGTGCTGAACGACATGATCTCGTCGATGTGCACGTAGCCGAGGTCGCGCATCGCGGCGCGCACGGCGCGGATCGACTCGGCCAATTCTTCGAGGGGGCCGTCGCTGACGATGCCGCCGACCGGCAGCGGAGCGTCCGCTATGATTTCTCCGCGGCGCACGACGATGTATCCGCCCTGCCGGTCGATCAGCGCGTTCGCGGCGAGCGCCATGTCGCGCGCGCAGCTGCCCATCACGAGCAGGTTGTGGTGATCGTGCGCCCAGGTCGAGGCCACCGCCCCCTCATCCTTCAGCGCGATCTCGGCGAAGCCGAAGCGTATCGGCGCCTCGTGCCCGTACCTTTCGATCGCCGCGATGAGGGAGAGCCCGGCCGTCTTCCAGTCCACGAGACCGGCCGAGACCGGGCAGCGGACCGAGCCGCGATCGGTGAAGGTCGATTCGGGGTCGATCCGAATGGTCACGCAGTCGAGCGCCGTCACCGCGGCCGGGGAGCGCACCAGGAACTCTTTCTCGGCGAGGGGTCGGCGCCGCACGGTCGCGTAGAAGTAGGCCGGGAATGTCGTTCGCGGCTCGGGGCCGAGCCCTCGGCCTTCGGACTTGGAGCGAACCGGGACGCCCCCTTTGTATACGGAGCGTATGGCGAAGGTCTCCGGATCGTCCAGGAGTATGAAGTCGGCGATCCGCCCGGGAGCTATCGAGCCCCGGTCGGAGAGCAGCATGTGGCGGGCGGGCGTGTAGGTCGCGCAGTAGATGGCGTTCTCCGCGCTCATGCCCCGTTCGATCGCGAGCCTGACGAGGAGGTTGAGGTGACCGGCCACGAGCCGGTCGGGCAGGACATCGTCGGTGACGAGTGCGACGTGCTCGTAGAGTCGATGTTCGACGACGGTTTCGATGTTCGGGGCGGTGATGGACTTGCGCTGCAGCTCGATGAACATGCCGTTGTCGATCTTCTCGAGAATCGACTGGGGCGTCTGCTGCGTATGGTCGGCCCATACGCCCGAAGCGATGAAGGACGCGAGCTCGGCGCCGCGGATTTTCGGGCAGTGTCCTTCGATGGGATATCGCGGCTTGGCCTTCCTGAAGCTTGCGATCAGGCGCTTGGTCGGCGTATCGGCCTCGTCTCTCAGCTCTATGGCGTTCATCACCTCGCCCAGGCAGATCACCCGGTCGTCGGCGGCCAGGGCGGCCACATCGTCCGGGCCGATGCGGCCGCCGGTGGTTTCGAGCGAGGCATTCGTCGAGGGAACGGAGGAGGGCAGCCCGTAGAAGACGTCCAGCCCCGTTTCCGCCTTCATGAAGGCCCGGATGCCTTCGACCCCCAGCACGTTCGCGATCTCGTGAGGGTCGGCGACGACGGTGGTGGTTCCCCTGGGAAGCACGATCCTCGAAAACTCCGACGGCACCGTCATGGAGCTTTCGATGTGCATGTGGATATCGACGAGCCCGGGTATCAGCCAGGTCCCGGCCGCGTCCACTCGGGCTTCCCCCTCGGATGGCGGCTTCGGCTCCGCGGAGACTTCGACGATGATTCCGTCGCGCACGCGAACACTCTTCTCCTCGAAGCGTTTCCTGAATACGTTGAAGACCCGGGCTCCCTCGACGATCATCGAGGCTTCGCTAATCGTTGAGGATGCGGTTCCAGGAGTCGATCCAGCCGCTCATGAGGGGATTCACGAGCACGTAGTCGATCGTCTTGGCGCGCTTGGCCACGTCCCCGTAGGTCTTGTTGGCCGCCTGCGCGGCGTCGAGTTTGACGCTCGCGTTGGCCGGCGCCTCGTTCAGGGACACGGCGGTCTTGCTCTGCAGTTCCCTGCTGATGCGCCAGTTGATGTACTCGTAGGCCAGATCCTTGTTCTTGGACGAGGCCACTACGTCGATGGTGTTGAAATTGGCGTAGGTGCCGGACGCGGGGACTATGTACTTCGCCTCGGGCAGGGCCTTGGTGATGATGGGGATGGCGAAGTCGCCGACGACCGCCGCGACGATTTCCCCGCTGGCGAACATGTTCGCCAGGTCCGAGGATTTCTCGTAGGTCTTCACGATGTTCTTCTTGAGAGCTTCCAGGGCCTTGAAGGCGGCCGCCCCCTTGTCGCTGCTCACGGGGACCTTCGCGTAGTCGGCGGCGACATAGACCATGGCCGGTCCGAAGGTGGAGGTGATCGCCGGTATGGAAATCTCGTTCGCCAGCTCGGGCCGCCACAGGTCCGCCCATTCCTTGATCTCGAAGCCGAGGGCCTTGGGATTGTAGACGATGCCGATGCTGTTGAGCGTGTACGCGGGCCCGTAGCCGCTCTTGGTCATCGCCTTGGCGGCGGGAATCAGGTATTTCGAGTTCGGGATCTTGCCGTAGTCGATCTTCGCGAAGAGGTTCGCCGCGTAGCCGTCGGCGGCAGCTTTCTGTGACAGTTCGATCACATCGACGGTCGTGTTCGGGTCGGCCGCCAGCTTCGTGTACCGTTCGGGAGTGGTTCCCAGCTCCAGGACCACCTTGCAGTCGTATTTTTTCTCGAAGGGGGCGTAGACGTCCCGCCAGAGGATATCCTCGCTCAAACCCCAGGTCGAGACGACCAGGGTCCTGGTTCCGGAAGGCGCCGCGCTGACGGCGGCGGTCGCGGACAGGGCCAGGGCGAGAGTGAGTGCCGCTTTCATGACTTTCTTCATGCTTTGCTCCTTGCGCGGCGATCGGCCGCTAGCACAATACGATGCGCTCCGAGGGGAAGCGGGCGAAGACCCGCGCGCCCGGCTCGAAAGCCTGATCCTTGGCGGCGTTCGCTACCAGACGGCCGAGGTCCGTGGACAATTCGTACTGATAGCTCTTCCCGAGGAAGGTGCGAACCTCGACTATTCCCGGCACCACGTTCCGCTCCTCCGGGCCGCGTCCCGACAACTCTATATCCTCCGGACGGATCGCGCCTATACAGCGGTCGGCGTCCCGATCGAGGCCCACATCGACCTCCTTCCCGCGGGAGTCGCGGAAGCGCCCCGCCCCGACCTTGATCAGATCGAAGAAATTCGTGAACCCTATGAAGCGCGCGACGAATTCGTTGCCGGGATTCGAGTAGATCACCTCGGGCGGGTCGAACTGCTCGATGGCTCCCTTGTTCATGATCGCCACCCGGTCGGAGATGGAAAAACACTCCTCCTGGTCGTGGGTCACGAAGATGGTGGTTATGCCGAGCTTCTTCTGGAGACGCTTGATCTCCACCCGCATCCCCAGCCGCAGCTTCGCGTCCAGATTGCTCAGGGGCTCGTCCAGCAGGAGCAGCTCGGGCTCGATCACCAGGGCGCGGGCGAGGGCCACGCGCTGGCGCTGGCCGCCGGACAGCTGCTTCGGGAAGCGGCCTGCGAAGGCGGCAAGGTCGGTGATCTCGAGCATGCCCTCGACCCGCTTCCTTATGTCGCCGGAACTCAGCTTTCGCAGCCTGAGGCCGAAGGCGACATTGTCGAAGACCGTCAGGTGCGGGAACAAGGCATAGCTCTGGAACACGAGGCCGAAATTGCGCCTGTGCACCGGCCTCCGGGTCAGGTCCTTCCCGTTCAGCGTGAATATGCCGCGGATGGGCTCGATGAAACCCGCCACCACGCGCAGGGTCGTGGTCTTTCCGCAGCCGCTCGCGCCGAGAAGGGAAACCAGTTCCCCCCGCTCTATGTCGAGGTTCAGCCCCTCAAGCACCTTGGTCCTACCGTCGTAGGAAACCTGTATGTTCTCCAGCGAAGCGTACGACACGGCTGTATCCTATTTCGCCAGGCTTCCGATGCCCAGCGTTTTTTCCACGACATACATCAGGGCGACCGTGATCGCCATGAGAAGGACCGAGATCGCCGAAACCGAGGGATCGTAACTGTACTCGATGTAGCTTATGAGCGTCCGCGGAAAGGTGGATACCCCCGGGCCGGTCAGGAACATCGAGACGGGGATGTTGTTGAAGGAGTTCAGGAAGGCCAGCATGAAGGCGGCGACGATGCCCGATCCGATATTGGGAAGCACCACCTTGACGAAGGCCTGCACCCTGTTGCAGCCCAGGCTGCACGCCACTTCCTCGATGGAAAAATCGAACTGCTCCAGGCTGGCGCCGACCACGCGGATGACGTAGGGAAGAATGACCAGGAAATGTCCCATCAGGAGTCCCGCGAAGACCGGCATGCGCAGCTCGATGACCAGAAACTTGAACAGGGCGTAGCCCACGACGATGCCCGGCACGAAGACTGGCGACAGGAAGAGGGAGCGCAGGAAGGAGTTGTGCCTGAATGCGGTCTTGCCGAGAGCGTAGGAGGCGGGTATGCCTATCGCCAGGGCGAGGAGCGTGGCATAGGCGGCCAGCACGAAGCTGAGCCAGAGGGACGACATGAACGAGTGCGAGGCGAAGACGGCCCGGAACCACGCGAAGGTGAAGCCCCGTATGGGAAAGCGGATGGTGCTCTCCCGGCCGAAGGATGTGACCGCGATGATCGCCAGCGGAGCGACCAGGAAAAGAAAGACCGCGGACGAGAACGCCGTCAATCCGATCTGCTTCCTGGCGGCCATTCTACCTCCGGTCCAGACGTCCGGCGAAATCCTGCATGACTTTGACCACGGCCAAAGTCATGAGAATCATCACCAGGGCTATCACGCCGGCCCCGGTCCAGTCGGAGAGGCTCATCGCGCGCTGATAGATCAGCGTCGCGAGGAGCATGTTCCTGTTGCCGCCGAGGAGAGTCGGCGTGGTATACGCGGTGATCGCCCCGGTGAACACGAGCACGCCGCCCACCAGGATGCCGGGGAGGCTCAGGGGGAAAACCACCTTCAGGAACGCGACGAAGCGGTTCGCGCCCAGGCTCTCGGCCGCCTCGGTCACGTCCGCTTCGATGTTGTCCATGCTGCCCACCAGGGTGATGAGCATGAGGGGCAGGAAAAGGTAGATGGTGCCCACGAGGATCGAGAACTCCGTGTACAGGAGCGTCAGCGGCCTGTCTATCCACCGCAGCGACAGGAGGAGGGAGTTCAGCACCCCGTCGCGTCCGAGGACTATGATCCATGCGAAGGCGCGCACCACCGAATTGGTGAGCAGGGGAAAAATCGAAACGGCCATCAGAATGGATTTCGTCCGCGCTCTCCGGCGGGAAATGAAATAGGCGGTGGGCACCCCCAGGACGACGCAGACTATGGTGGCGACGAGGCCGATCCGAACCGTCCTCAGGAATATTTTCAGGTAATACGGATCGCCGAAAAACGCGACATAGCGTCCGAAAAAGGGTCCGCCGGAGCTGAAGGTGGGTATCAGGATTACGATGAGCGGATAGAAGAGAAAGGCGGCCAGCAGCAGGAGGCCCGGCGCAATCAGTGACACATACAGCGATTTCCGCATCGGCGCTTCCTCGTGGTCGAGATTGTAACGAAGCCGGCGCGGCCGATCCAGGGGGCGACGAAGAGCGCGAAAACTCGCAGAATGGGGCACCAAAGACGGGCGCCGTGCGCACGAGGAGAAATCATGGGTCTGTTCGAAGATACGGTGAAGGTCATAGGGCCCGCCGACCGGGAAGCGATGCTGCAAGCCTCGACCCGGCAGGACGGCCTCGCGAAGCCGATCGGAAGCTTGGGCACACTGGAAACCATTTCGATCAGGATCGCGGGAGTCACCGGAAAGACGAAGAACGAGCTGAAAAGAAAATGCGTGATCGTCATGGCGGCCGACAACGGCATTTATGAAGAAGGAGTGAGCGCGTGCCCCCAAATGGTCACCCTGGCCCAATCCATCAATTCTCTGAACGGAGTGACGGGAATAGCCGTGCTCGGCAGGTTCGGGGGCGCCGACCTCAGAGTCGTCGACATGGGCATCGATTGCGAGGGGTCTTTCCCCGGCTTGATCGACAGGAAGATCAGAAAAGGCACATACAACATAGCCGAGCGCGCGGCCATGACCCGCGACGAGGCCGTGAGCGCCATAGAGACGGGGATAAAGCTCGTTTCCGAGCTCGCGGAAGAAGGCTACGAGCTGCTGGGCACGGGCGAGCTGGGAATCTGCAATACCAGCACGAGCAGTGCCGTTCTCATGGGCCTGACCGGAACCGATGCCGATATCGCCGTCGGCAAGGGCACGGGGCTGAGCGACGAAGGCTTCGCCAACAAGAAAAACGTCATCAAAAGGGCTCTGGCCCTCAACCGCCCCGTCAGACAGGATCCCGTCGATGTCCTGGCCAAGGTGGGGGGATTCGATATCGCCGGATTGGTCGGGTGCTACCTGGGGGCGGCATATTGTCGTCTTCCGATCGTCATCGACGGCTTCATCTCGGCCGTCGCGGCCTTGGCGGCCACGAGAATCGCCCCCCTGGTCGGCGACTATCTGTTTCCCTCTCATTGCTCCGAAGAGCCGGGATTCATGGTGACGATGAAGGAACTGGGCCTGGAACCCATTCTGAATCTTCACATGCGACTGGGCGAAGGTACGGGCTGCCCCCTGGCCTTCAATGTCATCGAGGCCGCCGTGACACTTTTGAACGAAATGGCGACATTTGAAGAGGCCGGAATAGCGAGCAAGTCGTATATTGAGAATCGGATACGATAGGATGCCGGTCGACTGGGACAGGACGATGCGCGACGCGCGGACGATCTTCCATGCGGCTCTGGAGCGCGTGGACCCCTGTGCGATGATCTCCCGTTGCCTGGGGATCAAGGGGAACACGCTCGTCGTTCGCACCGAAAGCGGTGAGCTCCGATTCCCCCTCGATGCCTTCGACCGCATCATGGCCGGCATGGGCAAGGACATCGCCTCCCTCGACATACTCGATCGTGCGCGGGCCGCGGGCCTCCATCCCGCATCCTTCCTCGCGAACAACGATTCGTACGGCTTTTTCGACTCCTGCGGAGGCCTCCTCCGCACGGGCCCCACCGGCACGAACGTATGCGACATTCAAATACTTTTGGTACCTTCGGCATAGACTGAGCCGACAGGAGGTGGACGTCGCCATGAGACAGGTGCTGGTATCCTACGATGCCTCGCAGCGTGATCGCCGCGCGATTGAGGAGTCCCTGCGGAATCTGGCGGAAGTGCGTTTTCTCGCGGACGTATCGGCCGAGGGTCGGACGGCCGCGCTGAAGAGCGCCGAGGTTCTCCTATCATGGAATCCGAACCGCGAACTCGGTCCGGAAGAATTGAAGTCGCTCGAACGATTGGAATTCATGGAGTTGCTCTCCGCCGGGGCGGACCATCTGCCCTTCGACGCAATCCCCGGCCGGATACTCATCGCGAGCAACGTGGGCGGCTATGCCGAGCCCATGGCCGAGCACGTGATGGCCCTCCTCCTGGCCCTGGCCAAGGATCTGCGAGGAGGGCATCGCAAGCTCGCCGCCGGCGACTTCGATCAAAGAAGCCAAAACCGGCGCGTGGCCGGCATGGCGGCCTGCATCCTGGGCTACGGCGGCATCGGACGCGCCTCGGCTCGGCTCATGAAGGCCTTCGGAATGCGCGTGGAAGCCATCAACCGCTCGGGTACGGGGGATGAGCACAGCGACTGGGCGGGGACTCCGAGGGACCTGGATGTCGCTCTGCCCCGCGCGGATGTCGTCCTCGTCAGTCTGCCGCTGACCTCGGCGACCGCGGGTCTCATCGGCTCTCGCGAGTTGAACCTCATGAAGCCGGACGCCATTCTGATCAATGTGGCCCGCGGGGAAATCGTCGTCGAGCGCGATCTCTACGAGCACCTGGCCGGCCACCCTCGCTTTCTGGCGGGCATCGATGCATGGTGGACGGAGCCGTTTCGCCACGGCACGTTCAGCATGAATTACCCCTTCCTCGAGCTCGACAATCTGATCGGGACGCCGCACAATTCCGGGATCGTGCCCGACGCGATATGGAATGCCCTGCAGATGGCGCTGGTCAATCTGCGACATTTTCTTTCTGGAGAGCCCGTGCTGGGGCTAGTGAACCGCGAGGAGTATCCGCAGCATCACGGGGCCGGACGATAGAGCTGAAAGAAGGCGGCGGGCGCGGCGAAGGAGAAGACCGCGACGATGGCGAACATCGCCCGGATTCCTACGGCGTCGGCGATCACCCCGCCCATCCAGGGACCCGTGAACATGCCGACGGCGTAGACGGCCTGGTGCACCCCCATCGCCGTACTGCGGCGGGAAAGCTCGACTCCCTGGATCGAGAGGCCGAGAAGTATCGGGAAGAAGAGACCGTTCGCCAGACCCATGAGCACGGTGGAAAGGAAAAGAAACGCGATCGAGCCGCCGAGAGCCGCCGACATCGCTCCGCCGGCGAAGACGGCGAAGCTGATGTACAGGAGCAGCCGCCTGCGTCCCCTCCCGGCGATCAGCGTGGCGAAGAGGTTAGCCGCCGTGTTCGCGGCGATATTGAGGGTCAATATCAATCCGGTGGCTACGGCGTCGGCCCCCATGCGATGGGCCAGGAGGGGCATGAACCCGAAGGTCAGGGCCCAGACCCCGAATTGGCAGAAGGCATTCGTGACAGAGGGCACCATGACGTCGCGCCGCCGGAAGACCGCGAGAATCGATCGCGCCGTGGGCGGCTCGGGACGCTTCGCCGCGTTCTCGGGCAGCCTGACCCAGGCGAGAATGGCGCCGGCCGCGATCGCGAGACCCGCCGCCGCCAGGAAGGTGAGCCCGTAGCCGCCCAGGGCTTCCACGAATCCCGTCGCGCCGGTTCCGATCATCTGCCCGAGCGAGGATGCCAGGGAAAGGATCGAAGTGGCGAAAACGGCCCTTCCCGGCGAAAAGTAGCCCGAGAAAACCACCATCAGGGGCACCCAGGTCGCGGCTGCCGCGCCGGTGAGCGCTCGGCCGAAAGCCAGGACGCCCACCGATCTGCCGAAAGCCATGACCGCGGCGCCGACACCCGCCATGAGCGTTCCGCCGACCAGAAAGAGTTTTTTCCTGCCCGTCGCGTCCGTCATGATGCCCATCGGCATCCGCAGCAGGGCCGTCCACAGACCGTACATCGAAAGGATTATCCCCACCGCGGCGAGGCTGGACGTGCGTTCGGCCGCGAAGGCGGGCAATATGGGCATATAAAGGTAGAGAGCGACGAAGTACAGGACTACGGCGGCGACGAAGGCGGCTATGGAAATGCGGTTCATCGGGCCCCAGTCTAACCGAACGGAGGCTCTCGGTCCATGATCCTCAGGCCGCCGCGACGGACCCCGGGGTAACTATTCGCGTTAGGCGCCATCGAGTAGGATGGAACCATGGACAGACGCACGTCGGGAGCGGCCCTCGTCGCCGTCTCCGCCGCATCCTTCGGCATCATGCCGATACTGGCGCGCTACGCCTATGCCGACAGGATAGGCGTGACGACGCTCCTGTTCTTCCGCTTCGCCGCGGGCGCCCTCTTCATGCTCGTCTTCGTGCGCGTACGCCGCCGGCCTCTTCCCCGGGGCAAGGCCCTCGCAGGCATCGCGCTCATGGGAGCGGTGGGCTACGTGGGCCAATCGCTCTGTTATTTCACCGCGCTGAAGTTCGCCTCCGCCGGGCTCGTCGCCCTCCTCCTCTACGTCTACCCGGCCCTCGTGACCATCCTCTCGGCCGTGCTTTTCCGCGAGCGCATCACGCCGCCCAAGGTCCTCGCGCTCGCGCTCGCCCTGTCGGGCACGACCCTCATCCTGGGCTTCGGCGGGAAAGGGGATGTCAGGGGCGTCATCCTGGGCCTCGGTGCCGCGCTCATCTACTCCGTCTACATCGTAGCCGGCTCGCGAATCATCAAGGAGGGACAATCCGTCCAGGCCTCGGCGATAATCATGTCGACGGCCGCCCTGGTATTCGGCATCCTCTCGGCCTCCGGCGGTCTCGAGCCGCCGCATTCCGCCGCGGGTTTCGCCTCGGTCGCCGCCATAGCCCTCGTATGCACGGTGGTAGCCCTGTCCACCTTCTTCGCCGGCATGGAGCGGGTCGGTCCTACCAAGGCGTCGATGATCTCGACGCTCGAACCCGTGGTGACCGTGACGGCCGCTGCGATCTTCCTCGGGGAGCCTCTCGCGCTTCTGAATCTCGTCGGAGGCGGGCTCATCCTGGGATCGCTTTTCGTGCTGGCCGGAACCTGAGCGGATCGCCTCAGCGCGCTCATTTGAGGCTCTTTCAAAATGCGGACGCATTTTGAAAGAGCTACCAAAAATACAGCATTTGCGCACGGTTTCATAGTGTCGGCCTTGGCCGACACTGGAGACCGGAGCAAATGCGAAGCCAATTTCAAAACCAACAGGGTGTGTCGAGTAGAGGCGTCGTCTATCGTATCGCGATATTGCAGCTGGACAGACGCGCAACCCTCACGGAACCGTGCATGCGAATTTCCCGCACACGGCTCTTCGTCGGTATTCACTTCAATAGCTCCAGAGAGTATACAGGTTGTGATACAGGCGCGGCTTGGGGAGTTCATGACGCTTCAGGTACTCAGAAAAGGCGAGCCAGTTCATACTGTGCTTCTGGCTCCGTCGATTCAGCCATTTGAATACCATCCGTACGGTCAGATGAAAATACGTCCCGATGCTCCGTGAGTTGCCGCTGACCCCGTAGTAACGGAAATGTCCCACTAGTTTCGCCTTGAGCACCGGCCACCATTCCCGTATGGGGATGGTTCTGACACTCTTCAGCCAGAGGTTCATTTCCTTGAGCTTTGTGGCCATTTTCTTGCGATCCGTTTTCCGGCCCAGCTTGAACAAGCCGTTTCTGGTCTTGTCCACATAGTAGGTAAAGCCGAGGAAGTTGAAAGTCTCGGGCTTTTCACCCCGTTTCTTTGCGTTGGTCCCGGCATAGCGCCCGAACTCGATGATCCTCGTCTTGTCCTGTGCAAGTTCCAGATCGAACTTCAAAAGCCGTTCCCTGAGTGCTTCGAGTATCTTTTCCGCCTCGTCCTTGTACTGAATACAGATGACGAAGTCGTCGGCGTATCGCACGATCTCCACAACTCCTCGGCATCGGGGTTTCACCACCCGCTCGATCCATAGATCGAGCGCATAATGCAGGTAGACGTTCGCGAGTATCGGGGAGACTATTCCGCCCTGCGGCGTTCCCTTGTCGCTTACGTTGAACTTCCCTTCCTCCATGTAGCCGTTCTTGAGGAATCGCGCGATCAGGCGCAGCAGGTTCGGGTCGTTTATCCTGTGCCCCAAGAACTTCAGCATCCAGGAATGTGAAACGTTGTCGAAGAACCGTACGACACACTACCCACATCCAGGACCTTCCAGCCAGCGTACAGATCATCCGCGAAAAGCACCCGCTTCAGGGTAAAAACCTACGCGTGCTCGGCCACATGCATAGGAAGGGCTTGCTCCATGTCATCTTGTCGCTCCCTGACGGAGGTACGTCGCTTATTCCTGCCTCATGGACAAATCTAGAGCTTATGGCTTTTCCACAAGACTCCAATCCTCCGCCTTGTAGTATTGGAACCACACAAGACTTGTTGAGTATGCGGGTGGTTGTGGATGCTCTCCTAAGTCGTCCGGCAATGACAATCCAATTTCCGGCGGCAAGGGAGGATAACCATGCAGCTGGAAATGTTTCAGACCTGTCCGGAATTCCCGAAAACCCCGCATATATGGAAGGAGGTGAACCAAGAACAGCGAACGATTGTCGTAAATATGTTGGCCCGCCTGATGATGAAGGCAGTTTCTCAGGAAACGGTGGATACGCAAAATGAGTGATAAAATCACCACAAGCCATCTCCACCGCATCGCCTGCATTTACATTAGGCAGTCGACCGCCACACAGCTGCAACGAAATCGTGAATCGACCGCTCGCCAATACAAGCTCGTCGATCGGGCAACGTACCTCGGATGGGCCCGCGACCAAGTGCAGGTAATCGATGAAGATCTCGGGCTCTCTGGTTCAGGTACGGCACGGCGTAACGGTTTCGATGTAATGGCGGCGGATGTGGCCATGGGACGCATCGGACTCATCCTCGCAATCGAAGTTTCAAGACTTGCACGCAACAATGCCGAATGGTACCGTCTTCTTGATTTCTGCGGCATGACCGACACTTTGATCGGCGACGAAGATGGGATTTATCATCCCGGATTGTATAACGACCGGCTGCTGCTCGGATTGAAAGGTACAATGTCGGAAGCTGAGCTGCATGTCATCCGAGCCCGACTGAATGGAGGCATTTTGAACAAGGCGGCTCGGGGAGAGCTGCGACGCGGTTTGCCCATCGGATTTGTGTGGGGCGATGGCGACGGGCAAGTCGTGCTCGATCCGGATGAATCTGTCACGAATACGATTCGGACGGTGTTTCAGAAATTCGCAGAAATGGGCTCGGCTCGGCAGGTGTGGATCTGGTTTCGATCGGAGGGAATGTTGTTTCCCTCCCGACCATATTCAACGGCCGAGATCAGATGGATACCCCCGACGTACCACGCCCTGCATATGGTGCTCACCAGCCCTGTGTACGCGGGGGCGTATCGATATGGCAAGACACGGCAAGAAACCTATATCAATTCAGATGGGCAGGTATGCAAGAGAATCCGTACTTTGCCGCCATCGGAATGGAAGGTATTCATACACGATCACCATCAGGGCTTCATCGATTGGAAGACCTATGAAATGAACCAGGCACGCCTTGCCCGCAACACACGTCCCAAACCGCACCAGAGCGGCGGCGCTCTCCGGGAAGGCTCCGCCCTCCTGCAGGGATTGGCGACCTGCGGTCATTGTGGACGCAAGTTAAAAGTATATTACCAAGGCAATAACTCCACGCCAGGTTATCATTGCCCCGGCAATACCCTGGTTAACGGTCGTTCTCTCTGGTGCTTACGTATTGGTGGAGTTCGGATCGACCAGGCTGTCGCAGCAGCGTTTCTTGATGCCGTCTCCCCTGCCGCAGTCGAAGCGGCGCTCGCGGCCGAAAGGTCTCTCGAGTCGAATCATGATGCATCACTCGCGCAGCGGCGGCTCCAAGTCGAACGCCTGAAATATGAAGCCGACAAGGCCGAACGCCGGTACCGGGCAACCGAACCAGAGAATCGCCTCGTCGCACGCACGTTGGAAGCCGAATGGGAAAAACGACTGAGCGAGCTTGCTACGGAGCAGGCTGAACTCGACCATCGCGAACGCCTGCGTCCCGCTGAAACGACCAAGGCCCAACAGGACAATCTAAGGAAGCTGGGCGGCGACCTCGGACTTGTCTGGTCGGCACCGACCACAACGGACAGAGATCGAAAGGAACTCCTGCAAACTCTCGTGGAGGAAGTTTGCATCGCGGTTGAACGCGATGTCGCCACTGCCCATGTGACCTTGCGATGGAAAGGCGGTGCCCTGACAGAACTCGATGTCACCGTATGGTCTCCGCGCGTTGCCACGGTGAAAACCGATGAAGACACAATTGAGATCATCAGGAAACTTGCTCCGCACTATTCCGATGCTGTAATCGCAGGCATTTTAAATCGACAAGGCCGACTGTCTGCTCGCGGCGAGCGGTTCACCGCAACGAGCGTGAATGGTCTCCGCTATCACTGGAAGCTTCCTCGCCATGAACGTAAGGAAGCATCGTCCGAAGGACAGCTTTGCACGGTCAGGGAAGCTGCAAAAATCCTAGGCGTCGCGCCGTCTACGTTGCATCGATGTCTAAATGACGGGATAATTATTGGGGAGCAAATCACTACAGGCGCGCCCTGGCGGATCAGGATAACCGAGGCTCTTCGAGCCCGCTTCGTCGAAGAAGCGCTGGAAGGCTATATGCCGATTGTAGACGCGATGCGCAAGCTTGGGGTCTCTCGTCAGACGGTGTTGCAGCGTGTAAAGCGAGGGGAACTCGAAGCAATACACGTTGCCAAGGGAAGACGTAAAGGATTGCGTATAAGGGTTTTAGAATCGCCCATGACCCTCTTTGACTCGATTCCATAAACGGAGGTGCAGTATGAACATCAATCCAAAAATCCCTTGATGTCTGCGTCAATCACATGGTTGATCGGCTTCGTCATGATGACAGTGTTGAGCCGTTCAATCGCCTGGTGGCAGTTCCTTGAAGGGCGGAATCCGTACGAGAAATCCAGAAAATCGCCTTCGTAGATCGCTTCCAGTATCCGGGCTATTCCCATCTGGACGATCTTGTCTTCCGTCGATGGAATGCCCAAGGGTCGCAGTTTCCCGTTCGCCTTGGGGATATAGGTCCTTCTGACCGGTTGCGGGTGGTAGGCTTGTCTCTTCATCCTCGCCACGAGATCCTTCAGGTTTTCATCGAGGGTCTGTCCATATTCTTCTATACCGACTCCGTCGATCCCCGCCGCTTTCCCTTCCTTAAGCAGGTAAAAGCACTCTTTCAGGTTCGCTTCGCTGAGCAAATAGGCCACGTTGTCGATCTTACACCTGTCGTCTCTCCTTGCTATCTCGGCTATGAGGTTCAGTTTCGTCTGCATTGGCCATTCCGTCTCCTGTACGGTCCACGTTTCCCCTCCCTCTGCATACCGCCGCCAGTCCCTTCGAGCGGACCACTGATCCATGGATCAGGCGGGTCCTCACGGGCCGTTACCCCGCTACTCCTCTACTATGAACCGGTCCGACTCCCGCATGGTCATCTCCGCTCTCTCTCCTTTTCGGATTGTCGGCGGATACCCCGTTTCCGGAGAACCCTACGGGTCTCCCAAGTTCCTGCGATTTCCCTTCATAACCATACCGCGGCCTTAGACCCCGGAAGAGAGGCGCGCATCTTGCCCTGGCAATGCGCTCCTTATTGCCTTCCAGCATTTCAAAACTGTCGGCCTCTTCGACTATAGCATTTCGGGGCTCGATACCTTCACTTGCGTTGCGGTCTGGTTACTCCCTTCGAGCGGCTTCACCATTTCCCGTTACCAGTCATGGTGCGCTGTTGGTGTCAGGCGGCTGGCTCGACCTTACCTGCTCCGGACTTTAACCGGCTAGAAATCACAAGCTTCCTTGGCGCACTGAAATTGGCTATTTGCCGTATTCGAGGAGTATGAAGGTCCCCGGCACGATGGGAGGTCGGGGATGGGGCTTCTCGTTCGTCGCGATCGAATCGGGGCCGAAGCTCGCCGTGACCAGGAAAACATGGTGGGTCGCGGGGTCCAGCTCCATCGTCCGGGCTCCGGGCGCCGTGGCGATCGTGTCGAGAACCCGGTAGTCGTCGGGCGTTTCCTGACGGACGATCGTCAGGGTCCCCTCTCCGTTGGAGGTGAAAATCAGACCGGTTTCCGGATCGTAGCGGACCGCGTCGGGGCTCCGGCCGATCGGCACCGTCGCGACGACTTTCCCCTTTGCGAAATTGGACACTACCAGGACCTTATTGCAGACGCTGAACAACCGCCCGTTCGCCGGATCGATGGCGAGCCCCGTGGGCCGGGCGCCGGGAGCGATGGACCACCGTCTCCTGACGGTGAGCGATCCCGCGTCGATGGCGAGGACCTCGCTCGTGCCCTGGTCGTTGACGAAGATCATTCCCCTGCCGTCCGTCGCGGGGAACTCCGGCTTTCCGCCGAGATCGATCGTGCCGACGACCCGGTTCGCGGAAGCATCGATCACGGTGGCGTTTGAGCTGAGCCCATTGAAGGCGAAAACCCGTCCGGAGAAAGCATCGTACAAGATGCCGTCGGGATCTTTCCCCGAGGAGGGTATGTCGTCCAGGACTCTGCCGGTGGCGAGATCGAATACGGCTATGCCGTTGCCCTTTCCGTCGGAGATGTATCCGCGGCCTTTGTCCGGCGCCAGAGCCACTCCATGCACCCCGCGGAAACCGGGAATAGACGCGGTCTTGACGCCCGTATCGACATCGATGATCTCGACGCAGTCGCCGTGGGTCACGTAGAGCAGTCGCGTTCGGACACTCAGGGCCATATAATCCCAGCCGCCTCCACCGCCGATGAGAACCTTCCCGATGAGATGATAGCCGGATGGGTTTTCCTGCTGCGCGGACGAAACTCCGATGCCCACCAAACCCAGGACCAGAAAGGTCGATAGAAATATTCGCTTCTTGTTCATTGGGAATATATAACATTTCAGGGCAGTTCCGTCGCCTTCCTTGTTGAGGTTCGTCTTCGATCTCCACGATCAGGACGGCGATGGGGCGATCGGCCGCAGCGACCTTTCGAAGATGGTCGACGCCTCGCTCCGCCACAACAATATTCGCATGGCGCAGCGCCGGCGCCTCGCCATGACCAAGCTGCTCTTCGATACCGCGGATCGCAAGCACGACAACAGCGTCGATTTCGGCGAGTTCCGACGGCTCTTGGCGCGCTACCCCCTCATCCGCAACGATCTCGTGAAGAGCGTCGCAGCGTGGTTCTGGAGCGAAGGTCCCTCGCCCGCACGCGGCAGGATGCAGCTGGCCTCGGTGTTCCGTTTTCTGTTTCTCGTGCTTCCCTATCTCATCTATCAGAATATCCTCATCCTAGCGTACATCGCGCTCAACGCCTGGCTCTTCCGGCGGGCCATGGTCCACTACGCCTCGATCGGCGCCAACATCTATATCCAGGTCGCCCGGGGTGCCGGCGCCTGCCTGAACCTGAACGGCGCACTGATCCTCATCCCCATGATGAGAACCTTCCTGACATGGATCAGGAAGAGCTTTCTGGCGATCTTCCTTCCGGTCGACCAAGCGGTGGATATCCACAAAATGATCGCTCAAGTGCTGTTCGCCTTTTCCATCATCCACTCGGCGGTGCACCTTCTCAACTACGCCGCCATGTCCGCGACCGTTCCGTTCCGCCAGAATCTGTTCGCCACCCGCGCCGGGCTCACCGGGGTGATTCTGCTGTCGACCTTCGACATCATGTGGCTCTTTGCGCAGAATTTCTTCCGCAAACGGGGATGGTTCGAGGTCTTCTACGTCACGCATTCCCTCTATATCCTCTTTTTTCTCGCCCTCCTCGTTCACGCGCCCAACTTCTGGAAGTGGGCCATCGCGCCCCTCGCGGCCTACGGTTTCGAGCCCTACCTGAAACGCTACCGCAAGCGGGAAGTGTCCTATGTAGAAGAGGCGGCCGCCCTCCCCTCCGGGGTGAGCCGCCTGACGATACATCGCCCCGAAAGCTTCGACTTCCAGCCGGGAGATTACATTTTCCTCAAAATACCCCGCATAAGCCGCTTCGAATGGCATCCCTTCACCATCAGCAGCAACCCGGAGGAGGGAAAAGCCGTCAGCGTCCATATCTGCAGTCTGGGCAACTGGACCCGGGCCCTCTACAGACTCGTGGAGTCCCGGCCGCGAAAGGAGCAGCGCCTGCCGGTGGAGATCCGCGGACCCTACGGCACCCCCAGCACGCGGATATTCCGATCGAGATGCGCGGTGCTCATCGGCGCGGGCATCGGCGTGACCCCCTTCGCCTCGATACTCCGCAGCATCCTCTACCGGCGGGAGCACGGCGAAGAGCTCAAATTGCAGAAGGTCTATTTCTTCTGGCTCAACAGGGGACGCAGGTCCTTCGAATGGTTCACCGATATGCTCGCGGAGATCGAGGAAGCCGGCATGAGCAGCTTCATCGAACTGAATATCTATCTGACCGACGCCGAGATCGACGCGACCTCGGGCCTGGTGAAGATAGGCATGGACCTGCTGGGCAAGAGAGAGAGCCATGATCTGACGACCGGTCTCAAGACCATCACCACCTTCGGCCATCCGGACTGGCAGGGCATATTTTCCGAGATCTCCCGGCACCAGAAGTATTACGGAGTGGATGTCTATTATTGCGGTCCCTATCCTCTCGCGCAGATCGTCAAGCACGCGGCGCGCAGGTGCGGCTTCCGGTTCCGGAAGGAAAACTTCTGATTGCGCTTTCGCGCAACGTTCCCACGGATCGGCCATCCCTAGTCGGGATGCGGCCTAGGCCTTCGCGGCCGCTCGCGCCGCCGCGACGACGCCTTCGAGGCGCCGCATCTCGGCCTCGCTGCGCGCGGGAGCGGGACCGCCCGCCAGATCGCGCCGGGCGATGCAGGCGTCGAGGGAAAGATGCGCGGCGAGGGCGGCGAGATCCACGCCCCTCCACGCTTCGTGGAGAGAGGCGAGCCCATCCTGCCCGAGCTTGGCGACGAGTCCGGCGGCCGAGGGTGAGCGACCAAGGCCGCCGGGGCCGGAGGCGGCGGTCCATGCCTCGACGAGGGCGCGGCCTGCGGCGTAGGCCGTCCTGAAGGGCAGGCCGCGCAGGGCGAGATATTCCGAGGCGTCGGCGGCCCAGAGGCAGCCCGCCTCGGCCGCGTCGCGCATGCGCTCCGCCTTGGGCTCGAGCGATCCGACCAGGACGGTGAAGGCGCGCACGCAGACCAGAGCCGTGTCGGCCGAGTCGAAGGCCGCCTCCTTGCTCTCCTGCAGATCGCGGTTGTAGGCGAGAGGGAGCCCCTTCTCCATGACGAGGAGGGATACGAGAGAGCCGAAGGCCCTGCCCGCCTTGCCCCGGATGAGCTCGGCGGGATCGGGATTGCGTTTCTGCGGCATGACGCTCGAGCCGGTCGAGCAGGCGGGGCCTACGGCGACGAAGCCGAACTCGGCCGAAGCCCAGAGCACTATCTCTTCGCTGTAGCGCGATAGGTGCGTGAGGAGGGTCGCCGCGGCCGCGGAGAACTCTATGAGAGCGTCGCGTTCGCCCACCGCGTCCATGCTGTTGCGGCAGGGCCGGGAAAAACCGAGGGCGGCGGCGCTGTCCTCGGGATCGAGGGGCAGACCCGAGCCGGCGAGGGCGCAGGCCCCGAGCGGACTTTCGTCGGCGCGCGCGTCGGCGTCCTCGAGGCGGCCGAGGTCCCGCTCGAGGGCGGCGCACCAGGCGAGGAGGTGGTGCGCGAAGGTGACCGGCTGGGCCCGCTGCAGGTGCGTGTAGCCCGGCATGACCGTCGACTTATGTCCGGCCGCGAGGCGGGTTATCGTTTCGATGAGATCGGCGAGGGCCAGGCGCAGTTCGCGCGACGCGCGGCGCAGCCAGATCCTGATGTCGAGGGCGACCTGGTCGTTGCGGCTGCGCCCCGCGTGCAGGCTCCGGCCCGCGTCGCCGAAGCGTTCGGTGAGCAGGGCTTCCACGAAGGAGTGCACATCCTCGGCGCTCTCGTCCGGGACCAGCTTCCCGGCCTCGGCTTCGGCCGCCAGCGCGGCCAGGCCCCGTTCCAGCGTCCGCGCCGTTTCGGCCGAAACGATTCCCCTGCGCCCCAGCATGGCCGCGTGGGCCCGCGATCCCGCGATGTCCTCGGCCAGAATCCGCCGGTCCGCGGCCGCGGAAGAGAGAAAGGCCTCGACCCGGGGGTCGAGCGCAGCCGATTTCTTCGAAGTCTCCCAGAGCTTGGCCAATGTTGTCTCCTAGTCTATCGGGGCCTCGAGGCCCTTGGGTCCCGGCGCGGCCGGCTTGGCGTTGCCTTGAGCGGCGATCCGCGCCGCGAGCCGCGCGCGCACCTTCGTCGGCAGTCCGAAGAGGTTGATGAAGCCCTCGGAGTCCTTGTGCGAAAAGAGGGGGCCCGTGGTGAAGCTCGCCAGAGAGGCATCGTAGAGCGAATAGGGCGAGCCCATGCCCGCTCCCGCGATGGAGCCTTTCCAGAGCTTGAGCTTCACGGTCCCCGTGACGTTCTTCTGCGTGGAATCGATGAAGGCCGAGATGGCCTCGCGCAGGGGGCAGAACCATTCGCCCTCGTAGAGCGTCTCGGCGAACTTCTGCCCCACGATGGTCTTGAAGGAGAGGGTCTTCCTGTCGAGGCAGATCTGCTCGAGTTTGGCGTGGGCCTCCATGATGACCGTGCCGCCGGGGGTCTCGTAGACTCCCCTCGACTTCATGCCTACGACGCGGTTCTCGACCATGTCGAGTATTCCCACCCCGTGCCTGCCCGCGATCGCGTTGAGCGCCTTCACGAGAGCGACGCCGTCCATGGCCTTGCCGTCGAGCGATACGGGCACTCCTTCGGCAAAACCCAGGGTCAGGTACTCGGGCTCGTCGGGAGCCTCGGCCGGGGGAGTGGTCATCTTGAGCATGCCCTGGAGCTTGGGCTCGTTGGCGGGGTCCTCGAGGTCGAGACCTTCGTGGCTGATGTGCCAGAGATTGTCGTCCCGGCTGTACGAGTCGGACTTCTTCATCGGCACGGGGATCTTCCGCTTCTCGAGGTATTCGATTTCCTGTTCGCGGCTCGAGATGTCCCAGATCCGCCAGGGGGCGATGACTTCCATCTCGGGAGCGAAGGCCTTGACGCCGAGCTCGAAGCGCACCTGGTCGTTGCCCTTGCCCGTGCAGCCGTGGGCCACGGCGGAGCAGCCCTCGGCGAGAGCGACTTCGGCGAGAGACTTCGCGAGCAGAGGCCGCGCGGCCGAGGTGCCCAGGAGGTACCGGCCTTCGTAGGCCGCGCCCGACTTGACGAGAGGCCAGAGGTAGCCTTCGACGAATTCTTTCTTGAGGTCCTTGATGATCAGCTTGGCTGCCCCGGTCGCGAGCGCCCGCCTTTCGAGCGAGGCCCAGTCGCAATCCTGGCCGACATCGCCGCATACGGCGACGACTTCGCAGTCATAGTTTTCCCTGAGCCAGGGCACGATGACGGTCGTGTCGAGGCCGCCGGAATACGCGAGCGCGATTTTCTTTTTCACGAGTGACTCCTTACGAAGGGTTGTGCCGGAATGTGCGGAAAGGCGACTCGCGCCACGCGGCACGACCGGCCTATATAAGGAAAACGGATGGTGTGGAGGGGAGTGTCAGCGACGACGAAGGCGGCAGAGGTTCAGGCGGGTGGAAACGACGCGGTCGGGTCCGGATAGGACACCTGACATTGATGGACTCACGAACAACCTCCTCGACTTCGCAGTGAAGTTATCATACCATGGAGAACGACCGAGGGTCAAGGGCGATGTGCATAAAACCGCGCACCTTCGGGCAATCGATGCATATCGATGCAACATCCGGCGCCTGTATTGCATATCGATGCAGAGTCCTCAATCCGCCTCGAAGCAGACGGAAACGCTCGTTCCCCCGCCCGTGCGCACGCTCAAGGTGCCGTGGATCTGCTCGGTCAGGGTCCTCACCAATGTCACTCCCATGGATTGGGATGTCACGAACAGGCTTTCTTCACCCAGTCCGATGCCGTCGTCGGCCACCGTGAGACAGGCCCGGCCGTCGCTCTTTTCGAGGAGAACGCGGAGCATGCCTTTCGCCGAACCGGGAAAGGCATGCTTGAGGCAGTTGGTGAGCAGTTCGTTCAATATGAGCCCGAGAGAGATCGCTTCCTTGGTGCCGAGAAAAAGCGCGGCGGCCCTCGTGTCCAGCCGGATGCGGCCGGCATCCGCTACGTACGCGTCGAGGATGGCCCGGGACAGATCTTCGATGTATCGGCCGATGTCTATCGTTTCCAGATCGTCGGAGAGGTAGAGACGTTCATAGATGGCCGACATGGCATTGATCCTCGCCTCGGTGTCGGTGAAGACCCTGACGGCCTTGTCGTCGGAGAGTTCGTCCTTCGCCACCGCTATGAGGCTCGATACGAGGGCAAGCGTGTTCTTCACTCGGTGCTGCAGCTCCTTCATGAGCAGTTCGCGGTGGCGGGCGAGCTCTCTGAGTTTTTCATCCGCGGCTTTCTGTTCGGTTATATCCCTGAAAAGCGTCGAGGAGCCCGCATAGGCCCCGGCGTCGTCGCGCAGAGGCGAGGCGCTGACCAGGAGCCAGCGCCTCTCGCCGTCCGACCTCACGATGGGGATGGTGTAGTCGGTGGCTTGGCCCTTCCTGCGCTTTCGATTTTCGCGCGCGAGAATTTCACCGGTCTCGGCGTCGATGAAATCGCGCACCGAGCGTCCGATCAGCTCTCCCCTTCCGAGGCCGAAGACTCGATCCGCAGCGGGGTTGGCGAAGGTGATCACGTCTTCGCCATCGCCGTGGGTGAAGCCCTCGCTTATCGAATTGAGGAGGGCTTCGTAGCGATCGTTGCTGCTGCGCAGAAGCGCCTCGGTGGCGTGGATCTGCGTGACATCGGTGGTGAAGGCGGTGGCGCCGATGATGTTTCCGTCGTCGTCGCGGATGGGGTTGTACACCGTTTCGAAAGCGGTATCGTCGTGATCGTAGTGCTCCACGACTCGGCTCGATTCCCCCTCGAAGGCCTTCCGGTAGTAAGGAATGGATTGTTGAAGATACAGATCCGAGGAGACATTGTCCAAAAGGCAGTCTCCCATGCGTATGTCTATGCCGAGCCTGTCGAGCTTCTTGTCGTGATAGGCCCGGTTCAGGTAGAGACATCTGAAATCCTTGTCTATCGAGACCACCAGCAATTCCATGGAGCCTTCGATACTGGACCTCAGGAGTATCTCGGTCCGTTTCAGCCTCTCTTCCGCGAGCTTCCGTTCCGTCATGTCGATGGCATGCATGATCAAGTGATCCGGGCGGCCTCCGGGGTTCCTGATCAGGGTGACGCTCAGATCGACCCACAGCGTCCGTCCGTCTCCATGGATGAATCTGAGGGGAAAGCGCTGACGATCGCGCAGTCCCTCGGCCATGGCGCGGAGCTTTTCCTCGCACGTCGCCCGATCGTCTTGATGGGTCAGGGTCCCGAGGAGTCGGCCTTGCAGCTCGCCGGGTCTCATGCCGGCGATTTCGCCGAACGCGAAGTTGACCAGACGGAATCTGCCGTCCGGGCCGGTCAACGCTATTCCGAGAGGCGCGCCTTCGAACGCATTTCTGAACGCATGTTCGCTAAAATTCGCCATGCACTTTCCCCGGCTCCGATTTTTTCGGTCTTCGTTCATCATACGCCGGTCCGATCCTCGTCGCCAGATCGGAATTGCTTTGACGAACGCTTCGCGGCCGATTATTATGTCCGCCATGCTGTTCATCGATCGAAGCGACGGCAGACGGGTGCGCGATCTGCCTGGAATCAACGCGATAATGCCTTACCTGATGCGCGCCAGAAACGAGTCGGCGGTCTATTTCGCCAAGGATATCGACGTGGAGAACGCGATGCGCTACGTGCATCGCAGGAATGCCGAGGAGGGAGGCTCGCGCTTCTCCCTGTTCGGTCTCATCCTCGCCGCAGCCGTGAGGACGCTCGCCCTCAAGCCGCGGATGAACCGTTTCGTGCATCGACGGGGCGTCTACCAGCACAAGGATCTCACCCTTTCCTTCATCGTCAAGAAGAAACTCACCGAGGAAGCGGCCGAATCCAACGCCAAGATATTCTTCGAGCGCGGAGACACCCTTTCGGAAGCGATCGAGCGCATCGACCGAGGCATCGAGGCTGCCAGAAGCAACGAGCTCGGAGCGGACGACCGCGAGGTGGAGATGGCCCACCGGATACCCTTCGGGAAGGCTGTCGCGACGGGGGTCTTCCGGCTGCTCGACCGCTTCAACATGGCTCCGGCAGGCATGATCCGGACCGATCCGCTCTATACCTCGATCTATTTCGCCAATCTGGGCAGCATAGGGCTCGATACGCCCTTTCATCATCTCTACGAATGGGGCACGGCCAGCACCTTCGTCGTCATGGGCAGGATGTTCCAAAAGGATATAGCCCGTTCGGACGGGTCGATCACGAGGCACCACTTCATCAATTTCAAGGTCTCGCTCGACGAGCGCATCGGCGACGGGATCTATTTCGCGCACGCCGCGGCCCTCTTCCAGCGGTTCATTGTCCATCCCGAGCTTCTCGACGAGGCGCCGGATCTCGCCTCGGTCGATGGTTGAGGCGGCAAAGACGTGGGGACCATTCGCGGCGAAAGGAGACCGATATGGATAGTTTCGTGTTCGACGAGGAACCCCGCTTCTGGCGCATCATCAAGCTCAGGAAATTCCGGCGGACCGCCGGCGTGGCCTTCGACATCATGCCGATGGAAGCGCTGCCGCGGGTAGACGGCATCGACCGCGTCCTTCACCAGAAGCGGGCTCTGTCTCCCGGGTCCGTGGGCAGCGTAGAGAGACCCTGGTACATCCACACCCACCAGGAAGACAATCTGATCGTTCTCCAGGGCAGACGCACTGCCGAGATCTACACGCTCGAGCATAAGCGGGTCGAGACCTTCTCCGTCACCCCCGACTTCGTAGAGCATAACGGCAAGCTCGTCTACGACGGGCCGGCCATGGTCGTATGGCCTTGCAACGTCTTCCACAGGATAGTGACCGGCGACGAGGGCTCGGCTTCGCTCAACTTCGCCCTGCGCTACCCGGGCTTCGACATCGACACGGCTTTCAACGTCTACGACCTCGACACGGCGACCGGCGAATCCAGATTGCTGCGAAAAGGAAGCCTGGACCAGTATGTGGGCTAGCCCGGGCTAGCGTAGCGCGCGGATGAGAAGCACGATCAGTCCCAGGAGCAAGACGGCGGCCACCGGATAGGACCACCAGGGGGGGCTCTGTGTCGGCTCGGCGGCGCGGCCCAGCGGGTCGGGCGCCGCGTTGGCCGCATCGGCGTAGCCGCAAACGGGGCAGCCCGAAGCGAAGTCATCCGCCTCGCCGACGTGGCCGCAGCGCGGACACTTGACCGAAGAGAAGAAACGGCCGCAGCGAGGGCAGAAGCGGGCGTCTTTCCTGACCTCGGCGCCGCAGCGCTCGCAGAAGTAGCGCGGCCGCTTCATGCCGCTCCGGACGGTCCGATCAGACCGCTTCCTTCTTGGGGGAAGCGGAGGAATCCTCCGAAGTCGTGGATGAGGAGGGGGGCGTGCGGCTGGCCTTCGTTTCCGGGGTGGATTTCTTGCTGTCGTTCTTGTAGAAGCCGGATCCCTTGAAGATGATCCCGGTCCCTCCGTTTATGCGACGTTTGACGGCCGAACCGCAAGTCGGGCATTTTTCGACGGGCGCGTCGGACATGTTCTGGAACACGTCGAAGCTCTTACCGCAGGAAGCGCATTCGTACTCGTAAGTGGGCATGACGAATATCCTCGATGTGCCTTGGTTTTCGGTCTTCAATATACAGACAAAGGCTCCCGAACGCCAAGCGGGCGCTCCGGATGGGCGGTCATATCACTTTGAGCCGGCGCCCCACCTTGACGAAGGCCGCGATCGCCGCATCCACGTCCGCGGTCGAATGGGCCGCCGATATCTGCACGCGGATTCTCGCCTTGCCGCGCGGCACGACGGGAAAACTGAAGCCGATGACATATACGCCCTCATTCAAGAGTTCATCGGCCATGGAATGGGCGAGCTTCTCGTCGTAGAGCATCACGGGACAGATGGGGTGGACGCCGCTTCTGATATCGAAGCCCGCCGCGGTCATGCCCTCCCGGAAGCGCTTCGTGTTCGCTTCCAGCTTGTCGCGCAGGGAGGTGGACGCGCTCAACATTTCGAGGCACCGCAGGGTGCCGCCTACTATCGAGGGGGCGAGAGTGTTGGAAAAAAGATAGGGTCTGCCCTTCTGCCGCAGATACTCGACGATCTCCGCGCGGGCCGAGACGCAGCCGCCAGAGGCCCCACCCAGGGCCTTCCCGAAGGTCGTGGTGAGGATATCGACGCGGCCGCCCACGCCTCGGTACTCCCAGGTGCCTCTGCCCGTCTTGCCGACGAAACCCGTCGCGTGCGAGTCGTCCACCATGACGAGAGCGTCGTACTTGTCCGCCAGATCGCAGATGGATTCGAGCTCGGCGATATCGCCGTCCATCGAAAAGACGCCGTCCGTGGCTATCATGCGCAGCCGCGCCCCGGAGGCCTCCTTCAGACAGCGCTCGAGGCCTTTGGCGGGCTTGCCCGTATCGGCGTCGATCTCTTCGACGTCGCGCATGTCGTTGTGCCTGTATATCCACCGCTGCGCCTTGCAGAGGCGTATTCCGTCGATTATCGAGGCATGGTTGAGGCTGTCGGTGACGACCGCGCAGTCCTCGTCGAGGAGGGGTTCGAAGACGGCCCCGTTCGCGTCGAAGCAGGAGGAGAAGAGAATCGTGTCCTCCGTCCCCAGAAAATCGGAAACCGCGCGTTCGAGGCGCTTGTGGGGAGCCTGCGTGCCGCAGATGAAGCGCACGCTCGCCATGCCGTAGCCCCATTCACGGAGCGCCTTCTCGGCGGCGGCCCTGATGGACGGGTCGTCGGCGAGGCCGAGGTAGTTGTTGGCGCAGAAATTGAGGACCTCGGCGCCGCCCGCCACGCGGATGCGGGCGCCTTGAGCCGTCGCGATTACTCGCTCGTCCTTGTAAAGGCCCTCCGCCCTTATCTGTCCGAGTTTGCTTCCGAGCTCCTTTTTCATCGCTCCGTACACGATGCCTCCCACGGAGACGGCTTGGACCGCTCCCCTGATGCGACTCTACACCCATCGGCGTGTTTCGACAATGATTCCCCTCTGCCGCAGCCGTTTCGAGCCCGGCCCTCAGGCTCCCGGGCCCGTCATTTCTTCGGAGCGGTCCCTATGCCGGCGTCGAGTTGGGAGATTATGAGATCCATATCGGCCTCGAGCCTGTCGAGCCGTTCGGCGAGCTCGGCGAAACGGGCCGGGGCGGAGGCGCCGCGCGCGGCCTCGATCCGCGCGAAAGGGAGGGAAAGCGCTTCTTCGATGCCCGGTCCCCGCGAAACCGGCGCACCGCAGTATGGACAGTAGCGAAAGTCGGCTAGCACGAGGCTTCGGCACGACTCGCAGAATCGGACGTTCACGGCCTCCTCCTACAACAGGCTCGCCGCGAGCTCGGCCAGCTCCGAACGTTCGCTCTTCTGCAGCGTGATGTGTCCGTAGATGGCTTGGCCCTTGAAGGCTTCCACGAGATATGAAAGGCCGTTCGAATTGGCGTCGAGATACATATTGTCGATCTGATAGGGGTCCCCGGTGAGAACGACCTTCGTCCCCTCCCCCGCCCGGGAAACCAGGGTCTTTATCTCGTGCGGAGTGAGGTTCTGCGCCTCGTCGACGATCATGTACTGGTTGGGAAGGCTCCGCCCGCGAATGAAGGACAGGGCCTCTATCTCGAGCAGCTTGTCCTTGACCAGCTGGTCGACGCTCTTGACGTTGGGGCGCTTGTACTCGCCGAGTATCTGTTCGAGGTTGTCGAAGAGGGGCTGCATCCAATTGGCCATCTTGGCCGACTTTTCCCCGGGGAGGTAGCCTATATCCTTGCCCACGGGAACGACCGGTCGGGTGACCAGCATGCGCACGTACTTCTTGTCTTCGACCGTGCGCTTGAGTCCCGCGGCTATCGCGAGGAGAGTCTTTCCCGTGCCGGCCTTGCCCACGAGCGACACGAGCTTGATCCTGTCGTCGAGGAGAAGCTCGAAGGCGACGCGCTGGCGCTCGTTGAGCGGAGAGATGCCGGAGACGGGCCCCTGCCAGGCGCCCAGAGCCACGAGCCGTGCGCCCTCCCCGTCGCCGCGGGCGACGGTGCCGCGTCCCGCCGTTCGGTCGTGCAGAATGGCATACTCGTTGGGGAACATCCGCTCCTTAAACGGGAGCTCGCCCGTCGCCTCGAGCCTCGCGAGATTCTCGGCCGAGGCATCCATCTCACGGACGCCCTGATAGAGCGTGGTGATATCCACCTTCTGTTTTTCGTAGTCCACGGCGCGCAGCCCGATGGCCGTGGCCTTGACGCGGGCGTTGATGTCCTTGGAAACGAAGAAAACCCTCCGCCCCTCCTTCTGGATGGCAAAGGCGCACAGAATGATCTTGTTGTCGTTGCGGTCGAGAGCGAGTCCTTCGGGGCCCTCGTCGGGGAGAACGAGAGAAACGCGGAGCGTGGAGCCGTTTTCGAGCCTCACGCCCTCGTTGAGGCTCCCCTTTTTCGCGAGAGTGTCGAGAAAGCGGATGGCCTCTCGCGCGCTTTTGCCCCGCTGGTCGGGGAAGGTTTTGAGCTTGTCGAGCTCCTCGAGAACCTCGAGCGGAATCACTATCTCGTTTTCCCTGAACGACATGATCGATTCGGGATAGTGAATGAGGACATTGGTATCTATTACGAAAGTCTTGATCCCTTTGTCGTCGGCCACTGAACTCTCCCCCGGCAGGCATCCAAGCTTGGAGGCAAAGGCCTCTCTTTACAGTCTAGGGCCGGCACTCGATTTTTGCCACTGGGGTTTCGGCTATTTTCTCCACACTAGAGCCATCGGTCGAACCAGGCGAAAGCCTCTTCCTGCATGGCCGCGTCGAACCGATGGGGACCCTCGTAGTAGGACATCCGGAAGCAATCCGCGGCCCCGGCTTTTTGATAGCTCGCTTCGAGGACCGCCTCGGCCTTCCGAACCTCGTCCGGACTGAAGAGAGGATCCCGGCGCGTGGCCAGCACGAGAGAAGGCAATGGCGCGCGCATGGCGAGGATGTCCGGATAGTCCATGAGCGGAGGCAGCGCGGGGACGTAGATCATCCAGGTATGGGTATAGGCCGAATGCATGGCGAAGTCCGCCCAGGTGGTCATGAATCCGGCGGTGACGGAACAGCGTACGCGATCGTCGCTTCCGGCAAGGTAGTTGGTTCTGAGCCCGCCGCCCGAGAGCCCGCCGCAACCGATGCGGTCCGGATCGACGTCGGGCCGCGACGCAAGGTAGGCGAGCGCGGCCCTGTCTTCGGCAAGGACGACTCCGGGCCAGGTGAGCCCCGCGCAGAACAAAGACTTGGCTATCGTCGACTCGTATTGGCCCGCGAAGGCGTTGTAGCGCTCGATCTCGGGTATCGCTTCGCCGCGCGAGACATCGTACTCGCCGCGGGCTTTCTCCGAAGCGATACTCTCGGGAGTAAGCTCATGCAGTTCTTCGGGCCTGAGCATCATCCGTTCCACGACGAAGCCCGGAAGCTCGGAAGCGAGAATCCTTCTGCTGCCGAAGGGAAAGATATCGTGAACCAGAACTCCGTATCCCCGCTTCGCCAGCTCGTTGGCCCAGGGTCTGCCTCCATAGTAGAGCTTCCTGTAATCTTCGAGCAGCGGATGGACGTGAGCGTCCGCATCGGCTATTTTCCGCCTTCCGAAATACTTGTTCGCCCCGTGGTCGTGCATCGCGACGATTCCGGGAAGCCGACCCGAAGCATCGGCCGGCTTGAGGAAGTATGCACGCGTGGGGGGCCCGTACGGCAGGCGCCACTCCAGGTCCTCTACGATGAGTCCGTCGAAATTCCTCCTGCCTCCGACTTTCACCTCGGGCGAACCGAGCTCCCGAGAGAGGACATGCGAGGCGAAAAGCCTCCGAGCCTCCCTGCTCCAAACGGAGACTTCGCTCCATTTCTCGTCGAGAAAGGAGTATTTCCTCTCCGCTGCGGTCGTCAGCTCTTCGATCCAGGGACCGTATGCCCCCAGTAAGGAGGACCCGAAATTGTCCAAATGCTTTTCCTTCGAGGCGATTCTCCGCTCCCGAGGACAGTATACGCGAAGGCGGCCGGTCGCCGCACGCCTCGCGGATGCGTGGTCGATGAATTCCGACTTCGCCGGGCGGGGAATTTGCGTCCTTGAATCTGAGCCGCGGAAGTGGCTATCTTTGTAGCGAATCAAGACGCGCGGTCCCGCCGCCCTTCGAGGGCGGTCGGAAAAAGGCGGGGCGCCTGCGCGCTGAGGCCCCGGAGCCGTATCCGGAACGGACGGCGAAGCGCTCGAGTCAAGGAGTACGTATGGTAATCGTAGAGCTCCAGGACGTCCGCAAGGTCTATCCATTGGGCAAGGTCGAGGTCGAAGCGGTAAAGGGCGTGTCGTTCAGCATAGAGAAGGGCGACTTCATCTCGATAGCGGGCCCTTCCGGATCGGGCAAGACCACCATCCTCAACATGATAGGCTGCGTGGACCGTCCCAGCGCCGGCACCGTCCTCATCGATTCGAGACCGACGAGAGACCTGGACGACAAGGCGCTGACCTCTCTCCGCCACGGCACGCTGGGGTTCATATTTCAGTCGTTCAACCTCATCCCCGTGCTTTCGGTGTACGAAAACATCGAGTTTCCCCTTCTGCTCGGCAAGGAAAGGATGCGGGGCAAGGAGCGCTCCGATTGGATCGGCTATCTCATGGAAGAAGTCGGCCTCACGCAGTGGCGGGACCACAAGCCCAACGAGCTCTCGGGCGGCCAGCGGCAGCGGGTGGCCATAGCCCGCGCCCTCGTCACGAAACCGCAGATCGTGCTGGCGGACGAGCCCACTGCCAACCTGGACTCCGCCACGGGCGAACAGATCCTCGAGCTCATGAAGAAGATCAACCGCGAAATGGAGACCACGTTCATATTTTCGACGCACGACGCGAAAATCGTCGGACTCGCCGACCATATCATCCGCCTTCGCGACGGGCTCGTCACCGAAAACATCCGCCAGGGGAAGGACGCCGAGATCGCGTCCGGGAGCTAGCGCATGCCGGTGCTCGTGCGCATAGCTTTCAGAAACCTCCTGGAGCACAAGGCCAAAACCCTCATCATCGGCATACTGCTCGCGCTCGGCGTCGTGATCCTCGTCGTGGGAAACGCCTTCATGGACACGGCCGCGAAGGGCGTCAAGGACGCATTCATAGGCAATTACACCGGGGACATCTTCATCGCGGCCGCGACCAAGAGCCCGGTGAGTCTCTTCGGGGTGCAGTCGGTGGGCGGTCAGGAGAGCACCCCGAATATTCCGTATTACGACAAGATCGTCCGAAAGCTCTCGACCGAGAAAAGCATCACGGGCGTCGCCTCGCAGGTGACCGGCTTCGCGCTCGTCTCGCCCAAGGATTCCGACAAGCAGGGCTTCGCTCTGCTCTTCGGCATCGATCCCGGGAGTTACTACAAGCTCTTCCACAATGCCTATGCCATCGAAGGCCGACTCTTGAAACCCGGCGAGGAGGGCCTTCTCATCTCGAAGCACATGGCCGAGCAGTACGCCAAGGACGCCGGGTTCACGCCCAAGGTCGGACAGGAGCTCATTCTCACCGGCATCGGCAAGGCGGGATTCAAGATCCGCTCCGTCCCCCTCGTCGGCATCATAGGCTACAAAACGCGGAGCGAGGCGACCGACTTCATCTCCTACGCCGACGTGGATACCGTTCGTATCCTCGGTGGGCTCACGCTCGGCAACGATGCCGACGAGCCCATCACCAAATCTCAGAAGGCCCTCCTCGACGCCTCGGGAGATTCGCTCTTCGGCAGCGAAACGGTGCTCCCGGCGAACGCGGCCAAGGCTCCGACCCCGGCGCCCAAGGCCAAGGCTCAAGCCCGTCCCAAGGCCCGGGCCGACACGGGAGCCTGGCACTTCATCATGGCCCGGACCGAGAATCCGGCGCAGGCCCCCGCCCTCGTGCTGTCCCTGAACAAATGGTTCGCGACGGAGGGCATCGAGGCCAGGGCCGCGGGCTGGAAAGCGGCCGCCGGCCCCTTCGCCGCGAGCATAGACGTGGTTCGCGTGGTCTTCGACATCGCCATCATCATCGTGGCCGTGGTGGCGGTGATAATCATGATGAACACTCTCGTGATATCGGTCATCGAACGCACCGGCGAGATCGGAACGATGCGCGCCCTCGGCGCCCAGAAAGGCTTCGTGCGCAGGATGTTCCTCGTCGAGACGCTGACGATCGCCGCGGTGTTCGGCGTGCTCGGCATGTTCCTGGCCTTCGGCGTCATAGGAGTGCTCAATCTGGCGCACATAACCGCCTCCAACCCCTTCCTCCGCATCCTTTTCGCCGGCGATGTGCTCCATCCGGCCGTCGATCCCTTCTCGGTCGTATGGAGTCTCGTCCTCGTGGGCCTGGTCGCGGTCGCCGCCCATCTCTACCCCGTGTCGCTGGCGCTCAAGGTGCAGCCCGTGCGCGCGATGCAAACCGAATAGGACAAGGAAATGAGAACCGTCAGACTCGCGCTGAGGAACCTTTCGCGGCAGAAAAAGAGGACCTTTCTTCTGGGCGGAGCCATCGCCTTCGGCATCATGATCGTCACCGTGATCAATGGATTCGTCGGCGCCTTCATCATCAACATAAGCGAGAACTTCGCCAACCTCGCCGCGGGGCACATATTCGTGCAGGGCGTCGAGAAGTCGCCTTCGGGCAGGGAGTTCGAAGTCATCCACGACGACTCGCTCCTCCTGGCGGCGGCCAAGGAGGCGGGCATACCCGCCAAGTACATCACCAAGCGCAGTTCGATCAGGCAGAGCACCCTCGTATTCGCCGGAAAGACCGCCACCCTCACGATCGACGGCGTCGATTTCGCGGGCGAAACCTTCCTTCCTTCGAGGCTCGTGTTCAAGAAAGGCGGCATGGAGGGCATGAAGGACCACCAGGGTCTCATCATATCGGAGCCCATCGCGAAGCGCCTCGACGTCCAGATCGGCGATCGCGTGCTCGCCCAGATGCGCACCTACACGGGCCAGAACAATGTCGGCGAGTTCGCGATAGCCGGCATCACCGTGGACCCCGGTATTCTGGGTTCGATGGCCGGCTACGCCAACAAGGACTACGTCAACGGGCTCCTGAATCTCGCTCCGAGCGACTATCAGACCCTCGGCTTCTATCTTCCCTCGCTCGACGGCATGGACAGGTACGGGACGGCGCTCTACAACGACCTGAAGGCGCGCACGCAGGTCTTCGACCGCGACGCGGCGAAGGAGAGCCAGAACTTCGTGCGCGCCATGATGCAGCAGGGAAAGAACGAGTCCTGGACGGGCACGAAGTATCGAGTGTTCACACTCAACGACATGCTCGCCCAGGTGAAGCAGATCGTCGACGTGCTCGACACGGCCAGCCTCGTCATCCTGATCGTACTCTTCCTCATCATCATGGTCGGAATAACGAACACCTTCCGCATAATCATGTACGAGCGCATCCGCGAGATAGGCACGATGCGCTCCATCGGCATGCAGCGCGGCGAGGTCCGCAGTCTGTTCCTCCTCGAAGCGGCCTTCCTGGTCCTGGGCGGCGTGATCGTCGGTCTCCTGCTCGCGCTCCTCGTCATGGGCATAGTGTCGCTCCTCGACTTCGGGCTGGACAGCGCGCTCTTCATCATACTCAAGAACGGACACATGACTTTCCGACTGAGTCCGGCCCGTACCCTGATCGACATCCTCATCGTGGCTGTCCTGACTCTCGGCGCCGCCTTCTTTCCCGCGCGCATGGCCGCCCGGCTCGACCCCGCCGTCGCGCTCAGGACGGTGAAATAATGGAGTATTCCCGCATGAAGCGCATAACGCTCGCCTGGGTCCTGGCGGCGGCGGCCGCCGCCGCCTTCGCCGCCCCCGACTTCAAGGCCCTGCTCCGGGCGGTCGACGACCTCTCGGACTTCGGAAAGCAGGACTACAGCGCGGTGTACGACATCGTCACCGAGAAACCGGGCGACAACCCCAGCGCGATGCAGATCAAGATTTTCCGCCGCGACAGACACGACCAGATCGTGATCCTTTTCCGGAAGCCCGAAAAGCAGAAAGGGCAGGGCTACCTCAAGATCGACGACAACGTGTGGTTCTACGACCCCGAAAGCGGCAACTACTCGCACTCCACGATGAAGGAGAATATCTCCGACACGAAGGCCAAGAACTCCGATTTCGCCAAATACAGCTACGCCGAAGATTTCGACGTCGCCAAGGCCGAGGAGGGGAAGCTCGGCATATTCGACGTGTGGATACTCACGCTGCAGGCCAAGAACAACGAGGTTTCCTACGAGAAGATCAGGCTCACGATACGCAAGGACAGGCCGATTCCTCTCAAGGAAGAGGACTTCTCCGTCTCCGACAGGCTCATGCGCACGATCTATTTCCTCCCGACCTACGTGGAGGCCGCCGGGCGCCTCGTGCCGGCGAAAATAAAGATGGTCGACGAGATCAACGTGGGCGAGCAGAGCGTCCTCACTCTGTCCGAGGTTCGCGTGGCGCCCTTGCCCGATACGGTCTTTTCGAAGACTTTCCTCGAACAGGCGCAATGATGGAGCACCGCAACTTCGCGCGGAGCGACGGGAAAGTCGTAGGCCTCTGCACATCCGCCGTTTCGCTGATGTTCACCGCGGCGCTCGCGGCGGTATTCCTCTCGGCCGCGGGTTCTCTCGCCGCCCAGGCCTCGGGAGGCGGAAGCCCCGGCGCTGCCGCCGCGCCGGCGGCTTCGCCCAACCCGCCGGCGGCGGGGGGAACCGGCACGGCGGGCTCATCCGCCGACGACAACTCCATGTTCGGCTCGGAGACGGTCACGCCGGTCACGCCGGCCGCGCCGGCCGCGAACTCGACACCGCAGAACGACTTTCTCAAATACGATCAGGTGAAGCTCGGCGGACAGATCAAAGGCTACTTCGAATGGAGCCCGATGTGGAGCCCGGCCTGGGACGGCTCGGCGCGGCTTTTTTCGCCGGCAAGCGCCTATATCACGCCCGACCTCGAGGGTAGGTTCACGATCACGGCCAAGCCGCTCGTGGACTTCGGCGTCAATACGGAATTCCGCGCCGAGTGGCCCTTCACGACCATGTATACGTCCCCCACGCCCGCCTACATCAACGGCTTTACCCAGTCCAATTCTTTCACGGTTCCGAATATTTCGGTCTTTTCCTTCTATTCGAAGTTCAACTGGCAGAACAAGGTCTACTTCTCCTTCGGGCAGCAGCCGCTGTCATGGGGCGTGAGCAAGGGCGCATTCCAGCCGGCCGACGACATTTTCGCGGTCTCGTCCGCCATCGACCTGACGAATACGGGCGACGAGCGCGAGGGGCCCATCTCGATCAAGATGACGGTGCCCATGTCCGACACCAATAACTTCTATCTGTTGGCCGGCCTGCCCACGCCGACGAACGGCAGCACGACCATCGATCCCCGCGATACCGCGGTCGGCGTCAAGGGTGAGTTCGGCGGAGGAAACACCGAGATGGGCGCGGCCGCGTACTACTCCGCCAACGATCACCCTCGCGCCCTCCTCATGGGCACCACGGGCAACGGCGACATCAATCTCTTCGGCGAGGCCATTCTCAAGTACGGCAGCGAGCGGGATTTTCTCGCATACGATCCCGCGTCGTCTTCGTATTCGATCGCAAGCTACGATACCAGCCTGTTTTTTTCCGGAACCGCCGGCGGTTACTATACGAATACCGACAACCATATCACCGTGCTCGCGCAGTACTATTACAACGGCGAGGGGCAGACCAAGGTGAGCGCGGAACAAGTCTACGACTACTACATCGCCAACCCGAGCGCGATCGACCGCATGCGGATCGGCATGCACTATGGATTTCTGAGTTTCAGCTGGGGCCAGTTCCTGCAGGAAGACCTCACCGCCACCGTCTACGCCATCTCCAACCTCTCCGACGGCTCGGGCATGGTGTCGCCCAGCCTCACGTGGCAGATGTTCGACTACATGGCCGTCTCCATCGGCGCGACCTTCACCTTCGGCCCCCCGGGGAGCGAGTTCATCTTCTACGGCCCCGTGGTCAATTCCTATATGAGCCTGGGCGCATCGAGCAAGCCGGCCGCCGCGCTCAACCTGACCGTCACCATGACCACGGAGGCCTTCTAGGCTCACATACCGAAGGTGCCGCTCTCGTCGAAGGCGAGAGGCACGGGCTCGACGCGGATCTCGTCGGGGAGCTTGACTTCGGTCGATCCGATCACCCGGAATTGACCCTTGCGCTCCGAGAAAATCCGCCTCACTCCTTCGGAGAGTCTCTTCGAGGAGAACTCGCTCCGCACCGTGAGGAAGGTTCGCTCTCCCTCGCGCCGGATCTCGCTCGTATCGCCGGACACGAGTTTTTCGCCGTTCAGATAGAAGTCGTAACCCAGGTGGGAGAAAGAGAGGCTCGCCTTCGAGTCGTTGGTGAGCTCGATCTTGAAGCTCACGGCGAGGGGGACGTCCATGTCGCGCGGGTCGATCTCCGCGGATTCGGTCTTCCTGCCCGCGAGCACGTCCCTGAAGGAGTCGAGAGCCTTCCTCCGATCGACATGCCGGCCATCCTTCGCGAGAGCCGCGTCGACCTGCTCGGCGCTCGGCTCGCCGACCTCGAAATCGGAGATCGCGACCCTGGGTTTGAGCGCCGGTATGCGTTTCTGCAGCTCGTACGAAAAGCTCACGCTCTTGGGCAGTCCGGGCATGCCCGGAACGTCCGGTATGGGAATGACGAGGGTTCCGTCTATCTTCGTCGAGAGCCAGTCCTTGCTCGCGTAGTCCTTGACTATCTTGAACAGGTCCTCGAAGCGCAGTTTCGCCGTAAAGGAGTTGGACTTGCTGCCGTTCGCCGGGACGGAGAAGCCGCCCTCCGAGGCGAGCTCGAGGGCCTTGTTGCCCTCGACCGAAAAGACGAGATTCATGCCCGACACTTGGAGGGGGATCGGATAGGGATTCTTGACCGTCACTTCGAAGAGGAAGGTGACGTCCCTGAGGCTCAGGGAATCCAGCTGGAAACGTGTCAACTCCGCGCTCGGTTTCGGCAGTTCGCTCAGTTTCGGCAGGGAGATTGCCTTCGGAAGGTCGAAAGCCCAGAGGCCCAGGGGAAACAGGATCGCCGCCGTCGACAGGATGACTGTCGCCATGAATCGCCGCATTTCTTCGCTCCTTGTCGTTTGTCGCAGCCGGGAGCTCGGCTCAGGCTGCCGCACCCGGTCTCTCGCGGGACAGTCTAACCCGCAGACCGCGGCGCGTCCATCACGGGACTCCGTGTTGATATGTCGCGCAGCCCTCGGGTATAGTCGACGTGACCCCATCGAACAGCGAACCGGAGAGTAGCCATGAAAGCCTATGCGATGAGCGACAAAGTCTACGCCCTGCACGCCGACATCAGGACCGAGGATCTCTTCGAGGGAATCTGGCCCATACCCGGGGGTGTGTCGCTCAACTCCTATCTCGTAAAGGGCGACAAGATCGCTCTCATCGACCTCGTGCGGGACTGGGGAGGGGCTCCCGCGGCCCTCGAAGCCGAGCTCTCGCAGGCGGGTTTCAAGCTCGCGGACATCGACTACCTCATCCTGAACCACCTCGAGCCCGACCACACCGGCTGGCTCGCCGAATACCGGCGCATCAATCCCAAGGTGGAGATTCTCGCGACGGCGAAGGGCGTGGACCTCGTGCGCAGCTTCTACAAGGTCGACGAAGGCCTGCGCGCGGTCAAAACCGGAGACGAGCTCGACCTCGGCTCCGGCATGAAGCTGCAGTTCGTCGAAGCGCCCAACGTCCACTGGCCCGAGACGATGCTCACCTTCGAGCCCTCCTCCGGCATCCTCTTCTCCTGCGACGCGTTCGGCAGCTTCGGCATGCTCGGCGACAGGGTCTTCGACGATCAGTTCAACGAGGGCGAGCTCGCCCGATTCGAGGAAGAGGGCCTCCGCTATTATTCGAACATCGTCGCCAGCTTCGGACTTTTCGTGAAGCGTGCGATCGAAAAGCTGGCGGGATTCGATGTCAAGGTCGTCGCGCCCAGCCACGGCGTCATCTGGAGGCGCGAGCCGCGCACCATAATCGACCGCTACCTCAAATACGCCTCGTACCTCGACGGCGGGCGCGAATGCGAAGTCTGCGTCGTCTGGGGTTCCATGTACGGCAACACCGAAAAAGGCCTCAAGGCCGTCTTGGACGGCGTCGAGGCCGAGGGCCTCGCCTACACCATGCATCGAGTGCCCAACGAAGACGCGTCCTTCATCCTCGCCGACGCTTACAAGAGCGAAGGACTAGTCATCGCCATGCCCACCTACGAGTACAAGATGTTTCCGCCCATGGCCTACGTGCTCGATCTCTTCGAGCGCAAGCACGTCTGGAACAGGACCGCGCTGCGGATCGGCTCCTGGGGCTGGGTCGGCGGAGCCCGCAAGGAATACGAGGAGGCGATCGCTCCCCTGAAGTGGAACAATCTCGAGAGTGTCGAATGGGCGGGCGTCCCCGGCGATTCGGTTCTCGCTCTTCTGCGGGAGCGCGGAAAAGAGCTCGCCAGGGCGGTGAAAAAGGCCTGCGGACACTGAAGCCGGGCCTTTGACCGGCCTCGTCCTCCTTCGTATATTTGCCCTATCGTGTTGGAAGGGGGCCGGGGATGAAACTGAGCGCTCGAAACATTCTCAAGGGCAGGGTCAAGAAGATAAGCACCGGGACGGTCAACGACGAGGTGGTCATCGAGCTGCCCGGAGGCATGGAAGTCGTCTCGATAATCACGAAGGCGTCGGCGGAAAATCTCGGCCTGGCGGTCGGCAAGGAAGCTTACGCCGTCATCAAGGCTTCGAGCGTCATGGTGGCCGTGGACTAGCCACGATCCTCGCCGCTGTTTTGCATATTCATGCCATCGTAAAGCATATTTAGTCATTCTCCCCTTGCCGCGACTTTCCCCTTTCGGCTAGGCTACGCCCGCATCCGGGCGGCCGGGACAAGAATCGGAACTTCGTCCAACAGGCCGACAAGCTTCGAGTTTGTCGGCACCCCGCTAAGGTAGCCCGGAGGGAGGGCTACCTATGAATTCCGGCGAGCGAAGAGCATGGCTCGTCCTGGACGACGGTTCCAAGTTCGAAGGCCGCGCCTTCGGATACGAGAGCGCCGCCTCCGGGGAGGTCGTGTTCACCACAGGCATGGTCGGCTATCCCCAATCCCTCACCGATCCGTCCTATCGGGGCCAAATACTCGTCGCCACCTATCCGCTCGTCGGCAACTACGGTATGCCCGACGATTCGGTGGACGGCCACGGACTGAAGATCCACTACGAATCCGACCGAGCATGGATCTCCGGACTCGTCGTTTCCGAGGTCTGCGCGAGGCCGAGCCATCACGCGAGCGGTTCGACTCTTTCCGACTGGCTCGATAGGCGGAAGGTGCCCGGCATCGCGGGGATAGACACCCGCGCCTTGACCGAACGCCTGCGTTCGAAGGGAGTCATGGGCGGCCGCATACTCGTCGAGGGAGGGACCGAACCTCCCCCGGAGGAAGGCGCGGAGCGGGACACGGGGATGAACGCCGGCCCGGACGCAACCGGCGAGGACCGGGCCGTCTACGGCGAAGGCGGGACGCCGCGGATAGCGCTCCTGGACTGTGGGGTCAAGAACAATATCATCCGTTGCCTCCTCGATCGGGGCGCTTCGGTGACGAGGCTCCCCTGGAACGGCGAGCTCTCCGCTCTGGACTACGACGGCCTTCTGCTTTCCAACGGTCCGGGAGATCCCAAGGCCTATGCCCGAACCATCGCGACCACGCGACGGGCTCTCGCCGCGGACAAACCCGTCTTCGGCATCTGCCTCGGCAACCAGATCATGGCTCTGGCCGCCGGAGCCGACACCTACAAGCTACCCTACGGTCATCGCGGGCAGAACCAACCCTGCATCGAGCGGGGCACGAAGCGCTGCTACATCACGAGTCAGAATCACGGCTATGCGGTCAGGGCGGAAAGCCTTCCGGCGGCCTGGGAGCCATGGTTCGTCAACGGAAACGACGGCACGATCGAAGGGATTCGTTCGACCGAGGGTCCCTTCTCGGCCGTGCAGTTCCATCCCGAGGGCTGTCCGGGTCCGCGGGATACCGAGTTTCTCTTCGACCGCTTCCTCGACGAGGTGCGGCGCTCGCAGGCCGGGAGGAAGGTCGCATGACAGTGCCCAGGAAAGTTCTCGTTCTCGGCTCGGGCGGACTCCGCATCGGGCAGGCCGGGGAGTTCGACTATTCGGGTTCCCAGGCTCTCAAGGCCTTCCGCGAGGAAGGCATAGCCACCGTGCTCGTCAATCCCAACATCGCCACGATCCAGACGAGCGAGGGCATGGCGGACGCCACCTACTTCCTGCCGATCACGCCCGAGTTCGTCGAAAAGGTCGTCGAGAAGGAGGCCCCCGACGGCATTCTCCTCTCCGTGGGCGGGCAGACCGCCCTCAACTGCGGCGTGTCCCTGAGCCGCTCCGGCTTTCTCCAAAGGCACAATGTCGCCGTGCTCGGCACTCCCATAGGCGCCATAGAGGCGACCGAGGACCGCGAGCTCTTCGTGCGCAAGCTGGACGAGATACGCGTGAAGACGCCCAGAGGCGAGGCCGCCGCCTCGGTCGAGGCCGCCGTCTCCGCCGCGCGACGCATCGGCTATCCGGTCATGGTCAGGGCCGCCTACGCTCTGGGCGGCTCGGGCTCGGGCCTCTGCGAAGACGACGAGGGACTCAGGCGCCGCTGCGAGCGGGCCTTCTCCGTCTCCCCCCAGGTGCTCGTAGAGGAATGGCTCGGCGGCTGGAAGGAGATCGAGTACGAAATCGTGAGGGACGCGGACGACAACTGCATCGCGGTCTGCAACATGGAAAACCTCGACCCCCTCGGCATCCACACCGGAGAAAGCATCGTCGTCGCGCCGTCCCAGACTCTGAACGACGGCGAGTACCACAAGCTCAGGCGCATAGCCATGGAACTAGCGCGACACATCGGCATCGTCGGCGAATGCAACGTCCAATTCGCGCTCGATCCGGCATCGGAAGACTATCGCGTCATCGAGGTGAATGCCCGCCTTTCGCGGAGCTCCGCCCTCGCGTCCAAGGCGACCGGCTATCCTCTCGCCTTCGTGGCGGCCAAGCTGGCCCTCGGCCGCTCGCTGACGGAAGTGCAAAACCGGATCACCCGAGCCACCATGTGCTGCTTCGAGCCCGCGCTCGATTACTGCGTCGTCAAGGTTCCGCGCTGGGACCTCGCCAAATTCAAGAACGTGGACGACAGCCTGGGCAGCGAGATGAAAAGCGTCGGCGAAGTCATGTCCGTGGGAAGAAGCTTCGAGGAGGCCCTGCAGAAGGCCCTCCGCATGACGGGGACGGGCGTTCCGGGATTGTGCGCCGAACCGGCCTCGGGCCGAGGCACCGCGGCTTCGCGGACGGCGAGTCTCGACGAGCTTCTTTCCAGGCCCACGGACAAGCGCATATTCGCCGTATATCGGGCCCTCGCCGAAGGCAGGAGCGTCGATGAGGTGCACGCCCTCACGAAGATAGACCGTTGGTTTCTCGGAAAAATCGCGTCGGTCGCCGAATGCGAAGGAAGACTCGCGAAAGGCGCGGCGGGGCTCGAGCGAGAGCTCCTGGCCCGAGCCAAGCGGCTCGGCTTCTCCGACCTGCGAATCGGCGAGCTCGCCGGAATGAAGGAGCGAGAGGTCAGAATGCGGCGAGAGAAGCTCGGCATCAGGCCGGTGGTCAAGAAGATCGATACGCTCGCCGCCGAGTTTCCCGCCGTGAGCAACTATCTGTACATGACCTACCTGGGCGAGGTCGACGACGCCGCGCCGTCGAACAAGGGGGTCATGGTTCTCGGCTCGGGAGCCTACCGCATCGGCTCGAGCGTAGAGTTCGACTGGTGCTGCGTCAACGCCGTCGATACGGCGCGCAAGCTGGGAAAGCACACCATCATGGTGAACTGCAACCCCGAGACGGTGAGCACCGACTACGACGTCTGCGATCGCCTGTATTTCGAGGAGCTCTCGCTCGAGCGCGTCCTCGACATCTACGAGTTCGAGCGTCCGGAAGGGCTCATACTCTCCATGGGCGGACAGATACCGAACAATCTGGCCATGGAGCTCTTCGACGCGGGCGCCGTCATCCTCGGCACCGATCCGCGCGACATCGACCGCGCGGAAAATCGGCACAAGTTCTCCGCCCTCCTCGAAGAGCTCGGGGTGGAACAGCCCGCATGGAAGGAGCTCACCGATCTGGCTTCCGCGGAGGCTTTTGCCGAGGAGGTGGGGTATCCGGTCCTCGTCCGGCCGAGCTATGTCCTCTCGGGCGCGGCCATGAGCGTCGCCTGGGACGCGGTCAGCCTGGAGCGTTCGCTGACCGCGGCCGCCGAGCTCAATCTCGATCATCCGGTGGTCATGAGCAAGTTCATCGAGGACGCGAAGGAGGTCGAGATCGACGCCGTGGCCCGACGCGGCGAGATCCTCTACCACGCGGTCATGGAGCACATCGAGAACGCCGGCGTCCACTCGGGCGACGCGACGATCGTGCTTCCGCCCCAACGACTCTATATCGAGACCGTGCGCAAGGCGCGCCGCGTGGCGGCCCAGGTGGCCGCGGCCCTCCGCATCACCGGGCCCTTCAACATCCAGTTTCTCGCCCAGGGCAACAGAATCCGGGTCATCGAATGCAATCTGCGCGCGAGCCGCAGCTTCCCCTTCTGCTCCAAGGTGACGCGCGTGAACATGATCGATCTGGCCACGAGAGCCATGCTGGACGCGAGCGTGGAGAGAAAGACCGTATCGGCCCTCGACCTCGAATGGGTGGGAGTCAAGGCGGCGCAGTTCAGCTTTTCGAGGCTGCGCGGGGCCGATCCCGTGCTGGGCGTGGAGATGGCCTCGACCGGAGAAGTCGGTTGCATCGGCCGCGATCTCGACGACGCCCTGCTCAAGGCCATGCTCTCGGTGGGCTTCCGCGTTCCCAAGAAGCGCGTCCTTCTTTCCACGGGCCCCCTGGGCGACAAGGTGGAGTTTCTCGACGGGGCTCGGCGGCTGGCCGCAATGGGCTATGAACTCTGCGCGTCGCAGGGCAGCGCCCGGTTTCTCCGCGACAACGGCGTCGACGCGATGGGTCTGCACTGGCCTCTCGAAGAGGAGGAGCCCAACATCGAAACCATGCTCAAGTCGGGCGCCTTCGATCTGGTCATCAACATCCCGAAAAACAACGGAGAGCTGGAGCTGCGCAACGATTACCTGATACGGAGGCTGGCCGTCGATTTCGACGTTCCCCTGATCACGGACATAAAGGTCGCGCGGCGCTTCACGGAGGCTCTCGCCCAGGCGCGCGAACGGGGTCTCGAGATCAAGGCTTGGGAAGAGTACCGCTAGCCTCGCGAGGCGCGCAGACGGATGACCCGGAGCAGCGCATCGCCGCTCTGGCGGGATATGTCCGTCCAGTCGAGTTCGCGATCCTTCGAGAAAAAGGCGAAGTCGAGCCTGCCGACCTCGTCATAGGTGGGAGCCACCGTGAAGCGAAGCTTGCCGCCCAGGACGGCGTATATGGAATCGGGATTGGCCAGGTCATCCAGGTAGATCGCCGCGCGGAGAGCCGACAAGGGAAGGCCTTTGCCCGGCTCGTAATCCGGGAAGCGGTCGTACGGAAGGCTGACGTCCGGGCCGCCCCGATCGTCGTCGAACTCGACCGGATCTCCGGAGCCTGCCCTCAATTCCTGAGGCGACTCACCCGCGGCGCCGAGCTCAGCCACGAGGGCATCCGCGTTCGAAGCCGCGTCGACCGCGATTGCGATCTTATAGGCGCGCCCGACGACCATGCTCTTCGCGCGGCTCATCCCCGAGACCGGGGAGGCCGAGGCGAGAGCGACGGTAGGAACGTTCCCGGTGTCGGCCTTGCGGTCGGAAGCGCCCGCGCCCCCCTCTCCGGCGGAGGGCTGCGCGGAAGCGATAGCCCCGCGGAGGGAGGCGGCGAAGGCGGCCGAGGGTTCCCTCGCGCCCAGCTCGAAGACGGTATTCCAGTCGAAAGAAGAGCTGGTGGCATCGACTATGTCGCTGAAGCGACTCGTGAGCACCGTGTAGAGAAGTCCCGAAAGATAAAGACCTTTCTTGACGACGGCGCCGTACATGATGACATCCATCCTCGTTCCGTCGCCGCCCCTGTAAAGCCGAAGATAGCAGCCCGGATCGTCCTGCAGATATATCTTGGCCTGGACGAGATAGCCCCGGGCGTTGCTTCGCTTGATGATGCAGGAGCCCTGAGTGAATGACGCCCCGGCGCCGTTCAGGAACTCCACGAAGAAATCGTCGTCGCCTTTGACCGTGCGCACAGTCACGACGCCGGCGCGGCTTTTCAAGGCTCGCTCGCCGAAGGTCTCCGCGAGCTCGCGGGGCGCGCCTATGACGCTCGAAAACAGGCGGGCTCGCACATCGGAATTGTCGGGAAACTGTCCTGCAAGGTATTTTTCCAGCGATGGAGCCGGTTCCGCCGCGGCCACACCGCACGCGGAAAGAAGAACGAATCCAAGTATCAGGAAGCGCCTGATGTTCATTGATGCTCCACGGCATGCACTCGAAGTGCGAGTTGGACCGAACGGTCGGCCATTTTCGTTCGAAGCTAACATATCACGGAATGAATAAAAACTGAAAGCTCGCTCCGGATTCTTAATATAAATGAAAGTGGGACAGTTTACGGTCCTCCGCGGACCATGCTAGTCTGACGCCCGATGACAAAGTCGCACAGGATCGCCGTGGGACTGTCCGGAGGAGTCGATTCCGCGGTCGCCGCAGCTCTTCTCCTCCGGGAAGGCCACGAAGTCTCCGGCCTCACCATGAAGATCTGGTCGGGAGCGCTCGAGGTTCAGGAAAGCGCCCGTCACGCCTGCTACGGCCCGGGCGAAGAAGAGGATATCGCCGCATGCGAGAGCCTCTGCGCCGGGCTGGGCATATCGTATCGCGTTATCGATCTGACGGTCGAGTACGAGTCCCGCGTCGTGGACTACTTCCGCTCGGAATACCTGCGCGGCAGGACGCCCAACCCCTGCGTCGTCTGCAACAGCGAGCTCAAGTTCGGCTTTCTCCTCGAGCGGGCCCGGCTCGCGGGCATCGATTTCGAATGCTTCGCGACGGGCCATTACGCGCGAATCGAAGAGCGCGGCGGCCTGTTCTGGCTGCGTTCGGCCCTCGATACGGCCAAGGATCAAAGCTATTTCCTCTATCGTCTTCCTTCCGATCTGCTCGCCAAGCTCAGCTTTCCGCTGGGCCTGCTCTCGAAGGAGCAGGTGCGAAGCACGGCCCGCACTCTCGGTCTCGCGGTCGCCGACAAGCCGGAAAGTCAGGACTTCATCGCCGGCGGCGACTACGCGCCTCTGTTCGCCGACTCCGCCCCGGAAAGCGGAGACATCGTCGACGGTGCCGGACGAGTCCTGGGGCGCCACCGCGGCCTCCCCTACTATACCGTCGGACAAAGGCGAGGTCTCGGCATAAGCTCGGGCACCGAAGCCTTGTACGTCCTGCGCATCGACGCCGAGAACAACCGCATAGTAGTCGGTCCGGGCACCGGCCTCTTCGCGGAATCCCTCCTGACCTCCGATTTCTTCCTCCAGGACCCCGCGATGGGCTCGCAACCCTTCCGCGCCTTCGCGAAGATCCGCCAGAACCACAAGCCCGTCCCCTGCACGGCCGCCGTCGATGGAGAGGGAGGATGCCGCGTAGATTTCGAGCTCGCCCAGCGGGCCGTCGCGCCGGGGCAGTCCGTGGTTCTCTACGACACGGAAGGATTCGTGCTCGGCGGCGGAATCATCGAAAAGCCGCTGCCTTGACCCCCGCGCCTCAGCCGGCTATATTGAAGGTGTACGATCCATGCGCCGGAAGCACCGGGGGTGCACCGGTCTCGACCTGAGCGGTCAGGATCGCGGGTTGCAGGTGGAGCCGCCGATCTCCTGATTCGGCAAACTTCAAGTGCCAACAACAACGGCACCCTCGCTCTCGCCGCGTAAGCGTCGATAAGCGACGGGCTCGCGACTGCGCCGCCTCGAGCGGCCGCGAAGCCCGTAACCGACCGAGGCTCGCTCCGCGCAGGGCCTGGATTGCGCGGAGGACATAACCCAGGATACGGGAAGGAAAGCGCGTCGCCCCGCCGCCCCTTCCTCGACAACCCGAAAGGACGGATAAACCTGTAGACGCTCGCCCTTCGCGCCCGGGGACGCGGGTTCGATTCCCGCCACCTCCAAAAACCAAAAAACCTCCGCAAGGAGGTTTTTGGTTTTTATGGGCGGGAATCGAAGGGAAGGCGCTCCACGGGACGTCCGATTCGATGAGGACGTCGCGTGGTCGAGCCCACATGGATGTGGGCGAGAGCGCCTTCCCCGGCCCACAGAAGCGAGGCAGGATGCCGAGCTTCGGAGGGCGATTCCCGCCAGCGACTTGCCCCGGCCCTGGAAGCCTGAGCCAGGATGGCGAAGGCTGGAAGGGTCGTACCGCAGGTCGCTGAAAGCGACCTCCTACTATCAATTTCCTTGCAGGTCAGCGCCAAAGGCGCTGATTCCCGCCTAGGCGACATAGGGGGTGCCCGAGGAGTCAAACGCCAGGGAGACAAAGGAGGCTAACCCCGCGCTGAAGCCGGCTGAGCCCACAACTTGCCGGCTTTTTGTCGTCGCGCCCTCCCCACTTGCTGCGGGGTTTGCGTATGCGCCGATCATAAGGATCGCCGCAGCGATCGTTACTCCTACTACCCACCCTGACCAGAGCCTGCAATACCGGCCTGCGCCACTCAGTTGTCCGTCACATCCTCGGTTTTCATGCTACACTCCTTCTCGTCGGGTTTGAGACCAAATACATCGGCCATTTCATGAAAAATGAAGCGAGTTGTGATGAACTCCCCCTCCCAATAGGCCAAGCCTCAGTGAGAGGGGGAACTCAGCAAGACTCGGCCCAGGTCCGTCGAGTATTGCACTTCAGTGAATTTGCTTTTTGCCAGGACGGCCTCTATTGCCTATTGTCCAATCTTCGACGTGCAGATTGTTCACCTGCCCAAACGCCTTGTCGTTTGTTACCAGCACCGCGCCGACGCTCAACGCATGGGTGGCAATGATCAGATCAAGCGGGGCCAGTATTCCCCCTTTTCGTCCCATCGCAGCTCGCAAAGTGCCGTACTGCTCGGCAACGGAGCTATCCAAGGGAAGCACATCGACGCGCCGCAGAAATTCCTGCACGACACGATGGAGTCGTTTAGCGTCGGGCCGCTTAGCAAGTCCAAACAGCAATTCGCAGTGGGTGATGACTGAAATACACAAAGATGTCATAGGGACAGCCACCACATGCCGTACCACATCGGGATGTTCCTTGATGAGGTGGCTCACCGTATTGGTGTCGAGCATGTAGTGGGTCACTCATCCCACCCCAGGAACGGATCGCGATCATGCGCCCCCTGAGCACGCTCCTTTTCGTCAAGAAAGGAGGTTGGAACCTTAGCCCCCTTAAGCAGGGCGAAAAACTCGTCCCAATTTTCTGGCTTTCGCGACAAGATTATGTCATCGGTTTCCGGATCTTTGCGAATGTAGACTTCCTTTGCGTCAAGCCGATAGGCCGCCGGCAGCCGCACCGCCTGGCTTCGGCCGTTAATAAACAACTTGGCTACGTGACTCATGTTGCATCCTCCCAACGGTCCCCATAAGGAGTATATTCCTTTTCTTGTGATATATGAATGGTATATACCATCGGGGCGCGACTGAAGAAATCGGGGTCTGGGGAGCAATGAACAAGGCTAGGGACCTGGTCGAGTCTTCCAAGGATAGAGCCATGTATGATAAAGGACTGAACCGCCCTTGATCGTCGGGTGGTTGGGCATCGTGAGCGGGGTCCGCGTCCCATCTCCGTTGTTCCTGACCGTCGCGATGTGCTCACGCTCCCGGACGATCACGAAGCCCAAGGCTTCGAGGGCCTTCACGACCTTACGCTTGGGGGCGTCTTTGGGGAAGGCGTCCACCTCTAGACAGTCGCTTCCGCAAGATAGGCTTCAAGGACGGGAGACTGATCGAGGACAGTGTCGTCCCCGAAAGTCTCGATGTGGAACTTGATCGCGGACTGGACATCGGTCAAGGCCTCGTTGTAGGTATCGCCCTCCCCGACGACGACGCCTTCCATCCCGAGGGGATAGGCAACGTAGCAGTCCGGGTGCTTCTCGACCACAATCTTCACGGTCTTCATAAGCGAATAAGCAATAAAGCTCGAACCGCAGGTTAGGGTACGCGCTTTCTTTCCTTGTCTGAACCAAAATAGCAGGATCGCCAATATCGCATTTACGATAATCGGCGGACCGGCCTGAGCGAATGCTTGTATGCCGGTAAGGAGCAGATATCCAAAAACCACCGCCTGTCCGGCAACGAGCAGCAATATCACCAGTGACAGCTTGCCGCCGCCCTCTTTTCCCCTTGCACCGAGAAATGAGGCAAACGCAAATGTGAGGGCGTACTGGCCATAAAGTAAGCCTAGCGAGGGATCGTGAGTGGTTTTGGTAAATCGCTCGGCAAGGCTGGGTGCAAACAAAAACAACAGGCCGAAAACCGCCAGGTAGATTGCGATAATATAGAGGAGAACCCTCAGCTTTCCGTTCATGTCATTGCTCACTCCAAGCCCCTTTGTTGGTCCCGGTGACCGGGGTGACAAGTTTGTCCTGCAAAGTAATCTCCTTTTGTCCGCCAAAGCATGTTGGGTAAACATCCCATGTCGTACATCGTGTAGGCATCCTTCTGAAATTTCGGACAATCAAAACGAGCTGTCAAGTTCGCGAATAATTTTCCCATTCGGGCCGAATACCTTCTTGATCGAGAAGGAGAATCGCTCCGGGTCGAGTTCAAGGCCTCATGGGACGGAAAAACCACCGGTCCCCAAGTCATAGGAACCATATGGGCGTTCGCGTATGATTTTCAAAACGTGAATGGCAGATATATCGTCATCGGCATCGAAGAAGCGGATAACCTGGCCGTGTTGCCTCCGAAAGGACCGACTCCATCCGAGGCGGCATCAGGCGCCCGAGAATGCCGACAAAGGAGCACCCAGGCGATTCCACATCCGCCCGGGCAGCGAAAGCATCGACTGCGATAGGTATCCGGATATCAAGACTCAGCCGCTTCAGATGACGCCGCGCGTACCTGGTGAAGATCATTCAGAAGATCCCGACCAGGACCAGCGCGGCCCAGTGGGTGAGTTATCCCTTGATTGCGTTGCGCGAAGCTCTCGTCAATGCCATATACTATATTCGACTTCGACGGGCAGCGGACATATTTTCGGGTCGTATTATCAACTCACCCCGAGTATAAAGCTATTCTGGCCCTGCAGGACATATCCAAGCTCAAGGCGATAGGCGACGCCTCGGGAGCGGTGGAGCGTTTGAAGACCACCTTTGCCGCGACCCCCGGATCGCTCTCGCTCGCAACGGAACTCGTCAGGGAGTATCTCGCGAAAGACGACCTTCCCGCGGCCATCGCCGTTATGGTTCGACTTGGGTCGCGTCATGAAGCGGCGGGGAGCCCCGGTCGCCGAGGTTCGCCGCGCCTTCGAAGAAGCAATGAAGCTCGAACCCATGGAAACAAGGTTCAAGGAATGGCTCGATAGAACGAAATAAGGCGTTCGGAGGCTTCTCTCTCATGCAGGTCATACGCCGATTCGTTCCTTCAGCGCTTCTTGGAGCACCTGCGAAAAGTTGATGTGATTGCGCTCGGCTTCTTCATTCAACCAATACGGAATCGTGAGCGTTTTTTTCACGGAACGATTGCGTATTTCATCACGAATCATGTCCGGACGTCCCTCTACGGGAGCGACAAACGCCCCCGGCTCTGCGGCAACAAGGGCAGGATCGGAGGGCGTCGAGAACTCCTCGCCATCTTCAAGCATGCCGTAAAGATGAAGTGAGAGTGCTTTTCGGGCCATAGCAAGAGCTTCCTCGAGAGTCGCCCCGGCAGAGATGCATCCAGGGAGGTCGGGAAAATCAACCGAGTACCCGCCAGACCGAACGTGGCGGAAATAGGCGGGATAGAAATAGGTGCGCATCTTCATGCCTCCAAATCAAGCCCGGCTTGGGGGCAATACTTTTGATTGCTCCCGGCGCGAGATCTTTCCGTGGATGGGGAACAGTGACCTTGCCGGGCTTTGTCGGGTGAGCGAGCTGGACATGGGAACGGACTTGATGTTTGACGACCCATCCATCGGCCGCGAGCACCTTCAAAATGTCTCGCGAAGTCCAACTCTTCATGTTCAAATCTTAGTACGTGCTATTACACGTGTCGAGTGAGGCGAAGCTGTTCCACAGCTCCACAGAGTATACAGGTTGTGATACAGGCGCGGCTTGGGGAGTTCATGACGCTTCAGGTACTCAGAAAAGGCGGGCCAGTTCATACTGTGCTTCTGGCTCCGTCGATTCAGCCATTTGAATACCATCCGTACTGTCAGATGGAAATACGTCCCGATGCTCCGTGAGTTGCCGTTGACCCCGTAGTAACGGAAATGTCCCACTAGTTTCGCCTTGAGCACCGGCCACCATTCCCGTATTCGGGGTTTCACCACCCGCTCGATCCATAGATCGAGCGCATGAAGAGAGACGCGCATCTTGCCCTGGCAATGCGCTCCTTATTGCCTTCCGGCATTTCAAAACTGTCGGCCTCTTCGACTATAGCATTTCGGGGCTCGATACCTTCACTTGCGTTGCGGTCTGGTTACTCCCTTCGAGCGGCTTCACCATTTCCCGTTACCAGTCATGGTGCGCTGTTGGTGTCAGGCGGCCGGCTCGGTATCTGAAGCCACAGTGGTGCGCTGGGGCTTGCCTCTGAAAACGCCATGGAGGCCCATCTGGCGCATTAAACGTTCGACGCTGCATCTGGCGACGTGATGCCCTTCACGCATTAATTGTTGCAAGACCTTGTGCGCTCCGTAGACCGAGAAGTTTTCTTCCCAGACACGACGGATCTCGGCCCGCAACAACTCGTCCCGTCGCCGCCGTGGCGACGACTTCGTGGGGTCGGCCTGTTCGGCTTTGTGCGTGTAGCAGGTCGAGGGAGCGATCGGCAGTTCGGTGCAGATCGACTCGACTCCCTGTTCCTGACGATGCTCGTCGATGAAGGCGACCATCACTATCGATAGGTGATAGCTATCGATAGTGATAGGTCCAGTTTACATTTCTGCGCCTTCGGCCTTTAGAGTCGAAAAGAACAAAGGAAATACGGCACCGATTGCGTAGCGGAGCCGGCTCAAGAACTTGGCATGCTTTCTGCATTACAAATTTACAACAGCGGCCGATTCGTAGGAAACGCCCGCGGAGGTGCGCTCTCATGAGACCTTATATCGTCCTTGTCCTGCTCCTCGCCTCGACACTCGTGCTGTGGGCGGCCCCCGACGACCTCGTTGTCACGGTCATAGACCAGGATTTGGGCACGCCGCTCGAGGGAGTTCGCCTGACCGTGCGTGGAGTGGAAGGGAAGTTCCAGACCGACGCCGAGGGAAAGGCGAGCATAGGACTTCCGGCCGGGATTGGGACCGTTTTGATCGCCGCTGCGCTCCCGGGCTATGAACCAAAGAAGGCTCTCGCGAGGGCGGGAGACCACACTCTATTGATCAAATTGTCGCTTTCCGGTTTCGTCGAAGGCGGCGAGTTGGTGGTCGAAAAACCTAAGCCGAAAGTGACCGACGCCCAAGCCGGAGTCTCGCAGGTCGTGACCAAGGAAGACATCACCAACACGACTATGGGTGTGGTGGAGGACCTGATGTCCACCATAAAGACGCTGCCGGGAGTCGGCTATTCGGGGAATTTCGGCATACCCTCGATTCAGGGCGGAAATCCGAACGAGATGATCGCCGTCCTCGACGGCGCCTATGTGCTCTATCCCTATCACTGGGGGGGAGCGGTCTCGATCTTCAATCCCGATATGGTCGAATCCGCGAAGCTTTCCGACGGAATAGTCTCGGCGAGCTACGGGCAGTTTCTCTCGGGCGTCCTCGAGGTCAACTCGATCACGCCGAACAAAGTGCAGCCCACGGTCGACTTCGGTCTCTCCACCACGGGATTGGACTGTTTCGTCAGCTCTCCTCTGAGCGAAAATGCCGGCCTGTTCATCGGAGGCAAGACGACCTGGCTCCAGGTGCCGCTCTCGCTCTTCGGGGCCGCCCAGGATGCGCCCTACATCACCGAAGGCTACACGAAGCTCTATTGGGACCCGACCCCGGATGTCAAATTGTTCCTCAACGGCTATCTGGGCACCGACGGTGTGAACATCGGCAACAGCACGATTCGACAGCCGACGCCGCCGGACACACTGTCCACCAGCGGCAGCATCGGCTATTCCGACACCGAGGCCCTCGCCACGGCCGGAGCCAAGCTTCTGCTGAGCGACGACCTCCTCCTCAACCTCCTCTTGAGCTTCAACGACCACAATCAGAGTTTCGACGCCCAGTCCGTGACGTCGGGGACGCAGTATTACGACCAGAACTTCATCAACACCTATAGTCCGGGCGCGACGAGCTTCACGCTGAACGATTTGACCGACACGAGAAGCGGATCTACCACGGACTATCTCTATCAGGCGAAGAGCGACCTGGACTGGGAGTTCGCGCAGGGGCAATTGCTTTCGGTGGGCATGGAATCGGTGCTGCGAAACTCCACGACTTCGACGTACGTCAATGGGTGGCAGACGGTCTATACGGGAAGCACCCCGCAGTTCCTCAACGTGGTTTCGAACGTATCGACCGCCGGCGACAATACGCTGACTTCCGCACTTTACGCCGACTACAGCTTCAGCATGTGGTCGGGCCTGGTCAGCGGAGAGGCAGGGGTGCGGGGTAACTATACCGTCGTCTACGACAGCGACATGAGCCTCCTGACCCAGCCCTCCGTGGACCCCCGGCTGAGGCTCATGTTCACGCCGATCCGTGATCGGGGGCCCTTCAAGTCCTTCTCCTTCGTTGCCGGAACCGGACTTTTCTCGCAGTTCCCCGTCGACGACCCCTACATCGACAAGAAATACGGCTTGAGCGACTACCAGATCGGCCCCACGCGCGCATGGTTCAACGAGCTGGGAATCCAGGCCGTCACAGAGGACGACTGGAAACTCGAAGTCGACGGCTACTACAAGAGTTACTACGACCGTTTCTATGTCATCGAAGACGAGACGGCGACTCCGGCTACCTACTCGACGTACAGCGACGGAACCGGCTTCGCCTACGGCCTCGACTTCTCCGCAGTGAAAAATTCGCGATTCTGGGACGTCAGTCTCAGCTATTCCTATGTCATCACCCGGCTCTTCAACCCGGGCCAGCCGGGAAACACCGATACGGACGGCGATCCGACCGGGATCTGGTATTACCCGAGCTACAACTACATCCACAATCTGAACCTCGTTCTGACCCTGAAGCCCACGAATGGATTTTCCTTTACGACCGAAGCGCAGATCGTGAGCGGCGCGCCCCTGCAGCAGGTGGGGCCCGTCACTTCGTACATGACAACGCTGCCGGACGGGACGGTAGTCGAGCGCTTTTCGCGCACCAGCTCCTATAGCGACAGCCTCAGGACGGGCTGGTCCTTCCCGGTCGACGTGAAAGCTTCCTGGCACGGATATTTCCGCGACTCCAAAATCGGGTGGGAGTTCTACCTGGCCGTGCAGGACATCTTCGCCAGGCTCTACACCTCGGCCGTGAACGGCAACCCGCCCTTCGATCCCTGGACCGGCCAAAGCCTGAGCGGCACCGCCGCCGCGACCTACAGCAGCGGATTCCCGATCCCCTCGATCGGTTACACGCTCCACTACTAGCCGAAGGTTTGATGGGAGGCGATTTCATGAAAACCCGATTCTTCACGATATGCACAGGCCTTGCGGCATTGCTCCTGGCGAGTTGCGCCACGTTTCCTATTCAAAGCACCTACGAGAGCGTAAGTGTCGGGCGGGAAGCGGTCCTGCGGATCGATATCGGGCGGGAGCTGCACGGCTTCCGTGCCGTCCGCATCAGCGGCGGGTCGATCCCAGGCGCCGTCCTCACGGGAGAGGCGGCGGCTCGAAGCCCGGACGACTGGGAAGTGACCCTCATCGGCCTCGACTGGTTCAACAACTGGAAGAACGGTTGGACCGATGCAAGCTTCGTGATCGACGGTAACTTCGATCTGCTGCGTAGCGGATCGCTCTGGAGCATTCGGACCACGAACGCTCTGGAGATCGTCGCGCCTTCTTCGGCGACGATTCACTACTATGAAGATTACATCAATGGGAAGGAAGCGCTCGAGCAATTCAACCGGCGCTGGAATCGGATAGAGGCATACGCGACCTTTCTGCATTCCCGCTTCGACGATGCCTGGTATGGAGATCGCCGCCGCGTCAGGAGTTTCCTCTTCCCCGAACTCTACGGCTACGAGCGGCCGCCGGCGCCGCACCACGCGAGCGTCACGGCCGAATCCATCGCGTGGAACACGGACTACACCGCACAAGAGTTCCCCGAAAACCTCCGCCTGCTCCGCGACAGCGGGACCATGCTGCGGGACTTCGAGGAGTCGCCCGGGCTCTGGGATCTCGCCTTCCACTGGAGCGAGCTCTGGGCGATGCGAATCCAGGCCGAATCATTCCGTTCGGTAAAGCCTTGAAAAGAGGAGTCATCATGCTGCAGCTCGTCGCCGGTTACAGTCCCGTCATAGTGGGCGTAGTAGCCGTTCTCGTCTTCTTTTCCATCGGATCGTGGGCAATCATCATCCACAAGCTCATCCAGCTCGCCTCGCTCAAGCGGAGCACCCGGGAGTTCACCGATCTCTTCTGGGAGGTGAAGGAGTTCGGCGCGATCGACGCTCGCCTGGCCGGCATCAGGCCGGGCCCTCTCTCGACCCTTTTCCGCGAAGGTTATCGCGAAACCGAGCATTTCCTCTCCCGGAGCGACGAGACCATGGGGGATGGAATGCTCACCGCCGATGTCGGTGCGATCGAGAACATCTCGCGCAGTCTGCGCAAGGTCTCGTCGGTCGAGATCGCAAAGATCGAGCGCGACGTGGGATTCCTCGCCACTGCGGGAGCGACGACACCTTTCATCGGACTGTTCGGGACGGTGTGGGGGATCATGAGCGCCTTTCGAAGCATCGGGCAGGCCGGTTCGACCTCGCTCGCCATCGTCGCGCCCGGCATCTCCGAGGCCCTCATCACGACGGCTATCGGTCTCGCCGTGGCCATCCCGGCGGTCATAGGGTTCAACTACGTGCAGGGCAAGATCAAGCTCTTCGTAAGCGAGATCGACAATTTCTGCTACGATTTCCTGAACATCGTGCAGAAGATTTTCAACTCCAAAAGGTAGGCCGTCATGGACTTCCGACGCTCAGCGGGCAGGGAGCCGCTTTCGAGCATAAATATCACGCCTCTGGTGGATGTGATGCTCGTGCTGCTCATAGTCTTCATGGTCACCGCCTCGCTAGGGCAGCAGGGCATCACCGTGAATCTCCCCCATGCCCAGTCGAAGGCCCTGAAGGTGGCCGAAGACACCATCGTCGTTTCGATCGATGCGAAGCTCGACACCTACATCAACTCCGATCGGGTCGATCCATCGCAGCTTGCCGAGAAGCTCGGCGCCATTTTCCGAAACCGCAGCGATAAGACCGCCTTTCTGAAGTCGGACAAGGCGGTCGCCTATGGAGATTTCATCCGGATCGTGTCGCTCATCAAGTCGGCCGGGGTGGAGCAGCTCGGCATGGTCACCGAGAATCCAGAGCCCTAGCCTATGAATACGGAGCTTGCGATGCCGAGCCTTGCGCTCCCGCCGGGCCGGGGAAGCCCCGCAGCGAGGGAGCCGGCCCGAACACCCTCGCGGCGCGGAGTGGCGATCGCCCTCGCCCTGGCGCTTCACGCGGCTGCGATTGTGCTCTTTCTCTCGCTTGATCGCGCGCCGCAAGCGATCCCCGCCTACCGGACCCTGTCGCTCGTAGACCTGGATCTGCCGCCTCCGCCCCCGGCGGCGCCCAAGCACAGGTCGGCGCCGGGGCCGTCGGAACCGACGGCTCCAACGGTGCCTTCCGCCCGGGCGCGGCCCAGCGTCCCGACGAGCCCCTCCAGTCCCGCCGCTCGCGAGACGAACGCCGGCCCTTCCACAGCCAAAGCCGCTCCCTCCGAAACGAGCGCCGGTCCGGAGGAGCCGGAATATTTTCCGCAGTACGAGATCACCGAAGTGCCGGTAATTCCGACCGCCGAGATTCTCTCGCGTATCGAATATCCGCCTATCGCCGCCCGTCAAGGGATCGAAGCGACAGTCTATCTCGAGCTTTATATCGATAAGGACGGCGTCATCCGCAGGATAGTCGTGCTGAAAGATCCCGGCTACGGCTTCGCAGGGGCGGCGGTAAAGGCCCTCGAGGGAGTAGTGACCAGGCCGGCGCGCGTGAACGGGCAACCGGCGGCAGTACGCTTTCGGTATCCGATCCGATTCGTTTTGAAGTAGGAGTCGATTCCAAGAGTCCGTCGGTCGTTTGCTCCGCGCACTTTGAAATTGGCTTCGTTGCAAAGGAGAGCCGAATTATGGCATGTTCTCTGTCGACGATCCTAGGGTGTCGGCCTGCACAGGAGGGTATCAGATGAAGCAACCGAGGATGGTCCGGGCGGCTGCAAGTTTACTCCTCATGATTTGCGCGATCGTGCCCTTGGCTGCACAGAGCGCTCCCGCCCAGCAGCCGCAGATTGCCTACCGTATTCTCGACGATTTCGAGAAAACGCAGGCCGTGCGGGAAGCCGTAAGACGAAAAGACATCGGCATTGTCTTCACGATCGGCGGCGGCCTCATCGTCGGCGGATCTGTAGCGGTTCTCGGCGCCGGTAACCAGCTGTTCCCCGTAGCGAACGGGAACGATCCCAAAGTGGCTTTTTCGGCCGCCTGGGGGACTGTCGGACTCCTCCTTCTGGGAGACGGGATATGGATGCTCGCGACTCCTCCAGTGGATTACCACAAGCGCTACGATCTCGTTTTTTCGGAGACCGATCCCGTCGTACAGGAGGCCCTCGCGGCCGCTACCCTGAAGGGAATAGCCGACCAGGGCCGCAACAAGCGGATCACGCGCGGGATGCTCGGCATCGCGATTCCCCTCCTCGCATGCCTCGCCGTCGGCATTTCCGACTCGGCCTCGTCCCGAGGCTGGTCGAACAGTTTTCAAAATCCCGCCTTCGACATCGGAATGGCCGCGATCTTCTCGGCAGGCGGGGTCAAGTTCTTCGAACGCAGCCCCGAGGAGGAAGTCTACGAAAAGTACCTCGCAGCGCGCGAGGCTCTCTACTCCACGCCCAGAAGCGGCGAGTAGGCCGAGGACGATGCGAGAGCTCCTTCTGTCCCTCGGAGTTCTCTTCGGGATCGTTTCACCGCAGCCGAACCCGGAGCTCTCCGCGCGTCTTTTCCAGGACGGAGGAAGCCTCTATCTGAACGTGGAGCTGCAAAAGGCCGTCGGGTCCGCGGGTCTCGCGATCATCCAGGCCGGAAACCGCATGGCCCTCGAGCTTCGCATCGAAAATGCGATCGCGCCTCGACTCGCCTTCGTCAACCAAATCGCCTTCGATCCCGTCACCAAGGTCTTCACGATCACCGAGGCTCTAAAGAGCGCCTCCCACAAGACATCCGATGCGGCTGCAGCTTTGGAGATATTCAGCCGCTTTTACGCTCTGCCGATCGGATCCATACCGGATGCGGTCTTTCCCCTCTCGATCACCGTGGAAACACGATTGATTCTGCCCGACAGCCCCCGCCTGGACGCCGGGCCACTGTGGAACTTCAAGAATCCGCGCCTGGTACTGAGCTACGCCCATGCGACGGAGATCCCGCGATGAACCTTCGCGGACCGGCCGAGGAGGGAAAATGACGCTTCGAACGAAAATGTTCGTGAGCTTCAGCGCCTTACTGCTCCTGTCGGCCCTCGTGTCGCTCGCTGTGGTGTTTCGCACCGTCGACTCGGCGGCGAAGGTGCCGGGCGGACAGGCCGGCGCCTCCCTTCTTTCCTCGGCGGTGGAGCGCTTCGGCAGCGGTCCGGCGAAAAGCGCGGCGGACGCGTATGCCCGCAGTGTCATCCTGGAGCTCTACCGCAGGAGCGCGCAAACGAGTGTCGCCAGCACGAATGCGGTTCTCGACGCCGTGACCTGGTACATCGTCTATCTTTTCGTGGAGCTTTTGATCCTGCTCGTCATCACGGCCATTTTGGTGCGGACCGTCACCCGCCCGCTCGCGATCCTCCTCGACGGAATCCGTCGCGTGGAGCGCCGCCTCGGTTCCTTCCGCCTGCCGCCGCTCCAGGGCAGCGAGTTCGCACACATCGGGAAGGAGTTCAATCAACTCCTCGATCTTCTCGAGGAAAACGAGGATCTGCTGCGGGAGCAGTCGCGTCTCCTAGGTTGGCAGGAGGTGGCTTCATTTCTTTCGCACCAATTGAAGAATCCCCTCACCTCGGTGATGCTCGCGGGGAAAAACCTGGGCATGGTTGAGGATGAGGGGCAGATCCGGACGAACATCGCGATCATCCAGGAAGAGGGGCAACGCATCGTCGATCTGGTCAATCGTTTCCGCAGCAGCACAACTTTCGCTCTGCCCCGAATGGAGACGGCGGAGATTTCCCGGCCGATAGCGAATGCCGCGGGGCGATTCGCGGCCGAGAATGCAATTTTCGAGATAGATTCGGGCGTGGCCGCCCCTCTGAATATGGACCCGCAGCTGATGGAAGAAGCTTTCGTCAATCTCTTCACCAATTCCGTCCAGGCCTCCGAAGACGAAGCGATCAGGCCGGTCGTCATCCGCGTGACCGTGAAATTCACCGGCTCCAGCCTGATAATCGATGTCAGCGATTCGGTGACCCATGTGCCCCTCCACATCGCCGAACGGGTGCTGCGAACTCCTTTCAGCACGAAACCGGCCGGTTCGGGGCTCGGACTCGTCTTCGTGCGGAGCGTCATAACTCTGCACGGGGGAACGATCGGCGTCCATGGAAGTGTGGAGGGAGGCCTGGTGTTCACGATCAGATTGCCGCTGAGAGGCGCGTCATGAGTCGCATTCTCATCATCGACGATGAGCCGCGAATTCTTTCCACCTTGTCGACTTTCCTCGAGATCAAGGGGCATCAGGTCGCAGTCGCCGCCACGCGAGACGAGGCGATGAAGGAGATCGGGGATATCCGCCCCGCGATAGTCCTTCTCGATCTTTTCCTCGGCCGCTCCAGCGGTCTCGCGGTCCTCGGCGAAATCCTGAAAGTCGATCCGCAATGCGAAGTGGTCATGATCTCGGGTCACGGCGACATTACGCAGGCCGTAAAGGCGATTCAAGCCGGAGCCCGCGACTTTCTGGAAAAACCAATCGACACTGATCGCTTGGAGCTCCTCCTTGCGAACCTGCTGAGGGAACGGGACCTGCGCGACGAGGTCGATGCCCTCCTCGATCAATGGCGGGAGGCCAATTTCTTCGTGGGGGGCTCTCGGGAAATGCGCTCCGCCGAGGAGATGATCCGCCGCTCCGCATCGAGCTTGTTGACGTTCCTCGTCACGGGTCCCAACGGCTGCGGCAAAGAGGTCCTGGCTCGATACATCCACCTTTCGGGCGACCGGGCCGGAAAGTCCTTTGTGACGGTCAACTGCGCCGCCATACCTCGGGAGCTTTTCGAAAGCGAGCTCTTCGGTCATGCAAAGGGGGCCTTCACCGGCGCCCTCGCGGATCGCGAGGGTTATTTCGCCCGAGCCGACGGGGGAGTGCTTTTCCTCGACGAGATCGCCGACATCCCTCTGGATCTACAGCCCAAGCTCCTGCGGGCAATCGAAAACGGGGAGATCCATCAGGTCGGGGCGGCTCGGGAACGAAAAGTCTCGGTGCGGATCATAGCCGCCACGAATCGCGAATTGCGCGAAATGGTGCGCGACGGGAGATTCCGCGAGGACCTCTACTATCGCATTTGTCAGGTGCCGATAGAGATCCCGTCTCTTGATCGCAGACGCGAAGACATTCCCGACCTCATCGACTTTATTCTCCGACAGCAGAGGGAGCGCTCCGAGGATCTGCTTACGCTCGACTCCCGGAATTATCTCGGGTCACGGTCCTATCCGGGCAACATCCGCGAGCTCAAGAATCTCCTTCTCCGAATCCTGGTCCTCTGCCCCGAACGCCCCGTCGGGATTTCCGAGATCCTCGCGATCGATGCGCATTCCCGCAATCCCTCTGCTCCTTTCCTCATCGCCGGGACGACGCCCGATGCAGCCGGACCCACGCCGGACAGCCGAGACGATCCTTTCGGCGTGCCCATGAATCTCGTCGAAGCGCGCCGCTCGCTCGAAAGACGTTATCTGGAAACCCAGCTCCGCCTCCATGCGTTTTCGGTCAAGAGGACATCTGCGTCGCTCGGCCTCCTGCCCAATAATCTCTCACGCCGCCTCGCCTCGCTCGGAATCCACCTGCCGACTGCGCCGGACTGAGGCTCGCGACTACGTCGCGATCGATGGATCTGGGCTTCGGAGTTGCAGAAACGACGCCTGGAGGGTAGCCTACAACGGCTTCGAATGAGGGTGCAATTCAAAGGGCTCTTCCACTGTGGCCTGCCTGGCAAAACGCTCCAACAGTTTGAACGGAATGTCCTTGAAGATACCCGGCGGGAGCATTACTCCGCGCACGAGGGCCAAGCGCTCAGCTGCTTCCTTCACGCTCGCTACGCCAGCTTTTCCGGGGTCGGCGGAGAATTTGGAACAAATTGTACGTCAAGCACGTTTACCTTCACGCTATTTTGTTGTCGTACATATGGTTAGTTAATAGTGAGAATCGCAATTTTGCGTTTCATTGCGAATCATTTGCGCCGTCACTAACTTGTCATAGCGAAGCGCGCGCTCGACCACGAGGAGTCGGGGATCCGGCCGTCGGCCACGAACCTTTCCGGGCGTAGCTCGGCTTTCGAACCGCGAGCGCTCCGCAGCCTCGGGCAGGGTGCTCGCCAAAGCGGCGACGATGCGGCGGTACAGCTCCTCGCCGTCTTGGTCTTCGCCGTGCATCGCGACGAGCGCCGGAGCGTCGAGCACTAGGACGCCCCGCCCCGCCTTGGCCAGGACCTCGTCGACGACAGGGTTCGCTGTGGGAGGCACGAGGAAGAGGGTGTAGCTCAACGACCTGTTATCGAGGGGCCGGCACTCGTGTGGGGTTCCCGCGGCGATGATGCTCTGGCCAATGCATTAGGGTGCGCTCGATGCGACCCAGCTCTAGCTTAATCGAAATGGCCAATCGCAAAATGTCGTCCCAATGGGCGCGACTATCCCGAATATCGTTCGTGATCCTGGAGCGCGCTCTTCGAAGAGTGTCACTCGTCCCGCTCGATCTCGTCAAGAAGGGCGGGCACGCTGCGACCTCGTGTCCTGTCCGATTCATATTGCATATGTCATTTGTGATGGTAAGCCCGATCCACAGGGCCGGCTTTCGATCGGGCTTACACATTCCGTATCGGACAGGACACTGCCCTCGAAATTCTCGACTGGTCGCGGAGGAATTTACCAGTGGTCCACGAGGAATTTACCACTGGTCCAGGGAGCATTCCTTCAGTGGTCGCGGCCGATTTTATCAGTGGTAAATTCCTCCGCGACCACTGAAGAATTCCTCCTTTGCAACTGGAGCCGCCGGAATCGACCCGGCAGGTGCCGGGTCCAGTTGAGCCGGCACTTGCGGGGTCGTTGAGCTCATGCCCGAAGCCTTTCCGCGAGCGAAATATTTTCGAAAGGATCTTCCCACGGGGAGATCCGGCCCTCCGTAGCGGGGGCAAGTTTTTTGGAACGCGAGAGCGCGGACGTCGGCGGACGCGTACGCCGGTATCGCAGTTCTCGACGCGACGCGTCTACCGACGCGAAGGAGCATCTTTATGGCACTCAAGATCGCAGTGCTCAAGAATTTCCTGAAGACCAGCACGAGTTCCTTCATCGTGCGCTCGGACAGCTCGGAAGTGGTCGAGTACGAAAAATTCATCGAGATCATGGCGGCGGGCCGAACCGCGCTCTCCCAGATCGAAATCCTGGGTGCCATGCGCCTGCGCTTCGAACCTAAGGACGCCGCCCAGGGGCTGTTCTTCGCCGACGCGTCGGGAGTCGAGTCGCGCTCGTCTTTCTATCCCATGGTACTCCCCGGGACGGTCCTTGCGGCCGTGCCCGAGGCCCTGGCGGCGGGTACCCTGAACTCGGCGCCGCCCGCAATCCTGAGTTTTTTGTAGGCCAGGCACAGGGCGATGCGGACGGTGGAGGCGGTGACCCCTCTATCGCAGGCTATCCTCCTTTACCTGTTTGCCTGCGAGGTACTCCAGCACGTACTCCTTCTCCTTTCGCGTGAGGCCGTCACATGAGAGCATCTCAGCCGTCATTTGAGAGTATCTCAGCCGTCATTTGAGAGTATCTCAGCCGTCATTTGAGAGTATCTCAGCCGTCATATTCGCGGAAGCCCACGTCTTTTGGCTGCCCGATGGTTTCGAGGTGCAGACGCCTCGCGCGCTCGTAGTACGAGACGAACCTGAAGCCGCTCTGTCTCGTCTACTCCTAGGGGGAGGGCATGGACAGGCACGGCAAAATCAGGGGAGAGGGCGTTCTCCGCGGGGCGGACGGCAGGGTCCAGGGCAGGAAGCTCGCGGCGTGGATCAGCTTCGTCATCGGCATCGGGCTGCTCGTCCAGGGGACCTTCGTTCCTCCGACGCCGAAGCCGCGCCATGAAGAGGCCCGGCGCGATGCCCCTCGCGGGCATTCTCGTCGCGGCCGGCCTCATTGCGGCGGCGGCGTTCATCTGGTCCGATTCTCCGATCGGTCGGACGATTTCCGGGCTCGGCGCGGTGCTGGCCTTCCTGACCTTCGGGAGGGCCGGGGCCGGAACAGGGAGGAGCGATGCCCTGGCTTAGGTAGCTCTAGTAAAATGCGTCTGCATTTTACTAGAGCCTCTATTATTTGGAATCTCCCTTCTCTGAAAATTATTCGTTTATGCCTCGATCATGGCGGGATATCCTTGGCGATCGAATAACAATACAGGGCTGCCGGTACGAACTCGATCTCGACTCCCCGAATCGATGCCTTGCTTCGGCCGGTCCTCGTCGTCACGACGACGGGTCGCTCGAGCGGAAACTTCGAGGCAAGCTCCACGGCGTCTTGCAGTTCTTCCGGATGATCGAGGATGCGGTCGGACCATTTGATCTCGACCGCGAATCGGGGCTTTTGGGTCCTCGGATCGAGGGACACGATATCGACTTCGCTATCGCGCCTTCCGGTCTTCCATCGCGCATAATGCAGCGATCCGGATATTTCCGCGCTGTGCAGCCATTGACTCCAAACAGCCGTCTCCGCGAGCTTGCCCATCGCGTCGTCTTCGGCGGTTGCCGCCCCGAACAGGGCCGCTCTGATGGAGGGGTTGGTCAAATAGACCTTGAAAGTCCTCGCCCGGAGGAGCCGCTGTGCGTTGTCGTCGATCCTATGGACGCGCCGTATCAGGTAAGCCGCCTCGAGATACTCGAGATAGTCGGCGAGCCGCTGCTTCCCGATGTCGGAATGCGCAGACAGCGATTCGAGGCCGAGCTCGTCGCCCGTATTGAAGGCGAGCACGTTGAAGAATCGATTGAGGCCCTGGGTATCCGCTATCCCATACAGGCTCGGCAGGTCTTTGAGGAGGACCTTGTCCACGACGTCCTGTCTGAGGAAACGGGAAGGATTGGCGCGTACGGCGGGGTTCATGACCGCTTCGGGGAAGCCCCCGAAGTTGAGGTAATCGACGAACTCCGCGTTGAGCGCCGAGATATCGCCGCAGGCAAAGCGATCGGAGCCGTCCCCGCCTTCGGACGTCTCGCGTATGAGAGCGCTCTCGCGACCCGAGAAGGTGAGGAACTCCGCGAATGTCAGGGGGGGAAGGATGAATTCGGTGAATCGACCCGCTCCCGATTCGCGGCTCTTCATCTTGAGGGCCGCCGCAGCCGATCCGCTCGCGACGAAACGTACGGCGGGATAGGAGTCGACGAGGGATTTCAGGTGGATCTCCCAGTCCTTGAGGTACTGGATCTCATCGAACAGGACCCAGAGCCGTTCGCCCTCGCGATGGCCCTGGAGATCCATGAAGAGCCTTACCAGGCTTTCGAGCGAGCGAGCCGCGTAGAGGGGCGTATCGAGGGAGATGCAGAGAATGTCGATGCCGCGAGTGCCGGAGTCGAGGAGTCCCTGCACGAACTGCCTAAGCATGACAGTCTTGCCGACTCGACGCGGTCCGATGAGGACGACGGCCCGACGAACCGCCCGGTCTCCTGCCAGGGCGGCGAAATGCCGGAAGTAGGCACGCCGCGGCCAAGCGCGCTCTTCATCGTCGACGCCCCGCCCCGCCTGCCACCATGGATTGTCCATGGAAAGCCGACGCTGGACCTCATGAAGGGGGATTTCGAGCGAGGTCTTCATTGAGTCCACTCCTCGCATCTATTCTGTCATATTAAGAACAAACCATCAAGCTTAATTTACCAATCACCATAACTGGAACCGACCTGGAGACTAGAGGTACTGGAGATTATGAGGACAAATCTTGATCTCGACATGAATTTTGTTGCTCTCGGTCCGTACAAGAGCTAAAATCCCCGATAGAAGCTAGACAGTGGCTTTCATCTCGTTGCGACAGAGGAAGCGCCGTCTACCTGCCAGTAAGCTCAAAAAAGTGAAGACGCAGCATTGGATGCGCCGCTGCCAAACTTTCCGCCAGACTCCATGCCGCTCTTTACGCCGCCGCCCCAAGTCGGACCGCCGCCTACCCGGCGTGCCCGCCCGAGAGGAGGCCGTTCGCACAGTAAGCGCCCCTCGCCACCCGGACCAAAGGCCTCCTGGAAACCTACATCGATTCCTATGAACTCCAAAGATGGCTCTTCGAAGGCCAAATTAAGGAAGACAGCTCAGCGCGGTCGAGCATCCGTTCCTTCCTTACCAGCCAAATACTTGCAAAAGAAAACTTGAGATGGCCGTCGAAGGAGCGTACAATGATTATGCCGAAGAAAAACAAATACCGAAGCTCTTGAGTATCTTTCCTGAATACAAAGAGATGGCACCGAGAACTTCGGCATAATCTTCTGGTGCGCTACAGGCCGCAGAGCTTCTTCAGGCTCTCCTCATCCTTCCAGAGAGGAACTTCTTTGGCTAACGCAGGATCGGCCTTTTCAAGCGCCTTGCGTAACATCTCGACGTCAGCGGATGCGTAGATGTCGGTCGTGTTCACGTTGACATGACCCAAGAACTCTGCAACGTAGGAAAGAGGCATTCCTGCTCTGTATAGATCCATCGCGCGCGTATGTCGAAAAAGGTGAGGATAGATGCGCTCGGGAACTTCGGAGCATGTCTTTCTTGCAATCTTTGCGTAGTTCCTAAGCATTACACCTATGGCATCGGTCGATAGCTCGTGGGGTGCACCCGATCGAGTGGAATAGAGAAGCGGTTCGCCGGTTTCGTCATCTGAACGACTGTGAAACCGCCTCAGGTACTCCCTCAAATGGGCAACGGTCTTGTCCATTAGAGGAACACTCCTTGTCTTGCTTCCTTTTCCGGTCACGATGATAAATGGGTTCTTCGCTTGTAACTGGAGGTCTGAGACTTTCAGGTCTACAAAAAATCAACGCAAAGACGAAGGCATAATATCTTGGGAGTCCTATTGAACCCACTTTGATTTCCAACTCGACCAGCTCGGGACTAATACAATATTTGGTAATAACTCATGATAAAAGACTTCGGGAGGAGAGGAAAACACTCCGGTCCGCGACACATACCCTATCTTACACTACCCTTCTCCATTTTGCCTGCTAAAGCTTTTCGCCTAAAGGCGAAGGATTTAGACCTGGTAGTGGAAATTAAAATACTTGCTTTCCGCGAGCTGTCCGGCGGCGGACTCTGAGCAGAGGGTAAGAGCCGTCGGCGAGAAATCTCTCAACGGCACTTGATTTCATCCATATCTCTGACTATTGTCAGAAATATGGATGAGATAGCTCAGATTCGGCGATTCAACCGCACCGTCACGCGCCGCCTCGGCGTGCTCGAAGACCATTTCCTCGGTAGAAACCGCTCGATCGGCGCCTCGCGGGTCCTGTTCGAGATCGGTTTGTCGGGGATCGATGTCCGGGATCTGCGCCGGCGCCTTGAGCTGGACTCGGGATACGCGAGCCGCTTATTGAGGTCCCTCGAAGCGGAGAAACTGGTCCAGGTCGATCGTTCGACGTGCGACGCCCGTGTTCGCTTCGCGCGTCTGACCGTGGCCGGCCAGGGGGAGCTTGAGACCCTCAACCGCCTCTCCGACGAGATCGCCTCTTCGATGCTCGACCATCTGAGCGAAAAGCAGCGGCACCTGCTGACCGAGGCGATGGGCACCGTCGAGCAACTTTTACGGGTGACCTCCATCACGATTGCGGTCGAGGAGCCATCGGGCAGGCGGGCGCAGGACTGCATCGCTCACTACTTTGCCGACCTTGATGCGCGCTTTGAGGGCGGCTTCAATCCGGAGATCAGCAATTCTGCCACGGAAAAGGAATTGACGCCGCCCGATGGCTATCTCGCCATTGCCGATCTGTTCGGCGAGGCTGTGGGCTGTGGGGCACTGAAATGCCACCCCGACTTCGGCGAAATCAAGCGGATGTGGGTCTCTCCCTCGGAACGTGGGCTCGGTCTGGGCCGAAAAATCCTGCAGTTCCTCGAGGATCTCGCCCGGCAGCGGGGGCTGCCGTTGCTACGGCTCGAGACAAATAAGGCACTAATCGAGGCACAGGGACTGTACAGAAACTCTGGTTACCGGGAGGTGGATCCTTTCAACAGCGAGCCCTACGCCCACCACTGGTTTGAGAAGAATCTGCGTTGAATTGTGGGGCTTGGGGATCGGGGGTGAAAGCCGAGCCACATCCTCGCTCGCCCAAACCTCGCCGTCGGGCGCCATATGATTTAGTAATTGCGAAACTGACTATACTTGCTTTAGGACCATGAGACCTTGGAAGGGGAATATGCATGAATGGAAAAGAGAGAGCAAACATTAAACCAGGGATTAAAGTAAGGATTGTACTCAAAAAAGACCAGATTACTGGCATTCTAACAGAAGGAATTGTACAAGATATTTTGACAAACTCACCGAATCATCCTCATGGAATAAAAGTGAGGTTGGAAAGTGGAGATGTCGGAAGAGTGATGGAGATTGTTTAGGCATGGATGAACAGCCCAATAATCTCCTACATGGAAAGACTCTTCAATTCATTCTTCAATACCTTGTTGACTACTACGGATGGGATGGAATGTACAGTAGGATCCAAGTAAAGTGTTTTCATAATGATCCAAGTATCAAATCCAGTTTAAAGTTTCTAAGGCGGACGGAATGGGCAAGAAGGAAAGTAGAAGGTTTGTATCTTCAGCTGATTGGTGAATTGGATATCAGGCCTTAATGATTGGAAATATCCCGTCATATGAACCGTTTGCCATGGATTTTGCCAGTACCTTAGAATAATGATTGGTAATTGCGTCTACCGTATAAGAAACGATGGATTGGGACTTCTTTCTCATTGATAATATAGAAGACAAGGAAGTTGTCTTTGGGAATCCTACGATAGCCCAACTGCTGAAGATATGGATCCTTGAGCAATGGGAAGATGAAAGGGTTCGGTTCGAGTTGGTCGATCTTTTCGATGAACTTTTCTAGAAGTGGCTTTACTGAGGTTTACAAGACTTTTTCGAAGTAGATTTTCGTTTCTTGTATGTCCACTTCGGCTTTAGGAAAAATGAGACAGTGCATTTGGTTTTCTTCATGAGATCATGATATCCTGAATAACCTTTTTAGCTGCTTTCCCTTTTGCACCAGAAACTATTTGTTGATGTGCTTCATCAAGCTTTCGATAAAGGTCAAAAGGTGATAAGATCAATGGTTTTTTAAAAATAGACTTTTACAAATTAATGTCTAAATGTATATAGATTAAATAATTAAGGAAATAGTATCGTCCTTCGCCATCCATGGCTCGGGCGATATGGTAGTAGGCCCAGAAATATCCAGCACATAATGGAGGCGTCTCACATTGTCGTAAGAAAAAATTAAGATGACTAAAAAACTTAGTTTTACTATTTTCATCTTAGTTATCCATCCTTTGTGGGAGGTGTCATGAGATTTCGTAATGCTTTTATTGTCACTATGGCAGCTGCCATGGTGCTTGGCGGGGCCTCGATGGTATTCGGAATGGGAAAGCCGGACACCGGGCCTATGTATAACAACACATCCGATGATGCTACTGGCTTGTCCAGTGTACCGTCGGTGACCATGACGGGTATCTATGAGGGTAGGCCGATACCCGGAACCACCAATAACGTGTCCAGCGGTACCATGAGCGTGCCCGGGGACACTACGGGTGTGTCCGGCGACACCACCGGCGTATCCGGCGACGCTATGTCCGCGTCCAACGACACCGCGGCTGCGTCCTCCGAGGCACCGATGCCGGTGTTGAGCATCTCTCAGGGAAGACGGCCGTAAGCGTGTCCGGCATCGAGACTCTGAACCGCACGGAATTAGTGCGAACACAAAAAACTGGTAACTGCTGAAATGAGGCAGATCAGAAAAGAGCGGCTTCGTCGAAAGACCGAGGTCGCTCTTTTGCCGTGCGCCCGGCAAGACGTACCTATGCCGATGCGGGAAGATTTGGGTGCTCGACTGATTTTGCCGGCACTGCCGTAAGGTCTGCAAAAGAGTGCCTTTCGAGCAGAGACCTCTCCCGCACCATGCCTCCTACTGCCCCCAGTAGGAGGTTTTTTTTGTCCAAATAGATAAGGAGGGCGGGCGCTCCTTTTGCCTTGGCAGGAAACCCCGTCAAGTACCTTTTACAGCTTCTACTATGGTATTTGTAGTAACTAATCGTCAAGCCCCATTGTATTCTTGATTCATGCCGCAGCCGCGCAAAAATCCGTCGCCCCAAGATGTCTCAAATGACGTTGGTCAGATCGGTTCAAGAATAAAGCTGTTCAGGGTCAAAAGAGGCTTCTCCCAAGCCCGGCCGGCCGAAAAGGTCGGCCTGTCCCGCGAAGCAATCGCTGCGTATGAGAGCGGCCGTGTTCGCCTTCTGGATGATATGGTTGCTCGCTCACACGGCCGACACCGAAAAAATACGATTCGACCTGCCCATCGAGACTTTTTCGATCACTTCACGAGCGTGATCTCCATCCCGATGTTATTGCATTTGACGGCGCAGCGCTCGAATTTCGTCCGCGCGACCAGGGTTTCGATCTCGGCTTGGGTGTAGGCGTTCCTCAACAGGAAGTATCGGAATGCCGCCCTGGTGAGGAACGCATTCACGGGACTCAGCTTCATCCCGTCGATTTCCGCCGCGATGCCCTCGGCTGAGGCGTCGCGCCGCAGATCGAAGATCAGCGCCGTCCCTCCGAGCCTCAGCACCCGATGGAACTCGTCGATCACGCGCCGCGGCTGCGTGAAGTTCTTGAAAGCGGCCACGCAGACCGCAAAATCGAAGGTGTCGTCGTCGAAGGGCATTTCCGTGGCATCGCCGTGTCGGAAATCGATCCGGACGCCGGCTTCCTCCGCGTTTCGCTTTTCGATGTCGACGAAGGTCCGGCTGATGTCCAGCCCCGAGCCTTTGCACGTGCCCAGCTTGGCAAGCTCGATGGACAGGTAACCCGGCCCGGGTGCGACTTCCAGCACCCGGCCGCCCTGCGGAACGCGCGCGGCGATATCCAGCGCTATCGCGCGCTGCTCCTCGATGCGCGATCGGGTCGTCCGGGCATACCAGGTCGCGATGAACCCTTCCATCGAGATGCCTTTGTAACCCTTCCGACTCTTCACGCCCGCATTCTCGGTCGCCACCTCGATGCTCTCCTTCTCGCCTCGATCCCGGGAATCGACCCACGCCTCGGTGAATCTTGCCTTGCGCAGTCCGCTGATCGGCGGCATAATGACTTTGTACTTGATTATCTTAATCATTAAGATATAAATAGTCAAGCTGCACCGAGGGAACCGGTATGGGCGAGAGCAACAAGAGAAAGGCCCTCTTGAGCCGACTTCAATATCTGGGCGAGGTAGCCAGCACGGAAACCGCCCTGTTCCACCAGGTCGCCGCGGCCAAATACGGTCTGGGCATAACCGACATGAAGACGATTTCGATATTGCTGCACGATGGGCCCCTGACCGCCGGGCAGCTCTCGCGGCGGCTCAATCTCACGACAGGCGCGATCACGAATGTCATCGACCGGCTGGAACGGAGGAATATCGCCAAGCGGACGGCCGACGCGGAGGACCGACGGAAAGTGGTGGTCGTCGTCGACCTCGAGGCGCTCGAGGGAGCCGGCAATGTGTACGCCTCGATGGGGGCGGCCTTCGAGAAACTGCTGGAAGCATACTCCACGGAGAAGCTCGAGTTCCTGGTCCGGTATCACGAGGCCTCGATAGAGCTGACCAAATCCGAGATCGCGAAGCTGGGAAGGGAGAAATCTTCTTGACACCCGACTCGGAGGCACTACGATTGATATGCGACGGCTTTGGGTCGATCCAAGGATCGGTCGGCATTGAAATCCGCTTCGACATTCGAGATGGAGGCATCCATGATCGCTTTCGCAGAGAAGATGCAGCTCGTAGAGCCGGTTCGAAGAATCGTCTCGTTCAGGTTTCTCACCGACGGCGAGCTGGTCGACCTTCTCTCCGTATCGGACATACTGCGCATCGAGGAAGGCGAGATCATAGTCGAGGAGGGAGGCATCAGCCCCTACTTCTACGGAATAGTCGAGGGCACCGTGAGCATCACGGTCCATGAAAGCAAGGAAAACAAGGAAGTTTATATCAATTCTCTCGGACCGGGCGACGTGTTCGGCGAAGCCGGCATCTTCACCCGGATCAGGCGCACGGCCAGCGTGACCGCGCTGAGCTCCGCGGCGGTCCTTCGCATCCACCGCAAGGATTTCGTGCTATTCCTGAAGCGCCACGCCGAAGCGGGCAACAAGATTCTTCTCTCCATCATTTTCAGTCTTCTGCGAAAACTGAAGCTGGCCAACGAGGAGCTCGCCTACGAACGCAAGTCCGACATCAGCCAGGACGAAATCGATACGATGGTGGACAATCTGTTCAACGAAAAGGACGACTGAGGCCCGCGCGTCGAGGCCCGCGCGTCGAGGCCCGCCGCTTCGGAAAAACACTTCCTCCTCGGTCCCATTTGGCGCTACTATGTCTCCGTCGGTCGATGACCAGGCTGCGGTCGGATCAGCCGCCGGCGAACATGCAAAGGAGGCATTCATGGCTTTGAAAACCGAGTGGGTCCGTTACGGAAACGGGATCGGGTACTTCGCGATGCCGGAGCGGGCGGCGACGCCGCTGCCGGCGGTCGTCGTCATCCAGGAAATTTGGGGAGTCGAAGAGCACATCGAGGATGTGACACGGCGCATAGCCGCCGCGGGCTATGCGGCCCTCGCCCCGGACATATTCTCCGAACACGGAGAGAGACCGGCTCCCCTGACCCGGGAACGCATCGCCGAGATCCAGGCCTTCATGTCCCGCCTGCCTCCCGCCGCCTGGGGAGACCAGAGCGCGCGCGAGGCCGCGCTCGCGAAACTGCCGGCGAACGAGCGAGGCAGAGTGAGCGAGACCTTCGGCAGCCTCTTCGGCATGTCGAGCGAGAAGCGGGAGTCCTTCGCGGCCCCGCTGCGCGAGGCGGTGCGGTACCTGAGGCACGAACGGCCCGAGACCAGGGACCAGAACGTGGCCTGTGTGGGCTTTTGCATGGGCGGCGGACTGTCGGCCCTGCTCGCCTGCGAGGAGCCGGAAATCTCCGGCGCGGCCCTGTTCTACGGCAACACGCCCGCCCCCGAGAAGATGGCGAAAATCCGCTGCCCCGTGATCGCCTTCTACGGCGGCACGGACGCGCGCGTCAACGCAGGCATTCCGGCCTTCGAAAAGGGAATGAAGGAGATCGGCCAAAGCTACGAGCACAAGATCTACGAAGGAGCCAGCCACTCGTTCTTCAACGACACGCGGGGAGCCTACGATGTCCGCGCGGCGAGAGACGCCTTCGCGCGTCTTCTGGCTTTTTTCGTGCGGACCTTGACGGCGGGCTAGAAGAACGGTGGCGACTTCCACTCCGGAATGCCTCGTCATGGCCAAGCCGGCGGGGCCGCGCTGCAATCTGCGCTGCCTTTACTGCTACTACGTGGGCAAGACCGAGTTCCTCGGCGGCGGCCCCATGGATGCCGCGCTCCTGGAGCGTTACATCGCCCAACGCCTCGCGGCCTCGCCGGGGCCCGTGACCCACTTCGAGTGGCACGGAGGGGAGTCGACGCTGCTCGGAATGGAGTACTTCGAAACGATCGTCCGCCTGCAGAAAAAGCACTGCCGGCCGGGAAGGAAGGTCTCGAACGGTCTTCAGACGAACGGCATCCTGATCGATGCCGCGTGGGCCGACTTCCTGGCGCGGCAGGGCTTTTCCGTCGGCCTCAGCCTCGACGGTCCCGCCGAGATGCACGACCGCTACAGGCGCGGGATCGACGGAGAGCCGACGCATGCGCGCGTGCTCGAGTCCTTCGGCCTTCTGAAAGAACGAAGCGTTTTCACCAATATTCTCTGCGTCCTCAGTTCGGCGAATGTCGGAGAACCCGACCGCGTCTACGATTTCTTCAAGGCGGTCGGCGCCACGTATCTCCAGTTTCTTCCGCTCGTGGTGCGTAGCGGAGGCGCCTCCGTCAGCGAGGCCACCGCCCGGCCCGAGGCGATCGGCGATTTTCTCTGCCGCGTCTTCGACCGCTGGATCGCCTCCGACGTCGGACGCATCGTCGTCCAGAGCTTCGACGAGGCCCTGCGGCCCATCTACGGCGCGGAGCACGCGCTCTGCGTGCACCGCGAAACCTGCGGCGACGTCGCGGTGCTCGAGCGCGACGGCGCGTTCTACGCCTGCGACCACTTCGTCGATGCCGCGCATCGCGTCGGGAGTCTCCGCGAGAGGAGCCTCCCGGAACTGGCGGCCGACCCCTTCATGCGGGCCTTCGGCGAAGCGAAAAAGACCGCGCTGCCGCGATTCTGCCGCGCATGCGAGTTTCTGTCGTTCTGCAACGGGGGCTGCCCCAAAGACCGGTTCCTGACGACGGCCGAGGGCGAAAGCGGACTCAACTATCTCTGTCCGGCCTATCGCGCCTTTTTCGGCCACGCGGCACCCGAATTGATCCGCCTCTCCGCCCACATGAAGTCGGGCCGGCGGCTCCGGGACTTCAGAGCCGCATCCGCCCGCTCTTAACCTTATGGAGGTCGATATGGCCGAAGCCTATTTCCGCAATGGACAGTTCCCCGAAGTCCCGCTGAGCCCGGGCGATCTTTCGCGGCGGCTGCTCGCCTTCGGCGGCGGTCTCATGCTGACCGAGATGGAGTTCGAGGCGGGTTCGCGGAGCGTGGCCCATTCCCATACCGAGGAGCAGCTCACCTATTGTCTGTCGGGGGAATTCGAAACCCTCGTCGGAGGCGTCAAGGGCTCGCTGCGACCGGGCGACTCATTCTACGCCGGAGCGGAGACCGAGCACGGAGTGCTCTGTCTGAGCAAAGGCAGGCTGCTCCACGCCTTCACGCCCCAGCGCGAAGAGTACAAGTGACTCCGCGTCAGGCTCTCGCCTCATCGGACAATACTGCCGCGGCGAGCTTCGCCGCAGCCGCGTATTCCTCGGCCGTGTCTATGTCCGCGAGCACCGATTCGTCCGCGACGTCGAGGTAGGTCACCCCGGCGGCGGCGATGAGTGTCTTGAGCGGGACCCCTTCGGGAAGGCTCCGAATGGCGGGAATGAGCGAGGAGGGAAGGAGAACCGGGTGGCCGCCGCGGTCGCGCAGGCGCGGAATCACCGGACCCTCGGCGCCGAGCGCGGCCATCGCGCGATAGATCCCTGCAGCGACGAAGGGCATGTCGGCGGGGATGAAGAAGAAGCGCTCCGCCCTCACGAGGGGCAAGGCCTCCCGGAGCGAAGAGAGCATGCCGCGCTCGGGATCGGGATTGCGCACTATCTCGACCCCCTCCCCGAGCAGGCCGGCGATGCGCTCGTCCTCGCCGCGGGCGACCACGATGACCCGCGCCCCCGCTCCGAGCGCCTGAGCGACGGTCGTCTCGATCAGCGTCCGGCCGCCGAAGGGCAGGTAGAGCTTGGAACGGCCCATGCGCCGGGAGGCGCCTGCCGCGAGCACGATGCAATCGAACCGCTTCGGATCAGCCATGATATGCCTTTCGCCGCCTCGAGGCGCCGGGTCCGCCATCGGACTCGGCGCCCGCTGTCTCAAGGCGCCGCCGCCGAATCCGGCGAATGCTTGCGCGTCGTCGGGTCAGAGCGACAGGAGCCCGAGGGCGTCTTCGTGATCCAGTTGTCTATGGGCTCCTTGTCGCGCAGAGCGCGCCACACATCCTCGAAGCGTATGGGCATGTGGAGAAGCTCGGCTCCGACCGCGTGCTGTATCGCGTTGCCGAGGGCCGGCGCGACGGAGATCATCGGGTGCTCGCCCACGCCGCGCGCGCCGTAGGGACCGTCGAGCTGGGGCACCTCGACCGCGATGGTCTCGATCTCTTCCGGAAGGTCCTTGGCCGTGGGGATTTTGTTGTCGGTGAAGGAGGGATTGAGCAGGTGTCCCTCCTGGTCGTAGATGTACCCCTCGCATATCGCGGTCCCGAGACCCTGGATCATGCCGCCGACCGCCTGGCCGCGCACGAGATCGGGGTTGATGACCTTGCCGACATCGAAGGCCGAAGCCACCTTGATGATCTTGTACTCGCCGGTGTCGGGGTCGACCTCGACGATGATGCCGTGGGCGCCGTAGGTCCAGTCGAGGGCCGGAAGGCCCTGGCCCGTTTCCTTGTCGAGATTGGTGAGTCCCTGCGCGACGTAGCGCCCGACGCCGATCAGGGGGCCGCCGATGGCGTTGCCGTTCGGGAAAGCGTAGCCCACGGAAAGCTGCGCGAAACTGACCGAGCTCTCCGTCCTGTGCCTGACGAAGATCCTGTCGCCGTCGTGGTCGAGATCGACGGTCTGCGCGCGCAGGACCTGGGCCGCCACGCCGTAGGCCTGCCGCAGCAGGTCGTCGCAGGCGAGGATGGTCGCGTTGCCGGTGAGAATGAGCCCCTTCGAGGCGACGGTCTGCCAGTCGTAGGGGTCCTTGTCCGTATCCTTTTCTATGGTGACCTTGACCTTCGAGACGGGGAACCGCAGCCGCTCGGCGGCGATCTGCGCGAGGGCCGTGGCGGAGCCTTGGCCTATCTCGGTGAGGCCCACGTTGACGTTGACCGTGCCGTCCGAGTTCATTTTGACGACGGCGGCGGTGGCGGTGAACGATGGCATGGCAGGCGCCTTGTGCAGCACCGCGACACCCTTGCCGATCTTCCGCCCGGTGCGCTTCTCCCTCTCGGTTTCTTCCTTGCTGAGGCCGCCGTAATTGATGGCCTTCGCCACCGCCTCGAGGCACTTCTGCGGACTGCCGGTGTGCTCGGCGACGAGCTCGCCGGTTATCGTGCTCGATCCCGGCGTGAGAAGATTCTTCTTCCTGAACTCGAGCGGATCCATCCCGATGGCACGGGCGACGAGCTCCATGTGGCGCTCGAGGCCCCAGAAGAACTCCACGTGCCCGAAGCCGCGATAGGCCGTCCCGTAGGGTTTGTTGGTGTAGATGGTGTACGCGTCGAGCCAGACGTTGGGAATGTCGTAGGGACCCGCGCCCGAATACGAGGAGGCCCGCGTGACGTTGACGGCGTAGTCGGCATAGGCGCCGGCGTCCCAATAGAGGGTCAGCTGCTGGGCGAGTATCTTGCCGTCGGAGCGCACGCCGGTCTTGATCCTGTACGTGAGGGCGCTTCTGCAGGGCAGGAGGCTGAACTCCTCCTCCCGCGAGGCCTGCATCTTGACGGGACGTCCGCCGGCCTTGCGCGACAGACAGGCGAGCAGGGGTTCGAGCATGATGCCCGCCTTTCCGCCGAAGCCGCCTCCGACATTGGGAATGATGACGCGAACCTTGTTGAGGGGAAGCTTGAACGTGTAGCAGAACAGGTTTCGGACGGTGAAGGGCGACTGGGCGCTGGTCCAGATGGTCACGTCGTCGCCGTTCTTCCACTGCACTATGGCGACGTGAGTCTCCATGGGCACGTGCTGGACCGAGGGGTTGGTGTACTCGCGCTCCACGATCCATTCCGACTCGGCGAAACCCTTTTCGACATCGCCTTTGCGGACCTTGGAGAGGTTGGGAATGTTGGTGCCCGGCTGGGGACTGAATACCGGCACGAAATCGTACTTGCCCAGATCGGGGTGGACGAGGGGCGCGTCGCTCTTCAGCGCGTCCAGGTGATTCAGCACCGGCGTGAGCGGTTCGTAGTCGACCCGGATCAGGTCCACGGCCTCGCGGGCGATCTCGGGACTGTCCGCCGCGACGGCCGCCACCGCCTCGCCGTAGTGTCGCACATCGTGCTTGGCGAGGATGTCCTTGTCCACCACGTACAGTCCCAGCTTGTAGTCGAGCTCGTTCCCGAGAAGCACCGCGCGGACGCCCGGCAAAGCCTCCGCCTTGGACGTATCGATCTTCAGGATTTTCGCCCTCGCGTGGGGGCTCTTCTTCACCTGGGCGTAGAGCATGCCGGGCATGGCCATGTCGCTCGTGTACAGTGCGTCGCCCGTGACCTTGGCGACCGCTTCGAGCCGTCGCTCGTACTTGCCGACGTGAACGAGATCCTCGCTCTTCGTGGTCTCAAGCATATTTCAGACCTCCCTTGTCGGCGAGCTCTTTCTGTCCGGAAGCGTCGAGGACCGCTTCGATGATCTGCTGGTAACCCGTGCATCGGCAGAAGTTGCCCTCGATCCCCGCCTTGATCTGATCGACCGTGGGTTTGGGCGTGCGCTGCAAAAGCTCGCGCACCGACATGACCATCCCGCCGGTGCAGAATCCGCACTGCACGGCGTGGTGGCGGTCGAATGCCTCCTGGATGGCGGAGAGCTTGCCCCCCTTGGCCTCGCCCTCGATCGTCTCTATCGAAGATCCGTCGGCCTCGACGGCGAGCACCATGCAGGAATTGACCGTCTTGCCGTCGAGGAACACCGTGCACGCGCCGCATTCCCCCGCGCCGCATCCTTCCTTCGTGCCGGTGAATCCCAGGTCCTCGCGGAGGAAGCGGAGCAGAGTCTTGTGCTCCTCCACGTCGCGTTCGTAGACGCGGCCGTTTACCGTGACCCGCACATTCATCACCTTACCTCCGCAAAGAGCCGTTTTACGAAGACTTCGACCATGTATTGCCGATACTCCTTCGAGCAGCGGACGTCGCTTATGGGGCTTATGGCCCTGCGAGCCGCTTCGACTATCGTTTCGATCTTGTCGCCTTCCTTGAGCCCGTCGACCAGGACCGGCGTGGGAGCCGATGAGCTGATGCCGAGGCGCACGAGGCCGTCCTTTTTCATCAGCGCCACGCCGACGATACCGAGGTCGTGGCCGTTTATGCGCTTCAATTTCCGGTACAGACCGCGCGCCCCGGTCGACGAGGCGGGCACGACGATGCGCTCCAGGATTTCGTCGTCCTGCACGACGGTCTTCTTGACACCCTTGAAGAAGTCGCTGAAGGGCACTTCGCGCTCCCCTCGCGCCGAGGCGATCACCGCCTTCGCGCCCAGGCACAGGAGCGCGGGAGCCATGTCGGAGCAGGGCGAAGCGTTGACCACATTGCCTATTACGGTCGCCCTGTTGCGGATCTGGTACGACGCCAGGTCGCGGGCGCACTCCGAGAGCAGGGGGTACAGGTCCTGCACGTTCTTGTCCCGCAGAACGTCGTTGATGGTGGTCGTCGGCCTCATCGCCAGACCCTCCGTCGCGCTCCAGGTGATGCCCGAGTAGCCCTCGACCTTCTTGACGTTGATGACGAGCTCGGGCTTCATCAGACCGTTGCGGATGTTGACGAGCAGGTCCGTCCCGCCGGCGAGCAGCCTCGATTTTCCCTTACGCTCGGCCAGGAGGCCGAGAAGCTCGGCTCGCGTGGTCGGCGCGGCATACTGAAATTTCTGCAGCATAGTACCTCCCTTTCAGGTGACGGACCCGCCGGCCGACTCGTCGTTCGCGGCCGCGAAAAGACGAAGACCGTAGAGAAACCCCGTCGCGATATCGGCTCCCGAACTGTGTCCGAGGCCGCATAGTTCCGCGAGAGCCGCGAGCGCGCCGGCCTCCTCGTTCTCCGCGAGCGCCGCGGCCAGATCCACGAGCGGAAGCGACCAATAATCGCGCATCGCGCAGCGCAGGAGCGAGGCGCTGATCGTTCCCGTCGACGGGATGCTTTCCTCTACGGCTTCGCACAACGCGGGGAAAATCGGCCCCCGCCGGGTAGACTCGGCGCGTTTCCCCTCCGTGCAGCGCGAAGCGGCCATGAAGCCGCACAGGAAATCGTCCCCGGCGGGCGTGAGCCCGCCTCCTCTTCCCGCCAGGGCGCCGACGGCGGCTCCGAGTGGATCGGGAAAAACGTCGTGCCGGCGGCGGATCGCGCCGCAGTCGGCGTCCGCCGCGGCCCCCAGCGCCAGAGCGCCCCGCCGAAGTTCCTCGCCCATGGCGGTCGTCGTCCGAACCTCCCCGAGCAGCGCGCCCAGCCGCAGATCGCAGCCCAGGCGCTCCTGGATCCTGCCCAGCTCCGACTCGCAGGTCCGATAGGCCGTCCCGAGCCGCCGTACGGCGGGCAGGGCGCGGCTCCCGCGCCTTCGCGCCCGCCCGAGATCGACGACGAGGCTCCGATAGACCCCCCGGAGCCTTATGGACTCACCGTCGAAGCGTCCCCGGTCTCCCGCGCGGAGCCATGCCCGGAAGTCCCGAGCGCTCGAAAGAGTCACCGTGTAGGGGTGGACCGCACCGGGGGGACCGCTCAGCGCGACGAGAATGTCCGCACCCTCCACTTCGAGGTTCAGCGTCGACTCGAAGACACTGTGAACGCGGAGCGCCGCGCCCGGAACGCGCAGGGCCCACGAAGCCGCGGCTCCGATCGAGAGAGCCCGGACCTCGAGCTCACTCACGAGCGCGGTAGGCATGGGCCAAGGCGTCCTTTATCGCATGCTCGACGGATGAACGGCCTCCGTCGATATTTTCGCGAAGCACGAGGCGCGCCCGAGTTTCGTCCCTGTCGGCGATAGCCTCCAGGAGCTCGATATGCTGCATGCAGGTGGCGCGGACCCTCTCCTCGTTCGTGATGTCGGCGAGCCGCACGAAGTGGATGCGCCTGTCGATGCTCTTCAGCGAAGCCACGAGCGTCTTGTTCTTCGTAAGCTTGGCGAGGGTCTCGTGGAATTCCTCGTCGGCGGCCGCGATGGCCTTGGCGGTCTCGGGCAGCCGCGAATTGATATCGACCCAGAAGGCATGGAGCTCCCTGAGGCGTTTTTCGTCCATGCCGTTCTTGCAGATGAGTTCGACGACGTAGCTTTCGAGCGCGAGTCGCACGTCGTAGAGCTCGTTTATCTCTTCGAAATCGAGGAGCTTGACGCTGTAGCCGTGGCCGGTCTTCTTTTCGATGAGACCGTTTTCGGCAAGCGTACTGAGGGCTTCCCGTACCGGGCTTCGGCTGACGTTGAACTCTTCGCAGAGCCCTTCTTCGGTGAAGCGATGCCCGGGAAGATAATCCCAACGGAGAATACGCTCCGAGAGTTGCGCGTAGATGGGCTGACTCAGATTGCCTTTGGCCATGTTCGCGCTCCAACTTCAAATTTCCGCTCTAAGGTCCGGCGATCGAGGATCCGCCGTCGAAGAGCGGCGAATCTCCGTCTCGCCGCCCTTGCGGCGAGACGGACCCGATTCCATTCTTCGCAGGGTGCCGACAAACTCCAAGCTTGTCGGCAGCCTGTTAGGCCTTTTTTTCCTTCGGAACGGGCAGGAACAGATTCAGGATGATGCCGGAGATGGCCGCGGAAGCGATTCCCGCGAACGCGAAGTCCGGGCCGAACTTGAAGGTCATGCCCCCGACGCCGAAGGAGAAGATGACCGACACGATGAGGAGATTGCGGTTGATCGTCATGTCGACCTTGTTCTCGATCAGGGTCCGGAGACCCACCGACGCGATCATACCGTAGAGGATGATCGTCACGCCCCCCAATACGGGCTCGGGAATGGTCTGGATGGCCGCACCGAACTTCTGCACGAAGCTCAGGAGAATAGCGATGACCGCGGCTCCCTGGATGACCCGGGACGAGAATACGCGGGTGATCGCGAGTACGCCGATGTTCTCGCCGTAGGTCGTCTCCGGGACTCCGCCGAGGAATCCGGCGATGGCCGTCGCGATGCCGTTGCCCAAGAGGACGCGGTGCAGGCCCGGGTCGTGCATGAGATCGCGCTCGACCGTGTCGCCGATCACGAGGAGGTGGCCGACGTCCTCGACCATCGTCGCGATTGCGACCGGCGCGATGAGCGCCACCGCGCCCCAGGCGATCACGGGCATGTGTCCCGTGACGATCGTCAGATTCGGCAGGGCGATCCACGCCGCCTTGCTTATCGCATCGAAGTTGACCTGGCCCGAGATGGTCGCGACGATGTAGCCGCCGACGGTGCCGAGCAGGATGGGTATGATTTTGAAGAATCCCCTTCCGAAGATGCTCGCGACGATGACGATCAGGGTCGTGATAAGGGCGGTGATGAGTCCTTTCGACGCCTCGCCGATGGCGACCGGGGTGAGGCTCAAGCCGATGATCATGACGATGGGTCCGACCACGACCGGCGGGAGCACCCGGTTGATCCACTTGAGCCCTACGATGGCTATGATGACGAAGACGACGATGTAGACGGCTCCGGCGCCGATCATGCCGGTAAAGGCTCCCTGGGCCCCGTAGGTCTTGGAGACCGCGATGATGGGAGCGATGAACGCGAAACTGGAGCCGAGATAGGCGGGAACCTTCCCCTTGTTGACGAGGTGGAAGATGAGCGTGCCGAGACCGGAGCAGAAGAGGGTGACCGAGGGATCGAGCCCGGTCAGGAGCGGAACGAGAATGGTAGCGCCGAACATCGCGAAGACGTGCTGGAACGACAGGGGTATCGACCTGCCTAAAGGCGGCGTGTCTTCAATGTCGTAAATCTTGGCGAACTGAGCCATAGATGCCTCCGTCTTTCTGCGCCGGTCCGCGGCGCTGCCGCGCCGGCGCGGTTCGCCGTCCCGATCAAAGGAACGGCCGTCAACTCATGTCCTCCTTAGACTATTGGTTTCCGTTCCACTTCCGGGAAGCCCGATCCTTTCTTTCCGACCGGACGCCCCGATCAACGATCGGCGGCGATGCACTCACGTTGCCGCCGCCGATCCCACGGTTGCTGCCTATCCTACGTTCCCTCGGAGCCGAGCGGAAGCCCCGTTCGTCAGGAAAACACGAAGACCTTGACCGGTTTTCCGGGCCGCTCGTCCGCCTCGATCGTCCTGGCCGTCAATTTCATGCCGATCTTGGGATCGCCTTCCATCTCGATCCGTCCGGACGCGCGCAGACCGTTGTCGAACTCGACCATGCCGAACAGCAGGAACTTCTTGTTGAAGCCCTCGGGCAGGTTCCACACTCGCGTCCAGGTCAGAAGAGTGCAGGGGCCCTCGAGATCGAATTGTTCCCAACCTTTGTCGGTCGTCGGGTCGCGCATGGAGTCGCACTTCCTGCAGACCATGGGCGCGGGGTAGTAGATCGTGCCGCACTTCTGGCACCGATAGCCGCTTATGTGGGGCGTCTGCTCGCCGTATACGCTGAAATCGATCATCTTTCGCCCCCTAATCCTTGGCCAGAATCGTGGTTATGACATTGTTGCCAAAACCGCCGAAATTGACCGCCATGCCGTACTTCGGGTCCTTCACCTGGCGGCCCTCCTCGGCCTCGCCCCGAAGCTGCCTCACGAGCTCGAATATCTGCGAGACGCCCGTCGCTCCGACGGGGTGCCCCTTCGCCTTGAGTCCGCCCGAGGGATTGATCGGCAGGCGCCCGTCGATGTCGGTTTCGTGGTTGCGTACGGCGAGGAAAGACTTGCCGCACTCGAAGAAGCCGACCTCCTCGCTGTTCATGAGCTCGAAGATCACGAAGGCGTCGTGGAGTTCGGCGAAAGAGATGTCCTTGGGGCCGATGCCGGCCATCTTGTAGGCCTGGTCGGCCGAGAGCTTGACGGCTCCGAGCACGAGCGGGTCCTTGCGGTTGTGCACGACGTGGGTGTCGGTGGCCGAGCCGATGCCGGCGACCCTGACGGGCTTGCGCTTGAAGAGTTTGGCCTTGGGCGAGTCCATGTTGACCATGATGATCGCGGCCGAACCGTCGGTGACCGGGCAGGTGGAGTACATGCGTAGGGGCTCGGCCACATAGTTGTTGACGACGCCGGCGCTGGGGCCGTCGGCTATCGCGTCGATGGTCACGGGCAGCTGCACGTGGGCGTAGATGTTCTTCGCGCCGTTGGCGTGATCCTTGACGGCGACGAGGGCGAGATCGCGCTCGGTGAGCCCGTACCTTTCCATATAGAGTCTGGTCACCATGCCCGCGAAGCCCGGCAGCGTGAGTCCCATATTGTACTCGGCTTCCTTGTGAGCCATCGTCGCGACGATGTCGGTGGCCTCCCAGCCCGTCACGGCCCGCATGACCTCCCCGGCGGCGACGAGCACGACGTCGGCCATGCCGGAGGCGATAGCCATATATCCCATCTTGACCGCGCTCGCGCCGGAGGCCGGACCGTTCTCGATGAGCTCGGCCGGGCAGGGCTCCATGTCCATCCTGCTGACGAGGGCCGAAGCCACCGCGGTCTCCCTGTTGAAGAGGCCGCTGGCCATGTTGCCGACGAAGACCTGATCGACCTCTTTGCGCAGATTGAGACCGCCCGCGTCCTTGAATGCCGCGTTGGCCGAATAGGCAATGACGTCTACGAGATCATAGTCGCTGGAATTGCCGAACCGACAGTGGCCGATTCCTACGATACCTACTCGTGGAGCCATCAAGCGTTCCTCTTCCACCCGGGCAGCTGGACGTACTCGTTCGGCATTTTCAGCTTGTCGGCGGTCTTCAGGACCTCGGGCTTCACCGGTCGGGTGCCGGTGTTCTTCACGGCCTTCACCGCGTCCCAGAGCTTTCGGGTGAGCACGAAGGTGGGCACGCCGCCCAGCTCGTGGCGGACGGCCGGATACTGGGAGGATCGGTCCTCGAGCTCGTATTCTATCATCCAGCGCTTGAAGCCGATGGGGCTCTCCGCGACGATCCAGACCTCGTCTTCCTTCAGGTACTCGAGGTGGTGCTCCATCTTCGCCGCGAAAAGTTGGGCGCCGACGCGCAGGCCGCGCTTGATCGTGAGGGTGTGGAGGCTCATGCCGAGCTTGGAGTCGACGTGGCGGCTCGTGACGATGCCTGCGATTTCGCCGTCGATCGAGCCCACGAGGGTGAACATGTTCGCGATGCGGTAGCGGTACCACGATAGTATCTCGTTGTACATGCGGCAGGCGACGACATCGTAGTAATCCTTGGCGACTTCGATGAGCGGATAGACCGTGCCGAGCAGCGCCGGCGTGTCCTCGCGCCTGCACTCGCGCACCACCATGGTCTCGCCCGACGCGAGCGTTATGACCTTGGAAGGATAGGGCGCGAGCTGAACCTCGGGCGGCCGGAGTTTTTTCTCAAGTTCGTCGATAGCCATGCTGTTCTCCTAAAGCGTGATACCGTACGCCTAACGCGCCGGTTTTGTTGCATTTGATATGATCGTGAAATATGGAGTGGCCACAGAGGCACAGCGGAAATCCGGGAGAAGAAGGGAGATTCCGGGAAGGGTTCAAACCTCGACATGACCAGGCTCGAAGCCAGCCTGAAAACGGATGGGGATCAATCTCACCCGATCACTCCATTTCCACTTTCCCGCTCCTATCTTCTCCTCCCCTCTTCCTCTGTGCCTCCGTGTCTCCGTGGCTTTCCGATTCCCACAGCTCTTCCTCTGTGCCTCTGTGGCTTTCCGATTCCCCCAGCTCTACCGTCCCTCTGCCTCGATGAAGTTCGGCCACAGAGGCACAGAGGTAAGTCCGGGAAAAGAAGGGTTCGCAGGACGATCGAAGTCTCTACATGGCGCGCATATACTGGAAACGGATCGGAATCGCTCTCACCCGATCACTCCATTTCCACTTTCCCGCTCCTATTTTCTCCTCCCCTCTTCCTCTGTGCCTCAGTGGCTTCCGATTCCCACACCTCTTCCTCTGTGCCTCCGTGGCTTCCGATTCCCACACCTCTTCCTCTGTGCCTCTGTGTCTCCGTGGCTTTCCGATTCCCACAGCTCTACCGTCCCTCTGCCTCTGTGGTCTCTTCCTAGGGACCTGGAACTATTTGACCTTCCGTGCCTCTTCGTGGAGCCAGGCGTTCTTGGAGCCGGCGACGTCGCCGAACTTCGTGAGCTTGGCCTTCTTTTTCTTGGCCATGAGCTCGTCGTAGCGCTTGTCCTCGACCATGGCGACGATGCGCGAAATGCTCGACTCCCCGTCGACGAATCGCCAGGGGAAACAGCCGATCGTGGCGCGCTGATTCAAAAGAAGATCGATGTCCCCGCCTACGCACTCGGCGTGGATGATGCCCTTGTCGAACATCTCGATGTGCATGAGCTGGTATTTGTCGGGGGTGAAGAACTCGTCGAGCGATTTCTTGTACTTTTTCTTGAAGTACTCGTCGCACTCCTTGGCCTGGACGGGCATCCACTCCTTGATCTTCGTATTCATGGGGTGATCGGCGGAACCGCAGTCGACGCCGATCCAGCGCAGCTTCTTCTTCTTGGCCCACTCGGCGAACTCGCGGTCCGGGCCCGGGTGCTTGATCATGTAGCGCACTTCGTCGGCCGTCGGCTGGTCCCAGCTGTAATGGTGGAAGCCGGTATGGATGATGAGAATGTCGCCTTCCTTCACCTCGACGCGCTCTTCGACCATCTTCGAGGTGTAGACGTCGTAGTCCTTGCACACATCGGAAAGATCGACGACCGCGCCTTCATGGACGAGGAAGTCCATGTCCAGGCTCGCGATGTCCTTGCCCGGCGTGTAGAAGTGAATCTCGCCGTCGAGATGGGTGCCCACGTGGTTGGAGTGAGTGACGACCTGACCGTTGGCGCCGTTGGGCGCGAGACGCTTGAAATACTGGACCTGCAGCGGGATGTAAGTCGGCCAGGGCGGAGTGCCGATCCCGAGCGGGATGGTGAGATCGATGACTTTCATGCGATTCCTCCTTTTGCATAGGCCTCCGCAAAGGCGGCCAGAGCATCCTTGAAGCAATTTTCGGGCGGCTTCACGAGGCCCGCACCGACCTGTCCGACGCCCGCCTCTTTGTGGGCGATGCCCGTATTGATCGCGGGCAGTATGCCCGTCTCCACGACCTTGCGCAGATCGATGCCGGTCGGCGTGCCCCGGAAGTCCAGCGCGGGAATCCGGTAGACGTCGTTCTCGGTCACCGTGATCTCGTACATGCGCCGCGTGACCGCGAGCGCGTCCTCGGGCGTGCCCCCGACGAACTGCACTATCGCGGGAGCGGCCGCCATGGCGAAACCGCCGATGCCCGCGGTTTCCGTGATGACCGAATCGCCGAGGTCGGGGGCGGCGTCCTGGGGTCCGTAACCGGGAAGATACAGGCCCTCCACCATGGAGGCCGGACCGGTGAACCAGCGGTCGCCCAGTCCGGAGACCTGAATGCCGAAGTCCGTGCCGTTGCGCGCCATCGCGACGACGACCGAGCTGCCCTCGATGTTTCTCGCCGCGTCGACCGTGCACTTGCAGGCCGGCATCGAGAGATTGAGGAAAAAGTGATCGTTCCCGTTCATGAAGTTGAGCACCTTCACGATCTTCTCGGGATCCTCGCCGAGCCTCACGAGATAGGGGGCGAACTCCCTGATGATGAGCGAGGTGCCGGCGCGGTTGCGATTGTGGCCCTCGTCGCCCATCTGCAGGATCTGGGCGATGATGTTCTTCATGTCGAGGGGGCCGTGGAGCGCGAGCGCCCGCTTCATGATGGGCGCGAGGTCGGTCTCGATCCACTTCAGCCGCGCGAGCACCTCGTCCGAGAAGGCACCGTAGCGGAGCACCTTGCCGAGGCCTTCGTTGAAGGTGGCGAAGGCGCGATTGCCGAAGGCGGCGTTTTCGAGGATCCAGACGGGCATGCCTGCGGTGACGACGCCTGCCATGGGGCCCACGACGCCGTGATGGTGGCAGGGATCGAAGCGGATCTCTCCCGAGGCGGCCAGGGCTTCGGCCTCGGCGCGATTTTTCGCGAGCCCCTCGTAGATGAGACCGCCGATGACCGCTCCCCTCACCGGGCCGCACATGCGCTCCCAGGTGATGGGGGGCCCCGCATGGAGGATCGTCTTCCCGGTCATGCCGGGGATGACCTCGCCCGCGATGCCGACGTCCACCAGAGTGGGCTTGCCTTTGAGTATGCGCCCCACTGCCTCGCGATTGGCCGCTTCGATGTCGACCTTGGCGCCGGCTGCGAGCCTGTCGAGGGCCGCGATCATGCGCGCGTCTCCGCCGGCGGGCGGCTTCCAGTGCACCTGGACGGCCTCGAAGCCATTGGCGCGGAGATTGGCGGCGAAGGATTCGAGCCCCAGGTTGACGGCCTTGAGCTCGCCTCCGAACAGGCCGAGGATAGGATCCACAAAAGCGGTATCGTTCATCGTTCCACTCATTTCGAGGCCGCCTTTTCGAGGATCTTCGCCGCCAGGACGGCGGCGCGATGGTTCGAGGGCATGACTACGCAGCCCGCCGCCTCGAGCTTGGCCACCTGGCCCGCGAAGCCCTGATAGTCGCCCGGCGTGCCGATGACCGAAGCGACGACGGGCAGATAGCCGCCTTTGGCCTCGGCCGCGCGGCGAGCCTCGGCGAGGGCTGGGACGAGGGCGCCGGCCGGGTCCTCGTGGGATCCGTAGCCGAGGACGACGTCGACGAGGATCACTGCGATCGAAGAGTCGCCCGCCTCGGCGAGGACTCGCTCGGTGCGCGTGCTCGGATCGATCATCGGATGCGGCCTGCCCACCGTGAACATGTCGTCGCCCAGATCGACTATCGTGTGTCCCACGGAAACCTTGGGATCCTTCAGGACGAAAGCCGCGTCGGTCTGATTGTTCGAATAGACCTTGCCGGTCTGGCGATGGAGGAGAATCAGCGCCTCGTCCGCCACCGTGCCGCCGGTGTAATAGCCGCGGAGGTACTTCTGGGACTTGGACATGCGCTTGGTCTCGCGTTCGACGATCGCGGCGAGGGCGGCCTCGGTCCCGCCCCGCTCGGCCTCGGCGAGCGGCTTTCCCGTCACGAGGGCGACGGCCTGGGCGGCGGTGTCCTCCAGGCTCGAGGCAAGCCTGACGTTGGGCGGCAGCTTTCCCGCCTTGGCCGGATCGAGGCCGATGAAATGCACCACAGCCGGTTTTCCCGAAGCGCCCAGAGCGCTCAGAACCTTGGCCGCGACGTCGGGGGCGGGCGGCTTCGAAATGATCGCCAGGACTTTGGTGGCCGGATCCCTGGCGAGGGCCGCGATGCCCATCAGCATCGTGATGCCGCCCACCCGGGCGTTCTTGAGATCCCTGCCGCCGGTGCCGATGCCCTGGCTGACGCCCGATCCGTAGTGGTCCACGAGACAGGTCACTTCCTGCAGTCCGGTGCCCGAGGCCGCGACGACGCCCACCGGTCCCCGCCTGACCACATTGGCGAAGCAGATCGGGGCCCCGTTGATGATCGCCGTGCCGCAGTCCGGCCCCATGACGAGAAAGCCCTTCGAGCGACCGAGCTCTTTCAGGGCTATCTCGTCCTCGAGGCTCACATTATCGGAAAAAAGCATCACGTGGAGCCCGCGCTCCAGGGCCTTTCGAGCCTCGCGCGCCGCGTAGGCTCCCGGAAGGGAGACGACGGCGAGATTGGCGCCGGGCAGCTCTTCCACGGCGGCATCGAGACTCGCCGGCTCGAATGCCGCGCCCGAGGCTCCGGTGCTCGTCTTTTTCTTGGTGAGGAGATCGGCCGCGGCCGCGAGAGCGACCTCGACGGCGGGGGCGTCGGCGCAATCCACCGCCATGATGAGATCGTTGGGAGTCGCACCGGCGAGCTCCGAACTCGCATAGCCCTGGTTGCCGAGCAATTCGAGATTCATGGCCGTGCCCATTGCCACGACGGCATCCCCTACGCCATGCTGCTCTTTGAGCTTCTTGCTCAAGGACATCAGAAAAACGGAATCGAAGTACGAATCTTTACGTACGATCGCCTTCTTCACGACACACTCCTCGATTTCCGCGACCCCAACAGCGCCCGCCGCGGCTCGAAAGCCAAAATGTATGTCGTATTATATACCCGATTGTATACAAGTCAATTGAAAATTGAAGCTCTCTCATCGTCGAAGCGCACTCGCTCCCCTCCATCGCGGCTGTCGGAATAGTCGCGGCCTTTTCGGGGCGTTCCGAACGGCCTAGATGGTTGTGGGAAGGTCGCTCGCGGGGTCCTCGATCGGTACGGCGCCGATCTTCGAGTCCCAACGGTCCGTGAGCAGGGCCGCGCCGGCCCAGACCGCGCAGAGCGCGGCCACGGCCAGCCACAGCGCCAAAGCCCCGCCCGCCTGCATCACCGGTCCGGCTATGAGCGGCCCCAGAGCCCAACCGCCCTGAAAGAAAACACCCGTGAAGGACTGGAAGGAGCCGCGCCAGTTGGCCGGAGAATGCTTCGCGACGAAGACGCCGACATTGGTCGCCGCCACGATCTCCCCCGTCGTCCAGGCGACAGTCGACACGACGAAGCCCCACGCCTCGAGTCTGAACGCCAGCATGCCGAAGCCGGCCACATAGAATATCCCCGAAAGCGCCATGCAGGAGAGAGGAGAACGGGCGCGCAGAAAGCGGGCAATGGGGATGCCGAGGAGAATGACGAGGATCGCGTTGAGCGACAGAAGGAGGCCGAAAAACACGGTCCCGCGGGAGCCCATCGTCGAGGAAAGCGTGAGCGGGAGGGCGAAGCCCGTCTGCGAGTAGGTCACGCTGTTCAAGAGCGCGACGGCACAGAAAGCGAGGAGTATCGGCCTCGCGAAAAACGCCCGCACCGCTCCGCGCTCGTCGTGCCGCTCAAGATTCGTCGCGGCGGCGCCGCGACGCGAAGGCAGATGGACGCCCCAGGCAATCAGCGCTACGGAAAGAAGCGTACTCAGCGCATCGCCGCGGAAGAGCCATGGCAGATGGCTGTTGAAGAGGAAGGCAGCCACGAGAGGCCCTGCGGCGACGCCGACATTGATGGACCAATACTGAAGGCCGAAGACTTCCTTCCGCCTCTGCGCCGGGGAAAGGTCGGTCAGGACGGCGCCTATGAGCGGCCGGGCGGCACCGCGGAAAAGGCTTCCCGCGACGAGGAGCCATGGGGCCCATGCTTGCCGGAAGAGGAGGCTCATCGCGAGGTTGAAGAGCGCGGCGGAGGTATGGCATACCATGAGGCTCCGCTTGCGTCCGAGGGCGTCGGCGAGCCTTCCCGAGAAGAGAGCGCCTAACGTGGAGGCGCCGAAGGTCACGGCGATCATGGCGCCGGTCCGCTCGGGATCGAACCCTAGCGCCCTGCTCAGATACAGAGCGAGGAAGGGGGCCACGAAATCCCCGAAGCGATTTATCATGGTCGCGAAAAACATCGTCCACAGCGACGTGCCGAGGGCGCGGTAGGGATCGATCAGGGCGACCATGCCCACCGAAAGGGACTTTTTCGACATGGGGGGGCAGTATACCGAAGCAGACTCGCTTGATGAAGGGCCGCAGCGCCGATAGAATGAATCGAGTGCCATCGTGCGCAATACAAAATCTTTGGGTCTTTTCCTGTCCCGCTATACTCCGACGGATCGCAGCACCTTCTCCTTCGACGCCCCGGCGGCCGCCTGCGTCGGGGTTTTCAACGGCCTCTCCATCACCTTCATGGGCATCATAGGCCGGAGGATCGGACTCGATTCGCGCATGCTGGCGATCCTGTCCATAAGCGCCTTCGTGAGTCTCTTCCTGAACGTGTGGATCGGGCATCTCTCCGACAAGGGCCACAAGGAAGCCTGGGTATTCTGGCCGGCCGTCGTTTCGCGCTTCCTCGTGGGCGCTGCCCTCGTGCGCATATCGCCCTGGTTCTATCTCGCGGTCATGTCGGGATACAACATCCTCGCCAACCTGGGAGGCCCCGCCTATGCCTCCATCATGCGCTCCAACTACTCCGACAGGCACCGCGGCGAGCTCATGGGCTATGTCCGCATCCTCATCCAGATTTGCACGGCTGTTTCCGCCGGCCTGGCCGGTTCGCTGATGCAGGATTTTCCGGGAGCCGAACGCTTCCTCTTTCCTCTCGCTGCGCTCTTCGGCATGGCGAGCAGCTTTCTGTTTTGGCAGATACGGGTGCGTCCGAGCGCGCCGACCGAAGGGGAAGATCGAGGCGCCGCAGGCGACGCCCGTGCCGATGCCCGGGGCGGAGCCGATCCGCGATCGAAGGAGAAATCGGCCGCGGAGGAAGGCTTCCTTCCCTCCTTCAGGACGATGACGAAAGACCGCCTCTTCATGGCCTACATGGCCATCTATTTCGTGATAGGCTTTCCCGACAAGATCGTCATTGCCCTGGAACCCATCCGCTTTGTCGACGAGCTCGGGATGAACTACGCGGCCGCGGGCCTCATCCAGGGTACCATTCCCCTCGTGGGCGCCCTCGTGGGCTACCTCGCCTACGCCAAGCTCGCCGGCCGGTCCGATCCCTTCGTGGCGCTCATGATCACCGCCCTGCTCTCTTCGGCGCGGTTCGTCAACACGGCTTTCGCGCTCGCGCCCCTTCAGCTCATACCGGGCGCTTTCCTGAACGGGATCGCCAATGCCGGCTGGGACCTCGTTCCCATCTTCTCGCTCATGCTCTTCGCGCGGCGAGAGCGCCTCAGCCTCTACTTCGGCTTCCACAGCACCCTGATGGGCCTGCGCGGTATGATCGGACCCCTCGTCGGAACCTGGCTCTATGCGGGCCTGGGCATGAAGATCTCGACGATCTACCTCGTGGGCTTCGCGATCGAGCTGGGCGGTACGGCCCTTCTCTTGCCCTTCTACGCGAAACTGCGCTCGAGCGGTCTCTACGCGAGAAGTTAGCAGGGTGCCGACAAACTCGAAGCTCGTCGGCACCCTGCGATATACCGCTGCCGAGAGCTCGGCAGCGGCGGGGCCTAGCCGGCCGCGGGCTTGGGCGGCACGTGGAACGCCTCTTCGATATCCCTGATCGCGGCGTCGTCGATGGGCCTGAAGCCGCCGAGCCGGCGGGCGGCGATGAGAGCGTTGGCCGTGGCCTCGGCCACCTCGAGCCGGTCGTAGGCCTCGAGGATCGTGCGGCCCGTGGAAAGCACGGCGTCGTTCTCGAGAAGCACCACCGGATTGCGCTCGGTAATGGTCGCGCTCACCCTGCCCTCGTCCAGGAACTGGGTTTCGTAGGGCAGCACGGGCATGTCCCGAAGGTTGATGTAGGACTCGGGAATCGTCCGCGAATCCAGGCTCGTGCCCGAAACGATGAAGGCCGTCACGTAGGGACACTGGGCGGAGACTATGGCTCCGATGTCGGGATGGTCGGCGTAGACGAGACGATGGAGAGAGGAGGCGCGCGAAGGCACGCTTCCGATCTCGCGCCGCCCGCCGTCGGCCAGAGCTATGTCCCGCGTCTCGAGGTTCCTCCGATCGATGCCGTAGGGAGTGATCAAGAACGAGTCGTTGCCCAGGCGCGCGGAAAAGGAGCCCTCCGTGCTCGTCATGAGGCGGCGGTCGTAGGCGCGATGCACGAACTCGACGAGACTGCGCCTGAGCTCCCGCTCGCGCGAGCTTCTGGCCCCGGGGTCGAAGGTTTCGGAAAAGGGGGCGGGACGGCCTCTCCACATGTCGAGCTGGGCGTCCGAGAGCCCCCGGGCGCCCCCGAAAATGGCGGCGTTGATGATCGTCCGCGCGCAGAACTCGAGGGTCTCGAAGCGCTGGAAGGCTTCGAGGAGGCTGGCGCCGACGGCCACGACGCCGTGGTTTTCGAGGACGACGACATCGCAGCCCTCGGCGAACTTCTCGGCTACCATGCGGCCCAGGAGCTCGCTGCCCGGCACGGCATAGGGCGCGAAGCCCACCTTTCCGCAGACATCGTAGGCCTGAGGGATGACGCGGGTGTCGGGCGCCTTGCCCGCGACGCTGAAGGCGACGAGGGCGGGCGGATGCGCATGGAGCACGGCGCCCACGTCGGGCCGCGCCTCGTAGACCGCGCGGTGGAAGGGGTGCTCGCTCGAGGGTCGGTGGACGGAGTCGATGCTTTTCCCCTCCCGGAGGCGCACCACGTCCTCGGGCCTCATCACGCCCTTGTCCGTCCCCGCGGGGCTGATCCAGACGTCGCCGTTCTCGTCGCGGATGGAGAGATTCCCCCCCGACGTCGTTGTCATGCCGTAGCGGTATATCCTGTCCATGATTTCGGCTATCTGGTCCCGCGGATGCTGATACTCGCTGTTCATACCGTGCCTCCGACCTGAAGGCTAGAGCCGCGATGGCGCGGGGGTCAATAGCCGCGGGGCGGTCCGGGTCTTTCCCGACGGGAGTCCTGGCCACGGACGGAGCCTTCCTGCTAGAATCCCCGCCATGCAGAGCGCGATCGGTCCTCTCGCTTTCGTTCTCCTCGTCGCGGCCGCGGGCCTCGCGGGCTTCGTCGACAGCATAGCCGGAGGCGGCGGCATAATAACGCTGCCGGCCCTCCTCGCGGTGGGATTGCCGCCCCACCTCGCCCTCGGCACCAACAAGCTCCAGTCCAGCTTCGGCAGCCTGACCGCCGCGCTCCGCTACCGTGCCGCGGGCATCGTACGTTTCCGAGACATGATCCCCGGCATTGTCGCCACCGCGGTGGGCGCGGGCCTGGGCGCCCTCGCCGTCGGAGCGGTGAACTCGGGACTCCTGCGGCTCCTCATTCCCCTCCTCCTCCTCGCCATCCTCGTCTTTCTCGCGCTCAGGCCCCGCTTCGGCCTGCAAAAGGAGGAAAAGCGGGTCGAATGGCTGCCCTTCTGGATCATAGGCGGCCTCGTTCTCGGGTTCTACGACGGATTTTTCGGCCCGGGGACGGGAACCTTCTGGGCGATGGCTCTCGTCGGTCTCGTGGGCTTCGACATGCAGGGAGCCACGGCGCATACGAAGATAGCCAACTTCACGAGCAACCTCGTGTCGCTCGCCGTATTCCTCGCGGCGGGAACGGTCCTGTTTACGATCGGCATCGCCATGGGCGCGGCCGAGACGGCCGGAGCCTTGGCGGGGAGCCGCATGGTGCTCAAGAGGGGAGCGGCGTTCGTGCGCGCGGTCATCCTGGTCGTGACCGGCGCCATGATCCTCTATATTGTCGCGCGCTACTGGATCAAAGCCTAGTTCGCATTTCCCTGAGAGAAATGCGAACTGCTCCGGATGGCCTCGTTGAGCGCGTCGCGCAGCTTCTCGGAGCCCTCCCGCAGGAGCATCACGACGTCTTTCGTGCCGAGCACTCCGGTCGCAGGCACGATGCTTCCCCCGAAGAACTTGCGCGAGAGGTAGTCTCCGACTCTGGATTCGGTCGCGACCCCGTCCACGTCCTCCCATATGAGCTGCACCATGCTCTGCAGATCGTTCTCGATGTAGACGAGCTCGCAGCCTGTGGCATTCAGAATCTGATCGACGTAGGAGCCGCTCTGCACCGCTATCCGCTTGCCGCGCAGATCCCTGCCGGCGAGCTCGCCCGAGGCCGGCGCCCTTGAAACGTGCATGAAGACGCGCACGGCGAAACGCTCGTAGGGCTCGGTGGGCATGATCCGGGTGCCCTGAAAGGCGGTATTCGGCCATCCGGCGTTGAGGACCACGTCGAGGTCTCCCCGCTCGAAGGCGCGGCGTATTCTGTCCCACTGGTCGCCGACGAGGACATAGGGCAGCTTCGCCCGGGCGCATATCTTCCGGAACACTTCCACGCTGACCCCGGCGGACGCGCCCTTTTCCAGGTATACCCAGGGCGGATACGTCACGTCGTGGCCGACCCTGACGGTTCGTCCAGAGACGTCCGCATTCTTGCCGTCGGCGCCGCCCGCCAGCGTGTCGAGGGCGGCGCCGGCCTTGTCCCAGTCGCTCAGGGTGCCGTCGATGTGGCCCGCGAGATCGTCGAGGATGAGGGTTTGGGAAGCGCCGCTCGCGGTGATATGCTTGGAGCTCGAGTTCAGAAAGCGCGTGCCGGCGGAGAGACCCGAGACTTTGGTCGCGATGAGCGCCGAGCTCTCGGCCTGCTCCCGCGAAAGCTCTCGAACGCGTGACATGCGCGAAGCGGCGGCCGAAAGGGCTTTCGAGGAGGCCGTAAGCCGTTCGGCGGAGTGCTTGACGTCGGAGACGACCTCGCCCTTGATCGATCGATAATGTTCGAGCGAGGTTTCGGAATCCGCCAGACTGGCCTGGAGGGCTCCCACGCGGCGGGAGAGCTCGTCGGTGATATGCTTGGTCCGCTCGGCGAGGGTCCTGACCTCCTTGGCGACCACGGCGAAACCCTTGCCGTGCTCGCCTGCCCTGGCCGCCTGTATCGCGGCGTTGAGCGCGAGGAGATTGGTCAGGTCGGAGATGTCGACGATATTGGCGATCTGCTCCAGTATGGACGTGGCCTCCGAGCGGATCCCCTGGAAGAGGTCGGTGACGCTCTTGAAAGTCTCTTCCATGGCGTCTATGGATGAGCTCGCCTCGTCCATCGCCCTGGCGCTCTCGTCCGCGCCGGCGCGGGATTCCGCGATGACGCCGTCCGCGGCCTCCAGATCGGCGAGCACCTGGAGCGAGCTCTTCCCGATCCGATCGAGTTCGCCCGCCACGTCCTCGAGCGAGCGTTCATTGGCCGAGCCCGAGTCGAGTATCTTCTTTATAAAGAAAGAATTGAGATCGGATACCTGTCTCAGGTCGTGAAGAAAGCCCGACAGCTTCGTCTGGAATTCGGAGAAAGCCTTCAAACGCCCCCGGAATAGAGACGAAAGCTCCCGGCCCCACTCAGGCTTCTCGGTTTGATCGTTTGCCATACAAGATTGTATACATGGATTTCCTGCGGCGTCAACTTTTCTCCCGACTCTACGATTTTCGCAATTTCACACGAGCAGGCGGCTATCGGGATTGGCCCGCAATTCATGACAGCCTTTTATATGAAGAATTTCAGAGCCAGACCAGATAGGCGCAGACACAGCCCCAGACGACCCCCGCGACGACCTCGACCGGCGTATGGGAGCGAAATTGCGTCGCCCTTTCCGGACCGGGCAGCTCGACCTTTTCGAGCAGGCGCGCGATATCGATTCTGGACTGTTCCACGGTGCGCCGCAGTCTCAGAATATCGGAGATGATGATCGCCGCGCAGACGACGGCGAGGGCGAAGAGGCCCGAAGAGAAGCCTTCGGTCAGGCCGATCGAGAAGGCACAGGCGGAAATGAAGGCCGAATGAGCCGAAGGGAAACCGCCGTAGTCGGCGACGCGTCTGAAATCGGGGGCCCGGCCTCCGGCGAGGGGCAGAAAGACCTTGAAAAGCTGCGAGCTTACCATGGATGCGAGCGCGGCGATGAGGACGGAGTTCGAAAGTATGGACGAGGCGGCGTGATTTCTCATGGCCCTACCATGCACGCCTAGAGGTTCGAGATGCGGGACGAGAGACTCTTCCGCCAGTCCTTCTTCTCTCCCTCGGTCTCCCAGGCGATCTTCCGCTTGACGACGAATGCGTTTTCGCTCTTGTCCTTGAACTCGATGACGCCGAAGTTGCCCGAGCCCAGGTAGACGAGACGTTCCTGGGAAGAAATGTTCTCTGCGGCCGCGACGCGCTCCAGGACGCAGTCGAAGTGAGCGGGCTCCCCGGACTCTTTGTTCGCCGAGAGGGCCGTCGCGAGGTCGTAGACGGGCTTGCCGCAGATCGGGCAGGTCTTGAGATCGCGCTTCTCGTCGGACGCATTCTGCTCGGGAGCATCTCCCTGGCGGCGGCCGGCCGTCCCGGGTCCCCTTCCGTGGAACATGCGGCGCCTGCCGAAGCGGCGGCGGCCTTCCTCATGGCCTCCGCTTCCTTCTTTCTCGCCGCGTTCCGCTCCTCCCTTTCCGGGGGACGGGAGTCTCTCATCTCGTCGATCGTCCGCCATCAAAGTATCCCTCCGTGAGCCTTGCGCTCAGTACTGTGGCGATTCTCAGAATCGCTCCGGACATGTAGGCCTCGTCGCAGAGCTTTGCCTTGAGTTCCAAGATCCTCGCCGAGCGCTCCGCGCTCGGCTTCGAGCGCTCCGCGCTCGGCTTCGAGCGTCCTGCACGAGCCGGGTCGCATGATTCAGACAATCCTGGGCCGGTCATAGTTCTCCCGTGAAAGCGGACTCGTAGTGTTCGACAACGCTGCCTCCCCGCAGGAGCAGGACATCGAAGCGAATCCTCCAGCTACTATATTCTCGATGCCGGGCGAGAAAGATTTTAGCCGTTTCCAGAATCCTGCGGCGTTTGGCCGCGTTTATGGAATCGGCGAGCTGCTCCGAGCCGAGCCGCTCCCAGCTTTTCACCTCCACGAAGCACAGTATGCCGTCCTTGGCGGCCACTATGTCTATCTCCCCCGGACCCGCACGGTAGTTGCGCGCCAGGACGAGCCAGTTTTCCGACTCAAGCCGTTCGGCCGCGGCCTCCTCTCCCCGCCTGCCGGCCGCGGCCGAGGAGTCCTTTCCAAGACGCCCTTTCACGCGCCGACGTGCTCCTTGGGATCTATGGCCCGGGCGACGAAAAGCGTCTTCTCGGCAAGCAGGTCGACGAGATCGCCTTCATCCGGCTCGTAGCGCCTTCCGAACTCGTCCACTACGACGCGCAGCTTGGGCCTGAGCGGTGCATCGGGGTGGGTTTCGACCACCCTCGCGATGGCGGCGTTGTTCAGGAGCACCGTGGATCCGAGAGGGTATATGCCCATGCTCTTGATGAAGGCCTTGATGATCTCGGGATCGAAGCGCCGCGAATTGTCGGAGAGCAGGGCTTTCATGGCCGCGTAGCCGATCATGGAATCGCGATAGGGCTTGTCGCTGACCATGGCCTCGAAGGCGTCGGCCACCGATACGATGCGCGCCAGGACGTCGATGTCCTTGCCGGCCGTTCGCCGGGGATATCCTTCCCCGTCCCAGCGCTCGTGATGCTGAAGGCCTATGAGGCCGACGTCGTCCGGATACATGAGCTCCTTGGTGACGATCCGGTAGGAAAGCAGGGGATGGGCCCGGATCTTCTGCGCCTCGTCCTCGGTGAGCCCGCCCTGCTTCTTCACGATGGAGTCGGGAATGCGCAGCATGCCGATGTCGTGGAGCAGCGCCCCCGAGGCCAGGTAGGCGAGACGATAGGTGGGCAGCTTGAGCGTCGTCCCCATGACGCAGGAAAGTATGGCGGTGTTCACGCCGGAGCGGGCCAGACTCTGGGCGTTCGCCGTCGAACCGAGGATGGCCGATATCGCCGCGTCCCGCTCCTCCCTCACCACGGCCAACACGCCCTGGGAAATCTGATCCACCGCCTTGGACTCGACGGCCTCGCCCTTCCCGAGCCGCGACTGAATCTGGGCGAGACGGTCGACGAGCTCGGTATAGCGGAGGTAGAGCTCCCTGCTTCCGACGAAGCCCTTCGGTCTGGCGGCGGCTTGGGAGCTCGCATCGGTCTTGGCCGGCGCCTCGTCCTCGATCGCTCCGCCCTCGGTCAGGACGAAAGAGACGCCCCAGCGCTTGAGGGCGTCGATGTCTTTCTGCTTCACCGCGATCTTCGCGGGAACCAGGAGGTTCTTGTCGTCGACGAAGACATCGTCGCTGAAACGAGTGCCTGCCTTGATCTGATCCAGGGCGATTCTCTTCTTCATGTTTCCTCTATCGACTTCACGAAGGCGAAAACCCTCGCGACGATCTCGTAATACTCCTCGGGCACCCAGTCCCCGAAGTCCAGCGGAAACAGCGCCTGCGCTAGGGCGCGGTCCTCCACGATAGGAACTCCCGCCTCCCGGGCGATGGCGAGAAGTCGCTCGACCGCGCCGCCCGAAGCCTTGGCGGCGATAAAGGGCGCGATCAGACCCGCCCGGTAGCGCAGGGCGACCGCCTTGTCGTTCCGCGGACGCGCCGCCCCGACCTCGGCGTCAGGCATCGACATCGAGCCCCCCGGCTTCGGTCTCTTCATAAGGATCGGCAAGCGAGACCGAACACTCAAAGGCCGACAGCTCCCCTTCGAGCGAGGAAAGAAGCCGTCCGGCGGCCGCCAGAGACTTTTCGTCGTCGACGGCGATGCGCAGCACCGAATGTCGATCCCCGCCGAAACGAAGAGCCAGACTCCAGTCGCGCTTTTCCTCTTCGCCCCGGCGCGAGGCGGAGAAACGCGCTTCCATGCGGCCGGGACCGCCGACCGCATAGGGTAATTTTAGCCGAAAGCTTCCCGCGAATGCAATCGAGTCCAGCTCGAAGGCGAAGGGAAGGTGTATCCACGAACCTTCGGGACCCCGGAGGTGATTGAAGAGCGAAAGAAAGTCTCCGTTCCCGCCCGAACGCATGGACAGGGCGCGGAGAAGAGAGGCGAGGGCCGAGGGCAGCTTCGCGGGCGGATAACTTCGCTCGAAGTCCCGTCCCGGGTCGAAGGCCTGCGCCTCGCGGGATCCCTCATCCGAGCTCTCGTCCCGGGGCTCCGCGGGGCCCTCCCCTTCCGGCGCCTCGGTCCGGGCGCGGCCGCGGCCTTCATCGCCCCGGCCCTCGCCTTGATCGGCGCCGCGCCCGGAGCCTCCCCGGGCCGAGACGGCATCGACGAAAGAATCCTCCGCCGCGATGCCCTTGGCCTCGAGCCGGGCGGCGCTGGAGAGCCGATCGGAGGCCTCGTCCTCCCCGGTCCGAGAGGCCGCGCGGCGCACCCGCGCCAAGGAGCGCGCCTCGGGCGCGAGGCCTTCGCGAAGCAGAGCAGACACGGCGAGTCGCGAAAGTCTGTCGTCGGGGAGACCCGAGCGCAGGATGAGCGACTGCACGGCGTCCTTGCGCTCGGGGAGAGCACGGAGGACGAAGCCCGCTTCGGAGCGCTCCACTCGCGCCGAAAACATCGCCCCCGGCTTGAGCCAGGCCTGCGCGCTCGCCTTCACGACCAGGCCCCCCGCGCTGACGCGGAAAAGCTCCGGTCCGAGGCGTTCCAGGACTTCCACGGATACGACGGCGCCGGCCCGGAGACCTTTCCCCGGACCGGCGCCGCTTACGATGAGCCTCGCCTCGGTCGGACCTGCGACACGCATGATCGATGCCCGAGCCTGTCGGGCCCTAAGGGCCGCCCCTATTCCTGCGCGGTCTGAGCCTCTTCCTTCCTGGAAGGAAGAAGTATCTTGACCTTGGATTTCTTGCCGATCTTGGTCCGGATGTAGTAGAGCTTGGAGCGGCGGACCTTGCCGGGGCGGACGACCTCGACCTTGTCGATGCGCGGCGAGTTCATCGGAAATACGCGCTCGACGCCGACGCCATAGGATATCTTGCGCACCATGAAAGTCCTGCCGATGCCCGCGTTCTTCATGGCTATGACGAGACCCTCGTAGATCTGTATCCGCTCGGTCTTGCCCTCGACGATCTTGAAGTAGACCTTGACGGTGTCGCCCACATTGAACGGAGCGACGTCGGTCCTAATCTGCTCGGCCTGGATCTTCTGTATAAGGTTCAAAGCTTCCCCCTTCGACGACTATTTCATGCAGAAGCTGCCTGACTTCTTCGGGCAGTCCGGCGGCCGCGAGGAGCTCCGGGCGGTAGGCCAGGGTCTTCCGTAAGCTTTCCCTGAGCCGCCACCGGGCTATGTTCGCATGGTGTCCCGAGGTCAAAACCTCGGGGACTGGCATATTAGCATAATGGGCCGGCCGTGTATACTGGGGATACTCCAGCAGACCGGCCGCAGACCGGCCCTCCGAGTCTCCCGGAAGGCCCAGTCCGAAGCTTTCCTCGGCCAGGGACTCGCCTTTTATCACGCCCTCGACCAGGCGATAGACGGCATCGATCAGCACGAGCGCCGCCACCTCGCCCGAGGACAACACATAGTCGCCTATGGACACCTCGTCCGTCACGTACCGGTCTATCACGCGCTGGTCTATGCCTTCGTAGTGCCCGCAGACCAGGACGAGATCCCTTTCCGCCGCGAAATCCCGGGCCATGGTCTGATTGAAGAGGCGTCCCGAGGGCGTCAGATAGATCGTGCGCTTCGCGGGTGAACCGGCCGCCTCGAGCGCGGCGCCGAGCGGAAGCGGAAGCATGAGCATGCCCGGCCCCCCCCCGAAAACCTCGTCGTCGCATTTGCGGTGTCTGTCCGTCGCGTAGTCGCGGATGTCGATGAGTTCGTAGGAGACGAGACCGCGCTTCACGGCCCTGGCCATGATCGAGCTTTCGAAGAAGCCGCGAAGCATCTCGGGGAAGAGGCTCAGTACGGTGATGTTCATGGGTCGAGAAGCCAGGGGGCGAGGAGCTCGATCGAGCCCGCCGGAACGTCGACGGCGCCGACGAACTCATTGCGGAAGGGCACGAGAGCGCGCCGCCCCCCCTCCAGCTCGGCCTCGAGCCAGGGATCGGGGCCGCCCTCTATCACCGAAACGACGCGCGCGAGGGACTTCCCCTCGTGGACGAGTTCGAGGCCCACGAGATCGGCCACGTACCATTCGTCCGGCCCGAGGGGTGCGGCCTTGTCGCGGGGAACGACGATTTCCATGCCGGTGAGGGCCCGGGCGGCCTCGGGCGAATCGTAGCCCTGGAAGGCAGCGAGAAGCCCGCCCGGGCCTTCCTCGATCCGTCGCACCCGCACGTGGAGGATGCGGGGAACGGGCCGCTCGCGCGCAGCCGGCGAGCCTTCGTCCCGGGCCGGCTCAAGGTCCAGCTCGACAAGGTCGAGGAAGTGGGCGAACTCTCCGGAATAGGACTTGACCTTGAGATCGCCGTGGACGCCGTGAGGAGAGCCGAGGCGGCCGATCGCCAGCCGCCCGTCGGACCGCCTGTCCACGCCTAGTCGAGGATTTCGAGGATGATGCGCTTCGAGGACGCGGAGGAGGACGCGGAGAGGATGGTCCGGATGGCCTTGGCGATGCGGCCATGCTTTCCTATCACCTTTCCGATGTCCTCTTCGGCCACGCGAAGCTCGAGGATGGTGGATTTGTCGCCCTCGACGACCGCGACGTTGACCGCCGAGGGGTCGTCCACGAGGGACTTTGCGATGTATTCGACGAGATCGCGTTCCACGGGCTTTTCCTCCGCTATTTTACGTGAATGCCCTTCTTGTTGAGCAGACCCCTCACCGTGTCCGAGGGCAGAGCGCCCTTGGAGAGCCAGTCTTTGGCCCGCTCCTCGTCGATGATGAGCTGCTTGGCCTCCACCTCGATCGGATGGTAGGTCCCTATCTCCTCGAGGGTGCGGCCGTCGCGCGGCTTGCGGGAATCCATGACGACGATGCGATAGAAGGGACGCATTTTCGCCCCGAAACGCTTGAGCCTGATCTTCACGCTCATTCCTGTCCTCCTGAGTCTTCTCTCTGTGATTGGGCCCGCCCTTACGACACATCGAGCCTTAGACTCGAAACATCCCCGGACGGGGGGCCCGGAGCGGGGTGTGCCGAGTTTATACACCCCTTCGTCGCCCTTGGTCAATGCGCGTCGCCCTGAGCCCGCGCCATAGCGGCGACGACGCGATAGCGACGAAGCCCCCCATCGGGTGTAGACTCGAACGGATGAAAAGCCCCTTCCCGCCCCGCAGTCTCTTTCTGGCGCCGATGGTCGAACTGAGCCATCGTCCCCTCCGAACCATGATACGCGAGTTCGGCGGCCTCGACTTCGCCTGCACCGAGATGGCCAGCGCTGGAGCCTTCGTGTCCGGCTCGACCAACGAGAGCTGGTACCTCGATCCCGAGCCCGAGCCCGAGCGTACCATGCTTCAGTTCTACACCGTGAAAAGCGAGCGCCTCGTCGAGGCGCTCGAGCGCTGCGCCGGGCTGAAGGTGATGGGAGCCGACATCAACTTCGGCTGCGCGGCGCCCCACATCAGCAGGGCCGGCGGGGGCGTGGCGTGGATGAAGGATCCCGCCGCCGCCCGGAGCCTCGTCGCGGCGGCGCGCGGCGTCTGGCCCAGGCTGCTCTCCGCCAAGCTCCGGATCGGGGCCGAGGAGGACTATCCCCGGCTGCGCGATTTCTGCCTCGGGCTCGTCGACGCGGGCGTGGACTTCCTCAGCCTCCACCCCCGCCTCTCGGGGGAAAAGTTCAGGCGAAAAAGCCGCTGGGACTTCGTGGCCGCCCTCAACGAGGAACTGCCCGTGCCGGTGGTCGGCAACGGCGACGTGAGGAGCTACTCCGACTATCGCGAACGCGTCGAGACCTCCTCGCCCGCGGGAATCATGATCGGCCGGGAGGCCGCGCGGCGCCCCTGGATATTCGCTCTCATACGCGGCCGCGAGGCGGATGCGGATTTCGTCCTCGACGTGGACCTTCTGGCCACGGCTCTGCGCATGCTCGACCTCCTCGAAGAGTATATTCCCCCGGGGTTCCGCCTCGAGCGGGCCAGTCGCTTCTTTTCCTACTATGCCGACAATTTCAGCTTCGCGCACCATATCGGCTGGCGGCTCCGGAACGCCCCCGACCTCGACGCGATGCGCGCGGCCCTGGAAGCCTACCTGGCCGAGGTCCCGGGGGACAGGTACAGAACCTTCCGCGATTGATGGGATGCCGTCAAAAAAGGCAGTCGGAGTCTATCCTACTCTGTCATAAACAGGACCCGCTTTGCGACGTCTCTGGAAGCTTCGAAAAGGAAACAAAAGCAGGATGGCCCTGCTGCGCACCCTCCTCTTGAACTTGCGCCGGTTTACAGTTTTGGATAAAATGTAAAACTCGCGATAAAATGAGGCTTTCCTAGGTTGGAGGATGCATGGCCGACACCATTCCTCAATTGTTCCTGGAGAAGGTCCGAAACTACCCGGATCTTCCCGCCCAGTACGGCAAGAACGGCTCGGGCGAGTTCGAGGCCGTCAGCTATGCCTCGCTCCTCCGAGAGGTCGAGGCATTCTCGGGAGGGCTCAGGGAGTTGGGCCTCGAGCGGGGCGAGCACGTCGGCCTCATTTCGGACAACAGGCGGGAATGGCTCGTCGCCGACCTGGCCGTCCTCGGACTGGGCGCCGCGGATGTGCCCCGGGGCTGCGACGCCACGGAGCAAGAGGTCCGCTTCATTCTCGATTTCAGCGAATGCCGCCTGGCCATTCTGGAAAACGACAAGCAGCTGCGCAAGGTGCTGACCCGCCGCGAAGGCATTCCGGCCTTGCGCTCGCTCGTGCTTTTCGACCCGCCCGAACCCTCGACACTGGCGGCGGCGCGCGAGGCCGGCCTGGATCTGCATACCTACGAAGAGATCGTCGCCAAGGGCGCCGCGAGAACGGCCGCGGAAGCCGGGCCGGGCGAATACGAGGCGGAAGCGGCCAGGGGCCGGCGGAGCGAGCTCGCCACGATCATCTACACCTCGGGCACGACGGGCGAGCCCAAGGGTGTCATGCTCAGCCACGGCAACTTCCTCCACCAGACCGAATACCTGACGAGCATCATCCTCATCAAACCTGGGCACATATTCCTTTCGGTGCTGCCCATCTGGCACTCCTTCGAGCGCATAGCCCAGTACATGATCATCGCCGCGGCCGCGGGCATAGCATATTCCAAACCCATAGGCGCCGTGATGCTCGCCGATCTCGAAGCGGTGAAGCCTCAGTGGCTGACCTCGGTGCCCCGCATCTGGGAATCGGTGCGCGACGGGATATACCGCAATCTGAAGAGTCAGGGCGGGGTGAAGCGGGCCGTCTTCGGTCTCTTCCTGGGCATCGGCGAAAGCTACGCCTATTTCCGGAATCATCTGGCCGGCCGCATGCCCCAGTTCACGCCCCGCTCGCGGCTCCTCGAAGTCGTCTCGTCCATTTTCCCCTTCGCGCTCCTGGCCCCATTCCGCGCTCTGGGCGAGATCCTGGTCTTCTCCAAGGTCAAGGAGAAGCTCGGCGGGCGCTTCATCGCGGGCATTTCCGGGGGCGGGGCCCTGCCTCCGGCGGTCGACCGCTTCTTCGACGCCCTCGGCATCCTCATTCTCGAGGGCTACGGGCTCACCGAGACGGCGCCGGTCATAGGGGTCAGGGAGCAGCTCCATCCTGTCCTGGGCACCGTCGGCAGGCCCATTCGAGGCACCGAGGTCAAGATCGTCGACGAAAAGGGAAACGTCCTCGGCCCCGGGCGCAAGGGTCTCATCATGACGCGCGGCCCCTCCGTGATGAGCGGTTACTACCGGCGCCCCGACCTGACCGAGAAAGTCCTGAAGAGCGATCTATGGTTCGATACGGGAGACCTGGGGATGCTCAGTTACGGAGGCGAGCTCAGGATCACGGGGCGGGCCAAGGACACCATCGTCCTGCGCGGCGGCGAGAACGTCGAACCGGTACCCATCGAACAGCGCCTCCTCGAGAGCGAGTACATCGAGCAGGCGGTGGTGCTCGGCCAGGATCGGAAGTACCTCGCGGCCCTCATAGTGCCGGCGAAGGAGACGGTGATCGCCTGGGCCGAGGAGAACAACGTCCCCATCGTCGACTACGAGACCCTGCTCCAGCAGCCCGAAGTCGCCGAGCTGATCGATTCAGAGGTCAATCTCCTCGTGAGCGCCGCGAACGGATTCAAAAGCTTCGAGAGGATCTATCGCTTCGCCCTGCTGCCTGCGGCATTCGAACAGGGACGGGAGCTTTCGGCCAAGCAGGAAGTCAAGCGCCACGTGATCGCCGAGCTGTACCGCAGAGAGATACACAAGCTGTTCGAAAGCTGAAACTAGGATTCGATCTCCACGTCGCCGGAAACGGAGCGGACATGGAGGCGGCGCCCTCCGGCGCCCAGCCTGAGGGCGCAGCGGCGGGGGCCGTTGGTGAGCGGCACCTCGACGCCGGGCACGTCCAGGTTCCCGGAGAGGGTCTCTGCGCGGAGCTCCAGATCGGCTCCTCCGAGCGAGAGGCTCACGTCGCCCGTCGCGGTGCTCACCTCGCCGCCCGCGAAGCGTCCGGCTATCTCCAGCTCGACGTCGCCCGACTCCGTGACCAGCCTGAGCCTGCCGCCGGGCCGCTGGATGTTGATGTCGCCGGAATCGCTCAGGACCACCACGTTGCCGGCCGCGGACTCGATCAGCACGTCGCCCGACTCGGACTCGGCGCTCACCGGCCCGCCTATGTCGCGGCATCGGATGGGGCCGGAGCCGACCCTGACCGCGACCGCGGTCGCCTTTTCCACTTCGATTTCGCCAGAGACCGAAGAGAGCTCCATCTGGGCCCCGCCCGCGATGCGGATGCTTCCCGCGTCGGTAGCCGCCAGAATGTCGGCGAACAGGTCCCGCATCTCGAGGGAACCCGAGGAACTGTGCGCCTCGATGTCGCGGATGGAGGCGGGAATGCGCACCCTCGCGCTGGAGACGATCACGCCGTCGATGCCCTCGTCGGCGATGATGATGATTCCCTCTCTCCGTCTGATGGAAGGCCTCCAGCCGCAGAGCCTCTCGACGGGACCGCGAAGCTCGAGGTCGACCACGATGCGCGGCTCCTCGTTGGGAAAGGTGAGAAGATCGCCTTGGGGAAAGCGCAGAACGATGCGTTCGGCCTGCCCGGGATCGAGAGTCTCGTTATAGTACCCGGGTTCGATCGCAATCTCCGCCCTGCTCATTCCGTCCTCCTTGAAGCCCCCGGTCCGTCCCGAGACCGTCCAATCGGACTCCCGAAGACTGTAGCCGATCCGAACGGTCGGCTATAGTAGCACGAATCGGCCCGATGGGCGAGCCCCGATGAGGCTCGAACGGTAACTTCGTATGAGAGCCCGCAAAGAGGTATGTCCATGTCGCGAGATCGAGGCGGGTATTCGTGCAAGGGATAAAGGGGGCGTTAGAGCGGAATATGCGGAGAAGGCGCCGTTCAGGGTTGTTGGGCGCTCTGAGCCTCGGCCTCGGCCGCGGCCTTGTTCAGGATGTCGGCCAGCTTCTTGAGGGTCTCCTGAGGGAGAAGATTTATCTTGGTCTGGAGATCGTTGACGAGGGCGTCTATTCGCGCGACCTCGGCCGCCGCCTTCTGGACATCGTCCATCTTGACGGACAGGGCGTCGACGCTGGTCTTGAGGTCGGCCAGTTCGGCGTCGACCTTGTCGTTCCGGGCGTTGACCGAAGAGACCGTGGCCACCCCCATCGTCTTCCACATGCTCTCGCAGCCCGTGAAGCTCAGGGCGAGACCGATACCGATAAGGGCCAAAAGCCTGTTCATGGAGCCTCTCCTGGTCGCTTGCCGACGGCGGATTCTACCGAAAGTCGCTGGAGGCATTCTACTACATGCCGGCCTCTCGTCAAGGCAGTCGGCTCCCTCGCCGCATGGAAAACCTCGATCCGACTCCCCGCCTTGCATCGGGGCTCGACCTTGCTCCACTATTGCGAGGGACCATGCCGACAGTTCGCGGAGGCACATGATGAGACGCACATTGACCATCGCTATCGTACTGCTCGCGGCGGCTCTGGGCGCCGGGCCGGGCATCGGCGCGGCCTATGCGGAGAAGCGCATCGTGGCGGTGCTCCCGTTCTATCGCGGAGAGGGCGTATCCGAAAATCAAGCCGAACTCGTCTACAATCTGTTCACCGGCGAGCTCATCCGGCGCGGAAGCTATCTCTTCACCCTCGTGGTGGCCGATGCCGCCCAGCGCGCCCGGATCCTCAAGGAGATCGAGTACCAGGCATCGGGCTTCGTCCGGGACGAGGACGTCGTTCTCGTGGGCGGCCAGCTGGGCGCACAGGAGGTGGTGTTCGGCCAGGTGGTGCGAGGCATCGAACCCGACAAGGTGCAGATAACGGTGAACTTTTCGAAGGTGGGCACGGGAACGGTGACAGGGATGTATTCGCGGTTTTCCGAGCTCACGGATCAAGGGCTCGAGGAAGCCGTCGGCGTGCTCGTGAGCTCGATCCTGGGCCGGGACGGAACGCAGACCGACGCGAAAGGCTCGGCCCTGGTCTACGAGCTCAAACACGAGGAGTTGCCCGAGTTCAAGATCGAGACGACGCAGCGGATCGATGCGGGAGAGCTGGCCGGGCTGATGAAGGCCGGCCGCGAGCGTGCGGAGTCGGCCGACTACGCCGATGCCCTGGCTCTGTTCGACCGGGTATCCGCGAAGCTCGCGCATTATCTCGCGGAAGACTTTTTCAAGTCCGACTGGCCCGTGTGCGAGCAGATTCAAAAGGACTGCACGGCCATCCGCACGGTGGCCCTGGACAACTACCGGCGCGCCGACACCGCGATCGCGGTCAGGGCGATCGAGGAGCAGTACAACGGGTACCTGAGGCTCATGCGCCGCGACGTGAGCTCGAACGGGAGCGAGGCCCGCGCCCTACGCGGCAGGGCGCTCAGGACGATACAGGCTCTCGCCAACGCGGACTGGGTGTTCGACGACCCCTACGTGAAAGCCGCCTATGCCGGCGTCTTTTCGAAAGACATCGGGTCGGAGAAAGACGCGGACTGGACGGCCTGCCCCGGGGCGAAGGGCGAGGTGAGCACTTTCTCGGGCTACGGAATGGGCTCGGACGCCCGCGGATTCAAGCCGGGCGGCATCACGACCGACGGTACCAGCCTCTACGTGACCGAGCTCGGCCGGATACGGAAGATCGCCATAGCCACGAAGGCCGTCACGAATCTCGCGATCCCCTGGAACGGCACCAGGGCCGGCGTCTCGGGGATCACGACGGACGGCGCCGATCTCTACGTGACGGGCGGGTTCGGCCCCGATGCGATGGGCGGCTATTGCAATGAAATCCGGAAGATCGAGATCGCCACGGGTGTGGTGACCACCCTCGCGGGCTCATCCCTCAAGGGATACGCCGACGGCACCGGGGCCGATGCCCGGTTCGACGATCCCGAAGGCATCACGACCGACGGCAAGAACCTCTATGTGGCGGACGAGTACAACAACGCGATCCGGAAGATCGTGATCGCAACGGGAGCCGTGACCACCTTGGCGGGCTCTCCCTCCTGGGGTCACGCCGACGGAAGGGGGGCCGAGGCCAGGTTCGCCGTTCCCAGGGGGATCACGACCGACGGGACGAATCTCTATGTGACCGAGGCTCTGTACAACGATGTCCGCCGGATCTCGTTGGCCACCGGAGTCGTCACCACCCTCGCGGGCTCGGGAGCCGGCGGGCATGCGGACGGAAAGGGAACCCAGGCCAGCTTCTATTTCCCCGAAGGGATCACGACCGACGGCACCAATCTCTATGTGGCGGATTCGTTCAACAACGAGATCCGGAAGATCGTGATCTCCACGGGAGTCGTGACCACCCTCGCCGGCTCCCCCAAGGGAGGCGGCGCCGACGGCACCGCTGCCGCCGCCGGCTTCACCGGCCCCCTGGGAATCACGACCGACGGTACCAGCCTCTACGTGACGGACAGCGGCAACAACGAAATTCGTGAGATACGCTGAGGTCATCGCGATGCGACGACGGTGCAGGGTTTTGCTCGAGCGATGCACATCATGCGCCTGGAATCCGCCCTGCCCTCCCGTTGCTCGGATGGGGCGCTTCGGCGCCGCTCCACATCTAGTCGGCGTAGGGAGGATTCCATGCGCGAGTGGCGATACCTCGGGAATCCGGTTCGCTTGCCATGATGACCGTCGGTCAGTATATTCCTTGCATGGTGACCGGTGGTCATCATGCAAGGAGTTCATATGACACAAGCGCGAGCTTTGGCTCTCGTGACGGGAGCCTCATCGGGAATAGGCGCCGAGCTTTCCGTCGAGTTGGCGCGAACGGGCCACGACCTCATTCTCACCGGCCGCGACGCCGGACGCCTCTCCGAGGTGGCCGCGAGGGTCCGGAGCGCGGGGGCAGCCGTCGAAACCAAGGTCCTCGATCTCGAGGATGGAAGCTCCGTCGAAGCCCTCGTTGGAGTCGTCGGTTCGCGACACCTGGCCGTGCTGGTCAACAACGCCGGCTTCGGCATCTCCGGCCCCTTTGCCGAGGCCGAGCCCGCCCGCCTCGCCGCGATGGTCACCCTCAACATCACCGCCCTGACCCTCCTGACCCGGGCCTTTCTGCCTGGAATGATCAAGCTGGGATCGGGACGGATTCTCAACGTCGCCAGCACTGCAGCCTTCTCGCCCTGCCCCGGCATGGCCGGATATGGGGCGACGAAGGCCTATGTCCTCAATTTCAGCGAAGCCATCGCCGAAGAGCTCGCGGGCACCGGAGTCACAGTCACTGCACTCTGTCCGGGCGCCACCGACACGCGCTTCGCCGAGCGGGCGTCCATGGGCGCTTCGCATCTTTTCAAAAGGACAAGCAGCGCTGCCGAGGTGGCTCGGACGGCCGTGAAGGCCCTGCTCGGGGGTCGGCGAGTCCGGGTCGCAGGATGGCAAAACGCCGTCATGACCTTCTCAATCAGACTCTCCCCGCGGTCCCTCGTCGCCAAGATATCCGCATCCATGCTCAGAAAGGCCTGATGCGAGCCCTCACCCAGACGGAGCGGCGGGAGCGCCAGGACGCTCTCGCCGACCACGCCCTCGCCCTTTTCTCGGAAAGCGGCTACGCCAAACTGACAATCGAGGCCATCGCAAGGCGGGCGGGCGTAGCCAAAGGCTCGGTGTTCCTCGCCTTCGCCTCCAAGGAGGACCTTTTCCTCCACGCCGTCGGCAGGCGCTTCGAGGCCTGGTTCGGGCGTCTGGCGGCCTTGAATCCGCTGTCGGGCCAGACTCGAAAAGTGGCCGCCAAAATCCTGCTTACGCTGAGGAGCGATCCCCTGCTGCTGCCGCTCTTGGGCCTCGTGGATCCGGTGCTGGAACAGGGGTGCTCCCCGGCGGGCGTCCTGGCCTTCAAAGAGGCCATGGCGAAGGGACTGGATAAGCTGACGAAAATATGGGCGACCCAGGCTCCCTCCGTTCCCGCCAAAAAATGGGGACCATTTTTCATGCAAGTCTATGCGCTCACCGTGGGGGCCTGGGCGGTGAGCGAACCCACGGAAATCGTAAGAGAGGCCCTCGCAGGGCGCGACCGACTCCGGATCTTCCTTCTCGAGTTCGACGAGCTTTTCCTCCCGCTCCTCGAGGCCCAGCTGGCCGCACTCCTCATCGAGCCCTAAGGGCCTTTTATGCTATACTCGTGCCGCGATAGGATTCCGGAGGGGAAATGGACAAGATTCGATTAGGGCGCACCGGCCTCATGGTGAGTCGCAGCGGCTTCGGGGCCATTCCGATACAGAGAATCGGATTCGATGAATCGACGGCGCTTCTCCGGAGAGCCTTCGAGGGCGGAATCAACTTCTTCGATACCGCCTACGGCTACAGCGACAGCGAAGAAAAGATCGGCCGGGCCCTTTCGGGAGAGCGCAGGAATATCGTCATCGCGACCAAGACTCCCGCCGCGGACGCGAAGACTCTCCATGAGCACCTCGAGCTCTCGCTCTCCCGCCTGGAAAGCGACTACATCGATGTCTACCAGCTCCACAATCCCAAGACGATGCCGAAACCGGGCGAAAAATCGGGACTTTACGAGGCTCTCGCGGAAGTGAAGCGCAAGGGCCTGGTACGATTCATCGGAATTTCCAACCACCGCCTGCCTGTCGCCCGCGAAGCGATCGAGTCGGGTCTCTACGATACGCTGCAGTTCCCTTTCAGCTCGCTGTCGTCCGAGGCGGACCTGGAGCTCGTACGCGCCGCCCGAGCGAGGGATATCGGCTTCATCGCCATGAAGGGACTATCCGGCGGGCTCATCACGAATGCGGCCTCCACCTTCGCATTCATCCGCAGCACGGAGCACGCCGTTCCCATCTGGGGCATCGAGCGGCAGTCGGAGCTCGAGGAGTTTCTCGCCCTCGAGAAGAATCCCCCGGCCCTGGACGGCGCGATGCAAAAGATCATCGACAAGGACCGGGCCGAGCTTGCAGGGGCGTTCTGCCGCGGCTGCGGATACTGCCTGCCCTGCCCCGCCGGCATCCAGATAGACATGGCCGCGCGCATCACCTTCATGATGCAGCGCATGCCCTTCGAGCCCTTCGTCACCCCGGAGTGGCAAAAAAAGATGGAGACCATCGAGAACTGCACGAACTGCGGACAATGCAGAGCGAGCTGCCCCTACGAGCTCGATACGCCTCGGCTCCTCAAGAATCAGCTGGTCAAGTATCGCGAGCTCGTGAAGAGCGGGAGCGCATAATTTGGAAGCCATCGACGACAAGCTTCCGGTCTCCCTCTGTTCGCCCCGCCAGTGTTCCGTCCGATACGGAATGCGTAAGCCCGATCCACCCCTGCCCTGCGAGGTCTCTCTCCTGCCGATCAGGCCCCCCGCTCACTAGCCACCGCCGTCCCCTCCGTCTTGAAGAAAGCTATGGCCACGGTGAGGATCTCGGCCTGGCCGGCGAGCTCCTCGGCGGTGCTCGCCAGCTCCTCGGCGGCGGAGGAGTTGCGTTGCACGACCTCGTCGAACTGGGTCACGGCCCGCGCGATCTGCTCGGCGCCGGCCGACTGTTCCCGGGTCGCCGCCGCGATCTCTTCGGCGAGCTCGGCCGTCTTGTGGATATCCGGCAGAAGTCCGTCGAGACGGCTCCCCGCCTCGACGGCGCGATCGACGCTGAGGGCCGCCAGCTCGGTGATCTCGCGGGCCGCGCCCGCGCTCCGCTCCGCGAGCTTGCGCACCTCGCTGGCCACGACCGCGAAGCCCTTGCCCGCCTCGCTGGCGCGGGCCGCCTCGATGGCGGCATTGAGCGCCAGCAGATTCGTCTGCCGCGCGATCTCCTCCACGATGACGATGCGCCCTGCGATATCCCTCATGTGCCCCACGGTCTCTTTGACCGAGACGCCCGACCCTTCCGCTTCGGCGCCGACCTTCTTCGCGAGCCGGTCCGCCCCGCCCGAGGCGTCCGCGTTCTGCCGGGCGGAAGAGGCGAACTCTTCGGTCGAAGACGAGAGCTGCTCGATGCCCGCGGCCTGCTCGCTGGCGCCGGAGGAGATGCTCTCCGCGGTCGTAGAGAGCTCCTCGGCGCCCCGAGCCACCAACTCCGCGGACCGGGCTATGCGCTCCACGATGTCGGCCAGGGTGGCGAAGGTCGAACGGGCGGCGCGCACGGCGCTGCCCACCTCGTCGCTCCGCCGAGCCGCGAGCTCCATCTTCTTCTCCCCCGCCTCGTCGCCGCGGAGATCGCCCTGCGCGAGCCGCTCGATCGCTCCGGTGAGGAGAGCGATGGGGGCGGTGATGCTCCGCGCGAGAGCGATCGAGGCGAGGACGGCGACGAGAAGGGCTCCCCCGAAGACCCAGGCGAGGTCTCCGACGAGGGCCAGGGCGGTAGCCTTGAGCTCCGCGCTCGGGATCGTGACCCCCATGTGCCATACCGGCACGCCCGGGACGATATGGGAGAACATGGTTATCGCGGTGCCGTCCGGTTTTCTGTAAGTCGCCGATCCGGCATCCAGGGCGAGCACCTTCTTCGCCGCGGCGTCCAGTCCCACCCAGCCGTCCTTGGCCGAGTCGAGGGCGTTCAGTTTGAGGATGTAGGCCTTGTCGGGATGGGCGATGATGATTCCGCGATGATCCATGATGTAGGCGTAACCGTTCCGCCCCATGGTGATGCCCGCGATATACTTGTTGAGGTAGCCCACATCGACCACGGCCGCGACCAGACCGGCGGATCTGCCCCCGGCGTCGACCAAGCGGCGGGCGAATACGATGACGGGCTGTCCGTCGGTCTTGGAGAGGACCGCGTCCGAGACGACCTCGCGCTGGCCGTCGACGACCGTCCGGCGAAAGTAGTCGCGATCGGCGAGGCTGCCCGTCGCCCCCTCGGAGGTGAAGAAGGCTCCATCGGCATCGGCCCTTACGATGAATTGTATTTCGGGCGGAAGATGCCCCTTGAAGGAGGAGACGAAGTCGCGTGCGCTCGACCCTCCCGCCAGCATATCGCGATTGTTCGACAGGAAATCGAGCTGGAGATCTATCTTCTCCGCCATCCGTCCGAGCTCCGCGGAGCGGGCCGAAACGATGGCGGCCGCATCCGCGCTGACCTCCTGCGTCGTCCTGAGCTCGACGACGACCGCTACGATGCACCCTGCGATGACGAGGACTGCGGTAACGAGGGACGATACGATAAGCGCGATTTTCGTTGCGAGATGACTTCGCTTGGCTTTCATGGGAATGACTCCATATTTTGCGATCAGGCCTGACTATGGCCGCAATCGGGAGGGGCACGGAACCGACGCAGGCCGGCTCGATCCGCTCCCGGTATCCGCCGCGGCCGACTACGGCGGCGACTGCGGGACCCCGATGTCTCGTGTTCTCTTTCGCCTCCTGTGCGGCTCGTTGCGCCGCCTCGGTCCGGACGGATGTGATTATACCTGAGGTTTTCCGGTTCCGGCAACGCTTTCTTTGACCACACCCGCATCTGCGGCCCCGGGGAATGCATCTTAATTCTATAGAGAGAGTTCTCGAAGGAGATGATTCGATGAACCGCCATATTGCGTCCGGAACGTCCGGATATCGTACTGCGAGCCCGAGGCTCGCCCGCGGCTTCGCGGAAATCGGAGTCTGCATACTGCTGTCGCTGAGCTTTCTGTCGGCCGGCTGCGGACTGCTCGGATTCGGAGTCAGGCCCGCGAAGGTGAACGTCAAGTTCGACATCGTGGGAGGCGACAACAGTTTTGCGGCGACCGTGTACGTCCAGGAGGTCGACACCGGGGAAACTCTGCTCTTTCCCTACGATCCCCATACGCCGTACATCGTCGTCGACCTGAAGAAAGCGGGAAAGTACGTCTTCTACGCCCGGCTCGTCGAAGCTCCCGACGATTACCATTACGGCTTCACGAGCTATCAGACGGTAGCCTACGGCCACATGACCCGCGGAGGAATCGGCGAGCCGGGCGGCCTCCTCGCCCTGGACGTCAAGCCGGGCGGCACCTACAAGGCCTACATCAACGACTATCGTGCGACTCTTCCCGCTCCGGGCAAGCCGGTCACCGTGCCCTGGCGGACGGAATAGCCGGAACGGAGGTAGAGGTCGCGGGCCAGGGGCTCGAGTTTCCTCCCGTCGAGGAGGCGGTGGCGTCCCCGTGCCTTGTCCAGTATGCCCTCGTCTCGGAAACGGCGCACGACGCGGGCGAGCTGGCGGCAGCCGGCTCCGTCGATTTCATGGAATACTCCCTAACCTTCCGTTATCGATAGGACATCGGTCCTATCGCATTCACAGGTATGACACGATACTCCGAATATGCAAAGGGAGACGGATTCTTGTACAGCGCTCTCGCGCCCCTGACCGGCGCCCTTATCACCCTCATGAACGGCCTCAACAGCCGCTTTTCCGCGTATGCCGGCATCCTCGTCTCCACTCTCGTCATCCACATCGTCGGTCTGAGCGCCGTCTCGGTCGTCCTGCTCGCGAAACGGGAAGAAATGCGCCCGGGTCGCCTTCCCTTCTATTATTACCTGGGAGGCTTCGTCGGCGTGGGGACGGTCTTCTCCAGCATCTATGCCTTTACCGCCCTCGGCGCCTCGCTGGCCGTGGCCCTCTCCCTCCTCGGCCAAACGATCTTCTCGGTCGCCGTGGATGCCACGGGTTTCCTGGGTCGGAAGAGACAGCCCTTTTCCGCGCACCGCCTGCCGGGAATAGGTCTCGCCGTCGCGGGCGTGGCCGTCATGGCGGGGAACTGGAGATCGAACGCCCTCGCCATACCGATCGCTCTCGCCTCGGGCGTCCTGCCCGGCCTCTCCTTCATTCTCAATTCGGAGCTCGGGCGCAAGAAGGGTATTTTCAGGAGCACGCGACTGAACTATCTCGTAGGACTCGCGACGACCCTGATCATTGTCGTCGTCGCCAGTCCTCCCCTGGGCGCGGCAGTGCACGCGGTAGCGACGGCGGGCCCCCTCCTCGCCCTGGGCGGCGGTCTCATGGGTGTCGCGGTGGTGACGGCCGCGAACCTCATCTTCCCTCGCATGACCGCCTTTTCTGCGGCCCTCCTCATGTTTTCCGGTCAGGCCCTGACCGGAGTCCTCATCGATGCGGTCGCGTCGGGAACTTTGGATGCGCGAAAGCTTTTCGGCACGCTCGTTCTCCTCGCGGGACTCGCGGTCGACAAGCTGCTCACGATGCGCGCTCAGGTCCGGGCGCTGCGGACCAGGACGAAAAGCTAGTGACCGCCTTCGTTCGATTTCTCAGAATACCTCAAATTCATTATCGATTTCATTCGATGTTTTCGAGGGGGCAGCCACCGTTATTGCCGTGGACGTGTGCGCGCGCTTTATTGCTGCCTTCGACTCCGACTGTGCAGTCTTGGATTCAATCCTCCGCTCGACCGCGAGCCTCTTATCCAGGCTCTTCTCGGCTCGTGCGCCGCGCAACTCTGCGGCTGTGGCCCCCACGCCGCTCTCTGATACTTTGAAGAAGCCAATGGTGGTCGATAGATTCTCCGCCTGCCCCGACAACTCTTCCGCGGTCGCGGCCAACTCCTCCGAGCTCGACGCATTCTGCTGCACGATCATATCCATCTGAGTCACGCCCTTTGCTATCTGATCTGCCCCGCGCGACTGCTCCTCGCTCGCCGCCGCTATTTCTTGGATCAACTCCGCGGTCTTCTTGATGTCCGGCACGAGCTCCTCCAGTCGCTTCCCCGCCTCTCCGGCTACCGCCACGCTTTTCATCGAGAGCTCGTTGATCGCCGCCGCGGCCGTCGCCGAGCGCTCCGCGAGTTTTCGCACTTCCGATGCCACAACGGCGAAGCCCTTGCCGGCTTCGCCTGCTCGGGCCGCCTCTATAGCGGCATTGAGCGCCAGCAAGTTCGTCTGCCGCGCGATCTCCTCGATGATGCCGATCTTTGAAGCAATTTCCTTCATGCTCTCGACGGTCTTTCCTACCGATCGTCCTGATTCCTCAGCGTTCTCCCGCACGCGACGCGCCAGGCTATCCACCTGCTTCGTATTGTCGGCGTTCTGCTTTACTGTTGACGCCAGTTCCTCCACAGAGGCCGACAGCTCCTCGACACTCGCCGCTTGCTCGTTCGCTCCCTGCGACAGGCCCTGAGCCATCCCTGAGAGCTGTTCCGAACTGCTCGATGCTTGTGCCGCCGAAGATCGTATGCTCTCGACGACTTCTGTCAGGCGCCCAATCATGGCGTACAGCGACCTTCCGAGCATTCCCAATTCATCTCGCCGGGCTATAATACGATCCCGTGCATTTTTGTCCAGGTCTGTAAAGAGGAGATCACCGTTAGATATGAGTCCTAAGCCACCTTCGAGGGTCTTTATGGGGTTTACAATCGTCCGTGCCACAAGTATTGCCACGATAGTGGCAAACACGATCGACACCAGGGCTAGAATCAGCAGCATAAAAGACAGACTGTTTGCAGTTTCATGGATCTCACGGGTGGGAACATTTATACCGAGGGACCATCCTGGAGTATTGGGAACATGAACGAAAAAGGTCGTATACTCCAAACCATCCGGTGCAATGAACGTCCCTTGACCTGAATCCTCGCTGATTATCCTCTTTCCGAATGCGTTCAGCCTGCGAAAGCCGGCTTTTTCCGAATCCGTGATGTTGAGCGACATGACCATCTTGGGATCCGGGAAGGCGATCACGAGACCAGTGTCATCAACGATCCACCCGTAGCCCGTTCTACCTGCTTTCATGCCACTGGTGATTTTCGAGAGCGTCTCGAGTTTGAATTGGAAAACCAGCAAGCCGCGCGTCTTTCCGTCGGCCCCCTTGACCGCGACCGCAGTGACCACGACGGGTATGTTGAGGTTCTTGGAAATGACCGCTTTTCCGATGAAACTATCGGCACCCTTATTTATTATCGCGTCATAGTAGTCACGGTCGCTCCCATTGGCCCCAGGGCCCCCAGTTGTAAAAGCATCGCCACCGCGCCAAATGAAGACGGGGCTGACAATTTCAGGAGACATCTTGCCTTCGAGGCCGGGCATTGCGTTTTCGACCGCCTTCCGGTCGCCCAACCTCATGACGTCGCTCTGTGTGATGATCTTCTCCTGCCAGGACAGCTTGTCCATCAGCTCCCCGAGCTGGGCGGCACGCGCACTGGCGATCTGCTGATTATTCGCCAATGCCATGGCATTGACAGCAGAGTTCACTCTATTGCTGGCGATCAGGGTAATTCCGCCGACGATCAGAGCTACCACGATGGCGAAAAGTAACGAGATTTTTGTACCAAGCGATGTCTGCCGAATCATTTCCCACTCCTTGGCGATATGGGGCTGGAACGCTTTTTATCGACCGCTCTTGTGCCCGGCCTCGTGAAAAAGGCAACACCAAGCTTCATCCCGATCTTCATTTATTGTCCTCCTGAATTATTCGGCTCTCTTTTTTCTGCCATGGAATACTTCTATGGCCTTTTCTCCGATGAGAACGTGAATGACCGAATATCCTGCTTTAGTGAGCATCTTGGCTTCGGCCATGCCAATAAGCACTTCGTCTTCGACGAGGTGCAGTGTTTTGGGTCTTGGTCCACTGAAAACGCTTCCCACCCGTCCATTTTGTCGAGTTCATTATTCCACCCCAGCGAGTGAATATTTATTTAACTCGTCCATGGCATCGAGAGGATGCTCTTTCCCGAGGGTCCATATCGCGTTGTCGAGAGCCCAGCGAATGCTTTCACGTATGTCTCCTTTGCAAACGCAACTCAATTTGTCGCGCGAAAAGATTCCGCCGAGCGATGGCAGCGAACATCGCCGGGACAATCCTTGCAATACACGTTACAATCCGGCACGAATATGGCCGAAAGGCACCGCTGGTGTAACCGTACGAAAGTTCGGTTCTGGTAGGGATCCCCCGGCCGGCCTGGAGTCCTTGCCTGCCGATTACGGCCCGGCTATAATTTCTCCATCGTCAAGAACGGCTGAGGAGCGGAAACGCTTTGACGGATGGCGGATTTGGAAGCGAATCGATCCTCCAGAGCAAGATCGTTCGTCCCCCGGTCAGGAACATTGTCCACCGTGAGCGTCTTTATGAGCGGCTCGACGACGGCGCCGCGCGCAAGCTCACGATCGTCTCCGCGCCGGCAGGATACGGAAAAACCACACTGGTCGCCTCCTGGCTGGGTAAACGGTCTCTCGACTATTGCTGGGTGAACCTCGGCCGGCTGGACAATTCCGCCCAGGCGGTAACGATGTATCTTTGGGCTGCGCTTGAGCGGCTCGAAAAGGGGGAAGGCTCGGCGGGGTCGAATCGATGGTCCGCGTTCCTCAACGCACTCACAGCCCGACGGCAAGAAACAATCGTGATCCTGGACGACTATCACCTCGCCGAGAGCGCAGAGGTGAACGACCTCGTGATGCTGCTGCTCGAACACCTGCCGCCAACGGCCCACCTTGTGATCATTACCCGCGTCGACCCGACGCTGCGCTTGGCGAGGCTGCGAGGCCAAGCGGAGCTGGTCGAAGTTCGTCAGTCCGATCTCGCCCTTACTCTCGAGGAAATAGAAGTCTTCCTCACGGAAGTGAGCCCAGTCGCCTTGGCGAAGGAAGTGGTGCAGTCGCTGTTTCGCGCTACCGAGGGGTGGGTCGCGGGGCTGCAAATCCTCACCTCCTCGCTCAGGGACGGCGCCGACCCATTCCGCCTCATCGGGGAGCTCGGCGGCCGGCAGCGCTATCTGCGCGACTACCTGATCGAGGAAGTGCTCGCGCGGCTGGATCCGCCGACACTGGAGTTCCTGGAACGGTGTTCGATCCTGGAGCAATTGTCGGCCGACCTGTGTAACGCGGTGACGGGCCGCACGGATTCACGTGAGGTGCTTTCCGCGATGGATCGGCAGAACCTGTTCGTGAGCCCACAGGATGAAGAACACCGCTGGTTTCGCCTGCACCATATCTTTGCCGAGGTGCTGTCGGCTCGTCTGCAGGATGATCACGCGGAGGAGCTTCCGGGTCTTCACCGGAAAGCGTCTGAGTGGTTCGTGGTACACGATCAGCCTGTCGAGGCGATCAATCACCGCCTCGCTTCGGGCGATACGGACGCTGCCGCCGAACTCATCAATGGACGCGCCGAGTGGCTGCTGAAGCAAGGCGAGCTGATGGTTGCCAAGAAGTGGATCGGCTCGCTCCCGGAGGAGATTTGCGTCAGGTACCCGGTGATCATGTTCCTGCGAGCCTGGGCGGGGATCGAAAACGGGCTGCCTCTGGGGCGGATCGAGCGGGAGTTGGATTCGATCGGAGGTACCGGAGCGTACGAGGCCCAGGTATTGTGCCTGCGCAGTTACATCGCGGGACTTCAAGGCAAAGACGGGCAGGCTCTGCAGCTATCCGAGAAGGCCAGCCGAATGATCGACGAACGGGACTCGTTTGTCCATGGGTTTGCGAAGTTCAGGGTGGCAGTGGCACGGCTCGCCTCGGGAGAGGCCGGTGAGGGGATCGACCTGCTGGAGTCGGCAGCCGAAGAATCTCTGCAGGCCGGGAGCCTGCTGGTGGCGGCGGCGGCTCTCGCCCATAAGGCGCGGGCCATGGTCGAACGCGGTGAGATCGACGGCGGAGAGCAGACGTATCAGCGAGCCCTTGACCTTGTGATCCAGCCCGGCGGTTCCCGCAGCGGATATGTCGCCTGGGCGTTGATCGGTTTGGGAGAAATCGACCGGCTTCGGGGTAACATCGACGGCGCCATAGGGCTGTTCAACGAAGGGATGGAAACCTTCGCAAATTGGCTCGATCTGAACACCTTCTCCACGAGCCTCGGCATCGCCCATGCCCTCGTGGCCAAGGGCCGGGAAGCCGATGCTTTCGATGCGTTACAGTCAGCTGAGGAACTCGCCCGCAGGTCCACCATACCCCTCTATTTCACTCGATTGGTAGAAGCCCATCGGATCCTTGTATTGTTGCGGTGCGGGCGGCTGCCGGAAGCCCGCGCTCGCATGAAAGAGCCCCCATCACACGATATTTTGAGAACGGACGTTTCCTACGTGGAGGCGATGGTGTCGGATCTGGAGATTCTGGCCCGGGCGCGGCTGGCCCTGCTCGAGAAGAACCCTCGCGGGTCCATTAACCTGGCGCTTCCAGCCGCGCTTCGGGCGCGGAAACAGGAAAGAGAACTACAGGCGCTCCAGACCGACATGGTCCTGGTGCAGGCCTATTGGCAGACTGAAGAGATCGACAAGGCCACATCCGTCCTGGAGCGCGGATTGTCGTTTGCCGCCGAGCGGGGGATCGTGCAGCCGTTCATCGATGAGGGTCCGGAGTTGGCCCGGATTCTCTATCGTGCGCGGGCCTTGGGAGTTGACCACCCTTTCATCGGAAAGCTGCTGGCGGTCTTTCCTCTGGATCAGCAAAGCAGAGCGGCGGCCGAAACGCAGTCGCACTCTGTCGGAGCCCTGAGCGCCCGGGAGCTTGAGGTGCTGAACTTGCTCTCTCAGGGGCTGTCCAACAAAGAAGTGGCTGCCACGCTCTATCTGTCGGTCCGGACGGTGAAGTGGTACACCTCGAACATCTACGCGAAACTCGATGTCTCGAGCCGAACGCAGGCAATCGCCAAGGCTCGACAGCTCGAGATCCTTCCAGAGTAAAGCCCCCTCCCACAACTGGACCAAAGTTCAGTCCCCGACTTCCCCCGCACTCGTTATGCTGGCTTCGAGGAATCTGATGAATAGCCGACCGATCCAATGCCGCATCACCGTTCGCGGACGGGTGGCCCCTCACTGGTCTCCATGGCTGGGGGATCTTCAGCTTTCCTACCGCACGGCCGGGGAGGGCGAAACAGTGACGGACCTCAATGGGACACTGGCAGATCAGAGCGCGCTTCAAGGTGTGCTGAATCGGATCTGGAACCTGAACCTGACCGTCCTGTCGGTCGTGACCTCCGCTGACACAGGTGAGGAGGGAGAGCCGGCCGGCCCAGGAGGCTACTGACCCGGCAATTGTCATCTTAGTGCCGAATTGTGAAGCCACCGATATCATTATGGAATCGAAGGGTTTTCGCAAGTCGGACGTTTCCAGCTATCATAAGGAGATGGTTTTATGGAATCCAACAAATTGACTTTGCTTCTCGTTGAAGACGAGGTACTTATCGGCCTGGCCGAGTCGAGGGCGCTCGAAAAGGAAGGCTATTCTGTCGTCCATGTCCTCTCAGGTGAAGGAGCCCTGGTTACCGTAAATTCCAATGGTCAGTCCATTGACTTGATTCTCATGGACATCAATCTCGGTGACGGAATTGATGGCACAGAGGTCGCTCAGGAGATCTTGAAGCACCATGATATTCCCATCGTCTTCCTCTCCTCGCACATCGATGCTTTCACCTTGCGAAGGGCCGAGAAGATAAATGCATATGGCTTCGTGGTGAAGAACCTCGGCTACACGATGCTGTTCGCCACGATAAAGGGGGCCCTCAGACTGCACCAGGCGCATAACCAACTAGAGCTGCGGGAGGAGCGGTTCAAGAACCTGATCGACAGGGTACAGGAAGGAATATGCTACACGAACGAGAGAGATCAATTCGTCTTTGGCAATTCAGTGGCCGAATCAGTCTTCGGAGTGGGGCCGGGAGAGTTGGCAGGCAAACCCCTTTCTACGTTTATCACCAAAGAGAATATGGGCGATCTGGCTGGACTTGCGATCAGGACAAAGGGTGACGAGGAAGAATTCACCCAGGACATCGTAAGTGCGGATGGAATCGGGAAGAGGCTGAAGGTGAAGATCCTTCCGGAGTTCGATGGGAAGCATCATCTTACGGGAGTCATCGCCGTGTTCAAGGAAATCTCGGAGCCGCAGAAAAACGAAAGCATTCGGGACGACTCCGATATTGGAGAGAAACTCCTGCTGCGTGAACTTGAACACCGCGTGAAGAATAGCCTCAACATCATCATAAGTCTTCTCAGCCTGGATGCTCAGCGCTTGACGGATGAAGCCTCGAAACAAATCATCGTCATGACCGAAGCGCGTATTCGGTCCGTCTCGCTTCTCTATGATTATCTGTCTCACTCTTCAAGTTACGATCGGATCAATAGCGCGGACTATGTTCGTGATCTCATTCGGTTGCTCAAGGAAACGTACACCTACGGCAGCAAGGATGTGCGAGTGCAGGACCATGTCGACATCTTCGAACTTGATTCAAAGTTTTGTCTGCCCATGGGGTTGATCATCAATGAGCTACTGAGCAATGCGCTGAAGCACGCCTTCCCTTCGGGGCAATGCGGCTCGATCACTATAGAATTGCGCCACATGGAGTCCGATGTGCTTCTCCGTGTCCGCGACGATGGAGTCGGGTTGCCCCCGGGTTATGACTGGAGACTGAGTGCAGGATTCGGTTTGCAGTTGGTCAACGATCTGGTCGGTCAACTGCGTGGAAAGATGGAAATCACGAACGACCACGGTGTCACCGTAACGATCTCCGCCCGCCTGCGTACGGATAAGACGGCGTGGGGAACACGAATGAAGCAGACAAACGGCTACCTACAATCTCGGACACCCGCGAATAGTCGTCCAGTTCTTTGAAAGTGGACCGCCCCTGCTCTGGTGGTGAATGTATGCGTCGACAATTCCGGATAGCGATAGCATGGAAGACCAGCATCGTCCTTCTCTCATATGCCCTTCTCCTTACATGGCTGGGATTGGAGATCAGCCATATGTTAGCAAAGACAGGAATGATCCCGATTGACCATGGCAGCGGATTTATCCTGCCGTTGGGGATCTCGGCACTATGGTTATTGCTCTGTCTTGGCCTTTCCCAATTTTTCGGCAGGCGAATCACCCGCCCCGTTAAGGAGCTCTCCCGGTGGGCGAAAATGCGGGGCACGAAAATACCTGCCCCCATTCTGAGAAGGCATGACGAATTAGGACTCCTCGCCGGTTCGCTAGAAGCGATGCAGGGGGAAATCAAGCGGGAACATGAGGACCTTCAGGATCGCGCACGAATTCTCGAGGCCATGCAACGCATAAACCTTGCCGTGCGCGAGGGTCCTTCGAGAGCCGACCTCCTCGACAGAATCTTGGAGACTATACTCGACTACGTAGGCGCGCATATGGCAGCCATCGCCGTGCGCGATCCGGATGGGGGGGGCTTTGACGTCATTGCAAGCAGGGGTACCCATTCCACAACAACGGTCCGGCCCCCAACCGTCGGCGGCTTCGTTCCCGATGAGCTACTCCCTGATTCCTTCCTCGTGCGACTTTTCGACCCCTTCGAGATTCCATATTCACGGTTCAAACCGGAGGTGAGGCAGCAATTAAGCGGCGATTTTGCAGGCAACGACTCCAACTGCATGTTCGCCAATCTTCCTTTCGAGGCTCCAGGATATTTTTCAGGTTCACTGCTGCTGCTCCGCCAATCGGGAGGACCGGTGTTGAGCCAAATACAGTTTCTTGCCGATCAGGCGGGCGCGGCGCTTAGGGACCTCGCGTTGAGGGTGGATAGCGAACGCAATTGGCAGGCTGTGGCGCATTCGCTCGTGCGGGCAGTGGATGCAAAGTCGAAATGGACTTGCGGTCATTCACAGCGTGTCGCCAATCTCGCCGTGGCAGTGGGACAAAGACTCCTCATGGACAAACGCGAAATTGAACGCCTTGGAATCGCAGCCCTCCTCCATGACGTGGGCAAAATTGGCGTACCTGAATCCATTCTCGACAAAGTCGGCAAGCTCGAGCCGGCAGAGTTTGAGTTAATTCGCCAACATCCTGCCATTGGTGCCGAAATCGTAGTGGATGTGCCTTCATATGGAGAAATGCGATCGGCCATTCTCTACCATCATGAACGCTGGGACGGCACTGGTTATCCAGAGGGTCTCGCGGAGGAGAATATCCCGCTGACGGCCCGCATCATCGCGCTGGCTGATGTCTGGGATGCGATCACAAATGAGCGGCCTTACCGGAAAGCCATGAACGTCGACGAGGCCCGGATCTTCATGGCCGAAGGAGCCGGCAAATCTTTTGATGCGCGGATGGTACGAATTTTTCTCGATGTCCTGGCCGAAGGGGGCAAGCGAGCGCATATATCAGGAGACGACCAAGCACGCTTGGTGACGGGAATGACGACCCTTTCATCTTGCCATCGGAATGGTGCGTCTAGAAGATAAACCTTGAAGATGCATCCCAAGTTTTCTAGCGCGCCAAGTAATCCGAGCGCCGTCTCCGTCCTCCTGCTCGCGAGACGGGAGGAAAAGCTTCTGATGCTCGCAGCCCACTCTCTCATGAAACTCTCATAGCCCGCATGGGCTCTACTATACCGCATAAAAAGGCCAGGGACTTCCGCGAGGGAGTTGTCGAATCTCCGCGCTCTCTACCTGCTCTTCCGCTCTAGCGACTCCTCCGCGTGTACAGCGCGGCGGCGAATAGGGCCACCGCGGGCACGGTGAGGACGACGACGAGGCCGGCGCCGAGAGCCTGGACGATTTCGATGGCGACGGCATTGGAGTTGAGGATCTGGTCGGCCGATCTCTCGAGAGAGTATATGAGGATGAGGGCGTTGAGGGAGCTGCCCGCGAAAGCGAGTACGAGGGTGTTGGCCATGGTCCCCATCATGTCGCGGCCGACGTTCATCCCCGCCCGGAAGAGCGCGGCTCGGCCGAGCTTCGGGTTGCCGGCCTGCACTTCCGAGACCGCTGAGGCCACGGAGATGGCGATGTCCATCTCGGCGCCGAGCGTCGAAATGAGAAAGGCGGCGAAGAGGAGTTCGCCGACCCTCATGCCGCCGTGCCCGGCTATGGCGAGGAGAGAGTCGGCCTCGGCCGTGGTATAGCCCGATATCTGGATGAGATTCTGGAAGACGAGGGCGAGGCCGGACGCGATAGCTATGCCCGCGAGGGAGCCGGCGATGGCCGCAAGGCTCTTCGCCGAGAGACCGCCGAGGAGCAGGAGAGTGACGACCGCGGTCGCCGCGGCCATGATCGCGGAGGCGAGGGCCGGGGAGTATCCGCGGTAGAGCAGAGGTATGAAGAGGAGGAAAATGCTCGCCAGGGTGAAGATCATGCCGAGGAGGGAGCGGAACCCGCGCCTTCCCCCTATGCCGCAGAGCGCGGCGACGAAAAGGATGGACAGGAGGAGGAGGGCCGGCTTCCTGTCCACGCTGTAGACCGAGACGATGAAATGCTCGGCGTCGGCGGTGTCCACGTGGACTATGATCGCGTCGCCCTTCTTGAGAAGAAAGTGCGTCGTGTAGTTGAGGACGTTCTGGATCCGGAGCTCGGTCCCGGCGCGGTCGCCGCTCGTTATGCGAACGAGTATGTCCTGGTATCCCGTGAGGAGTCCGCCGTGCCCGGAGTCGACCTCGAGTTCCTGGTCCTCGACGGCGAGGACTCGGGCCCGCTCGTAGCGCACGCCGGCCGGGCCCGAGGAGCGGTACAGGCGATAGATATCGGCATGCGACGCGACGTACAGCGCGAAGCCGGCGTAGAGGAGGAGGAAAGCCGCGACGACCGCCCGGCCGAGAACCTTCCTCCCTCCCGATGTTCCGCTATTCCTCGCCACCCGCGGGTCAGTTCTTCACGATCGAGCAGGAATCGACGACGGACATATCGTCGGTGCGGTAGGTCGTGACCGTGAAGCTGTTCCCCTCGACGGCGATGTAGCTGAAGGAGGGAACTTTCCCCTGCCAGCGCAGGGCGCTGAAAACCTCGGGAACCGCGTCCTTCCAGTCGTAGAACTTGCTGCCCGAACCCGAGTTCAGAGTGAAGTATATGACGCCCTTGGGGTCGGTGATCGAGGCCGCCTTGGGGTCGATATCCTCGACGGGCTTGCCCTTGAGCATGGGGAAGGTTCGCGTGTACTCGTGGTCGTGACCCTGGAGCACGACGTCGATGCCGTAGCGCTCGAAAATCGGCGGATAGTTGGTCCTCCGGTCGATGACGTCCGGATCGGCAAAGTGGTCGGCTTCGCTGTAGACGGAATGGTGGAAGCAGACGACCCGCCATTTCGAGCCGGGGTTCCTCTCGACTGCGCCCCGGATGAAGACATCGTGCGTCGCTATGCTTTCGGTGTTGCTGTTCAGCATGAGAAAGAGAACGTCGCCATAGACGAACCAGTAATCGCCGTCGTTGCCGTAGGAGATGCCGTACAGCGAGGAGAGGTTGGGCTGATCGTAGTGGTAGCCGTAGTACTCGCCCATCTGGAAATCGTGATTGCCCTCGATGGCCGCCACGGGCAGCGAGCGGAATTGGGCGGGGCTGAAGTAGGCCGCGTACTCTTGATCCTGGGTCGCGAGGCTGTTGTAGTCGTTGACCTCGTCGCCCAGAGAGACGAGGAAGCTGGCCTTGGGATGGGCCGCGGTGGCCTTGTCGATCGTATCCCTCCAGCCCGCGGTATCCGAGGCGAGGGTCTTGGCCCCCGTCGACTTGGCTCCGAGCTGCGGATCGCCGACGGCGAAGAAGCCGAAGCTCTTCTGCTCGCGAGTGCTGAAGGCGTAGGCGGGGCTCCAATGCAGGCCGTCGCCGACGCGATAGACGTAATCGGTCGAGTCGGAGAGGCCGGAGACCGTCACCTTGTTCGAGAATGCCTTGGCTATCATGCTCTGATCGTCGGCGTTGACTTGTGTGACCGAAACCGAGCTCGCGATTCCGGCGAAGGACTTTGCCTTGTCGGCGGGGAAGACGCCGCCCTTCTGCGCATCCGCAGGGGCGATCTGGACGATCGGCTTCTTCGCCCGATCCCCGCTGAACCATGCGAAATCGAGCCGATGCCCGTCCGCGCCGGGGGCGATATTCAAGCCCGAAATGGCGAAAGTCTGGGCCGCGGCGACGCTCTGGGCCGAAGCGGCATGATCGAAAGACAGCATGACGAGGGCCGCCGCGAGCACCCCGAGGACTGCCCGAGGCACGATGAATCCGGTTTTCATGATGATTCTCCTATTCGTGGTTTTCTCCGTTCCGGCCGGCAGAATCACGATGGAGGCAGCCTAGGGTCGCTCTCTTAGGAATCGATATGCGCGAAGTTAAAAATGTATTAAACCAGGGCTCCGTCCCGGCGACGAATACCGTGGACGGGACACGGCGCCTTTCAGTATTTTACCGCGCCGCCATGGTCGCCACGGTGAGCGGCACAGGCCTCAATGCCATCCTGGCCCCTCTCTTCATCTTCGTCTTCAAATGGAGCATCGCAGGGGCCGCCTGGGCCTCCGTGGCCGCCCAGGCATTGTCGGCCGCGGTAACGCTCTTTTTCATCCAGGAAAGGACGAGCATCCTCAGGATCGAGCTCCGCCGGCTCGCCCCGCGCCTCCGGACGGTCGCTTCGATGGTCAGGCTCGGCTTCCCCATCTTCATGGTGCACATCCTGGCGCTCACGATGCTTATCGTCGCCAACAACTCGATGGCCCGCTTCGGCGGGGAGACGGCGCTCGCCGTGATCGGCATCGTCAATGCCGTGAGCCAGCTCCTGATCTTCCCCATCATGGGCATCACGCAGGGGGCGGGGACACTCTGGGGCTACAACTACGGCGCCGGCAGGCTCGATCGCGTCAAGAGGCTCGCGGCGATCTCCGTCCTGTGGACCACGGCCCTCGGCCTCGTCTTCACCCTCCTCGTCGAGCTCTTTCCCCGCGCCCTCATCGCGGCCTTCAACGCCTCCGATCCGGCTCTCCTCAGCCTCGGCTCCCGCGGCATGGCCGTCTTCATGCTCACCTTCTTCACGACGGGCCTGCAATTCACGACGGCGACGCTCTTCATGTCCATAGGCAAGGCAGCGCAGGGCGGCATCCTGTACATCCTGCGCCAGGGCCTCCTGATCGCGGGCATGGCGGTGCTGCCTCATTTCTTCGGCCTCGACGGGGTGTTCTGGGCCGGTCCCTTGACGGATACAGTCTGCGTCGCCGCCAGCGCCCTCATCCTCTTCCTCGGCTTCCGGGGACTGGACGCCGAAGCCGCCGGCCGCAGAGGGGGCATCCATCTCGAACCGGCCGCGGTCGCCTGGGGATCGAAGGAGGCCATATGAAGCGATCGCTGCTGAGATGGCCCGGGCCGTCGGAGGCGGCGTCCGGCGCAACGACGAGGCTATCCGCATTTATCCCGAGGGAGATGAAGAGGCTCGGCATCCGAGGTCTTTCCATCGCCGTGGCCGACGGCGAGGGGACCCTATGGAGCTCCGGCTTCGGCTGGGCGGATAAGAGAAAGGGCAGGAGCTTTGAAGCGTCGACGATCTCCAAGCCGCGCCGGGAGAGGTCTTCTCGTACAGCAACCTCGGCTACTCCCTCCTGGGTCTCGTCGTCGAACGCGTCTCGGGCCTGGCCTTCCACGAATACATCGCCCGGACCATCCTGGAGCCTCTCGGCATGAGCTCCTCGTCCTTCCTCATCGAGGAGCGCTTCCGCGGACGCTACGCACGCGGAAGCGCGGGCGGGAAGACGGTCGACATTCCCTATATCCGCGACATGCCCGCGGGCTCGCTCAACGTGAGCGCAGAGGACATGGGCCGGTTCATCACCGCCGTCATCGCCTCCGCCCGAGGCGGGAGCGGCACCCAACCGGGAGGAAAGGATACCCTTCTGGACGCCGGAGCCCAGCTCGAAATGTGGAAGCGGCAGAACGAGGGCTGTTCACTCGATTTCGACTTCTCCATAGGACTCGGATGGTGGCTTCTCGAACTCCCGGAGCTTCGCGGAGAGCGCCTTGTCGGCCACGGCGGCGACCTCGATTCCTTTCACGCCCTCCTCGTCGTCGATCCCGCGCGATCCCTCGGCGCCTTCGTCATGGTCAATTCGGCCAAGGGGCTCGGGTCTTTCTCCCTTTCGGGCATCGCTGCGGAGGCCCTCGGCGCCTTCGGTGCGGTCACCGGCGGCGCCGAAGGCGGAGCGTCGAGCGCTCCCGAAGAAGCGCCCATGCCGGCCGGACTCTCATCGAGACTGGAGGGTAATTTCGCTACAGGCTTCGGTCTCGTCGCGATGAAGCCCGCCGCGAAAGGACTCTCACTGCGCGCCTTCGGGATGAAACTCGCGGGCCGCTACCGGGACGACGGGAGCATCGGCATCTCCCTTAGGATCCTCGGCATGAAACTCCCCGTGCCCGTCCTCGAGCAGCTCTCGATAAAATCGGAGCGTATCGGCGACGAGACCATTCTCTGCTTTCGTGCCGGCGGCTCCCTCCTCGCCATAGGGAGGAAGATCGGCGCCCCGGAGCTCGATCCTGCATGGATCGCGCGCGTCGGAAAGTGGGTCGCCATCGACGAAGAGCCCAGACCCGCCGTCGACCGGATCGCCATTTGTCTGGACGATAGGGAAGTGATGGATTTCTTCGGAGTGCGGCTCGCCCGGAAGGCTTCCGTTCGACGACGGTATCGGCCGAGACTCTGAAGAAAAGCTGCGCAGTCGGCCAGGCACCCCGCTCAGACCGTGACGACCTTTCCCGCGAGCAGGGCTCCGGCGATTTCGTACATGTTCGATATGCGTCCCGCCGCGAGCCGCTCCTCGAGCCCGTAGAACTTCAGACAGGTGCCGCAGGCGAGGACCTCGATCCCGGCCGCCTCGAGCCTGCGCAGGCTCTCCACGGTCTCGGCACCCTCGACGGCCAGCCGGACGCCGCCGTTCATCAGGATGAGGCGTCCGGGGGCCGGCTCGGTCTCGCCGAGCGTCGAGAGGAAGGCGCGCATGAGGAGGGCGCCGAGCTGGTCGTCGCCCGATCCGATTCGATCCGAACGGATGAACACCGTCGCCGCTTGCTTCGCTGCGCTCGACGCTTCGACTTCCGACTCGGGGCAGGAAGAGGCGACCGCGGCCGCGACTTTGTCCGCGACCCCCCCGGCACCGCCGGCCTTGACGCCGATCAGGATGCTGATGGTGCCGCCCTCCTCGTTCGTGGACAGGATCTCGTTGCCCGAGTAGCTCGCGAAGCGCGATACATTCTCTTTGGCCGCGGGATTGTCCACCAGCACCTCGAGGCGGTCGAAACCGCCCTCCTCCAGAGCCTTCTTGACGCTCAGCACGGGCTTGGGGCAGGCCATGCCCCGCGCGTCAATCCGTTTCAGCGATTCGTTCATATCGACGCTCCTTCCAGCTTGCACCCTCGAATATCTTCCATAAGGTCTCATGGGCGACGCCCTCCGCCGAAGCGAAGGCAGCCTCTCGCCCGGCCGAACCGGAGGGCAGGGCGAGCCTGAGACAGAAGCCGCAGGAGGAATCGATCTCCCGCGGCACGGGGATGAACTCCGGCTCGAGGCCCGAGGCGCGAAGGGTCCGCTCTCCGGCCAGCACCATGTGGGTCGAGACGAAGGTCAGGACGAGATAGCGGAGCTCATAGGACAATCTCCAGCCTCCCCGGACGATCGATGGTCTCGCCTATGATCGCCGCCGGTATGTCCGCTTCGCGCAGGGCCTCGACCGCGGCATCCGCGCGGTCGGCGGGAATCGCCGCGAGGAGTCCGCCCGAGGTCTGGGGATCGAAGAGGATATCCGACTGCAGGGGGCTCAGGGCATCGAGACCGTCGACGAAGCGCGAGCGCCCGCTCCGGTTGCGCCAGGTGCCCTCGGGAACCAGGCCCATCGCCGCGTAGCCTTCGATGTCGGGGATCAGCGGCACGCGCGAGAAGGATATCCTGAGGCCCACGCCGGGCTCTCCGCCCGCCATCTCGCAGGCATGTCCGGCGAGGCCGAATCCCGTGACGTCGGTGCAGGCGGCCACGTCGAAGCCGGAGAGAATCTCGGAAGCGCGCTTGTTGAGTCTGAGCATCGAAGCCTCCGAGGCCGAGAGCGAGGCCCGAGTCGCCAGTCCGGCCCGGAAGGCCATGTTGACGAGGCCGGTCCCTATCGGCTTGGTCAGCACGAGGGCGCAGCCGGGCGTCGCGGAGTCGTTTCTCCAGAAGCGCTCCGGATGGACGAGCCCCGTGACGGCGTAGCCGAGCTTGGGTTCGAGGTCGTCGATGCTGTGCCCCCCCACGAGCGCGCAGCCCGCCTCGGCCAGGCTCTCCAGGCCGCCCTCCATCATCGCGCGGACGCTGTCCAGCCCGAGTTTGCCGACCGGATAGGAGAGGAGCGCCAGCGCGGTCAAGGCCCGGCCTCCCATGGCGTACACGTCGGAGAGCGCGTTGGCCGCGGCGATGCGTCCGAACAGGAAGGGATCGTCGACGATGGGGGGAAAGAAGTCCACGGTCTGCACGAGCGCGAGCTCGGGCGAGATGCGAAAGACGCCGGCATCCTCGGCGCCCGAAAAGTCGGCCAGCAGATCCGGGTAGGCGGGCTGCGAAAGGCCGCAGAGGGCTTCGTCGAGCAGGCCCGGCCCGATCTTGGCCCCGCAGCCGGAGAAGCGCGTGTAGGTAGTCAGTCTCGGGGTATCGCTCATCTCAGTATCTCCTCCATCGCCTCCAGCGCGGCATCGATCTCGAGCTCGGTCGTGAACACGCCGGGCGAGAGTCGCAGCGCACCCCCTTCGCTCAGGCTGCCGGCCCAACGATGGGCCGCCGGAGCGCAGTGCAGGCCTCCCCGGCAGGCGATTCCGCGGCGATCCAGCTCCAGCGCGAGATCGGCCGGGGAGAGGGAATCCGCGACCACGGAGACCAGGGCCGCCCGCTCCGCGCCCGGCGGGGGACCGAGGAGTCGCAGTCCGGGCAGGGCCGCGAGTCCCCGCACGAGTCGGTCGACCGTGGCACGCTCCCTCCGCCGCAGAGTTTCGGGGCCGGCCTCGGCCAGAAAGCGCAGTGCGGCGCGAAGCCCGGCCGCCCCTGCCAGGTTCGGCGTACCCGCTTCGTAACGGTCCGGAAGGAAGTTCGGCTGCTCTTCGCTCTCCGAGGCGCTGCCCGTGCCGCCCCAGAGGAGCGGTTCCGGATCGAAGCCCGGCCGCAGGCAGAGCGCGCCGATGCCGGTGGGGCCGAGCAGGCCCTTGTGGCCGGAAAAACAGAGCGTGTCCGCGCCGAGCCCGTCGAAGTCGAGCGCCTCGTGCCCCACGAGCTGGCTCGCGTCGATGCAGAACCTGATGTCCTCGGCGCGGCAGGCGCGGGCCATGTCGGCCATCGGAAGGAGGAGCCCCGTCACATTGCTGGCCGCCGTGGCGACGACCAGGTCGGGGCGCCCCTTCAAGGCGGCTTCCAGGGCCTCCGGCCGAGGGACTCCGCTCTCGTCCGATTCGAGGACGATCACGCGCACGCCGCGCTCGGCCTCGAGGTATCGCAGCGGCCGCATGACGGCGTTGTGCTCGAGCGCGGTCGTCGCCACGGAGCCTCCGGCCGGCACCGCGCCCAGAATTACGAGATTGAGAGCCTCCGTGGCGTTCTTGGTGAAGACGAGGCGCTCGGGGTGGCCAAATCCCAGGAGGCGGGCCAGCTCTTCGCGGGTTTCGAAAAGCAGCTGGGCGGCCTCCCGCGCGGGGCCGTGAGTGGACCTTCCGGCGCTGCCGCCGAGCTGCGCGGCCACTGCCTCGGGAACGCCGGGGGCCTTGGGAAAGCTCGTGGCCGCGTTGTCCAAGTAGATCATGTCCGTCCCGCCCCTCCGAACGCCGCCCCCAGACGGCGACGCCTCCTCTATATCAATAGCCCCATTTTGGCGTCTTCATCTAGCCCATCGAATAGATGGACTTGACAAGCATATCCTAAACGTCGAAAACGTGGCTGCGAGGTTGCGACGCTTGGAATCCTTGGTTCGACCGAGGACGGTCACAGCAGGGAGCCGACAAGCTTCGAGTTTGTCGGCTCCCTGCTAACGTCGGGCAGAGGGAGGAAGATCATGAGTGGTGCCGGAGCCGGGAAAGTCGGTCAATTGCGGGACGAAACCACCAGGCTGTGCAAGAGTGAGTTCGAATCCTGCGTGCGGCTTCTGGGCCGACTGATCGCCTGCCCCTCCTTGAGCGGGAATGAAGGGGAGTGTGCCGAGGCTCTTACGACCTATCTCGAGAGCGAGGGGATTCCCGCCCTCAGGGATCGACGCGGCAGCATACTGGCGATCTCTTTGCCGGCGGGGATGGGCTATGCCGATTTTCCGGCTCGGCCATCCGATCGGAAAGCCTGGCTGCGGGGACTGTGGAGCGTCTGCGCGGACAGGAACATGCCTATTCTCGCCTACAATGCCCATATGGACGTGGTCCCGGCGGACGATCCCGAACAGTGGAGCGGCGACCCGTTCGCGGCGAGCCGAAGGGAGGGCAAGATCTTCGGGCGCGGGACCTGCGACATGAAGGGAGCCCTCGCCGCGATGGCCTGTTCCCTGGTCTTGATGCGCGAGCTCGACGAGAAATTCGAAAGAAAGAGGCTGGTCGTCGGCTGCTTCTGCACCGAGGAAGAAGTGGCCGAGGGCCTCGCATTCAAGGAACTCTGCGAGGAGTTCGAATTGAAGCCTTCCATGGTTCTGCTGGGCGAGCCCTCGCAGATGGAAGTGGCGCGCGGACAGAGAGGCAAACTGGAGTTCTTCGTGGAGACTCAGGGCAGGGCGGCCCATACTTCGGTCCCCGAGGCCGGGGAAAACGCCGCGTATAAACTGGCCCGGGCCCTGCTAGCGATAGAAGATATGGAAGAAAAAGAGCGACGCGAACACGGCCTCTCGGCCGAAAACATTCTCGCCAGAAACACTGTCGTAGCCACGAGCATCCAAAGCTGGCCGGAGAGCCAAAGCTTCGTACCGGAAAGGGCCAGGGCATATGTCACGGCGCGAATGGCCCTGGGCCGCACCTTCGATGACATACGAAGAGATCTGGAGGCTTCCGAAGACTGGCCGGAGGCGACTGTCGCACCGATCGTCTACACGGGCAAATCCTACATGGGTAAGGCCGGCGAATGGGCCGCCGATCATCCCGCTTGGGAAACTCCGGTGGAGAGCCGCTTTTTCAAGCTGCTCGGCGGCGCATATAGGGAAGTATTCGGGCGGGAAAGCGCCGGAAAAATCTGGCCCTTTTCGACGGACGGAGTCTACAGCGCCGGAATGGCCGGGATACCTACGCTGGGGCTCGGCCCCGGCAGGGAGAAGTGCGCGCACATAGTCGACGAATGGGTCGGGGAAGAAGAGTTGCGCGAAGCTCTGACCATCTATACCCATCTGGGCTTCTTCGAGTGTGACAGAAATTCTCGACGGACGAATCAGGCACAATAGACGAATCGATCCCCTCCGTTCTCCGGGATGCCGCTGACAGCGAGTCCCGAGACGGTTATGCTCTTGCCATCATGAGTGGGCGCACAATCGTCGGAATCGACGCGGGTTCGGCGGCGGTCTCCGCGGTCGCAGTGGACGAGGAGGGTGCGCTCGTCGCGAGCGCCTATGCCTTTCACCGGGGGCGGGTCGCCGAGTGCCTGAGCGGGCTTCTCGCCCGACTCCTTCCCGGGGGCGAGGCCGCGGCCATAGACGGCCTCGCCCGCACCTCCACCGCTCCCCGCGCGGCCCTGCCGGAGGGCGAGGCTTTCGTCGTGGACGGCCGGGTGGCCGAAATAGAGGCCCTGCGGAGCTTCCATCCGGGAACCGCCACCCTCATCGTCGTGGGAGCCGAGAAATTCGCGCGCATCTCCTTCGACGAAAGCGGAAAATACCGCCGCATGCGGGGCAATTCCAGCTGCGCCGCGGGTACGGGCTCGTTTCTCGACCAGCAAGCGGCCCGCCTGGGTCTTCCGGGAGGCAGCGCCGAGCTCGCGGCCCGGGCCTCCGGCAACGGCGGCGACTTCCCATCCATCGCGTCGCGCTGCTCGGTCTTCGCCAAGACGGACCTCATCCACTCCCAGCAGGAGGGCTGGAGCGTCGAGGAGATATGCGACGGCCTGTGCAACGGCCTCGCGCGCAACATAGCGGACACCCTCTTCCCCGGCGAGCGCCCCGGCGCGCCCATCTTCATGGCCGGAGGAGTGTCGCGCAACGCCGCAGTGGTCCGCCATCTATCCGCCCTCGCGGGCTCTCCCATTGGCACCGACGACTCTTCCCATCTCTACGGGGCGCTCGGCGCCTGCCGGAGGCTGCTCGCCGAATCCGACCGGAGGGGCCGACCCTTCCCGATCTCCACCCTGCGCATCGGGGAGGGCGCCGAGCGAGAGTACGCCTACGCGCCCCTGGAGCGGCCGGCCGGCCGGTACCCTGACTTCGCTTCGCAGAGGCGCTTCTTCCATTTCGCCCGGAAAAACGGGCCGGGCAATCCGGTCGAGACCGATATCTATCTCGATCCCCGCACTCTCCTCCGAGAGGGGCCGGAGAACGGGCCGCTGCCCATACTGCTGGGCTTCGACATCGGCTCCACCAGCACCAAGGCCGCCCTCCTCTCCCCGGACGGAGAGATCATCGCGGGGCTCTATACGCGCACGGCGGGCCGTCCCCTCGAGGCGGCCCAGTCCATCTGCGAGGCCGTGAGCGCCATCGAAAAGGAGGCGGGCCTGAGCTTCGAGGTGGAGCTCGCGGCCACCACGGGCTCGGGCCGCAAGCTCGTGGGCGCCGTTCTGGGGGCGGACGCGACGATAGACGAAATAACCGCCCACGCGAGGGCGGCCGTGGAGCTCGATCCCGCGGTGGACACGATCATAGAGATCGGCGGCCAGGACTCCAAGTTCACCGTCCTCAGGAACGGCATCGTCACCTTCAGCCAGATGAACGCGGTCTGCGCCGCGGGCACGGGGAGCTTCCTCGAGGAGCAGGCCGCGCGCCTGGGCGTGGCCCTCGAAGACTTCGCCCGCCGCGCGACGGGCCATCCGGCCCCGCTCACGAGCGACCGCTGCACGGTCTTCATGGAGCGCGACCTCAACCACTTGCAGGGCCTCGGCTACGCGACCGACGAGCTTCTCGCAGCCTCGCTGTACTCGGTCTGCGACAACTACCTGGGCAAGGTGGCCCAGGCGGGCGCGATCGGGAACCGGATCGCCTTCCAGGGCGCGACGGCGAAGAACGAGGCCCTCGTCGCAGCCTTCGAGCGGCGCCTGGGCAAGGAGATCCTGGTCTCGAAGTACTGCCACCTCACCGGCGCCATCGGGGCGGCCCTGCAGGCGCGGGACGAGGCCACGGCCGCGGCGTCGACAACGACCGAGGTGCGACGACCCTCGAGCTTCCGCGGCTTCGGCATCCACGCCCTGGAGCTCCCCTCCCGCGCCGAGCGCTGCGGTCTCTGCGCCAACGACTGCCGCCTCCGGGTCGTGGATGTGGGCGGAGAGGAAGTGGCCTACGGCTTCCTCTGCGGCCGGGACTACGGCACTAAGCACTTCGTCCGCCGGGATTCGGGCGATCACAACCTCCTGGGCGCCCGGCAGCGTGTCCTCGACGCCTGCTTCGCGACGCCGCGCCGCGAGGCCGACCGGGCCGAGCCCGGCGCCGCCGAGCAGAGCGCGACCGGGCCCGGCTCGAAAATGCCCACCATCGGCATACCCAGTTCCCTCTACCTCGCCCAGGACGCGCCCTTCTGGAGGTCCTTCTTCGAGCGGCTGGGATTCCCCTGCGTTTCGGCTCCCGACGATGCGGCGATCCTGCGCGAGGGCAAACGCATCGCCGGCGCCGAGTTCTGCGCGCCGGTGGCCATGATGCTCGGCCAGACCGATTCCCTCCTCGAGACCTCGGACTTCGTCTTCCTCCCCGTGTATCTCGAGGAGAAGAAAGAGCGCCGGGCCGGCGCGGACGCCCGGCGCTATTACTGCAACTACAGCCAGTACGCCCCCGTCGTGGCGCGTTGCGCGGAACCCGAGAGGCGGGGGCGCATCCTCTCCCCTCTTCTGCACGGTCGGCTCGGCGATACGTCCATGGCCCTGGACGAGCTGCGCGGCTCCATAGCCGCCGCCCTCTCGGGGCGGGAGATCCCGCTTCCTTCCAGGCGGCGCCTGCGCACGGTCTACGCGGAGTGCCTCGCGGCCCAGGCAAGGGCGCGCTCCGAGCTGCGCTCGCTGCTTGCCGGCCGCGGAGGCGACGATCTCGCCGTCGTGCTCATCGGGAGACCCTATGCCATCCTCCACGAGGCCATGGGCAAGGGAATCGCCGACGTGGTCGCGAGGCGCGGCGTCGACGTGCTCACGAGCGACATGCTCCCCGAGCGGGGAGAGGCGGAGAGCGACATCGATCCCCTGCTCTCGACCTTCCATTGGCGCTACGCGGCCGAGCTCCTCGAGGCGGCCCGGTATTGCAGCCGCGAAAACCGCTACTACCCCCTCCTCGTGACCTCCTTCAAGTGCTCCCCGGACGCCTTCGCCCTGGAATGGTTCAAGCGGATACTCGACGGCGCGGGCAAACCCTACCTCATCCTGCAGATCGACGAGCACGACTCGAGTGTCGGCTACGAGACGCGGATCGAAGCGGGTCTGCGATCCTTCCGCAATCACTTCCTCGGTACCGCGCGCGCTCCGGTCGCGGATGTTTCCGGAGCCCGACTCCCCGTGAACCCCTCGCCCTCGACCGGGGTCCGCGGCAAGATCGTCCTCTTCCCGAACTGGGACGGGTTCGTCTGTCCGCTGCTCGTCGCCAACCTCCGCTCCTGCGGCGTCGACGCGCGCATCCTCGAGGAGACGGGCTCCACCATCCGCAGGGCCATGGCCGGCAACACGGGCCAGTGCATTCCCATCAACATCATCGCCCAGGAGGCCGTCGAATACGTCGAGCGCGAGTCCCTGGACCCCGGCAGGACGGTGCTCTGGATGACCAAGTCCATGTGGCCCTGCAACATCCCTCTCTACCCGGCCTACATCAAGAGCATCATGGAGCACCGGGGACGGGGCATGGAGAGGATCGAAGTCTACCCCGACGACATCACCTTCCTCGACTACGGGACCAACGCTCTCATCGGCGCCTACCACGCCTTCCTCGCGGGCGGCACCCTGAGGCGCCTCGCATGCAGGATCAGACCCTACGAGATCGAAAGCGGCGCCGCCGACAGACTCGTGAGCCGGGCGATGACGATCCTCTTCGAGGCGCTCGAGCGAGGGAAGAACCGGGAAGAGGCCTATCGCGAGGCCCTGGGTCCCCTGCAGCGCCTGCCCACCCGGCCGCGCGACCGGCCCAAGGTCGCCATCTTCGGCGATCTGTACGTGCGCGACAACGACGTCCTCAACCAGGACCTCATCCGCAGCATCGAGGCGGCGGGAGGGGAAGTCATCACCACATCCTACCTCGAGTACCTTAAGGCCGTGGTCGACTCCTACTTCAAGCGCCTCCTCATCGAGAAGGACTACCGCACCTGGGCCAAGACCAGGGCCGCGATCGCGGTGGTCTCCGCCGTCGAGAGAGCCCTCTCCATCAGGGATCGCGCGACCTTCGGCCGTCCCTCCTCCTGGCGCCACCCCGGCTTCGAGGAAAGGATCGCCCGCTTCGGCATACGACCCGACCACGAGGGCGAATGCTTCGACAACACCCTCAAGCTATTCCGCATTCTCGACGAGCATCCCGACCTTTCGCTTTTCGTGCAGACCAACCCGGCCTTCTGCTGCCCCTCGATCGTCACCGAATCCATGGCGCGCGAGATCGAGCGCGTCACCGGCGTGCCCATCGTCACCATCACCTACGACGGCACCGGAGCCCCCAAGAACGATGCCGTCGTGCCCCACCTCGCCTTCAGCCGGCGCGAGAGGGAATGAGGGCGCGCGACTCGAGCACGGGTAAGGGAGGAACATGCGCATCGCGACTCTTTTCAAACGGCGAGTACTAGCCGGAGAGCGGCTCACGAAGGAAGAAGCTCTGCACTTGGCGGAATCTCCGCTCGGAGAGCTGACCGATGCGGCGAACGAGATCAGGTTGCACTTTTGCGGCAATGCCTTCGATACGACTTGGAAACATCCCGAAGATATTTCCCCGATATCTGCAGCACCCACAGCTACGACGACAAGATCGAGGCCATCGAGGCGGCGAGGCGGGCGGGCTTGAATCTGTGCAGCGGCGGCATTGTCGGGCTCGGGGAAACGATGGAAGATCGAATCGAAATGGCAATAGATCTCAGGGAGCTGGGAATTCGTTCGGTTCCCGTCAATATCTTGAATCCGATCCGCGGAACGCCGTTCGAAATCCTTCCCGTCTTATCGAACGAGGAAGTCTGCAGAATCGTCGCGATTTTTCGATTTCTGATACCCGATGCCGCCATTAGAATGGCGGGCGGCAGGGGACTATTGCCGGACCAAGGCGAACGCGCCTTCATGTCGGGTTCCAATGCGGCGATAACGGGCGACATGCTGACGACATCGGGCATTTCCATAGACACCGACATGCTGCTGCTTCGAAAACTCGGGTATCGGGCGCAATTGTGGTAGTGTTTGAGGAGGGTCATCGTATAGTAGCGCATCCGTATCTGGTTGTATCCGGCGGGCGCGCGACGAATCGAGGTGATGGGATGACGATCGGCCAATTTTCGGAGCGCTCCGGGCTTTCGGTCGACACGGTGCGCTACACGTTCTGATGGGGGTGAAGCTATGTCATCGAGGTACGAAATCGGATGGAAGAAACTTCAGGAGATCGACGGGGAGACCGGAGCCGCGGTGATCGAGAGCTTGAAAGACATCGCGCCCGACCTCGCTCGTTTCGTGATCGAGTTCCCCTTCGGCGACGTCTATACGCGGCCGGGTCTCGATCTGAAGGCCAGGGAGATGATCACGGTGGCGGCGTTGACGGCTCTCGGCAACTGCCGGCCACAGCTGATCGTTCACATCAACGCGGCGCTCAACGTGGGCGTAACCAAGACGGAAATTGTCGAAGCCATCATTCAGATGGCGGTGTACGCGGGATTCCCCGCCGCGCTGAACGGAATGAATGCGGCCAAGGAAGTATTTTCGACGCGATAAAGCCGCGGTCATCACATCGTCCCGAAAACTCGAGCCGATCGTGAAAGCCGGAAGGCAAGGGGAAGAGATCAGGATGGACAGGGCTGCGATAATCGCGAAGTTCGGCGGCGACTATCGGGCCACCGATCTCAGCTACAAAATGGGCATCGACCACCGCTTCGCCGATCACTTGGCAAGCCACTTCGTCCGGCGAGTCGTCCTGGAGACATGCACCGGCGCCGGATTCACTACCATCGCCCTGGCCCGATATGCCGAACATGTTTTCACCGTTGAGATCGACGCGAGGCGAATGGAGGAAGCCAGATACAACGTCTCGCTGGCCGGAGTCGCGAGGAAGGTAACCTTCATCCGCGATGACGTGTTCCGCCTGCGCCTGGAATCGCTGTCTCCGCGAATAGACTCGAGCTTCATGGATCCGGATTGGGCGGACGCGGACGGGCATCATGCGTGTCGATTCCGCGGCTCGACCACGCGGCCTCCATCCGACGAACTACTGGACCATATGCTCCGCCGCACGGCCGACGTCGCGCTGATTCAACCGCCTCGCATCGGCTCGCGAGAGTTCGAAGGACTTCGGGATCACGAAGAGGAGCGGCTCTACCTGAACGGGAATCACGAACTGTACTGTCTCTACTTCGGCGCGCTCGCGAGGACGACCGGAAAGACGGAGTTCCGGATCTAGTTTTGAGAATATCCGACTGGATGATTGCGATTGCCCAACTTGATCAGGGCGATTGCCCAACTTGATCAGGGCGATTGCCCAACTTGGTCAAGGCAATTGCCGAACTTGGTCAAGGCGATTGCCCAACTTGGTCAGGGCGATTGCCCAACTTGGCTGGGGTGATTTTCCAAGCCTGCACGAGCGGCCGTACCACAGTATAGTCGGCCGGCGAAGAGTTCTCGGGTACCACATAACCGCCGGCGAACGATTTATCCTCTCCTCTCCAAGGTCCATCCATACTTCGAGGCATGTCGTTTCGGACGGTAAAGGGGATATTTAGCCTCTCTTTCCAAAAGCCGTTTAGGTGGAGATTTTTGACTATTTCCGTAGAGGGTATTCTTGGTTGCTGCAGAGAGCATTTTCTATTGCTGTAGAGATTCTTAAGGATTGTCGTAGAGATTTTTATCGATGAATTTTGAGATGTTTTCAGCCTGGAATTGAAAGTTTTCCGGACTCAATCCCCAAGGCTCGAAGTCCCATACGGAAAATCATGATTGACAGCCCGCGCAAGGGGCAATACTCTCTCGATTGACGTCATTTATTTATCGATAGTAAAACATCGAGGGGATCGCCGTCATGGTAGTCTCCGTCGCCTGCCATTTCGAGGGATTCCCCACCGCACCTTTCCCGATCGGCCAAAGCGCCGTCGAGCCGATGAGTCTAATGACCCGCTTCCGATGGTCCACCGGAGACGGAACCAGATTCATTTCGGAGCGCTTCGCGTATTCAATCGAATCTCGCCGCTGCCGTACCCTCCTGATTCAAGCATGCGACGATTGGGTTCGCCGTTTCTTCACGGCAATGAATCGGACGAATGTCGAGACAGGCCGCCAGTCCGGCAGCACATGGACAAGTCTTTCATGCAGAACTTCTCGGACACAGCGACGAGAGCTGTCATACTAAATACAGCAAGAACGAAATCACGGGAGGTCATCATGAGTCGATATAAAGAGATAGCCGGAAAACGCATTTTGATTACCGGAGCCACCAGCGGATTGGGATTGGCAATGGCAGAAGCACTCCTAAAAGAAGGAGCCAAAGTCTTGATTAGCGGCAGAGACCAAAGGAAGGTTGATCAGGCGGTCTCTTCTGTCAAGCCCCTTCCTGGGGATTGTGTTGGGGCCATCATTGACGTTCGAGATGAGCAGTCGATTCGGAATGGACTTGCCCTGATGATGAAGCTTTGGGGTGGTATCGATGTGCTGATTAACAACGCCGGAATCGGGATGCGGACGGTTAATCCGCAATTCATGACGAATCCTAAACCTTTCTGGGAAATTTCTTCATCTGGATTCCGTGATCTCATTGATACGAACCTTACCGGATACTTTTTGGTAGCTAAGGCAACTGTTCCATATTTCCTGGAGGCAGGAAGTGGGCGAATCATTAATATTGACGTGTCTGAAGGAACGAAAAAGCGCAAAGGCTTTATTCCGTATGGTCCTTCACGGGCGGGAACCGAGTCGCTTTCCCACATTATGGCTCAAGATCTAGCGGGATGCGGAGTTACCGTGAATTTGCTCCAGCCGGGAGGAGCGACAGAGACAGGCATGCTTCCGGAGGAATCTCGAGCAAAAATGGGTGCACAGTTCTTACGCCCAGAGGTGATGGCGGAGCCTGTGATCTTCTTGTGTTCTGAGGAGTCCAAAAGCCTTAATGATGAGGAGATTGTTGCCAAGGATTTTCAGGAGTGGAAAACCAAATGGCTCAACCATGAGAACGCCAACTAAAATTGTCTTTTTGGGGAAGAGCGAGCGCTATAAGGCCATTGCGATTCAGAGGAAGATCATGAAGAAATGCCCAACAAGGTTTTCAACCTGACTCAGCGGACAATCCGCTTCGGAGGGTCTACGGCCTTCCCTCATGAGCGGATGATACCTGGATGCTCACCACCTGACTATTTCGAGCACCTTCGTTGACAGCCCTCGCACCACCCCACTCGTTGGTTACGATGAACAGCGTTCGCCCATCGTCGCCCCCAAGCATACAGGCAAAGCACCCTCGGTCTGCCTCTATAGTTTGGAGTATTTCTCCTCCCTCACGTACCCGTACGCAATGTTTACTTGCAACATCAGCGAACCAAACATTACCTTCCGCGTCTAAACAAATGCCGTCCGGATGATATTCACCAACCCGAGCCCAAACGCGTCGACTGGACAAATCGCCCGTTTCCGTGATGCCATACGCCGTAAGTTGATTTGCATATGACTCGGCGACAATCAGTGTTTTGTTATCTGGCGTAATTGCCATCCCGTTTGGGAACATCAGGCCGTCGGCAACTTTTCTCGCTGAGCGATCGGCAGTAACGAAGATTATGGAACCGGGTTTCGGCTTCTCGCCAGCCATCAGATCAAAGCCGATACAATTCATGTACACATTGCCGCGACTATCGGCGACAATCTCATTAGCGCCCAAAATGTTGAGACCGCGAAGGTCGGCATGTGGCACTAAACCGCCATCAGGTTCTCGCCGTAATAGCGGCTGCTCTCCCGCGGAAGTAAGGAGCAGACGGCCATCGGGCAGCCAATCAATCGAGAAAGTGAAGGGGCTGAACGATGTCTGTAGCACCACCTCCTTACCTCCATCAGGATGTATGGCGAGAAGTTCGTGCGCGGCCCAGTCGGCCACCCATAAGCGATCATCATGCCATCGCGGCGACTCGCCGAAGCCCAGGCCTGTTGATAGAGTTCTGAGCGGGCTATGTGGCATCTAATCCTCCTTCAATAACTTGTCTTCGTGTTTCCATTAATGGGTAAAGGCGCATGCCCTGAAAGATTGTATTGACGCCGCTTAACACGAAGCGCGTAATCCCTTCGTCGCCTTCGGCATAAGGGCTGACCTGATTATCGATGATGAGCGTCGCCATACCGTGCATAAGTGCCCAAAAAACACCTGCAAGAGCGTTCGGATCTCCTTGCCCTATTTCGCCTGCTTCTTGTCCTGCCCTTATGACTCCGCTGTAGATGCGATAGACAGCCTTCTCGGCTGCGTGAATTTCCATATTCTGTTCTCCACCATTCCGGGCGGAGAACATCTCGCGCATCAGCCATTGATTTCGAACTGCGAACCGAACGTAGGCCACTGCAACGATCCCGAGTTTTTCTGAGGTATCCTTGACGGCTTGCGTAAGAGACTTTTCGAGTCCGTCCGCGAGCTCCCTGAATCCTGTTTCGACAATGGCTGCAATGAGAGCTTGTTTGTCGGCGAAATGCCGATAAGGAGCCCCATGACTAACTCCCGCTTTTCGCGCTACCTCCCGAAGATCAAAGCCATCGCTCCCCCCCTGCGACAGCGCCTCTCTGCCGGCTTGAATGAGAGCATTCCTCAGATCTCCGTGATGATACGCTTTTCGTTGTGAGTGCACGTCTTCCGACACGGTATCCCTTCTGCTTTGATTATACGCACGCCCAGTGCCATGAACAAGCCGGCAATGTTTCTCCAGAAAACAATGTTGACACGAGCTACATTAATCACTATCTTCCTACTCCATGGAGGGAAGCAAATGGCAGAAGCAATTCACAACAAGGTCGCTTTGGTGACCGGAGCCAACAAGGGTATAGGGTTTGAAATCGCGCGCCAGCTAGGTAAGCAAGGAGTTACTGTGCTGGTTGGAGTACGCAACGGTGATCGCGGGAAAGAGGCAGTCCAAAGGCTTCGGAAGGAAGGCTATGAGGCTCACCCGATCCTGATAGATGTCACCGACGAGGTTTCTGTGGGAAAGGCTGCAGCAACGATCGCCGATACCTATGGACTCTTGGACATCCTGGTAAACAATGCCGGCATCTCGCGCGAACGCGGGCAAAAACCGAGCGAAACCTCGGTTCAAACGGTAAGGGAGACTTTTGAGACTAACGTATTCGGCGTCGTCGCTGTCACGAACGCGATGCTTCCATTGCTCAGGAAATCTACAGCCGGCAGGGTCGTGAACTTGTCGAGCACTATGGGTTCACTGGCTTTCGCCGCCGACCCCAATTCGCAATATTCAAAATTGATGTTGTTGGCTTACAATTCGTCAAAGGCCGCGCTCAATTCAATAACTCTTGAGTACGCGAAGGAGCTGCGCGATACACCGATCAAGATCAACGCCGTCAGCCCCGGCTATGTCGACACGGACCTCAGTCATCATCAGGGGAACCTGACGCCTGAACAAGGTGCAGTCGCGCCAGTGCGTCTGTCGCTCGTTGGCACTGACGGCCCCTCGGGAACTTTCCAGGATGTCAATGGCGAAACGCCGTGGTAACTCCAAACCACCGCCAAGAGGGGACCTTGGCGGTGCCGACAAGTCCCCGATAAGCTAAGGAAAATGGGAAAGGCCGCCAGCCGGACCCTCCGGGCGCGAAGGAATTCTATGAAGTATTTTAGGTACCACAACACAAATTGCTATTTCTTGACCGGAAAATCTGGAAAGTTGATGGCTTTCGATGCCGGATGGCCATGCACCCTTTACGAATACTGTAGGATGATGAAAACCATTGGATTGCGGTACGAAAGTGTCGCTTGGGCAGTCGTCTCCCATATGCACATGGATCATGCGGGCCTGCTGAGTGAGTTCCTAAACTCCGGAATAGAGTGCTTCGTCTTTGGTGATCAATTTGAAACGATCGATGGAATGGAACGGATAATACTCAAGAACAAGGAATATCAAAGTTATAAAAAAATAGACAAAGAAAAAGTTAACAGAATATCAATTGAGAGCTTCAATGAAGTGTGCAAGCAAATTGAGGTCCACGGAGAGGCGGTCAAAACTCCCGGACATTCGCGCGATAGCATTACTTTCATTTCAAAAAACTACGAAGCCCTGATTGGCGACCTTCACCCCAAAAGTCAGATTATGGCAGATGACAGCGAATCTTTGGCAAGTTGGGCCTTGATAGAGAGTCGAGGGGCCAAAAGATTTTTTCCAAGTCATGCCGAGGTATTTGAACTATGATGAAGATGAGAACGCGATTGTCCTCTGTGCTAAGGCACAGGACCAATGTCACGACTCGCTCGGGTCGCAGTCGCGTGTCTGGTCTTTGACTCGTCCAACAACTGTTGTACCCGGAGCCGGTCTTCGTTGCTTGCCGGGGTAAAGATGACCAGTTTCAGCCCGGGGTGCCCGTCGATCGAAAAAGTCGCTACCTCGAACGTCAGGGACCCCCGACGAGGCAGAACAAAGGTCTTGATCGGTTCCAAGTGCAGCCCGACGTCGAGTTCGCTCCACAGTCGCCGGAACTCGGGCGAGCGCCGGACCAGGCCTTCGACCACTTCCTGAGCGCGAGGTCCGAAGCCTGCCTGGAAGGCCTCGGTTCTGAATTGGGCCACCACAGCGCGGGCCACCGAGGTCCAGGTCGGTTCGAGGTCTTTGCCCTTCTGGTCAACCTGAGCGAAGAAGTTCTCCAAGATATTGTACCGATCAGGCACCTCGTCCTCCGGCCCGAAGACGACACGCGCAGCCGGGTTGGCGGCCAACACATCCCAGGCCGAGCTGCGGATGGCCGCAGGGCTTAGCTCGAGCGAATCGAGGATGTGCTGTAAACCAGGGCCCACCACGTCGGGTTCCCGCGCGACAAGCTCCGGGGGCCGGTTCTGGGCGAGTAGGTAGAGGTGCTCCCGCTCGGCTTCGGTAAGGCGCAGGCCCCGCGCCAGTCGGTCGAGGACGTCGGTCGAAGGAGTACCGCCCCGACCCTGCTCGAGCCAGGTGTACCAGGCGGGGCTCATGCTGGCCAGCAGGGCCACCTCTTCCCGGCGCAGGCCCGGGGTGCGCCTACGTGTCGTGGGGAAGCCGAGGCTGGCCGGGTCGATCCTACGGCGCCGGTCCCTGAGAAAGTTCCCCAGGGCGTTATCATCGGCCTTCTTGGGCATCCTGTTAGTCTCGCTCCTACGATAAGCTTACATCTTTTCCGTCGTTCCTGGAGACTGTAAATTAAGACTCGGGACGAAGCAAGACCGAATGACCGCGGCTGCGGTCAAGTATTGACGTATAGGAGCACAGACATGACCTTTCCATTTTCCTTCAACGCTCTCGCGATCGAGCAACCGGGCGCGGCAGTAAGCCTGCTCAAAAAGATCATTACGTCCCTCGACAAAGACGAGGTGCTGATCCGTGTCGACTACGCGTCCATCAACAAGATGGACCCGATGATGGCCCGCATGAACCGCTTCCAACTTCCCGCCCCCTACGTCCTGGGCTTCGACTTCGGCGGCGAGGTCGTCGAGGTGGGAAGCGAAGGCGGGCTCGAGGTGGGAGACCAAGTCTTCGGGAATACGGGTGCCGGCGGCTGTTTTGCCGAGTACCTCGTCGCCAAGAAAGAAAGAGTTCTGCTGCGAGGAGCCGTTCCGGCCCGGGAAGCCAGCACGTTCGGAATCGCTTTCCTGACCGTCTACGAGTCGCTGGTCATCACCGGCGACATTGGGCGACATCAAGGAAAAACCATCTATGTCGCCGGCGCCGCGGGGGGAGTGGGACACTTTGCGGTGCAGATCGCCAAGCTCCACGGGCTGAAGGTCATCGGGAGCGCCGGCAAGGCGGCATCCCTCGATCTTCTCGGGCGACTTCACGTCGACCACATAGTCGATTACTCCCGCCAGGACGTCGTGCGCGAGATCATGAACCTCACCGGTGGACAGGGTGCGGACCTCGTCTACGATTCGACCTATTCCCAGGCTTCCTACAACGTATCGGCCGCGGTAGTGGCGTCCGGGGGCGAATACATCCGCCTCGGCACCCCGATGCAACTCACGGCCTTCGGCATCGAGGACATGACATCAGTCGTGGAAGGCCGCGGGGCAAACATAGTGATCACCGACTGTGGCAGGTACAGCACCGACCCGGTCTACATTGCGCAAATGTACAAGCTTGTGGCCGGCATGAAGCAGGCGGTGGCGTGGTATGAGGAGGGAAAGCTGAAGCCGGTGGTGACCCAGATCGTGCCTTTTGCTCCCGAGCCATTGCAAGAGGCGTTCGAAGCCTTTTTGGGAGGGATCAATAACGTGGGGAAAATCGTGGTCCGGTGCGGCCGCCAGGAGTGACACTATGAAAATTATCGTAACAGGTTCCCTGGGCAACATCGGTAAACCGCTGACACAAGAATTAATTCAACGAGGGCAATCGGTTATAGTTATCAGCAGCAAGCCGGAAAAGCAAAAAGACATTGAGGCACTGGGGGCCACCGCTGCCACCGGCAGATTGGAAGACGTGAAATTTCTCGCGAACGCATTTAAAGATGCCGACGCCGTGTATTGCATGATTCCTTTTAGTTTTACGGAATTAGACCAGGCTGGTTATATGCGGAGAATAGCCAATAATTATTCCCAGGCAATAAAGCAAGCAGAGATAAAGCGTGTAGTGGTTTTGAGCGGGTGGGCTGCTGATTTGCTTAAAGATGAAAATATAGAAAGCATCTTTAGCGAACTACCAAATTCATCAATTACGATTATGCGACCTGCCTCTTTTTACAGTAATTTTTATTCTTCGATGGACATGATAAGGGGCAAGGGCCTTATCGGTGCATTTCTGACCCTTCGCTATTCCGGTTTAATGGCCTTGCTTACAGGAAAGAGGGGGCTACTGATGGGAAATTATGGCGGCAACGATAGAACCGTTTTTGTTTCGCCAAAAGATATAGCCGAGGCAGTGGCGGAAGAACTAATGAATCCACCGACCGGAAAGACAAAAATACGCTATGTGGGAAGCGAAGAAATGACGTGCAATGAAGCGGCAAGAATTATCGGTACGGCAATCGGGAAGCCGTATTTGAAATGGGCCTTGATTTCAGATAAACAAATGTTGCAAGGATTGAAAATGACGAACATGCCTCTACAGCTTGCGGAGCAAATGGTGGAAATGCAAGCGATAACCCATAGCGGTGCATCACTTCTTAATTTTCACAAGAGCAAACCACAGATGGGCAAGGTGAAATTAAGAGTTTTTGCGGAGGAATTTGCCGCTGTTTATATTCAAAAATATGGACGCGCGAATCAAGGAGAAGCATGATGAACGTTTTTGTCACGGGAGCCACGGGATTCATCGGCTCGGCCGTCGTCCGGGAACTGTTGCAGGCCGGCCATGAGGTGACCGGTTTGGCCCGTAGTGATCAGGGAGCCGACAAGCTGCGAGCTGCTGGAGCCAAGGTCCACCGGGGAACATTGGAGGATCTCGCCGCCCTGAAGGCCGGGGCTGCCGCCGCCGATGGAGTCATCCACCTCGCCTTCGTCCACACCTTTCCCGGGTTCCTCTTTGCGCCCGGCAAAGATGCCAAAGCTATAAACGCGATGTGCTCAGTCCTCGCGGGGACGGGCAAACCGCTCGTGGTCGCCGGGGCGGTCATCGGCCTCCGGCGTGGCCAAGTCTTGACCGAAGACTACATCCCCGATTACCGCAAAGTGCCTCGGAAGTCTGAACAGGCTGTCCTGGCCTGGGCCGACCGAGGAGTGAGGGCCTCGGTGATCCGGCTGGCACCATCAGTCCACGGAGAGGGTGACAAGGGTTTCATGGCCTGGCTCGTCGCTCGGGCACACAAGAATAAGGCTGCCGTATACGTCCACGACGGGCGGCAACGTTGGGCCGCCGTCCATCGACTCGACGCGGCCCGGCTTTTCCGGCTGGCCCTCGAGAAGGGGGTCGCCGGGGGTATCTACCATGGGGTCGGAGACGAAGGCGTGACCTTCGGCGCCCTTGCAACGGCTATCGGCAGGGGAGTCGGGGTCCCCGCAGTGTCCAAGTCATCGTGGGGCGCAGTCGCCTCCCTGGGTCCCTTCTTGGGACTGTTGGCCGGGATGGACTGCCCAGCCTCGAGCCACCTGACTCGAGAAGCGCTGAACTGGTCCCCGACCCAAGCGGGATTGCTGGAAGACCTGGCCTCGGGCGGATATTTCGGCGTCCCGTCATAGGCGCGTCTTCAAGCCAGGCCTTGCCGGAAATGTATGAAGACGGCTCCCGACCTGGCGCCCTACTTTCAGAGTTCCGGCGGTCTGCTCCTCCGCGTCGGTACCCTCGCACGCGGCGCTCTCGTGGCTGCCGCTATGGAACATTGTCCCATTGCCACCGCCGAGCATGTCAGGGCCGCCTTGAGCAAGATCTTCTAGGCGCCGCGTAGCGCCCGTCATCCCAAGGGCGCTTGGAGTTTTCGCAATGTCAGCGGATTATGAGAGTCAGAAAAGCGCGCGAAGATTTGTCAGTCTAAGGTGCGAAGCGACAATATGCGGATCGCAGATTCAGGTCCCCTTGATGGGCGTGAGAGTGAATGGACCCATGGGTCCAGGTTTGTATGATTCATACTACGACTTTTCTCCAAGAGCATTTCGGGCGTTTTCGATGGATTCAAACCCTTCGTGAACAACAAAATAGACGAGTCCCAAGGCAGCTATCGCATCGATCCACCACCATCCGACAAAAGCGGTGAAAAGAGCTCCACCTAACACAATCCACGACATATAGGCGCACACCATGCTGCATGAGCCATCGGATTCCAGGGCGCGACTGCCGATGCGACGCCCAATTCTCTTTTTGCTCGCTGCAATGAGAGGCATGAGGATACTCGAGGCTGAGGTAATTCCGATGCCGAGAGGCGCGGTTTCCGGGCCTTCGCACAATACGAGAGAGCGTATTGCGGCGACGGCAATGTAGAAAGCGATCAAAAGAAGACCTATTCCGACTATCCAGGAGGACGTTTTTTCTGCCTTCTCGACATGCTCGATATCAGCGAGATTTGCCTCAACGTAAAGTCGCCAGAGGAGAGCACCACCGGAAACCAACTCGATGACGCTGTCCGCACCGAATGCAACGAGGGCGACTGAATGCGCCATGATTCCCGCAAGTATCGCAACCACGGCCTCGACCATCATCCAGACTACCGAGACCCACTCTATTGCGATACCGCTTCGGATGCTTGCTCTATGACTGTCCATCGTATCACTCAAAACATACCTCTTGGACAATATGAAGTGACCTCCCTGATACACCGACGCGGATTGGCCGCGGTGGAACGGGTACCACATATATCGAGTTTTCCAATTCATGGCCTATCATGTACAGTGATGATGTATCCGTCAGGGTCTTTGAACTGGAATGTCAGGCCAAACGGCCCGGGAATAGGCTCCGAAAGAATTTCAACTCCTCTCGCTTTCAACTGAGCGTAAAGCTCGGGAGAGTTGTCGCAGAGAAACCAGAGAGCTACCCCATGGCCGAGTTTTGGAACAGCAGAAAGGTCGACTTGAGGTTTGCGAACGGCAAAGGGTATGGGCATAGTCTTGAACAGTCGTGCGTCTGGAGGGCTTTGAGGAGCAAGTTGCAGGCCTACTTTTTTTGAGTAAAAATCTGCGGAAACGTCCAAATCGCGGACCTGGAGAGCGATAAAATCGGGACCTTTGACTGTTGCCATAGATTACTCCTCGTGGTAGAATGTCAGTACCCTGATAATATATTGTCAGGATGCTGACATGTCAAGGAGGTTGATACGGATCGATTTCGGGCGAGTAAACATGTCGGGTATCTCATCAAGATGGCACAACACGAGATTCGTCAGGGGATGGACGAAACACTGAGGTCCCTGGGGATTACAACACCTCAATACGCCATTTTGTGTGAGCTCGCTGAGTTCCCGGGAATCTCCAATGCAGATTTAGCCAGAAGGTGCTTCGTAACACCGCAGACGATGAACGCAATCATCATAACTTTGAATAGGAGTGGACTGCTCGAACGAGCAAACCACGAGACACATGGACGAATTTCAGAAAATCAACCTGACTAACACGGGTGAAGCCCTGCTTGCAAAGGCCAATGAGCTAGTCGTTGCATTCGAAAGCAGGTTCTTCAGACCCTTCACTCTTGAAGAGCTTAATGTCCTTTCGACGATTTTAGCAAAATTCCTAAACCAAGGTGACTTGCCCACTCGGGCCGGAAGGAAAATCAGTGTGCACTGAACCCACCCTCAGCTCTATTTTCGCGAATAGAGTGATCGGTGCTTCATGGAAACACTCGGGCTCGGTATTGGAGAATGGGCTCTCGATGGCTGCCTCCTTGGCATTCCAGCTCAGGAACTTACTGACCCGGCAATAAAACAGTTTACGTGACATTGACAATCGGTAGCACTTGACACTTCCCCCAAAAAAGATGCATATCTAAACTAGTTTATGCGATAAACTAGTTTTCAGGAGGAAGCCATGGATCAGTCCGAGTTCGAAAGCCTCCTGCACGACGTGGAGGAGCTCAAGCGGGCCGTGAAGCGCAACAATCCCTTCCTGCGCGAAGTGGTGTCGACCCGCTTCTATCCCATGTACGGTCTGATTTACGGTCTGCTCATAATCCTTTTCTGCATCGCCGCTCAGGTATTGATCGCGAAGTACGGATCGCCGGCGGCGGTGCCTTCGCACTGGAAGACCCTCGCCTGGTTTCTGTTCGGGGGTCTCGTTGCGGCCGGCGCCGTCCTGAAATGGACCCTTTTCTCGCGGCGTGCGAGGAGCCTTGCGGAAGGGGCCAATTACCGGACGGTGCTGCGGGCCGTATACGGGAGCACCTGGGTGCATATCATCCTTCCGGCCGTAATCTGCATGCTGTTCGTGCCGGTCGTGACGATCGTCGCGGGGCACCCCTGGCTGATGGTGGCGGGCGTCGCCGTTTCCTGGGCCTTCGCCTGCAATGCTCTCGGGCTCATGGTACAGCGCCTGGAGTTCCTGCTGACCGGCTGGTACGCCCTGATCTCCGGCCTCGCTTCTCTGTTCTTCATCGAGGCGATGCCCTTTCTCTGGTCCGGCATCATCTGGGGCGGAGCGCTCGTCATCTACGGCCTCGTCGGACTGGTCGGCACGCGGCGGGGAAGCCCCTCATGAGCGGGGACGCCAATCCGGGGGGGTCACGTAGTGGCTCGACAGGTTCCCGTCGGGCTCTGGCGGCCCTGGACCTCGACAAGGTCATTCACGAGCGGGCCAGGCTGATGATCCTCACCTATCTCGCCTCCTCGGACAAGGCTGAGACCGGGTTCACGGAGATCAGGGAAGAGCTCGGCATGAGCGCGGGCAACCTCTCCGTTCAGCTTCGGACGCTCGAAGAGGCGGGCTACGTGAAGATCGATAAGCGCTTCATCGAGAATAAGCCGTATACGGGGATCGGCTTGACCGTGCGTGGGCAGCAGGCCCTCACGGACTACCTGGGCGAGCTCGAGGTGATCGTGGCTTCGCTCCGAGGGAGCTCGGCCGCAACGCCCCCCGCGGCGGATCGGTCGGGCAGAAAACGGACGGCAAGCGCCGCCTCAAAAGGGCGGAGACAGGGGGAATGACATGGCGGCTCTGCATCTGGAACAGGTGACGAAGATCTATCGCAAGGGCGACAACGAAGTGAGGGCCCTCGACGGGGTCGATCTGGACATCGAGGCAGGAGAGTTCCTGACCATCGTCGGCCCATCGGGATCGGGCAAGACGACGCTGCTCAACATCCTCGGCTGTCTGGACTCGCCCACCCAAGGGCGCATGATCTACGACGGACAGGAGCTGCGCTCTCTCGGCGAAAAGAGCCTCTCCGCCTATCGCAGGGAACGGATCAGCTTCGTGTTCCAGTCCTACAACCTCATCCCCGTCCTGACCGTGCGCGAGAACGTCGAGCTGCCTCTCCTCATCGAACGGAAGCTCGCGAACGGAGACATCCGCGCCCGCTCGGACGATATGATCGCCGCGGTGGGACTGGCAGGCAAGGAAAGCCGCTACCCGCGCGAGCTTTCGGGCGGGCAGGAGCAGCGGGTGGCCATCGCGCGGGCCCTCGTCAAGCGCCCCCTCGTGGTGCTCGCCGACGAGCCCACCGCCAACCTCGATTCCCACACCGCCGAAGAGATCGTGGAGATCATGCGCAGGATCAACGCCGAGCGAGGCACGACCTTCGTCTTCTCCACGCACGATCGCCTCGTCATGGAGCACGCGAGACGCATCGTCACCATCCGCGACGGCCGACTCACGGGCGACGAGAGGAAATGACATGGGCACCCTCTGGAAGATTGCCCTGAGGAACACCCTCAGGCACAGGCGCCGGACGATCATCACCGCGATCGTCATGACGGCCGGCATCTCGGTGTTCATCGTCTTCGATTCGATGCTCGCGGGAATGGACAGGATGGCCGTCGACAACATGAGCGACTACACGCTCTCTTCGTTGAAGGTCCGCACCCCGGCTTACGTGGACGATATCCAGGCGACACCGCTCGACAAGCCCCTGCCCGACACCGAAAGGGTCCTGTCCGTCCTGGACGAGCGGGGAATCGCCGCGGCGCCGCGGATCCGCTTCGTGGCGAGCGTTTCGAATTACAACGACGAGATCCCCGTCATCGCCGACGGGGTCGACCCCTCCGCCGACACCAGGGTGTTCAAGCTCTCCTCGGCGATCGTTTCGGGGACCTGGCTCCTGCCCGGCGGGCAGAAGTCGGTCGTCATGGGCTCGCTGCTCGCCAAGGAGCTCGGCTTCAAGGTGGGCGATTCGGTGCTCATCTCCGCGCAGACAGTGGACGACGTGACCGATGCGGACGAATACATCATCTCAGGCATCGTCGACACTCCGGCTCCGGAAGTGAACGGCTCCGGGCTCTTCATGTCTCTCGCGGACGCTCGAGCCCTCCTTGTGACGCCTCCCGCCAAGACCGACTACGCGACGGAGATCGACGCCTCGCTTCCCCGCGCCGCGACCCTCGACGCGGCGATCGCCCAAGGAGAGAAGACCGCGGCCTCGCTCCGTTCGGCCCTCCCCGGACTGCGGGTGGACCCCATAGCCTACCTGGCCAGGGACTATCTCTCCGTCCGCAACGCCAAGGCCAAGTATTCCTTCATTCTCATATTCGTCGTGCTCGTCATCGCCGCGGTGGGAATCGTCAACACCATCCTCATGTCGGTGTACTCCCGGATACGGGAGATCGGGGTTCTGCGCGCCTACGGGATGACCAGACGCGAGATCTCGAGACTCTTCACGCTCGAAGGCCTGGCCCTGGGAATGATCGGCTCTCTCCTCGGCGTCGCTCTGGGCGCTCTTTTCGATCTCATTCTGATCGCAAAGGGTGTCAATCTCGCGGCCTTCGGAAGCGCGGTGGGCTCTTTGCCGCTTTCAGGGGTTCTCCACGGAGAATGGAACCCGCGCACCATGATCACCGGCTTTCTCTTCGGCCTGGTCGTGGCCCTCGTCGCGGCGCGCATACCGGCGCGCAGGGCGGCCAAGCTCGAACCGACCTCGGCCCTCAGGTTCCAATAGGAAGGACGAACGATGAACAGCCTGGACATGGCCCTGAGGAATCTGGGCCGCAACAAGAGGCGCAGCCTCCTGGCGATCCTCTCGGTCGCCATTTCCATACTGGTGGTGATCTTCGCCGACGGCTTCATCTCCGGCGTGATGGAGTCGATGACGCGCAACATCATCAAGGACAGCACCGGGAACGTGAGCATCGTCACCAAGGCCTACGCGGAGCGCGAGATCTTCATGCCCGCCTCGGCGGCGCTGGCCGATTCCGGCGCCGTGATCGCGGCGATCGAAAATATCCCCGACCTGAGGGGGAAGATCGACATGGTGGTCCCCCGCGTGCAATTCGGCGTGGTCCTCTCCTCGGCCTCGGCGACGAAGGCCGCCCGCGGCATCGGCGGCGATCCGGAGACCGAGCGGAGTCTTCTCATGCTCGACCGGCGGATCCTCCCCGGCGGTTCCTACTGCGACCGCAAAGGCACGGCGATCGTCGGCTCCCTGCTCGCGCAGGATCTGGGGCTCAAGGTCGGCGACGAGCTCAAGGTGGTGACCGAGAAGGCGGACTATGGACTCGGCTTCAAGAAGTTCCTCATATCCGGCCTCTTCAAGACGGGCGTCGACACCTTCGACGATTCCACCTTCCAGGTGGGCATCGACGATGCCCGCGAGCTTCTCGGCCTGGGAAAGGGCGCCTCCCAGGTGCTCGTGATGCTCAAGGATTATCGCGACTCCGACGGCGCCGCGCGGACGATCGCGGTCGGTTTGAAGGCCGACGGCTTCGACGGGCTCTCCGTGCGCAGCTGGACCGGCATCGGCGACACCGCCCGAATCATACAGATGGTCGGACAGGTATACTTCGTCATCGAGCTGATCATCGCCTTCCTCGGCGCCTTCATCATCGCCAATGTCATGATGATGGTGGTCCTGGAGCGCAAGCGGGAGATCGGCATTCTCAAGTCGATGGGCATGGAGAATCGAAGAGTGCTGGGTCTGTTTCTCGCCGAGGGGACCATGCTCGGACTCATAGGCGGCATCGTCGGAGCCCTTCTCGGAACCGGGCTCAACGCCCTGCTGGCCGTCCACGGGATCGATTTCTCGAGCATCACCGCGAATGCGGGCCTGCCCATGGACAACGTCATCCGGCCCGGCGTCCACGCCCTGCAGATCCTGGCCCTCTTCTGCATGGGTGTCGCGATTTCGGCCATCGTCGCCTTCCTTCCCTCGAGGAGCGCGGCGCTCATGGACCCGATAGAGGCCATACGTTCCGTCTGAACAGTGGAGGATGCACATGAAGCGCTTCGGAATTCTTGCGACCCTCGCCTCGCTCGCCCTCGCCCTGGGATCGGCGCAGAACCCCGCCCCCGCTCCGAGCGCGGACGAGATACTGGCCCGCCTCGACGCGAACATGTCCTACCGCGACATCCGCTATTCGGGTCGCATGGAGATAACGATCGGCGGCGAAACCCGGTACAAGACCATGGACGCCGTGGCGAGGGGCTCGGACAAGGCCTTCGCCGAGTTCACCAATCCCGAGGACCGGGGGACGCGCTACCTCAAGCTCGGACAGAACCTGTGGATATACTTCCCCGCCGAACAGGATACGGTGAAGATATCGGGCTATCTCCTCAGGCAAGGCATGATGGGCTCGGACGTCTCCTACGAAGACGCCCTCGAGTCGCAGGATTTCAAGGCCAAGTACAGGGCCTCTCTGCAAGGCCGGGGGACGGTGGACGGCCGGGACTGTTACATCCTGCGGCTCGACGCCAAGGTGCCCACGGCAGCCTACGACAGACGTCTCATGTGGGTCGACGCCGAGCGCTACATCATGCTCAAGGAGGAGATGTACGCGAAGTCGGGCATGCTGATCAAGACGAGCGCCACGCTCGAAGTGCAGCGCATCGGCGAGCGCTGGTACCCCACCCGCACCGAGTTCGTATCCAAGCTCCGAAACGACACCAAGACGATTTTCGCGATGAGCCGGATCGAGATAGACGTGCCGCTCGACGACCGGCAGTTCACGATGTCGGCGCTCACGAAATGAGGCGATTCTCATGAGAGGCAGGGCCTTCGCCGTGCCGGCGGCCGGCACGGCGGTCGTAGTCGCGGCTGCGCTCGCTGTCGCGGCGCTCGCCGTGCCGCCCGCGGCCGCGCAGTCCGCCGCCGAAAGCACGACCCAGGCTGCGCCCCGGACGAGCTCGAACACGATAATAGGCGGCTCGGTGATCGAGCAGGCCTATGCGAGCTACTCGGGCTCGGGCGAGCCCGCCTGGAGCGACCTGGGCTACGGCTCCTCGACGACCCTCGGTCTTTCGCTCGACGCCAAGGGCAGCCGCGCGCGCGCGAGCGCCTCCCTGGAGGCTGCCGTGCTCGACGGAACCGCCGCCCAGAATGCCTGGCTCCTGATCCAGGCCGGAGCCGTTCCCACGGACGAGCTTTTCGTCCCGGCGGCGCGGCCTCCGGGAGGGCCGGACCTTCTGGCAGCCGCGCGGGTACGGACGCTTTACGTCAAGTACGATGCGGACTGGGCATCCTTCACCGCGGGGCGGCAGGTCATCAACTACGAGCGCGGCGCGCTCTGGAGCCCGACCGACATCTTCACCGACACCGAGCTGGATCTGACGGGGCTCTCGCCGGTACGGCTGGGCAGCGACGCGCTCCGCCTCACCTTTCCCCTGGGGGCGACGGGAGGGCTCGATCTGGCCGCGGCGCCTACCACTCTTCCCGCACAGGGGCTCTATTCGGCGAGACTCTCCGGCATGGTCCTCGGCGTGGATTCCGCCCTTTCCGCCGCGCGCAACGGAGCGGCGGGAACCAGCAGCGTCGGCGCGGACTTCAAGGCCGATCTCGGCTTGAGCTTCTACGGAGACCTCCTGTACGCCCTGCCGGATTCGGGCGCGGCGGGGAACTGGGAAGTCGCGGGAGGAGCCGACTGGGGCGTGGGAGATTTCATCTTCGCCGCCGAATACTACTACAACGGCGGAGGGGCGGCGGCCGATCTCCTTTTCCCCGACTCGCAGAACCTGTACGGGGACCTGACATGGCAGGCCTCGGAGTTCGTGAACATTTCCGCGACGGGCATCTGGGACCTCGTCGGCGAATCGGGCTCGGCCACGCTCATCGCCGCGATCAGCGCCGCCCAGAACGCGACGGTATCGCTCTACGGCAAAGCGGCCTGGGGCCAGGAGGGAGCGACGACGATCGCCATCCAGGCCGGAGCCGGGATAACGGTCCAGGCAGGGGCCACGATCCAGATCTTCTTCTAGCGCGCCACGAGGCATTTGCGCTGCTCCGAACTTCTTGCCCAGAAATGAAAAGGGCTGGGGCATAGAAATCAATTACCCCGAAAACCTTGAGGAATCGCCGGTTTGGATGGGGTGAAGACAAGGGAACACGGATTTTCACCCCACGTTCTCTGAAGAGGGCATGAAAAACGCCCCGCGTCGGTTGATCCATGAGATACTCATGGTGCTAACACAACCAGAGCGAGGGGCGCATGGCAAGGATAGCACAACGGCGGCTGTTTGGGTGGAAGGAAATCGACGAGCTTGGCGACCTGGAGCGGCTCAGGCTCGTGCTCGACACGGTGCCGGACGAGGGGCTCGCGAAGCTCCTGGAAACCGAACGGTTTCGAGGGCGGAACGAGTACCCGGTACGCGCCATGTGGAACTCCCTTCTCGCTGGCGTGGTCTTTCAGCATCCGAGCATCGAAAGCCTCCGGCGGGAACTGTCGAGGAACGGGATGCTGCTTGAGTTGTGCGGCTTCGACCCGCTCAAGGGACCGGACGCGGTCCCGCCCGCATGGGCATATTCACGGTTCTTCAGAGTGCTTCTTCGGCATTCGAACGAAGTGGGCGGCATTTTCCAGCAACTGGTGGGCGCGGTCGGCGAGGCCGTGCCCGACTTCGGCGAAGAACTCGCGATGGACGGGAAGAAGCTGCCGAGCTTTGGGAATCCGGTGAGCGATGAAGAGAAGAAGAAAACGGCCGATGGACGTCGCGACACGGACGCCGACTGGGGAGTGAAGACCTATTCGGGCGTGAACGCGAAGGGGAAGTCCTGGGAGAAGGTCACGAGCTGGTTCGGCTACAAGCTCCACCTGATCGTCGATTCCCGCTACGAGCTTCCCGTCGACTTCCGCCTGACGAAGGCATCGGTGGCGGAACAGCCGGTCGCGCTCGAAATGCTCGATGAGCTCGCGCAGCGTGCGCCGACGGTCGCGGAGCGAGCGAAGCACCTGAGCGCCGACAAAGGCTATGATGACGGGAAGATTATCATCAAGGCTCACGACGAACTCGGCATCGCCCCCATCATCGATATCCGGAACCTCTGGAAGGATGGCGAGCAGACGAAGATGGTGAACGGCAGCACGAATGTGGTGTACGACCACCGCGGGAACGTATCGTGCCTCTGTCCGAAGACGCTCACGCCGCACGCGATGTGTTACGGTGGCTACGAGCGCGATCGGGAGAGCCTAAAGTACCTCTGCCCGGCCCGCGCGAAGGGACTCAGCTGCGCCGGACAGGCCGAATGCACGACAGGGCGGCAGATCCGCATTCCACTCTCCGAGGATCGGAGGGTGTTCACGCCCGTAGCGCGGTCGAGCCATACGTGGGCACGTTTGTACGACATGCGGACCGCCGTGGAGCGGGTGAACTCGCGTATCGACGGAGCTTTCATGTTCGAGCACCACTACATCCGTGGAAAGGACAAAATGGAGGCCAGGGTGACGATAGCCTTCATTGTCATGCTGGCGATGGCGCTGGGGCGGATACGCCAAAACCAGCCGAGCTTGATGAGAAGCCTGGTCAAGCGCGCGGGCTGAGCCCCATTTTCATTCTTCTCACACGTTTCCAAGGGGGAGCTGTTTCCGCAGCCCCAGGCACTAGCCTGATATACCCCTTTAGTCAGCCGGTTCCGTCGAGGTTTGAGGGTGCATTGCCATAGATCATCTCTTCAAGCCGACATGGGCGGCCGCTGATCCGCGTCCCCCCGGCGGAAAGCCCGCCGAAAAGGGCTGACAGCGCAAATGCCTCGCCACTGCCCTCACTGGAAATTTCCCTCTCTCCCATGGCATACTCTTTCGACCGGCGCGCATCGACCCGAATCGATGGCGGAATACCCCAGGAGGAGCATCGTGTACAAGAGCGTAGATCCGAAAGTCAACTTCCCGCGCATGGAGGAGGACATTGTCCGATTCTGGGAAGAACGGAGGATCTTCGAGCGATCCGTCTCCGAGCGCGAGGGCTCCGAGGAGTTCGTCTTCTTCGACGGCCCTCCCTTCGCCACCGGGCTGCCCCACTTCGGCCATTTCGTGCCCGGGACGATCAAGGACATCGTGCCCCGCTACAAGACGATGCGCGGCTACAAGGTCGAGCGCCGCTTCGGCTGGGACTGCCACGGCCTGCCCATAGAAAATATCATCGAGAAGGAACTCGGCCTCAACTCCAAGACCGACATTGAGCGCTACGGCATCGCCGAGTTCAACGAAGCCTGCCGGGCCGCGGTGCTACGCTACGTCAAAGAGTGGCGGACGATCATGACCCGCGCCGGCAGGTGGGTCGACTTCGACCACGACTACAAGACTATGGATCCCGACTACATGGAGTCCATCTGGTGGGTCATGAAAACTCTGTGGGAGAAGGGGCTTCTCTATGAAGGACACTACATCCTCCCCTACTGCCCGCGCTGCTCTACCGTTCTCTCCAACCACGAGGTCCAGCTCGGCGGCTACAAGGATGTGCACGACCCGGCCATCACGGTGCGCTTCAAGGTCCGCGCCGTACCCAAAGGCTTCTCCGATCCCGCTCTGGCGGGCGGCTCCTCCTACCTCGTCGCCTGGACCACGACCCCCTGGACCCTGCCCTCCAACCTCGCGCTCTGCCTGGGACCGGACATCGACTACGTCAAAGTGAAGGACGGGAACGAATTCTACGTGCTCGCCGAGTCGCGGCTGGGCGCCTACTACAAGGAGCCCGAGAAGCTCGAGATTCTCTGGCGCATGAAGGGCTCCGAGCTCGAGGGAATCGAGTACGAGCCCCTCTTCTCCTATTTCGCCGAGCTGCGCGAGAAGAACGCCTTCCGCACCGTGCTCGGAGCGCACGTCACCACCGAGGACGGCACCGGCATCGTGCACACCGCCCCCGGCTTCGGCGAGGACGACTACGCGGTGCTGAAGGGCACGGGCGTGCCCACGATCTGCCCCGTCGATGCCGAGTGCAGGTTCACCGAGGAGGTGCCCGACTACAAGGGAGTCTTCGTCAAGGACGCAGACAAGGCGATCATGGAGAGGCTCAAGGCCGAGGGTAAGCTCGTCAAGCGCGAGCAGATTCTGCACGCCTATCCGCACTGCTGGCGCTGCGGCAGCCCCCTCATCTACCGAGCCGTCTCGAGCTGGTTCGTCAGGATCGAGCCCATCAAGAGCTCCATGCTCGAGGCGAACAAGAAGGTCTACTGGGTCCCCTCCCACATCCGCGACGGCCGCTTCGGCAAGTGGCTCGAGGGCGCCCGCGACTGGGCCATCTCGCGAAGCCGCTACTGGGGCAATCCGCTTCCGATCTGGCGCTGCGAGGACTGCAAGAAGACCCTCTGTGTCGGCAGCAGGGACGAGCTCGAGAAGCTCACCGGCCAGAGACCTAAGGACCTGCACAAGCACTTCGTCGACGAGATCACCGCGAAGTGCGAATGCGGCGGAACTATGCGCCGCATACCCGACGTGCTCGATTGCTGGTTCGAGTCGGGTTCCATGCCCTACGGCCAGGTCCACTACCCCTTCGAGAACAAGGAGCACTTCGAGCGGCACTTCCCCGCGGACTTCATCTGCGAGGGACTCGACCAGACGCGAGGCTGGTTCTACTCGCTCACCGTCCTTGCCGCCGCTCTCTTCAAGGAGCGCGCCTACAAGGCCTGCGTGGTCAACGGCATCGTGCTCGCCGAGGACGGCAAGAAGATGTCCAAGTCGCTGCGGAACTTCACCGATCCCACCGCGGTCATGGACAAGTTCGGCGCCGACGCGCTGCGCTTCTTCCTCATGAACTCGGCCGTCACCCGCGCGGACGACCTGAGTTACTCGGACGAGGGCGTGCGCGAAGTCCTAAAGAGCGTCATCCTGCCCCTGTGGAACGCCTACGGCTTCTTCGTCACCTACGCGAACATAGACGGCTTCACGGCCGCCGGAGAGGCCCCGGTCGATGCGCGCAATCCGCTCGACCGCTGGATCCTCTCGGTCTGCGAGGGCATGGTCGCCGGCGTGACCGCCGCCCTCGAGGCCTACGACATGCAGCGCACCATCTCGCCGATCGTGGACTTCATCGACAGTCTCAACAACTGGTACATCCGCCGCTCGAGGCGCCGCTTCTGGCGCTCGGCCCCGCGCCCCGACGCCCAGTCCCTCGACGAGGACAAGAGCGAGGCCTACGCGACCCTCCACCGGGTCATGACCAGACTCGTCCTCGTGACCGCCCCGGTCATGCCCTTCCTCACCGAGGAGATCTGGCGGAACCTGAAGCGCGCGGGCGCGAGCGAGTCGGTGCACCTCTGCGACTGGCCCGAGTACGATGCGCGATACCGCGACGAGGAGCTCGAGCGCAAGATGGCCTCGGTCCGCCACGCAGTGTCGATGGGAAGAGCCCTGCGCGTGCAGCACGACATCAAGATCCGCCAGCCCCTGGCCAAGCTCCACCTCGTGACCCGCGACGCGACCGAACGGAACGTCCTGCGGGAGATGGAAGAGATCATCCGTGAGGAGCTCAACGTCAAAGAGGTGCTCTTCCGCGACAACGAGGAGGATCTCGTCGCCTACCAGGCCAAGGCCAATTTCCGCATCCTGGGCAAGGATCTGGGAGCGCAGATGAAGGCGGCCGCGGAGAAGATAGCCGCCCTCCCATCCCACGAGATCGCGGGCATCCTCGAGGGCGCCCGGCTCGAACTGCCCCTGGCCTCCGGCGATACCCTCGTCCTCGACAAGAACAAGCTCGAAATCTCCCGCGTCGAGCGCGAGGGCCTCAGGGTGCTGAACGAGGGAACCCTCACCCTGGCCCTCGATACGGAGATCACCGAAGAACTTCTCGCGGAGGGCTATGTCCGCGATCTCGTGCGCGGCGTGCAGAATCTGCGCAAGGAATCGGGTCTCGAGGTGACCGACCGCATCCGATTGCGGGTGGGGGGCGACGCGGCGCTCAGGAGCGCGCTCGATTCCTTCACCGATTTCGTCCGCAGCGAGACTCTCGCGGTCGCGGTCGCCTGGGAGAAGGCCGACTCGCGGGCCGATAAGTCGCTATCTCCAGTCGAGGCGGGCGACAAGCTGTGGCTCGCCGCGGTGGAGAAGGCGTAAGGAGGATCCCTTCCATGATTCCCGACAAAGTACGGGCGGTGCTCGCGGCCAACGGGCTCACGGCGCTCGAGTTCGAGCCGGGCAGCACCCCCACCGCCGAGATGGCCGCCCGCCGCATAGGCGTAGAGACTGCGCGCATCGCCAAATCTCTCTTGTTCAAAGATAAATCGGGCGGCTATCACCTCGTGGTCTGCCCCGGCGACAAGCGCCTTTCCTCCTCGGCGCTCAAGCGCCTGATCGGCTCGAAGGTCTCCATGACCGACGCCGACGAGACCGAGCGCGTCACGGGCTACCGTCCGGGCGGCGTCTGTCCCTTCGCGCTCGAGGGCGTGGAGATTCTCATCGACCGCGAACTGGAAACGTATCCGAAGATCTACCCGGCCGCCGGCACCGACGCCACGGGCGTTCCCCTGAGCTTCGCTCTCCTCGCGAAGCTCACCGGCGGAAGGATCGTGGATCTGTCCGCGGACAGAGATTGAGGGACCTCGAAAGGCCGAAGTTTTTCGAGATCGACCATTGAAATTCGCCTATTTCCCGGACGCGGTCCCGCCCTGGCCCTCGGCCATGGCGGCGATGCGCTCCATGGTCTCGGGAGAGAGATAGTGCTCGATGCGGCAGGCGTCGCGTTCGGCCGCCTGCGCGGATACGCCGACGATTTCGCGCAGGAATCTCGTGAGAAGGCTGTGCCGTCGCCTGATTTCCGCCGAGGCTTTCTCGCCCTCGGGACTCAGTATCACCTCGCCGTAATGCTCGTGGCGTATGAGTCCGCGGCGCTCGAGTTCGTGCAGGGCGGAATGGACCGAAGGCTTGGAGACGCCGAGCTCCTTCGCTATGTCGGTAACGCGGGCTTCGGTCGAATGCTCGCGCAGAAGGCTTATCGTTTCGAGGTACATTTCGAGGCTTTCGGTCAATCGATCCCCCCCGAAGCCGGTCCGGCCGGTATTCCGTAGCGCTCGAGCACTCCGGGGCTGAGAAAGGGCCCCAGACTCTCCCAGTCGAGGAATATCCAGATATCCCCCGACTCCGCGCTCGCGATCGTTCCCGGTCGATAATAGAACGCGATGCCGGAAGAAACAATCGCGATGTCGGTCCCCGGAGGGAGGCTCTCCCCGAAGAAGCCCGCGGACACGAGCGAGGCTCCGGGAGGCAGGCCCAGCACCCGGCGCAGCTTGGCAGTCAGAAGCGGCTCGAGGCCGTCCTTCCAGTCCCCGTCCAGGAAGTCGTCGACGCCGAGAACGCGCATCGCGGCCGTGTCGATCGCGGCAAAGGATGTCTCCACCTCGCCTTGGATGCCTCCGACATAGGAAGAGGCGCGGGTGCCGATGGACAGGAGAGAGGGGGAGCGAAACAGGATGAACTGGCGGCTCTCGTAGGACCAGGGGGGGGCCGATCGATCTCCGTCTCGCTTCATCCCCTGTTCCACGACCTTCCGGTAGCTCGCCGCGAAGGCGTCGCGCCGCCACTCGAGCTGCTCGTCGAGCGATTCTCCGCCTTCGAACCGCGCGCGGTACCAGTCGCGAAGTCGGGCGGGCGAGCTCGGTTCCAGGCCGACGGCGCGGAAAAGGACCGGACGTCGGTAGTCGAGGGCTCCCGTGCTCCCGTCCGCCTCCGCGCGGTCCAGGTAGATGCCGGCGGCGAGAGCACCGCTCTCGGTGAGGACGAGATCCCGCGGGGAGCCTCCCTCGGGTGCGAGGTACCGTCCTTCGAGGCGCCTGTCGGCGTCGCTCAACCTGCCTTCGATGACCGCCGGTTCCGCGGCGGCCCCGCCGGAATACAGCCGCAGCGAACATTCGCCCGTGCCGTCGATCCTGCCCGCCACCAGGCCGAAGTCCCCTTCCCCCCGGTCTTCCCATTCGCCCCAGGCATCCGACCGGTCGCGCACGAGATTGATCGCGAGGCCGCGCGACTGGAACTCGACGTAGCGGCGGGCCGAAAGCCCGGTGATGCTCTGCGTGACCGAGCAGGACGACAGAAGGAGGATGGCCGCGATGCAGATCCCCGGAACTCCGGGCGGGCGCAGGGCCGCCCCCGCTCCGGGCGGACCCGAACGGGGCGGAGGAGAATACCGATCGGTACCGGGCGCTGCCATCGCCGGCAGACTATAACGAATGAGGGCGATGCTTCTCAAGGTGCCCGGCTTTCCGCTTGACGTCGGCACCCCTGTCGTCGACTATTGCTACGAGGCACCGTACGATGGTCCGCTGCACTTTTCCGGGCGAACATCGGTACCGCCGAAAGGTGGTTGTTCGGCAATGCGCAGAGACCCTCAGAGATATCTTCTCCCCGTCTCGGGTCTGTTCGTGCTCGCGGCGGCGGTCCTGATTTCCCTTTCACGAAACGGATCGCGCACGATCGCGGTCGTCCTCGCCCTGATCGCGGCTGCGGCCTCGGTCGCCGCATGGCTGTTCCGGGCCGCGGGAGGTTCGAAAGCGGCCCGGGGCCTCGTCGAAGAGGGAGCTCGCATCAACTCGACCCTGGACAAACTGGCGGCCGGCCTCGTGAAGCTCTCCACCGGCGACCTCGCCGCCCGCGTCGAGCCGCCGGCCAAACGGGAAGAGCTCCGCGCCGCCGGCCCCATGTCGCGCTTCGCTCCTATCTTCTCCGAGATGTCGATTCGCGCCTCGGAGAGCGTGGAAAGCTTCGATGCCATCACCGACGAACCCTCGATGCGGCTTTTCTACATCGGCTCGGACAGCTACGAGGAAGGTCGGGTGATCGGGGCGGCCATAGGCCGGGCCCTCCAGGGCAAAGGCAGGGTGGGGATAATCGTGGGCGACCTCCGCTCGGTCAATTACAGCCTGCGCCGCAGGGGCGCCCTGAGCGTCTTCACCGAGAAGTATCCGGGAATTTCGGTCGTACAAACCGTAGAGACGATAGAAAATCCCGAAAAAACCTATGAGGCGGCGACGGATCTCATCGCCCGGAATCGCGGGCTCGAAGCGATCTACGTGGCGGAAGGCTCCACCCCTCCCTTCGCGGCGAAGGCGGCCGACGACGCCGGCATGGCGGGCAAGACACTCGTTTTCTGTCACGACATCACCGAGGCCACGGCGGTCCTGGTGAAAGACGGTCTGATCGCGGGGACACTGTCGCAGAATCCCTACGCCCAGGGCCACGATCCGGTCATCCGTCTCTACAACAATTTGGCCGCCGGCTGGGAACCCACCGTTCCCCGAATTCTGACCACGCTCGAGACGATCGACCGCGAAAACCTCGAGCTTTTCCGCGACGGAGGCGCGGGCATGCGCTCCAGTCTGGCCCAGGTTTCGGCCTCGGCCGACCGTTCGAAGCGCCCGCGCATAGCGGTCATCCTCCCGGACGGCGAAGGTTTCTGGGTTCCCGTCAGCCGTGGCATCGTGGACGCGGGCAAGGAGCTCTCCGAGCGCGGCGTGGAGGTGGAATGGTTCTCTCCGCCCAAGGGCTCCGGAGGCGACAGAAGCGCCTCGATATATGCGCCTCTCGTCGAAAGGCTCGGATCGGAGAAATGGGATGGGCTGGCCCTGCCCATTTTCGACCGAGCGCTCATACCCGTCGTCAACGCGGTGATCCGCAAGGGCCTCGTGGTGGCCACGCTCAACGCGGAGCCCGTAAGTCTCCGCGAGACCGTAGGCTCGGCCTCGCGGCACGCCGAGACGCTCATCGCGGTGAGCGCCGAGCTTGCGGCCTCCGCCGAGGAGTCGGGACAATCGACGGTGCGCATCGGCGCGACGATGGGCAAGATAAGCGAAAGCCTCAGGACTCAGACCAAAGAGGTCGAGCGCACGGGCAAGGAGCTCGCGACTCTCGTCGAAAGCATCGCCAAGGCGAAGGATTCGGCGGGCGAAAGCAGGGCGATAGTCGGCCGGGTCGCCGCCTCCTCGAAGGAAGGATTCGCCGCAGTCTCCGGAATGCGCGCCACGGTTCAGTCGCTCGAGGAAGCCTCGTCCGTGGCCGAGGAGACGATACGCACCCTCACGGCCGATACCGCAAAGATAGGTTCGATAGTGTCGTCGATCTCCGACCTGGCCAACCAGACGAACATCCTCGCGATCAACGCCTCGATTCAAGCGGCGCGCGCGGGCGAGCAGGGCAAGGGCTTCGCCGTCATCGCGGCCGAGATACGCAAGCTCGCCGAGCAGTCGAATCGCTCGGCCGGAGAAATCACCGATCTCATCTCCCGCGTCGGCTCCAGCGTCAAGAGCGCCGCCGAGGCCACGGCTCGCGGCCTGACCAAGTCCAAGGAGAACGCCGAGCACGCGGCCCTCTCCGAAAAGAGCCTCATGGACATCTCCTCGGCGGCCGCGGAGAGCGAAAAGCGGATGGTCGTGATCTTCGAGGCCGTGGAGGAGATGGCCTCGTTTTCCCGCACCATCGAGGGCACGATGCGCGAACTCATGAAGGCCAACGAGGGATCGGGCAAGGCGGCGACCGAGATAGAGGCTGCTACCGGGGAGATGTCCGCGCAGGCGACCGACGTGGCCGGAATGGCGCAGACCCTTTCCGAGATGGCCAAGGCCCAGCAGGTTCTGCTCTCGCAGTTCAGACTCTCGAAGGAACCCTGAGCTCCCTGAGGGAGCGGATCCTCTTTCCCCCTCCGTGCCTCTGTGTCTTTCTTTAATTCTCTTCATATTCATGCTTGCAAAATATGACACTATCGATAATATTGTCCGTGTCGCGGAGGACTTCACCGCCGCGCGAAAGGATGTCTCCACCCATGGTCGACTCACCGTACCGTGCGTCTCCGTATCGATGGGCCGTGCTCGCGGTCTTCATGCTCGTCAATCTCGTGGTTCAAATTCTCTGGATATCCTACGCCCCGATAACGGCCGACGCGGCCAGGTTCTACGGGGTTTCCGAACTGGCCGTCGGCTTCATGGCGATGGTCTTCATGATCGCCTACGTCCCCCTCGCGATTCCGGTCGCATGGGCGATCGACCGCTGGGGCTTCCACAAAAGCGTGGGCTTCGGCTCCATTCTCTTCGCTCTCTTCGCCCTGGTCCGCGGCCTGTCCGGCCGAAGCTACCTGGGGGCGATGATCGGATCCGTCGGGATCGCCGTCGCCCAGCCTTTCTTCCTCAACGCATGGACGAAGATGCCCGCCCACTGGCATCCCGCGAACGAGCGCGCCACGGCCGTCGGTCTCATCACGCTTTCCAACCTCCTGGGCATAGCGGGGGGCATGGTCATAACGCCCATGCTCACGGCGGCGATGTCGATTGCGAGAGCCCAATTCCTCTATGCCCTCGCCGCCGTCGCGTCGGCCGCGATATTCATCCTGGTGGCCCGCGAGTACCCGTCCACGCCGGTCGGGCCGGCGAACAGCGACGAAAAGGCGCTCATGCTCGATGGACTCAAGCACGCCATGTCGGTGCCTTCGTTCAGGCTTTTTCTCGTCATAGTCTTCGTCGGCATGGGATTGTTCAACGGCGTCACGACCTGGATCGAACAGATCGTCCGGTCGCGCGGCTTCGGACCGTCGGACGCCGGCACTTTCGGCGCCCTGCTGCTGATCGGCGGCATTTTCGGCGCCGTCGCCATACCCGCGCTTTCGGACAGGACCGGACGCCGCAGAGTATGGATGTTCGGAGCCCTCTTGGCCTCGGTTCCCGGCATCATCGGCATGACCTATGAACGCAGTTACTGGCCGTTGGCCGCGAGCGCCTTCTTTCTCGGCTTTTTCCTGACCAGCGTCATGCCCGTGGGCATGCAGTACTCGGTCGAAATAACGAGGCCCACGCCCGAAGGCACCTCGAACGGACTTATTCAGCTTTTCGGTCAGACCTCGGTGGTCTTCGTCTTCTTCATGCAGATTCTGCGCGACCGAGCGGGAACCTTCACCTTGAGCCTTCTGGTCCTGGCGGCCTTCGTCATCGCCGCGGCCTTTCTCGTGCCCTTCATGAAGGAGCCGGCGCCGATTTTCGCGAAGGCCGGAGGAGAGGAAGAACGCCGCGAGTCGGAGCTCGAACCGGTGCGGTAGCAGCTATCGCGAGGGTCCTTCCCTGAAGTGGGCCGTGAGCGCGGCCGCCATCCCCTCTTGGTCGCGCAGCGAGGCCGTCTCCCGCACCGAATGCATCGACAGAAGCGGGACGCCGATATCGACCGTGGCTATTCCGGTGAGGGCCGCCGTCATGGGGCCTATCGTCGAACCGGGCGCGACGTCGGCGCGACTCATGTATTTCTGGCAGCCTATCCCCGCGTCCGAACAGAGAAGGCGGAATCGCGCCTCCGTGGCCCCATCGGTGGCGTAGCGAAAGTTGGCATTGGACTTGATAGCCGGCCCCGCGCCGAGCAGCGGTGCGAAGCTTTCGTCGAACTTGTCGGCATAGGAAGGATGCCAGGCCTGGGCCGCATCGACGGAGACCGAATAGGACAGGGCGAGGACCCGGTAGAAATCCTCGGTTCCGCAGCCCTGGAGGGCGCAGATTCGCCCGAGCGTGTCGCGGAGAAAGGACGAGTCCGCGCCGCGGTCGGTGCGCGAGCCGATTTCTTCGTTGTCCAGGAAGCAGGCCACCTGTCCATGCTCCGCCGGTTCCACGTCCGTGAAAGCGTCGAGAACGGCGAGGCAGCCGAGAAGATCGTCGAGGCGGCACGCGTTGACGAGCTCGCCCTCTTCGCCGAAGACGCTCGCGCGCTGGGCGTCGACGAAGAACAGATCGGCACCGAGGACGGCCTCGGGCTCGACGTTCAGTTCGCGCGCCACAAGGCGAAGTATCCATGAGGGCGAACCGTGCTCACCCTTGGCTTCTCCGCTCTCCTGGGCGTCGACTCCGGCCGCGACGAGGACAGGCAGATGGGTCTGCGCGTTAAGCTCGAATCCCTTGTTGACGTCCCGGTTGAGATGAATCGCCAGATTGGGAACGACGCCGATGGGGCGGGATAGATTGAGGAGCCGCGACTCGATTCTCCGCCCGCCGGTCGGACGATTGAGGAGCACCCTCCCCGCCAGGGCGAGCGGTCTGTCCATCCAGGTGGACAGTATGGGCGAGCCGTATACCTCGACGGCCGCGCGTTCGAGGCCCTTGCCCGAGAGGGGCTTTTCTATGCGCGCCTTGAGTGCGGGACTGTCGGTATGCGCGAGGGCGAGGGCGAAGCCTGTCTCCTGCGGGGGTAGGAGGCCGGGGCGAAATGCGATGAGGGAGGAGCCGCCGCGCACGACGAAGTGGAGGGCGCCCGGCTCGAGATTCCAGGCCAAACCTTCGTCCATGCGCCGGCCGCCCCGAGCTTCGAGCAGCGCGGCCATGGAATCCACGGCATGGAAGGCAGTAGGAGAGGCGTCCAGAAATTCGCAGAGGCTTTTGGCGGCCGCTCTGGGCATGGGGGACCTCCGGGACGGGTCGTTCGGGGCGCCGCGAGGGCCCCCGGTCGGAGACAGGGAGTAGCACGAGACCGACCCCCCTGTCCAGCCTTCGACCGGTCTACCACGAGACGGTTCCCTTGAGAATGGGACCGTAATGGAAGAGATAGATCGAAGGCGAGGCGTCGACGTACCCTTCCTGTACGGGACCCTTGGGCGTGATGCAGAGGACTATCTGTCCGCCCAGCTCGAAACCGACGCCGAATCCGAGGCGCGCAGGGCCGAGATCTCCGACCCACTGGAGTCCGAGGATCAGATCGTAGTCGACGAGCATGGCTATCTGCTCGGCGCTCCAGAGAGTCAGGTTGTTGTTGGCCTGCTGGACCCAGGCCTTGGCTTGATCGCTGATATAGGATAGCCCGCCGCCCGCCCGGTCCTGGGTCGCCATCCAGATGCCGAATCCCTGCTCCCCCGAAAGGTAGCCCGTCCGGACGAAGGCCTGGTGAAGCGTGTCCAGGCCGAGAAGCAGAGAGTAGATATGGAAGGCCATATCCGGCTGGTAGACGGCGCCGGTCGGCGCCCACCAGACCGAGCCCCGTGCCGCGTTGTAGACGAGGCAGTCCAGCTGCACGGGCAGCTGATAGGAAGTGTAACCGATCCCGAAATAGTCGAGCCCGCCGTTCTTGGTGTAGTAGAGCAGGTCGACGCTGGTGTAGGAGTTGTCGAAGCTGGTCTGCGAAGGCATGCCTGGGACCTTGGTTCCGGTCCAGACGGCGGTGCCGCGAAGCGTGGAGTTCTGCACGCGGAGCGTAAAGCCTTCGTAATCGATGTATCCCATGAGCCTGTTCAGCTTGCCGACGAAATTATTGTCGACATCGACGTCGAGGCCCACCTTGAGTCGGAGCTTTCGGAAAAACAGATCGCCCTCATAGGTGGTGCTCGCCGTCTGATCCATGGACACGTACATCTGCGAAACACGGGGAGTCGAGTAGCCGAACAGGCTGTCCGTGAAGGCCTCGAAGTCGCCGGAGCCCCAAGTGTCTATCGGCACGATCGAAAAACTGCCCGATGTGGTTATGAGCGGTTCGATGTCCGACAGAATGTTCTGAAACGACTGAGCGCGAGCGGACGCCGACCCGAGAAGAGACAGGAGCAGAAGAGAGGGAGCCAGTATGCAAACACGGACAAATCGGTTTCGCATGACCTCAGTATAGCATAACCCACGCGGTTGCGCGAAAAGCAATGAATTTTCCAATCCCTTCAAATTTTCGTCTTCTCTCCCTCCGCGCCCATGTAGCTTTCTTGCCACTCTTCTTTTTGGAAGGCTAATCGAGCAAACGCTTCGCCTCGAGAGTGGCGAAATACAGGGCGATGAGCTCGCCGCGCAGTTCGGCGATGCGCGCCCGTGTTTCCGACTGGGGAACGCCGAGCTCGTCGAGCAGACATTGCGCCGCCGCGGAAAGTCCCATGCCGCGGCCCAGCGCCAGGTGCTTGAGCCGCAGGAGGAGGCGAATGTCGGATTCGGAGTAGCGCCTCCTTCCGAATTGGTCCTTGCGGGGGGCGAGAAGACTGAACTCCCGCTCCCAGTGACGCAGGGTCGAGGCGGGGAGAGCGAGGATCAGCTCAACCTCCCCGATGCCGTAGGAAGCCACGATCCTACTGGGCGCCGCGGGCTTTCCGGGGAGGCCGCGGCTTTCGGGGCCGGCGCGCGCCGGAGGCAGCCGCCCGCTCCTTTAGGCCGCGCACCGCGTCGGGTCGGGAGCCGCGCGCGCTCGGGCGACTCCTGGCTCCGGTCTCGCTCGCGGCCTTGCGGTTCATGGACTTGCGACTCGCGCGCTGAGTCCCGTTTCCGGCGGAGGCCCCCGCGGGGAGGCCGGCCCTGCCGGCCTCGGTCTCTCGGCCGGCGGATTTCCGGAGTGCGGCCTTGGACGCCTGCGGCCTCTCCGCCGCGGCCGCCCCATCCTTCGGGCGCCGCCTCGTCGGCTTGGCATCTTCCGCCGCCCGGCCGATCCGCTCGCGCGCGCCACCTCGCGCGTGCGACTCCTTGAGCTCCACCAGGACCGGTATCTTGTCGAGGCCGAGCTCTTCGCGGATTTTGTTGCGCAGGAACGAAACATAGGCTTCCGCAACCGCCTCCGGCCGCGTGACGAAGACGGCAAAAGCCTGGGGATTGACGCTGGTCTGCACGGCATAGCGAAGCTTGAACTTCGTGCGCGGACCCACGGGCGGAGGCGTCGCCTCGACCCACTCTTCGATCGCCCTATTGAGGGGGCCCGTCTCCACGCGCTTGTGGAGCTGGGCGTGGAGATTGATCACGGTATTCATGAGCTTGTCCACGCCGGTTCCATCCTTCGCCGAGAGCGCAAGCACCGGAGCCCACGCCATCTGGCCGAAGAAGTAGCGGAGCTTGTCGCGCGCGGCCTCGAAGGAGTTCTTGAGATCGGGCATCGTGTCCCACTTGTTCAGGCCGAAGACGAGGCCCCTCCCCTTCTCCGAGGCGAAGGCCGCTATTTTTTTGTCCTGGTCGGTGAGGCCTTCGCGGGCGTCGATCAAGAGAACGACGACATCGCATTCGTTCACGGTGCGTATCGCGCGGTTGACGGAATAGTATTCGACGGCCTCGGTCACCTTCTTTTTGCGCCGTATGCCGGCCGTGTCGAGGACGACGATCTGCCTCCCCTTGAACGCGAAGCGTCCTTCCACGACGTCGCGCGTGGTGCCCGCCACCTCGCTGACGATCGACTTCTCCTCGCCGAGCAGACGATTGAGAAGGGTGGACTTTCCGGTATTGGGCTTGCCCATTATCGCCAGCCTGACGGGGGCGCGCTCCTCCTCGATTTCGACGACCCGGCCGAAATCGAGGCGCGAGGCCACGGCTTCCTCGAGCTCCCCGATATTGCGTCCGTGCTCCGCCGATACGAAGATCACCGGCTCGAAGCCCCATTTCGCGTGCCCCCAGACCATGGCGTCGCGTTCGGGGCTGTCCGCCTTGTTGACGACCAGGAGGAGCTTCGATGTCCATCGTCTGAGAAGGGAGGCGAACTCCTCGTCCTCGGGGTTGACCTGCGTGGCGTCGACGACGAAGAGAATGAGGTCGGCGCGTTCGAGCGATTCGAGGCTCTTTTCGACGACGAGAACATCCAGTCCTTCGCGGTCGAGCTTGAATCCGCCCGTGTCGACGAGTCTGGCGCGACGGCCCGCGTCGCGAAGCTCCCAGACCGCATCGATCGGGTCGCGCGTGACGCCGGGCGTCGGGTCGGTGATGGTCCGCCTCTTATGGAGCAGACGGTTGAAGAGCGTCGACTTGCCCACGTTGGGCCGTCCCGCTATCACCACGAGGGGCAGGTTCTCATAGCGGACGATCCGCCCGCTCTCGTCCGGCTCGCGCTTCGCGTCGCGCGGCTTCCTTTCGGGCGCGCTCTCGCCCGGGTCCTCGTGATTCATCGGGTTTTCAGCTCCGGAGTCTCCGGTCGAAATGGTCCGGTGCAGTTTCTTCATATCTCCTCATTTCTCTATTCATTGCTATATAATGAATTATAAAACCTACCCATTGCTCCTTATCTCACCATTTACCCCAAATCCAACAATATTGTTAGTATAGTTGACAACCAATTGCTATTTTTCATATCTCCGTTCGTGTGATAACTAATTATCAAAGGGAATATTATGGGTGTAAAGATTCGCGAACAAAAGCTCAAGGATGGCATAATGACCCTTTACCTCGACGTGTTCCATAAGGGCCAGAGGACAACCCAAATCGTGAACCTCAAGTTTGCCTCGACTGACAAAGCAGCAAAAGCGCGAGCTACAAGGGTGGCTCAAATCTTCAAGATTCGCATCGAGGACGCCATCCTATCAGAAATGTATGATATTGGCAATCAAAGTGGGAAAAAGGTCCTACTCCGGAAATACCTCGGAAAACCATCTATTTCAATTCATAAAGAAGGACTTTCTCGCTCCCCTCGAGGGGGCTATACTGTCGTTTGTATGGGAAGTTTCCACTCGCAAGGAGCAGAACATGGATAAAAGGGAGATTGATGAAGCTGCCAGAATGTGTGCGACATATTTTGCGCAACGGATGGACATAGGTGGTTGGCTCGGAATAGCTCTTCAGGAAAGAGGTTATGACATCAATGAAATATCATCTGAAGAAGTCCAAAAAATTCGGGGCTTCTGGAATTCGAGTGGAAGTATTGGGTAGAATGCGGTTATGAGTAGCGAATCCTTGGAAGAGTTTTATAGCCACATTCTTGGCATTGAGTGGCCCTGGGAAGTGCAGGAGATCATCCGCGATGGCACCACGCGCGAGGTGCGAGTCATCGTTGCGTACGCCGAGGGGGAAGACGCCTTCTGTGCGAAGTGCGGCAAGGTGGCGGCGATTCATGACCGCAAGGCACGGAAATGGCGTCATCTGGATTCCTGCAACCACAAGACGATCATCGAATCGGAGATTCCGCGCGTCAGATGCGAAGAGCACGGAGTGCTTCAAGTCAAGGTTCCATGGGCCGAAAAGAACAGCCGCTTCACCATGGAGCTGGAGCGGCACGTATGTCGCTGGCTGCAGATGGCTTCGATCAGCGAAGTCGGCTCCATGTTCGACCTGAGCTGGGACGAAGTTGCCGGCATCCAGGAACGAGCGGTGCGCCGAGGGCTTGAGAAGCGGAAGAAATCGTCACCACGGGAGATCGGGGTTGACGAGACGTCGTTTCAGAAGCGTCACGAGTACGTGACGGTTATCCTCGACAAGGACGAGAACACCGTTTTGGATGTTCTCCAGGACCGGAAGGCAGGAACTCTGGGCGCGTGGTTTAGAACGCAGGAAACGGCCGATTTGAAGGCCTTGGAAAGCATTTCGATAGACATGTGGGATCCGTACATCAAGGCGGTGAGAGAAAGTTTCGAGAACTGGGAATCCCTGATTGCGTTCGATCGCTACCATGTGGCCCAGCACCTGAACAAGGCGGTGGACAAGGTCCGGGCACAGGAACATCGGGAGCTCAGCAAAGCAGGCGAGCCGAGCGTGCTTGGCGGCACCAAGTTCGACTGGCTGAGGACATCAGCCAGAACGGACAACCGGACGGGAAACCGTCCGGCATTCATGCTGTTGTCACGCTTGAACCTGAGGACGGCCAGAGCGTGGAGAATCAAAGAAGCGGCGACGCTCCTATGGGACTATAGGTATCTGGGTGTTGCCGAGAAGCGCTGGAAGGAGCTTTTGTCCTGGATCAGCCGGAGCAAGCTCGAGCCGATGGTCAAGGCTGGAAGGATGATCCGGAAGTACTTCTGGGGAATCCTGAATGCGATACGCATGAAAACCAGCAACGCGATGCTCGAGTCCGTGAACTCAGGTATCCAGAAGATCAAGCGGATGGCTTGTGGTTTCAGGAACAGAGAACGCTTCCGCATGGCAATCCTATTTCACTTCGGCGGCCTGGATATGGGATTTTAATATTACACCCGAAATCCGGAAGCGCCAAAAATTCTATTGCGGACAATAATTCAGCTTTATGATGCCTGGGAAGGAGAAATAGAGCTCGAATTAGAGCGTGATACGGAAAATGAAGATGATGCCACCCAAGAAGAGAAGAATCAGGCTGAAGAGATGGAAGAAGAAGAAAGAGAGGAAGTGGAAAGCGAACAAAAAAAGGAAGAAAGCGAGAAAGACGAGGAATAATAAATGTCATATTCGGTATTACTGACCCGGCAATAAAACAGTTGACGTGAGCATCGAAAAAGGACCGCCCGGCTAAGTCCTTTTTCGATGCGATGACAGCTTTTCAATTGCCGGGTCAGTAAGAGCAAAGGAAACCCCAAAATGGATTTTAAGGACTATTACAAGATTCTTGGAGTGGCGAGGACAGCGAAAAAGGAAGAACTCAAGAAACAGTATCGAAAACTGGCACGTCAATATCACCCCGATGTCAACACCACCGATAAGAACGCAGCAGCAAGATTCAGTGAAATAACTGAAGCATACGATGTCTTGACTGACGATGAAAAACGCCAGAAATATGATGCCTTTGGCTCGGATTGGGAACAACATCAGAACTCCGGAGAAGCTGATCATTTTGACTGGTCGAAATATGCATCGCAGGGGAGCGCTCAAGCAGGGAATGCCAATCAAAACTGGGAGGATTTGTTTGGTAAAGATTCAGCAACATCAGATTTTTTCAAGTTTATTTTCGGGCAAGGAATTCATGGTCAAGGGGGCGTCGGCTTGTCCAGAAAAGGGCAAGACTTAACTGCTGAACTCTCCATAAGCCTGGAGGAGGCCTATGTAGGCGGCGCCAAGATCCTCAGCGTCGGGGGCCAGAAGATTCGTCTCAAACTTAAACCAGGAACATGGGATCGACAGACCATTCAGATTCCGGGCAAAGGTGCGGCCGGTATCAATGGAGGAACAAATGGCGATCTCTATATCACCTTTCTTCTTCAACCACACTCGGAATATAGACTTGACGGAGTCGACCTCTTCAGGGATATTCCCGTCAGTATTTATCCGGCGATACTCGGCTCCACCCTGGAAATACAAACCATAGCGGGAAAATTCGAAATAAAAATACCACCTGAGACAAAAAACGGGACGGTTTTTAGGTTGAAGGGCAAAGGTTTCCCAATTTACGATAAGCCAGGGAGCTATGGAGATCTTTTTCTTAGAGTTGTAGTTCAACTACCTGAAAGACTTACACTACAAGAAAAGAAGCTCTTTCAGGATCTGGCAGCACTCAGAACCGAAAAAAGCAAAGAGGAAAAGTAATGACTAGGCAAACCCAAATCACGCTCAGCCAAGTCTGCGAATACTTCCATATCGATCCCGAACTCATTCAAGACTTTGCCGAATTTGGCCTTTATCCTACGGTTATCTTGGATGGTGAAATTGCCATACAAACAGAGAATCTTGACAGACTCAGAAAGATCATCAGTCTGCACGAGGCGCTCGGGATCAATAAGGAGGGTATTGAAATCATTCTTGATCTGCGAGAGAAAATTTCGGCTCTCCAAAGGCAAGTGGAACTCTTGCAAAATGAGGTAAATAAGCTGAAGCGTGAATTGAGAGACGAAGAGCCTGCGGTGCTAAAAAGCAAGAGTCTCTTGATTGAAATCAGTTCGGAAAGCTTTTACTGATCCCGAGAAAAAGGAGAGTTCGGATTGGCCATAAACGCTCAAAATCTGATCCTTGGGATCACGGCACTCTTCTTAATTATATTTTGGTTGACGACATTACTGACCCGGCAATAAAACAGTTGACGTGAGCATCGAAAAAGGACCGCCCGGCTAAGTCCTTTTTCGATGCGATGACAGCTTTTCAATTGCCGGGTCAGTAACTAAAGCCTCCACGAAAATGGGGCAAGTCCAAGTATTCTACTTTTATAGGAGAATCCTAAATAGGATACCAAATTCAAAGCAAAGGAATAGAAGTATGAAGACTTCCAAGTTTATCTTGGGACTTGTGGTTTTGCTTTTCCCATTCTCTGTAATGAGTCAGAATGCGACAACACACATTATCGGCGAACACTTCGGTGGTGGGATTGTATTCTATGTAACACCTGATGGACAGCATGGACTCATTGCTGAAACTCGGGATCAAGTACGAGAAAGCCCGGTGCTGCTACCTGAAGTATTGGGCAATCCTGCTCTGCTAAGCGATGAGGGAAAAAACTTCACGGACTGGAGATATCCGGAGTATGCTGAATTACAGATTTTATATAAGAATAAGGATTTTGTGGGACAGTTCGACGAAAAGGGGTTCTATGTAGATGCCTACATTTTTACCTATCCGGGTGCGACGTCGAGACGAGGTATTGCAATATCCTTTAAGAATGATGCCCCTATGGGGCAGCTTGGAAGACCTGAAATGAACGTTAGGCTCATTCGCAGTTTTTAGAATGGACAGAGGGCGAGATCGAAATGTCTCGCCTTGATCACCAAAACTATTTATCTTATGGCAGTTTAGCGTAGTCTCCGGTCGAGATACTCCGCGACTTCGGCGGAGGTGGAAAGGCCGAGCGCCTTTTCGGCGATCGAGCGCGCCTCTTCGAGGCCGATCGATCGGAGAGCGCGTTTGACGGCGGGAACGGACGCGCTGGACATCGAAAACTCGTCGAGCCCGAGCCCCAGCAGGAGAACGGCCGCGCGCGGATCGCCGGCCATTTCCCCGCACATGCCCACGCTTATGCCGGCCGCACGGCCGTTGTCGATGGTCATTTTCACGAGCCGGATCACCGCCGGCTGGAAGGGCTCGTGCAGGTAGGCGACCCGCTCGTTGCCGCGGTCGACCGCCATGGTGTACTGGACCAGATCGTTCGTTCCTATGGAGAAGAAATCCGCCTTCCTGGCCAGTATGTCGCTCGCGACGGCGGCGGAGGGAATCTCGATCATGATGCCTACGGGCAGCTCGTCGGGCACCGCCTGGCCTTTGGCGCGGCATTCCGCGCGGGCCTCCTCGAGAATGGCGAGGGCGCGGTCCAGCTCGTCGGCGGTGGCGATCATGGGAAACATGATCCGCGCGTCGCCCTGGACGGAGGCGCGGAGAATGGCCCTGAGCTGAATCTTGAAAAGACCGACGTTGGAGAGGCAGAAGCGGATGGCCCTCCATCCCAACAGGGGATTCTTCTCGTCCTGGGCGCCGAGCTCGGGTATGACCTTGTCCCCGCCTATGTCGAGGGTCCTGATGGTCACCGGCCGCCCTTTCATGGACGAGATGACCCTGCTGTACGCCTTGTACTGCTCCTCTTCGTCCGGGATGTGGCCGCTCACGGCGCCGAGGAAGAGGAACTCCGAGCGGAAGAGACCGATGCCGTCCGCGCCGTGGATCAGGACGCCTTCGACTTCCTCCGGCACTTCGATGTTGGCCTTCACGAGGACGCGCCGCCCGTCGACGGTGACGGCCGGCAGATCGCGCAACGCGGTAAGCTCTAGACAGCGCTCGGCCGAAGCGGCCTGGGCCGCCGCACTCCGGGCAAGAGCGGACTCGTCGGGCTCGACCGTGACCGTGCCCAGATCCCCGTCCACCGCGAGCACCATGCCGGAATGCAGAGAGCCCAGTACTCCGCCCACGCCGAGCACGGCGGGAATCTCGAAAGCGCGGGCCAGGATCGCCGCGTGGCTCGTCCGCCCGCCCGCTTCGGTCGCGACCGCTTTGACATGGTCGCGGTTCATGCAGATCATGTCCGAGGGCAGCAAGTCGCGCGCGACGAGAACCACGTCGGACGAAAGATCGGCGAGATTGAGCCGTTCGCGCAGGAGCAGGTGCCCGAGAATTCTGCGCGAAACGTCGTGTATGTCGGCGACGCGGTCGCGGAGCGCCGGATCGGAGGCCGCGGATAGTTTTTCGACGAGGTCGCGCTCTATATCGACCATGACCCGCTCGCTGTTGCGGAAGGTGGCCTTGAGATCGGCTTCGATCCGCTCCAGGAGATCCGGATCGCTCAACATGAGCAGGTGGGATTCGAAGATGGCGGCCTGATCGCTGCCCGCCTCCTCGAGAGCCCGGTCGCGCAACGCGGTCACCTCGATCCTGGCCTTTTCGACCGCGCCCAGGAACCGCGCCCACTCGCCCGGGACGTCGTTCGGCTCCAGCGAATACGCGGGAACCGAAAGCTCCGCCTCCTCGTAGAAGATGAAGGCGGGCGCGACGGCGTTGCCCGGAGACGCAGGAATTCCGCGGAGTTCTTTCATCTGGACTCGACTCTATCAGAAAAGACGCTTTGATTCAAAGCGGTCAATGCAGCACGTTGAGTGGATTCACGCTCCGACCGTCTTTGAACACCGAAAAATGGACGTGCGGCCCCGTGGTGTAGCCGGTGTTGCCGGAAAGTCCGATCCGGTCCCCGACCCGCACGCGTTCCCCGCCGCCGACGAGAATCCTGCTGAGGTGGCAATAGAAGCTCGACCAGCCGCCGTGATGGGCGATAAGGACATAGTTGCCGGAAATGGAAGAGTACCCGGTATCGGCTACGATGCCGTCCATCGCGGCCTGGATGGGCGTGCCCACGTCGACACCGATATCGAGGCCGTTGTGGAAGCTCCGCATGTCGGTGAAGGGATCGTTCCTCCACCCGTAGTAGCTCGTGATCCAGCCGCGCGCGGGCCAGTGGAACAGATCGCCGGAAATCTCGCGGAGCTTGAAGGAGGCGAGGCGGGCGTCCGGCAGGAAATAAACCTTGCCGGCTTCGAGGGATTCGGTCATGAGACCGTTTATCTCGATCACTCTGTCGGCGGAGATCTTGTTCGCCTCGGCGACGGACTGGGCAGTATCGCCCGCCTTGGCCGTGTAGAGGATGCCCGCCATGCTGGGGATTCTGAGCACCTGGCCCGGGCGGAGGCCCCTGGCCTGCTTGATGTCGTTGCAGCTGATGACCGTGTCGAGCGTGACATTGTACTGTTCGGCGATCTGGCTCGTCGTGTCGCCTTTCTGCACCTGATAGGTCGTATAATACAGGCCGCGATCGTCTTTGGGCGGCGGCACGAGGCTCGTTCCGTTGGGATCGAAACTGGTATCCATACTGCCGACGGAGGCCGGGAGGGAGGCCTGCGAAAGCCTCAGCGAGGATCCCGCGAGGGCGAAGGTGCAGGCGAGAGCGAAAAGAATCATAAGGAGGAGACTCCGCCGGGCCTCCAAACCCCGAACCAGGGTGCCGATTCTGCCTTTCATCCGGGATATCATTCGGCCACGCCCCTTTTATGAGAATTGAGCCACTTTTATGAAATGACTTTACACGAAACAGGCTCCGGACGCAAATGAAAACTTCGACGAGGCCTTTTCGAAGATCGGACGACCGATGAAATCGGCTCCGGCGCCTCATCGATCCCGGGCACTGAGGGCGCGCCGGTCCTCTGCGACGACGGAGTCGAAGCCCGCGAGCCTGCGTTCGCGGACGCTCGGGTCGAGGGCGCTCTCCATGCCGAAGCGCAGTTTGAGCTCGATCACGCGATCCGCCGCTTCGTCGAGCCGCGAGCGGCTCAGGACGCCGGCTTCGACGGCCCGGACGATGGCGTCCCGGATTTCGAGCGCGGCATCCTGAACCGAGAGCATGAGCAGATCGTCTCCCGCAAGAAGCGCCTGGACGGCGCTGCGCTCGGGGGGCAGCCGTTCGGTAAGAGCCTTCATGTAGAGGTCGTCGGTCATGGCGACGCCCCGGAAGCCGAGGCTCCGCCTCAGCTCGCCCTCGACGAAGCGCGGCGAAAGGGAAGCCGGATTCGAGGGATCTATTGCCGGGACGATGACATGCGAGAGCATGACGGCCGCCGCGCCCCGATCCGGATCCGCCGCGACATTTCCGAAGGCCGCCGCGAAGCGCGGCAGAAGCAGGCTTTCGTAGGTTTTCCTGTCCACGGACAAGAAGGCCAGGCCCTGGTGCGGGTCCGCGCCCGCGTTTCCCGGAAAATGCTTGGCCACTGCCGCCACGCCCGCGGATTGGAGGCCCTCGATGAACGCGCCCGCGTCGGCATCGACCTTCGCGGGATCCCTGCCGTAGGACCTGTCGCCGAGAAAGCGTCGATTGTCGTCGGTCAGGGCCTCGACCACCGGAGCCAGAGCCACATTGACGCCCAGATCCCTGAGCTCCCGTCCCGCCGCCGTGCCGAGAAGGCCGACGAAGGTCGGGCCGCGCCGCGCGGCTTCGAGAGGCGCCGGGAGCCTGGTTATATCCGAACCGTGAAAGCGGAATACGGAGCCTCCCTCGTCGTCCAGCGCTATGATGAAGGGCAGACCCGAGCCGTTCTTCGCCGCAGCTTCCTGGATCGCGGCCGTGAAGAGTCCGAGGTCGCGAGCCTTCCGAGGCAGATTGAAACCGAAGAGAAGCACGCCGCCCAGGGGAGTTCGCGACAGGAGTTCTCGTGCGGTTGCGGCGGGAAGCCCGGTACCGTCGATGCCCACGAGCAGGACCTGGGCGGCCTCGTCCGAGAGGGAGAGCTTCGCCCGCAGGGCCTCGGCGCGGGCGCGGAGAGAGGCGCTCGGGGCCGCGTTCTCGGCCCGAAGGGGGGCGAAAGCCAGGAAAACGGCGAAGGAGGCGAGTCCGAGGCGGAGGAGGGGACGGTGCACGGCCAGCACTCTACCCGGCGTACCGGGCCGAGGGCAACTACCCCGAGGCTCCGTCGATGAGACTTTCCAAGGTGTCGGCGGAGGGCGCCGATTCCCCGCCCTCGTGGAGCTCCGGCCCGGCCCGCCGCGGCGAGGTGCCGACGCGCGCCGCGATCGCACCGATTTCGCGCGCGAAGGGCGAGGTCGGATCCAGCGCGACGAGCGGCGTCCGCAGGGCCACGCTGCGGGGCAGGGCCGGATCGTCCGGCAGATAACCCGCGAACTCGATGTCGAGACCCAGATTCTTCTTGGCGATATCGCGCAACCTGTAGCCGAGTTCCCCGTCGGTCCCGCTTCCGCCCTGGTTCATGACGGCGCAGGGCCTGAGGCCCGCGAGGCGATCGAGGGCGGACGAACCTTCTTCCGGAAAACGATCCGCCAGCTCGCGAGCCAGATCCAGGTAGGACATGCCTCTGCCCTCTGTCTTCGCACGCGCGAAATCGAGCACGGCCGATCGTCCCGGACTCTTTTCGGAGAATGAGCGGAAGAGAAGTCTGAAGGTCGCCGTCTTGAGAAAGGAATACGCGTTGAGGATGGAAGTGATCTCGGGCCGCACGACGACCATGCCCTCTCCCGAAGCCAGGAAGAAATCCACGACATTGTACGACGATCCGGCGCCGAGGTCGAGGATGACGAAATCGGCGGGCAGCTCGCCCAGCCCCCTCAGGATGCGCCGCTTCGCGAACCACTCGAGATTGGCGGTTCCCGGCAAGAGTCCGTCGCCCGCGATGAACCAGAGGCGCTCGTAGGCCGTTTCCGAGACCAGATCGACCAATTTGCGCTCGGTCTTCCACACGAAGGCGCCGAGCCCGGGCTGCTTGTTCTTGACGCCGAGACAGGTATGAAGATTGGAGGCGCCGAGATCGAGGTCGACGGCGACGACGGTGCGTCCCGATCTAGCCAGAGCCAGGCCGAGGTTCGCGGCGATGACGGTTTTGCCGACCCCGCCCTTGCCCGAGGCGATCGGCAGCAGAAAGGCCATGGGCGCTCCTTGTGGCGGTGCCTCCGCGGCGCCGGGCGCATCTGCGGCGTCGCGACGACTCATCGACTCTAACTCACCGCCGCAGGAGGGAACAAGAGCGTCCCGGTCCGCCGTCCGATTCGTAGTCCATGCATCCACTCCGCATGGCACGCCGATTGCCCTCCTTCGACGGACGCGCTATTCTGGCGGCATGAAGAGACGTGCCGGCCTGGCCATCCTCGTCGCGCTCGCTTGCGCGACCGGAACGGCCCGCCTTTCCGCCCTGGGCCTGGCGATCGACGAGGGCACCGTATCGATCGTCACGGAGAGTACCGAGGCGGCCGGGTGGGCCTCGATCGAGGTGCACACCTCCGTTCCGGGATCGATCGTCAGCATCAATCGGGTCGAGGCAGGATACAACGCATTTTCGAACGGTTATCTGCCCCCCGGAGGCGGATATATCACGGGCATCGATTCCAGCGGCGTCTTTTATACCGTCTATCAGAATGAGACCCTCGCCCCCGGAGGCTACATCATCGGCGTCTCCGCGCCGGGCTACTACAAGCGCGAGATCGCCCTCGTCCTCAGCGAACAGATCAAGTATACATTCTATTTCACGCTCGCCATGATCAGCGGGACCCTCGATCTCCATGTCTCACCCGCGGATGCGTCCGTGAAGGTGGACGGGAACGCCATGGCCGCCGGCGTTCTCACCCTGCCCGTGGGCAGCCACACCCTCGCCCTGAGTCGCTTCGGCTATAATGAGCGCAGTCTTCCCATAGTCGTGCACGAAAAGGAAAGGACGCGGCTCTCCGTCGAACTCGGACACGCCGCATTTTCCGTCTCGGCGCTCCAACTCTCGCGGAAAGTCTTCAACCCGGAGAACGCCGGTCTCTTCGGCGGCGTCGATCTGCGCTTCAGAGTGGGATCTTTCGGGTCCGCTACGCTGACCATAAGGAACTCGGAGGGCGAGATCGTCGGAACCGCCGACTTCCCCTCCTTCGATACGTGGAGTCAGGTCTACAACTGGAACGGTCGCGGTGCGGACGGTCGCCCTCTTCCCTCCGGTCGATACGACATGAGATTGGAAGCCAGCGCCGCCCCGCCCGCCGTAGCCGCCCCGCCCGCCGGGACCGCCAATGCCGCGCAGAGCTCCCCCGGAGCTCCCATCGTCCGCGAGACCGAAGTGCAGATCGACAGCGCCCTTCTCATCCGGCCTCGAGGCAGCCTGTCCGCCGTGCCCGGCCTGCTCTTCTTCTCCGATCCCCGAGGCCAGCCCGCCGGCCTCAGCTCGACGGACCTGACCTGGCTCGGACCTCTGGCCGCGATGCAGAGTCCCAGCTTCGCCTTGAGCGGAGTCGTGGCCATCTCCGACCGCATGGACCTGGGCTACGGAGCGGCGATAGAGAATATGGCCTCGTCGGCGGGCGGCGGCGATCTCGCCGTCTCCTACCGCCTGGGACTTTGGGAAGAATCGGCCCGGCTGTCCGACGCGGGAGCTCTTTTTTTCCGGGGCTCCTGGAGCGGCGCGAGTTCGCCTCTCCTGCCCGATGCCTCGAGCGCGCTCGAGGCATCGCTGCCGCTTTCCATAGGGATCGGCTCGCTGGAGTTCGGTGCGGCACCGGGCCTGCGCCTCGGGTTCTCCCCCTCGCTCTATCCCTCCCTCTTCATGAGAAACGGTCTCTGGCTGAGCGGAAGCGCGTTCCGACTCGGCTTGTCCTCCGAGTTCGGCGTGGGCTGGGCCGAAGGAGCCTCCTCGCCGTCCTTCGCATGGCCCTTCGATCTGGGCCTCGACCTCAGGCTGATGCTGCCGCCCTCGCCTTTCCAGGTTTCTCTCCTCGCGATGAGCCAGCTTTCTCCCGCTGCGGCGACTTCCTTCGACGTGGGCCTCGTGTTCGGCCTGCTTTTCTAGTGCGGTCGTCCTCGTCCGATAGGGGCCCTTCCTGAGAAGGCTGTCTTGGAGCTAGTATCGCCGGGTGAGCCAATTCTCCTTCGCCGACCTGGTCGATTTCGGTTCCCCCGAGGCCTACGAGCGCCTGGAGCTGCCCTTCCCCACGCCCCTGAGAGCGGAGGGGGAGAAGCTCCCCCTGTTTCGCGTGGAGCCGGCGACCCTCACCGCCCTCGCCCGGAAGGCCTTTTCGGAGATCGCCTTCTTTCTCCCCGAGGAACAGCTCGCGGGCTTCGCCGCGATAGTCTCCGACGCATCGGCGAGCGATGCCGAGCGCTTCGTGGCAGCCCAGCTCATTCGCAACGCCGCAGCGGCAGCCGAAGGACTCTATCCCGTCTGTCAGGACACGGGCACCGCGGTGGTCTACGGCTGGAAGGGATCGCGCATCCTCACCGACGGCGACGACGAAGCCGCCCTGGCCGCCGGCGCGGCCTCGGCCTATGCTTCCCGCAGGTTGCGTAATTCCCAGCTCGGCCCTCTGGACTACCTCGCGGAACGCAATACGGGCGACAATCTTCCGGCGATGATCGATCTGCGCCCCGCCGGCGGGACTGCTGGCGGGACTGCCGGCGGGACCGCCCGTGGCGAAGAGTATCGGCTCTGCTTCGCCGCGAAGGGGGGAGGCTCGGCCAACCGGACCAGTCTCGGCATGGAGTCGCCGGCTCTCCTCGATGAGCGGGCGCTCTCCGCCCGGCTGGAGAGCGGCATCGCCGCCCTCGGCGCGGGAGGATGCCCGCCCTATCGCCTCGCCCTCGTGCTGGGAGGATCGAGCCCCGATCAGGCTCTCTACGCCCTTTCCCTGGCGACGCTCGGACTCCTCGACGGCCTGCCCTCCGCCGGCTCGGGAGGAGAGCCGTTACGCGACAGAGGATGGGAAGAGCGCCTCATGTCCCTGGCCGAAAGGACGGGTGTGGGCGTCCAGTTCGGCGGCAGGCATCTCGCCCTCGACACCCGGGCGATCCGGCTTTCCCGCCACGCGGCGAGCCTGCCTCTCGCGCTCGGCGTCTCGTGTTCGGCCCACCGTCGCGCCCGAGCCCTCGTCCGCCCCGACGGAGTCTTCCTGGAGCGGCTGGAACGCGATCCCGCGCGCTTCCTTCCCAAGGAGTTTCCTGCGCTTCCCGAGGCCCGCCGGATCGACCTCGACATGCCCCCCCCTCGGCTCGCGGCCGAGCTTTCGGCCCTGGGTGCGGGCAGCCTACTCCTGCTCTCCGGCACGGTCGTCACGGCCCGCGACGCGGCCCACGCCCGTTTCAAGGCTCTGATCGAGTCGGGCCGGAGCCTGCCCGCCTACCTCGCGGAGCATCCCGTCTTCTACGCGGGCCCCACCGAAGCCGCTCCCGAACGGGTGAGCGGTTCCTTCGGGCCCACCACGGCCGGCAGAATGGACGGCTATCTGGATGCGCTCATGGAGCGGGGAGCCAGTCTCGTCACGATAGCCAAGGGCGGCCGCTCGAGCGGGGCGGCCGCCGCGATCGCCCGCCGCGGGGGAGCCTACCTCGCCTGCATAGGCGGTGCGGCGGCTCTCGCGGCGCGCGATCATATCGTATCGAGCGACATAATCGACTACGCCGATCTCGGCATGGAGTCGGTGCGCGCCGTCAGGCTCCGCGAGCTGCCCGCGATCCTCGCGATCGACGCTCGGGGCCGCGACTTCTATGCCGGGCTTTGAGCGCTCGGACTCAGATATCCGAATTTTCAGGCAGCTCCTGCAAAATGCGTCTGCATTTTGCAGGAGCCTCATCCAATAAGCGAAACATATAAAGAGCGAGCATCTCGAACATGAAACATGGCATGCCCGATTTCCGCTTCAGTCTGGTCTACTTCGTTCTCTTCACGGTCTACGGCGTCGCGACGCCCTATCTGCAAATACTCGTGCAGGGCCTCGGCTACGGTCCCGCGGCCGTAGGTTTCCTGCTCGGGCTCTTCGAGGTCGCGGGACTCGCGGCGCCGCTTCTGCTCGGGAGCCTGAGCGACCGCGCCAAAAGTCCCCGGCCCGTTCTCCTCGCCCTCGCCCTGTCCTCGGTCCTCGCCCTCCTGCCCCTCGTCCTGGCGCCGCATTTCCTGGTCACGATGCTCTCGCTCGCCCTGCTCGCCGTGGGAATACGAACACTGATTCCCTTCACCGATGCCGCCGCGGTGGCCTTCGGCGAAGGTTCCGTAAAGCGACTCGGCTCGGCGGGCTACGGCAGGATACGAGTCTTCGGCTCGGCGGGCTTCATCGTCACCGCTCTGGTTCTGCAATCCATACCGAACTTCGACAGAAGCCCTCCCTGGCGCATCGCGGCCTGCATAGGCGCGGGCGCCGCGGCTTTCTGCGCCAGTCTCCTCGTCCTGCCGAAAGCGAGCGCGGCTCCGAGCCCGCGGCCCCGGGCTCCGGCGGCGGAGGGACGCCGCGGCATCGACCCCGTTTTCATCCTCGGTCTGGCCATCATCGCGCTCGGGCGCATCGCCATGGCGCCGATCACGTCCTTTCTCTCGCTCTATGTCGTGGACGATCTCAAGTGGAACGCCGTAGGGGCCCTCTGGGCCCTTTCGGCCTGCGCGGAAATGCCTCTGATGGTGATAGCCGCAAGAATCGTCCGTCGGACGGGACCTATGGGCGCCATCGCGATCGCCTCGGGCGCGGTGGCCCTCAGGCTCGCGATCTACGCGATCTTTCCCAGCCCGGCCGGCGTCGTCGCGGGGCAGCTTCTCCACTCGCTCTGCTACGGCCTGTTCCAGCCGGCGGCGGTCGCCTTCGTCGCGCTATGCGTGCCGCCCGAGCAGCGCTCGCGCGGCATGGCCGCCTTCACGAGCCTGGGCGTGGGTCTGCCGACCTTCCTGGGCAGCTCCCTAGGCGGTCTCGTGGTCCAGGCCGCAGGCTACCGCGTCCTCTTCGCGTCCTATACGGTCTTCGCGGCGGCGTCGGTGGCGCTCTATCTCGTCGCGCGTCGCCGCTTTTCCGAGGCGCCGCCGCGCTGAAGACGCGCCGTTTCGTCCGCTCTCCGGAGCTCATTGCCGCTGCGCGTTTTCTCCCGCGGAGTTTTTCTTGAGATTCTCCTCCACGAGCGAGACCAGCTCGTTCGAAAAATCCAGATCGAGGAAGTTCTCTCCGGCCGCAAGGCCCTTCCCCTCGGATACGGAACAGGACACCGAGAAGGCCGCGGCGTCCTTGCTTATGCGCAGGGCGAGGGCCGAACCCTCTGCGACTTCGACGGCTTCGGCGAGAGCCACGCGAGCCTGCATGGTGCCGATCGCGATGAGCTCGACCGGGACTCTGGCCTGACCGACGACGAGTTCGGCGGCGAGGGACGGGCCCTTGTTCTTCTCGGCTTCGAGCCAGCGTCCGGCGAGGAGATCGCGCTTCTGCCGGCGCGCGTCGACCTCGCCGAAAAACGAGCCGAGTATCTCCGTGTAGACGGGCGGGATCGTCTTGAGCCTCAGAGTCGCCATGCAGGCGTTCGATCTGCCTTTCATGGGCTCGATGCCGGCCAGTCCGGCGCGTACGAAAAATCGCACCGCCTCCTTCGATCCCGGAAGATCGAAGGCGAGGATGAGGCTGCAGGTTCCGTTGACGTATCGCGAAAAGAGCGTCAGCTCGGAGGTACTCAACACCAGAAGAAGGCTGATCTCGTCGAAGGAAAAATACGCGGGGGCCGCGGCGAGACTGTAGTCGCCGATCCGTAGAAGCATCTGCTGAGCCAGCAGGGACGTGGACCTGATGAAGAAGGCGTCGGCCTTGGCTTTGACCCCTTTATACCGTTCCTCCGGTGGCAGATCGTCGCTCGGCTGCATGGCCCATCATCGGATCAAAGCACGGCGTGGTCAAGGGTGGGCGACGCTATCCAGCAGGCGCTCCGCCATGAAGAGAGCCGCGACCATGAGGGCGTGCGAGTACTGCCCCTTGCCCATCGAGGAACGGACTTCCCGGACTGGCACCGGGAAGAAGTCCAGTATCTCGTGCTCGTCGAGGTTGCGCGATCCCGATTGTCCGAGGCCGTCGGCGACGAAGACGTGGTAGCGGTTGGTCATGATGGCCGGGTTAGGCGACACCACCCCGGCGCACCTCAAGCTTCCGGCGCGGTAGCCGGTCTCTTCCTGAAGCTCGCGCGCGGCCGCAGCCGCGGGGTCCTCGCCCGCCTCGACGACCCCGCCTGGAAACTCGATGCAGACTTCGTCGGAGCCGTGGCGGTACTGCCTGACCATCAGGAAGCAGGGCTCGCCCCCGTATTCGAGCAGGGGAACCACGGTCGCCCAATCCGGCGCGTCGAGCACAGTGAAGCGGCCGGTGCGGCCGTCGGGGGCGCGGTTTTCCCGCTCCGCGACGCTGAAGATACGGCAATCCAGGACTTCTCTGCGATGTACCTGCGTCCAGCGCAGGCCGCCGGGTCCCTCGATGGACATCGTTCGGCCTCCCAGGCGGCGATACTACCGCCGCGGCGCGGTGAAGGACAAGGCCGGGCGCATCCCATCCTTGCGCGAACCGCGCTCCGGCTATACGATCCGACAACGACACAAGGAGCTGGAAATGATGGAAAGCATCCCGGATTGGGCGACCGAATTCCCCTGCGCCGTCACGGTCACGGCCAAGGACGGCACCATTCTCTACATGAACGACAAATCGGCAAAGACCTTCGCCGGCGACGGGGGCAGGGATCTCGTCGGGAAGAACATCGAAACATGCCATAGCGCCAATTCGAATGCGATTATCCGAAGAATGCTGGACGAAAAAAGCCCCAACGCGTACACGATCGAAAAGAACGGCGTCAAGAAGCTGATCTATCAGGCGCCCTGGTATCTGTCCGGCGAGCTCGCGGGTCTCGTCGAATTGTCGATCGAGATTCCCTTCGACATGCCGCACTTCAAGCGCGGCTGATGAGCTGCCCGAAAACAGGTCTTCTCGGGCCGAGACTTGGCGTGTAACTCGTGTTCCTGGACTACATGTCATCTGGATCGTGGAGGGATGTTTCCGCATTTGCAGTTTTCAAAAGCCTCGATTATCAAACGATCCGCTAGAGGCTATAGTAGAGGCCTATGCCGCCGACGGTCATGCTGATCGCGCTCGTCTTGGCCTTTTTTTCGGGCCCTTCTGCCTTCCTCCTCCTTTGGTTGACCTACAAGAAAACGGAGGAAAGGTCCCTGCGCACCCTGGCATTCGGCATACTGGGACTTTGCCTGATCCTGATCGGCAATACGGCGGCGTGGGTTAGGGATAACTACACAAGGAGCGGCGATCCTCGCATAGGATTCCTGATATTGAACGAAGTATTCTTGGCTACGGTCATGATGGGGGCCTTTCTGGCCCTTTTCGCCCACGAGATTACGCGCACGAGAGTCACCCTTTTTCTAAAGACCATGTTTTGGGCCTTTTCCATCCTCTTCTTCTTCCTCGTGCTGTCATTGCCGATTTTCCTGAGCGGCCCGGGCATAGTGAACGTGGATAACGGCTATCTGGCCTCGACGATTTTCGGAACGATGTGTTCCGCCTACGCGACGTTCGTGATAATCGCCAACCGCGGGAGTCTTGTCGCGGCGTACCGCGGTTTCCTGCCGCCGTTCTTCGCGGCGCTTATGGGCTTGAATGTCCTTTCCGTCCTCAACGATATCCTCCATTTCGGGATTCTCCTCCATGGCTCGAATTTCCCCTTCTCCCCATTTTTCTTCATATTGACGAACATTTCCATCGCAGTCCTCTGCACCAGGGAACTCCTGCATGCGAAAGGTGCGGCGAAGGCGCCTCCGAGCGGGACTTTCCCCGATCTAGGGCTGACGGAAAGGGAAAAGGAGATCGTCCCCCTGATCATCGAAGGCCTTTCCAATGAGGACATTGCGGCTAAACTATTCATCTCTCCGCATACGGTCAAGAACCACATCACCAACATTTTCAGGAAGGCAGGTGTCGCAAACCGCTTCGAGCTTCTAAAACGAATGACGGGAAGCTCCACCTAGGAAGCGCTTCCTGCCTCCCTTCCTATCGAATCGAGACCGAAAAGGGAATCGCGTCCGATAGAAGCCGCGATGACCCGCCGGCATATTCATGCCTATGAAGGAGAGCGGTATGCAAAACAAGATAATTTCCGCTGCAGACGCGGGAGCGGACGTGAAACAACGATTCGCCTATCTGGACAATCTCAGATCCTTCGTTATTTTTCTCGTGGTCGTGATGCATTCCAACGTGACCTACAGCGGCTTCGGCGGTTGGTACTACAAGGAGGCGAATTCAGCGAACCTGGACATCGTCTCGAGAATCCTCTTCGGCCTGTACGGCTCCTTCACCCAGGCATGGTTCATGGGGATTCTGTTCTTTCTGGCCGCGTATTTCGCGACGAGGTCGCTCGCGAAGCGCGGAGCGACTGCGTTCATAAAGGAAAGGCTCTTTCGCCTGGGGATTCCCCTTCTCATCTATGTGTTCGTCGTCGACCCCTTCATCGGCTACTTTATCATGAACTACGGGAACGTCCGGGGGCGGCTCGGTCCCGGCCTGGCCTATCTCGATTATCTGGGCTCCTTCGCATGGGTAGGTTCGACGGGACCTCTCTGGTTCGTCGAAGTGCTCCTCGTTTTCAGCCTCGTCTATGCGGCCTTCCGGGGCATGAGGCCCGCGAAGAAGCCCTTCGCCGATCCCCCCAGGACCATGACCATCATCCTCATCATCCTGGCCACGGGCCTGGCGGCCTTCTCCATCAGGCTCTACCAGCCCATCGGGACCAGCGTCGCCAATCTCCAGCTCTGCTATTTCGCCTCCTACCTGGCTCTCTTTCTCCTCGGCCTCCATGCCGGGGAAAGAGGATGGCTGAAAAACCTCCCTGAGAAGTCGGGGCTGCGATGGTTTTCCGTCGTCCTGGGAGTCGGGCTCCCGCTCTGGGGCGTCATCATGGTGACCGGCGGGGCGGCCCGGGGAATAATGCTGACCAACGGGGGTCTGTACTGGCAGAGCTTCGCATACTCGTTCTGGGAATCCTTCGTCGCCGTCGGGTTCTCCATCGGCCTCGTGGCCTTCTTCCGAAAATACCTCGACTTCGAAAACGTCTTCACGAGGCTCCTCGCGAAAATTCTTTCGCGATATACATGTTTCACGCACCGATCCTCATCTCGATCTCACTCTTCCTCAGGGACTGGCGGATCCCGCTCCTTCTCAAGCACTCGGCGGTGGCTCCTCTCGCGTTCGCGACGACACTCGCCTTTTCCTTCCTGGTATTGAACCGCATCCCCGGGCTGAAAGCCGTATTGAAATGAATTCCAATGAGGTCGCGCGGAGCGGATTCTGTCGGGGGCGTCTCTTCTCACTCTTGACTCAGCGCCTCTATGCCTCCGTGGCCGGCCTCAGTCGAGCGCCGCCCATCCTGCGCGCCGCTCGACATAGCGGAGCCACTTCGCGGTTCCGCCGGCTTTTCGCGGCATCCCTGCCGCGACGCCGGGTTCACACGGCCGCGCGGCCCGCTTCTATGGCCTGCATGTTCATGGGGATGAAACGGTGCTTGGACTCGGGGAAGAAGGTCCTGAGCACCGCCTCGAGCTTGTCCAGCTTGACCGCTCCCGTGATTTTGGACAGTGCGCCCATCATGACCATGTTCGCTATCTTCGCGTCGCCGATCTTTTCGGCGATGTCATTGCAGGGAATCTTGATCAATTTGAGATCCTTCCGTGCGCTATCGGACTTCACGAGGCTCGAGTTCACGAGCAGCACGCCCCCCTCTTTGGCTATTTCCTCGCAGAGAGGCAGACTGTCCGTATTCATCACCACGGAGGAATCGGGCCTGGTGACGAGGGGGCTCGCGATTTCGCCGTTCGATACGATCACCGAAGCCCGGGCGACCCCCCCGCGCTTCTCGGCCCCGTAGAAGGGGAAGAAGGTGACTTCGAGCCCCTCTTTCATCGCGCAATAGACCCAGAGCTGCCCGAGGGAGATGATGCCCTGCCCGCCGAAGCCGGCCATGAATGTTTTTTCGGTCATCGCTTCGCCCCCTCCGCCTGGGGCGACGCCGCCTCCAGGGTATTCTTGATTTCGCCCAACCTGTAGAAGGGCACCATATTCTGCCCGACCCATTCGGCGGCCTCGACGGAGCTCATCTGCCAGTTCGTCGGGCAGGGCGAGAGGACTTCGACCATGCTGAAACCCTCGCCCTTCATCTGTGCCTCGAATGCTTTCCTGATGTACTGCTTGGTCTTGCGGACGTTGACGGCGTTGTCCACCGATCCCCGCGCCAGGTATCTGGTGCCTTCCAGGGTGGCCAGAAGTTCGCAGACCCGGATGGGGTAGCCCATGCCGGCCTCGATCGGGTCGCGTCCGTACGGGGCGGTCGTGGCCTTCTGTCCCACGAGCGTGGTCGGCGCCATCTGACCGCCGGTCATGCCGTATATCGCGTTGTTCACGAAGATCGTCGTGAACTTTTCGCCTCGGTTCGCCGCATGGACAATCTCCGCCGTGCCTATGGCGGCGAGGTCGCCGTCGCCCTGGTAGCAGATCACGAGGTGATCGGGCAGCATGCGCTTTATCCCGGTGGCGGCCGCGGGGGTGCGCCCGTGCGCGGGCTGGACTGAATCGAAATCGAAGTAGAGGTCCGCCCAGATCGAACAGCCGACCGGATTGAGTAAGACCGAGCGCTCCTGGACGCCCATCTCGTCGACCACTTCGCTTATGAGTCGGTGTATGACGCCGTGTCCGCATCCGGGACAGTACTTCGTCTGTATGGGTTTCAGGCTCTTGGGATGCCCGTACGCGAGTTCCATTTCGCTCTCCTTCCTACCTGCCGGTCTTTCTGCCGAGCAGTCGGTACGCCTCGGCGAGAACCTCTTCCTCGCTGGGGATGACGCCGCCGCAGCGGCCGTAGAAGTGGACGTCGGTCTTGCCGTTCGACGCGAGACGGACGTCCTCGACCATCTGCCCCATGCTCATCTCTACCGTGAGCAGCTTCTTGCCCGCGGCGGCCAGCTCGGCGACGCGCTTTTCGGGGAAGGGCCAGAGGCTGATGGGGCGGAAGAGTCCCAGCTCGAGGCCCGCCTTCCTGGCCATCTCCAGCGCGCCCAGACAGATGCGGCTCGAAGTGCCGTAGGCCACGAACACGAGCTCGGCCCTGTCGGTGTTGACTTCCTCGAAGCGGATCTCGGCGTTCTTGATCTCGTCGTAGCGGGCGAAGCGCCTGCGGTTCGCCGCCTCGAGATCCTCGGGAACGAGGTTGATCGAGGTTATATGGTTGTTCGGACGGTGAGAGTCGGCCTGGTGCCCCGCGGCCCAGGGTTTGCGGGGCGGAGCGGAGAGATCGCGGCCGGGCGGCAGCACGACGCCCTCCATCATCTGGCCTATGAGGCCGTCGGCGAGAATCATGACGGGCATGCGCCATTTGTCGGCGAGGTCGAAGGCTTCGTAGGTGAGGTCCGCCGCCTCCTGCACGCTCTTGGGCGCCAGCACGAGATGATAGTAGTCGCCGTGGCCCCCGCCGCGGGTGGCCTGGAAATAATCGCCCTGACCCGGGGAGATGCCTCCGAGGCCGGGACCCGAGCGCTGGACATTGACGATGACCAGGGGCAGGTCGGCGCCGCAGGCGTAGGAAATCCCCTCCTGCTTGAGCGAGACGCCGGGACTCGAGGAACTCGTCATGGAGCGGGCTCCCGTGGATGCCGCGCCGTAGACCATGTTTATGGCCGAGACTTCAGATTCGGCCTGGATGAATGTCCGCTTCCTGTCGATCATGTTCTTCGCCATATAGGCGGTCAGTTCGTTCTGCGGGGTGATGGGATACCCGAAGTAGGCCCTGCAGCCCGCGCGGACGGCGGCCTCGCCTATGGCCTCGTTGCCTTTCATGAGGCGTTTCTCTTCAGCCATTTTCAGCCTCCTCCTTACTATAGCTTATAGACCGTGATCGCGACGTCGGGGCACACGGTGTAGCAATTGCCGCAGGCGATGCACTTGTCCTCGTGAGCCGCGGCGGCCGGGTAGTAGCCCCAGGAGTTCGGCTCGCCGCCGATCTCGAGCACCTTGGTGGGGCAGGATCGTACGCAGAGACCGCAGCCCTTGCAGCGTTCCCGGTCGATCTCGAGCTTTCCTTTGAGAGCCATGTCGGATCTCCTTTCGTTCAACTCGCCAGCGCGGCGAGGGCTATGGATGCGAGCTTGGTTTCCGCACTGTCGGAGCGGCTCGTGAGAATGACGGGTTTGGTCGCTCCCATGACGATAGCCGCCCCTTTGGCCTGACCGAGGTCGATCAGGGCCTTGTACAGGATATTGCCCGCCTCGATGTCGGGGGCCACGAGAATGTCCGCGTCGCCGGCGACATCGGAGACGATTTTTTTTATCTTCGCACTCTCGGCGCTGATGGCGTTGTCGAAGGCCAGGGGCCCGTCGACGATGCATCCCTTGATCTGACCGCGGCGATTCATCTGCGTGATGACGGCGGCGTCGACGGTGCAGGGCATTTTCTCCCAGTTCACCTTCTCCACCGCGGCGAGAAGCGCCACCTTGGGCGTTTCGACGCCGAGCGCCCTGGCGGCCCGCACGGCATTGGCGATGATGTCGATTTTCGCGTTTATGTCGGGCGCGATCGAGATGGCCGCGTCGGTCACCAGGAGCAGCTTATGATAGGTCGGCACTTCGATCGCCACCACGTGGCTCATGAGGCAGCCGGCGTTCAGCCCGACTTCCTTGTTGAGCACCGCCTTGAGGAGCACCGAGGTATCGAGGAGGCCCTTCATGACCATATCGGCCTTCCCGGTCTTCACGAGCTCCACCGCCTTCGCGGCCGCAGCGGCCGCATCCTTCGCCTCGTGGCGCTCGAAGCCGGAAATATCGAGCCCGAGCTCGCCGGCGATGGCATCCATGGCCGCGATGTCGCCTATGAGCACGGGTTCCGCTATGGCGTTCTTCCATGCGTCTACGGCCGCCTCGAGGGCGGAGGCGTCCTGCGCCGCCGCCACGGCGACGCGCCTTCGACCGGCGGCCTTGGCTGCCTGGATGATACCAGCCATGCTCGTGATCATCGTCATTCCTCCTCGTAGCTCCCCGCGATGGATCCGTCCGAAAGAGCGCGGAGCCCGGCCATGGCCAGAGCCTCCAGTTCCCCCTCGCCGGGATAGACCACGACCGGAGCGATGAAACCACAGCACTCCTCGATGCCGGCTACGATCTTCTCTCCGTGGGCCACGCCGCCCGTAAGGATGATCGCCTCGGCCCGGCCGGCCGCAGCGGCGCCGAGAGCGCCGATGGCCTTGCTGACCTGATAGATGAAGGCACGGTAATAGAGACTCGCCTCGGGATCCCCGTTTAGAAAGCCCCGTTCCGCGACGCGCATGTCGTTCGACCCCATGAAACTGACGAGCCCGCCCTGACCCGTTATCATTCGCAGGACTTCCCGCTCCTGATACTTCCCCGAGAAGCACAGCTTGACCAGATCGCCTGCCGGCAGAGTTCCGGAGCGTTCGGGGCCGAAGGGTCCCTCGCCGTTGAGGGCGTTGTTGACGTCGACCACCCTCCCCTTCTCGTGCAGGCCGATCGAAACACCCCCGCCCATGTGCGCCACGATGAGGATCGCCTCTTCATAGGCCTTCCCCTGCTCGCGGCACCAGCGGCGGGCGACCGCCTTCTGGTTGAGCGCATGGAAAATGGAACGCCTCTGGAACAGCCTGTGTCCCGAAACTCGGGCCACGTCGACCAGCTCGTCGACGCCCACCGGATCGGCGATGAAGGCGGGAATGCCCAGCTCGGATGCCAGCCTGTCGGCGATCAGCGCCCCGAGGTTCGAGGCATGCTCGCCGTAGCGCGCCGTCTCGAGGTCGTGCTTCATCGCGGCATTGATCCGATAGACGCCGCCCGGAATCGGCCTGAGAAGACCTCCTCGTCCGACAATTACGGAGAGCTTCCGCAGGTCGAATCCTCGCTCGGCGAGGGCGCCCCGAATGTGCCTCTCTCTGAACTCATATTGAGATGCAATCGTCGGAAAAGTTGCGATTTCATCGCTGGAATGCGTCACATTCTGGCTGAAAGTTTCCTTTTCGTCCTCGAAAACGCCGATCTTGGTGGAGGTCGAACCGGGATTTATTGTCAGAATCGTGTAGGGCATCGCTGCTCCTTCCCTGGGAGTGGTGAGGGGAGTGCCGAAGGCAGTATAGCATGATTTCGGCCGTTGACAAGAATAATCGACAAATATCAAAAGCTCATTTCGAATAATGAAACAATCATGCGGCGGTGGTGTCTGCCCCGATGACCTTGGCCATGTACAACTGAATGTACAGTTCCAGAGCCTGATGGTTCTTTATCTTCCGGAGATTGGGGGTATCGGCCAGGGTGGCGGCCAGATTCTTGACCCGCTCGACGCCCAGAGCCTCGCCGCGCATGGTGCGCAGCACACCGCGGAGGTAGTCCCGAACCAGACTGTTGATGTCTTCGCGAAGGTTGGACTTGGCCTCGGCGCCGAGCATGGTGTTCCAGCGGCCCTCGACCTCGCGCAGGTACTCGTCCAGGCTATAGCCCGAGGGCAGAAGGGTACGGGCTATGGCGCGCCCGGCCGCCGCGAATTCGGCCCTTCTCTGAGCGGCGGTCTGCCCCTTGGACGCGGAGGATCGCTGCAGCGTCTCGTCCGCTCTGTCGGCCTCCGTCTTGACGGGGCCCCGCTCCGCATGTACCTCGTGCCTGCCCTGCCCGAGGCGCCGCAAAAGCCGAGCAAGCCCCGAAAGGATCGGTATCGAGTACCAGAAGGGCAGGAGCATGCGTGTGTCGGCGAACAGGGCCTTTCTGGAGAGACCGAGCAGCTCTTCGAGCGGAACGAGGTCATCCTTGTAGAAAAGCCTGTCCAGGTCGGGCGGAAGCTCTCCCTTCGCGGTCAGATCCTTGTATATCAGGGGCAGGAGTCTGGAGGCGATCAGCGCCTCGAAAATGGGAAAACGCGTCGAGACCTGAGCTTCGATCTCCTTGCGGAAGGCGTCGTCGTCGGCCATGGCCGGCGTCGATCGAAAGTCCGCCATGAGCCTTCGCCATCGCTCGACGATGCGGGCTCGGATATCCGCCCTGGCCTCTCCCAGCAGCCGTACCAGGAGATGGAGCGCTCGATCCGTCGCGATATACACGCTATGCCCAGCGGCCGCGAGCACGAGAAGCTCTGGAAGGGCTCCCGGTTCGGCGCGCGTGGTCTTGGCGTGCAGCCGCCCCTCGAGCTGTTCGCGGCCGAGCCTGGACACGAGAGGCAGGCCTTTGGCGTCGTGGAAGCTTTCGATCTCTTCGATCGTGTAGCTGTAGGGAGTCTTGCGAATTGCGGAGTCGAGGGCCTTGAAGGCGAGTTCGAGCTCGAGGATACGCTGGGCCTTGCCGCGATAATGGCTGGCGTAGAACTCGCACAGGAAGGCCGCCTGCTGCACCGATTGGTCTTCCGCCGTTCGATCGGTCTTTTTTTCCAGATCCTTTTTCACTCCGCTGATCAGATATGCCCATAGCGGATATGTGAGATCGGAGCTGGAGCGTTTGAGCTCCGCCATCGCGTCGAAGGGCTTGGTGAGTATCGCCGCGATCGCGTCTTTGAGCTGCATTTCCTTTCCGGGAAAGGCCGATAGGAGCTTGTTCTGCAGATAATCCTTGTTCGCGCCCCGCCTGAGATACTGTCGAATCTTGAGCAGGGCGTATTCCAGCAGTTTGTCCGGTACGAATGCCGAGGGGATGACCAGGGGACGGAGTCCTTCGGGGAAGGTTATGCGGATGAGAGAGACGGGCCTTTCGCCGCGAACTTCGGACGCCGCACCGAGATCGGACTCGAGCGAAAGCGACTGGATCCACTCCGTCGGTACGAGAGTCTTGAGCGAATCCTCGTCGGGGAAGGGGATATCGGGGTTTTCGTCGATCCTGCGGTATTCCTGGAAGAAGACCTCGGTGTAATGTTCGGGAAGCACGATGCTGCGGATCTCGTTGCCGAAGGTTTGCAGGGATATCTTCTTTTCCTTGGCGAGGAGAAAGAGCTTGGGGGCGAGAACGAGGTCCGGATTGAGGGAAAGATCGCGAAAGACGGGCTCGGTCTGATCGGCGAGTCGGGCCTGTCGCTGCAAAGCCAGGGCGAAGGCGCGATACTCTATTTCGGTCAGGCGATTGCGATGCGCAAAAGCACGAAGAAGTTGGTAGACATCGATTTCACGCGCCATAGACGCTTATGGTATCTGAAGAAAGTCATACCACGCAAGTCTGTATCTGACAAGATTCACTTGAGAGTCTCAGGCGGACTCCCCGCAGGGCCGGGCGGGAAAGCATCTAATATGCCAAGTCTCCCTGACGACATCATAGCCAAACCGCTCTGATCTCGGTTTTTCAAGGACGGGTGTTCGAACGGCCGAGCCAATTTCCGAGCCTTTGTCGGCCGCTTGCCTGGCAAACGTCGAAATGGCTCGACTGTCCGATGATCGCGACGCAGCTATCGGGTCTTGTGCCGATTCTTTCTCTTCTTCTTCTTGCGCTTGTGCGTCGCTATCTTCTTGAGCTTTCTTTTCCTGCCGCAGGGCATGTGCGCTCTCCTTCGCGTGGCGATCGGACCGGTCGACCATAGGCGTTTCTCGCCGAGACGGGCGCCGGGATAGCGTCACGATTATGCACGGCGAATGGGGCCGCGTCAAGGCCGCCGTCTCGCGACCGGAAGCCGGACCGGCCAGTCGCCCGGGAAGATCGGCCTTGCAAAGCCTTGCGGCTTCTATTATAACCGTACAGGGAGATCGGTGGTCCGGTGAAGCCGCGCAATCCGGTCTATGGAAAAGGAGCGTCGAAACGTATGATCGCCAAGTCCGACATGCCGAACATAAACGAAAAACGCCCCGAAGGCGTCAAGCCCGACGGTGCGCCCTATCGTGTGCTCATCGTGGACGACTCCATGTTCATCGCCAAGCAGCTGGGTCAGATTCTCACATCGGAGGGTTTCGACGTCGTGGGCACCGCCGGCGACGGTCTCGCGGGCATAGAAAAGTACAAAGAGCTTTGTCCTAACGTCGATCTCGTCACGATGGACATCACCATGCCCAAGATGGACGGCGTGACGGCCCTCGAAAAGATTCTCGAGTTCGACAAGAACGCCTGCATAGTCATGGTAAGCGCGCTCGGCAAGGAGGATGTCGTAAAGAAGTCTCTCCTCCTCGGCGCCAAGAGCTACATAGTCAAGCCCCTGGATCGCAAAAAGGTGCTTGAGCGCATCCTCGCCGTGCTGAGGCATTAGAGCTCACCCGTCTCCTACCTATGCGGGCGGCACTCTCGCAATTGGGATCCCTCCCATCCCTTCAAGCACTCTTTCCTAACTTTGCGCCTCTCCTTCACTATTCTCTCTGAATTTCGGGAAAGAAAGGCGCAAATCGGTCAGTTCTGCGGGAATCTGGCCAGAAGAGTGTCCACCTTCGAGCCATATCGGTCGGGAGCCGCCTGTTTCGCCAGGTTCAGGTAGCTGCGGGCGTCGTCCAGACGATTCTGAGCGTAGGCATCAATGCCAAGGGCATAGTCGGTGATCGCGGGATCGCAGCCGAGCTGAAGCGCGGACTTGTAGCGCAGATCCGCAGTCGAATAATCGTTCTTGGCGTAGGCAATGAGGCCGAGATAGTACTGGGGAACGTAACTGTCCTTCTTGATGTCGGCGGCAGCGCTGAAGGCCTTGGCGGCATCGTCCCAAGACTGTCCGGCATAGGCTTTGATCCCGTCGGCGACCAGTTCGGCGAAAGTTTTTCGCTGGCCGAGATAGGCCGCCAGGGCCTTGTCGGCGTCCTCGACGCCATACCAGGTCTTCACGATGGCGGCGACTGCAGCTTGGTTTTCATCGAGGCTGGCGTCCTTTCTCATCGCCGCGATCGAATCCCAGAGGAGTCTGTTGTAGTCCTTGTCGCTGCTGTTGACGAGGAAGGAAACGAGGGCCCAGGCCTGTGGATAGAAGACGTCGAGCTCCGAACGAGCCTCGTCCTGACCTATGGTGAGAAGCTTGTCGATCGGCATGAGAAGGCTTTTATCTTTCAGCGACTTCGCCGTCTCGAGCCAAGCGAGGTTCTCGGGGAATTCCAGCTTACCGGCCTTGTCGTCCCATCCGGCCGATTCGAACCAGACGGCGAAGCCCTCGCGGAGCCAAAGCGGGGGATTGGAAATATAGGCCTTTATGTACTGCACGAAAGCCTGATGCGCCAAGCTCTCGGAGTAATCGGGTTCGGGCTTGGGAAATACCAGCAACTCCGATCGCTGCGGGGTCAGATAATGCAGGTAGACGAAATCGTCTCGCGTATCTCCCACGATCTGCTTGAGATAATCGTCGAAGGCTCCCTTGTCCGCGAATTCCCGGACGTTGAGCTTGGCAGTCAACTGGTCGGCGGGAAAGCGGAAGATCGAATCGAAAAGCCCGTAGTAGGCCTCGAGTCGGCGATCGAGTGAGTCGGCTCGATCCTTCCCCTGATCTGCGATGACCGAATAATGATCGCTGATCGTCTGACCGCCGGCAGGCGTCGACGCGGCAGTTGGGGCCGTCGCGTCCGTCGGCACTGCAGGAGCGCTCGGCGGCGGGGTAGTTGCGGTCGGCGCGGCAACGGTCGGAGCGGCGGGGGCCGGGGCGGACGTCGTCGTGTCTGTCGGCGCGGCGCCCGCCGAAGCCGGCTGCGCCGTCGTCGAAGAACCGGCGGGACTGGAGGATGCGGAGCTCTGCGCCTGAGCCGAAAGAAGAGATATCGCGAAAATCGCCAAAATGAGCGGTATGAATGCCTTTTTCATCGATTCCCCCTCGATTGATAAAAAATAATCCTAGCCCCCGCTCGGGCCCTTGTCAAATTAAGAGGACCCATGGGCGCGCTCGAACGTGAGCCAATTTCGAAGCTCTTTCAAAATGCGTCCGCATTTTGAAAGAGCTTCATGTCTAAAAACATTATCGGCGCGGAGCGAACCTGTCGATGACGATATTCACTTCTTCGATGAGAATACCGGTAAAGCGCTCGATGTTTTCGACGATATATTCCTGCAACGCATGGGCATTGGAAGCCAGGCGGGTGCCGAAGGGAACCTCGAGCACCAGGGTGAGGCGATAGCCCTGCGTGTCCGAGCGCACGGCCAGACGACGGATGCGAACGGAGTCGTCGAATTCGTCCACGCAGTGGACGACCATCTGCGAGAGCGCCGCTTCCGAGATGGAGACCCTCCCCCTTTTGGTATATTCCGGCCTTACGACCGACTTCTCGTAGACGCGCGGACGGGCGGGGGCGGTGCCGAAATTGCGTTTCAGGAACACGCGGATGGAATCGTAGAAGATCGACGGGTAATTCCGCCTTATTTCGAGGGCCGGAACGGGAATGACGTGCTTGCCTTCGATTTTTCTCGAGCGGACGGCCTTTTCGATCTCCTCGCGGCTCGCGACATCCTCTATTTTGATGATCTTCCCGGGGTGGGGTATCTGAAGCCGTTCGCATATCTTGCGCACCATCTTGTCCGAGGTGCCGATCACCAGGATCTTACGGAATTTTTCTCGCTGTAATGCCCGGGCGACCTCGTCGCGATGCGCCTTGTCGTGGAAAAGGGCCGTCTTCACCGCAGACATGTACAGCTGCTCTTTCTTCGCCGACCGCCCGGCCAGGAGGGTATCCCCGCGGATCAGGAGCCCATCATCTATGATCATGTCGATGCCGTACTTCTGCGCCACCAGTTTGGCGCGAAAGCTCTTGCCGGTGCCGCTTTCCCCGACGAGCGCATAAACCCGAATGCCTCGAACGAGCCATAGAAGTCCACTGATTAGGGAAAACATCTACTTCTACTATAACTGCGTCCGGCCCCGGGAGCAACGGCCGCCTCCGGCGGCCACGACCAACCCATTCCCCGCGATCCGGACGATTGGATCGCCCCGCACGGAGTCAGCGCACTTTAGCCTAAGATTGCGATCCAATCGTCCGTATCACAGGCCGCCCATGGCGGCCCCATCCAACAATTTCCTTGCGATCCGGCCAATGGGCGTACTTTCGTCTAAATCCGTGCGCCCGCCGGCCGTATCACAGGCCGCCTTCGGCGGCCACGACCAACCCATTCCCTGCGATCCGGACGATCGGAGCACCTCGGGCGGAGTATAGAACACTTTGCACTAACATCGTGCTCCGATCGGCCGATAGGAGAATTCGAAGGAGTGTCCACATGCCGCAGGATACAGTCCGGACTTTGATAGCCGCGATGTCGGCCGAGATCGCCTGTTTCGAGGCCTACATCGCATCGCAGCGCTCTTTCAGCTCCGCCCTCAAAGACCGCGACTGGGTTTCGCTCCAGGCGGCCATGAGCCTCCTCGAGGACATATCGCGGACTCTGGCCGAAAGGGAGAGCGTCCGGGCCGAGGCATTCGAACTGTTGCGCGCCGAACTCGATTGCGAGGGCGATGGGCTCTATCGCCTCGCCCTGCACGTCTCCGAGCCCCATCGCACCGAACTGACGGACCTCTATCGTCGCCTGAAGATTTCGGCGATGAGGGCGAAATTCGAAAACGCTTCGGCGAGCGATTACGCCGGAGACAACCGAGACCTCCTTCGCGCCATTTTGGAAGAACTTTTCCCCGAGAAGCGGGGCAACATCTACGGCCGCTCGGGCAAGACCGTCCGGCCGGGCATGGATTCTCTGGTACTCAACACGGCCCTTTGAACGGGTCGGCGTCAAGGAGCGCACGATGCAGTCGACCTTCGCGGGTATAGAGCTGGCTAAACGCAGCCTCACTGCCCAAAACCAGGGAATGGTCACCATCGGCCACAACCTCGCCAACACCTCGACCGAGGGGTATTCCCGCGAAAGAGTCGAGCTCGGGACGATGGAGCCTCTCTACTCCCCGGATCTCACTCGGGAAGACACCCCGGGTCAAATAGGTCAGGGCGTCGTCGTCACGCGGATCGAGCGGGTGAAGGACCAGCTTCTCGAGGGACGCATCGTGGGCGAATCGGGGCTCGAAGGGTACTGGAACACCCGCGACAAGTACGTTCTCATGCTCGAGCAGATCCACAACGAGCCTTCGAACAGTTCGGTTCGGACGCTGATGGACAAATTCTGGAATTCCTGGCAGGAACTTTCGCTTCGCCCCTCCGACACGGCCGCCCGTGAAGCGGTGCTTTCGACGGGAAAAGCTCTCGCGCAGGGCATACGCGACGAGTATCGACGGCTATCCGAATTCCGTTCGGTGGTGGACGGCGACGTACGGGGCACGGTCGCCCAGGTCAACGATCTGGCGAAGCAGATCGCGGGTCTCAACAACGAGATCGAAAAGTCGAAGGCGATGGGCGACGAGCCGAACGACCTCATGGACAGACGCGACAATCTCGTCGAAAAACTCGGCCACCTCGTGCCCGTGACGGTCGACCACAGAGACAAGGACGAGTTCATGGTCCACATCGAGGGGATCGTCCTCGTGCAGGGCAAGATCGCCCGCACGCTCGAAATGCGCGGCGCGGATCAGGACGGATACGCCTCGCCCGTCTGGGCGGACACGGGTCTCCCTCTGGCCTCGAAACAGGGACAGCTGGGTGCGCTGGTCGAGCTTCGCGACAAGGACGCGAGGGGCGAAATGCAGACCCTCGACACGATGACTCTGTCGTTCGCGGACCTGGTCAATGAAACGCACCGCTCCGGCTACGGCATCAACGGAAAGACCGGCCTCGATTTCTTCAAGGAATGGCCGTTCATCAACAATGTCGCGGGCAACTACGACCGCAAAGGCGACGGCGTCTACGACAGCACGTACATATATCGCATAACGGGTTCGAACCCTCTCTCGGCGCAGGAGCAAATCGGTCTGTCCGGCACGATACGACTGTCTTCCGCCAACGGATCGGTGGACATCCCCTACAATCCCATCGACACCGTGGCCGACCTCGTGGCCAGAATCGATCATGCGGGCGCGGAGGTGACGGCCAGGCTCACGCGCGACGGAAAGCTCGAGCTGCGCGCCACGGCGGCGGGGGACAGGCAGAATCCGGACTTCGTCATCCGCCACATCGAAGACTCGGGGCAGTTTCTCGTGGGATACGCCGGGATACTCCGCGGAAGCGGGGCCGCCGGGGCTTTCGATTGGGGCAAGCCCGACGCCGTCCAGGCGGCTCTGCGGGGAAGAGGGCTCGACTACTCGGTCGCTCCGCTCGCCCACCCCGCCGGCTGGATCGAGGTGTCTCCCGATATCTCTTCGGACGTCGGCTCCATCGCCGCCGGTTTCGGCAGCAACGGCGCTCCGGCGGCGGCGGGCGACGGCTCGGCCGCCCTGGCGATCGCCGCGCTGCGCACCCAGCCTGTGATGGTCGGATCGCTGCGCACCTTCGACGATCACTTCGCCGAGGCGGTGGCGAACATCGGCCTCTCGGGCGAGCAGGCGCAGCAGGCCATGGAGACCCATGCGCGCATCGGCAAGGATCTCCGCGACCTGCGCCAGTCCATCTCGGGCGTCAATATGGACGAGGAACTCGCCAACATGATCAAATTTCAGCACGGCTATGAAGCCGCGGCCAAGTTCGTGACCCATTTGGACCAGATGCTCGATACCATCATCAACCGCATGGGAGTGTAAGCAAGATGCAGCGCGTCAGCACCGACATGATGAACGACGATATGCAGTTCTGGCTTCGCCGAAGGGAGCGGGACATGACCTCGCTCGAGACCAAGATGGCGCAGCAGACCAACATCGAAAATCTCCGCGACGATCCCCTCGCGGCCGCGCGGGCGGTCCGCTACGACTCCGTCGTGCAACGTCTGGACCGCTACGAGAAAAATGCCTCCTATGCGGACGATCAATACAAAGTCTCCGAAGACTACGTGCGCCAGGCCACCGGCATCATGCAGCGTCTTCGGGAGATCGCGGTGCAGGGCGCCAACGGCATATACAACAAGGACGACCAGAAGTACATGGGGCAGGAAGTCGATCAGCTTCTCGGCGAGCTCGTCAGCATCGGAAATTCCCGCGGGCCCGACGGGAACTTCCTCTTCTCGGGCGACAAGACGAAGACGGCCCCCTTCCGGGCCGTCATGGGCAACGCTCCCGGAGCCACCGGGGCGGTGATGACCGGCGTGCAATATCTCGGCGCCATGGGAGGGCCCGAGGCCGAAGTGTCCGAAGGCTCCTACGTTCCGCTCACGCAGCCGGGCTCGGACATTTTCTGGGCGGAAAAGCAGCAGGCCATGTCGAGCTTCGACGCTCGAAATTGGCGCGCCCTGTCGGACGCGGGTATCCTCATCGACGGCAAGCGCATCGGCATCAAAGCGGGAGACACGGTCTACGCCGTCGCGGCCAAGATCAATTCTTCCGGCGCCGCGGTGAAGGCGAGCATCGATCCCAGGTCCTTCGGGCTCGATATCGAGGCCACGATCGCCCACCAGATAAGGGCGGAGGACCTGCCGGCGGGCGCCGACGGCCCCGGATCTCCGGCCGGGACGGTCCTCAGGGATCTGGGGCTCGTAGCGGCGACGGGAGCGCCTCCGGACAACTGGGCGCCCAGCGCCAGCGTCACCGGCGGTTCGCTCTTCGATGTGGTCATCCGGCTCCGCGACTCGCTCAACCGGGGCGACGTCCTCGAAACCGGCGGCCTGGCGCTGGCCGGAGTGGACGCGGGGCTCGACAACCTGAACCGGCGCGTCGCCGAGCTCGGCGACCGCAGCGAAAGGCTGCAGAGCGTCGAAGCGCGGCTCAATCGCGAGATACCTGACACGACGAAGCTCCTGGCCGACGAGACCGATCTCGACGTCACGAAGGCGATCACCGATTTCCGCATGCTCGATTTCGCTCATCGCGCGGCGCTCGGCTTCGCCGGAAGACTCTTCCCTCAGACGCTCCTTGACTTCCTGCGCTGAGCGAAGGCATGATGGAGAGCTCATGAGATTGCAAACCAAGGCATACGGCGAGGTCGATGTCGATCAGCGTCAGACGGTGAGCTTCCCCGCCGGGCTTCTCGGATTCGAGAAATTCAAGAATTACGTTCTGCTCGACGCACCGCAGAAGCCTTTCTTCTACCTTCAGTCGATGGACGTTCCGGACCTCGCCTTCATCCTCATCGACCCCTTCCTTTTCCGGCCGGACTATTCGGTCGACGTGAGCGACGAAGCTCTCGGGGAGATAGGCGTCGACAGCCCCGGCGACTGCCTCGTGTTCGCCATCGTGACGGTGCCCGCCGACGGTCAGCACGTGACCGCCAATCTCCTCGGGCCGGTCATCATAAACAAGGCCAATCGCCACGGCATGCAGGCCGTCCTTCCGGATCCGCGCTGGCGCGTCAAACACGACATAATGGCCGAGCTGGCCGCGTCGAAGGCTTAGACGCCATGCTCATACTTTCCCGCCGCGTCAACGAACGCATCGTCATCGGCGACAACATCGTGGTCTCGGTCGTGGAAGTCCGCGGCGACCAGGTGAAGCTCGGAATAGAGGCGCCGCGCGACGTCAAGGTCTTCCGCCAGGAAGTCTACGACGCCATCCAGGAGGAAAACCGGCGGGCCGCGGCGGCATCGGGTATGCAGCTGCCCCTCATCGACATTCCGCCGCGCAGCACGGAGTAAACAGCTTTTCGGAATCAAGCCAGTCACGCTTTTCGAAGAGCTTCGTGGGGCGGGTCCTGGCGGAGAAAACCGAGGACAGCTCGCTGCGCTCCGCCGCCCTCGGTTTTCTCCGCCACCCGCCGCTCCACAATGCATTTCGAAAGCGCGACAGATTCGGGTCTACCCGGCTGTTCGTCGTGGGGAAGGGCATTGTGTTGGTCAGGGCCGGCAAAATAATCCTACTTCAATCTTTTCGGCAAAGGGCCGTCTCATAAAATGAGGACCGAGTTTGATGCAGTTTTCCTTTCAGATGGGCCCCTGCTTTTGAAACTCGGGTTTGCGGCCTGTTGTGCTAACGCTGGTGCCAGCGTCGCTAAACTGAATAGGGCAAAGAATGTGGCCGTCCTCATTTTGCGCCTCTACCTTTCGTCCGACATTTCCAGGATAGACGGCTAATATTGCTATTTGCATTGAACCAGGCATCTTCGACTCCTACTTTATTTCATTTGGCCCGTGCGTCAATCCCGCGGTTGGAACCGTTGCCATCCGGAAAATCTCCCCTTCCGTTATATTCTTCTCCTTACTTGTCTTCGTGCCTCTGTGGCCTATTCCCCTCACCCGTCCAAAGCCCCAACAACCTTTCCCTTTAAACTCTTCTCCCTCTTCCCCCCGTGCCTCTGTGGCCTATTCCCCCCTCGCCCCGTCCAAATCCCCAACAGCCTTCTCCATCCCCCTCTTCTCCCCTCTTAACTCCGTGCCTCCGTGGTTCGATTTCACCGTCGAACGCCCGTAGCCACCGTGGTCTCGGCCTTCGCGGCCTGCGCCTTGGCCCCCTCGATGAGAGCGAACTCGTGCTCGAAGTTCGGCGTGAAGACGCCTTTGCCCAGGTTGGCCTTGATTTCCGACACATTCCAGAAGCGCCCCTCTTCCACTTCGGCCGGATCGGGAGCGAAGGGTCCGCGGAAGCGCATGCCGAAGCTGAAGACGAGCTCGGACTCGATGTCGCTGTCCCAGCGGTAGCGAAAGAGCGGCTCTATCTTCGCGCCCTCGGCATCGAGCGCCAGACTTCCCACTCCGAGTTCCTCGCGCAGCTCTCGCATCAGAGCGGTGTTCAAGTCCTCGCCCGCCTCGACGTGTCCGCCGACCGCGCTGTCCCAAACGCCCGGCTGCACGAGTTTCGAAGCCGAGCGCTTTTGCAGGTAGAGACTGCCGGAACCGTCGGAGATCTGCAGATGGACGACCGGATGCAGCTTGCCCGGACCGCGATGGCACTCGCTGCGCGGCGCCGATCCGAGCACCCTGCCGCTTTCGTCGACTATCGGCAGCATCTCTTCGCCGGCGGCCCGGCTCGCGGTGCGGGCGCGGGCGACGCGTCGACGCGCCAAGAGCTGGATCGTGAAGGGAATGCCGGCGAAGAGCCCGAACAGGATGTAGAGGAGCCCGCCCGATATGAAGCCCCAGAGCGCAGTGGAAAGGGCCAGGGCTGCCCAGACGGTGAGGGCGATATGGATGCCGAGCGCGACGAGCATGAGGCCGAGGCTTCTGCGCATGGCGGGGATGGCTTCGTCCTGGATCTGGATACCCTTGAGCTGGCTTCCGATGTAGCCCTTGAGGTAATTCGGCGGCAGGACGAGGAGGAGACCCATCGCGGCGCCGAGCACGAGCTCGATCACGGCAGGCTTCAATTTGAAGAATACTTCATCGTGCAGGGCGAGCGAAAGGCCGCCGGCGAGGGCGAGAAGAACCGTGTCGGCGGCGACGAAGGGATCGGCCTTGCGGTTCTTTATCAAGGAAAAGAGGAACTCTCCGACGCCGACCGCGACGCCGACCGCGAGGCCCACCTTTTCGCCGAAGACCGCCTGGGCTCCGACGAAAATGATGAGGGGCAGCAGACCCGGAACGAGGGACTTGAGCAGTATCGTGGGATTCATCGGAACAGAAGATACCAAAGGCGGATGGCCGAGACTAGCCCGGGCCCATGGGCATCCCCGCTCCCGCCTGCTATACTGCGCCATTCAGGGAGATTGGCATGGCTCTTATAACGCATCCCGCAACCGGCCTTCCGGTCGGCGACCCCGACAGGCTGCCGTTGCGAAGGGGGGCTCTTCCCGACGCCTCGCAGATCCGAGAAGCGGCATCGTCGTTCATTCTCTCCGTCTCCGGATGGCGCAAGGTCTTCGCCGCGGACGGAAACGAGGAGTCCTCCACCGAGGAGGTCTCTCCGGCGGACATCGTCCTGGCCGGAGCGGCCGCGATCGCGTTCGCGCAACTTCTGCACGAACGCGGCGCATCGCAACGCGAAACCGCGGAAGGCAGCAGCGCGGAACGCGGTACTTTCGCGGCGCCGGCCCTCCTCGTCGGGCTCGATTCGCGCCCCACGGGTCCCGCGATCGCCGATGCGATGATCCGCGTGTTTCTCGCCCTGGGATTCGAACCGCGGTACCTCTTCATCGTCGCGGCCCCGGAACTCATGGCCTATGCGCGAAAGACCGCCGCCCTCCCTCTCGGCCACGAAGAACGGGCCATGGGCTTCTGCTACGTGTCGGCGAGCCACAACCCTAAAGGACACAACGGTCTCAAATTCGGGGCCGCGGGATTCCCCGGCCGAAGCGGCGGTGTCCTTTCCGCCGCCGAGATCGCGCCGATGACGGTCGCATTCCGGGAGCTCGCAGCCGATCCGGACCTGCCCGAGCGAGTCCTGTCCCTCATGGAGGCGGCCGACCATCGGCGCCTGGCGCGCATCTACGCCGGATGCTCGGCCTGGAAGCGCCGTTCGGTGTCGGCCTATACCCTGTTCGCCCACGAGGTGATTACCGGCCTCTCCGGGCGGGAGGAGCGGGATCTCTTTTTCGAGGAGATGACGCGATCGGCCGAGGCGCGGCCGATCGGAGTCGTGGCGGACTTCAACGGCTCGGCGCGCTGCCTGTCGATCGACCGCGATCTCTTCGCCGCCCTGGGCGTCGAGGCCCTGGCCGTCAACGACCGCCCGCGTCAATTCGCGCATCGCATCATTCCGGAGGGCGAGGCCCTCGACCAGTGCCGCGCCGAGCTCGAGAAGGCGCACGCCGCGGAGAACGCCTTTCGCGCAGGCTACGTGCCCGACTGCGACGGCGACCGCGGCAACCTTGTCTGGTTCGACGAGACCGCGGGGGATGCGCGCCAGCTGGAGGCGCAGGAGGTCTTCGCGCTCTGTTGCGTCGCCGAGCTCGCCCAGCTCGTGCGCAACGGCGATCTGAGCTACGACGACGCCGGGAACGCGAAAGAGAAGGCCGCGGTCGTCGTCAACGACGCGACCAGCATGCGGATCAATGCGATAGCGAAGGTCTTCGACGTCGACGTCTATCGGGCCGAGACGGGAGAAGCCAACGTCGTGGGACTCGCCGCCGGCCTCCGCGAGCGCGGCTACATCGTCCGCATTCTCGGCGAGGGTTCGAACGGAGGCAACATCACCCATCCGTCGGCAGTGCGCGATCCTCTCGCCACCATGGGCGCCCTCCTCAAACTCCTCCTGCTTCGCGAAGGCGCGGGCGAAGGGCTCTTCCGTATCTGGATGAGGCTTTCGAACAGACTGAGCGAATACCGCCCCGATTTCGATCTGGGCGATATCGTCCGTTCGCTGCCTCGTTTCGCGACGACCAGCGTCTTCGAGACTCGGGCCGCCCTGGCCGTGCGGGAGACGGATCACGCGGCGCTCAAGGAACGCTATGCGCGCATCTTTCTCGGGGAATGGAAGGAACGACTTCCGGAGCTGCGAAGGCGATTCGGCGTCGTGTCGTGGCAGGCCTTCGCGAGCCTCGGGGAACGGGAGTCGAATGTGGGAGAGAGCTTCGGCGCGGCCGGCAGAGGAGGACTGCGCATCGTGCTGCAGGACGGAGAGGGCCGGCCGCGCGCCTTCCTGTGGATGCGCGGATCGGGCACGGAGAGCGTGTTCAGGATCATGGCCGACATCGAGGGCGGCCTTCCCGAGGATGAGGAATACCTCCTCTCCTGGCAGGCGGCGATGCTTCGCGCGGCCGACCTTGCCGAAGGCTCGGACCCTCGATAGTATAAGCGAGGCGCTACCGTTCGCCGAACGGCGATGGCGATCAAGGAGCATGAATGGGAATCCGCGGCGAGCTTTTCTCCACGCGAGTCAGTACCGAAGGAAGAACCTATTTCTTCAACGTGAAGGAGAATCGCATGGGCGACGTCTTCCTCACGATAGTCGAGAGCAAACCCACGGAGACCGAAAACTTCGAACGGCGCTCGATCGTCATTTTCCGCGACAATGTGAAGGATTTCCTCGGGGCATTCCAAAGCGCGTTGAGTTTCATGGAAAAGCCCTCCGCCGCACAGGGCGACGCCCGCGGTTCTCCGAACGCGGCCCGGGGTCCGGCCGCGGCCCTCAGCTTCGATCCGTCGGCGCACGGCGGGGCGGGCGTTGACCGTGCCCGCCGCCTGCACGCGGGATTCGCAGGTTCCGGTCAAACCGCGGCGAAGACGGACAAGCCGCCTCTCAAGCGACGGGTGGTAGTCAGGAGGAAGAGCGGCCCGGACGGCTCGACCGCCGGAAAGGCCTGAGCCGGCCCGTTTTCCTCATGCCGATGCGAGCGGCCCCGTCACGGGACCTTCGACGCAGGGCGGTCGTAACGGAAGCTCAGGCGCTGGATGGGAGAAGGGCCGATTCGTCTGCACGTCTCTCGATGCTCTGCGGTCGGATAGCCCTTATGGCGCGCGTAGCCGTATTCCGGGTAGAGCCAGTCGAAACGTTCCATGGCGCGATCGCGGGCCACCTTGGCGAGGATGGAGGCGGCCATGACGGCGGGGACGATGGCGTCGCCCCCGATCACGGGCCAGCAGGACCGCCCCAGGTCCGGGAAGCGGTTGCCGTCGACGAAGACCTTCTCCGCGTCGAACTCCATCGCAAGATAGGCCCGTCTCATGGCCAGAAGACTCGCACCGAGAATGTTGAGCTCGTCGATTTCGGAGGGCGAGGCCCATTCTATCGCCCAGGCCGGCGATGACTCCACTATCCGCGAAAAGGCCGATTCCCTGCGGGCGGGGGAGAGCGCCTTGGAGTCGCCCAGTATTTCGATGGGGAAGCCCCGGGGCAGGACGACGGCGGCGGCGACCACCGGCCCGGCGAGAGGCCCGCGGCCCGCCTCGTCGATGCCGCAGATTCCCGGCCCGCAGGGCGGACCGGAAGGAAAATCCGCGGAGCGCAGCACACGCGGTCTCCCGGAGAACTCTTCATCCATTCCCCCAGGATAATCCGCTATCGGCATTCCGATCCAGGGCCGAAACGGTTACACTTGCGCCATGGAACTGAGCTTCTACAAACTTCGTCTCTGCGACTCGGATCTCATTCTCGTCGACGACATCGACGGCGGAGGCCGCGACCGCGACTGGAAATCGGTCGCCCGCGAACTGCTCCACCGGCGCCGCGGCGCCGGGGCCGACAGGCTCGCGGTCGTCGCGCGGGCCGAACGCGATATCTGGCTCCGCGTTTTCCGGCCGGACGGAGAGAGCGACGCGGCGGCCGACGCCGCTCTCTGCGCGGCGCGCTACCTTCTCGACTCGGGCCGCAGCGCCTCCGACCGCGTGCGGATGAGGCTCTCCGAGGCGGACGGCCGCAGCCTGGAAGTGGATGTCCTCGACTCCGCCTCGCTGGGCATCGCGCTGGGACCGCCTCGCCGCGTCGCGGCGTCCGGGGGAGAGGGTGAGGCTCTGAGCTTCGCGGAGACGGGGGCGCAGGCCACCTCGATAGAAACCTCGGGTCAGCGTTTTCTGGTGCTTCCCCTGAGAACCGGCATTCCGGGCGCCGAAGGAGTGGCCGTCTTCACCGATGAGGGCGCATCGCGCGCACGCGCGCGCATCGCTGCGCCCAAGCGCCCGCAGGCGCCGCTGCCGCTGCCCGTGAACGTCGTTTCGCGCGGTGAGCTGCGGATCGTCCTGAGCCATGCGCGGGGCGGGCTCGATTCCTGCGCGGCCGCCGGCCTCGCGCTCGCCGCTTCCGCCGCGGTGGGCTATTCGGACCGCGAAGCCATAGTCAGGATGCGTGAGGGAGCGCTGTGGCTCGAATGGGGCCCGACGGGATCGCTCTACGCCGCAGGGCGTCCGGAATACGTGTACCGCGGCGAGTACCACCTCATCGAGGAGGGACTCTGAAGGGCCGAGCCTTTCGCCATTCAACATAGCGGAGTGCGACGCGGTCCGCTCAGGCGTCGAAGTAGTCGGCGCGGTAAGGCCCTATGTCCTCGAAACCGAGACTTCGGTAGAGAGACACGGCCGCCTTGTTGTCGGGTTTGACGAAGAGTACGGCGCCCCGGTCCAGAGCCGTGATGGCGGCGACCAGTCTTCCCACGAGGGCCCTGGCAATGCCCCGTCCCCGGCGGTCGGGAAGAGTATACACGCCGCCGATCTGATCGAAGCCCAGACCGCGGGCGTTGGTTCCCCCCTTGGCGACGATCACCTCCGACTCCTCTGCGACGAAGACAAGCTGGTCCCTCAGACTGCGCGCCAGGGACGCACGGCATGCGTCCGCGTCGAAGCGGTGCATCGGCGTCAGGACCTCTTCCAATTCGTAGGCCATCTGGAGTGGAAGCAGGGTCTCCAGATCGCCCGGCACGGCGAGCCGGATGTCTGCCGGGGGCCGAGCCGGAGCGGCAGCCTCCGCCCCGCAAGAAACGGAAGCTCCGTCCGAGCGTGCCGGCGAGGCTTTCCCGAGGCGCATGAGACGATAGACGACGCTGACTTTGACGGTGAGGCCGCAGAGTTCGCCCAGACGCTCCAAGTCCGCCGGGCTCCCTATGGCCGAAGCCGGCGTCCAGCCGCGGGAAGCGAGAAGGCTCCCCAGAAGCGCGTCTGCGAAGCCGTCCGCGGGCAAGATCGGAATGGCCAATCGGCTGGGATGGCAGAGCAGAGCCCCGGTCATTCCGGAGCCGCTCTCGGCCAGGCAGACGCCGCCGTGAAGCGACGAAGGGAGATGGAGCTCGCCGTCTCGCAGAATGCGTCCGGCGAAACCGGCGCAGCGCTCCTCCCGGCCGGCGAGAAAGGAGGCCAGAGCCGGCAGATCGGCCTTGACGGCTCTTCGCCAACGGGAAGGGCCGGGCTCGCGTCCGGAAAAAGTCTTCACCTGTCGAGCAGGATGGGGAGCCTGCCCTCCGGCTTTTCGGCTCCCGAAAGAGCGGCGATGCCCGCCTGGAGCGACTCGGGCGAGAAGCCGTATACGGCGACGGCGGCGTCGGCCCAGGCGGCGCGAGAGAGAGGAGAGGGACTCTGCACCGAAACGATGCCCACCATTTTGCCTTCGCGATGGGCCCTTTGCGCGAAATCCATTCCCGCATCGTTGGCGACGCAGATCACCAGTGCGTCGCAGCGGGCGGCTGCCTTCTCGAAGGCGGCCAGCTCCCCGGGCCGAGCCGCGGCGGAGGGATAGAAGGAAAAGCCGAAGGTCGAAGCGCCCGGATAGGCGGCCAGTCCGTCCGCGATGAACTCGCCGAAGGGAGCGGCGACGAGGACGCGCCCCGAGGGTCTGAAGGGCAGATGCGAGGGAATCACCTCGGTCGCGCTCCGGAAGGCCTCGCGCCGGAAATACTCGGCCGCCCCGGGGGCGGGGACTCGCGAGGAAAGCGTCGCGAGGTCGGGAATCAAAGCGTCCCGTCCCCTGACTTTCAGATACCGAAGTTTGGTGAGAATGACGCGGGTAGCCGCCTCCCTGACCCGGGCTCGGAACTCGGGTCTCTTGCGGTACGCGTCCAGAAGCTTCGTCCAGGCTGGATCGTCGAAATCGAGCATCCTGCTCATCATGAGCATATCGTTGCCCGCCTCCATGGCCTTGAGACAGGCATCCGAAACCGTCCAGCGCGCGACACCGTCCGGAAGCGTGGGGGCCGCTCCGCTCATGCATAGATCGTCGGTGACCGCGAGCCCCGTGAAACCGAGCCGCTTGCGCAGGATATCCGTCATGAAAAAGCGCGAGAGCGAAGCCGGCGTGAAGTCGCCGCTCACCAGAGGAAAGCAGAGATGGCCGCTCATGACGGCCGGTATGCCTTCGGCGATGAGCATGCGGTATGGGACGAGCTCGCGGTTCCACAGGGTCTTTTCGTCGATGCGGATGACGGGGAGCGCCAGGTGGGAGTCGAGCTTCGTGTCGCCGTGGCCGGGGAAATGCTTGGCCGTGGCTATTATGCCCGCGTCCGCGAGCCCCTTGGCGTAGGCGGCCCCCAGCACGGCAGCCTCCATCGGATCGACGCAGAACGCCCTGGGGCCGATGACCTCGCTCTGCGGCATGGTGGCCAGATCCACCGCCGGCGCGAAGTTCATGTTGACTCCGAGGACCGCGAGCTCGCGTCCGATGAAGAGCGCGGAGCGGTAGGCGTCGTAGGGGCGGCCGGAGGCGCCGATGGCCATGTTGCCCGGCGTGATGGAGGTTGCGCCCTTGATGTGGCGAATCCAGCCCCCCTCCTGATCGGTGGCGACCAGAAGGGGAATGCCGCCGGCCGTCGCAAGAGCCGCCCTCTGGAGCGAGGCTATCGCCGCCGCCGCCCTGTCGCTGTTCTCGGCATTCCACCCGAATATCTTGACCCCTCCGAGCCCACGTTCGCGGATCCAGCGGAGCATCAGCGGCGGAGGTACATCGCCCGGGTAGGCCATCATGAAGACCTGGCCGAGCACCTGCTCGTCGCTCATTCTCGCCAGAAGTCCGGCCGCGAGGGTGTCGGCGTCTCCGGCGGCCCAGAAGCCGGAACCCGGCACCGCTGTGGCGCTCATGAGAAGGGCCGACAGAATGCCGAGCGTCAAGAGCCCGATGGCGCGTGCCCCCCGCGGGCGGGAGCGATGCCGCGGCCGCCCTACCGGCTCAGGCGTAGGCTTCTCCGCGCACCTCGTCGATATACTGGGCCGCCGAGTGCGCGGCTATGGCGCCGTCGGCCGCGGCGGTCACCAGCTGGCGGAATGGCGTCACGCGCACATCGCCCGCGGCGAAGAGCCCCGGCACGCTGGTCTGCATCCGCTCGTCGGTTATGAGCGAGCCCGCGCCGTCCTTGCGGGCATCGGAAGCGAGGGCGGTCTGGGGTATCGAGCCGACGAAGACGAACACGGCGGCGGCGGGCTCTTCGTACTCCCCCCGCCCCTCCTCCTTGAACAGCACCGACTCGACCTTTTTTCCGCCTCGAATCTCGGCGACGACGGTGTTGAAGCGAACCTCGATCTTGGGATTGTGGAGAACGCGCTCCGCCAGGGAGCGCTGCGCGCGGAATCGATCCTTGCGATGGACCATGACGACCTTGTCGGCCAGCTTGGAAAGATACATCGCCTCGTCGCAGGCCGCGTCGCCGCCGCCGACCACGACCATGCGCCTGCCCTTGAAAAAGGGCCCGTCGCAGGTGGCGCAGTACGAAACGCCCCGACCCGAAAGCAGGTCCTCGCCGGGCACATCGAGGTGGCGATGTTTCGCTCCCGTGGCGAGTATGACGGTAGTCGCGCGGACTTCGCCCTCGCTGGTGTCGAGGACGAAGTCGGAGTCCCTTTTGACGATGGAAGCCACCGTCGCGATGAGAGATACCGCTCCGAAGGCCTCGGCCTGAGTGCGCATGGCTTCGGCGAAATCGTAGCCGCTGACCGGTCCGACGAGAGCCGGATAATTTTCGAGACCGTCGATGAGGAGAGCCTGGCCTCCCGGGGCCATTTCCTCGATCAGCAGAGTCTTCAGTGCCGCCCGCGCGCCGTACTGCGCCGCCGCCAGTCCGGCCGCCCCTCCGCCGACGACCGCCAGATCGAACTCAGATTCCATTGTGCCTCCCTACCTGGAATGCGAGGCTCTTTCGAAAGTTCCTCACTTGTCTACTATACCTCGAGAACGCTAGATTTGGAAATGGAGCCGCTTCGAAGGCTCGTCCGGAATCGATTTCGGAGGCACGTGCGAAGGGCGCGGCGGAGAGAGTCGGGGTGCCGCGAATGGGTAGTATGCTTGAAAGTGAAGTCTAGTCTCCGATGTCGGATCTCGGTCGTTCTCATCCTTTCCCTCCTGCCGATAGCGGGACTTTTCGCCGACCGGAGTTACACCGATCTATTCGTTCCCGACGCGTACTTTTCCTCGCTGGGAGCGGAGGCCGATCCGCTGCCGCTCGCGGACCTGGAGCGGGCGGCCTTTCTCGCCTCGGGCCTCTCGTCGGATAAGGCATCGCTCTATGCGGCGCGCCTGGATGCCTATCTCGCGCAGCTGGCGCAGACGGCGGCCTCGATGGCCGATCCGAGCGCGCGCGCCGAAGCGACGCTCGCCTTCATCCACGGCCGTATCCTGAAGACCTATCGAGCCGACGCGACGACACTCGACGGCATTCTCGATACCGGCCTCTACAACTGCGTCTCCTCCGCGGTGCTCTACATGATAGCCGCCAGGAGCCTGGGTCTCGATGTCGACGGGGTCAGGACGAGCGATCACGCCTTCTGCGTGGTCCACCTTCCCGGCCGCGACGTCGACGTGGAGACGACCTCCCCGGAAGGCTACGATCCCGGAACCAAGCGCCTCTTCACCGATTCCTTCGGCAAAGTGACGGGCTTCGCCTACGTGCCGCCGGGAGACTACGGCATGCGAAGCACGATAGGAGGCAAGGCCCTCGTCGGGCTCATCCTCTCCAACCGCGTCGTCATCTACGAAGGCGCCGGCGACTACCCGGCCTCGCTCCGACTGGGCGTGAACTATTTGGCTCTCGTGCGCGGCGCGGCCGGACTCTCCTTTCTTCTGGATCGCGTCAACAATCTCGCGGCCGATCTCGTGCAGAGGAGCGACTACGCCGACGCCCAGGCCCTCGCGGCCGCGGCCCGTTCCGCGCTCGGCGAGGACCCGCGTCTCGCCGAACTTCAGGGAAAGGCCGCCTACATGGGCGCAGCCGCCGCCGCGAGCGCGGCGCGATGGGAGGAGGCTCTCGACGAGGCCGAGCGCATGCGAGCCGAGGGCATCGCTCCTCCGGAGCTCCCCTCGCTGATCGAAGCCGCTCTGAGCAACGAGATTTTCGCCATGATCCAAAAGCAGGATTTCGCGGGGGCCCGGCGCATAGTCGAGGCCCGCCTCGCTCTGGCGGGTCCGGAGTTCGCCGCCGAGCTGTCGGAGAAGATCGGCGAAGCCGAGCTCGCCTCCGAGGTCAAAGGCCTGTCGTTCCGCGACGCCCTCGCCGCGGCAGACCGCGAGTTCGCCTCGGGCGGCGTGAACAGCCCGGCCTGGGAACGCGCCTCGGAAATGCTCTATCTGAACGAGGCGAATCGCATCGCAGCTTCGGGCGACTGGCTCGCCGCCTCGAATCTCGCGGCCGAAGGCGCGGCGCGGGCCCCCGGCGACGGCACCCTCGCCAGGGCGGCCGCCCTTTACCGGTCCAATTTCGTCGCGGAGTCCCACAACCGCTTCGCGGCGCTCTACAACGCGCACGACTTCGCGGCGGCGCGCGATTCCATCCGGGCTTCGCTGGCCCGCCTTCCCGGCGATCCCAACCTGCAGGAAGATCTCGATCTCGCGAATCGGGCTCTCGGAAACTAATCCGGTCCGGGCTTCGACTCCGCCGGCACCCCGCTACGCACCACCCTGCCAGCGGCGGGGAAAGGTGACGTTCACCACGGCGCCCTCTTCGTCCGACATTTCCATGCGGCCCTTGAGCTGCGCCGCGAGAGCCTGCACGAGTTCCGTTCCGATGCCCGCCCGCCTGCCGTCGGCGCCGGCCGCGGCGAAGCCCCGCCCATCGTCGCTGACGGTGAGCACCCAATCGAGATCGCGCGGCCCCATGCTCACCTTGACCCGTCCACCCCGGCCCGCAGGGAACGCGTGCTTGAAGGAGTTCGAGACCAGCTCGTTCACGATGAGCGCCACGGCTATGGCGCCGTCGAGGTCGAGCGTCACCGATGGAGCCTCGACCGACCAGGTCACTCCGTTGACGATGCCGTCGTACATGCCCGCGAGATAGTCGATGAACTCCTCGAAGTACTTCTGCATGTCGATCCGCTGGAGGTCGCCGCCTCGGTAGAGCTCCTCGTGGACCATGGCCATCGACTGGATCTGCGTCTGGCACTCGAGGAACACCTCGCGATCCTTTTCGTCCACGAGCGCCGATTCCTGCAGATTGAGCAGACTCGACACGACCTGCAGATTGTTCTTGACCCGATGGTGGATTTCCTTGAGCCGTAGCTCCCGGGCGGCGAGGGACTCCACGAGCTCCCGTTCCTGGGCCTTGCGCAGGCTCACGTCGCGGATGATCCCCAGCGTGCCCAGGGCGCGGCCTTCGAATTCGGGCAGCTTGAATCCGGTGCAGCTCACTTCCCCGTATGCGTTGACCTTGCCGTACGCGATTTCGGGATCGGTCCGCTCCGAGGCCGCCTCGTCTTCGCGTCCGCCTGAGAGGTCGCGATCGGCGCCGGGCGCGATCCTGAGCCTGAGCTCGAGGTTCTTGGTCATGCGCGCGCCGGAGCGCCGCTCGTCGAAGAGCTTCGGCGCGGCGTAGGGACCCGTCACCGAGCCTCGGAGCGATTCGAGCACCGTCATCCTGCTCACCTTGGCCACGTCCTCGGAATGGACGATCTCGCTGAAATGCTTCCCGATGAGGTGTCCGGGATCGTAGCCCAGATTTTTGACCGCGTCGTTGAGATACACGAAACGGCCCTCGCCGTCGAGGATGTAGACGATGTCGGGAATGGCCTGCAACAGATTGAGATACTGATGCTCGGTCATCTGAAGATGGGCGTTCTGCCGCTTCACGCTTTCGCGGATGTCGACGACCTTGCGGATGAGAATGGGCAGGAGGCGGAGATGCCCGCCGTCGGGTCTGCGTTCCACGAATACGGAAGCCTCGTCGCGGGTCGTCCGTTCTATGCGAAGCGGATCGTCGCGGGGATCGACGACGAGAACGACGGGAAGCGGCCAGAACGTGAGCCAGTCCGCCAGAGCGCCGTTGTGGAAATGGAAATCGGTCACGATCGCGTCGGCTTCGTCGCGCGAATAGATGCCTTCGACTTCGGCGATGTTGACGGGAAAGCAGAGATCGAAGGCGGCGTCCGGGCCGGAAATCGAATCCGCGAAGGCCCTGCGCTCATGTTCGTCGTCGACGGCGAAGATGACTCGGAGCGCGCTCACTCCCAGCCTCCGAATCCGACAAGCCCGAACCGCGTCATTCCATTTGCCATTGTTTCGCCTGGAATCAGTGTATTGGCCGGCCGGGCGGGCCGTCAAGTCGAGGACGGCCGTAACAGTAATTCCCCGCCATATATGGCATAGGGTGGGAGATGTGGATAGAATTATAGGTGGCGCTGGGGAAGCCACGTTCTTTTCTCTTCTTCCTTCTTCTCTTTTCTTGACCACATCACGCACTCTGGGAGGGGACGGATCGTGGAAAAGAAAAGCCTTATTCATTTTTTACGACAGGATATAGAGTTATTCGACAATCTCTCACGATTGCCGGATGCCCGGACAAGGCCCGTCATTCCGCTGTCCACCGTTCTCGGCGCGGTGGCGTTAATGCCTCTATTTGCCTTGAAGTCGTTTCTCGCTCTGGACCGTGAAGCGCGGGGCTCGGAACTCAAGCGCATGTTCGAAAGTCAACGGCGTATGGTTGCCTCCGACACGACAATCTTGCGTGTTCTTGGGCCCCTCCCTCCTGAGAAGGTCCAGGAGTTTCTGCTCACGACAGTAGCGGCTCTCGATGACATGGGGGTCTTGCGCGCCCCGCTGGTAGAGGGCGGACGGCCGTACCGGATCGGGATCGTCGACGGTTCGACGATGAAGAATCACAATGTCGTCGTCTTCGATCTCCATGGGGTTGTCGACGCCCCCGCCCTCGTCCTTGAGTCCAAGGGACATGGATTCGAATACGCGACCGCGCTCGCGGGAATCAACACCTTGAAAGCGAAGCTGAACAGGCTCATGCCGGACATCATTCTGGGCGACGGGCTGTATTTCAACGAGCCAGTTGCGAAGGAGATTAGGGCACAGGGCTCTCACTTCTTTTTCAAGGTTACCGCCGAACCTGCATGGCGCCAGGTCCTGTCCGATGCGCTGTTCGCCATGAAGGCGCATCGCCAGTACCAGAAGTACCAGAATGCCGCTTCCGGATATGATAGCCAACGGCTGTGTTCGTGGGAGATTGAAACGGCGACGGCCACCTACGCTGGCGTCCCGGTCACGGTCGCGTTCGTCACCGAACACTACCAGAAAGATCCGCGCAGGCAGCCGAGCACCTTCTGGCTCATCACCTCGGCTCTCGATCTCTCCCTTGCGGAACTCCGGGAGGCTGGCCATGTCCGTTGGCACATCGAAAACGATGTGTTCAAACGACTCTCGCACCTCGCCGGGACCAAGCGCTTCAAATGCAGGGGCAATGGGGTATTCCGCTGCTTCCTAATGCTGATCAGCGCGGTGACCGCCGCCATTGATGCCTACATTTCTATTCTACGACGTTCCCTGGCTCAGTGGAAGGAATTCCTCGATGGAATCAAGCCTACCCTTGTGAACATCATGTTCAGGCTGAGGCTCGTGGCGGCCGCTTCGGTCTGATCACAGGGCTTTGTCCGGGCCCGACTGGATGAATGCATTTCCCTCTATCTATTACCGGGCTCCCGTTCTGTCCCTAACCAGACGCAGGTCGCACTATTCCCATGTCAGCATCCTGCCCCGCTCCCCTAGAATGCAAGGCGGGGAATTACTGCGGCCGTAAACGCATTCATTGCGAAGGTCGGGGCCATCATCTATACTTATGGCCGACCTCGAAAAGCTGAAGTTTTTCGAGGTCCCCTTACGGCAACTTTCGGCAGGAGTGCATCATGTCAGACGATCTGGACTTCAGCGTGCCGAACCTCGGCGCCTGCGGCATTCCCTCCCCCATCGTGCTCTCGAGCGGCTTGGGCGATTCCCTGGCCGATTACGCGAGCGACGAGAATTTCGTGCGCCACGATGTCGCGGCCTCGGCCGGCCCTCAGGCCGACATAGACCGGCGCAGACTCCTGCAGAAGGCCGGGCCGAGGCACAGCATCTATTTCAGCCCGAGCCACGTCCACGCGGGCATCGTCACCTGCGGCGGTCTCTGCCCGGGCATCAACGATGTCATCAGGGCGGTCGTGCGCAGCCTCTGGTTCCGCTACGGTGTGCGGCGCATAACGGGCGTCCGCTACGGCTACCAGGGCTTCCTGCCCGAATTCAACATCGGCGTCCGCCCCCTCGACCCCGATGCGGTCGACGAAATCCACAAGGTGGGCGGCTCTTTCCTGGGTTCGTCGCGGGGAGGCGGCGACCGCGTGGGCGACATCGTCGATTCGATCGAGCGGCTCAATCTCAATATTCTCTTCACGATCGGCGGAGACGGCACCCAGAAAGGGGCGCTCGACATCGCGGAAGAGATCGAGCGCAGGAATCTCAAGATCGCCGTCATCGGCATTCCGAAGACGATCGACAACGACCTTCTCTACGTAGACAAGACCTTCGGCTTCGAAACCGCCGTGGCCAGGGCCGCGGAGGCCGTGACCGCGGCCCACGTCGAGGCCCACTCCGCGATGAACGGCATCGGGATGGTGAAACTGATGGGCCGCGAGTCGGGCTTCATCGCCGTCCATACCGTGCTCGCCGTGCACGAGGCCAATTTCGTGCTCATTCCCGAAGTGCCCTTCGAGCTGGACGGCCCCAACGGCTTCCTGCGCCACCTCGAGGACAGACTGGCCCGCCGCTCCCACGCCGTCGTCGTGGTCGCTGAGGGAGCCGGGCAGGAGTTCCTCGCGAGCGAAGGCGAGCGCGACGCTTCCGGGAACATCAAGCTTTCGGATATCGGCGTGTACATGCGCGATCGAATCTCGGCGTACTTCAAGAAAAAGGGCATCGACCACACGGTGAAGTACATCGACCCGAGCTACATGGTCCGCTCCGCCCCCGCTATCCCCACCGACTCGGTCTACTGCGAAAGGCTGGGGAACAACGCGGTCCATGCGGCCATGGCGGGCAAGACGAAGATACTCATCGGCATGGTCAACAACGAGTTCGTCCATATTCCCATCAAGGCGGCGGTGGCCAAGCGCAACCATGTGAGCCCCGAAGGCTCGTTGTGGCGCGACGCCGTGGACGCCACTCAGCAGCCCCTGAGCATGCTCAACCCGAGGTAGGTATGGCCCGCAAACACGTGCTCATCATCGACGAGTCGGATCTCTTCCGCGAATACCTTCGCGAAAAGCTCACGGAGAACGGCGTCGAGGTCGCCACGGCCATCAACGGACTCGACGGCATCGTCAAGCTCCGCAACGCCCTGCCCGATCTCGTCGTGCTCGACTACCACCTCACCCGCAAGAGCTGCAAGGAAGTGCTCGAGGAGAAGAACCGGAATCCCAACACGGCCTCGATTCCCGTCATCCTGACCGCCCAGCAGATAGACAAAAACCGTCTCCTGGAGCTCGTGCCCTACAACATAAAGCGTGTCTTCATGAAACCGATCAAGATCGACGGATTGTACGCCACCCTGACCGAGCTCCTCGGCGTCCGATTCGAGCTGGACGCGACGCCCTGCGTCATAGAGGCGCACGTCAACGACAACATCGTCTTCATCGAGATAGCCAAGGGCCTCAACCGCGAGAAGATAGATCTCCTGCGCTTCAAGATTGCCGAGCTTCTCGATCTCTACTCCATACGCAATCCGCGAATTCTCGTCATGCTCGCGGGCATGGACCTAAGCTTCGTCGACGGCCCCAACGTGGAGCTTCTGCTCGGGACCCTGCTCGAGCATTCGGGGGCCAAGGCCAGGCACATCAAGCTGCTCACGAACTCGACTTTCGCGCGCGAGTTCGTGCGCGGCCGGCCCGAGTTCGCCGAAGTCGAAGTGCTCTCCAATCTGCAGTACGCGATCGACGGCCTGTTGACCGACTACGATCCGGAGATCGAGACGGGCGAGAACAAGAACGAACTCATGGCCGAGCGCATCCTCGCGGCTCAGACGCACGAGTCCGGCCGCGAAGCCATCGAGATGCGCTTCGAAACCGAAAACAAGAAGAAATACAGCATCGAGGCCATGCGCGAAGCCGGGAAGGGTCTCTCCATCGCGGTGGTGGACGACGACTTCGTCATCCAGGAGCTCGTGAAAACCACCTTCGCGGCGATCAGCGCGCAGGTGAGCGCGTATCCTGACGGCAAGGAATTCATCGACGCTCTGCCCTCGAAGAGTTTCGATCTCATCTTTCTCGACATTCTCATGCCGGGGATGGACGGTTTCCAGGTCCTGTCGCGACTCCACGCGGAGGACGTCGGAGCTCCCGTCATCGTGCTTTCCGCGGTCTCGCAGCGCGAGGCCGTCGTTCGGGCCTTCCAGGCCGGCGTGAAGAGCTATCTCATCAAACCGCTCAAGCCGGATCAGATACTCAAGAAGACCCTCGAGATACTCAAGGCGAACTTCTAGACATGGCACTCCCCGAAGCACTTTTCAAGGCCGCCTTCGAACAGTCGCGGGCCCCTTCGGTCCTGGTCGACGGACGGGGGATTCCCGTCCTCTGGAACGGCGCCTTCGAAGCCTTCGTGAGGTCCGTGGCCGGAGTCGGTCCCGAACGCCTGCACGAGAACCTCTTCGATTTCATCTCAGCGCGGGAGGGAGCCCGTCTCGAATACTACGCCGCCCAGATACTGATGGCCGGCACCAGCGAAGCGATGGTGGAGAGCCCCCTCCGTTCGGTGGACGGCACGCGGCGGTGGATATGCCTCTCGCTTTCCCTGGCGGAGGCTCCTTCGGCCCAGGCAGCTTCGCCCGGCGCCCTGGAACGCTACTTGTTCTGTACGATCGAGGACGTGACCGACCGCGTCCTCCGCGAGCACCGGCTCCAGGAAGCCAAGGAAGAGGCCGAGAAGGCCACGCACACGAAAAGCCAGTTCCTCGCGAACATGAGCCACGAGATACGAACGCCCATCCAGACGATCATAGGCGTCGTCGAGCTCCTGCAAGACACGACTCTCGACTCGGAACAGTCCGACTACGTGGGACAAGTGCGATTTTCGGCCGACGTGCTTCTGGGTCTCATCAACGACGTTCTCGACTTTTCCAAGATCGAGGCGGGAAAGCTCGACCTCGAAACGACCAGCTTCGATCTGCGGTCCGCCGTGCACCAATCCACGGATTTTCTCGTCATGGATGCGCATCGCAAGGGTCTCGAGATCATCGTCGACGTCGCCGACGACCTTCCGGCGCTGGTGAGGGGCGATCAGGGACGCCTGCGGCAGATCATCGTGAATCTTTTCAAGAACGCGGTCAAATTCACGAAAAGAGGGGGGATACGCGTCTCCGTGCGCCGCATCGAGTCGGCTTCGGGGCCCCGGATGCGTTTCGAGATACGCGACACGGGACCGGGGGTGCCCGAGTCCATGCGGGACCGTCTTTTTACTCCCTTCTATCAGGGCGAGCTCGGCCAAGCCAGAAAGACGGGCGGCACCGGCCTCGGTCTGGCCATATCGCGACACCTCGTCGAACTGATGGGCGGGACTATCGGTCTGGCCGAGCCCCGCGCCGACGAACACGAAGGCGAAGAACCGGGCTCGGTGTTCTGGTTCGAGGTTCCCCTGGTCTCCCCCGAATACTCCGCGCCCCCGCGTTCGGCCCCGCCGATGCAGTCGGCCGGGCAGCCGCCCCGCATCCTCGTCGTCGACGACAATAGGGACGCCCGCGAGTTCGTGGCGGGCCTCGCACGCAAGGCCGGGGGAAGAGTGTCGGCGGCCTCGTCCGGGGACGAAGCCCTTAGCCTGCTGCGGGCCGCGGTCGCGGAGGGCGAACCTTTCGCGACCTGCCTCATCGACCAGAACATGCCCCACATGGACGGATGGCGACTCGCGAGCGAAATCACCGGCGACACGGCGATCAATTCGGCGAGACTCATCCTCATGGCCCCCGTCGGGACTATCGGCGCCGACGCGAAGATGAAACTGCTGCGCTGGTTCAACGGCTATATAGCCAAGCCGGTGAAACCGACGGAACTCTTCGAGGCGATAGCCAAGGCGATGAGCGCGGAGGTGGACCTCGAAGGGGCCGAGACGCAAGCCGCGACGGAGCGGGAAGAGCCGCAAAAGCGCTTCGAAGGCGAGGTTCTGGTGGCCGAAGATCACGAGGTGAATCGCGAGTTGTTCACCATACTTCTCGAACGGCTCGGATGCCGCGTCGCCACGGCCCGCGACGGCTTCGAGGCGGTCGAAATAGGCTCCATGCGCCACTTCGATCTGGTCCTCATGGACATATTCATGCCGCGCATGAACGGCTACGAGGCGACGCAGGAGCTGCGCTACAAGGGCTTCGCCGGACCTATCGTGGCGGTCACCGCCAGCGCGCTGAAGGGCGAGCGGGAAAAATGCATCGCCGCCGGCATGGACGACATCCTCGTCAAGCCCTTCAAGAAGAAGGATCTCGCGGCCGTCCTCGCGGCATGGCTGAGCCCCACGGAGAAGGGTATCGCCGCCGCGACGAACGGAACTCTCCCGCCCGTTCGCGACGGGGCCGCGGGAGCCGTCGGCAAGGAAGGTGCTTCGGACGAGGATCCGACCGTATTCGACTGGACCTCCGTCCTCGATACCTTCCTCGGTCAGCGCTCCACAGTCGCCGGCCTCTTGGCGAGATTCATCGAAAAGGCCGAGAACCAGGAGACCGAACTCGCCGAGGCACTCGAAGCCGGGGATTTCATCCGCTTCCGCGAGGTCGCCCACTCCCTCAAGGGAGCGGCATGGAACCTCAGCGCCCGCCGCCTCGGCGACGCCGCGATGCTGGCCGAAGAGGCCGGCCGCGATTGCGACGAGATGAAGGCCATCGAGGCCCTGGCAGGACTCCGATCCGCGTTCGCCGCCTTCGCGGAAACGGCCGGTCCCTACGCCATGGAATGAGAGGGGATCCATCGAGCAATTTTCAGGACTCGGACGGTTCTGAAACTGGCTTCGGTCCCGTCGAATGGGTATCATAGAAACGTGAGATTCAACTATCATACGCATTGCACGTATTGCGACGGCAGCACGAGCGCCGCCGAAATGGCTCGGGCGGCCAGGGCGGCCGGCTACGGCGTCCTCGGCTTCTCCTCCCACGCTCCCCTGCCCTTCCCCACCGATTGGAACATGCCGCTCGAGCGCCTGGACGACTACGCGGCCGAGATCCGCCGCCTCGCCGCGGATTGGGCGGCCGAGGATCCTCCGCTCGATATCTACCTCGGCCTCGAGATCGACTGGATCGAGGGTCTGAGATCCCCCGGCGACGGACTCTTCGGCGAGCTCGCTCTCGACTACAGCATAGGCTCCGTACACTTCGTGGACCTGCCCGGCGCCGGCCTCGTCACGGTGGACTGCCCCGCCGCCGAGTTCGCGGCCAATTTCGAGCGCTCGGGCGGCGACGCACGGAGACTCTGGCGGGAGTACTACCGGGATCTCGCGGCCATGATAGAGGCCGGAGGCTTCGACATCGTCGGCCACTTCGATCTGATCAGGAAGAACAATTCCGGCGGGCGATACTTCGACGAGGACTCGCCCGAATATATCGGCGCGGCCCTCGAGGCGGCCTCGCTGCTTTCCGGCAGGGACCTCGTCGTGGAGATAAACGTAGGCGCCATGTCCCGCGGCATCCTGAGCTCGCCCTATCCCAGCCTGCCCATCCTGCGCGAGCTGAGGCGCCTCGACGTTCCCATTACCTTCTCCGCCGACGCGCACGAGCCGAACCACTTCGGCCTCCACCTGGACGCGGCGCGCGAACTCGCCGAGGCGGCGGGCTATTCGAGCGTCGCGGTGCTCGTCGCCGACTCGAAGGGCCGGGAGCCCCGGTGGAGAGAGATCGGCATCGACGAAACCTAGCCGGAGCCCGAAAACCACGGACGGCCACGGATGAATCCGCCGGAACTCCCTCCTCTCATTCGCTCACGTGATATAGTCCAGCCAGGGTTTCTGGCGCTCGAGCATGAGATCGACCAGCTCGTCGATCCGCGAAAGGGGGCAGGCGATCGGACTGACCAGAAGCGCCTGAACCACGTAGTCGCGTCGGCCCGTGAGCACCGCTTCGGCGGTCATGTCGTAGACCCCGCAGTAGTTGCGCAACAGGGCGCAGAATCCTTTGGGATACTGCGGGAAGGCGAGGCCCGAGAGTCCCCCGACCCCGACCGAGGCGGGAACCTCGACGGCGATGTCCGAGGGCAGACCCGGAATGAAGCCTGCGTTGAGAATGTTCACGGCTCCTTCTTCGTAGCCCGAGTCTTGGAGTATGCCCTCCATGATCGGCACGAGACGTTCCCGCAGCGAGAGCTCGATCTCCGTCCTGGATCCGCGGAGCATCGTCTTGTAGAAGGCGTAGAAGTCGAGAATGCCTTTGTGGTCCGCGGCATCGTAGGCCCAGGCGATGTATTCGCCGATGTGGCTGTCGACCGTTATGGGAAGAAGGGAAAAGCGCTCGAGTATCTGCCGGAAAAGGGTCCTGTCCGACCAGGGTCTCGAGCTGCGATCGTGGTCTATGGCATAACGTTCGGTCGCTCCCTCCGTTCGGGGAAGCGTTCCCGTGTCCGGCCCGCGAAGTCCCAGACGTCGCTGTAGCCGATCTCCCGCTCGAAGAAGGCCGGCGCCTTCGCGAGGATATCCGGGTAGGCGTCTTTGCCGGTATCGGCATAGACCGCCTCGAGAAGGACGCTGAAGTGATTGAGCCCTGCCGCGCGATAGCGGAGTTTCTCCATCGAGAGGCCGAGCATGGGAGGGAGGTAGCGCTGCAGGGAGCCTAGCTCGTGGCAGAGTCCGACGAACTTGAGCCCCGGATGCTTGCGCAGGACCGTCGTCGTGATGGCCGTCATCGGGTTCGAGTACGAGAACACGAAGGCCTCCGGGCAGAGCCGGACGATGTCGTCGCAGATCTCCACGACGACGGGCGTTATTCTCAGCGCGTGGAAGAGGCCGCCCGGCCCGCCGTTTTCGCCGTAGACCTGCCTGATTCCGTACTGGAGCGGGATGCCCCAATCCTGGTCCCAGAGCTCGAAGCGGTTTCCGACCTCGATCGAGATGATCACGAAGTCTGCGCCCGGAAGAACGGCCTTCCTGTCGGTCGAGGCCGTGACGAGGAAGGGAAGCGACTTCGCCTCGACGAAGTCCCCGACCGCCCGGTAGACCCTGTCCAGGGCGGCCGCGTCTATGTCGACCAGGGCGATCTCGCTCCCGGCGAGGATGCGGCTCTGCATGATCTCGCCCAGGGTCCCTAAGCCGAACTGGGAGCTCCCCGCTCCGATGAGGACGATTTTCACGATGTGCCCCTTCCGACGGCCGCCTCGAAGGCGACCGAGTATCGAGTCTGGCTCATTCCTTCACACTTCCGGCCGTGAGGCCTTCGATTATCCTGCGCTGGAAAACGGCTACGAGGATGAGGAGCGGAATGGTGACGAGGACCGATGCGGCCATCACCTCGCCGAAGGGTTCCTGCCGCGATACCTGCCCCGCGAAGAGAGCTATGGCCACCGGTATGGTGCGGGACTGCTGCTCGACCGAAGTGAAGGTGAGGGCAAACAGGTACTCATTCCGGGCAGCGATGAAGGCGAGTATGCCGGTCGTGGCCGCCGCGGGTCCGGCCAGAGGCAGCAGGATGAGGCGGAAGGCCTGGAACGGCGTCGCGCCGTCGACGTTGGCCGCCTGAAGCAGAGAGTCCGGCAAGGCGCGGAAGTAGGTCGTCATGACCCAGATGGTGAAAGGCAGCGTGAAGAGCATGTAGGTGAGGATCATGCTCAACATGGCATGGATACCGAGGCTGCGCATGACGGCGTAGAGGCCGCTCAGGACCGGAATCTGGGGAAACATGGTCATCGATAGTGCGGCGCGAGTGGACGGCGCTGTCGTCGATGCCGTACGAAAGACAGCACCTGAAGGACCGTTCGATGTAGTCCCTGACGGCGGACTGCGGCATAGTACCCACGCTTCCACCTCCCCGCGGCGTCGCCCTAGCGGTTGCGTCGCTCCTCGCCCTTTTGGCAGTCTATGCAAAGCACGGCGTAGGGAATCGCCGTGAGGCGCTCCGCCGGAATCTTCTTGCCGCACTTCATGCACAGCCCGTACTTGCCGAGCTGGATACGGCTGAGAGCCGCGTCGATCGCGCGCAGACGCTTGAGATCCTGAGAACCGAGAGCCTCGAGCATCTTGCGATCTATGTCATCCGATGCGACATCGGCGAAATCCTTGGGGTCCATCTCTTCGACGATGGCGCGGAAATCGGCGTTGGTCGCGACGAGGGTGTCCAATATTTCCCGTTTTTGAGATTGGAGCAGGTCCTTCATCTTGTCGATCATGTCTTTGTCCATTCGCCACCTCCTTGGCCGGATCAGGAGGGTAACTCTTTCGAAAGTCGGACGACTTCCGAAAGAGTTACCCTAGTTCGCCATTAGGTCCGGCACGATGCTGGAAAGACCGCAAAAAGTCAAGCCGGGGAAGTGCAGCGGAAAAACGGCCTCTCCGATGCGGCGTTCCGCATCCGCTGCGCCATGGTTGACATTCCTCCGGATAGCTCATAGTATTTTATGCGCTTCGGGTAGGAATGCAAATCCCGCTCGCGCAAACGCGGCTCCTCGATATTCGAACTTCATTATAGGGCTCGCGCACTTTTTCGAGGAGGAATCGTGGCCAAGGAAGAAGCCATTGAAGTTGAGGGCATCGTACGGGAGTCGCTCCCGAACACCATGTTCCGCGTGGAGCTCCAAAACGGCCACGTCATTCTAGCCCACCTTTCGGGCAAAATGCGCAAGCATTATATCCGCATCGTCCCCGGCGACAAGGTGAAAGTCGCCCTCTCGCCCTACGATCTCAATCGCGGCAGGATCATCTACCGCGAAAAATGATTCCGCCCGTTTTCCTCATCCCTCCCTTCTCAGGAGCACCCAGAGAGCACCCGAGCCTCCCTGTTCCCTGGCCGCCTCGCCGAAGCGTCCGGCTGAGGGACTCGCCTCTATGATCCTGCGCGCCACCTTGCCCAGAACCGGCTCCCCCGCAGAGTGATTGCCCTTGCCGTGCACGACGAGCACCTTTTCGAGTCCCGCCCGGGCCGAGCGCGCGAGGAAATCTTCGAGCTCCCTCGCCGCCTCTTCCGCGCTCATGCCGTGCAGATCTATCCGGCCCTGGGGCTTGAGCGCGGCGAGCCGCCGCGACTGGGCCGCACGGAGGGCGGCGGCCGGCGGATCCTCGGCCGCAAGGTCCTTGTCGTCGACCCCGTAACGCCGCAGCCACGAATCCAGACTCCGATGGGCCGCGGAGGGACTGCCCTCCTCCCCGGTCTCGTCCGCCGCCGGGTCCGCTCCTTCGCCCGAATCCCGGGCGTCCCGGTCCGGAGCCGAGCCCTTATCGCGATCCGCGGCGTCCCGAGGGGGGCCCTCCCGGCCCCCGCCGCGCTCCCATCTGTCGAGAATGTCTCCAAAATCCATACCGTTCCCCAATCCTAGTAGTAGTATACCGATTTTTCGGGCGCCCATCCCTCAAGTCCGCCGGAGAGCACTAGGCCGACGTAGCCCTCGGCCTCTCCTCTGACGCGCGCCGCGCTGCCGCGCGCCACTTCGACGTAGCCCGTCGCCAGGGGCGAGGGAACGAGCAGAAGGCGGTCCGTCCAGACTACGGCGAACCGACGGTGGCGTTCCATCGAGGAAACGCCGGACGCGGCGAAACAGCCGATCGCGAGGGCGAGAGCGAGTAGGGCCGGAGCGAGCAGCGCCGGACGCCGCCTCCGCACCGCCGGGATGAGCGACGAAGCCAGCGCCAGCAGGATCGCGCCGCCCCATGCAAAGGGCGCGGGAGGCGGCAGCGCATCGAGCAGGGGCGGCCCGGCGCCGAGTTCGCCGGAGCAGGCTTCCGCGGCGCGACTCGCGTCGGAGGCGCCGGGGTGAAGCCTGAGGATGCCGTAGAGCAGGGAGAGCGAAAGGCCCTTCTCGCCTTCGTCCCAGCGCAGCGCGGCCTCGAGGTATCGCGCATCGCGTCCGAGAGAACGGCGGCCGGCGAGGAGATCGAGCGCCTCCCGCCTCGCGGCCGGGGAGGCGGGCAGCCCCTGCCGCGACAGGTCGAGCAGCTCAGGCAGCCGGCGCGGCCCGGCCGCGGCGAGGCGGCCCGCCGCGGCCGGGGCTCCGCCGAAGAGCCAGAGGGAGCTCCCCCCCGAGCCGGAGCCGGGCCCCGAAGGCAGCACGGCGAGAGAGGCCGGAGCCGGCGACAGCGGGCGGGGACCGAGGCCGGGCTCCAGGACCGCGTAGGGCGGCACGGAGACCAGGAATCGTCCGGCCGAGGGCGGCGTCACCGTCACCTCGAGCAGGGCGCTGCCCTCGTAGCCCCCCCGGCCCGGGCGAGAATCGTCTATCCTCCGGAACGCGACATCCTCCGGGGACAGAGGTTTTCCGTCCAGGCTCAGGACGGGCTCCGGCAGCCTCAGGCCCGGCAGATCGCCCCGGCCCGAGAGGACGAGGCGGAAGACCAGAGGCTCCCCGGCCCGCGGGCGGGCGCCTTCGAGCCCCTCGAACGAAAGTTCGAAAGTGCCTATCGCCCGGCTCGCCTCGATCTCCGGGGGGAGAGGCAGAACCCGGATTTCGCGGCCGGGAGCCCTTCCCAGAACCCTGCCGTTCTCGCTCAAGAGAGTCTCGGGCAGCGCGACCTCTTCCCCGTCGAGAACCGTCACCGTCCAGCTCAGAGCCCCGGAAGCCTCCATGGAAACTCCCGGCGGCGGGGAGAAGGACGCGGCGACGCCCTTCGACGACGAATCGGCATTCTCGTCCGCGGCGCTCCGAAGCGCGACCGAGAAGGCTTCGTAGCGATAGACAGTCGGCGGGGCCTCCCAGAGCCAGGGCTCTTCGCGTATTCCCGAGGAGTCCGGGGGGGCGTCGGCGAAGAAAACGAGGGGAGCGAGGACGAGGCTTCCCTCCTTGGACCGAAGAACGAGGCGGCGGATTTCGATGCGCCCCGGACTCCCGACGAGGAAGAGGAGGCGAAGCTCGGTCGCCCGGATGCCGCCCGGTTCGACATAGGGCTCGATCGTCTGGCTCTCCAGCGACAGCGACTTGTCCGCCGAGAGTTCGGCGAGCTCCATGCCGCGGGCGGAAAGACCGCGCACGACCAGATCGAGCTGGACTTCCCCGCCTGCGACCGGCCTGGAGGGCGTCAGCTCGACCCGATAGGGGAAGCTCTGCGCCCGGGCGATGCCCCCCGTCGCCGCGGCCAGGGCGAGGGCCGCGCCGACGATCGCGCGCGTCAGTCTACACACGCCGGCTCCTAGTAGTCGCCTACGCCGGCGTTGGAGGGCAGGGAGGATCCCGGTCTCCAGCGGCCCGTCTCGAGCCGGCGCAGCAGTCGAAGCTCGCTGTCGTCCTGCGAGCCCTCGACGCTGTTCGACGGAGCGACCGTCCGCGGCGGCGCCGCGCTCCGCTTCTTCCACGCATTCCAGGAAAGCTCGAGATTCCTCCGGGCGTCCATCACGAAACGATCGCGGTCGGTCTCGCCCGCCGCCGCGGCCTCGCTCAGCGCGGAACGGAAATTTCTCCAGGCCTCCTCGTAACGGCTCCTTTCGTAGAGCGCGAAGCCCTCGTTGAAGTACGAGTCGGCACGCAGGGCCCTGCCGGCGCGCACCCGGGCGCGGCCATAGAGCTCCGAGGCCGCGCCCGTTTCGCCCAGCCTCGCATAGACGTCGGCGAGATCGTAGTCGACCGTCGGCTCGAAGGCGGCTCTGCGGACGGAGAGATAGACCGCCGCGGCGTCCTCGTAGAGGCCCCGGTCGTGGAGGCGGTTGGCCTGCACGATGGCGGCGTAGTCGGCTATGGGCGAGCAGCCGGAAAGAAAAAGGATCGCGGCTACCGCCGCCGCGACGGCGATCGCCGAGCGGAGGGGCCGGATCGCGCCGGAAGTCTTCACTCGGAGCCCCCGCGCGCAACGGTGCGGCCCGCTCCCCGCGGCGCCGCGTCGACCGTGGAGAATATGTCGGCCGCGAGGGCCGCGAGGAGGAAGAGAAGGGCGAGGACGGCCGCGAGAGCGCTCCTGTCGACGTTTTCGACTTCCACCCTCGTCCCTCCCCGGCGCGCATCGGCCAGTTCGCCCGCGAGGCTCGCGCTCGTGCCCGCATCCGCACCGTCGAGATAGCGGCCGCTGGCGGCCGCGGCCAGACTCTTCAGTCGGTCGGCCTGGAGGGCGCTGCGGACCGGAAGACCCGACGGAAGAAGAAGGGGGGAACCGTCGGGGCCCGGAATGGAAACGCTCGCGCTTCCGCCGAGGCCTACTGCGACGAAGCGCACGTGGGACTGCCGGATTGCCGGCGCCTCCTCGATCATGGATCCGCTGAGCTCGCCGCCGTCCGTGAAAAGAATGAGCAGCCTGTCGGCGGCGTCGGAGGCGGGGAAGGCGTCTATGCCGACCTGTATTCCCCGCTCCAGGTTCGTCCCCGGCGCGGTCATGGTGTCCGGGTCCGCGTAATCGAGGGCTCCGTCGATCGAGTCGATGTCCTCGGTCATGGGCGCGAGGACGACCGCGTCGCCCTTGACGGCGACGAGCGCGAAGGACGCGAAGCCACCCCCCGCGGAAGCGCCCTCGCCGTGGATGAGCCCGCGGATCAGAGCCTTGGCGGCATCGAGGCGATTCGGCGACGCATCGACGGCGAGCATGCTCCGCGACACATCGAGAACGAAGGTCGCTTCGAGCCCCGAGCGCTCGGCCGCCACGCCGCGGCTCCCCCAGGACGGCCCGGCCAAGGACAGCGCGGCGAAGACGACGAAGAGAGCGCCGGCGACCGAGCCGTAGAACGACGCGGCCGAATAGGTCGTGGCGACCCGAGCGCGCTTTTGCGGTCCGACGAGGGCCTCCACCGAGGCCCGCATCGGAGCCGCCCGGAGTCTGGACAGGAGGAACTCCGCGAGGGCGAGCAGCGAAAGCCAGAGCATGCCGGGGTGGGCGAAAGTCACGGCCGCCCTCCCCCGCCCGCGAGTCCGAAGAGGCGCGCCGCCGCGAGAGCGGCGAAGGCTATGAGCATGATCTGGGCGACCAGGGGCTTCTCGCTGCTCAGGATCCTCGATCGGGTGAGAGACGCGCTCTTCTCCGAGAAGGCGTCGAAGGCGCCGGCCAGGGCGGCCTTGTTCTCGGCCGAGTAGTACTGCCCGCCTCCGGCGAGCGCCAGGCGCTCGAGAGCGCCCTGATCGAAGTCGCTCTTGTAGGTGCCTGTGCGGCGCTGCCCGGTGGCCGGGTCGATGTAATCGAAGGGCGCGTCGCCCTTGGAGCCCACGCCTAGGACCGAGAGGACGATGCCGAAGCGCTCGGCGGCGGCGGCGGCCGTGGCCGGATCGATGGCGCCGGCATTGTTCTCGCCGTCGGTGAGGAGGACGGCGTACTTCTCGGGCGCGGTGGAGCGCGCCTCGTGGGCCACCGCGGTGGCGATGCCCGAGCCTATGGCCGTGCCGTCGCCGAAGATGCCGCTCCTGATCGAGGCCAGGCGCGATAGGAGCGAAGCGTAGTCCAGGGTGGGCGGACAGATAAGGGCCGCCTCCTGTCCGAAGGCGACAAGACCCACCGTTTCGTTCCGTCTCGAGGCGATGAACTCGCCGATGATGGCCTTGGCAGCCTCGATCCGGCTGGGCTGCACGTCGGAGGCGGACATGCTCGGCGAGACGTCGAGTATGAACACCACCTCGTTGCCTCTGCCCAGATAGACGACCCGCCGGGTCACGAGAGCCGGTCCGGCAGCCGCGATCACGCAGGCCGCGAGAGCCAGAGCCAGAGCCAGCTCGCGCGCGGCCCGCAGTAAGCGGAACGCGAGCGGCGTCCGCAGAGTGAGGACGGCGAGGCCGGTATCGAGCGGAAAGACGAGCGAAAGGCCGTGGGAGCGCAGGAAGCGCCTGAGCAGGGGCAGGCCCGGCACGAGAAGGAGGAGGACGAGAAGCAGGGGACGGTCAAAGGCGAGCATCCAAGGCCTCCTCCGTCGCCGTGCCGAGGGCGATGGCCCGATCGGCGGCCGAGCGCAGTATCGCCGCGGAAGCGGAACCGGCCGCGAGCTCTCCGGCGTAGCGTCCCCGCTCGGTCTCGGCGACGAGGGCGGCGGCGCTCTCGCGGATCCCCGCCGCGGGGAATAGCGCCTCCGGCAGGGCCGCGAATTCGGTGGAGCTGAGGTTGGGGACCCGCCGTTCGATTCGCTCGGCGAGGTAGAGACGGAGCTCCCGCGCCAGGGCGGCATAGAACAGCTCGGGAACGGCCGACTCGAGGCCGCGGGAGAGGAAGGTCACGCTGCGGCACAGGCGCCGGTAAGCCTGGGCCGCCTTCCAGCGCACTAGGATGGCCCGGGCGGCCGGTACGAGGTAGAGCGCGGCGCCGATACTCGAGAGCGCGAGGACGAGGGCCAGAGCGGCGAAGCCGTAGAGATAGAGCGCCGTCCCCGGCGGCTCGCGCTGCGGCCGCGGCGGCGCGAGGTCGCGGTCGTCGGGTCCCAGCGAAGAGGACACATCGTACGAGACCGGGGGCACCAGGATGCCCCGCGCGCCTATCGCCGGAAGCCCTCCCGGCCCGGGCGACCATGGCACGAAGAGGATTTTCGCCTCCCATCCGGAGGCGGTACGCTCGATGGTGACGGAACGGATCGCCGGATCGGCGAAGGCTCCGGGCGCGGGCAACCCCGCGCCGGGCCTCAGCGTGAAGCCCTCGGCCGGAGCGTTCGGGAAATTGCCGAGGGGAACGAGCGCTTCGACCTCGTCTCCGGCGAAGTACCCGGGGGGCAGGAAAACTGCGGTCGACTCGGCGGCGGGACGCCCGGCGCCCGGACCGCTCCGCCCCTCCGGCGGGCCGGCCGGCTTCCCGCCGCCCGGAAGCGGGCACGAGGCGATACCCAGGGCCGAGCCGAGCACGAGGGCCCAGCCGAGCGGGAGCAGGGTTGCGAGCGCGGCCTTGCCCGAGGCGGCGGGAGCCGGTCCCCGGGACGAAAGGCGTCGCGGCTTCATCGTTTTCGCCTCCGCTCGAAGAACTCGAGGAGGCGGCGGGCCGGGTCCTCCGCGCTGTCGATCTCCAGGACGGGAACGCTGTGGCGGCCGCAGGCCTCGAGACAGACGCGCCTGGACTCCTCGCCCCGCTCTCTCCAGACCTTTCGGAAGCCCCGGCTTCCCAGAGGAAGCCAGGCGCTCTGAGCGGTCTCGGGGTCCGTCACCGGAAAAGAGCCCCTGCGCGGAAGCTCGCCGTCGGAGGGGTCGGTGATCCTCACTGCGACCAGGTCGTGCCTCCGCGCCAGCTCGCCGAGAGGCCTCTCCCAGCCCGCGGAGCGGAAATCGCTCAGCGCGAGCACGAGACTGCGCCGCTTGAGCACGAGCGAGGCCGTCCTCAGCGCGGCGGCCAGATCGCTGCCCCTCCTGTCGGGGTCGTCCCGGTCCCGGCCTTCTGCGCGCACGGGCAGGCCGGGACCGAGCCCCGAGGCCATCGCGGCCGCGGCGTCGGCCACCGCCAGGGCGTGGGCCTTCCCGCGGCGCGGGGCCAGGTGGCCGATCACGCTCTTGGCGAAAAGCAGGCAGCCCACCGGGAGACCCCGGAGCTGAGCCGCATAGGCCACGAGCGAGGAGACGAGGACGGCCATGTCCAGCTTGGACAGCTCGCCCGAACCCTGGTCCATGGATGCCGATACGTCGATGAGGAGAAAGACCGTGAGCGATCGATCCTCGCGAAAGGTGCGCACGAAGGGACGGCCCAGCCTCACCGTGGCGCGGAAATCCATGAGCCGGGCGTCGTCGTCGGGCGAGTATTCGCGCAGGGAATCGAACTCGATGCCGCGGCCCCGGAACACGGAACGGAAGTCTCCGCGCGAGAAGGCCCTCGCGAGAGCCGGCGACGCGAAGAGGAGGCGTCGGATCCGGTCGTGGAGAGCGTCCCTGTCCACGGGCGCCTACGGCAGAGCGAGAGAGGAGAGGACTCGCTCGATCACGTCATCCGCGCAGAGTCCCTCGGCCTCCGCCTCGTACGAGAGCACCAGACGATGTCTGAGAACCTCGGGAGCCGAAGCCTTGATGTCGTCGGGCATGACATAGGAACGGCCCTCGAGCAGGGCCGAAATTCTGGCGCAGCGGTACAGATGGATGGAGGCGCGCGGCGAGGCGCCGTACTCCACCCAGCGCGTCACGTCGCGCTCCAGGTCCTTGGGCCCGACCCAGCGTCCCTGGACGGCCGCGCGTTCGGCCGGGACCGGCGGACGCGTGGCCCGGACGAGACGCACCGCGTAGGCGGCCAGACCCTCGTCTACGCGCACCGATTCGGCCGCCCTCCGCATGAGAGCTATCTCTTCGGGTCCCAGCACCCGCTCCACGCGAACCGGCGGCGAGGCCGCCACGCGCTTCACGATCTCCGCCTCCTCTTCCATCGAGGGATAGGTCGCGAGCACCTTGATGAGAAAGCGGTCGAGCTGGGCTTCGGGCAGGGGGTAGGTGCCTTCGTGCTCGATCGGGTTCTGCGTGGCCAGCACGAAAAAAGGCTCGGGGAGGGCCAGACTCGTCTCGCCAAGCGTGACCTGCCGCTCTTCCATGGCCTCGAGGAGGGCGGACTGGACCTTGGCCGGCGCGCGGTTGACCTCGTCGGCGAGGAGGATATTGCAGAACACCGGGCCGCGGCGCGGAACGAAGCGGCCTGTGGCCTGCTCGTAGACGAGCGAGCCGGTGATGTCGGCAGGCAGAAGGTCGGGGGTGAACTGGACGCGGCTGAAGGCCAGGCCGGCGATCTCCGCGAGGGTCTTGACCGCCAGGGTCTTGGCGAGACCGGGCACGCCTTCCAAGAGGACATGGCCGCCTGCGATGATGCCGGTGAGGATGCCTCGCACGAGAGTGTCCTTGCCGACGATGCGCTTCGCCATTTCCGCGCGCGCCCGCGCCGCCGTCGCGTGGGCCTCGCCCACCAGTCCGGAATCGGGTCTCTGTTCCAACCTGCCCCCCTCTCCTCGGTCCCGCGATGGCCGCCGCCGTCCCCGCCGCCGTCGCGAGCATCAGTATACTAGCGGTCAAACCGAAAAAGAGGCAAGACTCGGGACCGGGAGCCTCGCGCATTGCCTCGGCCCGAGGTTTTGGATAGTCTGGACGGACGCGACCGAAGGGAAAACCATGAAGAGCTCGAACCGCTACGTGCCACGCAACATTCGCTGGTTCAGCCGCCTCGTCAGGGCGACCTACGGACTCTGGCTGCTCCGCTTTTTCCGCATCCGCGTCGTCAACGCCCGGGCGGCGGAGTTGCGCCCGCCCTACATACTCGTGTCCAATCACGTCACGATCCTCGATCCCTTCATCCTTGGCACCCTCGTCCGCCAACCCGTGTACTGGATCACGAGCGACGGCAACATGCGCACCCGTTTCATGCGGGTGCTCCTGCGCCTGGTCGGTTCCATTCCCAAGGCCAAGGCCATACCCGATATGGAGACCGTCAACTGGACGGTCCACGTCATCAGAAAGGAGCGCGGCGTCGTGGGCATTTTCCCCGAGGGCGAGCAGAGCTGGAACGGCAGCACCCTGCCCCTCATCCCCTCCACGGCGAAGCTCATCAAGCTCCTCAGGGTGCCCGTCCTGGCCGCCGTGATACGCGGCGGCTACCTATCCCTGCCCCGCTGGTCCTGGGCCAGGCGCCGAGGCCGCATCGAGGTGGAGTTCAAGCTCCTGTTCACAGCCGACGAGACCCGGTCGCTCGGCGTCGACGAGCTGCGGAAGGGACTCGAGAGCGGCCTGTTCCACGACGAGTGGGCATGGGAAGAGAAGACGCGCGTCCCCTACGTCGCGCTCAGAAAGGCCGAGCACGCCGAGCTGTCGCTCTTCGTCTGTCCGCGCTGCGAGGCGGTGGGCAGCCTGCGGAGCGCCCGCAGCCGCCTCTTCTGCGGCACCTGCGGCATGTCTCTGGTCATGGATCTGCACGGCCGCTTTCGCGGAGCCCGGGGAGAGCCGGCCCCCTTTGCGAACATCCGGGACTGGGATCGCTGGCAGCTCGAAAGCCTCCGGCGCTTCGTCGACCGGATTCTGGGCGAACAGGCCGCCGGAGGAGTGCACAAGCCTCTATTTTCCGATGCGGGCGCCCTGCTCCTGCGCGGAAGGAAAATGAATCCCCTGCGCCGCCTCCGTTCCGGCACCCTGATCCTTTTCGCCGATCGGATCGTGCTCGCGACTCTCCTCGGCGAACGCCTGGCTTTTCCCCTCTCGGAGGTCGAAGGGATCGGGGTGCTCAAACGGAACCTGCTCGAGTTCTATGTCGGCAGGGACCTCTACCAGGTGCGCTTCCCCTTCCGCCACAACTCCGCCCGCAAATGGATGGAATCGGTGCGCCTCCTCTCTGCCTACTACAAATGACACCATAGGGCGGGTCCTGGCAGGGGAGAACATAGGGCACTCACTGGCGCTCGGCCCTCTGGTCTCCCCCGCCACCCGCCGCCCCACCATGCCATTTGAAAGTGCAGCGGGGTTGGATCCCGAGGACAAGGCTTTGCGGACGGCGGCTTCTGTCTCACGAGGCTATCGCAATAATCGCACGAGGTTCGCAAGGGCCGCGATGAGGTGTTCCGACGCGAGGTCGCCGCGCAAGAAGGACAGCCTTCGGGGATAATCCCGGTCGCAGCATCCACAGGCATCGCAAAGCGGCGGGTGGCGGGGGCGAACAGAGCGCGACGACAATCTTCCAGTCGCCCTCTGTTCGCCCCCGACAGGACCCGCTCTGCAGTGTCGTTGGAAGCTCCGAGAGGGAAATAGGAGAGGAGGCGCTTTGAGGACGGCCTCTAACGGAACGTCAGAAGGCACCCCTCACGAACTCGTCGACGAGCCAGCGGGCGACGCTGCCCGGGGGCGGGATCGAAGGCAGATCGTCGGGTCGGCACCAGCGCAGCTCCACGATTTCCTTGCCGTCGGGGCGAGCTTCGCCCGAGGCCCAGCGGGCGGTGAAGGCGAGCATGAGGGAATCCGGGAAGGGCCAGGGCTGCGAGCGCCGGTAGCGGATGTCAGCGATCTCGATGCCCGTCTCTTCGCGCACCTCCCGTACGACGGTCTCTTCGAGCGACTCGCCCGGATCGACGAAGCCCGCGACGAGGCCGAAGCGCTTCCCCGGAAATCGCGCATTGCGGGCCAGAAGGGCCGAGTCGCCTTTCTTGATGAGAACGATGATGGCGGGCGAGATGCGGGGAAAATGGACGCGGCCGCAGACGGTGCAGCGCCGCCCCGAGGATTCGTGGTCGTCGTCGACGAGAGGAGAGCCGCAGGCGCCGCAGTGCAGCGCCCCCGCCATCCAATTGACGAGCGCCGCGGCCTTGATCGCGGGTTTCAGGGCGGCGGCGTCGAACATGCCCAGAGCCTGACGCATCGGAACGCGGACGAAGCCGGCGGGGGGGAGCGCCTTCTCGTCGAGGCCCACCGCCGCGCACTTTCTGCCTTCCCATTCGAAGTCGCGGCGGAGCGCGGCCCCCGACACGTCGAGCGAGCCGGCCGGAAGCCCGGGGCCGCGCGCCGGCACCCCGTCCTTCCCGTCTTCCATGGGGGTGTCGGAGAGGAGAATGTCCTGTCCGGAAAAAATGAAAAACTCGGTCGTTTCCATTGCGAAGCGATCATAGCGCGAAAACCGAGGGTTCTGCGAGTCCTCGCGCGGCGAGGCTCCGCCGAACTACGGCAGGAGGCCCTTGCCCTTCAGCATGGCCTCGACCTTTTCGCGCTCGGCGACCACGGGCTCGCCCATGAGCGCGTCCGCGGCCTTCTTGTCGGAGAAACCCGCATCCAAGGCGCGCTTCAGAGCATCGAGGCCGCCCTGACCGTCGTCCGCCACGGTGAGGCGAAGCCGAGCGAGGGCGAACCAGGCCCCGGCTCGCGCCGGGTCGGCCTTCGTCGCGGCCTCGAGGACGGCCATGGCGTCGGCGAAGCGGCCGCCCTTCTCGTACAGCAGGCCCAGGTGCTCGAGCGAATAGACGTCGGCCTTGCCGAGCAGCTTGACCTTCTCGTAGGCGTCGACCGCCGCCGCATCGTCGCCCAGGGATTCCTCGATGCGGCCGAGCAGTTCGAGCGACTTGGCGTCGTCTTCCTTGTAGGCGAGCAGGCGCCGGAGATCCGCGGCCGCCTGGGCGGCTCGACCGGCGGCGAAGCGGAGCAGGGCCGCGTTGTACACAGCGTCCGGCGCGTAGGGATCCAGGGCGATCACCGCGTCGTAGGCCTTGAGGGCCGCCCCGGCGTCGCCCTCTTTGTAGAAGACATAGGCGCGGGCGGAGAGGATCCGGACGTTCTTGGGGTCGGCGAGGGCCAGTTTGTCGAGCATGCGCAGCGCGGCCCTGTAGTCGCCCGCCTCGGCGAGGGCCCGCGCCATGTTGAAGGAGGCGGCGCTCAGGCCGGGCTCCAGCAGCAGGGCGTGGGAGTAGGCCTGACCCGCCCGCTTCCAGTCGCCCTTGTCGAGCCAGGCGTTGCCGAGCTCGTACCACTGGGCCGACAGCTCACTGCGGGCCGTGGTCGCGCAGCCCGAGAAAAGCGCGGAAGCCAGGAGCGACGCGAGCAGAGCGAAGAGAGCGAGGCTCGCCGCTCTCGCTCTCTTCGGGCGGGGATCGATCGCGACCGCCGCCGTCGATCCGGGCACGGCGAGGGCTCTCTCGTGGGGCGGCACGGCCGCGCTAGCGCCTGAGCACCGTTTCCTCGACGATGCGCAGCTGCGAACGGTAGAGTCCGGTGACATTCGAACCGTAGTCGGCTATGAGCCGGAGGATGTCGCGGGGCTGTTCGTCCTCGTCCCGGCCGTTTATGCGGTCGCCGGCGTCGCCGAGACCCGGCATGATATAGGCCCGGTCGTTGAGCACCGGGTCCATCCACAGGGTGTAAACCGTGGCGTTCTCGATGGCCCGCGTGATCCTCAGGGCCCCCTTGAGCGCCGAGATCACATTCAGGAACTTGACCGACTTGGGCTTCACGCCCTGGTCCTGGAGATACTTGACGACGGTCACGAGCGAGCCGCCCGTCGCATTCATGGGATCGGCGAACACGAGGTCCTTGCCGTGGAGGTCCTCGGGCCGGAAATAGGAGCGCTCGAGGTCGAGGATGTATTCCATGTCGTCCTCGCTCTTCGTCTCGTCGCGCTTGATCTTGAAGAGCGCGAAGGGCGTGACCCTCCCCGTCGAGGAATACTCCTGGATCTCCTTGGACATTATGATGGAAGGCAGCAGGGCGCCGCGCAGCATGACGCACATGACCGTGTCGGCGATGGCGGCGTCGACGTCGGGTATCTTGTGCACCGCGTAGTTCTGGACGGGCACGGTCACCGGCGTCTTGACGATGAGGTAGTTCTTGTTGGGCCCCGCCCCACCGACGGCCGGAGAGCCGAAGGTGAGATTGAACAGGAGCTCGTAGGCGCGCTGGATATAGTAGACGAACTCCTGGCGGCCGGTCCTGACGTCGCGCAGCTTGGCTATGAGTCGGCTCGCCTCGCCGTGACTCTCGGGCGGCGTCGCGAAGGAATAGACCTGGATGCCCCGCTCGCCGGCGCAGATCTCCTGCATGATCGAGCCCATGGTGTTGTACAGGTCGATGAGGTTCTTTTCCTCCCGGCGCCGTTCCGAATCCGAGCCCGCCCTGTGTCCGTCCGCGAGGTGCGAAAGAATGTTGAAGGACACCATGGCCTGCCGGTAGAGTCCGTCCATGCGCGCGAGGGAGGCCTTGTCCCCTTCGGTCAGAAATCCGTCGAGGTCCTGGGCCTTGAGGACGACTTTGCTCATTTCTTTATGACCGCACCGAAAACGCCCGAGGCGATGCCCACGGCGTTGCCCTCGTCGAAATCGAGATGGCACTCGAGCGCGTAGCTCTCGCTCACGCGGCAGACGACGTTCTCGAACACCGCGGCCCGTTCCTCCCCCGCTCGGAGACTCACGATCTCCTTGTCCTTCACGTCGAAGCGCTTCGCCGACTCGGGATCGAAGTGCACGTGCCGCTTGGCTATGATGAGACCCTTGGTCTTCTTGAGGGAGCCCGCCGGTCCGATCACCTCGAAGGGAAAGGAACCATCGAGCTGGCCGGATTCGCGCGTAGGGCAGCCGGGCACGCCGAGCTTGAAGACATCGCTCGCGAGGATCTCGCACTGAGTCTCCTTGCGCTCGGGCCCGAGAATCCTGACGTTCTCGAAGGAACCCTTGGGCCCTTTGATCGTCACGCACTCCTCGGAGGCGAACTGCCCCGGCTGCACGAGGTCCTTGGTCTTCGTGAGCTTGTGCCCCGCTCCGAAGAGGACCGCCAGGTCCTCCTTGGAGACATGGATATGTCGATTCGAAAGATTTACGATAACGCGGGTCTCGGGCATCGATTCCTCCTGGGCAGCCGAGGAGCTCGGGAGCGCTGAGACGAGACGCGCTCGCGGTTCGGATCGGCGGGCCTGTGTGTCGTGGTGTCGTTCTAGAGTAGACGGTGGAGGGGGGTCGGGTCAAGGCGCCCTGCCGGAACGGGAGCCGCTACAATGGTCTCGATGGTCGACCCCGAAAAACTGAAGTCTTTCGAGGTCCTCTTCAGTCGAAAAGGCCGAGCTGGCTGGCCGCGGCCCGCTCTTCCGCGAAGAGATCGGGAAGCTCGGCCAGACTGTGGATGCGCCGCAGCCCCGCCTCGGCGTACCTGCCGTACTCGTCGAGGACGACCCCCTGGCCGCCTAGCTCGACGAAACCGCGCACGTACTTGGGCATGTCGTCGATGAAGAGCATGTCCCGGGGCTCGACTCCGATCGCGTCGCAGACGCGCCTGAAGGCCGAAGCGTGAGGCTTGCCCTTGAGGGAGCAGAAGCGGATATCGTAGACGGACTCGAAGCGATCGCGGACGCCGAGCTTGCGCAGCACGCGCTCGGCGTGCTCGCTCGGAGAGTTGGTGAAGACCGCCTTGGGCAGATCGATCGAGTCGAGCAGGGCGCCCAGGCGCGGATCGGGTTCGATGCAGTATTCCTCGCCCTCGGGGTGGACGGCCGCGAAGAAGAACTCCGGATCCGCGAAGCCCTTTTCGCTCATGAGCCACTCGAGGGTCGTGCCGTATTTTTTCGCGTGCGCGTGCCTGTATTCCCGGGCCTCGTGCTGATTCATGCCCATGAACGAAGCCACGAATTCGTTCATGCGGCGCCGAATGTCGGCCTCCATCCCGCGCTCTCCGGAATATAGGGTGTCGTCGAGATCGAGGAGAAGATAGCGAAGCATGGCGAGGTCATAGCACGACGCGACGCAGGGGAACAAGGGCGCCCGGGAATCCGGGCGATGCTCGGGAATCCGGGCGATGCTCGGGAATCCGGGCGATGCTCGGGAATCCGGGCGATGCTCGGGAATCCGGGCGTTACCCGCACAGGCGGCGGGCTAGCGCATATTCAGCGCCAGGATCCGGTCCACCAGGGTCTGCGGCAGGGCTTCAAGGAAGGAAGCCGCGGCGGACATGTGGCCCACGCGGTAGCGACTCCGCGGCCTGGCCTCGCCCAGGGCGCGCTCGACCGTCTCGGCCACGCGTTCGGGCTCGCTGCGCCCGGCGTCGAACTCGGCCATGGAGCGGCCCCAGCGGGCGAGCCTTTCCTCGTAGACGGCGCGACGCTCGGGCGCGACTGTCTCGAGACCCGCCTCGAGCGAACGCATGGTGCCCAGCCCGGCCCCGGTGCGGATGCCGCCGCAGCGGATGAGGATGACCTTCGGTCCCTCGCGGCCGAGCTCGATGGCCAGGGTGCGGGCTATGCAGTTGACCGCGAAATCGCAGGCGTGAATGCCGGTGACATAGGGAGTCGGAATGATCCCCGGCGTGGAGATCCACAGAATCCTACCGCCTGCGCGGCGCAGGGAAGGCAGAAAGGCCTGAACCAAGGCGAGCGAACCGAGGAGACGGGCCTCGAGCTCGAGCCTGAAGGACTCGAGGTCCATGAGCTCGATCGGGCCGACCAGGCTGCCGCCCGCGTTGTTCACGAGGGCGAAGAGTCCGGGATGGCCCCGCCTTTCAAGCTCGGCCTCCACCGATCGAAGCAGGCCGGGAAGCTCCTCTCGCCTATTCAGGTCGAAGCGAAGCGGCACCAGATCGGGCAGACCCAGGGCGGCGATCGCAGCCGCGTCCTCCTCTTTGCGCACTGTCCCGAACACGAGCCGGCCGCGCGAGGCCAACCTGACGGCCGTCGCGCGCCCTATGCCGGAAGAGACTCCGGTGACGAGGACGCTCTTGGAAGCCGGCCCTCGGGTCGAATACGTCGGTTTCACAGGTTTCATCCCAATACCCCTCTCCGTCCCCATCCCGTAGCTAAAAGGGGTCGGTCTTAAAACAACTGTTTTATACATATGTTCCACACACTTGTCAAGGCAATATGCGCAGGCTACATTGCCGAGGCAGATGGACATCACCGAGCTCTTCGATCGTCCCGCCGATCCCGCGCGGGCGACGCCGGAGGAACGAATCCTCGTCGCTGCCCTCGACTGCATAGCCGAGTCCGGGCTCGAGGCGACGACGGTCCGCTCCATAGCGGCCAAGGCCGGGCTCAACGCGGCCGCGGTGAACTATTACTACCGATCCAAGGAAAAGCTGGTGGAGGCGGCGCTGCGCAGCGCCTGGGTCCATGTCTCCGAGGACATCGAGCGCATCATGCGCGCCGCGGAGAACCCCGGCGAGGCCCTGGAGGCGGCGACGCGCTTCCTTCTCGAAGGCGCCTTCCGCTATCCGAACATCATCCGCGCGATTCTGGTCGAGCAGTCTCCGCTCGCAGCCGAGGCCGTCGCCTTCTTCAAGTCGCTGTTCGCCCGATCGGAAAACTCGAGCCGGATTCCATCGGACAGGGGCATCGGGACCGCCCTTCTCCTGTCCTTCGCCCTGTTCATGGGCATCGCTCCGGCAGCGGTTTCCGCCCTGACCGGGATAGACTTGAACGACGAAAGGGCCAGAGACAAGCTCGGCGCCCTCGTGACGCCACGCCTATTTTCGCTCTAGGGAGGTCACATGAAGCTTCGAAGCACCGTATTCGTCGTCCTGTTCATGATCGCCGCCGCCGGAGCGGCCTTCGCGGAAGCGCCTGCGGCGAAATCTCCCGACATCGCGCTCGGCGTATTCCTCGGGGAGCCGACGGGCATTTCGATCCGCTGGGGCATCGCGAAGAACCAGTCGCTGGAGGGCAAGGCGGCGTGGAGCTTCGTCGACACCGGCCACCAGGAGGCCAGCTTCACTTTCCAGGCCAACTACCTCCTGGAGTTCCCGGGGATTCTCGTCGTCAAAAGAGAGGATTTTCCTCTCTATGTCGGCTTCGGCGCCGAAACGCATCTCGGCGACTCCGACACCTTCGGCCTTCGGATCCCCTTGGGGGTCGTCTACCGCTTCGCGAACGTTCCCCTCGAACTCTGCCTCGAGCTCGGCATCGGCATGGAGCTCTTCCCGGCCACCACGGTGGTCGGCTCCGGCGGGCTGGGCATCCGCTATCGCTTCTAGCGGACCTCTCGCGCCTTGACAGCGTTCGGCATCGGGGCGGATACTCGCCCTGTGCCGAGCAGGAATCTCGTCTACGAAGCCCTCATTCTCCGCATGAGGGAGAGTCCGGCCGGAGACCGCATACTCACGCTCATGACGGCCGAGGCGGGACTCATGGACGTCTTCGTTTTCGGCGGCCCCAAGAGCAAGCTTCGTTCCCTCGCCTCGCCCTTCGCCTCGGGCAGGGCCTTCGTCTACGCGGACCCGGCCAAGGATTTTCGCAAGTTGAGCGACTTCGAGGTGAGGGATTTCTACCCCGCCCTCAGGGAAGAGCTCGGCCGCCTCTGGGCGGCGGGCCTCGTGGCCGAGCTCCTCATCAAGACCTCGGGCGGCGGAGGAGATTTCCCCCCCGTGCTCGAGCTGGGCAGGGACGCGCTCCAGGCCCTCGACGCCGAGCCGCCCGGGCGCAGCGACTACGCCGTCGCGCTCTTCCTCTGGCGTCTCGTCGCGCTGCTCGGCCTCGCTCCCGACGCGGGGGTCTGCGTCTCCTGCGGGCGCGAACTTCGCTCCGGACTCGGGGGCGGCTCGGGCCCCGACGGCAAGCCCGGCTGCGGCCGGGCCGAGCCCTGCGCCTATTCTTTCGGAGCGGAAGGCTTTCTCTGCGAAACCTGCGCAGCGGGCTCCCGGCTCGCTCCGGCGGAGCGTTCCTCGGAGGAGCTCCTGCCCCTCGGGCCGGCCGCCCTGAGCTGGCTCCGCGGGAGCGAAGGCCGTCCCTTCCACGGAGCGGTTTCGGCCGGACTCGACGAGGGCTCTCTCAGGGATCTCAAGACACTGGTCTTCGGTCTGGCGCGCCGCGCGGCCGAGGCTCCCCTCGCCTATCTGGCCTCCGGATTCCTCCTGCCGTGAGGTGTTTCGTCGCACTGCCTCTGCCGGGCGAGGCGCGCGCGCTGCTGTCGGATCTCGCGCGGGATCTTTCGCGCGGCCGGCCGGGTATTTCGTGGACGAAGAGCGAGGGCTACCACCTCACCCTCGCCTTTCTGGGCGAGATCGAGGGCGCGACCTTCGAGTGCGCCGCCGAAGCCGTCGCCGGGCTCCGCGAGTCGGCCTTCTCCTTTCGCTTCGCCGGCCTCGACGGCTTTCCTCCCCGCCCGCCCTGGAGGGTCCTTTACGTGAGGATGGAGGATCGCTTCCGCGAGCCGGTCCTTCCCGGCGCAGGCGTCCCCTGCGGCGATTCCGCAGCCCTCGCCGACCCCGAGGGAGGCCCCATCGAGCGCATATACCGGGCGGTCAACGAGGCTCTCGTCGCCTCGGCGCACGGGCGCGGACTCGAGCCGCCGAACAGGGAATGGCGGGCCGGCGGGCGCGTCTTCGTCCCGCACGTCACGCTGGCGCGCATTCCGGATCGAAGACGGGGAGGAAGAGGAGCGCCTAAGGCCGGCGGGGCCGGAGCCTTCGCCGGGCGGCCGTCCCTCGGGCTCGCCCAAACGGCGGCGAGCGTCGGCTCCGCGCTCGCCGGGCAGTGGACTATAGACCGCTGCTCGCTGTACAAATCGGAGCTCAGGCCCGAGGGCGCGAGGTACACCGAGATGGAGAGTGCAGTCTTGAACCCGGCTCCGGACGGAAGGGGATCGCCATGCGAGCGGTAGACGTAATCATGAAAAAACGCGAAGGCGGGGAGCTCTCCCGCGAGGAGATCGCCCTCATAATCGAAGGCTACGTGAAGGGCGCGGTGCCCGAATACCAGGTCTCGGCCTGGCTCATGGCCGTGTTCTTCAGGGGTATGACGAGCCGGGAGACGGCCGACCTCACCGAGCTCATGCTCCGCTCGGGCGCCGTGATGGACCTCTCCGGCCTCCAGGGTCCCTTCGTCGACAAGCATTCCACCGGGGGGGTGGGCGACAAGGTCTCGCTCGTGCTCGCGCCCATGGTCGCGGCCTGCGGGATCAGGGACCCCATGATGTCGGGCAGGGCCCTCGGCCACACCGGCGGCACCCTCGACAAGCTCGAGTCCATACCCGGCTACCGGACGGCCCTGACCGAGGCGGAGTTCCGCGCCTTCATCGCCCGCGACGGCTTCGCGATGACAGGCCAGACCGCTCAGATCGTCCCGGCCGACAAGAAGCTCTACGCCCTGCGCGACGTCACGGCCACGGTCGAGTCCATTCCCCTCATCACAGCCTCCATCCTGTCCAAGAAGGTGGCGGAGGGGGCGGAGGCCCTGGTCTTCGACGTCAAGTCCGGATCGGGCGCCTTCATGAAGACTCTCGAGGAGGCCGAGGCGCTCGCGCAGAGTCTGGTGCGCACGGGCGGGGCGATGGGCAAACGCATCGTCGGCGTCATCACCGACATGTCCGAGCCCCTGGGCCGCAAGGTGGGCAACTTCTTCGAGGTGGAGGAGTCCATCGACTGTCTCGAGGGCTCGGGGCCCGCCGATCTCATGGAGGTGACGTATCGGCTCGGCGGCTGGATGCTGGTCGCGGGAGGCCTGGCGGCCGGCCTCGAAGAAGGCATGAAAAGCTGCGAAAAGGCCATCGCCTCCGGCAGGGCCCGCGAGCTCTTCATGGCCAATGTGCGCAGCCAGGGAGGAGATCCCGAGCGCATGCTCGCCCTGCGAGGCTCCTGGCGCTCCCCCCACTCCTTCGAGCTGCGCGCCCCCGCCGCAGGCTTCGTCACCGCCATCGACGCCTACAAGATCGGTCTGGCCGGCGTCAACCTCGGCGTCGGCAGGAACACGACGGCCGACCCGGTCTTCCCCGACGTGGGCTTCGTGTTCGAGCGCAAGGTCGGAGCCGAGGTCCGCAAGGGCGATCTCATCTGCGAGGTCTACGGCAAGGACGCGGCCGCCCTGGACGTGGCGCGGCCCCTCGTCGAGTCGGCCCTCACGATCGGCGCGGCCGGGCCGCCCCGCCGGCCGCTCATCATCAAGGAAATATCAGCCCTATGAAATGGTCCAAGCGAGACGTTCCCGCCGCCGCAGTCAAGGAACTCGCCGCGAGATACGGCACCGACGCCCTCACGGCCTCGATTCTCCTCCGCCGGGGTCTCTCCGAGCCGGAGGACATTCTCTTCTTCCTCGAGGACGACCCCCGCTATCTCCACAACCCCTTCCGCTTCGCGCAGATGGAAGACGCCGTGGACCGCATTCTCCTCGCGGCGGACGAGGGCGAGAAGGTCCTGGTCTTCGGCGACAGGGACACCGACGGGGTGACCGGCACGGTCCTCATGGTCGAGGCCCTCGCCGAGCTCGGTCTCGAGGTGGGCTGGCGAGTTCCCCGCTCGGACGAACCCTACGGACTCTCGATCGCCGCCGTCGAGGCCTTCGCGGCCGAGAGCGGCACGCTCATCGTCACGGTCGACTGCGGCATCTCGAATGTCGCGGAGGTGGAGAGGGCCGCCGAGCTCATGGTCGACGTCATAGTCGTCGATCACCACCGCCTCCAGTCGGGCGATCCGCCGCCGGCCGTGGCCGTCATCGACCCCAAGCTCCCCGACTCGGGCTACCCCTTCCGGGACCTCGCCGGCTGCGGCGTGGCCTACAAGCTCGCGGCCGCGCTCAAGCTGGCCCGCTCGGGCGTCTACAAGCAGCAGGTGGCCCTGCTCAACGTCCAGCCGGTCAACGACGCCTACCTCGTCGAGGCCGTGCGCCTCTCCAATCTGGTCGAGACCGCCAGGGTCCGCGAGACCATCGTGCCCGGCGTCGTCGACATGGAGCGCACGAGGCTCCTGCCCTTCCTGCGCGACAGGCAGATATTCGTCTGGGACGGAGAGCTGCAGCGCAGGCTCCTCGCCAAGGCCTTCGGCTCGGGCATCGACTGGCAGCTCTACGACGTGGCCCCCGATGTCGGCGGACAGATAGCGCAGGCCCGCGGGCAGAGTCTCATCAGGCTCAGGGAAATGTCGCGGATAGGCCGCTACGCATCGGAGCCCCTCTCCGAGATCGACGTCTTCGAAAACCTCTTTGTATCCTTCGCCCTGAAGAAGGCCGACTGGTTCGGCGACGACGATCTGGCGCGGCTCCAGCTCGTCGCCCTGGGGACGATAGCCGATCTCATGCCCCTCCGCGACGAGAATCGCATACTCGTGCGCCGCGGCCTCGCCGCGATCAACCTCTCACCGAGGCCGGGTCTCGCGGAGCTGGTCCAGAAGCTCGGCCTCGCGGGCAAGAAGCTCGGAGCCGGCGAGACGGCCTGGCAGCTCACCCCCGTGATCAACGCCGCGGGCCGCATGGGTGAGGCCGGGGCGGCCGTCTCGCTCTTCCTCGCCGCGGCCCGCGAAGAGCGCGAGACCCAGGCCGACCGCGTCATCCAGATGAACGTGGACAGAAGGCGGCTGGGCGCCGAGGAATGGGAGCTCGTCTACCCCAAGGCCATGGACAGCCTCTCCGAGCACGCTCAGAAACTCGCCCTCGTCGGAGGGGAGGAAGTGCACCGGGGCATCACGGGCCTCATAGCCTCCCGCCTGACGAGCACCCTCGACGTCCCCGCGGTGGTCGCCTCCTTCCAGGGCGACGGCACGGTCGTCGGCTCGGTGCGCTCCGCCCGGGGCTTCGCCGTCACCCCCTTCCTCGAAGCCTGCGCCGACCTCTTCATAGACTACGGCGGCCACGACTCGGCCGCCGGCTTCAGCCTCAAGATCGCCGACTGGCCCGAATTCCTCACCCGCGTCCGGGCCTACGCCGAGGTCATGGAACTGCTCGAGAGCGAGGAGACCATCGAAGTCGACGCCGAACTGCCGCACGAGTTCCTCAAACCCGAGCTGACCAGCCTCACCGAGCGCTTCGAACCCTACGGCGAAGGCAACCGGCCCCTCGTCTTCCTCTCCAGGGAGGTGCCCATCGTCGACGCCCAGATCGTGGGCAAGACCGAGCAGAATCATCTCAAACTCACCCTGGACTTCGGCAAGCACAAATGGCCCGCCATGTTCTGGAAGGGGGCCGAGCGCCTCGAACGCGACTTTTCGTTCAAGAACCGGGACCGGATAGACCTCGTGTTCAAGATCACCATCAACCGCTGGAACGGCATGGAGCAGCCCCAGATGGAAGTCTTCGACGCCCGCAGATCCGAGCCCTCCGCGCGCGATCCGCTTCCCTCTTGACGAAGGGTCGAGGGATTCGATAAGGTAGGCTTTGCCGATGGAACGCTCCCCGGTTGTGTAATGGTAGCACAGCAGACTCTGGATCTGCTTGTGGGGGTTCGAATCCTCCCTGGGGAATAGGGGCGCCGGGGTCCGCCACAGCGGATCCTGCCCGCCGCACGATGCAAGGTTTCAAGAACGCCAGCGAGTATGACCGACGAAGCTCGCGATCTTTCGCGCCGCGGAAAATCGCGCGTGAGGAGAAAAAACTCCAACAGTTTTTTCTCCTCACGACGGCCCCTTCGTCTATCGGTTAGGACAAAAGATTCTCAATCTTTAAAGAGGGGTTCGACTCCCCTAGGGGCTACTACTCGTAATTGAAAACCCGGTCGTCGACCGGGTTTTTCTTTTCCCTTGGGAGCCCTAGGGGAATCGAACCCCGGAGGCGCGCCGGATGATCCGGCGCAAGGGGCGTAGGCGGCCGAGGGACTGAGGCAGGATGCCGAAGCCCAGAGGCTCGACTCTCCTAGGGGCTACTCCGAGACGGGTTCCGCACTGCATGAAGCGTCCAGGGGTGTCCAGAGCGGTTGAGATATGCCCATTTTCAAGCAGCCGCGGTTCACTTTGCGCCAATCACGCGAGTATACGGAGAAGAGGATGAGGGCATATTCGTCGCCATTCCAGATACCCCCAAACAAAGACCCGAAGCCTCTGTCCGCGCGCCCTAGAATAACGGGCTTGTGGCCGGTATTTCAGCATGTCCGGGTGATATTCAGCAAGAGTTCTCGGGTATCGCACGACCACTGGTGATCGCTTGAGGGTCCACTCTCCCAGGTCCATCAAACCTTCGATGAATGTCGCATCGGAGGGCAAAATAGGATATTGAGCCTGTTTTTCTGATACCATGTCGATGGAGATTTTCGACTATTTCCGTAGACACCATTCTTGGTTGCCGTGGAAGTTTTTATTGATAGCCGTTGAGATTTTTATCGATGAGTTTAGAGATGTTTCCAGGCTGAAATTGAAAGTTTTCCGGACTCAATCCCCGAGGCCCGAAGCCCCATACGGAAAATCATGATTGACAGCCCACGCAGGGGGCAATACTCTCTCGATTGACACCATTTATCGATAGCAAAACATCGAGGGGCTCGCCGTCATGGTAGTCTCGATCGATCGCCATTCTGAAGAATACCTCGCCATACGATTCCCCTTCGATCGAAGGCTCGTCGACGCGTTGCACAAAGTCCCCGGCCGTCGGTGGTCCGCCGAAGACAAGGCCTGGCTCATTCCGGATAAGAGGGAGCAGGGGGACCGGCTGCTTCAGGCACTCTACGATACGGGCATGTTTGGCCTCAGCGATTCCCGCGACGCTCACGTCGACTCTTTCAATGAGCCGCTCGAGCGCTTCGAGCGCGCCTTAGAGTCACGCCACTACAGTCCCCGTACGATTCAAGTATACCTCAAATGGGTTCGCCGTTTCCTCGAAGGGCACGAGGGCCGCGCCCTCGCCTCCCTCACTGAAAAGGAGATAAATGCATTCCTCACCTGCCTCGCTGTCGACGGGAAAGTCAGCTCCTCAACCCAGAATCAGGCGCTCGCCGCGCTGCTCTTCCTTTATAGGCAGGTTATCGGAGTCCCGGTCGGAGAGTTGGGTCAGGTTATCCGCGCCAAGAAGCCGATACGCTTGCCCGTAGTCATGAGCCGGGACGAAGTGAGGGCCGTCCTCGCCGAACTCGAGGGCGACAAACGTCTGGCCGCCAAGCTGCTGTACGGAACGGGCATGCGTCTGATGGAATGTCTGACGCTCAGAGTCCAGGACATCGACTTCGGGCGGAACGAGATCCTCGTCCGCAACGGCAAGGGGGCGAAGGATCGGGTCACCATGCTCCCTGAAACCTTAAAGAAGCCACTTAGAGAGCATCTCGCCCGGGTCAAGGTCATCCATGAGGCCGACCTTTCGGAAGGCTGGGGCGCCGTGCAGATGCCCGATGCCGTGGACCGCAAATATCCTAATGGAGCGACCGAGTGGTCGTGGCAGTATGTCTTCCCCCAGGAACGGCGCTGGATCAACGCCCAGACGGGACGGCAGGGCCGCCACCACATGGACGAGTCCCTCATGCAAAGAGCCGTCCATACCGCCGTTCTCAAGGCCGGCATCGCCAAACGCGCGAGCTGTCACACCTTTCGCCATTCTTTCGCTACACACCTCATCGAAAGCGGCTACGACATCAGGACAGTCCAGGAACTTCTCGGCCACAGCGACGTGAAGACGACCATGGTTTATACCCACGTTCTCAACCGCGGCCCCTCGGGAGTGCGCAGCCCGGTAGACCTATTTTGAAACAAAGGAGTTTTATCGGGGGTCAGTATAAGATGCCATCTCGCAAATTGGAGTACACGTTCAAGATAAGTCGACGGAAGGAATAAGACGGCAGTGCAAGAAGCAGTTGAGGGGCTTACCCGTATCAAGGAAATCCGAATTATTAGGACTTCCAATGAACGTTCGAATTAATGTTATGTCGACGCTTCGCGCGCGAGAATTCTTGAGAGGAGGCGACTGAGTGATCGATGCGATTTCTGAAATGTTGATGGGCGAACTTCGAAGCGAAATCGTGAAGTTCAACAACGATACAACGGCACAAAGGCTCAGGACGTACTACAACGAGAAGACTTATCCAGAGATTCTAGGCGTCAGCCGCCGCGAACTCAGTCATAGCAGCTTCCTTGCTTGGATTCTGACCCCTGTTGAGAGTCATGGTATTGGTGATTTTGGCCTCCGAAGGCTTATTGAAATACTGATGACGAGCAAGTTCTGGCCAGCGGAACTAGACAACCAGAGGTTCTTCGACGACTTGATCACAGGCAATTTTGAACTTGCTAGCTCCTCAATCCAGCGCGAGGTCTCAATTGGCTCTTCTGGGCGAGTAGATGTTCTAGTCGAGCTAGATTTTATGGTGTCCGGGCGTCAGTTCCCATTGCGAATCGTTATTGAGAATAAGGTGCTATCAACCGAAGGTAAAGATCAGACAAAACGCTACTACGCTTACTACTCTAACCGAGACGACAAATCAGCTAATCTCTTTGTCTATTTGACGCCTCTTTCGACTCTTGACTTGGAAGAGCTGACTGAACAGGAATGCGAAGATAAGCATTTCATCCAAATCAACTATCAGGAATTGGTAGATTCACTTCTTGAACCTGTCCTGGAACAGTCTATTAGCTCTGAAACTCGTTTTGTGATTGACCAGTACATTCAATCACTCAGTCAGCCATCGATGGATGAAGAAGAGAATGATTTTGAGAGGGGAATGATCATGGCAATTGGAAAGGAAGAGAGAGATCTACTCCAAAAGTTCTGGTTAGGGAATCAAAAAATCATTCAGGCAGCACTCTACGCCATAAGCTCCGATCCTAACCAGGAGAAGGATGTTCGCGACAATGTTCGTGAGGCACTCTCGAGTATTGCTACTACCGGGAAGGACAGGAGCATCATTCTCATTCGTTATGCCGGGGTTGATCATATCAGAGTCCAGAAGTCCGACATCGGACTTGAGACGGTTCGCTTGTTGGAGTCTCGGGGCTTGATCGATGACTCAGTTCTTGGCTGGTTGGCTGAAGACACTTCATGTAGTTTCAAACTTCTGAAAACAAAAGAGGAAGTAAGAGAGACAGAGGCGAAGTATGGCAAATATCGCGTGAAGCAAGACCCTGATTTTTCATACAAGAATCAGGGATATTATGTGGCAAGAAACTGGGGAATTGGAAACATTGACAGGTTCATTTCAAAAATGAAAACTCGATTTCCAAAGCTGGAATTTATTGTAGAGACCAAGACATAACATCTAGATCAACCTGATAATTTCGTTCCGAAATTACAGGTTATCTAGGCGTTGCACTAAACCGCTGCGCGGTGGACGATGAATGGGAGCGCGGTTGCCCTTCGATTTCGCGAGTGCCTTTTGTAGCCTTTGTTGACTTCGGCTGTCTCTGCCATCATGTCGGCGGAGGTATCCCATGCAACAAGAACTCGAAGCCATGCGCAAGGCGCTGGTGATCCGCAATTACGCTACCAAGACGGTCGACACCTACGTCTCCGTACTTGGGCGCTTCCTGGAGCAGCTCGACAAACCCATCAAAGACGTGACGCCGGCGGACATCCAGGCATGGCAGTTCGTCATGGTCAACGACCACAAGATTTCCTGGTCGCTTTTCAACCAGATGGTTTGCGCTCTCAGGTTCTACTTTCAGAAAGTACGCGATTGCGACTGGCCCGTCGACCGCATTCCCTTCCAGCGAAGACGCAGGCGGTTACCCTCCGTGCTGAGTAGGGAGGAAGTCGCTCGGCTTCTGGACGTGGCGCGACACAATCCCAAGCACCACGCCATTCTCTCCACACTTTACAGCACGGGCCTGCGTGTGGGCGAACTCGTCAAGCTTCGGATTCCCGACATCGACAGTCGCGCGATGCTCGTGCATGTTCGCCAGGGCAAAGGCGGAAAGGATAGAGAGGTGCAACTCAGCCCCCAACTTCTCTTCGTGCTGCGAAACTATTATCGCTCCTGCCTGGTCAAGCCGAAAACCTGGCTGTTCCCGGGAGCTCGGCCCGACAGCCCGATGGATCCGAGCGGCATTCAGCGAATGGTCCCCGCTCTCGCCCGAAAGGCGGGCATAGAAAAGCATGTTTCACCTCATACACTACGGCATTGCTTCGCAACCCATCTCCTGGAGGACAGCACCGACCTGCGCACCATCCAATCCATGCTTGGCCACAGCAATATTCAGACGACCGAAGTCTATCTCCACGTGGCGGCGCATCACCTTCGGACCGTACGCAACCCCCTCGACCATCTTCCGACCGTCGGCGCGCCGTCTTCGGGGAGGGGACGATGAGCAAGCTGGGCGACATCGCGCTACGAGGATTGGAACTTCCCGAGCTCAACGGTCGCGAACGAAGTGTCTTACGACATATCGCCGACTGCCAGACCGAACGTATGGGCGGCAACGTCCTATCTTGCGAGTGCGGGCACCGCGAAGTGCACTACAATTCCTGCCGCGATCGGCACTGTCCGCTCTGCCAGGGCGCGGCTCGGGCGCGGTGGGTACAAGCTCGCCTGAGCGAACTCCTCCCCTGTCCGTACTTCCACGTGGTCTTCACGGTTCCTCACGAACTCGTGCCTCTGGCTCAGGCCAATCGCCACCTCTTCTACGACGCACTCTTCATCTGCGTCCGTGAAACTTTGCTGGCTGTTTGTGCGAAGGCAGAGAATCTTGGCGCTCGCGTGGGCGGCATGGCCATCCTGCACACCTGGAATCAGAAGCTCGCCTTCCACCCGCACCTGCATTGCATCATTCCCGGCGGCGGAGTCTCGCCGGACGGCACGAGGTGGATGGCGGGGAATCCCACCTACCTCGTATCCGTGCGGCGATTGTCCGCCGTGTTTCGCGGCAAGCTCCTTAGTCACCTGGAAACATCCATCGGCGAAGGTGAACTCCAGGGTGACAAATCAGCGTTACATGCTTCGCTTCGCAAGGCAGCCGAAAAAGCCTTCGTAGTTTATGCCAAACCTCCCTTCGGCGGCCCCGAGCAGGTAGTCAAATACCTGGGCCGTTATACCCATCGCGTCGGAATCAGCGAACGGCGCATCGTTTTCGCGGACGCTCATCAGGTCAGTTTCTCGTGGATCGATCGAGCCGCAGGCCATGCCCGTATGCGGATGACACTGTCCCATGAGGCGTTTATCCAGAAGTTTCTGCTGCACATCCTGCCGAAAGGGCTTCGGAAGATCCGCTACTTCGGCTACATGGGTAATCGGGATCGGACGCTATCCCTGGCTCATGTGCGCGCGCTTATCCAGGCCAGTGTCGATCATGGCCACCAGGAAACTGCTCGGCACATACTTTCCGAGGAACTGCCGGAAATAAGCGCCGACACCTGCGTCTGGACAATCTGCCCCACATGCGGCTCGCACATGAAAGTCGAGCGATCCATCGGATCACCGATCGCTCCAAGCTGCCTCAAAGATCGGCTCGCGTTTCTGCAGGAGATCCATGGCCCCGCCCCCAATGAAGTCGTAATGGCATGATCGGGGATCTTCAGCCGATGCGCAAACCGGCTGAAGACCCGGCTCTCTATTCTGGTTTCACGTCACTATCTCGTTGTCATGGACAGACACCTGTCTGTCCTGGCGCTTCTTTGCCCAATGGCTGCGTACTCGTGAAAAAGAGGCCATTGAACAGTCCTCCCTTACATCAGAAAACCGAATCATCCCCTTCGATCTCGCCATTTTTCCGACTTGCGAAGACTCATAGGCGGCGCTATTATTCTCCCGTTGCCATGACGAATTGATAAAAGCCCCATGGGTGACCCTCCGGCCAGTCAGTTCAGTGCAACATGTTCTATCCTGCAGAATCGGATTATGGATTGCTAACAGGGCTCTACCTGGGATGACTCCGGTCTCGCGATTCCGCAGGATAGAACACTGATGTTAGGTGGACGCAGAGCGCATTACTTATAAAGGAATGAATATGAACTTGTTTACTGTTGGTTCAGACGGAAAATTGGCACCATATCAAGAACAGGACTTTAGTGTAAAGAACAAAGAGATCGATTTAGAGATACTGCTTGAAAATAATGCTGACCAGTTTTTCCTTGACCATCGAATATTGATTATCGGAAGACAAGTAGCAACAAGTTTTTCAACGTATATTGACTTGCTTGGCGTCGATGAATTTGGTAATGCTATAGTAATCGAATTGAAACGTGACAAAACTCCGCGTGAAACTGTAGCTCAATTACTAGAATATGCATCGTTTATCGATTGTATGGATTATAAAGCTTTGGAAAACATTTTTAGGGATTACAACGGATCAGATATTGATTTGGATGATTACCATAAAGAGTATTTTCAAAGTAATGACACCGCACCGATTTCATGGAATAAGAAAACAAAATTACTTATTATTGCACAAACAATAACAAATGAAATAATGCAAGTCGCAGTATTCCTCAGAAAAACCGGGATTGATATTGCGTGTATCGAATTCAAATACTTTGTTACGAAATCTGGTGAACAAATAATTTCTAGTGACTACGTCATTGGGAAAGATGGACCGATCCAAATCAAAGCAGCTTCTTCGTCATTGCCTAAAATTGATCAGCATGTATTCATGGCTGACTTGGACGGAAAGGGCAAAGAAATATTTGAGAAAACACTTCAATATGTTGAAAATAATCGTCTGCTTATTCGATGGGGATCAAAAGGATTTTCTGTAAATTATCAATCTGAAAATAGTTTTGTTGGATTATTTTTTTGCTATCCAATGAGTTCAGTTTTCAAGCAAAGTATATATACGGGATATGAGGAAATTAGAAAGAAGATCACTGGTGCTGATGAGATAATTGCTTTGTACGAGGGTAAGATCAAAGAACTTGGGATCTTTCGGAAAGCATCTTCTAACTACAAATGCATTATTGATGAAAAGCTCTCTATTGCGAAGATTGATAGTTTTTTCGCTGTAGTCACGACTATAATAGAGTGCATCGAAAATAATGGAATCAAATAGACACCTAACAACTGCTTCAACCCGACTCGGCTATGGCACGGTTATGTGCGTCGCTTCGCTCCGGCACAAACCGCGCCATGACGCCTCGCGGGTTAAGCAAATGTTGCACTAAACCGCTGCGCGGTGGACGATGAGGGGAGCGCGGTTGCCCTTCGATTTCGCGAGTGCCTTTTGTAGCCTTTGTTGACTTCGGCTGCCTCTGCCATCATGTCGGCGGAGGTATCCCATGCAACAAGAACTCGAAGCCATGCGCAAGGCGCTGGTGATCCGCAATTACGCTACCAAGACGGTTGACACCTACGTCTCCGTACTTGGGCGCTTCCTGGAGCAGCTCGACAAACCCATCAAAGACGTGACGCCGGCGGACATCCAGGCATGGCAGTTCGTCATGGTCAACGACCACAAGATTTCCTGGTCGCTTTTCAACCAGATGGTTTGCGCTCTCAGGTTCTACTTTCAGAAAGTACGCGATTGCGACTGGCCCGTCGACCGCATTCCCTTCCAGCGAAGACGCAGGCGGTTACCCTCCGTGCTGAGCAGGGAGGAAGTCGCTCGGCTTCTGGACGTGGCGCGACACAATCCCAAGCACCACGCCATTCTCTCCACACTTTACAGCACGGGCCTGCGTGTGGGCGAACTCGTCAAGCTTCGGATTCCCGACATCGACAGTCGCGCGATGCTCGTGCATGTTCGCCAGGGCAAAGGCGGAAAGGATAGAGAGGTGCAACTCAGCCCCCAACTTCTCTTCGTGCTGCGAAACTATTATCGCTCCTGCCTGGTCAAGCCGAAAACCTGGCTGTTCCCGGGAGCTCGGCCCGACAGCCCGATGGATCCGAGCGGCATTCAGCGAATGGTCCCCGCTCTCGCCCGAAAGGCGGGCATAGAAAAGCATGTTTCACCTCATACACTACGGCATTGCTTCGCAACCCATCTCCTGGAGGACAGCACCGACCTGCGCACCATCCAATCCATGCTTGGCCACAGCAATATTCAGACGACCGAAGTCTATCTCCACGTGGCGGCGCATCACCTTCGGACCGTACGCAACCCCCTCGACCATCTTCCGACCGTCGGCGCGCCGTCTTCGGGGAGGGGACGATGAGCAAGCTGGGCGACATCGCGCTACGAGGATTGGAACTTCCCGAGCTCAACGGTCGCGAACGAAGTGTCTTACGACATATCGCCGACTGCCAGACCGAACGTATGGGCGGCAACGTCCTATCTTGCGAGTGCGGGCACCGCGAAGTGCACTACAATTCCTGCCGCGATCGGCACTGTCCGCTCTGCCAGGGCGCGGCTCGGGCGCGGTGGGTACAAGCTCGCCTGAGCGAACTCCTCCCCTGTCCGTACTTCCACGTGGTCTTCACGGTTCCTCACGAACTCGTGCCTCTGGCTCAGGCCAATCGCCACCTCTTCTACGACGCACTCTTCATCTGCGTCCGTGAAACTTTGCTGGCTGTTTGTGCGAAGGCAGAGAATCTTGGCGCTCGCGTGGGCGGCATGGCCATCCTGCACACCTGGAATCAGAAGCTCGCCTTCCACCCGCACCTGCATTGCATCATTCCCGGCGGCGGAGTCTCGCCGGACGGCACGAGGTGGATGGCGGGGAATCCCACCTACCTCGTATCCGTGCGGCGATTGTCCGCCGTGTTTCGCGGCAAGCTCCTTAGTCACCTGGAAACATCCATCGGCGAAGGTGAACTCCAGGGTGACAAATCAGCGTTACATGCTTCGCTTCGCAAGGCAGCCGAAAAAGCCTTCGTAGTTTATGCCAAACCTCCCTTCGGCGGCCCCGAGCAGGTAGTCAAATACCTGGGCCGTTATACCCATCGCGTCGGAATCAGCGAACGGCGCATCGTTTTCGCGGACGCTCATCAGGTCAGTTTCTCGTGGATCGATCGAGCCGCAGGCCATGCCCGTATGCGGATGACACTGTCCCATGAGGCGTTTATCCAGAAGTTTCTGCTGCACATCCTGCCGAAAGGGCTTCGGAAGATCCGCTACTTCGGCTACATGGGTAATCGGGATCGGACGCTATCCCTGGCTCATGTGCGCGCGCTTATCCAGGCCAGTGTCGATCATGGCCACCAGGAAACTGCTCGGCACATACTTTCCGAGGAACTGCCGGAAATGAGCGCCGACGCCTGTGTCTGGGCAATCTGCCCCACATGCGGCTCGCACATGAAAGTCGAGCGATCCATCGGATCACCGATCGCTCCAAACTGCCTCAAAGATCGGCTCGCGTTTCTGCAGGAGATCCATGGCCCCGCCCCCAATGAAGTCGTAATGGCATGATCGGGGATCTTCAGCCGATGAGAAAACCGGCTGAAGACCCGGCTCTCTATTCTGGTTCCACGTCACGACCTCGCCGTCATGGACAGACACCTGCCTGTCCTGGCGCTTCTTTGCCCAATGGCTGTGGTACCCGTGAAAAACGGGATATCGTACCGCCATCTTTCATCGCAAAACCAAATCATCCCCTTCGATCTCGCCATTTTTCCGACTTGCGAAGACCCATAGGCGGCGCTATTATTCTCCCGTTGCCATGACGAGTTGATAAAAGCCCCATGGGCGACCCTCCGGCCAGTCGGTTCAGTGCAACATGTTCTATCCTGCAGAATCGGACTTTGGTCTGGGAACCGGGAGTTCTACCAGGCACGACTGTGGTCACGCGATTCCGCAGGATAGAACACTGATGTTCGAAGGACCCTGCGGGCAGCATGAGAACAAAAAACTTGACACGGTATATATCACGATATATATTATAGGAACGAGGTAGCGCCATGCAAACTGCAAAGCTTTTCCAGAATGGTCGATCTCAAGCTGTTCGCCTTCCCAAAGACTTCCAATTCGTTGGTGAGGAAGTATTTATACAAAGGCATGGAGATGCTGTATTACTGATTCCTCATGAAAAGGCCTGGGAAGTTTTTATGGAAGGTCTTTCCAGTTTTTCGTCGGATTTCATGCATGACGGGAGAGATCAGGGAGAAGATCAAGAGCGGGCAAGCCTGTAATGTATCTTCTCGACACTAACATCTGTATTTTCGCCATTAACAAAAGACCCGCCAATGTTCTTGAGAAAATTAAAGATAAATCAAAAAGCGGAATCTATCTATCGGCATTGACGATTGCGGAACTTGAGTATGGTGTAGAACACAGCACGCATATCGAAGACAATAGAATTGCATTATTGAAATTTATTTCATTATTTGATGTGCTGAAATATGATGACGCTGATGCGATCAAATATGGGAAATTGAAAGCAAAACTAAAGAGGGCTGGAAATATAATCGGACCAATTGATATGTTGCTTGCGTCCCAGGCTTTGAGCAAGGATCTGATATTTGTAACAAATAATGTTGCCGAGTTCGCTCGAATTGATGGCTTGATGATTGAAGATTGGTCAATGGGAAAATAGAAGAAGACTTCGAACAACGATTTCAACCTGGCTCGGCGGACAAGCCGCCTCGCAGGTTAAATCACTGATGTTCGATTGACCCTTCGGGCCGAGGGAAAAGCTGACTGATATTCATCTGACTTACGGTGCTTGACTTGCATGAATATAAACTGTATAATGCATGCACGGAGGTTCCATATGCCAACTCTACAAGTTCGGGATCTACCCCAGGAACTCTACAATAAACTGAGCTACCTTGCTGAAAAAGAACACAGAAGCCTTGCTCAACAAACGATTGTCCTCCTAAAGGAAGGAGTTGAGAATAGGCTCGATAACCAAAGCCGAAGGAAAAATCTTCTTGAATCTTTTACGGGACTTGGCATCGATACAACGGGTCTACCTTCCCCTGCGGAAATGATTAGGGAAGACAGGGACAATCGATGACAGTCATTCTTGACGCCAGTGGCGCAGTCGAAATTGCTCTGGGAAATAAAAACGCGACACTATATTTAAGTCATTTAAAAAAGGCAGACATTATAATTGCACCTGATATATTTGTATCGGAAGTAACAAATGTATTTTGGAAGTACCGAAAATTCTCACAATTCACCGATGATGCTTGCATAAAAGGGATTGAGTTCTGCCTCAATTTAATTGATGACTTCATTGATTCTAAAGAACTTTGGAGAGAGGCATATTCGGAAGGTGTAAGAAATCAATCGTCCACATATGACATGTTTTATTTGATTTCTGCAAGAAGGAATAGCGGAGTATTATTATCGATGGACAAAAAACTAAACCTTTTAGCAAAAAAAGAGGGACATGGAATATAAGGCTCTTCGTGAAAGCGAGTGGGTAAAAGCACCTAACGCGTTCTTGGTAATATTATGCTAGGCATGGGAATAGAAGCTTGAAACTGTTTTTAGAAACGTGCATCATTCCCGTGTGCCTACACGACGACTATCTGACAATTACCGATTCTCTGGTTTCAAACCGAGAGAGCAGGTCGCCGGCATCTTCGGTGATCCTATAGCTCGCATCGTCCGCCTCGAGCGGACGGGAAAAAAACTGTCTGCGGTACCTGCGGGAAGGCGAGCAACAGCTTCTACGACCGCAGAACGAGGCGAGTGCGGGATCTCTCCTCCGGCGATGCGCGCGTCTATCTCGAGTTTGAGGTCAGGCGCGTCGACTGCAAGGTTTGCGGCAGCGTGAAGCGCGAGCGACTCGATTTCCTTGCAGAAAACCCCTTCTACACGAAGAGATTCGGTCACTACATAGGGGAGCGTTGCCGATCCTCCTCGATCAAGGACGTCGCCAGGGAGTTCAAGCTCGACTGGCAAACCGTAAAGAATCTCGAGAAGGAGTACATGGAGGTCCTGCTCGCAAAGGCGGGAACGCCCGTGCCCGCGATGATCGGCGTCGACGAGATCTCGATTCGAAAAGGCCACACCTACCGCATCGTAGTGAGCGACCTTGTCCGGCGACGCCCCATTTGGTTCGGCGGGACGGACCGATCGGTCGAGAGCATGGATGCCTTCTACGAATGGCTGGGGGCGAAAAAGTGCCGGAAAATAAGGCTCGCCGTGATGGACATGTGGCGGCCCTTCGCTACCTCACTCCGAAAAGAGGAGCATGCCCCGAGCGCGGTCATCCTGTACGACAAATTCCACGTCATGAGGCATCTGGGCGATGCCCTCGACGAAGTTCGGCGCTCGGAGTATCACAGGCTTTCGGGCAAGGACCGCTCGTTCATCAAGGGCCAGCGGTACACGCTCCTGTCGAATCGCGAGAACCTGACCAGCGAGGGACGCGAGTCCTTGAAGAAACTTCTCGCCGCCAATAAGCGGCTCCAGACTGCCTACCTCCTGAAGGAATCGTTCGATCGGCTCTGGACCTACAAGAGTGAGGCCTGGATGCGGAAGTTCTTCGACAACTGGCAGGATTCCCTCAAGTGGCAGCGACTGGGCCCGTTCGTGAAGTTTGCGGCAATGGTCGAACGTAACTGGGATGGGCTGGCAGAGTATAGCCGCCTCGTAGAAAAGCCCGCCCTCGGATTCGTCGAGGGCCTTAATACCAAGATCAGGGTAATCCAGCGGCGGGCCTATGGACTACGCGATGAGGAGTACCTCAGGCTCAAGATCCTGACTTCCATGCTCCCAGGGTCATAAAGTTATGCGAATTCACCCACACGACTCCACGAAGAGCCGAATATAATTTCAAGCTGATTCTCGGGGCAAGAGGAAATATGTCACTTGATGGATTCTGCGACCATACGGCAATGATCCCAGACGATGAATTACTTCAACACTTCAAGGAAGGCGAAAGACTCGGTGACGAGGTTCCCGCCGGCGTCGATGACCTCGATCGCGTCCTCCTTGACTGAGGGGGCGATCGCAGCGATCATGCCGCCCGATATCGCGATGTCGACGCGCTCTTCTCCCGAACTCCGCAGCACTGCGTCCTTGACGATGATGTCAGCCTTCATTCCGCGCCTCCTTCATATGCGCGACAAAGCGATCGATCGAATCCCCGATTGAGTCTATCCGCCCTTTTCCTCGCGCCGGTAGGACTTGAGCAAGCCCGCGGGGCCGGCGCCGCCCGGCTTATTCGCCTTTGAGTTCGGTGATCACGAGTTTCTTCATCTTGAGCATCCGATTCGTCACGCTCCTGCGAATTGCAGGGTCTTTATCCTGCAGGAGAATAGGCAGCATCCTCGGCACGACCTGCCAGGAAAAACCGTATCGGTCCTTGAGCCAGCCGCATTGTTCGGCCTCGGGCACCGCGCTCAGCGCATTCCAATAGTGGTCGATTTCTTCCTGGGTATCGCAATAGATCAGAAGGGATATGGCTTCGGTAAAGTTGAAGTCGTGCTTGGCGGCGCTGTCCATCGCGGCGAAACCCTGTCCCTCGAGCCTGAATCCCAGATGGGACACCATCTCCGGCGCATTCGGTTCCATGTTCGGCCCGTATCGATTGACCTGTCCGAGCGCGGAGTCGCGAAAGACCGCGATGTAGAGCTTCGCTGCCTCCTCGGCCTTGCCGCAGTTGCCGCCCACGAACATCATCGTCGGAGTTATCCTCGAAGCTCCCCCTCGCCCTTCGTTATACATCAGCTGCCAGGAAATGCCGTAGCTATCTTCAATCCATGCATAACGCTTGCTAAAGGGATATTCCTGCAGCGGCATTCTCTCCTTTCCACCCGATCTCAGTTTTTCCCAAAGCCCATCCACTTCTTCCTTGGAATCGCAGGAGACGAGGAAAGAGAGGGCCGGGGTGAATCTGAACATCGGCCCCGCAGACATGAGCTCGAACTCCTGGCCATAGATCTTCAGACTCACGACCTCAACGCTCCCGGAGGGTGTATCGGGAGTGACGGTCGTGCTTGTTATCGAAGACTGGGGGAAGACGCCCGAATAAAACTCCGCGGCCTTCGCGGCTTCGCGGTCGAACCAAAGAAAGGGGACGATCCTCTGCATTCGAACCTCCCTTGATTTGAAATTCAAGTTACTAAACCGCGCCTTGGCTTTCAACAAGGAAACACCTCGGCGAGTTGGGAGATGATGTAGTTGACTGGTGGAATCTATGGTGCGGTCCTATAATGTTGCTTATGGAGGCGAAGTCACATGGCTAAGCTTCGCGTATCAAGTTTCGAGAACAGTCGGGAGAAAAGACATGAGGTTGGTTAGGCTGAAGGCGCCGGGAGGCTTGGAAAATCTCAAACTGGTCGAGGAAGATCCTCCCAAGCCCGGACCGGGCGAATTGCTGGTCAGGATCAGGGCCAGTTCCTTGAACTTCCATGACGATATGTTGGTAGTGGGGAAAATACCCTGCGCCGATGGCCGCGTTCCGATGGTCGATGGCGCCGGAGAGGTGATCGAAGTCGGTGACGGTGTCGATGAGTTCAAGGTCGCAGACACTGTTGTCGGCACGTTTTGGCCCTATTGGCTGGGAGGCGAAATGACGCCCGCCACCAAGCGGGATATACCGGGAGAAAGTGTCGACGGTTATGCCCGAGATTACGTGTGCATGCCGGCGCACGCCTTCACGAAGGCACCGGCAGGTTACACACCCGTGGAGGCGGCAACGCTGCCCACCGCGGGAGTCACCGCCTGGAGAGGCTTGGTAGTGTGCGGCCGGGTGAAGCCCGGCGACACGGTGCTGATCCTCGGCACGGGGAGCGTATCGCTGTTCGCGCTGCAATTCGCGAAAGTTGCGGGCGCCCGCGTGATCGCCACATCTTCCTCCGAGGAGAAGTTGGAAAAGCTCGAGCGTCTCGGGGCCGACTCCGTCATCAATTACGGCGCCGTGCCGGACTGGGGCCGAAAGGCGAAGGATTTGACGGGCGGCCGCGGCGTCGATCATGTGATTGAGGTCGGCGGACCCGGCACGTTGCCGCAATCGATAACAGCCTGCAGGACGGGCGGGCATATCGCCCTGATCGGTGTCTTGACCGGTTTTGCGGGAGAAGTGTCGATCCCTGCGCTGTTTACGAATCAGATTCGCATCAGCGGGATCTTCGTCGGCAGCAGAGCGGATCAAGAGGACATGATTCGGGCGATAACGGCCAATCTTTTGAAGCCCGTCATCGACCGCCGTTTTCCGCTGCAGGAAATCGCCGCCGCCTTCAAGTATTACGAATCCCAAAAGCACTTCGGCAAGGTTTGCCTCGAGCTTTAGGCCCTCGACTACTGTCACGGCCCACATGCCTCATGATCACTTCTACGGCGGCGCCTATCCCGTCCTCGGCGCGAATCCGCTCTCCGATCCTGCCCGCACGTTCTCTCATCTTGACGAAGCGCATAGGCACTCGCGACACTGAGCAAGCGAATACGATTCCCGGCAGGACACCCGAGGGGAGGATCCGCATGCGGAAAGTTGTGGTTCTCCTTTTGTCGGCCCTGGGCCTGACGGCGATGCTCGCGCTTTTCCTTTTCCATCCCTATGTCCCTGCCGAGGCGACTGCTCTGGCGACTCGCTTCGTCGAGGATCTGCAGGATGGCAGGATCGACGATGCATACGCATTGACCGACCGGGGTGCCGATGTCGGGGAGAACGTTCACGCTTTCGCCGCGAACGAGGACGTTGTCGCGCTGTCGTCATCGAGACACCCTGTTACCCTTGTAGGGGTGAGGCCGACAATGTCGCGAGCTCGGCGCATTGTCGGGATCATCCGAGGGCATCGAATAGAACCGGATTTTCTCTACGTCGATTTTCAGGTCGGGTTTCCATACCTCGTTCGATTGCGGCACACGCAGTGCGGATGGGCCGTCTCGTATTTCGAAGTGCATGCAGAATAGGAAGCGCCGGAGCAAGTGACAATTCCGATAAACGAGAATCGGATCGCGCGGCACGCGGGAAGAGGTCTTCGATGCATGAAATAGGCTACCTGCTGAGAAACTCCAAATTGCCGGGCCCCAGGGGCAATTTGGAATTACTGTACGATTTCTCCAAGACGGCGGATGCAAAAGCCATCGATGAGTGCCTTTCGTGCATAAAGACGGACACGAGCGACTCGCCCGAAGAATTCGTCGGGATGTGCGGCGTTTTGGGCTATGCCGTCTTGAATGGACACGACAATGCGAAAGTGATCGACTTTTTGCGGAAATACGCATCCCACGACAGCTGGCGGATACGCGAGGCCGTCGCGATAGGTATCCAGGAAATCTCCACGGAAGGAATGCGCTCGACACTCGAGAATCTCGGGCCCTGGATCCGCGGCAACTCGTACGAGCAACGGGCCGTCGTGGCCGGCTTGTGCGAGCCCAAGCTGCTCGGCGACGAAGCGACCAATATCCGAATACTCGAGATACTGGAGACGATGACGAGAAGCCTGAATCGCGACGACAGGCTGGATGCCTCCGCGGATTCCTTGAAAAAGGCGCTCGGCTACGGCTGGAGCGTCGTCGTCGCGGCGTCTCCCGAAGCCGGCAAGTCGCGCTTCGAGAGCCTGTTCGCGCTGAAAGGGAAACACCTGCGATGGATTCTCAGGGAGAACCTCAAGAAAAACAGACTGGCCAGGATGGATAGGGACTGGGTGGAGAAAAGCCGAGCCAGCCTGACGACCTGAGAAGCCGAAGCGCCTCAATCGCAGGCGACCGCCAGGCAATCCTCGAGCGCGTAGGCAGGCTCTCGGTAACTGCGCAGGTACAGGGCTCCCCCTGCCACGACCACCAGCGAGAACAGGAGCATCACGTTGCTGTAGGAGTACGCGGCGGGTCGGCGAGCGGTCGATAGGAGCGGAAAGTCCAGGGTTCCGCCGGCGAGAATCTTGCCCACCAGAGCCATGCCGAGCGCACCGGAGATGATGCCGACGAGGTTGAACATACCCATGCCCACCCCCGTTTCGTGGGCGGGCAGAGTCTGGGAAACGCTGTTGGCCATCGCAGTCTGAAACAGCGAAAAGCCCACGTAGGTCAGGAGCAGGGCCGCCGCTATGAAGAGCGGCGAGAGACTCAGCAGCAGGGCCATAGCCACCATGCTCGCGACCAGGAGGCCGAGACCGAGGGAGACCACGAAGCTGTTGCCCTTGCGATCCGCCAGACTGCCGCCTATCGGCCCGAAGACCACGGAGCTCATGGCACCGGGGAACAGCACGAGACCGATCGCGCTCGTCGACATGCCGTATACCGCGTGCAGCATCAGGGGGATCAGGAAGAGGATGCCGAAGACGACGGAAAAAAGCGCGAAACCGACTATAACGCCGCTCCGGAATCTGGCGTTGCGGAAGAGCTCGGGTTTGATGAAGGGATCGGGAGCCCTCCTGATGCGCAGCACGAAGGCCCCAAGCAGGGCGATGAAAGCCGCCAGATAATACCAGGAACCGAAGTTCAGGTAGACGACGAGGGCGCCCACGGTGAGCGCGACCAGGATCGCCCCGATCATGTCCATCGAGCCCTCGCGGCGCGGCTCCCTGGGCAGACCCCTCATGAAGAAGGGAATCGAAACGAGAATGAAGAGGGGAATCAGGAACAAATACGACCAGTGCAGGCTTCCCGAGACGAAACCTCCCAGAACCGGACCGAGCCCTATCCCGAACGAGACCGTGGACATGATGAAGCCGAACACGCGCCCCCTCTCGTCCGGAGAGAAATAGCGGGCGACGAGGACGAATACCAGGGCCGGGATGGCCGATGCGCCCATGCCCTGGACGGCGCGTGCCGCGATGACGAGGGGATAGGAGAATCGCAGCGCGAAGCCGAGGATGGAACCGACATTGTAGATGACGATGCCGACGATTATGAGCCCGCGGAGACTGTAGATATCGGAGAGCTTACCGTAGATCATGGAACCGACCCCGAAGAATATGAGGAAGGTCGTCATCATCCAGCTGACACCCGCAGCGCTGAGGCCGAACTCTTCGGCGATCCTGGGCGTCGAGACATTGAAGACTGTTTCGTTCAAAACAGAGAAAAATATGAGATATATGATCCAGGGCAGCATCTTTTTCGGATTCACCGCCATAAAATCCTCCTCCTATAAAACGCGGCTGGCACGCCGCAAGTATTATCATATCTGTCAACTATACCGCCTCGCAGCGTCTCCGCCAAGTCAATTCCGGCGAGACAGTCCTCCCGATGCGGCGACGGTGGGCGCCGCATCGAGGCGGAGCGAAGCGCATGAGGACGAATGAAAGTTAGTCGGAATTATCACTATCGGGCGGCCCGCGTTCGGGACTTTTCGGCGGAAGACCAGCCGTACGTCATTTCAGCCTCCTCGGCCCTGGCGCGATGCTGGAATATCTGTTACATTACTGAATATAGCGGTCGTAGATCGAGCGGCGGAAAAGCTCAAAGGACGAAGGAAATGAAATCGACTGACATGAAGGGCCAGGATGAGCTGCTCAGGGAACTGGGCGAGATCAGGGATGCCTATAGGGTCGATGTGGCGCAATTCATCGCTTTCACGAAGGAGTGGCGCCTCCCCCTGGTGCAGGCGCTCGAGGCCTATGCCCTCTGGCTGGATCGGGAGCACGACGGCAAGCGCTACAGTCCCGCGACGATCAACAGGAAAATAGCCGCGGCGAAGAGTCGGGTTCGCTACGCGTTCAAACACAGCTCCTCCGCCGACAGTCTTCGGAAGAAGTACCGACTCGAAGAGGTGCTGAAGTCGGTGAAGCCGAAACGCATGGACGGTATCGTGGTGCCGACGGAGAAGGTGCCGAGTATCGACGAGGTCAGAAAACTGTTCAGGGAGACGAAGGACGGCACGATCAAGCTCATGGTCGCGTTTCTCGTCGGAACCGGGGTGCGCATCTCCGAAATGCTGTCCATCCGGATGTCGGATTTGGGCCCGGCGAACCGCGGCTTCGCGGAGATCACTGTCGTGGGGAAGGGGGGAAAGGAGAGGCAAGTACACGTCAAGACCGCATTCGTAGATCGGGTCCGCAAGCATTTTCGAGGAACAAGCTATCTTTTCGAGCATCAAGGCAGGCCGTTCAGCCGTATTTCGGTGACCAACAGGATCAAGCACGAAGCCCTGAAAACGATCGGTCGAGAAGTCACGGCACAACAACTGCGTCATGCATGGGCAGTGATCCAAATCAGGCGCGGCAAGGACTTGAGCGCCGTGTCGGCCGCGCTCGGACATTCGGATCCCGGGTCGACGGTGAGGGCGCGCTCCGGGAAGACCCTGCGACCGCGGGAGGCCTTCCTGGACATCGAGGATCCGAAGCAAAGCGGCGCGAAGGCCGCGGTCGATCGAGAGCAGGACGACCGGACCAACGGTCCGGATTAAAAGGAAGGCCCGTCGAATCGGGCAAGGAGTATCGTATGTACTATTTGATAGCCGTCGCCGTACTAGTCGTCATCGTAGTGTTCCTCAGCGGAATCAGGGTCATCCGACCCACCACGCGAGGCCTGGTCGAAAGGCTCGGGAAATATCACCGCTTCGCCAACCCGGGTTTCAACTGGATCATTCCGGGGATCGACCGGATGTTCAAGGTCAACGTCACCGAGGTGATGGTGAACGCCGAGCCGCAGGAAATCATCACCAGCGACAAGCTCAACGCGAGCGTCGACGCCCAGGTCTATTTCCGGGTGAGGAGCGACGAAGAGAACGTGAAGCACTCCCAGTACAGCGTCAACAATTACCGGTACCAGATCGTAAATCTCGCCCGCACCACTCTGCGCAACATCATCGGCACCATGACCCTGAAGTCGGCCAACAGCGAGCGCGGGAAGATCAACAGCGAACTCCACAGCACGCTCGCCCAGGAGACCGCGAATTGGGGCATCGATATCGTCAGAACGGAGCTGAAGGAGATCGACCCTCCCGAGGACGTCCAGGCGACGATGAACAAAGTAGTCAAGGCCGAAAACGAAAAGGTGGCCGCCATCGATTTCGCGACCGCCACCGAGACCATGGCGGACGGCGCGCGGAGGGCGGAAATCAAGAAGGCGGAAGGCGTGCGGCAAGCCAAGATTCTCGAAGCCGAGGGCGAGGCTCAGGCCATAAAGCTCGTCAACGAGGCGGCGGACAAGTATTTCGTCGGCAACGCCCAGCTGCTCAGGAGACTCAAAACAGTCGAGATCGCGCTCGCGACGAATGCGAAGATCGTCCTGCCGTCGAATACGGAGCTCGTGAACGTCATAGGCGAAATGGCAGGCGTCCTGCCCCTCGGCCAACAAGCGCAGAGCGGGACGGCGAATCCCTGAGAATGACTCTTAAGCGGCTCTTCCGAAGGCATGGATCCCGACCTCGCCCCTCGCTCCGAAGACCCCCCGAGGAGGAAAGGCCGCTGCGCGCGGAGTTGTTCGGGATCGAACAGATGCGGATTCACGGCAAGGCCATCGCCGAGCTGCATAAGCTGAGCCATCCCCGCGCAGGCGGGGACAGGCTCCTCAGGCGGCTGGTCGACAACGAATCGGTTCTGAATGAAGTCCGCATCCAGCTCACCGATTCCGCATCGACCGACCGCAGGGTCGTACCCGCGGCCGATTGGCTGCTCGACAATTTCTATCTGATCGAAGAGCAGATTCGCTCGAGCAAGCGCGATCTCCCCAAGGGCTACAGCCGGGGCCTGCCTCATCTGGAGGGCGGTCAATCCTCCGGTCTACCGCGGGTCTATGACATTGCGCTGGAGCGGGTCTCCCACGGCGACGGGCTCGTGGATCCGGAAACGCTGCCGGGATTTCTCGAAGCGTACCAATCCGTCGGCACTTTGACGCTCGGCGAGTTGTGGGCGATTCCCATAATGCTTCGCCTCGCCCTGATCGAAAATCTCCGGCGGGTCGCCACCCGGATTTCCGCGGGAATGTCCGCCCAGGTCGAGGCCGATTCCTGGGCGGACCGCATGACACAGATGGCGGAATCCGATCCGAAAAGTCTGATCCTGCTGGTCGCAGACATGGCCCGTTCGGATCCCCCGCTCGTCGGGTCGTTCGTGGCCGAGCTCGCGCGCAAGTTGCAGGGAAAAGGCACGGCCCTGGCGCTGCCGCTCACGTGGATAGAGCAGCGACTCTCCGAAACGGGAGCCACGATCGAGCAACTTGTGCAGTCCGCGATGCGACAGCAGGCCGCCGATCAGGTATCCATCAGCAACAGCATACGCAGTCTCCGTTCCCTCGGCGCCACGGACTGGAGAAGGTTCGTCGAAGACATAAGCCTCGTCGAGAAGACTCTGCGGGAGGACCCCGCGGGATACTACGAAAAAATGGATTTTTCGACACGCGACCGCTACAGGCACGTGGTGGAGGAAACGGCCAGGAAGAGCCGGCTGACGGAAAACGATGTGGCCCGCAGCGCAATTCAATTGGCGCGCGAGCGCAGTCGAGACGCGGAAATCGGCGACCGCAGGACCCATGTCGGGTATTACCTCATCGACCGGGGAATCTCGCAGCTCGAGAGATCGGTTCATGTGCGTTCGTCCTTCGCCGACTCCGTCCTGAGCATCGGAAGCCGCTTCGCCCTGGGGCTGTACGCGTTTTCCATCCTGGTCCTGAGCGGCGTCATCGCGGCGGCCTTCGTCGCCGAAGCCCATGCCGGAGGATCGCAGGGCTTGGGCCTGTGGCTCATCGCCGCGCTGGCCTTACTCTGCGGCAGCGGCCTGTCCTCGGCCCTGGTGAACTGGATCGTGACGGTCTTTACGGTGCCGCATGCCTTGCCCAGGATGGACTATTCCGAGGGCATCCCCCCCGAGTCGCGCACCCTGGTCGTCGTGCCGGCGATGCTCTCGAGCGCGGACCATATCGAACGTCTGGTCGAGGCACTGGAAGTGCGTTTTCTGGCGAACCGCGACGAGAACCTGATCTTCGGGTTGCTCAGCGATTTCCCGGATGCGGACGAAGAAACCCTGCCGACCGACGGCGAACTGATCGGCTGCGCGCGACGGAAGATCGAAGAACTCAACGAGCTCTACCATAGTCCCCGGGGCGATCCGTTCTACCTTTTTCACAGAGGGCGGCGATGGAACGCCCGTGAAAGCAAGTGGATGGGGCATGAGCGGAAGCGAGGAAAGCTCGCGGACCTGAATGCCCTGTTGAGAGAGTCCGCGACGGATCGCTTCGACCTGCTGATCGGACGACTCGACCCGCTCCCCACCGTCAAATACGTCATAACGCTCGATACGGATACGCAGTTGCCGCGCGACAGCGCCCGGCAACTCGCGGGAGCCATGGCGCATCCCCTGAACCGTCCGCGATACGACGAAAGAAAGGATCGCATCGTGGAGGGATACGGGATACTGCAGCCTCGCGTGGCTTCGAGCCTGGAAGGCTCGAACAGGTCGCGGTATGCCCGACTCAGCGGCAGCGAGCCCGGCATAGATCCGTATACGCGCGCGGTGTCCGATGTCTATCAGGATCTGTTCGGCGAAGGCTCGTTCGTCGGGAAGGGGATATACGATGTGGATGCCTTCGAGCTTGTGCTCAAGGGGCGCTTCCCCGAAAACAGAATCCTCAGTCACGATCTTCTGGAAGGTTGCCATGCGCGATCGGGCCTCCTGAGCGACGTGCAGTTGTTCGAGGGCTCCCCGTCCACCTACCGGGCCGACGTGGCTCGCCGGCGTCGCTGGATTCGCGGAGACTGGCAGCTTTTCCGGTGGCTCCTGCCCGTCGTCGTCGGCCCGGGGGACCGGAGGCAGAGAAATCCGATCTCCGCCCTGTCGAAGTGGAAATTGCTCGATAACCTCAGGCGCAGCGTAAGCTCCGCCGCCCTGACGCTCTTCCTGATCCTCGGGTGGACGTACTTGTCCGATCCTTTCTTGTGGACATTGTCGGCGGCCGGCATCTTCTTCCTGCCTGCGTTGCTCGTCTCCCTGCGCGGCTTTCTCCGCAAACCGGACGACATGCTGCTTCGCTCGCATCTGCTCGCCGCGGTCCGCGCTCCGTTCTTGCACCTGACGCAGTCCCTGTTCGCGCTCGCATGCCTGCCCTACGAAGCCTATTTCAGTCTCGGGGCGATAGCCCGCACCGCATGGAGGATGCTCGTCTCGCACAGACGTCTGCTCGAGTGGGCCCCCTCGGAAGTCCAGGATCGAAAGATCCATGCCGGTCTCGCCGCATCGTTCCTGTCCATGTGGATCGCGGCTTTCCTCGCCGCTTCGACAGGCGTCTACCTCGCGCTGACCCTGCCCAAAGCATTCCGAACCGCCCTTCCGATACTCCTGTTGTGGCTGGCCTCGCCCGCCGTCGCCTGGTGGCTCGGCCGTCCGACCTTTCCGCGCGAAGCGCGTCTCAAGCCCGAGCAGGTCGGCTTTCTGCGCCGACTCTCCCGCAAGACCTGGGCCTTCTTCGCGACCTTCGTCACCGCGGAAGAGCATTGGCTCCCTCCGGACAACTACCAGGAGCTGCCTCTCCCCAAAATCGCCCATCGCAGTTCGCCCACCAACATGGGGCTCGCTCTTCTGGCGAACCTCGCGGCGCGCGACCTGGGCTACATTTCGGCGGGGCGACTTCTCGAGCGCACTTCGCACGCGCTCGGATCCATGGCGGGTCTCGAGCGCTTCAGAAATCACTTCTACAACTGGTACGACACCCAAACCTTGCAGCCCCTCGCGCCCCGCTATGTCTCGACGGTGGACTCCGGCAACCTGGCCGCCCATCTTTTGACGCTGCGCGCGGGCTTGATCGCGATTCCGGACGAGGAGATCCTCGGGACGCAGGTATGGGAAGGCATGCTCGACACCCAGAGAATACTCGCCGGGCTCCTTTCAGATTCGGCGCCTTCGGCCTTCGATCGGTTCCGGAAGGAATTGCAATCGGCGGACAGCCTCAAACCGGTTGCGCTGCACGCCGCCAGAGAGCTGCTGCTTCGGCTGGCCGCCGCGGCCGGGGAAGTGACCGAATCCCTGGCGGATCGCGACGAGAAAGAGGTGAAGTGGTGGGTCGAGGCGCTGGAAAGCCAGTGCCGAGACGCGCTCGACGACCTCGGCTACCTCGCGCCCTGGCTGTCCCATCTCTCCCCGGCGGCCGGCCGGGAGGATCTTCTCTCGGTCGCGGGAAGCACGAGCCTCCGGGATCTGCAGACACTCGAGACCGAGGTCTTGAAGACGCTCGAGCCCGGATCGCAGGAGCTGAGGGAACTCGTCGCCGAAGGACAAAACCACGCCCGGGCGCGCCTGGCCGCGATCGAAGCGCTTGCCCTGCAAACCGAAGAACTCTCGAACATGGACTTCGAGTTCCTCTACGACGAGCGGCGACATCTCCTGAGCATCGGATACATGGTCGAAGGACACCGTCAGGATCCCGGCTTTTACGACCTCCTCGCCTCGGAGGCGAGAATCGCCAGTTTCGTCGCCATTGCTCAGGGGCAGGTACCGCAGGAAAACTGGTTCGCGCTCGGTCGTTTGCTCGCCGATGTCGGGGGGAAGTCGGTTCTGTTTTCATGGAGCGGCTCGATGTTCGAGTACCTCATGCCGCTCCTGGTCATGCCCACGTTCGCGAACACGCTTCTCGATCAGACCTGCAAAGCCGCGATCGTCCGCCAGATCGAGTACGGCAGGCAGCGGGGGGTGCCCTGGGGCATTTCGGAGTCCGGATACAACTCCTTGGATGTCGGTCTCAACTATCAATACCGCGCCTTCGGGGTTCCCGGCCTGGGCTTGAAACGGGGGCTCATCGACGATCTCGTCGTCGCTCCCTACGCATCCGCGCTCTCCTTGTTGATGCTGCCCGAGAAGGCCTGTCTGAATCTGCAACGCCTTTCCTCGGAGGGATTCGAGGGAGACTACGGTCTTTACGAGGCGATCGACTATACGCCGTCCCGCGTGCCCTCCGCTCAGAGCTGCGCCGTCGTCCGCTCCTTCATGGCCCACCACCAGGGCATGAGTCTGCTTTCCTTCGTGGCTCTCATTCTCGATCGACCCATGCAAAAGCGCTTCCAATCGATCCCTCTGGTGAAGGCTACCGCACTGCTGCTCGAGGAGAAGATCCCGAGAGCGACCGTCTTCCATTCGCGCGCGGCCGACATGCCTGAGTTGCTCGCGGGAGCGGAGGCCCTGCGACCGCCCGTCCGGGCCTTCACGAGCCCGGACACTCCCCTCCCCGAAGTGCATCTCTTGTCGAACGGGAAATACCATGTGATGGTCACGAACGCCGGAGGCGGATACAGCCGTTGGAAGGAGCTCGGGGTCACGCGTTGGGTCGAGGACGGGACCTGCGACAACTGGGGCACGTTCCTCTACATCCGAGACACGGAGACCGGCGAATCCTGGTCGAGCGCATTCCAGCCGACGCTCAAACGCCCCGATCGCTACGAAGTGATATTCTCGGCGGGGCGGGCGGAGTTCCGCCGAAGCGATCACGAGATCGACACGTACACCGAGATCGCCGTGTCGCCGGAAGACGATATCGAGCTGCGACGCTTCCGCATCGCGAATCGTTCCCGCTTTCAGCGGACGATAGAGGTCACGAGCTACGCCGAGGTCGCCCTGGCCGCTGCGGCGGCGGATGCGGCCCACCCCGCTTTCAGCAAGCTCTTCGTCCAGACGGAAATCCTCGCAGAAAAGCGGGCGATTCTCTGCACCCGGCGGCCCCGATCCTCCGGCGAGCACAATCCCTGGATGCTGCACCTCATGACGGTCCGGGACGCCGAAATAGTCGAAGTCTCCCATGAAACCGATCGGATGCGTTTCGTGGGGCGGGGCAACAGCGTCGCGGCTCCGGCCGCGGAGGACGAACCCGGCCCACTTTCCGGCGGCCAAGGCTCGGTGCTGGATCCGATCGTCGCGATCCGCTACAGGCTCGTCCTCGAGCCGGACTGCTCGGCGACGATCGATATGGTTACGGGCATCGGCGAAGACCAAGACGCCGCCCTACGCATCGTCGAAAAATACCAGGACAAGCGATTCGTCAACAGGGCCTTCGAGCTGGCGCGAACACACAGTCAGATGGTCCTGCAGCAGATCAACGGAAACGAGTCCGACGCGCAGCTCTATGGCCGCCTGGCCGGCGCCATTCTCTTTACGAACTCCGGATTGCGGGCCGAGCCGAACATCCTCGCCGCAAACCGCCGCGGACAATCCGGACTGTGGGGCTATTCCATTTCCGGCGATCTCCCGATCGTGCTGCTCTTGATCAAAGACCCGGCCAACATGGCCATTGTCCGTCAGATGGTGCAGGCTCACGCCTACTGGCGCCAGAAAGGGCTCGCGGTGGACCTGGTGATCTGGAACGAGGAGCACGGCGGCTACCGGCAGCAGCTGCAGGATCAAATCCTGGCTCTGGTGACCGCCGGCGTCGGAGCGAACGTCGTGGACCGGCCCGGCGGGATCTTCATCCGCTCCGCGGACCAGATTTCGGGCGAGGATCGCATTCTCATCCAGTCGGCCGCGCGCGCGGTCATAAGCGATGCCCTCGGCACGCTCGAAGATCAGGTCGGCGGGCGGAGCATCCAGAAGATCCCGGTACCCCGTCTGATACCGTCGCGCATCGCGAAGAACCGGAGCCCGACGGACACGGCGCCACGGTCGGATCTCCTCTTTTTCAACGGCTTCGGCGGATTCACCCCCGGCGGGGACGAATACGTCATTGCCACCGCCCGAGGCCGGACCACTCCCGCGCCCTGGGTGAACGTAATCGCCAATCCGCAGTTCGGGACCGTCGTCTCCGAGGCCGGCGCGGCCTACACCTGGAGCGAGAACGCCCACGAGTTCCGTCTCACACCCTGGGGCGACGATCCGGTCGGCGATGCGAGCGGCGAGGCCCTGTACATCCGCGACGAAGAGAGCGGGCAGTTCTGGTCCCCGACCCCCCTGCCTCGAGCGGGCGACGGGCCCTACGTCGCGCGGCATGGATTCGGCTACAGCGTCTTCGAGCATTCCGAACGGGGGATAGCCTCGGAGCTCTGGGTATATGTGGCGATGGACGCCCCGGTGAAATTCAGCGCGCTGAAAATCCGCAACGAATCCGGCCGTACCCGTCGACTCTCCGCCACCTCGTACATAGAGCTCGTGCTCGGCGACCTGCGCTCGAAATCCGCGATGCACGTGGTCACCGAAGCCGACGCCGAAACCGGCGCTATCCTCTCGCGAAACTGGTTCAGCGCCGAGTTCGCCGGAAGAGTCGTTTTTCTGGACCTCGACGACCGGGCACGGACCTTCACCTGCGACCGGGCCGAGTTCATCGGGCGCAACGGCAGCCTTCGAAATCCCGCCGCGATGTCGCGCACGGCTCTGTCCGGCAAGGCGGGGGCCGCTCTCGATCCCTGCGCCGCTCTCCAGCTGCCCTTCGAGCTGGCGGACGGACAGGAGTGCGAGATCGTCTTCAGGCTCGGCGCGGGGCGCGACGTCGACGAAGCGAACAGATTGATACGACGCTTTCGAAGCCCCGGCGCGGCGCAGGGGGCGCTCACGGCCGTACGCGGATTTTGGGGCAAGACCCTGTCCGCCGTGCAGGTGGAAACTCCCGACGCCTCTCTCGACGTACTGGCCAACGGCTGGCTTCTGTACGAAGTGCTTTCCTGCCGCCTATGGGCGCGCAGCGGCTACTATCAGTCCGGCGGAGCCTTCGGCTTCCGCGATCAGCTGCAGGATGTCATGGCGCTCGTCCATGCGGAGCCGAGCCTCGTTCGGGAGCAGCTCCTTCTATGCGCAGCCCACCAGTTTCCGGAGGGCGATGTCCAGCACTGGTGGCACCCTCCCGGCGGACGGGGCTCTCGGACACGCTGCTCCGACGATTACCTGTGGCTCCCTCTGGCCGTGTGGCGCTACGTTTCGGGTACGGGAGACGCCGGAGTGCTCGACGAGATGATTCACTTCATCGAGGGGCGGCCGGTCAAAGCTCCCGAGGATTCCTACTACGATCAGCCGACCCGATCCGAGCAGAGCGCCAGTCTGTACGAGCATTGCCGCCGGGCGATTCTGAAGAGCATGGAACGAGGCGCGCATGGACTCCCCCTCATCGGATCGGGGGACTGGAACGACGGCATGAACCTGGTGGGCGAGCGGGGCAGGGGCGAAAGCGTATGGCTGGGCTTCTTCCTCCATGAGGTGTTGATGAGGTTCGGCGAGGTCGCGCTCCTGCGGCACGATCGGAGCTTCGCCGATCGCTGTCGGCAGGAGGCGGAGGATCTGCGCGGCAAGATAGAGGAACATGGTTGGGATGGAGCATGGTACCGGCGCGCGTTCTTCGACGACGGCACTCCTCTCGGGTCGGCGGACAATCCCGAATGTCGGATCGATTCGATCGCGCAAAGCTGGTCGGTCCTGTCGGGGGCGGGCGATCCGAGGCGTTCGCGGAGGGCCATGGACTCGCTGGACGAGCACCTCGTTCGCCGCGAGCATGGGCTCATCCAACTTCTCGATCCTCCCTTCGACAGCTCGGCCCTGGAACCCGGCTATATCAAAGGCTATGTCCCCGGGGTCAGGGAAAACGGGGGGCAATACACGCATGCGGCGATCTGGGCCGCGATGGCCTTCGCCCGCCTCGGGGACGCCAGTCGCGCGTGGGAGCTCTTCACCATGATAAACCCGGTGAATCACACGAACTCCGAGGCCAAGGTCGAGACCTATAAAGTGGAACCCTATGTCATGGCGGCCGACGTCTATTCGCTTCCGCCGCACACGGGTCGCGGCGGATGGACCTGGTATTCCGGCTCCGCCGGCTGGATGTACAGGCTCATCACGGAATCGCTCCTGGGTCTCGGCCTGGAAGGCGATCGCCTGCGCATCAAAGCCTGCCTTCCGCCGGATTGGGCGGGCTTCACGCTGCGCTACCGCTATCGCGAGACGCCATACCGCATCGATATTCGACAAGGCCCTGCCGGGAGTTCCGAGACGGGCTTCATCCTCGACGGCATCGAGCAAAGCGGCGAAACCATCCCTCTCGTCGATGATCGGAGGGAACACCGAGTCGAGCTGAGCCTGCCGGCGGTCACCCGTTGATTGATCGCGTGTTGTAGAGCAGGTCGCGGCCTTCTCATACGAATACGACAAAAAGGGCTGTCCGGGAATTTCTTCCCGGACAGCCCTTCGTTGTTCGGTGGGGATCGGATCGGCCGCGAATCAGGTCCGAATCGATCCTTGTCCGACGCTTCTGCGCGGTCCCGAAGCGCTTCGGGAGAGTTCGTCCGACCTTTCGCGTCGTGGATTCGGCGGGGTCTTCCTCCTCGGGTCCATTCTCGACGCAGACCGGGAATCGCGCGGGCTCGACGATGAGGTCCGCTCGCGCGCAGGCCCACCGCGGCGAAGCGGCTGTCTGCGCTCGCCGCGGTCGACCAGGGGCGGCGGTCCGAGGGCGCGGTCGGCGGCGGCGCTGATCCGAGCGGTCTCGAAGGCGGGACCACGGGCGAGAGGCACGGGCGCCCGCAGCAGTTTCTCTATGGCGCGCAGGAAGGGCTTCTCTTCGTTGTCGCAGAGGGCGACCGCCTCGCCCTGGGCGCCCGCTCGCGCGGTCCGTCCGATGCGGTGGACATAGGTCTCGGGGACCTCGGGCAGCTCGTAGTTGTACACATGGCTTATGCCGTCTACGTCGATCCCGCGCGCGGCCAGGTCCGTCGCGACCAGCACGCGGATATCGCCGGAGCGGAAGGAGTCGAGGGTCCGCGTCCTGTTGTTCTGGCTCTTGTTCGCGTGGATCGCCGCGGTCGCGATGCCCGAGGACTCCAGCGCCTTGGCGAGTCTGTCGGCCCCGTGCTTGGTGCGGGTGAACACGATGGCGCGGGTCGCCGCCTGGGCCCGGATGAGCGCGGCCAGGTAGGCGCGCTTGTCCGCCTTGTCCACGTAAACCACGCTCTGGTCGATGAGGTCCACGGTCGGGCGATCGGGCGTCACGGAGACGCGGATCGGATCGTGGAGCACCGACGAGGCGAGAGATGCGATATCCGAAGGCATGGTCGCCGAGAAGAGCAGGGTCTGCCGCCTGGCGGGGAGAAGGGCGATGATCTTCCGCACATCGCGGATGAAACCCATGTCGAGCATCCTGTCGGCCTCGTCGAGCACCACGGTCTCGACGCCGTCCAGGCGGAGCTGGCCCTGGGCGTGCAGATCGAGCAGACGCCCGGGGGTCGCGGTGAGCACGTCCACGCCGCGTCCCACGGCCTTGACCTGAGGGCTCTTGCCCACGCCGCCGAAGATGCAGGCCCGCGTTATGCGCGAGCCCGAGCCGTACGCGGCGAAGCTCGCGTCGATCTGGGCGGCGAGCTCGCGGGTCGGCGCCACGACGAGGACGCGGCAGCCTCGGGGTGCGGGCCGCGAGGGAGAGCCGTGCAGGCGCTGGATGATGGGGAGGGCGAAAGCCGCGGTCTTGCCGGTTCCGGTCTGGGCGCAGCCCAGAAGATCGCGCCCCGCGAGCAGGGCGGGAATCGCGGCCGCCTGTATGGGAGTCGGGATCTCGTAGCCCTCCGCCTTCACGGCGGACAGGACGGGCTCGACGAGGCCCAGCGAAGAGAAAGTTGGTTGGTTCATTCGGATCCTTATAGTGAGTGCTTGATGCTGCATCGGGACAGTGGGAGTGGCGAGAGGCCCTTCGTTTCCTTAGTTCAGCTCGGTAGATAATAACGCCAAAACGCGGTGAGCGGATAGGGGGCGGCTGATCCGGACCCGCTGCCGTTCCGCGACCCGAGCCATTCCGCCGACTCGTTTCGGCCGCCTGAGAGCTCGCCGACGTGTTTCGGCCGGAGCGAGTCAGTCCCTGCGGCGGAACAGTCGCGCGAGAAACCTCTCGATGCGTTCCTTGAAGACGAGTCCGCCGAAGAACAGCACGCAGGCGAGGACGAGCACGACCAGGGCCATGCGAAAGTCGCGGTCGTAGGCCGCGCTGCCCATGAAGGAAGAACCGAGTATGCCGGGAAACCGGCCCAGTATGGAAACGGCCAGAAATGAGGGAAAGCCCAATCCCGTCACGCCGGCGACATAGCAGAGCACGTCCTTCGGAATGCCGGGGATGACGAAGAGCAGGAAGAAGCCCGCGGCCGCCTTGCCCGATCCGGTGGCCCGCTCCACGGCCTCGATCTTTTCCTTCGGGAATATGCTTTCGACGAAGGGCCTGCCCAGAAGGCGGCCGGCCGCGAAGTTCACCATCGAGCCGATCGTTATGCCGACGAGGGACAGGATCGATCCCGGCCAGAATCCGAAGATGTAGCCGCCCGCAACCTGGACGATTTCGCCGGGGATCACGAATATCACGACCTGAAGGACCTGAAGACCGACGAAGGCCATGGGGCCCCAGCTTCCGCGCGCCTCGATCCACGAGCGAATCGCCGCACGATCGCGGAACAGGCCGAAGAGCGCGTCCCGGAACACGACGAGGAGGACCAGGACGAGGACGATGAACAGCGGAAAGGCGACGAGGGCCGGCCAGGAAGGGCGCTTGCGATCCATGGCCTCGAATCTACTCCGCCGCGGCGCGCGTCGTCCATCTCCGCCGCGCCGAGAGCGGCGTCGCGCCCCGACAGGTTTGACTTTCCTTCGATTCTCTGCTATCGTAAGAAAATATGGATAAGGTTCGCTCCACCGAATTCGCCGTCGATCAACGCATCGTCTATCCAAGTCAGGGTGTCGGCCGCATCACCGAAATCCGCGAAAAGTCCTTCAAGGATTCCAGGATCCTCTACTACATCATCTACCTCGAGTTTTCGGACATGACGGTGATGGTGCCCGTGGACAAGGCTCAGGAGCTCGGCATACGGGCGATCGTCCCCAAGAGCGACGCCGAAAAGGCCCTCGTCTTCATCTCGGAGGAGTACGCCCCCATTCCATCGGACTGGAAATTGCGATACCAGATGAACCTGGACCTCCTCAAAAAGGGTTCGGTCCTGGACATAGCCTCCGTCGTCCGCTCGCTCTACCACCGTTCCAAGATCAAGGAGCTTCCCATTCTCGAACGGAAGCTCTACGACTCGGCGCTCAATCTCCTCCAGGACGAGATTTCCTTCTCGCTCGGAAAGCCCAAGGACGAAATAGCCGAGCTCATCCGCGCCCGTCTTGAAAGCTGAGCCCCTCGTGCCGAGCGAGCCCTACCTCGCCGTCATCGTGACCGCCGCGGGCAGAAGCGAACGGTTCGGAGGCGTCAAGAAAGAGCTCGCGTCCCTCGGCGGCCGCTCCGTGCTCGAACGCTCCCTTCTCCCCTTCCTGGAACAGCCCCGGCTCGTCGCGCTGACCGTCACCGCCCCGCCCGGCCGCGAAGACGAGCTGGCGGCGGGAATATCGGAGACGACGCGCGCCGCACTGACCGAAAGATTGGGCCCGCGCTTCATGATCGTCGCGGGCGGCGCCGCGCGGAGCGACTCCGTTCGCCTGGGACTCGAATCTCTCGCGGCCGCCCTCGCCGCGCCCTCCCCCGCCTTTCCCGGCGGCGTCCCCGCCGAGGATTGCATAGTCCTCATCCACGACGCGGCGAGGCCCTGGGCCAGCGCCGCCCTCGCGGCGCGCGTCGCGGGAGCGGCGCGGGAGCGAGGCGCCTGCGTCCCCGTGCTGCCCCTCGTCGATACGCCCAAGGAACTCGGGACCGACGGTACCGTGATCGGCCATCCGCCGCGCTCTTCGCTGGGGGCAGCCCAGACTCCCCAGGGCTTCCGCTTCGCGCCCATGCTCGAGGCGCACCGCCGCGCCCACCGCGAGGCTCTGGACTGCACGGACGACGCCGAGCTCTGGGCCCGCTACGTGGGGCCCGTGGCCTGGACCGAGGGCGAGAGCGCCAACCGCAAGATAACCTTCCGCGAGGATCTCCCCCCGGAGAGCGGCGGAAGCCCGAACGGCGCGGCGGCGGGCGCCGCGCCGCGCGTCTCCGGGCGCGAGGCGGCGGGCTTCGCCCTTCCCTTCCGGATCGGCCAGGGCTGGGACCTGCACAGGCTCGCGGCGGGCAGGCCCCTGCTCCTGGGCGGAGTCAGGCTGCCTTCCGAGCTGGGCGAGGAGGCCCACTCCGACGGCGACGTCCTCATCCACGCGGTGATAGACGCGATGCTCGGGGCCGCCGCGTTGGGCGACATAGGAACACACTTTCCGCCCTCCGACGAAGCCTGGAAGGATGCCGACTCGCGCGACCTGCTCGCGCGGACCGCCGCCCTCGTGCGGGGCGCGGGCTGGGAACCGGGCAACGTGGACTGCACCGTCGTGCTCGAGCGGCCCAGGATGGGACCCTACGGGAACGCTATCCGGGAGTCGCTCGCTTCCTGCCTCGGCGTGGAAAGCTCGGCCGTCTCGGTCAAGGCGAAGACCGCCGAGGGCCTGGGCGAGGTCGGCTCGGGCCGCGCCGTGGAAGCGTCGGCCGTCGTCACGCTTTTCCCCCGCTAGGCGCGGGGCTTTCCCGAGGGTTCCCTCGCCACAAGGAAGACGCAGGCTGCGATCGCGGCGAAGGCGGCCGCCTGCAGGAGGTCGAAGGGCATGCCGAACGCGAAATAGGACGCGAGGGCGGGCCAGAGCACCTGCATGCCGTAGTAGGGGGGCGACACGCTCGACATTTCTCCGTCCTTGTAGGCGAGCTGCACGACGGAAAATGAACCCGCCCCGGCGACGATGTACAGGTAAAGGAAGGGCGAGGCCAGCCAGGCGGCGAGGCTCGCCGCGGCGCCGATCTGGAGCGCTCGCAGGGGCAGTATCATGTAGCCTCCCATCGCCCCGGCGACGGCCGCGATCGCCACGGCCAGGCCGGCCGACCTGCGGCGCCGACGCAGCGCGACGCAGATGCCCGCGCCGACGAGAGGGACGGCGAGAAACACGTACAGGGCCGGGACCGCCAGCGAGCCGGCGCCGGCGCGACCCCGAAGGGCGGCCAGCGCGATCGCCGCGAACATGACGCATGTCCACACGAGTCGCCGTGTCCCCAGCCGCTCGCCCAGCATCAGGGCCGAGAGGATCGCGGTGAAGGCCACGTTGGAACCTATGGCGGCCCCGACCACGTTGGGCGGCAGCCCCAGAAGGGCGAGGTAGTTGAAAATCGGCGCGACATTCATGAGAAGAAAGCCGAGGAGCCATCCCGAGCGCACGCGGCGGAAGTTCCGGTCGCGGTCGCCTTTGTGGCCGAGCCACGATACGTTGCGCTTCTGGAGGACCATGCCCAGCGAGAGAATGAAATTGCCGGCGAGCGCGACAAGAGCGGCGGACGGCGGGCTCAGACTCATATCCGGAACTCCTAGAGGCGCCGCACCGTGCGCCTGATGGCATCGAAGAGCGGGGCGAAAGGCGAGGCCCTGCGGTAGAAGACGGCGGGGCAACCGGGAGGGCTGTCCACGAGGACGGAGCCGCGGCCGAATACGCGCGAACTCCACAGGTGCACCCATTCATCCTCGGGCAGATAGAGTTCGGTGAGCGAACGTCCCGCCTCTATGACGGGGGCCACCATGAGGTCCCGCCCGTAGAGATACTGGTACATCAGCCTGTGGGTTCGCGCATCGCTTTCGTAATGTATACAGGGATGGCGCAGAGGAGGAAGCCCCTTCGTCGCGTATTCCGAGGCCGCCGCGACGTGATAGGGCTTGAGCGCCGCGTAGACCTCGCTCATCCGGGCGAGCAGGGCGAGCGAGGCGGGGTTCTGCCAGTACTGCGCGTTGGCCTCGGGGTGCTGGCCTTCGCTCGTCCGGAAGAAGGGCGTGAAGGCGGCCATCTCGGTCCAGCGTCCGAGGCATTCCGGACTGCGTCTGAGCCAGGCCGCCGTGCTGGATCCGCCCGCCTCCGAGTGCCAGAAGCCTATGCCGGACAGGCCGAGGGAAAGGCTCGCGGGCACGACGCTCGGCAGGCCGTCCTCGCGCGAAAAGTCCGCGAGCTGATCGCCCGCCCACACGGACCTTGCCTGCCTCGCCGAGCCGAGCCATCCCGAGCGGACGAAGAAAATCACCTCGGCCGAGGCTCCGGCCTCTTCCACGGCCTCGCGATTGACCTGAGCCCAGAGCAGGGGCCAGCGATTGTGGGCGAGAGCGGCATCCTCGCCGGAAGCCAGAGCGGCGTCGGGAGGAAGACATTCTCCCCCGTCGGCCAGCCATCCCGACATGCCGACGCCGAGCAGCTCCCGCCTTATCGTTTCCTTCATCCATTCGAAAGCCCGGCGCGAACTGAGGTCCACGAGCGCCGCCGGGGCGCCCTGAGCCGAAACGAGATAATCCCGGCCTTCCCGGTCCTTGACGCACAGTCCTTCGGCCGAGGCTTCCGCGTAAAAGCTTCCGCCCGCGGAGAGCAGCGGATTGACGTAGCCCAGGAAGCGGATACCCTTCGCGCGCAGGCCGGCTATGTCGCGGGCGAGATCCGGGTAGAGGTCTTTCGTGCGGGCCGCGTCCCAGGGAACGAGTCTGCCGGCTCCATGCCGTCCGCTCCAGTCGCAGGCCCACACCGAAGACACCTTTACCCCGGCTTCGAGCGCCGCCCCGAGCTTGCTCGCAACCGCCGCCGATCCTCCCTGGAGGCCGAGACAGGCGCCGTCGTAGCACCAGATCGGCGGCGTCGACTGTCTGCCTATCGTCCCGGTCATGCTCTCGAGCGTCGCCTCCGTTCCCTGCGCGAACCCGAGCACAAGTTCGCGCGGCACCGCCCACGAGTCGATGAGCGTCTGGGTCCGCCGAAAGTCGATGCGGAGATAGGATGTCGTGTCGACGGCGCACCAGTAATTTTTGGAAGAGACGAAAAGCGGCATGGGCAGATAGGTCGAGGTCGGCTCGCCCGAAGAGCCGCTCTTGCGGCGGGCGACGCGCGCCGCAAGGCTCCGTCCGCGACCGACACCCTTGTCCTCGACCCAGAGAGGAACCCGCGACAGCTTGAGATCGATGCGCGAGTAGCGCTCTCCGCATCCGTAGATCCGCTCGTCGGGATAGCCCGCCAAGCGGAGCCTGAACAGATTCACGGAAGAGTCGTAGCGGGAGAACGAGATGTGGAGCACGCCGTCCTTGGCGGCGGCGGCCAGGCTGAGGCGGCCTTCGAAATCCACGGCGACGAAATCGGCGCCGTTCTCGACGATCTTGAACCCGCGGAGCGTCGTCGCCTGAATGTGCCGGCGGCGCGGCCTGTACGAGTTCCGGCTCTGCCGCAGGCTGTTTTCCGCCGTGCCGATTTCGACGCAGGGCGCCCTCCGGGAATGGCTCAGGACCCGCCGGCCGTCGAACGAAAGAACGAAGCCCTCCTGAATCATTTCGATGCTGATCATCGTGTGCCCTCCCGGCGCAAGCTGGGCGAAACGGAATCGAAGAGATGGATGATTTCGGGATTTTTGAAAAGCGAGGCGTATCTGCGGGCGGAAAGGCCGAGCTTGTCGACGATATCGAGGTCGGCTCCGAAGGCGAGCAGGAGACGCACCACTTCGGCGTCGCTTCTGCCCACGGCCACGACCAGGGCGGTCTGGCCGTCCTTGCTGACGAGGTTGGGGTTCGCTCCCCTGGAGAGAAAAAGCTCGACCATGTCGGCCGAACCGACGAGGGAGGCGTCCATGAGGGGAGAATAGTCCCTATCCTCGCTCTGCAGATCGATGGAGGCCCCCCGCTCGAGCAGGAGGTCGGCCACCGCCCGATGTCTGTTCCGCGAGGCGAGGCAGAGCAGGGTGACGCCGTGCTTGTCGCGGGCGTCGGGATGGAAGCCGGCCTTCAGGAAGAGGTCGACGGCCATGCCGTCTCCGTCGACGACGCATTGCGCCAGGGCGTCGGCGTGGTAGGAGATGCCCATTTCGAGCAGCGCCGCCCTCGCCGAACGCCGCTCCTCCTGGCCGAACCAATCCTCCCTTTCCGATCGGTAGTACGAGGCCAACTCGGAGAGCGTGTCTATGGCGGGGAGACCGGCCAGATAGCGCGGAAGCGCCAGGGCGGGATCGTCGCGGTAGACGGCGATTCCCGACTCGCGGCCCAGGCCGTAGCCTCCGGCGAAGGCGAACCAAAGGGTCGAGACATTGGACTCCGTCGCCACCAGAAGATAATGCGTAGCCTTCAAAAGGTGCGCCTCGAGCTGTATTCGGGAGAGCGTCGTCCAGGAAGCATGAAGTTTGAGACCATACGAATCCAGGCCATCCGCTTCGAGCGTCTCGAGGATGCCGAGGATAGTCTGTCCGTCCCCCGGGGACCCGATAACCGCCACCTTCACGCATTCCGTCCTGGATGGATGAGTTAATTCTATTGTCGGCAATACGCTCTTTCAGGCTTGAGGGCAAACTGGCCAAAGCCGCCTTTTGTCCCTCGCCGACTGCCTCGCCGCCATGAAGGCGATTCCATCGAGGTATCGCGCCCCGAGCTTTAACCTCTTGACAGTTTTGGATAAATTGGATATTATGCCTTTGTACGCGAGAGGACGACTCGAGTGCAAACCCTATCCGGCTCACAGGATTCCCTCCCGAGCAGGAGAAGGATCAGATCCCCGGAGTTAGCCTCCTTAATCCGGGGATCTCTTTTTTTGTCCCCAAGGTCGTCCTGCCCGGACTCCCACAGCCTGCTGGGCCCGCGAAAAGACTCTATCACCTCACTCGCTCTCCGATATGGAGCCCGCGGCCTTCGAGCCGGCGGCGTTCCGTTCGAGAAAGGCGAGAATGTCCGCCCACTGATCGCGGCGCACGACCGTGCGCGGAAGCTCGTAGGGCGAGTTGAGACGGCTGTCCGCGTAGACGAAGCCGCGCCTCACGGCGAAGGCGAATCTGTAGCCGGCGACCTTGAGCTCGCGTATGGTGATGCCGGAATAGGCGCCGTAGGGGTAGGCGAATATGTAGGCGGGAAGCCGGGTGATGGCCTCGACCTTGACCTTGGCCTTGAATATCTCTTCGTCGAACATGGCCCGGTCATGGTCGTAGAGGTATTGATTGATGTAGAGATGATGGTAGCCGTGGGCTCCCACGATGCAGCCGCCGTCGCTGAGCTCCCTCACCCCGGCGTCCTTCATGGCGAAGAAGGTCGTGCCGATCACCGCGGGATAAATGAATATCGCCGGCACGATTCCCCTCGGCGCGAGCACCTTCTCATAGGCCGAGGGAACGGTCCTGTGGCCGTCGTCTATGGTAACGACGAGGTTGAGCGGTCCGCGGATGCGCCCGAAGATGAGGTCCTCCATCGTCACGAAGCGGTAGCCGATGGAGCGCAGTTCGTCTATCTGCGCGGCGAATTCGGCCAGGGTGAAATCCGTCGGTATTGATTCCTTGCCCAAAAAAGTATGCCAGCATAGAATGAAAGCCCTGTCCTCGAAATCGAAGGCGGAAGAGCCCGATTCCGTTCCGGCGGCGGGAGCCAGGGGCAGGGTCTCGGGTTCGAGGGCGAAGAGATGGGAAGAGTGCGCGAGCGCGCAGCAGAGCGACAGGAAAATCGATATCGCGGCTGATCTTCGCTGCATAGGCAACATCGGTGTACACGAAAAGTCGGCTCCGGGCAAGCGGCTTCCCAAAGCAGGCCCCGCGCTTCCGCGACGGGGCCTTCATACAAGGAGAAAAATGAATACCGCCCTACGACCCGTCATCGAAGTCGTCGACGACAAGTGCGTCAATTGTCACGCATGCATCGATGAAACCGGCCTGGGCGATTACAATGTCACCCTCGAGCGCATCGGCCGTCACCTGGAGGAGGAGAAAATCGACATCCGCTCCTTCCCGGAGGTGGAATTCGACGGTCCGCCGGCGGAGCGGGCGACGCTGTTTTCCTCACCCGGAGGCCTCAAGGCCACCGTCGAGCGCGAACGGCCGGAGCTCTACGACTCGATCAGGAATCTCAACGAGGTCATCGCCCTGCTGCCCGAGCTTTCGCGGTTCACCCGCGAGCAATCGGTCTCTCTCGAGGATTCGACCGGGCGCATTGAAGGTCTCCTCGAGTCGCTCAACCGCTCCTCCGGGCTCTCGGCGCTCCGGCGCGAGGAGCTCGCCGGCCTCGTCGACATGGCCGGCGCCGTCCAGACCGAGCTGGGCTCTTCGCTCTCGGCGATCCGGCAGCTCAAGGATCAGATGCACGGCGTGCACGATCTGGTCGCGCAGATCAACAAGATAGCGACGCAGACCAATCTCCTGTCCATGAACGCGGCCATCGAGGCGGCCCACGCCGGCGACTCGGGGGCGGGCTTCGCCGTCGTAGCCGCGGAGATCCGCAATCTCGCCGATCAGGCCGACTCGAGCGCCTCCCGGATCGCGAAGACCCTGTCGACCATGACGCGCGACATGGACTCCATCACGGTGATCACCGAAAGTTCGGGAGAGAGCATACGCTCCGTACTGGAAAAACTGGCCTCGGGCGCGACCGGCATGAACGAGATACTCGATTCGCTCGGCGCGATGTCCGCCGACGCCGGCGGCATAGCCGACATCTCGCACGGCAACGTGCGGCGCATGCAATCGGACTGATCCGGGCTACGCGAACTCCACGAGGGTGTCGCCCGCCTTGACCGCGGAACCGGCCGCCACGCAGAGAGTCTTGACGGTGCCGTCGGCGGGGGCGACGATTTCGTTCTCCATCTTCATCGCCTCCAGGATAAGGAGCACGTCGCCCCGCTTCACGGCCTGGCCCTGGCTCACCTTGAAGGCTATGACGGTCCCGGGCATCGGCGCCTTGACGCCCGCCGCCGCGGGACTCGGCGAGGAAGGCGCGCGAGGCGCCACCGGAGCGGCCGCGGGAGAGACGCTCGGCGATCGGGCAGGCGAGCCGCCGAGGGTGCCGCCTGCCTCCTCCACAGTGACGTCGTAGCTCTTTCCATTGACGGTTATCGTGTAATTCTTCATTTCGATGTCTCCTTGCACTCAGTGGGTGAGGGATCGCGCCAGGCGGTCCGCGTGTCCCCAGACGGGCGTGTTGAATCCGGGCCGGGCCGCATCCTGGACGGGCTCCACGCCTGTCACTCTGAAGCTTCCCGTGTCGCCGCGAGCCGCCGCGACGGCGGCGGCGATGACAGCGACGAGGGCATCCTCGTCCGGCGCTTTCCCCGCTCCCGGGGCGGCCGCCTCCGGAGAGCGTCCGCTCTTCGCGGGGCCCGCCTCCGTCCGCCGCCTGCCGACTCGAAGCATGAGGAGGACCACGAGGACGGCGAAGAGTACGACGAGAATTCCGTCGGTTCCGTTCAAGCCGAAAATCTGCATGCTGCGACCTCGCGCTCAGACGGGGATGTTGCCGTGCTTCTTCGGCGGAAGGCTCTCGCGCTTGCCGAGGAGCATGCCGAGGGCGGCGATGAGCCGCGGCCGCGTCTGCGCGGGATCTATGACGTCGTCTACGTAGCCGTGGATCGCCGCCTTGTAGGGATTGGCGAAATTGCGCTTGTATTCGTCGATTTTCTCCCTGCGCGCGGCCGCGGGATCCGGAGACTCCTCGATCTCGCGCTTGAAGATGATGTTCGCGGCGCCGTCGGGCCCCATGACCGCTATCTCGGCCGAGGGCCAGGCGAAGACCTGGTCCGCGCCGAGATGCCGCGAGCACATCGCGATGTAGGCGCCGCCGTATGCCTTGCGCACGATCACCGTGAGCTTGGGTACGGTCGCCTCGGAGTAGGCGTACAGGAGTTTGGCGCCGTGGCGGATGACGCCGCCGTGCTCCTGGCCGACGCCGGGGAGGTAGCCCGAGGTGTCGGTCAACGTGACCAGGGGAATGTTGAAGGCATCGCAGAATCGAATGAACCGGGCGGCCTTGTCGGAGGCGTTGATGTCGAGGACGCCCGCCATGACCTTGGGCTGATTCGCCACTATGCCCACGGTGCGGCCGTCGAGCCGCGCGAAGCAGGTGACCATGTTCTGCGCGTAGAGCGGCTGGATCTCGAAGTAGTCGCCTTCGCCGCCGGGGGCGGCGTCGAAGACGCGGGCGATTACGTCGCGGATGTCGTAGGGCTTGTTCGGAGAGTCGGGGATGACGTCCTTGAGGCCCGGATCGGCGCGTCTCGGATCGTCTCCCATGGGAACGACGCGGGGATCTTCGATATTGTTCTGGGGAAGGTAGGACAAGAGCTTCTTGATGCCCTCCATCGTCGCTTTCTCGTCCGGGAACATGAGCGAGGCCACGCCGCTCGTCGTGGAATGCACCGCAGCGCCGCCCAGGTCCTCGGCGGAGACATCCTCGCCGGTGACGGCCTTGATGACCTGGGGGCCGGTGATGAACATGTTGGCGGTCCTGTCGACCATCACCGTGAAGTCGGTCAGGGCGGGCGAGTAGACGGCGCCGCCGGCGCAGGGACCCATGATGACGGAGATCTGGGGAATGACCCCCGAGGCGCGAGTGTTGCGGAAAAATATGTCCCCGTACCCGGAGAGAGCGTCCACGCCTTCCTGGATGCGGGCGCCGCCGGAATCGTTGATGCCGATCACGGGGCAGCCCGCCTTCATGGCCATGTCCATGGCCTTGCATATCTTCATGGCATGCATCTCGCCGAGCGAGCCGCCTATGACGGTGAAGTCCTGGGCGAAGACGAAAACCAGTCTGCCGTCGATGCTGCCGTGCCCGATGACGACGCCCTCTCCCGGCGCCTTGACTTCGTCCATGCCGAGATCGACCGCGCGATGCTCGACGAAGGTGTCGATCTCGACGAAGCTTCCCGGATCGAGCAGGGACTCGATGCGCTCTCGCGCCGTCATCTTGCCCTTATCGTGCTGCGCGGCCACACGCTTGGAGCCGCCGCCCTCGACGATCTTTCTGCGGCGTTCCTCCAGTTCTCGGATCTTTTCGTCCATACGGTGAACCATCCTTACAAAAGTCGCTTTTCTGTCAACATTATGCCTTGCGCTCGCAGAGCTCGACAAGGACCCCGTCGGTCGCCTTCGGGTGGAGAAACGCGATGCGCGCGCCTCCGGCGCCGTAGCGCGGCTTCTCGTCGATGAGCCGCACGCCCTTCCCCTTGAGTTCGGCCAACGCGGCCTCGATATCCTCGACCCGGAAGGCGACGTGCTGGAGGCCCTGCCCCTTCGCCGCGATGAACTTGGCTATCGGGCCCTCGGGATCGGTGCTCGCGAGGAGCTCTATCTCCGTGTCGCCCACGGGCAGAAAGGCCGTCTTCACCTTCTGCTCCTCCACCGCCTCGGTGCCGTGGAGCTCTAGCCCCAGAATTCCCGTGTAGATCGCGAGCGTTTTCTCGAGATTTTCTACCGCAATGCCCACATGGTCGACTTTCAGTATCTTCACGTTGTTCCCCCTTTCATGATCGAAGCGAAGAGGCGATCGGCCGCCTCGTACGCGTCCATGTCCCGGGCGGCCACCGCGCGGGAGAGCTCGTCTTCGAGGGCGGCGCCTTCGCTCCCTTCGAGCGCGTCGATCAGCCTGAAGGCCATGAGAGAGCGCATCTGGGCCCGCGAGCCTTCGACCCTGCGCGCTTCGAGCTCGCCCGTGGAGGCGATGCGTTCGCGGTGCGCCACGATGGCGTCGACGAGCTCGGCGCAGCCTTCCCCCGTCTCGGCCACGGTCTTGAGAATGGGCGGCAGGAGGGGATGACCCGTTTCGTCGAGGGGAAGGGGAGCGAGGCCCGCAGCTCCGGGCCCGGTGGTCGCCCCCGGAGCTGCGGCGCCTCGGCCGGCGCTCCCGCCGCAGCGCTCCGGGTCGGGATCGACGCCGCCGAGTCCGGAGAGTCCATGGTGGCCGGCCTCGACAAGACCCGTGAGGGCGCCGCCTCCCCGCGCCCAGGCGAGGGCGGCGGCGGTTTCGAGCATGCCGCGAATTTCGCGCACCACGCGGTCGGCCCCGTCCCTGTCGGCCTTGTTGACGACGAAAATGTCGCCTATCTCCATGATGCCGGCCTTGATGACCTGGATATCGTCGCCCAGGCCCGGCACCGAGACGAGGACGACCGTATCGGCCAGTCTGACGATATCGACCTCGGACTGTCCCACGCCGACCGTCTCTATGACGATCCAGTCGTAGCCGGCCGCCTCGAGCACGCGGACCGAGGCCGCCGTGGCCCGGGAAAGGCCGCCGAGGGTGCCGCGGGAAGCGAGGCTTCGGATGAACACGCCCTCGTCGGTGGCGTGACGCTGCATGCGGAGACGGTCGCCGAGGATGGCCCCCCCCGTGAACGGGCTCGAAGGGTCCACGGCGAGAACGCCGACGCGCCAGCCGCGCGATCGGAGCAGGCCGATGAGCTTGTCCGTGAGGGTGCTCTTGCCCGAGCCGGGCGGCCCCGTCACGCCGAGGACATGGCTTGCGCCCCGTCCGCGCAGCGCGCGCAGGGCCAGCTCTGCGGTCGGGTCGGCGTTTTCCAGGCCCGAGATGAGCCTTGCCGCCGCGCGCATGTCGCCCGCCGAAACACGCTCCGCCAGGGATCGTGCGGTACCCGGAAGGTCCGGCATCGTCGGTCCCGTCAATCGCGCTTGAGGTTGGCCCTGATGAAGTCGATCGTGGCCTTCGTCGGGGTGCCGGGACCGAAGACCGCGGCGATGCCCTTGGATTTCAGGAAGTCGTAGTCGTCTTCGGGGATGACGCCGCCGCCTATGACCAGGACGTCCCGGACGCCCTTGGCCTCGAGCAGCTCGGTCACGCGGGGGAAGAGATGGTTGTGCGCCCCCGATAGGATGCTGAGCGCGACGACGTCGGCGTCTTCCTGGATCGCGGCCTGCACGATCTGCTCCGGCGTCTGGCGAAGCCCCGTGTAGATCACTTCCATACCGTCGTCGCGGAGAGCCCGGGCGATGACCTTCGCTCCGCGATCGTGGCCGTCGAGCCCGGGCTTGGCCACGATCACGCGTATCTTCTTTTCCATGCACGTCCTCCAGTCAGGCTTTACATCACTTTACGAAAAGAATGTGGAGAAAAGAATGTGCCACGGAGGCACGGAGGGGAGATACGGATAAGAAAGGGAAATTGGAAGCGCTTTAGGAATAGCGTCCAGGAAAGGCTTCGAAATCCACTTTCTCCCAATTCTTTCCTCTTCTCCCTCTCATCTCTGTGCCTCTGTGGCTATCTATCTTCCTGGGAATAGCGTCGGATAAAAGCTTCCGAAATCCACTCTCTCTTCTCTGCTTTTCCCTCTCATCTCCGTGCCTCTGTGGCTATCTATCTTCCTGGGAATAGCGTCGGATAAAAGCTTCCGAAATCCACTCTCTCTTCTCTGCTTTTCCCTCTCATCTCCGTGCCTCTGTGGCTATCTATCTTCCTGGGAATAGCGCCGGGAAAAGCCTCCGAAATCCACTCCTTCTCTCTTCTCCCTCTTATCTCCGTGCCTCTGTGCCTATCTTTCACGTGGTCCATTCTCTCCGCCCTAGAACATCACGCTCGGGCGGTATTCGCCGAAGACGCCGCGGAGCACGTCGCAGACCTCGCCGAGCGTGGCATAGGCCCGCACGGCTTCGAGGATCGGAGGCATGAGATTGCCCTCGCCCTTCGCGACCCTGCCGAGCTCGCCCAACGCGGCCTCGACCCTCGCGCCCTCGCGCCTGGCCTTGAGCTCGCGTATCCTGGCGACCTGGCGCTCGCCGACCGCGGGGTCGACGCGCAGGAGCCCCTCCGGCCTGGGTTCGCTCACCTGGAACTTGTTGAGCCCCACGACGACGCGCTCGCCCTTCTCGATCTCCATCTGGTAGCGATAGGCCGAGTCCTGGATTTCCTGCTGGATGTAGCCCTGCTCTATGGCCTTGACCGCGCCGCCGAGATCGTCGACGCGCTTCAGGTAGGCATCGGCCTCGGCCTCGATGCGGTTGGTGAGGCTTTCGACATAGTAGGAACCCGCGAGGGGATCGACCGTCTCGGCCGCGCCCGACTCGTGGGCGATGATCTGCTGCGTCCTGAGCGCGATGCGCACCGAGTTCTCGGTCGGGAGGGCCAGGGCCTCGTCCTTCGAGTTGGTGTGCAGGGATTGGGTGCCGCCGAGTACGGCCGAGAGGGCCTGGATGGCCACGCGGACGACGTTGTTGTCGGGCTGTTGGGCGGTGAGGGCGGAGCCGGCGGTCTGGGTGTGGAAGCGAAGCATCCAGCTCTTGGGATTCTTGGCGCCGAAGCGCTCGCGCATGATCCTGGCCCAGATGCGCCGGGCCGCGCGAAACTTGGCGACCTCCTCGAAGAGGTCGTTGTGGGCATTGAAAAAGAAAGACAGCCGGGGACCGAAGTCGTCCACGTCGAGCCCCGCCTTGATCGCCGCCGCGACGTAGGCGATGCCGTCGGCCAGGGTGAAGGCCACTTCCTGGGAGGCCGTCGAGCCCGCTTCGCGGATGTGGTAGCCCGAGATCGAGATGGTGTTCCAGTTGGGCACCTTGTCGGAGCAGTATTCGAAGATGTTCGTGATGAGCCGCATGGAGGGTCCGGGCGGGAAGATATAGGTCCCGCGGGCCACGTATTCCTTGAGAATGTCGTTCTGGATGGTGCCGTCGAGCTTGTCCGGACTCACGCCCTGCTTCTCCGCCACGGCGATGTACATGGCGAGGAGCACGGAGGCGGGCGCGTTGATCGTCATGCTCGTCGAAACCTTGTCGAGAGGGATGCCGTCGAAAAGCGTTTCCATGTCCGCGAGCGAGTCGATCGCGACGCCGACCTTGCCGACCTCTCCGGCGGCCAGGGGGTGGTCGGAATCGTAGCCTATCTGGGTGGGCAGATCGAAGGCGACCGAGAGACCGGTCTGACCCTGCTGGAGGAGAAACTTGTAGCGTTTGTTCGATTCTTCGGCGCTCGCGAAGCCCGCATACTGCCGCATGGTCCACAGCCGGCCGCGGTACATCGTGCCCTGAACGCCCCGCGTGAAGGGATACTCGCCCGGAAGGCCTATGTCGGCCGCCTGGTCGCAACCTTCGAGATCGAGCTGCGTATAGAGCCGCTCGACGGGAGCCCCCGAGCCGGTGACGAAGAGAGCGCGGCGTTCGGGATGCTTTTCCAGGGACGCGTCCACGCGCGCCTTCCATGCTTCGACGGATTTCTTGAGGTTTTCGTCAGCGCTCATTCTTCGACCTCTTCAGCGTCCAGTCTATCTGCGGCATCGCCGTCTTGGCGAGCTCGAGTCCGGCGCGCAGCGCCTTGATGTTCAGATCTTCCGTGCCCTTGGGTACCCTGTTCTTGACCGCCGTCTCGAGGTTCTGCGCCGACGCCGCGCCCGAGATGCCTCCCAGGACGCCCAGGGCCACCATATTGGCGACGACCTTCTTGCCGATGTTTTCCGAGGCGGTCGCGAGAATGGGAAGAGACACTGTGCGCGCCTTGATCTCGGGGTCGAGAGCCACGGAGGAGTCCACGATGATGAGCCCCTTGCCTATGTCCTTGCCGTAGACTTTATACGATTCGAGCGTGAGAGCGAGGAGATAGTCCGGATCGGTGGCCTTGGGGTAGTCGATGTCCTCGTCGGAGATGACCACCTCGGCCTTGCTGGAGCCCCCGCGGGCCTCCGGACCGTAGCTCTGGGTCTGCACGGCGTTCTTGTCCTCGAGGATCGCCGCTTCGGCCAGGACGATGCCCGCGAGGAGAAGTCCCTGGCCTCCCGATCCGCTCAGTCTGAATTCGACGCGCATCCGTATATCCCCCCCTGGAACTGATCGTATTTTCTCTGCACCCTGGCTATGAGCGCGTCGTAGTCGGCAGTGTACTCCGGCTCCGGCGCGTTATGCAGCTCCCCGATGAGGATCTTGCCCTTTGTCTTCTCGCTTCCGAGGGCAGCCGCCGCCTTGACGTTGATCGTGCTATCCTTGATCCAGTTGAGCATGTCCACGGCGCTGCCGATCTTGTTCTTCCGCCCCATGTACGTGGGACACTGCGATATGGCTTCGACGACGGAAAATCCTTTGTTCTGCAGGGCGTTGTAGATGAGGTCGATGAGGAGCGGAACGTGGTAGGAAGTGCCGCGCCCGACGTAGGTGGCGCCCGAGGCCTTGGCCAGCTCGCAGAGATCGAAGCTGCGCTCGAGGTTGCCGTAGGGCGCGGTCGTGCCGTACATGCCCTTGGGAGTCATCGGCGAGTACTGGCCGCTCGTCATGCCGTAGATGTTGTTGTTCATCACGATGGTGGTGATGTCGATGTTGCGGCGCGCGGCGTGGATGAAGTGATTGCCGCCGATGGCCGCGCAGTCTCCATCGCCCGTCATGACTATCACCTTGAGCTCGGGCCTCGCCAGCTTGATCCCGGTCGCGAAGGCTATGGCGCGGCCGTGGGTGGTGTGCACGGTGTCGAAATCGAGGTAGCCGACCGCCCGCGAGGAACAGCCGATGCCCGACACTATGCAGACCTTGTTCTTGGAGAGGCCCAGCTTGTCGATCGCGCGCACGAGGGCCCCGGTGACGGTGCCGTGACCGCAGCCCGGGCACCAGATGTGAGGCAGCATGTCCTGCCGGAAATATCTGAGGATATCGGACATCAGCTGGCCTCCGTGATCGCATCGCCATTATGAGCTGCGCTCATAATGGCGGCGTAGACTTCCTCGGGGCGGAAGAGCTCGCCGTTCACCTTGCCCAGCCTGAGCACAGGAGCGCGGGATCCCGCCACTCGCTCCACTTCCAGGGCGATCTGGCCGAGGTTCATCTCGGGAACGATGATCTGCCTGGCATGCTCGGCCAGATTCGCCACCGCCTTTTCGGGGAAGGGCCATATGGTCTTGAGCCTGAGCATCCCCGCCTTGACGCCCTCTCTGCGCGCGCGCCTGACCGCGCTCAGGCCGGACATGGCCGAGGAGCCGAAGGATATGACGGCGATCTCGCAGTCTTCGAGCGACTCGGCCGCGTAGTCCGCGAGCGCGTCCTCGTTCTTCTCGATCTTGCGCGCCAGTCGCCGCAGGAGCCTGTCGGCGACTTCGCCCGAGTTGGTGGGGCGGCCCATTTCGTTGTGGAAAAGGCCGGTGACGTGCCAGCGGTAGCCTTCGCCGAAGGGCGCCATGAGGGGCACGCCCCCATCCTGGTCGGCGGCGTAGGGCTTGTAGCCCGCCGGGCTCGAGGGCGCGGCGCGCTTGACCGATCGAATCTCGCTCGGATCGGGCAGGACGACCTTTTCGCGCATGTGGCCTATCGTCTCGTCGGAAAGGAGGATGACCGGGACGCGATAGGTCTCGGCCAGATCGAAGGCGCGGATGGTGAGGTCGAAGCACTCGCGCACGTTGCCCGGCGCCAGGGCGATCACCGGATGGTCGCCGTGCGTGCCCCAGCGCGCCTGCATGACGTCGCCCTGGGCAAGGGAGGTGGGCATGCCTGTCGATGGCCCCATGCGCTGCACGTCGATGATGACGACCGGTATTTCGCAGAGCGAGGCGTAGCCTATCGACTCCTGCATGAGCGAGAAGCCCGGGCCGCTCGTCGCGGTCATGGCCTTCTTTCCGGTAAGCGAGGCTCCGATGCAGGCCGCGATCGATCCTATCTCGTCCTCCATCTGGATGAACTTGCCTCCGACCTTGGGGAGCTCTTCGGCGCAGAGCTCGGCGATCTCGGTCGAGGGGGTAATGGGATAGCCGGCGTAGAACTCGAGTCCGGCGGCGAGGGCCCCGATGGTGCAGGCCTCGTTTCCCTGCATGAGCTTGACGGTCTTAGGCATGCATCGCCTCCGGAGGCAGACTGTAATCCATGGCGTCCGAATCTCGCTCGGGCGCCTTCTCCTCGGTCTTCAGGTGCACCTCGATCGCGAAATCGGGGCAGCGCAGTTCACAGGCCTTGCAGCCGATGCAGAGCTGGGGTCGCTCGGGGAAAACCTTGCCGTTCTTGAGGACCAGCACCTGCCTGGGACAGAAGGCGACGCAGATATTGCATCCCTTGCAGTACCGTTCCCGAATGATGTGGAAGTATTCCTTCCTTTTTTCGTCCATAGCCTTCGCTTTCGTGGAATCCTGCCGCTTTGGGTAGTGTTGAAAAAGGCTCCGTAGCCCCTTTCAACACCCTGTTAGGTGTCGGCGTCCCGATGCGGCCCTGCCGCATCTCGGCCAGGTTTGTTTGCCACTTGATGGAATGCCGAATAGCTTCTTCCATCTAGCGGAATTATACACTGGAATGCCGAACTGTCAACACCCGGCCCAAGCCATAGATGCAGGCCGATCGTGCAGTCTCCCCTTCCATGTGCATACAGCATATCACACTATTATGAACAATGTTAGCGACACATCCGATGTCGGAGCCGTGAAGGAGCGCTTGCTCGGCGAAATACGACTATTGACAAATCAGGTAAATACTATAAGATTCCATCTAGCGGTTACATATTCTGTTTAACGGAATTGCCGAACTATTGGAGGTCGACACGATGCGACACACGACGAGACCCGAAGCCCCTGCGGGGGCTCATCGCGAGCCGGGACCTTCGACGTGACGGAGAAAGACACTTCCGTCCGGGCCGTCGAGCGGGCCCTGGACATACTGGACTGCTTCGCCCCGGGGCAGCTCGAGCTCTCGCTCACCGATCTGTCCAAGCGCATCAACCTGGCGATGAGCACGACCTCCCGCCTCGTGAGCACTATGGAAAAGCGCGACTATCTCAGCCGGAGCGGCGACACCCAGCGCTACGCCCTCGGCTCAAGGATAGCCCAGATAGGCGCGCTGGGCCTCTCGAGCTTCGATATCCGCAAGGTGGCTCTGCCCTTCATGCGCGATCTCAACAGAATCTACGACGAGGGAGTGAGCCTCTACGCGGTGCAGGGGGACGAACGCGTCTGCATAGAGCGCGTGGAGAGCACGAAGCCGCTGCGCCGAGTCATCAATGTAGGGGACCGGCATCTGCTCACGAGGGGCGCGGCCGGGCGGGTCCTGCTCGCCTATCTCCCCGAGGACAGGCGCGGCGAGCTCCTCGGCAGGGACCCGTTTACCACGGAGGAGGCCCTGGCCGAACTTCGCCAGAGGGGCTTTACCGTGAGTCTCGGCGAGCGGGAGGAAGGCGTCACCTCCATAGCGGCGCCGGTTCAGGACGCGCGCCGCGAGGTGGTGGCCGCCCTGGCCATGTCGGGCCCTTCCGTCCGCTTCGAGGGTCCCGGCTTCGACGACAAGATCGTAAAAGTCAAGAAGTGCGCCGATCTCATCTCCGAGGCGCTGGGGCGGAAGTGAAAAGAGAGGCACAGAGGCACGGAGGTAAGAGGGGGAATATAGAGGGATTGAACCGCCGAGGCGCAGGGGGCGGATGCGAAAAGGAGAGGCACAGAGGTACGGAGGTAAGAGGGGGAATATAGAGGGATTGAACCGCCGAGGCGCTGGGGCGGATGCGAAAAAGAGAGCCACAGAGGCACGGAGGGAGAGGGAGAAGTGGTCGGGGATTAAGTAAGGTAAGTATCCTAGCCATGCAGAGTCGTGATTAGAGAGACTAAGACAAGGAAGCAATGCGACCGGGCGTGGTTTTTCTCGCCAGGTCCCGCCCTATGATGGCATTCGAAGTGGCTTCGCATTTGCTCCGCTTTCTTCGAAATCGTGCGCAAATGCCGCAGATTAAGGTAGCTTTTTCAAAAGTCGTCCGACTTTTGAAAAGGCCTCGATTGTCGATATCGTCGAATGCCGTTTATACTGATTCGAGGGAGAGTACCATGACCAAGCAGCTCCGTATCCGCGATCTCACGCTGCGCGACGGCCAGCAGTCCCAGTTCGCTACGCGCATGACGCAGGCCCAGGTGGATCGCGTCCTTCCGCTCTACAAGTCCGCCGGTTTCTACGCCATGGAAGTCTGGGGCGGGGCCGTCCCCGATTCGGTCATGCGTTACCTCGACGAGAACCCCTGGACACGGCTCGAATCGATCAAGGCCGGCATAGGCACGAGTTCCAAGCTCACTGCCCTGTCGAGGGGGAGGAATCTCTTCGGCTACACCCCCTACCCCGATTCCGTCATCGAAGGCTTCTGCAAGAATGCCGTGCGCTCCGGCGTCGACATCATGCGCATCTTCGACGCCCTCAACGACATCGACAACATGACGAGCTCCATGCGCTTCGTGAAGGAAGCGGGCGGCATGGCCGACTGCGCCGTCTGCTACACGGTGGATCCCAGATTCACGACGGGCGAGCGCCTCCGCTCGCTCCTCAGGGGCAAGCGCCTTCCGCCCAAGCTTTTCGGCGTGAAGTACTTCGTCCGAAAGGCCAAGGAGCTGGCCGCCCTGGGCGCGGACATGATCACGATCAAGGACATGGCCGGCCTCATCGATCCGGGCACCTGCGCCACGCTCACCAGGGCCCTCAAGGCCGAGGTCGGCGTCCCCATCGACCTGCACACGCACTGCACGCCGGGCTACGGCACAGCCTCCATCCTGATGGCCATGGCCAACGGCGTCGATATCGTCGATACCACCGCCCTAGCCTGGTCGGGCGGCCCGGCCCACGTCGCCTACGAGATCGTGCAACTCTTCGCCGACAGGCTCGGCCTGGATACGGGCGTCGACCGCGCCGCCGTGGGCGCCATGGACCGCGAGCTCCGCCTCATCCGTCTGGAGCTGGCCAAGTTCGACCAGTATCCAGAGAACACTCCACCCATCATCGACCTCTCGCGGCACAAGCTGCCGCCCGAGGATACCGCCCTCTTCGACCGCGCGGTCGAGGCCGCCCGAGCCGGGCGCGCCCAGGCTGCGCTCGATCTCTGCCAGAAAATAGAGATGCGTTTCAAGTACCCGGCCCCCGACGACATCGTGCGGGTCGCCCAGATCCCCGGAGGCATGTACACCAACATGCTCGCCCAGCTGCAGGAAGCCAAGCTCGACAAGTACACCGCCGAAGTGCTCGCCGCGGTGCCCCAGGTGCGACTCGACAGCGGAGTCCCTCCGCTCGTGACGCCCACCAGCCAGATCGTCGGCGTCCAGGCGGTCAACTGCATCGTGGACCGCCATCAGGGAAAGGCCTGGTACTCCAACGTCTCCAAGAACTTCCTCGAGCTCGTGAAGGGCTCCTACGGGCATACGCCCTGGCCCGTGGACCCCGCCTTCCGCGAGAAGATCGCGGGCGTCCGCGAGGAGACCCCCTACGACACCTCGGGCTACAGGAAGCAGCCGAACCCCGAACTGGGCGAGTTCGGCGGCGCGCGCCTCGCGACGAGCGAGAAGGAAGAGCTCCTCCTCGAGCTCTTCCCGAGCGTGGCCGACCGCTTCCTCCGCGGGCAGCGCAGGCGCGAGTGGGATGCCGCCCATCCGCCCGCCCCGCCAGAGCCCGAGAAGCCGGCGCGTTATCCGGCCGAGTTCTGGGAAGTGGAGCTGAGCGCCGCGATGGAGGCCTGACAGGCCGCTACTGCCCTGGCCGCCGCATGCCGGCGGCCGCGGCGCGCCGATCGAGGCGGAAGGCCTCCACGCTCAGCTTTGCCGGACCCGAACCGGACCAGCACGGCTCGAGCGTGAAAATACCCGGACCCACGAAAAAATCGCTACGCAGCTCCCGCATGGGGCCGGGTCCGGCCTTCACGCGGGCATAGCTCCAGTCCAGGACCTCGCCATGCGCGTCTCGCGCGACGAGCTCGAGATAGAGAGAACCGGGGCCCTCGAGCGAAGCCTGCGAAGAGAGTAGCAATTCCTCGCCGGGATGCACGGGAATCCTCAACCCGGAGCCGAGCGACCAGTCGCGCGATCCGTTGTAATCGAGCGACAGGGCGACGGGAACTCCGCTCATACCCTCCTGCACCGAAACATCGCCGGTCCCGGCATCGCGGGTCCACAGCCTCGACATGGCCCATACGGGAATGTCGAGACTTCGAGCCGCGCCGGAGGCGAAATCGGCGGCGGTGACCCCTCCCGAATCGGGAGCGAGATTCTGGGAAGGATCGAGGCCGAGAGCGGCCAGGCAGCCCGAGTCCACGCGGGGACCGCGGCGCCGGCTCGGCTCCGAAAAGGTGACGAGTCCGAAGTCAGTCTCGTAATCCCACATGGACCAGCCTATGCCGAGGGCCTCCAGGCTCCTGCGCACGTCGTCTATCCAGCGCAAGCGATCGGCCACGGGGGCGACCTGGCGGTACACGCCGAACTCCCCGCAGAATACGGCGACATGGTTCGAGGCGGCCCAGTCGGCCGCCCGCTTCAAGCCCTCTTCGATTTTCGAGGCCTCCCATTTCTCGGCGCCATAGCGTAGAACCTGGGCTCGGGCCTTCGGGTCGGCAAGCCCGGCGACGACTGACGCCACGGCGGCCGGGCTCGAAGGATAGGGAATCCCCGCCAGCTCGGCCTGGACGGGTACGGTACTCGTGACCCCCTGGAAGGTGAAGATGAAAGGATCGTACCAATGGAAGCTGTAGACGACGTCGGGGTCGGAAAGAGGCTCGAGCTCGACGAGGCCGTCTATGCCGCCCCACCGTTCCCCCGTCGCGATGATCGTGTTCGAGGGCGCGCCGCGTCGTATGGCCGCGACCAAGGCAGCCTGCACCGGCTGCCACCAGGACGGATCGACCTTCTCCCGAGCGCTGAGATGCGGCTCGTTCATCACCTCGAAGAAAATGCGATCGCTCGAGATCGCCGCGTAATGCTCAGCCAGAGACTCCCAGTACGTTTCGACGGCCGATAGGAACAGAGGATCATGGCAGAGCTTGCTCTCCCATTCCGAGCTGGACGAGGGCCCATGGATGGGGTCGAAGACGACGGCGAGACCCGCGTCCAGGAGAAGGCGGACCGCCCGGTCGACAAAGCGGATCTCCGGCCGAGGCGTCGCCGGATGCGCAGGGTCGAAGAGGAGATCGGGCGCCAGCGGAAGGCGGCAGAACGTGAAGCCCGCTTTCTCGAGGAAGGCCGCTTCGTCGGAACGGAAGCCGATCGCATACATCGCGGGGTTGGCCCAGGAGGTGAACCAGGCATTCAGATTGATGCCGCGCGCCAGGAGGTTCAGGCGGCCGGAAGGGAGGCCCGGCCGGTTCCGGTCGACCGCGCACGCGGGAACGAGGCTCAGGGCGATATCGATGCAGAGCGACAGGATGATCGAGAGGCGCAGTTTCATGCCCGGAAATGGTACCACGCTCCCGCATGTTCGACCAGTTTGCTCCGGTCGGCGGAACGGTCCCGTCTGGCGCAGGGATGCGGCCGCGGCTATAGTACTCAGCATGAAAAGACTCGAGAGGGAGCGCCCCGGCCCCGGCGTGCTCGGCCCGGCCTTCACCGCGAGCATCCCCGTCCTCCTGGGTTACTCGACGATAGGCATCGCCTTCGGCCTGCTCGTCGTCAAGGCGGGCCTGCCCTGGTTCCTCGCGCCGGTCATGAGCGTCGTCATCTATGCGGGGGCGGCGCAGTTCATGGCCATCGCGCTCCTCGCCGCCGGCACCGATATCGTGCAGATGGCCGTCCTGACCCTCGTGATCAACGCGCGCCATATGGTGTACGGACTGTCGCTCCTCGACCGCTTTGCCGTCTGCAGGCGCTGGAAAGGCTATCTCGTCTACGCTCTCACCGACGAAACCTACGGACTCCTCACGACCGTGAGTCCGCCTCAAGGCGCCAAGCCCGAGAGTTTCTACGCTGCGGTCTCGGCCCTCGACGAGAGCTACTGGGTCGCGGGCTCGCTGGTGGGCGCGGTGGTCGGAGGCCTCGTCCCGGCCGAATACACGCAGGGTTTGGATTTCGCCCTCACCGCCCTCTTCGTCGTGCTCCTCGTCGAGCAGGTGAGGTCGATACGCCGCGTGGAGCCCTATGCGGTCGCGACGGCGGCGACAGTCCTCGCCTTCGTCCTCTTCGGGCCAGCCAATCTCCTCGTCGTCGCGATCCTGCTCTCGATAGCGGGCATTCTCGCCTTTCGGAGGAGACTCGCATGATCCGCAATCTCGCGGCCATCGCGGCCATGGGTCTCGTCACGCTCCTGTGTCGCGCGACACCTTTCATTTTTTTCATGAAAAAGCGGCCGCCCGCCATCCTCGATTTCGTGCAACGTTACATTCCACCCATGATCATGACGATCCTCGTCTTGAACAGCTTCAAGGCACTGCGCTTCGACAGGGCGCCCTTCGGACTGCCCGAGCTCGTCTCGGCTTTCGTCGTCGCGGCGCTCCAGCTCTGGCGAAAAAATGCCCTCATCAGCATCGTCGGCGGCACGGGGCTGTACATGGCGCTCATCCGCTTCTTCTAGTCCGGTCGATCCTGCCGATGAGGCGCAGGAGTCCATCGAGGATCGTGAGCGGATGGGGCGGACAGCCGGGAATGAAGAGGTCGACGGGCAGCAGGGAGCCGGCCCCGTTTCCGACTTCCGTGTGATCGATGTAAGGTCCGCCCGAGATCGCGCAGGCGCCCACCGCGATGACGATCTTAGGTTCGGCTACCGCGTCGTAGGTCTTCCTGAGTGCGAGCTCCATGTTCTTCGTGACGGGGCCCGTGACCAGAAGACCGTCGGCATGGCGCGGCGAGGCCACCATCCGGATGCCGAAGCGACCGAGGTCCCAGCCTATCGTGCCCAGCACGTTCACGTCGGCCTCGCAGGCGTTGCAGCCGCCCGCGCTCACCTGCCGCAGCTTCAGCGAGCGCCCGAGCGTGCGGCGCAGCCTGTCGCCGAGGGCGACGGCCAGCCGGAGCGCCCCATCCGGACCGGATACCACGAGATCATTGCGGAGCCGAACGGAGAGGCGATAATCCTTCGAGTAGCTCAGGCTTCCTCGCGGACAGGCTTTCGCGCAGTCGGTGCAGAAGAGACATTTGCCGAGGTCCACGGCCAAATCCCCGCCGCCCGGACTTTCGCCCACTGGGACTCCGCCGCGGGTCAGGGCACCGGTCGGGCAGGCTTCGACACAGGATCCGCAGTCGCCGGGACAGGCGCTCGCATCCGCGATGGGTCTGCCGCGAAATCGGTCGGGCAGCTCAGGCGGCGGGGCGGCCGGATAGCGCATCGTGCGATGCCCCTGCTTCATTCGGGCTACAAATGCCTTGATCATCGGTAGCTCCATAGTGAGAAAGCCACGGAGGCACAGAGATGGGGAGCATGAAGGAGACGGAGATTGGCAGTCGCGGCGCGTAGGGGACGGCAGAAACCCAATGATCCGTTCGATATGGCATATGCGACATAAATCGGGCGGCATACTGAGTTCCTGCAAGCCGATATGGCTGATTCGAAAGCGCCCACTCCGTTCTTCTTCATCCTCTCTGCCTCCGTGCCTCTGTGGCTGTTTTCTAAGGTCTTCATTTTCCTACAGGTCGTGCCCGCAGTATGAGAGATTGAAGCTCTTGTTGCAGAGCGGGAAGTCCGAGATGTCCTGGCCGCGCAGGACGTAGGCTAGGGCCGGCCAGTTGTGGAAAGAGGGATCCACGACCTTGTAGCGAGCGAAGCGGCCCTCCCCGTCGGTGATGGCCACGTGACAGACCTCGCCCCGCCAGCCCTCCTCCAGGGCGACGGCCAGGCTGTGCGGCGCGAGCTTTCCGACCGGAGCCTCCACCGGTCCCATGGGCAGATTCGCGATCTGCTCGCGGATGAAGACGAGCGACTGCTGTATCTCGAGCCAGCGCACGAAGGCCCTGGCGAAGACGTCGCCGGAATCGTAGGTCGACACCGGGATCTGCGCGAAGCGATAAATGCCCGAGGGTTGGTCGCAGCGAAGGTCGCGGGCCAGACCCGAGGCGCGCGCCGTCGGACCTACCACCCCCATCTGGGCGGCCACCTCGCGCGGGAGAGGCCCCGTGTCCTCCAGCCGGGCCATGACCGAGGGACTGTCCCAGAGGAGGTTGACCGCCACCGCCGTCTCCCGCTCCGCGACAACGAGACGGCGCAGAAGCTCCTCGCCCCGCTCGTCGTCCAGGTCGAAGCCGACGCCGCCCGGCACGATCATGCCGCGGCCGAAGCGGCTCCCGCAGAGGAGAGCGGTCATGTTGAGGTAATCGCCGCGGATGCGCCCGCAGAAACTCGAGGTGGGCAGGTAGCCCGTGTCCCCCGCCAGCGCGCCCAGATCGCCCACGTGGTTCGCCAGCCGCTCGAGCTCGAGCGCGACGCCGCGCAGCGCCTCCGATCGCGCGGACATCCTGCAGGAGCCGAGCGTCTCGATCGTTTGGCAGTAGGCGCTCGCGTGGGCTATGGTCGAGTCGCCGGCGAGGGTCTCGGCATAATGGAGCGTTCGTCCGGATGGGCCGCCGGCCAGGGCGCGCTCCACGCCGCGGTGCTGGAAGCCGAGCGCTATCTCGAGATGGAAGACTTCCTCGCCGTGGCACTGGAAGCGGAAGTGCCCCGGTTCGATGACCCCGGCGTGCACGGGTCCCACGGCGACCTCGTGGATGTCCTCGCCCTCGACCCTGTAGAAATCGCCCACCGCGGGGAGAATCGGGTCCTCCGCGTCCCTGTTCCAGGCATCGCGCCCGGTCCAGGAGCGATGGTAGCGGAGCGGCTTGAACCAGGGATGATCTAGGGGAATGACTCCGAACTGTTCGGCTATCTCGCGCTCGAAGAGCTGGACCTGGGGAAAATCGCGGCCGAGCGACGGAAAGCTGCCGCCCTCGATCGCCGCCCGGCCCACGAGGAGTCGGTTGGCCCGATCGTCGGCGAGAACTGCGTACAGATCGAGTCTGCCCGCACTTCGCTCTCTGTCCTGCGCCGCGCCATGCTCCGCGTCGCGCGCGACGGAACCGCCTTCGGTCGGCGCTCCGAAGAGCGCGGCCGCGCGAAAATCGGAGGCCATCCCCGCGCGAAGAATCTTCCCGAAATCCTCCATTTCGAAGAAGGGAATGCGGTCGAGGGGCAGGGCCCGGTCGACCGAAAGCGATGCGAACGCGCCCGGATCGGAGCTCACGGCCGGCCTCCCAGAAAGGCCGCCGAAGCGTGCAGCAGGGCGCTCAGCGGGCCGGGCAGGTAGAATCCGACCGCGACTACGATGCACATGAGCAGGGCCACGGGAGCGGCTGTCAGGAATCCGTCGCGGTAGGGCGAGTCCGCCGCCCCGAGGGGCGCCCTGCCCTGCACGACCTTCAGCACGGTCTTTCCCATGCCTATGAAGACCACGAGAAGGAAGAGGAGGAAGAGGGCGGCCGCGGCGAAGCGCCCCGCATCGAAGGCGCCGTTCAGGATGGAAAACTCGCTCATGAAAGGCCCGAAGGGAGGGGAGCCCGTGACGGCCAGGAAACCCGCGACGAAGAGCGCGGCGGAGAGCGGCAGACGGCGCATGGCTCCGCGCACTTGATCCGTGTTCTTGCTCGCGTAGGCGCGGTGGATATTGCCCGCCGAGAGGAAAAGCACCCCCTTGGTCGCGCTGTTGGTCAGGACATGGAACATGGTCCCGTAGAGGGCGGGCGAGCCGATGCCCAGCCCCACCATGAGGATACCCATGTGCTCCACGCTCGAGTAAGCGAGCATGCGCTTGAAGTCCCGCTGTCCGACCATGAAGAGCCCCGCCACGGCCATCGAAAAGAGCCCCATGAACAGAAGGATCCGCGAGGCGAAAATACCGTCGCCCGCCGCCTCGATGATCTGATAAATCCTCAGGAAGGCGAGAAAGGCGACACTCGTTACACCTCCGGCGAAGATCGCGCCCACGACGCCCGGAGCCTCGCCGTAGGCGTCCGGCTTCCAGGTATGCATGGGCGCCAGACCCATCTTGGTGCCGTAGCCGACGAGGAGAAGTATGAAGGCGGCGCGGAGCCAGGGTCCGGACAGGTTGGGCGCCTCCGAAAGAAGCCCCTCTAGGGTGAGGGTGGGTTGAAGGCCCTGCCGCTGGGCGGAATAGGCGAGGAAGAAAGTGCCGAGCAGGGCGAGCGCGATGCCTACGGAGCCGACGAGGAGATACTTCCAGGTGGCCTCGATGCTTCGCTTCGAATGATTGAAGTAGATGAGCGGGGCGGTCGAGAGGGTCGTGGCCTCCATCGCAACCCACATGAGCCCGAGGTGATGCGCCCAGGTGACCAGGCTCATGACGCCCAGAAAGACCAGAAGGCAGGCGGTGAATATCCGGTTGGAGCGCTCGCGCCGATACCGCAGGTAGCCCACGGCGTAGAAAGAGCAGAAGAGGAAAAGCCCGCTCACTACGAGGAGCACGAGCTTGCCCGGCGGATCGAGCACGAGCCAGTCTCCAGAGGCGTCCAAGTCCGGTCGCGCCAGGGCGAGGACAGTCATCGCTCCGTGCGCCAGGGCGGCGAAGGGCAGGAGCCAGGGCCTGAAGCGGTTGGAAGGAATGAGCGCGGCGAGGCCGGCCATGAATAGAGGAAACAGAACCATCGCGAGAGCCACCATTCACTCCTTCAGGGACGCGAGCTCGCGCGTGTCCATGGACGAAAAGGCCTCGTTGATCTTGTTCGTGATTATCGAGATCACGAATACGCCCACGAAGAGATCGAGGAGCATTCCCATCTCGACGACGAGGGGTATTGCCGCGACGAGAAGCATCCCGAACACGAATATGCCGTTCTCCAGGACGAGGTAGCCTATGACCTGCGTGAGCGCCTTGAAGCGCGTGGTCAGAATGATGAAGCCCACCAGCACCGTGGCTATCGATGCGGGCACGATGAGATTCCCGCCCCGGAGCCCGGCCGGGCCCGTGCGGTCCGAAACGAGGAGGGCCGCCGCGGTCGCGGCCGCCCCCAGGATGATCGAAGGCAGGTGGCCGATCATGGGCTTCACCTCGCGCTTGATCCGGGCCGAACGAAGCGAGCGCATCATGATCGCCGGAATCACGATTCCCTTGAGAGCCGCCGCGGAGACCGCGGCGAGAATCGCGGAAGACGTGATCCGATCGTTCAGGATGAGGGGGATGGCGGCGAGAAGCACGCCCTGCGCCGCCGCTATCCGGATCACGGCGTTGATCCGGCTCGTGCCCAGGGCGAAGAGATTCAATATCATCACGACGACGAGCAGGGCGTTCAGGAGATATGTCATCGGCTCACCTCACGAGCAGAGTGAAACCGGCCCCGCAGCAGAGGAGGGCGCCGGTCAACAGATAGGGCACCCGGCGCATCCGGAGCCGCGCCATCACCGATTCGAGCAGTCCCACCGCCACGGCCAGGGCGACCGTCTCCGCGCAGAAGACGGGCCAGTCGATCCAGGCTCTCCCCGTCTGGAAGGGTGCGACGATGTGCAGGAGGAGGGAGCCCAGAATGAACAGTTTCAAGGCCGAGGAATAGAGCACGGTCCCCAGGAGAGGTCCCGAATGGTCGAGCACCATGACCTCGTGGATCATGGTGAGCTCGAGATGGGTGTTCGGATCGTCCACTGGAATGCGCGAGTTCTCGGCGAGGAGGACGATGAAAAGCCCCAGCGCGACGAGGACCATGGGGGCCGCGGTCGCCGGCGAGAAATCGAGGTCGGGGCCGCGGAGCATGGCGTCGAGGTTGAGGGCACCCGACTCTCTCGCCAGGGCGAGCAGGGCGAAAAAGAGCGCAGGTTCCGCGAGAAAGGAAAAAGTGACTTCGCGCGAGGCGCCCATGCCTTCGAAGGACGAGCCCGTGTCCAGGGCGGCCGAGGTGGTGAAGAACCTCGCCAGGGCGAAGAGGTAGGCGAAAAGGACGAAGTCGCCCTCGAAAACTATGGGCGCGGCGAATCGTCCGAGGGGGACGAGGAGGCCGGCGGAGAGCATGGCCACGAGGGTCACGATCGGACCCGCGCGGAATATCCAGGTCGTGGCCCTGCTCTGCACCAGGCCCTTGCGGAAAAGCTTGGCCAGATCGTGGTAGGGCTGCAGCAGAGGCGCGCCGACCCGACCCGCGAAAAAGGCCTTCGTCTTGTCGATGATTCCCAGCATGAGAGGGGGAAAGAGAAGAAGCAGCAGAAGGTGGATTATCGTGTCCATGCTCATCTCGCGAAGGCCGAGGCGAACGCGCCGCCGAAGGGCACCAGGGTGCAGAGCAGGGCCAGCACCACGATGAGGATGTAGAGGACGTAGTGCTGCGTGAGCCCCTGCTGGAATCGCCGGAACCAGCCGAAGCGCCGCTCGATGAAGCGCGAGGCGGGAACGATCACCCGATCCAGAGCGGCATCGTCCACGTGGCTTTCCATGACCGAGGGCGCGGGGAAGATCCCCTCGATCCGCGGCCCGTGGAGGCGCGGCCTCAGGACCCAGGCGAACATATCCGCGATGGAACGGGCGAAAGAGGAGGCCGTGTATTGCATGCGCGCATCCGGCCGGGCGTAGCCGCAGTCCCAGGTCCCCACCGCTCCGACCTCGGCCGCTCCGGTGCGGCTGTCCCGCCGAGCGTTTCCACGTCGCCTGGTCGCCGCCACGAGGGCCGCGACGAGAACGAGGAGCGCGGCCGAGGCCAGGCCGATTTCGCGCAGCGGGGCCAGGGAGCCCAGGCTCGGCATCGCCGCGGCGCCAGGTGGAGCCCAGGGGGCTATCACGGCGTCGAGCGCTCCCCCGACGAGCGGCGGGGCCAGGCCGATGAGCGCGCAGAGGGCGGCGAGCGCCAGCATGGGCATCACCATCGTGCGCGGCGATTCGCGCAGCTCGGGGCGAAGCGGGGTCCGCTCATTGCCGAGGAAAACCGTCCCGTACACCTTCACGAAGCATGCCACCGCGAGGGCTCCGATCATGGCCAGCACAGGTACGACTACCGCCGTTCCGGCGACCGCCGCGGAGCCTGCGGAAGCCTGGGCATCGACCGAGATCGTCCTCGCGGCGCCGATGTACACGAAAAACTCGCTGACGAAACCGTTGAGCGGAGGCAGCCCGCTTATCGCCACGGCTCCCGTGAGAAAGAGCGCGGCCGTCCAGGGCATGAGCTTCGCAAGCCCGCCCAGACGATCGATCCGTCTCGTGCCGGTCGCGTACAGGACCGAGCCGGCCCCGTAGAAAAGCAAAGACTTGAAGAGACTGTGGTTCCACACATGGAGAAGGCAGCCGGCCAGGCCGAGCACCACCCATTCCGGCCGCCCGTAGCTGCGCCCCAGGAGCGCGAGTCCCATGCCCATGAGGATGATGCCTATGTTTTCGACGCTGTGGTAGGCGAGCAGGCGTTTCAGATCGTGCTGGGCGATGGCGAATACGACACCGAGCAGGCCGCTGGCCGCTCCGAGCGCGAGGATGAGGCCGCCCCAGGCCGCCGGAGGATTCGGGATCAGGAAAAGGAAGCGCAGGAGGCCGTATATGCCCATCTTGAGCACGACCCCCGAAAGAATCGCGGAAACGTGGCTCGGCGAATTGGCATGGGCCCCGGGCAGCCAGAAATGCAGGGGCATGATGCCCGCCTTGAGTCCGAAGCCCACGAGGGCGAGAAAGAAAAGCAGATTCAAGGTGCCGGGCCCGATCGACCCGGCGGCGACGCTCTCGAGCGCGAAGGAGCCGGTTGCCCGGCGCCAGAGCGCGAAAAAGCCGAACAAGAGCAAGGTTCCCAGGTGCGCGGCGATGAAGTAGATCCAGCCGGCCGTCCTGCAGTCTTCGCGTGCGTCCTCCACAGTCATGAGGAAGAAAGCCGCGAGAGCCATGGACTCCCAGCCGAGGAGGAAGGCGAAGGCCTGGCGCGCCACGATGAGCAGGGCCATGCCTGCGACGAGAAGACCCCAGAAGGTCTGGAGAGCGCGGGCCGTGCGGGGATTCCTCGCCTGCGGCCAGTATCCGAGACCGTAGATCGACCCTAGCGCGCCCATCAGGAACACGGGCACCAGGAAGAAAGCGCTCAAGCCGTCCAAGCCCAGGAAGAAGCCTCCGGCCGCGGGCCAGGGAAGAGTCGTGGAACGGGAGCCCGGGACCGAAAGCGCGGCGAAAGCGCCGGTTAGGCCCGCGGCGCCGGACGCGCACAGAAAGACCAGGGATATGCGCTGACCCCAGCTCGAGGAACGGGGCAGGAACAGCCCCGGCAGACCGCTTATGGCGGCGCCGACTATCGCGGAAAGAATCAGATCAAGCGCCATGCGCGGCTCCACCCGATTCGGGGATGGCCGACTCGGCCGCGATCAGCGCCTCCGCGATCGCCTCCCTCGCCGAGCGATTCTTGACCACCGCCTTGAACTCGGGATTCCTCAGCACGAACCCCAGGCGCGACAGCAGATGGAGATGGGCCCTCACCGTGGGACTCACTATGGCGAACATGGTGTCGACGGGCTCGTTGTCTATGGCGTGGAAGTCTATGGGATGCTCGAGGAAGCAGAGCGTGATCGTCGGCTTGGAGACGTGGAGCACCACCGGATTGCGGACGTGCGGAATGGCTATTCCGTCGCCTATCCCCGTCGATCCCAGCGTCTCCCGGGCCATCATGACCTGATAGAGGTACTCCCTGTCGACCTCTTCGGGAAGATTGAGCACTTCGACCACGGCGCGCAGAACCGAGGCCTGATCGTCCCCCTCGACGCGGTAGGCTATGCCGCCGGCCTTGAGAGCGTCCGAGAGGCTCGGCAAGGCCGGCCGCCCTTCCCCGCTTTCGGCGAAAATATCGGGCGAAACCTGGATCCGTCTCTGGGTGGCCCACTCGAGGAGCTCGGCGCGGTTGAAGCGAAACTGTTCGTTGATCCTGTACGAAGGCAAGAGGCCCTGCTTTATCCAACGATAGATGGTCTTCTCGGACACGTTCAGGATGCCGGCCGCATCCTTGACCGAAAGCTGCATGATATTCCCTCGCGTCATCCGGTCCCGGGATCGGACAACGGCGGAATAGTGTCCCGGACTGTCCGCCGATGTCAATCGGAGGGAGCCATGCGGGACCGAGGAGATCGTACGCGGCGGCCGATTGTCGGCCCACGCGGTCGCCGCGTGGGCCCCGAAGCGCCGCCTCCTTCAGAACGTCTCGAAGTCCGAGTCGTCCTCCAGGGCTTTCGCCGCAGGTTCGGCGGGAACCGGCCGAATTGCCGTGACGCGGCGACCGGCGGGTTCGCCGTCCCGACCGGCGGCGGTCGATACTTTCGCGGTCGGCGAAGGAGGGTCCTTTCGGTCCTCGGCGCCGAGCCTGAAGAACGACATGATGTCCTGGAGCTGCCGGGCCTGGCCCGAAAGCTCCTCCGACGTGGCCGACAGCTCTTCCGAACCGGAGGCGTTCTGCTGAATGACCTGATCCAGCTGGAGGATGGCGCGGTTTATCTGCTCGGCGCCGTTGTTCTGCTCGGCGCTCGCTGCGCTTATTTCCTGGACCAGCTCGGCCGTGCGTTTGATGTCGGGAACGATTCGCTGCAGGAGCGAACCCGCCTTCTCGGCGATCTCCACGCTCGTCTGGGAGCGTTCGCCGATCTCCTTCGCGGCCACCTGACTCCGTTCGGCGAGTTTTCGGACCTCCATTGCCACCACCGCGAAGCCCTTCCCCGCGTCGCCCGCGCGCGCCGCCTCGATCGCCGCGTTGAGCGCGAGCAGGTTCGTCTGGCGGGCGATCTCCTCGATGATGGATATCTTGCCCGCGATTTCGCGCATCGCGACCACGGTATCGCCGACCGCCTTTCCGCCTTCTTCCGCATCCGAAGCGGCCTTCGCCGCGATTTTTTCGGTCTGCATGGCGTTGTCCGAGTTCTGCCGGATGTTCGACCCCATCTGCTCCATCGACGACGAAAGCTCCTCGCCGGAGGCCGCCTGTTCGGACGCGCCGCCCGAGAGGGTGGTGGCGCTGGAGGCGAGCTGTTCGCTGCCGGAGGCCAGGTTCCCGGCCACCGTCTTCACATCGCCCACCACGTGCTTCAGCTTGTCCACCATGGCCCGGAGCGCGTCGGCCAGGACGCCGATCTCGTCGCCGCGCTTCACGTCGAGGGTGTGGGCGAAGTCCCCTTCGGCCATGCGCCGCGCGAATTCCACCCCCGTCGCAATGGGTCTGGTGATGCCGAAGGTCAGGACGAGACCGAGAAAGAAGGCGACCACTATGCCGAGAAGCATGCCGATTATCGAAATCGTCCGCACCTGGCTGCCGGTGGCGATAGCGCCCCGCACCGAATCCGCCGCATGCTGATCGTTATGGGCCTGGATCTGCTCGAGAAGACCGGTCACCGCCGCGAACGAGGAGTCGTTGGAAGCCATCTGGTCGCTCATCTTCGCGTACAGAGCGTTCGAAGGCGAGCTGTCGTAGGATTTCGCCACGTTCACGAACAACATGTGGTTGTTCCACCAGACATTCCATGCGGCGTTGAACTGGTTCCACAGGTCCCGGTCGCTCGGCGTCATGGGCAGGGCTTCGTAGGCCTTGATCGCTTTGTCGGCGGCAGCTCTGGCGCTGTCGAAGGTCGTGTAGTTGTCGTCCTGCTCCTGCTTGGTGAGCGTCGTCTGCATCAGACCGTTTTCCGCGCTGTCGATCATGCGCATGGATATCTCGATGAGGAGGGCGTTCTCGACTCCGGGCATCGAATCCGTGCCTATTTCGACGACGCCCGAAGCCAGCTTATTCGATCCCCACAGACCGAGCACACCCACGGCGAGCACGACGAGGGCGACTATGCTGAAGCCCCCGACCAGCTTCACGACCAGCCTCATGTTCTTCATCTTCGCCTCCGCTGACCTTGCCTCGACGTATGCGGGATCCCTCCCGCGCCGGCGACATCGCCGCGCCGCTTACCGCGGAAGCGGCTTCGACGCTTGCGTTGCGTTTTCTTCGATACTCTGGATTATTCCGCTGAAAGATGCGGGTTTGGCGCGGGACCTTGGGCAGGTTCGCGATTCCTGACGGACGCAATGATCTTCCATGGCTATGACCTTGATTCTATTCGGTCCGAGCCTCGAGTCAAGGCTGGAACCGCACCGTGCAGGGCCCGGGTGCAGTGCGGAAGCCCGGAGGCCTCATTAGTGCGTTCCGGATCGTACGGCAGAAGGCCGCCGCGAAAGACCCGATCTTCGTGCCGTTCGCCGTAAGAAATTCGTCACGTACTTGTTAGAAACGACCGCGATCGTCCGTGGTACCTTTCCATCGAGGCATATCCTCAGGAGGTCACATATGAGACGTTTCCTACCCGTTCTGTTCGCGCTGCTCATCCCCGTTTCGATCTTCGCCCAAGGGCGGAAGATGGATGAGAACACTTTGCTGCAGGGCTTCGGTCTCACCGATAGCCAGATCACCCAGGTGATGACGATCCAGAAGGCGACGCGTGAGACGGTGCGCGCGGATTTCACCCACATCCGGCTCGTGCAGGCGCAGATAGCCGAGGCGCTGCTGCCCTCCGCGTCGGGGCCAGATCAGGGAACGATCAACGCGCTGATCGACAAGAAAGGCCAATACCGGATCGATATCGAAAAGAACGTCATGGCCGCGCGCCTACAGCTCCTGAAGATCATGGGCGACGATAATTTCGCGAAATACTCGCATTTCGTCATGGCCAGAATGCATCGCCGCTTCCACGGACAATGGCAGTTCATGGATCGCGGCGACGGCCCCAGGCCCATGCAGCAGGACTCGCAGGGCGGCCCCGAAGCCCAATCGTGAGTCCCGACCGGCCTCTTCTCCGCCCGTACGGGGAGAAGAGGTCGGCCTCAGTCTTGTCCGCCGCCCGAGGTGCAGTATACCATCCGCCATCATGCGGCGGGAAATCGTGCCCATCCCTTCGTCGAGCTTCGCGCCCCGACTCCATATCCTCGCCGCAGTTCTATCGATCCTGTGCCTTACCGCCTGCAACATAGCCATATCCCCGCCGCGCGGAGACGAGAGCTCGGGAACACACACCTATTACTTCACGGTCACGGGCAATGCCGCAAGTCTCAGCGGCATCTCCCTGAGCAATTCCACGGGAGTGGGAGATGTTTCGATTCCTTCGGCGACCATGCCATTCACGTCTCAGCTCTTTACGGCGACTTTGACCGGGACGGAAGAGGTCGTGGGGAGATAGCCGGCCTGGCCACGGGCTCCGGGACCATGAGCCTGACGGTGACCATCTACGAGGACGGGACTTCCCTTTCCGTGCAGACCTGCACCGGGAGCTCGACCGTTTCCTTCAGTCAGATCGCGGTCCTCTGAGCGAGCTTATGCACAAACCGCGCACCTTCGCCCTGCCGGCCCTGTTTTTCGCGATCGCGGGGATTCTCGGGAGCTGCACACCCTCCCCGGCGTGGCCCACCTTCGCCGTCAGCGGAACCATAACCTCGGACCCTCTGCTAACGGTGAGTACGCCGGTCACTCTCACTTTCAGTTCCGCGTCGCAGACATACACGCTGCAGTTCTCTCTTACGTCCGGCGGCTCCGCCTCGTACAGCGTCTCGGGTCTGCCCGGGGGCATCTACACCATCGCCGCCTCGTTCTCCAGCGGAATCCTGCCTTCTTCTCCGACCTATTCGGTCAACGGCACGCCGCAGACCACTCTGCCGATCACCTTGAGCAGCTCGAGCGGCAGCGCGCCGTATGCCGTCACGGAGAACGTTTCGGGGTTGAACATTTTCAACTCCGAGACGATCGACATCTATCTCGGATCGAGCTACTAAGGGCTCGCGGCGGCCTTCAGAAATCCAGGTTCTCGATGAAAAACCTTGACGATCCATTACCGATTGGTTACAATAATTCCAGCTCTTCCAATCGGGGAAAGAGGACGGAGATTGATCTTGTCAAGGCTACGGCCTCGGCAAGTAGCGGTATGAACTCTAATAGGTTCATGTCGTATCCTCCAATATACCTTATCAGCATTCGCTGCGCAGCACGGCATAGGGGTAAGCCCGGCGTGATCTCAAAAAGTACGGGGGGCAGATAGGATGGCTGCGATCCCGCCCCCTGTGCTCGCTGAACCTTCCAAGAAAGCTATCTTCCGAAATAAACCTTATGCTCATCTTGATGCAAAGCGAAAACCCGAACCAATGGAGAGATTCGTAAAGGATCCTGATTGGGTCGCCCATCGCCACGGATTTCTTCCCTTCATTCATGTCGTGCTAAAGACTAAACGTCGGAAAGGGAAGCGTGTTCGCCCAGAATTTAAAGAGAGACATATCTACTATGCCAGTCATTTGGATCGGTATGTGTACCAATGGTATGCCCACCTAACCTTGGAGTCATACGAAAGATATCTCACAACAAATGCCTTTGGCGATGCACCTATCGCGTATCGTTCCATTGATAGCAAAACGAACATACATTTCGCTAAAGAAGCCTTTGATTTTATTCGAGACCAAGAAGATGCGTTTGTCTTTATAACGGATTTTCACAAATTTTTTGACAATTTTGATCATAGGCTCCTTAAGGATAAGCTAAAAAAGGTATTCGGAGTACAAGAGCTACCCGATGACCATTATCGAGTCTATAGGAGCATGACGAAATTCCGATTTTTTGACCTGCATGATATTGCTGTAAAATTGGGAACGACAAAGGAACTACTGAGACACAGGACGCGAAAGCCGGACCGATTATTAACCTCTGCAGAGATGCGTACCATGAAAAAAGAGGGGCTTAGGAGCAACCCAAATCGCCGGGAAGCTGCAATTGTCGGCATTCCGCAAGGCTCGCCAATCAGTGCCGTCTATGCCAACGTTTTAT
>CAWBCC010000012.1:0-621143 GCA_963787185.1 uncultured bacterium | reverse complement strand
TTTATGCCCAAGGTCACCGTCTCTACCCCGAGCGGAAACGGAGACTGCCCGCGCGCTGGCGGGACGGATCGTTCTCACGCGCGGGCCCGACGGCGAGGAGCGCTGCGTCGGCTGCTATCTCTGCTCCGTAGCCTGCCCGCCCTCCTGCATCTCGCTGCAGGCCGCGACCCGCGAGGACGGCCGGCGCTATCCCTCCATGTTCAGGATCAATTTTTCGCGCTGCATTTTCTGCGGTTTCTGCGAGGAGGCCTGCCCCACCTACGCCATCCAGCTTACTCCCGACTACGAGATGAGCGAATACGAGCGGAAGAACCTGATCTACGAAAAAGAGGACCTGCTCATTTCCGGGCCGGGAAAGTACGCGGGATACGACTTCTATCGCGTTTCCGGCCTCGACATAAAGGGCAAGGCCAAGGGCGAGGCCGAGAACGAGCGGCCGCCCGTGGACGTGAAGGGGCTCATGCCGTGATTTCGGGAGGCCAGCAGTGAACACTGCCTTCGTCATAGCCGGCGTCATCGCGATAGCCGCGACCTTCCTCGTGATCGTGCAGCGCAATGCCGTCCACGCCCTTCTCTACCTGATCGTCTCCCTGTTCGCCCTGGCGGTCACGATGCTCTTCCTCGGAGCCGCCTTCGTGGCGGCGCTCGAAATCATCGTCTATGCCGGGGCGATCATGGTGCTCTTCATCTTCGTCGTGATGATGATCGGGGCGGCGAGCTCGGCCCTGAGGCCCCGGGCCTGGATTCTGCCCGCCCTCCTCGGCGCGGTCCTCCTCGCCGAGGTTTTCTACGTCCTCACGCAGAGGCCGGGCGGCCTCTCCCTCGGCAGCATCGCCGCGATCACGCCCAAAGAGGTGGGCATGGCCCTCTTCGGCCCCTATGTCCTCGGCGCCGAGATCGCCGCCTTCCTCCTGCTCGCGGGTCTGGTCGGAGCCTATCACCTGGCCAGACGCAGGATCGGGGACAGTGGCCCCGCGGAAAAGGAGGAAAGCCGATGACGCCCGTCTCTTTCGAGTACGGAATTATCCTCGCGGCGATCCTCTTCGCCCTGGGGCTCGTGGGGCTGCTCGTGCGCCGCAATCTCGTGTTCATGCTCCTGTGCACGGAGATCATGCTCAACGCGGCGGGCTTCGCCTTCATCGTCGCCGGCGCGCGCTGGGCCCAGAGCGAGGGCCAGGTGATGTTCATATTCCTTCTCGCGATGGCCGGAGCGGAGGTGGCCGTGGGACTCGCGCTCATCCTCCTGCTCTTCAGCCGAGGCAAGCCTCTCGACGCCGACAGCCTTTCTCCGGGGGAGGAAAGCTAGCATGAACCTGATCTGGCTCGTACCCGCCTTTCCCTTCGCCGGGTTCCTGACCCTGGCGCTGGCTCGCAATCCGAGCGGACGGCACGGAGGCGTCGTGGGCAGCGTCTTCGCGGGCCTGTCGATGGCGGCCGCGCTCTATGTCTCCATTCTTTTCATCGCCTCTCCGCCGCCCGGGGGATCCTACACGCTCCTCCTCTGGCAGTGGTTTTCCTCCGGAGGCCTCGCTCCCTCCTTCGCGCTTTCGGTCGATGCCCTCTCCGTCGTGATGATTCTGGTCGTGACCGTGGTCGGCTTTCTCATCCATGTGTTTTCGATAGAGCACATGGCGGGAGAGGAGGGCTACGCCCGGTTCTTCGCCTACATGAACCTCTTCGTGGGTTCGATGCTGATCCTCGTCCTCGCCGACAATCTGGTCCTCCTCTACCTCGGATGGGAGGGAGTGGGACTGTGCAGCTACCTTCTCATAGGTTTCTGGTACCGCGATCCGGCCAACGGCCGCGCCGCGCGCAAGGCCTTCATCGTCACGCGCATCGGCGACATATCGCTCCTGCTGGGGATCTTCCTGATAGCCCGGAGCCTCGGCAGCGTCGGCATTCAGGAAAGCGCGCAACGCGCGCTGGGAGTCTGGCCCGCGGGCTCGTCCACGGCGATCTGGGCGGCGGCCCTCATCCTCGGGGGGGCGCTCGGAAAATCGGCGCAGCTGCCCCTGCAGACCTGGCTGCCCGACGCGATGGCCGGGCCTTCTCCCGTGAGCGCCCTCATCCACGCGGCGACCATGGTGACCGCGGGCGTCTATCTCGTCGCCCGGACCCACGTCATCTTCAGCCTCGCGCCGCCCGTGCTCCTCGCGGTGGCCGTGATCGGGGCCGCGACGCTCTGCGTCGCGGGCGCGAGCGCCGTGACCCAGACGGACATCAAGCGCGTGCTCGCCTACTCCACCATGAGTCAGATCGGCTATATGTTCCTGGCCCTCGGCGTGGGCGCATGGACCGGGGCGATCTTCCACCTCGTCACCCACGCCTTCTTCAAGTCCCTGCTCTTCCTCGCGGCGGGCGTGATCATCAACGCGCTCCACCACGAGCACGATATCCGGGCCATGGGAGGACTCGCGAAGAGGATGCCCTTCGTGTTCTGGGTCTTCCTGATCGGAGCCTTCGGTCTCACCGCCCTGCCCCCCGTGACTTCCGGATTCGCGAGCAAGGATGCCATCATCGCTCGCGTATGGGAGTCGGGCGACGCGAACCATATCCTCTGGGCCGCCGCCGTGGCCGGCGTCTTCCTCACCTCGCTCTACACCTTCAGGCTTCTCTTCCTGGTGTTCGGGGACAGGTCCCGCACCGGACGCGAACCTCTGGTTCGCGACGAACCTCTGGTTCGCGACGGAGCTGAGGCTCACAACGCGCACGAGACGCTCGGAGGGGAGTCGCCGATGCGGACAGGCTTGACGATGGGCATTCCCCTCGCCGTTCTCGCGGCGCTGTGCGTTTTCGGGGGTCTGCTCGATTTTCCGCGCTTCCTCGGGGGCCTCCCCCTGATCTCGAGCTTCCTTGGAACCGTGCTGCCCGGCGCGGTCGAGTCGGGCGGCGGCAGGGACGCGGCGCTCTCGGCCCTGTCGATCGCTGTCACGCTCCTCGGCATACCCTTCGCCTGGCTCATCGCCCGGAGCGCCGGCCGCACGGCCCGGCGGGCCGAAGGCGGGTTCGCGGCCTTCTTCCGCCGGGGCTGGGGTTTCGATACGGCCTATGAGTATCTGATTCAGCGCCCCTTCGAATGGATCGCCCGCATGAACCGGCGGGACATCGTCAATCGCCTTTCCGACGGGCTCGGAGAGCTGAATCTGTGGTTCTCCACTCTTCTGCGCAGGAGCCAGACCGGGAGGATCCGCCTCTACGTCGCCGCTCTCGCCCTGGGTGCCGCGCTCATCGTCGCGGCGGCGGTGGTCCTATGACACTCAGCCTTTTCATCGTCATCCCCCTGGTCTCGGGCCTGCTCATCCTGATCGCGGGGGACAGGCGGCCCGCCTTCGCGCGATGGGTCTGCCTGGCCGGCAACGCCCTGAATCTCGTCATGGCGGCCGCGCTCTGGATCGTCTACGCCGCCCGAGGCGGCGCGCAGTCCGCCTCGGGCGGCTGGCTCCTGGTCGAGACTCACGCCTGGATACCCGCTTTCGGCATCGCCTTCACCCTGGGCCTCGACGGCCTGTCGCTCCTTTTCGTGGCCCTGACTGCCTTTCTCGGCATCGCCGCGGTGCTGGCCTCCTGGAAGGGGATACGGAACAAGGTCGCCATGTTCCACCTCGCCCTGACCCTCGTCCTGGCCGGGATCAACGGCGTCTTCCTCTCCATCGACCTCTTCCTCTTCGCGTTCATGTGGGAGCTCATGCTCATTCCGATGTACTTCCTCATCGATCTGTGGGGCCACGAGGGCCGGCATCGCGCCGCGATCAAGTTCTTCCTGTTCACGCAGATCGGCGGACTTCTCATGTTCGTGGCCATCATCGGCCTCTACATCGTCCACGGCAGGGCGACGGGCACCTACAGCTTCGACTATCGCGTGCTCCTGGACACGGCCCTGGGGCCGCAGGCCGGGATGCTTCTCATGCTCGGATTCTTCGCGGCCTTCGCGGTCAAGCTCCCCGCCTTCCCCCTCCACGCGTGGCTGCCCGACGCCCACACCGAGGCTCCCACGGCAGGGAGCGTCATACTCGCCGGGCTTCTCCTCAAGACCGGGGGCTACGGCCTCATCCGCTTCGTCATTCCGCTCTTCCCCGACGCCTCCCGTACCTTCGCCCCCATCGCCATGTGGATAGGCGTAGCGGGAATCGTCTACGGCGGCTTCATGGCCTTCACGCAGAAGGACCTCAAGCGTCTCGTGGCCTACACGAGCGTCAGCCATCTCGGATTCGTCCTCCTCGGAGTCTTCGCGATGAACGCCCAGGGGCTTTCCGGATCGGTCATCCAGATGCTGAGCCACGGGCTGGGCACGGGCGCCCTCTTCATACTCGTGGGCTCGCTCCAGGACAGGATCCACACGCGGGATCTCGACCGCATGGGAGGCCTCTGGACCCAGGCGCCCCGCATGGGGGCCTTCGGCCTCGTGCTCACCCTCGCCCTTCTCGGGCTGCCCGGTCTGGGCAACTTCATCGGGGAGTTCCTGGTTCTCTTCGGCAGTTTCCGCGTCATTCCGGCGGCCGCGGTCGTCGCGGGCCTCGGTCTCGTCGTGGCGATGGTCTATGCCCTCCGGATGTTCCAGCTGGCCTTCCACGGCGGGCCGCGCGAAAAGCTGGTCGTGCCCGATCTCGGCGCCCTGGAGGTCGCGACGCTGGGATGCATGGTCGCCGGCCTTTTCTGGCTGGGATTGTACCCGCAGGGGGCCCTCAGACTGCTAAGCTCGGTGGCCGCCGGCCTCGGCCTCCTCCCGGGAGCCCTACCATGACATCGATCGATCTTCTCGGCCTGGCACCCCTGGTCATCCTGGCCGGCGGCGCGATCGTCGTCCTCCTCGCGGTCGCCTTCGGAGGCGGCAGGTACGGAATCGCCTTCGTCGCCGGCCTCGTCTTCCTGGCCGCCTCTCTGGCTTCCGTCGGTTTCGCGTGGAGCGTCGCGCCGCGCTCGATAGCCGCCCTCGTCGCCGTCGACGGCTTCACCCTGTTCGCGCAGGCCCTCATCATCGCCTCGACCCTCGTCGTGGCCCTGATTTCCTACGCCTACCTGAGACGCAGGCCCGGCGAGAGCGGGGAATACTATTTCCTCCTCATCCTCGCCTCGCTCGGCGCCTCTATCCTCGCGTCGAGTACGAGCTTCGTCACCCTCTTCCTCGGCCTCGAACTTCTGAGCACGGCGCTCTTCACCCTCATTGCCTACAGGCGCGAGCGGACGGGAGGGGCGCAGGCGAGCTTCATGTACCTCATCCTCGCGGGAGTCTCCTCGGCCTTCCTGCTTTTCGGCATGGCCCTGGCGTACATGGACACGGGGAGCCTCCAGGTGACCGTCATGGCGCACGCTCTGTCCGCCGGGCCCCTCGACGTTCTCTCCCTGGCCGCCCTCGGCTTCATGACGGTCGGCATCGGCTTCAAGCTCGCCCTCGTGCCCTTCCACTTCTGGACGCCGGACATCTACGACGCGGCTCCCGCCCCCGTGACCGCCTTCGTGGCCACGGTCTCGAAGGGAGCCATGGTCGTATTCCTCGTGCGCTTCTTCGCCCCTCTCGGCATAGCTTCGGTCGGCGTCTACCCCTGGGCCTTCGCGCTGATCTCCGGCCTCTCGATGTTCGTCGGCAATCTCCTGGCCCTCCGCGAAGGCCGGATCAAGCGCGTGCTGGCCTACTCGTCCATCGCGCATATCGGTTACATTCTCATCGCTTTCGTCGCGGGGGGGAGCCAGGCGGCGCCGACGGTAGGCTTCTACCTCGTGGCCTATTTCGCGTCGACGCTCGGCGCCTTCACCGCGATCACCGCGCTCTCCGGCGGGGGCAAGGAACCGGACGAGGTCGAAAGCTATCGCGCTCTCGCCGCCCGGCGTCCCGGCATCGCCGCGGGACTGGCGGTGTCGCTGCTCTCGCTGGCCGGTCTGCCGCTGACGGCGGGCTTCATGGGCAAGTTCCTGATCTTCGCGGCCGGAGAGGGCGCCTTCCTCTGGGTCCTGGCCGTCCTCCTCGCCGTGAACAGCACGATCTCGATCTACTACTATCTGAGGATCGTCTCGATCATGTATCGTCCGGCCGATCGGGAAAGCGGCGCACTCGGCGCCTCTTCCCCGGGAATCGGATCGGGAGGCTCGAAGCGCATCCTCGGCCTCGCGGGAGCGGTGTTCCTCGTCACGGTCTTCGTGGTCCTGGCTCTCGGCATCTTCCCCCAGCCGGCGATCGCCCTGATCCGCTCTCTGACCGCCGGCTACTGAGGCTGCGTCGCAGCCTGAACGAAAAATCGCTCGAATCATGAGATGATCGGTAAAACCATGGCACCACGGCGCTGCAAACTGATCTACAATCCCACGGCCGGCCAGGGCAAGGCCGCCGGCCGGCTCCCCGAGGTGGAGGCCCTCCTCCGCGGCCGGGGCATCGACTATCGGCTCTACCTCACCAAGGCGGTCGGGCACGCGACGGAGCTGGCCCGCGAGGCAGCCCGCGAAGGGTTCACGGAGATCGCCTCGGGCGGGGGCGACGGCACCACCAACGAGGTCATCAACGGTCTCATGGACGCCGAGAAGCGCGGAGAGAAGATCCCCGTCCTCGGGGTGTTCGGCGTGGGGCGGGGCAACGATTTCGAGTACGGCTCGGATATGCCGAGGGAGCTCGACAGGAGCGCCGACCTGCTCGCCGCCGGCGACTCCCGTTTCGTCGACGTGGGCCTGGTCGTGGGAGGGGACTATCCCGGCGGCAGATTTTTCGGCAATGGTCTCGGCGTAGGATTCGACACCACCGTCGGACTCGCGGCCGCGAGGATGCGGCACGTGCACGGCTTCATGGCCTACGTCCTCGGCGCGGTCGAAACCATGATAGCCTATCCCGAAGCGCCCGAAGTCTCGGTCGCCTTCGGCTCGGATATCATACGGCAGAAGAGCCATCAGATATCCGTGATGAACGGCAAGCGCATGGGCGGAGCCTTCTACATGGCCCCCTGCGCCGACGCCCGCGACGGGCTGCTCGATCTCTGCATGGCGGAGAGTCTGACGAGGCGGGAAATGCTCGGTCTCATGCTCATGTACACGAAAGGCACGCAGGCGACGCATCCCAAGGTGAGAATGGCGCGCTCCGCCCGTTTCGAGATTCGGGCCCCCGCGGGAGGCCTGGTGGTCCACGCCGACGGCGAGACGATCTGCACGAACGGCGAGAGCATAATCGCGGAATGCATAGGCTCCAAGCTGCGCGTGTTCTGCGGCGCTCCCGCCGCACCGCGATCGTGAAGCGAGTTTCCCGGCTGGTCAGCCCCATCGTCAAGCTCGTCCTGGGGGCGCTCTGCCGGGTGGACGCCCGGGAGCTGGAAAAGATTCCCCGCGAGGGGCCTCTCATCATCGTGCTCAATCACATCAACTTCCTCGAGGTGCCGCTCATCTACACCTTCCTCTATCCGCGGGACCTGGTCGGTATGGTGAAGCGCGAAACCTGGGACAACCCCCTCATCGCGGCCCTCGCATGGGCCTGGGACGCCATTCCCCTCGACCGGAGCTCCGTGGATCTGTCGGCGATGAGAAAGGCTCACGAAGCCCTGAAAAAAGGCAGGATTCTCGCCGTCGCCCCGGAAGGGACGAGAAGCGGCCATGGAAGACTCCAGCGCGGCCGGGCCGGCATCGTCCAGCTGGCTCTCCGAGAAGGAGCGACGATCGTTCCGGTGGCCCATTACGGCGGGGAACATTTCTGGGAAAACGTCAAATCCTTCCGGAGAACCGATTTCCGATTCAGGGTCGGCGAGAGCTTTCGGCTGCGCGCCCCGGCCCCCGGCGAAAGGCGCCGCGGCCGCGTCGAGGCCGCGGACGAAATCATGCGCCGCCTCGCCCGCCTGCTCCCCCCCGAGTATCGCGGCGTCTACGCGGAAGACAATGGCGCCGCACGGCATCTGGTCTTCACGGAATGACCCGTATTGGACTGCACTCTTAGGCGGACGCCGCCTTCTCGAATTCCAGGACGAACCCGGCGCCCTTCCCTCTTTCCATCCGGATTTCCCCTCTCAGCTGTTCCGTCAGGGTTTTCACCAGCATCAGGCCGAAGCCCGTCGATTTCTCGAAATCGACCGACTCGGGTATGCCGACGCCGTCGTCTTCGATGCCGATGGATACGCGATTTCCCGACAGCCTCGCGGATATTCGAATCACTCCCCCGGTCCGGCCGACGAAGGCATATTTCATCGTATTCGTGATGAGCTCGTTGATGATGATGCCGAGCGGCTGAAGGGTCTTGGAGCTCAGGTCGAAATCCTCCACGTTCGTCTCCACTTTCACCGAACCGGCACTCGGGAAGTTGGCCACGACCTGTTCGACCAATGCGGGAATGTATTCCCCCACCGAGACGGCGGTGAAGCTCGAGGACTGATACAGTTTGTCGTAGAGGACCATCATGCTCTGGACGCGCACGGCGGCGTCCTCGAGCGAGGTGACGGCTCCTCGGTCTTTCAGGACTCCCGCCTGGAGGGTGAGCAGCGATCGGATCGTGCCCATGTTGTTCTTGATCCGATGATGCACTTCCTTGAGGATGAGATCCTTTTCCTCGAGGAGCGATATGATCGTCTCTTCCTTCTGCTTTCGTTCGGTGATGTCGCGGATCACCGCGACTACATTCCAGGCGCCGCCGATATTCAGGGCCGCGAGGGTCATTTCGACGACCAGCTCCGCGCCGACCTTCGTGAGACCGACGGTTTCGCTCGTTTTTCCGATATAGGTGCCGCTGCCGGTCGAATGGAATTTTTTCAGACCGGCTTCGATCCGGTCGAGGTACCCTTCGGGCGCCAGCAGCCTGTGGAGATTCCTGCCGACTGCCTCCTCCGCGGAGTATCCGAATATTCTTTCGGCGGCCGGACTCCAATACGCTACGGCTCCGTTCCGATCCATCATGACGATGGCATCCTGGGCCGCGTCGGTGATGGCTTTCAACAGATCGTGGCTCGCGCGCAGAGAGTCCTCGACGGCCTTGCGCGTGGAGATGTCCCGGATGATGAACACGACTCTCCAGCTCTCCCCGGCGGTATTGCGGACGGAGCCGGCATTGATCTCGATCGTGCGGCGGGTTCCGTCCCGGCTCATCGCATCGTATTCGCCCAGTTCGGTCGCTGCGCCGCGGGCAAGGCGCGAGACGGCGGCGAGGACCCGATCGCGCTCCTCGAGGACCACGAAATCCGCGATCGAACGGCCGATCAATTCGTCCCGCTCATAGTCGAACATAGTCAGAATCTTGGGAGAGGCCATGGTGATGCCGCCCGCGAGATCCGTGATGGCGATGCCGTCGGGGGACGCGTTGAGAATCGACAGATAGAGATCTTCGCTCTCCATCAGGGTCTTCTCGGCCTCCCAGCGATGCGTGATGTCCGAAAAAGCGACCAGGATGCCGTTCACGCCGCCTTGGGGATCGTGGAGCGGAATCTTGTTGGTGTCGAGCCAGACTTCCCGCCCCTTCGCGTCGGCGTTTTTTTCGATGATATGATATCGGGGAGTATCGGTTTCCATTACCAAGAGGTCATCTTTGCGATATTTTTCGGTTTCTTCCTTGTTCATGGGCAGATCCCAGTCGGTTTTTCCGATTATCGATCGCGTATCGGGCAATCCGAAAAAGTCGGCGTAATTGCCGTTGCAGCCGAGGAACTCCGAGTCCCTGTTCTTCCAGGCGATGAACTGCGGAATGGAATCCAGGACCTTCAGCAGCATCTCGTTCGATGTCACGAGCTTCTCTTGCGCGAGCTTGAGCTCCGTGATGTCGACCGAAACCCCGAATACGCCCGAGACGTTCCCCTCGGCGTCGAAGAGGGGAAACTTGTTCGTCTCGTACTGCACTATCCCGCCGCCGCCCCTGTCGTAGACTTCCGCGATTCGGAATATCGGCTTTCCGTCATTCAGCACGATGCGGTCGGTGTCTCGGTAATAGTCGGCGTCGTAATCCCCCCTGTCGAGGTCGTAATCGGTCCTGCCTATCACGTCGGCGGGCGAGCCGAGGCCGGCGTCCCTGGCCTCGGCGGTATTGCAGCCCCGGTAGACGAGATCCCTGTCTTTCCAGAAGACTGCGCCGGGAAAGCTCTCAACGATGGTTTCCAGCAGGCGATTGCGCTCACGGATGATTTCGGAGCTCTTCTTTATCTCCTGATACGCTTCGAACAGCCTGAACGCCATTTTGATCGATGCGTCGAGGACCGTTATGCTGGAACCCTTCAGCACGTAACCGTAGGACGTGATCTTTTCCGTCTTCGAAACTATCTCGGGTTCCGCGTGGCTCGACAGGAAGACTACGGGGATCTCCCTCATTTTCAGAATTTTCTCGGCGGCTTCCGTTCCGTCGATTTCACCCTTCAGGTTGATATCCATGAGGATGAGATCGATATCGCTTCCCGCCAAAACGGCGCCGACCGCCTCCTCGCCGGAATTCGCCAGGACGACTTGATATCCGTTTTTCTCGAGACGTTTTTTTTCGCTCAGCGCGATGATCGTCTCGTCCTCCACGAGGAGGACGGTTCTCGCAGTGTTTTCTTTCGGATCCGACATGATGACTCCTGCTTCCGCGGAGGAAATAATATAGCATAGCGGGGCCTTTACAAAAGTCGGACGACCATCTCGGGTCGAGACGCATGCGGCTTCATGGACTATACTGGGGGTCATGGAAATCTGCTCCGATCCCGCGATGGATGCGGAAGCCGGCCGCGCCGGCTCCGGCCGCTCGGCGCGATGCTGCGGCGAGCTCTCGAAGTTCATTCCCGTATTCGGCAAAACTCTCCTACTGCTCGCCTTCACCGCGGCCGGCACCTTCGCGTCTCCGCAGTCCGAGCCGGGCTCTGGTCCGCAGCCGGCGGCCGCGGGCCAGAGCGCGTCCGGGGCCCGGGGCCCCACTCTCTCCATCCTTTACTTCGACAATATCGCCAAGGCCACGGATTTCGACTGGCTGCGCGTCGGGCTCTCCGACATGCTCACCACCGACATCGTGGCCTCGGGCGCCGTCACGGTGGTCGAGCGCGAACGCCTCGCCAAGGTCCTGGCCGAGCAGCAGCTCGAACTTTCGGGCCTCATCCGGGAGAGCGACGCCGTCCACGTGGGCGAGATGCTGGCGGCGACGAAGATCGTCTACGGCTCCTTCGTGGCTTCGGGGCAGTCGCTCCGCATCGAGGCGAGGCTCGTGGATACGCAGAGCGCCGTCGTGCTCGGAGCCGTACGCGCCGAGGGCTCGACCGGAGAGGTCCTCGAACTGGAACGGAAGATCGCCTCGGGCATCCTGGGCGCCCTGGGCATCGGCGTCGCTCCGGCGCCGAACTCGGGAGGAACCTCCGTGCCGGACGCCGCGGCCGCATACTACCGCGGGCTCGCCGAGCTCGACGCCGGAGGCTACGAAGCGGCGGCCTCCCAGTTCCAGAAGGCGGCCGAGCTCGACCCCGCCTACCAGAAGCCGCAGGCGGGGCTCGAGGCCGCCTATCGCTTCCTCAAGGACTTCAAGCGGCAGCGGCAGCAGCACGAGATCGCGAGCATCGTGGCCTCGCTCCAGAGATTGCGTTCGCGGATCGACGGCGAGTTCTACGGCTTCGCCGACATGGCCACTCGGCCGCACGATTTCGGTTTCGCGGACGTCCAGGCGGCGACGGCGGCCTACACCTCCGACCCGCGCGGCTATGCGGGCAACACTCCGGTGCAGGCCATGTGGAACATGCAGATTCTCCTCTTCGAGATGAGCCGGAAGGCCACCGACTACTTCTCCGACACTGCCCTCACCCAACGTTGCTACGAGGAGATACTGGGGATCGCCCGGGCGGCCGAAGCGCGGTATCCCAAGGACTCCTTCCTCCCGGAAAGCCTCTACCTCGGCCTCCTGCCCCTGAAGCTCGAATCCCGCTGGGCCGAGCTCAAGAGCGCCTGCGAGAAGCTCATGACCGGGTGGCCGGATTTCAGGATGGCCTCGTCGGTCGAGGACATGTACCAGACCGCCCTCGACAAGCTGTCGGGCAAGGATTGACCCGCCCCCCGCCTTCCCCAGTTTCCGCCCGATGGAGCCGGCGTCCGGGGTGTATCCGGGCGGGCCGCAGGGCGCTTCAGCTCTTGAGGTCCGCGACCATGCGGCCGAGCCGGTGCAGGCCGTCCATCATGGTCGCGGTCGGGCAGGCCAGATTCATCCGCTCGAAGCCCGCTCCTTCCTCGCCGAAGATGTAGCCTTCGTCGAAGAACAGCTCAGCCTTCTCGTGCAGATATCGCTCCAGCCTGTCCTTGTCCAGGCCGAGCCCCCGGAAGTCCATCCACTGCAGATAGGTTCCCTCCAGGTCGAAGACCCTGATCGCCGGAATATTCCCTTCGATATATTTCTTCAACTCCAGGTGATTGCGATGGATGTGAACGAGCAGCCGATCGAGCCAGTCCTCGCATTCCGTATACGCGATCTCGCATGCCTTGTAGCCCAGGATGCTCAGCGAGAAAAAACCCTGGGCCTCGACCTCGCTTCGATACCTTTCGCGCAGCTTCCGGTCGGGAATGACGATGTTGGAGGCGTGCATGCCGGCCAGGTTGAAGGTCTTGCTCGGCGCGGTGCACACGATCATGTTGTTCGAGAGCTCCTCCGAAACCTTCGCGAAGACCGTGTGCCTGTGCCCCGGCATGACCAGATCGAAATGAATCTCGTCGGAGACGATCGTTATGCGGTTTCGCAGACAGATTTCGCCGACCCTGGCCAGCTCCTCGGGCTTCCACACGCGCCCCGTCGGGTTGTGCGGACTGCAGAAGAGGAGGATTCGGTTGCGGCCGTCGCGGGCCTTGCGCTCCAGGTCCTCGTAATCGATGACATAGGTCCCGCCCGCCTGGATCAGAGGATTCCGGACCAGTCTGCGATTGTTCTTTTCGATGGCCCGGTAAAACGGATAATAGGCCGGCGTCTGGATGATCACGCCCTCTCCCGGATCGGAGAAGGCCCTGATCGCGGAGAAGAAGGCGGCGACGACGCCTTCCGAACCGAGTATCCACTCGCTCTCGATATCCCAGTCGTGCCGTCTCTTCATCCATCCGCGAACCGCGTCCAGGTACTTCCCGGTCGGTATCGTGTAGCCCAGAATCGCCGTGTCGAGATAGCGTTTCAGCCCCTCGACGATCTGGGGCGGATTCTTCAGCTCCATGTCGGCGACGGAGAAGGGCACGACCGACCGGGATACCTCGGGCTTCCATCCCTTCATCTGTTCCCACTTGGAGGAGCCGGCTTCGCTCCGGTCGATCGATGTCTCGAAATCGTATGCCATCGGCATCCTCCATCATCCCAATTTACGGCTTGGATTGCCGGTAGATTCTGTTGGCCCTGGCGTCGAGGTCGGCGAGAGTGGAGTCCAGATCGGCTCCGTCCAGGACGGCGTTGTACGCGGAGCTTATGGCGTCCCGAACCTGATCGTAGCCCAGGAATTGCGGCTCGGCCTTCTGGTCGCTCGACAGGAGGGTCTCCCAGGCCGCGGCGAACTGGGGATGCTTCGCCAGATAGTCCCCGAGCCGGCCGGCCGTGGACTTGCGAACGGGGAAGTAATTCGACACGCGAACCCATTCGGCCTGCTGGGCGCTCTCGCTCATCCAGCGCAGAAAGAGCCAGGACGCGAGCTGCTTTTCGGGTGTCGACTTCACGATGCTGACCGAGGCGCCGTAGATGTTGAGGACCGCCTTGGCCGTCGTGTGCGGGATCGCCGCGACGCTCCAGGCGAAACCTCCTTTGAAGCCCTGCCTGATCGCCAGATCGTAGAAGGGTATGCCCGCGGTCGAGCCCATCGTGAAGAGGACCTTCTCGTCGGCGAAGTCGGTCTGGTCGCCGTACTGTTCGGCTATCTTCTTCGCGCTGCCTTCCTTGAACATCTTCCGGAACAGGGCGAAGGAGGCCCGCATCTGCGGGTTGTCCAGGGCGTAGCCGTCGCCGCCCGGAGCCTGGAAATCGCCTCCCCGGCTTATGACTTGGGCGAAGACGTTCGAAGCGTCGAGGCTGATGTCGCAGCCGTAGGTGCCCTTGGCCGGATCGGTGGCCAGTTTCGCATCGGCGTAAAATTCGTCCCAGGTTCTGGGCGGGGCGGCGATTCCCAGGGCTTTGAGCCAGTCGGCGTTGTAGTACAGGACTTCGATGGACCTGTTGGGCGGCCAGCCCAGGCGTTTGTCGCCGAATTGTTTGTTGACATCCTGAGCCAGGAAGCTCGGGAAGAAGTCCTCGAGCTCGGCTTTGGACAAGCCGAACTTCGGATCGGAGACATAGGGATCGAGGTCGACCAGGGCCCCGCTCAGCTCGTAGGTGGCCGCGTCGTTCTGGTAGGCGACGACCAGGTCCGGGGTCGATCCCCCGGCTATGGCCGCGGTCATCTTGTTTGCGATGTCGCTGTAGCCGCCGGCATACTCGCCCCTGACCCTGATCCCCCATGGGTTGGTCGAGTTGAAGCGGTCGATCATCTTCTTGAGGGCGGTTTCCCGACCCTGATTGTGCTGATACCAATACGTGACGACTGTGCCCTTCAGGTTCAACGTGTCGAAGCCTTGCGCGCCCAGGCCGCCGCGGGCGGCCGTCGACGCGAGCATCGCGAGGCTCAGGAGTTTCCAGGCTGTTCCTTTCATGGTACCTCCATATCGGGCATCGGCAGAGCGCCGACAAACTCGACGTTTGCGGCACGCTGCCGGACCTATTCCTTGATGCCCGCGCTGCTGATCGATTCGATGATCTGGCGCTGGGCGATGACGAAGACTATCACGATAGGCAGGAGAGAGATCAAGGCGCCGGCCATGCGGAGCTGTATCTGCGGTCCGGCTTCGGAGATCAGTCTGGCCAGTCCCACGGAGATCGGGCGCCACCTGGGCGTCTGCACCACCACGAGGGGCCATTGGAGCGAGTTCCACGAGGAGGCGATGTCCAGACAGGCCACGGTGAAGAGGGGGGCCCGCGACAGGGGGAGAACCACCGAGCGGAGAATGCGAATATTGCTCGCCCCGTCCATGCGCGCATTCTCGAGGAGGGAATCGGGTACCTGGCGGAAGAATTGGCGCAGGAGGAAGATGTAGAAAGCGCTCGCCATGAAGGGGACGGTCAGGCCGGCGAGCCGGTCGATCCAGCCGAGGTAGCTCACGACCAGGAAATTGGGGATGAGCGTCACCGTCTCCGGGATCATCAGGGTGAGGAGAAAGATCGAGAAAATCGTCTCCTTGCCGGGGAACCTCAGTTTCGCGAAGGCATAGGCCGCCAGCGAGGACGTGCCGAGAGTCCCGGCGAGGGTCACCAGGCTGATGATGAAACTGTTGATGAAATAGTGCCCGAAGGCGTCGCCGAGCCAGACCTGGGCGAAGTTGGCCCACTGGGGCAGAGCGGGCCAGAACTCGGGCGAAAAGGGATCGGGGCTCACCCGGGTGACCGTCTCCGCGTAGGTCTTGAGCGAGTTGGCGAGCAAGTACACGAAGGGCATGAGACAGACGAAGGCGCCGAGGCCGAGGATCAGGTACCGCAGGCCGCTCCGGAGAGTGCGCTTCGTCTCGGGCTCAATCAAAGAATACTCGCTTTTCCATGCTGCGCCTCTGCGTCACCGTCAATCCGGCGACGATGGCGAACAGGACCACGGACAGGGCCGCGGCATAGCCGAAGCGCCCGTCGTGGAAAAATTGGAAGAAGATGTAGACGCTCATGGGATCGGCAGCGCCGCCCGTGGAGGGATCCCGGAGGATATAGATGCTGTTGAACGACTTGAAGGTGCCTATGATTCCGAGGATCGAGAGAAAATACGTACTGGGCGAAACCAGGGGCAGGGTTATGCGACGCAGCATCGTCAGGAACCCGGCCCCGTCGAGCGCGGCGGCTTCGTAGAGCCGGCGCGGCACGGCGGCCAGGGCGTTGGCATAGATCAGGGCGTAGTAGCCGACGTAGACCCAGTAGTTGAAGAACATGATGCTGAAGAGGGAAAGGCTCGGCCCCGCCGCCCAGGTCGACCAGTACTCCGGCACGCCGCCCGCTCCGCTCGCCGGGGCCCATCCCAGGAGCAGTTCGAAGATTCCCTTGTACTCGCGCAGCCACTGCAGGGGATGCATGCCGACGAGGGCGAGCACCTGGTTCGCCCAGGAGTCCGGACTGAGCGAAAACAATCGCTCGAAGACCGAGGCCGTGGCGACCGCCGGCACGATGAAGGGCAGGAGATAGATGACGCGGAAGACCTGCCGGCCCTTGAACTTCCCCTGCAGGGCGACGGCGATCAGAAAGCCCAGGAAGAGCTGGACCGGAACCGTCCCCAGGGAATACCAGACCGTGACCCGGAACGATCTCATCATGTCGGGATCGCCGAGGACATTGATCCGGGGCAGGTCGAAGATCAGTCCCCCCAGGCCTCCGAGAAGAAGCGCCAGCCCCGGCAGGCGAATCCATGCCCGGCGCTTTCCCGCGGCCAGGACGAAGCCCCCCGCGATCAGGGCCACGGACGCGACCAGAATGAGGAAGGGCGGGAAGCCGCCGAATATTTCCCCGTAATTCCCCAGCCCGACGAAGGTCGAGTGCCTTATCCGCCAGTTGAACAGACTTATGTAGATGTTGAAAAAGAGGGGAAAGAGTCCGAAAACGCCCAGGACCAGGGCCGCCGGCAGAATGAAGAGATATCCCGAGATCGCTTCGGAGCGCCGGGCGGAGAGCGAAGGCGAGCGCAGCCGCATCCCAAGTCCCCCTATTTCCAATCTCGGACGGGCGATCCGTTCGGCATTGATCCTTTCGAAAAAGCGGACGAAATTTGTGTCATGAGTGCTCAGGCAAAGATACCGCCCGCGGGCCCACGGGTGTCAACAAGCGGGCTCGATATTCCCTCAGACGACCGAGGCCGTCACACCGCCCGCCGCGACTGCCGACGCCTCGCCCGTTCCGGACCCCTTCGCCGGAAGCTCGATCGTCGCCTACGGCACGAAAGTGGTCATAGCCCCCTGAAGGCAAACACAAACAGGGTTATCGACAGGGCGATGCAATAGAGGCCGAAGAGGCTCCATCGGCCTTTTTCGAGCCAGGCGGAAAGCCATCGAATGGCCAAGCTACCCGCGGCGAAGCTCAGTATCATGCCGACGATTCCATTCACGAGTGCACGATGGTCCGATCCCGGGGCGGCCGAGGGAGCTATGTTCCGGAGACGCAGCGCCTCCCTGGCGACGACGGGAATCGTCAGCACGAAGGCGAGGGCGAAACTGAAGACCTCGGCACGCCATCTGTTCAATCCGGCCAGGAGCCCGACCGATATCGTCGAGCCGGATCGGGAGAATCCCCGGAAGGGCAGCGCCAGCCCCTGGACTGCCCCGATCAGAACTGCCGTCCAAGGCTTCATGTTCGCGCCGGCCTTGGATTCTCCCGGCCGAGATCCTGTGAGCCCCCCCACGATGATGAGGATGCCGACGAGAGCGAGTCCCGTGGATATGATCCACAGATTGCCGAAGAGATCCTCCACGGCGGCTCCTCGGACTCCGCCCAGGACCAGACGCTCGATGAGGTATTGGAGCCCCAAGCCGACGAGGCCGGTCGCGATCGTCGCGATGATCACCGATTTCACGAAGTTGCCGCGGTCCCGATTGCTCCTGGAAAGAAGCTTGCTCCAGCTCGGCCAGAAGTACACGAGGACGGCGAACATCGTTCCGGTGTGAAGCATCACCAGAAGGAAGGTCAACTGCGGAGAAGTCGGATCGAGCCCGAAGAGCTTTTCGACGATGATGACGTGCGCCGAGCTCGAAACGGGCAGAAGCTCAGCCGCACCCTGCACCAGCGCGAGAACGAATACGATCGCAATACTCATAGGGTAAGCACTATGGGAAGCGAGGCCCGCCGTTGTCAACCGAGGCTCGAAATTATCGCGGGTATCCGCTAGGATTGAGACCGATGGCGTCGGCGGGTCGATCGACGCCGCGGAGGAGAGAAGCGAGCCGTGCTCGAAAACAAGAGGCGCATGCTGCGCGCCGAGATTCTGCTGGTGCTCGGCGTCTCCCTGGGGCAGAGCGCGGTCTTCTCGATCGTGGATCTGGTCGGGAAGCTCACCGCGGGCAAGCCGCTGTCCGCCCAGTCCAGCACCCTCAACCCTACCCAGGCGGCGGGCCGTCCCTGGCTGGACCTCTCGTTCCAGCTGCTGCAGATCTTCTTCGGAATGGTACCGGCCTTCCTGGCGCTACATCTATTGCGGCGGGACGGCGATGCCGACGCGGACCCGATCGGGCTCCGGGCTCTTCGACCGGGACGCGACCTGGGAGCCGGAGTGGGGCTCGCCGCGCTCATAGGAATACCCGGACTCGCCTTCTACCTCGCATCCCGGGCGCTGGGCATCGATACCACGGTGGTCCCCGAGGCGCTCCCCTCCGTCTGGTGGACAGTGCCGGTCCTCCTGTTCGCGGCCGTCCAGAACGCCCTCTTGGAAGAGGTCGTCGTGGTCGGCTATCTGATGACCCGGCTCAGCGAGATGGCTCTGGCCCTGCCGTGGATAGTAGCGGCGAGCGCCTTATTGCGAGGCAGCTACCATCTCTACCAGGGCTTCGGCGGTTTCATCGGCAACGCGGTCATGGGGACAGTCTTTGCCCTCTTTTTTCTGCGCTTCAAGCGGGTAGGCCCTCTGATCGTCGCCCACGCCATTTTGGACTCCGTCGCCTTCGTCGGCTACGCTATGCTGAAAGGCCGACTCCCCTTCCTGCATTGAGCACCCCCCGGCCTCCGCGCGGACCGCGCGGTGCCGCCGGAAGGCCGTGTTTTCCGATGGACGTGCCTGCTCTCGAAAAGGATCGACGAGTGTTGACGGGGCGCCGCCGCGGCAGTAGTTTAGCATTACCTAAATGGCAAATTAGGGTGGTTGAAATGAGAAGCGAAGCAGAAGAGAATTATCTCAAGGAGACCTACGCGCTCCAGTTGGATCACCGCCAGGTGACCACTTCCCTGCTCGCCGATCGCGTCGGACACTCGCCCCCTACCGTGACCGGCATGATCAAGAGGCTGGCGGGCCTGAAGCTGCTCTCCTACAAGCCCTACCGGGGCGTCACTCTGACGAAGTCGGGCAGGACGGCCGCTCTGGACGTGATCCGCCGCCATCGTCTCCTGGAAGCCTTCCTGACCCGAACCCTCGGCGTTCCCTGGGACAGGGTCCACGACGAAGCCGAAAAGCTGGAACACGCGATTTCGGAGTATCTCGAGAGCCGCATAGACGAATACCTGGGACATCCCTCGGTCGATCCGCACGGCTCTCCCATTCCGGCGCTCGACGGATCCATCCGCGAACCGCCCAGGGTGCACCTCTCCGATCTGTCCGCGGGATCACTGGCGGAGCTCGTGGAGGCCGACGACCGCGAGCCGGGGCTCCTCGCCCATCTTTCGGAAATGCACATAGGGGTGGGGACCAGGATCGAGATTCTCGACGTGGAGCCCGTCGACGGACTCGTCACCCTGTTCGCAGGCGGGCAGAGACGCGTGCTGGGGCGGACCGCGGCGCGCCGGATCATCGTGCGGAATATCGAAGGAGGACAAGATGTCTGAGCCAGGCACCCGTGCCGACAATCCTGCGCTTTCCCATCCCAAACTGCAGTCGGCGGCGAGGGACTCGATCAGCGGCCGGCGCAGAGGGCTGCTGGCGGTTCTGCCCTTCATCGGCCCCGCCTTCATCGCATCCATCGCCTACATCGACCCGGGCAACTTTGCCACGAACATCCAGGGCGGAGCGGAGTTCGGCTACGCCCTTCTCTGGGTGATTCTCCTTGCCAACCTGATGGCCATGCTCCTGCAGAGCCTCTCGGCCAAGCTGGGAATCGCGACGGGAAAGAACCTCGCCGAAATGTGCCGGATGCGATTCCCCCGCTGGGTCTGCTACGTTCTGTGGATCACGCAGGAAGTCACGGCCATGGCGACGGACCTGGCGGAGTTCCTCGGGGCGGCAATAGGGCTCAATCTGCTCCTGCACATTCCCCTGCTGCTGGCGGCGCTCGTCACGGGGCTGCTCGTTTTCGCGATTCTCGCGGCGACGCAGCGGGGATTCCGCGGCCTGGAGCTTTTCATAGGCGGCACCGCCGGCGTGATCGCCCTCTGCTATGTGGTGGAAACACTGCTGGCCAAGCCCGATTGGGGTCAGATTTTCGTGCATTCCTTCGTGCCGAGCCTGCCGGGAAACGACGCGGCCTTCCTTGCGGTAGGCATCATCGGCGCCACGGTCATGCCGCACGTCATCTATCTGCACTCCAGTCTCACGCAGAATCGCATCATTCCGCACAACGACTACGACAAGCGCCGGATATTCCACTTCGAAATCATCGATGTCGTCGTTGCGATGGGCGTCGCGGGTCTGGTGAACATGGCCATGCTTTTCATGGCCGCCAAGGTATTCAATCTCACGGGCCACACCGATATCGCGGAAATCCAGACGGCCTATCGGACGCTCACCCCCCTGCTCGGAGGAGGGGCGGCGGCGGTGTTCCTGATCTCCCTGGTGGCCTCGGGAATTTCCAGTTCGCACGTGGGCACCATGGCCGGACAGGTCGTCATGCAGGGCTTCGTCGGTTTTCGCATTCCGGTGTGGATCCGTCGAATCGCGACTATGATCCCCGCGCTGATCGCCATCGCTCTCGGCCTCGATCCCACGAAGACCCTGGTGCTGAGCCAGGTGGTTCTCAGCTTCACTCTGCCCATTCCCGTCATCACCCTCATCATGTTCACGAGGAACCGGACCCTCATGGGATCGCTCGTAAACCGGCGGTCGACCACGACCCTGGCAATCCTCTGCGCCGTGACTATACTTTTCCTGAACTTCGTGTTGCTGTACCAAACCTTCGGCGGGCAAATCAACTTGGGCGGACAGAATGGAGGGTGAAAAGATGCTTCGACATATTCTCGTTCCCCTGGATGGATCGGCGCTCGCCGAGTCGGCCCTCACGACGGCCGGTTGGCTGGCAAGGAAGCTCGACGCGCAGGTGACGCTCGTCCACGTGATCGAGAAGAACGCGCCCTCGGAGGTGCACAGCGAAAGGCATCTCGTGACCCCGGACGAGGCGGGCATCTATCTGGACGAGGTTTCCCGGCGTCCCGTGCTGTCCGGCTTGCGCGTGACCACCCATGTGCACACGGCGGAAGTCAGCGACGTGGCCCGCAGCATCTTCGAGCATTCCGCCGAGATGGCCCCCGACCTCATCGTCATGTGCGCTCACGGCAGGGGAGGAGTGCGGAGGCTTCTGTTCGGAGCCATAGCGCAGCAGGTCATCACACTCGGAAAGACCCCCGTGCTCATAGTCCATCCTTCGGAGGAAGGGCGAAAGACGGAAAATACCGGAGAGTTTCAGACCATCCTGGCCCCGATCGACGGAGATCCGAATCACGAGGGAGGCCTGCCTATCGCCGCCGAGCTCGCGAAGGGCCTGAAGTGCCGGCTGCATCTGCTCATGGTGGTGCCGAAGGTGAGCGATCTGTCCGGCTCCAATGCCGCCGTTTCGATCCTGCTTCCGGGAGGCACGCGGACCGAACTGGAGGTGGAAGGTGCCGCCGCGCAGGCATACCTCGAAAGCAAGGCCGAGGAACTGGCCCGGAACGGAATCGAGGTCGAGTCGGAGACCGCCCGCGGTGATCCGGCCCGGACCATCATCGCAGCCCTGCGTCGCATCTCGGCCGACCTGGTGGTCATGGGCACCCATGGCCGGGCCGGGGTGGATGCGTTCTGGGAAGGCAGCGTGGCGGCCGAGGTCGCGACTCGCATTCAGACGCCGCTGCTCCTGGTCCCCCTGGACAAGAGCAGGGCATAGCGGGCCGCTACCCCGAGGCGGGCGGCGGCTTCGTTCCTTTGGCTCTCGCCTCGGTCCTGGAGCAGGCCGCACAAAGGCCGTAGATCGTCAGCGAGTGGGTCTGCATTCTGAAGTGCTCGTCGCAGGCGATGCGGTTCAATTCGTCCTCGCCCAGGCAAAAATGGAACTCGCTGATCTTTTTGCAATGGAGGCAGGCGAGGTGATGATGGTGGCCGCCCTTCGCAAGGCGCGGGCCGCAGGCCCGGTACAGTCGGGCTCCGTCCAAAAAATCGATGGAATCGAGCACCTTCTGGTCGACGAGGGTTTTTACGCTGCGGAAGACCGTGGCTCGCCCTATGGTGGGGCTCACTGAACGCAGCTCCTGCCAGAGTTCCTCGGCCGTGAAGCCCGTGCCGCTCCGGGCGAGGCTTGCCAGTGCGTGCGCGAGCAGCTTGCGCTGGCTCGTGCTGCGGTGGCCCGATTCGTCCATGATGGTTTCGATGTGCCGCTCGAGCTCCCCGATGCGCTCGGGGAGCGCCTGCCCTTTCTGCACCATATCGCTATCGACCTCTTTACTAGGCTTCGTGCCGGACTTCGCGGTCCGGGTGGGCGGGCCCTCCGGCCGCCGCCCCGGAAACGAAGCGCTTCCAGAGTAACGAAACGAGGTACAAAAGAGAAGACAGGAATGAGACATAGAAGCCTATGGGAACGTGGCGCCACGGGCCGAAGAACTCCAGGATCAGACCGATCCACACGACGGCCACGCCGAAGCCGACGGCCAGCATGATGCCGGGGACGGGCCGCCGGCCGAAATTGACGGCCGAGGCCGCCGGAGCGATGAGAAGCGACACGGCCAGAAGGACGCCGATCACCAGGACGCCGATTGCGGTCGTCACGGCGAGAAGGGCCAGGAAGACCATGCTCAGGGCGCGGAGGGGCACGCCGCGGACCTGAGCCACCGTAGGATCCACCGAGGCGAAGAGCAGAGGGCGACCGATGACGGCGAGGCAGAGGACGACGGCGGCGGCCAGGACCGCCGTGACGGCGATATCTCCGGCTTTGACACTCATGAGTGATCCGAAAAGCACCTTCACCCCCGTGGCCGCATGGGCGGCGCTGGAATGAGCGTAGAGATTGAGGAAAAGGACTCCGAGGCCCAGGGCGAAGGACAGGACCATGCCGATCTCTATGTCCCGGCCGCGCATGCGCTCGCTGAACTGCCCCAGACAGAGCACGGCACCCAGGCCGAGCACCACCATCCCCGCGATGGGGCTGACGCCGAGGAGCGCCGCGCCGGTGGCCCCGGCGAAACTTATGTCGGTCAGGGCCTCGCTGGCGAAAGCCAGGGCGCGCAGCACCAGGAAGTACCCGACCAGACCGGCGACCGCGGCCACCATCGTCCCTCCGACGATCGCGTTCGAAAAGAGCTGGGAGCGGATCAGGTCTTCCATCACGCCTCCTCTCTCCCGCGTCCCGCGGCCAAGGCCTGGATCAGGCGGGTGGCCAGATAGCTCAGGAAGGTGAGACCGGCCACGAAGAAGCTCACGGGCCAGCTCGAGCTCAGGCCGGCCAGGAGAATGCTCAAGAACACGAATACCTGCCCCAGGAGGATCGAGGCGGCGATGATGACGCCGGGACGGTGCGAAAGCCGCATGGCGATGGCTGTCGGCGCCACCATGAGGGCGAAGACCAGGAGCGCGCCCGTCACCTGCACCGACGAGGTCACCGAGACGGCGACGAGGACCATGAAGGCGATGTTGAGGAAATTGACGGGCAGTCCCCTGGCCATAGCCTGTTCCGGATCGACTGTGGAAAAGAGCAGAGGCCTGAATAGAATGCCCATCGCCGCCAGGGTGAAGAGGGCCAGAGCCCCGCTGACGACCACTTCCCTCTCGGAGATCCCCAGTATGCTGCCGAAGAGGATGGCGTAGACTCGCTCGGCGTAGCCCGAATAGGAGGCCAGGAAGAATACGCCCAGCCCCAAGGCCAGAGACATGACCACGCCTATGCCGATATCGCGCTCGCGGTTTTCCCTGCCCAGGAAGGCGAAGGCCAGGGCCGCGATCAGGATGAACGCGAAGAGACCCACCGCCGGTTCGAGCCCCAGGAGGACGGCCCCGGCCGCGCCCGCGAAACCAATGTTGGGCAGGGCGTGGGAAGCGAAGGTCATTCCCCGGTTGATCAGGAAGAAGCCGACGACGGAGGCGCCCAGGGCGGTGAAGGAACCGGCCAGGAAGGCGTGCTGCATGAAGGGATAGCGCATGAGCTCGATCATGGCTTCAGGTCTCGGCCCCGACCACGAAGAGGCGTCCGAGCGTCTCGACGACCTCCACCCTGCTTCCGTACAGGGCGCTCAGGCTTTCCGACGTGATGACCTCCTCGGGCCGTCCGATTCTGCAGCGCCGGTTGGCCAGATAAAGTATGCGATCGACGAAGGGCAAGAGAGGATTGGCGTCGTGGGCGACGAGCAGCACGGTGACCCCCCGGTTCCGGCAGGTTCGATGCACCAGAGTTACGATGTCCTGAGCGTGATGAATGTCCAGGCTGGCCAGGGGTTCGTCCAGGAGAAGCAGGCGCGGCTCGGAGAGCAGGGCCTGCGCGAGAATCATCCGCTGCCTCTCGCCCCCCGAAAGCCGACTGAATGGAGCCTCCGCGAGATCAAGGGCATCCACTTCCCGGAGGGTCCGATCGATCAGATCCCGACGCTTCCGCCCTCCGAGCCCGATGCCCCATCGGTGCCCGTCCAGGCCGAAGCCCACGATGTCCCGGGAGCGCAGCACCATGGCCGACTCCAGGGAATGGAATTGGGGCACGTAGCCGATCCGCCGGTTGCCGATCTTCGGGCTTCTTCCCAAGACGGAGATCGCGCCCTCGTTCGGCCTGACGAGGCCCAGCAAGGCCCTGAGCAGAGTGCTCTTACCGGCGCCGTTGGGGCCGAGGACGGCGACGAACTCGCCGCCCTCGATCGCGATGTCCATCCCTTCCTGGACCGTGGTCCGGCCCAGGCGGATGGTCACGCCGTGGAGCTCGACGGAATACCGGTCGGAGTCCGCGACCTTACTTTCCAAGGGCATGTACCAGCACGTCCAGCTGTCCGGACATCCATGTCTGGTAGTGCAGGTCCGGCGGCATGGTTTCGGTGACCGGCACGATGGGGATTCCCGCCGCCTGGGCATCGTTCTGCAGTTTCGTCGTGACGTCCATCACGGTCTGCTCGTTGTAGACGAGGACCTTGACCTTCTTCCCGACGATCTGGGATTCGGCCTGCACGACGCTGTCCGCCGGGGGATCGTTCCCTTCGGCCACAGCCTTCTGAAACTCCTGGGGCGTCAGAATATCGAGCCCAAGGAGCCGGGCCTGGTACTGGAAGATGGTCTCGGTGAGGGCGATGGGGGTTCCATTGTACTTCGCCCTGATCCTGCGCATCTGGCCGATGAGTTTCTCCACCGATGCCTTGAAGGTTCCGAGGTTTTTTTCGAAGGCGGGAGCGTCGGCCGGATCGAGTTTAGCGAGCGCCTTTTGCACGGCTCCGGCAATCACGATTGCATTGTCGGGGTCGTACCACACATGTTCGTTTTCGGGGATTTTCGTCGTTGCGATGTCATAGCCCTTCAATACGATCCGATCGGGATTCGGAGATGCGCCGAGGAGCTTGTCCATCCAGTCGTCGTAGCCGCCCGAGCTTTCGATGACGAGGCTCGCGTCCGCAATCACCTTCGCGTCGTTCACGTTGGATTCGTACTCGTGCGGATCGACGTTCGGATCGGACATGATGCTCGCCACGCTCACCCGGTCGCCGCCGATCTGGCCGACGATGTCGCCGTAGAAGTTCTCCGCGGCGACCACCTTGACCGTTTCGGCGGCCGCCGGCACGGCCGCGAGCGTGCCCGCTATCATGATCAGGAACGAAGCCGCCAGGCCCAGTCCCCGTGTCTTCAGAGCAAAGAAGTTCATGACCCCTCCTCGAAAAACCGGCTATTGATACTATGTATCGGTAGCAATATGCAGCTTCTTTCGGAAATTGTCAATGATATTGAGTATCAATTAGAAAATCAGCGCTATCCGAACCATGGTCGACCGATCGGCACGGCGTTCCTCCTATCGCGCGAGCGTGCGCATGGTGTAGGCGCCGCCCGCCGCTATGCCGAAGTTCGCTTTGAGGAAGGACTCGAGTCGCTTCTCGCTCCCGAGCAGCTGGGGCACGACGAGCTCGACCGGCGGCGCCTCCTTAGGGTCCCGAAGGATCGCAGCCACACGCTTGAAATAGGCCGCCGCCATGGATGAAGGTTGCTGGAGCAGATAGGCCTGAAATTCGTTCACCGCGAGGTAGCGATCCGAGGAATCGTAGCTCAGGGCCCAGAGCAGCGTGCGCATGAAACGGCGCTCCTCGGGGCTCGCCTCGCTCCAGACTTTGAAGCAATACCGACTGTACTCGGCGGAAGCGAAAAAGATGCCGTGATACGACTCGTGGGCCAGAAGAAGTCTCCGCTCATAATACGACGAGTTCCTGCATATCGACAGGACGCCTCCCTCGCCGGCCGCGATGTTTTCGCCCTGCCGCACGAGGATGCCCTCGCGGATCGCTATGTCTTCGAGGAGAAGCTCTTCGGGGTCGAGAAGAAATGACGCCCGCGCAGCCGCAGAGTAAAATGCGGCGAGACCCTCGGCGCCGTAATCGTGCGCATTCCAGCCGTGCTTGCCTTCGAGCTGCGCGTCGCTGAGAAGCCGACCCCGGAAACCGTTTTTCTCGAGGTAGAAGGCCAGTCGCGAGAACATGCGGTTTTGAACTTCGAAGTCGGCCATATCGAATATGAGAATCGTAGGGAAGCGGTCCCAACGATAGAGCGTGAATATACCGGCGTCGAGCGCTCCGTCGCGGTCCGCGACGATTTCCGCGAGGCCGGCCGAACGCGGGGCGGGCACTCCTTCGATGGACGGTAAAGAAGCCGGAGAGTCGCCGGCGACGGGACTCGAGCCGGCGATTTGGGCAGAAGCGCCGCAGGCGGCGAACAGAATCAAGGCAAGGCTCGGAAACATCTTCGGTCGCGGCAACAGTGTCTTCATCTCAGCACAGTCCTTTCAATCTCGCTCCGTCCACAGTAAACATCCTTGCAGGGTGAAAGGTACCATAGATTGCGGCATTTCGCTTTATCCGAACCGCGGGTCGAACCATCGCCGCCGCCGGAGGCGACGCACTTGACAGGGGATCGGCGGGAATGCGCTAATCGAGAGGAGCGGTACAATATGGGGACCTCCACTAACCCGCTCGGTTATTGAGGTCCCCTATGGCTCACGGGAGGGTCGGCATGATGCTGGAGATGTCTCCGCGCCGGGCGGCCCGCGGTCTGACGTATCTGAGCGTGTCCGTTTTCTTCGCCTGGCTTTTGGCCACCGGCAAGCTGCACGCCATAGTTCACCCGAGGATGACTCCCTGGATCGCGGCAGCGGGTCTTCTCTTCCTCGTGCTGGCGATATACGAGGCGCTTCGCCCTTCCTCGAGATCGCATAGTCCCGATCCCCTCTCGTTCTTCTACCCCTTCGCCTATATCCTCGCCATCGCGTACATCTTCGTCCAGGCAGTGACCCTTCAGCCGGGCCGTCTGCAAACCGGGCCCGAAACCCTCGCGATGCAGAGCTCGAGCGCCGGAGGCGAGGCCGGAGGCGCGGCCGCAGGCCAGGCTGCGGGCGAGACCCCCGCCGCCGACAAGGCCGCCGCCCCCCTTCCCTCCTGGATCGCCCCCACCGACGACGACTACTGGACCTTGTACAATCGTCTTTACGATGACCCGGCCGCCGCCCTGGGCAGGCGAATCACGGTCCAGGGCTTCGTCTATCGGGAAGCCCGCTTTCCGCCCGGGAGCACCTTGATAGGGCGCAATCTCATGTGGTGCTGCTCCGCGGATATGGCCATCATCGGCTACTTCGCCCGGAGTCCCTCGCTCGACGAAATTCACGACAGTTCCTGGGTGGAGGTGACGGGGCGGCTTCGTACCGTCGGATTCGACATGGACGGCTCGGGAACCGAAACGCCGGTGCCGCTCATCGCGGTAGAATCGGTACGATCGGTCGAGCGCTCCGCATCCCCCACCATCTTTCCGCGCTGAAAAGAGAATGTCCCCGAGGGGTATCATACATGAAAACCGTGATCATCGACGACATAGCCTTCGATCCCGAGGTCGAAGGGTTGAAAAGAGGGCTCCACATCGAGGAAGGGAGCGAGGATGAGCGCGACTTCGATCGCATGCTCGCGGAGGCGAGATCGCTCGCGAGGCCCAAGACCATTTTCGGACAGGCTTTCGTCGAGCCCGCCGGGCCGGACCGCGTCGTCGTGGATGGCGTGGAATTCAAGAGCCGCGTCCTCAGGGTGAACCTCGAAGGACGCCGCCGATCCGTGGTCTTTGCCGCCTCGAGCGGCATGGAAATGGAGACCTGGGCCGCGTCCTACGCCTCGGATGATCTCATGAGCTACTGGGCGGATACCGTCTGCGAGGCGGCGCTCCGCTGCGCCAGGGAGCGATTCGGCCGGACCATGAAGGAAACCATGGGCTTCGAGAAATTTTCGACCATGAACCCGGGCTCCCTCGAGGATTGGCCCGTCTCGCAGCAGATACCCCTGTTCTCCCTGCTCGGGGACACGAAGGGGGCCATCGGGCTCGAACTCACGGACAGTCTCCTGATGATTCCCAGAAAATCCGTGTCGGGGATACTGTTTCCCGTGGAGGAGAGCTTCGAGAGCTGCCAACTTTGTCCCCGCGAGGTCTGTCCCAATCGCCGCCTGCCCTACAATCCCGGCTTGTTGGAGAGAAAGTTCGCCAAGGTCGGGTGATAGGCGAGCCCCTTCGGGACGCGGACGCATTCCGCGAAGGCCATGTGCCCCGGCAAAGTTCGATCCATGTCACGGACCGGTCGTTATGTTCCTCCCATCCTTGATGACGGTGCGCGGCGCCTCGTGGTTCCAGATCGCCTCCCATTCGCTCTTGGCGTTCAGGACGACGAGGTTCGCGGGATTGCCCTCGGCCAGCCGAAAATCGGGAATCCCGAGCGCCTTCGCCGCATGGGTGGTGACGAGGTCGTAAAGAATGTTCATGTCGTCGAAGCTCGTCATCCTCATGATGTGGGCGGCGAGAAAGGCGACCTCGAGCATGTTGTTCCGGCCGAAAGGGTAGTAGGCGTCGGCGATGTCGTCCTGTCCCAGGGCCACGGACACCCCCGCCTCGTAGAGACTCCGCACCCGGGCGTACAAAGGGCCGGTCTGGGGATCGCTGACCAGCCCCACCCGGGCTTCCTTCAGCAGGTGCTCGATCTTCCGGTAGTAGGGCTCCGGGTACAAGGCCATGGCCCGCGCATGCTGAGCCGTCACCCGGCCCTGCCAGCCCTCCTTGATCGTTTTCGTCGCCAGCATTTCGAGGGTGCGAAGGCCCGCATCGCCCGCGTCGTCGATCAGCATCGAGACGTCTTTGTCGTATTCCTTCGCCAGCTTGAACATGCGGTCTATGTGCTCTTGGGCGTCTTCATCGGTGTACTCGATCCATGGAATGCCGCCCACGACGTCGGCGCCGAGCTCCAGGGCCTGCCTGACGTAGTCCTCGGCCCCCGGGTCGCGGAGAACGCCGTCCTGGGGAAAGGCGACGACCTGAACCTCGACCCTGCCCTTGTATTCCTCGCGAGCCTTGAGAAGAGCCTTTACCCCCTCCAGCTTGGCCTTGGTGTCGGTATCCGCGAAGGCTCGGATATGGGTGTTGCCGAAGCGGACGGCGAGGTCCAGAGCCCTGCGCACGTTTTTGATGATCCACCTCTCGTCGTAGCTTTCCTTCACCTTCGCGGCTTGCTCGATGGCGGTCATCGCGCCTCCCATCGAGCCGCCGGTGTAGGAGGAGAGCGCGTCCATGCCCGCCATTTCGAGGGTGTACACCTTGCAGAGGTGGAGGTGCCCGTTCACGAAGGATTCGGTCGTCAGGTTCCCGGCCGCGTCGATGACTTCCCCGGCGTCTTCTTTGATGCCGGGGGCGATGCGCGTCACCTTCCCCTCCGTGATGGCTATGTCGACGGTCCTTGTCCCCGAGCCGCGCATTGAGGCGTTCCGCACGATGATGTCGGCCTTCATTCGATGCCTCCTCAGGTTGGATCAGATTATCGGAGCCGCCGCACCGTCCATGGGAATGGTGCAGCCGGTGACATAGCCGGCGGCGTCCGAGGCGAGGAAGGCCGCCATCTTAGCCACCTCTTCCGGTCGGGCGAACCGGCCCATGGGAATCCGGGCCGCGGCTCGGCGGGCCATTTCCCGATAATCCACTCCGTTGCGGCGCCCCTCGAGCGTCAGGCTCTCCACTGTCCGGGGCGTCTCGGTCCGGCCGGGGTTGATGCCTACGATGCGCAGACCTTTGGGAGCATAGGCGGTCGCCAGTCCGGCGGTGACCAGCATCAGTGCGGCGTTGGCCGCTCCGCCGGCGATGTGCGTGACGGATGCGGTCTTGCCTCCGGAGCCTATTATGTTGACGATGACGCCTCGTGCGCGGGCGGCCATGCCCTTGACGACCGCATCCATGGCGTTGATGTACGTGAAGTACTTCGCGTCCATTGCCCGCCGATAGGCGTCCGGCGACAGTTCTTCGGGACTGCAGCGTCCGGCCGCGCCGGCCGAGTTCACCAGGATGTCCACGGGTCCGAAGCGCTCTTCCGCTGCGGCGACTGCGGCCGCCGCGGCCGCCGGGTCGACGAGATCGGCGGCTCGGGTCATGAGACGATCGGCGCCGGCGGCCAGGTCCGTGCGGGCCGCCTCCAGGCGAGTCGGGTCGCGTGCGATCAGAACGACGCGGCATCCCTCCTCGAGAAAAGCCCGGGCGCAGGCCAGGCCGATGCCCCGGCTGCCGCCGGCGACGATGACGCTGCGTCCGGAGAGATTCAGCTGCATTTCGACGATCCTTCCTCAAAGTTCCAAGGAGTATATGGCACCCGACGGCGCCGGCACAGCAGGGTGCCGACAAGCATCGAATTTGTCGGCACCCTGTCAGTCCCTGATGCTTTCGTAGATTTTCGTCGACTCGAGCGGCGAGAGGACTATCTGCCAGAGCTGGTTGTGCAGGGCGCGGAAGGAGCCCGCGCTGCTCAGGAGGTAGAAGCGCCACATCCGGAAGAATCGTTCGCCGTACCGGTCCTTGATGCGGTCCCAGTTCGCCCTGAAGTTGCGGTCCCATGCGAGCAGGGTAGTATCGTAATACTGCCCGAAGCTGTGCAGATCTTCCGTCTTGAACAGGCCCTCCGCGGCCTCCGTCAGCTGACGAAGCGAGGGCAGCATGGAATCGGGGAAAATGTACTTGTCGACCCAGGGGTCCGTGGTGCGGCACGAGACCTTCGCGCCGATGGTGTGAAGGAGAAAAAGCCCGCCGGGCGCGAGACAGCGTGCGGCGACCCGCATGAAGCCGCGATAGTTCTTGGAACCCACGTGCTCGATCATGCCGACGGAGACGATGCGGTCGAATCGCTCGTCGAGATCGCGGTAGTCCTGGAGCCTGATCTCGACAGGCAGACCCCTGCAGCGTTCCCGGGACGGCTCGATCTGTTCCCGGGAGACGGTGATGCCCAGCACCCTGGCTCCGTATTTGGACGCCGCGTACTCGGCGAATCCTCCCCAGCCGCAGCCGATGTCGAGCAACCTCATTCCCTTCTCGAGTCCAATCTTTCGGCAGATCAGCTCGAGTTTGTCCTCCTGGGCATCATCCAGACTCTTCGCACGCTTCCAGTAGCCGCAGCTGTAGTTCATTCCCTTGTCGAGCATGAGGCGGTAGAGATCGTTGCCCAGGTCGTAGTGTCGCTTCCCGATGTTGTAGGCCCGGCTTTTTCGCTGGGTGTTGAGAAGCACCGCTCTGATCCAGAGCAGGAGGGCCCTCGGCGAGGACCTGACCTTTTCCTGGAGATGGCTCGAGAGGATGCGCGCGACGAGTTCGTCCGGCCGGTCGCATTCCCACCAGCCGTCCATGTACGATTCGCCCAGAGCGAGGGAGCCGCCGCCGAGGACGCGCCGGTAGAAGGCCGCGTCGTGCACGCGGAGGTCCCAGGGGCGGTCCCCGTTCACCTTGATGTCCGCCGCTTCGAGAATTTCCGCTGCGATGCGCTCCGCCGTTTCCATGTCCACCCCCTCGCCCGCGAGCCGGGGCATACGTGCTACCTCGCTTCTGAGGCCTTCGCCTTGTAGCCGACAGTCTGACCGAAGAGCACCCGCTGACCAGGTTTGAGCCCCAACTTTGTCGAAAGTTCGGGCTTATTGCAGTTGTGGAACCAGGTCGCCAAGCCCTGGGAAGCCGCGAATAGATAGACGTTTCCCGCGATGAGACCCGTGTCGACATAATAGTAGGCTTTCTGCGTTTCCGGATCCTCCAGGCCCGGCTCCTGATAGCCGGCCTCGGCGAACTTTCCGAGGTCCGCGACGTAGATGAGCCGCACCGGAGCATCCGCGCCTGCGCTCATCTGTCCCTTCCCGATGGCCAGGGATCGCAGATCGCCGGCGATTACGGGAGTAAGTCCGTGCCGGGCCGGCTCATATCGGTAGACGCCTCCTTTCAGGGCGACATAGACGTCGATTTCCTGCGAGTTGCTCGCCGAGGCGGCCGTAATTCCGGGAGTATCGAAGGGCCCTTTTTTCCGATTCACACCGCAGGCCGACCACAGAAGGTTGGAAAGCATCTGCAGGGAGAGTCTCCTGTCGCCGATGGAACGCACCGTCCGCCGTTTTTGCAGGGCCGATTGCACGGATCCGTCCCGGCCGAAGCTGGGCTCGGGCAGTTCGATGCCCCGCAGATCGCCTTTGAAATCGCTTTCGCTCTTCATACGTTCCTCCTATGCTGTCCCCATCCTATCGCATCCGATCCGGGCGTCAAGCCGTGCCCGATCCGATCGATATCCTCGGGCGCTTCCATGCCGGTTTGCCTCGTAGTCCCCGAGCCAATTTCAAAGGTCGGTTACTTTTGAATTGGCTATTCGACGATGGCGGTGCAAGCGGCCTTGCGCCCGGGCGCGGGAGGGAGGGCGCCGGCGGCATAGCCCACCGCCATCGAACCGAAAATCCCGTGGCTCGCCGGGATGCCGAGCTCGGCGCGCAGAGCCGCGGTCTCGGGACTCGCCGCGAGGCGGGTGGGAGCGTGGACCCAGCAGCTGCCGAGGCCGAGCGATGTCGCCGCGAGCAGCATGTTCTCGAGGCCGGCGGCGCAATCGGGCGCGACGGTCGGGCTGTCCGATTCGCCGGAAGCTATGATCACGACGGGCGCGCCGTAGAAAAAGTCGGCATCGGGACGCGCAGCCTGTTGCCGCAGACGCTCGATGCTCGACGAACGGAGCGACTCCCTGATGAGCGCGTTGAGGCGATCGATGAGCGTCCGGCGAACCAGGGCGGTGAAGCGCCAGGCCTGGGCATTCATGCCGCTCGGCGCCCAGATTGCGGCGTCGAGAATCGTTTGGACGAGGTCCTTCGGCACGGGGTCGGACTTGAAGGAGCGCAGGCTCCTCCTGGATTTGATGATTTCGATGACCTGATTCATGGGATCCTTTCATTGCGCTGGGTTGGAATGGACACAGCTTGCCGGAGAACCGGGATAGAGGTCAAGGTTCGACGCGACAGGGTCAGAGAATTCCAAGATGCAACTTGCCATACAAGGTGAACGCCTGCGCATATTCATTGACGCTCGGCCACAGGTCGTAGAAGGCATTCTTGTGGTAGAGGGTGTAGGCGGCTCCGACCGAGAAGCGAGGGGAGATCGGATGCTCGAAGCTCAGGTCGAGCAGGCCGATTATTCCGAGATCGAGGGGCGCCTGAGGATTGGCGGTGCCGGGCATGAGGTTCATACAGTACAGCACGTAGTCGAGACTGATGGAGCCGAGCCGCGGCTGGGCGAGGCAAAGTTGGACCTTGGCCCCCTCGCCGAAGCACCAGTCGTAGTCCCGTCCCTCGGCATTCCCTTGCTGAGGCCCGTAGAGTTCCCGGAGATAGGTGTTCTCGGTCGTGCCGAGCACCACGGCGTTGAGGTGGAATTCCCCCCAGAAACGGAACCCGTCTTTGAACCTCCTGTCGCCGATGAGGCTCAAGCCCAGAGAGTTGGCCTCGAGCTCGACGAAGGAGCCGTAGATGAAGTCGTAGTGAAGACTGGGCGCGAGGGCGAGTTCTCCCAGCTCAGTATCGGCGAGGGGGAAACTGCCGAGGATCCCGTTCGAAAAGAAGGCGACGCCCCAGAAGGAGGGCGAAAGCTGCACGTCGAGCCGCTGCTCGAAGTAGTCGAAGGGAGCGGCGTCTTCGCCGAAAGGATCGCCGTACACGATGGATTCACCGAATTCCCCGTTGAGGCCGGCGAAACCCGGCTCGAGCTCGCGGGCGGGGGCTGATCCGACGAAAGGAGCGACGAGGCCGGCCTCGAGCGAGAGCGAAACCCTCGACTCGGCGCCCCGATCCCAGCTTCCCTCTCCGAAGACCGCATCGTTGGCCGCGTCCACGGGGCCGAAGACGAATCGGATCAGGGAGCCTTCCCGCTTGGTTTCGACATACAACCTGTGAAACATTTCCCCCACGGATGCGCCGCCCATCGTCGTGGTCACGAGGTCGTTGATGTTGGAGTCGTCCACTTCGCCGAAAATTTTCCAGGTGAAGGCGCCCAGGGCCGTCCCCGCCGCCGATTCCCAGAAGTCGAGACCGTTGGAGCGGGCGGCGGCATAGTAGATCGCGCCCTGGTAGGGATGGCCGATTTCGTTTCCGGACCAGGGATCCTCGTCGAAATGCCAGGGCCCCTTCAGATTGGCTTCCCAGGATGTCCAGGTGGTATCGGCCCAGCCGTTGTCGGGAACGGCCGGGAAATATGTTTCGTAGACGAAACGGTCGAAGAGGTTCACGGCGAGATTGCTGCCGAGTATTTCGGCGAGGGCGATGCCCCAGCGCGGATGGTCGGAGATAGAGGGTGCCGGATCGCCCGCCGCGGCATCGCCGGTATCCACGGCGACGGCGGCAGGGGCCTCATCGGCCGTATCTCCTGCCGCGCCGGGCGCCGCATATTCCAGCGCCCCGATCAGGACAAGGACGAGCAAAGCGGCGCGGCGGATGAGGAGGCTCTTCATATGAAGTATTCTATATGGCGCCGTCCCAAGTACAAGGCACCGGGACACGACGTGCCGGATGTCGGCCAGGCGGAGGGCGGTCATTCGGAGGGCCGGCCGGAAGCCGACTTGGGGCCTGCCGATAGCTTCGCTCGCCTTTTCAAGCGCCGCCCTACCCTATGGACCGATATAAAGATATTTATCGATTGATTTCAAATCCTCATCGAGAGGCATTCTCAGCCTCCACATCCCGCGGAGTTTGACATGAGCCGGACAGGATACTAACCGGACTGGGAAAAGCTCGTAGTATACTCTGCGGGTGAAATGTGTCGTGGCCGTGAACGGCCTTCGCAAGCCTGCGTGAAATACGGCTCCAGTTTTCGACAATCAGGGGCCCCAAGCGGAGACATTCACCTCGAAGGTCGCGGTGGTCCCGCTGTCGTCGTTCGCGGTCGCCGTAATCGCCGTCGCGCCGATGGCACCCGCATAGCCCGATGCGGCAACGAAACCGGATGAGCTTACGGTTATGGTTCCCGTGGTATCGCTCGATGACCAAGTCACCGACTTATTGGAAGCGTTCGTCGGGTCGACGACGGCGCTCAGTTGAAGGGTCTGGGGCGTCGTGTACGGCGAAGCCGGCGTCCACAGGCCCGACGAAACCGATCCGGATGATGGTGTCCCCGCGGTGATCGAGATTCCGCTTACCGGAACGAAGATGCTGGTATCGCTCTGGCAGCCCCAAAGGGCAAGAGCCAGAGCCAGCGCAAATCCCGGGTATTTTTTCACCGACTTTCCCCTTCCCACACGGAAATAATTCAGTCGCCCCTTCGTACCATGGTGTTGCAAACTTCGTCAAATGCGCTCCATCCATCATCATAAGTTTAGTATCTTTTCATTGCGGAGGTGCCGGTATGAACGAAGTTTTCAACGCGATTTTGGAAAGGAGAAGTGTCCGTGCCTTCAAGGACGAAAAGATCAGGAAGGCCGAACTGGATGCCATTATCGAGTGCGGTCTATTCGCTCCGAGCGCGAACAATTCCCAGAACTGTCACTTCACCGTCATTCAGAACAGGTCCGTCGTCGACAAAGTGAACGCTTGGGTCCTTTCCGAGATAAACAAGGACGGAAATCCGATTCTGCAGAAAGTAGCCCGGGATACGGGTGCGAACGTGTTTCGAAATGCCCCATGCGTGATTCTGGTTTCTACGGAAAAGCGCGATAGTTTCGGCGCGATCAACGCCGCCGCCGCGACCCAAAACATCCTCCTCGCAGCGGAATCATTCGACATCGGATCCTGCTGGATAGGCACCGTCGGAGTTCTGGCCGCGAGTCGGAACGCCGAAGACTATGCCGGGGAACTTCAGATTCCGGAAGGCTACGCGCTTCAATTCGGCATAACGCTGGGCTACAAGCTCAGTCATGATCAGGAGATACCGAAAAAGAGGGAGAATGCAATAACGTATATCGCTTGAGCATCGCAGAGAGGCCGAGCGAGCGCGTATGCCATCGTCCCCCTTCTGCGCTCCGGACACTGCCGCAGGACGATCCGCGAGTACCTGCGAATGCACACTCGGCAGTCTCTCATGCCATATCTACGCACGATTCTGCTTTCTCAAGCTCCTTCTCCAATGCCATTTTGCCAAGCACAAATGAAAGGTCGATGCTTTTACTTTGGCATCTGAAGAGGCTGGACTAAATTCACCAAGTTTCCACACGTATCTTCGAATAAGACAGTCAGAATCGGACCCGCGTTTCGAGGCTCTCCCAGAAACTTCACGGCTTTTGCCTTAAGCTTGGCGACATCCTTCTCGATATCGGTAGTGATCAAAGAGGCGGCCGGCATGGAAGCGTCGAACAACGCCTTTTGGTAGACCTTGGAGGGAAGGAAGGTCGTGGCCTCCAAGGCCAGCTGGGCGTCCAGCGGAAAGTCTTTCGATGCGACCGTAAGGAACCTATACTCCCCCATTGGGATGTCGGCCATTTTGACGAATCCTAGAACCTCGGTATAGAACTTGAGGGCTTTATCCTGATCCTCAACCAAAATGCTGCTGAATTGGATCCTCATATTTACCCCCTTGGCAAGTGAATCGAATATACTAATTCGGCTTGAAGTCGTCGAATCGAATATGGCAGGTAACTGAGCCAATTTCAAAGTCGCACCGAAATTGGCTTCGCAGTTGGATCAATGGAATGATTGTCGTGTCGCTTCGCGACGATCCAACAAAGGTCATCCGACTTTTGAAAAAGCCTCAACCATTCTGACTAACTTCCCTGATTGTGTTCTCGGAGAAACTTATATGATTGTCTCCCTGAAAGCAAAACCAACGCTACAACCACCAGGTAGTCGATAACATCCCGTTTATTGTTGAAAATGAATACCACCACGGCGACGACTATAGTAATCAGCCACGATACGACCATCCAGGTGACTTCCATTTTGTGCCTTGCCATAAGGATGCCTCCTCTTGATTGCCTCATCTCTCTAACGACGACAGGCCATCTTCAACTTTTCGATCTCCCTCGATGCCGGCAAGTCTTGCTCCGATCTCGAAAGCCTTTTTACAATCTAGAGGAAACTGTTCCTGTCTTATCTTGGCCTTGCTCTTCTCGTCAAACATGGAAGCCTCATACTTTGAGTAGTCATCAAACTGGTAGGTATTATAGGAGGCTAGATACTCCGAAGTTCCATGGAGCGTCTTCAGACGCATTTCATTGAATTGAAAGATGGCCTCATAGTTTTGAGTCTTGGCACGCTCTTCCGGAGCACCCATGGCATAGAAAAAACAGGAGGATATCTTGCCTTGGAAGACCGAGCCATGCCCCGCATTGTACGTAAGGGCGGGAAAGAACAAACGCTCGAGGAATGAATGCATCACTCCGGTAATGGCGCTAATGTAGATGGGCGAACCAAGGAGAAGGACATCGCACTTGGATATTTTCCTGAGAGAATCCGAAAGGCCGTCTTCGAAGAGGCATATTCCAAGATGCTTATTGCCTTTCAGCTTACATTCAAGACAGCTCCTGCATCCCTTGAAGGTCAGATCATAGAGATGAATCAACTCGGTATCTGCCCCAACCGATTGCGCACCCTCCAGGGCCTTGCCCAGCAAGGTCGCCGTGTTCCGGTTCTTCCTAGGGCCTCCGTTTACTGCGATCACGTTCATCTTTCGATCCTTCCTTATACCATCCCCGATGGTATCTATTTCATGAAACAATATGGCCGGACTGGGGTCATTATAGCCTATTGAGACTCCGATGCCTATTTCACCATTTTCGCCAGCAAAGCCCTGCCCAATTTCGATCTGATCCTCGCCTTGAACGAAGACAGGAAAGAGCCGGCACGATCCCGCCGGCCCTTGCCGGTTCGAGCGACAGCGCCATCCGCAGCGGGCAATTTGAGAAGGCGCTCGGCGTTCCCGTGGGATAGTTTATCCCGCTCCTGCTCGGAGAGACGGCATGCCTTCAGGAATTCGATGCCTGCAAAATTGTCCTGGAACGGATCGTCCACGGAAAACAGCATGTTATCGATGCCCAGGACGGCTCGGGCGCACTCGAAGACCGGCAGGTCGAAGACTCCGCTGGTGGTCACGTAGATGTTCTCATGCAAGTAATAGTTGAATGATTTCTGCATGCTAAGACGAGGGTGAGCGGAGCCCACCTTCGCCTCTTGCGCCGCAATAAGCCATTCTCCTGCGGAGGATCCGTGGGATGAATGTAAATCGGCACATCCAGGGCCTCGGCCCTGTCGAAGAGCACCGAATAGGACTCGTGGTCCAAATACCGGCCATTCGTGTGCCCATTCACGAGCGCGCCGACGAACCCCATCTCGGTCACGCATCGTTCGAGCTCGTCCGCGGCGTCTTTGGGCGATTGCGTCGGGATCATGGCGAAACCGGCAAAGCGCGAGGGATATGTGCGCACGACCTCATGCAGCCAGTCGTTTATTTCCCTGGACAGGGAAATCGCCAGTTCGGGATCATCCAGGAACTGAACGCCCGGCTCCACATGCGACAGGACCTGCATGTCGATCCCCGCCGCATCCATTCGGGCAATTCGCCCCGGCCCTACATCGTCGAGTCGATCCTTGATGACCGAGTATTTCCGTTTCAAGGAAGAGGGGAACAATTCGAAGAGTTTCGGGTGCAGGAAGGCCTCTTCCAGGGCGATGACGCGCGAAGCCGGCCTGTCTTTCTTCATGATTCCCTCCCTCAACGGCGAACCTCACGATACCGATCGAGCCAATCTCAATCCGCACGTGTCGAGAAAGACTGATTTACCTCGACTCCTGCTACTCTGGAAGTTTTACCCAGGTACTCTCCGACCATAAAAGCGCGCGAATATTCGCAATCGCCGGAACCAAGGGCCCAACTTTGGAGCGCTGGTAATCCAAGACCGGGAGTTTCAACCCCTACCCATGCATGAGGATCCGGGCATCGGTGACGATGTCTTCGGGCATCGCGTCTGCGTTGAGGATTGCCCGCACATCGCCCGAGGCATCGACTATCCAGAACGGTGCCGAGTGCGTCACCATATATCCGCCGGCGAACTCTCTGATGATCTTCATGACGAGGGTCTTATCCCTTGCGTTCAAGCCTTCGTCGTGCTGTCCGGACATCATGGACATGCTGCCGCCTCCAGACTGGCTGAGGTCGGCCGCCGTGACGATATGGACGCCGACTCCGTACAAGGACCACACCTTCTCGACTTCCGCCGGAGAACCGGTGAGGAAGTGCCAAGAATTGAAGAGGCCGACCTCCCTGCTGTAGCGCGCGATAATGGAGGGAGTGTCGCGCTTGGGATCGGTCGTGACAGCCACGAATATGACATTCCTGGCATCGGGGCCCAGCTGCGACAGCGCCTCCTTGAGCTTGACGGTCACATAGGGACAGACGGCGGCACAGTGGGTGTAGATAAAGCTCAGAACCACTACTTTGCCCCGGGTGGAGGACATGTGAAATGTCGCGCCTGTCTGATCAGTAAGCGAAAAATCCGAGGCCGGTACCGGTTGCGCGATTATCGTCCCCCGCAGCCCGGAAGATTGCTCCATGCTCTGTGCGGATGCTTCGGTAATGCCCATGACGATCAGCATCAGACCAAGGGCGAGAAAGGGAACTGTACGCATGATTCCTCCTTTTCGAGAACAAGTCGCCGAGGAAAGCATCTTTCCATAAATCCTGGGCAGCCGCTTCGCACTCAAAACTCCGATGAACCACGGCATATGCCGAGCCCGGGATTTCGGACACCGGCTCAGACCATCATAGAGCGCGTTTCTTCCTCGGCGCAACCTGCTATCCGAGAGTTCCCATTCCTCCGCGTGCTTCGCCCGAACTCGGTCGAGCTGGCCATGGCGCAGCGACGGCTTCGCTCATCCCAAGGCGAGCGTGCCGGACATCGGGACCGGAGGAAGAGGGCTTCTTGTAGAGGGAGAACGGAAAACGAGAAACCGGGCGCATATCGCGTCCTTTCCCGGAAGAGTGCCACTTTTCAGTGCTACTCTCTCAGGTTCGCGTGATATGCCTCCCGGTTTCTGGTCGGCCTAATGCTTTGTCTTGGTGTACTTTTATCGGCGAGTATCGTCTAGTGTCGTTACCTATCGAACGACACGCGGCCGAAAGGAATTAGCTCTCGGTCATCTACTCAGAGTGTATCCTCAATATCATGGGTAACAAGGGAAGGATGGGCCGATTTTTTCGGGTTGGGTAACATACCCGGCTAATGCCGGTAGCGTTGAGGGCCCTTTCGTCATTGCGTCGATCTAAGCTAGCGGCGCCCTTTCCTACCTCCGAGTCTCCCCGGACGCGACAGCGGCCCACCTTGAGCACCTTACGCGATGAACTTCCGGTAGTCCAAGCCGAGGACTTCGCCAAGCTTGCGCGCCATGACGAGGCCGACCGCGCGCCGATCGTTCTCTATCGCGGAGAGGTTCGGGTACTTCGTACCGACGGCGCGGGCGAGTTCGACGAGAGTCATTCCCGCCCGGACGCGATACGCGCGAACGAGTTTGCCGGGAGTAGTGATAGCCCTGATTTCTTTCTGGAGGTCGGAGCCCTCCCAGTCTTCGTACTCCTCTTCTTCGGCGATTGTCGCGTGAGGAAGAGCGGCACGAATGAGGGCGGCGACGGCTTCCGCCCCCGAGCCCTCGACATTCACGTCAATATGGCGCGTCTTCTCGACTACCCGCATAGTAAACCTCGATCTGTACCGAGTCGGCTTCGTAATACCAACATGCCACCCAATGATAAGCAAGATGACAATGGTACTCGTTTTTCTGGAGCTTGGAAAAATGCGGCCACTCCGGGAGAACCGGCCCATTTTCGGCCAAGTCCTCGACAAACTGGCCGAAGAGGATTCGCACATCCTCCGGTGCCTTCTCCATCCGCTTTCGGGCGCTCTTGCTCACTCTCACCCGGTACATATCATAATGTATCATCGGCGATACACGAATGTCAATGTATATCGTTTCCGCCGATCCGGCCCAGTGACGCCGTCCATAGATGCGTCGGATGGGGTAATGCCGATAAGGGGGGAGTATAGCTCATCGGAGCAGTAAGCGACGCAATGGCGGTCCGCCATGAGCGCCCTACACGATGAATTTCCTGTAGTCCACGCCGAGGACTTCGCCGTTCTCTGCGGCTTGAGTCTCGGCGAATGCCGCGGTCTCGTGTACGAGGATATAACCGACAATGGTAGCCCCCGAATCCGCGTTGCTCACAATATCGTCAGTCACAAGACGAGCGTGCAGGGGCCGAAGTGAAGCAGTACGGGAGAGGTCCCGTTCTCACAGGGATTGCTCGAGGAGATATAGGCGCTCGGCGATTCGTCGGCATACGGCCGTAGCGGCTCCGTGCTGCACGGCCTGGAGCCCGAGGCTCCGATGAGCGACGACCTAATCAAGCGATGGTTTCGCACGATGCTTGACGCGATAGGGATTGACGCCGCCGCGCGCAGGGATCGGCAAATTTCGTTTCACAGTCTCCGGCACACGTTCGTCAGTCTCGCGCGCGAGGCCGGGATTGGCATGTACGTCGTGCAGATGATTGCGCGGCATAAGTCCGGCCGGATGACCGAGCTTTATTCCGATCACGCCGAGATAATCGACTTTGAAGAGGTCAGAAAGAAGATTGGCAGCGCGAGCGGTCTAACGGATGAGAAGACTGAAGAGGCTGACCATGTCGCGAGCCATCTTGACTTCAAACCCCATCGGCTCCAACCTTGAAACGAGACCACAATGAAAAGGGCTATATTCCTTACACTCTTTATTTTCCTGCTCGCCTGGTTGAACGCCCAGACATCAATCCCTGCCGGGGCGTCCTTCGATCTTGGCTTCTCTCCTGGAGGTACTTCCCTTTCGGTTGTGGAGAAGGCAATCGCCGCGGCGAAATCCGAGCTCCTCGTGGCCTGTTATGAGTTTACAAGCCGCGATATTGCTGAATCGCTTGAGGCTGCCGCACATCGAGGGGTCAAGGTTCGTATCGTAGCGGACTGGAAGGCGGCTCAAGCCAAGTATTCACAGATTCGAATACTTGTATCGGCAGGTATTCCCGTTCGACTCGATCATCATTACGAGATTCATCATCATAAGTTCATCGTCGTGGACAGGATTTCGATAGAGACGGGTAGTTTCAACTATTCAACGACTGCAATAGAACACAACGCGGAAAATGCGCTCGTCCTATGGAACGTTCCGCCCATCGCGGAAGCTTACGCAAAAGAATGGACGCGGCTCTGGGAGGAATCGGACAACCGATAATCTTTAATACAAAACGGAGCCCCCGCCATGATTTCCCCTTCGCTACCCGAGGTAACATTTCGGGTAACATCGGCTGAAAATGGGCGGACTCCGTCTTTGCGGTCGTCCTGTAATTCTTTGTCTCAGTGTACTTTGCGGCGAAGAGGACTTGAACCTCCATGCCTCTCGGCACTAGCACCTCAAGCAAAGGTTAGGCGAAACCAGAGCTTATCACGCGTTATCAATAGTCGACGTTCAACCGCTAAAATCAAGGATTTTCTTATACCCTCGATAACGGTTGATAAATAAAGATTATCACTGAAAAGACACATGGTCAAGAGAAGAGTGCTACTCTTAGTGCTACCCAGCGCTGAGAAAATGGGGCCGAGGAAGGACTTCTGAAGTCTTACGATATCTTTGTCAACAATCAATAAAAGGGATGTCATGCGATGCCTTCGGTAGCGGAGTCTGCGTCCCCGTGTAAGTCGTGTAAGTGTGTAAGTTCAGCCTGAGTACAGGGATTCACTTTCACGGTCTTTTTACTACCCGTGAAAGGTCCATCTTCATTAAGCCCCCTATTTGCAGGGGCTTTCTCATCTACTTTCACGGTTTCACGGCTTACACGGGCTTTCAAGGCCCACACACCATAGCGAGGGGAATGTACAAGCCCCTCAGCCTCTAGGTTTCGAAGACGGTTCGATATCGCCTGCACGTGCTTGCCGAGTGCTTTTGCCAGGTCGCCTGTCTTAACTTCCCTTCCGCCTTCGAGCTCGCGTAATATCGCCCGGCGCTCCGTCGTCTGCGAATAGTCCTCAGCATTGCCGAGAACCGTCCAGGTACCACAATCGCTCTCGAAGCGAAGGGCGAGCGTTGTTTCTTCAACGTCTCGGCCGGTTATGAAAAGCTGCGCGCCGGCCTCGCCTCTAGACCGTGTAAGTATCCATGTCGAATCCGCGGCGCCGTTCAGTCCGTTCGAACCCGATACCGTGTCCATGATATCCTCGGCGGCCATTTTGCGGACATGGTGGACTACGATGATAGCGCAATCGTGTCTGTCGGCTACGGTTTTTATCGCCGCGGCGGCGCGGTAGTCCTCGGCGTATCGGTCATCGCCCTGCGGCTGGCCCCTGAAGCGGGCAAGGGTATCGACAAGAACTAATTTTATGTCATGGCATTCTTCGAGGTATGCGTCAAGGTCCTCGATCCCTTCGCCGCCGGCTCGCCATTGCGTGAACAGATCCAATTTTGAGACAGGCGATGCGCCTATCTTCTCCAAACGGTTCTTCAGACGGTGCGGCGTGTCCTCAAGGGCAAGATATAGGGCCTTCCGTCGTTCGACGTGATAGCGCCCCAGTACGGAGCCCCCTGAGCCGACGGCCGCGCCTAGCGCGAGCGCGAGCCAGGATTTCCCGAGCTTCGGCGCCCCCGCAAGAATCGTCAAGCCGGAGACGAGAAGGCCCGGAACGATCCATTGAGGCGGCGGAAATTCGGTTGCCAGGAGTGCGCCGCACGTCATGCCGCGCGATAACAAGACCGCGATGCGCTCGCGCCGGGCCTCTTCGGCGTGGATCGCCGTCGCCGCTTCTTTGCATCGGGCCAGGTCGAACGGCGTAGCCGGTTCCGGCCCGATCGAGTCTCGGAGTGTCTTCCACTTCAGCGCGAGCAAGGCTTCGAGCGACGCGCCCTTTCCTGCAAAGTTCTCTCGATAATCGAGCTCAATTTTCCACGCCGCGAGGACGTCGTTAGCGCTCAAGAGGCCCTTCTCGAATCGTCGGGCGGTTTCCGAGTCTATGGCATGGACAACCGGCGCGCGCGCGTCAATGCCGAGCTCGGCGACAAGCGTGAAGACGGCGGTGGCGGTTTTCTCAAGCTCGTCAGGGGGAGGCGGTGCGCTCATTTTACACCGCCTCGGCCATATGTTCCCCTATCGTCAAGGTATTCCCTCAGCGAGACGCCAGGGGGAAGCCCGCGGGCTCCTTCGGGAAGCGCATCGAATGGGAGCTTGCCCTCGCGAATAAGTCGGCGAATACGGTCCTGCTCTGCGATTTCTTCGCGCAGACCAATACGTGAAATGCACAGTTCCTCGTCGGATAATTCAGCAATAGGTTTCTGCAAACAAGCTCTGCGCACTACTTGCATGTTCTTCTCGGTTGGGAGGACAATGTGTGCGCTCATCTTTGGCCACGGTCAACACGGTGTGTGAGCTTGCGTTGAACCGAGCCGCCCCAGTCAATGCGGATAGGTTGACCATCTACAAAGTGGATAGAGAGAGACAGGTCGCCAAAGTCAGGAATTGCGCCCGCCCATGCTCGGATAATATCTGGCCGAATGGAATCGAGGAGCTTCTCGGCCTTCGCCTTTGCGTCGGCGGCCATAATTAGCGCTCCTCGTTCGCCTTGTCCGGCGACACCGCGGCGAAGGCTTCGGCCTCAAGGGACTCGATGAATTTTGCTGGTATGAGTCGCCGGGTCCCCGCGCATACCGAAGGCCAGAGATTGTTCTCTATTCGTCGATAGACCGTGATTTGCGATATTGATAATCGCTCAGCCGTTTCGCGGACCGAATAGAAGTTCTTATTCCCCGAGGGTTGTGTTGATTCGTCCATGTTTGCCCACCTCCTGCCTGTAGTATCCCGCTTCTTCGCCGATTAAGAATAAAGGCGATAAGTGGGCAATTTGGGGGCCAAGGACGAGTCCATTAAGTCGACTGAATCTTTTGCGGTCCTATTGTTTCTTTTTTTGGTCAATGGCCGATTGAATGATTTTAAGAATATCGGCGGCAGAAGGGATGTCCCTCTTGGGCGGATTCTCGGAAATGCAGTCTACGACCTGCGGGGAATGCCCATAATCGCGGACAGCGTGTGCAATCTCTTGTTGCCGTTGCTTCCCAAGTGGGCAATATATGTTCGCATCTTCTTGTGGAAGACACCTTTCAGTTTCTTTGACCGTTTCATCGATGAAATCAACAGCTTCACCCGAATAGAGTTTTTTGTATTGGTCATAAGTGTAGCGCCGTTTTCCTCCGGCCGCTCGATACACTCGATAGAGCGATTGAGCAAACAGCTTGAAGGCGAGGTAATTCCTTGCTCCATACTCGCCCTTCATTTCGCTTATGATCGCAGCTCTTTTGTGAAGCTCTTCTAGGTTATTAATTCGCCATTTTGGGTTTCGATCAGGGAAACGTTCCACAATCGGCCATGGGATATAGACATTGTTCGTATATGCTTCTTCAAGAAGGCGTTGAAGATTGTCTGCCTTACGAGAGTTCAACGGTGCCTTTGTAGCTGTAAGTATTCTGCGGTAGAGTCTACTCTCGTACTTTGCACCGAAGTCTTTCCGGTCGCGAGCGCTGTAGATGCAGTCTCGAACGAACTCACTGGCCGCCGAGTAGATATAATCCCGCCAGCCTTCTGCCTCCGGGGTGCTGTCAGCAAGCGGAAGATTCGCCTTTTCGGCAAGTACCTTGAAGTCCAGACTTTGGGAGAGAGCTTCTTCCACTTCGAGGTGAGCGCTAAAGCGTTCAATATCCCATTTGCTCACACATATTGTTTATCATGGCTTATCAGAAGGCTCAAGGGTTAATCAAACGACGAGTCACGAATATGCCCACACTACACTTTCTCGATCACAAGGGCCTAACTTTTACCCTGCGAGGCGGGGCCGGAAGCCGCTTCCAGCGCTTAACGATCATCTGCCGCCATGCGCTATATTCCCCCTTGCCGAAAGTGCCGACAGCCTCTTCCATCATGTCCTCTAGCCACCTGTGGTACGCGTTCCGCCATCGGCGTTCAAGATCATACTTTTCACGCCAGTATCTGAGCTCTTTGTAAGTACAAAGACCGCTCGCCACAATTTCCTTTACGCCTAAGCCTTCCTGTAGCCTCCCGCGATATTTTCTTGCAAACGCCGATATACTCCCGAATTCATGTCCTCCGGAAAATGGCGGACTCATCGTTTAGCACGGGAAGATTCCCTTCGCAGAATATGAAAATGGACAAGGCAACCAATCGGCAAGGGGAACTGGGCGCAATGCCAGCAACGGCATAAAGCGCTCTAGCGGCTCGCGTATTGTCACTGGAAGCTAATTCTTCGAGTGTGATGACGGCTCTACAAGAAATCAACGCGAAGAAGAAGGCAGAATATCTTGGGAGTCCTGTTGAACCCACTTTGATTTCCAACTCAACCAGCTCGGGACAAATACAATATTTGGTAATAATTCATGATAAAAGACTTCGGGAGAGGAGAGGAAAACACTCCGGTCCGCGACACTTCCCTGCGCAAATCCACGATTCGACGCGCGAGCTCGTCGCTGTACCTTGATCTTCTCCCCGGCGGAAGTCCTCTCCGTTCCGCGCGGCCCTTTCGTGTCGTCGGCCTGCCAGTCGGAAGAAGCTCTCCAGGGGGAAGAAGTCTATAGCCCGGCATTGGCGGTAGCACATACGAATCTGACGATTCCGCTTCAAGGTTCACAAGGGAATTATAGACTCGTTCAAGATTTGAAAAAAGTGGCCGAAAGCGTCCCAATTGGGCACAAGGGCGAAAAGCCACTAGCCTTTATTAGAGACAGAAAACCACCTGCTTTGCAGGTGGTGAGTTCCTAAACGGCTATGCCTTCAAAATTTCTAACATTGAAGCTCTGCAAAAGCCATTCGAGATAAAAATACTTAATACCCCTATGGGGCTTACTAAAGCCACCACCTTTGGTGGTGGTTGTTTACTACACGTCTGGCTTTCGTTTATGCCTCCCCATTGTGGACGGCCCAAGGTGTTAGTCCTGTCTTCTATCTCGTGGGGTGACTAGCTGTAATGATGCAACTTTAAAAGTATCCCACTGCTGTACTCCGCCAGAAGTCCATGTGCACTCCACCTCTTTGTCGCTTAAAATTTTGAAAACTGTCAATTCACGAGCGTCGTTTGGTATAAAAACCCTGTCACCAATCTTGAATGGCATCCTGTTTCTCGGTATATCAAATCCCACCATGATGGTACCTCCTACCAATTCAACGCTACAGCGGATTCGACAAGAAAAGTGCCTATGCTATCAGAGAGGACCATCGCATTGGGGGCATAAACCATGAAATGATGGAGCCACGTATTCTTCACATTTCTGACAATATTTTGTGTTTTCCTTGATTCCGGTTTCTTGTTCTCTAGTAGCTTTTCTAACTGCCTCATAAACATATCTAAATGCTTTTATGATACTCAGAAGCATCGTTGCCGCAAAAGCGCCCAAGTCTGACTTTATTGCAAAACTAGCGAGGAATCCGTCTATCCACACTGGGAAAGCCTTTGGGTCGTACATTTCTACTTTGTTAGTTTTGAGTGCTCTTAGCGCAAATTGCTCAAAGAAAAAAGAAATTCTTTCCCACTCCTCTTTACGTTGTGCTTCACTGTCGCTGTTCTTCTCTAGTGCTTCGTGCTTTATCTTTGTAAACAGATTAAGCCGGTTTTCCAATACCTCTTCAAGGTGATCGGTCCGCATTGATTTTTGGAAAAGGCCTATAAACTTATTTGCTATCCAATCATTATACCATATGTCACGAAAATCATCATAGCTATTAGAAAAATGCCACACATCAAGTTCAAAAAATACGAAACAACCTAGCTCAAAATAATATGCATCATTCTTTTCAGCACTATATCCCATCCCAGATAGTGTTGAAGACTTCCCGACGATGCTAAACATAAACACTGAAAACAGCGTTTCTGCTATATTTGCTGCGGTCATATTATTTACCCAGGAGTCGCCAGGGAAACGGCGAAAAAATTTCGTGCGCGAGATATGATCGATTCTTGTGGACGGAATAGAAAACGGACGTTTCTTCACGGTAAGGTTTTGTCGCCAAACACAACCGCCGGGAAGGAGAACGTCCGTGAGCAAGACTATCATCGAGACTCGAATCAAGGCAACGCCCGAGACCATGGGGGCGCTGGAAATCATCGTGCGTGAAGGGGCGAGGAAGATGCTGCAAGCCGCGTTGGAGGCAGAGATTGAGGAGCATCTTTCGCGGTTCAAGAATCTCGTCGACGAGGAGGGGAAACGTCTGGTGGTGAGAAATGGCGTCATGCCCGAGCGAACCGTGCTCACCGGAGCGGGGCCGATTGCCATCACGCGTCCCCGCGTGGATGACCGGGCATTGAGCGCCAGGGGAGAGCAGCGGTTCACGAGCCGGATACTCCCACCCTTCATGCGGCGGGCGCCAAGCATCGATACCCTCGTGCCGGTGCTGTATCTCAAAGGCATCTCAACCGACGACTTTCCGACGGCGTTGGAGGCGATCCTTGGTCCTCAGGCGAAGGGACTTTCGGCGAGTACCGTCGTGCGCCTGAAGGAGATATGGACCGAGGAGTACGGGGAGTGGTCGAGACGGGACCTTGCAGGGAAACGCTATGTCTACGTCTGGGCAGACGGCGTGTATTGCAATGCGCGGCTTGAGGACGAACGCGCCTGGCTGCTCGTCGTCATGGGCGCCGATTCATTCGGCAACAAGGAATTGCTTGCTGTATCCGATGGCTACCGCGAAAGTGCGCAGTCGTGGAAGGAGATTCTCCTCGATCTGCGCTCCCGTGGGCTTGAGAAAGCGCCGGTGCTCGCAGTATGCGATGGCGCGATGGGCTTCCAGGCCGCCGCCGCGGAGGTATGGCCAGAGACGCGTATCCAGCGGTGCTGGTTCCACAAGACCGGGAACGTTTTGGACAAGCTCCCCAAGTCGCTCCAGGCGAAGGCCAAGGGAATGTTGCATGACCAGTACCTTGCGCCCACCCGTGAGGACGCGCTCAAAGCCTTCGACCTCTTCGTCAATTCCTTCGGCGACAAGTACCCGAAGGCCGTGGAATGTCTGGTGAAGGACAAGGACGACCTCTTCGCCTTCTACGATTTCCCTGCCGCTCATTGGCTCCACCTGCGCACCACGAACCCCATCGAGTCGACCTTCGCGACGGTACGCCTACGCCACCGGCGAACGAAGGGCAACGGGACTCGCAAGGCAACGCTGGCAATGGTCTACAAGCTTTGCAGGGAGGCAGAACAGGGTTGGCGCAAGTTAGACGGATTCAAATTCATCCCACTCGTGGAAGCGGGAGTAAAGTTTGTGAATGGAGAGCGGGTTGATGAAGCGGCGGCCTGACCGGAAAATAGTTCAGATTTCCAATCCACAACTATTGACAATATCTCTTCGTGCGCGCCATATGCCCATTCGCATACTTAACAACCAACGATTTCATTTTTAACTCCCTTTATTTGGCGTTGAGTTCCTAGAAAAGAGGGGTAGTATCAATGGACGATCTTTCTGCTGAAAAGGAGAAGCCGGCTCTTGGGGAAAAGATACCTACCATCCATCGCAAATGAATATCTTTTGCTTTCATATGACTCCCCCCTTTGACCCACAACGTATTTCTACGTTGTGTTTCACCGCTAATTTGATTGAGATGCTAGTCTTTCGGAATGGCTGACTTTTTTGATGCATGCATAAGAACAAAGGAGAGTAAGAATAATGCGGCGACCAAAAGGTCAATCGGCCGCCATGTTTCTTTGCTTAGGTGGATCGGAACAATCGGATTGAAGAGAATTGCGATGAGGCCGAAGCTCCCTGCAATGACTCCCCGGTTCAGATTGAAGGCGAGTACACAGTGGAAGGCAGCTACAGCACAAATAACTAACCGCAAGAAAGTGAAATATCCGTAGGGGAGTCTTAGGAAAGTCAATAGAAGAAGAATGACGGATACTGACCTAGAAACCAAAGAGAGGGATTTATTCGGATTCATTCGCCCCCCAGTCATTCAGGTTTCGTCTTCTCCAAAACAATATTATATCACCTATAGATTGAAATCTGCCAGATATTTAGATGAGCCGTGATATTCCAAGATGGCGCGAGCGAGTCCCCCCGCGCTGTCAACTCGACAAGCACGCAAACGTCATGCCATCCCTTCTTTGCGAGGTCGTTAGCGACCATTATTCCTACCGCCTGCGCACTATAGGCAGTACCTGCTTGAGTGCTCCACCCATCCACGAATTGCATATCAGCAACCACTCTAGGGTTTGTTGCGATTCGGATATTGGCCTCGGTATATCTATTTGAAAATGAAGCGCAGGAAGCAATGAGAACTGGCAGAAGGAAAAGCGCCAGCAAACCAACCCTTGTTTTCATAAATCCTCGCTTTCTTCGGGATGAAGCGACCTGACATGAAGTGAACACCAACCTCTATTGGTGGCATTTTCCACCCGTCATTAGATTATTGTCAAGGCCTCCTCTAAGCAACAATCTGGACTCGCTCAGAGAGGGGGCCATGGCTAACGCACGGGAGCTTTTAGCTCAGAACATGAAGACGGCGCGAGCCCGGCTCGGCTATTCGCAAATGAAGCTGGCCGAGAGAGTCGGCTGTTCAACCTCGCTTATAGGCGACATTGAGATATGCAAGAAGTTCCCCTCGGCCGAGAACCTTGACCGGATCGCGAAAGCCCTCGCCCTTCATACGTTTGAGCTCTTTTATGATTCCAAGGAGTCTAGGGCCAAGCTGCAAGAACACGAAAGCTTAATCTCGCTAATGCTCATGTTGAAAGATTCAATCGCCCTCAATATCGAGGCAGCCTTCACAGATTATCTGAAGCGGTAGGCTACGTTGGGGCTCGCCGCCTACCGGACCTTCCCCATGTTCCCGGCCTCGGACTATGCCAAACACGCCAAAGGGCCGGGCCCTCCTTGGAAGCCCGAGCGGATGCAAGCATTTTGAGCTATCCGGCCCGTTTGGACGGCCAGAGAAGCCCCCGACGCCGTTCCTTCTCTGCCTCGTGTAGCCTCCCGCGATATTTTCTTGCAAACGCCGATATACTCCCGAATTCATGTCCTCCGGAAAATGGCGGACTCATCGTTTAGCACGGGAAGATTCCCTTCGCAGAATATGAAAATGGACAAGGCAACCAATCGGCAAGGGGAACTGGGCGCAATGCCAGCAACGGCATAAAGCGCTCTAGCGGCTCGCGTATTGTCACTGGAAGCTAATTCTTCGAGTGTGATGACGGCTCTACAAGAAATCAACGCGAAGAAGAAGGCAGAATATCTTGGGAGTCCTGTTGAACCCACTTTGATTTCCAACTCAACCAGCTCGGGACAAATACAATATTTGGTAATAATTCATGATAAAAGACTTCGGGAGAGGAGAGGAAAACACTCCGGTCCGCGACACCTCGGATAGGGGAGTCTTGCCCTTATGTCGTTTGAACCACGATTTGAGCGCTTCGTCTCGTAGACGCTCCGGGTCGAGTCCCCGGAGTGTCTTCGTTACTGGGACGTTCCGCCTCAGCATCGAAGCCGTGAAGCACGTCTCTGAACCGATCCCCGCCCGAGCTATCCTCCGTTGTCGCGCCGCGAAGTCCACGCCGTGGCGCTTGCATATCTCCTCACAGGGGAACCATGCGCCGCCCTCTAAGCTCGCCGGGTCCTCCGGGCAGAGCGGAGCCGAGCATGTCGCGAAATGTTGGCAACGGGTCATAGCGCCCTCACTGCCTCGGCGATGTCGTCGAGTATTTCGATAGCCTGCTTTAGGCCGTCATATCGCCCCGCGTCGAAAGCCTCGGAGGGCTTGCCTCTATCCTGTTCGTAGACTCGGAGCGCATCGGCCTCGGCGGCCTTGAGGTGGTCGCGGAGGATATCGAGGGTTGTCATACCGCACCCCCGGCCGCTTTCTCCGGCTCCTGAGCGACAGCCTTCTCTAGCTTGGCTCGCGCGTCCTGGAAGTCGATCACCTGCCCGGCGTGGGAATAGTGCTCCATCATGCAAGCGGACTTGTGGCCGGCCAGGGCTTGAATCACCAGGTCAGGAAGCCCGGACATTCTGCCGAGGGTGACATAGGTGTGCCGGAGGCCGTGAAAGGTGAGGTTCCGCGCCCTACGCTTCACCGTGTCTATGCCGATAGCTTCGAGCGTGTGGGCAAAGCCGTATCGGAAAAAGGAATCCCCCAGAGGCTTCTTGCCAGAAGCAAACGAGGCGAAGACATAATCTTCCGGGGCTTGGAAGCGAGCAACGCCCCGGACCGCCTCTAGCGCGCCCTGGGCGGCCTCGGGGATCGGTACGGCGCGAGCGCTCCCGCACTTCGGCCCCTTCGCTCCCTCCACGTCAACGTAGTTGTGGGCAATGCGCAGGACCTTGGCTTCGGTATCCACGTCTCCCCACAGAAGACCCCGGACCTCGCCACGGCGCAGGCCGCAGAGTGCCGCGAGGAGGACAGCCGCCTTGACGCGAGGATCGGAAGCGGGCGTGGCGATGAGGGCCGCAAGTTCGGCGGGGGTCAGGATGCCTTTCTCTCTCGCTTCCTCTCGCGCTGCGCCTATCTTGGCGAATGGATCGCGGGCGAGCTCCTCGCGTTTGACTGCGTAGCGGACAGCTACCCGCATGGATTGGAGAATGACATTGATACGGCGGGCGCTAAGGCCAGTTTCAGCCGCCCAGCGCATCCAATCGAGGATGAGGCCGGGGGTCAGGTCTTTCAAGGCCAGACCCTTGAAGCCGGTGAACGGGCTAAGGTGCCGCTTTACGTCGTCGTGGTTCATTTTGACGTAGTAGGCGGATAGCGGCTTCTTGGCGACAAGGGCACGCTCGCGGACGTAGGGGCTTTCGGACGTCCAAAATCCCTTTACATAGTCCAAGAAGTGAACATCAGCAGGTGAAGGCTTGAATTGAATCGCGGGGAGCATGGCACGGGCGGCGGCCTCGGCCTCAGATCGGCGCTCGCGCTTCCCTTCGGCAAGTATGCCCGTGGAGCGCGTCAGGCCGTATCGGCGGGCGCTCTCGTCCCAGAATCGGGCGTACCAGACAGCCGGGCCGGAGGAAGAGGGCTTCTTGTAGAGGGAGAACGGAAAACGAGAAACCGGGCGCATATCTCGTCCTTTCCCGGAAGAGTGCTACTTTTCAGTGCTACTCTCTCAGGTTCGCGTGATATGCCTCCCGGTTTCGGGTCGGCCTAATTCCTTGCCAAAACTGTACGTTGCGGCGAAGAGGACTTGAACCTCCATGCCTCTCGGCACTAGCACCTCAAGCTAGCGTGTCTACCAATTCCACCATCGCCGCGCGGAACGGATGCTTTTATATCCGACTAAGCGAACGAATGTCAAGCGAGGGGCTGCCGAAACGGCGCGGCCGAGGGCTCGAGGAAGGCCGCGCCTCCGGAACCGTCCGCGTCAGAAGCTTTCCTGGGCGGTTCGGCTGATGATTTCCTCCTGGTGGTTTCTGTCGAGATCCACGAAATAGTCGCTGTAGCCGGCAACGCGGACGAGAAGACTCCGGTAGTCTTCGGGGCGCTTCTGCGCCTCGCGCAGGGTTTCCGTGTCGACGACGTTGAACTGTACATGGTGGCCCCCCAACCGGAAATAGCTGCGCACGAGGGAGGACAGACGCTGGACGCCTTCTTCGCCCGCCAGTGTCGCGGGCTGGAACCGCTGGTTGAGGAGGGAGCCGCCGGTGCGTGCGATGTCGAGCTTGGCGAGCGAGCGGATGACAGCTGTGGGTCCGGAGCGGTCCGCGCCCTGAGCGGGGGAGGTGCCGTCGGACTCCGGCGCGCGGGCGCGGCGGCCGTCGGGACTCGCCCCGGTAACCGAGCCGAAATAGACGTGGCAGGTGGTGGACAGGAAGTCGATGTGATAGGTTCCTCCCCGCGGGGAGCTGCGGCCGTCTATCAGGCTGCACAGGGTCTCGAAGACGCGTTGGGCGATCGAATCGGCATAGTCGTCGTCGTTGCCGAACTTGGGAGTCTTGTTCGCGACCAGGAGCCTCAGGTCCTCGCGTCCGGCCCAGTCGCCCTTCAGCGCGGCGAGGAGCTCGGACAATGCCACCCTGCGATCCTCGAAAACGTGCCTCTTGATCGCGGCGAGCGAGTCGGTGACCGTTCCGAGCCCGCAGCACTGGATGTAGTCGGTGTTGTAGTGCGCACCGCCGTCGTAGTAGTCCTTTCCCCGGGATATGCAGCCCTCGATGAAGACCGAAAGGAAGGGGGCGGGGGCATAGCGGGCGAACATCCTGTCGAGGTAGTTCGAGACGCGTATCTTCGTGTCGACGACGTAGCGGAGCTGCCTTTCGAAGGCCGAGTACAGCGCCTCGAAATCGGCGAAGCACTCGGGCGCGCCGCTCGAAGGCGAGACGCGCCGGCCGCTCAGCGGATCGACGCCGTCGTTGAGGACGAGCTCGAGGATCTTGGGCACGTTGAGATAGCCGTGCAGGAGGTAGGCTTCCTTGCCGAAACAGCCCGTCTCGATGCAGCCCGAAGTACCGCCCTCTCTGGCGTCCTCGACACTCTTGCCCATGCCCACCTGCGCCATCACGACCTCGTCCGCGTTGAAGAGCGAGGGATAGCCCGAGCCTCTGCGGATCACGCGGCAGGCCGCCGAAAGCAGGCGGTCGGGCGTCCGGGCGCTCAGCTGAACGTTGGCCTGGGGCTGGAGGAGCTGCAGTTCGTCGAGCACCTCGAGTACGATGAACGAAACTTCGCTCGAGGCGTCCGCGCCGTCGCGTCCGAGGCCTCCGAGATTGACGTTCGTGAAGTCGTTGTAGGTGCCGCTCTCGGCCGCCGTCACCCCCACCTTGGGCGGAGCCGGGGTATTGTTCACCTTGATCCAGAAGCAGGAAAGCAGCTCCTTCGCATGCTCGCGGTCCAGGCTCCCATCGGCCAGTCCCCGCTCGTAAAAGGGCGCGAGATGCTGGTCGAGGTGCCCGGGGCTCATCGCGTCCCAGCCGTTCAGCTCGGTGATCGTCCCGAGGTGGACGAACCAGTACATCTGGAGCGCTTCCCAGAAGTCGCGGGGAGCCCGAGCGGGTACACGGCGGCAAACCTCGGCGATTCGCCGCAGCTCGGCGGCCCGGACCGGGTTCGACTCGGCCCTGGCCATGGTCTCGGCGAGCTCGGCGTGGCGCTCGGCGAAGGCGATAGCCCCGTCGCAGGCGATATCCATCGCCGAGAGCTCCTCGTCCTTGTCGAGCGCCGTGGGGTCGGCGTCCCAGTCGAGCGCTACGCGGGAGCGGGCGATCTCCTCCTTGAAGTCGATCAGTCCCCTGCGGTAGATGGCGCCGTCGAGCGAAGTGTGGCCGGGAGCGCGCTGTTCCATGAACTCGGTGAAGAGTCCGGCCTCGTAGAGTCGCTTCCATTCCTCCGAAATCTCCGCGAAGGCGCGATCGCGCATACTCCTGCCGCGCCAATACGGAATGACCTGCTCGCGATAGATCCGCAGGTCCCCGGCGGGCACGGCGTAGCTCGTCATGGGCCGCGAATCCAGGACGCGAAGGTCCTCCTCCGAATGACAGGTGAGCTCCGGGAAGGAGGACACGGCCTTGGGCCGCGGACCCCGCTCGCCCACGATCATCTCCAGGGGGCCAATATAGATCGTCTTGCGCTCGCAGAGGTTCCGGAAGTTCATGGCCCTGAGCACGGGCACGGAGAGCTTTCCCTGCCATTCTTCGTAGAACTCCGTGGTGAGGAGGGCCCGCTCGGCCGAGAAACTGGGGCGCGCGGTAAAGCTCTCCTCGCGCAGCCGCGAAATGCGATCGTTCATGTCAGCCTCCAATGGCTACGCTCAGGCCGCGCGCCTCGAAGAGGGCCGCCGCTTCGCGCATCCGCTCCGCCGTGGGCGCCGCCAAATCCCCGAGAGGATATTCCTGCCCCCTGAGGCGGTACTTCCCGCGCGCCGAATCGTGATAGGGTAATAGATACGCTTTGATGGGGAGATCCAGCGAAACCGCCAGCTCGACGGCAGCTTCGACGTCGCCGGACAGGTCGTTGACGCCCGGAATCAGGGGCAGTCGCAGATATATTTCGGCGCTCCTGGTGCGTCGGGCCTGGAGGGCGAGGGCCCTGAGGTTGGAAAGTATGAGCCCATTGGGAAGACCCGTCGCCGCCCTGTGGCGCTCGGAGTCCATCAGCTTCAGGTCGAAGAGAAACAGGTCGCTCGCTCGACCCACCTCGAGCAGGAGCTCTTCGGGCGCCCAGCCCGAGGTGTCGACGGCGCTCCGGATCCCTTCTGCCCTGCAGATCGCGAGACACTCGAGGAGGAACTCGGCCTGGGCGAGGGGCTCGCCTCCGGTGAAGGTCACGCCTCCTCCGGACTCGTCGTAGAAGGGGCGGTCGCGCAGGACGATCCCCATCGCCTCGGATGCGCTCATGAGGCGGCCCACCAGCTGCAGGGCCTCGGCCGGGCAGGCTGCGGCGCAGGCGCCGAAGCGCGGACAGTCGGCGCATTCGGCCTCGCCCGCGACCCGGGCGGGGTCCAGAGCGAGCGGGCAGGCTCGCCGACAGGCGCCGCAGCCCACGCAGCGATCGGGACGTCTCAGTATCTCCGAGCCGCATCCGATGCCTTCGGGGTTGTGGCACCAGAGGCAGCGCAGAGGGCAGCCCTTCAGGAAAACCGCCGTGCGTATGCCCGGTCCGTCGTGGATGGAGAATTTCCGGATATCGAAGACGAGGCCCTCGCTCATCGGCTGGGTCCCCCCCCGCCGCCGGGGGCGAAGTAGTAGCTGCGGATGTAGCGTTCCTGCACCTCGAAGGACCAGTGCACCTCGCGGATCCAGCGCGCCGCGGCATGGAAATCTCCGGAGCGGAAACACTCGACTATCCTGGCGTGCTCCTCGTTCGAGGCCGTCTCCCATGCCTTGATATAGGCATTTCGGCGCGGGAAATCATAGAGTCTTTCCTTGAGGACCCTGACCATGTGCACGAGATCCCGGTTGTCGCAAAGGTCGAGATAGACATCGTGAAATGCGAGGTTCGCGCTGTAGAAGGCGGGAAAGTCGTCCGAAGCGAGCAGCTCGATCATCGAATGGTAGAGATCTTCCATCCTATCGCAGTCTTCGGCGGTGATCTTGCCGTCAGCCTTGGCGGCCGCCTGGCCCTCGAGGGCTCCGAGTATTTGATAGATATCGCGGATATCGGCCAGATCGAGAGCGCGCACCATGACGCCCCGGCGCGGGTAGACCTTGACGAAACCTTCGAGCTCCAGCCGGATCAGGGCGTCGCGCAAAGGGGTCCTGCTCATACCTAGCTCTCTGCCCAGAGCCGAGAGGTCGATGAACTGCCCCGGGCGGAGGCTGCCCTCGTTCAACCGACGCTTCAGATCCTCGTACACCAGCTCCGACAGCGAGCGAAGATCGAGATCGAGACCGACATCCCTTTTCATCGATGGTAATATATCTCTGATATATCACGTGCGCAAGCACTCCTGGCCTGAGGCGAGCCGCGACCAAAGCCCGAGCAGGACTCAGACTTAGCTTCGAATTATGACCCATCGCTTGCGTCACGCTTTCGCCCTGTCGCCGGGCAGGGTATTATCGGTCTCATGAAGACGCTTTCCGTGCCGAATATCGTCATGGCTTCGGTCTGCGTTACCGTCACCCTCTACGAACTCGTCGCCTGGCTCAGAACTCACGGCAGCAGGCGGGACCTCGCTTTCATCGTCATGAGCCTGGGAGGAGCGCTCTACAACTTCGGTTGTGCGGGCGAATACAGCGTAGGCATTCCGGACGCCAGCATACCCTGGCTCCACATACAGGGCGCCACCCTCGATCTCACGGCTCTAGCCTTCCTCTGGTACTTTTTCGAACGAACGGGTCTGGTTGGCCGCCGGATCATGATGCTGTTCGCGGTCGTCCTCTGCCTCTTCTCGTCGACGCAGATCCTTCCCCTCGGTGATCTCACCTGGATCGCGTCCCGCCCCTCGATAACCAACATCAGCTTGCCCTTCGGAATCCACTTTTCCTACCTGGAGGTGGAGGAAGGCGTCCTGACCGAAGCCGCCAAATTCTGCGGTTCCGCTCTCTTGGTCTACCTCTGGTGGATCGCCTTCAGATACAGATCCGGAGCGGGGCGGACCGCCCTTCCGCTATTCGGAATGCTCGGAATCGTGAGCCTCGCCTATCTCAACGACTTCGCGATCGGCAACGGGCTTTACTCATTCGTATACACCACGGAGTACGCATGGCTGGTCGTCGTCGTCATGGTGGGGCAGCAGCATTCCCGGGAGATTATGGATGCCGCCATGGCCAAGCGGGCCCTGCAGGATAGCGAAGGGCGGCTTCTCGCTTCGCTCAGCGAAAAGGACCTTCTATTGAAGGAAGTCCATCATCGAGTCAAGAACAACCTCCAGCTCGTATCGAGCATGCTTTTTCTCCAGGCCAGGCGCGTGGAGGATCCGGACTTCAAATCGCTCCTGCAGGACTGCCGCAACCAGGTTGCGTCCATGGCTCTGATCCACGAGGACCTCTACCGCTCCAAGGATCTGATGGGCGTGGATTTCGGCGCCTACGCCCGGACCCTCGTGGGTCGACTTCTGGGCCTCTACAGGAGGGACGAAGCGGTATCGCTGCGTTTCGAAGCCGAAGGTGTCAGGATCGGCATCGATCAGGCGATTCCCCTGGGTCTCATCCTGAACGAGCTCTGCACCAACGCGCTCAAACATGCGTTTCCGCCCGGAAGGAACGCGAATCCGCCCCAGATCTTCGTGACCCTCCGTCAAATCGATTCCTCCCGCGTAGGCTTTGCGTTCGCCGACAACGGCGTCGGGCTCCCCGCCGGATTCGACCCCGCGTCTTCCCCGACTTTCGGGATGAAAATCCTGTCCAGGTTGACCGATCAATTGGGATCGGAGCTTTGCATCGGCTCCGGTCCCGGGGCTCACTTCGAGCTCGAGTTCCCCTCGGCGTCGCCGCCTTCGATCCTGGACGCCGCGGATATATAGGGGACATCGAAAAACTTCAGTTTTTCGATGTCCCCTATGGCAATTTCGCGGCGGAACGGACGGGGCTGTCGACCGGGCTTCGCAAGAGTCATCGCGTGATATACTATCGGGCAGGATAGGGAGGACGATCCATGGCAAAGGCCCAGATCATGATAGTCGAGGATGAGGAACTCGTGGGCATGGCGATACAGGCGCACCTGGAAAGCGTCGGCTATGCCGTCCCTCTGCTAGCCCCATCCGGCGAAGAGGCCCTGGCCCGCTTCCGCGAGCTGGAACCCGACCTCGTGCTCATGGACATCCATCTGAAAGGCGGCATGAGCGGCATTGAAGCCGCGTCGCGCATCAAAGACACCTACCACGTTCCGGTCATCTATCTGACCGCGTATTCGGACGCAGCGACGCTCGAGTTCGCCAAGCAGACCGAGCCCTATGGCTACATCGTCAAACCGGTGGACGAGCGCTCCCTCGAAGCGAGCATCGAGATGGCACTGCACCGCGCCTCGGTGCAGAACCAGGAGCTCAGGCTGCGCGAAAGCCTGCAGAGCATCCTCGGCTCGCTCTCCGAAGCAGTCATCGTTGCGGCCATCGACGGGTCTGTCGAATACCTGAATCCCTCGGCCGAGCGCCTGCTCGGCATCTACGAACCGCTGCCGCCCAAATCCTCGCTGTTCAGGCTGATACGCCCCCTCGATGTCTCCACGGGCCAGCCGCTGTCGCTCGGCTTCGAATCGGTCATCATGGAAAGGCGCGGCTCGAGACTTCCGCTATGCCATATCGTCCTGGGGCAGGGCAACTATCGATCCGTCTCGATCGACGTCGAACCCCGCAAGGACGAGCGCGGCGTGATCCGCGGGGCGGTCGTGACGATCCGCCCCGCGGCCGACGCCGACTGGGCCTGGTCGCCCGAGTCCTGAGCTTCGATCCCTCCCGGACCCAGGCTTCCCGGCTCCGGCTAGCGTCCCGACATCATCGCGGCCACATCGGCCTTGGGCTCCGTGATGCCCTTTATCCCGAACTTATCGACGAGCACCTTCCCCACCGCCGGCGATAGGAATCCGGGGAGCGTCGGCCCGAGTCGGATGTTCTTGAAACCGAGATAGAGGAGCGCGAGCAGGACGAGCACAGCTTTTTGCTCGTACCATGCGATGTCGAAGGACAGCGGGAGGTCGTTGACATCCGCCAGGCCGAATATCTCCTTGAGCTTGAGCGCAATGAGCGCGAGGGAGTAGGAGTCGTTGCACTGGCCGGCGTCCAGGACGCGGGGGATACCGCCTATATCGCCCAACGCGAGCTTGTTGTAGCGGTATTTGGCGCAGCCTGCGGTGAGGATCACCGCGTCCTTCGGAAGCTCCTCGGCCACGTCGGTGAAGTAGGATCGGTTGCTCTGGCGTCCGTCGCAGCCGGCCATGACGACGAACCGCTTTATGGCACCCGACTTGACCGCCGAAACGATGCTGTCGGCGAGAGCGAAGACTTGGTCGTGGGCGAAGCCGCCGACGATTTCGCTCGCGGATCCTCGCGGGTTTTCGAGTTCCTTAGGCGGGGCGCATTTCCTCGCCATCGCGAGGACGGGGCCGAAGTCCTTCATCCCGCCTTCTTCGCGGTCGGGGATGTGGGTGCAGCCCTCGAATCCCACGACGCCGGTTGTGAACACGCGGGACTTGTAGCTTTCGCGCGGAGGTACCAGACAGTTCGACGTGAAGAGGACAGGCCCGTTGAAGGCCTCGATCTCGGAGCCCTGGGCCCACCAGGAGCCGCCGTAGTTGCCGTAGAGGTTGTCGTACTTTTCGAAGAAAGGATAGTAGTGGGCCGGCAGCATCTCGCCGTGGGTGTACACGTCGATGCCCGAACCCTTGCTCTGTTCGAGGAGGTCGTGGAGGTCACGGAGGTCGTGCCCGCTGATCAGGATGCCGGGTCTGTTCCGCACGCCGGTGCGCACCTTGGTGACGCGGGGCGAGCCGTAGCTGCCCGTGTTCGCTCCGTCAAGCAGCGCCATCGCGTCCACGCCGAACTTGCCTGTTTCGAGGACGAGCGCGGTCAGGGCGTCGGCCGACAAGCCGTCGTCGACGAGGGCTCCCATCGCTCGGAGAATGAAGGCGAAGAGCTCCTTCGAGGCCCTGCCGAGGACATAGGCGTGCTCGGCGTAGGCAGCGATGCCCTTCAGGCCATAGAGCACGAGAGAGCGGAGACTCCGGACGTCCTCGTTAACGATCTCCATCCAGCCGCCCTTGCCCGAGGCGGCGGCGGCTCGGATCGCGCCTTCGTTCGGCGCGGTCCAGACCGCCGCGTCCGGAAGCGCACCGGCGATCCCGCCGCCCGCCGCGAGGAAGGCCGCCTGCAGACCGTCCCGCACGGCGAGCGCCTCGCGAATCCGGGATACGAAGTCCTTGTCGGAGAAGTCGGCGTTGGTGATTGTGGCGAAGAGAGCCTTGTCGACGAAGAGGGCCGCGGCCTCGTCGTGCTTACCCGAAGCGGCGAGCTTCGTCCCCCAGAACCCGATCCCCTTGCAGACATGGAGAAGCAGGTCCTGAAGATCGGAGACCTCTCCCGTCTTGCCGCAGACGCCCTTGGCCGCCGCGCAACCCGTGTTTTTCATGGTTTCCTGACACTGATGGCAGAACATGGTTCACAATCTCCTTCCGCGTCCGCGTTGCGCGGCGCATTTTCCCTATCGAACGAAACGCCAACTGCCGACAAGCTTCGAGTCTGTCGGCACCCTGCTAAAAGCTGTCCGCCAGCGCGGCCACGGTCGTCTTCGTCAAGACGCGTCGCATGGAGGCGGCCATCGAATCGCTCAACCTCTTCAGGGCGCATGTTTTCCGCCGACAGACACTCTTCGGAAACAGGCATTCCCGCTCTGGAAGCGGCCCGTCGAGAAGCTCGAGGACTTCGAGAGCGCTTATGCTCGAGGAATCCCTTGCCAGCGCGAATCCGCCCTGGGCCCCCCGCGTGGAGCTCAGGATACCCGCCCTGGCCAAGGGCTGGAGCACCTTGGCCAGATAGCTCGGCGAGACGCCCAGGCGTTCGGCCGCATATGCGACCGTGATCGAACCCTCGGCCCGCGCCGCGAGTGCGAGCACATGGAGTGCGGCATTGGTTCGATCCGATACGTTGAGCAACCTGTCCATGTCCCGGCCTTTGCGATTCGCATTTCCGATGAAGTTATTTCGGATTCAAGAGTCCTGAATACAGATATATCCTTAATTTCGTTTCGTCAAGCCCCGATCGACGGCAAGAGGAAGGTATTTGTATAATTCACCCATGGCTCTTTACGATATGTTGGCCCCGATCTTCGATCGACTGTTTCCTGTCAATCCCAAAACCCTCGATTTCCTGGACGGGCTCGTCGCTCCCGGTTCGACGCACGTGATGTCGCGTTCCCTCTTGGACATAGGCTCCGCCACCGGAGGGCTCGCTCTCGACATGGCCCGGCGCGGGTGGAGGGCGACGGGGATGGAACCCTCGGGCGCAATGCTGGCCCGGGCCGAAGCGGCCGGCCGCGAACTCGGCGACGCGGCCCCCCGCTTCCTTCGCGGCGCCATGCCCGAAGCGGCGGAAAGTCTGCGAGGCCGGCTTTTCGACCTGGTTCTCTGCCTCGGCAACACCCTTCCCCATCTGACGGCTCCCGGCGAGATCGGTCGTTTCTTGGAAGCGACCCGTCCCATTGTTCGGCCGCGAGGAAACCTGGTCCTTCAGCTGCTGAACTACGGCAAGCCGGACATCGGTCCGGGCTTTGTCTTCCCCGAGCTCTGCGTCGATTCGCTCGTGATGCGACGACGCTACGAGGCCGTCGAGGGCTCCGGCGCCCTCCGCTTCGTCGTCGAGCTTTCGGACGAAGCTTCGGGCCTGAGTTCCGAAGAGACGACCATCCTCCAGCCGATCGGGCCGGGGCGACTCGGCGAGGAGCTCGAAGCCGCAGGCTATACTTCCTTTAACCGGTGCGGGAATTGGGAGGGAAAACCCTTCTCGGAGTCGGACGATGCCTACCTCGTCCTTGTGGCGAAGCCGGCTTCCCCCACGGCACTAGGCCCGGACGCGCTCGACGGCAGTGCACCGGCCGCTGTCGGCGTCGATGGTGAAAAGGACTCCTGAAATGGAGGCCTCGCTTTCGGCGGTCTCCATCTTGATGGGCATCTGCGAAAGGCCGCGGCGAATGCAGATATCGGACTTGACGCCTATGACCGAATCGTCGGGGCCGGTCATGCCGATATCGGTGAGATAGCCCGTGCCCTGGGGAAGAATGCGCTCATCGGCGGTCTGGACATGGGTGTGGGTGCCCGCGACGGCCGATACGCGGCCGTCGAGGTGGTAGGCGAGAGCTTCCTTCTCCTCGACGGATTCCGCATGGAAGTCCACGATCACGAGAGCGTCGGGCGACTGTTCGCGGATGCGCGACAGGATCTCGTCGGCCCGGCGGAACGGGCAGTCGATGGGATACATGTCCTCTCGTCCTTGAAGATTGATCACCGCCCAGCACAGGCCTCCGGCTTCGAGCGTCGCTATTCCCTTGCCGGGGACCCCGGGCGGATAGTTGGCGGGCCGGAGCAGCCGCTCGGTGCCTTCGAGCAGCTCCGTCGCCCCGGGTTTTTCCCAAACATGATTGCCGCTCGTGATGACGTGCACGCCGATGGAGAGGAGCTTTTCGACCTCATCCTTGCCGATGCCGAATCCCGCCTGCGCGTTTTCGCCGTTGGCGACCACCAGAGCGGCGCCGCTCGAACGGACGAGCGGCCCGAGCCCGGCGAACAAGGCCTTGAGACCGGGCTGTCCTATTACGTCCCCGATCATCAGAGCCTTGACCGTTTTCGCCATCGGCCGCTCGGCTAGCGCGCGTACTCTACGATGCGCATTTCCCGGATTATGGTCACCTTGATGCGTCCGGGATACCGCAGATCGCTTTCGATTTTCTTGGCGATGCTCTTGCAAAGCTCCCGCGCCTGATCGTCCGAAACCTGATCTGTGTTCACGAGGATGCGCAACTCGCGGCCAGCCTGGATGGCGTAGGCCTTGTCGACGCCGGAGAAGCTCTCCGCGATATTCTCGAGATTCTCGAGACGCTTGACGTAATTATCGAGGGTCTCGCGCCGGGCGCCCGGCCTGGCCGCCGAAATCGCGTCGGCGATCTGGACGAGCACGCTCTCGGGGCAGCTCGGCTCGACATCGTTGTGGTGAGCCCCGATCGCATTGACGACTCTCGGGTCCTCGCCCAGCTTGCGGACGAGCTCCATGCCGATCTCGGCGTGATTCTGGTCGCCGTCGGTCTCGATGCCCTTGCCGATATCGTGAAGGAGAGCGCCGCGCTTGGTGATTTCCCGGTTGGCGCCGATCTCGGCCGCGAGCATGCCCGCAATGACCGCCACTTCCTTGGAATGGGCGAGCACATTCTGGCCGTAACTCGTCCGATAATGGAGCCGACCCAGGGATTTGATGAGCTCGGGGGCCATGTTGTGCAGGCCGAGATCGAAGACGACCTTTTCGCCCTCTTCGTAGATTTTCTGCGCGATCTCGCGCGTGACCTTCTGGACCACTTCCTCGATCCGTGCCGGGTGAATTCTCCCGTCGGCTATGAGGCGCTCGAGCGAGATGCGCGCGATCTCGCGGCGCACGGGGTCGAAGCAGGAAATCACCACTGCCTCCGGCGTGTCGTCGATTATGACGTCGACGCCGGTCAGGGTCTCGAGGGTGCGGATGTTGCGGCCCTCGCGGCCTATGATGCGCCCCTTCATCTCGTCGGAGGGCAGACTGACCGAGGTTACGGTAACCTCGGTCGTGACCTCCGTAGCGATGCGCTGGATCGTGGTGACGAGGATGTCGCGCGAGCGCCTTTCGGCGCCAAGCTGCGCTTCCTGCTCGATCTTGTTGACGACGAGCTGAGCGTCGCGCTTCGCCTCGTTCTCGAGCCCCTGGATGATGAGCTTCTTGGCATCTTCGGCGGAAAGGCCCGAAATGCGCTCGAGTTCCTGCCTATAGCGCTCTTCCTGTCCCTCCAGGAATTCTTCTTTCTCGGTTACCGCTTTCTGTCTGGCCACGAGCCCCTGTTCCTGTCGATCGAGGGTCTCTATTTTCTTGTCAAGCGTCTCTTCTTTCTGCTGGACTCGGCGCTCATAACGTTGAAGCTCCGCGCGCCGTTCTCGAATTTCCCGTTCCTGCTGGTTACGTTCCCGAATGAGCTGATCTTTCGCCTCTACCAGGATCTCTTTCTTCTGAGCTTCGGCCTCTTTGACCGCATCCTGCTTAATGCGCTCCGCCTTTTGCTCGGCGGCGGCGAGTTGAAATCTGGCAAACAGCCAGCGGATCGTCCATCCAAGGATCAAACCAGCAAGAGGTAGGGCAGCAAACCACAGTGCTGCATTCATATCCCCCCCCTACTCTAACAATGCTGTAGGTTAGGATTATACGAACGGCCCCTTTTTTGTCAAGGATTACGAGAATTTCGTTATTTTCATAGGAATTACGATTGACGGCGCATCATACCGGATTATATAGTAGTTATGGAACTTCGGATGAAGTTTTGCGTACTTTCGGAGGGATGAGTTCACCTTCTCCACTTTTAAGGTAGAAAACCGGGTCCGCAACGCTGTTCATGCTCTTACGCAGTGGTCCACTAGCCCCGCGGTCGGGTTTGTGTCAACCGGCGGTTATCGTCCAGCAGGTAAAGAAAGGGTTTCCCTCTCCCACACCTCGCCCGTTTTCCTCTCCTTGAAGATACCAGAGATCTCTGAACGGCTCTCCGGAAAGCCGCCGTACGTCCGTCCCGAGCGTAGCTCGGATCGCGGGCGCGTTCGCCATAGGCGGACGGATCCGGCTCGGGCGCGTCTAGCGTCCCGTGCCCTATGAGGGTTTTTTCGCATGTCCAAGAAGGTTTACGTCGGCAACATGAACTACGCCACCACTGAGAATGGCCTCAGGGACCTCTTTACCCAGTACGGCGAGGTCGTGTCGGTCAACATCATCGTCGACCGTTACACAGGCAAGGCCAAGGGCTTCGGGTTCGTCGAGATGAACACCGAGGAGGAGGCCCGCTCTGCCATCGAGGCGCTCAACGGTTTCGAGTACATGGGCCGGCAGCTTCGTGTCAATGAGGCCGAGGACAAGCCCAGGCGGGATAATTTCCGCCCCCGGAACTACTAAGACTTCGGAACGGTCCGACGTCGTCCATCGGACGCCTCCGGATCAGACGTTTCCCGTCCACATGTGGGAAACCGAGCCGTGCGTGACCGCCGCGCGGCTCGTTTGATTCAAAATGGAGTTCTCTCTCCTCCAAAGGCAGTCCTCAGTTCGAGGAGAATTCTTTTCATGCGCTCCGGCAGGGGAGAGCGGAACAGACTGGGCTCGTCCTTTCCGGGAAGAACGATCTTGAGCCTGTAGGCGTGGAGCATCAGCGTGGCTCCCGGGAAACGGGGATCGCGCTTGCCGTAGACAGGATCGCCCAGGATGGGCGTTCCCAGACCCGCCATGTGGACGCGAAGCTGGTGCGTCCTGCCGGTGCGCGGCCGCAGCGACATGAAGGCATACCCGTCGACCTTCGATCCCCGCGAAGAGTCGAAGGCGGCCCGCCAGGACGAGAGAATGCGGTAGTCGGTCACGGCCGGCTTCCCGCCCTCCTCTCGCGAGGCAAAGCGCTTCCTATCGCGCTTGTCGCGGCCGAGCCGATCCGAAATCCTGCCGCTTGCCGGCGAGGGCAGACCCCGAACGATGGCCAGATATTCCTTGCGAGTAGTCCGCTCCTTGAACTGATCGGCCAGAAAGGCTTGGGCCTCGGCGTCTTTGGCGACGATGATGAGGCCCGATGTATCCTTGTCGAGGCGGTGCACGATCCCCGCCCTCGGAGCGGGGGCCGGTCTCGGGGAATAGTCGCCCGGCCGGGCCGCAGAGAGCCGAGCTTCGGGCGGATCCCGACCGGGCTCCGATCGGCGCGCGGCATTCCGCTCCAAGAGGCCCAGGACGGCGTTGGCGAGAGTGCCTCTGTGGTTGCCGTGGCCGGGGTGAGTGACCATGCCCTGAGCCTTGTCGACCACCAGGCAGCGGTCATCCTCATAGAGGATTGATAGGGCAATGTCTTCGGGTACGAGGGTGGACGGAAGCTCATCCTGCCAGCTTATCTCGATGCGATCGCCCAGTCTGAGGATGCGCGAAGGCTTCGCCGCTTTGCCGTTCACCAGGATGAGAGCTCCGCGGGCCTTGAGCTGGGACCGACTCAGTACCTTCGCGCTCTCCGCGATGAAGACATCGACTCGCGGTTGAGGATTCCCTTCGAGCGAAGACGAGTCGACTCGGCATTCCCAGCTCCTGAGCGGCCCAGCCGCTTCTCCGCCGGGAGGCCCGGGAAGGAATCCGGCTGCCGCCGAGTCCCGCACCCCCACACCAGGCGGGCCCGGGCTTGCGCCGCGCGCCGTCGGACCGTGCGCGGATTTCGGCGACTTCACGCGAGCTGTTCTCCCATGGGAGTACATGCTAGACTTTCTGCGGGAACAGCATCAAGCGGTCGCGGACGGCGAGGCGCCGGAATCCTTCATTCCCGGAGGTATGAGATGCAGCTCGCAGGATTCCAGATTTTCGACGACACCATCCAGCGCTTCTTCAACATGAAGAGTCTCGAACGAGCGCTGAGCGTCCTCGTCATATTGGTCGTCGGCTATCTCATCATCACGGCCGTGCTAGCCCTGTCGCGGGGCCTGACCAGACGAAGACTGCGCCCCCGGATCGCCGACATTCTCGAAAAGATCATCAAGTACGGCGGCATTCTCCTCGTGTTGGTTAATGCGTCGGAGGCGGCCGGATTAGACCTCTCGGCCGCCCTCGGAGCCGCGGGAATCGTCGGAATCGCCATCGGCTTCGCGGCGCAGACCTCGGTCTCCAACATCATTTCCGGATTGTTCCTCTTCTCCGAAAAGACCTTCGAGATAGGCGACGTCATCCAGATCGACACCATGAGCGGGACCATCGAGTCGGTCGATATGCTCTCGGTGAAGATACGAACCTTCGACAATCGGCTCGTGAGGATCCCGAACGAGACGATGATCAAAAGCAATATGGTGAACGTCACGCGCTGGCCCGAGCGCAGACTCGATCTCAGCCTCACACTCCCCTATGGCGTCGACCCCACGCTGGTGGAAACGATTCTCAGGGACACGGCCCTGTCGGTGCCGGCCGCGCTGGCGGAACCCGAGCCTTTTTTCATGATCGATACGCTCGGACCCAACGGCATCACCTTCGCCTTCGGCGTCTGGTTCCGGAAGAACGATTTTCTCGCCCTCAAGAACGCCCTGCTCGCAGCCATCTTGGCTCGGTTCGAAAAGGCGGGCCTCAGACCTTCGGTTCAGCTCGTCTCCATCCTTCCCCCTCCCGAAGTCGGAGCGAAGAAAAATCGTCCTCGGGCTGCCGGTCATTCGCCGTCGTAGTCTCCGGCGACGCTCGGATGCCGAGTCCGGTCATTTATCGGAGACTTTCGTTCCTTGCCTTTCCATATGTGTATTACTAATTTAATAATACATTTTAAGCAGGCGGACCTTCATACGCGTGCCGCCATGATAAGGAGAACCAAATGGCATTCACCGTTCCCGACCTTCCGTATCCCTATGAAGCCCTAGAGCCGCACATCGATGCCGAAACCATGCGCATCCATCACGACAAACATCACGGCGCCTACGTGAGCAACCTCAACAAAGCGATCGAAGGGAGCGAGTTCGCCTCCTGGTCGATCGAAAGCTTGATTCGCGATCTGGCGAAGCTGCCGGAGAGCATTCGCACCGCCGTCCGCAACAACGGCGGCGGACACATCAACCACGGCTTTTTCTGGACGGCCATAGGGCCCGGCCGCGGCGGGAAACCCTCGGGCAGTCTGGCCTCGGCGATCGACCGCGAATTGGGAGGCTTCGACTCATTCAAGAGCGAGTTGACCAAGGCCGCCTTGGGACGCTTCGGTTCGGGCTGGGCTTGGCTCGTCCTCGGCCCCGACAGGAAGCTCGCCGTGCTTTCGACGGCCAATCAGGACAGTCCGCTCACCGACGGGAAGACTCCCATAGTCGGGATCGATGTCTGGGAGCACGCATACTATCTCAAATACCAGAATCGCCGCGGCGATTATGTCGAAGCCTTCTACAATGTGATCGACTGGAAGGCTGCCGCCTCGCGCTTCGAACGCGCGATGGGATAGGCGTACCTTCGGGCCCCGGCGCCCGGTTGACGTCCCTGTCCTCCTCTTTTATCTTGTGCGCAGAGGAGTCCATCGTGGACAAAGAGCTGGCCTTGGCGAAGGTGGGGCTCTTCCGGAGCCTGAATCCCAAGTACATGAGAAGCGTCGCCGCTGCATGCACGGAACGTATCTTCGAGCCCGGCGATTATCTCATACGACAGGACGAGAGCGCGGTAGGACTCATCGTGCTCCTCTCGGGCAAGGTCAGGGTCGAGCGCAGGGGCTCCGCGGGCGAGAGCGCAGAGCTGGCGCAGAAGGGCGAGGATTCCGTCTTCGGCGAGATGGCCGTCTTCGACGGTTCGCCCCCTTCCGTCTCGGTGGTCGCGTTGTCCCCGACAGACTGTCTCGTCCTCCCCTCATGGGAGTTCAACGCTTTCTTGAAGGCTCACCCCGAAGCGGCCCTCGAGATACTTCCCGTGGTCGTCAAGCGCTTCCGCGAAAAGAACGACCTGCTGCTGAGCCTCGGCTCGATCCCCGCTTACTGACCGCGATCCGCCCAGTAGGAGCCTCTGCCGGGCCGCGTCGGATTCGCGTAATACTCCACGTTCCAGAGGAAGAGCCCGTGGGCCGGTGCGGTTGGGCCGGCGAGCGAGCGGTCGCGCGAACCGAGGGATTCGGCCATCCGTGCGCGGGCCTCATCCCAAGCCCGTCGCCCGTGCACGGGCGGATCGGCCGCTCCCTTCGCTCCGGCGTTCGCCTCGAGCCAGAGCATGGAGCCCACGAGCGAGCGCACCATGCGCCAGAGGAAGGCGTTGGCCGCAATCTGAAACACGAGGAGGTCGTCTTCCCAGACGAAAGCCGCCTCGTGGACGTACCGCGAACGGTTGGCGCTGGTATCGCGGGCCGAAGAGAAGGTCGTAAAGTCGTTTTCTCCGATCAGCCGAGAGGCCATCGCATTGAGCGACTCTATGTCGGGAATCCGGCGGATGTGATGGGCATAGCGTAACCGCATGGGGTCCGCCACGCTGCCGCACAACGTGAAATAACGGTAGCGCCGCAGGCGCGCGTCGTAGCGCGCATGGAAGTCGCGGTCGGCTTCGGAAGACACGAGCACGCGCAGATCGCGCGGCAGAAGCCGGTTGAGGGCCGGTACGAACTTGCGCGCGGAAATAGAGGCGATGTCCGTATAGAAATTGACGACCTGCCCCATGGCGTGGACGCCCGCGTCGGTCCTGCCGGCGCCCACAGTCGGCACGGGATGGCCGTGCATCATGGCGAGCGCCTTTTCGAGCTCTTCCTGGACCGAACGGGCGTCGGCCTGACGCTGCCAGCCGCTGAAGTCCGTTCCATCGTAGGAAAGCACGAGCTTTATGTTGCGGCTAGTCATCGTCCTCGTCGTCGCTCTGATTCAGCTCCGACTTCAGCAGTTCGTAGAGGTCGCGCACCTTGTCCACGAGGGGACCCGGTTTGGACCGCGTCTTTTTGCCGAGGCCGAACATTTTCGCGACCATCCGTTTGGATTCCGTGAGGAGTTCGATCCGCTTGGCTTCGTCGGCGGTGGACCCGTACCTGAGCTCGAGAACCGCGAGAAGATACAGGACTCCCTCGTATCCGTAGTTCTTGTCCGTATCGGGGCCGAGCCACTTCACGGCAGTGAGGCTCTCCTTGCCCTTCTGCTCGTTTTCCACGGCCAGCTTGTACAGAAAGCGCGCCTTCCCGTAGAAGATGCGCGCGGCGTATCCGAAGTTCTGGCCCGGTTGTTTCGCGTCCAGCTCCCCGCAGAGCCACGCGGCGCGCAGGGCAGAGATTCCCTGCTTGATCGCGGGCGAGTATTCCTTGGTGAAATGCTCGTAGCATTGCATGGCCAGATAATACGAGGCCGCGCCTTCGACCAATCCGCGCGGAGTTCCGAAATCCAGAGACGAAAAGATTCGTTGCGTAGCTTCTATTCGCGCCGCGATGCCTTCCGAAAGGGGGCGCACCACCCGGGGAGCTACGCCCGAAAAGTCGGGCTTGAAGGCAGCATACCAGCAGGAGGGGCAGACGACCAGATCGAAAATCAGGGGATGCACCTCGCCGTAGGCCTGCATGGGTATATAGGTCCGATGAAGCTCGTCCGTCAGCTCGCCCGCGTTCACTCGTCCGGAAAAGAGCTCCTCCCTGTGGAAACTGGCGTCGCAGACGGGGCAATGCTGAGCCTCCTTCGAAAGGAAGGTGACCTTGCGCTCCTTGTCGTCCTTCTCGGGCTTTTGAACGTACCGGACCATGGTCAGCCCTCGATCACCACGACGGCGATGGCGTTGTCGCTTTCGTGGGTCAGAGACAGATGGACCTTGCCCCCGCCCACTTCGTTGAAGCGATCGAGAGCGGTGCCGTGGAGGAGCATGTCCGGTCTGCCGTTGTAATTGTTGATCACCTGCAGGTCGCGCAGTCTGATCCCTGCGAGGCCCGTGCCGACGGCCTTTCCGAAGGCTTCCTTGGCGGCGAAACGCGCAGCGAGCGACAGCGCGGCCGCGTGGCCGCGTTCCATCGACGTGCGGATCTCGTCCGGATGAAAGAATCGGTCGACGAGACCGGGCGTCGCGAGCCAATGCTGAATACGCTTTACGTGGACGACATCCACGCCCAATCCGAGGATCATGGCGCACCTCCGCTTTCCACCGCTACAGTCACGGTCTTGGGCCCGTAGCGCTCGAGGGTGTAGCCTTCGGGCACATGGGCGTCTACGGTCAAGGTATACGTGCCGGCGCCGTGAATCGACGAAAGATCGACGGAAAGCACGCCGGGGGCGGGCTGGAAGCCCGAGATATCCGAAGTGGAGGAGCGCACGGTCACCATGCCTTTGGGAAGAGGGGAGGAGAGAGAAAGGGACTCCGACAGACCGACAGGAGCGATATCGAGTCCGTCGAAATTCCTCACCGCCAGCGACTTCTGCACGACGGCCCGGAACTCCACCGTGTCGGACCCCGTCAGCGATATGAGACTGTCCTTCTTGACGAGGCGCACCGATGCGGCGAAATCGGAGCTTTTACCCGTCAATTCGATGAAGTCGGTCGGAACATCGGAGCTCCTGTTCACTGCGCTCGCGGGACCCGTTATTTGGACCTCGGGCGGCATGATATCGAAGGAAACGAGTTCGTAGCCCGGATCCAGGAAGCCGCGGAACGTGGGGGTGACGGGCACGATACGACTGAGCTTGCGCTCGAGGTCCACCTCCACCTCGGTCGGTTCGACCTGGATCATGAGAGGGTCCACGCCGAGGGCCGAGTCGCGCTGCTCAATGTGTACCGGAGCGCGATACACCCCCTCCCCGTGGAACAAACTCAGATCGAGGCTCGCTCGGAGATCGTCGTCCTGGATCTTGAAAAGGGAATTCGACTCGCCCCGAAGCGTTATGCGAACCGAGCGCGGAATCTGGCTGGACGGGACGAAGTCGTCGTTCATGATCACCGAAAGCGGGGCGGAGATGTAGCGGTCTTCGAGACGGTCGAGCCGGTAGAAAAAAAAGAGCAGCAGGGCGGCGGCCAGCGACAGAACCTTCGCGGGCCAATTGGCGGTCATGCGCGCCCAGAAACCCTTAGTCGACAACGGAGGTCTCCTCGGCTTCTTCGGCCGCGTCGACGGGGAAATCGAGGAGCTCGCCGAGCCTGCGCCGCACCTGCTCCGGCGAAAGACCGTAGTAGAGCTTCGACTCGTAGGCCAGAGAAAGAGCTCCGGTCTCCTCGGACACCACGAGCACCACGGCGTCGGTCTCTTCGGAGAGGCCGAGCGCGGCGCGATGACGCGTGCCGAAGCTCTTGCGGATATCCTGTTGCTCCGAAAGAGGAAGGAAACAGCCCGCGGCGGCGATGCGCCCCTCCTGCACGATGAGCGCGCCGTCGTGCAGAGGCGTATCGTGTCCGAAGATCGTCACGATGAGGCTCGAGGACAGCAGCGAATCGAGTCTGGTCCCGGAATCGACGATGTTCTTGAGGCCCACTCCGCGCGAGAAAACCATGAGCGCACCGCGCCTCGTCGACGCGAGCATCTCGGCCGCAGCTAGCACGGCTTCGATCTGCGTGAGCCGCGGTCTGGAAGCCCCGTGAAAAAACGAACCCTGGCCCAGCCGCATGACGATCTTGCGCAGCTCGGGCTGGAATACGATGGCGAGCGCGATGACGAGGCCCGGGGCCAGGATATTCAGTATCCAAGTGACCGTCGTAAGCTGGAGAACGATCGCCCCGCCATAGAAGGCGGCGAGTATGAGCGCGCCCTTGACGAGCTGAACCGCCTGAGTCCGGACGAGCACCTCGTAGGTCTTGTAGACGAGAAAGGCTAGCAGAAGAATGTCGAGGGCCGGCCTGAGATAGGCGGCAAAAAAGGCCCAAAGGCTCGCGCCGCTCACGTCGCGGACCTCAGGGGTATGGCCTGTGCCGCGGCGAAGGCCGCGAGAGCGTCGACCGTCTCGGCGATATCGTGGACGCGGAAAATGCGCGCGCCCTTGGCGAAGGCAGCACAGGCGGCACCGAGACTGGCGGATAGGCGATCCTCGACCTTCCTGCCCGTGACCGCGCCGAGAAAGGCCTTCCGCGACAGACCGACGAGAACGGGATAGCCGTCGGCGACGAGCTCGTCGAGGCGGGAGAGGATGGCCAGATTGTCTTCGAGACGCTTGCCGAAGCCGATGCCCGGGTCCAGGATTATTTTATCGCCGGCTATTCCGGCGGCCCGGGCGCGAGAAACCGCTTCGAGCAGAAAAGCGCGGACTTCGGAGGGGCAGTCGCCGTAGACCGGCGCGACCTGCATGGTCTTGGGCTCTCCGAGCATGTGCATGAGTACGACGCAGGCATCGCGGGAAGCGATGACCCTAGCCATATCGGGGTCGTGAGCCAGTGCGGCTATGTCGTTGACGATGTCGGCACCCGCATCCAAGGCCGCGGCGGCGACCTCGGACTTGCGGGTATCGATCGAAATGGCCACGCTCGACTCCCGCCGGATCTCCTCGACTACCGGCACGACTCTCTCGAGCTCCTCGTCGAGTCCGACATAGTCCGATCCCGGCCGGGTCGATTCGCCTCCGACATCGATTATCGCCGCTCCGGCGGCGGCCATACCGAGAGCGGCGTCGCGAGCCTCGAGTCTGTCCGGGCGACGGCTGCCCGGGAAAAACGAATCCGGCGTGACATTGACGATACCCATGACGAGACCCCGGCCGTCGACGGGCAGGGACCGGCCTCCGGGCAGAGCAAGAGAGGTTTCCATCAGGCGCCTGCCCCCACGGTCCTGAAACTGAATATTCGGCCGCCGGCGCGATCCTCGGCCTCGACCTGTTCCACGAGAGCCGCGATGCCGATCGCGGAGAGTCCCAGCGCGTCGAGCAACTCTTCCCTGCTCGCCTGAGCAGCCGGCTCCGAAGGAAAGCCCACGACGCGGACGGAGGCGCGCAGTCCGCGCCGCGCCGCGAGGGCCGTGAGGTATTCCCCGACGCCGCCCGAGGATACGCCCTCCTCCAATACGATTATGCGCCGGTAGGGCGAGACGGCTTCGGCGAAGGCCTCGTCGTCGATCGGCGATAGGAAGCGCAGGGAATAGACGTCGGTGCCGACGCCCGAGCGATCCACCTCCAGGGGAGCCGAGGGCCTGGCCGCCCCGCCCCTCAGAAGCATGTCGGATGCCTCGACCGCGAGACGGACCAGACCGCCCATCGCGACGAGCAGCGTGGACATGCCCGAGCGCCTGAGGAATACGCCCCGCCCCTCCACGATCGGAGTCGCGTAGGCCGCCTCCTCGCACGGACAGACGGCCTTGGGATAGCGGAGGATCGCCGGGCCGCCGGAATCCAGCGCCCAGTTCAAGCAGAGATCGAGCTCCACAGCGCTGGCGGGAGCGAGAATCGGGAGACGGGGGAAGGAACGGAATAACGCGATATCGTAAATGCCCTGGTGCGTCTCGCCGTCCTCGCCGACCGCCCCGGCGCGGTCCACGGCGAAGACGACGGGAAGACCGGGCAGCGCGACATCGTGGAAGACCTGATCGACCGCCCGCTGCATGAAGGTGGAATAGATCGCGACGACCGGCCGCAGGCCTCCCGCGGCGAGGCCGGCCGCAAAGGTGACGGCATGCTGTTCCGCTATGCCGACATCGTGGAGTCGCCCCGGGAAAGATGCGCGAAAGCGCTCGAGGCCCGTGCCCTTGGTCATGGCCGCCGTGACGGCCACGAGCCGCGGGTCGGCGCAGCCGCGCCTGTCCATGGCATCGGCGAAGGCCTCGGTGAAGGTGGCGGCGGGCCGCGGCTCGACGATTCCGTCGCTGCAGGCCATGGGCGATAGGCCGTGGTATCTCGTCGGATCCTCTTCTGCGAGATCGAAGCCCTTGCCCTTGCGCGTGAGGACATGCACGACTACGGGTCGAGCCAAGGCTCGGACATCCCGGAACACGCTGAGCATGATCGGAATGTTGTGACCGTCGATCGGCCCGACATACTCGAAGCCGAGGTCGGAGAAAAGGTTCTCCTTGAAGAAGAGGGCCTTCGCGGCCTTCTTGCCCCGCATCATGAGATCATAGGCCAGGCGGCCGAGGATCGGCAGTCCGCGCACCATGCGGTCGATTTTCCTGCGGACGGCCTGGTAGCGCGCCGTCGCGGAAAGCCTGGAAAGATAGCGGGAAAGGGCCCCTACGTTGGGCGATATCGACATTTTGTTGTCGTTCAGGACGATGATGAGGGGTAGAGCGAGCTGACCGGCATGGCTCAGTGCCTCGAAGGCCATCCCGCCCGTGAGCGCCCCGTCGCCGATGACCGCGATGACCCTGCCGGGGGCTCCGGTCCTGGCGCGCGCCTCGAGGAGGCCGAGAGCCGCCGAGATGGAAGTCGAGGCATGCCCGGTATCGAAAATGTCGTGAGAACTCTCCGAGCGTTTGGGAAACCCCGAGATGCCGCCTCTCATTCTCAACCCCTCGAAAGCGGCCAGGCGGCCGGTCAGGAGCTTGTGCGTATAGGCCTGGTGCCCGACGTCCCAGACGATGGCGTCGGAGGGAGAATCGAAACTGCGATGGAGCGCGAGCGTGAGTTCGACGACGCCCAGATTGGAGGCCAGGTGGCCACCGTTTTTCGTGACGGTCGATATGATCACGCCGCGAATTTCCTCGGCGAGTTCGTACAATTCTTCGGCGGCGAGTTTCTTGAGGTCGGACGGTGAAGCTATCGAATCGAGCAGGGCCATCGCAGTAACGATAACACGCTGGTGACGCTTTTGCTAGAAGTATTCCCCCCGAACCGCCTTCGCGATCGGGCGGTCCCGCCTTCCGGGGCCGGGCCGACTTTGACAGAGGCCGCCCTTCATGCTATACCCGCGACGATGGCAACGTGGCAGAACGACGTCGACGGGCGGATCAGACGTCATTACGAGAGATACCCCTATCCCCGGTACAATATCCTCGGGTCCATCAGAGCCCAGGACAGCTACGTTTTCAACCTGGAGGCGCTCTGGGCCCGGTTCAATGCGGAGCGCATCCGCGCCGGAAAAGACGGAGGCATCCTCCTCGCGGGTTGCGGCTCCTTCCTGCCCTATCCGGTGAGCGTCGCCAATCCCCGCGGCCGAATAGACGCTCTCGACCTTTCGACGCGGGCCCTCGTCCGGGCCCGGCTGCACGCCCTGCGCCATCTCCGCTTCAATATCCGCTACCTCGCCGGCGACCTCATGGACGCGTCTATCGCGCCGGGACCCTACTGCTACATCGACAGTTACGGCGTGTTGCATTGTATTCCGGATTTCGTCGGGGCGCTCGGCGCCCTCGCGGACCGGCTCGTCGAGGGCGGCATACTGCGCGTCATGGTGTACAGCCGCGACGCCCGCGCCGAGGTGGAAAGAGTCCGCGCCCTGTGCTCGAAGCGCGGCATCGCGACGCCCCGGGAGGTAAAGGCCCTGGCGGAGGAAGACGGGTCGGTCCGCGAGTGCATGAGAAACAGCTTCGAGATGAGCTTCGACGAGGGCATAGCCGACGCCTTTCTGATTCCCTACGCGCGCACCTTCGTCGTGGACGAATTGCTCCAGGCGCTTTCGGAGACTCCGCTTTCGCTGGTCCGCTTCTGCCATCAGGGCGCCCTCCCCGATACTCGAGCCGAGCTCGCACGGATCCGCAAACTCGAGGAGACTCACTCCTTCCCGACGAATATAAGCTTTTATGCGCGGAAGGGATCGGCGGTTATCGGTCGGCCGCCTCCCTCCGCGGAGGGCGAGTGGATCGAGCTCAATCCCAGGCTTCGAGGCGTGGTCCGCCTGCCCTCTCCCGGCTCATCCTATCTTCCGCCCAAGTTCGGCCCCGAGAATCCCCCTCTCGACGCGAGAACCAGATCCTTCCTGCGACGTTTTATCCGTCCCCTGCGCTCGGAGTTCCTCTCGGCGGAGGACCGCGCACGCGCACGCCCCTTCCTGGACCGCCTCATTCTGATATCGTACTCGGCGGTACGTCTGCCTCAGTCTAGACGTTGAACTTGAAGAAGACGACATCGCCGTCCTGGACGACATAGTCCCGGCCCTCCTGGCGCAGCTTTCCCGCGACGCGGACGGCATGCTCGGAACCCAGGGAGACGAGGTCCTCGTAGTGATAGACCTCGGCCTTGATAAAACCCTTTTCGAAATCGGTGTGTATGACTCCGGCCGCCGCGGGGGCCTTGTCGCCGGCCTTGATCGTCCAGGCGCGGCACTCGTCCTCGCCCGCGGTGAAAAAGGTCCGCAGGCCCAGGAGCCGATAGACGGCATGGATGAGGGTGGCGAGTCCGGATTCCTCGAGACCCAGCTCGGCGAGAAACTCGCGTTTCTCCTCTTCGCTCTGGAGCTCGGCCAGTTCCGCCTCGAACTTGCCGCAGATGACCACGCATTCGGCACCCTCCGCGGCTGCGACGCGGCGAACGGCCTCGATATGGGCATTGCCGGCCCTTACGCCGGCCTCGTCCGCGTTGCAGATATAGAGTTCGCGCTTCATGGTTATAAGAAAGGAGCGGCGGACGGCCTCGGCCTCTTCGGGCTCGAGTTCGACGGATCGCGCCGGCCTACCTTCCTGGAGAGCCGACCGGATCTTCGCGAAGGCCGCAAGCTCGCGCTCTGCATCCTTTTTTTTGGCCGGATCCTTCAGTTCCTTCTGCAGCTTTTCCGCACGCTTGTCTATCGTCTCGAGGTCGGCGAGCGCCAGCTCCGTGTGGAGCACCTCGATGTCGTCCGCCGGGCTGACCCTGTTGGAAACGTGAGGTACCTCGGGGTCGTCGAAACAGCGGACGATGTGGGCGAGAACCGCGGAATCGCGTATGTGGGAGAGAAACTGGTTCGTCGCCCCTTCCTTTTTGGACGCGGCGGAGGCGAGACCGGCTATATCCACGAATTCCACAGTCGCGGGGACTTTTCGCTTGGGGTTGAACATCGCCGTCAGACGGTCCAGGCGAGGGTCGGGAACGGAGATAATGCCTACGTTGGCGTTCTTGGCCGAGGAGCCGTAGCTCGAAGTCTCCGCCTTGACTCGGGTGAGGGCGGTGAAAATTGTGGTCTTGCCCACCGTGGGCAGGCCGACGATTCCGCAATTGAGAGGCATGATCTTTCGACAATACAGGGGAAGAGAGGATCGGGTCAATGAGAGGCTCCGTTTCGACATGCGAAACGACCACTGTAAAGGTTGATCCAATTTTCTCTTTACTCATTCTTCGATGCAGTGTACCATATGCTCAGAGATGGAGGCCGGTTCGGCCGCGTCTCGCCATTCCGTGTCGCTCATCGCGCGGCTAAGAAGGAGTCCCAGCCATGCTCTACCTCGAATCGCTCTATTCGAAGAACGCCAATAACATGAAGAAGTCCGTCATACGCGAGCTTCTCAAGCTCACGCAGCAGCCCGAGATCATCTCCTTCGCGGGAGGACTGCCCGATCCCGACACTTTTCCCGTCGAAGACCTCCAGGCTGCGGCCGATCTCGTCTTCAAGAAGGAAGCCCGTTCGGCGCTTCAGTACGGCACGACCGAAGGCGACAACGATCTCAAGGCCGAACTCATCAAGTTCGAGGAGAGGCAGGGCGTCAGGCTGGGCCCCGACAATATGCTCATCGTCTCGGCGAGCCAGCAGGCCCTCGACATGATTCCCAAGATCTTCCTCGACCCGGGCGACTACATCCTAGCCGAACGCCCGACCTACGTGGGGGCCATCCAGGCAGTCCAGTCCTATCAGGGTCGCATGCTGGGCGTTCCCTCCAGCCGCGACAACGACGGCTTCGACATGGAGGAGCTGGAGCGCCGTTATCTTCACGCGCGAAACGACAGGGCGAGCGTCAAATACATCTACGTGATCCCCGACTTCCAGAATCCCAGCGGCATCTGCTGGAGCCTGGCCAAGCGCAAGGCCCTCCTCGCCTTCGCCTACGAGCACGATCTCCTCATCGTGGAGGACGCTCCCTACCGCGAAATCCGCTTCCTCGGCGAGTCCATCCCTTCGATCTATCAGATCGATCAGCAGGGCGAGAATCGCGGCATCGTCGTGGGGATGAAGACCTTCTCCAAGATTCTCGTGCCGGGCGTCCGCGTGGGCTGGGTAATCGCTCGCCCCGAGATCATCCAGAAGCTGGTCGTGGCCAAGCAGGCCGTCGACCTCTGCACCAACGTCTTCTCGCAGAAATGGCTGGCGGAGTATCTCAAGTCCGGCAAGCTGTACGGCGTCATCCAACATACCTGCGAGCTCTACCGCGACAAGCGCAACTTCATGTGCGACATGCTCGAGAAGCACATGCCCCGCCGGTCAGACATCAAGTGGACCAAACCCGAGGGCGGTCTATTCCTCTGGCTCAGCCTCCCGTCCTTCGTCAACACCGACGAGATGATCCACAAAGCCGTCGCCGAGAAGGTGGCCTACGTCGTCGGATCCGCCTTTTACTTCGACGAGCCCGAGCACAACGCGATGCGTATCAACTTCTCCTACTCCTCGAAGCTTCAGATCGAGGAAGGCGTGCGGCGCCTGGCCAAGGTCGTCAAGGCCGAGATCGAGGCCTACGAGGCGGGGCGCACGGCCGTGGCCGAGCCGGCTGGAGTGTAGGAGGTCGGCTCAAACTTTCGCGACGAGCAGAGACTTGATCCACTCGTATCCGTACTGTCCCAGCTTGAGCAGGACGGAAAAGAGCAGTCCCGAGGCGATCGAGGCGACGATGTCCGTTCGGAAGGAACGTTCGTACTCTTCGCGCACGGCGAGAGAGATGCCCTCGACAAGAAGCGCGCTCGCCACGATCACGATGGCGAGCGCGGCTATGAGGTAGAGCCGGCTCGCCTGCGCGGCGAGGGAATACAGTCCATTCGAGACGAAGAAGACGAGAGCCGATATGAGCCCTCGCCAAAGCCCCCGCAGGTAGGCCTTGTTGTCGAACTTCTTCACGAAGATGGGGAAGACGCAAAGACCGAGGACGAGGGCGAGGCTCCCCATGGATATGCCGGCGAAAGCCTCGTTGGACAGGCTCGCGTTTGCCTCGGCCACGAAGGAGTCTATCGCGTTGATTTCGCTATCGAAGAGGCCGTAGCGTTTCTGGGCGAAGTACAGACAGAGGCCGGCGATGGCCAGAATAAGGACGACCTTGGCCAGTCCCCTGACATAGCGGGTGAACCGGCTCCTGCGAGGCGCGACACGGCGCACGAGCATCTCCGCCTAGTCCCGCTTCTTCGGCTTGAAGAAGCCGAAGAAGCTTCCGGTGAGGCCGCCCATGATATGCGCGAAATGCGAAATGTTGCCGTGTTGTGCGATGGCGTTCCACACCTCCCGGCCCAGATAGACCACCATGATCAGAATGAAAGTCAGGGGTATCTCGCCCTTCCTGAAGTTGGTGAAGGAAGCGAGGAGTATCATCATGAAGACGATGCCGCTCGCTCCGAGAAGAATCGTATTCGGAAAAAGGAGCACGTTGAGCACGCCCGTGACGAGCGCGGTCGCGAACATCATGACGAGGACCGTCGCCGAGCCGTAAGTCGACTCGAGGATGGGACCGAGAAGCAGAATGAAGCTGAAGTTGGAGATATAGTGGTCCACGCTCGCGTGACCGAGCGCATGCGTGAAGAGCTTGACGTAGTCCTTGACGTGATCGGCGTGAAAGGGCGCCGGCGTCGAAAACCAGCTTTCGGTGAGTCCGGGCGCGACGGTGCCGGAAAGCAGGAGAACCAGTGCGGCAGCGATGGTGAATGTGAGCGTGGTCGGGGCATTATAACGGAGTTTCATCGTCGTATTCCTTCGATTGCCGGTAAATATACCTAAAACTCGAGATCGAGTGAAACGGGGCAGTGATCGGAACCCTGCACCTCGGGGTGTATGGAGGCCGCCTTCACTGCGGGGATGAGAGATTCGTCCACACAATGGTAATCGAGCCTCCATCCGACGTTGCGCTCCCGGGCCCCCGGCACGCGGTAGGTCCACCAGGTGTACTGCCCGGCCTCTTTGTTGAAGTGCCGGAGGCTGTCCACGTAGCCGGATGAAGTATAGCGGTCCATCCAGGCCCGCTCTTCCGGCAGGTAACCGGGGTTGCCCTCGTTCGCCTTGGGATTGGCGAGATCGATGGGCTTGTGAGCGATATTGTAGTCGCCCGCCACCACGACGTGCTTCCCCGCGGCGACTAATTTGTCGCAGAGGGCCAGGACTGCGTCGCAGAAGCGAAGCTTATAATCGAGGCGTGCGCCGCCCTCCTGGCTGTTCGGAAAGTAAGCCGAAACCAGCGTGAAATCGCCGAAGTCCGCCACGAGGCCGCGCCCCTCGTCGTCGAAATCGGCGCTTCCCAAAAACGAAATGGCCCGCGGCTCCCGCTTCGAGAATATGGCGGTGCCCGAGTAGCCCCGTCGCTTGGCCGAGGCCCAATAGGCCCTGTATTGCTCCCCATGTCCGTCGGAGGGGGCGAGAAACTCCGCCGGGAGCTGGTCGGGATGGGCCTTGGTCTCCTGAAGACTGAGAACGTCCGGACTGGCCGTCTCCAGCCACTCGAAAAGACCCTTCGAAGCGCAGGAACGGATGCCGTTGACGTTCCATGACATGAGACGGATCATTGGCTCTCCTGGATAATCAGATCGACGGTTAGGACGAGGCGGTAGGACTTACCCCTGAAGGCGGTGAATTTGCGAATGATGGTATAGTCGCCGATGCGGCAGGAGACAGAATGATCGCCCGGTTCGAGGGTGATCTGGGGCTTGGCGACGTGATCGATCTTCTGGCCGTCTATGGTCACGACTGCGGAATCCGGCGCGTCGATCAGGACGATGGGGGTCGTATCCCGCAGGTCCACGGCCAGGTCCATCGTCTGTCCCTGCTCGATGACGAAGGAACGGTTCTCGTCGCGATAGGATTCCGAACTGACCTGGAGCCGATGCACGCCGTAGGGAAGGATGATGCGCGAGGCGGGATCCACGCGATTGTCGTCGATCGTCACGGTGACGGCGCGATCGGTCGAACCTTCGGGAAAGCGAAGTTTGAGGTTCAGGGCGCCCTCATTGCTCAAGATGGGCCGCACGCGCACGTGGAATCGGGCGGATTCGATCTCGGAGCCGAAGCCTTTGGCCACGGGGAGAAGCTTGAAGATGAAAGGAAAATCCTTGGCCTCGACGACCGTGGGAACGAGGGTGGCATAGGGACTGGGTTGGATGCTGAAGTCCTTGCGGACGGGAATCTGGAGGACGATGCCGGCGTGCGGAGGGATGGGCAGTGTGATGATGCGCTCGCCGTGATAGCCGTAGCGTTTCTTGTCGGGAGGGGGGCTTATATCGCTCCAGAGCTCGTAGGCGAAACCGCCCGGCATTCTCATGGCCACCGAAGGAAGCTTGAGCTCGATTTCGAATCCCTGGACGAAGGCGGAATCCTTGGCGAGGAGAACTGCGACTGCATCGTTGTACCCCATGGTGAGCTGAGTGCCGTCCGGATCATCGGCGGAAACGGTGACGGTGCCAGCGATGATCGTGCGGAGCTCGTCGGCGGAAAGCAGACTTCCCGTGAAGACCGGAGCGAGGATGCCGGCCGCGGCGAGGACGAGGAGCAGTGAACGCGGGCGGTTCATCGATTCCCCCGGGCAACGAGAGACTCGGAATTCGGGATACAGTCATCCGCGGCTCCCACAATGTGGAGGATCATACCGGATTAGCCTCGTTCATTCAACGCCCGGAGTCGAACGCAGCCCTGCCCCGCCGAATGCGCCTGCGATGATTCCTCCGGACAAGCGCACGCACGACGATGCACAGGATCAGGCCCGCGCAGAGCAGTGCCGCCGAGAGATTGAAGACATCCCGTCTCTTCGTCGCCAGATACCAGAGAGGCCAGACCAGAGCCCCGCCGCCGCCCAGTAGGAGAATCGCGGCGCCGAGGAAAGAGGCCATTCGCCCCAGGGCCGAAATCAGCGAGTTGACTAACATGCGAAGAATACCCTAGACGCGGCGCTTCGAGGCGTCAAGAGAGCGGCGCCGATGTCAAAAAGCGGTTAGTTTGGACATCGACTCTATTCTCCCCCACCCAGCACCGAATCCACGAGATCCCGAAGATTCAGGTCGAGCTCTCTGTCTCCGACGCGATAGCCGGGATTGATCTGGAAAATTCCGCCCTTGTAGAGGATGGGGCCCTCGTCTTGGTCTTGGCCGGCTCCCGAGACATCCTCATGCGGAGCTTCGGCGTCGAATTCCCCGAGGTACTCCGCCTCCTGCCAGGGCTCGCCCTCTCCGACCACCGGCAACTCTTCGGTGGCGGCCTGGGCGACCGCTTCGAATCTGCGGGCCGGATAATACGGCAGGGCGGGGCCCAGATAATCCCCCAGCTCCCATGGACCTGCATCTTCGCTTTCGACCGCCGGCAGCATCTCGAGGAGCTCGCGCATCCGTTCGGAAAGCATGGGTATCTCGTCCCCGACGAGCACCGAGTCGTCCGATTCGGCCGCGGCGTCGATGGCAGCCGAATGCGCTACGCGCCAGGGTTTCTCTGTCTCCTCCTCCTCGGAGGAGGCCGCATAGTCGACCGCCGCGACAGGGGCTTCGAAATCCGAACGTGTCGCATCCGCCTCGGCCGCGCCCGCGGGGCCGCTTTCCCACTGCTCGAGGGAAGATAGGTCGATCGGTGAAAGCTGAAGCTGGAATTCCTCTTCCTCGACCGGCTCGAGATCCGAATCGTCGAATCCCTCCTCCGCGGCGTCGAGTATCAGCTCAGGCTGGATCGAACGCGGGAGACCCTGGTTCGACTGGCCGCCCAGGCCGAAATCCTCGTCTATGGTATCGAGATCCTCCAGCCGCCCCGCGTCATCGATGTCTATGAAACCTATGATATCGGTGATGTCCGCCTCATCGGCGAGCTCGAGGCCGGAGGATTCCGGAATGACCGGAATGTCCTCGTCCAGATCGCTTGCCAGCTCGTAGGCCCGGGCCGAGGCCGAAGGGAATTCCGCATCCGTAGATTCGACGAGGGATTCGGCCTCGTCCACTGTCTCCAGCTCCTCGAACTCGGCTTCCGTGGCCCTAGCCTCCGGCGCTGCACCGACCGAAATGGAGCCGCCCGCGACACTCGAGGGGCGTAGCCATTCGGGCAACTCCCCGAGGAAATGCGATTCTTCCTCTTCTGTGAGGATAAGCTCGGGGACAGCTTCCAGCGGCGCCGCAGACCGCGGGAAAATCGGTTGGACGGGTTCGCCTTCAGCGAACTGCGGTTCGACGGCTTCCGCTTCCTCTACGGCTTCCGCTTCTTCTACCGCCTCCGCTTCCTCGACTTCCTCGATCGCTTCCGCTTCCAGCGGCGCCGGCGGCGGCGCAGACCGCAGGGAAATCGGTTGCACGGGTTCGCCTTCGGCGAACTGCGGTTCCACGGCTTCCGCTTCCTCACCGGCTTCCGCTTCCAGCGGCGCCGGCGGCGCCGCAGACCGCGGGGAAATCGGTTGGACGGGTTCGCCTTCGGCGAACTGCGGTTCCACGGCTTCCGCTTCCTCTACGGCCTCCGCTTCCTCTACGGCCTCCGCTTCCTCTACGGCCTCCGCTTCCTCTACAGCCTCGGCTTCCTCGATCTCTTCTACCGCCTCCGCCTCCACCGGCGCCGCTTCGGCGAACTGCGGTTCAGCAGCCCCGGCGGGAGGGGCCTGTGGTATCGCAGCGGAGCCTGCGGACTGGATCAGGGCCCCGGCAGGAATCACGAAACGGCCGCTCTTGAGCGCCTCGCCTAAGAGACGTTCGATCTCTTTGAGCCCGGCGCCGCTCTCCGGTCCGCCAGCCAGGCCATCGGCTTTGCCGAACGAGCCTTCCGCGCGGCCGCCGAGGACCCTGAGAATTTCGTCCCAGCTCTTGTCGATGAGCTCGTCGATCTCGGCCTTGCGACTCGTTCTGAGGCGCCCGACGCTTCGGCGGATCGCAGTGTGCACTTCCGATCGCCTCGCCTCCAGTTCCCGCCGCCAACGGTCGAAATCGATATCGGACTTGTTGTCGACATACTCTTCCAGCAGAGTGATCTGGAAGCGCTTTATTCGGTTAGAGAGGATCGCCATGCTGTCCTGACGCAGATTGAGGAGGAGGAAGGCCAATAGGTAGGCAGTCACGAAGAACGAGGCCAAAAGCAGCCATTTCATCGCCGCCGGCAGCACGAATGCGCTCGACGGCACCACGAAACCGAGGTAGCCCCCGGGTCCCGCGTTCTTGGTGAAGAGCATGAAGGAGTCGCCCGAGCCGGTGACCGCCATCGAAAGCGGTCGCTGCTCCGGCGCGCCCGCCCAGATCTCGTTCACTCGCGCCGCGATCAGGTCGCGCCCGACTATGGGCGCTCGCAGCAGGATGCCCCGCTCGCCGACCGCGAAGGGCGCGTCCCCCGCGCTGCCCAGACCCGCCTTTACGAGCACGGATTCCAAACCGTCGATGGAGACATAGAACAACGCGGTGCCGCGGTAGTCGCCGAAGTCGTCGACGAAGGGCAGGGAATAGACGAAACGGTCGGCGGCCGCATCGATGAGTATGGAGGGCGCGGCGCCTTGAGCCGCGGCAACCGTCGCGAAGAGCGTCTCTCCGGGATCTCCGTAATTCCGGTAGACGAACTCCAGGCCGTTTCTCTTGATGACGTCGCCCGGAATGCTGCTGAATTGGATGCGGCGGCCGCCCGAGTCCACGATTCTCAAACCCGAAAGCCCGGGGATGTCTTCCTGCAGCCTGCCGAATGCGAAGGCGCGGTTCTGCGAATCCTCGGCACTGGAATTGGGCAGGAAGCTCCGTTTCATCGCGCCCTGGTCGAGGAGGGCTCGAAACTCGGCGATGTTGGATTCGTGGTAGGTCCTGGCGGCATCGGCGATCTTGGCCAGGGCCGATTCGAAGCCGCGGGATAGGGAGGGACTGAAGAAATCCGATTCGACCAGACTGAAAAGGCCGGAGAAAGCCGCTATGGTCAGGGCCGCGAAGAGAAGCACGGCGATGAGGAGGCTGAGACTAGCTTTCTGACCGACGGTCATATCCTAAATATAGATATCGGTCCGGGACAATTTCGTCTATACACGAAAACGACCGGCCTGGAAGGCCGCAAGGACTGCATTTCCATTCGGCGCCGGAACTTCGACCTTCTCGACCGCAAGCTTGAAGCACCCGTCGCGCTCCGTTTATACTGAAAAAGCGCGAAAACGAGCGAAGCAGGGCGATCGTCCGCGCCATGATCTTGAAATCGGCTCATTGGACTTCTTAAGGAGCAGACTCAGTGCGTATCCGCGACGTCAGCCTGAAGGTCAAGGTGCTCGTCATCACCCTCGGCAGCATCCTTATCGTCAATTTCTTCATTGCGCGCCTGTATATCACCGACGTCACCAAGCAAGCCGAGTTCGCCATCCTCGAACAAAGCAGGGCCGTCGTCCTCTCGGCGGAGGCCGTGCGAAACGCCATGGCCGAAAGGCTCCAATCCGGGGTCATTACCGATCTCTCGGTTCTGGCGGCCCAGGGAGACAGGGCGAAGCTTCTCCAGGCAGTACCCGTCATCACGGCGATAGAAGTGGCTTCGGCCAACGCCCAGACGGGAAACTATACGTTCCGCGTACCCAAGTTTCAGCCGCGCAATCTGGCGAACGAACCCAAAGGCATAGAGATCGACGTGCTACACAAGCTCGAAACGGGCAAGATACCGGAATACGTCTACAGGGAGCCCGACAGGATACGGTACTTTCGACCCATCAGACTCACCGAGGAATGCCTGCTCTGCCACGGTGATCCGGCCGGCTCCGTGGACCCCGTCGGCGGCATACGAGAGGGCTGGAAGGTCGGGGAGGTCCACGGGGCCTTCGAAATCATCTCTTCCCTCTCCGAAGCCAAGCGCACCCAGGCCGCGGCCACCGTAAACATAGTCGTCTTCACGGGGGTTCTCATGCTCATCCTGGGCGTGGGTCTGATATTCCTCATCCGCCTCGTGCTGCGGCCGCTCGCCGCCTATGTGCGGGCCTTTCAGCAGGCTTCTACGGGAGATCTCACGGTCCGCGCCGCAGCGGGCCGGCGCGACGAGGTCGGACGGGTCGGAACGTTCTTCAACGACTTCATCGGAACGCTCGAGAGCATGGTTCACGAGGTCAAGAACGTCACCGAGGGGACCAACGAAGTCTCCCAGGAACTCGCGGCCAGTTCCGAGCAGACGGCGGCCAGCCTGCACGAGATTCGCGCGAATACCGAGGGCATGAAGGACAAGATCGTCCGCCTCGACACCGAGGTATCCTCCAGCGCCCATTCGGCGAGCGAGGTCAAAGACTTCATCAGCCGCCTGACGCAGCTCATCCAGGATCAAGCCTCAGCCATCAACGAATCGAGCGCGAGCATCGAGGAGATGAGCGCCTCGATCGGGAACATCGCCCAGGCGGCCGAGGAAAAGCTCCGGATCGCGAACGAGCTGGAATCCTCGGCCCAGGACGGACAAGCCGAGATGGAGGAGACCGAGCGAGGCATAAAGAAGGTGGCCGACTCCGCGAGCGTCATCATGGAGATGATCCAGATCATCCAGGACATCGCCGACAAGACGAACCTCCTCGCCATGAACGCTGCCATAGAGGCGGCCCACGCCGGCGACTTCGGCAAGGGTTTCGCCGTCGTGGCCGACGAGATTCGCAATCTCGCGGAATCCAGCTCGGAGAGCGCCAAAGCCGTCGCCGAGTCGCTCGGCGAGGTCACCGAATTCATCAAGGTATCCGAGGCGAGCACCTCCAAAACCGGCGCCGTGTTCAGCCGTATCGTCGAGCAGATCAAGAGCGTCGCCTTCTCCATGTCCGAGATGAAGAGTGCGACGAGCGAGCTCTCCATCGGCGCGCAGCAGATATTGGAAGCCCTCGGCTCGCTCATAGCGACGACCGAAGAGGTCCGCAGCTCGTCCCGAGACATGAATTCGAGGATAGGCTCGATCAGCGAGGCCATGGAGCGCGTATCCGGCATTTCCGCGGATACGAAAAACGGTATGGAGGAAGTGACGATAGGCATCACCGAGATATACAAGGCAGCCCAGGCCATCTCCGAAGCGGGCGGACGCAACTCCAAGTCGATTCGGCACCTCGGCGATCTCATCGCGAAGTTCCGGGTGGAAGAGTCCTCTCCGAAGCCATGATCGCGGCCGCCGAGACATCGTGACGGAAGTTTCCGAGCGCTTCAGCCCCGAAGCGGTTCTCCGGCTTCGCGAAGAAATCGCGGAGGCCGGAGGCAACGAAGTATTCGCCGCGGGCAGGCTCGACGCGGAAGGCAGGATCGGCGAGATCCTCGTCGTGGCCCGCGGATCGAAGAGCGCGGTGCCGGCCCTGGCCGCTTTTCTCGAGCGCGGCGATGTCATAATCCACAACCATCCCTCGGGTTCGCTCAGGCCGAGCGAGGCAGACGTCGACGTGGCCGCCGAAGCTGGTTCCGCGGGCGTGGGTTCGTACATCGTCGACAACGCAGTCGGGCGCGTCCATGTCGTCGCGGAGCCGGCGCGCAGACGAGCCTACGTCGAGCTCGACGAAGACGAGATCGCCGGCGTCCTCGAAGAAGGAGGCAAGCTTTCCACGCTCATCGCCAACTACGAACCGAGGCGCAGCCAGGTGCGACTCGCCCGCGACGTGACGACATCCCTCAACGTGGGACAGGTGCTCGCCGCCGAGGCGGGCACGGGCGTCGGCAAGTCCTTCGCCTACCTCGTCCCCGCCTTCGCCTGGGCCATCCGCAACGAGGAGAGGGTCGTCGTGTCCACGGCGACTATCAACCTCCAGCGCCAGCTCGTCGACAAGGACATACCCGTAGTCCAGAAGCTTTTCCGCAAGAAAACCAAGGCCGTCCTCGTCAAGGGCAGGGGCAACTATCTCTGCAGAAACAGGCTCCGCGAGGCACTCGACGAAGAAGGCCTGCTCGCGGGCGACGACCATCCCCTGCGCCGCATCGCCGCCTGGGCCGAAACCACCGCCACGGGAGACCGCGCCGATCTCTCGTTCTGGCCCGAGGAAAGTCTCTGGTCGCGCGTCTGCTCGGAATCGGACGCATGCCTCGGCCTGCGCTGCTCCGAACGCGAGGGCTGCTTCGTGCTCCGCGTCAGGCGCGAGGCGGCCGACGCTCAGGTGATCGTGGCCAACCACCACATCCTCTTTTCCGATCTCGCCGCGCGCATGAACGGCGCGGGCTACGAAAACACCGTGGTCCTCCCCTCCTTCCGCGTCCTCATCCTCGACGAGGCGCACGCGATAGAATCGAGCGCGACGAGCTTCTTCTCCGAAGAGCTCACGCGCTTCTCGGTCAACAAGCGGCTTTCGCGCCTGGGCCGGCGGCGGGGAAACAGAAACTTCGGCATAATGCCGCGGCTCATCGATCTGCGCGGCTTCCCGCAGTACAAACTCGATGCCTTGCCGAACGCAGTATCCGCGGCGCGCGACGCGATGGACAAACTCGACATGAGAGCCGCGCTCGTATTCGCCGAGAAGGAGCGGAGCTATCGTCTCCTCGAGCGCTCGGCCACGCTGGAAGAATCCGTCCTGCGGCCGATGGCCGAGCTGGAGCGCCGTTTCGTAGCCTGCGCCGAGATACTGCGAGAGGCTCTCGACGAGGCTCCCGACGAGCTCGCGCAGGAACGCGCCGTCTATGAGGCCCGGAGCTTCCTGCGCTGGCTCGGCGATTCGGCTTCATTCTGCGCGGCATTCAAGGACTTCGGCGAGAGTCCCGAAACCGTATTCTGGATCGAGAAGGACAGGACGAGCCTGGGAGAGACTTACCTGCGCTACATCGAGACGCCGCTCGACATCACCGGCATGATGGACGAGGCTGTCTTCTCCAAATTCCGTTCGGTGATCTGCACTTCGGCCACCCTCTCGGTCGGAGAGTCCTTCGACTTTTGGAAAGGCAGGGTAGGCCTTCTCCGTTCGGCAGTGCCGGTGGAGACGGCCGTCTACCCCTCGCCCTTCCCTTTCAGGACGAACGCCCTCCTCGCCGTCGACACGGGAGCCCCCTCGCCCGAGACCCCCGCCTACAGGGAGTACATCGACCGCGCCGTGCCGCGCCTCCTCGAAGCCTCGCGGGGACACGCCCTCGTGCTTTTCACCTCCTACGAGGCCATGAAGAGCGCCTGCGAAGCCGCGAGGCCGCGCATGGCCGAGCTCGACATCACCGTGCTCAAGCAGGGCGAGGCCGAGCGCTCCAAGCTCCTCGACACCTTCAAGTCGGACCTCTCGTCCGTGCTCTTCGCGACCGCCTCCTTCTGGGAGGGAGTCGACGCGCCCGGCGAGACGCTCCAGCTCGTCGTGATCTGCAAGCTGCCCTTCCAGGTGCCCACCGACCCCGTGCAGATGGCCCGCAGCGAGGCGGTCGAAAAGCGCGGCGGCAACGCCTTCATGGAAATTTCCCTTCCCGAGGCCGTCATACGCCTCAAGCAGGGATTCGGCCGGCTCATACGCCACTCGAACGACCGCGGCGTCGTGGTCATCCTCGATTCGCGGCTCGTGACCAAGCGCTACGGCAACCTCTTCGTGCAGAGCCTGCCCGAGTGCCGGCTCGTGACCGAGAGTTTGAAGACGATCGAAAAGGAAGTGGCGAAGTTTCTCTTCGATTGGTAATGGGAGCAGTGAGACCATGCTGCATTTTTACCTGGGCATCCTGATCTTCGTGCTCACCCTCGCGGCGATCATGATACGCCCGTTCCGCGTTTCCGAAGCCGCCGCCGCCGGCGGCGGCGCGGTCCTGATGCTCCTCTGTCGCTTCCTGTCGCCCGGCGAAGCCCTCCGTCTCCTCCTGGGCGAATGGAACATCTGCGGCTTCTTTCTCGGATTGATGGTCATAGCCGCCATCGCCGACCAAGCGTGCATTTTCGAGGTCCTGGCGAACCAAACCGCGCGCATGGCCAAGGGCAGCGCCCGCAGGCTTTTCCTGGGTGTCTTCGTCGTCGGGGCAGTGCTCACGGCATTCCTCTCCAACGACGCGACTGCCTTGATCCTGACGCCGGCGGTCTACGCCCTGGTCACCCGCCTGCGCCTGAGCGTGCTGCCCTTCATGTTCGTCTGCACCTTCATCGCCGACACCGCGTCCTTTCTCCTGCCGGTCAGCAATCCCATCAACATCGTGATCTTGGACAGCTTCGGAGCGGGGCTGGGGCCTTTCCTGCATTACCTGCTGCTGCCGGCCCTTTTCTGCATCGCGTTGAACACTGCCGCATTCCTCGCTCTTTTCCGGAAGGACCTGCGCCTACGGTACAGCCCGGACGATCTGCCCGCGGCGCGACCGGCCGCGCCGGCCTATTTCCGCTTCACCGCGGCTGCGCTGGGCGTCATCGCCGCGGCCTTCGTGCTGGCTTCGATCTTCCGAACGCCTCTTTCCCTGATCGCCCTGAGCGGAGCGGCGGCGCTCCTGATAGGCTCGCTGCGGTACCGGCGATTGGACTGGGTGCGCCTTCGGGGAGAGATATCCTGGTCGCTGTTCGTCTTCATCGGCGGTATATTCCTGGTCATCCGCGGGGTCGGGAACCTGGGTCTCACCGGTCGGTTCAGCGCGGGTCTGGCCGCCCTGGCCGGATCCAGCCCGCTCTGGGCGACGTTGTTCACCGCCGCAGCCTCGGCCCTGGGCGCCAATCTTATCAACAACGTGCCCATGGCCCTGCTGATGGTCCCGACCCTGCACGGCGTCATGTCCGCGGGCCGGGTGCACCCTGGACTGGTGTACGCGGCCGTGATGGGCTGCGATCTCGGGCCCAACCTGACGACCGTCGGCTCCCTGGCCACCATGTTCTGGCTGCTGATCCTGCGCCGCAAAGGCTTGGAGGTCTCGTCGATCGAGTACTTCAAGCTGGGTATACTGGTCGTGCCCGTCATGATCGCCGGGGGGGCCGTCCTGATTTGGCTCCGCTGAACGCGGGAGCCTATCGGGAGAAGGAGGCGGAAGAATGAAAATACTGTATGCCGTCGGGGCTCGGGGCGGGCCGGAGACGATCCGTCGATTGCTCGCGTTAGTCGGACCCGGTCACGAAATCTATCTGCTGCATGTCATCGACAGCGGCCCCCGCGAGACGCTTGAAAAGTACCTGCATGGGCCCAGGCTTCTGCGACATCACCGGCAACCGTCTCCGCACGAGCCAGGGCGGATGCACGCCCCTCCGCCGCCCCCTCTTGAACGCGATCGTCCGTTTCCATCGCCGACCCCGCCGCAGGAACGAGAGTGGCCTCTCGACGAAGCCGAGCTGGCTGCCGGAAAGGCGATCATCGAGGAGGCCCGCTTGGAAGGCGCACGCGCGGGGTTCGTCATTGAAACGGCCATCAGAAAGGGCAAACCCGAGCAGATCATCGTCCAGTCGGCCCGGAGTCTGAGCTGCGAGCTCATCGTCATCCTTGCCGGCGAAGGGAGGCAGGGGCGCCCGCTGATCGGTCCCGAATCCGTCGGTCATACCGCCCGCTTCGTGTTGGATCACGCTCCCTGCGATGTATTGCAGGTGCGCGGGGTTTAGCGGCGTGCGCGCTCGGTAAAGGCGTGGATGCCGTTTCGCTTACATAACCGAGCCGATTTCAAAACTCGTTTAGCCCGGCAAAATATCGCCGCCCATGGCTCTAAGGCTCCGGCGATCGTGCAGTATGGAGTCTTGACAGGTAATACGGCAAGTCTTAAAGTTATTCAATATTTCCCAGGGGAGGAATCATGGCCGAATCGGCGGTAGTTAACAAACTGAAGGAAATCGATAAGCAGCGGCAGGATATTCTCGGCACTTACATCAAAGAACATCAGGAGCTCATTAAGCAAAAGAAGGTAGAGCTGAAGAAACTCGAAGATGAACTCGAAGCCGTAGTCCCGGCAAAGAGGAGGGGAAGAAAGCCTCGAGCCGTCAAGACCGCAAAAGGGACAAGAGGCCCGGTTAAAGCGGCGGCGAAGGCATCGACGCTCTCGCCCGCTTTGACGAAGGCGGAACTCAAAGGCGTCCTCGAAGGGCTCGGACAAGGCATCAAGGATGACATAGGTCTGAAGCCTTTCCTTCAGGCGGGCAGGCGTGCGACGATACTCAAAGACGTTCGGGAAGCTTATAAAAAGTTGAATCCGAAAGAGAGGACCCCTGAAGCCTTCGAAGAGGCGATAAAGGCGATCAAGGCCGCGAGAGCAGCTAAGCCAAAGAAGTAGGGCTCGGCAAAATATGGATCGGATGGGCCGTCTAACCGGAGGATCTTGAATGTCAGACGCCGAATGGGGAGTGCGCGATTCGCGCGGTGAGTGGAGGCCGGAACCGCTTCCACAGCGGAGTCCGATTTTCGAGTGGCCCTGGAAGCCGCTCAAGATCCTGAAATATCTGTTCGCGCCGATGGGCTTTCTCTGGCCGTACAACCTCACAGTCGCGCTCATCGCGATCGTATCGTGGTTTTTCTTCACGCCGGGCCTCGACCGCACCGTGCATATCGAGGCGGGCTGGATCGCCGAGATCCTCGCCCGCAACATTGTCCTCGTGGTGCTCATTGCCGGAGGAATGCATCTCAGGCTATACACCATGAAGGGCCAGGGCATGAAGTTCAAGTATAGCGACAAGTGGCTCGCGACGAAGGACCCGCGCTTTTTCTTAGGGAATCAAGCCCTCGACAACGCTCTCTGGAGCCTGACCAGCGGCTGTGTCATCTGGACCGCCTGGGAATCCGTCACACTTTGGATGTACTCGAACAAGCTGATTCCTTACGTCGGCTTTCGTGCCCACCCGGTCTACTGCACCCTCCTCATGGTGGGCGTCGTGCTCCTCCGGCAGATCCATTTTTATTTCGTGCACCGACTGATTCACTGGAAGCCGCTCTATAGGATCTCTCATTACCTCCATCACAAGAACATCAACATAGGCCCCTGGTCGGGCCTCTCGATGCACCCGATCGAACACTTGCTGTACTTCTCCGGCGTACTCCTCCACTGGGTCATCCCCTCGAATCCGATTCACGCCATTTTCCATCTGATGCATGCAGGCGTCACGCCCGCCCTTGGGCACGCCGGGTTCCAGAAATTCGTCATAAAGGGAGAACGCGGCCTCGCGAACGACCAATATTTTCATTACCTGCATCACCGGTACTTCACGGTCAATTTCGGCAACGAGGCCGTCCCCTTGGACTGGTGGTTCGGAAGCTACTACGACGGCACGCCCGAGGCCTACGGCGCGATGATCGCCCGGAGAGGCAAAAAATAGTCGGTAATCCGAGACAAGATCTTCGGCGACATGACGGCCGAACCCACGGAAAGATATACTCCCCCTTCGAGCCGGGCGATGCCTCATCCGCGGCGTCGACACCGCGGAGGAGTCTTTCGAGAACCGCTCGCTTGGGGTCTCGATCGATGTCGCCCACGGAACCGTAGATGCCTCCGTCGAAGTATTCGGCATAGCCCAGTGCCTCCGCCTCTCTTTTCACGTCTTCGACATCGGTCCCGCTCGCAAGGTAAAGGGACACGCCGGGTTCGTATCTCGCCATTCGCGGATCGGCGGCCAACTCCGGATTGTAGCGGTAGTCGGGAAAGGCGCCGAGCTTCGCGATTTCCTCGAGGGAGACGACGGCCGCGACGAAACATCGCGAAGCATGGCCGTCAGTTCCTGTTGTCATGCTCCCGGGCGTATGCGAGCATGGCCCGAAGATTTTCGGGCGGGGTCAAGGGCGAAACTTCACAGCCCGCTCCGACGATAAAGTGGCCTCCGCAGGTCCCGTGGCACCGGGCGCAGGATCGGTACACCTCTTCGGGCGTGCCTTCCAACAGATCGGTGATGGTCGAGACGTTTCCGGCGATGGTTCTCTCGCTCCCCAGCACGCGCCTCGCATCTTCCAGGCTGGCCGGAAAATCTATCTCGTAGATGTCTACCGGCAAAAGCCTCATCATGGGGAATAGAGGATCGGTGCGGCCGCACATATGGAGACGCAGAATCGTCTCCGGACGTTCGGCCCTGACGGCGCCCAGAATGCGATGTTGTATCGGGTTGACGAAGGTGCGATACAGGTCGGGGCCTATCATGCAGGCGGCCGCGTCGCTCATCCCGATCGTATCGGCTCCCGCCTCTATCTGCGCCAATGCAAAGGGAATCGCGACCTCGGCGCAGAAGTCGAGGATGTCTTTGATGAAAGGAGCGTCGTCGAGGAAGTCGACCATGATGTTGTTGAGACCGCGAAGCTCCTGCGCCAGGGCAAGCGGTCCCTCCACCCATCCCACGATGGACATCCCCTCCCCCGCTTCTTTCCTCATGATGCGGATCGCTTCGATCCTCTCCTGCATGCGCCCTGCGGCGTTCGGATCCGGCAGTTTCAGCGACGCCAGTCGCCTCTTGTCGGAGAGGGCGGCGCGGCCCTCGTTGATCGCCGGACCCTGATCGACGAACCAATCGACGCTCCCCTCTCCGTCGATATCTATGACCTCGCGCGCGGGATCGGAGCAGGTCAGGAGGCAGTCCATGCCGAAGTCGTCGGCCGCCTTGAGCTGAGCTTCCGCCATCCTTCGGGGATCCTTGGTGTAGTCGATGTACTTGAATCCCGCATTCCTGGCGGCAAACATCATGAGCATGGGCTGGGCGGGCAGATGGTCCACCGTATCCCCGGCTATGGTCTTTCGCGTCCGCTCCAACGAGTCCATATCCTGCCTCCGCCTTTTCTGTGACGGTCCCGCCGTCACAGACTTGAATTGAATTCGGCGACGGCCCCGAACATCGATATGATGTTTTCGCTGGGGACATTGGCCATGATATTGTGGATCTGCTGGAACACGAAGCCGCTTCCCGCCCTCATGACGGGCAGCCGTTCCAGGACATGGGCGCGGACCTCGGCGGGACTTCCCTGAGCGAGCACGGTCTGGGTTTCGCAGCCGCCTCCCCAGAAGGTTATGCGCTTCCCGAAGTCGCGCTTGAGGGCGGCGGGCTCCATGCCGGCGCAGCTGGTCTGCACGGGGTTGATGGAATCGAGACCAGCTTCGATGAAGTCGTTCAGGAGCGGACGCACTCCGCCGCAGCAGTGCAGCTGGGTCTTGATCGGGGCGAGGCGCTTGGCCTCTCCCCAGAGCGCCCTCTGACGTTCCTTGTAGAACTCGCGATACATCTCCATGGATATCTGAGGGCCGGTCTGCATCCCGAAGTCGTCGCCGAACAGCACGACGTCCACGAAGGTTCCTACGGCGCCGAGCAAAGCCCGCAGGTTTTTGAGGTGCATCTCCAGGATTGCGTCCAGAAGCGCGTGGACCTTCCGCGGCTCGAGAGCCATCCAGACCATCAGGTTCTCCGTGCCGCACAGATACTGGGAGAGTTCGTAGAAGTTTCCTCCGAAAAGGAAAACGATTGCCCTATCGGTGGAACGGCGAAAGGCCGCGGCTCCCCGTGAAAGCTCCTCCTTCCCGACAAGAGCGAAATTCGGGGGCGTCGCGGTGGACCACATGACCGAGGCCGCGGCATCCTCGATGCCGCTCAGATCGTCGGGGATTCCGCCGGCATAAGGCCAGAAGACCTGATCGAAGTAGAGCGAGCCGGACTTCTGCAGCCCTGCCTTCCTCCCCTCGGCGTTGTAGAGCCACCAGTCCTCGCCCTCCTTGCGCAGATCGACCCACGCGGGCACGAGACAGGGCGTCCCGTCGGGAAGGATCCATTCCTTCCAGTCGGCCTCGCCGCGGGAAAAGCCGCGCCCCAGCTCCACCGTATCGACGCCGAAGCGGGCGAGCACGTCATCGTCGACCACGGCGAGTTGCTGGACGACGTCGAACACGCGGATCGGTCTGTCGCGAAAGCCCAGCGCCCGAAGCAGCCGCGCGTAGCCGATCGCCATGATTCCGCTCGAGCGGTGGGCGCCGAAATCTATCGGCACCTTGTCCACCGGCAGGTGATTGAGGGCCGCGTTGATGCGTTCCCGGCTGTTCATCGATGACTCCTTATTCAAGCCTCATTCGTCGGACTTCGCCATGACCATTCCGGAAATGAAGAATCTGCCGAGAAAAACGAAGACGGCGACGGTGGGAACGGATACGGCCAGCACTGCCGTCATCAGCATCGGGATGGAAGTTCCGCCGAAGCCCATCATCGACGACACCGCCACCATGATGGGCCTCGTTCGATCGCTCCGCGTGAGCACCATGCCGAACAGCAGATCGTTCCATATCCACGTCGACTGAAAGAGCGCGACCACCGCCGTGGGCGCCGCGGAGTTGGGAATGAAGACGGCGAAGAGCATCCGCAGCGGACCGCAGCCGTCGAGCTTGGCGGCCTCCTCTATCTCGCGCGGTATCGTGGTGTAGAAGCCGCGATAGACGAAAAGGGCGAAGGGAATGCAGATGGCCGAGTATATCAGGATCATTCCGAACCTGGTGTCGTAGAGACCGACCGCGTTGTACAGTTTGTAGACCGGTATCAGGTACATCTGGAAAGGGAAGATCGTGCCGGCGTAGATGAGCATGAAGAGCGCGAAGTTGAACCGCGGCCTCAGTCTGACGATGCTGTAGCCGGCGGCCGACGCGAAAAGAATCGCGGCCGCGGTTCCCGCCGCGGAATAGAGCAACGAGGCCAGTGCGTGGTTCTGGATCCCGTATTGCTCCATGGCCTGTGCGAAGTTGGAAATCAGACCCAGAGCGGCGGGTAGCGCGAAAAGCCTCTGAGATACGAAGTCCTTCGGCGTTTTCAAGGCTACGAAAACCGTCGACAGTACGGGCAGGAGCCATACGGCCGCCATCAAGGCCACGGCAAAGTAAGCGAGCAATCGAGCCAAACGTCTCTTCATCGTCCGTCCTCTCAATAATACAGCAGATCCTTTTTCCACATGCTCTTGATATATGCGATGGAGACGAGAATCAAAAGCAGCGAGAGGAGCACGGAGATCGCGGCCCCATAGCCCATGTTGAACATGGTGAAGGTCTCCCGGAACATCGTCACCGCCAGGGTCTCGGAGGAACGGTACGGACCGCCCTTGGTCATGACATAGATCATGTCGAAGGCTTTGAAGGAATTGACCATGGCCATGGTGATGACCACGGTGGTAATGGGCCTGAGCATGGGAAAGGTGACATGGACGAAGGTCTGCCATTTGTTTGCGCCGTCTATGATCGAAGCCTCGACGGGATCGCGGGGAACCGTCGTCAGCCCCGCGAGGAACAGAACCATGCTGGTGCCGAGTTGCTGCCATATCCACGCGAGGATCATGGAATAGGTATTGAGCGGCACCCAGGTAAGCCAGTTGACCTTTACGCCGGGAGCGACGATTCCGATGAGACCGTTGAGTATGCCCAGGTCGCGCGAAAACATGAGGGACCAGACTGCTCCGGTGGAGACGAAGGAAATCGTCAAGGGCAGGAAGAATATCGATTTGAAAAAACCGCCCCCGCGCATGCCGCGAATGAAGATGGCGATGACCAATCCGCCCCCGACGGGAAAGACCAAAGTGGCCGCGACCCAAATTAGGGTGTTGGAAAAGGAGCGGAGAAAATTGGAGTCGCTGAAAAAACGAAGATAGTTGCCCAGGCCCGTGAAGATGGGCTTGGATATTCCGTCCCATTTGAAAAAGCTGTAGTAGATGTTTTGTCCCATCGGCACGAGGAGGAGCCCCACGACGAGGACGAATGCGGGGAGTATGAGCAGATAGGCTATGGCCGGATTGTCCTTCCTGGATCGCATGACGCTCGCCACACATTCCTCCTCAAAAGGTCGCCCAAAGGATCGACCACAGAGGCACAGAGAGAATATGGGAGGGGAAGAGATAAAGAAATATGATGAGAGTAAGGTAGGTTTCTTCCTAACTCCACCATGCTTCTCTGCCAATTTCAAGACTAACCGACTCTTGAAGTTGGCCCATTCCCCTTCCCTTTTCTCCCTCTGTGCCTCTGTGGCCCCCGGCTCCGTAGTTCTCTTTTGGTTACTTGTGCTTCGACCAGTAGTCGTCGGCGACCTTGTCGAGATCGGAAAGCACCTGGTCGAGCTTGGACGGATCGAGAATGAACTCGGCGAACTTGTCCACGGCGGTCTCGCAGATCGCCGTCGGCGTCGCCTCCCAATAGCGGTTGAGTATCTGATACTTGTCCCTGACGAGCATGGCGGCGAGGTCGGCCTTCACCTTGGGAAGGAAGCTCGTATCGGTCTTGAGACCCGAGGGGAACTGATTCGTCATCTTGGGAAACACTATGTTGCCGGACGGGCTCATCATCCAATCGATGACCTTTCTGGCAGCCGCGAGATCGGGGGCGTTTTTGGCCACAACGATAGGCGCAGCTTCCATGATGGCCACCTTGCCCACCTTGGGATTCGGCGGCGGGAGAATGAAGAACCCGCAGTCGTCACCCGAGACGCCTGCGCCGGTCAGCGTAGTGTAGTACCAGGAACCGCAGGGGACCATGGCGACCTGCCCCTGCTGGAAGAGCCTCGGCGTATCGGAGAACAGATCGGTGGAGGGATCGGTGAAATAACCCTTGTTGATCAGGTCGGCCCATACGGTAAAGGCCTTCTTCACGCCGGGATCGGTGTACTTGGCCCTGCCTTCGCAGAGGTCGACATAGAGCTTGGGATCCTGCCGGGCGACCATCTCTTCGAACATGATGAATGTGGGCCAGCGCCCTTGGACGCTCTGGGCCATGGGAGTCACGCCCGCGGTCTTGAGCGCATCGCAAATCTTCAGAAACTCGGGCCAGGTCTTGGGCGGGGTCAGATTGTACTTGGCGAAGGTGGATTTGTTGTACCACACACCCCAATATTCGATCGAATAGGGAAGGCCATAGACCTTGCCGTTGAAGGTGAAGGCGGCCCGCACGCCCGGAGAAAAATCGGCCTTGTGCTTGTTCCAGAGATCGGTCAGATCGGCGACGAGTCCCTGGTCGATGAGGTCCTTCATGCGATAGGTGGACCACCACGTGAAGAGGTCGGGCGCATTGCTGGTGGGAAGGGACGATCGGACCGATGCCATGAAAACGGAGGTGTCCGGATAGGGGGTGGCTTTGATACCGACGCCGACGGCTTGTTGGGAGGCGGCGCCCAAAGACTCGAAGAACGGCTGATAGTTGGGGTTGCCGCCCTTGTCGTGCATAAGACTCACTGTCGGACCGGCGGCGAAAGCGGCGGTTCCTGCAATCAGGAAAAGCCCGAGACCGAGAATGACGACTCTGGCACTCTTCATACTTCCTCCTCTTCGATATGAAAGTCTTGCGATTTCCGGATTGATCCTACATCAGATTGGTAACCTGTCAACAATTAAATAAAATATTCAATATAATTAACTTAATATTTGATGCTATGTTCGATTTTTTTAATTTGCCTGTTGACCTCGCCATGCCGGGGATTATGATGAGGCATCATGGCAAAGGCAGTGAAGTTGAAGGATATCGCGGAACGGGCGGGCGTCTCCGTAGCCACCGTCTCCATGGCTCTTTCGGGAAAGGGCAAGATATCCGCCAAGGTCTGCGACCGCATCGTTTCGATGGCCGAAGAGCTCGACTACAAAAAATCCCGCCCGGAGGCTGCACGCGGCAAAAACAATTTCCGCTACGTAACCATCCTCCACAGCGAGTCCTATTCGTATTCCTGGAATTTCTCCTATGCTCTCATCTCCGGCCTGGAAATACAGCTCATCAAAAAGGGCTACTACCCCCTCGTGATTCACATGAATCAGGAGTGGGAGCCCGACACCATCATCCAGGAAATCCGTGCGAGCAAGAGCGGCGCGGTGTTCTCCATCGACTTTTCGCACGAGAGTCTTTTCCCCATGCTCGAGAAGTTCGACATTCCGCTCATCGTGGTGAACAACAGTCTCTTCCAGGACCGGTACTGTTCGGTGCTGGCCGACGACATCCAGGGCAGCTACGAAGGCGCCATCAAGCTGATCGAGAAAGGACACAACCGCATAGCCTTTCTCGACTACCGACGGCCGACCCTGCCCACGGTGGTGCGCGACCGCTATTTCGGGTTCCGCAAGGCTCTGGACGAACGGGGCCTGCCCTTCCCTGAGGAGCGGCGGCTTACCGTTGCGCTGGAAGACCCGGAAGAGCTGGAGCGCGGCCTCTCGGCACTCTTCAAAGGATCGAAGAAGCCCACGGCCGTCATGGTCCATGACGACTACTTCGCCGCCTGTGTCATCTCCGCTCTCCGCAAACTGGGCCTGGGAGTGCCCTACGATGTCTCGATGATCGCGCCGGGAGATGTCCTCGATTACTCCCAGCCCTTCCTGCCGCGCATTTCGACGATGCGCATCGACATCGAACTCATCGTAAAAACGGCGGTGGATCTCATGATGACATGTCTGACGCGCAGAGACTCGGAGGTGCTCGTCCTCAAGACCAGACTGCATTACATGGACCGCGGTTCCATCCGCGAAATATGACCGGGCCGGCGGGATCTCATTCAAGATATCCGCCATCCCGAGACCTCTTCGAACCGGGCTTACCCGAAAGGATAAAGCAGGCGATATTCGCGAGGAATCCGAGGATCAATATCATTCCTATGCTGGTCGAACCGAATGCCACGGCCTCTCCGAACAGCACCAGCATCAGGCTCATGAGCATCGGATTTCTGATATATCGGTTCGGACTCGCCGCCTCCGGTTTCTTCGAGGGGTCCCATGAGGTCGCCGCCGCATTCCTGGTCGACAGCAGCCTGAGGAATATCGCGGCAAAGAAGGTTCCGGCGGCCACGATGATCAGACCGATGGCCGCCAAACCTTCCGAAGGGAACAATCGCTGCCCCGATTTCGAATACCTGTACGACACTATCGTGCAAGGGAATGCGATATACGTCAAAATCGGCGCCGAAAGCGAAGCCGTCCGCATCAGGAACTTCTTCACTCCTCAGCTTCCTTCACTTGATGAGGAAGAGTGCCGTCCTCCGATTCTGCCAACGCTGGGCGTAGTCGCTGTCCGGTACGAGCTGCTCCGTGGCACCGACGCCTTCGGTTTCGATCGTCGCCGGATCGAGGCCGCGATCGGCCATCGCCTGCTTGATGGCCTCGGCCCGCGCCTTCGAAAGCGGCAGCAGGACCGAATCCTCCTCGATCTTGCCCAGAGTCGGACTGTCCCAATGGATCATGACGGCATGGCCCACGATCTTGATCTTATAGCCGGGGAACTTCTTCAGTTCCGCGGCGAGTCGATCGAGACGTATCAGGTTTTGCTTGGAGAGATCGGCGGGCACGTCATGGTAGTCCGCAGTGAAGCCTTTGAAGTATACGCGGGAGTTCGGGATCATATAGCCGTCGCCCTGTTTGATGACGATGATGTCGATGGGGATCGTCGATTTGATGAGCCCGACGTTCCCGAACTCGTCGCGAAGTTTGACGACGACGGGATAGTCCTCGGCGGATACGACGAGGTCGCCGTTGAGGCCTTTCCCGTCCCAGACGACTTTGTTGATCCCCCATTTTGCGTCGAAGCTCTTGAAGAGATTCCCGCCCGGATCGTAGATATCCATCGACCAGCTGTCGAGCCTGGCGAGGGACGCGGCGGCATCGATGGAAATGGTCACCGTATCGGTCGGATCGATCGGAGCGAAGAACGCCGGAAAGACGGTTATCTCGCCGGTCGGGGCTACGGTGTCGAGTATGAATGACGTGCTCTTCGCGGTCCCCGGTGCGAAAGCCGCGCCGTAGTCGATCGAAAGGTCGGCCGTGTAGATTCCCTGAGGAGCAATTTGCCCCGAGTCCGTCTTTCCATCCCAGATGAGATTCGAAGGGAGTTTGGTGCCGGTGCCGGTGAAGTTTTTCCGGGTTCCCTTGTCGTTTGCTATGCTCACCTTCCACGATTTGACGGAGCCCGGGTCGGCGAACAAGACGGCGAAATCGATCGTAGTCTTGCCGTTCTCGGAGCCGGGAGAGAAGCCCCGGGCCTCCGTCTCGATGAGGCTCTGCCCCGGAGCGGCCGGCACTGCGGCCTGTGGCACCGATTTTGAAGTCTGGCACGCCGCCAGCACGCAGACCAAAGCCAGCGGAATACCGATACCAAACAACTTTCTCATGAATTCCCCCTCGCGTGAGCTCTCCGCGGACGGCGGCCCGGCGCCGCTCTTGCTTCGCCTATCGAATCGTCAGTGCGGAACATATATTCCCTTTCCGGACTTTTCTCCGCCGATGAGCCGGTTCAATAAAACCGGTGCGGAACGCAGGAGTTGGAGGAGGAGGACGTTCCGCGCCGGCAGATGCGAGGCCCAGGAGGCACCCATCCCCGCACCCTCATGTTTAGCGATTTGTCCAGGGAGGACTTGAAAACAACAATACATCTCCCGGAAAGAGGGGTCCAATACAAATTGTAAAACCATCAATACCCCATCGGTATGATCGGCCGGCCCGCGCTCGAGTGCGTCCGCTCGGCCTCCCGAGCCATGCCTACAGCGAATCCACACTGCGCTGAAGGGAGGCACGGGGCTCCGGTTTGGTGATGTTCTCGTATAGATCGATGAAAGATTTCGTCGATTCGACGGTTTCCCGGACACGCTCGGGAAGGGGACCCGCTTTGTACGCCAATCCGAAAAGAATCTTGTCATGGAGCGGAATGAGCCCGACACCCTCGATCGTCATCATGTGAAGCGCGTAGGTCGGAATGATCGACCAGCCCAGGCCCGAGGCGACGAGCTTGAGTACGGACGAGAACTGATTGCAGTCGAAGGCCGTCTGGGGAGTGAAATCGTTCTTGGTGCATATATCGTTGATGCGTTCGACGAGCCCCGGAGTCGCATCGCTCGAAAAAGACACGAAGGGCATGCTCGCGAAATAGGACAGTTCGGTTCTCTCGGGCTTCAGCGGAAGCGCGCTCGTCGGACACACGATCGACAGGGATTCCTCGCCGAGCGCCTCGAAAACTATGCCCTCCCTGGGTGCCCAGGATCTGAGGAGGCCCATGTCGATCCGCCCCGAAACGAGGGCATCGACCTGTTCCTCGGTCGGCAGCTCCACTATTTCCATCCGTATGTCGCCTCTTTTTTCTCTGAGAAAGGCCAAAAGCTCGGGCAGGAACGAGGACATTATCGAGCCGACATATCCGATACGAACGCAATTCTCGGCGTTGCCGCCGACCAGCTGCGTTTGACGCACCAGAGCCGCGACTTGGTCGAGGATCCGCGCAGCCTCGTGCTTGAAGAATATTCCCGCTTCGGTCAGTCTGAAATGTGCCCCGCTCCTGTCCAGCAGCAGGACGCCCAGCTCGCTTTCGAGGTCCATAATCTGTCGGCTAAGCGGCGGCTGGGTGATATTGAGTCTCTGGGCGGCCCGCACGAAGTTCATCTCTTCGGCGACAGTCACGAAGTATTTTAGGTATCGTAATTCCATGGCTAGAGCGTACACTCGCCCCGAGCCCGGTTCAATCCCTGCGATACCCCGGGGGCATGGAAGGATGCCGTTTCGGTATCGCCGCGAGGAATAGGGCCATGTCTTTCATGAGCTTCAAGCATAGTGCTCCTTTGCTCTGCCACATGAAAACAAAACCCATTTCGCTCGCGGTCGATACACTTCCGATCGCAACTTCCGAGGATAAGTCCCTCGAATTAATGCCCTTCTAAGATGCGAGCCTGAACGATCCCACCCCGCTCACGACGACCTTCCCGCCACGAGGAATCTTGAACTCCTCGTGGGGGGCGAGGACATAATCGTCGGCATCGCCCTCGACGGTCACCCAGACGTAACCCGATATACAGCGAATGGACCTTCCACGGGACCTTGCCGGAATGACAATCTCGCCGGTTTTGAGAATCGTATCTTCATACGCCTCGAGGATTGCCGGCATTCGCGCGGAACCCTTCGCAACGATCGCATAGTCGCTCATATCCTACCTCCCAACCCCAGAATCAGAGGCTTCGCAGTGCCTCGAGAAGAAAGGTAGTGCTTATTCCACCATTATAACAGTGGCAGAGAATATGAATTATTATCTAACACTTGGCTTACAATATTACTGTTAGGTACATTATACTGGACAGTGTTATTTAAGGAAGGAGGCTGCACCATGGGCCAGGAACGGAAAATCTCGAAGTACGAGGAGTTCGCCCAGGAGCTCGAATCGCAGATCCATTCGGGAACCTTTCCCGTCGGCGGACGCATCCCTTCGATCCGTGAATCGAGTGCCAGGCGAGAGCTCAGCTTCACGACCGTTCTCGAGGCATACCGCCTGCTCGAGAACCGCGGAATCATCGAGGCGAAGCCCCAGTCAGGCTACTATGTCCGCGCCCGTCCCGAAAACCGGGCTCCGGAACCCGATTTCTCCCCGCATCACGGCGATCCGACGAGCGTCTCCATCGACGAAGTCTCGCTCAGGCTGATCGAGGAGACGCTCAACATGGACTACGCACAGTTCGGCGCCGCCCTCCCCGATCCGACCCTTCTTCCCGTCGCCAAGCTCAACCGGATTCTCGCCGAGCTCGCCCGCGAGGACATGGTCCAGCACGGGTCGGGGGGCACGGTCCAGGGCCGCGAGGACCTCAGGGTCCAGATTGCGCAACGCGCCTTCAGCTACGGCTGCGACCTCTCGCCCGAGGATATCGTGATCACTGCCGGCTGCACCGAAGCGCTTAACCTCTGCCTACAGGCGGTCTGTGCGCCCGGCGATCTGGTGGCCATCGAATCGCCCACCTACTTCGGCATCCTCATGTCCCTCCAGGCCTTCCACCTCCGCGCCCTCGAGATCCCCTCCCACCCGCGCCACGGCATGAGCATCGACGCCCTCCGCTTCGCGATCGAAAACCATCCGATCAAGGCGGTGGTCGCAATGACCAATTTCTCCAATCCGACCGGAAGCTTGATGGAAGACGAGGACAAGCGGAAGCTCGTGGAACTCCTCGCGGAGCGGGAGATCCCCCTCATCGAGGACGACATCAACGGCGAGATCTACTTCGGCGAGCACAGGCCGCGGGTCGCCAAGGCCTACGATCGAAAGGGCCTCGTGATGCTCTGTTCCTCCTTCTCGAAGGATCTTTCGTCGGGATTCCGCATCGGTTGGGTCGCCCCGGGAAAGTTCTATCCCGAGGTGAAGCGACTCAAATACACGCTCAACATCCGGACCTCGCCCCTCCCCCAGCTCGCGATCGCGCGCTTCCTCGAATCCGGCAGCTACGACCACCACCTGCGGCGAATACGGAAGGCCTACGCCCGCCGGGTCGAATTGATGGCGCAGGCGGTCGCGAAGAATTTTCCCGAAGGTACCTGTATCACCGAGCCTCAGGGCGGCTTCGTCCTCTGGGTGCAATTGCCCGAAAGCCTCGATTCCCTGGTCCTCTACCGCGAAGCGATGAAGGCCTTCATCGCCATCGCACCCGGCTACATCTTTTCGCCTTCGCGCAAGTTCGACGATTTCATCCGCCTCAACGCGGCAGGCTGGTCGGACAAGGCCGAGGAGGATCTATCGAGGCTCGGCAAGATCGCGACGGCCCTGGCCGGGGCGAGGCGCCTGGAGAGCGAAGCCTGATCGGAGCGGCGGCCGTACCGGCCCCGCCAGACGCGGCGAAAGAGCCGCGGTGCGTCATTCCTTCCCGCCGCCGTACACCCAGTCCGGTCTCCTGCTCGTCAATTCCCGCAGGTCCATGCGTATTTCTTCGGGCGTAGGCCGGCCAAGGTACCACCAGCCGTTATAGATCTTGTAGATCGTCCGGTCCTTGTCGAGGATGAAGGTGTAGGGAATGTATATTTCGCCGTGGGCCTTGTCGGTGGTGTCGACCATTTCGAGTTCATGGAGGAGTTTTCGGTCGGGATCCATGAGGAAGGGCCAGTCCGCGCCGAGAGCGTCGCGCGTTTCGTTGGTGTTCATCCTGTCGTCGACCGAAACCGAGATGAGATGGCAGTAATTGACGCGAAACTCGGGCTGCAGCTGCTGGACGTAATTGGTCAGCTGGCGCCGGTCCTTCGGGCAGAAGTAACCTCGGCCGAATATGAGAACGCCGGGAAATCCTCGCAGAAGCTGCGATAGCTTTCGCGCTTCCCCATTCTGGTCGGGAAGCTCGAAATCCGGAAATAAACCGCCGACCTTCAGGTCGGAGCGCATGGGATAGTTCATCATATACCTCCATTCGAAGGCCCCCGAAAAGCACCCACTCCGGCGGCGCATCGAGTATCCACCCAATATACCAAGTCGGACCATTGACTGCGCCTCGGCATGGCTCGATATTTCTCATGTAGCCTGAGCCAATTTCAAAACCCGGCTGGTTTTGAAATTGGCTTCGCATTTGCTCCGGTCTCCAGTGTCGGCAGAGCCGACACTACGAAACCGTGCGCAAATGCCGCAGTTTATGGTAGCTCTTTCAAAATGCGTCCGCATTTTGAAAGAGCCTCACCTATTTCTATAGTTGCCGAGCCGTGGAATCGACAATAAAGGAGAACACTATGTTGCATTTCGAGGTTTCGGCCCTTCCCCTGATAGCCGTAGCGATAGTCAACTTCTTCCTGAGCTGGCTCTGGTATTCGCCCGTTCTCTTCATGAAACCTTGGGCCAAGGCCCTAGGTACTCTTGGAAGGAACGAGATGACCGAGGCCGAAAAAAAGACCATGCCATTTCTCTTTCTGAGCGGCTTGGTCTCTTCGTTCATCCTGTCTTACGGACTTCAGGTCGTAGTGCACAGCGTGGGAGCCACGGATTTCCTCGGAGGCCTCGTCGTCGGCATCGTAGTCTGGGCCGCCTTCGCCCTCACCCACAGTCTCAATACCCTCTTCGAAGGTCGAAAACCGGTAGTCCTCGCCATCAACAACGGCTTGTTCCTGCTCACCTACGCGGTCTTCGGAGCCGTGGTCGCGGTCTGGCGTTGATCGGTCGGCGGAATTTCAGCGGCGGCAATCGAGCCGATTACGAAACTCGGTCAGTCTTTTGCTTCGCGATTTTGAAATCGCAGTGTTACCTCGAATTGGACCGTATTTTGAGGCAGCCGGGAGCAGGATAAAAGGGAGAAAAGTATGAAGAAGAAATTGCTTGTCGCTTTGGATAACAATAAAAAATTACTGAAACAGTTTGTAAAAAGCATGACGGATCAAGAGATAAGTCGCAGAATCAGGGATTATTGGACGATATACGAACATATAGATCATTTGGTCATAACTCAAAAAATGCTGTTGGGAAGGATCGAGCAATTCATGCGGGAAGATAATCCCGTCATGAGGCCCTATACTCCGGAAGATAAGCCCAATGTCGATGATCCGCAAAGGACGGCGATGGAACTCGTGGCTGAATTCCGTGATTTGAGAGACAAGCAGATCAAGCTAATCAGGAAGGCGAAAGACAGCGTCTGGAGAAAAACCGGAACGCACGAAGAATACGTCAAATACTCGTTCGAAATATTGGTTCGACATATCATTCTTCATGATTCCTTTCATATGCACCGCATGGAAGAACTGTGGATCGAGAAAGAGGAGCATATCAAGGAACTGAAATAGTATACGCTAATCCGGACATCTCACACATCCGCGCGACAGGCAGAGAGTGGATGGTCTTCATTACTGCGATATGGAATGTCTAGAACGCACCTAAGGAATCTCTGGAATGCACCTAAGGAATCTCTAGAATGCACCTAAGGAATCTCTGGAATGCACCTAAGGAGTCTCTAGAATGCACCTATGGAATCTCTGGCTGCGTCTCACGCCCGAGCCGAACGCCGGCCGCGGCTTCCCGGTCGGAATCTTGCCCGAAACCATCCCGCTCAGTAACTTTGTCCTGGGGAAGACCGACGGTAAATCGATCCCACCTGCCGCCCTGGGTTATCCTCCTTTCCTGGGGCGGCTTTTGGAGGTCGGCCGTTTGATATAACCTTTGGAACGTGAATCGATTCATTCGTATTGTCAGAAAAGACATGAAAAACGACAAAGGCGACGACTGGCCGATCGGCCTTCAGTCGCTTCAAGGGAGGCGTCGGCGCTTTCGCGGACTCTTCTTAACTTCAATTTTCGTTCTTTGTCTTCCGAGGAGCCGTTCGTAGCGCTCGATCTCTTCCGCGCTCATACCGTATCGCGCGAGAGGCGGCATGAGCCGCTCCACGACGATGCGTTCCATCCTCGAGGCTATCGAGTCGAATACGAAATAGCCGAGATCGGCCCAGCCGTAGGGCACTCTGATCTTGTAGGAATGCCCGTCCTTGAATAAGAGCTCGCAGGGAAAGTCCCGGGGAAAGACGCCGAGCTCCGCGGTTTTTCCCGAGAGGTATCGATCGTGCGACCTTTCCCGGATTTTCCGTTTGAGCGACGCGTATCGTTCCCTGTCGCTCTGGAGAAGGAGGTCACCGCCTAGGACCATCTTGTCGAAGTCGCGCTTGAATTTCTCTCCGTCGATCTCCATGAAGCGCAGGAATCGAGCCCTGGATATGTACGAAGAGTCGCTCTCCGCTCCGTAGCTTCGGGCGACGAGCTGTATCAACTCCTGCAGATAGAGCATCAGCCTATGGGCGTTGCGGAGGAATCGGTAGTCGGGGTCCATGCCGAGATTCGGCGAGGGATCGTCGAAGCCCATATCGATGAGCTCGTGACCGAGATTGCGCATCGCGCTGACGTAGTCGTAGACCCTGTTGACGCAGTACTTCATCGAGAAAACCCACTCGGGCGGCGAGACGAGGAGCTTCGGCGGAAAGACGCGTCTGTTGGCCGCGCGAAAGGAGCGGGAGCCTATGAGGGATCGGACCTCGACCTTTTCGCATCCGCCGTCGACCAGGATGGGCAGAAGCTCCAGATCCGCGTGCAGTTTGATGAAAGTGGGTTTCGGGCCGCGAAGTCCGAGAAAATTCTCGAAAAGAAGGCTGTCGGGCAGATCGCAGACTTTCGAGAATATGCTCGCACGGATCGATTCCTCGTCGTTGATGATGCGGACGCTCCCGCAATTGCTCTTGTAGAATAGGAGGCTGTCGTTCCGTATCTTCTCGTCTTCGTGGCAAAGCCGGTCCACGACCTCCCGCTCCCGGAGCAGGGTGAATTGCGGGTCGATTTCCAGGCTCACCTGGAATCGATCGAGAAAGGAGTTCTTCAATTCCTGCAATCCGCGCCCTATTCTCCGTCTCTCGGGCGCGGTCAGAGCGTTGCGAACGACGATATTGAGATCGGCGTCGGTCGAATGCTGGACGCCGGTATCGTTGTAGGACGAAAAGATCCTTCCCAGGCCGAAGAGAAGCATGTTCTCGACGAGCTTGGGCTTGAGCGACGGCAGGAAAATGTGCCAAACCCAGTTGCAGAGCGCGAAGTTGTACAGGTCTTTTCGCGGCAGAAGATAATCCTCGGCGATCGTCGCGGGGTTGAGCGCCTTGAAATCCAGATTTCGTATTTTCCGATTTCGCTCGACGAAGACGGCCGTGATGAACTCGGCGCGCGCTTCGAAATCCGCGCCGCTTTCGACGAGTTCGTCCAGGCGGCGCTCCAGGGCGCGGAAAGACGGATCGCGATACGAGTGACCGCTCCGCATCGGAGGGCCGAAGGAACCTGAAGCCATGGGCCGCGCCTTTCTCCACGAAATTGGAATGCCTCAGTTCTTCGGGGCCAGCAGGTCCAGCGGGTTCTCCGCCACGCCGTGTCTGCGTATCTCGAAGTGGAGGTGCGGTCCGGTCGAAATGCCCGTGGACCCCACCCTTCCGAGAACCTCGCCGGTCTCCACGATCTGGCCGTGCGAGACGAGGATCTTGGACATGTGCCCGTAGAGGCTTTCCCAGCCGTTGTCGTGCAGAACCAGAACGTAATTGCCGTAGGCATCGCTCCACTCCGCCGAAATGACGCGGCCTCCCCGGGCGGCGAAGATCGGGGTGCCGAGGGGGGCGGCTATGTCGATGCCGGGATGGAACCTGATGACGTGGCGGTTGAACGGGTCCGTCCTCATACCGAAACCCGAACTGATCACGCCCTTGGGCAGGGGGAAGCGGAATCCCGCCACGAGAAAAAAGGATCGTTCCGAGGCCAGAAAGGTCGAGCCCGGAAAGAACATGAAATCTTCCCCGCGGCCGTTCGCCGAAACGCGCACGCGGTAGTGGGGACCGCGATCTTCGACGCGCAGCGATTTGACGAGGTACTCGAGATCATTCTCGGGCGAAAGACTGACGAAGATGCCGGGTATGGACGGAACAAGAATCGTTCTGCCCTTCGGTATCGAGGCCGCGTCCTGGAGACGGTTGAGAGTGGCCAGGCTGTCGTAGGGCAGGGACAGAGCCGAGGCGAGCGAGAAAAAGTCGGTCTCGGCGGGCGCCGTGTAGCTGTATATCGAGAGATCGGGCGGAGCCTGACCCGAACTTCCCGCCGCGTAGAAATTCTGAATGGACTCCGTGAGCTGTTCGTAGATGAGGTCGTCGGAGCGGAGCGCGCGAATTTGGGGATAAATGGACTGCGCGGCGGCCGCGCCGGAAAAGAACGCCGTCCACAGCAATGCGATGCCGACCGCTTTGATGCGCCCTACGGACATGATGAGCTCCACTATAGCGCCGATTGCCCAGCCGCGAGAATCCGTGTAGACTCGTTTTATGCGCATCCACCGACTGGAGAACCCCATTCAGCGCTACTCATGGGGAAGCGCCGACGGCATTCCCCGGGCCCTGGGCATCCCCAATCCCGGCGGCGGGCCCATGGCGGAGGTCTGGATGGGGGCCCATCCGAAGGCTCCTTCCGTCGCGCTGGATCCGCAGCTTTCCCGGCCCCTCGACGCCCTAATAAAGGAAGATCCCGCCTCCGCGCTCGGCAAGGCGGCTCTGCGGCGCTTCGGTCCGGTCCTGCCCTTCCTCTTCAAGGTTCTCTCCGCGGGGACGCCTCTCTCCATTCAGGCCCATCCGGGAAAAATCAAGGCCGAGCACGGTTTCGAGCGCGAAAATATCGGCGGCATCCCCGTGGACGCGCCCGAACGCAATTACCGCGACCCCAATCACAAACCCGAAATGGTGGTCGCCCTCACCCGCTTCGAGCTCCTGTGCGGGTTCCGCCCCAGCCGGGAGATCACGAGCAACATGCGGCTCATCGCGCCGGGAGAACACAGCCGACAGCTCGATCGTCTGGACGCCAGCCCGGGACGGGTCGAGCTGTCGGTCTTCTTCTACGGTCTCATATCGATGGAGGAGCGGGCCAGAAAGGCCATGCTCGAGTCGGTGCGGCGCCGCGTGGAACGTCTTTTCGCCGAGTCTCTCGTGCCGGCGGAAGAGGTCGAGAACTTCCGCTGGGTGCTTCGCATCATGGACGATTTCCCCGACGACATCGGCGCCCTGGCGCCCGTCATTCTCAATCTCGTCAGGCTCGAGCCGGGCGAGGCCGTCTTCATCGCTCCCGGAGAGCTCCACGCCCATCTCTCGGGCACCTGCCTCGAGATAATGGCCAACTCCGACAATGTCATCCGAGGAGCCCTCACCCGGAAGCATGTGGACGTGCCCGAGCTGATCTCGGTCCTGACCTTCAACCCCGAACGCGTCCGCGTGCTGCACTCGGAGGCCGTCTCCGACAGCGAAGAGCGCTTTCCGGCGCCGGCGCCGGATTTCTGCCTTTCGCGCATCGTTCTCGAAGGGGACCGCGTCCACGAACGTTCGGACACGGGTCCCGCGATACTCCTCTGCACCGAGGGTTCGGTCAGCCTCGCCTGTCCGGGAGAGGCGACGCTCGCGCTGCACCGCGGCGACTCGGTGTTCGTGGAGGCCGCCGCCGGCGCGTATCGTCTAACGCGTGACGGAGAAGGAGATTCGGGGCCGGCGCTGCTCTACAAGGCGGCGCTTGGCGAAGATACGCTTAGCGAGGATACGCTTAGCGAGGATACGCTTAGCGAGGATACGCTTAGCGAAGATACGCTTAGCGAGGACACGCCCCCCGAGCCTCCGCCCAGGGAGAAACCTTGACCGTCTGGGCCGACGGAGACAGCCTCCAGAGCGAACTGCGCAATCTCCTGTGCAGGCGGACCATGGCCGAGCGCGGCGGCCGTTTCCGGATCGTCTTCGTCTCCGCGCGCCGGCTTCCCCTGCCAAAGGCCGAGGGGCTCGGAAAGCTCCTCGTCGAGCCTGGGCCGGACGCGGCCGACGACTGCATCGTCGAATCTTCGTCGGCCGGCGACCTCGCGGTCACGCGGGATCTGGTTCTCGCCGAGCGGCTGGCCGGCAAGGGGCTCGTCGTCCTCAACGATCGCGGCGACGTGTTCACGGCGGAAAACGTGCGCGAACGCCGCTCGCTCCGGGACCGCGCGGCGGAGCTCAGGGCGGCCGGCCTCGCGCCCGAATCCGATCGCCGCAGAACTTGGGGAGCGCAGGAACTCGAAAAATCCGCCGACGCCTTCGACCGCGAGCTGACGCGGGCGCTGAAGCGCGGGAAGGGCGGCCCGAAAGGGGCTGTCCAATAAGGCAGCCCCTTCCCGAACTCGATCACTGATCCGGGTCGAGAGTCGGCTCCAGGGAAGGCGGAGGCAGGTCGCCGCCCGTCGGCGCTCCGGCCGCCGTCCCCGCTTCGAGTGTAGCGGTCGCGGCGCCGCTCGATCCGGCACTCGCCGTCCCGCCTCCCACTCCTGCGGCCTCCGCCTGCGTCGAAACCGGAGCCGCTCCGTTCGGTGTGCTCGGCGAGGATACGCCCGGCTGGGATGCGCTCGGCATACCTTCGCCTTGGCTCGTCTGCCCCGGCTGGCTCGCCGCCGCCAGAGCGCTCGCGCCGGGAGCCGCCGATCCGTTCGCGACATCTTCGGGTCGATGCACGAAGTGCCTGTCGAGATAGTCGTATCGCTCGCTCAGGATCCCGCTGTGTTGCAGGGTGGAGGGTCTGAAGCGGATGGGCGACGACAAAAGGGCGATGAGCCGCGCGGCATCCTCGCGCGAGACGGAGGCTATGCCCGCCCCGTACCAGTGCCGGGAAGCCGCCTCGATGCCGAAGATGCCCCTGCCCCATTCCGCATAGCCGAAGTAGAGCTCGAGGATCCTGTTCTTCGGGAGAAAGAGTTCGAGCTCGAATGCGGCGACGATCTCGAGGTATTTGCGCAGGTAGCTCTTGACCGGCACCAGAAAGAGCGTGCGGGCGACTTGCATGGCGAGGGTGCTGCCTCCATACAGGGGCCTACCGATCCGCGCGTTGATCTCTTCGGCCCGCTTGAAGGCCGCGAGATCGATGGCGCCGTGGCGGTAGAAATCGTCGTCCTCGATGGCGACGAGCATGGACCTCACGTAGAAGGGCACTCGGCGAAGGGGGACCGGCCGGGGCCGCTCCGTCTTCCATTTGTAGTCCCAGGCGCGGAAAGCCATCAGCACGGTGGCCGAAGGATTGACGAAACGGTATGCCGCTATGAGCAGGCTCGTCGAAGCCATGTAGCAGAGCTGAAGGGTCAATAAGGTGAGGCCCAGGTACTTGAGCAGCCGGCCGAGCCCGAACCTTCGGCGAGGCCGGGAGGGGAAGGGGGCCAACGGAAGAGGAAGCTCGAAGACAGTCGATCGGGTGGAAAGCGACAAAGCAAGCGCTCTGGCCTGCCTGGCATCGAGGTACGCCCAACCCAGACCGGGCCCGCCGCGTCTCGTGAAGGGCGCCGATATTCGGCGTCGATCATCTATTGGGCTGGAAAGCATGGTATGAAGATAAGTTACCATGTCGCAGGGGTCTTGGACAAGGACGGGCGGCCGGCGCGAAATGGAGCTTTCCTTGACAACGATTTTGGCGGCGGGCTAGTATGTCGCCGCACAGGATCAGCAGGGTGCTGTTGACAAAGGTGCCTTCGCCTTTGTCAATAGCCTGTCAGGAGGCTTCCATTCATGAAACGGATTCTGCTTGCCGCGTTCTGTCTTTTCGCAGTGTCGGTCGCTTTCGCCGCCGAACCTACCGCGCAGCAGAACCTGTTTCACTATCGACTCGACAACGGGCTCGAGCTTTACGTGTATCGCGATTCTTCGCTTCCCCTCGCGCGGATCCAGATCGAGTTCCGCGCCGGTGCGGCAGCGCAGACTGCGGACGATGCGGGCATATTCCGCCTGTATGAGCGCACTCTTTTTCAAGGCGACGTCGCCCATCCCGGAGCGCCCGACCTGCGCGCCGCGTTGGCCGATCTCGGCGTTTCGTCGATCGGCGGCGGAACCACGGCGGAGCGCGTGAGCTACTGGTTCACGGTGCCCTCGTCCAAGACCGACGAAGGCCTCGCGTTCTGGGCCCGCCTGGCCGAGACGCCCGAGCTCGATCAGGCGGCGTTCGACACTGCCAAGCAGGGATGTCTGAAGGCGGCCGCCGCGCAACTCGAGGATCCGGCCGCGGTATACGAAGCCGCGATGACACGGAGGCTTTTCGGGAAATATCCATGGAGGCGCGATCCCGTCGGAAGCGAAGCCTCGCTGAAGTCCCTGGGCCTCGACTCCCTGCGGGCTCTGCAACAAACCTGGTTCGTGCCCCAAAACGCCGTCCTGTTCGTGGGCGGCGACGCCGATCCCGAAGCCGTGCGCGCCTCGGTCGAAAAATACTTCGGATCGTGGAAAGGCGCCGCGGATCCCTGGGCCAAGAGTCCGCCTCCGAATCCACGTCCGGGGGTGATGCGTCCGACCTGGATCGTCTATCCCGATCCATCCATGCCCGAGGGTACGGCGACGGTAGAGGCGCGGTACCGGGGGCCCGATCTTGCCTACGATCCCGCTTCGACCTACGCCGCCGATCTCTGGAGCTCTCTTACGTCGCCGCCCGACGGCCGCTTCAAGACAGCCATGATCGAGCATGTTCCGGGTCTCTTGGGCGCCGATTCGATAACGGCGTACTATGTCAGCCAACGCGACGCGGGATGGATATCGATCGGCGCCGAATTCACCCCTCAATCCGCCGGCACATCATCGCCGGGAGAATCCTCGCCGAGCGTATCCTCGCTGAAGGGAAGCTCGGTCGACCGGGTGCGCGACTTCAAGGAAAGAGCTCGCGGCTACGAGATCACGACCATGAAGGTCGACCCATCCTACTTCTCCGCCGAAGACTACGACGCCGCCCGGGCTCGTCTGATCCGGAAACTGAGCGACGAAACGGCGACTCCGGAAGGAATGATCGACACCCTCGCTTTCTGGTGGTCGGCGGCTTCGGTCGATTACTTCCTCGGCTACCCCGATGCCGTCGCCAGGACCGGGCCCCGGGAGGTGAGCGCCTTCCTCGAAACGTACATTATGCGGAACCTCGAGGTGGTCGCCGTCAGGATGAATCCCGACGATTTCCAGCGGGAGCGCAAGAGCTTCGAGAATGGGGGATTCGATGTCATAGGAAGCGGCAACGCTTTCTGGTGGCAGCGCTGATCGCCCGTCCGCGCGCGAGCCGGCGCGCGGCGGTGTCGCACATCGCGCTCACCGCCGCCGTCTGCGTCCTGGCGGCGGCTTGCGCCGGCGCTCCCCGCGCCGCCGGAAGCGGCCCTTCGATTCCTCCGGCAGTCGGCGTATCCAAACCCCGCGCAACCTCGCCGAGCGTATCCCAAACCGAAAAATCGGCGCCGCCGGCTTCGTCCCGGAGCGAGCCACCGGCGGGCCCGGCGCCCGCGAGCTCGGCCCCTGCGATCGCCCGGTCCGGGGCGAAAGCCGAGCCGCGGCCGGCCGGCCCTTCCGCGAAGCCGCCGCGCGCGCCATCTTCGGCTCCCGCCGGCCCTCGTGGAGAAGGGCCCGGTGCGGGCGGTTCCTACGCGGCGAGGGCGCTCGTTTCGTATTCGCGCCGCGTCCTCTCCGACGGAGCCGAATTGACGGTTCTCCGCAGGCCTTCGGCGAGAGTGCTCCTGCGCATCGCTCTTCGCGAGAGCGCATCCCCGCAAAATGCGGGACTCGAGGCTCTCGCCCTCGATCTGGCGGCTAAAGGAAGCGCCGATATGGCCCCGGACGGCATGGCCCGCGCTCTCGAGGCAGCCTCCGCAGGACTATCCCTCGTCGCGAGCGACGACGGCGGGCCGGCTCTGGAGCTGGCCTGTCCCGCGGATTCGCTCTATTCCCTCCTCGACCTTCTGGGTCGCAGCTTTTCCGATCCGGCTTTCCGCCCCGAGGATTTCGACCGAAGCCTCATGTCCCTCCGCGTCGAAGAGCGAAGACGGCATTCCGACAGATCGAAGCTCGCCGCAATCGAGCTCGACGCGGTTCTCCGAAGCGAGGGACGGCTCGCACGCGGACCCGCGGACAGCGCTTCCTCCTTGGCGTCGATGAGCCTCGACGAGGTCGTGCGACTCTGGACGGAGGATGTGGACGGCGCGCGATTGCAGATAGCGGCGGTGGGCGCCGTGGACCCCGACGTGCTGGCCGCCCGCCTCTCCCTCCCCGGCGGGCTCGGTTCCCTGCCGCGACGCAGCCTTCGCGAGGCCGGCTCGCCGGCGGCCGCCGCGTCCCCGGCCGCGCCTGCGGTTCAAGCGGCCGGGCTCTCGATTCCCTCTTCCTCTCCCCTCATTCTGGTCGGGGAAGTCCCGGGCTCGAGCGGAGAGGCCGTGGAGTTGGGCGCCTTCGACGCCCCTTCGATCGACTCGCCCGATTTCGCCGCTCTCCGCGTCGCGACGACGATGCTCTACGACCTGCTTTCGCGGGAACTGCGGACGACGGCGGCCGACGAGGTTCTGCACATGGATCTCTCCTCCGGAGGAAGAGGAACGGGCAGTCTGGAAGTCCAGGGCTCGGGCGAGGCCGCCTCGGTCCTGGGCGCGGTCGCCCGAGCCCTCGCGACTCTCGCCTCGGGTCGCTGCCTGGATCCCGTTTCGGAGGACGGCGCTTTTGAAGACATCGCGGCAGCCCTGCCGCACTATCGTGCCCGAAGCCTCGTCGACTTCTACGAGCCCTTCGCCTCCCCCTCCGCCATGGTGGGCGAGCTGTCGCGGCTCTCCGACGCCGGAGCCGATCCTGCGGAGTTTTTCGGAACGGCGGATCGCATGGCCGCGGTGAGCCGGGGCGATGTGCTCCGCGTCGCGACGGAATATCTCGCGCAGACGAGGATATCGTGGATTGCCCTGGGCGATCCCGAGCTGCTCGCCGCCCTTGCCGCGACGTCAGCGTCGCGGCATTACTGACCCGGCAATAAAACAGTTGACGTGAGCAGCGAAAAAGGGCCGCAGGGCTAAACCCTTTTTCGATGCAATGACAGCTTTTCAATTGCCGGGTCAGTAGCCGAAGCACAGCGGCAGAAGGCAAGCCGCCGACCCGGGCTAGTCGTCTTCCTCGAGCGCGATCACCGAAGGCACGGCCCGCACGGCCTTGACGACCCTGCGCACGTCTTCCTTCGATTCCACCTCCATCGTGAACAGGCCGGCCAGGGTGCCGTCCCCGCGCTCGCCCAGGCGGCCTTCGCGCAGGCGGCCCCGGAATTTGTGTACGGCGTTTTCGATCTCGCTGAACAGGTCGGCCGATTTTTTCGCGGTGAGTCTGAACCTCGCCGTGACGAAAGCCGTCGATTCCTCCCAGCGCACGTCGATGCGACGCTCGGGAAAATCGGCGATGGCCCGCACCGAGCGGCAGTCGGCGCGATGCACGATGATGCCTCGGCCTCGCGACACGTAGCCGACGATTTCGTCGCCGGTGACGGGGCTGCAACAGCCGGCTATGCGGATCATCAGGTTCTTGGCGCCGCCGACGGAGACGCCCGCGCGCTCGTTGCTCAGGGCCTCGCCGGGGCGGTTAGCATGGAACTCGACCGTCCCCCGCCCGGCTTCGTCGATCTCGCGGTGCGCCGGAGGAATCGTGCCGGGAACGTGCGGCTCTTCGGCCTCGCGCGGGGCGGGGTGAGGCTGTCCGTGACCGCCCTGATGCTTTTCCTCGCCTTTCGCGCCTTCGGCCGGAGCCTTGCGCCCCGCCACGATGTTGCGGTCGATCGCCAGGGCCTGTCCCGACTGGACGAGCCAGGATCGTATCTTGGAGCGGGCCTTGCTCGTGCGCGCTATGCGCAGCCAGTTCATGTTGGGATGGGCCTGGGGCGAGGTGAGTATCTCGACGACCTGGGTGTTCCGAAGCTCGGCGTCGAGGGGGACTATGAGTCCGTCGGACTTGGCGCCGACGCAGTGGGTCCCGACGTCGCTGTGGATGGCGTAGGCGAAATCCAGGGGAGTGGCCCCCGTGGGCAGCTGGATCACGTCGCCCTTGGGCGTGAACACGAATATGGAGTCCTTCAGGAGCTCGCGCTTGATCTCCTCGAGGTACGTCGCACCCTGGGATACGAAATCCCCCCATTCCTTGAGACGGTTGACGAGGGGCAGATCCGATTGCTTCGGCATCTCGGAGGCGCTGCCCTTCTTATAGAGCCAATGCGAAGCGATGCCGTGCTCGGCGACACGGTGCATTCCGGCGGTGCGTATCTGCACCTCGAGGAGGCGGCCGTCGAAGCACATGACGGTCGTGTGGAGGCTGCGGTAGCCGTTCGCCTTGGGCATCGCTATATAGTCCTTGAATCTGCCCTCTATGGGCTTCCACAGCCTGTGCACCATGCCGAGGAGGGCGTAGCATTCGTTTTCGGTGCCGCAGATGAGCCGCAGGCCCAATAGATCGTAGAGCTCCTCCGCACCTTTGCCCTGTCTGCGCATCTTCTGGTAGATGGAGTAGAAATGCTTCGCTCGGGCCGAGACCTCGACATCGATGCCTTCGGCCAGGGCGGCCGCGCCGATGGTCGACTCGACCCGCGCGAGGTAGGCCTCGCGCTCCTCCCTCTTCGCCGCGACGATGTCCTTGACCTGGTCGAAGGCTTCCCGGTTCAGGGCCTTGAGCGAAAGGTCCTCGAGTTCGTCCTTGAGCCAGCTTATGCCCAGGCGGTCCGCGAGGGGCGCGAATATATCGAGGCATTCGGCCGCGATCGCCTTCTGCCGCTCCTCGTCGAGATACCTGAGAGTGCGCATGCTGTCGAGCTTGTCGGCGAGCTTGACGATGATGACGCGGATGTCCCGCGCCATCGCGAAGAGCATGGTGCGGATGGTCTCCGCGGCCTGGACTGTCTTGTTCTTCGCCTTCAGGGCGGCGAGCCGCGACACGTCCTCGACGAGGAGGGCGAGCGCCTCGCCGAAACGGAGGGCGAGCTCGTTTCGCCGCGAGGCCAAGGTTTCGCGCCGCCCGGCGCGGGCGCTCGGGCGGGCCGGACTCTCCGCCCTGCGGCGCTCTTCCGCAGCCTCGCTCCCGTCCCGCGCGGCGCCGAGAGTCTCTTCGAGGGTGTCGTGCAGGAGCCCGGCCAGGATCGAGTCGCCGTCCAGACCCATTTCGATCAGGGTGCCGGCGACGCGGAGGTTGTGCTCCCATGCCGGCTCGCCCGAGGCGCGGAAGAGCCCCGTCTTGAGCTCGACCAGATAGGCCAGGGCGGACTCGATCCTCGGCATCTCCGCCTCGGGAAAGGCGGCCGAGGCCGCGGCGACGAAGGAGCGTTTCAGGTCTTCCACGGCAGCCTCCCGCGCGTCACGCGCTCGATGCCCGCCAGATCGCGCAGGGTCGAAATCTCGTCGAATCCCGCTTCCTCGAGGAGGGCGCGCAGGGCTTCCGCCTGGGTGCCGTCGGCTTCGAGGAGGAGCCGGCCTCCGGGGGCGAGGGCCGCGGCGGCCTGGGGCGCGAGTCGGCGGTACGCGTCCAGGCCGTCGGGGCCTCCGTCGAGGGCCATGCGCGGCTCCGCTCCGAGCTCGGGTCCCAACCTTTCGATCTCGGAAGAAGGGATGTAGGGAGGATTGGCCAGGAGAATATCGAAGGGAGGCGCGACGGAAGCGAGCAGATCACTGCGCGAGAAGAGGCAGGGGCCGCCGGGACGCCCGGCCGGGAGGATCAGATCGGCATTGTCCGCCGCGAGCTCGAGGGCCTCCCCGGAAAGGTCGGAGGCCGAAACGATCCAATCGGGGCGATCGGCGGCGAGGCTCAGGATGGCGCAGGCCGAGCCGCAGCAGGCCTCGTGGACGCGCAGGGCGCCCGGGCCGCGGTCTCCGCCGGCCTCGAGCACGGCCGCGACGAGCAGTTCGGTTTCGGGCCGCGGCACGAGGACGCGGCGATCGACGCGGAATCGCCTCCCCCAGAACTCCTTTTCGCCCACGAGGTAGGCGACGGGGACTCCTGAGGATCGCTCCGCGACAAGAGAGCGGTACGCGCTTTCGGATTCCGAATCGAGGCATTCCGGCCCCGCGGCGTAGAGCCTCGCGGCGTCGATGCCGAGGCTCTTTTCCAGGAGGAGGGAGGCGTCCAGGAAGGGCGTCTCCGAGGCCCCGAGGGCCGCGACGCCTTCCCGGAGCGCATCCCTCACGGTCATGTCGTGCGGCTCTCCTGGCCCAACGCGACGGCGGAGGAGGATTTCATGAGATCTTCCCGCGCGGCCCGGACGAGGCCGTCGATGATCTCGCCGATATCGCCCTCCATCGCGAGGTCGAGCTTGTAGAGGGTGAGGTCTATGCGGTGATCGGTCACCCTGTTCTGCGGAAAGTTGTAGGTGCGGATCCGCTCCGACCTGTCGCCCGAGCCGACCATGCTTCTGCGCTCGGCCGCGCGCTCCGCCTGGCGCTTGGCGTCCTCGAGCTCGAAGAGCCTCGCGCGGAGTATGCGCATGGCCTTCGCGCGGTTCTTTATCTGGCTCTTCTCGTCCTGGCAGTGGACGACGAGGCCGGTGGGCAGATGGGTGATGCGCACGGCCGAGTCGGTCGTGTTGACGCTCTGCCCCCCCGGCCCCGAGGAGCGCATGACGTCGACGCGGAGGTCCTGATCCCGAATCTCGATCTCCGTCTCCTCCATTTCAGGGAGAACGGCGACGGTGACTGCGCTCGTATGGATGCGGCCGGAGCCTTCGGTGGCGGGCACCCGCTGGACGCGGTGCACGCCGGACTCCCAGCGCAGGTTTTCGTACACGGCCTCCCCGGTGACGGAAAAGACGATCTCGCGGAATCCGCCGAGCTCGGTGCCGCTCGAGTCCATCACCTCTATCTTCCAGCCGCGGCCGTCGGCATAGCGGGAATACATGCGGAAGAGGTCGGCGGCGAAGAGCGCGGCTTCCTCGCCTCCCGTGCCGGCTCGTATTTCCATTATCGCGGGCTTGTCGGCCAGACTGTCCCGCGGGGCTATCAGCTCCTGCAGCCTGGCCTCGAGCGCCGCCTTGCGCTCATCGAGGCCCCGCAGCTCCTCGCGGGCCAGGTCGCGCATGGCGGTGTCGCTCTCGTCCGAGACCAGCTCGCGCGCGCCCGCGGAGGCCGCCAGGAGGCTTTTGTAGTCCTCGAAGGCCCTGTCGATCACGGCGAGCCTGGAGCGTTCGCGCATGAGCTCCCGGTAGCGCCGGGGATCCTTGGCGAGACCGGGTTCGGCGACGGCCGCATCGAGCTCGCGCAGGCGGGCGGAGAGCGATTCGAGCTTGTCGATCACCTTAGGCCTTCTCCTTGAAATAGGGGCAGGAGTAGACGACTATCTCCATCTCGGAATCGCCGTCGCCGTTGACGTCGGCGAGACTCCGGGAGAGCAGATTCTGCAGTCTACAGTGGCCGTCGGCGGAGCATAGAGGGCAGGCCCCGTTGCCGCGGGAGTTGATTTCGAGCTTCATATCGGGATGGTATCGAAAACTCCGGGCCGCGGCAATACGCGCGCACTCCTACGGACGGGGAGCCTTGACGCTCAAAACCTCCCTGTCTAGGATCGCGTATCGCAACCAGCCGGAGCGTCAGCATCATGAAAGTGGCCAAATTCGGAGGGAGCTCGGTCGGCAGCGCCGAGGCCATAGGAAACCTGGTCGGAATAATCCGCAGCCGCGGATTCCGCGTAGTGGTGGTCTCGGCCCTATCCGGCGTCACGGACAAGCTCATAGCGCTGGGCCACGAGGCGGCCTCGGGCGACAGCGCATGGCGGACGGCATTCGAGGCCCTCGTCGAACGGCATCGCGCGGTGATCTCCGCCCTTTTCGCGCCGGAGCGCGCCATGGCGGTGGAAGCCGCCCTCGAGCCGGAAGAGCAGGAGCTCCGCGAGCTCTTGGGAGGGCTCGCCCTCGTAGGAGAGTTGTCGCCGAGGAGTCTCGACCTCGTGATGAGCTTCGGCGAGCGCATGTCGGCGAAAATCGTGGCGGCCGCCCTGGCCGACGGAGGCATCCCCGCCAAGTCGATCGACGCGCGCACGCTGATCGTGGCCGAGGGCGACTTCGGCTCGGGCAGACCCGACATGGCCAAGACCCGGGCGCGGGCCTCCTCATTGCTCCGTCCCTTCCTGGACCCGGACGCTTCTCCGGTCATCGTCCCGGTGATCACGGGTTTCATCTCGGCGAACGACGCCGGCGAGACCCTCACGCTGGGGCGGGGCGGTTCGGACTATACCGCGTCCATCCTCGGAGCCGCCATCGACGCCGAGGAGGTCGAGATCTGGACGGACGTCGACGGCATACTGACCGCCGATCCCCGAAAAGTCTCCGACGCCTTCAGCATGGAGTCCCTTTCCTACCTCGAGGCCATGGAGCTTTCGCATTTCGGCGCCAAGGTGATCTATCCGCCCACCATCCGGCCCGCCTACGAGCGCGGGATACCCATCCGCGTCCTCAACAGTTTCAAGGCGGATTTTCCCGGCACCGTAATCTCGAGCCGGGCCGCCCCCTCCAGGTACCCCGTCCGAGGCGTATCTTCGATTTCCTCGGCGGCCCTCCTCAGGCTTCAGGGTCCGGGCATGATCGGGGTGACCGGCATCGCCAACAGGCTCTTCGGCTGCCTCGCGCGCAGGAAGATCAACATCATCCTGATTTCCCAGGCTTCGAGCGAGCAGTCCATCTGCATCGCCGTGGCCCAGCACGACAGCGCTCCGGCGTTCGCGGCGATGTCCGAAGAGTTCGCCTCCGAAATAGCCGAAGGAAGCGTCGAGGCGCCGGTTGCGGAGGGGAACAAGGCCATCCTGGCCGTCGTGGGCGAGCGCATGCGGCACAGTCCGGGCATTTCGGGTCGCGTGTTCTACGCGCTCGGCCGCAACGGCGTCAACGTGTCCGCCATCGCGCAGGGTTCGAGCGAGCTCAACATCTCCTCCGTCGTCGACTCGCAGGACGAGATCAAGGCGCTCAACGCCGTGCACGAGGCCTTCTTTCTCGCCGGGACTCGGTCGGTCAACGTCTTCATCGTCGGCAAAGGCCTCATCGGAGGCACTCTTCTCGAGCAGATACGGCGGCAGCGCACCGTACTCCTCGAGGACTATTCGATACGGCTCAACGTCGCGGGCATAGCCGACACGAAGAAAATGCTCCTGCGCCCCTCGGGCATCGATCTGGCCGACTGGAGGGGAATGCTCGCTTCCGAAGGCGAGAAGACCGATCTCGAGCTCTTCGTCGAGCGCATCCATTCGACCCGACTGCCGAACGCGGTGTTCGTCGACTGCACCGCCGATTCCGGGATCCCGGCCCTCTACCCGGGGCTTCTGCGGTCGTCCGTGGCGGTCGTGACCCCCAACAAGCGAGGCAACTCGGGCAGCCTCGCGGCCTACCGGGATCTCGTGGCCGCGTCGCGCTCCACGGGAACGCCCTATCTCTACGAAACCACCGTGGGGGCCGGTCTGCCCGTCATCTCGACGCTCCACGATCTCCAGGTCTCGGGCGACCGCATCACCAGGATCGAGGCCGTCCTTTCGGGGACCATGAGCTATATCCTTTCGAACTACCGGGGCGATCGCAGTTTCGCCTCCCTCGTCCGCGAGGCGAAGGGCCTAGGTTACACCGAGCCGGATCCGCGCGACGATCTACTCGCGGCCGACAGCGCGCGCAAATCGCTCATCCTCGCGCGGGAGCTCGGCTACTCGATGGAATACGACGACATCTCGATCGAGTCCATCCTGCCCCAAAGCTGCGTCGAGGCCGGGGACATGGAGACCTTCTTCGGATCCCTCGAAGGCGAGGAAGCCTGCTTCCGGGCCATCCTCGAAAAAAGTCGCGCCCGGGGCAAAAGTCTCGTCTATGCCGCGTCGATCGAAGAGGGCGGGATCGGGATGGGCCTGCGAGAAGCGGGCAGGGGAGACGCGCTCTACGGTCTTCGCGACGCGGAGAACGCCATAGCCTTTTTCACCGAGCGCTACAGCAAGCTGCCCCTCGTGGTCCGGGGTCCGGGCGCCGGCGCGGAGGTGACGGCCGGGGGGCTCTTCGCCGACATAGTGCGCGTGGCGAAATCTCTCGTGTAGAACCGGCTCCGTCCGATTCCATCCTTCGGCTCTTATGGATAGTAACTTGACCCGGGCTTCGGCGGCATGCTAATGTGGCTCATCCGCAGAGCGGACGAGAGGAGAGTTTCACGATGGGCGTTTGCGCGATAGTCCGACCGACCGACGCGACTATGGGATCATCCGACACGCATCTGCGCCCTCTCCCCCTTCCCTCCTTTTACTATTACTTTTATTCCGCAGCGGGCTCCTTCGCTACCCGGCCGGGCGAAGCGAGCGACACGTCGCGCTAGGCCGGGATGGGGGGCCGTCGGCCCCCTTCCGGCCCCTGCGGCCCTCGAAAACCCGGCGCGCCGGGCCTTGGGGTACCGCGAGGCATGACCGCTGCAGGAGTGTCCAGTTCATGAAAGATCTTAAACTCACGGGCTCTCGGCCCGGAGCCGAGCGCACTCTGATCGAGGTCGATGGAGTGCGCATAGGCGAAGGACTCGTCGTCATCGCGGGGCCCTGCTCCGTGGAGAGCGAAGACCAGACGGTGCGCACCGCCGTCGCGGTGAAAGAGGCCGGGGCGAAAATGCTCCGCGGCGGGGCATTCAAGCCGCGGACCTCGCCCTACGCATTCCAGGGACTGGGGCTCAAGGGCCTGAAGATACTCGACAAGGCCAAGCGCGAGACGGGACTGCCCATCGTGACCGAAGTGATCGATACGAGAGACGTGAGCTGGGTCGGCGAGTATGCGGATGTCCTCCAGATCGGCGCCAGGAACATGCAGAACTATTCCCTGCTCCGCGAGGCCGGGAAGTCGGGCAAGCCCATTCTCCTGAAGCGCGGCATGCACTCTACGCTCGAGGAATGGCTCAACTGCGCGGAGTACATCCTCGCGGAGGGCAACGGCCGCGTGATCCTGTGCGAGCGCGGCATCCGCACCTTCGAAACCTACACCAGGAACACTCTCGATCTCAGCATGATCCCCGCCGTGCACAGCCAGAGCCATCTGCCCATTTTCGTCGATCCCTCCCACGGCACCGGCATCCTCGACATGATCGAACCCATGAGCCTCGCGGCCGTGGCGGCCGGCGCGGACGGCCTCGAGATCGAGGTTCACATAGATCCCGACTCGGCCCTGAGCGACAAGGACCAGCAGCTCAAGCCCGAAGCCTTCGCCCGACTCATGAAGAGGCTGGAGCGGCAGCGCGAGTTCATCGAAGAAATGTACGCCCGGGAGGGATCATGACGCTCCGCGATTTGTACGAAGACATCGACAGGATCGACGCGCGTCTGCTCGCGCTGCTCAACGAGAGGATGGAGCGCTCCATCCTCCTGGGCGCCTTCGCGGAGGGCGAAAAGGGAGGTTCCGCCGCGGAAGCGGCCGAACACGACGAGGCGGCCGTCGAGCGGGCCCGCCGCACCGCGCTCTGCCTGGCGGGACCCGAGTTTTCCGCGGGCATCTACCGCGGCATAGCGGAAGAGTGCAGACGCCTGCGCGCTTCCGCGCTGCGCACCGTGGCCTTTCAGGGCGACCACGGCGCCTACAGCGAGATGGCCGCGCGCGCCTGGGAGGCGGGAGCGGCGACCATACCCTTCCGCGAGTTCGTGGACGTATTCGACGCGGTGCAGGACGGGATCGTGGACTTCGGCATCGTCCCGGTGGAGAACACCCTCGGCGGCCTCGTGGGACCGGTCAACTCGATTCTCGTCTACGCCGATCTGAAGATAGTCGCCGCGGTGGACATGCCGGTATCCCACTGTCTCATGGCCCCCCCGGGAGCGGACCATCGCGAGATCCGCGCGGCCTACTCGCATACGCAGGCTCTCGCGCAGTGCCGCCATTTCCTCGCCCGCAACAAGCTGGAGAGCCGCACCTGCTACGATACTGCCGGGGCGGCGCGCATGCTGGCCGAGGAGCGGCCCTCCGGTGCCGCGGCCATCGCCAGCCGCTTCGCGGCCGATCTCTACGGTCTCGAAATAATAAAAGAGGATATCCAGGACGCCGAAAACAACAGGACGAGGTTCTTCGTCCTCTCGCGCTCTCCCGCCTCGGAAGGCGGCAGCAAGTGCTCCGCCGTGTTCTTCACCGAAGACAAGGCCGGCGCCCTCTTCCGCGTCCTCGAGCTCTTCGCCCTGGCGCGCATCAATCTTACGCGGATAGAGTCCGTGCCCAACATGCCGGGCGACTACGCGATCTTCCTGGATTTCGAAGGCTCCGACCGGGATCGGCGGGTGGCCGACGCCATCGAGGAAGCCCGGGCGGCCACCAGGGGATTCCGCCTTCTCGGCTGCTACGACGAGAGGAGGCTCTGACCGTGCGCATCTTCATACTGGGCACGGGCCGCATGGGCGCGTGGCTGACCGAGGAGCTGTGCTGGAACCACGAGGTCTGCGTCCACGACGCCGAAGTCGAGCGCATGAAGTACTTCATAAAGGTGAGGCGCCTTCTCGATCTCGCCGAGGTCGCGGACTTCGAGCCCGAGCTCTTCGTCAACTGCGTGCCCCTCGGAGCCACCGTGGAAGCTTTCGAGCGCGTGCTTCCCATGCTGCCGGAATCCTGCATGCTCGCCGACATCGCCTCGGTCAAGACCGGCCTCGCCGAGTTCTACCGCGCGGCCGGCCGCCCCTTCGTCTCGAGCCACCCCATGTTCGGGCCGACCTTCGGCAACATCCGCGATCTCTCCGACGAGAGCGCGGTCATAATCTCCGAGTCGGACGAAGCCGGCAAGGAGTTCTTCCGCTCCTTCTATTCCGGGCTCGGCATACGCATCTTCGAGAACGATTTCGAGGGCCACGACGCCACCGTCGCCTACTCGCTGGCCACGCCCTTCGCCTCGACCATGGTCTTCGCGGCCTGCATGAAGCCTCAGGCCGCGCCCGGCACGAACTTCAAGCGCCACATGGCCATAGCCAAGGGCCTCCTCGCCGAGGACGACCGTCTTCTCGCCGAGGTCATGTTCAATCCCTACACGATCAGGCAGCTCGAGCTCATCAATTCCAAGCTCGCCTATCTCACCCACATCATCGCGCAGAGGGATTTCGAGGAGATGAAGAAGTTCATCGACGGCCTGCGCAAGAACATCAAAGAATGAGGATGCCATGAAAGATTTCAGGATCGCCATCCTGGGCTGCGGCACGATCGGCGGCGGAACCGCGAAGGTATTGCTGGAAAACATCGAAGATTTCTCGAAGAAGGCCGGCAGGCCTCTCGTACTGGCCGGGATAGTCACTCCTTCGCCCCGGAGGGCGGCCCGGAAATATGGCATTCCCCGGGAGCTTTTCCGGGGGATGGGCGACGAACTCACGAAGGAAGAGACGGAGAAGCAGGTCGAGGAGATCATCCGCTCCCCCGACATCGATCTCGTCGTCGAGACCATCGGCGGGAGTTCGGACTACGTCCTCAAGATCGCGCTCGGCGTTCTGGACGCGAAGAAGCATCTTGTCACGGCGAACAAGGCTCTGCTATCCAAATACGGGAATCTCATCTTCGAGACCGCCGAGCGGAACGGCAAGGCCATCGGATTCGAGACAGCCGTGTGCACTTCGATTCCCATCATCAGGGTCATGAAGGAAAGCTTCGTGAGCGACGATGTGCTCTCGATATCGGGAATCATGAACGGCACCTGCAATTACATCCTGTCGCGGATGCAGGGGGAGGGACTTTCCTTCGCGGAGACCCTGCGGCAGGCCCAGGAGATCGGCTACGCCGAGGCCGATCCCGGCCTCGACATCGACGGTCTAGACGCCGCCCACAAGCTGATAATCCTGATCAAGCTCGCCTTCGGGATCGACGTCGCCATCGCCGATCTCCAGGTCCAGGGGATACGCGAGCTTTCGGCCGAGGACATGACTCTGGCCGACGAGTTGGAATGCAGCATCAAGCTGATCTGTCACGCCCACAAATCGGAGGGCCGGGTATACGGTACCGTGAGACCGATGATGGTCAAACGATCGAACCTGCTCGCCCAGGTGAACGGCGCGACCAACGCGGTCAAGGTCGTCAACAAGTACTCGGGGGAAAACATGCTCATCGGCAGGGGCGCAGGCAGTCTCGAGGGAGGCAGCGCCGTCTCCTCCGACATCATCTTCATCGCGCGGTACGGGAGCGCGGCCGTCAAGAATCACTTCCCGGTCCTCTGCGAGTTCAAGAGTCTCGACGACATGGCTTTCCCCTACAACATCGTCTTCGACACCGAGGACGTTCCGGGCATAACCGGATCCGTCACGACTGCCATCGGCAATCAGAACATCAACATAGACACGGTCGGCCACAACCGGCACGGCAGGGCGACGGCGGTCTTCTCCGTCGCCACCATGCCCTGCACGCTGGCCCAGATAAAGCGGGCGATCCAGGAGATCAAGACCAAACGGCCCGACATACTGAGGACGGAGCCGCGGATCATGCCTATCCTTTATTGAGGCAAGGGGCTCTCCCCAAAGGAATCCTCCCTAGCGGCGGATCGAGGCGATGTCCTCGAAAAAGCGCGGCCAGGACTTGGACACGCACTCGGCTCCGTCTATCCGCACCCCGCCGGGCGCGGCGAGCCCGACGACGGCGGCGGCCATGGCTATGCGGTGGTCGCCGTGGGCCTCGACGAGGCCGCCCGCGGGCCGGCCGCCGGTCACGGCCATCTCGTCGCCTTCGACCGCCACTCCGATGCCGAGTTTCCCGAACTCTTCGCAGAGGGCCCGGGCGCGGTCGCTCTCCTTGGCGCGCAGCCGCGAGGCGCCCGCGATGCGCGAAGTCCCCGAACAGAACGAGGCGAGGGCGACGAGGGGGGGCACCAGGTCGGGACAGTCGCGGGCGTCGAAGAAGAAGGGCTCGAGGCGATCGCGCCGCACCAGAACGGAGCCGCCCTTCCACTCGACCTCGGCCCCGGCCGCGGCGAGGGCGTCGAGCACGGCTCGGTCGGGCTGACTCGAGTTAGGCGAAAGTCCGCTCACTTCTAGAGGCTCGTCGCGGGCGGCGACGGCGCCCGCGACGAGAAGGAAGGCCGCGCCGCTCCAATCGCCTTCGACCACGAAATCCGCGGCCCGGTAGCTCTGCCTCCCCTGAATGTCGAAAAATGCCCCCGTTCCCTCGGCGGAGTCTCTCTTTGCGACCTCCACGCCGAAGGCGCGCATCGTGTCGATCGTGAGGTCGACATAGCCGCCCGACACGAGGCCCTCGGCCTCGATCAGGGAATCGGCGGGCGCGAGAGGCAGGGCTATGAGGAGCCCCGTGACGAACTGTGAACTGGAGCGGGCGTCGGTGCGCAGCTTTCCGCCGCGCAGCGGGCCGCGGACGCGGATCGGGGGAAAGCCCTTCGTGCTCGAACAGAGGCCGCCTATGCTCTCGAGCGCGCCTTCCACCATCGAAAGGGGGCGCGAGCGGAGGGAGCCCTCGGCCTCGAGAAGGATCTCGCCCGGCAGAAGGGCCAGAATGGGCGAGAACATCCGTATGCAGAGGCCCGACTCGCCGCAGGAGAGTCGGCGCGGCTCGGCATCGATCCCCCCCGGCGCGCCCAGTGGCCCGCCCGGCCTCTTCTCCAATATGCCGCCTTCGATGAGCACCGAATTCTCCCGCCGCTCCACCTTCGCGCCGAGGGCTTCCACCAGGGCGAGCGCAGCGAGGCAGTCGGCGCCGAAGCCCGCGTTCCCGAGCGTCGAAAGACCCGGCGCGAGGGCGGCGCAGGCCACGGCGCGCTGCATGGAGCTTTTCGAGGAGGGGGCGCGCAGAGCCCCGCCGACCTCAGCGGGCGACACCGATCTCCGCATCTATGACCTCCGCGACGGCCGCCGGATCGCGGCCCTCCGTCGAAACGAGCAGGTCGGCGCAGACCGCGTAGAGCTCTCGCCGCTCTTCCAGGATTCCCCGCAGAATGGAGACTCTATCATGGGCCGAGTCTGTGCCCTCCCCGGCTCCGAGCAGAGGGCGAACGGGCGAGGAGGGAGCCGTCGACCGCCGGGCCGCGGTGGCGGCCGTGACGTGGAGCCAGACCGTCGCAAAGGAGCGGGAGAGCAGGGCCCTGTTCTCGGCCGCGAGCACGGCGCCGCCTCCGAGGGCGAGGACGCAGGGAGCCGAGGACTCGGCCTCTTCGAGCGCGCGTTTTTCGCGCGCCCGGAATCCAGCCTCGCCCTCGCGGGCGAATATCTGGGCGACGCTCAGCCCCGCCCGGCTTTCGACCAGCTGGTCCGAATCCAGGAAAGGCAGCCTGCGTCTCTGCGCGAGCAGGCGCCCCGTCTCGCTCTTGCCCGCGGCCATGAGCCCGACTAGGGCTATCCCGCGCGAGCCGCCCGCATCGGCAGCCGCGGCCCCGGCCGCTTCCGCTTTCGCGGTCGTCCGAGCGGCTAGATCAGCTTTCTCTGCCGCCTCGACCTCGCGGAGCAGCCGAGGATACTCCGACCAAAGTCGCCGGTCGAGAATCCGCTCCAAGGCGGCGATGGCCCGGCGTACGGCGGTTTCGAGTTTTCCGGGCGATTCGGCGCCGACTGCCGTCTCAGGCGGACCTCCAGTCGCGGCAGCGGCGTCGAAGCCGATCGCGGCCCCTTCGCCGTCCGAGACGAAAGTATCCATTGAAGAGGGGAAAAGGCCGAGCATGGCGGCGGCGGAGGCGTCGATCCGCTCGAGCAGGCTCATGCCTTCGAATCCGAGCTCGCGGAAGACCGCCAGCGCCTCCTCGGGCCCTTCGGCGAATACGGGGACGCAGAGCCCCCCGGCGGCCGGGCAGACGCTGCGAAATACGCGGCCCTCCGGAGCGCGCACGGGATTCCGCCCGGCGAGCGCGACCAGAGCTTGTGGCTGGCTCATACGGGGGGACATTACCCCAGGCATAGCCCGAGGTCAACGACGTGATAGGACGGCGCGCCTGGAATGCGAGTGTGAAGATGGATGCTCGGGCGGTCCAGTACGACAAAAAGCCGGATTTTGTCGTTTTTTTCGAGAAAATCGCCTTCCACCCCTTTACAAGTAAAATCTCTTTACGTTACGGTACCGATCAAGAGAAACACGGGCGCCTTCGGGAGCGTCCAATCACCCTCTTTGGGGAGCGCATGGAACGTTACGTCCTTTCGGCACTCGTCCAGAACCACGCGGGAGTCTTGAGCCACGTGGCAGGATTGTTCAGTCGAAGGGGCTACAATATCGAGAGTCTGACCGTCGGCGAGACCACCGATCCCAGTATTTCTCGAATGACCATAGCCGTGCGCGGCGACGAGGCGATAATCGAGCAGATACAGAAGCAGCTCGAGAAGCTCGTCGATGTCGCGGCCGTGCGCCTGCTCGAGACCTCGTCCAGCGTCTGCCGCGAACTTGCCCTCATCAAAGTCACCGCCACACCCGACACCCGTCCCCATATCATCCAGAATGCGGATATCTTCCGGGCACGCATCGTCGACGTCTGCGCCGAAAGCCTCACGGTCGAGGTCACCGGCGACCAGGATAAGATCGATTCCCTCATAGAGCTCCTCCGCCCCTTCGGCATCCGCGAGCTCGCACGAACGGGAATTTCCGCGCTCGAGCGCGGCCCCGCTTCCCTCCCCCTTATTCTCTCCCTTATTTAGCCGCCTTCGTACTCGAAGAGTACGAAGGCGGCGCAACCTCATCGAACAACCGGAGTCCCGTCAAAATAGGGACTTCGGAGGAGGCATAGTTCAATGGCAACGATGTATTACGAGAAGGACTGCGATCCCAAGGCGCTGGCGGGCAAGACCATCGCCGTGATCGGCTACGGAAGCCAGGGGCACGCCCACGCGCTCAACCTGAAGGATTCCGGGCATCGAGTCATCGTCGGACTCTACGAGGGTTCGAAGAGCTGGAAGAAGGCCGAGGAAGCCGGGCTCAAGGTAATGACGGCGGGCGACGCCGCTGCGGCGGCCGACTTCGTCATGATCCTGGTCAACGACGAGAAGCAGGCCAAGCTCTACGCCGAGAGCGTGGGAAGCGCGATGAAGAAAGGCAGCGCCCTGGCCTTCGCGCACGGCTTCAACATCCACTTCAAGCAGATACGCCCCCCCGAGAACGTGGACGTCGTCATGATCGCGCCCAAGGGCCCCGGCCACACGGTTCGCAGCCAGTATCTCGAGGGCAAGGGCGTGCCCTGTCTCGTCGCGGTGCACCACGACGCCTCGGGCAACGCCAAGAAGCTCGCTCTCGCCTACGCCGCCGGCATCGGCGGCGCGCGCGCGGGCGTGCTCGAGACGACCTTCAAGGAAGAGACCGAGACCGACCTCTTCGGCGAGCAGTGTGTCCTCTGCGGCGGCGTATCGTCGCTCATGAAGGCCGGATTCGAGACACTCGTCGAGGCCGGGTACCAGCCCGAGAGCGCATACTTCGAGTGCATACACGAGATGAAGCTCATCATCGATCTCGTCGTCCAGCAGGGGCTTTCCTTCATGCGCTATTCGATCTCGGACACGGCCGAGTACGGCGACTACACCGTGGGACCGCGCATCGTGACCGGCGAAACCAAGCGCGAGATGAAAAAAGTGCTCCGCGAGATCCAGGACGGAAGCTTCGCGCGCAATTGGATCCTGGAAAACCAGGCCAACCGCCCCTTCTTCAACCGCATGCGCGAGATCGAGGCCGAGCATCCCGTCGAAAAAGTGGGAGCCGAGCTCCGCGCGATGATGAGCTGGACGAAACGCCCGCAGGATTGAGAATCAGGCCCGAGGGAGGGTTAGGCGATGACGCGTAGGATTACGGTATTCGATACGACGCTCCGGGACGGCGAACAGTCCCCGGGCTGCAGCATGAACCTCGGCGAAAAGCTCGAACTGGCACGCCAGCTCGAACGGCTCGGCGTGGATGTCATAGAGGCCGGCTTCGCCGCGGCGAGCCCGGGAGACGCGGCGGCGGTTTCGGCCATCGCGGCGGCGGTCCGCGGCCCGGTCATCGCGAGCCTGGCGCGGACCCTCGAACGCGACATCGACGCCGCCTGGGAAGCCCTCCGCGGTGCGGCCCGGCCGCGGATCCACGTCTTCATCGCCACCTCCCCCATTCACATGGAGCACAAGCTCAAGATGAGCGCCGCGGAGGTCCTGGAGCGGGCCGCCGCCATGGTGCGCTACGCCAAGCGCTACTGCGAGGATGTGGAGTTCTCGGCCGAGGACGCTTCGCGCTCCGATCCGGACTTTCTCTGCCGGGTCTTCTCGGCTGCGATCGAAGCCGGCGCCACGACGATCAACATGCCCGACACGGTCGGCTACGCGGTGCCCGACGAGTTCGCCGCCCTGGTGCGCCTAGTGCGCGCCGGGGTGACTGGCATGGACCGCGCGGTATTTTCGGTGCACTGCCACAACGACCTCGGCCTAGCCGCGGCGAACACGCTGGCCGCCGTCGACGCCGGAGCCCAGCAGGTGGAGTGCACGATCAACGGCATAGGAGAACGCGCCGGCAATGCTGCCCTCGAGGAAGTCGTGATGGCTCTGCGCACGCGCCCGGACAGGTACGGCGCGGTATTCGGCATCGACACGACCCAGATATACGCCGCGAGCCGCCTCGTCTCCTCGATCACGGGCGTGAAGGTGCAGCCCAACAAGGCCGTGGTCGGCGAGAACGCGTTCGCGCACGAAGCGGGCATCCATCAGCACGGAGTCCTGGCCAACCGCGCGACATACGAGATCATGACGCCCGAGTCGGTCGGTATTCCGCAGAGCGTCATGGTGCTGGGCAAACACTCGGGTCGCCACGCCTTCGAGGAGAGGCTCGCCCGGCTCGGGGTCTGTGTCGAGGCGAAGGCCCTGCCGGCGCTCTTCGACCGCTTCAAGGCGCTCGCCGACAAGAAAAAGATAGTCACCGACAAGGACATACAGGCCCTGGGGATGGGCGCGGCGATCAGGCCGCCTGAGCGCTACAAGCTCGACCGATTCGTCATCAACTCGGGCAATACGATTGCCGCGACGAGCTCGGTGCGGTTGGAGATGCAGGGTGGAGGCCACGCGGAGCGCGTCGCCGTCGGGGACGGGCCGATAGACGCGTCCTTCAAGGCCATCGATCAGATAGTCGGCAAGCGCCCGGTCCTCGAAGACTTCGCGCTCGACGCCGTGACGGGAGGCAAGGATGCGCAGGGCGAGGCGCGCGTGCGCATCGAGCTCGAGGGCCGCCGCTACAACGGGCGGGGGCTGTCGACCGACGTCGTGGAAGCGAGCGTGCGCGCCTATCTCGGCGCGATAAACGCCATGGTGGACGCCGTAGGCGACGGGACGGGAGGGCTCGATGCCGCGCGTGACGGTGCTTGATTCCACGTTGCGCGACGGCGCGCAGAGCGAAGGCATTTCGTTTTCGGTGCGCGACAAGCTGCGCATAGTCGAGACGCTCGACGAGCTCGGCGTCGACCTCATCGAGGCGGGGAATCCGGGCTCGAATCCCAAGGACCTGGAGTTCTTCCGGGAGGCCCGCGGACTCAGGCTCGCCAACGCCGCGTTGGCTGCCTTCGGTTCGACCAGGCGCAAGGGAACGAAGGTCGAGGACGACGAGGGCATCCGTAGTCTGCTCGAGGCCGGAACCGAGACGATCGTGCTCTTCGGCAAAAGCTGGACTCTCCATGTCGAAAAGATTCTCCGCGCTTCGCTCGAGGAGAATCTCGACATGATCCGCGAAAGCGTCGCCTATTTCCGATCGAAAGGGCGGCGCGTGATCTACGACGCAGAGCATTTCTTCGACGGACACGCGGCCAACCCGGACTATGCGATGGCCAGTCTCCGCGCCGCGTCCGAGGGCGGGGCCGAGTGTCTCGTGCTCTGCGACACGAACGGCGGCAACATGCCCGGGCGCATCGCCGATCTGACCAAGGCGGCCGCCGCCCTGGGCGCGCCGCTCGGCATCCACGCGCACAACGATTCGGGCCTCGCCGTGGCGAACAGCCTGGCGGCGGTGGAGGCCGGAGCGGTCCAGGTCCAGGGCACGCTGGTCGGCTTCGGCGAGCGATGCGGGAATGCGAATCTTTCCACGATCGTCGCGGACCTCATGCTCAAAATGAGCCGCCCCTGCCTGCGCGACGGATCGCTGCCCAAGCTGGCGGCGGCCGCGCGCCGGGTCGCCGAGATAGCCAATGTCGGCTTCGACGAGGGGATGCCCTTCGTGGGGCTCAAGGCCTTCGCGCACAAGGCAGGCATGCACGTCGACGCCGTCGTCAAGACGCCGACCTCCTTCGAGCATGTCCAGCCGGAATCGGTCGGAAACGAGCGGCGCATTCTCGCCTCGGAGGTGGGAGGGCGCTCCGTCGTCATCGAGCGGGTCCGCCGTATCGATCCCGCGGCGACGAAGGAATCCCCCCTTGTCGCGCAGGTGGTGAAGCGGCTCAAGGAGATGGAGGCCCTCGGCTACCAGTTCGAGGGCGCCGAGGCCAGCCTCGACCTCCTGATGCGCAAGGCGGCCGGGAAATACAAGGCCTTCTTTCAGCTCGGCCACTATAGGACGATCGGCGAGCAGCCGAGCGGCGACCGAGCCCACTGCGCGCAGGCCATGGTGAAGATCGCCGTCGACGGCGTGGACGAGATCAGCGCGGCCGAGGGCGACGGTCCCGTGCACGCATTGGACCTCGCGCTGCGCCGCGCGCTCGAGCGCTTCTATCCGAACCTCTCGGAAATGCGCCTCACTGACTACAAGGTGCGCGTCATCGACGTGCCCGGAGGGGGCACGGGAGCGACCGCGTCCACGGTCCGGGTCCTCATCGAAAGCGCCGACTCGGACGACGCGTGGACGACTGTGGGCGTCTCGACCGACATTATCGAAGCCAGCTGGATCGCTCTCGTCGATTCGATAGAGTTCAAGCTCATCAAGGATTTGGAACGACGGTACAAGCCGTACCTTTCATGAAGGGGGATAGAATGGGAATGACGATGTCGCAGAAGATTCTCGCCGACCACGCGGGCCTCGCGGCGGTGGAGACGGGCCAGCTCATAGAGGCGCGCCTCGATCTCGTGCTCGGCAACGATATCACTGCGCCCGTGGCCATCAAGGAGTTCGCGCGCATCGGCACCGAAGCCGTGTTCGATCGCAGGAAAATCGCGCTCGTGCCCGATCACTTCACGCCGAACAAGGACATCAAGTCGGCCGAGCAGTGCAAGATGATGCGCGATTTCGCGCATCGCATGGACATCGAGAACTATTTCGAGATCGGGGAGATGGGCATCGAGCACGCCCTCATTCCGGAACGCGGTCTCGTGCTGCCGGGCGAGCTCGTCATCGGCGCGGACAGCCACACCTGCACGTACGGCGCGGCCGGGGCCTTCTCCACCGGAGTCGGCTCCACCGACATGGCCGCCGCCATGGCTTCGGGCACCGCCTGGTTCAAGATCCCCGCGGCCATCCGTGTCGTGCTGGAGGGCAAGATGCAGGGCTGGACGAGCGGCAAGGATCTCATCCTCCATCTCATCGGCCTCATCGGCGTCGACGGAGCCCTCTATCGGTCCCTCGAGTTCGCGGGGCCGGGCCTGGCCTCGATCTCGATGGACGAGCGCTTCACGATCGCCAACATGGCGATAGAGGCCGGGGCGAAGAACGGCATATTTCCCGTCGATGCGAAGACCCGCGCCTGGGCCGCTTCCGTCTCGTCGCGTCCCTACAAGGCCGTCGAGCCGGATACCGACGCCGTCTACGAGCGGACCATCACGATCGATCTCTCCGCCCTGACGCCGACGGTGGCCTTCCCTCACCTCCCGTCCAATACCAAGCCCATAGGCCGCGCAGAAAAGCTCGCCGTCGATCAGGTCGTCATCGGATCCTGCACCAACGGGCGCATCGAAGACCTCCGCGTCGCGGCTTCCATCCTGCGCGGTCGGAAAGTGGCCAAGGGTCTGCGCTGCATCGTGCTCCCCGCCACGCAGTCGATATACCTCGCCGCCCTGCGCGAAGGCCTCGTCGAGGACCTGGTCACGGCGGGGGCCGTCGTCTCCACGCCGACCTGCGGGCCCTGCCTGGGCGGACACATGGGCATACTCGCCCGAGGCGAGCGCGCAATAGCGACGACGAATCGGAACTTCGTGGGCCGCATGGGCCACCCCGAGTCGGAGGTATATCTCGCCAGTCCCGCGGTGGCCGCCGCCTCGGCGGTCGCCGGGCACCTGGTCGATCCGGCCGAAATCATGGCGCCGCCGGCGCACGGAGCGTTTACGGAAACGACGACCACTATAAAAGGAAGGGAGCAGGCATGAAGACCAGGGGAAAAAGCTTCAAATATGGGGACAATGTCGACACCGATGTCATCATTCCCGCGCGGTACCTCAACAGTATAGACCCGGCGGAACTCGCCGCGCACTGCATGGAGGACATCGACCGGGATTTCACTGCGAAGGTGCGCAAAGGCGACATGATCGTGGGCGGCTCAAATTTCGGCTGCGGCTCGAGCAGGGAGCACGCGCCCATAGCGATAAAGGCCTCGGGCGTGTCCTGCGTCGTGGCCGCGAGTTTTGCGCGCATCTTCTACCGCAACTCGATCAACATCGGGCTGCCCATTCTCGAGTGCCCCGAGGCGGCCGCCGCGGCCATGAACGGCGACGAGCTCGAGATCGATCTGTCCCGGGGAAGGATACGCAACCTGACCCAGGGCAAGGACTACGAGGCCCAGCCCTACCCCGATTTCATGCGTTCCATCATGGACGCCGGCGGGCTGATCGAATACACACGTTCGCGGCTCGCCTCTCGGAGCGCGAGCACGGGATCATCGCGATGAAGGGCGGTCCGTCATGCGGTACGAGATAGCGGTCATTCCCGGAGACGGCATCGGTCCCGACGTCGTGCGCGAAGCCCTCGGCGTCCTCGAGACTGTGGGCGCGCGATTCGGCCGCGAGTTCCACTTCACCAGCCACCTCATGGGCGGGGCAGCCATCGACGCCGAGGGCCTGCCCCTGCCCGCCTCGACGCTCGCGACCTGCCGCGAAAGCCACGCCGTCCTTCTCGGGGCGGTAGGCGGTCCGCGCTGGGACAATCTGCCCGGCTCGCGGCGCCCCGAGGCCGGACTCCTCGGCATCCGCTCGGGCCTGGGCGTCTTCGCCAACCTGCGCCCTGCCGTCATGTTTCCCGAGCTCGCCGACGCCTGCCCCCTGAGGCCCGACATCGTCGCGGGCGGGCTCGACATCCTCATCGTGCGCGAGCTCACCGGGGGGATATACTTCGGCGAGCGCGGGCGGAGCGTGGACGGCGACAGCGCCTGGGATACCGAGCGCTACTCCCGGACCGAGATCGAACGGCTCCTCGAGGTCGGTTTCGAGGCCGCCCGCGACAGGAACAAGCGGCTCTGCGTCGTCGACAAGGCCAACATCCTCGAGTCGAGCAGACTCTGGCGCGAATGCGCAGTCTCGCTCGCGCCCAACTTCCCCGCGGTGGAACTCTCCTTCATGTACGTGGACAACTGTGCGATGCAGCTCGTGCGCAACCCGCGCCAGTTCGACGTCATCGCGACCAGCAACATGTTCGGCGACATTCTTTCGGACGAGGCGAGCATGCTCACGGGCAGCATCGGCATGCTCGCGAGCGCGAGCCTCGGCGACGGCGGCCCCGGGCTCTACGAGCCGATACACGGTTCGGCGCCCGACATCGCCGGGCTCGACAAGGCCAATCCGCTCGCGACGATCCTCTCGGCCGCGATGCTCCTGCGGTACTCTCTCCATCTCGAGGAGGAGTCGCGGGCGATCGAGAAGGCCGTGGCCGCGGTCTTGGCCAAGGGACTGCGCAGCGCGGACATAGCGTCCGGCCGCGCTGCGGAACGACTGGTGGGCACCCGCGCGATGGGCCAGGCCGTCGCCGCGGAAATACGGGAGGCGAAATCGTGAAAAGCGACATCGTGAAAAAAGGCATCGAGCGGGCCCCTCACCGCTCTCTCTTCAAGGCCATGGGCTATACCGACGAGGAGCTCGAGCGCCCCCTCGTGGGCGTCGTCAACGCCAAGAGCGAGATCGTTCCCGGCCACATGCATCTGGGCACGATATGCGACGCGGTCAAGGCCGGCGTAAGGAGCTCGGGCGGCACGCCGATCGAGTTCCCTTCGATCGGCGTGTGCGACGGCATCGCGATGGGCCACGAAGGCATGCGCTATTCCCTGGCGACCCGAGAGCTCATAGCCGACTCGATCGAGTGCATGGCCATGGCGCACGCCTTCGACGCCCTCGTCCTCGTGCCCAACTGCGACAAGATCGTACCGGGCATGCTCATGGCCGCTGCGCGCCTCGACCTGCCCACCGTAGTCGTCTCCGGCGGCCCCATGCTTTCGGGGAGGCTCAAAGGACGACACATCAGCCTGACGACGGTGTTCGAGGCGGTGGGCGCCGTCGGGGCGGGAAGGATGTCGGAGGAGGAGCTCGGCGAATACGAGGAGTCCGCCTGCCCGGGATGCGGGTCCTGCTCGGGCATGTTCACCGCCAATTCCATGAACTGCGTCACCGAGGCTCTCGGCCTGGGTCTTCCGGGCAACGGCACCATACCGGCCGTCTTCGCGGAGCGCATACGGCTGGCCAAGCGGGCGGGATCGGCGATCATGTCGCTCATCGCGTCGGGGACCACCGCGCGCCGCATACTCACTCCCGGCGCTTTCGCCAATGCCCTCGCCGTCGATATGGCGCTCGGCTGCTCGACGAACACCGTCCTCCATCTCGCGGCCATAGCCAGAGAGGCCGGCGTGCCCTTCGATCTGGCCGCGGTCAACGAGACCAGCGCGCGCGTGCCTAACCTCTGTCGGCTGGCCCCCGCCGGGGATCGTCACATCGAGGATCTCCACGCGGCCGGCGGCGTCCAGGCGGTGATGCGCGAACTCTCCACGAAGGGACTCCTCGATCTATCGCTCCCGACGGTCTCGGGCAAGAGCGTGGGCGAGAACATCGCCACGGCCTTCAACCGCGATCAGGAAACCCTTCGCCCCGTCTCGAATCCCTATTCCCCCACGGGAGGCCTCGCCATTCTCTTCGGCAACATCGCGCCCGAGGGCTGTGTCGTGAAGCGGTCGGCGGTCGATCCGGGCATGCTGAAACACGAAGGACCCGCGCGGGTCTTCGACGGCGAAGAGGCTGCATTCGCGGCCGTCATGTCGGGGGGCATCGCCCCGGGCGACGTCGTGGTGATCCGCTACGAAGGACCTCGGGGCGGACCCGGCATGCGGGAGATGCTCGAAGTCACGGCGGCGCTCGCGGGGCGAGGCCTCGACAAGAAAGTGGCTCTGCTCACGGACGGCCGCTTCTCGGGCGCGACGAAGGGAGCCTCGATCGGGCATTGCTCGCCGGAGGCTGCGGCGGGAGGCCCGATCGCCCTCGTCCGCGAGGGCGATCGAATAGCCATCGACATCGACGCCAGGGCCATTCGGCTACTCGTCGAAGACAAGGAACTTGCGCGGCGCCGGGCGTCCTGGCGCGCTCCGCCGCCCAACGTCACCTCGGGCTATCTCGCGCGCTATGCGCGGATGGTCGGCTCTGCGTCGCGGGGAGCGGTCTTCGCGGCGGAAGGAGAGTGAACATGAAAATGACCGGAGCGCACATCGTCATAGAATGCCTCGTCGAACGCGGAGTCGACACGACCTTCGGCATCCCCGGTGGGACCGCCCTTAATGTCTACGACGAGTTGTACAAAGCCTCGGACAGGATCACCCACATATTGACGGCGCACGAACAGGGCGCGGCGCACGCGGCGGACGGCTATGCCCGCGCCACGGGGCGCCCCGGCGTGGTCATCGTGACGAGCGGTCCGGGAGCGACGAACCTGGTGACGGGCATCGCGACAGCCTATATGGATTCCAGCCCTCTCGTAGCCATCACGATCAACGTGCCATCCAATTTGCTCGGCAAGGACAGCTTCCAGGAGGTGGACATAGCGGGCATCACCATGCCGATCACGAAGCACAACTTCATCGTCAAGAACATCGACTCTCTCGCGTCTACGATCAGAAAGGCCTTCGCTATCGCCGTCTCGGGAAGGCCCGGACCGGTCCTCGTCGACATCACCAAGGATGTCACGGCGACCGAGGCGGAATGGGTGCCCGAAACCACCGAAGAAGCCGCCGCTCTCGCGCGGAGCCTCTCGGCAAAAGCGGTCGCGTACCCCACGGAAGCGCAGATCGACGAGGCCGCGGCCCTCGTCGCGGCCTCGCGCAGACCGTTCATCTTCGCGGGAGGAGGCGTCATCAGCGCGGGCGCTTCCGAGCAATTGCGGGAGTTCGCCGAACGGCTTCACGCGCCGGTCGCGCTCAGCTTCATGGGACACGGCGCCCTGCCCTCCAGGCATCCTCTCTGCACGGGCATGATCGGCATGCACGGGACGAGAGCATCGAACATGGCCGCTAACAAGGCCGACCTCGTCATAGCCGTGGGCGCACGGTTCTCCGACCGCGTCGTGAGCGATGCCAAGGCTTTCGCGAAGCACGCCGCCATCCTCCACATCGACATCGATCCCGCGGAAATCAACAAGAACGTTCAGAGCCATGCATTCCTGATCGGCGATCTCCGCACTATCCTTCTCGCCTTGACCTCGAAGATCCCCGAGAGAGAGAGTTCCGACTGGAACGGCGACATCGAGGCATGGAAGAAGGAGCGTCCCTCTGCCCACGATTTCTCCAGAAAGGGAAGCGACCTCATCCATCCGCGCCAGCTCATCGAAGAGGTGCACGCGCGAGTGGGCGACGACGCCATAGTGACCACTGAGGTCGGCCAGCACCAGATGTGGGTAGGGCAATTCTATCCCTTCGCGAAACCGCGGACCTTCATCTCTTCGGGAGGCTTGGGCACGATGGGCTTCGGTACGGGCGCCGCCATCGGAGCCCAGGTGGCCTTCCCGAAGCGCCGCGTCGTGCATTTCGCGGGCGACGGATCCTTCAGGATGAACAGCATCGAGCTCGCGACGATCTCGCACTACGGACTGCCCATCCTCATCCTGGTCATGAACAACGGTACGCTCGGCATGGTCCGCCAGTGGCAGACCATGTTCTACAGCAACCGGTACTCGCAGACGACCCTCGACAGACCGCCCGATTTCGTGAAGCTTGCGGACGCCTACGGCATTCCCGCATGGCGCGCCACCGACATCGAATCGCTTCGTTCCGGAGTCGATTCGGCCCTCGCCGCGGGGGGGCCCGCCCTGATCGATTGCCGCATCGACATCGACGCGACAGTCCTGCCGATGGTTCCCTCGGGCAGACCGATCGAGGAACAGATACTGGAAACTGCAAAATAGGTTGATCTCGAAAAACTTCTGTTTTTCGAGATCAACCAATGAATTCTTCAATTCCCGCAAGGGAATTGCGGAGACAGCCGTGCCCAAACTTGTCTCGCTCTCGATGATATGGGATCGCGCGCCGCACAACGCCTTCACCGACCTGGCCCTGGTTCGCGGAACCTGGTACTGCGTCTTTCGGGAGGGCTCGAACCACGCGGGAAGCGCCGGAAAGATCCGCGTGCTCCGGTCGAGCGACGGAAGCGTCTGGGAGAGCGCCGCACTTCTCGCCGGACGCGGTCTCGATCTCCGCGATCCCAAGATTTCCGACGCGCCCCGCGGCGGCCTCGAACTCCTCATGGGCGGCACTGCGACGCGCGGAGGAGAGGCCCTCGGCCGCAGGCCCAGGATCGCACACTCCGACGACGGCGTCATATGGACCGGACCCAAACCGATGCTCGAAGAAGGCGACTGGCTCTGGCGTTCGACGCGGTTCGGGGGCAGAAGCTATGGAATGAGCTATCGCCTCAGCACTCCGAGCCGCTGGAGAATCTTCCTCATGGAATCGGAGGACGGCCGTTCGTATCGCGAGCTTCTCGACCTGAAGATACCCGGCAGGCCGAACGAAGCCACGCTCCGCTTTCGGGGGGATGGTCGGGCGCTGGCGCTCGTGCGCCGCGAAACGGGTGCCGGCCGCGCATGGATCGGAGCCAGCGATCCGCCGTATCGCGTCTGGACATGGACCGAAAGCTCCAAGCGGCTGGGCGGTCCCAATTTTCTCATTCTCTCCGATGCCGAGATGTGGGCGGCTGCAAGAATATGGCGGCGGGGGAAGCCCGTCGTTTCGATCTGCCGCATGACTGAAAAGTCCCTGGAGCCCGTCCTGGACCTTCCCTCCGGAGGCGATTGCGGCTATCCGGGCATGGTCTATCATCGGGGCATGCTCCGGCTGAGCTATTACTCCTCGCACGAAGGCAAGGCCAAAATCTATCTGGCGAAGATAGGTCTCTAGGCGCCGCACCCGAATTCCGAGCCGGTGCAACAAAAGCCTTTCTCCGCCGTGTCTTGTCGAAGAAAAGGTCCCGCGTTATCATGGGCCACCATGCTCGATTACAAGTTCATCAAGGAAAATCTCGACGCGGTCAAGAAGAACATCGCCGACCGCTACATGAAGGCCGACGCCGATCTCGTCGTCGAACTCTTCGACCGGCGCAACGCCGCCCTGCGCGCCCTCGAGGACGAGCGCAAGAAGCGCAACGAGAACGCCGCCGCGATGAAGGCCAAGCTCGAGCCCGGATCGAGGCAGAAGCTCATCGACGAGGGCAAGGCTCTCAAGGAACGCATCGCGGCCCTCGAGGCCGAATCCGCCGAAGTGGAGGCGCGCCTCGACGAAGAGGGCCGCAAGGTCCCGAACATGGCCCATCCCGCCGCTCCCGTCGGCAAGGAGGACAAGGACAACCTCGAGGTCAAACGCTCGGGCGAGCCCACGAAATTCGACTTCGCTCCCAAGGACCACGTCCAGCTCGGTCAGGACCTCGACATCATCGATTTCGACGCCGCCACCCGCGTCTCGGGCACCAAATTCTATTACCTCAAGAACCGGGGCGTCATCCTCGAGCTCGCCTTGGTGCGTTATGCGCTCGATATCCTCATGAAAAAGGGATTCACGCTCTTCTCCACCCCCGATATCGCCAAGACCGAGATACTCGAGGGCATCGGCTTCAACCCCCGCGGAGCCGAATCCAATGTCTACACCGTCGAGGGCGAAGGCACCTGCCTCATAGGCACCGCCGAGATCACGCTCGGCGGCTACTATTCGGGCAGGGTCCTCGATCGCAGCGCCTTGCCGCTCAGGCTGGCGGGCCTGTCGCACTGCTTCCGCCGCGAGGCCGGAGCCGCCGGCCAGTTCTCCAAGGGCCTTTACCGCGTGCATCAGTTCACCAAGGTCGAGATGTTCTCCTACTGCCTCCCCGAAGACTCGGACAGGATTCACGAAGAGCTTCGCGGCATCGAGGAGGAGATATTCTCGGGCCTCGGCATTCCCTTCCGCGTCGTCGACACCTGCACGGGCGACCTCGGCGCGCCGGCCTACCGCAAGTGGGATCTCGAAGCCTGGATGCCCGGCCGCAATGGCGGCGAGTGGGGCGAGGTCACCTCGACCTCCAACTGCACCGACTACCAGGCCCGCCGCCTCAACGTAAGGTTCAAGGACGAGGACGGCAAGAACAAATACCTCCACATGCTCAACGGCACAGCCGTCGCCTGCTCGCGCGGCATCATCGCCGTGCTCGAGAACTTCCAGCGCGCCGACGGCAGCGTGGCGATTCCGACGGCCTTGGTGCCCTACTGCGGGTTCGACGAGATCCGGAGACTTTCGAGCTAGCCGAGACGGGCGCATGAAGTACGGCAAGGCTTTTCTTCTCTCGATCGTTCCGTGACGATCGACATCCTCTGCAAGGTCGTCGACAACTTCGGCGACATCGGGGTGGCCTATCGCCTCGCGAAGGCGATCTCCGACATCGATCCGTCGATATCCCTCCGGCTGCACGTCGACGACCTGGGGGCCTTCCATGCCGTCTGCCCGGCGGTCGACCCCGAAAAGACGGTCCAGATGGTTCGCGGATGGACCGTCGTCCGCTGGAACGCCGAATGGGAGGGGCTCGAAGAGAATCCGCCTCGCACCGTGCTCGAATGCTTCGCCTGCGGTAGACCCGAGCGCTTCGAGGAGAGACTCTTCGATCCCGCCGATTCGGCGATGCGGCGCGTGGTGAATATCGAGCACCTCACGGCCGAACCCTGGGCGGCCGACTTTCACCGGCTCCCCTCGGCGACGCGCTCGGCCCTCGTCAAAAAATGGATGTTCATGCCCGGATTCTCCGAGGGCACGGGAGGACTCATCGTGGATCGAGGCTTCCGCGAGGCACGGGCGGCTTGGATGGACCCCGCGGGGCGCCCCGAGCGGCGAGCCTCGCTCGCGTCGCGGCTGGGGAGCGCCGATCTGGCAAGCTCGCAGACCCGACGGCGCTGGGTGAGCGTATTCAGCTACGAGCGCAACTATGCTCGCGTCGTGGCCGACCTCGCCGCCGCAGACCGAGAAAGGCCTCTTCTCGTGCTCGCCGCGGCAGGCAGGAGTCAGGCTTGCTTCTTTGAAGCTTGGGAGGCCGCGAATAGGCCATTCCCGGCGATCGCCCTGCCCTTTCTGCCTCAGGAGATCTGGGACGAAGTGCTCCTGGCCTCGGATTTTTCGATCGTCCGCGGCGAAGAGAGCCTCGCCCGCGCCGCCCTGGCCGGGAGGCCCTTCCTCTGGCACGCGTACCTCCAGGACGGCAAGCACCAGCTCGTCAAGGTGCGGGCCCTGCTGGACCGGCTCCGGCCCAATTTCGCCGGCGCCCACTTCCGCCCCGTCGAGGACGCTTTTCTGGCCTTCAACGACCGCGACCGCGACGAGAGCGATACCTTAGGGGACGAGCGCATCTTGCCCCTTCTCGCGGACGGACTCGCCCCGCCTTTCCTCGCCTTCGCCGAAGACCTGGCTGCCCGCGGAGATCTGGCCGAACACCTGATGACATTCCTGGGCGATATCGATTAGAATGGGCTGCCGATTCGGGCCACAAGGCCGATCCGCATAGTGCGGACCTCCGGCACACCATATTCAGGCGAGGATTACCTATGCTGATGACCTCCGATATCCGCGGCGGCACCGTTTTCAAGGCGGGCAATGACGTCGTCGTCGTCCAGCGCATGCTGGGCATCAAAGGCGGGCGCAACGGCCAAGTCAAGCGGCTCCGCGTCAAGAGCATCCTGACCGGCCAGACGGCCGAGCTCGGCCTCGACATGGGCGAGAAGTTCGAGGATGTCCAACTGGACTACCACAAGATGAAGCTCTCCTATGTCGACGGCGAAACCTGGGTCTTCATGGATCAGGAGAGTTTCGAGCAGTACGAGCTCACCAAGGATGATCTCGGCGACATTGCCGGCTACATGACGCCCGAAGACGATTTCGAGGTCGAAGTGGCCTTCTACGAGGGCAAGCCGGTCTCAGTCACCCTCCCCACCGCCATAGTCCGTACCATCACCTACTGCGAACCGGGTATCAAGGGCGACACCTCGGGCAAGAGCACCAAGCCCGCCACCCTTGATACCGGCATCGAGGTCGCCGTGCCTCTCTTCTGCGACATCGGCACCAAGATCATGTTCGATACCCGCGACGGGACCTTCATAGAACGCGCAAAATGAGCTTCCATCGGTCCTCGTTATTCAGCGTAGGACCTTGAGGCGGCCGTCGAGGGGAAGGAATTCCTTGGGACCGGCGGGAGCGGTGGGCTTGCCGAAAGGCATCTCCCCGGTGAGCTTCCAACTTTCGGGAACGCCCGTCCGTTTGTAAACCCACTCGTCGATGAGAGGATCGTAATGCTGAAGGCTGGCGCCCAGTCCTTCGGCGGCAAGGCTCGTCCAGACTATGAATTGAAGAATGCCGGTCGAGTTTCCGGACCAGAGGGGAAATTTCTCCTTATAGAGGGCATAGTTGGCCTGGAGTTCCTTGACGATCTTCTGATCCTCGAAAAAAAGAACAGTGCCATAGCCGGCCCTGAATGCCGCCAATTTGCCCTCTGTCTGCGGAAAGGCTGGCGCCGGGACGAGAGGCCTCAGCGTTTCTCTGGTCGCGTCCCATAAATCGTCATGCTGTTTGCCCAATAGAAGCACGATTCGCCCCGACTGGGAGTTGAAGGCCGAGGGACCATGCTTTATCGCTTCGCCGAGAATCTCCTCCAGGCGCTGGTCCGAAATCGTGGAAGACTTGCCGAGGCTGTAGATGGTCCTGCGTGTGCTGACCGCTTCAAAAAAATCTCGTGCCATTGTTCGCTCCTTGTTTCTTAATATAGGCAGCACACAATATAAGAGTCAAATGATTATTTGATTGTTTGACCTTCTAGGATTATCGCGGTAGACTCATCATATGGAGCTCAGCGAAAGGGCGAAACTGTATGCCGCACTTGCCGACCCGTTGCGTCTACGCATGGTGGATCACCTGAGGCTCACCAGCGAAGCCTGCGGCAAAGAGCTCGCCGAGGTTCTGGGCGCCAGCGTGGCCCTCGTCAGCCACCACGCGAAAATTCTGGAAGACAGCGGCATACTCGTCAGACGCCGAGAGGGCCAATTCAGCCGCTTTTCCCTGAACCAAGCAAAACTTGCGGCGCTTCGCGACGAAGTCTCACCCGAAACCCCGGCTCGAGGTTGACTATGGGAGTTCGAGACCGGCTCAAGAATCCGTGGGCTTCGCTTCGAGAACCGAGCGCCTGAACCAAGGTATCACGGCTCGGGTAGTCGCCCGATAGCGGCGATAATCGGCATATTTGGCCGAGCTTATCTCCTCCGTAAACCTGGTCGAGCCTACGAAGGCGGCGGAGAGCGCCAGGGCTCCGGCCATGCTCCAATGCAAGAGACCGCCGGTGGTGCAAGCGGCGAGATAGATGCTCCACCAGAAGCCGAGCTCACCGAAATAGTTGGGATGGCGCGAGAGGGCGAAAAGGCCGGTTGTCCTGAAACCGCGTTCGAAGTCGCCGGTAGGGTCGCGCGGGGATTCGCCGCGGCCGAGGGCGGCCCCGTACGCCGCCTTGGCGTTTTGAAAATGCCATTGCTGATTGTCTGCCGCCGTTTCATAGACGAGGAAAAAGATGCCGAGAATAAGGGCGAGCGCATAGGTTCCTCTTGCCGCCGCCGAATCGGGGAAGGCCGCGATTCTTCCCAGTGGAGTCGTGAAAAGGACGAGAACGCCGATCTGGGCAAGGCAGATGAAGAGAGCGTTGAAAGCCTGCCACGCAAAAGGATGCGATATGCGCTTTCGCAAGGCTGCCCAGCGGTAGTCCTCGGAGCCCGAATAGCCGCCTCGCCGCGCGAAATTGCAGCTCAGCCGGATGCCCCAGACCGTGACCAGGGAAGCTGCGAGCAGGGAAGGCAGCCTCCAGCCTCCGTCTCCGGCATATATCCACGCGAAGACGACGGGGGCCACGGACCAGAGTCTGTCCACCCAGGAATAGTCGCCCGTGACCCGGCCGAAAACGAAACACACAATGGCCAAGGCGAGCGCGATGGCGATCACCGAAGTTCGAGGAGGCATCGCGAGCGGAGACATGGGGTGAAAAGCCAAAAAAGACCGCCCCGGAGGAAAGCCTCGGACCGTGCCGAGAGCCAAGAGACTGGCAACAATGGATACGGCGACAAAAAAAATCAGTCGTTTCATGATCGGGTAAGAATAGTCCGTCGCCGAGCGCTCGGGCAAGCGGCCGCGCGAGTCCGGCCGACCGGGCTTGATGCTCGGCCTCCGGCCGGCCTAGAGTCTGGATCATGGCAAAGGACTTCGATCGGATCGAATGGCGCTAGATCGGGAGCACACGCCGTGAAAGAAACCGTTTTCGGAAAGAGTCTCGACGAGCTGCGGGCGGTCGCCGTGCGTCTGGGACAGCCGGCCTATGCCGCCTCCCAGCTTGCCGATTGGCTTTATAAGAAGTTCGCAACCGACTTCGATTCGATGGGAAACCTCTCCAGGACTTTCCGCTCGGCTCTCGCCGCGGAATACGAGCTGGGACGAGCTCCGCCCGATCGCGAAACGGTTTCGGCCGACGGGACCAAGAAGTACCTCTTCGGCACCGGGCAGGGACGTTTCGTGGAGGCCGCCTACATCCCCGATGCCGAAAGGGCCACGCTCTGCCTTTCCACGCAAGTGGGCTGCAAGATGGGCTGCCTATTCTGCGGGACCGGCAAACAGGGTTTCCGGGGCGATCTCTCATCCTCCGAAATACTCAACCAATTCGCGAGCCTGCCCGAAAGGGAGAAGTTGACGAATGTCGTCTACATGGGCATGGGCGAGCCGCTCGACAATCTCGACAACGTGCTCGCGAGCCTCGATGCGCTGACCGCTCCATGGGGTTTCGCGATGAGCCCGCGCAGGATAACCGTCTCGTCGGTGGGCATCGTTCCGGGCCTCGAGACCTTCCTCGAGCGCAGCGAATGCCGCCTCGCCATCAGTCTGCACTCGCCCTTCGAGGAGGAGCGCCGGAGCCTCATGCCGGTGCAGGCCGCCTACCCTCTGAGCGATGTCCTCGCCCTCCTGCGCTCGAGCGAGATAGCCCGACGCAGAAGGGTCTCCTTCGAGTACATCATGTTCGGCGGCCTCAACGATACGGACCGTCACGCCCGCGAGCTCGTACGCATCCTGAACGGCATCCGCTGTCGAGTGAATCTCATCAAGTTCCACCCGATACCCGACACGCCGCTTATCGCATCCTCGGACGAAGCGATGCTGGCCTTCGAGGAGCAGCTCAAAAAGGCCGGAGTGACGACTACGATCCGAAAATCGCGGGGCCAGGACATACTGGCGGCCTGCGGCCTTCTGTCCACGAAAGCCCTGGTAGAGCACTGTACCGACCCGGACTGACGTGACTTCGGCATCGACCGGAGGCCAGGATTGGAGACGGGACTTCATGCATTCGGCGGGGCGATCCTGCCGGGATCTCGCATCCCTCCCGTCCCCCGCTCTTCGATAAGCCGGCGCACGAGTCGGACGAGATCCCTTTCATCGAAGGGCTTGGCGACGACGGCATCGAAACCGGAGTCGATGAAGATATTCCTGTCGCGGTCCATGGCGTAGCCCGTAAGGGCGATTATCGGAAGAAGCTCGGGGCCCAAACCCGCGTCGCGGATCGCCTTCTGCGCCGTCATGCCGTCAATCTCCGGCATCTGGATATCCATGACGATGAGGTCGAACCCCCGGCCCGCCGCAGCGGCCTTGGCCTTCGTTATCGCTTCCTTTCCGTCCGCGGCCGTTTCGACCTCGAACCCGGCCTTTCTTAGAAGACGTTCGAGATACAGCAGATTGATCCGATTATCCTCGACGGCGAGCACTCGGAAAAACGGAGGGGCCGCGGCAGGATCCGGCGCGGCGAAGGAAGGAGCGGGGACCGATACGGCCCGAGGAGCCGCAGGACAGGATTCGACGGACAGTTCGACCGAAAAGGTCGAACCGACGCCGAATTCACTCTTTACGCGCAGCTCTCCATGCATGAGCTCTGTCAACTCGCTCACTATTGCGAGCCCGAGTCCGGTGCCCGGGCGTTTCTTGGCCGTGGGACTTTCGAGCTGCGTAAAGCGATCGAAGACATCCCCGAGTCGCTCCTGCGGAATGCCGATGCCCGAGTCCTCGACTTCCAGAAGGAGCCGGCCCTTCCCTTCTCCCGAATCCCGCCACCCCAGACGCAGCTCCACGAAGCCGCGCTCGGTGAACTTCAGCGCGTTGCCGAGAAGATTGATCGCGATCTGGCTCAGAACCGTCGCATCAACCCGCACGAGTTCGGGCAGCTTGGGATCGACGACGGTCCGGAGCTCGAGCGAGCGTTCCCGGGCCTGCAAACTGAAAGCCTGAGCGATGGAATCGACGAGTTTGCCGAGTCCCGTCGGCTCGAATTTCAATTCTCGAGTCCCGGACTCGATCTTCGCGAGGTCCAGAACATCGTTCACGATTCCGCTGAGAAGCTTGGCCGAAACGCGCATCATCTCCACATAGCGACGCTGTTCCTCGCCGAGCGCGGTATCCTCGAGGAGGCTTGCCATCCCGATGATCCCGTTGAGCGGCGTCCGTATCTCGTGCGACATGTTCGAGAGGAACTCGCTTTTCGCCAGGGAGGCCTTCTCGGCCAAGGTCTTCGCCTCGGAAAGCTCGGCGACGGCGCCTCTCAATTCGCTCGTGCGCAGACGCACGAGGCGGCGCAGGGAAAAGCTCCACGCGCCCAACAGAAGGAGGAGAACGAGAAAAGCCCCGGACGCGTAGGTGAAGTACTTGAGATCGGGAGGCGGCTCGAGATCGAGTCCCATCCATCTTTGATGGATTTGAGCGTATTTCGCCGTACTGATGGACGAAAAACCCCGCTCGACGAGATCGAGCAGTTCCGTCTGTCCCCTGCGTACGGCGCGATGGAACTGACCCGTATAGAGCGACAGGGCCGAACGGAACTGATTCTGAAGACCGAATTTGTAGAGATAGTAGAGGCCGGGAGGGCGATCGACGCAGAAGACGAGGAGATCCCCCGATTTGGCGGCGAGAACGATCGACTCGTAGTTCTCATACGCTCTGAGGCTCTCCACCCCAGCGGCCTTGAGGACCTCGATGCATGCGTCGCCCTCCTTGACCCCCACCGTGAAGCCGCGGAGGTCCTTGATCGAGGCTATCCCGCTGAGATTCTTGTTGAAGAACACCGGGACGTCGATATTCTCGTAGGGAGGCGTAAAATCGTAGATATTCGCTCTCTCGGGAGTATAGAAAATGGTGTCGATGACGTCGGCCCGGCCGGTTTCCATCAGCAATTGGGCCTCGCCCCAATCCACCGCCTCCAGTTGGATCTTGACTCCCGTGCGCTCTTCCCAGAGCCGCCACTCGTCGACGAGTATGCCCTCGGCCTTGCCGGAAGCGTCCAGGAAACAGTAGGGGGGATAGTCATTGTCGAGGACGACCCGGATGGGCTCGTGGGCGGCGGGAGGCACCGCGATATCCGGCAGAGGCGAATAAGCGAAGGCGCCGAGCGGTGCGCCGAGGAGCGCCCATTCCATCACCCAGGCGAGGGAAAGGGAAAAAGGGGGCCTACGGCGTATCTGTCTCATCCAGGCGAATCCCTTGGCACTTTAGTGTGCCTCCGCCCCCGCTGTAAAGCGGAGCCTGAACTGAGGCATTTGCGCTGTCAGCCCTTTTCGGCGGGCTTTCCGCCGGGGGGACGCGGATCAGCGGCCGCCCATGTCGGCTTGAAGAGATGATCTATGGCAATGCACCCTCAAACCTCGACGGAACCGGCTGACTAAAGGGGTATATCAGGCTAGTGCCTGGGGCTGCGGAAACAGCTCCCCCTTGGAAACGTGTGAGAAGAATGAAAATGGGGCTCAGCCCGCGCGCTTGACCAGGCTTCTCATCAAGCTCGGCTGGTTTTGGCGTATCCGCCCCAGCGCCATCGCCAGCATGACAATGAAGGCTATCGTCACCCTGGCCTCCATTTTGTCCTTTCCACGGATGTAGTGGTGCTCGAACATGAAAGCTCCGTCGATACGCGAGTTCACCCGCTCCACGGCGGTCCGCATGTCGTACAAACGTGCCCACGTATGGCTCGACCGCGCTACGGGCGTGAACACCCTCCGATCCTCGGAGAGTGGAATGCGGATCTGCCGCCCTGTCGTGCATTCGGCCTGTCCGGCGCAGCTGAGTCCCTTCGCGCGGGCCGGGCAGAGGTACTTTAGGCTCTCCCGATCGCGCTCGTAGCCACCGTAACACATCGCGTGCGGCGTGAGCGTCTTCGGACAGAGGCACGATACGTTCCCGCGGTGGTCGTACACCACATTCGTGCTGCCGTTCACCATCTTCGTCTGCTCGCCATCCTTCCAGAGGTTCCGGATATCGATGATGGGGGCGATGCCGAGTTCGTCGTGAGCCTTGATGATAATCTTCCCGTCATCATAGCCTTTGTCGGCGCTCAGGTGCTTCGCTCGCTCCGCGACCGTCGGCGCACGCTGCGCGAGCTCATCGAGCATTTCGAGCGCGACCGGCTGTTCCGCCACCGATGCCTTCGTCAGGCGGAAGTCGACGGGAAGCTCGTAGCGGGAATCGACGATCAGGTGGAGCTTGTAGCCGAACCAGCTCGTGACCTTCTCCCAGGACTTCCCCTTCGCGTTCACGCCCGAATAGGTCTTCACTCCCCAGTCGGCGTCCGTGTCGCGACGTCCATCGGCCGTTTTCTTCTTCTCTTCATCGCTCACCGGATTCCCAAAGCTCGGCAGCTTCTTCCCGTCCATCGCGAGTTCTTCGCCGAAGTCGGGCACGGCCTCGCCGACCGCGCCCACCAGTTGCTGGAAAATGCCGCCCACTTCGTTCGAATGCCGAAGAAGCACTCTGAAGAACCGTGAATATGCCCATGCGGGCGGGACCGCGTCCGGTCCCTTGAGCGGGTCGAAGCCGCACAACTCAAGCAGCATCCCGTTCCTCGACAGTTCCCGCCGGAGGCTTTCGATGCTCGGATGCTGAAAGACCACGCCAGCGAGAAGGGAGTTCCACATGGCGCGTACCGGGTACTCGTTCCGCCCTCGAAACCGTTCGGTTTCCAGGAGCCTCGCAAACTCCTCATCCGGGATCGTGTCGAGCACAAGCTTAAACCGCTCTAAGTCGCCAAGCTCGTCGATTTCCTTCCACCCAAACAGCCGCCGTTGTGCTATCCTTGCCATGCGCCCCTCGCTCTGGTTGTGTTAGCACCATGAGTATCTCATGGATCAACCGACGCGGGGCGTTTTTCATGCCCTCTTCAGAGAACGTGGGGTGAAAATCCCTGTTCCCTTGCCTTCACCCTATCCAAACCGGCGATTCCTCAAGGTTTTCGGGGTAATCGGTTTCTATGCCCCAGCCCTTTTCATCTCTGGGCAAGAAGTTCGGAGCAGCGCAAATGCCTCGAACTATAGTAGTATCGGCCGATAATGAACGAGATATTCGGCGCAAGAGATGAGACGGGCCGCCCCTCGGCGAGAATAGCTTCGGTCTGCGTCTTCTGCGGATCGAGCTCGGGGCTGCGGCAAGAGTACGCGGCCGGGGCCGCCGCAATGGGCCGCGAAATAGGTCGTCGCGGACTCGCCCTGGTCTATGGCGGAGGCAATATCGGCACGATGGGCATACTCGCGCGCGCCGCCATCGAGGCCGGAGCTCGGGTCACCGGCGTGATTCCCCGCAAGATCTACGAGCTCGTCGATCATGTCGAGCTCAGCGAGCTCATCGTCGCCGAAGACATGCATGAGCGCAAGGCGCGCATGACCGCGCGTTCCGACGCCTTCATCGCGATGCCCGGCGGTACGGGTACGCTCGACGAGTTCTTCGAAGCATGGACATGGCGGCAGCTCGGCTATCACGAGAAGCCGGTCGGTCTCCTCAATATAGCCGGTTTCTACGATGGGCTTCTCGCGTTCCTCCGCCACGCCGCGGAAGAAGGCTTCTTGAAGACATCGATGCTCCGGGACCTGGTCGTAGAGACCGAGCCCTCGCGCCTTTTGGAGCGGCTCGAGGACGCGCCTCCCATCTCGGAGCCCAAGCTTCCGGAGCGACGGCGATGAAAGGCCGCATTCCCCCGGGCGCGCCGGGACATCCCCGCGATTCCGAACGCCCATCTCCGCGGCGGAGCTCGGCGGAAAAACCGCCCACGCGGACCACGGCGGAGCTGCGCAAGGAGCTGCGAGTCATTCGCCATGCTTCGCAGCGAAGCCTGGCGGCTGCCGTCGAGTTTCTCCACGAGGACGAGAATCTCATCGCCGTCGACAAACCCTCGGGAATGCCGGTCGTGGCGCCGGAGAGCGGTCGGGGCCGAAGTCTCTACGATATCGTCACCGACAGGATCAGGAGGACCAATCCCAAAGGACGGGCCGCCGTCGTCCATCGCATCGACCGCGACACCTCCGGCCTCGTGATTTTCGCGACCAATGCGGCCACCAAGAGGCTTCTCATGGAGGCCTGGGACGAGATCGTCCGCGAGCGTCGCTACATAGCCCTCGTCGAGGGCGAGATGGAAGCCGCCGAAGGACGACGCGAGTCCTGGCTCATCGAAAATCGCGCGGGAGCGGTCTACGAAACCGGACCCAAGATCCGCGGCGCCAAGAGGGCGGCGACACGCTGGAAAGTCATCGCGAGCGGCAGGGGACTGAGCCTGCTCGAACTGTCGCTCGAAACGGGGCGAAAGCATCAGATCCGCGTCCAACTCGCCGCCATGGGGCACCCCGTGGCCGGCGACGAACGCTACGGCTCGCGAATCGACCCCCTGGGGAGGCTCTGCCTTCACGCAGAACTCATCGAGCTCGCCCTGCCGGGACGCCGCCTGCCCCTCCGCTTCGAGTGCCCGGCGCCCGCGACGTTCTTCGCCGCGATCGCGGCGGCCACGATCGCGGCGGCCGCGATCGGCGGCGGCCGCGACTCATGAGTGTATCGCCCGCCCCAGAGCCGCTCGGCCCGATTCCATCACCAGCTCCGACAAGGTCGGGTGCGCGTGGATGGTGTCGGCCAGGTCCTCGAGCCTGAGCTCGGCGCAGGAAGCGAGGAGGAATTCGTGGACGAGCTCGGTCGCCTGGGCGCCGACCAGGGTGGCGCCCAGGATTGCCTCGGTCTTGGGATCGAATACGATCTTGGCCTGGCCCTCGGGCCTCTCCGTCGCGACCGCCTTGCCGACGCCGCGGTAGGGGAAGCGAGCCACGGCATGGGCGATGCCCTCCTCTTCGGCGCGGGCCTCGGAAAGACCGAAGCTCGCGAGTTCGGGCTCGCAGTACACGGCATTGGGAACGAGCAGAGGATCCACGCGCCGTTCGCGCGGCTCGCTTTCGCCCCGGAGAAGTTGCGCGATGCGCTCGGCGGCTATCTCGCCTTCCTTGGAAGCCACGTGCGCCAGGAGCGGCGTCGCAACGATGTCTCCTATCGCGTAGACTCCCGATACCTGAGTCTCCTGCCAGTCGCCCACGGGCACGAAACCCCGCTCGAGCCGGACGCCTAGCTCCTCGAGTCCGAGATGTTCGGTGTTCGGACTCCGCCCGACGGCCACTAAGATGCGGTCCGCATCCATGCCCGATTCTGCACCGTCGGAAGAGCTCGCGATGAGCCTTATTCCCCCCGGTCCGCGTTCGAGGCGGCCGGCCCTCATGCCTGTCGCGATCTTGACGCCGCGGCGACCGAACTCCCTGGCCACGATGGCGGCCGATTCCGCGTCTTCCAAGGGAAGAACGCGGTCCATCAGTTCTACGACCGTCACCTCGACGCCGAAGGCGTTCATCACGAAGGCGGTTTCCATACCGATCGCCCCCGCGCCGAGAACGAGGAGGCGCTTAGGGAGATCTTTTGCCATGAGAAAGCCGGTGGAGGAGAGCACTTTTTCCTCGTCGAACTCGAATCCGGGCACGGCCTTGGGTCTGGATCCGGTGGCGACGATGATCGCCTTGGCTTCGATACGACCGATTCCGGCTACATCCACGCTACGGGGACTGTCGAGTCGGGCCTCACCCTTCACGACATCGACGGCATTCTTCTTGAGGAGAAAGCCCACTCCCTTGGAGAGGCGATCGGCTGCCTTCCGCGAAAGCTGCCATACCTTGCCGTAATCGAAGGCGGCCATATCCACACGCGCGCCCGCTGCCTCGAGGGCGGCTCTCCCTTCGCGGAAGAGAGAAGCGCTGTGGATGAGGGCCTTGGAGGGTATGCAGCCCACGTTGAGACAGACGCCGCCGAGATCGCCCCGCTCGACCACCGCAGTCTTCAAGCCCAGCTGAGCCGCCCTTATGGCCGCGACGTAGCCCCCTGGGCCGGCTCCTATGACGACAAGATCGTAGCTGAGATCGGACACGATTTCCTCCTCGTTCTTCGGACGCCTCGGCCGGCCGTCGAAAGGCCCGCTAGACCAGCGCCCGTCCGGGCTCTTCGAAATAGTGCGCAAGGGTGACGAGGAACTCCGCTCCCGCCGCCCCGTCGATGACCCGATGGTCGCAGCCGAGCGTCAGAGCCGTCATGCGGCGAACCGCGACGACGCCGTCGGCGAGCGCGATCGGTGTGGGTACGGCGGCGCCGACCGCCAGAATGGCCGAGCCCGGCGGGTTGATGATCGCGGTAAACTCCTCGACGCCGTAGCTGCCGAGATTGCTGATCGTGAAGGAGGCTCCCTCGTAGTCCTCGGGGCTTAGGCCGCGACCCTTGGCCTTGTCGATGAGGGCGGCCAGCTCCTCGTCTATCCGCGCCACGCCTTTGCCGACGCAGTTTCTGACGACAGGCGTGACGAGTCCGTCGGGAAGGGCGACGGCGAGGGCCACGTCTATGGAACCGCGCTCCAGAATGGAGTCTCCGGCCCAGCTCGAGTTGACGTAGGGATGGCGGACGATCGCCTCGGCGCAGAGCTTGACCATGAAGGCGTTGAGCGAAAGAGGCCGTTCGCGCCCCGCGTTGATCGATGCGCGCAGCTCGAAGAGCCGCTCCATGGCGACGCGGCGGGTCAGATAGAAGTGCGGAGCGGAGAAGAAAGATTCGGAGAGCCGACGCGCTATCACCGCCCGCTTCGCCGACAGGGGAATCCGGCGATCCACCGGTCCGTGCCCCGCGGCCGGACCCGCCGGGGAGGCAGGACCGCCGGAAGCGGCGAGGCCCGCACCACCCAGTGCCGCGCCCGATGCGGCTGCGGCTTCCACATCGCGGAGTACGACGCGTCCACCGGGACCGGACCCGGAAAGGCCGCGGATATCTAGACCCAGTTCCTTCGCGCGTTCCCGCGCGAGCGGCGACGAAGGAGGCAGGCCGGGGGCGCGCAGACTGCCTTCGGGAAGGGGGGCGGCATGAGCCTCCGGCAGAGGAGCCATGGCGCCTCGCGCAGCGGCCGGAGCGGGCTGCTGCTGCGGCGTGGCGGCTCGGGGAGGGACCGGAGAGGCGGCAGTCGCCGACGCGATCGAGGCCAGGAGCGTGTCTATGTTTTCGTTTTCTCCGCCTATTATGGCGATCGGATCGCCGATGCCGGCTTTCCCGCCCTCGGGAAGAAGTATCTTGAGCAGGCGAGCTCCTTTCGGCGCTTCGTAGTCCATGCTCGCCTTGTCGGTCTCGACCTCGCAGAGCACCTGGCCGGCCGTGAAAGCTTCTCCCTCGGCGAGCTTCCACCGCGCGATCGTCCCCTCGCTCATCGTGGGGGAAAGGGCGGTCATGAAGAGTTTCTCGGCCATGCCTCACTCCTTCCCCGCCCGACGATCCTCGAGGTACAGGACCCGTAGGGCGGCCGTCAGTATTTTCTCCACATTCGGCCCGGCGGCGAGTTCGAGAACGCGGTTGTAGGGCATCGGGACATCCTCGAGCGACACGAGTTCCACGGGCGCATCCAGCCTGTCGAAGCATGCGTGCGAGACGCGCCATGCGAGATGGGAGCCGACGCTCGCGACCGGCCAGGATTCGTCCACCACGACGCAACGGTTCGTGCGGTTCACGGAGCGAAAGATCGTCTCCTCGTCGAGGGGACGCAGCGTCCTCAGATCGATGACCTCGGCCTGCACGCCCTTCTCTGCGAGCCGGTCCGCCGCGCCGAGAGCCTCCTTGAGAGCCTTGGAATAGGCCACGATCGTCAGGTCCTTCCCGGGTCTTCGGATCTCCGCCTTCCCGATCGGAGCGAGGTACTCTTCGTCGGGGACTTCGCCCTTCCATCCGTACATGAGCTCGCTCTCGAGGAAGACGACGGGATTCTCGTCCCGTATCGAGCTCTTGAGGAGGCCGTAGGCGTCGGTCGCCGTCCCCGGCGCCACGACCTTGAGCCCGGGGACGTGGGCCCAGTACGAGGCGAAAGATTGGGAGTGCTGGGCACCGAGCTGCTCCGCCGGCCCAGAAGGGCCGCGGAAGACTATGGGCACGGAGAGCAGCCCTCCCGACATGTAGCGCATCTTCGCCGCCTCGTTGACCACCTGATCCAAGGCGAGAAGGGCGAAGTTATGGGTCATCCATTCCACGACGGGACGCAAGCCCGCGATGGCCGCGCCGACGCCGACGCCCGTGAAGCCCAGCTCGGCTATCGGCGTGTCGCGGACGCGTTCGGGGCCGTATTTCGCGAGCAGACCCTTGGAAACCTTGTAGGCTCCGTCGTACTCGCCCACCTCCTCGCCGATGAGGAAGACCCGATCGTCGCGGGCCATCTCCTCGTCGAGAGCCCGGCCGAGAGCTTCGCGAATGGTCATGATCGCCATCACCGTCTCCCGGCGCCGGCCCCTGCGGGGGCGAGGACATCTTCGTAAAGCACGAGCGGCGAGGGATCCGCGCTTTCCTCCGCGAAGGCCACCGCCTCCGCCACGACGCGGTCGGTCTCGGCGACGACGGTCGCCCAACGTTCCTCGGTGAGAACGCCGTCCCTGACGAGTTCGTCCTTCACGAAGGCGATGGGATCGCGCCTTCGGTACTCATCGATTTCTTCGCGGGCCCTGTATTTCTGCGGATCGCTCATCGAATGTCCCTTGTAGCGATAGGTGCGTGCCTCGACGAAGCAGGGCGCGCGCTCATTTCGCGCCCGCTCGACCGCGCCGCCGACCGTCCGGCGCACATCGAGCAAATCCATGCCATCGCAGACCTCGCCCGGCATACCATAAGCGGCGGAGGTGGCCGCAAAGTCTTCCTCGGCCGATACGCGCCTCCAGTTCGTCCCCATCCCCCACTGATTGTTCTCCACGATATAGACAATGGGCAGCCGCCATATCCCCGCCAGATTGAGGCTCTCGTGCAGAGCGCCCTGATGGAAGGCGCCGTCGCCGAAGAAGCATAGGGTGACGCCTCCGTCCTTGCGATAGGCCTGCGCGAGGGCCGCTCCGGTGGCTATCGGTATCTGTGCGCCGACAATGCCGTTGCCGCCGAACATGCCCCGAGCGGGATCGAAGAGGTGCATGGACCCGCCTTTGCCGCGTGAAGAGCCGGTGACCTTTCCATAGAGTTCCGCCATGACTGCCTTGGGATCCATGCCGCAAGCCAGGGCGTGGCCGTGATCGCGGTAGCCGGTGAACACCATGTCGCGCGGCCGATCCAGCACGGAGAGGGCGCCGACGGCGACCGCCTCCTGCCCGCTGTAAAGGTGACAGAAGCCGCCTATCTTGCGCAGACCGTAGGCCATGCCCGCGCGTTCCTCGAAACTTCGGATGAGCTGCATACGGGAAAGAAGCTCGAGGAGTTCCTCCGCGTCGGGTTCTTCATAAGCCACGATCCGCCTCCGCCTCGAAATGTCCGAGTGTAATCGAATTGAAGAGCGATATGCTCAAGATCCGCGTCTCTATCACGACGAGCCGCTTGGGATCGTCGTTGAGCCTCCAAAAGACCCCGAGGTTGGGACCGATGGACTCGAGGACCTCGGCCGCGAGGAGGGGATCGACCATCAAGCGGGCGAGACCGCGGACGCATACGACCGAGCCGAGATCGCGGCTCTGGAAGCCCCACTCGACCTTCGGATTGGCGCGGATATGCCGCGCCTTCGCCAGATTCTCGGACGTGACGGCGTAGATCACCCCGTTCGCCCGGCCGAGCGTGGTCGGCGTCATCCATCGCGAATGGGGAAAGCCCGCTTCGTCGACGGTCGTCAGAATGCCGAACTTGGTCTGCCCCATCAGCGAGACGGCCGTACCCAGCAGATCCCGAAACTCCATCCCAGCCCCCTTCGACGCTCGAGCCTCGCTCAGTCGCCCGCCCGCGCGACCGCCTTCGGCAAGTCGTACTCGAAGCGGCTGCCGAGGATGCTTTCGAAACGTTCCCAACCCGGACCCTCCACGCGCTCGACCCTCCCGCTTTTCACGTCGATGCGTACCTCACCCGCAAGGGTGGAGGCGGTCATCGAAAAATCGGGTGTCTGGCCCCAGATCCAGTCCCAGCTGCGGTGCCGCTCCCGCGCGTCGCGCGCGACCTCCGCTCTCCCCGCCGCGGCCATAAAAGACTCCGCGCGCTCGGCCTCCGCGCTCGCGGCATGACCGGCAGAGGCCATCGATCCTACCAGAGCGGTCGCGAGTTCGTCGACGCCGAGGCCCCGATGGAGCGAGCCGAGATTGACCGGCCGGCCGGGAACGGAGACTACCGCCCGACTCGAGGCGAAACGGAGCCCGCCGAGACAGGTCGCGAGCCGTTCGAGATCCGCATCTACGAGGAGAGTGCCGTGGTGGAGCACCCGATGCGCGCCGAAGCGCCTAGCGGTGCCCGAAACCTTGCCTCCGGCGAAGTCGGATCCGCCGTCCAGGTAAAGCCCGCCGCGAAGGCCCGGCTCGACGGCGAAGCCTAGTGCGCGCAACGCGCCGGAGACCACGGCGAGTTCCGCCTCCTGATCGTGCAGCCGACGGGGGACGAGGAGAGCCCAGTTGAGATTGCCTCGGTCGTGATAGACGGCCCCGCCTCCCGATATCCGTCTGAAAATGGGAAGCCCCGAGCGCGGTGCGACTTCGGCCCATGGGTTCTGGTTTCTGCCGACCACTATGCATGGATCGTTGACATAGAGGAGCAGAAGAGGATCCTCCTCGGCCGGAAGGGAGAGAAGAGCCTCTTCCAGGGCCAGATTGGCCGCCGGATCACGGCCTTCGGCGCGCAGAGCCTTGAATATCATCTGGATAGAAGGTACTCAGGGAGCGAGGCGAGGAGAAAGAGCAATCGGCGAACTAGCGCGACTTGAGACAGAGATCGACTTCGAAGGCGCTGTCGGGGAGGCCGAAGGACAGCGCGAGCACCGGCGCTATGTTCGGCCAGCCGATCTTGTGATCGGGTCCGCTGATCATCACGGGAGGGGCGATTTCCGCATCGATGGCGGCGGTGGCCGAACCGGCTATGATGTTGCTGATTTCGCCGACGATGCCGCCCTCGAGCTGCCGACGCTCCTCGTCGTGGGCAGTCTCGACGCCTGAGCCGGCGAGGAGCCGGCCGGCCAGAGCCCGCGTGAGTCTCAAGGCGATGACTCCCTGGGACTGGCCCGCCAGGCCGATGAGACCCGTGAGGTCCCAATCGTGCTTCTCATCGCCGGAAAGTTCGCGGGAGCCGAGCGCTTTCGCCTCGAGTCCGAACATATCCTTGAATGTGTTTTGGACCGAAGCGGTGAAGGCCTCGATGAGGCGTTGGTCCATACTTCCCTCCGTTTCATCGTTCCAGCCTTCTCGGGCTCGATCTATAAAATAATGCCGACCGACGGCCGCCACAAGGGGGCATGACCCGGGATAGACGCCTTTTTTCGGCGGAACGCCGATATTGCACGAACCATGCGCCACCCTGTATTATGAACCGGAATATGCCTGCAGTGACCCGATCCCTCCCAACCGACACGAGCTCAGAAGAACGCAGACACGCCCTTGCTCTGACCATCGGTGCCATCGGGATCGTCTTCGGCGACATAGGCACATCGCCTCTGTATGCCCTGCGGGAATGCTTCGCGCCCGAGCGAGGCATCGCGATCGAGCGGGCCAACGTTCTGGGCATCGTCTCGCTTTTGCTGTGGTCCCTGACGCTCGTCGTCTGCTGCAAGTACGTCCTTCTCGTCCTGCGCGCGGACAACAAGAGCGAGGGCGGAATACTCGCTCTGGTCAGCCTCGTCGGCAGGAATCTCACCAATACGCGAGGAAAGCGGGCCGGCCTCGTCGCAGTGCTCGGCATCGTGGGAGCGGCCCTGCTCTACAGCGACGGCATGATCACGCCTTCGATATCGGTACTTTCCGCCATCGAAGGGCTCGAAATCGTCACGCCCGCGTTCAAGCCCCTCATCGTTCCTTTCGCCATAGGCGTCTTGCTCCTGCTGTTCTTGTTCCAATCGCGAGGGACCGCAAGAATCGGCAGGCTCTTCGCCCCGGTGCTCTGCCTGTGGTTCGCCGTAATCGCGGTGCTCGGCCTCGCCTCGATCATCCAACATCCCGAAATATCGGCGGCGATCAATCCGATCTGGGCCCTGGATTTCCTGGGACGCGAGGGCCTATTGAGCCTCCGCGTCCTCGGGTCGGTCTTCCTCGCCTTGACCGGCGCCGAAGTGCTGTACGCCGACCTCGGACATTTCGGCGCACCGCCCATCAGGCGCGCTTGGTTCTTTCTCGTCTATCCGGCCCTCCTCCTGAACTACATCGGTCAGGGCGCCTATCTTCTGTCGGGCCATACCGAGATCGCCAATCTTTTCTATCGCATCGCTCCGACCTGGTCTTTGTATCCCCTGGTCATTCTCGCCACGGCGGCCACGATAATAGCCTCGCAGGCGGTCATCTCCGGATCCTTCTCGCTCGCCAGGCAAAGCGTGCAGCTCGGCTACTGGCCGCGCATCCAGGTGAGGCACACCTCCGACCGGAAGATCGGCCAGGTCTACGTTCCCTTCATCAACTGGTTCCTCATGGCGGGGACCATCGGACTGGTTCTCGGCTTCCGCGAATCGGGTCGCCTTGCCAACGCCTACGGCATCGCCGTATCGGCGACCATGCTCATAACCACGGGCCTCATGATCTACGTTGCGCGACGCATCTGGAGAATCTCGCTTTTGCTCGTAATACCGATCGCGGTCGTCTTCGTCGCGATCGACAGCTCCTTTTTCGTCGCGAACGCCACCAAGATCGTTTCGGGCGGTTGGATCGTTGTGGCCTTCGCCGTCGCGATATTCGTCCTCATGCGGACCTGGATGGACGGCCGCTCGCTCTTCCACGACAAGATGAGTTCCTTCCGCCTCGCGCCGGACGTCTTCGCGGCGAGCATCGCGATGAACCCGCCGGTGCGCGTTCCCGGCACCGCGGTTTTCATGACGGGCGATCCCAGGGGCGTGCCCAAGGCGCTCTTGCACAATCTCAAGCACAACCGCGTGCTCCACGAGCTCACCATCATCGCCTCGGTCAGGAACGTGGACGTGCCGCGGGTCGATGAACAGGAACGAGCCGTCGTCTCCGGCCAGGCCGACGGTATATGGCAGGTTGTGCTGAGCTACGGCTTCAGCGAGACTCCCGACGTCCCCGCCGCGCTCGTCCGCGTGAAGATACCCGGCTTTTCACCCCAGTCCATGGCCACGACCTATTTCGTCGGCCGAGAAGCTTTGATCATCACGTCCAAAAAGAGCGCGATGAGCTACTGGCGCAAGCGCCTCTTCGGATTCATGTTCGGCAACGCCCTCAATGCAACGGACTTTTTCAGACTGCCGCCCAACAGTGTCGTCGAGATCGGCGCGCAGACCGAACTCTAGCGCGAAACTCACTTCATGAACCGGCCCATGAAACCGAGCTTCAGATCGCGCAGCCGGGCGGATATCGACACTTTATAGCCGTGGGGATTGAGAAGCCTCAGATAGCTCGAGTCGAAACGGGAGAGTTCCCCGCGAAGGGCCTTCCTCGAGTCGGCCAGGGTCGGGGCGGCCCCGATTCTCTGCCCGCGCTCCATCACCTTGGACAGAAGAGGGCGCACCGTATCGGGGAAAGTCCGCAGGAAACGCCAGTCGGTGGAGGGGTGATGGAGCACGAGCTCGCGGTTCGCCTCTATCGCTTCCTCGTCCAGCGCGACGAGATCGGCCATCGCGTAGCTGTCCTTGCCGTAGAGACGCCAGACCTGCTTGACGCCGGGATTGGTCGACTTGTCGGGATTGTCGGACAGCTTCATCGTCGACTCGAGTCTGCCCTTGCGTTCCACCGCCGCGAGCTTGTATACGCCCGTGAAGGACGCCTCGCTGCCCCCGGTCACCAGGTGGGTGCCGACTCCCCAGAGGTCGACGGGCGCCGCGGCAGCGACGAGATTCTCGATGATGTCTTCGTCGAGTTCGTTGGAGACCACGATGAAGGCGTCGGGATGCCCCGCCGCATCGAGAGCCTTGCGCACCTCGCGGGAGAGATAGGCTATGTCGCCCGAATCGAGGCGGACCCCGAATCGCTTGCCGCGCGCCGCCAGCTTCGAGCCCGCGGCTATCGCATTGATCACGCCGCTCTCGAGCGTGTCGTACGTGTCTATCAGGAAGACCGCCTTGTCGGGGTATATATCCGCATATGCGTCGAAGGCTTCGAGCTCGGTGGCGAAGGACATGACCCAGGAATGTGCCATCGTTCCCATGACCGGAATGCCCAAGGTTCTTCCGGCGAGCGAGTTGGAACTGCCTTCGGCCCCGCCTATGAAAGCGGCGCGCGTCGCCGAAAGCGCGCCGTCGGGACCCTGAGCGCGGCGAAGCCCGAACTCCATGATGCGGCCGTAGTTCGACGCCCTCCATATCCTAGCGGCCTTCGTGGCTATCAGGCTCTGGAAGTTGAGAGTATTGAGCACCAGCCCCTCGACGATCTGCGCCTCGATGATGTCGGCGTGGACGCGGAGAAGCGGCTCTTGCGGAAAGACGACCTCGCCCTCGGCGGCGGCCCAGACGTCGCCCCGGAATCGGAAGCCCGCGAGATACTCGAGGAAACCCCGTTCGAAGATGCCCAGAGTATCGAGCCAGGCGATGTCCTCGCCGGTGAAACGAAACTCGGCGAGCGAGCGCAGCAAGGGCTCTAGTCCGGCGAAAACAGAGTATCCTCCCTTGAAGGGCTGGCGCCGGAAAAAGACATCGAATACCGCCGCACCGTCGCTTCCGCCGCCTGCGCGTTTCCAATAACCCTGGGCCATCGTGAGTTCGTAAAAATCGGAAAAAAGGGCGCTCTGCATATCGATCACTCCGGCTGTGTCGAATCGAGGAAGCGCACGCCGACGCGCCGCATCGTTTCGAAGGCGCGGTCGACACTGCCCGCGGGAACGTCCACTCCCCGAACCGCATCTTTCACGACCACGACCCTGAACCCCAGCTTCTGCGCATCCATCGCCGAGTAGAACACGCAGTAATCGCTGGCGAGGCCGCATATCCACACTTCCTCGACGCCGAGGGAACGGAGCCATCCGTCGAGACCGGTCTTCGTCGTCCTATCGTTCTCGAACAGGACGGAATAGGAGTCGAGCCTCGATCTCGTGCCCTTCCGGAGAACGAGCGTCGCACGGTCGACATTCAGTCCCGTTTTGAATTCGGCTCCCCGACTGCCTTGAACGCAGTGATCCGGCCAGAGAACCTGCGAAACGCCCTCGGCCTCGACGGTATCGTACAACCTGCGCCCCGGCCAACACGAGGCGAAGGACACGTGATCGGCGGGATGCCAGTCCTGCGACAGCACCACGTGTCGAAAGGCCGGAATCAATCGATTGATCGGCCCGATCACGGTGTCGCCGTCGGGCACCGCCAGGGATCCGCCGGGACAGAAATCGTTCTGCACATCCACGACCAGGAGCGCGCTGCGCTTTTCGTCCAATTTCACCCTGCGTTCCTTTCCGCCCGGACCGGCCGGGAGCGACGGACAATGATAGCCCGATTCCGCGATCAAGTGAAGCCGACGACGAGGGCGGCGAAAGCGACTATGAGCGCCGACGGGGCCGGAACGTATTCGTGAACTATGACCTTGGCGGCGTTACATGACCGGCTCGGCGTTTTGGACTAAACTGTAGGCATGTTTTCCGTTACGGCGGCTCTCCTCGAAGGGGCCCGCGACTATCGCTGGCTCCTCGATCGCGGTTACGCCGACACGGCGGCGCTCAAACTCGTCGGCGACCGTCTGCGGCTCTCCCGTGAAGAGCGTCTCGTGCTCTTTCGGGGCGTGGCCGCTTCGGAGCCCTCGCTCAGGAGACGATCGCTCATCACCGGCTCGGTGCGCGGCCTGGAGCTCTTCGTCGACGGTCACAACCAGGCCTTCACTATCATGCACTACCTGGACGGCCGCCCCCTTTTTCTCGGCAGCGACGGGCTCCTGCGCGACGCCGGCGCCTCGCACGGACACATCGCGGACCGCGACGCTTTTCGGCGCGCCCTGGATTTGCTCTCCGAGGCCATCGCGGCTGCCGCCCCGGCTCGAGTCCGGGCCTACTTCGACGCGCCGATTACGGGAAGCGAGAGTCACGCCGCTCACTTCGCGGACGAGCTGCACGACCGCGGCCTCGAGGCGATCGCCGCCGTGGAAAAGAGCGCCGACGCCCCCTTGAAAAGGGCCGGAGCCCGGACCGCCGTGGCGACCGGAGATTCGGCCATCGTGGAGGCCCTCGCCCATGGATTTTCGGACTGCACTTTTTTCGACCGCCCCCTCGTCTTCGATGCCGCGCGCTTCGCCATCGAACTCGCCTTCGCCCCCACGGCCGGAAGGCTCCCATGGCTCGACCTCGCCGCCCTCCTCGACGGATCGAACAAAAGCTGACTCGATCGCTAGAACGTACATCGATACGACAGGCTCAGCTTCGGGCCGTCTCCCGGCCCGGCCTCCAGGCGATCGAGGAATAGGCCGGAACTCGGAGCGTCCAAGCCGAGGCCCAGGCGAGAGGAATCACGCAGCGGCAACCATAAATCGATTCCCAGATCGGCGATCGCGGGAGAATAGCTCATGCCCCCTTCGAGAAGCTCGAGGCCGAAAGTCATATCGATGAAGGGTCCCGAGCTTCCGGCGGGAGGACTCCTGCCTGCCGACAGCGAAAAAGACAAGCCGTCGAAGCCGGGGCCGCGATCGCCCCCGAAGCGCAGCTCCCCTCCCCAGCGGCAGTGCCACAGACCCGAGGGCAAACGCTCGGAGACGGATAGGCCGATGTCCAGAAGCACCGCCGTAGCGGCGTCCGCGCCTCGCTCTAAGGCCCAGGATAGATCCACGGTTCTACCGTATCGAGGCAGGGGTGCGAGGAGCGACACTCTAGCGCTGCGCTGGGCGAGCTCGGAGTCCCAGGAAGATGCCGCGGCGCTTGCATCGAGCGCCTCACCCGTATCGGCGGCCGTCAAGGCGACACCGCCCGCCGTCGCCTTGGATTTTAGTCTAAAACCGAGAGTCAGCGTCGCAGCCCTTCGGAGGGCCAGACGCAGATCGGCGGCCGCTCCGAGCTCATAGAGGGGCCTCGAGCCGTAGAGATCGCGAAAGCCGCTGCCGACGGCTCCGGCGGCGGCGCGAAAACCCAAGACTCCGCGCCTCTCTTCGGCCTCGATGCGTGCAGCCAGTCCCGGCCCTTCTATCCGACCCTGGCTCCCCGCAAGGCCCATTGCCACCCAGCCCGAATCCCAGCGCCTGATTCTCACGACGCCCAGGTCGAAGACCAGGCCGGCGCTATCCGGGGCCGGATCGGGCTTCCAAGCCTCGGCGCCCGCACGTCCCGCCCTGAGCGATAGCGAGGTGAACGCGCACAGCGTGCCGCCGCCCCAGGGGAGAGAGAAGCCCATGCCCGCAGCCGCCGCTTCGGGTGGGGAGGGAAGCTCGGCCTCGCAGGTAAGGCTCCCCGAACGCGGGAAAACGATGCCTGCGCCGGCTCCTCGCTCGAGCGCGAAGGCGGAAAAGGGTCCCGCCTCCAGGCCCAGAACGGCCGTCCCGGACGAGAGGGAGCTGTCGAGCTCGACGCAGTCGGCGCCGTCGAGCCCCGTGGAAAGGTAGGCTGGATCCACGAGCAGCCTGAGCGCTCCCGAAGCGGAACCGGGACCGACCACGAGCCTCGACGAGTCGAAAGCGGAGGATCGAGCCTCGATATCGAGCGCTCCGACCAGACGGGATCCCCGCTCTTCCTCGTCAAGAAGGAGGGCAAAGTAGGACGGACCTGCCATGCCGAACCGGAGCCGGCTGCGCAGAGCGGTCTCGTCCGCATAGAGATCCAGTCTGGCCGCAAGTCTCTGTTCCGAAGCGGAAGGCTGGGAGAGGAGAGCTGCGCACGGAAAACCCAAATGAAGGAGGCATACGGCGAACAACCGGGACATTCGCCGCGAGGAGATTCGATGCATACACGGCAAACGCCCCCCGCCGCGCCCGTCGATTGACTCCGACGCGAAGGGATCTCACTGCCGGACGGACGAACTGCTCAGGCGTTCGGGCCAGAAGCTCGAGATCGAACGGACCCTGAACCACTGACCCCAGACGGTGGCCCGACTGTAGAAAGCGCTTGTCCGACGGGCGCTGGAGAGCCTACTATGGCTATCGCATGAACCAGGACAAGGTAAAACGTCTGCTTCTCGATACTGCCGAGGCGCAGACCGAGTTCACCGTCATTTTCTCGGGCAGGGAGAGTCCTCTCGTCAATGGCCTGTACAAGCCCGCCACGAGGGAGATCATCATCCACAACCGCAATTTCGCTTCGGACGACCAACTCATATACACGGCCCTCCACGAATACGCCCACCATCTGCACTGCGAACGCAAGGGCGGCCTCGCTTCGGGCAGGGCGCACACGAACGAATTCTGGGGCATATTCCACGAGCTTCTTGTCGAGGCCGAGGCCAAAGGGCACTATCGCAATCTCTTCGACGTCGAACCCGAGTTCATCGACCTCACGCGGCGCATCAAGGCGAGCTGTCTGGCCGAAAACGGCCGCCTCATGCTGGAGTTCGGCAGGCTCATGATCGAGGCCCAGGGGCTCTGCCGCCGATTCAAGGCCAGGTTCGAGGATTACGTCGACCGCGCTTTGGGCGTGCCCCGCGCCACTGCTTCCTCGGCCGCGCGGGCCGCGACCTACGACATCGATCCCGACGTGGGCTGGGATGGCATGAAGATGGCGGCGGGCATCCGTGATCCCGGCCTGCGAGCCGAAGCGCTCGAGGCCCTGCGCGGCGGCTCGAGCCCCTCTTCGGTCAAGGCGCGTTTTCTGGCACCTCCCGGGCCCGAAGACGCCGCCGAGCGCCTCGAACGCGAAAAAGAGCGACTCGAGCGCACGATCGAGCGACTCGGCGAGCGGCTTGCCGAAGTGGAGCAGCGTTTGGCCGCGATGCAGGCCGCTGAGAGAGAGACCAGGTGACGCCGCTCAATGCACTTCTGGCAGTCGTCATTCTCCTTTTCGGTCTCGCCTACCTGGGGCTTTCACGGCTGCGCCTCGTGCCGCCCGACAATGATCCGGCCTCCTACCTCCTCGCCCACCGCACGGCCGCGCGAACCAAACATCTCGCGGTCTGCGCCGGCGACTCCCTGACCCGCGGCTCCGTCAGCGCGAATTACGTCGACCTCCTCGCATCCCGCCTTCCGGCCTGGGACTTCGTCAACGCCGGCGTCAACTCGGAACTCGCATTCAATCTGGCCGCGCGTCTCGAGCAGATCGTCGCCCTCGAGCCCGACGCGGTGACGATCCTCATAGGGACCAACGACGTCAACGCGACTTTCGGCCTTCGATCGGCCCTGGGCTACTATGCGATCCAGCGCTTCCCGGAACGGCCGAATCCACTCTTCTTCCGCGAAAATCTTACGCTCATCGTGCGGCGCTTGAAACGCGAAACGAAGGCGCGCATCGCCCTCTTTTCCATCCCGCCGATAGGCGAAGAGAGCGACCACTATGCCTATCTGCGGACGGAGGAATATTCATCCATCATCCGGGACCTCGCCAAGAACGAGGAGGTCGCCTATCTGCCCCTGCGCGAGCGGCTCATCGACTACCTGGAATCCCTTCCGCCGAGCCGGCATCCCCTGCCATTCCGCCGATTCGGCGCCGCCGGACGCCGAGCGATGCGCGCGAGAATCCTGCTCGGCAAAAGCCTCGACGAGATATCCGCATCGAACGGCTTCCGTCTCCTCGTGGACGGCCTCCACCTGAATACCCATGGCGCCGCGATCGCCGCCGATCTCGCCGAATCTTTCGTCTGCGAATGCGCGCGGGTCAGCGAAATGCCGGTCGCCGTCGGGTCCGGAGCCCAATCCTAGGGCCGCCCGAGGGCGCACGCGGGCCGTCCCGCCGAACGCAGCCCCTCCCGCATACGACGACTCGATGGAAACGGCGACCGTAGAACACTATACTGGCTCTTAGAAGCCCCTTGAACGGACTTGCCAATTTCAAAGCGTGCGAAGCACGCTGCCGACCGAGCTTTGAAATTGGCTCAATTCCCTTACCGGCCGAGTTTCGGAATCGACTCGGAGAGGAGAGGTATGAAACACGGGATCAAGCTCCGGCTCGGCATCGAGATACGTTGAACGACATCCGCGATTACGAACGCCTGGCCCGCGAGACGGGAGCCTATCGCGACATCGAGTTCGAAATACTGGACGAGTACTTGCACGCCTGGGCCGAGAAACCCGATGGCCCGAATGCGCTGGTGGAGCTGCGCGACGGCAAGACGCTGGCCGGCTTCGCCCTCCTATGCAGGGTCGTCAGCACGGATTTCACCTTCGACGTCTGCGCATTCTGCATCGACTCCTCCTATGCCGAAACGGGTGCGGGCAAGGAGCTCCTCGCGATGATCGAAAAGGATGCTCTGGGCCATGCGAACTCCGCGATCGTCCGCTTCGAAATGTCGAAACGCAAGGAAAAAGCCGTGGGAAAAGGGCTTCTGACCCAAGCCGGCTACGCGCTCATCGGGCATATTCCCGATTTCTACGGCCCGGGAGACGACTATTTTATGTACGCCAAGCATGTTTTCGCTGCAAGGAGCGAGTCATGATCATCGCTGCTATCGAAGCCGGCGGCACGAAGTTCGCCTGCGGCCTTTTTATGACAGACTGCTCCGTCCGCGGGAAGCCCCTTCTTCTCGCGAGAGGAACCGTGCCCACCACCACGCCGGATCTCACACTTTCGGCCGCCCGCGACTTGATCGCCGCCGCGGCCCGGGACCACGGTCGGATAGACTATTGCGGCATAGGCTGCTTCGGTCCGGTCGACGTGCACATGACGAGTCCCACATGGGGCCATATCGCCTCCACGCCCAAGGCCGGCTGGTCCGGTACGGACATCGCTGGCTATTTCCGGAACGCGTTCAATGTCGCGGTGGCCTTCGACACCGACGTCAACGCCGCCGCCTACGGCGAGTATCTCTGGGGAGAGGCGCGCGGACTCACGGACTTCGTCTACCTCACCGTCGGGACGGGCATCGGGGGCGGCGTATTCTCCGGCGGAGAGCTCCTCCACGGCATGACTCACCCCGAATTGGGCCACATCAAGGTCGCGCATCTGGAAAGTGACGATTTTCCGGGTTCCTGTCCCTTCCACCGCGACTGTATAGAGGGCATGGCCTCCGGTCCGGCCCTGGCCCTGCGCTGGAGCTGCCCCCCGGAGAGCCTCGATTCCGATCATCAGGCATGGGGCATCGAGGCCCGGTATCTCGCGAGAGCCATCGCGGCATACACACTCGTTCTGTCGCCCCAGCGGGTACTCATGGGCGGGGGGGTAGGCATGCGTCCCGGCTTGGCCGAACGCGTATCCCTTCTCGTGGGCGAAGAGCTCTCGGGTTACATCGAGCCCCTCACGGACCCCGATCGCATCGCGAACTTCGTACGCAGACCGGCCCTCGGCTCCGAGGCCGGACTTTTCGGCGCGGCCGCCCTGGCCCTGCGTTTGTGCCCGGACTGAGCCCGGCCCCCGCCTCTTCCCTGCGGGATCCGGACCTTGTCGAAAAGACACTGAATGTCGGTCCGTCCTCCGCCGAGAATTAAATGTAAATAGCGGCCTTGAGGAAGTGAGATGTGACTGCATACGCCCTGACCGACGCCACCGTCGTGACTCCCCGCAAGATCCGCAGTTCGGCGTCCCTGCGTGTCGAGGCGGGCAAGGTGAAGGGGTTCGGCCTGGGTTCGCAGCGCGAGCTGAAGGTCGGTTCCTCGTCGGTGGTCTACCCCGCCCTCGTCAACGTCCACGACCACCTGCGGGGCAACTATCTTCCGCGCGTCGGTCCGGCTCCCGGTTCATTCTATCTGAACTGGGCCCCCTGGGATGCGGACCTGAAGGCCTCTCCGGCATACAAAGAACGCTCGGTCATCGACATACCGACAATGTACCGGCTCGGCGCCTACAAAAATCTGTTTTCCGGAGTCGGCACGGTCAACGACCATTTTCCGCACGAACTGAACGAAGCCTATATCTCGCAGCTGCCCATACGCGTCGTCAAGGAATACTGTCTGGCCCACGAATGCTCTTCCTTCGACCTGGGATGGGGAGAGGGAGTGGAGATCGAGCATCGATGGGCGATGGAACGCGGTTGGCCTTTCATCACCCACCTCGAAGAAGGCTTCGACCCGGAAAGCCAGGACGGTATAGGCGTACTGGAACGTGCGGGGGCTCTCGACGAGCGCGATCTCCTCGTCCACTGCATCGGCTTTTCGGACGAAGACATACGCAAGGTGAAGCGGGTCCAGGCTTCGGTGGCATGGTGTCCCGCCTCGAATCAGTTCATGTTCAATTTGACCTGCAAGATACGGAAAATGCTCCGTGCGGGCGTCAACGTCGCCCTCGGCACGGACTCGACGCACACCGGTTCGATCAATTTGCTCGCGGAGATGCGCTTTGCACGGTCGATCTACCGCGACATGTACGGCGAGGAACTTCCGGCGAAGACGCTCTTCGAGATGGTCAGCTCGAACGCCGCGCGAGCTCTGCGCATGGAAGGCCGCGTCGGCGTCGTCGAGCCGGGAGCCTCCGCCGACTTCGCGATCTTCCGCGCGCGGGCGGACGATCCCTACGAAAACCTCTGCGCGGCCCGCCCCGAGGACCTCGAGCTTCTGACGGTGGGAGCCGTGCCGGTCTTCGGCGACGAGGCCAAGTACGGCGATTTCTTCGCCCGCGAGATCGATTCGGGCGACTACGGCCGGATCGGTATGGACGGGCGGACGATGTTCGTATCGGGAGACCCCGCGGGCCTGTACAAAAACCTGCGCGCGCTTCTGGGCTTCGCCAAGAAGTTGGACTATCTGCCTTTTGAACCTTAGCAGATTGTTGAAATACCCGAAGCATTCGACTCCCTGGTAGGGAGATTCGATCCATGTTGCCTTCGGGGAGTCTGGCAATACGGGGCCGCGAGGCCTACACTATAGAGAAGCTCCTTCAAAATGCGGACGCATCTTGAAGGAGCCGTCATAAATCGCGCGAGAGAATCGCGATCGATACTGAAGCGACGCGATACGGCCGCTTCGGCGACGATCCGGACGGGAGTCTGATAGGATGCCTAAGGTAGGAAGCTACCGCGCCAATTCGGTGATCTACTTCCAGGGCGACGTGAGCGACAAGGTCTTCATCCTTCAATCGGGGAAGGTGAGCCTCAACTATGCCGACATCGAAACCGGCAAGGAAGTGCACGAGGTCATTCAGACGGGCGAGTTCTTCGGCGTGAAAAGCGCCTTGGGCAAGTATCCCCGAGAGGAGAACGCTCTCGTGCTCTCCGATGCCCAGGTACTCGTCTTCACCGTCCCCGAGTTCGAGATATTCGCGCAGGCGAATACCCGGATCATCATGAAAATGCTCAAGGTGTTCTCGAATCAGCTGCGCAGGGTGCACAAGCAGGTGGAGAACCTTCTCGAGAATTCCGAGGCGCAGAGTCCGGAGTACGGACTGTTCAAGGCCGGCGAGTACTACTTGAAAAATCGTCAGTATTCCCAGGGAAAGTACGTTTTCAGCCGCTATCTGACCTACTACCCCGCGGGCAAGCTCGCCGAACAGGCCAGCCGCTACCTCGAGATGACCGAGACAGGAGCGGTCAAATACGGGGACGGCAAGGGTCCCGCGCCTCTCATCGCCGAGGCGGCGGCGCGAGCCGGGCAGACCAAGGCCGAAAGCGCCGACGAGATCGTGGCCTCCGTGCCGCCCGCGCAGCGCGCTCCCGGGGACAGCCTTTCCGGCGCGGCCAAAGACTATTACGACGCCGTCAGCCTCTTCAGCTCCGAGCGCTACAAAGAGGCTCTCGCCGGTTTCAAACGCATCGTCGAGGCCAACGAGGACGCCGAATACACCATGAAGGCCCTCTACGACATGGGCCGCTGCCTCTACATGCTCCAGCAGTACGATCTCACGATCAAACACTTCACCCAGCTCGTGCAGACCTATCCCAAGCATCCCGACCTCGTCGACACCCTCTATTGGCTGGGGCAGTCCTACGAGCGAAAAGGCGACCTGGACCGGGCCAAGGGCTTCTACAAAAAAATTCTGACGATGGAAAGCGACGAGGACGCGTCGACGCGGATCAAGGCGAAAAGGTCCCTTCGCCAGATCGAGGAGGGCAAGCATGGCTGATTTGGCAGCCTTCACCCGATTCGCGCGGACGTACCAGCCGGGCGAGATCATCTTCGCCGAATACGAACCCGGCGACAGTTTCTACCTCATCCAGGGCGGTCGGGTTAAGATATCGAAAATAGTCGGCGAACTCGAAAAGACCGTCGACATCCTCCAGACTCCCGAGATTTTCGGTGAGATGGCGATACTCGAAGGCGCCCCCCGCTCCGCCACGGCCCAGGCCATAGACACCGTCAAGGTGCTCGAATTCAACCGCGCCAATTTCGAAGTGCTCATGATGGGCAACCCCCAGATCGCGCTGCGGCTCCTCAAGCTCTTCACCAAGCGCATCTGGGACCAAAAGCGCCGCTTCATGATCCTCACTCTCGACGATCCCCAGGCCAGGATCGCCGATGTCTTTCTCATGCTGTACGAGACCAACGCGGCAGTTTCGGGCGGCGAGCAGGACGGCGAAAAGCGCGATTTCAAAGTGACGATGGAGGACGTTTCGCACTGGGCGGGCATGTCGGCCAACGAAGTTCAGACGATACTCAATCACTTCGCCAACCAGCGTCGTCTGGAAGTGTACCAGGACCGCATCGTAGTCAAGAACATCAACGATTTTATTCGCTTCGTGAACTCGCGACGAAAGAAATGACCTTCGCCGCCGGAGTCCATCCTCTTGATTTTCGTCCTTTCGCCCTATATAGTCGCACAGTCTTCGCCGAGATAGCTCATCTGGCAGAGCGGCGCACTCGTAATGCGCAGGTGTCCGGTTCGATTCCGGATCTCGGCTTTACAGAATAAGCAATTACAAGCTCGCGACCAGAAAACTGGAGCAGCTACAACCTATCGTCAGCAGATGCGTCAGCAAACGCAATTCTGCGGGAGTTGTAGAATGCGCCAGTTTTCTGTTTTTAGGCGAAGCGCCACAGGCCTCTATTACGTGCAGTTTCGCGACCCTGAAACGGGCCTTCGTCTCGGCCGTCGCTCACTCGGGACCTCGGACCGCGATCAAGCGTTGCTCCTCATCGCCGAATGGATGCGCGACGGCATCCCGGCCCCCCAAGAGGGGCGGAGGAGCCTCGAGCGGATATTCTCCCTTGAATCGGTACTCCGAGCCCTCCATGATGCGCCCCTCACGGTCGGCGACGCTTCGCGGATAGTCGCCGACCTCCGAGCCCGCGGACTCCTCGACAAGAAGGGGAACACAAGCGCCGAGGCCTCCGAGCCCTTCGGCGCCTGGCTCCGCGCATTCTGGAAGTACGACTCCCCTTATATCCGCGAGCGCCTCGCCCATGGCCAGCGCGCCACGAATCGCCATTGCCAGGACATGGAAGGACGCGCACGCGAGATTGAGAGCATGCTCCCCTTTGGCCTCTCCCTCGGAGAGGTTCGACGCTCTCACCTCGTCGAGCTTGGGTTAGCTCTGAAAGCAAGGGGGCTCGCCGCGGCAACGGTCAATAAGGACCTCAGCGCCGCTACCACGGCCCTACGTTGGGCAGCGGCAAACGAGATCATACCGAACGACCCTACACGCGGCTTACGTGGCTTCTCGGGGCAGGGTAAGCGCCGGGGCATCCTCGAGCCCGCGGAGGTGAAGGCTCTTTTCTCGACGACATGGGAGGATGAGCGCGCCCGCGTCGCCTGCCTCGTCGCCATGACGACGGGTGCACGCCTGGGCGAAGTCCTTGCCCTCCGCCACGAGGACATAGGCAATGATCGGCTCCATATCCGGCACTCGTACAGCATAAGTGACAAGCTGAAATCGACCAAATCGGGAGAGGCGCGAGAGGTGCCACTCCTCCCGACTGTCCGCTCTGCCCTTCTCAGCCTTGAGGCGAAGAGCCCCCACACCGCCGCGCCCGAGCGCTTCATATTCGCAGGGCGCTATCCTGACCGTCCCCTCGATGCTAATCGCGTTCTCCTCGGCATGAGGAAGGCCCTGGTCGCGATGAACGGCGGAGCCTGGGGCGACGACAAGAAGCCCACGGAGGTAGCGGCGCGAGAGAAGATCCTCGCCGAGTACAGCGCGCGTGGCATCGATTTCCATTCCTGGCGTCACTGGTACGCTAAGACGATGAGCGATCGACTCGACGCCAAGACGGTCCAGCGTGCGACGGGCCACAAGACGGCTGCGATGCTCGAGCACTACGCAGACCACGTAGCCGCCGAGGATATGTCGCGCCTTGGCGTCGCGGCGGGGGAAGCATTTACAAGACTGATTGAGACCCCAGCCATGGAGGCCTTGGCATGACAGCACTCGACACTCTCCGGGGCCGACTCGAGGCCGGGCAGAATGACGCGCGCCTCGTCTATGAAGCGGACAAAGGAACACCCGCCAGGGACTTCGCCGCGGGGCGATACGATGGCTTGAAGCAGGCTATCGAAATACTTGACGATATTATCATTTTTGATAATACTACTTCTAGGCGAGAAAAGGGGAATGCGTGCCATACACGGTCTTGATAAGCAAACGGGCCGACAAGCGAATCTCGGGAGCTCCCGAGCCTATCCGCCAGCGCTTCGCCCTCTTGGTTGACGATCTAGCCGCTCTCGGGCCGATTCGCAAGGACTGGCCCAACTTTTCCGCCCTTGGAAATAGCCTCTATCATTGCCACCTTGCCCGGTCATGGGTAGCGGTATGGCGATGGGAGAAAGGTAGTCTACTCGTGGAGGTGGAATATGCCGGTAGCAGAGAAGACGCGCCGTACTAATAAAGGGCCCCGGAGGCTCATTTCTGTTTCAAGCGAGGTCGCGGCCTCGGTTCTCGCGTATGCCAAGCGTGAAGACGCCGAGGCCCGGATAGTTCCGGAGGAGGGGTACTCCCCCGCCACGAGCTCGAAATGGTATCGCGAGGTAAAGGCGGAATGGCATCCCGGTATTGCCTTGCGTATCAGGCGCGAGAACGCGGGACTTTCGCAGGCGGCCCTAGCGAAGGCCGCAGGGATAGCCGTCTCGAATATCTCGGCCATGGAGAACGGGAAGCGCCAGATCGGTCTCATTATCGCTAGGAAGCTCGCCGGCGCGCTAAGGTGCTCTGTTGCCGACTTCGTAGAGGCGCCGAAAGGCTCCGATTCCGGGGCGCCGCGACGGAGGCCGGGGAAGCGTTCAGGGGATTGATTCCTGGAGTCCCTCGCGACCTACGATTACGGCCCCAAGAAACGGCAACTTGTGTTATCAGGAAGCATCACGAGCTATCAAATTGATGTATGATAATGAATTATATTATCTTTAGGGCCTTGACGGGTCGCGGTGTGCCGTGATAAAAAGGGAATATGACCGAGGAAGAGATATTGCGTATGGCGCGCGCCAAGCTCAAGCCGGAGCATTTCGACCGGATCGTCGCCTACTACGCCGCCCTGGGGGTAGACCCTGCGCCCCACCTCAAGGCCGAGGTCGAGTGGGTACCCGTGCAAGAGCAACATAGGCGTGCCTTCCCGCGCCTGGGACCCGCGCACGGAGGGGAAGAGCATATCCAAATGGAGAGCATCATCTACCTATGCGATCTAGCGCGCCTCGACGGGCGCCCGATAACCGACGAGGAAGCGGCGGAAATTCTCGGCATCTCTGCGCGCAGTTTTCGGGCAATGTATAAGACCCCGCAAAGGATCGTTTCTTTCCCAGCTGAACGTATCGCCGCATTTAGGGCGCGCGCCCGTTTTAGGTGTTATTTAGCGAGTTAGGCGTTTTGACGCCTTAATTCAATCGGCCTTCGTTGCGCGACTGCGCTTAAACGCGGCGCGCGATGGTCCAGCCCGTTTTTCCGCGGGCACCCCGGACGCCTGTCCTTGCGACGGCCGCCGGCATCACATGGATGCTGGAGACCGCCATGTCCTCTTCTCGTGTTCCTATTCCCTCAAAAGCCGAGCTAATGGCTCGCGCGCAGGCCTGTCCATTGGTAACGTCGGCACCTTTGCTTGATGTAGCCACGTGGGCCGGTGTGTACGGCGTTTCTCTCCCGACAGCTTACCGACTCATAAAAGCGGGCCAAGTCACTGTTACCCGGATAGGACGGTCGATAAGAATTCGAAATCCGCTGCTCGAGGCAAAGTGATGCCCGCGCCGACCGTCAACGCGGACGCGGACCGCCTCTTCGACCTCCTCGCACCGGAGCTTCGAAAGCTCTGTAATAATTTTTCACCTTTTTGCGACCTCACACTCATAGCGACGTTACACGATTCCGAACTCGCGCGCGTGGCCCTTGGAATCACGACGAGCCGCAAGGTCTCGCCGCGGTCGGATCGAGGCTCCAGATGAGCGATACCATTACCCCCCAGGTTATCGACTTTATCGAGAGCCACGGTCTCCACGTCGATCCCAAAGCTGGCAATCGATTCCTAGGCTATATCCCCTGGCGCAAACACAAGGAGGGATATCGGGAAGACCTCACCCTCACCCATTCAAGCACCGAAGTATCGCTCCGCGACCTCGCGACAGGCGACACATGGGAATCATTCGCAGAGTTTGAAACGAGGGAAGCCAAAGAGGCCAAGAAGGCCGCACAGACGACCGCTAAGGCCACCGCAGGGACTTCAACGGCCCCGGATATGGCGGAGGAGCCGCCGGCTCAGCCCAACCGAGTAAAGCAACCCTCGGCGCAAAATGGTATCGCCCTCTGTGCCGATTGCGTCCGTAAGATCGATTGCGAGCATGAACCCGACCAGGATGGGAAGTGCGAGGCGCACGAGACCCCCCAACAGCAGGCAGCGAGCGAGAAACGCCGAACCCTCTGGGCTTCTGTTGTTCCGTCGCTTTTTTCAGCAAAAGGAGAACAAGCCGCTGATCTTCCTCCGCGCGTTTGGTTTATTGCCTTCATGATCACAGTCGGACTTACGATTATCTCCGCGAGAAAGGGGCTCGGAAAAACATTCCTCGCTCTTCAAATGGCGATTGCGATCACTGCCGGAGCGTTGTTTCTTGGTTTCCGTACCGAACGCGCAAAGGTGCTTTATATTGCCCTCGAGCTCGACCGCATCGCGATGCACGAACGGCTCCTGAGATTCCCAGCGCTGGCAGATGGACTTGACGTGGTCTACGATTGGCCGCGCGGCGTGAAAGGCCTCGAACTCCTCAAGGCCGCGGTCATTGAAGGCAGATACGGCGTTATCTACGTAGACATGATCGCCGGAATCTTGCCCCCCGATGCCGAAACGAACAGCTATGACTTGTCGCCCTTCTTGGCCGACCTCCGACATATCGCGCTCGACAATGGCGTGGCGATCGTGGCCCTTCACCATTCAATCAAGGGTGACTCGGGCGACCCCGTTTCAAACCTCATGGGCTCCACGGCCTTCGGCGCGCAGGCGGACAGCATCATTACAATTGAGCGTAAACGAGGCGAGCCCGGAACCAAGATATACGTTAACGGAAACCATGGGCAGGAACGGACTATTAGGGCTCGCTTCGATGACTGCCGATGGATTCCCGAGGGCGAAATCGACGACGCGCCGCACATTCCCGAAAGTGACGGCGCCGTGCTCCGCGTGCTCGAAGCCCACCTCGAGGGAATCGCTGCTTCGGTCCTAGCCGCGACAGTCGGGAAGGCGCCGAACAGTATACGCGCTTCCTTATCCCGACTCGCAGAAAGAGGCCTCGCAGTTAAGCGCGAGCGCCTATGGTATCCGCGCACCGCACCGCACAAGAGCGCACAAGGTGCGTTCAGTGCGATAGACCTACCGGGGCTTGAACCGCACGAAGCGCACGAAAGCGCACAAGGTGCTCAAAGCGCACTCGACACCAGCGAGCGCGAGCGCACCGCACCGCACGGGGCCCTTATGGGCCCGTGCGTTCGTGCGCTCTGCGCGGAGTATCAGGAAAAAGATAAGAGCATCGAGGGGGAAGCCGAAAAGCCAGCCGTAGAGCTCGAGGAACCCGCCGAATCGTCCACGCTCGGCGAAATCGGCGCCGAGGAAATCACGGAGCCCGCGCTCATTCCCTCCAGGGTAATCGAATTTGTTCCAATTCCAGAACCCGAGCTGCAATCAGAATCCGGGCATGGCTCGAAGCCGATCACCCTGGACTCGCGTGAGATCATGGCAGAGGCCGCGGCGCAGATGCAGGAGGCCCGCTAATGCTGACTAATATTGTCAGGGTCCTTTGCGACATAGCCCGCCAAGGAGCGAGCCGAGTCGCGGCCGGCTCGCGTTCGGACCTCGCCGAGGTTTTGCGGGGTAACATGCGACCGGCGGTATCACCATGAGTAACCCCGATCGCCGAGTATCCCTTAATGCTCTCGCTCAACATGCAGGATGCACGCGCGCGGCCTGCCTGAAGGCAACACGGACCGGACGCCTTACCCGCGGACCCGATGGTCTTATCGATATCAATGATTCATTGACTCATTTCTTCATCGAGAAAATACGACTTCGGAATGACCATATCGAAGGCCGCGCCGCCTTGGATGCGCAGATTGAAGCGCGCAGACGGAGCGCCGCCGAGGTGTCAGTATCGGAATCGTCCGAAAATGAGGAGCCGGTCAGGGCGCCGTCGCCCTCGGTGCCATTTTCGGCCCTGGCAGATCAGGAAATCGACACCCGGGCGCCCCTGGTCCTCGACACCCTCGACGGACTTCGAGGCTCCTATCGCGTTGGCCTCGTGCCTCGTGACGCTGTGGTGAACCTCGTCCAAAGCCTGTACGGCGTGCTCATGGGCGCCTTGACGAACGAGGATGACACCGCAGCCGATCCTTATGCACTTGCCAGCACATTGTCGCAGCTCTTCAAAGACTGGACCCGTGCCTTCCTGGACACGGACCTTGACGCCGTTCTCGCCGAGGCCGAACGAAGCCTCGAAATTGATAACCCGGTCGATGCCGGGAAAGGAAATTGAATGAACAAACCGGATGTCAACTTCGCTGTTCTACGCCGAGTCTCTGAGAACCACGAGACCGGCGCCGTAAGCTGGGCAGGGACGTACCGCGGGAGGCCAGTCGGAGCCTCGCTCGCGCTCATTCGCGAGAAAGTCATAGAGAACGGCGAGAAGATCGGAGAGGATGAAGTCTATTCCCCTGAGCTCTCGCGTTCTGACCTCATCGTGAGGATTCCTTCTGCGCGAGTTACCTTCACCCTTCAGAATGCGTATTCCTATCTGGCAGCCGATTCGAAAAATCCGATAAAGTTCCCCGCCTCCGAGACCTTCGAATGGGGCCCAGCGACGGTCGGCCATTCTCGGCTCATGGTTGGAATCCCTCCGGACTTACCATCCGGGGCCCTTCTCCTCTGCGCGATCAGGATCGAGTGGGCCGAAAAAGTCGAGATCGACATTGAGAGCTTTCTGGACTCATGGGCAAGTGAGTCTCTGGATGAGCTCACGAACAAAGGCATCACGGTATCAGGCGATGACGGAGACGAGCCCTTCGAACCGGGCATAGCCGCCCTTCACGCCCGGCAGGAAGCGAATCGGGTCTACTACGAAGACTTGATCGAGAGCGTTTCCCGACTCTCCCATGAGACCACCAGCTCCCTTGTGGAGGCATGAGGCCATGGAGAGAGTGAGACGATGACCGTGTTCCCGAGCTCGGATCGGCGTCAAACGATGACGACGATGGGCGAAGTGATAGCCTGTAAAATCGTCGCTCGTCTGTGTGCAATCCCTGCAATTTCAAAAAAGTTGAATGGCGAGATTTTGGATGAAATGCGGCGCGTCGTCGTCGCAGAATTGAACGAGGCCTTCAAGCTTGGAGGCGAAGACTTGCCGAACGAAGAGCCAAAAATCTAACGTCGCTGTGACTGAATGTTTATCTATTGGTCTTCTTGATTTTTGAGCTTCTAGCGCATATCCTCAAATTGAGGCCAACGGTGAAAAAAATCCTCTTCCCCATCCTGATCGTAGCTTCCTCCATAGCTCTTTATGCTCAGACCCCTATCCCCACCGGGGCATCTTTTGATCTTGGCTTCTCTCCGGGCGGCACTTCCCTTGTAGTAGTCGAGAAGGCAATAGCCTCGGCAAAATCTGAGCTCCTCGTCGCCTGTTATGAATTCACAAGCCGCGACATTGCCGAAGCGCTTGAAGCAGTCGCACATCGAGGGGTCAAGGTTCGCATTGTCGCCGATTGGAAGGCGGCGCAAGCCAAATACTCACAGATTCGAATACTACAATCCGCCGGTATTCTCGTCCGGCTCGATCGCAATTACGCAATTCACCACCACAAGTTTATCGTCATGGACGGGATTTCGATTGAGACAGGTAGCTTCAACTACTCCACAGCCGCGATAGAGCACAACGCGGAGAATGCCCTCGTCCTATGGAATGTACCACCCATAGCAGAAGCCTACGCGAAGGAATGGGCGAGGCTTTGGGAAGAATCGGAAGACCGTTGAACTTTGATACAAGGAAACACCATAGTGGCAAATATGGAATTCAATTCATTTTTATGGGACCAACTCAAGCAAACTGAAATTGGGAAGCAATCGATCCAAATGTTTTCCGATTTGAAAAAATGGTATTATGAAAAGAATACGGTCGAGCTTGTCGCCAACTACGGAAAGAGTCCGCTGTTAAAGGAACTTCTCTATACTATCAATCCAGACCGAATGAAATGGATTTGCGAAATGTACGACGCTCTTGTTCCGCGATTTGTTCCCAAATTCGCTGGGGAATCGAGCACAATAGGCGACGTTGAAAAAGCGATTGGGAGCCTGTGGGACATAATCGATCGAGAAGAGGAAGGCATCGAACGTCGCACGTTTTGCGTAGACAATATCCCTGATTTATCAATCGCCCTGTATTGGTGCAATAAAAATTACTTTCCCCCCTATTACTTTTATCGAAGGACTCAACTCCTTAAAAAAATATTCGAAGCGCTAGAAATCTACTTTCCGCCCATTCCGCCCAAACGAGATATGGAAAAACGTTTCTTGTATTACGCCGAGCTTTGCAAGTCAATATACGAGTTTAGACTAAGAATGAACATGACTCCGGAGGAAATGTGTTCCCTACTGTATTTTTTCGGCCCGAACTTCGTCAAAGAAGACGAAGTATTCCAGAACAAGCCGCAGATGGCCTTCTTTGTTGGTGGCGGTAAAAAATCAGGTGAGGTTGATGATAGCGAAGATTTTGAGTTTCTAGATAAGGCTGACGATAATACAGTTGATAATTGGCAGGGAAACGCTTCGGCATCACCGAATGATATTGTCGTTATGTATTGCCTGACTCCTCGGAGCTATATCCACTCGATATGGCGGGTAAAGGAATATGGATATGTTGATCCTTTTTTCTATCATTACAATAATACCTGGATTCATAAGCCGATCAAGGTTCCGCATATTAGCTATTCGGAAATCAGGAACGACGAAGTTTTGTCCACAATGCCTTTAGTGAGGAAAAATCTACAGGGAATCAATGGCGATATCATCGAGAAGAAATACTATGACCGGATACTTTATTTAATGGCTCAGAAGGGGTTTGATATTTCTGTTCTACCCAAACTAGAAGCCCTCTCATTTAGTACGGATATTCACTTAGTAGTTGAAAGAGATGTTGAACAAAATCTTCTGGAACCCTTGTTAATCAAACTTGGATATACTCAAATGGATTGGGTTAGGCAGCTAAAAATAAAAATAGGGCGAGGGGAAAGGATAATTCCTGATTATGTTCTGCTATTGAACAAAAAGAAGGATGACTATTCCTCATATTGGGTATGGGAAGCGAAATACAGCATAGTTACCGATGGGGATTTACAAGACGCTTTTATCCAAGCAAAATCCTATGCTCAAAGGCTAAGTACAACTGGTCTTGGGATTGTAGCCAAAGAAGGTATCTGGGTTACGGGCGATGTCAATATAGATTCCAAAAAACTTATGTTTTATTCGTGGACTGATCTAAACGGGGAGCGGCCCTTTCAAGAGCTATATCACACCTGCAGGAAGCCTACGCTCGGGGTGGTATATGATAAAAGCCCAGCCCATAAAATCACGTCCTCGCGGAAGGATGGGAAGAAATGACCGAAGATGAAAACATTGAGGAAGAAATATGAAACGTCTATGTGCTATCAATCAATTACAAGACGGTCCTCGTGTGTACTTTTCTTGTGATTTTGAATCGGATGTGAATGCAACAAACGATTTCGAGACTGCCCGAAACGCGCTAAAACAGAATCCCCTTTCCTTAGTCTCTTGGACTGACAATTTTTCATCAACTCATGGAACACTCGAAGCTGACCACCGAGATGACCTTGAGAGATTCCGAGGGTACCTCAAGGAAAACAAGAACTGGGAGGAGAGCAAAGACTGAAGCATATGCTCTCGGGCTGGCAAGGCTCCATCCCTTGCGGCTTCCCGAGCTCGCCGCGGGGCTTCGTTTAATTCCTATCGTTAGGTTTTCATCGGCCGGCCGCCCCTGGCGCCGTTGCCCCTCGAAGAGGCCGCCCCCCGGTCCTCATATCGACGAGGAGGAGACAAGAACACGTTAGGCGAAGCAGTAAGCAATAACGTCCGCAAAAATAGCCTATCATGGTCCATCATGGAAAATCATTGCTTGTCTAATTCCTTGCTTTGATATAAAATGATATTTAGCGATAGGTTATATTTGCCTCTCGTAATGCGCAGGTGCCGGGTTCGATTCCCGGTCTCGGCTGATTTAAAGCTTTACGAGGTAGATAATTAGCAAAGCCACCGGAAAACCGGCGCCTTGCTCCAAACAACCCTATGAGAAACCGTATGAGAACCGGTTTCGAAAGGCGGAGCTATGCGTCGGTTCTATCTTCATGCGCGACATGGCATCTTCTACGCGGAGCTTATTGACCCAGAAACCGGGCGAAAGCTAAGCCCCCTATCGACAGGAGCCACCGAGCGCGACGCGGCCCTCCTGACCGTCGCCGGATGGCTCGAGCACGGCGTCCCCACAGGCCGAACGCGCAAGGTCCGACCGGCCGACTCCATCTTCGGGCTCGAGGAGATACTGTCAGCGATCCGAAAAGCTGATCTCGACACCGACGACGCCGAGAAGATCCTCAAGGCCCTTAGAGACCGCAGCCTCGTCGTTGGCAATTTCGCCAAAGCTGGCCCCTCGTCCGAGCTCCTCCTCGCATTCCTGGAGAGGATATGGGATCACGAGAGCTCCCCTTTCCTCGCCGAGAAAAAGGTCTACGGCCACTCGGCGACGCGACGACACGCGCTCGAGCAGGCGGGTGTAGTTCGTCGCTACTGGGATCGGAAGGAGTGGACCGCCGTCCGCCTTATCGATGTCACGCGATCCGGACTCAAGGCTCACCTTTTTCGCCTTTCTGAAGAGGGCCTCGCCCCGGCAACCCTCAATAAGGCCTTGGCAGCTGTATCAGCTCCGCTCGCCTGGGCAGCGCGCAACGAACTTATCCCGATGAACCCCGCCGAAGGCATCCCCCGCTTCTCTGGGGAGAGCAAGAAGCGCGACATCCTCACGGAGGCTGAGCTCCGAGCTCTCGTATCCCTGCAGTGGCCGGACGAGCGTGCCCGCGTCGCCTTCCTCGTGGCGCTCACGACGGGCGCCCGCCTCGGCGAGATCAACGCCTTGCAGCTCCGCGACGTCGGCGAGGATCGACTCTACATCCGCCACAGCTGGGGCTTCGCCGACGGGCTAAAGGCAACGAAGAACCGCGAGGAGAGGGAGGTCCCCCTTCTTCCTGTCGTCCGCGACCCGCTCCGTGACCTGGGAAAAGAAAACCCGCACGGGACGAGCGACGAGCGCTTCGTCTTCTACGGCATCCTCGCCGACAAGCCGCTGGACGCGAAGGTGCTCGGGAACGGGTTTACCGAAGCGCTGCACGCGATAGGGATCGACGAAGCTACGCGGCGCGCCCGCGGCCTGGTCTTCCATTCGCTCAGACACTGCTTCGCGACAGCGCTAGCAGACCGTATCGACCAGAGGCAGGCGATGAAGGCTACGGGGCACAGGACGTCGGTAGTCTTCGAGAGCTACGCGAACCACGAGAGCGAGAACGATCTCGCCAGCATCGGCAAGGCTTCCGAGGATGCTTTCGGGAAGGTGCTCGCGTTTTCCGCGAAGAAGGGAGCGTGAAACACACCTCGATTGCGATACCGATTTGGGCATGATACGCCCTTTCGTCGATAAAGGCTCTTAAGGTGGCCCTGCCTCGTCCTACAGGATTGAGGGTCCGCTAATATTTCGCGTTCCCCTTGGTAATTCTTGAAAAGCGTATGACAGTAATGTCATGGGTGATGTGCCGATAAACCTTGCGTTGAGTCCACGGAGCATAGTGCAATCGTTGTCGAGCCGGCCGGCATCAACCAATGAGATCAACCTTCTTCAAAGCAATCCGGCGGGTATTCCCGTGATATCGACTGAGAGCCATGAATGCGGACCCAACTGCCCGTTGCACTTCTTCTCGATCACCCGCAATTCGAAAATGGGCGGGATTGATATTCTCGCCTGATAGCCTCTTGGTACGGTAGATAGCTTGCATCTACAAGATTACCGAGGGCGGATGGGCGGCAGGATGAAATCCATCCGCATGCTTCTGCTAATGGCAGGATTGTTCTTCGTATATGGGGTTAGGTCGGCCTTCCCCCAAGGGGATACTACTAGAGCCCCGCCAAGCTCGATGGCGAACTCTACGCTTGTTCCTGATCCATTTGCGGGGAGTTCAATCATCGCCTACCAAGTCGGAGCCTTCCTCGACAAGAAAAACGCTGATGACCTTGCGACTAAGCTTGGCATGAGGGACATCGTCGGCAATGTACACATGAAGATCGTGCATGGCAAGGCATTTTGGGTCGTGATAGTCACTGTATCGGGGATTCCCTTCGAAAACCTTCAGCAGGAGCTTCTCGACGCGGGATACGCCTCGTTTCCGATACGAAAGACGGACCAGCCTTTAGCCGATATTCTGATCAAGGAAAGAGGGGAAATACAATGAAGCCGAGTCTTTGGACGCGCCTGAAACGAAAACTGTTTCTCTACGGAGTGACGCTGTTTCTCTTGGTAGCGCCGCAATTCGCTCTCGCCGCCTCTGGGTCGGTTCTCGTCGGGAGCGTCGACTGGCTCAAACCATCAGGCGGGCCGTACCCGATGCTGAAGCCGAATGAGGCGGTATGGATCAAAGTCTCACTGGACGACCAAAAGGTCCATATCATGAGCGGGCCGCAGATCGTCTATACGATGATCGCCTCCAAGGGACTCGATACGCCAGCCGATGACCGCACACCTCAGGGGGCCTTTTTCGTTCAGCGCGAGCGTGAGACATCATTTTACAGCGCAAAACTCGGTGAGGGAGCCCGCTATTGGGTCTCATGGCTCCATCACGGCGAGTACCTTTTCCACTCCCTCCCCACCGATTCTCGAGGACAGATCATCGCCTGGGAGGCACGAAAACTCGGACAGAAAGCATCACATGGCTGCATACGCCTTACCTTGCCCGACGCGAGGTGGCTCTACGAGAACATCCGCTACGGCACGAAGGTTGTCATCGGTCCTTAGAACTTATCCGTAAATAATATTCACGGTCAGTGGCACCTTTCGAAAAGCGATGATGGCTGCGGCAAGATGGTTGAGGGCGACAAAGCTGCGTTCAAGCTTTTCGTACCGCACCAGTAGTTTTCGGAAGCGGTTGAACCAGCTGTGGCACACTTCTACGACCCAGCGCCTCGCCTTCTTCTTCGGGTCGCGCCGTTTGAGATCGGCCTCTGTGCGGCGGTCAACGACATGAGGGATATACTCATGCGCCTCGATGGTCCAGAGGCTGGCGGCGTCGCGATAGCCAGCGTCTGCGCATAAATGCTTGTTACGACGAGACAGAGGATCTTCGCGCCGGATAACGATGGAATCAAGTACCTCCTCGAGGCGCTTGCTATCATTCACATTAGCTCCGGTCACGACGAGTGATAGCGGGACGCCACGGCCGTCCACCAGGAGGTGGCGCTTGCTGTCTTTTTTTCCCCCGATCCGTTGGGTTCGGACCGACTGCTTCTTGTGCCAGAGGCGCCTTCATCATCGCGCCATCAACGCTTTGCCAACGCCAGGCGATCCCTTCCATTTCGTCATACTCAGCCAACCCGGCCTTCCACAGTGCTTCGAAGAATCCCGCTTCCTCCCACTCGAGGAAACGCTGATGCACGGCGCTAGCACTGCCGAACCGTTCCTTCGGCAAGGCCTTCCACTGGCATCCCGTACGAAGCACATACACGATGGCCTCGAACACCTGCCGGGCCGGTTTCGCCGGTCGCCCGGCCCCTGGCTTTCGCACGTAGTTCTTCGTGGGATCCACTTTACGAATTGGAACCAGAGGCTCCACACGTTCCCAGAATGCGTCGCTCACTTCCCAGGACTTTACTTTCGTCGCCATTTTCGCCCTCCCGGCCTGTCCCCACAGGCCCGAGAGCAAGTATATCACTATTTACGGATAAGTTCTAAGCGAACTCTCAGCCAAAAGGTGTAATGGTTCTTCATCCTTGGACAGTCCAGCCATCTGATAAAAGAGTAGATTAAGGGTTCGAGAGCCTGATCTCCCGCCGCCCGAACTCCCATCCGATGAGGAACTGCACGTCCCCGAATGGGATCACGCTTTGCGGGCCGCCGCCGCCGCTTTGGTAAAGCGGGATTACGGGACCGACCATAGCCCCTATCCCGAGGAACATGCCTGACGGGAAGCGCCATTCGTATCCGCCCCCGACGAGGGGCATCAGGGCGATGACGTGGCCAGTGCTCGATGTGCCGTTATTGTTCGTATCGTTTGTCTTGATGGAGACCAGCCCCGCCGATTCGCTAAGGTACCAATGGTTATGGCCCTTTGACGGCAGGAATTGGCGCGACGTGATCCCCGCCGAGGCGACGTCGAACGGAGAACTTTGGTGATTATCGACGATGTCGGAGAACAGCAATCCCAATCCCTGGATCCAGACATCGACTCCGAGGGTTATCCGGGGAGCGATCCTAACTCCGAACTCAGCACTCGGTCCGAAGAGAAGGCAGCCGACGGGATCGAGGGACAAGTATACGGGTGCAAGGAGAAGGTCCTGCGTCGCCGTCGTGTTGCCCTTTGGTTGAGCGCTCGCCACAGCGGAAGCGAACAACGCGCTCGCGGACTTTCCGAGCGGCGCGGACCCGTTCGGGAAGAAGGCGATCCTCTCCCCGGCCGGCACCGTCGCGGCCGTCGGCATTCTCGCGCCTACGGACTGGATGCTGAGCTGCATCGCTCCGGCGCCCCTCTGCAAGGCAACAGGCGCGATCGCATACGGGGCGCCGTCGATGCTTACCTGCTTCGTGAAATCGGTAGTCACCAGGACACAGGTCTTACCGGCTTTCACCTCGTCGCGGAGGTCGTAGAACTGCCGGCCCGCTCGTATCCAGGGACCGAACGCGGCCACCAGGTCCTTCTCGCGTGTGGAGGCGGACATGCTATGCGTTTCCTTGAGGTAGTCGATGGCAGACACGGCATAGGCGTATTCCGTGATTCGCGCGCCTCCGAGATAACGGGCCGAGAGTATGAGTCCGCTCCTGAAGTCCGTGAGGCTCCGGTCGAGGTCTCCCGCGTCCAAAGCCCTGCCGGCATCAAGCTCGAAGAGCGTCGAAAGGAATAGGGCATTCTCCTCGAACGCCTTTTGAATCTTGCCTGGATCGGGGTATTTCATCGCCCCTGCGTAGATGGGGACCGCAGTGTCTAGGAGCTCCAGCTTCGGGTCCCAGGCTGAGTCCTCTATCGAGAATCGATCTTTCCTCAGCCCCCATTCTCCCTCCAGCTGGATCGCGTCATCCTGGTATTTCGACAACTTCGGGCTGTAGGAAACGTCCCGTACCAGGGATCGCAGCTCTCCGAGCTTCGCGTCCACGTTGGCAGTCGCCGATGCGTCGTCCCAGCCGGAGGCGATTCCGGCCATCAGATTCTCAACCTTGGCCTTCTCGTCGTCCATCAGGTAGGGCAGGGCGAACTCGATGGTGACCGAATCGCCTTCATTTACCTCCACGCTTGACTTGGCGATCTCCCGGTCTCCCAGCATGCGTTTCTGCGTTATCGTTACCAGTCGCCGGCCGATCAGTACCTTGTCGAGACTGGTGAGGTCCCTACCCGCCGGATAGCCGTCGACGAGGACCGTGTAATCACCTTGCTCCCCCGTGTTCTTCAGCGCGATCGAGCCGAAGCCTATGTGCACGCCCGTTATCGATTGGAGCACCGACACTACCAATGTGTCCGTTGCGTCGAAGACATCGAGCACTCCCTTGGCCTTCTCCGTCCGCGATATGGTCGTCCTTCCCCTGGCGCGGTCGAATACCGACAGGCTACAGGCAATTCCACCGGCCCGAGGTGTGGTCATGCTCCCGTACACGATAAAGTCGAAATCGCGATCCGCGGCCAGCGCTCGGAGGCCTTCCTCGCCTTGCGCCGTCCCGAGGGTATCGACTGGCTGAATCAGGTAGCTCCCTAGTTCCTGCAACGTGACTGCGATAGTGTCAGTCGCGGCGCTGCAGGCCGCGTCGTATGCGGATGAACCCGTTTCATTCGCAAAGCGCACCACGGCGACATGTGTCTTTGTCGTATCTTGGGGGAAGGTAAGTACCGACGCGCAGAGCGCCATAAACCCGACAAGCATGCCGACTGATGTGCGGAACTTTTGAAAGTGCATGCAATACCTTCTATTTTAGAGCGATCGCTGTGTTGACGAAAATCGCTTCCCCCGATTCCGTCGGGAACACGAGCAGATCTCCCGTCTCGACGGGTGCGCCGACGACCTTCGCTGATACCTTCAATGTCGCCCTGATCGTTCCCGAGGCAGGATCGACCGCAACGATATGTCCATCCTGCGTTCCGAACCAAAGAGCGCCATCCTTAATTGCTGGGGGCGAAGACACGCCGCGAATAGGTGTGAAGAGACTCGATCCATCCTTGGAGGAAAGCGCATATAACGTAGATTTCGCGAAAACATAAAGACCGGTCTCACCGAGGATGGGATCTTGGAACACGTCAAGGCTCTTTGCGACGTCCACTCGCTTCTCCCAGACGACAGCCATCGTCGCGAGATCGATGCGGACGGCCATGCCTTTGCGGTTCACGAAATACGCCGACCCACCCGATACGATGGGCGCCGTTGCTATCGGTTGGCTTGCGGACGTCTTGATCTGACCAGTAGTAGCCTGTCGATCACCATCGATGACATAGAATGTTCCGTCTGCTGAAACCGCGTAGAGCGTCGCTCCCGACGCGAGGGGAGTCATCTCGATATCAGGCACGGCGACTATTCCAGCCTCCACTCCGCTTACCGCATCGAACACCTTGATCCCATTCGTTGTGGCGAGGAAAAGTTTGCCTGCTCCGATCGCGGGGCGTCTTCCGAAAAGTCCCGAACTTGCCCCATCCAGAGGTATGGAGAAGCGCGTCTTCCCGTTCGACGAGTCGAGCACGCAGAGCTCCTTGTCTCCAGCGAAGGCGACTTCCCCCTGTCCCACGACGGGTCGTGAATTCTCATTCTCCGTGTTTTCCGTTTTCGCGGACCAGAGGGTTGTTCCATTAGCGGCGAAAGCGAAGACGGTCCCGTTCGAATCCGCTGCGAAAACTCTACCGTCTCCAGCGACGAGGCCCGAGACGAGGCTGGATTCGGATACCTTCAGGCTAGCTTGGATCGCCGTTGGTGTCGTGACTGCGGACTGAGAGTTCGAGGCAGGAGCTGCGCTTGAGTTTGAAGAGGGCGATTCCTGTTCAGGTGCCGGAATCCCTTCTTTGATTTCGAGGTTTGCAGCACCCTCCAATAGCTTCTTCGATTCATCGCTTATGGCTATGGTCTTTTGAACGGACTGAGGCGCCGCTGCCGCGTAGTCCTTAAGCGCATTCGCTATTTGCTCGGGTAAAGCGGCGGCGGCCGCTCCGGACTGCGGCGGGGCGACGGGCTGTTGTCCATTCGTACCGGATGTCGGCGATGACTGCGTCGGCGCAGTCGCGATGGTCGATTCGATTTGCGCCTGCACACTCGTGACGATCGAGTCCTCCTTCGCCAAATCGGAGGTATTAACGGAAAGCTCTTGATTTGCGACGACGAGGGGCGCGGCCTGCATTATCGAATTGATTGCTGCGTCTACCATGGAAGCCGTTGCCGGGGTTGCGATTGCGTCGAGCTTGGCCGCGTCGAAGGATGGCGGCATGACGGCAACCTTTCCTTCTTGCACCGCCACTTTCATTGGCATTCCCGTTTCCTCGATGACGACGAAGCGCGTGCCGCGAACACCGCAAACTGCGGCGGAGGTCAAGACCTGGAAGCGATCCTCGCCTGCGAGCTTGCTCACCTTGCACGCGATCGTTCCAGCAGTGAGTCCCAAGTCGACGGCGCTCTTCCCTGACGCCAGCCAGACCGTCTTGAGCTGAATCACCGTATTAGGCCCGATTCTGGCAACACCAGTTCGTCCGAATTGTATATCGCATGTGGATGCGGCATCGGTCTTCACGGATGAGGTCATCGGCACATCATCACCGATCGTTAATGGCTTCCAATCGGTACCAGTCCCGACCGAGGCCTTTCCATCGAGAAAGGTCACGACACCTTGGGTTATGGTCAAGGAAGCGCTTCTCTGGCCAGAGGCAGAACCCGCCGCTGGGGGTGCAGTGATTCGCGTTGCTGTCGGCTGCTTCGGTGAACAAGACACAAGACAAAAAAGCGCGACCGCGATGCTTATTGCGTCGAATTTACGATGGTCACTTCGGATTTGCATGCCGCCTCCGGAATTCAACAACGAACTTCACCCATCGAGTTCGATTCGACTTCTCGACCGGCCTATCATATACTAGTTCGAAATCCCAAGTATTGCGCCTTTGCATCCTAGGTTAGGGTTTTTTCCCCCGCGAGCTGTTGGACAATGATCTGGGCCTTGGTCCGGGTCTTGGGAATGCTTTTTTTCGCTGTTACCATCGATATCTCCTCTGAACACGACACTTATTATAAGGGCGAATCTTACCTAGAACCAGTCCAGAATGAAATTTTTCAATGAAGCCGCATATCACGTGAGGACCGTAATTGTTCATTTGCTGTAGGCTCCCCTAAGCCCGTGTTCAGTTTGATACGCAGTCTGCCCTGCCGAGCTAATGGATCTCGATGGCATCTCCGACGCCAGAGTGTAGACATCGATGCTGTGCTCCTTGCCTCGGAGAGTGACCGATCCCAAATTCCGGAGGAGGCCCTCTGTCCATTCGGGGAGAAGCCGCACGAGTTCCCCCGAAATAAGGGCGGGAACCTTCATCACATCGGCGTACGACGTCAGGCGCGAAGTCGTGTTGAGGACGTCTCCCAGATACGCGATTTCCATGCGCGCGTCTCCCATCTCGCCCACGGTGACGAACCCGGCGTGGAGACCCTGTTTAAGCTCGGACACCGCCCGATATCGCTTATCGTAGTACGATCGCCGTCGAGCGAGGATCCGGGGAATGGCTGCGCACAGCCTCAGGCAACGAATGTCCGCGACCGCGCTCCGGACAGTCCAGGTCACGATGATTTCGTCTCCGACGTATTTGTATATCTCGCCTCGACAGGCGGCCACCGCGTCGGAGATATCGAACCAGACGTCGTTCAGAAACTCATGGTAGAGTCTGTTCCCGATCCGTTCGGCTATGCTCGTCGAACCCTTGATATCGGCGAACAGGAATACCCGCTCCTGCTCGCGCGGATGATTGTATCGCCCCGAAACGAAGCGCAGCTGCGTTCTGCCTCCCACCAGGCGGAGCAAATAGACAGTGATCGTGAAAACCGTGCCCAGCAGGACGGCAAAGACGACGCCTGTCCCGTAGAATCTGGAGTCGGCCCGGATGGCCCATGTACCGGCGAGGGACAGCCCGCCCCAGAGAAGCAGACGCAGGCAAAAGATGGCGATGAAGGGGAGACGGCCGAAGCTTCGCATGAACAGGAAGTATTCGGCCGAGGCCGCGCAGGTGGCGACCACCGCGCCGATGATCGCGCTTTCCACGGCCACGCGAGGCGTAGGCTGCGCACCCAGCAGCATGGTGCCGACTACACCGAAAACGGCGCTGGCGAGGGCCGAAACGAGGCCGATGATTCCGATGGAGAGGAAGATCTTTCTGCGCCTGGGCGTCAGAGTGAGCGAAGCGATCGTAATTTCGCGCATGGCGGCATGGTACCACAGTCTGCTCAAGCGGTCCCGTGACGCAACGCTGAGTAAAGAATTTCCGTCTTCTCTACTAACCCCTGATAAGCCGCTGGTATCGAGGAGGGATCGACTCTATTATACCTATGAATTTGTCTAGGTTTCATGGTGCAGTATAGCGCCTAGTAGCGCAAGTACTGAGACAAAACCAACGGAGGCATCTAGCCGTGAAAAGGATTAGACACTGCGCGCTCATCGGACTCGTCGCGCTCGTCGTCTCAATCGGTGCCTTCGGCCAGGGGATCGGACCGGGTGCGACTGGTAAGCTCCCGCCGGTGAGCCAGCCGCCCTGGCCCGAGAAGATACCGGGCTATGCCCAGGTCGATCCGGACACCGGCTTGCACATGACCGGCACGGCGCAGCACATGGAGCTTGCGAGCTATAGGCTCAAGGTCACCGGGAGCGTGGACCATCCTCTCAGTCTGAGCTTCGACGACCTGCGAAGGATGCCGCGGATCAGCTCGCGACCCCTGATCGTTTGCCAGGGCCTCTTCATGGATCTGGCTTCTTGGGCCGGCGCTTCGCTGCCCGCCATCCTCGACCGTGCAGGAGTCCGTTCCACGGCCCACGAGGTCGACTTTGTCTGCGCCGATGGGTACGAGCAATCCATAACACTTGCCCAGGCGCGGTCCGCCGGCGCCTATCTCGCCTATGAACTGGAGGGCAAGATCATTCCGGTGCTGCAAGGATTTCCGCTTCGGGCGGTCTTGCCCGGGCTTCCCGGCTATAATTGGGCGAAGTGGATCGTGGAGATCAGAGTAAAGTAGGCTCAGGCCCGGCGTTTTAGGACTTCGCCGTTTCCGTCGATCATCGTGAGACCGTGCACCGGCGGCTCCCCGGCATCGTGGGGTCTTGCGGCAAACCTGCGCCTGTGCGCATCGTGCGGGAGCTCCGCGTCTGCGGACTAATAGACGTTGACGCTCGCTCGCGCAGCGGTCCCGCCTCTGAACCCTTTGGCCCTTGGCTCAGCGCCTTTTGGAAGTATGACGGCGCCTACATCCGCGAGCGGCTTGCTCACGGCCAGAGAGCAACACGGCGCCACTGCCAGGACATGGAGGGCAGGGCGCGCGAGATCGAAGCCATGCTCCCTCCGACGCTCGTGCTCGGCGAAGTGCTCGCTCTCCAACGGCAGGACATCGGCAAAGACCGGCTCTTTATCCGTCACTCGTATAGCATCCGCGATGGTCTCAAAAGTCCAAAGAACGGCGGAGAGCGAGAGGTCCCACTGCTTCCCGCTGTTCGCTCGGCATTTCTCGCCCTTGAAGCCAAGAGCCCCACCCCGCCGGACCTGAACGATTCATCTTTGCGGGGAGCTACCCTAAGAAGACAACCGGCGAGAATGGGAACTAACCCAAGGGACCGATCGATGCTAACCGGATACTCCTTGGGATGAGGAAAGCTCTAGTCTTGATAAATGAAGGAACCTGGAGCGACGAGGCGAAGCGCAAGAAGATTTTTAGCCGAGTGCAACGCCCGTGGTATCGACTTTCATAGCTGGCGTCACTGGTACGCTAAGACCCTGGCCGACCGCCTTGATGCGAAGGCGGTACAGCGCGCCACAAGACAGCCGCCATGCTAGACTGACTCCACCAGTGTGTCTATGGTTTGGGATCATTTCAGCCCATTCTCCTGGAGGGACATAGCGCTATACTCTTCCTGAACAGGTTATAGTTCGGGAGGATGTGGTGAAGGAACCCCTACCAAAAAAACGCGATGTCAAAAGAGTCTTTCTTGTTGTTGCGCTGGTTATAGCCGTTGTGGTTGTCCTGATACGCCGATTCTCTCAGCTGACTCATTAAGAATTCATTTATGAACGACTCACCGGCAAACTCGGGGCGATTCACTTATCGCCACGTTCGCATTATTGAGGGGCCCCCCAAGGCGGCGCGGTAGGCTCGCGAAAAAGAGGTGCTTCTCGGCTTCGTAGTCGACGCTGGCGAGGCGCAGCTTCCGGTCCAGGTCCCGCGCGAGCCGCTGGCCAAGGACGACGCGGGCGACGGCCTCGAGATCGGTGAGCTCGTCGATGGCCGCGGCCCCGACGGGAGCCGCGCCGGCGCTCCGGATCCGCGGGTCGGGCGTGGTTTTCATGCTTCCGAATAAAAGGACATTATCCAGCCATAAAATCACCGACCCCGCAGGACTAGGTTTTGTCTTGAGGCAACGCGGCATGGGTGAGATAAACAAATATGTATTGACATTTGGTATATACATTACTAAACTTTTATATGATCTTTGAGTGGGACGAAGCAAAGGATCGGGTTAACCAAATTAAACATGGCGTGTCCTTCTTGGAGGCACAAGAGGCTTTCGTCGATCCGGACCGTCTCATGTACCCCGATGTTCGCCACTTGCAGACCGAAAAGCGCTACTTCTGCCTTGGTATGGCAAGTGGACGTGTTTTGACCGTCCGTTTTACATCCGCGATTCGTATTTTGGGAGCAGGGCACTGGCGGAAAGGAGTAGATGAGTATGAAAATAGAAACCAAACATAAAAGCCCGGTTTTGGATGCCGATGGCTACGAGGAAACGCCTCCCAATATAGCGAAGGACATGGATGCCGCCTTCGCGGCAGGCCCTATGCCTTCCGACTTTCTGCCTCCGATCTCGGAGCTCGAGTTTAGGACTCCCAAGAAAGCCACGAGTATTCGAATCGACGCGGACATACTTGATTGGTTCCAGTCCATGGGCAAGGGCTACCAAACCAAGATTAACGCGGTCCTTCGGGCATACAAGAAGGCACACGGGCCATCTTAGGGGGTGCCCCACGCCTTTCCTTAATCATGAGGTTCGGTTTTCATGTATAGAATTTCGATAGATGTTCGCCGCGCGGCAGATCGTTGTTTTTTGCTCCGTTACTGTCGGAACCCCAGGTCCAGCCCCCGATTTGGACCACTCTCCAAGCTGGAGGGACTGGTGAAGGAATACCAGATCCGGGAGTGGGACGATTCGTTGATCCCCTAGTACCTCGGCATCGACCGGTCGACCTGCTCTGCCCAGCCATTGATGCCACCCGAAAGGTTGCGCACCTTGCGATAGCCGATGCTGCGGAGAAAGGTGACGGCCCTCGCGCTGCGGACGCCGCTCTTGCAATAGACGACTGTCTCGCGGGCGGTATCGAGCTCGTGGACTCGTTCTGCAAGATCGCCCAGGGGTATGAAGAGTCCGGGAAGCTTGCAGATCTCGCGTTCGTGCGGCTCCCGCACGTCCAGGAAGACCAGCTCCCGGCCTTCGTCGAGCTCCCGCTTCAGCGCCTCCGGTGCCACTTCGGGCACGACAAGGTCGCTCGAGGTCTCTTCGCCTCGGATCCCGCAAAACTCCTCGTAGTCGACAAGCTCGTGGATGGTGGGGTTTTTGCCGCACAGCGGACAGGCGGGATCTTTCTGCAGCGTGAGCTCGCGGAAACGCATGCCGAGCGCATCCACGAGGAGCAGTCGGCCGACGAGCGTATCGCCCGAGCCGAGGATGAGCTTGATTGCCTCGGTCGCTTGAATAACGCCCAGCAGGCCCGGCAGTACTCCCAGGACACCGCCCTCCGCGCACGACGGGACCATCCCCGGCGGCGGCGGTTCGGGATAGAGGCAACGATAGCAGGGGCCGTTCTTGGCATCGAAGACGGTCGCTTGCCCCTCGAAGCGAAACACCGAGGCATACACGTAGGGCTTTCCGGACAGTACCGCGGCGTCGTTTGCCAGGTATCGGGTCGCGAAGTTGTCGGTCCCGTCCACGATGATGTCGAAGTCGCGGAAGATATCGAGGGCGTTGTCGCTCGAGAGCGTTGTATTGAAGGTTCGCACCTCGATGAAGGGATTGAGCGCGCGAATCTTCTCGGCTGCGGATTCGACCTTCGGGCGTCCGACATCGGCGGTGCCGTGGATAATCTGGCGCTGCAGGTTCGTGGAGTCCACAACGTCAAAGTCGACGATGCCGAGCGTTCCGACGCCCGCTGCCGCAAGGTAGAGGGCTACGGGTGAGCCGAGCCCGCCTGAGCCGATGCACAGCACCCGCGCTGCCTTCAGCTTCTTCTGGCCCTCGAGCGCCACCTCCGGCATGATAAGGTGCCGTGAGTAGCGCAGGATCTCTTCATTCGTAAAGCTCGTCGCCGAAGTAGTCATCGTCGCGTTTCCTCGATTCGGGCGACTCACCCGCCCGCAATGGCGCCGATTACGAGAAATGGCTCAGCGCCGGTGGCAATCGCCTCGGGAAGAGGGGCGTCGGGAGACTCCAGGGAGAGATCCTGGCCACACGCGAAAAAGCGGACATAGGGCCGGCGGCGCTTGGTGACGCGATCGCGAATGGTGCCGCACAACGTCGGGTAACGTTCTTCGAGCGCGTCCAGAATCGCGCCTTGCGTAACCGGCGCGCTCACCTCGACCTTCACCTCACCCTTTTCCCGGGCGAGGGTTGAGAGATGGGCCGGAAGAACCACGCGAATCATGGCAGTGTCTGCACCTCCACGGAAAAAACTGCGGGGAGATTCTGCGCGATCGGCTCCCAGCTGTCCCCGGCATCTGCCGAGACGTAGACCTGGCCGCCGGTCGTGCCGAAGTAAACGCCGCATTCGTCGAGACTGTCCACCGACATTGCGTCGCGCAACACGTTGACGTAGCAGTTCTGCTGCGGAAGACCTTTGGTCAGCGCCTCCCACTCGTTTCCGCCCGATCTGCTGCGATAGACGCGCAGCTTCCCGTCCGGCGGTACGTGCTCCGAGTCGCTCTTGATGGGAACCACGTAGATTGTGTCCGGCTCGTGGGCGTGGATGTCCACGACAAAGCCAAAATCGCTTGGAAGGTTGCCGCTCACCTCGTGCCAGGTCTCGCCCGCGTCGTCGCTGCGCATCACATCCCAGTGTTTCTGCATGAACAGGACGCCGGGTTTCGACGGATGCATCGCCATGTGGTGCACGCAGTGACCGATCTCGGCGGTGGGATCGGGAAGGAACCCCGAGTCGAGCCCCTTGTTGATCGGCTTCCAGCTCTTCCCGCCGTCGTCTGTCCGAAAGGCGCCCGCCGCAGAGATGGCGATGAAGATGCGCTCGGGATTGCTCGGATCGAGGATGATGGTGTGCAGGCACAGCCCGCCGGCGCCCGGCTGCCATCGTGGGGCCGTTTCGTGCTGGCGCAGGCCGGCAATCTCCTCCCAGCTCTTTCCCCCGTCCGTGGTACGGAACAGCGCGGCGTCTTCCGCGCCCGCATAGACGGTGTCAGGATCGTTCAAAGATGGCTCGAGATGCCAGACCCGTTTGAATTCCCAGGGATGCGGTGTGCCATCGTACCACGTGTGAGGACCGGGGGTTCCTTTGTAGGCGAAGGTGTTGTCCGCCGGCTCCCAGGTCTTGCCACCATCGTTCGATCGCTGGATGATCTGACCGAACCATCCGGAGGATTGTGAGGCGTAGATCCGATTCGGATCGGCGGGCGATCCTTTGAGGTGGTAGACTTCCCAGCCTGCAAAATGCGGCCCGCTGATATCCCATTTGTTGCGCTTGCCGTCTGATGTCATGACGAAAGCGCCCTTATGCGTGCCAACCAGGACACGAACGCTACTCATTCGTCACCCTCCGTTCATTGCGGTGCCGCGATAGGACAAAGTTACTGCCGCTCCGCGTCGCGCGCAAAGTCCGAGGTTGGCTATTTATGCCCATCCCCCCGAAACAGTAAACAGGCATAAGGGCTACGGACAGATGTTTCGTCGAAGAAATTTGATTATGTGACGGGATATGTGACAGATTTTTGCTCTGGGGTCGTGCTTCTCTGACTATTTCATGCAGATGGTGCTCGTCTGATAGAGCGCTCCGTTTTTCCAGCAGCAGCTTGTAAGCCATCTCGAGATATAGAGCTATATCACGTTGCGAAGTGTATGCCGTTTTCCTGTTCCCTTGATTCTCAGACCCCGCTATGGAACCAATTCAGTCTGTCGAAGCTCTAGGTCGCCCTATTGGCGCGATCGGATTTGTCGAAGCTGTCCAGCCTTCTTATACTCTGGTCATGACTGGCCCCGACACATTTTCGGTATCCCCGCGCATCCTCGCGAAGCTCGGTCTACCTATCGAGCGACTGTGCGAGCGCGCGAGTGTGTCGCCGTCGAACACGTGGGTCGCGAGCGACTTCTTCCGTATCTGGGCGGCAGCCGACGAGGAGCTCGGCGACCGGGCCGGGGGACTTCGCCTCGGTGCCGAAGGGATTGCTCGAGGCTATGGCGTCGCCTCGATCGAGCGGCGCTCGACCTGCCATTCGTCACCGCAGATGGTGGAGCCTTTGCTCACGTGCTGGAGGGCCTTGAGAAGAAGGTCGCCAAAGGAGAGGGATCCTCCGCGCTCGTGGGCGAGGTGCGTGTGGCGATAGCGCGGCAGCCGTCGCCGATGTCGACTTCGTTCTGCACGTCGCGTCTCCGGTACAACCCGGGCACATCGCGAACGAAGACGATCTGATTGTCCCCGCTCGCGAAGGAGCCCTGCGCGTGCTGCGAGCGGCGCGTGACACGGGTGTGAAGCGCGTCGTTCTCACCTCGGCGTTCCACGCCGTGAGCCGGGGACACCCGCACAGCGACCACACGTTCACCGAGAATGACTGGACCATTCCAGGCGGCCCCGGCGTCGATGCGTACGGCAAGAGCAAGACCCTCGCCGAGCGTGCGGCATGGGACTTCATGGCCGCCGAAGATGGCGCGCTGGAGCTCACTACGATGTTTCCCGTCGCGGTCATGGGACCGGTGATGGGCAAGGACATCTCCGGCTCCAACCACCTGATTCAGCGCATGCTCGATGGAGCCATGCCGGCCTTCCCCAACCTGTTCATCCCGATCATCGACGTCCGTGACGTGGCCAGCGCGCATATCCTGGCAATGACCAATCCGGGGGCTGCGGGCGAGCGGTTCCTGCTCTCGAATGGCCGGGCGCTCCCGATGAAAGAGATCGGCGCCATCATCAAAGCGGAGCTCGGCGACGCGGCCAAGCGCGTCCCAACCCGCTCGATCCCCAACCTCGTGCTGCGTATCGTCGCGCTCTGCAATGCCGAGCTCCGTCCGTCCGTCCCTGACCTCGGCTACGCCAAAAAGACCTCCAACGAGAAGGCTCGGCGGGTGCTCGATTGGATACCACGCGACCCCCACGAGGCAATCATCGCGGCGGCGAAGAGCATGGTCAGAAAGGGCTTGCTCAAGGCGTGATCTTTAGGTTGCTGATGGGTAAAAAAGAAAACGCTCCGGTAAAGCCGGGGCGATTCACTTTGAGCGAACGCTCTTGCTCTTTCTGCAGCCGTAATCGCTCGGAGACGTCCCCCAATATCCCGATGACGCCTATGACTTCCCCTTTCTCATCCCATATGGGGCTCTTGACTGTATTAACCCAACTCTCTCCACCGAGGCCCGACCATTTTTCGATGAAATCCACCGCAGTTCCGGATTTCATCACTGATCGATCGCCTTCCCGGTATTGGTCGGCGAATTCGCGGGGATAAAATGCAAAATCATCTTTCCCGACGATTTCCTCAGGTCGTATCCCGAGAGAAGTTGCATAGCGTCTGTTACAGGAAAGATATTTAGATTCTCGATCCTTGATGAAAATCATCTGTGGTAGACTTTCCGTCAAAATGCGGTACTTACGCTCGCTATTTGCCAACTCCTCCTCAGCTCGGCTGCGTTCGGTAATGTCGATGAAGCTGGCTCGCACCAGGAGACGATCGTGGTAAGGCAGCCGGACGAGCCTTACATCGCAGGTAATGTCCTTGCCGTTTTCGCCTCGGATTGCTCGCTCAAATACCACTTCCTCCCCCGTCAATGCACGGGAGATATTGGTGTTCATGCTCTCGGCGACTTCCAGTTCATCCGGTTGCTCAGGAAGATAAAAGCGGTCGAGTCCTCCTTCCAAGAGTCGTTTGCGGCTGCAACCGAAAAGTTTAACGGCCCCGGGATTTGCGTCGACAATCCGCCTTTCGTCGACGTCGTAGATGATGATCGACTCGGGGGCCCGTTCAATCATTATCCTGAACCGGGCCTCGCTCTCGCTTGCAGCGGCTCGGAGACGAGATAGACGGCGATTGATCGCGGATAAGGCTATGATTAAAGCCGCCAAAACAGAAAGACGATCGCAGCGGCGACGACGGCGGTCTTATATTGCCGCCATAGCGTGGGAGGGCGATTGATGACGATGCTGCCTGCCGGGAGCATCGCCAGGTTCCTTTTCCATCTGGAAAGTTCGACCCAATCGAACATCGCTTGAGTCGGCGTATCGAACTCCGTTACCGGCGCGGCGAGTTCGAGCCTCCCGGCGAGAGAGTCGATAGCGAGCCTGCCAGCCTGTTCGCCGATCGATTCGGTCTCAAGAAGTATCCCTCCGACGATTCCATGCCCTAGAAAATCGCCAAGCAAAGCAAAAACGGGAGCATTGGCGGTTTTCGTCACGGCGTCGACTACTTCGATCGGCGCGAAAGCACGATTAGTCGTGTCTGAGAAGTACGAGGAATAGATGACGATAGAGGCGGGGGGAAGGTCGGAAATCCGCTCGAGCATCTCTTCATAGGTGAACTCATTCAAGAACTCAAAATTCAGCTTGTCCTTCCATGGGGCGAAATACTTGCGCGCCTCGTCCAGGAAGGGGAGAATGTCGTCGTGCGACCCCGTCACTATAAACACCGTGCGCGTGGCGGGGAATAGGGTGAGGGCGGCGCGGAGCGTTTGGGCAGGCCGAACCCTCCACCTGATGTTGATGACCTTGCGTGGGTCATTGGCCAAGGTGCCGATTCCCGGCGAGATCGTGGAGAGCACTACGGCCCTCGAGAACAGGTCTTGACACTCGTCGGTCAGGAAATCGATGGCGGGAAGCCTCTCGGTTATCACGATACGTATGTGCTTGCCAGCGAACCTGTGGTGTAGCTGGGTAGCCAGGGCGGCTCGATAGACGGGATCATACTCCCGCGAGAAGTCCAGGTACTCGAAAAAATGTCTTCAAGCGCGACGCCGCCTGCTTGCAGCGCCGAAAGGAGGCCCTTGTTGACGGCGTCAGGGACTGGCAATCCAAACTGATAGCTGTCGAGGACTAGGACCTGCCGAGGCTCGGGACCCCTCGCCAGCTGTTTTGACGTACTTGTGACAGAGGCTTGGCCAGCTAAGGCCAAGGAACACGTCAGGATCGTGACAACTGCCCCCACTCGCCGATACATGAGTACCTCCCTTCTGTGGACTTCCTAATCTACAACGGAAGTTCTCTTTGCACTTTGGCAAGAAGCCTCTCATGGGATCACTTCAAATTTCAGATTTTATCGCACGTAAAGCAAATGTCCCTACTTATTATTTTTTTGCTCCGCTACTATCGGAACCTCTAGCCGGGAGAGGGGTGAGGAGTCGTATCTTAGTAGCATAGGGAGGGGTCCTCCATGCTCAATGATGAAGTCATCGCGCCGGACGGAAAGTCCTGGTACGTTTCCATACCGCCGGATCGCGACAGGGCCGTCTTCTGCCGCCCCGCCGGGAGCACGTGGCAGCTTTACCGATTTGCCAGGGGCGAGCACGGGGCCACTACAGTTCTCAGGTCCATCGCGCTCGAGCACGGACAGGTGGAAACCGCTATCGTGATGCTTGACACGGAAGTTGAAGCCCAATGATCACCTGATCACTTCGCGCGCGGGGACGATGGGCTCTTGCTGCGGAGGCGGTTGGCCATGAGAATGATTAGATTCTGCGTGTTCATCGGACTGGTTGCGCTTGTTGCCTCGACCTATGCCTTCGGCCAGGGGATCGGACCAGACGCGACTGGTAAGCTCCCGCCGGTGAGCCAGCCGCCGTGGCCCGAGAAGATACCGGGCTATGCCCAAGTCGATCCGGACACCGGCTTGCACATGACCGGCACGCCGCAGCACATCGAGCTCGTGAGCTATAGGCTCAAGGTCACGGGGTACGTGGACCATCCCCTCAGCCTGAGCTTCGACGACCTGCGAAGGATGCCGCGGATCAGCTCGCGTCCCCTGATCGTTTGCCAGGGCCTCTTCATGGATCTGGCTTCTTGGGCCGGCGCTTCGCTGCCCTCAATCCTCGACCGTGCAAGAGTCCGTTCCTCGGCCCACGAGGTCGACTTTGTCTGCGCCGACGGATACGAGCAATCCATAACACTTGCCCAGGCGCGATCCGCCGGCGCCTATCTCGCCTATGAGCTGGAGGGCAAGATCATTCCAGTGCTGCAAGGATTTCCGCTCCGGGCGGTCTTGCCTGGGCTTCCCGGCTATAATTGGGCGAAGTGGATCGTGGAGATCAAAATAAAGTAGGCTCAGGCCCAGCGTTTTAGGGCTTCGCCGTTTCCGTCGATCATCGCCAAACCGTGACCGGCGACATCGTCGACTCCGACGATTCGCCGACGTCGCGGGGTACTGCAGCGAACCTGCGCATTGCACATGCGTAGGTATTGCATGTCAACTTTGTCACTTTTCATGTGATTTATCTCGAGTGATAAAACAGTTTTGGCTGCTACCGACGGCTCTGAAATTGTGCTGAGTCGGCGAGCTCCGATTATCTATTATGGCTCTTCGTGGAGTCGTGTGGGTGAATTCGCATAACTTTATGGCCCTGGGAGCATGGAAGTCAGGATCTTGAGCCTGAGGTACTCCTCATCGCGTAGTCCATAGGCCCGCCGCTGGATTACCCTGATCTTGGTATTAAGGCCCTCGACGAATCCGAGGGCGGGCTTTTCTACGAGGCGGCTATACCTTGCCAGCCCATCCCAGTTACGTTCGACCATTGCCGCAAACTTCACGAACGGGCCCAGTCGCTGCCACTTGAGGGAATCCTGCCAGTTGTCGAAGAACTTCCGCATCCAGGCCTCACTCTTGTAGGTCCAGAGCCGATCGAACGATTCCTTCAGGAGGTAGGCAGTCTGGAGCCGCTTATTGGCGGCGAGAAGTTTCTTCAAGGACTCGCGTCCCTCGCTGGTCAGGTTCTCGCGATTCGACAGGAGCGTGTACCGCTGGCCCTTGATGAACGAGCGGTCCTTGCCCGAAAGCCTGTGATACTCCGAGCGCCGAACTTCGTCGAGGGCATCGCCCAGATGCCTCATGACGTGGAATTTGTCGTACAGGATGACCGCGCTCGGGGCATGCTCCTCTTTTCGGAGTGAGGTAGCGAAGGGCCGCCACATGTCCATCACGGCGAGCCTTATTTTCCGGCACTTTTTCGGCCCCAGCCATTCGTAGAAGGCATCCATGCTCTCGACCGATCGGTCCGTCCCGCCGAACCAAATGGGGCGTCGCCGGACAAGGTCGCTCACTACGATGCGGTAGGTGTGGCCTTTTCGAATCGAGATCTCGTCGACGCCGATCATCGCGGGCGCGGGCGTTCCCGCCTTTGCGAGCAGGACCTCCATGTACTCCTTCTCGAGATTCTTTACGGTTTGCCAGTCGAGCTTGAACTCCCTGGCGACGTCCTTGATCGAGGAGGATTGGCAACGCTCCCCTATGTAGTGACCGAATCTCTTCGTGTAGAAGGGGTTTTCTGCAAGGAAATCGAGTCGCTCGCGCTTCACGCTGCCGCAAACCTTGCAGTCGACGCGCCTGACCTCAAACTCGAGATAGACGCGCACATCGCCGGAGGAGAGATCCCGCACTCGCCTCGTTCTGCGGTCGTAGAAGCTGTTGCTCGCCTTCCCGCAGGTACCGCAGACAGTTTTTTCCCGTCCGCTCGAGGCGGACGATGCGAGCTATAGGATCACCGAAGATGCCGGCGACCTGCTCTCTCGGTTTGAAACCAGAGAATCGGTAATTGTCAGATAGTCGTCGTGTAGGCACACGGGAATGATGCACGTTTCTAAAAACAGTTTCAAGCTTCTATTCCCATGCCTAGCATAATATTACCAAGAACGCGTTAGGTGCTTTTACCCACTCGCTTTCACGAAGAGCCTCTATTATTTCTCCTAGGCTGCAATTCGGTTGTAGACGTCCACGTAGTCCTGACTGCTCAAGGTCTTTCTGGAATTAATAAAGAGTTTTTCGGGCCATCCGAGCGGCCAAGATGAGCTCGATCGCGAAGGTGATGTCTTTCTCGCCGCAAGATGTGGAAGGTCATAACAGACTGGCGTAAGGGATTAGTCCCATGAAGAATGTCATACACGTAATTGAGCACATTGCTCCGTCGCAGTTTACCCTCTTCACCTATCACATGCCCGACGTTTAACCGGACCTCCCTCCTTAAGTGTGGGCTTAACCTTATGCCCACTGAATCCGGGGAAGTCCAATGCCGGCGTCGCGAGGAAATCGCCCATCAGGGTCTTGCAAAAGACGAGACCCTCTGCGCCAATCATGGCTATCTTTGCCGGCTCTTCGTGGAGTCGTGTGGGTGAATTCGCATAACTTTATGGCCCTGGGAGCATGGAAGTCAGGATCTTGAGCCTGAGGTACTCCTCATCGCGTAGTCCATAGGCCCGCCGCTGGATTACCCTGATCTTGGTATTAAGGCCCTCGACGAATCCGAGGGCGGGCTTTTCTACGAGGCGGCTATACTCTGCCAGCCCATCCCAGTTACGTTCGACCATTGCCGCAAACTTCACGAACGGGCCCAGTCGCTGCCACTTGAGGGAATCCTGCCAGTTGTCGAAGAACTTCCGCATCCAGGCCTCACTCTTGTAGGTCCAGAGCCGATCGAACGATTCCTTCAGGAGGTAGGCAGTCTGGAGCCGCTTATTGGCGGCGAGAAGTTTCTTCAAGGACTCGCGTCCCTCGCTGGTCAGGTTCTCGCGATTCGACAGGAGCGTGTACCGCTGGCCCTTGATGAACGAGCGGTCCTTGCCCGAAAGCCTGTGATACTCCGAGCGCCGAACTTCGTCGAGGGCATCGCCCAGATGCCTCATGACGTGGAATTTGTCGTACAGGATGACCGCGCTCGGGGCATGCTCCTCTTTTCGGAGTGAGGTAGCGAAGGGCCGCCACATGTCCATCACGGCGAGCCTTATTTTCCGGCACTTTTTCGGCCCCAGCCATTCGTAGAAGGCATCCATGCTCTCGACCGATCGGTCCGTCCCGCCGAACCAAATGGGGCGTCGCCGGACAAGGTCGCTCACTACGATGCGGTAGGTGTGGCCTTTTCGAATCGAGATCTCGTCGACGCCGATCATCGCGGGCGCGGGCGTTCCCGCCTTTGCGAGCAGGACCTCCATGTACTCCTTCTCGAGATTCTTTACGGTTTGCCAGTCGAGCTTGAACTCCCTGGCGACGTCCTTGATCGAGGAGGATTGGCAACGCTCCCCTATGTAGTGACCGAATCTCTTCGTGTAGAAGGGGTTTTCTGCAAGGAAATCGAGTCGCTCGCGCTTCACGCTGCCGCAAACCTTGCAGTCGACGCGCCTGACCTCAAACTCGAGATAGACGCGCACATCGCCGGAGGAGAGATCCCGCACTCGCCTCGTTCTGCGGTCGTAGAAGCTGTTGCTCGCCTTCCCGCAGGTACCGCAGACAGTTTTTTCCCGTCCGCTCGAGGCGGACGATGCGAGCTATAGGATCACCGAAGATGCCGGCGACCTGCTCTCTCGGTTTGAAACCAGAGAATCGGTAATTGTCAGATAGTCGTCGTGTAGGCACACGGGAATGATGCACGTTTCTAAAAACAGTTTCAAGCTTCTATTCCCATGCCTAGCATAATATTACCAAGAACGCGTTAGGTGCTTTTACCCACTCGCTTTCACGAAGAGCCTCTTTGCCATTTTCTCCTCCGTGTGAAGCGCTCGTAGCGGATGTTCAATTAAGGCCGCAATCCCTCAAGTATTTCCTGCTTTTCTGCAAGGTTTCCGCTGATCCTACAATCTCGAGAGTAGAAGACTTGATCCGAGCGTCCTTCAGGACATCGCAGACCCCTTTGATGTCGATAACGCCGTCGCCCAGTGCGATGGTCGAGAAGCCGCACCCGAATTGATTGCCTCTTTTCGGTATCCATTCGGATCCGAGATCCTTCCAATGCACGTGGTGTATTTTCGATTTAAACACTTTCGCCATCTCGATGGGATCCGTTCCACCGAGCCAGGAATTACCCGTATCTAGATTAACGCCGAGGGGTTCCGGTTCGCCGAGCATGGCAAATAGGTCCTGCATGCCTTTGATCGAATCGGTTACGGGTCCGTGCGGCTCGAGAAGTATGCGCACTCCGTAATCGCCAGCCATCTTCACGGGAGTGTAGAGTTTCTCGGCGCAGATGAATATCCTCTGCTCGTACGAAAGCCTTTCGGCCCATTCGGAGTGCGGTTCGGTGTCCGTGGTGACTATATCCTTGATACCGATCGCCGCGGCGAAACGGATGGCCTTCATGATCTCCGCAGTGCCGTATTTCCCGGGGTTGCTTGGCTCGAGCAGAGTTGCATGCGCGCATACCGTTGTCGGCTCTATTCCGAATTTTTCGAAGAGTCTTTTGACCTCAAAGGGATTTTCGTCCAGGCTCACCGTCGGAGAGAATCCCGCCGATCCCAGCATGCTTCCGCCGGAATTGGTATCCGTAATATCGGCACAGGCAAATCCCATACTCTTCGCCAGTTCAAGCTGCCTTTCCACACTTTGAAACGGCTCGATCAAGAGAAATACGCCTATATCCATGAACATCCTCCGATTCGAGAGAAGTTTTTTTTTATCCGCTCTGAGAATTCGTGGGCTTGCGATTCCAGCAAGCCCACGAGATAGATTATAAGCGAGTCCTCATCAATGCGAAGCCATGTAGTCCTTTACCTTCGCGTCGAAATCGGCGAACGCCTGCTTATTGGCCAGGTATTGCTTCTCATAGTAGTCCAGATGCCATTCGAACTTGTTCGCGGCGCGGGCTTTCATGTAGTTCGCGGTATTCCAAGGGATCGCCTTGTCCAGATTATCCTTGGTGAGCACGTCGAAGGGCGTGATCTGGAGGTCGCTTACGAACTTTTGGCCCGTAAGGCACCTGACGATCTGCTGGACGCAAAGATCGGCGTTAAGGGAAGGCGGATTCGGGACTGTGGCGGCCATGAGTCCGTCCTTCATCCATTTCCAGGCATCTTCCTTTCCGTTGTTCGATACGATGATTTTTCCTTTGATCCCCTGCTCCTTGAATACCTGAATGACACCGGCGGCCTCTTCTTCATTGGCGGCGAATATGACGTCAAACTGCTTCCCCGAAGCGATCAAGTCCTCCGTTACGGGTATCGCCTTCGTCCTCTGCCAATCCGCGCTCTTGAGCATTATAACCGGCGGCATTTTTGCTTCATCCATGGCGAGCTGGTAGCCGACTATCTCACCTTCAGCAGGACCTTGCCCGAGGAAGCCAGGAATCTCTGCGGATGTCGAATTCGGGTAATTCTTTGCGACCCACTGGCCGATCTTGTACCCCATTATCACGAAGTTATCCGTCACGTGGCCGGTGAAGCTGCCGCCGCCCGACGGTAAATCGGGCTCTCCGGCGATGAAGAAGATAGGCACTTTCGCGTCATTGGCGGCCTTTATGGATTTCGCGCTCCCCGCTGCTCCCGCAGTTATGACGGCGATCGCGTCGACTCCCTTGGCGATCAGGTCCTGCACGTTCGCCAGTTCCTTCTCCGGCTTATAGTTCGAGTTGACTTGCACGACTTTCATGCCGTACGATTTCGCTATCGCTACCAGAGAATCACCGAACTGGGCGTAGTAATCGTCCGGGCCGGCATTGACGAAGCCTATTACCTTTCCGGTGACCGGGGCGGCTGAGACTACAGCCAGACAGCCAAACAGCATCGCAACTAGGATCAGAATCGTTGCAGATCTCTTCATTTCGCGTTCTCCTTGGTAAGAACTTTGGTCGTCCCTAGAGACAACCGCGTGGTTCGACGAAATCACAGCCTCTTTCCTTCCATTTCCCTCCTTACCTGCATAGCCGCCGGTGAAACGATCGATGCATCAATTCGCTACGATGCCCTTCTCTTTATTCGACTTTTTATTCATGGAGCCCGCATTGACGGAGGCCGAGCTCAAGCTGCTGATATAGCTCAGCAGTACCGCGAGGACTATGATCGTTCCCGTCATTACGTATTGCCAGTACGGATTTACACCCAATATGTTGAGCGCATTGGAAATGCAACCCAAAAGGAACACGCCGATCAGGGTCCCCCAGACGTTCCCCCTGCCACCGCTCAGCGCCGTACCGCCGACAACGACCGCGGCTATTACGTCTATTTCCTTCCCGTCACCTATCAATGGATTTCCGGTACCCAATCTGGATAAGAGGACCATGGTGGCTATCGCGACGAAGATTCCATTCACGCCGTAAACCAGAAGTTTGAACTTCTTTATATTGATGCCGGCCAGGAATGCGGCATTTTCGTTTCCGCCAACCGCGTAAACCGATCTCCCGAACTTGGTATATTTCAATACTAGCCAAGCCAGCACTTCGAGCAATATGAAGACTATTACGGGCATGCCTAGTCTTAGGCTGCTTCCCAGCTTGAGATAAGTGCTGCCCAAGAAAGTGAACCTGCCCTCGATGGTGATTTCGCTGCCGTTGGTGATAAGGTAGGTGAAGCCTTTGTAAATACTCATGAATCCGAGCGAGACGATGAAGGGCTCGAGCTTCGTCCGAGAGATGATGAAGCCCATGAGCACCTGGAACAGGACGGCTATCGCCACTCCGAGCAGCACGACGATCCAGTCGTTCAGTCCGACCGTCCTCATCATGAATGCCATCCCGGTTCCGATAAAGCACATCATCTGCCCGATCGAGAGATCTATCCCGCCCGATATCATCACCAAGGTCATCCCTATCGCGAGGATACCGGTCGTCGAAACCTGCATTAGGACATTGCTGACGTTCATTGGCTTGATGAAGGCCACCTTCGCGATATTGAAGTCCCTTACGAAAATGAGCTCGATTAGGAATACCACCACGATCGTGGCCAGCAAGGCCAGGAATATGGGACCATTTCCGCTCTTCAGGTGATTCCTTGCTTTCATTTCCCGCCACTCCCTATTGCATGCTTCAATATGGCTTCTTCGCTGATTTCGTTTTTCTCCAATTCCGCCGCTATGCTTCCTTTGCGCATCACGATGATCCGGTCGCTCATTGCGATAAGCTCAGGCATGTCGGAGGAGATCATCATAATCGACTTGTTTTGCTCAAGGAGTCCCACCATGATCTTGTAGATTTCCTCCTTCGCGCCTACGTCAATTCCGCGCGTCGGCTCGTCGAAAATGAAAATTTCGCCTTCGCTCGCGAACCACTTCGCCAATACTATCTTTTGTTGGTTCCCCCCGGAGAGCAGCATCGCCAGTTGGAATACGCTCGGCGTCCTGATATTCAGGATATTGACGAATCGCTCCGACATCTTTACGTCGTCGCCCGGCAAGGCGAAGGGGGTCTTCGTCTTGGTATAGCTTACGATGGGTATGTTCCGAGTGATCGGATGCCTCAGGAACAGCCCTGTACCCTGACGGTCCCCGGTGATGAAGCAAATCCTGTGCCGGATGGCCGATAGAGGCGATTTAATCCTTACATTCCGATTCTTTATGCGAATTTCTCCGGAGTCCGCTTTCTTCACGCCGAAAATCAGCTCCGCCAGCTCCGACCTTCCCGAACCGTCCATTCCTGCTATGCCTAGGATCTCGCCTTTTCGCAGTACTAGGGAAATATCCTTGACCCCGTTCCCCGTCAGGTGCCTGGTCTCCAATTCGACATCGCCGATGGGGACTTGCTTCCGCTGGTAGAACAAGGAAACATCCCTTCCTACCATGTCATGAATCAATTTTTGCTCAGTCAGATCGGCAATGTCGTAGGTGCTCACCTTCTGTCCGTCGCGAATCACCGTCACCCGGTCGGCCAGTCTGAATACTTCTTCCAAATGATGCGAAATATAAATTACGCTCTGTCCGTTCTGCACCAGTTTCTTGATTATCACGAATAGACGGTCGATCTCCCTTTGGTTGAACGAGGCCGTAGGTTCGTCGAAGATCAGCATTTTCGATTTCTGGATCAGCGCTCTCGCGATCTCGACGGTCTTTCGGGCGCTCGTACTTAGTTTCCCGACGATATCGAAGGGGGATATGTCCGAGTGCAGGTACTCCAGGATCTCTTGGGTCTTGGCCGCCATCATGGATTTATTTATTATGATCCCGTTGGTCACCTCGTTGCCGGCGAAGAGATTCTCGACGACGTTCAGGAAGGGGAAAAGATTGTGTTCCTGGTAGATGGTCTGGATACCCATCTGCATGGCCGAGTACGGGTTCAGGCTCTCGACTTTCTCGCCCTCGAATTCGATGAATCCCCGGTCGGGAGAGTGAGCGCCGGAAAGTATCTTTATTAACGTCGACTTGCCGGCGCCGTTTTCTCCGCATATGCCATGAATTTCGCCTCTTCTCAGGCTGAAGTCGAAATTCTCGAAGACAGTGACTCCCGGATACGACTTCGATATGCCTTTCATGTTCAGGATCAGATCTTCAGGCATGGGCCCCTCCGCTACGGATTGCTTCCCGATCTGCTTGAATCATAGGTGCCCTTTTATGAACTCCAATCCTTTTTGCGCGATGATTGCCTCTTTGGCCTCGAAGGGACGCCAGAGTCTCAGCATTCCCGCGATTTCCGGCACGTTCGCGTTGAATGCCTCGATAACGAGGTATCCATTATAATTGCCCTTTTTTAGGACCTCGAATATGGCGGGTTGTACGGCATGGCCGTATCCCGGAACGCCCCGGTTATTCTCGGAGATATGGACATGGTAAATTCTGTCCATGACTTTGCCCCAAGACTCGGCGACATTGTATTCTTCGATGTTCGAATGATGGGTATCCGCCAAGATACCGAAATTGTCTACATCCACCTCCAAGGCGAAATCATAAGCTTGCTTAACTGAGTTCACCAGATACGCTTCGAAGCGGTTCAAGGGCTCCGCGGCGATCCTTACCCCCTTCCCCTTCGCGTACAGCGCGCATTCCCTGAGTATGTCCACCGCCCATTTCCATTCCTCGCCGGTAGGCCCAGTCTCCGTCGTGTTGCACAGGCCTTGGTACAATGGCCCGCTGAATATATGCGACCCGATATCCGCCGTTTTGTCTATGCAGGTCATTATGATATCTTTCGCCTTCTTTCGTTTCCCCGGATCGGCGCTTATCGTGTCGGCATCGGAAGCGAGGAATACGTCGAGCGCGGTAATATCGAGCCCGAGTTGGTCCGCTTTCCTGGAGAATTTCCTGATTTCCTCGGCGCTTAATCCGCCGACGCCGATCTCGAAGGCGTCGAAACCCCATTCCTTCAGATCGCTCAATATGCGCTCATGCTCGCTGAATCTGGGATTCGCGGTCCATAATAGCAGGTTAATTCCAACTTTCATGATGGCCTTCCTCTCCTCATGCCGATTCTTTCCGTCCGTACTTTTTCAGGTACGGAACCACTTTGCTATTTATGTCGGGGCCGAAGAATTTAATTATCTCGAGATCGACCGACCCCGTATTCTCGTACGTCGCACCCGCGACGGCCCGCTCGTGCGAGACGAGGAGCTCGTCGCAGCGGAAATTTCCGCCCTCGATTTCGAGCCCGTCTACCTTTCCCTTGCCGCGCCACACGAGGATAGTGTGCAAGCCTAGATCCTTTGCCATGAAGCTTTGTCCCGGTTTCACGACGAGTCGCTTCCCCGAGTACTTCGTCGAGTCGTAGTATATCCATTGCTCGAAGCCAGCTGAGTTTTCCGGGTGGGGAATATCCACTGGCGGGGTATGATGGTTTTCGTAGAAATAGGGGTCCCCGTTTTCTTCCCAGAGAAGCTGATCCAAGGCTGCCCTTTCCCCTTTCTGCTCTACCTCGGCGGGCAAGATATCTTTATATAACAGATCCTTCGATTGCCTTAGGCCGTCGACCTCGGCCTGCAGGACCCCCATAACGTCCGATGGCTCTTGCAGCTCTATCGTCACCGCTGTACCTGGAGCGTGGAGGATCCCAGCCTGAAGGTGAAAGCCCTCTCCCGGAACGTTCATGTAAGCTCGAGAGGCGCTTAGGATCTCTTCGCCCTCCCATTTTCGCAGATACGGAAGGAATATATCATATTGCTTACGCTGTTCGACGATGTACGGATGTACGCCGAAAAATGTTTCCGGATGCTTCCCGACGGGAACTCCTGTGGGGAAATAGTACGACTCTTCCTTGGAATTGCGACCGAGTTTCCTCTGCGTCCGATGCAGTCTGGTGGTAATGGAAAAATATCCTGCTCTCAAAATCGTATATTTTCGCGAGGCGACCGAGTCCGCGATGATTCGCAGCATATTCTCGTCCCATAATCAGCTCGCCGCATGCGGCTATCACATCCCTGAGGAGAAGTTCCTCGCCGTCGATATCCAGGTATGATAGGCCTTCATTCGGGGATTTGACCGCATTATCGGCCTCGGTCTCAGACGCGAGCCACCGCTCGCAAATGAACCCACGCAGCCCGACATTGTATTCATTTTCCGCAAGGCCTAGACGCCTTCCGGGCTTCAGGAAATCCCGCGCCACCCAGCTCGGTCTTAGCCTCAAGTAACCCTTCTTCGAGTCGAGTTCTTTTTCGACGATGTCGATCAAACGCTTAATATCCATGCCTTTACTCCCAGCCCTGAGGTATGACGAGGCGCGCCTACGGGGTAAGGAAGACTACTTCGTGGGCCCCGCGCGTGCCTTGAATATCGGGCTATAGAATGATTTCGTACTTGATCGGGTTGCCCTTGCGGCTTCTCAGGTCGACCAATGCCTTGCCTACATCCTGCAAGGACGCCTTATGGGTGATTAATGGTTCGATGCTCACTTGCTTCCCCTGGACCAGACGTATTGTCTGCGGCCAGACGCCGGGGGCGAGCCACGCGGAGCGAATCTGCTTGTCCATGGTATGGAAGCTCAACGACGGTATCTTGAAAACACTGCCGCCGTCGGGCAGTCCGAATTGAACTATGATCGAGCAGTTCCCACCGCATTCCACTGCCGTCTCGAGCGCCGCGTCGGGACCTGCGGGCGTTATGAGCCGATCGACGAGGTGCCCATCGGTCGCCTCGAGGAAGGCTTTCTTCAAATCAGGCACGTAGTATTTCGAGCCTCTCTCCTTGTCGTTGAAGATATAGTCCGCTCCCGCCGTCTTGCCCGCCTCGAGCCGATAGTCCCTCGTGCCGACGAGGGCGACCTTGCCGGCGCCGTATGCCTTCTTGGCGAGCTCGGCCATCCAGATGCCTATGGGACCGGGCCCGAAAATCGCCACGAACTGACCGGGCCGTATATCGAGCTTGTTGAGCCCGTTCACCGCGCACGCGAGCGGCTCGATGCAGGCTCCCGCGGCGAAGCTGATCTCGTCGGGGAGTTTGAACAGTCCCGTGTACTTCGACACGCAATACTCGGCGAAAGCGCCATTGGTCGTTACGCCGGGAACACTCCCGTGCTGGCACATATGGGTATTGCCGGCGGCGCAGTCGGGGCAGGCGCCGCAAAACTGGACCGGGTTGACCACGACTCGGTCGCCTGGCTTGAACAGGCCGAGCGCCTTCGGCACCGAGCCAACCTCGACTACCTCGCCCGTGAACTCGTGGCCGAGGACGATCGGTCCCTTGCCCGTCGGAGTGCCGACTGGACTCATGCCGAAATAATATGAAAGATCCGAACCGCAAATGCCGACGTTCTTCACCTTCACCAGTACATCGACATCGGTAACCTTCGGTATCGTCAACCTTTCAAATTCCATCTTTTCGGTTTCGTAGAAAACCTGCGCATTCATCAACTCGGACATTCAAAACCTCCCTGGGATCAATGTCGATCGAAGGCCGCCGCGACGATCAACCGAATGTCTTCACGAGCGTGTCGACATATTTCTTATTCTGCCCGGCGACCTCGAGAGCCTTGGGCCAGAAGCAGAGGTCTATCGGCCACCACTCATCGTCGTATCCGGCTTCGAGGATGGCTGGCATGACCTTGCCGAAGTCGATCTTCCCCGTTCCGAGCGGCGCATGAGTGCTCGTGTCGTTGTCGTGAAGAGAGCCGTCGGAGTCGATGAGGTGAATCGCGCCGATTTTTCCCGTTAGAAGATGGGCGTACTGGACGACCCCGCCCGGAAGGCTTTCCTTTCCCCCGAGGTGGCGTGCACTAATTACAGAGCCCATATATGCGTGACAGGCGTCGAACATGATCGAAAAGTTCGGATGGTCCACCCGATAGACCATATCGACGACCTCGCTCGGCTTGTTGAGGTAGAAGCCCGGCTCGAATTCCCAGACAAGCCGGATGCCGCGCTTCGCGCATTCCTCGGCGCTCTCGCGCCATACCTCAGCGACTTTCGCGACACAGTCTGCGTGCGACAGGCCGCCGGGCACCTTTGTAGGAGAGTCGACCATATCGACGCGAAGCTTCGAACTCCCGATCTCACTGCAAACGTCGAGGTTGGCCTTTACTGCGCTAAGGTATTCCACCTTGGTTGACGTAGTCGGCGAAGGGAAGGGAGCGGCAACGCCGGAAACGCCGAGACCCCTATCCTTCAGCATCTTACCGATCTTCTTCCTGTTGGCATCGGTGTTACTCTCCAAATGCGGAGCGAAAGCACCGAACTCGATACCGTCGTAGCCGAGCTTTTTGAGCGTATCCAGAACCACATCGAAGGGTATCGGATCTTCCTTATACCCGCCCCAGATAAAAGCCCATGTGCCGATCGAGATCTTCTTCTTGCCCATACTCCCTCCTTATGAAACCGAATTTAGACTTACGATACGCTCTCGGATCGCCTTTTGAACGATAGGTCCGTACTGGCGTGGGTTATTATAAAACCGTTCCCACAAAATATTACAATATTGAATATGCCATCACTAACAGCATATTTCATTGTATTATCAACACTAACAATGTAATTCCGATTTGAATTGATCACAATTTTATTGTAGACTGAAACCGATCCCTGTGTCATAGTGTTGAGTCTAGCACGGTTTGATAAGCTGTCAATCCGTATTCACAATTTTTGGACCACATAGTTGCCGGGGGACCGTTATGCAACATGTGAGATCGAAGGAGCGACCATCGTGTCGGATACGGGAAAGATTATTGCTAGGGCTCGCGAACTGCATTTGGCGCTGCCGGCCTTCAACATTCCCTACATACCCATGCTGGAACCGGTGGCTCGAGCCATCATTGATACTGGGACTTTCGCCCTGATACAGGTCGCTAGGTTGGAATGGGAGAAGTTCGAATCCATCAGTCTCGAGGCGATTCGTGACGAGTATGAGAAGAGGAAGGACGAGAGGTTCATGAGGCTGCACCTTGACCATGTGCCTGCCGTTGATGAGGACGGAAAAAATGTGGAGTTCCTCCCCATCATTCGCCGGGCCCTGACGGCCGGCTACAAATCGGTCATGATCGACGGGTCGAGGATGGCTTTTCAGGAAAATGCAGAAGCGACAAAGTCTGTCGTAGACATGGCGCACGCCGCCGGGATTCCCGTCGAGGCGGAACTCGGGGCGGTCCTCGGCCACGAAGCGGGTCCGCTTCCCCCATACGAGGAACTCTTCGTCAGCGGTAAGGGCTTTACGAACCCCGACGAAGCTGTCGCTTTCGTGCTTGCTACCGGAGTCGATTGGCTCTCCGTTTCTATCGGAAATATCCATGGAGCGATAACGGCCGCCGCCAGGAAGGAAAAGAAACTGGAGGCCCGGCTCGACCTCGAGCGCCTTTCCATACTCGCGGAGAGGACTGGCATCCCTCTCGTGCTCCACGGGGGGACTGGAATAAAGCCCGATAACGTCCTGGAGGGTATACGGCGCGGGATCGCCAAGATCAACATCGGGACGGCCATCCGTGCGCCGTACGAGGCATTCCGGGAACGAGGAGAAGCGACGGCCCGTGATGCGGTATACAGGGCGACTGTAGAGGAGATAGGGAAAATGGAACTCGGAGGCTCCGCGAAAAGGCTCGGCCTCGGCGAGTAAGACTTCGATCGGGGGATCAGCCATGAGCCTTATGGGCATCGATATCGGCACAACGGGTTGCAAGGCCATCGCCTTCTCCGAAGCGGGCGAGATACTCTCTTCGGCCTATGCGGAGTACGACATCAGCCGGCCCGAGCCGCTGAGCGCCGAGCTGGATTCGGGCTTGGTATGGAGCGCTATTCGATCGACGATCAAGAAAGTGTCGTCTTCGGTATCGGAGAAAGACCCGGTGCGCGCTCTCGCCTTCGCGTCCATGGGGGAGGCGGTAGTTCCCGTTTCGGCCGAGCGGAAGATCCTCGGACCATCGATCCTTATAAATGACGCGCGGGGCAACCACTACGTCGAGGCGATTCGCTGCGAGCTCAACGACGTCGAGTGCTTCCGGATCAGCGGTAACACCATAGGCTCCCAATTCGGGGTGACCAAGCTGATGTGGATCAAGGAGCATCGCCCCGAACTTTACGATTCCACGTACAAATTCCTCAATTGGAGCAGCTTCGCGGCCTTCATGTTAGGGGCGGACCCGAAAGTGGATTACAGCCTGGCGAACAGATTTCTCCTGTTCGATAAAGGGACCTGCGATTGGTCTCCCAGACTCCTCTCCGTCTCGGGGGTCGACAAGGACAAGTTGCCTGAATGCGTTCCCGCCGGCACCGCAATCGGAAGGGTTTCGAAGCATCTTGCCGTGGAACTTGCACTGCCGGAGGGCACCCTCATCGTGTGCGGGACTCACGACCAGTGCGCGAACGCTCTCGGATGCGGTGCGATAAGGCCGGGCGAGGCCATGTACGGCATGGGAACATTCCCGACTATCCTTGCGATACACGAGGGATATGCCGATCCCCGGCGTATGGTCGAATTCGGCCTCAACGTCGAGCATCACGCGGTAGCGGGAGCGTTTGTCAGCTTCGCTTACCACATGGGCGGCTCGATCATAAAATGGTACAGGGATACCTTCGCCGGCGCCGCGAGCAAATCGGGGACGGAACGAGGCGCGGACATCTATGAGGAACTTTTCGAGGAGCTTCCCCCGGCTCCCGGCCCTCTCCTGGTGCTGCCCCACTTCGCCCCCATGGGCCCACCCGATTTCGTCTCGGATTCCTCGGGTGTGATCCTCGGACTCCGCAACTACACCAAGAGAGGAGAAATATTGAAGGCAATCCTCGAAGGGAATATGTTCGCGCTGAAGGTATCGGTCGAGAACCTCGACTCCATAGGCGTCCCGATCGAGAATTACAAGGCGGTCGGAGGGGGAAGCAGGTCGGCTGCGGCAGTACAGATATGCGCTGATATTACGAACAGGCCTTTCGTGCGCCCGGCCGTATCCGAGGCCGGGGCTCTCGGGGTGGCGATCCTGGCCGGGATTGCCGATGGAGCCTTTGGGTCCGCAGCTTCTGCGATCGAGCGGCTCGTTCGGATCGAAAGACGCTTCGACCCCGACCCCGAGAGGGCGAAACGCTATGGGGAGCTGTTCGAGTTCTACAAGCAATTCTCGGAAAAAGCCGCGGCCCTCGCGCGCCAATGGATGCATTTCAAGGAAGGCGCAGCATTCAGGTGAACGCCCGAGTCGATTCCCGGGTCACCAGCCAGGGCTTGGACATTTCGCGCGTCGGCCTGATAGTCTTGCCATCCACGATATCCAGCAGCATTTCCGCTCCGGTCTCGATCATGTCGTGGATCGGCTGATGGATGGTGGTCAGCGAGGGTACGACGATGGACGAGATATCGATATCATCATAGCCCATGATCGAGACATCTTCAGGCACCGAGTATCCCCTGCGTCTCAATATCCTGATGATCCGCAATGCCTTTATATCGTTGGAGGCGAATACCGCGGTCGGGGGCTCATTCAAGGCGAAAAGGTCCTCGAACTCGGCGAAGATGCCCTCCGTCCACAATGCTTCGCTCTGTGAGATTACGAGGATGTCCTCCTGTGGTACCCCATGCTCACGGCACGAGCTGGCGAAACCTTCCATCCGGTGGCGCTCCGGCAGGGTAAGATCTGAGGTGGCGAATACGATGCGCTTATGGCCCAACTCGAAGAGGTAGTCGGTAGCGATCTTCGCGCCATACGGGTTGTCGAGGTTGACCATAGGTATATCGTAACCTTGAATTTCCCGGTCGATGAGTACTATCGGAATGCCTTCTTGAGAATAAAAGTTTATGATATTCGTCGCGTCCTTATCGCCGCCTATGCAGAGAAGGCCATCCACGCGCCGATACTTTACGCTTTCCAGAGCGCTCTTCTCGAGCGACAGATCGTTGTCGGCGTTGAAGATATCGAGACTATATCCCCGCTTTCGAAAAAGCCGCTCGGCGTACCAGCTCGCGTAGCCATAGTACGGGTTCCTGATGTCCTGAACGATTAGGGAAAATGAATTGGAGCGCTTTCGGGCCAAATTCCTCGCGACGGCGTTCGGCCTATAGCGTAAGACCTCGACGGCCTCCAGGACCTTCTTCCTCGTCTCTTCGGAGACAGGGCCGCTTTTATTGAGAGCCCGAGATACGGTGCTTTTCGAGATGCCGGTATATCGAGCAATATCTATGATCGTAACTTGCATCTTTTCACTCGCCGCCTATCCGCTTGCCGACTTGAGGCACCGTATCCAAGTGAGGGATTCTACTATGTCTAGGCATCAGTTCGAAGTCTATCCTTTATGGAAAGGTATATAAGACGAAGTCTATTTTTAAGAACTAGAACCGTTCCCAATAACAAATAATGCGAGAATGCTAATACGCTGTCAATAGCCCTATCAAGCCGTGGAGGCTGTTCCTCGCCCGCGACGCTTGCCCCCTTCGCAGTATCTCCTTACTACCCCTCGCCAGAAGGCAATGCCGAATGTCGCCACCCGACATTGCCAGCTGATGTGATGAATGTAGCCTAAACCTCATCAGGCACAATATCTGCACCGTCGATGATCGAGCATTGCTGCGCGGCGCCATCGAACAACGTCAGGAGGCATAGCGAATGATCTTCCGCGGTATGCCGAGCGAGCGGTTGTGAATCTCGGCCTTGGCATTGTCGGAGAAAGCAGCCGATGGCCACCCGGCGAGCGCGACGGACTTGCCCGGCTGATGGGTCCCGACACGATGAGGATATCCTCCGTGTTCGACACCCAGCGTGAACATGGCGACCGTGTTGGTGAGCGAGGGGGAGGCAAAGGCTTGCGAGCACTCGAAGTCTTTGTCGAAGGGATCATCGCGAGGATACGCGACGCGGCGGATGTCGGGTGGGAGCGCATCGGCGAACCGCTTATCGGGTGCCATGCTCGCGTCTACTATGAAAACTCGAGCACCTTCCCGAATGCGTCCTCCGAAGCCCTCCCGATACTCGCGAGATCGTTCTCGCTCTCGTGGTTCGCGTAGCTCTCGAAGACTACCGACGTCCTGTGCCCCGTGACCTTCATCGCCCGCCTCTGGTCGATACGGTCCGCCAGCGCGGTCGCGAAGCAGTGCCGGAGCGAATGAAACACAAGGCCGCGGGCGCGCATGGTCGCTTCGTCGATCCTTATCGCGTGCAGCGCTTCGACAAATCCGTTCCCGAGCAACTTCGCGTCCAGCGGCATGTCGGCGAGGACGTCATAGAAGACGAAGCGCTCGTCGCTCGTCCAGTGCAGGTTTTCTTCTCCCAGGTCACGGAGCGCGTCGCGGACGATAGGTAGTAGGGGACATCTCTTGAGATATGATCGATTCTTGTGGACGGAATAGAAAACGGACGTTTCTTCACGGTAAGGTTTTGTCGCCAAACACAACCGCCGGGAAGGAGAACGTCCGTGAGCAAGACTATCATCGAGACTCGAATCAAGGCAACGCCCGAGACCATGGGGGCGCTGGAAATCATCGTGCGTGAAGGGGCGAGGAAGATGCTGCAAGCCGCGTTGGAGGCAGAGATTGAGGAGCATCTTTCGCGGTTCAAGAATCTCGTCGACGAGGAGGGGAAACGTCTGGTGGTGAGAAATGGCGTCATGCCCGAGCGAACCGTGCTCACCGGAGCGGGGCCGATTGCCATCACGCGTCCCCGCGTGGATGACCGGGCATTGAGCGCCAGGGGAGAGCAGCGGTTCACGAGCCGGATACTCCCACCCTTCATGCGGCGGGCGCCAAGCATCGATACCCTCGTGCCGGTGCTGTATCTCAAAGGCATCTCAACCGACGACTTTCCGACGGCGTTGGAGGCGATCCTTGGTCCTCAGGCGAAGGGACTTTCGGCGAGTACCGTCGTGCGCCTGAAGGAGATATGGACCGAGGAGTACGGGGAGTGGTCGAGACGGGACCTTGCAGGGAAACGCTATGTCTACGTCTGGGCAGACGGCGTGTATTGCAATGCGCGGCTTGAGGACGAACGCGCCTGGCTGCTCGTCGTCATGGGCGCCGATTCATTCGGCAACAAGGAATTGCTTGCTGTATCCGATGGCTACCGCGAAAGTGCGCAGTCGTGGAAGGAGATTCTCCTCGATCTGCGCTCCCGTGGGCTTGAGAAAGCGCCGGTGCTCGCAGTATGCGATGGCGCGATGGGCTTCCAGGCCGCCGCCGCGGAGGTATGGCCAGAGACGCGTATCCAGCGGTGCTGGTTCCACAAGACCGGGAACGTTTTGGACAAGCTCCCCAAGTCGCTCCAGGCGAAGGCTAAGTAAACGTCCAATCTTCCACACCCCCCGCCATGTCTGCGTGGCCGGCGGAGGCGATGGCTCGGTCAGGTCTTCTGAGGATCGATTGGAATTGAAGCTAGGGAAATGCGGGCATCTTCGACTGTCAACTCATGGAAGGTGGCGGGATCGAGATTCCAGGGCAGAAGTGAGACAAGTCCATCCGGTGGAGTTTCCGGCAGCCTCGTCAAGATGTACCGCAGGGCGAAGTAGGGCTCCAGGCCATTCAGTTTGATGGTCTCGATCAGAGAGTAGAGATCGGCACTCGCGGCGGCTCCGCGCGGACTTCCTGCTATCACCCAATTGTTTCGACCAATTGCGAACGGTCGAATTGACCGCTCCGCTTCGTTGTTATCTGGGGTTAACCAGGGACAATCGAGATAGCGTATCAGGCGCGGCCAGAGATCGAGGGTGTACGAGATCGCAGTCCCAAGTGCGCTTCCTGGAAGAACCTCCAGGACCTTCGCGTCAAGCCAGGCTTTAAGCTCGGCCAAGACCGGCTCGACACGTTCCTTTCGCTCCCTCATGAAAGCGTCCGCATCGCGGGAGCCCTTCTCGGCGAAATGCTTTTCTCGCAGCGCCCGCTCGGCCTTGTACATTTCCCTGATGAACCCGATCGCCTCGTCGGCGGTGCCTTTCCTGTTCGCCGCCTTGAAGGCCTCGACGAAACGGCGCCTGGCATGTGCCCAGCAGGCTACATGGATGATCCCGTCCTTCTCGCCGATCGCCTGATAGCCGGCATAACCGTCGGTCTGCATGAAGCCCACATATGACGCGAGGAAGGTCGAGATGAAATCCGCTTCCCGCGTCGGGTTGTACCGAAAGAGTACGACCCGGTGTGTGCCCGCTCCGCCGGTGAGCACCCACATGTACGACAGCGTCGTGTTCTTGCGGCCTGCCTCATCCATGACCTGGAAGGGTGTCTCGTCACAATGCAGGAAGGGAGCCGAAAGAAGCTCACGTTTCATGAGGTCGATGAGCGCGGCAAGCTTGAGGGAGACCGCGATTGCCCAATTGGCCATGTCCTGACGGCTGATATCCAGGCCGAAGCGACTGAACATCCGCTCCTGCCGATAGAAGGGCAGAGCGTCGCAGAACTTGCCGATGAGCACCGATGCAAGCAGCGATGGCGTCGCGATGCTGCGTGGAAGGATCCGCGCAGGGACGGACGCGATCAGGATATGCGGCGGATCGGAGAGCTTCGGCATTCCGCTCCCTGCCAGGGGTTTTACTATGTACTTCGGACGAACCGTACGGATCACCACATATTTCTGCGGGATCTCGTGGACCTGCTCGCTCGTCTCCTCGCCGATGCGCGCAAGCTCGTAGCCTTCGGGGACCGCCTTCTTCTCGTCCTCGCCTATATCGACGAGCAACTCGATACGCGCAAGCTGGGCTGAGAGGGGCTTCCGCCCCCGCTTCCTTCTCGTATAGACCGTCTTGACGATGCGTACGGTCTCCTGTGCCTCCTCGCCTTCAGGTGAGGTTGAAAGCACCTCCGCTTCGTTGAACAGCTTCCCTTGATTGATGTCTTCCGCGCTGAACTTTTCCGACTTCCTGCCGAATTGCCGCTCCTTGAGTATCCTGATCTCTTCCTGTTGCTGCGTTGTGATCTGCTTCAGGGCCAGGACCTCACTCTGCAGTGCGGCGATCGTCCTCATGGCAGTCTCGATATCCCGAGCCCCTGGCAAGGCTCCAGAACCACTGGCATTTGCGTCGTTCATCATAGTTTACTCTACCATGAACGACGTGGTTTCGGCTAACCTTTCGTTATAATACGGTCTTGAATGATAGGCTCCGGTGTTCCCGCCAGAAGTCGATCCCGCGCAACAGCATTAGGATCTGATCGCGATCTATTTCGCGCGCTTCCCCGCTGTCGGAAGGCCAGGGGAACCTGCCTTCTTCCAGTCGCTTCAGCGAAAGCCAGAATCCGTTCCGGTCCCAGTACAGCGCCTTCAGTAAGGTCCTTGTCCGGCCGCAGAACAGAAAAAGATTTCCTGAGAACGGCTCCTGTTTCATCTCCGCTTCGACGACGATCGAAAGACCGTTGATCTGCTTGCGCATGTCCGTAGCACCGGGCCTGACGAAGATGCGCGCCTTGTCGAGATCGACATTCATGACGACTGCCTTAAAAGCGTCAGGAGCCACTCGAGCAGAGTACGATCGACCTCGGGCCGTACTTCGATGCACACGCAGCTCTCAAGCCTGATGACGAATCCGTCCCCAGCTGCAGTGGCGACGCTTTCCCCATTTATGGATCGCGATAGCGGGCTTGCCACGATCTCGACAAACTCCGTGTCTTTCTGGGCTTCTATGGATCTCGGCCCGACCAGCTTCCGCGTCCAGTTCCTCAGGCTCTGCTCGCTGACGCCTTCGTCCGCGCTGAAACGTCGTACCGACAGTCCGCTCGTCTGATAACGCGCCACGATCCTCACCCATTCTCCCTGTGTTCTCCGCATGGTGATACCTCCAGGTATCTACCATCGCCACGCGGCCGCCTGAGGGCGAGAGGTGGTTAATTTGACGTTTACAAGGCTAAGGGAATGTTGCATGACCAGTACCTTGCGCCCACCCGTGAGGACGCGCTCAAAGCCTTCGACCTCTTCGTCAATTCCTTCGGCGACAAGTACCCGAAGGCCGTGGAATGTCTGGTGAAGGACAAGGACGACCTCTTCGCCTTCTACGATTTCCCTGCCGCTCATTGGCTCCACCTGCGCACCACGAACCCCATCGAGTCGACCTTCGCGACGGTACGCCTACGCCACCGGCGAACGAAGGGCAACGGGACTCGCAAGGCAACGCTGGCAATGGTCTACAAGCTTTGCAGGGAGGCAGAACAGGGTTGGCGCAAGTTAGACGGATTCAAATTCATCCCACTCGTGGAAGCGGGAGTAAAGTTTGTGAATGGAGAGCGGGTTGATGAAGCGGCGGCCTGACCGGAAAATCGTTCAGATTTCCAATCCACAACTATTGACAATATCTCACATCTCTTTCCTCGCGGTTCTTCGTCGCCTTTAGCCCGTCGGCGAAGCCCCGGCTGTGGCTGATATATAGACGATCGTCGCCGACATTGCGAAGCTGCAGGGCGTTGATCTCGCCGAGGCGCCCGCCGGTCGTGAGGGCCACAGAAAAGGTCCAGGAGACCAAGGCGCGGAACTCGTTCTGCATCACATTGAACCTTTCGGCCAATCGGCGAGTCTAGACTTTTCTTCGCGAGCTTTGCTCCATGTCGACTCCCCATAGTCACAAGCGCCTTTTGATATGAGATAGGACTATGAGACGATAAGGGCAGGATTGCAGGCCTCTACGACGAATTGAGGCCCGGTGCGCCACGCACGATCTCCGACGAGAAGATCGCCGAGCTGGTCAACGCTACCCTGAAGACGAAGCCCAAGGATGGCGCGACCCACTGGAGCGTCCGCTCGATGGCCGCGGAGACGGGCATCTCCAAGACCGGCGTCCATCGCTACTTCACGGCCTTTGGCCTTCAGCCTCATCGGCAGGATTCCTTCAAGCTTTCGACCGATCCCTTCTTCATCGAGAAGCTCCGCGATGTCGTGGGGCTCTACCTTGATCCGCCGATGAACGCGATTGTGCTCTGTGTGGACGAGAGAAGAGCCAATGCCAGGCGCTGGAAAGGACCCGACCCATGTTGCCGATGGGGCTCGGCTACGTGGAAGGCGTGACGCACGACTACATCCGTCACGGGACGACCACGCTCTTCGCCGCGCTCAATGTGCTCGACGGCGAGGTGCTCACTTCCTGCAAGCCCCGGCACCGCCACCAGGAGTTTCTTTCATTCTTTCGCGAGATCGACTCGTCGGTGCCGCTGGAGCTGGATATCCACATGGTCGTGGACAACTACGCCACGCACAAGCATCCCAAGGTCAAGGCGTGGATGGCCGCTCGACTCCGCTGGCATGTCCATTTCATCCCAACGTACAGCTCATGGCTCAACCAGGTCGAACGCTTCTTCGCCATCATCACCGACAAGGCTATTCGGCGGAGCTCGTTCAAATCAGTGAGAGAGTTGGTTCGGAAGATCGAGACCTTCGTCCAACAGTACAACAAGGCGTTCAAGCCTTTCGTTTGGACCGCGACCGCTGATTCGATCCTTGCCAAGATACAGCGCTTGTGCGAACGAATTGCCGGGACGGGACACTGGAAGGGGCTGTAAAGGGATGAGCGCCGCATCGGACCAATTCATAGGTATAGACGTCGGCACTTCATCACTCAAGGCCGTCGTCATCGAGGCATCGCTGGATTCGGTCGCCGTCATCCGTGAGGTGACGGAGCCCTACACGGAGGGCGGCCTGCCCGTCCGCTCGCTCGAGCTGTGGGTCCGCTGCGCGCGGATGGCTTTGTCGAAGCTGAAGGTCGCATCGCCACGCGGCTTGGGTATCACCGGCCAAATGCACGCCCTGATTGCGCTCGCGGCCGACCGCTCGGTGCTTCCGCCCACGCTGCTGTGGTTGGATATGCAGGGGGAGAAGGCACTCGCTGACTTTGTGGGGCGTTTCTTCCCTGGAGGGTTACTGCAGAGGACAGCCAACATTCCTCTTCCGGATTTTACGCTCGCGAAATGGCTGTATGCCACTGCGAGCGATCCTAGCCTAGCAGAAAAAACTTTCGCTCTTCTGAGCGCGAAAGATTATCTCAGATTGGCGCTGGATCCCGGCTCCCGGGTAGCCACGGACTCGTCAGAGGCCACCGGCACCCAGCTCTACAACCCTTTTCTGGGCGTCTGGGACACAGAAATACTGGGTGCCGCAGGGATCCCCGAACGCGCACTGCCCGAGGTCGCTACGCCCTCCTCTATCGTGGGTTCCTGCGGCGCAGTCGTCAAGGCATGGAAAGATGGCTACATCGGTCGTCGGCGCCGGTGATCAGGCCGCCGCGGCGCGGGCGGTCGGAGCCTCGATGAAGGTAGAGCCTCGATTTCGCTTGGCACCTCGGCGGTAATCTCGGTCCCGACTCGGCTCGCGGAGCTTCCCGAGGGCTGGGACGAAGCCCTTCACCTACTGCCCGGCACATCGCCGCGAATCAACGGCGTCATCGCCACGGTTCCAGTTTGCGGCCCTGCACTTCAGTGGGCTGCGCAGCTTTTCGACACCGACCTGGACGGATTGGACGTTCTGGCGACGAATCGCGTAGGTCAGGACGACGCTTCGATACCGGATTTCTTTCCCTACCTAGGAGGTTCGGGCGCGCCCCATCCCGATATTCACCGGACGGCAAGTCTCGCTGGCCTCACCTCAGGAACGACCCGCAGTGCAATTGCGCGAGGGATTTATGAAGGCTTTGCAATGGAGCTCGCAGCCCTTCTCGGCGAGATCCGCGCGTGGAAGATTCCGGTTCGGGAAGTGGTACTGTCCGGCGGGGCATCCCGGCTCGGCCTCGGCGATCGGGGCCGCACTCTTGGCCTTCGACGCCCTGAATCCAAAGGCCAAGCCGGTACTGCCTCGAACTCCCATGCGACAAGTACAAAACAGACCGATTCGAGAAAGCTGGCTCAAGGCTCGAATTGAAATTCTTCGCAGCCCGTCGCGTTGAATGATCATTCAGCGCATCATGACCGGCAACGGGAAATGATGAAGCCGCTCGAAGAGAATCGTTTGAGAAACGGGTTCTAAAGGCGGATCTCGTGCCGGGCGACGCCCAAAGCATTCTCAAAACCCTCGAGGACTCTCCTAGACCTTGACCAACTCGTACTTTCTCGTGCCGAGCCCCAGCTTCTGCGCGTGATCGAGGCCGAAGGCCCAGTCGGTGTCGGGATGGATATGCCCGAACTTCTCGCCCGAGCCCGGGTAGTGCTTATCGGTGAGCACGGTGCCGGCTATCGCGGGGGCCGCGTTCACCGCGTCCACGCAGGCCTGATCCAAGGCCACCGGATCCGAGCTCGCGAAGATTCCTATATCGGACACCAGGGGGGCGTCGTTGGTACCCCAGCAGTCGCAGTTGGGCGACACGTTCATGACGAAGCTCACGTGGAAGGCGGGCCTTCCGCGCAGGATGGCCTCGGTGTACTCCACGATACGCTCGCTGCAGACCTTGCTGGCCGAGCCCTCCGAGGCCCGGGCGGCTCCGAATTGGCAGACGGCCACGCACTGGCAGCAGCCGACGCAGGCTTCGTGGTCGATGACCGCCTTGCGCTCGGCGTCGAGGGTAATCGCCTCAGAGGCGCAGTTCTTCACGCAGGTACCGCAGCCGGTGCAGGCCTCGCGGTCGATGACGGGATGCGAGACCTCGTGCAGGAACTTCTTGCCCGCGCGGCTCGCACAGCCCATGCCCAGGTTCTTGATAGCCCCGCCGAAGCCCACGAGTTCGTGTCCCTTGAAGTGCGTGACCGACAGTACGGCGTCGGCCTCGGCTACGGCGCAGCCGATTTTGGCGCTCGAGCAATGTATGCCCCCTTCAACCGGCATTTCGACGAAGTCGTTGCCCTTGAGCCCGTCGGCCACGATGATGTCGCAGCCTGTCGCGTCGCGCGAGAAGCCGTTCTCGAAGGCTGCGCGGATGTGATCGTAGGCGTTGTGCCGCCTGCCCGAGTACAGAGTGTTCGAATCGGTCAGGAAGGGCTTGCCGCCCAGCTCGCGGACGAGATTGGCTATGACCGCCACGTAGGGAGGCCGGATGTAGGACATGTTCCCCGACTCGCCGAAGTGAATCTTGAGGGCCGTGTACTTCTCGGAAAGATCGAGGCTGGCGAGGCCCGCAGCCCGCAGGAGCTTGTCCAGCTTTTTCAGCATGGACATCGCCGGCGTGGTCCTGAGGTCGATCCAGTAGACCTTCGATTCGGACATGTAGTCCCTCCTTGCTGTAGGTATGTTGGGAGCCAGGGTAGCGATCTGCACGGAACTTCTCAATACACGTTTCTGTCCAAAACTTGCCTAATCCTCCTGCTCCTGAACGGAATTAACCCAAAAGCCCGGGGAAGATGGTATATTCGTCTAATGCAGAGTAAGAAGCTCGGTATCCCCACGGCCTCGAATTCCGCGGCGCCTGGGCCGACCGGCCATTCGCCCGGCCCCGCTGCCATCGGTCGCGTCTCCGAGCCCCTCGGCCGGACCGCCGCCGACCGGCCCGAGAGGACCCGACTCGTCGAGCTCCTCGACCTCCTCGCCGCGGGTCAGGGCCACAGTCCCTCCCGTCTCGAAGCCGTGCACTTCATCCGCGTCGCCGACCGCTCGCCCCGCGGCCCCAGCATCTACGAGCCCGGTATCATCGTCGTCGGGCAGGGGCGGAAGATCGGCTACCTGGGCGGCAAGGTCTACGTCTACGACCCGAACAACTATCTCGTCCTCTCGGTGCCCCTGCCCTTCGAGTGCGAGACCGTCGCCGAGCCCGGCAAGCCCTTCCTCGCGGTCGCCATCTCCATGGACAGCCGCGTGCTCGGCGAGCTCCTCGCCGAGATGGACGATGGCCTCACCGCGCCCGAATCGACCACCGGCATCTATTCCACCCCGCTGACGGCCGAACTCATGGACGCCACCGTCCGCCTCCTCGAGTGTCTCCGCTCCGAGACCGAAAGCCGCATTCTCGGTCCGCAAATCATCCGCGAAATCAGCTATCACGTGCTCAGGGGGCCCCACGGAATCGCCCTGCGTGCGGTCGTCGCCCGGGACTCGCATTTCGCCCAGATCGCCAAAGTCCTCAAGCGCATCCACGAGGACTACTCGCGGGACCTCAGCGTCCGGAGTCTGGCCGGCGAGGCCAATATGAGCATCTCCGCCTTCCACCACAACTTCAAGGCGGTCACCTCATCTTCGCCCCTCCGGTACATCAAGAGCATCCGGCTCCACAAGGCGCGCATGCTCATGACCCAGGAAGGCCTGGGCGCGGGACTGGCCGCCGAGCGCGTCGGCTACTCGAGCCCCTCCCAGTTCAGTCGCGAGTTCAAACGATTCTTCGGCGAAAGCCCCCGCGAGGACAGCGCCAGGCTCCGGCGCGACTCGAGCCCGACGATGCCGTAAGATGCATTGCCCCGGAAATGCACGCTGCGATGAAGATCCGCCCGCGCATCGAGGCTATTGGGTAAGAAAGTATTTTTATTGACTAGCGTTTCTGTCATCATTAATCATTACTTTATGTCTATGACCCGCTTACGGCTATCTCTTCCCCTCCTCCTTCGTCCGGACACTAACCAAGCCTTATACATAAATCCGTCTCACACACAAGGAGAATCACGTGAAAGGGATCAAGGGCGCAGTGGCTCTCGCCATCGGCGGGAGCTCGGGCATAGGACGCGCGGCGTCGGAGACTTTCGGACGTGAAGGCGAGAAGGTCGTCATAGCGCGCGAGAAGTTACAAGAAAACATCGGGGCACGGATAGAACTGATAGTTGAAAAATACGACCGACCGAATATCCCTTTCAACCGTATGAAGTACAAGCCGCTGCAGACGCTCGCCCGAAGCCCGGTCACCGACACGGCCTCGGCGACCGGGCCGGCGGCATCGTAAAGACGAACATCGCGGAGCGCCCGAAGCGGCGTTCCTTTGCACGAATGAGGAGGGGATCGTAATGAAGAAGATTCTTGTCGTTTTGTCCGAATGGGGCTTTTGGGGCGAGGAGCTCATCGGACCGCTCGACGTCCTGGATGCGAAGGGTTATGAGACGGTATTCATGACTTCCAAAGGAAAGAGGCCGCCCGCTCTTCCACCCAGCATGGATGAAAACTACCTCGACCCGCCGTTGGACTGCAAAGTCACCTCGGAGTACTACGCGAAGAAGACCAGGGAAATCGACAAATCGGACCGGATCGCCAAACCGAAAAACCTGTCGACCTGGTTCCCCGAACGGCCGTACTACAGCGCGAAGAACTACCTGCGCGAGCTCGAGGCCTACAACGACGCCGTGGACAAGGCGCAGGAATCGTTGAGGGAATTCGACTCGCTCCTTCTCGTCGGCGGAAGCGGACCGATTGTCGACATGGTCAACAACCAGCGACTGCACGACGTGATTCTCGGGTTTTACAAGCAGGGCAAGCCCATCGCGGCGGAATGCTACGGCGTCACGTGCCTTGCGTTCGCGCGCGACTGGTACGACCGCAAAAGCATCATATGGGGCAAACACGTGACCGGCCATCCCTTGGAATACGACTACAAGGACGGGACAGGCTTCATGGGGACCGACTTCAATATGGGCCCTCCGCCCTATCCCCTGGAGTTCATCCTCCGCGATGCCACGGGTCCGCAGGGCGGGTATCACAGCGGCGTAGGGAGGAGGCTTTCGGCGATCGTGGACTATCCCTTCGTCACCAGCCGATCGACGGCCGATTCCCGCAAGTGCGGAGAGCTGCTCGTCGATGTCCTCGAGAACGACCTGAAGCGATGGGGGTGGTGAGTGGAAGAGCAACGGAGCGGCGAGCGAGTCGAGATCAAGTCCGGGCGGTATGCGATCATCGAGCAATTCCTGGCGGACGGCATCGAGTACATGTTCGGCAATCCCGGGACGGTGGAGCAAGGATTCCTGGACGCCGTTCGCGAATACCCGAGGATGAAGTACGTCCTCACGCTCCAGGAATCGGTCGCCCTCACGATGGGGGACGGCTATGCCCGTGCCACGGGAAGGCCCGCGCTAGTCCAGATTCACAGCAGCCCCGGCCTGGGCAATGCCGTGGGTGCGCTGTATCAGGCGATGCGAGGGCACTCGCCGCTCGTGATCATCGGAGCCGATGCCGGACTGAAATTCATGCCTATGGACGCCCAGATGGCTGCCGATCTGGTCGCCTTCGCCCGACCGGTCACCAAGTGGTCCACCATGGTGATGGAGCACTCCTCCCTGCTTCGTACCATCCGCAGGGCGATCAAGATAGCCGGCACTCCGCCGACGGGGCCGGTGTACGTCTGTCTCCCTGCCGACGTTCTGGACAGTCCCTGTGTCGAACCCGTATTCCCGACATTGATCCCGAGCACGCGTGTCGTTCCGGAGACGAGCTTCATCCAGGAAGCGGCGGCGCTCCTGGCCCGGGCGGACAGGCCCATGATGTTCATAGGAGACGGTGTGGCCTTTTCCGGCGCGCAGGAAGAGGTGGCACGGGTGGCAGAGCTGCTGGGAGCGGAAATATGGGGAGTCGATGCCGGCGAGCTCGACGTAAGTTATGCGAATCCGCTTTACCGGGGACAGACGGGCCATATGTTCGGCGAGTCGAGTCTTCCGATCACTTCTCGCGGCGATGTCAATCTCATCTGCGGTACGTACATGCTCCCCGAAGTTTTCCCCCATCTGGGGGAAGTCTTCGCCCCGGACGCGAAGGTGATCCATATCGACCTGAACGCCTACGAGATCGCCAAGAACCACCGGGTGGACCTGGGCGTGGTTAGCGATCCCAAGCTCACCCTTTCCCTGCTGGCCTCCGCTCTCGAGCCGCTCCTGAAAGGAGACAGGGCGCACGCGGCCCGGACGAGGAAGGCCGCGATCACCGCGGCAGAACAGGAAAAAAGGAAGAAACAGCTGGACTTCGACGCGGAGGTCCGCGACGAAGTCCCCCTCCACGCTTCGCGGTTCATGGAGGAGTTGGCTCGCCGCCTTCCGATCGATGCGGTAATTTTCGACGAAGCCCTCACCTGCTCGCCGGAGCTGACCCGGTACCTGCCACCCCGCCTGCCGGGACATTTTTTCCAGACCAGGGGCGGTTCGCTCGGCGTAGGCATCCCCGGCGCCCTCGGCCTGAAGCTCGCGAATCCCGAGAAAACCGTCGTGGGCTTCACGGGAGACGGAGGCGGCATGTACACGATCCAGGCTCTGTGGACCGCGGCCCACCATGGGATCGGCGCCAAATTCGTCGTGTGCAACAACCGAAGCTACATGCTTCTGGAGCTCAACATTCTCCAATACTGGAAGGAAAGAGGAATCGTCGAGCGTCCCTTCCCGGAATCCTTCAAGCTCGGCGATCCGGTCATCGACTTCGCGACGCTCTCCCGCGCGCTGGGCGTTCCCGCGGCGCGGGTCCAGTCTCCCGAGGAGGTCGAGCCGGCGGTCAGGGCGATGCTGGAAACGGAGGGACCGTATCTGATCGACCTCGTGATCACGAGCCGGGTACCCGGCTCGAAGGCAGAGTGAATATGCGAACCGAACGGGTATCGCAGAGGGGGGAGTCGAACGATGAGCGATAACAAAGGTCTGAGCGCCGAAGAAGTGAAGAGCCTCGCCAAGGTCTGGTACGAGAAGCTCGATGTGCACGCGCCGATGGTGGAGCTCTTGCCCATGCTGCTGGACAAGGGACTGGAGATGCGCTTTCCGGAAGGCACGCTTCGCGGATGGTCCGGGTTCGAGGGATGGTATCAAGGTGTAATGCGATTCTTCTTCGACGAAGTGCACGAGGTGAAAAAGGTGGATGTCGACCTTTCGGGGGACACCGCCGACGTAAAAGTGGTCGTGAACTGGCAGGCGCACAGGTGGAAGCCTCCGGCAGCGAAAAGCGAGTGGCTGGGCTTCGATGCCTACCAGACGTGGGTCGTGAAGCGATCGCCGGAAACGCAGAAACCGGTGATAGCGACATATATCGTCGAGGAGCTGCGGCCCATGAAGGGCTCCGTTGCATTGTGAGTCGCAGCACTTCATGAGGAGGGAGCAATGAGCGCAGAGCTGAGTCAGGAAGAGAAGACCGCGCTGGACGTGGTCAAGAAGATGTATGCCGCGTTCGGCAAGGGCGATCTGAAGACGGTGCTGGAGCTGCAGTCCGACGATGTCGTCTGGCATGTCGGGGAAGGAGACGAAGGCGTGAAGACCGAGCCCGATCCGCGCCTGCCCTTCGCGGGCACCTTCAAGGGCCATGCGGGCCTGCAGCAGTTCTTCAAGGTCCTGGACGAGACGGTGCAGTTCCGATCGTATGAACAAACCGAGTTCGTGGTTCAAGGCTCGACGGTGATCGTCATCCTTCACGACCAGGCCCATGCGAAGCCCACAAAGACCGACTACAACACATGGCTGGTCCACAAGTGCAAAGTGCGCAACGGCAAGATCACCTACCTGTGGAATCATATCGACACCGGCCCCATCCTGAGCGCCTTCGGTAAAAAGTAAATGGGAAAGCCGCCGGACTCCCCCTTGGGGAAGCTCTATCAGGAGCACATAAGGGCCATCGTATCCAAGAACCTGGACTCCCTGCTTGGCCAATACAGCGAGGACTGCCTTCTTATAAGCACCCTCACCGACAATCGGGAACCTCTGTACGTATGCGGGAAAGGGGAGTTGGAGGCTTTCTTCAAAAGCAGGATCTTCAGCCTGAGCGATCTCACGTCCGACATCAACCAGTGGGCGGAGACGCAGTCGACCCTGATGATTGTGGAGGAAATCGGTACGACGGGCGCCGACGGCTCCCGCGGCAGCGTCGAGTTCTACGACAACTGGCAGCTGCGCGAGGGTAAGATCGCCATCCATTTCGCCGGCACCGTCCGCTATCCCGACGGATCCTATGCGGATGGTACGGGCTTCCCTCCGGGCAAGGCTCCGCCGAAGCGCGATCCGCCCGACACTCCTCTCGGCAGGCTCTACCGCGAGCATATCGGTTTCATCAAATCGAAAAACGTGGAGGGCATCCTCGATCAATATGCCGAGGACGCCCTCCTGATCGGTACGCTCACGGAAGGTCGCAGGCCGCGCTACGTGAAGGGCCGAAGCGAGCTGCGGGACTTTTTCACGGGCAACTTCATGGGCTTGAAAAGCCTCAGCTCGAAGATCGATCAGTGGGCGGAAACCGAAAACAGTCTCATGATCGTCGAAAGCGTGGACGTGGTCGGGATGGACGGCTCCGCTTCCTCGATGAGCTTCTACGACAATTGGGCGCTTCGCAAGGGAAAGATAGCGACGCATTTCGCCGGCGTCGTGCGTTATCCCGACGGGACGTACGCGTGAAAGGCGCGGGGGCGGTGCCGAGGTGAAACTGCAGGGGAAGAAAATCGCCGTTTTGATCGAGAGCGATTTCTACGAAAAGGAGATCTTCTACTATCAGCACCGCTTCCCGGAAGAAGGGGCGGAGCTTCATTTCCTGAGCCGGATGTGGGGCCGCGACGTGATCGTCTTCAAAGGCCACGAGTACCAGATACCCTTCGAATGCAGGGAAAGTTTCGAAAACATGGACGACGCTGCCTTGAAGAGTTTCGCCGCGATCATCGTACCTTCGGCCATGGTCTCGGATCGGCTGCGCTACACGGAAGACGTCGCCAGACTGCCGCCGGCCACGCGTTTTCTCCAGCGGGCGTTTGCCGAGAAGGACATCATCAAAGGGATCATCTGCCACGGCATGTGGCTCGTGGCCCCGGCGCCGGAACTCGTCAGGGGCCGAAGGGTCGTGGCGCACAACAATTTGCTCGGCGACGTCCGAAACATGGGCGCCGTCTATACCGACCAGGATGTCGTGGTGGACGGCGACCTCGTGACCGCGCGAACCGGAGATCACTGCCATCTCTTCGCGCGCAAGATCATCGACATGCTGGCAGAGAAGTGAGAGCCTATGACAATGCCCAGTTTTTCGCACGTGTCGCTCAACTGCAGCGACCCGATCGCGGTCGAGCGCTTCTACGCGCGGCATTTCGGCTTCGTGCGGGCCCGGGTGATTCCCCTGGGGGAGGAGCAGATCGTGTTCCTTCGTTCGGGCAACGTGTACCTTGAGCTTTTTGGAACCAAAGTAAAGCGTTCCGAGCCGGCCGCCGGCAACGACGGACCGGCCGCTCCGGGCGTTCGCCACATCGCGTTCAAAGTGGACGACGTGGACGAAAAGCTGGGACAGATGGGCGCCGATGCTCGAATCACCCTCGGTCCGATCGATTTCGATGATTTCATTCCGGGATGGCGCACGGTGTGGGTGGCCGATCCCGAGGGTAACGTCGTGGAGATAAGTCAGGGCTATACCGACCAGGAGAACCCGCCTGCGCTGGGTCTCGCCGGGCAATAAACTAAGGAGCAATGATGCAAAACACGATATCGTCCACATTCTCCGATACGGTTGCCGGCTACCTATCCCGGTTCGACAGGGACGCGGATGCTTTCGCGATAGCCACCACGGCCGGCCGCGATTTCCAGGTGAAGCTCAAGTCAAATACCTATGCCATGGTGGTCAGAAATCTGGAAGAACCGTATCAGGATTGCACGCGGCAGATGCGGGACATGCTCGTCCCCGGCCGCTACCTCCACGTGTACGGAGTGTTCTATCCCGAGCACGACGGATTCACCCTGGAAGCGCAATTCCTCGTCTTCCAGGGCCGCGCAAAGGAAGAGTTTCTCTTCGAAAAGCAGGACTGGTGGATCAGGCAGATCGCTTCCATCGGAAACTTCTGGCTGAAGGCGCAGTTCGGGGGCAAGCCGGTGGATTACCGCGCCTATCGTACCGTCGTCAAGCTGAGCGGAGAGAAGCCGAAAGACAACTTTCGTCAGGAGACGGATACTATCTCGCGGCTCGTGTACGGCTTCGCCTCGGCTTATCTTCTCACCGGCGACGATCGTTACATCGAGGCCGCCGGGAAGGGCACCGAGTACCTCAGGGAGCACATGCGTTTCTATGACGCCGACGAAAGGATCGTCTACTGGTATCACGGGATCGACGTCAGGGGCGACCGCGAGGACAAGGTATTCGCTTCGGAGTTCGGCGACGACTACGACGCCATCCCGGCCTACGAGCAGATCTACGCCCTTGCGGGCCCCCTGCAGACTTACCGAGTAACGGGCGACCCGCAGATTCTTCGCGACGCCGAGATGACCGTGGATCTATTCGATCGGTTCTACCTCGACAAAGCGAAGGGAGGGTATTTTTCCCACCTCGATCCGATCGCCCTGGATCCTCGGGCCGAATCGCTGGGACCCAACAAGGGCAGGAAGAACTGGAACTCCGTCGGCGACCATGCGCCCGCGTACCTCTTCAATCTCTACCTCGCTACGGGCGAAAAAAGATACGCGGACTTCCTGGAATACACCTTCGATACCATCGAGCAGCACTTCCCCGATTACGAGCACGGCCCCTTCGTCCAGGAAAAATTCCACGAGGACTGGTCGCCCGACGTGACCCATATGTGGCAGCAGAACCGCGGGGTCGTGGGCCACAACCTGAAGATCGCGTGGAACATCATGCGCATGAACAATCTGAAGGGGAAAGAGAAATATGTCGCTTTGGCGCGGAAGATAGCGGAGGAAATGCCGAAGGTCGGCATGGACCACCAGAGAGGCGGATGGTACGACGTCATGGAGCGCAGCCTCGGCCCGGACGAAAAGCTGTACCGCTTTGCGTTTCACGATCGCAAGGCCTGGTGGCAGCAGGAACAGGGTATTCTTGCATACTTGATCCTGCACGGCGTGCTCGGCGACGAAGAGTACCTGAAGCGGGCCCGGGAATCCTCTTCCTTCTACAACGCCTTCTTCCTGGACCATGACGACGGAGCCACCTACTTCAACGTGCTGGCAAACGGGGTGCCCTTTCTCACGGGAACCGAGCGCCTGAAGGGCAGCCATTCCTCCAGCGGCTACCACACCACGGAGCTCTGCTACCTGGCCGCGGTGTATACGAATCTCCTGATCACCCGACAGCCTCTGGACCTGCACTTCAAGCCGCAGCCCGGCGGCTTTCCCCGCAATACGCTGCGCGTATCCCCCGATGTGCTGCCTCCGGGCAGTATCCGGATCGGGGAGGTGTGGGTGGAAGGCGAGCCATACGGGAACTTCGACGCCGAAGGCCTCACGGTGAAGATACCCGACGCGAAGAAACCGCTGCGCATCAAAGTGCGGATAGTTCCGAAGGCGCAGGAGAAAAAATCATGACCGTCAACGTGAAGTCTCTCCGCGGTGTCACGGTCGTTTCCCTCGAAGGGGAGATCGACGGCAAGACGGCGCCCGAGGTTCAGGAAAGGGTTCTTCCGCTCGTCGAGCCGGGGAGCAAGATTCTCCTCGATATGGGCAAGGTGCCGTACATGTCCAGTGCGGGCTTGCGGATGCTTCTCTCGGTCTACCGGCAGGTGACGGGCAAGAAGGGCGCCATCGTGCTCGCCGGAGTGGAGGAGGATATCCGGGACACCATGTCGGTGACGGGATTCCTCAAGTTCTTCGTGATCCATGAGACGGTGGAGAGCGGCGTCAAGGCCTTGGAGGGCTAGGCACGGTGGACCGCATCGACGTCTACCCCACCCACGAGTTCGAGGGCTACAAGCTTCGGCCCGGGAGCCCTTATCCCTTCGGAGCGACCCTGGTTCCGGGGGGAGTCAATTTCTCCGTCTTTTCACGGCATGCGAATTACTGCGTGCTCGTCCTTTTCGAAAAGGGGAAACCCCGGCCCATGGTCGAGATTCCCTTCCGCGGCATGTTTCGGAAACCGGGGGACGAAGAACCCATCTGGGGCGATTTCCGCATCGGAAATGTCTTCTCCATGGTCGTGTTCGAACTCGACTACGAAAACATCGAGTACGGGTTTCGCATGGACGGCCCCGGCTCCCGTCCGGTCAGGGGCAAGCCCGCGCTCCACCGCTTCGATCCCTCCGTGATCCTGATGGACCCCTACGCCAAGGGCATCGGCGGTCGAGACCTGTGGGGCGAAAAGCCCGACTGGGACGACATATACCGGCATCGGGCACGGATCGTACAGGATGACTTCGACTGGGATTCCGACCGGCAGTTGGAGATACCGACGGAGGACTTGATCATCTACGAGATGCATGTCCGCGGCTTCACGCGACATCCCTCCTCCGGCGTGAAGCATCCGGGGACGTTCGCCGGAATCAGGGAAAAGCTCCCTTACCTGAAGAAACTCGGCGTCAACTGCATAGAGCTGATGCCGATCTATGAGTTCGACGAATTCGAGAACAGCCGCCCGCGCAGGGATACCGGCGAACTGCTGATGAACTACTGGGGATACAGCACCGTCGGATTCTTCGCGCCGAAGGCCGGGTTCGCGGCCTCGGGCAGGATGCGCGACGCTACGATGGTAGCCGACGAGCTGAAGACCCTGGTGAAGGAGCTTCACGGAAGCGGCATCGAGGTGATGCTGGATGTCGTGTTCAACCATACCGCGGAAGGCAACGAAGAAGGCATGCCGATCTCTTTCCGCGGCATCGACAACTCGACCTACTACATGCTCACGCCGGAGGGCTACTACTTCAATTTCAGCGGAACCGGCAACACGCTGAACTGCAACAATCCGATCGTCCGCACCATGGTGCTCGAATGCCTCCGCTACTGGGCCGCCGAATATCACATCGACGGATTCCGCTTCGATCTGGCCGCGATCCTCGGGCGCGATCCCTGGGGAGCGCCGCTGGCGAATCCGCCCCTGCTGGAAACCCTGGCTTTCGATCCGATCCTGGCCAAGTGCAAACTTGTCGCCGAAGCCTGGGACGCCGGCGGACTGTACCAGGTGGGTTCGTTCCCGGCTTATGGCCGATGGGCGGAATGGAACGGGAAGTACCGCGACACGCTTCGCTGCTTCCTCAAGGGAACTCCGGGACAGACCGGAAACTTGGCTCTTCGGCTGCAAGGATCCCCCGACCTGTATGCGCAGGGAGGGCGAAGTCCTACGGCGTCGATCAACTTCATCACCTGCCACGACGGCTTCACGCTTTCGGACCTCGTCTCCTATGACGAAAAGCACAACGAGGCCAACGACGAGGACAATCGCGACGGTGCGGACGACAACAACAGCTGGAACTGCGGCTGGGAAGGCTCCACAGCCGATCCCGAAATCGCGAAGCTGCGGCTCAGACAGATGAAAAATGCAGTCGCGATGCTCATGGTGAGCCGCGGCGTCCCCATGATTCTCATGGGCGACGAAGTCGCGCGCAGCCAGGGCGGCAACAATAACGCCTATTGCCACGACTCGGGGCTCAGCTGGCTCGACTGGAGCCTGGCCGACGCGAACGCCGAGTTGCTGCGCTTCTTCTCCATGTGCATCGCCTTCAGGAAGAGCCATCCGGTCCTGAGGGGAAGCACTTTTTTCCGCAACGAAGACTATGTCGGCAGCGGGCTTCCCGACATCACGTGGCACGGCACACAGGCCTGGCGGCCGGACTGGTCCGAGGGAAGCAGGGTCTTGGCCTTCATGCTCAACGGGGATCACGCCAAAGGCGGCGCGGTGAAAGATGACACCCTGTACGTCGCCATGAACATGTACTGGGACGCTCTGCCGTTCGAGCTGCCGGCCGCATCGGCGGGGAGGGAATGGCACGTCTTCGCCAACACGAGCGCGCCCTCCCCGTCGGACGCCTGGGAACCGGGAACCGAACCGGTTCTCGGGGATCAGGGACGCTTTACGATGGGCGGCAGGTCGATCGCGATCCTCGTCGAGCGGCTTCCCGCGGAGCGGCGAAAGGGACAGTGAGAGGAGGTAAGCGATGGCTCTGGACATTCGTTTCGAGATGCTCGACAAAGGTATCGCGCGGGTTACTGTGTCCGGTGAACTGGACGGAAGCACGGCGCCCCGCTTCCAGACGGAAGTGGAGAAGGCGGCGCTGCACAAGGCGAGGCGACTTGTCCTCGTCCTGACCGACCTCGAATATATGTCCAGCGCGGGTCTGCGAGTTCTGGTGTTCGCGAAGCAGAAGATGGGCTCCGGGGTGGACGTGTATATAGTCGGCGCCCAGGATTCGGTGATGGAGACGATCAGGAAAACCGGCCTGCACAACAGCGTCATCTCGTTGAAACAGTACGACGCCGCAGTGATCGAGGCTTTCTAGGTAGGGATAGCGGTCGCGGAGGCGAAGCGCATGAAGCCACTTGTCGTGCCTGCACGTCTGGATTCTCTCCAGGACATCAGGAAATACGTCCAGACCGCCGCCGCGGAGGCCGGCCTGGACAAGAAGGACGCATACCGGCTTGCCCTGGCCGTGGATGAGGTGACGACCAATATAGTCACGCATGGATATGCGGAGGTCGGCCGGGAAGGCACCGTAGGCGTTCGGGCGGATCCCGACGAGAATCATCTCACGATTGCCCTCGAAGACACGGGAGTGGCATTCGATCCCACGGTCTTCCCCGAGCCCGACATTCTCAAGCCCGTAGCTGAGCGGAATGAAGGGGGAATGGGGATATATCTCGCACTTAAGGGCGTGGACGGGTTTCGCTACGAGAGGGTGGGGAGCATCAACAGGAATATCTTCGTCATGAACAAGAAATCACTGCCGACCCGGGAGCCGTAATCACATGGAGATGGACAGATGGAAAAGCGATCCGGACGATTGATGGTTCTAGGTTGCGGGAATGAAACGAAAGCATTTTCCGCCCACCTCGCGCTCCTGGGATTTGCGACCGACTCGGCGGAGGGAGAGGACCGCGGCCTGGAGATGATCGGCGATGGCGAATACGACCTCATACTCGTGGACGCCGAGTACGCCCGAGCGGAAGACTACCGGATACTCAAGCGCATAAAGGCATCGAAGAATGGAAGCTCCATCCCCGTCGTCGTTTATACGGCAGGAAACGATGCCGATCCCGACGATCGGTACATCGAAATGGGGGCGGACGACTATCTGACCGGGCTTTCCAGTCCGCCGATGATCCGCTCCGGACTTCGGGCCTCTCTCGAGAAAAAGTCTCTCCAAGACAAGCTGAAAACCTGCAGTACGGAGCTCGCGGGCCTTCGCAGGCTATCCGACGATTTTACGAAGGTGATCGTCCCCATCGGACTTGCCCTTTCCGGGGAAAAGGACCTGGACCTCCTGATCGAGAAGATCTTGGTGGAGGCCAAGTCGGTATGCAACGCCGACGCGGGAACTCTGTACCTGCTCACGGATGAAGATTCCCTCAGGTTCGAGATCATGCACACCGACTCTCTGAAAATCCGCATGGGCGGTTCCAGCGCTTCGAAGATCACCATCCCGCCCCTGAAGCTGCATGATCCGGTCACGGGCGAGCCCAATCATCACAACGTTGCGACCCACGTCGCCCTGGAGGCGACATCGATCAACATCCCCGACATCTACAATGCCGAAGGCTTCGATTTCTCGGGGACCAAGGCCTTCGACATAAAGAACAATTACCGGTCCACCTCGAGCCTCACGGTCCCGCTGACAGATCACGACAACAAGGTAATCGGAGTGGTGCAGCTGCTCAACGCACGCGATCCCGTCTCGGGCGCGGTGAGGCCCTTCGATTCGTACAATCAACAGATAGTGGAGCTGCTCTCCTCCCAGGCGGCGATGGCCCTGAGCAACCAGATCCTGATGCATCGCGAGAAGAAGCTCCTCAAGTTCGAAACGGACGTGCAGATCGGGCGCAGGATCCAGACGGACTTTCTCCCCGACAAACTCCCGCAGCCGCCCGGCTGCGAAGTCGTTTCCTGTTTCCACCCGGCGAGGGAGGTGAGCGGAGACTTCTACGACGCCTTCATGCTTCCCGGCACCGATCATATGGGCTTCGTCATCGCCGACGTCTGCGACAAAGGGGTCCCCGCGGCGCTCTTCATGGCAGTGATCCGCAGTCTCATTCGCGCGTTTTCGCAGCAGACCATGTCCTTCGGCCTTCCGATCCTCGCGGAGGGCCGGACCACATCCTCGGATTCCATCGAGCACAAATTGACGACCCTCTACCAGGATCTGAACGCCCTGAACACGGTCGTCATCGCGAACAACTACATCGCCCGCACCCATAGTCAGCTCAACATGTTCGCGACACTCTTCCTAGGAGTGCTCGATCCGGACTCGGGCATGCTGACCTACATCAACGGCGGCCACGAAGCCCCCGTGATCATAGGCCGCAGCGGAATCACGGACAGGCTGGGGCAGACGGGACCGGCCGTCGGGATGATGCCGGACGCCGACTTCGGCCTCCAGCAGTACCAGCTCAAGGATCAAGACATCCTTCTCGCCTATACCGACGGCGTGCCGGATGCCCGCGATTCCGGCGGCGGTTTCTTCACCGAGAAAAAGCTCTTCTCTCTTCTCGAGCGATCCGCCCCCTCGGCCGCATCCCTGATAAGCGGCATCGAGTTCAGCCTGATCGATCACATCGCCGGAGCCGATCAATTCGACGACATTACGATGCTGGCGATACGCTGGTCAGATCCGACGACGAAAGGGAGCCTTTCTCATTAGGCGGGACTGGAACGCCGGGAACCTCCCGAACCGTCGGCTCCGGAGGCCAACTAAAGCCTTGCTCCGCAATGATCTATGGCCGTCAGCATGGTCAAATATATAGCAAAAAGCAGGCGAAAAGTGTCCTACCCCTGCTCTTTAGTGATCTCTCATCGATCATATCTCGGGGTTCCAAGAACTGGATTGTGCCTACATGGCTCTAACAACGTTATTCCTCCTCCAAATACTATCCAAACTCCTGAGCTAATCATAGGCATAGGTCGAGCAGTGAGGAGGCGTCCCTTGCGGACCAGGGTTGAAATGATCCCGCATCATCTAGGAGGGAACAGGCTGTCAGTGACCAACCGCTCAAGCGTCATGCCGGCCGCGCCGTAGGGTACGGCGAGACTACCAAGGCTTGAATAGGTGATCTTGATATCCTTGTGCACTGACGGATACATCCAATTATCCTGGAGTCGTTTCCGCAAAATTAAAGGCAGGTCTATATCGAAGGTTTGGATGTCGCCTCCGATGAAAACGCGGTCGAGATCGATGATGTTGACGATGAAGGCAAGATTCCTTGCGAACTCATCTGCGAACTTCTCCAAGACCATTTTGTTGGTCTTTATCTGCATCACTTCTTTCTTGGAGAGCGAGAACTGGCTTGTTCCGGCCTGATCGCATAACACACTTCGGAATTCACCGGTGCACCCATGGGATCCCGAAATGACATTTCCGTTAAATGCCACACCGAGCCCGACGTGGATCGTACTCCCCATATGCTCGACTAGGGCGAACAAGAAATTTTGTAAATCCTCACTCCTATTGAATGCAAGCTCGCCGCACGCACAGCAATCTGCGTCATTCTCAATGAAGCAAGGAAAGGAGAGCCTGCTCGCAACTTTCAAAGCGAAATCGAAGGTTTCCGCGACACCAAGTGCAGGGGAGAACCGAATGGTGTTGCACTTAGAGCTTATTAGGCCGCTCATTCCGAGCCCGACGCCGAGCAGATCCGTATCTCTTTTCAATTTCCTGACGCTATCCTTGATCACCCGAAGGGCAGTCTTTTCGAAGCCATCTCGATTGATTTCTATACGATCAGAGTGCTTGGCGAGTACGTTACCGAGAAGATCGACGGAGATAGCGGTATACGAATTGCTCTGCAGGTCTATACCGATAAGATGGCCAGCTTCGCTTCTGACGCCCAGGTGAATAGGGCGTCGACCGCCTCTAGGCGAAGCGTCTCCCTCCATAGTTTCTTCGATTATGCCTTTCTTAAGTAAACTGCTGACCTCGGTAGTGATGGTCGATTTTTCGACCTGCAGATATCTAGCGATTTCCACGCGACTTATATGCGGGCGTTGCCATATGGCCCTAAATACCCGCGCGGACATCTTGGAGCTCGATCTTTGGGATGCCATAGATTGGTTATTCAAGGCATTGCCTTCCCACGGGCCGCTTCAAAAAGGCTGTACCAATCTTCGTAGCTCAGATTCACATCGATGGCGCGGGCACAAGCCGCGATCCGATCGGGTCGCGTCGTGCCTAGGACTGGAACGATTTTCGCAGGGTGTCTAAGGAGCCAGGCCAAAGCTATAGCCTCAGGCTTAACGTTCCGTTCAATAGCCATTTTTGAGACGAGGGTGGCGGCTTTGTTCGCGGACAGATCCGCACCTGCATCCTTGGCGCCAACAAGACGTCCCTTATCGAGGGGGCTCCATGCTTGGAGGCAGACGCCCTTCAGACGGCAATACTCTATGAGCCCCTCCCAGCCATCGGGATATCCGGACGCCTCCTGGTTAAAAGACACAGCTACCTCGACGAAGGCATGGTGAAGGAGACTCATCTGGACTTGATTCACAACGAGGGGATTGGGAAGGAAACTTTGAAGGTACTCAATCCACGAACGGTTCTGATTCGATACACCGAAGTACCTGACCTTCCCTTCCGACTTGAGACTGCTGAACGCGCTCGCCACTTCCTCACCGTCGCACAGTACGTCAGGCCTGTGTAGAAGGAGTATGTCGAGATAGTCGGTACCGAGGCGCTTCAAGCTTGCATCGACGCTAGCGATAATGTGTCCGGCGCTGAAGTCGAATCGCTGGGGCGCCCCCGGCGGGTCATCCGCCCACCGGACACCGCACTTCGACTGAAGCACGATCCTGGCTCTGAGAGAAGGACGCTCCTTGAGTACCCGTCCAAAAACTTCCTCGGCCCGGCCTCTGGCATAGATATCTGCATGGTCGAAGAAATTAATGCCAAGATCGAGATTAGCCGAGATGAAATCCCTCGCCTGGGCCAGATGCCCCGAGTCAATGACGGTGTTCCGCTCCCATCCGCCTCCAAGGCCCATGCATCCTGCACAGAGCCTCGAAACCTCGATATCGGTGTTCGCCAGTTTGATCATCTCCATATCGACTCCTAACGAAAATGCGCCCGTTTACCTTTATGTCATGAGGCCGAATTCTCTAGCGGTGGTATTCGTGCGCCGCCCGGATCGCGAGTTTCAGGTTCTCCCATGGCGTGGTGGGAGGGATTGTACAGTCAGCTCCGAGGATGAAGCGCTCGGGAGCCGACTCGATCGTCTTATGGACGGCCTGTCGGATAGCTTCTGGCGAGCCATGCATAATGGCGCCCTTGCGCTCCATCCCGCCCATGAAGGGGCGGCCGAACATCAGCGCCGCCTCCTTAGCCGTGAGTTCCTTGCCCGTGAGCTTGAGGCTCGTATTGACGACATGACCCGGATAGTCGACGAAGGGGGTGAGGTCGGCATAGGGAAGATGATAGTCACAGACGTGGAGTACGTTGAAGGAACAGGAGTGATCAATCTCATCGAGGATTGCAAGGTCATAAGGCCTTACGCACTCATCAAATGCCCCGGCGCCAGACAGGCGTCCACTCTCGCCGCCTTGAGTCGAGGCGTAGAATCCATCCAGTCCCAGATCGATGCATGCCCTCACGAACACCATGACCCCTTCTGTGATAGTGGCTATACCATGCTTGAATGCCGTCGGATCCTCTTGGATATGTCGGGCGACAGTCTCCATCCCGGCGATATTACAGGCTAACATGAAGGGAGAATACAGGGTCTGGATGACGAGCGCTTCCCTTCGAGCAGACTCCACTATCCCCTTCACGACGGCCAGCGGTTCACTCCAGAATTCCCGATCGAATAGACGCAGCTTCGACCAATCAGCCGCTTCCCTGATTTCCATGGCTGGCATCGAGTGTTCGAGCTGGATCTTCACGATATCCATGTCCGTGAAGCGGAAGAACTCCAGGTGTTTGTCCACGGCGTTTCGTCCACGATGGTAGGCCGGATCGAAATGCATGAAGAAGGCCGCGGGGACCGAAGTGGACCGATAGCTCGGGTCGAGCAACTTCATAAGAGTATCGCGCTTGTTCATGTCTGTATTACCTATCCTTTGACAGCGCCCAGCATTAGACCGGAGACTTGAAAACGCTGCAGAATTATATAGACTATCATAAGAGGGAATACGCCGATCGCGGAACCCGCCATAATTACCGGCCAGGGCGTCGAAAGTCCCTCACTCACCGGTAGCACGGCGATCGAGACCATAAGCGTGTACATCTCCTGTGATCGCATGAGGAGGAGTGGCCACATAAAGTCATTCCACCGGGCTATAAAGGAGATAGACCCCCACGCCGCAAGTGCTGGAGAGATGGACGGTATGACGATCTGCCAGAATATTCGGAATTCGTGGCATCCGTCCAGCCGTCCCTGCTCGATGACCTCCGTAGGGAAGCTCATGATGTACTGCCGCATATAGAAAATGCCGATTGCCGTCGCCGCGCGAGGGACGATAAGCGCTAGGTAATTGTTGATCCAATGAAGCCGCCTCATGATGACGAAAGTGGGCACAATCCCCACCTCCGGTGGAATCAGCATGGTAGCAAGCAGGAAGATAAATAGGCCGTCTCGACCCGGGAACTTATATTTAGCGAAGGCGAAGCCCGCGAGAGCGCAAAGGAAAACCGTCGATAGAGTGCCAAAGGTCGCCACGATAAAGCTGTTGAGCGTGTTGCGCCCCAGGGGCAGAAGGTTGGCTACCTTTCCGAAATTGGACAATGTCGGCGATCGCGGGACCATAGAGCCGAGACCGCCGATCTCCTCAGTCGTCGGTTTGAGTGAAGTGCCCAACATCCATAGGAGCGGGAAAACAGATAGTGCACACCATACGATAAGGAGGGAATGAAGCGGCGCGTGGTCAAGCCTTGTCGCAAGTCTCATTCCGTGGCTCCGATCTCGCTTCCGCCCCGACGCAGGGAGACCAACTGGGCTACTGATATTACGATGAGGATCGCTGTCAGCATGTAGCCCATGGCCGATGCGTACCCCAGCTTGAATGTTGTGAAGCCACTCTCATACAGATACTCGACGATGGAGATCGATGAGGACCCGGGGCCACCGTTCGTGAGGATGTAGGGTTCAGTGAACAACCTGAAAGAGTCGATCGTCACCGTCAGAAAGCAGAAAAAAAGGACGGTGGATAGGCCTGGAATGGTGATGTGCAGCAGCTTTTGTGCAGGGCCTGCTCCGTCCACCGTCGCCGCCTGGTAGAGTTCGGGATTTATGGTTTGCAGTCCCGATAGGATGATAAGCATGTACCATGGGACCGCTCGCCATATAGACAGGACCATCACCGGAATCTTTGAGAGTTGCGTGCTGTTGAGCCATCCGAGCGGCTTGATACCCAAGCCATGGAGGAGCCAGTTGGCGAGGCCGCTGTTGTAGTCGAACACCATGCTGAATACCAAGCCAATGGCGACGGTGGCCGTGACGTTGGGAAGGAAGAGGATTATCCGGTAGAATCGTTTACCTGCAAGGCGCGGCGTGTTCAAGAGGATAGCCATGAAGAGGGCGAAGCCGAGTATGAAAACCGTATCGACCACCCAGTAGATTGTCGTATTGATCACCGAGTCGATGAAGCGCTGGTCGTGGAGAAGCATCGCGAAATTGCGCAGGCCGACATATTTCATAGGTCGAAGGCCATCCCAATCCTGGAAGGACAGGTAGATCGACCAAATAATGGGAAACGCCCCGAACACCAAAAACAGAAGGTAGAACGGGGCGATGAACGCATACGCGTGACGAGCCGCCCATAGTCGTCGTGACAACCTCGTCTTTCGCATGATGCCCTCCGAGGTACTTTCCTTATTTCTCGGGATTAGGTGGCGCTTTACCAATCTGTTCCCGCAGTGTCTTGGCCATGTTCGCGATGGCTTGGTCCATGGTCTCGTCGTTCGCGACGAACTTTTCGAGTTCAGCCGCAATGATGGTATCCGCCTCGGCGTCGACAGTCGTCACACGCAGGTTACGTGAGACGTTCCGCAGCCCCATCCCTTCCATCTGCTTGAACGACTCGCCTCCATAGTACGGGTCGGGCTCTTTCCAGAATGGTTCGTCGAGCATGGCTTTGGAGAGGGGGTTCTGCACCGGGCCATTCAGGCTCATCACTTCCTTCGTGTAGGCAATGCGGGCCGGGCTGTCGAAGTTGTAGTCGTACCAGATCCGCTTATAAAGCTCCGCATAGGGTGCATTCGGCTTGGCGATGATCCCGACGATATCAACGACCGGAGCGCCGCCCAAATTGAGCCCTTTGAAGACTGGAGCCGGCATTACTCGCCACTTGCCCGCCATGTCCTTATCGTTGGCCTTCAGAAATTCGTCATAAAACGCGCCAATATAGAAAGTTGCGACCTTACCTTCCCTGGCAGCCTCGTATAGCGGAGGCTGAAGGATCGGGGAGTTCAGGAGGAGGCCCTCATTATGCAGGGTCTCGAAATAATGGAAGGCCTTGAGAGCACCAGGGTCCTTGTCGATGACTACGTTGCCATCGTCATCCCATATCTTTGCGGCGGCCTGGGGCATGAGGCCGCGTCTCCCCCAATAGCGCCATGTTCGATCGCCCGGATCCACGTAGGAGAGGAAAACCTGCCCCTTGCTCAGGGTCTTGAGCTTCCGCCCAACCTCGAGGTAGCCTTCGAAAGTGGCCATCTGCTTGGGGTCGATATTGTACTTATCGAAGATTTCCTTATTGTAGAAGAGGAGCTGCGGTCTCAGAGAGTTTGGAAGCCCCCAAAGCTTGCCTTTATAATAAATCTGATCAAGAGTGCCAGGGACGAACTTATCCTTGAGTGGCGCCAGGAAGGATGTGACGTCGAGCAAGACGCCGGCATCCACGAGCGCTTGCATACTCACAGGGAACGTGGAAGCCACGTCGGCCATGTCATTCCAGCTTTGCGAGGCCAGGGCAAGCATGACCCTTTGCCTGACGTCTTCCTCGCCCTTGGTCGCAACGACCTCAGCCTTGACGTCCTGCACCTCCGAGGGATGGTTCTTGAAGTAATCATCAATCTGGAGCTGCCAGAACTGCGGTTGCCCAAAAGCCCACTGAATCATCTTACCTGGGGGCGCCTTGTATCCCGGCGCGTTCTGTGCCCCGACGTACCCCAGTGAGAGGGCTCCGACCAAGAGACTCAGAAGCGTAACTCGAATCGATCTGCGTGACATCGCCACACCTCCCTCGAATGATTGGAATAAAAACCGCCACGATGCGACGGCCACCTCGTAAGAGAATGTAGCCGCATACATTGATTGGTTTTTAATACTAACTATCCTCTGAATACTCCCGATCTCTTCTCCTGTCAAGAGCAAAATCAAATTGGGTCGTATGCGGATTTTGTCTTGCTGACGATCATCCATATGATTCACCTGCAGCGATATCATGCAACGGGGCGACCTAACGCGTCGTATGGACCTCGAGGCCGCGCGATGGCCGAAACCGATGACTATCCACTCAGCCCTATTTCATCTCCCCTCGATACCGCTGGAGCGACCTTGCGGAGACACGACTCCTTCCATCCGCTCGACGTTAACGTAGAAGGAGCCCAGATCGTCCTCGACCCTGCCCCGTATCAGGAAGGGCTTCGTCTCGTAAAGCAGGGACCGGTAGCGGTCGAAGGCCTCGGGGAAGAAGACGGTCTCGTAGATGGCTGTCTCGTCCTCGAAGCTGACGAAAGACATGGGTCGGCCCTCGACGGTAAGGACCTCTTTCTGCGTCACGCGCCAGCCGAGGAGGCTCACCTTCCTCGCGCGGAGCTTCGGGATGTCGCGGGCGAGACAACGATCGAGCTTCTCTATGTCCGGCTTCCAGAGCACGAGGGGATGATCGTCCCGCAGGAAGCCGAGACGCTCGTACTCTTCGCGCAGGAGCTCCGCTCGGCGCTTCGCCGAGTCCTCGGTATCGGCTCGGACAGTCACCGTGGCGCCACCAGCGTCGAGCCGCCCGCGTGCCGTCCGCGACGCCGATGCGGCCGGAGCGAAGAGCTCGGGCTGGAGAGCCCCGCCCTTCCCGCCGCCGAGCCGTCCGAGGAGAAGCCGGGCCTGCCGGCCGCGGCCTTTCCGGGGATCGAGACTGTCGAAGCAGCCGGAGCCGACGAGGGCGACGATGTCCTCGCGAGTCGGCTCGACTCGGCGCGAGAAGTCCTCGAGCGAGGCAAAGTTGCCGCGAGCGCCCCGCTCGGCGAGGATGGCGTCGACGGCCGCGCTCGTGAGGCCCGAGATCGCCATGAAGCCCACGACCACCGAAGCGCCGCGCGCATGGTACTCGCGCCTGCTCAGGTTTACATCGGGGCCCAGGACCCGCAGTCCCATCCTCCTCGCCTCGCTCACGTAGGCCTGGGCCGTGTAGTACCCCCCCCCGTTCGAGAGGACGGCGGCCATGAAGGCCGCGGGATGGTGGGCGCGCAGGTAGGCCGACTGGAAGGACACCATCGCGTAGGAGGCCGAGTGGGGCTTGCAGAAGGAGAAGCCCTCGAAGGAAAGGATCATCTCCCAGACCTCCCGGATCACCTCCTCCGCGACCCCGTTCTTCCTGCAGCCCTCGAAGAACTTCTCCTCGTAGGCTACAACCCTCTTCGCGGCATCTTTCTTCGAGAGGATCTTGCGGAGCATGTCGGCATCAGCGTCGTTGAAGCCCGCGAGGGCCACCGCGGTCTTCGAGACATCCTCCTGGTAGCAGAGGATGCCGTAGGTCTCGCCGAAGATGTCCTTTAGCAGGGGGTGCAGGGGCTCGTACTCGCCGCCCCTGAGCCGCCTGACGTACTCGTTGATGAAGTCGTTGGCCGCGGGCCGGATGATAGAGGAGTGGATGACGATGTGCGCGTAGTCGCCGCGGCCTGTCTTCTTCTGGAGCTGCCGCATCGCGGGCGACTCGATGTAAAACACGCCCATCGAGTCCCCGCGGGCGAGCATCTCCACGGTGGCCGCGTCGTCGATCGGGTTCCAGGCGAAGGGGTCGATCGCAATGCCCTCCTCGGCGAGGTGGGCCAGGGCGTCGCGGACCACGGCTAGCGAGCGGTTGCCGAGGAGGTCGATCTTGACGAGCCCCGCCGCCTCGGTGCCGTCCTTTTCCCAGGCGAGAAGGGGGTAGCCCTCGGCCGAATACTCGACGGGGGCGTAGCGGCGGATGGGGTCCGGCGCGATGACGAGACCGCCGCAGTGCATGCCGAGCTCCTTCGGCAGGCCCACGAGGCGGCGGGCCACGCCGATGATCTCGGCCCAAAGCGGATCGGAGAGGACCGCGTCGCGCTCTCCGAGGTGGAAGTACCGGTGCTCCACCCCGGCGATCTCCCCGCCGGGCAGCCCGTAGGCCTTGGCCGTCTCCCTGAGCGCCGAGCGGGGGCGGAACGTATTGTGGTTCGCGACGCGGGCGCAGCGATCCTTCCCGAAGCGCTCGATCACGGCCGCGATGATCTCGTCGCGCTCGTCCCAAGCGAAGTCGACGTCGATGTCGGGCGGGTCGGGACGCGAGAGATTGAGGAAGCGCTGGAAGTAGAGGTTGTGCCGGATCGGGTCGACGTTCGTGATGCCCAGGCAGTAGGAGACGATGCTCGCCGCGCCCGAGCCGCGCCCGCAGGTGCGCGAGGCCAGGCCTACGATGTCGGCGACGACGAGGAAGTAGTCGGTGAAGCTCTTCCGGGAGATGATGCCCAGCTCGAGTTCGATGCGTTCCGCGACCTCGGCTCGGAGTTCGCCGTAGCGCAGAGCCGCGCCCTCGTAGACCCTCGAGCGGAGGAGCTCCTCGCTCGTCGTACCCGCGGGAGGCTCGTAGGAGGGGAAGACGAAGCCCTCGAATATCTTGTCGAAGGCGCAGAGCTCCGCGACCTCCTCGGTGGCCCGGAGCGCCTCGGGGTAGGAGGCGAAGAAGCGCTCGGCCTCTTCGGGGCCGAAGAGAAGGGCGCCGGGCGGCTCGCAGTCGGCCTCATCGAGGCGGCCCAGGGTGGTGTTCAGGGCGATCGCGCGGAGCACGCGGTGAACATCTCGGTCGCCGGCCTCGAGGAAGGTGACGTCGCCGAGGGCGAGGAGGGGAAGGCCGAGTCGCCCCGCCGTGGAGACTCCCCGCAAGGAGCGCGGGGTCACCGTCGCGTACAGCCGCTCGACGCGACCCGCGAGGGCGGCGAGAGCCGTAGGCACGTCGCTCGCGAGGACGAGGCCGGCGCTCCGTCGCGCGTTGTCTCCCGCGAAGGCCTTGGCGAGAGAAAATACCCTCCCCTCGTGCCGCTCCGTGGAGAAGAGGCTGAGGAGCTCGCAGAGGTTGGCGAAGCCCTCTCTGTTGCGGACGAGGGCGACCAGGCGACCTTCCGTGTCGTGCAGCTCCGCGCCGATGATGGGCCGGATACCCGCCTTGGAGGCCGCTTCGATGAAGGCGTGCACTCCGTAGAGGCTGTCGATGTCGGTCAGCGCGAGGCGGTCGTAGCCGAGTTCCTTCGCTCGGGACACGAGTTCCTCCATGCCCCTCACGCCGTAGAGCAGCGAGTAGGAGGAATGGACCTGGAGCTGGCTAAACACGGCTGTACGCCGCCTTTCCGAGCGCGGCGCAGAGGCCGAGCTTGTCGGAGCCGAAGCGCGTCCTCGCCGCGTCGACCGCGCGCTGGAGCCCGTCGGTTTTCGAGAGCTCGGGCGGAGCGAAGAGGTCGAGCTGAGGGCTCGAGGGGGAGAGGTCCGACAGAGCGAAGAAAAGAGCGCGGACGCGGACGCGCCGCTCTCCGGCCCTCGAGAGAAGGCCGTCGGCGGTCCGGAGCAGCTCGGCCTCGCCCGAGAGAGGCAGCTCGCAGGAGCGCGAGGCCGAGGCCTCGAAGCCGTCGGTGTAGGTCACGCGCAGAGAGAGCCGCCCCGCGACGAAAGCAGCCGTCCTGAGCTCGAGCCCCACCTCCTCGACGAGGCGGACGAGGCCCGCTCTGATCTCGAAGGCGTCGAGGACGTCGGATTCGAAGCGGAGCTCCCGCGCGATGATCCGTTCGGCGAGACGGCCTCCGGCCACCTCGCCGAAGTCCAAGCCCCGCGCCGCGTCCCTGAGAGCAGGGCCGCCCTTGCCGAAGAGGGCGCGACATTCATCGTCGCCGACCTCGGCCAGCTCCCGTATCTCCCGCATCCCCACGGCGCGGAGGAGTCTCAGCAGCTTGGGGCCCACCCCGGGCAAGAGCTCGACGTCCTGGGGCGCAAGGAAGGCGGCCTCGTCGCCCTCCCGGACGAGGGCGAGGCCGTCGGGCCGGAGACTCCGCGTGCCGACCTTGGCCACGAGCTTGTTCCTGGCCAAGCCGACGGTCGGTTCGAGGCCGACCGTCGAGCGGATCTCGTTCTTGATCCTCGCGGCGCTGTCGATGTACTCGCCGAAGAGCCGCCTCGTGCCGCCGAGGTCGAGATAGAAATGCCCTCCCGAGTCGTTCTCGACGAGGGGGGCGTAGCGGCTGCAGACCTTTTCCACGAGGGCGTTCGCGCGTCGATAGGCGTCGAAGGAAGGAGGCAGGACCGAGAGACCGCCGACTCGCGCACGGGCCGCATCGAGACCCATCCCGATCCTGATCCCCTCCTTGATGGCGACGCGAGAGGCATCGAGGACGAGGGCTCGGCCGGCTCCGGGAAAGCCCACGACGAAAGCCTTTCCCCGGCGCTCGGGATCGGCGAGAGCCTCCACGGCCGCCATGAAGCCCACGACATTGACGTGGACGACCGAGGACTCGGCCCTCACGGAGCGGCCCCCGGCTCGACTCCGCCCTCCACCTTCGCGTCGGCGAGGATCTTTTTGAACATGGCCGCGTTCCGGGGCGCCTGTCCGTTGAAGTGGTTGTTGAAGTAGATGAAGAGCCGCGCCGCCCTGCCCGCAATGCTCTTCACGCGCTCGATCCAGGAAGCGAGCTCCTCCTCGTCGTAGAGGTAGTCGTAGCGCGCGACCGGATCGCCGCTCCGCCAGGTCCCCGCGTTGCGCCCGTGGAAGCGGATGTAGGCGGTGGGAGCCGTGACGACGTCGACGACCGGCGGCAGTCCCCGTAGGTTCGGCAGGTCGATGGAAGCGAGGCCGACGCCCCGCTCGCGGAGGGCATCGAAGACCCGGTTGTTGTACCAGTCGGCGCTACGGAACTCCACGACCGCGGGGAGCCCCCCGAGCTCCCTGAGGAGCTCGTCGAGGTAGCGTCGCCGCTCGGGCTCGTAGCGGAAGGACGACGGAAACTCGAGGAGGACGGCGCCGAGCCGCCCGGCGGTGAGGAGGGGGGCGAGGGAAGAACGGTACTCCGCTAGGCTTGCCCTCCAGCACGCCGGATCGACCTCGTGGGTGAAGGAGCGATGGCCCTTGATCGAAAAGAGACAGCTCGAGCCGGAGGCCTCCAAAAGCTTCACGAGCCGATCGGAGCGGGGCATGCCGTAGTAGCTGAAGTTGAGCTCCACGGTGTCGAAGCGCGCGGCGTAGAAGGGGAGAAAGGCTGCTCGGTGGAGCCCTTGCGGATAGAAGGAGGCCTTCCACTCGGGGTAGTCGTAGCCCGAAGTGCCCACACGGATCTCGCAGGGCCGGGGCGGCGGCGCGGTCATGGGATAAATATGCTATACACGGGTTAAGTATTCAAGACTCGCCGCATCGGAAAACTAGGTATCGAAGAGCGCGCTCAGCGATTCCATGTTGTGGATGATCCGCACGGCGTCCCCGAAAAGCGGAGCCACGGAGAGCGATACGACCTTGCGATCGGCGAGCGCGAGCGGGTTGTCGACAGTGTCCGTCACGATCAGGCGCTCGATGATGCTCGCGTCGAGGGTTTCGAGACCCTCTTTCGTCATGACCGCGTGGGTGACCGCCGCGGACACGCTCGCGGCGCCGTGATCCTTGAGAGCATCGGCGGTCGCGACGAGCGTCCCGCAGCTGATCGCAAAATCGTCGACTATCACGGCATTCCTGCCCTCGACATCGCCGATGACCTCGAGCGTCTCGGCCCGCTCGTCGTGGGACCTCCTCGTTTTGTGACAAATCACGATCTGGGCGCCGAGATAGGCCGAAAACCGCTGGGCGTTCTTCGCGAAGCCGGCGTCGGGCGACACTATGGCGATGTCCGGGATCGGCTCTTTCTTCAGCCATTCGCAGATGATGGAATGCGCCAGGAGGTGGTCGACGGGAATCTTGAAGAATCCCTGAATCTGCGGGCTGTGGAGGTCCATGGAGATCACGCGATCGGCTCCGGCGGCCTCTATGCAGTCGGCGCAGACTCGGGCCCGTATCGAAACCCTCGGCTCGTCCTTCTTGTCGCCCTTCCCGTACCCGAAATACGGCATGATGACGGTGATGGAATTGGCGCTCGCTCTCTTGAACGCATCGATCCAGAAAAGCAGCTCCATGAAGGCGTCGTTCGCATTGAACCCGATCGTCTGTACGAGGTAGACATCCTTCCGCCGGACGTTCTCGAGTACCTTCACGTAGGAGTTGCCCTCGGAAAAATGGAAGGTCTCCGACTTTCCCGGCAGTATGCCGAGGTGCCTGCACATGCGCCGAACGAATCCGACGCTGGAGCTGCCCGCGAAGATGCGGATATCGGCATTCGAGCCGTTCATTTGATCGCTCATACGATAGCGGCTCCGCGCGGAGGTCTGCGGACGGTGCCCAGACGCAGGCCCTCGTCCGGCTTCCGGGGGGAACCCAGCCTCAGTACTGTGATCGGCATTGGAGCCTCCTTCAAACCGCCGTCTGCATGGTAGGTTAGCATTTCGAGGCCGGCCGCGCCATGGCGGAATTTACGGTTTTCTGCAGGATTCGCGCACGGTGAACGAGGTCGGCATCGTGATCGAGCGTTCCTCGGGCTCCTTGCCCCTGATGAGTTCGACGAGGGTTGCGGCGGCCCTCGCGCCGAGAGAGGAAGCGGGCAAGGTGATCGTGGTGAGAGGCGGGTGCATGAAGCGGGATGGAAAGTCGTCGTCGAATCCCACGACCGAGATGTCGTCGGGAATGCGGAGTTTCCTGTCGTAGATCGCCTGGATCGCTCCGTAAGCCACGGCGTCGTTGCCGGCGAAGACCCCCTCGATGCCCAGTCCGGAGTCCAGGAGTTCGGACATCGCCGCGTAGCCCGTCAGCTCCGAGAAGTCCGCGATGCGCACGAGCCGTTCGTCGAAATCGATGCCGGCCGCTTCGAGCGCCCGCCTATAGCCGCCCAGCCGCGCGCCCGCCGCGTAGTAACTCAGGGGAGCGTGCACGATCATCGCTATCCGCTCGAGCCCGAGCGAAGTCATGTACGAAACCGCCTCCTCGGCGGCCGCTGCGTTGTCGATGTCGATCTGGAACGCGTCGAGCCCCCCCACCGACCCGATCACGACAAGGGGAACGCCCGACTCCGCGAGAGGACGGATTCCCCTGTCGTCCTCATGGGTGTTCGTGACGATCACTCCGTCCAGGGCGCATTCCTGCATGATGTCGAGATAGTCGACCTGGCGCTGCCGGATGGTCAGGAGGGTGAGCGCGCAGCGATGCCGATTGAGCACCTGCGCCATTCCCTCGAGCAGCCTCAGAATGTACGCGTCGGTCGCGGTGGACTGTGAGTGACTCGCGATGAAGCCGACGCGGGAGTGCACCTTCTTCGCGACGCGCCGGGCATCCTCGTCCGGAACATAGTCGAGCTCCCGGGCCGCGTCGTAGACGAGCTTCCGCGTCTCCTCGGGGATATTCTTTCCGGGGGTCCTGTTGAGGACGAAAGAGACCGTCGTGCGGGACACCCCCGCACGACGGGCCACCTCGCTCGACGAGACCCTGGAATTCCTCGCCATCGCGTATTCCTTCTTATTCCTTGACCGATCCGGCGAGGATTCCCCTGACGTAGTACTTCTGCATCGTGAAGAACACCAGCAGGGGGAAGGCCATCGAAATGAAGGCTGCCGCGGTCAGATACTCCCAACCGCCCCCGTAGGAATTGACCATATTGGCCATGGTCAGAGTCATGGGCGAGACTTCGGGCGTGCCGCCCAAGTATATCAGGGCGACGAAGAGATCGTTCCAGACCCACATGAATTGATAGATCGCGAGCGAGGCGATCGCCGGCACCGAGGTCGGCAGGACCAGACTCAGGAAGACCTTGGGATGGCTCGCGCCGTCGATGAAGGCCGATTCGAGCATGGAGGACGGAAGCTCCTGAATGAAATTCCGCAGCAGGTAGATCGAGAAGGGCAGTCCATAGGCGGTATGGGCCAGCCAGATGCCGACGAAGGTGCCGGTGAGCCCCACCGCGTTGAAGAGTCGCAGGACGGGTATGACCGTCATCTGGATCGGTACGACGAGAAGACCGATGATGATGATGAACAGAACTTCCTTGCCCTTGAAGCGCATCCACGCGAAGGCATAGGCGGCGAAGCTCGCCAGGGTGATCGGGATGATCGTCGCCGGCAGGGATATGATGAGGCTATTGAGGAAACTCCGCCCCATGTTCGCGCGGCTCAGCACATTCTGGTAATTCTTGAGCGTGAACGAGAAGGGCCCGCCGAAGGCGGTCCACCAACCCGAGAGCGCTATCTGATTCCTCGGCCTGAACGAGCTGACGAGAAGGCCGAGAGTGGGAAGAAGCCAGATTACGCAGGTGACGATGACGATGAGATGGAGGATGGTCCTTGCGATACCTCTGCGGATACTGTAGCCCTGCGTTCTACCCATTCGTGACACCTCCCTGCTTGAAGCGGCGTATGTTGATGATCATCACGGGGATGATGCACACGAGGAGGAAGACCGCGATCGCGCTCGCCACGCCGAAGTCCTGGAAATTGAACATGGCCTTGTACATACGGTTGGCAATGACGTCGGTCCCAAGATTGCCGTTCGTCATGACGTAGACGATGTCGAAGACCTTGAGGACGTTGATCATGAGCGTCGTCGCGACGAAACCGAGGGTGGGCCCCACGAGCGGGAGCGTCACCCTGAAAAAGACCTGGAACTCGGTGGCTCCGTCGATCTTCGCAGCCTCGATCACGTCGATGGGAATGGCCTTGAGCGCCGCCGAGAGGATGACCATGGCGAAACCGGTCCACATCCAGATGCCGACCGCGATGAGGGCCGGATTGTTCGTGGCCCGGTCGACGAGCCAGGCCTTGGGCTGGAAATGCGGATTCAGGGCCGTGAGCAGGGCGTTGACCGTACCGACCTGCACCTCGCCCGCCGGGCGGAACTCGAACATGAACTTCCAGATGATTCCCGCCGCGACGAAGGATATCGCCATGGGGATGAAGACAAGGGCCTTGGCCGCGGATTCGTACCTCACGCGGTCGGTGAGCACGGCGATGAGCAGACCGAACAGGAGAGTACCGAGCGTGAAGAACACGAGCCAGAGAATGTTGTTCTTGATCGCGGAGAGGTTGTCGGGATCGCTGAACACCTTCGCGTAGTTGCCGAACCCGACGAAGGCCGAAGAGTTCTGGTTCTGAAAACTCATGACGATCGTGTTTATGACGGGGTACACGAGAAAGACGCCGACGAGGATCAATGTGGGCAGGAGCCAGAGCCAGGGGCGCAGCAGGAGAGCCCGGCGCGGATTTCTTCCGGCGAGGGGCTCGGAGAGCCTGATATAGCCCAGGAGGAGGGCCGGAACACCGATCAATGCGACGATGAGCAGAAGAAGGACGCTCATGATTCACTCCCCATGGGGCCGGACGGCCCGGCCCGAAGGCCGGGCCGTCGGCGAAGCGAGGCTTATTTGCTATACGCCGTCGCCCTGGTTCTTTCCAGATTCGCGAGAATCTGGTCGAGGCTCGCCGGATTGGCGACGAAATCCACGCAGGCCTTCCAGAAGGCCGACTGCATCTCGGAGGGCATCATGTCTCCCGCGCTCAGGACGACGATGTCGGACTTGTTGAGAATGTCCGCGGCGCGCTTGCTGAGCGGGTCCGTGTAGAACACGAGAGAGACGGTCCTGTTCGTCGCGAGGGCGCCGGTGCCGGCCGCCCAGTAGGACTGGGCCTCGGCCGAGGCGAAGTAGTTCATGAACGCCCGGGTCTGGGGAGTGTTCTTGAAGACGGCGACGACGTCGGCGCCGCCTTCGACTGCCTTGGCGTATTTCGGATCGATCGACGGGAAGCCGAAGAAATTGAAGTCTTTGCCCGGCTTGAGATTGGGGAATTGGTCCGTAATGAAGCCTTCGATGAAGCTGGCCTGCATGTGGAAGTACGCCTTGGGCGGGTTTTCGAAGAGCGGCGCGACCGCATTGCCGAAATTCGTCGAGTTGATGTACTGGCTGCCGCCGTAGACCATGGAGGGATCGGCTACGATTTCGCCGAAGTACTGCCAAGCCTTCTTCACCTCGGGGGAAGTCCAGGAGATCCTGCCCTCGTACCAGTCCCGGTACTTCTCGGGGCCGTAAAGCCGCAAGAAGATGTTGGCGAGCCAGTCCGTTCCGACCCATCCGGAGGCGGCACCCGACTCGATGCCTACGGACCAGGGAGTCGTCCCGGTCGCCGCGATCTTCTTGGAGGTCGCGATCATATCGTCCCAGGTCGTCGGGAGGGTGATGCCCGCGGCCTTGATCGCTTCGGGACTGTACCAGACGAGGCCCTTGATGGCCGCCTTGACGAAAAGTCCGTAGAGCTTGCCGTTGACCGAAGCGAGAGTCGTCCAGCTGGGCGAATAATCCATGTTATATTCGCGCATATTGAGCACCTTCGACAGATCCACGAGCCTGCCCGCCCTGGCGAGCTCGTAAAGTTTGCCGGGGTTCGGAAGAACGACGATGTCGGGCGGGTTGCCCGCCTGTATCCTCGTGGTCAGGACGGCGTCGAGGTCGCGAGTCGCCTCGAACTCGACCTTGACGCCGGTTCTGTTCGTGAATGCCTCGTTCATGGCGGCGAAGGTATCGGCTTCCTGGCCGCCCCAAACGCCGAGCACCTTGATGACGCCGCCGATCTTCGCATCCTGCCCGAATGCGATCCCGAAGGTTACCGACGCGACGATGGCGATGACAAGCAACTTCCTCATGTCTGCCTCCCTAATTGAGCGTTACTAACGCGTGAAACTAACATAAAGTTATGCCCTTTCCTCGAAATTCGCAAGCAAAATCGCAGGGAAAGGCTCATTTACGCCGGATTCCCCTCCCATCGTGTGATGCGCCGACACTTGAAATCCTACCCTATCCTAGTTGGTCGCACATCGCCGCCAAGTTGGTGAATCGCTCTCACCAACTTGGTCGGTCGCTCTCACCAACTTGGTCGATCGCGCCCGACAACTTGGTGAATGACGCTCTCCAAGTTGTCGGGTGAGGAAAGGAGAAGCGGAAAATCTCGGGAATGGTATGAACCTGGTCATTCACACTGCAGGAATCCTGCATCCTCGCGCCTGTTCCGGCACGGAAGCGGCTACTTTTCGAGTAGTTTCTTGAGAGTCCCGAGAACCGTGGCCCAATTGGAGGCGGCCTGATCGGCCGCCTCCCTGCTCGGATTGTTCTCCGTGGTGATCGTGAGCGTGGATTCGCCCCCGGCCTCCGCTATGTGGCAGCTGACCCTGAGATAGTTCTCGGGTTTGTCCTCCCGCCCCGAAAATGAGCTCCAATAGCTGGTCACGAGGCTTTTATTGGGTATGAGCTCGAGAATTGTGCCCTTATCTTCGTAGTGCTTGCCCTCCCACTCGCCTCGGTAGACTATCGGGCTGCCGACCTTCCATTCGGAAATGGCCTGGGTTCCATATAGGTATTGCCTGATGAGATCCGGATTGACCAGGGCATTCCAAACCTTTTCCGCCTTGGCATCGATCGCGATGCTGGTCGAGGCGACAAACGAATCGGCCATTGTCATCACCCCCTTTCGTCGCAATATCCTCGTACGCATCGGATGCTGCTCGGGTCACCCATCGCTTTCTTCTTTCACCAGCGGATAGGACTTCCTCAAAACCTGAATGGACCTTTCGACGGCTCCTTCGGGGAGACCTATCCGATCTTTCAGATAGTGATCGTATTGATCGAGACATGCCTCGGGCGCAGCGTCTCCGCAGCCCTTGTGGAAAGCGATATACCTATCGATGATGAAACCATTGAAATCTCCGTGTTCGATCATAGGGTCCTCCTTACATGACGTTCGAGCCTCCGTATAGGTTAGTAAAAAGTTAATGAAACATTGGTGTTCGGACCATAAAAATGGGAGAATACGAGCGATCGAGGGCATGGACGAAGGACAGACCGGATTTGGCCAAAGGAAAGTTTTTTAGTATTCTATTTTGAAGATCGAGGAAGCTGCTGGCAAAGGCGCTTTCGCCTTTGTCGGCAGCCCGTTAGAGGTTCCCCGGTATTCCGAGACAAGACCCGCGTTTAAGGAGGAGAAGGACGATGAAGGTAGCGGTCGTTTTCTATTCCATGCACGGACACATGTACAAGATGGCCCAAGCTGCGATGGAGGGCGCAAAGGCTTCAGGCGCGGAGGCGAAGCTCCTTCGCATTCCCGAGACTCTGTCGCCCGAGATACTGACGGCGATGGGCGCGGTCGAGGCGCAAAAAACCTTTGCAAGCGTTTCGTTGGCGAAGCCCGAAGATCTCGAATGGGCGGACGGCATCATCTTCGGCATACCCACTCGGTACGGTAACATTTCGGGCCAGACTGCAGCCTTCTTCGACTCGACCGGTCAGGTCTGGCAGCGCGGCGGACTCGTGGGCAAGGTCGGCTCCGTAATGAGCTCCAGCGCCACGCAGCACGGCGGAGCCGTCACTACGATCCAGCACGTATATAGCACGCTTCTCGCGCACGGCATGGTGATAGCGGGGCTTCCCTACGCCAGATATCCCGGCCTTTTCGATACGAGCGCGGTCAACGGCAGCTCGGTATTCGGCGCCGCGGTGATCGCATCGGGGGATGGCTCGAGGATGCCGAGCGAGCACGAGCTTGGAGCGGCAAGGGCTCAGGGGGCCTGGGTCGCCGAACTTGCGGGCAGGCTGGCAAAAAAATAGGATTCTTCTGGCCTCATCGCCGTCGCGGGGTAAGGGGGCCGCCGAAGGCGGGGGAACGGACGCTCCATGAGCTTCATTTTTCGAATTCAAGGACCACGGTCGTTCCGTTTCCCCGCTCTATCCTTATCAGGCCTCCGATCTGCATTGTAAGGTTTTCCACGAGCATGAGTCCGAATCCGCTCGAGTGTTCGAGGTCGACCGAATCCGGCATACCCTTGCCGTCGTCCCTGACCACGACGGACACCTTCTCGTCGCTCTCGGAAACGGATATGGCGATCGATCCGCCTTCCTTCCCTGTGAATGCGTATTTCATGATGTTGGTGAGAAGCTCATTGATGATTATTCCGAGCGGTTGCAGTCTTTTGACGTCCAAGACGAAGTCGTCGATGTTCTTTTCCACCCTGACGGAGGCTGCGCCGGGGAAAGTCTCGAGTATCTGGTCGATGAGCGAAGAAAGAAAATCCCGGACCGAGGCCCTATCGAAATTCTTGGACTGGTACAGATTGTCGTAGAGCAGCATCATGCTCTGGACGCGGCTGGCGGCATCTTCGAGCGCGGCGACCGCTTCGGGCTCCTTTATGCTGATCGCCTGGAGGTCGAGGAGCCCGTAAATGATGTTCATGTTATTCTTGATGCGGTGGTGCACTTCCTTCAGGAGTGTCTCTTTTTCCCGAAGAAGGCTCCTCACCTTGTCTTCCGCTTTTCTGCGCTCGGTTATATCCATGTGGATGCCGTACATGCGAAGCGGCTTATCGTTCTTGTCCCAGGCGACGAGCTTTCCTCGCCCGAGAATCCAGACCCACTCCCCGCTCTTGTGTTTCATGCGCGACTCGAAGGAATAATAATCGCTCTTGCCCTGCAAATACTCTTCGAGGCGCGCGTTGGTTTCGTCGACGTCGTCGGGGTGCTTGAGCCCGAGCCATCCCCACATGTCCTTGATCCGCAATTCACCGACGCCGTAGCCGAGCAATTCCAAGGATTTCTCGTCCAGGATTATCTCGTCGGTTCGGATATTCCATTCCCATGTCCCGACATTCGCTGAACTTATGAAGTTTCTCAGCCTTTCTTCGCCGGCTCTCAGGGACGCTTCAGCCGCCTTTCTGTCGCTGATGTCCTCGAGGAATCCTTCCAGGACGCCGTTTTCTTCCGGCAGAGCCCGGAAGACCAGGGACCCGAGGACATGGCTCCCGTCCTTCCTCTTGTATCTCTGCTCGGCCCTGGCCCAGTTCCCGATGCTTTTCAGGGCGACATCGACCAGGTAGGCTCTCTCCTCGGGATGGTCGAAAATCATCTGCGTCGTCGTGGATTGGTTGATTATGCGTATGAGCTCTTCAGGGGAGGAGTATCCCAGGATGCGCGCGTACTCGGTGTTGACACTTATCTCCTTGCCGCCGACCGTCGAATAGAATATGCCGATGGGAGCGTTCTCGAAGAGGCTGCGGTATCGTGTCTCGCTCCTGCGCAAGGCCTCTTCGACACTTTTGCGTTCCGTGATGTCCCGTGCCAGAAAAATGAATCTCGGATTCTCGGACGCGCTCACGATGCGCGAAACGGAAATCTCGAACCAATGCGCGCCGGCGGGTACGGCCAATCGATACTGTTTGCCGAAGGAGCGCCCCTTCTCGTGCGCTTCCCTCACTGCGGACATGACGATTTCCGCCGGCTCCGCGGGCAGTATGTCGTAGATATTCTTCCCGATCATTTCCGCCGGCGGCCTGTAGAGAAGCTCGTTCTGCGGAGAGTGGATGTCGTAGTAGCGGCCGTCCAGGCCCACCTCGAACAGGAGATCGGGCAGGGCATCGAGAGTCGCCTCGAGCTTGTTCATGGCGGCTTTCAGCTTCCGGTTCGCTTCGAAGAGCTTGAACGCCATTTTTATGGACGCGTCGAGCACCGTGATTCCGGAGTTCTTCGCCACGTATCCGTAGGACGTGATCTTTTCCGTTTTCTCCACTAGCTCGAGCTCGGTGTGGCTCGACAGGAAGACCACGGGGATATCATGTTTTTTCAGTATCGACTCCGCCGCCTGCGTGCCGTCGATCCCCTCCCCCAGGTTGATGTCCATGAGGATGAGATCGATGCCCGATTCCACATCGGCGGTCTCCACCGCTTCCCGGCCCGTGGCGGCGACGGCGACGAAATAACCGAGTCGCTCGAGGCTCGCCTTCTCGGCCAAGGCGATGACGGCCTCGTCCTCGACGAGGAGGATTATCTTTGCCTTTCCAGCCATTGGTTTTCGGGCAACGCGTCCTCATGCGCGGCGGAAGCGGCGCGCCGGCGCATTTCGGGCGACTCCCTGACGAAGACGAGCAGAAGGCCGCTTGCCGCAAGAAGTATCGCGAGCCCCATGATGGAAGGCATATAGGAGTTCCTGAAGGCGTTCTTGAGCCCGTCCATGAGCAGGATCAGGAAACCGGATGCCTGCACCACCAGAGCAAAGATGCCGTTGCTCGTTCCTTCGGGGGCGGGATGGGTGATCTCCGCTCCGTACTGGTAGGCGACGGGCGTGAGCCCGGTGATGCAGAATCCCATGATGAAGAAACTGACGATCTCGAATATGTAGTTCCGGCCCAGGGCCAGCCCGAAGGTGGCGGGCACGGACAGGAAAATGCCTGCGATGATGAGAGGCTTGCGCCGCCTGATCGCGTCCGAGATCGCGGGCAGCACGACGCTCCCCGCGATGCCGCCCAGAAGCAGGACGGCCGTGAGGGAGGCGCCCTGGGACACGGAGAGTGATTTTTCCTGATCGATGCCGTCGATCAAGGTGAAGACGCCGTTGACGATGCCGCTGCCCAGGAACAGGGCCAGCGACAGCAGGTAGACGTCGCGGTCCTTGAGCATCTGCCTCAGGCCGTCGAGCACCAGCGCGCGCGGCTGCTCTCCCGGAGGGCTGGCGGGCGTGGGAGGATTCGCCCGCGCAAAGACGAGAAACAGCGAAGTGACGGCCACCGTCACGATCCCGAAAATCATCTGCATCCCGGCGAAGCCGGCGCTCGCCGTCAGGGCGGGACTGAGCGTCTCTCCCAGTCCGATTCCGGCGAACAAGGACAGGAATATGACCCCGATGACGGTCGCGCGCTGCTTTTGCGGAAACCATTGGGCCGCCAGTTTGGTGAAGGCATTGAGAAGGAAAGGCTGCCCCACGGAGATCCCGATCGCCCCGACGAGCGCCGCCGCATAGCTGAAAGGGAATGCGGCCCGCAGAAGGGCGAAGGCAGCCATGAGAGTCGAGCCGAAGCCGACCGCCTTCTTGAAGCCGAAAGTATCGATGGCCCACGCGGCGGGGAAGGAGATCGGTATGTAAATGAGCATGAAGAGGTTGGCGAGCAGGTCGATATCTTCTCTCTTCACCCCATAGGCCGCGGCCGCGACGGAGGCGATCGGAGCGTAGCATATCCACAACACCTGGACCATGATATTGACGAGCATGAAGGCGACGAGAACCACCCAGCGGTAGGGATAGATTTTCACTCCCCGTTCTTCCATGAAATACCTCCGCACGATGTTGAATTGGCCGCACTGGGCATAGGGCAACTCGCACGATCCTAGCATCCTTCGCGGTTTTCGGCCAGCCGCGAAAGGACGGAGGACAATTCATGGTAGCTCTTACTGCTTCGCAGTCGGATCAAGGAAGTGATTGTCGTGTCGCTGCGGGGCGAGCCGCAGGCCGGCTCTCGGAGTCGGACCGGACTAGAAGACGATGTCGAGCCGAGCGGGCCCCGCTCCCGGGCTCCCCGCGACTCGAATCCGAAGCCCCTGGGGATCGGCCTCGGCCCTGCCTCCGGAGACCGAAGCGACGGAGTGCAGATTTCGCAGGACGAGACTCCAGTCGCCGGTGTCGCCCATGGCCTCGACCTCGATCCGCCCTCCCCTGCGCGCGGCGCGCACATGGAGCCGCAGCTTGCCGTCCTCGTCGTGGACCACCGCAGAGGACTCGGCTCCATCGGCCAGTTCGAAGAGGTGGAATGCGACTCCGGCCGCGTAATCGTAGTCGGGTCCGCCGTCCTCCCGGCCCATCGGGATCAGGGAGCCGGGCCGAGCCATGAGCGGAAGGCTCATGTAATCGTGCTTCTCACGGAGCCAACGACTTCCCTCGACCACGACGTTGGAGAGGATGTTGGTCCAGCGGCCGGAGGGAAGGTAATAGGAGAGTTCTCCGTCGGCCGAGAATACGGGCGCGACGAGCAGGGAGGGGCCCAGAAGGTACTGGCGATCGAGATACGAGCAGGCCGGATCCTCGGGGAATTCCAGGAACATGGCCCGCATCATGGGCAGGCCGAGCCGCGATGCCTCGACGGCATGGGAGAAAATGTAGGGCATGAGCCGGCTCTTGAGTTTCGCGAAGAAGCGCAGAACTTCGACAGCCTCCTCGTCGAAAAGCCAGGGCACGCGGTAGGACTCGTTGCCGTGAAGCCTCGAGTGCGACGACAGAAGGCCGAAGGCGACCCAGCGCTTGTAGAGATCGGCCGTGGCCGTCTTCTCGAAGCCCGAGATGTCGTGGCTCCAAAATCCGAAACCCGAGAGGCCGAGCGAGAGGCCGCCGCGCAGCGTCTCCGCCATCGACTCGTAGGTGGCCGAACAATCCCCGCCCCAGTGCACGGGAAATTTCTGGCTGCCGGCCGTGGCGGATCGTGCGAAGAGCAGGGCCCGGTTGCGCCCGCACTCCTCCTCGAGCAGCTCGAAGACGGTTTTGTTGTAGAGATAGGTGTAGTAGTTGTGCATCCGCTCGGAGTCGGAGCCGTCGTGGTAGACCACATCGATCGGAATGCGCTCGCCGAAGTCGGTCTTGAAGCAGTCGACTCCCATTCGCAGGAGTCGGCGCAGTTTTTCCTTGAACCAGACGGCGGCCCGGGGATTGGTGAAGTCCACGAGACCCATGCCCGCCTGCCAGCGATCCCACTGCCAGACGCTTCCGTCGGGCCGTTTCACGAGATAGCCCGACTCCATGCCTTCGTCGAAGAGCGGAGATTTCTGCGCGATGTAGGGATTGATCCAGAGACAGATTCGCAGACCCTTGGCCTTGAGGCGGCGGAGCATGGCCTCGGGGTCGGGGAACTGACGGCGGTCCCATTCGAAGTCGCACCATTGGAATTCGCGCATCCAGAAGCAGTCGAAGTGGAATACGTGCAGGGGGATGTCCCGCTCACGCATGCCGTCGATGAAGGAATTGACCGTGGCTTCGTCGTACGAGGTGGTGAAGGAGGTGGTAAGCCAGAGTCCGAATGACCAGCGCGGGGGGAGCGCCGGTTTGCCGGTAAGTTCCGCATAACGCATCAGGACTTCCTTGGGACTCGGGCCGCCGATGAGGTAGTAGTCGAGCCGCTCTCCGGGGACGGAGAACTGGACCCGCGAAACCACCTCGGAGCCGATCTCGAAGGAAACCTTACCGGGATTGGCGACGAACACTCCGTAGCCCCGGTCGGAGAGGTACAGGGGAACGTTCTTGTAGGCCTGCTCAGAGCTCGTGCCCCCGTCCTCGTTCCACATGTCCACGACCTGCCCGTTCTTGACGAAGGGGGTGAAACGCTCTCCGAGCCCGTAGATGCACTCGCCGACGGCCAGATCGAGCTGTTCGCGCATGAAGCTCCTGTCATGGTCGAGGACGTGCCCGGCATGGCCCGGGCCCGAGCCGGTCATTCTTTCCCCGTCGTAGAAGAAGTCCATCGACCAGCCGCCCTCGCGTCCGATCGAGACGCTCAACCCGCCCGAGACGAGATTCGCCTTCGCGGATCCGATCTCGACGTCGGGCGAATAGTCCGGAACCGAGGCGACCTCGAAGTCGGGGCCCCTCGGACGCGCGCCCCTCCAGTGGACCATCTCGACGCGTATGACCCCGGGCAGAGGCGAGCCGAAGCGGTACGAAATCACGGGAGTGTTCAACGTGTCGCCGCGGTGCGGCACGGCCCTGCAGGGAGCGTAGACGAGGAGGCTTCCGTCCTCCCGGACGATGTCCAGTGCCTGGGCGGGGCTCGAAAGCCTCACGCCCTCCCGGAGCCCCCAGTAACCGTCGGTGAACTTCATGATGAGATCTCCCTTTTTGCGCGAGGCGCGACGCTGCGGCGGTGAAGTCGAAACGCCGCCGGCCCTAGGCCTTGACCGCGCCGGCCATCATGCCCTTTATTATGTGCTTTTGCAGGGCGAGGTAGAAAACGATGGCGGGTGCGATGGTGAGGAGGACTCCCGCCATCGCATAGTGCCATTCGATCTTGTACTGCCCGAAGAAATTGTAGGCGGCGAGCTGGAGGGTCATGGAGCTCTTGGCGCCGCTCAATACGAGGAGCGGCAGGAGAAAGTCGTTCCACATCCACATGGCGTTTATCACGATGACCGAGACCGTCACGGGTTTGAGCAAGGGGAAAATTACTTTGAAGAAGGCCCGGAACGGAGGGCAGCCGTCGATCATCGCGCTTTCGTCGAGTTCCTGCGGCACGGTTTTCGCGAAGCCATGGTACATGAAAAGGGAGAGCGGCACGCCGAGCCCCCAATAGATCACCCCGAGGCCGAACACCGAGTTGGTGAGATGAGCGGTCTTGGCTACCTTGACCAGGGCGATCATGAAGGACTGGAAGGGAATCATCATCGGCGCCACGCAGAGGAGGAAGACGAACCAGCTGTAGCGGGTCTTGGTGCGCGAGAGCTTATAGCCCGCCAGCGAGCTGAGGAGAACCACGCCGCCCGTCCCCAGGCTCGTGGCCACGAGGGTGTTCAGGAAGAGCCTCGGGTACTCCATGAGGCGGAAGGCGTTCATATAGTTGGCGAGGGTCGGAACCTTGGGCAGAGCCACGACGTTCGCCATGATCTCGGCGAAGGTCTTGGCCGAGTTGATCGCGACGAGAAACAGCGGATAGAGGTAGATCAACGCAACCAGGCCCAGAAGGATTCCGAGGAGGAGAGGGGCCGCCCCGCGCTTCTTCATGCCTCGACCTCCCTGCGCTTGAACGCCGACAGCTGCACGAGGGTGACCGCCAATATGAGAATGAACAGCGCCACAGACTTGGCCGCGCCGTAGCCGAATCGGCTTTCGCCGAAAGCGGTCTTGTAGATGTCGAGGGCGATGCTGCTGGTCGAGCTTCCGGGACCTCCGAAGGTCAGGCTGAAGATCACGTCGAAGGTCTTGAGGGAATTGGAGAGGGAGTAGAAGAGGCAGATCGTCACCGAGGGCAGGATCATGGGCAGCGTTATGCGAAAGAACCGCGTCGCCCTGTTCGCGCCGTCCATCACGGCCGCCTCCAGGAGATCGCGGGGCACGGTCTGGAGCCCGGCGATGTAGATGACCATATAGAAGCCGATTGCCTGCCAGACGGAGACGATGAGCACGCTCGCGAAGGCGAGCTTGGGATCGCCGAGCCAGCTCAGCTCGAAGACCGCGAGATGCGTCGTCGCGTAGAACGAATCGAAGGCCTTGGAAAAAATGAAGCGCCAGATGTAGCCTATGATGATGAGGCTTATGATGTTCGGGACAAAGAAGGCGGCGCGGAGCGCGTTCTTTCCTTTGATGTCTCCGTCGAGGATGACGGCCAGGAGCAGGGCGATGGCATTGGTCGCAGCGACCATGACGACCGTGAAAATGAGAGTGAAGACCAAAGCGGAGATCATGTCCGGGTCGGCGGTCAGAAGCTCCCTGTAGTTCGCGAGCCCGACGAACTTGGGAACCTTGTCCAGACCGTTCCACTTGGTAAAGGAGTAGCCGAAGCTCATCAAAAAGGGAATCTCGACGAAGGCCAGGACAGCGAGAAAGGCCGGTATCGTGAAACCGATGAACTCGAGAGCGCGACGAAGGCGGGCCGCACCGCGACCGTGTCGATGTACTCCGCTGCCCTTTGATCTCATACCGCCTGCCTGTCATGGACGAGATAGAAAGCCGCGGAGAGCACAGAGGAAAAACGAGGGGGAGCAATTTCATCCACCCTATTTCCCCTCTGTGCCGCTCCGCGATGTTGACGGTCGCTATTCCGGGATCGCCCCAGTACCGTTCCTATTTTGACGCGTTGACGATCTTGGTATACTCGGCGTCCAGTTTGTCGAGAGTCTGTGCTCGATCCGTGATGCCGGCGCAATAGCCCTGAAGGATGAGGCCCAGGGCCTGCTCCGTGCCCGTGGGGAAGCGTTGGTAGAACCAGGAGTAGTTTGGTGCCTTCGCCGCGAGCAGCTTCACCGTGGCCTGGGCGAGCTGGGCGTTCGGAGCCTCGGCGCCCTTGATGGGGGAGAGTTGCTTGATCATGCCGGGTACCCACTTCTTGCCGTAGTTCGAAGTGGTGAGCCAGCGCAGCCATGCCAGGGCCTCCTTGACGTTCTTGCCGTCCTTGGCGACGCGGATGGTCTGGTTGGAATCGAACATGATGCCGGCCTTGGCCGGAGAATCGTCGACGGGTCCCAGAAGGTAGCCGATGTCGATGGTGGGATTGATCTTGCGGATCGTGTCCTCGGCCCAGTTGCCCTGATGAATCATCGCGACCTGGCCGGTGGCGAGCATGGAGCACTGGTCGTTGAAATCGGACTCCATGGGCTTGGGCCCCCCGAATTTCTTGATCATGTCCAGGACATCGAAGACGTTTTTCATCTCCTTGGTATCCTTGAACGTGAGACTGCCGTCGTTCAGCTTGTCGACGAAGGTCGCGTAGTCGCCGCCGAACTTGTCTTTGATGGGGGCGAGCACCTGCCAGGCTGTCTGCGGCAGAACCCACCACTCCTTGAAACCGGTCGCGAAGGGCTGTATGCCCTTGGCCTGGAGCTTTTCGCAGACCGCTTCGTATTCCTTGATCGTGCGGGGCAGAACCTTGATGCCGGCGTCGGCGAAGATCTTCTTGTTGTATATGAAGGAATGGGACTGGACCAGGAAGGGGTAGCCCGTGACCCTGCCCTTCACCGTCACGCCCATGAGAGCCGTGGGCTCGATCTGCTTGATGAAGTCCTGGCCGGTGAGGTCGAGGATATAATCCTTGTAGGTCTGGTTGTCGGCGTAGGCGCTGCTCATAAAGACATCGGGGATATCGCCCGAGTTGAGCCTGGCGCGGAGGACGGTGACGTAATCCGCCTGCAGGACCGTGATGTCCAAAGTGTTCCCGGTCTCGGCCTTGTACTCCCTGGCCATGTCGTTGTACTGATCGCTCAGTTCCGGACTATAAAAGAACAACTTCAGTGTCGTCCCCTGCGCGACCAGCGCGGACGCCGCGAGCAAGAGCCCGGAGAGTAGGACAAAGACTTTCTTCATCGCTTTCCTCCATTCGTGATGATATGATATACGTTTATCATACGGATTCCAAACTGTCAATGGAAAGTTGTCCATTTCGCTATCTCTTATTTGAATAAATACTTAATGGGCACTTTCGTCCGACTGCCGACTTGTAGCTTCCGGGCGGCTTCTGCTAGACTCCACCCGAGGTACAGAAGGAAACGTCATGGGAGTGACTCAGCAGGAGATAGCCGACGCCCTACACATCTCGCTCATCACGGTGCACCGTGCGCTCAACGATACTGGATACGTATCCAAGGAGCTCAAGGCCCGCATACTCGCCTACGCCAAGGAGGTCGAGTATGTTCCTCACGCGGCCTCGCAGGTGCTGGTCCGGAACAGGCTGCGCAAGATAGCCGTCTTCTCCTCTAGCCTGCCCCGTTACTTCTGGGAAGACATCGGCACAGGGATATCCATCGCGGCCCAGCAGATTCGCGCCCTGGACTATAAGGTCGACTACCATATGATTCCCGAGTACGACTCGGCGGCGTACATGGAACGGCTCGACGCGGCGATCGCCGATGGGGTGGAGGCGATAGGTCTCGCCAACCAGTGGATCTACGATATGAAGTCCATTTTCGCCCGGATCGAGGATGCGGACATCCCCTACGTCACCCTCAACGTGGACGCTCCCGATTCGAGGCGTATCTGCTATATCGGTTCCGATTATCGCGCCGGCGGGAGACTCGCGGCCGAGTTTCTCGGCACGGCTCTTTCATTCAAAGAGTCGGCCCGCGTCCTGGTCATCGGAACCCGGGAAGAGATGCCTTCCGACTCGAGCGCCCCCGATATCAACCATCAACGGCTCGAGGGCTTTCTTTCGGTGATGCGCGCGCGCTACGGGAAAATCCATTGCGAGGTGGAAGAAATATCCAGCGACATCCGGTCGAAGGACGTACAGCCGAGGCTCGACGAGATTGTTGCCGAAAGAAAAGACATCGATGCCATCTACCTCATAGCAGCCTTCAACACCCAGTTTATCGCTGCCCTCGAAAAACGATCCCGAATGAGGCCGACTCTCACCCTCCTCCACGACTTGGACACTTCCTCTCATCGACACCTCGAGACGGGCCTCCTCACCGCAGTCATTTACCAGAATCCCATACTTCAGGGTTACTACACGGTAAAGCTCTTGGAGAGCATCCTCGAGACGGGGCGGGATCGGAAGCCCGCCGGCGTCGACATAGTGCACAATGTCATACTCAACGAGAACAAAGACCTCTACCGGAATCATCACCTTTTCGCGAAGATGCAGGAAGGGCCGGGGAGAAGGAGCGATGCGCGATAGGCGTTTAGAACTCGGGTATAGAGAGTCCGTTCCACTGCGAAGGTGACACCCCCGTCTTCTTCTTGAAAAGGCGCGAAAAGTAGTAGGGGTTCTGGAAGGCGAGCTTGTAGGAGACTTCCTTTACCGAATAGATGCCCTCGCCCAAGAGTTCCTTGGCCTTGTTTATCTTCATATGAAGAAAATATTGATAGGGCGAGAGGCCCATATAGTTCTTGAACTCTTCGCGAAAACTCTTGTAGTTCTGACCCAGTTCCCGCGCCACAGCCTCGACATCGAGGCTGTCGTAGATGTGCTCTTGAAATATTTCTTTCACTTTCTCGACAAGCTCCCGTATTCTTTGGTCCTGGATCGGCTCTTCGTCCCGGTAGCGCGCGCGGGCTAATATCTCGAGCACGTATGCCCCTAGCAGCTGGTGATAACCGGGCCGCTCCTCTCGCGCGATGTCCATGATATTCGTGAAAGCGGGCATGAAGGCGCCGCTTTCGCCCGTGGCGAGGATGGGATTGGCCGCGTCGAGAAAACCTTGCGAGCCCATCCGCCGCGGTATGTCGCCGTCGAAGCCGACCCAATACTCGGTCCAGCCGAGTTCGAGCTCGGGGCGGTACCAGTGGTGGACGCCGGGGAAGATCGCGAAAAGAGTCCGCTCGGAAATGCTGTATTCGACGCCGTCCGAATGCAGAAGGCCTCCGCCTCTCGCAATGTAGATGAACCGGAATTCGTTGAGAGTTCGGCCGGACTGCCAATTCTTGGTGTATGCCGGAGGATGCTCGGAAGCGCGGTAGGGATATTCATCACCAGGAGATATCTCCACGGCACCTACGGTCGTTCCGTAGAGGCCCCAGGCTTCGTCCCTGACTCCATGGCTCAGGTACTTAAAGAAGGAATTGATCGCCATTCTTCAGTCCAAGGGATAATCGAGGCGGGCGATGAGCCTGATGAGCGAGGATTTCCCGGCGCCGTTGGGCCGAGGACGGCGCTGTGCTCGCCCTTTCGAATGATGAGACTGAGGCTGTCCAGCACGCGGGCGCCGTTCTTGACCACTGTGGCTTCATGGAGCCGCAGCAGGGGCGCGTCGCGAAGCGAACCGTCGGAATACATGGCCTTCGGTGCCTCTCCCGGTACATTCGCTCAGGCCGACAGGACGATGCGCATGAAGTCGAGGGCGCGCTTGGCTTCGGCGTCGACGTCGCAGCCCGGCATGATGTCGCGCCATATCTTTATGTCGCGTCCCACCTCGCCTCCCGGGACGAGAAACGGCTCCATGACGACCGGACCCTCGAAGCGGATCTTCCGAAGCCTTCTCCCTATCTCGAGCCAGGGCATGTGGCCGTGGCTGGGGGGCTTGCGATTGCTCTCGCCGATATGGAGCTGCCCCAGTTTCGCGTCCGCCCGTTCGATGGCGTCGCACATGTCGTCCTCCTCGATATTCATGTGATAGGTGTCGAGGAGTATCTTCAGGTTGGGGCTGCCCACGCGTGCGACATACTCGAGTGCTTCCTCGCAGGTATTGAGCATGAAGTGTTCGAAGCGATTGACAACCTCGACGTTGAACACCACGCCCTCGTCTTCGGCCGCCCCGATCGCCTCTTTCATGTTGCCGATGCTCCGCTCGGTGTATGCGCCCTTCTCTTCGGGCTTGTCGATGCCGGTGGGCCAGCAGCCGTAGAGGATGCCCGAAACGGAGCGTATGCCGGTGTCCGCCGCGGCGGCCGCGATCTGTTTCAGGAAGGCCACGCCGGCTTTTTGGATGGCCGAGTCTTCACTCGAAATGTCGTACTTCTTCACGAGGCCGACACAGGAGGTCAGGGTGACGCCCCGCGCGGCCGCGGCTCCCTTGAGCGCCGCCCTCTGCGCCGGACTCATGAGCGGAAGCGTGCCGGCGTTGACTTCGAGAATGTCGAACCTCAGATCCGCCGCCTTATTCAGGTAGGGAATGAAATCGACGTCCCAGTTCCTGCTCCAGTACGCGTAGAAAATACCTATCTTGTTCATAGTGCTCCTAACAGGCTGCTGACAAAGACGCCTTTGTCAGCAACTTCCCCAATATCGCGATGGCGCAGCGTTTGCTTGCAAACGCGAGCGATCGCATGGCAGGGTTATGACAAGCTCCGAGTTTGCCATAACCCTGTAAAAATACGCGAGGGCCGTCTTGATTTCAAATACGGCCCCCGGTACTGCGACTCGGGCCGTTGCGGACCCTAGTCATGCAAGATCAGAAACTATAGTTCTTCGCGTTCTGGGCGGTGAAATCGCTGGGCGGGCCCATGATGACGGTCTTGCCGTCGGGCCATACGGTGATCTTGCCTACGTTGGGAACGTCTTGGCCGTTTGCGGGTTTCTTGCCGCTCAGCATCTGGTTGATGAGGTAGACCGTGAGGTAACCGAGCTTGCTCGGATCCCAGAGCGTGGCGACGCGAAGCGACCCGTCTTCGAGGAAGGGGCGGGAATCGGTGGGCAGGGATGTTCCGACCACCGCGATCTTGTCTTTGAGACCCTTTTCCTCGACGGCCTGTGCGGCGCCGAGCGGGGCGGGGGTGCTGATTCCAATGATTCCCTTGAGATTCGGATAGGCGGTTATGAGGTCGAGCGCTTTCTGGTAGGCGATCTGCTGCTTCTCATCGGTGGGAATTTTGTCGGTCACGAGATGGAGCTTGGGATACTTCGTCTTGGCATAGCTGAGACCAGCGTTGATCCAGCCGTTGAGATTCGCGGCCGAGAGACCACCGGTTATGATCGCATAGTCGCCGCTCGGGCCCATCTGCTGGACAAGGAGATCCCAAATGTGCTGGCCGTACTCTTTGTCGTCGATCTGGTGGACCGAGAGGTCGACGAGCTTCTTGTCGGCCGGGGTGTCCCAGTCCGCGATGAGAATTCCGGCTCGCCTCGCCTTCATGAGCACGGGGGAAAGAGCTGCGGGATCGTTGGGGGCGACGGCGATGGCATCGACGCCTTTGCTGATCAAATCCTCGATCATGCGGACTTGTTCGGCAGCGTCGGCGGTCGTCGGGCCGGTGTAGATGACGTTGATGCCGAGGTCCACTCCGGCCTGCTTGGCGCCGATCTCGGAGGCGTTGAAATACGGTATGCCGACGAGTTTCGGCATGATAACAATCGTAAACTTCTTGCCGGACTGAGCAGAGACGGCGAACCCTGCTACGATCGCCAAGACGAAGGCGATTGTGAGGATTCTTCCAAATTTCGTTTTCATTCAAGCCTCCTGAAAATCTGTGGTATCGATCGGGGTGCCCAATGGGAAATCCCGACGATCCGTGCGAACCCGGCCCATGAAGGCCGGACTTGATGGCTCAGAATAAGCCCGGTTCGCCAAGCTGCAAATGCACAAAATGGTGCTTCGAACTATACAAAGTGTACGTCCCCGTCTCAGATCATCTTCCGAGCCTCTCGACGTGAACTCAAGAAATTGAGCGCGAGAACGAAGATGAGTATGGCGCCCATGATGATGTTCGTCAGATAGCGATTCACGCCGATTATGTTGGTGCCGCTCGAGATGACCTGGAGTATCATCACGGCGAGGATCGTGCCGGAAAGGCTGCCATAGCCGCCAGCTATATCGGTGCCGCCCAACACGGCCGCAGCGATGCTCTGCAGAAGATAGGACGAGCCGTAGGATTCCTTGGCCGAATTGTACCGGGAAGACATGATCAGGCCGAGATGGCGCAGAGCAATCCCGAAAATAGGTAGACGCTGAATAGGACTCGCCTTACGTTGATGCCCGAGAACATGGTCGCACGGGGATTGCAGCCGATCATATACACGGAGAAGCCGAATCGACTTCTCCCGAGCATATACCACGAGGCGAGCACGACGAGCAGGAAAATGATCATAGGCACCGGGATGCCGAGGATGGCCTCGTTGCCGAACCAGAGGAAAGCGTCGGGGAAACCTGATATAGCGCCGCCCTTGGTTATGTTGAGGCTCACACCCTCGAAGAGCGTCATCGTTCCGAGTGTGACCAGCATGGGTGTAACGCCGATATACGCCACGACGAAACCGTTGATCGCGCCGCTGGCCACACCGACCGCGAGCGCGATGACGATGCCGACGAGCATCGTTTCCCAGGTAACCACTCCGGCCTGGTTCATGGCGACTATCACGACGCCGCCTACGATCGAGGAGAGCGTAGCGGTGAAGGTGATCGATAGGTTGATGCCGCCCGAAACGATGACCACCATCATCGCTATCGCGAGAATCCCGAACTCGGGAAGCTGGTACGCCATAGACTGTATATTATAGGGGCGCAGAAACCTCCCGGGCGCCAGGACGGACATCAGGGCAAATACGACTACGAATATAACCAACAAGATGAATTCTTTTCGCTTAGTGAAGGAGATCGGCTTCTTCGTCGTCATGGTTCTTACCCCTCGATCGGTTCGATGTCGACCCGCGTCATTCGGCTCTCTGAATATCGCTTCTGAAGGATGTCGGCGCTGATTGACACGATGAGCACGGTCCCGACGACTATTTTCTGCCAGAAAACCGGAATGTGCATGAGTATGAGGCCGTTGTTGAGCACCGAGAAAAGGGCCACTCCGAGTATCGTACCGAACACCGACCCATAGCCGCCGAGCACGCTGGCGCCGCCGAGCACGACGGCGGCGATCACCTGGAGCTCGAAACCGTTGAACGCGCCGGGATCGACCTGCCGCATGATCGATGTGTGGACCGTCGCCGCGAGCCCGATGAGGAAGCCTTCGAACGCGTAAATGAATATCGTGATCCTGTCGAGATCGTAGCCGATGCGTTCGGCGGAGATGAGGCTTCCGCCCATCGCGTAAACACCGCGTCCGACGAGCGTGTGGCGCAGGACGAGCCACATGAGAATCGCGGCACCGAGGAAGAAGATGAACTGGACCGGCAGACCGATCGGCTCGCCCTCGCGGACCGTTACGACGAAGAGATCCGTCCGTCCGAACTCGATGAAATTCTGGGGGATGCCGGTAATCCAGTTACCGTTGGTCAGATACAGCACCACTCCGACGATGATGCTCATCGTGCCCAAGGTGGCCACGATGGGCGGTATTTTCCACTTCGCGATGAGTAGCCCGTTGAAGAGCCCCAGGATCGTGCCCGAGGCGCAGCCGACGACGAATACGAGAAAGATGTTGGAAGGGACTCCTAACATGAATTTGCCGATGATGACGGTGACCGCCGCAATTATTGAAGCGACCGACACGTCGATGCCGCCGGTGAGGATGATCGGCAGCATCGCTATGGCCATGATACCCAGCACGATATTGCTTTTCACGACATCGAAGAGATTATCGATTCTGAGAAAAACCGGACTCTTTATGGCGACTACGAGCACGATGGCTATGAAAACGGCGAGTATGCCGGCCTCTTTGCCCTTCCGTATCTTCAATTTCACACGAATCCTCCTGCATGCGCCGATACGCGAAGACCCAATCGGGAGAGCCCGCTTCGCGGCGGCGCTACGCTTGCTTTCAGCTGACCTGCTGCTTGATTCCCAGAATGGCTTTCTCCATGATCATTTCCTGCGTCGCGGTATCGCCGTCGAATTGACCGGCTATCCTGCCTCGGCGCATGACGATGATTCGATCCGCGATGGCGAGAATCTCGGGCAGCTCCGACGAAACGAGGATGATACTGATCCCCGTCTCGGCCAGGTCCCTCAGTATCCGGTGTATCTCCATCTTCGCGCCGACATCGATCCCGTTGGTCGGTTCATCGACGAGGAGAATCTTGGATTCCCTCGCGAGCCATTTGACGATCACGACTCTCTGCTGATTGCCCCCCGACAGCTTGGAGGCCTGCATTTCGGGGTTATTCGGCTTGATGTTGAGCCTCTGGATCCATTCCTGCGCAAGGCCGCTTTGCCGATCGCGTTTGATGAGTCCGAAGCGGTTCGAAATTTTGTCCAGGACGGTGACCACGATGTTGTCGGCCATGGTCTTTCTGAGCACGAGTCCCTCCGCGAGGCGATTCTCGGGGATGTAGGCAATTTCATGACTCACGGCATCGATCGGCGATCGTAGCGATACTTCTTTGCCATGCAGTAGAATTTCCCCTGAGTCGGGCGGATTGATGCCGTAGATGGCCTGGAGTATCTCGGTTCGGCCCGCTCCGACGAGTCCTGTGAGGCCGAGTATCTCGCCTTCTCTGAGTTCGAAGGAGATGTTCTGGAAGCAGCCGGTGCGGGAAATGTCTTTTACCTCGAGGACGGGCTCGGCGCGTTTTCGCTTGGGGAAAATGGTGTACTCGATCTTGCGGCCGACCATGAGCGAGATTAGGCGATCGTCGTCGAGGCTCTCTTCGTCGAAGGTTCCGAGGTATTTCCCGTCGCGGAGCACCGTGAAGCGATCGGAGATCGCGAAGAGCTCGTCGAGTTTGTGGCTGACGAAAAGGAAGGATATTCCCTCGGCTTTGAGCGATCGCATGATTCTGAACAGCAGATCCACTTCGCCCTTGGAGAGTGCCGAAGTGGGTTCGTCCATGATGATGAGTTTCGCATTGTACGTAAGGGCCCGCGATATCGCGACCAGCTGTTGTTTGGCGATGGACAGCGAGCCGAGTTGCGTGTCGATATCAATGTCGATGCCGAGGCGCTCGAGGATATTACGGGCGGTTCTGCGCATGTCGCGCCAATGCACGAAAACGGATCCCTTCTCTATATCCTTCGCCACTGCGATGTTTTCGCCCACGGTGAGGTTGGGGAAAAGCGAGAAGTCCTGATAGATGACGGCTATTCCCCGCTTGGCCGACTCGATCGGAGCGAGCCCTTCGGCTCTCCAACCCTCGATGACGATTTCGGCCCCGGCGTCCGGCCGGTAAACGCCGGACAATATCTTGATGAGGGTGGATTTCCCGGCGCCGTTTTCCCCGATCAGGGCGTGAATCTCGCCCCTCCCAATGCTTAGACATATGTCGCTGAGCGCCTTTACGCCAGGGAAAGTCTTGCTGACCTTCTCGATATGCAGAAACTCGCTGGAATCCATGAAGGTTCACCCCCGACGGCGATTTTTCTGAGGATACACCAGAAGTCGACGGCAGAGAATGCACAAAATGGAATCTGGAGCTATACTATTTATTCGTGATAGCGTAACCATATGAACATCGAGGAGGACGACATGTGCGATGCCATCGAGCGGGCGGGCGCGAAACTGGGGCAGCTCCATATCGGCGAGAGCAATCGCAAGCCCCCCAGCCACGGCCACATGCCCTGGCTCGAGATAGGGAGAAGGCTTCGGAAGATCCGCTTCGAGGGTCCGGTCGTCATGGAGCCCTTTCTCGTCCCCGGAGGCGAGGTGGGCCGCGATATAAAGATCTGGCGCGACATCATGCCGGGCTGCGACGTCGACGCCGAAGCCAAGCGCGCTCTCGATTTCATGCGCATCGTGCTAAACTGAGACTGCGAAGGCCGATGGCGCTTGCACCTCACCCTTCGTATTCGTTACCGTAAAGAGGAGCTATTCATGTCGGAAAAGCTCCGAGAGAGGTACCGAAAGCCATGTATTCCGACGGATCGCTTCGCGATGCGCCCCTGCTGCAGCTCCACGAAGCCACGGTGGTCAAAAACGGCGCTCGCGTGCTGGACAGCATCAGCCTTATCATTCGTGACGGCGAGCACAGCGCCGTCCTCGGCCCAAACGGAGCCGGAAAATCCTCGTTCATCAGGCTCATCGCCCGCCTCGATTACCCCTTGGACAATGGGAATGGCACGCCGCCTGTGTCGATCATGGGCAAGGAGCTCTGGAACGTCTTCGAGCTGCGCTCACGGCTGGGTATCGTTTCGACCGAGCTGCAGAACGCCATCCTGAACGAAACCAGGCCGAGGAAGACCCGCGGCCTCGAGGCGGCGCTATCGGGTTTTTTCGCTTCCTACGGCATATTCAAGCATCATGAAATCACCGAGGCCATGCGGGCCCGGGCGCGCCGCGCCCTGGAACAGGTGGAAGCGGGGCACCTGGCCGACAGATTCATCGAGACCATGTCCGCCGGAGAGATCAGGCGCATCATGATAGCCCGCGCGCTCGTCTCCGATCCGCCGGCCCTCCTCCTCGACGAACCCAGCGCCGGCCTGGACCTCGCGGCGCAGCATCGCTTCCTGGGCGCCATCCGCAATCTGGCCACCCAGGGCACGACCATCATTCTCGTCACTCACCATATCGAAGAGATCTTTCCGGAGATCGACCGGGTCATTCTTCTGCGGCGCGGCCGGGTCCTGCTCGACGGCGCCAAGCGCGATGCGCTGAGCTCCGAGCGGCTCTCGGACTTGTACGAGGCACGGGTGGCAGTGCAGGAAATGAAGGGCTACTACCGCGCCTCCGTAGGCTAACAGGCCACTAGAGCGCCGGAAGCTCGCGCTTCCCGCGCGCCAGCGAGGCGAAGACTCCGACGAAGCAGAGAGCGGCGAAGATCGCGAAGCTGAGGCGCAGACTCTGGAGAAAGAGCGGATAGACCGCGGCCGTGACTGCCGTGCGGCCGATGTGGATGCTCAAGACCAGCATGGCGATACCCATGCTGAGCATCTGTCCCACGAGACGCATCGTACCGAGCGTGGCCGAGGCTATCCCATAGAATCGCGGTTCGACGGAGCCCATGACCGCATTGGTGTTCGGCGACGAGAAAAACGCGTAGCCGATGCCGACGGCCACGAGCTCGAAGATGACCACACCGAGCGACGTAGTGGCGCCCAGCGTCGCGAGCAGAGCCAGCATGAGCGCCATGATCGCCATCCCGGACGAGGCGAGCAGGCGGGGCTCGTAGCGGTCTGAAAGCCGTCCCGCGATGGGAGAGAAAAGCACCATCAGCGCCGGCTGGGCGATGAGGAGCAGCCCCGCCGCCTCCGCGGTCAGGCCTTGGATGTATTGTAGGTAGAGGCTCATGAAAAACGTGAGCGCGAAAGTAGCGCTATAGTTTATGAGCGCGGCGAGATTCGACATGCCGAAGGCGCGGTTTCTTTTGAATAGCGACAGCGAGAGCAGCGGATAGTCGGCCCGCCGTTCCCGAAGCAGGAAAAGGACGAAGCCGATCGCGCTCGCGCCCACCAGAGCGAAGCCTTCCGCGGCGGGCAGCACCGAGAGACCGAGGACGAAAAGTCCGAGGGTCGCGATGGAGAGCAGGCTCCCGATAAGGTCGAAGCGCTGCCCCTTCTCTCCGATCCATTCGCCTCTCAGACGCGCGAGAACGAGTACGACGGCGACGAGGCCGACGGGAACGTTCAGAAGGTAGACGCTGCGCCACCCGAGCTCGTGCGTGAGAAAGCCGCCCAAGAGCGGCCCGAGCGATAGCCCCGCATAGGTGAAGGCCACATTGATGCCGAGGACACGGCCTCGTTCGGTCGGCGGATACACCGATGTGAGGATGGCCACACCGGTCCCGAAGATCATGGCCGCGGCTGCCCCGATGAGGGCCACGACGGCGACGAGAACTCCGCCGTTCGGCGCGAGCGCCGCGAGAGCGGAGAGCAGCGTGTAGAGAACTATCCCGATAAGGAAGACCAGCTTGCGTCCGATCATGTCGCCCAACTTGCCGAAGGGCAGGAGAAGGGCCGCGGCGGTCACCAGAAATGCGGTGTTCACCCAGCCGAGCGAGATCGCGTTTAGGTCGAACTCCTTGCCGATCGCGGGCAGGGCGATGCTCACCGCGGAGGATAGATAGGGCGTCATGAACGAACCGACGCAGGAGACGGCCAGCGCGGCCCTTTGATTTGCCTTTTGTTCATCGTGCATCAGGTACTCCGCATGTCGGGGCTCTTCGACCGATAAACGAAGTATAGCGAAACGGCGATACGGAGAGAAGGGATTGCGAAAAGACGGAAGATGAGTCGCGCCGCGGTCCTCAGCCTTCGGATGCTTGTCGCCCCGGCCCTTCGCTTGTACAATAATAGTAATGGTTTCGATCTACACCGTCGGCGAGATGTGCAAGAAATGTTACTCCTGCGTGAGGGTTTGTCCGACCAAGGCGATCGAGGTGCACGGCGGGCAGGCCAATATAATCGAAGGCAAGTGCATTTCCTGCGGTCACTGCGTGCCCCGTTGCTCTCAGGGCGCGAAGCGCGTGCGTTCGGCCGTCGCGGACGTGCAGGCGCTCATCGCGGGCGTCCGTCCGGTGCGCGCGATGCTGGCGCCCTCCTTTCCCGCGGCCTTTCTCGACGCCGAGCCCGAACGACTCGTCGGGGCGCTCGCACAATGCGGCTTCGCGGGAGTGCACGAGGTGGCCTTCGGCGCCGACCTCGTGTCCTACGCGTACCACGAGCTGTACGCATCTGGGCGGATGGACAGGCAGTTCGCGATAAGCTCGCCCTGCCCGGCCGTCGTCTCCTTCGTCGAAAAGATGCATCCCGGGCTGGTTCCCCACCTCGCTCCGATAAAGTCGCCCATGGAGGCGATGGCCACGGTGATCAGGGAGCGCATCGATCCGGCCGCCGCCGTCGTATTCATCGGACCCTGCGTCGCCAAGAAGGACGAAGCCCGACGCTCGAGCCTCGTGGACGCCGTCCTCACCTTTGCCGAGCTTCTCGAGCTCCTCGAATCCTGCGGCATCGACTATCGAAAGAGTCCCGCGCGAGACTTCGATCCTCCGCTCGCCAATCTCGGCAAGATATATCCGGTGACCGGAGGACTCCTCAAGGCGGCATCAATCGACGCCGACATTCTCGAAAGCCCGGTCAGTGTCGTCGAGGGAAGCTCGCGCGTCTCCGACATTCTCGAAGTGCTGAGCGAGCGGGTCGACCGGGGAGAGGGCGTCGCGAACACCATGTTCGACCTCTTGTTCTGCGAGGGTTGCATCGCGGGGCCGATCATGCCCAATGATCTCACTTTCTACGAGCGAAAGAAATATATCATCGATTATATGAAAAAACGGCCGCTCGTCGACGACATCGAAGTATGGGCCGAGGCCCACCGGGAGTACCTGGACCTGGATTTCGGCAAGACTTTCCATCCGGCGACCGCCCTCGAAGTCCCCGTGCCTCCGGAGGAGATCGACAGGATTCTCGCGCTGACCGGAAAGTTCAAGCGCGAGGACGAGCTCAATTGCCGCGCCTGCGGCTACGAGTCCTGCAGAGACAAGGCCGTCGCGGTCTATCGCGGCATAGCCGAGGTGGAGATGTGCCTGCCCTATCTCATCTCCAAGCTGGAAGTCGCCATACGCGACCTCACCGACAACCAGCTCAGACTCATCCAGGCGGAAAAGCTCGCGTCGATGGGACAGATGGCGGCCGGCATCGCGCACGAAATCAACAATCCTCTGGGCGTCGTGCTCATGTACGCGCATCTGCTCAAGGACGAAATTCAGCAGCGCACCGAGACCAGTGCCGACCTCGAGCGCATCATCCGCGAGGCCGAGCGGGCCAGGCAGATCGTTCGGGGCATTCTCAACTTCGCGCGCAAGGAACAGGTGAAGAGGGAGGTGACGGACATCAACGCCCTTCTCAGGCAATCGGTGGAGTCGTTCAGCGGCAGATTGCCGGGGATACGCTTCGAACTCGAGTTCGACGAGAGTCTCGCGCCGCACCCTGTCGACGCCGATCAGCTGCGGCAGGTCTTCGACAATGTCATAGCCAATTCCGTGGAAGCCACGGCGGGTTCCGGTTCGATCCGGATCCGCAGCGAGGAATCGCTCGGAGAATTCCGCGTAGTGATCTCCGACTCGGGGCCCGGCATTCCCGAGGAGATTCTGCCCAAGCTTTTCACGCCGTTTTTCACCACCAAGCCTCTCGGCAAGGGCACGGGGCTCGGGCTGGCGGTATGCTACGGCATCGTCAAGATGCACGGCGGCTCCATTCAGGCGGGCAACCGCGCCGAAGGCGGCGCTTGTTTCGACATTCGCATCCGCGATCCGGAGGACCGTCGGCCCGAGGATGCGCGCACGGAGGCGGCCCAGGCTGCGGTCGCCGAGTCATGACCGGGCACGAAGGCTCGGATCCGGCCACCGAGGCCCTGTCGATTCTGGTCGCAGACGACGAAGAGGGCATGCGCGAAGGCATGCGGAGGATCCTCGAAAAGCGCGGGCACCGCGTAGATCTGGCCGAAAACGGCGCGCGCGCCATCGAGATGATCGACCGCGGCTCCTACGATCTCGCCCTCGTCGACCTGCGCATGCCCGAGGTGGACGGCTTCTCGGTGACGGAATACGTCGCCCGCCGGCGGGGCAACAAGACCGTCGTCGTCATCGTATCGGCTCTCGCCACCGTCGAGGCTGCGGTCGAAACGACACGGAAGGGCGCCTTCGACTTCCTGGTAAAACCCTTCGCCCCCGACGATCTTCTGCGCGTGGTCGAGCGTGCCGCCGGTCAATCGCGACTGATCCGCGAACGCGAGAAGTATCTCGTGGAGCTGAACGGCGAACGCAGCCTCTCCCGACTCCTCATCAATTCGATGCGGGAAGGCGTCATCGTATTCAACATCCGCGGCGAGACCGTGCTGCTGAACCCCCGCGCCGAGTTTTACCTCGGATTGCGATTCCGCGCGGGATGCAGCTGCGCCGACTTCCCCTTCGAACCGAGCTTCACCGACGCGGTGCGCGCCGTCCTCGGCGGCGAAACCGGCGAACGCGTCCTGGCGGAAGAGGTGCGGGGGCAGCGCCTGCAGGTCCGCATCGCGCCCTACATGCGCGGCGCCGAAATCGGCGGGGCGATCGTCCTTCTCCACGACGTCACCGAAGAATGGAAAGCGGACCAGGACAAGAACCGCTTCGTTTCGATGGTGGCGCACGAGCTGCGGGGACCGCTCGCGGCGATCGTCAGCTACATCGATATCATCCTCGCGGGGACGCTGGAGGAAGACGCCGGGCAGACCAAAGACCTTCTGCGGCGCAGCAAGGTCCGCGGAGAGGCCTTGCTCGAGCTCATCGACGACCTGCAGTTTCTCAACAGGCGCATGGCCGGCAAGTCCGAAAAGTCGCTCGCGCGGCTCGACCTGGTCGAGGTCCTTCGCGAGCAGGCGGCATTCGTCTCCGACCAGGCTTCGCGCTTCGGCGTGACGGTGAGTGTCGAAAGCGAGGGGAAAAGCTTCCCCTTCCTCGCGGACCGGGCCGACCTCGACCATATTTTCCTGAATCTCATGTTCAACGGGATAAAATACAATATTCCGGGCGGAAGCCTCCGCGTCCGGATAAGCGCGGGCGAGGACACCCGCTGGTTCGAGATCGCGTTCATCGACACCGGCATAGGCATGACCGAGGACGAAATGAAGAATCTGTTTCAGGATTTCTACCGCGTCAAGAACGCGAAGACCCGGGGCATACCCGGCACGGGTCTGGGGCTCGCGACCGCGAGGCGCGTGCTCGCGGAATACAACGGCCGCATCGACGTCGTTTCGACTCCCGACAGAGGCTCGACCTTCACCCTGACCCTTCCCGGTTCGCCGGCGACTCTTCAAGTATAGTGAATGATCTATGTAACTCCGAATCCGGCGATATCATTTTCTTGCGCCGCGGGCGGTGCGGGTGTAAGATGGATTGGCGTAAGTCTCACCACGGCTCGCGGCAGGGCCGCAGGCTGCATACACGCATCATGTGGGGGTCGAGACATGGATAATTCCATCCGAAAGAGCGCGGCGCGCCTCTGCGCCCAATTCCATCACGATCGCTCGCGACTCATGGACATCGTCAGGGCTCTCCACGCCGAGTTCGGCTTCATGGACGACGACGCCATCGAAGCGGTCGCCGAGCGTCTCGCCGTCCATCGCGTGGAAGTGGAAAGCATGGTGACTTTCTATTCGTTCTTCTCCAGGAGAACGAGAGGAAATATCATCATACGCCTGTGCGACGACATCATCGACCGAATGAACGGCGCAGATCTAGTGGCCGAAGCCTTCCGCAAGGAACTGGGGATCGAGTTCGGTCAGACTACGAGCGACGGCAAGATCAGCCTCGAGTACACGCCCTGCATCGGCATGAGCGACCAGGCCCCGGCCGCGCTCGTGAACGAAGAGGTCGTCACCTATCTTTCCACCGACCGCGTGAAGGAGATCGTCTCCACCCTGCGCGAGACGGGAAACCCGAAAAAGCTCGTGCATAGGCTGGGAGACGGCAACAACGCCCATGATCTGGTGCGGTCGATGGTGCACAACAATGTCCGCCGGCGGGGCGAGGTGGTGTTCGCCGACTACGTTCCCAACGCGGGGCTGGCCAAGGCATTGGCCATGACTCCGGTGGAGGTGATCAACGAAGTCAAGAACGCCCGACTCCGCGGGCGCGGCGGGGCGGGTTTCCCCGCGGGCCTGAAATGGGAATTCACCCGCGCCGCCGAAGGCGAGCGCAGGTTCGTCGTCTGCAACAGCGACGAAGGCGAACCCGGTACCTTCAAGGACCGCGTGCTCCTGACGGAGATGCCCGACAGGATATTCGAAGGCATGACGATCGCTGGCTACGCGATCGGCGCGGGCGAGGGCATCCTCTACCTTCGCGGCGAATACGCCTACCTCTATCGGCTCCTCGACACGGCGATCGAAAAGAGGCGAAAGGCCGGCCTCCTCGGCGCACATGTGCTCGGAAAGGATTTTTCGTTCGATATCCGCATCGCCATGGGCGGGGGCGCCTATATCTGCGGCGAGGAAACGGCCCTCATCAGCTCCCTCGAAGGAACTTCAGGTCTGCCCAAGACCCGTCCGCCCTTCCCCGCGCAGAAGGGCTTTCTCGGCTGCCCCACGGTGGTCAACAACGTGGAGACGCTCTGCGTCGTTCCGAACGTGGTGGACCGAGGCGCGGCGTGGTTCGCGGGGATAGGCGCGAAAAACAGCTCGGGCACGAAACTCCTGAGCGTTTCGGGCGACTGTGCGCGGCCCGGCATCTACGAGTATCCCTTCGGCGTGCGGATCTCGGACATTCTGCGCGAGGCGGGCGCCGAAGACACGCTCGCGGTCCAGGTCGGCGGAGCTTCCGGACAGATGATCAACGCCTCCGATTTCGAACGGACCGTCTCCTACGAGGATCTCGCCACCGGGGGCTCGCTCATGATATTCAACCGCGGGCGCGATCTCATTTCGATCGTCAAGAGCTTCATGGAGTTCTTCGTCGAGGAAAACTGCGGCTATTGCACTCCGTGCAGAGTGGGCAACCGCGTGATGTTGACCATCCTCGACAGGATCACGCGGGGCAACGGCAGCGAAGAGGACCTCGACAGGCTCAAGAGCCTGGGGGCCTCCGTCAAGCTCGCGAGCCGCTGCGGGCTCGGTCAGACAGCGCCCAATCCCATCCTGAGCTCGCTCGACAAGTTCCGTCCTCTCTACGAACGGCTTCTTCAAAAGAAAACCGAAGGGCTCAGAGCCTCCTTCGATGTCGCGGCGGCGCTCGCGGACTCGGAGGAGATAACGGGCCGTCGTTCGACGGTCCTGTCATGAACGATGGTCGAAAGAGGACGGACATGGCGGACAAAAGGACATTCACGATAGACGGCGTCGAGGTCCGGGCGGAAGCGGGCCGGACGATCATGGAGGCGGCCGACGAGGCCGGAATCTACATACCGCGGCTCTGCACCATGAAGGGGCTCAAGACCCTGGGCAGCTGTCGGGTCTGCACAGTGCTCGTGGACGGCCGGCCCCAGGCTGCCTGCACGCAGCCCGCCGCTCCGGGCATCAGCGTGGAAAACGACGTCGAAGCCTTGAACGGGACTCGGCGCTCGCTGGTCGAAATGCTCTTCGTCGAGGGCAACCATTTCTGCATGTTCTGCGAAAAAAGCGGCAACTGCGAGCTCCAGGCCCTGGCCTATCGCCTGGGAATGGCCGCCCCGACCCTGCCCTACAGCTACCCGAAAACCGACGTCGACGCCTCGCATCCGGATGTGCTGATCGACCGCAATCGCTGCATTTTGTGCGGCCGCTGCGTCGCCGCATCCGCCGACGCCGACGGCAAGCACGTCTTCGATTTCGTCGGCCGCGGATCGGACAGGCGCCTCGCCGTGGATTCGCGGGACAGGCTCGCCGATACGCATCTGCGGTCCTCGGACCGAGCCGCCGAAGTCTGCCCGGTCGGCGCGATCCTCAAGAAACGGAGCGCCTTCGCGACGCCGATCGGCAGGCGGATCTACGATTCGGCCCCGATCGGCAGCGACGTAGAGCAGGAAGGGGGCCGGTGATGGGCAAACCCAGGGTGGCCACGGCATCGCTCGCGGGATGTTTCGGCTGTCACATGTCCCTGCTGGACATCGATGAACGCATCCTCCAGCTCATCGATCTCGTGGACTTCGACAAGTCTCCGATCGACGACATCAAGGAGTTCAGCGGTCGATGCGCGATCGGCATCATCGAAGGAGGCTGTACGACCGACGAAAACGTCCGCGTTCTCCGGAGCTTCCGCGAGCATTGCGACGTGCTCATCTCGACCGGCGATTGCGCGACCATGGGCGGCGTTCCAGCCCTGCGCAATCTGGTTCCGTTGCGGGAATGTCTCGAGGAGGCATATCTCAAGGGCCCCACGGTCTACAATCCCTCGCAAACGATACCGTCCGACCCCGAGATACCCTTGATGCTGAACAGAGTCTATCCCTGCCACGAGGTCGTCAAGATCGACTATTTCCTCCCCGGCTGTCCGCCGCAGGCCGACACGCTCTGGGAGGCATTGACGGCCCTCGTGAGCGGCAAGGCGGTGAATCTGCCTTATTCGCTCCTCAAGTACGACTGAAGGCCGAGGAGAGCGCATACCATGGTCGAAAACAAGGCTTCGTATAGGCGTGTGGTCATAGAACCGGTGACGCGGGTCGAAGGGCACGGGAAGGTATCGATCCTGCTCGACGAGCAGGATGCCGTCCGGCAGGCCCGATTCCATGTAGTCGAATTCCGGGGCTTCGAGCGCTTCGTCCAGGGCCGTCTCTATTGGGAGGCGCCGGTCCTGGTGCAGCGGCTCTGCGGCATTTGTCCCGTGAGCCACCACCTGGCCGCGGCCAAGGCGATGGACCGCATCATCGGCGCCGACAAGCTGACGCCCACCGCGGAGAAGATGCGAAGGCTCATGCACTACGGGCAGTTTTTCCAATCGCACTCGCTTCACTTCTTCCACCTGGTCTCCCCGGACCTTCTGTTCGGCTTCGACGCGGACCCCTCGCTGCGCAACATCGTGGGCGTGGCGCGCAAGCACCCCGACCTGGCAGTGCAGGGCGTCATGATGCGCAAGTTCGGTCAGGAGGTCATCAAGGCCACGGCCGGCAAGAAGATCCACGGCACCGGGGCGGTGCCCGGCGGCATCAACAAGAACCTGTCCATCGAAGAGCGCGACGAGCTCCTCAAGGACATCGACAAGATGGTCGACTGGGCCAAGGGCGCCGTGGCCATAGCGCGCAACTACACCCTCGAAAACCTCGAACGCCTGGCGGCCTTCGCCTCTTTCCCCTCCAACCACCTCTCGATCGTGCGCGGCGACGGAGCCCTCGAAATCTACGACGGAGGGCTGCGGGCCATAGACTCGGACGGAACCTCCATTTTCGATCACGTCGACTGCCAGAAGTTCCCCGAATATCTCGCCGAAGAGGTGCGCAACTGGTCCTATATGAAATTCCCCTTCATCCGCTCGCTGGGGCCGCAGGATGGATGGTACCGCGTGGGCCCGCTCGCGCGCCTCAACACCTGCGCCTTCATCGACACGAGCGAGGCCGAGGCGGCCAGGCGGGAGTTCTTCGCAGCCCTCGGCGGTCCCGATGGCAAGGCTCCCTGCAACGTCACGATGGCCTACCACTGGGCGCGCATGATCGAGACCCTGTACGCCGCCGAAAAGATCCGCGAACTCCTGCACGACCCCGACCTGCAGGGGAAAGACCTCATGACGAGCGGCACCCGCCGCCGCGTCGGCATCGGCGTCATCGAGGCCCCGCGCGGCACGCTCTTCCACTACTACGAAGTGGACGAGCACGACCAGATCACGGCGGCCAATCTCATCGTGTCGACGACGAGCAACAACGAGCCGATCAACCGTGCCGTCGCGGCGGTCGCGCAGAGCGATCTGTCGGGCAAGAAGATCACCGAGGCGCTCCTCAATCATGTCGAGGTCGCGATCCGGGCCTACGATCCCTGCCTGTCCTGCGCGACGCACGCCATGGGCGAGATGCCCCTGGCGGTGGAACTGCTCGACGAGAGCGGGCAGGTGATCGACAGGAAAGTGAAAGAGTGAGGGCGAAACCCGCCGCCGGCTCCCTGGTCCTCTGCTTCGGGAATCCGGCTCGAGCGGACGACGGCATCGGGCCCGCGATCGCGGATCGGCTCGAGGCCCTCTCGCTCAATGGCGTCGCGGTAGAGTCGAACTACCAGCTCTGCGTCGAGGACGCCCTGATCGTGGCCGAGTCCGCTCTCGTCGTCTTCGTCGACGCGGCCGTGGCCGGCGAGGAGCCCTTTTCCTTCGAGCCCGTCCTTCCGCGCCCGGGACTGGACTGCACGACGCACAGTCTCGGCCCCAGGCAGGTTCTGGGCCTCGCCGAGGAGGTCTTCGGCCGCAGCCCCGAATCCTACCTCCTGGCGATCAGGGGCTACTCCTTCGACATGTTCAAGGAAGGCCTCACCGAAGTGGCGGAAGGCAATCTCGAAGCGGCCCTGGAGTTCCTCGCGGATTTTTTGCGTACGAGAGCAGGCGCGGTCCGGAGCGGCGTCGAAGAGACGGAATGCGGGAGCGGGTTCGCGCCATATACATCGATGTAAATGCGCAAGGAGGCTTGGGATGAAAGACGGCAAGTTCGTCGTTCTTGCGATCGACGACGATGACGACGTGCTGCATGCTCTTCGCATTGTGCTCGAAAAGAACGGATATTTCATGACCGAGGCGCGTTCGGCCGAGCTGGGCGTCCGCGAGTTCAGGAGAGAGAAGCCCGACTGCATCATCGTCGATCTCATGATGGAGTCCATCGACGCGGGGAAAAATCTCGTGCGGGAACTGAAGTTCCTCGACAACGAGGCGCCCGTGTACATGCTCTCGTCCGTCGGCGACGAACTTTCGTCGAACATCGACGTGGCCGAGCTCGGGCTCCAGGGAGTGTTTCAAAAGCCGCTCAGGCCCGAGGCTCTGTTGAGCACACTCCGACGGAAGCTCGGGTAGGGAGGTCCCACCGAGGCACGGTATCTTGTGGCGGCGCGAGCGGATCCTATTTCGAGGCACCGTGCAGGGTGTGGGCTTTCGTCCCACTGTGTATCGTTGCGCGGTAGCCTGCGGACTCGCCGGCCTCGTTCAGAACAGGCGTTCGGAAGTAGTCGTAGAGATAGAAGGGTCCGATCGGGACCTCCTTCACTTCCATGAGATGCTCGCGAAGAGTCTGCCCGCGCCGGCGCGGATAGACTTCAGGAGGATCGACGAGATCGAGCCGACCGGCGATCCGGACTTTCTCATCGTCGAAAGCGCAAATTCGAGCTATGTAGTTCCGCCCATTCCTCCCGATCTGGCGCTCTGCGAATCATGCAAGCGCGAACTCCTCGATCCGACGAATCGCCGTTACCTCTATCCTTTCATCACCTGCACCGAATGCGGGCCGCGTTATTCGATCGTGAAGGACACGCCCTTCGACAGGGAACGGACGTCCATGGCGGAATTCGCCCAGTGCGAGCGCTGCCGCAGCGAATATGCCGATCCGGCCGATCGACGCTTCCATTCGCAGACCAATTCCTGCCGGGACTGCGGCCCTGCCTTGCGCCTTACGACGAGCGACGGCGGGGCATTGGAGGGAGATCCCATCGTCGCGGCCATCCGAGCGCTTTCGCAGGGTCTGATACTGGCGCTCCAGGGCATAGGCGGCTTCCACCTCGCGGTCGATCCGCGCTTCCCCGACGCGGTCTCGCGCCTGCGCCGCGAAAAGACACGCGGCGCAAAACCCTTCGCGCTCATGGTGAGCGACCTCGCGGAGGCCGAGGCGCTCTGCTTCGTGCCGCCCTCCGCCCGATCGCTCCTGCAATCCTCGGCGAGCCCCATCGTCATACTGCGGGCGCGGCTACCGCGGCCGGCGGACCTCGAAGCCGTTTCGGACCTGGACACGCTCGGCATCATGCTTCCCTACACGCCGCTCCACTACCTGCTGTTCTTCCATCCCGAATGCGATATTCCCTACCGTCATCTCGTCATGACGAGCGGCAACCGCGGCGACGAACCGATCATCGCCGAAAGCGCCGAGGCGCGGATGAAGCTTTCCGACGCGGCCGACCTCTTCCTGTTCCACGATCGGAGAATAGTGCTCCCCTGCGACGACTCGGTGCTGCGATTCGTACATGAGACGATGCCGTATTTCTTCGTGCGGCGCTCGCGGGGCTATGTGCCAGAGGCGCTCAACCTGAGCCGGCCACTCGCAGCGTCGACGCTCGCGGCGGGCAGCGACCTCAAAAGCGCGCCGGCCCTCGCGGTGGGCAACCGGCTCTTTCTCGCGCCCCATATCGGCGATCTTGACGGGATCGCCAATCGCGAGGCCTATGTCCGGGCGGTGGAGCGAATCCTGGCGCTGTACGATGCCCCGCCCGAGCGCGTCGTGTACGACCTTCATCCCCGCTACTTCTCGTCGACTTGGGCGGCCGGCAGTTCGATATCGCGCAAATCCGCCGTGCAGCACCACTACGCGCACATCCTCTCGGTGATGGCCGAACATGGTCTCGAGGAAGCTCTGGGCGCGGCCTTCGACGGCACAGGCTACGGCAGCGACGGCCGCATATGGGGAGGAGAGTTCATTCACGCGAGCCGCAGGGACTTCCGGAGACTCGGCAGTTTCCGCCCCTTCGCCCTGCCGGGAGGAGACCAGGCTACGCTCCATCCCGGCCGCATAGCCTTCTCTCTCATGCATGGATACGACGAGAGGGCGGAAGAACGAGTCGCCCGCGAGTTGCCCAGGCGCGAGGCCGCCCTGCTTTCGCAGATGATCGAAGGCTCCGTCAATTCGCCTCTCAGCTCCTCGGCGGGCAGGCTCTTCGACGCCGCCGCAGCATTGCTCTGCGCGGTGCGCGATACCGGCTATGAGGGCGAGGGACCGATGAAATTGGAGGCCCTCGCCGCACGCGAGGAAATCGCGCGCGCCGCTCGGAGTGGGAAAGGGCGGCCCGCAGGATCGGGAGCATTCGACTGGGAGGAACTCCTTCCCTGCACGACGCTCCCGCTCGAGCCGCCCCCTAGTGTCGATTCGCGGGAGATGTTTCTGTTCGACCCGCGGCCGCTTCTGTCGCACATCGCGCTGCGGATGGATGCGGACGAGCCTTCGAGCCTCGCCCTTCTCTTCCACGAGGCCATGGCCGAGGCGATCCTGCGGGGCGCTCTCAAGATGCGCGCGAAAACCGGCCTCGGCAAGCTCTGCCTCTCGGGCGGCGTCTTTCAGAACGCGCTGCTCCGCCGGCTCCTGGACCCGCCGCTGCGGCGGGAAGGGTTCGAGACCTTCTGGAATCTGCGCGTTCCGCCCGGCGACGGCGGCCTCGCGCTCGGACAGGCCTGGTATGAAGGCGGAGAGTAAATCGAGGGCCGGCGCTACCTCACTGCCGCGATCGGGAGTATACTCGGCAGTACGAAGGGGGAACTTCATGTGCCTTGCGGTTCCTTTGGAGTTGACCGAGATCCTCGACAGCCGGACCGCCGTGGCCAGGTCCGGCGAGGTTTCCCTCGAGGTGGATGTCTCCCTGCTGCGCGATCCCGTTCCGGGCGATTTCGTCATCGTCCACGCCGGATTCGCGATCGAGAAACTCGACGAGGACGAGGCGAGCGAGACTCTCGCGCTCTTCGACGAACTGAAGCGGCATGACGACTGCCCGGATTGAGCGAGCCTTCCGCGACCGCGGCTTAGCCTCGCGTCTCGTCGAGGAAATACACCATACGGCGCGGAAAATAGAGCGCGAGATCCGGATCATGGAGGTCTGCGGCACGCACACCGTTTCGCTCCGCCGTTACGGAATCCATTCCCTCCTGCCCGCGAAGATCCGCCTCGTCTCGGGTCCCGGCTGCCCCGTGTGCGTCACGCCCTCGGGCTTCGTCGCGAACGCCTTGAGGCTCATCGAGGAACTGAACGCGACGGTCGCCACCTTCGGCGACATGCTCAAGGTGCCGGACCCCTCGGGGCGGAGTCTCTCGGCCTATCAGGGAAGCGACAGGCTGCGAATCGTCTACTCGCCTCGCGAACTGCCCGCCCTCGCCCGCGAAACCGTCGGGCCCCTGGTATTTCTCGGCATCGGATTCGAAACGACGGCGCCCGCCGTCGCCTCGGTCTTTCTGCGGGCCCGCGAGGAGGGGATCGAAAATCTGTTTCTCGCCGCGGCTTTCAAGACAGTCCCTGCGGCCCTCCGCGCCCTCGCCGCCGATCCCGATTGCGCCGTCGACGGATTTCTCCTGCCGGGGCACGTGTCGGTCGTCATAGGCCTCGAGCCTTATCGTTTCCTGGCCGAGGAGTTCGGCATCCCCGGCGTCGTGGGCGGCTTCGAGCCGGTGGACATGCTCCTGGCCATATTGCGCATCGTGGAGCAGCTGGCCGGAGGGAGGGCCCAAATCGAAAACGCCTACGGCCGCGCGGTCCGCGACACGGGGAACGAAGAGGCGCGATCTGCGATCGATAGGATGCTCGAGCCGGCCCCCGCGCTCTGGCGGGGTCTGGGCAGGCTGGAGGGCAGCGGGCTCAGGCTCAAGGAGGAGATGGGGCGAATGGATGCCGATGCCGTGTTCGGCCTGCCCGAGCTCGTCGACCGCGACCCGCCGGGATGTCTCTGCGCCGCCGTCATCCAGGGCAAGACCACGCCGCCCCGGTGTCCGCTCTTCGGCCGCTCATGCACGCCCGACCGGCCGGTCGGCCCCTGCATGGTCTCCGCGGAAGGGACCTGCGCCGCCTATCTGAAATACGGAGACACCGCGATATGAACGGAGGACGCGGCGGAGGGTTCGTGACGTTGGAGCACGGAAGCGGCGGTGCGCTTTCGCGCGAGCTGGTCGAGAAGGTCATCTACCCCTGTTTCGGCGGCGAGGCATATCCCGAGCTCAGCGATTCCACCCGCTTCGCCATTTCCGGACCGGGCTGCCTGACGACCGACAGTTATATCGTCGACCCCCCGTTCTTTCCCGGCGGCGACATCGGCCGACTGGCGGTGTTCGGCACCTGCAACGATCTGGCGGTCGCGGGGGCGAGGCCGCGCTTTTTGTCCCTGGGACTCATCATCGAGGAGGGCTTCCCCTTTGCCGACCTGGAACGCGTTCTTCGTTCGGTCCGGGACGCAGCGCGGGAAGCCGGCGCGGCTGTGCTCACGGGCGACACCAAGGTGGTGCCCAAGGGGCGGGGCGGAGGTATCTACATCAACACGAGCGGCATCGGCGAGCAGATCGCAGCGAAGCCCCTTTCGGCGAAGGCGATCAGAGCGGGCGACGAGGTGATCGTTTCGGGCCCGGTGGGCGCACACGGGATCGCCGTGATGGCCGCCCGAGAGCGCCTGTCGGTGGGAAGCGAGATACGCTCCGACTGCGCCTTTCTCTATCCGCTCTGCCGCTCTCTCGTGGAGCTCGGCGGCGACCTGCGTTTCATGCGCGACGCGACCCGGGGCGGCATCGCGGCGGTCCTGGGCGAGGCGGCCGCCGACTGCGGTCTCGGCATGGAGCTCTCGGAGGCGAACGTCCCCATGGACGACGCGGTACGGACCGTGGCGGAGATACTCGGCCTTTACCCTCTCGAAATAGCCAACGAGGGCGTGCTCGTCGCCGTCGTTTCGCACGAGGCGGCGCCTCGAGCGCTGCGGGCGCTCCGGGACCAGCCCCTGGGCTCACGCGCTGCCGCTGCCGGCAGGATCGTGGAATCGCACCCGGGCGTGGTCGTGCTGGAGTCCGAGATCGGCGGCAGGCGCGTGCTCGGCCTCCCGCGGGGGCTTCTGCTGCCGCGGATCTGCTGACGTGTGCAGCTTCAATAGGTCCAATCGCGACGATTCGCCAAATCGATTGCCGCTCGAAGCAATACATTGGCGCCGAGCTCCAGGTCCTCGGGTTTCGTGAACTCCAAAGCGTTATGGCTGACTCCGCCTACGCTCGGAACGAAAATCATCGCGGCCGGACATATTCGCGCCATCATCTGTGCGTCCTGGCCCGCACCCGAAGTCATGCGGCGCACCGCTTTCCGGCCCATGTGGCGTGCGGCCTCTTCGATGGCTTCCAATATCCGCGCGTCGAATACCACAGGATCGAATCGCGACAGCCGACGAACCTCGATCTCCAATCGTTCACTGCCGGTAAGGTCCTTAAGGAACGCGTCGAGCCGTCGTTCAGCTTCCTGAAGGACGGCATTGTCCGTATTGCGAAGATCCACCGTGACCACAGCCTCGTTTGGGATTACATTGATCAAATTGGGAGAAAGTCTGATACTTCCGACCGTGCCGACCTGCACTCCTCCTATTTCAAGTGCCAAGTCGCGTACAAAGCAGCCGATACGAAATGCGCCGTATCCGGCGTCCTTGCGCATTCCCATCGGCGTTGTGCCTGCATGATTCGAAAAACCTCTGATTTTGATCTCTTGCCAAGAGATTCCCTGCAAGTCGCCCACCGCCCCCAGCGATTCTCCGACACTATCGAGTATCGGGCCTTGCTCGATATGAAGTTCAATGAATGCATGGGGGATGATTTCCCCGGCTCCAGCGTTCCTGCGTAACCGATACGCTTAAGCTCTTCGCCGACGGCAAATCCGTCCGGGGAACGGACGGCCAGGGCCTTTTCGATGTCCATTCCCCCCGCATAGACGAGTGATCCCAGCATGTCGGGCTGGAAGCGCACGCCTTCTTCGTCGGTAAATGCGGCAACGACAAAGGGCCTCCGGGTGACTACTCCCTCTTCATTCAGTCTGTCGGCGATTTCAAGCCCGGCGACAACGCCGTAACAGCCGTCATATTTCCCCCCGGCGGCGACCGTATCGATATGCGACCCGGTCATGATCGCCGGAATATCGTCTCGGCCTTTTCGGATGCCGAAGATATTGCCTATTCGATCCACGCGAACTTCGAGGCCCAGTTCATGCATCCATGATACGATGAGGTCTCTGCCTTGTTTATCTTCATCAGTGAGCGCAAGGCGCTGACAGGAGCCGTCTTCGCGACGTCCGATCTCGGCCAAGCGCTCCAGGCGGTCAACAAGCCTTTTGCCGTTGATCCGAATCTCCAATCGATCTTTCATGACAAACGCCCTCGATTCTACATGAGTTCCCAGTTTTTCGAAACTATATCACCGCCCATGAAAACCGCCGCCGGCGATGCCCTGAACTCCATTCCTTCATATATGGAATAGTCGCAGTTCGATCCCCCCATTTTTCCGCTGTACTTATAGTTCGATTCGATATTCCAGACCGCAAAATCGGCGCGGGCACCCGGGGCTATGTTACCCAAGTCGGGAGCGAAACGGTGGAAATCGGCGGCATTTCGTGCGACTACGTCGACTATCCGTCCGATCGGGATATTTCTCCGAATATGGCCTTCGGAAAGCATGAAGGCGACGCGCTCGGCGATGCCCCCGACGCCATTGGGAATTCGCATGAAATCTCGGGCGTTCTCCAATTTGTACCGCGAATCGAAAGGGCAGTGGTCCGTGGATATGAAGTCGATGGATCCGTCGGCGACGCATCTCCACAAGAACTCGACATCCGAAGGTTTGCGCAGCGGAGGGCTCATCACGAAGAGCACGCCCCCATCGCCGGAGGTGTCAATGTATTTGTCTTCGGTAAACGCCAGGTAATGCGGGCATGTCTCCGCAAAAACAGGCAAGCCTGCTCGCTTGGCGCTTATGATTTCCTGCATTGCGAGCTCCGAGCTGACGTGGGCGATAACCACCTCGGGGCCGCCGATCCGAGCGACAGCCTCTATCACCTTTTCGACGGCTCGCGCTTCGGCCTGGGGTGGGCGGCTGCGCGCATGGAAGCGCGGAGACAGCTTGCCCTGGGCCGCGAAGGCGGCTTGTCTGGCTTGAATCTCGGCCCCGTCTTCCGCATGGACCAGTACCTTCGCCTCGAGCTCATGAGCCCTCTTCAGCACCTTACGGACGGTGGGATCATCTATACCGATCGTATCCAAATATGCGAGGTATATCTTGAAGCTCTTCACGCCTCTTTCGACGCATTTTCGCATCTCTTCGGGCGTCTCGCCGCGCCATTCTGAAATCGTCATATGCAGCTTGACGGGGACGCGGGAAGCGCCTGACTCCGCGATCCGTTTGTCGAGGGCGAACAATAAGCTTTCCCCCGGCTCCGGTTCGACGAAATCCACAACCGCGGTCGTTCCACCACGCAGGGCAGCGCCGCTGCCGGACGCGAAGTCGTCGCTGGTCCGCAGGGCTCCGGCCCGCATCGCCAGATGGACATGCCCATCGATGCCCCCAGGCAGTACTAGCCGTCCTCCCGCGTCAAAGACGCTTCGGGAGTCGATTTGGGCCGACCCATCGCCGATCCTTCCGACAGATGTAATTATGCCGTTCTTTACGGTGATATCGGCCGGAATCGCCCCTGAACGAGATGCGACCATTGCATTCGATATGCAAAGATTCGCGCTGCCGTAGCCTTCAGCACCATGATTCATGACCCTACCTAGACTCCCTTCGCCCGGAGGACAATAGGAAAACCAGAGTCGTATTCTTCTGCCGACGGTCTCAATAAATCAGCCTATGACGAAGATAAAAGAAGTGGGGTCCGTGGGTATGGATGCTCAGCATCTCCGTATGGGGATGGCTCTTCGACGTAAAGGAATCGGCTCGCATGCCCAGCGATAAGGCCTTCCCTCCCACGTACACGCATGAATAGTTGAGGAACATCTCGTCCAGCAGTCCCTGTTGTATTAAGTGGTGGCAGTAGCTTGGAACTTCGATCAGAACCTTGTTCATACCCAATTTCTTGAGGATCCCCATGGTTATCTTCGCATCGGGTACGGCTTCATCTCCCGTTACGATGACAGGCATGCCTTTCCGCTCGAAGAGGCCGGGGACCTTTTGCAGATCATCCACCACGAAATAATCGGTCTTGCAGTTCGCCCGTACTCGATCCAAACCGACCGGCGAGGTTGCGATCATGAAAGGAATCAGAGGATCGTTCTTCAGGAAAGGATGATCGAAGTCGATTTCCGAGCCATCGAGCGAGGTTAATACCTGCCAGGGAACGGGATGCCGCCCCTCGGCAATCCGGGCATCCTCCAAATCCTGATCGAAGATGTGCCCGCTGCTTTCCAGGTCGGTGCCGAACATTCCGGCGGTCACCGAGTCTCCCTTTTTTCGGCTAAAACTCCCCGCAGATATCATCGAAGCGTCGCTTAAGGTGCGTAGGACGTTGAGCAGCCAAAAATCCGCAGCCGCGCCGTCGGGGTCCAATCTGTTCGTCTGCGCAATCAACGGACCTTCGGGAGCGTCTTGAAACGCGATTTTCCCGTCCAGGCTCAACACCATAGATGCATACAGGTAGGGTCGGTCCCCGGGTAACTCGGGGAAATTGAGCGGACCATACACTTTCTCGATTTTTTGAGAGTCCGTATTCAGGGTCTTGAACCCGGCAAGGGAAGGGCTTTCGAATATGCGGGTAAGCTTGATCTTTTCGATTTCATAGGGAATTTTAGGGAAAGGGGTACGCCCATTTTTCTGCATCGCACGGCCTCCTTATGTCATGGATATGGATAATACCAATCGGGCCGGGGGCTCTTCCAAGCGCGCGTTCCGTAGAGTCCGCGTATTGCCGCTGGTCATATCTGTCTGCCGCCGCAAACTGCAAGTTCACTACCGGTCATGAAAGCACTCTCTTCGCTCGCGAGATAGACGGCCGCCGAGGCCATGTCCTCTACGGAGCCGATTCTCTTCAATGGATACATGTTCGCCATCGCGGCTCGCAGGGCATTGCCGTTCTCCGCCTGCTCAAAACGATATTGAATCATCGGCGTCTCGACCAAGCCGGGCAATATGCAGTTCGCCCGTATCCGGGGGGCGGCCTCGAGGGCGATGCACCGTGTAAGCATTATGACCGCCGCCTTCGAAGGACAATAAGCAATCCGATTCGGTATTGCCTTTGTACCTAGATCCGACGCGATGTTGATTATGGAAGCGCCTGGACTTTTTTGCAGGAAGGGCAGGGAAGCCTTGCAAACATTAAAGATCCCTGCAACATTCACTTGAAATATTCTGTTGAACTCTTCGACAGTCGTGGTCTCCAGGCTGCCTTCGGCGGTAATACCGGCGCAGTTCACCACTATATCCAAACCGCCGAATCGTTCAGCGGCCTCTTGCACGACCGCCAAGGCACCGTCAAATGAGGAAATGTCGGCTGGAATATACTCGAACCTCTCATGGCCAAACTCGACGCTCTCGCGTCGGCCGCAGCCTATTACAGAAGCCCCTTCATCGGTGAACCGCTTGGCGATCGCTTCGCCGATTCCTGAACTCGCCCCGGTAATGAAGGCAATTTTCCCGTCCAATCTTCCCTTTGCCATCCTGGTATACTCCTACGAACTGCACGTATGGCCCTGGAACCGCCTGCCGTCCCGACTACAGCGATATTTCCGAATCACCGAGGAAGCCTGGAGAGGATGTACTCCGGTGTCAATGGAATCCGGTCCAGATATATTCCCCCCAAGGCATGGCTTACCGCGTTGACCACGGCCCCTGCGATGCCATCCGTCGCGCATTCGCCGATACTCTTTGCACCGAAGGGCCCGGCTGTTTCGGGATCCTCTACGGTGAGGACTCGAACCTCCGGCATATCGCCGGCCTTAAACATACGGTAACTTTTCAAGGTCGGATTCGCGATCTTCCCTGTTTCGGGATCGATAAGCATTTCTTCACTCAAGGCGTACCCCAGGCCCATATGGATACCGCCATGGACCTGCCCTTCGAAAAGCAGAGGATTGATCACCTTTCCGGAGTTGTGTACTGACAGGATGGAGAGCGGCCTGATCGTCCCCGTCTCCGAATTAACTTCGACTTCGCAAAATACGGCGGCGTAGCTATCGATGGAATCCTTGGATTCAAAAGTCATTGTCGATATCAACTCACGCTGGGCGCCATTCCTGCCCGCTTGGGCCGAGCCGATAACGTCCGCAAACGAGCATCGTCCGGCGGAATTTTCACGATCGATCACCCATCCCTTTTCAAGTTCAAGCCGTTCCGGAGGGACCTTCAATATGTGACTCGCTTCTTCGAGCAGCTGTTCCCTCAGATCCTTGGCTGCGAGAATAACTGCATTGCCGCCGATATAGGTCGTACGCGATGCCTGGGCGCCGAGATCCAGCGGTGTCACATCGGTATCCGCTTCCACCACTTCTATGGCCTGGGGGGGGGACGGTAAGAATTTCCGCGGCGATCTGCGCAAGCACTGTACGCGATCCGGTGCCGAGGTCGTGAGTCCCGGATAGCATCGTCGCGGAACCGTCGTTGTTCAATCTCAGCGTAATGGTGGTAATGTCCTGATAGACCGGATACCAACCGTTCCCGTGCACCGCTATGTCCATGCCGACGCCGCGCCGCAGTTTTTCTCGACGTGTCTTCTCGGCGGAGAGTCTCTTTTCCTTCCAGTTGAACTCCCGAATCCCCCTAAGGATACATTCCTCAACCCGGGCATTGTGCATATCGTTGCCCATACAGTTTTTCTGGTACGGTCGGATCACATTGAGAAGACGAAACTCGACCGGATCCATCTTAAGCTCATGGGCGATGCGGTCGGTATGGACTTCACGGGTGACGGTGATCTGTGGACAGCCATAACCGCGCATCGCCCCGGCGGAGGGCGAGTTCGTATAATAGGAAGCCCCCGAATAGAACATCTTTTCGGCTTGGTACAGTATGAACATCTTGCCGGATTGGGCCCCGATGGTATTAGGACCCGAGCCCGCATAAGCGCCGGTGTTCAGGTCGGATGCGACATGCTGGGCGACGAGCGTGCCGTCATTCCTCACTCCGCTGGTTATCGTCAGAATGCCTTCATGTCGACTGCGCGTGGAGCTGAAGATTTCCCGACGATCCAGGCGCAGCTTTACCGGTTTGAATGTTCGCATTGATAGAGTGGCCGCCACGGGTTCGTGCATGACTTCGAGTTTTCCGCCGAATGCGCCGCCGCATACCGTCTTAATCACCCGTATTCGGCTCTGCGGAATGTCGAGAGCCGTCGACAAGACGTCCCGGAAGCAGAACACATTCTGGCTCGATGTCCAGACGGTGAGCTTGCCATCTCTGGTATAATGAGCTATGTGGCATACCGGTTCAATATACCCATGGTGGACGCGAGGCGTATGGAATGTATCGGTGAATACATGGTCCGCACCATGTATCGCAGCAAGGACTTCCTCTTCGCTCGCATTTCCATATGCCAAACGGCCTCCGCACAAGTTCGTACCATCGATGCCATGAGGGTTGGCCAAGGGGCTTCCTTCCCGAAGCGCCATCTCCAGAGTGACGGCTGCGGGCAGAAGCTCGTACTCGACTTCGATCAATTTAATCGCGGCGGCGGCTATGAACGGATCGTCCGCTGCGACGGCGGCGACCCGGTCGCCTACATATCTCACCGTATCGTCGAAGATATACTCGGTTCTGGGCATGTCAAAGTCGCTTGTGTCGAGATAAAAGCGGGCAGCACTGTTGTATACGATATGGGGCGTGTTGAAGAAATGTGCCACGGCACGAACTCCGGGAAGAGCCTCGGCTCCGCTCGCATCAATTCTCTTTATACGTGCATGAGCATGCGGGGAAAGAAGCATCTTGGCATGAAGCATGCCGGCCAAGTGCATATCGTCGATGTATTGAATCTCTCCCGCCGCCTTCATTTCGGCCTCTCGATTGGGGAGCCTCTTGCCTACCCAATCGAAGCCGCGTTCTGAAAGCTGATGCTCGAAAACCTTTACGGGATTAACGTTGGAGCCTCGATCTTCAGACATCGGCGCGTTCTTTCCCGTAATTGGCGTCCGAACCTACTATGTCGGCGCCTCCTTCAGCCATCCGCGCGGCCGCCATTTGGACTGCCTCGACTATTTTCACGTACCCGGTGCATCTGCAAAGGTTGTTGGAATAGGCCTCGCGTATCGCCCGCTCTGTCGGTTTCGGATTGGAAGCCAGCAGAGCGGTCCCTGTAATTATCATGCCTGGAGTGCAAAAACCGCATTGGATTGCCCCGGCATCCACGAAGGCACGCTGGAGTATGCTCAAACCACCCTCGTTCTGTAATCCTTCAACGGTGGTTATCTCACAACCCTCTGCTTTATTGGCCGGTACGGTACACGAAATTCACGGGCTTGCCGTCGATCAATACCTTACAGGCTCCACAGTCTCCCGTTCCGCAGCCATATTTCGTCCCCGTCAACCCCAGCACTTCACGAATGAGGTGAAGCAAAGTCCACGCACGCTCGACCGTGAGCGTCACAGGCAGACCGTTTATTTTGAAGCTCACCATTCGGAGCTGCTCATCTTTGGCCATCGTTCTCTTTCCCTCCGCCCCGACAAAAGACAGTAACACGTATATACAACTTATTTTCATTTTATTTCAGGCTGTTCAATCCGTCAAGTGAAGATATTCCACGGCAATTCGTTGACAAGTCCACACTGGCATGCTATCGTCTACATACATGTATGTACATGTTGAGAAGGAACCCTTTGCCATGTCCAATTCGAATCCTAAGCTTGCCGTGCAACTGTTCGGGATTGAATTGAAAAGCCCCTTGGTGCTCGGCTCCGGACCTCTCAGCTATGATGGCCATGGCATGATCAGAGCTCATCTAGCGGGTGCAGGCGCCGTGACTACCAAGACTATTCGAGACATCCCCGCCGATAATCCCTTTCCGCACATAGCCGTCACGGGCCGTGACAGTCTGATCAACGCAGAAAAATGGAGCGATATTTCGGGCGATGCCTGGATCAATGAGGAGATCCCCCGGGCAAAGGCTGCAGGGGTAGTCGTAATAGGAAGCGTCGGCCACACAGTGGGCGAGGTCGAACACTGGGTCGCCAAAGTCGACTCGGCCGGAGCGGACATGATCGAACTGGTATCGTACGCCGACTCCGACATGGTCCCGATGGTTCGGCTGGCGAAGAGACTCACGGATAAGCCGGTTCTCGCAAAACTAAGTCCCAACTGGGCGGATCCAATTGCAACCGCCAGGAGCGTACTCGCCGCCGGTGTCGACGGGATCACGGCCATGGATTCGATAGGTCCGGTTCTCAGGATAGACATTGAAACCGGTCGGCCTCTCGTTGGCGGCGCAGACGGTTCGGGCTGGCTCACGGGCAGCGCGATCAAACCGATCATTCTGCGGTATGTGGCTGAAATTGCGTCTCTGAGCAACAAGCCCATCATCGGGATAGGCGGTGTAATTACGGCCGAGGATGCTCTTGAAATGCTGATGGCAGGGGCAACGGCAGTCGGGATCTGTACGGGTCCCATATTGAAAGGGATCGATCATATCGCCCGACAGAATGAAAACCTAAGGAACCTAATGGGAAGGCTTTCCTACGCGACAGTTGCATCGGTGTCGAGGGTTTCCCTGCCGTTTCTCATAAAGACCGAAGAGCATGCAAAATTCAACTTTGTCTTCGATCCCGATATTTGTACCTCTTGCATGATGTGCGTACGTTCCTGCCCATACGAGGCGCGCTCTTTGAAAGATAAGCACATGAATCTGAACGGAAATTGTCGATACTGCGGCTTATGCGCATCCATATGTCCGACGGGAGCCTTGACTATATGCATGCCCAATGTTTCAAATGCCTGAATCGAAGCTGCGGTCTTTCGGCATTGGTCTTGTCCGGAGGGCGCGTGACGCCAAGGAAATAGGAATTCAGGAGGACTATCACTATGTACAGCGTACTGAAAGGGAAACATCTGCTCAGCACACAGGAGTGGACGGTTGAGGAGATCGAACGGCTGCTCTCTGTAGCCTTCAGGCTAAAAGAAGAGAGGAACCTGGGCATCCTGCACGACGACATTCTGCGTGCCAAAACCTTTTTCATGCTTTTTTTCGAAGAGTCCACGAGAACCCGGAACGCATTCGAGGCTGGCATCCATCAGTTGGGCGGGCATGCGCACTTTCTCACCGAAAAAGGCTCCCAGATAGAGCATGGCGAAACCGCAAAGGACACCATAAAGGTTCTTTCGCGATACGGAGAAGGCATCGGTATCCGCAAAACCTATGGTCCTGGTCATAAATACATGCAAGAAATGGCCACCCATTCCACCATCCCGGTCATCAACATGCAGTGTGAAGATTATCACCCCACTCAGGTGCTGGCGGATCTCATGACCATAAAGGAAAAATTCCAGAACAATCTCAAGAACAGAAAGATGGTCGTTTCCTGGACTTCCGCGCCCAACTATATCCGGCCGCTTTCCATGGCCCATTCACTAGTACTCTGCATGCCACGTTTTGGACTGGATGTCACGCTTGCGATTCCCCCGGAGTTCAAGTTAAAGCCGGAAATCATGGCGCAGGCTAAGAAAAACGCAGAAAACTCGGGAAGCAAGTTCGAGATCGTGGACAGCATGGAAGAGGCCTGCAAGGATGCCGATATCGTATATGCCAAAGGGTGGGGCCCAATTATGCACACTGACGACGAGAAAGAAGGACTTGCACTTATCGACAAATACCGCAAGAATGGTAGCATGGATTGGGTCGTGGACCAGCGCAAGATGAATCTTACCAAGCCCGGATCCATCTACATGCATTGCATGCCGTATGACCGCGACATCGAAGTCACGAGTGAAGTGGTCGATGGCCCCCATTCCGTAGTATTCGATGAAGCCGAGAACAGGCTGCACATCATGAAGGCCATCATGGCCACCACGATGGCGGGAGTTTAGAGTATTCCCCGAGTGCGAGAGGCTCCCGGGAGACATGCCGGGGGCCTTTCCATTTTGACGACACTCAAAAAGGATTAGGCATGGAGCGAGTCGACCTCATAATAAATGGCGCCTGTGTGGTCACCATGGATGCAAATCGAAGAATCATAAGCGACGGCGCGGTGGCGATCAAGGGTGAACGAATAGCGGCAATCGGCGGGACGGAAGAGATCCTCGAGCGCTATTCGGGAAAGCGCATCATGGATGCTAGAGGCAAGTACCTGTACCCGGGCTTCATCTCGACGCATACGCACCTGTTCCAATCCATGCTCAAGGGTCTCGGTCGCGACAAGACATTATTCGAATGGCTGGACAGCTCGGTTCGCCGGGCCATGAGGAATTTCAATCTCGAAAACATGTACTACGCCGCGCTCGTCGGACTGATCGACGCCGTCAGAAGCGGGACTACGACCATCCTTGACTACCAGTATTGCCATGCCGTCCCGGGAATAGATCAATCCGTCATAAAAGCCTACTTGGACCTGCAGGTCCGTGGGGTGTTTTGCAGATCGTATACCAATGTCGCAGGCTTCCCTCCGGATATCGCGTTTGGATATGTGGAAACCGAAGATGATTATTTCCGCGAGATGGAGACTCTGTGTCTGAAATACCACGACCATCCGCTGCTCTCCCTTGCCATGGCCCCAGGTATCATTTGGGATCATGACAGGCCGGGATATCTCAGGACAAGGGAGTTCGCCGATCATTTCAATATTCCAATATCCATGCATCTGGTCGAATCGGAGGAGGACGATCTCTATTCGAAGAAAACCTGGGGAATGTCGACCATCGATTTCCTGGAGTCGTGTGGAATACTTGGACCGGATTTCATCGCAGTCCATTGCGTTCATGTGCAGGACGATGATATCCGGCGCTTTCGCGATTACGATGTCAAGATCAGTCACTGTCCGGTTTCCAACATGATCCTGGCCTCCGGGACGGCGCCGGTTCCGCGGTTTCTGCAGGAAGGCATCACCGTGAGTCTGGCCTGCGACGGAGCAGCGTCCAACGATACGCAAGATATGCTCGATGTGATGCGTATCGCCTCTCTCAAACATAAACTGGTAAACCACGATGCCGCTGTGGTCTCCGCCGAGCAGGTTCTGGAAATGGCAACCTTGGGGGGGGCGCAGGCCATAGGTATGGGAAAGCGCATCGGATCTCTCGAGGTGGGCAAAATGGCCGACATGTTCATCTGGTCCGCCAACGACTCCCGTGCACTCCCTTTGAATGACCCGATTTCGGCGCTCGTGTATTCTTCTGACTCTCGAAACATCGAGACAACAATAGTCGCCGGAAAAGCCGTAATGGAAAAAGGCAAAATCGTCACACTGGACGAAGAGACCGTTTTGAAGAAGGCTCAAAACCTTGCCCAGGACCTAGTCCGACGCTCGGGGCTGGGCAGCGTACATTGGGGTTTCAGCATGCCTGCAAACTGCGGATTATAATTCGAGAGACCGATCGTTCCCGCGAGTTTGTAGCATCAGAACTTCAGGAGCAGCGACAGGTCCATCACCGCCGGGTTGAAATGTATTTTTATGTAGCCCATTTTTTGATCATATAAATTATAGTATATCTCTTCCCAGCACAAAAGCGAAACGGACGGTTTAATGCCGAAGAGCCCCCCGAAGGTGCGGCCGGCATTTTCCGCGATGAGCCACGCCGTGGTGTGATTGCTCTCCGTGGTACAATGTTCGCCGAGAAATTCGTTCATATTGTCAAGATACTCGCCGGGCTCAGGCATATTGACAACAATGTCTTGCAAAAGTTCAACCTTGCCGTGGATAGCCAATATTCCATCGGCATAAAATTCGAGATCGAAGCAGACAACCTTCGAATCCGCCGCCTCGGGCATTCTACGCAACATTCCGGCCGTAGGCGAAATCATAGAGACCTCCGATCGGATCGATCGCACGGAATAACCGAGAGTGGTCAACATGCGTCTGAAATCGGAGTTTACGTCGATACGCATCTGCAGGTTTGTCACAGCGGGATGGCCGAAATTGCCCTTCCCATGCTTCCGAGTGATGATTCCTTCCTGAATCAAAGTGCTCATGGCTTTCCTGATCGTCTCACGACTCATTCCGAGTTTCGCCGTCAGAAGATTTTCAGGTTCCAGCTTGTTTTCGCCAGGTTTCATTCGCTTGATTTGATCGAGCAGATATTCCTTGGCTTGTAGATAAAGGGGAAATCCATTTTCTTTGTTCTTCATTATTCCAACCTGCATCGCACCAGCCTTCAGTATCCAGAGCAAGCGTCGTGCTGTCAATCCAGCCGAATCATTTTTTGTTTCGCGCATCCGGCCGGACAAGCGAAGCCGTTCAATGAATAAGAAGAACTTCCGTGCAAGGACGTCCACTGAATTGCCCGATTGGCGATGCATTCGTTCTATTCCACGGACACGCTGCCGGATGATACTATGCATAGAATTTGAAGGATGCGGTTGTCCGCACAACCCTGTCAGGAAGCGTTCCCCGGTAAGTCCTAAAGCATGGAATGCCGGTCCGGGCCCATCTGGAAGCTTCATCCAGGCGGGGAAGGTCCAAATCCATCGGGATGCCCGTTTCTGAAAAGAGGCAAAAAAGCTTGACACCTCACTTGGACCAAATGATAATTAGTTGTACATACAACCAAGGGGGTCAAAAAGTGAAACGATCGATGCTGGTGACGCTTGCCGCGATCTTTCTGATGGTTCTCAGCCAAATGCCCTTTGCGCGACCGGCCATGGGACAATCCACTTCAGTCGGGAAGAAAATAAGGGTGGCCCTCATTTTATCGGGACCGATTACCGATCAAGGCTGGAACATGATGGCCTATAACGCGCTGATGGCGGTAAAAGAAACCTATGGTGCGGACGTGGCCTATACCGAAAATACCCCTCCTTCCGACTATGAAGAAATATTCCAAGGTTATGCGGTGGCTGGCTACGATGTCATCGTGGGACATGGCTTTGAATTCGGCGACGCTGCCAAGGCGGTTGCCAAACGATTCCCCAAGACCAAGTTCATCGTAACCAGTACCAGCATCTCCCAGGCACCGAACTTGGCCAGTCTCAGTACAAACGAGGTCCAATCCGGGTTTGTACAGGGCGCCGTTGCGGCGCTGCTTACCAAGACGGGCAAGATCGCTTTTATAGGGGGCATGGAAATACCTTCGATCATCAACCAGCGGAATGGATTCATGGCGGGAGCAAAGTACGCCAATCCTTCCGTTAAGGCCATAAATGCCTTTTCCGGCGATTTCAACGACGTTTCGAAGGCCAAAGAAATGGCACGGGCAATGATTGAACAAGGCGTCGACATAATAGTCCCCGATGCCGATGCCGCAAACCTCGGCATCGTCGAAGTTGTCAAGGAAAAGGGGATATACATCATCGGGACAATAACCGATATGGGGGTAAACTACCCCGATATAACCATAACGAGTCTGATTCATAACTTCGTGACATCCTTCAAGGTTGTTATCGGCTATGCGCTCGACGGAACATTCAAACCGGTTCCTTACGATATGGGATTGAAGGAAGGGACAATATACCTTGCGTCTTTCCGCGCTCAAAGCGATCGGGTGACCGGTGTCATCAAGCAAAAAATCGATGATGTAGTGGCCAAGCTGACTTCGGGCGCGATCGATCTTAAGGCCTATGTGACTCGCTAGCGACTTCCCTCGTTTTCTCATGGGGTTGCCGGACACGGGTGACCCCATGAGTATGAGTATCTCTCGGTAGCGCGGGGGATCATCGAGCGCTCTGAAGCCATTCGCCGCCTTGATCGCGTGCCTCGATGATTCCAAACGTATACTGAATTTCGAGTGAGGTTGAAGGCGTCGGAATGGGGAAAACAGCTAACTATGCTTTGCGAAGCCGTGCACTCCCAAAGTTGCTCATACAGCTTCTGGCCATCGTTTTCTCACTTGCCATCGGGTCGCTGGTAATAAGTATACTAGGGATAAGCCCCATAACCGCCTACAAGGCTTTGTATCTCGGCTCACTGGGCAGTCGCAATGCTTTGGCTGAAAGTCTAGTCAAGACCGCCCCGCTGATACTGACAGGACTCAGCTTCGCCTTTGCGGCTCGTGCCGGGCTCATAAACATAGGAGCAGAGGGACAGCTGTATGTAGGAGGTTTTTTTTCCACCTTTGCGGGTGTCTATATTACCGGACTCCCGGCATATCTTCACATAGTGTGTGCAGTGGCGGCAGGATTTCTGGGTGGAGCGCTTTGGGGGGCGCTTGTAGGCTGGCTCAAAGTGCGCTTTGGGGCGAACGAGATGATCACTACAGTGATGCTAAACTATGTTGCGATTCTTTTCATAAGCTATCTCGTGACCGGACCCATGATAGAACCACCAGGGAACTATCCACAGAGCCGTCATATCCTGGAAACGGCGATATTGCCGAAGATATTGCCCGGTACGAGGCTTCATTTCGGCCTAATCATCGCGCTACTGTTGACCATCTTTTATTACCTCTTCATGTGGAGAATGCGCATCGGGTATGAGGTCCGAGTCGTGGGCAACAACTTGCAGGCAAGCCAGTATGCCGGCATGAAACCAAAGAAGATAATGCTGATGATAATGTTCATTGCGGGCGGCATGGCCGGGGTCGCAGGCGGCTGCGAAATTCTTGGATTGCAGGGCCGGCTGATACAAAACTTTTCCCCAGGATATGGTTTTGATGGCATCGCCGTAGCCTTGGTCGGAATGAACAGCCCCTTGGGTATAATCATCGGCGCTTTTCTTTTCGGCATTTTGCGTTCGGGAGGCGATATGATGGAGATGATAGCCAGGGTCCCAATCGCCGTCATCTACATTATCCAAGGGCTGGTTATAATCTTTGTCATAGCGGGCCAAATGGTCAACTTCGAGAAGAAAGCGATACTAAGTATACACCTGCGATCAGCTTCGGCGGGCGATGCAACCGGTGAAAGCCTTGAAGAGCCTTCCAGAGTGAACCATGTCTAACATCATGCACCTAGCCACTGATATTGTCGCTGCTGATCTTCGGTTCGCAGCGCCAATTCTGATGGCTGCCCTCGGCCTGATATATATGGAACTTAGCGGTGTTGTCAATATCGGCACTGAGGGAGTCATGCTCATCGGCGCATTGACCGGAAGCATTTTTTCCTTCTTGAGCGGAAGTGCCTGGATCGGCATGCTGATGGCGGGACTCGTCGGGATGGTTTTCGGCTTACTGTTCGCCCTATTGGTGGTCACAATTAAGGCAAATCAAATCGTCTTAGGAATTGCCTATAATATACTCGCGTTAGGGCTGACGACAACCATCAGTCGCTTGGTTTTCGGTCTAAGCACCGGCCCGATAAAGATTCCCGGTTTCAAAATCTGGGCTATTCCTCTTTTGTCCGGCATTCCGATTCTTGGTAAGTCTCTTTTTTCGCAGATGGGTCCTATGTATCTCATACTCCTATTCGTCCCCTTAACCCAGTATTTCATATCCACCACGAGCATTGGGCTGAAAATAAGAGCCGTCGGAGAACATCCGAAAGCGGCCGAGACTGCGGGCATTAACGTATCTGCCATCCGCTATGGAACCATAATCTTCAGTTTTTTCTTCGTTGGTTGTGCCGGATCATACTTGAGCTTAGGGCTGCTCAATCTCTTTTCGGAGAACATGACGGCTGGTCGTGGATTCATTGCGCTCGCCGCGGTCATATTCGGGAAGTGGAACCCATGGGGAATTCTCGGAGCGGCCCTCCTCTTCGGTTTTGGAGATGCGCTGGGAATACAGGCGCAGGCAATGGGAAGCTCCATTCATTACCAGTTTCTCCTCATGCTTCCCTATATCCTCACAGTTGCAGCTCTCGCAGGCTTCGTGGGCAAAGCCATTCCGCCAACTGCGTCCGGAAAACCATATAGCAAGGATACATGATGGAGCCCCAATCCGATATCATTCTGCAGATGTTGGAAATCTCGAAATTATTCCCAGGCGTAATAGCAAATGATCATATATCCTTCGATCTCAAATATGGAGAGATACATGCATTGCTGGGTGAGAATGGTGCAGGCAAGAGCACTCTGATGAACATTCTCGCGGGCATGTATCACCCGGACCATGGAGAGATATATTTGGAGGGAAGACCGGTCATATTCGATTCGGCAAGGGAGGCGATCCATAGAGGCATCGGGATGGTCTATCAACATTTCATGCTCATTCCCAAACTGTCCGTCGTTGAAAATATCATCCTTGGAATCAGACAGCCCAGAGAGCCGTTTCTCGATATCAATGGAGCTTGCCGTAAGATCACGGAGTTTGCCCGTCAGTATGGAATGGATATCGATCCTCATGCCAAGGTCTGGCAGCTTTCCGTGGGACAGCGGCAGAGGGTGGAAATCGTAAAGGCTCTTTTCCGCGGGGCAAAAATACTGGTACTCGACGAACCGACGGCGGTCCTGACACCGCAGGAGACGGAAGAACTTTTCCGCATGGTGCGAAGATATACCGCTGACAGATTTGCCGTGATCTTCATAAGTCATAAGATCAACGAGGTTCTTGCCGTCAGCGATCGCATAACCATTCTACAGCGTGGTCGGAAAATTGCTACGCTGAAAAACGGGGAACTGGACAAGTATGATATCGCCAGAATGATGGTCGGCCGCGAAGTCAATTTCACCCCGGATAAAGCAAAACCGAAGTGGGGGACTTCGGTCCTCGAACTCAAAGAGATTGAAGCGCTGAGCACACTCGGCCGACCCGTTATCAGGCAGATATCGTTCAGTCTTTGCCGGGGCGAAATCCTGGGAATTGCGGGGGTTGACGGAAACGGACAATCCGAACTTGTAGAGGTCATTACCGGACTCAGGACCGCCAGCGGGGGAAAGGTTCTAATTAATGGGAAGGACATGACCAACAAGAGCCCAAGAAAAATTATGGACTGCTTTGTAGGGCATATCCCAGAGGACCGACAGGTCCGCGGATTGATAATGGATATGAACTTAGATGAGAATTTCATACTTCGAGATTACTATTTCGGACCCCATACGAGACATGGTTTTCTGAATTGGCGATATATCAAGAAACATACGTCGGAAATGATCGAGGAATATGACATACGGACGACTTCAGATCGGATTATGGCAAGGAGTCTTTCCGGAGGGAATCAGCAGAAACTGATCCTTGCGCGAGAGCTCCATCGTCATCCCCACATCCTGGTCGCCATGCATGCCACTCGTGGTTTGGACGTGGGTGCGATAGAATATATGCATAGAAAAATCCTAGAACAACGCGATTCCGGAGCGGCGGTATTGTATATTTCCACAGAGATCGATGAAATATTGACGTTATGCGATCGGATAGCGGTTATGAGCCACGGCAGCATCATGGGCATAGTGGACCCTGACACGATAAGCATTGAGGAACTGGGCCTTATGATGGCGGGCACTCCAAGAGAAAAGCTCACAACTGAAGAAGCATGAGGACTAAAGTCCACGCTTTTCATGTAAATGGTGGTATCACGCGGGAAGACGGCAATCATGCATCCAGCCACCCAGAGCTCGGACTAGCATTGCTCACCATTGGGTCGGCACATGTGTTGCCGTCACCTGAGCAAGTTTTCTTGCAAGCAGCAACGCATTCTTCATGCCTATTTCATCCTCTTGCGCGCCTTGTGCGCCTCTGTCCTGGCTCCACACAGCAGCACCGCCGTAGCACCCCATCCCACCGTTGATTATGGTGATCCCCTGGGTATGATAGAAACCATGAATGGCGTTGATGGTCGTTTCCTGGCCGCCGTTCCGCGTGCCTCCTACCGCGATAGCCGAGCCAAACTTGTCGCTAAAGTGAGCCGGGTTGCTCTTGAGAAGGAGATACGTCGGGCGAAATCGATTGAAGAAAGCGGCCAGCTGCGCGGATACGTTCATCTCATAAACGGGAGATGCAATCAGGTACGCATCAGCCGCATAAAAATGCTCGTATAGCTCCGTCATGTCGTCATCATATAGCGTGCAAATTGTCTTTTCTTCCTTGATGCATCTGTTACAATGAATGCAGAAATTTATCTTCTTCCCCCGCAGAAGAATCATGTCCGTTTCAATTCCTTGAATTTCGGAAGCAATCTCAAGAGCTTTCCGCAGGACATATTCCGTCGCGGCATTACGCGGGCTGCCACAGACACCCAAAATTTTCGGCATGGTATCCTCCAAACTCTTTTCGTCATCGTTGATGCGACTGTCGGCCCGAAGCCGCAATTAGGCGATGTAGTCCAAATTGCCCTCATCGCCGACACAGCAGACCCCAACCGGCGGACAACAGGCTCCACTGCAAAGTGCAGCGTCGCGCGGTTCGAACCTCAAGTGAACGACCGGAGCGGATCGGCCGGGCCTCCGGGGGCGTCGGCTGGCTTTCCGCCTGCCATCAAGAACCCGATGCGGTTCAAGTTGGTCTCCTCGGCACAGCATGTCTCGACGATATGGCCCTCATAAATCACGCTGATCACATCGCTGAGCGCAAGGATCTCGTCCAGTTCAGAGGAGACGATCAGAACCGCGCAGCCCCGATCGCGAGCTTTGACGATTTGATTGTGAATGAAGGAGGCCGCGCCGACATCCAAGCCCCTCGTGGGCTGCATGGCTATGAGCACGGTCGGGTTGCTCCAAAGCGAGCGGGCTAGGATGACCTTTTGTTGATTGCCGCCGGAAAGCTTCCGGACTTCGACGGAAGGGTTGGGCGTGCGGATATCAAAAGCCCGCGTAAGCGTTTCGGCATGCTTGTTCATGCTCTTGAATTGCCGCCATCCGTTTTTCGAGTATGGGGCGTTATCAAACGAATCGAGCAGAAGGTTGTCAGTGACACTCAAACCGAGCACCAACCCCTCGGTGTGCCGATTTTCGGGGATGTGCTTCAGCCCCGCCTTCATGCGTTCCGCCATGGTCGAGGACGTGATATCCTTGCCGCCGAAGAGAATGCGCCCTTTCTCCAGCATGCGAAGTCCCATAAGAGCCTCGACCAGAGTTTGCTGGCCATTGCCGTCCACGCCGGCGAGTCCGTGGATTTCGCCAGTCCTGAGTACCAAGTGGAGGCCGTTCAGTTTCAGCGTGCCCGCCTCGTCCTGCGCATGGGCGTCCTCGATCTCTAGACATGCCTCGCCCGCCTGACACGCCTGTTTGCTGATTGAAAGCTCGACCGCCTTGCCAACCATGGCCTCGGCCAGTTCGCTTGGGTTGGAATCGAACGTATCGAGAGTTCGGACCACCCGACCGCGTCGCATGACTGTCACCCGATCGCTGATTCTCAGCACTTCATTGAGCTTATGGCTGATGAAAACGATCGCCACGCCACCTGTGCGGAGTGTTTCGATCAACCTGAAAAGTTCTTCGGTTTCCTGCGGCAGCAACACTGCTGTAGGCTCATCCAGAATAAGGATGCGCGCTCCACGATAAAGTGCCTTGATGATCTCGACTTTCTGCTGCTGCCCGACGGTGAGTTTGTTCACCTTGAGAGTCAACGGAGCCCTGAGCCCAAAATCGTCGGCCAAGGTCTGGAGCGTGCGCGCAGCTTCGCGCAGACCGAGAAGGGGATAGCGGTTTGATCGCAAACCGAGCACGATATTTTCAATGATGGAAAAATTGGGAATCAGCATGAAATGCTGGTGAACCATGCCGATACCTACGGCCATCGCATCCTGGGGTCTTCGGATATCGGCAAGATGCTCTCGAACGAAAATCTGCCCTCCATCGCGACGATAAAGTCCATAGACCACTTTCATCAGCGTGGACTTGCCGGCTCCGTTTTCACCCAAAAGGGCATGGACTTCTCCAGCGTATATCTTCAGGTCTATATGGTCGTTCGCAAGCACGTTAGGGAACTTCTTGACTATCTGGCGAAGCTCCAATACTACCTCACGTCGCTCGGTGGAAAACGGCTGGCCGCGGGTTACGGAGACTGCCTGCGGCGTATTCACTTGTTCAGTCATGACGCTGACTCTTCCGTATATGGCGTACCATTGGCAGCCGGCCCGCGGGCATGGCGCATGAATACCACTAGCGCTATGAGCGTTATAAGGTAGGGCAACATGAGCAGCAACTGATATGGCACCTTCACGCCATAGGCTTGCAATCGGATTTGCAAAGCATCCCCCAGCCCGAAAAGAATGGCGCCGAAAAAGATGCCAATTGGGTTCCAGCGCCCGAATACAACGGCGGCAAAGGCGATAAAACCGCGGCCGGCGGAGATATTTTCCTGAAAAGCATTGATATTGGAAGCGCTGACGAGAGCGGAACCGCTCATACCGGCGATGGCGCCGCTCAAAAGAACCGCGAGATAGCGTACCCGATTGACATTTATGCCGACTGTGCTTGCCGCCACCGGATGTTCACCTACCGAGCGCAACGTCAGCCCCCACGAGGTACGGTAGAGAATAAACCACATGACTGGAATGAGGAGAAGGCCCAGGTATATGACGATGTTGTGCGTGAAAAAGGCGATTCCCAGGTATGGGAGATTGCAAAGGACCGGGAGGCGCACGACGACGAACCCAGGTGAGGAAACAAACACACCCCTGGCGTACAGAAGTCGAAATCCCAGGGCTGTCGCGGCCAAGGCAAAAAGATTCAGGGCCACGGCACTCACAACTTGATTGCTTCGCAGCGTGATCGTGAAAAAGGCATGTAAAAGCCCGATAAACATTCCGGCAAAGGCGGCTGCCACCAGACCCGCCCATGGGCTCTGGGCAAAGTTCGCGGCCGTATAGGCCGCAAAGGCACCAGTGAGCATCATCGATTCCAGGGCCATGTTCAAAACGCCGGATAACTCGCTGATTAGCCCACCGAGAGCAGCCAGCAGCAGCGGGATGGCCGCAATTATAGCCGCCCTTACAAATTCCGGAGCAGCCAAAATTGTCAGAATGCCGCTCCCCAAGGTCGTTTTATTGGCGAGCAGAAGCCCGGCGACGAGCAGCAAGCCGAGACCGGTATATACAAGGAAACGTCTCGCGCCGCGAGCGGTGAACAATCGATTTCTTGTCATACCTATTCCTCACCCCTGAGCCGGCGCGTCAGTACAGCAATACGAGGCGAGGTTGCTGCCAGAACGGCGAGTACCGCAAGAACCTGGATCATGCCGGCAAGCTGGGCCGGCAACTTTGCGATTGCCTCCATTGAGATTGCCCCGGTCTGGAGACCCGCAAAGAAAAGAGCCGAAAGTCCAACCATGAAAGGCTGGAGCCCCCCGAGCAACGCCACTGCAATCGCATCATAACCAGTATTCGGCGCAAAACCGGAAACGAGTCGGGTCATATAGCCGAGGATCTCGGACGCTCCGGCCAACCCGGCGAGGCTGCCGCTCAGGAAGAAAGCCAGCAAGAACACTCGGTCCGACCGTATGCCCGCGTGGCGCGCTGCCACAGGATTTTGGCCAACGATGCGTATTCGTTGTCCCAAGGTCGTATATCGCATGATGATAAACATAAGAAGCATTGCAACGACCGCGATGATAATGCCCATGTGGAGCTGCGTGTGTGGGATGAGCCGTGGATAGCGGGAACCGTTCAGAACCGGCCAGGAAGTCGGAGCATCGCGATGACCACCGGTCTTGATCGGTCCCGAAATCATATAGTCCACGAGGTAAATGCCTACATAATTCAATAGGATGGTAGATATGATCTCATTCGCCCCTGAATAAATCTTCAGCAAGGCAGGAATAAGCGCCCAGAGCCCGCCGACGATAAATGCTGCAAGAGTGGCTAAGAAAATATGCAACGGGGCCGGCAAGCCGGGGAACTGACCTCCGACGGTCACCGCGGCCAGGGCGCCCAGGTACATCTGCCCAACCGCACCGATGTTGAAGGCGCCGGACTGGAAAGAGAAAGCAATGCCCAAGCCGCATAGCAACAGCGGAATTGCCGTCTTGAGCGTCTCGGAAATCTGAAAGATATTGCCGAACGAACCCTGCCACAGAGCCGCGTATGCCATGATCGGGTCGAACCGCATCAACAACATCATCACGGTTCCTATCAAAATCGCCACAAGGATCGAAAGAAGGGGTAGAGCGACTATGACTACGGACTTGGAGCGGCTGTATCGTTGAAGAGGCTTTGGTTTAGTGTGCGTACCTTCCGACATGACGCTCTCCGATCGACGCCGGGGGGCCGGGCGCGGAGTGTGCTCCGCGCCACCTCCCGAAAGTTCTGGACTATTTCACCCCAATGTCCAGAGTCCCCGCTAGATAAGCATCTATGGCCCTCTGGACCTTTTGTTTGACGGAGCTCGGCACGAAGTCACCCCATTTCCCGAGATACTGTGCATGCTCCTTAAATCCGTACACATTGGTTGTGTTGCCCTTGAGAGTGCCATCTTGATATTGTTGCGCTACCTTCAGGTAAACGCTGGGAATATCTTGGATGCCACTCGTGATGACGGTGTCCGGACCGAGAGAATGGGCCTCGATGGTCCATCCGGCGATAACTTTGATTCCTCTTGCCTTGGCCAGTTTTATGGCCGGCGGAGTGAAGGCATTGCCCATTATAATGAGAATATCGACGCCGCGGTCGATCTGAGCCTGGACAACCTCCTGCCCCTTGACCACATCATCCCAGGAACCGACGAAGGAAACATTGACATCGGCTTTGGGATTGACCGAAAGCGCGCCAGTCTTCATGGTGTCCGTATCCGCGGTGACCTGTGGTGCATCCTGCGCGGCGACAACACCAATCTTATTGTTCTTTGTCATCAGGCCTGCGGCCATACCGGTGAAGTAGCCGAGCTCGCCATATTTGAACGATGTTCCGACAATATTGGTGCCTTTGGTCGTGCTGTTGATCTGGGCGAACATGATATTGGGAAAATCCTGCGCGACCGATGTAAGCGAGTCGCCCCATTCATAGCCATGAGCGAAAACCAGATTGTAACCCTGCTGAGCGTACTGCCGTAGCACGTCGACCTGCTGCGCCACGGGAACATTCTCCGAATAGGCCATTTCCCAGCCTAACTTATCCCGAATTCTTTCGATGCCGCGCAAAGCATCATAATTCCAGCCCTGGTCATTCGTCGGGCCGGAAGTGACCATAGCGACCTTTAACTTCTTCGCCGTCTGAGCGGTGATGGTGGACGGGCCGAATGCAAAAACTAGAACCGCAATCATCGTTCCGGTTAGAAGGGACCGAAACAGTTTACCGGATTTCATAGTCCTCTCCTTACTCCTGGAGTCTTGTGGGATGAATCTGAGCGGCTCTGCCGCGTCAGTGATGAGCCTGCTGTAAAACGCTTACCTCGACATTTACCTCCTTTGATGGAGATTGGATCGATGCTGGAGAGCTCACCCATAAAATGATTTGCTAAGTACGTCATAGTTGATTGCGCCGGCGCTGAACGTCCGCCCGGTGCGTAGATTGTTGAGCTGCACCGCCGCCGGCGAGTGAAGCTCCAGCGGTATCTGATAGAAGTCGCGCCCGGCGTCCTCGAAGATATCCAGGAAGGGACGTCCGTAGGCGGCCGAGACAGAGGACGTGATCTTCCCGGCGATGTCGGCCACAGCCTCATCGTCGGCGTCGACATACAACGTGCAGATCCCGCCGTAGAGCAGGGAGTCATTGATGCGCCCCATGGCCGCAACATCATCCTTGATCAGCGGCGCGATCACGGCTTGCCCTGTGGCGAATTGCACGGCATTGAGGTCAAAGCCCTCTTCAGGCAATCGGTGAAGCGTCTGTTCGATGATGCGCGCCGCCACCTGCACCGCGCATACCAAGCTGGAGTTCGGCGCCACCAAGATGTAGACATCCTCTGTCTTCACTCGACAGCTCTCCGCGATGGTGTCGGCAATATGCGCCGTGATGGGCTCGGCCGTCTGAATCGCGACTGCGGCTTCATCGTGATGGTCGCGATACGTGATCAGTTCGAAATAGTGGTCCGGGTGAAGCTGGTTGAGGGCGCGCGCGGGGCCGGCAGCGATCGCGGCATGAGGAGTGCCAGGCGGATCCAACTGCCATCCTGCAATCTGCGAGGCCACGCAGGCCTCGATGGGGCGATCCGCCATCACGCGCACGGCCGGCAATATCCGGTCCCCCAGCGCGAAAGGCTCATAGCTCACATCTCCGAGACCACCCAGCGTCACAAGGACATAGTCCCGAGCCGCCTGCCAGCTTCCCGGGACCTGTTGGCCCATGTCAATTACAGTAGCGCCATTCGGCAGGCGCGACACCCCCACACCCAAGGGCTCCGGGTTTGCCAAGACGCGCCGGACGATCTTCATCGCCTCGCGGTTTATGCTGATCATGTGAGTCCTGCCTCTCTGGTGGCGGCCTGACTATCCTGGTGGCAGCCCGCCAAATCCATTTTCTGAAGAAAATGGTCAGTTCTGCCCATGTTATGGGCGGTAGTCCAGATTCTGATTGCTCTTGCAATCATTGTTTGCTGTTTTTTTTGCCGACGAGACATTGCCGCAGGGGGTCGTGAATGCACCGGCATTCCCGAATACTCGCATCCAACCGAGCCTGCCATGGCCGAGAAGCCGCAACCCGTAAAGATATGGATCCTTCGACTCGATGTCGATCGAGCGGCTCCTCTCCTCAGTCAGTTATGCAGAAAGACCATAACGACGCTGTCCTTGCAACATGTACATACATGTAAATCACGCATCGGAGGCCCATAGTAACATCCCATTTTTGAGTTGTCAACGAAAATTCGTCCCCCATCCAAGCTCGAAGTGGCTTGGAATACGATTGATCGGCTTGCGAATCGACAGGGAGTTGCACCGTGATTCATGGCGGAATGTCAGGCGGGCAGGGACGCGCCGAAGTACGAGCGTGAAAGCGCCTCAAGATTGACCTGCCCGCCGACGAAGGAATGGCCGGTCTGCAGGCTGTTGATAATCACTTTCGCCGGCGAGTCGAGCAGGTCGGGCACTGAAAACCAATTGCATTGGAAGCGTTCGAATATCCGGGCAAACGGCATGCCCCAATACTCTCCTGAGTTGACATCGAAGCATAGCTCTCTGAGAATCGGGGTAATCGCCTCGTCGGGCGAATCGACATAGAGGACCGTGGTTGCGCCGTAGAAAAGGGCGTCATTTGCGCGTCCCATGACTTCGAGCTCATTCGTGACGAGCGGGGCGACGGGGGCCGTCCCGAACGCGTACTTGACCGCATGAATATCAAACCCGCGCATGAACAACTTGATCATGACCTGTTCCACCGTGCGCGAGGCGACTTGGATTGCACCCACCAGACAGGCTGTCGGTGCAAAGACCACATAGATCTTGTCGGGTGTAAGGTGACAGGCCTTGGCGACCGCCATGCATACTTCATCGGTCGGCACGCGTGGGGTCTGTAACTGGACTACCACCTCGCTGCCATCTGGATCCTTGTAGCCATGCCCGGACCAGCGGTCCGCCAGCGCCACGGCCCGTGCCGGGCCGGACCCTATCTGGGCGAATTCACCTCGCCCCAGCTCCCAACACCCTGCCTGTGAGGCGACCACCGCCAGCACAGGATGGTCGACCCACACATCGATCGACGGCACGGTGTGGGGGCCGATTTCGTACTTGCCATAGACGGCTCTGCCCAGCCCTCCAAAACCGGCTTCGACGAACACTTGCCCGGCTTTCCAGCTTCCGGGACAGCTTAGGCCCATATCGACGAGCGTGCTGCCGCAATCGGCCTTCCAGGCGCTGATCCGATACTCCTCTGCGTTGGCGATGGCATTCTTGATCATCGCTACAGCCGACCGATTGATACTGTAGTTCCGCATGGCTCTTCTCCTTCTTGTTGTGGAATCCGCTCATCCACTGTGTCCCGGAAAATCGGTTGAGGCGATACTTAGCTCTTGGCTTCCGGGGGGGCAGAGTCCATCCGGTTCAAGGCACGCGAGGCGCGCCGATATGCTTCCAGCCGCTCCCCATAGATATCTTTGAGAGCCGGATTGGGATTCAGACCTTGCAAGGATGGCCCGAGTCGAGCCACCCCTTCTTGCAATGTCCTGTATGCGCCGATGCCCCAGCCGGCCAGGGCAGCAGCTCCCAGAGCGGCCCAATTCGCATAGCTGGCCACATGGAGCGGGATGCCGCAGACGTCCGTCAGGATTTGGGGCCAGACCGGGCTGCGGTTCGCGCCGCCGGCCAGCCAGAGGTCCTCAACGGAGATACCGGCGGCCCGCAGTTCATCCAGGGCCCATCGCACCTCGTAAGCGCAGCCTTCCAACAGCGATCGTGCCATATCCGCACGGGTATGCGCCAATCCCATCCCGACAAAACCACCGCCCGGGGCGGCATTCATGATCTGCGATGGGCCGCTCAACGAGAGAAACAGCAAGCCCTGGCTTCCCGGCGGGCTGCTTAGGACGGCTTCATTCAAGCTCTCATAGGTCGGTCCTAGATCTCGTACATCGGATGCTCCTAGAGTCGTGAATATCTGGCGCAAATACCAATCCACGGTCGCGCCGAACCCGCCTACCAGCTGTCCGCCCAGACGTTTCCCCTTAGCCGCATGGTAGTACAGGTTGACCCACTCGGGGACAGCATCGGTAGTCTCGGCGTCAACAACGCTCATGATCACCCAGGCCGTGCCGGTGGACAGCATTACTTTCCCCGGTCCTATCATCCCCATACCCAAGCCCGCGCAAGGCTGGTCGTTTCCGCCGGCGATGACCGGTGTTCCGGAGGGTAGCCCGGTCATCCGGGCTACCGTTTCGGTGATTTCGCCCACCTTTCGCCCGGCCCAGCCGAGTTCCGATTGCATTGCCGGATCGACGCCGCCGATCGCGCACAGTTCCTCGCTCCACTCCCCGGTTTGGATATCCACCAGGAGCATCTCGGAGGCGGCCGACAAATCAGTCGCAAATCGACCGGTCAATCGATGAATGAGAAAATCGGCCGGACCGAGGTACCGCCGTGCGGCCGAATGGATTTCCGGGCGGTTCTCTCTCAGCCAGCCGATAGAGGGAAGAGGGAGACCGGCAAAAGGTTGCCAGCCGCTTCGTTTGCGAATGACGGCCGCGGTTCCATCGGCCTGCCATCGGCGGTTGATATCCTGACTGCGGTTATCCAGCCATGTGATCATCGAATAGACCGGATTGCCGTCCATGTCGGCAGGAATAATTGAACCCGCCTGGGCTGCAATGGCTATTGAAAGAATTCGATATCCGCTCGATTGTTCGACAATATCGTGCAAGACGTGGACGATGCCGTCCCAGACGGTCTCCGAGTCTTGTTCGCTCCAGCCGGGCTGCGGAGTCAGCAGCGGATATGACTGCCCGGCGCTCGCTATTTCGGCGCCGTCCGGATCAAAGAGAATGGCCTTGGCGGATGAAGTTCCGATGTCGATTCCAAGGATGGCGTCTTTCATGAAAACAGGCTCCCCGAAAAAGCTTAGCGCGAAGGTTCCGTTTGTACCTGCCGATACAAACGGCCGGCTTCATCGATGCCTGCACCTTCATGGATGATGGCGGTCAAGGCTCGAACGATGGCGGTCGGGTCATCTGCCTGGAAAATATTGCGACCGATGGCGATTCCCGACGCGCCTGCCTGGATCGCGTTCCAAACCGACTCAAACAGCAGTCGCTGGTCGTTGACCTTCACTCCGCCCAACATGACGACAGGAACGTAACACGACCGAACGACCCGTTGGAACTCATCCGCGTAGGGGACCTTCAGCCAATCTGCGCCCAGTTCGGCAGCGACTCGGGCAGAGAGAGCGATGTTGTCGGTGGTGAAAAAATCGGGCCCGGCATCGAATCCCCCGGGCTGCATCTCCGCCATCACCGGCAGACCCCACGCATGCGCTTGTGCAATGACTGTCGCCATGGTCTGCAGCGTATTTCTTTCTTCCGGTGTCCCGGGAAAAGCGGACACCGCGACAGCATCGGCCCCCACCCGAAGGGCATCTTCGACTTGAAAAAATTGGACGCCCGGTCCCATCTTCCCGAGCTTCGTACCGCCCACGTCGAGTCGAAGGATCAACCCGAAGGATGAAATTTCATTCGCGAATCGGGTGGCAATGCCATAGCTTGTCAGGATTGCATCCGCGCCTCCGTTCGCGATCTTGATAAGAATATTCGATGGGTCCTCGATTCCCTTTACGGGACCTTCGGTAAGCCCATGATCGAGCGCTACGATCAGCGCACGCCCATCACGTCGGAAAATCCGATTCAACCGGCGGGTATACATCTAAATAGTTCCTCCCTTGTACCTACGATTCGGATAAGAACAGCCTGTCACTCGATCGGGAAAATCTTCCTGACCCGTTCGAGCGCTTCTGCTTCCGTGGTGGACGGATAAAATTCAAGACCGATATAGCCCGAGTAATCGAGCTCGACCAGTTTTTGATAGATATTCTCGAAGTTGATTTCTCCAGTACCAGGATCCTTGCGGGTCGGAACATCGGCGACATGGACGGCCTCGTAGAGACCGGCGTACTGCTCCAGTCCCCAGATGAGGTTTCCATTGCCGCGCTGCTGATGATAACAGTCAAAAACCATTTTTAATTGGGGATGGTCCATACGTCGGACCCAGTCCGCGGCCAACGAATGGTCATTGACTAGAATCCCGCCCTTGATATGGAACTCATTGAGCGCCTCGACCCATACCTTCACCGGCGTTTGCTCCACCAGCTTGAGGATCTTCTCCGTCTGGGCCAGGGTGTTGGCATACTGTTCCGCGAGGGTGTAGTTGGAGGAAAGTCGGCGTGTCCAGGCGCGATCATTGATCAGATCGACCTGATTTGAGAAAAGGAAGAGATGTTCGACTCCGTACTTGCAGGCAGCCTCCAGGCTTTCCGCCCAGGTTCTCAGGGTGAGCTCATTATCCTGCGGGTCCGCCAGGCTGCCCATGTCATCGTCAAAAACGGAGTTGATCACGACCCCCAGGCGACGGCATTCTGCGGCCAGTTCTGCCATGGGTTGTCGACGCCATGACCAGATATCGACGCGCCGAATGCCCAGATCGACCATCGGTTCGACACGTTCGACCATCGGCCGATCCGTAAACCAGAAATCGAGATAGCCCGTGTATTCCATGGCAAGTTCTCCCTTTTGTTAAGGTTGATCGTTCCGGACGTGCTCGAGGAGAGAGGGCGAGAGGGCGCGGCACAGGTCCCGAAGGAAGGCTGCTGCCGGCCCCCCGTCCACGATGCGATGATCGAAGGTGAGGCTGAGGGGAAGGATCTCCCGCGGGAACAGTCCGCCATTGCGATAAACCGGCCGCAGTTCACAGGCTCCAACGCCGAGCAGTACGGTCTCCGGAAGATTGAGGACTGCATGCATATATGTCACGCCGTAGCTTCCCAGGTTGCTCACCGTCATGGTATGTCCCGACATTTCATCGGGAGTAAGCGTTCCCAATCTGGCCCTTTCGGACAGATCCGTAAGTTCGACGGCGACCTGACGGAGGCTTTTCTTGTCGATATCGCGCAGCACCGGCACGAAAAGTCCCCCGGGGGCATCCACCGCGACTGCGATATCGATCTTCTGTATGACAAGCAGGCTTCCGTCTGCCGCGATGCGCGTTCTGCAAACGGGGTTCGCCTTCAATGCAAGAGACAGGGCCCTGAGGATCGGAGCAGTAAGGCTCAGACGGACTCCTATCCGCTCCCATTCCTTCTTGACCTCCCGATATTTACTCATGAGCTCCGTAACATCGGCGTCCATCCAGATGACCGCCTGTGCAGTCCGTTGCAGGCTTTCCATCATCCTTTGGGCGATGATATTTCGCACACCCTTTAGGGCGCTGCCCGCCTGGGCATGGCTCACGGGAAGTCGGCCGGAAAAGAGGCCGCTCACCGAGGCGACGGGAATGCCCGGCTCGACACTCGATCGAGATCCGGAACCCGCATGTCCTTGTGCCGCGGCGGATCGAACATCGGCGCGAGTGATCATCCCCAGCCTGCCGGTTCCCGCGATTCTCTGCCAGTCGAGGCCCAGCTCTTTAGCGAGCTGTGCAGCCTTGGGGCTTATCCCAGGCTTTCCCGGCGGAGCAGCCGCCGGAGCCGGCTTCGGGGACTCGGGTGTGGAAGGCCAGCCGGCTCCGGGAGCGGCCGATACGCGCGCGAGGCTCCTGCTTCCGCGGAGTTCGACACCCGCCGGCACGGCCTCATCCGGTACTAAGGCCGAAATATCTTCATCCGCCGCCGCGATGATGCCGATCGGGGCGCCGCAGGGCGCACTCGCGCCTTCCGGCAGTATGATTTTCCGCAATATGCCGCCGACCGGAGCCGCCACATCGTTCGACAGTTTTTCTATTTCGATGGAACAGATCGCTTCGCCTGCGGTGACTGCTTCGCCTTCCCGGACCAGCCATTTGCCGATCGAACCCTCTTCCATAGTCGCCCCGTAGCGGGGCATTTCGAGTATCGTTGCCACGGCGTTTCCTCAGAACTTCAGAGTCTCACGACATGCGGCCAGCACGCGTTCGAGTGTCGGGTTTACATAGTCTTCCAAGCCGGGAGAAAAGGCCACCGGAACGTCCAGGCTGGTGACGCGCCGTATGGGTGCCGCCAGATATTCGAAGACGTCCTCGGATATCATCGCCCCGATCTCCGCGCCGGCCCCCATGAACTTGGGTCCCTCCTGCAGAATGACGAGCCTACCGGTCTTGGCGACCGAATTGCGTATCGTTTCCTTGTCCAGGGGGAAGAGGGTTCGGGGATTGATGATCTCCGCCCCGATGCCCTCTTTCTTCAATTCCGCGGCGGCTTTCCTGGCCAAAGCCACCATCGCCATCGTCGCCACAAGGGTCAGATGCTCCCCTTCTTGTTCCACATGACAGGTGAAAAGCGGCAGCTCATACGGTTCTTCGGGAACATCTCCCTTCATCGAGTAAAGCAGTTTATGCTCGAGGAAAATAACCGGATTGTCGTTCCCGATCGAAGAGAGAAGGAGCCCCTTGGCCTCATACGGACTGGAGGGAGCCACGATGACCAGACCGGGAACATTCATGAACCATGGCTCGACGCACTGGGAGTGGTGGTACGCGCAACGGATGCCGCTTCCGGTCACGGCCCTCACGACCATCTGGGCTCCGGCCTGGCCATTGTACATGAAGCGCAGCTTTGCCGCGTTGTTGACAAGTTGATCGAAACATACGCCGGAAAAATCCGCGAACATGAGCTCCGCCACCGGCCGCAGACCGCAGACGCCCGACATTGCGGACAGACCGATAATCGCCGATTCGGAGAGGGCGGTATCGAAGGCTCGCTCAGGCCATCGGTGCCAGATCCCCTGGGTTACGCCGAAGTCTCCGCCCATCTTGGCCACGTCCTCGCCGATGATGAACACAGAAGGATCGCGATCCATCGACTGGTGGAGAGCCTCGTTGAGGGCCTTGGTGAATGTAAGTATTCTTTCCGCCATTATTGCCAATCCTCCGCTTCCACGTCGGCATAGACGTGCGTCGTGGCCGATTTAGAATCCGGCCAGGGGCTCTCGAGCGAATAACGTACGCATTCGGCGATTTCCGTATCGGCGGACGCCTCCAGCGCGGCCAGCTCCTCGGCCTTGACCTCGCGTTCTTCCATGAGAGTCTTCTTGCATAGGGCGATGGGGCAGCGAGCCTTCCATGCGGCCACCTCTTCATCGGGGCGGTACGCGGCGGGATCTCCGGAGAAATGCCCCTGCCAGCGGTAGGTCATGAGCTCGAGCAGCGTCGGCCCCCCGCCGCCGCGGGCGCGTTCCGCCGCCCGCTGGACGGCTTCGTAAACGGCTTCGACATCGTTGCCGTCCACAGTTTCGTTGGGAACCTCGTAACCATCGGCCCAGGTAGCCAGCTGTTTCTGCGGATGCGATTCCGTATAGCGGGTGCTGATGGCGTATTGGTTGTTGATCAGGCAATAGATGATCGGAAGTTTCCATGTGGCGGCCATATTCATGCTTTCGTGGCAGGTACCCTCGCCGAGAGTTCCGTCGCCCATGAAGACGATGGTCAGGTCGTCTGTCTTGTTGTATTTTGCCGCAAAGGCGGGGCCGAGGGCGGATACGACGGTGGAACCCTGGATGCCGTTGAAGCCCATGTTGCGGAACTTCAGGTCGTTCACGTGCATGGATCCGCCGCGTCCGCCGTTTATGCCGGTGGCCTTGCCGAAAATTTCCGCCATGACCAGCTTCCTGTCAGTGCCGCACAGGCAGATGGCGCCGTGGCCGCGATGGTCGGGGAACTTGTAATCGGTGGTCCTGAGGGCCCGTACGGCACCGGCCTGCGCCGCTTCCTGACCGATGGAAAGATGAATGAATCCCGGGATCGTTCCGTTTTTACTGTAGGTCTCCACCTCTTCCTCGAAGCGGCGGATCGCATACATATCGAAATACAGGCTCTTGAGAAGCTTCGTATCCAAAGACATGTCATCCTCCTTGGGAGCATATTTTGCATGAGCGGTGGGCCCATGCCCTGTCTTCCGGCTCGCCGATGGCCTGGGAATCGACCGAATGACCCGGCCGCCGCCATTTATCCGCCGGCTCCCTGCTTCGGCAACAGCTTCTGGAACACGTTACGCAGAACCTCGCTCGCCGTCGGGTGCGGAAAGATCGCTTCTGCCGCCTGTTCGACCGTCAACCCGAGCCGGATGGCCATGGACGCGCCCCAGATCATTTCGGAACAGCCGGCTCCGAGCATATGCACACCCAGAATGGTTCCCCGCTCCCCGTCGGCGACGACCTTGATCATACCCGGCTGATTTTCCTGCTCGGCATAGAATCGCGCGCTCACGCGCATCGGTAGCTGAGCCGTGCGGACCCGATACCCGGCGGCGATCGCCGCCGCTTCGGTGAGTCCACAGCCGGCGGCTTCCGGCCAGGTATACAGGACCCACGGAACGGCGTCGTACCGCATCGCCGCCATGCGGTCGCCGCAGATCACCTTGACCGCCACTTCCGCCATCCGTGATGCCGAATGGGCAAAAAGGCTGGTACCCACCACATCGCCTATGGCGAAAACTCGAGGGGCACTGGTCTCCATGCGTTCGTTCACGAGAATAAATCCTCTCGAAGTTCTTACCCCGGCGGCCTCCAGCCCGAGACCTTCGGTATTCGCGCGTCGCCCCGTCGCAACCAGAACAGCATCCGCAACAATGCGTCGAGAGACCCCGCCTTTCGGAACGACGACCAGGGTGCTTTCCGAGTCATTCGTGCGCTCCACCGAAGCCACCCGCGAATCGAGGTGGAACTCGATCATGCCGAGGGCGCGCAACAATTCCCTCCTCATTTCCGGTTCCATGAAGGGCAGAATCTCCGGGAGCATCTCCACCACATCGACATGGCAGCCGAGCTGTGCATACATGGCGCCGAGTTCAAGGCCGATGACTCCTGCGCCTATGACCGCGAGACGCCGGGGAATGGTTTTCAGCTCCAGCAGTTCGGTGCTGGTGAGAAAGGCTCGAGAATCATCGAGACCCGGGATGGATGGGATCGAAGGCTGCGAACCGCTGGCGATTATTATTGTCCGGCCCGAATAGCGTTCGCCTTCGGCCTCGACTGTGGACCGGTCCAAAAAGCGGGCGCGCGCCTTGAGCACCTCGACATTAACGTTCTTGAGCAACGCATCGACGGCTTTGCGGTACGTCAGGACGACCTTGTCCTTCCAGGCCAAGGCCGCTTCCCAGTCGAGCTCCGGAGAGGAAGCCGGGATCCCCTTGACATCGCCGTTTCGCACTTGCAGATAGTGCCTGCTCGTATGCAGCAGCGTTTTGGTCGGAATGCAGCCGGCATTGAGACAGACTCCGCCCACGTGACCTTCTTCCGCGAGCAGAACCGACTTGCCGCATTTGCCGGCCTCGGCGGCCGCAACATAACCGCCGGGACCTCCCCCTATGACGATCAGATCGAAGGTCTTCATATCGCCGCGCCCTTATCGTTCTTTGCCACGGCCTGCCCCTGAGCCCATAAGCGGGCGGCCTGCCGTCTGGATTCGGCCCTGGCCGCTTTCATATCACCCCTGAGCAGTTTCCCGTCCTTTTTCAGAAACTCGCCCGCCACGATGACGTCCACGACATCGGCCGACTTGCGGAAGAGCAGCAGCTGATCCATCAGGTTGCGAGTGTTCGCGGGACTGGGCAAGTCCGAAATGTCAAGGGTGATGAAATCCGCGGGGGCACCCGGCGCCAGACGACCGAATCCGCGCCCCGGGTAGAGGGCATCCGCGCCGCCCTCGGTAGCCATGTTCCATACGGTACGGGCATCCATCACGGTCGGATCTTCACGGTGTCCCTTGTGTATGAGAAAAGCGCCGCGCATGACCTCGAAGAAGTCGTTGATGTATCCGTCCGTGCCCAGGCCGCAGACAATTCCGGCCGCCAGTATCTCGGGCACCGGCGATACGCCGCCGCCGACTTCACAGTTGCTCAGCGGCACGTGGGCCATTCGGACGCCATGCTTCCGCAAGAGCTTTAGTTCCTCCGAGGAAAGCTGGACTCCCTGTGCGGCTAGGACGTTCTTGCCCAGGACTCCGATCCTGTCGTACCACTCGGCGCTGCGCAGGCCATGCGCCTTGACGCAGCAATCGGGTTCATAGCGGCTCTCGTTCAGATGGAATTGCAGGCCCACTCCCAATTCTTCCGAGCGTCGGAACGCCAGCTTCATGAAGTCTTCGGAACAAGTGAACGAGGTGTGGGTGCACATCATGCCTTCGATGCGATCGTGATTCTTGTACGCCCCGATGAGAGATGCGTTCTCCTCCAAGCCCGCTCGGCCGATACCGGGCGAGATGCGTTCGCAGGCTTCCGTGCTGACTACGGCGCGAAGACCCAGTTCATCCAGTACGGCGGCTTCGGCGGCCAGTCCGCCCGGAGATGCCAACGGCGCCTCGAGTACATCGCAGAGTGCCGTTACGCCGGATTCGATCAGTTCGAGGGCCGAAGCGCGCGTCGCGGCCGCGATCATCCGAGCATCCAGCAGGTTTTCCACCAGGGGCCACCAGTAGTCCTCCAGAAAGCTCTTGAACGATTCGATAGGCACGGGCGGAGTGATGCCGTGGGCCAAGACGCCATACAGGTGCATGTGGGCGTTTACGAAGCCGGGAGAGAGGACGCAATCGCGCCGTTCCAGAATCTCCGCTCCAGGATAGGATGCCCTGCATTCGTCCAGCGGAGCAACCAGCAGAATCCTGCCTTCTTCGTAGACGACACCGCAACCCTCCCGTATTTTCGTACCGGGGCCGATACTGTACGGCGCAGCAAGTATCCTCGTCATGGCAGGATCCCTAGACCGCCAGAAGCGGTATCATCGCATAGACGCCCGCGGATATCACGAGTTCGTCGATGGAGAGGGCCTCTTCGGACGAATGACAGAGACCCTCGTCTCCCGGTCCGAAACCGACGCTCGGAATGCCTGTGACCCCACACAGATATGTGGCGTTGGTGCAAAAATCCCATTTCCCAATTTTCGCCCGCTTGCCCGTGATGGCCGCATACGCCTTCGCAGCGGCCTGGACGGCAGGATGATCCTCTTCCAACATCCAACTGGGGAAGTAGTCAGTCTGGACTATTCCGTAGCCGGTATAGGTCGTGACTTTTTCGGTATCGATGGCGGCAGTGGCGTCGCTCAGCTTCAGGAGGGGTCGCAGTTCGTCCAGAATTTCCTGTTGGGTTTCTCCGAGGGAAATGCGGCGATCGGCGATGATCGTGACTTTCCCGGGGATCGTGTTCAGGCTGGGCGTGTCACAAATGAGTTTGGTGACCTCAATCGATCCCCGACCCAGAAAAGGATGCTCCGCAAAATCGTCTTTCCTGTCTATTCCCTCGATCAGGGGCAGCGCCTTGATGATGGCGTTTTCGCCCTTCCATGCGGCGGACGCGTGGGCGGCCTTGCCCTTGACGACCATCTTGACGAGCGCTCGGCCCTTGTGGCCGCGCACGATCATCATCTCGCTCGCTTCACCGACCAGGATAAGCTGCGGTTTGATATCGATGTTGGTTTCCATCATCGCGCGGACGCAGCTTCCCTCCACGTCTTCCTCGGATATGGAACCGGAGACCCAGAATGTGCACACATCTGCATATCCCAGTTCTTTGATGGCTCTCCCGGCGAACACCATGGCGGAAAGGCAGCCCTTGTCGTCTATCACGCCACGCCCTTTTACGAATCCGTCCTCGACCTTGCCTTCCAAGGGGTCGAAGCCCCAGTCCTCGGGGTCTCCGGGATCTACAGTGTCGATATGCGCATCAGCGAGCACGACTCGTGGGCCGGATCCGATGCGTCCCAGGCAATTGCCGGCGGGATCGATACGAACTTCATCGAAATCGTAGCCGCGCATTTTCTGCGCCAACCAGGCGACGGCCGCCCCCTCCCGGTAGGTGCGGCTGTCGATTCGGACCAAGTCCCGCAGGAAGCCCAGCAACTCGTCCCGATGCGCTTTCATCCATGCGCTTATCGCGGCGGCCATCTCATTCACGTCGTGTGTCATACGCCTGTCCCCTCGGCTTTCCTCTGCCGCAGCGTCAAAATTCCGGCTGCCATACGCACCGCTTCGATTATCTGCAGGTACCCGGTGCACCGGCACAGATTCCCGCTCAATGCTTCCTTGATCTGTTCGTCGCTGGGGTCGGGATGCTCCGACAGAAGCGCCAGGGTGCTCATGATCATCCCGGGCGTACAGAAACCACACTGCACGGCACCTGCATCTATATATGACTGCTGGATGGGATGCAGGGCCCCGTCGGGACCTTCCAGTCCTTCGATGGTCAGTACCCGGCATCCTTCGGCGGAACCGGCCGGGACCATGCATGAATTGACGGGCTTGCCGTCCAGCAGAACGGTGCAGGCGCCGCATTCGCCTATACCGCAGCCTTCTTTTGTTCCCATCAGGCCAAGATGGTCGCGCAGCAGGTCGAGCAGACGCTCGTCCGCCCTCGCTTCCACCTGGTGGGTTCGGCCGTTGACTTCCAATGTGACGAGGTTCGTAGCGGAAATTTCATTCATCATGGCCATTCTCCAAACCGAGGACCGAGGCGAGTTGCCGCCTGATGATGTTCCTCACCGCGGGCACCTTGTACTCGGAACTCCAACGCGTGCCAGCCTCTTGCTCCATGTATTCGGCGCAGGCATCGGCGGCGGTTTCGACCAAGTCTCGAGAAGGGCGCCTCCCCCGCAGCAGTGTCTCGGCCGGCGTGAAGCGCCCCGGCGTCGGCAGGGTCGAACCGATGGATATTCGTACATCCTCGATTATGCCGGCAACGGATACGAGCGCGAGCGTGGCAAAATTGAGGCGGGCCTTGGCCACCGCGGCGCGGCGTATCAATTTATAATAGGAACCTCTCCACGAACCGCGGTCGAGGCGCGGATAGCGAATCGAGATGAGCAGCTCGCCCGGTCCGATGGCGGTCTTTTTGGGCTTTGGGAAAAATTCAACCATGGGCACGGTGCGTGAGCTGCCGCTCGCTTCCATGAGGATCAGCTCTGCATTCAGAGCGAGCAGGGCAGGGATGGTGTCCGCGCACTGTGCCGCAGTAAGGATGTTCCCTCCGATGGTCCCGCGGTTTCGTATCTGCTGCGAGCCCACCGAACGGGACGCCTGCCCCAGGATCAACGAACTGTCTTCCACCAAGGTGTCGGCGGCGATCGTCGCGTGTCTGGTACCGCTTCCGATTTCCACGATTTTGCCGGCGTCGGCGAGTCTGATGAAAGACAATTCGGGCACGCGACTGATGTCGATGAAATGGGTCTTGCGCGGATCCAGGCTTCTATTGTGCAATGCCACCATGACGTCCGTGCCGCCGGCACTTATCTGCGCTGCCGCGCCCCACTGGGAAAGCAGCGAAAGCGCCTCTTCGAGGCTTCGTGCAAGATGGAAACTTTGTATTGCCATGCGCTACCTCTTGAGAGTCTTGCCCAGGAGCACGCGCTCCAGATTGAAGGGCAGGGTCCTCAATCGCTTGCCGGTCGCATGGAAAAGGGCGTTGCCTATGGAAGGCGCCGACAGCTCAATGCCGATTTCTCCTATGCCCTTTGCCCCATACGGACCTTCCGGGTTCTCCGATTCATGCAACCGCAATTCGATCTCCGGGATGTCACTGATCGTTGGAATGAGATAATCGTCGAAGTTTCGAGTTCTCAGATTGCCTTTGTCCTCATCCAGTTCCTCGAACAGGGCATAGCCCAGGCCCTGCATGAGGCCGCCGACGAACTGCCCATAGGCCAATTGCGGGTTGATGGCCCGTCCCAGCTCATAGGCGACGGTCATCTTGTCCACACGTATTTTCCCTATGGCCGTATCCACGCTTATTTCGGTGATGACAACTCCGTGTGTGTATGTCTGGTAGCAGGCTCCCTGTTGGGTATCGTGGTCGATATGGTACAAGCCGGGGTTGTACCAGCCCTGGGCAGACAGACTCGTTCCCAAGGGGTACACGCAGTATTTCACCACGTCGTCGAAGCTGCAGACGACACCGCCGTTCCGATCCGTCACGGCGTCTGCCCGTATATCGAGGTCCGCTTTCGGCAGGCCGGTCTTGGCGGCGGCGGCTTCCAGCAATCGGGCTTTCAGCTTGTTGGCGGCATCGAGCACTGCGCGGCCGCCCGACTGCGTTCCTCGGCTTGCGACTGTCGCCCCGTTGTCCTGAGTGACCGAAGTGTCCGAGTGGTGGAAATCGATGCGTTTCAGGTCGACGCCCAGGGCCTCCGCGGCGATCTGAGAATGCACGGTGCGCATTCCCTGGCCCATCTCGGTGTGGCCCGAATACAGCGTGATGCTTCCATCGTGGCAGACGGTGAGCATGGCACTCGAGGTGTCGAGCCCCTCGCCGCCTAGGCCGGCACCGCGATAAGTGATGGCGATGCCGATGCCCTTCTTCATATCCCCGGAGTTCCTGTTTTCTTCCGGCCAGGATCGCCACTTCGCGTCGAAATCGCTCCTTTCGCTGGTCTCTCTGATCATTTCAGCGAGCGGCGCGGCGATGACCCCATCCTTCAAAAGCTGGCCGCAGGCCACGGTATCGCCCAGGCGCAGAACGTTCTGCAGCCGGAAATCCTTCGGATTGCGCCCTTGCCGCGCCGCTGCTTCGTCAATAAGCGTCTCGATGCCGAAGAGTACCTGCGGTCCGGAGAAGCCTCGATACGCCCCCCCGTAAATGGTATTCGTATATTTGCCATTCACGTCGGCATGGATATTCGGGATGCGATATGCTCCGGCGGTGTGGATGGCGGCCCTCCAGTTCAGGTATCGCGCTTTGTTGTTGTACGCTCCGCCCTGGCAGGTCAATTCGGTCCTGATCGCCGGGATGCTGCCGTCCTTCTTGAGGCCGAGGGAATAGTGCATGTGGAATGGATGGCGCTTGCAGCTTTCCCGGAAGCTCTCTTCGCGGCTGAGATCCATGCGGACAGGCCGGCCCGTCTTGAGCGCCAGGATGGAACAGCGCGCAGCCATATTCATGACCGATTCGTCCTTTCCGCCGAAGCTCCCACCTATCGCTGTCAGCACGACGCGGACCTGGCTTTCCGGTAGGCCCAGAACGGTGGCGACGTTGCTCCGAATGGAATAGGGATTCTGGATGCAGCCGTAGACTTCGACGCCACGATGAAAAGGCGCCGGGACCGCCACGATGGACTCCGGCTCTATGTACGCCTGTTCCTGGAACCCGACACTGTAGGTGCGTTCCAGCAATTCCTCAGCCTCGGCGAAGCCTGCCTGGATATCCCCTTTTCGCAAGGGATAGTAGGCGGATTCTATCGAATTGTCGCTTTGCTCCGGATGCACAGGAGAGACGGTCCGGTCGTTCATGGCCTGCTCGAGGTTCCAGATCCCCGGCAGTTCCTCATATTCGACTTCCAAAAGACTCAGAGCCCGCTCGGCGATCTCCGCGCTTTCCGCCGCAACCGCGGCCAGGGCGTCGCCTATGTACTTTGCCTCGTCGCGGGCAAAAACAGGGAACCGCCCGTCCATGTCGTTTTCCCCGGGCACGTCCGCTGCGGTAATGACGGCTGCCACGCCCGGCAGCGCTGCAGCCCTTTCCGTGCCGATATGCCTGATCCTGGCGTGCGGGACGGGAGAATACAGGGACTTTGCGGTCAATTCCCGGGCAAGGTGATAATCTGCCGCATAACGAACCTTACCCGTGACCTTTCCCCAAGCATCGACACGGGCACTGGGCTTGCCGACGTATGCGAACGCCATAGATTCCTCCCCATAGACGCAACGACAACTGGGAACCAATGGCATAATAGAAGATGTATATACATGTTGTCAAGATAAATATGCTCGTCGCTTCTTGGAAATGCAGCCCGTGTTTGCCTCGTTGTGATAGCGATCTACCATACTGATTACTCCGGAATATAGGGCACGCCCCATGCCTTGGGAGCTGATCGTGAACCCGTGGCAAAAAAGGCCAGAAGCGTAAACACGTATGGCATCATTAGGGGGAACTGATACGGGATGTGACTCCCCATGGCCTGCAGATTGAGTTGAAATGCATCGATAGTCCCAAAGAAGAATACGGTTATAAGGGTCCCGATCGGATTGAAACGTCCTAGAATGACCGCGGTGAAGGCTATTATCCCTTTCCCGGCTATCATGTCATCGACAAAAGTGCCGAGATCACCGACAGTCTGGGAAGCCCCGGCGATGGCGGCAAAGGCTGCCGCCCAGAGAATCGAAATATACCGTATCCTGTAGACGTTTATGCCCATGCTTTCGGCGGCCCTGGGGTTTTCCCCGACCGACCGTATTTTCAAACCCCACTTGGTCTTGAAAAAAATTACCCAAACTACGGGAACCATGATGAAACCCAAGTAAGTAAAGGGGTTCTGCTTGAAGAATACGCCCAATACTGGGAGCGAATCGAGTAACGGGATGTTAATGATCCCAAGCTTCTGAGCCATGATGTGGTTAGTATGCGCGCCGAAAAGGACCCGTGAGAGCGCACCCGTAACTCCGAGAGCGAAAATGTTCATGGCGACGCTGACAACAACCTGGTCGACGGCCAATGTGACCGTCGCAAATGCGAATACCAGGGCTATCACCATATTGACCGCGACTGCAAATAGAACGCCGGGAATGGCACCAAAAAAGTAACTGCCGAGAAAACCGAAGAAAGCCCCCATAAGCATGAACCCTTCAAGGGTGAAAAACAGCACTCCGCTGCGTTCGGAAAAGATGCTCCCCATGCTGCCGACCAGAAGCGGCGTCGTAAGCCGAATGCACGAAGCCAAGAACGATTGCGTCAGCACCACGGCAACAATGCTACTTACCATACCGCAATCTCCTTTTGATCTTCTCGAGTTGCCGCGGCATTCCTCTTGTCGCTATCACGAAAAGGATGGCCAGCGCCTGGACGACATGAACGAACGAAACGGGGACACCCAAGTCGACCTGGAGGCCTGTTGCCGCATTTCGTAAGGCTCCGAAGAAAAACGCGGAAAAGAAAACTCCGATGGGGTTGAGGTTCGCGAGCAGCGCGACTGCTATGGCATCGAACCCGTAGCCCGGTGAAAAGCCCTCCGTGACCCTTCTGTAAACCCCCATAACCTCCACGGAACCTCCGAGCCCCGCGAGAGCGCCGGAAATTATCATCGAAATCACCATGATTCTCTTCACTTTTATGCCAGCGTACCGAGCCCCTTCGGGGTTCAATCCTACGGCACGGAACCTGAATCCAAGCGGCGTCTTGAAGAGTAAGAACCAAGCGATGATGAACATTGCTATGACAATGAAGAATCCGTAATGCAGATCCGTGTTGGGAATCAGGTCCGGAAGCCAGGCCGCTTTCACAAATGGTCTCGTCTGGGGGTAAAATGCATGCGGAGCTTTCATCGGTCCTTCCAGAAAATAATTCACGAGGAGGATTGCGATATAGTTCATCAGCATTGTCACGACAATCTCATTGAAGCCTTTATATGCCTTGAGGAGACCCGGGATAAGGCCCCATAAGGCACCGACTACCACACCCGAGAGAAGAGCGATGGGGACCTGGGTAAAGGAACTCGTAAAGGCGCTGCTGGTCGCCACCACGGCCGTCATCAAGGCGCCCAATTGGAGTTGTCCCTCGGCGCCGATGTTGAAAACTCCTGCGCTGTACGAAATTGCGACCGCCAACCCGGTGAATCCGAGCGGTATCGTAAAAACCAGGCTCGATATCAAATTACTCCACGTTCCGGCCGCATTGTAGACCAAACGTCCCAGGACCATCAGCAGGCTTCTGTCTCTGTTAACGACGACAAGCGACCCGACGACCATTCCAATCAGGATGCCGCCAAAGGGAACGATAATGTTCTGAAGGGTCTTTGATATTCGCCTGTCGGCCAGTGCGTCTTTCATCGAGCTTCCCCGTTCGTTTCTTCACAGGCGCCGGCCTTTTTCCTTCCCGCCATTTGCAGGCCTATTTCCAGCGGATCCGCAGAATGCCCTTGAAGCGAACCGGTGAAATTACCTTCATACATAACCTCAATCCTGTCCGCTATCGCGAGGATCTCATCCAGTTCTGTGGAGATCAGGAGCACGGCGGCGCCTGAATCGCGTTGCTTGACCAGTTCCTCTCGCACAAACTCCGTGCCGGAAATATCCAGCCCGCGCGTCGGTTGAATGGCAATGATAAGCTTGGGCTTCTGTTCGAACTCACGTGCAAGAATTACCTTCTGTTGATTGCCGCCGGACAACTGCCTGGCCCGGGTTTCGGGAGAACAACCTCGTATATTGAATTCCTGGATCAGTTTCTGGGCATGCGAACGTATCCGCTTGCGAGATATCATGCCGTGTCTGGAGTATGGAGCGTGGTCGATCTCCTTGATCGCCAGGTTATCCTGCACGGAATAATCCAATATTAGGCCGGTCTTCTGCCTGTCAGGAGGAATATGAGATAACCCGAGTTTATACAGCATTGCAGGATGCTTGTTTGTCGTATCGGTACCCAGAACCTCTATGGTTCCTCCGACAGCCTCGGCGAGCCCTGTCAGCGCGTTCCCCAATTCCAGCTGGCCATTCCCGTCAACCCCGGCTATTCCAAGAATCTCTCCGGAACGAATGTCAAATGAAATTCCCCGCACGGCTTCAATACCCATACTTCCCTTTACCCTAAGGTTTCTTACTTTAAGTACGACATCTCTTATTTCCTTGGAAGGCTCGGCGGGTTTCAGGAATACTTCCCTTCCTATCATCATGCGAGCTAGCTCGGACTCTGAAGTATCCCGGACCGGCACGTTCCCGGCGACTTTGCCGTCCCGAAGCACGGTGACGCTGTCGCAGATGGTCATGACCTCGTTGAGCTTATGCGTTATGAAGAGAATCGTTCTGCCTTCACTCTTAAACTTCTTTAAAATTTCAAAAAACTCGAGAACCTCGTTGGGAGTCAGCACGGCCGTCGGTTCATCGAAAATCATGATATTGGATTGACGATACAGAATTTTCAGAATTTCCACCCGCTGCTGCATGCCTACGGGAAGGTCCTCGATCTTGGAGGACGGATCGATGCAGAAATTATAGCGATCGGATAATGCTTTTATTTTCTCTGCGGCCCCTTTATAATCGACCCAGGGACCCTTAGAGTCCTTCAGCCCCAGTATTACATTTTCCGCGACAGTGAGTTTCTGGATGAGCATGAAGTGTTGATTAACCATCCCGATGCCATGTCGAATCGCATCTTCGCAATTGTCTATATGCACTCTTCTGCCTTCGATCAGAATCTCTCCTGAATCCATCGGATAGATACCGTACAGGCAGCACATAAGAGTGGATTTCCCGGCACCGTTCTCTCCGAGAAGCGCCCGCACTTCACCTTTCCCCACGCTCAGGGAAATCCTGTCATTCGCCAGGACCTGTGGAAAGCGTTTTGTAAGGTCACGTATCTCCAAAAGAGTTTCCATGTATCCCTTCCTGATCGTCTTGCCGCCTGCAATGCCCTATGAGACCCGTCTCGAACGAAATGGAATGCACGACAATAAAATGGTTATAATCGAGGTTTTTCTAGGCGATGACTGGAACAACGAGCATGAGAAAAATACAGGGCGCAACAACCGCGCCCTGCATAAGCATTACCGACCCGTCCCTAATTGGATGCCATGTCCACCCGCTCGTTCAATTTTCCGGATTTAATAGCTTCCTGATCGGCCATAATCTCATTCTTCAGGGCCGCGGGAACGACTGGCGACCACGTACCAAGATATTCAGGGCCGTCTTCGATGCCAAAAGTCTTGCTCTCGGGTTTCCACGTGCCAGTCTTCAGTGCCTTGCCCTGGATCATGACAAGGGCGGGCACACTCTGCACTCCGGAGGTAAGGACAGTATTCGGCGCCATACTGTTTAGATCACCCGACCATCCTATGACGTAGACATTTTTTTCTTTGGCGGCTTGGATGACGCCGGTATCGCACGCGTCGCCGATGGCCACGATGATGTCGACCCCGTTGTTTATCTGTGCCATGCCGGCTTCTTTTCCCTTGACGACGTCATCCCACGAGCCGGTATATGCGACGGTAAAGGTTGCAGCGGGGTTGAATTGCGCAATCGTTTTGCGCAATTGGTTTACCTCGGCAAGCATTGTGGGAATCGACTCTGCTCCGACGAACCCGATCTTGTTGGTTTTGGTATATTTCGCGGCAAGCTTGCCCGCGAGATATGAAAGCTCACCCAGACCGAAATCACCGGACCCGAGGTTGGGTCCCAGGACGTCGCCACCGATCTGGTAGAACTTGACATTGGGATACTCTGCGGCAACCTGCTTCAGCGCATCGCCATATTCGAAACCATGGCCGAAAACAATGTCATATCCTTTTTTGGCATAGTTTCGCAGAGTATTGATTTGGTCAGCCTGAGCGACTTCGTCTGAATACGCAATTTGGAACCCCAGCTTGTCCCTGAGCTGGAGCAGACCTTCGTACGCCGATGTGTTCCAGCCGCCGTCGTTGATAGGCCCCGACATCACCATGGCTGCCTTCAAGGGAGCGGCCGCCACTGAAATCACAGTGCCAGTGACCAATAGCGCCAAGATAAGCATCGTGGCCAAAACTTTTCCCTTCTTCATACTCGATTCTCCTTTCTCCATACTCGCATCCGGCATAGAGATCATAGAAGGTAAAGATGTATAGACGTCTTTTCTATATATAACTGGATTTTTTGGTTTGTCAAGGAAAAATAAGCGAGCCTGCTCGTTATTGCTGAAGCGATTCCTTCCGGCAAATTCCAGCCCCTGTGATTTGACTGATCGTTTAATTTAAAAAGTCGGTCACCGGCGTGCTTGGCACGCCTTAATACAAAATCATGCCTCCGTCTGCGGAAATCGATTGCCCGGTTATGTACCGTGAATCGATCGAGGCGAGGAAGGCGATTATACCCGCCATTTCTTCGGGCTGTGCAAGACGCTGTTCCCCGCCCGTGACTCTTGCCGCTTTCTTCCACAACTTGCCAGAGTAGCGTAGCATCCTCCGCCAGGGGAGTTTCCCCCACCGCCGGTCATGGCTTGGGCGTGGCGGGGAAAAAGAGCGTGGGCGTTCGCATTCCTTGGCGGGTCTCGAACGCCCACGCTACCAAACTGAACAAGGCAGCGTACCCCTCCCGTCAAAGCACTTCAAGACCTTATCGCCCTTGTCAGAGTCGCCGTCGCCCAATGGGGTTGTCCGCTCTGCGGGAAATGCCACGAGCTTGAGTTTCACTCCTACCCACCGCGCTGGACCAGAGGAAGCGACCATGTGCGGCTGCAGATCAATGTGGTGACGATTCTCTGCCGGGCTTTGATTGGGACGGGACGGCAGTGGACAAAGAGGATCTTGCCTGAGCATCTCATTCCGCGAAGCCCCCTGTGGAGCGAGAAGCTCGTGGAGCTTCTTGAAGGGCAACAGGACGCGGATCGCGGATTGGCCGATGTGGCCTGCGCGGCGCTGGGCTGTGTCGATCCGCGAACGGCCAGGAAGCACATCCGCGCTCTTCGCGCCGCCGCGGCCGCCAAGCTCCCCGCTCTCGCCGAACTCGGCGCCGCCGCGCCCGGGACCGGTGGAGGTCCGGACTTTCTTCCCGGCACCAATCCATTCGTGATCCTGCGCCTACTGTGGGACAAATTCCTCCGGGCCGCCCAGGAACGCTCCGGCTCACTCGTCGCTCTTTCGCTCCGACCGCTTCTCTGGCTCGGACCTGGGTTCGAATCCTTCGGAATTTTCCATCGATCGTGCATTCCAATCTCTCACTCCGCCGCAGTAAACCCCATGCATCACGACCAAGGAGGTCAGATGCATGGCTGAAACCGACTGGCAGAGCCTTTCGGACACCCGGTTCGAGAAAAACTCCACCATCCTCGAGCTCGTCGAGTTGCTCGTCGATGAATCTCTGTCCCTGAAGGAACGCAAGGATCTCCGGGACGAATACCGTTCCCGCTACTGCGTCTCGGATCGGACGATCCGCAACTACCTCGCCCGCTACAGGGACGGCGGCGCACAGGCCTTCCTTACGCCGATCGTTCGCCAACCTTCCCCGAGGATTCGCGACAAGGAGCTCGCAAACGCGATCCTTGAGCTCGTCAAGGAACGGCCCACCCGAACCGTTCCAAAGCTCCGGAAGCTTCTTGTCGTCGATGCGCGATTTGCGAATGGCATTGGAAAGGTATCCGATCGCTCGATCTACCGCTTTCTCCTCGAACAGGGCCTGTCCCAGAAGGAACGGTACCGGCTTCTCTCTGAAGATGGTCGTATGTCCTATCATCGCTTTCAGGCCGCGCGTCCCCTCGACCTCGTGCAGGGCGACGCCCGCGACGGCATCTGGCTCGACACGAAGGACGGCAAGAAGAAGACCTACCTCTTCGTCTGGATCGACGATTACTCCCGCAAGATCCTATCAGGTAGGTATTACTTCGACGAAAAGCTTCCCCGCATGGAGGATACCTTCAAGCGCATGGTCTTGCGCTGGGGCATACCTATCAAGGGATATCTCGATAATGGGGCTGTGTACGTGGCCAAGCAGTTCGCCTGGATACTCGCGCAGCTGGGGACGACCAAGCTCCACCACAAACCCTACCAGGCCTATTGCAAGGGCAAGGTCGAAGCCCTCAACAAGATCATCAAGAACGATTTCCAGGGCGAAGCACAGCGCGCCGGATTTCAGACCCTCGAAGAGCTCAACTCCGCTTTCACGGCGTGGACCGATATCGAGTACAACGTCCGCATTCATTCTCAAACAGGAGAGGCTCCCGACAAGCGCTTCGCCGACGCCCTCCACGCCGATATCCGACGCGTCGCCGACATCGCTTGGTTTGAAGCCCTCTTTCTCATGCGCGTGAACCGCACCGTCACCAAGTACGGCAAGATCAAGCTCGAGTCCAACGAGTACCCCGTCACGAGCGCGCCCTACGGAACCGTCGTCGAAGCCCGCTACGATCCTTTTGACCTTTCCCGCGTTTTCATCTTCAAGGACAAAGCCTGTGTCGAAACGACCTCGGTCTCGAAGCTCGTCAACAGAACCGCCACAACCCCCGAGGAATCGAAGGCCACCCCGACCGAGGTCAGCGCCCACGCCTCGAACTATTTCCAAGTCCTCCGAGAACAGCACGCCACGATGCTGGCCCAGAACCTCTCCCCCGTTGCCTATTCCAAGCTCTCATCCAAGGATGCCCCATGACCACCACGAGTTCCCATCCCGTTATGAACTTCTACGGCTTCGTACGCATGCCCTTCGACAAGGATTTCGAAAGCTCGGATGCGTTCCCCTCTCCATCGCTTGCCAACGCCGTCGCCATGCTCGGCCTCGGCGTCGAGTCCGAGGATATTCTCCTCGTCTCGGGCCCCATCGGATCGGGCAAGTCCGTGGCGCTCAGGTCCTTCATCTCGGCCCTCGATACCAATCGTTTCTCTCCGATCTACCTCCGCGGACTCGGCCTCTCTGCCGCCGACCTCGTCAAGTCGATCCTGCTCTCGCTCCTCGTGGAGCCGCCCTATAATTACGCCAAGGCCCGCGCCCTCTATTTCAAGTCAGTCGCCGAGCAGCCTCGAAAGCCCGTGGTCGCAATCGATGACGCACAGGACATGACGGAGTCCGCTCTCCTCTCCGTAAAGAACCTCGTCAATTTCGATTCCGATTCGAAATCGAAGATCACCTTCGTCCTCTGCGGCCAGCCCGAGCTCAAGGAGACCTTGCGCTACTCACGCCTCGCGTCGGTCCATCAGCGAATCCGCCACTGGGTCGAGTTCTCGGGCCTCTCGCTCAAGGACACCTGCGAGTACGTCGACCATGCCATCGTTCGCGCCGGCAGGCCCACGCCGGTCTTTTCTGATGGCGCCAAAGCGGAAATCCACAAGCGCTCCCTTGGTATCCCGCGGCGAATCAACCGCGTATGCCTTCTCACCCTTTTCGAAGGCGCAGCGCAGGGCCGCTCGATCATCGATGAGGCCAATATTATCTCTGATGAGGCGTAGCGCCATTGCTTCAGGTTACGCGGCATGCCGGGCGGCGACGCTCGGCATTGCCGTTGGCGAACGATGACATGCCAGCTCGGCGAGGCGTGGAGGATGAGCTTGGCGGAGAGTGGAAGACTCTATTGGCAAAGAGCGGAACACAAGGCTGGCGAGGAGTGGAAAGGCCGATTGGCAAGGAGTGGAAAGATTGGCGGGCGGGGAACAACATCGACCAATGGGGAACCGGTATAGATTCCCGCCGAACAAACCAGAACGTCCAGATGTCCAAACATATGTAGTGCCTGCTCAACCGCTTTTCTGGCTCCTTCCGGTTCACGAACATCCCTGACGATACACAGCGTCTTGACCCCCAAGGACTCGCAATCTGCAAGCGTTCTCCTGAGCGGCTCGGCCAAGATGTCAATGCCGACGATGCAGGCACCTTCCTTGGCGAATCTGCACGCGGTCGCAGATCCTATTCCGGTCGCACATCCAGTTATCATCACCACTTGACCGTCGAATCGTCCCACATGATCCTCCTTCCAATTCAGTACAATTCCTGTTTTTCCTCAGTCCTCTCCAGAGACAACAAGCCGTTCCTGATGGAAGTGAAATCCTTCAAGCTTTTTTCATAGGATTGAATCCATTCGATATTCGGTACCTGTTCCAATTTTATGACATGCCGTATGTTTTCAAACCAATGCCGGGAGATTCGAGAGAAATGAACACTTCCCGACGATGATAGTTCGGCCATTAATGCAATTCCGAACGCGGCTGAAGCCTCCGCATCATATTGAACCGGCTTCTGAAGGAGTGTGGCAAGGATAGTGCGCAAAAGTTTGGACGCGGCCGCACCACCACACACATGAATCCTGTCAATCCTTTCAAGTCGTTGAAGTTCAAGAACACTCATATATGCGATCCCCTCGAGGACCGCGCGAAATATATGACCTGAGGCATGACTATTCTTTAGGCCAATTAGATGATCGGCGGCCGAAAAGGAGCCGGAATAGGATTGCTGCTTTAAATGCGGCACAAAAAAAAGACCTTCAGCTCCCGGTTGCACTTCATCAGCCATCGAATCCAATTCGCTCCAGGGAACATGGCCCAATAGCGATCGTACATGGTTCAGGCTTTCCCCACACGAAAAAATTGTCCCTAGGAATTCCGCTTTCCCGAATGCGAAAAATGGACCGTCCAAATAATATAGGGGACTGTTCCAAGTATATACTCGAGTGCCGGAGGTGCCCCAATACAACATCAACTCGTGGGCGTCACGGATTCCGGCGCCTAACAGTGTGGCAAAAGAGTCGCCTGTCCCGACTATGACCTCGGCGGATGTCGTCAAGCCAAGCAGTGCCGCCGTTTCCTTGCTCAGTGGGCCTATCATATGCAACGGCGAATACGTTTCAGGAAACAAGCTGAAGGGTAGTCCAAGTTCGGTGCATGCATTTCTATCCCATCCCAGCTTCGATCGGTCAAACACCGCGCCATACACGCTTGCAGTATCATGATCGCAGCTGAGCTTGCCTGTCAGCTTGAATACAATGAATGAATGAGGAACCAGCACGGAACTCACCAAACGAAATACATCGGGTTCATGATCCCGAACCCAGATGAGTTTGGGAATAAGATGCCCTTGATGAATTTCGGGGAAAAGCCCATTGATGCGAACGACCTCTTCGTCGGCTCTCATATCGGTATGCAAGATCGCCGGTCTTAGAGGCACTCCTTCCGGGTCCAGGAGACACATACCGGGAACGAACCCTGTTACCGCAATGCGAACGACTTCCTCCGGTCTTGCCGAGGCGGCACTGCGGAGCTCATGAACTATCTCGATACAGGAATCCCACCAGGAGCCGAGCGGATCCTGTTCCTGCCAACCGGGGTGTAAATGTGAAGTTTGATGGGATCTCGAAGCGGCGGCCAACAAAGCTCCGGCTCTATCGACCATCACGCCCTTAGTAGAGCTTGATCCAACATCGAGCCCTACGATCAATTCCCTCACGTTGCCAAAGTCTCCCCTACATGAGAACTGCGCCGGTTACATGACTACTGCTATCCTATAGGAATCCAGACGTCCTGCCTGATCAAACGCGCTGCGGATATCTTTAAAGGGATACCGTCTGGAAATCAGCTTCTCCAACTGCAACGTATTTGAGGAAATAATATCCGTTGCCCTTCGGAAAGTATCCCTGGTATGCTTGGTTACTCCCGTAAGGTAAATCTCGTCATAATGAAGCAATTTTGGGTCAAACTCTATTATATCCGATCCCTTTGTTGAACCGAATACGATTAGGCGCCCATTCTTGACCAGGGATCCTATGCCATCCAGAAGAGCAGCCTTGCCCCCTGCGGTGAAGAACACGGTCTCGGCTCCTCTGTCGGATGTGTGACTTTTTACGACAGCTGCAACATTCTCATCGAGGGGATTGATGGCGATGTCGGCGCCGAACTCGATTGCTCGCCGGCGCCTCCCTTCGTCCACTTCGCTGACGATGACCCGGGCGCCTTGAAGCTTTGCCATCAAGATGTGGAGTATCCCCATTACACCCGCTCCGAGTACGAGTACGGTATCCATAAACTCGATGGCTGCCCTGTCGATGCTGTGAATTACGCAAGCGAGAGGTTCAGACAGGGTGCCGACAGCTGGGTCGATTCCGTCCTTTAGCCTGTAAACTTCGTATCCTCGCGCCAAAAAGTACTCGCTGAACCCGCCCGGCCCCCAGTACTTCCCCGGCTTCATCTCAGAGCCGACATTCTCACAAAGATTATCCATGCCGTTTCTGCAAAAATAACACTCGCCGCAACGAGTGAGGCTCGCAACGGCGACCAGGTCGCCCGTCTGCAAAGGTTGGGCGACGTCCTCTCCGACGGATACGACGGTTCCGCAGATCTCGTGCCCCCCAATAAACGGATACGAATCGGGAACACCATGAAAGTATTTCTGTTCCCATGTGCAGAGCCCTACCGCTTCTATCTTGATAAGCACCGTATTGGAAGTCAGCGCAGGAATGGGTATATCACGATATTCCATCATGCGAGGCGCCGTCATCACGGCCTGTTTCATATTTGACTCCTATCGTCAGGCCACGCCTCATCGAGGAACCTGAAGGCAGCTTCTGCCGATGCGTTGAGGTGCACGATCGCCTCGAGTGCCCTGGTCATGCCGAAGATATTTTCTGCGCCCCAAACGTTTCTTCCCACGGCCACACCCTTGGCTCCAGCATCGATTGCCTCTTTTATGGAAGCAAGAAAGGCCCTCGCGTCCGGGGACCTCGTTCCGCCGAGCACGACCACCGGACAGAAGCATCCACGCACTACGTTCTCGAAGCCCGGGTTATATGCGATCTTAACTATATCCGCCCCAAGTTCACTGGCGATCCTTGCGCTCAGTACCAGGTTCTCAAGTGTCTTGTAGGATGAGTCAGCATCGAATCCCCCCGGAGTCATTTCCCCTACCACCGGCATCCCAACTGCATCGCAGGCTTGCACGACCCGTGCGATCACGGGCAAAGTCAACTTTTCCACGCCGACGCCGGGCGCGCCGTTGACTATGACCGCATCCGCACCTAGCTGAAGCGCATAATGCACGTCATATGCCATTAGACTTTCATGGCCATTCCCGAGCATGGTCGGAGGTAGGTCCAGACGCAGTATCAGCCCGATTCCGGCAAGAGCGGACTCGAACGCCTTTGCCAATCCGGGGTTGACGATGATTGCATCCGCTCCGCCCGCTACTATTCGGGCTATCGCATTGCCCGGGTTTTCAATTCCCGGCATGGCTCCGGCGTTTGTGCCATGGTCCATGGCTACAATCAGCGTTCTCCCGTCTTCTCTGAAAATGCGGCGAAGCCTACGCACTTTGCCCATATGTCCCTCCTGCATGCTTCATTGCGGTGCTTGCCTGATTTGCAAAGTTACTTCGAAGGCGTACCGATCCCCTCTGTACCAGCAGTTTGTGAACTCGAAAGGCGAACCATCCAATAGCGTGGATCTCCTGGTTGAAAAGAGCACCGGAGCACCGGGCTCGACGAACAATTCCCGAGCCAATGCATCGTCGGCGATTCCAGCTTCCAGACGCTCCTGAGCTTGGTCCAGAACGAGCGCATAGTCGGTTTGCAATATTTCGTATAATGAACGGACTTCAAAATCCTTGCTTAACAGGTCCGGACAGTGTGTGGAAGGGATATAAGATTCCAGAATCACGATTACTTCATTATTTACCGACCTGCGACGTCTCAGATAGAAGGCTTCCCCCTCCGGTGGAAGGTTCAGTGTATCTTGTATGAAACTGGGCGGAATGCTCATCTTGCCGACAAGCAGTTCGGTTCGCACCGAGTAGCCCTTGCCCCGCATGTCGCGAATGAAATCGGTCACGGAAGAGGATGAGGACTCGATCCTTGGTCGCTTGACAAATGTCCCCAGCCCATGAAATCTCACCAGGCGCCCTTCATTGACCAGCAGACTGACTGCGCTACGCGCAGTCAGTCTGCTAACGCCGTAAAGCTGTGCCAATTTTTGCTTCCGATGGTATCTGTTCATCCGGTTTAAGCTTTCCTGAGCGTATATCATCGAGAATTATCTGTTTGATCTGAATGTAGATAGGTACATGGGTACCTTTGTCGAGGCTTTGCAAACCAGCCACCTTCTAGTCGATCAGATTATGATCTTCCTGCACATTATGATCTATACTTATAGATGTATAGATCATAAACGCAGGATTAGGATCTGTCAATAAAAAACGTCGAAGACGGATTACACGCCTTGAGCAAGAACAGGGTAAAGTATATAGGGGACCTTAATAACCAACCGGGCTATTAGAGGTCCCCTATAATGAGTACGGACGGGAAGGGATTCTAGAAGGCTTGGCTTCTCCAACGTCGTCCTTTTTTGACGATACCTGCGCGTGCGACAAGCTCATCGGCCCTTTTCTGGCACGTGCGCATCACCGAGATCTCGTCCGCAGTCGTAATGTTTCCTTCAAGGAGTACGGGGTTGCCATCTATCATTACCGTATCAATGCATGAACAGGATCCTGCATAGACCAATGTCGAAACAGGGTTGTGCATCGGTATGGATTTCGGACTTTTCATCGGATCATATATAAACAAGTCGGCCTTCTTCCCAGCTTCCAATGAACCGACCTCATGATCCATTCCGATCGATCGAGCCCCGTCAATCGTTGCCATTTCCAGGACCTTTTCCGCAGTGATGATCGTGGGGTCCTTCGCATGGACCTTGTGGAGAAGTGCCGTGAACTTCAAAAGTTCAAGCATGTCTTGGGAGTTATTGCTCGCGGGACCATCCGTACCGAGCCCCACTACGATTCCCTTCTCGATCATTTCGGGGACGGGTGCAACTCCAGAGGAAAGATACATATTGCTCACCGCGTTATGAGAAACGTTCATACCATAGTACCGCGCCATCCGTATATCCCGCTCAGTGAGATAGACGCAGTGCACCATGAGAACATTAGTCCCCACGATGCCCAGACACTCGAGCATTTCCGCGTCGCTCCGACCATGCTGTTGCAGCGCAGCTTCACGGTCGAACGGAGTTTCGGATATGTGAATCGAGAACCCGCTGGAATAGGATCGGGATATCTCCCATACCATCTGCAGCATTTCCTTGGTATTGGACCAAACGGCAGCGGGGGCGACCCATATCTTAATTCGGCCTTCTTCACCGTTATGGTAAGCGTCGAACAATCGAACGATATCCCTTTCGACGGTTCCTACGTCCTGCATTATGCCATGCGGCGTGCCGAACCGTTCACCGGTATTCATCATGCCGCGGGCCAGCACGCCTCGAATCTTGAGATCCATAAAGGCCCTTATGACTGCATCCGACAAACCCGGTCGCGGATGCGGATACATATAGTCTACCATGGTCGTCGTCCCGCTCCTGATCCCTTCTATGCAGCCGTGCATCGCTGCCGCATAGACATCCTCTTCCATCAAATGTTGCGCGCAGGGGAAGGTCATGCTAGACAGCCAATTGGATAGAACCATATCGTCTCCCAAGCCTTTTGTCAGAGTTTGGAAAAGATGGTTATGCGTGTTTATCAGGCCGGGGAAAACTATTTTCCCTTCGGCAGCAATGACTTGAATCGACTTTTGCAACTTCTCCGGACATGGGCCCATGCCAATTTCCGCGATTCGCCCTTCATGAACCATGACATATCCTCTGTCGATTACTTCGCGCTGAGGATTGACTGTCACAATTGTCGCGTCCCGGATACAGTAATCAACCATAGATCCTCCAATCGCCGTGCATAGCGCGGTAAACGGCTTCTCATAGGCTTTGACTTTGGACGAATTATACATCTCATGAGCCAATTCCAAAAGTCAGTTATTTTTGAACTCGGCTTGTCTCCTATGATCTTCTTGGCCGCCTTGCCGCTCTCTTGGAAAGCACCGGAATAGCGATGCCCGCGACGATCAGCACGCTCGCGACCGCGAACTCGGGGCGGGGGATTTCATCGAAAAGCACGAAGGCCAGAACGCCGGCGACGATGAACTGCGCCAGATTCGACAGCGAGACTATCTGCGGCGGGAGCCTCGTCATGGAGCGGTTCATGAGCGAGTGTCCGATGATGGTGGGACCGAGCGCCAAGCCCAGCGTCATGACAAGGTCGGTCCCCGTTATTCCGCGCACGGGGCTCGCGAAGGGAAGAGAGCAGACGAGGCAAAACAATCCGCCCGTGAGGTAGAGGGGGACGATATAGAGCCAAAGTCCCTCCTTGGGAGCGAAGCGGCGGGCCAGGGCGAGGTAGACCGAATAAAAAAGCATCGAGACGAAACAGGTGAGGTCGCCGACGAAGTGTCCCGGATCGAAGCGAAAATCGAAGGATGCGAGAATGGCGACTCCCGCCATGGCCACTATGGTCCCCGCGACCTCGATTCGCCGCGGCAGCTCGCGCGCCATGATGAACACCAGAAAGGGCATGGCGACGGGCACCGTGGTGACGATGATCGTGGCGTTGCCCGCGAGGGTCATGCGCGCGCCGAATATCCATGTTATGAAATGCAAGCCGAGAACGATGCCCGGGAGCAGCGACGGCACGACGAGGCGGAGGCTCAGACGGAGCTCCGCCCGCCGCAGTTCCCTGAAATACAGGGGCGTGAGCAGAATGCCGGCGAAAAGAAGGCGGTAGGAAGCCTGAAGGATGGGATGGATGGTCGATGCCTTAATCATGATGGCCGAGGATCCGCTGACGATGTTGGCGATCACGAGAAGCCCGAAATCGAAGGATCGGTCGTTCGCGCTATGCTTTTCCATGCCCGAAAGCCTACCCCTCTCGGGCTGCGGTTGGGAATCGGGCCGCGGTGGCCCTCGCGGAGCTTCCGGCGCATTTCGCCGCAATGCGGGAGTTCGACGGCACGTCCGCGGTCGAGCTGCCGCCGATCATGCGCCGCCGACGGGCAGCTTGAACCTTTCCAGTCGCTCGGCGACCTCGTCGGCCAACGCGAGATTCTCGGCTCCCTTGTCGGACAGGGCGTTCGCAGCCGAGGCGATCTCGCGTGCGCCGCCGGCGATTTCGCTCATCCCGCCGCGCAGCTCTTCGCTCACGACGAGGAGCTTGCCCATCTCGGCCTCGATGGCCGCCGAGCCTCCCCTCATCTCGACCGACCCGTTCTTCACGTTTTCGGTGACGGCCTTTATGCTGTCGAGCGCACCGAGAATCTGCTTCGAGCCCTCGCTCTGCTCCCGGAGGGCCCGCTTGATCTCCTCGGCAAGAGCGTTCACGTCGCCGATGAGGGCGAAGATCGTGTCGAAGGACTTTCCCGCCACGTGCGAGGAGTTCACCACCTCGTCTATCGAAGCCTTCATCGCGGCGATGTTGTCCCTGATCTCCGCGGACTGGGTCGAGGACATTTCGGACAACTTTCTGATCTCGTCGGCGACGACGGCGAATCCCCGGCCCGAGTCGCCGGCGTGGGCGGCTTCGATCGCCGCGTTCATGGCGAGGAGATTGGTCTGTCCGGCGATATTGGTGATGACCACGTTCGCCTCGAACAGTTTTTCCGACTGCGTCTGTATGCCCCGGACCAAATCATGTACCGAACCCAGCTTGGTCCGGCCGTCGTCCGAGGCGGACATGAGCTCGCCGAATGCGAGGGCCAGACGCTCCACGTTGGCCGAGGCGGAACCGACGCTCGCCACCATCTCTTCGATGGAGGCCGATGACTGGGCTACGCTCGCCGACTGCGCTTCTATCTGCGCATTCAAGTTCTCGACGCTCTCCGCTATCCGTCTCACGGCCGTCGCAGCCTCGGTCGCGCTCGCGTTCTCGGAGACGACCTGCCGGTTCACGGCTTCCATCGTCGCGCTTATCTGGGTGACCGCCGCGGCCGTCTGTCCGGCGTTCGCGGCCACGTCCTGACCAACATCGCGCAACGTGACCGCGCTCGCGCGTATCTCTCCGACGATGCCCGCCAGGTCGTCCTTCATGCGCTCGAGGGCTCCGGCGAGGGCGCCCACTTCGTCGCTGCGACGCCGATGGCGGGCCGCTATGCCGCCGGCGAGATCCCCCTCCGCAATGGCGTCGGCCAATGCCGCGGCCGCCCCCAGCGGCCGCGAGATGGATGCCGCGATGACAAGTCCCAGGAGGGCGGCGACCGCGACGGCCACGACGGTCATGGCCAGCGTCTCGACGAGAGCCTGGCTGCGCTTGGCGGCGTTGCCGTCCGACATGGCGCTCGCGTCCTGCGTCTTCATGTCGACGAGCTTGGCGATCGCGACGTTGATATCGGAGGCGAGAGGCTTCATGTCGATCATCAAGGAATTCTGCGCTTCGGCCCGGCGACCCGCGCCGGCCAGATCCCGCACCAATGCCGCTCTCTTTTTGTAGTCGGCGAAGTCCTTTCTGAGCGCGACGAAAAGCTCCCGCGAATCGTCGGTCGTGAGAAATTGCTGGAACGACACGGACTCGGCATCGACCTGCTGGAACATCCGGTCGAATGAGTCGAAGTCGGCCGTCGCATTCCCGGCATCCGGCGATGCGACGGCGTCGCGAATCAAGACGGCCGCCTGCTGGTACGAAGAGACGACGGTAAAGAGCTTCTCGACCGGAACCGTCGCTTTTTCGTACAGGCCCTTCGAGAGCTCCGCCATGACCCCTATGTTGTATATGCCGACGACGCTGATCGAAGCGCCCACGAGAGTGAGCGCCGCGAAGGCCCATAGGAGCCTCGCGCGGATGCCGACGCGAATCTTCATTATTCCTCCGAGATGCCTTGCGATAGCCTGACAGACTATTGCCGCGGGCTCGAGCTGTCAATCGAGCCGAACGTCAAAAGTCGGTTATTTCCGAACCCGGCTTCGAAGTCGCTTCCTGCTGGGAGAGCTTCTCCCGGGCTTGCCCGCATCGTCCAAAGAGACGATACTGGAATGGATATGAACCTCGATTACGGTTTTCAAAATGATTTCCTCGAAACGCTGGATATTCTCGGGCGGGACGTCGACAAGGCTCTGGTCTATTCCATACATGTTCTCTTCAACGATGGCATAAGCCATGAAAAGAAACAGATGCTCTGCGACGAATTGGCTCGAATCGGCAAGGAGCTCAACGGCCATATTTCGAAGTTCAATCTGAACGAGATCACGCGGTACAGCGTCAGGGAAAAAGAAAAGGTATTTGTGGGCGAGGCGAGAGCCCTGCACGGCAATTTCGAATCGTTCGCGGCCAAAATCGAAAAGAGTCATGATGTCGTGATAGACAAAGACATGCCTTTCAGCATATCCGACATCGTGGAAAAACTGAGCGGCACCAGACTGTATTCCGATTTTTCCTTCACGAAGGACAAAGTCGACAACCTATTGTCGGTGAAGAAGCTGATCGCCGACATATACCGAAGCCGGATGGCGACCGACATCGAAAAGGAGAGGAGTCTCGACCGACAGTTCGTCGAGTTGAAGGAAAGGGCGTTCAATGAGAGCGTGCGTTCGGAAAGGGCGAAGAATCAGATCTACTGTTTCCGCAGCGCCGAGCTGATCAAGAAATTCATCACGGACGGATCGGCCGCGAAGATCGTCGATGCCGATCGTGCGCCGGAGGGGAACGATGTCGGCTTCGCCATACGTGGTGAAAACAAAATAACCATACGATACGGCTACGACGGATTGTCCATCGAAATGAACCTGGAAAAGCGGAAAAGCGACCGGTTCCTGAACTATACCGTCGAAGGCTACATAGAAAAAGGCGTGTCGAAAATAGAATTCGGGATGGACGAAAATGTCAGCTTCGGCAACATAGCCTCATTCGAAAGAGTGACCGGCATCGACTTTCTCTGGGCGCACTTCGAAAAGGCCTATGTCGAATACCAGCATTCGAGGCAGGGATCGGGCGAGAGACAGGAGCGACTCGACAAGAAGATCGTGGACAAGGCGATAGACGACCTGCTCTTCGACTGAAGACCGGGCGGCTCAGGCCCGCGCCTTGGCGGCGATGCGAAGTATGGCTTCCACGTCTGCTGCGGCGAGCTTTCGGAAGCTGCCGAGCGGGCCCTTGATGACCGCGCGTTCGGCCATCTCGGCCAGGCGGTCGGTCGGGATATTCGCCTCTTCGAAGGAAGTCGGAAGCCCGATGGCGCGATAAAAGGCCTTCAGGCGGAAGATCCCCTCACGGGCAGTCTGTTCAGGATCGTAGCTCGCCCCCTCGACGCCCCAAACCTCCGCGGCGAATCGTGCGAACCTCCGGACATCCTCGCCGAGATTGTATTCGATCCAGGCGGGGAAGACCACGGAGAGCCCGGCCCCGTGGGCTATGTCGTACAGGGCGGATATTTCGTGTTCGATTCTATGGCTGGCCCAGTCGCCGATCCTTCCGGTTCCCAGAAGGTCGTTGTGGGCCAGCGTGGCCGCCCACATGAGCTCTGCGCGCGCGTCGTAGTCGTCGCCGTCCTCCATCACGGGCCGGGCATTGCGGATGACGGTCTTCATGGCGGCCTCGCAGAGTCGGTCGGTCAGCTCCACATGGGCGACCGTCGTGAAGTACCGCTCCATGATGTGGGCGAGCATGTCCGCGATGCCGCAGGCAGTCTGATAGGGCGGAAGGCTGAAGGTCAGCTCGGGATCGAGCACGGAGAATACCGGCCGCAGGCATTCGGCGTTGAGCCCGCGCTTCCACGGTCCGGTTTCGTCGGTGATGACCGAGCTCATGCTCGCCTCGCTTCCCGTCGCGGAAATGGTCAGAACCGTGGCCACCGGGATCGCCCTCTCCGGGATCTTCTTTCCATCGTAGAAGTCCCAGACGTCCCCGTCGTACGGCAGCCCCACGGCGATCGCCTTGGCGGAATCGATGACCGAGCCGCCGCCTACCGCGAGTACGAAGTCGATCTTCGACTTCCGACACAGTTCTATGCCCTGACGGACCAGAGAGAGTCGCGGATTGGGTTTGACCCCCGACAACTCGACCCATTCGACCCCTGCATCCCCGAGGCGTTCCTGGACAAGGTTCAGAAGTCCCGAGGAAACCACATGCCCGCCCGAATGATGGAGAAGCACCCTTTTGGAATACCGGGCGGTCTCCCGGCCTACGCGATCCTCCATGCCCCGACCGAAAAGTATCTTGGTTCCTCTTTCGAAGACGAAATCCTGCATAATCCGGCACCCTCCGAATTCGATTATGCGATTTTGGGGCGATCCGGGCAAGCGGTCGAAATACTCGGTGCTCGAGGACGAAATCCACGCGCCGCGGGGCCGTCCCTCCTGGATGGACTCGGCCCGCCGGTGCTATCCTGTATCTTGCTTCGGCCACCGCTCTCTCCCGCCGGAGAGCGTTACGCGGTACAGGTGGGCGCGCGAGGATAGAGGGAGAATAAGGTGCACTTCACAACGCTGAGTATCGTCATCATCTGCTGTACGGCCTTCCTGACGGGCGTCACCAAGACGGGTGTCCCGGGCCTGGGCACCCTCCTCGTGCCCCTCATCGCGATGGCCATGCCCGTGCGCGCCTCGACGGGCTTTCTTCTCCCCATCCTCATCGCGGCGGACTGCATGGCCGTGGCCTACTGGCGCCGCAGTGCGGTATGGTCCCATCTGTTCCGCATACTCGTCTGGACGGCCCTCGGCGTGGTTCTGGGCTATTTTCTCATGAGGATCATCAGCGAGGCTTCGTTCAAGCCCCTCCTCGGCGGCATGATCGTCGTTCTGATAGTTCTCGACCTCGTGCGCCGCGTGGCCAAGATCGAACTCAAGGCCGAAAACAAGCTCTTCGCTGCCGTCATCGGCATCCTCGCGGGGGCCTTCACCATGGTGGCCAATGCCGCAGGCCCCGTCATGACGATCTACCTTCTCTCCATGGAACTGCCCAAGGAGGAATTCGTGGGCACCGGCGCCTGGTTCTACTTCATCATGAATCTGTTCAAGGCGCCCTTCAGCGCGGCCCTGGGACTCTTGACCTGGCAGACCCTCAAGTTCGACGCCATGCTCGTTCCCCTGATCGCCCTGGGCGCCGGCTTGGGCGTCTTCGTCATGAGAAGGTTGTCTCAGAAAGTCTTCGACATCTCCGCTCAGATCCTCGCCGCGATGGGAGGGATCAAGCTGTTCTTCTGATGGGTCACTACATCCAGAAACGCGAGAATATTCCCGGTGGGGACGTCGTCGGGAATCGAGTGCGTGGGAGCCACGATGTATCCCCCTCCCCTGCCGATGATTTTCATGAGGCGGTGCATCTCGCGCTCGACTTCGTCGGGAGTCGCGAAGGGCAGGAGTCTTTGAGTGCTGATGCCGCCGTAGAAGGTGACGCGTGAGCCGTAGCGGCGCTTCATCTCCTCGACGTCGTAGACCTCGGGCTGGAAGGTGTTGTAGATGGCGAGCCCGGCATCGACGAGGTCGTCGAACACTTCGTGGATGTCGCCGCACGAGTGCTGGGCCACCAGCATTCCTTTCGAGACCGTGTGCGCGTACATGCGCTGGACATACGGCTTTATGAAGCGCCGCCAGTGCCCGGGACCCATGATGAGCCCGCTCTGCTGGCCCCAGTCGTCGCCGAAGAATATACAGTCGATCGGATACTCGGCGACTATATCGATCACCGCGAGGTTATAGGCCGTTATCCGCTCGAGGAGCTCGTCCACGAAATCGGGATTGAGGATGAAATCCATGAGGAGCTCGGGCATGCTGCGGAGGGCCCAGGCCCTTTCGAAAAGCGAGAAACCTATGATGTACATGGTGAATTGGGTCTCGCGCCTGGCGGCGAGGCGTTCGCACTTGGCCCGGATCGAGGCCCGGTCCGGCAGGGGAAAGCGGTAGTCGCCGAAGCCGGGCTCTTTGAGCAGGTAGTCCTCGACGACGCCGAAGTCCCCCTTGTATTCGCGTCTCCACACGACGTCGTACATGTCGCGTACGAGGCTCCCGCCCAGTGGCGTGATGATCTCGTTGCGCTCCTGCGCGAGAGCGTTGCCCAGCTTGTCCTCGAAGCTCTCGTCCCCGAAATAGGCGGCCAGCCGATCGCGGACCTCGTCGGTCAGATCGAGTTGCCAGGGTATCGCTTCCGGTTCCCGCTTCGCGAGAGACATAAGCACCAGTTCACGGGGATTCATGAGTGCACCTCCCCAAGCTTCATGACCTTCTCAGGGATCGCCCTGTCGCGTCCACTTGTTCGAGTATATGACGGAAATCGGAAGCGGCATATCGTCGCGATTGCCGACAATATGGATTATCTTGCCATGAGTCGATTCCAATGCATTTCGCCGGGGCCTCGTGCGTGGTACTGTCATTCCATGAAAAGCACGCTGGAGTTCGTTTTCGGCGATAAGGTGCGCGGTATTTTCGACCACTTCACCGCGCTGTTCGGGATACGAATCGCCTATTTCGGGCCCGACGGGAACGAGCTCGAGGTTGGCTTGGGCCGGCCCTGGTGCGACTACTGCAGCCTGCTCAGAAAGGAGCTCGGCGATGACGAACTTTGCAGGCGGAGCGACATGGAAAAGCGCGGCGAGGCCCTGAGCTCGCGGCGACTCGTCGACTATCGCTGTCACGCCGGACTGTTCGAAGCCGTCATGCCCCTTTTCATCGATTCGAGCCCCATCGGCTACGTCATGATCGGGCAGGTCCGCACCGACCCCGTCGCTCCCGAATCAAAACTGCGGCGATGGGAAAAAGCGCAGGGCGACGACCGACTCGCCGCCGCCTTCGTCGATGTTCCGCTGCGATCCCGAGAGGAGCTGTCGCACATATTGGTCATCTTTTCCGCCCTCGTCGACATGATCGTCGCCTGCCATCTCATCGAACTGCGAGGGCGAAAGCGCGTCGACCACCTGCTGGACCGCCTGAGAGGCGACTGCGCCGAGGACCTGAGCCTGGCGGGCGCGGCGGCCTTCCTGGGCCTGAGCCCCTGGCGCCTGGCGCACGTGCTCAAAGAATCCTGCGGAAAGAGCTTCAAGGATATCCAGACCGAGATTCGCATGAAAAAGGCCGATGAACTCCTCGCTTCGCATGCGGACATCCCGGTCAAGGAGCTGGCATTTCGCTGCGGCTACGACGATCCACTCTATTTCTCGCGTCTGTATCGCAAACACCGAGGCCGATCGCCCTCGGAGGCGCGCGCCTTCATGCTCTTTCCTTCCTCAGGTGAACTTCTTTCCGAAGATGGTCTGGAGCGAGACCGAAACGACGATGATGAGACCGTAGATGAGGCTCGTCCAGAATCCGGTCATGCCCGCCGCGACGATGCCGGCGTTTATCGCCCCGATGATGAAGCAGCCGACGAAGGTGCCGAAGATGGTTCCCGTCCCGCCGAATACCGAGGTGCCGCCGAGGAACACGGAAGCGAGCGTATCGAGCAGACTGCCGTCGCCCAGGGTGGGCCAGAAGAACAGCAGGTCTTCGCTGATCACGAAGCCCGCGAAGGCCGCCGCGAATCCCACAATCACGAAAGTGAGCGTCTTCGTCCTTCCCACGTTCACGCCCATGAGCTTGGCGCTCTCGACATTGTCGCCGGTCAGGAACACGTGGGCGCCGAACTTGTGCCGGTTGAGGAAGAACCAGAACACGACCGCGAAGACGATCGTCCATATGAACTGGGCGGGCAGGAACCCGCCGATCCGGCCAACGAGAGCGGGATAGAGAATCGTCTTCTGGACGGCCTGCATGCCCAAGCCCTGGCCGTTGGTGATGACCATCACCGCCCCGCGCCAGAAGAACTGCGTACCGATGGTGGCGACGAGCGAAGGCATGCCGATCTTCACGACGAGCACGCCGTTGAGGTAGCCCGCGAGCATACCGGCGAGGAGACAGGCGATGAACCCGAGCGCGACGCTCCCCGTCGCGGTGAACACCACGTCGAAAGCCGTCATGCCGAAGGCCATGACCGAGGTGAAGGAAAGGTCGATTTCGCCGGTGATGATCACGAGGGTCAGCGGTATGGCCATCAGCGCAAAATAGGGCGTGCTCGACATGAAAGCGGCATAGATATTGCGCGACAGGAAGGTCTGCGGCGAGCCTGCGAGGAAGAGGAGCCAGATTACTACGGCGACTCCCACGATGCCGATCTGGAGCGTGTACTTGCGCGCGAATCGGGCGAGGGGTCCGCGGTTCGCGGTCTGGGAGAGCGGGCGCGCGGTCTGTTCGGCCGGGCTCATCGGACTTCTCCTTTCTCGGCGAGGCTGCCGGTCTGGGCGACGAGATAGAGTCGATCTATCAGCTCCTGGAGCGTCAATTCATTCTTCATGAACTGACCCGCGATCGTACCTCGGTCGAGCACGACGATCCGATCCGCGACGGGATAGACGTGGAAGATGTTATGATCGATGAAAATGGCCGATTTCCCGGTATTCTTGATTTCGTTGACGAAATCGAGGCACTTCTTCGTCTCCGAAAGCGAGAGCCCCATCGTCGGTTCGTCCAGGAGCACGAGCTCGGCCTCGAAATAGAGCGCGCGGGTTATCGCCACGCCCTGGCGCTCGCCGCCCGAAAAAGTGCGCACCGTCGACTCCGCGGTGATCGCTGACGAGGTGAAACCCATGACCGTCTGCATCAGTTTCTGGGTTTCGCTTTTCATCCCGCGGATGTCGAGCATGCCCCACTTGTTGGCCATTTCGCGGCCGAGAAAAATATTGCGCCACAACGACTGTTTGTCCGCCAGCGCCCTTTCCTGGTACACCACCTCGATTCCGAGATCGCGCGCCCTCTGCACGGAGAGCCTTTCGATGCGCTCGCCCTTCCAATACAGCTCGCCGCCCGGATCGGGCTGGTGGTACCCGGTTATGATCTTGGTGAGGGTGGACTTGCCCGCTCCGTTGTCGCCGAGCAGCCCCACTATCTCGTTCGGGTGCACCTCGAAATTGACGTCGTGGAGGGCCTGCACCTCTCCGAAGGTCTTGGAGACATTCTTCAGCTGAACCACATCGGCCATGATGATCCACCCTCGTGTCGGGAATTGAGGTACGGCGGACCGATCGTCCGCCGTACCGAAGAAAACGAAGACTAGCGGATATTCTTGTCCGCCAGCGGAGCGATGAAATCGACGTTGCTCTTGTCGACGAAGCCGGCACCGGTGTTGATGTTCAGACCCGAGAATCCATAGACCTTCGTGAGACAGATCTGCAGCACGGGGAGGTAACCCTGGAGCCACTCCTGCTGATCGATGACCAGCTCTGTCCACCCGCCCTTGATCGCCGCAGCCGTCGCCGGCGACATGTCGAATCCGGCGACGATGATGTCCCCCGGATTCTTCCCGGCGGCCTTGAGGTAGGTTTCGGCCGTGGCGGTCAGGCCGCCATGGTCGGTGATGACCAGCTTGACATCGGGATGCGAGGAAACGTAGCCGGCAAAGGTAGGCGCTCCGGCCGCAGGATTGGCGTTCGTCGCCGAGTCGATCTCGATGTAGTCCACCTTCATGCCCGCCTTCTTGAGCGAGTCCATGGCTCCCTTGGTGCGCAGGCCGCGGGTGGGCTGGGACAGGAGGCCCCACACCATGGCTCGATCGCCCGGCTTGAAGTTGAACTCTTTCACCGCTTGCGCTCCGAGATCGTATCCCGCCTGGTAGAGGTCGGCGCCGACGTAGCCGAAGCCCTTCGCGCCGTACTTGTCCTGCATCTTGGGCAGCGGCGTGTTGTCGCTCGTTACGATAATGCCCTGAGACTCGGCCTGATCGATGAGCGGGTCGAAGGACTCGTCGCCCGGGTGCCCCATCACGGCGATGCCGTCGGGCTTGGTCGCCATCGAAGAGCGGAACTGGGTGACCATCTTCTGGGGATCCCAGTCGGACCAGACGTAGTCGACTTTGCAGCCCAGGTCCTCGGCGGCCTGCTTCGCGCCGTTATAGACGTTGACCGCGAAGACGCCGCCCTCGGGGCCACCGGGGAAGAAGATGACATGGACCTTCGACGCCCATCTGCCCCCCGCGGCCGGTGCCTGCTTCTGGGCACAGCCGGTAAAAAGCGTCAGCGCGACAGCCAATGCGACCAGCACATACATGGAACGTGCTTTCATACCTTCCACCTCCCGAATATAATTTGGACTTTATGGAGAGACCTCGCTGTCCCCGTCCGCCGATTGCGGCCCGGCACCACGACCCGATCGCATCGGCCTACGAAGTCGGATTACTCTCCACATATGCGTTCATCATCGCACAACGCATTCCTGACCGCAAGCGCCACCCTTCTCTGGCAATTGGCCCGCCCGACGGAGGTCTGCGGAATGTCCACGCCGAGAGCGTGCTCGAAAACATAGCTGTTCCCACCGCCGTGGGGATTGTGAGTTTTATCGATCAATCCCATATCGGAGGACAGGCGCTCGGCGAACTCGGGAGCGAAGCTGATTTGCATGGGGCAACGATCGGGGCTCTCGCGGGTCAAAGCCGCGGTCACTCGTTCTTTGTGCGTCATTCGCTCCCGCCCTCGTGTACGTACACGGCACCTTACCGTAGCACCGGTTTCATCATCCGTCAATGAAAAACCGCCAATTCCAAACCCGGAAAGTCATCCGTTTCGTAAGCGCCGAAGTTGGCGTTCCGTGTTTAGTCCTGTCTCCAAGGATCATCTGGATGGATGGAACCAAGACGGAGAACTCTCGTGTGACGGCTGAGATACACTCGTATGACGGCTGAGATACTCTCGTATGACGGCTGAAAGTCGAAATGTTTATACCGAGGCCCTTATTGGGCTGCTCCGCCCTCGAAATACGCTTCATTCGTTGACAATCCCGCTCGCCTTCATGTAGCCTCTAGAAACGAGGTGAGCTTCGATGCAGCCGCCATGGACCCAAAATGTGGATTTCTCGACGAAGCCGATCTTCGTCTGCTGGGAAACCACGAAGTCTTGTCTCCTTTCATGCAGACACTGCAGGGCGACAGCGATAAAGACCAGACTCCCGGAAGAGCTCGATTTCGAATCGGGTCTCAGGCTGATCGATCAGATTCTCGAGTTCGGGGAACCCTATCCGGCGCTCTTGTTGACCGGGGGGGACCCCCTCATGCGACCCGACATATTCGACTTGATCGAACAGGCCGGGAAGAAGGGCATATACACGGCAGTGGCCGCCAGCGTCACGCCCCTGCTCGATCGTGAGCGCATGGAGCGTCTGAGGGACCTCGGAGTGCAGATCATTTCCGTCAGCCTGGACGGAGCCACCGCCGAGCTGCACGACAGGATCCGGAACACTCCCGGAACCTTCGATGCGACTCTCGAGGCTATCCGGAGGGCGGCGGACTGCGGGCTGAGACTTCAGGTCAACACGACCGTCATGAAAAGCAACCTGCGGGATTTGGCGGACATTTTTCATATAGTGAAAGAGAGGGGCGCAGTCGCCTGGGAAGCCTTCTTCCTGATTCGGACGGGACGGGGATCGACGCTCGAAAGTCCGGAAGCTAGGGAGTGTGAAGAAGTGCTGCACTTTCTCTATGAGGCGACTCGGTACGGCATTCCGGTGAGGACCTCCGAGGGTCCCCACTTCAGGCGAGTCTTCATCCAGCGCCGAAACGGCGGAGAGCCGCCCGGCGGAGAATTGCACGCCCGGCTCTCCGAGAGGCTCGAGTCGCTCGAAGGGAAACCGGAGAACGCGGCTTTTCTGCGACTGAACGCCACCGGAGACGGCAGAGGCATCGTTTTCGTCAGCCACAGCGGCGAAGTCTATCCGAGCGGCTTTCTGACGCTGTCCTTGGGGAATATAAAGGAAGGAAATCTCGCGTCGATCTACAGGACCCACCCGATGCTCGAGGGCATCAGGGACCCGGCGAATCTCAAGGGGCGCTGCGGCGCGTGCGAGCACAAGCGGATATGCGGCGGCTCGAGAGCCCGCGCCTATGCGGAATCCCACGATCTCTATGGAGAGGATCCCGCATGTTCCTACGTGCCGTCGTCCGACCGGAAGCCCGATATGGCGCAAGCGGTCGGGGACATCGGCCGGACGGGCGGCGTGTAGTGGAATCCAGGATTCGCGCCATCCGGTCGGGAGGGACATGAACATTCTCTGTCTGGGCATCTCGCATCGAGAGTCCCCGGTCGAGCTTCGCGAAAAATTGAGCTTTTCGCAGGACAGACTCGCCTCCGTCCTCGCCGCGACCCGTCGCGGCGAGGAGAGGAATCGCCGTCCCGGGCTGTCGGAGCTGGCCATCCTCTCCACCTGCAACCGATTCGAGGTCTATGCGGTTTCGCGGACGGACGGATTCCGCGAGCTCGTCGATTTCGTGAGCGAATCCACGGGAGTGCCGGAGTCGGAGTTCCTCTCGGCGGCCGCACGAAGGGAAAACCGGAATGCGGTCACGCACCTTTTCCGCGTGAGCTCGGGCCTCGATTCCATGGTCCTGGGGGAGACCCAGGTGCTCGGACAGGTGACCGGGGCCTACGACATATCGCGCGAGCACGGCAGTATCGGCCCGATACTCTCCGCTCTCTTCCGCGCGGCCATCCACGCGGGCAAGCGCGCGCATACCGAGACGGCCATCAGCCGCAATGCCGGCAACGTCAGCTCCGTGGCGGCCCGGCTGGCGGCCGAGAAGATCGGCGACATCGCCGACGCCCGCGTGGTCGTCATCGGCGCGGGCGAAATGGCCGAGCTCGCCGTCGAGGCGCTGAGACACCGGAACGCGAAGCACATCACCGTCGTCAACAGGTCCCGCGAGCGCGCCGAGGAGCTCGCCGCGCGCTGGAAAGCGGAGGCGCTGGGATTCGAGCGGATCGAGGAAGCCCTGGGCGCCGCGGACATAGTGATCAGCTCGACGGGCGCGCCCCACATAGTCCTGACCCGCGAGCTCGTCGAGGAAGTCATGGAGACGAGACCCGGCATTCCCCTTCTCCTCATCGATATAGCCGTTCCCCGCGACATCGATCCGGGCGTGAACGAGGTGCCCAACGCCCGCTGCTACGATATCGACGACCTCGAGTCGCGGCTGAGCGATTCGTTGGCGGAGCGCCGGAAGGCGGTACCCGAGGTGGAGGCCATCATCGAGGCCGAGGCCGAGGCCTTCATGGAATACCTTCGCTCCCTGGATATAGTGCCGGTAGTCACCGCGCTGAGGGCGAAGGCCGAGGATATACGCCGCGTAGAGACGGACAAGGCCCTCAGGCAGCTCGCCCACCTCGCCGGTGAGGACAGGGCCAGGATCGAATTCCTCACGAAGTCCATCCTCGACCGATTTCTCCACCAGCCGACGCTACGCCTCAAAGCCGCCGCGGGGCAGGGACAGGCGGCGGAATATGCGGCCGCCATAAGCCACGTGTTCGACCTCTCCGGAGACGGGATCGATGAGAGCTGAGGGCGGGACGATCAGGATCGGAACCAGGGTCTCCGCTCTGGCCCGCCGGCAGACAGACTGGGTACTGAAGCGGCTGAGCGCGCTCGGGCCCGACATCGAATGCAGGGTCCTGCCGTTCGCGACCACCGGAGACAGAATCCTCGACAAACCCCTTCCGGAGATCGGCGGCAAAGGCCTCTTCACCGAAGAGCTCGAGCGCGCCCTCCTCGCGGGGGACATCGACATCGCGGTCCATTCGCTCAAGGACCTCCCGGTCGATAACCCGCCCGGATTGAGCCTGGGCGCCGTCGCGGAACGGGAAGATCCCCGCGACGCCCTGGTCTCGGCGCATTATTCGACGCTGAAAGAGCTTCCGCCCGGGGCCCGCGTGGGAACCTCGAGCCTCAGGCGCGGCGCCCAGCTGCTCGCGATCCGCCCCGACCTCGCTCTTCTCCCCCTCCGGGGCAATGTGGATACGCGAGTCCGGAAGGCGATGGAAGGGGAGTACGATGCCATCGTGCTGGCGGCCGCGGGGCTCTTGCGCCTCGGGCGCGGCTCGGCGATCTCGTCCTACTTCGGCTCCGAGGAGATGCTCCCGGCGCCCGGCCAGGGAGCACTGGCGATCCAGTGCCGCAAAGACGACAAAGCCACGCTCGGCCTCCTCGCGCTCCTGGACCACGGGCCGACCCGCGCCGCCGTCGGGGCGGAACGCTCTTTCCTGGCGGGGCTCGGCGGCGGCTGTTCGGCGCCGATCGCCGCCCTGGGCGGGCTCGACGGCGCACGAATCGTATTGGTAGGCCTGGTCGCGTCCAGGGACGGCTCGAGGATCATCCGGGTCCGCGGGAGCGGCGCCGATCCCGAAGAGCTCGGAAAGCGCCTGGCGGACGAGGCCCTCGCGGAGGGCGCGAGGGCACTCCTCCCGTGAGCGGGCTCCCGCTGGAGGGCCGGCGCATCCTCGTGACGCGCCCCCGTGCGCAGTCCGGAGCCCTCTGCTCCGCGATAAGCGAGGCCGGCGGAGAAGCCGTCCTCATTCCATGCATCGAAATCGCGGACAACTTCGACCACGGCGGTCTCGACCTCGCCATCCGGGATCTCGAGCGCTACGATTGGCTGATCTTTGCGAGCTCCAACGCCGTCGAGGCCTTCTATTCCCGACTCGAAGCCCTTGAAGCCCTTGGCGAAATCGGAAAAGGCAGCCGAGCGGCGGCCGCCCGAAAACGAATAGCCGCGATAGGCCCGGCGACCGAACGGGCCCTGCGCGAGCGCTCGGCACGGGCCGCCGCGGTCCCCGGGGAGTTCGTCTCGGAAGCCGTCGCCGCGGGCCTCGGGGAGATCGCGGGCCTTCGCGTTCTCATCCCCGCTTCCGACATAGCGAGGAAGGAGCTCGGCGAAGATCTTCGCAGGCGCGGCGCCGTCGTCGACGAGGTGGTCGCCTATGTCACCGCCCCCGCCGAGCTCGCCCCCGAGTCTCTCGAGGAGCTCGAGCGCGGCTTCGATGCCGTTCTCTTCGCGAGCCCTTCGGCGTCGCGCAACTTCGCGGCCCTCGGCGGAGGGCCGGCCGAACTGCGCGACGCGGTCGTCGCCTGCATGGGCCCGGCGACGGCGGAAGAGGCGCGGAAACTAGGCTACCGCGTCGGAATAGTCGCCGAGACCCATTCGGCCGAGGGGCTCGTCGACGCTCTCGTACGGTATTACCGGAAACTCGCATCGGCGAACGATGCGACCGAAAGGAGCTGAACATGGACGGCAGGATCGGGACGGTCCCGACGGCGGCGGAGGTCGCCATTCCGGGCTCGAAAAGACCGAGAAGGCTCAGGCTCAACGCCGGTATCAGGCGCATGGTCCGGGAGACGCGCCTCTCCATCGACGACTTCGTCTATCCGCTCTTCGTGACTCACGGAAAGAATGTCCGTAACGAGATAGGCTCGATGCCGGGCGTCTTCCAGTGGTCGATAGACAACCTGGCACGGGAGGCCGAATCGATCGCGGCCATGGGCATCCCCGCGGTCCTCCTCTTCGGCCTTCCCGCCGAGAAAGACCCGATCGGCAGGGAGAATTTCGACGATGACGGAATCGTCCAGCGCGCCATACGCGAACTCAAGCGGAGCGTGCCGGAGCTCGTGGTCCTCACGGACGTCTGCCTCTGCGAGTACAGCGAATCGGGGCACTGCGGCATCCTCAACCACGGCGAGGTCCGCGGCCTCCCGGAGGGCTATGTCCTCAACGACCAGACCCTTCCCGTCCTCGCTCGCGTCGCCCTCTCCCATGCCGAGGCGGGAGCCGACATGGTGGCGCCTTCGGGAATGATGGACGGCATGGTCGCCGCCATCCGGTCGGGCCTCGACGCGGGCGGATGGAGCCACATTCCCATACTCTCCTACGCCGTGAAATACGCCTCGGCCTTCTACGGCCCCTTCCGCGACGCGGCCGACGGCGCTCCGGCCTTCGGCGACCGGACGAGCCACCAGATGGACCCCGCCAATGTCCGCGAGGCGCTCCGCGAGGCCGCCCTCGACGTCGAAGAGGGTGCCGACATGCTCATGGTCAAACCGGCCCTCGCCTACCTCGACGTGATCAGGCAGACCCGCGAGCGCTTCCCCGAGATGCCGCTCGGGGCCTACAACGTGTCGGGCGAGTACGCCATGGTCAAGGCGGGAGCGCGGAACGGATGGATCGACGAGCGCCGCGTGGTCCTCGAGATCCTGACGGGGATAAAGCGCGCGGGCGCCGATCTCATCGTCACCTATCACGCCAAGGACGCGGCACAGTGGCTGTGATGAAAGACGCTGAAGGGGCGCCCGCCGCGCAGGGCCTCCCCGACCAGACCGAGCACCGGGTCTTCCACGACAGGCGGATGCTCGAGGCCGATTTCGAGCTCTCGCCCTTCACCATAGCCTGGGAGATAACGCGCGCCTGCGCCTACGCCTGCGTGCATTGCCGAGCCGACGCCCAGCACCGCCGCGATCCCGAAGAGCTCTCGACCGAGGAGGCCGTGGCCCTCGTCGACCGGATCAAGGCTTTCGGGAGCCCCATCCTGGTCTTCACCGGCGGGGACCCCATGATGCGGCCCGACCTCTTCGAGATCATTCGGTACGCGACGGACAAAGGCCTCCGCTGCTCCCTCACGCCGACTGCGACGGAGTTGGCGACGGCTGAGCGGCTCTCCCTCGCCAAGGAGGCGGGCATCAGACGCATCGCCCTCAGTCTCGACGCGCCTACGCCCGAGCTGCACGACGCTTTCCGCCGAGTCTCCGGTTCCTGGGCACGAACGATGGGCATACTCGGGAACGCTCTTTCGATAGGCCTCGCCGCCCAGATCAACACGACCGTGACGAAGCGCAATCTCGCTCTGCTCCCCGAGATGGTGAAGTTCGTGAAGGAGGCCGGGGCGGTCCAGTGGAGCGTCTTCTTCCTCGTGCCGACGGGAAGGGCCCAGGCGGCCGATATGATCGGCCCCGAGGAGCACGAGCGCGTCTTCAACTGGCTCTACGACCTCTCCCTCCAGAGGGACTTCGACGTCAAGACCACAGCCGCCCCCATGTACCGCCGCGTGGCCATCGAGCGCAAGCGGGCCGAGACCGGCACCGCTACGGGTCCCGGAACGGGACGCGGGACGCGAGGGATCGACGGGACCTTCCAGGGTGCGGGCTTCCAGTACGCCGACGGGCTCGACAGGCCGGTCAAAGGGGTGAACGACGGTCGCGGTTTCCTTTTCATTTCGCACCGCGGGGAGATCATGCCTTCGGGCTTTCTTCCGATCGCCGCCGGCAGCGTCCGCGAGGCCGACATCGTCGACGTCTATCGAAACCACAGGCTCTTCAGAGAGCTCCGCGATCCGAAGCTCCTGAAGGGGCGCTGCGGCATCTGCGAATACAGGGAAGTCTGCGGAGGCCAGCGCGGGCGCGCCTACGCGATGACGGGGGACTGGCTCGAAAGCGATCCCGCCTGCGTCTACGAGCCCTCGGGCAAGGAAGTAAGGCGGTGAACGACCGCTTGCTCCGCGCCTGTCGGCACGAAGACGTAGACGTCACTCCCGTCTGGTTCATGCGCCAGGCGGGGAGGTACATGGCCGAATACCGCGAGCTGCGCGCCAGGCAGGGCTTCCTCGAAATCTGCCTGCGGCCCGAGTTGGCCGCGGAGGCGACGCTCCAGCCCGTCCGCGCCTTCGATGTGGATGCGGCCATCCTGTTCTCGGACATACTCCTTCCCCTCCTCCCGATGGGCATCGATCTCGAGTACACCGAAGGCGGGGGGCCCGTGATCCGCAACCCGATCGCCTCCGAGGCCGAGGTCTCGGCTCTCCGCCGCTTCGATCCCCGGGAAGAGCTCGGGACGGTCATGGCGGCGATCGCCCTCGTCAAGCGGGAGCTCGCGGGGAAAGTCCCCTTGATCGGTTTCGCCGGCGCCCCCTTCACGTTAGCGAGCTACATGATCGAGGGAGGCACCTCGCGCAGCTTCGTGAAGACGAAGCGCCTCATGTACGGCGAGCCCCGCGTCTGGCAGGCCCTCCTCGCCAAGATCTCGGAGTTGATCGCGGTCTACCTCGCGGCGCAGACCGACGCGGGGGCCGATGTCATCCAGGTCTTCGACTCCTGGGTGGGCTGTCTTTCCCCCGAAGACTACCGCGAGTACGCCCTTCCCTACTCCAAGGCCATATTCGATGCGGTGAAGGGCCGAGGCGTCCCGACCATACATTTCGGCACCGAGTCCGGCGGGCTTCTCGCGGCGATGAAGGAGGCGGGCGGCGATGTCATCGGCCTCGATTGGCGCATCGATCTCGCGCAGGGCTGGGAGAAAGTCGGATTCGATCGGGGAATCCAGGGCAATCTCGACCCCATCGTTCTCTTCGCTCCCCGCAGCGAAATGGAGAAGCGGGTCCGGGCGGTGATCGCCAAGGCGGCCGGCCGCCCCGGCCATATCTTCAATCTCGGTCACGGCATCCTTCCCGATACCCCCGTCGAAAGCGTGAAGGCGGTCGTCGAGATGGTCCACGAGTACTCGAGGCGTTGAAGACCGTGCACGCGCAATGGACGGGAGTGATCGCGGCGATGGCCACCTTCGGAGGCGTCTGGGCGGGACACGCCGGCGTTCGGGCGATCGAATTCCGCTCGCGCCGGCTTGGTCCCGTCATGGCCCTTTTGGTCGCGGCGGCTCTGGGGCTCGAGGCGCTCGCCGCTCTTTCCGGCGCCGGCCCCGCCGCGGCGGCCGAGGGCATAGTCGGGATGACCCTTCTCTTCGATGCCTTGGAGCTGCACAGGCAGTTCCGAAGGGTGCGCGAAGGGAGGGCGCGGGCGAATCCGCGCAATCCCCGGCACGCGCCGTATATCGCCTCGGGACGCGCCCTCGTCGCGGATCCGCTCGAGCGCGGGAGATCACACAGGGAGGAGACGGGATGAGCCTCTTCGGTCTCCTCGCCGGGCTCATCGCCCTCTTCGCCATCGGGCTGGGCTTCTTCTGGGTCATCCGCGCCGAGTTCGGCCTCGGCCGGCGATGGTGGTATGTCTTCATGGGCGCGGGCCTCGTTCTCGTCCTTCTCTCGATCTTCGCGGGCTCGCCCCTGCTTTCCTGTCTCCTCGGCATCGCGGGGGCTTCCCTCGTCTGGGGCTCGACGGAGCTCGGGGCCCAGGCGGCCAGGGCGGAGCTCGGCTGGTATCCCGCCAATCCGAGGCGGAAGCCGCTCCCCCCCCTGTGGAGGTTCTTTTCGAGATTCCGTTCGCCGAGGCTCTGAAAGGAGATAAACAGGCATGAACATCGAGAAATCGAAGCGGCTTTTCGCCGAGGCGCAGACCCTGATGCCTGGAGGCGTCAGTTCCCCGGTGCGCGCCTTCAAGGCGGTCGGGGGACAGCCCCTCTTCATCGAGCGCGGCGAGAAGGCCCGGCTCTACGACGTCGACGGGAACCGCTTCGTCGACTACGTCCTCTCCTGGGGACCCCTCATCCTGGGCCACGCCCATGAGGGCGTCGTGAAGGCCGTCGCGGCGGCGGCGCTCCGCGGCACCAGCTTCGGCGCCCCATGCGCCCTCGAGGTGGAGCTCGCCCGTCTCGTGCGGGAGCTGATGCCGAACATCGAGATGCTCCGCTTCGTCAACTCGGGCACCGAGGCGACGATGTCGGCGCTGAGACTCGCCCGCGCATTCACCGGGCGCGACAGGATAGTGAAGTTCGAGGGCTGCTATCACGGGCACGCGGACTTTCTCCTCGTGCACGCGGGCTCCGGAGTGGCGACGCTCGGACTGCCCGACAGCCCCGGCGTGACGAAGGCGACGGCGGCGGACACCCTCACCGCTCCCTACAACGACTTGGCGGCCGTGGAGGCGCTTCTCGAACGGCACGCCGGCGAGGTCGCCGCGATCATCGTCGAGCCCGTCGCCGGCAACATGGGCGTCGTGCCGCCGAAGAGCGGCTTTCTCGAGGGGCTTCGCGCGTTGTGCGATTCCGAAGGAGCCCTGCTCATATTCGACGAGGTGATGACGGGCTTTCGCGTGCATCTCGGCGGGGCCCAGACTCTCTACGGCGTCAGGCCCGATCTCAGCGCGCTCGGCAAGGTCATCGGCGGCGGGCTTCCTGTCGGGGCCTACGGCGGCAGGGCCGACGTCATGAGCATGGTCGCCCCGTCGGGGCCCATGTACCAGGCGGGGACACTCTCGGGCAATCCGCTCGCCATGACGGCCGGCATAGTCACCCTGCAGGAGCTCAAGCGTCCCGGCTCATGGTCGCGGTTGGAAAACTCGTGCGTCAGACTCGAGAGCGGACTCGCGCTGGCGGCGAAGAAACACGGCGTACGGACCACCTGGAACCGCGTGGGAACGATGTTCACGACCTTTTTCTCGGAAGGCCCCGTGACGGACTGGACGAGCGCGAAGGCCTCCGATACCGGAAAGTTCGCGGCCTTCTTCACCGCCATGCTCGAAAACGGCGTCTACATGGCCCCCTCGCAATTCGAGGCGGGCTTCATGTCCCTTGCCCATGAAGAGGCCGATATCGACGCGACGATAGCCGCCGCCGAAAAGGCCTTCGCTTCGCTCGCGGATCGGGCATAGCGGCGGAACCGCCTCGGGATTCGGATCCGCGCGAGGGAACGGGAAACATGCGCCGCCGCACCCAGTGTACTTTTCATCAATTGCGGTATAGTTTGTTCGGGCTTCTAAAAAGTCGGACGAGGCGGCGCGCGCCGGCGCCCGGCTTTTGAAATTTACTCCAATGTTCAAAGAAGGAGTTTTAGATGAAGAGACCGGTTATGTTCCTTCTTCTCGGTTTGGTCTTCGGCGGGTTCTCCCTCGGGGCGGCGTACGCGGCGCCCAGAGACGCGGTGCTTCTCGGCGAGCGGGCGGTCGACTTCAGGGCTACTCGCGACGTGATCACGGTTGGGCGCTACGAAGGCTCGTTCAGATCCCTCGCATTCAATGTGGAGAAGAACAACATAGAAATATTCAACATCGTCGTCACCTATGAGGACGGTCAGCGGGAGAGACTCGAGACACGCCTCGTCTTCGACGCGGGAACTCGATCCCGCATGATCGGCCTCGAGGGTGGAAGGCGCAGGATCCGAACGATCGAATTCGAGTTCAAGACCGTAGGGTTCTGGCTTGAAGGTCGGGCGAGAGTCCAGGTCTTCGGGATCCGCTAGCGGGTATTCCCCAACCGGCGGCCGCCCCTTCGCGGGAGGCGTCCGTCTTCACGAAGCGAATCCCTCGCGGCTCCGGGCGCCCGATCCCTCGGGGGCGTTCCGCGGTGATGCGAGCCGCGGGGGCTAGAATTCACCCCGCCGTTATGGCACCCTCGGAACGATGAAGCAGTTCAACCGCGCCTTTTTTCACGATCTCTGGGCTCTCGCAAAACCCTACTGGTCCAAATCCGAAGAGCGATGGTCGGCGCGCGCGCTTCTGGCCCTCGTCATCCTTCTCAATCTCCTGATGGTGTACATCTCCTACCGCATAACGGAGTGGTACAATACCTTCTGGAACGATCTGCAGGCCTACAACGCCCCGGCCGCCTGGCACGGGCTGGTGGTGTTCGCGATCCTCGTCGTTCCGTACATCGTCGCCGCGGTCTATCAGACCTATCTGACCCAGATGCTGCAGATCCGCTGGCGCCGCTGGCTCACCACGCGTTATCTGAACGAATGGCTGGCGCGCGGCACCTACTATCACCTGCAGGTTCTCGGCGAAGGCACGGACAACCCCGACCAGCGCATCGCCGACGATTTGACGAGCTTCACCGGGCAGACCTTGAACCTCCTCGTCGGTTTATTGAGCTCGATCACCACGCTGGCCGCCTTCATAGCGATGCTTTGGGGCCTTTCCTCGCACGTGCCCATTCCCTGGCACGGGGTCAAGGTCGTCATTCCCGGCTATCTCGTGTGGACCGCGATCGTCTATTCGCTGGTGGGTACGGTCATCATAGCCGTGGTGGGCCGTCCCCTCATCAAGCTCAATTTCAACCAGGAGCGATATCAGGCCGATTTCCGATTCAGCCTGGTGCGCCTCCGCGAGAACAGCGAATCGGTGGCCCTCTACGGCGGCGAAACCCGCGAGCACGAGCATTTCCTGGTCAGGTTCACCAACGTCTTCAACAATTTCTGGCAGATCATGCGGCGTACGCGACGCCTGAACTGGTGGGTCTCCGGCTACGGTCAGGCGGCCGTGATCTTCCCGGTTCTCGTGAGCCTTCCCGCCTACTTCGCCAAGGCCATCCAGATCGGCTCGATCATGCAGATATCCAGCGCCTTCGGCCAGGTCCAGGGCGCGCTCTCCTTCATAGTCAACAGCTACTCCGACCTCGCGAGCTGGCACGCCGTCGTCGATCGACTGCGCTTCTTCGGGCAGGCCATGAACGAAATCAGGGGAATACGCGAGACACATTACAAGATGATTCGTCGTGACGGTAAGCATATGCGCATCGAAAATCTCAACGTGCGCCTGCCGGACGGCCGCGACATCCTCCGGGACCTCAATCTGGATCTCGACCACGGCGGGCGCCTCATCATAATGGGTCCCTCCGGGATCGGAAAGAGCACCCTGATCCGGGCGCTGGCCGGAATCTGGCCCTACACCGACGGCGACGTGGAGCTGCCTAAGGATGAAGTCGCCCTCTTCCTTCCCCAGAAACCCTACCTTCCCCTGGGCGACCTGCGGGATGTGCTTCTCTACCCCACCGGTTCGGACGACATAGACAACGAGCGCATCGCTGCGGCGCTGAGGCTCGCCGGCCTGGGCGAGCTCAGCGGGCGCCTCGACGAAAGCCGCTTCTGGGCTCAGGTACTGTCGCTCGGAGAGCAGCAGAGAGTCGCCTTCGCCCGCATTTTCCTGCTGCGCCCCGATTGGGTCTTCATGGACGAGGCGACCTCGGCCCTGGACGAGCCGGCCGAAGGCGAGCTCTACCTCAGGCTGATGCGGGAGCTGCCGCGCACCGCGATCATGAGCGTGGGCCACCGCTCGAGCCTGATTGCCTTCCACGAGTCCCGGCTCATCCTTCAGGGCGAGGGCCGCTGGCGGGTGGAGGCGATCCCTCCCGCATGAGCCGGCCGCGCAAGCGGAGTATCCGTCGAGCGATGAATCTCAAGGTTTCGCGCCGGATCGTCGCGGTGGCCATCGCCGGGCTCTGCGCCTTTCTCAACCTCTACGCGCCCCAGCCGGTGCTGCCCCTTCTGTCCGCGCTGTTCCACGTGAGCGCCGCCCAGATCAGCGCGACGGTCAGTGCCTCGACCATCGGGGTCGCGGTGAGCGCACCCTTCGCGGGCATGTTCGCGGACAGGTTCGGCAGGAAGTCGGTCATCGTAGTCTCCCTCTTCGGCCTCGCCGCGTCGACGATGCTCACCGCCACGGCGGCCACGCTGGCCGCCGTCGTCTTTTGGCGCTTCGTGACCGGAGTCTTCACGCCGGGAATCATCGCATCGGTCCTGGCCTATGTCGCAGAAGAGTGGATCGGCGGCGGCGCGACCCGGGCAAATGCGATCTACGTATCCGGAACGGTGCTGGGCGGCTTCACCGGCAGGATGCTCACGGGAGTTCTCGCCGAACGGGGCGGCTGGGAGTTCGCCTTCCTCGTACTGGGGCTCGCAACCCTGGCGGGAGCGGTCATCGTGCTTCGATGGATGCCTGCGTCGCGCAACTTCACTCGACAGTCGAGCTGGCTCCGCGGTCTGTCCGATTTCGCCGCACACCTTCGCAATCCCACGCTCATAGCCACGTATGCAGTCGGTTTCAGCGTCCTCTTCTCCCTGGTTGGGACCTTCACCTACATAACCTTCCACCTCGCGGACGCGCCTTACCGCCTGGGGCCGGCCGCTCAGGGCATGATCTTTTTCGTGTATCTCCTGGGACTGGTCATTACGCCGTTGTCGGGCTCGTGGATCCAGGCTTTGGAGCACCGGCGAGCCCTGCCCCTCGCCCTCGCCTTCTCGGCGGCGGGAGTGCTGCTCACGCTGTCGGAACCGCTTTGGCTAGTGATCGCCGGCCTCGCGCTCTGCTCTTCGGGGGTCTTCGTCTGCCAGGCGGCCGCGTCGAGCTACGTCGGGCTCGCGGCCGATCGCGCCCGATCCGCCGCCGCCGGGCTCTATGTCACCTTTTATTATGTCGGCGGAAGCGTGGGCGCCGCCGTGCTCGGCCTGGTCTGGGGCGCCGCCCGGTGGCCCGGCTGCGTCGCGCTCATCGTCGTTGTCCAGGCCTTCGCCGCGGCGGTGGCGATCCTGTTCTGGAAGCGGCCGACGCAGATCACGGGCACCGCCTTCGAATACTGACCGTCCGACGGTTCGCCCAGGGTATTGCGGGTCGTGGGGTAGGTCCTATTGGCAAGCAGTGAGTCCTCCGTCGACATATTCTATTTGTCCCGTGATGAAATCGGACGCGCGCGACGCCAAGTACATGGCCATGCCGGCGATGTCGCGGGGCTCGCAGACCCTGCCGAGGGGGATTCGAGCTACTAGGGGTTCATAGAAGGCGGGATCTTCGAGATACTCGGCCACGAGTGAAGTCCGCGTAAAGGTGGGCGCGATGCCGTTCACCGTAATATCGTGCTTCGCCCACTCGGTGGCGAGCTGTTTTATCATCATGTTCATGCCGCCGCGGCTGACGCAATAGCTGATGTAGCCCCGCTTGAGACCGAGAAGGCCGCGGACCGACGTTATATGGATGTGCTTGCCCCCCCCTTCCCGATCTGCCGTTTTGCGATCTCCTGCGAGAGAAAAAAGGCAGTCTTGAGGTTGACGGCGAGGATATGGTCCCAGTCCTCTTCCTTGTAGGAAACCGCCGGAGCCTCGATGTGCTGCCCGACGCAGTTCACGAGGACGTCAACCTTCTCGACCTGCTCGTGGAGGGAGGTCATGAAGCGTCCTAGGTCGTCCATGCTCTCTACGTCGAGGGCGAGACCCTGCGCATCGCCACCGGCCTCACGAATCTCGCGGGCCGCGACCTCAGCCTTGGCCTCGCCTCGAGCCGTCAGGAATACCCTACAACCGAGCGCAGCGAGACCCTCGGAGACGGAGCGTCCAATTCCGCCCGCGCCGCCCGCGACGAGAGCGTTCTTACCGCGAAGGTCGAAGAAGGCACGATATTCGTTGAGTGACGACGCCATAACTCAGCTCCCCGATGTCGCGACGGGCATCTTGGCGGTCAGTTGATCGTAGAGCGCGGAGACATTGTTCACCGTGACCTCCGTGCCCATGTACTCCTGACCGATATCGACGGGGAAACGGTCGAGGAAGCTGATCCGCTCGATGCATTCCTCTTTGCTCCAGCCTTTCGCGACACCGACCGCGACGGCGTTGATCCACTCTATGAGGAAGGCGCGTTGCACGTAGATTTCCTGTTTGCCGCAGAGGGGCCCATGACCCGGCACGATCGTGTCGACGTCGAGGTCGAGGAGACGGTCCAGGGCGCGCAGCCACGCCTGTATGTCGGAAGTGTAGAGCCAGGTCTGGCAATGGTTGAAGATCGTATCGCCGACGAAGGCTACGCGCTCCTCCGGAATGTATACCGCAAGCTGGCCCGGCGTATGGCCGGGGGTGTGAAGAAGCAGGAAGGTATGGTCCCCCACGGTCAGCGTCGCATCGCCCGCAATCGTGATATCGGGCCGATTGGGATCCGCAAAGTACGTTTTCTCGTCCGGGAATAAGGGGATGCCCGCCGGATCATCGGTGGGCAGGGCCTCCCTCGCGTACTCATAGGGATTGATCTGCGGGTACACCACCATAAAGAGTTTCTGGGTCTCGACGTGGGAAACGACATGTTCTGCCGATTTGAAATAATAGTTCCCGAAAATATGGTCGACGTGGTGCTCGGTGTTGATGACATAGCGGATCCTGCCGCGCGTTTCCGCCTCCTCCCGCATCCGTATCGCGTAGGTGGGAAGCTGGGGCGTGTCGATCACCACGACGCCGTCCGACGTGACGACATAGCCGGGATTGCAACCCCGGATCTTCGTCTCGGCATATATATTCCTCGTTACCTGTTCCACAATGGAGACCTCCGGGGGCTCATCTCTTCCCCTCATGCGGCGCCTGGGCCGCGTTGCGCGATTCTCCGTCGCGCAGCGCGGTTCCTTGGCGGGCTACATCAACTTCTCGACCTCGTCGAATAGGATCTGCGGAGTCTTGGCGCGGATCATGTAATAGCGTCTATCGCGCGCGAAACGGCTGCAGAAATTGCCTCGCTTGATTCGGAGGGCGTCGGTGTCGATGATCGGCATGATAAGGCCTTCGGGGGAGAGAAGCTGATGAAGGCCGAAATAGTTCATGAGCGAGTGGAAAGTCTGGTACTCGCGCTCGAAGCGGATCATCTCCACAACCTTCGTATCGAAGTGGCCGTCGATCCCCGGCATGATTACGAGGTCGATATTCGTCGGTTCGTCACAATTCACAAAAGAAGGATTCTTGTCGAAGAACTTGGACACGCCTTCATCCTGGTTAGGAAGGTCGGCGCGCTCGGTACCCTTGGCCCTCATACGGAGGTACACGTTCTTGGACCCCATGACAGCCCAACCCCGCTCGTCGGTCACGGTCGTCTCCGTCGAGACGATGAGGCCGCCGCGGCGGCAGCCTTCGATCTGGCTCATGCTCTTGCCGTGGTTCGACTCGCCGCCGAGAAAGAGGATGGTCTTGTCTTTATACTGAACCGCTGAGGAATGGAAAGGATGGAGCCCGACTTTCTCCATCTGGAGGGCGAGCATGCTTACCACGATCTTGTTGAGCTCGCCTTGCTCCCATACGCCATCGAGGACGAGCTGTTCGTCCTCATAACGAATCCCTTTCGACGCGACATCGACGTTCCAGATCAAGTCGGGCTTCTTCTTCGAGGTATCCTGCCTGAACCGGACATCAGCCAGACGATAGTTCAGGAAGGTCATCTCGTCCAGCACGTGCGCCCGCTCCGGCCCGCCATTCACATCGATCCGCAGGACACCGGCCCCGCTCGCCATCTCTTCCGAGAAAATTCTCATGCTCGCTCCTCATGTAAAGCCGAACCTAGCGGACCGGCCGGATATACGCTTGCGATCGTCTCATTCCCCGCAAGCTCTGGCTTTGCGCGCCTGCAGGATGTAGAGCTTGCCTTTTTCGAAGGCCCACTCGATGTCCTGGCACACTCCATAATGTCCTTCTATCTTCCGCGCGGTGTCGCAAAGCTCGTCGATCATGCCCTGGTCGAGGGTCGGCCGCTTCGCCTTGTCCTGGTCGACCTCGATCCACTCGGCGCCGCCCCCGACAGACTGGACATAGGTCTGGCGCTTCTCTGAGATCGTTTTTTCCTTTATCGCCGCGGTGGCTTTCTCCACGATATAGAGATCGCTCTGGCACTTGCCCGATACGACCGTCTCTCCGAGCCCCCAATTGGATTCGATCATGATCTCGTTCTTGACCTTGGTGACGGGATTCATCGTGAAAGCAACGCCGGCGACCTCGGAGTTGACCATAAGTTGGATCGTCGGCGCGATGACCGCCTTATCGTTGTCCAAATTCTTGTTGTTGCGCGTGATGGCGGCGCGGCTCGACCATACGGAAGCCCAGCACTCCCTGACCTTCTCGACGACGTTCTCCGCTCCCTTGATATAGTGGTACGTATCCATCATGCCGGGGAAGGACGAGATCGCGGAATCGCGCATCGCGACGGAGGAACGGACCGCGACGAATGGGTCTTTCGCCCCGGGGAGTTTGGCGTAATTTTCGATGATCTCGCGCTCGATTTCCGGTGGAACAGGGGCCGCAATTATGAGATCCCTGATGATCTTCGACTTCACCTCGGGGTCTTTGAAATTTCCAAAGTCGATCCCCGCGGCAATCGTCCTGATCTTCTCGGTAAGGCCGTTTACCTCGAGGTGGCGGTAATAGGCCTCGCCGATCACAGTGAAACCGGGGGGTACATTGAGGCCGAGGGCCGTAAGTTCCCCGAGATGGGCCGCCTTTCCGCCGCACTCCTCGTACATGTCCTTCTTTAGCTGCTTGAACGTCCTAACGTACATACCATCCCTCCTCAGCACCGCTGTAGCCTATCTCTCGCGCGGCATCGAATTGCCGAACGCCGACCGAAGCGAAAAAATGCCCTACCCCTCAACCGTCTCTCGCACCGCGCCTCACTCCACGACCATGCTCTTTGCGGCGGCGACGATGTCCATCACGCTCAGGCCATATCGCCCGAAAAGGACTTCGTCGTCACCGCTCTCAAGGAAGACGTCTGGGAAGCCAAGCCGCTTAACTCGACAGGGAGCGCTCTCGGCAGTAACCTCGCAGACGGCGCCGCCCAAACCACCGATCACGGAATGGTTTTCAACGGTTACGATAGAGCCGATCGTCTCGGCTGCATCGCTTATGGCGTCGGCGTCGATCGGCTTTATCGTCGGCATATGAAGGAGTCTGACTGATATTCCTTCGCGCTCGAGGATCACGGAAGCCTCAAGGGCCCGTGGTGTCATCATGCCCTCGGATATTATCGCGACATCGCTGCCGTCACGGAGCTTGACCGCCTTGCCGATCTCGACCGTATGTCCCTCGGGGAAAATCACCGGAACGGGACAACGGACGGTCCTCAAGTAAACCGGGCCTTCGATCTCGGTGGCCAGGCGCGTGCAGATGGCGGTCTCACGCGGGTCGGCGGGCGACAGTATCGTCATGTTCGGCATGCATCGCATGACTGCCAGGTCCTCGACTGCGGAGTGTGTGGCGCCTGCGCGCCCCGTCGGGAGGCCGCCATAAGAACCGTTAATTTTGACGTTTGCACGGGGGTAGGCGATGGAGTTCCGGATCTGGTCGCCCGAGCGCTTCGACACGAACACGGCGAAGGCAGATATCCAGGGGACGAAGCCGAGCGAGGCCAACCCTGCGGCTATTCCGGCCATATTCTGCTCGGCGATTCCGACCTGGATGAAGCGGTCCGGATAGGCGCTGGCGAAAAGATGGGTCTGCGTCGAGGGACTCACGTCCGCATCCATTACGAGCATCCTGTCATGGGTTGCGCCCAGTTCCACGAGAGCCTGACCGAAGGCCGCCCGCTGCGCCATCTCCTCACCGATTCGCATGGGCAGCCTCCTCGCCGGCGAGCTCTTGCATGGCCGCGGCGTACTCTGCGTCGGTCGGTGCCTTGCCATGCCACTCGAACTTGCCCTCCATGAAGCTGACGCCTTTCCCCTTGATCGTTTTCGCTATGATCGCGACCGGCCCTTTGGCGGCCTCGCCATCCGCCTCCGCCAGGGTCCTCAACAGATCGGCCGAATCATGGCCATCTGCGGAGAGTACATGCCAGCCGAAGGCCTTCCACTTGTCGGCGAAGGGCTCCAGGCTAGTGCTGTCCTCAACCTTCGAGGAGAGTTGGACATTGTTGTAGTCCACGATCGCGAAGAGCCGGGGCAGGCGATTTGAGCCCGCGAACATCGCGGCCTCCCATACCTGACCCTCCTGGCATTCGCCGTCCCCGAGAAGGACGACGGTCCTGAAGCGCTTTCCGAGCTTGACCGCGCCGAGGGCCATCCCTACACCGACGGAGAGCCCCTGACCGAGCGAGCCGGTCGAATAATCGACGCCGGGACACTTGTGCATGTCCGGATGGGCCTGGAGCCTGCTGTCCACTCGATCGAAGCTCCGAAGTTCCTCCTCCGGGAAATAGCCACGCGCTGCAAGCGTCGCGTAATACCCCACGGAGGCATGTCCCTTGGAGAGTATGAAGCGATCGCGGTCCTCCGACCCCGGGCGGGATGGATCGACTTCGAGGAACGAAAAGTAGAGTGCAGCGAGTATGTCTATCTCGGAGAGAGAGCCGCCGGTGTGCCCGGCGCCCGCCGTGTGTACGGTCTCGATCACCAATTTCCTGAGCCGCCTTGCGAGAGTCGCGAGCGCAGCTGCATCCAGCATCTTCGTCACTACGCTCATCCGTTCGGCTTCAAGACGACTTTCAGCGAATTATCCTTCCGCTGGACAAAAATGTCGAAAGCCTTTGCGAATTCCGCGAGGGGCAAGGAGTGCGTAATGAGTCCTGCGATGTCGAGCTTGTTCCCGCAGACCATCGCGATGGCGGGTTCGAGGGTGTTGGGATTCGCGCGGTTACCGTACAAGTCCACCTCGTCGAGCACCAGACGCCGGATGGGGATCAAGACATCTTCGGACGGCAGGCTGACCATGGATATCGCCCCGCCCTTGGCCACGGCTTCGCAAGCCTGCCTGACACCTGTCTCGGTACCCGCACACTCAATGACACGCTTCGCGCCCATGCCGCCAGTGAGCTCGCGGGTCCGCGCGACGACGTCTTCCTTCTTGTAGTCGATGGGAATCGCGCCGAGGCGCTGGGCTACCTGGAGACGGAAGCCCGAGCCGCTCGCGAGTATCTTGCCGGCGCCCATCGCGCGCGCAATCATCACACCCATGAGTCCCTGCGGTCCGGAACCGTTCACGAGCACCGAGTCTCCCGGCTCGAGACGCGAGCGCATGACCATGTGAAGGGCGATACTGAAGGGGTCCATGCACGCGGCGACATCGAAGCTCATGTCGACGGGTATACGCGCCACGCTCTTCACGGAAGCACACATAAACTGCGCGTAGGCCCCCTGCGAGTAGTGGCCGTACTGCCTGTGCCCGGCGTCCTCGTTGCCATAGTTCAGGCAAAGATTGTATCGGCCCGAGAGGCACATGGCACAATGGCCGCAGCCCACATGACTCATACCGCACACTCTGTCCCCTATCTTCCACCCGAGTCTCTTGGCGACATCGCCGAGCTCGACGACAACGCCCGCCCACTCGTGGCCGGGAATGAGAGGAAAGGACTTCGGCCAGAAGCCCGGGAAGTCCCCCGCGAATATGTGGGGATCGGTGCCGCATATCGCGACCGTCTCCACCCTGGCCAGCACGTCGTAGGGGCCAGGCACAGGGATGGGAATGTCGCAGTACTCGAAATCGTTGGGCTTGTTGAGGCGAATCGCTTTCATGATCCGGTCAGCCACGAGCTGCCTCCTTCAGGTACGCTTCCAGTGGACCATGGGCAAGCCAGCCACCGGCGAACGGAAATACGGTATGCGGGTCTCCTTCAGAGACCCGATATAGACTGTGCCGAGGTCCGGCCCGCCGAACGTGACACTCGCCATCCACGGAGCTAGACCTCTGCCCGTATCGAAGAGCACTTCCGACGTCACGCGCTTCGCGAAAAAAGCCTCGTCGAGGCGCCGGACCTTCTCCGGATCACCCTCGTCGAGAAGTATGACGAGGTCGCCCCTCGGCGTGATGGCGAAAAGCTTGTCCGAATAGACCATCGTACCCCAGAGATTGCCGTAGGAGTCGAAGGCAATGCCGTCGGGGTACGCGCCCGCGCCCAGGCGCGAAGGTCCGTAGACCTCTCGGTCGTGAAGCTCCCCCTGGGAATCGACGCGGAAGCGGAGTATGCGGCCCCCCGTCGTCTCGACCACGTACAGGTACTCCTCCACCGCGTCGAAGCGGACCTCGTTGGTAAAATGGAGACCTTCGGCTACGATGCGCGGACCACGTTCATCCAGTCGAACGATATAGCCGTCGTCGAGGTCGGGCACCAACGCATCAATCCAGTTCGCGAGCCGCGTCGTGACGGTGATCCACAAGCGGTCCATCGAGTCCCTGAGCACGAAATTGACCTTGCCGATGGGCTTGCCTTCGACCGAGTCCATGAGGACCCGCGTCTCTCCCGTCCTCGTCATGACCTCGAGGCAGTCAGTGCCGAAGTTCGAGATGATGATGTCGCCATTGCTTGCGAAGGCCAGGCCGTTCGGGAGCGTGCCCTTCGTGTATCGATCGACGTCGCCGGCGCTTTCGGAGAACCCGACCGAGCGCTTCTGCGCGATGAGTTCCTGGCTTTCGTCGGGCCTTATGTGGACGACGCCGCCATGCGCGTCGGCCGACCAGAGGCTCCCGTCGGGCTCGGCCAGGATGCATTCGGGTCGCTGAAGTTCGGTCCCGATGAATCTAACCTGGCTCTTGTCGACACGGAAATGTTCGATCGGGTTATCCTTCATCTCTCATCCTTCCTCTGACGATCAGAGTCCCTCGGGAAAAGCGACCTCGGGATGGAAAACATAGGTGTCCAGACTCGCGGGCGGTGCGAAGAAGCAAACGACCTTCATCTCGTCGCTGCCGCTGTTGCGAACCATGTGTATGCTCCCTTTCTGGAACAGTACGGCGGTGCCGGGCGAAAGCGGCTGGACCTCGCCATCGACGAGGACCTTTCCCTCGCCGGATATCACATAGATCAACTCTTCACCGTCGGGATGGGAGTGTGCCGGATTCACCGTCTGCCCCGGAGACACGCGCATAATGCAGGAACTCAGGAACTCCGGCTGCAGGCTCTTTTCGTCCGCAATCCATCTCAGGAACCGCCCCGGGACAGCCCTTTCCGGCACCTGCGATTCATGGACGATCTTCATGAGGTATCCCCCCGTATCCAGATTGGTACAACTGATTATCGATAATCGATAGTTGAGGTTACCATCATCGCTTTCCGCTGTCAAGCTCAAAGTGGGCTGAGGCATCGCCGTTCCCTCATCGATTGACAGAAGAGAAAGCTCGGCGTATTATCGATTATCGATTTTTACTACATTCGAGGATATATGGCGGGAAAAAGTTATCTCCAATGGCTCGGTTCATCGACGAAAACCCAGTGGTGGTGCGATTCGGGGGACCCCCGGGAGATCGATCTGGCCCTGGAACACGGAGCGGTCGGCATCACAACAAACCCTCCCCTCTGCGCGGCGGCGATGCGCGCTTGGCCGGTCGAATGGGAAGCCGCGGTGAAATTCATTCTGACGGCCGAGAAAAGCCCAGCGGCAAAGGCTGAGGCTCTCGTCAGACACGTGGTTATGGAAGGCGCCCGGAAACTAGTGCCCATCTTCCAAAGCTCAATGGGCATGCTCGGGCACATCTGCGGCCAAGTCGATCCTGCGAAGGCCGGCGACAGAGATGCCATGCTCGAAATGGGCCATAGGTTCGCCGCGTGGGCGCCGAACGTCTCCGTCAAGCTTCCCGCGACAAGCTCCGGCATCGATATCCTGGAAGAACTCGCGGCCGATGGTATTCCTGTGACAGGAACGGTGAGCTTTACCCTGTCCCAGCTCCTCGCCGTCGCCGAGGCTCATGCCGCAGGCTCGAAACGCGCCGTCGCCGCAGGGCTGAAGCCGGCACCCTGCAACGCCGTGCTCATGATCGGGCGTCTTGACGATTACCTCCAGGAGGTCGCGGCCGACAATCGCGCGACGGCCAGTCCGGACGACATACGTCAGGCGGGGCTCGCCATCGCGAAGCGCTGCTATGGCATATTCCAGGAAAGGAAGTACACCGCAAAGCTCTGTGTCGCCGCGTTGCGCGGCACCTATCATGCGACGGATATGGCGGGAGCCGACATCGTCCTGTCCATCCACCCGAAGTACCAGAAGGCGCTCATGAGCTCGGACGTGCCAAAGGAAGAAGTCTATTCTCGCTCTGTGCCCCCCGACGTCCTTGAACGACTTCTCGGAATAAGGGAATTTCGGCGCGCCTACGAGCCGGACGGGCTCAGGTCGGAGGAATTCGTCGCCTTCGGCGTGACACAGCGGACGCTCTCGCAGTTCACCGAGACCGGTTGGAAGCTCCTTGAGGGCCTTTCGCGATAGGGGGAGTCAGGATGGAAAGGGTGGAAATCTATCATACACTGGACGGGGCGCTCTCCGAGCCGAGGATGGGCCGGCTCTACTCGAAGGTCCGCACCCTCTTTGCGGAGCACCGCGGCATCAGCCACGATTGGGACCACGTCAAGCGCATTGTCATGAACGCAGCCCGTCTGGCGACGGAAGAAGGCGCCGACCTCGGTATCGTACTCGCGGCGGCCATTCTCCACGACATCGGGTTCATTACGAATCCTGCCGAGCCGAAAAGACACAATATCCACGGCGCAGCGGCCTGCATTGGCTATCTGACCGAATGGGGAGAGGTCGAACGGAAGGCGATTTCTGCCTGTATCCTCAAGCACAAGGGCAAGTATCCGGGCTACAACGGGCCCGAACCCGAGAGCCTCGAGGAAAAGGTACTCTGCGACGCCGACCAAGTGGACAAATTCGGCTGGGTGGGACTCCTTCAGGTTGTTAAGGTGTACGCTGAGTACGGGGCGGCCCGATACAAAAACTTCGATACGTTGATCGGTCTCGCCGAGGGGCTCGATGAGGCGGCCCACATCGAACTCTACACGGCCGCCGGGCGACGGATGGCCGAGGAACTCCGCGAACCCTCGCTCGCCGAGGCATCGCGGCTCGCCAAAGCGGAGCTCTCGTTCTACGAGGACTGGGAAGAGCCCTCGACCTGAGGCGCGATCGCTTCGATAGCGGCATTCATGGCCCAAAGACTGGTTTGAGCCGCCACATCGTTTATTGGGCGCAGTAATTCTTGTATCAAATCTGCGGAATGAGTAATTTCGTTGATCGATTCCAGGTGTTTTTCATATCATCTCTGCCCTGGGAAGCGACGCTCGACAGCGCATCCATGAGTGAGACTTTTGATTCTGCTATCCGAGTGATATTGTTGATAGAGCTGATCATCCTTCTATCGATGCCGAAGATTCGCCAATCGTTCGGGTCAAAAGGCTGACGCCACCTTCCAATAGGGTGGCGCCAGCGAATCGACTTTAGCGGGAGCAATTCCGCGCGGTAAGCTTAGCCCCTGATCACTTCGTCCCGGCAACCATTGTCGACGCAAATTTCTCTTTCACCTTCCGGGGGAAGGTGATGGTCACGTTGAACCAACCGAGGAAGAGACCGAAGTAGCCCGCGAGAATGGTCCACAGGCAGGCGAAGACCGTATTCAGCTGGATGGCCATGTTGGCGCTCTTGGGATAGGAGCTGGTGAAGAGCACTGCTATCATCATGGTCATGCCGTTGAAATAGGCGAGTGAGCCGTCGGAGAAAATTTTGGAGAACTTCATGATGTAAACTAGGACGCAGACTGCGACACCGAAGCCGACCCAGATACCCCACATGCCGGAGCTCGCAGGACCAGCCAGCGCCGTGAAGGAGGCCAAGCTGAAGGAAGCTATGAACCCCAGGGCACAAATAATCGCACCGGCGGGAAAGGCCAGAAGGATGAATTTCCCCGCGGACTTGAGCGAGGCACCGAAGGTGAAAAACTCTGCCCATACGATGAACGATACCCAGAGCGGGATATTGAACTTGCCGAGGAACATCGTCAGGGGCAGGAATACGATGGCCGTGATGCCCACGGCCAGCCAGAACGGGATCGTCTCTTTCGTCTTGATTTCCGCCATTTATTATTCCTCCTTACTCGTTTTGTGACCTTGAGCGGGCCGTTAACCTTATAATCGCTTAGCGGTCCGCCGGGTCGATCAGAGAACCACGACGACTCCAGTGCTGCCGTTCACGCGGATTTTGTCGCCCGTTTTGATCTCCCTCGTCGCGTTGCTCGTGCCGACGACACCGGGGATCATGAACTCGCGAGCGACGATAGCCGAGTGGGAGAGAACGCCGCCCGTATCGGTCACGATGCCGGCGATCTTGCTGAACACCACCGCCCAGGCAGGGTTGGTCATGATGCAGACCATGATCTCGCCCTTTTTGACGTCGTCGAATTCGACGGGATTATGTACGACGTGAGCCACGCCCTCGACGACTCCCGCCGAAGCCGCGAGCCCCTTGATCTCCCCCTTGATGCCCTCGCCGGACCCTCGTTCGAAGCGCTCGGGATAACCCCAGAGCGTGTGGTAGGGCTCGGAGTACATATTCCACTGCGTGACGGTACCGACCCAGGCGCGTGGGTGCACTTGACGGGCCTTCTCCATCTCCTTCTTGGCCTTGGCAATGAGACTCCGGGCGTCGTAGGTTTTGGGGCTCGCTATGTAGCGTCTAAGCTGCTCGTACTCGAGGTACATGATGTCTTCGGGATCGTCGAGAAGACCATCCTTCACCATCTTACGCGCAACCCGGAGGAGGACGAGCCTCATCCGCGCAAAGGTGGCCTGATCGAAGTAGAAGTGATGATCGGGGGTGAGGGGCATCATCCGGAGGTTGAGGTCGAGGGCCTGCTCGAAGCGGTCCTTGTCGGCCTTGGGCCGGGAGGCGAGCTTCTTGCGAAGCTCGGCGATGGCCTCGTCCTGCTCCTTGATGCACTTATTGTAGGCCTTGTGGTAATCATAATCGGTATCGAAGTAATTCTTGACCTGCTCGACGATCGGCGTGTTGTCCTCGACCCAGAGCTTGAACTTGTACTCATGGGTGTAGATCGACTTGTAGCCGAACTCGTTCGCGTAGACCTGGATCGCCCTCAAGAAGTCCGCACCCGCCTTGGTTTTTTCGAGGAGTGTGCGGATCTCGGCCGCAGCTCCTCCCTCGGTGAAGGCTGCGGAGAGATCCTTGTCCGCCTTCACCTTCTCCTTGAGCTTCCATAGCTCGAGGAGGCTGTCCCAGTTCCGGTCGACCCTTGAGATGTTGACCTTGCCCATGACCTCCGGCGATATATCGCCAAGTAGTTCCTTGACGACGGTGCCGAAGTCTATTGAGACTTGGAATTGCGCAAAGTTGAGTATCCAGTGAAGCCGGAAATGCCGCTCCTGGATATCGATCATCTCCTCGAGGTAAATCATGAGCTCGGGGAGCGTCGCATGCTCTGCGTCGAAAGTGTCTATGTACTCGAAGTTCGTTCTTACTTCGGGCAGATAGCGCTTCTCCCACCAGTCGAGGAAGTTCTTTGCGTATGTGGGCATGACCCAGCCGTAGTAGGGACCGGTGGCAGCCTCTTCCTCCGGCCCGCGCCCGATGATCGCCGTGTAGACATAGCCGTTGATTCGTTTCGCGGGCCACAAGAGACCCATTGGCATGTCGAAACGCCGGTACATGTACTCGCAGGTCGGCCCCCACCAGCCGTTGAGGCTGTAGTACATGGGCGATATCGGATTGGGGCAGTGATTGTCGTCGAACCACCAGAAGAGACCTTTCTCTTCCTCGTTCGCCCACTCAACGGGGAACTTCTCATCGCCAAAGAATTGAGCTAGCTTTTTAGTCGCATCCATAATTCCTCCTTAACAAGTAACAATCGATTAGCGATTATCGATCCATTATCTAGCTTTGTCAATGAAAAGTTCACTTTGAAGCAAGGCACGACCGAAATGCCATAAGTGATCTTGTCTTTAGTATCTCGCGGCCGAGACGAAGACCCATGCATATATGCTCCTTAAGGAAAATCGAAACAAATATTTGATTATGGTATAAGGTATTATCGATTATCGATAGTAAAATCAACCGATAGGTGGGGCAGAGTTGATTAATTCCTTTATTGATGGTAATATAAAACTATTCCTTGAGCATAGAAAACCAACGTGTGAGGTCGCCGCGCCGACATCCGCGTGGTTTCTGAGAAGACAGGGGTGGTGTTCTAATATGGGTCGTAGCAGTACTAAAGTGGCCACTTCATTATCGAATGGACGCAAGTTTTCCCGTACCATCCTGAGCGAACAGATCAAAGAGCAGCTGATAGAAGATATTTTCCATAGAAAGTTCAAACCAGGCGACCGCATCATTGAGAGCGCGATGGCCCGCGATCTCAATGTCAGTCAGGCCTCCGTGCGCGAAGCGTTGCGCAGCCTCATCGCCATGGGCTTCCTCGAGAGCGAGCCCTTCAAAGGCATCACCGTGCGCTCCTTCACGAGCAAAGACCTCTGGGAAGTCTATACGGTGCGGATCGCCCTCGAATCGCTGGCCGCCCGGATGGCCGCCGAACGTATCACCGCGGAAGAGCTAGCCAATCTCGAGAAGATCGTCGAAAAAATGATCGCAGCCGGCGAAGAGAGAAATATCCATAAGCGCACCCGCCTCAACATAGAGTTTCATGAAAAGATTGCGCAGGCGTCGGGCAACAGGCTGATCCTCCAGCTCCTTCAATACATGCGTTTCGGCAGTTGGTCGATCATCACGGGGAATCTCTCGCAGATGGATCCTGTCTCTATCGCCTCGCGCCACCGAATCCTCATCGAAGCATTAAGGTCCCACGATCCCGAAAAAGCGGCGCAGGTGGCGCGCGAGCACATCGAGACCACGGGAAAGCCCATCTGCGAATCCCTTGACGACGAGAACTGTACGGAAGCCACCTGACACAGTCAGGTAGATCATCGGCGTTCCTGCAGCGCTCGCCATACGCGCTCCGGAGTGAGCGGAAGGTCGCGGATGATGGCTCCCGTCGCATCGCGCACCGCGGCGGCGACCGCGGGCGCCACACACAGCAGCGCCCCTTCACTCATGCCTTTCGAACCGTAGGGTCCCGGGCCGTCTGCGTTTTCGACGGTGTCGCTTAAAAACTCGCGGGGCAGGTCCATGCTCGTCGGGATGCGGTAGTCGATCGCCCCGAGGTTTCGAATGCGGCCGTCGCCGTCGAAGATGTAATGTTCCATGAGCGAGTGCCCAATACCTTGGATGGCGGCGCCTTCGTCCTGCATGCGAACTTGGAGGGGGTTGATCGCCTTGCCGACGTCTGAGACAGTGACGTGGCGGATAAGAACCACATCACCGGTGTCGGCATCTACCTCGGCCTCGATGGCGGTGCAATTGAACTCGAAGAAGGCGGGCGCTCCACTCAACGGATGCGTGGGTTCCGCGACCTTGCGCTCCTCGCCAGTGCCGATAAGCTCGCCGCCGAGGCTCCCCAAACCCGGCTTCAGGACCTCGAGGATCGAGAGCTCACGATCTGGCAGTCGAACAACGCCATGGTCAATCACGACTCCGGCCTCGTCCACACCGTGGAGGCGGGCCGCCATCGATCGAAGTTGCGCCTGGATAGACCGACAGGCCTTGAGGATGGAATTGCCCATAAGCACCGTTGACCGGCTGGCCGAGGTCTGCTGGTCGTAAGGAACGATAAGCGTGTCGCCCATGACGACGGTGATCCAATCGATTGGCGCTCCCAGCTCTTCGGCCGCGATCTGCGCGAAAACCGTCCGGGCACCTTGCCCCATATCCGAGGTCCCGGCGTAGATAACCACGCTGCCGTCGACGAGGAGCCTGACTATGGAATAGGAGAGGCCCGTCGTCGGCCCCGACTTGATGCCTAGGGCGATTCCGCGCCCATGCCCAGAGATGAGAGGGGCTCCCCAACCGATCAACTGAGCTGCGCGGCGCACCGTCTGCTCCCAATCGCCATCGGCTGGCGTATCGAAGGGTATGAAGGCATCGCCCTTGCGGGCGAGATTGTGCAAACGGATATCCAGCCGGTCTATCCCGAGCGCGCGGGCGCCCTCGTCGAGATTCGACTCGACCGCCCAGTTCACCTGTGGATTGCCGAAACCCCGGAACGCGGTGGATGGTACCGTATGCGACAGGACGCTCCGGGCAAGAATACGAACCGCAGGTACGTTGTAAGGCCCGGCCGCGACGTAGCTGCCCTTGCCGACGACCCTGTCGGCGATGTCGACATACGCGCCGATAAGGTAGTCCGCCTTAATATCCTGGAAGACGAGCGTTCCGTCATGTTTGAAGCCGGTCCGCACATGCGTCTCACAGGCTGCGCGTCGGACCGCTTGGAACGTTTCTTCGAGGTTCAGGACGAGGCGCACGGGCCGACCGATTCGTAACGCGGCGAACGCCACGGCAGGTTCGAGCTTCGCATGCTGCTTGCCGCCGAACCCGCCGCCGGGATCCGGAGCGTACACCCTGACCTTGGCGAGGGGCAGTCCCAAGAGATTGGACAGAATTTTTTGCAGCCAGTTCGGGTGCTGGATGGAGCTCCAGACCGCGATCCCGTCGCCATCCGGCGCAGCCATAAACGCAAGAGGCTCGATCGCGAAATGAGTGACCATCGGAAAGGTGTACGTGTTCTCTATGACGAGGTCGGCCCTCGCGGCGTCCACATCTCCCCACCCTATGCGGTGCTCATGGAAGACATTCGTCGTTGCGAGAGGGTCCTTGGGTCGAAGCGACGAATCCTGGACGAGAGGCGCCGATGGATCGAGCGCGCCCGCCAGTGTGAAGACGGCCGGCAATTCCTCGTGCTCGACACGCACGAGTCTGGCCGCCTCCTCCGCCGCCTCCTTGGTCTCCGCCGCGACAAGCGCGACCGGCTCGCCATGATACTTGGTCTCGCCGACTGCGAGGATGGGGCGATCACTGGTCTGCGGGCCAAATCGAGGGACCGGCTGCGGAAGATCGGCGGCAGTCATGATCAGTCGCACGCCGGGGACCCGCTCTGCAGCGGTAGCATCGATCGAAACGATGCGAGCATGAGCACAGTCCAGCGTGACAAGTTTCGCTTCGAGGGCATCGGGCAGCCTGATATCGGCCACGTATTCCTGTATGCCCGTCACTCGGTCATAGCCGCCGCCGCGATGCGGAGATGAGCCGACGCCCTGTATGCTCATCGTTCGCCCGCCTTGGCGATCGAGAGGATCGCCTCTATGATACGTTCATAGCCCCCACATCTGCAAAGATTGCCCGCCATCGCTTCCTCGATCTCTCCGCGTGTGGGATGCGGGTTTCGCAGGAGCAGAGCTTGGGCGGACATCAACTGCCCCGGAACGCAAAAACCGCACTGGGTCGCTCCTTCGTCAAGAAACGCCTTTTGGAGCGCGTTCAATCGACCTTCGTCCGTCAGACCCTCGACCGTCGTCACGTTCGCCCCGTCGGCTTCGACAGCAAGCATAAGACACGAGTCGATTGCACGCCCATCGACGATGACCGTGCAGGCACCGCATTCGCCGACGCGACAGCATTCCTTCGTACCAAACAACTTCAGGTCGTCCCGCAGAACGTCGAGCAAGGTACGGTGCGGGGCGGCCTGGAACGCGCGCTGGCGGCCATTGACCGTCATTTCTATGGGAATCGTGTCGCTCATTTCTCCCGTCCTTTCGCCAGCCGTTCGATCGCGAGCCGGAGCGTCCGCACGCCGAGCACCCGTAGCATCGCCAGGCGGTATTCGGGGCTTGCTCGCATCGAATGTGGTGAAGGGTTCGCTTCGGCGAACATTCGTTCGAATATTGCCGCCTTCACTTCGTCCTGCACGCCGGTATCAGCAAGAATCCCGCTCTCGTCGGCAACGATGACCGGCCGCGGTCCCACGCTGCCGTACGCGATGCGCGTCACATCGGCGGCGTCCACGGCACAGCAGAGCGTGACGGAGGCGAGGTCATGACCGCGGCGCCGCGAACGGCGCAGGTACGCGGCGCCCGTGCGTCGAGCGGGCACGGGCAGCTCGATCGCCGTTACGAACTCCCCTCTGTGCAGCGTCGTTTGACCGGAGCGGACGAAAAACTCAGCGATGGGGATGCGTCGGATCCCATCCGCGCTCGCCGCCACGACAATCGCCCCATAGACGAGAAGAGGCGGTGCACTGTCGGCGGCGGGGGAGGCGTTGCAGATATTCCCGGCAAGAGTGGCCCGGTTTCGGATCTGTACCGAACCAACGGCCGACACCGCCTCGACTAACGCAGGGAAGTACCGATTGACGCTCGCATCCACCACGATGTCGGTCATGACCGTCGTGGCGCTTATCGAGACGTGTCCCTCGATCTCATGAATGCCGGGACGAAGTTCGGCGACATGCTTCAGGTCGACGACGACCGCCGGCCGCAGCGACCCGTCGCGAAGCCGAATGATGAGATCGGTACCGCCGGCAAGGACACAAGCGTCGCTGCCGTGCGTCTCGAAGAGACTCACGGCCTCGGCCATTGTCGTGGGGCGTGCGTACGCAAAAACGCTCATTGTTATTTAGTCTCTGGGAAGGCGATCATTCCATCCCAGCTATTGAGCACCTCGCCCTCCCGCGCCTCTTCCTCGGAAAACCAGTGTGCCGTTACACTTTTGAGCTCAGTATAGAAGCGCACGCCGTCCGTACCCATGGCATGAAGATCGCCGAAAAAAGAGTGTTTGTGGCCGGTGAAGCCGAATATGCCGAGCGGCACGGGAATCCCGACGTTGATGCCGACTTGCCCGCCATGGGTCCTCTTGGCAAACTCCCTTGCGTAGTACCCGCTCTGCGTGTAGATGACCGAACCGTTCGCGAACTCATTGGCGTTCATGAGAGCAAGGCCTTCCTCGAAGTCCTTCACTCTCTTGACACAAAGCAGGGGACCGAAAACTTCCTTGTCGCCGATGCTCATCCCGGGCTTCACTTGGTCGAAGAGAGTCGGGCCAACGTAGAATCCTTTCTCATAGCCCTTCACGGCGATGTTTCGTCCGTCGAGTACGAGCTCAGCCCCCTCCTGGACGCCCTTAGCGATCCAATCGATGACGAAAGCGCGGTGCTCGGCGTTGACGACGGGGCCCATCTGGCTCGACCTTTCGTACGCGGGTCCGACCTCGAGCTCGGACATCAGCTTTTTGAGGACGGCAACAAACTCATCGGCTATCGATTCCTCGACGACGACGACGGGCAGCGCCATGCAACGCTCCCCCGCGCAACCGTAGGCTGAGTTAATGATGCCTCGCGCGCTGCGCTCGAGGGCCGCATCCTTGAGCACGAGGGCATGGTTCTTCGCCTCGGTAAGGCACTGTACGCGCTTGCCGTTGGCAGCGGCAAGCGCGTAGATATGTTGCCCCACCCCCATGGATCCAACGAAACTCACGCCTTTGACATCGGGATGCTCGAGGAGAATCTCCGCCTCGTGCCTGGAACAGGTGACGAGGTTGAGGACGCCAGGTGGCAATCCCGCCTCGGCCCAAAGCTCCATAATCCGCATCGAGGTCTCCGGCGTAAAGCTGGCGGCCTTGATGACCATGGTGTTGCCCGTAGCGATACATATGGGGGCCATCCAACCCATCGGTATCATGGCAGGGAAGTTCCAGGGCGCGATGCCTGCGAACACCCCGAGTGGCTCCATATACTGGGTGGTATCATAGCCCTTTGTGCAGTTCATAATGGCAGGACCCTTCATAAGATGAGGAATGCCACAGGCGAATTCCACGACCTCGGTCACCTTCAGCACGTCGCCCATGGCTTCATTGAGTACCTTGCCATTCTCGCGAGCGACAAGGAGGGTCAACTCGTCGAGATGCTTGTCGAGAAGGGCTTTCATCTTGAACAAGACTTGCACCCGTTTGTTCGGCGGCGTATCGGACCAATCGGGGAAAGCTTTGGCTGCCGAAGCGACCGCCGCCTCGACCTCATCTGTCGTACACTGGGGAGCGTGGGCTATGATCTCGCCGGTGGAGGGATTATAACAATCCATATATTTCTTGGTCTTCGATGTCTTCCATCCGCCGTCGATCCAGTACTGAAGCTTCCGGATCTCGACCGCGCCAGTGGCTCTTATTCCTTCCACAGCTTCCTCCTCCGACGATTCACAAGAAATCCCGTTGCAAAACCGTGCAGTGTGGCTTCGGCATCACACTATAAATAACTACGACTATCGATTATCGATAATAGGAGTGTTCTTCTGTTCTGTCAAGAGAGGCCGAAAAAGCCTGAGCTACGGGGTTATTGGAAGCACGAAAAAAGCGGGGCTGCCTTTTGGGCAGCCCCGAAATAACCGGAATAAGGACAACTACGCCGCGATCAGCGGTTTACCACTGCGGCGGATAGAACTGAGCGACGTCGGCCTTGGTGATGATGTGCTGGGCCAGATTCCTGCGCGGCGGAATCGTCTTGCCGTTGAACCAGTCGGCCGCGGTCTGCATGGACAGCGCGCCGTCGCCTTCGGCGGTCTGGTAGGTGATGGCATAGAGCTTGCCGTCCTTCACAAGGTCCATGCCCTGCTTGGAGTTTCCGGCGGCGACGACGACCACGTCGGTGCGGCCGGCGTTCTTGAGCGCCTGGATGATACCCAGAGCCTGACCGGAATCATCGGCGGCGCAGATGCCCTTGAGATTCTTGCCGAAGCGAGTGAGCCAGTCGGAGACGAGCTGCATGGTGGCGTTGGCGTCGAAGGTGGCGGGCGTGGGCGAAGCCATGGCCAGAGTCTTGATCTCGGGCGCGTAGGTGGCGAGCTCGGAGATCGGGCCATAGGAGCGGGCGAAGTAGGGAGAGCCGCCGGGGGCGTGCTGCACGTACACGACGCCTATGGTCTTGGCGTGGGGGTTCTCCTTGCGGAGCTTGTCGGCCCAGGCGCGGGCGAGAAGCCGGAACTGGCCGAAGTCATCCGGACCGCTCCAGCCGACGGAGTAGTTGAGCGCCTCGGCGGAGGGCAGGGTGTTGAAGATATGGAGGGGAATGCCCGCCTGATTGATCTTGCGCGCCTGCTGAACGGCGCCCTTGGCGTCGAGAGGGATGAGGAGGATCATGTCGGGCTTCTCGTTGATGGCCTGATCGATCATCTGGTCCTGGACATTCTTGTCCCAGTTGGGGGAGAGCACTTTGAGATTGATCTTGTAGGCGTCGGCCACCTTCTGCGCACCCTTGATGCACGCGGTGGTCCAGGGGTGATCGCCGTGGACGATCAGGATCACGCGCTTGCCGATCGCGCCGTCGCCGGGCGATACGGGAATGTTGGTCGGGGTCACGTTCCATCCGGCCCACTCCATGTCGTACCAGCGGAGCGGATTCGTATCGGGAAGCGCTTCGGGATTGGCGGGGCGCATCGGCACCGTTCGGGTGTCCGAGGACGGCTTGAGCAGCTGCTGCCCATCGGCCGACTTGAGCGTGCCGGTGTCCACCGCGAGCGAGGCCGCCAGGTTGGCCTGCTGCGCCGCCGTCAGGCTCTGCCCGAACCCGACGACACCGAGCGCGACCATGCAGAGCATGGCGACGACGGTTACTGTTCTTTTCATCCGATCCCTCCTATGAAACACGATGAGCGTCCGGTCGCCTCCCAGAACGGGTGCTCCGGTCATCGAACCTGCGATTGCTTTCAGCCGATCCTTTTCGCGGCCAACTCCTTTATGAGTTCGGGCCGCTGCCCCAGGGTCTTCTCGTGGCGGTACGTGGCATAGGCCTCGTAAAGCACGACATAGGCCAGAATGAGCCCCGCGATGAAAATCGTCACTTCGTTGCCGAACCCGAATAGGATGAGGCCCGTATAGAGCATCTCGAGGGTCAGAATGGCGATGGCGCTGCGCAGCACGCCGCCTTTGCCTCCCGACATCGCGGTGCCCCCGATGATGGTGGCAGAAATGACGTACATGAGCGAGTTGTCACCCAGGTTGAGCGTCGCGGAGGTCGATTCGAGCGCGAGCGAGGCGCCGCCGATGGCAGCCATGGCCCCGGAGAGCACGAAGGCGACGATGATGTAGCTGTCGGTCTTGATGCCGGCGAGCCAGGCTGTGTTCCGATTGCCCCCCACGATGTAGAAATTTCGCCCCGCCCTCGTCCGGCGCAGAATGACCTCCAGGACGACGACGAGGATCACGCCCAGCAGTATGCGCGGAGTCACGAGCGGCAGGTACTTGTGGCCGAGAAAATCCGAGAGCACAAAGGCGGCCGGAGTCGACACACTCACGGAGTTGCCGCCCGTGAACTGGTATATCGCTCCCTGCAGAATGGTCATCGTTCCCAGGGTGACGATGAAGGAATTGATCTTGGCCTTGGTCACGAGAAGGCCGTTCAGGAGACCCACGATCGTGCCCGCGACGATCGCGATCGCGACCGAGCCGACGAACCCGAAGGAAGGCTCCAAACCCAGACTGATGACCGCCGAGAACGTGATCACCGTACCGATCGAGAGATCGAGCTGGCCACAGATCATCACGATGGTGAATCCGATCGCGGCGCATACGTTCATGGATATCGTCTTCAGAATCGAAGTCAGGTTGAAGACATTGAAGAAGCGCGGCGCGAAGAGCGCCATGAAGGCGAAGACCACCACGAACAGGATGTATATCCTGTACTTGTCCCCGAGAGAAAGCAGAGAGTTCCGTCCTGTTCTACGCATCGTCGCGCCCCAAGCTCCGCAAGGATTTGGCGTTGATTCCGACGACGATGATGAAGATCGCGCCGCGGATCATGTTCTGGGAGAAAGTGCCTATGCCCAGAAGCGTCGTGATATTGTCCAGAATGCCGATGATGAGCGCTCCGCCGAGGACTCCGAGAATGGACCCGCGCCCTCCGGCGAGAGTGACGCCCCCGATTACGACGACGGTGACCGCCTTGAAATCGTAGCCTGCGCCGTTGTACCAGGCGCCGACCCGCGTCAGCGAGGTCACCGCCAGTCCCGCGATCGCCGCGGCGAAGGCGCTCAGCACGAAAGTCGCCGCCACGAGCCGCTCCACGTGCACGCCGGTGAACTTGGCCGCACGCAGAGACGATCCGATGAGTTTGAGTCGGGCGCCGAAGGATGTCTTAGTCAGGACGAATTGCCCCACCACTACCATGACGGCCAGTATGACGATCGGCAGGCCGATCGTTCCGAACAGGCGATAGCGATAGATGTCGTCGAAGAATGCCACCGTGCTCTGCCCCACTCCCTGCATATCCGGATAGATCTGCTTGTTGACCCACACCAGGCGGATTATGCCCATGGTCATGTAGTTCACGGCGAGAGTCCAGATGATGGGATTGGCCTTGAACTTACCGACGACGAAGCCGTTCAGCAGCCCTATCACGAGCGCTACTGCCACCGCGCCGAGCAGCGCGGGGACAAATCCGAACTTCAGGAGCGCGATACAGATGTAGCCCGTGAATCCCATCGTCGTGGGCACGGACATGTCGGCGAAGTTGCCCGAATAGGTCACGAAGGCCATGCCGACCGCGACTATGCCCACCAGGGCTGCGGCGTTGACGATATTGAGCATGTTCTGGGGCGACAGGAATCTATTGATGACGCCGATCGCCTCCAGAAAGACTCCCAGGGCGAAAAACAGGATTGCGATGCCGTAGATTCCCGTGACGTTGAAGATTCGGCCGGCCAGGCTCGAGCCCACCGTTCGTCTGTCGGCCGTCGTCGCTGCGGCTTTTGCCATCACGCCACCCCCTCCCCGTTCGCCGCGAGGAGAAGACTTTCCTCGGTGCATTCTTCGAAGCCCATCTCGCGCGTGAAGTGTCCCTTGCGCATGATCATGACCCGGTCGGACAGTCCGACGAGCTCCGGCAGGTCGGAGGATATGAGAATAATCGCGACGCCCTCGTGGGCCAGCTTTTCGATGGACGAGTGGATGGTCATTTTGGCCCCGATGTCCACGCCGCGCGTCGGCTCGTCGAGGATGAGCACCTTGGGCTCGCTCGCCAGCCACTTGGCCAAGAGGACCTTCTGTTGGTTGCCGCCGGAGAGATTGCCGACGGGGCGGCCGGGATCGGGCGGATAGATCGATAGTTCGCCGATCAGGCGTTTCACCGAGGCCTCACCGCGGCGTTTCGAATAGACCAGACCCGCCGTCAGGCGATCGACGATGGGGGCCAGAATGTTGTCGTCCACGGAAAGGCGCAGGGCCAGCCCCTCGGTTTTCCGGTCTTCCGTCAGATAGGCTACGCCTTGTCGCAGGAACTCGGCCATGCTGGAACCCCTCAGCTCGCGGCCGTCCAGCATCATCCGTCCTTCGTCGGCGCGATCCAGGCCCACCAGAACCCGCGCGAGCTCCGTTCGGCCCGCCCCGGAGAGTCCGCAGATACCCAGAATCTCGCCGCGTCGCGCCTCGAAATTGACCTTATGGAAGAAGCCGAAGCGCGAGAGGCCTTCGACCTTGAGCCGCGTTTCCCCGATCTGGCGCTCGTCGCGCTTGTAGAATTCCTTGACGGAGCGACCGACCATCATCTGCACGATCTCCTCGCGGCTGAGTTCGGCGATCGGCTTCGTGGCTATCTTCTTTCCGTCCCGCATGACGGTCACCCGGTCGGCGATCCTGAAAATCTCGGGGAGATGGTGCGAGATGTAGACGATCGAGATGCCGCGCCGCTTGAGCGAGACAATGATCTCGAACAGACGCTCGACTTCCTCGTGCGACAGGGCGCTCGTCGGTTCGTCCATGACGAGAATGCAGGGATTGTTGCCGAGCACCTTGGCGATCTCCACCAACTGCGCCTCGTGCTGGCTGATGTCCTCGATGGGAAGATCGGTATCCAGATCGAGTCCCACCCTGTTGAGCAGGGCTTTCGCCTGCTTCCTCATCAGGCCCTTGTCCAGGAAGGGCCCCCGGCGCGGCAGGCGCCCCGCGAGCAGGTTCTCCGCGATACTGATGGGACGGGCCAGGCTCAACTCCTGGTAGATCATGCCGATCCCGTATTTCTTGGCCATCGTCGGCGTATGGAGCTTGACCTCCCTGCCATTGATCCGAATCGAGCCCGTGTAATCGTCGAAGGAGCCTGCCAGCATCTTCATGAGGGTGGATTTGCCGGCCCCGTTCTCGCCGACCAGCGCGTGGACCTCGCCGGCGTAGACTTCGAAGCTGACATCGTCCACCGCGATCGTGCCCGGGAACCGCTTGCTCACCTTCTCCATTTCAAGGGCAAGTCCTATCTCTAGCTCACTCAAAATCCCTCTCCCTCGCGGCATGCGCCGCGCAGACATACGATGCTAGGCCCCATACCTGCCTCCGGCAACAGCAAAAAAGGCCTCAAAAGCATAAATAATTGCAATTCTATGGTAGCTTTTTCAAAATGCATCGCATTTCGGAAAAACCTCTTCCGCTAGCGCCGTCCGTTGAACTCGGCGACGGCATCGAACATGGCCAGCACATTGGCGGGCGGGACATCGGGCAGTATATTGTGCACGGGGTTGAATACGAAGCCCCCCCCGGTCGAGAAGAGCTCGAGCCTGTCCAATACCTGCTCGCGGACCTGGGACGGGCTGCCGCCGTTCAGTACCGTCCTGTTCTCGACGCCGCCGCCCCAGAAAGTCACGTCCGCACCGAACTCGCGCTTGAGCCGCTCGGGCTCCATGTCGCGGGCGCTCGTCTGCACCGGGTTCAGGATATCGTATCCGACATCGATGAGATCGGGAATCAGCGCATAGATCGATCCGCAGGAATGCAGGAAGGTTTTCATCGAGCTGTGTTTGCGCACATACTCCACGAGGATCTTATGCCGAGGCTTGAAAAGCTTGCGGTAGACCTCAGGCGACATGAAGGGGCCTCCCTCGTGGCCCAGATCGTCGCCGAAGCGCAGAATGTCGACCACGTCGCCCACCGCCTCGCAGACTTTTTCGAGGGTCGCCAGATGCCTTTCCATGAGGGCGTCCAGGAGGGCTTCGACGTTCACCTCGTCGATGAGCAGGTCGACGAGGAAATTGTCGATGCGCCTGAGGAAGGTGCCCCATTCGAAGAGGTTGCCTCCCACCACGATCATGAGAGCGCGATCGGTTTTCGCCCTGAGGTCGAGCGCGCGGGCTCGAAGATCCTTCCAGAAATTCTTCTCCCCGGCGTGATCCCAGGGCGAATGCACCAGGGCCGACCAGAGGACCTTGCCCATGGCCTTGTCGAGCCCGGCATAGTCCGAGGGATAGCCAGCTTCGTAGGGGAAACAGCGCTCGTCGTAGAAGGTGGCCCCCGAAGGGCGTTGGGCGAGGAGGGTCCCCTGAGAGTCGTAGACGAAGAAGTCGTCTTCGCGGCGAAGGGGCTTGAACCAGGCCGGATAGAGATAGACGCCGCCGCCGGGCATCGCATGCTCCCGCCAGTCCTCCGGGCGGTCGTTGAAGGCCCGCCCCACATCCGCCACGTCGATGCCGAATCGATCGAGAATCCAGTCGTCGGGCTGGGCCAGTTCCTGGACCACATCGTAAACGCGGGGCCGAATATCCTTCGCGCCGAGCGCGGAAAGGAGATGCGAATAGGCCAACGCCGATATGCCGGAACTGGGATTGGACCCGAGATCGACCGGCACCTGATCGCTCCCGCGGTGCGCGATGGAGGCGAGCACGCGTTCGCGCGAAGTCACGGACGAGTCCCGCTCAGAGAAGGATCGTCCCAGGCGCCGAGCCGGAGAGGGAAGCTCCCGTGCTTCACGAGGAGGTTCCGCACGAACTCATAGCGCTCGGCGGACACGTTGCTCGGCACCGAATGATCGGACTGGGGCAGGTAGCCGCCGCCCTTGGCCGCGTTGAGCTTGCGCATGACCTGCGCCTCGAGCTCGGGAAGGGAGTCGTTCGCCCAGGCGAGCGCGTCGATATTGCCGCAGAAACCCATGCGGTGGCCGTGTTTTTTGCGAAGCTCGACCACGTCGAGCCCCGACTTGGCTTCGAGGGGATTGTAGGAGTCCAGCTTCAACTCGATGAAGTCCTCGTAGATGGCGCTGGCGTTGCCGCAGCCGTGATAGATCACGGGCAGGCCCGCCTCGTGGCAGATGCGGATCTGCTCGGCCACGATGGGCTTGAAGTGCTCCCGCCACATATCCGGCGAGAAGAGCATGCCATTGTGATAGGCCACGTCTCCCCAGACGACCATGCCGTCGAGCATGCCGCCGGCAGCCCGGATCTGCGCCTTGGTATACTGAATGAGGAACTCTCCGACCCGACGGACAAAGGCGCCGAACTCGTCGGGGTAGAGCGCGATCCACAGGTACACGTTCTCGCTGCCGATAATGCGCCACGCGTATTCATGCCCCTCGCAGACCGAGCCGAAGACGGGGAAGTCGGCGTAGTAGGCCTTGAGCCGATCGACCCAGGGCGGCAGATTGCGGGTTATGACGTCTCCCACGCCGTTGATCTGATCGTCGCCGCCCGAAAAGAAACGTCTGTCGTCCCAGGGATCGTCGAAACGGAAGGCCTCCATCTTGGGCAGGTCGTTCGTATCGAAACTCTCGAAATAGGGCATCTGCGTCCCGAGCTTCTTGCGGATGGTGGCCTCGAAGCCCGTCTTGAGGATGACGTCTTCTTCGGTCTCCTTGATGACGTCGAAGTTTCGAATGTGCGGATCCATATTGGGATTGATGCAGATCCAGTCCATGTCGTAATGGCGATAAATGTCCGCATCGGGCTTCAGCCCGAGTTCCTCCCGCCAGCGCGAGATGAACGTGGACCAGAAAAAATCCGAGATGGGCAGGCGGTCCGGCTCTTCGTGCCGCAGCGTCTTTTTGACGCGTTCGAGCTTGGCGAGACAGGCCGGCGTGCGTGCGATCGGCATGAAAGGCTCCTTTAAATAGGCCAATTTCACAAGCTGGTCACCAGCTTGCTTCTCGAGCTTCGATATTTGAGCAGATCTATGACCTGATCAGTCCTGGTGGAAGACTTCTTCCATATCAGACCACCATTCTCCGGGTCCGCGCGTCCGGAGAGGATCCTGCAGCGGCTTAGTCACGTCCCACCACTCCTGAGTTTTGGGATCGGCGGCCATCTTGGCCATATCTGCGGCGAAGTCGGTTCCGACGTACTCGAAATACGCGAACAGGAAACCGTCCCTTTGGTAAATCGAATAGTTGCGGATGTTGCACTGGGCGATCATGGAAGCTACTTCGGGCCACACAGCGGCGTGCAGGCGTCTGTAGCTGTCCAGAGCGCCGCTCTTGAGTCGGATGACTTGTCCGTAGCGTCGTACCATGGCTCGCTCCTCGTTCCCGTTCAAGACTGTCGTGGAGAAATGCTAGCACATTTGAGGGGCCTGTCAAAGGAATTTTCGCTAAAATACACCGATTATTTGTATTTCTTTATCATATAACGTATTTATTTTATTGCATTTTTGTCATTATCATGATAAAGTTTTGCAAAAGAGCAAAGAACATGGGAACGAAATCCAAGCTCGACGATGTGGCCAAACTGGCCAAAGTCTCACTATCCACGGCATCGCTCGCGCTCTCCGACCAAGGCCGCCTCTCGGCCGAGACTCGCGGACGCGTGCTCGAAGCGGCCCGGAGCCTTGGATATACGCACCGGCAGCGTCGCACGCAAGCCTTCCCGGTCGAACCGCACGACATCGTCCTGCTCTTCGATATCGACCCCGATTGGGCCATGGTGCTCCACCTCGTGCGGCCGATAATCCACGAATTCGAGCGCACTCTCAGGCAGGTGGGGTTCAACACCGTCCTCGTTCCGATATCGCGGAGCGAATCGACGCACGACATTCTCGAAAAAATCCGCTGCACACAGGCCATCGGCGTCGCCACGATCCACTTCGCGCCGCCCGAACTCATCGCCATGCTGGAGTCGGCCGGCATACCCGTCGTCGTCATAATGAACTCGAACTTTCAGGACCGCTTCTATACCGTCTGCGTCGACGATTTTCAGGGCGCCTACGAAGGCACGTCGTATCTCGTGAAATGCGGTCATCTGCGGCTCGGCTACATCGACTGCTTCCGGCCCGATCTGCCCGTCCTCCCCGTAGACCGTTTTTTCGGCTTCAAGAAAGCCATCGAAGAGTACCATCTCGAGTTCGACGATTCCATGCGGCGCCGGATATCGCTCGAGGACGACGACGCGGCCTTCATCAATGTCGAAAGCCTCCTTCGCATCCATCCCGACATCAGCGCGATATTCGCGCTGGACGACGATGTCGCGGTCCGCGTCGTCGAGATGCTGCGGCGTCTCGGCGTCAGGGTCCCCGAACGCATGTCCGTGCTCTCGCCGGGAGACATGCTCGACTACTCGCTCTGCTACGTGCCGCAGATCACAACCATGCGCATCGACACGACCTACATGGGGCGGATCGCCGGCCAGATGATGCACAATCGCATCGCGCACAATCCCCAGGAGCTCCATGTCCTCAAGGTCAAACAGCAGCTCGTGAAGCGCGGCTCGGTGCGGGAAATCACTAATTCTTGATGTTCGATCGGTAATTTTCGCGATTGCCCCTTCGCGGCGATGGCGTCATCCTCTTCGATGGAGGCGAGGATGACATCGAAAGAGAGAGTTTTGTGCACCTTCCGGCACGAGGAACCGGACCGCGTTCCCTGCTGGTGCGGCGCCTCGCCGGGCTTTATCGACAAGGCAAAAGCCGGTCTCGGCATCGACGAGGAAGGTTTCAGGCGGAGGATCGGCGACGATTTTCGTCGTCTGACGGCTCCCTGGAGCGATCCCGGGCCGCCGCTTTCGTCCGACTCGACATGGAGAAGCCCGTTCGGAGTCGAACGTTCGGGCATAGGCTACGGGCAGCCCCTGACCCACCCCCTCGCTTCTGCCGCTCCGGCGGCCTTCCGAGACTATCCATGGCCGGATGCCGATCTGGTCGACGTGTCGAAGCTCAGGAAAGAGGCCGCAGCCTGGGGCGGAGAATACGCGATTCTCGGGGGAGACTGGTCGCCCTTCTGGCACGACGTCATCGATCTCGTCGGCATGGAGGGCATCTACTATCTCATGTATGACGATCCGGACGCCGCCGGCTTTCTCTTCGAAAGGGTGACGGACTTCTACGCGGCCTCGAGCGAGCGTATTTTCGAAGAGGCGGGCGACCTCATCGACGTTTTCTTCATAGGCAACGATTTCGGATCGACCACCGGACCGCTTTTCGGGCCCGAGCTCTACGAGCGCTTCATCGCTCCCTGCATCCGCCGTCTCACGGCGCTCGGCCGGCGACATAGGCTCGAGGTCATGCTCCATTGCTGCGGCGGCTATCGCCCTCTCATCCCTCTGCTGATCCGCGACGGCATCGACGGTTTCCATGCCTTGCAGCCCAACTGTGCGGGCATGGCTCCGGCCGAGCTCAAGCGCGAGTTCGGCGGAAGGGTGGTACTGAACGGTGCGATCGACACCCAACGCGTGCTCCTCGAGGGCGATCCCTCCCGGGCCCGCGAGGAGACTCTCCGGACTCTCGCGATCATGGCTCCGGGAGGCGGCTATATAGCCGGTCCGAGCCACGACTACCTGCTCGAAGAAACTCCGCTCGAGAACGTGATCGCGCTGTACGACGCGGTCCGGGAGTGGAACGACGATTCACGGACCGCCTAGAACGGTCGTCCGATCCATATCAGGAGGAATGCATGCTCCACGACCCCGGAAGCTATACGCCGCCGCTCGTGATCGACGAGATCGATCTCGAAGCGGACGAGAAGGAGAATCTGCGCGGCCTGGGCCGCGAAATAGCCGCGATCGCCGCCGACCCGGTGAACGCCGAGCGCGCCGAACTCTGGCGCAGACTCAACGACCTCGACCAGGTCAGACCCATGGTCTGGATCAACGAGATCCCCTGGCACGAGATGAATGTCGAGGAGGAGCTGACGCCGCGATGCCGCAACGCATGGGCGCGCAGCCTGGAGACGGAGCTCCGTCGCACGATCTACCAGTGGCGGCACATGCCCGGGGACATGGTGGTGAACCCCTGGATCGAATGCCCCCTCGCGATACATTCCACGGACTTCGGCATAGTCGAGGATGTGGACATAGCGCGTACGGACGCGCAGAACGAGATCGTGTCCCGGCATTTCCACATTCAGATCAAGGAGCCAGGGGATATCGAGAAGATCCAGATGCCCCGGGTCACGCACGTCGAAAAGACGACCGAGGTCGTGTGGAACGCGATGCGCGATCTCTTCGACGGCATCGTTCCGGTGAAGAAAGTCGGGCAGACTCACATTTGGTTCACGCCCTGGGACTATCTGATCCGCTGGTGGGGCATCGAAGAGGCGATGCTCGACATGATCGACCGACCCGACATGGTGCACGCGGCCTACGAGCGCATGGTGGACGCCTGGATGACCGAGCTGGATCAGTTCGAGGAGCAGAATCTCCTGTCGCTCGACTGCGGCAACGTGCGCATCGGATCGGGCGGATACGGCTACGCGAGCGCCCTCCCCGGCGGGAGCTACGATCCCGGCTGGGTGCGGCCGCTCAACATGTGGGGATGCTCGAACGCGCAGATCCTTGCCACGGTCTCTCCCGAGATGCACTGGGAGTTCGCGATGGAGCACGACCTTCGGTGGATGCGCCGCTGGGGCCTCAATTACTACGGCTGCTGCGAGGCGCTCGACCGCAAGGCGGGTCTTTTGAAACACATCCCGAATCTGCGCAAGGTTTCGGTCAGCCCCTGGAACGACTACGGGACCATATTCGCGGGGATAGGCACGAACTACGTCGCGAGCGTGAAACCCAACCCGGCCATCTTTCTCGACGCCGAGTGGAGCGAAGACACGGCCCGCGCCGCGATCGCGGACGCGCTCGACCTGGCCGCGGCCGATGGCGTAGCCGTCGAGCTCATCATGAAGGACATAAGCACCGTACAGCGCAGGCCGCAGCGGCTCTGGGCCTGGGCCCGGATCGCGGCCGAGGAAGTGCGAAGAAGGCGTTGACCCCGCGATCGCACCGGCAGATGGAACGCGGACAGTACGCTACTCTCCCTGGACCTCCGAGGGATTGCGCCCGGTGATTTTCTTGAAGACATTGTAGAAGTAGTTCGCGTCCGTATATCCGACGGCGAGGGCGACGTCCTTCGCCTTCACGCGGCGCGTGGCCAGGATGCGCTCGGCTTCTCCGACCCGCCTTTCGTTAAGATAGCGCGTGAAGGAAAGCCCCACGCTTTCGTGGAACACCTTGCCGAGATAGGCCGCGGATATGCCGAAGCGCGCCGAAAGCGTCTTGAGCGAAAGGCTCTCGCGGAAGTGCTCGTCGACGTAGATCTTGAGCCGATCGCCCAGCGGGACGCAGCTCGAGCGGCGTCCCCCGATCGAGGACATGGTGCGCAGGGCCAGCGCCTTGAGCCACAGGATGGTATCGGTCGGCGCAGTCTGCTGGAAGAGCTGCTTGAACAGGCTCTCGGGGTCCCGGTAGAGCAGGCCGCGGAGCGGCTCCTCGGCGCGCGCCATGGCGGCGAGGCGGGACAGCAGCTCTATCGAAAAGCCGCGGAAGAACTCCTCGGAGATTATCCTTTCCTGTCTGAATCGCGAGAGAATCCCGTCGAAGAAGCGATCGACCCCGCGCGAGTCGCATTCGGCGACGAGATGGGAGAGCGGATCGAGATCCACCTCGGGATTCCTGCGGCTCATGAGAAGAAAATCGTCTATGTTGCCGCGGTCGATCAGATACAGAGGCAGGTAGCGGATCGGCTCCACGCTGAGCCCGTTGAACCAGTCGACCGCGACGCGGACGGGCAGAGCGCCGTCCAGCTCCGGCGGCTGGTAGGTGATCGCGTCCAGCTCGCCTTCCTTTATGCTCCGCATGCCCTGCGCCGTGGCGCCGCAGGCGACGCGCACGAGGTCTTCCCGACTCCGTTCCCGAACCGCCCGGTTGACGCCCTGCTGGGCCAGCGAATCGTCGGCGCAGATGATACCCCGCAGCCGCGGCCCGAAACGATCGATCCAATCGAGCGTCGCTCGGTAAGTCAGTTCCGTGTCGAGGCTCGTGTCGGCCATATCGAGGAGTTCCATGCGCGGGGCTATCTTGGCCAGCTCCGTGACCGTGGCCCAGCGCCGCGCGAAATAGGCCGAGGAGCCGGGAATGTGATTGACGATGCAGTAACCCCCTTCGCCTCGCGCAAGTTCCGCGAACTTGCGCGACAGAAGTCGAAACTGACCCCAGTCGTCCGGGCCTGTCCAGGCGAGGGCATACTTGAAGCCTTCGGTTTCCGGTACGAGGTTGCTCGCGATGAGGGGGATGCCGGCGCGATACACGCGACGGAAAAGTTCCGTGCCGGCCTCGCGCCCCTCGGGGCTCAGTACGATGAGATCCGGCCTGTCCCGGATGGCACTGTCGACGAGATCCGACTCGACGTCCGGATCCCAATAGGAGTGCCGGATCTCGAGCGTGATGCCGAACCGCTCGGCCTCGCCGAGCATGGAGCGGTCGAACTCGGCCATGTAGGGATGGCCGACCAGGTGATGGATGCAGACGATGCGCTTGCCGGCCGATCCGTCGCCGGGCGAGTTCGGAAGCGATTCCTTGCGGACGTTCCAGCCGGCGAACTCGAGATCGTACCAGTGACGTTCGTCGTTTTCGGGGTAGATTTCCGGAAATTCGGGGCGTGGAGGTATCGTTCGGCGGCCCGAGCCCCAAAGCTGGAAGTCTTCACTCATGCTCTTGATAGCATTGTACTTCGGAAAGCGCCTCTGTCAACGCGCCGTTGTGCGGCCGCCCCTGACGGCGTAAGATTCCACCATGAACGTACACGCCGACCGGGCCCATCCGGCGGCCGTATCCTCGGCGGCCGTATCCTCGGCGGCCGTATCCTCGGCGGCCGTGATCCTCGGCGAAGCCGGTCACCATCCGGAGCCGGCTTCTTCTGTCCTTCGGGGCCATCATCGCGCTCCTGTCGATATTCTCGGCTCTCGTCTTTTCGTCCATCCAACAGACGCATCGCTTTCTCGCGGTCGTGCAAGGGGACATTTTCGGCATCGCCGCGCTTTCCGGCGACATCGACCGCCTCTATGCGGCCGCCGACAACTATCTGCACTCCGGCCGCGCGGACTACCTCGCGAACTACTCGGACGCGCTCGCGACCTGCTACGAGGAGCAGAAAGCCCTGCGCGCCAGCCTGCCCGGCGATCTGCCCTACGAGATGCACGACATCGGCAACATGATCACGAGCTTCGACGAACTGGAAAAGCAGGCTGTTCTCCGTTTTTCCGAAGGGGCGGCGGCGATCTACGTCGACCGCGACGTCGCCGAGCTCGGGCGCCTGCGCGCCTACACGCGTTCGGAATGTGCGAGCGTCCTTTCTCAGTACATGGTGACGGTGGACAGTCGCGTCGGCGCGATGCGCATCGCCTTGACGCGAAACGAGACATTGTCGTGGATCGTCCTCGTATTCGCCACCGGCGCGAGCATCCTCCTCGCCCTCCGCGTTACGAGCGGCATATCGCGTCCCATACACGCGCTCGTGCTCTCGCTCAGGGATTTCGCCGAAGGCAGACTCGACACGCCGCCGCTCGAGCGCGGCCGCAACGACGAAGTCGCCCTCCTCGTCGATTCGTACAACGACATGACGTCGCGGATACGCGGCTACGTCGAGGAAATCCGCGTCGCCTCCAGACTCGAAGCCGAGCTCAAGCGACAGGAAATACGCTCGCTGCGCATGGAGAACGCGCTCAAGCAGTCCGAACTGGAGACTCTGCAGTCGAGGATCAATCCTCATTTTCTCTTCAACACGCTCAACACGATTTCGAGCCTCGCGGAGATCGAGGAGGCGGCGCGGACCAAGTCGGCGGTGAACAGCCTGGCGATTCTCCTGCGCGCCCAGCTCGATTCGGCCCGGTCGGTGCTGAGACTCGACCTCGAACTCGAATCGGTTGAGCATTACCTGCGTATCCAGGAGATACGTTTCGGCGCTCGTCTCCGCCACGAACTCAGGCTATCCGAGGGTTCGGCGGACTTTCTCGTGCCGGGCATGATAGTCCAGCCCTTCGTCGAGAACGCCGTCATCCACGGCATCGAGCCCCTCGAGCGCGGCGGCGGCGTGAAGATAGAGGCGGAACCCGAGGGTTCGGGTCTCCGTATCTCGATAGTGGACGACGGCACCGGCTTCGATCCGATGGCGATTCCCCACCGCTCCGCGGCCGAGTCGGCGTCCAAGGGCATGCACGAAGGCATTTCGAACGTGTCGCGCCGACTCGAGCTGCTCTACGGCATACGGACAGTGTTCATCGAAAGCGCGCCGGGCGCGGGTACGAGGGTCACGCTCAGGCTTCCGGGTCCCTGCCCGCGTCCCCAGTGAGCCCGCCCTCGCCGCGGGATCGGCGCGCGTAGGCTTTGGGCGTGAGGCCGGTTCGTTCGCGGAACACGCGCGACAGGTGGCCCGGGTCGGTCCAGCCGATGCGTCGTCCGAGTTCCTCCACGGTGAGATTCTCCCCGCCGAGGATCGCCTTAGCCGCCTCGATTTTTCTCGCCGCCACGTAGTCGACGAACTTGAGGCCGAAGACGATCTTGAAAACGCGGGACAAATGCTGAGAGCTCATGCCGAGCCGCCGTGCCGCCGACTCGAGCCCCAGCTCGGGGAGGGGACAGGCGGCTATCGCCGCCTCGATGCGCGCGCGCAAGCTAGACGCCGTCGTTTGCGCCGCCGCAGGCTCCGGAGGTCTCGACGGAAGGCCGCGGGATCGCAGGCGCTCCAGCGCGGCTCCGAAAACGGCGGCGAACTCCTCTTCGCGGATGGGCTTCAGGAGGTAGCCCGCGAGCCCCATGTTGAGCGCGCGTTGCGCGAACGAGAAGTTGTCGTAGGCGCTTACTACGATCACGGCCGTGTTCGGAGCAGCGCGCAGCACGAGGGAGGCGGCGTCCAAGCCGTTGATCGCGGGTATCTTGATGTCCATGAGAACGATGTCCGGCGCGAGTTTGGCGGCCAGTTCGACGGCGATCCTTCCGTTCTCGGCCTCGCCGACCACGGGAAGACCGGGAAAAAGCCGAGAGAGAAGCTTCCTGACTGCGATTCGGGAGAGCTCTTCGTCGTCGACGATCAGTACGCCACTCACGGTTTCAGGCGCGGCGTTACGCGCATCCGACACCGACGGAAAAACCGTCGCGGACGAGGACGACGGCTTCGGCCGAAGCGGCCGGGGGGAAGGCCACCGTCACGGTTCCCTCGCCCGATTCGGCAAGATTCAGAATCGCGTCGATCACCGAAAGCCTCCTGACGAATACACAGGGCCAGAGCGCCTCGTCGCCGACGCTCCGGCCACAGAAGCTCCGGCCTTCGGCGGAGCGATCGCCGAAGCGACTGTCCGATTCCGCACCCGGCGCGGGATCCATATGCACGTCGAGCGAAGGGTCGAGTCGGAGCAGGATGCGCAGGGCCCCGAGCTCGTCGGAGAGGAGAACGCTCTGGTCGGGCGCCGCCAGATAGCGAAACAGCCTGTCCGCGTCGGAAAGCAGCGCGTACGCGGCGGCCGTATCTTCGGTATATACCAACTGCGCCGCTCGCGAAACCGTGAGGATCATGCAATGCTCGAGGCGCTGCGCCGTCATGCTGAACTCCGCGCACCAGGGTAGCACGGATTCGCGAAGCTGACAAACGGCGCCGCATCGCTAGCGATATGCGCCGTACTCCCGCATCGCCTCCCACATCGCCATGAAATTCTCCGGGCTCACGTCGCTCTGCACGTTGTGCACCGTAGCGAAGACGAAGCCGCCGCCGGGCGCGAGATCGTCGATGCGACGTTTCACCTCGTCCCGAACCTCGGTCGGAGTGCCGAAGGGCAGCACATGCTGCGTATCCACCCCGCCGCCCCAGAAGGTGATGTCCTTGCCGAACTCGCGCTTGAGTTCGCGCGTGTCCATGCCCGCGGCGTTCACCTGCACGGGATTGAGGACATCCACGCCCTCCTCTATCAGGTAATGGACGAGAGGCTTAACCGAACCGCAGGTGTGATAGAAGATATGCACGGGAGCCGCGGCCTTCTTGCGGATGAAGGTGAAAAGCTCCTTGTGGTAAGGGTGGACCATGCGTTCGTAGAGCTCGGGCGAGCAGAGCAGGCTCGACTGCGTGGCCAGGTCGTCGGCCTCCGACACGACGAGGACGTTGCTTCCGACGGTCTCGAGCGCCGTTTCCCAATAGGCCATCTTGAGCTCGGTGATCTTGCGCATGAGTGCGTGGGCGAATTCTTCGTTGACGAGCATGTCCGCGAAGAATTTCTCGAAGCCGCACATCCAAAGCGCCGTCTCCCAGATGCCCGCGTATTGTCTCCCCAGGATATATGCCTTCTTTTCGCCGAAAGCGGCCCGATCCGCCCGCGACTTGATGGTCGCGAAACGGGCGCGATTTTTCGGATCGGGCCAGGGGAAGCCATCGAGGTCGGCCGGCGTTTCGGCGTTTTTGAGAGGCCGGTCCGTCATGTCGAAGTAGTGTCCGCCCTCGACCGGCATCTTCCAAGATATGCCCCACTCGTCCGCCATGCGCCAATATTCGCCTTCGCGCACCGGAGAGGTCGCGAGGGTCGGGCCGTCGGGCGGATCGGGATCGACGCAGGCCACGTCCACCTCGAGCCGCGCGAGAAGGTCGTCGTCGACGCGGGCGAGCTGTTGCATCACGTCGACGAGCTGAATCTCCCGCTCGGGAAGGCCTAAATACCGGCGCAATTTCACGTAGGCATGAACATTGATCCCGGTGAGCACCGAACCGCCCAGATCGAAGGGAAGCCGATCGGGCTCCCGGTGATCGAGCGCGGCCTTTACGCGTTCGTAACTCGTCATGCCGATTTCCTCCTGACGGATTCCGTCGCGGTCTTCGCCGCGCTCGTCGCCTTGGCCTGAGCGCTCCTCTTGCCGAGCTGGTCGATGAGTACGGCCACGAGCAGCGTGGCCCCGATCACGAAGGTTTGCCAGTACACGTCGACACCGAGCAGGGTGAGGGCGTTGGTGATGAGGGCCATGAGAAGAGAGCCGAGAAAGGCGCCCAGGACGCTGCCCTCCCCGCCCTGGAGGCTCGCGCCGCCGATGATGACCGCGGTGATTACCCGAAGCTCGAGGCCCGTTCCCGCGGTCATGGACGCCGCCCCCAGCCTGGCAGTCATGACGATGCCCGCGAGACCGGCGAAGAGTCCGGTGAGCACATAGGCGAGGGTCTTCATGCGATCGACGGCTATGCCCGACAGGCGGGCCGCGCGCTCGTTGCCGCCGATGTAATAGCTCTGCCTGAAAAACCGGAAATGGCGCAGCATGATGTCGCCGACTATGATGAGCAAGGCGGCGATGATGATGGGCGTCTGGATGCCGAAGACCATGGCCTGTCCGATCGCACAGAAACTGTCGGGCAAGCCGGAGATGTTCTGCCCCTTGCAAACGATCAGCGTCAGACCGCGGAAAAGGCTCAGGGATGCAAGAGTGGCGACGAAAGGATTGATCCCGACCTTCGAAATTATGAGTCCGTTGAAGAGCCCGATCGCGGCTCCTATGGCCAGGCCGATGAGTACGGCCAGCACCGCCGGCATTCCCTTCACGAGCAGCAGCGCCGTCGCGGCACCCGTGAAGGCTACGATGGAACCGACCGACATGTCGAAGCCGCCGGAGACCATGAGGTTGGTCATCGCTACGGCGATGATGGCCTCGATCGATAGCCCGAGAAGAAGCGCAAGAATGTTGCCTGCGGACATGAAGTAAGGTGAGGCGAAGGTCATCGCCACAATGACACAGAGTACGATCGCGCCGATCATGAATTCCCGCTGTCCGGTTACGCGCTTTAGCCAGTTCATATTCAGCATTCTCCTCCGGCTGAGCCGGTGGCCAGGGCGACGACCGATTCCTCCGTCGCCTCCGTGCCGTCGAGCTCGCCCGCGATCCGTCCTGATTTCATCACGTAGATGCGGTCGCTGAGACCGAGTATCTCCGTGAGATCGGACGAGATCATGAGTACGGCCGTCCCGCGCGCCGCGAGGCCGCGGAGAAAGCCGTATATTTCGCTTCTCGCTCCGACGTCGACGCCCCGCGTGGGCTCGTCTACGATGAGAAGGCGCGGCTCGATGCCGATCCATGCCCCGAGCAGGACCTTTTGCTGGTTGCCTCCCGACAGGGTCCGAACCGGCTTGCCTCCTCCGCCCGCGGCGATGCGGTAATCGCGGATGGCCGCGGCCGCGGCCTCGTCCACGAGGGCCTCGCTCACGAAAGGCCCCCTGCTGAACATGGCCAGCCTGTTGGCGGCGAGATTCGCGCGTATCGGAAAATCGAGAAAGAGCCCCTGGGTCTTCCGGTCCTCGGTGAGATAGCCGATCCCGAGGTCGATGGCCGCGCCGGGCGAAGAAGGTGCGATCTTCCTGCCGTCGAGGAACATCTCGCCCGAATGCGGAGGCTCGGCCCCGAAGATCGCGCGGCCGAGCTCGGTCCTGCCCGCTCCCACGAGGCCGGCGAATCCGACTATCTCTTTCGCGCGCACCGAGAACGACAGGTTCGAAAAGGCACCCTGGCGCGAGAGACCGCGCGCTTCGAAGCGTTTTTCGCCCAAGGATGCCCTGTCGACCCTCTCGCCGTATATGTCCGTGATCGTCCGACCGACCATATTGGCAACGAGAAAGTCCTCGTCGATATCTGCGACGGCCGCGTCGCAGACGAAGTGCCCGTCCCGCAGGATGGTTACCGTCGTCGCGATCTCGAATATCTCGGACAGGTGATGCGATATATAGAGGCAGGCTATGCCGCGTTCGGTCAGTCTGCGGATGTTTTCGAAAAGACGCTTGGCCTCGACGTCCGTCAGCGAGGAGGTGGGTTCGTCGAGGATGAGCACCGATGGATCCGTCGAAATTGCCTTGAGTATCTCGACGACCTGCTGATCGGCCGGATTCAAGTTCTTGACGAGGCTCGCCGGGTCGATGCACTCGAGATCGAAAAGAGCCAGATACTCCCTCGTACGGCGATGCAGCACGGTCCAATCGATGGCACCTAGCGCGTTCACCGGCTGGCGATTGGCGAAGATATTCTCCGCCACGCTCAAGGAAGGCACCAGGCTGAGCTCCTGGTAGACGATCGATATGCCGCGGCGGACCGCCTCTTGGGGCGAGGCGAAATGCTGCTCGCATCCGTCGAGATAAATGTTCCCGGAATCCGGGCGATGGACCCCGGTGAGCACCAGCATGAGCGTGCTCTTGCCGGCACCGTTTTCGCCCACGACCGCGTGAGTCTCTCCCCGCTTCAGCTTGAGGTTGACGCCGTCGAGCGCCCTGACGCCGGGGAAAGTCTTCACGATGTTGCGGGCTTCGAGAATGTATTCAGACATCGGATGTCCTTTGCGATTCAAACCGGATATGGAACAGAATCAATAGAATGATAGACCTTTGCCACAGAGGCACGGAGATGATGGAGAGTGGAAAAGAGACGAAAAGCTGCAATGATTCGTTAAGAAAGCGAAGACGGAGTATGGGGAAGACCCCATTCCTGCCTTCTCCCAATTCCCATTTCCTCTTTCTTCCCTCCGCGTCTTTGCGCCTCTCGTATCCCTTTCCACTCTCTTCGCTCCGTGCCTCCGTGGCTCTCTTATAGTTTCTCTTTTCCCTTTTCAGCTCACCGCTTGAAGTACTGGTAGTTAGAGGAATCGATGACGACGACGCCGGTGTCGATGCTGATCGGAATGCCCGGGACTCCGGCGGCCTTGTTGTCGCCGGTTATGGCCACCTTGGAATTGTTCAAGTTGTAGAGAATCTCCACGGCATAGTAGGGCATGAGGGCGGTCTGCTGCGCGACCGAGGCGGAAATTACGCCTTCCTTGATGGCATTGAGGATATCGTTGCTGCGGTCCATGGACACGATCTTCACTTTGCCGACCATTTTGGCCTCGCGCACCGCGGTCGGAACACCTTCTCCGCCGGCGCCTTCGACGCAGGCGATGCCGGCGAGATCCGGGTACTTCTGCAGCAGGGTGGCGGCCACCTGGGCGGCTACGACAGGGTCGCTCTGGTCATCTGCTATTTGCACGAGCTGAATGTCTTTGAAGCCGGCAAGCGCGGCTTTGTAGCCCGCGATGCGCTCCTCGAGGTTGGACTGGCCGGGTTTGGTGATGATGGCCACCTTGCCCTTGCCGCCGATGAGGCTTGCCATCTTCTTGCCGCCCACCATGCCGGCATTGAAATTGCCGGTCCCCACGAAGGCCATGCGTTTGGAGCCGGGAAGATCCGCGTCGACCGTGACGACGGGGATGCCAAGCTTGACGGCCTTGTCCACGATGGAGTTGAGCGATGGCTCGAAGCCGACGACGACGATGCCGTTGGGCTTTTTCGCGATGGCCTGCTCGAAAGCGGCGACCATGGCGTTCATGTCGTATTCGGCCGGGCCCACGTACTCGGTGCGGACGCCGAGCTCTTTGCCGACCATTTCCATGCCCATCTTGTGGTCATAGAAATAGTCGAGATTGCCGAGCGCCGAAACCTCGATGTAGAGCTGGTCCTTGTGCGATGGCGCGCTGGACTGCGCGAAAAGGCCGGGAACCATGGCCATTATCGCGAGCGCGACGAGAACGATCCGTTTCATGCTGCATCCTCCTGATCGAAACGTAAAGCTGGATGGAGCATGCTAAGGCCGTTCCGCGGAATCGTATATGGTGAACCTTTTCGTCCAGGCCCGGTTTTTTTTGTCCCCGCCTTTCGGATACCGTGAGGGAGCGCAAAAAATTCCATTTTAGGGCAAAAAAAGCACGGGATGCTCTTTCGAAAGTTTGACGCGCTTTGAAATCGGTCCAGGTATCAAGACATGCGATGCCGGGGCCGCGGTTCGCCGGGCCTGAAGGCGGAACGATCTTCCTCCTCGATGGAGACGCCGGCGGAGATTCTGGCTTCGTCTACGGCGGCCGACAAAGCGTCGGCGAGGAGGGCCGGATCGGTCTGAATGCGAGCATTGAGCGCCACGACGGTGCGGCGCGCGCGAAACTCGGGCAGGCCGAGGTCCGGGGCCCGGTCCGGATCGACGAAATCGCCCGCGGTCAGGCTCAGCTTGCCTTCGAAGTCCGGCGCAGAGACGAAAATCTTGACGTGCCCCAGGCCGGCGCCCTCCATGTGCCGCGACAGACCCCGGACCACGGCCAGCACCGCGGCTCGGCAGCGACTCCCGTCCGAGGAGATGCCTGCCCGATCTTCGATGACGAGGCGCTCGTCCAGCCAGGCCAGTTCGCGCTCCCCGCCTCCGTAGCGCCCATAGTCGATGTCGAGGACGGGCCGGTCCTCCGGCGGACGCATCGAGTCGAGGACGTCGAGCCAGCGCACCGCGTCCGAAGCCTCCGTAGCGCACAGTTCCAGTAAAGGCTTGCCGGGAAAAGCTTCGGCGGCCGCCTCGCGCAGCCGGGCGCGTTCGCCCTCGCCCAGGAGGTCGCGCTTGTTGAGGACGATGAGGTCCGCCTCAGCCAGCTGCCGTTCGAACACGTAGAGCACGTCCTCGCTGAAGGGAAGCCTCCGTCCGGAGAGTCTCGCCAGGAGGAGCCGCGAGTCGGCGAACACCGAGAGCAGGCTTGCCGTTCCGTATTGTTCGCGAAAGACCGCGAAAGGCTTGAGCACCGTCGCGACTATGTCCGCGCAGGACCCCACCGATTCGGCGAAGATGTGGTCGGGGCGTTCCCGCTCGACCAGACCGGCGATGCGCTCGTCGAAGTCGTCGTAGCGGCAGCAGAAACATCCGTCCGACACCTCCACCGCGGGCAGGCCTGCCGAACGCGCGAAGAGGGCATCCACCTGGAGCCTGCCCTGGTCGTTCGTGACGACCCCCGATCTGAGGCCGTGGTCGCGCAGGACCCGGCACGCGTTGACGATGGCCGTCGTCTTGCCCGACCCCAGGAAACCTCCCACGAAATGCACGCGCATGGAATCTTCCTTGATCTAGACCGCGTCTATCACCCGGCCGTCGTCCCAGACCGGCTCTATGCGGCGGCCGGGCGGAACGACGAGGAAATCGGATTCGTTCCACTCCCCGGCGACAAGGGCGCGCAAAAGCCGCGTCGAGCCCGGGAGAAGCACGAAACCCTTCCCCTCCTCGGCGGCTCGCCGGCGCATGACGTCGGCGTAGCCCAGGGCGGCGGTTTCCGGGGTTTCGATGAAGCGCATCTCCTTCTCCCGATCCTCCGGGTGGAGCGTCTCCCAGATATAGACGGCGTTGTCCTCGCCGTAACGCTCGACGAGCTGGGCGTATTCGAGACCGCGGCCCGAGCTCAGGCCCGCATCGGAGCTGCGAAAGTAGGTCGCACCCCGCTCTATATAGCCCGCCGAGCTCCATGACGCGCTCAGGTTCGAGCCGAAGCTCTCCTGGAAGGCGGAGCGCGACCCCAGCAGAATCGTACAGCAGTCGTGGGCGCGGGAAAGCACGAGGGGCAGCGAGCGCGCGTACACCCCCGCGAGTCCGTTGCCGCAGAGGCCGTAGCCGAGCAGTATGGCGTCGTAGCCGCGACCGCCGCTTTCCCGCGCAGGGGCGGCCGATATGTCGTCGATCCGCTCCTGCAGCCGCACGCGGAGCTCCGCGGGGTTCTCGTGCAGACCGAGTTCGAGAAACTCGGGATCGACGACGGCGCCGGCGGCCGAAACGACCGAGCAAAACTCGCGCATGAAGACGTTGCACGAAATCAATTTGTACTTCGCGGTTTTGCCGGTCATGTATCGGTCCCCGGACTAGTTCAGCATGGCCGCTATGTTGCCGCGCAGCTCTTCCCGCGAAGGGATGAGGGAAGAGTATTTCAGGCTGCCGTTTATGTAGATGGACGGCAGCTTGGCCACCCCCATCTTCATGCAGCGCGCGACGTTTTCCTTCGTGGTGAACTTGTGCTCGATGATGTCGATCTTCTCGCCGAAAATCGACTTCATGTCCTTGGCCGCCTCCATCATGTAGCCGCAGGCGGCGCAGGTGGCGGAATCGAGCGTGAAGACTTCCACGAGGGGCTTCGACAGATTGCGATAGTCCGGAAGCGTCACTTCGAGGGATATCTGCGCGCCCTTGTAGTTTTCCAGGATGGCGCGCGCCTGATCGGGCTGTCGCGCGGCCTGGCCGGCGGCGATCGTGTTTTCTATCGGTACGTCGTAGGGCATGTCGCAGCCGGGAGAGACGATGAGATTGCCCGGAGGGACCGAGTCGATGATATCCACCACCGCCTTCATGTTGTCGGCCTGGGTGCCGAGGAGCATGACGACGGTGAGCTGTATGTTGCCGCCGAGACAGACATTGTAGCGGTCGGTTATCGCCTTCGCCCGGGCGAGGTCTATGTTCTCGTCGACCGAGATGCTGTCCGGCCGGGTGCGGCACATCGGCTCGACATTGTTGGTCGCGTTGCCGCAGACGAACATCGACGAGAAGGCGCCGCGCGCGCGGATGCCGTCGAAGAACTCCGTATACGGTTCGGAGAGGAACTCCTTGAAATGATCGGGCGAAATCTGCGAAACGAGCGGATCGACCGCCGCGATGACGTCCATCCCGGCGTCGATATAGTAGCCGGCGACCGCCCGCTCCACGGCGAAAGAATAATCGAGCAGACGACGCACGTAGTCGGGATCGAGGATCATGTCCATGAAGATGTCGGTGCCGCGCAGGTGGGAAGCCAGCGTGAACGGCCCCGTGACGAGACCGTAGAGCGCGGTTGTTTCGCCCAACGTGGCCTTCGCCTTGCGCATGGCGTCGACGGCGAAGGGGATGCGCGCTTCTCCCGGCCCGGGGATGCGCGCAGGGATGTCCTGTCTACCCGCCAGCGGGTGGGTAGACACCGAAGGCGGCGTCTTGTCCGACCACAGCAGCTCGCAGCCCAGCGCTTCGGCCTCGATCTGCAGATCGAACACGACGGGCTGACCGTCGGGTCTGTAGATTTTATTGACTTCCACGAGCGAGCCGAGGAGTTTGTCCGCATCCGTGAGAATCTCGCGTGCGGTATAGCCCGTGAGCTTGCCTGCGTGCACTCCTGCGAAGGGCACCCAGGGAGCGCGTTCCGTGCGTTCGTGACGAAGAGTCCGCAATACCAGTTCTTTTCCCGTCATGATGTTCTCCATAGCGTATATCAAAGCGATCGGAAGCGGCGTAGTCTTTCCGATTTATGCGCTTTTTGGGATTTTCTTGGCCAGTTTCGCCCGGGCACCCTGTTTTCGGTTGCACTTAGTTGGCGGGAATAGTATATCTCCATGCAGGAGAGTCCCGGTCATGGATGTCGATGTCATAGTGCATCAAGGTAAAAATAGAGTCGAAGCGCGAGTCCCCGCCGGAACGACCGCCCGCGATGCCGTTCTTGCGGTTTCCCGATCGCTGGAATCTCCCTGCGGGGGCAAGGGACTCTGCGGCAAATGCCGCGTGACCATAGCGTGCGAACGCCTTTCCCCTCCCGCGGAAGGCGAGCTCGAGTTCCTCTCCGAAGCGGAGATCGCCGCCGGCGAAAGGCTCGCCTGCCTGACCCGCATCGAGGCAGACGCGGAGATTCGCGTGCCCGAGGCGCGGCGCGCCAGCATCATAATGGAAGCGTCGGATGAAAAGATCGAAGTCGATCCGCCCGTCCGCCGCCTCTCCGTGCTCCCCGACCCGCCGAGCCTCGAAGATCAAGCCGACGACGAAACGCGGCTTTTGCGCGCGCTCGCGCGGCGCTTTCCCGGCCGCGCGCTCTCGGCCGCACAGGCGGCTCTCGTCGGCATCGCCCGCTTTTCGAGGGGCTCGGTTCCCGTTTCCGTCCTCCTGTCGGGCGGCCGAGTCATCGATGCGCGGCCCGAGCGCCCCGGCGAGCGGACGCTCGGCGTCGGCGTGGATATCGGCACGACGACGGTGGTCTGCTACCTGGTCGACCTCGCGTCGGGAGAACGGCTCGGAGCCCGCTCGGCGCTCAATGCGCAGCGCGCCTACGGCGCCGACGTGATTTCGCGCATCGCGGCAGCCTCCGAAAGTCCGGCCGGGCTCGAGTCGCTGCGCTCCGCCATCGCGACGCAGATCGCGCGGCTCATCGAGCTCGCCGCGATCGACGCGGGGGTCGCCCGGGAAGACATAGCTTCCATCGCCGTCGCGGGCAACACCACCATGCTCCACCTCCTCGCCGGCGTTCCGCCCGACGCCATTGCGCGCGCCCCCTTCGCGCCGGTCTTCCTGGGCAGGCGCGAGACGAGCGCCGCCGAACTCGGGCTCGTCGCGCACAGGACCTGTACTGCCATACTTCTGCCCGGCGTTTCGGGCTATGTCGGAGCGGACATCGTGTCGGGCATGGCCGCCGTGCGCATGGGCGAAACCCGCGGCCCCGCCCTCTTCCTCGACCTGGGCACCAACGGCGAGATCGCCTTCGGCGGCTCCGAGGGCATTCTCTGCTGCGCGACGGCGGCCGGCCCGGCCTTCGAGGGGGCCGGCATCGAGATGGGCTCGGCGGGCGTCGACGGCGCCGTCGACTCGGTCTGGATCGAAGACGGCGCCATCCGCTGCACCACCATAGGCGGCCGGCCGGCCGCGGGCATCTGCGGCTCGGGCCTCGTCGACGCCGTCGCCGCCTTCCTCGACTGCGGCCTCGTCGACGACACGGGCCGGGTGGTGGACGCGGGCGAGGCCGCCTCCCTGCCGCCGGCCATAGCCGCGGCGCGCGAAGGAGAGGGCCGAGAGGTCAGGATCTACGTGGATCGGGCGGCCGGCGTCTATCTTTCGCAGGCCGACATCCGCGCCGCCCAGCTCGCCAAGGCAGCGGTAGCCGCCGGCATCGCCGCACTCGTCTCCTCGGCCGGAATCGAAATGGACGGGATCTCCCGGCTGTGGCTGGCCGGCGGCTTCGGCAGCTTCATCGATCTCCGGAGCGCGGCGAGGATAGGCCTCTTCCCCTACGCGTTGCGCGATCGAGTGATCGTCGCGGGCAACACTGCCGGAGCGGGCGCAGTGGCCGCGTGCCTGTCGTCGGCCCGGCTCGCGGAGTGCGATCGGCTGCGTTCGCTCTGCTCCTACATCGAACTTTCGTCTCGGGCGGACTTCAACGAACGCTTCGTGGAGAATATGATGTTCCCGGAGAACCGCTAGACATGCAGACGCTTCTGCCCATCGAGGGGCTCGACATCGAGGAGGCGCTCCGTACGCTCGAGCACTACTGCCGCGCGACGGCCACCGGCGCCCATCTCATCGGTTCGGACGGGCAGGTGCTCGCGGTCTTCGACGCCTTCGGCAAGCGCTGTCCCGCCGACGAAGGCCCGGCGGGACTCTGCCCGGTCTGCCGCGTCGTAGGCGAGGCGGACCAGAACGAGGAGCTCCGCGTCCAGCTCTACAGCGCCTTCCAGGCCGAGCGCTTCGGCGGACAGTACATACAGCTCTGTCCGCACTCCCTCCTCATCTGGACGGCGCCGCTCGTCGTGGACGGAATCATGCGCGCAGCCTTCGTCGGCGGGCCGGCCCTGGTCGTCGATCCCTCGGAAGTCTTCGAAGAACTCTCCTCGGCGGGGAAGATACCCTCAGGGAAGGAAGAGGCCGTGCGCTCGGCCCTCGACTCCGTCTTCCGCATAACGGCCGTGCGCGCGGCCAGCCTCGCCGCCCTCCTCGCCCAGCTCACCCGGACTCTGACCGCTGCTTCCGATCTCGAAAAACCGCGGGAGCGCGACGAGCAGCAGGCGCGCATTTCGGAATACATTCACGGGCTCAAAGAGGACCCCGACCGCGCCTCGCCGCCCTACCCGATCGAGAAGGAGCGGGAGCTTCTGCACGCGATTTCGCGCGGGGACAAGGGCGAATCCCAGCGGCTTCTTAACGAGATACTCGGCAACGTGTTTTTCTCGAGCGGCCAGGATCCCGCGGTCGTCAGGGCCCGCGTCCTCGAGCTCGTCGTCCTGCTCTCCCGCGCGGCCCTCGAGGGGGGCGCCGACATCGAGCAGATCTTCGGCCTCAACTTCACCTACCTGAGCCAGGTGCAGAAGATGAAGAGCGTCGAGGACATAGCGCACTGGCTCTCGAAGATAATGGTCCGATTCACCGAGCTGGTGTTCGATCTCAGGGACGTCAAGCACGCGGACACGCTTCAGAAGGCGCTCCGCTACATCAACGCCCATTATACGGAAGAGATCACTCTCGACGATGTGGCGGGAGCCGTGTTCCTGAGTCCCACCTATTTCAGCAAGCTGTTCAACGCGGAGATGAAGTGCCGCTTCACCGCCTACCTCAATCGCCTGCGCATAGAAAAGAGCAGGATACTGCTCAAGGGCACGGCGATACCTCTCGTGGACATCGCGGGCATGGTCGGATACGAGGACCAGAGCTACTTCACCAAGGTCTTCAAGAAGACCGTCGGCGTTTCTCCCGGCAGGTTCCGGGAGTCGGGCGGCCGCACCGGCTCCAATCTCGAGATTCACGAGTAGAGATCGGGCTCGTCCCGGGTCGAGCCCCGGTCCGAGCGATGCCCTCCCCGCCGCGGTTTCTCCAAATACCGGGCCCGTTCGACAAGAACGAATAAAAAAACACAAATCATTCCAATACAATTCCGCGGACCGGACCTAAAATTCCGTCAAAGGCATTCCAGGAGGCGGAGATGGCGTCCAGAGGCTTCTATATCATCGTGGGCGAAAACATACACTGTACGCGAGTCAGGATGACATCCGGCAAATTCGTCGAGACCGACGCGTCCGGCAAGAGCTTCCTCGTTTTCAAGGACGAGGGCCGCGCGGCTCGCCTCCCCGTTCCGGAGCTCTTCACGTCCTCCGACGACTGGAAAAACGGCAAGATCCGTCACGTCGCGGCGGCCATCCATCAGGGCATGTGCGGCTCCGGCGAGGAGCGCGCCGCCGGCGAACGCTATCTCGCGGCCATGGCCCGCGAGCAGGAAGCGGCCGGTGCCTGGTTTCTCGACGTGAACGTCGACGAATATTCCCTCGAGCTGGACGAGAAGATCGCCGCGATCGAGTGGATCGTGGCCCTGATCCAGCGTCATGCGAGCGTCCCCCTGAGCATCGACTCCTCCGACTCGCACGTCCTCGCGGCAGGGCTCGCCCTCTGCGATAAATCCAGGGGAAAGCCCCTCGTCAACTCGATCTCGCTCGAACGCGCGGCAATGATACCCATCGCGGCGAAAGCCGGGGCCTGCGTCATCGCGGGCGCCACGGGCGCGACTCGGATGCCCGAAGGATCGGGGGAAAGAGTCGAGAACATCCGCCTCCTCATGAAGCGCCTCGACGCCGAAGGCTTCTCGCACGAGGATATATTCCTCGACCCGCTCGTCATGCCGGTTTCGGTCGATACGGCCAACGGCAACGTGGTCATCGAGGCGGTGCGCGAGCTGCGCGCCGAATACGGAAAATCCGTCCATTTCGCGCCGGGGCTCTCGAACGTGTCCTTCGGCCTGCCCAAGCGCCCCCTCATCAACCAGGTCTTCGCCAGGCTCTGCCTCGACGCCGGCTGCGACGGGGGCATAGTCGACCCGGCCCAGATCAACGACCGCGTTCTCTCGAGCCTCGATCTCTCCTCGGGCCAGAACGCCCTGGCCCGCGACCTTCTCATGGGAAAGGACGAGTACGGGATGGCCTGGATTTCCGCCTGCCGCGACGCGCAGGTCTGACAGGGAGGCGTTATGCGGCATCACATCGAAAACAAGATCTACCACGTCGAGGTGCTCCCCCCCAAGCAGGAGACCGAGAAGCTCGAGACAGATCTCGAGAATTTCGCGACGAAGTTCAACCGTGTCATGGAGTCGGGGTGGTGCGCCTGCATCACGGACAACGCCATGGGCAACCTTGCCTTCCAGGGCACCGAGATGATCGAGGAGCTCGAGCTACACGCCCGCGAGGATCTCGTGATGATCCACCTCAATACCTTCCATACCAAAGAGGCCCTGGACGGCATACTCGATTCCTGCGTCTCGCTGGGCATCAGGAATCTGCTCGTGGTCTCGGGCGACGGCTCGGACCGCCTGCCGCGGCTCCAGCCGGCCGAAGTCGGCGCGACCGGGGTGGCGGCGGTCACCTCGGTGGAGCTGCTCGCCTACATCGGCCGCGAGCGCCCGGGCTATTTCAACCTGGGCGTCGCTTTCAACCCCTACGAGCCCGAGGAGCACGAGTTCGCGAAGATGGAGCGGAAAATGGCCGCGGGTGCGCGGTTCATCATCACGCAACCGGTGATCGGCGGACATCCTCTCGTCGACAAGCTCCTCGCCGCCTACCCCGACGTGCCGGTGATCGTCGAGGCTTGGATGAGCAAGAAGCTCGATCTTCTTTCGGAGGCGGTGGGCTACGAGATCCCCCAGGGAGCTCCCTTCGACCCCATCGAGAATCTCCGCGACCTTCACAGGATCTTCCCGAAATGCGGGGTCTACCTTTCGCTCCTCGGATTCAAGACGCAATACGATCTCGTGAAAGACTGCTGGAAATGAGGGTGGCGCGATGAAGATCGTCGTTTGCATAAAACAGGTCCCGGGCACGAACGATGCGAAGATCGACCCGGAGACGAAGCGCATCGTCCGCGAAGGCATCAAGGCGGTCACGAATCCCTTCGACGCCTACGCCGTGGAAGAGGCGGTGCGGATCAAGGAAAAGCGCGGCGGCCAGGTGATCGCGATCACGATGGGACCGCCTCGAGCCGACCTCGTGCTGCGCGAGGCGATCGCCGTCGGCGCCGACGAGGGCATCCTTCTCTCGGACAGGGCATTCGGCGGCTCCGACACCTGGGCCACGAGCTATGCGCTCTCGATGGCGGTGAGAAAAATCGGCGGCGTCGACCTCGTCATCTGCGGGAAGCAGGCGATAGACGGCGACACGGCCCAGGTGGGCCCCGGCCTGGCCGCCCAGCTGGACTGGCCCCAGGCCACCTACGTCATGGCCGTGCCCGAGGTCGGCGAGAAGGACTTTCTGGCCAAGCGCATGCACGAAGACGGCTGGGATTTGTGCCGCATAACCTTCCCCGCCGTGATCACCGTCGTGAAGGACATAAATCGGCCCCGCATCCCGACCCTGAAAGGCCGGCTCGCCGCCCAGAAAGTGGCCATCGCCACGTGGACCGCTGCCGACGTGGGGGCGGAACCGGGCAGGATAGGGCTCGACGGCTCGCCGACGCGGGTCGTGAAGACCGCGCCCCCGGCGCCCCGGAACAAGACGACGCTCCGCATAGAGGGTAGCGCCCCCCAGTGCGCCGCCACCCTCGTCCGCGAACTCAGGCTCAAGAGCCTCGTGTAAAGGAGGCGGAAAATGCTCGCGAACACCGACGCCCTCAGGGCCGAATACCGCAACGTATGGGTCGTGGCCGAGGTTCTCGGCGGCGCCGTCCAAAAGGTGACCTGGGAACTCCTGGGCGCTGCGCGCGCTCTCGCCGACGCGCGCGGCTCCGAGCTCTGGTGCGTCCTCCTCGGCTCCGGCCTCGCCAAGGAGGTCCGAGCGGTCCACGGTTGGGGCGCGGACGTCGCCCTCGTCGTGGACGATCCGCGTCTGGCCCGCTTCGACGACGAAACCGAGGCTGCGGCCCTGGTCAGACTCATAAAGAAGTACCGGCCCGAGATACTCGTATGCGCCGCCACCACGCGAGGCCGCGCCCTGATCCCGCGCGTCGCAGTGGCGGCCGAATGCGGCCTCACCGCCGACTGCACCGGTCTGGCCATCGACTCGGCCAACGGCGACCTCCTGCAGACCCGGCCCGCCTTCGGCGGCAACATCATGGCGACCATACGCGCCTCGAACCATCGCCCGCAGATGGCCACGGTCAGACCACGCGTCATGAACGCGCTGAGCTTCGATTCCGGCCGCAAGGGCAGGACCGTCTTCGAGAGTCTCGCCGCGAAAGAATCCGCATCCGTCAAGACGGTGCTCGAGGTCTTCCACGACCAGGAAAACGCCGTCAACCTCTCCGATGCGCGCTTCATCGTCTCGGGCGGGCGGGGAGTGAAGGGGCCCGAAGGCTTCGCCCTCCTCAAGAAGCTCGCGGACGCCGTGGGAGGAGCCGTCGGAGCGAGCAGGGCGGCCGTGGACTCGGGGTGGATACCCTACAGCCATCAGGTGGGCCAGACCGGCCAGACGGTCCAGTCCACGGTCTATCTGGCCTGCGGCATCTCGGGGCAGATACAGCACCTGGTGGGCATGCAGTCCTGCAACTACATAATCGCCATAGACCGCAACCCGGACACGCCCATGATGCAGCTCGCGGACGCCGCCGTGGTAGGAGATCTTTTCGAGGTGATCCCGGCGATGATCTCGGAGCTCTCCCGCACCTAAAAAGGGTGTCGAAAAAGGCTACAGAGCCTTTTTCGACACTACCATAATTCAGCAATTGCGCAGAAAACCCCAAGGTTTTCGAGCAATTGCATAGCATGCTGTTGAAATGCCTCTAGTATTTCAACAGCATGCTAAGGGCCTTCGGCAGGTTAAATCGCCTAACTCGTTTCCTCCCCGCGGCCGGGTGCGCCGGCGCGCCTGGGAGAACTCTTGCAAGATCGAACAAAAATAGGCATAATTTTCAAAGACAGAGCGGCGCAACGGAGTATGATTACGCTAGCAATACGCCGCCAGGAGGTCTTTCATGTCCACGCTCGATGATATTTCCGCCCTGCTCCAGAAGGGACGGGCCAACGAAACCAAGGCCGCAGTCCAGAAGGCTCTGGACGAAGGCATAGGCGCCAAGGATGTGCTCGAAAACGGCCTCATGGCCGGCATGAGCATCATCGGCGGCAAGTTCAAAAGGAACGAAGTCTACGTCCCCGAGGTCCTCATCGCCGCCCGCGCCATGAACGCCGGGCTGGAGCCTCTCAAGCCCCACCTCGTCTCCGCCGGAGTGAAGTCCCGCGGCAGCGTCGTCATCGGCACGGTCAAGGGCGATCTTCATGATATAGGCAAGAACCTCGTCAAGATGATGATGGAGGGCAAAGGCTTCGCCGTGCACGATCTGGGCGTCGATGTGTCGAGCGAGAAGTTCGTCAACGCCGCGCGCGAGTTCAACGCCGACATCGTCTGCTGCTCGGCCCTCCTCACCACGACCATGACGGAGATGAAGAGCGTCGTCGAGGCGCTCAAGGCCTCGGGTCTCAGGGACAAGCTCACTATCATGGTGGGCGGGGCGCCCGTCACCGACTCCTTCTGCAAGTCCATCGGCGCCGATCTCTACTCGCCCGACGCGGCCAGCGCGGCCGACGCCGCGGTCTCCGTCGTCGAAAAATCCGCATAGGCGGGGATCGGGGTTTTCGTGGCGAAGGTCACGGTCGACTCGGGAATCTGCGGATTCCGTACGGTCGCGGACATCCGTTCCGAGGACATGCAGCATGCCCTCGTCCGGATGGAGACGAACTGTCCCAATCTGAAGCCTCTCGAGTCGGAGCCTTTCGAGGTCGACGCCTATGCCGAGTGCTTCAGCAAGCTGGGCGAGTCGACCATCTTCGAAAAGCTGCGCCCGCACTGCAGGCATCCCGGCTGCCCCGTCGCCTCGGGTATCATCAAGGGCCTCGAGGTGGCCTGCGACCTCGCCCTTCCCAAAGACGCGGGCATCCATATCGTCCGCGACGAAAACTGAGGAAAAGCGCAAACCGGCAAAGGTAAGAGAAGCGAGCCAATTTCAAAAGTTGCGCACTGAAATTGGCTTCGCATTTTGCAAGAGCCTCGATTGTCTAAATTACCGGTCGCTTCTACGGCTTCGCCCTTCGGAGCCTATGCCCGCGTCCGCATGTCTCCCGTCGCCGGCGATCAGCTCGCGTGCAAGCCCTCGGATAAGAAGCTTCTTGATTTCGTCATACCTTTCCAATCCGATCATATCTTTATTCGTTTCCAGCGCCCAGACTATCCTGGGAATGCCCGCAAAAAGCCTATAGTTCACGCCCGTGAGAATTTTGGCTCTCTTCAGTCTTTTGAAGATCGACTCGAAGAAGCGCTCGTCCGATTCATACTCTTCGTCCATGGCCTCGGCAGGCAGACCGCGAAGCAAATCCGGCATTACCCCAGGCTTGGCGATCTCCCGCAAAAGCGGCAATTCCGTAAAAGTGTCGAAGAGCGCAGACAGGAAGCGCTCGACCAATTCGCCCGCTTCCTGCCCGAGAGGCTCCTCGACCCCTTTCAGTAGAATCTCTCTCGCCCGGGTCTGTTCGGAGCGAATGGCATCGAAGATCAGCAGCTCCTTCGAGGCGTAAAACAGGTAGAATGCTCCTTTGGAAATATGGGCCGCCTGGACGATATGGTCGATACTCGACTTTCTGAATCCCTTTTCGGCAATCGCCGTACTCGCTGCCCGGATCAACTCGTCCTTGATCCTCGCCTTTTCGGCCGGGGTGAAGGCTCGCGGCATTTTGGGTTTCTCCTTTCCTTCGGCCTTACTTCTCGGCGTATTTTTTGATTCCTTCCATGACCGAAAGGGATCGCTTTCTCGTCACTCTGCGCAAGACGATTCGGTTGAGCAGTCTATTCGCGAACCCTATCGGATTATAGAATGCCTCGAATTTGAGAATCGTCGTATCTTCGTCTTTGCGCAGCACCGTGGTATCCACGACAAAATTGGCAAATATCTTGTCCATGCCCCACGAATCCTCCCTCATGACAGTGGAAATCTTGCGGCCCGGTATGTATTCCAGGACTTCCTCGGTGCAGTTCCCCTTCCTTCCCTCGAGCACATTGCATCGGTATTTTACCCCAACCGCTCTTTGGGTTCGGCCTTCGATGAAATCCACCCTTCCGACTTCCGGGTGATAACTTGGAATCAAGGAAAGATCATCGGCAATCCCCCAAACCTTCGCCGTGGGCGCCTTGATTTCGAGATTCAACTCCCATTGGAATTTTCCTTTCATGACGTAATTCTCCTCGGTTGAAGCATCGGTCAGAAAGACCATATGACTATATTATCTATTAACGGTCACACCGTCAATGACTGCAAGCCTAAGACCGCGAATGTTCCATCCTCCAGCCGGCCGAGGTCCTCGCGTCGGAATGGTTGTTTGCGGCAATTCCAGCTTACGATGCGACGGCTCCGCCCCGGCGAAAAACAGCGTGGACGGGCGGCGGTCCGCTTCAGTATCATAGCTTCCGTAGCTTCATCCAGATCGAATCGTACTCGTGCGGGCGGAGGCCCGGCGGGAGGGATTGGTCGCTCCGAAGCGTATGAAAGGGTCGGGAAGCGGGACCGCCAGTAGACTTTTTTTGCCGGACAATACACAAATTCCTCTGCTCGAACGTCATGGAAGGTATGGGAGAGAATGATCAAGGACCGGGAATCGGATATCGAAAGAACATATCGTCAGAACAGACAGGGCTTTCTTTCCTGGGCGGCCGGGGCCACGCGAAGTCTCTCGGACGCCGAGGACCTCGTGCAGGAGGCCTTCGAGAAGGCCCTCGCCGACACAGAGGCGCTGGATTCGGTGGAAGATCTGGCCGCCTGGCTCTTCACGTCTCTCCGCAATCGAGTCCGCGACCTCTGGCGGCACCGCAGGATGCGGAAGGAAACCGGCGAGACCGAGGTCTCCGAGGAACTCATCGCCGAGATAGTCGAGGCCGCCGGCCTTGATCCGGCGGAGCTCGCCGAACAGGCCGAGCTGACGGAGGCTCTCTACGAAGCGATCGAGGATCTGAGCGAGGAACAGCGCACGGTGATAGAAGCCCAGGCCCTGGACGGGCTGACCTTCAAGGAACTCGCGGAGTCGACGGGGATATCCCCTGACACCCTGGGAGCGCGAAAACGCTACGCGATCAAGCGCCTCGCGGACGCGCTGTCGGAATGGGCGGGGGCATGAATGGGAGGAAACTATGATGCACGGAGATGCTATGTGGGCGAGGCACCCGCGGTGGAAAGAAATGAGCGCGGGCCGAAAAGCCCTGACCGCGGCCAGGTGGGCGGCCATCGCCGCGGCCGTACTGGCTGCGGCGAGCGTCGTGGTGATGCTGCTGTGGAACCGCGTGATGTCCGGGATCCTCGGGCTGCCCGCCCTGGGATTCTGGGACGCAGTCTGCCTCTTGATTCTGGCCAAGATTCTCCTGTCCGGACGGGGCAGCTCTTTCATCGCCCGGATGCGGATGAGGCGCGTCATGAGGGAGCACATGGCGCGGCATGCGGAATCGGACGAGGGGAAGCGCGATTGATCGAGCCGATCTTCAGGAACGCGGAGCTTTCGTACAGCCGCCTCCGGACGAGAACCCTGGCCTCCGCGGTCGTGGCGCTCGCGTTCGCCCTCGGCGTCGCGGCCCAGGCGGCGCCCGCACAGACGGGCATCCCCGCGCCGCGGACCGCCAACCTATCCAAGGCGCTTTCCATGGACGAGGCGGTGACACTGGCTCTTTCCACGGACCCGAGGGTCGAGAGTGCAGACCTGGACTGGAAGTCGGCGAGCGCCCAGGCCGATTCGACGAAATGGAAAAGTCTTCCCTCCCTCTCCGCCGGCGCGGGCTACACGCGGCTCAGCGAGCTCCCGACCTCCGACACTTCGTTCAGCACAGTCTTCGACGGCTATCCGGTTTCGCTGGCTTTCCCTTCCCTGCTGAACGAGTATTCCTTCGGGCTCAACCTCGAGTGGCCCGTCTACGACGGCAATAAGGAAGAAGAGAACACGGCGATGGCCGGCCTCGAAGCCCGGATCAAGGACGTTGCCCGGGAGACGGCGAGGCGGTCCCTGGTCTTCGAGGTGAGGAAGGCCTACTGGGAAGCGGTCCGAGCGAACTACAACGTATCCACCCTCGAACAGAACCTCGAGCTCATGAAGGAAGACAGCCGGCTCGCCGCCCAACAGTTCGGCGAAGGCGTCGCGACGCGGGCCGATCAGCTCGGCGCTCAGATGCGCCTCGAGCAGGCGGCCGAGGATCTGACCGACGCCCGGGCCCTCCGCAGGAGGGCCTTTCTGGCCCTCGCCTCGCTGGTGGGCATGAACCTCCCCGCCCTGAGCATTTCGACGGCGGCCCCCGACGCCGCAGCCCCTTTCGAGCTCACGACGAAGCCGGATACCGCGCCCCTGCCGGAAGCCTCCGCCTCCCCGGACGAAACGGCACTCGTGTCGAGCGCCCTGGCGAGGCGGCCCGAGACGCGCACAGCCGAACTGGAATGTCAGCTCGCGGAGCACGCGATCGCCCTCTCGCGCTCGGCCCTCTACCCGACCGTAGCCCTGACCGGCAACTATACCCTGGCCGACCCCAATCAGCGCGCCGTCTTCCAGACCGATCCCTGGCTCTTCACGGGGACCTGGGCCCTGGGCCTCCAGGTGACCTACGACATCGGAGGGATCCCCGCCGCCCTCGACGACGTGAAATCCCGGACCCTCGCCGCGACCAAGGCGAAGGCCGACGAGGAAAGCCGGCGGCAGGCCGTCGTGATGGACGTCGAGACCTGCATCGTCGACCTCGAGCGCGCGATGCGCGATCTCGGCTCCACCGAGTCGATGGTCGCCGAGGCGGAGGAGAATCTTCGCGTGATGCAGGGCCGGATGGCCGCGGGCACGGCGAAGGACGTGGACCTGCGCTCGGCGAAATTCGACCTGCTCAGGATGGACTTCGCGGTCACCAACAGGCGCATCGACGCCCTCATCGCCCGGGCCGACCTGGAACGGGCGACCGCTTCGGAAGACTCGGAGTGAGAGCCGCGCGATGCTGAAGCTGTTCAGGTACCTCCGCCCCTACGCCGTTCCGGTGGCGGCCGTCGTCGCCGTGGTGTTCTTCCAGTGCCTGTCCGACCTCTACCTGCCGACCCTGATGTCGGACATCGTGAACAAGGGCATCACCAACGGAGACATCAACTTCATCCTCCAGACGGGCCTCGAGATGCTGCTGGTGGCCCTGGGAGGCTCGGCCTGCGCCGTCGCGGCGAGCTACCTCTCGTCTCACGCTTCGATGGGCATGGGAGCCCTGATCCGCGACGATATCTTCACCCACGTGTCCGGCTTTTCGCTCCGAGAGTTCGACAGGTTCGGCACCCCATCCCTCGTCACGCGGACCACGAACGACGTCACCCAGGTGCAGATGGTCGTTCTCCTCATGATGCGGATGATGATCAGCGCCCCGATCATGATGATCGGCGGCATCATCATGGCCGTGTCCAAGGACCGGGGCCTTTCCTGGGTCATCGTGGCGGTGATACCGCTCCTCTCCGCCGTCATCCTCACGGTCGCCGTCAAGGGCTTCCCCCTCTTCCGGGCCATCCAGAAGAAGATCGACAAGATCAATCTCGTGCTCCGCGAGGGGCTCACGGGGATACGCGTCATCAGGGCCTTCAACCGGGTGGACGACGAGAAGCGCCGCTTCGAAGATGCCAACTTCGACCTCATGACGGTTTCGGTCCAGGTCAACCGGCTCTTCGCCGTCCTCATCCCGGTGATGATGTTCGTGATGAACTTCACCACGGTCGCGATAATCTGGTTCGGCTCGAAACGCGTCGACCGGGGCACTTCGAACGTCGGCAACATGATGGCCTTTCTCCAGTACGCCATGCAGATCCTCTTCTCCCTCCTCATGGCCAGCTTCATGTTCATCATGCTCCCGCGCGCCCAGGCCTCGGCGCAGAGGATAAACGAAGTGCTCGACACGGTTCCCGACATCTTCGATCCAGCCGTCGCCCGGAGCCCCGAAGCCGGGAAGAAGGGCTACATAGAGTTCCGCAACGTCACCTTCAGCTACCACGGCGCCGAGGTCCCCGCCCTGAAGGACGTCAGCTTCTCGGCCCGGCCCGGCGAGGTCACCGCCGTCATAGGCAGCACGGGATCGGGCAAGTCGACCCTCATCAGTCTCATCCCGCGCTTCTACGACGTCGACTCGGGGAGCATACTGATCGACGGAGTCGACATCCGCGAGATGAGCCAGGAGGCCCTGCGCTCCAGGATAGGCTTCGTGCCCCAGAAAGCGGTCCTGTTCTCGGGCAGCATCGCGGAGAACATCAGGTACGGCAACGAGGAGGCCGACGAGGAGGAGGTCGCGCGGGCGGCCGGCATCGCCCAGGCGGAAGAGTTCATATCCGGCATGCAGGACGGTATGGACTCCCTCATAGCCCAGGGCGGAACCAATGTCTCGGGCGGGCAGAAGCAGCGTCTCTCCATCGCGCGCGCGCTCGTGCGCAGACCCGAGATCTACCTCTTCGACGACAGTTTTTCCGCCCTCGACTTCAAGACCGACGCCCGCCTGCGGGCCGCCCTCAGGACCGAGACTTCGGAGGCCACCGTGCTGATAGTGGGCCAGAGAGTCGCGACGGTCATGGACGCGGACCGCATCATCGTGCTGGACGAAGGGCGGATAGCCGGCATGGGCACGCACCGCGAGCTCTACGAGAGCTGCGCGGTCTACAAAGAGATCGTCGCGTCACAGCTCTCCGAAGAGGAGATCGCATGAGCGACACCGCGAGTAGACAGTCGCAGGGAACGGCTCCGAGACAGCGCTCCTTCGGGCGGCCGGGCGGCGGCGGCTTCATGGGCGGAATGGGCTCGGGCCCCGCCGAGAAGCCCAAGGACTCCAAGAAGACCATCACGTTCCTCCTGACCTACTTCGCCCCGCGGCGCGCGAAGCTGACCATGGTCTTCGGCTTCGCCGTGCTCAGCACCATATTCACCATCGTCGGACCCAAGCTCCTGGGACTCGTGACGACCAAACTCTACGACGGACTCATCGCGAAGTACATGTCGGTCTTCCTGCACAAGCCGATGCCCTCCATCGATTTCGGCTACATCAGCGGGACTCTCCTCCTCCTCGTCGGCCTCTACCTCCTCAGCACCCTGTTCAGCTACATCCAGCAGTACCAGATGGCCGGCATCTCGCAGGGCATCGTCTACGAGATGCGCCGCAACGTGAACGACAAGCTCGCGCGCCTGCCCCTCAAGTACTTCGACTCGAAGACCCACGGCGAAATCATGAGCCGCGTGACGAACGACATCGACAACATCAGCACGACCCTGCAGCAGAGCCTCACGCAGCTCATCACCTCCGTGTGCACCATAGTCGGAGTCCTCGTGATGATGGTGACGATCAGCCCTTGGCTCACCCTCATAGCCCTGGTCACCCTGCCCGCCTCCCTCCTCGCCACGCTCAACATCACCAAGGTTTCGCAGAAGAGCTTCGGCGCGCAGCAGAAGGAGCTCGGCGAGCTCAACGGGCATGTCGAGGAGATGTACACCGGCCATGTGATAGTGAAGGCATTCGGCCGGGAAGGCGAGTCGGTCCGCCAGTTCAAGGCCATCAACGCCAGGCTCTTCGACGCGGCCTGGAAGGCCCAATTCGTCTCCGGCGTCATCATGCCGATGATGAACTTCATCAACAACATCGGCTACGTCGTCATCTGCGTCGTGGGCGGGATCATGACCGCGAGGAAGGCGCTCAAGCTGGGCGACATCCAGGCCTTCATCCAGTATTCCCGGCAGTTCACGCAGCCGATCGCCCAGACGGCCAATATCGCCAACGTCCTCCAGTCCACCCTGGCCTCGGCCGAGCGCGTCTGCGAGGTCCTCGAGGAGAGCGAGGAGATTCCCGACAAGGTCGACGCGGCGAGCATCGATTCGCCCCGGGGCGAGGTGGAGTTCCGCCACGTGCGCTTCGGCTACACGGAAGACTCCATCCTGATGAACGACATGAACATCAAGGTCGGGCAGGGACAGACGATAGCCATCGTCGGCCCCACCGGCGCGGGCAAGACCACACTGGTGAATCTGCTCATGCGATTCTACGAAATCTCGGGCGGCTCCATCCTGGTCGACGGCGTCGACACGCGCGAGCTCAGGCGCAGCGATCTGCGCACGATGTTCGGCATGGTCCTCCAGGACACCTGGCTCTTCAACGGCTCGATCCGGGAGAACGTCGCCTACGGCCGGGAGGGGGCCACGGCCGAAGACGTCGTGGAGGCCGCCAAGGCGGCCCACGCCGACCACTTCATCCGCGCCCTGCCCGAGGGCTACGATACGGTCCTCAACGAAGAGGCTTCGAACATTTCGCAGGGCGAGAAACAGCTCATCACGATCGCGCGCGCGATCCTGGCCGATGCCTCGATCCTGATCCTCGACGAGGCGACGAGCAGCGTCGACACCAGGACCGAGGCCTATATCCAGAAGGCCATGCAGGAGCTCATGCGCGGGCGCACCAGCTTCGTGATAGCGCACAGGCTCTCGACCATCCGCGACGCGGAATCGATACTCGTCATGAAGGACGGGAGCATCATAGAGATGGGCCGGCACGCCGAGCTGCTCGCGAAGGGAGGCTTCTACGCCGACCTCTACAACAGCCAGTTCACCGGCGCCTACGTGGACGAGCAAGGGGTATAGCGATGAGCGATACGAACAGGACGGGCAAGGGCTCCGCGCCGCAGGGAGCCAAGGGCGGAGCGCCCGATGCCGGCAAAAAGGCGAGGAAGGGGCCGGTCGTCTTCGGCACGGTGATACTGATCGTGCTCGCCGGCGTGGGACTCGTGCTCGGCCTGCGCTGGCTCGTCGACACGATCAATTACGTGAGCACCGACGACGCGGCGATCGACGGAGACCATGTCGACGTCAGCTCCAAGATGCTCGGCCGCATATCCGGTCTCCTGGCCGAGGAGGGCGACAAGGTGGAGACCGGGCGCCTCCTCGTCGTCCTCGACGACACGGACCTGCACGCTCAGGAGGCTCAGGCCTCCGCCTCCCTCGATTACGCAAAACGCAACGTCGCGCTCTCCAAGATCAACCTCGACCGGGCGCAGAGCGACGCCGACAGGGCGCGCATACTCTTCGGCACCGGCGCGATGACCAAGGAGCAGAACGACCACGCCGTCAATGCGCTCGAGGCCGCCCAGGCCCAGTACGACATCGCCCTCGCCCAGGTCGACACCGCCGGCGCCCAGCTCGGCGTCATAGAAAACCAGCTGCTCAACACGAAAATAGACTCCCCGATCGACGGAGTCGTAGCCAGGAAGCTCATGATGCCGGGCGACGTCGTCCAGCCGGGGCAGACCATCTACACGATCAACGATCTGGACAGGCTCTGGATCACGGCCAACTTCGAGGAGACGAAGATTGGCAGGATCGAGATAGGCGCGCCCGTCGAGGTCACGGTGGACGCCTTCGGGGGTCGGACCTTCAGCGGCAGGGTCGAGCTCATCGGGGCGGGCATCGTCACGCCGCCCTTCTCCATCGGCGACTTCACCAAGACGACCCAGAGAGTCCCCGTGCGCATCTCCATCGACAAGGGCCAGATCTCCCTCATCCCGGGCTTGTCCGTCGAGGTGAAGGTGAAGACCAAGGCCCTCGAGCCGTTCTCGAAACTCGGTTGGCTTTGATACGACTCGGGAGGAGAGGAGTTCGACGATGGAGATATCCGAGAGCTGGAAGAACTCGTATCCCGGGGCGGTCGTCGCTCCCCAAGCCGCCACGGAATCGCCGGAAACCCATACTGCCGAGTGAAGCCGCCGATGCGAACGGCAGGGGAGAGGTTCCTGCATCAAACGGTTCGCAAGCATCCCTCTCGCTCGAATTTGAGCATCAAACCAACGGCTGCGCAATAGAGGCGGCAGCGCCTTGCTACTCCCGCGTCCTTTCCAGTTGAACGACACCGCATTGAGGGCAGGCCCAAACGGCCAGAGGATTGAGTTTTCCCGGGGCCGGATCGGCGCCCATCGATACATCGAATACTTTCTGACTGCGATCGGTCATCATCGGGCCCGAAGCGATCGGAATAAAATCACCCTCATACGTGCAGGTCGCACATTTCATGGCTTCACTCCTCCTTTCGATCTCATCCCAGCCCCAGCCGGCGGTTGAAATACTCGAAGATTTCAACCGCGACTATCGTCGCGATGGGACTATCGCCGCAATACCACTATCGTCGCGATGTCTGCTATGAACGAGATGCCCTCTATTATATAGGGAGGCAATGCAGAAAGAACAGCCGCCCTGAAGTCGGGCGCAGCCTTTTCTTAGGTCGAATAACTTTTCAATGGTCGACCTCGAAAAGGAGTCAATATCCAATTAACCAAACTTTTACATTTAACGAATATCCGGAAAACACTGGCCTAACCAATGTCGTCTTCGGTGAGATATAATTTGATAATGCATCTTTTTGGTGCATTGTCAGCTTGACAATGAAGCATAATTTGCATATATCCTCATTAGGTTGAATGATGAGTGGAAGCGCAAAGGTTAAAGGCCGTAAACAACATTTCGAACTCTCGCCGGCGAACCGGCACCGCTTAGAGGTCTATATGGAGTGGTACAATTCAGATCCTTCGAGGGTGACACCCAAATGGAAAACCGGCGACATCGTCAATAAGGCTCTGGACCGGTGGCTCTCGCGGCACTTCGATGCACCGACCCAACCTGAGGATACGAACAATGCCAAAGAAAACAGCCAAGGTTGAGAAGGACGACTCGAAGAAAATAAACGTCGAGATCGCCCCCCTTAACAGCACGAGGCTGAACGCTTACATAAAATCGCAGAACGATCGCCCCGACCGCAGTCGTCCCGCGATAACGGTGACGGACGTGCTGAACGAGGCGCTCGATGAGTTCTTCATCGAGACTGCGGTTGAAATCCAAAACGCGAGGCCGGAAAAAGTCCGATCGGGACAAAGCAGCCGAAAAGGGAGTAGACGAGGGAAGGAGGAGTCATAGCGATGAGTGTGGCGACAAACGATTCCGGGAGAACGCGCGGCGTAATGATCAAGGAAAGTCCAGTGGCGGTGGCCACGGAAGAACGCACTTTATTCACCGAAGGGGAGGGTATCGCAATGAGGAAGGGAATTTCGGGCAAGCTGGTGTCGACGAAGAACTGGCTGGGCAAGGCCGCACAGGCCGATCTCAATATCAAGCCCGCGCAGGCCGCCTTGGCGAACGCGGAGAAGGCGACGCTGGAGCTGGAGGCGCTCAAGGCCAAGGTGGCCGAAACCGCAAAGGCCAAGAAAGCGGCCATGAGGACCCTCGATGCCGCAATCGAAAAGGTCGAGACGGAGAAGAAGCTGAAGGCGAAGGAAGCCAAAGTCCAGGCCAAGCTGGCCGTCCTGGTGGCTACCGCCTGAAACCCGCAGCGAAGAGGATTTGAAAAAATTGGGGCGCGGCGCCTTGCCGCTGCGCTCCCCCGTTCCCCGGCCTTCAATCCGCAATTGCACGACAGTCTCAAACGAATGCGCCCGCCGATTCCCCGAGAATTTTCGCGGCCTCCTTTTTTCCCGGTCCAATTCCAGAGCCTCCCCCTCCGCAGTCAAGCAGACTCCAGGGTGCAAAGGAAACTTGACAGCGGATTTCAACGTATCTACACTCGGAATCAGCAGGGAGATTGTTCCCCGCCCGCCAATCTTTCCACTCCTTGCCAATCGGCCTTTCCACTCCTCGCCAGCCTTGTGTTCCGCTCTTTGCCAATAGAGTCTTCCACTCTCCGCCAAGCTCATCCTCCACGCCTCGCCGAGCTGGCATGTCATCGTTCGCCAACGGCAATGCCGAGCGTCGCCGCCCGGCATGCCGCGTAACCTGAAGCAATGGCGCTACGCCTCATCAGAGATAATATTGGCCTCATCGATGATCGAGCGGCCCTGCGCTGCGCCTTCGAAAAGGGTGAGAAGGCATACGCGGTTGATTCGCCGCGGGATACCAAGGGAGCGCTTGTGGATTTCCGCTTTGGCGCCATCAGAAAAGACCGGCGTGGGCCTGCCGGCGCGAACGATGGCATGGTCGACGTACTCGCAGGTGTCCTTGAGCGAGAGGCCCGAGAACTCGACCCAGTGGCGGATTCGCTGATGGACCGACGCGAGGCGTGAGTAGCGCAAGGTCTCCTTGAGCTCGGGCTGGCCGCAGAGGACGAAGGTGATCTTCGATTTCGAATCGGAATCGAAATTGACGAGGTTCTTTACGGAGAGGAGAGCGGACTCCGTCATGTCCTGTGCGTCATCGATTGCGACCACGGGCTTTCGAGGCTGCTCGGCGACTGACTTGAAATAGAGGGCGCGGGCCTTGGCGTAATTATAGGGCGGCTCCACGAGGAGCGAGAGCAGGATCGACTTGACGAGGTCGGCGGCAGAGAGGCCGAGTCCGCGGAGGTAGATCGGAGAGAAACGATTGGTATCGAGGGCCGAGATGAAGGACCTGAGCGCCACGGACTTGCCCGATCCGATGGGGCCCGAGACGAGGAGAATATCCTCGGACTCGACGCCGAGGCCGAGCATGGCGACGGCGTTGGCAAGCGATGGAGAGGGGAACGCATCCGAGCTTTCGAAATCCTTGTCGAAGGGCATGCGTACGAAGCCGTAGAAGTTCATAACGGGATGGGAACTCGTGGTGGTCATGGGGCATCCTTGGATGAGAGCTTGGAATAGGCAACGGGGGAGAGGTTCTGGGCCAGCATCGTGGCGTGCTGTTCTCGGAGGACTTGGAAATAGTTCGAGGCGTGGGCGCTGACCTCGGTCGGGGTGGCCTTCGATTCCTCGGGGGTTGTGGCGGTTCTGTTGACGAGCTTCGAGACCGAGGTCGTTTCGACACAGGCTTTGTCCTTGAAGATGAAAACGCGGGAAAGGTCAAAAGGATCGTAGCGGGCTTCGACGACGGTTCCGTAGGGCGCGCTCGTGACGGGGTACTCGTTGGACTCGAGCTTGATCTTGCCGTACTTGGTGACGGTGCGGTTCACGCGCATGAGAAAGAGGGCTTCAAACCAAGCGATGTCGGCGACGCGTCGGATATCGGCGTGGAGGGCGTCGGCGAAGCGCTTGTCGGGAGCCTCTCCTGTTTGAGAATGAATGCGGACGTTGTACTCGATATCGGTCCACGCCGTGAAAGCGGAGTTGAGCTCTTCGAGGGTCTGAAATCCGGCGCGCTGTGCTTCGCCCTGGAAATCGTTCTTGATGATCTTGTTGAGGGCTTCGACCTTGCCCTTGCAATAGGCCTGGTAGGGTTTGTGGTGGAGCTTGGTCGTCCCCAGCTGCGCGAGTATCCAGGCGAACTGCTTGGCCACGTACACAGCCCCATTATCGAGATATCCCTTGATAGGTATGCCCCAGCGCAAGACCATGCGCTTGAAGGTATCCTCCATGCGGGGAAGCTTTTCGTCGAAGTAATACCTACCTGATAGGATCTTGCGGGAGTAATCGTCGATCCAGACGAAGAGGTAGGTCTTCTTCTTGCCGTCCTTCGTGTCGAGCCAGATGCCGTCGCGGGCGTCGCCCTGCACGAGGTCGAGGGGACGCGCGGCCTGAAAGCGATGATAGGACATACGACCATCTTCAGAGAGAAGCCGGTACCGTTCCTTCTGGGACAGGCCCTGTTCGAGGAGAAAGCGGTAGATCGAGCGATCGGATACCTTTCCAATGCCATTCGCAAATCGCGCATCGACGACAAGAAGCTTCCGGAGCTTTGGAACGGTTCGGGTGGGCCGTTCCTTGACGAGCTCAAGGATCGCGTTTGCGAGCTCCTTGTCGCGAATCCTCGGGGAAGGTTGGCGAACGATCGGCGTAAGGAAGGCCTGTGCGCCGCCGTCCCTGTAGCGGGCGAGGTAGTTGCGGATCGTCCGATCCGAGACGCAGTAGCGGGAACGGTATTCGTCCCGGAGATCCTTGCGTTCCTTCAGGGACAGAGATTCATCGACGAGCAACTCGACGAGCTCGAGGATGGTGGAGTTTTTCTCGAACCGGGTGTCCGAAAGGCTCTGCCAGTCGGTTTCAGCCATGCATCTGACCTCCTTGGTCGTGATGCATGGGGTTTACTGCGGCGGAGTGAGAGATTGGAATGCACGATCGATGGAAAATTCCGAAGGATTCGAACCCAGGTCCGAGCCAGAGAAGCGGTCGGAGCGAAAGAGCGACGAGTGAGCCGGAGCGTTCCTGGGCGGCCCGGAGGAATTTGTCCCACAGTAGGCGCAGGATCACGAATGGATTGGTGCCGGGAAGAAAGTCCGGACCTCCACCGGTCCCGGGCGCGGCGGCGCCGAGTTCGGCGAGAGCGGGGAGCTTGGCGGCCGCGGCGGCGCGAAGAGCGCGGATGTGCTTCCTGGCCGTTCGCGGATCGACACAGCCCAGCGCCGCGCAGGCCACATCGGCCAATCCGCGATCCGCGTCCTGTTGCCCTTCAAGAAGCTCCACGAGCTTCTCGCTCCACAGGGGGCTTCGCGGAATGAGATGCTCAGGCAAGATCCTCTTTGTCCACTGCCGTCCCGTCCCAATCAAAGCCCGGCAGAGAATCGTCACCACATTGATCTGCAGCCGCACATGGTCGCTTCCTCTGGTCCAGCGCGGTGGGTAGGAGTGAAACTCAAGCTCGTGGCATTTCCCGCAGAGCGGACAACCCCATTGGGCGACGGCGACTCTGACAAGGGCGATAAGGTCTTGAAGTGCTTTGACGGGAGGGGTACGCTGCCTTGTTCAGTTTGGTAGCGTGGGCGTTCGAGACCCGCCAAGGAATGCGAACGCCCACGCTCTTTTTCCCCGCCACGCCCAAGCCATGACCGGCGGTGGGGGAAACTCCCCTGGCGGAGGATGCTACGCTACTCTGGCAAGTTGTGGAAGAAAGCGGCAAGAGTCACGGGCGGGGAACAGGAGATCACAAACTCGGAGCTTGCCGTCAGCCTGCTCGGTCAAACGCAGTCATGAATCTTTCGAAGCCCGCGCCCGCAGGAGATCTATGCCATGGTAGCTTCCATCCGCAGCCGTTGTCGGGAGACGTGGCAAGCGCCCGAGTCTCCGTCAGCCCTTCGCAATCCACCGCATTGCGGGCGATCATCATATTCGTCTCATCCCGGCGCCAGTGATGCACGGCGACCCGAAGATGTCTGCCATCTCCATCCGGGCCGAGAATCGCTGCGCTTCAGCGCCGTGTAACCCGGAAGCGGCAGCAATGAGCTCAGGCAGCTTATACGCTCGCATAAGTTGCCGTTCCGAATGGGCACATGGACATAGAAAATCAAACAGAGAAAGGAATACGGCGTTACGTAAAGTTACGTTAAGCGGCTTACTACCTAGTCAAGAATATAGGCTACACTCTTTGCTTGGAAAAATGATCGCACAAGCTTCGGACTTTCTTTGATCTCTATAAGATCTGCATTGACTCGTTCACTCAACGCTTCATTTTTGCGCAGTGGCTTCCTGGTAACGCCTTTGTTCCTCATATGATTCCAAACGAACTCGTCAGGATTGAGATCGGGTGAATAACCCGGAAGGAAGAACAATTCAAGTTTGCCCTTTAGTTCCTTGATGTATTTCGCAATAAGATTCGCCTTATGTGAAGGATGACCATCGACTATCAAAATCACGGGCTTCCTGCGATGCTTCAAGAAATCTTGCAGGAATTCTTTGAACAAGGCGGCGTTCAGCCTTCCGGTATAGACCTTGAACCAAAAAGCTCCCAGAGGAGTGACTGCGGAGATGACATTCACGGCTTGCCTTTGGCCACTCGTCTTAACAACAGGTGTCTGCCCTCGGGGAGCCCACGTTCTTCCAAGCGGATCGTCTGATCTGATCCCCGCCTCGTCAAGGAAAAATATCTCAGCATGCCTGCGCTTGGCTCGTTTTCTAATCTTGGGATAAGTTTTCTCTTGCCAGATTCTCACCGCCTCCGGATCCCTCTCATACGCACGGCGAAGCGGTTTCTGTGGCGTAATGTTCAATTCAGCAAGGAGGCGGCCTACGGCGGTTAGTCCCATGTCAATCTTGAATTTTTCAAGGACAAGTGCTGATACGATCTTGCGGGTCCAGAGTCCAAAATCGAATCCCCATTGTCTTGGATCCTTGCCATTGATCCACATGAAGATCATCGATTTTTGACGCTCAGTCAACGGACCCTTGCGACCTGGCGGGATCACGGAAACAAGATCGTCAACTCCTCGTTCTGCTTTCTTGTTTTCCCATTTATAGTAAGTGGTCCTACAGAGGCCATAGCTTTCCATGACCGTCTTTACCTCTTCTCCCGATTCCACTCGATTGAATGCCATCCTTCGGATGACATCAAGGGCTCTTCGATCAAATTGCCTGCCATCTATCTCAGCCATAGTCCATAATATCACAGATTCAGTAATTGTGTAGACTATTCACACGACTATGTAGTAACTAACTCTCCACTAAAGCGGGGAAAGTCCAAGTTTATCCTCCCCTGAAATTTTAAAGCATAGAGAGATATGGTTGACAAATGGATATACTATGTATATCCTATAGCTCAGGAGAATCAGTATGGAAACTATCGTTCAGAAATGGGGGAATAGCCTCGGAATTAGGATACCAAGCCTTTTTGTGAAAGAATATAATCTCAAGAATGGGGAAAAAGTGGAGATATTTGATGATGATGGAAAGATCTCCATTAGACCCAAAGGAGATTACTCTTTGGCTGAACTTATGGAGATGGTAAATCCCGAGAACCTGCATAAGAGCATAGAAACTGGGACTCCTATAGGGAATGAAGAATGGTAAAAAAAAACTATGTACCCGAGCGTGGAGATATTATTTGGCTGACCTTTACGCCTCAAGCCGGGCATGAACAAATGGGGCGAAGACCCGCCATTGTGGTAAGTTACAAGCTGTATAATGAAAAAACCAATTTGGCAATTGTATGCCCCATAACCAGCAAGATAAAGGGCTATCCCTTTGAAGTAATAATAGAATCAAGGAAAATCAATGGGGCAATTCTGGCAGATCAATTAAAGAACCTTGATTGGAAAGAAAGACAAGTTGAGTTTATTGAAAAAACAGATGATGAAGATATAGAAGAAGTTATCAAAAAGATAAAAGCACTGATAATATGAGATTATGGAAAAGCACGTCGACCTGAAGGCTCCTCCTTCCAGGGTTTGGAAGGCGCTGACCGATCACAAAGAGTTCGGCCAATGGTTTGGCTGCAAACTCGAAGGCCCTTTTGTCGTGGGGAAGACGGTTTCCGGGAAGCTGACCTACCCCGGTTTCGAACACCTGCAATGGGCGGTCGACGTGAAGGCGATGGAAAGCGAGCGATTATTCTCGTTTACTTGGCACCCCTACCCAGTCGATGCCACGATCGACTACTCCAAAGAGACGCCGACTCTGGTAGAGTTCAGGCTCGAGGCGACCGGCGGCGGAACCCATCTCGTGGTGACCGAATCGGGGTTCGAAAAAATACCCGCCAACCGGCGGCTCGAGGCCTTCCGCATGAACGAGGGAGGATGGATCGAACAGCTGGAGAACATCGCCAAATATGTCGGATAGCGTCCTGCCCCAAGGTTTCCTCCTCCAGGCGCATATCTTTGCCGCCTTGGGGGACGAAACCCGGCTGTCGCTGATCGTCAGACTTTGCCGGGTTACGCGACAGTCTATCTCGCAGCTGGCCGCGGTAACCGAACTCACCAGGCAGGCCGTGACCAAGTACCTCCAAGTCCTCGAGAGGGTCGGGCTGGTCCGGAGCGTTCGAAAGGGGCGTGAGACATTGTTCGAGTTCGACACGGCACCGATCGAAACCATGACGCAGTATCTGGATCTGGTGTCCGGACAGTGGGAAAAGAAACTTGCGGATTTGCAAACCTTCCTTGAAGAATCGACCGGAGGTTAACTATGGTCGACATCATTCATCGCATCGGGATCGAGGCCCCTGCGACACAAGTCTATGAAGCCTTGACGTCCCTGGACGGTCTGGCCCGGTGGTGGACCGAGGAAGTTCTGGGTGAGGGCCGGATCGGAGGAAAGATCGAATTCCGCTTTCGATCGGAGAAAAGCGAGCCCATGGGCGAAATGGTCATGGAAGTGAAAGATCTCGACGCTCAAAAAACGGTTCGATGGCGATGCATGGGGGGGCCGCCGAATGGATCGGAACCGACATCACCTTCCAACTCTCGCAGCAGGACGACCAGACAATCGTACTCTTCGGCCACAGCGCCTCCGTCAAAGCAGTCTCGAGAACGGCGGGAATATCGATGTGCAGATTCTTGGCTCGAAAAGAGGCCCCGCTTGACACTATTTCCTTGCTGGGATAGGGTATAGATAATACGGTGGTAGCTTGGGGAATTAGCTCAGTTGGTAGAGCGATAGGTTCGCAATCTATAGGTCGGGGGTTCGAATCCCCCATTCTCCAACCGGAGAAAAAACCCGCTGGACGGCGGGTTTTTTCATCCCTAGACGAATAGAGATTCGAACCGAGGATTCCGATCCGAGCGGTACGAGGACGAGGCGGATGATTCGCCGAGAGGAACCCGAGGCGGCCTGAAGTCCGAGGCCGGAAGGCGAATCCCCTATTCTCCACTTTTAAGTGGTTACAGCGAAGTGAATTAGAGGAAGACCGAAAAACCGGATTCCGAAGCAATTCCAAACTTGTTACCCGTTTGTTTCCCAAACGGGCGCGAGGGGGGAGTATGGCTCGGAAGCCGGTTTCTGTTTTTAAGCGCCCTGGCTCAAGAAAAGGGCAATTCCGCTACTATGTAAAGGTCTGGGATGACGCCGCGGGGCGCTACTGGACCGCACGGAGCGCCGCGGCCTTGGCCTGCGAACTCGGCCTGGACGAAAAGCCCCTCCCGCCCTCCACGCGCCCGGGCGCGTTCCTTATAGGCATGGAATACGGCAAGCGAGAATCATCGCGAGGCGGGGAGGCTTCGCTCTTGCTCGCCGATTACTGGGCTGAATTCTGAGATCGGGACAATTCGCCCTACATCCGGGGCAAGCTGGCCCGTGGGCAGCGCATCGGCCGTGAATACGTGATCCATTGTGCCGCCTATATCGAGAATTACATCCGGCCGGCTTTCCCAGCCCTCCGGCTCGATGCAGTCAAGCCGTTCATGGTCGAGGACTTCACTATGAAACTGAAAACGGAGTCCCGCCTGTCCAACCAGACGATCAACGGGATAGTGCAATCCATGACCGGGCCGCTTCATGAGGCCGCCCGTCTCGGATACATCGCAACCGATCCGGCCGCAAGTCTCCGCAAGCTCGGGAACGACACGCGAGAGAAGGGGATCCCGACCGAGGAGGAGATCTGCGCCCTCCTCAGCCTAGTCGGCCTCGATCCACGGGCGCGATGCGCCATCCTTCTCGGAGCCGCGTGCGCCCTCCGAATCGGCGAGATCCAGGCCTTGACCATGACCAGCATTGGTGAGGACATATTAACTGTGTCCAATAATTGGGGAAAGATGGAGGGCATGACGGATAGATACGACCATGCGACGGCCGCAGACCTTGCCGATCTTCGGGACGCGCAGGAAGCGAAAATACTTCCTTTCCTGCATGCATCTGGACAATAATGGGCCGGCATTTCATGACTCGGCGGCATGCCGTTGAACAGGCGGGGAACGTTCATCGATATTGGGATGGGAAAGAGGAGGCCGGTGTCCGGCTCGCGGAGGTTTCGCATGCCGAACTCAAGGCCTATCTCCTCTGACTCGCGTCCAAAGGGCTCGCACCAGCAACTACAAGGCCTTGGCTGCCGTGGGAGCACCGTTCGCCTGGGCAGCGCGCAACGAACTTATCCCCGCGAATCCCGCCGAGGGCATCCCGCGTTTTTCGGGACAGAGCAAGAAGCGCGATATCCTCACGGAGGATGAGCGTCGCTCCCTGGTCGCCTTGGACTGGCCAGATAAGCGCGCCGGGGTAGCCTTCCTCGTGGCGCTCACGACCGAAGCGCGCCTCGGCGAGATCAACGCCTTGCAGCTCCGCGACGTCGGCGAGGATCGACTCTACATCGGATGCTTTCGGGAAGGTACTCGCGTTTTTTGCGAAGAAGGGAGCGTGAAACACACCTTGATTGCAATTCTGATTTGGGTATGATGCGCCCTTTCGTCAATACAGAATCTTAAGGTGGCTCTGTCTCGCCCCGCAGGAAGAGGACTTGCTGATATTCCGCAGTTCACCCTTGATCATTTTTGAAAAACGGATAAAAGTACCGTTATGGGTGCTGAGCCAACGAGTCATCAGTTGGATCCTTTGAGTGGAGGGCGAGCTTGCCGGTGTCAACTAGCGTCGTGAAATTTTTCTACGGCAATCCAACGAATCTTCCCGTGGCATCTATGGTAGGCCGTGATTGCGGACCCAACTTCCCGTCGCACTTTTTCTCGATCACCCACAAACCGAAAGTTGGCGGAATCGATATTCCCGCCTGAGAGCACGGCTATTACTATAGTACATCGATTGTATTCGCGAGATTCCTGGCAGTGGGCGGCAGACAGGGCGAACTCCGCCCGTGGACTCCTGCTGCTGGCCGGATTTCTCCTTATAATTTCGATCCACTCAGCAGTCCCTCAAGCGGATTCAGTCAGCGCGCCACCGGACATGAAGACGGCCTCCACACTTGTTCCTGACCCATTTGCGGGGAGTTCAATCATCGCCTATCAGGTCGGAGCCTTCCTCGACAAGAAAAACGCCGATAGCCTTGTAGTGAAGCTTGGCACGAAGGACATTGTCGGCAACGTACACATGAAGATCGTACTTGGCAAAACGTTCTGGGTTGTGACAGTCACCGTATCGGGGATTCCCTTCGAAAACCTTCAGCAGGAGCTTCTCGACGCGGGATACGCCTCGTTTCCGATACGAAAGACAGACCACCCTTTAGCCGATATACTCATCAAGGAAAGAGGGGAAATACAATGAAGCCGGGTCTTTGGGTCCGCCTGAAACGAAAACTATTTCTCTACGGAGCGGCGCTGTTTCTCTTGGTAGCGCCGCAATTCGCTCTCGCCGCCTCGGGGTCGGTTCTCGTCGGGAGCGTCGACTGGCTCAAACCATCAGGCGGGCCGTACCCGATGCTGAAGCCGAATGAGGCAGTATGGATCAAAGTCTCACTAGACGAGCAAAAGGTCCATATCATGAGCGGGCCGCAGATCGTCTATACGATGATCGCCTCTACAGGAATCGATACGCCGACCGATGACCGCACACCTGAAGGGATCTTCTTCGTCCAGCGTGAACGAGGACCCTCCTTTTTTAGCGCAAGGCTCGGCGAGGGAGCCCGCTATTGGATTTCATGGCTCCACCATGGCGAGTATCTTTTCCACTCCGTCCCCATCGATTCTCGAGGACAGATCATCGCCTGGGAGGCGCGAAAGCTCGGACAAAAAGCATCACATGGCTGCATACGCCTGACCTTGCCCGACGCAAAGTGGCTCTACGAGAACATCCGCTACGGCACAAAGGTTGTCATCGGTCCTTAGCTTGACGAGGCCGGTGCAAGGGTAAATCGGACCCGCAAGCTGTACCGCCTGAGGTGTATCCTCGCCGCTTCAGCTCCTCGATGAGAGCTCCAAGGATGTCGCGCAAGGTCGGATGGGTGTCGTGCATGAGGATGATGCCGCTCGCACGGCCGTCCGCGCTGCGCAATATCCGGCTCATTTCCCGCTCCATCTTGCTCTTGTACGCGGACCCACCCGGACGATTGTCGGAAGGGCCAGGTACGCGCGAGCGGAGTTCGGTGGTCGGGCTTTCCTACGACAGCAGCGAGCGCCTCGGCCGGGCGTGACGGTACTTTGAAGTCCTTCCATGCGACAGTACCTCCGGCTGAACGATCCTCTGGAACACAGATGGGAGAAAGAGGTCGTCCAACTCGAGACGAGAATAATCCTCTCTGATTCGCCCCGGTGAGCAGGTGGTCACCATTTCAAAGCTTCTGCTTGAATATCAGAAACCCTCTGCACGTGTCAGTATGGGCCATTCCCAGCACTGCGACTTTCGCGATTAGCGTCTCCGTATCGCCTCGGCTCGGTCGGAAGGCTAGGCTTCCTTCTGGTTTGAGCACTCGGCACATTTCGGTGAGGAGGGCAGAGAGACCGCCGACCACGTGCGGAAGTCCGGTCACAAAGGCAAGATCGACATCGCGGTTGGGTAAACCGCTCTGGCTGGCATTCTCATTCTTAACGATCGCTTGATTCAGCTTCTGCTGGGCAAGTTTTCGTCTTACATAGGCGCAGGCATACGGGTTGACCTCGTAGGCAATGACCCGTCCCTCCGACCCGACCGCAGCAGCGGCCCCGACGGTGAAGAAGCCCGGCCCGCATCCGACCTCGAGGACCGTATCGCCCGTTCTCACCCCCAAATCCCGGAGAAGCCTCGCGGGATCGACCATGAGCCGCAACAAGGCGTTATCGTGCATGAACCGGATCATCGGAAAGGCGATCCGGTACATCCTGTCTCGGTCCGGAATACCTCCGCTCATAAAGTTCCCCCTTTGCCCATCTCAGCCAAGTTTAGTCGAGCCACCTTTATTTATGAGTAGGGTGCACACAGCTGTCAGACCGGATTCGACACGGACAAGCATGCTTCAAGCTCCACGGCACCACGGAGCGCTCCATTCTCGCGCCCGATGAGTTCGCGAAGACGTCCTGCTGCCGTTCGAGATGATGGGTCACGAAGGGTTTTTTCAACCGCATATCGAAGCTCCTCGCCACCGGCCGTACTTGAAACTGCTCTTCCTACTCCAACGGCCTCGACTCGCGCTGCTATGATCGGTTGATCCGTTCCGACGGAGGGTTTGCACACCAACGGCACTCCGTAAGCCAAGGCAGCCATGACGCTGCCATGTCCTCCGTGGGTAAGCATCAGATCCGCGTGAGGCAAGACGACTTCATGGGGGATGAATCCATAGACGGCAGCGTTTGAAGGGGCGTGCAGAGCTGCGGGAGCGAACGCGCCTCCCGTCGTCAGCAGGATTCTCGCCGGAAGGTGCTCTAGCGCATCGAGTACGCCTTGGAGAGCGGCTTCTGAGCCTTGGTCTTTGTTGGTACTGAAGCTGACCAATACCAGGGGACGCGGATCGCCTTTCTCCCACGGTAGGTGCCAGCCCGTCGGGACAGGCTTTTGCTCAAAGACCGGTCCAACGTAACGAACCCGAGGCAAGGGGGGCGTCAGCTCATCGTCAAACTCCCTCAAGGTGGTTATGAGCGCGAGGTCTTTGCTCTCCCACCTGTATTCAGATTCGTCAAGCGGCGAGAGCCCTGCCTGAGCTCTCAGTTTGTTTCCGAACATTATCATCGAATCCCGGACCTTGAGCGTGGAGGCAAAAAGCGAATGTACCAGGACTGCCGTGGGAACCTGAAAGCAGCGTGACTTTGCCAAGATGCCGACCAGCATGCAATCCACCACGAGGAGATCGGCCGATTTGCGACTTAGCACCTCTGCAACGTCATCGGCGAGGTCGCAATTCATCCAGATGTCGCGCATAAGCAGACTTTGCCTCTCCGTTCCGCAAAGGCACCTCGGCTCGGTTCCTGGATGGTTCGGGAACACGGTGAAAGTAAAACCGGCAGCCTCGAAGCGTCCCTTCTGCGTTTCTTGTCCGACGAAGTCGACGTCGTGCCCGCGCTCTTTCAAAGCGCGAGCGAGGCCAAGAGCGGGCGATTGATTACCGCCTCCGTTCCATGTGACGAAAAGTATCCTTGCCATATCCCCTCCATTCTCGCGAATTGCGCCCGTGATCGCCCGGTCGGGCGGATTCTTCGATGGGGTAGTTCCAGATCCCATCCGTCCATAGCGACGTATGGAGACGCCTAATCGTCTAAACTAAGTTTCAATAAATGGAGGAGGCGGGGCAGCCGAATGAATAAGCGAGATCGATTCGGAGCGGTTTCTGCTCCAAGCGCAATGGACACGGGAAAGGTGAGCGTCATCCGAGGGCATGATAGATGTAGGATCGGAGCATCGATCCCATCTTCGGTATCGTTGTAGCGGGAAATATGATTGCCTGCCAAACTATTGTCCGCCGAGATGCGCGGCCTGATCTACTACGCGGCGGAGCTCGCTGTCCTTCGGCCGGATGATCCGGTCCCAGGATTCACCGCTCCTCTCCTCTATGCCCTCGCGGTCCCCGCCGTGCAGCCTGATGCAGACCCGCGGGCCGAGCCCATCCGCGAAGCAGTCGATCGTCGTCGTGGTGTCGTCCATCCAGTTGCCCTGGAGGAAGACGGGCGCTACCTTTAGCTCCCGCAGGAGACCGAACCACACCGCATCTATCCACTGAGGCTTTTGCAGCTCTCTTCCCTCCTCGCCGGACCTAAGTGGCGGGCCCTTCGTGCTATAGGCGACGCCGCTATCCTCAGGCAGATCGCTGGCATGGATTCTCCGATAGCGCCATGCGGGTGGCCTCCTTTTCAGTGGACAGGGTTATGCCGAGAGCTGTAATTCACGATTTATTCGAGAACACCAGCGTTGCGGCGACCTCCGCCCATTTGAACGGACATCGCTCTCTTGGACTCACGAGGCGGCGACACCGTGGTCTCGGCCTTCGAGAAGCTGTTCGACCAAGCGGTTGAGTAGCTATTTGGCTAGCCTGTCGAGTTTTGAATCGGTCTGAATAGAATCTAATAGAGCACCACCATTCTTCATCTGCTGCAGGCTGGTAGCTTACGTCCGAGAGGCTTCTTGGCTACTCGAATCTTCCGACCAACATCGGCCGCGTTTCCTCGGCCCCCTTAGGCCAAGACAACGGACTCTGTGCGCCGTCGGCCAGCTTCCATCCACCGGCCAGCCCGCGCTCGCGCGCCGCGAGCGAGAGGTGGACCATGGCGATACCCATGTCGTTCAGTTGCATATCGGCAAAGCCTATGCGCCGCGCAAGGGCCGGATAGTACCCCGGGTTACGACGCAGGTAGAGCTCCCATGCTCCGCCCGAACGCGCCAGTGCCCAGGGCTGTTTGTTGCTCGCAGAGGGCGCCAGCCGGAGGGCCTCCAGCGCGTCGGCCCAGGAGGAGTCGAGCCCAAGACCGACAAGCGCCGCGGGCGAGGCGATCGGCCGCTCGAAGTCACCGTCGTAGAATATCTCGTTCCAGGCTTTCCGGCCGTTTCCGCCGACGCGTCTGCATATCGCGTGGTCTGCGGCGTCAGGCGCCGGCTTCCCGAGCGCGACCACGATCGCGATCCTTTCGCCCTTTCCGACCTGCGCCGCCTTTGCAAAACGCCCACGGCGGAAGGTCCCGCCGAGCCAGCACGAGCCCAGGCCGAGCTCGGTCGCCTTGAGCACGACGAGCTCAGTGTTCCATCCGATGTCGAGTATCTCGACGCCTTTCGGTTGGACGACCGCGAGGAAAGCGGAGGGGTTCCTTATCAATCCGTAGGTGCCGAGCCCCTTGAGGGCGGTCGAATCGCCCGGCTCTGAGGTGACGAGCTCGAAGCGCGGCCTCCCGCTCAGAGGGCCGGCGCCGAGCGAGGCGACGAATGCGCGCAGTTCCGTATAGGCAGCGAAGCTTGCTTCGTCCGGAGGCGCAAACGCTCGACATGAATATCGCTTGGCTATGAGCGAGGTTGCGAGCTCAGAGAAGTCGGGTAGTGTCATGGCGGCTCCTGACGGCGACCAGACTGGTCGTTATCGCCCAGTCAGATTCGGTCAACGTGTAATTACTCAAGTTTGTGATGCTGGTCAAGAAAAAGATCAGTCTACTGGTCTACCCGTGAGACTATATCGACTCTTCTAGGCATTCCCGTAAAGATCAGGCGAATCAGGCTAAAAATTCGTAGCTTCAGGCAAACATTCCCCTTCCCCAATCCCTATATTCCTATTTGTGCAGACCGAATATCGACGGCCAGGATGGGTAAGTAAGTTTAACCCAAACGGTTGGCATTCACCAAGCTGGTCGTTCGGTTCGAGAGGATGGCCGAATAGGCATGCAGCATCCACTTCGACATGGTTCGGTCCCGAATGGTAGATTAGGAGGAATCACAATGAAGAAGCGCAAACTGGGGAATAGCGGCCTCGAGGTGTCGGCCCTCGGGCTCGGGTGCATGGGAATGAACTTTTCCTACCCGCCGTTTCCCGACAAGAAAGAGATGATCTCGCTCATTCGGTCGGCCGTCGAACGCGGCGTCACCTTCTTCGACACCGCCGAGGCCTACGGCCCGTTCACGAACGAAGAGCTCGTGGGCGAGGCCCTCGCTCCCTTCCGCTCCCAGGTGGTTATCGCCACCAAGTTCGGGTTCAACTTCGGTCCCAAAGGTGTACAGACGGGCCAGAACAGCCGGCCCGATCATATCAGGGAAGTCGCCGAAGCCTCCCTGAAACGGCTCAAGATCGATGCCATCGATCTCTTCTATCAGCATCGGGTCGACACGAGCGTGCCGATAGAAGAGGTGGCGGGAACGGTCAGGGACCTGATCAAGGAAGGCAAGGTCAAACACTTCGGCCTCTCCGAGGCTGGAGTTCAGACCATCCGCCGCGCGCATGCCGTACAGAGCGTGACGGCGCTCCAAAGCGAGTACTCACTCTGGTTCAGGCGACCGGAGGAAGCAGTGCTTCCGACGCTCGAGGAGCTCGGGATCGGTTTCGTTCCCTTCAGCCCGCTAGGGAAGGGCTTCCTCACGGGAAAGATCGACGAGAACACCAAGTTCGAAAGCTCCGACTTCCGTAGCATTGTCCCTCGCTTCACGCCGGAGGCCCGCAAAGCCAACGAGACCCTGGTCGAATTGCTCCGCACGATCGCGGAACGGAAGAAGGCGACGCCGGCCCAGATAGCGCTAGCCTGGCTCCTCGCACAGAAGCCATGGATCGTTCCCATACCGGGAACCAAGAAACTGGACCGCCTCGAGGAGAATATCGGCGCGGCCGATGTCGTGCTTACCGCCGACGATCTGCGCGAGATCGAGGACGCCGCCTCCAAGATATCGATCCAAGGGGCTCGATACCCCGAACAATTGGAGAAGAGGACCGGCCTTTGAGCGCTAAGACTTCCGGTTACCAGAGATAAGAGGAGAAAGAGATGCAGAAGCGTAGGCTGGGAACGGGCCGCAGCGCCCTGGAAGTTTCGGCCTTGGGCCTGGGCTGCATGGGGATGAGCTCTGCCTACGGGCCTGCCGGGGATAAGCGGGAAATGATCGCCCTCATCCACAAGGCCGTAGACCAGGGAGTGACCTTCTTCGATACTGCAGAAGCCTATGGCCCCTTCGCCAACGAGGTATTGGTCGGAGAGGCGCTCGCGCCCTTCAGGAACCGGATCGTCGTGGCTACCAAGTTCGGCTTCGAGATCGACCCGGTTACAGGCGAGCGGCGAGCCGGCGCGGACAGCCGTCCCGAGCATGTCAGGATAGCCGTGGAAGGCTCGCTGAAGCGCCTCGGCGTCGAAGTGATCGACCTGCTCTACCAGCATCGTGTCGATCCTGCCGTGCCGATCGAGGATGTCGCCGGCGCGGTCAAGGACCTGATTGCGCAAGGCAAGGTCAAACACTTCGGTCTTTCCGAAGCTGGAGCGCAGACGATTCGCCGCGCGCACGCGGTTCAACCGCTGACCGCGGTCCAGAGCGAATACTCGCTCTGGTGGCGGGGACCCGAAAGCGAGATCCTGCCGACCCTGGAAGAACTCGGGATCGGCTTCGTCTGCTTCAGTCCACTGGGCGCCGGCTTCCTCACGGGCAAGATCGATGAGAATACCGCGTTCGACAAGACCGACTTCCGCACTGTGGTTCCACGCTTCGCACCGGAAGCGCTGAAGGCGAATATGGCGCTGGTCGACCTGGTCCGCGGAGTAGCGACGAGAAAGGCCGCCACTCCCGCGCAGATATCCCTCGCGTGGCTGCTCGCCCAGAGGCCGTGGATCGTGCCCATTCCGGGCACCACGAAGCCGCACCGACTCCAGGAGAACCTCGGAGCAATCGGGGTCGAACTCACTGTCGGCGAACTTCACGGGATTGACGAAGCGGTTTCGAAGATCCCGCCGCAGGGGGACAGGCTTCCCGAGAGCGCGCTGAAAATGACGGGGTTATAGATGAAGAGCTTGATCGCCTATTATTCACGCAAGGGGAACAACTACGTCGGCGGGAGCGTAAAGGATCTGCCGGTCGGCAACACGGAAGTTGCTGCGGGGATTATCCAGAAGCTCACGGGCGGCGATTCCTTCAAGATCGACACCGCAAAAGCCTACCCTGCGGACTACGACGAAACAACTCGGGTGGCGCGCGAGGAGCTTCGTCAAAACGCGCGGCCCGAGCTCACCGGCCACGTAGAGAACATGGATGATTACGACGTGGTCTTTCTCGGCTATCCGAACTGGTGGGGGACCATGCCGATGGCGGTGTTCGCCTTCTTGGAAGAGTACGATTTCTCCGGCAAGACGATCGTACCGTTCTGCACCCACGAGGGGAGCGGGATGGGGCATAGCGAAAGCGACATCAAGAAGCTTTGCCCGGCGGCAAGGGTCGCGAAGGGACTCGCGATTCAAGGCGGGAACGTCCAAAAGGCCGAGAGCGCGATCTCGGATTGGCTCCAGAAACCGGGAGTGCCGGAGGGAGTAAAGAAATGAGCATCTCCGAAACGGCGCGCAGGAATCATGAGAAATTGCTGCCGAATCATACGTCCGCGCTGGCGGCGACCGACCCGGAGCTCATCGAGCTGTTCGACAATTTCGCCTTCGACGAAGCGCTATCCTACGGAAATCTCGACGACAGGACCCGGCTGATGGTAATTCTGGCGGCGCTGATCGCGAGCCAGTGCTTGAGCGAGTACAAGGTCATGCTCGGCGGAGCCCTCAACCTGGGCGTCACGCCTGTCGAGGCAAAGGAACTCGTGTACCAGGCGGTGCCCTATTGCGGGATCGCCAAGGTCCTCGACTTCCTCCACGCCACGAACGCGGTTCTGGAGAGCCGGGGGATCAAGCTCCCCTTGGAAGGCCAGTCCACCACCTCTCCCGAGTCTCGGTTCGAGAAGGGCCTAGTTGCGCAGAAGGCTATCTTCGGCGAGATGATCGACACCATGTACAGGGAATCGCCGGAGAGCCAGATTCACATCCAGAGATACCTCTCCGGCAACTGCTTCGGCGATTACTATACGAGAAAGGGACTCGACCTCAAGACGCGAGAGCTTCTGACCTTCTCGATGCTCCTCGCCTTGGGCGGTTGCGAGCCGCAGCTCAAAGCGCATATTCAGGGCAACGTCAACGTGGGGAACGACAAGGAAACGCTGCTCTCCGTGGTGACGCAACTCGTGCCCTATGTCGGCTATCCGCGAGCGCTGAACGCCATTCGGTGCCTGAATGAAGTCATCCCTGGCAACGAAGGGGCGATCGGCGCGCGTATGCGGGGCCTCTGTCACCTTGACTAGGGCCATGACGCACGTCGCCATTCAGGAACAGCAAGGCGGCAAGAGCGTCGACTGGATGAAAAAGGTCGAGGACGAGCAATACCGTCCAGACCGAAGGTAGGTCAGCATGCGTGCAACTATCATGTATCGCGCCGGCGACGTTCGGATCGAGAATGTCCCCGATGCCACCATTGTCAATCCGACCGATGCGGTCGTGCGCGTCACCCGCGCCTGCATCTGCGGCAGCGACCTCTGGCCATATCGGGCAATGGAGCCGAGCGATGCCGGTCGCCGGATGGGGCATGAGGCGATCGGCATAGTCGAAGCCATAGGCCCCGAGGTCCGCCGGCTGAAAAGAGGCGATCTCGTCGTCATGCCCTTCGCGTTCTCCGACGGCACTTGCGCCTTCTGTCATGAGGATCTCCATACCTCGTGCATCCACGGCGGGTTCTTCGGATCAGGCGAAGTCGCAGGAGCGCAAGCCGAGGCGGTGCGTGTCCCGCAAGCGGACGGGACGCTCTTCGTCCTCCCGGTCGGCGAAGACGATGCGCTGATGCCGTCGCTTCTCACGCTTTCGGACGTGATGGGGACAGGCCATCACGCCGCCGTCTCTGCCAAAGCCGGTCCCGGAAAGACCGTCGCCGTGGTCGGAGACGGCGCGGTTGGCCTATGCGGTGTGATCGCCGCCAAGCGTCTGGGCGCGGAGAGAATCATCATCGTCGGCCGGCATCCCGATCGCATCGCGCTTGCGCGTGAGTTCGGCGCGACCGATATCGTGAGCGAGCGCGGCGCCGAGACGGCCCTGCGCGTGCGCGAGCTCAGTGGCGGCTTTGGCGTCCATTCGGTCCTCGAGTGTGTCGGCCTCGCGCAGGCGATGGAGCTGGCGATCGCAATAGTGCGTCCGGGCGGAGCGGTCGGCCGCGTCGGAGTGCCCCAGGATGAGGCCATGCCCGCTTCACGTTCAGCGTTCTACAACAACATTACCGTGAGCGGCGGCCCCGCCCCGGTACGTGCCTACATAAAAGAACTTCTGCCCGACGTCCTCGAAGGCCGTATAACGCCCGGCCGCGTTTTCGATCGCGTCATCGGCCTGGACGATGTGCCTGACGGCTACCGGGCAATGTACGATCGCAGGGCCATCAAGGTCATGGTTAAACCATGAGTTCTGCCGAGGCTATGGCCCGGACCGACACTCCTTGCGATAATCGCGAGGGAGGCACGGAGTCTTGAAAGCCACTGAAAAAAAGTCTCCGGACATCGCTACCCTGGCCGACCTGCTCAAGGCGTACGCGCCGCACGACGGCAGCTTTGAGCTGCGCGTTCCCGGGCTCCACGTCATTCGCCGCTCGCGAACGACCACGGAATTGATGCATGGGGTCCAGCAGTCGGCCCTTTGTATCGTCGCACAAGGCGCGAAGAGCGTGATACTGGGACGCGACGTCTACGAATACGATGCAGCGCATATGATCTCATTCTCAGTCGATGTGCCCGTGGCATCCCGGGTTACGCGAGCCAGCTTCGCCGATCCGTACCTTTGCCTGCGACTCGATTTCGATCCGCAAAAGATAGCCGCACTTGTCTTGAAAGTCTTTCCGCATGGCCTGCCTCGAGTCCAGGACAACAGCGCAGTCTGCATCACTCGGGCTGATAATCGAATCATCAACGCGGCTGTGCGACTAGTCGAGCTCATGGCACAGCCCGGAGATGCGGAACTCCTCGCTCCGCTCGTCATCGACGAGATCCTTATCCGGCTATTGCGCAGTCCGGTCGGGACCCGTATAGCCCAGATCGGCCTTGCGAACACAGGCGTGTATGGAGTCGAGAAAGCCGTATCATGGCTGCGCGCCAACTTTTCGCAGCCGATGAAGGTCGAAGAGCTTGCCGATCTGGCGCATATGAGTGTCTCCTCTTTTCATCAGCACTTCAGGTCCGTTACATCGATGAGTCCCCTGCAGTACCAGAAGGTTTTACGTCTCCAGGAGGCCAGGAGCCTGATGTTGTCCAGGATGATGGACGCAGGCTCCGCTAGTCGGCTTGTGGGGTACGTCAGCGCTTCACAGTTCAGCAGGGAATACGGCCGATTCTTCGGGAGCGCGCCGACCAAGGACATTACCAAGCTTCGCGAACAGGTCGGCGCAGCCCCCGCCGAATAGTGTTCCCGGCTCCCGGCACGGGATGTCCGATCCTTCGAGGAAAGAGGCCGGTTCAGCTCCGGCTATTTATTCGAGACCGTAGGTGATAGTCTCCCCTCAGACGGCTCTTCATGTTTCCGGGGAGAGAATACCGTGACCCAAACACCCAATCCCGACATAGATCGCTTCGACCGCTGGGCGGCGAGCTACGATCGATCGGTCATGCAAAGATTCTTCTTCGTACCGATACATGTCAAAATGCTCGAGCTTCTCGAGTCGCAGGAGCTCAGGGACCGGCCCGCTCGTATTGTCGATATCGGTTGCGGAACGGGTCGCTTGTTGCGAGCCGTCTCGATCCATTGGCCGACGGCCGAGCTATTCGGTGTCGATCCCGCCGAGCGAATGGTCTCTGAGGCTTCCCGACTGAATCCAAAGGCCGTCTTCAAGCTCGCATCGGCCGAGTCGCTTCCTTTCGACGATCGAACCGTCGATGTCGTTCTCAGCAGTATGTCCTTTCATCATTGGGGCGACCAACGAAAAGGAATTCGGGAAATAGTCAGGGTGCTGCGCCCGGGGGGAGTTTTATGCCTCGCAGATCATGCCTTCCCGCTCGCAAGACTGGCTGGGGAGAAGGTCAAAAGTCGAACCCAAGTTCGAGAGTTGGCGATTTCCGCAGGTCTCACCATACTCGCACAGAAAAGCGCAGGGCTTCCGTTCCTGCATATTACCTTTGCGCAGAAGTGAGGACAAATATCGGATGATGCGGACCGACATCGCACGGCGCCATGACCGATAAGCGAAAAGCCGCCTACTCCTTTCTCGTTCTGCTCGGCGTGATCAGTCTTTTCTCCGATCTCACCTACGAAGGGGCCCGAAGCATTCTCGGGCCGTATCTGCTGCTGCTGGGGGCCTCGGCCGCCACCGTCGGCTTCATATCGGGCCTTGGGGAGCTGATCGGCTACACGCTCCGCCTGGCGACTGGCATTATCAGCGACCGGACGCATCGCTATTGGTTCATGACCATCGCGGGCTATGCGATCAATCTTCTCGCCGTGCCGGCGCTGGCCCTGGCGCCCGGTTACGGCTGGGCATTCGCCTGCGGCCTCATCGTCCTGGAGCGCTTCGGCAAGGCGATCAGACATCCCGCCAAAACTACGCTCGTCTCCTTCGCCGCCAACGAAGTGGGAGCGGGCAAGGGCTTTGCGCTGCAGCAGGTGCTGGACCAGATAGGCGCCTTTCTCGGCCCCGTCATGCTATTCGCCGTCCTCACAATCAAAGAAGGGACAGCGGCGAAGCTCTCGGCCTATTCGCTCGGGTTCCTGCTGCTCGGGATACCCGGCCTCATCGTCATCATACTCCTCGTCGTGGCCAAGTCCCGCTATCCGCGGCCGCACGAGCTGGAATCCTCCGCTCCGGTCGCCGCGGAGAACGGCTTCAGCCGAGGCTATTGGTTCTATCTGGTCAGCATCTCTCTGCTCGCGGCGGGCTTCGCGGACTTCCCTCTCATGGCCTTTCACCTCATTCTTCGCGCCCTTCGTCTTCCTCTTCGATATGCCGATCGTCGCGGTCGGGGGCATCGTCTTGTGGGGCATCGGAATCGGCGCGCAGGAGTCCATTCTCAAGGCAGTCGTGGCCAAATTGGTGCCGAGGGAAAGGAGGGGCACGTCCTATATGGCATCTTCTACACGGGCTTTGGAGCCTTCTGGTTCCTGGGGAGCTGGGCAATGGGATTGCTCTATGACCAATCGCTCGCCGGCCTCGTCGCGTTCTCGGTCGTTGCACAGCTCGCAGCGCTGCCTTTTTTCTTCAAGACGAGAGCGATCCTCGCAGGGGAGGCCGCCCATGAAGAAGCTCGCAATGGATAAGGATGATTCGGTCGGAACCATGTTTTCCATCCTGCCGACCATTATACCCGGATCCTAATCGCTTGCCCGGCAAGCCGGCGAACGATATGCGGAGCGCCATGGGACTCACCCCAGGTAGGGTGCGATGAGCTTGTCCTGGGTCAGGATGTGGTTGACGAACCAATTCTTCAAAAAGACATATAGGTCCATCGTGAAGGCGTCGATGTCCCGGCCCATGTTCGTGGCGGCATAGTTGATCTCGATTCGCTTTCGACCTCGGCATACCCGAGATGCTCATCAAGATTTTATTGGTCCGGAATTCGTCTTGAATCGCTTTCAAGTATGGAACATCCGGGCGACCATCGCCTGGAGTGATCAGAAAGGTCTGATCGGGAGACAGGGGTACTACGCTCGAAATCTACATGCCACTCATGGTCGCAGCGACCGCGATCGTGATTACTTGGTTTTATTTCCGGTATTCTACCGTTCCCGGCGCGTTCAGATCAAGGCGAAAATGCGGACTCCCAGTTTCGGCGCCGAAATCCGCCCCCTCACAGAAAGTTCATGACATCCAAGAGGCTCTTCACCTCGTAGCGGGGGAGAATCGTGGTCGCGTTTACCGTCGAGGCCGCGTTGAGCCAGCAGGTATCGATCCCGAAATCCACGCCACCCTTGATATCCGAGCTTAGCGAATCCCCGATGATGATGATCTTCTCTTTGTCGTGGACTTTGGTCAGGTCGCAGGCGTACTCGAAGATCCCCCTGCTCGGCTTGCTGCTCTTAGCTTCCTCGGAAATGACGATGTAGTCGATGAACTCGTCGATGGACGAGTTGCGTATCCTCGAAAGCTGGACTTCCCGGATGCCGTTGGTGATTATCGCCAGGATGTACTTCCCGCTCAGGTACCGGCATATCTCCTCGGCGTGCTCCAGCAGAAATGAGGCTTCCGACAGCCGCTCGATGTAGGCGCGGCTGAAGGACTCGGCATCCGAATCGGTGCCTATCCTTTCGAACAGCAGCCTGAATCGCTCGCGCTTCAACTCCTCCTGGCGCACTTCTCCCTTCTCCAGACTCCGCCAGAGATTCCCGTTGATTTCGTCGTAGACTTCGAAGAGCTCCTCGGTCGCTTTCAGACCGAACTGGGCAAAGGCGAGAGAGAGCGCATGCCTCTCGGCTCGCTTGAAATCGAAGAGAGTTCCGTCGGCATCGATCAGGACCAGTTCATAGCCGGGCACGGCATTCCCTCCCACGGTAGGGCCTCAGGCATCGCCGGCCGCCGCGGCGGGCGCCCCTTCGCCCGACTCGCCCCGCTCCGTCTTGAAGCGGCCGACCTCCTCGTCGAGACGGGCGCTCCCGGAGCCGACGTCTTCGGCGAAGCCGTCCACCGACCTGATCGAAGCCCCGATGTCCGCGACGCCCCGGGTGATCTCGGCGATGTTGGACGCCACTTCGTTCGATATCCTGCCCACGTCCGCCATCATCGACTGGATCTCCGCCGAGCCCTCGCCCATGGCCTTCGACCCCGACTTGACGCTCAGGGACCGCTCCTGCAGATCCACCATCGCGGCGAGAATCTGCTTGCTGCCCGTCTGAATCTCGGCGATGCTCGCGTTGATCTCGGCCATCGCCCTCGAAACGTCCTTGATCCTGTCCTCGATGGCGGCGAAGGCGCGGTTGGTCCCCGCGTTCGCGCTCGTGGCCTCGTCGATCTTGGCGACGATCGCCTGGATGGATGCGGCGATGTCGCGGGAGCTGGCCGTCGACGCTTCGGAGAGCTTGCGGATCTCGTCCGCGACCACGGCAAAGCCCCGGCCCGCGTCGCCCGCGTGCGCCGCTTCGATCGCGGCGTTCATGGCCAGCAGGTTGGTCTGCGACGCGATATTCTGGATCACGCCCGCCATTTCGCGGATCGTTCCGATGTTCCGCGGCACCTCCCCGATCTTCGTGAAGGCCGTCTCGAAGACCACCCGCCCCCGCTCCGCCTCGGCCACCAGCTCGTCGGCCGAGGCGCGATTGCGCTCGGTGACTCTGGCCATGTTCTCGAGCGAGGAGAGCATCTCGGTGACCGAGGCCGTCGCCTCCTCCACCATGGCGCTCTGCCCCTCGATCTGGACATTCAGATCGGCGATGCCGGCGCCGATTTTCCTGATGGAGCCGGCCGACTCCCCTATGCGGCCGTCCAGGCTCTCGATCTGCCTGCCTATGGACCTCGTGCTCGACTCTATCTGGGTCGTGGAACTCGTCGCCTCATTGGCCGCGTCTATGAGTCTGTTCTTGGCCCGGATGTTCGACGTGGATATCTCTTTTATATGGAGGATCGAGGTCGAGAGCCCGTCGAGAAAGTGGTTGAGGTTGCCCGCCAGAAGACCGATTTCGTCGCGCGAGGAGAGCCGGGCTCGCTCCGAGAGGTCGCCGCTCTTGAGGAGAGCGATGTTGCGCTCGATCCCTATGACCGATTTAGCTATGGCGTTGGCGAAGGAAAGCGCGCCCAGAACCGTCAGCACTATGATGACGAATACGATGAGCCCCGCAGTCTTGAGCGCCCGCGAACGGGCCGCCGAGATATCATGGTCGATGATCGAGTACTGCTCCGAAATGGTATCCGTAGAGGCTGACAGGGAATCGTACATGATCTCGACGTCGGTCATCAGCGTCTGGAGATGCGGCAGGGCCGTTTGGAGTACGGACGTCTTGTCGCTGCCGAACTTGGTCGTATAGATCTGGGTGGGGCTGATGGCGTCTATGAAATAGAAAAGAGTCTTGGCATCGTCCGCTACCGTTCCATAGTCGGCCCTCAGTTTCGTGAGGCGGGTGTCGTTGAGGGCCTTGAGGTTGGCGACTATCTCGACGGCCCGCTTGACCTGAGCGCTGACGGTGGGCAGGACCTTCACGTTGCCCAGACCTCGAAACGCGTCCTCGACCTTCTTGTCCGCGGCGTCGAAGTCGTCGCTCGCCTTGACGATGCGCGCGAAGGGAAGCCGGTTTATCGCGATCTGCTGCTCCTTGATCGCGTCGACGAGAGCGACGAAATAGAATTTCTCCTTCTCCATCTTATCGACCGGGGAAAGCAGAGCGAAATAGAAAGAGCCCGCCACCGCGAACAGAACCACGATGCCTATGATCAGCCATATCAATTTGCCGCGTATCTTCATGATCCCCGTCCCCACCCTCGGTTTGGCAAAGATTGCGTTGCGGAAACACGTTTATGAACTGATACAGACAATTTTGCCGGTGCAGGTCCCCATATTACCCTTTTCTCTTACCGCGTCAAGGGCACCTCGATGACGAGGCCGTCCCAGGCGGGCCGCGCGCCCACGAGGCGCCCGTTTTCGGCGCAGTAGGTCTCGAGCTGGGCGTGGCTCGCCTCGTGGTTGATGTGGGTCAGCCATGTTTCCGAGGCGCCGATCGCCGCGGCGGCGGCCAGCGCCTGGTCGACGCTGAAATGCGTCTCGTGGCGGCGAAAGCGGAGACCGTCTATGACGAGAACTTCGACTCCTTCGAGGAGCGATAGGGACGGCCCCGGTATCTCGGAACAATCCGTGAGGTAGGCGAACTCGCCGATCCTCCATCCGAGGATGGGCAGTATGCCGTGCAGCAGGGGAATGGGGAGGATCCTATCGCGAAGGTCCGCGGCGCGAAGGTCCGCGGCGCGAAGGTCCGCGATGCGTCCGCGGGGGGCTACTTCGATCCCTCCCTCCGGCGCGAGCCGGAGATCGAATCGCGGAATGCCGCCCCCCACCTGGCGGGGAGCGAAGGCGTAGGCGAAGCGAGAGCGCGTTTCCTCGATGGTTTCGGCGTTGCCGTAGATCGGGAGCACGCGGTCCTGCGTGAGGGGGCGTATGTCGTCGAGGCCGGCGATATGGTCCGCGTGCGCGTGGGTCAGGAGGAGGAGGTCGAGCGAACGGATTCCCGCGCGCAGGCTCTGCAGACGGAACTCCGGCCCCGCGTCCACGACCGCCCTCGTCTCGCCGATCTCGACGAGGATCGAGGAGCGGAAGCGCCGATCGCGAGGATCGGGCGAGGTGCAGACGGGGCAGGGACAGCCGATGACGGGGATTCCGAAGCTCGTGCCCGTGCCGAGGAAGGTTATGCGCATGATGTCTCAGGCCGGATCTTTCTTGACGGCGACGCCTCTCTCGAGCGTCGGCTCCGCCGGCGCCGAGCCTGCGGTCCGGTCCGCGAGCCTGAAGCGATCGATCGTGGTTCCGATCGACGCGGCCGTGTCGGCGTTCTCGCGGGAGAGCTCCGAAAGCTTGTTCGCGGATTCGTCGATCTCGCGAATGCCGAGGGCTATCTCTTCCGCCGCGTTGCGGTTCTCCGCCGAGAGCCTGCGCACGTCCGAAACCGCGCGGGCTATGACGGCGGCTCCCTCGCCCAGCTTTCCCGAAGCCCCGGCAAGGCCCTTCGCCGTGTCGGACAGACCCTGCAGGGCCGCTATCACCTCGCCGCCTCTCCCGCCCAGCCCGGTGATGGCCTCGGATATGGAGGCCAGCTCGGTCAGGATCTCGTTCATGCCGTCGATCGTGGCCCCGATCGACTCGCTCGTCCGCGTCGCCGTCTCGCCGGCGACGGCTATGGCTTCCGCGTTTTCGGCTATCGTGGCGCTTATGCCCTCCGCGTTCTCCGCCGTGCTTTCCGAAAGCTTGCGTATCTCGTCGGCCACGACCGAAAAGCCCCTTCCCGCCTCTCCGGCGTGCGCGGCCTCGATCGCCGCGTTCATGGCGAGGAGTCCCGTCTGTTCGGCGATGCCGTTGATGATGCCGACGAGCTCCAGGGTCCTGTCGGCTCCGGCCTCCATGCCCTTCATCGCGCCGACGGTCCGTTCGACGCTTTCCTTGCCCTCGGCGCTGAGCGTCGAAACCTGCGTCGCCATCTCTCGCTGGGCAGAGGCCTTCGCCTCCAGTTCGCGCAGCGATTCGGCCATGGACGAGATGAGCCTGCTCGCGTTGCCAAGGGCGTCTTCCATGGCCTTCACCGCCCCGGAGACCGTCTGCGATGCCTGAACGATGCCGTCCTTCGCTCTCTCCGCCTCCGCGGCAGCTCCGTCCAGGCGCTCGGTCTGCAGGCGCATCGAGCCGATGTTCGCGCTCATTTCGGTGATCGTCGCGGCCGATTCGGCGGAGTGCGCGGCCAGAGTCTCGCCCGAGAGCGCGCTTTTTTCGGCGACTTCGCGCAGACCCCTGATGATATCGGAAAGCCCCTGGATGAGCCCGGCGACGGAGCCCTGGATGCCGCCGATCTCGGTCCTGTCCCTTTTCCCGAGATTTACGCCGAGATCGCCCGACGCGAGCGCCGCGAGTCCGCGCTGGATGCCTTTGACCGAGCGGGAGATGCGGCGCGTGGTGCCGACGACGACGAAGAGCCCGATAGCCAGCCATAGAAGGGCCACGCCTATGCCCGCGGTCAGGGTGTTTCCGAGGAGGGCCATCGACGCGCTCACCCGTTCATAGACGAGTATGTGCCAGTCGAGTCCTCGATCGTCCTTGAGGGGGCTCGAACTCAGATAGTACTTCTGCGCTCCTGCCGAAAACTCCGCATTCCACGTGTCCGTGTCCGCGCTCGACGCGGCGGCGGTCTTATGGGAGGCGGCGGCCGAGAGTACGGGGTCGGAACTTTCCGCGGCCTGGATAAGGGCGGGGTTCCCGTCCGCGCCCTTCTTCGTGACCGGCTCGTTTCCGCTCGTCGCGACGAGCTGGCCCGAAGAAGTCACTATGACCGCGCGGATGGGAGTGGCCCTGACCGCCTCCTTGAGAATGTCGTTGAGCCCGGCCAGGGGAAGGTCGGCCCCGAAGACGCCGCGTATGGCGCCCGAGGCGTCCTTGATGGGCGTATACGGCGTAATGACGAGCCCGCCCGTGACGAAGTCGACGTAGATGTCGGTGTAGCCGGGACCTCCCCGCTCCACTGCGCCCTTGTACCAGGCGCGGCCGGTGGGCGCGAAATCGACAGCCTTGCCGGGTGCGCCCGGACGGCCGTCCGCGCCCAGGGGGTACATCTCGAGCTTGCCCTTGGTGCTCTCGTCGCGGACGGCGAAGAGGCCGGTACCGTCGGCGGCGCGGGTCACGAGGGAGGTGCGCTCGCGCCGATCGCCGTAGTACAGGGTGCCGACTTCGGGCGAGAGCCCGGCGAAGCCGTACAGAAGCGGCCCGAGCTCGCGCGGCCTCTCGAGATCGAGGCCCCCGCGTTCGCCCTCGCGCTCGAGTGCGCCGAGGATGAGCTGGGGCGTGGAAAGAAAGGAGCGGACGCCGGCCTCGATCTCGTCCGCGGTGCGCAGGGACAGCAGGCGCGTCAATTCGCGAATGGTCGCCGAGCCGGCGATGAGAGCGCCGGCGACCATCGCCCCCATGGAGAGGACGAAGACCAGAATGAAGGGAAGATCTATCAGAGCCCAGAGGGGCGTTCGACGTTCTCGTTCCGCTGCCGCCATTTTGACTCCTCAAGCCGCTTTCAAAACTCGGTCAGCGGCGCGCTTCGCAGGCTCTGAAAGCGGCTTCGCGTTTGCTCGCGACCGGACGCCATTTTCATTTCGAAGGAGCGGCCGGCGGAAACGCCGGCGGGTCGAATTCGCCGAGGGTGGAGACGCGCACGAGGTGGATCATTTCGTCACTCGCCCGCGATACCAGGGCTTCGACGCTGGTTTCAGCGTCGCTTTCGAAGACCACCGGCCGAAATTCGCCGTTTTCGTCGAAATAGGGAGCGAGCACGGCCACGTGATAGTGCCGTCTGAGCGCCGCGAAACTGCCGCCGCTCGAGCGCGACACGCTCGCGAGGTAGATGTAGCCGGGATCGCGTATCGCGAGCACGTAGAGAAGAGCCTTGAGACCGCGCGCGGCGTAGCCCGAGCTCGCCGTGGGGGCGTTGTAGAGCTCATAGACCGTTCCGCCGTTCACCGGCTCCGCCGTCGAAGCCGCGAAAAGAGCAAAGGGCGCAATGTTCACGTCGGCCCCCGTGAGGCCCTGCGCCGGTCCGGGGGAGCCGGCTTCGGAAAGCGCCAGAGCGAGGTTTCGGGTCCAGTCGAGCCCGAAATAGGGATCAAGACTCTCTTCGTAGGCGGCCGACGCGTCCCCCCCCCGGCTGCCCATCCGCCGCTGGGCCATGGCGCGCGGGTCCAGGTAGGTTCCGGTCAGCGGTTCGTAGAACCCGTCGACGACCCATTTCGCGAAGCCTGAACAGTTGAGCCCGGGCTTCCCCGCCTGAGGAGAATCGTCCCGGATATGCACGGCGTTTCCTTCGGAGTCGAGGGCACCGTCGTCGGCGAAGCGCAGTCCGCCGAGGCGGGCCCGGATCTCGGCCACCACCGAGGCCACGCCGGCATAGAGTCCGGGTCGCGGGGAGAAGAGGCTCCAGTCCACGAGATTGCGGCTCCAGGCGACGATATCGGCCATCGTGGAAACGCAGACGCGTTCGAAGGGGACGGGAAGCGGTACTTCCCGATTGATCACGCCGCCGTAGAGCACGAGGTCGAGCCGCGACCTGTCGCCGTCGGGATAGATGCGCAGGAAGATTCCGGGGTCGCTTTTCAGGAAGACCTTGGCCTGGAGGAATCGCCCGTCGGCGAGGGAACGCTTGATGATCCAGCTGCCCTGGGTGTAGATCGGATTTTCGCCGCCGAGCCCGCGCAGGTCTCCCTTCACGGCTGCGACGATGAGGTAAAACGCCTTCGACCCCCGCCGCGACGAAAAGCGGAAGGCTCCGTTCGCCCCCCGGATGGTCGCGGGCGGCCTCGATAGAGCCACGTCCCTCGGGGCCGCCAGGAATCCGTCCCAATACATCGACCTGAGGTCGGCGCTGTCGGGGAAGAGCGCAAGGCTCCGATCGCCCGGCAGGGGTGGAGGCATGGCCGACTGGCCGTAAATCGGTGAGGGGCCGGACGGCGCGGCCAAAAGCAGAAGCGCGAAGAAGAGTATCGCCTCCACTGCGCGGGCGGGCCTTGCGATGCTGCATGTCATCCTAGTACATTGTCGGCGCGCTCGGTCGCGTCCTTCAGTCGCCGCGCCCCGATGCCGATACTGGTAACCGACTGCAATCGCCTCATCGGAGTCCACCATCATGCGCTGGAAATCTTACTCGCCCTACATCCTTGCCGTGGCCCTCGTGGGACTCTCGGGCGGCGTTCTCGCCGCCGTGGCGGGAGACACCGCCTCGGTCGATCGCATGGCCGCCGAGCCCGCTCCGGAGGCCGCCGTCGCGCCGACCCTGGCTTCCGCGCTCGGTCCCGCGGCGCTTCCGGCCGCGGGCCTCCTCCTTTCCGCTCCGGGACCCGCGCCCTACCACTGGTTCCCGAACCTGTACTCCCCCACTACCGCGGCGCAGGCGAGCGACGGCCCGGCCGACGTCCCGGACGAGGATGACCTCCTTCGCCGGGCGGAGGAGCGCTCGGCTTACCTGCCCATGCTCGCGAACAACATGATCCTCGCCTTCTACGGGAAGCCCGACTCCAAGCGAATGGGCATTCTCGGCGAATATTCTATGGAAGATCTCGCGAAACTGCTCAAAGGCTACGAAAAACTCTACGAAGACGTTTCGGGGAGCAAGGGAGTGGTCGGAGCCTATTATCTGATCTACGGCACCTGCTGGCCGGGAGGCGATATAGGCTATCTGAAGGACTCGGTCGTCCAGGACTATATCGACTATGCCGCCAGAGAAGGCATGCTCGTATTCATCGACCACCAGATCGGCAGGTACTCCGTGGCCGAGGCCGTGAGACGTCTCCTGCCCTTCCTCAAATATCCCAACGTGCATCTCGCTCTCGACCCCGAATGGCGGACGACCTCGCCCATGAAAGAGGTGGGCACCATAAGCGCCGACGAGCTCAACGATGCCCAGGCCATGATAGAGGACTATCTCGACCGCGAGCGCATCCCGGGAGTGAAGATGCTCGTGGTCCACCAGTTCAACGGCCGGATGATAGAGGATCGCGGGAAGGTGCGCGCCAATTTCGAGCGCGTCATCCTCATCCATACGGCCGACGGATTCGGCCCTCCCGCGCTCAAGCGCTCGAGCTACGCATACAATGCGCTCGCCACCAACATGCCGCTCAAGGGCTTCAAGCTTTTCTTCAAATCGACGATGCCCGGGGCGGGCTTCGACGAGCCACTGCTCACCCCGGCCGAGGTGCTTTCGCTCGATCCCCGGCCCTGCATGGTGATCTACCAATAGGAAAACGGTCGCGGCACTTCCAACGCCCGGCAATTGAGATATACTACGGGCAGGCCGCGGAGCGGCGAAACGACTCCGCGACGCGTGTCCGATTCGTAGTCGAAGGGCCGGCTCGACACGCCGCATGGTCTTCGGACGGGCCCGAAGTAGGAGAGATCCATATGAATAGACGCAGGTCCACCCTCGGCGCATTCCTGTTCATGGCCCTGCTCACCGCCGCCGCCGTTTGGGCTTACGATCCTCCCGCGGGCGGCCTCTTCCTCCCGATCCTACCCTCTGCGGCAGCCCTCTCCCAGGGCTCGACCGTCACGGCCCTCGACGCGCCCTGGGCCGACATGCTGAACCCGGCCGCCTCGGCCGGCGAGCAGCGGCCCACGCTGGAGGCCGATTTCATCGGCATCGACGATATTTCGGGCGGAGAAGGGCTCGGCGGCGGAGGCGGTCTGGGCTTTTCCCTGCCTACGCCCTATGCGGTCTGGGGGGGGAATCTGCGGTTCCTCTCCACTCCTTCTTCGATGACGGACCTCCCCCTCGGCACGCTGGCCCAGGTCCACGGCAGCATATCCAAGGACCTCTTTCCCAACTTCTACATAGGCGCCGGGCTCGGCTTCACGCTGGGAGACAACGGAGGCCTGGGCTGGGGCGCCGGCCTCGATCTGGGCATCATGCACCTGCTCGGCGACGTCGGATTCATCAGGGACTTCCGTTGGGGTGCGGTGCTGACCGACATAGGCAGGGGCTACCAGACGCCTCTCCCCGCGACGGGCGCGACCGGATCGTCGGCGACCGCCTACCCGCCGCCCTTCACCTTCGGAATAGGCATGCACGGCCTTCTCATCAAGACCAGCGCGGTCAAGCTGGGCCTCGGCGCCGACTTCTTCCTGCCCAGCTTCGCCGATTTCGCGGCCAATTTCTCCGGCACCCTCACCTTCGCCGACGTCTTCGGGCTGCGCGCGGGCTGGGGCTTCAGCGCCGACGAGCTTTCGGCCCACGTTTCGCGGAGCGTCTTCCCCTCGATCGGCCTCACGGCGACCATTCCCCTGAACAGGGTCGATCAGACCTCCCTGCTCGGGAAGCAGGGCATAGAGCAGGCCGACCTCGAGCCCTATGTTTCCGCCGCCCCGCTCTACGGCTCGCTCTGGGCCTTCGGCGCCGGAGCGGTGATGCCGCTCGGCTCCGCGGCCAAGATACCGCCCAAGATCGACGCGCACTTCCCCTTCAGCAACTGGGGACCTCCCGCCGGATCGCCCGGCTGGCGCGAGACGCCCCCGGGCCCAGCCAAGCCCGGCGCCACCGGCGCGGCCTACATTTCGCCGAACAACGACGGGATCCAGGACAATTTGGTGATCCCCCTCAAGATCACCGACAAGCGCTATATCCTCCGCTGGACCTTCACGGCGACGGACGCCAAGGGCGCGGTGGTGCGTACCATCTCCAACAAGGAATCCCGCCCCGAAACCGAGGGCGTCAAGGGTCTCTGGGACCGCCTCCTCTACGTCAAGAAGGGCGTCCCCGTTCCCGAAGCCATAGTCTGGAACGGCATAGGCGATTCGGGTCAGGTCGTGCCCGACGGCGACTACACGGTGAAGATCGAGGCGGTGGACGACAACGACAACCATAGCTCGGTCGGCCCCTTCCCCGTCGTCGTCAGGATCACGCCGCCCAAGGCGAGCATCGCCTTCGCGGCCACGCCCCCCATCTTCAGCCCCGGAGGCGACAGTTCCAAGACGAGCCTCCTCGTCAAGATCTCCGGTTCGGTCGAGGACCTCTGGACCGTGAAAATACTCGACGTCGCAGGCAAGGCGGTGAGGACCGTCGATTTCAAGGATACCGCGCCGAGCGACTTCACCTGGGACGGCCGGGGAGACGAGGGCAAGATCGTCCCCGACGGCGTCTACTCCTTCGTGCTCTCTTCGGTCGACAGGGGCGGCAACAGATTCGAATCGCGGCTCGACAACATGGTCGTCGACACTCAGCAGCCTCCGATCGGTCTCATCATAGACCTTGCGACCTTCAGCCCCATAAGCCAGGGAAGCAAGAAGGTCGAGAACCTCTTCCCCGCCGTCCCCGTCAAGCAGGGCGTCATCGGATGGCAGCTTTCCGTGGTGGACAAGGACAAGCGCGTGGTCTGGAGCCGCGAGGGCAAGGATGGGGCTTCCATTCTCGACAAGGTGCCCTTCGACGGCCTGGACGCTTCGCTCAAGGTGCTTCCACAGGGACCCTATCAGGGCAATCTTTCGGTGACCTACCAGAACGGCTACCAGCCCACGGCCCAGTCTCCGGTCTTCATCCTCGACACGACGCCGCCGTCGGGCACGGTGGCCGTCGACAGGCCGGCCTTCAACCCCGTCGGCGCGATAGGCCAGAACGAAGTGCACTTCCTCCAGAATGGAGACAAGGACGCCGAATGGCTGGGCGAGGTGATCGGCTCCTCAGGCACCGCGGTGCGGACCTGGAAGTTCTCGCCCCGACCCGACGCTTCGGTGGAATGGGACGGCCTCGACGACGCGGGCAAGCCTCTGCCCGACGGCGCCTACAGCTATCGCCTGAGCGCCGTCGATGCCGCCGGCAACACCTTCACCTCCAACTTCGTCGCCGTGGCCATCGACACCGAAAAGAAAGCCGTGCGGCTCATCGCCGATCAGAAGGCCTTCAGCACCCTGCCGAGCAGCCCCAAGAACCGCCTCGTCCTCTCGGCGCAGGTCGTCTCCAACGATCGCGTCAAATCCTACAGGCTCGAAATAGCCGCGTCGGACGTCCCCGACATGCAGGCCGGAACCGTCGTGCGCAGTTGGGGGGACCAACAGAGCGTCCCCGGCTCATTTGTCTGGAACGGCATGAACGACGCGAAGCAGAAGACTCCCGACGGCCACTATATCGCCAAGCTCTCGGTCCTGTACCTGAACGGCGACAAGGCCGACGCCCAGGCGGGCCCCGTGCTTCTCGATTCGGTGCCCCCCTCCATCAAGGTTTCGGCCGCTCCCCTGCTCTTCTCGCCCAACGAGGACAGCCGAAAGCGCGAGGTGCACTTCGCGCAGAGCTCGGTGCCCGGCGACGACTGGACGGGAAACATGCTCGCCGCCGACGGCTCCGTCGTCAAAACCTGGACCTGGAAGGACAAGGCCGCCGACTTCAGCTGGGGTGGCACGGACCAGGCCGGCAACCTCGTGCCCGACGGCACGTACCGGTACGAAGTCAGCTCGACCGACGCCGCGGGCAACACTGGTTCGGGAGGCGTGGACGGCATAGTGGTCGACAAGCGACCCGTCAGCATATTCGTGACGGCCTCCACGCTGAGCATCTCCCCGACGGGGGATCCCGACAAGCGCGACGACACCTTCACGCTCATCGTCACTCTCCGCGAGGGCATAGATTCCTGGCACTTCGCCCTCGTCGACAAGGACGGCAAGGAGCGCTCGAGCTATTCCGGTCAGGGCAACGACGTCCCCTCGAAGATCGTCTGGGACGGGCGCGACACCTCGGGCGCGATCACCCAGGGTTCCTACGTCGGCGTCTTCACCGTGGACTATCTCAAGGGCGACCATGCCGAGGCGAGAACCGCGCCCATCCTGGTCAACACCCAGGGCGTGAAGGCCGAGGTCAAGATCACGCCCGATCTCTTCAGCCCCGACAATACCGGCGTCAACGACGAGCTCACCATCGCCCTGTCCGTGGACGATCCCAGCCCCATCTCCGACTGGAACTTCCAGATTTTCGAGCAGGCAGTGGTCGAGGGAGCGGCTCCGGAAGCCGCGCCCGCCCAGGCGACGAATGGAACGGCCCCGGCCGCCACGGGCGCGCCGGCCGGCCTGGCTACCGCGCCGGGACCGGGCGAGCGCGTGTTCAAGACCTGGAGCGGGCAGGGCATGCCCGCCGCAACGATCACCTGGGACGGCCGCTCCGACCAGGGCGAGCTGGTGCAATCGGCGACCGACTATCCCTTCGTGTTCACCGTCCGCGACATCCTGGGCAACACGGCCACGGTCAAGGGCGCAATCACGGTCGACGTCTTCGTCATCAACGAAGGCGGCAAACTCAAGATCAAGGTGCCGTCCATCGTGTTCCGCGCCAACTACGCCGACTTCGTCGGCCTCGACCAGGCGACGATAGACAACAACAACAGGGTGGTCGCGCGCATCGCGCAGATACTCAACAAGTTCTCGAGCTACAAGATCGACATCGAGGGCTTCGCGAACAGCGCGGCAGCGATCGAAGGCCAGGGACAGGCCGCCATAGACCGCGAGCAGCAGCAGGAGCTCATACCGCTCTCGCTCGGAAGGGCCGAGCTCATCAAGAAAATGCTCATCCAGCAGGGCGTCGATGCGACCCGGCTCAGCACCGCCGGTCTCGGCGCGAGCGAGCCGGTCGTTCCGTTCTCGGACGCGCAGAACCGCTGGAAGAACCGGCGCGTGGAGTTCATTCTCATCAAGAATCAGTAGGCGCGATGTGCGGCTCAGTCCCGAAGGGGGCTGAGCCGCGGCACGTTCAAAAGGCTTCGCAGGGCGGGGCCTGGCCAGGAAAAACAGAGGGCCTCTCGACCCACTGTTTTTCCCGGCCACCCGCCGCACCACGACGTCTATTCCAAGCGCGACGGGCTCAGGCCATCCAGGCTGTCATCGCGTGCGGCTGCGGAGCCCGCATTCGGCGCCACTGCGCGTCACTTTACTTGCTCTCCCTGCATCTCGGCGGGAAAGGTCTTCGACAGCCGATTTCTCCTCTCAAAGCCTCTCTATACATCCACCTCCCCTCTCCTCTCAGTGCCTCTGTGGCTTTCTTGTCGAAATTTCCCCACGCCTGTTCGCCTCATCCATGGAATGGAAGTTTTGGATATGGTAATGTAGGCCCACTATGAGCGTATTTGAAGCGGCGGAATATGGCAGCCGGGAGTTCAAGGGCCTGGATTGCTCGGGCCATGATCTTTCCAACAGGCAATTCGACGAATGCAGGTTCGTGGAATGCAATTTCTCCGAAACTGTTTTTGAAAAAAGCCATTTCGAAAACTGCCTATTCGCGGGCTGCAATTTGAGCAACCCCAAAATCGATCACGTTCGCCTGATCGACGTAACCTTCGAAAAATGCAAATTGCTGGGTCTCAATTTCTATCATTGCGACCAAACGAGATTCGATCTGATCTTTAGGGACTGCAAAATCATCAATTGCAACTTTTCCGATTTGGCGATGAAGAGGACGAAATTCCCGGGATGCGAAATCGATGAATGTTCCTTCCAAAATACCTATCTCGAGGAAAGCGATTTCTCCGAGTCAGTCTTCAGGAATACGCTCTTTCATGGTTCCGACTTGAGAAAAGCCGTATTCAAGAACGCGCACGGCTACAGCATAGATCCAAGGAACAATAAAATTCAAAAAGCGGTATTTTCCGTCCCGGAGGTCCTCTCTCTGCTGGACTGCTTCGACATAGCGCTCAAGGATTAGAAGGCGGCAGACAAAGGCACCTTCGTAAGCGGCCCGTCAGAACTCCCCTACCATGAGCACCTCGGGCTCGAGTTCGATGCCGAGTCGGGCCCTCGCCTCGTCGCGCGCGAGCTCGATGAGAGCGCGCATGTCCGCGGCCGTCGCTCCGCCCGAGTTGACGAAGATGTTGGCATGCCAGTCCGAGACGGCGGCCCCTCCCATGCGCCGCCCCCTGAAGCCGAGCTCGTCGAGGATCTTCCCGGTGGGCTTGCCGAAGGCGCGGTCGTTCTTGAACACGGATCCGGCCGAAGGCAGGCGATAATGGCCCTTGGCTTCGCGGTCCGCGCGGCGGCGGCGCATCGCGGCCGCCAGAACGGACGGATCCGCGGGTTCGAGCGAAAAAGCGGCGCCGAGGATGAGCGCCCCGGCCCGAGCGCCGCCGGCTTGGTAGGGCGAGCGCTTGTACGACCATTCGGCGCCGTCGAGAGAGCGCCGCTCGGTCACGCCCCCGGCCCCGGCGGATTCGACCCAGGCGAGGACCTGCGACATCTCGCGCTCGTAGCAGCGGGCGTTCATGAAGGCCGAACCGCCCACCGTTCCGGGCATGCCCGCGAAATCTTCGAGGCCGCCCAAGCCCCGGCACAGCGCTTCGAGACAGAGCTCATCCATGCTCAGGCCCGCCTCCGCGACGAGAACGGCGCGACCGCCGCCGGCCGGCTCGGCGCGGACCGAAGCGAGCGCGCCCGAATCGAGGACGATGCCGCGGATGCCCCTGTCGCCGACGAGGATGTTCGCCCCTGCGCCGAGAACGAAGAGAGGAATCCCCTCCCCGCGTGCCGCCGCGAAGAGGGCCGCGGCGGATGTCGCGTCGCGGGGACGCACCAGGGCCTCGGCCGGCCCTCCTATCCTGAAGCTGCAGTGGCGGGCCATACTCTCGCCGAAGCTCGTCTCAGCGCTTATATTGATTTTTTCGAGGAAGTCCCGTAGTGTTGGCATAGTCCGAATAGTACCCGCGCCGCCGCAGGAGGCGCAACACCGAGAGGAAGCGCATGCCGACCGTCAAGTTCTACAACACCCTGGGCCGACGGGTCCAGGAATTCCATCCTCTCGTGCCGGGCAAGGTCGGCTTTTACGGCTGCGGACCGACGGTCTACAACTACGCCCACATCGGCAATCTGCGCGCCTATGTATTCCACGACACCCTGAGCAGGGCTCTTCGCTACCTCGGCTACGAGGTCACGCACGTCATGAACATCACCGATATCGGCCATCTCTCCGGCGACGCCGACACCGGCGAAGACAAGATGGTGAGAAGCGCGCAGGAGCGCGGCGAGTCCGTCCTCGAAGTTGCGCGCTTCTATACCGAGGCCTTCTTCCGCGACTGCGAGCGCATGAACATCCTGAGGCCGGAGGTGGTCTGCAAGGCGACCGAGCACATCGACGACATGATCGCGCTCATCGAGCGCATAGAGAAACGCGGCTTCACGTACTCCTCCGGCGGGAATCTCTACTTCGACGTGAGCAGGTTCCCCGGCTACGGCGAGCTCGCCATGCTCAAGCCGGACGAGCTCAAGGCGGGGGCGCGCATCGAAGTCGACGGCAACAAGCGCAATCCCGCAGACTTCGCCCTCTGGTTCACGAAGTCCAAGTTCGAGAATCAGGCCCTGGTCTGGGACAGCCCCTGGGGCCGCGGCTACCCGGGCTGGCACATCGAATGCTCGGCGATGAGCATGAAGTACCTGGGCGAACAGTTCGATATCCACTCGGGCGGCATCGATCACATCCCCATACACCACACGAACGAGATCGCCCAGTCCGAGGCGGCCACGGGCAAGAAATGGGTGAACTACTGGCTCCACAACGAGTTTCTGGTGATTTCGAACGGCAAGATGTCCAAGTCATCCGGAGGGTTCCTGACCCTCCAGCGTCTGATCGATATGGGCTATGACCCCCTGGACTATCGCTACTTCCTTCTCGGCGCCCATTACCGTTCGCAGCTGCAGTTCTCGAACGAAAGCATGGACTCCGCCAAGGCAGCGCGCCGCTCCCTGTGCGAGCGGATTCTGGCGCTCAAGGACCGGGTCGGGTCAGCTCCCCTTCCCGCGCCGAGCGAGCTGGGATCCTCGGCTCGCGGCTACCTCGACAATTTCGCTGCCGCTCTCGCGCAGGATCTGGCCATGCCGCGCGCCCTGGCCGAGCTATGGGGGCTGCTGCGCGAGGCCGGCATCGGGGCGGCGGAAGCGCTCTCGGCCGTATACGACATGGATCGGGTGCTCGGTCTCGGGCTTTTGCAGCTGGAGCGCCCTGCCGAGACCGACCCGGCCCTGGTCGCCGAGATAGAGCGGCTCGTGACGGAACGTTCGGCCGCGAAGAAGACCAAGGACTTCGCGCGCGCCGACGCGATCCGCGCCGAGCTCAAGGCCCGCGGCATAATTCTCGAAGACGGGCCCGCACGCACCGCATGGAGGCGTGCATGAAACCGGCCGGCGACCGCGGAAACGGCGCTCCGTCGCGGCAGGGCCCGCCCTCTCCAAGCGTAACCCGAGGGTAGCGGCATTGTTTTCAAGTAGCGGCCCCCCCGGAGCGGAAGATATACGGCGATTGTACGATACGGTCGCTCCCGTGCTCGTCCGCATCGCCTTTCGCATTACAGGCAGCTCGGAGTCCGCGGAGGATGTCGTGCAGGATGCTTTCGCCCGTCTGATAGAAAAGGATATACCATTCCCGACGATGGACGATGCGAAATTCTGGCTCATACGCGTGGTCAAGAACGGGGCGCTCAATTTCGCGAAACGAAAGGGGCGGGAAATCAGGGCCTACGAGCGCTGGTGGCACGGTGAACGCGATCATAGCGGCGCCGCCGACGAGCCCGTCCTCAAGAACGAATCGGCGGAGGAACTGCGCCGCCGACTGGAGGAACTGCCTGAAAAGCTCAAGGCGGTCCTTGTGCTCAAGGAATACGGTGGATTGAATTACAAGGAGATCGGCAGGGTCCTCGGAATAAGCGAGGGCAACGTCAAGGTGCGGGCCTTCCGCGCGCGAGAAGCGCTTCTCGAAAAGCTCGGGGAGGATTCGAAGCATGTGTCCTGACCGTGAACTGCTTTCCGCCTATGTCGACGGAGAGGTACCGGAGCCGTGGAACGGGCGACTTGCGGGTCATATCGCACATTGCGACGCCTGTACGAAGGTCGTCGAAGCTGTCCGCTCACTTTCCCTGCGCATCCAGGCGACGGATCTGTCGGCCGAAGGCTTGGATGAGTCGGCCGTGCTGACTCGTATGGGGTCTCGGCTCGACGAGGCTCTCGCCGCCCGGGGAAAAGGGGAGCGACCCGCTCCTTCCACGGAACTGTGGCGGCGCCGGGTGGCTTTGCCCTTGCCTGCCGCCGCCGCCGCGGCCCTCGTCGTGGCGGCGCTGCTGGCGCTGGCAATCTCGGGCGGCTTCTCGTTCTCCAGGCGCGGCGCCCCCGCCCTAGCCGCCGCCTCTCAGCTCGGGCAGATACAGGCCACGGCCGCCGCGGCCGAGCTTCCCGCGGCGGGGAACAGCCAGAACGTCAACATGGACGATCTCCTGCGCTACCTCGACTCCAAGAACGATCAGGCCGCGCTCACCATACGGCTCCCCTCCGGGGCCAGTTTCGACAACTCGGGCACCGCGGTGCTGCAGGTAGCCGCCCCGCCTCCGGAGTCGAAGGGCGGCGCTCAGTGACGGGAAGCCGCGCCATCGCGTGGTTCGCGGTCGCGAGCCTCGCGGTAGCGATACCCCTGCGCGCTCGGGCCCAGGACTTGCCCGAGTCGCTCAGGGATCGGGCGATGTCGATACAGATTCAGGCTGTCATCATTTCGCCGGGAGCTAACAAAGACGGATCGCCCGCGCTGGAACAAAGCTCCTGGCACGAGGAGGGCGCGGGTCTGACGGTGCCTGGCACCCCGGTCGGCATCAAACTGGTCGCTTCCAATATGGTGATATTCGTCCAGGTGACGCCTTTCGACAGGGAAGGCGGCCACCTCACCCTCGTCGTTCAGGGGGAGGTGTGGCTCCGAAAGGACGACGGCGGACTCTCCTTCCGCACGACAGTCGACAAGGTGGATGTCGCCTACGGCGAGACTGTCTTCTTCTATCCGCTGGGAGCCGCGCCCAAGGGAAAGCCTTCGCTCCGCGTAGCGATCTCCGTCACCAAGGCGGGCGCCGCCGCTTCCGGAACGGCCGGCACGAGCGCGGTCGGGACAAACGCGGCCAGCGCGAATGGAACGGGCGCGAATGCGGCGGCCGCGAATCCGGCCGGCACGAGCACGACCGGGGCAAACGCGACCGGCACGAATGCGGCGGGCGCGAATCCGGCCGGGGCCGCGCCGCAGGGGCAGGGCGTCCCTGCGGGAGCGCTCCCAGGAGCGGAGAATAAGAGTAAATGAGCTTCGATCTTCCGCGCTCGTCCGACATACAGGCGGCGCGGGGTTCGCGCTTCCGGAAATCGCATCATCTTGCGCGCTTCGCCCGGCGCGCGGCGGTTTTTCTCGTGATCGCCGGCGGCATCGCGACCGGGACGACCCTTCTCGTAAACGGCCTTTCGCGTCCCGTGATCGAGCGTCTCGAACCCGCGATAGGCGATCCCGGCAGCGTGATCGCCGTCGTCGGACGCAACTTCGGCAGTGAGCGCGGCGATTCGCGCGTCGAGGTGGACGGCGTAGCGCCCACTGCTTCTTCGTATCTTTCGTGGAGCGACGGAGATATCCGCGTGCGCTTTCCCGTGGCCGTCGATTCGGGTCTGGTGCACGTCATCACGCGGCACGGCCGCTCCAACCCCCGGCTGTTCATGAACAAGGCTCGTCTGCCGCTTCGCGCCACGGGCGAGCCGGGCGGGCGCTCGGGTCCGTATATCTCCTCGATTTCATCGGATCAGGGTCCCATAGGATCTCTTCTCGTCGTCTCGGGGCTCGATTTCGGCGAGAATCGAGAAGAAGGCAGGGTACTATTCCCCTGGACGGCCGACTCCAGCGTCAACGCGCAGATGGCGCAGGGCGGGCCCACCACGATAGAAGGCACCGAGCCCGACGCCGGCTACGAGCTGTGGTCGGATAAAGAGATCAGGGTGAGAGTGCCCGACGGCGCCATGTCGGGAGCTATAGCAGTCAGCACGTCGAAAGGGCGCAGTAATGGAGTCTACTTCCAGGTCTCGGACGCGCCGGGGACGAAGTCCTACGAGGAACCGCGCAGTTACTCGTTCAGCCAGAGCGTGAGCATCGCGGACATCAAGGTTTCCGGTCCCAACGAGCTCTTCCTCTGGGTACCCCGCCCTTCCGAGTGCGCCTCGCAGCGACTGGACGATACCCTTTCCCAGGAGCCCGTGCCCCTGCTCCCCGACTACCAAGGCACCGCCCTGTTCCGCTTCAAGGACATCCAGAGCGGCGCCGATCTTTCGATCGTAGAGTCGTATCTCGTCACCGTGTACGCAGTCGAGACCCAGGTCAGCGCCGACAAAATTGTTCAGAAGCCTTCGAACCCTCCGGCTCTCATGGCCGACTGCCTCAAGGCGGATTCCGTCGTCCCGGCCGACGATCCGCGGATCAAAGCCTTGGCCAGGAACATCGTCGGCGCCGAGACCAATCCATGGCGCGAAACCAGACTCGTCTGGGACTGGGTCGAGAAGAACTTGACTTGGTCGCCTCTGAAGGAGCACGCGCATTGTCAGGATGTCCTGGTCGGTCGAAGCGGCGATTCCTATTCCTACGCCCTCCTGACCTGCGCGATACTCCGCGCCGCAGGCGTTCCCGCGCGCCCGATCGCCGGCTATCTCATCGATCCGAACAGACGGGCGGTCCGCCACTACTGGCTGGAAGTCTTCATATACGGCCTCGGCTGGGTCCCGCTCGATCCGGTGCTCGGAAGCGGAGCCTCGCCGGGCGGCCTGTCGGTGGCGTGGGACGATCGTTCCCGCTATTTGGGCAATGTCGACGACAGGCACCTCGCCTTTTCGCGGGGTTTTTCGGTGCTGGCGCCCATGGCGCCGGACGGTCGCCGCATGTCGAAGGAGCGCCGCTGGTCCTTCCAGAGTTTTTACGAGGAAGCCACGAAGGGCATAGAGGATTACTCTTCATATTGGGGCGACATAGAGGTGACGGGGCTCTACTGAGCCCATGGCTCTACTGAGCCCATGGCTCTACTGAGCCCATGGCTCTACCTGAGCCCATGGCTCTACTGAAGGAGCCGATTCGGGAAGCCGGCCGACAGTGCGCTTTGCATTTTTCGAAATCGGCACGGCCGCGGCCCAACTTGTGCCCCGGAGAATATGATTATATATTGAGGATGCGAGCGGGCGGCATTCGCGGTCCGTTTTCCGAATCGGTCACGCTTTGATTCTTCGTTCAATACCCAAGGAGCGGCCATGTCGTACATCGAGAAGCAGGATCCCGAACTGTTCAAGGCGATGGAGTTGGAAGCCACCCGCCAGCGCGAAAAACTCGAACTCATCGCGAGCGAGAACTACACCTCGCGGGCCGTGCTGGAGGCCGTCGGCTCCGTGCTCACCAACAAATACGCGGAGGGCTACCCCGGCAAGCGCTATTACGGCGGCTGCGAGTTCGTCGACATGGCCGAGAATCTGGCGCGAGACAGAGCCAAGCAGCTGTTCGGCGCCGACCATGCCAACGTACAGCCCCATTCCGGCTCTCAGGCCAACATGGGCGTGTATTTCGCCGCCATCAAGCCGGGCGACACCATTTTGGGCATGGACTTGGCGCACGGCGGCCACCTTACTCACGGCTCGCCCGTGAGCTTTTCGGGCAAGATGTATAAGATCGTGCACTACGGAGTCGACAGAGACAGCGAGAGGATAGACTACGACGAGCTCGCCCGGATCGCGCGCGAGGCCCAGCCCCGGATCATCGTTGCGGGCGCCTCGGCCTATGCCCGCATCATAGACTTCGAGCGCTTCAGGAAGATCGCCGACGAGGTCGGCGCCTACCTCATGGTCGACATGGCACATATCGCGGGTCTCGTGGCGACGGGGCTCCATCCGAGCCCCATCAAGCTCGCCCATTTTACGACCACGACCACCCACAAGACCCTCCGCGGCCCCCGCGGCGGCATGATCTTCGTGGGGAAGGACGGCGAAAACGATCAACGCATCATGAATCCCAAGGGCGACAAGCCCAAGCTCTGGTCCGAAGTCATCGACGCCACCATCATGCCCGGCATCCAGGGCGGACCTCTCATGCACGTCATCGCCGGCAAGGCTGTCGCTCTCAAGGAGGCGCTCGAACCCGGCTTCAAGGTCTATATGCAGCACGTCCTCGACAACGCCGGGACCATGGCCTCCGCCCTGGCCGCGGGCGGCGCGCGCATAGTGTCGGGCGGAACCGACAATCACCTCATGCTCGTGGATCTCTCGCCCCTCGGCATAACGGGGAAGGAGGCCGAAAAATGGCTGGACCTGGCCAATATGACAGTCAATAAAAACGGCATCCCCTTCGACACGAAGGGGCCCTTCGTCACTTCGGGCATCCGTGTCGGAACGCCCGCCCTCACCACGCGCGGCATGGGCGGCCTCGAGATGGCCGAAATCGCCGGATATATCATGGAGGTCCTCAAGGCAAAGGGCGACGACAAGGTGATCGCGGGGGTAAAGGAAAAAGTGCTCAGGCTCACAGCCCGGTTCCCCCTCCCCTAGCGCGTGGCGAAGACGTTTAATTGACATCGCATAAACGCCGAATCTATACTTATCGCACGTAGTTCCCCGGGTACGGGTCAGGAAACAGGATGGATAGTCCGCTCCAGCTTACGTTTGTCAACTTCAAAAAAGACTCGTACATCATCGTCGAAGGCAAACATAGCGCAGACCGCTTCTTCATCATCCGCTCCGGCAAGGTCAGGATTGCCAAAGAGGTCGAGGTCGTCGAGGAGGAAGGCGGGAACGTCCTCGGCCCGGGAGACTTTTTCGGCGTCGTGTCCACGATGTCCAATCACAGCCACATCGAAACCGCCCAGGCAATGACTGATTGCACCCTCATCTCGGTGCACCGGGATCAATACGGCCTTCTCATCGAAAAGAACACTCCCGTGGCCATGAAGATCATCATGGCCTTTTCCAAGCGCATGCGCTATCTCGACGAGGCCCTGACGCGGCTCACTCTCAAGAACACCGCCGAGGCCGATCCCTCGCATCTCTTCCGCGTGGCCGAGTACTACGTGCGCCAGAATCAGTACAACCAAGCCTTCTACGCCTACTATCAGTACCTGAAGCATTGCCCGAACGGCCAGCACGTGGACGTCGCCAAGGATAGGCTCACCAAGATCAAACCCTATTCGAAGGCCGTGTACCTCGACGGCTCGACCGAGGAGTTCAACCGCTTCTACCCCAAGGACACGATGGTCTTCTCCGAGGGCATGCCGGGATCAGAACTCTACATCATCCAGAAGGGATCGGTGAAGATCACCAAAATCGTCGACAACAACGAGGTCCTGCTCGCCGTGCTCAAATCGGGCGACATTTTCGGCGAGATGGCTCTGCTCGAAAACAAGCCTCGCTCGGCGAACGCGGTAGCCTTCGAGGACGCCTACCTCCTCGCGGTCAACAAGGCCAACTTCGAGCGCATGGTGCAGACCCAGCCTCAGATCGTCACGCGGCTCACGACGCTTCTTTCCGAGCGGCTCTGGTTCATCTACAAACAGCTCGCCAACACGCTCCTCTCGGATCCTCTCGGACGGATGTACGACGCTCTGCTCATCCAGCTGGAAAAAAACCGCGTCCCGCTGCGCCCGGGCGCCTCGCATACCTTCGATTTCGGCCCGAAAGAGCTCGTCGGCATGGTCGGTCTGCCTTCGAACGAGGGGACCTTGGTGATCCATAAACTCCTCGAGAACGGCAAGATTCGCCTCATGGAGGACAAGCTCGCACTCCTCGACGTCACCGAAGTCGAAAAACAGACGGAGTACTATCGCAAAATGCAGAAGATCGAAAAAGCGCGCAGGGACGGCGCTTCGCTCCGCTAGACCGGGCCCCTGACTTCGGGACGCCGATCGCCGACTATTGGCCCGGAAGGGTAATATGGTCGAGCGCGGGCTCTGTAGCCCAGCTCCTCCTGCGCGGCAGAGCGCATTGGGCTCAAAACCTTGACGCGGAAAAATATTGGTCATATATTGACCCAATGGAGACCATTTCCGTTTCTATCCTGAAAAGTCACCTGAGTGCAGAACTCCGGCGAGTCGAGGGCGGTATCCGACTTACCATTCTGGACCATAGGCGACCCGTTGCGATCCTTGCACCCTTCGAATCGGATCAGCTGATTTCTCGCAGGGCTTCGACACCTTACGAGTATTCGGACCTGCCGCCCCTGCTTTCTTCGGACCCACTCCCCTATCTCGAGGATGAAAGAAGCGATCCTTGGTAGCCTACCTCGATTCCTCCGTGATTCTTCGACATATCTTGAGTGGAGAAAGCGCGATCCGGCACGCACTCGAATGCGACAAAGTCATATCGAGCGAGATAATGGAAATCGAATGCCGACGAGTGATTCAACGCTACCGCATGGAAGGCCAGCTTGACGACAATGACCTAGTCGTCGCAATGGAACGCCTCGACAAGATCATTCGCGGACTCAGCCTCATAGCGATGACGGTCGGTGTCAAGAAACGTGCAATGGGAGCCTTCCCGGTGAGCGTAAAGATGCTCGATGCACTCCATCTCGCATCGGCAATATCCTTCTTCGATAGCGCCCCCGAGGAAACACTGCTCGTTTTCTCCCACGATCTGACGATGAATCGCTGCGCGAATATCCTGGGCTTCGGGACGCCGCTCGCCGACTTCCAGAGCCGGCCATAGCGGACTGCCGACAAGCTCGAAGCTTGTCAGCAGCCTGTTAGATTGCGCAGGAAGTCCTTGATCGAAAAGCTCCGAAACAGTCCGTAAAGGTTTTTCTCTCACAAGCCGAAAATCTCTTAGAGGGAAACCTCTGCAACGGTATGCTATCAGACGTCCAGGCATACCGTTTTTTATTGCCCTGATGTCGAGTCTTACTGATGAATCCCGAGAAGATAGATCGCCGTCGCGCTCACAACGGAGAGAAACACGGAGGAAACGGCTCCGAGCAGGGCCGCCTTGATGCCGATCTTGGCCAGCGCACGGAATCGTATGTCCAGGCCCAGTCCGGCCATGGCCGCCGTCATGATCCACGTATCGAAGCCGGCGAGGCCTGCGTGGGTCGCTCCAGGCATGGGAACGAAGGAATTGACCAGCACGGCGGCAAAAAACAGAAGCGCGAACCAAGGGACACTCACGCCCTTGCCGGAGGTTCGCGGCTTCGACGCCGGCGCGGTTTCCGGATACTCCGCTTCGGCGGCATTGCCCCAGGGGACAAATGAAAGGATGAGGGTGAGAGGAACGATGAACAGAACGCGGATCATCTTGACCGTCGCCGCGATTCCCCGGAATGGATCGGAGAGCACTGCGCTGGCCGCGGCCACCTGGGCGACCTCATGCACCGAGCTGCCGGTCCACAGGGCGTAGAACAGGTCGGGCATGCCCGTGAGCAGCCGGATCGCGGGGTAGAGGAATATGTATATCGTCCCGAAAAGAGTGACCGCGCTGATGCCGAAGGCGGCGTCCTCTTCCTCGGCTCCGATGACGCCGTCGACGGCCGCGACCGCCGCCGCGCCGCACACGGCTATGCCGGTGCCGAGAAGCAGGGCCCGCTTCGTCGGTATGCCCATGCGCCGCCCGAGCCAGAGAGTGAACAAAATCGCCGAACTCGATCCCAGGAAGGCCGATGCCGCCGCCTCGGGGCCGATGCCGACGATCTGACCGATGCTCAGTTTGAACCCCAGAAAGATGATCGCGAGTCTCAGTATGCGCTTGGCGGCGAACTTGATGCCCGAACGCGTCGAGACGGGCAGCGGAACGAGATTGCCGCCGGCTATGCCGATCAGGATCGCGAGGATCAGCGAGCTCATGGGCAGCTTGTGCGCGAACAGATCCGTCCCTTGAAGAAGTATGGCCGCCGTCGTGACTATCGCGACGACGACAAGTCCGGGCAAGAGATCGAGGGCCTTGTCCGATGCGGACCTGGAATCCCGGACTTTTTGAATACCGATCGCTGGCATTGTTGAGTACCTCCTATGAAGCTGTTCTGCGAGGGTATCGATCAAAAGAAAATATGTAAAATAGAATAAAGCTATCGAATCGATAGGTAATCGCATATACTGCCCGTATCATGACACTCCGCCATTTTCGGATATTCCTTACCGTATGCGAGCTGGGCAGCATGACCGCCGCCGCCGAGAGCCTGGGTATGACACAGCCCCCCGTCAGCCAGAGCATCGCCGAACTCGAGCGTCACTACGGCGTTCAGCTTTTCGAGCGCCTGGGCAGAAGGATCCGCATTTCGCCTTCGGGCGAGGTCCTCCGAAACTACGCCGTGGAGACTTTGCGCCTCGTGGACGAGGCCGAACGGGGGCTCTTCGATCTCCAGGACGCGGGGTCCCTGCGCGTCGGGGCCAGCATGACCGTAGGGAGCACCATCCTGCCTTCCGTGCTGGAGGGTCTGAGAATGCGCATGCCCCGGCTCCGGCTCTTCGTCTTGGTCGACAACACCGCCGCCGTGATCGGGAAGCTTCAGGCGGCCGAGCTCGACATCGGCTTCGTCGAGGGTATGAACGAGTGGTCGGACATGACGACGGAGGCCCTCTACGACGACGAACTCGTCCTGATCTGCGGTCCGCGGCACGAGCTGGCCGCCGCGGGGACGATCCGTCCGGAAGTCCTCGACGGACGCGGCTTTGTCGTGCGGGAAGAGGGCAGCGGAACCCGGGAGGCCTTTGCGGCGGCCTTTTCGGCGGCCGATCTGCGCTGGGAGGAGACCGGCGTGGCCAACAGCTCCGAGGCCATACTCGAGCTCGTGTCGCGCGGCATCGGCCTCGCCTTCATTTCGCGGCTTTTGGTTCGTGATGCCGTTGCCGCCGGGAGGCTCGTAGCTCTGTGCGTCGAAGGTTTGACGATCGGCCGGAAGTTCAGGATCGTGAGACGTCGCTACAAACAGGTGACCGAAACGATGACGGCCTTCATCGACGGCTGTCGAGAGCGGGTCGCCGCGATGAGAGTCTGAAGCCCGCGTCGACGCGTCTCGCCCCGGCGGTTGCCGCGGCCGCCGCGGAGCGTGTAGACTCGCTCCACTACATCAGCCGGAGGTGCATATCATGATCAGCCGCGACGACGCGATCCGCCTATGGCGCGAACAGAACGACGACGATTCGCTCTACCGCCATGCTCTTTCCGTGGAGGCGGCCATGCGACACTTCGCCGCCAAGCTGGGCGAGGACCCGGATTACTGGGGTATCGTCGGGCTTCTGCACGATATCGATTATCAGCGTCATCCGGAGGAGCACCTCAAGCATGCCAGGCCCATTCTCTCCGCCGCGGGGCTTTCCGAAGCCTTCATCCGCGCCGTCGAGAGCCACGGCTGGGGCATCTGCTCCGAGGTCGAGCCCATTCTTCCCATGGAAAAAGTCCTGTTTGCCGTCGACGAGCTCACGGGCTTCATCGCGGCCTGCGCCTATGTCCGCCCTTCGCGGAGCGTCCTCGACATGGAAGTGAAGTCGGTCAAGAAAAAGTGGGGCTCCGCGGCCTTCGCCGCCGGCGTGCGCCGCGACGTGATCGAAAAGGGCGCCGCCATGCTCGGCATGCCGCTCGAGGAGCTGATACAGGAGACGATCCTCGCCCTGCGCGACTCGGCGGCGGAGGTAGGCCTGAAGGGCACGCTCTAGTGGAGGACAAACTGCTCGTTTACGTGGGAACTTACACTGATCCGATCCTGTTCGGGACGGGACAGGTCTTGAGGGGCAAGGGCGAGGGCATCTATCTTTTCGAAATGGAGAGTGGGAGTGGGATAGCGAAGCTTGTCTGGGAAAAGACGGGCGTAAGCAATCCCTCCTTCCTCGACCTCGCTCCTTCCCGCCGTTCCCTTTACGCCGTCAATGAGCTCAAGGACTTCGAGGGCGCCGCGACCGGCACGATCAGCGCCTTCGCGCTGGACGCCGGGGGCGGGGCGCCGAAATTCCTCAATAGGAAACCGACATTGGGCACGGATCCCTGCCATGTGGCCGTGGACCCTTCGGGAAAATATGCAGTCGTGACAAACTTCATGAGCGGAAGCGTCAGCGTCTTTCCTCTCCTTGCCGACGGCTCGCTGGGCGACGCGAGCGATTTCCGGCAGCACACGGGTTCAAGCGTCAATCCGGTGCAACAGGCCGGACCCCATGCACATTCCGCGGTCTTCGATCGAGACAACGCTCATGTGTTCGTCACCGATCTCGGGATGGACGAGATCGTCGTCTATGATTGGGACGGGGACAAGGGGAAACTCGAGCGCCGAGACGATCTCTGCCATAGGACCAGGCCGGGCTCGGGCCCGAGGCTCATGGCCTTCCATCCGACCGCGCCCTTCGCATATGTAGTCAACGAGCTCGACTCGACGATAAGCGCCCTTTCCTGGGACATGGATCGCTCTCTGCTCAGGGAGATACAGAGGATCGATACCCTCCCTTCGAGTTTCGCCGGGTCCAGCAGCTGCGCCGACCTCCACCTCTCGCCCTCCGGCGATTTTCTCTACGCTTCGAACCGTGGCCATGACAGCATCGTCGTCTTCAGGATCGAATCGGGGACGGGTAAGCTCGAAGTGCTAGGGCATTCGCCTTCGGGAGGCAGGATTCCCCGCAGTTTCGACATCGACCCATCGGGGAGAATCCTCCTCGCCGCCAACCAGGATACCGATAACATCGCCGTCTTCAGGATCGACCCGGACGAGGGAACGCTTCTGGCGACGGGAGCGGAGATCAAGGTGCCGACTCCCGTCTGCGTGCGCATCTACGGTACCGCCACGAAGCCTTGATTCGGAGGTCTTCGATTTTTTCGAAACGGCTCGATTCGTCTCAAAGAGGCCTCATGAATTCCGCCGGGATTGGCGATCTAGATAATTGATGAAACGCATGCATTTCGCGCTCGCATTGGCGGCGGCGGCCTTTCTCGGCCCGGGAAGCCTGGCCTCCTCCGCGAGCCAGACTCCGACTTCTCAGCCCGCGCTCCAGCCGGGCGGATCGCCTCCGGCCGTATCGATCGTCGCCTTGGGCGCCGGCTTCTCGCCCACGCCGACATCCTCATCCCCGGCGATCGGATTCAAACTCGCGGCCTCGCCGCAAAACCTCATCGCCGGTTGGCGGCTGGACTTCTTCCTCATAGGGAGCGAGTTGGAGTCGTCGGTCTCGGGGAAGGGCGCTCCGCCCGCCACACTGACCTGGGACGGGAAATGCGACGACGGCACCCTTGCGCCTGAGGGGCGCTACGTCGCCGCCCTGACCGCCGATTTCGGGACGGGATCCCGGAGCGCCCGGGCCGAATCGAGCCCCTTCGTTCTCGACCGCGCGGTTCCGACCGGGAAAATACTGTTTTCCTCCGAGGGCTTCGCTCCCATCGAAGGGACTAAGGGGTCGCCGCTCGTGGTGACGATCCTGAACACCTCGCCGGTCGCGAAGATTGATTCCTGGGACGTCACGGTCTACGACCCCGGCAATATGCCTTTCGCCCGGTTCAGCGGTCGGTGGCCCGACAACAAGATAGCCTGGGACGGCCGCGGCAGTTCGGGCGATCTCGTCGAATCGGCCGCGGACTATGTTTTCGTAGCGAAGCTGCGCGATGCCTACGGCAATGTCGGCGAGGCCAGGGGAAAACTGAGCACCGGCATCGTTCTCCTCAAGGGGAACGATCTCTACCGCATCGGCATTTCGAGCATCATATTCAAACCCGATACGGCAGATTATCAGGATGTAACGCCCGCCCAGAAGGCGCGCAATCTCGAGACCCTGAGCCTCCTGGCCAGGAAGCTCAGGCTTTTCCCCGGTTTCAGCATTCGAATAGAAGGGCACGCGGTCCTGACTCATTGGAACGACAAGGATCTGGCGGACAGGGAGCAGCGGAACAGTCTAATCCCATTGTCGAAGGCGCGGGCCGACGCGATCAAGGGCGCACTCGTGGGATGCGGCTTCCCGGCAAAGCTGATGAGGACCGCGGGACTCGGGGCCAAGAACCCGATAGTCCCCGATTCCGACGTCAAGAACAGGTGGAAGAACCGGCGCGTCGAGATATACCTCGAAAAGAATCCCATAGATCCCGACGATCTTTGACGATCAATTGACGATCATAGCTTCTCGGGCCCATACTTCCTCGAGATCGATCCTTGAGGAAGTTCCATGCTTGAGAAGATAAGCGAAAAATTCAGCGATATCGTCCGCACGCTCGGCGGCAAGGCGACCATTTCCGAGAAAAACGTCGAGGATGCGGTCGAGCAGATCAAGCTCGCCCTCCTGGACGCCGATGTCAACCTGCGCGTCGTACGGCGCTTCGTCAACGCCACCCTCGAAGAGGCCAAGGGCGAAAAAGTCCTGCGCGCGGTGGATCCCGGGCAGCAATTCGTGAAGATAGTCCACGACCGCATGGTCGCCCTCCTGGGCGACGGCCGGCAGGATCTCCAGCTTCGCGGGCCCGACACGCAGAGCGTCATCCTTCTCCTCGGTCTCCAAGGCTCCGGCAAAACCACCACCGCGGCCAAGCTCGCCTTCCACCTCAAGAACAAGGGTCGAAGAGTTCTGCTCGTGGCCTGCGATCTGGTACGGCCGGCGGCGATCGAACAGCTGGTCGTCCTGGGCTCCCAAGTCGGCGTAGAGGTTCACCGCGAGAGTTCTTCGGATCCCGTCCGGGTCGCACGCGCGGGTCTGGAAAGGGCCAAGCGCGAACTGTTCGACACGGTCATCGTCGATACTGCGGGTAGACTCCAGATAGACGAAGCCCTGATGGAGGAGCTCCTCGGCGTCAGGGACGCGATCAAGCCGCTCGAGTCGCTCCTCGTCGCCGATTCCATGACCGGTCAGGCCGCCGCGGACATAGCCAAGACTTTCGACGAGAAGATCGGACTTAGCGGCGTCATTCTGTCCAAGTTCGACTCGGACGCGCGCGGAGGCGCCGCTCTCTCGCTCAAGACTGTCACCGGCAAGCCGATCAAGTTCATAGGCACGAGCGAAAAGCCCGAAGGGCTCGAGCCCTTCTATCCGGAGCGGATCGCGAGCCGCATCCTCGGTATGGGCGACATAGTCAGCCTCGTCGAAAAGGCTCAGACGGTCTACGACCAGAAAGAGGCCGAAGCCCTCCAGGACAAACTCGCGAGCGAGACCTTCACGCTGCAGGATTATCTCGATCAGCTCGCCAGCCTCAAGAAAATGGGCTCCGTCAAATCGATGCTCGAGATGCTTCCCGGCCTCGCCGGTCAGTTCGACGAGAGCCAGATAGATAAGGAAGGGATGAAATTCGAGGAAGCGATCCTCCGTTCCATGACCAGGAAGGAGCGGCTCAATCACCTCATCATCGGTCCCTCGCGCCGGACGCGCATCGCGCGGGGTTCGGGAACCTCGGTCGCCGAGGTGAACCGCCTGCTCAAGAAGTTCGAAAAGTCCAGGCTCATGATGAAGAAAATGCTCAAGAACAAGAAATATCAGCAGCAGATGTTCGGGAAGTGAGGGTGGCGGGCTCGTCTCGCCGCTCCGGAGCAAAGCGGGTCGAAGGGGCATTGTCACGTTCGGCCCGCTTCGTTATACTGTTGCTACCAATTACATCGGAGCTATACCATGTCGAGAGTATGCGAGATTTGCGGCAAAGGCAGCATGTTCGGCAATACAGTATCACATGCGAAGAACCGCACCCGGAGAACATGGCGGCCCAATCTACTGCAGGTCAGGACCATGGTCGACGGGAGCCTCAAGACGGTCAAGCTCTGCGCGCGCTGTCTCAAGGCCGGCAAGATCGTCAAGCAGATCTGAGCCCCGCGCCCCGTTCGTCGCCGTACCCGCCGTAAAAAGCCGCCTGCCGGGCGGCTTTTTCATGTTCGGGCTCCCGGCTCGAGCCCGCTGCGGACTCCGTCGTCCGAATGGCGCATGGCATTCCCGGGTCACATTAGATTTTTCTCATGTACTATAAAAACTTGACGCCGTCACTGGGCTGGTCTAGACTCGCTCCGTCGGATGTGACAGGGCGGGCCATTCTCGCGTCGCCGCAAATCCACGTCACGCCGCCAACGGAGGGAAGGTCTATGCGGAAAAGTATCGTCCTCGTCTTTGCGGCCCTGGCCGCGCTCGGCCTCTTCTTGGCCGGATGCGGGGCCCCCGCGCCCAAAGTGATCAAGATCGCCACCCAGAGTCCGCTCTCGGGCGGCATGTCGGCCGTCGGCACCGACATCAAAAACGGGGCCCAGCTCGCAGTCGAGCAGCTCTCCGGCGACCTCACCAAGATGGGCTACACGGTCCAGCTCGCAGCCTACGACGATCAGGGCAATCCCGACACCGGCGTCGCCAATGCCAAGAACATCGTAGCCGATCCCGCCGTCCTCGTGGTCGTCGGACACTACAACTCGGGTGTCCAGATTCCCTCTTCCGAAGAGTACCACGCCGCCGGGCTCGCCAACATCTCCCCTGCCAACACCAACCCCAAGGTGACGGATCGAGGCTACCTCGAGGTGAGCCGGATCTGCGGGCGCGACGATGTCCAGGGTGCGGTCGGCGCCCAGTTCGCGGCGGCGCAGCACTTGAAGAGCGCCTATGTCCTCCAGGACAAGACCGCCTACGGCGAGGGCATCGCGGAGTACTTCAAGCAGGAAGCCGAGAAGCTCGGAATCAAGGTCCTGGGATTCGAGGGCACCGACGAGAAGGCGAACTTCGACTCGATCCTCACCCCCATCCTGGCTTCCAAGCCCGACGTGATCTACTTCGGCGGCATGTTCGATCAGTCGAACGTCCTCTTCAAGCAGGCGCGCCAGAAGGGCTATAGGGGCATGTTCCTTTCCGACGACGGCTACGATTCCTCCGATTCGGCCAAGATCGGCGGTGCGGCTCTCCTGCAGGGAAAGGGCACCTACTACTCCACCGTTTCCGGTCCGGCGAGCGTGTATCCCGGCACCGCGAAATTCATCGCGGACTTCAAGGCCAAGTTCGGCCACGATCCCCAGCCCTTCGCCGCCCAGTCCTACGACTGTACCGCCATCGCGCTCAAGGCCATCGCCGACGCGGCCACGGCCGCCAAGAAGATGCCCACACGCGCCGCAGTGGCCACTGCGATTCGCGCGGTCCAGGATTTCCCGGGCATCACCGGTACCATCAATTTCAACAAGAACGGCGACCTGACCAAGGCCAAGTATTTCGTCATCCAGGTCAGCTCCGCCGATCCCGACAAGTGGGCCGACAACAAGATCGCCCAGACCCTCGACATCGAACCCCCGCAGCCTCAGTGATCGACTAGACAACAAATTACCGCCTCCCCCGCCCCATAGGGGCGGGGGACTTCCGGAGGTATCATGCGAAGATTCATGGCACCGACCGCCCTGAGGGAGATTTTGCTGCCCCTGGGGAGAATGGCGATCTTCGTGCTGGGGGCCGGAGCCCTCTTCTCCGCGATCATGATCCTGCTGGCAGTGGTCTCCAGAGGCAGCGGCGCGGACAAGCTTCTCCTCTCCACTCAGCACATGGACATCCTGACCTACACCCTCGGCACGCTCCCCCAGGTGCTCATAGACGGCGTAACGCTGGGCTTCGTCTACGCGGCCATCGCCCTCGGCTACACGATGGTGTACGGGGTACTCGAGTTCATAAACTTCGCACACAGTGAGATATTCGCGATCGGCGCCTTCGCGGGCGTCGAGTTCCTCATCGCGATGGACGGTCTCGGGGTTCTCGCCACCTCGGGTCCCCTCGGGCCCTATCTCTACCTCACCATGGCGCTGATGGTAGGAATGGCGGCGGCGGGCGGCATCGCGATGCTCATGGAGCGCACGGCCTACCGTCCCCTGCGCGATGCCCCGCGCATCGTCCCTCTCATCTCGGCCATCGGCGTTTCCTTCGCCCTGCAGGACATAATCCGCCTGGTCGAGAGTCTCACGACGGGGCAGTTCTACCGTGTCATCCCGACCTTCGGCAATTTCGACAACCGCCTGCCGCTTTTCACGCTCAACATAAGCTCGGCTCCAGTCGCCGTGAACATCCAGGTTAAGTCGCTCATCGTGATCGTCGCGGCCGTGGCCATGATGGTCGGGCTCAACTTCATCGTCAACGCGACCAAAATAGGCAAAGCCATCCGATCCGTGGCCCAGGACCGAAACACCGCGGCCCTCATGGGAATCGGCGTCGACGCGGCAATATCCCTGACCTTCTTGTTGGGCGGCGCATTGGGCGGGGCCGCCGGAGTGCTCTACGCCCTGAAGTTCACGCGAATCGACCCCTACGTCGGTTTCATGCCGGCCATCAAGGCCTTCACGGCCGCCGTGCTCGGAGGCATCGGCAACCTCACCGGCGCCCTCCTCGGCGGCATCGTCCTGGGCATGCTCGAGAGCTTCGCGGGAGCGTACCTGGGCACCTTCACCATGGGCAATTTCGGATCCGAGTACAAGGACATGTTCGCCTTCTTCGTCCTCGTCATCGTGATCGTATTCAAACCGAACGGCCTGCTCGGCGAGCAGGTTTCGCAGAAAGCCTAGGAGGTCGCCATGAACAAGAGTTTGCGCGAACTCCTCCGGGACCTGGGCGCCGCGGCCAACGCCGGCCGCAAGCCCTACATCATCACGGCGGCCGCGCTTCTGCTCGGCACCGTCCTCGTCTACCTGAGCCCCCGGTCCATCCCGGCTTTCCTCGTCTTCGCCGCAGCCTCCGGCCTCGTGTACTTCATCAGGATCAGGAAGACGGCGAAACTCGTCTTCGCGGTGGTCATAGCCTGCGTCCTCGTGCCCATCCTCGGTGCGAGAAACATTTTCTACCTCGAGGTCATTTTCCAGATCGCGGTGTTCTCGGCGCTGGCCCTGGGGCTCAACATCGTCGTCGGCTTTTCGGGGCTGCTCAATTTCGGCTACATGGCCTTCTATGCGGTGGGCGCCTATCTTTGGGCATTTTTCGGCTCGCAACAACCCTTCCTGGGTCAGGCGATTCCCGGAACGGTGCCTCCGGGCACGCCCTTCTTTCTCGCCCCGGACTGGTTCTATCTCTTCATTTTCCTCGGCGTGATAGTCGCGGCCGTCGTCGGGCTCATCCTGGGACTCCCCGTCCTCAGGGTGCGCGGCGACTACCTCGCGATCATAACTCTGGCCTTCGGCGAGATAGTCCGCCAGCTCGCGAACAACCTGGACAAGCCGGTCAATCTCACGAACGGCCCTCAGGGCATATCGCCCATCCAGCGTCCGACCCTGCCGCCTTCCGTGGTGAGAGGATTCAATGATGTTTTCGGCGGTATCGTCGGCCACGCCGTCACCCCCGACCAGCTCTATAACATTCTCTTCTACTTCATCGCCCTTCTCGTCGTGATTGCGGTGGTTGTCATAACCTACCGTCTCGACGACTCGAAGATCGGCAGGGCATGGATCGCGATACGCGAGGACGAGCTGGCCGCGACGGCCATGGGCATTCCGGCAAACAGGCTCAAGCTGGGAGCATTCGCCGTCGGGGCTTCGTTCGCCGGAGCCATGGGCGTGCTCTTCGCCGCGAGCCGAACCTTCGTGAGCCCCGAGTCCTTCACCTTCCTGCAATCCGTGGGCGTCCTCACGATGGTCATTCTGGGCGGCATAGGCAGTATCCGGGGGGTCATCATAGGGGCGACCGTCGTCACCCTGCTCAATGTGCAGGTCCTCCAGAGCTTCTCGCTCTTTCTCTCCCAGCTTCGGCAGAGCGATGCCGTCATACCGCTTATCGGATTCCACTGGAAGGATCTCTCCAACCAGCTCGACCCTTCCAAGTACCAGAGGCTCATCTTCGGCATCATACTCATCCTCATGATGATCTACCGTCCGGCGGGGATACTGCCCGCCGTCCGGCGCAAGCGTGAGCTCAGGGCCGAGGAGGAGGGCGAAGATCCGGGAGCCGCGGGCAATGGTGTCTCCGGCCCGAACGGCGCGGGGATGAATGCGAACGCAGCCAAGGAGGATGGACATGTCTGACACCGAAACCATTCTCCGCGCCGATAAGGTCGTCAAGCGCTTCGGCGGCCTGACGGCGGTGAACAAGATGGACTTCACCATCGAGAAGGGCCGCATCTACAGCATAATCGGACCCAACGGCGCCGGCAAAACCACCTTCTTCAACACCATTTCCGGCCTGTACCGCCCCGAGGAGGGAACGATCATCTTCGACGGGCATCGCATCGAACGTCTCTCCCCAGACCATGTCACGGCCCTTCACGTCGCGCGCACCTTTCAGAATATCCGTCTCTTCGCCGCCATGACCGTCGTCGAAAACATCATGGTGGGCTCGCATACGCGCCTCAGGCAAAACGCGATTCAGGCGGTGCTGAGGACGGCGGCCTACAAGGAAGAGGAGAAAAGAGCCGAGTCCCGCGCCGAGGAGCTCATGCGTTACGTGGGTCTGCACCGAGTCGGCAACGAGCTCGCCTCGAGCCTGCCCTACGGAGCCCAGCGGCGAGTGGAAATAGCGAGGGCCCTCGCCTCGGAACCCAAGCTCCTGCTGCTCGACGAGCCCACCGCCGGTATGAATCCGGCCGAAACCGAGGACGCCATGCTGCTCTTCCGCAGACTGCGCGACGAGCTGGGCGTGACTATTCTCCTCATCGAGCACGACATGAGAGTGGTCATGAACATATCGGAACGGATCACGGTCATGGATTACGGCGAGAAGATAGCGGAGGGGATTCCCAAAGAGATAGCCGCCAACCCCCGCGTCATCGAAGCCTACCTGGGGCGGGGAGCCGCCTCGGAAGCTAGCGGCACGACGGCCGAAGCCGCTGCCGTCGGAGGTGACGCATGAGCCTGCTCGAGCTGCACGATGTCCATTCCTACTATGGCAACATTCACGCGCTCAAGGGCGTTTCGCTGAATGTCGAGCAGGGCGAGGTCGTCACGCTCATCGGCGCGAACGGCGCCGGCAAGACGACCACGCTCCGGTCCATCTCCGGCCTTCTCCATCCCCGAAAGGGCAGTATTCGACTCGCCGGCAGGGACATCACGAACATGGCGCCGAACCATGTCCACCACGAAGGCCTGGGCCTCGTGCCCGAGGGCCGCGGCATATTTCCGCGACTGACAGTGCTCGAAAACCTGGAGATGGGGGCATACATCGTCAAAGACAGGGCCAAGATCGCGGCGGGCATCGAATATGCATTCACGCTCTTCCCGCGACTCAAGGAGCGTGCCGCACAGAAGGGCGGCACGCTCTCGGGCGGCGAGCAGCAGATGCTCGCCACGGCACGGGGGCTCATGTCCGAGCCCAAGATCCTTCTCATGGACGAACCCTCGATGGGACTGGCGCCGGTTCTGGTGGACGCGATCTTCGATGTCATACGGGAGCTCAACTCGCGCGGGACGACCATACTTCTCGTCGAGCAGAACGCTCTCATGGCACTCTCCATCGCGCATCGCGCCTACGTGCTCCAGACGGGCCAAATCGTGCTCTCCGGGACCGCCGGCGATGTGGCACAGGACGAAGGTGTGCGAAAAGCCTACCTGGGAATCTAGCGGAGACGTCGGTCGGAAGAATCGGGCCGAAGAGAATTGGGCAACAGAGGCACGGAGTCTCGAGGGAATGTTGGAGAGTAAGATTGAGGGAAGGAGAGATATAGCCATGGGGAACTTCTCTTCTCATTTTCTCATTCTTACTCTCTCTTACTCCATGCCTCTGTGGCCGATTTTCTCTCGAACGTTGCGGTCCGAGCCGCCTAGAGCCTCAATAGGCGCTTGAGCTCGGCCGAGTAACGCGCGAACTCGTCGCAGGCCGCCCTGACGGGCGCGGGGCTCGACATATCCACCCCTGCGATCTTGAGCGCCTCGATCGGGAAACGGGACCCTCCGGAGCGGAGGAACGCGAAGTAGTCCTCGCGTTCGCGCTTTCCGCCCCCGCGCACCCGCTCGGCCAGTGCGATGCTGGCCGAAATGCCGGTCGCATATTTATAGACGTAGAAGGCCTCGTAGAAATGCGGGATGCGCAGACATTCGAGGTCGCTGATTTCTTCGAGGTGCATCGCCGGCCCGAAATACTTCACGAGGAGCTTTCGATATTCGGAGCGGAGCGAGTCGACGGTGAGAGGCTCGCCCGATTCGTGCATCGCATGGGTGCGCGCCTCGAACTCGGCGAACATAGTCTGGCGGAAGAGGGTGCCGACGAGGTCGTCGAGTCTGGCGTTGACGAGAAAGGCGCGCAGCTCGTCGCTGTCGGCACGCTCGTAGAGGTAGTGGAAGAGCAGCTGCTCGTTGAAGGTGCTCGCGACCTCGGCCTCGAAGATCGTATAGCCGTAGCACAGGAAGGGGTTCGACCCGGCCGAGTGCAGGGAATGCATCGAGTGTCCTCCCTCGTGGGCCAGGGTGAAGACATCGTGGAGCAGGTCTTCCTTGTAATTGAGGAGGATGTAGGGCTCGCTCGTGAAGGAGCCCGAGGAGAAGGCGCCCGAGCGCTTGCCCTTGTTCTCGTAGCGGTCGACCCAGCCGCCCTCGAAGCCTGCGCGTATGGTCTTGACGTAATCCTCGCCGAGGGGGAAGAGCGCGGCCGCCACGAGTTCGACCGCCTCGGCGTAGCTGTGCCGCGACTTGGTTTCCGACACCACCGGCACGTAGACGTCATAGTGCCGGAGCTCGTCCAACTTGAGCGCCCGTCGCCTGAGCTCGTAGTACTCGTGCAGGACCGGAAGCATGGAGCCCACGGCGGCGACGAGATTGTCGTAGACGGCCTCCGAGACGTCGTCGGGGAAGAGGGCCGCCGACCTCGCGCCCGCATAGTTGCGGACCTTCGCCCTGTAGGCATCCTGCTTCACCGATCCGGCATAGAGCGCCGCGATGGTATTCTTGTGGCCGTCGTAGGCGCGATAGAACTGCATATAGGCGCGGCGGCGGAGCTCGCGATCCGGACTTCGCATGAACGAGGAAAAAGTGGACTGCGTGAGGGGGCGCGACCCCTCGGGAGTATCCACCTCGCCGAAATCAAGATCCACATTCGTGAGGACCGAGAAGGCCTCGTGCGGCGTCTGCGCGGTCTCGGCCTGGAGGGCGAGAAGACGCTCTTCCTTTTCGCCGAGCACGTGGGGCTTGAAGCGCAGGAGCTTGCGCAGGAAGACATCGAACTCGGCGAATCTCTCTTCGGCCAGGCAGACTTCGACGAAGGGGGCCGACAGGGCCTGGATCTCGGGTACCATCCAGGACCAGGCGCCCTGGGCCTCGGTGGCGCCCATCATATAGCGGGCGAAGCGCCCGCGCGAAGCTGCGAGACCCTCGTCCTCGGACTGGCGCAGACTGGCATAGACGCCGAGCCGCTCATCGAGCACGCCGAAGTCGCGGTAGAATACGAGGGCCCGATGCAAGGCGTCCGCCGAGAGGCCGAGCGTGGATTTGTAGGCGCCGATTTCGGGTAGCATGGCTTGGTACTCTTTGTACGCAGCCTCCCAGGCTTTTTCGTCCGCGAAAAGGCGGGAGAGGTTCCATCTGTCCTTTTCGGGTATCTCGGAACGAAGCGGTATCGCAGGGGTATCGGCCATTCTGTCCTCCTTCTACCATAGTAACAGCATTCAGTCCGAGCTTCGAGCGCCGGACCGGGATTCCTCCGCCACGGCATCGAGGAAGGATGTCATGAGGTCGAAGGCGGAGTCGGAGACGAGACCGGGGCCGTCGTCGGGACCGTGGAGAAAGGACCACGTGGGGGGACTCCGCGCGGGAAAGGCCGCGACCTCCGCATCGGGCAGAAGGCTCACGGTCAGGGCGGGGATGCCGCCGAGCACGAGCCCGAGATCGTCGGACCAGGGAAGTTCGAGCGAGGCGGGCCCGGTCAAGCCTGCCCGTGCGGCTGCACTGCGGGCCAAACCGACAAGGCTGCGGTGCCCATGGGCGAGGAGGCTTTCCCCAAGGCCGTTGCGTTCGAGCAAGGCGGCGGGAGCCGAGGACAGGACGAGTCGATCGCCCCGCCCCGTCACGTCGAGCACGAGCACGGGAGGCATGGCACTCTCCGGCCCCGCTCTTCGCGAAGAGGCGAGAGCCTGAGCCAGGGCGAAAGCACCCTGGCCCGAGGGCCCCTGGAGGGCGGGGTTCTCTTCGCCGTCGGTGAAAAGAATGAGCAGAGGCGGAGGCGGGAGGCGCTTCGAGGCGAGCCGACCGGCCCAGCGCGCGGCAAAATCCACTAGTTGGAGGCAGGCGCAGGAATTGTCGAGCATGCCGGGGCTTCCGGCGACCCGATCGTAGTGGGCGGCCAGCACGAGCCGGGGAGTTTCTTCTCCGAGGCGGACGATCAGGTGGCGGGCCCCAGCGGTGCGTATGACCGAATACGGCAGGCCTCGGGCGGCAAGCATGCCCGCCAAGGCCACGAGGCGCTCCGAGCCGAGCGCCAGGAACCGTTCCGCGTCGAGGCCGAATCGCATCCGTCTTGCTTCCTGCGCCGATCGCCTAGGTCCGGGGAGCCGCCGTGGAGGCTCGGGCGAGAAGCTCCGCTCTCAGGCAGCGATGGGCGGCCTCCTTACCTTCGAGGAGATCGATGACCAGCGAAGCGGCCGCCTGACCCTTTTCGCGCCCAGGCTGCCTGACCGTGGTGAGCGGAGGCGAGACCATGGCGGCCATGGGTATATCGTCGAAGCCGGAGACGCTGAGGTCGGCGGGGATCGCACGTCCGAGCTTCCGGCACGCATCGTAGGCGCCGAGGGCGACGACGTCGGCCATGGCGACGATGGCCGTAGGAGCGGGGCCCGGACTCGCGAGTATCGAGGCGACTGCAGCCGCCCCGCCCTCGACCGAGCTCTCCACCGGCACGACCGAGATGCCGGGCGATTCCAGGGAGAGGGCCGATCGATCGAGGGCCCGGGCGAAGCCTGCGAGTCGGCGGTCGCGGACCAGCGAAAAGCGCGACTCGGGCGGATTGATGGTCTCGGGCCTCAGCGCAAGGACGGCTATACGCCGATGCCCGAGCTCGATGATGTGGCGCATGAGCACGAAGCCCGCCTCCTCGTCGTCGATTCCGATATTGACCGTCGCCTCCGAAGCCTGGCCGTCGATCGTGACGAAGGGAATGTGACGATTGTGAATGAGCTCCACTACCTCGTGATCGGGCCCGACGCCGATCGTGATGATACCGTCGACGGAGGCCCTGCGGGCGGCCTCGATGATCCTCCCTTTGAGCGGCGGCAGCACGGTGAGCGACAGCTCTCGCGGCTCGCAGACTTCGCCTATGCCGCGGATGATTTCGCAGAGATAGGGATTCCGAAAGGCTTCGGTTATGGGTTGAGGCAGAAGAAGTCCCAGGGTTCCACGCCGCTTGGTCGTGAGGGTGCGGGCCACCGGATCGGGTACATAGCCGAGCTCCTCCACGATGCCCATGACGCGCTTGTAGGTCTCGACGGAGATGCGACTCGGGTCGTTCAGAGCGAAGGATACGGTCGTCTTGGAAACGCCGGCTCTCTGGGCGATGTCTTTTATGGTAAGCCGCATGCTGTTCCCTCTAAGTAGTCTAGCGTACCGGGTCATGATGGTCAATCTCAAGATGTAAACCGATTTGCTAAACCGGTTAAATATTTTCTTGACAAAAATAGAGGGCAGTCGCACAATCGGTCCTTAGCGCGGATCGTTTCAGCGCTCCGGAGACCAAAGGAGGTTCGAGCATGAAAAGGCTCATCGCAATCGCCGTCGCGGCCTTGTCCATCGCAGGGATGGCCTCGGCTCAGAAAATCGAGATGTACTATTACAAGCAGGAGAATCAGGACGGACTCAAGATGCTCGTCGGCGAGTTCATGAAGGAGAATCCCGGCATCCAGATTTCCCTGCTCATCATCCCCAACGACGCCGACGCGACCATGTCGGCCCGCGCCGTCCAGGGACAGCTCTCCGACATTCTCCAGATGCAATCCTATTCCCGCGTCTTCGAGTACGCCAAGAAAGGCTACCTGGTCGATCTCTCCAATGAACCTGTGATCCGCAAAGTCATCGACGGCGCGAAGGCCGCGGTCACCTGGGACGGAAAGCAATGGGCCCTGCCGATGGACTTCGCGGGGATCGGCATCATATACAACAAGGACATATTCGCGAAATACGGCCTCAAGGCGCCGACGACCTACCGCGATCTTCAGCGCGTCTGCGATCTGCTTCAGACCAATGGCGTGACGCCCTTCGCCGGTCTTCTCAAGGAGAATTGGTCGATGGGTCACTTCATCACCATGGTCCAGACGACGCTCCTCGCCGAGAAAGGCATCGACGCGACGCGGTTCGTGGCAGACATGAACGCCGGCAAGACATCTTACGGCTGTGTGGACACCACCAAGCTCTTCACCATCATGGACTTTTATCGGGCAAATATGGACAAGGACGCTCAGGAGATGGGCTGGGACCAGCAGCAGGCCGAGTTCGCCAACGGCAAGGCCGCGATGATGGTGCAGGGGCTCTGGTCGTACGGCGCCGCCATCGGAACCAATCCCAAGCTCAAGTGCGGCTTCGTGCCCTTCCCGGTCTACAACGAGCCGAAGATGAACAAATTCTACGCCGATGTGGACTCCTGCTTCGCCGTTTCCTCCCAGTCCTCGCCCGAGAAGCGCGCCGCTGCCCTCAAATTCCTGGCATGGCTTTCCACGCCCAAAGCCAGACAGATATGGGTCAAGGACTACAAGCTCACCTCGACCTTCAGGGGCGCGGACGTATCCGCCCTCGGCGGACCCTTCGTCGACCTCATGAGCACGGTGAGCAAGAACGGCTCCTATCCCTGGGCCTTCGCCGCCTACCCCACGGCCGTGTTCGAAGATGCCTGCAAGAACGGCGCGCAGCAGTACATGTTCGGGAAGAAGAGCGCCGACGACGTCATCTCCGACATCGACAAGGAATGGGCCGCCGAAGTGGCCAAGACCTCGGGCAGCTGATCGATCGGAAAGCGATCAAACCGCGGAGACGTTACGAAAGAGGCAACGTGGCCACAAAGGCACGGAGGGGAGAAGGCCATGGTTCAATCTCGATCGAGACGTCGTCTGTACTTTCTCGCCTTCGTCCTGCCGGCCTTCGCCCTCTATGCCCTCTTTTTCATCTACCCCTTCGCTAGGGGCTTGGCGATCTCGTTCACAAACTGGGACGGCCTGACGCCCAAGTCGCCCATCAGCATGCCGGCCGAGGAATTCGAGGCTCGCATTCTGGACAAGGTGACAAGTCGGTCCGACCGGGCCTTTCTGTTTCATGTCTATTCGATCGACCCCGGAGACGGGGCCTACCACCGTCTGGCGCTCCGGGGTCTGGCCCGCTACCGCGTCGAACGGATCCTGGCCTCGGTGGGATACGAGCCCGAAGGCTTTCGGTCGGTAGGACTGAGTAACTACCGCGACATTTTCGCCGGCAAGGTGGACGCGCGGTTCTATCCGCGCATCTATACCAAGACGAACTACAACGAGAATGCCGATCTGCCCAAGGAGATAGACAAAGGGCAGTTCGAGGGAGTCATACTGCCGCGGCTTGGCGCCTCGGCTCGCTCCGAAGCTTTCGTCTATTACAAGCTGGCCGGAACGAGCTACAAGCTCGTTCCGGCCTACGACGAGGTCCCCCTGGAAGACGACATCTGGTCGCTACCCGAGATCAACCAAAGGAATTCGGTGCCGCCGACCGCCGTAGACAGTCTCATCACGGATATCAAGAATGCCGGCCTCGCGGACGACCGGGCCGCGGCCGAATCGGCCCTGGCAAACTTTCTCGGGCGGGCGCGGTTCTCCGCGGAAAGCCAAAGAATGGCGAAGGCATCGGTGGAAGAGATATTCGCGCTCGGCCCTTTCAGGCACGAGCTCGCCGCCGCATGGGTCCAGCGCAAGGTGGATCTCGGCGTCGTAGGTTTTACGATCTTCTTCACCGTATTCTCGGTCCTATTCGCCAACCTCTTCGCCTTCTTCATCGCGCTCGCCTTGGACACACGGATGCGCTCCAAGAACGTACTGAGAACCGTGTTCTTCCTGCCCAATGTCCTTTCCATGATCGTCGTCGCCCTCATCTGGTCGATCATCTTCGCCCAGCTTCTGCCACGCCTGACCGGCGTCGAGCTGTGGCTGGGGGATCCGGACAAGGCGCCATGGCTCGTCGTGCTGGTCGCCGTGTGGCAGATGGCGGGGTACTATATGGTGATCTACCTGGCCGGTCTGCAGAACATTCCGACCGACGTCCTCGAGGCTGCGACGATCGACGGCGCAACCGGACGGCAGCGCCTCGCGAAAGTGGTGTTGCCCCTCCTCGCTCCGGCGATCACGGTCTGTCTCTTTCTATCCACGGCCAACGCGCTCAAGTGCTTCGACCTCACCTACGCGCTCACCGGCCCCTCCGGCTATGCGCTCGGCACCGTCCCCTTCGTCATGGATATATTCTTCGACGCCTTCGCGAAGAAGATGGCAGGGCTGGCGACGGCGAAGGCGACCCTCCTGTTTCTCGTCATCCTGGCGGTCACGGGCGTGCAACTCCTCGCGATGAAGCGCCGGGAGGTCCGGGAATGAGCGCCAAAAAAATCCGAGCCCGCGGAGAGTGGGTGCTAGAACCCTTCATGATCGTCCTGGCGGCGGTGTTCATTTTCCCGGTAGTCTTCGTCGTGATGAGCGCCTTCAAGCCGGACGCGCAGATCATGATGAATCCGATGTCCCTTCCGAAGTCGCTCTTCCTCGACAATTTCTTCAAGGCGTGGCGCGTTATGCGCTTCGCACGCACGTTCGCCAACACGCTGTTCATCACCGCCGCCGGAGTCGGCGGCATCGTCCTCGTATCCTCCATGGCGGCCTACATGCTCGCCCGCACCGAAACTCTTCCGTCCTGGACGGTCTACATTCTTTTCACCGCGGCCCTCGTGATTCCCTTCCAGATCATCATGGTGCCCATCGCGGTCCTCGCCTCGGACCTGGGACTCACGAACGTCTGGGGGGTCGTGTTCCTGTACTGGGGCCTGGGAGCGCCGACTGCCATATTCATGTTTCACGGCTTCGTGAAGGGCGTGCCGCGCGAGCTCGAAGAGTCCGCCGCGATGGACGGAGCCGGGCAGTTTTACGTCTTCTTCAAGATCGTATTCCCCCTCCTCAAACCCATCACGGCGACGATCGTGATACTCGACGCACTATGGATTTGGAACGATTTCCTGCTCCCCCTGATCGTCGTGAAGTCGGGTACGCTCCAGCTCGAGCAGATGGCCTTTCACGGCCAGTTCCTCAAGGAGTACGGGCCCATGACCGCCTCGCTCACTCTCTCCGCCCTGCCCATCATGCTTTTCTATCTGGCCCTGCAGAAATACATCATCAAGGGCATTGCGGCCGGTGCGGTAAAAGGCTAGCGTCGCGGCCCCGAGCAGACGGCGCCGGCCGCGGACCGGGCGGAAGTGATCGTGAGGGTCGCCTCCGGCGGCCTGCGGTGCGCGGAGGCGCTCTTTCAACGGCGCGCGTCCTGAGCTAATCTGATGGCGGGGGTGGAACGAGATGAGACAGATCACCGTCACGTATGTATCGGGAGAGAAGCTTGCCTACCCTGCGGGGGTCAAGGTCGCCGACGTCATAGGCCGCATGGGTAGCCTGAGCTGGCCGCTGGCGGCCGTGTTCGTGAACAACGAACTGAGACCCCTCGACGCGACGCTTCTCACCGACTGCGCGGTCTCGCCGGTCACGCTCGATACGGCACAGGGCGCGACTACCTACCGCCGCTCCCTGTGCTTCCTCCTCGCCATAGCGGTCCGGGACATCCATGCCGGCAGGCGGTTCGTGGCCGGCATGGCGATCGGCACGGGCTTCTTCCATCAGTTCGCGGACGACACGCCGATGAGCGCCGCGGAGGTCGCGGCTTTGGAAAAGCGTATGCGCGAGCTGGTCGAACGCGACGAGCCCATAAGCGTCGAGTGGCATTCCTGGGCCGACGCCGTGGAGTACTTCCGCAGCAGTTCACAGCCCGACACCCTCCTGCTGCTCGAGAATCTGAACGACTCGCTCATTCCGCTCAACGAGTGTTCGGGTTTCCGCGATCTTCATGTCCATCCGCTCGTGCCCTCAACCGGGGTACTCAAGACCTTCGAACTCCTGCCCTATCGCAACGGGCTCCTTCTGCGCTATCCGCACAAAGAGGAGCCCGACAGGATCAGGCCCTTCGTCGATGATCCCGTGCTCTATTCGATCACGAAGGAAACGCGTGAACGCGCGCTCGTGCTCGGCGTTTCCTCGGTCGGTTCTCTCAACAGGGTCAACGGCTCGAAGGGGATCAAGGGCTACATCCAGGTCGCGGAGGCGCTGCAGAACAAGAAGATAGCGGGCATCGCCGACATGGTGGCGGAAAAGTCGAGTTCGGTGAAGGTCGTGCTCATAGCTGGGCCGTCCAGCTCGGGCAAGACGACGATGTCGAAGAAACTATCCATTCAGCTCAAGGTGATGGGTTTCGAGCCCCTGGTCATCTCGCTCGACGACTATTTCGTCGACCGCGAACGCACTCCGCTCGACGAGAACGGCGACTACGACTTCGAATGCCTCGAGGCGCTCGATGTCGAGTATCTCAACGATCAGCTTCTGGCCCTCTTCGCGGGCGAGGAGATCGAGCTTCCCTCCTTCGACTTCAAGTCGGGCAGCCGAAAAAGCTCGGGCAAGAGAATCAAGATGGGAGGCAGGCAGATCCTCGTGATGGAGGGTATCCATGGGCTCAACGACAGGCTGACGCCCCGCATACCGAAAGAGCAGAAGTTCAAGGTCTACATCAGCGCGCTCACCCAGCTGAATCTGGACGACCACAATCGCGTGAGCACGACCGACAATCGCCTTCTCAGGCGCATGGTGCGCGATTACAATTTCCGCGGGCATTCGGCCGGAGCCACACTCAAGATGTGGCCCTCCGTCCAACGCGGTGAAGCGAAGCATATCTTTCCGTTCCAGAACTCCGCGGACGCCGCCTTCAACTCGGCTCTGGATTACGAGCTGGGCGTGCTCAAGGTCTACGCCGAGCCGCTTCTGCGCACCGTGAAGCCCCCGGAGCCGGAGTATTCCGAGGCGCGTCGTCTCCAGGCCTTCCTCGACAATTTCGCGCCGATACCCGCGCAGAACGTGCCCCGCGACAGCATTCTTCGCGAGTTCATAGGAGACAGCGAGTTCAAATACTAGTCGCCGTGATATACAATGCACCGTCGGCATTCCGGTCCCCTGGGGGTTCGCATGAAGAAGTCCTCGATCGTCCTGGCGGTCTCCTTGTGGCTCGCCGCTTCGCTGGGCGCGCAGACAAGGGGCCCCCTCGTCGACGAGATATTGATAGATGCGAAGACCCAGCAGGATCCGGCGCTCAAGGATCTCGCTTCCGGACGGAGCGATCTCTTCGACTATGCCGCCGACGGCGCCACCTTCAAGGCCCTTCCCGACGACATAAGGGCCAAGCTCGAACCCTATGCGGTGAACGGCGCATTCTACGTCGATCTCTTGATCAATCCCTATCCGAACAAGGCTCCCTACACGGCGACCTCCCCCGACGGCTCCGTCAGGTTCAATCCCTTCGCCATCCGCGAGATCCGCTACGCGATGAACTTCCTCATCGATCGGAAGAAGGTCATCGACGAGATCATGTCGGGCGCCGGAAGGCCCATGTATACGCCCGTGAGCCAAGGGCAGCCGAACAGCGTCGGCTTCGCCGCCCTCGCCGCCGGGCTCGGATTCACGGCTTCCGGCGACGAGGGGAAGGCCCTCGCCGACATCGACGCCGCCATGAGGGAAGCGGCGGCCGCGGACCCCAAACTCGAAAGGAACGGCCGGTGGTGGAGCTACGACGGAGACATCGTGACGGTGAATTTCCTGATCCGGGTCGACGAACCGAACCTCCGCCTGCCCCTGGGCCGCTATATCGCCGACGAAATCGAAAAAGCCGGCATCAAGGTCGAGCGCCTCGAATACGATCGGGCCAAGTGCAGCTCCATCTGGAACAAGACGGACCCTGCCGCCTGTCAATGGAATCTCTACACCGACGCGTGGGGAGGCGGCCAGACCTACGAGTTTTGGGACGGCAGCATAGCGCAGATGTACGCCCCCTGGTGCTCGTTCATGCCGGGCGGCGGCAGGGCCGGCCAGTGGAACTACGAGAACGAGGAACTCGACAACCTCACGCAGGACTGCACGAACTATCGCATTTCCAGCGGCGAGGAGTACTACGGCAAGCTTCTGACGGCCACCGAACTGGGCCTGAAGGAGGCGGTCCGCGTATTCATAGCCTCACAGACGACCTATACCTACGCCGACAGGGACCGCTTCAATTCGAGAATGCTCTACGGCGTCGGCGACGGCATCGATGCCTATTCCCTCTATTCCGCCGACGTGAAGCGCGGTTCGGACGGGCTCAAGACCCTGCGCCTATCCGAGTTCTCCTCGAAGGGCGCGCTCTTCACGGCCGCGTGGGACCCGATCGGCCCCGATGGTTTCGGAGATGCCTGTTCGAGCGCCGTCATCAAGAATGTGTCGGATCCGGAGTATGGCGCCAATCCTCTCACCGGCGTTCCCTTCCCGATGACCGCCTCCTGGTCGAACGTGAAAACCGGCCCGATCGATTTCGGCGCGACGCCGCCCGCGGGCGGCATTCCCGTTCCGCCCGCGGCCGTGCTGTGGAACGCGCGCGATCAGAAATGGGAGCACGGCATCAATTACGTAGACCTGAAGGGCGACGGTTCCATCTATGATTACGTCCAGGTTCCCCCCGGGAAGAATATGGCCTGGTCCGAAGCCACATTCACCTTCAAGTTCGGCCGGTGGCACGACGGCCGCAGAATCGACATGAACGACTATCGCTACGCCCTCGCCCGCCCCTACGATCTCTGTGTCCGGCGCAGCGAGGACGACAAAGTCTACGAAGAGAGCTACGCCGAAGCGGTCAACCTGAGCATCATCCGCGTGAAGGGCCTGGTCTTCAACGGCAGCGATTCGATCACGGTCTACGGCGACGTGAATAATCCGATGGATCGTAACGCTCTGGCCGCGCTGCTCTGCCCGAGCCTGATGATCGAGGCCTCCAACTACGGAGACATCATACCCTGGCCCATCCACGAGGCTCTGAAGGCCATGGTTTCCGAAGGCTCCGCATCCAAGACGACCTGGGTCTTCAACGACGACGGAGACTTCTCCGAGGTGGATCTCCTGGCGCAGAACTGCGTCGCGGACATCAAGGCCAAGCTCGAGGAGCTGGCTGCGAAAAAAGCGGTCCCCGCCAGCCTCATCGGCTACGTTTCTGCGAAACAGGCCGTCTCCGCCTACGGGAAGGCCATAGCATTCATCGACAGGCACGGCCATGCGGTGATCTCCAACGGCGGATTCGTCATCGACAGCTACGATCCGCGCAGCAACTCGATGGTCCTCAAAGCCGACCGCGACGCGGCCTATCCCTTCGAGCAGGGTTGGTTCACCAAGAAACTGTCATCGAATTTCCCGCGCATCGACAGCGTCAGGGTGGGCACGTATCAAAGGGGCAAAGACCTCGAGGTCGGCGTCGCGCTCAGTCAAGTCGGGTTCCCCTCGGACATCGCCCGACCGGCCGACAAGGCGAGTATCAGCGTGACCTTGGTTTCCGGCGGCAGGATGACCGTAAGCGGAAGGCTGGCGGGAGACGGGAGGGGCGAGGCGGTCATTCCCGCATCCTATCTCGACGGTCTCAAACCGGGCGTCTATACCATCCTCGTCGAAGCGACTCTCGGAACCGAACCCGGCGACGTCAAGGCCGCGAATCTCACCGTCTTCTAGAGCGATGTACCCCGGCTCGGAGCCGGGCGATGCCATGCGACAATGTTTGCGCGAAAGCGGCGGTTCCCGTCCTTTCGGTGGCGATCTCAGACTCCACTACTTCACGTCCGAGGGTATCGTCCGTGCGCTCGAGTGTCGATCTTCCTACGCGCCCGGGTCTTCTTTCGAACTGACGTCCTCGGCCTCGAGGTCTCCGCAGTGCGTGCGGAAGCGGTTCACATCCTCATCGAGCTGCGCGCTCATCCCGCCGACGCGTTCGGAGAGTTCCGCCACGGCGCTATTTATTTCCATCGAGCCCTCGTCCATCGACATCGATCCATCCCTGACTTCGAGCGACCGCTTCTTGAGCTCGACCATCGCATCCAGGACCCGTTTGCTCCCGATGCTTATTTCGCCGATGATCGCGTTGACTTCGATCATGGATCTCGACACTTCCTTGATTTTCTCGTCTATCGCGGAAAATGCGAGTCCCGTCCCGGCGTTCGCGCGCGTGGCCTCGTCGATCTTCGCGACGACGAGCTTGATGGACTGGGAGATATCGCGGGAGCTCTTCGTGGAAACTTCCGACAGCTTACGTATCTCATCGGCGACGACGGCGAATCCGCGCCCCGCGTCTCCGGCATGGGCGGCCTCTATGGCCGCGTTCATCGCCAGGAGGTTCGTCTGCGATGCGATATTCTGGATGACCGCCGCCACGGCACCCGCCAGTCGCGTCGCGTGCGCGCGAGCATTGCCGATCTCTCCGTTGATGAGCTTGTACTGCTTGTCGATGACTTGGACGGACGTGGAGAGTCCCTCATCCAGGATGTCCACGTCGGACATGAACTTCCCCATATCGACGCGGGCTGCGGCGAGAAGTGCCCGTTCGTTGGGCCCCACCTCCCGCGTATAGAAATAATTCAGACTCATATTTTCCGCGACGAGGAAAATATCCTGCCCGTGCTTCTCCATCGTATCGAGATCATCGTTCACCCTGGCGATCCGGCCGACATTGAGGGCCCTGAGATTGCGGATGATTTCGATCGCCCCTTTGACGTTCTTGTTGATCCGGGGAAGCATATGGTCGCGAAGATTCCCACCGACGAAAGAATGAGCTTCGCGCGTATCTTCACGTCTCACCTCACTGTGAGGAAATCGGCGCGGCCGGACGTGCCCTCCCGCCGCCGACCGACAAGCCCGCTTCTATTGGAGACGCTTGACGGCTGCGACGATGTGCTTCGCGGTGAGGCCGTATCGTTCCATGAGGTAGTCCAGGGTGCCCACCTCGCCGAATTCGTCCTTGACGCCGATTCTGGCGAACCTCGCGGCAACGCCGGCCTCGAGGAGGCTTTCGGCGACCGCACTTCCCAGGGCTCCCGAGGCCTGGGCGTTTTCGCAGGTGACCACCCTGCCCGTGGCGCGGGCATAGCGGAGCACGCACTCGAGGTCGAGCGGCTTCAAGCTCAACATATCGACGACGGCCGCGGCGATCCCCTCGGAGGCCAAAGATTCCGCGGCTGCGAGGGCTTCGTTGACCATCACGGACCCGAGCGCGAATATGACCGCATCCCCGCCCTCGCGCAGCACCTTGGCCTTCCCGAACGCGAAGATTTCCGCCGCATCGTAGAGGACGGCGGCCGGGGTCCGCTGCATTCTGATATAGACGCATCCGGCATGTTCGGCAGAGAGGCGGACGAGCTTCTCCAGGCTGGTCGGGTCGGAGGGCTCGACCACGGTGAGTCCGGGCACGACCCGCATCAGCGCAAGGTCCTCGAAGGGCATGTGGGTACCGCCGTTGAACTTCGCGGTGACGCCGGGGTCGGTTCCGACCAGCTTTACGTTGAGGCGGGCGTAGTTCGCCGAAAGAAAAAACTGATCGTAGTCGCGCCGCCCGGCGAAACAGGCGAAGGTGGCCGCGAAGGGGATCTTGCCGGCAGCGGAGAGGCCCGAGGCCACGCCCACCATGTTCGCCTCGGCCACGCCGCAGTCGATGGCGCGATCGGGAAAGGCCTTTGCGAAAGGGGCGGTGCCCGTCGCCTTCATGAGATCGGCTTCAAGCACGACGATATCCGGATTATGGCGCGCGAGATCGATCAGGGTCTCGGCGTAGACCGCCCGCATTTCCTTCTTTTCCATCGGTCGATTATCCTTTCAAGGCCGCGATGGCTTTCTGCGCGTCCTCGTAGCTGAAGCTCATGTTGTGGCTCGACACCTGCCCCTCGGCGAGGGAGAAGCCCTTGGCCTTGACCGTGTCCAGGACGATCATGGAGGGTCTGCCCGTGGTCGCCTTCGCGCGCTCTATCGCTTCGTCCATCGCTTCCATATCGTGCCCGTTCACTTCCTGGGTGAACCATCCGAAGGCTTCCCATTTCGCCTTCAGGCTTCCGAGGTCCATTATCTCGGCGGTCGGTCCGTCGATCTGCATCCTGTTGTAGTCGGTGAAGGCGATGAGCCTGTCGAGACGGTACTGGACCGCGAACATCGCCGCCTCCCAGACCTGTCCTTCGTCGCTCTCGCCGTCGCCGATGATGCAGTAGACCCTGGACGAAATGCCGTTCAGACGATTGCCGAGCGCGATTCCGCAGGCGGCCGAGATGCCCTGGCCCAGCGAGCCGGTGGTCATATCGACGCCGGGCGTGCGGTTTCGGTCGCAGTGGCTCGGCAAGTTGGTCCCTCCGACATTGAGGGTGTGCAGCCACTCTATAGGGAAGAATCCCCGGCTCGCCAGGGTCGCGTAGAGCGCCGGCCCGGCGTGGCCCTTGGAGAGCACCAGCTGGTCGCGCCCGCGCTTGCGCGGCTCGGAGGGGTCGATGTCCATGTGGCGATAATACAGGAGCGCCAGCGCGTCGACGATCGACATGGCGCCGCCGATGTGACCGACGCCCAGAAATCCGATCGTGTCGATCGTGAGTGCTCGTATCTCCCGGGCCTTCGCATCGAGCTCGGCCCTCGTTTCCCTTGTCATGTGCAACTCCTATACGAGAGGCACCGTGACGGTGCCGTCGAGTAAAACCGCGACAAGAGCGCCGGGCCCCTTCTCCGCCAAAGCCTCCGCGAATGCTTCTGAAAGGGAGGCGCGCTTGCCGATGAAGGCCTTGCGCAGGGTCGCTTCGTCGAGCTCGCTCACCGCCCTGATGCTCGCACGAGCCGCGACAAGAGCGATCTTGGCCGCCTTGTGGTAGCCCAGGCGATAGCCCGCGGCTATCCTCGCCATGGCCTCGGCGGGCGTAGAGGATGCGCCCAAAAGATCTATGTACGCGCGGTCGCCGACACCGTCCCGGCAGGAAGCCACCAGGATGAGTATTCCTCCGTCGGCCAGCGCCAGAGCGCCGTTGTCGATGGCCTTTTGCGCCTGGTAGAGATCGATGTCCATGGGATGCCGCGCGACCGAGACGACGATATCGGCCCGTCTGGCGAGCTTGACCGCGAAGATGGCGTTGGCCGCGCGCACCGCCTCCCCGAAGGAGCGGCGGATATCGCCCGCGAAACAGCTCGCGAGCCTCTGGTGCTTGTCCAGGACCGCCATGACGGAGAAGACCCGCCCGGGGATCAGCCGCAGGGCGTCGTCCATGTCCTGGCTCACCGGATTGTCGTCCAGGGCGAGGGCCCGCGCCCGCGGATCGAGGGCGAGCCGGTGGTTGGCCTCCACCGTTTCGAAGCCGGCCACGCCGGGCAGGAAGGCCTTGCGGCCCCCGGTATAGCCCGCGAAATAGTGGGGCTCCACCGAGCCCGTCGCGACGATGCGCTCGGCCTCGATGAGCGCGCGGTTCAACAGGATGGGAGTCCCATTCCGCGTCCTGCCCAGATCGACGAGCGAGGAGCGATCGCGCGAATCGTGCACCTCGATGCTCGCCCTGAACCGGCCGTAGTGACGGCCGAGTATCTGCCGATACTCGGCCTCGGTGGGCGCACGGTGAGCGCCGGTCGCCACGAGAAAGCGGGCGGATCGGGCATGGAGCTCGTCGCCCAGCGCGTCGAGCATATCCTGCGTCGGCGTCGGCCTCGTCGCATCGTTCACGATGACGAGAATCTTCCGCGCGCCTTCGATGAACTCGCCGAAAGGCGGGGAATCAAGCGGCCGCTCTACGGCGCTCCGCACCACGGCCCCCGCGTCCTCGGCCACGTCCACCTCGTTGGGCTCCACCACGGCGAGCAGATTCCCTTCGGGAATGTCGAGCTCCAACTCGCGGTCCAGATACGGCAGGCCGATCCTCATCTCCTCATCGCTCCTTTGTCAGCACCCTGCTAACGCACCTGCGCGACCGCCCAATCCAGGGCTTCCTTCAACATCGATTGCGGCGGGGTGGCCACATGGCCCAGCCTCTGCAGATCGTCGACCATCTTCCGCGATGCCGCTATATCGGCCTTCGCCCGCGCGTAGACCTCGTCCCAGGTCAGCTCGACGCGCGCGACGCCTTCGGCCACCGCCTGCGCGGCCACGTCGGCGGCCTCCCGCGCGAAGACATCCGTCTCCTCCATCGTGGCGATTATATTGTCCGGAGCGACGCCGCGTTTCTCGGCGAAGTCGGCGATCGAGTGGGCGCAGCGTATGGCCATGCCGTCCGTGATCTTGCGCGCCCGCACGAGAAGCGCCCCTTTGAGGAGGCCGGGAAAGCAGATCGAGTTATTGACCTGGTTGGGGAAATCGCCGCGGCCCGTGGCCACGATATACGCCCCTTCTTCCTTGGCGGCGTAGGGCCAGATCTCCGGCACGGGATTGGCACAGGCGAAGACGATCGACTTTTTCGCCATGGAGCGGACCCAGGTTCGCTTTACCGTGTCGGGGCCGGGTTTCGAAAGGGCGATGAGCACGTCGGCCCCGTTCAGCGCCTCTTCCTCGCTCGCCACGCGGGCGGGATTCGTCGTCCGGCAGAGCTCCCATTTCCGGTAGTCGCGCGGGTCGGCCGCGATGTCCGAACGGCCCGCGTGCAGCGAGCCCTTGGAATCGAAGAGCACGATCTTCGCGGGATCTCCGCCGTCGGAGACGATGAGGCGCGCGATCGTGGTGTTCGCCGCCCCGGCCCCGAGCAGCACGATCCTCGCGTCGCCGAGCTTCTTGCCGGCCAGCTTGAGGGCGTTCAGAAGCCCCGCCAGCGTTATGCAGGCGGTCCCCTGGGCGTCGTCGTGCCAGACCGGAATGTCGCAGGCCTCCCGAAGCTCGTCGAGCACCCTGAAGCAGTTCGGCTGACTTATATCCTCGAGATTGACGGCGCCGAAGGATGGCGCGGCCATCTTCACGAATTCGATGATCTTGTCGGGATCGTGCTTTCCGTCCTTGCCCCGCGAGTCGATGCAGAGCGCGGTCGCGTCCACCCCGCCGAGGTACTTCATGAGGAAGGCCTTGCCCTCCATGACGCCCAGGCCCCCGGGCGGCGTGCAGTCGCCGTCCCCGAGGACGCGCGTGGAATCCGAGACGATGGCCACGAGGTTACCGCGATTCGAGAGGGCGAAGGAGCGATCGTTGTCGTCGCGAATCGTCGTGGAAATCTGCGAGACGCCGGGGGTATACCAGACGTTGAACCAGTTGAAGCCCCAGAGCCCGCACTTGGGCACGGTCTGCATCTTGCCGCCGAAAAACTCGTGCGCCTCGAGAGAGAGGCGCTTCAAGAAGAGCGTCTGCGCCCTCGCCCTCTGTTCCTGGCTCAGGTCCGCGGGAAGAGCCTGGGCGAGATTCTTGAGACTGAGATCGAGTTCCATGTTTTTTCCTTTCTACCGGCGTATCGGCTCGCGCAGGTTGCGCTCGTAGGCTTTTTCCATAGCCTCGATCAGGGGAAGCCGCTTGCCGGCCAGGAAGCGCACCATCGCGCCGCCCCCCGTGCAGACATAGTCGAACTTCGAGAGCTCGGTGAACTTGCCGGCCGCGCTTATCGTATCCCCGCCCCCGATGACCGTATAGCCCGGAGCGTCCTGGATGGCCCGCCATATCTCGCGCGTCCCCTCTTCCCACCTCGGGTCCTCGTACATGCCCGCCGGGCCGTTCACGAATATCGACCCCGCGCGGGCGATGCTCTCCTTGAAGCGGGAGATGGTCTTTCGCCCGATGTCCGGGAAGCTCGCGTCTTCGGACAGCCGCCCCGACGCCGGTACGTCGAGCTCGGCGCGCGAGCCGCCAGCCTCGTAGGAGAGGTCCACGGGCAAGAGATATTTCGAGCTCCACGAAGTGAGCAGCCGCTTGGCCTCGGGTATGAACTCCTCCAGTCCGCGGTCCTTGAGGAATTTCCGCGTCGTTTCCCCGACATCGATGCCCTTGGCGATGAGCATGACGAGTCCCGTGACGCCCGCCGCGAGTATCTCGTCCGCCGCACCGTCCTCGAGGACCTTACGCATCATGTCGAAGGCGTCCGAAATCTTGGCCCCTCCGAGGACATACACGCAGGGCCGCCGCGGTCCCTCCATCACCGATTTGAGGGCAGTGTATTCCTCCATGAGCTGAATCCCGCCCGCCGTGGGTAGGAGCTCCTGGAAGGCCACCATCGAGGGCGCGTTGCGGTGCGCCGCGGCGAAGGCGTCGTTCACGTAGATGTCGCCCAAAGGCGCCAGACTCCTCACGAGCCAGGTGTCCAGCATCTCCGGAGCCTTGAGCTTGACCGCGCTCTCGAAGGTCGAGATCTCCTCGGCGAGGTAGCGCAGGTTGCCGAGAATGACGGCCTCGCCCTCCCGCAAGGCGCGGACGGTCTCCAGCGCCCCGGAGCCGCAGACGTCGTCTACATACGCGACCTTCCTGCCCGTGAGCAAGGCGAGCTTCTCGGCGTGCTCGGCCAGAGGTATCAGGTTCTGATAGTCGAGCGTGTCGCCCTGGTGCGCGATGAGCGCAACCTTGGCACCCTTCTCGAGAAGCCAGTTCAAAGTAGGCACCGTCTTCTCGATGCGGTTCGTATTGACGATACGCTTAGTTCTAGGATCGATGGGGGAGTTGATGTCAGGGCGGAAGATGACGGTCCTGCCCCGGACATCGAAGTCCGACATCGGCCGGATCTTTATTCGCGGACCTTCCATTTTCCTATCCCCAGGTACTTATTCGTCGTGTCGGTGGCTTCGATGCGCTCGGCCTGCATCTTCATGCAGGCGCGCACAGCGTCCATGTTCTCCGGTATGACCACCGCTTCCTGCGGCACGTTGATAGCGAACATGATGTCCTTGCCGCTCATCACGATCGAGTCCTCCCAGAGCGCGATCTCGTACATGTCACCCCGCGGATTGCCGAGGTCCCGGGCGTAGCGGAACAGGCTCGCGTTGCCGAGGAACCCCTCGGCTATGCTGACGATGCGGATGCGCGGATGGGCCGCGAAGAGCTCGAGCGCACTCTCCTTCGAGACGCTCTTCTTCGTGCTCGCCACCACGGTGATGATGTGGCCGTGCGTGACCGGCGTGTGGATGAGAATGCCTGTCGCATCGACGTGCGGCATGATCGTCATGAGATCCAGGGCCTGATGGCTCGGCGCATGGTCGATCTGAAGGGCGTTGGTCAAGCCCCTGTGGTAGTCGCCAGGGTCCGCCACCCGGCGGATAATCGTGATCGCAACCTTCTCCACGCCGACACCGCGATCCAGGCAGTCCACCGCCCGGATGAGCCCCGTCGTGTTGCAGGAGGTCAGCTTCAGGAACTGGGCGCCGAGCCCCTTCTCGTAGTTCGCATAGCCGTGGAAGAAGACATCGGCGACGGAGTTCTTCTCCCCGCCCTGGAAGATGCCCTTCTTGCCCTTCTTGGCGTAGAGCTCCTTGTTCTTCGCGCCCACACCCGCCGAGGTCGCGTCCAGCATGACGTCCACCTTGCCCACCAGGTCCTCCAGCGTACCCGATACGGGGACGTGTATCGCCTCGAGCTCAGCCAGCTTGTCCGATGCCGCGACATAGAATGCGTAGGGCATGCCCTTCTCTTTCAATGCACGCACCGAAAGCGTCGGAGCGACGTCCGCAACTCCCACCAATTCCATGTCCTTCTGCAGCGCCACACCATCAGCCAATCGCTGCCCGATCACGCCGTATCCTGCCACGCCTACTTTCACCTTAGCCATAGTTCACCTCCGTGCGCGCCGATCAAAGCGCGCCGTATCGTTCGACCTTGAGACGCACGCCGCTAGATCCCGGCTTTCTCGCGAATGTATTTTCTCGCCTTCATCGCGTACTCGAGCGGATCGGCCAGAGCTGGATCCTGCTCGGCCTCCACGACCCACCAACCGGAATAGCCGGCCGCCTTGAGGGTCGAAAACACCGGCGCAAAATCGACCGAGCCGTCCCCGGGTACGGTGAAGGCGCCTAACTTTACAGCCTCGAGAAAACTCAGCTTTTCCTTCCGCACCTTATCGACCACCGCCGGGCGAACGTCCTTGAGGTGGACGTGCCTGACGCGTTTGACCCATTTTTTGAGCACCGCCATATGATCCTCGCCCGAGAACACGAGATGTCCGGTATCGTAGAGAAGGTCCAGAAGGCCCGCCTGTGTCGATTCCATGAGGCGATCGATCTCGGCGGCGGTCTGGACGCCCGTGCCCATGTGGTGATGGTAGGTAAGACTCATGCCCTTCTCTTTGGCCCTTTCGCCGAGTCGATTGAGACCTTCGGACAACTTTTTCCACTCCTCGTCGGTGAAGTTCGGCTTCGCGTCGAAAACAGACTTTTTCTGCCCCTGGATCGAGTGCCCCTGCTCGGCCGCGCCGATCACACGCGCGCCGACCGCGTGGAGGAAGTCGCGGTGCTTTATGAACTCCTTCTCCACCTCGGCGTAGCTCTTCGTGGTCAGGAATGAGGAGAACCATGCGTTGCAGATCGTGAGCCCGCGGAGGGCGAGTGCCTTGTTGAGAACCGCCGGGTCCTTGGGATACTTGTTGCCCACTTCACTGCCCGCAAAGCCCGCGAGGGCCATCTCGCTCACGCACTGCTCGAAGGGAATCCGTCCCCCGAGCTCGGGCAGGTCGTCGTTCGTCCAGCCTATCGGCGCAATCGCCAGTCGAATGCCGCTTTCGCTCATACTGTCTCCTTCAAGAATAATTCAGCCAGCCACAGAGGCGCAGAGTTCGGAAAGGAGAAATCACCATATTCAAATGACTTTTGGCCAAGAACCAACTTCCCCTTTGCCTTTCTCTTCTCACTCTCAGTCTCCCTCTGCGTCTCCGTGTCTCCGTGGTTTGTCTCTTCCGTGGATTCTCCCCTCCATCTTTCTCACCTAGAATTTCCGCGCTTTCGCGACTTGTTCCTTTATGCCCTGGGCCGCTTTCACGACCTCAGGATTGTCGGAGATCTCGGACGTGCCCACCCGCCACCAGGATTCATAGCCGCCGGTCATCGACTTAGGCAAGACCTTGGCATCGACGACGACCGAGCGTTTCTCCGCTAAAGCACGCTTCATCGCCTGGCGAAATTCCTCGGGTGTCCCGGCGCGCAGGCCCACGGCCCCCCAGCTTTCGGCGTTCTTGGCATAGTCGACTCGCATGGACTCGCCGGAAAGTTGACCGCTCCTTTCGTCGCGCGTCTTCCATTCGTTCCCGAAATGATCGATGCCCTGGCTCCCCTGAAGATTGTCGATGCATTGGAAACCCGAGTTGTCCAGGACGACGACGATTATCTTGCGCCCTTCCTGGATCGAGGTGAGAAGCTCGGTGTGCAGCATGGTGTAGGCTCCGTCGCCCACGACGGCCACGACTTCCCGGTCGGGTTCGGCGATCTTCGTCCCGAGGGCGGCGGCGATTTCGTAGCCCATGCAGGAGAAGCCGTACTCCATGTGGTAGCAGCCCGGAGTGCGCGTGCGCCAGACCCGCTGCATGTCGCTCGGAATCGAGCCCGAGCCCGATACGAGGATCGCGTTCGCCGCGAGGATTCTGTCGTTGAGCTCGCCGAGGGCCCGCACCTGCGAGAATCCGCCCGGTACTTCCTGAGAGTAAAGGCGATCCACTTCGGCCTTCCACGTCGCGCGCTCCTGCTCGACGCGATCGCCCCACGCGGAGCGGTATCCGGTAGCGGCGAGAGCGCGGTCGATGGCGCTTATGGCCAGCTTGGCGTCCGCGACGATCGGCTCGGCGTTCATCTTGTAGGCGTCGAAGGCCGCGACATTGATGCCCATGAAAGCGCAGGCTTCGCTCTGGAAGAGCCACTTGGAGCAGGTAGTGAAATCGCCGAGCCGCGTACCGACGGCGACGATGAGGTCCGCCTCTTTCGCGAGCCGATTGGCGGCGAGGCTGCCCGTCGTACCTATGCCCGAAAGATTGTGAGGATCGTCCCAGAGAATCGTTCCCTTGCCGGCCTGGGTCTCGCCGAAGGGCACATGGTACCTGGCACAGAAGGCCGCGAGTTCGGCGCCTGCGCCGGAATACCGCACGCCGCCACCGCAGATCACGTAGGGCCGCTTGGAGGCCCGGATCATGTTCGCCGCCCGCTTGACCTGTGCTTCCGTGGGAGCGCGGCGTTCGATGTGGTGCACCCGCCTGGCCAGGAACTCTTCCGGGTAGTCGTAGGCCTCGCCCTGCACGTCCTGCGGAAGGGCGACGGTGACGGCGCCCGTTTCAGCGGGATCCGTGAGCACGCGCATGGCATTGATCATGGCCGTCATGAGCTGCTCGGGGCGACTCACGCGGTCCCAGTAGCGGCTGACAGCCTTGAACGCGTCATTCGCCGTGATGTTCGCGTCGGCGAACTGCTCCACCTGCTGCAGCACCGGATCGGGCTGACGGCAGGCGAAGGAATCACTGGGCAGAAAGAGGACCGGGATGCGGTTGACCGTGGCCGTCCCAGCGGCGGTCACCATGTTGAGCGCACCGGGTCCGATGGAGCTCATCACCGCCATGATCCTGCGCCGGTCGCTCTGCTTGGCGAAGCCCATGGCCGCGTGCCCGGCTCCCTGCTCGTTCTTCGCCTGGTAGAAGCGCAGGGAATGCCCCCCGGCCGCCAGCGCCTCGCCGAGTCCCACGACGCAGCCGTGGCCGAAGATGCCGAACACTCCCGCGACGAATTTCGTTTCGACACCGTCGACCTCGATGTACTGGTTGTCGAGGAATCTGACCAGGGCCTGTGCCATGGTCATCCTGAGCGTTTTCATGGTCTCTTTCCTTTCTTGCGCTCCGACGGAAGAACCCAAATGTCGGCGTCGGCGCCCGTTACCCATTCATGCTCGGGGACGAAGATGGGATTTACGTAGCGGCGGCCCTCCAGATGACGTATCACCCAGATATACCACATGGAATAGCCCGGAGCCGCCGAATGCGGATGAATCTGTCCTTCGCGGATGAGCACCGTGTCCCGGTTCCGAATCAGCGTGCCTTCGTCGCCGATCGCAGCCAACCCGAAGCCCTGCTCCGGCACGAAGCGATAATGGTAGATTTCAGGTTGAGGGTGATGGTGCGGGGGGTAGCTCGACCATTTCCCAGGGGCGGCGACGACCTCTCCCAGGACCAGATTGGCGGACGGGGCGTTCGAATCGTCGAACACGGTCCGAACGATCCTCGTGCTCGTTTCGCGCATCGTGCCCTTGCCCCGCTCCTCGCTCCCGCACTCGGCGGGGAGATAGAGATGAGCCGCGAAGCTCCTGGAATTGGCCGTCCTCATCACCGCAAGCTCGACGCCTCCGCTTCCGGTGCGCACCTGCAAGTCCTGGCCCTGCGGCAGGTGCAGCACGGTGGGAGATTCGTCGAGCAGGCTGCCCCGCTTTACGTCCGCGCGGACACCCGCCCAGGTCAGCTCGGCGGAGCCCGACACGAGGAGCAGTGCCTTCTCGTCGCGCTCGCCCGCGCTCCATGATTCGCCCGCATCGAGCCTGAGAATGCCGAAGTCCATGAGCATATCGGAATTCGGGCCGCCGCGATCGACGACCGTCTCGTAGCCGTGTGCGAATGGTGCTGCATGCCTAAGCAACATATCTCGCCCCTACGCGATCTCGGCTATCTTCACGGGCCGACCCTCTGCGAGAGACTTCTTCGCGGCGAGACCGACGAGAAGATCTTGGAGTCCATCCTCGCCGGTGACGGGACAGGGCTTACCTTCGGCGACGGCGTCGAAGAAGGCCCGCATCTCCGTTATGAATGCTTCCTTATACCGCTCGAGGAAGAAATACAGAGGCTTATCGCCGATCACACCCGACTCGTTTGAGAGTCGCACCGAGCTTGGAGCATCGTTCTCGGCCACGGCCGAGCCCTTGGAACCGAAGACCTCCACACGCTGATCATAGCCGTATACTGCCTTCCGCGAGTTATCGATCACGCCGAGAGCGCCATTTGCGAAGCGAAGTGACACGAGGGCGGTATCGACATCGCCTGCCTTTCCGATCGCCTCATCTACCAGGACGGCTCCGGACGCATAGACTTCCACGACATCGCTGCCCGCCTGATAGCGCGCCATATCGAAATCGTGAATCATCATATCGAGGAAAATTCCTCCCGATACCGCAACGTAGGTAGCCGGAGGCGGCGCGGGATCACGAGAGGTGATTTTTATGATTTGTGGAGTTCCCACTGCGCCGGATTCGACGAGTTCGCGCACTCTTCGGAAGTTGTGATCGAATCTGCGATTAAAGCCTACCTGCAATTTGACATTCGCTTTTTTGACCGCATCCAGCGCCGCACGAACCTTGGCTACTGTAAGGTCCACGGGCTTCTCGCAGAATACGTGTTTGCCTGCCTGGGCCGCCTTGACCACGAAGTCCGCGTGCGTGGCAGTCGAAGAACAGATCAAAACGGCCTCAATTTCCTTGTCGGCGATCAAAGCCGCAGGATCCTTGAGCACCTTCGGGACGCCCAAATTCTTGGCCCAAGCTTCGATGGCTGACGTCATATTCACATCGGCGATGGCCGCCAGCTTCGCATTGGGCATGAAATAGGCGATATTCTCCGCATGAATCTTGCCGATGCGTCCTGCACCGATTATTCCGATAGTGATTGGCTGTGACATTGCGTCCTCCTCTGAAGGTTATCAGAATAGCCATGGCGCCGTTCTGCAAACGTTTTCAGTCAACTAGTAATTATTGTCTTGATTTTGAAAAAAAGTCAAATGCTTTTTGTGCGATGACGAATTATTGCAATCGTGATCCACCTCCCTCGCTTTCCGCTCAACCTTGCTCTCAGCGGTACAGAGACGGCTTTTCTATCGATGCGACCTTGCAGACTCGATTTTCAAGCAGGGAAATTCCGGCCGCAGCGGAAACCGTTATTGCTACATACCCGTCCCAGGCCGTAGCGCCAGGAAAAGGAAGTTCAGATTTGACCGAATCAATCCACGCATTCAGTTCTGCGGCATAGGCATCCTGGAATGGGGCGGTCCAATCGTTCGCCACGGGTGTTCCTCTCTGGGATTTTATGCGGACGAAGAGTTTTTCGGGTTGAGCGGTAGTGATGGTCCCGAACTGACATATCAGTTCGGCGGAGACTTCGTAACCATAGTCCGCGCTCACAAAAATCTCAGCGGTGGCGAGGCAATCGTTGCTCATACCCATATGGAGCAGCAAAAGATCGCGGCTGTCTTCGGGAAGCTCGTCGCGTGTACGCAGACCGTGCACCATCACTTCCAGCACTTCCTCTCCCAAAAGCCATCGCGCGGAATCGATATCATGACCCGCCGTATTGGCCAGGATGAAAGGACCACTGGAATCATAGGGGGCTCGCATGTTCCGATGAACGCCCTTCCACAGCAAAGGCCTCCCTATCGTTCCTGCGCTCGCGAAGTCCTTGACGGCGATATGGCAGGGGTCGAAACGTCGCTGGAAGCCCATCGATACGAGACGCCTACCGGCTTTCGTTTCGGCTTCCAGAAGACGCAATGCATCTTCGGGAGAGGTGGCTAAGGGTTTTTCACACAACACTGGCTTTTTGACATTGATGCATGCCAACGCCAGTTCCGCATGCATGGCGTCGGGGGCCGCGATCAAAATGGCATCTATCTCGTCCGATTCTATCAGGCTCCTCGGGTCGTCGAAAATTAGAGGAGAGCCGCATAGGTTCGCCAGTCGCTCTGCCCTTTGGCGATCGGCGTCCTGAATACCGACTACTTCTGCCTTGGCTGCGAAACGATACGCATTCAGGACATGCTGCTCCCCCATTTTGCCCACACCTATTACGCCCAATCGAACTCTGCCCTTCTTGACCATATGCGCCTCAACTCCTTTTGAATCGCGATAGACAGGCATTCAAGGACTTCCCGTTTTCGCCAACCTTCCCAGATACTTTTGCACTCATTGCAGGTTTTCATCCATGCCTACAAGGCACAAATCGAAGCGATCTACGTTTTGGCCGACATCGGAGGTTCTTGGGCGAGTTACCGACTTCCTCGTACAGTTTCGAACTCCGGCCGACATCCAGATATTTCCTGCCAACTCGGTCGATCGACCGTTCGATCGTTTTGAATTTCTCCGCGATTACGGCGCATTGCCGTTCAACCTATCCATCGAGATATTCATGCCCTGCGTAAAGATATTGAGCGCGTTCGACATGCGAAATCGGCGCAGCCGAATGGTCGGCAAGGCGGCTCTGCATGCCCATTGAAGCGTCCAGCGTCTTCGCCTGATCGAATCACTAGGCTCGGCAGAATTTTGACGCTTCTGGCTCGATCGATACCTGTCTTCGTCTCGCCCAATGTTTTCTTGAAATTGTCTCTCCGTTTCCCGCTCAAACTAAGGATATCGGCTCGCCCTTTACTAGCGATTCACGCATTGCCACTGCCAAGCGCGTGGCTTCATGGGCGTCCTCGAGCGACGACGCCGAAGATCGGCCCGAATTGACTGCGGCTACGAAGGCATTCGCTTCGTACAAGAAGGCGTCATTGAATCGTGAAAAGAAATCGGTTTGCCCTTGAGATCGCGTTCCGCCGCCTTCCTCTCGAGCGATCGGAAGCTCAGCAAGATCGCGTCCGCAGACGAGGGCGCCCAAAGTTCCCGTCACGGCCATGGTGGCTTCATATCCTCTGTGGGAAGTTCGAGAGACATGGAAAGTAGCCAGTATGCCTTTCTCGAACTCGACAGTGGCCGTGGCAGTGTCGACATCATTGCACTCGGCAAGCCCCGGATACATAACGTTCGTTCCGTAGGCGCTTACACGTAAGGGGCGATAGCCTTCCAACATCCAGCGCGTAAGGTCGATGTCGTGGATTGAACAGTCTAGGAAGATACCGCCGGAAGTTGGGGCAAACTTGACGAAAAAGCCGCTGGGATCAACAGGATCGTGCGATTCACAATGGATCCTAAAGACAGTCCCAAGCTCGCCGCCAGCCACGGCGCGCTTTACCTCTGCATAAGCGGGATCAAATCGGCGCATAAAGCCAATCATCCCGGTTTGCTTAGGATGCATTCGCGCGACTTCGATCACTCGGTCGCAAGGAGCGACGTCGAGCGACAAAGGCTTTTCGCAAAAAAAATGCTTCCCGGCTTCGAGCACCTGAATGGACTGATCAGCGTGCATCGAGGTGGGAGTGACTAGCCATACGGCATCTAGACCAGGATGTCGCAACAACGCAGAAAGGTCCTCGTAGACGGCTACGCCAAGGGATGTCGCAGCCCAATCGAGTTCCTCACTTACGGGGCTCACGGCAGCGACGAGCGTGATGCCTGGAACTTTCTTCGAAAGGTTCTCCGCGTGCCGTCGCCCAAGACGCCCGAGACCAACGATGCCAACCTTTATATTCCGTGACACTCTTAACTCCTCAGGAGATATGGAAACGAGATGTGAACGACTAAAGTGGCTCTTGCAAAGCGCCAAGGCGTTTTGCAAGAGCTTTCTCACGATGTCTACTTGCAGGATCGAGTTTCCTAAGTCCCTCGACTAATCCTTAATCGTAGCTCGGAAATCGAGCAACTGCTGAGCGTTGTCCTTCGTAATCAGCGTCGCGCCAGAATCGATCCGTTTCTGGATCATTTTCCCGGCCTTGAGATCCATGGCCCTCTCGATGGCGAGACGGCCCATGTCATAGTTGCCCTGGGCTATTGAGCCGTACAGATCACCCGCAAGCATTGCTTTCAGCGCGTCTTCAGTGGCGTCGACGCCGATTATAGGGATCTTTTTCCCGGCTTGCTGCATCGCGCGGAGACAGCCGAGAGCTTCTTCGTCGTTTCCGGCGAAAACGCCACTGATATCGGGAGTGGACTGCAGGATGTTCTGGGTGACAGTATATGCCCTTTCGCGATCACTGTACGCGGGCTGTTTTGCGGCGATTACCATACCCGCGGCCTTGAGCACTTCTTCGGCCCCATTGACCCGATCGGTCATCGTGGGATTGCCGGGGGCGCCATAGAGGAGCAGGACCTTGTCGCCGGGCTTGAGCTGTGCAGCAAGTGCCTTGCCACCTGCCTTACCCGCCGCAAGGTTATCGGTTCCGATGAACGTAGCGTAATCGTTGAACCCCGCGGGCATTCCGGTATCGACGAGGATGACGGGGACGTGCTTTGCCTTCGCCTGTTCCAAGACATTTATGGAGGCCGCCGGCTGCGAGGGGGCGAAGACTAATACGTCGACGTTCTGCGACAGGACATCTTGGACCATGTTGATTTCCTGCTCGACCGCGTCTTCGCTGGGAGGCCCGAGCAGAATGAGATCTACATTATTCTTCTCGGCCGCCGTCTTCGCGCCTGCAGCAACGATTTTCCAATACTGGCTGCTGAGAGTCTTGAGCACCATGCCAACCTTGAGATTTTGGGCGAACACGGGGGCGCTCATGGCGAACGCAAATGCTGCTACCGTGATAAACGTGACGAACCTTTTCATTCCTTCCCTCCTGATTTGCTATTTCGTGAGACTTAGAGTCTCACGCTCGGACAGTCGCACACCACCTCCTTTCTCTTGACAAATGAGCAATGACTACGAGATGAAAAACTTGCATTTGTTATTTCCCTCCGCTTCGCATCACCCTCTGGCGAAGCACATCGACGGCCACCGCGATAATGATTACGGCGCCAATGGCGAAAGTTTGAAAGTTGGAATCGACATTGAGCAGATTGAGACCGTTCCTGAGCACTGCGATGATGAGCACACCGACGACTGTATTGCCTATCGATCCGACCCCCCCGAAGAAACTGGCTCCGCCGATAATTACGGCAGCAATCGCATCGGTTTCATAATCGAGACCTGCCAGCGGGTACGCAGCGTTAACGCGTCCGACCATGACAATGCCTGCCAATGCGGCCGTGAATCCGCTCATCATGTAAACCATGTTGAGGATCGAGTTGACTTTGATGCCGCTAAGACGGCTGGCTTCCTTGTTGCCTCCCACTGCATAGACATAGCGACCGGTTGCCGTGCGTGTTAAAAAAAGATAAGCCCCAATGTACAGGACTGCAACAAGAATGAAGCTCACCGGAAGCCTTCCGATATAATTGTTGCCAAGAAATTGAATGGGGGCCGGAAAGAGGCTTATGGGCGCCGCAGCTGTCACGACGAGAGCTATGCCGCGCGCCATTTTTTGCATGCCAAGGGTGGATATGAAGGGATGAGGAAGGTGCAATTTTGTGAGCAGCAATCCGTTCACCAAACCCAGTAGCGTGCCCGTCGCGAGGCAAATCAGGATGGAAAGATACGGGTTTACACCAAGATTGACACTCACGATCCCCATCACCATGGTTGACAGTGCCAAGACAGAACCGACGGAAAGATCAATCCCTGCCGTGAGAATCGACAGAAACATGCCCACCGAGACGATTGCGCTGATCGCAGCCTGTGATGCGACGTTCGTCAGGTTACCTATCGTGAGGAACCGCTTGGACAGAACCGTCATGACCAATACCAGTAGGATCAAGCTGATCAGGACGCCAAGGTTATAGAGATTGCCCCTCGACTTCCTCTTGCGAATGGGAGCAGCGTCCGACCCGGTTTTCTCTTGTGACATCGCAATTTCTCCTTTATCCACGCTCACTCCGCCTACATTTCGCCAGAGGCGACGATACCGGAGGCTGCGTATAGAATCTTTTCCTGAGTCGCTTCCTCCTGGCTGAATTCCGCGGTTATTTTCCCTTCATGCATGACGATAATGCGGTCTGCCATGCCCATAACCTCATCCATTTCGGAACAAATGATGATGACCGCAGCTCCGTTGGCCACCAGCTCGTTCATCAGATTGTAGACTTCCACTTTGGCTCCGACATCAATGCCGCGCGTCGGCTCGTCGAAGATAAATATCTTCGCTTGGGTGAGCAGCCATTTTGCAATTACAACCTTCTGTTGATTGCCGCCGCTGAGTTCGCCCACAACGGCATCTACATTGGTAGCGCGCAGCTTCAGCTCGGATGCCATCTTCTCGGACATTTGTCGAATGACTCTCAGCTTAAGAAAACCGAAACGCGAATAGCGTTCGAGACGGACGAGCGAAGCGTTAAAGGCAACACTCTTGATTAGAATCAAGCCCTGACTCTTGCGGTCTTCGGTTAGGAATGCGATTCCGGCCTTGATCGAATCCCTAGGGGAGCGTATTTTGACTTCCTTACCGAAAACTTTTATCACCCCTGAATCGATGCTATCAGCCCCGGTTATGGCCCGCGCGGTCTCTGTTCGACCGGCTCCCACCAATCCGGCAATCCCTAGAATTTCGCCAGTGTAAGCCTTGAAATTGATGTCATGTAAAACCCCTCTTCGTTCGAGGCCTTCGACGGAGAGCGCTTCTTTATCGCGACCCTTCTTGACTTTCGGATACTTATTGACGATATCGCGGCCGACCATCAGTCGGATTATGTCATCGACCGTCGCTTCGCTGATGTTCAAACTCGCAACCCTCTTGCCGTCGCGAAGGACGGTGACGCGATCGCATATCCGCTTGACTTCGTCCAGTCTGTGAGAAATGAATACGACAGTCACACCCTTGGTTTTGACCTGTGCAATTATCCGAAAGAGATCCTCGGCCTCATGTTCGCTCAGACTCGAGGTCGGCTCATCCATAATAATGAGCTTGGCGTTGGAATGGACAGCTTTACATATCTCAACCATTTGTTGATGCCCGATACCCAGGTCACCGGTGCGTTTTTTCGGATCGAAGCTCAATCCTAGATCGTGAAGCAAAGCCTCGGCTTCTTCGAGCATCCTTTTGCGATCGAGAATCTTCAGACGTTTGACCTTGTAAATTTCGCGGCCAAGAAAAATGTTTTCGACGACCGTCAGATGGGGAATAAGATTCAACTCCTGATAAATGCAGGCGATCCCCAGGCTCATGGACCTCAGAGGAGTTAGCTGTGTCAGCTTTTTGCCGTCGAAAACTATTTCACCAAAGTCCGGCGTATATGCACCGGTCAGAATCTTAATGAGGGTCGATTTTCCGGCTCCATTCTCTCCCGTCAAACCATGCACTTCTCCGGCCATCACTTCCAAATCCACGGAATCGAGAGCGAGCACCCCCGGGAAGCGCTTTGTGACTCCGGTCAATTGTAGCAAAAATGCACCATCACTCATAAATGCTTTCCCCCATCGGAAATAATCGGCCTCATCGGAGCAGGCCAATGCGACTTCAGCAATCGGCAGCATATTGAGTTCTCTACAAGTTCGAACGGATGAACGATCATGGAGTCGAACCTCGTCTAGCTTGGCTCATGGACATATACTCCCGAAGTGTCCATAATTCGTCAGAGCATACGTCGGATAGCTATGCGTTCGTATTTTTTAGGAATTGAAAATTCACCTTATTCCTCGAGCGTCTTTTCCCCCTCACCGAGAACGTTTTTCTGCAAACGTTTTCATATCGACGCAATTATCAACCATCTTTTCTGGCTTGTCAACTTTTTTTTAACGTCATTCCGGTCGGCGAATCGCGCCGGGGTCGGAAACCCTCATGCAGCGCCACACAGCCGTCCGCTTGTCCTTCTTGCGCTTCCTCGCTATTGTACGGTCCGGCAGATTGGGGCATTGAGAACATGATAAGTATCAAGGACTTAGCCCGGCTTGCGGGCGTTTCGGCCTCCACCATCTCGCGGGCGGTCAACGATAAGAAATATGTCAAGCCGGAAATCCGCGAACGCATTCTGGCCCTGGTCAAGGAAACGGGCTATGTCGCCAACAACGCGGCCCGCTCCATGGTTCTCAAGCGCACGTTCACGGTCGGCATCGTCATCCCCGACACCTTCAACATGTTCCAGCGCCAGCTCTTCTCCAGCATCGAACGAAGCCTGGAGGGCTTCGGGTACCGGACTCTGTTTTTCTTCGTCAAATGGGAGGCCGAGAGCGAGCTCAAGTGCCTGAGGCGCCTGAAGGCGGAGAAACTGGACGGGATCATCATGCTGCACGAGGTCACGCACCCGAGCTTCTACGAATTCCTCTCCGAAGGCTCCATGCCGGTCGTGCTGTGCACTTTCTCCCGCGAAGGTTTGACATTCCACTCGGTCCACGTGGACGAGGAATCGGCGGCTCGGGCGGCCACCGCCCATCTCATCGGTTTGGGCCACCGAAACATAGGCCTCATCTCGGGCAGCCACTTCTCCTTCGGGTCTCAGCGCGCGGACGGCTACAGATCGGCGCTCGAGGGAGCGGGTATAAGCTACGATGCGGAGCGCACGGTATTCGTCCCCTCCTACACTCCCGAGGAAGGCCGGCTGGGCATGAGAACTCTTCTCGAGCGCGCCAAGGGATTGACCGCCATATTCGCGGTGAGCGACGAACTCGCCATCGGCGCCATCCGCGCCTTGTACGAAGCGGGCCTCGCCGTGCCGGGCGACGTCTCCGTGGTCGGCTTCGACGATATCGACATAAGCGAATACCTGACGCCGGCGATCACGACGATCCGGCAGCCCATTCAGGAAATGGGCGGCAAGACCGCCGAGATCATGTCGGATTTGATTGCAGGCACGAAACAGAACGAAGGATCGACCGTATTTGGCTTCGAGCTCGTGCTGCGCGAATCCTCTGCGCCTCATTCATCGTGACGAACCGTCGGACTCCCATAGCTCGCATCATCCCCATGGAGTCGGCGGAAGATACTCTCGTTGAAAGAGCGGCCACGGGCAGTTTCAAGCCCATACAATCCCGGAGGCCTGGCTCTCTCAGGTTAGAGTGGCGCGAACTCCTGGCGGCCGAGCGCGGCGATAGGCTTCGCGACACCGCTCCTGTGGATTCGCTCGAAGGCTGAAGCCGATAGGGCCAAGGCATTATATCCGGGCATCCCGAGCCGGCATCGCGAGGGAGATCGACTCGCAGTCAAAAGAAGTAGTGTTCCCTCAAGATCCTCTTCCCCTCGATCATCCGCCGAGCGTTCAGAGGCGCGGATCGCGAGCAATATCGGATCGGATAGGACTAGTTCTTAGAGATCCTCTGCGGCGGCACGCCGACCCGCTTGAACACCGCGAGGGCTCCGTAGGTGAGGGCGATGAAGACGGCGAAGGTGAAGGAAAAGAGTATGGCCTTGGGATCCGTGGCCGCATCGCGAACCTCATTGATGACGCGATGCGGATCGAGAAGCGCGTCCCAGGAGCTCAGGCGGGAGAATCGTCCGAGGTAGATGCCGAAGCCCGCGAGGAGTATGGCCGCGGCGACCAGGGCGCGGGCGGCCGCGGCGCCCCAGGCGCGGCGGAGCGCCGAATGCACGAGCCACATCGATACGAGACCCATGAAGTGACCTATGAAGGCGAAGACCGCATTCATGAGAAGGTCGTACCATATGAGGGCGTTGATGCCGAGCCATTCCGAGGGCGAAACCCTGAGATAGGTTCGATCGATGACGTGGATGAAGTCGGTGAGAATGTAGGGCGCGTTCGGATAGAAAAGCAGCCAGATGAGCGCAAAGGGCGCGGCGGAGACGGCGAGGAACCTTCCCGGCGTCATATGCGCCAGAATGGTCGAGCCGATGGCCGCTATCAGGAAGGGCACGAAGGCGAGTGCCAGGTTCCATACCAGGTACAGATACCAGAGCCTCCCCGATATGAGGACTCGAAGGCCATAGATGAGCACGCAGCCCAGAGATGCCAATCCGAAGATCGCGGTCAGTGTGAGAAGATCGGAATGCCTCTTCTGCGCGCTCATCTTGGTCCTAGGCTTCGATCGCCTTCGTCGCGATCTTTTCGAGGACGCGGGAACCGAAGTCGCTCAGCGCGACGCCGTTTTCCTGGCGACCGTCGCGGTGCCGGATCGACACGGCGTTTTCGTCGGACTCCTTCTGCCCCACGACGAGCATGTACGGAATTTTCCGGTTCTGCGCGTCGCGGATCTTCGCGTTCATGCGCTCGTCGGAGAGCATGGCCTCGACACGGATGCCGGAGCCCCTCAGTGTGGCCGCCACCTTGGCGGCGTAATCCGCGAAGGCCGGAGCGACGGGAATGACGACCGCCTGCACCGGGCAGAGCCAGACCGGGAAGGCGCCGGCGTAGTGCTCGATGAAGACGCCGAAGAAACGCTCGAGCGAGCCCAGGAGGGCGCGGTGCACCATGAAGGGCTGCTTCTGCTGGCCGTCTGAGTCGATATAGGTCATGTCGAAGCGCGAGGGCTCGTTCCAGTCGAACTGGATCGTGGTCATTTGCCATTCGCGGCCGATGGCGTCCTTGATCTTGAGGTCGATCTTGGGGCCGTAGAACGCCCCGCCGCCCTCGTCCAACTCATAGGGCAGCCCCTCCTTTTCGATGGCCTTGCGGAGCGAGGCGATGGCGGTCTCCCAGCGCGAGTCTTCGCCGATCGCACCCTCCTTGGGCTTGGTCGCGAGGTAGGCCCTGATATCCTTGAAGCCGAGGGTGCGCCAGATGTGGAGACTGAAGCGCAGGACCTCCTCGACTTCGCTTTCGATCTGCTCGGGAGTGCAGAAAATATGGGCATCGTCCTGGGTGAAGCCGCGGACGCGCATGAGTCCGTGCAGAACGCCCGAGCGTTCGTAGCGATAGACGGTGCCGAGCTCGGCCCATCGCAGGGGCAGCTCGCGGTACGAGCGAACCTGATTCTTGTAGATCATAATATGGAAGGGACAGTTCATCGGCTTGACGTAATAGTCGTTCTCGTCGATCTCCATGGGCGAGTACATGTTGCCCTTATAGAAGCCGAGGTGTCCCGAAGTCTCCCAAAGCCAGCTCTTGCCGATGTGGGGAGTGAAGAGGATGTCGTAACCGTTCTTGTAGTGCTCTTCGCGCCACCAGTTCTCGAGCTCGACGCGAAAGCGGCCGCCCTTGGGGTGCCAGTAGACGAGACCGGGTCCCGCCTCCTCGTGCGTCGAAAAAAGGTCCAGTTCCCTTCCGAGCCTGCGGTGGTCGCGTTTTTCGGCCTCCTCCAGCATCTTGAGGTGCGCCTCGAGCTCGGCCTTGCTCGCGAAGGCGAGAGCGTAGATTCTCGTGAGCATGGGCCGCTTTTCGTCGCCGCGCCAATATGCTCCGGCGATGCCGCGGAGCTTGAATGCGTCGGGGCGTATTTCGCGGGTGCTGTCGACGTGGGGGCCGCGGCAGAGGTCCACGAAACCGTCCTGCTCGTAGGTGGAGATGCTTCCATCCTCGAGAGCCTCGATGAGCTCGACCTTGAAGGGCTGGTCGGCGAAGAGCTTCTTCGCCTCCTCCTTCGATATTTCCCTGCGGACGAAGGGAGCGCCGCTCGCTATGATGCGGCGCATCTCCTTTTCGATCGCCGGCAAATCCTCGTTCTGGATGGGGCTCGGGAACTGAAAATCGTAATAGAAACCGTCGTCGATGGCCGGCCCGATTCCCAGTTTGGTTCCCGGATACAGCCTGAGAACCGCCTCGGCCAGGACATGACTGGCCGAGTGCCTGATGGTCTGAACGTTCGCGGACATGAGCTCTCCTTCCCGGGCCGGACGCTTGGATGACCGGCCGCAACGGGGCATGGGCCGGCATGCGAGCGGGGCCTCCGGGGAACGCGCCCGAACGGAGGGCCCATCCACACCTCCGCGGTGCGGGCATGCCTTCGCGTAAGGACGAACTCCACGGAGGCCCCGCATATGCGGAAAGCCGGACCGTTTGGGAATCCGCGGTACCACCTTACTTCGGCGCCCCGCGACGGGGGCCGCTCTCGACGCCGTTTTCGCCGGCCTGCGGCCGCGATTACCGTGCGCGGGACCCGCCCGCGCCTTTCATCTCGGCGGCTCCGGAGTGGTTTTCGTCGCTCTTGCGCCGGGGGGTCTTCCAGCCACGAACCCTCGCCGTTTCCCTAAGGAACCGACACCGCGGCTCGGCGCAGGGGCCCGAGTCGCACCCTCTCTTGGACGCAGTGCTGCGGCTACTCGTCTCCCTCATAGCCTTCCGAATGAAGGTACAGACCGCGCAAGTGACTGTCAAGGGTGTTCGAGTCGGCCGGAGAGCCGAAGCCGTCGCCTCCGATAGATCGGCGCGCAAACTGCCCGCCACTTGTTTTTGCCCCGCCTAGTCGCTATTTTAACGGTAGAAACAACCATGGTGGACAATCCGGATTTAGAGGGCGCGGTACTCACTCGCAGCGAAGAAGAGTTGAAGACGCCGGACGAATATCGGGTGCTTCTCATCAACGATGATTTCACCACCATGGAGTTCGTCGTTTCGGTGTTGATGACGGTGTTCCACAAGCCCATTCCGGAGGCTACGAGAATCATGCTCGACGTTCACAAGAAAGGAAAGGGCACCGTTGGGGTGTACAGTTACGACATCGCCGTGACGAAGATCAATCAGGTGCATCAACTGGCGAAGCAGAACGGCTTCCCCCTCAAATGTACCATGGAGAAGGCATAAGACGTATGAAGGTCAGCCAAGAAGTCCAGGCCATATTCAACGCCGCATACAACGAGGCGAAGCTCCGCAACCACGAGTATCTCACTCCGGAGCACATTCTCTATGCGGCTCTTTCCTTCGAGCAGGTGCGCTCCATTCTCGAGGCCTGCGAAGCCGATGTGGAGCAACTCCGAAGGGGCATGGAGGCCTACTTCGAGCAGAAGATCCCCCAGGTCAAGAACGCCGAACCGGTCCAGACCGCGGGCTTCCAGAGCGTGATCGAACGCGCCGTTCTTCAGTCTCAGGCCGCGGGCAAGGAGGAGGTCGAGGTCGCCGACGTCCTCGTCTCGCTCTACGACGAGGAACGCAATTATTCCGCATACTATCTCCGCAAGTCCGGGGTCAAGCGGCTCCAGCTTCTCGAAGTGATCTCGCACGGCGAGGGCGTCGACGCCGAAGCCTTCGAGGAGGAGGAGGACGAGGACGAGGACGAGGACGGCCGCGAGTCGCCCCAGGAGCACAAGCCCAGGCCGGCCAGTCGGGTCAGTCCGCTCGAGCGCTTCGCATCCGACCTTACCAAGGCGGCCCGCGAGGGCAAGCTGGAGCCGGTAATCGGCCGCATGCCCGAGATCGAGCGGACCGTACAAGTGCTCTGCCGCCGCCTCAAGAACAATCCCATCCACGTCGGCGACGCCGGCGTGGGCAAGACGGCCATAACCGAGGGCCTCGCCCAGCGCATCGTTTCAGGCGACGTCCCTCCCCGGCTGCGCGACTACACCATCTACGCCCTCGACATGGGCGCCCTCCTCGCGGGCACCAAGTTCCGCGGAGACTTCGAGGAGCGGGTCAAGCGCGTGGTGGACGAACTGCTCAAGAAGGACAAGTGCATCCTGTTCATAGACGAGATTCACACCATCGTGGGCGCTGGCGCCGTTTCGGGCGGCTCGCTCGACGCGTCGAACCTGCTCAAGCCGGCCCTCACCTCGGGGAAGCTCCGCTGCATCGGCTCGACCACCTACGACGAATACAACAAGTATTTCGAGAAGGACCGTGCCCTCTCGCGGCGGTTCCAGAAAATCGACATAGTGGAGCCCAGCCAAAGCGAAACGGTGGAAATATTGAAGGGGCTCAGATCCAAGTACGAGGAATACCACAGGGTCCGCTACTCGGACGAGGGGCTCGAGCTCGCCGTGAGACTCTCGGCCCAGTACATAACCGAAAGGCGACTGCCCGACAAGGCCATCGACGTCATCGACGAAGCCGGGGCCTGGGCCCGCATGAACGACTACAAGACCCGCTCCGCTGCCGACAAGGAAAAGAGCGCGGCGGAAACGACCGGGGCCGAAGGCGAGAACCCCGACGAGCCGGACATGCTCGACGCGGAAACGCAGGGGGGCTTCGGCGTCGCTCTCGCCGATCCCGTGGCCAAGACCAAGGACCCGAAGGCCGAGGCGGAGACCGAGATCCTCGACATCACCGCGAGAGAGATCGAGACCGTCGTGGCCAAGATAGCGCGGATACCGGAACGCTCGGTCTCGATGTCCGAAAAGGACAAGCTGGCCTCGCTCGAAGCCTCGCTCAAGGGCGAGGTCTTCGGCCAGGATGCCGCGCTCGAGGCGACCGTGCGCGCGGTCAAGCGCTCGAGGGCCGGCTTCCGCTCGCCCGATAAGCCCGTGGCGAACTTTCTCTTCGTCGGCCCGACGGGCGTCGGCAAGACGGAGCTCGCGAGGCAGCTCGCCAAGCATATGGGCGTCTCGCTCCACCGCTTCGACATGTCGGAGTACCAGGAAAAGCACACGGTAAGTCGTCTCATAGGATCTCCGCCCGGCTATGTGGGCTACGAGGAGGGCGGTCTGCTCACCGACGCCATCCGCAAGACGCCCCACGCCGTGGTCCTGCTCGACGAGATCGAAAAGGCCCATCCGGACGTCTACAACATTCTCCTCCAGATCATGGACTATGCCACCCTGACCGACAACCAGGGCCGCAAGGCCGATTTCCGCAATGTCATCCTCATCATGACGAGCAACGCGGGGGCGCGCGAATTGGGCAAGAGTCTGATCGGCTTCGGCGAACGGGCCGTAACGGAATCCGCGCTGAACGAGGCGGTGGAGCGGGCATTCACGCCCGAGTTCCGCAACCGCCTCGACGCGGTGGTCCGCTTCGAGAATCTGCCGCCCGCGGTGATCGAACGCATCGTCGAAAAGGCGATAGACGACTTCCGCGCCCAGCTTTCCGAAAAGAAGGTCGAGCTCAAGACTACCGAAGCCCTGATCAAGCACCTGGCCGAAAAGGGTTACTCTCGCGAGTTCGGCGCGCGCAACATCGGCCGTCTCGTCGAGGACAAGATCAAGACCTTCTTCGTGGATGAGGTCCTCTTCGGCCGCTTGGCCGAAGGAGGTACGGCGGTCGCCGACGTCGTGGACGGCGAAGTCCGCATAACGGTCTCTTGATCCGGCCCCGCAAGTCCGAGTCGAGAACGATGCAGGCTCCTGAATGGGCGGCCTCGAAGACCGCGCGATACAATCCTCTGCCCCAAGATTTCGTCATTGTGTTCCTCGCGCTGGTTTTCGCTCTCGCTTCCTTCGTCTTTCCCGATACGGGCAAACCGTCTCTGGGCGCCTTGCAGCGCGGCGATATCATGGGTCTCGTCTTTCTCGCCGTCGCAGGCCTCGCGCTTCTCGCCCCCTTCGTCGGCAAAGGCGCTCCGGCGATAGTGCGCTTTCTGCGCACCTTCTACCCCCAGGCTCTCATGGTGCTCTTCTTCCAAGAAGCCATCCTTCTTTCCGTCGAGATGTTCCGAGGACGGGCGTTCGACGCCGGGATCGCCTCGATCGACAAGGCTTTCTTCGGCTTCCAGCCCTCGCGATGGTTCCATCACACATTGGATTCGATTCCGGCCTTCAATGAACTCATGTTCGCTTCCTATTTTCTGTACTACGTCATTTTCGCCGTCACTCCCTGGCTGTCTTTCTGGGCGGGTCGGAGGGAGGAGGCCGTACGCGGCATATTCGTGGTCTCGTCGATGATGGCGATCATCTTCATCTGGTACCTGTTCTTCCGGGTGGAAGGACCCAAATACTGGTTCGAGGACCTGCGCCATGAAGCCTACGGCGAGTTCACCGGCGGATTCTTCGTACACTTTTTCCAGAGAGTCTTCCGAAGCACCCCCCTCTACGGGGCGGCATTCCCTTCCACCCATGTCGCCTTCACGTTTCTCATGGTCATTTTCGCCGCACGCTTCGATCGCCGGTTATTGTGGATTTACATTCCCGGCTTCGCCCTCGTCGGCTGCGCCACCGTATACCTCTATGCGCACTACTTCGCGGACGTGCTCGGAGGCATCGCCGCCACCGCCCTGCTCGAGCCCCTTTTGTGGAGGATATATCCCCGTCTCCGCCGCGCTCCGGACCGCCGCCGATGAGGCCGCGCCGATCCGCCGTCTTTCCCTATCTCGACGAAACGATGGACTACCCTTTTCCGGAACCGAGCACCGCCGACGAGCAGGGGCTCCTGTGCATCGGAGGGAACCTTTCGCCCGGGCTTCTCCTGTCGGCCTACCGCCGAGGAATCTTCCCCTGGTACTCCGAGGGAGAGCCCATCCTCTGGTGGAGCCCCGATCCCCGCTTCGTGCTCGTGCCCTCGGAGCTGCACCTGAGCCGGACCATGGGCAAGATTCTGAGACGGATCGAACGCGACCGCGCCGACGACGCCTATGAGCTGAGTCTCGACCGCGATTTCGGCGCGGTCATCGAAGCCTGCTCCCGTTCGCCTCGCCGCGGCCAGAGCGGTACCTGGATCACGCCGGAGATGATCGCCGCTTACCGGGAGCTGCACCGCCTGGGCTACGCCCACTCCGCCGAGGCGAGGCGGGGAGGCAGTCTCGTCGGAGGGCTGTATGGAGTTTCGCTCGGCTCCGTTTTTTTCGGCGAATCGATGTTCAGCCTCGAACCCGACGCGTCCAAGGCAGTCTTCATACCCCTGGTATGGCGCCTCGAAGAGGAGGGCTTCACCCTCATCGATTCGCAAGTGTATACTGATCATCTCGCGGGGCTCGGAGCGCGGCAGATCGCGAGGTGGGAATATCTCGAACGCCTGGCGTCATGTCTGGATGCGGCCACGCGAAAGGGCGATTGGGGCGCCCTTTTCCCCGATTTTCCCCTCTCGGTTCCCTATCGCCGAATCGTACTGAAAGAGCCCGAACGAGCATGAAGATACTTTTCGTCCAGCTACCCGTGCAGGATCCCAACTGGGAAAGCGCCAGTGCCAATATCCCCCTCGCCGCAGGCTATCTCGCCGCCTACGCCGAATCCCAGGGTCTCATTTCGCGGGGAGACTGGAGCCTGCTCGACAGGCGCGCCCAGAACCTCGGCTCCGACAGCGCGGTCGTGGAGGCGATCGCGGCCGAAAAACCCGACCTCGCATGCTTTTCCCTCTATATGTGGAACCTCGAGCGGTCGACGCTCGTCGCCGAACGCGCGGCTGCGGTCTCGCCCCGAACGCGTTTCGTGGCTGGCGGTCCGGAAGTGGTCCAGGGTATGCCCATCTTCTCCCGCTCTCCATTCCACGCGCTGATCGAGGGCGAGGGCGAGCGGGCCTTCTGCGCGCTGCTCGACGACCTGAAGCGCGGGCGCCCCCTGGCGCACCGCTACGCCTCCGATTCCCCGCTCGACCTCGAAACCCTGCCCAATCCCTACCTCGTGGGAGCCCTCCCCTTCGAAGAGGACAGGCCCGTCCACCTCGAAACCATGCGCGGCTGCCCGGCCCATTGCTCCTATTGCTATTACGGCAAGAACTTCCCGACGGTACGCCGCTTTCTCCGCGACGAAGCCTACAGAGTCGTGGAGGCTGCGGGCGCGGCCGGAGTGCGGGAAATCTATCTCATGGATCCGTCGTTCCAGGCCACCGAGGGCCTCCCCGAGCGCCTCATAGCCCTCGCCCGCGCCAATTCCGCGGGCATGTCGATTCATGCCGAGCTCAGGCTGGAGTCGGTCACGGAGGAGACGGGACGGCTTTACGCGGCGGCCGGCGTAGCCTCGGCCGAAGCGGGGCTGCAGAGCGTCAATCCGAAGGCCCTGGAAGCGGTGGGCCGCGTCTGGGACAGGCCCGCCTTCGAGCGCGGGGCCGAAATCATGGAAAAGAATCGCATCGTCGTGAAGACTGGCCTCATCCTCGGGCTCCCCTTCGACGGCTACGAACAGGTCATCGAAACCTTCGACTTCCTCGGCATGCACGGCCTGGGGCAGGAAGCCGAACTCTACCCTCTCTCGCTCCTGCCCGGCACGATCGTCCGCAAAAAGGCCGACGAATGGGGTATGTCGCGCATGGAGAAGCCGCCTTACTGGGTCACCTCCACCGACTGGATATCGCAGGACGACATGGCCGACGCGGTGGCGGCCTTCGAGGACGGTTTCGACGTGGAATGGGCTTTCCCGCCCGCCCCGCATTTCCGCGACGAGGAGGGCGGCTTCCGCTCCTTCGTGGACGCGCGGTCGGGCGAGAACCTGGATTGGATGCGGCTGAACCCGGCCAAGCTGTCCAACTCGGTGACGCTCCTCGCGGACGCCGACGATCCGGAGGGTCTCTCCCGCCTCGTGCGCGCCGCGCGCGACCTGAAGCGCGACAACCCCTTCGCCCTTTACCAGATCGTCCTGCGCTCCGATACGCGCTTCCCCTCTGAGAAGCTCTCCGCCAGGATTCGCGATGCCTTCACGAATGCCGAGCACTACTACGAGTTGTCGCGCTTTTTCTCGGTCGATCCCCAGCCCAGCTATCAGACCCGGTTGTTTTTCGCGACCCGCAATCCCTCCCTGGCCTACCGCGCCATGGAGGAGGCCGCCGATCTCGAGACCCTGCTGGTGCTCGGCGGCAAGGGCGGCTTCAATGCGGACAGGCTCGCGGAGCAGCTGCCTTTCGTCGCCTTCGACCGCGAAGCCCTGCCCTTCGACAGATTGTACGAGCTCATGAGCATCTACGCCGAGTATCGCCACATGCTCGTGGAGGCGCCGGAGGAGTTGTTCAAGTAGGGGGAGCGCGGCCGCCCAGCTCAACCGCTCGCGATCTATCTGCAATTCATGCGGGAATCGCCCAAATCCGAAATGCTTGGGGGCCCGCCTTCGAAAAACGGGGGATCTCGCCGGTCCTTCGTCAAGGCACCTTTGGTGCCTTGACGTGCAGAATTCGCGAAGCGAATTCTGCCTGCGGACGAATCCGCGGCGACAGCCGCGACGTACCATCAACTTCCCTGCTTGTTAGCGAGCGGAACTCGCGTTGTGGCGAGTCCCCCATTTTTCGGGCGCCCCAAGCACTTCGATCACAAGCGATTCCCGTCGGTCCACGGCATATCGCGAGCGATAGCGATTTCGGAACCAGAGCTCGCCTCTTCGCGGCTCCTCCGGCCTCCTCGGGCTATGCCCTGCGGTGGCCTCCGGCACCCCCACTCATGCTGCTCGGAAAGCCGCGGAACCGAAGGTTCTGCATCGTGAAGGCGCAAAGCGCCTTCACGGCATCCCCGCATTGGGTTATCCGAGCCCCGCGATCGGGTCGGGGAGTTCCGCGGGCAGCGCGCTCGGGATGCCCTGTGCTGAGGGACAAAAGGGGATATCATTGACGCGTGTGAACGCGAGGAGGTCGGCATGAAGTGGATATCCAAAAAAATCGGCGTCGACAAGGGCGACAAAAGCTACACCCTCGCCTACGGCCAAGAGAACAGGGCCGAAATAGAAGATGCGATCATCATGATTCGCGCGGGCGGGAGGATCCATCAGCAGGACCTGCTCCGCGAATCGGATGGCGTCAATGGAGGGAAGGTCCGCGCTGCGCGACCGGAATATCTGGAAGATCTGCAAAAGGCGCTCGCCAAGCTCGGATGGGAACTGAAGTAGGATATATCACAGCCCGGACTTCTCACAAGAAGTCCGGGCTAGTCCATCAGGGCTGGAGTACATAAAGATACAGAACCGAGCAACAGGAATATCTTGAGCCAATTTCAATAATCGGTTATTTTGGCGCACTGAAATTGGCTTCGCATTTGCTCCGCTTTCTCCGAAAGCGTGCGCAAATGCCGCAGGTTTGGGTAGTTCCTGCAAAATGCATCCGCATTTTGCAGGAGCCTCTCTTATCTTGCATTTTCATTCATGTCATATAAAGACAGGGCCGGCACAGCTTTCGGTGCCATATGCGCCGGTCCTGGCTAGTCCATCCCGGACGCGTGGTCCAATTCCAGGAAGTGGCCGAAGCGCTCCTTCTTCGTCTGCAGATAGCGCTCGTTCTGCTTTTGCGCCGGCAGTTCGTGCTGTACCCTGGCAGTCACTTTGATGCCGTAGCGCTCGATCGCCTCCACCTTGTCGGGGTTGTTCGTGAGGAGCCTCACGCTCTTGACGCCCACCTTCTTGAGCATTTCGGCCGGGATGCGGTAGTCGCGCTCGTCGGCCCTGAAGCCCAGCGCGATATTCGCCTCGTAAGTGTCGTAACCCTTGTCCTGCAGAGCATAGGCGCGGAGCTTGTTGACGAGCCCGATGCCGCGCCCCTCTTCCTGATGGTAGAGCACGATGCCGCGGCCTTCGCGCTCGATGATGCGCAGAGCCTCGTGCAGCTGGGGGCCGCAGTCGCACCGAAGGCTGCCCAGGGAGTCGCCGGTGAGACAGGCCGAATGCACCCGGGTGAGTATGTCCTCTCCGTCGCCGATCTCGCCCTTGAGGATGATGATATGGTCTTTGCCGTCGCCGTTGTTGACGAAAGCGATGATGCGGAAATGGCCGTATTCCGAAGGAAAGTCGGCCACCGAGACCACCCGCACGCATATCTCCAGCGGGCAGTCCGCGCATTGAAGACCCTCCGGGCACTGGCGCATCGATTCGATGTCCTGTGCGACGATTTCTTCGATATCCGGGATCAACATACGACCTCCATGCTTGCTTCCCGCTCCGGCCACCGGGGCGCCCCGTCGATTACGATGTCCTGTCCGTGAACCGCTATGGCCGGGTCGGCCAGGTCCAGAGGGAACCAGCCGCCGGCATTTTGAGTAAATATATTATATCCTCCCATGAATCGCGGTTCGATGGTGACGACTATCCGATCGACGAGCCTCGACCGGATGAAGGAGGCGAGCACCGCCCCTCCGCCTTCGACCATCAGGCTCGAGATCCCGCGATCGGCCAGGCGCGCCAGCACTTCGGCGAGATCCAGACGGCCGTCGTCGCCGACGCCCACGTCGATGATCCGGCATCCCTTTCCCTCGAGAGAAGCGCGGCGTTCGGCCGGGGCGTTCGGGGAAGCGAATATCCAGGGCTTCATATCGCTCCGGCCGACCAGGACGCTCCCCGCGGGCGTCCGCAGGCCGGAATCGAGGACGACGGGCTGGGGATCGGGTCCCGCGACGAGGCGGACATTGAGCCGGGGGTCGTCCGACAGGACCGTCCCCACGCCGACCAGTATGGCGTCATGCTCCGAGCGGAGCCTGTGCATGGCCGCGAGCGAGGCTTCGCCGCTGATCCGCGTCCTTTCCCCCCGGCGGACCGCGACCGAGCCGTCGAGACTCTGCGCCCAGCACAGCGTGACGGATGGGCGCTCGTGTTTCGGGTTTCCCAACATCATTCCCTCGGCCGTCCGGCCCGGCACACCATATCAATCTACGATCGCCGGACTGTGCGCGGCAAGTCGTGCGGAATACAATCGACTTTTGATTTGGACTCGTGGTACACTTTTCTCGGCGTGCCCGAGCGTCAGGGCGCTGCCGCCAGGAGAAAAACCATGCAGAAATGCGCAGGTGGAAGACCCCAATCGGCCGGGCGCGGAGTCGCGCGGCCGTTTCGCGCGCGAGCGGCTGCGTTGTGCGTTTCGGCCGCCATTCTTTTCGCAGCCGGACTCGCGGCCTGTTCCTCTTCGCCGCCGCCCGCGACTCCCGCCCCGGCGCCCAAACCCGCGAAACTCAGCCTGGCGGAGCTCATCGCGTCGGGTGACACCGAAGGAATCAAGACCTACTTCGCCAATCAGGAACAGCTCAATACGCCCGACGCCGAGGGCTTCTACCCGCTGCACCGCGCAGTCGACAAGGGATCGCCGGAGGTAGTGACGCTTCTCCTCGCCCTGGGCGCGAAGACCGAGGTGCGCGACCCCGCGGGCAAGTCGCCTCTGAGACATGCCGTGGACTCGGGCTCGCAGGCCTGCGCGAAGGTTCTCGCCGACCAGGGAGCCGACGTCTATTCGGCCGATACCAAGGGCACCACGGTCGCCGACGCCGCTCTCGCCGCGGGCGGCGACCTCATCGGCGCGGTTTTCGACGCCAAGAACGTGAATGGGCGCGGAACCGACGGCAAGACGGCCCTCCATCTCGCGGCCGACCGCCTCCTCGTCGACGCCGTGAACCGCCTGCTGGCCATCGGGGCCGATCCGAGTCTCAAGGACGCTTCGGGGCATACTCCCCTCGATCTCGCCCTGCTCCATCCCGACAGGATAGAGGCCGCCCAGATCGCGGAAATCCTGGTCCTCAAGGGCTCCACGACCTCCTACCCGAACTTCGCATGGTTCACACAGGCGGCCAAGGCCGTGGACTACAACTCGGTACGGTACGCCGACGGGACTACTCCCCTGCACGAGGCCACCGCGCAGCAGCAGAAGGGCTTCGTGCTCTTCCTCCTGTCGCGAAAGGTAAATCCCAACGTTCACGACAGCGCCGGCAGTACCCCTCTGCATGTCGCCATACGCGAAGGCTGGCTGGAGGGAGCCGAGCTGCTTCTCAAGGCCGGGGCCGATCCCAACGCGCGGGACGGCTTCGACAATACGCCTCTGCACATCGCCATGCCCGAAGCGGACAGGCAGGGGGGCGTGAGCCTACTTCTCAAGTACGGCGCCGATCCTTCGCTCAAGGACCGCAACGGCAACACTCCCCTCCACGTCGCCATACAGCTCGGCTACCCCGTTCCCCTCATCCAAGAGCTCATAGACGCGAAGGCTCCGGTCAACGCGGCCAACGCCGCCGGCGATACGGCCCTCATGCTCGCGCTCCGGGAAAAGCGCTACGACTACGCCAAGCCCCTGCTCGACGCGGGCGCCGACATTTTCCTGGTCAACGCCAGGGGGGAGAGCGCCCTTTCGACGGCGATTTCCCTGGGCTCGGACGCGCTGGACGCGATAATGACGCCGGCCAACGTGCGGGCCAGGGACAACTACGGCAACAACTGCATCGCCCTGGCGGTCAATCTCAAGGCCAGCCCGGACTGCATAGCTCTCCTCGTCTCGAAGGGAGCCGATCCCAACTCCAGGAACAACGCGGGCGATACGCCGCTGCATCTCGCCGTGCGCCAGAATTTCCGCGAGCAGGGCGAGGCCCTCATCCTCGCCAAGGCCGACATATTCGCTTCCAACGAAAAAGGGGAGACGCCGCTTTCCCTGGCCCTCACGGCCAAGGACGGACCCATCGAGTGGATGTTCACGCCCATCACCGTCCTGGCCCGCGATTCCAACGGCGACACCATACTGCACCACGCGGCGCGGCGCGACCTCTGGAAGTCGATTCCCTTCCTCGTCAACAAAGGCGCGGTTCTCGACGCGGCCAACGCGGCCGGGGAGACGCCCCTGCACGTGGCCGTGAAAGCCGACGCCGCCCAGTCGGCCCAGACCCTGCTCTCGCTCGGTGCGTCGATCTCCGCGCGCGACGCGATGGGCAACACGCCGCTCCACGACGCCGTACTATGGGGCGGCCGCGACTGCATGCCCATCCTCGTGAAGGCCGGAGCCGAAATCGACGCGCGGAATGCGGCAGGCGAGACGCCGCTCTATGTGGCGGTGTACAAGACGAATAAGGAGATGCTCGACTACCTCCTGGGGAAGGGCGCCGACCCGAACGCGCGCGACAACCGCGGCGTCGCCCCCCTGGCCGCGGCGGTCCGGCTCGGCGCAGGCGACCTGGCGACGGATCTCCTGGCCGCGGGCGCCGACCCGAACGCCCGGGATTCGAACGGGCGCACCGCCCTCATAGAGGCCGTCGACTCCGGCGACGGGGACCTTACCCGGCTCCTCATCGCTTCGGGCGGCGATATACTGGCCCGCGACGCCGACGGGGAGTCCCCGCTCACGCTCGGACTGAAACGGGGCGACCAGGTGCTCAAAGTCATTCTCACTCCGAAGACCGTCAATCTCAGCGACCCCAACGGCCTGTCCTGTCTGCGCATCATCGTGGAATCCAAGCCCACCGTGGCCGCAGTCGACCTCGCGATAGCGGCGGGGGCGAGAGTGGACAGCCGCGACCGCTTCGGCGACACGAGTCTCCACGCGGCGATACGCGCAGGCGAGCTGGACATCGCCGCACGGCTGCTCAAAGCCGGAGCCGATCTCTTCGCCCGCAATGCGAACGGCGAGACGCCGGCCTCGCTCGCCATCGCCCAAGGGGAGGACACTCTCAAGGTTATCGCGCCCGCGGCGGGGCTCGGGGTCAGGGACAAAGTCGGCAACACCCTCCTGCACTACGCGGCGATGGTGGGCGACTCCAAGGCGACGGCCTGGCTCATCGCGGCGGGAGCCGACAAAAGCCTTCGCAACATAGCGGGAGAGACGGCGGCCGACATCGCCGTCAAGAGGGGGAACGCCGATCTCGCGACGATGCTCAAACCCACGAGCTGATCAGAAGCCCCCCCGGTACTCCGACAGCTCCTGCAGCTCCTTGAGCTTCTGAATGGCTTTTTCCTGGATCTGGCGGACACGCTCGCGGGTTATGCCCAGGAGCTTGCCCGTCTCTTCCAGGGTCCGGGGACCCTCGCCGTTGAGGCCGTAGCGGAGCTGGATGATCGTTATCTCGCGGTCGGAAAGGTTCTTGAGCACGTCGCCGAGGGTATCCTGCAGGGCCATCGAAAAGACCTCTTCGAAAGGTTCGGTCACGCTCTCGTCCTTTATGAGGTCGGAGAGATGGGTCACGTTGTCCTCGTCGACGGTCGTGTCGAGACTGGCGGTCTCCTGGGAGAGCTTCATGATTTCCTTGACCTTCTTGGAGTCCATGCCGAGTTTTTCCGCGAGCTCCTCCGGGTTGGGGTCGCGACCGAGCTCCTGGGTGAGCTGCTTGGCGACGAAATAGCACTTCTTGATGGTGTTGAGCATGTGGATCGGGATGCGGATAACGCGTCCCTTGTCGGCCAGACTCTTGATGATGGCCTGCCTGATCCACCACGTGCCGTAGGTCGAAAAGCGGCAGCCGCGCGTGTAGTCGAAGCGCTCCACGGCCTCGATGAGACCGATGTTCCCTTCGTCGATGAGGTCGAGCAGGGTGAGCCCCCGATGCTGATAGTTCTTGGCTATGGACACGACGAGGCGCAGGTTGGAGGAGATCATGCGGTTCTTGGAGCCGACGAGCTCGCGCTCCCACGTGTCTCTATCGTTTCGCCACGACTCCTCCTCGGCAGCGAGGGAGACGCGGACCTCATCCAGTTCGCGAACCCGGGCGCGGGCCTTCTGTATTTTCTCGCCTATGCTGATTTCCTCATCTGCGGTGAGGAGGGGATAACGCGATATCTGCTTGAGGTAGAGGGCCAGAGGGTCGGTTTCCTTGGCGTGCTTGGGCTTCTTGCGCTTGAGAACCGGGACCATCTTGGCATTCTTCCGCTTGGGCTGCACGGGCCTCGGGAATGCTCCGTCGCTCATCGCTCCACCTTTCCTTGGCCGCGGCTTCCAGGCCGAGCGCTTTCCGCTCGGATCCCCGCGGCTGCCGGGAGTAACAATTTTGCTACTCGATAATATCCTAATTTAAACAAAAAATAACGGTCCGGGCATTCGGGAGCCCGATCCGCGACGATTGCGCGGCGGAATCGCCCTCTCCGGTCGATTCACGATGGAATCCGATACCCGCTTCCCGGCAGGGTGTCGAAAAAGTCCACGGAGCTTTATCGACACTGCCTTAATTCCGCGGAGCGACGGCGGGGTCGAGAGCCTCGCCGTTCTTGAACACGAAAAAGTACGCCGCCGACGCCGGAGGCCCGTCTTTCGCATCCATGCCGACCCTGCCGAGCTCCTGTCCCGACAGAACCCTGTCCCCCACCCGCACCTCGATGCTTTCGTTGCCGCCGTAGACGTAAATGTAGCCGTCGCGGCCCTGGACGAACACGACCTGCCCGAATCCGCGATAGGGTCCGGCCGACACGACCGTTCCGGAGGCGATGGCCTTCTCCGGATCTCCGCGGCGGGGACGGAACACGATGCCGAACAGCTTGCCGTCCAGATAGTTGGCCTCGCCTCCGCAAGGCCAGACGAGCCTCATATCGACCGCGCGGCTCGATAATTTCACGGCCGGCGGGTCGAAGGCCGCGGGAGCGCCCGTTACCGGGTCGGCCCTCGGCGCGGCGCCCGGATCGGCCGGCGGGACCGCGGAAGTCGCCGGCGAAGCCGGCGCCGGCGAAGCCGGCGGCGACGAACCCGGCCTCGGCCCGGAGGGCTCCGTTCCCGCGGAGGGAGCCGTCTGCCCGCCCGCCGCGGTCGAGGCTTCCGCTCCCTGCCGCTCGACGGGAATGATAAGAAGATCCCCGACCCTGAGGAGGGACTTCGACTCGAGCTTGTTCGCCGATCTCAGAGTTTCCACTCTGGCGCCGTAGAGCTTGGCGATGCTGTAAAGCGTCTCGCCCTTCAGGACCCTGTGCAGGCTCGGTATGAGGAGCCTCTGACCGATCTTGAGTTTGGCGGGATCGCTTATATGGTTGGCCGCGACGATGGTCTCGACCGAAACTTTGTATTCCCGGGAAACGGAGAAGAGCGTCTCGCCCTTCTGGAGGACGTGGTAAATGGACTCCGCCGAAAGCGGAAACCATCCGCCGAGAGCGGCCAAGATGAGAACGATGCGCGCCCTCGACGGGGAGAGCATTCCCGACGCGTATTTTCGGCGACGCTCGATGGTGACAATGTTGCGGCTCATCCGTTCCGAGTATCGGCGGAACGAAGCTATTTATTGAGGCAGAGGCAATTTCAAATGGCTGAGCCGGGATCGATATCGGAGCCCGCTCCGATATCGGCTCCGGTCGCGGCGGCAGGCTCGGAGAAGAGCCAGCGGCTGGCGTCGTCTATGAGCTTGGTCAGGATGACGATGTGGACTTCGTTCTTGGCCCGTTCCACTTCCTTCGCCCATCGCCCGCCGGGGAAGCGCTTCTTGAGCCTGGCTCTGGTTTCATCGGAGAGCGCGAGTACGGCCGAGCGCTCGTCCGAGCCGACGCTTGCCGCGCCGAGGCTCCCGAGGAAATAGGCCGACAGAAGGGCGAGGACGGCGTCCTTGGAGACGACGAGGGCGCGCAGGTAGGGCAGGGCATCGACGATGCGCTTCTGCAGCACGAGACTGAAGGCGTAGTCGAAGCGGAGCCACTCCCGCGATTCGACGTCCTTTGCGTCCAGGTAGGAAGCGAAGAAACTCTCCGCCTCGGCGCTGCGATTGCGCAAAAGACGCGTAACGCCGAAGAGAACGGCGTGTTTGCGAAGTAGGGCGGGCTTTTTGGAGGCCAGCTCCGCTTCGAGACGCTCGATCCCCTCGACATCGGACTGGAGGAGATAGGCGTTGACCAGAAGGCGAATGTGGCTGGAGCGGAAGCGCCCCCTTCGGAAGATCCTGTCGACGAGATAAGCGGCGAGCGAACTCCAATCCTCGCGCTCGACGAGTATGAACACGCGCCTATTCGTCAAAAAGAAGGCGTTGAGTCCGGCTATGAGCGCTATGAAGAAGAGAGCGAGATACCAGTTGCTCTTCCAAAAAGCGAACGAATAGTCCGATCCCAGGAGGAAAAAGGGCATCAGAAATACGAAAAGGAAGGAGGCGACGATGACAATATTGAAAAGAACGAAGATTGTCCTAAATTTCATGCGCCGCCGCTCCTATAATGAAAGGTGAGACTCTTTAGAAGGACGAAGACTTTCGAAGAGGCTCGGGTGACCCGTGCGCCGCTTGCGGTTCGCGGGTGGAAAAAAGTGTAGCCCCTGCTTTGCGGCGGGGTCAATGGGTGGAACATGAACGCCATACTCTTGAAGGACCTTTCCGTCAAACTCTTCTTCTCCAAGGCCCTGTTCCTGGACGAGGGTTTCGTGTTGCTCGCCCCGGAAACGCCCGTGGACGAGGCGCTCATCAAGCGCCTCACCAGATGGGATTTTCGCGAGCTCCGCTCGGACGGGGTGCCTATCGCAGCCGAGGCCAAGACCGAGGGCGGCGACACGGGCGAGGAGAACGAAGCGGTGCTTCACTTCGCCGACGGTGCAGGGGACAGAGAGAGGCTCGAGGGCATCGCCACCTTCTATGCCGACTTCACCTCCTATGTCGAAACCCTCTACACCCGTTTCGTCACCACGGCTCAGCTCGACTACAAGGAACTCAGCGAGCGGATGAAGGGAATGCTCGGCGTAATCACGGAGAATCGCCGTTTCATCCTTCGAGCGCAGTCCCAAATGCCGCAGAACAAGAATTATCTCGTCTCTCACGCCGTGCGCTCTTCCATTTTTTCGATCATCCTGGGAAGCGCACTCAAGCTCCCTCCCTTCCGCCTCATCGAGCTCGGCGCCGCCGCCGTCCTGCACGAAATAGGCATGATTCGCCTCCCCCCCCAGCTGTACATGGCCGATCGCCAGCTTTCGGCGCAGGAGCGCAAATCGATCACCGCCCATCCCGTGCTCGGCTACAATTTGCTCAAGGAACGGCAGGTGCCCCTGGCCGTCTGCCTCGCGGCACTCGAGCACCACGAGCGCCTCAACGGGTCCGGCTACCCGCGCGCCCTGACCGGCGACAAGATTTCGCTCTACTCGCGCATCATAATGGTCGCCTGCTCCTACGACGCCGTGACCGCGTTGCGCCCCTGGAAGGAAGCCAAGGACGGTTACGCCGGCATGGTGGATCTCCTCAAGAACGAGGGCAAGCAATATGACGACACCGTGATTCGGGCGCTGGTCTACAGTCTCTCGATCTTTCCGATAGGCACCTACGTTCTGCTCACGAACGGCAAAGGCGCACTCGTCGTCGATGTCGATCCCGAGAACCCGCGCTACCCGATAGTCCAGGTGCTCGGCGTGCGCAGTCCCGACGGCAAGGAACTCACCATAAAGACCGGCGAGGCATCGGTGCGCATTCTCCGCCCCATGACGAAAGACGAGATCGAAGGCTCCAAGAGTTTGGGCGCGTAGCCGGTTCTCCGGCGGGTCTCGAAAGGCGCTATGACGGTCCGCTGATCCTTCCGGGTTCCGCCGCGAGGCCCTCGAGCGTCTCTCCGCCCTCTTCCACCTCGAGGAGTCTTCCGGATAGAATCCATGTCGTATATCCCATCAAGGAGAGCACATGGACTCGTCCCCTCTGCAAAATGCGCGTTATGCCTATAGGCCCAAGCTGCCCGCCGTCCTTCGCGGCCCCGTCCAAAGGATCGCGGCCGTCGCCGGAGCTCCGGCGGAGCCGGCCACCGACCGCGACCGGCTCCGCTCTATATTCCCGCTCACCTACGGAAAGAGCCGCATCGATTTCGCCGCCGGGGCCGGCGCCGGCATCGACAGGATGCTCCGGGTCGGCGTGATCCTCTCGGGCGGGCCCGCCCCCGGCGGACACAACGTCATAGCGGGCCTCTTCGACGGACTCAAGGCGGGGAATCCCGAATCGCTCATGTACGGCTTCCGGGGCGGCCCGGGCGGCCTCGTCGACGACAAGTTCATGGAGATCGACGCCGCCCTCGTCGATCGCTACAGGAACACGGGCGGCTTCGACCTCATAGGCTCGGGCAGGACCAAGATCGAGACGCCCGAGCAGTTCGGCAAGGCGCTCGAGACCGCGAAGCGACGCAAGCTCGACGCGGTGGTCGTGATCGGCGGCGACGACAGCAACACGAACGCCGCCCTCCTCGCGGAATATTTCGCCGACGCCGCCCGCAGGGATCCCGGCACGAAGGCCATCGCCATCGTCGGAGTGCCCAAGACCATAGACGGGGACCTCAAGAACGACGCGATCGAAACTTCCTTCGGCTTCGACACGGCCACGAAGGTCTATTCCGAACTCATCGGCAACATCGCGAGGGACGCAGCCTCCAGCCGCAAATACTGGCACTTCATCAAGCTCATGGGCAGATCGGCGTCGCACATCGCCCTCGAATGCGCCTTCCAGTGCCGCCCCAACGTCGCCCTCATCTCGGAGGAGGTCGAGGCCAAGGCCATGAGCCTTCGGGCGATCGTCGACCAGATCGTCCGCTCCGTCGTGCTCCGCTCCGAGAAGGGTGAGAATTTCGGCGTGGTCCTCATTCCCGAGGGGCTCATAGAGTTCGTCCCCGAGGTCAAGATCCTCATCGAGGAGATCAACGACATCCTGGCCTCCGGCGAGCACGAGTTCAAGGCGCTCGTGAACTTCGTCGACCACAAGGCCTTCGTCCTCGAGCGGCTCACCGAGCCCTCGGCTCGGCTCTACGAGAGCCTGCCCCGCGGCATCCAGGAGCAGCTTCTCTGGGACCGCGACCCGCACGGCAATGTCCAGGTCTCGCGCATCGAGACCGAAAAGCTCCTCGTGGACATGGTCAAGGCGCGGCTCACCGACCTGAGCTCGGCCGACGCGTACCGGGGCAAATTCGACTACCAGACTCACTTTTTCGGCTACGAGGGACGGTGCGGCTTCCCCTCGAACTTCGACGCCGACTACTGCTACTCCCTGGGGTACACGGCCTTCGTTCTGACCGCCTCGGGCCTGACCGGATATCTCGCTTCGGTGCGCAACCTCTCGGAGAACGCGGATCACTGGCAGGCGGGAGGGATACCCCTGGTCGCGATGATGAACATGGAAAGGCGCCACGGCGCGGACAAACCTGTCATCCGCAAGGCCCTGGTCGAGCTGGAAGCCGCACCTTTCAAGGAGTTCGCCGCCCGACGCGATGCATGGGCGCAGAGCTCGGATTATCGCTTTCCCGGTCCCATCCAATACTTCGGGCCGGCGGAGCTCGTCGATCGACCCACGGCGACGCTGGTGCTCGAGCATGGGGCGCGGCCGGGTCGCACCGGGGGCCGTTAGGGGAGCCGGGCCCGATGTTCCGACTTCTTCGTCGGCTTTTCGAAAGGAAAGCGGCTCCGGAAAGCGGCTCCGTCGTCGAGGAGCTCTGGGTGGAGGATTTCTCCGTCCCGGAGAGCCCCAAAGGCGGCGCCTCCGGCGAGAGTCGCTTCGTCGAGGTCGACGAAACGGGCTACTCGGCCCATCGGGGCGGCAGGGGGCTGTCGCTCGAGCTTCGCAGAGCCAACTTCTTCGCCTGGGTCGAAGCGCCCCTGTACAGGCACTCTGACTTCGTCCTGGAGGGCCTCTTCGAGATATCGGCCGAGTCGCCGTATTCCGCCTGCGGCTTTCTCTTTCGCTATCAGGACGAGGGCAATTTCTACTCCGCGCTCGTCTCCACCAAGGGCTTCTTCAGACTCGACGTCGTCTTCAACGGCAGCCCCCGGACGCTGACGGCCTGGACGGAGCTGCCCCGCCCCGCCGGAGGGGGGGGCGAAGGATCGGGCGGGCGCAGCTTTGCGATCCGCGTGATCGCGCGAGGCAGCCACTTCACCGTCCTGGTCGACGACGCCTGGGCGGCCGAGACCGTCGACGAGACCTTCCGCCTGGGCCACATCGCCTTCGCGGGTCAGAACTACGAGGACGCGGGTCCCGCGAAGATGCTGCTCCGGAGCTGCCTCGTCGACTCCCGTCCGGTCGAGGTCGAAGCCGCGTACTATCGCTGGAACTTCTACGTCGAGCCCGATCCGCTCGCGCGCTTCCGCCTGGCCGGGACCTATTTCGCGATGGGAGAGCAGCTGGCCGCCGCGATCCAGCTGCGAAAAATCGAGCGCCGCCGCCCGCTCGGGGCCGACGAGCTTTTTCTCAAGGCCGAAGTGGCCATCCGCCTCGAGCTCTTGGACGAGGCCCATGCCGCACTCGATTCCTGCCTGGCCTCCGATCCCGGCCGCCGCGAAGCCGTCGAGGAGAAGGCCAATCTCCTCTATCTGCAGAGCCGCTACGGCGAGCTCGAAGCCTGGCTCGAGACCATTCTGCCGTCGATGGCCGACAACGCGCGGCTTGCCGACCTTTCGGGGCACACTCGCTTCGCCCTGGGCGATTTCGAGGGCGCCGCCCTGGAATACAAGCGCGCCGCCGATCTCGATCCGGAGCAGGCCCTGTTCCGCATGAACGAGGCGCGGGCCTGGGACCAGGCCGGGCGTCGCGGCGAGGCGGCGGAAGCCTACCTCTTCGCCGCGAGGCTCTTTTTCCGCCAGGAGGCGGAGGACGATCTGGCTCTGGCCCTGCACCGGCTCTCGGCCCTGAGGCCCCAGAGCCAGGAAGTGAGGGAGCTCCGCGCGAAGACTCTCTTCCGACAGGGCAAGAAAGTCGAGGCCGGAAAGCTCCTCACCGATCTCGCCCGGAAGGGTTCGGGCGATTCGGCCGTGCACTACCTGCTCGGCATCCTGGAGGCGGAGAGCGGAAAGAGGGCGGAGGCGCTGCGGCGCTTCGAGCACGCCGTGGAACTGGAGCCCGAATATCCCCTCTATGCGTTCCGGCTCGCGGAGACGCGTTTCCTCCTCGGTCTCGACTGCCGTGCGGCTCTCTCTCGGGCCCTCGAGCTCGCCCCCACGGACGGCTGGACTCTCAATCTCGCAGGACAGGCGGCTCTCGCCCGCGGCGACCTGGCCGAGGCCCGGCTGCGTCTCGAGAACGCGCGCTCGGCCCTACCCGGAGCCGCCGAGCCCGCGATCAATCTCGCGGAGCTCGAAAGCCGGGAGGATCGGACCGAAGCGGCCGTCGCGGCGCTCGCCGCCTTTCCCGACCATGCCGCCTGTCGCAACGAGGCCGGCAACGCGTATGCCGCTCGGGCGCAGCGTCTCGAGGGCGAAGAAGCCGAGGGCTATCTCGAGCGCGCCGCCCGGGAATACGAGCGCGCCTGCCGCATCGATCCCGACACGAGCGAATACCAGACCAATCTTGCGGCCGCCTGCATGCGGCTCGAGCGCTATTCGGAAGCCGAGGAGAGAATACGCAGGGCCCTGGATCTCGGCGGCGAGCCGCGCGCCTATCTCGTGGCGGGCAACCTCGGCGCGGTCTACGGCGACACGGTGAGGGCCGAAGCCGCCTACAGGCTGGGCCTGGAGCTGGCGCCCGAGGATCCCGACCTGCTCGCGGCGCTCGGCCGCCGCTATCTCGCGGGACGCGAGTTCGGCAAGACCGAAGAAATGCGGCGCCGACTCGCCGCCGCCGACCCGCGCGCAGCGGCGAGCTTCGCGGCCGAGATCGAGGAAGCGACGACGGAGACCCTGTCCTGCGCTTCCTGCGGGCGGGGGTGGAAGGTCCCGAAGAGCCTGTCCGCCCAGAGCGGCTCGAACGTCCGCGCCATGCCGCCCGACGATTCGCCGGCCGGCGCCTGCCCCCGCTGCGGAAAGATATACTGCATCGCGTGCCGCAAGTCCGACCTCGTCGACGACCGCTTCACCTGCCCCGATTGTGGAGAAGGCCTCAAGCTCTCGGACAATCGTCTCCGCTATCTCGTGCGCGAATACCTGAAGCGCGCCCGGAATCGCGAGCCGGTCGATCCCCGGTAAGGCCGCGGATGGCCCCAAACGGCGAAGGCGGAAGCGCCTCGGGTCGGCGAGCTTGTCATTTCCTTCAATCGGATATACTATCATGCCGAAATTCGATTATCCGAGGACAGGAAGCGTTTCGTGAAATATCTCCCGCTCGTCGCGTTCCTTGCGCTCGTTCCCCTTGCAGGTTTTTGCCAGGATATAACCACCGCCGACCAGTATTTCGGTCAGGTCGCCGACCGCTACGCTCAGGTAAACGACTACGAAGGGCGAATCGCCATCACCACGGGCAAGAATGTCATGACCGGGACCATCGCGTTCAAGGCGCCCTCCCTTCTTCGCATCGACTTCATCCAGCCGCCCGATCAGGTGATATCCTTCGACGGCCAAACCCTCACCGTCTACCTTCCCGCCTATCACGCCGTCCTTTCCCAAGAGGTCGCGGACAAGTCGGCCTCGGGCGTGAGCGGCGCGGCTCTGGCGAGCCGCGAGGGCCTTCAGCTGATGCGCCGCAGCTACGGGATGGCCTTCGAAACGAGCCCGGCTCCCGTCCCCCTCGAAAATGGGGACGGAGAGCAGGTCGTCCGCCTCGTCTTGAACCGCCGTTCCGTCGCCGAAGGCTTCAGAACCATCATATTGTCCATCAATCCGGACACCAAGCTCATCAGGCGAATAGAGGGATGGACGCTCGCCGGAGACAGAATCGTCTTCGATTTCACGGGCATCAAGCTCAATCAGGGCATACCCGCCGCCCGCTTCGTCTACGATTCGCCGGCTTCGGCCAACGTCTTCAACAATTTCCTTTTCAATTCGGGCAGTCAACAATAAGAAAGGGAATGTAAAATCATGGCCCCCATAGGTGAATTGCTTCGCTCCGCACGTGAACAAAAGGGTCTCGGCCTCGATCGCGTGGCCGACGAGACGAACATCGCGAAGCGGTATCTCGCCGCCCTCGAGGCCGAGGATTTCACCATCTTTCCGGGAGACCCCTACGTGATCGGCTTCCTCCGAAACTACGCCGAGTACCTCGGTCTTTCCTCGGACGAGCTCGTCTCGTCCTACAAGAGCCTGAAAATCCAGGAACAGCCCGTTCCGGTCGAGGCGCTCCTGCCGCAGCGCGGGCTCTCGCGCAGGACGGTCGTCACCGTCGCGGGGGCTCTGGCGGTGGTCCTCATAGTCGCCGCGGCCCTGCTCGGAGGCAGAAGGTCCCACGGCGGCGAGCAGCAGATCGCGCTCCAGCATACTCAACCCACGCAGTACCAGATGGCGGGCCCCAGCTTCGAAAAGCGCCTGTACGTGGGGGACTCGGTCCTCGTCAGCCTGAACGGACAGAAATACAAGCTTTCCGTTTCGAGCATAGACGACGCGGTCACTCTGGACACGCCTGCGGGCCCCACGCGTCTCATGCTGGGCGAGGAAGGGACCATCGATCTCGATCGAAACGATCAACCCGAGATCAAGGTGCTCGTGGGCGACCTGGCGAAGAAGGACCCCTCCAAGGGCGCCACTCTCCATTTCGCCTTCATCAACCCCGACGCCGCCATGGCCGCTGCGACCCAGGCTCCTCCTTCGCTCCAGCAGGCCGAGGCCGCCAACGCGGCCAATCCCGACATTGCGCAGAACAGCCCTCCGCCCCCCGCGGAGCCGATCCCGACGGGCGCGAAGAGCGTCGTCCTTTTCGAGGCTTCCCGGAGTCCCTACCCCTTCGTCGTTTCCGTCACTTTCCGCGGCCCCTGTCTGTTCCGCTACGAAATAGACCGCAAGGATCGCGACGAACACTACTACGGCAAGGGAGAGACTCTGACCATCAACGCCAACAACAGCGTCAAGGTCTGGACCTCCGACGCGCAGGCGGCGAAGCTCACCGTATCGGCCTCGGGCGGCAAGTCGGCCGATCTCGACATGGGCGGTCCCGGCGAGGTGGCGGTCAGGCGAATCGCATGGTCCCAGGCCGACTCGGGCGGATGGACCCTCAGCGCATACGACATCGACTAAGGTCAACAGTGCGTTTCTGGATAGATCGCCACGGCTGCGCCAAGAACCAGGTCGACGGAGAAGAGATGCTCGCGCGCCTGGAGGCCGAGGGACATACCTGGGTCGATGACGCCTCCGAGGCCGAGCTCATCATCGTCAACACCTGCGGCTTCATCGAAGAGGCCAAGAAGGAGTCGCTCCAGGCGGTGATCTCGCTCAAAGCGGCTCATCCCGGGGCGAAGATACTCGTGGCCGGCTGCCTGGCGCAGCGATACTCGGGCGATCTCGCCGCCGATCTGAGCGAGGCCGACGGTATAGTGGGCAACGCGGACCTCGGCGCGATCCTCGCCGCCGCCGAAGATACTCTTTCGGGCAAGCGACCCATCCTCGTTCCCGAGGCCGCGCCCTCGATAGGCGCGGGGCCCAGAACCAGGCTCTTCGACTACCCCGGGACGGCTCACGTCAAGATCACCGAAGGCTGCTCCAATCGCTGTTCGTACTGCGCTATCCCCCTCATTCGAGGAGGTTTGCGCTCGCGCAAGGTCGAGGAAGTGCTCGCCGAATGCGAGGGCCTCCTGGACCGCGGCGTCCACGAACTCGTGCTCATCGGGCAGGATCTGGGTTCCTACGGTCTCGACCTGTCGCGACCTCCGGAAGCCGATCGCGCGCACGAGGCGGTACCGGGAGAGGGACGCCTGCTTCCCGAACTGCTCGCGGCTCTCTCGTCGCTTCGCGGCGACTTCCGCGTGCGGACTCTCTACATCCATCCCGACAACTTTCCCGAGGCCATTCTGCCGGTCATGGCTTCGGACGGACGCCTTCTGCCCTACTTCGACCTGCCCTTCCAGCACGCCTCGAGGCGCATACTCGCCGCGATGAACCGCCGCGGAAGCGCCGATGCCTACCTCGAGCTGCTCGCCCGGATCCGCAGGGCCCTGCCGGAGGCGGTTTTCCGCTCCACTTTTCTCCTCGGCTTCCCGGGCGAGACCGACGAGGACTTCGCCGAGCTCCGCGACTTCCAGGAAAAGGCCAGGCTCGACTGGCTCGGCGCGTTCGCCTACTCGCGGGAAGAGGGAACGGCCGCCTATGCGATGCGCGGCGCCGTCTCCCGCAGAACCGTCGCGGCGCGGAAGCGCGAGATCGAAGAGGCTCAGGAGCGCATAACGCGCGAGAATCTCGAACGCTTCGTGGGCAGGGACTTCACGGTCCTCGTCGAGGAGGAAGTCGCTCCGGTCGAATCCGGCACGGCGCCTCGGGGCGGTGCCTCGGGCCCTGCCCGGGACGCCGAGGAGGGCGAGGAGTTTTCGCTCGGCAGGGCCTGGATGCAGGCTCCGGACGTCGACGGGCTCACCGTCCTGCGGGGGCGGCGGCGGCCGGGCGAGCTCGTCGGCGCACGCATTCTCGCCGTCACCGGCGTCGACTTCGACGCGGCGATACTGCGGTGAGGGAACAGGCGATGCCCGGCGATCTTCCGCCCTACCTCGCGTCGCTCAACCCGGAGCAGTTCGAAGCGGTGCGCCACGAGGGCAGCCCCCTGCTCATCCTCGCGGGAGCGGGATCGGGCAAGACGCGGGTCATCACGACCAAGATCGCCTATCTCGTCCGGGAGCGCGGCGTGGAGCCCGAGTCCATCCTCGCCGTGACCTTCACGAACAAGGCCGCGCGGGAGATGCGCGACCGCGCGGCGGCGATGGAACCGGCGTGCGCGCGGTCCATGATACGGACTTTCCATTCCTTCGGAGCCTGGTTTCTGAGGCGCAATGCGCCGGCGACCGGCCTCGACTCCAATTTCGTCATCTACGACGACGAAGATTCGACGACCCTCGTCCACGCGGTTTTCCCCCAGCATACGCGCAGAGAATGCGCCCAGATCGCCGCCTCGATAGCCCGCGCCAAGGATCTCGGCCTCGAGCCCGACTCCCCCGACCTCTCCGCCGCCTTCCGCGATCCGAATATGCGCCGCGCCTACGCGCTCTACGAAGAGCGTCTGAGACGGACAGGCAACGTCGACTTCGGCGATCTCATACGGCTGCCGGCCGGACTCCTGCGCGGGGACGCCGTGATCGCCAAGAGGACACGGCAGCGCTTTCGCGTGATCCTCGTCGACGAATACCAGGACTCGAACGTGGCCCAGTTCGAGCTTCTGCGCCTGCTCGCCGCGCCCGCAGAGTCGGCCCGAACGCCCGCCTACCTCTGCGTCGTCGGCGACGACGATCAGTCGATCTATCGCTTCCGAGGCGCCGAAATCCGCAACATCCTGGAGTTCTCCGACATCTTCCCCGGCACGCGCATCGTCAAGCTGGAGCGAAACTACCGTTCCCGCCAGAGCATCCTCGACGTCGCGGGCCAGGTCGTTTCGCACAACGCGGGGCGGCTGGGCAAGGAGCTCCGGGCGGAACGGGCCGGGGGCGAGAGACCCAGGCTCGCCCTCCTCGAAGATCAGGACGAAGAGGCCGCCTACTGCGCTCTCCTCTGCGAAGAGCGGGTACGATCGGGGGGCTCCTGGTCCGACGTGGCCATACTCTATCGGACCAACGCGCAGTCCCTGACCTTCGAAAAGGAATTCTCGCGACGCCGCATCCCCTACCGCCTGGTGGGAGCGCTCCGATTCTACGAACGAGAGGAGATCAAGGACAGCCTCGCCTATCTGGCCCTTCTCTCGAACGGACGGGACGAGATCGCGTGGAAGCGGGTGGTGAACAAACCATCGCGCGGGATCGGCGAGGCGAGCGCGGACGCGGTCCTGGACCTGGCGGAAGGCGCCTCGGCAGGAGGTTTGGGCGACCTCGTCCGATCCTCGCTCGCCGCCTCCGAAACGGTGAAGGGCAAGGCCCGTTCGGGCCTCAGGAACTTCGTCTCACTCATGGACAGTCTGGCCGAGAACCTGGCTGCCGGATCGTCCGGTAAGCGCGGCGATGAGACCTTGGCCGGTTTCCTAGACACGGTGATACGGCGGACCGGGCTCGTCGAATATCACAGGAGCCAGGACGAGGTCGCCGGGACACAGAAGATCGCCAACCTCGACGAACTCGTGAACGCGGCCTCGATCTACCCCAGGAGCGCCGAAGGTTTGTCGGCCTTCCTCGAGACCATCGAGCTCGATCGGAGCCTGATAGACGAGAAGGGTCAGCGGGAAGGCACGACACCGAACGCGGTGACCCTCATAACGATGCACAACACCAAGGGGCTCGAATTCCCCCTGGTCATCGTGACCGGCATGGAACAGGGCCTCTTCCCGCGCGACGAGGAAGAGGACGAGGACCTGGAGGAACAGCGGCGCCTCTTCTACGTGGCGATCACGAGGGCCAAGGACGAACTCTACCTGAGCGCCTGCCGCTGGCGGAGGCTGCACGGCCGGCTTTCCCAAACCCTGCCCTCGCGATTCCTGGCGGAGATCGGAAGCGCCTCGCTCGAACGCGTCGATGTCGCGAGCGGCTCCGGCGGCGGCGGATACGCGACCCCGCGGGGAAGGGCCAGAGACTTCGCGATTCGCGATGCGAATCTCGTCGCGAATCTCGCCGCGAATCGCGACGCTCCTTCGCCCTGGAGGGCCGGCCAGGCCGTGTACCACGACGATTACGGCGCGGGAGTGGTCATCAAGGTGAGCCCGACGCCGAGCTCCGGCCCGCTCGTCGTCGTGCGCTTCGAGACGGGCAGGCAGGCGCAGTTCTTCCCGCGCTTCACCTCGAAGCTCGAGATATCGAGGGCCTGAAATGGAGGCGGCGGGCGATACCGACAGGCTCCTGTCCCTCCTCCCTCCCATAAGGAGAGCGAGACTCTGGCGCCTCTACGCCCAGGGCGGCGACCGCTTCCTCGACTTCTGGATGGACGGCGGCCGCGACATCCTCGGCGCCAAGGGCACGGGTCTCGGCACGGCCGTCAAGGCGACGGTGGATCTGGGCATAAGCCGCCCCCTGCCCTCGGTCTGGAAGGCCCGGCTGGCCGGACAAATCGCCGAGCTCCTGCCCGGTTTCGCGGCTCGACGCTTCTATATGAGCGAGGAACGCGCCCTGGCCGCTCTGCGAAGAGCCCTGGGGACGCCGGCCCCCTTCCGGGACGGCGCCGCGGCGGGTGAGCCTCGGTGCGATGACCTCGTTTTCGATCCCGCCGAAAGACCGGCCGCAGGACGCTCCCGGCCGGTTCTCCTCCTCCGCCCCTTCGCCGGAGCGCTCGAGGCATCGCTGCCGCCGACCGGGCCCAGGGCGCGGTTCGCAGCCGGGCCGGCCTTCGGGACCGGACTCCTGCGACCGCCCTGTTCCCGCGTATTCGCGCCCGCCGTCCTCGTTTTCCGCGACACCGCGGCGGCGTCGCTGGTGGAAGAGGACCTCGTGCCGCCCATCATGCTGGCGACGGCCTCGCGCTCACTCCGGGAGTTCGAACGTTTTGCCTCTACCTACGACGAAAAGCTCTGGCGGAGGGTGGATCGCAGGCTCGGCCCATTCTTCGCACGTTTCGGCCCCTACCTCTACCCCCGGCATCCCGCCTCGGAGCACGAGACGGTGTTCCGCAGGGCCCTCGCCGCCGGCGCGGTGATCTCCCCCAGCCATTCGCTGCCTTCTCTGATTCCCGGCGACTTCGACGACGGCGAGCTGGCGCGCCTCGCGGCGGCGCTGAGTCGCTGAGCTCGAGCGGCGGCGGGGCGAAACCCCGACTACTCGGGATTGCTCGGAAGAAGAGGCTTGAGGCTGATGTCGAGGTCCCGATCCGCTTCGAGCCGCTCCAGCTCGCGCTTGAGCGCCGCCACCGAATGGCCCGGGCCGAGCACGATGCTCGCCTTCATGATAAACATCGGAGCGCCCGTGAGCGGCGCGGGCCGGGTAACCGTCTCCATGTCCTCTATATTGATGCCGAGCCTGTGCAGAAGGGAGCTCACCGAATAGACTATTCCTCGGCCGTCGAGCGAGACCGTCTCGAGGATGTAGGGCCTGCCTTCCTCCGTGGACGCCGGTCCATGGGTCGGAACGAGACCGATCTTGAGGCCGAGTCTGGTCTCGAGATCCGCCACATGGCCGCGGAGCTCTTCGAGGAGAGGAGCTTCCATCGATACCAGCATCATGACGGCGAACTCGCCGCCCAGCACGGCCATCTTGCTCTCTTCGATATTGCCCTTGCGCTCGGCCAGGATGCCCGAAAGTTCGTCGACGATGCCCACCCGGTCCGCACCCATGGCGGAAACCACTGCGTATGCCTTTGCCATATCGTCATTCTCTCACGGCGCCCCGACGGAGGCAAGCCGTCATCTGCGTTTCGCGACTCGCCGGCATCGCCTTCCCGAGGCATTTGCGCTGCTCCGAACTTCTTGCCCAGAAATGAAAAGGGCTGGGGCATAGAAATCAATTACCCCGAAAACCTTGAGGAATCGCCGGTTTGGATGGGGTGAAGACAAGGGAACACGGATTTTCACCCCACGTTCTCTGAAGAGGGCATGAAAAACGCCCCGCGTCGGTTGATCCATGAGATACTCATGGTGCTAACACAACCAGAGCGAGGGGCGCATGGCAAGGATAGCACAACGGCGGCTGTTTGGGTGGAAGGAAATCGACGAGCTTGGCGACCTGGAGCGGCTCAGGCTCGTGCTCGACACGGTGCCGGACGAGGGGCTCGCGAAGCTCCTGGAAACCGAACGGTTTCGAGGGCGGAACGAGTACCCGGTACGCGCCATGTGGAACTCCCTTCTCGCTGGCGTGGTCTTTCAGCATCCGAGCATCGAAAGCCTCCGGCGGGAACTGTCGAGGAACGGGATGCTGCTTGAGTTGTGCGGCTTCGACCCGCTCAAGGGACCGGACGCGGTCCCGCCCGCATGGGCATATTCACGGTTCTTCAGAGTGCTTCTTCGGCATTCGAACGAAGTGGGCGGCATTTTCCAGCAACTGGTGGGCGCGGTCGGCGAGGCCGTGCCCGACTTCGGCGAAGAACTCGCGATGGACGGGAAGAAGCTGCCGAGCTTTGGGAATCCGGTGAGCGATGAAGAGAAAAAGAAAACGGCCGATGGACGTCGCGACACGGACGCCGACTGGGGAGTGAAGACCTATTCGGGCGTGAACGCGAAGGGGAAGTCCTGGGAGAAGGTCACGAGCTGGTTCGGCTACAAGCTCCACCTGATCGTCGATTCCCGCTACGAGCTTCCCGTCGACTTCCGCCTGACGAAGGCATCGGTGGCGGAACAGCCGGTCGCGCTCGAAATGCTCGATGAGCTCGCGCAGCGTGCGCCGACGGTCGCGGAGCGAGCGAAGCACCTGAGCGCCGACAAAGGCTATGATGACGGGAAGATTATCATCAAGGCTCACGACGAACTCGGCATCGCCCCCATCATCGATATCCGGAACCTCTGGAAGGATGGCGAGCAGACGAAGATGGTGAACGGCAGCACGAATGTGGTGTACGACCACCGCGGGAACGTATCGTGCCTCTGTCCGAAGACGCTCACGCCGCACGCGATGTGTTACGGTGGCTACGAGCGCGATCGGGAGAGCCTAAAGTACCTCTGCCCGGCCCGCGCGAAGGGACTCAGCTGCGCCGGACAGGCCGAATGCACGACAGGGCGGCAGATCCGCATTCCACTCTCCGAGGATCGGAGGGTGTTCACGCCCGTAGCGCGGTCGAGCCATACGTGGGCACGTTTGTACGACATGCGGACCGCCGTGGAGCGGGTGAACTCGCGTATCGACGGAGCTTTCATGTTCGAGCACCACTACATCCGTGGAAAGGACAAAATGGAGGCCAGGGTGACGATAGCCTTCATTGTCATGCTGGCAATGGCGCTGGGGCGGATACGCCAAAACCAGCCGAGCTTGATGAGAAGCCTGGTCAAGCGCGCGGGCTGAGCCCCATTTTCATTCTTCTCACACGTTTCCAAGGGGGAGCTGTTTCCGCAGCCCCAGGCACTAGCCTGATATACCCCTTTAGTCAGCCGGTTCCGTCGAGGTTTGAGGGTGCATTGCCATAGATCATCTCTTCAAGCCGACATGGGCGGCCGCTGATCCGCGTCCCCCCGGCGGAAAGCCCGCCGAAAAGGGCTGACAGCGCAAATGCCTCTTCCCCGGTTCCGCTTGCATATTGTTTTCATCTGCTGTACTATCAAAAGCACATCGAAACGGATACGAAAGCATTTCAATGATAGAAGAGCTGGCAGAGCGGGAACGGACCATCCTCAAGATCCTTTCGGAACAGGGCACTCTGTCTGTGAGTTCTCTGTCCCGCGACCTCGGCGTCAGCGAGGTTACGGTTCGATCGGACCTCAAGGCCCTCGAGGAGCGCGGCTACCTCAACCGATCGAGGGGCGGGGCCTACCCGGCCCTGCATCAGAGCATTCTCGAGCGCCAAAGCCTGCGGATCGTGGAAAAGAACCGCATAGCCAAGGCCGCCGCCGAGCTCATCCGCGACGGGGACCGCATCATGATCGAGGCCGGCACCACGACCGCACTCATCGCCCGCTATCTCATCGGCAAACGCGATGTTCAGGTCGTCACCAATTCCACCCTCGTCTTCTCCTACGCCCGACTCAACCCCAATCTCCAGATCACCATGACGGGAGGAGAGTTTCGCAGAGAGGCGGAATCGATGGTCGGACCGATTGCGCTCAGGACCATCGCCGGTCTCAACGTGCGCCTGGCCTTCGTGGGCACCGACGGCTTTTCGGTGCAGTCGGGCATGACGACCCAACTCGTCGAAGGGGCGGAGATCGTCAAGGCGATGCGCGACAAGGCCGAGGCCACCTGGCTGGTGGCGGACTCGTCCAAGTACGGCAAGACGGGCTTCGTGAGCGTCCTGCCCATTCAGTCCGTCTACGGGATCATAAGCGACGAAGCGCTCGGCGAGGATGCGATGCACGCGATCGCCGAGGCGGGGCTCCGCGTCATACGAGTTTAGGAGGTTTTACGTGGCTCACGTGCTGATCATGCCCCGCCAGGGGAACACGGTCGAATCCTGCATCATCGTGCGGTGGAAGGCCTCGGAGGGCGACTCGGTCGCCGCCGATCAGAATCTCTGCGAAGTCGAAACCGACAAGGCCAGCTTCGATGTCCCATCGGGCGAGAGCGGCGTCCTTCTGAAGATACTCAGGGCCGAAGGCGACGATGTCCCGGTCCTGGAGCCCATAGCCGTGATAGGCGCGGCGGGCGAGGACTGGCAGGCCGTCCTCGGCGGAAGCGCGCCCAAGGCCGCCCAGGCGCCTGCGCAGGCCGCCGAAGCGGCCGCCCCTAAGAGCGGGGCCCCGGCGGCCGGCCCTGCGACCGAACGCGGAGGCGCGGAGGCCCAGGCGTGGAAGGGCATCTCGCCGCGCGCGAAGCGCCTCGCGGCCCAGGGCGCGCTGGACGCCTCCGGCCTCGAGGGCTCGGGCCCCGGCGGCCGCGTGATCGAGAGGGACGTGGCCGCCGCTCTGGCCGCCATGCCGCGGCTGACCGCCTCGGCCAAGGCGATGGCCGCCGCAGGGGCCGTTCCGCCGGCCGGCGGCAGCGCGCTGGGGGGTAGGGTCGGCGTGCTCGACATGGCTGCCGAAGCGGCGACGCAGCGCGCGGCTCCGGCAGCCGATGCATCCGCGGCCCCCGGGCGAATTCCGGCTTCTCTTGGGCCGGGGCCCCACACCGATACCCCGCTCAAGGGCATCCGCAGGATCATAGCCGACAGGATGCGCGCATCCCTCGGGAGCACCGCCCAGCTCACCTTCAACCTTTCGGCGAGGGCCGAGCGCATATCGGCTGTCAGGGCGCGCTTCAAGGCGAGCGACAAGGCTCTCGGCCTGTCCGATGTCACGATAGGCGATCTCGTACTCTTCGCCGTGTCGCGCGTGCTGCCTTCCTTCCCGATGGTCAACTCTCACCTCGTCGACGGAACGATCAGGACCTTCGAGCGAGTCCACCTCGGCCTCGCCGTCGACACGCCGCGGGGGCTCATGGTGCCCGTCATAAGGAACGCCGATCTTCTGAGCCTCGTCGAAATTTCCGCGGAGTCCAAGCGGCTCGCTGCGGCCTGTCAGAGCGGATCGATAAGCCCCGACGAGCTTTCGGGCTCGACCTTCACCGTGAGCAATCTGGGCGCCTTCGGCATCGAGAGTTTCACTCCCGTGCTCAACGCTCCGGAGGTCGGCATCCTGGGCGTCTGCACGATCGTGCGGAGCCTCGTCCCTGGCCCCGACGGCAACCCGATCGGCGAGGCGCGCATGGGACTTTCGCTTACCGTGGACCATCAGGTGGTCGACGGAGCCCCGGCGGCACGCATAGTCAAAGCCATCGCCGACGCGATAGGCGACATCGATCTTTACCTTATGAAGTGAGGCTCGCATGGGTTCGTACGACGTCATCATCCTGGGCGGCGGCCCCGGCGGCTATCTGGCCGCCGAGCGGCTCGGCCACGCCGGCAGGAAAGTTCTGCTCATCGAAAAAGAGAAGCTGGGGGGCGTCTGCCTCAACGTAGGCTGCATCCCCACGAAGACCCTCCTCAACTCCGCCAAACAGTACGTTCACGCGAAGGAGGCCGGAAGGTTCGGCGTCAATGCGACGGGACTGTCCTACGACTGGGGCGCGATGCAGGCCTGGAAGGCCGAAGTCGTCGACAAGCTGGTGGGCGCCATCGCCCAGACCGAAAAGAAGCTCGGCGTCGAGGTCGTGCAGGCGGAGGGCCTGTTCCGGGGTCCCGGCTGGGTCGAGGTCCAGGGTACCGTCCACGAAGCCCGGGCCGTGATACTCGCCACGGGCTCCTCGCCCGTGATGCCGCCGATCCCGGGGGCGCGGGACAATCCCAAGGTGGTGGACTCGACCGGCCTCCTGTCGGCGGCCAAGGTACCCGAACGGCTCTGCGTCATAGGCGGCGGCGTGATCGGCATCGAATTCGCGGGCCTCTTCGCCGCCCTCGGATCCAAGGTCGAGATCGTCGAAATGATGGACGAGATCGTGCCCTTCATGGACAAGGAACAGGCACCCCTCCTGCGCCGCGCCATGAAAGACGTCGCCTTCCGCCTCGGCTGCAAGGTCGAGCGCATCGAGGGCGGCCGAGTGGTCTACCGGACCAAAGAGGGGAACGAAGCCTCTCCCTTCGAGGGCGCGGAGGCCGACCTCGTGCTCATGGCGGTCGGCCGCAGGCCCAACCTCGAGCGCTGGGGGGCCAAGGAGTCGGGGCTGGACTTCGGTCCCAAGGGTGTCGCGGTCGACGACCGCATGCGCACCAATCAGAGCGGCGTCTGGGCGGTCGGCGATCTCACCGGAAGGAGCCTGCTCGCCCACTCGGCCTACCGCATGGCCGAGGTGGCCACCGCCGACATCCTTTCCGCTCTCGGCACTCCGGGATCGACCGGGGCACAGGCCTCCGGCGGCGATCGCATGCGCTACGACGCCATTCCCTGGGTGGTCTACGGCATGCCCGAGGCGGCCGGAGTGGGCCTCACGGAGGAGGAGGCGCGGAGTCGCGGAGTCGACGTGAAGAAGATCAGCCTTCCCCTGCGCGTATCGGGGCGCTTCGTCGCCGAGAATGGCTTCGCCGCGCCCGGCTCGATCAAGCTCATAGCCGAGGCCGCGTCGGGACGCATCCTCGGAGTCCATGTGCTGGGCGCCTACGCCTCGGAGATCATCTGGGGAGGAGCCGCCCTCATCGAACAGGAACTGCGCGTCGTCGACGTCCGGCAATTGGTCTTCCCGCACCCGACCGTGAGCGAGGCTATTCGCGAAGCGGCCTGGGCCATCGAATAGAGGAGTGAAAGGAACATCATGCCCAAATCCATCATCGTCGATCCCTCCCAGGTCAGGAAGCCCGGCAAGCTCGAGATCGCCGGCATTCCCATCAACAGTTACAAGCCGGACTACAAGTCCGAGCTCTCCCGCTTCGGCGGCGAGGCCGGCCTCAAGCGCCTGTGGATCGACATGGTCTACATCCGCGAGTTCGAGACCATGCTCAACTCCTTCAAGACCCAGGGCTCGTGGAGCGGAATCGAATACAATCACAAGGGTCCTGCGCACCTCTCCGCGGGGCAGGAAGCCGCGTCGGTCGGACAGTGCGCCAGCCTCGAACCGGAGGATTTCGTCTTCGGCTCGCACCGCAGTCACGGCGAAATCCTCACCAAGTGTCTGTCCGCTTCGAGGCGAGTTCCGGAGGCCGAGCTGCAGCGCATCATGGAGACTTTCCTCGACGGCGACACCCTTCGCGCCGCCGAAAAGGTGCCCCACGGCGACCTGCGCGACCTCGCGGAGGCCTTCATCGTCTACGGAACGCTCGCGGAGATCTTCGCGCGCCGGGACGGCTTCAACCGCGGCCTCGGCGGCTCCATGCACGCGTTCTTCACGCCCTTCGGATCGATGCCGAACAACGCGATCGTCGGCGGCTCGGCCGACATAGCCACCGGCGCCGCCCTCTTCAAGCGCATCAACGGCAAGAGCGGCATCGTCATAGCCAACATAGGCGACGCGTCGATGGGCTGCGGTCCCGTATGGGAGGCCATGAGTCTGGCGGCGATGGACCAGTACCGTAATCTCTGGCCCAAGGAAATCGGCGGCGCTCCGCCCATTCTCTTCAATTTCTTCAACAACTTCTACGGCATGGGCGGCCAGACCTCGGGCGAGACCATGGGATACCAGATCCTCGCCCGAGTCGGCGCCGGCGTCAATCCGGAAAACATGCACGCCGAGCGCGTCGACGGCTACAATCCTCTCGCGGTGGCCGACGCCGTAGAGCGCAAGAAGAAGATCCTCCTCGAGGGGAGGGGCCCCGTCCTCCTCGACACCATCACCTACCGCATCTCGGGCCATTCTCCCTCCGACGCCTCGAGCTATCGCACGAAGGAGGAGGTCGAGCTCTGGCAGAAGGCCGACTCCATCGAAGACTTCGGCTCCTACCTCGTCGAGCACAAGGCGGTCTCGAAAGCTGAGCTCGACGCGACGCGCGCGGCCGTCGTCGAACGCCTCGCCCGGATCGTGCGCCTCGCGACGGGCGACGCCGCCTCGTCCCGCGTCGACGGAGCCTTCATCGAATCGGTGATGTTCTCCAACGGAAAGGTCGAGCGCTTCGACGAGACGACGCCCGAAGGGCGCGCGCGAAAGCCGGTTCTGCTCGGGAATATCGCGGAGAATCCCCGGGTCAAGGCGCTCGCCGGCAAGGCGCGCTACGCCTTCGACGCCGAAGGCAAGGCCATCCCCAAGAACAAGCTCTACCAGTACCGCGACGGTCTCTTCGAGGCCATGCTCCACCGCTTCTCCGTCGATCCGACGATGGCCGCCTGGGGCGAGGAAAACCGCGACTGGGGCGGCGCCTTCGCAGTCTACCGCGGCCTCACCGAGGCCCTCCCCTACCAGCGACTCTTCAACAGCTCCATCTCCGAGGGTGCCATCGTCGGCTCGGGCGTGGGCTACGCCATCGCCGGAGGCAGGGCGGTCGTCGAGCTCATGTACTGCGATTTCATGGGCCGCGCGGGCGACGAGATCTTCAACCAGGCCTCGAAATGGCAGTCCATGTCGGCCGGGCTCCTCAAGATGCCCCTCGTGATCCGCGTGTCCGTCGGCAATAAGTACGGAGCCCAGCACAGCCAGGACTGGTCCGCCCTCTCGGCCCACATCCCGGGACTCAAGGTCTATTTCCCGGCCACGCCCTACGACGCCAAGGGCATGCTCAACCTGGCGCTGCGCGGCACCGATCCCGTCGTCTTCTTCGAAAGCCAGCTCCTCTACGACGTCGGCGAGCAGTTCGAATCGGGCGGCGTCCCCGCGGGCTACTACGAGGTGCCCGAGGGAGTGCCGGCGGTTCGCCGCCGCGGCAAGGACCTCACCATCGCGACCGTGGGCGCCACCCTGTACCGGGCCCTGGACACGGCGAAGACGCTCGAGGCGGACTACGGGCTGCAGGCCGAGGTCATCGACCTGCGGTTCCTCGCGCCCCTCGATTACGATGTTCTCGTCGAGTCGGTGAAAAAGACGGGGCGGCTTCTCCTGGCGAGCGACGCGGCCGAACGCGGCTCCTTCCTCCACACCGCGGCATCGAACCTTCAGAGTCTGGCATTCGACTATCTCGACGCGCCCGTGGCCGTCGTGGGGAGCCGCAACTGGATAACTCCCGCCGCGGAGATGGAGGAGCTCTACTTCCCGCAGCGCGACTGGATTCTCGACGCAATTCACGAGCGGATACTGCCCCTGCCCGGGCGAAAAGCGGCGACCGTGCAGACCGGTCTCGAGCTCGCGCGCCGTGCCCGCCGCGGAGTCTAGCGCTCGATGGCGCGCGAAGAGGCCCTCGAGGCCGTCGTAAACGATGCCGATCTCCCGGGAGCGGCCAGACTGAAGGCTCTCCGCAGTCACGCGGAAAGCCTCGGCCCGCCGCTTCCGCGGACCGGCGAATCCAACAACCACGTCCACACGATCTACAGCTTCAGCCCCTATACGCCGGCGATGGCGGCCCTGCGCTGCCGCATCGCGGGCCTCGAGGCGGCCGGATCGGTCGATCACGACTCCATTGCGGCCGCCGGCGAGATGCGCGCGGCCTGCGCGGTCCTGGGCCTCGGCTCGGTGACGGGCTGCGAGCTGCGCGTGTCTTTCAAGGACGGCCCCCATGCGGGCCGCAAGATCAACAATCCCGATTCGCCCGGCCTCGCGTACATGACGATCCAGGGCCTGCCCGCCGGGGGATCGGCTCGGCTCGAGGCCTTTCTCGCACCCATCAGGGCCCGCCGCAGAAGGCGCACCGAAGATATGTGCGGTGCGGCCTCCGACATCCTGGCGGCCGCCGGTCTTCCACGCATCGACTTCGATACCGAGGTCGCGGGCCGCTCCAAGGCCGCCGAAGGCGGCGGAATCACCGAGCGGCACCTGCTCGCTGCGGTCTCGCACCGCCTCATCGAGTCCTACGGATCGGGGCAGAGCCTGATCGAGGGTCTCGAACGCGCGCTCGGCGTAGAGGCTCCCGCACGGACGGCCGCGCTCCTCGCGAAGCCCGACAATCCGCATCTGCTGTACGATCTCCTCGGTCTCCTCAAGTCCGGCTTTCTCGATCGCATATTCATCCAGCCCGACGGGATTGAATGTCCGCCGGCCCGCGAAGTCGTGGCCCTCGCCCTGGCGGTGGGAGCCGTGCCGGCGTATGCCTACCTCGGGGACGTGGGCGAGTCGCCGACAGGGGACAAGAAGGCGGAAAAATTCGAGGACGAATTCCTGGACGAGCTTTTCGGGGAGCTGGCCGACATAGGCTTTCCGGCGGTAACCTATATGCCTCCGCGCAACACTGCCGCCCAGCTCGAACGGATCAGGGCGCTCTGCGCGCGCGGGGGTTTCATGGAGATATCCGGGGTGGACATCAACCAGAGCCGGCAATCCTTCAATTGCCCCGAGCTGCGAAGGCCGGAGTTCCGCCATCTCGGCGACTCCACCTGGGCCCTCGTGGCGCACGAACTGTTCTCATCCATGGAGGCCCGCATGGGCCTCTTCTCGGCCGAGAATCCCCTGGCCTCCCTCCCTCCGGGCGAGCGGATCGCGGTCTACGCCCGCGCCGGCCGCTCGCTCGATCCGGGCAGGCCCGACAGGGCCGGCGATATTCTGTCCGAACTGAAGAATGGGAGATTTACGCGATGAGCGACATCGATCATGTTCTGGCGGCCCCCCTGGTGCGGGGGCTCTTTCTGAATGAGCTGGACCTTCCCGCGATCCTCGTGCCGGGAGCCGAACCCGCCTCTTCGAAGGACGAGGCGCTCGAAGTGTCCTTCGCCGCCGCGGGGCCGGGCGGCCTCGACGAGCCGGCCTCCGCCGCGGCCCTCGCCGCCTCGCTCGAAGCATGGCGTTCGGCGAAAGCCGGACGATCCGGTCTGCTCCCCGCCTGCGTCACCGTCTCCATCGGTGCCGCCCGCTCGTCCTACTACGCGGCCGCGGGCGTCGACGAGGCGAGGCGGCGCGCCGAGAAGCGCGACGCCTCGCCTTGGCCGGCCCCGAAAAGCGGAAAGTCCGCGAACGGGGGGTCGGCGGAGAAACGCTCGCGCGTCGTGGAGGGAAGGGTCGCCCTCGTCACGGGCGGCGCCCAGGGCTTCGGCGAAGAGATCGTGCGCGGACTTGCCGCATCGGGCGCCCTCGTATTCGTCGCCGACCTGAATTTCGAAGGGGCGCGGCGCCTCGCCGATTCGCTCTGCGCGGAGGCCGCGCGGACCGTCGCGATTCCGGTGTCGGTCAACGTGACCGATGAAGCCTCCGTGGCGGCGATGATGCGCGAGGCTGCGGCCGCGGCGGGCGGGATAGACCTCGTCGTGAGCAACGCGGGAGTCCTCAAGGCGGCCTCCGTCCTCGAACAGAACGCGGCCGACTTCCGCTTCGTCACCGATGTGAACTACACGGGCTTCTTCCACGTGGCCAAGCACGCGGGCCTGGTGCTCCGCCGCCAACGGCGGAGCGCTCCCCGCTGGCGCACGGACCTCATCCAGATCAATTCCAAATCGGGACTCGAGGGATCGAACCGCAACGGCGCCTACGCCGGATCGAAGTTCGGCGGCGTCGGTCTCGTGCAGAGCTATGCGCTCGAACTCGTCGAATACGGCATCAAGGTGAACGCGATCTGCCCCGGCAATTTCTTCGACGGCCCCCTCTGGTCCGATCCGGCCAAGGGTCTCTTCGTCCAGTATCTCCGCTCCGGCAAGGTTCCGGACGCCTCGACCGTCGCCGACGTGAAGGCATACTACGAGGCCAAGGTGCCGATGGGCCGGGGCTGCGAGGGCCCCGACGTCATGCGCGCGATCTACTATTTGGTCGAGCAGGAGTACGAGACCGGCCAGGCCTTGCCCGTGACCGGCGGCCAGGTCATGCTGAACTAGGGAGGACGCATGGAACGCGCCGTGGCCGTCATCGACATCGGCATGACGAACAAGAAGGTCGCCGTCTACGACGAGCGGCTCGCGATACTGGATTCGGTTTCCCGGACCTTCGACCCGATCATGGTCGAGGGAATGGAGACCCACGACCTCGAGGGGATGGAAGCCTGGTTTCTCGATCGTCTCGCCCATTTCGCCCGGAAATACCGGATCAGCGCCGTCGCGGTGACTACGCACGGGGCCACCCTCGTCTGCGTGGGCTCGGACGGCCGCCCCTGCGCCCCCTGCGTGTACTATACCTACGAACCGGGCGAGGCCTTCCAGGAGCGCTTCTACGCCCTCGCAGGCGACCCCGTGGCCCTGCAGGAGCGCACCGGCACGCCGCGGCTGTCGGCCCTCATCAATCCCGCGAAAGGCCTGTTCTTCCTCAAAGAGCGCTTCCCCGCGGAGCTCGAGCGCAGCGAGCTCGTGCTCAACTTTCCGCAGTACTGGGGCTATAGGCTCACCGGGGTCGCGGGCGCCGAAGGCACCTACACCGGATGCCACACCTATCTCTGGGACTGGAAAAACTCGCGCATCTCCTCCGTGGCGCTTTCCCTCGGCGTACGCGACAAGATGTCGGGGGAGCTCCGCGACTCCTGGTCCGTCCTGGGGACCCTGAAGCCCGAGCTGACCCGGCGCACCGGTCTCGCGGCCGATGTCATCGTGACCATGGGCATCCACGATTCGAACGCCTCTCTGCTTCCTCATATTGTGAAAAGCGCCGGCCGCGACTTCGTGCTCAACTCGACGGGGACCTGGTGCGTCCTCATGCATCCCCAGGAAGAGTACGGCTTCGCCCCGGAGGAACTGGGCAAGGTCGTATTCTTCAACCGCTCGGCCTTCAACAAGCCGGTCAAGACGGCCATTTTCCTCGGAGGCCTGGAATACGAAAAGTGGTCCGGCCTCGCGGCGGCGCTCGGGGGCGGGGCCGCCGGCGTCGAGCCCGGCCCCGCCGACTACGCGGCCATTCTCCGCGACAGGTCGGCCTTCATCGTTCCCGAGCTGGTTCCGGGCTCGGGACAGTTCCCGGGCTCGAAGCCGCGCGCGGTGGAGGCCGGCAGGGAATATGCATTGGCGGGCATCGAGTCGGGCGCTTCCGTCCCCTCCTTTCTCCGGGAGCCGCGAAGGGCCATGGCGGCCCTCAACCTATCGCTGGCGCTGCAGACCCTCGTCGCTCTCGAGCGCTGCGGACTCGCGCCCGGTGCCGAGATATTCACCGAAGGCGGATTCCGCCGCAACGCAGACTACAACGGCATTCTCGCCGCCGTACTGCCCGACAACGCGGTCCGTCTCACCGACATGGCCGAGGCCACGTCCTTCGGCGCGGCGATGACGGCGCTTGCCGGCCTCGCCGGCACGAGTCCGGAGGCCCTGCGCGGAAGCTTCGACATCGATTATATCGACGTGAGCCCCATGAAAGGGCTGGACGATTTCGATTCGTACCGCGAAATTTGGACTGATCTCGCGTCGCGGAAATCCTAGCCGCACCGCGGAGCATTTCGGACGAGCTACATACATTACGGGGGGACATACGATGAAGACTAAGGCGGTACGAATCTACGGTGTCGACGATCTCAGGCTGGAGGAGTTCGAACTCCCGCCGATCAGGGAAGACGAGATACTCGCGCGGGTCGTTTCCGACTCGATCTGCATGTCGAGCCACAAGTTCGCGATGCAGGGCGACAGGCACAAGCGCGTCCGCGCCCCCCTGGCCGCGAAACCGGTCATCATAGGCCACGAATTCTGCGGTGAGCTCGTCGAGGTGGGCGCGCGCTGGAAAAGTCGGTTCAAGGCCGGCCAACGCTTCGCGATCCAGCCGGCCCTAAACTACCACGGCACGCTCTGGGCCCCCGGTTACTCCTACGAGCACATCGGCGGCGACGCGACCTATGTCGTGATCCCCCACGAGGTGATGGAGATGGGCTGTCTCCTCGACTACGAGGCGGACTCGTTCTTCATGGGCTCCCTCGCCGAGCCCATGTCGTGCATCGTCGGGGCCTATCACGCGCAGTACCACACCAAGGGCGGGTCCTACATCCACGAAATGGGCATCCGCGAGGGCGGCTCGCTCGCCCTGCTCGCGAGCGTGGGCCCCATGGGCATCGGGGCCATAGACTACGCGATGCACGCCGATCGCAAGCCCTCGCGCGTGGTCGTGACCGACATAGACGAAGCACGCCTGGCGCGCGCCGCTTCGATTTTCACGGTCGAGGAAGCCAAGAGGAACGGCGTGGAGCTCGTCTATGTGAATACGAAGGACATGGCGGATCCCGTCGCCCATCTCAAGTCGCTCAACGGCGGCGCTCTTTTCGACGATGTCTTCGTCTTCGCGCCGGTCAGGCAGGTCGTCGAGATGGCGGATAGACTCCTGGGCGCGGACGGCTGTCTGAACTTCTTCGCCGGCCCCACCGACACCGCCTTTTCGGCTTCGTTCAATTTCTACAATGTCCACTACGAATCGCACCATATCGTCGGAACCTCGGGCGGCAACACCGACGACATCAAAGAATCTCTCGCCATGATGGCCGACGGTCGGCTCAATCCCGTCGCGATGATCACCCACGTCGGCGGCCTCAACGCGGTGGGAGCGACCACCATCGGCCTGGACAAAATTCCCGGGGGCAAGAAGCTCATCTACACCCACAAGCGTCTCGAGCTGGTCGCGCTGGCCGATTTCGCCGAGCGCGGAAAGATCGATCCCCTCTATGCCGAGCTCGCCCGGATCGTGGAGCGCCACAATATGCTCTGGTCCGCCGAAGCCGAGGACTACCTTATCGCCTACGCCCCGGGAATCTAGCAGGGTGTTGAAAAAGGCTAGGGAGCCTTTTTCAACACTACCTTAATTCAGCAATTACGCAGAAAACCGTAAGGTTTTCGAGCAATTGCAAAGAAGGCGTCGCGACGATAGTCGCGGTTGAAATGCTTCGAGTATTTCAACAGCCTGCTAGAATTCCTCGAAAGCCTCGTCGGTCCTGTCGCCGTTCGGTGGAGCGGGAACGATGGCGCGGCTGGCTTCGCGATGCGCGTCGCCGGCCGTCGCGTGCTGCGCGGCCCTGACGACATGCCGGTCTCTTGCCTTGCGGTCCGCGGCCGAGCCGCCGGTTGCCGCGGGGCTGCCCTCGGGCAGTTTGAAGTAGGTCAGGGTCTCGGAAAGGGTCATGGCCTGGCCGTTGAGCTGCTCGGCCATGGAGGCGAGCTCTTCCGAAGCCGAGGCGTTCCGCTGGATCACCGTGTCGAGCTGGATCACCGCCTTGCCGATCTGTTCCGCGCCCGCGCTCTGCTCTCGGCTCGCCGCGGTGATCTCCTGCACGACCTCGGCCGTTTTCCCGATGTCGGGCACGACGGCCTGGATCAGCCTGCCGGCCTCCTCGGCCACGGCCACGCTCGAGGCGGAGAGCTCGGATATCTCGCGCGAGGCCGTCTGCGAACGCTCGGCGAGCTTGCGCACCTCGCTGGCAACGACGGCGAAGCCCTTGCCCGCCTCCCCGGCCCTCGCCGCCTCGATGGCCGCATTGAGCGCCAGAAGGTTGGTCTGCCGGGCGATTTCTTCTATTATGGAAATCTTGCCGGCTATCTGCTTCATGGCTTCGACGGTCCTGACGACGGAAGCGCCGCCGGAGCCCGCGTCGGCGGCGCTCTTGCGCGCTATTCCCTCCGCCGCGATGGCGTTGTCCGAATTCTGCTTGATCGTGGAACCCATCTCCTCGACCGAGGAACTCACCTCTTCTCCGGCGGCGGCCTGTTCCGTGGCCCCCTGGGAGAGTTCCTGGGCGGTGGAGCTGATCTGGGAGCTGCCCGTCGACACATTGCCGGCCGAGCTCGTCACCGAGACCACCACGTCGCGGAGGCTCGTTATCATGGAAGCCAGAGCCTGCGAAAGGGTGCCCACCTCGTCCTTCCGGCCGAGATGCCTCGCATCCACGTCCTGGCGCAGATCGCCGTCGGCTACGTGGCCGGCGAGCTCGACCGCCCGCGCCAGCGGAAGCGTGATGGAACGCGAGAGCAGAATGCCGAGGAATATCGAAAACAGTATCGCGAAGACGAAGACGGCTATCATCAGTGCTATCGCTCTGTTCGCCGCCAGGGCATTGCCCTCCGATGTCGCCTTTGCCGCGTCGACGTTCTGGGCAATCATGTTCGTGAGCACGGTGTTCATGGCGGACCTGACCCGCGCCGACTCGTCGCCGAAGAGGAGCGCCGACTCCTGGGCGTCCTGGCCCGCGGCATCGAGCGTCATCATCCGGTCGAGCAAGCTCTTGAAATCCTCCCAGTCCTTCTGCAGTTCGGCGTAGTTCTTCGCGTCGTTTTGGTCGATGATGGCCGTCTGGTACGCGGCTATGTTGTCCTCGACCACCTTGACTTCCGGCGGAATGCGCGCGCGCTCGGCGTCGCCGGCCGCGCCCTTCAGGACGAACATATTGCGCATGGCGCTCCGGATGTTGCCGTACGAGTTCGCGATCAGGCCGAGTTGCCCCAGCGGCGTCGCGCATTTCTCGTACATGAAGGTGCTGCCGCCCTCGATCAGCTTCATGTTCGAGATGCCGAAGATTCCGACCGCCGCGGCGAGCGCGGCGACGACCAAAAAGCCGAAGATTAGTTTCGCTCCGATCTTCATCTCATATCTCCTTCCAAGCCCCCGTCGATCGAATTGTCGTGCATGCTTCGCTTTCGGCACAAGGGTGGAAGGAGGATGCCTGTGATTCGAGGGCTGCACTTTCCGGTTCCCGATAGACGATTTGTATATTATCTCAGTTACATCGATAATTTTGTATTTTTATACAATTTAATCCCCACCTCTTGACTCATCCTGCATAAATATGTTCTTCTGGGCGCTAAGTTTCTTTGCAGAGAGGCAACGATGGGCCAGAACAACACAGAAGGACAGTCGTCCGCGGGCTTCCCGCCCGAACAGGGCCTCTACGATCCTCGGCGCGAACACGATTCCTGCGGGATCGGCTTCGTGGTCAACATCAAGGGGCGCAGGTCCCATCAGATCGTCAGCCAGTCGCTCACGATCCTGCGGAACATGAGCCACCGCGGCGGAGCCGGTTACGAACGCAACTCCGGCGACGGAGCGGGCATACTCACCCAGATCCCGCACCGCTTCTTCGCCGAAGTCTGTCCCGAGTCGGGCATCGAGCTGGGCGAGGCGGGCAGCTACGGCGTCGGCATGGTCTTCCTGCCTCGCGATCCGGCGACGAGGGCCGGCGTCGTCGGCCGCATCGAGAGCTGTGCGGCCGCGGAGGGCCTCACCTGCCTCGGCTGGCGGGACGTACCCGTCGACATCTCCTCGCTGGGCAGCATCTCGCGCTCGGTGATGCCCCACATCAGCCAGCTTTTCGTCGGCGAGGGAAGGAGCGCGAAAGCGCTCGCGCTCGACGATATGGCCTTCGAACGGAAGCTCTACCTCGTTCGCAGGCTCTGCGAGAAGAGCACCGAGGGCAGAAGCGAAAACTCGGCCGACTATTTCTACTTCGCGAGCTTTTCGTGCAAGACGATCGTCTACAAAGGCATGTTCACCCCCGAACAGGTCGAGCCTTTCTACCTCGATCTGTCTCACCCGGCCTTCGAGACGGCGCTCAGCGTCGTGCATTCCCGCTTCAGCACCAACACCTTTCCGAGCTGGGAGCGCGCACACCCGTACCGTTACCTCATCCACAACGGCGAGATCAACACCCTGCGCGGCAACATCAACTGGATGCACGCGCGGGAGTCCCTGATCGAGACGGATCTCTTCGGGTCCGATGTATCGAGGATCCTTCCGATCATAAGCCCGAACGGCTCGGACTCGGCCATGTTCGACAACTGCCTCGAGTTCCTCTACCTCACGGGCAGGCCTCTCCCGCATGCGATGATGATGATGATTCCCGAGCCCTGGTCGGGAAACGAGTCGATGAGCGACGAGAAAAAGGCGTTTTACGAGTACCACGCGACCCTCATCGAGCCCTGGGACGGCCCAGCGGCCATGGCCTTCACCGACGGCACGAGCGTCGGGGCGGTCCTCGACCGCAACGGCCTCAGGCCGGCTCGATACTATGTGACCCTCGACGACACCGTCATACTCGCCTCGGAGGTGGGTGTCCTCGACATTCCCTCCGACCGCATCGCCCGCAAGGAGAGACTCCAGCCCGGCCGAATGCTGCTCATCGACACCAAGGAAGGCCGCATCATCGACGACGACGAGATCAAGGAGCGCGTCGCCTGCGAACATCCCTACCGCGAGTGGCTCGACGAGCACATGGTGAGGCTCGAGGATCTGCCTCCGCCTCCGCGCCACGCCGAACCCGATCACGAGACGGTGCTCAGGCTCGAAAAGGCCTTCGGCTACACCTACGAAGACCTGCGGCTCCTCCTCGTGCCCATGGTTCGCGACGGCGTCGACCCCATCGGCTCGATGGGCAACGATACCCCGCTCGCCGTCCTCTCGGACAAGCCGCAGCTGCTCTACAACTACTTCAAGCAACTCTTCGCCCAAGTCACCAACCCGCCCATCGACGCCATCCGCGAAGAGATCGTCATAGGAAGAGAGACCTTCATAGGCTCGGAAGGCGACCTCGTGCACCCTACCCCCCAGGCGGCGCGACAGATAAAACTCTCGAGCCCCTTCATAGACAACGACGAGCTGGAGAGACTGCGCCACATAACTCGACCCGGCTTCAAGGCGGTGACGATCCCCATCACCTACCACGCGCCCGGCGGATCGGACGGGGCGGCCCTCGAAAAGGCCATGGAGGAAGTCTGCGCCAAGGCCGACGAGGCCTTCGCCGGGGGAGCGAACATCCTCATTCTCTCGGACCGCGGCGTTTCCAGGAACCGGGTGCCCGTTCCAGCCCTCCTCGCCGTCTCGGGTCTGCATCACCACCTCATCCGCAACGAGACCCGGACCCGCGTGAGCATAGTCCTCGAGTCGGGCGAGCCGCGCGAGATCCACCATTTCGCCATGCTCATAGGATACGGCGTGTCGGCGATAAACCCCTACCTCGTGTTCGAGGCCATCGACGACATGATAAGGACCGGCTTCATGCCCGATGTCGCGCGGGAGAAGGCGGTGAAGACCTACAAGAAGACCGTGACGAAGGGCGTCATCAAGGTCATGTCCAAGATGGGCATATCGACGGTCCAGGGCTACCAGGGCGCGCAGATATTCGAGGCCGTCGGGCTCTCGAGCACCCTCGTCGACGCGTATTTCACGGGCACGCCCTCGCGGGTGGGCGGCATCGGCATGGCGCAGCTCGCCGCCGAGGTCGAGGAACGCCACGCCGCCGCCTTCGATGAGCGCTCCTCCGAATACCACACCCTGCCCGTCGGCGGCGACTGGCAATGGCGGGCCGACGGGGAGTACCATCTCTACAATCCCGAATCCATCCACCTGCTGCAGCGCGCCTGCCGCGAGGGCGACTACGGCCTCTTCAAGCGCTATGCCGCGCTGATCGACGACCAGTCGTCGAGGCAGTGCACGCTTCGCGGCCTCATGAAGTTCAAACCGGCCGAGCCCGTACCCCTGGACGAGGTGGAGAGCGTGGAGTCGATCGTGAAGCGCTTCAAGACCGGCGCCATGTCCTTCGGTTCGATCAGCAAGGAAGCCCACGAGGCCCTGGCGGTCGCGATGAACCGTCTCGGGGGCAAGAGCAATACCGGCGAAGGCGGCGAGCTGAGCGAACGCTTCAAGAAGGACCCCAACGGCGACTCGCGCTGCAGCGCGATAAAGCAGGTGGCCTCGGGCCGCTTCGGCGTCACGAGCGAGTACCTGGTCAACGCCAAGGAGATACAGATCAAAATGGCGCAGGGAGCCAAGCCCGGCGAGGGCGGACAGCTGCCCGGCCGCAAGGTCTATCCCTGGATCGCCGAGTGCCGCAGGTCGACGCCCGGAGTGGGCCTCATCTCTCCCCCTCCCCACCACGACATCTACTCGATCGAGGACCTCTCCGAGCTCATCCACGACCTCAAGTGCGCCAATCCGGAGGCGAGGATATCGGTCAAGCTCGTATCGGAGGTCGGAGTGGGCACGATTGCCGCCGGAGTCGCGAAGGCCCGCGCGGACCTCGTCCTCATCTCGGGCTACGACGGCGGCACGGGAGCCTCGCCCCGCACCTCCCTCAGGCACGCGGGCCTGCCCTGGGAGCTCGGCCTGGCCGAAGCCCACCAGACCCTCCTTCTCAACAATCTTCGCTCGACCATCACCGTCGAAACGGACGGCAAGCTGATGACCGGCCGCGACGTGGCGATCGCCGCGATGCTGGGCGCCGAGGAGTTCGGCTTCGCTACCGCGCCTCTCGTCGCCCTCGGCTGCGTCATGATGCGCGTCTGCAATCTCGACACCTGCCCGGCGGGCATTGCGACGCAAAACCCCGAGCTGCGCGGGAACTTCAAGGGCAAGCCCGAATACGTCGAGAACTTCATGCGCTTCGTCGCCCAGGATCTGAGAGAGCGCATGGCCGTCCTGGGCATCCGCCGGCTCGTCGAACTGGTGGGCAGGACCGACCTCCTCGACATGGAGACCGCGCGGAACAATCCGAAGACCAAGAATCTCGACTACTCGAAGATATTCTACAGGCCCCGGGTACCCGGCGAATGGGGCAGGCACTGCGTGAAGGCTCAGGACCACAATCTCGACAATTCCCTCGACAGGCGCGTGCTTCTGCGGCTGTGCGAGCCCGCCATCGATCGCGGCGAGAAGGTCAAGGTCACGATTCCCATACGCAACGTCAACCGCGTCGTGGGCACCATCCTCGGCGCCGAGATCACCAAGCGCTACGGAGCGGCGGGCCTCCGCGAGGACACGATAGACATCAAGTTCGTGGGCTCTGCGGGTCAGAGCTTCGGCGCCTTCATCCCTCCCGGAGTCACGCTCAGCATAGAGGGCGATTCGAACGACCACCTGGGCAAGGGCCTCTCCGGAGGGAAGATCGTCGTCTACCCGCCAGCCAATTCGCCCTTCAAGCCGGAGGAGAACATCATCATCGGCAATGTGGGTTTCTACGGCGCCACCTCGGGCGAGGCCTACGTATGCGGCATGGCGGGCGAGCGCTTCTGCGTGCGCAACTCGGGCCTCACGGCGGTCGTCGAGGGCGTGGGCGATCATGCCTGCGAATACATGACCGGCGGCAAGGTGGTCGTTCTGGGGCGCACAGGGCGCAACTTCGGCGCGGGAATGTCGGGAGGCGTCGCCTACGTGTACGATGCCGACGGCAATTTCCCCTCGCGCATGAACGGCGAGACGGTCGACATCGAGGACTTGGCCGACCCGGCGGAGATATCCGCGCTGCGCAATCTCATCGAGGCTCACGCGAAGGCCACGGGGAGCGCGCGAGCCAAACGAATGCTCGCGGGCTGGGCCGGGACGATCAAGCGCTTCGTCAAAGTGATGCCCCGCGACTACAAGCGCATGCTCGCGGCGATCGACGCGGCCTCGCGCGACGGCCTCGGGGGGGAAAGCGCCCTCATGGCTGCCTTCGAGCTCAACAATCGCGACCTCGCCCGCGTGTCGGGCAGCTAGTAGCCAGTCCGAGAAATTGGTTATTTCTCGGACTGGCTTCGCATTTGCTCCGGTCGCGCGTGTCGGCGGGGCCGACGCGGCGACCGTGCGCAAAAGCAGAATTTTGAGGAAGTTTTTCCAAAAGTCGTCTGACTTTTGGAAAAACTCAGCAGAGGAGACGAACAATGGCAAAGCCCACCGGCTTCATCGAATACGAGCGGGCGCTCCCGCCCGACCGACCCCCCGCGGAACGCGTCGGCGACTGGAAGGAATTCCACGAGGCCTTCGGCGCCGAGGAAGAGTCCCGCATCCAGGCCGCGCGCTGCATGGACTGCGGCACGCCCTTCTGCCACTCGGGGGTCCTGTACGAAGGCGCCGTCTCCGGCTGCCCCATCCACAATCTCATTCCCGAGTGGAATGACCTCGTGTATCGCGGACTTTGGCTCGAGGCGCTCGGGCGCCTGCGGCTCACCGACAATTTCCCCGAGTTCACGGGGCGCGTCTGTCCCGCGCCCTGCGAGGGGGCCTGCACTCTGGGCTCGATCCCGAAGCAGGCCGTCGCGATCAAGAACAACGAGGCGAGCATCGTCGATCGCGGCTGGGAGGAGAAATGGATGGAGCCGGCAAGGCCCGCAAAACGCACGGGCAAGCGCGTGGCCGTCGTCGGTTCGGGCCCCGCCGGTCTGGCCTGCGCCGACCAGCTCAATCAGGCGGGACACGAAGTGACGGTCTACGAGCGGGCCGACAGGGTGGGAGGCATACTGACCTACGGCATTCCGAACATGAAATTGGACAAGAAAATCGTGGCCCGCCGCGTGGACCTCATGGCAGCCGAGGGGGTGCGCTTCGTCACCGGTGTCGAGGTAGGCAACGGCGGCGGTCGCGGCTCTCGGGCGAGTCTTTCGGCCAAGGAAGTCCGCGGCAAGCACGACGCAGTCGTCCTGGCTTGCGGATCGACGAGGCCGCGCGATCTCGCGGTCGAGGGCCGCGACCTGGGGGGCATCCACTTCGCGATCGAGTACCTCACGGCCAATACGAAAAGTCTCCTTGCGTCCGACCGCGCCGAGAGAGCCTTCATCTCGGCCGAAGGCCGGGATGTCGTGATTATCGGCGGCGGCGATACCGGCACCGATTGCCTCGGCACGGCCATCCGACAGGGGGCGAAAAGCGTCACCCAGCTCGAGATCATGAGCCGCGCGCCGGATGGCAGGGCGGCCGACAACCCCTGGCCCGAGTGGCCCAAGACTCTCAAGACCGACTATGGCCAGGAAGAGGCCGCAGCCCTATTCGGTAGGGACCCACGCATTTTTCAGGTCACGGCCAAAAGATTCCTAGGCGACGCCGAGGGCCGCGTGAGCGGCTTGACCGTGGTCGATGTCGAGTGGAATCGCGACGCCAAAGGACGCCTTTCCCCCCGGGAGAGGCCCGGGAGCGAGCGGAACCTTTCGGCCGCTCTCGTGCTCATCGCCATGGGCTTTCTCGGCCCCGAGGAAGAGCTCCTCAAAGCCTTCGAAGTCGAGGCCGACGAGCGGGGGAACGCCAAAGCCGCCTACGGCGTCTTCGCGACCGGAACGACCGGCGTCTTCGCGGCCGGCGACATGAGGCGGGGACAGAGCCTCGTGGTCTGGGCCATCGCCGAGGGCCGCGGCGCCGCCCGGGAGGTCGACAGGTACCTGATGGGCTCGACGAGGCTTCCCTAGGGCCAGCGCGCATGACGTCGATAGGCCGGAGGACTTGGCCTTGAGCCTTAACCGCGAACATGCTACCATCCGCGTACGGGGCTTGGGCCCCCGGACGCGCAGCGCTCGACGCGATGCGCGATTCCAACAACCGGGAGCGACGATGGTCAAGGCGATACTCTTCGACATGGACGGTGTCCTCGTGGATTCCGAGACATTCATAGTGGAGGCGGCCTGCGCCATGTTCGCCGAGCGCCACGGCATCGTGGTCTCGCCCGCGGAGTTCCGCCCCTTCGTCGGCATGGGCGAGGACCGATACCTGGGCGGCGTAGCCGAGCTCCACGGCGTGGCTCTCGATCTGACCGCCGACAAGACCCGCACCTACGAGATCTACGGCGACGTGATCCGCGGCCGTCTGAAGGAACTCCCCGGCGCCGTGGCCTTCGTGCGACGGTGCCGCGCGGAAGGCATCAAGACCGCTCTCGTGACCAGCGCCGACGCCGTCAAGGCCGAGGCCAACCTCGTCGAGCTGGGCCTTTCCCGCGCCGATTTCGACGCATTCGTCACGGGTCTCGACGTCGAGCGCAAAAAACCGCATCCCGACATCTATCTGGCAGGCGCGCGGCTCATAGCCGTGGATCCCGCCGACTGCCTCGTCGTCGAGGATGCCGTGAGCGGGGCCCAGGCCGCGCGGGCGGCGGGCTGCTCCTGTCTCGGCATCACGAGCAGCTTTTCCAAGGCCGAGCTCGCCGCGGCCGGCGCGAGCATGTTCGCCAAGGACCTCGCGCACGCCGTGTCCCTGGTCTTCGGCGCCATGCGGGAGCCCGGTTTCCCGCAGAACGCCGGGCGCCGGTAAGGCGCCCGAGAAAGACAGGACCTCCGCCAAAAAATCGGCGCTCTGAATGCGTTAGGCGATTGAGTCCGGCTTCGGGCGCTCCGCGTTGAGGGCCGCCCGAGAGAACATCCGCGAACGAGGGAAGGAGACATCGCTCCTTCCCTCGCGCAAGACTGATCTCCTAGTAGGCTTCGTTCATGAACTTGCTGACATTGTCAGCGGTGACCGTAATACAGGGCTCGATGTTGATTTTCTTAAAGGATTCGCCCAAAAGAATTTTCTTCGCGAGCTGAACTGCGCGTCCTCCCAGCGACGGGAAATACGACATCGAAGCGCCGTAAAGAGGATTCCTTTCGCTCATCAGCTTGTAGGCCGTCTTGCCGCCGCCCGTACCGGTGACGAACTGGATATCGCTGCGTTTTGCGTTCCTGATCGCGGTGAGGGCACCTACGGCCGCTTCATCATCCTGGGTATATACGGCATCGATCTTGGGATAGGCGGGCAGTATATTGGACATCGCTTCCAATCCCGCTTGCTGGTTGAATTCACCGTCGCCTTCGACCAGTATTTTGATCCCGGGATAATTCTTCTTGAGCACCTCTATGAAGCCGTTATAGCGCTGCAGGTCGATGGGAGTTCCCACATAGCTGCGCAGAACCGCGATCTGACCTTTGCCATTGAGTCGGTCCCCGAGATACTTCGCCGCATTGCGGCCGCACTGGGCATTGTCTCCGCCATAGAATACGGTGAACTGGTCTCCCTCGATGGCGCGATCAATGACGAACAGCTTAATCCCCTTCTTATAGATCTCCTGGCAGATCGGGGTCATGAGCGTGCCGTTTCCGGGGAGGACCATGATCATATCATAGCCGCCGCCTTCGAAGGTCTGCAGCATGTTGAGCTGATCCGCATCGTCGACGGCGTTCTTGACCGTGAAATCGAACTTGTCCGAATCCTTCGCGATTTCGGCATTCACCGAATCGAGGAGCTTCGCCTGCCACGCGTTGTTCGCGGGCGGCAACGAGATCGCGACCTTGAATTTCCCACCCTCCGCGAAGACGGCAAGGCAGGGAAGCAGCACTAATGCCGCGATTAGGATGAACATACGCCTTTTCATTCCAGACCTCCTCCAAAACTGTAGATTCTCATTACCGCTCCCGTCTCTGCATGAGTACCGCGAAAAGGATGACGGCACCTTTCACGGCCCCCGAGAGATAGGGCGATATATTGAGCATGATCATCATATTGTTGACTATCCCCAGGATAATGAAGCCAACAATAGTCCCCACCAGCCTCCCCCGCCCGCCCGAAAGCGACGTGCCGCCTACTATGACGGCGGTGATGGCTTCGAATTCGTATTGGTTGCCCGATGTTGCTGCGGCCACCGCCGCCATGCGGGAAGTTTCGATCGTGGCGGCGATGCCGGTGCATAGACCGGCCATCATGTAGGTAAGAATCCGTATGCGATCGACCTTGATACCGGAATAGCGTGCCGCATTTTCGTTCCCGCCCACTGCGAACACATAGGTTCCGAATTTCGTCCTCGTCAGGAGCATCTGGAAGAGTAGGGCGAGAACAATAGCCACGACGAACGGAATGGGGACATTCAGGATCGATCCATTACCGATTCCGGTGAACTGGGGAATATTGTTCCCCATTATCGTCGCGCCCCGCGCAAAGTACATGGTGAGAGATCGCGCGATGATTCCGACCGCAAGAGTCACTATGAATGGGGGGAGCTTCGCCTTCGTTATGACTATGCCATTGAGGAACCCGAAAGCGACGGCTACAAGGCAGCACATGAGAATGGCGATCGGCAGGGGAACGGTCGAAGTGCCGTCGGGATTGACCATGCGTTGAAGAAAGATAAGGACCATCCCGGAGGTCGCCAATACGGGTCCCGACGAAAGATCGATGCCGCCCGCGATGATTACGAAGGTCATCCCGAGCGCTATGGCTCCTACGGTTGAAGTATTGCGCAGTATGTTGAGCAGGTTGTCCGGATTCAAAAAACGCGGAGCGAGCAATCCGCATACGAGTATGATGAAAACGAACACGACAAGAATGCTGTAATTGCGCCAGACATTTCCGATTAGGCCAAGGGATCGATTCCCCGCTCGTTTATCAAGACTCTCCATGTATCTTCCCCCACTCACACGTCTATTGCGTAGTACATTATCTTTTCCTCGCTCATTTCGGAGGAAAGGAGGGTCCCCGTAATTCTGCCTTCGTGCATGATGATGACCCGTTGACAAATGCCGAGGATTTCCGGCAGGTCGGAGGAGACGATCACGATAGCGACGCCCTCGGCCGCGAGCTCTCTTATTATGCAATAGATTTCCTGACGGGCCCCCACATCGACGCCTCGCGTCGGTTCGTCGAGGATCAGAACCTTCGCGCCGGACAATAGCCATTTGGCAAGCGCCACCTTCTGCTGGTTGCCGCCGGACAAATTGCTTACCTGTTGGGACGGGCCGCTGCATCGGATGCTGAGGCGTTCGATCATCGCCTTTGTATCGGCGAATGTCTTTTTTCTGTGCTTGAAAACGCCCCTGGATTTCTGCCACCTGACATAATTCGCGTTGTCTGTAATATCCCGACAGAGCACGAGACCCGTATCCTTCCTATCCTCGGTCACGAACCCCAGGTCCGCACGAATGGCGTCCATCGCGTTCTTGATAGTTACGGGCTTTCCCGAAATCTTCGCTTTTCCCGTCCGGGGCTTGCGGATACCGAAGATTACCTCCATGAGCTCGCTCCTGCCCGCGCCGACGAGCCCGCTAAAGCCCAGAATTTCGCCTTGCCGCACGCTGAAGCTGACATTCTTGAGAAGGTCGTCGGAGACATTCTCCACTTCGAGCATAATCGCGCCGGGATCGCCCGAATATTCCGATGGCTTGCATTCCTGTACTTCGCGCCCCACCATGAGCGAGGCGATCTCCTGGGCCGTGACGCTCGCGATATCCTTCGTCGTCACGATCGATCCATCCCGAAGAACGGTCACTTTGTGGCATACGTCGATGATTTCCCTCAGCCGATGCGAGATATACACGACGGCAATGCCTTGGGCACTCAAATTCGCAATTAAATTGAAGAGTATGGCCGTCTCCTTGCCGGTGAGAACGGCGGTGGGTTCGTCCATGATGAGAAGCTCGACGTTGAACGAAATCGCTTTCGCGATCTCTACTATCTGCTTTTGGGCGATCTTGAGATCGCGAATCTTCGTCCTCGGATCGATCTTCTCGCCGAGACGATTCAGGACTGCAGCGGCGTTTTCATTCATCTTGCTGCGGTTGATGAGTCCGGTAGGAAGAACCGGCTCGCGACAGAGATAGATGTTCTGGGCCACTGTGAGCTCGTCGAGGAGATTCAATTCCTGGTGGATCATGGAAATCCCCAAACGCTGCATCTCCAGCGGAGACGCGTTTCTGCGAACGACCTCGCCCTTGAACCTGATATCGCCCGCGTCCTGCGCGTGTATCCCGGACAGGATCTTCATCAACGTCGACTTCCCGGCGCCGTTTTCCCCGCACAGACCGACGACCTCGCCTTTGTCCACGGAGAAATCGACGCCGTGAAGGACTTCTACGCCGTAAAAGCGCTTGGTGATCCCCTGCATGTTGAGCATCGTCATGAATGCCTCTCCAAAACGACCTGAACCATCGCCGAACCTCGCGGGCTCGACTATGTGTGCTTCTCGGATTCCGCCAGCTTGCCCTGCATCTTGCGGATATCCTGCAGCTCAAGCGTGTACTCCCGGTCGTGCGTCGAGCAACCGACGGGCTTTTGACGGATCAGGAACTCGATGCAGTTGTCGCAGCCGGTACACCAGTCGATCTCATTCGTCCGGCCCTCTTCCAGCTTGATGGGAAGATAAGGATCGGCGAGAGACTGGCGCCCCAGGGCAACCATGTCGCAGACTCCTTCAGCGATGTTTTTGTTGCTCCAATGCATGAATGAGGCTTCCTCGCGCTTCACCCCGCGGAAGCTGTTTTTCCCATCCCGGAAGAGCGAATACGCCGAACCGACGAGGATGGTTTCTTTCCCCATCACCTTCCTGAACTCCTTCTGAAACCAGAAGTGCAGATAGGCGTAATCCGGTATTCTCCGATCGGGCTGGGTGAGGGCGAGGGTAAGGGAGGGATTGCCCGCCGATTCGACGATGAACTTGGCGCCACGATCCTCCAACCCCTTCACGAGGTCCAACACCTCCGTGAGATCGATGATTGGAGTATCCGGCCCCGCCGAGCCCATGCCGCCGGGCAGGCCCTCCCAGGCCGAGATTTTGGAGCCGACGATGAAGTTCGGATTTTTCACTTCGCGCGCCACGCGTTCGTAGAACTCATAGGCAAAACGAGTGCGGTTGGCCCAGGAGCCGCCGTACTTCCACTTGCGGTCGTTGAAGGGTCTGAGAAGCTGAGACCCCATGTAGCCGTGGCAGAGTTTGAAGTCCACGCCGTCGGCTCCGCAGTCGCTGGCCATCTTCGCGGCAAAAACGAAGCGCTCGAGGATCTCGTCGACCTCCTCCTCGCCGAGCAGCCGCCCCTCGTAACCGGGGAAGGGCTTGACGCAGACACGCTCGGAGAAGTCGGGACTGGAAAGCTCTCCCGAGTGCGTCAGCTGCCAGATGATCGCCGGTTTAGGATTGGCCCTCCGCATCGCCGAGACCAGGTCGGTCAAGCCCTTCTGGTTCTGGGGAAGAGCCGTGAGTTGGTGAGCTCGGCCCCTATTCTCATCGACGACGGACAGGGCCTCGACGATTATCATCCCCGCGTTTCCGCGAGCGAGCCTCTCGTAGCGCCGGAATGCGGTCCCGGTCGGATTGCCATTGGTGTCCGCGTCGCAGCATTCCATGGCATTGATAACGATTCTGTTGGGCACAGTCTTGGCGCCTATTTTGACGCTCGTCAGAAGCACATTGTCAGTTTCCATCGCCGGCTCCTATCCATCCTAACCACAAGAAACGGGCATTATCATACACCGTTTCGCCCGAATATTTGCATTCTATCACCGTTTTTGTGGTTCAACAACAAAAAACCACAAACTCTGTCATATCCCTCCGTGGAGACAGCCCCGTCGATCGCCTGCCTCCTCAGCCGGAGAGGCGTTGACAGAATTCCAGCGTCACTCCATTGGGATCCAGGGCGAGAAGGACCTTGACGCCGAGCTCGGGTAGTTCCGTGGCAGGAAGCGTGACCTGAACTCCCTTTTCATGGAGTTCCCTTTCCGCCTCCGCGACATCGTCCACCTCGAAGGCGAGATGGCGCAGGCCGACGTCGCTCTCGCCTCGGCGAGCGTCTGGGCTATCGCCTCGATAATCGAAAAGCTCGAGTCTCCGACCGTCCGGCAACGCGAAATAGGTGATTTCGAAGCCTTTCTCGGGAACGGTCTGGAGCCGCTCGAGCCCGAGGACGAGCGAATAGAAGGCCGACGAAGCGGCTATCTCGCGGACGTTGATCGAGACGTGCTCGATTCCCCTGATCTTCATAGGCCCCCCCTCGCTACCCCGCGGACAGCCGCTTAGAGAAGCTCTCTCTTCGTCGCCTCGGCGGAGACGAATACTTTGATCAGGTCAGGGTTGGTCCTGAGCTCCTTGAGAGCCGTCTCGAGCTCCTCGAGCGGTACGATCATGGAGAACATGTGCTTGGGATCTATTCGCCCGTGCTCGATGAGGGTCAGCGCGTCGGTCCAGTCGTTGCCCACGCCGGCGCAGGAACCGGTGACTTTTTTTTCGTGAAGGACAAGATCGAAGGTGCGGAGGGGCATGGTATCCTTATCGCCGGTGATGCCGAAGGCGGATACGGTACCGCCGTCGCGGACCATGCGGAAAGCCTGTTCATAGGTAGCGGTATTGCCGACGGCCTCCACCACATAATCCGCCCCGCGGCCGTGAGTGAGCTTTTTGACCTCGGCCACCACGTCCGCGACTTCCTTGACGTTGATCGTGTAGTCGGCGCCCATTTTCTTCGCGATATCGAGCCGCTTCTTGTTGTCGCCGATGACGATCACCGGAGCGCAGCCCCTCAGGTGGGCGAGGGCACCGTGGAGTATTCCGAGGCCGCAGCCGATGACGGCTACCGAGCTGGCCAATTCGGCCTTCATCGCTTTTACGTTGTGGATGACGCAGGACACGGGCTCGATAAAGGCTCCCTCGAGGAAGCCGAGCTTGTCCGGGATCTTGTGCATCTGTGTCCACGGCGCCTTGACGTACTCGGCGTAACTGCCATCGACATGGATGCCGAGCTGGTGAAACTCCGGGCAGAGGAGCTTCTGTCCCTGCTTGCAATAGAAGCAGTGGCCGCAGCTCATATTGATGTCCGCGGTGACGCGGTCTCCCGGCTTGAAGCCGACGACTTTCCTGCCCACTTCCTCGACGACGCCCGAAAACTCGTGACCCGCGATGAGGGGGAGCTTGTCGGCCGAGTACTTGCCGGTGTAGATGCTCCAGTCGGTCCCGCAGATGCCGGTGAATTTGACTTTTATGAGGGCCTCATCGTCGCCGATGACGGGTACGGGCACCTGCTTTATGGAAATTACGTCGGGCTTTTCGAAAACAGCCGCTTTCATCATTCTGGACATTTAGTTCCTCCTTCAGTTGAACAGGACATCGTTGCGCCCTTCGTAGGGTTTCTCTATCATGAGAGGCTTGAGGAAGGCGATCGTCTTGGCGATTCCGTCGCGCCTGCTCATAGTGACGTCTTCGTGCTCGTAGCTCATGACATAGTCGTATCCGATCATCGAAAGCTCGGTGATGACCTTCTTCCAAGGCACGGAGCCCCATCCGGGAATCCTGAACCGGAAACCCCTGCCGAGGCGCTGCCAATCTCCCTGGGGGATCGTCCCCGAACGCTTCAAGTTGTGCGACACCAGTTCGCCGTCCTTGGCATGAACGTGGTAAATCCTGTCGCTCAGAAGATCGATGAAATTCTCCACGTCGATTCCCAGGTAGATGAGATTCGCCGGATCGAAGTTGAAGCCGAATTCCTTTCGCCCGCCCATGAGCTCGACCGCCCTGAGCGCGGTATCGATGTCGTAAACGAGCTGGTTCGGATGGGGCTCGTGGGCGAACTTGACGCCGTATTCCGCGAACTTGTCGAGGATCCGGCCCCAGCGCTCCACGAACTCCCCTTCCATGTCGGCCCAACCCTTCGAATAGGGGAAGGGGAAGAAGCGTCCGAAATTCTCGCAACCGATGAAGCCGCAGACCACCGGCACGCCGAGGGCGTTGGCGGCCTGAGCCGTCTTGATCATTCGTTCCGTGCCGAACTTTATCTTTTCTTCCTTCGTGCCCTCGTGGAAGGCGTCCGTGTCCTTCCCGTAGGGCCCGAGCACGAGCTGGCTCTCGGTATGGTTCGAGAGCGCAGAGATCACGAGCCCCGAATCTCCGATCGACTTTGCGAGAACTTTGGCATTTCCTCCCTTGAGTATCTCGTCGATATCGAGATGAGGATTTCCGGAGAAGGCGGGGAGCTCGACGGCCTGATAACCGTATCCCGCCGCCATCTTGCAAACGTCCTCGAGCTTCATGTCGAGATAAGTCGCAGAGAACAAGCCGATCTTCATCGCACAACCTCCTCGAATTTTCCGCGGCCGGCCCGTGTCGGGGTCCTTCGCACGCGATCACATATCGTCGATATGGAATCAGAGAGCGCCGAGCAGCATGTCGCTGATCGTCGCCTCCTCCGTACGTATTTTTTCGAATACCGGCATGAGCGCCGCATACGTCTCGACATTTGCCGGGATCGGATTCTCCACCGCCTCAGTCTTATGTATCCGGTCGACCATTCCATAATCCGTCCAGATGCCTTTGCCCACCGCCGCGATGGCGGCGGCCCCCAGGGATCCCGCGTCCTGATCGACGTTCGTCTTGACTATGCGCATCCCATAGACGTCCGCGAAAATGCGTCTCCATAACGCGCTCCTCGCCCCTCCTCCGACCATGAGCATCTCGTCGTCGAGCGGCGCGAGGCGGCGCAGGACGGTAAGGGCGGCCCCGAGATTCAGCGCCACGCCCTCCATGACCGCTCGTACGAGGTCGTCGCGCGTGTGCCTGAGATCCAGGCCGAAAAATCCCCCGCGGATGTTGGGGCTCGACTCCTGAGAGGTCCCCCCCGCGAGACTCGGGTTGAAGAGGAGGCGATTGGCCCCTATGGGCGAGCGGGCGGCCATCTCGTTCATGAGCTCATAGGCATCGCGGCCCCCGAGCTCGGGCTCCTTGAGGGCGAGAAGAACGTCGCGTGCCCATCGGAAAGAACTGCCTCCGGCGAAAATGCTTACTGCCGAAGTGAAAAGCCCGGGAACCACGTGGGCGAAAACGAAGGGCTTCTTGCGGGCATCGAGCACGGGGTCTCGCGACGATACTGCGATCCAGGACGACGAGCCGAGGGAAGTGTAGACCCTTCCGTCTTTGGTATTGCGGGCTCCCAATGCCATGCAGGAGTTGTCCACGCCGCCCGCGGCGACGGCGATTCCCTCCCTGAGGCCGAGAAGCGCCGCCGCGTCCGGCCTGAGACCGCCTATTATCTCGGATGAGGCGACGATTTCCGGAAAGATCGACCTGGGCAAACCGCTCGCCCGGATGAACTCCTCCGAATACATCCAGCGTTTGAGATCATAGACGCCGGAGCCGGAAGCGTAGGAATAATCCGTGACGGCGCGGCCCGTGAGGCGAAAATTGATATAATCTTTGGTACCGAGCAGGAAGCGCGCCTTCGCGAGCATCTCGGGCTCGTTATCCCGGTACCACATCGCCTTGAAGACCGAGTAGCACTCGGCGGGGAAGCCGTTTCCCGTCGACATGTACCAACTCGTCGAATCGATCTCCGAAAAGAAGGATCTGGTTTGAGCTCCGGAGCGGGTGTCCGACCAAATAGGCGTGTACTCCCGCAAAAGCGATCCATCCCCCCCGATGGGGACTACGCCAAGGCTGTGGCCGGATATCGCCAGACACTCCACTTCGTCGTGGAGCTTCCCGTCCCGCGCGATGAGTATCCTCGTGCTTTCGACGACCGCCTTCCACCAGTCCCCGGGGCGCTGCTCATGCCAGCCGGTATCGGGATAGTTCGTGTCATAGGAGACGAAGGAGCTCGAACAACAGTGTCCGGCGGCATCGTAGACCGATGCCTTGGTTCCGCCCGTCCCGAGGTCGTAGGCGAGAATCTTGGCGCCCATCGTACTCAGACCTCCACCCTGCCGTTCGCGCGCTTGGCGCACTGGCGAAGAATATCGACCGAGGCATCGAGATTGATGCCGAATCGAGAGACGCCCATCCTGAGCATCTTGATCACCGTATCGAGATCGCGAACGCTGCCTGCCGCCTTGACCTTGATGGCACCCTTGACGAAGGAGGTGATGAGCTCGACGACCTCGAGGGTAGCCCCGCTCGGGGCCCACCCCGTCGAAGTCTTCACGAAGCTCGCCTTCGCGTCGATCGCCAACTCGCAGGCCTTCTTGATCTCGTCCGCGTTCAGGTGATGCACTTCGAGGATCACTTTCACGGGGATCGATCCCGCCGCCTCGACGACGGCGGCTATGTCGCGGCCGACATATTCGTATGCCCCGGAACGAAGCTTCCCCACATTGAGCATCATGTCCATTTCTTGGACGCCGTCGGCGACGAGACGTTTTGCCTCGGCCGCCTTGATTTCCGTCGTGTGGGCGCCTCCGGGGAATCCCACGGGAGCGCCGATGAGAATGTCGCCCTCGCCCTCCAAGAGCTCCCGGAGAAAAGGGACCCAGCAGGGCAGGACGTGGACGGCGATGAAACGATACTCTTTGGCCCTCCGCACAAGCTCCCTTATTTCCTTTTCGCCGTGCTGGGCGCGTACGGCGCTGATATCGATGAGCCGAGCGAGGGCCTGTGGCGTCAAGTCCATGATGACGAACTCCTTGTTGTGTCAGTCTCGACGTCCAGCCCTGTTGCTTGGACGATCCTTGGTGCGAACGCTGTATTCGTAGCGAGTCGCCACGATGTTGAGCTCGGCGTGTTCGATTGCGGTGCCGCCCGAATAGGTTATGCGCCGCACCACGAGAAGGGGCGCCCCTTTCGCTATTTCGAGTTGCGTCGCGTCGGGTCGCGTCGCGGCCCTCGCCGAGATGAAATCCGTGGCGGCATCGATCGTTATGTTGTACTCCGATTCCATGAAGGCATAGAGTGACCTTATGCGATCGGCCTTTTCGATGATCCCGGGCACGACCTCCGGAACAAGGTAATTGACCATGATGGCGATGGGTACCGCGTTCGCGAGGGCAACCCGATGCACGCGCACGACCCGAGCCCCGACCTCGAGCTTGAGATCTTCGGTCACCGGCAAGGGGGCCGGAACGCTCTCGATTTTCACATCGCGATATCCAACCTCGAATCCCTGTTCGCGGAGAGTCTCCGAAAAGGAAGTGATGAACTGCAGTTTCTGCGTCGCCTTGAAGTCGAGTATCTCGGTCCCGCGGCCGCGGCGGACATAAACGAATCCCTCGTCGATGAGCATCTCGACAGCCTTGCGCACCGTCGTCCGACTCACATTCAACAAACGTCCGAGCTCGGGCTCCGGAGGAAGAAAGGAACCGACGGGATACTCCTGATCCTCTATCTGTCGCCTGAGCAGCTCGTAGACGCGGAAATATTGAGGAATCCGTTGAACCATGGCAGTATTCCTCCGAAGGCCAAATATCATGACGTCATGACGTCTCGACATTCAGGACTCTACCCCCGCTTTCTCCTCCCGTCAAGCCGGAAACGAAACGCGGCCCGAGGAGGAGGCCGCGGAGCGGGCAATCTCCTCCCCGATGATTAATCCAGAATCACTCGCGCCCCGGAGGCGGCCGAGCGCAATCCGGCGTCCAAGAGCTCCGCGTTCTTCATCCCATCGTAGAAATTCGGACTTATCGTCTTTCTTTTCACGATGGCATCGATGAAATCCACGACTCCGTGGACAAAGGTGTGCTCGTAGCCGATCGTATGCCCGGGCGGCCACCAGTTGGAGATATAGTCGTGGGAGCTTTCGGTGGCGAGTATGGTCCGATAGCCTTGGGCGTACTCGATGTCTTCGGCCGAGAAAAATTGCAGCTCGTTCATGCGCTCGAAATCGAAAAGGATCGAGCCCTTTTCCCCGTATATCTCGAAATAGTTGTAGTTCTTCCTTCCGGTCGCGAATCGCGATGCCTCGAAGGAACCGAGGGCCCCGTCGGCGAACTCCACGATCATGAAAGACGCGTCCTCGACGGTGACCTTCCCCTTCCCGCTTCCGCTCGTTCCTCCCTTGAAGGTTCCTGCGACGGCTTCGTCCGGGAGGGGCCGCTCGGATACGAAAGTCTTGGTCATGCCGCACACCGCCCGAACCTCACCCACCAGATACCGCGCCAGGTCGACGCTGTGGGAGTTGAGATCGGCCTGCGGTCCGGCGCCGGCGGTCTCCTTGCGGAGATGCCAAGTCAGGGGGAAATTCGGATCCACGATCCAGGATTGCAGGTAGGCTCCCCTCCAATGGAATATCTTCCCGATGCGTCCCTCGTCGATGAGGCGCTTGGCGAGTCTCACGGCCGGACAACGCCGGTAGTTATGGTTGAGGAAGTGGACGACCCCCGCCTTTTCCGCGGCCTCGTACATCTCCTTGGCCTGTCCGTAGTCGAGCGCGATGGGCTTCTCGCAAAAGATGTGCTTGCCGGCCTTGGCGGCCTCGAGGGCGATCTCATGGTGCAAGTGGGTGGGGGTCGAGATATCGACGATGTCGACGTCGTCGCTCCAGACGGCCTTGCGCCAGTCCTTCTCGCAGCGCTCCCATCCCCATGTAGAAGCGAAGCTCGCGAGCTGGGCCTCGTTCCGGCCGCAGGCCACCTTGAGCACGGGCTCGGCTTCCATCGCGAAGAAACGCGGAGCCTTGAGCCAGGCATTGCTGTGGGCCTTGCCCATGAAGTTGTGGCCGATTATGGCGACATTGAGCTTCTTCATACCCGTCTCCTCGATCTCAGCCCAACGCCGCGGCGATTCGCTTGAGCTCTTTGATACTCTTCGCGACGGCGACATCTTCGTTGTCGCGATAATCAGGGTGGAGGAAGTCGATCTCTACGGCAAGGAAGCCTCGATAATCCGCTTTCTTCAGGAGCCTCGCCAGCGCGAGATTGTCGACGAAGCCGTCGCCCACCGGGGTGCAGGCGAGGAAGTGCCAATTGTTCACGGATACGCCCTTCATGGGTTTCAGATCTTTGACATGGGTCGCAAAAGTGTAGGGGGCAAGTTTTCCCATCCCCTCGACGGGATCGTCCTGGACACGCATGAAGTTGCCGGTGTCGAAGTTGATGCCGAAATTCGGGGAGTCGACGGCCTTTATAAGCTGGAGCATCTCGGCGGAGTTGAAATCGATGTGGTTCTCGTCGGCCAGCTTGACGCCCTGCTTGGCCGCTTCCTTGGCCGCCTCGATGAACATCTTGGTGAGCTTTTCGAGCATGGGACCGTGGGGTTCGTTCCGAAACATGAGACTCGCGCCTACGACCCGCATGACATCCGCCCCTATGGCCTTCGCATAAGATATCGACTTCAGCATTTCCTCGAATGCCTTTTCGTTGCGTCCACCCTCGAGGCCATCCGGATGACCCCAGGCGAAGACGCGATCGAGCTTGTATTCGTCGAGCATCCCCTTGATCTCCGAGAGATAAGCGGCGTCGAACTGCGGGATGAAACAGGACTCCAAGGAAACACCGTCGACGCCGAGCTTTCTGGCGCGGGCGAGGAAGTCCGCGAGCTTCATCCTCGTGCCGGGATTTCTCTGGTCATCGTAGACTTCGCCGAAAAAGCGATGGTAGCAATAGCTGTCGATCCCAATTTTCATTATATAGCCTCCTTCCGCTCTCACGAGGCTGGCACGGTTTTCCCTAAGCAGCCTGCGTATTACTAGCGTTTTGTAGCGATAATACACCAATAATTGAATATGTCAACAATAAAACTCAATATAACGAAAACATTCAACAGTAATCCGGCTTGACAAGAAAGCCCCGCAACCGTAGCATCGATCCTGTGAATTCGGCCAAGCAAGGAGGGCTCCTACCTATGAAGGCACGACTACAGCCGCTCTACTTCGTATCGGGCATGGATGACGATTATTCGAAACAGCTCGAGATTCTCCGCGGACTTCTCACGGAGGAGGCCGATATCCTGAAGCCGCTCCCCCTCGGTTCGCCCCTGCCGTCGGCGGACGCGGCGCTCTTCCCCCAACTCATAGGCGACGCCTTCAAGCAGCTCCAGCAGCTCAAGTCCCTGGAGCTCCCCCTCCTCATGATGACTTCAGAGTTCGGCACCGTCGCCATGTGGGACTGGGAGATCGTCAGCCTTCTCATCAGCGAGGGCGCCTCCGTCTTCACTCCCTATACTCTGGAGCAGGCCAAGGTCGCCTGCCGCGCCCTAGCCGCGCGTCGCGCTCTCCGCGGTTCCAGATTCGTCGTTTTTCAGGACAATCCCGGCGAGGGCATGCAAGCCTCGATCTTCAAGCGCTTCTATTGGTGGGAGGATGCCTGCTCGGAGCGCATGACCGCCCAATATGGCCTCGTCATCGAAAAAAGGAGCTTCAAGGCTCTAGGTCAGGCGGCGCGGGAAATCCCCGAGGCGGAGGCGGAGCGCGTTCTCCGCGATCGCCCCGTCCCGGGCGACGCATCCAGAGAGTCGCTGATCGCGGCCGCAAAGCTCTACCTCGCTCTGCGTCAGGAGCTTCAGGGAGCGCGGGCCCTGGCGGGCTCGGGTATCAACTGCCTCAACGAGTCTTTCCATTCCGACGCCACCCCCTGTCTGGCCTGGAACTGGCTCTACGAGGACCGGAAGCTCCTCTGGGCCTGCGAAGCCGACACGATGTCCCTTCTCACCGAGTATATAGTCCACGAGGCGCTCGGCGGCGAAGTCATGATGAGCAATGTCTATCCCTTTCTCATGGGCATGGCGGCGCTCAAACACGAGAGAATCGCCTCCTTCCCCGATATTCTCGATCCGAGCAACCACGCACTCGTCGTACACTGCGGTTACTTCGGTCTCCTCCCGGCCTGCATGTCCGAGTCCTGGAAGCTGAGACCCAAGGTCCTCGCAATCGTCGGCGATAAGGCTTCCGCCATCGATGCGCAATTTCCGCTCGGCGACATCACCATGGCCAAGCTCGACCCCAAGCTCAAGCGGCTCCAGATCATTCCCGCGAAGATCGAGAATTATGCGGCTTATCCGGGCTCCGACTGTCGGAATGGCGCCGTCGTCCGCGTCAGGGATGGACGTGCCATCATGGACAAGCTGTACTCCCACCACCAAGTCATCACGACGGGCGAGAGGAGCGTGGAGCTCGGTATAGCCGCCAAAGCTTTCAATCTCGACACGGAACTTCTCTAGCGCGATGGACCCGACGGTTTCGGCTCGGCTATAGTACTCGCATGGCAAACCAGACGCTCCGGCGCGGGAACTATCTGCCCGTCTGTCTCAATCCCGTCATTCAGAAGACGCTCACCTATGGATCCCTCGTGCCCGGCGAAGTGAACCGCACCGCCGAGCACCGCGTAGACGTCGCAGGCAAGGGCATATGCGTCACGCGGGTCCTCACCCAGCTGGGGCGAGAGGCGGTCCATCTCACCCAGCTGGGCGGCCCCACGCGGGACTGGTTCCTTGCCATGTGCGATGAGGACCGGCTCGAGCTTTCCTGGGTCGAATCGGGTTCGGATATCCGCTTCTGCACGACGCTCGTCGACAAGTCCGCCGGCGCGGCCACCGAGCTCGTCGAAGAGGCGAGGCCTGTCCGCGAAGGCACGACGGAGAGAATCCTCGAACGATTCTCCTCTCTCCTATCCGCTTGCGCCACGGTCATGCTCTCCGGCACGGTGGCATCGGGTTTTTCCCCGGACATAATGCCGAAAATGGCCCGCCTCGCGGCCGAAGCCGGCAAGCGTCTTTTCCTCGATATAAAGGGCGAGGCTCTGCTCATGAGCCTCCCTTACCGGCCGATCGTGGTCAAACCCAACCTCGAAGAACTCTTCCAGACCTATGAACCCGAAAGAGAGAGACCCGGAGTGAATGCGGACGAGGGGGTCATACGCGATCTGGTATCGCGCGCGGGTCGCGAATACCGCGAGCGTTATGGAAGCTTCCTCATCGTGACGCGGGGCACGGAACCGACTCTTTTCTGGGACGGCGAGGCACTTCGCGAAGCGCCGGTCGACAAGAAAGTCGCCCTCAATCCCATCGGCTCGGGAGATGCCTTCAGTGTGGGGATCGCGACGGCCCTCGAGGACGGCGCCACGATAGCCGAAGCCGTGGCCGAAGGGAACCGCCTCGGGGCTCTCAATGCCGAACGAATCAAGCCCGGCTCCATACTCTAAAGGAATGAGTCCTTCCCGCCCATCCTCTTCGGCGCTCGATGGACTTCGTGCTCCGTCGACAGGCGTTCAGGCGACCTTATTGCGAAAGCATTTCTCCATAATGACAGTAAAACGACAGAATATGAAATTAAACAACAACTATCTTGACAAAAACAAAAGTAAATAACATGATATGACATCATTTACGCGTTCAGGTGGCATATGAGCGACAAGGGATTGGGCATCGCCGTCATAGGGTCGGGGCGTGCGGGGATGATACACGCGCGCAATTTCGCTTCGGGCATCGAGAGTGCCCGTCTCGTCGCCATGGTCGACCCGGTTCAGGCGGCGCGGGAGGCGGCGCTCGGCGAGCTCGGATTGAAAAAGGGTTATTCGGACTACCGCGAGGCCCTCGCCGATCCGACGATAGACGCGGTAGTGGTAGTCACCCCGACCGTCTTCCATAAGGATATCGTCCTCGCGGCGGCGGCGGCAGGCAAGCATGTCCTCTGTGAAAAACCTATGGCAATGAATGTCCAGGAGTGCCGTGAGATGATAGCGGCCTGCGAGCTCGCCAAGGTCAAGCTCCAGATCGGTTTCATGCGCCGCTACGACAGGGACTTCGCCGCCGCGAAGGCCGCCCTCGACTCGGGCCGCATCGGAGAGCCCGTCCTCATAAAGTCCCTCACGAGGGGACCCAGCATACCGCAACCTTGGATGTACGATATCGCGGCAAGCAACGGCCCCCTGGCCGAGGTGAACAGCCACGACATAGATACGCTTCGTTGGTTCGCCGGCGACGACTTCGCCGAGGTCTACGCTCAGGCAGGCAATTATCGCTGCCCCGAAGCGAGGGCATCCCACCCGGATTTCTACGACACCGTGGTCATGACAGTCCGCTTCGCACGAGGCACTCAGGGTCTTATCGACGGGGCCCTTTCGGTGGGCTACGGCTACGACGCGCGGCTCGAGGTGCTCGGTACCAAAGGAGTCCTGTTCGCAGGTTCCCTCCGGGACTCGAGCCTCGTCATATGCGGCTCCGATTCGGAAATGCTCGCACCGACAGTCAAGAGTTGGAGGAGCCTTTTCCTCGACGCATACCGTGAGGAAGACAGGGCCTTCATACGCTGCATCCGCGAGGACTTCGAGCCGAGCCCTTCGGGGAGAGACGGGCTCAAGGCGGTGGAGGCAGTCAACGCGGGGAATTTGTCGATCGCGCGGGGAGAGCCGGTAAAACTCTCAAAGGAAACGACATGAAGGCGGTCAAACTGTTCGGGGCTGGGGATATCCGGGTCGTAGACGTACCGATCCCCGAAATAGGAGAGGGCGATGTTCTCGTCCGTATCAAGGCGGCCCTCATCTGCGGTACGGACATCCGCATGTGGAAAAACGGAGCGGGCTCCGTGCCCGTGACTCTCGGTCACGAGATGGCCGGGACGATCGAGAAGCTCGGCCCCTCGGTCCGCGATTACGCGATCGGCCAGGCGGTTGCCGTAGCGCCCAACTTTGGTTGCGGCATCTGCGACGCCTGTGTGTCGGGCCGCGGCCAACACTGCTCTTCGCTCAAGGCCCTCGGCATCCACCTCGACGGGGGCTTTGCCGAATACATGCGCGTGCCCGCGGCTGCCGTGGGTCAGGGCAATATCTCCCCCATCGATGTCTCCGACGGGATATCCTTCGCCGAGGCGGCGATCGCCGAACCCCTTTCCTGCGTCTATAACTCCTTCGAGCGGGCGCATCTCAAGCCGGGGGATTCGGTCCTCGTCATCGGCGCCGGCCCCATAGGCCTGCTTCACGCCAAGCTCTACGCATTCGCCGGGGCCGGTCTCGTCATGATCCATGATCTCAACAGGGATAGACTCGCCGCCTGCGAGGCACGAGATTCCGCCTTCGTCACCATCGGTCCGGAGAGGGTCAAAGAGCGGGTCATGGAACTCACCGAGGGCCGGGGCGCCGACATCATCGTTACCGCTGCCTCGAACGCATCGACCCAGCAACTTGCTTTCGGCCTTGCCGCCCTGGATGGCCGAGTCATCTTCTTCGGCGGCCTCCCCGCGGGTCAGGAAGTCGTCGGCCTCGATACCAACGTAATCCACTACAAGCAAATCACCGTTACCGGTACCACGAGACAAAGCCTTTCCCAGTACAGACGCTGCCTGGGGCTCATCGGTCGGGGGCAGTTGGCCGTTTCGGACGTCATCACGACGCGTTATCCGCTCGAGAAGGCTTCGGAGGCATTCGAGGCGGCTTCGCGGGGCGAGGGCCTGAAGTCGGGCTTCGAAATGCCCTAGGGGGACGGCGTGGCGGGAGAGAATTTCATCGGCGTCGATATCGGCACTCAGGGCACGAGGGCGGCGCTCTACGATTCGGCGGGGACCCTCCTGGCCGAAGCCGTGGAAGCCTCCGAGCTCCTTCATCCGAGCCCCGATTCCACGGAGGAGGATCCGGAGCGGCAGTTCGGCTCCGTATGCAGGACCATCAGGATCTGCCTCGAGCGCGCAAGAGTCGCTCCCGCCTCGGTCGCCGCCGTCGCGCTGGACGGGCAGATGGCGGGTATAATCGGCGTCGGCTCCGATGGGCTCGCGGTCACGCCCTACGATTCCTGGCTCGATACGCGCTGCGCTCCATACGTCGCAAAAATGGAGGCCGCTGCCGGCATCGAGATCCTCGGAAAGACGGGCAATGTGCCGTCCTTCAACCATGGGCCCAAAATACTCTGGTGGAAAGGGGAGCGGCCCTCCGAATACGGACGCATCGCCTCGTTCGTCCAACCCGGAGGCTATGCTGCCATGCGGCTATGCGGCCTCGGAGGCCGCGAGTCCTTCATAGATGACAGCTATCTGCATTTTTCGGGCTTTGCCGACAATGCGGCGGGGAATTGGGACGAAGGCCTCGCTCGCGAATTCGGCGTGGATTTGGCCAAGCTGCCGCGAATCGTCTCGCCCCTCGAGATAGTCGGTACGGTGAGCACGGCGGCATCCGCGGCATCCGGGCTTCGCGCGGGTACGCCGGTCGCGGCCGGCCTCGGAGATACGACGGCATCCTTTCTCGCCTGCGGGGCCGTAAGGCCGGGGATATGCGTCGATGTGGCCGGGACTGCCTCGGTCTTCGCCGCCACGGTCGAATGCTTCGCCCCGGACACCGCCTCTCGGGTTCTCGGATGCGGCCATTCCGCCATTCGAGGGCTCTGGCATCCCTATGCCTACATAAACGGAGGGGGGCTCAACCTCAACTGGTTCGCCGAGGAGGTGGCGCGCGATCCACTCGATACGCGGGCGTCATCCGCCTCCGACCCTGTCCCGGCCGCGGACCTCGAGAATCGACTCGAGCGACTGGGCGAACTCGTCGCGGCGGCGGTCCCTTCGCTCGACGATCCCTTCTTCGTGCCCCACATGGAAGGTCGCGTCATGCCGAACTCGAGCGGGATGCGTGGTGTCTGGGCCGGGCTCAAGCGCAGCCATAATGGAATAGCGATGTACCGCAGTCTGCTCGAGGCTGTGGCGCTCGAATACGCGATCTACCGGGATGCTCTCCTCGCCCTCCGACCCGAACAGAAGCTTTTGGAGCTCAGAGCGACGGGAGGGGGCTCGAAGGCACCTTACTGGAACCAGCTTAAAGCCGATCTTCTCGGGATGCCTGTCGTCGCCGTCGATCGCACGGGCGGAGCGCCGATGGGTGCCGCCTTGATTGCCGGGGCCGCGGTGGGCGCGCTGCCGGATCTCGGCGCCTCCGTGTGTTCCTGGGTCAAGCTCGGACACCGTTTCGAACCGCAACGGGAATTTACATCCATTTATATGGCGCGTATAGCGCGCTATCGGCGACTTCTCGACCTCGCGTCGAGCTTCGTCGAACCCTGAGGAGGAACAGAGCATGACCGTCGCCGACCTCGTCCCAGCGACCAATCCGACCTTCTACTTCGTCGGCGTCACGACAGCCAAATCTTCTATCATGAAAGTTTTCCCGCGCTGGGCCGCATACCTCGAGCTCGGGAACGTCGCGATGAAGGGCATCGACTGTAAGCTGCACGACGATCCGGATGTCTACCGAAAAGTGGTGAGCTTCCTTAAATCCGACAAGCTTTCCCTCGGTGCCCTTGTCACCACGCACAAGATGGACCTGCTCGAGGCCGCAAGCTCGCAGTTCGATTACCTCGATCCCTACGCGGAAATCCTCGGGGAAATCTCGAGCATTTCGAAGCGGGGAGGAGCGCTCCGGGGTCACGCAAAAGACCCCATCACGAGCGGTCTCGCCCTCGATGCCTTCGTCCCGGCCGGCCATTGGAGAGAGGGAAAGGCGGAAATCTGCATACTCGGGGCGGGAGGTTCTTCTCTGGCCTTGACCTCCTACATCATGAAGCAGAAGCCGAAAAATGAGTGGCCTTCGCGCATTGTCGTCACGAACCGCAGTCCCAAGCGCCTCGAGCATATGCGCGAAGTCCATGCGAAGATCAATCCCGGAATCATGATCGAATATGTTCTCGCCGAGAGCCCGGCGGTGAATGACGCGGTCGTGGGTACACTGAAGCCGGGTTCGCTCGTCGTCAACGCCACGGGCCTCGGGAAGGACGCCGAGGGTTCCCCGCTGACCGACGGCGTACGCTTCCCCGAACGGGGCATGGTCTGGGAGTACAACTATCGAGGACGGCTCGTTTTCCTCGAACAGGCACGGGCCCAGGAAAAAGTTCGCTCACTCAGGATCGAGGACGGCTGGGCATACTTCATTCATGGTTGGACACGGGTGATGGCCGAGGTGTTCGACATCGATATACCGACGACGGGGAAAAACTTCGACGAGCTCTGCCGCATCGCGACGGAAAGCCGCTGACACAAGGAGATAAGACATGGACAGTATCGTTGCAGGCACGAGCCTGATCAAACCGTTCAGCGCGATCATCGACATAGCGGAAGGCGCTATGGCCGACTTCACGAGCCGCACCGAGCGAAAAGCCTCCTCGATGCGGGGACACTATGCCGACGTCGCGGCTCTCGAGCGTCTCATAGCCCAGGGCGACCCGATCCACTACGAAGTTTTCGAGAAGCCCGTGCCCGAAGAATACGGGCACCTCATGTTTTGCATCTCCAGGCTCCAGAACGGACTCGTGGGCGACGAGTATTTCATGACAAAGGGTCACTACCATAGCGTTCTCCAGACCGGCGAAATCTACCTGTGCCTCAGAGGCTCGGGCTACATGGTCATGAAGACCAAAGACGGTCAATTCGCGGCCGAGGAGATGGAAAAAGGCAAAATGGTCTATGTCCCTCCATTTTGGGCCCACCGATCGGTGAATACCGGCTCCGAGCCTCTCGTCTCTTTCTGCGTCTACAACGCCGAAGCGGGCCATAACTATGGAGATATCGAGACCGACGGCTTTGCCAAGCGAGTCCTCAGACTAGATGGCATCCCGCAAATCCGATAGGAGAAAGCGCGATGCCCAAGATCATCGTAACGCCCCGATCCCTCTCGAAGGGAGGCCACCCTTTGCTCGATCGCCTGAGCTCCGCCGGATATGAGCTCGTCTTCCCGAGCCCCGGGGCCCAACCCGGCGAGACCGAGCTCATATCCGTGGCTTCCGGTGCGGTCGGATACATCGCCGGCGTCGAAAAGATCGGCGCCGCCTTCATGGAGAAGGCGACCGAGCTTCGCGTCATCAGCCGCAACGGCACGGGGGTGGACAATGTGGACCTCGAAGCGGCGAAGGCTCGGGGCATAAAGGTCTGCAGGGCCGATGGAGCGAATGCCCGCGGAGTGGCCGAGCTCGCCTTCGGTCATATCCTCTCGGCGGCCCGCTCCATTCCTCAAGCCGACGCGGCGCTCAAGACAGGCCGATGGAAACGCGAAAAGGGCTTCGAGCTCGAGGGCAAGACCCTCGGCCTCATCGGCTGCGGCAAGATAGGTCGCCTCGTCGCCCGCTTCGCTATCGCTTTCGACATGCGGGTCCTCGCCTACGATCCTTTCCCCGATCCCTCCTACAGGCCTTCCCCGGCCTTCGGATACGCCGGCATCGAAGAGGTCCTGAAGGCGGCCGATATCCTCTCGCTCCACTGCCCGCCGCTGAAGGACGGCTCTCCCGTTCTCGGAGGCGCCGAAATGGCGACCCTCAGAAAAGGAGTCGTCGTCGTAAACACGGCCCGGCAGGGTCTCGTCGACGAGAGGGCCATGGCCCTCGCTCTGGACTCCGGGACGGTCCGTGTCTATACGATGGACGCCTTCGATTCGGAACCGCCTCCCGATTTCACTCTCGTCAAGCGCTCTTCCGTACTGGCGACGCCTCATATCGGGGGCTTCACCGACGAGAGCATCGACCGAGCGACTGCCGTTGCGGTCGACAATTTACTCGCGGCGCTCGAGGATTCCGGACCGTGTTAGAGACTCCTGTTTTTCGAACCGTGAACGATTCGCCTCCTCCTCTCCGTCGCCGGCGAACGGACGAGAGGCTCTCTCTTTGGTGGCTCGGACAGGCAGGCTTTCTTCTCGAATGGTCCGGATTGCGAATTCTGATAGATCCTTACCTTTCGGATAGCCTCGCACAGAAGTACAGGGGGACGCGCTTCCCCCACCTCAGGCTGATGGAACCTCCGGTCGAAGTCGGAGAACTCCGCGACATCGATCTGTTTTTTTCCACGCACGGGCACACGGATCACCTCGACCCCCGGACCATCGCACCCGTCGCCGCGGCGAATCCGGACTGCCTGTTCGTGGTCCCCTCCTCCTGTTCCGGTCTCGCCCGCGAACGGGGAGTGCCTTCCGGTCGCCTCATCGAGGCCGAGGCTTTCGCATCGATGTCCGTGGGGGAGCTCGAAGTCTATCCGATCCCCTCCGCACACGAGGATCTCGCGATCGACGAAGGGGGGCATCACAAGTTCCTCGGCTACATCCTCAGGCGTTTCGGGATCTGCCTCTACCACTCCGGGGACTGTTGCCCTTATCCCGGATTGCCGGACAATCTCGCGCCGCATACCATCGACCTGGCGCTCCTTCCCGTGAATGGTCGCGACGAGTCGCGCCGCTCGGCGGGCATAGCGGGAAATTTTCGACTCGAAGAGGCGGTTCGACTCTCCGACGCAGCGGGTTTCCATCACTGCGTCGGGCACCACTTCGGGATGTTCGAGTTCAATACCGTCGATGTCGAGGCGGCGGAGGCCGATCTCGTCCGCCTCGCCCCCGAAAACTTCCTTCTCGCCCGGATCGGTGTACGCTACGAATTTACGGCGCGAGGCAACGCGGGCGTTTCCGATCGCGGATCGTCGACGACGACTGTCGATGGTGTTAGGATAGGTCCGTGAAAAAGGAACTCGTCTTCGTCGAGGAGCGCAAGCGCGGAATCCTCGAGTACGTCGTCTCGCAAAAGAAGGCCTCGGTCTCCGAGCTCTGCGAGCGCTTCGAGGTATCGAGTGCGACAATTCGCTCCGATCTCCGAGATCTGGAGCAGAGCGGCGCTCTCGTGCGGACTCACGGCGGGGCCATCGTTCGGAGGCAGGCTCGATTCGAACCCGACGCAAGGGCGAAGGAGGAAGCGAGGCTCGCGGAAAAGCGTGCCATCGCCCGAGCGGCCCTCGATTGTGTCGAGGATGGCGATACCATCGTCCTCGACACAGGCTCGACGACCTACGAGCTGGCCTGTCTCCTCGACGAGAAGCGCGATATCACCGTCCTTACGAACGACCTCGCGATCGCCCTGCGTCTCGAGGAGCATCCGAGCGCGGCCATCCACCTCATCGGCGGAGTCGTTCGCAAACGCTTCCATTGCGCCGTCGGTACGCACGCGGCCGCGGCTCTGCAAGGACTTACGGTCGACAAAGCCTTCATGGCGGCGAACAGTTTCTCCCTCGAGAAGGGAGCGAGCACGCCCGATCTTCAACAGGCCGAGCTCAAGAAACTGATGGTTTCCATGGCCACGAAAGTCTATCTCCTCGTCGACTCGTCCAAGTTGGGCAAGAATTCTTTTGCCCAGTTCGCGGCTCCCGGGGCCATCGATTGCCTGGTCACGGACGCGATCGGCCCGGACGAGCTCAAGACTCTCGACGAGCTGGGCATCGAGATCCTGCTCGCCCCCCTTGCCGATGCCCCGGGCCCGAACACGAAAGGAGAACGAACATGAACGATATTTTCGCCGCTCTCAGGGAAAGGGGCATAGTCCCCGTCATCAAACTCGAGAAGCCCGAGCAGGCCCTTCCCCTCGCGGACGCTCTCGAAGCCGGCGGATTGCCCGTCGCCGAGGTGACCTTTCGAACCGGCGCAGCGGCCGAAGCTATCCGGCTTATCAAGCGACACAAGCCCTCTATTTTGGTGGGCGCGGGTACGGTCACCTCGGCCGAGCAGGTCGAAGCCGCGATCGACGCGGGTGCCGCCTTCGCGGTAACCCCGGGATTCAACCCGCGTATCGTCGACCTTTGTATCGCCCGTGGCCTCCCCGTCGTGCCCGGGGTCAACTCCCCGTCCCAAATCGAACTCGGTCTCGAACGCGGACTCTATCTCCTGAAGTTCTTCCCTGCGGAGGCTTCGGGAGGCCTCAAAATGCTCAAAGCGCTCCATGGTCCCTATGCCGAAGCCTTCTTCGTACCGACGGGCGGAGTGGATACCACCAACCTCGCGTCCTATCTCGTCCTGCCCTACGTGGCCGCGGTGGGGGGAAGCTGGATGGTGAAGGAAGAACTCCTCGCCGCCGGCCGATTCGAGGAGATCTCCAGGCTATGCCGCGAGGCGATGGAATCGGTTCGAACCGCGCGAGGCACGTGATGAGATTCCGCCGCTTGCGAGACATAAGCATTCTCGCCAGACTCGGCATCCTGACGGCGTTCATTGCCATGGCGATGGGCGGCAATCTTTGGATAGCGAGGACCAATTTTGCGAGGCTTTCGGCGGCCCTGGTCGCCGAAAGCCTCAACTCTTCCATGGTCATCGATCATGTCATCTCGGCGACGCCGCACAAATTCAACCTGACGCCGCCAAACATGCTGGCGGACCGTGGCGGGTTTCAAGCCGATGGCCGCCGCGAATTCTTCTGTGTTCAATAGATTGCTCACTTTCCCTCCCGATAACGCTTGACTACTGCCTTCAACGCGACTATTCTCGCCTTGTTTATGGTTGATACGAAAGTACAACATCATATCAACGCGATTGTGGCGGGTAGCTGGCCGCGCTGCCGAGACGTGATACTTCGGGGCGATGTGCTGCATTGCACGCTGGACTACAGCCAGAGCTACGGGTTAGTTGAGGCGTACAAGTACGATCCTCACATCCGGTTCGCCAATGCAAAAACAGAACAGGATTTAATCGCATTCATACGTGCCTGGGGTCCCCCTTTCGTGAACCCGGAGACCTCCGGCATGATGTTCCTCAGCTTGGAGCGTGCCGTGCGGTGCAACAGTGGTTCCGTGCAATTTTCGATCTGCTGGCCGCGTTCAGACGTGCCGAAGGCGAGCGCGAAGCGTTGCTTGAATTCGTTGAGGCGGAATACGCAACCGTTCGTAGTTTCCCGGTTGAGGTGGTTGAGTCGAATTCGCTTCTGGCACTGCGAAATGAATTTCACGTTACAGGAAGCATTCCGGAGTGGATCGAAGGCGCGAATCTCCGCTCCATTCGAGTTGCTACGGATCATGTGATTGAGAAATTGCCGGTTGGCCCTCTAGGGGCGCATCTAGTCTGCCGACGTGACCGCAATCACCGCCACATCGAAGCCGGTTGGAACATTCCTGATCTTCAGAATGCGCTTCACTGGATGGTCTGGTACGACGAATTCACACAGCACCCGATTATCTGCTGCAAGGAGTGCCGGAAGGTGTTTCGGTCCGAGACTGCGCACACGCGGAAATACTGCTCGCCGGATTGCGCACATCGGGCAACAGGGCGCGCTTGGCAAAAAAAAGGCGCGCTGCGGAGCGCGGCAAAGAGAAGCACGGAAGTACCGAAGGGAGAAAATAGCCATGTCACTCTTTCGATATCAGGGAAGCAAGGTTTACACGATGGATTTTCTATTCCACGGGCAGCGCATCCGGGAGAGCACAGGGACGCGCTCAAAGACTCTGGCAAAGAAGATTGAGGACAAGCGGCGGCAAGAATTGGAAATGGGGACGGCGGGAATCAAGAAATATCAGCAACCGCACTTGTTCTCGGTTGCGGCGGAAGAATGGTTGAAGGCCAAGAAAACAGCTTGGTCCCCGAAGATGTACCTGATTCAGAAAACGAGCATCGGGCACATTCTCCCCGTGCTCGGCAAAAAGCTGCTGGTTGACATAGACTCACGCGATATTGCGCAGTATCAGGAAACACGGATTGCGGAGAGTGCGTCACCGCGAACGGTCAACATCGAAGTCAGCACGCTACGCCAGATCATGCGGAAGCACGGAACATGGGCGAGAATTCAAACGGATGTGCGAATGCTCCCTGAGAGGCAAGACGCTGGACGCGCTTTGACCGATAGAGAAGAATCCGCCCTGCTGCTGGAATGCGGAAAGTCACGGTCGCGGATTTTGTCCCCGTTCGTTTTGCTTGCGCTCGAAACGGGGGCACGGTACAACACAATCCGTACGCTGCAATGGAGCAATATCGACTTTGCCAACCGTTGTCTCCAGTTCGGCAAGGACAAGACGCCATCGGGAACGGGCCGGATAGTTCCCTTGAATCAGCGGGCCATCGAATCGTTGAAGTTTTGGGCGCAGCAGTTCCCGAATCGGCTGCCAGAGCACTACGTTTTTCCGGCTGAGAAGGCGGGAGCGGCGGGCGACTCGTTCGACGCCAAAGTGTACTCCACAGACCCCACAAACCCGATTGGCGATGTGAAGGAAGCATGGGAAGCGGCCAAGAGGCGCACACAACGGCATTGCCCTGCTTGCGAAGGCGGGAAGCTGGAAGAGAAACCGGAAGGGGAAAAGGGGTTCGTCTGTGAGTCGTGCAAGATCGAATTGGATGAGCTGCCCGCAGGTTTGAGCGGAGTCCGGTTTCATGATCTTCGGCACTCGGCAGTGAGTCGCATGATTGCCGCCCGCGTGCCTCTGCCGATCATTGCGAAGATCGTTGGATGGTCTGCCGGAACGATGGCAAAGATGGCAGCGAGTTATGGTCACTTCGGAATGGAAGAGCTGCGGGGAGCGGTGGAAAAAATCAGCCGGATACCTGCTAAGAATGCCAGTTTTGAAGCTGAGTCCCCGGTAAATTCCCCGGTATCGGCACAAGGTGTTGCGCTCAAGCGTGCTAACTGATTGAATTTAATGGTAGGAGCGGCAGGATTCGAACCTGCGACCCTCTGCTTAGAAGGCAGATGCTCTATCCAACTGAGCTACGCTCCCACATCGGTTGAGCTGGCGCTCGCTTCTATTTTAGCTGAGTTCTCCGGCTTGCGCGCGGCCTTCGTGGGGCTGCAATTTGAGAACACAGGCGGTGGCAAATTCCATCGCACGATCCCAGCATGCGGCGGCTTTCGCCGGGGTTGCACCGTAGCCGGTCAGGAAAAGGGTCAGGCAGTATCCGGCATCGGACTCCTCCGCATCGGTGCGGCGGTGGAAGTAACAGCGCCGCACGACGATTTCGGCGAGAGCCTCCAGCGCCTCGTTTGCGCCCAGCTTATGCGCCATCTCTTTTGCCGCGAGCTGATGAACCAGCAGGTCTTCGCGCAAAGCGGCGGTGCGCTCGGCGAGCACAAGGTCTACGTAGCAGCTCTGCTCAAACTCGGCATCGTAGAGGTTCTCGGAAGGTTCGGCTTCGTCCGGCCACACGTCGCATTTCGCCGTTTGCCAGGCGCTCGGGGGCGAGTTTACGGCGAGCAGAAAACGCCGCAGGGCAGGGAATTCCAGCGCCTCCGGGATGTGCTCGATTGCGTCAGGCTGGCGGCGCAGATCAAAGTAGTGGAGACGTCCCTCCGGATCTTTCCAGGGAATCTCCAGCGCGGGTGCCGCTGGACCAAGCTCGAGGCTGTGATCCGCTTCCATGTCAGCGAGCTTTCGAGGCCTCGACTTGCGCCAGGAATTCTACTACCTTGCGTTCGGCCCAGCGCCCATCGTCGCAGCCATCCGCGCTTGGGCTCGCCGATGAATGCGCAGTGGCCGCCGTGCCTGGTATGGAGAAACGTGATATTTGAATTTTCCATCAGCTTGCGTTGACTCTCCGCCGACATCACCACGAACGGGTCGTCGTCGGAATGAATCACCAGTGTCGGAATGGCAATGCGGTCGAGCACGTGCGACGAGCTGGCCTTATCATAATAATCCGCCGCGCCGGCAAAGCCCATGTAGCGCGCCGTAATGTGCTCATCGAAATCGCGCACGGAGTGCACGTTCTTCAGCAACGCAGGATCGTACAAGCCCGGCCAAAGCTTGGATTTGCGGCGAAAGCTCCGGCGCAGAGAAAGCAGAAACCACCACTCGTACATCGAGTTCGCCGCCGCATGAATCCGGTCCGATGAAATTGCCAGGTCGCAGGCTGGGGAAACCGTTGCGGCGGCAATCAGCTCTGGCGGAGCGTTCGTGCCCCACTGCCCGACGGCGCGCAACACCTGGTTGCCGCCCATGGAGAATCCCACCAGCGCCACGCGCTGTAATCCGTCGCTCGCAATCATTCCGGCCACCAGCTTTTCCACGTCCTGCGAGAGACCGGAGTGATAGAGCGTCGAGGAAAGATGCTCGGTCCCGCCGCAACCCCGGATGTTCATCCGCACGACGTTCCAGCCTCGCGCCCAGGCACGGCTGCCGGTTCCAATCACGTATTGCGAATTGCTCGAACCCTCCAGTCCGTGCACGATCATCATGGTCAGCGGCTTCTGCCGCTCCGGCTGCCAGTGGCAATGGCACAAGATTTGTACGTCCTGTTCGATCTGGAAGAGCCGCTCCTCAGGCTCCGGCAAGCCGTTGGCGCGCTTCATGAAATTTCCGGCAATGGTCTGGGCATTGCCTCCGCGCAAAAAGCGGCGCGGCACAAAATCATTGGCGATGGGTGAAAAATTCGAGGGGCGGGAGATTTCTGTGCCGGGCATGGTTCTTTGTGGGCGAGATGCACCCGTATAATGAATGTATCAGTTTCGCCGTCGCGGGTGGCCTCGGCCGTCGTGCGGCGGTGCTCAGGAGGTCGTGATGCCGATTTTTGAATACATCTGCAAGGGTTGCGGCAATAAGTTCGAAGCCATCGTCTACGGTTCCAAGCAGTCCGAGTGCCCGGCATGCAAGAGCACGGAGTTGGAGCAGCAGCTCTCCACCTTTGCCGCGCATGGCACGGATAAATCCTCCGGCAGCGTTCCCAACATGCCTTGCGGGATGCCGGAAGGCTCCTGCGGCGGTGGCGGCTGCGGAATGCACTAGCGATGACCCCTTGCTGCAGCCTGAACAGAAACCCGCGCCGGAGAAGCCTCCTCATCCCTGGGCCAAGCGCCTCGGGCCGCTGGCTCCGCTCGCCGTCTTGCTGGCCAAGGGTAAATCACTCCTGTTCGCGCTCTTCAAGCTCAAGTTTCTCTTCAGCTTCGCCGCGTTTCTTGGAATTTACTGGGCGCTCTATGGCGCCTGGTTCGGCATCGGCTTTGCGGTCATGATCATGATCCATGAGATGGGACACTTCGCCGAGGTCAAGCGACGCGGTCTCCCGGCCGAGATGCCGGTCTTTCTTCCTGGCCTCGGAGCCTACGTTAAGTGGCAGGCGCTTGGCGTCTCCACCGAAGCGCGTGCTTTTGTCGCGCTCGCCGGGCCTGCTGCCGGGTTGCTCGCGGCATTGGTGGCCGCCGCCCTTTTCTGGCAGACCGGAAATCCTCTCTGGGCCGCGTTGGCCCACACTGGTGCGTGGCTCAATCTGCTCAACCTAATTCCAGTGTGGATGCTGGATGGCGCCGGGGCGGTCCCGCCGCTCGACAAGGTGGGACGTGCCAGTCTGCTCGTCTTTACCGGGCTGCTGTTCTGGTGGAGCGGGCAGGTGATGTTGCTTCTGCTCGCCGCTGGTTTTGCGTGGCAGCTCTACCGGAAGGAAATTCCCGCAGACGGCTCGGTCAGCGTGCAGTTGTACTTCGCGGGACTTCTTGCCGCCCTTCGCCTGGTTGCTCCACGCCACGCCACTGGCAAGGATGTAGGCCGCCGTCACGGTCTCAAAGAGCTCACGCAGACCTGCCGTCAGGCTGGGCCAGACCAGTGATCTGCTCACTATGGGTCGTCCTAGAGTACGGATTTTTACTCGTGATCCATGCTTGGTGATTGCCCCGGCACCCTTCCCGTGTAATCATCAACTCGTCCGTTCAAAATCCCTCTTATTTGGTTGGTTCAGCGATGAGCATTCGTCTATCCAATGGTTCTGAAATTCCTATCGAAATGCACAAGATTCGCATTGTGCAGAAGGTCCGATTGGCTCCCAGCTCGCGAGCGTCTCCAGGCAATGGAAGAAGCGGGCTACAATACTTTCCTTCTCCGTACCCGCGACATTTTCCTGGACATGTTGACCGATAGCGGCACCAATGCCATGACCGACAATCAGCAGGCGGCCATGCTGCAGTCCGATGACGCTTACGCCGGCTCGGAGAGCTTTTATAAGCTGCTGGACTCGGTGAAAGAGATTTTTGGTTACGAGTATCTTCTGCCGGTACACCAGGGGCGCGCGGCCGAGCACCTGCTCGCCAAGACCTTCGTCAAACCCGGCAGCTTTGTGCCGATGAACTACCACTTCACCACCACGAAAGCACATTTCAATCTGATGGGTGGAACCGTTCTGGAGCTGTTCGGGACGGAAGCGCTCAATACTCAGAGCTCCTCTCCGTTCAAGGGCAACATGGACCTTGGCCGCCTTAAGGAGGCGATCGATAAGCATGGGGTTGCGAACATACCCTTCGTGCGCATGGAAGCGACCACCAACCTGATCGGCGGGCAGCCGTTCTCGCTGGCCAACCTGCATGAAGTGAAGGACCTTATCGCGCCGCTTGGGATTCCGCTGGTGGTGGATGCCAGCCTGATTTCAGAAAACGCCTATTTCATTCGCCAGCGCGAGCCGGAATATGCCAACGCCTCAATTCAAGGAGATTATCCGCGAGATCATGGAAGTGGCTGATCTTTGTTATCTCTCAGGGCGCAAGAGCTGCTGCGTGCGTGGCGGTCTCATCGCGACCAACCGCAAAGATCTGTATGAAGCCATCCGGCCGTGGCTCCCGGTGTATGAAGGGTTTTATACCTACGGAGGAATGTCCTCCAAAGAAATTGAGGCCATGGCGGTCGGCATCTGCGAAATGACGGAGCTTGAGATTGCCGGCTCCTCGGCCGATGCGATCAAATACTTCGCCTGCCGGCTCATGTCAAACGGCGTTCCTGTCGTCACGCCTCCGGGTGGTTTGGCTTGCCATCTTGACGCCTCGCGCTTTCTCCCGCACGTGCCGCAAACCGATTATCCCGCCGGAGCGTTGGCGGCTGCGGCATATATCGCCTCGGGCATTCGTGGCATGGAACGCGGAACGCTATCGATGGACCGCGACGAGGAGGGCAATGACGTGCCTTCCGATCTCGAACTTCTGCGCCTGGCAGTGCCGCGGCGCGTGTTTACCATGTCGCACTTCGAGTACGCCACCGATCGGCTCAAGTGGCTGCACCACCATCGCGACATGATCGGCGGCCTTGAATTCTGCGAGGAGCCGCCCATTCTGCGCTTCTTCGGCGGCCGCCTCAAGCCTAAGAATAACTGGGGTGCCAGACTTGCGGAGGCTTTCGAAAAGGACTTTGGGTCCGATTGCTAGGCATCCGGAGTTGATCGATCCAGAGTCATCACCTGAAGTGAAAAGGGGTACGCACAGGAGCAGTTTGAGCTCCTGTGCGATATCCGCGGTGAGCTAAGAAAAGCTTTGGCCACAGTTCCGCAGTGAATCTGGCGGGGCTACAGCGCGGTCATGCCTACGCTCCCGTCGAGCAGATGGACTTGAATTTCTTCGCCTGCCGCGAAGGTTTCGCGATCTTCCGGAAGCACGGCGAGGGCGTTGGCCTGCAACATGGTTTTCAATAGGCCCGTGTCCTGTTTTCCGGCGCTCCACGCCAGGTACTTTCCACCGAGGTATTCCAGCCGCACACGCACCAGATGGGTCTGGCCCGCTTTCTTTTTCAGTTCGCTCTGCAGCACCGCCGGAAACAACGGTTTTACAGTGTGCCCGTGTCCCATCATCTTCAACAGCGCAGGAGCCACAAACTCCTCAAAGGTCAGCATCGCCGAGACTGGATTTCCCGGAAGTGCGAAGACCAGCCTGCCTTGCTTTCTGCCGAATGCCAGCGCTTTCCCGGGCTTTACTTTCACCCGCCAAAAAACGATCTCCACGCCGAGTTTTTCGAGCACCTCGCGCACCAGGTCGCGGTCTCCCATCGAAACTCCTGCAGAGGTGATCAGCACATCGGCCTTCAGTCCTTCGGCCAGCTTCTCGCGATGGCTGCCCAGGTCGTCGCGCGCGATCCCCATCAGCACAGGAATGGCACCCGCGCTGGTGATTGCCGCCGCCAGAGAATAGGAATTGCTATTCACGATCTTCCCAATCGACGGGGTTTCGCCCAACGCAATCAATTCGTCCCCGGTAGCAACGATCGCGACTCTCGCTCTGCGCACCACCGTCACATGCTCTTTACCGAAGGTGGCGAGTAAGTTGATTTCATAGGGACGGACAAGCGTGCCAGCGGCGAGAATAGTCTCGCCTTGGCGCACGTCTTCTCCTCGAAAACGCACGTACTGGTGCAGTTCGACCGGTTGCATGACGCGCACGGTGCCGGCGGATTCGGTTGCGTGCTCGATGGGCACAATGCTGTCGGCGCCGTCGGGGAGCGGTGCTCCGGTCATAATCTTGATGGCCGTCCCCGGCATCACTGCCTTCGTGGCCTGCCGTCCCGCGGGGACATAATCGATAATCGGCAGAGCCCTCGAATCCTGGCAATCCGCCGCTTGTACCGCGTAACCATCCATCGCGGAGTTAGTGAATGAGGGCAGGTCCCAGGGTGCGATAACATCTTCGGCCAGCACCCTGGACAGCGAACCGAGAAGTTCCACACGCTCTGCGCCCAGCGGCGTGACATCTTTCAGAATGATGCGGCGTGCTTCCTCAAATGTAGGCATGACGTTGGCTTCCGTCCGATCCCCGGCCGCTGGCGTGCTTGCTTAGGAATCACGGCCTGCCGCGCGGGTTGCCGCTGACCGGAGGCGGCAATCTCCCGACTCTTTGTCCACAGCCGAAGCTCTGAATCTGAGTAGCAGCTATTGGCTGCTCTCCTCGGTGCGCCGTGTTGTTTTTTCTGCAGTGCGATTTCCGGGTTTCGGTCCCGCTGCCGGACCATCCCCGCGGGCGGGTGTCCCATCTTAACCAGGTTGAGAGTCTCTGGGAGCGCGGGATTATGGGCGTAGCCGGGCGATAAGCGATGAAGGATCGATCAGGCATTGCCATCGAATTCGTCCACGTCGATTATGCCGTTAACGGAGCTCGCGCCGTCATCTCTGACCTCAATCTGGAAATCCGTTCGCATGAAATTGTGATTCTGCTGGGCAGAAGCGGCTCCGGTAAAACCACGACCCTCAAGCTTATCAACTGCCTGCTTTCGCCAACGCGGGGAGAAGTCCGTGTGGAAGGCTGCACCACGCAGCAATGGAATCTCATTCAATTGCGCCGCAGAATTGGATATGCGGTTCAGGAGGTCGGGCTGTTTCCGCATTACACGGTGGCAGGCAACGCGGCGCTGATTCCGAAGATGGAAGGCTGGGACAAACGCCGCATGGAACAACGGACCACCGAGATACTTTCGCTGGTGGGGTTGCCCTACGAGCAGTTTGCCAGACGCTACCCTCACGAACTTTCCGGCGGCCAGCGGCAGCGGGTTGGACTGGCGCGCGCCCTCGCCGCCGACCCGCCGATTCTGCTGATGGATGAACCCTTCGGGGCGCTCGATCCCTTGACCCGGGCGGAGATGCAACGGGAGTTCAAACTGCTCCAGCAGCGCCTCGGCACCACGGTTGTGTTGGTCACGCATGACGTAACCGAGGCTCTCCTGCTGGGGGATCGCATTGTGCTCATGGACGGCGGAGCATCGGCCGGAGTTTTTACGCCAGGAGAGTTTGTCAGGTCATCGAATGAAAACGTGAAGGCTTATGTTGAGATCTACCGCTCTGGTTCCCAATTGTTGAACGAGTGATCGGCATGTCATTTCTCCAATTTGTCGTCAAGCATCGCCTTGAGGTCACGACGCTGTCGCTGGAGCATATCCGCCTGGTCCTGTGGTCCATGATGTTTGCGATTGTGATCGGCATTCCACTGGGCTTGCTTTTGGCGAGGCATCCAAGATTGCGAGCGGTGATACTCGGAACCAATAACGTGATTCAAACTATTCCGAGTCTGGCGCTTTTCGGACTGCTGCTGCCGATACCCTGGCTCGGCGTTCGCGCGGACAGATTGACGATTACAGCTCTGACGCTCTATGCCCTCTTGCCAATCGTTCGCAATACATACACCGGCATCAGCGGAGTTGACCCGTCAGTACTCGAAGTTGCAACGGGCATGGGACTGACATCTCGGCAGATCCTGTGGCACGTTGAGATTCCGCTGGCCTTGCCCGTACTCCTGGGCGGTGTGCGGTTGCCACAATAA
>CAWBCC010000011.1:0-238904 GCA_963787185.1 uncultured bacterium | reverse complement strand
TTTCCACTCCTTGCCAATCGGCCTTTCCACTCCTCGCCAGCCTTGTGTTCCGCTCTTTGCCAATAGAGTCTTCCACTCTCCGCCAAGCTCATCCTCCACGCCTCGCCGAGCTGGCATGTCATCGTTCGCCAACGGCAATGCCGAGCGTCGCCGCCCGGCATGCCGCGTAACCTGAAGCAATGGCGCTACGCCTCATCAGAGATAATATTGGCCTCATCGATGATCGAGCGGCCCTGCGCTGCGCCTTCGAAAAGGGTGAGAAGGCATACGCGGTTGATTCGCCGCGGGATACCAAGGGAGCGCTTGTGGATTTCCGCTTTGGCGCCATCAGAAAAGACCGGCGTGGGCCTGCCGGCGCGAACGATGGCATGGTCGACGTACTCGCAGGTGTCCTTGAGCGAGAGGCCCGAGAACTCGACCCAGTGGCGGATTCGCTGATGGACCGACGCGAGGCGTGAGTAGCGCAAGGTCTCCTTGAGCTCGGGCTGGCCGCAGAGGACGAAGGTGATCTTCGATTTCGAATCGGAATCGAAATTGACGAGGTTCTTTACGGAGAGGAGAGCGGACTCCGTCATGTCCTGTGCGTCATCGATTGCGACCACGGGCTTTCGAGGCTGCTCGGCGACTGACTTGAAATAGAGGGCGCGGGCCTTGGCGTAATTATAGGGCGGCTCCACGAGGAGCGAGAGCAGGATCGACTTGACGAGGTCGGCGGCAGAGAGGCCGAGTCCGCGGAGGTAGATCGGAGAGAAACGATTGGTATCGAGGGCCGAGATGAAGGACCTGAGCGCCACGGACTTGCCCGATCCGATGGGGCCCGAGACGAGGAGAATATCCTCGGACTCGACGCCGAGGCCGAGCATGGCGACGGCGTTGGCAAGCGATGGAGAGGGGAACGCATCCGAGCTTTCGAAATCCTTGTCGAAGGGCATGCGTACGAAGCCGTAGAAGTTCATAACGGGATGGGAACTCGTGGTGGTCATGGGGCATCCTTGGATGAGAGCTTGGAATAGGCAACGGGGGAGAGGTTCTGGGCCAGCATCGTGGCGTGCTGTTCTCGGAGGACTTGGAAATAGTTCGAGGCGTGGGCGCTGACCTCGGTCGGGGTGGCCTTCGATTCCTCGGGGGTTGTGGCGGTTCTGTTGACGAGCTTCGAGACCGAGGTCGTTTCGACACAGGCTTTGTCCTTGAAGATGAAAACGCGGGAAAGGTCAAAAGGATCGTAGCGGGCTTCGACGACGGTTCCGTAGGGCGCGCTCGTGACGGGGTACTCGTTGGACTCGAGCTTGATCTTGCCGTACTTGGTGACGGTGCGGTTCACGCGCATGAGAAAGAGGGCTTCAAACCAAGCGATGTCGGCGACGCGTCGGATATCGGCGTGGAGGGCGTCGGCGAAGCGCTTGTCGGGAGCCTCTCCTGTTTGAGAATGAATGCGGACGTTGTACTCGATATCGGTCCACGCCGTGAAAGCGGAGTTGAGCTCTTCGAGGGTCTGAAATCCGGCGCGCTGTGCTTCGCCCTGGAAATCGTTCTTGATGATCTTGTTGAGGGCTTCGACCTTGCCCTTGCAATAGGCCTGGTAGGGTTTGTGGTGGAGCTTGGTCGTCCCCAGCTGCGCGAGTATCCAGGCGAACTGCTTGGCCACGTACACAGCCCCATTATCGAGATATCCCTTGATAGGTATGCCCCAGCGCAAGACCATGCGCTTGAAGGTATCCTCCATGCGGGGAAGCTTTTCGTCGAAGTAATACCTACCTGATAGGATCTTGCGGGAGTAATCGTCGATCCAGACGAAGAGGTAGGTCTTCTTCTTGCCGTCCTTCGTGTCGAGCCAGATGCCGTCGCGGGCGTCGCCCTGCACGAGGTCGAGGGGACGCGCGGCCTGAAAGCGATGATAGGACATACGACCATCTTCAGAGAGAAGCCGGTACCGTTCCTTCTGGGACAGGCCCTGTTCGAGGAGAAAGCGGTAGATCGAGCGATCGGATACCTTTCCAATGCCATTCGCAAATCGCGCATCGACGACAAGAAGCTTCCGGAGCTTTGGAACGGTTCGGGTGGGCCGTTCCTTGACGAGCTCAAGGATCGCGTTTGCGAGCTCCTTGTCGCGAATCCTCGGGGAAGGTTGGCGAACGATCGGCGTAAGGAAGGCCTGTGCGCCGCCGTCCCTGTAGCGGGCGAGGTAGTTGCGGATCGTCCGATCCGAGACGCAGTAGCGGGAACGGTATTCGTCCCGGAGATCCTTGCGTTCCTTCAGGGACAGAGATTCATCGACGAGCAACTCGACGAGCTCGAGGATGGTGGAGTTTTTCTCGAACCGGGTGTCCGAAAGGCTCTGCCAGTCGGTTTCAGCCATGCATCTGACCTCCTTGGTCGTGATGCATGGGGTTTACTGCGGCGGAGTGAGAGATTGGAATGCACGATCGATGGAAAATTCCGAAGGATTCGAACCCAGGTCCGAGCCAGAGAAGCGGTCGGAGCGAAAGAGCGACGAGTGAGCCGGAGCGTTCCTGGGCGGCCCGGAGGAATTTGTCCCACAGTAGGCGCAGGATCACGAATGGATTGGTGCCGGGAAGAAAGTCCGGACCTCCACCGGTCCCGGGCGCGGCGGCGCCGAGTTCGGCGAGAGCGGGGAGCTTGGCGGCCGCGGCGGCGCGAAGAGCGCGGATGTGCTTCCTGGCCGTTCGCGGATCGACACAGCCCAGCGCCGCGCAGGCCACATCGGCCAATCCGCGATCCGCGTCCTGTTGCCCTTCAAGAAGCTCCACGAGCTTCTCGCTCCACAGGGGGCTTCGCGGAATGAGATGCTCAGGCAAGATCCTCTTTGTCCACTGCCGTCCCGTCCCAATCAAAGCCCGGCAGAGAATCGTCACCACATTGATCTGCAGCCGCACATGGTCGCTTCCTCTGGTCCAGCGCGGTGGGTAGGAGTGAAACTCAAGCTCGTGGCATTTCCCGCAGAGCGGACAACCCCATTGGGCGACGGCGACTCTGACAAGGGCGATAAGGTCTTGAAGTGCTTTGACGGGAGGGGTACGCTGCCTTGTTCAGTTTGGTAGCGTGGGCGTTCGAGACCCGCCAAGGAATGCGAACGCCCACGCTCTTTTTCCCCGCCACGCCCAAGCCATGACCGGCGGTGGGGGAAACTCCCCTGGCGGAGGATGCTACGCTACTCTGGCAAGTTGTGGAAGAAAGCGGCAAGAGTCACGGGCGGGGAATACTATGCTTTTGTGGGTTGCCGTGGATAACGTTCGCGAGGATATCCTATGGTCGATCCCAGGCGCCTCAAGACTTGCCTGAAAATCAGGGTCGTTCAGCACCCCCTATTTAGGAAGAATTGAATCAGGAACATGGACGTTTTTTTAATGTCTATGCCTTATTCTTTACGGCAGACAAAAGCTCCAGTTTCCTTAGTGACCGTGATAAACCATTTCGATTCAATGATCATCTTTAGATACTCTCCAAAACCTTCAGCCTCATCTTCATCCAAAACGAGAAAACCCTCAACAATATCATTGAAAGAACGGTAATACTCAATTATGGGCTCGACCTGATCGATTCGCAACGAACTATTAAGCCGAAACAAGGTAATGTCAGTAAAATAGGACTTTAGCTGTGTAAGCCCGTTCTCGATAGAAAATGCTCGTTCGTTGAATCTAAACTTTCTTCCTTTCGTATGCAGATAACAATAAAGGATCTCATTCAGTTCCTTCATATCATTGTTTCCCGCTGTTGTAGCAATGAAGGTACCGTCATCTTTCAAAACTCTCTTGATATGGGCGAGGGCCGAATCACGTTCTTCCAGATGATAGAGCATATTGTTAGTAAGGACGACATCGAAACTTTCATTTGGATATTTAATATCCTGAGCGTCGACCACTTCAAATTTGAACTTATGCTTCACCATGGAAAGAGCATTCTTTGTTTCCTTTAACATTCCTTCGGAATAATCCGTGAGAACTATATTCCAGCTTTCAGGAATAGAATCTTTATTGGCCAGCCAGAATATGCCAGTGCCACACCCTAACTCCAATATTCTAATATTCACTTTTTTAGGAAGCAAACCGAACAACCACTTTGACCTAGATTCCCGGCTGGTATTGAAGGTCTTTGTCAGATAAACTCGGGCATCGTACTTGCTCGCGGTAGCATATTGGCCCTTATTTAGCATACAATCCTCACTCATCCTATAATTTACTTAATCAAATGCGAGTTTCGCGGTCTTGATTATCCCTCCCACCTTTCTTACCTTCTCCACTGCCTTTAAGACGACTTTGTCATTCTTTGCACCGACAGCGTCCTGAATCAGGTTTATCTTGATTCCTCTTCTAATGGCGGATTTTGAAGTCGATAGGACACATTGATCAGCGAAGACACCGGTAACGAATATCTCATCTATTTCTCTGTTTACCAGAAACATGTCCAAATCTCGGTTTGTGAAAGCATCAGGTCTGCTCTTCTTGAATATATTTTGGTTGACGACATTAAGCCTTGTATCAAAGTCGCTTCCCAGTGAATCTTTTAATGCCGCGTTATTGCGAAACAAATTTCCGATGAAATCAAATCTTGAGAAGGCATTCTTTACATAAATGACTACTGTTCCATTCCGTTTCGCCTCATCTATCAACCTGTTTATATTCTCTATTATTCTTTTTGCTTGACTTGAATCGACAGGCATTCTAGCTCTGGAGTCAGTAAAATCCTTCTGAATGTCCAGAATGAGCAACGCCTTCTTGTGAGTTTCATGTTCGGTCATAGATCCCTCCTGGGGTTAACTCGAGAGCCCTTTCCCTGAATTACTGACCCGGCAATAAAACAGTTGACGTGAGCATCGAAAAAGGACCGCCCGGCTAAGTCCTTTTTCGATGCGATGACAGCTTTTAAATTGCCGGGTCAGTGGCATGTCCAATAAGACTTGGAGACGTATCACTCTATTTGAGGGTATCATGGATTGTGATGCGAAACAAGTCTGATACTTTATGAAGATACGGGCGGATTTGAGATGAGGTTTCTATAGAGAGCCCTTCTGTCAATACAGAATCGGAAGATAAATAAGGTGGATCAAGCTCCCCTCTTGTTTCTATGCAGCTGATAGTTCTTCGTTCTCTTTTTCTTGGAACTTACTTGCGTAGACTTCGTTTGGAGTCTGGTAGTCTTGCGATGCGTGGAAGCGCTTGCCGTTGTAGAAGTCCATGTATCTCTTCATCCCGGCCTTAAGCTCGATCGCCGTCAGGTAGTCGTTGAGGTAAATGTCCTCGTACTTCAAGGTCCTCCAGAAGCGCTCGATAAAAATGTTGTCCAAAGCACGATTCACACCGTCCATGCTGATCTGTATTTCATTCGATTCCAGGACGGCGATAAAGGCATCAGACGTGAACTGGCAGCCCTGATCCGTGTTGAAGATCGCCGGAATACCGTACAGCGCAATTGCCTCCGAGATATGATCGATTCTTGTGGACGGAATAGAAAACGGACGTTTCTTCACGGTAAGGTTTTGTCGCCAAACACAACCGCCGGGAAGGAGAACGTCCGTGAGCAAGACTATCATCGAGACTCGAATCAAGGCAACGCCCGAGACCATGGGGGTGCTGGAAATCATCGTGCGTGAAGGGGCGAGGAAGATGCTGCAAGCCGCGTTGGAGGCAGAGATTGAGGAGCATCTTTCGCGGTTCAAGAATCTCGTCGACGAGGAGGGGAAACGTCTGGTGGTGAGAAATGGCGTCATGCCCGAGCGAACCGTGCTCACCGGAGCGGGGCCGATTGCCATCACGCGTCCCCGCGTGGATGACCGGGCATTGAGCGCCAGGGGAGAGCAGCGGTTCACGAGCCGGATACTCCCACCCTTCATGCGGCGGGCGCCAAGCATCGATACCCTCGTGCCGGTGCTGTATCTCAAAGGCATCTCAACCGACGACTTTCCGACGGCGTTGGAGGCGATCCTTGGTCCTCAGGCGAAGGGACTTTCGGCGAGTACCGTCGTGCGCCTGAAGGAGATATGGACCGAGGAGTACGGGGAGTGGTCGAGACGGGACCTTGCAGGGAAACGCTATGTCTACGTCTGGGCAGACGGCGTGTATTGCAATGCGCGGCTTGAGGACGAACGCGCCTGTCTGCTCGTCGTCATGGGCGCCGATTCATTCGGCAACAAGGAATTGCTTGCTGTATCCGATGGCTACCGCGAAAGTGCGCAGTCGTGGAAGGAGATTCTCCTCGATCTGTGCTCCCGTGGGCTTGAGAAAGCGCCGGTGCTCGCAGTATGCGATGGCGCGATGGGCTTCCAGGCCGCCGCCGCGGAGGTATGGCCAGAGACGCGTATCCAGCGGTGCTGGTTCCACAAGACCGGGAACGTTTTGGACAAGCTCCCCAAGTCGCTCCAGGCGAAGGCCAAGGGAATGTTGCATGACCAGTACCTTGCGCCCACCCGTGAGGACGCGCTCAAAGCCTTCGACCTCTTCGTCAATTCCTTCGGCGACAAGTACCCGAAGGCCGTGGAATGTCTGGTGAAGGACAAGGACGACCTCTTCGCCTTCTACGATTTCCCTGCCGCTCATTGGCTCCACCTGCGCACCACGAACCCCATCGAGTCGACCTTCGCGACGGTACGCCTACGCCACCGGCGAACGAAGGGCAACGGGACTCGCAAGGCAACGCTGGCAATGGTCTACAAGCTTTGCAGGGAGGCAGAACAGGGTTGGCGCAAGTTAGACGGATTCAAATTCATCCCACTCGTGGAAGCGGGAGTAAAGTTTGTGAATGGAGAGCGGGTTGATGAAGCGGCGGCCTGACCGGAAAATCGTTCAGATTTCCAATCCACAACTATTGACAATATCTCATTGCCTCCTCGAGCGCTGCAATTTCCTTGATACTGTTGATCTGGGGCATGTTGAGCACCTCTCTTGATCCTCCCTGCCGTTGTTGGTCCTTCGACAGGGGATTCTGGACTCTAGGGAGCAGTGTCTCAACTGCCCCTGACCTTTTCCGGGAATTTCCCGTGTCCAAATCAGGGAACACCTCGTGGCGTTTTCCGGGAATTTCAGCTTACATCAAACACTCGTGTAGCATAGCAATCCCGACACCCGGGCCAAATCCGATCTCCAGCACGTTGTTTTCGGGCTTCACGTCAAGGAGCGTTATCGCCCATGTGATGCGTTCAACATTGGATGCGCGGTGGGACATGATGAAACCCGCCAGATTTCCCAGGGCTCCATGAGGATTTCCAAATTGTAGCGAAATCTTTTCTTGCAAATTCATGTTCCGAACTCCTTTATTGGGACCCCTTATTGCGTTTCAAGGAAGATTAGGCAGCCCTTCGCGCTCAGAAAACCGGGAGGAAGAAGCCCTGGGAAGTGTCTATGTCTTCGAATCTAGGCATAATTCAATATATGTCCTCCCAGGCAATCTGTAAATTCCCAACGGCCATAAAATCGACAGTCTCAACGCTGATTTAACCCGCGATTAGCGAAGCTAATAGTCGTGTCGAAATCAATCTTAGGCAATTCTACTAGTCAAATACTTCGTTACTTTCCAATTTTTTCTTTATTTTGGTTAAGAACCTACCTGCATATGCCCCATCAATCGGACGATGATCAAATACTAAAGTAATTGGCATTATTTGTTTTCCATTTACTTCATTGGTTTCAATTAGGCCAATACAAAGTGCAGCAACTATCGGACTTGAAAGAGCTGGAGTCCCATTTTTGACGCCAAAGCTACCAAAGTTCGTTAGAGGAAAATTACCATAGTTCTTGTCAGTCGAACTCAAGCTTATGTTTTTGAGAACAAAGAAACGAATTATTGAAGGAAGGGAATAGAGTCTTTTAATTGACATATAGAACTTACCACAATTGTTTCTAATATTGGTAATCTCGTCTTTAACCTCAATGGAAATATCGCTTAATTTCTTGTCTTCGGCATTTTCAATCACTACGTACTCAACGTGATTATTCTCGGCAACCGGTAAATTGATTTTTACGATGGCATTTCTTGTGAATTTTTTGCCATTAAAATAGGCATACAAATTTGGAAATTCCCTAAGCGTTTCGGAAACCACTTTTATTAGAATGTGAGTCACTGAAATTTTCGTAGCGGAATTTGAATTCATTGTCTTTCGTTTGATTTCTAAATTGTCTGCGCAAATATCAACTGTCATTGAGACAGTCGGTACCGACTTCTTTAAACTGAATTTGTCAGTTTGAAACCTTCGAAACAATTTGTCTTTCTGTTCTGCAGTGTTCATCTTTCTCTCCATTTGCGCTTTGCGTCAGCCCAACGAGGCTGTCGATTTTTTCCTCTTTTCCGACTAGATGTTCCCATTGAAACAATCCCGGTAGAAAAGCCGGAAAGAATCGCACTCCCTCTTGCCTGTGCTCCGCATCGGTACTCTCCCTCTTGTCGGGTTCTCCGCTTGAGGTTCTCCCTTCACATCGGAACGCCAGGTTCCCACGTTTCGTACAACAGCCCGGTATCAGTTCACGCCGCCTTAATGCCGGAGGTCGTCCGCCCAGTAAGCAGGTTTCCCGGTGGACTCTATTCACAGCGCAACGACTAATCACTGCTTTTGACCTCATCGAACTAACTTTCGACACTGTTCCCCGCCCGTGACTCTTGCCGCTTTCTTCCACAACTTGCCAGAGTAGCGTAGCATCCTCCGCCAGGGGAGTTTCCCCCACCGCCGGTCATGGCTTGGGCGTGGCGGGGAAAAAGAGCGTGGGCGTTCGCATTCCTTGGCGGGTCTCGAACGCCCACGCTACCAAACTGAACAAGGCAGCGTACCCCTCCCGTCAAAGCACTTCAAGACCTTATCGCCCTTGTCAGAGTCGCCGTCGCCCAATGGGGTTGTCCGCTCTGCGGGAAATGCCACGAGCTTGAGTTTCACTCCTACCCACCGCGCTGGACCAGAGGAAGCGACCATGTGCGGCTGCAGATCAATGTGGTGACGATTCTCTGCCGGGCTTTGATTGGGACGGGACGGCAGTGGACAAAGAGGATCTTGCCTGAGCATCTCATTCCGCGAAGCCCCCTGTGGAGCGAGAAGCTCGTGGAGCTTCTTGAAGGGCAACAGGACGCGGATCGCGGATTGGCCGATGTGGCCTGCGCGGCGCTGGGCTGTGTCGATCCGCGAACGGCCAGGAAGCACATCCGCGCTCTTCGCGCCGCCGCGGCCGCCAAGCTCCCCGCTCTCGCCGAACTCGGCGCCGCCGCGCCCGGGACCGGTGGAGGTCCGGACTTTCTTCCCGGCACCAATCCATTCGTGATCCTGCGCCTACTGTGGGACAATTCCTCCGGGCCGCCCAGGAACGCTCCGGCTCACTCGTCGCTCTTTCGCTCCGACCGCTTCTCTGGCTCGGACCTGGGTTCGAATCCTTCGGAATTTTCCATCGATCGTGCATTCCAATCTCTCACTCCGCCGCAGTAAACCCCATGCATCACGACCAAGGAGGTCAGATGCATGGCTGAAACCGACTGGCAGAGCCTTTCGGACACCCGGTTCGAGAAAAACTCCACCATCCTCGAGCTCGTCGAGTTGCTCGTCGATGAATCTCTGTCCCTGAAGGAACGCAAGGATCTCCGGGACGAATACCGTTCCCGCTACTGCGTCTCGGATCGGACGATCCGCAACTACCTCGCCCGCTACAGGGACGGCGGCGCACAGGCCTTCCTTACGCCGATCGTTCGCCAACCTTCCCCGAGGATTCGCGACAAGGAGCTCGCAAACGCGATCCTTGAGCTCGTCAAGGAACGGCCCACCCGAACCGTTCCAAAGCTCCGGAAGCTTCTTGTCGTCGATGCGCGATTTGCGAATGGCATTGGAAAGGTATCCGATCGCTCGATCTACCGCTTTCTCCTCGAACAGGGCCTGTCCCAGAAGGAACGGTACCGGCTTCTCTCTGAAGATGGTCGTATGTCCTATCATCGCTTTCAGGCCGCGCGTCCCCTCGACCTCGTGCAGGGCGACGCCCGCGACGGCATCTGGCTCGACACGAAGGACGGCAAGAAGAAGACCTACCTCTTCGTCTGGATCGACGATTACTCCCGCAAGATCCTATCAGGTAGGTATTACTTCGACGAAAAGCTTCCCCGCATGGAGGATACCTTCAAGCGCATGGTCTTGCGCTGGGGCATACCTATCAAGGGATATCTCGATAATGGGGCTGTGTACGTGGCCAAGCAGTTCGCCTGGATACTCGCGCAGCTGGGGACGACCAAGCTCCACCACAAACCCTACCAGGCCTATTGCAAGGGCAAGGTCGAAGCCCTCAACAAGATCATCAAGAACGATTTCCAGGGCGAAGCACAGCGCGCCGGATTTCAGACCCTCGAAGAGCTCAACTCCGCTTTCACGGCGTGGACCGATATCGAGTACAACGTCCGCATTCATTCTCAAACAGGAGAGGCTCCCGACAAGCGCTTCGCCGACGCCCTCCACGCCGATATCCGACGCGTCGCCGACATCGCTTGGTTTGAAGCCCTCTTTCTCATGCGCGTGAACCGCACCGTCACCAAGTACGGCAAGATCAAGCTCGAGTCCAACGAGTACCCCGTCACGAGCGCGCCCTACGGAACCGTCGTCGAAGCCCGCTACGATCCTTTTGACCTTTCCCGCGTTTTCATCTTCAAGGACAAAGCCTGTGTCGAAACGACCTCGGTCTCGAAGCTCGTCAACAGAACCGCCACAACCCCCGAGGAATCGAAGGCCACCCCGACCGAGGTCAGCGCCCACGCCTCGAACTATTTCCAAGTCCTCCGAGAACAGCACGCCACGATGCTGGCCCAGAACCTCTCCCCCGTTGCCTATTCCAAGCTCTCATCCAAGGATGCCCCATGACCACCACGAGTTCCCATCCCGTTATGAACTTCTACGGCTTCGTACGCATGCCCTTCGACAAGGATTTCGAAAGCTCGGATGCGTTCCCCTCTCCATCGCTTGCCAACGCCGTCGCCATGCTCGGCCTCGGCGTCGAGTCCGAGGATATTCTCCTCGTCTCGGGCCCCATCGGATCGGGCAAGTCCGTGGCGCTCAGGTCCTTCATCTCGGCCCTCGATACCAATCGTTTCTCTCCGATCTACCTCCGCGGACTCGGCCTCTCTGCCGCCGACCTCGTCAAGTCGATCCTGCTCTCGCTCCTCGTGGAGCCGCCCTATAATTACGCCAAGGCCCGCGCCCTCTATTTCAAGTCAGTCGCCGAGCAGCCTCGAAAGCCCGTGGTCGCAATCGATGACGCACAGGACATGACGGAGTCCGCTCTCCTCTCCGTAAAGAACCTCGTCAATTTCGATTCCGATTCGAAATCGAAGATCACCTTCGTCCTCTGCGGCCAGCCCGAGCTCAAGGAGACCTTGCGCTACTCACGCCTCGCGTCGGTCCATCAGCGAATCCGCCACTGGGTCGAGTTCTCGGGCCTCTCGCTCAAGGACACCTGCGAGTACGTCGACCATGCCATCGTTCGCGCCGGCAGGCCCACGCCGGTCTTTTCTGATGGCGCCAAAGCGGAAATCCACAAGCGCTCCCTTGGTATCCCGCGGCGAATCAACCGCGTATGCCTTCTCACCCTTTTCGAAGGCGCAGCGCAGGGCCGCTCGATCATCGATGAGGCCAATATTATCTCTGATGAGGCGTAGCGCCATTGCTTCAGGTTACGCGGCATGCCGGGCGGCGACGCTCGGCATTGCCGTTGGCGAACGATGACATGCCAGCTCGGCGAGGCGTGGAGGATGAGCTTGGCGGAGAGTGGAAGACTCTATTGGCAAAGAGCGGAACACAAGGCTGGCGAGGAGTGGAAAGGCCGATTGGCAAGGAGTGGAAAGATTGGCGGGCGGGGAACACGACACCTCGTCGAACGGTTCACTTTCGTTCGTCTCCTGATACTTCGCCACTTGCTCAAAGATGTCCATCAGATGTCGTGGCACACACTGGATGTTAGGTTCCCATCTATATTACAATTTTCTTAAGGTCAATTACGTAGACAGACTTTCCAAAACCGGAGAGGGACATCCTGTGTGTAGAGTGTGGGACTACCTGTTGATTTCCGCCCGCCAACTCCGACTCTTCCTGAAGATCGAAAACCGAGATACCAATATTGGCCATTTCTTGAATGTCGCCATCGGTGATTCCCCAACACACTAGACAATCCATTTCATCGAAAATCTTCCTTGCATCGCTGAAGTCTTTCTTGAGGTTGGAAATTGATGTCTTGAACTCAATGAAGAGTTTTCTGTTATTCCACTCAGCAAATAGGTCGTATTTGTCATGATACCCAGAGAGAACCGGCCGAATCCCTTTTATGAGTCCGTTGCCGATACGCTCGTAGAATATCGCCGCTACACTTGCTTCTTGTTTGTGTGGATTTTTCTTGAAGTTAACCTTTGTTGACCCAATGTCAATAAGGCCCTCAATTTCGGCGATAATATCCTCGCGTTGCCAAGTCTGTTCAACATATTCGGGATTCCCAGCAACGTATTTTGAAACATACTTGAGGAAGTCATTAAATATGAACTTCGAGCATTCCCTCAGAATATTTTGCTGCTTGCCATGAATGGACTTACGGCCAATATCGAACTTTAAGTAATTGTCTTCCAAAAGGATAAAAAAACGACCCCAATACCCAGCAGACCCTGTAGTTGGTTGTTGAATAGGTATTCCGGTGGGCATGGTCTTCACGCTTGCGAATATGCCACTTGTAAATCTGGCATAACTCGTCTGCTCTATAAACTCGGATTTTTCCTCAGACATTATGTTAAAGCCTAGAAACTTCGAAGATATTTCATCCCAAGTCTTGAGTTGTGGTACAAAACAAGCGAAGTATTTGATGACCCTAACAGGATTATGGTCGTATGTTCCAGAGCGATAGATAATCTTATCTTTGAGTTTTGTTCGTTTGTCTGAGTCGGTACGATCCTGAGCCTTGGTCCAATTTACGAAGTCAGCCAAATCTTCCCTGCTACCTTTGCTAACCACCTCAGTTGGAAGCAGATAGACATTTTTTACAACCGACTCGGATTTTTCTCCCTGGCTTATCACTGAGACGCGAACGTAAATTTCCTTTTCTTTTTCATCCTGGAAAATGTTTGCAGTCGAGCCAATCACCGTTCGTGTTCGTAGCACGAATTCCAATTGTTTGTCTGTCAATTGAAAGATAGCCTCATTCTTGATATCAGTCAGTTCAATTTCGGTGGATGAGCTTGAATTGGATTCGGTAGTCTCGATGGTAAGGCCTAAAACAGAATCATCACTTCGCCCCTTCCAATCAAAAGCTGATTGAATTTTCCCCACTGTTTTCATTCCGTTTCTAACTGTCTCTATTCGAAATCCGTTCGCCGAGAATATCGAAAATGTCAGCCCAACTCCTTTTTCGCCAATCAAGTTGCCCTTTCCCATCTTTCCAGAGCAAAACGGTCTTAGGATTTCGGGAAGAATTTCACTTTCAATTCCAATGCCATTGTCATAGACCTTGAGTGAGTGATTGTCTTTGTTGATTTCAATCTGGATCAAACCCGAAGCGGGTTCGTTTTCTCTTATCGCGTCAACAGAGTTCTGGAGAAGTTCCGCCAGTATGTCCCAATCGTGGGAGTAGCTATCGTCTATGTCCTTAATAGAATGTCGTATTTGATTTACGTTGGGGGTCAGAAAATCCATTGTGTGGTCGCTCCTTTGATCTATTCTTCTGGTGAACCTAACATTGATTTAAGCCGTGAGCGGGCTTGTTCCGCGAATCGGCTTGAGTCGAGTAGACCGGGGGAGTTTCACCCCCAGTCTCTCTCGGAACCGTACGTGACAGTCTCCCGTCATACGGCTCTTCACACTCTGCCATTGGCATACCAACCTCGCTCCCAGTGAATGAACAAGTGCTTTATACCGTCAGCCGCATTCTTCATCAGTTCGGCGGCTTTCATCCAGCTCCCTTTAAGGCGCTTGTATTTACACTTCGCCCATTTTACTAGGATTTTCTGGAACATGCAAAAGATTCCGTACAGTGCCGATGGCCGAAACTTTCCGTAGTAGGCAAACCATCCTGCAAGCCTTGAGTTATACAAATTGGACAAATCTTCGATGGTCGCAGTCACGGCCCTCTGGATTTGCCATTTCCGGATCGTATCCTTGATCGCCTGCTCGGATTTCCGGCTGATCGCTGGGCTGAAGGCCAGAAACAACTTCCCGTTCTTTCCTCTCGCCGTTCGCGGCCGAAAGGTGAAACCGAGAAAGTCGAACTCGGTCTTTTCATAGTCTCCCGTGCGGTTCCGATCCTTGCAATACACGATCTTCGTCTTCTCCGGATGCACCGTTAGCTTGCACTCGGCCAGTCGCTTCTTGATCTCGTCGAGAAGACCTTCCGCCTCAGCCTGTGTTCGACAGTGGATGACGATGTCATCGGCGTATCGCTCGAAGGGGTTTCCCCCATGACTGCGTTCCATCCACATGTCGAAGGCGTAATGCAGAAACAGGTTCGCCAGGAGAGGGCTTATCACCCCACCCTGCGGCGTTCCCGCGCTCCTCTCCCAGATCGTTCCCTTGTCGTCTTCTGCCGGCGCTTTGAGCCATCGCTCGATATACAGCCGCACCCATGCCGGCGGCTTATGAAACTCCACCGCCTTCAGCATAAGTTCCCAATCGATGGTGTCGAAGAACCGTACGACACACTACCCACATCCAGGACCTTCCAGCCAGCGTACAGATCATCCGCGAAAAGCACCCGCTTCAGGGTAAAAACCTACGCGTGCTCGGCCACATGCATAGGAAGGGCTTGCTCCATGTCATCTTGTCGCTCCCTGACGGAGGTACGTCGCTTATTCCTGCCTCATGGACAAATCTAGAGCTTATGGCTTTTCCACAAGACTCCAATCCTCCGCCTTGTAGTATTGGAACCACACAAGACTTGTTGAGTATGCGGGTGGTTGTGGATGCTCTCCTAAGTCGTCCGGCAATGACAATCCAATTTCCGGCGGCAAGGGAGGATAACCATGCAGCTGGAAATGTTTCAGACCTGTCCGGAATTCCCGAAAACCCCGCATATATGGAAGGAGGTGAACCAAGAACAGCGAACGATTGTCGTAAATATGTTGGCCCGCCTGATGATGAAGGCAGTTTCTCAGGAAACGGTGGATACGCAAAATGAGTGATAAAATCACCACAAGCCATCTCCACCGCATCGCCTGCATTTACATTAGGCAGTCGACCGCCACACAGCTGCAACGAAATCGTGAATCGACCGCTCGCCAATACAAGCTCGTCGATCGGGCAACGTACCTCGGATGGGCCCGCGACCAAGTGCAGGTAATCGATGAAGATCTCGGGCTCTCTGGTTCAGGTACGGCACGGCGTAACGGTTTCGATGTAATGGCGGCGGATGTGGCCATGGGACGCATCGGACTCATCCTCGCAATCGAAGTTTCAAGACTTGCACGCAACAATGCCGAATGGTACCGTCTTCTTGATTTCTGCGGCATGACCGACACTTTGATCGGCGACGAAGATGGGATTTATCATCCCGGATTGTATAACGACCGGCTGCTGCTCGGATTGAAAGGTACAATGTCGGAAGCTGAGCTGCATGTCATCCGAGCCCGACTGAATGGAGGCATTTTGAACAAGGCGGCTCGGGGAGAGCTGCGACGCGGTTTGCCCATCGGATTTGTGTGGGGCGATGGCGACGGGCAAGTCGTGCTCGATCCGGATGAATCTGTCACGAATACGATTCGGACGGTGTTTCAGAAATTCGCAGAAATGGGCTCGGCTCGGCAGGTGTGGATCTGGTTTCGATCGGAGGGAATGTTGTTTCCCTCCCGACCATATTCAACGGCCGAGATCAGATGGATACCCCCGACGTACCACGCCCTGCATATGGTGCTCACCAGCCCTGTGTACGCGGGGGCGTATCGATATGGCAAGACACGGCAAGAAACCTATATCAATTCAGATGGGCAGGTATGCAAGAGAATCCGTACTTTGCCGCCATCGGAATGGAAGGTATTCATACACGATCACCATCAGGGCTTCATCGATTGGAAGACCTATGAAATGAACCAGGCACGCCTTGCCCGCAACACACGTCCCAAACCGCACCAGAGCGGCGGCGCTCTCCGGGAAGGCTCCGCCCTCCTGCAGGGATTGGCGACCTGCGGTCATTGTGGACGCAAGTTAAAAGTATATTACCAAGGCAATAACTCCACGCCAGGTTATCATTGCCCCGGCAATACCCTGGTTAACGGTCGTTCTCTCTGGTGCTTACGTATTGGTGGAGTTCGGATCGACCAGGCTGTCGCAGCAGCGTTTCTTGATGCCGTCTCCCCTGCCGCAGTCGAAGCGGCGCTCGCGGCCGAAAGGTCTCTCGAGTCGAATCATGATGCATCACTCGCGCAGCGGCGGCTCCAAGTCGAACGCCTGAAATATGAAGCCGACAAGGCCGAACGCCGGTACCGGGCAACCGAACCAGAGAATCGCCTCGTCGCACGCACGTTGGAAGCCGAATGGGAAAAACGACTGAGCGAGCTTGCTACGGAGCAGGCTGAACTCGACCATCGCGAACGCCTGCGTCCCGCTGAAACGACCAAGGCCCAACAGGACAATCTAAGGAAGCTGGGCGGCGACCTCGGACTTGTCTGGTCGGCACCGACCACAACGGACAGAGATCGAAAGGAACTCCTGCAAACTCTCGTGGAGGAAGTTTGCATCGCGGTTGAACGCGATGTCGCCACTGCCCATGTGACCTTGCGATGGAAAGGCGGTGCCCTGACAGAACTCGATGTCACCGTATGGTCTCCGCGCGTTGCCACGGTGAAAACCGATGAAGACACAATTGAGATCATCAGGAAACTTGCTCCGCACTATTCCGATGCTGTAATCGCAGGCATTTTAAATCGACAAGGCCGACTGTCTGCTCGCGGCGAGCGGTTCACCGCAACGAGCGTGAATGGTCTCCGCTATCACTGGAAGCTTCCTCGCCATGAACGTAAGGAAGCATCGTCCGAAGGACAGCTTTGCACGGTCAGGGAAGCTGCAAAAATCCTAGGCGTCGCGCCGTCTACGTTGCATCGATGTCTAAATGACGGGATAATTATTGGGGAGCAAATCACTACAGGCGCGCCCTGGCGGATCAGGATAACCGAGGCTCTTCGAGCCCGCTTCGTCGAAGAAGCGCTGGAAGGCTATATGCCGATTGTAGACGCGATGCGCAAGCTTGGGGTCTCTCGTCAGACGGTGTTGCAGCGTGTAAAGCGAGGGGAACTCGAAGCAATACACGTTGCCAAGGGAAGACGTAAAGGATTGCGTATAAGGGTTTTAGAATCGCCCATGACCCTCTTTGACTCGATTCCATAAACGGAGGTGCAGTATGAACATCAATCCAAGAACCCCTTGATGTCCAAATCGATAACCCAGTCATATTCCCAGCACCGTTCCCGGGCTTTCGCCACGTGCTTGATGCGCCGATTTCCCAGGCCGATATCCGTGGGAATCGCCATGAAATACCGGCTCCACCAGGGGCTCGAAACACAACCGCGCCGTCATCTGCGCGATCCGATCCGCGACTGTCGGTATCCCCAACGGCCGCGTCCCTCCGCTCTTCTTCGGAATCTCCACTCTTCGCACCGACTGCGGATGGTAGCTGCCCGAGGACATCCGGTTCCACAGCTTGTAGAGGCTCTTCGAGAGACACTCGTCGAACTTCTCAAGCGTCTGCCCGTCTATCCCGGCGGCTCCATCGTTCGCCCGTACCAATTGGTATGCCTTCCATACGAGTCGCTTCGGAATGTCAAACGGTTTTGCCTTCTCCATCCCGTTCATCCTGTCGCCAGTTGGCAAGCAGAAAAGGCGCGAGTATGTCGACCCCTTCGCTCCGTCCCCATTACAGAAACTTCAACGCTACTACGGATCGATCCGCCCCTGTGCTCCGCATCGGTACTCTCCCTCTCGTCGGGTTCTCCGCTTGAGGTTCTCCCTTCACATCGGAACGACAGGTTCCCACGTTTCGTACAACAGCCCGGTATCAGTTCACGCCGCCTTAATGCCGGAGGCCGCCCACCCAGTAAACAGGTTCCCGATGGACTCTTTCACAACACACCAGCTAATTGCTGCTTTTGACCTCATCGAACTCACTTTCGACACCTCGTCGGACGGTTCACTTTCGTTCGTCTCCTGATACCATACCTGACCCCGTCGAGCGAGGCCTTTTAACCAGACACGTTCACCACCGAGACTCTTAATCTAAGCAGCTTCTGGCGGTTTGAAACCAGCTCCTGCAAGCAGATCCCGAGGCTCACGCCGGTTACCCCATGTTTCCTCATCTGTCGTACAACTCTTATGACACCTCCTTCGCCATTTGCTCTAAGATGCCCATCAGATATCGTGGCACATAGCAGTTGTTAAGGTTCTGATGGTATTTTATTTTTAAGGGGCTTCTGGAATTCGAGTGGAAGTATTGGGTAGAATGCGGTTATGAGTAGCGAATCCTTGGAAGAGTTTTATAGCCACATTCTTGGCATTGAGTGGCCCTGGGAAGTGCAGGAGATCATCCGCGATGGCACCACGCGCGAGGTGCGAGTCATCGTTGCGTACGCCGAGGGGGAAGACGCCTTCTGTGCGAAGTGCGGCAAGGTGGCGGCGATTCATGACCGCAAGGCACGGAAATGGCGTCATCTGGATTCCTGCAACCACAAGACGATCATCGAATCGGAGATTCCGCGCGTCAGATGCGAAGAGCACGGAGTGCTTCAAGTCAAGGTTCCATGGGCCGAAAAGAACAGCCGCTTCACCATGGAGCTGGAGCGGCACGTATGTCGCTGGCTGCAGATGGCTTCGATCAGCGAAGTCGGCTCCATGTTCGACCTGAGCTGGGACGAAGTTGCCGGCATCCAGGAACGAGCGGTGCGCCGAGGGCTTGAGAAGCGGAAGAAATCGTCACCACGGGAGATCGGGGTTGACGAGACGTCGTTTCAGAAGCGTCACGAGTACGTGACGGTTATCCTCGACAAGGACGAGAACACCGTTTTGGATGTTCTCCAGGACCGGAAGGCAGGAACTCTGGGCGCGTGGTTTAGAACGCAGGAAACGGCCGATTTGAAGGCCTTGGAAAGCATTTCGATAGACATGTGGGATCCGTACATCAAGGCGGTGAGAGAAAGTTTCGAGAACTGGGAATCCCTGATTGCGTTCGATCGCTACCATGTGGCCCAGCACCTGAACAAGGCGGTGGACAAGGTCCGGGCACAGGAACATCGGGAGCTCAGCAAAGCAGGCGAGCCGAGCGTGCTTGGCGGCACCAAGTTCGACTGGCTGAGGACATCAGCCAGAACGGACAACCGGACGGGAAACCGTCCGGCATTCATGCTGTTGTCACGCTTGAACCTGAGGACGGCCAGAGCGTGGAGAATCAAAGAAGCGGCGACGCTCCTATGGGACTATAGGTATCTGGGTGTTGCCGAGAAGCGCTGGAAGGAGCTTTTGTCCTGGATCAGCCGGAGCAAGCTCGAGCCGATGGTCAAGGCTGGAAGGATGATCCGGAAGTACTTCTGGGGAATCCTGAATGCGATACGCATGAAAACCAGCAACGCGATGCTCGAGTCCGTGAACTCAGGTATCCAGAAGATCAAGCGGATGGCTTGTGGTTTCAGGAACAGAGAACGCTTCCGCATGGCAATCCTATTTCACTTCGGCGGCCTGGATATGGGATTTTAATATTACACCCGAAATCCGGAAGCGCCATTTTTAATTATATCATAAATTATCACCGCGTCTTCTCTGTAGTATTCATTCCATATGGCCAAAAACGCATTTCTTACGATATTTTCGGAAATGAAACCAAGCTTCTCTCCAACCTGAGCAAAGAGCAAATGTTCATCTCTATTTGTTGTCCTAATATCTCTCAAAATTCCTTCAATGTAATCAGCCTTATCATAAGGAAGATGCAATGCAACAGTCAGTTTCCCTTTCACTTCGTTCAGTTTGTCTAGTATTTTATCAAAAATAAATGATTCAGGACCAAGGCCAGGTAATCTAAATATATTTTTTTCTTGGACTTCTTTTTGTTCAGAGTCCCCGTCTAGATAGCATATTGCGGGAGAAGTACTGGTTGGATCAACGTTATGATTAGTCGTAACATTTACTGCAATCCCATCTCCCTCTAGACCATGAACTTCAATTAATTCATATATTTCAAGACCATTAAGACGAATTATACTTTCAATCCATTCTTTACTGAACTTATCTTCAGTGAATATCGCGAGTTTTGCATCGATCTGCCCTGTAATTGCTCTGAGTGAGTTGATATCGAGCTTCCCCTGATAAAGATCTCCGTTCGATGCAACCCAAATTGCTTTTGTTGGCAATGGTACCAATGCCTCATTAGAATGTGTTGTAAATATTGCTTGTATTTTTTTCCTGATCGCAACTTCTATTAAGTATTCAACCATTCTTCTAGTTGCAATAGGGTGAAGCCCATTTTCAATTTCTTCTATTAGAATAAGAGAATTTTCTGGCATTGTCTCTATCGATGTTATCATACGTATTACACTCGATTCACCCGCGCCAAAATGAAATTCGCTATATTGTATTCCCTTAGAAGTGACTCCGGTTAAAAAGGTCACATCGCCCTTGGTATCAACTCTGATTTCGGAATACTTACTTACATCTTTGCCTATAATTTTTCCTACTGCGTCAGCTACACTTTTATTAATTAGGTGTTTCTGTGACTCGGCAAATTTAAAAGTGTTTGAAGCGTACCTCGAAAACTCAATCTTTTCACTTGGCGGTACGGTCCTTGCTATTCCAAATACTGCTATTGGCCTATCAATGGCTGCTCTTGACCATTTGTAGCCACCATATGACGCAGATTTTAGAATTAAATGTGATGCATCTTCTTCTTTATCAATAATCTCGAAATCAACTCTCCAATCAGACATAGAGTTATCGAATATTCCGTTCTTTGCAAAAAATCTTTTTGGTTTAATGTCTTTATGCAATAACCCTGCGGCGCCCAGTATTGTAGTTTTCCCGCCACCATTAGGCCCAATTAATGCTGTTACCGGAAAATCAAAGGTAACTTTTTTTTCTGTAAAGCCACGAAGCTTCTTGGCATCAATCGACATGAGGTATTTGCCATATTTCCTTTTAGCAACTTTCTCAAAGAGCTCATTAATTTGTGAATTACGAATTTCACTTTTCATTTGCTGCTCCTTATGGCATTAATAATCTATTTCTGCGCGAAGCGTCGATCTAACGACTAGATAACCTTCAATTTTGGTGCGAAATTGTCAGGTTGATCTAGATGTTCGGCTGATATTCCCTTAACATTTATCGCGGCTTGAATGGACTTGATCACCGAAGTTTTTGGCAAATTAAGATTGTTGGCGAATATGAAAATTTCCCGACCAAGATATGCTCTTAAGGCGTGGTATTGTAGTGAATAGACAAGACTCATCTGTCCCAAATAAAGACTCTCAATATACTCGCTGTAGTCATAAGAGACTACCCAGTTTTCTCCGAGAATGCTCCTAATTGTTTCTGATATTCTTCGATGGTCTTCGAAGGTGTAGAAGTTAAAGTAGAGTCTATCAGATTTCTTTACATATGGCGGATCACAATATACAAATCGTGGGGTTATCAGCTGCGCTGGTAGTTCTAAAAGAAACTGCTCAGCGTCCATGTTGGATATAGCAATGTCATGTTTCCGTTGCGCAAGTGCCTCTACTCTTCGAATAAGTTCTTGTCTGGGAAAACGGGCATTCATCTTCCACTCACCAGTTTGTGCGAGTCCACCGATAAGTCCGCCTGAAAGGATTCCCGAACGGTTGCACCTGTTTAGGTAGAAAGTGGCAAACCCCAACTCCCCGGGACTAAAATCATCCTTGTGACGTAGAATCTCTCTTTGTCGTTTCCATTCCTCAACTGTCAGTGACGCAAGAAGAATTTTCCGACATAGCCAATCTGGGTTCTCAGTTAGTGTCCTCCAGAACGAGAATACGAAGGGACATGCATCATTTAGCCTTATTTTGCTGACCTGATTGTTCAGAAGAAGCTCAACGGCTACACCTGCCCCACCAGCATAAGGTTCAACATACTCACAACCTACCAAGTTGTTGCATTGGAGTATCTCAAGAATGAACGGAGCAATCTTTTGCTTGCCGCCTGGATATCTTAGCGGTGTCCGGTTGTTTCCCAATTCTGCGTCCTATGTGTTCATTTCTTCGAGCAACGGGAACACACTACTAAATAGTATGCAAATATCCCCTGGCTGTATAGTGTTCCCCGCCCGTGACTCTTGCCGCTTTCTTCCACAACTTGCCAGAGTAGCGTAGCATCCTCCGCCAGGGGAGTTTCCCCCACCGCCGGTCATGGCTTGGGCGTGGCGGGGAAAAAGAGCGTGGGCGTTCGCATTCCTTGGCGGGTCTCGAACGCCCACGCTACCAAACTGAACAAGGCAGCGTACCCCTCCCGTCAAAGCACTTCAAGACCTTATCGCCCTTGTCAGAGTCGCCGTCGCCCAATGGGGTTGTCCGCTCTGCGGGAAATGCCACGAGCTTGAGTTTCACTCCTACCCACCGCGCTGGACCAGAGGAAGCGACCATGTGCGGCTGCAGATCAATGTGGTGACGATTCTCTGCCGGGCTTTGATTGGGACGGGACGGCAGTGGACAAAGAGGATCTTGCCTGAGCATCTCATTCCGCGAAGCCCCCTGTGGAGCGAGAAGCTCGTGGAGCTTCTTGAAGGGCAACAGGACGCGGATCGCGGATTGGCCGATGTGGCCTGCGCGGCGCTGGGCTGTGTCGATCCGCGAACGGCCAGGAAGCACATCCGCGCTCTTCGCGCCGCCGCGGCCGCCAAGCTCCCCGCTCTCGCCGAACTCGGCGCCGCCGCGCCCGGGACCGGTGGAGGTCCGGACTTTCTTCCCGGCACCAATCCATTCGTGATCCTGCGCCTACTGTGGGACAAATTCCTCCGGGCCGCCCAGGAACGCTCCGGCTCACTCGTCGCTCTTTCGCTCCGACCGCTTCTCTGGCTCGGACCTGGGTTCGAATCCTTCGGAATTTTCCATCGATCGTGCATTCCAATCTCTCACTCCGCCGCAGTAAACCCCATGCATCACGACCAAGGAGGTCAGATGCATGGCTGAAACCGACTGGCAGAGCCTTTCGGACACCCGGTTCGAGAAAAACTCCACCATCCTCGAGCTCGTCGAGTTGCTCGTCGATGAATCTCTGTCCCTGAAGGAACGCAAGGATCTCCGGGACGAATACCGTTCCCGCTACTGCGTCTCGGATCGGACGATCCGCAACTACCTCGCCCGCTACAGGGACGGCGGCGCACAGGCCTTCCTTACGCCGATCGTTCGCCAACCTTCCCCGAGGATTCGCGACAAGGAGCTCGCAAACGCGATCCTTGAGCTCGTCAAGGAACGGCCCACCCGAACCGTTCCAAAGCTCCGGAAGCTTCTTGTCGTCGATGCGCGATTTGCGAATGGCATTGGAAAGGTATCCGATCGCTCGATCTACCGCTTTCTCCTCGAACAGGGCCTGTCCCAGAAGGAACGGTACCGGCTTCTCTCTGAAGATGGTCGTATGTCCTATCATCGCTTTCAGGCCGCGCGTCCCCTCGACCTCGTGCAGGGCGACGCCCGCGACGGCATCTGGCTCGACACGAAGGACGGCAAGAAGAAGACCTACCTCTTCGTCTGGATCGACGATTACTCCCGCAAGATCCTATCAGGTAGGTATTACTTCGACGAAAAGCTTCCCCGCATGGAGGATACCTTCAAGCGCATGGTCTTGCGCTGGGGCATACCTATCAAGGGATATCTCGATAATGGGGCTGTGTACGTGGCCAAGCAGTTCGCCTGGATACTCGCGCAGCTGGGGACGACCAAGCTCCACCACAAACCCTACCAGGCCTATTGCAAGGGCAAGGTCGAAGCCCTCAACAAGATCATCAAGAACGATTTCCAGGGCGAAGCACAGCGCGCCGGATTTCAGACCCTCGAAGAGCTCAACTCCGCTTTCACGGCGTGGACCGATATCGAGTACAACGTCCGCATTCATTCTCAAACAGGAGAGGCTCCCGACAAGCGCTTCGCCGACGCCCTCCACGCCGATATCCGACGCGTCGCCGACATCGCTTGGTTTGAAGCCCTCTTTCTCATGCGCGTGAACCGCACCGTCACCAAGTACGGCAAGATCAAGCTCGAGTCCAACGAGTACCCCGTCACGAGCGCGCCCTACGGAACCGTCGTCGAAGCCCGCTACGATCCTTTTGACCTTTCCCGCGTTTTCATCTTCAAGGACAAAGCCTGTGTCGAAACGACCTCGGTCTCGAAGCTCGTCAACAGAACCGCCACAACCCCCGAGGAATCGAAGGCCACCCCGACCGAGGTCAGCGCCCACGCCTCGAACTATTTCCAAGTCCTCCGAGAACAGCACGCCACGATGCTGGCCCAGAACCTCTCCCCCGTTGCCTATTCCAAGCTCTCATCCAAGGATGCCCCATGACCACCACGAGTTCCCATCCCGTTATGAACTTCTACGGCTTCGTACGCATGCCCTTCGACAAGGATTTCGAAAGCTCGGATGCGTTCCCCTCTCCATCGCTTGCCAACGCCGTCGCCATGCTCGGCCTCGGCGTCGAGTCCGAGGATATTCTCCTCGTCTCGGGCCCCATCGGATCGGGCAAGTCCGTGGCGCTCAGGTCCTTCATCTCGGCCCTCGATACCAATCGTTTCTCTCCGATCTACCTCCGCGGACTCGGCCTCTCTGCCGCCGACCTCGTCAAGTCGATCCTGCTCTCGCTCCTCGTGGAGCCGCCCTATAATTACGCCAAGGCCCGCGCCCTCTATTTCAAGTCAGTCGCCGAGCAGCCTCGAAAGCCCGTGGTCGCAATCGATGACGCACAGGACATGACGGAGTCCGCTCTCCTCTCCGTAAAGAACCTCGTCAATTTCGATTCCGATTCGAAATCGAAGATCACCTTCGTCCTCTGCGGCCAGCCCGAGCTCAAGGAGACCTTGCGCTACTCACGCCTCGCGTCGGTCCATCAGCGAATCCGCCACTGGGTCGAGTTCTCGGGCCTCTCGCTCAAGGACACCTGCGAGTACGTCGACCATGCCATCGTTCGCGCCGGCAGGCCCACGCCGGTCTTTTCTGATGGCGCCAAAGCGGAAATCCACAAGCGCTCCCTTGGTATCCCGCGGCGAATCAACCGCGTATGCCTTCTCACCCTTTTCGAAGGCGCAGCGCAGGGCCGCTCGATCATCGATGAGGCCAATATTATCTCTGATGAGGCGTAGCGCCATTGCTTCAGGTTACGCGGCATGCCGGGCGGCGACGCTCGGCATTGCCGTTGGCGAACGATGACATGCCAGCTCGGCGAGGCGTGGAGGATGAGCTTGGCGGAGAGTGGAAGACTCTATTGGCAAAGAGCGGAACACAAGGCTGGCGAGGAGTGGAAAGGCCGATTGGCAAGGAGTGGAAAGATTGGCGGGCGGGGAACAGTATAGAGAACCGGGGATTGTGGACAAGTTGGTTCATGGAGGTCACCGACAGAATTCCCTCACTTTTCGTTATTTCAGTTAGTGCGCCATGAAGAATCTTCAGCTTAGCCTTGTCTGTTGAGTTTGTCGTAGCAAAACCAACGATGTCTTTGAGTATTTCTGCTAATTTTCGTTCAGAACCATCGCTTTTCGTTGCACTTGGCCCGTTCGCCGCTTTTTTGTCGTCGCAGTAAGCTTTGGCCGATATTTCAAACAAACTCCTGAGGAGAAAGCAGAAGGAGTGTGGTTGAGTTTCGATCTTTAATGTTCGCAACTCCTCAAGCAACAGGACTACTTTCTCCCGTCCAGCACCTCGAGGTTTGAATGTGCGGAGTGTCTTGTACACCGACTTCGCGTCATTTAGTGATGTCGCGACAGGGTTCTGCTGTGCCACATGAGGAATTGCAGGTGCTGATTGCGGGGAAACAGCTTCAGACGCTGTATTGCCTGATGGGGGAAAACTGAACGTTCCACCACCGTTGGATTGGGTTAGAGGTGTCGACCCAGTCGATATCGGTGCCGGAACAGCAAGACCATATAGACTGATGACAGGTATAGTTTTGTTTCGGACTTCCTTGAATCCTAGATTCTGAATACCGATGTCATATAGAATTTTGTCGATAGTAGCCTTATTGAGTTTCGGATATAGAGCAACCATTTCCTCAACCGACTTTAGCGAAACTGATGGGTAGACCTTCGGAAGAAGCTCGTCAAGGACTGACAGTGGGTAGTCTCCGCTCCATCTCTCAATTTGCACTGAAGAAACATTCTTTCCATTCTTGAGATATTTTTCTAGAAGATCGAGACCTGGTTCTTTTACATTCTTCTCATCTCGGTTGAAGCGTGCTCTGGCAACAGAGGTCCACTGATCGCGGCCAGCTTTCTCGCCTTTTGCGTGGATGAGTGCCACGATCTTCTTGACGGTTTGGACCTCTGCCTCAGAATAGACTGAACATGGTACGGATGAATTGTCCCCTGACCACGCTGAATCGAGGGCGTCTATTTTGACGCGAAGATTCTCAGGAAGATCAATTCCGGTGATTTGACCTAGTACAATCTTGAGAGCGGCAACACGCCTATTTCCCTCCTTGACGACCATTCTTTCCACAACTTGCTGGACAATAATGTTTTCAGTTGGATGGAACCCGTCTTCTATTAAACTGTCAAGTAGCGACCAAAAACTGTCCGGACTAATGGCGATCATGGTTTCGATTGCGGAGTTCTCACTTACCTGATGAACAGTCCGATAGTTATCAAGATCCAGATCCAGGCTGCCAACAGATACCGTCTTTAAAGTTGACACAAATTACCGTCCTTCATACTATTTCTGCTTTTTTCTAGTTTCAGTCAACCGAACGCTGATTTAAGCCGCAATCGGGCTTGTCCCGATTGTCGCGCTTGAAATCATTATTAGGTTGCATAGACTCAAATCTCTGGTTCAACTGGATAGCGCTTGAGTTCTCCAATAAAGCGTTAGTGATCATTCAGAACTCGGCGCATGTCTTGAGCTGCTTTGGCATTCGAGGTACTTTTTGATCCGTAGTTTTCATGGGAACGTATCTCTTTTTCGATTGGTTCCGTTGAATAGCCTAGCTTTTTGAGGAGCGCTGCACGCTGCTGTTGCATGATCGGACTGTCACTGCGAAGTCTTTGAAGAATTTCCACCTTTATCGGGCTATCAGGAAATCTCTCTTCAATGTAATCGATGTCTTTCTTTCTCATCGCCGATCTCCTTGCAGCATCATTGTTCGGTTTCTTATCACTCTCTCCATCGGCCAACTGCAACCCATTGAACTTGTTCGACACCAGGCTTGCAGGGATTGCCATTCGCGTCTAGAAAAACCACCCGCATGCCACTTCGAGTTTTCATTGTTTTTGTCTCTATGGCTGGAAGAAAGTCCTCGGTAAGTCTTTGAGTTTCAATTGGAATTCCGATGAGAAATTCCAGGTAGCGCTCGGTGTTACCTTTCTTTGGCTCAATCAAGTAGTCGACTCCCTCATCGATTTGCTTTTTTGTTAGAAAAAAGAGAAAGTTGATCGCAAACATTTTGCGCTGGCCAGTTTTCAAAGGAACGTCGTAAAGATGCACCTGGCTATTTCGCATCTGGAGGCCCCTAAAGTCCTGTCGTTGGCATTTTCCAAAGAGAGATTCTAATATGAGTGTTTCGCAGCTCTCAAGAATCACACAACCGGTCCACTCTTGCGAGCCCTCCATTTTTACGAGGTCGGGAAGTCGCGGGCTTAGAAAAATACTTCGTTCTTCGTCAATCAGAAAGTCTCCCTGACCAATTCCTCCTCGTAGTGGAAGACGATTTATGAACCCGATTTCAAGTAGAAAGTGAACAGCTGCAATGAAACTATTCACGTTGTAGACGTCGTCCGTGTCATTCGAAACTACGACGAGAGAATCAGAAAGAAACTGAGCGAAAGCAAAATTTGTTCTCCCCGTGTTGTCTCCGACGGTCTGGTAGAAAGTCATTGTTTTGGCTTGATCAATGAATACCGAGTATTTCGCATGGACCGCCTCTAATGGTTGACTCTCGAGGAGATCGGAGAATCCGAGGACGTCGAGGAAGGCAATCAACCTATTCTTGACTACTTGCATTTCTTTCCTCCTCCGCCCGATGGGTCAACCTAACTCTCGATTCGAATCTTCATCCTAACTTCCAAGACTTTGGATATCCCATATACGGATAAGACCCTCGATATTTCCTTGCACCATCATTTTTCTCCTTCAGCTTATTCGCTTTATTGGATGATCCATCGCGATAGGCGGCATCTTACACTGACCTTCGATAAAATCATTCGTTTCGAAATAGCTGCACCAGACTTCGCGCTCTCGAGGAAGCGCAGTCGAGGCTTTGCGCATAAATCATGACAGCTCTCGTCGCTGTGTCCAGAAGCTCTCGGACCTCCCTGATGTCGTAGCCGGGCCCGACGTGGTGTTGGGGAGATATGAATAGACTTCCCTCGCATGAAAGACGTGTCCATATGCCGCCGGACCAGGCGGCCTGTCTCGACCTTCGTCGGACTCATTGCCGTGAAGAAACGGCGAACCCGATCGTCGCATGTTTGAATCGGGAGGGTACGGCGGCGGCGAGATTCGAGTGAATACGCGAAGCGCTCCGAAATGAACCCGATTCCGTCTCCGGCGGACCATCGGAGGCGGGTTATTGGACTCATCGGCTCGACGGCGCTTTGGCCGATCGGGAAAGGTGCGGCGGGGAATCCCTCGGAATGGCGGGCGACGGAGACTACCATGACGGCGAGCCCCTCGATGTTTTAGAATCGAAAATTAGTTCTAACTTGGTAGATTATTGCCGCCGGCGCGCGCTGTCAATCATGGTTTTCGGCCTGGAGCACTTCGGATTGAATCCGGAAGACCTTCCCAATCTGAAAACATTCTGTTTTCAACCTGAAAAAACTTCGAATCCAGTCTGAAAATATCTCCGCGGCAGCCGTCAAATGTTTCTACCGCTGTCGTCAAACGTTTGTTCCGCAGTCGTCGAACGTTTGTTCCGCTGTCGTCGAACGTTTGTTCCGCTGTCGTCGAACGTTTGTTCCGCTGTCGTCGAACGTTTGTTCCGCTGTCGTCAAACGTTTGTTCCGCTGTCGTCGAACTTTTCTTCCGCTGTCGTCGAAAGCCGGTGAGGCCATGGCCTGAGGTCGGAGATTGGGTGGATTTTGAAGAGGGCACATCGAATCGATCGCCCGCGGTTGGGTCACGCCCGCGTTGCCGCCTTCGCGTGAGCGTGGTGCGGACCCGTGTCGCTCTTTTATCACGGTTTCCTCACCGCCAATTCACCGCATCCTCATCGCCTCATAATTGAAGGGAGCTAAGGTCGGTATGGAGGTGAACTATGTCCGCAAGCCTTCTTCATGCTGCCTGGGGCCTGCTCAGAACCACCTATGCTCCCTCGCTGCTTTCGTCGCTCAATGTCGATGCCCATTATATGGAAGATCTTCCGGCCCCGCCCTTCGTGCTCGTGTCGGACCACGCCGCCTTTCTCGACCCCTTCGTCATAGGCTCGCAGTTCGAGCGGCCGATACGCTATATGGCCAACCTGGAGGGAGTCTCGCCCCTGCGCGCGGCCGCGGCCGCGGCGGTCGGCGCCTACGGCCGCCGCAAGAACGCTCCCGACCTGGGTTCTCTGCGCCGCAGCCTCGAGCTGGTGGCGGGCGGGGCCGCCATAGGCATCTTCCCCGAAGGGGACCGGAGCTGGGACGGGACCTTCCGCCTCGGGCGTCCCGGACTCGGGCGCTTCGTGCGGCGCCTCGGCGTCCCCCTGGTCCTGGTGAGGCAGAAGGGCAACTACCTCACCATGCCCCGCTGGGCCGAGACCCGCCGGCGCGGGACCTGGAGCCTGCGGTTCTCGGTTCTGGGCGCCGACGAGATCGGCCGGGTCGCCGACGGCTTCATCGATGCCTACGTCACGGCCGCCCTTTCGAAGAACGAGATCAAGGACGCCGCGGCCGAGGGGCGCCGATTCTCCGGGAAAGGCGTGGCCGAAGGCGTGGGCAGACTGCTCTGGCGCTGCCCCGTCTGCGGCAAGCCCGACGCCATCGTGGGCAAGGGTGACGGGATATCCTGCGGCCGCTGCGGCGCGCGGTGGGAAATGGACGCCAACCTCCGCGTGAGACCCCGCAATGTTTCGCTGGCCCTGCACGCCTTCGAGCTGGGGGACCTCAAGGACTGGTACGACTGGCAGTCCGCCACGCTCGGGGAGCTCATGGATGAAGGCAGGCTGCGCGGCGCGGCCCTGTTCAGCGCCGGAGTCGGCCTCGCCCGGGTCGAAGGGCGCAGAGTCGCGCGCCTGGGATCCGGCGAGCTCGCGCTGCGTGGCGGCGCGCTCGTCTTCGAGGGCCCGAGGACGCGCCTGGTCTTCGATCCCCGGAAGATCCACGGCTTCTCCGACCATTTCAACCGCTTCTCCGAGTTTTCCCACGCCGGAGCGCGGTGGCGCCTGGATTTCCGGGGCGGGAACTCGCTCAAATGGGAGCTCGCCCTCTCCTCTCCGCGGGCCTCCGGGGAGAGCGGCATCGGCGGGAAGGGAGCCGCGGCATGACGGTCGGACTCTCCGAGCTGATGCAGTTTCTCTTCCCCGACCTGATGCGGCGTATGCCTCTGTCCGCCGTACGCCTACTCATGATGATCGCGGGCAGTCTCTATTTCGCGGTCAACTGGCGGGAGCGCCGCGTGATCGAAGAAAACGTGGAGGACATGCTGGGAAACGGAGCGCGAAGCGAGCGCACGCGCCGCGAGGTCTTCGCCCACATGTTCGAGCACTACTTCGAAAAGCTCCTCGTCGCCAATCGGCCCCTGCCCTTCGTCCGCGCCTTCGTGAGGGAGCGCATCGAATGCCGCGGCCTGGGGGCGCTCGACGCCGCGCTCGAGCGGGGGCGCGGAGCCATAGTCGTGACGGCCCACTGGGGCGCCGTGGAATTGATTCCGCCTCTGCTCGTCGAGAAGGGCTATCCGATCTCGGTGATACTCGAGGCGCGAAGTCGCCGCCTGCGCGAGGCCCTCGAACGAGCGGTCGTCGGCGCCCAGGCCGAGCTCATCATCGCCTCCCGGGGAGACCGCGTGCTGGACAAGGCCCTGGACGCCCTCGCCCGCGGCCGGGTGCTCGTGACCCAGGTGGACGAGGTCGACGCCTGGCGCAGGCGGCCCTCCCGAACCATCAAACTGTTCGGGGCACGGCTGTTTTTCGATCACAGCCTCGATTTCATAGCCGCCCGGTCCGGAGCCCCCTCGGTGGGAGTCTTCTGCCGGAGAAGGGGAATGCTGCGTTACCTGCTTTCCTGCGATCTCCTCCGGGCCGATGCCCCGGCGGGCGGGCGGGCGGGAGTGTCCGAGGCCGCGCTCAAACTCTGGGAGCGCCATACCATGGACGTCCCCGAACAGTGGTACCAGTGGAAGAAGTGGCGATCCATGAAGGCGCCCCTGCAGACGATGAACTAGTACCGCCGCCCCCGACGGGGGCGGGCACCTATTTCGCGGGAGCGGCGAGGGCCGCGAGCTTGGCCTGGAGCTTGGCGTCCTTGGCTCTCAGCTGCCTTTCCGCCCTGACCTTGTCCAGGGCCGTTTCGAGCGATCCGAGGGCCTTGTCCCTGGCCTCGATCAGGTCCCTCAGTTTGGACTTGAGGGAGGCCAGTTCCGCGACGGACTTCTCGGCGCTCGCCAGGGCGGCCTGGGCCGATTTGAGACTGAGATTGGACTGGGCGTTCTTCTCGAGCCATTTCTTGGCTTCGACCAACTTGTCGGAAATAGACTTGCTCATTGCGATCTCCTTGCTGAATGGAACGATCCGGCGCCGCCGGAGCTCGTTCGACGGGGCAGCTGCAATTATCGGTCTTCGCTCCGGCCAGTCAAGCGGCGGAAGGGGGCCGGCCGGGGGCCTATCGCGGAAATCGGAACAGGATAATTCGAATTCACCATCTCCTAACCAAGGCCTAAAGACGGCATGATCGATTCGATTCGATACTCTCGTCCGGACGCGGCCGAGGACCGATCCCACGAAGGCTCAGCAATAAGGAGACACGACATATGGAATGGTCTTTTCACGGCAAGGATCCCGCGGGCAGAGAAGTGGTGCAGCTGGACGGCGACTTCGATCTCTACTCGGCCCCGAAATTCGCGGCCTCGATCTTCGATCACATCGAGCGGGGAGGACTGAAGCTCAAGTTCGACCTCTCGAAGGTGGCCTACCTGGACAGCACGGGGGTCGGCGCCCTCATCCGGATACTCCAGACGATGAAGCGCCTGGGCGGCGACATCCGCTTCTCCGGCATCGTCGGCTCTCCCCGGCGCGTCCTCCAGATGTCGAATATCATCTCGCTCATGCGCGAAGAGAATTGAGCCGATTTAGTGCGCCAATTTTGACTTGACGGGATGGTCCCATGGCAGCCGGCCCGCTATGGGACGGCTTTTCGGACGGCGGCCGCGATGGAGATCCGGGCGGCTATGTCCGCCAGCTCGGCCTCGGCGAGGGTCAGCCGCACGAGGCCCGCGCCTCCGACGGATTGTGTCTGGAGAGCGGATTCGCGCAATCCCCGCTCCAGCCGCCCCTGTTTCCCCCAGTAGACATGCCGGATCGCATTGTCGTCGATTTCGATCGCGTTCATGCCGCGCCGTCCGGCGCCGGGTCCCGGATTGAACAGGCAGGGAGCGGGATGGACCTCGTCGTCGCCCGCGAGGCATTCGCGGCCCGATCTCTCGCTTTCCCTGTAGCTTTTTCTGTAAAGCCTGATTATGGCGTCTATCGTGTCCGCTCCATCGCCCTTGATCGCGTGGGTGTCGAGTATGAGCCGCTCGATACGGGACCGCAGCCCTTCCTGCGCTCCCCGCGATTCGAAAAGCGCGTGCCCGCTGTGACCGACGATGGAGACCATACCGCGCCGCAGAGAGGCGCGGTACAGCCTGCGTTCGGCCCGATTGATTCGGCCGGGGTCCTCGGTATCTTGATCGTCGCGAATTCTTCGAGGATTCTCGAGATAGTCGGTGAGGAAGTCCCTGTAGTCCCGACCGGCGAAATAGCGGGAGGCTTGGTGCCCATGAAGTATGAATAGCTCGAGGTTTTCCCGCGCGAGCCTCAATCCATGGAGGCAGGGATAGGGGTAGCGCGGTTTTCGCAGAAGACCCAAGTCCCGCTCGCCGAGAATCTTGCGCAGGCGGGCCCTGGCCGCGAAGCGGTCGAAAATGGCGTAGAGATCGGCCCAGGCCGTCCGTATGTCCTTGAGCCAGAAGTCCCGAAGATTTTCGGTGTCCCCGTTGAGGACGAGGATGAAGTCGTTTTCCAGGTACCACGAAGCGAGAGCCTCTTCGACCACGTCCCGCAGCGCCTGCAGCTCGTCGCTCTCCCCGCCGTCTCCCATGCGGAGATCGCTTATGACCAGGTAGCGGCGGCCCGGCCGCATCTCTTCGATGGGGCTTCGTTCGCGAAGTCCCTGAAACGATTCGTGAAATTTCCTGTAGCGCATGTCTATCGCCGCCTTATTACGCTAAGCCGCCCGATGGACCGAGCGCCGCGTCGTCGGGCGCAGATCGATTCCGGAGCGGCGCAGCGGTCGAGGACGCCAGCGTCTGTCTTCGAGCACCGCGACCTCGCCGTAGCCAGCCGTCGCGAGCGCGTCGGCCGCGAAGGCAAAGCCGTGATCCACGTCGGCGCAGCGGTGACAGTCCGAGTCGATCGTCATCGGAATGCCCAGCTCGCGGCATCGGCCCAGAGTCCAGAGGCTCGGGTAGGGTTCCTCGGCCCGGAGCCGGGCCATGCCTCCCGTGTTGAGCTCGAGAATGCATCCGGAGCGCGCCACCGCGGCGAGGCTCTCTTCGACCAGAGCCCGATACCAGGTTTCCTTTTCGTCGAAGTACTTCCCGCCGCGATTGTATTTCTTCACGAGATCGAAATGACCCACTATGGTGGGCCTGGAACGTTCGAGCATGTCCCGGAGCGTCCCGTAATAGACCGACGCGAGAGCGCGGATATCCCCGCCGAAGAGCTCGACGAGACCGCGCTCGAAGGATTCCGGGGAGTCGTCCATGGCCCAGGGCGATCCCTCGCGTCCGCGCCCGACGAAATGGACGGAGCCTATCGTGTAATCGAAGGAAGCGAAGAGGGGATCGGCGGGACCCATCGAGCCGGGAAGGTAATCCACTTCGAGGCCCGCGTGGATTTCGATCGTCCCCCGGTATTCGCCGCGGAGACTCTCGATTTCGCGCCGATAGCTCCAAAGCGCGGCCGGCTTCGTGCCTCTGCCTATGCACCAGGGAGTGGGGAAGGGCAGGGGAGCGTGCGAAGAGAATCCCAGGTCGAGAAAGCCGCGTTCGATCGCCTTTTCGGCGATCGAACGCGCGCTGTCGGATCCGTCGCAGTGAAGGCAATGGCCGTGGTAGTTGGTCCAAGCCATGGCTCCTCCTCAGTCCGATCCGCCCGTAAACCATCGGACGACTCCCACTTTGTTCCGGGCCGCGTTGTAGATCATGCCGCCGTTCCAGTACTCGAGGGCCGCGATCAGACTGTTGCCGCCGTCGTCCGCCGTGCTCTTGGGGCCGCGGTAGCTCGCGAGACTCAGGAAAGTGTCGAAATCGTTCTCGAAGAGCGCAGTCTGCCTGCGCCGGTAGAATTCGTTCCATTTCTCGAGGTCTTCGAATCCCTCTCCCTCGTCCTCGACTATGAAGCGCACGCGCTTGCGCAGGTCGTACCAGACGCGCAGAGTCTTGGCAGGATCGCCTCCGTTGCCGTGCTTGATCCCGTTCTTGATGATCTCGGAAAGCTGCTGTTCCAGAAGGTTGCCTTCCATGAAGGCGGAGGGGCAGTCGGCGAGAACTTCGACGGTGAAATCTCGAATACGGGAGAAATCGCTCGGAAATTCGGCATAGCGCATGCCCTGGGCGTCGAAGAGCTCGTTGTGTTCGTCCACGATGAGTTTCCGTATGATGAGCGCTCGCATGCCGTTTCTCCTTGTCGAGGTTTCCGCAGGCACGCACATGCCCGGGTGGTGCTTTCGCGACGAGGTTGGACTCCGATAGGTCAGCTTTCCGTGAGCCCGGCGCTAAAAAACGGCTAAATGAACCGCTTTCAGGAGCCGGTCGCGCGTTCGCTCCACGAACTCACTTTTGAAGGAACAATTGATGTCTTCCTAACTCATACCTAACAAGGGGGGGCGATTATGGCATTGCCATGAGCACCTCAACTCCCCCCGTCTCCATTCTGACCGAGTTCCATCCGGGTCGTCTGTACAGTTCCTCCGTGCTGCGCGCGGCCCGCCATTTCTGGTCGGTGCCCGCAGCTTCGACCACCACGGACCTCGCGGACGAGCTGCAGCGGCGGCCGCAGATCCAGGTTGTCGCCGTCCTCGACGAAGAGGGCCGCGCCGCCGGCGTCGTCAGGCGGGACCGGCTTTTCGCCCTCATCAGCAAGCCCTTCGGACGGGACATCCTCGGGAGGACTCCCGTGTCGGAGCTCGCCGAGACCGTGCCGGTTTTCGACGCTCACGCCGGCATCTTTACCGTGGCCCAGGACGCCCTGAGCACGGAAACCGAAGAGGCTTCGCTCTACCACGTCCTCGTCGACGAGGCGGGCCTGTTTCAGGCCGTGCTTTCGTCGCAGGACCTGGCCAACTACATGTCGCGGATCACTCAGGACGACATCGAGCTCGCGGGCGAGCTCCAGGAGCGCCTCCAGGAGAGCAACGAGGCGATAGGCGGCGAGGGATGGGGCTTCGAAGCCTGGTCGAGACCGGCCAAGGGCGTCGGCGGAGACTTCTATTTCACTCGTCGCATCGGCGACGGACGGTTCTTCCTCGCCCTCTGCGACGTGTCGGGCAAGGGAGTCGCGGCCTCTCTGGTGGTATCGATGACCTGGGGAATGCTGCGCGTCTTCGATCTTCGTCGCGGTCTGGGAAACCTGGTCCAGACTCTGAACGAGGCGATCGTCAATACCTTCCACCTGGAGAAGTACCTGACCGGGTTCTTCGCGGTGTACGATCCCGCGGCGCGCGACCTCGCCGTGGCCGACATGGGGCATTCGCACGCGTTACTTTTCCGCGGATCGTCCGTGCTCAGCCCGCGGATGCAGCGCAGCAATCTGCCGATAGGCATAGAGCGCGACCTCGATCCGGTCATAGGCCGCTGGAAACTGGAAAATGGGGACCGACTCTTCGTCTTCAGCGACGGGCTCACGGAACAGGAAAACGCCGCCGGCGAGGAGTACGGAGAACGGCGCCTCATACGGACGGTGGCGGAGTCGGCGAGCCCTTCCAAAAGACTCGAAGTCGCCGTTTCCGGCGCGGTCGATTCGTTCCGGGGAAGAACTCCTCAACAGGACGATATGACTTTCATGATGCTCAGTCTCGCGCAAGGCTAGAAAGCCGCGATCAGTCCGGGGGTGAAGATGGGAAGGGCCCGAAAGCCTCCGCGCCGGATTTGACCCTCCGATGGGGAATCTGTCGCGTCTCCGCCGGGATCCGCTCTCCCCGAATCCGCATCCTCTCCTTCTATTATGCGCAGAGCGAAGCGCCGGAGCGAGGTTTTGGCTTCGCGCTTGAGCTCCGCGAGGGCTTCCGAAAGTCCCTCGGCATCGAGACGGGCACCGGGCTTCAGCAGAACGACGGCGACGCTCACGGTGAGAAGAGGCATGCGCTGCTCGGTCCCCGATCTGTCTTTTCCGAGGATCCATCCCCGTTCGCGATCCTCGGGGCTGTAGAAGGATGTAGCCTCGCGGGCGAAGCGCTCCGCGATATCGCGGAGGACTCCGATGTCCTCGACGCCGCCGGGAGCCGGAACGCTGGCGAAGAAATCGTCGCCTCCGAGATGTCCCACGAAGCCCGGCGGGCGACGAATCGCGGATTTGAGTATGTCGGCGAAGAGCATTATGATGCGGTCCCCGTTGCGGAATCCGTAGCGGTCGTTGAAAGGCTTGAAGTTGTCGAAATCGAGGTAGGCGAAGGCCGCGCCCGCTCCGGGGTCGGCGAGGGCTTCGGCGCAGACCTCGGCTATTTTCAGATTGCCGGGGAGGCGGGTCAGCGGATTCTGGTCCCTCGCTTCCGCGAGATCCCTTTCCGCCACGAGGTCGAGCAGCCGCTCCGCGGGCAGTATGCCGGCGTATTTCCCCTTCTTGACGAGAATGATCCCGCCGAGCTCCGGAGAAGAGCTGTAGAGCTCGACGATGCGCGCCAGGTCGCTCCCGAGAGGGGCCATGGGAGCGTTTCTGAGCAGGGTGAGCGCGCCGAGCTCGGTAATGACATGCTCGAGAAGGGATATGCCGAAGGGCGAATACACATAGTTGCGGAAGTCCCGTTCGCGGTAGGCCCCCACGGGTTCTCCCTCGTCGTTCACCACCGGAAGCAGGGAAAGCTCCGGGTTCTTCCGGAAGCGGTCGAGCACGTCGACGAGATTCACGCGGAGTCCGATCGGCTGGGTGTTCAGCACGTTTTCCCGGACCACCGGGCCGCCCGAGGATTTCGAGCCGCGTTTGCCCTTGGCCTCCCTGGTCTTGGCATCGTAGGAGTGCTCGAGCGACCGCAGATCGAGGCTGGGCCGGGCGATGTAAAATCCCTGGATCATATCGCATCCCGAATCGGCGCAGATGCGGAGCTCTTCGGTCGTTTCGACGCCTTCAGCCACCACGGTCACGCCCATGAGGTGGGCCATGCCCACGATCTTTTCGAGGAAGGCCACCTTGCGCGGATCGAGGGCCGAGCCTCCGACGAAATAGCGGTCTATCTTCACGATGTCGGGCTCGGCCCGGTGAAGCAGTTTGAGGCCGGCGTAGCCCGAGCCGAAATCGTCGAGGGCGATCCGGAATCCCATGCCGCGGAACGAGGCTATGGCCCTCTCGAAATGCGTCTCATGCCCCGGCTCGTGGAGCTCCGACAGCTCGAATACGATGCGCGAGGCTGGAAGACCCGCTTCACGGGCCATGTCGAGGATCGCATCGGTGCCGTAATTGGGCAGTTGGAGCAGTCGATTGTCCACGTTGTAGAAAATCTTGGACTTGCGGAATCCGGCGCGGGCGAACTTGGCGAAGGCCCTCCGCTGCAGCTCCAGATCCAGGCATTTCAGCATTCCCTCTTCGTGCGCCCGGTCGAAAACGGAGGCTATGCTGTCGAATCCCACGGTATCCCAGCCCCGCAGGAGGGCTTCGAAGCCGTAGGAGCTCCCGTCGGCGAGAAGTGCGATGGGCTGGAAGGCGTGATCGAGTCCTTCCAGGACACGCCGCCATCGTTGGTTCATCTGGGTTTCCATATCCGCCTCCGCTGGGAGGATAATCCGGCCCGATGGAGTTCTCGTTTGGCGATTGCTAGATTTCGGTTAGCAGGAATATGATCGCCATGCCGAGCTCCCCGCCTTCGAGCTCGAAAACGCGCACGATTCGCCCGGCCGCCCGAGGTTCCTTGTAATCGCCATCGCTTTTGACTAGACTCCGTGGTGCGGGGCGTGAGTCGCAGGAGCGAAATGAAACTTTACTTTTTCCGTCACGGCGAAGCCATGGATCGGTGGATCTGGAAGGGCGAAGAGTCCCTGAGACCGCTCACCGCCGAGGGAGAGAAGGAGATCGAACGCGAAGCCCGGACGCTTGCGTCTCTCGTTTCGGTCGGAACCATCCTCTCAAGCCCCTACGAGCGGGCGGCGAGGACGGCTTCCATACTTTCGCGCGGGCTCGGCGTTTCCGGAAATCCGATCCTCGACTCACGGCTCGCGCCGGGCTTCGACCTCGGCCGCCTGAAAGAGATCGCCGCCGAATACGAGGACTCCGCGGAGCTCTTCCTCGTGGGCCACGAGCCGGACTTTTCGCGTCTCGTCGGGCGTCTCGTCGGCGGAGCCGCCGTCGCGCTCAAGAAGGGCGGACTGGCCAGGGTCGAGTGGAACCGCGACGAGGGAAGCGGGACGCTCGAATGGCTCCTGCCGCCCAAACTGCTCACTCAGATGTCCCGCGGATAAGAAAATGAGGACGCGCATCGAGGTCGAGGCCAAATTCCGCCTCGACGGAGCGGAAGCCGGCCGGTCGCTTCTGGAGCGCGTGGAGCTCGCCGGCTGTGCCTTCGGCGAGGCTCGCAGCCAAGACGTCCGGGACGCATATTACGACTCCCGGAGCCGGGCCCTCCTGGCGGCGGGCTGGTCCTTCCGCTGGAGAGGCGCCGAAGGAAGATACATCGCTTCGCTGAAGTCCCTGGCTCCGAGCACGGCCGCGGTCAAGAGACGCACGGAGATGGAGAGCGAAGTCGAGGCCGGAGCCGTTCCGCCCGTGCTTCCGCCGGGCCCCCTGGCCTCGAAGATCCGTGAGCTGACGGGGGGCGAGGAGCTTCTGCCCCTCGCCGCCGTGGTTCAGCATCGACTACTGCGCCCCCTCCTCCGAAACGGCAGCGTGGTCGCGGAGCTTTCGATAGACGAGGTTGCGTATCCGGGCGGCGAAATCGCGTGGGAGGCGGAAATCGAGCGCGCGGAGGGGGGATCCGAAGAGGAGATCGGACTCCTGTCTCGGACCCTGGTCGATGAATTGGGTCTCGAGATGGAGTCGCGGTCCAAGTTCGAGCGCGCTCTCGAATCGGTGGACAGACTCCGAAACTCCGAGGCGAAGGACGAGTCGGCCGAGGGGAAGAACGGGGGCGAGCGGGAATCGGACGCGGGTGATCCCATAGAAGTCTTTGCAGCGGATGCGATACGGAAGAACCTCAAGGCTCTGAAACCCGAGCTCGTCGAGGCGGGCGAGGGGAAGGACCCCGAAAGCATCCACGATGCGAGAATAGCCGTTCGTCGGATCAGGACCTGCCTGGCCGCCTTCGGCGGGCAGCTGGACGCCAAGCTGGCGCGCAAGGTCGACAAAGGGCTCGGGCGGCTCTGCCGGAGGCTCGGGGAGCTCCGCGACTGCGACGTGCTCCTGGCCGACGTGAGGACCTATGTCCTCCGCCTGCCCGGCGGCGCGTCGGAAGGTCTGGCCGCCTTCATCGGCGAACTCGAGGCGAAGAGAGAATCGGCGCTGGCGGGGATCAGGAAGCTCGCCGAATCCCAGGAGATGGGCCGGACCTACGCCCATCTGCGCGTCCTCGTTCGGGATCTCCTACGGAAGGCGCAGGGCGGCCCCGTCCGACCCGCGGGGCTCGACGCGCCGGTCGTGCTTTCGGCCATGCTCGCGGACTTGCTGGCCTACGAACCCTTCCTCCGATCCCCGGCGATCGACGAATCGGCCTACCACCGCGCCCGCCGGTCGGCCAAACGACTGCGGTACGCGCTCGAGTTCTTCGAAGCGCTGCTGGGGCCCGAAGCCGGACGGTGCATCGCGGATATCAGATCGCTCCAGAACGTCCTGGGCGAGCTCAACGATACCCTGGGCGCCGTTCGCGCCGCCGCCGCCCACATGAAGGAGCGCATCGACACCGGCCTGAACGGCACCGCGGGCGGCGCATCGGTCCCCCACTTGGTCAGGTATCTCGAAAACCGACGGCTGCTGGCGAAGCGGATCGCGAAGAAGGTCGGCGCGACCCGAGACCGCGTTTTCTCGGCGGCTTTCAGGAGGCGCTTCTTCGCCCTCCTCGGATCCTGTCCCCTGCTCTTCAGGGAGTGATTCCCGCGTCTCCGTCCATGAGGCCGGCGATGTCCTCGACGCGATGGACGCCTTCGGCCTCCATCCAGGAGCGTATGCCCTCGAGCACCTTGGCGGCACAGCCCGGATCGACGAAGGTGCCCGTGCCGATCTGCACCGCCCGGGCCCCCGCGAGAAGGTACTCCAGCGCGTCGTTGGCGCTCATGATGCCGCCGAGGCCGATCACGGGAATGGAGACTGCGCGCGAAACGCGATAGACGGAGGCGACGCCTACGGGCCTGATCGCCGGTCCCGAGAGGCCGCCCGTGCCTGCGGCCAGGCGGGGACGGCGCCTTTTGACGTCGACGGCCATGCCCACGAGGGTGTTGATGCAGGAGATGGCGTCGGCCCCGCCCGCCTCGGCCGCCTTGGCGATGGCCGCGATGTCCGTCACGTTGGGCGTCAGCTTGACGATGAGGCAGCGCTTCGTGGCGGCCCGCAGCGCGGAGGTGAGCCGCTCCACCTGGGCCGGATCGGTTCCGAACGAGAGTCCGCCGTGTTCGACGTTGGGGCAGGAAACGTTGATCTCGTAGCCCGACACGCCCCCCTCCGTCTCGATGCGCTCGACGACGCGGAGATAGTCGTCCTCGGAAAAGCCGGCCACGTTGACGATCACGGGACAGCGGTAGGCGCGGAGCGCGGGCAGCTTTTGGGTCACGAAGGCCTCGAGGCCGGGGTTGGCGAGCCCTATGGAATTGAGCATGCCCGAAGGCGTCTCCACGATGCGCGGCACCTCGTTGCCCGGACGCGGTTCGGGAGTCACGGCCTTGGTGTAGAGGGCGCCGAGGCCGTCGATGTCGACAAGGGTCTCGTATTCGGCTCCGTAGCCGAAGGTCCCCGATGCGACTCCCACGGGGTTGGGCAGCTCGAGGGGGCCGAGTCTCGTGCGAAGGTCGGGTTTCATCGGCGTCACACTCCCTGCCGCTGCGGCCCGCCTCATCGGGCGGCGGCGGCCCAGTCTATTTCCGCGCCGTCCGGGGCGGGGCTGTCGAATACGGGCCCGTCGGCGCAGGCCCTCAGGTAGCCTCGGCCGTCGGCGCGCGGAAGGGCGCAGCCCATGCAGGCGCCGACGCCGCAGGCCATCCACTGTTCCGCCGACAGGCTGGCCTTCCAGAACCGCCCGCGTGCGAGGGCCGCGAGGGAGGCGAGCATGGCGGCCGGACCGCAGGCGTAGACGTGCGCGGCGCCCGCGGGCGCGCGGCGTTCCAGCCAGTCGGTGGCTGTGCCGCGGAATCCGAGGGAACCGTCGTCGGTACAGAGGAAGGCGCCGGGAGGCAGTTCCAGGTCGGGAATGGCGGCCGCGCCGCGGAAGCCGAGCAGGACGATGGGCTCCCGGTTCGGCGTCTTCCGCTCGTAATCCGACGCGGGTGCCCTGCCCACGGGCTCCGATGCGGGTACACTCCGCGCGGGCTCCGATGCGGGTACACTCCGCGCGGGCTCCGAAACGGGCGCCCCTCGCGCGGAGAGTTCCCCGGCGAGAAAAAGGATGGGACCGAGGCCTATGCCGCCGGCGGCCAGGATGGGCCTCTCGGTCCCCTCGGGCGCGGGGAAGGGGCGCCCGAGAGGGCCGAGAATGTCCAGGCGGGAGCCGGCCGCCAGCTCCGACAGGAGCCGCGTGGACCGTCCGCGCACCTGGTAGATCGCCGAGACTCGAGAAGCGTTCCGCTCCGATGCGGAGAAGGCCAGGGGTCGGCGAAGCAGGGGATCGGTCGAGCTCGAAGCGCGAAAGGTGAAAAATTGCCCCGGCGCCGGAGACCCCGCCGAAGGATCCCATTCCACCACGAGCTCGCGCCAGCTCTCGGCCAAGGATCTGTTCGCGAGGATCAGGGCATCGAATCGCTTCACGGCGCCTCCGCGGCCACCTTAGTCGGAGGGGCGGTCTCTGTCAACGCGGAAAGCTACCGCGCGGGCGCGAGGCCGTATGGCCCGCCCGCCCGAAAGCCCTTTTCGAGATTGCGATGGACCACAACATTTCGATTACCTATAGGGGTATAGGCGACAGGGGATTACTGACCCGGCAATAAAACAGTTGACGTGAGCATCGAAAAAGGACCGCAGGGCTAAGCCCTTTTTCGATGCGATGACAGCTTTTCAATTGCCGGGTCAGTAAAAAGCCCCGCTCGTCTTCGCGGGCGGGGCATCGTCGCCGCTTCGGGACGGCTATTCCGGCTTCTTCGCCTTCAGGCCCTTCAGCGCGGCTTCGAGCCCTTCCGCCGTTCGATCCTTGGGGCCCAAGGTCTTATAGGCCTCGAGCGCCTTGCTGATCAGGGGGATCCTACGGCCCTTCATCAGGAAGGGCTTCAGTTCGGCGGCTTCCTTGATGCCTTCCTTCAGGCCCTCGACGATTCCGGCCAACTCTTTGGCGGTGAACTCGGGAGGCAGCTTCGACGCTTTCGATGCGCTCTTCGCTTTCGCGGCTTTCTTTGCGGTCCCGGGAGTATTTTTTCTTCTCCCCGCGGACTCGGGAGAAAGAACCGCATGCAGTTCGTCTTCGAGTTTGGCCAATTCCGCTTTCTTCTGCTTGATGAGTCCCTGCCGCTCTTTTATGAACGTATCCAGTATTTCGGCTCTCTGTTTGTCGAGCGCTCTCAGCTTATCGGCCATAGAATCCGCCATCGTCATAGCCTCCTGACAAAATAATAGCCGAAACTATAAGGGCGAATCGGGAAATGGTCAATAACGCGGCGGCTCCTCTTCAGCTCTGGTCGGGCTTGCTGCCGATCAACGTGAGATTCAGACCCGCCTGGTAACGTTCGTGGCTCTCGGGATTCTCGACTTTTCCATTGCAATAGAAGCCGATGGAGCCGGATGAGAATTGCTTTTCCTGGGCGATGAGTTTGCCCCAGAGTCTTCCCTCCGGGTCGGTGATGGTGAACTCCAGGAACTTGGGCGCCTTGGGATCGGTCTTCTTGGGGCCGGGCATATGAACTCCTCTCTCGCAAAGATGACTGAGTATACTATGGAGAAAGACGGCGGTGTAGTCTTCGGTGCCCCATAACAGCGAGACAGATTTCAGAAACTGTACTCTATTCCTAAACTACGACTGTATCGATATATATCGAATTATTGTACCTTGACGGCTCTCGTTTTGCGGGGTATAAGAGTACAATCAGTACAGCGCAGAGGCGGGCCTCGAAGTCCGCGCAACTCGCCGCAGCAGCGCAGCACGAGCTCGAAGGAGGATCGCCATGCCGATGGGCAACAAGTATGGTACGCACCGAGTCGTCGAGCCGGCGGGCGCAATGCCGCAGACGGCGCAGAAGCTCAACAACGACATGTCGATCGTCTACGACAACGAGATCCTCCTCGACGTCACCGCGCTCAACATAGACTCCGCTTCCTTCACTCAGATCGAAGAAGAGGCTGCGGGCGACGTGGAAAAGATCAAGTCCATCATCGCGGGCATCGTCGCCGCCCGCGGTAAGCAGCAGAACCCCGTCACCGGCTCGGGCGGCATGCTCATCGGCACCGTGGCCAAGATCGGCTCGGCCCTCGCCGGCCGCGACCTCGAGGTCGGCGACAGGATCGCGAGCCTCGTATCTCTCTGCTCACCCCCCTCAAGATCGGCAGGATACTCAAGGTTCACTCCGAAATCGACCGACTCGAGGTGGAGGCCCAGGCCATCCTCTTCGAGTCCGGCATTTACGCCAAACTTCCCTCCGACATGGACGAGGGCCTCGCCCTCGCCGCCCTCGACGTCGCGGGGGCCCCCGCCCAGACGGCCAAGCTCGTGAAGCCGGGCATGTCGGTCCTCGTTCTCGGAGCGGGCGGCAAGTCCGGCATTCTATGCTGCTACGAGGCCATGAAGCGCGTAGGCCCCACCGGCCGCGTCATCGCCGTCATCCACTCCGAACGTTCGCGCGAGACCCTTTCCCGGCTCAAGCTCGCCCACGAGATCGTCACCGCCGACGCCACCAGGCCCACCGAGGTTCTCGACGCCGTGCTCGCGGTCAACGGCGGGATGGAGGTCGACCTCTGCATCAACTGCGTCAACATCCAGGGCTCGGAGATGGCCTCGATTCTTCCCGTGAAGGACGAGGGCATGGTCTACTTCTTCTCGATGGCCACGAGTTTCACGCGCGCCGCTCTCGGGGCCGAAGGCATCGGCAAGGACGTGACCATGATCATCGGCAACGGCTACACCAGGGATCACGCGGAGATCACTCTCTGGGAGCTGCGCGAGAACCCCGGCCTGCGCAAGCTCTTCGAGACGCAGTACGTGAAGTGAGGAAAGGGATAGGTCACAGAGGCACGGAGGGGAGAGGGAGGGAGAGAGAAGAGGGGTGATGGGGAGGATGGGGGGGGAGAGTAATTGGAATCTCGGCTCTCGCTCCACCAAGCTTCTTCTCCCTTCTTCCTCTGTGCCTCCGTGGCTTGATTCTTCAACGGTCCTGAAATAGGCGGAGAGAATGCCACAGAGGCACGGAGGGAAGAGGGAGGGAGAGAGAAGAGGGGTGATGGGGAGGATGGGGGGGGAGAGTAATTGGAATCTCGGCTCTCGCTCCACCAAGCTTCTTTTCCTTTCTTCCTCTGTGCCTCCGTGGCTTGATTCTTCGAGGGGCGTTGGGGAGGAGAAGAGAATGCCACAGAGGCACGGAGGGGAGAGGGAGAGAAGAGGAGTAGCGTGAAGATGATATGAGAGCTGATATTTTGACTTAACGTAGGAGGCCGTATGCCGGCGACTGAATTCCCCAAGCTCAAGCTCGACAAATCCATGGCCATGTTCGCCGAGGCCCAGAGGCTTTCCCCGGGCGGCGTCATGGGCATCCGCAGACCCTACAACTTCGTGCAGGGCGAGTATCCGATCTTCCTCGACAGGGGCTACGGCGGCCACATCGTCGACGTCGACGGCAACGACTACATCGACATGCTCTGCGGCTACGGCCCCATCATCCTCGGCTACGAAGAGAAGGAGATCAACGAAGCGGTCGCGGCCCAGATGGGCAGGGGCTTCTGCTTCGCCCTCGTCCAGCCCGTGCAGAACCGGCTCGAGGAGCGCATCGCGAAGCTGGTGCCCTGCGCGGAACAGGTCATCCTCGTCAAGACCGGCTCCGACGCGACCACCCTCGCCGTGCGCATCGCCCGCGGCTGCACCGACCGCAAGGTAATCCTCCGCTGCGGCTACCACGGCTGGCACGACTGGTGCGTCGAAGTGAAGGGCGGCGTGCCCGAGGACTTCACCGGCCTCACCGTCGAGTTCGAGTACGGCAAGTTGGACGATCTCGAGGCCAAGCTCGAGGAGTACGAGGGCCGAGTGGCCGGCATCATCGTCACGCCGGTCGGCCATCCCAACGCCCACCCCGTCGTCGCACCCCCCGCGGGCTATCTCCAGGGCGTACGCGAGCTCGCCACCAAGCACGGCGCCGTCCTCATCTTCGACGAAGTGCGCACGGGCTTCCGCGTCTCGATGGGCGGAGCACAGGAGCGCTACGGCGTCACGCCGGACCTCGGCACCTTCGGCAAGGCCATGGCCAACGGCTACGCCATCAGCGCGGTCGCCGGCAGGCGCGAGTTCATGCAGATCGCCGAGAAGAAGGTCTTCGTCTCCTCCACCTTCTTCCCCAACAGCCTCGAGATGGTCGCCGCGATGAAGTGCCTGGACATCCTTGAGCGCGAGAAGGTGCCCGACTCGATCTGGGCGCGGGGTACGGTCTTCCTGGAGCGGCTCCGGAAGATCGTGGCCGATTCGAAGGTGCCCTGCTCCGTCTCCGGGATACCGCCGATGCCCTATGTCACCTTCGATCAGGCGTCAGGCGAAGGTCCGGGCAGCGCCGGCGAAAAGATCTACAAGGCGCGGCGCGAGTATTTCTACACGCAGACCATCAGGCGCGGGCTGTTCGTCCAGCCATTCCACCACTGGTACATCGCGCATCGGCATACGGACGCGGATCTGGAAAGGGCGCTCACGGCCATTGCCGAGAGCCTGGAGCTCACCGCAAAGAAGTTTCCGGCGAATTAGAGAAGGCAATCAGGAAGAGAGGCACGGAGGCACAGAGTAAGAGATATCGTCGAGGAGAAGAGGAATATGCAAAAAGTGGATGCTGTAGAACGATACCCACACCGAGAACTGACTGAGCGCATCATCGGTTGTGCCCTCACTGTTCATACGGAGCTTGGGCCGGGTCTTCTCGAATCCGTATACGAAGAGGCAATGACGATTGAAATGGCCGAAGCGGAACTTGCCTTCCAGCGTCAGATTCAATTGCCTGTCCTCTACAAGGGTCAACAGTTGAACGGCAGCTTTCGCGCGGATTTCGTCGTGGAGAACGCGATAGTTCTGGAGTTGAAGTCGGTTCAACTCATGCATCCCGTCTTTGATGCGCAGGTGCTCACCTATCTGAAGCTTGGCGGATGGAAGGTAGGTCTAATATTGAATTTTGGGCTGGAAACGCTTCGTAAAGGATTGAAAAGGATCGTACTGTGATTCGAAACCTGCTCTCGGCTTCTTCTCCGTGCCCTGTGTCTCTGTGGCATATTCATCTCCGATGGAGCGATTATGGACGGTAAGATAGTGATCACCTGCGCGTGCACGGGGGCGGAGACGAGCAAGGCGCAGAACCCGGCGCTTCCGATGACGCCCGATGAAGTGGCTCGGACCGCCTACGAGGCACGCCAGGCCGGGGCGGCCATTCTCCACCTTCACGTTCGCACGCCGGAGGGAGCGCCCACCCAGAGCCCCGCGCGGTTCAAGGAAGTGATCGCCGCGGTACGGCGCAGGACGGACATCGTCGTGGAGATCACCACGGGCGGAGCGGTGGGCGACACGGCCGAGGAGCGGCTCCGCCCCGTGGTGGAGCTCGAGCCGGAGATGGCCAGTCTCGACTGCGGCACCGTCAACTTCGGAAACGACTACATCGTCAACACGCTGCCCCTCATGCGCGAGTTCGCCTCCCAGTTCCGCGCCCACAAGGTCAGGCCCACGCTCGAGTGCTTCGATCTCGGGCACGTGTACGCAAGCCGGATGCTGCTGAAGGAAGGGCTCATCGAGGCGCCGCTGCATTACGGATTCGTGCTCAACGTGCCGGGAGCCGTCCCCTACAGCGTCGCGACCCTGGAAGCCTTCGTGTCCGCGATGCCGCCCGGCGCGGACTTCACGGTCATGGGCATAGGCCGAGCCTCGCTTCCCGCCCAGTACGGAGCCATCGCCCGCGGCGGCTGGATCCGCGTGGGCTTCGAAGACAACGTCTACTTCTCGAAGGGCGTCCTCGCGACATCCAACGCCCAACTCGTCGAGCGGGCCGCACGCATCGCCCGCGAGGCCGATCTGAGCCCCGCCGAACCCGACGATGTGCGAAAGTACCTCAAGCTGAAGAATTAGAAGAAGGGAATTAGCCACAGGGGCACGGAGGGGGAAAGAGGAAGAGGGAAGAGGAATAATGGGGAGGAAGATAAGGTGAAGGGGCGGCTTGCAACTGGAATCTCGGCTCTCGCTCCCATCGGACTTCTTCTGCCTTCTTCCTCTGTGGCTCGATTCTTTGAAGGGCCTGTAAGAAAGAGAAGAGATATGCCACAGAGGCACGGAGGGAAGGGAGAGAGAGGAGAGGAGTGAGGATGGTGCCGGATGAGGGCAAAGGGCGGGGGGGCGGGTCACAATTGGAATTACCGCTTTTCTTCTTTCCTCAATTTCTTTTCTCTCTTCTCCGTGCCTCCATGCCTCGAGCCAATGCTGCGGTCTACCAAAGGAGTGTTTATGCACGAGTACCTGAGCCACGACTACAGAAAAATACCACTGTACAAGGATGTCACGCCCGAGCAGTGGAACGATTGGCACTGGCAGATGAAGAACGACATCAGGGACGTGGAGACTCTTTCCAAAGTCGTGCCCCTGACGGACCGTGCTCGAGAGGATGTCGAGAAGGTTCTCGCTATCTTCCGGATGGCCATCACTCCCTACTATGCGTCGCTCATCGACCAGGACAATCCGGTCTGTCCGATCAGACTGCAGGCGGTACCGCGTCTCCCCGAGACCTTCGACGATCCCTCCGACCAGGAGGATCCCCTGCACGAGGATGTCGATTCGCCGGTGCCCGGCCTCACGCACCGTTATCCCGACAGGGTGCTGCTCCTCGTCACGAATATCTGTTCCATGAATTGCCGTCATTGCACGCGGCGCCGTCTGGTCGGCTTCGAGGACATGCACATGCCCGAGGAGAACATCGACAGGGCCATAGCCTATATCGCGAAAACCCCCGTCGTCCGCGACGTGCTCATCTCGGGCGGCGATCCCTTCGTCCTCTCCGACGACAGACTCGAGAGTATCATTTCGAGGCTCCGCTCGATTCCCCATGTCGAAATCATCCGTCTCGGTACCCGGACCCCGGTCGTCATGCCCATGCGGGTGACCGATGATCTGGTCAACATGTTGAAAAAATATCACCCGTTGTACGTCAATACGCACTTCAACCATCCGAACGAGATCACGGCCGAGGCCGGCGAGGCCTGCCGCAAGCTCGCCGACGCGGGTATTCAGCTGGGCAATCAATCGGTCCTGCTCCGCGACGTCAACGACTGCCCGGTGCTCATGAAGAAACTCGTCCAGAAGCTGCTGACCGTCCGGGTCAAACCCTATTACATCTACCAGTGCGATCTCTCGCGGGGCATCGGACACTTCCGCACCACCGTCTCGAAGGGGATCGAGATCGTCGAGAATCTCAGAGGCCACACGACCGGCATGGCGGTGCCGACCTTCGTGGTCGACGCGCCCGGAGGCGGAGGGAAGATCCCCGTGATGCCGAGCTATCTCATCACCTCCAACGAGAAGCGCGTCATCCTGCGCAACTTCGAGGGAGTCATCACCACCTACGACGAGCCGCGGCACTACGAGGACAGCTGCGGACAGTGCAGGATCTGCAGGGACGAACCGGCGCTCAAGGCGAGCTGCGGCGTCGCCCGTCTTCTCGACGGCGTCGACAAGGTCATCGAACCCAGGAACCTCGTGCGTGCCGCGCGCAACGAGACGCGCTGAGCGCGCGACCGGCCGGAGCCCCGCTTCCGTGCAACTTTCTGGCTCGGATCTCCTGGGTCGCGTGACCTTCGTGACCGGGGCCGAGAAGGGCTGCGGCAAGACCACGCTCGTGAACCGACTCCTCGCCATCGTGCGGGAGGAGGGCGAGAGGCCCGCGATACTCGCCGTGGGCCTCGAGGGAGAATCCTCGAAAGCGCAGGCGGGGGAGGGGGGGCCTCGCCTCGGCTCTCGGCCGGCCCTGGAGTGCCGCCCCGGCGAAGTCTTCGTCGGCCCGGAGCGGCACCTGCGGAATTTCTCCTGCCTTCCGGAGATACTCGACGTGCTGCCCGGCTCGACGGCCCTTGGCAGACTGGCGATAGCCCGGGCGCGAAGGCGCGGCCGGATCGTCCTCGTCGGCGCCGAGTGCAACGAGCACGCGGCCTGGGCCATAGAACGCATACGGGAGGAACGCTGGGCGCGCACCATCCTCGTCGACGGGGCCATAAATCGCATAACGCAGGCCTCCGCTTTCGCGGACACTCGCTTCCTTTACGTCGCGCGCATTTCGCCGGGCGGGCTCGATCGCGGCTGCCGCGACCTTAGGCGCTTGCACAGGCTGGTCACGCTGCCGGTTCTCGACGTCCCCGCCGGCGCTCCGACCGCCGCCTCGGCCGCCGCTCCGACCGCCTCGGCCGCCTCGGCCGCCGCTTCGGCCGCCGCTTCGGCGAAGGCCGCCGGTCTGCCCGAACCCTTCGCCGTCATCGAAGGCCCCTTGACGGCGGAGACTCTCTCCCGCGTACCCGATTCGGCGCGAAGCATACTCGTCGAGAGCTTCACGAAGGTGTTCCTGGACGCTCCGGCTCTCGCGGCCCTGCTGCGCACGCGCGCCTTGGCCGTGAGAAACGGCGTCGAGTTCGGCGGCTTCGTGGTCATGCTGCGCGACCTGTCGCGCGAGCGCTTCCTGGCGGCGCTCCACGATCCTTCGATCGAGCGGTTCATCTGCTTCGATCCCAACGAGGCAGTCCATGCCTGAGCCCGGGAGAAGACCGGGCGTGGAACCTGCGGGTCGCCGCGACGCCGAAGGGCGCGCGGCCCGCGCCGCGGAGCGGGCGGCCGGCACCGCGATGTGCGCCGCCACGCGGGAAACCTGGGGCTTCGCGCGCGTCGAGGAATTCTGGTCGCGCTATTCGCCGCTGACGCCCTACGGCAAGGAGGCGAAGGAGGAGCGCCGGATTTTCGCCGACCGGAGCCGGATCGAGGAGCTCTACGACGCCACGGAGGCGGCGCTCGCTTTTCTGGACAGGGGCGAGGGGCCCTCGCTCGACCGCCTGAGCTACCATCTCAGGAGGCTTCCGAGGCTCCCCTTCGGAAGCCTCGCCGCCGATCGTCGGGAATCGAACGGCCTCGATCTCGTCGAGCTCTTCCAGATCAAGAAGTTTCTCTCGAACTATCGGGCCGTCCTGGCCCTCGTCGACGAGTCGACGAAGCGCGCTTTCGGTCTCGACTTCGAGTCCGCCGAACTCGCCGCCCGGCTCGACCTGGGCGGCTCCGACCCGGAGACATTTTTCATCGCCGACGCCTACCATGCCTCGCTTCCGGAAATTCGCGGACGCATCGCGGCGGTCGACGAGTCGATCGGGCTGGAGCGCGGCCGCAGTCTCGACGCCGCCCGCCGCGACCACGGTCTCGATTTCGCGGGGCGCGACTTTCTCCTCGTCCGCAACGAGGAAGCCCTGGCGCTCGTCGAGGCCTGCGCCGAGCCGGCGGCGGAAAATGCGGCCGGGTCCGGGTCGGCGGGCCCGCTCGCCTTCATGGTGGAGGCCTACGACGGACGGTCCTGCGTCGTGAGGCTCCGTGACGGCGAAAGGGTTCTCCTACTCGAGCAGGAGCGCTCGCTGCTCGCTTCCAGGGAGCGCGAGGCCGAGGAAGAGGTGCTCGCCTCGATCTCCGCCGCGGCGGCGGCCGAGTCGCGGCATCTGCGCGCCTACGTCGACGCGATATGCGCCTTCGATCTGGCATTGGCCGGGGCCCGGCTCGCGCGGGAGTACGGCCTCGTTCGGCCGGATCTCGGCTCGCTCTCGCTCGGGGTCGCGGCGGGGCGTTTCCTGCCCTGCCTCTGGGACTGCGAAGAGCTCGGCCTGCGCTATACGCCGCTCGGCCTCGATCTCGCCGAGAGGGCGGCCGTGATCTTCGGCTCGAACATGGGCGGCAAGACCGTCGCGCTCCAGAGCCTGCTGTTCTTCCAGATTCTCGCGCAGGCGGGCCTCTTCGTCCCCGCGTCGAGCTTCGCCTGCTCGGTTCACTCGCGCATCGTCTATGTCGGCGGGACGGCCGGCCGCCATCGCGACGAAGATCGCCACCGCGAGGATCGCGGCCTTTCGGGATTCGGCTTCGAGATGCGCAGTTTCATGGAGGCCGTCGGCCCCTCCGGGATCGGAGCGCCGGACGCATTCATCGTCTTCGACGAGTTCGCCCGCACGACGGGCTCGCGCGAAGCCGAGGCGATCCTCTCCGCCGCGATCGAGTTCCTCGCGCGCGCCGGCCGGGGCAGGTTCGTGTTCTCGACGCACTTCCACGGCATCCGGCGGGCAGCGGGCGCGCGGTTCCTGCGCATGCGGGGACTCGACCGCGAGGCCGCGGACAAAATCATCGGGGCGGACGAACCGCTGGCCGACCGCATCAGGAAGATCAACGGCATGATGCGTTACGAGATAGTAGAGGCGAGAGACGAAGGCGCGGGGGGGAGCGACGCCATCGCCATAGCCTCCCTCCTCGGTCTGGAAGAGGGCATCGTGGAACGGGCGAAATCGATCTATGCGGCGGGGAAAGAGTCCAACCCTCCGCCGATGGGGGAATGACATGAAGGAGAAACTCGGTCTTCCGGGCGATCGAATAGCCCGGGCTAGAGAGCTCGCCGCGACCATCGCGGCACCGGTTCTCGAGTTCATCGACGCGCATACCACGGTCACGGTGGAGCGCGCGACCCTGCGCCTCCTGGGCGCGGACGGCGCCGACCCGGAGGGCGTGCCCGTTCCGAACCTGGTGGTCGATCAGCTGCGCGCAGCCGACCCGGCCAGGCTGGAGGGCGGAGCCCTCGTGTGGTACGTCAACGCCCTCGCCAAGACGGGCGGCAGCCCGGCCGAGCTCAACTCGCGCATCGCCGCCGGCTACCGCGTCGCGGACCAGGTCCTGGGCGACCGCGCGGACATCCGCCGCAGGGCCGAAGAGCTCGTCGACTCGGGTCTCTCCCGGGTGCGCAGAAATCGCGAGCGCCGCGACGCCAAGCTCGCCGAGTTCAAGGACCGCAACAACAAGCCGCTCCTCTACCTCATCGTCGCGACGGGCAACATCTACGAGGACGTGAAGCAGGCCCGGGCCGCGGCGCTCAAAGGAGCCGACGTCATCGCGGTCATCCGCACCACGGCCCAGAGTCTCCTGGACTACGTTCCCTTCGGCGCCACCACCGAAGGTTTCGGCGGCACCTACGCCACCCAGGAGAATTTCCGCATAATGCGCACGGCCCTCGACGAAATCGCCGAGCGCGAGAAGCGCTACATCTGGCTCACCAACTACGCCTCGGGCCTCTGCATGCCGGAGATCGCCGCGATGGGCGCCCTCGAACGCCTCGACATGATGCTCAACGACTCGATGTACGGCATTCTCTTCCGCGACATCAACATGTACCGCACCTTCGTCGACCAGAAGCTCAGCCGCATGATCGACGCCTATGCGGGCATCACGATCAACACGGGCGAGGACAACTACCTCACCACGAGCGACGCCTTCGAAAAAGCCTACACCGTCCTGGCGAGCCAGCTCCTGAACGAGCGCTTCGCCTACGCCGCCGGGCTCCCGGCGCGGCTCATGGGCCTGGGCCATGCGATGGAGATGGATCCCGCGATCGAAAACGGGTTCCTCTACGAGCTCGCCCAGGCGCAGATGGCCCGCGAGATTTTCCCCGATCATCCGCTGAAGTACATGCCGCCCACCAAGTTCATGTCGGGCGACATTTTCCAGGGTCTCGTCATGGACAATATGTTCAACTTCGTCTCCAAGGCCACGAACCAGGGCATCCATCTCCTCGGCATGCTCACCGAGGCCATCCACACTCCCCTCATGATGGACAGATTCATCGGTCTCGAGTCGGCCAAGTACGTGATGCGCAACATGTCCGGTCTCTCGGACGAGATCGAGTTCAAGGACGGCGGCATAATCAAGACCAGGGCGCGCGAGGTCCTGGAACGCACAGTGGAATTCCTGGAAGAGATCGACCGGACTGGGCTCATGAACGCGATCGAGCTGGGCATGTTCGCGGACGTCAAGCGCTCCAAGGACGGCGGCAAGGGGCTCGACGGCCTCGTCAAGAAGGGGCCGGACTACTGGAATCCGGTCGAAGAAGCCCTGAAAAAAGGGGTCGGACTTGCGTAAGGAGATCGGGAAGGGGGAAGTCTCCCCCCTTTATGAACAAAGATGGCCACGGAGGCACAGAGGGAATTGGGGAGAAGCCACGGAGGCACAGAGGGAGAGGATCGTATGTCGGAACTCGACGGGCAGGTTCCTTTTCTCTCTTATCCCCTCTCCGTCTCGGTGCATCTGTGGCTTGGATTTTCTGCCGGAAGCAATGCTGTGAGGTGAAATATGGCGAATGTGATCCGTCCCTACGGGGACACGTTGGACGACGGCAAGGTACAGCTTTCTTTCGCTCTTCCCGTGCCGGAGGGGCCGCGCGGGAGGGAGGCGGCCCGCCTCATGATTCTCGGCTGGGGCTTCAAGGACTGCGAGATCGTGCACTCAGCCGCCCTGGCCGACGATTTTTCCTTCTACGTCGCCTACGCCGGGACCGAACGCGGCATCGACTACGAAGGGGTCAGGGCAGACGAGGCCCACTGTGCCGACGAGTCTCTCTCGATGGACGGGGTGAACGAGTTCATACGCTCCCAAATAGGCCGCAAGATCGTGGTGGTGGGCGCCTGCACGGGCTTCGACGCGCACACAGTCGGCATCGACGCCATCATGAACATGAAGGGCTACAATCATCACTTCGGCCTCGAGCGCTATCCGATGATCGATGCGCACAATCTTGGGGCGCAGGTTCCCAACGAAAAGCTCATCGAGTACTCCGAACGGGTGGGTGCCGACGCGATACTCGTGTCCCAGGTCGTGACGCAGAAGGATGTCCACATCCGGAACATGACCCAGTTCATAGAGCTCCTCGAAGCCAGGGGCGAGCGCAGCCGCTACATCTGCGTCGCGGGAGGGCCGCGCATTTCGAACAAGCTCGCCGTGGAGCTGGGCTACGATGTCGGATTCTGCCGAGGCGCCTACGCGAACGACGTTGCGACCTTCATCGTGAAGAAGCTTGTCGAAAAAGCAAGGGCATGAGGGGATTGGCCACAGAGGCACGGAGGGAAGAGGGAGAGAGAAGAGGAGTAGTAGTGGGAGGATGATGAGGGGGAGGGGATATGCTGTTGAAGTCTCGGCGCTCGCTCATCGAACTTTTTCTCTTCTCTGTGTCTCCGTGGCTGATTCTTTGAGGGTTCCGATAGGGGAGAAGGGATTGGCCACAGAGGCGCGGAGGGAAGAGGGAGAGAGAAGAGGAGTAACGGGAGGAAGATGGGAAGGGTGAGGGAGCGAATGGCGGTTGGAATCTCCGCGCGCTCGTTCACCGAGCTTTTTTCTCTCTTCTCTGTGCCTCCCCTTGGTCTTGCTTTCTAATGTGTGTGCGATCAGGAGGTGGGAAGTGGTGCGGAAACCGGTGATATCGGCCGCGGAGGCGGCGGCCAAGGTCAAAGAGGGCATGACCGTCCATATCGGGGGCTTTCTGGGCTGCGGCTCCCCGGAGGGAGTCATCGCCGAGCTGGCGAAGTCGGGCACGAAAGGACTCACTCTCGTCGCCAACGACACGTCGATCTTCGATCCCAAGACGGGTAGGATGACCGGCGTGGCGCCGCTCATCGCGAATCGTCAGTTTTCGCGCGTCATAGTGTCGCACATCGGCACGAACCCCGAGACTCAGCGGCAGATGAACGCCGGCGAGACCATAGTAGATCTCGTCCCGCAGGGGACTCTCGCGGAGCGCATTCGCTCGTCCGGGAACGGTCTCGGCGGCTTTCTCACTCCGACGGGGCTCGGCACGGAAGTCGAACAGGGCAAGCAGGTGCTCACCATCGAGGGCAGGGGATTTCTCCTCGAGCTGCCTCTGCCCGGAGACATCGCGATCGTCAAGGCCAAGAAGGCCGACCGCGCGGGCAACCTGCGCTATTCGAAGACGGCGCGCAACTTCAACCCGATCATGGCCTCGGCCTGCGCCCTGGTCATCGCGGAGGTCGAGGAGATCGTCGAGATCGGCGAGATCGATCCGGACGATGTCCATACCCCTTCCATCTTCGTGCATTTTCTCGTGCGCTCGGCCGAGTAGGAGACGGACATGATAGAATACGTCGAGAACAAGGAAATCATCGCGCGGCGCATCGCCCACATCTTCAAGACGGGCGACGTCGTCAACCTCGGCATCGGACTGCCGACCCTCGTGGCCAACTACCTTCCGTCGGAGGTCACGGTGGTGCTCCAGTCCGAGAACGGCATGCTCGGCCTGGGGCCGCTTCCCGCGCTCCGGGAGGAAGACGCCGACCTGACCAACGCGAGCGGTCAGGCCGTCTCGGTCCTGCCCGGCGGCTGCTTCTTCGACTCGGCGACGAGCTTCGGGATCATCCGCGGGGGGCACGTCGATTACACGGTCCTGGGCGTCCTCGAGGTCGACCAGCACGGCAATCTGGCCAACTACAAAATCCCCGGCAGGATGGTGCCGGGAATGGGCGGCGCTATGGACCTCGTCGCGGGCTCGCGCGTCGTCATCGGCGCGACCACGCACTTCGAAAAGTCGGGCTCGTCCAAGCTGAAACGCCGCTGCTCCCTGCCGCTCACTGCGGCCGGCGAGGTCAATCTCGTGGTGACCGACATCGGCTACTTCGAAGTGATGGGCGGGAAATTCTACATTCTCGAATGGTTCAAGCCCTACACACCCGAATGGATCATCGAACATACCGACGCCGACGTCGTCGTGATGAGCACCTGCCATTGCTCCGATGTCTCGTGAAGCGGGCCGGCGGAGGGTTCTGAAATCCACTCGAGGAGGAAAGCGATGAAGGAAGTGTACATAGCGGATGGAATTCGCACGGCCGTGGGCAGCTTCGGCGGAGCACTGGCCTCGGTGGGCGCGGTCGAGCTCGGCAGGACCGTAGTCCGCGCCCTGTTGGAACGCACGGGCATCGAGCCGGGGGATATCGACGAGCTGACGCTCGGCTGCGTTCTCCAGTCGGGGCTGGGACAAAACATGGCAAGGCAGGTCCTGGTCAAGTCGGGCATCCCCGTCGAAAAGACTGCGCAGACCGTCAACATGGTTTGCGGTTCGGGGCTGCGCGCCGTCGCGGCCGCGGCCCAGGCGGTCAAGGCAGGCGATGCCGCGGCGGTGATAGCCGGCGGCGTGGAGAGCATGAGTCAGGCGCCTTACATCCTCAGACAGGCCCGCACCGGCTACCGCATGGGCGACGGCAGTCTCGTGGACTCCATGATCAGCGACGGACTCTGGGACATTTTCAACGATTATCACATGGGCATCACCGCCGAGAACATCGCCGTGAAGTACGGGATCAGCCGGGCCGACCAGGATGCCTTTGCCGCTCTTTCCCAGAACAGGACCGAGCGGGCCCAAGCCGAGGGGCGATTCGACGATGAGATCGTTCCCGTCGCGGTTCCTCAGCGTAAGGGCGAGCCCGTGCCCTTCGACCGGGACGAGTTTCCCCGGGCGGGCGTGACTCCCGAGTCTCTCGCCAAGCTCAAGGGCGCATTCAGGAGCGAGGGTACGGTGACGGCGGGCAACGCGTCCGGCATCAACGACGGCGCCGCGGCCCTCCTCGTGCTCGACGAAGACAGTCTCGGGCGGCGCGGACTGGAGCCGATGGCGCGCATCGCGTCCTACGCCTGGCGCGGCGTCGACCCCTCGATCATGGGCATGGGCCCCGTCGAGGCCGTACGTCTCGCGCTGGGACGCGCCGGCTGGCGGCTCGACGATGTCGACCTCATCGAGGCCAACGAAGCCTTCGCCGCTCAGGCGCTCGCCGTCGCCAGGGAGCTCGGTCTCGACATGGCGAGGGTCAATGTGAACGGCGGCGCCATCGCCATCGGCCACCCGATAGGCGCCTCGGGGGCGCGTATCCTCGTCACCCTGCTGCACGAGATGAAGCGGCGAAAGGCGAAGAAAGGCCTTGCGACGCTGTGCATCGGCGGCGGGATGGGCATAGCGATGTGCGTGGAACAGCCCTGAAATGCGAATGGCAAATTCGGAAGCGCCATCCCGCCGTCGGGCTGTAGGGAAGTGGTTGTAGGGGTCGCCTCCGGCGACCTGCGCGACGGCGGCGGGATGGGCATAGCGATGTGCGTGGAACAGCCCTGAAATGCGAATGGCAAATTCGGAAGCGCCATCCCGCCGCCGGGCTGTAGGGAAGTGGTTGTAGGGGTCGCCTCCGGCGACCTGCGCGACGGCGGCGGGATGGGCATAGCGATGTGCGTGGAACAGCCCTGAAATGCGAATGGCAAATTCGGAAGCGCCATCCCGCCGCCGGGCTGTAGGGAAGTGGTTGTAGGGGTCGCCTCCGGCGACCTGCGCGACGGCGGCGGGATGGGCATAGCGATGTGCGTGGAACAGCCCTGAAATGCGAATGGCAAATTCGGAAGCGCCATCCCGCCGCCGGGCTGTAGGGAAGTGGTTGTAGGGGTCGCCTCCGGCGACCTGCGCGACGGCGGCGGGATGGGCATAGCGATGTGCGTGGAACAGCCCTGAAATGCGAATGGCAAATTCGGAAGCGCCATCCCGCCGCCGGGCTGTAGGGAAGTGGTTGTAGGGGTCGCCTCCGGCGACCTGCGCGACGGCGGCGGGATGGGCATAGCGATGTGCGTGGAACAGCCCTGAAATGCGAATGGCAAATTCGGAAGCGCCATCCCGCCGCCGGGCTGTAGGGAAGTGGTTGTAGGGGTCGCCTCCGGCGACCTGCGCGACGGCGGCGGATGGGAATCGCCATGTGCGTGAAACGCTAAGCGGCGGTATGTCGATTGGAGTCCTTGACGATCGGCCAAAGTATGATGAAATTATGCGTAAGCTTCGTTTACGGGGGCATTTATGACGAAAGAGGCTGCCCTGGAGATCCTGAACCATAAGATCGAAAGAATGCAGAATGGCGAAAATAGGGAAGTGTTGGAAAATTTGCGAATCATGATCGAGTCCGTTCCCACTTTCCATAATTTTTTCTTCTTTTCCAAATCAGCTCTGATATCCGCGAAGTCTACTCTAAAGTACGTCGAGGAAGTGACTGGGGCGAATACGATATTGGAATATCTGAAAGACGATGAAACGGTTTTTACCGTTGTCCATGTCGCGAATGACGATTTTTCATTCGTTCCATATTGCAAGGAAAGGTCCGAGGAACATCGAAATGTCCGGTATTACAAGGCTTCCATTCCGGGATTTCAGAGGAACTATCTATCGCTTTGGAAGGAAACTTTAGAGGATAAGTATCTTCTACGGCAGAACTGCGAGGGTTGAAGTCGCTTGAACCGATTTCAAGAGTCGATCGCCGGCGCTCTTCGCGCAAATCCCTGATATAGAAGGCGTCGGCTATGTCTCCCGCAGTCGCGGAGGGACGAGCCCGCGCAGAAACGCGCCCGCCGCCTCCGCCGGATCAGCATGATACGATGGATCGGCACGATACGATGGATCGGCACGATACGATGGATCGGTGAGCTTCGCGGCAGTCATGATTGCCGCGAGCAATGCGCTTCCGACTATGGCACAGTCGGCACGGCCGCGGAGGGCCTCTACCTGTGCGCGCCTGCCGATACCGAAGCCCGCGCCTACGAACTTTCCGGTGCGCTCGCGGAGTCGGGCGAGGCGTTCGGCCGCTACGGTGTCTATCTCCGTGGCGCGTCCGGTGACGCCGGGGCGCAGCACGGCGTAGAGCAGCGGCGAGGAGACGCGACCCGCGAGGCGCATCGCGCGATCGAGGTCGGTCGAGGGAGCGATGAGCGGAACGAAGGCGAGTCCGGCATCCTCGCCGAGTCGGTCGAGGCCCAGCTCGGGCTCGTCGTCGGGGTAGTCGGGGACGATCATGCCGTCGAGGCCGATCGCCGCCATGCGCTCGACGGCCCGCTTTATGCCGTACGAGAAGAGAGGATTGACATAGCTCATCACGACGATAGGCACGTCGACCGATCTTCTGAGCCTGTCCAGCATCTCGAAACAGGCCTCGGTGGTCGCGCCGCCGCGCAGGGCCGCGTGATTGGCCTCGACGATCAGGGGACCGTCGGCCGAGGGATCCGAAAAGGGCAGCTGAGCCTCGATGATGTCGGCTCCCGAGCCGGCCAGAGCGCGGAAAATGCGCAGGGATGTCTCGATGTCGGGATAGCCGCAGACCGAATGGATCATCAGCTTCATATCCTCCGATCCTTCGAGCCGGGCGCGGAGTCTGTCGATCCCTCTCATTTTCGCTCTCCGTTTCGAATGGCCGCCACCTCGGTTTCGAGAAAAGCGAGCCAGTCCTCGCCGTCGAGACGCGGAGCCGTGATGAATATGTCCTTGTCGCCGCGCCCGGAGACGTTGATGACGACGAGTGCCTGGGGCGGCAGGTCGGGCATTTCGCGGAAGGCGCCGGCGAGCGCGTGGGCCGATTCGAGCGCCGGCACGATGCCCTCCGACCTCGCGGTGAGCTTCAGGGCCGAGAGCACTTCCTCGTCGCTCGCGCTCGTGAATCGGATGCGTCCCGTCGAGCCCAACTGCGCGAGCTGAGGCCCGATCCCGGCGTAGTCGAGCCCGGCGCTGAGGGAATGGGTGGGCCACAGCGAGCCGCTTTCGTCCTGGAGAAAGTAGGACTTGTAGGCCTGGACTATGCCGATCCTCGCCGCGCCGCCCATGCGGACGGCGTGCTGCCCCGGTTCGCGGCCCCTGCCTCCGGCTTCGACACCGACCAACTCGACCTTCTCTTCGAGGAAGGCCGAGAACATGCCTATTGAGTTGGAGCCGCCCCCCACACAGGCATAGATCCGATCGGGCAGCCTGTCCTCGGCCTCGAGAATCTGCCGCCTGGTCTCCTTGCCGATGACGCTCTGGAACTCCCGGACCATGGTGGGGAAGGGGTGGGGGCCCAGGGCCGAGCCCAGGAGGTAGTGAGTGTCATCCGCGCGCTCGGTCCAGTTCTTGAAGGCGGCGTTCACCGCGTCGGTCAGGGTGCGGCCGCCTTCGCGCACGCCGGTCACGGTCGCGCCGAAATTGCGCATGCCGAATACATTCGGGTGCTGGCGCGCCATGTCCACTTCGCCCATGAATATTTCGCATTCGAAACCCAGGCGCGCCGCCACCGCCGCCGTCGCCAGGCCGTGCTGACCGGCCCCGGTCTCGGCTATGAGGCGCTTCTTGCCCATGCGCCCGGCGAGGAGGGCCTGGCCGAGGGCGTTGTTGATCTTGTGCGCGCCGGTGTGGGCGAGCCCTTCGTGCTTGAGGTATATGCGCGGACCGCCGAAGCGCTTCGTGAGATTTTGGGCGAAGACGAGGGGCGTCGGCCTTCCTATATACTCCGCGCCGAATCGCGCGTACTCCGCCCAGAAGGCCGGATCGGAGCGGGCCGACTCCCACGCCGACTCCAGCTCCTCGAAGGCGGGGCGAAGTATCTCGGGGATGTATCGGCCCCCGAACTCGCCGAAATAGCGCTCTTCTCTGCGATCGTTCACGACTGCGCCTCCCCCTCCCGCGCGCGGGAACGCCCGCTCCCCGCGCCGCGTTCGATTCGGCCCTCGGAGCGGGCGATCTCGGCGAAAAGCCGCTCCAGTCCGGGTCGCGATTTCCTGCCGGGCCTCTCCTCCACGCCCGAGCTCAGATCGATGCCATCGGGCCCGACGGCCGCGAGGATCTCGGCGACGTTGTCGGGGGTGATGCCGCCCGCGAGGAAGAAATCCTTTCCCGCCAGGCGCGTCGCTCCGGCGGCCGCGCGCGCGGCCGCCGGCAGGAGGCGGAGTCCGGTACCGCCGTAGGCTCCGCGGACGGCCGCGTCCACGAGGATGCGCGGACAATGCCACGGCTCCGCGCAACGCGAGAGCGCCTCCTCTTCCGAGCCGATCCTCAGAGCCCTGTACCAGGGGAAGCCGAAGGCGGCGCAGTCTTCCGGACTCTCGTCGCCGTGGACCTGGACGGCGTCCAGACCGACGAGGGCGACGATGCGAGCCATCTCTTCGGGCCTTTCGTTGACGAAGACTCCGACCGTCCTTTTCCCTCCGAGCCATCCTTTCCGATCGAGCCGCTCGACGATCGAGGCGGCTTCTTCGGGGGCTATGCGCCTGGGCGAGGCCGCGAAGACGAAGCCGATTTCGTCCGCGCCGAGTCCGAGCGCCAGAGCGGCGTCGTCGAAGCGGGTGATGCCGCAGATCTTCACTCTCGGGCGCACTGTGGTCCTCCTTCGGACGTTCCGGCGAGTCCCACCCCGGAGGCTCGCGCTTCGATCGCGGGCTCGCGTCCCGGGCTCGCCGCTCGAACCCGCGCCACGAATTCGCGGACGGTCTCCTCCGGATCCTCCGCGGTGACGAAATGCTCGCCGACGAGAAAGGCGTCGTAGCCGAGCCGCCTCAGGGCGGCCGCCTCGTCGCCGCTCCTGAGCCCCGACTCGGCCACCCGGCGCAGGCCCCGGGGCAGGATCGAATCGAGGCGGGCGGCGAGGCGCGACGGGCGCGAGGCGTCCATGGCGAAGCTGGAAAGCTCGCGGGAGTTGACTCCGACCGCGTCCACCAGGTCGGCGGCCGCGGCGGCGAGCTCGAGCTCTTCCTCGCCGTGGATCTCGAGAAGCGTCTCCATGCCGAGGGCGCGGGCGCAGGCGGCGAACTCGGCGATTCTCGTCCGGTCGAGGAGGGCCGCTATGAGGAGGAGGGCGTCGGCGCCGATGGCCCAGGCCTCGCGTATCTGGTAGGCGTCGACAATGAAGTCCTTGCGGAGGACGGGCAGCCCCGTGGCGGCCCTGACCGCCGAGAGGTCCGCGTCGGAACCGAGGAAATGCCGCGGCTCCGTGAGCACCGATATCGCGTTCGCGCCGCCCCGTTCGTAGGCGGCCGCGATGCGCGCGCTTTCGTAGCGCTCGACGAGCAGTCCGCGCGAGGGTGAGGCCCGCTTGCATTCGGCGATGAGGACGACACCGCCGCCTCCGCGAAAGAGGGGCCGCGGAGCGGAGGCTTCGCGGGAAAGCGAAGCTTCGGGCCTCGACTTCTTCGCGAGCCGGACGTCGGCCGCGCGTTCGGAGGCGATGGCCCCCAGAATGCCCGGGCCGCTCACGGGCGCGACTTCTGCGCGCGGAGGGCTTCGAGCACCCGCGAGGCCGCGCCCGAGTCGATGGAGGCGCGGGCCGCTTCGATGCCTTCGCGGAGGCCGGAGGCTATTCCGGCGACGACGATCGCGGCGGCTGCATTGAGCAGCGCCACATCGCGCTTGGGTCCTTCCTCCCCGGCGAGGATACTCTCGAGGATGCGCGCGTTCCGCTCGGCGTCGCCTCCCCTGAGGTCCGCCTGATTGCAGCGCGTGAGACCGAACTCTTCGACCTCGAGCGTCCAGGTCCTGAGCCAGCCGTCGCGGAGCTCGGTGACTCTCGTCGGCGCGGCCAGGCTGAGTTCGTCCACCCCGTCGAGGCCGTGGACGACGAAGGCCCGCGTGTGCCCCAGTTCGACCAGGACGCGCGCGACGGTCTCGGTGAGCTCCGGGGCGTAGACGCCGATGACCTGGGCCTTCACGCGGGCGGGGTTGATGAGGGGACCCATCATATTGAAGAGAGTGCGGAAGCCGAGCTCGCGGCGGGGGCCGGCGATGTTTTTGAAGGCGGGGTGGTAATCGGGAGCGAAGAGGAAGGCCATGCCCGCCTCTTCCAGAGATCGGACCGCGGCGCTCGGCGAAAGCCGCACCGGGACGCCGAGCGCCTCGAGCACGTCGGCCGAGCCCGAACGCGAGGTGACGGAACGATTGCCGTGCTTGGCCACCTTCGCGCCGGCGCCGGCGGCCACGATGGCCGCCGTCGTGGAAATGTTGAAAGTCCCCGAGGAATCGCCGCCCGTGCCGCAGGTATCGATGAGTCCCTCCGACGACTTCAGAGGGAGCTCGAGGGCCCGCCCCCTGAGAGAGGCCGCGAAGCCGACGATCTCCTCCACGGTCGGGCCCCTGAGCGTCACGGCCGCGAGGAAGGCGCCGATCTGGGAAGGGCTGGCCGATCCTTCGGCGATCCTGTCCATGAAGACCCGCGCCTCCTCGGCGCCGAGCGATTCGCGGGCGAACACGCGCTTCAGGAGCGCCTTCGCCGTGGGTCTCTCCTTGGCTTCGGAGAGGAAGTTCGCGAGGATGCGCCCGCCTTCCTCCGTCCCTATAGATTCGGGATGGAACTGGACGCCCTCGATGCGCATGGCGACGTTGCGGATGCCCATGATGTCGCCGTCGGGAGAGGACGAACTCACCTCGAAGTCCTCGGGAAGGGTTCCCGGCTTCACGACCAGGGAATGGTATCGCATGACGCGCAAGGGGTTGGGCAGGTCGGAATAGATGGACTTTCCGTCGTGCGTTATCTCGTCGACCTTGCCGTGCATGATGCGTCCGGCCCGCACGATCTTCGCGCCGAAGGCCGCGGCGATCGCCTGGTGCCCTAGGCATACGCCGAGAATGGGTTTCCTGCCCGTGAAGCGCCGTATGAGTTCGATCGATCTCCCCGCCGACTCCGGAACGCCGGGGCCGGGCGAAACGACCAGACGGTCGAAATCGAGGGCCTCGGCCTCGTCGGCGGTTATCCCGTCGTTGCGGAAGACCTTCACCTCCTCGCCCAGGGACATGAAGGCCTGGGCCAGGTTGTAGGTGAAGGAATCGTAGTTGTCGATGATGAGAATCACGGTCGGCCTCCGATCGTCGAGAGCGCGGCGAAGACGGCTTCGGCCTTGTTGACCGTCTCCTCGTACTCGCGCGCCGGATCCGAGTCGTACACGATCCCCGCGCCCGCCTGGACGTGGAGCTTCCCGTCCTTCACTATCGCCGAACGGATCGCTATGCAGGAGTCGAAGCCGCCGCGATAGCTGAAGTAGCCGACGAGCCCCGCGTAGAATCCGCGCCGATCGGGCTCGATGGAGTCGATGATCTCCATGGCGCGGATCTTGGGCGCGCCCGATACCGTGCCGGCCGGAAAGACCGCCCGGATCACATCGAAGACATCCACCCCCTCTCCCATCTCCGCCGACACCTCCGAGACTATGTGCATGACATGCGAGTAAAATTCGACCTCCATCAGGCGGTCCACGGAGACGGTACCGGGCTTGGCGATCCTCCCCAGGTCGTTGCGCGCCAGATCGAGGAGCATCATGTGCTCGGCCCGCTCCTTCTCGTCGGCGAGAAGCTCGTCGCGCAGGGACGCGTCCTCCAGCCGATCTTTCCCGCGCCGCCTGGTGCCCGCGATGGGGCGGAGCGTGGCCTTGCCGCCGTCGACGCGGACCATCACTTCGGGCGAGGCGCCGAGCAGGACGAAATCCGAAAAATCGAGGTAGAACATGTAGGGCGAGGGATTGAGCGAGCGAAGCGCCCGATATATCTCGAAAGGTTCGCCCGCGAAATCGACGCTGAAGCGCTGCGAGAGCACGACCTGGATGACCTCGCCCTCTTCGATGAGCTTCTTCGCCCGTGCGACGCCCGCCTCGAAGGTAGGACGATCCATATTCGTGCGGCGCCCGCCCGCCGCTATCGGCACGCGCGCTCCCGTCCTTTCCGCCGCGGAACGCTCGAGCAGGGCTTCGAGCCTTTCTATGCCCTTGATCGCCTCGACGTACTCGGCCTCGGGGTCGCCCTCGACGCGGACATTGCAGATTATACTGAGATCGTGCGTCAGATTGTCGAAGACGAGAGTGAAGCGCGTAATCATGAAGAGCCCGTCGGGGAGACCCAGATCGCTCTTGGCCGAAACGTCCGGAAGTTTTTCCCAGAGCCGGGCCACGCCGTAGCCGAGATAGCCCACGGCTCCACCCGGGAAGGGAGAGAGGTCGCCCTCGCCGGCGAAGGGATGGGCGCGGAGCAGCTCGCCTATGGCGCGGACCGGATCGGGCGTCGAAAAGGCGCTCATCTGGGCTCCATCGCGGAGGTGGCATACCCCTCCCTCGATGGACAGCCGCGCCACCGGTTCCACTCCGAGGAAGGAATAGCGGCCGAAGTTCCCTCCGCCCGCCGACTCGAGGAGGTAGGACGCGCCGAGGGCGTAGTAGGCGTCAATGGCGGTGATGCGGTCGGCCGCGACCTTCTTGAGCACCGGGATCACGTGTCCCGGCTTGGAAGCTTTGAGAAAATCGAGACGAGAGGGGCGAATCATCGATGCTTCCTTCCGGAGATTTTGTTGATAGAAGCAATATGATGCAGTTTAGTCCGGCTCCCGTGTTACTGTCAATAGAATCGAAAGGAATAGATATCGTTTTCCGAGCCCGATGGGCCGCGCTCGTTCAGGGAGCCGAGCCTAGCCTATCCTATCCTCTAGGCTTGCGCCCGGAGGCCTAACCTCTAGGCATGCGCCCAGAGGTTCACCAATTCGAGCAGGGTGTCGGTCGCGAGCGCCATGTCCGATAGCGAAGCCCATTCATAGCGGCTGTGGTAGTTGTAGCCGCCCGTGAACATGTTCGGGGTGGGCACGCCCATCTCGGTGAGCCGCGCGCCGTCGGTGCCGCCGCGGATGGGCATGACGAAAGGCTCGGCTCCGGCTCTCCGGGCGGCTTCCATCAGGCGCTCGAGCACCTCGGGCCGCTCGTCGAGCTTTTCGCGCATATTCAGGTACTGCTTGGCGACGGTGAGCTCGACCGATCCCAGGGGAAATTGCGCCTCGACGGCCTTGGCGAGGGCCCCGAGGGTTTCGATCCGGCGGTCCATGCCCTCGCGCGTGAAGTCCCGCAGAAAGACCTCGACCGCGGCGCGCTCGATGCCGCCCGACATTTCGAGGGGGCAGTAGTAGCCGTACCAGCCGTCCGTGGCTTCGGGGCTTTCGCTTCGCGGCAGCATCGATATGAAGGATCCCGCCATGGCTACCGCGTTGGCGAGCTTTCCGCGCGCGGAGCCTATGTGGATCGACCTCCCTTTGAACTCGGCATTGACGGAATAGGCATTGAAGCACTCGGCTTCTATCTCGCCCGCCTTTCCTCCGTCGACGGTGTAGCAGATCTTCGACCGGAGATTCTGCAGGGGGAAGAGGTTCATGCCCTTGCCCGTTTCCTCGTCGGGCGTGAAGATGAGCTCGATGGGCCCGTGGGGAATGTCGTCATGCGTGAGGATGTACCTCGCCGCGGTCATGATCTCGGCGATGCCCGCCTTGTCGTCGGCGCCGAGGAGGGTGCTGCCGTCGGTCACCACGATCGTATCGCCCGCGTGCTCGGCGAGGTCGGGATTTTCGGCCGGATCGAGAACGAGCGTTTCGGATGCCGCGGAACCCCGATCCGCGGCATCCGAAACGGCGGACCTTCGGGCGGAGCCGAGGACGAGCGGGCCTCCGTCGTAAGCGGCGACCACGCGCGGTTTCACGTCCTGTCCCGGCACATCGCTCGCCGTATCCATGTGGGCCATCAAGCCTATCGAGGGGCGGCTCTCGAGGCCGGGACCGGGAGGAAGGCGCGCGATGAGATAACAGTGGTCGTCGAGGACGAGGTCTTCGACGCCGAGATCCTCGAGTTCCTTGACGAGAAGCTTCGCGATATTCCATTGGTTCGGCGTCGAGGGTATGTCCTCGACATGGCGGTCGCTGGTGGAGTCTATCTGGACATAGCGCACGAAGCGCTCGACGAGTTCGGACGCGAAGGGCCGGGAGAGCAGTTCCGATCTTGGTTTCATAGTCGGCGAGTATGCATCGATTTTTCGGGGCGGTCAACGCTACCCTCAAATTGCTCATGCGTCCGCATTTTCAAAGGGACCATTTTCGTATTGTTTTTCCCCCGCGCTCGGGTATCATCCGAGGCAGTATGAAGAGTCGTCGATGGGGCATGGGGCGCAGGATCGCGAGTTCTGCGCTCGTTGCGGCTTTCGCCCTCTCCGGCGTCGCCGTCTCCGGGGCCGGCGCGCCCGCGGCGGACGCCGCCGCTTCGGCCGGGGAGAGTGCGCGGTCTCAAGCGCCGCTCGGCAGGGTTCTCTTCTCCGTCCTCGGGACGCGCGACGGTCTGTCCAACTCTTCGGTTTCGTCCATCGTGCAGGACAGGCGCGGTTTCATCTGGTTCGGCACGCAAGGGGGGCTCGACCGCTACGACGGTTATTCGTTCAAGACCTTCGACAACATTCCCTTCGACCCTCGAACTCTCAGCAACGATGTGGTCCAAACCTTGTATCTCGACGGCGACGTGCTCTGGGTGGGCACCTACGGCGGCCTGAACCGCCTCGATCTCGAGACCGAGCGCTTCACCGTCTACAAAAACGATCCCTGCAGGGCCGATTCTCTCTCCGACAACACGGTCCTCGCCGTCTCGCGCGACAGGCGCGGCCGCCTGTGGGTGGGCACTCTCGACGGTCTCGATCGCCTGGACGAGAAGACGGGAACCTTCGTGCATTACGACGGGAGGCCCGGCGATCCGAGGAGTCTCCAATCGAATACGATCAGGGCCCTGAAACTCGACCGCGCGGGCCGTCTCTGGATCGGCACCGCCGGGGGCGGGCTGTCGCGCTACGACGAAGAGCGGGACTGTTTCGCGACTTTCCGCCGTGATCCGAGGGACCCGAAAAGTCTTCTTTCGGACTATGTCATGTCCATCGACGTGGACTCGGGCGGCTCCCTGTGGCTCGGGACCTGGAACGGCGGCATCTCCCGCTTCGACCCCGACGGCAGGAGTTTCGAAAACCATCCGACCCCCGACGGGCGCATATATACGGTGAGCGCGACCGAGACCGGCGTGATCTTCGCCGGCAGCTGGGGCGGAGGTCTTTTCGAGTACGACGAGGCGAGCGGGCGATTTTTCATCTATCGGGCGGACAGGGAGCCGGGCTCGCTGTCGAACGACATGGTCTGCTCGATATGCGGCGACGACTCGGGCGAGCTGTGGCTGGGCACGAACGGAGGCGGCGTCGACGGACTCTGCCGAGCCCAGAGGAACTACAGGGCGATGGTCGCGGATGAGAGAGGAGATTCTTTCCTCCCCGGCAAAGTCGATGTCGTCCGGATCGATCGGAGCGGGGCGCTATGGGTGGGGGTCTACAACGCCGGGCTCGCACGGCGGGACGCGCAGACCGGGAGATGGACGCAGTATCGTCATGATCCGGCCGATCCGCGTTCGCTGCCGAACGATATCGTCACGTTCGCCTTCCAAGACTCCCGCGGCCGGCTCTGGTTCGGCACCGATGGGGGGCTCGCGCGCTTCGACGGTGCACGGGGCGATTTTTCCGTGATCAGACACGACGGAAGCAGCGACGGTCTCTCTTCGGAGATCGTCTGCGCCATGGACGAAAATGCGAACGGCTACTGGATCGGCACCTACTCCGGCGGCTTGGACTTTCTGAACGCGAAGACCGGACGCTTCAGACATTTTGCGCACGACCCCCGGCAGCCTTCGTCCCTTTCGGACAATCTCGTCTATTGCATCCAGCACGACGCCAAGGGGCGACTCTGGGTGGGGACGAACCATGGGCTCGACCGACTCGAGGGTTCGTCCTTCGTCCGCTACTACTACGATCCTTCGAAGGTTTCGGGCATATCGGACGATTCCATCCGGACGATGTTCTGCGACTCCAGGGGAGTGCTGTGGATCGGCACCGCGAGCGGAGGGCTCATGCGCTACGAGAGCGAGACCGACTCTTTCGTGACCTACACGGCGAAGGACGGCTTGCCGAGCGATTCGGTGGTCCGGATACTCGAGGATAACGACGGTAATCTCTGGATAGCCACGCCTCGGGGGCTCGCGCTCTACGATCGCGCCGGCGGAGTCTTTCGCGGCCTCACGGTCTTCGACGATCTGCGAAACCGCGAGTTCTTCGAAGGAGCCTTCGCGGCGCCGGACGGATCGCTCTATTTCGGCGCGCTCGACATACTCTATCATTTCCCGACCGGACGCTACGAATACAACACGCATCGCCCTCCGGTGGTGCTGACGCGTATCGAGGTGGACAATCTCCCCGCCGTCCTGCCGTCGGCGGCTCCGATGCTCAAGCGTCTCGACCTGGGTTATCGCGACAATACCGTCAGGTTCGAATTCGCGGCCCTCGATTTTCACGAGCCCGAGCGAAATCGTTACGCATATCGCCTCGAGGGATTCGATCGGGGATGGATACAGGCGGGTGCGCGACATTCCGCGACCTACACGAATCTTCCCGGTGGAAACTACACGTTCCGCGTCCGCGCCTCGAACAACGACGGTCTTTGGAACGAAGAGGGACTCGCTCTGAGCCTGCATGTGGCGACCGCCCCGTGGCGCAGTCCCTGGGCGACGGCGCTCTACCTGGTGCTGCTCGCCGCCGCGACCGCGCTGATCGTTTCGCGGTATCTGGCAATCAGGTTGCGCGCCGGCTCGGCCGAACTCGCCGAAGTCAAAAAGTCCCTCGCTTCAGCGGAGGAGAAGATCGAGCTTCTCTCCGTCATCGACCCGCTCACTCGGATCACGAATCGGCGCAGACTCGACGAGGCGCTCGAGCAGGCCTTCGCCCACGCCTCCCGCGGGAAGGAATCGCTCGCCGTCATCATGATCGACGTAGATTTTTTCAAGGCTTACAACGATCGCTACGGCCGCCGCGCCGGCGACGAGTGCCTACGCCGCATCGCCGGCTGCATGACGGCGTCGCTCGAACGCGCGACCGATATCGCGGCCCGCTACGGGGGGGAAGAATTCCTCGTCCTGCTGCCGAATACGGGGATCGAGGGAGCGCTCATCGTGGCGGAGCGAATTCGCCTTTCCGTCGAGAAGATCGCCATGGCCCACGGCGAGTCCCGGGCGGCGCCGGTCGTGACCGTGAGCGCCGGCTGCGCCGCCCTCCGGCCCGAGACCGGCGTCAACGCGGCGGCGCTCGTGGCCGCCGCGGACCGTGCGCTCTTCGCCGCCAAGGAAGGCGGTCGCAACCGCGTCGAACGCTGAAGGCCGGGGCCTTCGACTTGCCGAAGACAGCCGCCTTTTCGTATCATGATACTCATGGCAATACCCGTGTACCCCGAATTCGCTCCGATCTCTCTCGACATGCGCGATGACCTCTATCCATCTCTCAACATGATAAAAGATGGGATATCGGAGTTCACCTTTTCGAATCTCTACCTCTTCAGAAGGACCTACGGATATCGCGTTTCGCGCCTTCCCGGCACCACCTTCATAATCGAAGGTTCGAAGGCGGGAAAGAGCTTCTTCTACGTTCCCTGCGGCCTGCCGTCGCTCGAGGTGCTCGACGAGCTCCTGTCCGGACACGACTATCTCAAGAACCTCTCGGAGAGTCAGGCCGACGCGCACCGCGCCGAGCTCGAAGGCGCCGGCTACGGGGTGGTGGAGGACCGCGACAACTTCGACTATCTGTATCTGCGAACCGATCTCGCCGAACTCTCCGGCAAGGCCTACCACAAGAAGCGCAATCTCGTGAACGCGTTTCTCAATTCCTACAGCTACGAACAGAAGCCGCTTCGCGCGGACAACGTGCCCGACGCCGTCGCCGTGCTGGACGAGTGGCGCCAAACCAAGGAACTGGACGGCGACTACGCCGCATCGCGCGAAGCGCTCGAACTTTTCGATGTTCTCGGGATGCGGGGCTACGTGTATTATGTCGACGGCCGACCCGCCGGATGGTGCCTCGGCGAGCCGCTCGCCAAGGGCAGGATGTTCGCCGTCCATTTCGAAAAGGCCTGCGATCGCTTCAAGGGAATCTACCAGTTCATCAACCAGGCCTTTGCCCAGGCCCTTCCTCAGCATTATGTTGCGATCAATCGCGAGCAGGATCTGGGCGACGAGGGGCTGCGTCAGGCCAAGATGACCTACCGGCCCTCGGGCTTCGTCATCAAATACCGCGTCGTGCGGTCCGAGCCGGCTCCCCTCGCCGCCTCGACGGACGATTCCGCAGCCTCGATCGCGCCGCCCCTCGTAGCCGCTCCATCCTGAGCGCGCGGCGGACGCCGGCCCTTTGACCGGCGCGGCGTCTCTTGGGTATAGTCCACAGCCATGGACAGCGAACTCATCCGTCTCGCGGGCGTGGATCACGGAGAAGCGCTGCGGCGGCGCCTCGATATCGCCGGTCTGGCGCTGCGTCTTCGCAATGCGACCTCGAGCGATTCCGCCGTCTTCGCCTCGACCTCCGATTATCTCGAGCATCTCGCCCGGCGCACGGTCTGCATCACGCTCTTGGCCGGCTCGGGCTCGCGTTGGATAAGATCGCTCGAGGCCGTCCGCTCGGCCGCACCCGCGGAGCGGGACGCCCCGGCGCCCCCGTGGATGGAGCGCGCCCGGCATTTCGATCCCGGGAGGCCCCGAGGGCTCTTCCCCGTTCACGACGCCCTCCACGATCCCGCCGGCAAGCGCGGACTCGAGATTCCGATCGCAGCCTACGCCCTTCATGCCTTCAGCGGTCTGGGAAGGCAGATCATAGTCGTGCGCGGCTGGGAGCGGGAGATCGAGGAGGAAATCCTCGCTCCGCTCGGCATAAAGCGCGAAGAGCGCGAGTTTTTCACCCAAGAGGCGCCTTTAGGGAAGCCTCTCGGGCACGGCGACGCCGTCTGGCAGTGCCGTCCGCTCTGGAAAGACGCCGACTATGTCATGACGAATTTCGGCGGCGACGCGAGTTCGCGCCGCACCGCTCTGTCCTCTCTTTTCGTCCTCGACGCGCTGAACCGGATGGGCGGCGGCCGCGGGATCGATCTGCTCATGCCCGCCGCCTCGATTCACGGCCCCTCATATCCCATCGTCCTGGACCGCGACGGACTGCCGCGGTCGTTCGGCCACGCCAAGCTCCAGGGCAGGACCTCGGGCGGCGGCTCCGGCTATACGAACGTCGGACTGAGGCTGTACGCCGCTCCGGCCCTCTTCGAGGCCGTGGAGCGTTTCCGTCGGGACTTCTGGCGGGCGGGACAAGGTTATGCGATTCCGGGCAACGATCCGGAGGGACGCGAGTTCGCGCTCGACAACGTGGACGCCGAGCTGGCCTCGAGAGGAAGGGCGCGGATACTCGCCTTCGCGAGGGAAGTGGAGCTCACTCCCGCGAAGACCGCGGAGGATGTCCCCGCCTTCGAGGCCGCCGCGGCCAGTGTCGCAGCGGAGGACATGCTTCCATGAGTCGGGTTTAGAGGACGCGTCTCTACTGGAAAATGGGCGCGGGCTCGGCGATGTGGTAGCCCTGAGCGTAGTCGACGCCGATCTCGATGAGTTTCTTGCGGATGGCCTCGCTCTTGACGAATTCGGCAATCGTCTTGATGCCCATGACGTGTCCGATGGAGTTGATCGAATCCACCATGGTATAGGCGACGAGCGACTCGTCTATGGGTTGAACGAGGGAGCCGTCTATCTTGAGGTAGTCGACGGGAAGGTTCTTGAGATAGCCGAAAGAGGAGAAACCCGAACCGAAGTCGTCCAAAGCGAAGGTGAATCCTTCGTCTTTCAGGCGCTTCATGAAGCGAGTGGCCCAGGAGAGATTCTGGATCGCGGCGGTCTCCGTGATCTCGAAGCAGAAGTTCGAAGGCGATAGGCCGTTCTTTCTCACTTCGTAGAGGATCGTGTCGACGAGGGCTTCGTCGAGAAGCGAGGGGCCGGAGAGATTGATGGACATGATGTCCGAGCCCATGGGCGATCCGCGCTCCGAGAGCAGTCTGTACGACGAGAATGCGTTCCTTATCACCCAGCGGTCGACGAGGGGCATGAGGTTGTAGCGTTCGGCGGCCGGGATGAAGTCGTTGGGTCGGGCTATGCTTCCGTCGGCGTTGACTAGACGAATGAGCACCTCGCCCTTGGGCTGCAGCCCCATCGAAGGGTCGAGCGGAACGATCGGCTGGTACCAGAGAACGAAGCGGTTTTCCTCGGCGGCACGATTGATCTTGGCGATCCATTCCATTTCGCCGCGCCGCTTCTGGAATTTGGAGTCCTCGACGCGAAACACGTTGATCTTGTTTCCGCCCTCTTCCTTGGAGAGGTGGCAGGCGTCGTCCGCTGCGGCGAGGATCGAATGACTGTCCTCGCTCTCCCGGGAAAGCGGCACGATGCCGAGAGAGAGCGTCACGGGGAAAGCGGTCGTCTGCCAGACGAATTTGCGGGACGCGGCGGCTTCCTGCAGTCTATGGGCGACGTTGATCGAATCTTCGAGCTCGCAGTCCTTGAGGATAATGGCGAACTCGTCGCCTCCGACGCGAGCCGAAATGTCCTTGCGAGAGATGTTGGCCAAGACGTGCTGGGCCACCTGCCGGAGCAGCTCGTCGCCCGCTAGGACGCCGCAGGTGTCGTTGATCGCCTTGAACCGATCCACGTCGATCATGAGAAGGGCGTGGTGGCCGTCCGAAGAACGCAGGTTCTTGATGAGCTCGTTGAGCTTGTAGGAGAATTCCTCGCGATTGGACAGGCCCGTGAGGCTGTCGTGGCTCGCCTGATAGTTGATCGTCTCGGACATCCGTTTCATTTCGGTGATGTCCCTGAGGGCGATCAAGAAGCCCTCCGCGGAGTTTTCCTTTTCGTGCAGGCGCATGATCGAGCCGTCGACGATCACGGTCTGGCCGAGGTTGTTCTTGATCACCACTTCGCTGAAAAAGAAGGGCTTTTCGTCGACGAGCGGCGGCCCGGATGCGAGAAGGTCGCGCTGCAGGCGTTGGTCCTGCAGAGCCAGGATGGTCGACGCATGCCGACCCTTGGCCGCCGCCTCCCTCCAGCCCGTGATGTCCTCCGCCACGGGATTCATGAATCCGATCGCCAGGTCGGTATCGGTGGCGATGATACCGTCGTTGATGGAGTGGAGTATGGCGGAGAAGAGGCGCTCCTGCTTCCGCAGCCTGCGGTCGACGCTGTTCTTGTAAAGCGCAATATCGATGGTGGTGTAAAGTTCGCGCTCCTTGAAGGGCTTGAGAATGTAGCCGAAGGGCTCGACTTCCTTGGCGCGCTCGAGGGTTTTTTCGTCGGTGTAGGCCGTCAGGAAAATGACGGGAATCGCGAACTTCTTGCGGATCTGCTTCGCGGCTTCGATCCCGTCCATGTTTCCGGCCAGCATGATGTCCATGAGAATGATGTCGGGTTCGCGGTCCTTGGCGAGATTGATTGCGTCCGGGCCGTCCGCAGCCATGCCCACGACCGAATAACCGAAGCGTTCGAGCCGCCGCTGGAGATCAAGGGCGATGATCTTCTCGTCTTCGACGATTAGGATTTTCTCGTTGTTCATAGACAGTCGCTGTGTTCCAGTATACGCATGCCATTCCGTACTGCAAGCCGAAGCGTATCTCAAACGATGTTCGCGGAATCGCCGATAGCGCAACGCTCACGGGGCTGCGAGCTGTAGTATAGAGAGATCGGGAAGGGATATCAAGGCAAAGACATAATGTATCTGCTTTGAGGATATGGAATAAATTCAGGCCTCGGACTGCGCCTCGTTCCGGCACGATTCCGCCGCAGCCGCCGAACGCGCCCATCTGAGGATGTTCGGCTGCGAAAACTCCGTCTCGATCTCCTGGACCTCCCCGCTGCGCAGCCAGAAAAGGCAGCTTCGCACGCGGTGCCCCGGGACGATGGCCGCCGCGGCCCGCCTGTAAAGCTGGAGCTGGAGATCGTACTCTCCTTCGCGGCGCTCGCGGTCGGTCTTGAAATCCACGACGAAGACCTCGCCCGCCGCTCCCGAAACCGACTCCTCCTCGAAGGCGAGGTCCATGCGTCCGACGAGACTGAAGTCTTCGCCGAGGTCGAGGACGAAGGCCCATTCGGTCCTGGCCTCGACGGCTCTCCGGGCGCGTTGGCCGATGTCCGAAGCCATGAAAAGCCCTGCCATGCGATGAGCCTCCTCCGCCAGGACGGCGCGACAATCGGGTGGCAGGGAATCGAGGATGCGCCTTTCGGCAGGCGAGGGCGGCGAGCCGCGAAGAGCCGATTCCAAGGCGGCATGACAGAGCTCGCCGAAAACCGAGGGCGCCACTTTTCGGGCAAAATCGTCGTAGGCGCAGGCATCGAGGGTTTCGCTTTCTAAGACGAGGGCCTCGGAGGCGATGCGTGCCGCATTGAGCTCGGCCGCGCCGAGAGCCCGGCGCTCGTAGCGCCGATCCAGGGTCCGCGCGGCGGCGTATTCGGCCAGCCGCGGAGAGAGCGGAAGCGGCTGCGAGCCGGAGAACAGGCCGCGATACGCGCCGAGGCTCAGCGTGGGTACCTCGACCAGTCTCACCGCTGCGGGAAGAGCGGGGAAGCTTCCCGTCTGGTCGGGGCCCCCTTCCGTCCCGGTGAGGAAAGAATGGAAGGAAGGACCGCGCGATCTGTCGGGGTCGACGCCTGCGAACACGAGATGGCAGCGGGTGCGCGTACACGCCACGTAAAAAAGCCGCTTGGCCTCGGCTTCGCGACGTTTCTCCTCCCGCTCCTTTTCGATTTCATAAAAGATGTTGGCCGATTTCGCCTTGGGGTCGTCGAAGGGTTTGAGATTCACGGTAAGGCCGACGAGAGGGGAATCGTACCAGGCGGCTCCCGCCCCTTCGACCCTGCCCCCGCTCTCCATGCCGGGAATTATCACCACGGGAAATTCGAGGCCCTTGGCCTTGTGCACGGTCATGATGCGCACGCCCGCCGCGGCCTCGCGCGGCACATTCAGCTCATCGAGTCGCTCCGGGCGCCCCATGAGAGGCTCGAGCGAGGAGACGAAGGCGGCGAGGCTCATGCCCTCGGCGTCGGCGCGTACGGCGAGGGCATGCAGGTAATCGAAATGCTCGAGGTAGGGATGCGCATCGGGCTTGCGGAGGATCGCGAGGCGCAGTCCCTCCTCGTACCAGAGCGCGGAAACCAGTCGAGCGGCCGGCTTTCTGTCCGCCGCTGTCCTCAGCCTCGCGATGGCGCGCCGACCCCTGCGATACCGAGCCCCATCGACTTCGTCGAGCATGTCTTCGGCCGTCTCGTCGAAGGGTGCGAGTCCCGACGCGAGCACCCGCGCGAACGCGTCGTCCGAAAGCCGTACCAGGGGAGAACGCAGCACCGTGGCGTAGGAAACCCGATCGTCGAGCAGACAGAGGCGGAGCGCGGCATAGATGTCGTTCGCCGGCGACTCGAGAAAAAGCCCCCGAGGGTCGCCGACCGAGTAGGGAATGCGGCGAAGACGGAGAAATCGTTCGATGAGATATTGCTTGGCGGTCGAGCGAAGGAGAATGGCGATGTCGTCGTACCCGGCCGGCCTCGTCGAGGGACCGTCGGGTACGCGGAGTCTGCCTACGGATTCGGCTATGTGGCGGGCGACCGCGTCGGCCAGAGACTCGTCGTCGCCCAACGCGGCATCGGCGGCCGTATCCTCGGCGGCCGTATCCTCGGCGCGGTGCTTGAAAAGATAGACGATCTCGGACTCCAGCTCCGGTGTCGCGGCGCGTCGGCCGATCTCGGAAAAGCGGGCTTCGTAGTCCTCCACGGCTCCGGCGAAAACGCGCGAGAACAGTTCGTTGAAGAAGATGACGAGGGCCGGCTCGCTGCGGTAGTTCATGCCGAGGGAGTGGAGGGCGGGGTTTCCACGATCGGGGTTCTTCGCGTCGGAGCCGATCTCTCCTCCCGGCGCGATGACTGCCGCGAGCTCGCTCGACAGCCGTTTGAACACCGAGACGTCGGCGCCGCGGAAGCGATAGACGGACTGCTTTTCGTCGCCGACGAAGAAGAGCTTATCGGGGGCCAGGTCGGCGGCGCCGGGCACCGAGGGAGAGTGCAGCTCCGCGCGCTCGGCGATGAGGTAGAGCAGATCCCGCTGCAGTTCGTCGTTGTCCTGAAATTCGTCTATCATCACGTAGCGGAACCGGCTTTTCCAGTGATCGCGGATCTCGGGTCGCCTCTTGAGCAGATCGACCGCGCAGACGGCCGCATCGCGGAAGCCCATCACGCCCGCGTTCCGCTTGGCCGCGCGGTAGCGCTCGCCGAAGGCTCCCAGAATGCGCAGAAGCGCCGCCGAAAGCGGCTCCTCGATCTTCGCGGCCGCCAGCCCTCGCATCCGGAGCGCAAAATCTCGGGCGGACGACATCGCCTCTTTGACCGAGGTTTCCTCCTCGGACTTGCCGAAACCGCTCAACTTGAAGGAGGCGAAGGGGGCCAGGAGTTCGGCGGCCCGGACGGGATCGATACCTCCGTCGCCGGCCCTGTCTTTCCCGCTCTCGCCGACTTCTCCCTCCGAAGCCGGGATGCGCTCCGGACCCGCCGCCTGCGCGGCGGCGCAAAGAGCCGCCGCCTCTCTCGTCTTGACGAGGGCCTTCGGAGAGGAAGCGACCGCGCTTGCGGCAGCCGCGGCGGCCTGCCCTATCGCGGTTCCCGCGGCTGCTGCCGCGTCGCGGCTCAGGCGCCCGAGCTCTTCCGCGGCCTTCGCTCCCATCGCCTCGAAATCGTCCGGGAACCCCGAGGCGGGTGAACAGAGACGATAGGCGACATCGGAGAAAAGTTCCTTCCATGCGCGCTCGAAGCCGAGACGGGCGAAAACCTCGGTCAGGTCGTCGTCCTCCCGGTTTTCGAGGAGAAAGGCGAGGGCCTCCGCCTCCGCGATGTCGCGGGCGGCGTCGTCGTCGACGGCGAAGTCGGGAGCATAACCGTAGTCCTGCGCGGAACTGCGCAGGACGAGCGAACAAAAGGAGTCGAGCGTCGAAATCTGCGCTTCCGAAAAGCGATCGATCTGCTCGCGCGCTCTTTCCTCGCCGGAGGAAAGAAGCTCGCGATAGATGCGTTCGCGCATCTCGGCCGCGGCTTTGCGCGTGAATGTCAGGCAAAGGACGGATCGTACGTCGGCGCCCTTCTCGAGAATGAGTCGGAGATAGCGGGCCGCGAGAACGGTCGTCTTGCCCGACCCGGCCCCGGCCGAGACTGCGGCGTTCGTCATTATCTGCGATGCCGCGAGTTGATCGCGATCCAGCTCGTCGAAAATCCCCGTCATGCTCTACTCCGTCGCGTAACGGCAGCGGCACACCGCCGACCATCCGCATGTCTCGCAGCTCTCTCCTCCCGCCGGCGCGAGTCCGAAGTCTCCTCGGGAGAGACCGTCGGCGACGGCCGCGAGGGAAAGTTCGAACGCGGCGAGTTCGACACCGTAGCCCTCGCGGTCCCTCAAACCTTCCGGACCGACGACGACGAGGCGCCTGGCGTCCTCGATGGACCAGTATGCCGCCCGCTCGACCCGTCCGAGCTCCGATTCGCAAAGCGCGACATAGGCGGCGATCTGGAGCTTGGCCAGGGCGGTTCCGGCGGATGTATCGGCCACGAGATCGGTCTTCCTGGGAAGAACGCGCTTTTTGTAATCGACGAGGGCGATATCCTCTCCCCGCCGTGCCACGCGATCGACGCGGCCCTGAAGGACGACACCGCGTTCGAGGTACTTCTTTTCGAAGCTCCGCTCGAAATCGCCGGCATTCCAGCCTTCCATCCAGGATTCGGCGGCCAGGAGCCTCCCGAGTCTATCCTCGAGCAGGGGAGCATAGGCCGAAAACATGGGTACGAGAAAGGGTCCTTCCTTCCTCGCGAACTCGGGCAGGACGGAAGCCACGGCCGGGTGAACGAAGGAAAGGTAGAATCCCAGCCGCGCGGACGAGAAGGGCCCGCTTTCGGCGATCCTCGCGAAGAGTCGTCCGACCGCCGCATGGGCCATCTCCCCGGCGAGCCTGGCGTCGAAGAAGCCCACGCCCGAAGTCTCTTCTTCAAGTCCCAGGCCTCGCGCGAGGAGCCAAGCGAAGGGGCAAGCGAGGTAGTTTTCGAGCTCCGTCACGGAAAGCCTAAGGAGTCCGGCTTGCGTACGCCGCGCGCCCAGCACGGCCTCGCGCGCTCCGGCGTCGGCGCGGGCAGCGGGGCGGCTGTAGTCGCTTCCCTTGTCGCCGAGGCTCGCCTGCGCTTCCGCGGCCGCGGCCTTTTGAAAGCCGAGAAGCGCCGGGGGCAAGGCTCCGCCCGATTTCCAGGCTTCGGTTTCCGCGCGGAGCGGGTCGCGCTTTCGAACATCGGCGAAGTCGGGCGGCGGGCCGGGCCGGGCGCGCCCGGCAGAGAGTGCGCCCGATCCGCCCGCCGAAGAGCCGAAGAAAAACGGAGAGGGGGCGTTCCATCCGTCGATGCCTTCCTCGGCGTAGCTGAAGCGCGCGTGGGCATCGAGGGCGTAGGCCGCGGCGAAATCGTCGGAGGCGTCGCGGTCGACGAGGCCGAGCTTTTCCTTCTGGTCGTCGCGCAGATAGGAAGCGATCGCATAACGTACGCCTATTCCTTCCTGCGAGCAGCCCAGAACGAAGTGATGCCGGGATGCGGCGAGGGCCGAGACGCGATAGGGATAGATCGGGACCGCCGGTGCGGGGTTTCGAGGCACGTAGCGCAGCTCGCCGAGGCCGCGGAGAAAAAGGCCGAAGGGATCCGGAACCCGGCCCGAGGAGGCCAATTCGTCCTCGGCCCGCACCAAAGAGCCGAGTTCGACCATCGCGCGCTGGACCCGCTTGAGCTCCGCCTCGTCCCATGAGCTTTCGTCGAGGAATGTTTCCCTGAATGCCACGATCGCGGCTTCCAGGGCGCGGAAGGTCTCGGCCTCCGCCACGGCGAGAACCGACTTTTTGAGCCGCCGATAGAAGTCCCGGAGATCGAGCTCGCGACTCGAAGCGCGGAGCGCGAAGCTCTCCTCCCATGCATCCACGCTGCGTCCGGCGTCGACGTAGGGAGCGAAGGCGTGTCGCTCGATGCCGAATCTCACCAAGTCGCGCGCAGCCTCTCGCATGCCGCCCTTCCACGAGACGAAGCGATCGAGGAGAAGCGCCTTCGTCTCTTCGAAGGCGAAGCGCGTGCGGGAGCATTCGGACATCGCCCGCAAGAGCCGGCCGTAAGGCGAAGCCGACAGGAGTTCACCCTCGCGCAGCGCCACCGGCACGCCGCATCGCTCGGCGGCGGCCAGGGCGTGAGGGGCCGCTTCGTCCAGGGAGGGCAGGGTGAGGGCTATGTCCTCCGGCCTCACGCCGCCGTCCAGAAGCGCGGCGATCTCGAGAAAGGCCCATCGGAGTTCCTCGAAGATGTTCGGGAACTTGTAGAGTTCGGGCACGGAAGGACGCGGCATGCGGCGCAGTTGGATGTTCGCATCGCCCTCGAGGGCGGCGGCATGGCCCTCGAAATCCTCCATGAGCTCGGGGGCTATGATGATATAACGCGACTCGGCACGGGACCCGGGCAGTTCCTCCCACGACGGTTCGAACAGGCCCTTAGCCTCGAGGAAAGCCGCATAGTCCGTCCGGAGAATTTCGAGGTCGGCGAGCAGCTCGTCGCCGGAGCTCTCGACGGACGATGGAATCGCGGCGAGAGAGGGCGGTATGCGCGCCAGAAAACCCGAAAAGGCGGGCGGAGGCGGGAAGGGGCCGAGGAGTCTTCGCAGGAAAGGGCTCTCAGTCTGGCGCGCGACGACGCCGGCCGCCCAGATGGAGCGCGAAATCCGGTCGGCGGGTCGTTCGGCGCGATGCGGCGACAGCAGGCTTTCCTTGAATCTGTCCCAGCCCATGAAGCGGTCGGTCTCGACCGCCTTCACGGCGAACAACGCAGGCACCCTGCGCGACCAGGAATCGGCCGCGGCCTGGCTCGGGAATACGAAACTGGTCGCACGGTCGGCGATGGCGCCCGCAAGGATGCTCTCGACCCAGGCGATCATGCCGCTATCGGTCCCGTTCGTCGGCGATGAGCCGCCAGGGGTCCAGGCCGAGTCCCCCGCCACGAGCGGACCGAAAAATCATTCATCTTTCCTTCTTTCTTTTCGGAAGAGATTCAGATTCCTTTGCGGCAGCGGCGAGCTCGACGAGACGATCGAGGCGATAGCCCGCGGTCTCCGCGGCCGCGATGTATCGACGGGCGGCCGTGCCCGCCGTGTCTGAGCGTTCAGCGAGGCCAGGCTCGCGGGAAGCCGGAGGCCAGGGCGAGGTCAGCGCATCGATCAGGGCGGCAAAGCGGGCCGCCTCTTCGAAGCGCTCCTTGTTGAACCAGGTGACGCCCTCGAATATGTTGACGCCGAGAAGGGCGCCCAGCTCTTCGTCGCCTCCCGCCCCGATCAGCGCCTCGACGCACTGCGCGACCGGTTTCTCCGCGGAACCCTTCGCGAGCTTCGGGCTACGAATCTCGACCGGCCCGCCCGATCGCGCCAGGAAAGCCTTCGCCAATGCCATGCCGTGGAAGACCTCGTCGCCGTGCATGCCGGTCCCGCGAAGGGCCTCGCGAAGCTTTCGATCCAGGCAGAGTCTGTCCGTCAGACGCCGCGCCTCCTCGCCCGAGCCGGACATCCCCACGAGGGGACGGAGAGCGTCGAGCACCAGATAGCACAGCGCGAGCTGCGGCCGGCCCGGTCGGACGAGCTCTTCGAAAACGGTCTGATCGTTCACTTCCGATTCCGAAGCAGGTCGGCTTTTTGAAGACGCGATAGCCGAAACGGCCGCGAGTCCGGCCGCGAGGCGCTCGCAAGCCGCCGCAACGGCGCTCGCGTCGGGGTCGCCGCCCGGCGCTACCCGCTCGGGGTCGCCGCCCGGCGCTACCCGCTCGGGGTCGCCGCCCGGCGCTACCCGCTCGGGGTCGCCGCCCGGCGCTACCCGCTCGGGGTCGCCGCCCGGCGCTACCCGCTCGGGGTCGCCGGGAAGCCCCTCTTCCGCGGCCTCTCGGCGAAGCATGCCTCTGACGAAGCCGTAAAAGTCTTTCGCGGCCGGCGCGATGCCTTCGGGAATCTTGGGCGCAGCGGCGGTTTTCGCCTTGGCGCGCGGTCGTTTCCCGGTCCCTCCGGTCGCGGCGGCCTCCGGGCGAACGAGCCCCCCGCCCAGTCGAGCAGCTCCGGAGTGACCAGCGCGGCCAGTACGGCGTAAAGCTCCTTGAGCGCCACGTCCTGCAGCGCCGCGGCGAGATCCGGGGTGCCCGCGCCGCCCAATGCGTCGCATACCTGCCGGTAGAGCCGATCCTCGCCGTCCTCGACCTCGAATATGTCGAGGAAGGCCTGGGACTGATAGCCGTCGAGCATGACGTGGAGGCCCGAGTCGGCGAGTTCGGCGGATCGGCGCAGGTACCATAGGCCGGAACGCTGTTCACGCATGACGGCGAAACGCTCGGCACCGTCGCCCGCGCCGCCGTTCCCGCCATTGCGAAGGCCGAAGGCCTCGGCGAGAGTGCGCCTCGCATGATGTTTGCTTCCCCCCGGCATTTTTTCGGCGAAGAAGCAGGACTCGCGGACGCGGCCGTCTGCGCGGGAATAGGCGTTGTTGTACAGAATGAGCGCCCTTTCATCGCCCGAGCCGTTCGAATATGCGAATACATTCTCGTTCACCGAACCGTCGGGCGAGACGAGGTCGTAGAGGAGGAAATGCTCCACTCCCGAAAATAGATAGCGCTTCTTGAGGAGAGGGAATATCTCCCGTTCGTGGCGTTCGATGAGCCCCCGATCCGGTATCTCCTCCCGGTACGCTCGGCGGTATTCCATCCCGTACTTTTCCTCGAAGCCCTCGAGCTGCCCGTGGCCGAACATGGGCAGCCCGGGCATGCTCGCCATCATCGTGCATGCGCCGAAGTATTTGTCGCCCTTGCCGAATTGCGCGACGGCGGTCTCCTCGTCGGGATTGTTCATGAAGTTGACGAAGCGCTTGAGAATGTCCTTGTCGAACTCCTGGGTATTCTTGATCGTGTCGCGGTACTTGGAGTTCTCCTCCCGCTTCAGCATGTTCATGAAGGCCGAGTTGTATACGCGGTGCATGCCGAGAGTTCGGACGAAATAGCCTTCCATCATCCAAAATGCCTCGGCGAGGAGGAGCGTGTCGGGGGCCTGCACCGCGCAGAGGTCCACCACCTCTCTCCAGAACTCCTCGGGCATGGCGGCGTCGAAGTCCTGCGCGGATATCGCATGATCCGAGCGGGAAGGAATGTCGCCTCCGTGGCCCGGCTCGGGATACCAGAGTCGCCTGAAATGGCGCTTGGCCATTATCATGGCCGCGTCGAAGCGGATTATGGGGAAATTCCGCGCCACATGCAGAATGCGTTCCTTCACGGCCTCCCTGGCCTCGCTTTTGAGGAAGTCGATCTGCGCCGTGTCGCTCCAGGGCAGGCCCGTGCCGTCATTGCCGTGATAGATGTAGCTCACCCTCCCCGTGGAGCGGTCCAGGCGCTTGAACACGACCGAAGCGTCGGTCCTTTCGTAGTAATGGTCCTCGAGCCAGATGCCCGTGCGGCCGTCGCCCGAAAGGTCGCCGCCGTTGAACCTGTAGCTGGGGAAGGGACAGATATCCGACTGGATGAAGAGCTCGGGGCGTTCGCGAACCCACGCCGAATCGATACCCGTGTGGTTGGGGACCATGTCGGCCGCGAGTCTGATGCCCCGCCAGATGCACTTGTCGCGGAGCCGCTCCAGGGCCGGCCATCCGCCGAGCTCCTCGGCGATCTCGTAGTCGAAGAGGGAGTATGCGCTCGCGGCCGCCTCCGGATTGCCGCAGCGGCGCTTGATCTCCGCGCTCGCCTGGCTCCGCTCCCAGAGGCCGATGAGCCAGAGCGCATTGAAACCGCGGGAGGCGAGGGTGTCGAGCTCTTCCTCCGGGATGCCGTCCAGGGTCCTGATCTCGCGTCCGTACCATGTCGAAAGCTGATGGAGCCAGACGAGGGCACTCTTGGCCATCATGACGACGTTGGGCATCCAGTCCCGGTCTTCGGTGAAGCGTTCGTATTCCCGTTCCATTCCCGAATAGACATAGGCGCGGGTGGGGCCGGGGCCGGGGAATCGCGGTTTCTCCTCTTCGCGGATGAGGTCGAGGGCGCCGAGAAGGCGGAGCAGTATGTCGCCGAGGAGAAGGCCCCAGCGGGTGCGGATATAGTCGAGCTGGCCGGGAAGGGAGTAGGGCGCGGCCACCGCCGGGCTGCGCAGCATCGTGACGAGATCCTGCGCGTCGGGACCGAAGGCGGGAAGGCCGGCGAAGCCGCTCTCGATCGCGTGAATCGCGGCCGCGTAGTCGGCGGCGAGAGAGGAGCCGGGAGAGGCGATGAGCTCCTCGTCGAACAGAAAGCGGAAGGGGGCGAAGGCAGGATTCTCATTGGCGAGGCGCAGGAGGAGGAACTCCTCGACCGCGAGTTCGCGATTGGCGACTCTTCGTCCGCTACCCTTCGCCTCGGCGGCCGCTCCGGCCATCGTCGAGCCGGCGCCCGGGGCCGAGAACGCGGCGAGCCATGCAGCGGCCGTGATCTCTCCGCGGTATACCGCCTGCGGCGGATAAAGCTCGACGAAGGCCAGAAGAAGACGGTCGAGCCGTTCCCGTCCCAGCGCGGACTCCAACGCGGCGAGTACCTTCGCGAGCGCGTCCGGATCGACCCGTTCCCTGAAAAGGCGGGCGACATCGTGGAGTATTTCGTCGATCAGAGCCATCGCGTTGAGGCGTCCCGCGCGAATCGCCCTTTCGGGCAGTATGGCCGCATCGACCTTTTCGTTTATCTGCCGGGCCAGGAGTCTTGCGGCGCGAAAGTCGGGGAGAATCAGATTGCCCGTGGATCGAAAAAGCGTCACGTCCAGGCCCAGCCTATCCCTGGCCTCGCGGGAGACGTGGAACTCCATGATTCTGTCGCCGGGGCGCGGGATCAGAGGTCCCGATCCTTCGATGGCCTCAAGTCGTACAACGAGCGCCTTTCGGACAGCGATCATGGGACCTCCCCTGGGCGTGGCACGCCATAAATCGATACTAGCCTGAGGGAAGAGTCGCCGCAAGACGGAATGCCGGTGAAGGAAGCCTCGAAAACAGAGGCGCTGCCGCATTAAGGGAGGAGCGAGCGCTTCCCGAAGACTGTTTCCTTACTATATACTTACATTGCGACGGGGGTGGTAAAAATGTCAATCACGATCGAGCACGACAAACGCAAACGAGAAATTCTCGAAAAGGCGCTCGATGTCTTCGTCGATGAGGGCTACGAAGATACGACCTTCCAGAAGATCGCGGAGCGCTGCGGCATTACCCGCACCATTCTCTACATCTACTTCAAGAACAAGCGCGAGATATTCACGTTCAGCATCAAGCTTTTCTCGGAGAAGCTCGAAAGCGAGCTCCTGCTCATCGCGGCCGACTCGGGGCGGAGCCAGACGGACAAGCTTGCCGCCGTGGTCTCCCAGGTCATCGACGTCTGCGCCAAGAACGCGAAGCTTCTCGGAGTGGTGATGGACTATCTGGGCCATATCAAGGCTTCCGGCGGCAACCCGGACGAGCGGGTCCGCCGTCGAACGATCCGCATGCGCCATATTCTTTCGGGCCTGATCATCGAAGGGCAGCGTTCCGGCGAGTTCGCGGCCTTCCCCGTCAAATCGGCCGGCGATATTCTCTATGCGATTATCGAGTCGGCAATCTTCCGCATCGCGGTGCTGGGCAATACCGACGCCGGAAATCTCGCGCAGGCGGTCGGCTTCTTCGCCTCGCGCCTGAGTCCGCCCCTCGGTCGTTCGGAGTCCATGTCGGCCGACCAGATCGTCGAACGCGCGCCCGTCCGTCGTCGCGCGACGGCGGGACGACGCGCCTCCCGTTCGGGCGGACGCGAAGACTCGCACGAGCTCCGGCGCGAGGCCAATCGCGAAAGCGGGGAAAGGGCGCGCCCATGAAGAGCGGATCCGCTTTCGCCGGGCGCAAGCCCGATTGGCTCAAGGTGAAGATTCCCGCCGGCGAAAACTGGCATCGACTCTCCGGTCTCATGGCCGCGAGAGGACTCGCCACGGTCTGCGATTCGGCGCGCTGTCCCAACAAGGCCGAATGTTGGGGAGCCTCTACGGCGACCTTCATGGTCCTCGGTTCGGTGTGCACGCGGGCCTGCCGCTTCTGCGCGGTGACCCACGCCTCGACGGGCGAGCCGCTGCGCGCCGAAGAGCCCGAGCAGCTCGCCCAGGCAGTGGCCGAACTCGGGCTCAAGTACGCGGTAATCACGAGCGTCGACCGCGACGATCTGCCGGACCGCGGCGCCGCGCACTTCGGAGCCTGCCTTCGGGCCGTCAAGGCCGGGAACCCCGAGATCCGCGTGGAGGCGCTCATCCCCGACTACCGGGAAGGCGAGATCGAATCGATCGTCGATGCGCGGCCCGATGTCGTGGCGCACAATATCGAGACGGTCGAGCGCCTCCAGGGTGTCCGCGATCGCCGCGCCACCTATGCCGCGAGCCTCCGGACATTGGCCCTCCTCTCCTCGGCCGTAGACGTTTCGCCCATCGTCAAGTCCAGCCTCCTCCTCGGTTTGGGCGAGAAGCGCGACGAAGTCCTCGTCGCGATGGACGACTTGCTCGCCGTCGGCTGCTCGAGCCTCGTGCTCGGGCAGTATCTGCGCCCGACGCCCTCTCAGATTCCGGTCCTCTCCTATCTCAGCCCCGAGGCCTTCGAGGACTACGCCGCGGCCGCGCGCGCACGGGGTTTCGTATCCGTCGTGGCCGCTCCACTGGCGCGCACGAGCTACCATGCGCGCCAGGTTTTCGAGGATACCGCGTCCTCGGGCGCCGTGAATCCCGGGAAATAGGGATAACGCATCGAATGGAAAGGCGGATCGATTACAAAGTGCCGGGGGGAAAACTCATCAGGGTGGCAGTGGCTATCGAGTCGGGCCGGGCCCGTCGCGTCAAAATATCGGGCGATTTCTTCGCCCATCCGGAAGAGCTCTTCGAGGAGGCCGAGGCGAGCCTGGCGGGGCGCGGCGTCGAGGAGCTTCCCGCGGCGGCTGCGGCGGCCTTCTCGCGAGAAGGGCTCGTCATCTTCGGCGCCGCTCCCGCCGACATAGCCGAGGCGCTTTTGCGAGCCGTCGACGCAGGTAGCGGCGACTCGACCGGAGGCGCGCCGTGACAATCAGGCTGCTCGATACCGGAGATTCGCCAGGCAGCCTCAATATGGGGTTGGACGAAGCCGTCCTGCGCTCAGTGGCCGCGGGCATGTCGCCGCCCACCTTGAGGTTTTACGGCTGGTCGCCGGAGTGCGTGACGATCGGTTACTTTCAATCCATGGCCGACGAGGTCGATCTCGAGGCCTGCCGCGAGGCGGGGGTCGATACGGTACGTCGCGTCACCGGGGGCGGAGCCGTATTCCATTCTCGGGAAATCACCTACTCCGTCATCGTCCCCGAGGGTGGCTATCTCGCGCCGGCCGATATCCTCGAGTCGTACCGGAGAGTCTGTGCGGGCCTTCTCGCCGGACTGGGCCTCATGGGCCTCGATGCCGTGTTTTCCCCGATCAACGACATCGCGCTCGGCCGGGGCGTCGCGGCTCGCAAAATCTCGGGCAACGCTCAAACCCGGAAGATGGGTTGCCTGCTCCAGCACGGCACCATCCTTCTCGAGGTCGACCCCGAGCGGATGTTCGCCCTCCTCAAGGTGCCGTCGGAAAAACTGAAAGGAAAGCTGATAGCCGACGTGAAGAAGCGGGTCGTGGGACTGCGCGAGGCTCTGGGCCGGGAAGTCGGTTACGAAGAAGGCGTTCGCGCCCTCGAGAGAGGATTTTCCGCGGCTTGGGAGGCCAGCTGCGGGGTGCGGCTGGCCTCCGGCGCACTCAGCGCGGAAGAGCTCGCCGCGGGCCGTGAGGCGGCGCGGAGCCTCTATTCTTCGCCGAGCTGGAACCTCAGGCGCTGATTCGCGGAAGGGGCCCCTGCCGGGCACTCGCCGCCTACGGGTGGTGCCCGCCTGAGACAGGAACGAATTCCTCCCTACGATGTCCCCGTGCCTCGACTTCTCCCGCTAGTGCTGCATCTGACCCGGGGCAAAACTGAGCGACAGCCCCGCGGCCGGAACGAAGGCTTGCGAGCTCGCATCGGAAGCCGAGGCTCTGACGCCCGCGGCGTGCGAAACCACCTTGACCTCGAAGAGTGTCCGGATATTTCTTTCGTATTTGATGATGCGCGACACATAATCGAGGGTTCGGCGGGGTGTCACTCCGTTGTTCACGCTGCTGCGTCCCGCATTGTACATGGCGAGGGCGGTCACCTCGTTGCCGCTGGCGGTCAGGCAGTAATGCAGATGAGCCAGGCCATAGCGGGAGTTGATTTCCGGATTGTAGAAGTCCGCCGTCCTGAGCTCGGGGAAACTGCGCGAATTGAGCTGGAAGAGGCCCCGGTCGATCGAGCTGCCGTTGCGGTTGATCGCATCCGCCTGGAAATGGCTCTCTTCGAAGGCGAGAGCGAAGGCCAGAGAAGCGGGCACCTGAAAACGTTCGGCATTGTCGAGAATGGCCTTCGCGGCCGGCGCCGATCCCGTGAGGGCGGTGAAGAAATCGAGGCAGTCTTCCCGCATGACTCGGTCCTGATAGAGGGGAGCGACCGGGTCGATGTTGTCGAGGGAAACGATGTAGATGGGTAGCTCATCGGTGTCGATCGCCGCGCCGATAGGCGCAAAATGCAGGCCGGGATCGCCTGGAGCCTGAAACGACAGCCGGGAACAGGAGAGCAAGAGCGATGCCAGTATAGATGCGATAAAAAAACGTGTTGAACTCCTACGGAACCGATGCTTCATGCGTAATAATCGCTCCTTTTGTTAAAGATTTCCGGAAATAACCCGACAGAGGGGGTATTGTATTCGGATCGGGGAAAGCGTCAAGCCCTCATCCGGCGCCTTTCGCTTTCGGCTTGCCCAAAGCCTCGCTCCGGTGCATACTCGAATGATGCAGCAAACGCCCATCCGCGTCATCGTCACCGGGGGGACCTTCGACAAACACTACGACGAAATCAGAGGGGAGCTCACTTTCAAAGAGAGTCACCTCCCCGAGATACTCAGCCTTACTCGCGTCACCCTGCCCGTCGAGGTCGAACTCAACCAGCTCATCGACAGCCTCCAGATGCAGGAAGCAAACAGGCAGAGCGTCCTGGAAGCCTGCCGTTCGGCGGCCGAGGACCATATCATCATCACCCACGGCACCGATACCATGGCCGAAACCGCCCGGCTCCTGGGGCCCGCCGCTCTGGCCAAGACAATAGTCCTGACGGGCGCCATGATCCCGTACAAGGTTCAGGGTTCGGACGCGCTTTTCAATTTCGGCACGGCCTTCATGGCCGTACAGCTCATGCCGCAGGGTGTGTACCTCGTCATGAACGGCCGGGTCTTCCCTTGGGACAAGGTGCGCAAGAATCGCGAGAAAGGTGTCTTCGAAGGACTCTGAGTCCAATGGCGCGCGAAAAAGACGAGGCGAAACGACAGGCCATTCTCGGCGCGGCCAAACGGCTTTTCGCCGAGCGGGGCTTCAACGGTGTTTCCATGTCCGAGCTCGCGAGCGATATCGACCTGCCCGTCGGCTCGATCTACACCTATTTCGAAAACAAGGACGCACTCGCCCGCGCGGTGATCGAAGAGGGCTGGGAAAGCTTCTTCGGAAGCCTTTCGGCTGCGCTCGCCTCGGCGGCCAGTCCGGAAAAAGGACTGGCCCTGATCGTCTACAGGTTTTTGCCGGAGCTCTTCAAAGATGTCGATCTCATAGCCCTCATCGTCTCCGAGGCTTGGCGGCTTCCCGGCGGTTACGAGTCGGTCGGGCTCGCGCAGAAACTCGAACGACTGGCCACGCTCGTCGTCGGCCTTTTGGCCGATCTCGCGCACAGGCATGGTCTGTCATTCGATTTTCCGCAGCATCGCGCCATGGCCGCGCTGTCGCTCTACTTTCTCGGGGCCCTCGACTCGGTGCGGCTTTCGCGCAGCGCCACCCTGGGTTTCGACCAGGTCGATATAGTCGATTTTATCGGCTTTTCGATAGAGAACACGTTCGGTCTGCGTCTCGATCCTGCATTGCTCGTCGATGAAGCCTAGCCCGTCGGCGCGGCGGCGCGGCTCGGGCCCGATCCCCAGAACGGACTCGACGCGAGGAGCTTTGCGCGCAGAATCGGAGCGGCCAGACCCGCCCCAAGGCGGATCCATCGAGCCTCTTCCCGCACTTCTTCGTAATACTCGCGGAGTCCTTTGTGCTGGAACCTGAGTACGGCTTCGGCCCGGTCCGAGTCTGCGTACCAGCCGCAGTGGAACCCGGAGCGCGCGAAGGCCCTTTCGGGCAGCCAAGCCGCCCCACCCAAACCGAAAAGTCGAAACATCCGGTCGAGGTAGTCGTGATAGGTGGTCCGGCAGGATGGGCCGCCCCCGATGTTGAAAATGGCGCCGAGGGCTGCGTCCTCGCGTACCGCCGCGGCGAATGCGCGGCCTACGTCTTCGGTGTGGCATATCTCGATTTTCGTGGCGAGCGGCATATGGAAGAGCAGGGGATCGGGATCGAGTTTCTTCCTCGAAACGACGTAGGAAAGTCTGAGTACCGAAAAGGGCAGGCCGCTGTGCCGCACCAGACTCTCGGCTTCGACCTTGCTCCGGCCGTATTCGTCGCCGGGACTCGGGTGGAGCGGATCGTCGCGGCATATCCAAAAGTCGCTGACGCGGTCCCCGTAGATTGCGATGCTCGACGCCAATACCAGGCGGGGCGGCGCGCCCGACAAGGCGCGGCACGCCTCGATCAAAGCCGCCGTTCCCTCGATATTCACCGATCGGGCGAGGTCCGGCTTCTTATCGGCGAGAGGAGGGATGACGGCCGCGAGATGCACGACGGCCTGACAGCCCGGCACCGCATCGCCGAGCGCACTTCGATCGCGGACGTCGCCGAAAAGCACGCGCGCCCTTTTTTCTCGTCCCCTATCCCGCCACTCCCTCGCCATGCGTCGGGCCTTGCGTCGGTTGGCGGGCGTATCCGCTTCGAATATGACCAGATCGTCACCGGCCGCGAGCAGGGCCGAGACAGCGCTGGTTCCCACGTTTCCAAAAGCGCCGGTAATGAGGACTCGCATCGTAGCCGCACTCCCTCATGATGAACGAATGTTCATTCATAATATAGCACGAAACTCTCTTCGCACCAAGGTCCGGCGCGCGAGCCTGCATTCCCTAGGGTGATCCATGTCGCTCAGGAATCGGCGATCTTCGAGGGCGTGGCACGAAAGAGTCGGGTCAACGGTACTTTACCTTCACTACGGATGAACGGAGATTCCCGGTCAGCACGATGCGATTGTCGTCGTAGCTTTCGCCTCTGGGCCTGTTTCGGACCGCGCTGCTGACCCGCTCGGAGAAACGATCCTCGACCTGGAAGCCCCTGGGGACCGTGAGACTGAGGACGCTCGATGTCGCCTCGACCTCTATGACGAGTCGGAAGCCTTTCGCCCCCTCGTATTCGCGCAAATCGAGCCTGGCCGAAGAGGATTTCAATCTGACGCAATAGCTGCCCGATGCGACCCAATCGCCGCTTTTGCTGATACTGCTGCTCACGCAATCCAGCTGGATCGCTTCGCGCTGCGGCGCCGACGCGAGCCTTCTGTCCGCGACTGCCGGCAGGACAAGGGGCATGCCCAGTCCCAGCGTCTCGACCTCCGTCGCGAGGGCCCGGGAATCGGGGCACGCGCTGATTCTCGTGACTGCGCCCTCGAAGGCGGCCATATCCAGGCCTCCGTGCGCGTAGACCTCCGTTATTGCCTGGATGAGAGCGTCTTTTTCGCTTTCAAGCTTCGCATCGGACATTGGAAACTCCTGTTCGCATACTTGCGCGCTTTGTAGTGCGCAACTTCTTTATGTAGGCTATAATAACTACGACAGCCTGTTAACGGACATGGAGCGGCGATGTCGGCCAAGAAAAGCAAGCGCGATTTCCGGGACATAATTTTCCAGATCGATTCCGAGCTGAGCAAGATACAGGATGCGGATATCCTCCTCGAGCGCATTCTACTCGAGGCACGGCATGTAGTAAACGCCGACGCGGGAACTATTTACGAGAAGGAAGGCGATCAGCTGGTGTTCAAGTACAGCCAAAATGCCACCCTCGAGAATCGACTTCCCCCCGGTGAAAAGCTTCCATATTCCAACCAGAGAATCCCGATCGACGAATCCCGGGTGGCGGGCTATTCGGCCAAGAATCAGGTCGTCGTACGTATCGACGACGCATACGCCATGCCTACGGACAGGCCCTACAAGTTCAGCCCTTCCTTCGACAAGGCGAACGACTACAAGACCACGTCGATTTTGGCCGTGCCTCTGATCGCGAGCTCCGGCAGCCTCCTAGGCGTCATCCAGGTCATTAACGCAGTGGGAGAGAAGAACAAGGTCGTGCCCTTCACCAAGGACGACGAGGCGATAGTCGGCCATTTCGCATCCAGCGCCACGAACGCCCTCATGCGGGCATACATGACGCGTGCCCTCGTCCTGAGGATGATCCAAACGGCCGAGTTGCGCGACTCTCACGAGACGGCCGCGCACGTGTACCGAGTCTCGGGCTATGCCGCCGAAATATACGAGCGCTGGGCCTTCCGGCACGGCATCGGGGAAAAGGAACGCGATAGGACGAAGGATACCCTCAAAATGGCCGCCATGCTCCACGACATCGGCAAGGTGGCGATCTCCGACCTCATTCTGAAGAAGGCCGCGCGATTCACCGAGCCGGAATATCAGGTCATGCAGGCGCACACCTATTGCGGGGCGCGGCTCTTCAAGAATCCCGAGTCTGATTTCGATCGAATGGCGGCGGAAATCACCCTCACTCACCATGAAAGCTGGGACGGGACGGGTTATCCCGGCAGGGTCGATTACGCGCGAGCCAGCCCGGAAGTCCGGACCATCGCGGTCGAGGGCGTCTCGCGCGACGTCGAAGTCTGGGACGCGCCCGCGCTCGAAGTCGTCGAGGGGAAGCCCCGACGGCTCAAAGGCGAGGAGATTCCCCTGCCCGGTCGGATCGTCGCCGTGGCCGACGTGTTCGATGCGCTCGTTTCGAAGCGCGTCTATAAGGAAGCCTGGAGCTCCGACAAAGTCTACGAGGAGATCCGCAACATGAGCGGCACGAAGTTCGATCCCGAGATCGTGACGGCCTTCTTCGAGATACTTCCTCGAATAGAAGAGATTCGCAAGAACCATCCCGACGTCGAATAGCCGAGATGGGTCGCCGCCCTCGTCCTTGACGGTCTTCGGGCCCCTCCTTTACACTCGCGGCCATGGTCACGATCAATGAACTGCGTAGAAAGTATATAGATTTCTTCGTTTCCAAGGGCCACGTCGAGATTTCCGGCAAGTCTCTCATCCCCGAAAACGATCCCACCGTGCTATTCACCACCGCGGGCATGCACCCCCTCGTCCCCTATCTGCTCGGCGAACCGCACCCGGCGGGGAAGCGGCTCACCGACTACCAGAAGTGCATCCGCACCGGCGACATCGAGGCAGTCGGCGATCCGAGCCATCTCACCTTCTTCGAAATGCTCGGTAATTGGTCTCTGGGCGACTACTTCAAGGAAGAGGCGCTGGCCTGGTCATTCGAGTTTCTCACGGACACGAAGTATCTCGGCATTCCCGTCGACAAACTCTCGGTGACGGTCTTCGCGGGCGAAGAGGGCATTCCCCGCGATGGAGACTCGGCCCGCATCTGGAAAAAACTCGGCATCCCCGAGGCGCGTATCCACTTCCTGCCCCGGGAAGACAATTGGTGGGGCCCGGCCGGCGAAACCGGCCCCTGCGGTCCCGATTCGGAGATGTTCGTCGACACGGACAAGCCGAAATGCGGGCCCGACTGCCGTCCCGGCTGCAGCTGCGGCAAGTACTTCGAGGTCTGGAACGACGTCTTCATGCAGTACAACAAGACGAGCGAAGGCAGGTATCTCCCGCTCGAACACCCCTGCGTGGACACCGGCATGGGCATCGAGCGCACGGTCGCGATGCTCCAGGGCAAAAGCTCCGTCTACGACACGGAAGCATTCACGACGGTTCTCGAGGCGATATCCGAGGCGACGGGGCGAGGGGCGGGGAAGACGGCCCTGCCGTACGCAGCCGACGCCGAGCTCGGCAAGTCTTTCCGGATCATCGCCGACCACGCTCGGACGGCGACCTTCATCCTGGGCGACCCCAAGGCCGTCAGCCCCTCGAACATAGGTGCGGGCTATGTCCTGCGGCGCATCATCCGCCGGGCCGTGCGCCACGGCCGGAAGCTGGGCATCGAGGGCAGCTTCCTGCCCGGCATCGCGGAGCGCGTGATCGAGAATTACGCGGAACCCTACCCCGAGCTCGCGGAAAACCGCGCGCGGATCGCCCAGGAGCTCGCGAACGAGGAGTCCAAGTTCCTGGAGACATTGCAGAAGGGCGAGCACGAGTTCGAGAAGATGCTCCCGAATCTGCTCAAAAATCCTCAGAGGGTCATGTCGGGCAGACTGGCCTTCAAGCTATACGATACCTATGGATTCCCCATCGAGCTGACCGAGGAGCTGGCGGCGGAGAGCGGCATGAGCGTCGATCGCGGAGAATTCGACGAGGCCTACAAGAAGCACCAGGAACTTTCGCGCGCGGGCAGCGAGCAGGTCTTCAAGGGAGGCCTGGCCGACCACGGCGAGATCGCGACCCGCTACCATACCGCCACCCACCTTCTCCACAAGGCCCTGCGCATAGTGCTCGGCGACCATGTCGGCCAGAAAGGTTCGAACATCACCGCCGAACGGCTCCGCTTCGACTTTTCCCACGGCTCGCCCATGAGCCCCGGGGAGCTCAAGCGCGTAGAGGAACTCGTCAACGAGCAGATACGCCGCGACCTCCCCGTCACCATGGCCATGATGAAACTCGAGGAAGCCAAGGCTTCCGGAGCGATCGCACTTTTCGGCGAGAAGTACGAGGAGACGGTCAAGGTCTACACGATAGGCGATTTTTCCAAGGAAGTCTGCGGCGGGCCCCATGTCGAGCGCACGGGAGTCCTGGGGCGCTTCCGGATACAGAAGGAGCAGTCCTCCAGCGCCGGCGTGCGGCGGATCTACGCCGTGCTCGAATAGGGCGGCATCCGGACCGAAGCGTTTCGAAGGAGCACTACGGACTTCGACGCAGAAGCTGCAGTTTCGCCTCGCCGTCTTCGCGGACCCGCCGCAGAAAGATCTGCCCCGCGACCGAGACGCGCTGCCACCAGCAGTCTCTCACGAAGTCGGTCATCGCTTCGATGAGACCTTGCATCTCCCCGGCGCGGAATTGAGTGAAGGCATAGCGGCCGGCCGGGAGACAGAAGGTTCCCGCTCCGAGGGAAGCGGCTTCCCCGTCTGCAGCGGGAGCGTCTCGGCGACGAGCCGCTGCGAACCGAGCCGCCGGCAGGGGAACCGCGATCCGGGGACCGTTCCCCGCTTCTTCGCCGATCGCCTCGGTTTCGTCGAAGGCGTAGAGTTCTTCGGCGCCTTCCTCGAGGTCGGGGAGAGGCCAGCACAGATCGAGTCTGCGAAGCCGTTCCCCCTCCGGGCACCGATAGGACAAGGGAGCGCGGAGATCGAGAATCAGAAGCTCCGACATGGCTCATATTGCTCCGCGCGGGCGTCGGTGGACAAGAGTGCAGTGCGCCGTGCCGCTCCGGCGATATGCGTCGGCATTTCGAAAGAGCATCACTATACAAGGATTAAGCTAAACCACTTGCACGCCTTCGTCCGGCGGCGTTATCTTAACGCTCACTATGGATAAGCTCATAATAAAAGGTGCGCGTGAACACAATCTCAAAAACATCGACCTCGAGCTGCCGCGCGACAAGCTCATAGTCATATCCGGCCTTTCCGGCTCGGGAAAGAGCTCGCTCGCCTTCGATACTCTCTTCGCCGAGGGGCAGCGGCGCTACGTCGAATCCCTGTCGGCGTACGCCCGCCAGTTCCTGGGCCGCATGGACAAGCCCGACGTGGACTACATCGAAGGTCTGTCCCCCGCCATATCGATCGAGCAGAAGACCACGCATCGCAATCCTCGTTCCACGGTCGGCACCGTCACCGAGATCTACGACTACTACCGCCTGCTTTACGCGCGCGTCGGCGTGCCGCATTGCCCGCGCTGCGGCCGCGAGATCCGCGAGCAGGGCATCGACCAGATACTGGACACCATCCTCTCCTGGTCTCCGGGAATCAAGCTTCAGATTCTGGCTCCGGTCGTTCGGGCGCAGAAAGGCGAACACAAGAAGATACTCGAGGACGCATCCAAGCAGGGTTTCGCCCGTGCCCGTGTCGACGGGGATATGCGCGAATTGCCTTCGGACGGCGCCGGCGATTTCAAGCTCGATAAGCAACGCAAGCACTCGATCGAGATCGTCGTGGATCGAATCAGGCTCACGAACGATGCGCGTACCAGGCTTGCCGAATCCGTGGAGACCTCGCTCGAGATCGCGGAAGGAAGCGTAGTCGTGCTCCGAGAGGAGGATGGGAAGACTACGGAAGAGTTCTTCAGCCAGAAGGGCGCCTGCCCGGAATGCGGCATATCCCTGCCCGAGATGGAGCCGCGACTTTTTTCGTTCAATGCTCCCCAGGGCGCCTGTCCCGTCTGCTCGGGCCTCGGCATCAAGCTCGAGTTCGATCCCGACCTCGTCATCCCGGATCCTTCCCTGTCGTTCAACGAGGGCGGCTGCATTCCCTACAATCCGGACTCCGCCTGGAACAGGAGTCGATTCGAGTCTCTCGCCCGGCACTTCAAGTTCAGCCTCGATACGCCGTTCAAGGATCTTCCCAAACGGGTGATCGACGCGATCCTGCGCGGCACGGACGAAGCCGTGAAGATCAAGTACGAGAACAGGGAGGGCACCGGCCGCTTCGAATACGAGTCCCGCTTTCCCGGCATACTCGCCGACCTCAAGCGTCGCTATCTCGAGACGCAGAGCGAAGGCATCAAGCAGTGGCTCGAGCGTTTCATGAGCGAAAAGAGCTGCGAGGCCTGCGGGGGGCGGCGCCTCAGGCCGGAAGCCCTGGCGGTCACGATCGACGGAACCAACGTGCACGATCTGTCGGCGAAGTCGGTGGAGGAGTCTCTGGCCTTTTTCGAGAGCATAACGTTGAGCGATACCGAGCGGCAGATCGCCAAGCAGATACTCAAGGAGATCACTGCGCGGCTCAACTTCATGCGCAACGTCGGCCTCGAGTACCTGACTCTCGAGCGCAAGGCAGCTACCCTGTCGGGAGGCGAGGCCCAGCGCATACGTCTCGCCACTCAGATCGGTTCCTCGCTCGTGGGAGTGCTCTACATCCTCGACGAGCCGTCCATCGGCCTGCACCAGCGCGACAACCAGCGCCTCATCGACACGCTCATATTCCTGCGCGACATCGGCAACACTCTCATCGTCGTGGAGCACGACGAACAGACGCTGCGCACGGCCGACTGGATCGTCGACCTGGGGCCGGGCGCCGGCGTGCACGGCGGCCACGTGGTGGCGCAGGGAACGCCGGCCGAAGTCATGAAAAACTGCAAGAGCATCACGGGACAGTATCTCGCGGGAAAACTGAGCATCGAAGTACCCGCCGTACGACGCGAAGGGAACGGAAAGAGCATAATCATCAAGGGCTGCCGCGAGCACAATCTCAAGGGCATCGACGTCGAGCTCAAGCTGGGACTGTTTACCTGCATCACGGGCGTCTCCGGATCGGGCAAGTCGACCCTGCTCTCGGATTTGCTCTATCCCGTCATTTCGAACCGTGTCATGGGCACGTCCTGGCAGGAAGGCGATTACGGCTCGATCGAGGGACTCGAGGCCATCGACAAGATCATCAATATAGACCAGAGTCCCATCGGCCGCACGCCGCGTTCGAACCCGGCGACCTATGTCGGGGTATTCACCGGGATCCGCGATCTCTTTTCCTCCCTGCCGGAGTCCAAGGCGCGGGGTTGGAAGCCGGGCAGGTTCTCCTTCAACGTGAAGGGCGGCCGCTGCGAAAACTGCCAGGGCGACGGGACCATCAAGATCGAAATGAACTTCCTTCCCGATGTCTACATCACCTGCGATGTCTGCCACGGGCGCCGTTTCAATGCGGACACTCTCGACGTCCGATACAAGGGCAGGAATATCGCGGAGGTCCTCGACATGACGATCGAGGAGGCGGCCGACTTCTTCGAGCATATCCCGCACATCGCGCACAAGATGAACACGCTATTGTCCGTCGGGCTCGGCTACATCAAGCTGGGGCAGTCCGCGCTCACCCTTTCCGGGGGGGAGGCACAGCGAGTGAAGCTTGCCTTCGAACTCTCGAAGCGAAGCACGGGCAAGACTCTCTACTTCCTGGACGAGCCGACGACCGGTCTGCATTTCGCGGACGTCAAGCAGCTCATGGAAGTCATCCAACGTCTCGTCGACACGGGCAATTCCGTCGTCATGATCGAACACAACCTCGATGTGATAAAGCAGGCCGACTGGATCGTCGACCTCGGGCCCGAGGGCGGCGACAGGGGAGGCCGGATCATCGCGCAGGGTCGGCCCGAACAGGTCGTCAAGGCGAAGGCGTCCTACACCGGCAAGTATCTCAAAGAGGTCCTGGTCTAGCATAACGGGCCTTTTCACTTTACTAGGAAGCCGAGCACAGGTAGTATCCAAAGTCATGCCTCGGCGCCGCGTAGTCTGCATCTCCTTCTCTTGCATACTCTTCGCAGCGGCGCTGCACGGGCAGAACTCCGGGAGCTCGGCATCGCCCGCGGTTTCTCCGACCGCGCCGGCAACCTCGACAAGCCCCTCGGCATCGACCGCACCGGCGGCGCCGGAGGCCCCGACCGTGCCGGCGGCATCGACGTCCGGGCCCGACGATGAACTATACATGGCCACGCTGCCGCTCGACATATCCACGGCCACTTTCTACGAGCTCGCCGCATGGGCCAGATCGCTCGGGCTCTCGGACGCAGGCTCTGCAGCCGATATTCGTTCGCGGCTCTACGATCATTATAAGATAAAGCCGCCGCCCTCCGCGGCCGAGCGCAAAGGCACGGTCATCACGATCGAACGGGCCGACCAGGCCTCCTACTTCACGCTCGAGAACGGCGAAGGCGACATAATTCGCGCCTCGGGGGGCGTCGTCCTCACCCTCAAGGAGGCGAGCGGGGCGATCCAGCGCATCGAGGCGCAGGAAGTCACCTACGATCGCGCTCGCAACTCCGTCACCGCACGAGGCCACGTCCGATTTCTGCGGCAGTCCGGGACGACCACCGAGACCTTTTTCGGCGACTCTCTGAGCGCCAATCTCGACGATTGGACGGGCGTCTTCCTGGACGGAACATTGCGGCAAGCCGGAGGGGGTGCCGCGACGGGAGACAGAGGTCTCGTCATGAGCGCCGAGACCATGGTCCGCCGTTCCAAGAATGTCCTCGTCTTCGACAAGGGAGTAATAACATCTTCCCAGTCCGCCGATCCCCATTATTCCATCCGCGCGGGCAAAGTCTGGATTCTGGGCGACAACGAGTGGGCGATCGCCGACGCGGTCTTCTCGATAGGCAACGTGCCCGTGCTCTGGCTGCCCTTCTTCTACTACCCCGGCGAGGAGATCGTGTTCCATCCCGTCGTCGGCTACCGGTCGCGCGAGGGCGAGTTCGTCCAAACGACGACCTACCTCATCGGACAGAAGCCCCAGAAGGAGGGGACCACCGGCATCCTAAAACTGTCGCAGGAGGGCCAGAGCGGGCCCATGATCCTGAAAGGGCTCTTTCTGAAGCGCGACGACAGCGCGAAGGCGGCCGCAGCGGCTTCCTCCAACGTTCTCAAGGTGATGGCCGACGCCTATACCGGTCTCGGCGCCTTCGCCGGGGTTCAGGGCAGTTTTCCGCAGGAGGGTTTGTTCAAGAACATCGCGTTCAGCGCGGGTCTGGGCTTCAGCCGCTCCCTTTTTCTGGAAGACAACGGCTACTATTCGCCCTACGACGCCGCGGCCAATTACCAGAGCGTCTGGAACGGATCCCGCTTTCTCGGTCTTTCCCTCCCTTTCCGCTACGGCCTGGACTCGTCCGCGTCGTTCACCGCCGGGACTCTCAACGCTTCGTACGACGTGCCGCTCTACTCCGATCCCTACTATCAGTACGACTTCATGAACAGATCCGAGGATATGGATTGGACCCGGCTTTTTTCCTCGACGCCCGACCTGACCACGCCGCCCGACATTCTCACGGGTTTCAATCCCAAATTCGACCTCAACTTCTCCTATCGGCCCTCGAGCCTGCAGCCCTGGATCGGCTCCATCGATCTCACGCGATTCGAGACCTCGATGAGCTGGCTCTCCAAGCAGACTACTACGGTGACCGAGAACGCGACCTTGTATAACGTGGATCCGGCACGGCAATTCTTCTATCCCGATGTCGTCCGCCCCTACGACGCCGCCATCAGCATCAAAGGCAACCTATACCGCTACAACGGCGGCGTCGCGGCGGGGACGACGAGCGCGGCCGCGAGTGGGACGACTGCCGCGACCACCGCGACTGCCGCGACCATCGCGACCACTGCGACCGCAGCGAATGCCGCGAATGCCGGCGGAGCGGCTCCGGTCCCGGCGACGGGCGCCGTTCCGGCGGCGCCATCCAACCCGAGCGCATCCCCCGCTTCCGGGCTTCAGCCGCGCGAGCCCTGGAGCACGGATGCCGCACCCGAGTCCGGCGAGGGGGCGGCTCCCGGCAATTCGCCCGGCGGCGCTTCCGCTTCGTCGGCGGCCTCGGACAACCCTGACAAGTTGGGCGACTTCATATCGCCCGCCCGCGCGCCCGACATACCGGCCCCGTCGACCGCCGACCCTTGGGCCGCCTCGATCGACTGGGGACTGACCCCTTCTTCCTACGTGGAAGAGCGCTACAAGAGCGACGCATGGGGAGGGCCGAACGATATCGATTTCTCGCCTCTGTATTCTCTGGTGAGCTACAAGCTCGGCGCCACCATCGACGCAAGGGCGGCCTATCGACAGTCTCTGCTGACCGCGGATCTGGGCCTGGCCTGGAACGAGCAGGACCAGTACAGACCCTATCTGTACGATCAAGGTGACTATGCGAGCGGTGCGGCCGCGTATAGAGTCAGCGACTATCAGTATCGGAGCAGACAGCTGGGCGCGAGCCTCCTGCTGGGTTCGCAGCCCTTCGCCGACGATTGGCTCTGGTCGCCCACCAGCCTGAGCTACACGCTCGATGCGACCATCTACGGTCTCCAATTTTCGCAGATGAGCGGCGCCAACAACGATATTCCGGTCTATTCGCAAAACTATCTCGGTTGGAACTCCAACAGTATCACGACGAACAGCGCGACCCTCGACCTGGCGATAAAACCCTGGAACGCCATCCAGAGTCTGGCTCTCACGATGACGATGCCGCCGACGGCGGAGTCTTACGGGGCGCTGCTCAGTCTCAAGGCCGGCCTCGCCTCATTGACGATGCAGGATCGCGCGTACCGTCCCTCCGTCGGCCAGACCTTCTCCTTCGATCCGCTCACGTCCACCGTGGTCCTGGGCGCGGCTCCCTGGCCCGTGCTCAGCGACACGTTCATCTACGATTTCACGCTCGGCCAGCCTCAATCGAACACGAGCTCGCTCAGTTGGGCGGGGATCTCCGTCGCCCTCGCGTCCCAGAACACGCAAGCCTACGAGTATTCCGGCGGCAGCTGGATCCCCTACGGAGACACCGGGTTCCGCAATACCGATCTGAATATCGGCATCAACGAAACCCTTCAGACCGACAAGGATCGGCCCACGGTCTGGTCGCTCGGCCTCAACACCTCCCTGGATCAAAGCATCCTGGAATTTTCCAATTCGACTCTGACCTTCGGCCTCACCCTCGGGCTCAAGATCAGGGACATCCTCGACCTCGCCTTTTCGATACAATCGCAGAACACCGCCTTCTGGCGCTACTATCCCCAGCTCTTCCCCGAGGTCAACGATCCCGATATAGGCGGCGCCGATCTCTGGCGGCGGAATATCGTCCAGGACCTCCTGGATTCCCTCTCGGTCTGGAACACGGCCGCTCTTCAGCGCAGCCTTTTCAAGTTGAAGACTCTCTCGTTCAAGATGCTCCACGATCTCGAGGACTGGACGGTCAGCCTCGAAGCCTCGGTATCGCCCATTCTCAGCACGGATATGACCAACTACATCCTCGAGACCTCGATCTCCTTCCTCGTCACCTGGAAAGACCTCTCCATGGTGAAATCCGATGTCGAGTACGATTCGCAGGGCATCCCCCAGGGGAACCCGCAGACGCTCACCTATTGACTTCGGGCGAGGGCCTCGCCCTAGGGCGTTGCATTTTTTGGGGAGCATGGGTAGAGTAATCCGAGGAGAGCCCTTGGACGGTACCGTTGGCATAGTATTGGAGAATACGAACATTCTCGCGGACCTCTGCGGCGCGAACGACTACAATCTCCGCATCATGGAGAAGCTGGTCGGCAGCAAGGTGTTCAGCCGCGGGAACGAGCTCTTTCTGGAGACCGAGGACGAGGCCTCGCGGGAGCTCTTTCGGGCTTTGATCGAGCGGCTTATCGAGTCCATGGGGGAGGGCCTCATGCCTTCGCCCGAGCTCATCATCGCTTTGCACGGCGATTTGACGCCGGAGGGCCGTCCCGCGAATTCCTGCGACGAGAGCGCCCGCTCCGATTTTTTCGATTCCTGCATTCAGGTGCCGGGCGGCTTCGGCAAGGTCTTCCCGCGGTCGAAGTCCCAGGCCCTCTATCTCAAGGGACTTTCCTCCTACGATCTCACCTTCACGGTCGGGCCCGCCGGTACGGGCAAGACTTATCTGGCGGTGGCCTGGGCGCTCCGAGAGCTCCTCTCCAAGAACAGGCGCAAGCTGGTCCTCACGCGGCCGGTGGTGGAGGCGGGCGAGAGTCTCGGATTTCTCCCCGGGGATCTCGTGGCCAAGATCAGCCCCTATCTGCGCCCCCTCTACGACGCCATGGAATCCCTCGTTCCCTTCGAAGTGCTGCGTCGTCTGGAAGAGAGCCGGGCGATCGAGGTCGCGCCGCTCGCCTATATGCGCGGACGGAGTCTGGCGAACTGCGTCGTCATCCTCGACGAAGCCCAGAATACGACGAAAGAGCAGATGAAGATGTTTCTCACGAGGCTCGGAGAGGGCAGCCGCGCCGTCGTGACGGGCGACATCACGCAGATCGATCTGCCTCGCAAGGGCGAATCGGGTCTCGTCCACGCGCTGCAGGTGCTGGCCGGCGTCGACGATATCTTCGTCAGCAGGCTGGACGCCCGGGACGTGGTGCGCTCCCCCTCGTACGGCGGATCATCGAAGCCTATGAGTCGGAATAACTCCAGCGGCGCACTGTTCCCCGGTCTCCGTTCTGCCGGAGGCCTGCGTGCGGCCCTGGCGGAGCGCCTGCGCACAATCCGTCCCGACGGAGGCACGGCGGCCGCGCTCGTCGTCCTTTTCGTCCTCTCCTTCGTTCTCCTTCTCTTTCTGGGACCCGGCGCGGTGGTTTCCCGCCTCGATCTGACGGATATCCGCGCCGGCCAGGTCGCCGACCGCGACATCGTGGCGGACCGGGAAATCAGCTACGTCGACGAAAAAGCCACCAACCTTCGCATCGAGGCCGAGATGCAGCTCGTCCTGCCCATCTACGAGGTGGACGACAAGCCTGCGGTCCGCGCGCTCGATCGCTTCCGCAGCTTCGAGGACCTTCTCGACGAGCTCTCCAATCGAAGACTCGCCGGCGACACACTTTATCTCGAGGTCCAGAGCGCCTTCCCCGGACTTCTTTCAAAGGACGAAGTCCTGGCGCTCGCGCAATCTCCCCTTCGCTCCCAGGCGGAATCATACGCGGAGTCCATCCTCCGCGGCCTTCTCGAGAGCGGCATAGCCGCCATTCCGGCATCCGGGCTCTCCCAGTACAACTCCGACTACGTCGAGCTCCGCAGGCTCAGAAACGGCCGACCTGAGTCGGAGGAGATACCCACGGGACGCCTGGTCACCATGAAAAACCTCGAGGACGCGATAGATCTCGAGAGCGACTCGCGCAGGATCGCCCGGCCGCTCGCCGCGCTTGCGGCGGGGCTGGTTCGGAGCTTCGCCGTCGAGGACGCCTTTTTCGACAGCGATCAGAGCGCGCGCCGTCTGGATGCGGTCCGGAACCGCGTGCAGCCCGTCGTCCGGACTATCGCGAAGGACGAGCGCATCGTGCGCCAGGGCGCCATCATCACCGAATCCGACGCCGAGCGACTTTCGGCGGCCTTCGGTTCGGCTTCGAGGATAGACTGGAGCTCCACGCTCGCGAGCCTCGGCATTCTCGCGGCCGCGTGTCTCCTGGGCGTCTTCCTTCTGGGCAGGGAGGTGGCGGGCCAGGTTCTGTCCCGTCGGGATGCGATTCTCGCTTCTCTGACCGCCTTTTTCTATTTCGCGGTCGCCCTCGCTCTCTCCCGCGCCGCGCCGCCCGTGCCCCTCGGACTGGGCTTTCTCCTGCCCACGGCTCTGTTGTGCATGCTCGCCGCGATCATGGTGGGGCCGCGCTTCGCCGTGCTCTTCGGGCTCGTGCTGGCCTTGCTCGCCGAGTCGGCGGCCGGCGTCGACGCTCACCTTTTCGTGTTCTCCATCCTCTCCGGCACGGCCGCCACATTCTCGGTGCGGGCCGCGCGTTCGCGCATCGACCTCGTGAAGGCGGGCGCCATCCTCGCAGTCCTCGAAGGAATAGCCGCGGTCATCGCCGCCGTTCCCGGCCCGAGAGGCGCCTCCCTCCTTTTTTCGACTGCACTCTGGGGTGCCGTGAACGGCTTCGGCTGCTCCATCGTCGCTCTGGCCCTCCTTCCCGTCCTCGAACAGGCGTTCAACCTGCCCACGCGATTCAGGCTCATGGAACTCGCCGATCTCAACTCGCCGATATTGAAGCGCCTGCTGACGGTCGCGCCGGGCACCTACAGTCACTCGGTGACCGTCGCCCATCTCGCCGAATCGGCGTGCCGGGAGATAGGAGCCGATCCCCTGCTGGCCCGCGTGGGCGCCTACTATCACGACATCGGAAAAATAGAACAGCCGGAATACTTCATCGAAAACCAGGCCGGCTACAACAAGCACGACGAGATCAACCCGAGGCTCTCGGCCACGGTCATCCGCAGCCACGTCAAGCTCGGAGCCGAAAGGGCGCGTTCGCTCGGGCTGCCGCAGGCCGTGGTCGACATCGTCGCGCAGCATCACGGCAACGCGGTGATCGCGTGGTTCTACGACCAGGCCCGTAAGGCCGAAGGCGACGCCGACGCCGACGATTTCGCCTATCCCGGGCAGCCGCCCGCCTCGCGCGAGGCCGCGGTCGTCATGCTCGCCGACTCGGTCGAGGCCGCGTCCAGGACGCTCAAGCGGCCCACCATGACCAGGCTCGAGGATTTCATACGAGAGATCATCATGGACAAGGTGAAGCAGGGCCAGCTCGATCGCTGCGACCTCACCTTCAAGGATCTCGATAGGATCCGGACGAGCTTCACGCGCATCCTGGCGGGTCAGTTCCATTCCAGAATCGAATATCCCAAACACCGGGAGAGCACGCGATGAACGCGGTCGAGATATCGGTCGAGGGCATCGGAACGCCGGATTGGCTCGATCGCGCGCGGGAGTACGTGCAGAGCGTCCTCGCCCGCCTCGAAAAGAAGGACTGGGACGTGTCCATACTGGTTTGCGACGACGCCTTCATGCGCGGCCTCAATCGGCAGTATCGCGACAGGGACGAGCCGACGGACGTACTGTCCTTCGAGCAGGGCGATGCCTATCGCGGTCCCGGCGGCGAGGAACGCTTCCTCGCGGGGGACATCGTGATCTCGCTCGATGCTCTTTCGCGCAACGCGGAGGAGTTCGGCATCTCGCGCGACGAGGAACTGCGCCGTCTTCTCGTGCACGGCATCCTCCATCTCTCCGGCATGGACCATGAGGACAACTCCTCCGACCGTCCCATGCTCGTGCTGCAGGAGGAGATTCTCGAAGGGCTGGGGGCGGGCTCCGTCCTCGGCGACGGCCCCGGCGGAATCCAAGGGGAGGGCAGCCTATGAACGGCATTCTCGCCCGCCTCTTCGGGCATTTCCCCGAGGATGACGATCGACCCGAGCACGGCGGGGAAGGTGCGGCCTTCGATCAGACGGAGGAGCGCGCCGCCGAACGCCGACAGATGATCAAGGGAGTCCAGGAACTCGCCGAGACCACGGTCAAGGAAGTGATGGTCCCGCGCATAGATACGGTCTTCCTGCCGATCGACGCGGGAAGGGAGGAGCTTCTCGAAAAGGTCGTGTCCTGCGGACATTCCCGCATTCCCGTATACCGCGAGACGATAGACGAAGTCGTGGGCGTGCTTTACGCCAAGGACCTGCTGAGCGCCCTCGTGAAAGGGGGCGAGCTCTCTCTTCAGGACCTGGCCCGCAAGCCTTTCTTCGTGCCCGAGTCCAAGCGCATAGACTCGCTCCTTCGAGAGTTCAAGCGCAGACGGGTCCACATCGCCGTGGCGATCGACGAATACGGCGGCGTATCGGGGATCGTCTGTCTCGAGGACATAATCGAAGAGATCGTGGGCGAGATACAGGACGAGTTCGACGAGGAGAGCGAAGACGTGGTCAGACTCGGCGAGGGGGTCTGGCTCTGCGACGCGCGCGCCGACCTGGACGACCTCAACGAGGAACTGGGACTGAGTCTCCCGGCCGACGAGTTCGACACCCTGGGCGGATACGTTTTCGATCTTTTCGGAAAGATACCCAGCCGATACGAACGCATCCGCGCGGGGGACCTGGACTTCACCGTGCAGGAGATGGACGGGCACCGCATCACGAGCGTCAAGATCGCCAGGCGCGAGCTCTCCGCCGACGCGGCGGAAGCCGGGCCCGGACTGGAAGAGACCGGCGAAGAGCCGCGCGACGGAAAGGCCTGATCCCATGCGTTTCGATGTCCGCGTCCGCCTGCTGGCTTCGCTCTGTCTCGCGTTCGGCCTCGCGGCGGCGATTGCCGCGCAGAGCGCCGATGGGACGGGCTCCTCCGACGGAGTCGGCGCCGATTCGGCGAACGGCGCCCCGGGACAGGGTGGGGCGGGCTCGGATTCCTCCGCGGGCGGCCCGAGCTTCTCGGGCGACGCTCGCAGCATCTTCGCCCAGGCTGAGAATCTTCGCTTCTCCGAGGATTGGTACGGTGCCGTCGAAGGCTACCTCGCGGTGCTGGAGCTCAATCCCCATTACGGCGAAGCCTTGGCCGGTCTGGCCGAATGCTATTACGAGCTCGAGCAATACGATCAGGCCCTGTCCTACGCCCGCCGCGCCGCACCCTTTCTCCGGGGCGATCCGCGCCTGGCCGATCTCGAAGGTTTCATCCGCGTAGGACTCGCCGATCTGGCCGGAGCCCGGGCTTCTTTCTCCTCGGTGCTCGCGACCCGACCCAACGATCTGGATGCGCGCTTCGGCATGGCTCTTCTCGATCTCGCCGGAGGGAAGAAGACGGAAGCGAGGCTGCGGCTCGAAGACAGCCTGCGTCTGTCGCCGCAGAACGCGCGGGCCCTGCTCTCGCTGGCCGTCATTGCTTCCGATCAGGGCAGGTCCGACGAAGCCCAGGCTCTCATCGAAAAGGCCTTGCGCTATCACGGGAGCGAGCCTCGTACCCAGTACGTAGCGGCCCGCCTCTCGGCGGAACGCGGCGACTCGGCCGATGCGCTTTTCCACGCCCAAACCGCCCTCGAGCTCAAACCAGACTTTCCCGAGGCCCGGCTTCTCCTCGCCTCGCTGATGTACGAGTCCGGTTCCTACGACCAGGCGGTCGCGGTCATGCGCGCCGCGGTTTCGAGCGACCGCAAGGACGGCATGGCCTGGTATACGCTCGGGCTCGCCCAGGAAGGCGCCGGCAAGAGGGGCGATGCGATCTACAGCCTCAAGACCGCGGCCTCTCTGCGTCCCGACGACGAGATAGTGCGGATCGCGCTCGAGGACGCCGTGATGGACGGCACGGCCCTCGAGGACGGATCCAGGAACGCCTACGCCGAATGGCATTTCCGGCGGGGACAGGACTTCGAGGACCGCAGCTACTTCGACGAGGCGCTGTTCGAGTACCGCCGGGGTCTCACCATCTATCCCTACTCGACTCCGGGCCGGCTGCTCTACGCCAACCTCCTCAAGGAGCGGGGATATCCGGGGAGGTATCTCGGCGAGCTCGATTTCATAAAGAACGCGGGGAAAGCGGATCAGAACGTCCTCGACGCGATCGAGATCTACGACTCTCTGCTCGCCGACTCGGTCGGGAACACCTGGTCGATCGACGAAGGCGCTCTTCCCAAGCGCCCCTACAAAGTCGCCCTGTTCTACGAGGCGCAGCCGGGAGACCGGATCCACGCCGCGGACGAGGCGCTGCTTTCCCGCTACATCAAGGATATGCTGGCCTCGTCCACGAAGCTGGCGGTCATAGGAAGCCCCCTGCTCGCCTCCAGTCTCTCCGGGGCGTTCCACCGCGCGCGGGAGGCGGGCGCCGACTACTTCCTGATTCTGAAAACCAGCGAAACGGAGCGCCACATACAGATCGAGGCCGAATTGCGCGTCGCACGCACGGGCAGTCCGGCCGCCTCGTTCGGCGCCTATCGCACGGGCAACGACCGCGTCAAAAGCGCGGTGGCGCACATCGTGGATTCGCTCGAAACCTCGCTGCCTCCCCTGGGCGGTCTGCTCAATCGGCGCCAGGACGGCGTCCTCGTGGACCTCGGAAAGGTGGACGACATCGCCGAGGGCGCGAAGCTCCTCGTCGTCCGGCAGGGAAGCCTGCAGGTCAGGCCCGAGGGGCTCGGACTGAGCTACCCGCCCTCGGCGGTGATAGGTCAGGTGACCCTCACCCGCGTCGGGGAAGAGGCGAGCGAGGGAACGCTCAAGAGTGCGGGCTTCTTCGACACGGTGAACATAGGCGACCGGGTCGTCCTCGCCCCGACGCAGGCCTCCGGCACCGCGGCGCCGGGCTCGGCGTCGGGCGCATCCGCGGCGCCGGGAAGCGCGACCGCGCAGGCCGGGACCGGAGCGCCGTCCGAGAGCGCCCTCCCCGCGCTCTTTCTCTTCGTGCGCAGTCTTCGCTGAGGCGAAAGGAGGGTCATCATGAACCCGTATATCAAAGGGGTCCTCGAGGATCTCAAGGCGCGCTATCCCTGGGAGAACGAGTTTCTCCAGGCCGTGGACGAGGTTCTCGAGTCGATCTCCCCGCTCATCGACGCGGAGCCCAAGTACAAGTCCCAGCGCATCCTGGAGCGCATCATCGAGCCCGAGCGCGTGGTCATGTTCCGCGTGCCCTGGATGGACGACAAGGGCGATTACCATGTCAATCGCGGTTATCGCGTCCAATTCAACAGCGCCATAGGGCCGTACAAGGGCGGGTTGCGCTTCCATCCGAGGGTTCAGCTTTCCACCCTCGAAATTTCTGGGCTTCGAGCAGATCTTCAAGAACTCCCTCACGGGACTTCCCATGGGCGGCGGCAAGGGCGGTTCCGATTTCGACCCCAACGGCAAGAGCGACAACGAGATCATGCGCTTCTGCCAGAGCTTCATGACCGAGCTCGTAAAGCACGTGGGCGCGGACACCGACGTCCCCGCGGGCGACATCGGCGTCGGGGGGCGCGAAGTCGGCTATCTCTTCGGCCAGTACAAGCGCATCGCGAACGAGTTCTCCGGCGTCCTCACCGGCAAGGGGCTCAACTTCGGCGGTTCGCTCGTTCGGCCCGAGGCCACGGGCTTCGGTGCCGTCTACTTCGCCGAAGAGATGCTCAAGCTCAAGAGCGATACCCTGAAGGGAAAGACGATCTCCATCTCCGGCTTCGGCAATGTCGCCTGGGGAGCCTGCATCAAGGGCAGCGAGCTCGGCGCCAAGGTCCTCACCATCTCCGGACCCGACGGCTACGTCTACGACTCCGAGGGCATCGGGACGCAGGACAAGTGGGACTATCTCACGCAGATGCTCGCCATCGACCGCAACAAGGTCGAGACCTACGTGAAGAAATTCCCCCGAGCCAAGTTCTTCGCCGACCGCAAACCCTGGGAGCAGAAGGTCGACATCGCGATGCCCTGCGCCATCCAGAACGAGCTCGACGGCGAGGACGCGAAAACCCTTCTGGCCAACGGGGTCGAGATAGTCGTCGAAACCTCCAACATGGGCTGCACGCCCGAGGCCTGGAAGCTTTTCATCGAGAGGAAGATTCCCTTCGCCCCCGGCAAGGCGGCCAACGCGGGCGGCGTCGCCACCTCCGGCCTCGAGATGAGCCAGAACTCCATGCGACTCACCTGGGGGGCCGAGGAGGTCGACAAGCGCCTCCACGAGATCATGGTCAATATTCACAGGACCTGCTACGAGACGGCCAAGAGGTACGGCTTCGAGGGGAACTATGTCGTCGGGGCGAACATCGCAGGCTTCAAGAAAGTGGCCGACGCGATGATCGATCAGGGGCTGGTCTAGCGGCGGGATTTGCCGGGCGGGATTTGCCGAAGCCTTCGCGGTATCGGTATATTCCGCCGCATGGACAAAGCCATCGACATCATCGGAGAGAGAACATCGGTCCGCAGCTACACGGGAGAGCGTCTGAGCGCGGTCGAACGAGCCCGCGTGGAGAGGATACTCGCCGAAGCCGGCGTCGGTCCCTTCGGGGGCCGTCCCCGCTTTCGGCTCGAGGCGGCGAGCGCCGAGGATCGGGCGGAGGCGAGACCCATCGGTGCCTACGGCATGATTCGGAAGGCGCCGGCCTTCGTCGTCGGCGCGATCAGGAAGGGAGAGTTCGCGAACGAGGACTACGGCTATGTGCTCGAGCGCGTCATTCTCGAGATAACCGCCCTCGGCCTCGGCACCTGCTGGCTGGGCGGCAGCTTCGACCGGGGCGAGAGCGCCAGGCGCATCGGACTGGGCGGGGACGAGATGATCCCGGCCGTGACGCCGGTCGGCCGCAAGCCGGCCTCGCCCGGCATTCGAAGCCGCGCCATTCGCGCGGCGGTGGGAGCCGACCGGAGAAAACCCTGGGCCGTCCTCTTTTTCGACGAGTCCTGGGAATCGCCGCTGATTCTCGATCCGGGCTCGCCCTGGAAGGCCGCTCTCGAATGCCTGCGCCTCGCGCCTTCGGCTAGCAACAAGCAGCCCTGGCGCCTCGTCAGAAGGACCGACGGCGGTCCCTCTTTCCATCTCTATCTCTACGAAGACAAGGCCTACAACTTGGCCTACGGCGAGGTCAGAATGCAGGACGTGGACATGGGCATCGCGATGGCCCACCTGGAACTTGCCGCGCGCTCCCTCGATCTCGGCGGCGCCTGGACGCGGCTCCCCCAGGCGCCGATATCGGCGCCGCCTCCCCTGCGCTATATCGCCAGCTGGCGCTGAGGTCGGACGACGTGCACTTCGACGAACTCATCGACGCGTACGACCGCTCGCGCAGACAGCGAAATATCTTCCATGATCTCATGCGCTACCGCGTGCGCGAAGTGCTGCTCGTCGCGAGCCTGTACGATTCCTTCGTCGTCGAGTCCGACGGAGTGCTGACCGAGCAGATCTACGGCGAGTACTTCAAGCTCAACCTGAGCGCGATTCCGCGCATCTCCTGCGCCTATACCGACACGGCGGCCATGGAGATGTTCTCGAGCGGCGCTTACGACCTCGTGGTCATCATAGCCGGGCTGGACTTCGACCGACCTCTGGCCCTGGCCGCCGGAATGAAGGCCGCCTTCCCCTCCACGCCGATCCTGCTCATGGTGACGAACAACACGGGCTACGCCGCGCTCGATCAGGCGAGGCCGGAGCTCCGGTCGATAGACCGAGTCTTCGTGTGGAACGGATATTCGAAGCTTTTCGTGGGCATGATCAAGCATGTCGAGGATCTACGCAACGTCGATGCGGACACGCGCACGGGCCTCGTCCGCGTCATCCTCCTCATAGAAGACTCGGTCCGCTACTACTCCCGCTATCTGCCGCTGCTCTACCAAGTCGTCCAGCGGCAGACCCAGGCCCTCATCGAGGAGGAGCCCGGCGTCGAGACGCACAAACTTCAGCGCTCGCGCGCCCGTCCCAAGGTGCTGCTCGCGACGAGCTACGAAGAGGCCCTGGCAATCTTCGAGAGATACGAGCCCTATATCCTCACGGTGATCACGGACCTCCGCTTCCCCCGCGACGGAGCCCTCGACGAAAACGCCGGATTCGATTTCCTCCGGCTGGCCAAGTCGCGGATCTCGGACCTGCCCGTGATGATCCAGTCGAGCGAAAAGGACGTGCGCGAGCGCGCGGCGGCCGTGGGTGCGGCCTTCGCCGACAAAAACTCGGAGTCGCTCGAGCACGAACTGGCCACCTTCCTGCGCGACAGGCTCGGTTTCGGCCCCTTCCGCTTCAGGAACGGCCCCGGAGAGGTCGTCTCGGTCGCGCGGACCATAGACGAGTTCATGGACTGCCTCCGCTCCGCGCCCGCCGAGAGCCTGCTCTATCACGCCGGGCGCAACGACTTCTCCACCTGGCTCGACGCGCGCGGCGAGACCGAGTTCGCGCGCCGGCTCAGACCCTATCAGATCGAAGACTTCAAGTCTCCCCAGGAGCTCCGCGGCTTCATCATGCGTCTTCTCGAAGAAGTCAGGCGCGACCGCTCGCGCGGGAGTCTGCCCTATTTCGACGAAGCGGCATCCCGCGACGACAACAGCGCTTCGCGCCTGAGCGACGGCTCGGTGGGCGGGAAGGGGAGGGGCATCGTCTTCATCCGCAGCCTCCTCGAGAATTTCGACTTCGCCAAGCACATCGCCGGGCTCGAGATCAAGATCCCGAGGACCGTCTTCATCGGCATCGACGAGTTCGAGCGCTTCCTCGAAGCCAACGGGCTCTGGTCTTTCGCCTTCTACGAGGCCGGACCGGAGGAAGTGCGCAGTCGCTTCCTGGCGGCGGTTCTCGCCGAAGAGCTCGAAGAGCGCCTGCGGCGCTTCGTCGCGGCCACCGAGTGTCCGCTTGCGGTGCGCTCCTCCGGGCTCTTCGAAGACATGCTCATGGTGCCCTTCTCGGGCATCTACGATACCTACATCATACCCAATTCGAATCCCGACCCGGCTTTCCGCCTCGAACGGCTCGGCCGGGCCATCAGGCTCATCTACGCGAGCCTCTTCTCGCAGAAGTCGCGCGAGTACTTCGAGATGGCCAAGTACAATCTCGAGGAAGAGCGGATGGCGGTCGTGATCCAGGAGCTGGTGGGCTCGCGGCACGGCCGGTGGTTCTACCCCCACGTTTCGGGCACGGCCCAGTCCTTCAACTACTACCCCGTCTCCTACGTCAAGCCCGAGGACGGGCTCTGCGTCTCGGCCCTGGGCCTCGGCTCCTATGTCGTGGGCGGAGGGGCGGCCTTCCGCTTCTGTCCGCGCTATCCCAAGCTCGACGTCGTGGCCCCCGACCGGCTCCGCGAAAGCTCGCAGCAAAGGTTCCGCGCCCTCGACATGGAGGCGCCCGAGCCCGACTTGAGCTCCGGGGACGAGTCGACCCTGGTGGAGCTCGACATCTCCGAAGCCGAAACCGATCCGCGCTTCTCCCTCATCGCTTCGACCTGGGACATCGAGAACGATCGCCTCTCTCCCGGGACCGGGGCCCGCGGGCCCCGGGTCATAGACCTGGCCAACATTCTCAAGCACGAAGCCCTGCCCTTCGCTCGCGCGATCGAAACGATACTGGAGATAGGATCGAACGCCATGGGCACGCCCGTCGAAATCGAATACGCGCTCAACCTGGAGGAGAGCTCGGGCCTGCCGGCCCTCTACATTCTCCAGCTCAAACCCCTCATCAGGCTGGAGGACAAGATAGAGATCCGGCTCGAAGGGATAGACAGAGAGGACTGCGTCATCGTCTCCGAGCGCAGCATGGGCAACGGTCGCGATGCGAGCCTCAGCGATCTCGTATGGGTGGACCCCTCGCTTTTCGATCGCTCGGCCACGCTCGAGATCGCCGCCGAGATAGGGGCGATCGACAGGGAAATGCGCGAGCGCTCGCTCCACTATGTGCTGATAGGCCCGGGACGCTGGGGCACGCGTGACTATCGGCTGGGAGTTCCCGTCACCTTTCCCATGATCTCGCGGAGCCGCGTCATCGTCGAGGCCGACCTGCCCGGCTTCAAGGTGGAGTCCTCGCTCGGCTCGCATTTTTTCCACAACGTCACGAGCATGAACATAGGCTATCTCACGGTGCCGTCGGGGGGGGCGAGCTTCGTCGACTGGGCCTGGCTCGCGGACATGCCCGCGGAGCGCCGCAGCGCGCACTGCGTGTGGACCCGCCTGAGCGCGCCGATCGAAGTCCTCATGGACGGACGCCGCTGTCGGGCAATAATAAAAAAGCCGCTCTCATGAATTTTCCACGGTCTCGATGAAGCTCTCGAAGAGCCCGAGCATGGTCCCGTCTCCGTCGGCGGCCATCATCTCGGGATGCCACTGCACCGCGGCCAGGAAAGGCTTGCCCGGACGTTCCACCGCCTCGATGACTCCGTCTCTGGCCCGGGCGCTCACGACGAGACTCGCGCCCAGCGCCTTGATCACCTGGTGGTGGAAGCTGTTCGCTTCGAGCCGCGGGCCGATCTTCCCGTGGATCCACGTACCGGGAACGGTCTCCACTATATGACCCGCGGCGACGCGCGGCTTCGTGTCTTGGAAATGCCGGAGAGTCTCTTCCTTCCTGTAGGAAAGATCCTGATAGAGCGAACCGCCGAAAAAGACGTTCAGGACCTGAAGCCCGCGGCAGATGCCGAAAATCGGGATGCCCCGCTCCATGGCCGCCGACACCGCCCATCGGTCGCAGCTGTCCCTGCGCGGGAAGGTCTGCTCGAGGAGAGGCAGGGGATCCTCGCCGTACTCGCGGGGATGGATGTCGAATCCACCCGAGATGACGAGGCCGTCGACGCAGTCGATCTGCCGGCGGACGATATCTTCCGTGGCGACCAAGGGGAGCATCATGGGTACGCCCCCCGCACGCTCCACCGAGATCACATAGTCTTCGTTGACGTACAACCGCGCGAGGCCGGGGAAGACATCCCCGTCCATGATCTGCGCATCGCCCAGTATTCCGATGACGGGCTTCACTCCAGCTCCTCCATATTGACGTCTCGGGCCCGGATCCGGCGCATCGCATCGATGAACGGCGCAAACCACCTCGGCGGTCCGGTTTGAAACGCGATTGCGAAAAAGAAGGTTTCCGAGACTGGAGTCGATTGTACTACGATAAACCCCATATCGGCCCCCCCATACACCCCGGTTTCGAAAAAAACCGGCGCCCGCGCCGCAGTTTGGGCGACCGGCGGACTCGGCGACTCACAGATGATGAGGGGGCTCAGCTCCTCACTCGGCTCCTCTCCGCTTTGGATGTTTTGTCGAATGAAACGCTATTGATAATATTGATACGATTCCGAGTTGCCCGCATTCGAAAATCGGGCTATACTGCATTCGCTCCGGGAGACATTTTGAGCTCGGGGTCCATCGAAATCACCACTATGATTCGCGTCGACACGCCCGGTCGGGGCCGCATGAGCGAACCAACGGCCGCGGCGAAACAGATGCAGCAGAATCCCACAAGGAGGGGTACCGTGAGTAGTTACGCACAGGACTTCATGGCCGAGATCAAAGCCAAGAACCCCGGCGAGCCCGAATTCCACCAGGCCGTGCAGGAAGTCGTCGAGTCCCTGATCCCCGTGTTCGAGAAAAGTCCGCACTATCGCAAGGCCAAGATCCTCGAGCGCATCTGCATTCCCGAGCGCACCGTCATGTTCCGCGTTCCCTGGATCGACGACAAGGGCGAGATCCAGATCAACCGCGGCTACCGCATCGAGATGAACAGCGCGATCGGCCCCTACAAGGGCGGCCTGCGTTTCCACCCGACGGTCTACCTCGGCATCCTCAAGTTCCTCGCCTTCGAGCAGGTCTTCAAGAATTCCCTCACCACCCTCCCCATGGGCGGCGGCAAGGGCGGATCCGACTTCGACCCCCACGGCAAGAGCGACATGGAAGTGATGAAGTTCTGCCAGAGCTTCATGACCGAGCTCTGCCGCCACATCGGTCAGTTCACCGACGTCCCCGCGGGCGACATCGGCGTAGGCGGCCGCGAGATCGGCTACATGTTCGGCCAGTACAAGCGCGTCCGCAACGAGTTCGTCGGCGTCCTCACCGGCAAGGGCCTCAAGTGGGGCGGCTCCCTCATTCGTCCCGAGGCCACCGGCTACGGCTGCGTGTACTTCGCCCAGGAAATGCTCGCCACTCGCGGCGAGTCCTTCAAGGGCAAGACCTGCATCGTCTCCGGCTCCGGCAACGTGGCTCAGTACACCGTCGAGAAGCTCATCCAGCTCGGAGCCAAGGTCGTCACCCTCTCCGACTCCGACGGCCACATCTATGACGAAACCGGCATCGACGCCGAAAAGCTTGCCTTCGTCATGGACCTCAAGAACAACCGCCGCGGCCGCATCTCCGAGTACGCGACCAAGTTCAAGAGCGCCCAGTACATTCCCTACGACGCCTCCAAGGGCTTCAACCCGATCTGGGACCACAAGGCCCAGTGCGCCTTCCCCAGCGCCACGCAGAACGAGATCAACCTCAAAGACGCCGAGAACCTCCTCAAGAACGGTGTCTACCTCGTGGGCGAGGGCTCCAACATGCCCACCGTCCCCGAGGGCGTGAATCTCTTCGTCGACAAGAAGATCCTCTACTCCCCCGGCAAGGCCTCCAATGCCGGCGGCGTCGCCACCTCCGGTCTCGAGATGTCCCAGAACAGCCTCCGCATGTCCTGGAGCCGCGAAGAGGTCGACCATCACCTCCAAACCATCATGAAGAACATCCACAAGTCCTGCATGGACGCCGCAGCCGCCTACGGCATGCCCGGCAACTATGTGGCGGGCGCCAACATCGCGGGCTTCATCAAGGTCGCCGACGCGATGCTCGATCAGGGTGTAGTGTAAGTTTCCGAATCCGTAACGAAGAGGGGCCGTCCGAAATGGACGGCCCCTCTTTTGTGTGTGTGCCCGGCAGGGCGTCGAAGCCCCGAGCGGAGACCGCAGTGTCGGGCGGAGATCCACTGGCGGCCTTTCTCATGGCATGCCGGAGGGGTCCCGGAAAGTCCCGCCATGGGTTTTCGGCCGAGACCCCAGGTCCACCTTTGCCGGCTTGGACATCCTCCCCTATCGCCTTGCGCAGCCGCCCTCGCAAAGTCGCCGTCCCCCAAGACCGTTTTCGGTGAAGAACCCCGACCTCATTGGAAGCTTCGAGCGACAAAAACTGGGGGCGACGCGCGGATGGTTTCAGTTGACAGAAGTGGGAAAGTACCTGATAGTGTAATGAGTGATCGCTCACTTATCTAAGACATACGTGGAGGCTGCCATGGCATATTCAATTTCGGAGTATCCCGACGCCCGACTCATAAACTCGAAGCTCGACTCCCTCATGAGCGCGCCCGCCCTTCCCATCGGGCGCACAGCCATGGACGAATATCTCCGATATTTCGAGGAATCCTGCCCGAAATCGAAATCCATGGTCGAAGAAGCGAAACGTTTCATCCCCGGAGGGGTCCAGCATAATCTCGCCTTCAACTATCCCTTCCCCCTCGTCATCGACCGGAGCGAGGGAGCCTACCTCCACGACCTGGACGGACACCGCTACGTAGACTTCCTTCAGGCCGGCGGGCCGACAATCCTGGGCGGCAACGACCCCGAAGTCCGGGCCCAGGTGGCCGAGGTGCTCGCCCGCGTCGGCCCCTCGACGGGGCTCTTCCATGAGTTCGAGCTCAAGCTCGCCAGGGAGATAGCCTCCCACATGCCCTCGATAGAGATGTTCCGCATGTTGGGTTCCGGAACCGAGTCGGTGATGGCGGCCATCCGGGTGGCGCGGCTCGCCACGGGAAAGCGCCGCGTCGTCAAGATCGGAGGGGCCTACCACGGCTGGAGCGATCAGCTCGTCTATAGTCTCAAGATACCCAGGACCCGCCGCTTCGAGGCCCACGGCATCCCCGCCTCCTGCACCCGCCTGACCGACGAGGCGGCGCCGAACGATCTCGACTCCCTGGAGCGGATCCTGTGGCGCAATCGCTTCCGTGGAGGGACGGCCTGCGTCCTCATAGAGCCTCTCGGTCCGGAGAGCGGCACGAGGCCGGTCGATTTCGACTACAACAAGGGTGTCCGCGCCCTCTGCGACCGCTACAAGGCCCTCCTCGTCTTCGACGAGGTGGTCACCGCCTTCCGCGTCGGACTCGAGGGCGCCCAGGGTTACTTCGGCGTCCGGCCCGATCTTACCACCTTCGGCAAGATCGTCGCGGGAGGCTACCCCTCGGCCGGAGGCCTGGGGGGCCGGCGCGACCTGGTACTGCTCATGGCCGCGGGGCTCGAGAGCGGCAAGAAACGCGCCTACGTGGGCGGCACCATGGCGGCCAATCCCCTGAGCGCGGCCGCCGGCTATTTCACGATCAAGGCCGTCGAGGCCCGAGACGCCTGCGCCGTCGCCGGGCGCGCCGGAGACCGCCTGACGTGCGGGCTTTCGGAGCGGATAGCGCGGCTAGGCCTTCCCTTCGTCGCCTACAACCAGGGCTCGATCTGCCACCTGGAGACCGTAGGCGCCATGTTCGTAAAGCTGGACTATCTCAGGATTTTCCGCGTGCTGAAAGAGATCAAGACGCGCAAGTTCCTCATGGAGGAGTATGGCGCCGCCTACATGGCCGAGGGGATAGTCACGCTGGCGGGCTCGCGGATGTACACGAGCGCGGCCGACGGCGAGGCCCTCATCGACGATGCCCTCGACCGCTTCGAGCGAGTGTTCAGGAATGTCGCGCCCGCCGCGGGCGCCGGCCGGCCCGGAGAAGAGGTCCGGGAAGCCCGCTCCGCGGGCGAGCTGCGGAAGGAGGCCTAGCGTGACCGAGCGCGAAGCGAGAGAAGCCGTCTGCGCGGCGGGCGTAGAGCTCGTCCGATCGGAGCTCGTCGCGGGCACCTGGGGCAACCTTTCGGTGCGGGTCGAGGGCTCGCTCATGGCCATCACGCCGAGCGGCTTCGACTACCTCGCCATGAAGCCCGAGGACGTGGTCATGGTCGATCTCGAGACGGGGGAGGCCAGGGGAGGGAAGCCCTCCACCGAAAAGGAGCTGCACCGCGAGATATACCGGGCCCGCGCCGAGATCCAGGCCATAGTCCACACGCACTCCCAGAGCGCCTCGACGGTCGCGGCCGCCCGGCGGGAGGTCCCGCCCGTCCTCGACGACCTCGCCCAGATCGTCGGCCCCAGCCTCAGAGTGGCGCAGTACGCGATACCGGGGACTCGGGCCATGGCCAGGCGAGTATTGAGGGCGCTCTCCGGACGGATGGCGGCCCTCATGGCCAACCACGGAGCGGTGGCTCTGGGACGAAACCTTGCCGAGGCGATACTCTGCGCCAAGATCGTCGAGAAGGGCTGCCGGGTCTTCATCGAAGCCGAGTTCCTCGGCGGTTCCGCGCGTCTCGGCCCGGTCGAGGCGCGGATAATGCACGAGGTCTACCTGCGAAAGTACTCCAAGCGCGGCCTGGAGCAGGCGCGATGAGCCGCCCCTCGGCCGGAAGCGGCGCCTCGAGCGATGCCCGGGTCATCAGCTTCGATATAGGCACCACCGGGGCCAAGACCTGCCTCTATACATTCCGGGGCGGAAGGGTCGAGCTGACCGCCAGCGCCGGCTTCGAGTATCCCCTCGTCTTCCTGCCGAACGGCGGAGTGGAGCAGGATCCGGAGGACTGGTGGCGGGCAATCTGCGCGGGAGCTCGCAGCGTGCTCGTGGCGGCCGGCGCCCGCGCCGACTCGGTGGACGCCCTCTCGTTCTGCTGCCAGATGCAAGGCCTCGTACTTGTGGACAAGGAGGGCCGTCCGGTACGTCCGGCCTTCTCCTATATGGATCAGCGCGCGACCGAGCAGAAACGCCGCCTCATGGAACGAGGACTGCGCCTGGGCGGGATGAACGCCTTCCGCCTCATCCCCTCCCTCATCATAGCCGGCGGAGTCTCGGCCAGCGCGAAGGATCCGGTCTGGAAATACCACTGGGTGCGCGACAACGAGGCCGAGACCTTCGCCCGCGCGGACAAATGGCTGGACGCGAAGGAATACCTCGTCAGGCGCTGCACGGGCCGCTGCGCCATGACTCCCGATTCGGCCAACGCGACCTTCCTCTACGACACGCGGCCTGCCTGTCTGGACGAAGGCGGGCTCGGCGCCTGGAGTCCCGCGCTCTGCCGGCTCTTCGACGTAGATCCGGCCCTGCTGCCCGAAGTCGTGGCGCCCTCGGAGATAGTCGGGACCCTCCTCCCCGTCGCGGCCGAGGAGCTCGGGCTCTCCGCCGGTACGCCCGTCGTGGGAGGGGGAGGGGACCTCTCTCTGGTAGCTCTCGGGTCCGGGGCGCTGCGACCCGGCGACACGCACGTGTACATGGGGACCTCGGGCTGGGTCTCCGCGGTGACCGACCGGCGGGTGGTCGATACCAATTCCTTCATAGCCTCGATCATGGGGGCCGTGCCGGGCCACTACAACTACATTTCGGAACAGGAGACCGCGGGCAAGTGCATGGAATGGGTGCGCGATCACCTGGTGCTCGACGAGATCGGAGTCTATCTCGACTCCCGGACCGCGGCGGACGACCCCGACGCCCGCTACGGCTCCCTCTACGAGCTTCTCGACGAGGCCATAGACGGTCTGCCGCCTGGAGCGGACGGCGTCGTCTTCACCCCATGGCTCCACGGAAACCGCTCTCCCTTCGAGAACCCGGACGTTCGAGGGATGTTCTTCAATATCGGCCTGGAGACGGGAAAGCGCTCCATGGTGCGGGCCGTAGCCGAGGGAATAGCCCTGCACAACCGCTGGCAGCTCGAGGCGATCCGCAAAAAGGTCGAGGCCCGCGGCCCCCTGCGCTTCGTCGGCGGAGGGGCCCGCTCGGCGGCGATAGCGAGGATATTGGCCGACGCCACCGGCGAAATCGTCGAGACGACGGCCTCGCCGCAGAACGTCGGCGCCTTCGGTGCCGCCCTGCTTTCGGCGGCTGGCATGGGATGGCTGGACAGCCTCGTCGAGGCCGGCAAATACGTGACCGTCCAGCGGTGCTATGAGCCCCGGCCCGAGGCGCACGGAATCTACGACGAGCGCTTCGAAGTATTCAAGGGCCTGTACGCGCGCAACAAGGGGCTCTTCGGCGCCTTGAACGCGCCTCGTCTGCGTGCGGAGTGCCCTTCGGCGCCCGCCGTCCCGCCCGGACCCGATCCTATCGCGGCCCCAGGGCGCGCCGAACGAAGCGCATGATGCCCGCAATGAGACTCTCGGGATCGTCGAGGGCGCCCTCGCCTACGAAACGCCTCAGGCGTTCGCGGTAATAGTCGGAGCCGAAGGAGAACTGGACTATGAGGAATATGTCGTCGAGGCAGAAGGCGGTCGTGGCCGGGTCCGCAGAGCCGTCGATCTCGCCCCGCTCCTGGGCCTCCCGCACCATGGATCGGTAAAGATCGGAGGCGATGCCCTCGATGCGGTTCGAGAGCCGCTCGGAGAGGAAGGCCAGCTCGTCGGTCGTGCAGGCGATGTAGAGGCGCACGAGATCGGGATCCTCCAGCGAGGACCGCACCGCCGCGCGCAGTACCGCCTCGACGCGCCCGAAGAAGCTCGACTCCGAGGCGAAGATTTCGTTGAGCGTGGATTCGAGGAGGAGATGGAATTCGTCGATCAGGGCGAGGAATAAATCGTCTTTCGTCCGGAAGTACTGGTAGAGGGAGCCGACGCTGATCCCCGCCGCCTCTGCCACGAGGTTGACGTTCGTTCCCGCGAAACCCTTGGCCGCGAAGGCCCGTTTGGCGCTATCGAGGACCCGCCTTCTCTTGTCTTCGGGAATGCGCTCGAACACGGCTGTCCAGCGAATGTCTTTGTTGTCGGGGACGTCCATGGCCTCTCCGGTATTTTATGGTTTGCCTGGCGGCACGGCGCGCGCCGCGTTACTATATCACGATCTCGCCGCGACGAAAGGAGAGCTTCATGGAGGAGCGACGTTTCAAGACCTATCCCTACAGATGGGCGGTGCTGGCGGTCTTCATGGGCGTCAATCTGACCATCCAGGTGCTCTGGATATCCTACGCTCCGATCACGGGACAGGCAGCCCGATTCTACGGCGTGGGCGACCTGCAGATCGGATTCTTCTCGATGCTCTTCATGCTCGCCTTCATCCCCCTCTCCATCCCGGCCTCGTGGGCCATCGACACCTGGGGGTTCCGCACGGCCGTGGGCATAGGCGCGGTGCTCATGGCCGTTTTCGGTCTCCTCCGCGGCTTCGCGGGCTCCAGCTACGCCCTGGCCCTCGCCGGCACCGTCGGCGTCGCCGTAGCCCAGCCCTTCCTCCTCAATGCCTGGACCAAGGTGCCGGCCAAGTGGTTCCCCGCGGACGAGCGGGCGACCGCGGTCGGCCTCGTCACCCTCTCCAATCTGGCGGGCACCGCCCTCGGTATGGTGCTGACTCCCATCCTGGCCCAGTCCATGAGCATCCCGCGCATAGAGCTCGTCTACGGCGCCGTCACCGCCCTTTCGTCCCTGCTCTTCATAGCCTTCGCCCGCGAGCGGCCGCCCACTCCCCCCTGCGAGGAGGGAGGGGACCAACGCGCCCTCATGTTCGACGGCCTCAAGCACGCCTTCTCGGTCTCTTCGTTCAATCTCTACCTCGCAATTTCCTTCGTCGGCATCGGCATCTTCAACGGGGTCGCGACCTGGATCGAGGCCATCGTCCGCCCCCGCGGCATAGGCCCGGAGGAGGCCGGAACCCTCGGCGCCCTCATGCTCGTGGCCGGCGTTCTCGGCGCGGTGGTCCTCCCGCCCATGTCCGACAAGCGGAGGCGGCGCAAGCCCTTCCTGCTCATCGGCATGGCCTTCGGCGCTCCGGGACTCCTGGGGCTCGCGATCGGGACGAGCTTTCCCCTGCTCTGCGTCTCGGCCATCGTTCTCGGCTTCTTTCTCGTGAGCGCCATGCCCATCGGCATGCAGTACGCGGCCGAGATCACCCAGCCGACGCCCGAGGGCACCTCCAACGGTCTCATCCAGCTCTTCGGCCAGGCCTCGGTGGTCTTCGTCTACGTCATGGCCGCCATGCGCAGCCCGAGCGGCTCCTTCGCACCGGCGCTCTTTCTCGCGCTTGGACTTCTCGCCCTCAATGTCTTTCTCGTCGCGCTGCTGCGGGAGTCGGGGCCCGTGCCGGTACATGCACAGGGACCATCCACGTTGGGCCGCTGACTCCGGCTGTGTATTGTGGAGAGACTGCGTCGGGCGGTTCTGGAAGCGAAGCAGTCCTGCTCCGTGTATTCCTGCAAGGGCTCCTCGCACTTGTTTGCGGAGGAGGACGGCCAGGAGTACGAACGCGACGCGGCCGAGGCGATGATCGGTCGCGTGATAGCCTTCCTCGGGCAGATCGCCGGCTCCTAAGGACTGCTCCCGCCTTCGGCTCCCGATCGCCTTCCCTGCTTGACGGCGGGCCGGTTCATCCACAAGGATGAAAGCATGTACTTCAACGAACTCGTGGCCGCCTACGACCAGTCGCGGCGGGAGCGCAACATCTTCCACGACCTCATGCGCTTTCGCGTGCGCGAAGTCCTTCTCGTCGCCAGCCTCTACGACTCCTTCGTGGTCGAGTCCGACGGCATCCTCAACGAGCAGGTCTACGGCGAGTATTTCAGCCTCAACCTCAACACCGTGCCGCGCATCACCTCCGCCTACACGAGCGAGGAGGCCATGGATCTCTTCCGCGAGGGCCGCTTCGATCTCGTCATCCTGATGGCCGGCCTCGACTTCGACGCTCCCTTGGGACTCGCGCGCTCCATGAAGGAAATTTGGCCCGGCGTGCCCGTCCTCCTCATGGTCACCAACAACACGAGTCTCGCGGCCCTCGATCCGAGCCGTTCCGAGCTCGCCTTCGTGGACCGGGTCTTCGTCTGGAACGGCTACTCCAAGCTCTTCGTCGGGATGCTCAAGTACGTCGAGGATCTGCGCAACGTCGACGCCGACACGCGCTCGGGGCTCATCCGGGTCATCCTCCTCATCGAGGACTCGGTGCGCTACTACTCGCGCTACCTCCCCGTGCTCTATCAGGTCGTCATGCGTCAGACCCAGGCCCTCATCGAGGAGGAGAAGGGGGTGGAGACCTACAAGCTCCTGCGCATGCACGCCCGTCCCAAGGTCCTGCTGGCCTCGAGCTACGAGGAGGCCAGCCTCCTTTTCGAGCGCTACGAGCCGTACATCCTCACGGTCATCACCGACCTTCGTTTCCCGCGCGGCGGCAAGTCCGATTCCCAGGCGGGCTTCGACTTCCTGCGCATGGCCAAGTCGCGCATCAAAGACTTGCCCGTCATGATCCAGTCGAGCGAGGCCGAGGTGCGCGAGAAGGCCGCGGCCGTGGGGGCGGCCTTCGCCGACAAGAACTCCGAGTCGCTCGAGCACGAGCTGGGCGCCTTCCTCCGCGACAGCCTGGGCTTCGGCCCCTTCCGCTTCAGCGACACGAAGGGAACGGCGATCGCCGAGGCGCGCAACATCGACGAGTTCATCGCCCTCCTCGACGAGGTACCGCCCGAGAGCGTCCTCTTCCATGCGGGGCGCAACCATTTTTCCGCCTGGCTCATGGCCCGGGGCGAGATCGAGTTCGCCAGGCTCCTGCGGAACTACCGCATCGACGATTTCCCGACCACTCAGGAACTCCGCGACTTCCTCATCAGGGTCCTCGTGGGCGCCCGCAAGGACAAGTCGCGTGGCATGATACCCTACTTCGACGAGGCCATCTGCCGCGACGAGAATTGCATGACCAGGCTCGGCGACGGTTCGGTGGGGGGCAAAGGCCGAGGCATCGTGTTCATCCGCAGTCTCCTCGACAACCTCAACTTCAGCCAGTACCTCGACGGCATGGTAGTCAAGATTCCGCGCAGCGCCTTCGTCGGCATCGACGAGTTCGAGCGCTTCCTCGAATCGAACGCCCTCTGGTCCTTCGCCTACTACGAGGCGCTCGGCGAAGAAGGCGAGCGCGCGGTGCGCTCGCGCTTCCTCGAAGCGCCTCTGAGCGAGGCCCTGACGGAGCGGCTCGCGCGCTTCGCGGCCGTCACCGAAGGGCCCCTCGCCGTCCGTTCCTCCGGCCTCTTCGAGGACATGCTCATGGTCCCCTTCTCGGGCATCTACGACACCTACATCATCCCCAACTCCCATCCCGACCCCGAGGTTCGGCTCCGCCAGCTCAGCCAGGCCGTGCGCCTCATCTACGCCAGTCTGTTCTCGACCAAGTCGCGCGCCTATTTCGAGGTGGCCAAATACAATCTCGAGGAAGAGCGCATGGCCGTGGTGATCCAGGAGCTCGTGGGCACGCGCCGTGGGCGCTGGTTCTACCCCCATATCTCCGGCACGGCCCAGTCCTTCAACTACTACCCCGTGTCCTACGTCAAGCCCGAGGACGGCCTCTGCGTCTCCGCGCTGGGTCTCGGCTCCTACGTCGTCGAGGGGCAGCCCTCCTTCCGCTTCTGCCCGCGCTACCCCAAGCTCTCGGTCACGCCGCCCGCCAGGCTGCGCTCCGATTCCCAGAGGCTGTTCCGCGCCCTCGACATGGAGCGGAACGAGCCCGACCTCAGGGCGGGCGAGGACGCCGCCCTCGAGGATCTGCCCCTCTCCGAGGCCGAAGCCGATCCTTCCTTCACCCTCCTCGCCTCGACCTGGGACAACGAGAACGAGCGTCTAGTCCCCGGAACGGGCACCCCGGGTATGCGCGTCGTCGACCTCTCGAGCATACTCCTCTACGACTCCCTGCCCTTCGCGCGGGCGATCGACATGGTGCTCGAAGTCGGCTCGCGCTCCATGGGTACGCCCGTCGAGATCGAGTATGCCCTCAACCTCGACGAGCCCGGAGGCGTGCCGGCCCTCTACCTCCTCCAGCTCAAGCCGCTCATCCGCAGCGAGCACAAGATCGAGGTCGACCTCGAGGGCATCGAGGGATCCGACTGCTTCATCGTCTCGGAGCGGAGCATGGGCAACGGCCGCGAAACCGCGGTGCGCGACGTGGTCTGGGTGGATCCCGCGACCTTCGACCGCTCCCTCACCGAGACCATAGCCTCCGAAATCGAGCAGCTCGACCGCGAGCTCGGCCGCTTGGGACGCCGCTACGTCCTCGTCGGTCCGGGCCGCTGGGGGACCAGGGACCGCTGGCTGGGCATACCCGTCGTCTTCTCGCAGATCGCCCGCTCCAGGGTGATAGTCGAGACCGAAATGCCCGACTTCCCCGTCGACTTCTCCTTCGGGTCCCACTTCTTCCACAATGTCACGAGCATGAACGTCGGCTACCTCACCGTTCCGCCCGGCGGAGCCAACCGTGTCGACTGGGCCTGGCTCGCCCTCTTCCCGCACAGCTCGCGCACCGCCCACTGCGTCCACACCGAGCTTCCCGAGCCGCTGGACATCCTCATGGACGGCCGCCGCGGCCGGGCCCTGGTGCGCAAGCGCGCTCCGATCGAGGTGCCGGCCGCGCCGGAGCTCGCGCAGGAGGAAGTTTCCGACGAAGCTCGGGAGTGACCGCGAGCGCGGCAATCTCCGGGGCAGCTCGGCGCGCTCGCCCGAGCTCAGACCAGGCCGCGGTCCCGGCAGTACCGCCGAACGGCTTCTTCGATGGTCGGGAGTTCCCCGAACAGCTCTTTCTGGATCCGGGGATTGCGGCTTACGTAGACTCCAGTCCCGACCCACTTCATCATGGCGGACATGTCCCTGAGACCCTCGTCGAACAGGCTCATGAGGGGCATGACCAGCTTCGCGAACAGGGGAGGGAAAGCCGGCCTCGCCTCGACACTCTTGCCCAGGACCCGCGAGAAGGCCCCGGCGAGGCTGGCGCCGCCGGCCGGGGATTCCCAGCCGATGTCCACCGAGCGCCCCAGGGCCCAGTCCGGCAAGCCGGTCGCGGCCATGGCGGCGTAGCGGGCCAGGTCGGGGGTGTAGACCATCCCCAAGGAGACCCCGCGGAATAGCTCGGGATAGATCCCCTGCTTCACCCGGGGAAGCACCATGTCTTTCGCCTGGTCGAGGAAGGCTCCCGCCCTGAGGGCTATGAAGGGCTGATGTACCTTTTTCAGGTACTCTTCCGCGAGGTATTTGCGGTAGAAGTGCGGGACCGTGACTGCCTTGTCGCTTTCCAGGATGGAGATCAGGACGAATCGGGGAATGCCCGCTTCCCTGCAGGCATCGACCAGGTTCGTATAACCTTCGACATCGGTTTTCGGGGAATCCCCCTTGGAGTGCCTCGTGTAGCCGGCGGCGCTCGCCACCAGGGCGTCGGCCCTGGGGCTCTGCGAAAGGGCGGCCTTCAGGGATTCCCGGTCCATCATGTCGCCGACCGCGAAGTCGGCGACGCCGAGGGCCTCGAGCCGGGTTCTATCGCTCGTCGCCCGGACTAGGGCCCTGACCTCGGCCCCCTGCTCAAGAAGAGCCTTGACGATCTTCTGGCCCAAGTACCCGCTCGCTCCGACGACAGCGACGACTTTCTTTTCCATAACTCACAGCTCCGTGGAGGCTCATCGGCGATAAGGCGAAAATACTGAAAAAATCCCCCGCCGGCAGGCAGGCTCCCCGAAAATGGCGATGGCTCGGATTCTGCTTGCCTTGCGATCCGCGGGCTTAGGCTCGGCGTTGCGCCTCCACTGTTCGGTCGGGTATCGGCGACCTCCGCACGCTTGCGTTCGAAGCCTTTCGGGCATAAAAAAGCCCACAGCGCGAGCGGTCGCAGTCCTCTCATCCATTCGCCCACTCCGTGGAAAGTACCTCCGCCTGTTCCAGCACCAGCCGGGTGGCCTTCTCCTGCTTGTCCGGGGGGTATCCGTATTTGCGCAGGACTCGCTTGACGAGCACGCGCAGCTGGGCGCGGACGTTTTCGCGCAGGGTCCAGTCGATCGTGACGTTGTTGCGGACGGTCTCGACCAGCTCGCGCGCGATCGTCCGAAGTGTCTCGTCGCCCAGCACCTTGACTGCGCTGTCGTTCGTTTCCAGGGCGTCGTAGAAGGCCACCTCGTCCTCGCCCAGGCCGAGGGACTCGCCGCGCTCATTCGCGTCCCGCATGTCCTTGGCCAGAGCGATCAGTTCCTCCAGCACCTGAGCCGCCTCGATGGCGCGGTTCTGGTAACGACGGAGGGTCTCTTCCAGCATCTCGGCGAAGGAACGGGCCAAGACGACGTTTTTGCGGCCGCGCTCACGCAGTTCTCCCTTGAGCAGCTTCTGGAGCAGTTCCACGGCCAGATTGCGCTGGGGCATGTCCCGCACCTCGGCCAGGAACTCGTCGGAAAGGATGGAGATGTCCGGCTTCTGGAGTCCGGCCGCGGAGAAGATATCGACTATTCCTTCGGGAACGACAGCTCTCGATAGTATCTGGCGGACGGCGTGGTCAAGATCCTCCTCGGGACGGGCTTCTCCGGGTGCGCGCTTGGCGAGCACAGCCTGCACGGCCTGGAAGAAAGCCACATCGTCTCGGATGCGCAGGGTCTCCTCGTGCGGCACGGCGAGCGCGAAGGCCTGCGATAGCTCGCGCACGGCTCGAAGGTAGCGGTCTTTACCGTTCTCGCGGCTCAGGATATGTTCCTGCGCCATAGGCAGAAGGGCCAGGCGCTCCTGCGGCGAACCTCTTGTCCAGCAGGAGCGATCGAAGCCGTGGAAGAGGCCCGAGCAGACCTCGTACTTCTCGAGCATCGCAGCGACGGCCTCTTCCTGGTCGAGGGCCGTGTGTCCGGTGCCTCCATTCTCGGTATAGGTCGCGAGCGCGGACTTGAGCTCCTGAGCGAGACCTAAATAGTCCACCACGAGCCCGCCGGGCTTGTCCCGGAAGACGCGGTTCACTCGCGCGATAGCCTGCATGAGTCCGTGGCCGCGCATGGGCTTGTCCAGGTACATAGTGGAGAGGCTCGGCGCGTCGAAGCCGGTGAGCCACATGTCGCGCACGAGGACGATCCGGAGAGGATCGGAGGCATCCCTGAATCGATTGGCCAGAGCCTCCCGTCTGGGCTTGTTCCGGATATGCGGCTGCCAATCGGCGGGATCGGAGGCGGAGTCGGTCATTACGACCTTGATCGCGCCTTTGTCGTCGTCATCGCTCGGCCAGTCGGGACGAAGTCTCACGAGCTCGCGGTAGAGCTCGACGCAGATGCGTCTGCTCATGCAGACTACCATCGCCTTGCCGTCCATGGCCTCGAGCCGCTTCTCGAAGTGCGATACGATGTCGCGCGCCAGGACGGCGAGCCTTTTCTCGGCGCCGACGACTGCTTCGAGCTGAGCCCATTTGGTCTTGAGCTTCTCCTTGCGCTCGACTTCCTCCCCCTCGGTGGCTTCCTCGAAATCGGGGTCTATGCGCGGCCTTTCGATCTCGGCCAAGCCGAGCTTCGCGAGGCGGCTTTCGTAGTAGATCGGCACCGTGGCTCCATCCCGCACGGCGCGCTGTAGGTCGTAGACGCTGATGTAGTCGCCGAAGACCGCTCGCGTATTGGCGTCCGCGAGCTCTATCGGTGTGCCCGTGAAGCCTATGAACGAGGCGCGGGGAAGGGCGTCGCGCATGTGCCTGGCGTAGCCGTCGATGAAATCGTACTGGCTGCGGTGCGCCTCGTCGGCGATGACGACGATGTTGCGGCGATCGGAGAGTGTAGGGTGTCGGTCGCCCTTCTCCTCGGGGAAGAACTTGTGGATCGTCGTGAACACGACGCCGCCTGCCGCGACCGAAAGGAGCTCGCGCAGCTGCGCGCGCGACTCGGCCTGTACGGGAGGCTGGCGCAGCAGTTCCCTGCAGCGCGAGAACGTGCCGAAGAGCTGGTCGTCCAGGTCGTTGCGATCGGTGAGGACGACGAGGGTGGGATTCTCCATCGCCGGCTCGCGGATGATTCGCCCCGCGTAGAAGGCCATGGTGAGGCTCTTGCCCGAGCCCTGCGTGTGCCACACCACGCCCACGCGGCGGTCGCCCGGCTTGCCGCCCGGTCTTCTGCCGGCCTCCCAGCGCCCGCCCATGTCCGCCACTCCATCGACCCGGCGGTAGAGCTCGGCGGCCCGCAGCGTTTCGCCTATCGCCACGCGAACCGCATGATACTGATGGTAGCCCGCCATCTTCTTGACGACATGACTGCCGCCATCGTCTTCGAAGACGAGGAAGCCACGGACGAGATCGAGGAAGCGGTCTTTCTCGAACATTCCCTCGATCATCACCTGGAGCTCGGGCAGGTGCGGATCGGCCAGAGCCTCGCCCGTTACGGTTCGCCAGGGCTTGAACCACTCGCGCCCCGAGCCGATCGTGCCCACGCGCGCCTCGACTCCGTCGGAGACGACGAGGACCGCGTTGGCGGCGAAAAGGGAGGGGATTTCGGCCTTGTAGGTTTGAAGCTGCCGAAAAGCGGTCCAGATGGTCGCGCCCTCGTCCGCCGCGTTCTTGAGCTCCAGCACGGCCAGGGGCAGGCCGTTGACGAAGAGCACGATATCCGCGCGGCGGGCATGTCCATTCTCGACGACGCTGAATTGGTTGACCGCCAGCCAATCATTCTCAGCCGCATGGTCGAAGTCGATCACCTGCACCTGCGTACCCCGAATGTCGCCCGAGACATCGCGGTATTCCAAGGGCACGCCGTCCACGATAAGGCGGTGCGTGACGCGATTCTGCGCGATGAGGTCGGAGCCTTCCGGCCGGCTCAGCTTACGGAAGGCATCCTCCAGGGCATCCGGGGAAAGAGCGGGGTTGAGCCGCGCCAGAGCTTCGCGCAGCCGCTGCGCCAAAACAACCTGCCTGTAGTCGTCCCGCTCGGCCGCGGACTCTCCCGGAGCTATCTCCGCGCCGTTCCTGATCCGCCAGCCTGAGCTTTCAAGCCAGGCGAGGGCGGCGGCCTCGACGGTAGATTCGGTGACTCCGCCTTCACTCACGACTGTCGCCCCAATTCCTGGACCGCAGGTACCGCGCAGAAGAGCTTGCTTGGAATGAGCCGAAATGAACGGGAATAAGCCGGAATTAGCCGGAATAAGCCAAGTATTTGCTCTATAAGCGTTTCCATCGTTCTCTCCACCCATGCCCTTCGGAAATAGCCAGACCGAGGGTCCGGAGAGTCGTCAGGTCTTCTCGAATTTGAAGCGCTCACCGAGCATTCTCCCTGATTTTTCCGGGTGCACCATGATTGATGAGCGGATCGCCGACCTCAAGGTGTCCTTCCATCCAGAGATCTCCGAGCAGGGATCCATTCGAGCAAAACTCGTTCACTCCCGTGATGCACGAAGCGATTTCGCTCCGCGTGTACCCCTCGGCGTCCCGCCAGAGCACGCGCACTTCCCCGGGCCGAAGCGAATTGAGGAAGAAGGGGGAATGCGTAGTGGCGAAGATCTGTGTCCGCTCGGCTGCGGCGCGGCATTCCTCGGCGAGCTCAGGGAGGAGCCTCGGATGCAGGAAATTCTCCGGCACCTCGATTCCGATGAAGGGGGGCGGCGAAGGATCGAGAAGGATGACGAGATAGGCGAGCAGCTTCAGCGTTCCGTCGGAGCCGAACCGCGCGAGGGTCGGGGAATCGAAAGGCGCATCCTTCAATTCTAAAAGAAGTCGTCCGTCGCCCATTATCCCGGCCTGTATTTTCTCAAAGCGCGGGACGCGCTCCATAGTCTCCAAACGTCCGGGATCGCGTTCCTTCAGGTATTGGATGACGTTCACAAGGTTGTCGCTGTTCCGCGTGAGGCGCTCATGGGGACCAGTTTCCGAGAACGAGCGGGCGCTTTCCGCGGAAAGGTACGAAACATACCAGCCGGTTATGAATTCGCGGAGCGCCACCACCCTCGGATATTCCGCGAGCTGGCCGAGAGTGTTGGCCGCCGGCACGTCGGCCGATTTCAAGGGGACGGAAATGCGGTTGTCCGTTTCGTCGGGCGCCTCGCCACTCACCACCTCGCCGTTTCCCAGACGGTAGTCGAGGAAGCGGAAAGGCTTGGCGTTTTCCTTCTGCCGCCATTGAAGCCATTCCTCGACGACGATCGGCACACTGTCCTTTTCGTCCACCGCCAAGTGATAGGTCACGACAGGATAGCCGGGCTCCTGATACTTGATCTCTATCGTGACGGGGCCTTCGCCGCCCCTGGACTTGAGCTCCTTCGCCCGGCCTCGTTTGTCCCAGGCTCGTCGCAAACCGAGCTCGAAGGTTTCGGCCAGAAAGGCGAAGACGTCGAAAACCGTGCTTTTCCCGCTCCCGTTCGGGCCGACGAGGACGGTAAAGGGTGTCAGGTCCCGGAGCTCCACATCCCTGAGGGGTCGGTAATTCTGAACTTTAAGATGGATGATGCGCACGAGCTGCATTTTCTTGCTCATGGGACACTCCAAGGGGACAAGCGCTTGTTCATCATCTCATTACGTTTCCATGGAGATCGGCAAGCCGAGCTCCACCTCTTCCTCGTACAGCTTGACCGACTCGCTTATGATGTCGTTATCCGGGAATCCTTGCAGGAGGTCTCGGGTCTCCATGGTCCCATCGTGTGAAATGGAAAGGACCGGGATGCTGCAGTTGTCTTTCCTCGCGAGAAGATTGAGTTTTTTGATGACAAAATAAGAGTGCGTAGCGAGGAAAAACTGGATGCGCCGCTGCGAGAGGAGGCAGATGATCTCCATGAGCCGGGATATTGCGCTCGGGTGGAGCGCGGCCTCTGGTTCGTCAATGAAGACTATGGAACCGGGCGTGAGGTAGCGATTTCCGAGTAGAGTATCCAATATCGCTATCTTCTTTATCCCTTCCGAGGTCGCGAGGATAGAGAAGATGGCTGCACCCTTACGATAAATCCATCGATCTTCGCCTTCCCGATACTCGACGGCCCCGTCGATGATGCCGGCCAGTTCGTCGCGTGCCTGGGCGAATTCCGTGTAGTTCTTGCCTTTCTTGGTTTGAATTGAAAGAACCTTGGCCAGATCGTAATACGTGTCGTCGAACCCAAGACGACGTTTTTCCTCCCTCGATTCGATGATCGGCTTATAAAGCGATAGTACCTCTTTGGCAGGAAGGAAGAGGGAGTTTTCTTCCCGTCGCTGTTGCGGAACACTCACATCGACGAGCGTCGTCGTAGTCTTGGGACCGAAGGAATACCCCACGGCCTGGCCGTCAACCCCGGATCGCAGAGAAAGCTTCGCTCCCGAGCCCTTTCGGACAAGCTCGCCGAGCTCGGTCTGGAAGGTCCAGAACATGCGAGTGGCTAATATCTCTTCGAAGCGCCGCGGCTCATTGCCCCTCCGATACTCCTCGATCGATTTCACGAGAGAGTAGAGGGCCTTGAGGAGGAAGGTCTTTCCGGCGCCGTTGGCGCCTATGACGACGTTGATATCGCCCAGACGCTGCCAGTCGAGTTTGGCCATGGGACCGAAGTTGTCGAGCTCGACGCTTTCGATCATGAAATTGCCTCCGAATACTCATCGATCATAGCATGCGGCTACCGAGGGCGTGAGATTGCTCAACCCTAAGAGTCGTGGCCCGCTCAAGCGGCCAACTCCTGTCGCACACGCTCGCGATCGGACCAGAGTACCGGGTTCACATCATAGCTGCGCATGGCGTCTAAAACGCTCTCTGAGATTGGCTGCTCCGAATCGTTGAGAATAGCGTAGGCGCGAGATTCGGGCGGGCGCACTTCCTTCGTGTCGATCCAGGAGAAGGCCATCGCCTGCGCAGTATCGCGATTCGGGCGATTGATTACCCTGAGAAGGCGTTCCGGTTGCGCCTTCGAGCGGGGAATCACGAAATCGAACAAATGAGGGTAGCCGCTCTTGCCGGTGAAACCGACCTTGGGTGTATATCGGATCTCCGAAAGATCGAGCCAGGCCACGACGTCCTCGTAGAACAGGTTCGCGACGACGGGTGAAGCCAGATAGAACATGTCGTTCACCGCCAGCATGGCTTGCACAAGGTTATGCTTGCGCAACGCAAAATTGTCAGTCGACGCGTGAACTTCAAGCGCCTGCTTGTTGGCCTGTACGCCGAAGCCGTTGAGAGTTATTTTGAGCAGCGTTTGGCGTTTGGGGCTGTCCAACTTGCAACCCGACTGTTCCAGATCATCGAGCGTGAAACCGTCGTCGGTCAGTACGTACCCGCCATTCTGTCGCTTGGCATAGATCTGAAGCCGATCATTGTGTCGATCCAGATATGGCGTGGTTATCTCGACCCAATCGCTGACCTCGCGCAACGTCGTCTTGTCCCGCAGCCAGGCCCAGTATTGATCCAGCAGACTCTGTATATCACTAATCATGTGAACAATCCTCTGCGAATCGCCGGCGGATCGACGACGTTGCAATACCGCATGAAGTCCTCTAGCATCCGCCATGGGTCCGACGGATTCTCAAATCGGTCCGTTGGGGCGGGCACAGCCCATTTGTCGCCGAAGCCCTCCCGATAGACATGCAAATGCGGCGATCCGATTTCTTCGCCATCCGGGTTACGATGGGCAGTGCCGCCGAAGTCTATGCGTACCAATACGACTACCTGCCGACCTCGGTTCTGATATTTACCTTTCGTAAGATCAATGCGACCGCGATACAAATCCAACATGAACTGTTCTTTGCGGTCCGCCGAAATAAGCGGAATTGAGACGCCGCCTCCGAGGTCAGGATAGTCCCACACAGTGGTATCGGCTCGATGCTTCGCGAGGGCGATCAGCGCGTCGGCCTCAGATTGAGTCAACGATATTTCAGCCATTATTCCCCCCTAAAACCGCATTGCTTTTTTCATATGCAGATCAATGTAAAAAAATGAGCAAAGATATGTCGCACAGCCGCTGGGCCAGTGCCACATGCCCGAGTCGTCGCACACAGCCGCAGGTTCGCTGGGGCGATCTCGGCGTCGTCCAGAACCTGCCAGCCGGTGCTTTCAAGCCAAGTGAGTGTTGCTTGCTTGACGACGGATTCGGTGCGGTCATCGCCCATCATTTCGCCTTATACTTAGCCGCGTTATCTTCACAGTATTTTCGGACTACCTCCAACCAATTATCGTACCAGTACCAAGCCTTCTCGACCTTAACCCCGAACCCTTTGCCGGCGGCCTTCGCGTCTGTCTCACGCCACAAATTCGTATGATCGTGCATCGTGAAACTGGGATAGCCTTCCTGATTCATCAACTTAACGATTCCGCTTGGCAAATGCTTAGGTCGCTCTGTTTCCTTAATCACTGTGTAAGCCTTGTTCACATCAGCAGCCAGCGTCGAATCAGCCTTGACGAACTCAATGACCTCATCTGCCTGCCCCTTGCGATTCGCTGTCTTCGCGATGAATAGAACGCGATAGGCGTAGCGTGGGCTGTTGAAATCCTCGTCCGATAAACTCCCCTCAAAGCCTTCGACGAATGCCTTTATGTGTGAGGGCATAGCTCCAAGCGACGGCGGAGCGATTGCCTGCTCGCGTGATATAGCCGATAGTTGAAGACTAAATGCTAGATACTTGTCTATCCCTTGCTTGTCTCCAAAAAGCTTCTTCACATACTCGTTGTAGTTTAGACAACATGCCTGGAACTTGGCACTAAAGGATGAATCAAGGCGGGACGTCATCTGGTGTTCAATCTCATGACGAATCCCGATTAGGAAACGCAGGTTGTTGGCCGTGTATTTGTCCACGGGTGATTCCGCGGCGTTCAGACAACGCTCCAGCTCCCAGTGCTTGTGCGCGCCAGACCTCGTCTTTTCGAAAACACGACGCTTTGCGGTCTTCTCGAAATAGCGGTATTCAATGCGCTTCTTCCGATAGTACGCATGTAGCAAATATGTCCAGGCAATGTTCATCAGGACAATAAAAATTTCCGATTTGAACGTGATCAGAGGGCTATTGAATATCTGGACTGCAGCCAAGGCCGCCTCACGGGATTTTGTGAGTAATTCACTGGAAACAGAGAACGCGCGCCTCACTCGTCCCGTCTTGGCCATCAGCTCAGCCTCCCTAAAAACTTCTCAGCGTCTCTCAGTCGCAGCTCGCCCGAGATGAACTTAGGCAGTAGAGCATCGCGAAGAGCGGCGAGAGTGCGGGATTGGATCGCCTCAGCGCTACTACCCGCGAATAGCGGTTTGACGCAGCAACCGAACTGGTGAGCCAAGCGCTTCGGCGGTGTAGCAAGTTTGAAGTGGTCGAGGGACTCGGCTGGCACTCGCTGGCGCCCGCTCGACCCTGTCATGCTTTGAATGGCGAATTCTCGAAACTGGTTGCCCCGCGCCAAGCAATACGCAAATTCCTCTGGCAACGGAGGTTTCGGACGCAAGACAATGTACTCAGTCGAACCCCAACCAACTTGTCCTTCGTTGAGGAAATCTACGAAAGCGGTTTTCCCGTTCTCAAGGCAGGGCGTGATCCGGGCCAGGAGCGTGTCACCATTGATGAAGCGCGTACCCGATCCGTTGCCCCTATCAACGACCTCGTCGGGTGTGTGGCCACGAGTGGGCATGTTCGCCATATCCAGATAGGGTGCAATCTGCCCTTTGCGTAATAGCCGTGGTGGGTTGACTTCTATCGCTTGCGGAAGGGGTTGCGCTTCCCACCCCTCCGGTATCTCCCCCAGATCAGAATCCACAAACCGATCAGGGAAGAGCTCCGCGATGTGCTCCGGCAGCCCAGTGTCCCGCCCCTCAGCCTTGGCACGAACAGGGTCGAAGTCCACGAACCAAGACTTGAAGAGCGCCCGCGCCATAGCCTCCAGCGTTTCATTCATCCGCCGGTTCAGCTCAATCTTGTCGTCGAGCGTGCCGAGGATATGGGCAATGGCACGTTGCTTGTCGATGCTCGGAAAGCGAAATCGAAAATCATATTGTTGCGAAATGCTGACGTAATCAGCGACCATTGCTCCGTGCGTTTTTACCCCATTCAATGAGGACTGAAACTCATGACTCCGTATAAGATAAAAGATAAAACCGGGATCAAGGATTGATCGATCTAGGGCTCGCCAATAGGCAACCTGAGGAGCAAAGACAACTGAAGGTTGCTCAGGTCGTAGCCGCCCTGCTCTGCCAACTGTTCCCTTTGCTATAAATGCTGCATCATCCGGCTGTGTGAGTTTTGATTGGATACGATCAGTAAACTCTGGTCTTATATGATCAGCAGTATTGGTGTTGATCCAACCATCACCAATATCACCACCGCGGACAAATGGGATTCCTTCCGGGCCCAGTTCGTCATTGCGTACGCGGTAACCATCTGAAATTAAGAGTGCGCCTGAGTCTACAAGGTCACCCAAACGAATCTCACGCCACTCCCCCTCTTCACGCTTCCCCTTCTGAATCACCTCATAGCCTTTCTCTATCACCTTACGGAAACTCTCCGATATCCCATGCCAGTCGAGAACATCCACGCGGATAGGAAGCTCCGATTCTTCGAAGGCTTCCTTGATCGCCGCGAGCTTTTTCAGAGTCAGGCGCTTCTCGCCGCGAATGACCAGGTCGAGGTCGGAGTGCTCCTTGGCCGTCCAGGAAACGCGGCTTCCGAAAGCGCGGACCTCACGATCCGGTACATGCTCTTTCAGGACCGCCGACACGATGGCCAGAAGGTCCGGCCGCAGATCAAACATTGCGTGCCTCGAGGCTTTGCACAAAATCCTTTGCCAAGGCCAGAAATTGAACAGCGCCACGATAGGCATCATTGGCCGTATCTTCATCGTAGGCATGGGCGGTGAGATTGTGCGTCTGGTGATAGGACATCCACTCTTCGACGTCGTCGATGAGCCTCTGCTCGGCGGCCAGTCGGAACAATTCGCGTCGGGTCACTCCGTCGACGAGCTCGGCGCCGACATTCTCCTCGATCCAGCGCTTCATCATCTTCCAAGTCTGCTCGTAGGCCACTTCGAAGCTCTGAATCACGCCAGAGCGCAAGGTTTCCCGAACAGGCGGATCGTAGTCGCGAAAATGGGGAGAATACTCCGTAGCCTGGAGAGCCCGATCGAGTGAATCCACCGCTTTATGAAGAGAAGCCAGTTCCAGGGCCATGATTTCTCTCTCCTTATTATTATCAAATGGCTCGGTGCAATTATATCCCTAACCCTCCACTCCCCGCAGCAGCCCAGGCGCCACGTTCCAGTGCTGGCCGTCGCTGGTCAGGATGGTGGCGGTCTTCTTGTTCAGGCGGACGATGATACCGGTCTTCTTCTTCCCCTCGTGGTCTTCGAACTCGATCCTTTCGCCGATATTGAAGCGGCCCATGGCCCGGGTGCTCTTCTCCTGCGCGATGAGCTTGAGCCGCTCGACTACCAGGCGATTGAGATAGATGAGCTCCTCCTCGCCGAGCTCTTTGATGAAGGATTCAATGCGTGTCGATTCGAAGTTCATGGGTATCATTATGGGTTTCCTTTTCGAATCCGCGGATCATAAAAAACCCGCCAGGGTTGCGCGTGCCCGAAGGTAGAGGCGTGGCAGGTATGTTAACAATATAATACGCCCTCATGCCGAGAAAATCAAGGATTCGCTGAACCATCAGAACCCCAACTCCTTTAGGTTCTTCGCGATGGCCTTGTCCAGCTTCGCCCCTTCGGCCTGCTGCTCGCGCAGGGTTGCGGCCAGTCGTTTCATCTTCTCTTCGAAGGGCTCGCCGTCGTCCTCGGGCGCCTCGGCGCCGACGTAGCGGCCGGGGGTAAGCACGTGGCCGTGTTTGCGGACCTCCTCGAGCGGCGCGCTCTTGCAGAAGCCGAGCACGTCGGTGTACCTGTCCGCCTCCTTCTCCCCGCGCCAGGCGTGGTAGGCGGCCGCGATGCGGGCGATGTCATCGTCGGTGAGCTCACAGTGGGTGCGGTCCACCATGCGGCCGAGCTTGCGGGCGTCGATGAAGAGAATCTGGCCGCGGCGGTCGCGGAACTTGTGGTTCTTGCGGTCGCGAGCGAGGAACCAGAGACAGGCGGGAATCTGCGTCGAGTAGAAAAGCTGTCCCGGCAGCGCGATCATGCAATCCACGAGGTTGGCTTCGACCAGGTTCTTGCGGATCTCGCCCTCGCCTGACTGGTTGGACGACATCGAGCCGTTGGCGAGGACATAACCGGCTACTCCCGCGGGCGCGAGATGGTGGACGATGTGCTGCACCCATGCGAAGTTGGCGTTGCCCGCGGGCGGCACTCCGTACTGCCAGCGCTTGTCCTCGCGCAGGCGCTCTCCGCCCCAGTCGGAGACATTGAAGGGGGGATTGGCGAGGATGAAGTCGGCCTTGAGGTCGGGATGACGGTCGTCGTGGAAAGTGTCGCCGTGGGCGATCTGTCCGTCGATGCCGCGGATCGCAAGGTTCATCTTGGCCAGGCGCCAGGTGGTGTAGTTCGATTCCTGGCCGTAGATCGAGATGTCGGCCCTGGCCTTGCCTCCGTTGCCCTTCGCGTGAGCGCGGATGAACTCTATCGACTGCACGAACATGCCCGAGGAGCCGCAGCAGGGATCGTACACGCGGCCCCTGTAGGGCTCGAGCATTTCGACGAGGAGCTTGACCACGCATCGCGGCGTGTAGAACTCGCCGCCCTTCTTGCCCTCGGCGCTCGCGAATTGCGAGAGGAAGTACTCGTACACGCGCCCCAGGACATCGTGGGCCCGACTCGCCTCGTCGCCCACTCGGATATTGCTGATGAGATCGATGAGTTGGCCGAGCCTTGTCTTGTCGAGGGCAGGGCGGGCGTAGTCCTTGGGCAGCACGCCCTTGAGCACCGGATTGTCGCGCTCGATGCCGGCCATGGCCTCGTCCACGAGCCGGCCGATCGTGCTCTGGCGCGCCTTCGCCATCAGGTGCGCCCATCGCGCCTCGCTCGGAACCCAGAAGATGGAGAGCGCGCGGTACTCGTCGGGGTCCTCGGGATCGGCGCCCTTGGCCTTTTCGGCCGCGAGCCTGGCGTGATGCTCCTCGAAGGCGTCGGAGATGTACTTGAGGAAGATGAGGCCGAGGACGACATGCTTGTACTCGGAAGCGTCCATGCTGCCGCGCAGGGCGTCGGCCATCTGCCAGAGCTGGGCCTCGTAGCCGATCGTGGCGCCGGTGGCATCTGCCCTATGCCCATTGTTTCGTTGTTTTGCCATGCTGTTTCTCGCGAGACGTCATGTGTGGCTGCACATCGAGCTTGATCGACAATAGTACGACTGACTGGTGATATGTCCCGCCCGAAGTCATCAAAAGCCGATCCCCTCGTGCCAGGCCGCCACAATGTCTCGTCAATTCCTTTCTTAACATTGATTTATCAGTTTCGACGACTAGACGGACCTAGTGTATACCGATTGGATCAAGGACGCTATCAGGATTCTCGATACATCCGGCCGGAGACCTGACATCAGCCGCTTTGGCCTTTGCTTTTCTGCTCCCCCTTGGACTGCTCGCGTGGGCTTCCTTTTGGCGTTCGCGGATGGCCCAGGCACAAGTACCAAGGCGACTTTCACCGTCATGGTTGTTCTCTGAGCCGATTACGCCGGCGAAACGATCCGGCGATTGCGGCTCGAAATGGATCGTTTTGAGACTGAGAATGAAAGGTTTCAGGCTGGAATCAAAATAAAGCGAGCTGAATACGAAGTATCCTCTGCCGCGTAAAAGACCCAAGATCGACTTGTCCGGAGCCTCCGTCCGAGCACACCGCGAATAGGATTGGAACATCGAGGCGGGGCATAGACATCTGTCGCTTCGGGCCGGCTTTTGTCTACGCATTCACGGCGTATCGCCTGGAGCTGACTGATTTTTCAAGCTGTGACGTCGGACTTATCAAGCTGAAAAGGAGGATTTATCAGCTTGAAAAGTCGGCCGGGACAGACTGAGAATTCCTTCGCGACAAGCTGTAAATTCCTCCGGGACCACTGGTAAATTCCTGCGCGACAAGCTGAGAATTCGTAATTTGGCTCGATCGAGATGGATGGAGCTGCCGGTCGGCGACGATGGGCGATATTTTCAGTTCACGCCGGCGCCTTGCGGGAAAAGTACTCCTTCATAGGCGTGAAGTAGTGGTCGATCCATCCCTGCCTGTAGCTCGCTCCCTGTCCTTCCGGAATGGCCGTCTGAATGAGGGTGACTTTCGTGCCGCCTTTTGCCGCTGCGAGAAGGACCTCGAGAAGGGAGTCGGGAGCGTCGGAGGGAAACTCCGTCGTACGCCATGACTGGAGGATCCGGTCGGGCGACTTCAGCTCGATGTTCTTTCCGCTGATGTAGCCGTCCCAGGCGGTGAACGCTCCGTTCACCTTCTTGGAGGCCTTCGCGGGGCTTCCGGTCATCGCGGAGTGCTCCTTGGCGCTCAGCCAGGCATCGTAAACGGCCTGCGGCGGGGCCGGGATTATTGCGGAAACCTTCAGGGATTCCGACTTCATGGCGATCGGCTCCTTTCTTTGGCAAGGGGCATTGCGACGACCCGCTTGCCTACTAAAGATATCGAATCGAGCCAATTTCAAAAGTCGGTCACTTTTGAAATTGGCTTCGCATTTGCTCCGGTTTCTTCGAAACCGTGCGCAAATGCCGCAAATCAAGGTAGCTTTTTCAAAAGTCATCCGACTTTTGAAAAAGCCTCAATCTTTAGTGATAATTCTCATCCACCAGGGGCCGCAGCAGCGCTTCGAGCCCGTTCTCCTTGATCGCATAGAGCGAGGCGAGGAGCTCGCCTGTCTCGCCTTCGGGATAACCCTTGCGCGCGAACCACACGACGTAGGCCTCGGGCAGATCGATGAGGAGGCTCCCTGCGTACCTGCCGAAGGGCATGCGCGCGTTGGCGAGTCGGATGAGATACTCCGGTTCCATCTTGCGTCTAGCGCTGCACGGCGCAGCTTCCTTCCCGATCGAAGCGCGTGACGAAGGCCGGCAGATAGTCGAGGCCCGTCGCGATTCTGGCTTCGCCTTTGAGCCGGTACCGGACGACTCTGAGATTGGCCACGAGGTCGACGAGCCTGCGATCCATGTCCGCGAAATTCATCGTGAAGGTCAGGGTACGTTCGGCCGAGGCCCCTGCCGCGACGGTCGAAGCTTCGTCGGTGCCGCCCTCCACCCAGGCTCTGCCCTCGCCGTAGAAATCGTAGACGAGCGAGCCGAGCTCGATGGGGAAGGCGTTGGGATTCTGGATCTCGAGGCCGAGCCTGAGATTGGTGGTGACGAGAAGATCGCGCTCGATTTTGATGGACCGTATGCTGAACTTAGGATCGCGGACGACGGGGAAGGTACCCTCGGCCGAGGCGCTGAGGTGGAGGATACGCCCCTCCCGCGTCGCGAGCGCGATGCGCGCTTGGGCCCGCCAGGCCGCGCTGGGAGCGCCGCTCCCGTCCGCGCCGGCCCGGGATCGCAGATCGACAGGGATCTCGATGGGAATCGCGACCGAGCTCCCGGGCTCGAGCTCCCGGCCATCCCGGGAGGAGTAGGCGGCGCCTTCTCCTCCCGGGATGGAGAGCGAACAGTCGACCGACTCGACCTCGAGGGCGACCCTTCCGGGGTTGGAGAGCACCAGGGTGAGGGGAAGTCTGAGCCTGTACTGGTCCAACCCTATCGCGGCCAGGGAAGACAGGTTCGCCGAAACGAGGCTCTCCTGAAGAGGCGCCGCAGTCCTTTGCGTGGCGCAGCCCGAGAGGAGGATCAGAGCGAGGAGAAGGGCCCACAGGCACTTCGGCGTCGTGCGCGATGTTCGGCTCATCGTAGCAGTATAGCCTCGGAAACGCTTTGCATCACCCGCTCGCACGGCCCCGAGCCGCTCTTCCTTGACCGGCGGGCCGATTTTCGCCACAATGGCCGGAAATCAGCGGGAGGCCGGCGCGCCCTGCCTTTCGCAACGAAGAGCCGGAGCGCCCCATGGACCCAGCATCCCTCGTCAAAACACTCCACCCCCTGGAGGTGAAGGTCCTCCTTCGCTATGGGCAGGAAGACTTGCTCGACGCCGCCCGCCTGCAGAGCGAGCTCAGTTATAAGGAAGGACACGCCAACCAGGCCTTTTCCTGGCTCGGTGCCAAGGGTTTCGCGGCGGAGGCGGGCCGGAGCGCCCGCATGGTCTTCGAGCTCACGGCCCTCGGGCGCGATCTGGCCGAACGCGGGACGCCCGAGGAGCGCCTGCTGCGCTTTCTCGAAGAGAAGGGCGCGAGTCGGCTGCCCGAAATCACCCGGGCGCTCGGCCTCGAGCAGAAGGACATCGGTTCGGCCTTCGGGTTCCTCTCTAAGGAAGGAATCGTCGCGATGGATGCCGAGAAGCGCGCGACGCGCTTGGCCGGCGCCGTTTCGGCGCGCATGAAGGTGGTGCGAGGCCTCCTGGAAAAGGCCGTCGCCTCGGGAGGACTCCTCGACGAGGGCGATCTGGACGAGGCCGAAAAGGCAGCGATGGGCGGGATCGCCCGCAAGCGGGGAGCCGGCGATGCGGCCTTCCGCGCGGCCGAACGCGAAACGGTCTGCTACCGCCTCACGGCCGAGGCGATCGGGGCGGCCGCCGAGCTCAAGGCCCAGGGGGTCACGGGAGAGGAACTCGGAACGGTGACGCCCGAGATTCTCGAGAAGGGCCTCTGGAAGAGCGCCGCGTTCCGGCCCTACAACATCCGGAGTCCCGCGGCGCGGCTCATTCCGGGGCGGCGCAATGCCTACGTCGAATTTCTGGAGAGCGTAAAGGACAAACTCGCGTCGCTGGGCTTCGAGGAGTTCGACGGCAGCCTCGTCGAAACCGAGTTCTGGAACTCGGACGCTCTCTTCATGCCGCAGTTCCACTCGGCGCGCGATATCCACGACGTGTACTATCTCGAAGAGCCGACGAAGGCCAGGGCCATCGAAGAACCCTACCTGAGCGCGGTAGCCGCCACCCACGAGAACGGCGGACCCACAGGCTCCCGCGGCTGGCGCTATTCCTTCGACCGCGAGTTCACGAGGCGGCTCATACTGCGCAGCCAGGGCACGGTGCTCTCGGCCAGGCAGCTGCCCAAGGCCAAGGTCCCGGGCAAGTACTTCGGCATCGCGCGCTGCTTCCGCTACGACAAGGTCGACGCCACCCACCTCTCGGACTTCTACCAGACCGAAGGCATAGTCCTGGGCGAGGACGTCAATCTCCGCACTCTTCTGGGTTTCCTCGAGATGTTCGCCGTCGAGGTGGCCGGCGCCAAGGAAGTGAAGTACGTTCCCGGTTACTTCCCTTTCACCGAGCCTTCGGTCGAGGTGCACATCAAGCATCCGGTGCTCGGCTGGTTCGAGCTCGGCGGGTCGGGCATTTTCCGGCCCGAGGTGACGGAGCCGCTGGGCGTGAAGGTCCCCGTCCTCGCCTGGGGCATCGGCATCGACCGCATGGCGCTGATGGCCCTGGGTCTCAACGACCTGCGCGAGCTCTTCAGCCCCGACATCGAGAGCGTGCGCCTCCGCCGCGCCAGGTCGATATGAGCGCCGCGTCCGCGAAAACCATCTGAGGCCCGGGGAGAAACACATATGCCCAAGATCGAAGTCAACGAACAGCTCTTCTTCGCCCTGCTGGGACGGCGCTGCGGCGCGGCCGAGCTCGAGGAGCTTCTCATGGGGGCCAAGGCCGAGTTGGATGAGTGGAATACCGCCGACTCCGCAGGGAGCGACGAGTCGCGCACGATCAAGATCGAGCTCAACGACACGAATCGGCCGGACCTCTGGTCGACCGCCGGGCTCGCCCGCCAGCTGCGCGTGCGCGAGACTTCGCGCCGCCCGGAGTATCCCTTCTTTTCGCGCGAGGGCGACGAGAAGAAGGCCGAGCGCCGGGTCATCGTCGAGGCGAGCGTCGGGGGCGTGCGCCCCTTCCTCGCGGGGCTCGTCGTCTCGGGCAAGCCCATCAGCGACGCGGCACTCAAGGACATGATCCAGACGCAGGAAAAGCTGGCCTGGAACTTCGGCCGCAAGCGCCGCACCATATCCATGGGTCTGTACCGCACCGGGATCATCAAGTGGCCCGTGAGCTACAAGGCCGTGCCGCCCGATTCGGTGCGCTTCGTGCCCCTCCAGTGGGACCGCCCCATGACCCTCACCGAGATTCTGCGCGAGCACCCCAAGGGCAGGGAGTACGCCTTCATCAACGAGGGCGAGCCCCTCCATCCCCTCCTCGTCGACTCGACCGGCGCCGTCCTCTCCTATCCTCCGATCATCAATTCGGCGGATCTGGGCGCGGTTCAGGTGGGCGACACCGAGCTCTTCATCGAGCTCACCGGCACCGACATGCCTTCGGTCACGCTGGCCTCTTCCATCGTGGCCTGCGATTTCGCCGACATGGGCTACACGGTGGAGCCGGTGCGGGTGGAGTATCCCTACGACACTCCCTTCGGCCGCATCGTGACCTTTCCCTACTATTTCCAGACGCCGGTGAGCGTCGAGGCGGCCAGGGTTTCGCGGCTGCTGGGCAAGTCGTTCGACGTCAATGCCGTGCGCGAAGCGGTCGAACGCATGGGCTGCGCGGCGGAGGTGCACGGGCAGTACGTGACCGTCTCCCCCGCCGAGTACCGCAACGACTTTCTCCATCCCGTCGACGTCATCGAAGACGTGATGATGGGCAAGGGCATGTCCTTCTTCGAACCCGAGCGCCCCCGCGACTTCACGATCGGCCGGCTCTCGCCCATCGAGACCTTCTCCCGCCGGGTCAAGAACCTCATGGTCGGCCTGGGCTACCAGGAGATGATCTACAACTATCTCGGCTCGGGCAGGGACTACATCGAGCGCATGGGCATAGACGCCGAGGCGGTCGTCCGCATATCCAATCCCATGTCGGAGAGCTTCGAATACCTGCGCAACTCCCCCCTGCCCAGCCTCCTGGGCTCCGAATCGGTGTCGAGCAGGGCCCTGTATCCGCACAGGATTTTCGAGGTGGGCAAGGTCGCCTTCCGAAACGCCGAGGAAAACCACGGCGTCTCGACCCGCCAGATGCTGGGCTTCCTGGGCGCCCACGCGGCGGCCGACTTCAACGAGGCTGCGGGTCAGGTGGCGACGCTCCTCTACTACCTGAACAGGGAGTTCGGGCTCGAGGAAGTCGAGGACCCGCGCTTCATCCCGGGACGCCAGGCCCGCATCAGCTACAAGGGCGCGGCCGTCGGAATCTACGGCGAGGTACATCCGAGGATACTCGAAGCCTGGGGCATCGCCGTCCCCTGCGCCGCCGCCGAGCTCGATCTCGACTCCCTCATAGAGGGATAGCGGTTCCGGGCTAGGCGTCCGCCAAGGCCTCCGCGAGATAAGGCGGCAGGGCGAAGGCCGCCCTGTGCATGTCGGCGCCGTAGTAGCGGGTGGAGAGGGCTCGGCGGGCGAGCCGCTCGGGGTCGAAATTGGCGACGGGATCGAAGCGCTTGGAAGCGAAACCGACGAGGCTCCCGCTCGAATCCAGCGAGGGGTGTTCGATTCGAAAGAGACGGTAGATGGGAAAGAGTCGCTTGAGCCTGGCGGCCACGGCGAGGAGCTCCCTCCTGCGATGGGGGAAGAAGGCCGAGCCGCTCGGTCCGACCAGGATACCGTCTCCCGAAAGCAGCCGGAAACAGTCGGAGTAGAAGGCCTGCTCGCGCCCGAGTGTCGCGGGCTCTTCGGCCACCATCAGGTCGAAGCGTTCCTTGCTGTCGCGAACGAAGCCCGAGGAGTCCGAACCGTCGATGCGCACCCGCGGATCGTCCAGCGCGTCGGCAATCGCCGGGAAGAAGCGCCTCGCCGCGGTCATTAGGACCTCGTCGTCCTCGACGAGAACGATGCGCTCGATCTCGGGATAGCGCAGCAGCTCGTGCACGACGGCGCCGTCGCCTCCTCCGATCACGACGACGGAGTGCACGTCGGGATGTACGTTGAGCGGCGCATGGGCCAGCATTTCGCGGTGCGCGAAACCGTCGACTTCGGTGAGCGCGAGCGAGCCGGCGACCGACAGGGCCCTCCCGAAATCCTCGGTCTCGAACACCTCGACGCGGCCCCGTTTGCCTTCGTCCGAAAAGAGGGGGCGCAGGACTTTGACGCTATACCTAGTTCCCTGGCTCTCGCAACGCGTGTACCACAGGTCCATGGTATGCCCTCCTCGGGACAAGGTAGGCCCCCGGTGGAACGCTGTCAATACGACTTTCGCGGCCTTCGCGGCTTCGATCAAGAAGGGACGACACTCCGCCGACACTGTAGGCGTACCATGAGCGCCGGAGAAATCGTCTATCTCGTGTCGCGTCTCGCGACCGCCGCGGCTGCGGCCTTCCTCGCCATCATCCTCTGGTCGCGGACCAGGGACCTGGCCTGGATGCTCATCGTCATAGGCGCCATCGCGAGCTACGCCGACATCATATTCGGGCTTCTCGCCGAGCTGGGGATCGTGGACGAGTCCCGCTTCGCTCTCTTCGGGATTCCCCTCGGACGGATTATTCTCTCCAACCTGCCCTTCCTTTTCCTCGGTGCAGCACTGCTGGTGATGATCCGTCGCAAGAGGCTGCGCTAGCGCAGCCTCTTGCGTAGCAGAACCCATCGCTATGCGTTGGGTTCTGCACCTTGCCGTGGCTGCGCTCTGCACGTACGCTCCGGCTTCTGCTCGGTTCCGTGGCCATCGCGCTGCGCTGAGGCGCAGCCTCTTGCGTAGCAGAACCCATCGCTATGCGTTGGGTTCTGCACCTTGCCGTGGCTGCGCTCTGCACGTACGCTCCGGCTTCTGCTCGGTTCCGTGGCCATCGCGCTGCGCTGAAGCTGAGCTTTCAATCGTAGGCAGGCCACCGGGGCGTTCGGATTGCGGAGGGCGCGCGATGACCGTACTCGCCCATGAACCCGCAGGCTTCGAGGGGCGGCTCGTCACGGTAGAGGTCGACATCCGCCGCGGCATACCTTGCGTCGACCTCGTCGGTCTGGCCGCGGGAGCGGTGCGCGAGGCGCGCGACCGGGTCAGGGCGGCCGTGCGCAATTCCGGTTTCGAGTTTCCCATGGACCGCATCCTCATCAATCTCGCTCCTTCGGATTTTCCCAAGGAGGGTTCCGCCTACGATCTGCCCATGGCCCTCGCCGTGCTGGGCGCCGCGGGGTCGGTGCCCGATCCCGGCGTGCCGGTCCTTGCGCTCGGCGAGCTCCGATTGGACGGCTCCGTGCGCCCCGTCAGGGGGGTGCTGCCCGCCGTGGCCGCGGGTCTCGCGGCCGGCATAAGCGACTTCGTCGTGCCCGAAGACAATCGTGCGGAGGCCCGGGCTCTCGGGAAAGGGAACATCCATACCATCGGCAGGCTCACCGAGGCCCTGGACATAATGGCCCGACTGCGTTCGGGAGAGCCGGCGCCCCAACCCGACGGCGAGAGACCATGGAGCCGGTCCCCGCTTCGCCGGCCCCCCGCGGCGGCCGATCTCGCCGAGCTCCGCGGTCAGGCCCGGCTGCGCCGAGTCCTCGAAATAGCCGCCGCGGGAGGGCACAACCTCTTTCTGGTGGGCCCTCCTGGTTCGGGGAAGACGATGGCGGCGCGCAGGTTCACGAGTCTCCTGCCCGACCTGAGCGAAAAAGAGGCCGTCGAGGTGGCCACGATCCATTCACTCGGAGGCCTGCTCGACGCGGGTTCGGGCATCGACTTTCGGCCGCCTTTCCGCTCTCCCCACCATTCGGCCTCGACCGAAGGTATCATAGGCGGAGGGAGGTCGCTCCGCCCCGGCGAGATCAGCCTGGCCCATCGCGGAGTTCTCTTCCTCGACGAGGCCGCCGAGTTCCGCAGCGACGTGCTCCAGTCGCTGCGCGAACCCCTGGAGGAGGGGCGGGTTTCGATAGTTCGAGCCAGATGGACGACGAGCTATCCCGCCGACTTCCAGCTGCTCATCGCCGCCAATCCCTGCCCCTGCGGCAATCTGGGCAGGCCCGGTGCGGCCTGTCTCTGTTCCACCTCCGATCTCGCCCGATACCGGCGTCGTCTGGGCGGACCTCTCTTGGACCGAGTCGACCTTCGCGTTCCGGTCGAGCCCGTTCCGCCGGGAGAGCTCATAGGCCCCCCCGGCGAGTCGAGCTCCGCGGTGCGGAGCCGGGTCGAGGCCGCGATCGCCGTTCAGGTCGATCGGTACGGGGGAATGGACTTGGCGCGCAATGCCCGGCTTCGGGCCGAGCACGTGGAACGATTCTGCGCCCTGACTCGTTCATCGGCCCTGGCCTTCGAACGGGCCGTCGAAATGCTCGGCCTTTCGTCGAGGGCCTGCCATTCCATATTGAAGATTGCACGCACCATCGCGGACCTCGAAGGCAGGGATACGATATCCGAATGCCACCTTCTCGAAGCGGTTCAGCACCGCCGCCATGGCGATGGGGAAGGCCCCTGGCCGGGGCCTTCGCAATAGACGAAGTCGCATGCGGAACGCGACGAAAACTTCAAAGATGCTCTTGACAGGACGATGAGAAAGGAGCTATGTTCACCGAGCGCCCCGGATGCAGGGTCGAGAGAAAGAGACGGCCGGTCTGGGAAATCTGTACAGCGGAGTGTGACTCGGGCGGCGCCCTAGGTCTGGCCGGCGACGGCAGGCTATGAGGGGTCGGTTTTGTCCGCTTTGGAGCCGCTTCGCGGTGGTTTTTTGCGGCGGGAGCGAAAAAAAGCGCGGAAAGCGATGAAGTCGGGTTGACATGGCTTGGAACGGAATGTTATAAAGCTGAGCCTTCTGGCACGGAAGTTGCTGAGAAGGTTGAGCGAGAGAAGTTCTTTCAAGATACAGATGCATTTTGAAAGAACAACCCTGAATTGAGGCATTTGTGCGCGGCATCGAAGAAGCCGGAGCAAATGCGAGGCCAGTTTTGAGGACCAACGGGGTTTTGAAACTGGCTGAGGGGTCATTAACAGGTCACTAGGGATGGGATAGAGCGAGGTAAGGCAAGAACTTGCGAAGCGGGTTCTGCGTGAGCACGAGGCGAAGGTCTCGAGCTTGGGCAGGATTTGCGGAGCGGATTCTGCAAGGTGAAACGCTTTCGGGCGTTTCACCGGGGATCGAATGCCGGTAGCTTTTTAGGAAGCTACGAACAGTTCAACCTCTATGGAAGCTAGGGGTCTTCGGACCCTTGGTATATATCATGGAGAGTTTGATCCTGGCTCAGAACGAACGCTGGCGGCGTGTCTTAAGCATGCAAGTCGTGCGGCAAGGCGGGGCAACCTGCCCTAGAGCGGCGGACTGGTGAGTAACGCGTGGGTGATCTGCCTTTGGGATGGGGATAGCCATTAGAAATAGTGGGTAATACCGAATACGTTCGCCATACCACGGTATGGCGAGGAAAAGCGCTTCGGCGCTGCCCGAAGATGAGCCCGCGTCCCATTAGCTAGTTGGTGAGGTAACGGCCCACCAAGGCGATGATGGGTAGCCGGCCTGAGAGGGTGTACGGCCACACTGGGACTGAGATACGGCCCAGACTCCTACGGGAGGCAGCAGCTAAGAATATTCCGCAATGGACGAAAGTCTGACGGAGCGACGCCGCGTGGATGACGAAGGCCGAAAGGTTGTAAAGTCCTTTTGTTGGGGAAGAATAACCATGGGAGGGAATGCCCGTGGGATGACATGAACCGACGAATAAGCCCCGGCTAACTACGTGCCAGCAGCCGCGGTAACACGTAGGGGGCGAGCGTTGTTCGGAATTACTGGGCGTAAAGGGCATGTAGGCGGCTTTGTAAGCCCGGCGTGGAAGCCCACGGCTCAACCGTGGGATTGCGTTGGGAACTGCGAGGCTTGAATCATGGAGAGGGAGCTAGAATTCCTGGTGTAGGGGTGAAATCTGTAGAGATCAGGAAGAATACCAGTGGCGAAGGCGAGCTCCTGGCCAATGATTGACGCTGAGGTGCGAAAGTGTGGGGATCAAACAGGATTAGATACCCTGGTAGTCCACACTGTAAACGATGTGCACTAGGTGCTGGGGCGGATGCTTCAGTGCCGGAGCTAACGCGGTAAGTGCACCGCCTGGGGAGTATGCTCGCAAGGGTGAAACTCAAAGGAATTGACGGGGGCCCGCACAAGCGGTGGAGCATGTGGTTTAATTCGATGGTACGCGAGGAACCTTACCTGGGTTTGACATACAGAGGAATGCGGTAGCGATATCGCAGCCTAGCAATAGGCCTTTGTACAGGTGCTGCATGGCTGTCGTCAGCTCGTGCCGTGAGGTGTTGGGTTAAGTCCCGCAACGAGCGCAACCCCTACTGCCAGTTACCAACAGGTTATGCTGGGGACTCTGGCGGAACTGCCGGTGACAAACCGGAGGAAGGTGGGGATGACGTCAAGTCATCATGGCCCTTATGTCCAGGGCTACACACGTGCTACAATGGGCGAGACAGAGTGACGCGAAGCCGCGAGGTGGAGCAAATCGCAGAAAATCGCCCGTAGTTCGGATTGGAGTCTGAAACCCGACTCCATGAAGGTGGAATCGCTAGTAATCGCGCATCAGCATGGCGCGGTGAATACGTTCCCGGGCCTTGTACACACCGCCCGTCACACCATCCGAGTGGGAGGCACCCGAAGCCGTTAGTCCAACCTGCAAGGGGGGACGACGTCGAAGGTACGTCTCGTGAGGAGGGTGAAGTCGTAACAAGGTAGTCGTACCGGAAGGTGCGGCTGGATCACCTCCTTTCTGCGAGAAAGGCGCGAGAGCCGCAAGGTTTCCGCGACATATCGCAACGCCGTCCGCGGTTGTACGACCGCGGCGGCATAGCGAAGCGCGTGGGCTTGCTCACGACGCCTAGCGAATGCGGAGGTAGAAATACCTCTGAAGTACGCGAGATGTGCAACATCTCGCGCCGTCAAGCCGCCATGCGGCTTGACGAAGGCAGCAATACCCGCCTCGCTCTATCCCATCCTTTTTTTATTGGGCCTGTAGCTCAGTCGGTTAGAGCACTTCTCTGATAAGGAAGGGGTCAATAGTTCAACTCTATTCAGGCCCAATCATTTCAAAGCAGTTGGCGAAGGTTGGCTGGATTTGCAACGGTTGTTCATTGACATAACGAGGGAAGGGGAAAGCAGAAAGAGTCAGTCGTGAAGCCGAGAGGGCTTCACGGACGCGAATCGCGCAGCGATTTGCGAGCGACCGAATCTGCGTGTGCGAGTTTTCAACGGAAGACTCGTTGTTGAGGGCTCGCCAGTTGCGTTAAAAGGCCGCGATTGGCGGGAAGAGGACGTAAGAGCGAAGACTAATATGGTCAAGCGAATACGGGCTCATGGTGGATGCCTCGGAGCCGTACGGCGATGAAGGCCGTGACAAGCTGCGATAAGCCTGGGGGAGGAGCACATATCCCGTGATCCCAGGATGGCCGAATGGGGTAACCCAGCCGTCGAGAGGCGGTTATCGCATACTCAATCCATAGGTATGCGAAGCAAGACCCAGGGAACTGAACCATCTAAGTACCTGGAGGAAGAGAAATCAAGAGAGATTCCCTAAGTAGCGGCGAGCGAACGGGGAAGAGCCCAAACTCACGTCGGTGTCAAGGTGCACGCCGTTGCCGACGGGGGGTTGCAGGAAACGCTTAGAGCTGCGTGCAGGAGCTCGCGAAGTTACAAAAGTTCCTAGGTAGGGGAACGGCATGGGAAGGCCGGTCAGAGAGGGTGAGAACCCCGTACCCGACATCTATGGAATCTTCGTGAGGCGATTTCCTAAGTACGGCGAGGCTCGAGAAACCTTGTCGGAATCCGGGTCGACCACGATCCAAGGCTAAACACGATACGGCTACCGATAGTGCAGAAGTACCGCGAGGGAAAGGCGAAAAGAACCCCGGTGAGGGGAGTGAAATAGAACCTGAAACCATGAGCCCACAACAGGTCGGAGCAGTCGCGAGGCTGTGACGGCGTGCCTTTTGTAGAATGAGCCTGCGAGTTACGGTACGTAGCGAGGTTAAGGCGTTGAAGCGCCGGAGCCGGAGGGAAACCGAGTCTTATAATGGGCGTCGCCAGCGCAAGCTGGCTACCAGTTGCGTGTCGTAGACCCGAAGCCAGGTGATCTTATTATGGTCAGGTTGAAGCTCAGGTAAAACTGAGTGGAGGACCGAACTCTAGTGTGATGAAAAACGCAGGGATGAACCGTGATAAGGGGTGAAAGGCTAATCAAACCTGGAAATAGCTGGCACTCCCCGAAATGCCTTGAGGGACAGCCTCATACAAATGTCTAGGAGGTAGAGCACTGTTTGGACTAGGGCTCTTCACCGGGTACCAAACCCAGGCAAACTCCGAATGCCTAGACACAACGTATGGGAGTGAGACAGTGTGCGACAAAGTTCATTGTCGAGAGGGGAACAGCCCAGACCGACAGCTAAGGTCCCTAAATACCGCTGAGTGTTAAATGATGTGCGATTGCCCAGACAGCCAGGAGGTTGGCTTAGAAGCAGCCATTCCTTCAAAGAGTGCGTAATAGCTCACTGGTCGAGCAATCGTGCGCAGACAATGTAACGGGGCTAAGCGGTATACCGAAGCTTCGGATTACGAGCGCAAGCTCGTGATGGTAGGGGAGCATTCCATGGACCGGCGAAGGTATCCGGAAGGACTGCTGGAGGGGATGGAAGAGAGAATGCAGGTATAAGTATACGAAAAGACGGGTGAGATCCCCGTCCGCCGAAAACCTAAGGTTTCCTGGGTAAAGGTCATCTGCCCAGGGTTAGTCGGCCCCTAAGGTGAGGCTGAAAAGCGTAGCCGATGGGAAGCTGGTTCATATTCCAGCACCATGTACGGATTCGACGGGATGACGCATGAGGTGAAACCCGGCCGGAGAACGGTTGTTCCGGTCGAAGCGCTCAATCCTATGAGAGTGCCAGGGAAATCCGGTGCTTGAGGCAAGGCGCGACAGCGAGTGGAGCTACGGCGAAGCGAAGCGGGCGTAATCATAGTGCCAAGAAAGAATCCCTAAGGTTTGTCCGTATGTGACCGTACCGTAAACCGACACAGGTAGGTGGGATGAGAAATCTAAGGCGCTCGAGATAACTAGCGTTAAGGAACTCGGCAAAATGCACACGTAACTTCGGGAGAAGTGTGGCCTCTTGTGGTTCAGCAATGTGTTACGGGAGGTTGCAGAGAGCAGGCCCAGGCGACTGTTTACCAAAAACACAGGTCTCTGCAAACGCGCAAGCGGATGTATAGGGACTGACGCCTGCCCGGTGCTGGAAGGTTAAGAGGAGGAGTCAAGGCGCAAGGCCGAAGCCCTGAATCGAAGCCCCAGTAAACGGCGGCCGTAACTATAACGGTCCTAAGGTAGCGAAATTCCTTGTCGGGTAAGTTCCGACCCGCACGAATGGTGGAACGATCTGGGCACTGTCTCGACGCTAGACTCGGTGAAATTTAAGTACCGGTAAAGATGCCGGTTACCCGTGGTTAGACGGAAAGACCCCGTGAACCTTTACTGCAACTTACCATTGGGACTTGGCCTGACATGTGTAGAATAGGTGGGAGACTGCGAGACATGGCCGCTAGGCTGTGTGGAGTCGTCGGTGAAATACCACTCTTGTCAGGCTAGGTTTCTAACCTAGGTCCTTCAATCCGGATCGGGGACAGTAGTAGGCAGGCAGTTTGACTGGGGCGGTCGCCTCCTAAACGGTAACGGAGGTGCGCGAAGGTTACCTTGCTCTGGTTGGAAATCAGAGCTCTAGTGTAAAGGCATAAGGTAGCTTGACTGCGAGTCCGACAGGACGAGCAGGTACGAAAGTAGGTCTTAGTGATCTGGCGGTGGCACGTGGAAGCGCCGTCACTTAACGGATAAAAGGTACTCTGGGGATAACAGGCTGATCTTGCCCAAGAGTTCACATCGACGGCAAGGTTTGGCACCTCGATGTCGGCTCATCGCATCCTGGGGCTGGAGCAGGTCCCAAGGGTTTGGCTGTTCGCCAATTAAAGCGGTACGTGAGCTGGGTTCAGAACGTCGTGAGACAGTTCGGTCCCTATCTGCCACGGGCGTTGGATGGTTGAGAGGAGCTGCCTTTAGTACGAGAGGACCGAGGTGGACGAACCTCTGGTGTACCAGTTATCCTGCCAAGGGTACGCGCTGGGTAGCCATGTTCGGAAGGGATAACCGCTGAAAGCATCTAAGTGGGAAGCCCATCTCAAGATGAACCATCCCTGGGGGTTCGACCCCCCTGAAGGTACCAGGGAGACTACCTGGTTGATAGGCTGGAGATGTACATGCAGTAATGCATTCAGTCGACCAGTACTAATCTGCCGTGAGGCTTGACCATATTATTCTTCGCTCTCCGGTGAGCTAAGCTCACCAGCGAATCCGCAATTCGCTATACTCATGCCTTACGCATTCGGTCGACCAGACCCTCTGCTTCCCCGCGGCCCCGACTTCGTGGCCGCCCTCGGGTTCCGTCGCCCCCCCCGCAAGGAGGACGAAGGAACCGGACTTCAAAAAGTCAATTTTGCCTGGTGATTATCGTGAGGGGGAAACACCCGTTCCCATTCCGAACACGGAAGTTAAGCCCCTCAACGCCGATGGTACTGCCTTTCGGTGGGAGAGTAGGTCGTCGCCAGGCTTTTTTTATTCTTGAAAGCGGCTCGAAACGGGCGTTTCCCGCGAGATCGCCGTCCTTGCCCGCCCCCGTGAAAGATGCTACACTCTACTTCGATGTCCTAGAATGGGGTTGAGATGCTTCGAGTATTTCAACAGCCTGCTAGAGGACCGGGGGAGCCATGGCAGAACAAGATACGCAAATTCAGCTTGTCACCTTCCAAATCAGCGATGAGCTCTACGGTATCGACATCATGGACGTGAAAGAGATCGTGCGCGTCCAGGATATCCGTTCAATCCCCAACGCCCCCAGTTACGTCGAAGGCCTGTTCAATCTTCGCGGAGAGATAATACCGATCATCTCCCTTCATAAGCGCTTTCACCTCAAGAAGGCCCAGATAAGCGAAGACGAGGAACTGCTTTCCGGCTTCATCATCATAGACATCGATGGTATGAAGCTGGGCGTCATCATAGACAGGGTAGAGCGTGTGGTGGCGATCGAGCTGCCCGAGGTACAGCCGCCGCCCCAGATGCTCAGCGGAATCGGGGCGGAATACATCCAGGGTGTGGTCAACCGAGAGTCGGGTTACCTGATTCTGCTCGATATCAAGAAGCTGTTCAGCGCCAAAGAGCTGCAAAAAATAGAAGAGATCCGCCTCTAGAGGCCGGGCAAGGATATCCCTTCACATGAGCGTTCCCGTTTTTCGGTCATACATACGTCGAAAGGACATGGACACCGTTCTCAATTGCCTGGTGACCGATTCGATCGGCCCCGGGGAATATCTCGATCGCTTCGCCAAGGCGGCGCGCGAAGAGCTGGGCTTCGATTTCGGCTTCGCCGTCCGCAGCCCCTTCATCGCGCTCAATCTGGTCCTGGAAGCCCTGGCCGTCGCCGATAACGATGTCGTCGCCGTTCCGGCTCTGGCCCCCGCATACTATCTGAAGGTTCTCGAGTCCAGACGGATACGGCCGGTTTTTCTCGATGCCGATCCCGAAACGGGCATGGCCGATCTGGATGCGCTCGACAAGCTGGATCCTCGCCCCAAGGTTCTCGTGCTTTTCGAGGCCCTCGGTCTCATGCACGATCCCGTTGCCGTTCGCGGCCTGGGCATTCAGGTCATCGAAGACATCAGTCAATCCCTGGGCGCCTATGTCGGCGAATCGCGCTCGGGCTCCCTGGGCCAGGTCGCCGTCCTGGGGCTCGAGCACGGGGGCCTGGTGACGGCGGGAGGCGGAGCTCTCGTCTTCGCCCACGGCCGCCGGGAGGGCACGGTCCTGCGGAACCTCGCGGAGGCGACCGCCCGGGAGCTGCTCATGACCGATTACAATGCCGCCCTCGGACTCGCACAGCTGCGCGAGATGGAGCATTCCATCGAACGGCGTCGAGAGTACGCTGCCTTGTTCGCCCAATCCTTGGCTCGCACCCGCCACCGGCTCCTTGCCCAGCCGGGCGAAGGCGAACCGGGCTACTGGGCCTTTCCCGTCTCTCTGGTTTCGGGTATGAAGGACGTGCGGGCCTATGCCAAGAAAAAAGAAGTGGACACGGAACCGGCCTTCGCGGGCAGCATCGCGGCTGAAGGGCTCCTGCCCGAGGGCCTTTGTCCGGTCGCGCGATCGCTCGTGATGCGCTGTATCCTTTTCCCGCTCCACCAGAGGATAGGATCCTCGAACGCACAGAAGATTTCCAAGGTTCTAGCGACCCTTCCCTAGGAAGGCAAGGACAGGATGGCCGAAGTCCGAAAGCGTATTCTCATAATTGCGAATCGGGAAAAAGACGATGCGACCGGCGTCGCGCTCGAAATGCACGGCTATCTCACTTCGATGGGGATCGACGTGAACTGTTTCGAATTCGACGGCGATCCGGGCCCGCCTCCCGAGCTTTCCGGCGTGGACCTCGTCATCTCGCTCGGCGGAGACGGGACGGTGCTCTATTCCGCCCGCCTCGCTGCGCCGAAGGGAATTCCGCTATTTCCCGTCAACCTCGGGCGACTCGGCTTTATCGCCGAGATCGGGCGCGAGGAATGGAAAGAGGCCTTCGATGCCTGGCTCGCGGGAAGACTTTCCGCCTCCGAGCGTTCGATGCTTTCGATCGAGGCCATCCGCGAGGGTAGGACGATCGCCACGTACATCGCGCTCAACGACGGGGTCATTTCGGCCCAAGGCATAGCCAAACTCATAGACCTGCAACTGAACGTGGGCGGCGCGCCGCTCGGACGCTACCGTTCGGACGGAATCATCGTCGCCACTCCAACGGGATCGACGGCGTACAATCTCGCCGCCGGCGGGCCGATTCTCCACGCGGAGATGGAGGCGATGGTACTGAATCCCATCTGCCCGTTCACTCTTTCCAACCGCCCCCTGATTCTTTCCGCGAAAGAGACGATCGAAGTCCATGTCGAAAGGGGGCGTCGGGCCGCCGCGATGCTGACCGTCGACGGCCAGGAGACGCTCGAGCTCATCCCGGACGATCGCGTGCGATTCGGGATGCGGGGACCGAAAGCCAGGATCTACGCCTCGGGACAATCGGCCTTCTACGAGGTGCTCCGCTCCAAGCTAGCCTGGTCGGGAGGCCCCGATGCTTGAAGAGCTTTCCGTGCGCGATTTCGCCCTGATCGAACGGCTTTCGGTATCGTTCTCGGGCGGACTCAACCTCCTCACCGGGGAGACCGGAGCGGGCAAGTCCCTTCTCGTCGGCGCCATCGGTTTTCTGCTCGGCGCGCGGGCGGATACGGGCGTGATCAGGACAGGGGCCGAGGAGAGCCTCGTCACCGGCCTCATCGACGTCTCCGCCAACGCGGAGGCCGTGGCCTGGCTGCGCGCCCGGGGGCTCGAGCCCGAAGACGGGCGCATCCTCATACGGCGCGGCATAAAGGCCAACGGTCGCGGCTCGGCGTACATCCAGAACCAGAGCGCCCTCCGTTCCGATCTCGCCGAGCTCACGTCGCTCCTGGTCGATCTTCACGGCCAGCACGAGCACCAATCCCTTCTCCTGCCCGACAACCATCGCAAGCTCCTCGATCGCTTCGCGCGGATAGAGGACGAGGTCGCGGCCTTCGGTGCTCGTTTCGCGGAGTTGGCGGCCGAGCGGCGAGCCTACGAGTCCTCGATCGCATCGGAAAAGGAGCGCGGCCGCGAGATCGAGTTCCTGCGTTTCGCCGTCGACGAGATCTCCAAGGCGAGGTTGAAGCCGGGAGAGGAAGCGGAGCTCGAGGCTGAAGAGCGCCTGCTTTCCCAGCACGAGAAACTCCACGCGGCGCTGGAGTCCGCGCACGAGGCTTTCGCCGCCGCAGGAGAAGGCGCCATCGCCGCCCTGCGACGCGCCCGCGGGGGGCTCGAGTCTGCCCAGGCCATCGATCCCTCTGTCTCCGAGTTCGCCCGGCGGACCGACGACGCGTTCTACGAGCTCGAAGACGTGACCGAGTCGCTCAGGCATCACTTAGGTTCCCTGCGCTTCAGCCCCGAGCGGCTCGAAGAAGTCGAGACGAGGCTCGCAGACATACGCAAGCTCAAGAAAAAGTACGGCGGCACGGTGGAGGAGGTCCTCTCGCGGCTCGCGGAGGACGGCGAACGGCTGTCGCGCCTGGAGACCTGGGAGGAAGACAGGGGAGAGATCGAAAAGCGCATCGCAGCCATGGAGGCCGATGTCCTCGCCTCGGCGCTCGTGCTGTCCGAAAAGCGCAGGGGTGCGGGAGCGAGTCTCCAGGCGAGCATCGAGGAAATAGTGCGCAGTCTGGGCATGCCGCGGGCGAAGTTTTTCGTGCGGGTGGGCAGAAAGGAGACGGAAGGCGGCAAACCCGTGGTCGGGCCCTTCGGCGTGGACGAGATCGAGTTTCTGATCGCCCCCAATCCCGGCGAAAGCCCCAAGCCGCTGGCCAGGATTGCCTCGGGCGGAGAGCTTTCCCGCGTGGCCCTGGCCGCCAAGACGGCCCTTGCAGGCTCCGACGACGTCGACACTCTCATCTTCGACGAGGTGGACGCGGGCATAGGCGGAGAAGTGGCCGTGGCGGTGGGCGAACATTTGAGGAATCTCGGACGATCCAAGCAGGTCTTCTGCATAACACATCTGGCATCGATCGCCGTTCGCGCCGATAATCATTACAAGGTCGAAAAGGAGATTTCCGGGGGCCGCACCTCCACGAGGCTTTTGCGCATGGAGGGAAGGGCCAGGGCCGAGGAGATCGCGCGGATGCTCGCGGGCGACCCGCGCGAGGAATCTTCGATCGCCCACGCGACCGAACTTCTCCGCAAGTACGGCAATTGGCGGGATGGCTAATGGGGAAAATCACAAGCGAACAGCGGAATCGGTATTTCGAAAAGGTCAAGGAACACCGTGCGACGATCGAGGCGGGATTGGCCAAGGAGAAGACCCTCCTCGAGCTGCTTTCCAGGGACGAGATCGGCGCCGGCTACAAGAGACTCGCCCTGGCAGAAGGCACGATCGATCTCAGTTCCTGGTACATTCTCCTGAATACGCTCTCCGTTTCGCTCCTGGGCATCAAGAACGAAGACTATCTGCTCGAAGCGCGCAAGACCCTCGTGCGGGCGATGCGCTACCTCGAGGACACCGTCACCGGTTACGTCGATGTCCCCTTTTCGGACTATGAAGCCAAGCTGGAGGAGATCGTCGACGTCGATTCTGGGGCTCGCTATCGGCTGATCCGGAAGCTGGGCTTCGCCATAGGGTCGCTCGAGGACGCCTTCGGCGAAAACTCGAAGTATGCCGCTTCGTTCATCGAACTCTGGGGGAAATTCGCCACGCTCGCCAAGAATCTTCTCAACCTGAAGACTGCAGTCGCGGACATGGATTTCAGCTCTCCCACCCGCACCGTGGTGATGAGCCACCTCGGTCTCGTGAAGAGCCTTTTCCAGCGTAGCGCCGACAAATACCGCGAGCAGTACGAGCTTTATACCCACAAGACCGAGGATTTCCGCAAGGCGATACTCTACCTGCAGGCTCTCAGACGGATCCATATCCTCATGGCGGAGCGCGACGAGGCCGAAACGCTCAAGAAGAAGATAGAGATCTGGACGACCAAGCTCGAAGCGGACCAGAAAAAAGCCGAGGAGGCCAAGAAATAGTCGACGCCGACTCCCGGCTCAGACGCCTTTCAGTTCGTGGAGGGCGTCGTGGGGGAAGAGCTCTCCCATCGTCGTAGCCACGAGGGCATCGGCGGAAGAGCCGAAGACGATCGGAGCCTCGGGTGGAAGGAACTCCGAGAGGACCTGCCGGCAGGCTCCGCAGGGACTCACGGGGTAGGCGGCGTCCGGAGTGGCGATGACGATGCCGGCGAAGGAGCGCTTGCCTGCGGCGATCGCCGCCGAGACCGCGGAGCGCTCGGCGCAGATGGTGAGGCCGAAGGATCGATTTTCCACATTCGTGCCCGTGAAAATCGTTCCGTCGTCGCAGACGAGCGCGGCTCCGACGCGGAACCTCGAATAGGGCGAATATGAGGCCCGCGATGCATCGAGCGCGAGCGTGAAAAGTCCAGCCTGATCCATACGTCGAGTCTCCATACCGAGTTGACAGGAAGTTCTGCTAATATATACCATTCGCTTCGTGGATGGAAGCTCGACTGCCGCGATGAGTCGATTCCGGAAGGCTGGATAGACACAAGCATGGAAGAAAGCGGAACCAAAAGGCTCGCGATCTTCGGCATCATTCTCGCCGGAATCGCGTATTTTCTCATTTGCGCACAACCTCTTCCCAAAGAGTTGGTGCTCCTCCCCGTATGGGCGCACAGCATCGCGGCCGCTCCAGCCTCGGCCGCCGCTCCCGGGGCGACCGGGGCCCTGCATCCCTTCCGTCTCGGCGACCGATTCGGCTACTTTTCCTCGTCCGGGAATATCCTTTTTTCAACCCAGATACCATTCGGCCTGGCAATCGCCGAAGACTCCTACGCTCTGTACGATCGGCAGTCCGAGGCTTTTTCGGTGCGTACGCCCGCCGGGGCCGAATTGTTCAAGGCCGCCGTTCCCGGCTATCCGTTTTTCGCCGCCGGACGCCGCTTCGTGATGGGGACTTCGCAGGACTCCGTTTCCGAGCTCGACGCCCAGGGCAATCGCGCGTGGAGTTTCGAGTTCTCGTCCATCGTCACCGCTTTCGGCGCCAGCCCCGGTCTCGTCGTCTTCGGTCTCATGGACGGCAATCTGATCGGGCTCGATAAGACGGGCAAAGAGGTGATGAACTTCTCCTCGGGCGGCTCCAACATTCCGGGAATCTACGGGGTAGCCGTCTCCCCCGACGGCGGCCTCGTGGCGGCCGTAGCCGGCCTCGAAAGGCAGCGCCTGGTCGTGCTCGAAAGGCGCTACTCGGACTATCGGGTCACCTGGCACCGCTGGCTCGATTCCGACTTCCGCCGCCCCGTCTCGATCGCGTTCACCGGGGACGGCGAAAGGCTCATGTACGAGGTCCCCGGCGGAGTCGGTGTTTTCGATCGCGCCAGTCGAAACGACTATACGATCTCCGTGCCCGCCGTCGACAAACTGGGACTTTCGATCAAGGCATGGAATATTCTCGTCCTTCTCGCGGGCTCTCCCGACGCGAAGCGGCTCATCTGCGTCGCGGCGCCGGACCGGCGTCTGGTCGATCTGCCCATTTCGGCCTCGCAGACCTTCATCGCCATAGACGGAAGCTCGATCTATCTGGGAGCGGACGACGATCTCGTCCGGCTGGATCTCCGGGAGGAATGATGCGAAACACGACGGGTCTGCGAAGCAGAAGGAAGGTCCTTGTCGCCTGGCTCGTCGCCGTCGGACTTCTCTTGGGAGTTCTCGGGGCTCTTTGGGCCATGGACTGGCCCGTGGAATCGCCCAGGCTGGCCGCCACCTTCGGAACTCCGGCCAAGGGACGGCTCGTCACCGGCATTGCCATAGCCGTGTCGAACGGCCTCGTGCGGTCGATCGATGACGGCGAATTGGCTTTCGCTTGCGAAGAGGGTGTCAGCCCCTCGGGACTTCCGTCGACTCTCGGTTCCTACGCCGTGGTCGAACATCCGAACGATCTGGCCGCCGTCTACGCTCATCTTCTGCCAGGATCCGTGTCAGGATATCTGACGACCGTCAGGCGCGATACGATCCTGGGCAGCGTCGGCTCTTCGGGCTGGACCGAGGGGCAGGGTCTCCTGCTGGAAGTCTTCGACCGCCGCAAGGGGAATTGGGTCAATCCACTCCTGCTTCTTCCCTCCATCGGGGACAGCAAGGCGCCCTCCATCCGTTCGGTCGTGCTCGAGTCCGATACCAAGTTCTATGTGCTCGGCACGACGAAAAGCGTACCGCAGGGGACGTATCAGGTAACGGCCGACGTTTCCGGCGCGACCGACGCCCCGTGGACGGCGGGTCCCCTGGCTCCCTATGTCATCTCGCTGTCCATAGACGGAACCGAGCTTTCACACGAGGTTTTCGACGTGGCAGCCGCCAAGGACGGGCAGCTTTCGCTTTTCTCCGAGTCGCCGCGCCCGTCTTCCGGACTGAGAAGCCAGGATGGCCGCTACATCCTCGCCGAGCACCTGTTTACCCGGGGCATGAGCACCATCGAGCTCAGCGCCGAGGATGCGTCTGGCGACCGCCGCGACGCGAGCTGGTCGGTCTCGATCCAATGAAGACCTACTCCACTCCGCCTCGATCGGAGCCGCGGCGCCCGGTCCTCTGCGCCTCGTGTGGCGGGGCTTCGTTTTCCCCCCTGTGGGACTGCGGCGGCTTCTCCTTCGTCGCATGCAAGGATTGCGGACTCGTTCAGCAGAATCCCCAGCCCGAGCCCGAGGCCGTCGGCCGGCGCTACGATGGGGCCTATCTCGACTACGAGGCCGAGAACCAGATCGTCTTTCGGGACCTGGAGCTCCTGGCCCTCGCGGATCTGGGGTTGAGCGAAGTGGCCGCTGCCCTGTTCGCAAAGGCGGCCGCAGAGTCTCGCGGGCCCCGTGCGCTCGATGTGGGCTGCGCCACGGGAGCTCTTCTCGACACCCTCCGCTCCAGGGGCTGGGAGCCTCAAGGAGCGGAAATCTGCTCTCCCGCGGCCGGGTACGGCCGACGGCGCTACGGTCTTCCGATCCACGCGGGCAGTCTCGAGTCGGCCCGTTTTCCCGACGCGCATTTCGAGCTGGTCCACGCCTCGCATCTCATCGAGCACCTGAACGAGCCGGGACTCTTCTTGGACGAGGCCGCCCGCGTGCTCGCTCCCGACGGTCTCCTGGTGCTTACGACGCCCAACGTCTCGAGTCTCCAGGCCCGGCGTTTCGGACCCGCCTGGCGTAGCGCGATTAACGATCACCTGTACCTCTTTTCGCGGCGGAGCCTCGAAAGACTGCTTTCCTCGCATGGCTTTCGGCCGCTGCGCGCAGTGACCTGGGGCGGCTGGGCGCGGGGCCTGAAGCCCGAGTTTCTGAAGCCCCCTCTCGATCGCCTAGCGAAGCTCCTCGGCTTCGGAGATGTCGTCGCCATCCTCGCCCGAAGGGCATAGAGGATGCGACGACCGATACGCCATCCTCGCCCGAAGGGCATAGAGTGCCATCCACGGGGCGCCCCGTTGTGCGGCACTGTCCAGGGAGGTTCGCATGGAAACTACGCAGAAAGTCCTGTTCATCGATGCTTCGACGGGGTTTTATCGCGTGCGACGCTACAAGGTGGGCGACTATTTCGGTCCGGTTGACCTCGGAGTGCATATCTCGGGGAGGATGCAGAGTATCAATTTCGGCGTGGGGCTGTTCGCGGGATCGATATTTCCGGGATCGAATCGCCTCATCTTCACGGGCTTCTCGCCTTCGTGGCGGAGCTTTTTCGTCTCGAGCATGGGCGGGGCCGGTCTGGTGTTCGACAATCTGGGCATCAATCTGGTCACGCTCGTGGGCAAGGCCGCCCTCCCATCGGTCCTCTATCTCAACCGTTTTCACGGCGAGGAGATCGAGGTCGAGATCCAGCCCGTCGATCTCCATGCGGCATGGGGGCCTCCCTCCGCCCCCGAATGCGAGGACTCCGGCGGAGAAAAGGACGGACAGGCGCGATTTGCGCGAGTGGGCAGCTACGGTCTCCTCGATAAGGTCATCGCGCTCCACGGCCCGCGATATGCGGGCGACTACCGGGCCTTCGCCGTGGGACCCGCCGCGGAGGCCACCGACTTCGGCGGCATCGTGTCCGCGCCCATGTCGGGAGGCAAGGCCACGAGCGTGGACACTTGGGCCGGCCGCGGCGGCCTGGGCTCCAAAATGCTCCAGGAGCACGGCATCGCCGCAGTGATCTACGGCGGGACGGTCGTGACCGAGGATTTCCGCGACAGAACCGTGGCCGACGGATGGTTCGAGGCCAAATACAAGCAGAAACTGGCGGTCAAGGATTTCGAGGCGACCACGAAATACCGTTTCGATCCCAAGTTCTCGACGGGCGGCACCTTCGGCGTCAACTATGCCTCGCTCGGCGGTCGGATGATAGCCTTCAACTACCGGACAGTGGAATGGAGCGAGGAGGAGCGGGTGAAGCTCCATGGAAATTTCGTGCTCGAGCACTACCTCAAACAGTTCAACGAAGAAACCATCGCGACCAAGAGTCAGGCGACCTGCGGGGAGCCCTGCTCCGCCGTGTGCAAGAAGCTGCGCGGCGATTTCAAGAAGGACTACGAACCCTACCAGGCCCTGGGTCCTCTCTGCGGGATTTTCGATCAGCGCGCGGCGGAGCGGCTGAACCACGCGGCCGATTCGGGAGGCTTCGACGCGATCAACCTCGGCGGCGTCCTGGCCTGGCTCATGGAGTGCCTCGACTCCGGCGAGCTGAGCCGCGAGGACCTGGGCGTCACCAAGCTGCCGCATTGGAAGCTGGAGGGTTTCGATCCTGCGAAAGATTCCGAGCACAACGCCGATCTCGGCGTCGAACTCGTCGCATCGATTCTGGGCAAGAAGGGCATTCTCGACTTTTCCGAGGGACCGCGGAAGTGGGGCCGGAGGGTCCGCCGCGAGCGCGGCATCAGGATCCTCGACCGCTTCGTCTACACGGCCAACGGAAGAAGGGGCTGGATGGTGCCTAACCAATACTGGACGCCGGGTGTGCTCGCTCCCATGGCGATCATGGGCAAGTACTACATGCACTACGGTTCGGAATTCGTCCCGCCGCGGCAGCTAGGAAAGATCTGCGCCGAAAGGCTGCGCAAGGAACTGGGCATGGACAACGCCGGCCTCTGCCGTTTCCATCGGGCCTGGGGCGAGGAGATGATGGCCGAGGCCATCGGCGCGGTCTACGGTCTCAAGGATCGGTACCTCCAGACGATAGCCATAACCGCCAGCCGCATAAACAGCCGCAACGCCGCAGTGTACTGGGAGAGCGCCAAGAACATCCGCTTTCTCGAGAGTTTCCTGGTGCGACGGCGCGATGTCGACGGGGACGCGAGTCCCGAGCTCGCCTCCTGGATAGCGGCCTTCGAGTCCGACCCGGAGGAGGCTGCGCTTTCCTTCTGGTTCGAGATGCGCAAGGGCATCGACGAGTCTCTCAGGGAATTCTTCTGAGGCGGGGATGGAGACTTACGATTTCGTCGGGCGGAACGTCGAGGCGGTCCGCGAAAGGATGGCGGCCGCCTGCGCCCGCTCCGGGCGAAGGGTCGAGGATGTCGAGCTCCTGGCCGTCACGAAGTTCCATCCTCTCGAGGCGGTCCTGGCGGCCCGGCGCGCCGGACTGCGCCTCTTCGGCGAGAGCCGCGTGCAGGAAGCCGAAGCCAAGTACGCATCGCTTCTGGCCGAAAGCCCCGAGCTCCGGCTCGACATGATCGGCCATCTGCAGGGCAACAAGGTCAAGAGAGCTGTATCGCTGTTCGGAAGAATCCAATCCGTGGACAGCGTAGAGCTCCTGTGCTCCCTCGGCGCCCGGGCTCAGGCCGCCGGCAGGCGCCTCGAAATACTCCTGGAGCTGCATACGGGCGAAGAGTCCAAGGAAGGCTTCGAAAATGTCGACGCGCTCCTGCGCGGGCGGGACGCGGCCCTCGAGTTTCCCGCTCTGGAGCTGCGCGGCCTCATGACGATGGCTCCCTTCACCGCGGACGAAGCGACCGTCCGCTCTTCCTTTCGCGCTCTCCGGGCCGCGTTCGACGCGCTCCGTGCGGGCGTTCGGCTTCCGGGCTTCGAGATCCTGTCCATGGGCATGAGCGGCGATTTCGAACCGGCGATTGAGGAGGGCTCCACTCTCGTGCGCATAGGGACGGCCCTTTTCGGGGAGAGAGCGGCATGAAGCCGTATGCGGTCGCCGCAGCTCTCTTCGTGCTGCTGCTCTCGCTCCTCCCGCCCTCGGGGGCGCGGCTGGCGGCTCAGGCGGCGGGCACCGGCACGGCGGCCGCGGACACGGCCGCCGGGGCCGGTACAGGCGGCGGAGCACCGAGCACAGCACCGGCCGCAGCCGCGGCCGCGCTCCCTCCCGGATTCGGCGAAACCGAGACCAAGCCCGAAAATCCCTGGCGGCGCTTCGAGATCGTCTCGATCGGCGCATTTCCCATAGCCCTCTTCTATACGGGTTTCGGTTACGACCTCGGCGGCTACATAGGCTCCGGTTTCGATTCGCGCTACGCTCCCTGGCCTTTCCAGAACTCGGCCTCGATCCTGCCCACCGATTCCCAGCGTCTCACGAGGATAGCCTCGGCGGTCGGCCTTTCCCTGTTCATCGGGGGCATCGACGCGATAATCCATGCGGCCAAGATCAGGGCCGAAGCGCGGCAGGAGGCGGCCAAAAGCGTCGAACTTGACAGTGCGGGGGCCGGAGACTAGTATTGACCTTCGTGGCCACGCCCAAGACGAAAACTCTAGTCCTCTACGAAGACGACCGGCCGGACTGCGAGCGACTGGGGCTCGCCATAGCCGAGCGGCTCGATTCCGAGCGCTACGAGGTCGTCGCCTGCGGCGCCGCGGCCATGAATGTTTCGGATCTGCTCGCGTCGAAGCTCTACATTCTAGGCGCCGAGGCGCCCGAATCGCCGTCCTTCACGAAATTGGCCCGAATGCTCAAGGGTATCAATCTCGCCGGCAGGAGGGCGGCCTTTTTCGGCGCCACGGGCGCCGCCGTGGCCTGGCTGCGCGCGATATGTGCGGACAGCGAAGTTCAGGCCGCCCATGCCGACCTCGTCGGCCGTCGACCGGAGAGCGCCGCCCTCACGGCATGGCTCCGCGGCATAGCACCGTAGATCACGCGAGGTATCCCATGTCGCAAGGCTTCAATCTCGATGACGCGATTCGAAAAGTGCCCGGTTTCCCCAAGGAAGGGATACTTTTCTACGATATAACGAGCATACTGGCCAATCCCGACGCATTCCGGTACTGCGTAGATTCGATGGTGCGGCTCTACAGGGGCGCGGGCCTTGATGCCGTGGCCGCCATAGAGTCCAGGGGCTTCGTTTTCGCCGCACCTTTCTGCGACCGTCTCGGCCTTCCCCTCCTTCTCGTACGCAAAAAGGGGAAGCTGCCCGGGCGCACGATCAGTGCGAGCTACGAGCTCGAATACGGCCGGGCCGAGATCGAGATGCACGTCGAGGACATTCCGCGCGGCGGCAAGGTCCTCATCGTCGACGATCTCATCGCCACGGGCGGCACGGTCAAGGCCACGGTCGAGCTCCTTCGGCGCGGAGGCGCCGAGGCCGTGGGGGTCTTCTCCGTGGTGGGTCTGCCCTACCTGGAATACGAAAAAGCTCTGGGCGGGCTGCCGGTGCGCACGCTCGTGGAATACTTCGGCGAATAGTCTTATATAGGAGATGGTCATGGTACAGGCTCTGGCGAAGAACCCCGCATGGAAAGGCCGGCGCGGTCCCCTCGTGCTCGTCATCATGGACGGCGTAGGCTACGGCCGCTACCCGGAGGGCGACGCCGTCGCCGATTCCAAGATGTGGCACTTCCGTGCGATGGAGTCCTCCTCGCCGCACACGAAGCTCAAGGCCCACGGCATCGCGGTGGGCCTGCCCTCCGACGAGGACATGGGCAATTCCGAAGTGGGACACAATGCGATCGGCTGCGGCCGCGTCTACGCTCAGGGCGCCAAGCTCGTCTCGACCTCGATCGAGACGGGAGCGATGTTCCGGGGCTCGACCTGGAAAAAGCTGATCGCCAACGCGAAAGGCGGAGGAGGGGCGAAAGGTGCCTCTTCGGCCGCGCGCACCCTGCACTTCATCGGTCTCTTCTCCGACGGCAACGTCCATTCGCACATCGAACACCTCAAGGCCATGCTGGCCCGCGCGGCCGAGGAGGGAGTCGAGCGCGCCCGCGTGCACATTCTCCTCGACGGTCGCGATGTGGGCGAGCAGAGCGCCCTGGAGTACATCGATCCTTTCGAGGCCTTTCTCGCTTCCCTGCGCCGGCAGGGGATGGACTGCCGCATAGCTTCGGGCGGAGGCCGGCAGTACATCACGATGGACCGCTACGGCGCCGACTGGGAGCAGGTGCACCGCGGCTGGGAGTGTCACGTACACGGAGCGGGGCGGCAGTTTCCGAGCGCCAGGGCGGCCATCGAGGCGTATCGCGCCGAGCGGCCCGACGTGATCGACCAGGATCTGCACGAGTTCGTCGTCGCCGAGGGAGGCAAGCCCGTCGGAACGATCGAGGACAGCGATTCGGTGATATACTTCAACTTCCGCGGCGACAGGGCTCTCGAGATCACCTCCGCTTTCGAGCGGGACGACTTCGACAAGTTCGACCGCGGCCGCAGACCCAAGGTCGAATACGCCGGCATGATGGAGTACGACGGGGACGCCCACGTTCCCAGACAGTACATCGTCGAGCCTCCCTCCATTGATCGCACCATGGGCGAGTACCTCGCGGCCACCGGCGTCCCCCTCCTGGCCATATCGGAGACTCAGAAGTACGGGCACGTGACCTACTTCTTCAACGGCAACCGTACGGGCAAGTTCTCCGATGAGACGGAGGATTACGTGGAAGTTCCCTCCGACCGCGTGCCCTTCGAACAGCGGCCGTGGATGAAGTGCGCCGAAATAACCGACAAGGTCATCGAGGCGATCGATTCCGGGAAGTATCGATTCATCCGACTCAACTATCCCAGCGGCGACATGGTGGGCCACACGGGCGTGTACCAGGCGGTGGTGGTCGGCATGGAGGGCATGGACCTCCAGCTGGGCAGGCTGCGGGCCGCGGTGGAGCGCGCCGGCGGAACCATGATACTGACAGCCGACCACGGCAACTCCGACGACATGTTCGAGCACGACAAGAAGTCGGGGGCGGTTCTCGCGAAGAGCGACGGCTCCCCGCGCGCCAAGACCAGCCATTCGCTCAATCCCGTGCCCTGCGTGCTTTTCGATCCCGAGGGCGGTGGCGAATACGCCGCGGAGCTGCGCGAGGGCCTGGGCATTTCGAGTCTCGCCGCGACCTGCATCGAACTGCTCGGCTACGAGGCGCCCGAGGGCTACGATCCGTCGGTCCTTCGCATGAAGGTCCGGTAGTCCGCCCGAGGGGGAGAGATGATAGAGGTGGAGCTCAAGGCTCACCTGCGCGACCGAAGGGCCGTGGAGGCTCGGGTGGCGACCTTCGCGCGCTTCGCCGGGTCCGTCCAGAAGTTCGATTCCTACTGGCACGGGCCCGATTGGCGGCTCCAGCGGGAGACCAAGGGCTTTCGCATCCGAGAGGAGGACGGCTCGTCGGTCGTGACCTTCAAGACCAAGCGCGTCGAGGCCGGCCTCGAAGTCAATCTGGAGCGCGAGTTCGGCGTCTCCGATCCCCAGGTCTTCGTGGAGCTCTGCCAGCGTCTGGGCTGCGAACCTTTCTATACCAAACGCAAACGGGGATCCAAGTACGTCTGGGATGCGATTCCCGCCGACGGGCCTTCGGGGCGGGGCGGCGAAGCGCCGCCCTTCGCCTCCGCGACAATCGAAATCATCGAGGTCGAGGGCCTGGGCGACTTCATCGAGATAGAAGTGCTCCTCGAAAGCGAAGAGCCGGCCGCGATGGCCCGGGCCGGGATCCGCGGCCTGCTCGAGCGCTCAGGCGTGAGCGCGTCCGAAATCGAGCCTCGTTACTATTCCGAGCTCCTCATGGCCGCTGGCAGGATTCCGCGAATCTGAGCCCGCTTCCGGCTTCATTCCCACTTCTGTCTGATCGCCCGGATGATGTCGTATATCTCGAAGAATATATCCACGATTTCGGGATCGAAGTGCCTGCCCGATTCCTCGCGCATCTTGTGCAGCACGCGATCCTCCTCCCACGCTTCTTTGTAGGCGCGCTTGCTGCCGAGAGCGTCATAGACGTCGGCGACGGCGACTATTCTCGCCGAAAGGGGTATCTCGCGGCCCTTCTTGCCGGGCAGGCCGGGAAGACGCTCGACGCTCAGGTCGGTGATCGGCCCGGGGTATCCCGTGCCGTCCCACTTCTCGTGGTGGTTGAGCGATATCTCTCGCGCGAGAGTATCCCATTCGGAGTGGGGATCTTCGAAGTAGCAGGCTCCGAAAACCACGTGCATCTTCATGTATTCCCGTTCGGCGTCGTCGAGCGGGCCCGGCTTCCGGAGGATCGCGTCGGGGATGCCCACCTTGCCGATGTCGTGGAGCATGGCGGACATCTGCAGGATATCCTCGTAGTGCTCCATTTCGGTCCTGGGCACGTCGTGCGCGGAGGCCCAGCGCTTGTATATCTCGACCGCGTAGAATCCGACCCTGTTCACATGGGGCTTGGTCTCCTCCGGGTCGCGCAGAGCCATCATCCGCACCATCTTGTAGACGACGTCGCGGAGCAGGATCGCGCGCTCGATGGCGACGCCCGCGTAGAAGGCGAACTGGGACACGATCGCCCGCTGCTTGGCGGTGAAGGGGAGGACGACCCCGTTCTTGTCCAGGCGGTTGATCAGCTCGAGGACGCCCACGAGATCGTTTCTGCTGGTTCGCAGCGCGACGATCAGCATGGATTTGGTCTTGTACGAAGATATCTCGTCGAAATACGGGTTGAAAGAATAGGGCGCATCGGGATCGAGCCTATATGCGTCGGGGATGAGCAGCGCCTCTCCCGTGGTGGCGACATAACCCGCCAGGGAGTTCTGGTCTATCGTCACCTCGCTGTTGGAATAGATGTATTTGTTCGCGAGGAAGTCGTTGCGGAAAAGAGTGTCGTTTTGAACGTAGCTGAACTTGAGCTTGCCGTTTTCGACCAGGAAGATGGAGCCGGCGTCGGCGGACGCAAGGGAGCGCGTCTCGAAAAGTATGCTGTCGAGGAGGGTGGAGAGGTCGCGGATATGATGAAGCTTCTCCAGCTTGACCAGGATATCGTTGAGTTCCTCGGCGTCGGTGACTTCGGCTCGCAATTGCGGCATGCTGCCTCCTTGTCGCACTCCAGTCATTCTATCGCGCCCTAGCGGAGCGTCAAGGCGGACGTCGTGGCCTGCGAGCGGAACAGCCCTCATTCGGCGTCGATCCGGGTTAGAGCCAGCCAATGATTTCCACCATGGTAATGGCCCGGATGCGCCCCTCAGCGAAGACGAACTCTCCCCTATACGTGTTGTACGGCCTGCCGCTGGCCGTCGTGCGATCGGGGAGGAGCTCGAAGGAGACCTTCCCGCCGGAGACGCGTATCGAGCGCAATCGATAAAACGGACCGCCTGGGCCGTAGAAGTTTCTGCAAAGACCGCGTTCGCCCAGGTAGGGGCGCAGCGCATCCTTGCCCACGAGGTGCCGCGTCCCCAAATGGTTGCCGTTGATCGCCTGAGCCCACGAATCGAAGGCCACATTATCGGCGACCATGGACAGGCTGAGATCGAATCGGCCCGCGTCGTTCGCATCGTAGAAAGAGAGGAGCGCTTTCCGCTCGTCCCGTCCCGTCCCGCACGACGCCATTCCCGCGGCTGTCGCCAGAAAGGCGAGGGAGAGGGCGAAAAGGCCGGAGAAAGGCAATCTCATGTGCGAACCTCCTGTGCTGCGGCTCGCCTGCGCGATTCGTCCGATCCGCTTCGAGGCATGGTGCAGGCGTCGCTTGTATCTACTCTAGCAAGATGCATATTCCGGGACCGAAGATGCGGGCCTCGGGCCGAAAAATGCGCTGCCTCCGTCAATCCGGCGCGGACACGGTGTCTTGCCGGTTTCCCGATCTCCGGGGCCTGCATTATAATGAGATCCATGGCGAATCCGATGCCCGTGAATGCGGCGGTCGACGCCGACTTCGGCAAGCGTCTCGTCGGAGCGGCGGGCTATCTCTTCGCGATCGCCTACCGGCTCACCAACGATCGCGAGCGGGCGCGCGATCTCGCGCAGGACAGCGTCCTGGTCGCCTGGGAAAAGCGCGGGCAGCTGAGGAAGCTCTCGCTCCTCCTCCCCTGGGCTCGGCGCATCTGCCTGAACCTCTTTCTCCAGGAAGAGCGGCGCTCGGCGGGAGTCGCTCCATTGTCGATCGAGTATCTGAGCGATCTCGAGCGCGAGGGGAGGGCCGTCGAAATCCCCGATCTCGGCCCCCTGCCCGCCGAGCTCGCCGAAGTGGACGAGAGCGTGCGCGAGATCCGCGATGCCTGTTTCGCTGCCATGGTCGAGCGCCTGACTCTTCACCAGCGTGCGGTCTTCGCTCTGGTCGAGACCTTCGGACTCTCGGTCGGAGAAGCCGCCGAGGCTCTCGAACTTTCCCTCCCCGCCGCCAAAGCCCTGCTCAGCCGCGCGAGACGGCACGTGATCGCCTACTTCGACAGGACCTGCAGTCTCATGGTCCGCGGCAATCCCTGCGAATGCCTGATCTGGAAGAACATGCTCAACGACCGGGCCCTGCTGAGGGCCGAAGCCCGGCGGCGCGGCATCGAAGCCGATTTCGGGGATGAGTACCTGCCCGCGGCCGAGGGGCCGCGGAACCGCGCGCGCATTCTCGCCATGTTCCGGCAGCTGCCGCCGCGGCGGCCCGATCCCGCATGGTTCGAGCGAGTCCTGACGGGCATCGGCCGGTAGCTCGACCGCCTCATTCTCACGGAAGCTAGTCCCCTATATACTCGTCGGCATGCAGAAAGCTCGCTATCGGCGCACTTTGACATTCTTTTCGAGAGTCATGATCCGGGAGCTCTTGTGGGATTTCATTCTGCCGAAACTCGGGCTCGCTTCGCTTTCCCGCAAGACCCGCTCCGCCCGGATGCGCGGAATCGCCCGATCCTTCCGCGAGCTCGCCGTACAGATGGGCGGGGTTTTGATCAAGGTCGGGCAGTTCCTCTCCTCCCGCCTGGATGTCCTGCCGCGCGAGATCACCTCCGAACTGTCCGGGCTCCAGGATGAGGTGGGCGCCGAATCGTTCGAGGCCATCCGGGAGGTCGTGGAGGCCGAGTTCGGCGCGCCTCTGGCCGAGATGTTCGAGGACTTCGAGCCTCTCCCGCTCGCCTCCGCCTCGATAGGGCAGGTCCACCGCGCGCGACCGCGGCAAAAGGTTCCGGGCAGTCCCGTGCCGGACTGGGTCGTGGTCAAGGTCCAGCGGCCGCATATAGAGGAAATCATCGAGGCCGATCTCGCGGCGCTCAGGGTGGCCGGCGGATGGCTGGCGAGATTGCAGTCCATCCGAAGACACGCCAACGTGCCGGCCCTCGTCGAAGAGTTCAGCCGCACGCTGTACGAGGAGATCGACTACCTTCACGAGGGCAAGAACGCCGAACGCTTCGCCCACAACTTCGCCGACAGTCCGGAGATTGTGGTTCCCGAAGTGCTCTGGACCCATACGACGCGCCGAGTGCTGACGCTTCAGGACGTGGGCGCCATCAAAATCGTGGACTACGCGGCGATCGAAGCCGCGGGAATCGACCGGGCGGCCGTCGCAGACAAGCTCCTCGACGTTTACCTGAAGCAAGTCTTCGAAGACGGCTTCTTCCACGCGGACCCCCACCCGGGCAATCTTTTCATCCTGCCGGCGCCGGACTCCGCGGTGCCGAAGCGATGGAAGCTCGTATTCGTCGATTTCGGCATGACCGGAACGATAGCCGCCGAGGCCTTCGCAGCCCTTCGCGAGGGGCTCCTGGCTATAGGCACCAAAGATGCCTCCCGCCTGGTGAGGGCCTTCGACGAACTCCACGTGCTTCTCCCGGAAGCCGACCTGGAGCTGCTCGAGCGGGCCTGCGCCCGGCTGCTCGACACGCTGTGGGGCAGGTCGACGCGGGACATGCTGCGCATAAGCGATCGGCAGATCAAGGCATTCGCCGACGAGTTCGGAGAGCTCCTGTACGACATGCCCTTCCAGGTGCCCGAGGACCTGATCTTGCTGGGGCGCTGCATCGGCATCCTTTCGGGGATGGCATCGGGGCTCGACCCGGAGTTCAGCGTCTGGAAGGGGCTCTCGCCCTATGTCGTGCGGCTGATGAGGGAACAGGGGGAAGGCGGCGTCCGCGTCCTGCTCAGGGAAGCCGAATCGGCCGTCAGGCTTCTCGTCGGCCTTCCGAAGCGCGCCGACGATCTCGCGGCCAGACTGCAACAGGGAAGACTGGACGTCCGGACGCCGGAGCTCAAGCAGCACATGGCGCGCCTGGAAATCGGGATTCGCAAACTCTCCGGCTGCGTCGTGTTCGCCGCAGGGCTCGTCGCCGGCACCCAGCTCTATCTGGGAGGGCGGCTGCTCTTTGCGCTGGTGCTCGGGGGCGCGGAGCTTATTCTTCTACTCTGGATACTCCTGGCGAGATGAGAGAACTGTCCAAAGAGGCAGCTTGGGTTTTTATTATCCCACTTCGAACGTTTCGAATGACCTATCGGTGCGGGGTGGCCCTTATTGGACAATCCCGCGGCCGATCAGTCCTTCGATCGCTTTTCGCTGTGTTCGATGGCGGTGTCTATGAGGCTCCGCAGAGCGAGAAGCATTTCCTTGCGTGCGGCCCTGCGATGTTCGACGAAGCCCGGCGGGATGAGCTCTTCCACGCTCTTGCGCAGCGAGCTGCGCGCCGCCCGGGCATGTTCCCACGCCTCGTGAAAGCGTTCCTTCGAGTCTACGCTGCTCTGTGATGCTTCCGGCATGGTGGACCTCCTATGCGAATAGGGTACGTTGGGCGGCTCGGGGAGTCAAGCCCGACATCGGCGGGGCCACTCATCTGTCGTAGACGAATATGCCGTTTCTCCGAATGCCGATGCTGAAGACGGTCACGGGTATGAGCTCGCCGCCGACTACCTCGGAGGGCTGCATGCGGTAGGTTCCGCCGAAATCTATCTCCCAGGCGCCCAGGACGAGGGTCAGGCCGGCCGTTCCGCCCAAACCCGTCTCGAAGGCCTGGTCCGCGACGAACGTGACGTCGGCGCCCAGACGGAGCGAAAGAGTGTGGCCGAACCAGTGCTCGAAGGCAGGTAGGACCTGGAAGTAGGAAGACGAGGAAGCGAGCTGCAGGCCCGATAGATCCGCCATGGCCTTCAGAACGAGGAAGTCGGTGAGCCGGTCGTAGCTCCAGGCGACGCTCGCGTCCCAATAGGTCGAGAACTGGGCCGAATTTCCCGCATTGACCTCCACCGTATCGGAGTTGAAGGTATCGGTCTGATAGTTGCTCGCACCAGCGGAGAATGCATATACGAGGCTTCCGTCCGAATTGCGGAGCAGAAGTCCGATCTCGCCGGCCGCGAAGCTGCCGGGCACGATCGAATTGCTCATCCCGCCGTTTCTCCAATCGCCCACCCAGCCGCTGTACGTGCCGAGCGTGGCAGAGGCGCCGAGGGCGACCCGCCGGGTCACCGCCCAGCCGAACGAGACGACGCCCCCCGAGAAATCCTTGCTGTCCGCGGCGGGCACGTAGGGGGCAGGAAGCGGAGGACTTGAGCTCATCGGTCCGTTCATTCTCACGAGGTCGTATTCGCGGTGGGAGAAGAAGGCCTCGGCGCCGAGGCCGAAGTCCTTCCCGATCGGCATCGTGTAGCCGACGAACTCGTCCCCCTCGATTTCCCGGTCGCCGAACGGGCCGAGACCGCCGTCGTCGGCCCCGTAGAGATTGTGGAGCGGGACCGTGCCCGGCTCTTTGTCCGGCGGCTCGCCGTTGGGCCAGGGACCGCCGGTGAGGTAGGTCCCGCCGACTGCGCCGTATGCGTAGGCCATGTCCTTGTCGCGGAAGGCGAGGGTGGCCGGGTTGTCGAGGAGATAGTAGGGTTCGGGGATGACCGCGAACTTGCTGGTGCCGCTCGCGAGCTTGTCCAGGTAGTAGCGGACCGCAGGGTCGGTCGGATCGAGGGCCTGGGCCGCCTCGAGCCTTGCCTTCGCGGTCGCCACGTCCTTCGTGTCGAGGGCCGCGACCGCCTCGGAAAAGTCGGAGAGCACCGCAGTCTGCTTTCCCGGAGCAGAGACGGCCGGAGGAGGCGCGACCGTGCCGGCCGCGGCGGCGATCCTGCCCGTCATGACCCCGATGCCCCTGCCTATGTCCCTCACCATGCGTTTGTATTCCGCGGGGGCGCCTTCGGTCGTTTCCTTGCCCACGACGGCCCCCGTATCGGTCGTGACCACTTCGTAGGATACGACGAGATCGCCGAGCATATCGATGATGGTGCCGGATACGATGTAGTTGACCGAGAGCAGTTTGCCGATCTCCATCGCGCTCGATTCGTCCGCCGCTCCGCTGAGGGAAAACTCCTGTTCCTTGAGGATCGCGTTGCGTCTGTCGCGATCCACCAGCACCACGCCGGGCATGTGGGCGATCTCGACGGCGGTGAGCTCCGCGAAACCCTTGCCGAGGTACTTGAAGCGGGGATCGTCGGACTGGAGATCGAAGTCCATCACCGCGATCCGGATCTGCTGGGCGCCGGCGCTGAGGGCGGCGAGCCCGAGAATCGCGAGGGTCGTGCAGAAAGAACGCCGACTCATGACGACCTCCTTTCTGCGACTGCGGGGGGCTGGAGCACGGTCTCGCTCCTTGCGATTCGCGAGACAATGGCATCTTAGCCCAATAGCGGGCAGGGCGCAAGCGCGAAAAAGCCTCGGCTCCCCATCCCTCGGCTATCGGGTCAGCCAGGACCGGGACCGTACCGTAAAGAAGGCGAAAGGCATGATCCACCACATCGCGAAGGTCGAGAAATATGAGAATGCCAGACTGTACATGAAGCCCGACAGGGAGCGTTCGCTCCGCAGGTAATAAAGACTGTTGAAGACGGAAATCAGGAACGTACCGAAGATAAAGCGGACCAGAACCGACGGAATCGTGAAAATCGTTATCGCCAGCATGACGAGGCCCGCGTAACCTATCGGATACTTCAAATTGGTGATGAGCCTGTCGCACAGGGCGATCAGGCGGGCCAGGGGCCTTCGCTTCCATACGATCTTCATGAACCGAATCTCTTCCCGGACATAGCTCCTGTCCCAGCGCAGGAACATCCGGCACAGCTTCGAGTAGGTCGTGGGGACGACGGTGTATACGACGGCGGATCCCTGATACGCGGTATCGAACCCTTCGTCGAGGAGATAGTTGGTCAAGGCGCGATCCTCGCCGTACGTGCAGCGCGATCCGAGGAAGCGCTGGTTTATCCAATTCGGCAGGACTTTTCGAACGGCGCTGATCCGGTAGGCACTGAGCGCTCCGGGAGTGCAGTACACCGTGCCGTATGAAGACTCCACGGCGCGAAGCACGTCGAAGGTCAGGACGAAACGCACATGGAGCATCCGCGGAATGTGTCCCTCGTCGGTGTTGTACACGGATACTTTTCCCGCGACGGCACCGATGCGGGGATTTCGGAATGGGCCGGTTATCTCGAGCAGGGCTTCCCTGTCTATCACGCTGTCCGAATCCAATGTGACGACGAACTCTCCCCTGGCCCTTTCGAATCCCAAAGCCAGGGCGGCCCGCTTCCCGCTGTTCTTCTTGAATTGTAGCGCCGTGACTCTTCCCGGATGGCGCTCGGCGGCGCGCTGGATGTAGAGCCACGTGTCGTCCCTGCTGCCGTCGTCCACGACCAATACCTCGAGTCTTTCGGGCGGGTAATGGGCGGTGAGCACCGACTCGATGGATTTGAGGACCATCGCCCCCTCGTTGTAGGCCGGAATGATGACCGTCAGGGAGGGAGCATCGTCGAAATTCGAGGATCCCACGGGGCGGTAATAAAACCATACCACCGTCCGAAAGCCCAGGAGCAGTATGACGAATGCACTCCATGCGATGAAGGGGTAGAGCAGAAAGCGCGACCAGGCATCCATCCTGGCTTCCGCCACCATGGCGCTGATCACGCGCAGATTCGCATACGCGTACGCGACCAATCCGCAGGCGATCATCGCGTAGAGCGCCCATACCCACAGTCGGCCGGTCGATCGCGTCTCGTCGCGCGCATGCGACGAACTTCTTCGTGACCCTATTCGGGCGCGGGCTTTGATCGACGCAGGCGATGCCGAATCGATCACGGCTTCCCGTAGCGATGCAGGTCGAATATCCACCATGGATTCCTCATGGCAAACGAAGCCTTGAAATATGTAACTCCGTTCGACGGCGGGGCGGACGTCTGTCCGCGCCGTTCAGGCCTTCCACAACTTTCCGGGGGCCATCGCGATGCCCTTCAAGGCATTTCGCGTGTCGACGACGCAGCAGGACCACTCCGCCAATTCGCGGAAGTCGATACAGCCGTGACGAGTGGCGACGAGCACCAGGTCGAAGCTTTCGATCGTTTCCCGATTCCAGGAGACCGATTCCGATCCCGTCCAGCGAGCGTGCTGGCGCGTGGGCCTCACGACCGGTATATACGGGTCATAGTATGCCACCTGTGCGCCCCGTCCCTCGAGCAGGTCCATCAGCTCGTAGCTCGGCGACTCCCGTTCGTCGTCGACGTCGGGCTTGTAGGCGAGTCCGACGACGAGAATCCTGCTGCCGTTGATCGATTTGCATCGATCGTTCAGCGCGTCGCTCACCCTGTGCAGGACGTAATCGGGCATGGATGTATTCACTTCCCCCGCGAGCTCGATGAACCGGGTATTCTGTCCGTATTCCCGGGCCTTCCATGTGAGATAGAAAGGGTCGATGGGTATGCAGTGGCCTCCCAGCCCCGGTCCCGGGTAGAAGGGCATGAATCCAAACGGCTTGGTGGACGCGGCCTCGATCACTTCCCAAATGTCGATGCCCATGGCGGCATAAACCACTTTGAGTTCGTTCACCAAGGCGATATTCACGCTGCGGAAAATATTCTCGAGCAGTTTAGCCGCTTCGGCCACCCGGCACGAAGAGACGGGGACCAGCCTTTTTATGATCGCGGAATAGAGCGACATCGCTCTCTCGAGGCATCGGGGCGTGTATCCTCCCATCACTTTGGGAATGGCTTCGAGCTTGCCGTCGGGATTGCCGGGATCCTCCCTCTCGGGAGAGAATGCCAGATGGAAATCCTTGCCCGCCTCCAGGCCGGAACCGGCTTCGAGCACCTTGCGAAGCTCACCCTCGGTGGTCCCCGGATAGGTTGTGGATTCGAGAACGACCAGAGTGTCCCGCTGCAAATGGCGGGAAATCGTCTTTCCCGTGTCGAGGATGAATGAGATATCGGGTTCCCGGTTGAGATTGAGAGGAGTCGGCACGCAGATGATGACGGCCCTCGTCTCTTCGATCGGACTGAAGTCGGTGGACGCGCGCAACGCCCCCGAGGAAACGAGCTCCCGCAGGGACTCGGAAGGGATGTGATGAATATAGCTGCATCCCCGATTCAATGCCTCGACTTTTTGGGCGTCTATGTCCAGGCCCAGCACCGTAATGCCGGCACGAGCGAACTGAATGGCCAGAGGAAGTCCCACGTACCCCAGCCCGACGACTGCGATCTTCACGCCCATGCGGCTCCTTCTCGATACGCGACTGCCTTCTTCTATTCGGCGACGCGCATCGCGTGTCGCCTTACCGTCGCAGGTATTAGTATATAGAGAGCGTTCCCGATTAGTTCTTACAAATACATAAAAAGTCTGTTGCGCGGGCCGATTTCGAAGGCCGATACCCTGCGGGTATACCTTCATGGTTTTGTAATGGAAACTTCATCCTTTCTCGGAAGCATGACGCGTCCGCGATCGACGCGTTGATCGAAAAGCGGTCGATCCTACGAGCTCAGTCTGACGTAGAACGTGACCGCCTGGGCGTATTCCTGGATCTCCGGCAGCGAGTCGTAGAAGGCGTTTTTATGGTAGAGCGCATAGGCCGAGCCGACGGAAACGTGGGCCGAGACCATGTGCTCGTAGGCGAGGGTGAGCACGCCGACGATCGCGTAGTCGAGGGGGGCGAGGGAATCGGCGGTGCCCGGAACGGGGTTCATGCCGTAGACCGCGTAGTCCAGACTGAGCCGCCCGAAGCGCGGTTGCGAAACGTCGAGATGGATCTTGGCCCCCTCGCCGAAACCCCAATCGTAATCCCGACCTTCCTCGTCCAGGCTCTGCACGCCGTCTATCTCGCGCAGGTAGGCGTTCTCGTTCGTGCCCAGCACGATTGCGTCGAGGTGCAGCTCGCCGGAGAATCGGAAGCCGTTGGAGTAGATCCGCCTGCCGAAAAGGCTAAGGCCCACGGCGTTGGCCTCCAGCTCGACGAACGAGTTGTCGATGAAATCGTAGTGGAGGCAGGAGGCGAGCGAGAGCTCGTCGCGCCCGGTATCCACGAGGGGAATGGTATAGAGGGTACCGCTCGAAAAGAAAGCGATCCCCCAGAAAGAGGGAGACAGCTCCAGATCGAGCCGCTGCTCGAAGTAGTCGTAGGGTGAGGAACACGCACCGAAGGGATCGCCGTAGCTGACTTCCTCGCCCAGCTCGTCCGTGAGCCCGCCGAAGCCGGGGGATACGCCCTGAGCCGCAGTCCGGGCGGCGTCCGGTTCCAGGAAGGGAGCCACGAAACCCGCCTGGAACGACAGCGAAAGGTCCGGGAATCCGGACGGCCCATCCTCCCGGCTCCTCTCGCCGAAGACCGCATCATTGGCCGCGTCCATGGGACTCGCGAAGAAGCGGGCCCAGGAGCCGTCCCTCTCCGCCTCGACGTACAACCTGTGGACCATCTCGCCCAGGGCCACGCCGCCCATGGTCGTCGTCACGAGATCGTTGATGTTGGAATCGTCGACCTCGCCGAAGAGCTTCCACGTAAAGCTTCCGATTGCGGTCCCCAGCGCCGATTCCCAGAAGTCGAGACCGTTGGAACGGGCCGCCGTGAAGTAGAACAGGCCCTGGATCGGGTGGCCGATTTCGTTGACCAGCCAGGGATCCTGATCGAAATGCCAGGGCCCCGCGAGATTGGCCCACGAGGACTGCAATGTGGAGTTCGCCCACCCGTTCTCTCCCTTCATCGGAAAGAAGGGCTCGTCGATGAAGCGGTCGAACGAGTTGACCACGACGTTGACGCCCAGTATCTCGGCGAGCGCGATGCCGTAGCGCGGATGATCGGGGGACGGATTCTCGGCAGGTTGTGCGATATCGGCAGCCGCGGACGGCGCTGCTGCCGCGGCGGTCTGCGGTTCCGCCTGCGCGAGGGCGGCGGAGATGACGAACGCGAGCAGGTATCCACGACGAAGCCTCGGTCTAGGCATATGGCGCGCATCATATCGAAATCTTTCTGCTTGGAAATATCTCTCGCGCTGTTGTAAGAAACTTTTCATACATTCGCCGGATCCGGGGCCCGAGGACGGGCTCGGACGCCGCGGGTTCGGGAACCATTCCGGCTCCCGGCGAGATCCAATCGGTTCGCTTTATATACGTCCGGCAGATAGTCCGTTGACTATATAATCAACCATGCGTATATTCGTGTGGTTGAACGATATGAATCAAGTGCGTCGATCGATGGGTGGGCGTTTCGGGAGAGGCAATGGCTGAGGGCAAGGCAGACTACCAGGATTTTTTCAACGCGCAGAACGAGATAAATGCGCTCTTTGTCCGCAATGTGGAAAACATCTTGAGCCCGGAGGGCATCACGGTCCAGCAGGCAATGACGCTGAAGACCCTCAAGGAGCAAGACCAGATGTGCAGAATGTCCGACCTCGCCGCGATGCGATTCCTGACTCCCGCGGCCGCGACGGGCATCGTCGACAGGTTGATCCATCTCGGCCTGGTGGAAAGGAAGTTCGACGACAATGATCGAAGAGTCATCCTGCTCGCCCTCACCCCGCGCGGAGAGGCTGCGCTCTCCACCCTCGACGCAAAAATCCAGGCGATGATGCGAAGGTTTTTCGAACACGTGTCCGAAAGCGACCGGGCGGCTTCCCTGAGAATGGTCAGGAAGCTCAAAGAATATTTAAAGGAAGAACTGAGTGCCCGTAAAGGAAAATAAAAACACGGGTTCCGGTGGGGTTCGTGCCCGCGATTACCGGGGACAGGGCATGAAAATGCCGCTCGCGATCTGTCTGGCCGCCGCGCTCATCCCTCTCGCCGCCGCCTCGGCACAGGAGAAGCCTTCGGCCTTGACTCTGGCCCAGGCCACCGATGCGACCCTCGCGCAGGGGGCCGACAGCAGGATACTGCGGCAGAATCTCGACATTGCGCGGGAGCAGTACCGCCTGAGCATATCGCAAGACTCATTCGCGCTCTCCGGGTCGGTGGGGGAAAACGCGACCTACGGCTTCGGCGACGACATACTCCTGAGCGAAAACTCTCTCGCCTCCGGATTCAGCCAGACGCCCCAGGTGGGGCTGTCGCTCGCTTCGCCCATGACCAGCATCGGGATCAATGCCACACCCTATGTGCCCGCCAACCCCCTCCTGACAGATTTTTCCCAGTTGTCCTCGTTCTTTTCCCCCGGATCATCCGCGTTTTCGGCGGGACCGACCGGCAATTTCGGAGTGAGCGTGAATCAGGTTCTCTGGAACGGGTACCCCGGCGGGACGGGCAAGGCGACCATAGAGAAAAGTCTCCTGGCTCTTCGCGGCATGGAGCTTTCCGCCGACTCCGGCAGACTGAAGATCGTGTCCGCGGTGACGCAGGCCTACTTCGTCATGCTCGGAGCCCAGAGAGATCTGTCGGTGAAAAAAGAAATCTTCGAACAGCAGGAGGCTCTGCTGGCGCAGATCTCCGCCGTCAAGGCTCTCAAGCAGGCGACGGCGATCGACCTCCGCACCGCTCAGATCAACGCTCAGAGCGCGCAGATCGACCTCCAGAGCGCGGAGAACGACCTGCACATAGCGCGCGTAAGATTGGCACAGCTCATCGGCTGGCCGCGCGACAGGGATTTCTCCGTCGCCGAACAGGATGATCCGCAGGTTCCGGCGGGCAGCCTGGAGGAGGCCATCGCCCTGGCGCTGCAGAAAAGGACGGACATTCGGCAGATCGAACTGAATCGCGAATCTTCCGCGATCGATCGCGATCTGATCAGGGGACAGACGATGCCCACCGTGAGCGTGAACGGCACTCTGAATATCATCCAGGACTGGCAGATGCAGAACACCGCGGGCCAGGGCACCTTGGGTCTGAAGCTCGGGATGCCCATTCTGGATGCGGGTGCCGCGGCCCATCAACTCGAAGCCAACCGCGTCCAGAACGAGACCTACGGCATCCAGGAGGATCAGCTTCGCGCGAACATCGCGACGGACGTCGAGGAAGCCTACGAGATGGTGCAAGTCAGCCTGCAGCGGCTGCAGTTGGCGAGACTCACGGCCGAAAAGTACGACCTCAAGTTCAAGCTCAAGCAGACGGAGGCCCAGTATGCGGCCGCGACGAATCAGGACTTGATGGATGCCTCCGTCGATTCGGCGAATGCCCAATCCGCCCTGGTGCTCGCGCAGAGGGACGCCCAGCTCGCGATTCTTCAATTGCGCAACGCCATGGGATATTAGGAGAATACTCTCATGAGAAAACCTTTGAGGTCGCTCGGCAATGGCTTATTCATATCCGTCCTGGCCCTTTCCGTCACGGCCTTGGGCTGCGCTCCGCAGCCCAAGGGGGCCCAGGCCCGGACCGTGGTTCCCCAAGCCGCGGGGCCGGGGGTGGCCGAAATCGACCTGCAGGTGACACCTGTGACATTCGGCGCCCTGGTGGTGGAGCACAACACATCGGGAACCGTAAAGCCCGTCATGCAGAGCCAGGTCGTGGGTCAGCTGAGCGGCGTCGTCGCGCAGGTGCTGCGAAAGCCGGGCGACTGGGTCGACGAAGGCGCCACGGTCATACAGCTCGACGACAGTCAGCTCAAGCTCTCCGTGAAGATCGCCCAGGCCTCCCTGGAGAATGCCCGAATCATCCTGTCTACGGGACAGGACACGACGAAACAGGCAAACCCGCGGCTCGATCTTCAAGTCCGTGCGGCGGAGTCCACGCTCTCGGCCGCGCAGAGCAATTACGACGCACGCAAGGCGCTCTTCAAACTCGAAGGGGCGACCAGTGCCGACGTCGACCGGGCGAAGAGCGATCTCGATACGGCGCAGGCGAACCTCGAAGCCGCCAGGACCGCTCTCGACCAGAACCAGAAGGCCGATGTCCAGAATATCGCCCAGTACAAGCTCGCCGTCGAGCAGGCCCAGTTCGCTCTCCAGCAGGCCGAGCTCAATCTCCGCTATGCGGCCATCACGGCACCGTACGCGGGGCGGCTCGTCGCGGTGAACGTCATGCCCGGCGAGCTGGTCAGTCAGAACGCGGCCGCTTTCATCATCGCCAGCAGCGAGCGGGAAGTCGACTTCGACGTGCCGCCCGCGGACGCGGCGGGTCTGCCCGTGGGCGCCCCCGTCACCTTCGCCCTGAACGGAAGCGACTATGCCCTCAAGGTGAGACAGTCTCCGGGAGTGCCTCTCGACGGCGTCGTCCACATCGTGGCGGCCGTTCCGGATTCGCTGCCGCTTGCCTTCGGCGCGGTCGGCACCGTGAGCTACTCTCCGACCCTCGCGCGCGGGGCGCTCATTCCGACGGGAGCCCTGCAGACAAACGAAGACAAGAACTTCGTGTACGTCGTCGAGGGCGGCAAGGCGCTCGTGCGCCCCATCACGATTCTGGCGGAAAGCGGCTCGAGCGTGGCGGTGACCGGCGTGGACGCCGGCAGCCTCGTCGCGGTGAATCCCCCGCCCGGTCTTCTCGACGGGTCGGCGGTGAAGGCGACGAACCTCGCCGCGGCGGGCGGCGGCCAATGAAGACGACCCGCGATCTCCAAACCGAAATATTCAACAAAATCAATCCGGTGGTCCGATTCTCGGTCTCGCGCTATGTATTGGCCATCGGCCTCTTCCTGGCGATTTTCGCCTTCGGCCTGATTTCGGTCATCAACCTGGGAGTGGACCAGTTCCCTTCCATCAATTTTCCCTTCGTGGTCGTCACGACGGCCTATCCGGGCGCTTCTCCGAGCGTGATCGATCAGCAGGTCACGCAGGAGATCGAGGACGCGGTCTCCACGTTGAACGGGATCACGGACATCAACTCCACCAGCTCCACGGGAATGAGTCAGGTTCTGATGAGCTTCGACATGTCCACGGATCAGGCGAGCGACGCGAACCAAGTCGCCTCTCTGGTCTCCGCGGCTTTGCAGAGGCTCCCTCAGGGAGTCAACTCGCCCATCGTGCAGACCTTCAATCCCTCCTCCATCCCGGTGCTTCAGTTCGGCATCTCGGGCTCGAGGGCGAGCCTCGAGGAGGTGAGCCTCTATGTCACGAACGAGCTCACGCCTCTGCTCCAGCGGATTCCCGGCGTCGCCAATGTCCAGGTGGACGGAGGGCCGTCGCGGCAATTCCAGGTTCTTCTGAATCCCGACCGCCTCCAGTCCTTCGATCTCACTCCGCAGCAGGTCGTCGCAGCCGTCACGGGATCGGCGATCAACCAACCCATCGGGACGATAAACAGCCACGACAACGTTCTGACCTTCGCCACCCAAAACGTGCCCGCGGACACGCAAAGCGTAGCCGATACTCTGGTCGATCCCGCCAGAAACACGCGGGTGAGCGACATCGCCGTCGTTCGGGATCTCCCCGTTTCGACGGACTACGCCCGCGTGAACGGCAGGCCGGTCGTTCTGGTCTCCATTCAGCAGACCACTTCCGCCAACGCGGTCGCCGTGGTCAGGAACGTCAAGGAGCTTCTCCACGACACGAAGCTGCCCGCTGGCTACGAAATCTCCTTCAGCAACGACACCACCGCGCCCGTCCAGGCCTCTCTCATCTCGACCTATCGGGAGATTCTCGTCACGGCGATCGTCGTCGCGCTGATAATTCTTCTGTTCCTGGGCAAGCTCAATACCGCCCTCTCCGTCATCATCGCCGTCCCGATCGCCCTCTCCGCGGCGCCCGTGCTGTTCAATCTCGCCGGATTCACCCTCAACCTGGTATCGATGCTCGCCATGATCGTCGCGATAGGCGTCGTGGTCGACGATTCGATCGTCGTCGCGGAGAATGTCGAACGCTATCGGCTCATGGGGTTCGGCCAGAGGGAGGCCGTCCTCAAGGGGGCCAGCGAAATATTCAGCGCAGTGGTCGCGGCTACGCTGTCCCTGCTCTCCGTCCTCATTCCCGTCAGTTTCATCGGCGGCATTATCGGACAGTTCATGAGGCAGTTCGCCCTCGGGCTCGCGGCCGCGGTGGCCTTTTCGCTGCTCGAAGCGGTGCTCTTTCTCACGGTCCGCCTCGCCTATACGCCGGAGTCCACCAGGACTCTGGACTGGAGCGATCTCAGGAGGAGTCTCGGGGAACTGGCCGAGTCGATGCGCTGGGGACTCAGGGCGTGGAGAAAGGCCGCGGGCATCGTCGTGGGGATAGCCGCTCTCGTCGCCCTGATCGCGACGAAGCACTTCGTCTTTCTGCCGGCGCTGTTGTTCTATCCCTTCCTCCTGGGCCCGCTCCAATATGTCGGAAGATTGTCGGTGAGCTTCTTCCAGGCCCTGACGACCATGCTCCACGGCTGGACCGAGGCCGGGCTCGAATGGGTGCGGGATAAATACGCCAAATCTCTGGTCGGCATGCTCGACCGCAGTGTCCTCGTTTTGGTCGGCACCGCGGTCGCATTGGCCCTCATCGTGGCGCTCGTACTTCCGAAGATCACCTTCAGTTTCGCGCCGCAGAGCGACAACGGATCCATAACGATAAACGTCAGCATGCACAATGGGACGACACTGGCCGCCAACAACGAGATGACGGGCAAATTGGAAAGCTATCTCCTGCATCAGCCCGCCGTGAGCACCGTGCAGACCATCGTGGGCAGCGTGGGCATTTTCACGGTCGGAGTGAACAGGCCCGAAAACACCACGATGACCGTGCAGCTCGTGCCTCTCGCGCTCAGGGCCGGGGTATACGACCTGATGGACAAGTACCGCAAGGCGATGGGAGACATCCTTTTCGGCGGCGACCCCTCCGCGACGCTCAGCCTGAGCGCCGGGGGAGGTCCCCCCGGATCCAATTCCACCATCACGCTGAACCTTCTGTCCTCCAACCAGGATCTGCTGCAGGCCAGGAGCACGAAGATTCTCCAGTTCATACAAAACCATGCCTTCGTCACGGGCGCCACATCCAGCCTGTCCGACGTCACCATAGAGCGCGACTTCGTGCCGAGCGAATCCAAGATGGGAGGCACCGGGATAAACCCCGGCACCGTGGCCGGCCTGCTTCAGACATACGCTTCGGGAACCCATGCCGGCGACGTGCAGACCGGCGGACAGAGCTATCCCATCATGGTCCAGATCGATCCCACCTTCCTTTCGAACGGCCAGTCCCTCCTGAACCTGCCGATCTACTCTCCGACACGGCATTCGCGATTGCAGGTGGGCCAGCTGGGCAGCCTCGTAGTCCGGCAGTCTCCCATCAGCGTCCTCCGGTACAACCGCCTGTACACGGCCACCCTGTCGATCAATCTGACCAAGAACGCTCCCCCGGCGCTCAGTTTCCAGAACACACTCACCGACGAGCTGACGCGGCGGGGTCTCCTGGACAGCGGGGTCACTCTCGGCTCGGGGGGCGTGTTCGGGGCGAGCACCCTGGCCCGCGAGGTATCCCGCTCGGGCACGATCGCGTTTCTCTTGGCCGTCTTTCTCGCCTACCTCGTGATGGCGGCCCAGTTCAACTCATGGCGCTACCCGGTCTACCTGCTCATGCCCGTACCGCTGGCCATCGTAGGAGCCCTTGTCTTCGTCGTTCTCCTGGGGGGCGGACTGGATATATTCGGGCTCCTCGGCGTGCTCCTTTTGATCGGACTCTCGGCCAAGAACGCCATCCTCTACCTCGACTTCGTCGTCGAACGCGTCGGGAAGATGCCTTTGAAGGAAGCCCTGATCGAATCGGCGCGACTGCGCTTCCGTCCCATCGTCATGACCACCCTGACGATTCTCGTGATCGCGGGACCCCTCGTTTTCGGCCGGGGGGAAGGTTCCGAGTTCGGCCAGAGACTCGGCGTCGTCATGTTCGGAGGAATCTTCACCTCGGCCATCCTCACCTTTTTCGTCGTGCCCGCAGCCTTCTATCTGTTCGAACGCAAGCGGATCGAAAAAGCCGCGGAGGAGGTACCGATTCCGGAGAATGCAGCGACCGAGACGCTATAGGAGTGTTTTCCCGCTTCCAGACTCGGCCGGTCTAAAGTCTATCTATGACCCTGATTCCGACGCCGGGGAATCGATCCATCCGCTGCAGGAAATCCACGCCCTGGGCCAGGTCCAGGCGGTCGGTGACGAGGTGTTCGGGGTGGAGCCTGCCGGAGGACACCAGGGCCAGAAGCACATCGTAGCGGTGGGCTTGGATGCCGTGGCTGCCGTAGATTTCCAGTTCGCGCGCGACGACCAGGTCCATGGGGATTTCGGGGCGGCTCTGGTCGGCGAGCATGAGACCCACCTGCACGTGCCTCCCTCGTTTGGCCAGACAGGCTATGGAATTGAAACAGGTCTGCCGGCTGCCCAGGGCATCCATGGAAACATGGGCGCCGCCGCCGGTGGCCTCCCTGATGGCGGCGGCGACATCGGGAACATCGCGGCCGTCGATCGCCAGGTCCGCCCCGAGCTCCCGCGCCATATCCAGCTTGTCCGCCTGGACGTCCACCGCGATGACTCTGGCCCCCATGGCGCGGGCGATCATGACGGCCGACAGCCCGACGCCGCCGCAGCCGTGAATGGCGACCCAATCGCCGGCTCGTACCCTGGCCTGTGCTTCCAGGGCCCGAAAGGCCGTAGCGAAGCGACAGCCGAGGCTCGCGGCAGCCACCGAATCCATGGCCTCGGGGAGACGGACCAAATTCATGTCCGCGTAATGTATGGCCACGAACTGGGCGAAGGAGCCCCAGTGGGTGAAACCCGGCTGGAACTGATGATCGCAGACCTGCTGGTTGCCCGTCAGGCAGGGCGCGCAGTGTCCGCATCCGGCCACGAAGGGCATGGTGACCCGATCGCCGCGCTTCCAGTTCCTGATATTCCTGCCCAGCTCCACGATGGTCCCCGCCAGTTCATGCCCCGGCACATGGGGGAGCCTGATGTCGGGATCGTGACCCTGCCAGCCGTGCCAATCGCTGCGGCAGATACCCGTGGCATCCACGGCCAGGACGACTCCGTCCTCGGGGACCACGGGATCGGGAAGCTCGGAAATCGTCAGCGGGGCGCGGAACTGTGTGTAGACGGCGGCTTTCATGGATGCTCCCTCCGGCCACACTGTACTTGGAACATGAGGCGAATGAGAATACCCGGATAAGTTTTCCCGGTATCTTACGCGAACATGTGAAATATGTAGTGAGCTGTGCCTGTCGTCTCTCGTTATCTAAATAATCCAGACGACTTCGATGAAATGCAATCGATTGCAAAATCAACGTTCATATCTAGTCTATGACGAAACGAGATACAATTTCAAATTATATTATTAAGTGTATGTATTCAATGTAATTAAGTTAAAGCTGCATTCCATGTGTTTTACAGTTTTAATATTCAAAAAAGATTGACAGTTTCAAGAAGCGGGCTTACGATCAATGACATCGTTGTCATGCACACGTAAATGCCAACGATGTCAGATGGATTGAAGACACAACTTGTTCGTTTTATCTACCCACTGGCCGTTGGAAAGGGGGTTTGGCAGAAGTGTCTGAAGGATGGGTTCGGAATGGGTTCTCGGGACGCTTCGGCGTCCCCAATTTAGACAAACGGAGGGATCTATGACCAAGAGGATTCTTAAGGCAATCGTTATTGCGTTCTGTTTATTCGCGGTCGGTGTCGCGGGATTCGCGCAAAAAACTCCAGTCTACAAGTTCGCCTTCCTGATTTATGACACGGCCGGCAATCCCTTCTGGAAGCCGCTCATCAACGGCGCGAATGAAATGGCGCATGCACTCGGCGCCAAGGTGGACATTCAATTCGCCGAGAACGACCCGGGCAAGCAGAATGATCTTCTCGAGACCGCAATCGCCAACAAGGTGGACGGAATTGTAGTGGCTTTGAACGTGACCGACGCCTATACCAAGAACGTCGCCAAGGCGCGGGCTGCCGGCATTCCCGTAGTCGCTTTCAATATCGACGATCCCAAGGGAGCTGAAGGTGTCCAGAGGATGGCCTTCATGGGTCAGGATTTCCGCATCGCCGGCTACCTGATCGGGAAGCGACTTGTCACGGAAGGCAAGCTTCAGGCCGGCGATCTCGTCGTATGCCCGGTTGAACACCCCGAGGCCACCTATGCAAAACAACGCTATGAGGGTGTGAAGAGGGCTCTGGACGAAGCCGGCGTGAAGTCCGAAGTCCTGGATACGGGGGCGGTCTCTCTTGACGACACTCTTACGAAGCTCACCCAGTATCTTATCGGCCAACAGAACACGAAGGGTATCCTCGCGATGGGCGGAATGCCCCTTACGGTCGCGGCGAAGGCCACCGCCGATGCCGGCATGAATATACCCATCGCAGGCTTCGATCTAAGCAAGCCCATCGTCCAGGATATCTTGGACGGTAAGATCATCGCTGCCGTCGATCAGCAGCCCTACTATCAAGGCGCATTCCCGATCATGCAGTTATATCTCTACAAGAAATACGCCTTGCTGCCCTGCGATATCAACACGGGCGGAGCGATCGTCGACAAGTCGACCGCCGCGCAGGTCCTCGCCCTTTCCGGTACATACCGCTAAGGTAATTTTGCGCTCCACCCGCCGTTGAATCGACGGGCGGGGCGCTCGTTGAACCACTCGATTAAGGAGCATTCGCGATGGCAGATTCGGTTTTGCGGACAGAGTCCGTTGGAAGCCTCTTTAAACGGATACAGCGGGGAAAATCCGGGAATATCATATTTCTTTTCATCGTCGTCCAGTTGATGGCCATCGCGGTCGCTATCCTGTTCCCTAGGGATTTCCGCTATTTAAGCATGGGGAATATCCAGCTGATGCTGAAGGCGATCCCCCCGCTCGTCATCATCGTCATGGGCGTCAACCTCCTGATGATCGCAGGAGAATTCGATCTTTCCGTGGGCGCCACCTTCACTCTGACGGCCCTCGTGATGGCGAAGATATTCAATGCCGGCATGCCGCTATGGCTGGCAGTATTGACGGGCCTATGCTGCGGTATCGTCATTGGACTTATCAACGGATATATAGTCGTGAAGTCCAATGTCCCGTCGTTTATTGTCACGCTCGGCGCCATGTGGTTCTGGAGAGGGATCATCCTGATCATATCCAGCTCGGTAACCGAAAGCTTCTATCCGAGCGTTTTTTTCACGAAACTGTTCACGCTGAACATCGGGCCCGTGCAGGTCCAGTTCGTCTGGGCTCTGGCGATAGCCGTCCTCGCTTGGTTGATTCTTGATCGCCATAGGCTCGGCAACTATTTCCTGGGCGTAGGCGGCAACAGGAAGGCCGCCGCAGCGCTTGGAATCAACACCGCGAGAATCAAGGTCGTCGCCTTCGCAATAACCGGTTTCGTGACGGCCATCGCCGGGATAATGAGTACGGTACGCATAAACTCGATATCCCCCATTCAAGGCGAAGGTCTCGAGCTGCAAGCCATCGCCGCCTGCGTCATCGGCGGCACTCTGCTCATGGGAGGAAAGGGCACAGTCCTGGGCGCCTTCCTCGGCGCCGCGCTCATGTACACGATACAGGACATCTTGCTTCTCCTTAGGGCCCCCGGACATTATTTGCAGATGTTCGTCGGCATCGTGATCGTCATCGCTGCCGTGCTCAACGAAGCGATCAAATCGGAATAGGAGTGCGGCCATGGCAATTGAGAGTGCAAGCGCGAAGGCGCCGACTGACATACCGTTCATCGAACTCAAGGGCATCACGCATCAATACGGACCCATCCTGGCGCTAAATAAAGTCGATTTCAAGGTCCATAGGGCCGAAATCGTCGGTCTCGTGGGTGACAACGGAGCCGGCAAGTCGACCCTCATCAAGATACTATCGGGCGTTCTGCGGCCGACCGGCGGGGAAATATTCGTCGAAGGGAAGAAGACGGTTTTCGATTCGGCGCGCGTCGCAATGAACTTTGGCATGGAAACAATTTATCAGGACATGAACTTGATAGACTCCATGGACATCATGCGTAATATTTTCTTCGGCCGCGAGGAGACCTATCCCCTGGGATTCCTGAGAATCAAGAGTATGAAAAAGAAAGCCATGGATATCCTTGAGAATGAAATCACCATCGAGGGGATCCGGTCGCCGAAACAATTGGTCGGCAACCTTTCCGGCGGACAGAAGCAGGCGGTATCGATTGCTAGAGCCATGTTCTTCAAGAATCAGGTTCTTCTTCTCGACGAGCCGACGAGTGCGCTCTCGGTCCGCGAGACCCAGGCCTTCCTCGATCATATTACCAAGCTCCGCTCGGAAGGGCTATCGGTTGTGATCGTGACACACAATCTCTATCACGCATACCAGGTTGCCGATAGATTCGTGATCCTTTCGCACGGCGAAAAGATCGAAGATACGTTGAGAGCGGATACGGACGCGGAAGAGTTGACTCGAGTCATCGTCGGATGCAAGTAAGGGGCAGGGAAGATGAACGCCAAGGAAAGATTGCATCGGATCGCTGAACGGGACGGCAGGACCTGCAGTCTGAAGTGGGAGTTCGGTTATTGGGGCAAGACGGTGGAAAATTGGTATGCGGACGGCCTGCCGAAGAGGAGTTATCCGAGACTGCCCCGACCCGAAGACGCCGGGGCGACGCCGACATCGCACCTCTACTCGACGGCGTGGAACAGCGTTGGAAGGGGATCTTTGCCCGACGGCATCGCGGTTATGGCGGGGGGGCTGTATTGGCCCACTCAGGGGTTCCCACTGGACAGCGACGTGCGCGAGCGCTTCGATATGGACGAATCCCAGAGGCTGGTGAACGTCAACCTTCTATTCTGTCCGGAATACGAGCCGAGAATCGTGAGTGAGGATGAAAGGAGTCTCGATTATTATGATGTGGACGGGGTCGGAAGGCGATTCCTCAAGGATTCAGCAACGATTCCGACTTCCATCGACTATCCCGTCAAAAATCGTGCCACTTGGGAAAAGTTGAAAGAGGAAAGGTTCAACCTGAAGGATGTCGCTAAGCGTTTCCCCCCGACCTGGAACTCCCAGGTCGAAGCATACAAGAACAGGACATATCCTCTGGCCCTGGGCGGTTATCCGCACGGATTTTTCGGTACGCTCGTGCATCTCATGGGATACGAAGAGACTTTCGTCAATTATTACGAGAACCCGGAACTGATCCATGACATGGTGAGCACTTTTACCGAGACCTGGATGGGGATATACGAAGAGGTGCTTTCATACACCGATATCGATCATGTGCAGATATGGGAGGATATTTCGGCCGGCACGGGATCCATGGTATCGCCCGCCGTGATCAGGGAATTCATGATCCCTTATTATAAGAGATTCACCTCATTCCTGCGGGGGCGCGGTATCGACCTCATATTCGTGGACACGGACGGCGACTGCTTTGACATCATTCCCCTGTTCTTGGAGGGTGGCATTACCGCGATGTATCCAATGGAGGCGAGCTGCGGCATGGACATCGTAAAGGTAAGGAAAACCTTCCCCGACCTGATCTTCATGGGCGGTATACAAAAATCGGAACTTGTGTACGGGAAAGGGCGGATAGACGAGATACTGGAACCCGTCGAGGCGGTGCTCAAGACCGGCGGATATATTCCTTTCTGCGACCATTTCATCCCGCCGGACGTAAGCCTCGAGAACTTCACCTATTACAGGACCCGCCTCAACGAACTCATCTCCGCGGCGGGTGAACAATGATGGTTTCCCCGTGCGGGTTCGCTTCTGCATCGGAGCGGGGCGGTGAGGCCGATGTCATCGCTTAAGGACGTCTCGAAGCTCGCCGGCGTCTCGCCTTCGACGGTTTCCCGGGTCATAACGGGCACCATAAGAGTCGATGAGGATACCAAGAAACGGGTTCTCGAGGCCATCGATGAACTCAAGTATAAGCCCAATCTCATCGCGAGGGGGCTGCGGAACCGGAGCGGAAGACTTATCGGCCTCATGGTCCCCGAGATCATGCACGAAACCTTCGCCGCTTTCATCTCTCACGTCGAGGAGGCATGTGTCAGGCGCGGTTTCACCATGATTCTAGGCAACACACGGGAGGATCCCGCCACCGAAGACAGGGTGCTGAGCAATTTCGTCGGCATGAATGTCGACGGCATAATCATCTCGCGCGTCTCCGATAAAAGCGCCGTAATGAGCGCCCTCGAGTCCTCCGGCATTGCGGTCGTTGGCATCGACCGCGCCCTCGACGACGAGCTGACCGACCATGTACTCGTCGACAATCGCCTTGCGGGCGAAATCGCCGCAAAATACTTCTGGTCCATGGGGCATCGAAAGCTCGTGTGCATCAGCGGTCCCGAGTCCATCAGCCTTAGCCGGGAGCGACTCGAGGGATTCAAGACCTTCTTCGCCGAGCGGGACATCGGGATCAATCATGTAGCCGGTGATGATTTCGAGTTTGAAGCCGGTCTCAAGTGCATACGAAGAATACTCGAACAAGGAATCGAGTTCACCGGCATCTGGGCGGAGAACGACCTGATGGCCATCGGTGCAATGCGCGAACTCAAGCGTCTAGGCATGAAAATCCCGGAGGATATATCGATCATCGGGATGGACGACATCAAGACGACGCAGATGGTGTTGCCGGCGCTGACGACTGTACGGCAGCCCTACAGCGAGATCTGCGATTTGGCGGTCGATCTTCTGCTCCAAAGGATAGAGAATCCCGAGGCAGAGCCGCGTCGCGTCATATTGGCGCCCGAGCTCGTGATCCGGGATTCGGTTCTGGCCGTGGATCGAGTTCGCTGAATCCGGTTCCTCGGTCCGGCGAGGATGAAATACGTCAATGGGATAATGATCCATTTCAAGTTTGAATTGTTTTGCTTTCCATACAGCGGGAGGTTCGCCGCTTCTCGACAAATAGGCACCAAGGAGGCATTCCACATGGTCGGCGCGAAAACGATAAACGATATCTTCGAGAAAGGAAACGGAATCTTGAGGCTCGCCCCCACGTTCGTCCCCCGCCGCTTCTCCTCGCCCGGACATCGGCTGAGGCTCCACCCCGACGATTACTACGCCCTCGGCACCGCCCGAGGCGCGATAAAGGAACGCTGGTTTTCTTCGGTCATTCGCGCGATGAACGGCCCTCTCGCACCCGAAGACGAGGGCATGAGCTATGTCGATCCCACGGGCAGGAAAGAAGATAGATTCCTGTTCAGGGATGCGGTGGCCGAACTGGGTGCGGAGATCATCGGCGAAGAGTTGCAGAAAAAATTCGGCACCTGGCCGATGTACTCGAAGTTTTTCGACTTTCATGCGCCCCTCTTCCACCATCTGCACTTGAAGGAGGAGGACGCGCGTCGAGTCGGCCGGCAGGGCAAGCCCGAGGCCTACTATTTCCCCCCACAGCTCAACAATCACCCGGGCATGTTCCCGCACACCTATTTCGGTTTCGATCCCGATGTCACCAAGGCCGAGGTGCGGGAACGCCTTGTGGCGTACGAGAAGGGCGACAATCGGATCACGGAACTTTCGCGCGCGTACAGAATCGAGCTGGGGACGGGCTGGTATACGCCCACCGGCGTCGTGCATGCGCCGGGATCGTATCTGACCTACGAGCCGCAGTGGAACTCCGACGTCAACTCGGTCTACGAAAATGTGGTGGCCGGCGAGGTCTACCCCTACGAATTCCTGGTCGAGAACTGCCCCGAAGACAGGAAGCACGACATAGACTATGTCATGAGTCTCATGGACTGGGAAAAGAATGTCGATCCGCACTACCGCAAACATTACTTTCGGCCGCCCATCGTCGCCTCCGAAGACGAGAACCATGTCGAGAAGTGGGTCGTCTACTCGACCGGCTACATCGCCGCCAAGGAGCTCACCGTCTTCCCCGGAAAGAGCGTCGTCGTCAAGGACCGCGCCGCCCATGGCTGCATCCTCACTCAGGGGCACGGCACGGTAGGTCCCTACGAAGCCGAGGCCGCGGGCATGCTCCGCTTCGGCGGCCTCGGCGCAGACGAATACTTCGTCGGAGAGAAAGCCGCCCGCGCGGGGGTCCGCATCGTCAACCGCGGCGCCACCGAGCCTCTCGTCATACTCAAGCACTTCGGCCCCAACGCCGGCGACCCGGCCGCGGCCCCGTGATAGTATGAGCCTCGCGACGGGCGAGTGGGTTCCCGGAAACGCTTCCGGCGGCCGGCGTCATTTCGACCGAGAGGGGTAGTGATGGCTTCGTTCTTCATGGGAATCGACAACGGGGGCACGTCGACGAAGGCCGTGCTCTTCGACGGAAGGGGCGAGGCTCTGGGCTCATCGTCCCGCAAGATACCGATGATACTGTCCGAGCCGGGTTTCACCGAGCGGGACATGGACACGCTCTGGAAGGCCAACTGCGAGGTGATCGGCGAGACCATCGCCTCCGCCGGCGTCGATCCGCACGACATAAGGGGCGTGGCCTGCACGGGACACGGCAAGGGCCTGTATCTCTGGGGTCGCGACGGCCGACCCGCCTACAACGGCATCGTCTCGACGGACTCGAGGGCCTGGGCTTATCCGGCGAAATGGAAAGAGAACGGCACGGCGGCGCGGACCTTCGGAAGGACTTGTCAGAGCATCCTGGCGAGCCAGCCGGTCTCCATCCTCGCATGGCTCAAGGACAATAGGCCGGGGGTCGTGGAAGCGACCAGATGGGTATTCGAGGTCAAGGACTACATTCGCTTCATGCTCACGGGGGAGGCCTTCGCCGAAGCCACCGACTACTCGGGCTCGGGTCTGATGAACGTCCGCGATGCGCGCTTCGACCGGGAGCTTCTCGGCGAGTTCGGCCTCGGCGAGATCTATGATCTGCTGCCTCCGCTCAGGTATTCGACGGATCTCTGCGGTGCGGTAACGCCTTCGGCGGCGGCTGCGACGGGGCTCGCGGCCGGTACGCCGGTCGCGGGCGGCATGTTCGACATCGACGCCTGCGCCGTGGCGGTCGACGTGACCGACGAAGACAACATATGCGTCATCGCCGGGACCTGGAGCATCAACGAATACATTTCCCGCGTTCCGGTCATGGACGGAACGATTCTGATGAACTCGCTTTTCTGCATTCCGGGCTTCTATCTCGTCGAGGAGTGCAGCCCCACCTCGGCGGGGAATTATGAATGGTTCGCCTCGCTCTTCCTGGAATCGGAAAAGGCCCGGGCGAAGGAGCGATCCATCGACCTCTACGCTCTCGCGGAAGAGATGGCCGCTTCCGTGCCGGCCGACGGCCAGGAAATAGTCTTTCTGCCCTATATCTACGGCTCCAACTACAATCCGCGCGCGAAGGCCTGCTTCGTCGGACTCGAGGCTTCGCATACGCGCGCCCAGGTGATACGGTCGGTGCTCGAAGGGATCGCCCTCGGGCACAGGGTGCATGTCGAGAAGCTTCTCTCGGCGAGACCCGCGCCCCGAGCTGTCAGGCTCGCGGGAGGGGCGGCCAAATCGGCGCTCTGGTCGCGGATATTCGCGGACGTCCTCGAGGTGCCCGTCGAGATCGTCCAGACCGAAGAACTCGGTACGCTCGGCTGCGCCATGGCCGCCGCGGTCGCCGCCGGCGAGTACGGCGATCTCAAGGCCGCGGCCAAGGCGATGGTTCGGATCCGCGGCCGCATCGAACCCGACCCCTCGACCGCGACGATATACCGGAGAAAGTTTCAGCTCCACAAGGCAGCCTCGGCCGCCCTCGAAGGAATATGGGAACTCTTCTGAACTGAGCCAATGCAGCCGGAAGCAGGGGGGACCGTCACAGAAAAAGCGATGAGCCTGGCTAGGATAGATGGAGCGGCGAGGGACGCCGAGGGGAATGAGGGGTAAGCTATTCCGCAGGCCCTCGGGCCGAGGACCAAGCGAACCCCATTCCCCTCGAGCTGAGGCCCCCGCCGCTGCCGTTTTTCTTAGGCCAGACTCATCGACATCGGGTCGTGCGGCTCCCCCTGCCTCCCTCAGCCTTCCCACTTCGTGCCGCGGAGGTCCTGCCAGGGGCCGCCGTCCCTGTAACGCTCGGGGCGGAGGACGGCCGGGCGAGGGTCTTCGGCCGTATCGAGCTGGAGCACCATCCACTTGGGGTAGGGCACGCCCGGGTCCGATGCCGCGTCGAGCAGCTTGATGTCGCTCGCGGAGAGCTCGAGTCCGGAGGCCGCGATGTTGTCCTCGATGTTGGCGATCGTGCGCGCGCCGATTATCACGCTGGAGACGGCCGGTCTCGCCAGGGTCCAGGCGAGGGCGATCTGAGCGGGGCTGTGCCCGCGATGGCCTGCGACGCGCTTCACGACGTCGACGATCTTGTAGCCGAGCTTCTTGTCGAAGGGGACGAACTGCCCCGCATCGGCGAAGCGGCTTCCTTCGGGAGCGGGATTGTCGCGGTCGTACTTGCCAGAGAGGAAGCCGCCGGCGAGGGGGCTCCAGACCAGTATGCCGACGCCGTAGTACTCGGCGAAGGACTGGAACTCGTATTCGAGTCCACGGTTGACGAGACTGTAGTGCATCTGCGCCGTCGCGTACTTCTCCAGCCCGAGGCGTGTCTGGAGCTCGACGGCCGCCGCGGCCTGCCAGGAGAGATAATTGCTGAGGCCTATGTAGCGCACCTTGCCCTGGCGCACCAGATCGTCGAGGGTCCGAAGCGTCTCCTCCAGAGGAGTGTTCGAGTCCCAGCCGTGGATCTGGTAGAGATCGATATAGTCGGTCTTGAGCCGCTTCAGACTCGCTTCGACCTCGCGCATGACGTTGACCCTCGTCGCCCCCGAGTGGTTGAAGTTGTCGTCGCTCATGGGGAGGCGGGCCTTGGTGGCGAGCACGATCTCCGTACGGAGACCCTCGATGGCGTTGCCCACGAGAGTCTCGCTCTCGCCTCGGCTATAGACATCGGCCGTGTCGATGAAGTTGATCCCCTTGTCCAGGGCGAAGCGGATCATCTCGGTCGTGGCCTTCTGGTCCAGGTTGCCCATGTTCATTCTGCCGCCGAACTGCATCGTGCCGAGAGCGAGCTCGCTGACGATGAGACCGGTGTTGCCCAAACGACGGTATTTCATGCCTGTCCTCCTAATTATGACTATCCGATACTTCTCCGGAATGCGGACGCGTTCGGCGGGCGCATCTCTGCGGACAAGTTAGCGTCGACGATCGTTCCGGTCAAACGAATTGCGAGGACGCGTCCGGGCGAAGAGGAAAGGGGATGCCCAGCTCCCCGCCCAGGCGGCGGAAATCCTCGACGACCGCGTCGGGTATGGGGATGCCGGTCCCGAGCCGCCGGGCCTTCGTCTCCAGGGCGATCTCTCCCGGAACGTAGATGCGCTTTACGCCTTCGGCCCGAGCGGAGGCCTTTATCTCGCGCAGGGCCCTGTCGATCGCGGCCTTGAACTCCTCGGGTTCCATGAAATTCGCGATCTTGATCGCCGCGAAAACGCTGCCCACGTCGGTGGGGCTTTCCATGTTGTCGGCCAGGAAGCCCGGAAAGTGGGCGCCGTAGTTGGAACCGGTCATGACGCCGCAGAGGAGGTCCGCCGCGAGGGCGATGCCGTAGCCTTTGTAGCCGCCCATGGGCGCGAGGAGTCCTTTGAGGGCGGCCTGCGGGTCCAGGGTCGGGACGCCGCGCTCGTCGAAGGCCCAGCCCGCTTCGAGCGGCTTGTTGCGCCTCGCGTGCAGGACTATGCGGCCCCGCGAAACGAGGGTCGTGGCCAGATCGAGCACCATGGGCGCTTCCTCTCCCGCGGGGACTGCTATGGCGAAGGGATTGGTGCCGAGCATGGCCTTGCGTCCTCCCGTGGGGGCCACCGTCGCCGGGGCGTTAGTCGAGCTGAAGCCGATCATGTCGCGCTCGAGGGCCATCATGGCCCAGTAGGCCGCCGCGCCGTAGTGGTTCGAGTGCGTCACCGCGACGAAGGCGACACCGGTGTTCTCGGCTTTTTCGATCGCCAGGCGCATGGCCCGATCCGCTCCGACCTGACCGATGCCGTTGTGGCAGTCGATCAGGGCGGTCGAGGGGCCGTCGCGCAGGGTGTCGAACCGCGACCTCGGATTCACGACCCCTTTTCTGATTCGTTCAACGTACACCGTGAGCATTCTCGTGATGCCGTGGCTGTCCACCCCGCGCAGGCTGGCCTCCATCAGGGAATCGCAGAGGAGATCGCCATCGGCTTCGCCGACTCCGATCTTTCGGAGAACCTCCCGAGTCCACATCCGCAGCGCGTCGGCCGGGAACCTCGCGCCCTCTTCCGCTCCTTGCATTCCGCCCCCCAAGCCACGGTACTCCGCCATTCCCGGGTTCGGCAATACCGCGTAAGAGTCGAAAATCCTCGCGCGGCCGCCGCCGCGACGATCGATCGAACCATTGCGGCCGAATGACTGTATAATGGGCCGCGATGCCGCACTCAGGAAGGTCGTCCGCACGAAGCCCGGCGGGCGCGACCGAGATTCGAGATCTCCGGGAGATCGATGTGGGGGCTGTTTCCCGGCCGAAAAATCGGGAAGAGAAAGGCGGCGGGAGGAAGCGCAGCTACGGCTTCCGCCTGTGGATGGGGGCCCTCGTCGCGGCCCTGCACCTTCTCGCGGTCGCGCTGTTTTTCCGCTCCCCGCCCCATCCCGCGGGAAGCGTGGATTGGCCCCTGCAGTTTTCGATACTGACGGCGCTGTCGCTCCTCTGCAGCTTCATCGCCCTGCGCTCGACCCGAAGGGTGCTTCCGGCGATGCTGCTCGGCATCCAGGTTTTTCTGCTGGCCGTCGCCGATTATCCCGACGGCGCCGATCAGCGGCTCACCTTCCTCTTTCTCTGCATCCTCGTCGCGATGCTCCTCTCCCTCGTCCGGCCGCCGTATTCCCTGGTCCCCGCGGTCGATGTCCTCCTTCTCCTCGTTTTCCGATTCCGGCCCGTGAAAGTCTGGAGCGGACCGCCCATCCTGCCGCGGCTCGAGGATTCCGTCCTGCTCCTGATCGCCGTGCTCGTAGTATCCATCGTTCTGACCAAGGTTCGGCGTCTGAGCGACGCCTTCGAATCCCAGGGCAGGGACGTCGAGGCGATGAACTTCTCCATCAATAATCTGCTCAACGCCAATGTCGATTTTCAGAACTACGCCATCGAGGTGGGCGAGCGATCCACCATCGAGGAAAGAAAGCGACTGTCGCGGGACATCCACGATATCGTCGGCTACACGCTCATCAACCTCAAGATGATGCTGGAATCCGCGATCGACATCGCGGGCGGCGAGAACCGCCAGCTTTCCGACCTCTTGGCGCGAGCGAGAGACCAGGCCCAATCGAGCCTGGGCGAAACCCGCATGGCCCTCCAGGCATTCCGCGACATAGAGAAGTCCAACCTGGGCGGCGTGTCGGGCATCCACAAGATAGTCACGCTTTTCTCCCGCGCCACGGGCATCGCCGTCGAGGTGAACTATGGTAATATGCCCTGGGGCATCGACGAGGAACTCGGAGTCGCTCTTCGACGGATCGTCCAGGAGTCCATGACCAACTCTTTCAGGCACGGCCGCGCAACCCGCATCCAGATAGGGTTCTGGATCGCCCACGATCGTCTGCTCGTCAAGGTCGACGACAACGGGCAGGGGGCGGCCGAGATAAAGCCGGGTATAGGTCTGCTCGGCATGCAGGAGAGAGTGGCGCGTTTCGGGGGGACCCTCGACTTCAACAGTTCCGACTACGGCTTTTCGATCCGGGCGGAGATACCGCTCGTTCGGTCCGGGAGCGCGGCGCTTCCGCCTCCCGGGACGGCGGATACGGCGGCAAGGAGAGTGGAGAATGCGCGACAAGACGCACATTCTGATCGTGGATGATCAGGCCCTTTTCGCCGACAGCCTCAAGTCGGTGCTCGGATTCCGGGCCTCCGATTTCCACGTCGTCGGCGTGGCCGAGGACGGGGAGGCGGCGATCGAGATGACGCGGCGGGAAAGACCCGACATCGTCCTCATGGACATTCGCATGCCGGGTCTCGACGGAGTCCAGGCCACGAAAATCATCCATGCCGAATTTCCCGAGATCAAGATCATCGTCCTCACCTCCTTCGACGACGACGAGTACGTCTTCGAGGCGCTGAACCACGGCGCCATGGGATACATCCTCAAGGACATACCCGTCAACGAGCTCATTTCCTCGCTCAGGGCGGTGCGCGAAGGGACGATACTCATGTCGCCCGCGGTGGCGAAGAAGGTCGTCGGCAGGGGGAGGTCGGAGGCGGAAGCCGCGTCCCGCACGGAGCCGAAATCGAGATCCGCCGAGGCCTCCGCGGCGCCCGGATGGCTGGGCTCGCTCGGCAAGCGGGAACGGGAGATCCTGGGACTCATCGCGGAGGGCTGCGACAATACGCAGATAGCCGACAGACTGTTCATCAGCGAACAGACGGTGAAGAACTACGTCTACGGCCTGTACGTCAAGCTGGGAGAGCACAACAGGCTTCGCGTCATGCAGATGGCCCTGCGTTACGAGGCCTTCCTCCGCAACGGCTGACCGTCAGACTCGATTAGTACCGAAAATAGTACCCGCGTACTATTTTCGAACCGAAAAACCGCCCTCATACTGCATCCAGTCGGAATCGAGGCCCGGTGCCATTCGATCGGCAAGGCAAACAGCAGGAGGCAAGTATGAAGAAAGCGTTCATCGCGTTCGTCGTCGCGGCGATCTTCGGTGCGGCGGCGGTCTTCGCCGCGGACAACGACGTCACATTGACCATCGCCACGGTCAACAACCCCGACATGGTCACCATGCAGAAATACTCCGCGGAGTTCACCGCGGAGACGGGTATCGGCCTGAAGTTCGTCGTTCTCCCCGAAAACGATCTTCGGCAGAAGGTGACCGAAGATGTGGCCATCGGCGCCGGCAAGTTCGACATCGTGACCATCGGCACCTACGACACTCCGTTCTGGGGAAAGAACAAATGGATAGTCTCGCTCGAGCCCTTCTTCGCCGGGATGGATCCCGCGCAGGCCAAGGCCTACGACCGCGACGATATCCTGCCGCCCATCAGGAGCGCACTCTCGGTCGACGGCGCCGAGTACGCCATTCCCTTCTATGGCGAAAGCTCCATGCTCTTCTATCGCAAGGATCTGTTCCGCGCGGCCGGTATCGAGATGCCCGAGGCGCCGACCTGGGATCAGATCTACTCCTTCGCCAAGAAATTGAACAATCCCTCCAAGGGCTTCTACGGCATCGCTCTGCGCGGGCTGCCCGGCTGGGGCCAGAACATGGCGGTTTTCGATTCGATGATGAACACCTTCGGAGCCCGCTGGTACGACATGAACTGGAAGGCGCAGTTCAATACGCCCGAGATGAGGAATGTCTGGGAGTTCTACAAGAAGATCATCACCGATGCGGGTGAGCCCGGCGCCACCACCGCCGGCTACACCGAGTGCCTGGCTCTGATGTCTTCGGGCAAGGCGGCCATGTGGTACGACGCCACGGTCTCCGCCGGCACCCTCCAGGGCGCCGACTCGAGAGTCAAGGGCAAGATCGGCTACGCGCTCGCCCCGACCGTCAAGAAAAGCAACGCGGGCTGGCTATGGGCCTGGGCCCTCGCCATCGAGTCTTCTTCCAAGTACAAGGATCAGGCCTTCAAGTTCCTCACCTGGGCGACCAGCAAGAGTTACATCGACCTGATCGGCCGCCAGGTCGGCTGGGCTCAGGTTCCCCCGGGGACCCGCGTCTCCACCTACGAGAATCCCAAGTACAAGGCCGTCGCGGACTTCGCGAAGATCACGCTCGACTCCATCAAGAACGCCAACTACGACACGCCGACCGTCGATCCGGTACCCTACAAGGGCGTGCAGTACGTATCCATTCCCGAGTTCCAGGGGCTGGGCGAGAAAGTGGGCCAGGAACTCGCCGCGTACCTCTCCGGCAACGAGTCCCTGGATCAGGCGCTCGCCAATTGCCAATCGGCGGCCCAAAGCGTGGCCGACGAGGGCGGGTATTCCAAGTAAGGGCCATAGATCGGGGGCCCGCATGCGGGCCCCCGATTTCGAATTCGAAAGGACGGACATGAGCACACGAGAAATACGCAGGCACGAGAGCGTGAACGGCCTGCCGATTCCGGCGATCGTCGTCGTCGCTCTGGTCACGCAGGTTCCAATGATCCTTACGCTCATTCTTTCGGCGATCAAATGGATCATCGTACGGCCCGATCTCGGCATTCGCTTCGTCGGGCTCGAGAATTACCTGCAGGTTTTCAGCGACACGCAATTCTATCTGGTGATTCTGAATACGATCGTACTGTCGCTTGTGGCGCTTGTGGGCTGTACAGTCCTGGGTCTGGCTTTGGCCCTTCTCCTGAACCGCCGTTTCGTCGGCATCAACTTCGTCCGCACCCTCATGATCGCTCCGTTTTTCGTGATGGATGCGGTGGTCGGCATAATATGGAAGACACTGATACTTCACCCTTCGTTCGGCATCAACGGTCTCCTCGCTTCCTGGCTCCACGTCAAGCCCATCGATTTCTTAGGTAGCTATTCTCTTATAACTATTATCCTCCTCGTCATTTGGCAGTGGACGCCCTTTTTCGTGCTCATACTTCTGTCCGGATTCGAGAGCATCTCCGAGGAGATACTGGACAGCGCCAAAGTCGACGGCGCGGGCATATGGCGGACGATATTCCAGATCAAGATACCCGCCATAGCGAGTCACATCGAAGTCGCCGTCATGCTGGGACTCATCTTCATCCTCAAAGTCTTCGGCATCATCTACGTGACGACCTCGGGCGGGCCGGGAATATCCTCGGCCAACCTGCCCTACCTGGTGTACAGGACGGGCTTCTTCCGCTGGGACGTCGGAAGGGCCACGGCGATGGCCGTGATCACGGTGATTCTCACGCTCGTCGCCATCATGGCCTTCTTCCGCTTCACACGAAGGAAAACCAGCGAGGTAGAATCATGATCAACTACGCACGGAGCAGAGCGCGGATAAAGACCGCCCATTACTTCTTCATTCTCCTCATCTGGGTCATATGTCTCACGTACTTCTTCCCCATCCTCTATATGTTCATAACGAGCCTCAAGCACGAGACCGATGTCATCCCGCCCAAGCTGTTCTTCACGCCGACGCTGGAAAACTATCGCGCGGTCCTGCTCTCTTCGGACATAGTCGCGCATATCGTGAACTCGGCCGTCATCACGATCTCCTCGATGGTGCTGTGCATCGTCCTGGGAGTGCCCACCGCATACGCCATCGTCTTCGGAAAACTGAAGAAGCCCGATTCGCTCTTCTTCTGGTTCCTGTCGACGACGCTCCTTCCGCCGGTCGCGGTCATAATCCCCGTATTCCTCATTTTCAAGAATCTGCATCTGCTGGACACACGCCTCGGGATGATCATCATGTACGTAGGCTCGAACATCCCGATCGTGATCTGGATGGTGAGGTCCTTCCTCAAGGATATACCTTCGGAGCTTCTCGAAGCGGCCGATATCGACGGATCCACCAGGATGCGGTCCTTCTTCAGGATAGTCCTGCCCCTGGCGCGCAGCGGCATCATATCTAGCGCCCTGCTCGTCTTCATCTTCGTGTGGAACGAGTTCTTCTTCGCCATAAATCTGACCTACGTCAACGCATCGCCCATACCCGTCTACATGGCCTCCTACATGACGCAGGAGGGTCTGTTCTGGGCCAAGCTGAGCGCAATCTCCACGGTGACGGTGCTGCCTCCGCTCATTCTCGGCTGGATATCGCACAAGTCGCTGGTACGGGGTCTCATGATGGGCGCCGTGAAAGGATGAATCGCATGGGTGTCGTGGATATGTTCTCCCTGGTGGGCAAGAAAGCCTTCATCACCGGAGGAGCTCAGGGCATAGGAAAGAGCGCGGCCTTCGCCTTCGCGGACGCGGGGGCGGACGTCGCGATAGTCGATCTCGACGGAGACGGGGCGCGTGCGACCGCCGAAGAGGTGAGTTCCCGCGGCGTCCGCTCCCTGGCCCTGCGATGCGACGTCACCGATCCCGCCGAGGTCGACGGGATGATAGCGCGCATCGTCGACGAGTTCGGCACGATAGACATCGCGTACAACAACGCCGGCATCTGCATCAACGAGAGCGCGGCGACGATGAGCTTCGAGTCCTGGAAGAAGGTCATCGACATCAACCTCACCGGGATCTTCCTCACGGCAAGGGCCGCCGGCCGCGTCATGATCGAAAAGCGGCGCGGCTCCATAATCAATACCGCATCCATGTCGGGGCACATCGTGAACCGACCCCAGCCGCAGTGCGCGTACAACGCCTCGAAGGCGGGCGTCATCCTGCTCACGAAGTCCCTCGCAGTCGAGTGGGCCCCCTTCGGCGTCCGGGTCAATTGCATCAGTCCCGGCTACATCGGAACCGCGATGACCCTGAAGGCCGGCCAGTGGATCCCCGCCTGGGAGGCCGACACGCCCCAGAAGAGGATGGGCAGGCCCGAGGAACTCTGCTCGGCCCTCGTCTACCTGGCCTCCGACTCCGCCGGCTACACGACGGGGACCGATCTCGTCATCGACGGGGCCTTCACCTGCGTTTAGCCTCCCGGCATGCAAGGAGAACGGACGATGAGAGCATTGATCATAGACAAGCCCGGATCGGCGCGCGTCGCCGAAATTCCCCGGCCCGAACCCAAGCCCGACGAGGTTCTCATCGAGGTGGAGCGCTGCGGAATCTGCGGGACCGACGTCCATATTTTCCGGGGCGAGTACCTCGGCTCGTATCCCATCACTCCGGGGCACGAGTTCTCCGGCACCGTGGCCGCGGTGGGCGCGGCCGTGCGCGGCCCGGCGGTCGGCGACCGCGTGGCGGTGGAGCCCAACATAGCCTGCGACGCCTGTCCCTCCTGCCTCTCGAACCGGCAGAACTTCTGCGAGCGCTGGCAGGCCGTGGGCGTGACCCTGCCGGGCGGCATGGCCGAATACGTCTGCGCACCCGAGAAGGCTGTCTTCGCCATCGGCGACTTGAGTTTCGCCTCGGGAGCCTTCGTCGAGCCCCTGTCATGCGTCCTGCACGGCGTCCAGCGCGCGGCTCCCCGGCTGGCCGACGAGGTTCTGGTAGTAGGCGCGGGGCCGATCGGCATCCTCCTTCTCAAGGCGCTCATCGCCGCGGGAGCCAGCGGCGTCACGATCGCGGACAAGAACCGCGGCCGGCTCGACTTCGCCTCCCGCGAGGGAGGACCGCTCGTGAAGAGCGTCGCCTCGCTCGAAGAGCTGCCGGCCGACCGCTTCGATCTGGTGGTGGACGCGACGGGCGTGCCGGCCCTCATGGGGCGCACGACGCAGTGGGCGCGCCCGGGCGGACGCATTCTCCTCTTCGGCGTTCCTCCCTCGGGGTCTTCGGTTTCCTTCGACGCGTTTACGATATTCCGTAAGGGACTCAGCCTCATGTCCTCTTACACCTCGGTGAGGAACTCGATCCAGGCGATCAGACTCCTCGGGTCCGGCAGGATCGACGTGTCGCGCCTGGTCTCGCACGAGCTTCCCCTGGAACAATTCGCGCAGGGCGTCGAGACTATCGAGCGCGGAGAGCCGGGTGTCATGAAAATATTGATGGTGCCCAAGTCGGGGGGAGGCGGACGATGAAACAGGCGGTCATGACCGCGCCCGGCGTCGTCGAATACCGCGACATACCCGCGGCCGAGCCGGGATCGGGCGAGCTCCTGCTCAGGATTGTGCGCATAGGCGTCTGCGGCTCCGACATTCACGTGAACCACGGCCTCCACCCTTACACGAAGTACCCCGTCGTCCAGGGGCACGAGGTTTCGGCCACGGTCGAGAAGCTCGGCCCGGGAGTGCGGGACTTCGCCGTGGGCGATCGCGTAACCTTCATGCCTCAGGTCTACTGCGGCACCTGCCTGCCATGCCGCACCGGCCGATACAACATCTGCGACAATCTCAAGGTGATGGGATTCCAGACGACGGGAGCGGCCTCGGAGTATTTCGTCGTGGCCGCGGACAAGTGTCTGAAATTCCCCCAGAAGCTCAGCTTCGAGGCGGGAGCGATGATAGAGCCGCTCGCGGTGGCCGTCCACGCGCTCGGCCGCCTCGGGGATCTCGGGGGCAAGAGGCTCGTCGTGTACGGCGCGGGGCCCATAGGCAATCTCGTGGCCCAGGCCGCCCGCGGCCTGGGGGCCGCCGAGGTCCTGGTGAGCGACACGAGCGACTACCGTCTCTCGCTCGCCTCGGCCTGCGGCGTCGCGCACTGCGTGAACCCCGAGACCGAGGACCTGGGCCGGGCCATTCTCCGGGTCTATGGCCCCGACCGCGCGGATGCCGCCCTGGAATGCGTGGGCATCGAGGCCACGATGAAACAGGCGATAGAGTTCGGCCGCAAGGGCAGCACGATCGTCGTGGTGGGCGTCTTCGGCGCCCTGCCCAAGGTCGATCTCGGACTCGTGCAGGACCGCGAGCTCAATCTGGTGGGGACGCTCATGTACAGGCGCGAGGACTACGAGCGCGCCATAGCCCTCGCGGCCGAAGGGAAGGTGGCGCTCGACCCCCTCATGTCGGCCCATTTCCCCTTCGATCGCTACCTGGAGGCCTACAAGTTCATCGATGCGAACCGCGAGAAGACGATGAAGGTGTTCATCGACGTGGGTTGAGGGCGGAAACGGGGCCGTTTCACCGCGTTGCATCCTCATCATCGATCTCGGGTGGAGAGCCGCCCATGATGGAGGCGAGACCATGAAGATTCGCGCAAAACTGACCCTCTTAATTGTGGCCATTGTCGCGCTGTTCTCCGCGGCTGCGGCGCTCTATTTCTTACTCGTCTCGCCCGTCGATCGGATGGTACGAGAGAGGAACTACCTTATCGACTTGAGCATCGCATTGAAAGACCAGCAGGTCGCGGTGAATCGGTTGCCGTTTGCCCAATTCGAGCTGGCCGGACAAGCCCTCGATGCCGCGAACAAAGAGGTGGAGACTGCGTTCAGGCAACTGGCCAAAATCAGGATCCTCGTCACGATCAGCCCAAAGGTGAGGGCGGCCATAATAGTCATCGGCAATTTGGCCGGATACAACGATTCGAACCTGATCAAGTTGACGTCAGATTATAAAACTATAACTAATGATGCCCAGAGCCTCTTTTCGTCGCTCGACTCCATCGGCCCGACTCAGCTTTATACGACCAAATTCGGTTCCGAAAAGAGGCAATTGCAGCAGGGCGCCTTATATCAACTTCAGCTTATGGCGACCGATCTGGAGAGCATGAATGATTCCCTGTTCGCATCGGCTTCGGTGATTTCCAAGCAGTTCGTCATCATCGACCTCGATTCTCCACATCAAGGAGACCTCGGCGGCGAACATCGAAGCCAAGAATCGGCTCGTCGAAGCTTCGAGCGAGGCGATGAGCTCGACGACGCAGATCGAGTCGAACGCGGCGTCCATCGGGAAGCAGATCGAGACGCTGGACGGGCGGATCGAGGCCTCGGCGGGGTCGGTGAAGCGGATCGCGGCGGGGATCGCGGCGCTCAACGAGCAGATCGAGGGGCAGAGCGCGATGGTGGAGGAGGCGACGGCCTCGGTGACGGAAATGCTCTCGTCGCTGGATAACATGGGCCGGGTCACGGAGAGGAACCGGGCCTCGGCCGACGAGATGGTGGCCGAGGCGGAGCGGGGGAGGGCGGTCTTCGAGACGGCCTTCACCAAGATCGGCGAGATTCCCCAGAACATAGGGACGATCCGCGAAATGGCCGCGGTGATCCAGAACATCGCGTCCCAGACGAACCTGCTGGCGATGAACGCGGCCATCGAGGCGGCGCACGCGGGGGAAGCGGGCCGCGGCTTCGCGGTGGTGGCCGACGAGATTCGCAAGCTCTCGGAGGCCTCGACGGCGAGTTCGCGGGACATAGCACAGTCGATCCAGGTCATCGTGGCCAAGATCGACGAGGCCACGGCCGCCAACGCGGGCACGAACCGGACCTTCGCTGCGATCGAGGAGCGGATCAGGCAGGCGTCGAAGGCCATGACGGAGATATACACGAGCATCGGGGAGATACGGACGGGCAGCCAGCAGATCCTCACGGCGATGACGGACCTGCAGGATCGCTCGTTGGGAGTCAAGTCAGGCTCGAAAGCCATGGACGAGGCGGCGGCGGAGATCGAGTCGATGATGGCGGATGTGGGGAGGATATCGAGCGAGGTCGCCGCCAACATCGGGGAGATCACGAAGGGCATCGGCGACATTGGCGCCTCGATCAAGACGGTCGGCGCTCTGGCCGAGGACGTCGGCTCGGGCAGCGCCCGGCTGGACGAGGACGTCAGCCGCTTCAGGACGGCCTAGGAGGGCGCGCGCGGCCCGCCAAGCGCGGCTTCCTCCTTGAGCATCGACGAGCGCGGGCCTTCTCATGCCGACGCCCGGGCTAGTCGGGATCGAGGCTGCAGGTCCGGCCCGCTTCCGGGTGGACGCGGCCTACCTTCCCTACCGAGTCGGGTCAGAGCTTTCCCCTCATCAGTCGAAGTCCTGCGCCGATCTGATGCCGCGGAGCGCCTCGAGCTTGTCCGGCTCGATGGCCTTGGGCTCGCCGACCGCCATGGCCGCGACGAGTATCCTCGCGTAGAGCTCGACGGTCTCGAGGCGGCTGTAGGCCTCGTAGAGGTCCCTGTCCCAGGTGATGACGCCGTGGTTGGCGAGCAAGGCGGCCCCGTGCCCCTCGATGAGACCCTCGATCGAGCGCGGCACTTCCTCGGTCGAGGGGGTCGCGTAGGGCGCGAGCGGCACGGCGCCGAGATTGACGAGGAACTCGGGCATGTAGGGCCGGTCGAGCGGGACCCGCGCGACCGCGAAGCCCGTGGCGTTCGCCGGATGCGCGTGCACGACCGCGCGGATCTCCGGCCTGGAGCGGTAGACGGCCAGGTGCATCTTGAGCTCGGACGAGGGCTTCATGCGCCCCCGGACCACGCGGCCTTCGAGGTCGACGGTGACGAGCATGCTGCTCTTCATGAAGCCCTTGCTCACCAGGGTCGGCGTCACGACGATCCGGTCCTCGGCGACGCGCACCGAGATGTTGCCGTCGTTCGCGGCAACGAAGCCGCTGGAATACATTCTTCGGCCGATCTCGCAGATGTCCCGTTTGATCGAGCCGCTCATTCCGTTCAGCATGGTTCTAGACTCCTCTGGTTAAGCATTCATCATCGTGAATCGCCCCCCCGTCAACGCCCAGCGCCGCCAGGCATCGTGGTCCTCCGGAGGCCGCCGCCGCGCCCGTCCGGCCGGCCGACGGCATCATCCAACCTCAAGGCTCAGCCTTCTTCTCCGAGTAGAGGCACCTGATCGAACGCGATCCGAGTTCGTCGGCGTCGGTCGCCCCCTTTTCGAGGTCGAGGCCGACGCAGGAGACGAAGGCCTTGTCGGCGTAGTATCCCTCCAGGGTGCGCGCCGCCGCGGGCCCGACGAAGGATAGCTGGCTGTGCCGGAGGCTGCCGCCTGAGCAGATGACCTTGACGTTTTGGGCCTCGGCCAGGGTCTGGGCGATGCGCAGCGAGTTGGTGATGACGATGATGCCGCTCTTAGCCTTCAGGTGCTCGGCGATGTGGATGGCCGTGGTGCTCGAGTCGAGCATGATCGTGTCGCCGTCGGCGACGAACTCGGCGCAGAGTCCGGCGATGGTCTCCTTGCCGCTTAGGTAGATGTTCTCGCGGATGCTGATGGGGATGTCGGTGCTCACCGCCTTGGCTATATAGGCGCCGCCGTAGGTGCGCTGCACGCCCTCGGACTCCTCCATCTTCTGCAGGTCGCGGCGGATCGTCTCCTCGCTCACCTCGAAGTCGGCGGCGAGGTCGGAGACGGTGACGATCCCCTGGGTCCGCAGCCGATCGAGGATGCGATTGCGGCGCTCTACGGCGAGCATAGGACGCTTCCCTTTCCCGCGGCCCGTCCGTCCGGCCTGAGTCTCATCCGAATACCTTCGCGAGACTCTCGGCGTAGGGGGCCCCGAGGATGCCCCGTTCGGTGATGAAACCCGAGACGAGCTCGTGCGGCGTCACATCGAAGGAGGGATTGCGCACCTTGACGCCTTCGGGCGCGGTGCGCCTCTCGCCGAAGGAGGTCACCTCTTCGCTGCCGCGCTCCTCGATGCGGATATCCTCTCCCCTCGCCGTCGCCAGGTCGACGGTCGAGGAAGGGCAGGCGACGTAGAAGGGGATGGAGAAGTGCCTGGCGAGGATGGCGACGCCGAGAGTGCCGATCTTGTTGGCGACGTCGCCGTTCGCCGCCACCCTGTCGCAGCCGACGATGCACAGATCCACGAGGCCCTTGGACATGACATAGGCGGCCATATCGTCGCAGATGAGGGTCACATCGAGCCCGGCGCGCTGCAGTTCCCAGGAGGTGAGGCGGGCGCCCTGCAGAAGCGGCCGGGTCTCGTCGGTGTAAACGCGGAAACGCGTGCCGCTCGAGAAGGCGAGGTACATGGGGGCGGTGGCCGTGCCGAGCTCTGAGGTCGCGAGCGCGCCGGCATTGCAGTGAGTCAGGACGCCGCAGCCTTCCTTTATCAATGCCCGACCGCTCTCGCCGATGCCGCGGCAGATGACGCGGTCCTCCGCGTGGATGGCTTCGGCCTCGGCTACGAGGTACCTGTAGAGCGCGCCCGAGTCGCGGGCTTCGGAGGCGCGGGACCTGGCTGCGGCGAGCACGCGGCCCAGTGCCCAGCCGAGGTTGACCGCGGTGGGCCGCGAAGAATCGAGATAGGCCGCTGTCGCTTCGGCCCGGCCGAGGAAGTCTTCGAGGCCGAGGCCTACAAAAGCCCTGAGGCCGATCAGAAGCCCGTAGGCGCCGGCTATGCCGATGGCGGGAGCTCCCCGCACCTTGAGCCGCCTGATCGAATCCCAGACCATTTCGGCGCTTTCCTGCCTCTCCTCGACGATCTCGCCCGGAAGCTTCGTTTGATCGAGAATGAAGAGCTCTCCGCCTTCCCAGCGCAGACTCCGCTCGAGGCCGTAACCGCTGATCGAAGCGCTGTCCTTCACCCTGTTCCTCCGACAGAAGGGCTCGGCCGCGAGCCCTCCCGCGAAGCCTTGAAATCGGCACCGTCACAACGACAAACCACAGAATCGGAAGATATTTTGTTGCCCCGTCCCGGAGGTTGTCAAGTTTATTCGACGGAACCTTGGTATCTTGCGTGAGAATGCTGTTTTTGGATTGACGGTCCGCGGATGCCGGTATAGCGTCAATCGTATTTTCGTCCGGCAGAACGCCGAGGTATGTGGAAGCGCAGGAGACGACGATGCACGACCAGATCGAAGAGGCGGCGGCTTTTATCCGTTCCAGAATCGGCGCCGTTCCGCGTATCGTCCTCGTTCTCGGCTCGGGACTCGGTGTCCTGGCCGAGGAGGTGGAGGAAGCCATCGCCGTCCCCTACGCCGATATCCCCCATTTTCCGCTCTCCAACCGCCCCGGGACACGCGGGGCGCCTCGTTGCGGGGCGCCTCGCCGGGAAGGATATTCTCGTCATGCAGGGGCGGTTTCACTACTACGAGGGCTATACTGTGTCGCGCATCGCGTTTCCGGTGCGGACGTTCAAGGCTCTGGGCGTCGAAGTGCTCTTTCTCACCAACGCCGCCGGCGGCTCCAACCCGCGCTTTTCCCCGGGCGACCTCATGCTCATCACAGACCATATAAACCTGACGGGTCAGAATCCCTGCGTCGGCGAGAACGATCCGCGCATCGGCGAGCGTTTCTTCGACATGTCGCGCGCCTATGATCCCGAGTTGCGCGCCGCGGCCGTACGCGCCGGATCGGAGCTCGGCCTGAACCTGCATGAAGGCGTCTACGCCTGGTTCACCGGCCCGAGCTACGAAACCCCGGCCGAGATCAGGATGGCGCGCACTCTGGGCGCCGATGCCGTGGGCATGTCCACCGTTCCCGAGGTCATCGCGGCGGTGCACTGCGGCTTGCGCGTGCTCGGGGTGTCCTGCATCACGAATATGGCCGCGGGCATGAGCGATAAGCCCGTGAGTTCCGAAGAAGTTTTCGAGACATCCGAGCGGGTGAAGCCGCAGTTCTCGGCCTTCGTCCGGCGCACGCTGAGGGCGATAGGCTAGTGCTCCGCCCGATACGGAATGACGCCGCTCCACGATCTCGTTTCCGATCTCGTCTCCGCCGGAGGAGGCGCCGCCCTCGTCCCGTCGATCCCGCCGCCGAGGTCGATGTCCATGAGGATCAGGTCGATGGTCGAACCGAGCCTGCTCTTGACCGTGTCTACGGCCTCTTCTCCGGAGCGCGCATGCATGACCGCGTAGCCTTCCCGGGTGAGCGCCGCCTTTTCGGCCAGGGCGATGATAACCTCGTCTTCGACGAGCAGCAGGGTCTTCTGATCGGGTTCCATGGAACCATCCTGCGCCTCAGATCCACTTTGCGAGATTCACGTAGAACTCGAAGGCTGCGACCATGTCCGCTATCGGACAACGCTCGTCCGCGCAGTGCGCCAGCTTGGAGTCGCCGGGGCCGAAGCCGATCGTGGGAATGCCCAGCTTGGTCGCGCTGGCGACGCCGTTGGTGCTGAAGTCCCAGGTATAGCGGGCCGGCGAATGTCCCAGGAGCTCCCGGTACGCCCCAGCCGCGGCCGCGGCGAGCGGATGATCCGTCCCGATCTCCCAGGCCGGGAGGAAGGAGCGGAGGACGGTCCGCCTTCCGGTCCAGCTCGTGCCGATCACATCGTGCACTCTCCAGGCAGCGCCGCTGTCGCCGAGAAGGCCGGCCATCTCGGCGCGGATCTCGTCCTCTCCTTCGCCCAGGGCCAGCCGCCTGTCGACGAACATGCAGCAGGTCGAGGGAATCGCGTTGAGCGACGCCGATTCGCTGGCCATGCCGGTCAGGGCGATGGAGCGGCGCCTCTCTTTCTCGCCCATGAAGGCGAGGCCGAGGGCCTCGATCCGCTTCAGAATGTCGGCCGCCTTGTAGAGGGGATTGTCGCCCATTTCGGGCGCGCTCCCGTGGGCCGCTCTCCCGGGGACGTCGATCCGCAGCATGGCTCTGCCCTTCTGCCCGAAGGAGACCCGGCAGGAGGAGGGTTCGCAGATGACGACGTAGTCGGGATCGAGCCCGCCCTCGCCGAACTCGTAGACGAGAGCCTCGCCGTCGTAATCCTCCTCCATGACGGAGGTCGAGACGTACAGGGTTTTCCCCTCCGAAAGGCCGAGGCGCTTGGCGGCCGCGCCGGCGTAGACGCTGGCTGCGATCGCGCTCTTCATGTCCACGGCGCCCCGTCCGTAGAGCATGCCGTCCCGGACCGTCCCCGCGAAGGGCTCCACGGACCAGCGCTCGGGGTCGGTCACGGCGACGGTGTCCGTGTGGGAGTCGAAAAGCAGTTTCCTGCCTCCCTGTCCGACCCTGCCTACGAGATTGCCCATGCCGTCGACTCGGACGTCGTCGTAGCCGAGCGCTTTCATTTTTTTCCCGATGAGCTCGATGATGAGGCGTTCATCTCCCGTGATGCTTTTCGTCTTCACGAGCTCCTGCGCGAAGCTCAGCATCTCGTCTTCGATCTCCGACGCCAGAGCCCTTATGCGCTCGATCATATATAAAGGATCGTACAGCATCATTTGCGGATAGGCAAGCGAGATGGGAAATCCGGGACAATCGGTCGCCCGGCGTCGAGGATCGGGCGGTCCGCCTTCGAAGAGCCAAATTACTTGACTTATCAAATAAAAATGCGCACTATGATGGCTGGGTGGGAAAATGGGAAAAGAAACATCCACGAAAGAAACATCCGCGACGGCCGGCGAACCGAATCTGAAGATCAATAAAGTCGTCCGCATGGCCCAGGCCTTCATCAACGAACGGCTCAGGGGCATCGGCCTCAGCAGCGGACTGTTCTACTTCATCCTGGAGTTGATGGAGCACGACGATCTGTCCATGCAGGCTCTGAGCCGAGCCGTCCTGGTCGACAACGGCCACACTTCAAGGGCTGTGGAGCGGCTCGTCCGGCTGGGATACGTGACCAGAAAAGTCGACCCGAGGGACTCGCGGTCGTTCCGAGTTTCCTTGACGAAGAAGGGCAGACAGAGCTCCGCCGCGATCAAGGCCGTACTTCTGGAATGGTCGAAGCTCGTGAGCGCCGATGTGGCGGAAGAGGAAATCGCCGTCGTCTACAGGGTTTTCGACCGGTACTATGCAAACGCCGCCGCGTCGTTCGAAACCAAATAAATTAGGGAAGGAGACGAAGAGAATGCCGACAATGAGAGCCGTGCAGGTGAGCGGGCCGGGAGGGGAATTCGAGCTCGTCCGGAGAGAGATACCGGATCCCGGCGCAGGGGAAGTGCTGATAAAGGTGGAGGCCTGCGGAGTCTGTCACGGTGATGCCATCGTGAAGGAGGGGCATTTCCCCGGCCTCCAGTATCCGCGGATACCCGGCCACGAGGTCATAGGCACCATCGCCGCCCTGGGTTCCGCCGTCGGCGGATTCCGGGTGGGCGAGCGGGTGGGAGTCGGTTGGCACGGCGGGCATTGCCACACGTGCAGCTCATGCCGGAGGGGAGACTTCTGGGGCTGCGAGAACTCGCTGACGACCGGCATCTCGATCGACGGCGGCTATGCCGAATACATGGCGGCCCGTTCCGAAGTCCTGATCCGCATTCCCGACGAGCTCGAATCGGTCGCAGGGGCGCCCCTATTGTGCGCCGGGCGGACCACCTACGGGGCCCTGCGGAACAGCAAGGCCCAGGCCGGCGATCTGGTCGCCGTTCAGGGGCTCGGCGGTCTGGGGCACCTGGCCCTGCAGTATGCGGTCAAGATGGGCTTCAGGACTTTCGTCGTTTCCAGGGGCCGCGAAAAGGAAGCTCTGGCGTTCCGGCTGGGCGCCCACGGATACATCGATGCCGAGGCGGGCGACCCCGTGAAAGAGCTGAAGCGACTCGGCGGAGCCAAGGTCATTCTCTGCACCGCCCCCGACGCGAAGGCCGTATCGGAAATCGTCGGGGGACTCGCCCGCGGAGGCCAGGCTGTCATCGTCGCCGCCGCCGGAGGGATGCTCCAGATTCCCGCATCGCTGCTGATCGGGGGCGGACGGTCGATCGTCGGCTCGGGCGCGGGAGACATCGAAGACGCCATCAATTTCAGCATGCTTGCCAAGATCGTCCCGATGGTCGAGACCTTTCCTCTCGAGCGCGCCGCGGAGGCCTACGACAAGATGATGAAAGCCAAGGTCCGTTTCCGCTCCGTTCTCAAGATGTGAGCCGGGCCGAAGAAAATCGACTACCGAGGCATGCATGAAGTATTTCATGATCGAAAAGCGGAAAGGAGGCTCATGACCATGTCGGATATCTTCGAATTGATCCGCGAGAGGAAATCCTCGCGGGGGCCCTTCGATCCGAAGCGGCCCGTGGCCGCAAGCGATCTGGAGCGGATATTGGAGGCGGGATCCTGGGCGCCTACGGCCCACAACATGCAGAACTTCGAAATCGTCGTGGTGGACGATCCCAAGCTGCTCGACGCTTTGACGAAACTGCGAAGCCCCATCTCGATGGAATTCATACGGGAGAATTATGCTCAGCTCTCCTTTTCGGAGGCCGAGTTGAAGGAGAAGAAGACCGGTATCCTGGCGACCCGCTTCCCTCCCGCCTGGAGCGATCCCCAGTCGACCGAGGCGGAGCTGGCGGCCACCGAGCGCTCCCTCCCGACGAGTCCCACGATGCTCTTCATGGTCTACGATCCCGACCGGCGGGCCCCCGCCTCGGAGGGCGACTTCCTGGGAGCCATCAGTCTGGGCTGCGCCACCGAAAACATGTGGCTGATGGCCGAGTCCCTGGGCATAGGATTCCACGTCGTGAGCTCCTACGCGGGGAGCGCAGTCGAAAAGGACGTAAAACGCATCCTGGGCATCCCCGGGTGGCGCAGGATCGTGTATGCCATCCGACTGGGCTATCCGCCCGGTCCCTCGGAAGGCTACCTCAGGGTCCGTCGCGAGATCAGGGACTTCGCCCACAGGAACGCCTACGGTCACAGGTGGTCGCAGCAGTAAGCCGGCCGGCAAGAGGCCTCATATTCAAGGAGGAATGGCATGAAGACGATCGCGATAGAGGAGCATTTTTCCAGCCCGGCCTTTCGTCCGGTCGACGGGCCGGCGGGCGGAGCGATGGGAGGGTACATGGCCGAAGTCGGCAGGAAGCTGCTCGACCTCGGGGAGGGGCGGCTCGCCGACATGGATGCCGCCGGCATCGACATGCAGGTGCTTTCGCTCTCCGCGATCGACGGGATCGACAAGGCCGAACCCGCCGCCGCGGGCGCACTCGTACGGAGCTCGAACGACATGCTCGCGGAAGCGATCGGCCGGCATCCGCAGCGCTTCGCCGGATTCGCCGCTCTGGCCCTGCAGAACCCGGAGGGCGCCGCCGCGGAGCTCGAGCGATGCGTCACCAAGCTCGGATTCGCGGGAGCCATGATCGACGGCACCATCGGAGGGAAATTCCTCGACGACCCGCGCTTCGAGCCGCTCCTGGCGGAGGCCGAAAGACTCGATGTTCCGCTCTATCTCCATCCGGCCCCCCCGCCGCGGCAGGTCTACGACACATATTACGCGGGCCTGCCCGAGGCCGTCGCCTATTCCCTGTCGATCAGCGGCTGGGGCTGGCACGCCGAAATGGGCCTCCACAGCCTCAGACTCGTGGTGGCCGGGGTTTTCGATCGCTTCCCGAAGCTGCAGATCATCATCGGCCACATGGGCGAGTTCATCCCTTATTGCCTCGCCCGCTCGGACATGCAGTTGAGCCGGGCCGCCCCCCATCTCCGGCACAGGGTGGCCGATTATTTCCGCAGCAATTTCCACATTACGACGAGCGGATATTTCACCCTGCCGCCTCTGTTGTGCGCACTCATGGTTTTCGGCGCACCCAGCATCCTGTTCGCGGTCGACTATCCCTACAGTCCCAATACCGCGGGCCGCGCTCTGCTCGACACGGTCCCCATAGGCAAAACCGAATTGGAAATGATCTCGCACGGGAACGCGGAACGGCTCTTGAAGCTCCCCTGAGCCCTCGGCGGGGTACCGGCGAACGGCGGTCGCGGGCACCCGGTCTCGGCGGAGGACAGCCTTGACGCGTCGTTTGCAGATCGAAAGAATGTGGGGTGAAGGCGATGCATCAGCCGAAAGGACAGAGCATGACGGAAAAGAGCTTCCCCCTATCCAGGGAGCGTCTCGAGGCCATTTGCACCGAGCACCCCACACCCTTCCACCTCTACGACGAACGCGCCATCCGCGACAACGCGCTGCGGCTCGGCGAGGCCTTTTCCATTCTCGGGGACGGGTTCAAGGAGTTCTTCGCGGTCAAGGCACTGCCCAACCCCTACATCGTCAAGATCCTGGCCGCCCTGGGTTTCGGCGCCGACGCGAGCTCGCTTCCCGAAATCGTGCTCGCCCAGAAAGCGGGATTGAGCGGAGAGGAGATCATGTTCTCCTCGAACGACACTCCCGACGCCGAGTTCGCGGCAGCGCGCAGGGCGGGCGCGATCGTCAATCTCGACGACCTTTCCCATATCGATTCCCTCGAGGCGGCGGGCATCCCGGAGCTCGCCTGCTGCCGGTACAACCCGGGCCCGCTCAAGGAAGGGAACGCCATCATAGGCAAGCCCGAAGAGGCCAAGTACGGCTTTACGCGCGAACAGCTTTTCGAAGGATACCGCCGGCTCAAGGCGAAGGGAGCCGGGCGCTTCGGACTCCACACCATGGTGGCTTCGAACGAGCTCAATCCCGACTACTTCGTCGAGACGGGCAGGCTGCTCTTCGATCTGGCAGCCGAGATCTCCAAAGTGCTGGACATCAGGTTCGAGTTCGTCAACATCGGAGGGGGGATCGGCATCCCCTATAGGCCCGAGCAGAGCGCCGTGCCCCTGAGACGCGTCGCCGAAGGCCTCAGGAAGGCCTATGCCGAGATCATCGTTCCGGCCGGCCTCGCCCCCCTGAAGGTCTTCATGGAATGTGGGCGCGTCATCACCGGCCCCTACGGATGGCTCGTCTCCCGGGTCATCCATATGAAGGACACCTATCGAAAGTACGTGGGCCTGGACGCCTCCATGGCCAACCTGATGAGGCCCGGAATGTACGGTGCCTATCATCACCTGACGGTGATGGGCAAGGAGCATTCGCCGGCGGCCGAGATCTACGACGTCACGGGTCCGCTCTGCGAAAACAACGACAAGTTCGCGATCGGCCGGGCTCTGCCGCGCGTGGAGATCGGCGACCTGGCGGTCATCCACGACACGGGGGCCCACGGTCACGCGATGGGCTTCAACTACAACGGCAGGCTCAGGTCCGCGGAGCTCCTCCTGCGCGAGGACGGCAGCGTCGTCGAGATACGCAGGGCGGAGACCATGGACGACTATTTCCGGACCCTGGATTTCTCGGGTCTGGCCGCCTTCCGGACGGCGGGGCCCGGAGAGTCGGCGAGATGAGCGAGAGCGGAATGGGCGGGACGGAGTTCTCGACCGGGGTCGAACGCAATCGATGCTTCGCCAATCTGACGGCGGGCTATCTCTTCCCCGAGGTCGCCCGCAGAAGAAAGGCATTCCAGGAAAGCCATCCCGGCCTCAGGGTGATAAGCCTGGGCATAGGGAACACGACCGAGCCCCTGAGTCCGCTCATCGCCGAGGGTCTGCGCCGCGGAGCCGAGCGGCTCGGTACGCGCGAAGGGTACTCTGGCTACGGCGACGAGCAGGGCATGAGCGAGCTCCGCGCGGCGATCGCGCAGAGGCTCTACCGCTGCCGGATCGAGGCCCACGAGGTATTCGTATCCGACGGTGCCAAATGCGACATAGGGCGGCTGCAGACGATGTTCGGCCCGGGAGTGTCCATAGCCGTGCAGGACCCGGCCTATCCCGTCTACGTGGACGGCAGCGTCATAGTCGGGGCGGCCGGGAAGGCCGCCGCCGGGAGCGCGGGATACGGCGGGATAGCCTATCTGCCCTGCACGCCCGACAACGGCTTCTTCCCCGACCTCGCGGCCGCTCCGCCGACCGACCTCGTCTATTTCTGCTCGCCCAACAATCCGACGGGGGCCTGCGCCACGCGCGCCCGACTCGAGGAGCTCGTCGCCTTCGCGACGAGGAACGGCAGCATAATCATCTACGACGCGGCCTATGCGGAATACATCTCCGATCCGAAACTGCCGAAGTCCATCTTCGAGATCGAGGGCGCGCGCCGGGTGGCTCTCGAGGTCAATTCCTTCTCCAAGCCCATAGGCTTCACCGGGGTCCGGCTCGGCTGGACCGTCGTGCCCGACGAGCTGCGATTCTCCGACGGCACTCCGGTGGCCAAAGACTGGAACCGCGTGATGACCACCCTCTTCAACGGCGCCTCGAACGTGGCCCAGGCGGGCGGACTCGCCGCCCTCGGCGACCGGGGCCTCGCCGAGATGCGCTCTTCCGTCGCGCACTACATGGGCAACGCCGCGCTCATCAAGAGCTGCCTCGGGCGCCTCGGCATCGAAAACTACGGCGGGAGCGACGCCCCCTACATCTGGGCGAGGTTCCCGGGCAAGACCTCATGGGAGGCCTTCGAAAAGATCCTCGATGCCTGCGCCGTGGTGACGACGCCGGGCTCGGGCTTCGGCCCCGCCGGAGAAAGCTTCCTGCGTTTCAGCGCCTTCGGCCACCGCGAGGACGTCGAAGAGGCGGTGCTCCGCCTGGAGTCGAGTCTCCGTTAGCCCGGAGCCGAGGCCGCATCCGGGCTAGAGGCCGAAGTCCACTACGATCCGGGTCCCCTCGCCGGCCTCGATCCTCATGGAGCCGCCGAGCTGCTCCGCCAGCATGCCCGCGAGGCGCAGACCGAGCCCCGACGAAGAGGCCGGGCCCATCCCCTTCGGCATTCCTATCCCATCGTCCTCCACGCTGACGATGGCGCGTCCGTCTCGCTCGACCGCACCGACCCGGATCGTGCCCTCGGGCCTGTCCCCGAACGCGTGCTTCATGGCGTTCGTGAGGAGCTCGTTGACGAGGATGCCGAGGGTCGCCAGCTTCGCCACGGGCAGATCGAAGCGATCCACGATCGTTTCGGCGCGCACCCCGAGGCGATCGGGGTACATGCCCACGACCTCTTCGACGAGCGCCGGCAGATAGTCGCCGATGGACATTTCGCCGACGTTGTCGGAGCGATAGAGTTTTTCGTACAGGAGCCCCATACTCCGCAGCCGCACCTGGGCGTCTTCGAGAACGGCGGCGGCGCTGCTCTCGGCCTTATCGGCTTGAATAGCCAGGAGGCTCCCCATGGCGTTCAGATTGTTTTTCACGCGGTGATGCACTTCCTTCAGGAACAGCTCCTTCTCCCTGAGGAGGCTTTCGATCTTGGCCTGGCTGTTCCTGCGCTCGCTGATGTCCCTGATGAAGGCTATGTGCGCGCCCTGGTCATTGTGCACATAGACGCTGACTTCGGCGTCGAATGAGCCGCCGTCCGCCTTCCGGTGCCTGGTCTCGAATCTGTCCCATCCCCGTCTCCGCAGTTTGGAGATATGTCTCTGCACGTCTTCAGGGTCGGCTTCCAGAATATCGAGCTCGTGTATGCCCATGGAGAGAAGCCTCTCGCGGGGGTAGCCCGACATTCTGCAGTATTCGTCGTTGGCGTCCAGGATGGTCCCGCTCGGATCCACCACCCAGAAGCCGTCCAGGGAGGTCCGGATGATCGACCGGTAACGCTCTTCGCTCTCTTTCAATGCCTCTTCGGCGCGTTTCCGGTCGGATATGAAACGCGCCTGCTGGACGTTCTGGTAGGCTTCCTGGGAGAGCTCGTTGGCGAGGATGAAGAGCAGGCGGGCCGTGCTCTCGAATTGTGCCTTGGACATCACGGGGACTTCGGCCAGGGCCGCCGCGAATTCCTTCCTGTCGACGCCTATGGTATCGGCATAGTCGAGCGATTGCGCTCCGTCCTCGGAGGAAGTCCTGATCTGTCCGATGAGCCAGTTGGCGACGTGCCTGCCGCCGACGCTTATGCTCGCGCCCGCGTCCCAGAGCCCGCAGCCGAGACAGGGCCGAATGACCGGCCCCTCGCGATTCCTGCCGCCGATATGCGCGTCCGACGTGTAGCAGTTCTCCAGTCCCTTCTCCGTTTTCCTGATGATCTCGGCGCAGAGACGGCAGAATCGGCTCGGCTTCGTGATAGGCCTTCCGTCGGGGTGGGTAATGATCGAGGCCACGTCGGCCGCCTCGGCGAACTCGTCCTGAATCCGCTGTATTCTTTCGATGCTGAAAAGATCCGAGAACTGAGTCTCGGAAGAATCGTCCAGGGGTTTCGAGAGCGCGACGATCTGCTTCTGAAGGGATTCCTCGATGCGCGCGCGCTCGGTGATGTCGTAGAGAACGCAGTGTGTCTGCCTGAAGCTTCCGTCCGGCTCTCGGCCAACCCTTCCCTCGAAGGCCATGAACCTCACGCTTCCGTCTTTGCAGACCATCTGGAATTCCGAATGGATCTTTCCGGCGGCCTTGAACAGAGGGAAGCGCAGGCGGAAGGTCTCGACGTAGTCCGGCGCGAGAAAATCCCCGAACCATCTGCCGATCACCTCTTCCCTGGTGTAGCCGAGGGCCTCCAGCCACATCGGGTTCACCTCGATGATGCGGCCGTCTTCGTCGAGGGACTGATATCCTATCGGAGCCCGCTCGTAGAGCAGGCGGAAGCGCTCTTCGCTCTCGCGGAGCTCTTCCCTGATCCGGTATTCTTCGCTGACATCCCTGAATACCAGCACCACGCCCGCGATGCCGCCATCGGCGGTCGCGATGGGCGCGCCGGAATCGGCGATCTGACGCTCGCGGCCGTCCTTGGCGACGAGCAGGGTATGATTTGCCAGCCCGACGACCATGCCCTGCTCCAGGACCTTCTCTATCGGATTCTCCACCGGCTTCCGCGAGTGGACGTTCACGATGCTGAAGATTTCTCCGATCGGCCTGCCACGGGCCTCCGCGGACTTCCAACCCGTGAGACGCTCGGCCACGGGATTCATTTCGGTGACATTTCCGGCGGAGTCGCTCACGATCACACCGTCGCCGATCGAGTTCAGCGTGGTCCGGAAGTGTTCCTTTTCCAGCTCGACCCTTTTGTTCGCCTTGAAGAGCTTGAAGGCCATCTTGATCGAAGCGTCCAGGATCGTGATGCCCGAGGTCTTGACCACGTAACCGTAGGAAGTGATCTTTTCCGTGAGAGCCAGCACTTCGGGCTCTCTATGACTGGAAAGGAAGACGATGGGGATATCGCGCCTCTGGAGTATGGCCTTGGCGGCATTAGAGCCGTCCATCCCGGGGCCCAGATCGATGTCCATGAGTATGAGGTCTATCGCGGCCGTGGACCGTGCCATCTCGACGGCTTTTTCGCCGGTGTACGCGGTGAGCACGGAGTAGCCGCGCTTCTCGAGCTCCGACTTCTCTCCCAAGGCAATGATGGCTTCGTCGTCCACCAGGAGAATCGTTTTCAGGGCGTATGGATTCAGGGGCCTATACTTCGGCATTTACGATCTCCTTGATAATGTTAATACAATACTGCAGACCCCATGGCTAGAGCCTTCGGGGCGGAGGGCGCGGACTCCATACGGTCTTCTCGAGGCGCGGGCCGCTCGATCATCCCATCCCCGTCGTATTGACCCCGGTCGGTTCGAACCCGTATCATCGGATTTCGGCCGGCGGGCGAAGCCGGAGCCGGGAAGGAGGGCCCCGTGAGCGGACAGGTGGCGGAGATAGCCGAACGGATCAAGGAACTCAGGGGAATAGCCGGAATATCCCTGGAGAGTCTCGCGAAGGGCGTAGGCCTGCCCGCGGAGACCTATCGCGGCTACGAGTCGGGGAGCGTGGACATCCCGATAGGCGTGCTTTACGAGGTGGCCGCCTTCTTCAAGATCGACCTCACCGAGATTCTCACGGGCGAGGCCCCCAGGCTGCACAAGTACTGTCTGGTGCGCAAGGGCAGGGGGGTGGAGGTCGAGCGGCGGACGCCCTACGGCTACCACAGCCTCGCCTTCAACTTCATCCACAAGAAGGCGGAGCCCTTTCTCGTGACCGCAGAGCCAGCGCCGGAGGGCGCACCGGTGCCCGTGAACGCGCATCCGGGGCAGGAGTTCAACTATGTGCTCGAAGGAAGGCTGCTGCTCCTCATCGACGGCCGCGAGCTCGTCCTGGAAGAGGGCGACTCCATCTTCTTCGATTCGGGCGCGGCGCACGGCATGAAAGCCCTGGGGGGCCGAACCGCGCGCTTCCTGGCAATAATCCTATAGGGGTTCGACGATGCTCGAAAAATATGTATCGCGTCTGGATTATTCGTCGTACGAGGATTTCGTCGAGGGCTACCGCGTCTCGGTGCCCGAGAACTTCAATTTTGCCTACGACGTCATGGACGAGCTCGCGCGTCGGACGCCCGACGCGCCCGCCCTGGTCTGGTGCGACGAAAAGGGCGGAGAGGCCACCTTCACCTACGCCCAGCTCAAGACCTGGAGCGACAAGACCGCCAACTTTTTCGCCGCTGCCGGGATCGGCAAGGGCGATCCGGTCATGCTCGTCCTGAAGCGGCGCTACGAGTTCTGGTTCTCCATTCTCGCCCTGCACAAGTTGGGCGCCATCGCCATTCCCGCGACCCACCTCCTCACGACCAAGGACATCGTCTACCGCAACAAGGCCGCCGACATCAAGATGATCGTGACCGTGGGCGACGCCGAGGTCCAGGCCCGGGTCGACGAGGCGCAGCCGCTCTCGCCTACACTCGTAGCGAAGGCCGCGCTGGGCGTCACGCGCGAGGGCTGGCTCGACTTCAGCTCCGGCGTCGAAAAGGCCTCGGAGAAATTCGTCCGGCCCGGCGGCGACCGAGGGAGCCGGAACGATGACATCATGCTCCTGTACTTCACCTCGGGCACGACGGGCATGCCCAAGATGGTCAGGCACGACTTCACCTATCCGCTCGGCCACATCCTCACGGCGAAATACTGGCAGAACGTCAAGAAGGGCGGCCTCCATCTCACCGTCTCCGACACGGGCTGGGCCAAGGCCGTCTGGGGCAAGATCTACGGCCAGTGGCTCTCGGAGTGCGCGGTCTTCGTCTACGATTACGACCGCTTCGTGCCCAAGGACTTGCTGACCGTCCTGGCGAAGCACGGCGTCACCTCGTTCTGCGCACCGCCCACCATCTACCGCTTCTTCATCAAGGAGGACCTGCGCAGCTACGATTTCTCCAAGCTCGAGTACTGCGCGGTCGCAGGCGAGCCCCTCAATCCCGAGGTCTACAGCCGCTTCAAGGAGGAGACGGGCATATCGCTCCGCGAAGGCTACGGGCAGACCGAGCTCACCGTCGTGGTCGCCACCTTCCCGTGGATGGAGCCCAAGCCCGGTTCGATGGGCAAGCCCACGCCGGGTTACGACATAGACATCGTCGACGAGGACGGCCGGTCCTGCGAGGCGGGCGAGGAGGGGCAGATCGTGGTCCGGACCGGAGTCAGGCGGCCCGTGGGCATGTTCGGCGGTTACTATCGCGACCAGGCCCTGACCGACTCGGTCTGGCACGACGACGTGTACTACACCGGAGACATGGCCTACCGCGACGAGGACGGCTACTACTGGTTCATCGGCCGCGCAGACGATGTCATAAAGAGCTCGGGCTACCGCATAGGTCCCTTCGAGGTGGAGAGCGCCATGCTCGAGCACCCCGCCGTGCTCGAGTGCGCCATCACCGCGGTGCCCGATCCCGACCGCGGTCAGATCGTCAAGGCGACCGTCGTGCTGGCCAAGGGCTGGGTCCCCAGCGACAACCTGAAGGTCGAGCTCCAGGAGCACGTGAAGAAGGTGACTGCTCCCTACAAGTACCCGCGGGTGGTGGAGTTCGTGGGCGAGCTGCCCAAGACCATTTCCGGCAAAATCAGGCGCGTGGAGATCAGGGGCGGGAAGAGCTGATACCGATACCTGCCACGATAAAGGGGCTGTCCAAAAAGGGCGGCCCCTTTTTTACGTCGGACATTTCCAAGACATCGCAGGGCGGGCCGCCGCAGTCCGGAACCCTTCACGGCCTGTCCCGGCGCATTCTCGCCGCGAGGGCCCCCCAAGCCGCGGCCGCGAGGACGAGAACCATCGGGAGGATGAGCACGCCTTTCCGCAGGCTGCCGTAGTAGTCGCTGATCCGGCCGACGATCTCGGGCGACCACATGTCGCCGAAAAGGTGGATGGCGAAGATCGAGAGCGCCATGGCGCTGGCGCGCAGCTCTCCCGGCACCGTCTCGACGATGAGCGTATTCACCGGCCCCGTCGAGAGGAAGAGGAAGAACATGGACAGGCCGAAGGCGGACATAGACAGGGCGAGATTCCTCGAGAAGAAGGCCACAAGCGAAGTGGGCACCGCCAGGGCCACGGAGAGGGCGAGCATGAGCGCGTACCCGCTCCGCGTTCTTCGCTGCCAGGCCGTCGCGATGAGGCCTCCGACGAGCGTACTTACCAGACCGCAGACGACCAGCACGGCGCCGAAGAAGGTCGCAGCCGCCTCCTGGCCGAGGCCGTTGATCTTGTGGAGATAGGAGGGACCCCAGACCGCGAAGGCGCCGACCACGAAGGTGTAGGCCGCGTATCCGGCGATGGTCAGAGTGTAGTTCGGCAGGCGGAAGAGCCGGAAGACCGAGGCGGGCGTGACCCGGTCCCCGGAGGGGGAACTGCCCGCGAGAGCCTCGCGGCTGTGGGGTGTGTCCTTGAAAGGAAGCAGGCAGAAGGCGAGGGCGAGTCCGGGCGCGCCCGCCCAGAAGAAGGCCACGCGCCAGCCCGCTCGCGCGGCTATCACGCCCCCGAGAATGTTGCCGAGGGCGGCGCCGATGGGTATGGCGGTGTAGAAAATCGTCATGGCCATGTTGCGCCGCTTCGCGTCGTAGGAATCGCCGATCAGGCTCGGGCTGATGCTCGCGTAGCTCGCCTCGCCCACGCCGACGAAGATCCGGAACAGCATGAGGAGCGCGAAAACGGGGGCGAAGCCCGAAAGCACCGTGCCCGCGCTCCATACGAAGATGCCGATCGCGATCAGCCACTTGCGGCTTCCCCGGTCGCCGAAGTACCCGAATAGCGGCGAAGTGACGAAGTAGCCGATCATGAAAGCGGTATTGATCCTGCCGGCGTCGCCGTACCCGAGTCTGAAATCCGACTGGATGTAGGGAAGTACGGCCGAGAGGATGTATCGATCGAAATAGTTGAAAAGATTCAGTCCGCCGAGGATCGCGAGCAGGGCGATGGGAGACAGTTCTCTCGCGCCGGACGCTCTTTCACCCGGGGCAGCTGCCGTCATGGTGCCTCCTAGCAGGGTTTTGAAAAAGGCTACGGAGCCTTTTTCAAAACTACCTTGAAACTCGCAATTGCGCAGAAAACCTTAGGTCTTTCGCGAGCAAGGCTCGCGCGAGCAATTGCAAAGCAGGCGTCGCGACGATAGTCGCGGTTGGAATGCTTCGAGTATTTCAACAGCCTGCTGGTGTACTATAGCCGAGATCGGCGGCTATCCTTCGTCAAAGTTGCGTAAAAAAATGGCGTCAGGCCGGATTTATCGGACTCCGTTTTCGATACCTTGCCGGGACCGCCTCCTCGTGGACGGTCTTCCCTGAGCAGTCCCTGAAAACGAGGGAGATGCCGGCGACCGTGACGTCGAGGTCGAGCCAGCCCCAGGTGTCGCGGAGCAGCCACTTCGACCAAGGCGAGACGTGGGTAGGCTCCGGGTCCGGCTTGGCGCCCATGGAGCCGATCGTCGCGTAGGCGATCCCGTTGCATTCGAGGAACTCCATGTAGTGATTGTGGCCCTGGACGACGAGGTCGACCTCGTGTTTTTCCAAGATTGGAGCCACGACGCCTATGGTTCCGTAATGGTCGAACCAGGGCTTCCGGCCGTAGACGTAGCCCGAACTCACGAAGAAGCAGTGCGAGAGGACGATGATGCGCCTGTCTTCGGGTGTCGCGGCCAGGGTCCTCTCGAGCCAGGCCCGCTTGGAAGCGGTGAAGTCCTCGGCGCCCCAGAGGAGATCGAGGACGACCAGGCGCGCGCATCCCGCGTCGATCGAGTACCAATATGGACTGCCCGAATCCGTCGTGAGGCCCTTCGGAAAGAAGTATGCCCGGTAATGATATTGCCCGTCGATCGCGGCGTCGTGGTTCCCGAGGAGGGGGCGGACCGCAAGCGTCCCGAGGTTGGCGGCGAGATCCCTCGCCTCCTCGGCCCACTGGCCGTCCTCCATGCCCAACTCGGTATTGTCCCCGAGGATGAAGAATGCATCGCGGGCCGGCCTCTCGGCGGCGACGCCCTTCAGGATGGCGAGGCGAGCGGGACCGTTGGCCGTGTCCGCGCCCCAATGCGGGTCGGCGGAGAGGGCCAGGCGAAGCGTGCCTGCCTCCGCGGGGACGAGACCCTTTCCCGGGTCGACGAGCCTCGGTCGGCGCAGGGGCTGCGCAAGGGCATGGGACTTCGAGACGATGAAGCCGAAGATCGCGGCGGATGCTCCGAAGGCGAGGGAGCTCGCGGCCGTGGCCGCGATGGCCAACGCCGCGGACGGCCACGGGAACCCGGTCCCGAACTTCGGCAGCGTGCCGAGGGCAAGGACGAGGGGGAGCAGGCCGAGGCCGGCAACGGCCACGTAGACCTTGTCCCAGCCCCATTCTCCAAGGCCCTTCGTGCCCTCGAGCGAGAAGAGCCAGGCAAAGAGAGAGGCAACGGCGGCCGCGCCGGCGAACGGGATGACGATGACCACGGTCCTATCCTTGTCCCATTATGCACCCCGCTCCGGCCGAAGTCCAGCTCGGAGCCTGACCCCGCGGAGAGCCCCCCGATGGTGCCAACAAGCCGGGCATCAAGAGGATAGAGTGTTGTCGCCGTCGGTCGCCGCGGTTTTGGCGTCGACATGATAGTCGCATGCAAGGCCGCGCAGTATCTTTGAGCCGGGTACGAAAAGTGGATTCGACGCGGGCATTGAGCGAACAGATCGCCGATCTCTATCGCGACGAGTCGCGAAGAGTCCTGGCGACGCTAATACGCCTTCTCGGCGACTTCGACACGGCCGAGGAGGCCCTCCAGGAGGCATTCCAGGCCGCCTTGGAGCAGTGGCCGCGCTACGGCCTGCCTCGGAATCCCCGGGCCTGGCTCGTGTCGGTCGGCAGATTCAAGGGCATCGACGCCATTCGACGACGAGGTCGCGACGCTATGGCTCTGGCCGCGGCGGCCCGGGACTACAGTGAGTCTTCCGCGGAGAGCGAGGCGTCGGACGACGAAACTATCCAGGACGATCAGCTCAGGCTCATCTTCACCTGCTGCCACCCCTTGCTGCCGCAGGACGCCCGGATTGCCCTCGCGCTCCGCGAGGTCTGTGGCCTCACCACCGAAGAGATCGCGCGCGCCTTTCTCGTCGCTCCCGAGGCCATGAAGAGACGCATCTCTCGTGCCAAGGAACGAATCCGCGCCGAGCGAATCCCCTACGAGATTCCCTCGCGCACCGAGCTCGGAAAACGCCTGGAGCCCGCTCTCCAAGTCGTGTATCTCGTCTACAACGAGGGCTATGTCGCCACGGCGGGAGAGACGCTCGTTCGACGGGACCTCGCCGAGGAGGCCCTGTCCCTGTCTCGCCTCCTCGTGGACCTTCTCCCCGAGCCGGAAGCGATCGGCCTGCTCGCGCTGATCCTTCTGCACGAATCCCGTCGGCCCGCGCGCACCGATGCCGACGGTGACCCGGTCCCGCTCGAACAGCAGGACAGGTCGCTCTGGGATGGGGAGCGGATCAGGGAGGGAGTCGGCCTCGTGGCCCGCGCCCTCCAGTCGGGACGGTTCGGGTCCTATACGCTCCAGGCAGCCATAGCAGCCGTCCATGCCGCGGCAGGGTCGGTGGAAGCGACGGACTGGGTCCAGATCGTTCGCCTCTACGACATGCTGCTGGAGAAGACGCCCACGCCGGTCGTAGAGCTCAACAGAGCGATCGCCGTGGCGATGCGGGATGGGCCGGAGGCGGGACTGGCCCTCGTCGATGCACTGCTCTACCGAGGCGAGCTTGCGGGCTACCTTCCCGCGCAGGCCGCGCGCGCGGACCTCAATCGAAGGCTGGGGCGTTCTTCGGAGGCAATGAGGGCCTATCGCCGCGCCCTCGAGCTCGCCCGTCAGGAACCGGAACGCCGCTTTTTGGCGAAACGGCTCGCAGAAATTTCAGGATAAAGCTTTTCAAATTGTCCCTTCTTCCTGTCCGCGTACGACTACTTGACGAGATCAGGCGTGGCGAGGCGAACGCCCGGCAGGATCGCCGGTGCCGAGACCTCGCCGAAGGAGAAGGATATGCAATTCTTTGTTTACGGTTCCCCAAAGGAGAGGCAGCAGCCTCGGGACCCTGCGGAGTTGGGAAAGTTCATGGAAGAGTCCATCAAGAAGGGGATCCTCATCACCGGCGGTGGACTACACCGCAAGGAGACCAAGATACTCCTTGCCGAGGGCAAGGTCTCAATCACGGACGGCCCTTTTCTGGAGGGTAAGGAGCTGATACCCGGTTTCACCGTCATCCGGGTCGATACCAATGAGGAGGCCGTCGAGTGGGTCACGAACCTTCGGCGGCTCTATGGCGATGGAGAGACAAGGCTTGTACAGATCTTCGGACCATCATAAGGCTGAACCATCCTCGGCGTGCCATTCCCCCCGCGAAGTGAGCCGGGGTCTCATGGCCCGGCCTCGATTCGTTCCAATTTCCGAGGTCGGGCGCTTCCGGGTTTCCGCTTCATCGAGTCCGGGATGACCTTGATCTCAAAACATAAACTAGCCAAGCCGACCGGCGCGGATTATAATGACGTATCTCTGCTATAGGAGCGTTACGCATGCCGAAGAGTAATCCTCTCGCAAAAGTCGCGACAAAATTGAGCGCGATCAACACCAGGGCCGCCAAACTTCAGTCGGATCTCGAAGAGCTCGAAAAGTTCGTAAGTGCCGAAGCGAAGAAAGTTGCGGCTGCCCCCGCGGTCACAAAACCGGTCGCCTCAGGCGCGAAGAAACCCACTCTCGCCAAAAAGACCTACTCGAAGTAAATCCATGCCCGTGCGACAGGCTCGCGCTAACCCGGGGGCTTGTCGCCGCACGTGTGCGAAAAGCGATTATTTCAGAATTGTCGCGTTGATTCCCGGGACATCCGTCAATATTGAATCGCGCCGGCAAGCACTCTCAAGCTTTCTTGGCGCACTGCTCCCAAACCCCGAGCTCGATTCGATCCGCCAGTCCAAGTCCCTCCGGCGCGAATCGGCCTAATCGGCTCCGGGTGCTCGCCTGTTGCACCCGCATCCGCCATTGCCTCTCCCTTTCTCGATGGCGTCCAATTCACAGCAGGCGTCGACTCCCTCGGCTGGAGGTCCGCCGCAGCAGATGTGTTCAGCAGCTCCAAGGATTTCCCCGATTGTATTTTTCATCGCTTCGGCCGGCTCGCCATGGGAGGGCTTGAAAGCTTCGATCGAGGCCGACAGAACGTAGTCGGTAAGATCCATCTCGGGCATCCAGTCGCGTATGAGGGACCTGCTTGCCCCGACCGGCTTTACGCTTATGTTCTCGAATCCGGCCGACCGCAACATATCTTCAACTTCGAAAATCCTCGATGCGCCGGCGATACAACCGGAATAGAGAGCCCGATCCTTCTTGGCCTCTTCGGGAAGCTCGGCGAGAGTTACGATATCGGAGACAGCCAGCCTGCCCCCCGATTTCAGGGCGCGGTAAGCCTCGGAATATACACGCGGCTTATCCGGGGACAGATTGATGACGCAATTCGAGATGATCACGTCCACCGTTCCATCGGCGACCGGAAGGGATTCGATTTCACCGAGTCGGAATTCGACATTTCGATAACCGCCCTTGTCGGCGTTGGTTCTTGCCTTTGAAATCATTTCGGCAGTCATGTCCACGCCGATTACTCGCCCCGAATCTCCGACCCGACGTGCAGCCAGAAAGGCGTCGAAGCCGCCGCCGCTGCCGAGATCGAGCACTATTTCGCCGACTTTCAGACCCGCGATGGTCTGCGGGTTTCCGCAACCCAGCCCCATGTTCGCGCCTTCGGGTGCGGCCCCGACCTCGTCGCGCGAATAGCCCATGGCCAATGACAATTCCGCGGCCGTCGCGGATTTGGCGGAGCCGCAACAACCGTCGCCATTGCAGCCGCAGACCGCTGTTTCCGCGGTCGCGACCTTGCCATAGGTTTCGCGTACTGTGCTGCGGATTTCATCATTCGACAGGCCTTTCATATGAATCTCCTCGGGAAATTGATGGATGAGTTGCACTCACCTACATAGACGGAGAATTCCCTGAAAGGACGCAACTTTCGACGGTGCTAGGATTCGGAACAATTATGGATGACAATCACTGCAGGAATCCCGTTTCGGCTGGTAACCCGCCAACCGACCATTATGGTCGAATTCCAGCCGACAACATTCCGAAAGCATTTCCTTCAGTTTATCCCGTCCGCGTTGCACTCTGGATTTCGATCCGGACAGCGAAATGCCGTACAGCGCCGCGATTTCCTTGTGCGTCTTGCCTTCTATCTCGGAGAGCAGGACCGCCTTTTTGTACGGCTCGGACAGTCTTTCGATCATCGGCATGAGGCATTCCGAAAGCTCGATCAAGTCTCCGGGAGTCGATTCTTCGGCCGGCTGAGGTAATTCCGGCAATTCCGAAGTCGGTTTCTTCGAACGATAATAATCGACGATGGCGTTGCGGGCGATTTGGTAGATCCAGCTCTGCAGCTTGACGCCATATTTGAGCGAATCGATTCTAGTGAGTATTTTTTCGAATACGTCCTGGATGATATCTTCCGCCGTATCGGGATCACCGACGCGACTTTTCACGAATTCGAACAGTCTCGATCGATACTCTTCCCAAATGTGTTTTATGTCGACGGCCATACGAGCCTCCGTATCAAAATCGGGGTAGGCCGAAAAAATATGCATATGCCGGCAGACAGTCAAGGTATGCCGGCACGCAGGTTCGGCGAATCTATCATATGGTGTTGACATTATATGTATAATGCAGTATTAGCTAAGCATGGCATCGTCATCGAAGGCTTCATCATCGGCAATCCGCTCCTTTAGGAAAGATCTTCGAGCCCTCGAGCGGCAAGTTGAGCTCTCTCTCGCTAGCCAGACCGAATGCTGCGGGGTGACCCAAGCGCAGTGCTATGTCCTTCTGGAAGTCGCGGGAGGGGAGGAGCCGAGCGTCGGCGAGCTCGCGGAGGCCCTCGAGCTCGACGCATCGACCCTGTCTCGCGCAGTCGACAACCTCGTCAGGCTCGGGCTGCTGGAACGCGGCGAGGACCCCGCGAACCGCCGTCGATATCTCGTCAATCTCTCCGCTACGGGACGCATGAAGGTTGCTGAGATCGACGAGCTCTGCGATGCCTACTACGAAGGTTTTCTGTCCTCATTTTCCAAGAAGGATCGCGATCTCGTGCTCGAGATGATGCCGCGCTTCATTGCCGCGCTGCGGACCTGGCGACTCTCAGGCACGGCACCCGGATGCCATGCCGGCCCAGCGGAGGAGTCCAAATGAGTTTTGTAACACCTAACAATCCCAAAGCGGTGGAAGCCCAGGCTGGCTTTATCGCCCTCACCCAACTCAGGAGGCCTTGGGTGGCGTCCTTCATCCTGCGCAATGGACGGACCGTCCCCCGCGTCAGGACCGAGCTATCTTTCGCCGACCGCCTTGGCTCCATCAAGGCGCGCTGGGGCATCGGGCGCATGAGCTATGGTGTTCTTCCGGGCATTTACGCAGTCGGCGATCCGACGCCTCTGTCGCAGGTCTTCGTCACGGCGAACTACAAGATGAGCTTCGACGCGCTGCGATCATGCCTCGGCGGCTTGAATGCCTGGATACTTGTCCTGGATACGAAGGGCATCAACGTATGGTGCGCGGCTGGGAAGGCGACATTCGGCACCGCAGAGCTGGTCTCGCGCGTCGCCAAAGTGAAGCTCTCCTCACTCGTGACGCATCGATTGCTCACCCTCCCTCAGCTTGGGGCCTCAGGCGTCTGTGCGACCGAAGTGGCGCGTCAGTCTGGATTCCGCATCGAGTGGGGCCCCGTGCGCGCCCAAGACGTCCCCGCTTGGCTCGCTGCCGATAGAAAAAAGAGCGAGACGATGCGGGAGGTCACGTTCAAGCTTCGTGACAGGATGGTCGTCTCTCCCATCGAAATCGTCCACTCGTGGCCGGGCATCCTGATTGCGGTCGTGCTCGCCGGGCTCTATGGGCTCCCCTTGGGAGCGCTCTGGCTTGCACGAGCGATCCCTGTGGCCGTGCTCATCCTCGGAACGATTCCTTTGGGTACGATAGTATTCCCGGCCATCCTGCCCTGGCTCCCTTCGCGAGCCTTTGTCGTTAAAGGGGCGGTGCTTGGAGCGGCGTGGGCCATACTGTGCGCTCTGCTCTTCCACATGTCGCCGATGACCTCGGTGGCAAGCATTCTTCTCGCTACTCCCCTGGTCGCTTTTCTTGCCATGAACTTCACGGGCGCATCGACCTATACCTGCCAGCCCGGCGCGCTGCTCGAAGTGGATCGGAGCTTCTGGCCGATGGTCATCTCCCTTATGGCGAGTCTCGTCACCGGCGGCACGGCGAAGATCCTGGGTGTCTAGGAGGCCTAGTATGAAGCTCACCTATCCCAAGAATGGCGAGACTCTCGTTCTGAAGGATGAAGTCTGCATCGGCTGCGGCGCATGCGTCGATGTCTGCCCACATGCGGTCTTCCGGATCGAGGCCGGGAAAGCCATGATAGCGAGCAGGGCAACTTGCATGGAATGCGGCGCCTGTGCCCGGAACTGCCCGGTCGCTGCCCTTACGGTCAAGGCGGGCGTAGGCTGCGCCGCATCGATCATTATCGGGAAACTGCGTGGTACGGAGCCGACCTGCGACGGCGGCACGAGCTGCGGTTCATCGACGAAGACCGGTTCTTGTTGCTGAATGCCGAAAGAAGGTCACCCGATATGATGGCAGGGAGTAGTCGCCTTCACGCACGGCCCGGACGATATGATATCGGGGCGATAAATGCTAGGGTCATTGCAAATGTCGAGCCTGGCCGTTTATCCGGAAAATCTCGATTCACAGATACGATACTTTCATTAGTATCACGCTACTCCGCAGATTCTATCGATTCGGATGAGTGGAGATTAAAGAAGACCATCGCGATAGTCACAGTCCTATTCGGGACTCTTTTTTGGTTTATGTACAGTTTGATGCACTTTCACTATCATCAGGAATACATTGGCAGAATTGATCTGTCGGTAGGCGTTTTGAATTCATTGGGGCTGATAAGCTATGGCTTCATTCGAAGATATGCCGCCCATTGGTATTATTGGGGAACCATTTACGCGATCGCACTTTGCGCCGATCACATTCTCTTGGGCGGGTTTGCACTATCAGGTTTTGTATTGCTTTGGATATTCGTTTTTCCGATATGTACGCTTGTTGTGCAAAGACCGATGCATGGCCTTCGCGTTTTCATTGCGACTGTAGCGGTATTTGTTTGTATTGGCCTTGTCCAGCCTTTCTTTCCCATAACGCAAAACCATTTCCCGGCGCAGGTCATTTCAAACCTATTTATGCTTAATGCCGTGAGCTTTTCAAGTTATTTACTTCTTATAGTATTCTATTACATTCGGCAGAATCTTATTCTAAGCAGGAAATTAGTCGAGGAAAATGAAAAGGCCGATAGGCTTTTATTGAATATACTGCCCGCCGAAATCGCCGAAAGCCTAAAGAAAGAGGAACGGATAATCGCGGATCAATATGACAATACAAGCATCCTGTTTGCCGATATTGTGGATTTTACGCCAATTTCTGCGGCGCTAAGCCCAACAAGAATTGTCGAGATCTTGAATGAGATGTTTTCGCATTTTGATGAACTTGCGGATTCTTACGGGTTGGAGAAGATTAAGACGAGATATTGTCAATAGTTGTGGATTGGAAATCTGAACTATTTTCCGGTCAGGCCGCCGCTTCATCAACCCGCTCTCCATTCACAAACTTTACTCCCGCTTCCACGAGTGGGATGAATTTGAATCCGTCTAACTTGCGCCAACCCTGTTCTGCCTCCCTGCAAAGCTTGTAGACCATTGCCAGCGTTGCCTTGCGAGTCCCGTTGCCCTTCGTTCGCCGGTGGCGTAGGCGTACCGTCGCGAAGGTCGACTCGATGGGGTTCGTGGTGCGCAGGTGGAGCCAATGAGCGGCAGGGAAATCGTAGAAGGCGAAGAGGTCGTCCTTGTCCTTCACCAGACATTCCACGGCCTTCGGGTACTTGTCGCCGAAGGAATTGACGAAGAGGTCGAAGGCTTTGAGCGCGTCCTCACGGGTGGGCGCAAGGTACTGGTCATGCAACATTCCCTTGGCCTTCGCCTGGAGCGACTTGGGGAGCTTGTCCAAAACGTTCCCGGTCTTGTGGAACCAGCACCGCTGGATACGCGTCTCTGGCCATACCTCCGCGGCGGCGGCCTGGAAGCCCATCGCGCCATCGCATACTGCGAGCACCGGCGCTTTCTCAAGCCCACGGGAGCGCAGATCGAGGAGAATCTCCTTCCACGACTGCGCACTTTCGCGGTAGCCATCGGATACAGCAAGCAATTCCTTGTTGCCGAATGAATCGGCGCCCATGACGACGAGCAGCCAGGCGCGTTCGTCCTCAAGCCGCGCATTGCAATACACGCCGTCTGCCCAGACGTAGACATAGCGTTTCCCTGCAAGGTCCCGTCTCGACCACTCCCCGTACTCCTCGGTCCATATCTCCTTCAGGCGCACGACGGTACTCGCCGAAAGTCCCTTCGCCTGAGGACCAAGGATCGCCTCCAACGCCGTCGGAAAGTCGTCGGTTGAGATGCCTTTGAGATACAGCACCGGCACGAGGGTATCGATGCTTGGCGCCCGCCGCATGAAGGGTGGGAGTATCCGGCTCGTGAACCGCTGCTCTCCCCTGGCGCTCAATGCCCGGTCATCCACGCGGGGACGCGTGATGGCAATCGGCCCCGCTCCGGTGAGCACGGTTCGCTCGGGCATGACGCCATTTCTCACCACCAGACGTTTCCCCTCCTCGTCGACGAGATTCTTGAACCGCGAAAGATGCTCCTCAATCTCTGCCTCCAACGCGGCTTGCAGCATCTTCCTCGCCCCTTCACGCACGATGATTTCCAGCGCCCCCATGGTCTCGGGCGTTGCCTTGATTCGAGTCTCGATGATAGTCTTGCTCACGGACGTTCTCCTTCCCGGCGGTTGTGTTTGGCGACAAAACCTTACCGTGAAGAAACGTCCGTTTTCTATTCCGTCCACAAGAATCGATCATATCT
>CAWBCC010000010.1:0-256565 GCA_963787185.1 uncultured bacterium | reverse complement strand
CGCAAAAACGAGTTGATCATGCGATGGCAATTACCGAAATGGCGATAGATATGCGGGATTATTGCATGACGCACGAATTCCATGATACGAAACTTTCTTTAAGAATTGGAATCAATTCCGGAACGGTAGTCGCTGGAGTCATTGGGCGCAAGAAGTTCAGCTATGATCTTTGGGGTGATGCCGTGAATACCGCCAGCCGAATGGAGTCCCATGGGATGCGGGACGTTATACAAGTTTCAGATTCGACGCATCAATTGATTCAGGACGAGTTTGTCTTCGAAGCGGAAAGGACGATTTTTGTCAAAGGGAAAGGAGAGATGTGTGCTTGGCACGTAAAGTGCAGAAAGGGCGCCGCTCTCGAAAAGATTTCTCTATAAGAAATGATCGGCATGAGATCCAAGAGGGTCTAATTGTTTATTCCGACCACTCCAATCGTCGCAACCGGTTTCATCTGGTGTTTTTCGATGATGACGTCGCTGAACCCGGCCTCCTTGAGGAGTAGACTGAATTCTTTGGCCGTTTCATTCGCACTGTCATCTGTAGCCTTCGGGTTCCTCGGTTGGTGAACGAGTACGAGGGTTCCGGTTTTTTTGATGTTCTTTTTCAGTTGCCGCAGCCGGTCGACAGGTTCGTCCCAGAACTGAAATGAGTTGATGTCGAGCACCTTGTCGAATTGAAACTCGAATTTTGGGATATCAGCCACCGAACCGAGAAACAACCTGATGGTGCCTGCCGCTATGGCCTTCCGGTTTCGCGAAGAAGCCTGGCGATACATAAGCGTAGAATGATCGAGGCCATACACTAGACCATTAGAGGCTATCGTTTCCATTTTTTCTATAGCGATGCCCGGACCGAAACCTATCTCGAGCACCCTGTCGTCAGACTTCAGCTTCAATAACTCTATCGCCCAATCGATACGCTCAAGGTTCGAGCCTCGATGCGACATGATGAAACCAGCGACCTTCCCAAGTATTCCTGTTGGATTGCCGAACTGACACGAGACTTTGCCCCAGATGTCCATACGTCGCCTCCTTCTGCAAAAATCCTCATTCCTTCCCTATGATCTCTACCCAATAATGACGATCCAGGTATGTTCTTCGTGTACCACGGCAGAAAAATTCCTTCCCTTTTGTCGGAAGCGCTGGGAATCAAACTAGAACAGTCCGAGTATGTCGCTTCCTTGCTCGGGAAATGGTGATAGCGCGCGCCTTTCGTCATCTCCAAAGCTTGCGCAAGATCCGAAATGGAGGTCGCGTGATGGCCTTTGCGGAGGAACAATTGTGTGGCAAACGCCGATAATTCGTTCTCGGGCTTGATCACTCCGCGTAGCTCGATCACCTTCGCCGAGCTGCGGAGGATTTTTGCGTGATAGCATGATTTGTACTAAAATTAGGGAATAATCGAGCTACTCGACGTGACTGGAGGGCAGGATGGACGGCCAGGGGGAAATACGACGCGGGCAGTCATGCGCAACTGACGCACGAGAGGCCGCCCGGGAGTTCCACGCCGCGGTGGCCCAGGACAACGCCGCCCTCGTGGTCTTCTTCTGCTCCAGCACCTATGATCTTCCTGTATTGGCCGATGAGCTCAATAGACTCTTTGTGGGCCTTCCTCTTATCGGCTGTACGACAGCGGGAGAGATCGGGCCTGCGGGATACCGTGAGCATAGTCTGACGGGCATGAGCTTCCCCTCCGGTCACACAACCGTTCTCGTCACTCGTATCGACGACCTCGAGCATTTCTCGATGTCGGAAGGGCAGGCTGCAAGCCGCGCACTTCTTCGTGAACTCGAGCTCCGAGATCCCCAGGCAGGACCCGAAAATAGCTTTGCGCTCCTCCTGGTGGACGGTCTTTCCCTCCGTGAGGAACAGGTGGCGAGGGCTCTTCAGAATGGCCTGGGGAAAGTACGCCTGTTCGGAGGATCGGCCGGTGATGATCTGAAGTTCGAGCGTACTCTCGTATTCTCCGATGGAGCCTTTCGGGCGAATGCCGCCGTCCTCGCTTTATGTACGACCGATCTCCCCTTCAAAGTCTTCAGGACGCAGCATTTCGTTCGGGCCGAAGAGCGACTCGTCGTCACCGATGCCGATCCCGCTCGCAGAATCGTCAATGAAATCAATGGTCTTCCCGCGGCAACCGAATATGCCCGTCTCATTGGAGTTCAGGTCGGGGATCTCCGTCCGGAGGTGTTCGCCGCGTCGCCCGTTGTTGTGTTGATCGATGGAACCGACTACGTACGATCCATCCAAAAAGCCAACGAAATCGGAAGCCTTACGTTCTATAGCGCAATCGATACGGGCATCGTGCTCAGAGTCGCGCGCGGCGTCGACCTCATCGCCAACCTACAAACAAAGTTCGAAGAAATCCGCGCGGAGATAGGTCCACCCCAGCTCGTCATCGCTTGCGATTGCATCCTCAGAAATCTCGAAATGACGAGAAACGGACTGAGGGAAAACGTCGAAAAGATCCTGCAGCGCAACCAAGCGATCGGATTCAGCACCTATGGGGAGCAGATCGACGGAGTCCATGTCAACCAAACCCTCACAGGGATAGCAATAGGACTTCGGCCGGCTACGTCATGAGCGAACCGACACCCCAGCCTCTGAGTACCGAAACCGAGCTGCGTGCGGAGGTGACACGCCTCAACAAAATGGTGCGGTCACTCATGGACCGGGCGGAAAAAGCTACGAGCGCGGCCAGCAATGATTTCAGTCTCTTACAAGCCACCGTAGTTCTGGAGGCCCAGGTGCGCGATCGGACTCGGGAGCTCGAAGCGACGCTTCAGGTGAACGAGCGCATCACCAATGACCTGCAGCATGAGAAGGATGCGCAGGCGAAGCTCATTCTGAGGCTTGAAGAGGCGCAGAGCCAGCTTCTGCAATCGGAAAAGCTCGCCTCGATCGGACAGCTCGCGGCAGGCGTCGCGCACGAAATCAACAATCCCATCGGCTTTGTAAATTCCAACCTAATGACGCTCCGAAAATATGCGACCTCGCTCCTGCGGCTTTTGGACGCCTACGATGCGATAGCCCTCGCTCATGAGGCGAGCGAACGCTTGGAAAAAACGGCTCTATTGGGGAATCTGTGGGTGAATTTTGATAAAAACGAGGGAAATTCCAAGGCGGAGATCGGCATTGCTTGAAGGCAAATAGATTGCACCCTGCTCTCAAACCTGCGACGATGTAGTTGCAACACCAACAACGTCGAAGGGGAAAGCAGGATGCAGCTCAAGTGTATACTCAACCGGGTACAGAAATTCCAGTCCTTTGTTTATAAAAGCACTCGAATGACAGAAGAAGGCGGGGCCCTCGTGCTCTTGGTGGACATTGTCGCCAGAGCTAATAGTTGGCTGAAATGTTCGAAGTGTGGAAAGCTATGCAGAGGGTACGATACGCTTACCCCCCGGCGGTTCGAGTTTGTGCCGCTCTGGGGTATCAAAGTCTTTTTCGTTTACGTGATGCGGCGTTGTGACTGCCCCGACTGCGGAGTTGTCGTGGAAGCGGTCCCGTGGGCAGAAGGGAAGCAGCAGCTCACCAAGACCTACGCCTGGTTCCTCTCTGACTGGGCAAAGAGAATGAGTTGGAAAGAAGTGGCGCGGGCTTTCAAGACGACGTGGGATCATGTGTTCCAAGCCGTGGAGATGGCTGTACGGTGGGGGCTTGAGCATCGCGATATCCAAACGATTACCGCGATCGGCGTTGACGAAGTTCAATGGCAGCACGGGCAGAAGTACTTGACCGTCGTGTACCAGATCAACAAGGAATGCAAAAGGCTGCTATGGGTCGGACGGGACCGGACGGAAGAAACCTTGAAGGAGTTCTTCACTTCCTTCGGCACAAAGAGGGGTGGCGCGCTCAAATTCATCTGCAGCGACATGTGGCAGCCCTATCTCAATGTCATCGCGGAAAAGGCCGCGGGAGCATTGCACGTGCTTGACCGTTATCATATCGTCGCGAAAATGAACACGGCCCTCGACGAAGTGCGCGCCGCCGAAACCAAGGATCTCAAGGCCAAAGGGTACGAACCGGTGCTCACGAAAACACGCTGGTGTCTCCTGAAGCGACCGGAAAACCTGACGGAAAAGCAGGGGACCACATTAGCTGAACTACTGCGCTACAACCTGAAGTCCGTACGCGCTTATCTACTCAAGGAGGAATTCGGCTTCTTCTGGGAGTACATCTATCCGGCCAGCGCGGGAAAGTACTTGCTCGATTGGTGCAAGAAAGCCATGCGTTCCCGTATCGACCCGATGAAGAAAATAGCCCAGATGCTGCGCGCTCATCAGCGTCAGATATTGAACTGGTTCAAGGCTCGAGACGTCATCTCATTGGGTGCGGTTGAGGGTCTCAACAACAAGGAAAAACTGATTACCAGAAAAGCCTATGGTTTTCGGACCTTCAAAGCCATAGAAGTGGCCTTGTATCATACGCTCGGTGCTCTTCCGGAGCTAAAAACCACCCACAGATTCTGCTGAGGAGCCGAAAAAACAAAGCGGGAGATCGACCTCGACTATCTGCGCAGCGATATTCTCAGCCTGATCGATGAATCGATCGAAGGCACGACGCGAGTGCGCAAAATAGTCTTGGACCTTCGAGATTTCTCCCGTATCGGCGAAACAAAATGGGAGTCGGCCGATCTCTGTGCCGGACTGGATAGCACACTGAACCTCGTTTGGAACGAGATAAAGTTCAAGGCTGAACTGAAAAGAGAGTATTATCCCATACCCGCGGTGGAGTGTATTCCTTCCCAGATAAATCAGGTCTTCATGAATCTCCTTGTGAACGCGGCGCAAGCCATTCCCGAACAAGGGACAATAACCATCAGGACCGAGCGTCAGGATGATCAGGTTTGGATATCCATAGCCGACACCGGGATAGGCATATCCCAGGAAAATCTGCCCAGGATCTTTGATCCATTCTATACGACTAAGCCCGTGGGGCAAGGCACCGGCCTCGGGCTTTCCGTCGTCTATGGGATCATGAAGGCTCACAGTGGCACGATTGACGTTACAAGTGAGGTCGGGAAAGGCTCCACATTCACTCTACGCCTTCCCATCCATCGGAAGTGAATCGGAGCGGCTTGCTCCCTGAGATCCGATCAATTCGGTTTTCAATTGCCGGGTCAGTAAGACAGAGGGTGGCTCGCCATACGCTCGACCCTCTGTCGTCCCTTGCCCCCCGCCGCCGTTCGACGGTGTCGGAAACTGCGACGGGCTCAACTCTGTCAATAAAAGAATGAACGTTCATTTTTTATAGCCAAAACTTCGACTTCACAAAACTTCGATGATAAACACGCATCTCCGCACTATTTTTCTTGACATCGCCATCGGCCGGAGCAAAGATACCCTATATGTTTCGCATAACTATCACACATCGGGAGGATTTGCGATGCAAAAGCGAGTGATACTTGCTCTGTTCGTTCTGCTGTCGGCGATCGCCATTCCGCTTGCCGCCAGCCCCGGCCTCCAGATCGAGGCGCGGGCGGGCGCCGGCCTCACCATGGGTACCAGCTCCAATTCCAACTCGACGGGGAGCGCTGATCTGGCCTCGGGGGGCGGACTGGTTCTCGATTTCTATGTAGTCGATGCGGGTCCCGTAGCGCTGGGCATCTCCGCGGGCGCGGAATATTCGGCACTGAACTTCCATGGGGTCACGACCTACGCAGCCGTCCCCATGTTTGGCCTCCCTGCGACCACTCAGACTTCGGATTCTCTTTACAACTATCTTCTCATCCCGGTCTCCCTCGTCGGCCACATGCAGGTTTCGCCCAATCTCGGCCTGACCCTGAGGGCCGGGGGCTTTGCCGCGTACTTCCTCGGAGGAAACTCGACGCTCAGCTACACGACACAGGTTCCGACCGTATATGTGAACGGTAACAACGCGCTGAACAGCAGCAACACCTCTCAGTGGGAGTACGGTCTGCACTTCTCCGGCGGGCCCGACATCGGAATAGGACAGCGCCTGACCTTCTCGCCCTCGCTCGAGTTCAACATGGGACTGACCAATGCCGAAGTCACCACGACCGACAACCCTTACAAAGTCACCTTCTGGTCGCTCGTCGTCAACGTCGGCATCAAGTACGCGATCTTCTAGTCTCTGGTCTAACCGCGTAGGGGCGGGGAGGATGGGTTCGCTTTGCTTCTCCCCGCCGCCGTCTTGCCTCCGCGCCTATGTCTCGCGTTCCGACGCATGATATAGTGGGGACCTCGATGCCGTGGTTGGTTATTGAGGTCCCTTTTCAATGGTCGACCTCTAAAAACTGAAGTTCTTCGAGGTCCCCATATGGATTTTCGTGTTCGCGAAGCGAGCGATCAAACTCGGAAACTGGCTCAGGCAGGTGCCGCGAAATGAAGAAGTCCATCCTTGCGTTCGCGCTCGTCGCCGGCGCGGCGGCGTTGCTTTTCGCCGATCCCGCAGCGCGCGGCTTCTATGTGGACCAGAATGTGGAAGCCGCGATCAACCCTCTCGGCGTTCAGCTGGGCACCAAGCTCTTCTATCGCATGCCTCTCGTCCCGAAGAAGGGCCTGCTCTGGGAGTCCACCAAGATCGACCTGGGGCTGGTCAACGATCTTTCGCCCGCGTACGACTTCATAGGCGGTTTCGTCGACATCAGGCCCATCGCCGTTTTCGACATCGCCTTCACCGCCCAGTTCGCGGGATACTACAGCGGCCTGGGTTACGGTTTCCGCGACCTGTCGGGCTACGATGCGGCCTTCGACCCCTCGACGCTCGCCTCCCTTCCCTCCAGGAACACGACCGGGTACATCCTCTCCGCCGCACCCACGCTCCAATTCGCGCTCGGCCCCTTCGCCTTCGCCGATACGCTGCAGATCATGTACTTCGACGTGGACGGCGGCGAGGGCTACTTCTACGAGACCTACGCCAATTGCGTCCTCGCCAAGAGAGACACCGAGCTGACCAACAACGTCTACGCGCTCGCGACGATTCTTCCCGGGATCATGCTGGGCTTGAACGACTCCATACTCTTCGTGCCCGCCTCGGGCTACGAATCCCACGCGCTCCAGGCCGTGGGCATAGCGTCGAAGGCTTTCACGCCAAGGCTCTCCTTCTATGCCGCCCTCATGGCGGGGATATATCTGGAAGATCGCAATTTCCAGTACGATCCTCATGTCGCGGGGCAGGTGGGGATTACGAGCAGGCTCTGACGCGCCTCCCGGCCGCCGCCGAGGCGCCCGGGGTAGGGAATGGGCCGCCCCGCCCCCGCGCAGAAGGAACGGTTCACAGCTTCGGCAGGAGCAGTCTGAAAGCCTTTTGCTTTCAGACTGGAAACATCTCTAAATCAGTCGATAAAAGTCTTTACGGCAATCGAGAATACTCTCTACGACAATCAAGAATGCTCTCTGCAGCAACCACGAATGGTGTCTGCGGAAATAGTCAAAAATCTCTAGCGACACGGCCTCCGGAAAGAGAAGCTCAATATCCCTGTTGACCTCCGAGGCGATATGCATCGAAGCTTTGCCGGACATTGGAGAGTGAAGGATGAATCGTTCGCCAGTGGATATGCGGTGCCCGATAACACTTCGCCGGCCGACCATACTGTGGTGCGGCCGCTCTTGCCGGCTTGGAAAATCAGCCCTGCCAACTTGGGCGGCCACCCTCACCAAGTTGGTCACGCGCCTCGACCAAGTTGGTCACGCGCCTCGACCAAGTTGGTCACGCGCCCTCACCAAGTTGATCACGCGCAACTTTTCACAGGTGAAAGGACGTGAAGTTTCAGTTTCACGTGCCCGCGATAGCCCATCGGCTCCAGGGCCTTAGGCGACGATCCTTCGGAGGGGCGGGGGCGGATCCGGGCTTATGCAGTCCGCATTGGACAGGCATTTGCCGGATATTCGACGCTACCCAGTCCTGAACGTGCTTCAAGGCATAAAAAGACCGCCCCGGGGAAGGAGGTACGAAAGGCTCCCCGGGGCGGCAGGTCAAAGGAAGAGAGTGGAGCGTTCAGCGGCTCCCCGCTAGGCTAACACCCGATCGGCCGGTAGGTAACATCGGAACCGCCGTTCCACGAGCGTCGACCGACTCCGCTCCCGTTCCGATCGATCCGGGCCGATTGCGCCAGGCTCATCATCGGCGGCCTCGCAGGAACGCCCTACCAGGGAGCCGGATAGAAGTCCTTGACGTTGTCGGAGGTGATGAGCCTCGCCGGCAGATACTTGATCGGGTTGAAGTCGATGCCGTTGAAGTAGTCGACGGCCATGGCGATGGGAAGGGCGCCGTCGGTCTCGGCGGGCTGGTAGGTCGTGGCGAGGACCTTCCCCTCCTTGACGAGGTCGAGCGATATCTTGCAGTGCCCTTGGGCCACGACGACGATGTCCTTCCTTCCCGATTCCTCGATCGCGTCGACGATTCCCTGGAGAGCCGTGCCCTGATCGGCCGAGATTATGCCGCCGAGCGAGGCGCCCCTCTTCGAAATCCATTCTTTGACGGCGGCCTTCGTCTTCGCGCGGTCGAATTCGGTGTAGGCGCGTTCGAGGCAGGACATGCCGGGGGCGTAGGACGCCAGTTCGGTGAGGGGCGCGAAGGTGCGGGCGAAGAAGGGGCCCGAGCCGGGGACGTGCTGCACGATGCAGTAGCCTCCCGTCTTGCCCATGGCGTCGGCCAGCTTGCGCGCGAGAAGTCTGAAGGATCCCCACTCGTCGGTCCCCGTGTAGCCCAGGATGTAGGGGAAGGCCGCCGTGGAAGGCATGTTCGTGCAGGCGATGATCGGTATTCCGGCCTCGTACACCTTCCGGATGAGGGCCTCGCTCCTGCCCACGTCGTTCGCGGCGAAGGCCACGAGGTCGGCGCCCGATCGGATCGCCTGATCGATCTGCTGGGCCTGGATTCTGTCGGAGTCGGCCTTGGGCAGAGGATAGAGCTCGAGCTCGATGCCGAAGAAGGCCGCGGCCTTCTTCATGCCCGCGTTGTGCGCCAGATAGTAGGGGTGGAAGACGGGATTCACGCTCGCGACGCGCTTGCCTCTCGCTCCCTCGGCTCCCGAGACCGGAAGCGCCGCCTTCTGCACGCCCCAGCCGGCGTACTCGTAATCGTGCCAGTGCCGCGCGTCGGACTCGGGGAGGGATTCGGGCCGGGAAGGGCGGGAGGGTGGGGTCCTTCGCCCCTCGTCCCACACGAGGAGGGGCTGGCCGTCGTCGGACTTGAGGCCGGACGCGTCGAAGGTGACGAACTGGGCGAGGTCGGCCTCGAGGCCTTCGATGTTGCGCAGATTCTCCCTGCCCAGCTCGCGGATGACGCCGGATGCCTCGAGGAGATCGTTCACGGCTTTTCCCATCTCTTCCATGGAAGCGGCGCTCTGGGAGGACAAGCCCGCGACTCCCCGCATCGAGGACTCGATGCGGTCCGATTCGGCGTCGATGCTCCTCGCCGAGGCCTGGACCTTCGTCGTCGCCTCCGAGAGCTCGCCGAGGGAGGCGGTTATCTGGTCGCTGCCGAGGCGCATCTCGTCGAGTCCGGAGACGATCTCGGCGACCCCTCCGGCCACGTCGGCTATCGTTTCGGTCATGGAACGGACCGATTCGGAGCTCCGGACGGCCAGTTCGTTGGCCCGGTGGATGCGCGCGATCGTGCCCTTGAGACTCGCGGCGATTTCCTTGGAGTTGACGGCGGTGGTCTCGGCCAGCTTGCGTATCTCGTCGGCGACCACGCTGAAGCCCCTGCCGTACTCTCCGGCGTGGGCGGCCTCGATGGCGGCATTCATGGCGAGGAGATTGGTCTGATTCGCGACGCGCTGGATGATGCTCGCGGACTCGGCGATCGTGTCGGCGGCGTCTGAGATCGCCCGCATCTCCTCGAGGCTCCGCTCCATGTCGGCCGAGCCCGCCCGGGCGCGCTCGGAGAGCGCGTCGATCGAGCGGCCTCTTCCCTTCGACACCTCGGCGATGCTCTGGATCGAGGCGATCATCTCCTCCACGGCGCTCGAGGAGTTCGACACCGCCGAGCCCTGGGCCTCGATCTGGCCGACGACCTCGCGGATCGAGGTCCGGATCGATTCGACCGCCCGCTCGGCCGCGGAAAGGTCCCTGCTCAGGAGTTCGCCGTTGCTCTTCATGCTGCCCACGCTCGCCGCGATCTCCTCGGTCGCCGAGGCGAGCTCCGAGGCGCCGGACTCGAGGCGGCCGCTCGTGCTCCTCGTGGACGCGTTGAGCATCTTCATGCGCATGATCAGGTTGTGGATCTTCGCGATGAAGACGTTGATTCCCCGGGACAGAGGCCCCACCAGTCGGTCGCCGCTGATCTTTATGCGCTTGGTCAGATCCTTCTCGCCCGAGGCGAGGTCGGCGACCGGGGCGGAAACTCCCATGATCCGGGACTCCACAGCGGCGATTACGACGAGGGCCGAGACGGCGGCGGGAAGCAACGCGAGGACGAGCGCCAGGGCGGGGAGCCCGACGAGTTTCTCGACGGCCCCGAGGGCGCCGAGAGCCCATGCGGAGACGACGATCACGGCCGTGGCCGCGAGCACGAGAAACGCCGTACCATGAAGTCGTCTAGCCATCGTCACCTCGATGCGCGTATGCGAAATCCGAAACCGAACCGAACCCGGTCCGCGGTTTCCGTCTCCGGCTCGGACAGCATCTCCAATCTTAGCAGTCTATTATGACTTTTATGTGCGGGGAATGGACAAAACCTGTCGAATAATGCAGAAAACATCCGTCCGCCGGGCGGCGCGAGTCCGCCCTCGCGAACTCGCGCACCGAGGGGGATGCCCTCAGGTGGCGGAGCCGGCCTTCCGGTACAAGTCCGTACTCAGGTACTTCAGCCCCGTATCGACCATCAGCGTGACGATTTTCGAGGAGGGGCCGAGCCTCTCGGCGACTCGAATCGCGGCGAGCACGTTGGCGCCCGTAGAGGTTCCCGCGAAGACGGCTTCCTCGCGGGCGAGCCGCCTCGCCATGTCCTTCGCGTCTTCGGCCTCCCTCGCTGGGTACGAGGGTCAGCTCGGCGCCGAGGGCCTCCATGTGATCCCGTTTCTCCGCGCTGAAGGCATCGGAGCTGACGATATGGAGGCGGTAGCCTTTGGCTGCGCCGACCAGGGCGAGAGAGGTGCCGGTGCGGCCGTGCGCCTCCTCAAGACGACGGCCGACAGCGTGGACGAAATCGCGACCCGGGTCGGCTACGCCTTGACTGATCCCGCGGTCATACCGGCCAGGAAATATCTCTGGGCGACCATGTATAGAATCAGAATCGGCAGCGAGCCAAGTATGCTCATAGCCATCATTTCGTTCCATTGGTATGCATGCTGTCCCATCAAGAGCTGGATGCCTATCGGCACTGTACGCATATTGGTCGTCTTGGTCAGAGTGAGAGCGAAGAGGAATTCGTTGTATGCGAGCAGAAACGTATAGACGCCGGTGGCCACGATACCCGGAACCGAGATAGGCACGAGCACGCGCCAAAGGGCATTGAATGAGGATCCGCCGTCTACCATTACCGCCTCGTCGAGTTCCTTCGGAAGCGTGTTGAAGTACCCGGTCATCATCAGAATGGCATACGGCAGGGTGAACACCATGTAGGTGAGAATCAGGGCGAAATACGTGTTGTATAATTTGAAGGCTACCACGAGTCCGAAGTATGGGATCAGGAGCGTGATGGGCGGCACGGTTTGCGTGCCGATTATGAGCATATTGAGCGGCTTACGGAACCTGAACAAATGCCGGCTGAAGCTATAACCGGACAGAATGGCCACGAACAAGGTCAGCAGAGTGACCGACGAGGCTACGAGATAGCTGTTCAGGAAGAACCTGACCTTTGTGCTATTGCCCAAAATTGCCCGATAGGCTTCCAGGGTAAAGACCTTCGGGAGTATCCCCGGCGGCAGCGCGAAAATCTCCGTATTCGACTTGAGAGAGCAGGAGAGCATCCACAGCACCGGGAAAATCGCGTAGGCGAGACCGATTGCGAGCCCGGCACAGATGAGGATCAAAAAGATGCCTCTATGTTTCATCGGCGCCGCCATGTTCAGTCCCTCGCCTTCTGCTGCCGCACGTAGAAGAAAGCGACGAACAGCGACAACACCAGGATGATTACCGCGCTCGCGGAAGCGAGCGAGAAGTTATACGTGCTGAATGCCAGCTTGTAGGTATACGTCCCGAGGACTTCGGTCGAATGGATGGGGCCGCCTCCGGTGGTCATCCAGACGAGCGGGAAAACCTGCATCGTCCAGATGAAATCGAGCATGGCGATGCTGATGATGATCGGCATCAGTTGCGGAATGGTGATGTTCCAAAACTTCTGCCTCCCGTTGGCTCCATCAATCGTGGCGGCCTCGTACAAGTCGATAGGAATGACCTGCAGGCCTGCAAGCAGGCTCACCATGTAGAAGGGATAACCTGCCCAGATATTCACGAATGTCAGCGCCTGGAGCGCGGCCCGTTCCGAGGAGAACCAGGGAACGTTCACGCGGATGATTGCCAGCGAGTGCAGGACGTAGTTTACTATACCTTCGGGATCGAGCAGCAACCGCCAGATGATGGCTATGATAGTGACGGTGAAAACCCAGGGCATGATATAAAGAACGCGAAGAACACTCCTTGCCAGCGGACGTACCAGCTTGGAGTTGAGCATCAGGGCGAAGCCAAATCCGATAAGCAGGTGGAAAATGACGCTGGCCACCGTGAAGTAAAGGGTATTGCCGAGGGAAATCCGGAAGGTGGCGTCTCCGAAAACCGTCGCGTAATTTCCGAGCCCGACGAAAATCGGATGCTTGTTGATTATGACATTGTCCATGAGCGAATAACGGACGACGGTGATGATGGGGTATAGCATGAGCGCCGCAATCAGGGCGATCGTGGGCGCCTGGTACAAGTATGGCGTGATCGCCCGCTTCGCCCTGTTCGAAACAAACGGCTTTCGCGATTCCACTCTTTCCTGACCCGTCATACGCCCTCTTTCCCATGGATTGCGCGATGCCCGATTGTATTCAATTGCCTCTCTCCAGACACAAAGGGTGCACCCTCGGCACGGCTGTTTCCCTCCCGATCGCCCGCCAGGGTCGAGGCCGTACAACGCGGACCGCCCGTACGGCCTCGAATCATTTTACCGTTGCGCCGTCAGAATAGCTTATTCCATTTGGCCTGAGCATTGGCGGCAGCCTGCTCGGCGCTCTGCTTGCCGTCGAGCATCTTCTGCATCTCCTCGTCGAAGGACCTCATGAGCTGCTCGGCGACCGGGAGGCCGACGAACTCGTTCGCGAGATAGCCGGATTTGAAGATTTCAAAAGCCTTCGCATACATCGCGTCGGAGCTGACGAAGTCGGGCTTGGCCTTCACGTTGCCGGGGAATGCGTGTGCGAGGGATACGAGCTTACCGTTGACGTCCGGGCTCATCAGGTACTCGACGAGCTTCCACGCGGCGTCCTTATGCTGGCTGTTCGCGCTGACGCCGATGCCCCAGGCGGCGTAGGGCAGACCCCGCTTCCCGCCGTAGCCGTCCACGGCCGGCAGTGCGGAAATCGTAAAGTTCAGGTTGGGGTTGCGCGACCTGATCATGTTGATGTGGGCGAGGGAGTCGATCATCATGCCGACGCGGCCATTGACGAACTGCTCGACCTTGTCCTGCTCCTGCATCGAGAAGGATCCCGGCGCGATGAGGCCCTGCTTGTACATCGAGTCGATGTACTTGAGCGTGCCCACGACAGCCGGGTTGGTGAGGTCGGGAAGGCCATCCTTTAACATGCTCTTGCCGGAGGCCCATACCCACGACATCACATCGTTCTGTGCACCATTCGGGGTTTGAAGGGAGAGCGGCAGCACCCAACCATATTGATTGATAGAAGGCTTGGTGAGCTTCTTGGCGTCCTGGAGGAACTCGGTGCGATTTCTCGGCGGATTCTCGATGCCGGCCGCCTTGAACATGTCGAGATTGATGAAGACCGGGTACACGAAAGACGCAACGGGGAACATGTAGCTCTTGCCGCCCAGTTTGATAATCGCCGCCACTTGGCTCGCGTCAAAATTGGTGGATGCCATGAGACTATCGAGTGGCTCGATGGCACCTTGCTTTGCCAGATCGTTCACCCAGGCCCCGTCGAGGCCCACGACATCGGAGAGCGTCCCCGTCGCGGCGCCGGCCACGATCTGGTCATGCGTTGTCGAATATGGCCCGCTGATGAGCTTGACCGTGATTCCGGGATTCTGAGCCTGGAAATCGTCCATTATCGTGCGGAGAGAACCTGCCGGCAGCTCCGGCTCCCACCATTGGGCGAATTCGATCGTGACCCCTCCCGAGTTGCCGGTCTGCGCAGCGATTGGCCCTACCACGAAGGCAAGGAGCATCATCGACAGCGCGAGCGCGAAAATCTTTTTCCCGACCATAGCGACCTCCTCCTGTAAGAAAACGACAAAGATGAACTGGTTGCTATTTGCTTTCTCCAGAAAGAATAATTTAGTCGAGAGGTCGATGTGTACAGACTACTCTCCTGGAAATGCCGAAGCAAAACGGCAACTTAAAAGGATCATGTATCCATTCCATGGATATGTCAAGCAAATATTAACTTCATTCAGACATTATTAATGATTATTTATGTTCATTTAGAACATTGACTTCTTTTTTAAAAGAATATACGATCCAAAACAATCGCTCACTTACTATCTTACTGTCATTTTCAAGCATCTCTTTTGTCATAATATAGAATTTTGATTGCCATGGCAGCGGAGGAAAAATGATGGAGAGTCTGACTCTCGGACTTGGCGACAACGTAGATTACGAAATCGAATGGGACTCGAATGCGATCGAGGGCCTTATAAGGGAATTCCAAATCACCGACCGCGAGCTCGGTCCAGTCCGCAGGATCCGCGACGTAAAAGAGCTGACTATCTCCATCCTCGACTTCGTGAAGGCCGGCATTGGCGGCGAGTGCTACGTATGCGATTTGGGGATCATAACGGAGTTCTCTCGGAGATTCAGATATCGGATCAGCATCGGCGGTACCGCCCCTCGCGCGGCCATAGCCATGAGCAGGATGGGTATATCCTCGGCCGTTCATCTAGTCACGATCAACGATCATATACGCAGGCTTTTGCCGCGGGACGTATCCTGGGTCTGCAGTAACGAAGAAGACAGCTCCTATCCTCACCTGATAGTGCAGTTCGTGAAGGGCGCGCGCGTGACCGCCGGCGACATCGACATAACGGCGCCGGCTTCGAGCCGGATCATTTATGTCAACGACCTCGACAATGATGTCATGAGGCTTGAACCCGATTTCTTCGAACACCTGGACGGAGTGCGTGCATTTCTGGTCTCGGGTTTCAACGCGATGCATGACGCCAAGTCCCTGCACGAGAGGATTCGCCAGCTGACAGGTCTGCTCGAAAAGGTTCCCGAGACGGCCACGATCTTCTATGAAGACGCCTGCTTCCACGAGGACACATTCAAGCAGATCATCTTGGGCGAGTTGGCGGACAGTTTCGACATCTTCAGCCTCAACGAGGACGAGCTGCAGGACTATCTCAAGGCCAAAATTGACCTGCTCGACGCCAAGGCGATCTCCAAGGCGCTGAGCATGCTCCACGACATCATCCCCGTGCCGACCATTGTCGTGCACACTAGCCGCTGGACGCTCGCGAGCGGCCGAGATTGTGGCCGATATGCCGCGGCCCTGGAGAGCGGCATAACCATGGCGACGACCAGGTTTAGGCTAGGCGACGACTTCGGGAAGGAGGATTTCGTCGGGACTGGGCTGTTGCCCAAGGACCAGGAAGGGAGGGCGCTCGCGCGAGAGCTGAACTCCATCGGCGATGGCGCGGTCTACTGCCTGCCTTCTTTGCATTTGGAAGAAGAGAGAGTCACGACTGTAGGTCTCGGTGATGCTTTTGTCGGGGGATTTCTCTCGGCGTTGGCATAGATTCGAATCCAATTCACTGGAGGAAGGAAGCAATATGAGCATCGTAACGACCAAGGAACTGCTGACGAACGCCAAAGCGCGGCATTACGCCGTCCCGGCGTTCAATACCAACAACTTGGAGTATACCCAAGCGATCCTCGAAGCCGCGGCCGAAATGGGCTCGCCCGTGATCGTCGAGGCGGCGAAGAGCGAAATCGACTATATGAACGGCTTCACCTTCGTCGCCATGGTCAGGACTCTAGCCGAGAAACTCCCGATCAAGATCGCCATCCACCTCGATCACGGCCCCTCCTATGAGGAAGCCATTCGCTGCATCAACTACGGCTTCACGTCGGTCATGTACGACGGCTCCAGGCTGAGCCTGGAGGAGAACATCCACAATACCAAGAAGATCGTAGAGGCAGCGCATGCCTGCGGAATTTCCGTGGAAGGCGAGATCGGGGTCATCGGGCAGGCGGCGGACAGCCCGGAGGGCAAGAAAACGGAAGCCGACGGGCTGGCCTCGCCCACCGAGTGCGAGCGCTTCGTGAAGGAAACCGGCGTTGACTGCTTCGCCGCGGCCATAGGCAATGCTCATGGCCTATACATTAAGGAACCCAAGCTCGATTTCGAGCGGCTCGCCGATATAGAGCGGCGTACCCGTGTTCCGCTGGTCCTTCACGGGGGCACCGGTATCCCGCTCGAGGACATCAAGAAGGCCATCTCGCTCGGAGTCTCCAAGATTAATTTCAGCACGGTCATGCGCCAGGCCTGCATCGAGACACTCCGAAAGACATTGGCCGCCAATCCAGGGGACCTCGACCTGATGAAGCTGCTGACGCCTTCGAGACTCGCCATGAAGCAGACCGCGATAGAGCATATCAAAATGTGCGGTTCGGACGGTAAGGCCTGATCGATGCTTCGGTGCAGGAGGGCCTTTGAGGCTCTGCTGCATCGATCGGAGACCTTGGTACGGTCTATTGATCGTCCGCCGTTCTATGGATTATAGCTATACAACCAGGGCATGGAGCCATTCTCATTGCGGCAAGCGGGTAGACATATGAAGAGAGAGCATTTCGCCGAAGAGCGCAGGATCAAACTCCTCGAGTATATCAATCGAAACAACCGCGCCGACGTCGCCGAGCTGGCACAGCAATTCAGTGTCACGGAAGCCACGATCCGTCGCGACCTTGTGAGCATGGAAGACGAGAACCTGATATACAGGACTCATGGGGGAGCGATCAAGCGCGACCAGCCCTCCCTGTGGGAAACGACGACTCTGCAGGAACGGTCGATCCAGCACAGGGAAGAGAAGGACAGGATAGCCGATCTCGTGGCCCAGCTGGTCCACGACAACGATAGTCTCATGATCGACGGAGGCAGTACGACGCTCTGCGTCGCCAGGATGCTTGTCGACAAGAAAAAAATGCTGATCGTGACGAACACCTCGGTGATCGGCGAAACCCTGGTCGAGATCAACGATAACAAGATAATCCTCACCGGCGGCGAGCTGGTGAAAGGTCTCAATGCCACGATCGGCGTCATGGCAGAGAGCGCTATCAAGCAGTACCGCGTCGACAAGGCGATCATCGGCGTCTCCGGGATCCTCCTTGAGGAAGGTTTCTTCTCGGCGGTGCCTGCCGAAGCCGAAATCAAGCGCCTCATGCTGGCGAATTCACGAGAGCGAATCGTCGTCGCGGACAGCAGCAAGATCGGAACCCGCGCCTTCTGTCTGGTCTGCGACTTCGCGGGCGTGGATAAGCTGGTAACCGACAAGGGCATTTCGAAGGCCGCGCTTGAGCATCTCAAGAAGGCAGGTGTCGAGGTGTTCGCCGTGTGAGAGTCGGCAGGCCCTCAAGGAAGCTTTGGCGTCACTGATAAACACTGAGCAAGATAGCCTATTCGGCTCCTAGCTGCTCCAGAGCGCTTTGATAATACTCGCCGCCTGTGCCGCCGCTTTCCATATGCTTCTTGATATACTCGACGATCTTCTGGCGGACTTCTTCGGCGCCCGGGAATTCATCCGTCGTCCAGAAACGCTTTGACTTATCAAAATATCCGACGCGTACTAGGAGGAGGCGCCGTAGTACGTCGATTCCTCCTTCGAGTTGTCGCCCGCCCACATCGTGAATGAGCCGTCGGGTTGAAGCGAGCTGCCGAGGGACCAGTCAAGCATGCTTTTGATGGCTGCCGCGATGGTCCGCCGCTGCTCCGGGATGGCATGGGGCCAGCCCAGCCTGAAAATTTCGGCGACATCCATGTTCATGTGGTTGGAGCGCTGGCCATTGTAGATGGGACCCGTCGGAAACTCGGCGTCGAGGGCAGCGAGAGTGGTCGTCACCACCTTGTCCATACCGTCGACCTTACCTTTCAGATAGCTCACGATGTGAAACGTCATACTAAGGTCGTCGACAAAGCGTTCCTGTCCGTTCACCAGGTAGCGCTCGCCCCAGTAGCCCGTCACTCGATTCCGCAGGCGATTTTGCAGGTAGTCCATGAGGACATCCTTCAGTCGCGGGTCCCAGGCGTAACCACGGGGTTCGCCTCGCAAAATCATCCGCACAATGTAGGAGAGCGACTCGTTGAGTTCCCGCTCGTGATCGATGCCGGTTCTGGCAATGTCGGAGACCGATACCGAATCGAGGTAGGCGGCGAGCTTCTCGGGCGAGTTGATCCGATCTAGGAATCGAAAGTTGGACGCCCCTGCCTCGCCAAAGTGGGAGTAGGAGGCGATCAGCACGAAGAACCATTCGGTGCAGCCCTGCTCCCATCCGCCGGTCTTCGGGTCCGGCCGCCGAGCCAAGGCCTCCCGCTCCGGGTGGTCGAGGCTCTCCTGAAGGTCGCCCAGCCTTTGGTCGATCCGGGCGAAATCAGCGGTCGAGGAAAGCAGCCAGATGAGTTCCGAAAGAATCCGATGGGATAGCTCTGTGTCCTGGCCTGCCATCTCCCTCCCGATCAACTTCTTCCCGAGCTCGCGGGCACGTGCTACCCGAGTCTCCAGATCCTGGTCGTAGTGCGGATCGAACGCACGGAAAGCCTGCAGCTTCCACTCCGCAAAGTTCCTATCGTTCTGAAGTCCGTCACCCCCAGTTCCCTGGGCCTGAATAGACTCCGCAGCCAACCAGGTGGCAACTACCAGCGCCGCGACTTTCCATTCAAACCTCATGTACCCCTCTTGAATATCATTTAGTATCTAAAACATATTGCTCTTGCATCGGCCTGTCAAGACGCCACTCCTCGTGCCGCCTACCCCTCGAAATCTGGCCAGATACGGTTCAGCTCGTCCAGAAAGTTCACGATGACATGGAGTTCCGTGCGTGCCAGACCTTCCAGATAGCTGCGGACCATGCGGTACCGCACCTCGCGCTCCCTGTTGTGCTGCTTTCTAGCGGCATTGCCGAGGGGGGTCGGCCGGTAAAAAACGGCTTTCCGGTCGCCGTCCAACTGGTAACGCTCGATCAACTTCTTACCGAGCAGCTTAGCCGCCGCTTGGGTCACGGCTCCGTTGGTGACACCGAGGGCCCTTGCCAAATCGCTGGAGTTCGAGTCTTCATGATTGTGGATGGCATCAAGCAGATGGGCTTCGGACGAGTGGATCGGCCGGCCTGTCCCGTAGTCGGATACAGTCTTGGAAGCCTCTCTGACTGCATTGGTCAGTCGGATGGTCTTTTCGAGAATCTCGGCATACAGATCCGGTTCCATCGGTCCACTATAGCGTGTCAGGCTGCTTTTCGGCGAGCGTGCCTAGTCATGATGAGGTGGCCGCCCCGATTGGGAATCGAGAAAAATGAATCCGTTCTCTACGCTGACCCCTTAATAGCCTGTAGGGGTCACCGCGCCCTAAACTCTTTCTCTCTTGGGGAAAGTGAGATCATGGAATCCTCCTTGCCGGTCGATGTGAGCCATAACAACTACTCGCGCAGCGACCTTCATTCCGCATTGTGATGAATCCGTTCGATGATTTTTCTGAATACCGATAACTCTTCGTCCGAGATTCCCTTCCGTAGTTGCTTGTTTAGGGCCCGAACTGAAGGAATGAGATTTTTCATCATCTCGATCCCGGCATCCGAAAGATGGACGCGAGAGATCCTCTTGTCTGCGCCGTCCTGGACGCGATGAATGAGACCATTTCTCTCGAGGACTTCCAGAATCCGTGTGATGTTCGTCTTGTCCTTATAGGTCCGGCAAGCGATATCGTTTTGAGTGGAGTCTGGTTCCAAAAGGAGGACATTCAGCACGGTCCATTGCTCGAAAGTGATGTTGTAGCCCTTCTCGAGGAACAAGCCGAGAAGTTTCCGTTTTATGCAGACTTCACCTTTGATGATCAAAAATCCGAGAAGATTAGAGTACTGATACTCGGGGATCGAATCGTTTGCGCTCATAGTTGCTATAACAACTATAGTCCAGCGAGGAATAATCGTCAAGAGATTACGAAGGCCTCCGCATCGCATGTACGCGACTCGCGCCGGCAGCGAGCATGCGGGGCGGGAACAGCGCAAAGCTTGTCGATGGCGGACCTTGCCGCAGGCTCGACGGCGCGGCAACCACCCGCAGGGTCGGGACGGAGACCTCCCGGTCTGCGGAGGCCTCTATTCTGGGGCGGCGGCCGCGCGGACGACGTGCTCGGCCAGGACCGTGGAGGTCACGGCGCCCACGCCGCCGGGCACCGGCGTGATCGAGTCGACCTTGGAAGCGAGGGCGTCGAAGTCGACATCGCCGCATAACGCGCCGCCCGAGTCGGTGTTGATGCCCACGTCGATGACCACGCTCTCGTCGGAGACATAGTCGGCCGTGATCATCTTGGCTCGACCCATGGCCGCGATCAGTATATCGGCCTCCCTGCACGTCTCCGCCAGATCCTTGGTCTTCGAGTGGCAGATGGTGACGGTGGCATTTTTCTTGAGGAGGAGCATCGAGAGAGGCTTGCCCACCACCATGCTTCTTCCCAGCATGACGACGCGTTTCCCCTCTAGGCCGATGCCGAAGTGTTCGAGCAGAGCCATGACCGCTTCGGGGGTGCAGGGGGCGAAGCCGGTATCGTCGCCGGAAAAAAGCTTCGCGATATTGACCGCTCCCATGCAGTCGACATCCTTCATGGGGACGATCGCCCGCTTCGCCGCCTCTTCGTCCAGATGCTTGGGCAGGGGGCGGAAAAGCAGAATGCCGTGGACGAGGGGGTCGTCGTTCACGGCGGCGAAGGCCGTCTCGAAATCCCGCTGGCCGATGCTTTCCGGCAACTCGAAGACCTTCAGACCAATACCGAGGCTTTCCATTTTCTTGGTGGTGCCGCGCTCGTAGGCCAGATCGTCGGGCCTCGCGCCGATCCTCACGATTGCCAGCGTCGGAACGATGCTTTTTCGAGAAAGCTTCTCGATCTCCGCAAGGAGATTCGCCTTCAGAGCGGCAACCACCTCGGAGCCCTTCAAAACGTGACTCATTTGATGGCGACCTCCACATCGCGGTAAATCCTGTCGGCCTTCGCGCTTCCCTCCGCGACAAGGCTCTCCGTTTCTCGATTGACCTGTGAAGCGTATTGCCTGTCTTTCATCAGTTTCGTATTGATGAATACGTTGAGGCTCGCGCCTATAAGGGAGGATTTGCAGAAGAGTACGCCGACGCCGACGTCGCTCACGGCTATCCTCGTCCCCTTTTTCGCGAGCTCATCGTGGAGATCCATGACCTCCAGGGATTTTCGCATAATCTCGAGGGGCGCCTCGCAGGCGGATTTCAAGGCGGCCTCCAGCACCTCTTCCTTGAGTTTCCTTTCCTCCTCGGAGCCTTGGGGAAGGCCATAGGCTCTCGAAAGCGGCTCGAAGGCCTTGGCGTCCTTTTCCACGAGGACGAAGAGATCCATTCTCAGGGTCTCCGCTTTTTCGAGGATTCTCTCGATATCGCCCTGCACGCTCGCGTACCTTTTCTTGCCGGAGGTCAGATTCGCCACCATGCTCCCCAGAGCCGCGCCCATTGCGCCGGAGAGGGCGGAGGCTCCTCCCCCGCCCGGCACGGGCGCCGAGGAGGCCAGCGCTTCGAGGAATGCTTCGCAACTCATGTTCGTCGTCATGTTCCCTCGAGCCGGCGGTCGAAAAACTCCGACAGACTGCTGAAATACTCGAAGCATTTCAAAGGCCTTCGATGGAGTTACGCGCGCGAGCGACGCTCGCGGAGGGCCCTGCGGTTGTCTGCCCAATTGCCCGACTGTAGGTATTATAACACCGGGGAGGAGGGCGGCAATGCCCGCCGCCGGCTTCGTCGGTCAAGCGCGCGCCTACATGCCGCCCAGCAGATTGTACCCGAACCAGATCGCCAGGGCCGACACCAAGGCGCTCGCGCCCTCTATCCATATTCCGAAAAGCGGCGCCTCTTTCCCGTTTTCGAGCCGAACCTGCTCGACCGCATTGAGGACATAGTTGAAAAAGTTGTGCACCACGAAGGCACTGAACACGATCGGCACCGCGAGAGCCCTGAGCGCGTTCCCCGAGTAGACCAAGGCTCTCGCATCGCTGCCGGTCAAAAGCAGCGCGGCATAGGCCAGGAAACCGGAAACGATGAGGTATCGATTCCTCACGCAGGATTTGACCGCCGGGTATATCCTGCCCTCGAGCTTGATTCTGGTCCATTCGACATTGGTCTGGATCTCCGCGTTCGTCCGCTTTTTGCCGCGCAGCGCGATAAGAAAAGCGACGATCATCAGCGCTTCCACTCCGGCGACCGCGGAGCAAATGGTCAATGCGATCGTAGAATCTGTCATCTGGCCTCTCCTTGGATAAAGATCATCCCAGGCTGCTTCAAGAGCAAGTCCTTCCGCGATTTCCTTCCGCAGCTCGGCTCGTCGGCCCCCCAAGCCCGCGGAATCGCGTCTCCCGCGCCCGGATCGCCGCGAAGGTCGTCTGCCGCACAGGTCAGTAATCGGCTTGACGCGAGGCCCGGGCCGACTACAATTTTATATGAGAATCGGGAGATAACTTGGGCCGGCAGGAATCGTCGGTCATCCGGGAAATCTCGGAGTAGTTTCGCTTGAGCTGTGAAGATCCATTAGGAGGTGTGCATGACGAAACGTGCCATTTTCCTCATCTTGGCGATGGCGGCAACGGGAGTTTCCCTTCTCACGGCCCAATCCAACGAAGTGCTGGACGCCGTTCTCGGCGAGGCATCCCTCAGCTACGGCAACGCCGCCTACCTCGTCGGTACGGCGTCGGGGCATCTTCCGGAGACGATCGATCCGGCAGACGCCGGAGCAGCCCTGGTGCAAGCGGGGTTGGGGATGCCGGGTCTTGCATCGACCGCCCCAGTGACTCTCGGCGATTTCTCCTACATGATCACCCGAGCCTTCGGCATGCATGGCGGCATCATGTACTCGATTCTGCCCGGCCCGCGATATGCCACGCGAGAACTTGCCTATCTTGGAGTCATTTCCGGCCCCGCGATGTCCGATATGGCCCTCTCCGGCGAGCGAGCCCTCCGCATCATCGAGCATGTCATTCATCGCAAGGAGGCCGCTCGATGAAAAAGCTGGTCTTGACAGCGGCTGCTCTCGCCCTGGCTGCCTCCGGAGCCGTCGCGATTGATGTGGATTACGGGGCTACGCTGGATACCTCGACATTACTAAGCAGCGGAGTGATCGACACCACATACTACAGCCAGTATAAAGCGGCTGCCTGGGGCCGGTTGTTCCAGGCGACCGACAAAGGCGGGTCACTGGACCTCATCGGCCAGGCGAGTTATCGGTATACGGCGCTACGCCCCTATATCTTCGACCTCGATCTCCTGCGGTTCACCGGACTTTTCCCTCAGGCGCTGGGCACAGGGACGGCCCTGGAGCTGAAGGTGGGACGGCTCAATTTCAGCGACGCGACGAAGCTCATCCTCGACCAGACTCTTGATGGCGTGCAGGTCGGCCTTCAGTTTTCCGGTTTTCAGATACGGCTTGCGGGCGCCTACTCGGGCCTCATTTTGAACCCCAGCTCCAACGTCCGTATTTCGGCGGACGACTGGGCCGAGGCAAACGACAACTCCGTTTTTTTTGGTCCGAAGCGGCTCATTGCGCAAGCCTTTCTCGGGTCGGACATCTTTGCCGTGCAGGCCCTGGCTCAATTCGACATGCGGGGAGCGGGTGCCGAAGAACTCATCAACACGCAGTATCTGGGGATCGCGGGCGTGCCTCGACTGACACCTGATCTTTACTTGGACTACCACCTGACTGGAAGTTATGGGCAATCGACCGTGAACGGCAGCACCACGAACCTCATCTCGGCCCTCGCCGGTTTGGGCCTGCGGTTTTATGCCGAGCAGCTCGCCGATTCGCGGGCATACGTGAAGGTGACGTATGCGACGGGTTTCACGCCGGTCGTGCTGTTGCTCAATAACGTCAGTGTCGACAACTTCCGGCCAATCAGCGAGCCGACGATCGGACTCGCCTTCTCGCCGCAGCTCGCAAACCTTCTCTACCTGGATCTGGGCTATTCACTTCGTCCTTTTTCCGGCAATTCCTCGGCCAGCCTTTCGAACATCGAGCCGCTTGCGGGGGCGCGCGTCTACTTCCGCGATCCCGTCCCGCTCCTCGTCAGCGGCATGCCGGCGGATATTCTGGTGAATGATCTGAACCCCGGCTCCACGGCACTTTATCTGGGAACGGAGATAACCGCGGGTATTACGGCGCGGCTCCTTTCCGATTTGGGGTTATCGGTGGTGGGTGGTATCTTCGTACCATCGGCCGGGGGTTCCTCCGCATTCATGTCTGACCGCGGGATTGGGTATGTATTGAAAGTCGATATCTCGGCCGCCATATAGATGGGGGTACCATGAAGAGGATTAAGATAGCGAGTATCGTCGCATTGACTCTCGTGTTCGCAGTCGGCGAAGTTCAGGCGCAGGACCACCGTGCGGTGCTCAGTGCCGTAACGGGAAAGGTCGAGATTCAGAATCCGGGTGAACAGTCCTGGCATCCGGCCAGCGCCGGGATGGAAGTGGCCATCCGGGCGACTATTTCGACGGGTTTCGGCGGCCGCGCCATCCTTCGGATCGGAGACTCCACCTTGACTGTTGCTCCGCTTACCCGGCTGCGGATCGATGAATTATCCATGGGGAACAACGTCGCCCTCACGAGGCTGGCCATGCCGGTCGGTCGAATTCGAGTCGAAGTCAAGTCCATCGCCGGCATCAAGAACGACTTTTCGGTAAAAAGCCCTCTGGCGACCGCGGCCGTACGCGGTACCGGCTTCGATACGGATGGAGAGCTTATCCGCGTCTTCGAACACATCGTCGTTTTCTATTCGCAATCCGGTATCGGCAGGAAAGTCGGAGAGGGCGAATCGGCCCTGTCCACGGATGGCGGTTCTCCGTCGGGGGGCGCCGACCGGCGCGAGGCCGATACCACCGTCAACCCTTATACGTCTCTCACGGGTGTCGGCGGCCTCGGCGGTGGATTACCGGGGCTTGGTTACGGCAACATCACGGTGAGCTGGCATAATCCGTAAGCGCAGCGTGCAAAGGAGGACGACCATGAAGAAGGGCACCCGGTTATGCGCGCGTGTGACGGGCATTCTTGCAGCCGCGACTTTGCTGGTAGGCTGTTACGCCCCCCTTGCAAACCAGGGGGGCTTCCTCAATCTGAGCCTTCAGAGGACGGGCGCCGGACCCGATGTCGTGGACCCCGAAGTCGTGGTCCTGGTTGTCGATTCCGGATATCAAGCCACCCTTGCAGAGATGCTTTCTCTCATCAGCCAGAGCTATCATTCTTCACTTTCCTCATCCGAGCAGGACCGGCTCACGACTCTGGGAGAGCAGCTCGCCACCGACGGGCTCGTGAAATTCGGCGGCATCCCCTTCTTTCAAACCGATATAAGCGGCACTTCGGGAACCTTCAAGATTCTCGGAGTTCCTGCAGGCCGGCAGTATTTCTTGAAGATATTCGTCTTCAATCCGGGCGTCACATTCGACGTAAAAAGCATCGATCAGAATTTCGGGAATCTGATCCAGTGGGAGAATCGCACGTTCACCACTGAATCGTACACCACGCCGTGGCAAAACTGGACGCCCAGCACTGGCCAACCTGTGACCGTGAATTCGAGCCAGACCGCCACCATCGACGTGCCGCTCAGTGCCGGGGTGCCCTAGTTCCGCAATCGTTCCAATAAGATCGGGCCGCCTTTCGGCGGCCCGCAATGTGGGCGCCGGCCGTGTCCGATCAATTGGAGTGCCGGCGTTGCCGAACCGATCCTGCAGCTTCGCGACGACGGGGTAATCCGAGGCCGACTCGACGAGGTCGTCGTTCGCGCCCTTGCCGTCGGGCGCGAATAGGTTGGTGCACAGGGCGATGCCATCAGGGCATATAATTAGGGAAGTTCCATATGTATCAAATATCCACCTTATATCCGCGATGACTCCACGGCAAAACCATCTCCTTAAATTGCTTTCAGTTTTGCCGTCCCCCGATGATTGCAGAAACGGCGTTCCCAAACCCCTGGGAACGCCGTCCGGATTTGACTAGCTTGTGCGCACTCCGACAAGCCGAGGATTGCGGGCTTCCTTATCCTCCCGATGCTAGGCCAAAGCGCAAAAGTGCTGGAAGTCATGTCGGAATAAGAAGTGGTGAACTTCATCGTGGCCACCAGCTTCAGGCAGGCCTCGCGGAGCGCATCCTCGAACGTGAGAGTGGCTCAAAAAGGGAGAAACTTCGATGAGCTTCTATTGAGGCCCGAAGGCCCTGGCATGAATCCTCTCGCTATTTCACTTTTTCTGCATCGGAGGAATCCTTAGTCTTGTCGTAATATTCTACGGCCTTGTCGGCGAGGCGCACGCAACAACACGAATAGAGGACATCGATGATGGCTATTTGCCCGATCAGCAGCGGCATGTCGATTTCCTGGAACAGATTCGCGTTCCTAGGTGTCGTATATAGGTTGAAGTCGGAGAGCTTGGTCAGGGGGGTGATAGCGAAATCGCTGAGGCTGATGACTGTCACGTTGCTTTTCTTCGCGAGGCGAACGGCCTCAATGATATTGTTTGTCCTGCCTGAAGATGAGATCGCAAACAAGACATCGGTTTCATTCATGATGGAGATTTTCATCCGATATAGCGTCGAATCAAGTTCAGAGAAGCATGGAAGTCCGATGCGAAAAAGCTTGCTGTAGGCATATCGCGCGCTTATGCCCGAGTAGCCTGCTCCGATAAAGCAGATCGATCCGGCCGCTAAAATTTTATCCACAGCCGATTCGATTATCGAAGCATCCATGATCTTGTAGCTGTCCTCGAGAATGTTCATCGCCAATGTATATATTTTCTCGGTAATGTATTCCGTGGTCGCCCCCTTGTTGATGGACATGTCGTAGACAAGGCCGTCCAGCCCTCTGCTCCAAAAGGCGTCATTGATCAGATTACTCTTGAATTCTTTGAACCCCAAGTAACCTAGCCGCTTGCACAACCGGGTGATCGTGGCGTAGCTCGACTTGGCCTTCACCGCCAACTCTTCGATCGTAATGTTGGCCACTTCCTCAGTATTCTGGAGAACATAATCGGCGACGCGTTTTTCTGCGGTCTTCAGGTCGGCGATGACGCCCTGTAATCTAAGGATACAGCTTCCCTTGTTGGAAAGGTTGCCCTCCATCTCATGGCTCCTATTCTGCCTTCTGGCAAAGTCGGTATCAGAATCCCAGGAAGATATCATATTAGCATCAGGGGAAAAAACTTACTTGCTAAGGATGCCAGACTATCATGGAGTCGTCAAGTTCTTCATCCATTGAGATACAAAAACCATCAAGTTTACATTATATTGAACAGTATTTGCATCAATCTTCTATGGCAATTCTATAATACATTATGACATATAGTATTAACGAATAAATACCATTCTTCCTTCATCTCCGAATGCACAGCCCTCTCTAAGCGTCTTACCAAGTCTTATCATTTTTCCCATGAAATAATGATGTAATTTGTATCATTTTATTTGACAAAATATGAAACATGTAATATCCTGCGTTCAGATCAGCTGTTATCTTGCGGATCCATAAAGACTCGATTGTACCAGGAGGGATACGCTCTATGACTGAAGCACTTCCACGAGTTCACCTCGCTATCGATAACTGCTTCGCTTCAAAACGGTGGACCCGTCCCTCGGAGTGGATGGAGATTGTCGCTGGTCTTGGATTGAAAAACATCGAGGCAAGCACGGATACCGAGTGCGACCCACTTTACATGGATGGAGAATACCTCAACGATTGGATAGAAGAGGTCCGGCGACAATCGATCCGACGCGGCCTACGCGTTGTCAACCTGCATTCCGGCCATGGTACCTACTCAACGCTCGGTCTCGCTCATACCGATAGAAGGAACCGGAATAAGTTTCATCACGATTGGATGGAAAGCCTTATCCTAATGGCTGAAAAACTTGGGGCAGGAGTTGGATTCTATTGTCATGCATTCAATGACAGTGTCCTACAGGACAGTTCGCAATATGAGGCCATGCAAACGGAACTCTTTGACCGATTTGCCGATCTTGCCGAATTCGCAGGTAAGCATGGTCGGACAACTCTAGGGGTAGAACAGATGTATACTCCTCATCAAATTCCTTGGACGATTTCCGGCGCGGAATCTTTGCTCGAGAAAGTAAATGGGCGAAATGCTTATCCTTTCTACATAACAATAGATACAGGTCATCAGACTGCCCAGAGGCTATTCAGGCGACCTAGCGAAGAAGCGATCCGCATGGCCGTCAATCCCTCTTCTGCGCCTATCGATGTGCCAAATGCCGAGAAAATCTGGATCGGGCCGAATAGTTGTATAGATATCCTGGAACGTTGCAGGACCACCAGGGACCAGACTCAAATAAACATAGAGATGGAAAAAATGCGGATCGAGATGGACTCGCACCCGTATCTGTTCGCAACTGTGGAAGATGCCGACCCCTATGCATGGCTCAGCAGAGTAGGCTGTTTTTCGCCGATCATCCACCTACAGCAAACGGATGGTACGAGTTCTTCCCATCAGCCCTTCACGCACGAATTCAATACCAACGGCAGGATCACGGGCTTGAAAGTTCTCGAAGCCCTGGCCCAATCCTACCGCAACCCCACCCCGGGCGGCCTTCCTCCCCGATGCACAGACATTTACCTGACGTTGGAAATTTTTTTCAAGACTTCAGAACTCTCCATGAATATCATACGCAGTCTTGAGTTCTCAGTGGCTTATTGGCGTCGTTTCATCCCCATTGATGGGCTGTCACTTGATCAACTGGTTCCAATGAGTGAAACGCGAAAAGTGGCGGACCAACATTGTTCACCTTCATGAAGGATCGATAAATGGGACCAAAGCGCCAGTCATTCAAAGGACTTGCATTTGATATCGGGGCGAGTCATGGAAGGGCCATTCTTGGTATTCTCGAACATGATAAGATTTCACTTCAGGGTTTCTACGAGTTCGAGAATGTTCCCCTAGAGAAGGAAGGCTCGATTCATTGGGATTCCCTTGCCCTTTTCGACAATTTAATCAAGGGAATAAGAACTTGCGCTAAGGCTGGTCACAGCGATATAGATTCTATGGCCGTTGACACGTGGGGCATCGATTTCGGGTTGTTGGATGATCGTGGGCTTCTGCTTGATGAACCACACAATTACAGGGATCCATATTCAGATGGTGCTTTGCAGGCTATATCCAGGATTATTCCGAAATCTGACCTCTTCAGGCTAACCGGGGTGCAGAGTCTCCCATTCAATAGCATTTTTCAATTGTTTTCATTGGTCCGAGATCGTCCCGACCTAATTGGGAAGGCGAGAAAACTGCTATTCATGCCGGACCTTTTCAATTATCTCCTGACAGGAGAACTGGGAACGGAATACAGCATCGTCGGAACTTCTCAATTGCTGAAGATAGGGGATCGGAAGCCCTGTGCAAAAATATTCGAAGCAATTGGCCTTTCTCCAGACGTGATGCCAGACATCGTCCAATGTGGGAACGTGGCCGGAACACTCAAAGAAAAGATCGCCGTTACTGCAGGGATAAGCCGCATTCCTGTCGTAGCAGTAGCAGAACACGATACGCAGTCGGCGATCGTTTCAATTCCGACGGATCCGGTTGAGCGCGCGTATATCAGCTGTGGCACTTGGTCAATTATGGGCATCGAGACCCGTGGGCCTATCCTTACAGATGATGCCTTCAGAAGTGGTTTCTCAAATGAGATCGGACTGCCCGGGATCATTTGCTTTTCGAAGCTCATTCCTGGCCTTTGGGTCGTTCAAGAATGTCGGGCAGATTGGCATCGGAAGGCAGAGGATATTGATTTCGAGACCTTGGAGGCAATGATCGAATCTGCCGAACCATTTTTATCCTTCATAAATACTGAAGATGATTATTTTCTCGCTCCAGGGAATATGCCCGAAAGAATCAAACAATTCTGCGCTAGCACATCGCAACCTGTTCCTCGTTCGAAGGGGGCGATTGCTCGCTGTGTACTTGAGAGTCTTGCAATGACTTATAGGAAAACCTTAGACGACTTGGAGCGTGTCTACGGACACTACTTGTCGATCATACATATCGTTGGTGGTGGTTCGAAAAACAAGACGATTTGCCGTATGGCGGCCAACGCTATGCACAGGGAAGTGGTCGCTGGTCCAGCGGAAGCTACATCTATTGGCAACATTCTTCAGCAAGCAATCGCGATAGGTAAGGTGGCCGACCTCGAAGAGGCTAGATGGCTCGTTAGTCGTTCTTTCAAATTGGACAGGTATGAACCGGTGGACTGTGAGGATTGGGATGCGGCATATACCCATTATCGAATGGTGACTGCGGAGTGCTGTCTCGGTGGTGTGCCCAGCATGGAAAAAAGATCGGTGTCGACACAATCATGCTTAAGGGGAAGTCGAGTGCTGAGGTGATGGCGAACGAAATGGAAGATCTGATCGAGATGGATCGAAAAGAAAGGAGTCGTGCACGTGGCCAATAGACTTCTATCGATGGTAAAAATCGATAAACGTTTCACGAGCGTACACGCCCTGCGTCAAGTGGATTTCGATCTCGACGAGGGCGAGATCCACGCGCTCGTCGGCGAGAACGGGGCGGGCAAATCCACGTTAATGAAGGTTCTCGTCGGGATCAATTCCAAGGATTCGGGGCAGATACACTACCTGGGCCATCTCTTCAATCCGCGCGATCCCAAGCACGCGCTCGAGATGGGGATCGGGATCATCCATCAGGAATTGAACATGATGGATCATCTCACGGTGGCGCAGAACATCTTCATCGGTCGGGAGTCGACGATGCTGGGCGGCATTCTGCTCGACAAACGCGAGCAGAATCGGCGCGCCGAGGAGCTGTTCAAGCGGCTCAAGATGAACATCGATCCCACCGAGCAGGTGGGGCGCCTCACGGTGGGCAGGCAGCAGATGGTGGAGATCGCCAAGGCCGTCTCGCATTGCCTGCGGATCCTCATTCTCGACGAGCCGACGGCGGCGCTCACGGACACGGAAATCTCGGAGCTTTTCGCCATCATGCGCGATCTGGCCGGCCGGGGCGTCGGCATGATTCATATCTCCCACCGCCTCGAGGAGATCCATCAGATCACCGACCGCGTCACCGTCCTCCGCGACGGCGAGCTGGTCGACACCAAGAAGACTTCCGAGGTCACGAAACAGCAGATCATCAACATGATGGTGGGGCGGGTCATCTACGAGCAGCCCAAGGCCAAGAGCGCGGTCGTACCCGATGCGCCGGTGGTCCTGCGCGTGCATAAACTCAATGCCGGCAAGCTCGTCCGCAATGTCAGCTTCGAACTCCGTAAGGGCGAGATACTCGGGCTGGCCGGCCTCATTGGCGCGGGCAGGACCGAGACGGCGCGGGCGATCTTCGGCGCCGACGAGGTCCGGAGCGGGACGATCGAGGTGAACGGCAAGCGCATCAAGATCCGATCACCCGAAGACGCCGTGGCGACCGGGATCGGCTATCTCTCCGAGGATCGAAAGCGCTTCGGGCTCGCCGTCAACCTAAGCGTCAAGGACAATACGGTGATGGCGACCTACGACCAGTTCCAGCGCGGTCTGTTCGTCTACGCGAAGAAGGTCCGGGCAGTCACCCAGGAATACATCGATAAGCTCAGCATCAAGACGCCCTCTCTCGAGCAGCTGCTGCGCAACTTGTCGGGCGGCAACCAGCAGAAGGTGGTCGTCGCGAAATGGCTCATACGCAACTGCGACATCCTCATCTTCGACGAGCCCACACGCGGCATCGACGTCGGGGCCAAGAGCGAAATCTACACCCTGATGAACGGACTCACCCGCGAGGGCAAGTCGATCATCATGATCTCGTCGGAGCTGCCGGAAATTTTGCGCATGAGCGATCGCATCCTCGTCATGTCCGAAGGCCGGAAAACCGGGGAGCTGAAAATCGAAGAGGCTAGCCAAGAGGCCATCATGGAACTTGCCACGATGGGACATCAGGCAGTCCTCGCAGGGAGTTGAGCAGCATGGCTACGGGGAATATCGGTATCAGCCGCATGCAGCGGTTCAAGGAGCGGGGACTCAAGTACGTGCTGGCGCCGGCCGCCCTGCTCATCCTCTACGTCTTCTTCGGCATTTTCGGCCGCGACTACTTCACCTATCCGACGCTGGTCAACATCGTCGACGCCGCCTTCTACATCGGCTTCATCTCGATGGGCGTCACTTTCGTAATCATCTCGGGAGGCATCGACCTCTCCGTCGGCACGGTCATGATGGCCTCGACCCTCATCGGCGGCGTCGCGCTCAAGCACGGTCTGCCGATGGTGCCCTCGCTTCTCCTCATCATCCTCGTGGGAACCGCCTTCGGCTTCTTCAACGGTATCTTCGTTTCGCGGCTCAAGATGCCGCCCTTCATCGTCACGCTGGGCACCATGATGATCTCGATGGGTGTGGGCTCCATCGTGTCCAACGTGCAGAGCGCCACCTTCCCGATCCGCGGGCAACCGGGCGGCTGGTTCAAGGACATGTTCTTGTATCTGAGCCCGACCGGGGGGATGATCCCCACGGGCGCCCTTCTCCTGATCGTGATAGGCGTGATCTGTCACTTGATCCTGTCCAACACCAAGCTGGGCCGATACACCTATGCCATCGGCAGCAACATCGAGGCCGCGCGGCTTTCGGGCGTCGACGTCAAGAAGTGGCAGATGCTGGTCTACGTCATCGCCGGAGCCACCGCGGGCATCGGCGGCATCTCCTACGCGGCCATCTACACTACGGTTCTGCCCGCCCAGGGGCAGGGTTTCGAGCTCTACGCGATCGCGGCTGCGGTCATCGGTGGCACCTCGCTCTCGGGAGGCATCGGCACCATCTGGGGCACCGTCATCGGCGTGTTCATCATGTCGGTGCTCGCCACAGGCCTGCCCGCCTTGAACCTGCAGGCGCACTGGCAGACCTTCTTCACGGGCGTCATCGTCATCGGCGCCGTGCTCCTCGACATGTACCGCAACAAGAAGGCTTCCGAGGTGCGCATCGAGACGCCGGCGGACAGCTACAAGGCCGAGATGGCCGACAAGCTGGCGGCGATGCGGCACGAGTTTGCCGCGATCAGGTCCACGGGCGACCAGACCAAGGCCGCCGCGATGAGCAAGGAGATCGCCGCCGCGCGGGCCGAGTCGAAATCGACGTTCCGCAGGATGAAGGTAAAGGAGAAGGCGGAACAGGCAAAGATGCGCGCGGAGGAGCGCACGGCTGACCATGAGTTCTCCGAGATGCTCAAGCGCGACGAGCTTATCAAGGAGAAGGCTGGCGAATGATTAAGGCCCGCGGGAGCGGGCATGAGATCATGGCGATAATGTCCCGGGCGGATGTTCGGGGCAATGATGTACAGGAGGTTCAAATGAGTATTTCCAGAAAGATGGGAATGGCTATCGTTACGGCCGTTCTCTTCGTCGCCCTGGCGATCCCCGCGTTCGCCAACGGCACGCAGGAGAGCGGAGCGCAAGGCGCGAGCGCCTCGAATAGCAAGATTTTCATTCCCATGATTTCGAAGGGCTTCGAGTTCCAGTACTGGCAGACTGTCATGCACGGTGCCCAGGCCGCCGCCAAGAAGCTCGGCATCCAGATGACCTTCGAGGGGCCGCCCACTGAGGCGGACATCCAGCCACAGGTCCAGATGCTCGTCAACGAGCTCGCGAAGAATCCCAGCGCCATCTGCCTCGCAGCCCTCGACACCAACTCGGTCATGGACCAGCTCAATGAGGCCATGAGGCGGCACATCCCGATCATCGGCTTCGATTCCGGCGTGCCCAATGCCCCAAAGGGCGCCATTTACGCGACCGCGGCCACGAACAGCTACGCCGCCGCCGGCCTCGCCGCGCAGAAGATGTTCCCGGTCATCAAGGACAAGATCATGGCTGCCACGGCCGCCAACCCGGTGACCATCGTCGACTTCAACCAGGACGCCACCAGCCAGTCGGTCTCCGACCGCGGTAAGGGCTTCCGTGACGAGATGGTCAAGCTCATCGAGACCCAGGGCAACCACCCCGCCAGTGACATCAAGGTGGTCGGCAACCCGGCCTTCATCGCTCCCGACAGCCCGATCAGTGGCAGCGCCGTCATCATCGACTGCGAGGTCCCCGCCTCCGCGAAGACCACCGACGCCACCAACACGGCCCAGGCTATCCTTAACCGCGTCCAGTCCGAGCACATCCTCGGTATCTTTTGCTCCAACGAGGGCACTGTGGATGGCCTTCTCGCGGCCTCCAATGATGGCACTGCCCTGCCCACGCAGTTCCCCGGCCTCGTAGTCGTCGGATTCGACGCCGGCAAGGCGTTGAAGGCAGCCGTCCGCAACAAGTACTTCCTGGGCGCCATCACCCAGGATCCGTACATGATCGGCTATGACTCCATGGAGATCGCCTACAAGGCGGTAAAGGGCGAGGCCGTCGCCAACGTCGACACCGGCGCCAAGTTCTACGACTCCACGAACATGGACCAGCCGGATATCGCTCAGCTTCTGTACGACTGATATACGGGCCTCTGATGAGCCGCTGGATTCATCAGAGGCCCACCTGCAGTTCGAGTCAGATCTGTGTTCGGCTCCAGGCCAGCGGATTCTATCCATCGGGTCCTTGAATCTGATGCTAGCATCAGCGCCATTCTCTGTACGGGACAGTCTGACACCGAAGGAGCTGCAATCTCTGCTGAGACAATGAAAGGAATGCGTGATCTTTACGTAGCGGGATTCGATTTGTCTCCCTTCTACGCGCTTCGTGAAGGAGGGATGAGGCGCATAATGACGAGCGGTGGGACAGGACTCGAGCCGGACAGAGTTTTTGGTTGCGTGCGACCTAGCAGCATGCAAGAACAGACTAACTTTAGGAATCAGGAGAGAAAGGCAATGGACAATCGAAAGGGCATCATGAGGATCGCGGGGATCACAGCTTTGGTGTTGATCGCTGCAGTCTCTATCAGTGCACAAGGGACCCCCAAAAAACTGATTGGCAGGATCGAATTCGATCTCAGCATGCCATATCAACAGGCGGACGCCCGGGCATTCGCAGAATATGGGAAAAAGATCGGTGTCGACACAATTATACTCGACGGGAAGTCGAGTGCTGAGGTGATGGCGAACGATATGGAGGATCTGATCTCCAGGAAGGTGGATGGGATCATTATTCAGCCAGAGGACGGAGAAGCGATAAGCCCGTTCGTAGTAGAGGCCCAGAAGGCAAATATTCCTGTGCTCACTTTCGTCAATAAACCGACGAAGGCTCATAATCCCCACATGCATCTAAGCGAAGCGGACATGTCCTTTCAAATGGGAGTTTTTGCGGCAAAGAAGTGGAAAGAATGGTATCCCGACAAGCCGATAATGCTAGCGTCACTCGGTCTCCCTTCGGTCATTACAGTAGAACACGACAGAACGCTGGCATTCATCGCTGGCGTTAAAAGTGTTGCGAAGGATGCAACTGTCGTAGCAATGCTCGACGCCGGCGGAGTTAGGGACAAGGCCATGGCCGCGGCCGAGGATCTTCTCCAATCCCATCCGGAAGTCAACATGGTCTTCGGGCTCAACGGCGACTCAGCGCTAGGTGGCATCGCTGCATTTGAGGCTGCGGGCAGGGGGAAGGCTATAAATGGCAAACCGATCTCGGAGCTCTTCGTAAGTATCGACGGATCGGAACAAGAGGTGCTGCGTTTGGCCAACCCGAACTCGTCCCTCAAGATGTGTATGGCGCTAACACCTAAAACGTTTTCCATCAAAATCATGGACACGATGATGCAGATCATAAATGGAAAGATCGGCATGGGAACCGACACGAATATCGATCTTCACGATGTCATGCTTGATTATTGGAGCACCGACCTCAATGGCTTCCAGAAATTCATTAACGATCAGTACTACTCGAAAATGGATCTGAAAGCGGAACTGGCAAAACTGTAGACCTGAGTGAGCACGACGATTCCTACCGGGGCGGAGTTGATTTGCAGCTCCACTTCGGCGGGAATTATAAGAGGCGTATGGCTATGGAAGAGAACATTCTAGAGATCAGGGGCATATCCAAGGACTACCCTGGGGTAAGAGCCCTTAACAACGTCAGTTTCAACATAAAGAAGAATACTGTCCACTGTATCATCGGAGAGAATGGAGCGGGAAAGTCGACTTTAATCAAAATCCTTACCGGGGCCATCAGGCGGAGTGCGGGGACGATTTTATTCCTAGGGAAATACTTTGAACCTAAAAATATCAAAGAATCAATGACACATGGGATGAGCGTTCTCTATCAGGAACTTAATGTTGTGGACCAGCTGTCAGTTGCTGAAAACCTCACGCTCGGAATTGAGGAGAGGGCGTTTGGGATCGTACGGCATGGGAAAGGGTTCAAACGGATATTCGATGTTCTTCAAAGAATAGCACCTGATATAAATTTGGAAACGAAGGTTGCTGATCTGAGCGTAGGCAAAAAACAAATGCTTGAGATAGTGAAGGCCGTCGCTTGTGAGGCCTCAATTATAATAATGGACGAGCCAACTGCTTCCATTTCGGAAGCGGAGACCCAGCGGTTTTTTGATATTATCGAGAATATCAAGACAGAGAACGTCGCCGTGATTTACGTCTCTCATCGTTTGAGTGAGGTCATGAATATAGGTGACTTTGTGACTGTTCTACGCGATGGAATGGTCGTGGATACGAGGAAAATATCTGACGTAGCAGATCAATCGGAATTAATAAAGATGATGCTTGGCAAAGTGGTGGTGCCAGCCTACATTCCAAGCGCAATTGATCAAAAAACAAAGATACTGGAAGTGATGGGTATATCAAATGAAAAGCTCTCCAACATTTCCTTTGACCTCTATAAGAGAGAGATACTCGGATTCTATGGGCTCGTCGGATCGGGTAAGACGGAGATAGCCAGAGCAATTTATGGTGTGGACAAAAGAGAGGGAAGAATTAAATTTCATGGCAAGAACCTCCCAGGGGGAAGGCCTAGGAATGCAATTAGCAGGGGGATCGCGATGGTTCCGGAGGAAAGGCGAACCGAAGGCCTTTTCGTCGATCTCACAATCAGAGAAAACATGCCTGTTATGAACTTGGGCAAGATATCCAAATGGGGAATTACAAGCCTCAAAAAAGAGAAGGCGCTCGCCTTAGAGTTCATACGGCGTATGCGGATAGTGGCCAGAAACGAGGAACATATCGTATCGAGACTCAGTGGTGGTAACCAACAAAAAGTGGTGGTCTCAAAGTGCTTAATCTCAGACTGCTCCCTACTCCTCCTCGACGAACCGACGAGGGGTGTTGATGTGGGCGCGAAAGAGGAGATCCACAATATAATCCGCGATCTATCTTCAAGCCAAGGGATGTCGGTTATCGTATTTTCGTCCGAGTTGCCGGAGATTCTCACCCTCTGCGACAGGGTCATCCTACTTTACGGCGGAAAGATCCGGGCGGAGTTCGTGAATGGAACAATGCTCGATATGGAGAAAATCATGCACTTAGCCACGGGGGGAGAATGACGTGAAGATTGGCATGCATATTAGCGCGAATACCCTTCAAAAGTTTGTCCTTGTCGGGATTTTGTTCATGCTTTCTGTGGCCTTGTCCGTGATGTCGAGAAATTTTCTCACGATGACTAACATCAGTAACGTTTCTCGGCAGATTGCCGTCGTCATCATCACAGGATCTGCCGTCACATTGCTTATGATCTCTGGGAACCTTGATCTTTCAGTGGGAAGTGTTCTCGCCTTATCTGGAGTACTTTCGGCAAAATTTGCGTATCTCGGATTTCCTCTTTGGATTGCCATCCTGATGGCTACATCGATCGGCGGAATAGTTGGATTGCTCAACGGCTTTATGGTCGTCAAGCTTAAGATCTCTGCGGTAATCGCTACCCTTGGTACAATGTATGTCGCTAGAGGAATGACCTTCATCGTATGCAGCGGTGTCTCAATCAATAGAGGATTGCCGGATAATTTCAGTTTCATTGGAACAAGTCACATAGGACCGGTTCCCTTCCAAATTCTATTTGTGATAGCCGCTATTGACGTATTCTACTTCCTCCAAGCAAAGACAGTTATTGGAAAATACTCTGTGGCTATAGGTGGTAATAAGACGGCCGCAATGCTTTCAGGTATCAACGTCGGCGGCATTGTCACAATCCTGTACGTACTATCCGGATTGCTAGCAGGTTTTTCCGGCTGCGTCATGGCATCGCGGCTCGGCGTCGGCGAGCCGAACATCGGTGTTGGCTTCGAGTTTGATGTCATCGTGGCGGTCGTGCTCGGAGGAACCAGCCTTGCGGGGGGTGAGGGATCAATCCCAGGGATGGTTGTTGGTGCATTTATACTGGGCCTATTGTCGAACGGATTGAATCTACTTGGCGTTCAGACATTTTACCAAAGCGTATTCAAAGGGATCGTTCTCGTATGTGCAGTTCTCTTGGACCGCGTGTTCAGGGAGCGCATAAAATGAGTCTTTAATGATTTACGAGGAGGCAACCCATGACTTCGAGAGAAAGAGTAGTCGGTAGCGTTAGGCATCAGGAACCCGACCGTATTCCAATAGACCTCGGTTCCACTCCTAGTTCGGGAATTTCGGCTATTGCATATAACAATCTCAAGAAACATCTAAATATGAGAGATGGTCATACGAGGGTCTACGATGTATGCCAGCAGGTCGCCCAACCTGAAGATGAAATAATTGAGCGTTTCGGAATCGACGTGATCGACATAGGAAGGAAATTCAACACCTACGACGAGGATTGGCATGAGATCTCACTGTCCGATGGTAGTAAGGCCGAGTACCCAAGCTGGTTCAGGCCTGCCATTCAACCAGACGGAAGCTATATCGCTTATCTTAAGGATGGAACACCGACAGGCCGGATGCCGCAGGGTGCGACTTTCTTCGATCAGATGCTTTTCCCGTACCTAGACGGATATCCTTTAGACTATTCGAACCTTGGTTTAGACATGTCCAGGGTAAGCTGGTCAGCTTTCGCCCATAGCCCTTGGGATCACGCAACTGAGAAAGACTTCTGGTCCCAGCTCCGAGTGAAGACCCTTGAACTCCGTAGGACCACGGACAAAGCACTGATGTTCGTGTGCGGATGCAACCTTTTTGAATGGGGTACTTTTCTGCGTCGGATGGACAATTTCCTTATGGATATTTATTCAGAGCCTGCAGCGGTCGAGGGCCTCCTGGATGCTTTGTTGGAACTGCATTTGGACACCCTGAAAATGGCCTGCGCAGCGGTAGGAGATATCGTCGATATCATAAGGTTCGGGGATGACCTTGGAACAAGCAACGGTCCTTTCATGTCACCCGAAGTGTACAGGAAGCTATTCAAACCACGTCATAAAGCTCTCTGTGACTATGTAAAGAAGAATAGCAGGATGCATACTTTCTTGCATTCCTGCGGCTCTATCTACAAGCTTATGCCCGACTTGATTGAGGCTGGATACGACATACTGAACCCCGTCCAGACTTCATGTACAGATATGGATCCAGAACGCCTCAAGAAAGAATTCGGCAAGGATGTCACTTTTTGGGGCGGTGGAGTTGACACGAAGTCTGTGCTGAATCTAGCTACGCCACGAGAGGTAAAGGATCACGTCAAGCGCAGGATTGAAATTTTGTCCCCGGGAGGGGGGTTCATCTTCAACACTATCCACAACATCATGCCCGATGTTCCGCCGCAGAACATCGTTGCAATGTTCGAAGCTATCCGGGAGTCGGCATCGTGACCCGGAGTAAACCATGAATAAGGGAGAAACACTTTATGGCAGGAAGTAAACGCCGTTTTGTCTTTATTACGCCTTTCATCGAAGAGGACTTCTTCGTAACCGTGAAGAGAGGTATTAGGGATGCAGAAAAACTTTTCGGCGTGGATGTAGAATTCACAGGGACGCGAGATGCTGATGTCCCGGAGCTGAAGAGGCTAGTCGAGCGATACCGCGATGAAAACTATGATGGGATTGCACTGAGCCTATGCCACCCTACGGAATTCAATCAGACGGTGGATAGTGTCTTGGCCCGAGGCGTGCCAGTGGTCGCATTCAATATCGATTCCCGCGATAGTGGCAACAGGCGCATGAGCTCGATCTGTCAAAACCTCTTCGAAGCAGGCAGGACGCTCGGAATCGCCGCTCTCCCCCATCTATCAATTGGAGCGAGCGTTCTCATGACAATGCATGACGAGGGAATTGCGGCGCTTGAGGAGCGCCTAGCCGGGGAACTGGACATAATCAGCGTGAAACAGGTGAAATCGACCGTGCTAGTAACCGGGAATACTCCACAGCATGCGGCGGATTCCATCCAACGAGCCCTCGAATTGGATTCAAACATAAGCGCTATTCTCTGTACGGGACAGTCCGACACCGAAGGTGCTGCGATAGCGGCTGGGACCATAAAAGGGATGCGCGACCTCTACGTGGCGGGATTCGACCTTTCACCCGGCATTATAGAGTACATTGAAAAAGGCATAGTTGATTTCACAGTTGATCAACAACCCTATGTACAGGGATTCTATCCGGTTCTCCAGTTATACCTGTATTGCTCTCATGGGATTAAACCGTCGAACATCGACACGGGAGCGGCGATCGTTGACAAGATTAATGTCGAAGCCGTCCGAGAATCGAATAGGCTCGGATATCGATAATTACTGACCCGGCAATAAAACAGTTGACGTGAGCATCGAAAAAGGGCCGCAGGGCTAAGCCCTTTTTCGATGCGATGACAGCTTTTCAATTGCCGGGTCAGTAGACAGTCGTCATTTGAGTCTAGAAAAAAACAGTGCCCAGGTTGACACGAAAGAGCATAAGAAATACTTGGATATTATTGTGGGCAACAAGTACCTACACGTATCGTTCTGACTCATGGAAAAGCAATGAAAGGTAGATGCTTTCAATGAAAACGGCAGTTCAGTTTGGCGCCGGCAATATCGGCCGTGGATTTATAGGGCAACTTTTTTATCTCTCAGGCTTTGAGGTAATTTTCGCCGAAGTCGGAGATATTGTCAATAGTTGTGGATTGGAAATCTGAACTATTTTCCGGTCAGGCCGCCGCTTCATCAACCCGCTCTCCATTCACAAACTTTACTCCCGCTTCCACGAGTGGGATGAATTTGAATCCGTCTAACTTGCGCCAACCCTGTTCTGCCTCCCTGCAAAGCTTGTAGACCATTGCCAGCGTTGCCTTGCGAGTCCCGTTGCCCTTCGTTCGCCGGTGGCGTAGGCGTACCGTCGCGAAGGTCGACTCGATGGGGTTCGTGGTGCGCAGGTGGAGCCAATGAGCGGCAGGGAAATCGTAGAAGGCGAAGAGGTCGTCCTTGTCCTTCACCAGACATTCCACGGCCTTCGGGTACTTGTCGCCGAAGGAATTGACGAAGAGGTCGAAGGCTTTGAGCGCGTCCTCACGGGTGGGCGCAAGGTACTGGTCATGCAACATTCCCTTGGCCTTCGCCTGGAGCGACTTGGGGAGCTTGTCCAAAACGTTCCCGGTCTTGTGGAACCAGCACCGCTGGATACGCGTCTCTGGCCATACCTCCGCGGCGGCGGCCTGGAAGCCCATCGCGCCATCGCATACTGCGAGCACCGGCGCTTTCTCAAGCCCACGGGAGCGCAGATCGAGGAGAATCTCCTTCCACGACTGCGCACTTTCGCGGTAGCCATCGGATACAGCAAGCAATTCCTTGTTGCCGAATGAATCGGCGCCCATGACGACGAGCAGACAGGCGCGTTCGTCCTCAAGCCGCGCATTGCAATACACGCCGTCTGCCCAGACGTAGACATAGCGTTTCCCTGCAAGGTCCCGTCTCGACCACTCCCCGTACTCCTCGGTCCATATCTCCTTCAGGCGCACGACGGTACTCGCCGAAAGTCCCTTCGCCTGAGGACCAAGGATCGCCTCCAACGCCGTCGGAAAGTCGTCGGTTGAGATGCCTTTGAGATACAGCACCGGCACGAGGGTATCGATGCTTGGCGCCCGCCGCATGAAGGGTGGGAGTATCCGGCTCGTGAACCGCTGCTCTCCCCTGGCGCTCAATGCCCGGTCATCCACGCGGGGACGCGTGATGGCAATCGGCCCCGCTCCGGTGAGCACGGTTCGCTCGGGCATGACGCCATTTCTCACCACCAGACGTTTCCCCTCCTCGTCGACGAGATTCTTGAACCGCGAAAGATGCTCCTCAATCTCTGCCTCCAACGCGGCTTGCAGCATCTTCCTCGCCCCTTCACGCACGATGATTTCCAGCGCCCCCATGGTCTCGGGCGTTGCCTTGATTCGAGTCTCGATGATAGTCTTGCTCACGGACGTTCTCCTTCCCGGCGGTTGTGTTTGGCGACAAAACCTTACCGTGAAGAAACGTCCGTTTTCTATTCCGTCCACAAGAATCGATCATATCTCCCGAAGTCGACGAGAGGATCGTTGACGCAATGAACGCGACACGGCGATATCCAGTGCATGTCGTAGCTGCAGATGGGGACAAAGAAACCTACGTCGAAAACGTACGAGCCGTGAATGGCAACGACCTCGATGCAGTTGCATATGAGATCACAAAAGCCGAAGTCGTAGGGACGGCGGTGGGCGCCAATATCTTGCCTCGAATAGCGCAAACCCTCGCCAAAGGTCTCTCCCTCCGCTGGGAATGTGGTAATGAAGCACCGCTTAATATCATCCTTTGTGAGAACCTCGTCGGCGCGGACAAGTACTTTAGGGAGCTGGTCGCTGCGAAGCTCGAGGATGTCGATAGGGCTAAACTTTCACGCCTGGTTGGCTTCGTTCGTGCGTCAGTAGGCAGAATGGTTCCCGTCATGACCGACGGAATGCGCGAAGGAAATATCTTACGGATCTGTGTCGAAGCATACGACCACCTTCCCGTTGACGCTGAAGGTTTCGTCGGTCAGCCTCCATACATCTACAACATGGAATGCGTCACGCCCTTCGATCTCTATATCCAGCGTAAGCTTTACATCCACAACATGGGACATGCCGCCGTCGCCTATCTAGGCGCGCTGAAGGGCTACCACTATATATGGGAAGCCGTCGGCGATTCGGCAATCTCCGAACTCGCACGGGCTGCGATGAAGGAGTCGGCAACGGCCATTGCGACCGAGCACGGAGTAACTGTGGCTCCCCTTTTCGAGCACATCGAGGACCTCCTTAGGCGATTTGCTAACTTGAAGCTCGGGGATACAATCGAGAGGGTGGGGCGGGATCTCCCGCGCAAGCTCGCTCCCTGTGATCGCCTCGTAGGGGCTGTCGCGCTCTGCGCGAAGTGGGAGCTTCCGCACGGGAATATACTCGAAGCAATCGCTGCAGCCCTTCTCTTCGATGATTCAGCCTCGAAAATTGTTAAGGAGAAGATAAGAGCTGAGGGACCGCGATCCTTGCTTGACGGGCTCTGCGGTCTTTCGCTCTCCAACTGCGATAAAGACTCTATCCTCACACGCTATGAGAGACTGAAGGCGAGAGAAGGCTTATCGGGCTCATTGTAACCAATCCCCGCCTGATGACGAAGAAGGTCGTTCCCCATTCTCAGTAAGAATCTCGTCCTTTATCCGGCCGAGCAGGTCAAGCCTGTATTCTGGCGTCCAATCGGACCTACTTGAACTTCTCGAGGGCAGGCCTTGTTAGCCCTTCGATCTTGTCGATGGCAAGACGCAGCTTCTCGGCGAAGGAGTCCGGTCTTCGATCCCCCGTCTCGTAGATGATGGACCGCCGCTCCATGCGCTCGTCCCCAGTGAGGTCGTCGTTGCCGACGCGGACGTCTTGGAGATACCGCTGGATGGTCATCATGAGCCAGGCAGCGAGCCCAAAGAGCTCGTGGTAAGCGTCCCTCAGACGGTAGGTGTTCGCTGGCATCCTCCGAGCGAGGTCGTACCTCTCACGATGTCAATTATTTCGAGGCTCATTAGCATGGCTTGTGAACTCGCTGTCTACGCTTCACACCCGAAATTCATCCCAAGAGCACGCAAGACTCGCTTCCGATTGCTCGCCAGGCTTTATCGGGGAGTACAGGGTAACGGCAAAAGGTTTCAATCCGTTTCCAGCTATCCCCCTTTTCTAGGCTTATATCGCGACGCGATGAAAGAGACTCACCCTACACACATAAAAATCCGAAGCCCCAACTGGCTTGACAATATTCCCCTGCCGTGGCAAAAGAGGCTCATGAAGAATACATTGCTTGACACCACGGGATTGCTCCACCGCAAGCTGCAGGCAATTCTTTGCGAGAAGATATACTCAGGTGAATACCCTGACGGAGCCCTGATCCCCACGGAAAGGGAACTCGCCACCCATTACAAGATGAGCCGCGTCACAGTTCGGAGTACTCTGGCATCGATGGAAGCGGAGGGGCTGATCTCGCGCCGCCAAGGCCATGGCACGCGTGTGACCTTGCGCACCGCCGGCCACCCCTGCATTGTCGATCTGATCGCCGTCGTCGCTCCCGCGCAGAACCCGTTCTTCGCATCTTTCATCCGGTATTTCGAAGAAGCAGCCGTGGCACACGACGCGCTGGTGGTGTTTCGGCAAGCCGCTGTCCACACAGTGGTCGATTCTCTTTTCGATTTCTACCGCCGTTCCATACGCAACATCGTGGTTTGGCCGTACGATGAAAGCATCGACACCGCCAAGCTCGCGCGGCTGCGCGGGCTGGGCATGAACCTAGTCTTTTTCGACCGCCTGGTGGATTCGCCGTCGGTGGATAGTGTTAGCGTGGACAATGCGCACGGAGTGAAGATGCTGTTCGAGCACCTGCGTTCCCGCGGGGCACAGCGGATCGCATGCGTCGGTTGGCAGAATGAAGCGCTGACCAGCAACCGGGATCGTGAGGCGGCATTCTTAAGGATCACTGAACAAGATGGGCTGTATAGGCTGCCGTGGAATCAGGAGAGGGACGTCGACACGGAGGTCGGTGCGCTCCTTGCGGAAATCGGACCGCGCCACGACGCCCTACTGTGCGGCAATGGGGTGATCGGCATCGCGGTGAAGCGGTATGTCGTGGAACATCGACTGCCGGTCTCCGTGGCGTGCATGGATGATCTGCCGGGTGCCGACGAACTCGGCCTCACCACGTATTCGCAACCCATGGATCGACTCGCAGGCATGGCATACCGACGGCTCATCGCGCAGGCGGAGAATGCCGCAGCCTGGAAGGCAAAAATGTACCTGCTTAAGGGGAACCTGCGCGTACGGGATTGGTCCGGGGCGCGAGCGCCAGGAGATGCACGTGGATCATGAACGCTGCCGAACGCCAGAAACTCTGGCCCGAATAGAAACGGGCGATGCACGAGACGTTTTGACTTACCATTGCCGGTCTCGGCGCCAACCATGAACCGACGTTGGGCTGTGTCGGGGTTCAGGACTAGTTGGTGCCGATCTCAAGGGGTCTGGTCGGTTCTTGCTCGATCTCCTTTGGGATGAACCCTCTGTGGAGGTAATCGCTGGCAGAGGCAAACGCTATGTTGTTGCCGGCGTTCTTTCCACGGCATTTGCCATTCCATTCCTTTCCTTTGCAATTCCGAGCACATAGCAGAAATACACGGGTTTGTCCCTGAAAACGTCTCCTTGATCCTCGTCAACCCTTGACGGCCAGATGAATTGCGCGTCGCCGCGATGAGGTGCCAAGAGATCCCTCGAAAAAACTTGACAACTCTTAAAAGGTAGCTCAGTATAATACCAATTAGCTGAATTCCATTTTGAGGAGGCACCGGATGAATTGGACTGAATGCTTATTCCATTTTTCGAGTATCCCCCAATTTTCACCGAGCAAGCGAAAAGGTTGAAGAGGGTTAGGGCAGATGGTTGAAACAATTCTCGATGTGGAAAATGTCTCGAAAAGCTTTCCTGGAGTCACGGCACTGGATCACGTTTCCCTGAACCTTCGTCGGGGGGAGGTGCACGCGTTGGTCGGGGAAAACGGTGCCGGGAAATCGACCCTCATGAAGATTCTCGCCGGCGTCCATCAGCCGGATGAGGGGGTCATCCGGTTCAAGGGAGAGCCGATCCGTTTTCACGACTCGACACAGGCACGCGACGCAGGGATCGGCATCATCTACCAGGAGCTCAACCTCATTCCCCACCTTTCTGTGGCCGCGAATATTTTTATCGGCCGAGAGCCGCTCACGCGGTTAAGAACCCTGGATGAAAAACGCATGAATATCGAAGCCGCCTCCATCCTTGCGCGGCTGAACGTTCGTATCGATCCTTCCATCATCCTCAATCGGCTTGCCATTTCCAAGCAGCAGATGGTGGAGATTGCCAAATCCCTCTCCTTCGATTCTGAAATACTCATCATGGACGAGCCGACCAGCGCACTCACCGAGTCGGAAATCGACGAGTTGTTTGCCGTCATCCACACCTTGCGTAGCCGCGGGGTTGCCATAATATATATCTCGCATCGCCTCGAGGAGCTTAAGCACATCGTCGACAGGATCACGATCTTCCGCGACGGCCGCTTTGTGAGTACGGATCCCTACGACTCCATAACTATGGAAGAAATCGTCAGCCGCATGGTCGGACGGAAGCTGGAAAGCAAGTTTCCGTCCCGGCAAAACATCCCCACAAACGACAAGCTTCTCGAGGCCCGAGGGCTGACGCGCCGGGGAATCCTTCACGACATTTCATTCGATCTCTACCGGGGTGAAATCCTCGGGATCGCGGGGCTCATGGGCGCCGGAAGGTCGGAGTTGGCCAGGGCGATATTCGGGGCGGATCACATCGATTCGGGAGAGGTGATGATTGGCGGCCGCAGGCTCTCACTGCGTTCACCCGCGGATTCCATAAAGGCCGGGATCGCGTATCTCTCGGAGAACAGGAAGGAGGAAGGCCTTGCAGTTAAAATGCAACTGGCGCAAAACGTGACCATGGCGAACGTACAGGAGGTTTCTCGATCGTTCGGCATCATCTCCCGCGCCAAGGAACTGAAAGTCAGCCAGAAGTACGTGGATGATCTAATGATAAAGACCCCGAGCCTCACCCAGATCGTCAACAACCTCTCCGGAGGCAACCAGCAGAAAGTCGTCGTGGCAAAATGGTTGTTCTGCGACTCGAATATCCTCATCTTCGACGAGCCCACGCGCGGCATCGACGTCGGCACCAAATACGCGATCTACGAACTCATCGAGCGCCTGGCTCGGTCGGGTGTAGGCATCATCATGATCTCTTCGGAGCTGCCGGAAATCATGGGGATGACCGATCGCATCCTGGTACTCCATGAAGGCCGTCTCAAGGCGACTCTGGTCACCAAAGACACCACCCAGGAGGAGATACTAAACTACGCCGCCGGCCTCGGGGCGGTAACCGGGCATGGTCCGGGCACGGACCCAAAATCATTCGAACGAAGGGAACACCCATGAGCGACGTCCTACCGAAACACACTAGCGGGCTCGCGCTGGAAGCCAAAAACCGGCGGGGGCGATCCCGCCTGGCCCTCGATAGGCTGATCACCTTCGGTGCCGTTATTGTGCTGTTTGTCGTTTTCTCGATCACGGCGAAGAATTTTTTTTCCATGCGAAACATCCTGACTCTGGCTTTGCAGACGAGCACGACAACCCTCATTGGCATTGGTGTGACCTTCGCAATAATCACGGGGGGGATCGACCTCTCCATCGGATCCGTCGTTGCGCTTAGCGGCACCGTCGCTGTGATGGCCGCGATCGCCGGAGTTCCGATTTGGGCCAGCATGGTCATTGGCCTGTTCACCGGAGTCGTTTGCGGCTTTGTCAACGGCCTTTTGATAACCAGACTGAAGCTGCCGCCCTTTATCGCGACGCTCGGCATGATGATGGTCATCCGTGGGATCGCCCTTACCATAACCAACGCCAACGCCAAGCCGGCGCCCGATGCTTTCGGAGCACTGGGCAACAACACTCTCTTCGGGGCCGGATCCCGATTCCCCGGCATATCCTATCCGGTGATAATAATGATCGCAGTAGCCATCATCTTTCACTTCATCCTGAAGAGAACCCGGATCGGAAGGTACACTTACGCCGTGGGATCGAACGAAGAGTCCGCACGGCTTTCCGGCATCAAAGTCACTCGGGTCAAGATTACCGCCTACATTTTCTGCTCCCTGCTCGCGGCCCTGGTCGGCATTATCCTCGCTTCACGGATGGTCACCTCCCAGCCCAACAGCGCAGTCGGCTATGAGTTGAACGCAATTGCCGCTTCCGTCATCGGCGGTACGAGCCTTATGGGAGGCGTGGGCACGGTGGGAGGAGCGGTTATCGGATCGTTCATTATCGGAATACTCACGGTGGGCCTCACGATGCAGGGGGCCAATTACTTCATGCAGCAGATTGTGATCGGCCTGGTCGTCATATTCGCCGTTTCCTTCGATCAAGTCAGGAGTCGAAAGTAACCGCGGAGAAACGCGGCGCCACCGGGGAGGACGCAAAATAAGGGGAAACGCAGTCCGTATGGGCTGTAAATTTTGATCAAGGAGTTTTTTATGAAAAAGCTGCTCATTCTCCTCACGATGGTGGTCTTCGTAGGCGCCGTTGTGTCGGCGCAGGAGATCGCGGTCATCGTCAAGACGGGAAACTCCGGCTACTGGCAGAACGTCCAGACGGGGTGCTTCGCGGCCCAGGCGGAGCTTAGGACAAAGTCGCCCAAGCTTTCCGTGACATTCCTCGGACCGCAGTCCGAGACCAATGTGACTGAGCAGATCAACATTGTCGAGAGCGCCATTGACCGCGGTGTCAAGGCAATCGTGCTTGCCCCTACGGACCCGAACGCCCTTGCGCCTGCCGTGAAGAAGGCAAAAGATGCAGGCATTCCCGTCATCATCATCGACTCCCTGCTCAACGGTTCTCCGTCCAACTATGTTTCCTTCCTGGCCACGAACAACGACGCGGCAGGAAGGGCCTGTGCAAAAGAGATGATCGCACGGATTAAGGAGGCAACCGGTAGTGACACCGGCAATATCGCCGTCATGTCTTACATTGCAGGGGTCGGTTCCGAGATCGGCCGCGTGGGCGGATTCAAGGACTATATCGCCAAGAACTCGCACCTGACTATCGTGACCACCCAGTACTCCAACGCGGATATGCCCACCGCACTCAACCAGACTACCAATGTGCTCGCTTCGAACCCGGACCTCGTGGGTATCTTCGGCGCCAACGAGCCTACGGCAATCGGAATGGGCCGCGCCATCGTGCAGGCGGGACTCGTCGGAAAGATCGTAGCCATTGGATTTGACGGCGCCGAGGCCGAACAGGGCTTTATCAGTGATGGTACTCTTCAGGCCATCTGTGTGCAGAGCTCCTACAACTTGGGTTATCTTGGCGTCAAAATGGCCTATGATGTCTCCTCTCTTGGTGGGAAGAAGAAAGTTCCGGCAACAGTGGATACCGGCTTCCTCATGGTCACCAAGAACAACATCGACTCGACGGCCGCGAAGAACGTTCTCTACTGATTTCATCGGTGGCCGCTTGAACAGAGTCGAGCGGCCTCTTTTCTCAGTGTGCGGCGCGATGTGGAGTGGATCTGACGTGGCGGGGTAAGATCAACTAAATGAACCTTGCATTGAAGAATATTCCGTGGAGGAGAATTGTTAAATGTCTGAATTGGACATGCTGAGTAATCCGATTTTTTTCGAATCCGATAGGGTTTGGCGCTGCTATCTCGGCGGCAAATTGCTTGATGAGTTCCTGGGAAACGAGACGAAAGCTGATGCAAATTTCCCTGAGGATTGGCTGGCTTCGGTTACTCGTGCCGATAATGGCGAGCAACAACAATCACCCGATGAGGGCTTGTCCCGAGTAAAGGGTTCGGAGCTCTTCTTTTCCGACATATTGCAGAGTTATTCTCTTGAGGCCCTCGGTCCCCATTATTCCGACGGTCTTGGGATACTCTGCAAGTTTCTCGATTCAGCGATTCGTTTACCGATTCAGTGTCATCCGGATGGAAAATTTGCGCAGAGGTATTTCCATTCGGCCTATGGCAAGACGGAATCGTGGTTGATCCTTGCGACCCGCGAGATTAATGGTGAAAAGCCTTATGTTTTACTCGGTTTTAAGCCGGATGTGACTCCAGAACGATTTCGCCAGGTCGTGATGGCTCAGGATATTCCATCCATGACCGGGTGTTTGCATAAATTCCCAGTTGAGCCTGGCGACGGCTTCTTTATCCCAGGCCGAGTACCTCACGCTATCGGTCCCGGGGTACTACTTCTGGAAGTACAAGAACCAACCGATTTTGTGATACAGCCGGAACGAAAAATCGGCGGAATTACGCTTAGCGAAGCACAAATGTGGGCTGGCCTGGATCATGAAACTGCATTCACATGTTTTGATTATCATGGACAATCTGCAAATGAACTCCTCAGCCGGTTAAAGCTTCATGTAAAGACAAAAATAAAATATCCGAACGCAGTCCTGGATAGTGTTGTTGGTCCCGATCATACAGATTGCTTCCAGGTAGATCGTTTGACCTTTTGCGGTAATTTCCATTTGGAATACGACGCCCCCTGGTACCTGGTAATCATTACCTTGGGCCAAGGCATGGTCGTCGGTACGACTGAACAGTCATTCCATCGTGGTGATCGTTTCTTTGTTTCGAACAAAATTGGCAAATTGCGATATTGTGCTGACGGAACATCACCGGTCGAATTATTTCTTATCAGTCGGAGGCCCGCTGATTATAAGGCCTAGAGGATCGGATCGCGATAAATTCGAGAAGAGAGCACTAAAGTGTTGCTAGAATTATCGTATTCATTGAGAGAAAGAGGCTTTAATTGCAATGGATACCGTAGTTACTAAAATTTGCCCTTGGAGGATTTGAATGGTCATCGGAATCGCGTCCTGTATCTCGGCTGATCTTCTTTCAGTCTTACATCGAATGGGACATGGAGATGAAATCGTCCTCGCAGACGCGTTCTTCTGCGGCGACAGCTTTAATACGAGAGTCGTCCGTGCCGACGGAATTAGAATATCCACTCTTCTCGACGGCATTCTTTCTCTCATAAATTTGGACTCCTATGTGGATAGCCCAGTCGTTATGATGCAGCCCATGCCAGGCGATGGGTTCGACCTTTCGCTCGAGGCTGCATACCGAGCCCAAATTGAAAAACATTGGCCGGCAACACCCCCGACGCTTCGTCTGGAACGCTTTGCTTTCTACGAGCGTGCAAAAAAGGCTTTTGCTGTCGTCATGACGGGCGAAACAACGAAATATGGAAATATCATCATCAAGAAGGGCGTCATTCCTATCAGTGTCTTAAATCCACGAGTAGAATAGCGCATAGAGGAGTTGGTATGAAACTGGAGACCCTACTCGGCAATTGTGCAAAAGCCAGGGTGGCGATCATAGGCGATGTCTGCCTTGACGCTTACATCTTCGTGAGCGATGAGAAATCCGAAATTTCGGTTGAGACAGGCTTAAAAACCCGGTCGGTGAAACGTTTTACTTTCGACCTGGGAGGAGCGGGCAACGTTGCGATCAACGTAAAAAGGCTGGGTGCAGCGACGGTCGACCTTTTCGGAATCATTGGAAACGATTCCTACGGCGACATCGTGCGGAATTTGCTCGCAAGAGAGGGGCTATCCTCCGGCCGGCTCATGATCCAGGATGACGACTGGCTAACTCACGTCTATTGCAAATTCTATGCCCCGGGCGGCGAGGAGCCTCGCTTGGATTTCGGTAACTTCAACGTCCCGAAAAAAGAGTCAATTGACGGGCTATTGGGCGAGTTGGAGGCCAATATCTCGCGATACGATGCCGTCGTAATAAACGAACAGGTCATCTCTGGCTTTCAGAACGAATATTTTCAGGATAAAATGAATAGACTGATCGGCCGGCATGCCAATTCACCCCTATGGATCTGCGATTGCCGCAAGTTGAACGATGTATACATCAATTGCATACACAAGCTGAATATCAGGGAAGCACGTCAAATCTATCGCGCCAATCCGGGAGGAGACTCTGTTGTCGGAGTCTCGGACGCGCATGTCGTCGAGTGGCTCTACAGTCGCTGGGGTCTACCCGTGATAGTAACGAGAGAGGCGAACGGAGCGATGGTCTTTGACGGTAGAGAACTGCGTGAAATCAGAGGACTGCATGTGATAGACCAAATCGACACGGTGGGAGCCGGAGATGCATTCCTCGCAGCTGCCGTCGCCTGTCTTGCGACTGGGAGCGACCTCGAGGAGGCCGCCCAAGTCGGGAATCTGGCATCGGGAGTATCCATTCAGAAACTCTATCAGACTGGCCATCCATCGCCTGCAGAGATATTGAAGATCGGTACTTTCCCAGACTACCGCTACAATCCTGAGCTTTCCGACGATCCGAGCAAGGCAAAGTACCTCGCGAACACGGAGGTGGAAATTATAACGAGGCCTTCGGGAGACACACCGAGGATTGCAATCTTCGATCACGACGGCACTATCTCGACTCTCCGTCGGGGCTGGGAAGAGGTCATGACTCGTGTCATGACTAGCTGTGTTCTCGGAGACAAGTATAAGTTTGAACGCGATTCCGTAGATTATGCGGTCGAATCGGCCGTGAAGAACCTCATAGATAGAACGACGGGAGTACAGACTCTTCTCCAAATGCGAGCCTTATGCAAACTCGTGGCGGATTTTGGCTATGTTCGGGACATCGGAACTCCGATCGAGTACAAGACTATGTATGACAAGGAACTTCTTAAGTTAGTCGATGTCAGACTCGGGCGGGTTAGGAAGGGCGCCCTGGGGGGCGAGGATTTCACGATAAAAGGTTCAATAGCCTTTTTGAAACATATTCGCGAGGCTGGCGTGTCCCTCTATCTAGTGAGCGGTACCGACGTCGAAGATGTGCGAAGCGAGGCCGAAGCCCTGGGATACGCCGAGTATTTCGACGGAGGTATCCATGGCGCGGTGGGCGACATAGACAGGGATCCAAAGCGCATGGTTCTCGAAAATCTTCTCGGAGAGGTCGGCGCCAAAAGTGAAGGCGCATGTTGTGCAGTATTTGGTGATGGTCCAGTCGAGATGCGGGAAGGGAAGAAGCATGGTGCCGTGACGATTGGCGTTGCGAGCGACGAACGCCAACGCTATGGAATGAATACTGGCAAACGGCCGCGCCTTGTCCTCGGCGGAGCCGATGTCATTATTCCGGATTTTTCGTGGAGCGATGACCTTGTCTCCTGGCTTGGTTGGGAGCTTTGATCATGAGACAATTTGATCGTTCAAACATTAAATACCTCCCTCTCGCTCAGCGTAGGAACAAAGTCACGATTACGGAGAGTTGTGTCGATCCCGGAACCGATACAACTCCCATACCGACGGAATTGAGTGAACGGACCTCGGCAATCGCTGAGGATATTCTCATGGCCAAGCGGGACCATCGCAGTGTCATTGTCGCCTTCGGTGCCCACGCTATAAAGAACGGTCTTGGCAAGCTTCTCGCAGAGTTCGCGCGAAGAGGATGGGTTACCCATCTCGCAACAAATGGAGCGGGCATAATTCACGATTGGGAATTTGCGTATCAAGGGGCGAGCAGCGAGGATGTCCGTGCGAACGTCCAGGACGGTCATTTTGGCACCTGGGCGGAGACAGGACTCAACATCAACTTGGGCCTGGCTGTCGGCGCTTGGAATGGGCTGGGCTACGGTGAGTCGATCGGTGCGATGATAGTCAAACAGGGCCTCGACATCCCATCGCGCGACGAGCTTCGGACTACTATAGCTGCGCCCTTCGACGGTCATCAAATCGAGCTGTGGAAGCGGGCCGCAGCCGGCGACCTCCTGGAACTCCTTGAAGAGCTCCGGATCGAGTCGGGATGGAAATCCATCCTGCATCGTTTTTCCGGATACAGTGTGCAGGCTGCCGCCTATACTCTCGGTGTACCATTTACGGGCCATCCCATGTTCGGCCACGATATCATCTACACGCACGCGGCTAATCGCGGGGCTGCCGTGGGCCGGACCGCAGAGAAGGATTTTCTCGCCTTCGTGGCTAGTGTTGCACAGCTGGAAGGCGGTGTCTATCTTTCTGTCGGGTCGGCCGTCATGTCGCCGATGATATTTGAAAAATCCCTATCCATGGTGCGAAATGTATCGCTGCAAAATGGCGCGGATATCCGTAACTGCAAAATCCATGTCATCGACCTCCAGAAAATGACCTGGGATTGGAGTCGAGGCGAACCGCCGATAGACAATCCTGCCTACTACCTCCGTTTTATGAAAACCTTCAACAGGATGGGTTGCCCGATCGACTATACGTCTGCGGACAACCGCGCCTTCCTCGTATCTTTGTACCGAGCCCTAATAGCTCTGGATCCGTAATGACACAATGGCCTGTCGGTCAAGACCATTCAAAAAGGAACAGATATGGAAGGCGAACAGTATACTGCCGTGATCGTCAATACACTCGTTTCGCGCTACCCCTCTCTAGCGCCGCTCGGAGATGAAATTCGAAGGGCCTGCGAGATGCTGATCGGAACCTTTGCCGATGGGAAAAAGACTCTCATCTGCGGAAACGGCGGAAGCGCTGCGGACGCAGACCACATTGTGGGTGAACTCATGAAAGGCTTCGTTTCGAGGCGCGCGGTTCCGCAAGAGCTGCGCGCCAAGCTCATCGCGCAGGATACCGAGATGGGAGGGCGCGTGGCCGAGTCGCTTCAGATGGGGTTGCCCGCAATAGCGCTGACTCAGCACGCGGCTCTCCTCACCGCCTTCGCAAATGATGTCAATCCCGCAAGCGTATTCGCCCAGCAGGTTCTCGGCTACGGCGTCGAGGGGGACATGTTCTGGGGAATCTCGACCTCGGGCAACTCGAAGAACGTAGTATATGCCGCAATTACGGCGCGAGCCCTCGGACTCAAGGTGATCGGCATGACCGGTAGTGGCGGCGGTGCTCTCGCAAAGTATTCCGACATTTGCCTTTCCGTGCCCGAGCAAGAGACCTACAAAGTACAGGAACTCCATCTTCCTATTTATCACGCCATCTGCCTTGCGACAGAGCATGCGTTCTTCCCTACACCCAGCGGAGATGCTTTTAGATCTGTCAAGAATTGATGTTGGAGTCTGGGAAGCAATGGAACGGCAAACTCGGTTAAGGGTCCCGGACAGATATCGATGGACCGCGATGCCCCGGCTAACCAGGGCACCCTTGATGGCTTCGGCCCTCGCCTTGGAGAGCGGGATGAGCACGTATTTCTGCTCGGCCGCGCCCAATGTCTTGTTGTGCCAGTAGGTCATTACCGTATGGCCTTCGAGCCTGATCTTGTGGTCGGGAAAGCGGGAGAGCTTAGAGACCAGAAGATCGAGGTTGGCGAGGTTGCGCGCGGCCCTGTCGGCAGGCACATCCTTGGAGTCCGCGGTGTAGGGCTTGAAGACGATGCTCGACACGCGGATCCCGTTAGTATCGGCGGAAATGACGCTCTTCACGCTGCCGGCATTGCCGAACCCGTCCTTGATCGTCAGCGTCGCGGGATAGCCGACGTCCTTGGCTATCACCGCTCCCGAATCGGCTCCGGACAAGGTGAAGAACGTTTTACTATGCAAGGCACGTTGCCGTACTTAAGTTTCATATCGTGGGGATGTATGAAGGGTGCGAGGCAAGGGCTGGGAGCAATTCCTCCCGTTAGGGCGGGAGAGGACGAATAAAGATGCAGGACCAGCAGAATGCTTTCGACGGCACCTATCGGGCTACGTGATCTTCAATTCTGCGCCTCCATAATGAGCGTCCTGCGCACCAAGAATGCAAAAACGGCGCTCCCAAGCTCCTGGGACCGCCGTCCGGATTTGACTAGGTTGGACGCACTCCGCTCAGCCGAGGACTGCGGGTTTCAAGACTTCCTGGCACCAATGCCGGAAGCTCGTGGGAGTGGTGGACTGGGCAGTGCGTGGCTCGGCATTGTCGAGACCTTCGTTTTTGGCCACCTGCATGTCGAGCATGGCCTGCGCCATGACGTCAGACATCCCGAATCCGATCAGCCTGGACTTGAACGCTTCGTTAGGGATTTGCTGGAAGCGCACCGGTTTTCCCAGCACCTCCGACATGATTTTTGCCATGTCGTTGAACGACAGGTCCTCGGGGCCCAAGACCGGGACGCTAGCGCTCCCGCTCCAGGAGTGATCGAGGAGCAGCTTGGCTGCAACGGCGGCGATGTCCCGGGTGGCGCAGGTCGGAGCCTTGAGGTCCCCGGAAACCGGCGAGAAGAACATACCTTGGGCCTTGATGGCCTCGGCCTGGCGCAGTAGGTTGTCCATGAACGAAGGGTTGATCACCGCCCGGTAGGCCACGCCCGTACTGGCAATCAGCTCGTCCATGGCCCATGACGCCGTCGCGTGCCCGGCGTTCTTATTGACCCCGCGGCCCAAGGCCGAGATTCCAACCACCCGCTTCACTTTTTGGCTCCGGAAAGCGACGCAGGCCGGTCGGCTGAATTCGACATACGCATCCATGACGCTGTCGGCCCGGGAGTCCGGAGGCACGAGCCAGAACACGGTGTCGGCACCCGCGAACGCTTTGTTGACAGTGGCGGCGTCACCGTGCGATCCCTGGACGACCTCGACGCGCTTGAGCATGTCTGCCGGGAGCCTCGAGGGGTCCCGGACGATGACACGGACAGCCTCGCCGCCGGCGAGAACATTCTTGAGCACCTGATGGCCGATCAGGCCCGTTGGTGCAGTGAGTACGATCATATGTTCCTTCCTTCCCTTGTGGGCCAAACCTTTGCGATTTGACCCGCTTCTACTTTCGACCTGTTATAGAGATACTGTATGGGGGCCTCCGACGGTACAGGAGTCCTGGCAACTTCTTGCTGAATCCTGTCAATGTGACGGCTGGTTGAGAATTCGTCTTGCTTTCCTGACACTCCGCGGGTTTGATAGAACCATGGAATCACTGGAAGAGATCCGAAGATGGATCGCCCGGTTCGCAGCCCGCGGCAAGCCTGCGATCGTTGATACGAATTGGGAAAGCCTTAAGGTTATGACATTCGGAATGCCTACCGAATCGATGCCGAGCCTCTATGAACCCATGTTTGGTCTTGTCGTCCAAGGCGCCAAGCGGGCTGTACTAGGCAACAGAGTCTTTGATTGCGTCACTGGACAGTACATCGTCGTTTCCCAGGAATTCCCGGTTACGAGCCAGGTGGTCTCGGCGACGGCCGAAGAACCTTTCATGACCGTAAGTTTGAAATTGAAGCCGACGATGATCGCCGAGTTGTTGTTGGACGCCGACAGCGACGCGCCGGCCATCTCGTTCTCGGGCATGGGAATCGGACTGGCCCCAGCCGAGTTGATAGAAGCCGTTGCCCGGCTCCTGCGGCTACTCGATCGTCCTCGGGATCTCGCCGTGCTGGCCCCATTGGTGGAAAGAGAAATCCTTTGGTATCTCTTGTCGGGTGACCAAGGGGCCGTTGTGCGCGAAGTCGTTCTGACCGACGGTCGCCTTTCGCGGATCAGCCAGGCCATCCGTTGGATCAGGTCCCACTATGCTGAACCCTTTCGCGTCGAGGATTTGGCTCGAATGATCGGAATGAGCGCTTCATCGTTCCATCGGCACTTTCTGGTGGCCACGGCTATGAGTCCCATTCAATACCAGAAGCATGTTCGGTTGCAGGAAGCACGTTCCCGGCTCATGGTCCAGCGGGAAGACGTAGCCGCCGTGGGGTTCGCCGTGGGCTACAACAACCCTTCGCAGTTCAGCTACGAGTACAGCCGAGTGTATGGACTTCCGCCCGGTAAAGACGCGACGCGAATGCGCCAAGCCTCGTTGCAGGACCGGATGGTCGTCATCGATTAGGAGACGAAGAAATGGGCCCTTTGTAGCGATCTCAATTCAGGTGGAATGCGACATTGTTGACTGGTATCAGGATAGAGCTTGTCCCAAGATTCGGGAAACGGATTGGGTCTCCCTCATCATGGCCGTGATTATCGCGGCCATGATGAGGGAATTGCATCGCAAGCGAGCGCTGAAATAAGCATGAGACTCGTGAACGGCAGGTCGGCGAATTTGGCATTCGGGGCGGTTGCCAGCATCGTAGCAATGGCATCTCGCGCTCGTTCCTCCACCTTGTTTGCAAGTGCTCTTTCTTGCACGCCGACAGCAGCCGCGTAAAGAGCGCACCGGGAATGGACGTCTATGCCGATCTTCGAAAGCAGGTTTTCGGGCGGCTATCGGGCGGGCAAAAAGGAGATCCGACGGCGACGGCAGAGGCTCTCCTCAGGGTCGTGGACGCCCAGGAGCCGCCGTTGCGATTTATCTTCGGCAGCGCAAACTTGCCAATGGCGCGCGCCGCTTATGCTTCTCGCCTTGCCGCCTGGGAGGCGTGGGGGCAGTCTCGAACGCGGCCCAAGGCGAGTCGCAGAAATAAACCATCGCGCCGTTATAGCCAAGCAGCCGACAAACTGAGTATAGGGGGACCTCTAATAACCCGGTTGGTTATTACTGACCCGGCAATAAACAGTTGACGCGGGCATCGAAAAAGGGCCGCCCGGCTAAGCCCTTTTTCGATGCGATGACAGCTTTTCAATTGCCGGGTCAGTAAGGTCCCCTCACAATTCCCCTGCGGGAATTGCGAATTTGCCGCCGTCTAAAGGCTGATCCGGGGGCGGCCGAGGTGGCGCTCGCCGATGGAATACCGGCGTGATGTGGGGATCACTCGGGCGAGGCAATTGACGGTCAAAGTGATGTGGTCGATACGCTTTAGCGTCATACCAAGCTCCTTCTACACTCGAGCATGTTCGGTTATTTTATCGATCGTCATGCCGATTGGAGGCACGACCGAGCGGATTAGGCCATCTTGGCAAGGTCTTCGAATATGCCGGTCAATTGGGGATGAATTTTCTTGTAAATCTCGCGTTGCTCCCGATAGACGGCCACCCGTGCAGAATCGGGAAGCATCGTTCCCGATTCCGAATCGCCGGCCGTCGCGTCCGAAACGGAATCGCCGATGGCGATGGCTCCGGACATCGCCGCGCCGATCCCCGAGTGCTCCTCGCCGCGCAGCCACTTGACCGGCCGGTCGAAGCTGTCCGCGAGTATCTGCCGCCAGAGCGGGTTGCGCGCGCCTCCGCCGGAGCAGAGTATCGTCTCTATCGGGACGTGCAGCTCCCTGAAGATGTCCAGGGAATCGCAGAGCGAGTAGGCGACGCCTTCCATGATAGCGCGAACTATGTGGGCGCTTCCGTGACTCAGGGATAGGCCGATGAAGCAGCCCTTAGCGAGTGGGTCCATGTAGGGCGTCCGCTCTCCGCAGAGGTAGGGAGCGAAGAGCAGGCCTTCCGATCCTGCGGGCACTCCTTCGGCTTCACGCGAGAGCCTCTCGATGACCGTTTCATCCTCGTCGCCCGTCTTGGTGCCGAGGGGAATGGCGACGTTGCGCACGAACCACGAGAGCGAGAGCCCGGCGGAAAGAGTAGCACCCATGAGTATCCAACGATCGCGGTCCGCCCCGCAGAAGGTGTGCATCCGACGGTCGATGGCCAGCCGGTCGATCCCCGTGATGACGGTGCCTCCTGTGCTGATCGACACCGCCACGGTTCCCGGCTGGCCGATCCCGAGCGCGAGGGCCGTCATGGCGATGTCCGCGCCGCCCGCCGCAACCGGGGTCCCCGCGCGGAGTCCCGTCGCCTCGGCGGTCGATTCGGATATCTCTCCGGCGAGCTCCGTCGCATTTGCGATCGGAGGGAGAAGTCGCTCGTCGAGGTCGAATTTTTTCAGCAGCTCGCGGGACCATCGACGATACGCAACATCGAAGAGGAGGCTGCCGGAGGCGTCGGTCACATCGGTCGCAATCTTCCCCGTCAAGCGGTATCGGATGTAGTCCTTCGGGAGGAGGGCGTATCCGGCATCGGCGTAGAGGTGAGGCTCGTTCCTCTTTACCCAGGCCAGGGAGGGCGCCATGAAGCCCGTCGCGAGGGGCAGGCCAGTTATGGCGCCTATCGCGTCCGCGCCGATAGTTCGCGCCCATTCCTGGCAGATGCCGGCGGAGCGTCTGTCGGGCCAGATGATAGCGTCACGAAGAGGATTTCCGTCGCGGTCGAGGAGAGCGAGGCCATGCATCTGGCCAGAGAGGCCGACCGAGCGGACTCGAACACCCCGCAGTTTCTCGAGCCTCAAGAGCCGTCGCAGGCAATCGACCGTGGCCTCCCACCATTTTTCCATCGATTGCTCGGCAAATCCGGGCTTCGGTTCGAGGATCGCGTAGTTGCGGCCTTGGACGGCGAGGACGTTTCCGTCCTCGCCGAGCGCGAGCGTCCGCACACTCGATGTCCCGAGATCGATTCCTATATAGCAATCCACGAAATTCTGCCTCTCCGCCGCTTAGGCGCTCCCCGGGGCTCAGGGCCGCCCCCGAATCGATCAGCGGCGCTCCATGCTCTTGATCCTCGAGGCGATGACCTCGGGATCGAGGCCGTACGCTCTGCGTAGGTCTTCTATCGGTGCCGACTTGCCGAAGCAATCGACCGAGACGATTATGCCCGTGTCTTCCGCCAAGCCCTCCAGGCCCAGAGAGACGCCCGCTTCGATCACGACCCGCCTCGTCCCGGCGGGGACGATCCTCTCGCGGAGGCTCTGCGGCGAGCTCAGGAACAGCTCCCTGCACATCATCGACACGACCCTGATCCGTTCGTCTCCCAGGCAGCGCTTGGTCTCGAGGGCGAGCTCGACTTCCGATCCCGAGGCGATGATGACCGTCTCGGGCTTTCCCGTCGAATCGGAGACGACGTACGCACCGGATTGCAGGGTCTTCTCCCACAGCGTGTCGGCTTTTTCGTAGACCTCGAGCGGTTGGCGGCTGAGGATCAGGGCCGTGGGCCCCCTGGTCGACGAGATAGCCATCTCCCAGGCGATACGAGTCTCCTCGGCGTCGCCCGGCCTCAGGACAGAGAGACCCGGGATCGCCCGCAGGGACGCAACTTGCTCGACGGGCTGGTGCGTAGGTCCGTCCTCGCCCGCGAGTATCGAGTCGTGCGTGAAGACATAGACGACGGGGAGCTTCATCATGGCGGCAAGCCTGATGGAGGGCCTCATGTAGTCGCTGAAGACCAGATAGGTCGAGCAGAAGACCTTGAATAGGCGGTCGACGGCGATTCCGCTGGCTATGGCGGCCATCGCGTGCTCGCGTATCCCGAAATAGAGGCTCCTCCCGCCGGGGTTCTCCGAGGAGAAGACATCCTTCTCGTACACGTTAGTCGACGTCGAGTGCGACAGGTCGGCCGATCCGCCGACGAGGCAAGCGAATCGGCCGGAAAGGGCCTTCAGTATCTCGCCGCTCGCCGTTCGGGTGGGGACGCGTTCTCCCTTCTTGAAATGGGGCAGGCTCAGGCCTTCGAGCTCGGGGCCTCTCTGGAATTCCTTCCACTGCGCGAATTTCTCGGGATTTTCCCGGACCCATGAATCGAAGGTCTCTCGCCACTGCCGATACTTTACGATCCACTCGCGCTTCCTTCTCTCGAGGTACTCCGTGGCCTCCGGGGGCACGTAGAACTCCGAATCCTCAGGCACGCCCATGGCCTTCTTGCTTGCCCGGACCTCAGCCTCGCCGAGCGGCGAGCCGTGAGCCTTCGGAGAACCTGCCAGGTTACAGGAGCCCATGGCTATTACCGACTTCATGATGATCAAGGTCGGCTTCGAGGCTTCGCGATTGGCTTCCTCTACGAAGTGCAGGATCTGCGGGATGTCGTAGGCGCTTCCCTCGAGGACCTGCCAGCCGCAGGCGAGGAAGCGCTCCCTGGTGTTCTCGGTGAAGCTGAGCTCCGTCGATCCCTCGATCGTCACGCCGTTCGAATCGTAGAAGACGATGAGCTTCCCCAGGCCCAAGTGGCCTGCCAGGGAGCAGGTTTCGTAGCTGATCCCTTCCATGAGGTCGCCGTCGCCGACGAGGCAATAGGTATGGTAGTCGATGATCGTCTTTCCCGAATTGAAGCGAGATGCCAGCATCCGCTCCGCGACGGCCATTCCGACCGCGTTCGCGATGCCCTGCCCAAGGGGGCCAGTCGTCACTTCCACGCCGGGGACGATACCATACTCCGGGTGGCCCGTCGCCTTCGAGCCCAGACGACGGAAGTTCCTAATGTCCTCCACGGAGATGCCGTAGCCGCAGAGATGGAGCAGCGCGTACTGCAGCAGACAGCCGTGGCCGGCGGAGAGCACGAAGCGATCGCGATTGACCCAGACGGGATCCTGGGGATAGTGACTCAGCACTTCGCAATAGAGCGTGGCGCCCAGCTCGGCGCAGCCCATGGGCTGGCCGGGATGGCCGGAGCCTGCCTTCTGGACGGCGTCCATGGAGAAGGTTCGAACCGCCGTGGCGACGGCCTTAATGCCAAGAGTATCCATACGATGTCTCCCTATCGCTCTTTCGTGCGAAGGCGGGGCGCCGGAAGCGGAAGCTGGCCGCAGTCGGTGTCTACCTGCATGGAGTCCCCGGCTCCTTGTTTGGCACTCTCGATGATTCGCGCTCGCAGAGCTGGGCTTCGATGAGGATGCTGTGCGCCGGAAGGCTCGGAGTCTCGATGCGCTCGATCAGCGTATTCAGGGCGAGTTCGCCCAGCTCGCGGCAGGGCTGCCGCATCGTGGTCAGCGGAACACGGACGAGGTGGGCGTACTTTACGTCGTCGAAGCCTGCTATGCGTATATCCTCGGGCACCTTGAGGTCGAGGACTTCCAGGCTGCGCATGAGGAGGGCGGCCGTCTCGTCGTTCGCGCAGATGATGTTCCGAGCGCCTTTGTTGACCATGTCGCGCACGAAGTCAATATCGCTCGGAGTGCCTTCGTGCTCGCAGGCCTGGTCCGGCTTTATTCCGGCCTTATGCAGAGCCTCGTGGTAGCCCATCTGGCGGAGGAGGTAGGTCCCTGCGGTGTTCGACTGCCATAGAAAGTCGACTCGGGATGCTCCCTGTTTCAGGAAGTGCTGGCAGAGCCGATACGCCGCGGCGGTGTTGTCGATGCCCACGATGTCGTGGCCGCTCCGCTCCGGAAAGGTCAGGTAGTCGCCGTCCAAAAGGACGATCGGAATCGACGCGCGATCGAGGAGGGAAACGATCTGCACGTTCTTGTTCTCGGCCTCGGCTTCACGCTCGATCGGCTGGAAGAAAACGCCGTCCAGATCCAGCTCGACGAAGCGGCGAGCCGTCTGGAGGAGTTTGTCGGGGAGGGCATCGGGCCGCTCGGCCGGGGCGCTCCCCCAGATCAGGCTGAAGTTGTACTCGTGGGAAAGCTCGGCGATCCTCGCACATATCGGCTCGAAAATTTCGCCTTTGCCGAGGCCGGGCACGAAGAGCCCGAGTTTCTTGTGCAGAGTCTTTGCGGGCTGTTCGGGTTTCATGAGATAGGAGCCGGAACCCACCACCCTGCGGAGTTTCCCTTCGTCCCTGAGCTTGTTCAACACTCTGCCGATTGTCGGGCGCGAGACGCCGTACTGCTCCGCGAGAGTGCGCTCGGTCGGCAGCTGTTCGCCTTCTCTCCAGACGCCTTTGGACAGCTGCTTTACGATGTCTGCATAGATTGCATCTATCTTCATTGTACTCTCGCTATTTTACCATTATAGATCAATGGTAAATAAAACGCAATAAGAACTTTGTGCATAGCTAAGTATTCCTTGGCTCATCACAGATAACATTGGCTAAGAATTATAGCACCTCAACTATATCATAGAGAAGCGCAGGATGCATCCCTTTCCTCGTACGCTGACTTCGGCTTCTGAAACCACGAGATAATTCGTTTCATCATATAAAAAAATACTTCGGTACCGAGAATGGCGCATCGCAGTCTGGTAGCAAAGCCACACTGCCGATGCCCGCCTTCGTGTTTGCAAAGCTGTAAAAAAGCGATAAAAAAAATATTGACAAATATTAATATTGGTGAGACCATTATTTGCCAAAGATATAAGTTTTCGCAGTTCATGCCCTTCGATGAAGGAGGTGGGAAAAAGAGAAGAATGAGGGTGAGATCATGTGAGGTTCTAGGGAGGCGCGACATACGTGTCTTCCGGAGAACAAAACACCGGTCGCGGGCGCAAGGAAAAATGAGCTTCCCTCGTCCTCCGCTTCCGATGAGCGTATGTGCCGAGAAACAGGAGGTTCAAATGTCAGTTGGTCGTACTCGAACAGTAGTCTTGTTCGCATTAAGCCTCGTAGTCGTCTCGTCTTTGGTCGCCAGTCCAGCTCTCAAGAAAGTGACGATCGGTGTCGATATCCACGGAATCGCCAATGCCTATTGGAATCAGGAACTCCAGGGCGCGGAGCTCTTCGCGGCCTCCTTGCCCGAAGGCACCGCTACCGTCCAGGCTCTGATTTCCAACGGCGATCCCAATACCGAGCTTCAGAATATAAAGAACCTCGTCGCTGCGAAGGGAACGGACGTCATCTTCTATATCGATCCCTGCGGTGAGGCGAACATCCCTCCGATCGCAGATTTCCTTGAGAAGGCCCACGTGTATTTCTCGACCACGTGGCACATCCCTGTCGGCTTCGATCCGACGAAGTACAAGTATTACGCGGCCTTCTCAAGCGTGGACGGAGTCCATCAGGGCTATGAAACCGCTACGGCCCTCTTCAAGTCCTTCAAGACTCCGGGCAAGGGCAAGGTGCTCGCGCTCCAGGGACCGCTGAGCGACGACTCCGGCACGCATAGGTTCCAGGGCCTCCAGAAGGCGCTCAAGGAAAATCCCGGCGTCCAGCTCCTCGATGCCGAGGTGGGCAACTGGGATCCCCAGCAGGCGCTGAACATCACGCAGACCTGGCTCGCGAAGTACCCGGACATCGACGGTATCTGGGCGGCGAACGACGACATGGCCCTCGCGGCCGTTCAGGCGCTCAAGGCCAAGGGACTGAACGGCAAGGTCGGAGTCACCGGTACCGACGGCGTTCCCGCGATGGCTCAGGCGATCAGGGACGGCGACGTCATAGCGACCGAGGTGAACAATGGCTATCTCCAGGGCGGCTACATGTCGGCCTTCGCCTACGACGCGTTCATCGGCAAAATCGACACGACGAAGGAGCCGAAGGGTATGCGCTTGTTCAACACCAACGCGCTCTTCGTCGACAAGTCGAACGTCGACCAGTGGGACAAGGATTTTCTGCAGGGCAAGCCCAAGTACAACTTCGACGATCTCAAGTTCGCCATCCAGAGCCCCTACGTTCTGGTGACGAAGTAACGACTGGAGTATGATGCTCGGGGGCGGGATCGCTTCGCACGATCTCGCCCCCGAGCGGCGAGGGCTTCGGCCCTGTAGCGGTTCGATCGAGGTAGCGTATCGCTCCTCCAATACCGACTTGAGCGGAGTCGCGGAGTATAAGAGCAATGGTCACAGAGAACAGCTCGAGCAAGGGGAGCGGTAACGTCTCGCGAACGGTCGCCGCCGATTTCTCTGAAAGAATCGCCGCCGAGCGCGCGAAGAACAGGATCATCGGACTTGGTCCACTCATCGTCCTGATCGTATTGGCGATCGTCATGTCAGTCTTCGTGCCGGGCTTCTTTACGTGGATTAATCTGACCAGCATTCTCCAACAGATCGCAACGCCAATGGTATTGGCGATGGGACTCACCTTCGTCCTTCTGCTGGGGAGCATCGATCTCTCCGTCGAGGGCGTCATGGGCTTCGCGGGTTCCATCGTGGCTCTCCTCGTGCTGAACACGAAGAACACCCTGGACCTCGGGGTCCTAGGCATGCTCATCGCAGTCTTGGCCGGCACGGTCTTCGGAGTCTTTTCCGGAGTTCTGCACACGAGACTGAAGATACCTTCGTTCATGGTGACCTTCGGAATGGGCAGCGCCATCACGGGCTTCGGGATCCTCAGCTACAGAGGCATCCCAGCCTCAGTCAAGGACCAGACGTTTGCCCACCTCGCTTCTGGAACCCTCCTGGGCGTACCATTCCTGGCTTGGTTCGCCCTGGTCGTCTTCCTCATCGCGTTAATGATCGAGCGCTATACGGCCATCGGCCGCCATGTCTACGCAATCGGCGAGAGCGAGAGCATGGTCAGGGCGAGCGGCATTAACGTAAATAAGATCAAAATCGTCGTTTTCGCTTGGTCGGCCTTCTGCGCGAGCATCGCGGGAATTTTCGGGGCGATCAAGCTCAATATCGGCGAGGTCATCATCAGCAACGGATTCCTCTTCTCCACCATTACGGCCGTCGTCGTTGGCGGCACTTCCCTCGTGGGAGGCCGTGGAGGCGTGGTGCAGTCGCTTATGGGAGTCGTCATAGTCACGATCATCCAGGACAGCATGATCCTGCTCGGGGTCAACTCCTACGTCCAGCCCGCGGTCCAGAGCATAATCGTCGTCGTCGCCGTGGCGCTCACGGTCTCGCGGGGCAGGAAGCTTATCTTCAAGTAGGGGGGAGCGCGATCGTGGAAGACGTACTGTTTCGGACCAAAGACATCAGCAAGGAATATCCCGGCACCGTGGCCCTGAAGGGCATAGACCTGGAAGTCCGAAGGGGCGAGATCGTCGGGCTCGTGGGCGAGAACGGAGCGGGCAAGTCGACGCTGCTGCGCATCATCTCTTGCGTGGAGCAGTCCACCTCCGGAAGCATGGAGATGCGCGGCGAACAGTTTCGGGGTCGCAATCTTCTGGACGCCAACCTGAAGGGTGTGGGAATGGTGTTCCAAGAGCAGTCTCTGATGAAGAACCTCTCGGTCGCCCAGAACATCTACCTCGGACGAGAGAGGAGCTTCAGGAGGCTGGGCTTCATCGACTGGCGGAGGATGAACGAGGCTGGAGCGAAGGTGCTCGATTCCCTGGGGCTGAAGGATATCTCGCCCGCCAGCAAGGTTGGGGAACTCGATTTCGCGACCAGACAAATGGTGGAGATAGCGAAGGTGCTCAATATCGTCGGCGACAGTAAGGACGGATGCCTCATCCTCCTCGACGAGCCGACGTCGGTCTTGAACGACTCCGAGATTAAGAAGCTCTTCGAGAAGGTCAAGATGATCACTCGGCAGGGCAATTCAGTCATCTTCGTCTCCCACAGGCTGAGTGAGGTCATTGACATCTCCGACCGGATATACGTCTTCAAGGACGGCCGGCAGACCGCGCTTGTGGACAAAAAGGACGCGAACGAGGACCTGCTGTACGAGAAGATGGTTGGGAGGAGCACGAGCGGTGAGTATTTCAAGGTGAGCAGCCAGACGGAGCCCGGCGACGACGTCGTTCTCGAGGTGCGGAATCTCGGCCTCAAGGGCTATTTCAAGGACGTTAGCTTTCGGCTTCGGAAGAAAGAAGTGTTGGGAATCTGCGGGGTCGTCGGCTCGGGCAAGGAGGAAGTCTGCTCCGTGCTCTGCGGCGACGATCGCCCCGATGAGGGGCAGATCATCATCGACGGCGAGGAGTGCCGCTTCTCCGATCCTTCCGCCGCCCTGAAGTCGGGCGTGCTCTCCGTCCCGAAGGAGAGAAGGGAGGAAGGCATCATCGGCAGCATGAGCGTCGCCGAGAACATCAGCCTTTCCAGCATGGACGCCATCAGCCATCACCGGGTGATCTCGGGCCGGGCGCGCATGGATCGGGCGAAGGATTGGATTCTCAAGCTTAACATCAAGACTCCTGGACCGAAGAAGAGTGTGGAGACGCTCAGCGGTGGCAACGCGCAGAAGGTTGTCTTCGCGCGCGTGATATCCGGACAGAACAAGGTCGTGATCCTCAACCATCCCACTCGCGGCGTCGACGTGGGCGCGAAAGAGGAGATCTACCAACTCATCAGAGAGATAACCGAGAGGGGCATCGGCATCGTGCTGCTCGGGGATACCCTCGACGAGACTATCAGTCTGAGCTCGAGGGTTATCGTGATGAAAGACGGATTTGTCGTCGCGGAGATGGAATCGCCGAAGGACAACAAGCCGGCGCAGTTCGACATCGTGCGTTACATGATGTGACGGGTTTGCGAGGATTGTAACATGACCAAGAGAATTACAATGCGGGCTTTCGTCGACAATTTTCCGTGGCTGCTCCTCATAGCGCTCGTCGCCGTATTCACGGGCATCAACCCGCGCTTCATCGGCCCCATCAGCCTGGGCAATATCCTCACGGTCGCCGCTCCCTTACTCTGCCTGTCCTTGGGTGCGACCTTCGTCATCGTGACCGGAGCGATCGACCTCTCCGTGGGGGCCATCGTCTCCGCGTCCTGCGTGATCTACGGCACGACCTTCCCCATACTCGGCAACTGGAGCATCGTAGCGGCTCTGGCCTTTGGCTTCGTGGCGGGAAGCGTCAACGGTCTCCTCTTCACCTGGCTCAAGATATCTTCGTTCATCGTGACGCTCGCGGCCTCCGCGCTGTGGAAGAGCGTCGCTCTCATCATGGTCGGAGGAGGCGCAAAGGGCATCCCCATGGAACTCTGGGCCGGGCTAAAATGGGCCGACCTGTCAATCGGCATCGTGCCCCTCCTGTTTCTTCTCTCCATCATCGTGTTCGGCCTGTACTACTTCATCCAATCGAAGACGGCTTTGGGCCGGGCGATCTTCGCCGTGGGCGCCAATGAGCGAGGCGCGCGAATGTTCGGCCTCAAGGTTAACTCGACGAAGTTCTGGGCCTTCGTCCTGTCCGGAGTGGGGAGCGCGCTCGCGGGCGCCTTCTATTCGATAGAGCTGAAAACCAGCCTTGCGACGATCGGCGATCCGTTGACCCTCTTGGCGATCGCGTCGGTGGTAATAGGCGGCACGCCCTTGACCGGCGGTAGGGGGAGCGTCCTGCGGACCCTCCTCGGCGCCCTCCTCGTCGTGATCATCCAGAACGGACTCAATACGGTGGCAGTCGATCCTTATTGGCAGCAGATCGTCTTCGGGGCCTTCACGATCTTCGCCGTATACCTCAACTCGGAGAAGGGCGGAAGGGACTTCATAGTCAAGTAGGCGCAGGCTCGGTTCACTCTCAATCGGCCTAGACACGGCCGGCTTGCGCAGAGGGGAGGATCACGTCAAGACGGACCGATTCTGCGAAGAGCATGGGACCTATGTCATCGAGAAGTTGACCAATCCGGATGTCTTACGCGCCTCGACGCCCGGGCGAATACTGAGCGGAGCATGGTATAATTGGGGTCGTCATAAAAACGGACACTTTGTTCACCTCGATATTCAAATCTCACACTGTTTTTGAAAGAGGCTTTAACAGTAAACGAACATTCAGCACCTATCCTATCTATTGCATACATGCGGAGGAGGATATAAGTATGAAAGATCAGCCAAGATCAAGAAAGCCCCTGGTTTTTCTCGCAAAAGCTGCCGTGCTTGCTGTGTTGCTGACGGCGGTTGGCGCGCTGACCTCATTTGCACAGGCATCTTTGTCATCCACGAACCGCTCGGCGGCACCCGAGCCGAGTACTCCAATCAAATACGTTATCGTCATTTTTCAAGAGAATGAATCGTTTGATCACTATTTCGGCACATATCCCTATGCCAAGAACCCCGAAGGCGAACCGCCATTCTATGCAGCTCTGGGCACTCCAACGGTTAATGGATTGACTGCTGCATTATTGACCAACAATCCCAACTCGGCAAATCCGCTGCGTTTGGACCGCTCCGAGGCCCACACCAAAGATTTTGATCACGGCTATGTTTCCGAACAGAAATCGTTCGACGGCGGGCTGATGGACAAATTTGTCGAAAATGATGGACATGGCGATGCGGAAGTCTTGGATTATTACGACGGAAACACGGTAACCGCGTTTTGGTATTATGCCCAGCACTTCGCCATGAACGACAATTTCTTCGGTTCAAATTTGGGCCCTTCCACTCCAGGAGCGATCAACGTAATTTCCGGCAACGACAACGGCGCCGCTGCCTATACCGCAAACAAGGCACAGAACGGACAAAGAATACAACCCGGAGACAGCGCATTTCCAAAGAAAGCGATTAGCGATTCAGGTACGCTATATGGTGATATCGACCCTTATTACGATGCAGCTTCCAAGGGTGTCACCGCTTCCATGGCAGGTACAAATATCGGCGATTTATTGAACGCAAAAGGCCTAACGTGGGGATGTTTCTTTGGTGGATATGACGATCCCACGGCCAAACATGCAAACATCGCCGGGGAACAAGTTACCGATTACATTCCCCACCATGAACCATTCCAATATTACGGAGCCACTTCCAACGTGACACATGAGAAACCGTCGTCGGTTGCGATGATTGGCCACAGCGATCAAGCGAATCATCAATATGACATCGCCGATTTTTGGGCGGCCGCAGAAGCCGGGAATCTGCCAAACTACTCATTTCTGAAAGCCCCTGCCTATCAAGACGGCCACCCGGAATATTCCGATCCCTTGGACGAACAAACGTGGCTCGTTCAGACCATAAATAAATTGGAAACTTTGTCAAGCTGGAAAAACACGGCCATTTTCGTCACGTATGATGACTCCGACGGCTGGTATGACCACGTCATGCCCCCCATCGTGAATCAGTCAAACGATCCCAATCTCGATGTTCTGGAGGGAAATAGCGCAGGGACTAAATCGCCGCTTGACAGCCAAGAAGATCGTTTGGGCTACGGACCTCGATTTCCGATGATTCTGGTTTCGCCCTACGCAAAACATAATGCTGTCATCAATACTATTGCGGATCAATCCTCCGTGGTCCGCTTCGTTGAGGACAACTGGAGTCTCGGACGCATCGGCAACGGCTCCTTTGACGTCGAAGCGGGTTCTCTGAACGACATGTTCGACTTTAGCCCGGGCTACTACAATCCTCCGGTGTTCCTCGACCCGGCTTCGGGCGAACCGGTAGCTCAAATCACTCCATTCAAACGAGACGGGCAGCTCTACATGGCGGTTCGTGACTTTGTGCAATGCCTGGATGTCCAACCCCATCAAAATGGGGACAGTACCTGGTTCATGTACGGAGTTCACCTCGTTGAAATTCCATCCCACGGGGACTCCGCATCAATTGACCGGCAACGAGTCAAGCTGGGCTCCCCAATCCTGACTCATGGCGGTGCCGTCTGTCTCCCAATAGCCAACTTATCGAAAGCTCTAGGCGTTGAGGTGGTTGAGTACGCGTCAAACACAATTCTACTAAAACCGAACGGCACAAACGATACGACAATGCAATCGATCGGTGAGAATAGGAACCCAAGCGCTAACGCAGTGACAAAGTTTGTACTTGCCAACGGCGATACGGCGAAGTCCAGCGGCTTGACCGTCAGTGCTCCGACCTTGGAAAGATCGCCCGCAATTCTCGGAACACTGGTTAATCAGACTATCAACGGCACGGAGTCAGGAAAGACTTATAACCTGACTATCACGGCTACGGATGCTGAGGGTAAGCCTGCCGATGGAGGGAGTACCATTTATGTGACTTTTTCGCGCGGCGCTATCGACCAAACGGGTATCCTCGCATACGACGGGCAAAGTATCGGCGCGGTGCCGGTCGCGGTAATTCTCGACACTGCTGGGAAAGCGGTTCTTAGCTATAGCGTTGGCTCCGCGCCGACCAATTGGGACGCGTATGACAATGATGAAATCACGATATCCGATTCGAAAAACATCTCGGCGACTGCGTACACCAACGAAATCAGCGTCTACAACAACGTATTCCATAATAATTTCACCGTAACCTCAAAGTAACGTGCTTTTTCGGCGGATTCAGCAATGGATCCGCCGAACTTCATAGACGGTCAAGATAGACGGCGACCGCCGATACCGTGTGGGCGCTGAGGGATTTGCCCTGCGCGTCGCGGACTTCCTGTCCGCTCGCTTCGGGCCGGGGTCGACGCTCGCACTCGCCATCCTGGCTCGCTCACCTCGCTATCGCTCGGCGCGTCGACCCTTCAAATCCCTCAGCGCCCCAATAAGATCGGGCCGCCTTTCGGCGGCCCGCAATGTGGGCGCTGAGGGATTTGAACCCCCGACATCCTGGGTGTAAACCAGGCGCTCTGACCAGCTGAGCCAAGCGCCCTGCGATCAAGGTTGCATAACCTGCGGGAAACTAACACGCGTCCCGAAGGCGGGTCAAGGGGACAGAGTGGAGCGGGCAGGGCCGAAGGGTTTCTCGGCTTGTGCCGGACCCGGAGGCGTGATACTATTTGGCATGGAACTTGTCGGCATCGGCAACGCCCTCATGGATGTCATTGCCTTCGTCGACGAGGATCTGGCTCCTTCCCTAGGTTTCCACAACAACGCTGTCGTCCACATGAATCGGGAAAGGCTCGGCAAGATCGTCGAGGCCCTCGGCGACACCGTGGTCTCGGCGGGCGGCGGGGCTGCCAATACGATGCGCGCGGCCTCGCTCCTGGGGCTCCGGGCCGCATTCGTAGGCTGCGTCGGCGAGGACGATTTCGGCTCGCGTTATCGGGAAGACATAGCCGGATCGGGCGTGGACTGTTTCCTGGCCCTGTCGGGCTCTCCCACGGGCCTCTACTGCTCCCTCATTCGCCCCGACGGGGGGCGGACTCTCCTGGTCGCGCCGGGCGCGGCCCTCGATCTTGTCCTCGCAGAGATTCCGGAGGCGGCTTTCCGTTCGGGGGCTCTGCTCTACCTCGACGGCTTCCTGATCGGGGATCGGCGCTTTTTCATGGACTGCCTTGCCCGCGCCGAGGCCGCAGGCATGACCGTGGCCCTGGACCTGGGCAGCCAGAACCTCGTGCGCGCAGATCGGGAGTTTCTGCTCGAGCTGCTCTCCAGGTCCGTCGATCTCGTATTCGCGAACGAGGACGAGTTCACGGCCCTTGTCGATCTCCCCCTCAGGGAGGGGCTCGAGCTGCTCTCCGGCGAGGACATCGAGATCGTCATAAAGCGCGCGGAGCGGGGCGCGGTATGGGCCCGCTGCGGCGATATCATCGACAGTCCCGTGCGCGAGCTGTGGCCGGTGGACCAGACCGGGGCGGGCGACGCCTTCGCGGCCGGTTTTCTCGCCGCCCGGGATCGGGGCCTGCCGCCCGAGCGCTGCCTCAGGCTCGGCAATCGGATAGCGGAGGAGGTGCTCGCCGTGCCCGGCCTCGGCGTAGACCAGGCCCGACTCTGCCGGGCCCTATCCCTGGTGACGGAATAGGGCGGAAGCGCCCCTTTATCCGACCAAGCCGCCGGCAGAGCGCAAAAGTATTTCGTTTCGGGCAGAACCATCCGAAACTCCGGCAAAAGCTTGCCAAACGGGGTTGAAAGTCTTACTTTTGAGGTCGAAACCATCAAAGGGAGGACCGCGTCATGCCTGAAAACGAGATAGTTCCCATCGAACAGATCCTGCCCAACAAACTTCCCCTCATCCCGCTCATGGGTAGGCCTATTTTCCCCGGCATCTTCACGCCGATCATGATCGGCAACATCGAAGACGTCAAAGTCGTGGACGAAGCCCTCGCTTCGGACGGGATGGTAGGCCTCGTCATGATCAAGAACGAGTTCGAAAAGCCCAAGGCCGACGATCTCCACGCCGTGGGTACCGCCGCCAAGATCGTGAAAAAGATAAACCTGCCCGACGGCGGCGCGAACATCTTCATCTCCACCCTCAAGCGCTTCAAGATCAAGAAGTTCCTCTCCAAGGAGACGCCGATCATCGCGGCCGTCGGCTATCTCGACGAGCTGGGCGACGATACCGACGAGATCAAAGCCCTGACCCGCGCCCTCCTGGGCGAGATGAAGCAGATATCGGAGAACAACCCCCTCTTCTCCGAAGAGATGCGCCTCAACATGATCAACATCGATCATCCCGGCAAGATAGCGGACTTCATCGCCTCGATCCTCAACATCGACAAGAACGACCAGCAGAAAATCCTCGAGACCACCGACGTCCGCGAGCGCATGGAGCGCGTGCTCATCTTCATCAAGAAGGAGCAGGAGCTTCTGAAGATCCAGAAGCGGGTCCAGCAGGAAATCAACGAAAAGATCGAGAAGAGCCAGCGCGACTACTTCCTCAAGGAAGAGCTCAAGGCGATCAAGAACGAGCTGGGCATGCCCACCGACGCCAAGGGTTCCGATTACCAGCGCTTCAAGGAGAAGATCGACGCCTTCGGGTTCGAGGGCGAGGTCAAGGAGCAGGTCGATCAGGAGCTCGAGAAGTTCAACCTGATGGACCCCAATTCCAGCGAGTTCATGGTCACCCGCAATTGGCTGGATCTGGTCTGCAATCTGCCCTGGAAGGTCGCGGTTTCGGGCGACTTCGATCTCAAGAAGGCCCAGGACATCCTCGAAAACGACCACTACGGGCTCAAGGATGTCAAGGACCGCATCGTCGAGTATCTGGCGGTGCGAAAGCTCAAGAAGGACGCCAAGGGCTCGATCGTCTGTCTCGTGGGCCCGCCCGGCGTCGGCAAGACGAGCGTGGGCAAGTCCATAGCCCGTGCGCTCGGCAAGGAATTCTTCCGCTTTTCGGTCGGCGGCATGCGCGACGAGGCCGAGATAAAGGGACACCGCCGCACCTACGTCGGCGCCCTTCCCGGCAAGATCGTCCAGGGGCTCAAGATAACCAAGAGCCGAGACCCGGTGTTCATGATCGACGAGATAGACAAGATGGGCGTGTCGTACCAGGGCGATCCCTCGAGCGCCCTGCTCGAGACCCTCGACCCGGAGCAGAACTTCAGCTTCCGCGACCACTACCTCGATCTGCCCTTCGATCTCTCCCACGTCTTCTTCATCTGCACGGCCAACACCCTCGATACCATTCCGGCGCCCCTGATCGACCGCATGGAGATAATCCAGCTGCCGGGCTATGTCGACTCGGAGAAGCTCGAGATAGCCAAGCATTACCTCATCCCCAAGTCGCTCGAGAAAAACGGCATCAAGAAAGGCGTCGTGCGCTACACCCGCGACGCCCTCATCTTCATAGCCGAGGCCTACGCCCGCGAGGCCGGAGTGCGCAACTACGAAAAGTACCTGGACAAGATACATCGCAAGATAGCCAAGGCGATGATCATGGAGGGCAGGGAGGGCGACAAGTTCTCCATAGACAAGGCCGCGGTGCAGAAGCACCTGGGTAAGCCCTTCTTCCGCGACGACGACATGAAGCGCGCGACACGGCCCGGCATGAGCGTGGGCCTCGCGTGGACGAGCATGGGAGGGGACACCCTCATCATCGAGGCGGTGGCGAATCCGGGCAAGGAGGGCTTCAAGCTGACCGGCCAGATGGGCAGCGTCATGCAGGAGTCGGCCGGCATAGCCTACACCTACGTGCGGCACGCCGCAGCCGACCGCTACGGCGTCGGCGCCGAGTACTTCGAGGGAAGGCAGATCCACCTCCACATCCCCGAGGGCGCGACGCCCAAGGACGGTCCATCGGCGGGCGTCACCATGGCCACGGCCCTGCTCTCCCTGGTGCTCGACCGCAGGATCAAGGACAGGCTCGCCATGACGGGCGAGCTTTCCCTGACGGGTCAGGTCCTTCCCATCGGCGGCCTGCGCGAGAAGACCGTCGCCGCCAAGCGCAACAAGATCCGCGACATCATCATCCCTAAAGGCAACGAAAAGGACCTCGACGACATTCCCGAGCACGTGAAGAAGGGCATCACCTTCCATCCCGTCGAGCGGATGGAGGAGGTGATATCGATAGCCCTGGGTGAATGACGGATACGACTCGAGCCTTACGCAAATGTAGAAAAATAATTGTCGGCGGTACGATTTCGTCGGAATAGCAGGGCGGCCGATCTGAAAAGAGGGTGATTTCGGCCGCGAGCTGCCCTCGAAGTGGACCAAGCGGATTATTGGAGAGTCGCCCTCGCAGCCTTTCGCCGATTTGCTACGCGCGAGTAGGCTTTCGCCGTGCGATGTGTCTCGAGAAAACATTCCGAGGCTATCGATTCGGCAATGAAAACTTCTTCAGGCCGAAAGCTTGGCACGTTTGTTGCTTTATCTCTGGCAGTATACCGAAGAATTTCAACTGCTAGGGGGAAATCGTGGCAACGAACGGCAGCGGACCGGCGATGAAGAAAACCCTCGGTTTGACCGGCGTGACGGTCAATGCGATGGCGCTGATAGCGCCCGGGGCCTTTCTGTGGATGACCTACCAGCTTCAGGCGGCCAGCGCGGACGCGGCCGGCGCGAGCACGGCCATGGACATGTGGACAGGCATAGTGGGGGCCCTGATCGTAGCCTTCCTCACGGCCTTCGCCTTCGCCGAGCTCGCCAGGCGCTATCCCGAGGCGGGGACGGGCGGATCCTACTATTTTGCCGAAAAGGCCTTTCTGGACCACGCGAACCCCAAGAGGCGGCGCTGGGCGCGCCTGTCCAAGTTCATCACCGGCTGGGCCGCTCACCTCTTCTATTGGGTGTACCCGGGCGTCATGGTGGCCTTCATGTCGGTGTTCGTGACATACATCGCGGGCCAGTTCGGCGTCTCGATACCCATAGTGGGGCAGGTGCTCATCGCCTGGGCCTTCGCCGCCCTGGTCGGGTACATCGCCATGCGGGGGATCACGGGATCGACCGTCGCGGCGATCGTCGTCAACATAATCCAGCTTGCGGCGCTCATCTCCTTCAGCGTGCTCGCGATCGTCTTCAGGTCGAGGAACCCGCTCGGAGTCGCGGCCGGCGGCTGGTACCACCACGGCGCCGCTTCCGTCATCACGCCCCACAGCCTGTCGGGGCTGCTCTTCCAGTCGACCATAGCGATACTGATCCTGGTCGGCTTCGAGTCCTCGACCTCTCTAGGAGCCGAGGCCAAAAATCCGAAGCGCGACGTCCCGCGGGGCGTGCTGCTCTCCCTGGCCATCCAGGGGCTCTTCGCGTATCTTTTCGAGTATTTCGCGGCCAATTACGCGCTCAGCGACAAACTCGTATCGGCAGACGGCAAGGCGACCGGCATAGCCGCCGCGGCCGCCTCCGGAGCCCCGATCGGAGACATGGCGATCCAGCTCGGCAACGCCCTCCTGGGCGGCAACGGGTTCGCGTTCATGCTCGTCATAGCCTTCACGGTCGCCCTGGCCATCCTCGGGACGACCCTGTCCGCCATGAACACGGGGGTGCGCATCAGTTTCGCGATGGCTCAGGACAGGGAAATGCCCGACGTGATGGGGCTTCTCCACGACAAGTACGTGACGCCGCACACGGGCATACTGATCATGGTCATCGTATCGGCCGTCATAGGCTCGGTAGGCGTGCTCGGCGGCGTGGTCACGCTCACGGGAATAACGCTGGCTTCGAACCTGGGAACCTTCGCTCTGTACGGGCTCATATGCGTCATCACGATGGTCGCCTTCGCTGGGCGCGGGGACTTCAATCTTCTCAAGCACGGCATCGTGCCCATGCTCGGCCTGCTCGGCAATCTTCTCCTGCTCGCGGTGATCTTCGTGGTGGGCATCGTCTCGGGCGGCGACACCGCGAAGGCTACGTATATCGCTCTGGCCATCTCCGTCGCGTGGCTCGTCGTGAGTGTCTCGTATTTCGTCGTGACCAGCGCCCGGCAGGGCCGTGCGATTCTCCCCGCCGTCGGCGGGCAATCCTGAAGGAAGGAGCCGGCAGGGAAGGGCCGCGTTCCCGCGTGCGGCATCTCTTCCCGGCCGCCGGCCGTTCGATATGACACTCCAAGCGGCACCGGACATAGACTTCTGCGGCGATTGCGATATCGGAACCGTCCGAGAGGAGAATCAGGACTCGATTCGACTGCCGGACCCCCGATTGCCGCTGGAGCGCGGCCTTCTCTTCGGTCTGGCCGACGGGATGGGCGGATGCGCCCACGGGAAACTCGCGAGCTCGCTCGCCCTCGACGTCCTGTTCGAGCATTTCTACGGCGTCGCGAGCTCCATTCCCAGGAGCCTGGGCCGCGGGATCGAGACGGCGAACACCCGGGTCTTCAAGACCGCCCAGGCTCTGGGCCCGGCGCGCATGGGTACGACGCTGACCGCGGCGGGTATTCGCGGCGATGAGCTCTGCGTCGGGCACGTCGGGGACAGCCGGGCCTATCTCGTCCGCGACGGAACGGCGACCTGTCTGACGAACGACCACACCGATGTCGGCGAGCTCGTGAGGATGAGGGTGCTTGCCCCCGACAGGGTCCGGACTCACGACCGGAGGTCGCTCCTGAATCGTGCCGTCGGGCTGGGGCTGTTCGTGAGGCCCGATCTGCGCAGAATCAGACTGCGCGACGGCGACAGGATCGTCCTTTGCAGCGATGGTCTGTGGTCGGTCGTCGAGGACGAGGAGCTCGCTTCGATGTCCGCGGGAGCCGACACCGCGGAATGCTCGACGAAGAGGCTCGTGGAGGCGGCCCTCCGGCGGGGATCGGACGATAACATCTCCGTAATCGTCGTCCACGTGAGGTTCGCGGCTCCGGGGCGTTCGAAGCCGGGATCGGCGCAGAAAGGTCCATTCGGGGCGTTGAGACGACGCTTCGATCCGTCGAGGAGTTCGAATGATTGACTTTGCAGAGGACGAATATGGTATAGTGACTCCTCATATGTTGCAGGTCGGGGACCAGTTCGATCGGTTTCAAATCCTATCGCACGTGGCACAGGGCGGCATGAGCGACATCTACCGGGCCTACGACGTCGTCGGCAAACGCGAAGTGTCCCTCAAGATTCCGGATCAGACGATGATAGGCGATCCCACCCAGTACGAGCGGTTCCGGCGCGAGCTCGAGGTCACGAACACGCTCCGGCACCCCGCCATTCTCCAGGGTCTCGATTCGGGCACCTACAACCGCACTCCCTATATCGCCACGGAATTCGTCGAGGGCCGCTCGCTCCGCCAGCTCTTGGCCGACGAGGCTCCCCTGCCCCCAGGGCGGGCCCTGCCTCTGCTCCGTTCCATAGCGGAGGGTGTGGCGTATTGCCACGAGAACGGTGTCGTGCATCGCGACCTCAAACCCGAGAACATCCTCATCCGGCCGGACGGCCGGCCCGTCATAATCGACTTCGGTCTCGCCCTGACGCGAAGCTCCCACCGCGTGACCTACGCGAATCTGAGCGCCACCGCGGGGACGCCGGAGTACATGGCCCCCGAACAGGTGGAAGGGCAGCGGGGAGACTGTAGGACCGATATCTACGCGCTGGGCACGATCCTCTACGAGATGCTCGCCGCCGGGACTCCCTTCGGCGGCGACAACAATCTCGCGATAATGGCCCAGCGCCTGCGCAGCGTTCCGAAGCGACTCGATCGCCAGGGCTTGGGAATCGGGCCCGAGACGGCCGCCATCGTCGCCCGCTGCCTGGCCAGAAGGCCCGACGACCGCTTCGCCACCGTCCGCGCCCTCATCGAGTCTATCGACCATCCCGAGAACGTCGACCTTTCCGTCCTGGAAACGATGAAGCCGGGCGGCGAGGCGGCCTACTTCTTCCGCACCGACGCCTTCAAGGGTGTGGCGATCGGAGCGGGACTGCTCCTCGCGTTCGCCGGCCTCGCCCTCCTCCTCCAGCATCTCCACAAGTGAGGCAGCATGGACGCCCAGTCGATAACGCGCTTCAGGCTCATGTCCCAGGTCCAGAAGCACAATATCAAGTACATAGATCTCCAATTCACCGACGTCGTGGGCATGGTCAAAACCGTGACCATACCCGCCCGCGAGCTCGACGATTCGCTGACGAGGGGCATCTGGTTCGACGGTTCGTGCATCGAGGGCTACGCGAGGGTCGCGGAGAGCGACATGTATCTCATGCCCGACCCCGCCACATTCGCCGTCTTCCCCTGGCTTCCCAGGGAGGAGGCGACTGCCCGACTCATCTGCAACGTATATACGCCCGACGGTAGGCTCTTCGACGGCGACCCCCGAAGCGTTCTCGTCCGGGAAGTGCACGAGGCCGCGGCCATGGGTCTGGACTACAAGCTCGGGCCCGAGATGGAGTTCTTCCTGCTGAAGCCCGATTCGGCGGGCGGGATCATTCCGCCCCAGCCCCACGACAGTGCCGGGTATTTCGACGCGCCTTCCGATACGGTGTCCGGGCTGCGACGGCAGATAACCTCCACCCTCGCCGCCCTGGGGATAGGAGTGGAGGCGCTCCACCACGAGGTCGCGGCCGGACAGCACGAGATCGACTTCATAGAGTCGGACGCGCTCTCGACCGCCGACAATACGGTCACCTTCCGCGTGTCCCTCAAGGTCGTCGCCCAGATGAACGGCCTCTACGGAACCTTCATGCCGAAGCCCATCCAGGGCCTGAGCGGAAGCGGCATGCACGTCCACCAGAGTCTGAGGTACGCCGCCACGGGGAAGGACGCGTTCTCCGATCCGGGCGACCCGCACGGGCTCTCCGAGATCGCCAAGCATTTCATAGCGGGTCAGCTTTTCCATGCAAAGGGGATGTGCGCCATCCTGGCGCCCCTCGTGAATTCCTACAAGCGACTCGTCCCGGGCTACGAGGCGCCGGTCCATATCAGCTGGGCCCGCATAAACCGCGCCGCGCTCATCCGCGTCCCGCGCGCCTCCAAGGCGGACATCACCCGGGTCGAACTGCGCTGCCCCGATCCGAGCTGCAATCCCTATCTGGCGTTTTCGGCGATGCTGGCCGCGGGGCTGGACGGCATACGCAGGAAACTGCCCCCCCTGCCTGCGACCGAAGAGAATCCCTATCTGGCCGATCAGCCGGCATCGGACGGAAACGACATGCTTCCGAATTCGCTCGGCGCCGCCATCTCCGCGCTGGAAGAGGACGAAGTGATACAGGCCGCGCTCGGGCCGCTCGTCTGCCGGCGTTTCATCGAAGCCAAAAGGCTCGAACACGAAGAATCGCACAGCGAAGTGACTCCCTGGGAACTGAGGAAGTATCTGCTCAACTATTGAGCCGTCTCGCTGCGGCTGCGCAGCTTCGGAGGCAAGGATGCTGAGGGTAGCCGGGGCGGACGACGCCGCCCGCATAGCCGAAATATACCGTCCCTACGTCGAGAAGACGGCCGTGACTTTCGAGGAGACGCCCCCCGGAGCGGAGGAGATGAGGTCGAAGATCGACAAGGTCGGGTCGATCTTCCCCTGGCTGGTTTTCGAGGAGGGCGGAGAGGTGCTCGGCTATGCCTACGCCTCCCGCTACCGCGAGCGGGCCGCGTACCGCTGGTCCCTCGAGGACTCGGTGTACGTGCGCGAGGACGCGGTCGGCCGCGGAATCGGAAAGGCGCTCCTCGGCTCTCTCATCGAGCTGCTCCGAGAGCTCGGGTACGTCAAGCTGTACGCCGTCATCACGCCGCCGAATACCTCCAGCGTGGCGCTCCACGAGAAGTTCGGCTTCGTGCCCCTGTGCCGTTTCCGCGATACGGCCTTCAAGCACGGCTGCTGGCAGGCCATCGACTGGATGGAGCTCTCGCTGAGGGAGCCCGCCGCCGCCCCGGCCGAGCCGATCCCCTTCCCCGAGTTCGCCGTCTCCAGGCCCGAACGCCTCGCTGAGATGCTCGAGCCGGCCCGGGGCTAGAGCGGATCGCGTGGGACCCAGCGCCCCCCCTCGAGCGCGAGGCCGTAGGGACCCGAGAGCTTGGCCTCGAGCCCGCGGTTGAGACGCCGCGAGGTCTCGGCCAGACCGGCCGGTATGCGCGGATCGCCGGCCCCGACGCCGCTCGTAAGCAGCGTTTCGGCGAGGAGCTTGGCCGCGATGAAGCGGTCGTATTTGTCCACGGCGAAGGCGACGAAGCCCGGCAGGAGGGAGGTCACCTCCCAGGTTACCTGCTCGGCCTGGGAGTAGCGCCCCGCGTCCTTGTCCTGGTCCGTGAAGCGCAGGGGGAGGCGCCGCCCGATTTCCTCGATGCGGGGCACGAGCCAGTCGAGGTCGAAGAGCCCGGTCGCGCAGTTGAACAGAATGGAGGCGCCGCCCGCCTCGAGTCTGCGCACTTCCTCGAAGGATATGGCCGGGCCGATGTCCGCGACGGTGCGCCCTCCCCCGGGCGTATCGACGAGTATGCCGCCCTTGACGTCCACGGGAGTGCGTAGCGAAAAGTCGAAGCCGGCGGGTAATCCCGAGAGCGCGAGCACGGCGATCTCGGCGCTCTCGGGCAGGTAGCCCAGGTTGTCGACGTTGCCGAGATAGGCGAAACGGATGCCGCTCTCGTGCAACTCGCGCAAGGTCGAGGCCAGGACGCGGAAGCACTGGCCGTGGCCGCCGGGCAGTGCCAGGGTCGTATCGCTCAGGCCCTGCGCGCGGTCGAAGACGCGCTTGGGCCTCCCCTCCGACGAGTGGGTGTAGGCGGCCAGCATCGGCTGAACACCCGTCATCCACCGGGTCGCTTCCAGGCCGAGCTTTTCGGCGAGGGGAGAGAGGAAGGGATGACTGCGACATCGGCCATATGCCTCGGCCAGCTCCTCGTCGTTGCCCACGCTCGTCATCTGAAAGAGGGGGAGGAAGGCAGCACCCTCCTCCGATGCCTTCGGCGTCTTCGATCCCCGCGCGGCTTCCCGGAGCCGCTCCGCGGCCATTAATCGAGCCGCGACTAGTAGTCGCGCCCGCATCTTGAGGACGAGGAAGCTTTCGCCCGGGGAGCCGTCGGGATTGACGTAGGCCGGGCTCAGGCCCTTGGGCCGACCGCGACAGAGGGGGGCCAGGCGCTCGAAGGCGGGCCCGAGGGCCTCGAAAACCCCGGCGCCGAAGGCGAGGTTCTTCTTCGAGTCCGCATAACTCGTCGCGGAGCCGCCGTTGAGCACGCCGTAGGCGGTGCAGCCGAGGAGGGAAGCGCCGATCTCCTCGAGTGCGCCGGCGGGAAAGACGAGCTCTCGGCCCGAGGCCGCGCCGAGTCCGGCGCTTTCCGCGACGACCGAGGCGGGCAGGGCGAGGCCCAGGGACTCGAGCCTCTCTCTCGCCTCGCGCTCGGGCAGTCTGTAGGTTGCCTTCGGCCCCATGGCCACGACGGTCCGGCCGTCCATCGAGGGCACGCCGGCGGCCTCGACGGAACCGACGGAATCGTAGAGCCCCGAGTTGTAGTCGTCGAGGATGGAAAGGGTGAGGCGGGCGTCTATGCCCTTCGCTTCCATGTCGCGGAGGAGGGCGGGCCTGAGTCTGTCCATGGTTCGCCCTCTAGGCGAGCGACACGGCCGCGTTGGCAGCGCCGTACAGGGAGATGGAGTAGTCCTTGACGATCATCACCGCCGTGGCGGCGAGGATCGAGCGGATATGCTCCCGGTAGCTCCGTTCGAACATGGACATGAAACGGTTCCCTTCGAGGAACCGCGACTCGTTCTTGGCCGCTATCCCGCCCGCCAGGTAGACTCCGCCGGAAGGCAGGAAGGCCGCGGTGAGGTCGGCCGCGACGCGGGCGTAGAGCTCGACGAAGATGTTCATCGCCCGGGAACAGAGCGGATCGGAGGCGGCCGCCGCGGCCACGAGGGCGGGCCTTTCCGAGGCCGGCGCCTCAAGCGCCCGGGCGGTGCCTTCGCCGACCTCTTCGGCCCGTTCCGCGAGAAACTCGATGAGATTGGCTATGCCCTGACCGGAGACTCCCGCCTCGGCGCCGGGGACGAAGCCGAATCGCCGTTCGAGCCAGCGCTGGAAATCGCGGGTCAGTTCGTCGTAGACCGGCAGGGTTATGTGGCCCCCTTCGGAGGGCAGGGCCTCGATGCGGTCGTGCATGCGGACCACGAAGCCCACGCCGAGCCCCGTGCCGGCGCCGACGATGGCGCGGAGCCCGGTCTTGGGTGCGGGCAGGGATCCGTCGCTGTGCGGGAGCCGCGTTATCTGCTCGGGCTTGGCCGGATCGAGGAGGACGACGCCGTAGGACACGGCGGTGAAGTCGTTTATGAGACGCGTGGGCAGGCCGAAGCCCGATTCGATCTCCCTCGCCTCGATGCCCCAGGGGGCATTGGTCAGACTGATCCTTCCATTGACGACGGGTCCGGCGCCCGAGATGCAGCAGAGCTCGGGGCTGAAGCCCGGCAGCGCCCGCCCCGCCTCTTCGAGGAAGCGGCCGAGGGGGGCCACGAGCGAGGGCTCTTCCTTCGTGCGGTAGTGGCGGTCGAGGAGGAGGGTGAAGGTGCCGCCCTTCTTGCCTATGAGGGCGAGATTGACGTTGGTTCCGCCGACGTCCCCCGCCAGCACCACGAGGTCGTACGATGTGCGCGATGACTGCATGGAAACATGATAGCCCCTGCGCCGAGACCGTGAAAAGGCCCGTCGGCAGCCTCGCTCTCCCGCGGAGGACCGGCCCGGACTAATGTCGATCCGTCGCGAGGTCGAGGATCCCGTACGAGCTCAGGGCCTTTTCCCGCGCGGCGTCGTAGATCTCGATGTGGACGTGTCCGCCGTGTCCCGGCCGCCTCGCGTTCATCCCGGTGTCGCCGCCTATGCCGAGAGGAGAGCCCGGACGGACCATGTCCCCCGGGCGCAGGCTCGTGGTCCTGAAATGGAAATAGGAGTAGAAGCGTCTCGACACGGGATCGTAGACGATGACGCCGTTGCCCGCCGAGGGACTCAGGCCCCCGCCTCGCCAGGATTCGATGCCGGCGCCGCCTTTCCAGTCCCGCGCCGTCGCCACCACGATACCGCCGGAGAGGGAGGGTACCGCGGGGCCCTCCTGGCCGTCGCCTCGGCAATCCACCCGCGAGAAGAAAAGATCGAGCGCGAAGGGATGGGCATCCGCGAGCTCCCATCGGGGAGGGGCATTGATGCCGCAGGCGGGGCCGTAGGGAAGGACTCCGTCGCGCATCCTCTCCGCCGATGCCGGATCGAGGGAAGCGGCAGCGGTCGGCCCGCCCAGCTCCTCGTAGGCCGCGGTGAAAAGCGAGACATAGGTTCGGAAGAGCGGCTTGACCCGCCGGGCGAGAAGAGCCTCCCGCCCGTAGTAGCTTCCCGCGATGCCTCCCTGCGCCGCGTCCTCTTCGAAATTGTCGATATCGCGCTCGACCGAGAGCAGGGCGAGCACGGCGCTCGGCGGCGGAAACGAGGATGCTACGACGTTTCCGGTATCGATGCCGCCTTCGCGCGCCTCGCGTATGAGCTCCCGGAGACCGCCCGCGTCGGGGGGGAGAGCCGGGTTCTTCTCGCGGCCGCCCGGCTGCAGGACCCGGACGGCGAAGCGTGCGGAAGGCAGGCCCCCGCCGCCCTGATCGTAGGGGAAGGCGCTGTCGCCCGCGGCTGCGCCGGAGGCGAGGAGAACGACGAGGGAGAAGATCGCCACGAGGGCGCGCAGGCCGCGGCGCGGCCCCTCTCCGGTCGGCTTGCCGAATGGACGGGGGAGTGCCATCAGGGTCTGAGGCGCCGCGCGCATGCCAGGAAAAGTTCCATGCATGTTTTCGCGTCGTCGAGGGCGCGGTGGGCGGCGCCGGCGTCGAGGCGGAAGGCCGAGGCCAGGTTGCCGAGGCTGTAGCTCGGTTTGCCGGGAAAGGCCGCCTTGGCCAGGAGCCTCGTGTCGAGCACGTCGGGACTTCCCAGCTCTCCGGCCATGCCGGAGCGCGCGAGCTCTTCCCTGAGGAAGGACAGGTCGAACCGCGCGTTGTGCGCGAGTATGGTGGCGCCGCGCGCCAGAGCCAGGAGGGCGGGAGCCAGGTCCGCGAAACTCGGGGCCCCGACCAGGTCTTCGTCCGAGATGCCATGGATGGCCTCGACGACCTTGGGCATCCGCTTGTGAGGATCCACGAGGGCCGCGAAGGCGGCGAGGCTCTCCGGGCGGCAGTCCTCCCCGCCGACGCGGAAGCGGATGGCTCCTATCTCGACGACTCTTTCGCTGCTCGGATCGAGTCCCGTGGTCTCGAAATCGAGGGCGAGATAGCTCCGCGATTTCCAGTCCTCGGGGAGCGCGCCTGCCCGAAAAGCGAGGTCTCCGCTCCGGACTTCGCCCGCGACGGCTCCCTCCGCCCCGCTGCGGATGGAGCTCACGCTCCGATGACCTTCCTGATGTCGGCCGCGACCGCTTCCGCCTTGGCGGCCGAAGCCTTTCGGGCCATGGCGAGACCATCGGCCCCGGGGCGGACTTCGGTGCGTAGAAGAATGTAGTACTTGATCTTGGGTTCGGTGCCCGAAGGCCTGACCGTGACCATGGTGCCGTCCTCGAGATACCACTGGATGACGTCGCTCGCGGGCAGATCGACCTTCTTTACCGAGGATTCGATCTTCGCTCCGGCGCCGCACTTCCATTCGAGCCCGGTCCCGACGTCGCGGATGCGCGCGACCTCCATGCCGCCCAGGGCAAGCGGCTGCTTCTTCCGGTAGCCCTCCATGATGCCGCGCATGATATCCATGCCGCCGGCGCCCTCGAAGTACTTGTTGATCCCCCTTTCCTCGAAGAAGCCGTGCTCCAGGTAGAGTTCGTCGAGGCGCTGGAGGAGGCTCTTGCCCTTGGACCTCCAGTAGAGGGTCATCTCCGCGGTCAGGGCCGCGGCCGAGATGCCGTCCTTGTCTCTCACTTCCTTCTCGATGAGGTGCCCGTAGCTCTCCTCGGTGCCGTAGACGAACTCGTAGCCGCCCGAGGCGGGGCCGGAACGGTCGCTCTCGAATCGGCGCATGAGATCGGCTATCCACTTGAAGCCGGTGAGGCACTCGAAGCAGGCCGCGCCGTAGGCCGCGGCGACGCGCGACTGCAGATCGGTGGTCACGATGCTCTTGACGGCGGCGGGCTTGGGGGGCATGAGGCCCAGCTCTCTGCGCGTGAGAAGGAGGTAGTCGAGATGGAGGGAGCCGAGCTGGTTCCCCGTGATGAGGGTGAAATCGCCCGAACCGTCGGGCACGGCGATGCCCAGCCTGTCCGCGTCGGGGTCGTTGGCCATCACCGCGTCCGCTCCCAGTTTCCTGCCGAGCTCGAGGGCAAGCTTGAGGGCCGCGGCCTCCTCGGGATTGGGGAAGGCCACGGTCGGAAAGTCGCCGTCGGGCTCGCGCTGCTCGGGGACGGTCACGACCTCGAGGCCGAGCTCCTTCATGACGCGCTCGAAGGGCCGGGCTCCCGTGCCGTGGAGGGGGGTGTAGACCAGCTTGACCTGTCCGGCCATGCGCGCGATGAGGTCGGGGCGCATGAGCCTGGACTTGATCATGGCGACATAGGCATCGTCCACCTGAGCGTCGATCATCTCGATAAGCCCCTTGGCCAGGGCCTCTTCCCTGCCCATCATCCGGACCTGCCGAACGGCCTCGACTCGCGCGATGATTCCCTCGTCGTGCGGGGGAATGACCTGGGCGCCGTCGTTCCAGTAGGCCTTGTAGCCGTTGTACTTGGGCGGATTGTGGCTCGCCGTCACGACGATGCCCGTGTCGGCGCCGAGCGTGCGTATCGCGAAGGACAGCTCGGGCGTGGGCCTGAGCGAGGTGAAGAGGTAGGCCTTGATCCCGTTGGCGGCGAAGACGCGGGCCGAGCGCTCGGCGAAGACGTCGGAATAGTGCCGCGAATCGTAGGCGATGCAGGCGGACAGGCTCTTGCCAGGGAAGGTCTCCCGAAGGTAGTCGCAAAGACCCTGGGTGGCCCTGGTGACCACGAGGCTGTTCATCCGATTGTAGCCGCCGCCTATCACCCCGCGCAGTCCGCCGGTGCCGAACTCGAGGTCGCGGTAGAATCGGTCTTCGAGCTCCTTCCAGTCGCCGGAAGCCAGGAGCGACTCGACTTCGGAGCGGAAGTCCGGATCGCTCTCGCGTGAAATGTAGTCCTGGGCGCGCTTGCGTATCTCGTCGTGGTCCATGTTCGCTCCTGCTATCGTGTATCATCTTCCATCTTAGTGGAGAAAGCCGGCCCTGGGTAGTTCAAAGATGCGAAAGGACCTCGATGGGGGCGGCGAGCACGGCCTCGGCCCCCGCTGCGCGGAGCTCCGCTTCGCCGCGGAATCCCCAGCCCGCCCCCAGGGCGACCATGCCGGCGGCGCGCGCCGTGGCCATGTCGACGTCCGAATCGCCGAGGTAGAGGGCGGCCCGCGGCTCGATCCCCAGGCGCAAGGCTATGTCCAGGGCCGAGGCCGGATCGGGTTTGCGCGCAAAGCCCTCCGTCTCGCCGCGGACGAAGGCGAAGGTTCCGGCGGCGAAGATTCCTCCGACCACGCGCAGGGTGAGCTCGTTCGGCTTGTTGGATAGGACGGCCGTCGGAATTCTTCTCGCGGCGAGCGCCGCGAGAAGCTCGGGCACGCCCGCATAGGGCCTCGTGCGATCGAGGCAGTGTTCGGCGTAGAAGGCGGCGGCCTCCGCGCGGGCGCTTTCGACGCTCTCCGCGTCGCGCTTTTCTTCGGGGACGGCCCGCAGGACGAGATTCCGGAAGCCGTCGCCGACCATGCGTCTGTAGGCTTCGATGGGATGGACGGGAAGACCCCGGCGCTCGAGAGTCCGATTCATCGCCGCGGCCAGGTCCTCGAGGCTGTCGACCAGCGTTCCGTCGAGATCGAAAATTACCGCTCGTTTCATGTGCCGCCACAGTAGCGTCGAGCCGGGCCGCGGGTCAATCGCGTGGTCGTCTTCCTCCGCCGCGGCGCATTCGACTATACTCGCGTCGCATGAAGCGAGAGGAGAGACAGAGGGGAGAGCGGGCCTTCCGCGAGCGCTATGCCAGCCTCTACGGCGAACGCTGGGTCGGTCTCGAAGAGGCTCTTCGAGGGCCCGCGGATTCCGTCGCCTTCCGCGCGGCCGCGCAATGCGAAGCCTATCATCTCGACTCGGCCTCAGTGTTCGCGGCGTGGAGCCTGCTGTTTCCCGCGTCCGGGTCGGCCGGGAAGGCGGGCGTAGAATGGAACGGAGGCGTAATCGTGCTCGACGCCTGTGCGGCTCCGGGCGGCAAGAGCATCGTGCTAGCCTCGCGGCTGGCCGAGGCCTTCGGCGGCGATTTCCGGCTCGTGGCGAACGACCTCTCGGCCGATCGCCGCAGGCGGCTGGCCGAGGCCCTCGACCGCCACCTCCCGCCCGCTCTCCGCGCGAGGGTCGAACTGAGCGGAAGGGATGCCGCCTCGCTCTGCCGCTCGCGGCCCGAGGCCTTCGACGCGATACTCCTCGATGCTCCCTGTTCGAGCGAGCGCCATGTTCTGGCCGATCCCCTGGCGCTGGATGAGTGGAGCCCCGCGCGGACCAGGAACCTCGCCCTGCGCCAATGGGCTCTCCTCTCCTCGGCCTTTCTCATGCTCCGTCCCGGCGGCTGTCTCGTCTATTCGACTTGCTCGCTCTCGCCCGAGGAGAACCAGGGCGTCGCGTCGCGACTGGAGGCCAAGTACGGAGGCCGCTTCGCCTTCGATCCGCCCCACTGCGATCGGGCGGAGAGCGCGGGGCCGGGCCTTCTGATCCTGCCGGACAGGGCCGCCGGCGCGGGGCCGCTCTTCGTCTGCCGGATCAGGAAGCTCGGATAAGCTCCTAGCCGGGGAACTTCGCGAAGAAGAGCGGCGTGCCTATCAGGCCCAGAAGCACCGCCGTGCCCAGTCCGATCGCGTTGAGCAGGGTGAAAGCGGCGAGACTCGCTCCGGTCCCGAGGCCGGTGAGGAGGACGATAAGGGCCGAGGCGCAGGAGACCACGAAGAAGAAGCTTCCCAGCAGTATCTTGCGCCGCAACGAGGGAGTGTCGAGGCGGCGGAAGCGCAGTTTCCCGTCGAAGAGGCCCGCCGAAATAGCCGCGGCGACGGCGAAGGGGAGGATCACGCCGAGCACGGTGGCGGTATCGAGCAGAAGGGAGCGTATAGCTCCGGCGCCGATGAGAAGAACGATGCCGACCGGCACGAGAAAGGCGACGAAGGCCTGGGGAAAGTGCACGACGATGGGATGGATGTGGATATCCATGAGCCTCCGGCGTTTCTCCGAAACCTTGTCGTCGTAGGGCTCGAAGATTTTGGCGGATACGCCGCAGGCCGGGCACCTGTCGCCGAGCTTGGAAGCCTCCATGATGTAGCCGCATGACTTGCACTTGACGTAGTTGGCCATCGCACACTTCTCCTTTCCGACCGGGTACATGTGTCCTGCGGCCCGCGTCAGACGCGCGGGCCGTCGCCGTCGAGATCCGACTCGGAGCCTCCGAGCCTTCTATATCGCTCTTCCCGATCGGCTATTGCCGAGCCGAGCTCCGAAATCTCCTTGAGGAGGGCCCTGAACTCGGGCTCCTCGGCCGAAATCTGAGCCTCGCTCCGTTCGACGAAGGCGGCGTATACCGCATTGCCGAGCCGGGCGCTGGCCTTCTCGGCCTGGCTCTTGAGCTGGAGTATCTCCACCTTGAGCGCGCCCATTTCGCCCCAGGTCTGGGCCTGCGCCCCCGCCTTGGCGAGAAGCTCCCTGGAGCTCGCCAGGCCCTTGTTCAGGAAATCGTTCATTCGATCGGAAAAGTTCATCCTCTCCTCCTCATCATACCTAGATTGGCGCCCTTCGCCGCCCTTGGCAAGCGCAGCAGGCGGCGGTGACCGCGATATCGGGGAAGCTTCGGGCAAAGGCTCCCTCGCCCTCGTCTGAAGCCCGTCGGCCTTCGATAATTTCAAATTTCCGTTGATTTCCTCTTGCATTGACCTAAAGCACGCTATATGGTGTAGCCGATCCAAAAAATACCACAAGGTATTGTAGATTGGGAATGCAAATTGGGCGCCGACAAGGTGAAAAATGCGCTGTCCACACTGCGGAAGCCTCGACGATAAGGTAATAGATTCACGGACTCTGGCCAACGGCGAAAGCATCCGCCGCCGGCGCGAGTGTCTCTCCTGCGGGCTCCGCTTCACGAGCTACGAGCGGATCGAGGAGAAGCCTCTCATGGTGGTGAAGCGCGACGGCCGCCGCGAGCCCTTCGAGCGGACCAAGCTCGAACGGGGGGTCATCCGGGCCCTGGAAAAGCGCCCGGTATCCCAACTCAGCATCGAAAACCTGGTCAACGAGGTCGAGGACGAGGCTGCGCTCAAGGGCAAGGCGGTCAACGAGATTCCCAGCGTCGAGCTGGGAGAGATGGTGCTGCGCAAGCTCTACGAGCTCGACAAGGTGGCCTACGTGCGCTTCGCTTCGGTATATCGAAAGTTCGAGACGATGGACGAATTCGTCCGCGAAATCGAGCAGCTCGAAAAGGGCGGCATCGGAGGAGAGGGGGAATGAAAACGGAAGAGCAGATATTCCCCGAGTGGCGCGCCTATCTCGGCGAGGTTTCGACGCGGGGGCCGGTCAGGCAGGTCGTCAAGCGCTCGGGCGAGGTCGAGCGCTACGATCGAGCCAAGATAGCCGCGGCCATCGTCAAGGCCTTCGATGCGGCGGGTGGGGGAGGGGCCCCGCGGGAGCGCGATGAGCGCATCGAGGCCGTCGTGGCCGCGGTCGAGGCAAAGCTCCGCCTCCTCATGGCCTCCCGTCATCCCAACTCAATACCGGCGATCGAGGAGATCCAGGATCTCGTCGAGACGGCCCTGGTCGAGGCCCGGGAGGCCGCCGTCGCGAAGGCCTACATCCTCTACCGTGCCAAACACGAGGCGATGCGCGACGCCGCCAGGCTCATGCTCGACATCAGTTCGACCATGGACGGCTACCTCTCGCAGTTGGACTGGCGGGTCAAGGAAAACGCCAACGTCAACTATTCGCTGGGCGGGCTCATTCTGCACAACTCGGGAACGATCACGGCCAACTACTGGCTGCGCAACATCTATCCCGAAGAAATAGCCGCGGCTCACCGCGACGCGGACCTCCATCTGCACGACCTTTCCATGTTCTCGGGCTACTGCGCCGGCTGGTCGCTCAGGCAGCTCATAGCCGAGGGTCTCGGGGGAATCCCCGACAAGATCAGCTCGCGGCCTGCCAGGCACCTCTCGACGCTCGTTCAGCAGATGGTCAATTTCCTGGGCGTCCTCCAGAACGAATGGGCGGGAGCCCAGGCCCTCTCCTCTTTCGACACCTATCTCGCCCCCTTCGTCAAGAAGGACGCGTTGAACGATACCGACCTGCGCCAGTGCATTCAGAGCTTCCTGTTCGGCGTCAACACGCCGAGCCGCTGGGGCAGCCAGGCTCCCTTCACGAACGTCACCCTGGACTGGACCTGCCCGGCCGACCTGCGGGACAGGGCGGCCCTCGTCGGCGGAGAGGAAATGCCCTTCGCCTACGGCGACTGCCAGGCCGAGATGGACGCCATCAACCGGATATTCATAGAACTCATGCTCGAGGGCGATTCCCTGGGCCGGGGCTTCCAATACCCGATTCCGACCTACAACATCACCAAGGACTTCGACTGGGAGACGGAGAACGCGCGGATGCTTTTCGAGATGACGGCCAAGTACGGGACGCCCTACTTCCAGAATTTCATCAGCTCCGACCTCGATCCCGGCGATGTCCGCTCCATGTGCTGCCGGCTCCAGCTCGACAAGAGGGAGCTGCGCAAGCGGGGGGGCGGGCTCTTCGGCTCCGACGAGCTGACCGGCTCGATCGGCGTCGTGACCGTCAATCTTCCGCGTATCGGGTACCTCGCGAAGGATCCGGGCGATTTCTACGCCCGGCTGGACCGGCTCATGGACCTCGCCGCCGCGTCGCTCGGAATCAAGCGCAAGGTCATAACCCGCCTGCTCGAGGGGGGACTCTTCCCCTACACGAAGCGCTACCTGGGCGGCTTCGGCAATCATTTCAACACGATCGGTCTCGTGGGCATGCACGAAAGCTGCCTCAACTTCCTGGGCGCCGGCATCGAGACGCCGCAGGGAAGGGTCTTTTCGCTCGAAGTTCTCGCCCACATGCGCCGCCGGCTCCAGGATTTCCAGGAGAGCACGGGCGAGCTGTTCAACCTCGAGGCCACGCCCGCCGAGTCGACGAGCTACCGACTCGCGAAGCACGACAAGCGCCGCTGGCCCGACATACTGACCTCGGGAGGGCCCGGTTCCGCGGGCCCGGCCGGAAGCGCCGAGCCCTACTACACCAACTCCTCGCAGCTGCCCGTGGGCCTTTCCGACGATCTCTTTGACGCCCTCGATCATCAGGAAGAGCTCCAGGCCTCGTACACGGGCGGGACGGTGTTCCACGTGTTCCTGGGCGAGGCTCCCGAGGACTGGCGCGCGGTGCGCGATCTCGTGAAGGCGATAGCTTCCAATTACAGGGTTCCCTACTTCACGATTTCGCCCACCTTCTCCGTCTGCCCGGTGCACGGCTATCTCGCAGGGGAGCACTTCAGCTGCCCGAAATGCCGGGCGGAGAAAGAGGCGCGGATACGCGACGAAATATCGACCCTCGAGCGCCAGCTCGAGACCGGGCGAGAGCTCGACGAGATGGAGGTGCGATGATGGAACGCGGCGCGATCGAGAAGCGGCTCGAGGAACTCCGGGGGGAGCTGGGCCGGGTCGAGGGCGGACCCACGGAAGTCTACAGCCGCATCGTCGGCTACTACCGCTCGGTGCGGAACTGGAACGCTGGAAAGCGCGAAGAATACGCCGCGCGACGGGTTTTCTCGCTGCCCTCCGCTCGCGATAAGAGGCGCGAAGGCGCGCCTGTCACGGCCGAGGCAGAGATCCTCGTCTTCACCCGCAAAGCCTGTCCCAACTGCCCGCCCGTCGCGAGCCATGTCAGGGCCTCGGGCCTCGCGGCCGCCTTCGTCGATGTGGACGGGGAGGAGGGACTGGCCTTGGCTCGCTCCCACGGCGTCCTGGCGACTCCCACGGTGCTGGCCCTGGATCCGCAGGGCAGAGAGCTTTTCCGCGCCTGCGACCTGAGCAGCCTCCGCTCGGCCCTGTCCGCGCGGAGGGCCTAGGCCGGGGAAGCGCGGCCGGCAGTCGCGCCATGCTCGCAGGGGTGGCCTGGAGAAAGACGAGCCTCATCGACTATCCGGGGCGGGTGGCTGCCGTGCTCTTCCTTCCCGGCTGCAACTTCCGCTGTCCCTACTGCCACAACGCCGTCCTCGTCGACGCCGGCGGACCGGCCGGGGATGAGCTCGTCACCCTGGACGAGGTCGCGGCCTTCCTGGATCGCCGCAAGGCTCTCATCTCGGCTCTCGTTGTATCGGGAGGCGAGCCGCTGCTCCACGAGGAGACCCCGCGTCTCGCGGCCGAGGCGCGCGGCCGGGGACTGGCGGTCAAGCTCGACACGAACGGCTACTTTCCCGATCTCATAGAGGCAGTCGGGGCGGACTATGTCGCCCTCGACTTCAAGACCTCTCCCTCGGCATACCTCCGCGTGGCCCCGAAGCTCCCCGACGCCGGCGAACGGGTCGCCGAGTCGCTCGCTCTCCTGCGCGCCCGGGGAGGGCAGTTCGAAGTTCGCATAACCTGCGCTCCCGGCATCGTCGGTCCCGCCGAACTCGCGGAGATGCTCCGCTTTCTGCAACCGGAGGACAGGGTGATACTCCAGGCCTTCAGGCCGGGAGGCTGCCTCGACGGTGACTGGGACCTGAGGTCGCCCTACACCGACCTGGAGATGCGCGGAATGCTCGACCTTCTCCGCGCCCGCGTTCCGAATGCCAGGATCAGAAGGGGATCCTGATTTTGCCCGGCGAAGGCCTCGACGCTTTCCATCCTCTCGTCCGCGAATGGTTCCTTTCGCGCTACGGAGGCCCCACACCCATACAGAGCGCGGCCTGGCCTCCGATCGCCGAGGGCCGGCATGTTCTCGCGCTCGCGCCGACGGGCAGCGGCAAGACGCTCACCGCCTTTCTCGGCGCCCTGTCGCGGCTCTTCTCGGGCGAGCTCCGGGCCGACCGCTGTTCCGTCCTCTATATCTCGCCGCTCAAGGCCCTCGGCGAAGACATGCGCCGAAACCTCGAGGAGCCCCTCGGCGGCATAGCCTCGCTCTTCGCTGGGCGGGGCCTGCCCTGCCCGGATATCCGCGTCGCCGTCCGCAGCGGAGACACGAGCCAGGCCGAGCGGAGGCGGATCGTCCTGCGGCCGCCCTCCATCCTCGTCACCACTCCCGAGAGTCTCTGCCTCATGCTCGACTCGCCGGTCGCGCGCAGGGTTCTTTCCGATCTGCGCCTCGTGATCGTGGACGAGGTGCACGCCCTCGCCGGGAACAAGCGCGGGGCTCTTCTCGCCTGCGCGCTCGGTCGCCTCGCCTTCCTCGCGGGCGAGTTCCAGAGGCTGGCCCTTTCGGCGACGGTGAGGCCACCCGAGGCCGCCGCGGCCTTCATAGCCGGCCGGGAGCTCGGGCGGGACGAGGCCGGGGCGGCCTCGTATAGTCCGAGGCGGGTTCTCGTCGTCGCGCCGCCGGCCGAGAAGAGCATCGAGCTGCTGATAGACTGGCCCACGGTCGCCGGCCGGAACGGTTCGGAGAACGCCGGCGCTTCGGCCTTTCCCGAAGGGACCGAAGCTGCCGTCCGCTACGAGGCCGTCGTTCCGGCCATCCTCGATCGAGTGCGTTCGGCGCGGGGAGTCCTCGTCTTCACCGATTCGCGCCGGAGGGCCGAGCGGCTCGCCTTTCTCGTCAACGAGGCGGCAGGGGAAACCTTGGCCTGGGCGCACCACGGCTCGCTCTCCAGGGAAGCCCGCCGCGCGGTCGAGGAGCGCTTCAAGGCGGGCGAGCTCGGCTGCGTCGTCGCCACCTCCTCCCTCGAGCTCGGCATCGACATCGGGCACGTCGACGAGGTCATCCTGGCCGGGACGCCCCGATCGGTATCTTCCCTGCTTCAGCGAATCGGGCGCTCCGGGCACCGCGTCGGGGAAGTGTCGCGGGCCCGCCTCGTCCCCTTCCACGGCATGGACCTCGTACTCGCGGCGGCGGCCCGGCGCGGCGTAGCCGATCGGGCGATCGAAGAGCTGCGCCCGTCGGTCTGTCCCCTCGACATCCTCGCCCAGGTGCTGCTCGAGCTCGCAGTCGAAGGACCGCGCAGGGTCGACGAGTTGTACGACATAGTGCTTTCCTTCTCTCCCTTCGAGAGGCTCTCGCGTCCCCTCTTCGATTCGGTGGTCGAAATGCTCGCTGGACGCTACGAGGGTGCGCGGCTGCGCGAGCTCGAACCCAGGGCCTTCCTGGACCGGTCGAGCGGACTTCTGGTCGCGAAGGACGGCGCCCGGAATCTGCTCTATTCCTCGGGCGGCGCCATTCCCGACCGAGGACTGTACAGCATGAGGATCGCGTCTTCGCGGACGAAGGTGGGGGAACTGGACGAGGAGTTCGTCTGGGAGAGGCGGGTGGGCGAATCTTTCACCCTCGGCGCCCAGACCTGGAGGATAGTCGATATAGGGAGCGAAGCCGTGGAGGTCGTTCCCGCGCCTCCCGACCCCGACATCATCCCTTTCTGGAAGGGCGAGGCGCGCTTCCGGAGCCCGGAGCTGAGCGCCCGCGCGCTCGAGCTGCTCGACGAGCTCGGCGCCGCGAGTCCCGAAGAGGGGATCGATCTGCTCGTCCGCGGCTACGGCTTCTCCGCCGAGGCCGCGAAGGTCTGCGTCGGCTTCGTGGACGCCCAGAGGGCGGCGGGACGGGGCGTGCCTTCGCTTCCGGGCGGCCGCCGAGTCGTGCTCGAGGTCCATGCCGATCCGACGCGGCGCGGCGACCAGGCGCGGCTCGTGCTTCACACTCTCCGGGGCAGGGCCGTCAACGAGCCCCTCGCCCTCGCGATCGCCGCGGCCTGGGAGGCCGAACGGGGAGTTCCGATCGAGACGGTTGCGGACGACGACTGGATTCTCTTCGTCGTGCCGGGCTCCGAGGGGAGCGAACCCGCGACGGAGATGCGCCGGATACTGTCCGAGCTCGCCCTTCCCGGACGCCTGGACGATCTGGTCAGGCTGCGGCTCGAGGGCTCGGGGCTCTTCGGCGCCCAGTTCCGCGAGAACGCCGGGAGGGCGCTGCTTCTGCCCCGCGGACTTCCCGGCAAGCGCATGCCCCTCTGGATGACTCGCCTTCGAGCCAGGAAGCTGTTCGAGGCCGTGCGCTCCTATTCCGATTTTCCCGTTGTCGTGGAGAGCTGGCGCGCCTGTCTCGTCGAGCTTCTGGACCCGGAGGCGGCCTCCGCTCTCGTGCAGGACATCGTGCGGGGTCGCGTCGAGCTTTCCGTCCTGTCCACGAGAAGTCCCTCGCCCTTCGCTCGGGAGGCAGTCTGGAAGGAGACGGGCGAGTTCATGTATCGCGGCGACGAGCTTCGGGGAGGAGCCTCGTCCTCGGTCTCTTCGGCGGTCGTCGAGGAGGCCCTCAGGTCCGCCCGCCTCCGCCCCCGTCTCGAACCGCTCCTGGTCGAGGATTTCGTGCGCCGCATCAAACGGCTGCTGCCCGGCTGGGGAGCGGCGGACGCCCTGGAGTTCGCGGAATGGGTCAAGGAGCGCGTGGCCCTGCCCGTCGACGAACTGCCGGAGATCGTCGAGGCGGCTTCGCCCGAGCTCGCGGCCGCCCTGGCCGGGGACCCGAGCTGCGGCGGACGGCTGGAGCGAATGCGTCTCCCCGGCGCGGAGGTGGACCTGCTGGTCCATGCCGAACGCTCCGAAGCTCTGGCCGCCGATCCCGGGGCCCATCTGGCCGAATGGCTCAGGCGGGAGGGGCCGGTCTCTCGGGATCGCATCGGGGCCTTGTTCGGCTTTTCGCCCGAGGGGCTCGAAGGATTATTGGCCGAGCTCGAGGAGGAGGGGACCCTCGTCCTTGACGCGCTGCTTTCGGGCTCGGAAGAGACCATGGTCGTCGATTCGCAGAACCTCGAGATTCTGCTGCGCCGATCCCGGGCGGCGAAGCGCCCACGGATCGAAACACGTCCGGCCTCCGATCTTCTGCGTTTCGTCGTGGCGGCGCAGAGGCTCGGAGGAGGCGGCCCGAATCCCGCCCGCGCCGAGGGGGCGGGGCGCGATCCTTCCCCCTCCGCGGCGCTCGGGGCTTTCCTGGATCGACTCGCCGGGGCCGCGTTCCCCGCGCGTCTCCTCGAGAGCGAAGTGCTTCCCGCCCGTCTTCCCGGGTATCGAGGCAGCGATCTCGACGAGCTCTTCGCCGCCGGCGAGTGGAGTTGGTTCGGCGCCGGCCGCGAAACGATCGCCCTGTGCCGGACCCTCGATCTCGGCCTCTTCGTCGACGAGAAGGCGGGCGGAGGGGGGCGTTCGCGCATCCTTGGAGCCGGCTCTCCTCCCCTCGATTTCTGGTCCATCAAAGCGAACTCGCCGCTCGGCTCGAGGGAGCTGGTCGAGGCTCTCTGGGCCGAGGCCTGGCGCGCTCGTATCGCCTCCGATTCCTACGTCTCTATCAGGGAGGGCATCGGCGGAGGCTTCGGCGCGAGTCTCGCCGAGGCCTCCGAAGCCCGGTCCGGCGGCCGGAGCGAGGGAAGTGAGCTTCCCTTCGGCGCGCGGCGGCGACTGCCTCGCGCGTTGCGGGAAAGATGGCGCGGCGGACCGCCTCTGGCCGGTCGCTGGTTTTCGCTGGATTTCGAGGGCGAGGAAGACCTCGATCCCCTGGACGAAGAAAGCCTGGCGGCCGAGCGGGTCCGCGCTCTTCTCCTGCGCTACGGCATTCTGTGCCGCTCGATTCTCGAACGGGAAGCTCCTTCGCTCAGATGGGGGGCCCTGTTCTCTGCCCTGCGCAGGCTCGAGCTGGCGGGCGAGCTTTTCGAGGGGCGATTCTTCGAGGGCATCGAAGGGCCGCAGTTCATGGGCGGCCCTTCGCTCGGCGCCTTCCGCGACCCGGACGGGTCCGGCGGCGCCGAAACCGCGGCCGTCTGGATCAACGTTCTCGATCCTCTCGCCTCGGCTCTCTACGCAATAGGCGAGCGTCCGGCCGTGCTCCCGCCGCGCTCCCCCTCCAACCGGCTTTGTCTTCTGGACGGAAGTCTCGCCGCCGCCTCGCGGCGCTCCTGGCGTTCCCTCGACATTGCCCTTCCGCCGGAGGATCCGGCCGTGGAACGGGTTCTCGCCGCCTTCCTTCCGCTGCGCCGCCGCGCCCTGCTCCCCGAGCGCCGCATCGCGGTCGAAGAGGTGAACGGCGAGGCCGCGGCGCAGGGGCCCTATTCGGCAGCCATGCTCGCCGCGGGCTTCGAGCGCGACAGGGGAAGGATGGTGATGTGGTGAAATGCGAACTACTCTTCCTCTTCCTCGTGGATCTTGAAGGCCTGGGCCGCCTTGACGACGTCCTCGGCTATCTTGCCCGTGATGGGTGCGTAGTGGTCGAACGCGATCTCGAAGGAGCCGGTGCCGCTGGTCATCGAGCGAAGGTCGATCGCATAACGCAGCAGCTCCGCCTGCGGCACCTGGGCCTCGATGGACACTATGCCTCCGCCCATGGGAGTCTGGCCCGATATGCGGCCCCGGCGGCCCGACAGGTCCGACATGACGTCGCCGAGGTTCTTTTCCTCGACGTAGACCGTCAGGTTCATGATGGGTTCGAGGAGGACGGGGTTGGCCTGCCGGCTCGCTTCCCTGAATGCGCCGCGGGAGGCGAGCTTGAAGGCCATTTCGGAGGAATCTACGGGATGCTCCTTGCCGTCCGTTATCGCCGTCTTCACGTCGACGACCGGATAACCGGCGACCACGCCGGCCTCCATCGCCTGGTGGATGCCTTTCTCGATGCCCGGAATGAAGCCCTTGGAGACCGACTGGCCGAAGAGCTTGTTCTCGAACTGATAGCCCACTCCGCGCCCCACCGGTTCTACTTCGAAGACGACGCGAGCGTACTGACCGTGGCCTCCCGTCTGCTTCTTGTGCGTGTACTCGGCGCCGGACTTCTTGGTTATGGTCTCGCGATAGGCGACGCGCGGCACGCGGGTCTCGGCCACGATCTTGGAGGCGTTTCTGATCTTGTCGAGAATCATGTTGATCTGTAGCTCGCCCATGCCGGCGATGACGGTCTCCTTCGTCTCTATGTTGAAGTTGACCTGGAAGGTGAGATCTTCTTCCGCGGCCTTGAGCAGATTCTCGTTGAGCTTGTCTTCCTCTTTCTTGTTGACCGCCGAAATCGCCAGGGTGTGGACGGGGGTGGGCAGCCTGAGGTGGGCGTAGGCGACGCTCTTGTCCCATGCCGAGAGCGTATCGTTCGTTTTCACCGATAGGGCCTTCGCTATGATACCGATGTCCCCGGCGGGAAGGCTCTGCACCTCTTCCAGTTTTTTGCCCTGGATCGTATAGAGCTTGCCGATCTTTTCCTTGCGCCCGTCGCGGACATTGATCGTTTCGAGATCGGGGGCCAGGGTGCCCGTCATGACCTTGACAAATGAAAGTCTGCCGGAGAACTGGTCTATCTGCGTCTTCACGACGAGAGCGGATGGGCTCTTGCCGGGATCGATCGGGACCTGTGTCTCGGCGCCCTGGTCGTCCTTGGCGGTTTCGGGCGTGTGCTGCAGGGGGCTGGGCGCGATGCCGGCGATGAAGTCGAGCAGGGCCGTGGTTCCGATATTGCGCGAGCCCGAACCGGCGAAGGCCGGCACGACGCGGCCCGCCGCCAGGGCTTCCGCGAGGCCCTTCAGGGTTTCTTCCTGCGAGAGCTCCCCTTCGCCCAGGTACTTTTCCATGAGCCCGTCGTCGCCCTCGGCGGCGGCTTCGTAGATCTTGGCGCGATATTCCGCGACCGCGGCCGCCATGTCGGCAGGGACGGGAATCTCCGTCTCCTTCTGATCGTGGGAGGTGGGAGCGGCGTAGGCTTTGCCCGCGAGAACGTCGATGACGCCCCTGAAGGCCGAGCCTTCGCCGATGGGAATAGTGATGGCGACGGGCGTGACCTTGAATTTTTCCTTTACGTCATCCAGGGCCGTACCGAAGGACGCGCGCTCCTCATCGAGCCGCGAGACGAATATCATGCGGGGCTTGTCGCGCCCGTCGAGGTTGCGCCAGAGCTTGATCGTCTCGATCTGCACGCCCGTCTTGCCGTCGACCAGCACGAGCACGGATTCGCAGCAGCGGAGGGCCAGGATGACCTCGCCGACGAAATCGGCAGATCCGGGCGTGTCGAAGATATTGAGTTTCGTGTCTTTCCATGCGATGTGCGTGAGGGCGGCATGGATGGAAATCTTTCGCGTTATTTCGTCGTCGCCGTAATCGCTGACCGTCTTGCCCGACTCGATCGTCTCCGGCTTGGGGATGGCGCCCCCCTGGAAGAGAAGATGCTCAAGCAGCGTAGTTTTGCCCGTACCGCCGTGGCCGGCAACGGCCACGTTCCGGATCTGATCGGTCGAATACGCCATAATCGTCGCTCCTTCGCTGTGGTGTACACTCTGGTGTGCCTACCGACGTTTCGATAGGTAAACCGGGGTATTATAAACCGGTCGATTATGGTGTCAACAGAAAAGACGCCGCCTTGACAGGGAATGCTCGGGCGGACTAATTTGGAAAACCCACAAAATAAGCCTATTTTGTGATGTCCGGGACGTAGCCTAGAGGCTAAGGCGTCAGCTTTGGGAGCTGAAGATCGGGGGTTCAAATCCCCCCGTCCCGATTGTTGTTCCCGCTATCGCGGGTAGAGTAAGGTTGACAGGTGGCGTCCTCCGCGCGCTGCGCGCTGCGGAACCCCCCGTCCCGATAAATGCTACGCTACTGCGCTTAGAGCGACCGACGGGGGGATTTGAACCGAAGGGCGCGCGACGCGAGAGCGCCGGAAGCGAGGCAGGATGCCGCTGCTCGCGACAGCGAGCGCGAGAATCCATTCCAATCGGCACGCGGAGCAAGGCGACGCATGCCGCTGCTCGCGACAGCGAGCGCGAGAATCCATTCCAATCGGCACGCGGAGCAAGGCGACGCATGCCGAGCGCCAGCGCCCGAGGCTTCGGCCCGATTCGATGAGGGTCGAACGGAGATGCGAGACAGGAGGTCGAGCATCGGAGGGCAAATCCCCCCGTCCCGATTTATGTCCCCGCTGAAAGCGGGGTAGGGCAAGGTAGACGGGTGGCGTCCTGCGCGCGCGGCGCGCTGCGGAACCCCCCGTCCCGATAATGAGCCCCGCTGAAAGCGGGTGAAATCCATCCAAGGTCACCGCGGCGCGCTCGTAGGCTGTACATCCGGAGTCCTCTCAGCGGGGATACGAGCCAGGGCACCGGATGCTTCGGTGGTGGTAGTTCACATGCCTTTTGCCATAGATGCCTCGGCGTGAGTTGGACGGGCCTTCCGGAAGGTGATCTCGCATCCAAGCGCAACCATCAGGGCCTTGAGGGTTGCATACTCAATGTTCTTTCGAGTCCCGGATTTGATCCCCTGTATGACCGTCGGGGAGACATCGGCAAGCTCGGCAAGTTTTCTCACTGATATTGCCTGTTCGGCCATCTGTCTGGCGAGAAATTCGGACACCTCGAGGGCAGCCTCTTCGGTCTCGAAGGCTGCCCGAAAGGTCGGATTCTTCATTTCGCGAACAAACGTGCTGTCGTTCTTCCTATTTTTGCTTTCGCTCAATTGATGCCTCCTTCGCCAACCAAGCCTTCATTAAGGCCTCGGCGTGTTCGAGTTCCCGTGAAGGCGCCTTCTGTCCTTGTTTCCGATAGGCGCTCACGATGATGATCCGCTTACCCTTGAAGAAAAAGCTGAAGAAGCGATGCGGCTGTGGCTTGAATACATATAACTTTTTTGTTTCCTGGGTGAATTTGCTCGTGTCATAGATTTTTCCGACGTCGGCCATGCGCTTGAAAAGAGCAAGGGTCCTGGCACGGTCTGACAAGTTCAGAGCATGGTAATAGTCACGGGCCTGACATTCCTTGGTTGAACTCAAACCCCACTCGATCGAATAGCACAACCCCGCATAGACGAGGAACTCTTCTTCCGGCACCAGATGCCCCTTTTGAATGAAGTGTACCACTATCATGATACACTTGACAAGTGTACTATCCCCTGACGGTTATAGTGACGAGTAGGTCATTATGGGACCCCCCGTCCCGACTTACAGGTAGTCAGTTACGTGAAGTCGAGGAGGGTCGACGTGATGTCCCTTGCCTTCCTCTCGGGGCTTCGCCGCGGAGAGCCCTTCGGCGTCGAGCGCGCCGACCTGGATTTTGAGGCAAAAACGATCGACGTTGAGCACGTATGGAAATCCTTTGGCAGCGCGCAGCGCGTGATCGGTCGGCCGAAATGGGATAAAGTTCGCACCGCGCCACTGGCCGATATGACCATCGACGTCATCAAGGCTCTGGAAACAATGCAGGGGAAACATGAGCGCATCGCAGTTTTCCCCGACGGACGCACGCCCTCGGAAAGTTGGTGGACAGACCATGTAGCCGCATGTCTAAAGCGCGCAGGGATCGAGATCGTCGGCAGGAACATCGTTCCCCACTCGGCCCGGCACTCGATTGCCTCGGCGCTCTATGCGCGCGGCACACCGTTCAAGTACCTCCAGGACATGTTTGGGCACTCGGACATGAGCACTACGGACATTTACATTCACACCCCAGCTGATGCGATCGACGCGATGACTGCCGAGATCGACAGGGCGACGGCGGCGACAGTTGATATGAGTCTCTTATCAGTCGCAGAGAAAGCTAAAGCAGATAATTGATTTTTCTTTTTAGCTTCACCACCCTAGAGAATTCAATCAAATTGATCAATGATTGCACATAGCCTGATATATTTATCCTCCCAACCATTTGCAATTGCAATTTCCTGAATTGGTCCGGTTGGAGCAAGTAGCGGTTTGAACTCCGTGGTTTGAGATATGATCGATTCTTGTGGACGGAATAGAAAACGGACGTTTCTTCACGGTAAGGTTTTGTCGCCAAACACAACCGCCGGGAAGGAGAACGTCCGTGAGCAAGACTATCATCGAGACTCGAATCAAGGCAACGCCCGAGACCATGGGGGCGCTGGAAATCATCGTGCGTGAAGGGGCGAGGAAGATGCTGCAAGCCGCGTTGGAGGCAGAGATTGAGGAGCATCTTTCGCGGTTCAAGAATCTCGTCGACGAGGAGGGGAAACGTCTGGTGGTGAGAAATGGCGTCATGCCCGAGCGAACCGTGCTCACCGGAGCGGGGCCGATTGCCATCACGCGTCCCCGCGTGGATGACCGGGCATTGAGCGCCAGGGGAGAGCAGCGGTTCACGAGCCGGATACTCCCACCCTTCATGCGGCGGGCGCCAAGCATCGATACCCTCGTGCCGGTGCTGTATCTCAAAGGCATCTCAACCGACGACTTTCCGACGGCGTTGGAGGCGATCCTTGGTCCTCAGGCGAAGGGACTTTCGGCGAGTACCGTCGTGCGCCTGAAGGAGATATGGACCGAGGAGTACGGGGAGTGGTCGAGACGGGACCTTGCAGGGAAACGCTATGTCTACGTCTGGGCAGACGGCGTGTATTGCAATGCGCGGCTTGAGGACGAACGCGCCTGGCTGCTCGTCGTCATGGGCGCCGATTCATTCGGCAACAAGGAATTGCTTGCTGTATCCGATGGCTACCGCGAAAGTGCGCAGTCGTGGAAGGAGATTCTCCTCGATCTGCGCTCCCGTGGGCTTGAGAAAGCGCCGGTGCTCGCAGTATGCGATGGCGCGATGGGCTTCCAGGCCGCCGCCGCGGAGGTATGGCCAGAGACGCGTATCCAGCGGTGCTGGTTCCACAAGACCGGGAACGTTTTGGACAAGCTCCCCAAGTCGCTCCAGGCGAAGGCCAAGGGAATGTTGCATGACCAGTACCTTGCGCCCACCCGTGAGGACGCGCTCAAAGCCTTCGACCTCTTCGTCAATTCCTTCGGCGACAAGTACCCGAAGGCCGTGGAATGTCTGGTGAAGGACAAGGACGACCTCTTCGCCTTCTACGATTTCCCTGCCGCTCATTGGCTCCACCTGCGCACCACGAACCCCATCGAGTCGACCTTCGCGACGGTACGCCTACGCCACCGGCGAACGAAGGGCAACGGGACTCGCAAGGCAACGCTGGCAATGGTCTACAAGCTTTGCAGGGAGGCAGAACAGGGTTGGCGCAAGTTAGACGGATTCAAATTCATCCCACTCGTGGAAGCGGGAGTAAAGTTTGTGAATGGAGAGCGGGTTGATGAAGCGGCGGCCTGACCGGAAAATCGTTCAGATTTCCAATCCACAACTATTGACAATATCTCAGCAAGTAGCGGTTTGAACTCCGTGGTTTTACCGCCAGCTTCTATATAGTTTTGTACGATTTTCGCATATTTGCTTGAATCATACCTGTCAAAGTATCCTGTATTAGGAGAATTTCTCAAAGAATCTAATAATTGATTAAGCGCTTTGACATATTCCTCTTCATGAACCATAATTATTCCTTCATTCGTGACTCGGCCATTAGAATTGAACCAATCGCATATATTCGCGCGAAGCATCAATTATAATTCGCCTACCCAGCGCGATCGCCCTCCTGGCCCGAGTCGAGGCGTAGCGGGTGTTGGGCTCATTTTTCATACCATTCTTCATGCGGAGACCACTGGTGGCATGATAAGCATTTTGTCCACTCCCATTTGAAACCGCATTGAGGGCACTTACCATGTGTATCAAATGTATTCCAGACAAATCCACAGCTACATCTCCAGCGGCTGTTCCTCTGGGGTTCCCATTTGCATAGAGGACAACGAATTTTACCTTTTCGTTCACCTCCCCGCTTTCCAGCGAGGTCGCTGGGTTTGGCAATCTCCGAAAATGCGTTACGCTTCAATAATGAAATCGGCATGGTTCTCGATCTAACCTGTTTGCTTTTCTTTCTCCTAATTTTGGTCATCCACATCCTTCTCAGTACGCAGTGTTCAGCTTACATTCGCCTCCCTCGCGAGAGCCCCCGTGGCCTCAGGCGGGACGAAGCGGGTATTTGGGCAATACTTCCAAGCGTTCCTAGGTTTTCTTTAAGTTTTATATTGTTCTGTTCTTTCCTTGGATTGCTTGCCTTCTATTGCTTTAGCGATTTTTTCGTATTCATCTTGATACTTTTGTGTTTTATCGAGATCATATGTATTTGAATCGGGATTATACAATCTAACAAAATATAATGAGCCCAAGAAATCGGACAGCTTAGGAGGGCTGAGTAAGGTGGGACTCCCTTCTTGAAGAAGACGAGAAGGAGGCATAGAGTTTCACCATGCGCAAAAGGTACGACAAGGAGTTCAAGGCGAAGGTGGCCATTGAGGCCATGAAGGGCGATAAGACGCTCCAGGAGATAGCCACGCAGTATGAGGTTCACCCGAATCTCATCGCGCAATGGAAACGGCAGCTTATTGAAATGGCTGCACAGCTCTTTGAAAAAGCAGGGAAGGGGAACGCGGCAGCTGAAGAGGCTGAACGCAAAACGGATGCGCTTTTCAGACAAATTGGCCAGCTTCAGGTCGAGAACGATTTTCTAAAAAAAAAGCATCGGCAACTGTACGGGAGCGAGCCGAAGTCATAGAGCCGAGGCACCCAACGCTCTCGATCGCGAAGCAATGCGTGATTTTGGGTATCAGCCGGTCAGCGTACTACTACAAGCCGGGTCAGACCGATGATGAGCGTGATCTCGCCGTCCTGAAGGCGATTCTGGACGTTCTCGGGCGGCGACCTTTTTACGGTTATCGCAAAGTAGCACGCGAGCTCGAGGAGCTTGGTGTTACCCGCAAGCAGGTAAGGCGAATCATGAAACGGGCCGGACTGCGGGCCATCTATCCGGGCAAACGAACAAGTATGCCGGCCAAGCAGCACAAGAAGTATCCGTACCTGCTACGGGGCAAGGCCATATGGCTGCCGAACCAGGTCTGGGCTACGGACATCACGTACATCAAGCTCGCCGGCGGCGATGTCTACCTCGCAGCCATTATCGACATCTATTCGAGGAAGATACTCGCATGGCGGATATCGAACACCCTCGACGCTGAGTTCTGCATTGCAGCGCTCGAGGAGGCAATTGCGCTGTACGGTATTCCGGCGATCTTCAACACGGATCAGGGCTGCCAGTTCACGTCTGATGCCTTTATCGCCGTCCTGGAATCGAATGAAATACAGATCAGCATGGACGGTGTGAATCGTGCTTTGGACAACATTTTTATCGAGCGCTTCTGGAGGACCTTGAAGTACGAGGACATTTACCTCAACGACTACCTGACGGCGATCGAGCTTAAGGCCGGGATGAAGAGATACATGGACTTCTACAACGGCAAGCGCTTCCACGCATCGCAAGACTACCAGACTCCAAACGAAGTCTACGCAAGTAAGTTCCAAGAAAAAGAGAACGAAGAACTATCAGCTGCATAGAAACAAGAGGGGAGCTTGATCCACCTTATTTATCTTCCGATTCTGTATTGACAGAAGGGCTCTCTATAAAAACCTCTCTTATGATTGCCCGAATTGCTCGTTTTGTCTTAACCTTTCGGTTGCGTTCAAAGATATCATAAATGACCTTCAAAATGATTGACGTAAGTGCTATGTCGATCAATAGCGTTAGCACATTGGGTATTAGTGAGGAGACATCAATAGTGAAGTTTTTGAGTAATAGAAACCAAACGGATACGATAAAAAGAAACGCTATTACATAAACTATTAGCTTTTTCATTAATGCGTATTATAAGTCAGTTCCGCCACCGCTGCAAACCTTTTTACTTCCACATTTGGCTATCTGGTTTTTTGATCTTCTTTACGAATCGCCTTCTGACCTAAACGGTAATATTTTGCATCCCCTTGAGCCGATTTTTCATCCTAGCAAGTACCAGGTTAACCTCCGCCGACTTCGGTCGTCGGCGCCCTCCTGCGCTCTGCGTAGGAGGGCGCGAGGGCCGCGACCGGCTCGAGCTCAGCGGCCTCCAAAATAAGGGAGTCCTCGACAATCGAAGCAATCCTCGGGGGCGGCCACCAGCCGGCGGATGCCTCGCCTGCAACGAGATATTCGACTGTTGTCGAGAGGGTGTCGGGCTATGGCCTCATGGGCCTGCGGCAACCGTCCCTTTTGCACCATCCAGGGGCTGGGCAATGCGTCGGTGTAGTCACTCCACGCCCGACTCCACAAGGATTCGAGATCGGCAGTCTCGCGCTCGAGTATTTCACCGATAGACTGATTCATCGACACCTTGCGCGACGCCGCCTTGATCATCACACGACGGTGAAGGTCTGGGGAAATTCTGACCACGATCTTGCCCGAGAACGGCTTTTGAGGATCCTCTCCGCTCTGCCGGCAATCTTCGAGATACGTGTCGACCACGTCATGAAACGATGCTTCGAGCTCGTCGATGTTGTTTCCGCGAAAAGATACCAACACGTTTGCATTCACGACCGTTCCAAAAAATGTCCGGGCGTTTTCGTCGTAGTTCGGTGATCATGGCGCCCTCGTGGACCAAAAGGCTCTCGACGTCGGACCATCGGAGGTCGGGCGGCTTGGGGATGCTTTCCGCGGCGATCCCGGCAGCCGGCCCGCCAGAACCCAGTAGTTTGGGTACCTCCGGAGCGGCCGGGTTCTCCGGCCTTCGCTCTCCTCGCCGGCCGCCCGGTGATTTTCCGCTTCCCATAGCAATACAATCATGATATAGATGGTGGCTACCATGAAGCCGATTGGAGGAGCGATTTGCCCTCTGACAGAGATATAGTCGAACCGCTTCCGCTCCAAAGGCCCCCATTCGACTGGAGCAAGGTCGTTCTCAATGTGCTCCTTCCCTTCGCGGGGGTGGCTGTCGCGCTGCTTTTGGGCGCGGTCATGCTTCTTTTCCTCCGCGCAGACCCCATCGCGGCCTTCGCGGCCATCATCCGAGGGGCTTTCGGATCGACATTCGGGCTCACCCAGACTCTCGTCAAGGCGACGCCCCTCCTGCTCGTGGGCGCCGGCATCTGCATCGCCTTCCGCGCGAATGTCATCAACATAGGCGGCGAAGGGCAGATAATAGCGGGAGCTCTCGCGGCGGTCTGGTTTTCCCTGCGCTTTCCGGCCGTCTCCGGCTGGATCCTCATCCCCGCGACTTTGATCGTGGGCTTTCTGGCCGGCGCCGTCTGGGGCTTCATTCCGGGCATTCTCAAGGCTCGACTCCGGGTGAACGAGATTCTCAGCACGATCATGATGAACGCGATCGCCCAGCAGCTGATGAACTACCTTCTGCAGGGCCCGCTCATGGACCCCGAGGGCATAGCCCACGGCACCTACCTGGCCGAGTCGGCCCAACTGCCGCATCAGGTCTGGTTGCCGCGGCTCGTGCCGAGAACTCTCCTTCATGCCGGCGTGATCGTGGCCGTCGTCATGGCCGTGCTCGTCTACCTGTTCCTGTGGCGTACGACCATTGGCTACGATATCCGCGCCGTCGGACTCAATCCCGATGCGTCGCGCTATTCCGGCATCCAGGTGCCCCGCTACGAAGCCCTGTCCCTCACCCTGGCCGGCGGCCTGGCGGGTCTGGCGGGAGCCATAGAGGTGATGGGTGTCCAGCACAGGCTCATGGCGGGGCTGACGAGCGGCTACGGTTTTACCGGCATCGTCGCGGCCCTTCTGGGCGGCCTTCATCCTCTGGGACTCATACCCGCTTCGGTGCTGTTCGGCGCCCTTCTGGTAGGCGCCGATACGATGCAGCGTGCCGTCCAGGTGCCTTCTTCGCTCGTGATGGCGCTGCTGGGGCTCATCGTCCTCTTCGTGTCGAGCTCCACGATTTGGTCCCGCAGATGGGCCGCGCGGCGCAAGATCGCCGAGCTGCGCGGCAGGGAGGAGGTCGAGTCATGAAGGGCATGATTTCCCTGGACGTCATTTCGGGGATTATCCACACCATGATAGGCTTGGCCACGCCCTTTCTCTACGCGGCGATCGGCGAAACCTTCGCCCAGACCTCGGGCGTGGTCAATCTCGGCGTCGACGGCATCATGCTGCTCTCCGCCTTCGCCGCCTTCTATGTGGCGCTCATGTCGGGCAGCCTCTGGCTCGGGCTTCTCGCCGCCGCCCTGGTCGGCCTCGCAATGGGACTCCTCATGTCCCTGGTCTCGGTGACCCTGAAGGCCGAGCAGGGTGTCTCCGGCATAGGGCTGTACATGTTCGGCCTGGGGATGTCGAGTCTCCTTTTCAAGGTGCTGATCGGCACCGTCAAGACTCTCGACGGTTTCAGGCCGGTGGCCATCCCCTTCCTGTCGGACATTCCCGTCGTCGGCAAGATGCTCTTCCGCACGAACATCCTCGTCTATGGGGCCTTCCTGCTGGTTCCTCTCGCCTGGTGGGTACTCAAGAAGACGACCCTCGGCCTGAAAATCAAATCGGTGGGTCAGAGCCCGGCCGCCGCGGACTCTCTCGGCATCAGCGTCAACGGCATCCGTTACCTCAGCGTCTGCATAGGTTCGGTGCTCGCAGGCATCGCCGGCGCATCGCTCTCCATTTCTCTGCTCAATCTCTTCCAGGACAATCTCACGGCCGGGCAGGGCTTCATAGCCGTGGCCCTCGTCTATTTCGGAGGCTGGAGCCCGATAGGAGTGCTGGGCGGAGCCCTGCTTTTCAGCATCGTCAATTCTTTTCAGCTCTGGATGCAGGTGCTCGGGGCCAAGATGTCTTCCAATATCGCCGTCATGCTGCCTTATCTGCTGACCATCGTCGCGCTCACCGTTTCGGTCAACAGGGCCAGACAGCCCGCGGCTTTGAACAAGCCCTTCGAAAGGGGCGAGAGCTGATTTAGAGTGCTGGACGAAGACCGGCCGTCGGCTGCGCTTCGTCGGGCTTTTCGCATTACGCCGATCTCTGGTTCTCAGGAAGGAGTAAGGGGTATGAAATTGAAAAGAGTATCGATTGCGCTTCTCTTGGCCGGCGCGCTCGTGGCGGCGGTCGTCGCCGCACCGTTCCGCATCGCGGTGATCATGCCGAGCGCGACCACGGACATGGCTTTCAGCCAGTCGATGTGGAGCGCGCTCATGACGATCCAGAAGGAGATGGGCGGACCGTCCGCGCTCGAGATCAAGTACACTGACAACATGTACAATGTGCCCGACGCCGCCGCCGGCGTCCGCGACTACGCGAGCCAGGGCTTCGACATCGTCATCGCGCACGGCTCCCAGTACGGTTCCTCCGTGCAGGAGATCGCTCCGGACTTCCCCAAGACCACCTTCGCCTGGGGCACCGACGTCAACACCTTCGGCCTTCCCAATGTCTACGCCTACACCGCCGCGGCTGAGCAGGGCGGCTTCGTCAACGGCGTCCTCGCCGCGAAACTGACGAAATCCAAGAAGATCGGCGTGACCGGCCCCGTCGAGGTCGGCGATGCGAAGACCTATATCGACGGCTTCGTCCAGGGCGTCGAGTCGGTCAACAAGGACATCACCGTGTCCAAGACCTGGACCGGTTCCTTCTCCGATGTCGCCCTCATGACGGCGGCCGCCAAGACGCACATCGCCAACGGCGCCGACGTGCTCACCGGTTCCTCGCAGTCCGTGGTCGGCTCCATCGGCGCGGCGCAGGATGCGGGTCACGTTCTCTGGTTCGGCACTCAGGCCGATCAGGCATCGCTCGCTCCCAATCTCGTGGTCGCCAGCCAGGTCTACGACTGGACCGGCATGCTCAGGGAGATCATCGCCCAGCACAAGGCGGGCGTCCTGGGCGGCAAGACCTATATCCTCACCCTCGCGAACAAGGGCCTCAAGATCGCGTTCAACCCCTCGTTCTCGATTCCGGGATCAGTCAAGCGGGCCGGCGAAGCGGCCATCAAGGGCATCGTCGACGGCCGCATCAAAGTGGAGCCCTGAGTTTGCCGGCTGAAAACGGCAAACACCGAAGATAAGCCATGGAGGCACGGAGGCATGGAGAAAGAACACAGAGAAGACGATGGGGTATGCTCCCGGATTCGTCTGTTCATCTGTGCCTGGACTCTGTGTCTCGGTGCCTCTATGATTCCTGTCGTGTTGCCTGCCCCAAGCGATAGAACGAGTTGAAGGCGGAGGATGATGGCATCGAGCGCACGAGTCGATAAGGCGACCCGGACCGGCCGGGTCGAGATGCTGAACATCGTCAAGTGTTTCCCGGGAGTGAAGGCCAATTCGAAGGTCTGCTTCGACGTGGATCCCGGTGAGGTGCACGCCCTTCTCGGAGAGAACGGGGCCGGCAAGAGCACGCTCATGCGCCAGCTCTACGGCATGTACCAGCCCGACGAGGGCGAGATCATCATCGACGGCCGAAGCCTCCAGTTTCGTTCTCCCGCGGACGCGATTCGCGCGGGCATAGGCATGATCCATCAGCATTTCATGCTCGTGCCCACGCTGACCGTGGCGCAGAATGTCGCGCTTGGGCAGCCTTCGGCGCGCGCGCCCCTGGTCGACATCAAGGGCGTGACCGAACGCATCGAAAGCCTGGCCGAGGAGTACGGCCTCAAGGTCGATCCCCGCGCCTACGTATGGCAGCTTTCGGTCGGCGAGCAGCAGCGCGTCGAGATCCTGAAAGCCCTGTACCGCGGCGCCGGCCTCATCATTCTCGACGAGCCGACGGCCGTGCTCACGCCCCAGGAAGTGAAAGACCTCTTCGAGACTCTGCGCCGCATGGTCAAGGAAGGCCACTCGCTCATATTCATCTCCCACAAGCTCTACGAGGTCATGGCCATCAGCGACCGCGTGACCGTCCTGCGCGACGGCAAGGTAATCGGCACGAGGCTCACCAAGGACGTCACGCGCGACGAGCTCGTGAAGATGATGGTGGGGCGTGAGGTCAAGGCGATCGAAGCCCGCCCTCTGACGCCGGGCCCCGTCCGTCTCGAGATCCGGGGTCTTCGCGCGATGGGCGATCGCGGCACCGAGGCGCTCAAGGACATCGATCTGGACATACACGCGGGAGAGATCGTCGGTCTGGCCGGGGTCTCGGGCAACGGTCAGCGCGAGCTCGCCGAATGCCTCGCGGGAATGAGACGCAGTCTGGCGGGGACAGTCCGCACGAACGATAAAGACATAAGCGCCGCGACGCTCAACGAGCGCGTCGCCGCGGGTATGGCCTATATTCCCGAGGAACGGATGCGCGACGGCGCCATTCGCGATTTCAGCGTGCAGGAGAATGTCTTCCTGCACGATAGAACGAGCCCGCCCTTCGCCAAGGGCATCTTCCTCAATTTCTCCAGGATGCGGAGCCACGCCGCCGGCCTCGTGCGGGACTTCTCGGTCAAGACCGCCAGCCTCGACACGCCGATCAAGAATCTGTCCGGCGGGAACATCCAGAAGCTCATCATGGCGCGCGAGCTCTCCCGCAAGCCCTTGGTCCTGATCGCGGCCCAGCCTACGCGCGGCGTCGACATAGGCGCGACCGACTACATCCATCAACGGCTTCTCGAGCAGCGCGAATCCGGAACGGCCATACTGCTCATCTCCGAAGACCTCGACGAAATACGCGTCCTATCGGACAGGATAGCCGTCATGTACGAAGGAAGAATCGTGGGCATCGTCGATCGGGGACAGGCAAACGTCGAGCAGATCGGTCTTATGATGGCCGGCGTGCCGATGGCCGAGGCCATGAAGGGCTGAGAGATGGCGGAGCAGGCATATCCCAAGAGTGTCGTCGTCTTCGCGGCTCATCCCGATGACACCGAGATCTTCTGCGCCGGCACCCTCGCCCTGCTCAAGACCAAAGGCTACGGCGTCACCGTCTGCACGGTGACCGCGGGAGGCATGGGCGGCATCGGGAGCGACGAGCGGACGACCATCGAGATCCGCGAAAAGGAAGCTCGGGCCGCCTCCGAGATACTCGGCGCCCGCTACGTCTGCCTGGGCGGCCGCGACGGCTTTCTCTTCGACAGCGAGGAGATGCGGATAAAGGCCCAGGACGTCATCAGGGAAGCCCGGGCGGGCATCATCATCGCGCACCTCAACGTGGATTACCACCCCGATCACCGTGCGGCCTCGGCCATCGCCGACGCGGCAGCCATTCTCGCCACCCTGCCCAACGTGCCCTCGCGCTTCCCGCCCCTCGACGCCAATCCCCTCTACTATCATTCCGCAACCCTCGGTCTCACCGATCCCCTAGGCAATCCCATCTCGCGGCCCCATTTCTTCGTGGACATAGGCTCAGTCGAGGATGTGAAGATGCGCATGCTCGCCTGTCACCAGAGCCAGATCGCGATCATGAAGGTCCAGCACAAGATGGACGATTTCTTTTCCGCGATGCAGGCCCAGGACCTCGCCTGGGGCAGGGAAGCGGGCGTGCGCTTCGCGGAGGCCTATTGGCAGCATCTCGGCGGCGGCTTCCAGAAGGCTCCGCTGATCCAGGAAGAGCTCGGGGAGTTCGTCATTCGGGGTTGAGGCGGCCTGTGCACGGGGGGGGGCAAAGAGAGGCACAGAGGCACAGAGGCACAGAGGCACAGAGTGGGGAGGGAGAAGAGGGGGGCGTCCATCCAAGGAGCTATGAAGAATAGCCACGGAGGCACGGAGGGGGAGGGAGAAGAGGGATTTAAAGAAGGGGGAGTTCGGCGTTCGGGGCTGAGGCGGCCTGTGCACGGGGGGCCAAAGAGAGCCACGGAGGCACGGAGTGGGGAGGGAGAAGAGGGGGTCTATGCACTACCCTGTTTTGCATTACCCTCTTTCGCGTTTGATCGCCTTTGCAAGCAAATGCTGCTAAATTGTGATATTTAAAGAAAAGCGCCGGGATGCAGTCGCGAAGAATCCTCAGTGGCATGGGTTTGAATGTGACCGATCGCGGCGACCACGACGATTTTTCAACTGATCGCGGGGGAATTTATCAGTGGTCGCGGAGGAATTTACCAGTGGTCCAAGGGGGCATTTACCACTGATCGCGGAGGAATTTATCAGTGGTCCCGGAGGAATTCATCAGTGGTAAATTCCTCCTTTTCCCAACACCCAACAGCCGTGTAGCCGGGCCCAAGAAAACTGAAGGAAGAATCGCGCATTCCATGACCGAATCCGTCTCGGGACCGTGCTTATTCATTTCCGAAGCCCACGGGAAGCGAAAGTTGAAAGAGTCCGAGAGAATCATCGCCGCGCTGTTGCGGGACTGGCTGTGCCGGCTCCCTCGCGACGAAAAGCTGTTCGCTCTACTGGCATCGCGGCTCGATGCGATCGATGCGAGGGGAAAGGAATAGTCCGGACGGACGATCGGGGAAAGTGACAGCCCTTGAGTTGGATGTAGCACCCCCAATGACAGCCTGTCTGGTCCGAGCCCATTGCACTTTCGATATAGGTCGTGGGGCGGCGGGTGGCGGCAGAAAACCGGGGGCGACGGAGCGATAGCGAGTCGACCTAGGTTTTCTGCCGCCAGGCCCCGCCCAGCAAAGTTATCGAGAATTGCAATAGGCACACTCCGGCGCGGTTGACAATTCGGCGCCATCTGTCTAAATTGAACTCGACGCTTGGACGGCCCACGCCGCCGAGACGCGAGGTGCACATGAATACTCTGGACTTCCCTCCCCTGCGCCGGGAGGGTAGATGCCGCTCATAAGGCTCGAATCGGTTTCCTTCGCCTACGAAAACTCTGCTCTTCCGGCTCTCGACGCGATCACGCTCGACATCGACGCGGGCGAGTACGTGGCGGTCGTAGGGGCCAACGGATCCGGCAAAAGTACCCTTCTCAGACTGTTCAATGGACTCCGACAGGCCGGCTCGGGTAAAGTGTTCGTTTCGGGCCTCGATGCGTCGCTGCCGGCCAATGTCCGCGAGATACGCTCGACGGTATCCCTGGTTTTCCAGTCGCCGCCCGATCAGATAGTCGCGACCGTGGTCGAGGAGGACGTGGCCTTCGGACCGGAGAACCTCGGCCTGGGCCGCGCCGAGATCGAGGCGCGCGTCACCGAGGCGCTCGACGCGGTGGAACTGACGGCCGAGCGCAGGAGGCCGCCCCACTTTCTCTCGGCGGGCCAGCAGCAGCGGCTGGCGGTCGCCGGCGCCCTGGCCATGCACGGCCGCTGCCTCGCCTTCGACGAGGCCACCGCCATGCTCGATCCCCCCTCGCGGGAAGCCATTCTCCTCCTGATGGACGAGCTCGTCGCACGGGGCATCGCGGTCGTCCATGTGACGCACGATATGTCCGAAGCCGTGCGCGCGAAGCGCCTCGTAGCCCTGGACTCGGGCAGGCTCGTCTTCGACGGCGAGCCCGAGGCCTTTTTCGACTCGCTCTGCGCGGAAGAGCGCGGCGGTCTTTCGTGCATCGTGGCACCCCCTGCCCTGCGTCTGGCCCGAGACCTCGGCATCGAAGGCTCGGCCAGCGAAAGCGCCGCAGCCATGGCTGCCCGCATGGCGGCGGAATGCCCGAGGGCGAGCGGGGCGGCGGAAGAAACGGGCGGAGAGACGATCCCGCCTGATGCTTCTCCGCCGGAAGGCGCGGCCTTCGAGCTGCGGAAGGTTTCCTATTCCTATCTCCGAGGCACCGTGAATCAAAGCCCTGCACTCGAAGAGATCAGCCTGTCGGTTCCCCGGGGATCGGTGCTCGCCCTCGTGGGACGCACCGGTTCGGGGAAGTCCACTCTGCTCCAACTCCTCGACGCCCTGGCCTTCCCCTCGAACGGCCGGGCCCTGAGTTTCGGCGAGGATACGGCCGCCCCCGACACCGCCCTGCGGCGCCTCAGAACGCGCGCTCCCCTGGCCGTGCAGCGTCCCGAGTCGGCCCTCTTCGAGCCCTACGCGGGCGACGATGTGGCCTTCGGACCGAGAAACCTCGGGCTTTCGGGGCGGGAGCTGGTGGCGCGAGTGAGGTCCGCGATGGAGCGCGTCGGTCTGCCCTTCGAAGAGTTTCGCGATCGCAGGACGCGCTCCCTGTCGGGCGGCGAGAAGCGGATGCTGGCGCTCGCAGGGGTGCTCGGACTCGAACCCGAAGCCCTTCTCCTGGACGAGCCCACGGCCGCACTCGATCCGGCCACGAAGGCACGCGTGCTCGATCTCGTCTTCGGCCTCGCCCGCGCGGGCAGGACTGTGGTCATGGCCACGCACTCGATGGAGGAGGCGGCGCGCGCCGATCTCGTGGCCGTGATCGTCGCCGGACGCCTGGCAGCCTTCGGCCCGCCGCGCAGGGTGTTCTATGCCGAATATCAGAGCTCCTGGGGCATAGGTCGGCCCTTCGCCTGCGACTTCGTCCGGGCGCTCAGGGCCTCCGGCGCGGACTTCCCCTACGAGCCGCTCACTCTGGAGGCGCTGGCCGAGCTGCTGCGCAGGGTCGCAGTGATTCCGGCCGCTGTGAGGCTTGCATGAGAAGCCTCGAGTTTTTCCGAAACGTCTCGATCGGACAGTACGTGGACTCGGGCTCTTCGATCCACAGGCTGACGCCGGCGACGAAGTACCTCTGGCTCTTCGCACTGGGGGCGCCCGCGATCGCGGCCTCCCATCCGGCCGCCGTGCTGCTGACCCTCGTCGCGGCGCTCGCGATCGGCGCGGCCGCCGGCATCCGGCCCGGGTTTCTCTTGCGCGGTCTCAAGCCGGCTTTGCCGTTTTTCGTGCTCATCGCCGTTTTCCAGATGGTCTTCGGCTGGCCGGGCGACCGCTCGACCGTGCTTTTCCGGCTCGGCCCCGTGTCGCTCACCCTGCGGGTGCTGGGCACGATCGTCATGGCCTTGGCGAGAACCGTCTCGCTCATGACCCTCATCTCGCTGTTCACGTCGGTGACGACCGAGGGAGAGATAGCGCACGGCATAGAGGATTCTCTTTCCGCCCTCTCGCGCGTCGGGTTCCCGGCCCACTCCCTCGCGCTCGCAGTCGCCACCGCCTTCCGTTTCGTGCCCATCGTGGCGGGCGAGCTCGAAGCGATAGTCAAGGCCCAGGCGGCGCGGGGCGCCGACTTCGGTTCGGGGCGCGGGGGGCCCATCAAGAAGACGCGCGCCTACCTTCCGCTCTTCGTTCCCGTGACGATCCGGGCGCTCGAGCGGGCGGAAGCCCTCGCGGAAGCCATGGAGGTTCGCTGCTATTCCGGCGGAGACGGGAGGACGCGCTACCTCGTCTACGAAAAGACCAAGGGAGAATCCGTCGTGCGGGCGGCCGCCATCGCGTATTGCGCCGCGGTTCTCGTCGTCGACGCTCTCATATGACACGCCGGGCTCGACCCGATAGGGCGGACACCGGACTCCAGGAGGTTTCTATGGCGGCTTCTTCGTCGGTGAGGAAAATCGTGGTCTCGGGCGCGCTCGGCGCCGTCTCCATCGTCCTCGTTCTCTTCAACATCGGCTTCATTCCCTGGTTCGCGGGGGTCTCCATCACCTTCATGCATGTGCCCGCCATCATCGCCGGCGTGCTCGAAGGCCCCGCGGCCGGTGCGGTGGTCGGAGGCATTTTCGGCGTGACCTCGCTCGTGAAGGCGGCGACGCTTCCCCAGGGACCCATCGATCTCTTTTTCACCAATCCTCTCATATCCGTCCTTCCGCGCATGATCGTAGGCATAGCCGCCTGGGCCGTGTTTCGCCTTTTCCGGGGTCGTCTGACGGGCGCCGCCTCGGTCGCGGCGGGGGTCGCCGGGTCGCTCACCAACGCCGTTCTGGTTCTCGGCCTCCTCGTCGCGTTCAGGGCCATTCCCCTCGCGGTGGCCGGCACGGTCTTCGTTTCGAATAGCCTCATAGAATCTGCGGCCGGCGGCATCCTGACCCTAGCGGTAGTCTCGGCCTGGAAAGGCATCGAAAGCCGCTCGGGCAAATCCAGACTCGCCGACGAGGAAAGCTGACCATGCTCCTGGCCATCGATGCCCGCAACCGCTCGGTGACGGTGGGGCTTCGGGAGGGCCCGATCTGGCGTTCGATCAAGCGCTTCGGCCTCACGCCCGAGCGCTCGGCCGACGAATATGCTCTTCTGTTCTCGACGCTCGGCGCCGCGGGAGACACCGGCGGAACGGAGCGCCGGGATGGGGGAGCGACCGCGGGTCCCGGCCAGGTCGATTCCGCGTGGATAGCGAGTGTCGTGCCGGCCTTCACGCCCCGGCTCGTGGAGGCGGTCGCCTCGGCTTTCGGCGTCGAGGCCCTCGTGGTCGGTCCCGGCGTGCGCACCGGCGTCAAGATACGCACCGACCAGCCCTCCGAGCTCGGCGCCGATCTCGTCTGCGCCGCCGCGGCGGCCTTCGAGCTGCTGCGGGGACCCTGCATAGTCGTCGACTTCGGCCTGACGCTCACCTTCTCCGCCGTCAACGCCTCCGGCGAATTCCTGGGAGTGGCCATCGCTCCCGGAATAGCGGCCGCGGCCGAGGCTCTCCGCGCGAGCGCGGCCCAGCTGCCGGAAGTGCGGCTCGATTTTCCGCAGAACGCCATCGGGCGCAGCACCACGAGCGCCATCCAGTCGGGCATACTCCTGGGCTACGAAGGGCTCGTTCAGGCCCTGGTGCGCCGCATATCGGAGGAGCTCCTCGCCGATGCGGGCGGCTCGCCCTCGGGCATCGGAACGGAGGTCATCGGCTGCGGCGATCCCATGGGGCGCCGCCTTCTCGCCGCCTGCGGCTACGAGCGCTTCGTGCCCGAACTGGTCCTCGAAGGTCTGTCGCTCATCGCCTCGCGGGCCTCACGGCGGTGAAGTCCGCGGCCGCGCGAGGACGGCGAGATCGGGCGGCTCCAGGAGGGCGAGTTCCATGCCGAAGCGGCGCGCCATATGGAGAAAACTCTCGGGGCGGTAGAACCCGATGTGAGTGATGTCGCGGCGATACCACCAGCTCCCGAAATCGTCGCTGTTCTCCGGCGCGAAGCGCGTACGGATCGCGAGCACGCCTCCCGGTGCCAGAAGACGGCTCAGTGCGGAGAGCGTCTTGCCGGGCTGCCTGAGGTGTTCCGCCACTTCATGGAGAGCTATCGCCTCCCAGGAGCGCCTGCGCCAGGCTCGGCCCGGAGCGAAGTAGGGATCGTAGGCCGAGGCCGCCCAACCCTTTTCCGCGAGCAGGGCGGCGAGGGCGCTCACGGGTCCCGAACCGAAGTCCAGCACGGCCGCGCCGGGGGCCAGAAAGGGCTCGAGCGCCTTTTCCATGAAGAGTCCGAGGAATGCCCTGTAGCCGGCTTCGGCCGGGTCGTTTCGGTGAAGCCGATAGCGCGCCTCCTCCGCTTCGCGTGTCGGGAAGAATCGGCGTGCCAGTCCCACGAAGCCGCAGTCGCCGCAAAAGGAATATTCGGCGAGGCCGAAGAGGCGGGAGCGGGTCGCCGCAGATCCGCAGAGTCTGCATCTCATGGTCTTCCGACTTTAGATTTCGAGGACGCCGACTGTAAAGGAGCCTAGCGCCCGGAGCGGAGCATCCGGAAGCGGATCGAGCCGGGTGTTTCCGCGCAGAGGCGGGACTTGACCAAGGGCCCCGAAACCCGGTATAAACCCTCTACCTTTAGGGCGCGGCGGGGTAGCTCAGATGGCAGAGCAAGCGGCTCATATCCGCTGGGGCGTGGGTTCGATTCCCTCCCCCGCTAGAGCAGAAAGACGGCTTTCTTCGGGAGGCTGTCTTTTTTTTCCCTTTACCATTTAGCACATTATCAATATGCGGTTTCCTTGGCCGTCGGCGAGGTCGTCAAACGCATCATGGCGGACGGATGGGTCCTCGCGCGGATGAAGGGCGGACACCGTCAGTACAAGCACCCGACGAAAGCCGGCCTCGTGACGGTCGCCGGGCATCCCTCCGACGAAGTGGACCGCGGAACGCTGAACAGCATCATGAAGCAAGCCGGCCTTTAAGGAGTGAGCATGGATTACCTCGTCATCATCGAGGAAACGAATACGGGATTTTCCGCCTATGCCCCGGACCTCCCCGGCTGCATCGCCACGGGGAAGACCTTCGACCTAACGCGCAAACGAATGCGTGAGGCGATCGAGTTTCACATCGAGGGGCTTCGGCTCGAGGGACTTCCGGTGCCGGAGCCCACGTCTCAGGCCGTGTTCTTCGACCTCGGTGCATCGGGGGCGGTGGCCGGGGAGCGTCGCGTCGAGACCCTCTACGATATCAAGACCTTTGCCGAGAAGGCGGGGATAGCGCCTTCGACGGCGCGCGTCTATGCACACCGCTACGGCATCGGCCGCAAGTTCGGCCGTGGCTGGGTTTTTACGGAAGCCGACATCAAGGCGCTTCCGGGGGTAGGCAACGAGCCGAAGGCGAGCGGTCCTCCACGCCGTGGCGTTGTTGCCGCGGCTCCTTCCAAGACCCGCCGGACGCGCTCCAAAATCCTCAAGCGTGTAGAAAATGCGTAGATACAGCCGGGAGGCCGTTGTTTCATGGAGAGTCGGTGGCGATAGAATGGCCGACCGACCGAGTGCCGCGGGGCCTCATGTCTTTCCATCCTCCGAGCGTAGCCCATCTTCCGCGGTGGGGGCCGATTTCACGGAGTTTCGCGATGCGCGATACATGAATACTCGCACGGCTATCGAGACCAGAAGTATCGCGATCGAGATCGCCAGGGACAGCCGCAGCTGGATCCTCAAAGCGCGGACGCTGTCGCGGTTCGATCCCCGTTTGATGTCGTTCAATCTCTGTAGATCCACCCTCAGCGCCGTTGCACGCGGCTCTATTTCGGACAGAAAGGCCCTGCCCGCAGAGGCGCCCGGCGCATCGGAAGATCCCGACTCCATCCGCCGCTGCAGTGCATCGACGAAGGCGTTCATGTCGCGCTTGGACTTGGCGATGAGCGTCCTATATCTGGCGGAGTTCAGCGTGGGGGTCGCCTTCAGCACGAGCGAACGCAATGACTCGCTTGCTGACCTGAGGCCGGCGGCGGAAGCCGCGCGTGCGTCGTCGCTATCGGCGATGACCAGATCTTTTACCGAAGACTCGATGCCGATCAAGGTGGCATAGGCGTTTTGGGCGTAGGTCTGGCCCTTTATATCGTTCTCATAGAGATCGCCGATGTCGCTTTCGAGCCCGCTCAGGTAACGAATGGTGAAGAGGCTCGACCCCAGGGAAAGCGTCATCACGATGATGAAGACCCAGCTCGAATCCGTGGCTATGTGGATCACCAAGCGCGAAACCTTCGCCCATACCGATCCATGACTATTCATGGCTTCACCGCATATTAAACGCCATATTGTGCGCACGGAACGACGCGGCAGTTTCGGCCACATGGATCAAGGGAATGATCGTCGACTCGCTCCGACGAAAGTCGGAGAGCCCTCGACAAAATCCACCCTCTTTATCTGAAGATATCGATATGCTCGCCCGAGCCTTCGGGGAGAGGTGCCGCGGAGCCGAGGCCCTTGATGAGGTCCGCCGCCTGCTGCTCTGTACCCTTGAGACTCTTCGAGAGCATGGTGACCCCTACCTGATCCAGGATGTTCGCCTGCGACGAGATCATGCTTGCCGATGCGATGTCCATACGGCCAATATAGCCAATCGGGGATGAGAAAACAAGGGTTTGGGGAACCCGGAGTTCCTCGGGCGAGAATCTCGCCCGAAGAGGAGGGGAGCCCGAGCCAATTTAGGAATTCGGTCGCTAGCGTGCTTCGGCGGCCTTGTCGGAATTGCTCACTGCGCGGTGCGCCGCGCTCTCCACCGTCCCGCGGGGGCCGAGCTTCGCTCCGAAGACATGAACGAGAAGACCGACGAGTATCAAGCCGGCGGCTGCGGCATCGACGGCGCGGAAGCGCTCGCGGAGAACGATGGATGCCGACAGGAGGCCGAAAATCGGTACCAGGAGCGAAAAGGGAGCGATCTTTCCCGCTCCGTGACGCATGATGAGGAAGTTCCACAGGCCGTAGCCCAGCAGGGTCGAGAGAATGACGAGATAGGCGAGGGCGCCCACGGTCAGAAGCTTCAAGTCCGAAAATGCCGCCGCTATCCGCGAGGGCCCCTCGAAGAGGAGGGAAAGCGCCGCTAGGGGGAGGGGAGAAAAGAGGCTCGACCACACCATGAGGCCGAGAGCGTCGACTCCCGGCATGCTCCGCGCCGTGACATTGGCCGCCGCCCAGCCGAGGGCGGCCGCGACTATCATGGCGATGAGCGCCGCGTCGAGTCCCCCCGTCCCGGCTCCCAGCGCGAAGAGCGCAAGTCCGAGCGCGGCTACGGACATGCCCGCGAAGTTGTGCGCTTTCAGCTTCTCCCCGAGGAAGATGGAGGCGAGGAGGGCGGTGAGAAAGGCCTGGGACTGGAGAAGAATCGAGGAGAGCCCCGCGGGGGCGCCGAGCTTTATGGCGGTGAACAGGAACCCGAACTCGCCCACGCCGAGGAAGAGCCCGTAGGCGGCTACCTTCCCGAGCGGAGCCCTCGGCCTCTTCACGAAAAGTATGGCGGGGAAGACGCTGAAGAGGAAGCGCAATGTCGCGAGCGCGAGAGGTGGTACGCTCGCGACTCCGACCTTGATGACGACGAAATTGAAACCCCAGATGGCCGCGATGAGAAGGCTCAGTGCGACCGTCCCGGCGCCGATCAACCGAGCATACCGCTTCTTCGTCCGAGTCTGAGCTTCCCTGGACCGAGAAAGAACAGGGCGAGCGCGGTCAGGAGAAAGAAGCAGTCCAGCTCCAAAGACCAGCCGCCGGATTTCGTGAGCGTGAAGAAATCGGGCATTCTGACGAGAAGAACGGCCACGACCAGGTCGAAGGCGATCACGAGCGCCGAGAAGCGTGTCCAGAAGCCGAAGATGACGAAGAGTGGCGCGACAACCTCGCCTATATAGACTCCATAGGCGACGAACGAGGGATAATTGAGAGCGACCAGTCTGCTTTCGATCATGCCGACTCCGTGAACGATCTTGCTCACGCCGTGGAAGAGCAGGAGCCCGCCCAGCACGATTCTCAGAACCAGCTTTCCGACATCCTCCAAATTGACCTTTCTTGCGTCGTCCATGGTTTTTTACTCCTCAGGCCGCGCGGCGTTTCGCCGCGCACACTTGGGGCTAATAATATCTTTACCGAATCGCGAAGTCAAGAAATTCGCCGAAGGCGACACGGCCGCTGCGAACGGGCCATGGGGCTCTCAGGCGAAGAACGCACTCATCTCGCCATGGATACGTGCTCGCTCTCTTCGATCGGACGCCGTCTCCGCGTGATCAGCGGGATGGTTTCCACACTCTGGAAAAAATCGAAGAGATCTTTCGAAAAGGGATAGCTCTTGACGTGGATGAGATTTCCCGCCGAGCTGACTATGTATTCCTTGAAGTTGCTTCCTCCTCCATGGTACGCGTAGACGATAAACTCGTCGCTGAAGTTTTGGTCGACGACTTTCACGAGATAGCCGTCGGCTTCCAGACTTCGGATTGCATTCATCTGTCTAGTCCTCATCGATGTTCTCCTCTCACACAAAAACACCGCCAGGGCCGGGAAGCTACAAAGATTGCGCAATCTGCCCTTCGACTCCGTCCCGGCTGTCGTTGCGCCCGAACGCCGCTCGGCCTTATGCTGTGTCCATGGCATCAAAACGGACTGAGCGGACGCTCATGGCGAGCCTGAGGACTTCGAGCCCGACTTCGGTCGCGCTTCCCGTCGTCCTCGCACTGCAACTTCTCCACTTTGCGCCCTGCTTCTCGCAGAATGCGGCGCGGGACGCGATTGCCGAGTACGGTCCTCCGCCCGGGCGCATCGAGTACGGCTCGGCCGCGCTCCATGGAGATCCTATGTCGCCCATCGCGGGGGCCTCCAGCCTCGTGAAGATCGAATCCTACGATGCGCTCGGGCGACTCGTCCTTCTGGCGCGCAGGCTTGAAGAGAGTGAAGCGCAGACTCAAGATCAAGCTCAGACTCAGGATCAAGCGCGGACTCAAGATCAAGCTCAGACTCAGGATCAAGCGCGGACTCAAGATCAAGCTCAGAACCGCAGAGAAAACCGGGCGGGAGGCCAAGCCGCCAACGCGGGGCCCGGTTCGCAATCAGCGTTTTTGTATCGCGAGTTTTCCTATGACCGCGCCGGTCGTCTCGCCATGGTGACGGAGAGACCGGGACCCGGTCTTCCCTATTCCCGCCGGGACATTCTCCGCCGCGAGGCCGACGGCCGTCTCATCTCGCTCATGGTGGAAGCGGGCGGGAAAACGGCCTGGACCGTCGATTACAGATGGAACGGCTCGGACACCGGAGTTCTCGCAGTCCTTCGGGATGCTTCGGGCAGTCTCATCGCCTACGACGATCTCGACTTGGGAGGCGGGGCGGCCGGATCCAAGGCCCTTCGGGGCACGAGGCACGCGGCCGACGGTTCCGTGAAGGGGGAGCTTTCGGCGGCAATAGACTCGAGCGGCCGTCTCAGTTTCATAGCACGCAGCGCTCCCGAGCCTGCGCCGGCCGCATCGGCGGGCGCGCCTGCCGGAAGCGCACAAGAGGCGGCTCCGGCGGCCTCCGTCGCTCCCGGCTCGGCGGCGACGGGAGCGCCCGCAACGCCGGAGGCCGGGCCGCCGCCGCCCGAACTCGGCGCCTATCTTTTGCCGCCGTGGCCCGGTTCCGGCCCCTGGACCTGGTCGGCCGCGGCCGCGGCGGGCATGGTCTCGCCGCCGTTCCCGGAGCCGCACGCGGAAAAAGCGGCGGACAAAGGGGCCGCGACGGGCTCCGGAGCTGCGGCCGACTTTCTCTACGATGAAGCGGGACGTCTGCTTCGGGCGCGGCTCATGGACGGCGAAGGCTATCTTCTCGCCGGGACGGACTATCGCTGGGACGCGCTCGGTCGTCTCGCCGAAACGAAGGGAGAGTCGAGCGTGACGTATCGATATGAAGGTATGTCCTCCAGGGGCCTCTGGACCGAACGACGACTCCTCCAGGTTCCCGACTCGATCCCCGCCCCGGTCGACGAAAGTCTTTTCTTGCCGGTTTCGCGCGAGACCAGGGCCATCCTGTCTCCGCGATAGCCGCGGACTTGAAGTGCGAGGTTTACAGATTCCAATTCTGCCTATATACTCCCCTCCCGGAAGCGGGGCGATCGTGACATTGATGGAATGGCGGGACCAGACCTACCGTGAACTCTACGAGAGTGTGCTCCGCGGCCTCGAACGCAGAAAAAAGCTGGACAGAGACTTTCGCTTGGCCGACGCCGAAGGCATGCTGGCGCATCTCTATATCCAAGACGGCAACGATTGGATCGGCCGCGGCGAAGTTCAGGATATCACGCTCGGAGCTACCATCGCAGCCTACGAACATTTTGTGGCTGAATGGAAGACGGAGGCATCCGCCGCTTCTTCGCAGGGGTACAGGTTATCTGAAGACAAGGAGTAGCGCATGAGTCTCGTGATCAAACGCGTGGAGTCCATCGGCGACTTGAAGGCCTTTATCCGTTTTCCCCTCCGCATATACTCGGGAGATCCGTATTACGTTCCTGCTCTGGAGTTCGACGATCTGGCCACGCTCCGAAAAGACAAAAACCCGGCGTTCGACTATTGCGAAGCGGAATACTGGCTCGCGTACCGCGACGGCAAGGCCGTGGGACGCATAGCGGGCATCTACAATAAGCGATATGTGGAGAAGTGGGGCAACAAGTACGCCCGCTTCGGATGGATCGATTTCGTCGAGGATCTCGAGGTGGCCCGGGTCCTGCTCGGCACCGTCGAGGATTGGGCCCGCTCCAAGGGTCTCGAAGGTCTGCACGGGCCGCTGGGTTTCACCGATCTCGATCGCGAGGGTATGCTCGTCGAGGGCTTCGATCAGGTGGCCACGCTGGCGACCATCTACAACAGGCCTTATTATCCGCAGTATCTCGAGCGTCTCGGCTACGCCAAGGACACTGACTGGATCGAGTTCAAGGTCATGGTGCCCCGCTCCATTCCGGAGAAAGTGCTGCGCGTTCAGGGACTCATCGCCAAGCGTTCCGGGGTCCATCTCTATCCCTGGAAGACGAAGAACGAATTGCGGGAGAAGTTCGCGGATGATCTTTTCGCCCTGGTCGAGGAAGGCTATTCCCATCTCTACGGGACGACTCCGCTCTCCGAGCGCCAAGTGAAGAACTACATAAAGACTTATCTCGGATTCGTCGATCCCCGCTTCAGCAAAGTCCTCGTGGACGAGAACGACAAATTGATCGGCTTCGGCATCTCCATGCCGAGCCTATCCCGCGCTTTGCAGGTTTCCAAGGGCCGGCTGCTGCCCTTGGGTTGGATGCACCTCCTGCTCGCCCTCCGCCATCCCAGCGTCATCGATATGTATCTCATCGCCGTCAAGCCCGAATATCAGGCCCGCGGCGTCATAGCCTTCGTCATGACTTCGTTGACGCAGAGCGCCATCGAAGAAGGGGTGCAATTCGCCGAGACCAATCCCGAGCTCGAGACGAACGTCGAGGTTCAGGGCGTTTGGAAGGACTACGAGCGTGTCCAGCACAAGCGAAGGAGAGTCTTCCTCAAGAGAATGTGAAACTTGAGTCGATTTCAGTGCGCCCGTGTGCATCGCACGCCTTGAAATCGGCTTCGCATTTGCTCCGGTCTAGTCCGCCTGCTTCGTGTAGATGTGTTCGAAGTCCGACGCTACGGAAATGAACGCGTCGGCGAGGGCAGGATCGAAGTGCACGCCGCGCTCCGCCTGCATTTTTTGCACCGCCACGTCGTGCGGATAGGGCGTCTTGTACGAGCGCTTCATGCGCAGGGCGTCGTAGACATCGGCCAGGCTGACTATGCGCGCCGCGAGCGGTATCTGCATCTCCTCGAGGTTGTAGGGATAGCCCGAACCGTTCCACCATTCGTGGTGCGAAAGGGCGATTTCCTTCGCCATGCGCTGCGGATAGCTGGACATTATGAAGGCTCCGTTGATCGTGTGCTCTTTCATCACCTTCCACTCGAACTCGTCCAAGGGACCCTGTTTGTTCAGGATGTCGTCGGGGGTGCCGATTTTTCCGACGTCGTGCATGGCGGCCAGGAAACCTATCTCCTCGATGAAGTCGGCATCCACCTGGGGCCAGCGGGGATCCCGATAGAGTTCTTCGGCGAGGCGGCGCGAATATAGGTTGACGCGCTGGACATGCTTCCCCGTGTCGCGGTCCTTTTTGAGGGAGGCGCGGAGGAGAGAATCCAGGTTGTCGCGAAGAAAGCGCTTGTACTCGTCGGTCACGTCGTCCAGATACACGGTGTAGGCGGCCGGTCTGCCCCGGGTTTGGCGCTCGGGCCAGAAGGGCATGATGTGGATCTTGGTGATCATGGTGGCGGAGTCTTTGCGGAAGACGTTCTTGTGCGAGATGATGTCCTTCCATTCGTAGCCGCGCTGGGCATCGCCCAGCGCGGCTATTATGTCGCGGCGCTGCTCCGCTTCGAAGGCATTGTTGAAAGTCTTCATGAAAGAGGACGCCTCGGGATAGCCGAACTTTTTGAGGAAGCTGCGGAACGGCGGATTGACGTACACGAAGCTGTGGCCGCTGTCGATCAAGGCGAGAGGCTGATGGTTTTTTTCGTAACTGAAAACCATGCTGCGAGGACCCGGATCGGCGAGCAGGGGGGATTCGGCCGGCTTGCCGTTGATGTCCCGTTCGAGATCGGCGAAGTCGTCGACGCTTTCCAATTCTTCGACGTCCGTCGCCTCGCTGATTCGCTCGCGTTGATTCATCCCCTTTAGCCTTTCCCTTCGATCCGTTCGGCATCGGTGGGGCCGTCCCGCCGGACGGCCGATTCCTCGGCCTCGCTCGCCCGAAGATACAGGGGGCCCGCCTCGGCGCCGGACGGACCCTTTCTCGTGAAAAGCTCCATTCCGACCTCGGCCAAAGCGCGAGCGGCCGGCACCCGCGAGCGCCTGTCTATGCGGAATCCGCTACGTTCATTCGCGAACTCTCTGAACAGTTCGGCGTCGGGACCGGTGACCAGGACTTCATTGTAAGTATCGAGCAGGGCGACGAGCGACGCAAGAGGAATGTCGAGCCAAGCGCTCAGCTTTTTTCCCCCGCGATAGACGGCGGAATAGAGTCTGCCCTTCTTGCCGTCGATCACGGGAACCACGGCGCCGGGGTAGTCTTCGTAGCCCCAGGCCAGGCAGTCGAGCGTCGGCGCGGCAACGAAAGGCTTCCCGAGCCCCAAGGCCATGCCCTTCGCCGTCGCCATGCCTATGCGCAGCCCGGTGAACGATCCCGGGCCCAGCATGCAGGCCATGAGGTCGAGCTCCTGCGGCTTCGTTCCGGATCGATCGAGGCAAAAATCGACGAGGTCCATCAGGTGTTCGGCGTGTTTGAGCCCCATATCCAACGAGGCCTCGGCCCAGAGCGGCCCGCGCCTGAGCGCGACCGATAGGATGTCGCTCGATGTATCGAAGGCGAGCACGTTCATCCCAAGAGCCCTTCCAGCGAAGCGCCTTCGAGTCGGAGCTCGCGGCTTCCGTCGGGCTGCACGAGAAGTTCCACGCTGACTGCGTCCGGCGGTATGGACTCGGCGATGCGTTCGCTCCATTCGACGATGCATAGACCGCCCGAATCCGCGAAGAGCTCTTCGCCGCCTACCGAAAGGAAATCCTCGCTTCCCGAGAGACGATATGCGTCGATGTGATGGAACCTCAGACGTCCGACATATTCGGACACGACCGTGAAGGTCGGACTCGTCACCTCTTCGTCGATGCCGAGACCGAGAGCCACACCCTTCGCGAAGGTAGTCTTGCCCGCGCCGAGCGCTCCCTTCAAGGCCAGGACCGTACCGCCGCGGACGACGGCGCCCAGGCGCGCGCCCAGGGCCACGGTTTCGTCGGCGTCGCGGAGGCGGAAAAATCTCAGGGGAGCCTCCCGGTCTTCTCGAGCTCGAGTATATGTTCCCTGAGAGCCCTGACGATGGGCAGGAGCGGCCAGTCCAGCGGATCCATTACGCGGAGGGTGAGATCGGGCGGTCCGAGGGGCCTGTGCTCGAGCGTGAAAGCGATATCCGCCTCGGCTTTGAGCGGGCCGGAATCGAGCACCGCGACGCCCGTAAATTCTTTGATGTAGTGAACGGCCGATTCTTTGCGATTGAGCTCCCTGAGCTCGACGACTTTCATTGTCCGATTGTAGGAAGCGGCAGGGGGTCCAGTCAAGTTGTCCTCGCCTCGGGCGCCCGGGACCCGAAGCGCCGGGCTTCAATCGGAATATCCGTAGACCTGCGACAAAATGGTGTTGAGCGTGCGCCTGGATATTCTCACGAACTGGATGTGCATGATGCCGCCCACGTTGCGGAGTCTGTTCATGCGGACGACCTTGCCGAAGGCCGCATGGCTGGCGCCCCCCGGGGTGAACTCGATCTTGACGAACTCCCCCGCCGGCAAGGCATTGGCGCTCTGAATACCGGCGCCGCCCGCCGAAATATCGACGATCGTGGCGGGGAACGGCATGTTTTCCACTCGTGCCGTGGATTGCACCTTGCCGCGAGCCTTGGACGCATTGACGACGACGCGGTAAAAGGTGCAGCTCTCGTGTATTTCTTTGCGCGCGTTCCGGCGCGCGGGCAGGGCCGCGACCGTGTCGCTGTGCGAGAGGACCATCACTTCCTTGCTGCCGATCCGTTCCCATCCGACTATGCGCGCGACGTACTGATATCCCTGGTGAGCCGTCGTATAAAAATAGCAGGTGAGCTTCGTGCCCTTGTGAAAGCGCAGAGTCTCGCCGTAGGGATCCCGAACCGGTTCGACCGCGATCCCTCCCGGCTCGACGGCCACGATGACGGACGGATACGACTCCTCTCCCGGAGCGATGAAGGTCAGAGGCATATTGCGTCCGAGCTGTCTGGTCGATCTGACCGGCGAACCCAGCGAATTGCGCTGAGTCAGCCTTTCGCGGGCCGCGAAGAGACGGGCTTTCTGCTCTTCGGCGTCGGCTTCCGATTCCGAGTTCTTTTCGATGTATCGATACACTTCCTTGAAGAACGAATCCAGTTTGACCTGATTGCGGAAGACGAACTCGGGATTGCTGACGCCCAGCGCCTTGCCGTAAATCTCCAGAAAGCGCGTCTCGTCGTCGGTGAGGCCGCCGTTCCGCGCAGCCCTCCGGAAGCCGGTTTTGCTGAATGGGGCCGCGCGATTCAGCTTGGAGCCCCCTCGCGAACCGCCCTGAAGACCGCGCTGTATGAGAACGACGATGAGGATGAGGACGACGAAACCCACGATGAACCAGAGCACGGCGCTCTCGCCCCCAGACGCCTGCTGGACCCACAGACTGGAAGGGGCCTGTCCCACCATAAGAGTCTGGGTTGTCATGGCGCCGGCATGGCCTCGTCCATGGCCGCGAAAAAGCTTCGCATGCGGGGCAGTACTTCGTACTCGGAAAGATCTCCTATGAGCACCGCGTCCTTGTGTTCGAATGCTTCGATCAGCTGGCGCAGGACGGCGTTGAAGGACGAGTAGAAGTCCGGCAGCGATTGCCCGTCGATCCTGAGCCTGCCCGCCTCGACGCCGGCGCGTCCGAGCTCGGGAATGATGCGGATCACCTTGTTGAAGACTTCGATGAAGTAGGTCACCGCCTTCATCGCCCTATCGTCCTTTCCGGTCTGGAGAAGCACCGGCAGCTCCTCGAGCTCCGGGGCCTGTTCTTCGAAAAATGCGGCCGCCTTGCGCATCTCGCGGATGGGGCTTCGCAGCTCGGCTAGACGTTCGCCGAAAATTTGGAGAAGCCGTTCCCCCTGGGCCGCCAACTCGATCCTTTCCGCCGCCCCCGGCTCGTCGCCGGTTCGGGCCAGAAGATCGGCGAAGAGCTGCACGAAGGAGAGTTCGTCCGCCGCGAAGAGTCCCGCGAAAGCATCGCGAATGTCGGTCGCGGCCCGGCGCAGCGTTTTCCAGTCCGTCGGGTCTTCGTCGCGCGCTCCCTGCAGAGAGAGCATCAGCAATTCGTGCAGAGTTTCCAGCGTACGGATCCGTATCGCCGAAGCGGGCTCCACTTGGATGTCCACCCGCGAGAAATTCGCGGTGGGTCTTTCGGCGAAGGCGTGGTAGCTGTCGGCATCCACTGTCCTGCCGTCGATGCGAAGACCGACGATGACCGAACCCGCCTTCTCGAGGATGTCGTCGGCCAGAGCGAGGGTCTCGCCGAGCTTGCCCTCCGGTCCGGCTTCCACGACGAGGGCCTCGCCGTTCACGATGATGTCCACATTGCTCTCCTTCCAGTCCTACTGTCCGCCGCCCTTGGCGAAGTTGTCTATCGAGCTGGATGCGCTCTGCATCTGGTTGAGAGCTCCTTCCATCTGGCCGTACTTGTCCTTGAGATCCTGCTGCTTGGCGGCAAGCTGCGTGTCGAGATCGCCGATCGTTCTCTTAGTGCTCGAGATCTGTTGGTCGAGCGTCCCCGTCTTCAACGAGATGATGCCTCCCATCTCCACATAGGGCTTGATGAGCCGGTCGAGCGAATAGGCGACACCAGAATCCACTATGAGGGTCCCCTGGGTATCGTTGCCGAAAAGCTGTTTCACCGCGGTGAAGTGATCCTGGAGCGCTTTCTTGAGGGTGTCCTCGTCTATCTCCAGGTAGCCGCGCATCTTGCTGATGTCGTAGCCGGTGTCGGCCCCCGGTCCGCTGGCGTTCGTGGCCACTCCCATCTGCGCGAGCAGGGCCATATCGCTCCCGTCCGAGGTCGGATAGCTGTTCATCATAATGCGTTCCATCGAGGATCTCAGAAGATCGAGCGTCGGATCGCCCTGAAGCTCGCCGAGGTGCTGCTCTGCGCTCTTTTTCTCCTCGTCGGTGAAATACGAGATTTCCGAAATGAGGCGGTCGTCGGTGCCCGAAAGAATGTTGATCTGCGCCATGAGTCGATTGTAGTTGCCGACCATGGCGATTATCGCGTCTTTCACGGAGCTTCGATCGGGCTCCACGACGAGGCTCACCGGTCGCTGGGAGGGCGCCTTGAGAGTGAGGGTGACACCGGGGACGGCATCGGAAATGTCGTTCGACGGCCGCTGCACGTCGACCCCGTCGACCGAGGCCAGGGCATCCTGCGCGGTGGAAATGGGCTTGAGCGGACGATAGCCGCCCGTCTCGGTGGGATCGTAGATTCTCGCGCCGACGACTTCCAGACGGCGGGTCGTATCGCGTACGCGGAAGGCGAGGGCCGAGACCTCCGGCAGATAGTCGCTCAATTTTACGCTCAGCGTCTGCACGCCGTCGCCGTCCTGAAGATCCGGCAGGGCCGCGGCCTTTCCGTCGGAACCCACGACGCTCGCCATCGACTTATCTTCGATCCGGGGGGGACGGGAGGGGGGACCCATTCGGGAAGGGCCGAAGCCGAGGGCGCGCCATTCACGGTGACGCCCTCGTAGGTGACAGATCCCACACTCTTGAGGTCGGGACCCGGCGGCGGGGTAGGGGTCGAGGCCGCTCCCAGGGGAACGATATGATATTGAAGCTCGAGCACCAGGCCCGCGGTTTTGACCGGAGCCGGGAGGTCCAATTTTGCCTCACCGGGGGCGTTGCCCGCCTCTATCGACAGCATCTTCGTCCCCGCTGCGAGTCCCAGCTCGGCCGGCGCCGCGTCCACCTTCACGAGGCCGGGATCGACGGCTGTCGTCCAGCTTTGGGGCGCCGTGGGATCGAAGTTCTGCAGCGATGTATGGATTTTCGTGATCAGTCCGGCATCGAGGCCGAAAGCCACGGCATCGTTTGCGAAGCTCAGGCGATTGGCGGCTCCCGTCTCGAGCGACTCGATCACCAAGGACTTCGTATCGGGTTTGACCACGATGACTTCGGCGCGCAGGAGGTCCTTTCCTTTTCGAGTCAGAGCGTCCGCGAATTCCTGCAGGCTCCCTCCCTGGAAGCGAAGATCGAGCGATTTGTCCCCCACCGTGAAGGTATAGGTGCCCGCGGGCACGCGGTAGTCCTTCGGAAGTTCGGACGACAGGAATCTATCGGCCGAGGCAATCCGCTTGACTACGATGCTGCGCGTCTGTTCCAGCGCCTCGCGGGTGGCGGTTGCCGTGAGGCTGCTCTCGTCGGAGGATTTCGCGAGCCGGTCGTTGAAGGGATTTCGATACGAGTAGAGGGTGTCCGCGCTGTCTCTGAGGGTCGTGAGGCGCCGGTTGAAATCGAGCCAGACCGAACGCTGATCCTGGAGCGACTTGAGGTTTTTCTCCTCCCTGTCGCGCGGGATGCGCTCCAATTTCATGAGGCCTTCGATGAGTTTATCGGAGCCGTACTTGCTCGTACCGACGCCGGGAATGGATAAATCGGACATGGCAGCCTCGAGCTGGGGCAATCGATCCCGGGTCCGGCCGAGCAGCCCTCGCGAATTCGTTCGTACAGGCGAAGCGCTGGAGCTCGACCGGCGGTATCTCCCTAACCACCTTATCGGTGTTAGAGTCTATCACCTTGACGACGACCTGACCAAGCTTCCCGCTCGCGCCGAACGAAGGGCGGAGCATGAATCTGGCGACGAATCGCGGGTCATTTCGAAAAAAAAACGACGGGAAGGGGGCGCGATCCCCCCCCGTCGAGGTTTTGTGCCCGCACGAAGGCGGACATGAAGGGAATTAGAGAGAAGACGTCCAGAAGTCTCTCTTTACCCCATAGATGAACGGTTTTCCGTCAGCCAAGAATTGCCATCACGTTCTGGGGGCGAGTGTTCGCCTGTGCGAGCATGGCGCTTCCGGCACGGTCCAGAATCTCGTTTTTTACGTACTGCACCATTTCGGTCGCCATGTCGGTGTCGCGGATGCGGCTTTCCGCCGCGGTGAGATTCTCGGCGGCAACGGACACGCCCTTCGCCGCCATTTCGAAGCGGTTCTGGTAGGCGCCCAGGTCGGCTCGCTGCTTGGACACCATCTTGAGAGCGTTGTCTACGACGCCGATCGCCGCATTGGCGTGATCGGGAGAATCGATGACGACTCCGCTGCCCTGTCCCTGCGCTCCTGCAATGCCGAGCGCCGCCGCGGTCATGGTGCCGATGAAGATCTGCTTGTTCTGGTCCATGTTCGCACCCACCTGGAGCTGCATGATCTGGCTGCTGCCCTTGGCGAAGCGGCCGGTCAGAATATTCATGCCGTTGAACTGGGCGTGGCTTGCGACGCGGTTGATTTCGTCGACGAGCTGCGACACCTCGACCTGAATCTGCATGCGGTCCTCGGAGGAATAGATCCCGTTGGCACCCTGCACCGAGAGCTCGCGCACCCGTTGCAGAATATCCTGGGTCTCCTGGAGGTAACCCTCGGTGGTCTGGATGAACGATACGCCGTTCTCGATGTTCCTCGTGGCCTGATTGAGACCGCGGATCTGAGACCGCATCTTTTCCGAGACTGCGAGCCCCGACGCATCATCCCCCGCGCTGTTGATGCGCATTCCGGAACTGAGCTTTTCGATGTTCTTCTGCAGCGATGCATCAGTGTTGCCCAGAACGCGATCGGCGTACATGGCACTTAGGTTGTGATTGATAATCATTTGACCCTCCTTGAGGTGTTTACGCGGCGGCTTTCCGTGCCGTCGCGGCCTTGCGCGCACGCCGATGCGGGGTGGGGACTGTTTCGCGCCGTCCCCGTCCGTTCGTCCCCGTGCGACAAGGAGCGCGCCCCTTCTGACGGGCGCCCTCTATGCCTTATGCGCGCGGGAGGGTATTTTTCAAAGACCGACGGCGGGAGGCCCCTAAGGCTCTCCCGCCCATAATGATACTACCTTACTGTAGCAGCTGCAAGACCGATTGAGTCCTCTGATTGGCCTGGGCGAGCATGGCGCTGCCGGCCTGAACGAGGATTCGGTCCTTGGTATACTGGACCATTTCGCTCGCCATGTCGGTGTCGCGGATGCGGCTCTCGGCGGCCTGAAGGTTCTCGGCCCCGACATCGATGCCCTTGATCGCGTGCTCGAAGCGGTTCTGGTAGGCACCGAGATCGGCGCGCTGCTTGTTGACCCGCTTCAAGGCCTCGTCGAGGACGCCGATCGCGCGATTGGCGCTGTCGGGATCCGCGAGAGACAAGATCTTGTTGTCGCCTACGGTGCGGACTCCGAGCGCCTTGGCGGTCATGGTGCCGACATAGATGCGGGTGCGCTGATCCATATTGGCGCCGATCTGGATCCACATGGATCCGGTGACCGTGTTGGTCCCGTTGTCCCGCGCGAATCTGCCGGTGAGAAGGTTCATGCCGTTGAACTGGGCATGGCTTGCGATCCTGTCGATCTCGTCCACGAGGGACGAAACCTCGACCTGGATCTGCATGCGGTCCTCGTCGGTGTAGATGCCGTTCGCAGACTGGACGGAAAGTTCGCGGAGCCGCTGCAGGATGTCCCCGCTTTCCTCGAGGTAACCTTCGGTCGTCTGGATGAAGGAGATGCCGTTGGCGGCGTTTCGCGATGCCTGGTTCAGGCCGCGGATCTGCGCCCGCATCTTTTCGGAAACCGCCAGCCCGGACGCGTCGTCGCTTGCGCGGTTGATACGCATGCCGGAACTGAGCTTTTCCATGTCCTTGCCGGTCTGGTCGTTGGTGATCTGCAGCTGCCTGTCGGCGAACATGGCGCTGAGATTGTGGTTGATGATCATGTGCATCCTCCTTGGATATGCGTGCGGAGCATCCTTGCCCCGCCGGTGCCGCGTCGAATGAGATGCGGCCTTAGCTGCTCCCGTCAGCCTCCTTTCGCTCCGACCATCCGAAATCGCCTAAAGTAACGATACGGACAGCCGACAATGATAGAGAGCGGGGAGATTCTCTGTCCTCGATCGATCCCCGGCCGACAGTCTATCTTTATGAGTATCGGCGGTTTCTCCGCCGAACTTGAGCGATTTTGCCAGCAGGCAAGCGGTTCGAACAATACATGATCCGATTTCCGGGCTCGGTTGGCTTCGAAATCGGCCAAAGAGGCGGCCACACGCATGAAAAGCCTTGATTTTATCCATCGAGCTTCGGACGGAGCTTCGATCCACGTCCATAGATGGCTCCCCGAGGGCGAGGTTCGGGGCATCCTCGTCGTAGCCCACGGCATGGCCGAACACGGCGGCAGATACGCGGCCCTGGCTGCGGCCGCGACGGAGAAAGCCTGGGCTCTCTACGCGCCCGACCATCGCGGCCATGGGAAGACCGCCACCGAGGATACCCTCGGATGGTTCGCCGAGAGAGACGGATTCCACCGCGTCGTGGAAGATTTGCACGAGGTGGCGGCCGCGGCGGCCGCCGAACAGAATGGACGGCCAATGGCCCTCTTCGGTCACTCCATGGGATCGGTCATCGCCGAGATGTACGCGGCTTTCTATGGGAAGGAACTCACGTGTTGCGCACTTTCGGGCGTGGTCATGCCCCCCGATCCCCCTCTCCTGGCGGCAGCCAGGCTCATGGCCGGGATGGGATGTTTGCTCAAAGGCTCGAAAGCGAAGGCGCCCTTCCTCAACAAACTCTCCTTCGGTGCGAACAACAAGAGCTTCGCACCCGCGCGCACCGCTTTCGACTGGCTTTCCCGCGACAAAGACGAAGTGGACAAGTATGTGGCCGATCCGCTGTGCGGATTCGTCTGCAGTGACGGCTTTTTCAGGGACTTTCTCGGCGCCTTTTCGGAGCTGTACCGGCACGGGGGGCTCGTGGACCGAATTCCTCCCGCCATGCCCATGCTCATCATGGCCGGAGCGGAAGACCCCGTCGGGGGAGCCCGAGGTTTCGCGGGAGCCCTGGAAGACCGCTTGAGATCCAACGGCCTTAGTCGGGTCGAGACGAAAATCTATCCGGGCTCGCGCCACGAAATCCTGAATGAGACGAACCGTGAAAGCGTTACGCGGGACCTCATCGAATGGATTCTCTCGCGTCCGGCGACCAAAGGCTGACGCGTTTTTTCGGAGAGGCGAGAAGCGACAAGGAGCCCCGTTGACCGCCCGAGGACCTTCCGGGCTATAATGCTTTGCATCCAATCGGATCACGCGACGAGGCGCATCCTTGCTCATCCGCTATCGTAGATCGGAAGACGGCCGGCCCGTAGCCAAGGCCATTGTGTACACCCAAGCGGAGCATCGAATCGAGCGCTCCCGGCTCGACCCGGATGCATTACGCATCGTGGAACGACTGCGCGCCGAGGGGCACGAGGCTTACATCGTCGGCGGAGCCGTGCGTGACATGCTCCTGGGCAGATCCCCCAAGGACTTCGACATCGTGACCTCCGCCGAGCCCGCGCGAATAAAGCGCATTTTCCGCAGCGCCCGGGTCATCGGCCGGCGCTTCAGACTCGTCCACGTGTACGCCGGCTCCAAGATTTTCGAAGTCTCCACCTTTCGATCCATCGCCAATGGAACGATCGGCAACGAATACGGCACGATGGACGAAGACGCGCTGAGGCGCGACTTCACTCTCAACGCGCTCTACTTCGACCCTCACGATTCCACCCTCGTCGACTACGTCGGCGGTTTCAAGGACATGGCGGCTAAATGCATCCGCCCCGTGATCGCCCTGAAGACCATTTTCAAAGAGGACCCCGTGCGGATGATCCGTTGCGTGAAATACGCGGCGATGGCCGGGTTCCGCATTCCTTTTTCGCTGCGACTTGCCTTGAAGCGCGACTCGCAGCTGCTCGCCTCGGCGAGCCCCTCGCGACTCACGGAGGAGTTCCTCAAGATCCTGGCCTCCGGCTCTTCGACCGCGATACTGAAGGGGCTCCTGGAGTTCGGTCTTCTGCGCCATATCGCGCCGGCTTCCGCCGCTCTGGCCGCCTCGGGTACATCATATAAGTCGGCTCTCGAAATCGCCCTCGCCGAGCTCGACGACGAGGCCTCGGATCCCTCGCGGGAGAAGCGGCTCGCGCTCCTGCTCGCGCACTACCTCAAGCCCTTTCTGGATACGAGACCCGAGCGCTTCGTCGATACGCCGGAAGCATATCGAGAGGCCGTGCACGAGTCGCGATTGTTTCTCGCTCCGCTCAACCCTCCGAGGGTCGAGCTCGAAGCGGCGGTCCTCGTAGTCTTCAAACGCCGCGGTGTGTCGCCTCTGCAGAAGCCGAAAAGGCCGCCGGGAGGGGATCGCGTGTCTCGGCCCGGAGATCGGCGCGTCGCCGGACGCAAGGACGAGCCCGGGCAGAAGGCGGAGGGCCCGGTCGAGGCGTCCGAGACGGCTAAACGTCGCCGCCGAAGGCCGCGCAGGCGCAAGGTTTCGGGAGGCGGCGGGCCCGCGAGCCCTCCGAGCGTCGACTGATCTTTCGAGGCCGGCCTTGACAAGTCCGCTTTATCTTTTCCAAAATGCTTCCGTGAACTCCGAGAAGCTCGAATCCCTGTCATTGGAGGCGCTCTACGCGCTCGCGGACAAGATGGGGCTCGATCTCCCGTCCGGACTCGAACGATTGTTCGTCATGGAGGAAATCCTCGAAGCCCTGGCCGAGGACTCGGAGGATAGGCGATCATCCACCGACGGGGCCCTGCTCGTCGAAGAAAACAAATATTCAGGTTCCGAATCGGACAGCCTCGATTTTGCGCTGGACGACGCTCCCCCGCTCGAATCGCGATACAACGAAACGATGATTCGCGCCCTGGTGCGGGATCCCAGTTGGGCCTTCGCGTACTGGGACCTTTCCGACGCGGAAAAAAGCGTGATGATCGGCGATGAATCCGCTTCACCCTTATTCCTCCGCGTCGTCGAGCTCGATCTCGAAGGCGACGACGCAAAGCACGGTCATTTCGACATTCCTGTCTCTCTCGACGATCTGCAGTGGTATATCAATCTCCCGCGTTCGGGCATCCGCTTCCGTATCGATCTCTGCAGCCGCAAAGGCGCCGCGCCCGGCTCGCGCATCCGCGTTCTCGCGCGATCCAATTCCGTCGATTCGCCGAGACAAGAGCTCCATCCGGGATCCGACGGAATCGATCGGGCAGGCCTACGGCTCTTACAGCTCTCGGGAATAGGAGATCTGCGCATCCGTACGCAGCTCTCGGACAACCCGCTCCGAATCACTCCCCCCGGCATGGAACTTCAGCCGGGAGACAGCGACTAAGGAAGGACAATGGCAAACGGACAGCTAGCTCTCGTGCTCAACACCCATCTGCCCTTCGTACGTCATCCCGAGTATCCGCGTTTTCTCGAGGAGCGTTGGTTTTTCGAGGCGCTTTCCGAAACCTATCTTCCGCTGCTCCGGCTGTTCCGGCGGCTGGAAGGCGATTCCGTTCCTTTCCGCCTAACCTTGACCATTTCGCCCACTCTCGCCGCCATGCTCGGCGACAAGCTGCTCGGTGAGCGTTATGCGCTTTATCTTGAGACTCAACAGAGGCTGACGGCGGCGGAAGAGGCTCGACTCGGCTCGGATCCGGTCTTCGAGCCCATAGTTCGACTCTATTCGAACCTCTATCGCGAGGACCGTGAGGATTTCGAGACGCTCTATTCGCGCGATGTGCTCGGCGGCTTCGATTTTTTCTACAAGAAGGGCAGGATCGAGCTCATCACCACGGGAGCGACTCATGCGTTTTTGCCTTTGTACGTGGACAGCCCCGAAGCCGTATCGGCCCAGATCGAGACGGCAATCGTCGCGCACAGGCGCATATTCGGCAAACATCCCACGGGGTTCTGGCTCCCGCAGCTCGGTTGGCATCCGTCGCTTGCCGACGCGCTCAGGGCCTACAACGTGCAGTACACCGTCGTCACCACGCGCGGTTCCCTCCTCGGTTCGCCGACCCCCCGGCGGGGATCATTCGCTCCCGTGCAGTGCCCGAACGGCTTGACGGTCTTCATCCGCGACGCCGCGGCGACCAAGGCCGTCTGGTCGGAGTCGGAAGGATATCCCGCAGACCCCGTCTATCGGGATTTCTACCGCGATATCGGTTACGACCTTCCTCTCGAATACTTGAGACCGTACCTCGAAGAAGAACGAACGAGGGTTTTCACCGGACTCAAGTACTGGGCGATCACGGGAGCGACCGCCGACAAGCGGCCCTACGACCCCGGCGCCGCCGTCGTGCGCACGAAGGAACATGCGGCCCACTTTCTTGCGGCGCGCACCGCGGCCGCGGAAGCGGCGGAACCTTTCATGGACAGGCCGCCTCTCATGGTCTGCCCCTACGATACCGAGCTTTTCGGCCACTGGTGGTTCGAGGGGATACAATGGCTCGAATCGCTGTTCCGACAAGCGAGGAGCTTCCCCTTGAATGTCATGACCCTGGCCGAATACCACCGGCTGTATCCCGAGAATCAGACATCGACGCCGGAGTTCTCGTCCTGGGGCGACGGCGGCTACGCCGAAGTCTGGCTCGACGGCTCGAATGATTGGATCTATCGCCACACCTTCAAGGCGGCCGAACGCATGACTGAACTGGCCGAGCGCTTTCCCGACGAATCCGGGCTCCGGGAACGCATACTCAACCAGGCCGCCAGGGAAGTGGTGCTGGCGATGTGCTCGGACTGGGCCCTGCTCATGCGTGCCGGCAAGGCGAGCTCCTTCGCGCGCCGCCAGGTCGAGGATGCCATCGCCGACTTCGGCAAGCTCTACGACATGCTCTGTGCGAACACCGTGGGCACCGAATGGCTTACTCGCCTAGAAAAAAGAAACAACATTTTTCCCGAGCTCAATTATCGCATTTTTCGAAAGAAACGCTAACAGGGACCAAGACGGAGGAGCCATGAGACTGAAACGGATGCGGGGTCTCTATTCGATATGCCGGCTCGATCCTGGAGAAAATCCCCCCGCCTGGGCGAATTCGGGGTTCGTGAGCATCACGCGCACGGGCGTCGAGCTTTCCATCGTCTGCGAAAGTGTCCTCGTGCCGAGCGGCAGACCAGGATGTTCGATTCGGGAGGAGTGTGGCTGGGGGATGATCCAGGTGCTCGGTCCGCTCGATTTCGGCATCGTGGGCGTCATCAGTTCGATCTCCAAGCCCCTTGCCGACTACCACATCAGTATCTTCAGCATTTCCACCTTCGATACGGATTATTTTCTGATCAAGGAGGAGAAGATGGGTCTCGCTCTCGGAATTCTCCGGAGGTTCGGATTCGAAGTCGAATGAAATCGGATCGTCTCGATTTTTCCGAGGGGAGCCCTTGATCCGCTTTCTCCCTCCGTGGCATGATGGGACATGGAGACCCGCGGCATCTTCGACAACCTCTCGCCTCTCGACCATCGGTACTGGAAAGCCAATCAGGAGATTTTCGACGCTCTGTCGGCCAGGCTTTCGGAGACGGCCCAGATCCGTCTCTGTGCGCTCGTCGAGGCGGCGCTCGTGTGCACACACCTGGAACTCCGCGGTCTGGCGAGCGCCGAAATGGCCGCGGAGGTCGATCGTGCGGCCTTCGCCGTCGACCCCACCGAGGTCTATAAGGAAGAAGAGAAGACCCGCCACAATATCCGCGCCCTGGTGAATGTCTTTCAGCGGAAACTGCCCCCCTCCGTCGCGCCTTTCGTCCACCTCGGCGCCACGAGTGCGGACATTCTCGACACGGCCCGTTCGCTTTCCCTGCGAGCCGCCGTGCGCGAGGTCCTCCTTCCTCTGCTGGCCAAGCTGGAGCTCGAGCTGTGCGCTCTCGCCGTGGACGAGGCGGAGACACCGCAGGTCGGCAGGACGCACGGGCAGCACGCGGTGCCGCTGACCTTCGGGTTCGCGATGGCCGAATATGCGAGCCGGCTCGGCAAGTGCGTGCTTCGCGCGGACGAACTCGCCTCGGATCTGCGGGGCAAGCTCGCCGGCGCCGTGGGAGCCTACAACGCTCTCTCTTTGTCCTATCGAGATCCCGAGGACGTGGAGCGTCGATTTCTCGCCCGACTCGATATGAGACCCTCCGAACATTCGACTCAACTCGTCGAGCCGGAGTACCTGTTGAGACTCCTGCTCGAACTCAATACTGCCTTCGGAGTGATCGCCAATCTGGCCGACGATCTTCGGAATCTGCAGCGGACGGAAATAGGCGAAGTGCGCGAGTCCTTCGCGGACGGACAGGTCGGTTCTTCGACCATGCCGCAGAAGCGCAATCCCTGGAACAGCGAACACGTGAAGAGTCTCTGGAAGGCCTTTTCCCCCCGCGTCGTCACCTTTTTCATGGATCAGATATCCGAGCATCAGCGCGATCTGACGAATTCCGCGAGCGAACGCTTCGTACCGGAATTCGTCGCTGCCCTGGCCGCCGCGGCCAACCGCATGCTTTCCGTGCTGAGGGGGCTTCAGATCGATCGCGGACGCATGGCTGCGAACCTGCGCCTGACCGGAGGGGGCGTGCTGGCCGAGCCCGCCTACATCCTCCTCGCGGAGTCGGGTAGACCGGACGCGCACGAGCTTTTGCGTCGCATAACCCTTGCCGCCGAGAAGAGCGCCCTCCCTCTGCACGAGGCGCTCGCCCGCGACCCGGAGGCGATGTCGGCCGTCGGCTCGCGGCTCGCGGTCCTCGGCGTGTCCGATCCGGAGAGTTTCTTCGCTTCGCCCGAGCGGTACCGGGGAAGGGCCGCAGAGAAGGCCCGCGCCATAGGATCGAAGTACCGCGCCCTCATGGAAGCCTTCGCGACGGCGCCGAAAGGCACCGTCGCCGGAGAAGCCGGCGCGATCGACGGCAAAGCCGAAGATTGATTTCCAGGGTCCGACGGGCTGCGTCGGCCCGGGCCGACGGCCCGCGGAAAAACGGAAAGCCGCCGGCGCAAAGGCGGCCTTCGATGAAGGGAGCCGGACCCGGGAGCCGCCTCCGTCGGGAGTGATCGTGATCGACGATACCTATTCCTACGACGATGTGCTGCTGATCCCCGGATACTCCGAAGTGCTGCCGCGCGATGCGGATCTGGGCACTCGGCTCGCGGGCGACGTCGTGCTCAACGTCCCCATTCTCTCCGCGGCGATGGATACAGTCACGGAAGAAAGACTCGCCGTCGCCATGGCGCTTCAGGGTGGCGCAGGGGTGATCCACCGCAATCTGGCGCCGGAAGCCCAGGCCGAGCAGGTGGCGGCGGTGAAACGTTACCTGAATTGGATCATTGAGAATCCCGTCACGGTCGAAGCCGACCGGACCGTGAAAGACGTGCGGGCGATAATGGAGGGCCACCGCGTCACGGGCCTGCCCGTCGTCGATTCCCGGGGGCGTCTCGTGGGGATCATCACGGCGCGGGACCTCCGCTTCAGACGCGACGACGCCGCTCCGGTCCGCGATGCGATGACTTCCGATGTGGTCACGGAAGGCCCCGACGCGACGCCTGCGAGCGCCCGCGCCAAGTTCGACGAGCACCGCATTGAGAAACTGCCCGTGGTGGATGCCGCGGGACGACTCGCGGGGCTCATAACGGTCAAGGATATGGAAAAGCACGAGCGCTATCCCAAGGCCGCCACCGACAGATCGGGCAGACTCATCGTGGGTGCGGCTGTCTCGCCCCAGGATTACGAGGCGCGTATGCCGCTGCTTCGGGCTGCGAAAGTCGACTTCGTCGTTCTCGACACGGCCCACGGAGATTCGCGCAACGTCATCGAGGCCGTGCGCGCCATCAAGCGCAGATATCCCGAAATTCCCGCGATCGGAGGGAACGTGGCTACCCCGGATGGAACCCGGCGTCTGGTCGAAGCGGGAGCGGACGCCATAAAAGTGGGGGTGGGACCCGGTTCGATCTGCACGACCCGCATCATCGCGGGCGTCGGCGTGCCTCAGTTCACTGCGGTGCTCTGGTGTGCCGAGGAGGCCGACAAGGCCGGCATACCGGTGATCGCCGACGGCGGCATAAAGTATTCGGGCGACATCGTGAAGGCCATCGCCGCCGGAGCCGCGGCCGTCATGGTGGGCAATCTTCTCGCCGGCCTCAAGGAAGCGCCCGGGCGCGAAGTGCTCTTCGAGGGCCGGATCTACAAGGAATACCGAGGCATGGGCTCGCTGGGAGCCATCAAAGACGGCTCCGGCGACCGTTACGGCATGGCCAAGGACGAGACGCCCGTACCCGAAGGCATAGAGGGCCGCGTCCCCTATAAGGGGGAGCTGAGGCACTATCTCCATCAACTCGCGGCGGGACTCCGAAAGGGCATGGGATACTGCGGTTGCCGCAACATCGAAGAGCTGCGCCGCTATCGCCGTTTCGTCAAGATCAGCGCGGCCGGCCTCCGCGAAAGCCACGCACACGACGTGGTCATCACTCAGGAGGCGCCGAACTACAGCAGGTCCTGACGGAGTGTCGGGCCTTTTCGGCGTTGCGTCGATTCCATGGTGGCGACGCGAAGCCTCCCGTCGGCTATACTCGTCTCTCGGCCGATCTGCTTCAGGGCGGGAACGACGAGGAGGGAACTGGCATGAACATAGTGGTGATGGGCGCCCAGTGGGGCGACGAAGGCAAAGGCAAGATCGTCGACTATCTTGCGGGCGACGCGAGCTTCATCGTCCGTTTTTCGGGCGGAGCGAACGCAGGTCATACCATCGTGCTCGGCGGCGAACAGTATGCGCTCCACCTGGTGCCCTCCGGTATACTTTACCCCGACAAGACCGTCGTCCTGGGTTCGGGCATGGTGATCGATCCCGAAGCCCTCTTCGCCGAGCTGGCGGGTCTCGAAGCGAAGGGCGTGGACTGGAAGGGGCGGGTGCTCATCTCGGACCGGGCTCACCTCGTGCTTCCGCGTTACCGGCGTATAGACAAGGAAATGGACTCGAAGCGCCGAAAGCCCATCGGCACCACAGGCCGCGGCATCGGGGTGGCCTATGCGATGAAGGCCTCGCGCGACGGCGTCAGGATCGCCGATCTTCACGACCCCGAGCGACTCGAGAATCTCGAGGACGAGGATATCGCCTTCGTCAACGCGTGGCGCGACCGCCTTGCCGCCATGTCGGTGAATCTCGTGTCGCTTCTCAGGACTCATCGCCACGCCTACGTTCTGTTCGAAGGAGCCCAAGGCGCTCTTCTGGATCCCGATACCGGCACCTACCCTTTCGTCTCGAGCGGCATGTCCTGCGCCGCTGGAGCGGCGGCCCAGGGGGGGGTGGGACCGCGCGCCCTCGACAGGGTGCTCGGTGTGTTCAAGGCCTATTCGACGCGGGTGGGCAATGGGCCTTTCCCGACCGAGTTCGATCCCGCTTCGCAGAGCGCGCTCGACCGCTTCATCCGCGAGACGGGACGGGAATACGGCGTCACCACCGGCCGACCCCGGCGCTGCGGCTACCTCGATCTGGTCGCCCTGCGCCACGCCTCGTCGGCGAACTCGATCGACCGTCTCGTCCTGACTCATCTCGACGTATACGACGAGCTGGCCGAGTTCGAAGCCTGCGTGGCCTATCGTGTCCGAGGTGAGATCGTCGAGGATTTCCCCGCTTCCGTGCGCGACCTCGCCGAGGCCAAGCCCGTGCTGCGCACTTTCGCGGGATGGAAGCGGGGCATAGGCGCCTGCCGTTCCTACGAAGATCTGCCTCGCGAGGCCCGCGACTACATAAGCTTCATAGAAGAATTCACCGAGACAAAGGTATCCATCGTCTCGGTCGGCTCCGACCGCAAAGCGACCATCGTAAGGGAGAGTCCGTGGATACGATCCTGATTCTCGATTTCGGCAGCCAGTATACGCAGCTCATAGGCAGGCGGATACGCGAACTGGGCGTCTACGCCGAAATCGCGCCGGGAGATTCGCGCGTCGAATCGCTCGAGCTCGGGGGGGTCAGGGGGATCGTCCTCTCCGGCTCGCCGCGCAGCGCGTACGAAACCGACGCGCCTCAACCGGATCGCGCGTTGTACGATGCCGGGCTGCCCATCCTGGGCATCTGCTACGGCGCCCAGGCCATGACTCTGCGATTCGGCGGCGAGGTCGCACGCCTTCCGGAGAGGGAATACGGCAAGAAGGCCGTGCGTCGGATCGCAGCCGATCCGCTTTTCGACGGCCTGCCGGAATCCTTCTCGAGTTGGATGAGCCATGGCGATTCGATCGATCGCCTCGCTCCGGGGTTCGAGCTCATCGCTGTGTCGGAAGGCGGCATACCGGCCGGCTTGTGCGATCGCGGCCGCCGGCTCTGGGGTCTGCAGTTCCACCCCGAGGTCAGCCATTGCGAGGGAGGCATGCGTATTCTCGAGAACTTCGCCGTCGGAATCTGCGGAGCCGCGCGGAAGTGGAGCATGGAGGCCTATCTCGCCGAGGTGGCGAATCGACTGGCCGGCGCCGTCTCCGACCGGGACGTGCTCCTCCTCATTTCGGGGGGCGTCGATTCCACGGTCGCCGGCGCACTGCTTCTGAGCGTCCTGCCGCGCGAGCGCGTCCACCTCCTCTATATCGACACGGGGCTCATGCGCAAGGCCGAAAGCCTCGAAGTCATGGATAACCTCCGCTCGCTCGGCGCCGAGCATCTCCACATGGCGGAAGCCGAGGGAGAATTCCTCGACGCCCTGGCCGGCATCGAGGATCCGGAGGAGAAGCGGCGGCGTATCGGGGACCTGTTCATCGCGATTCAGGAGCGGGAGGTGGCGCGGCTCGGCATAGCCGACGCATTCCTGGTTCAGGGGACCCTCTACACGGACCTCATCGAGTCGGGCAAGGGGGTGGGCTCGAAAGCCCAGGTGATAAAAAGTCACCACAACGTGCGCGGCCCTCTCGTGGAGGCGAAGCGTGCGGCGGGCATGCTGCTGGAACCCCTCGATCGGTTGTACAAGGACGAGGTCCGCAGCCTGGGGCGTCTCCTCGGCGTCTCGGAGAAGATAGTGGGCCGTCATCCCTTCCCCGGCCCGGGCCTCGCCGTTCGCATTCTCGGCGAAGTCACGAAGTCGCGCTGCGACCTTTTGCGCGAGGCCGACGCGATCTACATCGAGGAGCTTCGCTCCAGAGGACTCTACGACCGCATCTGGCAGGCTTTCTCCGTTCTGCTTCCATTGCACTCGGTGGGCGTCGCGGGCGACGAACGGAAGTACGGCTCTGTGCTCGCGTTGCGTGCGGTGGTCTCCGAAGACGGCATGACGGCCGACGTTTTCCCCTTCGACCCGGTGGATCTGCTCGGCATATCCAGCGCCATCACGAACCGTGTACCCGAGATCGGCCGCGTAGTCTACGATATCTCGTCGAAGCCACCCGCGACCATCGAGTGGGAATAGGAAGGCCGCGGGTGGCTTCAATGCTCCACGATGATGCGTCCGGCGGTCTTGTCCAGACGGAAGCGGCAGGCCTGCATGTGCTCCTCGATCACGATGCTGATCCTGCATATTTCGATGACGACACCCGGAAACACATCGACATGCACGTCGACGATCGCCGAATCGTCGGCATCGAGCTGAACGAGAAGCGAGGATATCAGGGAGCTCTGCTCGGCGGCGGCCTTGGCGATGTCGGAGCGTACCCGCCCGAAGTCGGGACCGGAGCGGTAGGCGGCGAGGGATTCGATGTGGCCGGAACGGCTGGAAAGCAGACGGAGTCTTTCGTTGGCCTGATCGAGGCGCTGCTGTACCGTGAAGTCCGTGCCGATGTGAACCATCGTGCGCTGCCGGGCCTGGTTGCCGAGCCGGGCGCAGCGGAGGCCGTGGACGGCATACACTTCCCCCCCCATGAGCACGCCCTTTTCTCCGAGGTCTACCTTTCCGAGGCTGTATAGCCTGCAATTGACCACGGCCGTGCCGACATGGACATCGCCTCGCACGGCGACGCGGCAATTCTGGACGAACTTCGCCTTCAGTTCTCCGCCGACGCGTATCTGCGCCCGTCGCCGGCCGATGATGCCCTGGGTGCAAACGAGGTCCTTCTTGGCGTTGACGTCGAATGCGTCCATCGTCGACTTGCATACAATGGTGCCCCCCGACCAGACTTTGAAGCCGTCGCGAATGACGCCGTCGATCAGGACATCGCCGGGAAACACGATATGTCCGGTGGAAAAGTCCACGGCTCCTTTGACGACGAGGACTTGGTCAACGTCGATCCTGTCGCCGCTCACGAGGAGGCGTCCGTCGACGGTCGATACCAGCAGATCGCCGCGCCTTTCGATATTTGCTCCGGGGATCACGCTCCAGACCGGCTCCCGCGCGAAGGGAATGCTCCGGCCGAATACATCGGTGCCGGGCTGTCCGGCGACGCCGGCCACTATCCGCGCGATCGCTTCCCCGGCCTTGACCACATGGACGCTGCCCATCTCGCGGAAGTCTACGCGTTGAGCGTTTTCCGAAATCGGAAGGCCCGACCGCCGGAATTTGGGTTCGAGCTCGGCGTGCTCGGGAATTTCCTTTACCGGCGGCGTGCCCTGCGCGACCACCACGGCGCGCATCACGTGCCGTTCGAGATTCGCGCGCATCAGCGCGTCATCGACCTCATCCCAGAGTACACCGCTCGTCGCGCCGATCCTGTCCAGGAGGGCAGCGAAGTAGTCGCGGCTTATCGGCATTCCCTCGCCGGTCGGAGGGAAGAGGGCCGCTTCGACCAGCATGCCGTCCTCCGAAACCTCCAGCTCCGCGTTGCCGTCGTTCTCGTCCATACTGCCCCTGGGAGACGAATCGAGATTCTCGGACTCCCCTTCCGTCTATCGGCTCCGAAACGTCGACCCTTGCGTTTTTTCGGCTTCCGTGCAATCATCGACGGTGCATTCTCCCTGGAGAACAGATGAGAGAGCGATTTGAACGCCTCAAGATCGTACGCAGCCTTATCAAAACGCATCGCATCGACTCGCAGGATCAACTCCTGCAGCTTCTAGAGGAAGCGGGGTACAGCGTCACCCAGGCCACCCTCTCGCGCGATCTGAAATACCTGAAGGTAGGAAAGGTGTCGGACGGCCGTTCCGGCTATTGCTACACCGTACCATCCGAGGACGAGCGGCGGGAATCCGAGCGGCATTACATCCAGGACTTCTTGCGCGGCTATGTCTCGATCGACTGGAACACGAGCTTGGCCGTGGTCAGGACCTTTTCGGGGCACTCCGATTCCGTCGCTCTCGCGATAGACAATATGGGCTTGGACGAGGTTCTCGGAACCATATCGGGACGCGACAACATGGTCTTCGTAGCCCTCAAAGAGGGCGTGCGCGGCGAGGATTTCGTCGCGGCGATGAGAACGAAGATACCGGGGCTCGAACTCGACTGACGAGCTTTTCCGCGCTTGCTGCGGCTCAATCGTCCTTTCGGTCCGCTTTCATTTCTCTGTAGAGACGATGCTCCTCGGAGACGTGGTCCAGAAGCTCGCCGACTTTCCATCCGACGTTGGTCTCCGTGGTCGTCGCGAAGGCTGCGTCTCTCGCGGAGGGCAGAGCTTCCTTCAATGCTCTGACGGCGGTCAGCGCTTCCTCGTCGGTAAATCCGTGCAGAAGAACCACTCGTTGATCCATGTCGAGAGTGTAGGCGGCCCAGACCGGAGCGGCAAGTGTCTTGTCGACGGGGCACGTTGACCCTGGCGAGTGCTTTCCATATAGTCGAGCGATGAACAGCTTCGGCGACTTCATGAATCTCGTGCTGCACGTCGATCGTTATCTGGTTCCGCTCGTCCAACAATACGGCGCGCTCACGTATCTCTTCATGTTTCTGCTCATCTTCGCCGAGACCGGCTTTGTCGTCACGCCGTTCCTGCCGGGAGATTCCGTCATATTCGCTCTGGGGGCCCTGGCCTCGGTGGGGCGCCTGGATATAACCGCTCTGGCCATCGTTCTCATGGCGGCGGCGGTTTTAGGCAATACGGTCAACTACGCCATAGGCGCCCGCTTGGGGCCCGCGGTTTTCACGTCCGATCGCTCTCGCTTCTTCCGACGGGACTATCTGGACAGGACGCACGAGTTCTACGAACGCTATGGGGCCGTCACGGTGATTGTCGCCCGCTTCATGCCCATTATCAGAACCTTCGTACCCTTCGTGGCAGGCATAGGCCGAATGGGCTACCTGCGTTTTTTCATATACAACCTCATCGGTTCCGTCTCCTGGGTGGCTCTATTCCTCGCGGCCGGCTACTTCTTCGGGGACCTGCCCTTCGTGCGCGATCACTTCAGCATCGTGGCCCTCGGTATCATAGCCATATCGCTCTTACCGCCGGCCGTCACTGCGATTCGCGCCTGTCTGAAGGCGCACGGGACCGAGACAACGGGCTCCTGAAAGGCTCCCAGCCGACTCGAGGCATCGCGAGCGAGGGGACCCTGTCCGGCCGTTCGGGCTGCTGTTGCCGCTCGCAGACGTTGATAGTACCTTTCCTCAGATGGATTACGACCGCTATACAGTAAAGGCCCAGGAGGCCATTCAGGACGCCTCGGGCGAAGCGCGCAAGCGCGATCACTCGCAAGTCGACGTCGAACATCTCCTTCTTGCGCTGCTCAGGCAGGATGAAGGCGTCGTCCCCGCTCTGATCGACCGTGTCGGCGCCGATAGGGCCGCCATCGAGACGCAGACCGAGTCGCTTCTGTCGAGCAAACCCAAGGTCTTCGGCGAGACCTCGCAGCTCTATCTCTCGCCCTACGCATCGACGGCCATAGCCAAGGCCGAGGCCGAGGCCGCGGCCCTCAAGGACGAATACGTCGCCGCGGAGCACCTTTTCCTCGGTATAGTCGAGGGCGAGGGCCCGGTCGCCGACATGCTCCGCTCCCGCGGTCTCAAGAAGGAAGCGATACTTTCCGCCCTCAGGTCCGTCCGCGGCAATCGCCGAGTGACGGATCAGGCCGCCGAAGAGAAGTACCGCGTTTTGGAGCGCTATACTCGCGATCTCACGGCCCTCGCGCGGGCCGAGAAGCTCGACCCCGTGATCGGGCGTGACGAGGAAATCCGCCGTGTGATGCAGGTGCTGTCGCGGCGCACCAAGAACAATCCCGTGTTGATAGGGGAGCCGGGCGTCGGAAAGACGGCCATCGTCGAGGGTCTGGCGCGCCGCATAGTCGCGGGCGACGTCCCCGATTCGCTCAAGAACAAGAAGCTCCTCGCCCTCGACCTCGGCGCTCTCGTCGCGGGCTCCAAGTTCCGAGGGGAGTTCGAGGAGCGGCTCAAGGCGGTCATCGAGGAAATCGTGAAGTCGGAGGGGAAGGTCATCCTTTTCATAGACGAGCTCCACACTCTCGTGGGCGCCGGCGCGGCCGAAGGCGCGATGGACGCCTCCAACCTCCTCAAGCCCGCCCTGGCCAGAGGCGAACTGCGCGCGGTGGGCGCCACCACGCTCGACGAATACCGCAAGCATATCGAAAAGGACGCCGCCCTGGAGCGCCGCTTCCAGCCGGTGTTCTGCGCCGAACCCTCGGTCGAGGCGAGCATCGCCATACTCCGGGGGCTCAAGGAGCGCTACGAGGTGCACCACGGCGTCCGCATCAAGGACGAAGCGCTCATAGCCGCCGCTACGCTGTCCGACCGTTACATCACGAGTCGTTTCCTGCCCGACAAGGCGATCGACCTCGTCGACGAAGCCGCCAGCAGGCTCAAGATGGAGATCGAAAGCCAACCCACCGAGCTCGACCAGGCCGAGCGGCGCCTTCTACAATTGACCATTGAACGCCAGGCGCTTTCCAAGGAATCCGACGCCGCATCGAAGGAGAGGCTCGAACGCCTCGAAAAGGAGATCGCGGAGATCCGGGGTTCGCGAGACGCGATGCGTCTGCGCTGGCAGGCCGAGAAGGAGAAAATCGAGCGACTGCGCAAACTCAAGGCTTCGATCGAAGAGCTGAAGATCGATGGTGAACGCTACGAGCGCGAGGGCAACTTGGCCAAGGCCGCCGAGATAAAGTACGGCAAACTTCTCGAGGCGCAAAAACAGTTGGATGCCGTGAGCCTCGAAATGCAGAAGGAGCCGGAAGAGCGACGGCTTCTCCGCGAGGAGGTGTCGGAAGAGGACATAGCCCGCGTCGTGTCGACCTGGACGGGCATACCGGTTTCCAAGATGCTCGCTTCCGAAGCGCAGAAGTATCTCGATCTGGAGGCGCTCCTCGCGAAGCGCATCGTGGGACAGGATGCGGCTGTGCGTGCCGTTGCCGACGCCATCCGGCGCAATCGAGCAGGGCTCTCCGATCCGAACCGCCCTCTCGGCTCCTTCCTGTTCGTCGGACCTACTGGCGTCGGCAAGACCGAGCTGGCCAAGGCATTGGCGGAATTCCTCTTCAATGACGAAAAGGCGCTCACGCGCATCGACATGAGCGAATACATGGAAAAGCACACAGTGAGCCGTCTCATCGGCGCTCCCCCCGGATACGTAGGCTACGACGAGGGCGGCCAGCTCACCGAGGCCGTGAGGCGGCGGCCCTATACGGTCGTGCTTTTCGACGAGATCGAGAAGGCGCATCCCGACGTTTTCAATGTCCTGCTCCAATTGCTAGACGACGGTCGCCTTACGGACGGCCAGGGTCGGTTCGTGGACTTCAAGAACGCGATCGTCATTATGACGAGCAATATGGGTTCGGACATCATCCTGGAAGCCAAGGGCATGAAAGAGATCCGCGCCGGCATCGAAAGCCTCCTGCGCTCGACCTTCAAGCCGGAGTTCCTCAACAGGATAGATGAGACGGTGGTATTCGAAAGGCTGGGGAAGGATCGTATACTTGCGATAGTCGATATACAGGTCGGCCTTCTGGCTTCGCGCCTGGCCGGACGCAAGGTGGCAATCGACGTGAGCCCTCAGGCAAAAGTCTTTCTTGCCGATGCGGGGTTCGATCCGCATTTCGGTGCGCGGCCCTTGAAGCGCACGATACAGTCTCTCGTGCAGAACCCGCTCGCCGCTAGGACTCTTTCGGGCATGATCAAGGAGGGCGATACCGTCCGCATCGGAGTGAAGGATGCCGAACTGACGTTCGATGTCGTATCCGCGGCCGGAAAACCGAATCGATGACCTTTACGGACAGTCATGCCCACCTGGGCCTAGTCGCGGAAGAACTGGGCTTCGATGCGGTGTCGAGAGTCTTGGGCGACTACGAAATGGCCTGGTCGTCTGGTTCTGAGGCGCGCGCGCTCATCCTCGACATCGGAGTGGAGGCCGACGACCTGCCCAAGCGAAGAGCTCTGCTGGGACAGGGCCCTTTCCTCCGTTATGCGGCCGGCATTTGGCCCTCGCAAGAGGCTTTGGCGGATCCGCCGGCGCAACTGGACCGTCTCGCTTCCGTCCTCGCTGCAGTCGCCGGCCCGGATGCCGCTTCAGGTGCAGGCGTGGCTGCAATCGGCGAGTGCGGCCTCGACTATCATCATATGAACGGTGGGCCGGCCGCCCAGCGCGAGCTTTTCGCCGGACAGATAGAGCTGGCCGAGCTCCTCGGTCTGCCGCTGATAGTCCATTCCCGCGACGCGGCGGCCGACACGCTGGATGTTCTTCGGGCGTCCGCGCCGAGAATCCCGGTCGTCCTGCACTGCTACGGCTATGGCCCCGACGAACTCGAAGATTTCCTCGCGCTCGGCTGCCATATTTCGTTCGCGGGGAACCTCAGCTACAAGAGCTCCCACAGGCTTCGCGCCGCTTGTTCCCTCGTCCCGCGCGAGCGTCTTCTTCTGGAGACGGACGCGCCTTATATGAATCCGGAGCCGCGCCGCGGCAGGCCCTCCACGAGCGCCGACGTGGAGAGGACCTACGCCGTCGCGGCGAGCCTTCGCTCGATGACGATCGAGGAGCTCGCCGCATCCGTTTCGGTCAATGCGTTACGGCTCTTCGGGTTCTAGTCAGGGTGTTGAAATGCTTCGAGTATTTCAACACCCTGCTATGACCGCAGGGGAAGGTAGAATAGGACACGCGTGCCTACGCCGGGCTTGGAGCCCAAGCGCACCTTGCCGCCGTGGGCTTCGACGATGTTCTTCACTATGAGCATGCCTAGCCCCGTCCCTCCGAAGCCCGAGGCCGAGTAGAAGGGTTCGAACACATGGACCAGGGTTTCCGGGCTCATGCCCTCGCCGGTGTCGGCGGTCTCCAGCACGAAACGCTCTCCTTCCCGATACGACTTCAATGTGAGCACGCCCCCTGAATTGGCCATGGCCTTCCGGGCGTTGTCGGCTACGTTGTGCAAAGCTCGCAGAATGCGCTCCGCGTCGAGGATGACCGGCTCGTCGAAGCGGAGGTCCTTCTCGATACGAATGCCTGCGCGGGCGTACCTGTCGCACAAGGCTTCTTCTACCTTGGCGAAAAGCTCGGAAGGCGTGGAGACGGCCATATCCAAGCGGACTTCGCCGCGCGAGTAATCGAGAAATTCGCCCGCAAGTCGTTCGAGTCTGCCGAGTTCGAGCATGCTGGCCTTGATGTGGGACGCGAGCTTCTCCGGTTCGCCGAGCCGCATCTCCATGAGTTGAAGCTGGCCCTTCATGATGGATATGGGGTTACGGATGTCGTGGAGAATGAGGGAAGAGAACTTGCCGAGAGTCGAGAGTCGTTCGCTCCGCAGGCGCTCGGCCTGAGCCTTTTTCAGATGAGTGTAGGCGCGTTCCAGCTCTTCCGTTCGTTTGCGCAGGTCCTCGACGTAATTTTCGTTGGAGCTTCGCATCATATAGGAAATCGCCGTCATCACCGAGAGTGCGATCGAGGACCTTTCGCAGATCAGTCTCCTGAAGTCTTCCCGGAAAAGATACAGGAGCCGGGTATGCTCCTTCGCCACGACCGTCGCGCTTCGAGGCAGTTCGTCGATGAGCGCCATTTCTCCGAAGAAATGGCCCGGACCGTGAACGGCGAGCAGGTCGGGCTTCGGGTCGTTGTAGTTCTTCCAGACCTCGACCTTGCCTTTGATTACGATATAGAAACGGTCGGCAATTGCGCCTTCGACAAAAAGAACGTCACCCGGCGCTCGCTTTTCTTCGGCGCAGACTGCCGCGACGAGACGTATTTCTTCGTCGGTGAGCCCTTTGAAGAAATAGATGCGCCGCAGAAAATCGAACCAGTCTTTGTCGCTCATCGCGCATTCCGTCTCGACGGAAGAGGCCGTCTAATTGGGGATGGAAAAGATCGACTGCGGAGGCGCAGAGTCAGGAAGCATCAGAGAAGAAGGGCATCCTTCCTCTCCGATTCCTCATCTCCTCCATCACTTTTTCTCTGCGGCTATGCTTGTATCGTGGAACGACCTCGCTTTTCCGGGTCGAACCGAACCCGCGGACACCGATCGATCCCGTGTCGGCGGGTCTCGATCGATTACCAGTTGTCCGCCATATCGTCCGGATCTCGATTGTCCTCCGCGAAGAGATCGGTGACTGCCCTCATGTCGTCGAAATAGACATAGTACGTACCGTAGTCTTCGGCGGGATCGCAAAGAATTTTGAATCCGACCACCTTGATGCCCATTTGGGCGTTGTAGTGGAAGTTGCGCTGCACGATGCCGGTTCTTCCGTCGGGATTCTGTGGAGGAACAGCCACTGTAATCTTCTTCCAACCCTGGAAATTGAGCTTGCCCATGGGTAGGTCGAAGTTGTTGCCGAAAAAGTCCTGGAGAACGATCTCGAGCGTATGATTGTAGTTGCGGCCGACCACCCATACCGAAATCGTCTTGGTTATGCCCTCGATCGGGATGGGACGAGAGGCCATGATGTCGATTTCGTTGTAACCCCGGTGGTAGAAGTCCGCACGAACGCCTAGCGCGTACTTCGTCGTCGTACCGGAGCTGGCGCCGGCATTACCGGGGTTGGGCAGCGGTTCGGCGGCGCTTCCCGCCGGGTGCCCTTCGAATAGGCGGGAGGCGACCAAGCCTTCGTCGTTCGACATGGAAGCGTTCCAGAAACCGGCCGATTGGAATTGATCGACCGACACTTCCTGGAGTTTTTGCTGCGCCGTGTCGACGCCGATCTTCGTGGCGTCGGGTGCGCCGACGGCCACCGTCGGCGCCGCGGTCGAGGCGGCAGGCTGTGCAGCCGGCTGTGTCGTCTGCGCAGCGGGCTGGGTTGTCGTTTGCGGGGCGGCTTGGGTGGCGGGTTGAGTGGTGGCGGGGCCGGCGGTCTGCGCAAAAAGGATGCCGGAGGCGGCCGCGAGAGTCAGCAGTACGATGATCGCTTTCTTCATGGTCGGCCTTCCTTATTTTGTAACGCCGTTGGAGAAGGCGTCTTTGTAGACATCGGGTTTATCCAGATTGTCGCCGTCGAAAAGCGAAACGTAGGTATCGGTGAGAACCTTGATGTCGAAGAAGTAGAACTTTACCGCCTTGTCGATATCGCTCGCGTCGGAGGCGAGCCCGGGAATCACGACCACCTCGGTAGGTCTGGTCCATATTCGGAACTTGACCAAGGTCAGCGCCTCTCTCCTCGGCAGGTATTTTTCCGACTGCGGGATATTGTCCGGTATATTTATTCTGAGATTCTTCCATCCCACGAAGTCGAGATCCCCCATCGGGATCGTGTAGACAATGCCTTTGTAGTCGCGGACATAGGCTTCGAGATAATAATCGAAGTTGCCCGACCAGACCCACATATCGAGCATCTTGACCCTGCCCGGAAGAGGAATTTCAACGGGCTTGTCCTTCGTGCCGGGGATGATGTCGACCCAGTTGTATTCCTGGCGATTGAAAAGCATGGCGACGCCGAGCGACCGGGCATCCTTGATCGCCTGGGGGTCAGTGCCGATGACGGCTATCGGCCCGCCGTTTATGAAGCCCCAATGCGGAAAGTCGCCGGTGGAGAACTTGCTTCCTATGGCGAACCAGTTCTGGGCTTCAGGCTTGCTGAAATCCTGGACGAGTCTCGATTCTAGGTTGACGGTGGTATCGTCCGCGAACAGCATTCCGCCGGCGGCGGATAGCAGGACGAGGGTGACCAAGAGCGCCCGGGCAATGTGCTGTTTCATCCTTGAAACTCCTTTATCTTTACCGCAGACGGTAGCCAGCGGTTGGAATTGATTATATTTTCGCCCCGGTCCTTTGTCAAATAATAGAGACTCTTTCAAAATGCCGATGCATTCTGTCGAAACTTCGCGAAGCGACGAGACAATCGCTTCATCGACCCGGCCGCGAAGCAAAAAGAGCCGAGGTTTCTTCAAAAAACGGATGGCCTTAGAAAAAACCACCCTGAATTGCGGCATTTGCACACGACTTCGCAGACATCGGAGCAAATGCGAGGCCGATTTCAAAAGCGGCCAACTTTTGAAATCGGCTCTCTCCTCAGAAAAAGGGCGAAAGGAGGGGAACCGGCCGCGTGATACGATGCCGCTGGCCCCTCAAGAAGGAGGGCTGGCAGCAAAATCGGTGCTTCGTCGCCCTTTTCCGCTTTTTTGCCTGAGTCTCGCTGTTCGGCATCGCGATTCCAGCGCTCGGCGGCCGTCCCTACGGCACGCGCCAGTCCCTTGTCGTTCGGAACGATCCTAAACGCGAGAAAGGGCGGAGAGGCGGGGTCGGAAAGTTCCGCTCCGAGCACCAGGCCGGGATTCGGGGCGGCTTTGAGCGCCGCAAGGGTCGAACCGCCCGCGGCCACGAAAAGAACGCGCATATCGGAGCCCAGAAGCTCCTCGACTGCGGCCCGGGCGTCGCTGTCCATGTCAGGACCGTCTTGTGGCGCGGCGGAGGGCAGCTCGCGGACGAGAAGGGGGGCAGCGCCCGATACCGCCCGATAGGAGGAGGCGAAAGCTTCAATTACCGATCGTGGATGCGAGGGTGAGTAGGTGTAGACGAGACCGCACGATGGCGCGCCGCCGCTTTCGGCCTTGATAGCCGCGATATAGGCGCCGCATGCCCGTCCCGCCGCCCGATACGCGGGCAGGGGATCGGTGTCGATCAAAGTGATGCCTGGAAAGGGAGCCCGATACCATTCCGGCACGATGAGCGGCATAGCATCGAGCCCATGCGGCTCGGAAGAGGGACCGACATCGCCCGTTCGGCCGGGCTCGGTCGCCATGAGAAGTGCCGACGCGAGCAGTGGGCTGGCAACGAGGACCACCGGGCGTCCTTCCCCGGCGAGGCGCTCGATGTAATCGACAACGCGCGCGGGCCTCTCTTCGAGCCCTATCCGCAGTGCCCGCGGCTCGAATCCGCGCACGTTGAGATTCTCGAGCGCCATTGCGAGCGAGGGACGAGCTTCCGCGAAAGTCTCATCCATGGCCACGAGGAGATTTGCCGGTCGCGCGCAGGAAACCGCGCACAATACGGCTGCGAAACTGACCGCGCAGAGCAGACTCTTTACTGCTGGGGTCGTGGCGAGAGAAAAGCTGCTCATGGACGCTGACGGCATGGTATTTATAGTAGCTTTCGGAACGTCGGTGTGGCAACAACCCGACGAAGGGAATCAGGTCGGGTCTTGACTGCCCCGAGCCCGCTCCATACTATAAAAACAAAGATGGTTCTTCGAAAAGGCATCCGTAATTCTGGAAGAACCACCGAAATTCGTAGGAATTATTCTATTAGATACAAAGGAGCCATTGATGACCAGCTATAAGGAGCTCGGCCTTAGCAATACGGTCGAGCTGTTCAAGAAGGCGGTAAAGGGCGGTTATGCCATTCCCGCCTACAATTTCAACAACATGGAGCAGCTTCAGGCCATTATCCAGGCCTGCGTCGAGACGAAGAGTCCGGTCATTCTTCAGGTCTCCTCGGGGGCTCGGAAATACGCCAACCAGACAATGTTGCGCCATATGGCCAAGGGCGCGGTCGAATATGCCCACGAACTCGGATTCGACATTCCCATCGTGCTTCACCTCGACCATGGCGACAGCTTCGACCTGTGCAAGAGCTGCATCGAGAGCGGCTTTTCTTCCGTCATGATCGACGGTTCGCACTTGCCGTACGACGAAAACGTCAAACTCACCAAGCAGGTCTGCGATTTCGCGCATTCACAGAAGGATTACGTCTCCGTCGAGGGTGAACTCGGCGTATTGGCCGGTGTCGAGGATGACGTATCGGCAGAGCATTCGCATTACACCCAGCCCAGCGAAGTTCAGGACTTCGTCGGCAAGACCGGCGTGGACTCTCTGGCCATATCGATCGGAACCAGCCATGGCCGCGCCAAATTCCGACCCGAGCAGTGTACCAGGACTTCCGATGGCATCCTGATTCCCCCGCCTCTCCGCTTCGATATTCTCGCGGAAGTGGAAAAGCGCTTGCCCGGCTTTCCCATCGTTCTCCACGGCTCGTCTTCCGTTCCGGTGGAGTACGTCAAAATTATCGAGAAGTTCGGCGGCAAGCTCAGCGATTCGGTCGGGATTCCCGAGGAGCAACTGCGCAAGGCGGCCAAGAGCGCGGTCTGCAAAATCAACATAGACTCTGATGGGCGGCTTGCCATGACGGCCATGATTCGCAAGGTTTTCATGGAAAAGCCGGACGAGTTCGACCCCCGCAAATACCTCGGTCCCGCTCGCGACGAACTCAAGAAGCTTTACATGCACAAGAATGTGGAGGTTCTGGGGTCTGCCGGAAAAGCCTGAGCGGGCTCAGGAATGGGGCCGGCGGAGCGCCAAAGTTCCGTTGGCTGCGAATGGGGTTGTCCGGAAGTAATTGCCGGACAGCCTTTTTTACTCGACGATCGGTGGGGGGGCGCGTCTGAACAGAGCGGGACGCGCAAACGCCCACGCGCCCAGACCGATGCAGGCGGCCAAGAGCCATGCAAGTGGCCAGAATCCAAGCAGGAAGAGCCAGATACAAAGCGAGGCCGCAAAGGTGGCCGCTGCTGCCCCGACGATCACGAATGCGCGGCGGGCTCCGTAACTATCTTCGACTTCCATGACGATTCTGGGCATGGCGAGGACGATGGCTCCGAGGAGAAACGGCAGCACGAACAGATCGTAAGGCTCGGGATGGCCCCAGAGACGGACCATCTCCCCGAGCCCCAAGGGCGCGATCGCACCGGCGTAGAACGACGTTATGCGCCGTGCTTTGGCTCCCGGCCGCAGGGGCTCGGAGAGTCTGTAGAAGATCAGATAGGCCGCAGCGGGCAAGCCGGCGTAGGGCAGCATGCGGTCGGCCCATTCGTGGAAGCCGAGCAGAAAGGAACCGTACAAAGGTGTGACGAAGGATCCTATTATATGTGCGAGGATCCAGATAGGCAGCGCCGACAGGAGACCGCGCAGGGCGGCACGCTTGGTTTCGGCCAACTCCTCGGAAGGATAGACGAGTAGCACAAGAAGGAGAAAGCCGAGCAGGGGGCCGAAGAGGAGAAAAATGTACATAAACAATGTTAACACGAGGCTTTATAGCCCTTCAAGCCGGCGGATCGGAGGCTATGAGCAGAGGCCGAGCAGGTCCAGATGGTCCTGCGCCCATACGGAGCGCTTCCGGGCTTGTTCGGAAAGCGCGGCGAGACGTTCGGCCGCCTCGGAAGAAAGGGGCAGAAAGGCTCCCGCCAGGCAAGCGAGCAACTCGTAGTCGGAGCTCTCGGTGCGAATGGCAAACTCGAGAAAATCGCATGGTTCGATGCCGGGCGAACCCGCCGGCGCCTCGAGAAACCGCGTTTCCAGCTCCGCGACGGCCGCCTTCGTGCCATCGAGGCCTGCGAACTCGAGCAAGGCCTTGCCGAGTTCCTTTCGTTGATCGGCCAAGGACAGGGCGAGACTCGAAATCGAACGGGACAAGATGGTTTTCGCTTCCTCCTTGTACAGTGTCGCGATCGAAGCGTTCCTTTTCGAGCTTGCCTCGAGCGCCACGGCGAGAGAGACGCTTTCCATAGTATACAGTCTACGTTCCCGACCCCTGCCCTGTCAAACTGCGTCAATCCGACGAGCTGCGATGGACGATGCGGCTTCATGTGCCACTTTACGCGAATCCAGAGCCTGTGATAGACTCTTTTTATAGTTTTGCGTTGAGGTCCTTTCGCTGTAGCGCGTCCCAGTTGCGGGTGTCGCCGCAGAGGGGCCGCGGCGCGCATGGTCAGGCCGAAGGAGGTCAGTTGGCAGACAAAGACTTGCGGATCAATGAACAGATCCGCGTCCGAGAGGTACGGCTCGTAGACGACAAGGGAGAGCAGAAGGGCATCGTGCCCACCCTCGAGGCCATCAAAATGGCCAGGGAACTCGGCCTCGATCTCGTCGAGGTGGCCCCTCAGTCGGTCCCTCCGGTGTGCAAATTGCTGAACTACGGCAAGTTCAAGTTCGAGCAGGAAAAAAAGATCAAGGAATCGAGAAAAAAGATACGCGTCGGTGAGCTGAAAGAAATACGAATGCAGCCCAAGATTGCGGGACACGACCTCGATTTCAAATCGCAGCATGTCCGGGAGTTTTTGGAGGATGGCTTCAAAGTTAAGGTCACGATCCGCTTCCGCGGCCGCGAGCTCGCTCATACGGAGCTCGGCGAGGATGTCTTAAAGAAGGTTCTCGTTCGGCTTGAAGGATACTATGTCATGGAGAAGTCTCCAGCGATGGAGGGTCGTTTCATGTCGATGGTGCTCCAGCCGAAGGCGTCCATTGTCAAAAAAGCCGCCGTCGGCGCCGAAGAGGTTCCCGCGGTCGAGGTTAAAGAATAGCACGCACTGCAAGGACGGAATATCATGCCCAAGATGAAGACCAAGAAGGCTGCGGCCAAACGCTTCAGCCTCACCGCCAGCGGCAAGGTCAAGTATAAGAAGATGAATCTTCGCCATATCCTGACCAAGAAGACCACGAAGCGAAAGCGAAATCTTCGCAAGACCGGTTTCGTCAATCCGGTCGCGACCTACGCGATCAAGAAGACTCTTCTGCCTTACGGCTGAGGTGTCTTGAGATATGCGGGGTGCGAACCCCGCCCCGATTGCCTCCGGGTGCCCCTGTCCGGATCAGTCGGAATGCGTAAACGCGCGCCGCGTCGTGTATCGACGCGAAGTAAAGCAACGAGGAGCGGATAATGTCGAGAGCAGTAGACGGAACACGACGAAAAGATCATCGCAAGAAGATACTCGGACATGCCAAGGGCTTTTGGGGTCGCCGCCATTCCAACTATCGTGTGGCCAAGGACGCCGTCGCCAAGGCGCTGTCCTATTCCTACCGCGATCGCCGCGACAGAAAGGGAACCTTCCGTCGGTTGTGGATCGCCCGCATCAACGCGGCCTGCCGCGCGGAGGGCATGAGTTATAGTCGTTTCGTGGAGGGACTTGCCAAGGCGCAGATCGCCATGGATCGCAAGATTCTTGCCGACATGGCCATCCGCGATCTTCTTGCTTTCAAGGCCGTGGTCGAAAAGGCCAAGGCCGCCCTGCGGGCCTAAGAGAGTGATCAGCCTCGAGCAGGTCCGCGCCCTGGAGTCGCGAGTCGAGAAGGCGGTTTCCTACATCGCGGCGCTGCGCACCGAAAACGCCGAGCTGCGCCGCCGCGTCGAGGAGGAGCAGACCTTCATCGACGCCGCGGCCGCGGAACTCGAGGCCGCCGAATCGGGGCGAGCCGCCGCGGATTCGCGCATCATCGAACTCGAGCGGAAGCTCGCCGACACCGAGGCCCGTGCGGGGGAGCTCGTCGATCACATCGAAGAGTACCGGCGCGACCAGACTCGGATCGAGGAAGGCATCGTGCACGCGCTCGAAAAACTCGACTCTTTCGAGGATTTGATACTCGGGCAGGTCGCGACGCCTCCGCGCGGCGATGCCGGGGAGATGAAACTGCCCTCCGGGGTCGCGGTATCGGGCCCGAAGCCGATCGCGTCGGCTCCGACGAGCGAAAGTCAAAGGCCCGCCGAACTCCGTAGGCCCGAGGAGGTTTCGGCGAACGCAGCTTCGCTTTCCTCTGAGCCGGAGCACCCGGGGACCACCGACCAGCTCGATATCTTCTGAAGCGGGGCAAGGCGATGTCCGTCCAGATCGTCAACATCGATCTTCTCGGGACCACTTTCAGCGTTCAGACGGACGAGTCGCTCGATTATATGCAGAGTCTGATTGCGAGGCTTCGCGAGCGCCTGGACGCCCTGAAATCGACCACACGCGTTTCCGATCCTCTCAGGCTCTCGATACTCGCGAATATCACTATTCTCGACGAACTTGTGCGCGAGCGCTCTCGAGGACGGGATGGCGTCGATCGACCCGAGGCGGGCGCTCCGGACGAGGAGCTCTCGCGCGTCGCCGCGCGTCTCATAGCCGTGATCGATAGAAGTCTCGGGCAAACGGCGCCCTAGGCTCCGCTTGCATCGATTCGCCGAATCCGATAACCTGAAGGGATGATTATGCCGCTGGAACAACTAATAGAATATGATGGTAACGCCTACGAGATCACTGTCGCCGTGACCCGGCGTGCCTACCAGCTCGCGGTGCTGCGCACTCCCGACGTAGAGAAGAACAACGGCAAGGTAGTCTCGCTCGCGACTCGTCAGGTGTTTTCCAAACAGGTTGAGTACCGCCTCCTCGACTAGTCCTAAGGCCCTCATTCTCGTCGGGCCGACCGCCAGCGGAAAAACTGCCCTTCTCATGGAGCTCTTCGGCGGCGGCTACCTTCCGTTCCCGGCCGTTGTGGTGAGCGCCGATTCCATGCAGGCTTACCGCGGCATGGATATAGGCACGGCCAAACCCCACAAGGACCTTCTCGAGCTCCTTCCTCATCGACTCATCGACATTCTCGAACCTTCGCAGCAGTATACCGCGGGCGATTTCGTTAGGCTGGCCGAAGCCGCATGCAAGGATATTGCGTCCTCCGGAGGCTTGCCGGTCATAGCCGGCGGGACGGGCTTTTACGTGCGCAGCTTCATCTGCGGCATGCCGACGGCGCCCGCCGCCGATTCGGCGCTCCGATCGGCGGTGGCCGGAGATCTCGCATGCCGAGGCACCGATGCCTTGCGCGAGGAGCTGCGTGCGGTAGATCCCGATTCGGCATCGCGTATCCATCCCGCCGATTCGTATCGGCTGACGCGGGCGATCGAGATCGTGCGTGCCACGGGAAGGCCCCTCGGCGATTTCGCCTCTCCCAAATCGGCCCGCGTCGATTTGGACCTTCTCATCGTCGGCATAGAACGTTCCCGTGAGGAACTTCGCGCCAGGATCGACGCGCGCGTAGACGGCATGTTCGATGACGGTCTGGCCAGGGAAGTCCACGGAATGCGAAGCTCGGGCCTCCGGTCGGATGCGCCGGGCATGAAGGCCATCGGTTATCGGGAGTTTTTCGATCTATCGCCCGAGCTGTTCGATCTGTCCCCGGAAGCCTTCGAGAGAAGAACCGAACTCCAATCGGTCCGCGAGAAGATAAAACAGGACACGAGGCGCTACGCCAAACGTCAGATGACGTTCATCCGTGCGCTTCCGGGCATACGCTGGCTGCGGCCCGAAGCGGCACCGCTGGGCGAGCTCGTGTCTGCCTTTCTCGCCGGGAGACAGGGCGATTTCTAGCCTGGATATCTTGACCGACGATCGCCCGCCGGCGATTGCCCTCGCATGAGCGGTGAGACTATACTCGCTGCCCGATGACTCAATCCCAGCATCGTGTAGATTTCGAGGCGGAGCTCAATCCGGAGCAGTACGAGGCGGTGACCACGACGGAGGGTCCCGTGCTCATAATCGCGGGGGCCGGATCCGGCAAGACCCGAGTCATTACCTATCGGATTGCCTACATGCTCGAGCACGGCGTCCCTCAGCACGCCATCATCGGCCTGACATTCACGAACAAGGCTGCGCGCGAAATGTCGCAGCGTGTGCGCGAAATCACGAAGCGCAGGCTTCGCGACCTGACAGTCTCGACCTTTCACGCTTTCGGCGCCCGCATCCTGCGCAAGGATATCCATCACTTGGGCTACAAAGACAATTTTTCGATCTACGACGAGGCCGACAGGACCCAGCTCGTAAAAGATTGTGCGCGGGAGCTGGGGTTCCGTATGGAATCTTTCGACGCTTACAAGGTGGGCACTCTGTTCTCCCGGATCCGATCGGAGCAGCGCCCATGGTCGAGAGCCGACGATGCCTACCGTCAGCTCTATGACGAGTATCGCCGTTCCCTCAAGATATACAACGCCGTCGATTTCGACGACCTCATCGTCCTTCCCATCGAGCTTTTCCAGGTCAGACCGGAGATAGCCGAGCGGTATCGCGAGCGATACCGCTACTTGATGATAGACGAATTCCAGGACACGTCGCTGCAGCAATACCGCCTCATGTGCCATCTCTGCACCAGCAACGTCTGCGTCGTGGGCGATGACGATCAGTCCATCTACTCCTGGCGCGGCGCCAATTACGAGAATCTCATGCAGTTCGAGCGCGACTTCCCTCGGGCCAAGGAGATCAAGCTCGAACGCAACTATCGTTCCACCTCGACCATTCTCGGCGCGGCCAACGCGATCATCGCCAACAATGAAAACCGCAAGGGAAAGGCGCTCTGGTCGCATTCGGGCACGGGAGGAGTGCCGATCCAGTTCCATGCACCGGAGGACGAAGGGGCGGAGGCGGAATGGGTGGCCCGCACGATCAAGGAAATCAGGCTCAAGGAAAAATTGTCCTGGGGCGAGTTCGGCATTCTCATACGCACGAACGGACTCACGCGGCGGCTCGAAGAGGCTTTGCTCGCCGAACAGGTGCCCTATCGCGTGTCCGGCGGAACTTCGTTCTACGGCCGAAAGGAGATCAAGGACATCATCGCCTATCTCCGCGTCGTCGCGAATCCCGACGACGATGTCAACCTCCTGCGTATCGTCAACACTCCTCGCCGGGGCATAGGCAAATCGACGATCGAAAAGCTCAACCACATAGCCAGAGCGCGCAACGCGTCGCTCAGGACCGCCATGGAACTGGTGCGCGTAGGCGCGCGGGTCGGCGCCCATCCCGGATCGGCCGCCGAGCGCGGCGGAGCCCAGGGCTTCGAGCTCACAGTCCCGGGGCAGGGTGACCTTGCGTTTGGCGGACTTTCCGAAAAAGCGATCGAGGACATTTCGGTCTTCCTCGACCTCGTCGACGAGTACCGCGAGGAACTTCTCGGGAAGAAGCGCATCTCGGCCAAGGTACGTCAGCTCGTCGATGCGGTCGACTACTGGGGCTATCTCGTCGAAGAGAACAAGCAGAGCGACAAGGCCGCGAAGTGGAAGTTCCACAACCTCGAGATACTCATCCAATCCATCGAGGACTGGGAAAAGGACCCCGACAATCTTTCCCCCGGCCTCTACGAGTGGCTCAACCGAGTGTCTCTCATCACCAGGGACGATGTCGAAGACGAGGAGGCGGGGGATGTCAACCTTATGACGATACATGCCGCCAAAGGCCTCGAGTTCGACGTCGTGTTCATCGCGGGCTGCGAGGACGGGATCATCCCCCATGCCCGTTCCCTGGAGGAGGGCGAGGGCAATATCGAGGAAGAACGGCGACTATTCTATGTCGCCGTGACGCGGGCCCGCCGCAGACTTTTCATCTCCGCCTGTCTGCGTAGGCGAAAGCAGAGCCAGACCGTGGACTGCGTGCCGAGTCCCTTTTTGCAGGAGATACCGGCTCACCTAATCGAGGCGAGTTCGGGCGAGGCCGAGTTCAGCGAGGAGGAAGGAGAGGAATACTTCGGTCAGCTAAAGGCAATGTTCGGCGGGAAAGACGGGACCGGTTCCTGAGGAGAACCCAAGCCGCGGTCACCTTCGACCCTTATCCATGTGAGCTCATGACGGTTATGCCAGAGATGGAGTACGCGCGAGCCGGGGATCGACTCGAAGCGGTCCGTGGTGGCCCGGTCGAAGCCGGCGCCCTGCATTTTTATCGTGCAGATGAAATTGCGGGCGAGGCCCGATTCCAGCCATTTTTCGATCCACGCGTAGAGGACGGGGGGATAGCAGATGACGTCGGAGAACAGCCAGTCTACGGGGCCGATATCGGCGGGAGCCAGGGTGAACGCATCGTGTCGGATCGTTCGAACCTTGGGCAGGGCTGCAATGCGCGGTTCGAGCCGGGCGCGGTCCACGGCAATCACCTCGGCGTCCAGCCCAGCCAGCGCCCAGGTCCAGCCGCCGGGCGAAGCGCCCGCGTCGAGGCAGATTTCGCCGGGGCCGGGACTTTGACCTGCGAGGACCAGGGCCTCCCAGAGCTTACGATAGGCCCGGCTGGGGGGCCCTTCCCTGTCCTCCTCGAATTCGAACTGCCCGTTCGGGAAAGGGCTCGTGCAGCGCGGCGAGGCGAGGAGGCGATGCTCGTCGAGAAGGGTGAAGGCGCCCATGGGCGTGTCGGGCAGTTCGAAGGGGAAGCGTTTGGGCTTGGAGGGCAGGGGCGGAAGCTTCTCGGCGACCAATGCAGTGCGACGGTGGAGACGGACGGGGCAGGGGGCCCAGTTCCGCTGGAGGCCCCTGAGTAACCGCGCGGCCTCACCCACGGACGCGAAATCGACGATGAGGGGATCGAGCCAGATATTGCGGGCCCAACGCGCTCTTCGCCGCGACCCCAGCACAGTGACGAGCTCGCCGTCGAGCCGATCGCGATCCCCGAGTTCGTCGAGGAGCTGTGGCAACCATCCTCTGGCCGCGTGGTAGACAATACCGTCGAGATTGCGCGTCATATCAATTTGTGGTGCCGCGCTTCGGCCAGAATTTCCCGGTTCCAGCGGTTTTTTTCCATGAAGGAGTTCTTCTGAACGGCATCGTTCATGCGGGCGGAACGGATCTGGAGGGCTTTGAATGCCTTGCTGAGAACCGAGGCCGCATCCATGGGACTGGAACCGATTTCCTTGACGATCAGATAGCGGTAAAAGAGGTAGAGATGGATCGAGGGATGCGTCGAGGCGAGTCTCTCCTCTCGTGCCTGCAGCGAGAGTCGTTCGGCCAATTCGTGCGCCCGTGTCGGTGAGGAAAGGGCGATGCAGAAATCGCGGAACGCGATTATCTGATCGGCGGCATAACTTCGGCCCGCGGTAAATCCGACGGCCCGACCCTCGATCGAGGCGAAGCCGGAACTCCAGTCGAAAGCGTCGGCGCTTGCGAAATCCGGTTGCGGAACGTTTCTTGCCGCGTCTTCGATCAGCGATGCGGCCTCCTGCCGTTGCCCTTCCCAATGCGCAAGCTCCGCAAGAAACCACAAGGCTTCGGGATCGTCGCGGCGGCGACCCAAAAGAGAGCGCGCCCTTTCCGCGTCGCCCGCGCAAACGGCGGCCCTGCCGATCCAGATTTCGGCCCGGATCGTCGCTTCGTCTTTGCCGTAGACTCGGGCCAATGTCCGTACGCGTCCGAACGCCTCTTCCGCGGCGGCATGGGCTCCGAGTTCGAGGGCTATCCTGCCGTCCATGAACGCGCTCGCCATTTCCCAATCCGAGCGGTAGGAGGCCGAGGCGAGCGAAGCGAAGGCTGCCGTGCTGACCTGGGCCCTGCCCATGTCTCCGAGGACGAAATAGGCGGCCGCCTCGGCTTGGGCGGACATGATGCCGCACAGCGAACTGCCCACGGTTTCGGCTATTTCGAACGCGTTGGAGAGATAATCCGCTCCCTCCTGCACCTGTCCCTGCGCGAGGGCGCATAGACCGAGGATCCGATGGGCGCGCGCCTCCGATTGCTGCACGCCCAGTGTGTGCAGGTCGATCAGGACGTTTTTCGCTTTGTTCGCCGCCGCCGCCGGGGCCCTATAGGCATATTCGAGGGCCGCGCGAGCCAGGGAAACCGTGTCCGAGGCGAGATGGTCCCCGGCAGGAAGCCCGGCCTCCAGTTCGTTCAACGCGACCTCGGCGGTCCGACCGTCGCCGGCGGCATATGCGTCCAAAAAGGATGCATATGCCGCCATCGGAGAGTCCGGCTTATCCGATCCGGGTTCGGAGGGGCCGTAGAGGGCGTCGGCTGCTGCGCAGTCGAGAAAGAAGCCGAAGTTCGAAAGCGCCGCCCCATCGGAACCGAACTCTCCGATTCGACGATAAAGAGCCAGAGATGCGATGATCTTGCGCCGAGCGTGAAGCGCCAAAAGACGCTCGGAAAAGGCGGTCTTGAGTCCGATTCCTCCGTCCTCCAGAGCGAGTTCCGCGGCTTCGGCCACGATTTTCGAGGCGATTCTCGGCCGACTTCCTCCCGCCACGAAACCGAGCGTGGAAAGCTGGGCGTACATGAAGGATCGGATGCCCAGGACATAACCCTGCGAGTCGAGAAATGAGTCCATATCTTCGTCACGGAGAACCTCTTCGCCCAAACGCAAGGCCAGAAGCAGCTCGGCGTATTCGCTCGGAAAAGTAGAGAGTGCGGCTCGAGCGAGTTCTTCGGGCGACATTTCGTCGACGGACCGGTTCATGCCGATGCTTCTCTCGGCCGAGCTCTCGCCGGCGATACGGATCCTCGCCCTGGTTTTAAAGCCGTCATTTTTGGCCGTCGCGGGCATTGCGATGCGCCGCGACGCCCCGAGGGGCCATTGTTCGGGCAGTTTCGAACCCGTCGCGATCACGCTGACGCCTTCCTCGGAGAGTGTCTCTTGGAGAAGAAGAAAGGATAAGGAAAGACAGGCGGGAGAGAATCGGTCTATCCCTTCTAGAACGACAAAAGCCGGCAGGGATGCCGCGCGCCGCTCTCGCGCATAGAGACGCAGGGCAGCGATCATGCAGACACGCAGGCGCACATCGAATGCCGCGGAGAAGCTCCTGCGGAAGGGGGATCGGGAAAGGAACTCGAGTATGGATTTCAGCTCATCGAAGAGAATGCGGTCGGCATTGGATAGAAAGAGGGCCGAGTCGGGATGAGAGGAGGCTCCATCGACGAGAGCCGATAATCCTTCCATGAGGGGACCGTAAGGCGAAACCGACACGGTCGAAGAGCGGAATCTCATGAAAGTCCGCTCGTGCGGACCATAGAGATAGTTCAGGCCGGCACCTAGCTGTTCGATCGGGGCTCGTTCGGGACCGAGAATGACGAGAGCTCGTGCCGAGGTGCTGCCGATACCGAGAGCGCCCAGCTCATCGATGACTCGTTCGAGAAATGGACCCGAGGGAGCGGGGAGAAGAGCCTCGGCCGGAAGTGCGGGACGCGCATGGAGCGCCTGGACGACGGGAATGCATATTTCGCTTCTGCCCGCGCTTCCTTCTTGATTTTGCCCCGTCAAAAAGTAGCGCTCGAAGATCTTTTGGGCTTCCGGACCGAGAAAGAAACCGTCCGATCCGATCCCATACCACAATCGTTTGAAATGCCGCAGGTCCTCTTCCTCGCCCAGGAGGCACGAGTCGAGGATGAGGCACCAGCCGTACAGTCGGGGACTCAAGGCCTTGAGGCTGTCGACGAGAAGACGCCCGGCCTCGGCCGCCCTGAGCTTGCCGGGGCTCAATCGATCGTCGAACGTGAGGAAAGCGGGCTCGTCGGACATGGAGATTTTCGCGGCCGAAGCGCGGGCGGCATCTTCGATCGCCGTCCTTATCTGGGCCGCCAGTCGAGGTTCCGCCTTTCTTATCTGGCCGAAGAAAGGTATTTTTACCAAAAGTCCGATCATTCGCGTTGAACTCCCTCCATACCCCATCAGCACGGAATTGTAGCGCATTCTCGATAGGAGCTTCGATACGGCCTCGCCGAATCCGTTCGCCGTCGCCGAATCGCGGCTCCCTCCGGTATTATCGCTTACTCGGCGAAACTTGACTCGCCCATTGGCCGATGCTAGACTACCTCCTCAGGTGAACGGCGCGAAGCAGGCGAAGACGCTGCAACCTAAAAGACGAGAGAGGATCGATCATGATGTGGGATAACATCGTCAGGGCATTGAGCGGCCCGCTTCTCGTCAAGCTCGCCCTCGCGGCCGTGCTCCTTGCCGCCTTTCTCTTCCTTCGAAGGAGGGACACGGAAGGTGTAATGACCGGCTTCGCCTTCCTCGCCGGCATCCTGGCTCTCCGCGACCTGGGCTTCGCGTTTTTCCCTTCCGCGGCCTTCTATATATCCACCGACTTGATAGTTTTCGGGCTAATTCTATACCTTGGAACGAAGCCATTCAGACCTGGATGGGCGCTCTGGGCTCCGTTGGCTTTCGAAGCCATCGTCTTCGTGCTGCTTATCCTCGATTCCGCTTTTGCTCTCTTTCCCGGTCTGCCCCTCTGGGGCTTTTCGCTTGCGGCCCTTGTGCCGATTGGCGTCAACGCTGCCGTTGCCGTTCTCACGGCGCTCGACTCGGAGAGCCCGCTCGCCGAGCTTGGAGCCAGATCATGGCTCCCGTTGATAATCGGCTCGCTCATATATGTGGGAGCTTCGGTCATGCTCGGGCCGGGCAACGGCATATTCCAGGGCCTGGTGGTCCCATTATTCTATGCTCTTCTCTTCTCGCTCGGTTTTTTCTATGTCGACATTATTCAAAGACAGCTCATACGCGCCGTAGACTACTACGAAGAGTCGGTGGACTCATTGTACGAAATGCTCCTGGCGACGGGTTCCGCCATGAAGGCGGACTTCTCGCTGCAGGACGTACTGGATAATATGCTAGCTGCAGCCGTGAAAAGGACCGGTGCAGACGGCGGCCTCTTGCTGCTCACCGACGAGTTCGAGGATGCCATATCGGTTCGTTCCGTGCAGGGCTCCTGTACGGCGCCCTTCAAGCTGCCGGAAAGCTTGCCCCGCAATGAGGATCGTGTCGGCTCCTTCGTTCGGCAGGCTCGATTTCGCCTGGGAGAGGGCATTTTGGGCGAAGTCGCTCAAACCGGCAAGCACTTCTTTGCGGCTTCCGGAGAGGATCCGCGTCTCCCCGACAATGGCGGCGATGAGTGGCTGAAACCGGGCGGTGTCATAGCCGCTCCGCTCATCGTGCGAGACAGGACGATCGGAGTCATCTGCGTAGTGAAGGCACCGGATGGGATTTTTTCGGAGCGGGATTTCGACCGCTGCAAGCTGCTCGCCAACTTCGGCTCTATAGCCGTTGCCAATTCCTTCACATTCCTGGAAGCGGCCGAACGATCGGATATCGAGCGCGAGGCGGCGATAGCCGAAAACGTGCAGAAGACCATGCTTCCCAAAAAATTGCCGGTGCTTCGCGGACTCAGCTTCGGCGCTTTCTCGAGCCCTGCGAGGGGCGTCTGCTCGGACTACTACGACGTGATCCAAACCAGGGCCGATAAGGCCGTTCTCGTCATCGGAGACGTCGCTGGTAAGGGCGTAGCCGCCAGTCTCGTCATGGTAATGCTTCGCTCGATTCTGCATCTCATCACCAATTCCACAAAAGACGCAGCCACTTTGCTGCAGTGGATGAATCGAGGGATATCGGGAATGGTGGACATGGACCACTTCGCGACGGTCTCGCTCGTGGACGCCGACGCCTCCAGCGGCTCTCTCGAACTCGCGAATGCGGGGCATCAACCCGTGGTGATCTACCGTGCGCATGCCGATGCGATCGAGACGGTCGAAGTAAAGAGCGTTCCGATCGGCGTAGAGAGGACGACTGTGTATGCGGCCAAAAGGCTGGCACTCGGCGCCGGCGACGTCCTCGTCATGTATACCGACGGGATCATAGAGGCGATGAATGCCCAGGGGAAACAGTACGGACGCAAAAACCTCGGGAACGTGGTCCAGAGAAACCACTCGCTTCCTGCACAGGATATCGCCGCGCGTATACGGGCCGAGCTCCTGGAGTTTACGGGACAATCGCGTCAACACGATGATCAGACGGTGCTCGTCATGAAAGCGAAGAACTGAGGGAGGAGCTGAAGCGCATGGAACTCAAAATCCGGAAGAACGGCGAGAACTACATCATCGACGTCAACGGGGAGATGGATCTCTACAACTCCTACAAGCTTAAGGAACTCGTGATGAAGATGCTCGAAAAGAAGGTCGAGCGCTTCATCATCAACCTCGAAAACGTCGACTACATCGATTCAAGCGGCATAGGCGCCCTGATTTACATCTGCTCGACGATCAAGAAGATGAGTCTTAAGCTCGTGATCACAAACATCCACGGCTCGGTCAAGAAGGTCATCGAGCTCACCAAGCTGATGGGCTATTTCCCCATCACTCCAACCATAGACGATGCACTGAGGAAGATGGAGTCCTAGATGAGCGAGCAACCCGTCAAAGAGATCAAGGTGGACGAGAACTCTCCCCTCTTCGATAAGACCGAAATGCTCCATAAAGAGTTTCCTTCAGACTTTCGTCAGATTCGATATTTTACGCTCCTTATCGTACAAACCGCTCCTCCCGATATAAAGGAAATAAACCTCCTCGAGCAGCAGATCAGCGAGATCATCAAGAATGCCGTCAAGCATGGAAACAAGTGTGATGTCGAGAGGAAGGTACGCGTCTGGTATTCATTCAGCCCCGAGCATGCCCACCTCATCGTCGAGGACGAAGGACCGGGCTTCAAGGACCTGGAAAAATGGAACCAATTCAACCGCAAACGTCAGAACCTTCTCGAATCGCAGAATTTCGAAGCCTTAGCCGATTATGTTTCCTTTCGCGGTTCTTTGGCGGACGAGAACGACGGCGGCAACGCCCTGTTCGCGGCGCTCGAATACTGGAACGGGGGTTTCGTTTTCAACCAAAGACGCAACTGCGTGGCCATGCTCAAGCGCTTTCCCAAGAGGCGACGGGGCGTCGCGGTGGAGAGCTGACGCCCATTCGCTCGGGAACACGGTTGGCGGAACGAATGACAATGCTATCGAATACGCCGGACCGCAGAGACACAAAGGCGTTGAGTGAGCGAGAATCACGATATCTGCAGTATCGAATCCGATGTGTGAAGGTAGCGATATTTCTCTAAGCCTCTACGGTCCGCCTCGCTCTCGGAGAATTCCGTCTCCTATCAAGCGCCCCGTTTCCGCCTCTCTTTCCGATAGGCATCGGCGAGCACGAAACAACCGACGCAAGTGAAGCCGGCCATGAGGCCGTAGCCCAAAAAACCCATGCGGATTCCCCAGGCCTGCGACACCCACGACATGATAAAGGGAAAGACGAAGAGTCCGAGCCCACCTCCCGCCACAGCGAAAGAGACTGCGCTTTCCTGTTCGTCGGGTGAGCAGGCTCCGACGAGGGAGATCGCGATCGGGTAAATGACCGAGCAGCCCAGGCCGGCCAAAAACGTGAGGGCCGGACCGAGCCAGATCGAGGCTGTCTTCGCCGCTGTGAAACCCACGATGTTGAGCGAAATGACTGCGAGGACCAAGAGCACCGAAGAGAGCGCCAAGAGGAATTCCTGCCGCGTCCCGCGATAGAGCGCCGGTGCACCGAATCTGCCCGCGAGAAGCCCGATCCAGAAAAGCGAGACCATCCCTGCCGCGATCGCCGGAGCCGAGGAGAAGACCCGTACGAAGTATTCCGCGATCCAATTCGAAAGACCAAGTTCTGTGCCCACGTAGAGCAGGAGGCTGACGAATCCCAACCAATAGGTTGGGCGCCGCTTGAGCGGCACTCCGCTAGAACCGGTCTTCGATGATGTCGAAGCCGAGCCTCCCGGCGAGGCCGTTTCCGCCGGCGGCTCATATATTGTCCTATCATTCGAGCCGCGGCCTCCCAGGACTTCGAAGGGCAGGAAAATTATGACGCCCGCAAGAAGTGCAAAGAGAACCGCTATGGCGCGATAGAGAATGGTCCACCCTAGCCCCACGCCCATAAGGAGCCCCAGCGCCAAAGGGCCCGCCACAGCCCCGATGGAAAAGGCGCCATGGACGAGATTCATGGCGCGACCGTCGCCTTTGTCGTCCATGCGGAGCACCGACCAATTGATGGTCGGCTCGATCAATCCCTGCCCTCCGCCGATGAGGGCGTTGAGCGCAAAATTGAGAAGCACCGACGGACTTGCCGCGAAAAACGCCAGACCCGAAGCGCTCAACGCGAGACCGATGAGACAGGTTGCTTTGGGACCGATTCGTTTGAGTATCGCTCCTCCGGCCAGACTCGCGAGAAAGTAAGCGGCGGCTCCGGACGCGATGACCAGGCCCGCGAGTCCGTAACTCCAGGAAAAGTCCGACAATATCTTGGGCAAAGAGGCGCCGACGATCGTCATGGAAGTGCCGAACAGAAGAAAGACGGAAAAAAGCGAAGAATAGAGTCCGCGAAAACGGACCGCGATGAGAGGCATATTATCTCCGATGCCGTTCAGTCTAGCTTCAAAGGCATTCGAATGCCGAGCCCTTCGATGCCCGTCGCGTCCGAGTCGGTGAAGCTTCTGCCGTACAGGGCCTCGAAGAAAAAGCGAAAATCCTCGGGAGCGATTTCTTCGTACTCTATGCCGTAGTATACGAGCTCCGCGTCGCGGTATGTACGCTTTACCCTACCGCCTGCCCGCACGCTGCGGCCTCCCGTTCTTATGTTGATTTCGATGGCGCTGCCGGGCAGCAGCGAGGTGGCAAGCTCCTTGGATGCATTGGTGAACAAGAGCCCGCCTGCGCTGATGTCGATCACCTCGGCGGGGAAATCGGAGGCCTTTTTGGGTGCATTGCGGAAATAACCGTTGATCTTGAGCGAGTAAACGAGGACCTTGGCGAATTGGTGGAAGGTTTCGAGGAGCGTCAGATCGAAGGGGGGCTTGCCAATCTGCTTGTTGACGAGGCAGACATACCCGATCACGTACTCCTGAAATATCATGGGAATCATGAGTTCGGACAGAACGCCCGTATTCTTCTTGTTACGCTCGAATCGCGCCACTTCGTCCTCGATCAAGTCGTCGCGCGTTTCCTGTTCGCGGAGAAAGTCGCCCAGAATGTTGCGGGTCACGATCCGCGGACGCACATAGGGATCGACGAGGGGGAGCCCACCCATGGCCGTCGGCAGGTAGTATATCTTGCCGGTACGGACGATGAGCCGTTCCTCGAGGCTCTCGGGAATCCGATCCTTGAACATGCGTACGGATCTTTCGTTAGCGTATTCTTCGGCGCGAGCATCGAACTCTCGGACCAAGGCTCGAATGTCCGCAGGATCGAAGGCGGAGGAGGGTTCGGGCTCGGTTACGGGGTCGAACTCCCGCGTCACGGGAAAGGCGAGGTCGTAGCGATCGCCCTTGAACGAAAAAGAGACAGCCATCTGCTGCGGCGGAGCACGCCTGCTGTATCGCCTGCCCAGGTTCTTATAGACGGTATCGGGCATTTCGATGGTGAGGCTCGTTTCCTTGACCTCGAGGACTCTGGATCGAAAGGCCATCGGCTGCTCTCGATACACGAAACGCAGCTCATAACGCTCGCTGCGCCTGAGAAGCCGCAGAGGCATGGTGTGTGAAAGTACGATTTCGTCATCGTCGATTCCGGTAAAGAGAACCGGCCATTCGCCGGCTCCGGCTATGAGGAGAAGACGGATTTTTTCCTCCATGACCGCATTCAGAATGAACTCTTTCTCGATTCTCTTGAGGGTCGTGGCCATATCATGGCTCCTCAGGGCGTTTGTTGCAGAGTGTCGGGATCAAAGGCGCCGTCCTTTTCCGCGTCGGGCGCGGGCCCGCGATCAAGCACGAAGGCCTCGATATACCAGCGGCCATCCGATAGTCCCAGGCTGAGCCGCCCTCTGAGGTGTACAATTTCGTTCTTCGATTCCTTGTTCGGGATCCCGATCTCGAGGGAAGCGCTGTCGCCCGTCACCTCGATCGATCCGATCCGATAGGAGGCGGCGCTTGCCGGCGAAAGTTTGTCCGAAGGCTCCAATAATAGAGAGAGGGCCGGCCGGACGGCCGGATCGATCAGGTCGGCGTTCAAAGTTCCGGCGGATAAGCCTGCGATGAATTTTTGCACCACGGGAAGAATATCCTTGGCCGCACCCTCCTGCTTTCGAAGGTCCTGCAAAGCTCCGATATCGAAGTCCTCGGGCAGGATCGGGTGGTCGGCGCCCAGACCGTAGGCACGGAGCGAGGCGGCGAGCGTGGCCTCGGGACCGAGGGACGTCGTAGCAGTAGGCAAGGGCGCAACGGCGGGCCCGGCCTCGGCCGATTGCGGCGCAGGCTTGGAAGCGCCACCTGCGCCGGACAATTGCGGCGGCAGGCTCTCGGGCCGTCTGTGGGCGCAGGACAGCAGGGAGATTCCGAAAAGAAAGGTCAACGCGAAAAGTCCGACAGGAATCGCCGTCGCCTTATATTTTCTAGCCATGTCATGTAATATGTAGCACATACGTCATACTGGGTCAAATGAACCGGAGGCAATTCACATGTCCGGCTCTCCGCTCGAGCATCTCACATCCGCATTTACCGAACCCGTTCGTGATCCTCTCTGGGGAAACATCCTGCTCACTCCGGAACTGGAGGCTCTCGCCTCCTCACCTCCCTTCGCGAAGCTTGCACGTATCAAGCAGCTCGGTCCGGCCCACCTCGTATATCCGGGAGCGACCCACACGCGGCGTGCCCACTCCATCGGTGTTTTACATATGGCCAGAAGGCTGGCCTGGGCCTTGGCCGCGCGCGGGAGCCTCGCTTTCGTGTCAAAAGAGGGGCTCTGTTCATATCTCGCGGCCGCTCTCTGCCACGATCTGGGGCACTTCCCCTTCGCCCATTCCCTGAAGGAGCTACCTCTCGCGGAGCACGAGTCCCTCACTGCCAAGCTAGTTGTCGCCGAACCGCTCCGCTCGCTTGTGGGTGCGACCGGGGCGGATCCTCAGGCTGTCGCCGCCATCGTCGATCAAGGTATTCCGGACAAGAATGATCGCGAGATACGCTTTTTCCGCGGTCTTTTGTCGGGGGTTCTCGACCCCGACAAGCTCGACTACCTAAGTCGCGATGCGGCCTTCTGCGGCGTGCCTTATGGAATACAGGACACGGAATTTGTATTCCAGCGCGTGGACGTGGGCCCGGGCGACCGTCTCGCCATAGAAGAGCGCGGTCTCATGAGTGTCGAGTCCCTTCTTTTCTCGAAATATCTGATGTATAGATCGGTCTATTGGCACCGTGCCGTCCGTTCGGCCACCGCTATGATAAAGAAGGCAGTCCTCCTGGCTCTCGGCGAGGCGGTGCTCGCACCAGAAGACCTCTATGGTCTCGACGACGATGGTTTCTATGCCCGTCTTCGAGGTATTTCATTCGCTCCCTTCGCCCTTGCCGAGGCTGTTTTTGAGGGCAGGCTCCACCCTGTGCTTCTCGATATCCCTTTCGACGAGAAGGACGAGCGGCACCGAGCCATTCTGGACCTCGGCGCACGCCTACGCCTCGAGACCGAACTTTCCGAAAGGGCCGGACGCGAGGGCGCACGGCTCCGGCCTCTCGATGTGGTTATCGATTTGCCCGAACCGGTTTCTTTCGAAACCGATCTTCAGGTTCTCGCCGAGGAGGGCACGAAGCTGGCGAACAAGACACACGCAGCCTATTCGACCTTTCCCAGCAGCCCCACCGTGTTCAGCCCCGAGGTCGTGGCCGGTTTTGCACGCTCACTCAGACGCATCCGCGTCTTCGTCGCCGAACCTTCCGAACAGGCCCGCAAGGCGGCAATGGCACTCCTCGTATGAAAAGGAGCATTCCGACCGAGAGACGATGATTGGCCCTGCGGCCCGAAACTCCTCGTTGCGGAAGCCCTCTAAATGGATACAATTGAGCGCAGGAACACATGTTGCGCCCACGCTCTTGCGCCCAAGTGTCGAAGGCGGACGCCCTGCGCCGCGAGGAGGAATGATGGATATTCGAAACGTCATGGAAGATATGGTCAAGGTCGTCGTCGACGAGCTTTTCGATAACGAGACAAAAGAAAAGCGCCTGGGGTATTGCACCTGCGATCAGTGTAGGCACGATGTCGCCTGCTATGTCCTCAACAGAGTCAGGCCGGAATACATAGTCTCCAGTCGCGGCCTGGCCTACAGTGAAAAAGAAGGTTTGGACAAGGTTCAGCGCCGGGCCGATGTCATCTCGCTCGTCAAGGAAGGGTGGAGCAAAGTTAGCCATGCTCCCAGGCGGACTATGGGCCATTACGGATCAGAAAAAGAGCCCGCTGCCGCGCAGGCCGAGGGCCCCGCTTACAATTTTCCCACCATTATGGGAAGAGTATTCGACGGCCGCAATTTCGCCCCCTTGGGCGAAGGCCGAGTGCGTCTGCTCGAGGCCGGTGTCGAAGTGCCGATGGTCGATCCCAATTGGCAGAACCCCTTCGTGCTGGCAGGGGCCACGGCCGGCACCTATATTTTCTGGCCGCAAACGGTGCCCGGACCGGCTGCCGACATCGAAAAGCAATGGACCTTCGAAATTCGCGTCGAAGTTCCCGGCTTCGATCACTTGTCACATTTCGCGGTCATCGAGCTGGTGCCCGAGCGAGCGGCGCGCGCCGATTTTTCGCTGCAGCGTGTCCACAAGATTCCCGACCTCTACCTTTTCCCCGAGGGCCAGGCGGACGAAGATTTCTAAGTTCAGCGGCAGTACCGGATCAGCTCCGCTGCCGGCACGAGCTCGAGGTAGTGGTAGACGGAATATATGCCTTGTTCCTCATGATGACGGATTTTGACCACACGGTAGGCTATCATGCGCGGAGAGGCGAGAGGGAGTTCCAGCCGCAAGCCATTGAGGTCGACGAGGTCATCGATGCGTAGATCGGACTCGATTTCCTGATTGTCCCCATCCGGAAAGACTATATAAAGCTCGTAAAGAGTCATTGCACTGTCACTCTACCCCAAAGCGACCTCGCGCGACGAGCGAGTGCCCCAATACCTACACATCTGTGAAGAACAGTCCGGCAAAATACTATTTCTGTCGAGTCTTTTTTATTTTGCCTTTGTTGACAGTATTCGGACAGGCGATAAGATAGGATCAGTGGTGGGAAAAAGTGGTAAAACGTAGGAACTAGTGTCATGAATCTATTGACCGGCGAGTTCAGGAACACCCTGGACGAGAAAGGACGACTCTCCCTTCCCGCAAAGCTCCGCGGCGAACTCGCCGGGAGCTCTTTCGTACTTACACAGGGAGTGGATGACTGTCTTTGGCTCTTCCCGCCGGAACAGTGGGACACTCTTTCGCGCAAACTCATGGAACAGACCAGCCTCTTCGCCGCGCGAGCCCGCCTCGTGCAGCGAAGAATTCTGGCTCCCTCGCAGGAAGTCGAAATAGACAAACTGGGCAGGATAGCGATCCCGCAAAGCCTGCGAGAGTTCGCTGGTCTCAATAAGGAATGCGTCATCTTGGGTATCTCCAAGTACATAGAAATATGGGACGGGGACGCATATCGGAAGTATCTCGAGGAGAACGAGTCTGAGTTCCTCGCGGCGGCTGAAGAACTGGGAGGCCTGACGCTTTAGGGCGTCGGGGAAGCCGTGGCGGAGTTCGTCCACAGACCGGTCATGCTCGAGGAGATTCTCTCTATCCTCGTTCCGCCCCGACCAAAGTCGCTTATGGTCGACTGTACATTGGGCGAGGGGGGACACGCGGAGGCCTTTCTCATTCGGTACCCCGATCTTTCATATCGAGGCATCGACGCCGATCCCCGCATACAAGCCAAGGCGAGGGGACGCCTTGAGCCCTTCGGGGATCGGGTTTCTTTTCTGTCAGGATACTTCGACGAGGTCCTCCAATCCTGGATGGGACCCGCCCCGGACCTTATGTTGTTCGATCTCGGCATTTCGATGTACCATTTCGTCGAATCGGGCAGGGGATTCGGCTACTCCAAGGACGAGGACCTCGACATGCGCCTTTCGCCCGAAGCGCCGCGAAGCGCTGCGCAGATTCTCGCTCAGGAGCGGGAAGAGGAAATTGCACGGATAATCTACGAATTTGGTGAAGAGCGCTTCTCGCGGCGCATCGCGAAGGCAATCGTCGAAGCCAGACGGTCGGGTAGCATCGCAACGAGCAAACGGCTTGCCGAAATCGTGAGGGAGTCCGTCCCTTCCTCGTATCGCCGCGGGCGGATTCACCCCGCTACGCGCACCTTTCAGGCGCTTCGCATAGCGGTAAACGACGAGCTCGGCCGCGCGGAGCGAGGCATTCGCCGTGCGGTGGACCTGCTGGCGCCGGGCGGGATCGTTGCGGTGATCTCCTTTCATTCGCTCGAAGACAGAGTCGTAAAATCCATTTTCCGGGAATTCTCATCGCCTCGCGTCTCGACTCCAAGCCCCGATCGACCGATATCGGAAGGTGGGGAGGGAGCGCTTCTCGATCTGTTGACGAAGAAGCCGCTGGAACCTTCGGCCGAGGAACAGGTCCGAAATCCCGCCTCCCGCAGCGCGAAACTACGCGCGGCGTGCAAGAAAACGGCCGCGGGAAAGGCGAACGCATGAATAGGTATCTGCTCCCGGCTCTCGCTCTGGCCGTATCCCTTCTCGTTATCGGGACCGTATGGCAGGCGGTGCGTTATGAGTCCCTGACCGGGAGCGCACAAAGCATCGAACTGCAGCAGGAAGATTGGGTCGAACAGAATAGGAAGCTCGCCGCCGGCATCGCCGTGCTTTCCAGCAGGGAAAGGGCCGCGGCGATGGCTGCTTCTCTCGGTCTTGAGAAGATAGCCGCGTCGCGCCGTCTTATGATTGTCGTGCCGGAAAGCGGCCGGGGAAATGACAATGGCTGAGTCTCCCCGTTCTTCGTCGTCCCCGCTTTTCAGTGCGAAATCCGCGGCGGAGATCCTGCACGCCGAGTATGTCGGCGACGGCTCGGCCGAGATACGCTCCGTCGTCGTCGACTCGCGCAAGGCGGTCCATGGTTCGCTGTTCGTCGCCCTTCCGGGCGAGAAAATGGACGGCCACGTTTTTATCGCTGCGGCCTTGGCAGCCGGAGCGAGTTGCATCATCGCCAGAGCCGACCGACGCCCGGAGGCGGAACGCGCCCGGGCGGAAGCCGAGAGGAGCGATGGTTCGGCCCTGCTCTTCGTGGCCGACACCCTCGCCGCGCTCCAGGTTCTGGCGCGGGAGTATCGAAGGCGCTTCCCTTCCATTTTCCGCGTGGGGATAACCGGCTCGAGCGGAAAAACGACGACGAAGGAGTGCGCTGCCGCGGCAATCGGGCGGAGTCGCTCCCTCGTGCTCAATCCCGGCAATCTCAATTCCGACATCGGTCTTTCTCTTTCGGTCTTCGCGATGAGCGCAGCTCACGATATCGCGGTCTTCGAGATGGGCATGAATCGTTCTGGCGAGATGGGTGAGTTGGCCGAGATCTATGAACCCGATCTGGCGCTCATAACCAACGTCGGGACTGCCCATATCGGTATTCTCGGCTCGAGGGACGAGATCGCCAAAGAAAAAAAACAAATATTCTCGCGCTTCGACGGGAGGCAGGGGGGATTCGTCTGGGAAGACGATGTCTATAAAGAGTTTCTAAAGGAGGGAGTGAGGGGGGAAATCAGGGAGTTCGGGGCGCGGAGCACTATTGGCTTTCGCGGAGCCAAAGATTTGGGGCTGGACGGCTTCGAAGTCGACTGGGAGGGCCTCGAAATTTCGATTTCCGCTGACGGGACGGCACAATCTGATCGATGCCATCGCGGCTATGGCTCTTGCGGAGCGCGTGGGGACGCCTCCAGGAGACGTGGCCGCAGGGCTCTCTTCCATCCGACCTCTATTCGGTCGCTCCGAGATAATCCGCGGCGAGTACACGATCGTTCGGGACTGTTACAATGCCAACCCCGATAGCGTCGAAGCCGCCATCGAATTCTGCGACTCCCTGGACTGGCGCGGGCGCCGACTATACGTCATAGGGTCGATGCTCGAACTCGGCGCGCAGTCGGCGGCCGAGCACCGGCGCATCGGGAGAGCTGCAGGGGCATCATCGGCCGACGCGCTTTTCCTTTTCGGCGAAGATACTCGGCCCGCCTTCGATGCCGCGCGAGCCTCCGGCTTCCGCGGCCTTCTTGTCCACGAAACGGACTTCAACCGCCTGCGCGATACGGCATGCGCCTGGCTCAGGACCGGGGACATGGTTTTGCTCAAGGCATCTCGCGGAATGGAGTTGGAGCGTCTGTCCGAGGCCTTGGGCAAGGGCGGCGCCGCCGCAGATTGCTGGAGCCAATGATGCCGAGAACATCGATACAGCCGGGAGGAACGGAATGTTCTTGAAGCTTTTCTCTCCTCTGGTCAAGTACTTTACGGCGCTCAATATTTTCAAGTATCTGACCTTCCGTTCAGCCTACGCGGCGATAACGGCGCTTCTCATGGCTTTTCTTCTGGGTCCTTGGCTTATAGAGCGTCTTCGTGTGCTCAAATTCGGCCAATCCGTCCGTGCCGACGGCCCCGAGAGCCATTTGACCAAGACAGGGACCCCGACCATGGGTGGCATCCTCATCATCTCGGCGGTCGCGGTTTCGGTTTTGCTTTGGCAAGACCTTGACAACATTTTCCCTTGGATCGCCCTGGGAGCCTTGCTGGGATTCGGCGCTATCGGGCTGGCGGACGACTGGCTCAAGATCAAATACCGCAATTCGGACGGACTCAAAGCCTGGCTCAAGTTTTTGGCTCAGGTCGCCGTGGCGACGGCCGTGGTCCTCGTACTGTATTTCAATGGCGGTCCGGATGTCGGCAAGCTGTATGTGCCGTTCTTCAAGCATCCCGTGATCGATCTCGGTCCGTTCTGGGTGCCTATTGCCGTCATTTACGTCGTGTACTGGTCCAACGCCGTGAACTTGACCGACGGTTTGGATGGTCTCGCGACCGGGCTCATGATAATGGCTCTCATCGCTTTCGCCGTCCTTACCTATATCACGGGACGCCCCGACTGGGCCGCCTATCTTTCGATCCCTTATGTGAAGGGCGCGGGTGAATTGACCGTGTTCAATCTCGCGCTCATAGGCGCCTGCGTCGGGTTCCTCTGGTTCAATTCCCATCCGGCCGAAGTCTTCATGGGTGACGTCGGAAGTCTCGCCCTGGGCGGCGTTCTCGGCGTTCTCTCTCTCATCGTGAAAAAGGAGCTTCTTCTGCTCGTGATCGGCGGCGTTTTCATGATGGAGGTCCTGTCTGTCGTCTTGCAGGTCGGATATTTCAAACTGACGAAAGGCAAACGCCTCTTCAAAATGTCGCCGATCCATCATCATTTCGAACTCAAAGGTTGGAAGGAGACCAAGGTGGTCGCTCGCTTTTGGATCCTGGGTGGCCTTTTCGCCATCCTCGCCCTCTCGACCTTGAAAATTCAGTAGGAACGAATGAGCGCGGGATTCGATGTCGAGCGAATGAGGGCGGCCAAGAGAGGAGATCCGGGTCTACTCGCGGTCTTCCTCTTCCTCGCGGGGCTAGGCATGGCCACGCTCTGGTCCGCTTCTTCGGGTTACGCCCTCTCTCTCGGAAAGAGCGGAGGCTACTTTGTGATCCGTCAGACCCTCTATCTCGTTCCTTCGCTCCTCGTATTCCTAGTCTGTGCCTTCGTATCACTCGACGACATTCGCGCAAAGATCGGCCCCATCACCCTAATTGGGCTGGCTTCCCTTCTTTTACCCTTCGTTCCCGGACTCGGTGAAAACAGGAACGGCGCTTCGCGGTGGATCGACCTTCGCCTAGTCACATTCCAGCCCTCCGAATTCTGGAAGCCTATAGCCGTCCTCTATCTCGCTCATATATTGGATCGCCGCTCCGTCCGCTCCACCGAGCAAGGCTTCGGCTACGATGGAAGCGCCTCTCTCCTTGCGCCATTTCTGCTCGTGTGTCTGGCCTGCCTTCTCATATACCTGCAGAACGATTTTTCCACCGCCGTGGTGGCCGCACTCGTCTCTCTCGTTGTTTTTTGGGCTGCGGGTGCGCCTTATACCTTTTTCATCGGCATTTGCGCAGCGACCGCCCCTCTCGCCGCCCTATCGGTCCTTACTTCGGACTTCAGACTCAAGCGCATCCTCGCCTTTCTATTCCCGACATACGAGCCGCACGGACAAGGTTACCAGATTCTCGGTTCGATCCGTGCCATACGCGCCGGGGGATTTTTCGGGAAGGGCATCGGTTTGGGCACGGTCAAACTCGCTTCCGTCCCGGAGGTGCAATCCGATTTTGTCTTCGCCGCGTGGGCGGAGGAGACCGGTTTTATCGGGGTTCTGGCCTTTTTCGCGCTCTGGGCCTTCATGGCCTGGAGGGCATTCAGGATCGCTTTTTCGGAACCCGATGCGTTCCGGTCATATCTCGCCTTCGGCCTGGCGGCCCTTCTACTCGTCGAGGTTCTCATCAACGTCGCGGTGGCCGTGGGAGCCGTGCCGGCAACGGGCATGGCGCTGCCCTTCTTTTCGGCCGGCGGTTCGGCCCTCATTTCGACGGCAGGGACATGCGGCTTGCTGTACAACCTGAGCAGGGGCGCCGCATCGCGATCGGAGGACGCGAGGGACGAATCCGACCCACTGCAATTCGGCGCACAGGAGGTGGGCGATGTCTGAATCCGCGCTTCACGACAGACTCCGTCCGGAGCGGCAAGCCGATTCCCACTCTCGGCGCTATCGCGAAAGTGGCTTTGGCTCTCGTTTCAACGCAGGCTCCGACCAGGGCCCAGGCAAGGGCTTCTATGACGGCCATGGTTCCGCATCTCCGTTTTCCAAGGGTAAGGGCTCTCGTTCGGTCGCGCATGATCCTGCCGCCCGCGGGATCGTTCTTCTTCTTTTGGCTGCAGTCGCCGCGGCTCTGGTCGCGGTGGTCGCTCTTCTCCTGCCGCCGGCGCTGCGGATCACCCATTATGACATCATCGGGGCGCAGACGATGGGCCGCGACGAGGTGCTCTCGGCCGCCCTCATACACGATAAGGAATACTTTTTTTCAATAGACCCCGCTCGTCTGCGAAACAATCTTCTCGCGGACCCGAAGATAGCCGACGCCGAGGTGCGGCGGCTCTTCCCCGGCGGTCTGCGTATCGTCGTCCGCGAGCGAAAGGCCGTGGCTACCACTTTGGTCGAGACCGACGGCACAGAACGTATCGTCTTGATTGATGATTCGGGTATGGCTTTCGCAGCAGCCGATCCTGCCGAGCTAAGGGCCGGCCTCGATCGCTTGCCCATAATCTCGGGCATACGCTTCGAAGGCTTCAGACCAGGAACACAGCTTCCGGATGATCTGCGGCCCGTGTTCACATCCCTCGGAGAGATCGAGCGGAGTGATATTGCCCTGCTGGCCGCATTCTCGGAGATTCGGATCGTCAAATCTCGCTTCGGCGAGATGGAGCTTGTCCTTTACCCGGTTCAGTATCGGATCCCCGTGCGCGCAGCAGCCGTCTTGAACGCCTCGACCCTGCGCTCTATCATACTTGTCCTCGATGTCCTCGGCAGCCGCGGCTTGGGTTCTTCGGTGGCGGAGATCGATTTCAGGACGGGCACGGTGGTGTACCGCAGCAAGGAGGGACAGTCTGGCTGACAATCTGGTAGTTGGACTCGACGTGGGAACGGCTAACACACGTGCCGTCGTCGGGGAGTACAACGAAAGTGGCGTGCTCGAAATTATCGGTGTCGGCGTGGCACCTTCCACAGGACTTAGGCGAGGAGTGGTCGTCAACATCGAATCGACACTCGCCTCAGTCGAGGCAGCGATCGAAGCCGCCGAACTCATGTCGGGAAGAGAGGCCAAAGAGTGTTTCGTCGGCGTTGCCGGCGCCAATGTCGAGGGTATCAATTCGCGAGGCGTCGTAGCCGTTACCGGCAAGGGCCGCGAGATCACCCGCGAGGACATCGACCGGGTCATCGAGGCCGCACGGGCAGTCGTGATACCCATGGACCGCGAAGTTCTCCACGTAATTCCTCAAACCTTCATCATCGACGACCAAAAGGGGATCAGAAATCCCCTCGATATGATCGGCGTCAGACTGGAGGCCGAGGTACATATCATCACTGGTTCGGTGACGACGGCGCAGAACCTCGTGAAATGTGTCAACCGCGCAGGTTTCAAGGTCGAACGCCTCATCCTGCAGAGCTTAGCCGCAGCGAGATCGGTGCTCAACTCGGATGAAAAAGAGCTCGGCTGTCTTCTCGTCGATCTGGGCGCCGGAACCACGGACTTCCTCGTTTATGCCGATGGCGCGCCCTACTATACCAGCGTCGTGCCAATCGGCGGAGCTCAAGTGACCAATGACATCTCCATCATGGCAAGCATCCCTATGGACGCGGCCGAACGCCTCAAGCGAGAATCGGCTTCCGCCTGGCTGGAAGGCGTAGATCCGTCCGAGTGCGTTTTCGTTCCCGGGGTCGGCGCGCGCGCTCCTGAAGAAAAATCACGGCGCTGGCTTTGCTCTATCGTCCAGCCGCGAATGGAGGAGACCTTCCATATGGTGCGTGAGCGCATCGAGAAGATGGGACACTGGCGACACATAAAGGGTGGGGCGGTGCTTACTGGAGGTGGCGCGCTCATGCATGGGGCTCCGGAACTCGCTTCGGAGATTTTCCAGATGCCTGTGCGCGTGGGCAATCCGATAAGTCTCGGGGGCCTCGTGGACGAGTATCGGAGTCCCCTCTACGCCACGGGCGTGGGGCTTGTCCTCCTTGGAGCAGAATCGATGCAACCGGAACTCAAGCAAGTTCCGCGGGCGAACGAGCGTGCCGGCAAGGGGAAGCCGGCGGTTCTCGGTCGTCTCGCCGATTGGATCAGGAACGGTTTTTTCTGAGATTGGAGTCAGTCTTGGGAGTCGGTTTCTCTCAAGATCAGTTTGGCAGTTGCCCCGGTATTTCATGACCGAGCGCAAATGTCGAAGTTTCGGACGGCTTTTGCAGAATGTATCGGCCTTCTGCGGAAGCCTCGGTGGATCGATAGGAAGGAAGGGGAGGGGAACATGACTATCGAGGTGGTCGAGGACAAGGGCGTCAGTCCCACGGTCATAAAAGTGATCGGAGCTGGAGGCGGTGGATCGAACGCCATCAATCGAATGATCGCTGCAGGGCTTCGAAACGTACAGTTCATCGTTGCGAACACGGACATCCAGGCCCTCAATTTATCGAGAGCCGAGACGCGCCTGGGCCTTGGCGCGAAGGTGACACATGGTCTCGGCGCAGGCGGCAAGCCCGAAGTAGGCGAGAAGGCTGCCCTGGAGGATCGAGAAGCAGTCGCTCAGGCGCTGCGCGGCGCCGATATGGTTTTCGTCACCGCGGGCATGGGAGGCGGCACGGGCACCGGGGCAGCCCCTGTTATAGCCCAGGTGGCTCGCGAGCTGGGCGCCCTAACGGTGGGCGTCGTCACGAAGCCCTTCGAGTTCGAAGGCCGCGTCAAGGCAAGGCTCGCCGAGGAAGGAATCGAAAAGCTCCGCCAAGCTGTCGACACCCTAATCGTCATCCCCAATCAGCATCTGCTCAAAGTGGTTGAGCGAAGGACCCCGATCAAACAGGCCTTTCAGCTTGCCGACGACGTGCTCCGGCAGGGTGTGCAGGGTATATCCGATCTCATCACAGTTCCGGGCGAGATCAATATAGACTTCGCCGACGTGCGCACGGTCATGTCGGGGCAGGGCGATGCCATCATGGGCATCGGCTCGGCCACGGGGGACAACCGCGCCGTCGAGGCGGCCAGCAAGGCTGTGAATAACCCCTTGCTCGAAGATGCGCGGATCGAAGGGGCGAGGAACATTCTCGTCAACGTTACCGGAGGTGAGGACCTCTCGCTCACTGAATACGAGGAGATCGTCAATCTCATCACGGAGAGCGCCGATCCCGAGGCCCTCGTGATTCCCGGCATCGTCTACGACGCATCGCTTGGCGACGAGGTACGTGTTACCGTGATCGCGACTGGCTTCAACCGCAGCGCCGTTGCGACCGACTCGAGCAGAGCCGCGCGCGTCGAGTCCAGGAAAGGCCTCGAAGACTACCTCTCGCCCGACGAATGGAAGCGCATCACCGAAAGTCCGGCCGCCGCACGTGGCAAGCAGTACCTGCTCGGGCGCAACGAAGACGAGGACGAACTGGAAATTCCAGCCGTGCTCCGCGATCGGCGCTTCAGCGGCGAAAAGAACGAGGCCTGAGCGTGGATGATCTGGCGGGTCGCTTCCGTGCCTATCTCCTCGCGGCGCGCCGTCGTTCGCCGCTGACGGCGGACGTCTATCTGCGCGAAGCCACGATGCTCGCATCCTGGCTCGGTGAGCGCGGCCTTGAGGCCGGATCTGCCAAGAGTGCGGACATTCTCGGCTATCTCGTATGGCGTCAGACGAGCGGCGGCCCCGCGACTATCGAGGGGCTATCGCGCAGAACGATGGCCAGGGTCGTGTCGAGCGTCCATGCTCTGTATAAGTTCCTGAGAGTCGAGGGACTTCGGGCGGACGATCCCAGCGAGCTCATCGAGACGCCAAAGCAGAGCCGGAGCCTGCCTGAGGTGCTCGCGCTGGACGAGGTAGACAGGTTTTTGGCTTCGATAGATGTGGGGTCCCCTCGCGGACTCCGGGACAGGGCCCTTTTCGAGCTCATCTATTCCTGTGGGCTTCGCATTTCGGAGGCTTCATTTCTGACGTTCGATCAACTTTATATGGGGGAGAAGGTCATTCGCGTCGTCGGCAAGCGGCGCAAAGAACGACTTGTGCCTTTCGGCGTCGACGCGGCCTTCTGGCTTCGGCGTTATTTGGAAGAGGCTCGCCCGCTGCTCGAGAAAAAGCGTCATTCGGACAGGGTTTTCCTGAATCAGGCCGGTTCGGGTATTTCGCGCAAGGGGATATGGAAGCGTTTCGATGGCTTTCGGGAAGCATCCGGCGTCGTCGCCAAGGTCCATACCTTCCGGCACAGCTTCGCGTCGCACCTCCTCGCCGGAGGGGCCGATCTGCGCACGGTCCAGGAATTGTTGGGACATTCCGATATTTCGACGACACAGATTTATACGCATATCGATCCGGAATCGCTTCAGGACTACCATCGAGACTATTTTCCGAGAAAATAATCGCGTTCAGAGGCCGCATATCGGAGGGGCGCCGGGGCATGGGAATCTTATGGCAATCGTTTGGCCGTCAGCTCAGCGTAGATTGGGAAGGAGGATGGCGATGACGGACTCCAGAAAGCTGCTTCTCGCTCTCGCGCTCCAGCGTGCCTCTTTCCTTCGCGCCGAGGAGCGACTCAAACTATGGGATATCGTTGACGATGCCGCCCGGCTCTCTGTACTTTCCCTTCGAGACCTCGAAGGAACGCTGGGCAGACGCCTGGAGGGGCGTTGCTGGAAGCCGATGGCCCTGTTCGAGCAAGCCGAGCTCGACTCGGCCCTTCTCGACAAGCTCGGGGCGCGCTTTATCCAGTTCGACGAACCCGATTATCCGCCCCTTCTCCGCGAAACTGCGAAGCCTCCCTTCGGACTGTATGCCCGCGGCCCGATGCTTAGGCCCGAGAGTCCCGCCGTGGCGATAGTGGGAACGCGGATGCCGACTGGACGCGGCCTCGAAACTGCGCGGAGACTCGCATTTGAAATTTCGATCGCTGGCTTGACGGTCATTTCGGGGCTGGCCCGAGGAATAGACGCGGCCGCTCATCATGGAGCCCTGGATGCGGCCGTACGCCGCCGCTATCCAGGCTCCGTTCTGGTTTCGGGCGTTGGGGGCTTGGCCTCTGCCGTCGGCTTGACCTGCGCCGTGTTGCCTTGCGGCATAGACAGTGCCTATCCGCCTTCGAACCGCAGGCTTGCGGCGGCGATCCTCGACGCGGGCGGGCTTTTGCTCTCCGAATATCCGCCGGGAACTGATATCCAGAAGTATCGCTTCCCCGAGCGGAACAGAATCATTGCTGGCGTCGCGCGGGCATGCGTCGTGGTGGAGGCTCCCTTGGGTTCGGGCGCACTTATCACAGCGGGAGAGGCCCTCAGCGAAGGGCGTGACCTTTGGGTGGCCGCCGACTGTCTGGGCGGAGGCAGGAGCGGGGGGATTGATCGGCTCGCGGCCGAGGGCGCGCCTCGTCTTGCATCTGCCGCCGACCTCTTCGCCGATTGGGGCATGGCATTGGGATCACCAGCCGATCCGGGCGGCGAGGTGCAGAAGGGTGATCGGCAAGCTCCCCTCGGCGCCGTGGGGGCGAATGAAGGACGACGTCTGGCGTCATCTCTCGGTGCCGAGCTCGGTCTCGGATCAGATTTGCGCGAGCGGGCCTTGACGATATAGGAGTAGTGCAACATGGCAGAGCGAACGGCTCAATTGAAAAGACCAGCCTCGGCAACTTCCGCTGTCGCGGCCAAGACCAAGCCAACAATCGCAGCTAAAGCCAAGCCGCGCGCGACGGCGAGATCGAAGGCCAAGCCCAAGGTCAAAGAAAAGCCCAAGGGCATTCTCGTCGTGGTGGAGTCGCCGGCGAAGGCCAAGACGATCGAGAAATATCTCGGTTCGAAGTACACCGTTCTTGCTTCGATGGGACATCTCATCGACCTGCCCAAGTCGCGTATCGGTATAGATGTCGAGGGCGACTTCGAACCCGAGTATCTCACCATCCGGGGCAAAGCCAAACTCCTCAAGGAACTCCAGAAAGCGGCCAAGAAATCCAGTCTTGTCCTGCTGGCATCCGATAATGACCGCGAGGGTGAGGCGATCTCCTATCACATCCGGAACGCGCTTCGGTCGAAGGAATCTGCCGTCCCCATGGAACGGATCGTCTTCAACGAGATCACGCCGCAGGCGATTCGCGAGGCCGTCAAGAATCCCCGCGATATCGACGAGACGAAGGTGAATGCGCAGAAGGCTCGTCGCGTCCTCGACAGGCTCGTCGGTTACAATCTTTCGCCCCTGCTCTGGAAGAAAGTCAAGAACGGATTATCGGCCGGCCGCGTGCAGTCCGTCGCGCTTCGTCTCATCTGCGACCGCGAGAAGGAAGTGGAATCATTCCTGCCCGAGGAGTACTGGAGTCTTGAAGGAGACTTCCGAAAGGGCCGCGGCGCCTTTTCGGGCGAGCTCGTTCTCTTCCGCGGGGCGAAGGCGGAGCTCAAGGGCGAAGCCGGGGCTTCAGAGGTGATCGCAGCCATCGAAGGGCAGAAGGCGATAGTGGGAGAGATCCGAGAATCGGAGAGGAGTATGAAGCCAAAGCCTCCCTTCACTACCTCCAAGCTCCAACAGACAGCGGCCAATAGGCTGGGCTATACGAGCAAGAAGACAATGCAGATCGCTCAACAGCTCTATGAGGGCGTCAACGTCGGTTCGACGCGTATCGGTCTCATCACTTATATGCGCACGGATTCCACCCGCATCTCCGATACGGCTATCGAAGAGGTGCGCGGCTATATAGGCGCCAATTTTCCCGCCGAACTGCCTGAATCACCCAACGTCTTCGTTTCCGACGGCAAAGTCCAGGATGCCCATGAGGCCGTCCGGCCGACCATCGTTGCCTACGACCCCGACTCACTCAAGGAATATCTGACGAGGGACCAAGTGCGCCTCTATGGCCTGATCTGGGAACGCTTTGTCGCAAGCCAGATGAGCAATGCCAAAGTGCGCTCGACGAGTTCGGATATTCTTGTCGGTGACGCAGTCTTCCGCGTCGGTTCTTCGCACATCGTCGAACAGGGGTTCTATAAAGTCATAAAACTCGGCGCCTCGAAGGAGGACAGAACTTCCGGCGGCACCGATGGCGTAGGCACCGGCGGGAGGGGAAGTAATGCTCCCGAGCTTCGCTCAGGCGAGGAGATCAAGGTCGAACGGTACCGTCCCGAGCAACACTTCACGCAGGGGCCTTCGCGCTACACCGACGCCTCCATTATCAGAGCGATGGAGGAACAAGGCATCGGACGACCCTCGACCTACGCGCCAACTATTTCGGTGCTGCTCGAGCGCTATTATGTCACCCGCGAAAATCGTCAACTCGCACCCACCACCCTCGGTAGGATGATAAGCGATATTCTGGTCGAGTCTTTTCCCCAGGTGGTCAACGTAGGATTCACGGCCGGCATGGAAGACGGGCTCGACGAGGTCGAGGATGCGAGGACCGACTGGGTGCGCATGATCCGGGATTTCTACGGTCCCTTCAAAGTTCGTGTCGACGAGGTCATGGAAAAGCTCCAATCTTATCGTGGGAGGCTCGACGAGCCGACCGACATCGTCTGCGACAAGTGCGGCAGACCCATGGTCAAGAAGCTCGGCCGCTTCGGCTTTTTCCTGGCCTGCACCGGCTTTCCCGAGTGTCGCAACACTCGCTCGATCCCGCTCGCGAAGTGTCCGCGCTGCGGTACGGGCGACATCGTCGCCAGGCGACGCGCGAACGGACGCGGTCGGGAGTTTTACGGCTGCAGCCGCTACCCTGAATGCGATTTCATCACGTACAACAAGCCTACGGGTTCCACCTGCCCCCAGTGCGGTTGGTTTCTCGTCGAAAAGTACGACAGGAAATCCGGCAGCCACAAGGCGTGTATCAATCCCGACTGCGATTATCTGCATACACACGACGAGGAGGGCGAAGGTGGACCGGAGGATTGAGGAGTACATGGCTTACCTGGCCGCGGTCCGGGGCCTATCGGCTCGCACTGTCAGTTCGTACAGCAGGGACCTCGAACGTTTCGAGGTCTTTCTTGCATCCATCGACCGGAGCGTCGACGAGGTCCTTACGCGGGACCTGCGTGCTTTCGCGGCCGAACTCGTAACGGAGGGCAAGGCCGGCTCCAGCGTGAACCGTGCTCTATCCGCCGTGCGCGGATTATATCGTTACAGGGTGCGCTTCGGCGCCGCTCCGACGGATCCATCGCGGGACATGGAATCTCTGCCTTCGAACAGGAGACTGCCGCGCTTTCTTTTCGAGGATGAGGCGAATGCCTTCATTTCGGGTGTGTCGGGCGATGATTTCCGCTCCGTCCGCGACCGTGCCGTCCTCGAGCTCCTCTACAGCACCGGCTGCCGCGTCGGCGAGGCCGCCGGACTCACTCTCGATCGCCTCGATCTCGAGGGCGGTACGGCTCGCGTCATGGGCAAGGGATCGAAGGAACGCATAGTCTTTCTCGCTCTACCCGCACGCCAAGCACTCGCCGCCTACCTGCCTCTGCGTGCCGCGCGCCTTGCCCGGTCCGGCTCGGGAGCCTGCCGCCGCGTCTCTCGGGGCACGGGGCGGAACGGTGGCGGAATTTCCAAGGACGAGTCCGAGAGTGGCGAAAGCGTCCACTATCTTTTCGTCAACGCGCGCGGCGGCAGGCTCACCGAGCGCGGCATGGAATGGATTATCGAAGGCTATGCCGAGCGCGCAAGGCTTCGCGCCAGAGTGACGCCCCATTCATTCAGACACAGTTTCGCGACCCACCTCATGGAACATGGGGCAGATATACGAGCGGTCCAGGAACTACTGGGCCATGCGAGCGTGTCGACGACACAGATCTATACCCATGTCGACATGGAACGACTCAGGCGAGTCTATGATCAAGCCCACCCTCATGGTGGGAGAGGGAAGTGATATGCGAATAAGATCGACGACGGTGATCGCCGTACGCCGCGACGGCAAAGTGGCTATGGCGGGCGATGGCCAGGTCACGATGGGCGCGACCGTGATGAAGAGCAACGCCAAGAAGGTGCGTACGATACTGGACGGCAAGGTCCTCGTCGGATTTGCCGGAGCTACGGCCGACGCTTTCACGCTGTTCGAGCATTTCGAGGTGAAGATAAAGGAATACCAGGGCGACCTGACCCGTGCGGCCGTCGAACTCGCCAAGGACTGGCGGACGGACAAGATGCTGCGGCGTCTCGAGGCAATGCTCCTCGTAGCGGATTCCGAAAAGTCCCTGCTCCTATCGGGCACCGGCGACGTGATAGAGCCCGCCGAGGACGTCGTCGCCATCGGTTCGGGAGGGCCCTACGCCTATGCGGCGGCCCTGGCCTACCTCGACGGCACGACCCTGCCGGCAAAGGAGATCGCGACACGCAGCCTTGGCATCGCCTCGGGAATCTGCATCTATACGAACGACCGCGTGGTGGTGGAGGAAATAGGATGAGCGAAGATTTCGCGACGATGACCCCTCGGAAGATCGTCGAGGAACTCGACCGCTATATCGTCGGCCAGCTCAAGGCCAAGCGAGCCGTCGCCGTCGCGTTGCGCAACCGCATGCGGCGCCAGCGCCTTCCCGAGGACATCCGCGACGAGATAGCTCCCAAGAACATTCTAATGATCGGCCCGACCGGCGTCGGCAAGACGGAGATAGCACGGCGCCTGGCCAAGCTTTGCGGAGCTCCCTTCATTAAGGTCGAGGCCACGAAGTACACGGAAGTGGGCTATGTCGGCAGGGACGTCGAGTCCATGATCCGCGACCTGATGGCCGCCGGCATCGCGATGGTCAAGACCGAGATGCAGGCCGGCGTGAGAGAAGAAGCCGAACGTCGCGCCGAGGAACGGCTACTCGACCTCCTTTTGCCGGGGATAAAGTCGGCGACCGAACCTGTCGGAGCCACTCAGGCGACCTATATCCCCCTCGGGATCGCAGGCGAGTCGAAAAGCGCGGCCAACGCCGATACGCGCGAAAAGTTCCGCTCTCTACTCCGTGCCGGAAAACTCGACCAACGCGAGGTCGAGATAATGGTGCAGGGCGGGGGGCCGGCCATAGAGATTTTCTCCGGAAATCAGATGGAGGAGATGGAAGTCGCCCTGGGTGGCCTTGGAGGACTCGGCGGTCTATTCGGCGGAAAACGCAAGAAAAAGTCCGTGACGGTCGCCGAGGCCCGGCGTATACTCGCTGCGGAGGAGCTGGACAAGCTTGTCGATCCGGACCGTGCCGCAGAGGAAGCCCGCCATCGCGTCGAGGAGACAGGTATTGTCTTCATAGACGAGATTGACAAGATCGCCAATCGCGAGGGGCGCAGTTCGGCTGGCGTCGACGTATCGCGCGAGGGCGTCCAGCGCGACATCCTGCCCATCATCGAGGGTTCCACGGTCAACACAAAGTGGGGTCCCGTCGACACGACACACATTCTCTTCATCGCCGCAGGTGCTTTCAACGTATCGAAACCCCAGGACCTCATCCCCGAGCTTCAGGGGCGCTTTCCGATCCGCGTCGAACTCGAGGCTCTGTCGGGAAAGGACTTCGAGCGCATCCTCACCGAGCCAAAGAACGCTCTCATCACGCAGTATCGCATGCTTCTCTCCGCAGAGGGTGTCGAGCTCGAGTTCAACGCCGGCGCCGTATCGCGCATTGCGGAGATCGCAGCGGCGGCCAACGCACGCACCGAAAACATAGGCGCCAGACGGCTTCAGACTGTCATGGAGCGGCTGCTCGAGGAACTTTCCTTCGAGGCCCCCGAAATGGCTGGAGTCAAGGTCTCCGTCGACGAGGCCTATGTCGACGCCCGTTTCAAGGATTTCGCCGAAAGACAGGACCTGAGCAAGTACATACTTTAGGAAGGCAGGAAAGGACGACAGCCACGGAGGCACAGAGCGAAGAAGAGCGGAATATGAAGGAGACGAGGCGAAGCAAAGGGAATAGGGAAAGGATGAGCTACATGGTGGGAGCGAACGTGAATAGTACCATGAATTTTAGAATCCACACGGCCTTGAGCCCTGAATATAATGGGGTTCTTTCATCGGTCAACCTGCTTTTACTCTACTCTTTTCTCCCTCCGTGCCTCTGTGGCTCAGTTTTTTCTCGCTTCTCGCTATTTTCTCCGCCTCGGTTTTTATGTCGGTTCACCCCAATCTGGGATTCGGTTTTGACTAAATTGGGGGCCCGGAAGGCCGAAAATATATGAAGGGAGATGGATTTGAAAAAGAATCCTCATCTCTCCCAGGAGCGAAGTGAATGTTCGAAGGGACATCGTTCGGGAAGACGGTCGACCTGCTCCAAAGGTCGATGGATGTGGCTACGCTGCGAAGACAGGTGATCGCGGACAATATCGCGAACGCCGATGTGCCCAATTTCAAGCGCTCGGTCGTCGATTTCGAGTCCTCGCTCAAGCGCGCTCTCGAGTCGGTCCAGGATCGGCCGGCGCTCGAGCTCGCCGTCGACGATCCCCGCCACATATCGAATTATCAGCCGATGGACTACCGAGGCGTGCAGCCGCGCCGGGTGCTCGACTACATGACGACCTCCAAGAACAACGGAAACAACGTGGATCCCGAGGAAGAGCTCATGGCCTCGGTGCAGAATCAGCTCATGTACACTATCCAGGCACAGGCGGTGAGCTACGAATTCGGCCAGGTCAACCTGGTCTTGAGGTAGGAATAGGTTATGGGGCTCTTCACCTCGATCGATATCGCGAGCACAGGCATGACGGCCGAACGCCTGCGCTCGGACGTCATCGCCAACAACATCGCCAACGTCAGCACGACCCGGACACCCGAAGGCGGCCCCTTCCAGCGTAGCCGCGTTATCTTGAGCCCGCGTGTCGATCAGCCTTTCTATAGGACGCCCTTCGTCCCGGGCCAGCTCGATAACGGGGCCGGGCGTGGAGTGCGCGTCGTCGAGATCGAGAAAGACACTTCGCCGCCCCGGCTCGTCTACGATCCGACGCATCCGGACGCGATAAAAGCGGGGCCCAAGGCCGGATACGTAGAGATGCCGAACGTCAATATCGTCACGGAGATGGTCGATCTCATCGCTGCTTCACGCGCCTATGAAGCCAACGCGGCCATCGTCAACGGATCCAAGTCGATGTTCTTGAAGGCGCTCGAGATCGGGAGGTAGTGAATGGCGATCAATCTGACGCAACTGACCGCGCCTTTACGGTCCGCGGATTCGATGGCGGGAGCGGCGACACCGGCTCGCCTTGCGCGCACCAATCCCATGCACTACACTGCCGATGGATTTACGGGGCCGCTTTCGCCGGCGGACAGGATCGAAGCCGCCGCTTCGGGGCAATCCCGCGGCGTTGCGGCGCAAGGTGCCTCTGCCTTTGAAAACTCGCTACTGAAGGCCATCGATGGAGTTAATTCCTCGCAGATCAAGAGCGACGACGCCGTGAAGCAAATGCTCGTGAATCCGGACACCGTGGATGTCCAGGATGTGACGATAGCGATGGCCCAGGCGAACATGACGCTCAACATCGCGCGAACGATATTGAGTCGCGTCGTGACCGCATGGAGGGACGTGATAAACACGAGGTGAGCGGGTGGCGAACCGCACATGGCAGGGCTAGGCGCCGATTGGGGAGGTGCCGGAGCCGACGATGGCCGTGTGGGGCGAATCCGGCCGGCTCGATGAGCGGACGAAAGGTCCGCGCTGGGGGGGGACATGAACGATTGGTTGAAAAAGCTTGTGGAGCAGGCGAGGACGATGTGGTCCAAATGGACCATGGTCCAAAAGCTCATACTGTCCGGCATCGTGCTCGTCGCGATCATAGCGGTGGTCGTTCTCCTCCGCGTTTCGGCGGCGCCGACCATGGTCAAGCTCCTCGGCTCGCCGATTAAGACAGATGACCAGATGCAACTCATCACGAACAAACTCGATTCTCAAGGCATCGCATATACCGTGGGCGACGACAAGTTCGTCTACGTCAAGGACGAGAAAACGGCTCTGCGCGCCCGGAGCATACTGATACGCGACGACCTCATCCCCAAGGGCACCGACCCCTGGGCCATTTTCGACATGCAAAGCTGGACGGTGACGGACTTCGAGCGCAATGTGAACCTGCGGCGCGCGATCCTTGCACAAGTGACGCGGCACATCGAGGCGCTCGACGACATCGACAAGGCCGATGTGAACCTTGTCATGCCCGAGAAGGAGCTTTTCCAGGAGGACCAAAAGCCGGTTACCGCGAGCGTGATCCTGTATCCAAAGCCCGGCTCGGACATTACGACGAATCGCAAGAAGATAGAGGGAATACAGAAAATACTCAAATTCGCGGTCGAGGGGCTCACCGACGACAACATAGTCATCACCGACCAAAACGGCATGATTTTGAACGACTTCGCCAACATGGCCGATTTCGACCGCCTGCAGAGGACAAAGCAGGAACAGAAGCTCATCATGGACCTCGAGGCGCAGTATCGTGCGAAGGTCCTCACGGCGCTGCAGCAGATATACACGTCCGACCGTGTGCGCGATCTCAACATCAAGATCGACATGGACATGTCGAAGAAGCACGTGAATACCGAAGAGTTCTTCCCGGTCACGATCAAGCCGCGCACACCCCATTCTCCCTATGACGATTCGGTTATCGTGCCTTCGATCACGCGATCCAAGGTCGAGACGACGACCGAATGGCAAGGCACGGGCTTCAATCCGGAAGGGCCGGCCGGGACGGAGGGTCAGACGCCGCCCGCGTACAAGGATCTCCAGAACGCGCAGGGCAAGATGACCCAGCACTCCCTCACGCAGAACGAAGAGATCAACAAGCGCAACATCGACGAGGAAACCTCGCCCTCGATTCAGCGCGTCACGGTTTCGGTTAACATCGACGGCCAATGGCGCGAAAAATACGACCCCAAGGGCCGCCTCGTCTTGCTCCCTCAGGGTGGGATCGACCGCGAGTATCTGCCCATTCCGCCCGACCAATTGAAGGAAGCCCAGGATCTCATACAGGATGCGGTGGGATATGATCCGGACAGAGGCGACTCGGTGTCGGTCCAGAATATACCCTTCGATCGCACCTCTCAGTTCGCCATCGAGGATCAGCAGTATCTGCGCCGAGTGCAGCTGAATCAGGTCATTCTCTATTCGCTCATCGGTTTGGCCGTACTCATGATCGCCTTCATCGTGTTCCGCGTGGTTTCCCGGGAGCTTGAGCGCAGGCGCCGCATCATGGAAGAGAAGCGCGCCATCGAGCAGAGCATGCTGCGTGAGAATGCGATTCGCCAGGCCGAAGAGCAGAACATCGAGGTGTCCATGTCGGTCGAGGAACGCAAGCGTCTCGAACTCCAGGAGCACGCCATCAACATGGCGAAGGAACACCCCGAGGACGTGGCTCAGCTCATTCGGACCTGGATCCGGGAGGAATAGTCCATGGCACAGCAGGCGCAGGCGAGAGGGAAAGGTGTGAGCGTGGGGGGCGGACCGATCCCGCCCAAGAAGTCCAAGAGCACGAAGGACCTCGTCGGCAGCCAAAAGGCGGCGATTTTTCTCGTCACGCTCGGATCCGAAATCTCGGCCGAGATATTCAAACACCTTCGAGAAGACGAGATCGAGAAACTGACCTATGAAATTGCGCGCCTCGATACTATAGAGCCCGAGCAGAAGGATCAGGTGCTCAGCGAGTTTCAGGAACTCATGATGGCGGCCGAGTTCATAACCTCGGGCGGCATCGATTATGCACGCGAGCTGCTCGAAAAGGCGCTCGGCTCGCAGCGTGCGATCGACATAATCAACCGGCTGACTACCTCACTTCAGGTCCGTCCCTTCGATTTCATACGCAGGACGGACCCGGCTCACCTTTTGAACTTCATTCAAACGGAGCATCCGCAGACGATCTCCCTCATCCTCGCCTATCTCGAACCGGGAAAGGCCGCCTATATTCTGCAAAAGCTGCAGCATGACGTCCAGTCCGACGTCGCGAAGCGCATCGCGACGATGGACCGGACCTCGCCCGAAGTCTTGCGCGAAGTGGAGCGCGTTCTCGAAAAGAAGTTGTCCACGCTTTCGAGCGAAGACTTCACCGCTGCCGGCGGCGTCGATTCCATCGTCGAAATACTCAATCTGGTGGACCGAACTTCGGAGAAGGGCATAATCGAGGCGCTGGAGGAGGATTCGCCCGAACTCGCCGAGGATATCAAGAAGAAGATGTTCGTTTTCGAGGACATCGTCCTCTTGGACGACCGCTCAATCCAGAAAGTCCTGCGCGAGGTGGACGGTCAGGAATTGGCGAAGGCTCTCAAAGGCGTCGATGGAGAGGTGCAGGAGAAGATATTCAAGAACATGTCCAAACGCGCCGCGACCATGCTCAAGGAAGATATGGAGTTCATGGGACCGGTGCGGCTAAAAGATGTCGAGGAGGCTCAGCAGAAGATCGTTTCGATCATCCGTCACCTCGAAGAGACCGGCGAGATCATAATATCCCGCGGCGAGGGAGATGAGCTCGTACAGTAGGGGCGACGTTCCGCGGCACGAAGGAAGCGTATGGCGAAAACCGTTTTCCGTCCGAACGAAATTGTGAACCTCCAATCGACGATGGTGCTCGACAAGCATCTTCACGCCGACGCCGAGTCGGTAAACGAAGTGCAGGAAGTCCAGGTCGTTCCCGAGTATCTCGGACCCACGGCCGATGATCTCCGGCGCGAGGCCGAGGTCTTCAAGGCCGATTGGGAAAAGGAAAAGGAAGCGCTTATCGCGGCGGCGAAAGCGGAGGCTGATCGCATCGTTAAGGAGGCAGAGACCGCTGCCTTCGAAGAGGTCAGGCGCAAATCCAATCAGGCGCAAAAGATAAGACAGGAAGCCGAAGAGGAAGCGGCTCGGATTCTCGGTGAGACCGAGAAGCGCGTGGCCGAGCTCGAATCTGGCGCCCGGGCGAAATTGGACGCAGCCGAGCGCGAAGCGGCGAAGAAGGGTCGCGAAGAGGGCCGAGAGACCGGCTACGGCGAAGGCAAGGCGGAAGTCGAACGACTCATCGGACGATTGCACGTCATCCTCGACAGGGCGATGGACAAAAGGGCCGAGATATTGGAACAGACCGAGGCCCAGGTTGTCGAGCTGGTGCTTTTGGTCGCGAGGAAGGTAGTCAAGGTCATCTCCGAAAACCAGAAGAGTGTCGTCGTGCAAAACATCGGTCAGGCCCTGCGCAAGCTCAAAACGAAGAGCGACGTGATCGTCCGTGTCAATCTCGCCGATCTCCAGCTCGCTACGGAGCACATCAAGGACTTCGTGCAGATGACCGAAAACGCGAAGAAGATGACGATCGTCGAGGACTCGACCGTGGATCGCGGCGGTTGCGTGATCGAGACGGACTTCGGCGAAATCGACGCGCGCATTTCGAGCCAGCTGCACGAACTCGAGGAGAGAATCCTCGACGTAGCTCCGATCAGGGCGCGCGGGAAGGTTCAAGGTTGACATGGACGGCATGGCGAAGTACCTGGACGCGGTAGAGCGCACCGATCCGATAAAATACGTGGGCCGGGTAACCAAGGTCCTCGGCCTACTCGTCGAAAGCCGCGGTCCACAGGCGGTCATAGGCGAAGTCTGCCAGATCCTCGTCCCTCGGCTGGGCAAGGAGGCCTACGCGGAAGTTGTGGGACTGCGAGAGGACGCGGTCCAGCTTATGGCATATGAAGGCCTCGAAGGCATAGAGGTCGGCTGCTCGGTGATCGCAACGGGTGAGCTTCTGCAGGTTTCGGTTTCCGACCGCCTGCTGGGACGAGTCCTTGACAGTATGGGGCGTCCGGCCGACGGCAAGGGCGACGTCTGGTCGGACATTCGTTATCCCGCCGTAGCCCGGCCGCCCGACGCGCTGAAAAGGAAGCGCATAACGCGTCGCGTGGTCACGGGCGTGCGCTCGATCGACGGGCTTCTGCCCCTCGGGCGCGGGCAGCGCATCGGCATTTTCGCCGGATCGGGCGTCGGCAAGTCCACGATTCTCGGAATGATCGCCAGGAACACCGACGCCGACGTCAATGTCATCGCCCTCATAGGCGAGCGGGGCCGCGAAGTGCGGGAGTTCATCGAGAACGACCTCGGCGAGGAGGGCTTGCGCCGTTCCGTCGTCATCGTTTCCACCTCCGACACTTCTCCGCTGGCACGGCTTCGAGGCGCTTACGTCGCCGCAGCCGTTTCGGAGTATTTCCGCGATCAGGGGAAGGACGTGATGCTGCTTTTCGATTCGGTGACCCGCTTCGCGCGCGCGCAGCGCGAGATCGGGCTTGCAATAGGCGAGCCTCCCGCGACGCGCGGCTATACGCCGAGCGTCTTCGATTCGATGCCCAAGCTCCTCGAACGCTCGGGCACCTCCGACAAAGGGTCCATCACCGGCATCTATACGATCCTCGTCGACGGCGACGACATGGACGAACCCGTCGCGGATACGGTGCGCGGCATACTCGACGGGCACATCGTCCTCTCGCGCAGACTCGCGCAACGCTTCCACTATCCGGCGGTGGACGTGCTCAAGTCCGTGTCACGCCTCGTCGGAGCGGTGACCGGCCCCATCACCCAGAAGGTCATGGGCTACGTCCGCAGGGTCATGGCCATCTACGAAGAGAATGAGGATATGATCACGATCGGCGCCTACGTCAAGGGAACGAACCCGGCCGTGGACGAAGCGCTCGCAAAGCATGAAGGGGTGGAGGAGTTTCTGATGCAGACGGTCGAGGAAAAGGCCCCGATCGCCGATACTCTGCGACGCCTTTCCGCTCTCGCCGGCATAGAAGTGCCGGCGCAAGAGATATCCGCCTATGCCGCGGACGAACGCGCTCGCTTCGGCCCGACGCTCGTCGATGCTTCGATCGGGGCGAATGGCGAGCCGAATGCCGGCGGGTCGCCGGGTGAGGCCCGCGAGGGAGGGACGTTCGCGTGAAGCGCTTCCAGTTCAAGTTCGAGAAGCTCCTCGAGGTGCGCTCTTTCCATGAGCGCCGCGCCGAACTCGTCCTCGCCGAAAAAGCGTCGCACTGCAGCCTCCTGGAGGCGAATCTCAAGACGATAGCCGAAAATCGGCACCGTACGACGCAGGAGATGTTCGCTCGGGGCCGCGGCCTCGAGGACTACAGGAGTTCCGGATACTATCTGATGCGCTTGGACCGCGAACGGGACAAAGTCTGCAAGGAATTGGTCATTGCCGACGGCGAACGCGAAGAGGCCCGCAAGGAATATGTGCGAAAACGCGTGGAGCGCGAATCCATAGACAAGCTCAAGGAGCGCAGACAGGCGGAGTACTACCGCCTCGCCGAGCGCGAAGAGACGAAAATTCTCGACGATTTGGTGTCGAGCCGGGTCGCCGCATCCAGAGGGTAGTGCGTCATGGCAAGTTTCGGAAGACCTCGCGTCCTCGGCCGCATTGTCCTCCTCCTTCTTCTCATCGTGGCTCTCATCGTCGGAGGAATCGTCTGGTTCGATTACATCGGCCTCATCGACGCAAAGTCGCTTCTGGGCCCCGTCTACCGCTCCCTGGGCATTGCCGCCAGGACGGGCGGCGGCATCGGCGCGTCGAGTCCCGCCCTTCTCGATGAGGAACGGATGTCCAAGCGACTCGAGGCCCTTCGGGCCCGTTCGGACGAACTCGATCAGCGCGAGGCGAACATCGCCGGTCAGAACGCCGAGATCGAACAGAAGGTTCAGGAATTGGACGCGCGAGGAAAGGCGCTCGACGATCGAGAGAAATCATTCAACGCCAAGGCGAAAGAGTACGAGAATAGAAGGGTCAACATCGATCAGAACGCCCGGTACCTGACAGGCATGCCGCCCGACAAGGCAGTGGGAATCTTGGTCGCCATGGACGACGAGACGGTCATCGACATTTTCCGTGCGGTTGAGGCACAGGCACAGGCCGCCGGACAGACCTCGCTCGTGGCGCTTTGGCTCTCCATGATGCCTCCTGACAGGTCGGCGGCGATCCAGCGCAAGATGACCATAAAGCCGACGCCCCTCCCTTGAGCGGATCCGCGGCCCCGGTCATGGATGCCGCAGGGTAACCCGCAGGGCCTTCCTGCCCTCTGTCGATGTTCGGACAAAGGAGGGAAGCAGCCCATGCTGGCGAACATGACTGCACCCGGCGCTCACGCCGCGGTACCAGCGACGGCTCCCGCGGCGGAATCGCTCGGCTCGGTTCAAAAAAAGGGCATTCCGGGTGGCGTCCCTGCTTCCGTCCCGGTTCGTGCACCCGAAAAAGCCGCAAAGAACGAAGCCCCGGCCAAGAGCGCGAAAGCCAATGACGAAGACGGAAGCTTTGCCTCGGCCCTGAAGCATGCCCGTAATATCATCGCGGGGATGAAGCCCGACGGCAGTTCGGGAAGTGTCCAAGCTCGCTTTACCGTCCGAACCGCAGTGGAATCCACAGTTGTCGCTTCGAAGTCGAAAGACATCAGGAACGGTCAGATCGCCGCGAACGAAAAATCGACGCGGGGCGTGGCGGCTCTCGGCCGAGGGAGTGCCACTGATACGCGAGCGCTTGCGAAGATGGTCAAGCTCAGTCGCCATCTGGAAGGGCCCGGCGGCACACTCGAGAAGGAGATCGGCGCGAAAGGCGAGGCGGCCAAGAACGTCGCGAGGGACCGAAAGAAAAAGCCCGCCGAGAATGCAGTTCTGGTTCTGGAGTTTTCGCTTGCGGCTCGCGGCTCTCAGACGACTCAGGTTACGCAAGAAACGGAGAGCGGCGCTGAAAAGCAGAGTCGCGGCACCATCGAGAAAAAGGGCGGTGCAGCCCGCAGAGAGCCCAAGCTGACGGTCGCCGACATGCGGAGCTCGGTCAGAGGGCGGTCGGAAGCCGCCAAGGCCGAAGCCGCCAAGGCCGAAGCGGCGGCGAACGCGCCGCCGCCATCCAAGGACCTGCCGAGCGATCCCAATTCGCGACACTCTTCGGACAAGGGAGAGACGTTCAGAGATATTCTGTCGGGCAACGGCCCGAACGCCGCCGAGACGAACCGTTTCCGCACGGAGTCGCCCCCAGCGCATGCGAAAGGATCGGACTTCCAAAGTCTGCTTGCGCAGCAACTTCACGACGGCTGGAATGGCGAAATCGTCAAGAGCGCGCACATCGTGCTCAAGAACGGGGACAGCGGACTCATACGACTGCGGCTGAAGCCGGAATCGCTCGGAGACGTCAAGATCGAGCTCAATCTCTCCGACAAGAATATCAGCGGCAAGATTGTAGTGCAGTCCGACGAGGCGAAGCACGCCTTCGAAAGGAACATGAACGATCTCGCCGACGCGTTCAGACAGGGCGGTTTCGATTCCGCCAGGCTGGAAGTGTCGGTAGGTTCAGGCTCTCAGCAGGGAAACCAGGGAACCGCGAACGGCGATTCCGGCTCTCCGTTCTACTCGGGGCGTCTGCGGAGCGTGATCGCTCCGGTCGCTTCCAATTTTCCGAATGTCTGGAACACCCCGCGCTACGGGGCCGTCGACATACTGGCATAGGAGGATCTCGTGAACCCGATCGATACTAATCTGACCGCCGCCGACCTGGCCAGGACGAAGATGGAGGTCGATTCTTTCAACAAGACGGTAAACGCAGGCAGAGGGGGCAAGCCCTCCCTGGGCAAGGACGATTTTCTCAAGCTTCTCATTACCCAGCTCCAGCACCAGGATCCCACTGCTCCGGTCGACGACAAGCAATTCATCGCGCAGATGGCGTCCTTCTCCTCGCTCGAGCAGATCACCAACATGAGCGAAGGATTCCAGAAACTCACGGGGCTTCTTGCCTCCAGCGAGGCGGCCCAAGTGCTCGGAAAGACGGTCCAGATCGCCGACGGCGGCGCCAAGATTACCGGCGTAGTCGACCGAGTCGTCCGCGGGGACAATCCGATGGTCGGCGTCAATGGCAATTTATACGATTTCGCTCAGGTCGAAACCGTGATCCGGTAGGAGGGCTAATCCCATGATGCGTTCGCTGTACTCCGGCGTATCCGGCCTCCAGAACCACCAGGTTCGGATGGACGTCATCGGCAACAACATCGCAAACGTCAACACGACGGGATTCAAGAAAGAGCGCGTCACCTTCCAGGACCTGCTCTATCAGCAGATGTCGGGAGCCGCCGCGCCGAACGGCGACATAGGCGGCATCAACCCGAAAGAGGTAGGCCTGGGCATGGCAGTCGCGTCCATCGACACGATTCATACGCAGGGGGCTCTCCAGACCACCGGCGTCATGACCGATCTGGCGCTTCAGGGCAATGGCTTCTTCGTGCTCAAGAACGGCAACTCCACGCTCTTCACGCGTGACGGAGCCTTCGGCATCGACCGCGACGGGCGGCTCGTCAATCCCGCTACCGGCTACCGCGTCCAAGGATGGCTGGCTCAGGACGTCAACGGGAAGCCCATGCTTTCGACATCGGGAGCTCTTCAGGATATCGTCATCCCTGTGGGATCGAAGGACCCGGCCAGCGCCACCGCGCACGTGGATCTCGCCTGCAATCTCGATAAGAGAACCATCGAAGTCCCGCCGGGGGCCACTCCCGACACTGTAGAGCAAGGAACGTGGCGCGTCGAAGAGAAGATATACGATTCCTTCGGCAGCTCCCATATTTTCCGCACCGAGTTCAGGAAGGTGCCGGGGCAGCCCAATCAGTGGACGGCTACCGTGACCGTCGATCCGGACGCCAATCCTCCCACCAATACGGCCGTTTCGCTCGGCCAGAATCCGCAGGCAGGGCAGGGGAACGCCTTTACCGTCGAGTTCGACAACCGCGGCCTCCTGCAGCGAGTCGTCGATGGGCAGGGCGGCCAGTCGCCCGCCACCGGCGCCCTCGACATGGGCGTTTCTTTCGACGTCGCGGGTACGACTCCGGGTGCCGGCGGCGCCCAGACCAGGCAGAGCTTTCGCGTCAATCTCGGTGCGGTCGGTTCGGCGGAGAATACGGTCACCCAAATGGCGGAGCGATCTTCCACGAAGGTCTTTTCGCAGGACGGCTATACGATGGGTTACCTCGATTCCTTCAAAATCGATCAGTCGGGTGTCGTATCGGCCGTATACTCGAACGGAACCGACCGTCCCATAGGGCAGATCGCCATCGGCAGCTTCACCAATCCCGGCGGTCTCGAAAAGGCCGGCGAGACGAACTTTGTCCAGTCCAACAACTCCGGCATGGCCAACATCGGCCCTTCGGGTATTGCCGGCAAGGGCAAAATCATAGCGGGTACGCTCGAAATGTCGAACGTCGATCTGGCGGAGCAGATGGTCGACATGATCGTCACCGAACGCGGCTTCCAGGCCAATTCCCGAACGATCCAGACCTCGGATCAGATGCTCCAGGAACTGTTGACGCTCAAGCGCTAGTCCGTGCCCGGCGATGGCGGCTGTCTGATGCATCGGATACGAGCCCGACCCGAGAGGGTCGGGCCGGGTTATCCTCGCCAGGGTGAGGAGGCCGCATGATTGAAGTCACATTGCTTTCCGGCAAGGCCATATGGCTCAGCCCCCATCAGATCGAGGCCGCGGAAGCGCGGCCCGACACGACCATTACGATGGTCTCGGGGAAGCGCATCGTCATTCTGGAAGACATTCCGACCCTCGTGGAGCGAATCGTCGCATATCGTCGGCGCATCGGAAACTTCGCCGACGAGCCATAGCAGGCCGTCGAAATACCCGAAGCGCTCCGGCACCCCGCCGGAGTCGATTCGTCGAGCATGGGCGGCCGGGCCTGGCGCCGGGCCCTGCGGAAAGAGGCCCCATCCTCGGTGAGTCCGGGCTTGCGGCGCTCTCCGGCGCTTTTCAGTCTTCAGCCGGTCATGTATACTAATCACTGTACGAAGGCTTCCGATAATCTGTAGGAGGGCTGTTTTCCGGCATCCCGCCGAGAAAGATATCGCAGCGACGGTAGCCGAGGAGGAGCGCAATGTCCGACAATGTCGACGACCAGGAGATGAACTTCTCTGAAGGCGGCGAGGCGGAGTCCGCAGCGGCGCCGAAAGCGAAGGGAGCCGGTCCCGGCCTCGCCCGCCTCCTCATGTTCGTCGGCATCGGGCTTGGCGCGGTCATCTTCATCGTGACCGTCGTCGTCATAACGGTCGGGATCATCAACGGTCAGGGAAAGCCCGCCAACGCGGTGCCGGTGAGCGAGGCCTACCAGGCCGCTCCACCCGTCTATCAGTACAACAGCACGATCGGCGAAATCCGGACGCGCACCGACGATCCCGAGCCTTCTTCGGTCATCGTTCACATAAGTCTCGGCTTCGATCTCAACGACAAGGAAGAGTCGAAGGACGTGACCGATATGCTCCCGCGCATACGGGATTGGCTGAGGAGCTACTTCAGCATGAAGTCCGCCGACGATCTGACGCCGGACAAGGAGCAGATGATCAAGGAGGAGCTCAAAGAGAACCTCAACAGGATTCTGCCCAAACCGACCATACGCGAAGTACTCTTCGAACGCTTCGACGTCATAAAAATGTAGTTCCGACCGGGAGGCGGCATGACGGAAGTCCTGTCCCAGGATGAGATAGACCAGCTCCTCACGGCTATCAACGCGGGCGAAACGGAGCTCGAAGCCATAAAGCCGGCCGCCGACACCCGCAAGATAAAGATATACGACTTCAAACGACCCGATAAATTCTCCAAAGAGCAGATCAGAACCGTGCAGATCATGCACGAGACCTTCGCCCGCCTGACGACGACGAGTCTCTCCGCGTCCATGCGCGCTCTTGTGCACGTCCACGTGGCCTCGGTGGATCAGCTAACCTACGAAGAGTTCATCCGATCCATTCCCACGCCGACGACGCTGGCGGTAGTAAGCATGGATCCCCTGAAAGGACAGGCCATCCTCGAGATAGATCCCTCCGTGACTTTCACGATCATCGACCGTCTTTTCGGCGGTTCGGGCGAGGGTGCCAAGCTCAACCGCGAGCTCACGGACATAGAGCATTCCGTCATGGAGGGGATCATCGTCAGAATCCTCGGCAACATGCGCGAAGCCTGGACGCAGGTTATCGATCTCCGTCCGCGCCTCTCTCAGATCGAGACGAACCCTCAGTTCGCGCAGATCGTCCCTCCCACCGAGATGGTCGTTCTCGTCACACTCGAGACCAAGGTGGGCGAGGTCGAAGGCATGATGAATCTCTGTATACCCTACCTCACCATCGAACCGATCGTATCCAAGCTTTCGGCTCAGTATTGGTATTCTTCCGTGCGCCGCGGGGCCACGACGGAGAATCTCAACATCCTCAAGGAAAAACTCTCCACGGTCGAGATCCCGGTGATCGCCGAGGTCGGCAAGATCGACATATCGGTGCGCGACGTCCTCGCCTTGAGGCGGGGAGACATAATTCGGCTTTATTCCGTCAGGGTCGACGACCCCATGACGCTCAATGTCGGCAACAAGAAAAAGTTCCTCTGCCGGCCCGGAGTGATCGGCAAGAAGATGGCCGTGCAAATCATCAAGAAGCTCGAGGACGTGGGGCAGGAAGAATTCGAAGAATTGGCATCTGAAGGAGACGAGAACTATGAGTGACGGCGCCCTCTCCCAGGACGAGATAGACTCCCTGCTCGCGGGACTCGACGGCGGATCGACGCCGGCCGCGGGCCCGGGCGCCCGCGCTTCGTCCTCTCTTTCCGCGCAGGACGCGCAAACCTTCAAGGCGATACTGGATTCCACCACCGGCGCCCAGTCGCAGAACCTGTCGATGATCACGGGACTTCCCGTGACGGTGCAGAGTCCCGTAGTGGACGGAGCGTCGCGCGACACTTTCCTCAGGGAAGTGCCGGAAGAAGTGGTATCGATTACGGTTCCTTTCTCCGGTTCCATCCCCGGCGATCACGTCTTTGTCATGTCCAAGGAGACCGCAGCCAGGATCGCTTCCCTGGCCAACAAGGACGAGGGGCTCACCGAGCTCGACGACATGGCCATGTCTGCCGTCCAGGAATGCGTATCCACGCTCACGGGAACGGAAATCACCGTGATCGCCGAGCGCACGGGCAATAGGAACATCCAGTCCGGAGTCGCCGAGGGACGCTTCGGTCCGAAGGCCATGGCGAGAGTGCCGACCGGCGATTTTGTCCGTGCCACGTTCCAGGTTCAGATCGGTGATGGAGCTCCCGAACGCCTCACCGAGCTCTTCGCCCTGTCGTTCGTGCGCGATGTCCTCGCTTCGACCGGAGGATCCTCCCAGTCGGCCGTCCAGGGCGGATTCGCGGGCGGGGGGATGCAGCCGACCGGACAGATGGGCATGGCGGCGCAGGGAATGGCGATGGGCGGCGTGCCCAACTTCGGCTTGGGCGGGTTTTCGGGCGCCGGCGCGCCGGTGATGGGCATGAATCCACCCAACGTGCAGCCGGTCCAGTTCGCGAGCCTCCAGATGCAGCAGGCTTCCCCCGAGTCGGGGAACATCGGCCTCATCATGGATGTCTACATGGAGATGACGGTCGAGCTCGGCCGGACCCGAAAGGCCATCAAGGAAATTCTCGGCATGGGCGAGGGTACGATCATCGAGCTGGACAAGCTCGCGGGCGAGCCCGTCGACATCCTCGTCAATCACAAGCTCATCGCCAAGGGCGAGGTCGTGGTCATAGACGAAAACTTCGGCGTTCGCGTCACGGAGATAGTGTCGCCCATGGAGCGTATGGGCGATTTGGGCTAAAATTTTACCCTTCTACGAAATAGTTCTTGCGTTTCGTCTCCCGATGCCATAAAATAGAGCTGTATTGGGAGGGGATCTTTTGAAACGCAAAGCACTCGTCCTGTGCGCCGTCTTGGCGCTCGGTGCGGGTGTCGTCGCCGGAGCGCAGAGCACGGAAGTGCCGCGCACCGACACCGGGGGAGCTGTGGGGACAGCTCAATCGGTGGATGAGACGACACTTGCCATCGGCGACAAGCCCGCCGCAGCGCCCGCAGGTCAGATGCCTGCAGGCCCTAACACGCTCGCTTATTTTATCCGCATGGTCGTCGTGCTGGCCCTCGTGCTCGGCGCGATTTATGGCGTCTACCGTCTCATGCGTCGCATGTCCCGACCCCAGGGGACGGAGGATTCGGCCGTAAGAGTCCTGGCATCCACCAACCTGGGCCCGGGCAAGAAGCTCCACGTGGTGGGGCTGGGAGAGAAGGCCTACCTCATCGGCGTCACCGACTCGTCGATTTCTCTCATCGCCGAAGTCGGAGACAAGGAGTTTGTCGACGCCCTGGCGCTCAAGGCCTCGCTTTCGCCCGAGCAGACCTCGCGGCACGGCGACTTCTCCGACCTGCTCGGCTCCTTGCTCGGACGTTCCAGAGGGCGCTCGTCGATCTCGCGGCGCGGCACGGCGGCCGGCGGCGCGGAAAGTCGGAGCGATTACGTCGCGCGGCAGCGCGAACGGCTCAGAAAGTTCTAGGGGACCGCGAATATGCGTGCCAGACGAGCGATTCCCCTCTTCCTCATTCTTCTACAGCTCTCGTCCGCCGCTATCGCGGCGGCCCAAACTGCAGCTCCCGTAAAATCGAACAGTTCGGCCGTGTCCGTTCCGACGCCCCTTCCTTCGGCGAGAAGATCGGACGCCTCTTTCCCCGGCGGGAGTGCGAGCGGCACGACGGGACTGCCCGGCCAACTTCCCGCGGTGCCCCTCATCGACCTGCGCGTGCGCAATCCCACTTCGGGGAAGGAAGTTGCCTTCTCGGTCCAGCTTCTCCTCCTCCTCACGGTGCTGTCCTTGGCGCCGAGTCTGCTCATACTCGTTACGAGCTTCCTGCGAATTTCCATCGTGTTGGATTTCGTCAAGCGATCGCTTTCGCTCCAGCAGGCTCCGCCGAATCAGGTCATGCTCGGTATTTCCCTCTTCCTCACCATTTTCATCATGTGGCCCACTTTTCAGACCGCATACGACAATTCCATCAAGCCGCTCTCCGACGGGAAAATAACCGTCGAGCAAGCTTACTACGCCGCCGAAAAGCCCTTCCGAATATTCATGTACGATCAGATGAAGTCCAATCCGGACAACATTCGCCTCTTCATGTCGATGCGTGGTCTCCCCAAGCCGAGAACCCTCGCCGATGTGCCCACCTACGTACTGGTTCCCGCCTTCGTCCTCAACGAAATGACCATAGCCTTCAAAATCGGCATTCTGCTGTTCATACCATTCATCATAATCGACATGGTGGTGGCGTCGATCTTGATGTCGATGGGTATGATCATGCTGCCGCCCGTCATGATATCGATGCCGTTCAAGATAATCCTATTCGTGCTGGTCGACGGCTGGAACCTGCTGACGCAGCAGCTCGTCCGATCCTTCTATTGAGGAGAGCGATAATGAGTGTCGGAGAAGCCGTATCGATCATGAGGGGAGGGATCATCGAGACGCTCATACTCTCGGCCCCCGTTCTCATCGTCGCGATGGTCATCGGCCTCGTGATTTCGATTCTGCAGGCGACGACTCAGATACAGGAGCAGACCCTCACCTTCGTGCCCAAGATCGTCGCGATCATGCTCGTGCTGGCCTTTCTGGGCAGCTGGATGTTCGGCAGTCTCGGTCAATATACGCGAGAGCTCTTCGCGATGATTCCGCAGATGGCGAGGTAGACCATACCAAGATGAACTGGCCATTCAACGACTGGAATCTCTTCCTCCTGGTGGCTGTGCGCATTCTCGCCATGATCGAGGTCGCGCCTCTGCTGTCGGGAGGCGGTGTGCCTCAGGTGGCCAAGCTCGGCCTGGCAGGCTTCGCGGCGGCGATGGTTTTTCCGGCCGTGAAGGCCGCAGGATACCCGATCCCGGCCGACGGCGCTTCCTACGCCCTGCTCCTGGTGGGCGAGACGATGATAGGGCTGACGATCGGCTTCTTTTTGTCGATAGTCTATTCGGCTTTCCTCACTGCCGGGCAATTCTTCGCGCAAAACATGGGTTTCGGCGCCATGGAGACCTACGATCCTCTCGCCCAGGTCGAGATTCCCATCATGGGTCAGTTTCTCAATCTGATAGCCATGTTCGTCTTCCTGGTCACCGACGGTTTCCAGCAGCTTTTCCTCATAGGCGTGCAGGGATCCTTCGGCGCCATTCGAGCCTATGACCTCGTCGCGCGGAAGGACGACATGATCCAGTTTCTAGTGCACGCGGTGAGCGCCCTGTTCCAGCAGTCTCTCGTGATCGCGATGCCGGTCATGGGCACGCTCTTCATCATTTCCGTGGCGATGGGGCTCCTCTCCAAGGCCGCTCCCCAGATGAATCTTCTCACCGAAGGCTTCCCCATATCGCTCGCCGTGACGTACATACTGATGATCGTCTCGCTGCCGTTCATGATGGAGGCCTTCTCTCGCATCATCGGATCGAGTTTCAACGATCTCGGCATCCTGGTGGGAGGGAAGAGGTGAGCCGCGCGGTGGAGGATCGTCCCATCATAGATTTGCAGTGGTTCGCCGCCGAAGACGAGGGACGGACGGAGGAGCCCTCCGAATACAAGATTCGAAAGGCGCGCGAGGAAGGCAAGGTCGCGAAGAGTCAGGAGCTGGTCGCCGCGGTGGGTCTTCTTCTGCCGGCGCTGACTCTGGCCCTGCTGGCTCCTTACCTCGCGCGAACGATGCGCGAAATGGTGCAGTTCTATTTTTCGCGCGCGGCCGAAGCCGATATCTCCAGGGACGCCGGACCCCTCGCGGCGGCGTTCTTCCTGTATTTCGCGCGTCTCGCCCTTCCGCTCGGCGCCGTGGCCGTCGTCTCCGCGCTCTTCTCGAATATTCTGCAGGTGGGGTTCATATTTTCGGCCAAGCCCATCACTCCCGATTTTTCACGCATCATACCGCGATTCGGCGAGTATCTGCGCAAGACCACCTTTTCGACGCAAGGACTTTTCGGGCTCGCGAAATCCGTGGTCAAGATCGCCGTCATAGCCATAGTCTCCTATATGAGCGTGCGCGACCAAATCGATCGCATCGTGACTCTATTCACGACGCCGCTTTGGAAATCCGTCATGTTCATAGGCTCGCTCTCGATCAGACTCATCATACAGACTGCCATCGCGACGCTGATCCTGGCCGTACCCGACTATCTCTTCCAGAGGCACCAGTACATGGAGTCCTTGAAGATGTCGAAGCAGGAAGTCAAGGAAGAGCGCAAGCAGCAGGAGGGCGATCCACTCGTACGCAGTCGGCTTCGCGAACGGATGCGGGAGCTCCTGTCCAGAAACATGGCCGCCAATGTGCCCAAGGCGGACGTGGTCATCACGAACCCGACCCACTTCGCCGTGGCGCTCGAGTGGGATCGCGACCGGATGGCGGCGCCTATCGTCACCGCCAAGGGCCAGGACGAGGTGGCGTTGCGCATTCGGCGCATCGCGGAGGAGAACGGTGTGCCCCTGGTCGAAAACAGACCTCTCGCCCGCGCCCTGTATGCCGATGTGGATATCGGCGACGCCATTCCCGATAAATACTACCAAGCCATCGCGACGATACTCGCCCATGTCTATGCGGCGGCGGAATCCCAGGCGGAAGGCGCACCGGAAGCCGCGTACGCGGTCGGCGATGCATAAGAAAGAGGAGTAGCCCATGGCCGATACTCAGCGCCTCGTGCGCGACAATCTCCTCGCCAATCCATCCGATCTTGCGGTGGCGGCAGGCGCCGTATCCGTCGTTCTCATGATCGTCATCCCCGTCCCCGCGATCCTTCTGGACGTTCTCCTGGCCTTCAACCTTACCGTCGGACTTCTCATCCTGCTCATCGTCCTATATACGAAGAAAGCGACCGAATTTTCGATTTTCCCGACGATGCTCCTGGTGACCACCGTCTTCGGCCTGGCCCTGAACATTTCGACGACCCGCCTCATACTGGCCAAGGGTTCGAACTTCAACGTGAAGATCATACGAGCCTTCGCCTCTTTCGTCGTCGGCGCGGGCGGCACCGACGGTCTCGTCATAGGCTTTATCATCTTCATAATCATCATAGCCGTGCAGGCGATCGTCATCACCAAAGGCGCGACCCGCATCGCCGAAGTCGCCGCTCGATTCACTCTCGACGGTCTCCCCGGCAAACAGATGTCGATAGACGCGGAGTACAATTCCGGCGCCATCGCGGAGGACGAGGCACTGCGCCGAAAGGGAGAGGTTCAGCGCGAGGTGGACTTCTACGGCCAAATGGACGGCGCCACGAAATTCATCTCGGGCAACGTCAAGGTCGGCATTTTCATATCGATCATCAATCTGGTCGGCGGCTTCATCATCGGGATGGTTCTCCACAAGGAGAGTTTTACGGTCGCCATCTCGACCTATACGACCCTGACGATCGGCGAAGGTCTTCTGTCGCAATTGCCGGCTCTGCTCGTGTCGACCGCCACCGGCATCATCGTGACGCGCGCCAATTCCGCGGGGACCTTCGGTTCGGACGTCACCCTGCAATTCGCGCAGAATGCCAAGATATACATCGTAGCCGCGGTCGTGTTGGCCCTCTTGGCGTTTCTTCCGGGCTTTCCCTGGTACGTGCTCCTGCCCATGGCCGCCGTTCTCGCCTACCTCGGCGTCAGTCTGGCGCGAAAACAAGCGGGCGACGCCGACAAGGCCAGGATCGCGGCGGCGGGTGCGGCGCGTAAATCGGAGATGCCCGCGGAGCTCTCCCCGGTGGTCCCCCTCGATCCGATCAGTCTCGAACTGGGCTACGGCCTCATTCCTCTCGTCGACAAGGACAAGGGAGCCGATCTTCTCGAGCGCATAACGCGCATCCGCAAAGAGAGCGCCCTGGACATGGGTCTCGTCGTGCCGCGGATCAGGATCATCGACAACATGCGTCTCGAACCTTCGGAGTACTCGTTCAAAATAAAGGGAGTGCAGGTCGGACGAGGCATCATCCGCCTCGGGTACTACCTGGCCATAAATCCGGGCGGCGTGAGCGAGGAGATTCCGGGCGAGAAGACCCGCGACCCGACCTTCGACCTTCCCGCCCTATGGATAGCCGAAGAACAGCGCGACAGGGCGGAGAGGGCCGGCTATACCGTCGTGGACGCCCCCAGCATCATCGCCACGCACCTGACCGACGTCATCAAGCGGCATGCCTCGGAAATACTCGGGAGGCAGGAGGTCCAATCGATACTGGACGCGCTCAAAAAGGACTATCCGGCCGTCGTCGAGGACGCGTCGAAGCGCCTTTCGCTCGGGGAAATACAGAAAGTGCTTCAAGGCCTGCTCAGGGAACAAGTATCGGTGCGCAACATGGTGACCATCCTCGAGACTCTGGCCGATTACTCGGGCGTGACGAAAGACATCGGCTTTCTCGTCGAAAAGACGAGACAGGCTCTCGGAAGGCAGATTTGCCTCCAATACGCCGACCCGGACCGAAACCTCAGGGTGCTCACCGTCGATCCCGCGCTCGAGCAGAAGATCATCGACTCGAGGGTCGACACTCCCTCGGGCGTCGTTTCGGCCCTCGAGCCGGCCCTGCAGCGGCAATGGATAAAGGCTCTCACGCGAGCCGTCGCGGCGGTACAGCAAAAGGGCTGGTTGCCCATAGTGCTTTGCTCCGAGGGGGCGCGAGCCCTGGTCAAGGCCAGTACGGAGCGCGAGCTGCCGGACCTCGTGGTTCTCTCCGTGCCGGAGATAGTCTCTGATGCCCGCGTCGAAGCCGTGGGCGAAATAAAAACGGAAGGTTGAGCATGCAGTATTTTACCGAACAAGCGTCGTCCCATAGGGAGGCTATCGATCTGGTGCGCTCGAAGTACGGCGACGCGGCGCAGATCCTGTCTCACCGAAGCATTCGCGTGGGCGGATTCATGGGACTATTCGCGCGCGAGGGCGTCGAGGTCACGGGATATCTCAGACCCGAGACGAAGGCGGCCGCCAAGAGCGCCGCGATTCCCGATTTGGAGGAAGAAAAGCGGAAAATTCTGGCGCAGGCCAGGGCCGATCAGGCGCTTCAGCAGGTTTTGGCCGAAATACAAGGGCTCCGAGAGCGTCTGGATCGAGGGCCGTCCGCCGATCCGGACGCCGAAGACCATGAAACCCTGAGGCGCGTCGATGCCTTGCTCGCGCTCAACGATTTTTCGGAACCCTTTCGAAGGGAGACTCTCGTGCGGTTGCGGCGGGACTTCTCCATCGATGGCCTCGATAATTCGGAGGATGTCGAGGAAGCCGTCCTCGAATGGATAGGCGACTCCATCGAGGTCTGGAAGGAGCCCGAGACCCGGCGGCCGCGAATTCTCGCTCTCGTGGGACCCACGGGGGTCGGCAAGACGACCACGATCGCCAAGCTCGCCGCGATCTATACCGTGGGCATGGCCACCGAGCGACCTCTTTCGGTGCGCATGATAACGATCGACAATTATCGCATCGGGGCACGGCAGCAGATAGAGACCTACGGAAACATCATGGGCGTCCCCGTGTCCTGTGTCGAGACCGCGGAGGACCTGCGCAAGACGATAGCCTTCCATTCCGACGCCGATCTCATCCTCGTCGACACGGTCGGCAAGAGTCCGCGCGATGCGGTCAAGCTCGCGGAGATGCAGCGCATTCTCGCGGCCTGCGGATCGGGAGCCGAAACTCATCTTGCTTTGGCCGCGACCACGAAGGCCAGCGACATGGTACAGACGCTCCGGCAGTTCGAGCCCTTCGACTACAAAGCCGTCGTCTTGACGAAGGTCGATGAAACCAACCGGCTGGGCAACGCCATCTCGGCGCTCGCCGAACGGCGCAAACCTCTATCGTACATCACGACGGGACAACGCGTTCCGCAGGACATCGAACGCGTGCGAGTGACGCGGCTTCTCATGAACCTCGAAGGCTTCCGCGTCGACCGCTCGAGGCTCGAGGAGCGCTACGGCGAAACGGTCGAGGCGGAGAAGGCCTCGCCGGAGACTCGAGGAAAGCGCAGTTCCCGCGGATCAGAGGATCATCAATCGTCATCGGTGGCCGAGCGCCAGCTCGACGCCGATCGGAGCTGATATGGAAGACCAGGCACAGGCATTGCGCGAGCTCATGGGGAAGAAAAGCGGCGATTTCCCCGCTCCCGGCGACAGGAAGGGAGTAGAGCCTCCTCTCTCCCCCTCGGGGAAGAAGACGCGGATAATCGCCGTCGCGTCGGGAAAGGGCGGGGTGGGCAAGACGAATCTCTCCGTGAACCTCGCGATCGCCTACGCCAAGATGGGCAAACGCGTCATCGTCATGGATGCCGACCTGGGGCTCGCGAACGTCAACGTCATGCTCAACATGATTCCCAAATACAATCTCTACCACGTGATTCGCAAGCATAAGACCATGAAGGAGATCATTCTGGACACCGAATACGGAATCCAGATCATCGCCGGCGCCTCCGGTTTTTCCAAGATCGCCAATCTTAGCGAAGAAGAGCGACAGACCTTCATCGGGGAGCTGTATACGCTCTCCCAGGCGGACATCGTCATCATAGACACGGCGGCGGGAGTATCCAACAACGTGCTCGCCTTCGTCGCGGCCGCCGACGATGCCATCATCGTGACGACACCCGAGCCCACGGCGATCACCGACGCCTATGGAATCATAAAAATCATCGCCACCGAGATCGAAAACCTCAATATCGGCCTCAAGCTCGTCGTAAACCGGGTCAAGACCGTTACGGAGGGCAGACGCGTGGCGGAAAGGATCATCAATATCTCGGGGCAGTTTCTCAATCTGAAGGTGGAATACCTGGGATGTATCTACGACGATCCCATAGTGCCGGCTTCGGTGCTCAAACAGCGTCCCTTCTTCACGCAGGACCCTAAGTCCAAGGCCTCGATCTCGGTCGCCCACCTCGTGACGAGAATCGAAAAGACCGACTTCGCCGACGACAAGGGTATCGGCCGGTTCATCAAAAAGCTGTTCGGAAAGGACTGAACTTGACGCGGGTCTGGATTTCGGCCTACTCTTACGGGAAGGAGGGCACGAAGACGGTAGACTCTGATCTGCGCGCCTCGCTCGTCGCGGCCGGCGGCGCGTTTTTGCTCTCCGCCTTGGTCGGTCTTTTCGCAAGAGTCGCATTTTTCGTGCTCCTGGGCAGGGCGCTTTTCGGGGGCCTGCTTCTGGGCGCGCTCGCGTACGGTGCCATTCGCCTGGTCCATGCTACGCTCCCAAGCTCCGAAGCCCGCGAGACGGAGAGCCAAGAGCCGCGAGGTCGCAACCTCGATATCGTGCTTCCGGAGGAGATGCCCGACAGCTTCGCTCACGATGCGGGAGCGTCCGATCTGGAGTCCTTGAACGAGGATGTCGCCGTGGGCGATGTGGGCGTCGCGCCCATGGAAGCCTTTCCCGGTAGGGCATCCGACATGAGCAAGCCCTCGCAGTTTTCGGGCTCCGCATCCGGATCCATGGCCACCAGGGCCTTCGCCGCCTACGAAGAAGACGAAGCCGGAGAACCCGAAAGTCTGCTCGACGACGCCACCGAGAGCGATTCCCCGATTTCCGAAACGGCCGCCTCCCCTTTGTCCAGGGGAGCGGAGAGTTTGAGCGATCTCGATGTTCTCCCCGACCTGGAAGGCTTCACCGACAGCTTTGCGGCTTCGGAATTCGGAGCCCTCGAACCGGAATCGGAGAGGGAATCGCCGGCTTTTTCCGGCCGGGCGGCATCGGGAAGGCGTTCGGACTCGGGGGATCTCGATCCCGCCACGCTGGCCCAGGCCGTGAGAACGATCCTTAAAAGAGACAGGAAAGGGTAAGGCAAAATGGCCGAGAACTCGCTGCAGCGGATGACCGAGGAGGAGCTCTGGTCCCTATACAAGACGAAACGGGATCCAGCCATCCGCGACGCATTTATACGGCAGTATGCGCCGCTCGTGAAGTACGTCGCAGGCAAGGTCGCCGCCAGCATGCCCAATACGGTGGAATTCGAGGACCTCGTCGGTTTCGGCGTTTTCGGTCTCCTCGACGCGATCGAAAAATTCGATCCCGACAAGAACGTCAAATTCAAGACCTATGCGGTGACGCGCATCCGCGGAGCCATTTTCGACGAGCTTCGCTCCATCGATTGGGTGCCGCGTTCCGTCCGCCAGAAGACCAAGGAGATCGAAGAGGCAATCGTCAATCTCGAGGCCAAGTTCGGTCGTCCCGTTACCGATCTGGAAATCGCCTCGTCCCTCGGCGTGTCGGAGGACGATTTTCTCAAGACTATGCTCAAAATATCCAGCACATCGGTTCTCTCGCTCAGCGATGTCTGGTATTCGGGCGACGAATCGGACAAGATCTCGATCGGCGAAAGTATCGAGTCGCCTGCGAGCATGAACCCCGATTCCACCGTAGAACGCGAAGAAGTCAAGAGGGTCATCGTTCAGGCCATAAACGACCTGCCCGAGAAGGAAAAGAAAGTGCTCGTGCTTTATTACTACGAGGATCTCACCTTGAAGGAGATAGGACAGGTTCTCGAAGTCACGGAATCGCGAGTGAGCCAGCTCCATACGAAGGCGATCCTTCGTCTGCGTGCCAAGCTCACGAACCTGCGAAGGGGAATCATCTAGAGCCATGGCCGCGACTCTCGGCATTCCCCAGATCGCCGAGCTCATGCGGCGATACCTCGAAGAAGACGCCGCCAAGAAATCCCTCGTGGTGGAGGGAAAGAGTGTCGAAGAAGCCGTCGCCGACGCGGCGCTTCAGCTCGGCGTGAGTGTCAAGCGCATCGAATTCGAGGTCGTCGAGAAGGGCTCTCCCGGCATGATGGGAGCCGGTCGGAGAAACTGGCGGATCCGTGCCTATATCGCGGCCGACAAGAAAAGAGTGGAGCTTCCTGCCGAAGTCGTCGAAGAGGAAATGGGTGAGACGGGCCCATCCATCGTCGTCCCCAAGGATCGGGACGGCGATTGCTTTGTCCGACTTTCGCCGGATGGAGCCCTGCTCAAGGTGACGTCGCCCCTAGGTCGGGGAAAGCGGGTAGCCGACAAGCTGGCTTTCGACAAGCTCCAGTCGCGCGCCGTGAGCCAGTACGACGAAGGCATGGTGCGGGAAGTCGTCAAGCAGACCTCGGGCGACTATGTTCGCGTCGGTGATTTCATCTCGAATCCCGCCAACGATGCTCTGATGACCGTCGACATCACCGATCAGGAAATGAAGGCATACGTGACTCTCACACCGCCCGGACCGGGGGGGAGCGATCTCTCGAAGGGAGCGCTCCTCGCGTTTCTCCGCAATAACCGCATAATCTATGGGGTGAACGAAGATACTCTTCAGGACGTCGAGGATCGGCCCCGGTACCACGAGGCCGTGCTCGTCGCAGAGGGCACGAAACCTCAGAACGGCCGCGATGCCTATGTCCAATTCAATTTCGAAACCGACAAATCGACGTACCGACTCAAAGAAGCCGCCGACGGCAAGGTCAATTTCAAGGAACTCGACCTCATCCAGAACGTCGTGGCCGGACAGCCGCTCGCGAGGAAAGTCCCGCCCGAGGTCGGCAAGACCGGCCGAACGGTCACAGGCAAGGTCATACCCGCGCGCAACGGCAAGGACATCCCCCTGCCGCTCGGCCGCAATGTCCACATGGCCGAAGACGGCGCCACCCTCATCGCCGACATCAACGGTCAGGTCACCTACATCGCGGGCCGCATCAATGTCGAGGAGATTTACACCGTCGCCGGCGACGTCAATCTCAAGACCGGCAACGTCATGTTCCTGGGAACGGTCATAGTTCAGGGCAATGTCGACGACGGCTTCGTCGTGAAGGCCTCCGGCAACATCGAGGTTCGGGGCGGAGTCGGCAAGAGCGAGGTCGTGGCCGAAGGGGATGTCGTCGTCCACCAAGGGGTAACGGGCAAATCCGGCTGCATCATCAACGCAGGCAAGAGCGTCTGGGCCAAATTCATCGAGAATGCGACCGTCGAATCCGGCGAAAATGTCATCGTCTCCGACGGTCTCATAAACTGCACTGTGACCGCGAACAGGAAGATCATCTGCCAAGGCAAGCGGGCTGCCATCCTGGGCGGTGTGTATCGCGCCTGCGAGGAGATCAACGCCAAGACCCTCGGTTCTCCCGTCGGTGGAGCCGAGACGATCGTCGAGGTCGGCTATGATCCCAAGGCCAAGGAGAAGCTGGACCAACTTCAGGCTCAGGCCTATCAACTCAAGAGGCAGGTCGAGGAGCTCGACAAGAACATTGCGACGCTCAATGCCATCAAAAAGCAGCGGAAGGTTCTGCCCGAGGACAAGGAAGCGATCCTGCAGGATAATCTCATGCGGCGCGACGACCTCATCGTCGAGCTGCGCGCCCTGGCCAAAGAGATCGAGTCGATTCAGTCCTACCTGAACGGTCTGAAGACGCGGGGGCGAATCAGCGCCTCCGGTCGGGTCTATCCGGGCGTAGTGCTCGCGATCAAGGATGTCCGTGAAAACGTGAAGAATGAACAAAAAGCGATGACCTTCTATCTGGAGAATCAGATGATTCGTACCACCCGGTACGAAGAGCCCGAGGACGAGATATTGAAGCGGGGGCCTCCCGATGCCTATAAGACCGATTGATCTTCAGATCCTCTTCATGCAACAGAGCCAGGTCGCCCGCGAGCAATCCGTGGGCAAGGATGGCGTGCTCCTCGCCCAAGCGATGCAGGGAGCCGCCGCCCAGAAAAAACAAGTGGAAGCGAAGGACGACGTGACGAGGCCCGAAGAGCCGAAGGAAGGGACCGCGGCCATCAAGGAAGGCTCGGGCGAGGCCTCGGGCGGAGCGATTGCGCAGCACAAGGAGGAGGAAGACGAAGAGGGGGAAAAAACCGAAGAGGCGCAGAAGGAGGAGGTCGTGCGTGATCCCGATCTGGGCACTCACATCGACCTGACGGGATGAGCCTTTTCATTCAACTACTCTTCGTGACGGCCTTCGAAGTCGCAGGTTTCTTCGCGCTCTGGTTCCTCCTGCGTGCGCGGATACGAAGATTTCTCGAACTGGACAATCTACTCGAGGGAGTGCGGGACGAGGCCCGCGCGCTCGTCATCGAGCTCAACGAGAGCGCCGATCGCAGCGTGAGCCTCGTCGAAGACAGAATGAAGGCGCTGCGCGAACTCGAGGGCGAAATAGACAAGCGCATGGGCCTTGCTCGACACGAGCTGGAAAAGCGCGCGATGGAACGCGAAGTGTACACGAAGCTCGCGCAGCGACGACCGATAGTTCCCCGGGCCGGCGAGCCTTCCGCCCCGACGGCTTCCCAGGAGTCTCGTCTGGATGTCGAGTCGGCTTCCTCGTCCTCCGGGCCGGCGTCGGAACGGGGAGGACCCGTACCGCTCCCTCTCGACCCGCGCAGGGGTCCCGAGCTGCGCGTCAGCGACGAGGTTCTCGCTTCGAAGCCCAATAAGCGCGACGAAGCCCTGGATTTCTATCGGAAGGGCTTCTCCGCCGATATCATCGCCGTCCGTCTCGGCATGACTGTCGCCGAAATCGAGCTCCTCGTCGAAATCGAGGAACGGCGTTCCGGAGCATAGGCGATGGGCGCGTCAATCGGCATCGATTTCGGGACGACCAATTCGCTCTGCGCCTGGATGGACGGCGATCGTCCCGCTCTCATACAAAACCGGCGCGGAGGACGAATCACGCCGAGCGTGGTGGCCGTCTCGGCGAAAGGCGAAATACTGGTCGGCGAGTCGGCCAAGAACCAGGCTCTCGTCAATCCCGAAAATACGATAGCCGGCATCAAGCGACACATCGGCTCGGGGAATTTCCTGTCCATGGGCGGCAAATCCTGGAGGCCCGAAGAGCTGGCCGCCATGATACTTTCTTCGCTTCGCCAGGACGCCGAATCGCTGCTCGGAACGCGGGTCGCCGCGGCTGTCGTGACCGTTCCCGCGAATTTTTCCGACAAACAGCGCCGAGGCGTCGCGGAGGCGGGACGGCTCGCCGGACTCGATGTGCTGAACCTCGTCAACGAGCCGACGGCCGCGGCCATAGCGCAGGCCTGGAGCGCTTCGGCTTCTCGCCCGCTCACATCGACTCGGTCCTACGTTCTCGTCTACGACTTCGGCGGCGGCACCTTCGACGTCACCCTGCTCGCGCAGGAAGGCATGGAGTGCGCCGTGCTCGCCTCGAGAGGGGACGGTCGCCTCGGAGGGGCCGACATCGACCGCGAGCTCTACCGAATGGCCGCCGCGGCCTTCCGTGAGGGCTACGGTCTGGAGGTCGAGTCGGATCGCTTCCTCGCGCAGCAGCTCGCCGAGGCCGCGGAACGGGCGAAAATCGAGCTCTCCGAGCGGGAGGAATCGGCCATCGGCATCCCCTTCGCCGTCTCGAACGGCGCCGTGGTTCATCCGCTGTTCGACATCACGCGCTCCAGTTTCGATTTGGCGGCGTCTCCCTACGTCGAGCGCAGTCTGGAACTCACCCAGCGTTTGCTGGCCGAGGCGGGCATCTCGCCGAACGAGGTGGATCGCCTCGTGCTGTCGGGCGGATCGAGCAGAATGCCCATCGTACGCCGGCTCATCGCCGAGCGATTGGGGCTCAAGCCGCAGGGAGGCGTCAATCCGGAAGAGATTGTCGCCCTGGGCGCGGCCGCGTGGGCCTTCATCCAGGAGGGCTCCGACCGTCTGCACGTGCGCGATGTGGTATCCGGAAGCTATGGAGTCGAGATCGACGGCGGGCGCTTCATTCCCCTCATCCGCAAGAACACTCCCGTTCCGGCCTCGCACAGCAGGGTATTCACGACGGTGACCGACGGACAGAACTCGGTGGAGATACACGTTCTCCAGGGTGAAAGCCCGGCGGTCGCCGATAACGTTTCGCTCGGCCGCTTCCTTCTTTCGGGAATCCGCGACGCCGGACGGGGAGAGCCGAGGATCGAGGTGAATTTCGGCATCGACGAATCCGACATGCTCCATGTTTCGGCGCTCGATCTCGATACGGGCGCGGCGCAGGAAATCAGCATCGCCGACGTGGACGGCACTACGGTGCCCGAGAATCCGGCGGAGCTGAGGGCCAAACTTCGACTGCTCTCGGATCGACTCGGCGAGCTCCGTTCCGGCCTGTCCCTGGAACGCGGATTGGAGGCCGAAATCGACGAGCTCCGGGCTCAAGCGGAGAGAAGAGGGGATGGGGCGGGCGAGGCCGAGCTGAGACTTCTCAAGGCCGAGCTCGAGGGTTTGATCGGCGAGCTTTTGGCGCGGCGCGCCGAGCGCAGAGGCATGGTTTCGATCGCCGCCGAAGGGAAAGAGGCATGAACGGCGAGGGCGTCGCGAAATCGACGGCTTACGGCGACTCCCTGGCCGTTTTGGGCCTCGCGCCCGGAGCCGCCGAGGACGACATTCGCAGGGCATACCGGCGACTGGTCATGCGCTACCATCCCGACGCCTCCGGGAATCCGGGGACGACCCGCCAGTTCTCCCGGATCGTCAGGGCCTATAAAGTCCTGACCGCGAGGCGAGGCTCTCCCGAGCGTTTCAGGAGCGGACTGTCGGAGCGTTATCGGCGAGTGCTGGAGGCCGGGGAGGACCTCTTCGCTTTGGGACAGGTGCTCGCTTCCGAACCCGACGCGGGAGCGAGAACCGCCGCCGTCACTCGGCTGGGCCTTTCGGGACGGTCGGCCGCCTACGTATTTTTGCGGCGAGCCCTCTACGATCCGACGGAGGAGGTCAGGCTGGCCGCCGTGCGGGCCGTAGCCCTCCTCGATTCCCGGCAGGCCGCAGGCGAAGTCGCCGCCCTCTACGCGCGTTCGGCTCCCGCGTTCCGCCGCTCGATGCTGGGAATAGCTGCGGCCACCAAGGAGCGGCTTTTCCGCGACATGATCGCCGCCGCTTCCAAAGACTCGAACCCCGCTCTCCGCGCCGAGGCCGAAAGGCTCGCGGTCGAAGCCCCCTATTGAATATCCTGCCGATGTGCAGCTGCTCGGAGTGAACCGCCCCGGTTTTGCCGGAGGCTCCTGTACTTGAATCATCCCTCCCATCCGCATCATTGGGCCGATTTCCCCGATGAGGCCAAGTTATCGGGGAAATCAAACGGGGCCGGCCATGAAAGCTTTCTCGCTCAGGCCCCCTTCAGCAGCTTCCGGGCCTCCTCAATGTCGACGAGACGACCACTGACGAACTTATGCAGGATACTCGTGACAAGAGACTGATAGGGCAGCCCCTCGCGGACGGCGACTGCCTTGAGCGCGGCCATGTCACCAGGGGGCATGCGAATGTTCATGCGCTCGGTTTTGGGCGCAAGCGCCTCTCCCGTCGTGCGAGCGGCTTCCCTCAGCCGGGCGCGCACATCCTCGAGGGCCTGTCCTTCAAGAGGCTTCCAGTCAGCGGATTCAATTCCCTCGATGAGCTCTCGCTCCTCGTCGTCGTGATAAATAAAACCGGGATCGTCCGGGTAAACGGGCGGCTTATTCATTCTTCAGTACCTCCCCATTTCCTGTCAGCCTTTCGGCTTGGGTAGAGTGTCTTTAGAAAAAAGCCATCGACAGTCGGCACAGCGGGACACTTACAAACATAGCCTCGAATCCTAACCACAAGTACCAACCGGCCCGGATGGTTCATATTTGGGATAACGCCAAGGTCATCCTCGGTCCCGATGGCAGCGACCACGTCCTCAAAACAGATTCCCCGCGTCATCTGAGGGTCCCTACCACCGGCATCAAAATGCAGTGTCCTGCGCATCCCAAGCTCACGGCGAGTAATTTGCGCTGTTTCCAACTCCATATCCAAAGGATAAAAGCGAGGGAGTCCCAGAATCGTTTACCCCAAAACCATTGAAGGATTGCGGGCGTTCGTCTGTGATGCCAGTGTCCGCTTAGAATAAGCTGTAGATCGGAGGTCATATGAACCTCGCACTATTCCGTAGAACCGTCACGAGTATCACGGGTGTGGGGAACATTCGGCGATTATAGACGGCATTTTGTGACGATCCTCTGCCGGGCTTTGATTTGGAACGGGACGTCATCAGGGCTGCTGTGAACTTGTGGGGCTGTCCGCTCTGTGGAAAGCATCACAAGCTCGAGTTTCACTCCTACCCGCTGCGCTGGACCATCGGAAGCGACGGCGTTCGGCAGCTTATCCGCGTCGCGACGATTCTCTCCCAGGCTTTGCGCGGAACGGGGCGGCAGAGCACGAAAAGAATACTGCCCGAGCACCTCATTCCGCGAAGTCCCCTGTGGGGTAAGAAGCTCTCCACCGAAAGCTCATAGCTTATGCGATCCGAGACCGGCCGGTAATCGCGGGCGAGATGGGACTCCAGGTTCGCGATGAGCTTGGCCGACACGATGGGCACGTAGTGCTCATTCGCGCCGAGGCTGCGGGCGAGGACCTAGAAGAGAAGGAGTTTTTCGTCGGCGAAACGCAGCTCGTCGAACTCTCGCTCGTAGCGGTAGACCCGTTCGGCGCGGCAGTAGACGATCGGAGCGTCGAGCCGATCGCGGAGGTACTCGATGCCGCGCTTGACGCCGCTGATAGCTCCATCTTAGGCCGATTCCTTTTGGCCCGCAAGGTCGGGATATACCTTGCCGATTCGCAAATGGCATTGCATGAAAAACGGGGCCGCCCTCTCGGACAGCCCCTCTTGATAATCCTTGCAGTCTACGGCCTTGCCCCGCCACCTCCCTTCTTCGGCCACAGTTCGACGAGCCACCAGACCAGCGCCGTCACCGCTCCCCCCGCCGCGCCGTAGACCGCGCCCCGGCCGCCCTAGGCCCAAGATTCCGACCGTGGCACCTATACCGCGAGAAGACGTTCCCCGAACACCTTCTCGAGCTTTGCGAGGGTTTTCAGCGTAGGATTGGTCTTCCTGGGGTCTTCGAGCTTTTGGTAGACTTGGTACTTCACCCCAAGTTTATCAGCTACGGCTGTGAGGGTCATGCCCGAAGCGCGGCGTTTCTCGCGAAGCCAAATAGCGAACGAGACGGAACACGAGGGCGCAATGGAGTAGGTATGTTTGCCCTTCGCGGAAGAGGGAGCAGGGAGGGTAATACCATGGGCAATCATTGATTCCAGGACTCCCGTGAGTGATTCACTCGCCATCGCCTTTGCTTCATCGAGTGTCGGCCCATAGGTAATGCAGCCCGACAAATCAGGAAATGCAACCTCGAAAACCTTGTCCGTCTCGGTCCAGGTGATGACGGCGGGGTAGCAGATGGTTTTCATTTCAGCCCTGCCTCCTCGAGCAGTTTGTTGAGCGTTCCGGTTGGAAGGTCGCGCTTCCCATCCATTATGCTCAAGCTTTTTCACGAGATCCCTGCCGCTCATAAATAATATACACCTTCTATAGTGTGTTGCCAATGACTGCAATTCCCATGCCATCATGTCGGCAAAGTATTCTGCCTTCGATTCGTTCCACTCTCCATGTCGGGGTACCCTCTATCATGGCTCCTCGTTATTAACGCTTGACGTCAATGATGCAAGACGTTATTATAATGCCATGATCGCGTCCTTCAAGGATCCGGACACGGAAACTCTGGCGGGAGGAACGCGGGTCAGACGCTTCGCAAATTTCGAGGCGGTAGCGAGACGAAAACTCAGGCAGCTCGAAATCGCCACCTGTCTCGAGGATCTTCGCGTTCCGCCGGGCAATCGCCTCGAGGTACTGAAGGGAGATAGAGCGGGACAACATTCGATTAGGATCAATGATCAATTCCGCGTCTGTTTCCGCTGGCGCGGCGATACTGCGTTCGATGTCGAGATCACGGACTATCACTAGGGGGGCATATGGCAAAGCTGGCACCGGTCTCGCCGGGAGAAATCCTCTCCGAGGAATTCCTCGAGCCCATGGGAATCACAAAGTACCGCCTCGCCAAGGAGATTGGCGTCCCCGCCCAGCGCATCGGCGATATCGTCGCGGGAAAGCGCGCGATCACCGCGGACACCGATCTTCGCCTTTGTCGGTTTTTCGGACTCTCGAAGGGCTACTGGCTGCGGGCGCAGGCGGCTTGGGACACGGAGCGCGCGGAGGAGGGACTGGCTGAGGCCCTCGCGTCCATGCGGACTTGGAAGGAAGTCGTGAAGAGCTGAGACAGTCCCACACAGTTACTCAGTAATTCGCATCGTGGCATGATTTTGGAGTGTAGCGAAAACGAAGGTTTTTAGGACAGACTCATTCCACGCTGATTCTCCTCTCTTTTGCTGCCAAAAAGTGTCTCACAACTTGTCCTGAAAACTATGTCTGAAATACGCCCGGTATTCTAAGATTCGGGATATGCGCATCCCCCCCCACCCGTTCTCTAAGCATCTCCTGAGGTGGTTCGGGGGCGCGCGTCTCGTGCGCCTCGTTCGCAGAATCTGCGGAGAAGGCGGCCGCTCGAGCGCGTGCCCCTGTGACGAAATCGTTTCGTCTCGAACGCGGCTTTCCCGTGGAGCATTACACACTCGCATCCGGAGGAAAACCGTGAAGCTCGAAAGAACAGCAGTTGCGCTGAACCTGGGCGCATTGCGCCGGCCCTCCTGTCACTCCACAACGTGCGCAACAAGGGGCGTGCCATTGGAGTCTACAACGCCCTTTTTCATCTCGGGCTGTCTGCCGGGCCATTCCTTGGTCTGCTCCTCACGAAGATTTTCCGGCAGGCCCAGGTAGTTTTCGTCTTCTATTCTCTTACCGGCCTGGCAGCGGCACTCATCATCGGCTTTCTCGCGAAGGAGCCGGTAGCTTCCCGTTCAGCGGCGAAGGACGTCCTAGTCCTGAAGGGGCTCGGCCTCCTCCTGAGGGACCGCCTCGTGCTCCTGGTCTTTGCAGGGATATCACTGGCCGGAGCGGCGTATGGCCTGGCGATCACGGTGATTCCCACGTTTCTTTTCATCACGAAAGGCTTCGACAGGGGAGCGACAAGCCTCTACTACGCGATCTTCTACGCCGCCGTGGGTCTATCGCAGACCATCGTGGGTCCGCTCTCGGACAGCAAGGGCCGCGTGATCTTCGTCGTCTGCGGCCTGGTTCTCGCAGCAGGGGGACTGTCTACCTTCCCCTTCACCGCCCGACCCTGGATCTTCGTTTCGCTCGGGCTGGCGAGCCTCGGCCTGGGCACCTTCTGCGTTGCCTTGATCGCCCTGGTCATCGACCGTGCGCATGATTCCATGAAGGCAACGGTCTCCGGCGCCTACTACCTGTTCTGGGGGATCGGCTATTTCCTCGTTCCCGCGGCGTTCGGCCTCCTGGGCCGGAATCTCAGCCTCGGGTTTCTCCTGCTGGCCGGGCTGCTGCTCCTGGAGGCAATTGTTGTTACAGTGAGAGGCATAGGATCGAGGAGACCCCGGGATCCGGTTGGCAAGCGGGCGAAAGCGGGGTTCTGAAAGTCATAATGAAGCGACCGCCCCGATCGTAGACGCGTAGGTTGCGCGCTACGATCGGGAGAAGGTAGCGTAGAGCTATATGGGGTCAACTCACGAAACGGAAAGAATTGTACGCTAAGCCTTCTTAATATGTCGGGTTGGAGTATACCCTAATCTGATATCAGGAAGATCAGCATTCTGCGTCGGAATAGAGTCTTGGTTTGTGTTTCTTGACACACAAGGGAACCGAGTCCTAGATGCCATTCCTGGCACTTTGGTGGTGGAGGAATGATGGACGGCAAGCGAATCGCTTTCCTAATCAACTAGCATTTCCATAATTACCTTTTTAATTTTCTTTATCTCCTTTTCCTTTATCTTTCCTAGCTTCCTTATTGCCCTTCTCTTATCTATCACTCTGATTTGATCCAGCACTACCCATCCATCTTTGCCATCAAAAACTATTCCTACTCTTGAAGGGTAGTTATGGGATTTCGTAGTCAGGGGAGCTATTAGTACGGTGCCAATATTTTCATTCATTTCATCAGGTGAGATTACAACGCATGGCCTGGTCTTTTTCATCTCATGACCTATGGTTGGATTTAGATTGATTAGATAGACTTCATATTGATTCATTCTACCATTCCCAATCTTTATCACTTAGATCCAAGCCATCATTGATGAGGAGTTCATCATCTCCATTTTCACTCATTTTCTTGAATTTTTCCGCCCATTTATCTCTTGCCTTATTCTTTATCGGCTTGAGAATTATTTCATTATTCGCTACTTCCATCTCTAGCTTATCTTCAATATGGCATTGATCAAGAATGCTCTTGGGAAGCCTTATACCTTTCGAGTTTCCAACCTGTACTAAAGAGATAAGCATAGCGTCCTCCATGTATTTACATGGTAATCACTCTGGTGTTCTTTGTCAATGCCTTTTCTTCATCTTGTCCGCGACAAGGATGGCGCGGACATGGTCGATTCGAAAAACAGGCAAGAAAATATGTCGCCTAACGAAGTTATGATAATCCCAGATGCGGTTGCCGGTATAATGCAGTCCTCGGAGAGAGGGATGCCGGCTGACTTGGAAACTAGGACTCACGATCCCGTCCTAACGAATAGCGGCCGACAATCGCATCAACTTCCTGGGGATTCCGCTTCGCCGGTGAATACCCCGTATAGACGTTTGAACGATGCCGTTTTGATCTCTCTCTGAAGACTTGGTTTCACGGAGGTTGCGATGAAGTTCTTAGGTATTGATCTCCACACCAACTGCTTTACCGTTGCTATACCGATTCGAAGTCTACCGACAACAATTTGGGACAGAGCCCCATCCCTTCGAGTATTCCGAGCAAGACATTCACGAGCAAGTCCGAAAAATGGTCATACGCTACAACGAGGAGAAGAGAACGGCGCTGCTGATCTTCTGACGGATATCATACCGCCCATGTCTAAGAGAACTCGACGTGGACGCGGTTCGATGGCGGCTTCTGGAGGGAGGCCACGGCTGCCATCCTTGCATTCCACGGGGAAAGACCCGGTGGCAAAAGCCGGGAATTTCCCCGTGTCCTTTTCCGGGAAACCTGTTGGCGAATTCCGGGAATTTCGCTTGACATAAAACACGACGACGCTGAAGTACTACGTAAGGGACTCCTTCAGTGATGGGGATCTCTTTACCGGAGTTTAGGAATATCAAATCGCTCCTTCATCCCGCCCACCGAAATGAAGGAGCGACGTTGAGACTACCCTCGCGCCTGTGACTACTCGGTAGCGGTCTTCATCTGCACGATCATTACTTGGTTCCCATCAGGGTCCGCCAGGCTGAACCATCCGGCCCACGGTGACCCTTGCCAGGTTTGTTTCGTGAACTCGTGGGTTGGCGTGATGCCCTTAGCCTTGACTGCCTCATACAACGACTCGGCGTCGGAGGTCGTAAAGTACAACTTCTGGGTCCCCGGCCTGAGGTTCTCCGTGTCCGCAGCCTGCAACAGACTCATGGATGCCCCGCCGCCGGGCAGACTCAGAGAGACCCATCGTTGTCCGCCATGGCTGTAATCCTGCGTGATCTTCAAGCCCAGAGCTGAGGTGTAGAACTCTTTGGATTTGTCCATGTCGCGGACCGCTATGCTGATCATCAGCAGTTTGTCCGCCGTCACTTGCTGGGAATACACGGTCGGTATCGCCGCGAGGGCCAAGCATACTGCAAGAATGTATTTCATCGCTTTTCCTCCTGCACTGAGTAGTCGAACGGGAAGAGGAGAAAGGGACAGAAGTGCCCGTCATTCTGGTGATCACTTCCAGTCGGCCCAAGGAGCCCCAGTCCTCGGTTTGGACCGCTTTCCTATCTTTGAAAGCATGAACTTGTGTTTCGGCAATCCGACCAATATAAAATTGTCAACGCCGATTTGAATTTGCCGGTTTTCGCCGACGAGATTTTGCCGGTTTCTCGTCCTGTCAGTCGAAGCCAACGGCCCCGACGCGTAGCCTTTCCTTCATGCGGTAGGAGTCGGCTTTCAGGCTTACGACGTGCACGTGATGCAGGAGTCTGTCCAGCATCGCCGTCGCGACCGCTTCGTCAGACATGAGTTCAGCCCACTTCGAGAAAGGCCGGTTAGAGGTCATCACGATCGACCCGGTCTCGTAGCGGACGTTGATGAGCTGGAAGAATACATGAGCCTGTTCGGGCGAGAGGGGTTCGTGTCCGACCTCGTCGAGCAGAAGGACATTCGGCTTCCGGAACCACGCCAGGGCTTTCCTGAGCCGATTCTGTTCCCGCGCCTTCAAGAGCTTCTCGATGGCCTCCCGGCAGGTGATGTGGTATGCGGAGTAACCGGACATGCAGGCATGATATCCGAGTCCCAGCATCAGATGTGTCTTGCCGTTATGCAAAGCTTTGCATAACGGTAACACCCATATCTCCGAGCTGCGGCATGCGCGACTCGCGGTTCATCCCCACGGGTGTGGGGAACACGCACCGGCGCCATTGACACCGGTCATATCCTCCGGTTCATCCCCACGGGTGTGGGGAACACGCCCTTCCTGGCCATCCAGGCCACTGAGACCGGGGTTCATCCCCACGGGTGTGGGGAACACTTCTCCGAAAGCTTCAACGAGGATTTTGCGGACGGTTCATCCCCACGGGTGTGGGGAACACCAGCCGGTGCGGAAGCGCGCGCAGCTGGACGACGGTTCATCCCCACGGGTGTGGGGAACACGCTGAACCGGGTAACTCCGCCGATCGTGGACGCGGTTCATCCCCACGGGTGTGGGGAACACGCGGAGGCCTGACGACACGTGGAAATAGTACGCGGTTCATCCCCACGGGTGTGGGGAACACCTCGCCGGACATACTGCGGTGATGGCGATGGGCGGTTCATCCCCACGGGTGTGGGGAACACGTTCTTGCCGCCAGCACGGACGATCGCGAGGACGGTTCATCCCCACGGGTGTGGGGAACACCCTACCTGCTCGATCGCCTCTTCCTTGGTCAACGGTTCATCCCCACGGGTGTGGGGAACACAGCTTCGAGAAGTCACAATGCCATACAGGCTTCGGTTCATCCCCACGGGTGTGGGGAACACCAACCCCACCCGGAGATTACGAGGATTGTTCTCGGTTCATCCCCACGGGTGTGGGGAACACCCTCGTCAACTGCCGTTTGGGCTGCCGCCTGGCGGTTCATCCCCACGGGTGTGGGGAACACAGCTCATGGACGTTCTAAATGAAGTCTGGCCACGGTTCATCCCCACGGGTGTGGGGAACACTTCGCCGAGACCCGGCATCCGGAGCCAACCACCGGTTCATCCCCACGGGTGTGGGGAACACCCCGCCTCGATCTCCTCGGGCTCGAGATACTGCGGTTCATCCCCACGGGTGTGGGGAACACGGCTCGCTGCTTCCTAGTCATGTAGACGATAGCGGTTCATCCCCACGGGCGTGGGGAACACTGCTAAAGGACGGTACCATTGGAATACCTGATCGGTTCATCCCCACGGGTGTGGGGAACACAGTCTTATTCCCGACGGGCGGCCCAGCCGCAACGGTTCATCCCCACGGGTGTGGGGAACACGATCGGCGATGAGATCGAGACACATGAGTTCTCGGTTCATCCCCACGGGTGTGGGGAACACGGCCATATCCAGCGAGGCTTTAAGCGCCTCGGCGGTTCATCCCCACGGGTGTGGGGAACACAGGAATTATAACTATTTACTATTTAGCCCTCTCGGTTCATCCCCACGGGTGTGGGGAACACTGGATACCCGCGCCGCCGGTGTTTCTGAGCGGCGGTTCATCCCCACGGGTGTGGGGAACACTTGCCTCGATGAAGGAGAAGCCGCTCACCGTGCGGTTCATCCCCACGGGTGTGGGGAACACGTCAAGACCGTCTTTATGCGATCCTTCATGCTCGGTTCATCCCCACGGGTGTGGGGAACACGGTGAAAGGGCGGGCTATGGCAGGCTCGCCCTCGGTTCATCCCCACGGGTGTGGGGAACACAAGAGCACCCGCTGATGTTCCTTATCGCATCACGGTTCATCCCCACGGGTGTGGGGAACACTCTTCTTTGACGCCCAACGCTTCGACGCACTGCGGTTCATCCCCACGGGTGTGGGGAACACGACAAGATCATCAATCATAAAAATGGTTCGTACGGTTCATCCCCACGGGTGTGGGGAACACTTCGGAATCGGAGTCACCCAAGCCATGCTGGCCGGTTCATCCCCACGGGTGTGGGGAACACGCCAGAGCATAATGCTTGAACGGAATGACAGACGGTTCATCCCCACGGGTGTGGGGAACACTGAAGGAGGACTGACATGATCTATCTGTGGGACGGTTCATCCCCACGGGTGTGGGGAACACGCTGATCCAAAGATCAGTGAGGTTGGCTTGTACGGTTCATCCCCACGGGTGTGGGGAACACGGTATGTCTATATAGCATATAGAGTTATAACTCGGTTCATCCCCACGGGTGTGGGGAACACGCTGATCCAAAGATCAGTGAGGTTGGCTTGTACGGTTCATCCCCACGGGTGTGGGGAACACGGTATGTCTATATAGCATATAGAGTTATAACTCGGTTCATCCCCACGGGTGTGGGGAACACTGTCTGATGAATACCTACACCCTCAAGCTGGACGGTTCATCCCCACGGGTGTGGGGAACACCGCTTCTTGAGCAACTTGACCGAGTCGCCGATCGGTTCATCCCCACGGGTGTGGGGAACACCAGACGGTCTACATGCTCGGCGCGATCCTCCGCGGTTCATCCCCACGGGTGTGGGGAACACGAGGGCGGCAGTGTCCCAATCTCGCGCGGGCCCGGTTCATCCCCACGGGTGTGGGGAACACCGTCGCCGTCGTTTGTCTGTGTCACTGCCACGCGGTTCATCCCCACGGGTGTGGGGAACACTTGCCCAGCGGCAACCCCTGAATGTGCCCGCGCGGTTCATCCCCACGGGTGTGGGGAACACCCGGCATCGCCCATGTCGGCGATGATGCCACCCGGTTCATCCCCACGGGTGTGGGGAACACTTGTCGGCAAAGTCACCGGTGAGAGGGATGGTCGGTTCATCCCCACGGGTGTGGGGAACACGCATCCGGAAAGAGGCCGCGCTCGCCCAGCGGCGGTTCATCCCCACGGGTGTGGGGAACACGCGCTCGAACCGATCGATCAATCCTGGTCGACCGGTTCATCCCCACGGGTGTGGGGAACACCACGCGATCGGCGGATATTTCGGGATGCCGAGCGGTTCATCCCCACGGGTGTGGGGAACACGATACCGAGTCCTGTGATGCCTTTCGTCAATCCGGTTCATCCCCACGGGTGTGGGGAACACCGAATCGTCGCGAAGGCGTCGTAAATCGCCCGCGGTTCATCCCCACGGGTGTGGGGAACACGAGAGCTCGGCGAAGAGCGCCTTGCGCTCGCCCGGTTCATCCCCACGGGTGTGGGGAACACTTTCGTATAGACCTGCTCACGGTTGATGATCGCGGTTCATCCCCACGGGTGTGGGGAACACCCGAACGCCGCCATGAGGCCAGCCAAGAGACCCGGTTCATCCCCACGGGTGTGGGGAACACTCGTAGCTGACCCCGAGCGCATGGGCGAACTCCGGTTCATCCCCACGGGTGTGGGGAACACAATAAAGCCTTGCAAGATAACTACTTACAAGGCGGTTCATCCCCACGGGTGTGGGGAACACATCTTGTGGTAGTCGAGACCCGAGCCGAGAATCGGTTCATCCCCACGGGTGTGGGGAACACCCCCCGAGTAACGAATCTGCAAGTGGCGCGCACGGTTCATCCCCACGGGTGTGGGGAACACAATGCCAGAGCGATTAGCGACATGATCGATTTCGGTTCATCCCCACGGGTGTGGGGAACACAGCTCGGTTGATAATCTCCATCTGCTCGGCGGCGGTTCATCCCCACGGGTGTGGGGAACACCGGCCGCACAGGTCGCCACGGCATTGCAGGCTCGGTTCATCCCCACGGGTGTGGGGAACACCAGATACCGATCTGCTCGTAGTCACTCCACTCCGGTTCATCCCCACGGGTGTGGGGAACACTTCCACAGCTGCGCCGCGACGCCGACGACGAGCGGTTCATCCCCACGGGTGTGGGGAACACTGCGTGACGTAGCTGCAATTCACGTCCTGCAGCGGTTCATCCCCACGGGTGTGGGGAACACCTAACGCGATCAGCTTTATCAAGGCTTCTCACCGGTTCATCCCCACGGGTGTGGGGAACACTGGTCGGCGGCGATGCCGATTGTCTGCGCCATCGGTTCATCCCCACGGGTGTGGGGAACACCTCACGACCTCCCAGACGGCGGTGAATGCCTCCGGTTCATCCCCACGGGTGTGGGGAACACGCGCCATGACTCCGCGCAGATCGTAGAAGTCCCGGTTCATCCCCACGGGTGTGGGGAACACGCGCCATGACTCCGCGCAGATCGTAGAAGTCCCGGTTCATCCCCACGGGTGTGGGGAACACTCCATGTTGGTCATGCGGTCGCGGAGCTGGGCCGGTTCATCCCCACGGGTGTGGGGAACACCGCTCGAACCGCCAGCGTCCCCTGAGCCCAAACGGTTCATCCCCACGGGTGTGGGGAACACATCGAGTTGATAAGATTGTCGACTCCGAGCACCGGTTCATCCCCACGGGTGTGGGGAACACTCCATGATCCGGGCGACGAGCTCCTCGGACACCGGTTCATCCCCACGGGTGTGGGGAACACACCATCCAGAGCACGGAGTCGCGCTCATGCGGCGGTTCATCCCCACGGGTGTGGGGAACACTACCTTGCTGTAGCTCGCTGGTGTGCTCATGTCGGTTCATCCCCACGGGTGTGGGGAACACGAACTGAAATGCCTGAACAAAAGGATGAAGTTCGGTTCATCCCCACGGGTGTGGGGAACACGGATGGTGCCCACCTGGACCTCCCTACTTTTACGGTTCATCCCCACGGGTGTGGGGAACACGATGAGGCGCAAGGTCTTGAGGGTCTGAGGCCCGGTTCATCCCCACGGGTGTGGGGAACACCCCTTTCAGCGCGGCGCGGAGGTCGGACACGGCGGTTCATCCCCACGGGTGTGGGGAACACGTGCCGGTGGAAGCCGTCAACAACCTCATACCCGGTTCATCCCCACGGGTGTGGGGAACACGGCTCCAAACTGGCGCGCGAGCCACGCTATCCCGGTTCATCCCCACGGGTGTGGGGAACACGCCGAGGTCGACGCCGGTTGCAGGAACAGGCCCGGTTCATCCCCACGGGTGTGGGGAACACCCCTCGACGATCGCGTCGCCCGTGATGGAGAGCGGTTCATCCCCACGGGTGTGGGGAACACGAGATACTGCTCGGCCCAGGCGAGGGCCTCCGCGGTTCATCCCCACGGGTGTGGGGAACACGCTCGTAAGAATGCCTTTCGAGTCGAATAGGACGGTTCATCCCCACGGGTGTGGGGAACACGCAGGCGTAGTCAAACGAGGTTCGCACGAGCGCGGTTCATCCCCACGGGTGTGGGGAACACCCCATGGGCAAGAGCTGGATTCTCCAGCAGGCCGGTTCATCCCCACGGGTGTGGGGAACACTAACCGTCCGACTTTCCGAGGTGGTGGGGAAACGGTTCATCCCCACGGGTGTGGGGAACACACGGTCGACCGGACCGATGAAGCGACCAAGAACGGTTCATCCCCACGGGTGTGGGGAACACGGGGTCACTCGCGTGCCGATGCCGAACGGAAACGGTTCATCCCCACGGGTGTGGGGAACACTCGCGCCGTGGTCATCGAACGCGAGGAGGAATCGGTTCATCCCCACGGGTGTGGGGAACACCTCGGGCTCATCGACACGGCGAACGATGTCTTCGGTTCATCCCCACGGGTGTGGGGAACACGGCGAGGATGGATTCAAGGTCCTCGGCTATCACGGTTCATCCCCACGGGTGTGGGGAACACTCCCATTTTGAAATGATCGATCCCCATCCGCGCGGTTCATCCCCACGGGTGTGGGGAACACGATGAGATGCTCCGCAACAAGACCCTCAACGGCGGTTCATCCCCACGGGTGTGGGGAACACTTGACCTGCTTCTGCTTCTGATCGACCCACCACGGTTCATCCCCACGGGTGTGGGGAACACGCGCAGATCGTGCGCGCAGTGCTCGATTACTGCGGTTCATCCCCACGGGTGTGGGGAACACCTTCGGGGAGCGTAAAACGCGCCGCTTCCTTGCGGTTCATCCCCACGGGTGTGGGGAACACTCCTCAGCTACCCCGAGGATCGCCCGGAATCCCGGTTCATCCCCACGGGTGTGGGGAACACTACACCGGTTTCGCGATCCCGTCGAACGTGCTCGGTTCATCCCCACGGGTGTGGGGAACACCGCATCCGATACCTGAGGGGCGTAGGACAGAACGGTTCATCCCCACGGGTGTGGGGAACACGCATAGACCTGGTAGAGGTTGGGATCCGAATCCGGTTCATCCCCACGGGTGTGGGGAACACTCAGGCTGTACCGCCTGGGCGTCCGTGAGTCCCGGTTCATCCCCACGGGTGTGGGGAACACTGTTTCTCCCTCCAATAGCTCAGGCTGTACTGCGGTTCATCCCCACGGGTGTGGGGAACACGTCCGCCGCGAGGGCCGCCGCTTCGGCCTGAGCGGTTCATCCCCACGGGTGTGGGGAACACTTCAACAGTCACTCGTGCATTCATGGTCTCTCCGGTTCATCCCCACGGGTGTGGGGAACACCCAAGACCACGGTCAACACGCTCAACACGACGCGGTTCATCCCCACGGGTGTGGGGAACACTGCTTCCCGACTGCGATGATAGATTTCAACAGCGGTTCATCCCCACGGGTGTGGGGAACACGCTGCGCCGGCGGTGTCCGCGAAGTCCCTGCTCGGTTCATCCCCACGGGTGTGGGGAACACCCTATGTCACGCTCGAGACCTCGCTCAATGTTCGGTTCATCCCCACGGGTGTGGGGAACACATGATTCGATTGACGGCAACTACGCCAACACGCGGTTCATCCCCACGGGTGTGGGGAACACGTCCTTGCGCGCTTCGATCGCCTCGATGTGGACGGTTCATCCCCACGGGTGTGGGGAACACCCATCGACGTGGAAAACCTCTACCTCGCCTCGCGGTTCATCCCCACGGGTGTGGGGAACACTGTGGTTTATGGTCGGGCCGAAGGAGTCGTGGCGGTTCATCCCCACGGGTGTGGGGAACACGGACTTCTACGATCTGCGCGGAGTCATGGCGCCGGTTCATCCCCACGGGTGTGGGGAACACTCTCGGCGAATGGGGCCAGCTCGGAGACCTGGCGGTTCATCCCCACGGGTGTGGGGAACACCACACCGATGCGTCACCTGATAACGCATTCAACGGTTCATCCCCACGGGTGTGGGGAACACTTCATCCTCGCGGCCGTGTGGGGCGGTACTGTCGGTTCATCCCCACGGGTGTGGGGAACACGAATAAGGGCCGCAGGAGCGCCACTTCGCAGGCGGTTCATCCCCACGGGTGTGGGGAACACGTCCCCCTTGGCGATCGGCATGTCGATGTAGGCGGTTCATCCCCACGGGTGTGGGGAACACCGGCAGCCCGTTTACTAGCTGCGTCAACCAGGCGGTTCATCCCCACGGGTGTGGGGAACACGCACGAGAAACAGATTTGTCAAGATGTATCAGCGGTTCATCCCCACGGGTGTGGGGAACACCCCATGCCGCGAGGCTATAGGAACCGCCGGTGCGGTTCATCCCCACGGGTGTGGGGAACACACCGAGGGGACGATGAAAAACGACCTGCCCTACGGTTCATCCCCACGGGTGTGGGGAACACTAGTCTGAGTAGTCGCGACAACCGAGCGCGCGCGGTTCATCCCCACGGGTGTGGGGAACACATCCTTGCGGACTCAGGGCAGAAGCAGCTCGTCGGTTCATCCCCACGGGTGTGGGGAACACTTCGTCTCGAACAAGGCCGCCGCCGGATTCTGCGGTTCATCCCCACGGGTGTGGGGAACACTAGGGCGACCTGGCGCATGTTCGCCGTTCGGGCGGTTCATCCCCACGGGTGTGGGGAACACGAAGCTCGGCCTCGGATCGATAGCCCAGATCAGGGTTCATCCCCACGGGTGTGGGGAACACTGCCACCGCGACTTCTCATTGCCGTCGCGGTCCGGTTCATCCCCACGGGTGTGGGGAACACCTCCCGACCATTGAGCTCATCGCTATCGATCGCGGTTCATCCCCACGGGTGTGGGGAACACCGGCGAGGTCGAGGATGGTCACGAGCAGTCCCCGGTTCATCCCCACGGGTGTGGGGAACACAAGAGTTCGTCAACGAAACGGTTCCACTGGGGCGGTTCATCCCCACGGGTGTGGGGAACACCATCACGATAAGCGGAGTCCCGACGGGTGGGGCGGTTCATCCCCACGGGTGTGGGGAACACGTCCCCACATGGATGATCACGTCTACCATGCGCGGTTCATCCCCACGGGTGTGGGGAACACCTGGCCAGTCATCGCCGCAAGATCGTTCGCCGCGGTTCATCCCCACGGGTGTGGGGAACACTCCACGCTCACGTCGACCTATCTCGATAATCGCGGTTCATCCCCACGGGTGTGGGGAACACTTTTTGGTGGATACTACTACACAAATGACGGCCGGTTCATCCCCACGGGTGTGGGGAACACATCTGCGCGCGCGCCGAGTTCAAGCGAACCACCGGTTCATCCCCACGGGTGTGGGGAACACTCAGGGCTGACGGTTTTTCATACCGTATACCCCGGTTCATCCCCACGGGTGTGGGGAACACGTTTTAGGTACCCCTGCTTCGAAAGGTACTCGTGGTTCATCCCCACGGGTGTGGGGAACACTATCCAGTACTCCTCATCCTCGGAGCTGATCGAGGTTCATCCCCACGGGTGTGGGGAACACCGGCACCCCGAAAGGGCAACCGCGGCCGCGGGCGGTTCATCCCCACGGGTGTGGGGAACACTCTACCCCGATTGTGATCCGTGTTCCAACGCGCGGTTCATCCCCACGGGTGTGGGGAACACTCGTCGAGGATCTCGTAGAGCACGTCGCCGGTCGGTTCATCCCCACGGGTGTGGGGAACACCGCATGACCAACATGGACCGGACGACGATGAGCGGTTCATCCCCACGGGTGTGGGGAACACTTCTGCGCGAGCTCGAGCGGTGAGTACTCCCGCGGTTCATCCCCACGGGTGTGGGGAACACTGAGCTGCGTTTTGATGCCGGCGGGCGAGTAGCGGTTCATCCCCACGGGTGTGGGGAACACTCGAATCGGCCAAGGTCCAGCGTCGGCAGTATCGGTTCATCCCCACGGGTGTGGGGAACACATCTGGACGACTGGAAGACGATCGACGGTATCCGGTTCATCCCCACGGGTGTGGGGAACACCCGACTAGGCTCGACCCGCCGGTCGATAACGACGGTTCATCCCCACGGGTGTGGGGAACACGCTTCCACTTATAATCCTTTATTATAAGGATTTGGAAGTACGGGAATTTTCTACCGAACTGATAGGGCTGTCAATATCCTTCCCTGGTGATGTCAAAGAGCTCGCATCGTGGGCTGAAGGTGGCTTCGTCTTTTCATCCGTACCAATGGGCAGGAAAGAAACGAGCTTGAACCCATCGATTTCCGTAGGGATTCTTCTGTTTGTGCCGAGGGTTTCAAAATCGAAGCCGCTTTCATTGTTTGTCGACCATGCGACGACGACGTTTCCGGTCTCAATGTTTTCTTTTACGGTCTTTACGAGCATCTCGCGAACTTTCACGGAGTAGTCGGCCAGAAATACTCCGGCGCGGACTTCAAGTAGCCACCTGCTGAGGTATCCGCGAAGCCGATCCGGTATGGCCTCAGTTACGATGACCAGCATCGCCTATCCCCTTTTCGTTCGGTATCGCGACGGGTACAGCCTCGGGATGGGTTCCGGGGAGCTCGATCTCACCCGCCGCCAGAATGTCCTCGATTGTGGGGATTATTTTCTTCAGTAGGTGTGATTCTCGGAAGCTATCCCTGCACTTCAATCGGACATCGCGGACCGGATTCTTGCTGCCGGATGCGATTACACTGAAGGCCATCGGCACAACCGTCTCGAACTTGAAGAGATCCCCGATGTCGTAAACGAAGGATTGTGGTTTGCCTGTATGTATGAAGCCGATCGCCGGGGCATAGCCGGCCGCGAGAATGGCCGCTTCGCAGATGCCGTAAAGGGCATGGTTGGCGGCGCTCAAAGCTTGATTGATGGGATCAGCCTTGTCCCAGTCGTGCGGGTCGTATTTGCGGTTCTTCCAGGGCACGCCATACTTTTTGGCGAGGAGTTCGTACAGGGTTCTGACACGGACTCCTTCGATGCCCCGGAGTTGCTCGATGCTTCTCTTCTGAGGTGATTCTTCTCCGAAACGGTACTTGTACATCGCCCTGACTACCTTCAAGCGGAGGTCATCTTCTAGAGCCAGCTTCGCTTGATAGAGCAGGCGATCAGATCGAGCGCCTCCCGGTTGGCCCGCGGCATAGAGGCGCACGCCGCGCTCGCCCACCCATACCAGCAAGGTCCCCACATCGGCGGCAAGGCTGACGGCCGCGTGCGTGATCGTCGTACCCGGTTCCAGGAAAAGGCAGGCGACGCCTCCCACGGGTATGTGAACGCGGATGCCCTTCGAATCGACGAGAACGAAGGCTCCGTCTTGAACGTCCAGCATCCCGTATTGGAGAAAGATCATGGAGTTGCGTTCCTTGATGGAGATGGGAGAAGAGGGAATTCTCATGACGTTGGTACCACCGAAAGAAGGCCCAACCCCATAGTTTTTCCATGACCGATACCTGACTGTAGTGCCTTCCTGAATTTGTCAGAATCGGTTACGGTGAGGAACCCATCATAGAGTACCGAAAATACCGTGAGATTATCCCCAGAATGTCGCTTCCCCTGGAGCCTCTGTTCCTGCGACACTCGAACATCGACGCGCTTAAGCGACGACTCGTCCAAGCCGAACGATAATAGGTGTGGTAAAGAGAATCCAGCCTGTTCTCTACCTTTGCGCTCAATCCACGATTCTTGATCTATTAGTTGTAAGAGCCCCAGTCGTTTACCCTGTCGGGTAATACAGGGATTAGCGCGTAATCTGAATCGGAAACGTTGGCCAACTCGCAAAGAGTCTAGCTTAAGCTTTTGGATCAAGTCCACTGCGTGGTCTGGCTCACGTGCGAACCATCCCTTGATTCCGATACGTGGCCAGTCGGGGACCGACCGGCTTTGAACCAAGATGTAGGGACGATCTTCAGAATCAGTTTCTGGCTCAAGGCGCCACAAGAACTCTCCGGTAGGGCATCTCTGCTCGGGCTCCGAGAAGGCACGGCAAAGAGTCGCATGCATTTCGTAAGGATCAGCCAGATCCCTCCTGACCTCTCTACAGCGCAAGTCGAGATGGATTCTATGCAGGAACATGGGCGGCCTCCTGAGGTCGTTCCACCCATTCGGAGCGAACAAAACGCGCTCCGAATTTTCTTTCGGCGAAGGATGAGAGCGGTTGGTCCATGCGCAGTGTCCCTGATTCGTCATCGGATTCCAAGGCTATGAGGAATCTTGCTGGAGGTTCCGTTTCCCATTTGCGCAAAGTTCCGATCCACGGCCACTGAATAAGGACTTCTCGAAGCGGGGTGCCCATAAAGCCATCTTCGATCCAAATAGGCTCAGATGGCACATAGGACTTGCGTCCAAGCGCAAGAGACCAGAAGGGATTTCTAAGGGCCGTATAGGCCCTTTCTAGGATGGAGCGATCCTCGCATTCCAAGCCTACCAGAAATGCCGCATCGGCAAGGTAGAAGCGCTGAGAAACCACTCCTCCTGCCTTTGACTGCGTTCCATCGGCTTTAATGATGGTATCGCTCGCCGCGCATCCCGCGGTCTGGTAATCTCGCTTGAGGCTCCCCGACCTGTCGTGCCGTACGCCCATCGAAAGTTTTGTAAGCGGTTCCAAGTCCTTCCAGTTTGCGCGGTCAATGCCCATGGCGGCGGCCAAGAGGCCGACGACTCCCGACTTGCTCGGTTCCTTGCCCGTATCACGCTCATCAAAGCGACTCGTAGTGCCCCACGATTGCATTGGTCCTACGAGTCGAAGCAGTAGAGTGGACATAGGTCACCTCTGAACTTCCGAAAGGGATTTGTCTAGTAGTTCACTTAATGACGACACACTTTTCCCGAACCCGTCCAGGTTGGCTTCAGCCAAGTTGAGGACAAAAGTATTCCCCTCTCCTCCGAAGGCGATCTGCAGAGTCTTTGCTTTTTTGACCAGCTCCTCGACCGATTTTTTGGTTAGAGATTCGTCCTTCCTTACACGGATGGCCGTCTCGAACGCATTGGCCAGATTGCGCGGAGCCGTATTGTGGCGCACCGACACTGCAACAAACTCGGGCGGGTTATGAGCGGCAAAGGTGTTCTGTTTCCCGGTCGGCTCGGCAACCACGAACCCTTCCAAAAAGGCTCGCAGCCCCTTGGCTGCCAATTCTTTATCATCCTGGAGATTGCCGACCAGCTTCTCCCAGTCCACCACGGCATAACGATAAAAGCAAGCAGAGTTGAACTCGACAGTGCCCATCATATCCGCCCCGGCAGTATCATCCGGCTTAAGATCGTCCACGGCAGTATAGAAGTCGAACTCTCGTTCGACTGAATGAGAAGAAATGGCATGAGCTACCTGACAGGCGGCGTTCTGGTTCTTCTCGGGCATATCGGCGAGCATACGCCCGAAGAGCGCTACGTCGACGGCCTTGCCGCCATCGAAAACTTTATCGAGAGCTTTTCTCAGCTCTGGATCCGCCCCCTGGGCGGCCTGCTTTTTGGATTTCGCGGTCTTCTTGCCTCCGTCTTCAGCCGATTCGGAGGCAACTATTGAATCCCACCTTTCATGAATTATGTTGGCCAACCCGGCAATCTCTCGCTGTCCCAGGAACATTAGGTATTGACTCTTTCCGTCCTCTTTCACCGAAAGTTCCATGGCCTCCAATGCCAGTCGCGACTTCTCTGCCGCATCGGCCTTGGGCCGCTTTTTCTCCATAAGTGTGTCAGTGAGGGCATCCCGAACGCGTTTAGTTCGTATGGCCAGCTCATCGGAACTGAAGAACTGTTCCTCCTTTTTTACCGCGAAATAGCTTCGTATCGCCTTTTTAAGACACTGGCTCGATATACGCGCACGGCGGGTGCCACCGAATAATGCATCCTTAGGGGCCCCGGTATCGTCGCGGTTTAGATTGGACGGAGCGAAGTTCTGAAGGGCGTGGATTTCGATCAGGGTATTCATTTGTTCTCCTCCTCATTAGCGATAGCTGCGATTGTATTGTCGTTACTAATATTTCTGTAAAAGTCACATGCCCACTGGTTCTGTGTGCGCTTTAGGTCCTCGTTCCAGAAGAGAAGCCCCGTTAGCAGGGCGTCGAAGTCAATACTGAGCTCTTTAAGCAGAGCTACCATTTGGCGTAGGCGATGAGGCAACTGGTCGCGATCTGCATCAAGAAGGCTGACAAAGCGCCGCTCAGCGCTCGTTGATCCGCTCGCACCCTGATACGCCGCGCATGCCTTCCCGATAGGCATCGGGTCTGCGACTCGTCCTTCACGCCAGTGTGAGGCCCAGAGCCCAGCCACGAGGTAGAGCATCTTCCGTCTCCAGGAATTGTCCGCATCCTTTACGAAGGGCTCGACATAAGGGAATGACGGCGGGAAGCTCCCCGGGTCGAAAGCGAGACTACGTCGCAACACCGCCCGCGCCTTGGTATCCTTCGCATTCACCTTTTCCAACCATTCTGTGAATCCACTCATGCCCCCTCCTCCTGCGGCTCAATTTTCTTGATCTCATCGCTCAACTCCTTCAACTTGCGTAGTATAGATCCTTCCGCTTTCACGAGGGCACGAATGGTCCACGCATCGCCCATGGATGTCGCAGCCCGATGTTGATCCCACGCAGTTTTCAAGGTGTCCCTCACGGATTTCAACCAAAGGTACCGAATATCATCAGGATCGCGCTCGAGAGTGTATTCTCGAAGGATCTCGTGGAATCGAGATTCCAGAGTAGACCAATACCAGGAGTTCACCGGCATCTGTTCCACGAATGCTTTTATGTCTTTGCCATCCGGAATGCGCTGCTGCCCTCGACTTAAGAGATCGCGGGCGAAAGAGCGGCAGGATATCCAGAGGGATTTTTGAGCTTCTTCCGCTTCTGTGAGAAGATGTCGAATCTCGGTCCGGACAGAGCGATCTCCTGCCAACGCCTCGGGTAAAGCGAAACGTTCTATTCGCCAGAATTCTATTTTTGCTTTATTGTTGGATTGGCCTAATACCAAGATTGAATGAGGCAGTAGATCCTTCCGATTTTTAGTCAAATTTACAACATGATCGATCACTCTAGGAACCAAACGTTGTTCGCCTGCTATGTCCTTCGCGTCAGGCAATATTGAATCGAAGTCTCGCCAAAGACCACGTTCACGAAACTGGATCGGCATTTTCCCCAGTTTTTCGTCAATTCGATATCCTAACATAGGATCGACTTGATCCTCAGATGAGATATGATCGATTCTTGTGGACGGAATAGAAAACGGACGTTTCTTCACGGTAAGGTTTTGTCGCCAAACACAACCGCCGGGAAGGAGAACGTCCGTGAGCAAGACTATCATCGAGACTCGAATCAAGGCAACGCCCGAGACCATGGGGGCGCTGGAAATCATCGTGCGTGAAGGGGCGAGGAAGATGCTGCAAGCCGCGTTGGAGGCAGAGATTGAGGAGCATCTTTCGCGGTTCAAGAATCTCGTCGACGAGGAGGGGAAACGTCTGGTGGTGAGAAATGGCGTCATGCCCGAGCGAACCGTGCTCACCGGAGCGGGGCCGATTGCCATCACGCGTCCCCGCGTGGATGACCGGGCATTGAGCGCCAGGGGAGAGCAGCGGTTCACGAGCCGGATACTCCCACCCTTCATGCGGCGGGCGCCAAGCATCGATACCCTCGTGCCGGTGCTGTATCTCAAAGGCATCTCAACCGACGACTTTCCGACGGCGTTGGAGGCGATCCTTGGTCCTCAGGCGAAGGGACTTTCGGCGAGTACCGTCGTGCGCCTGAAGGAGATATGGACCGAGGAGTACGGGGAGTGGTCGAGACGGGACCTTGCAGGGAAACGCTATGTCTACGTCTGGGCAGACGGCGTGTATTGCAATGCGCGGCTTGAGGACGAACGCGCCTGTCTGCTCGTCGTCATGGGCGCCGATTCATTCGGCAACAAGGAATTGCTTGCTGTATCCGATGGCTACCGCGAAAGTGCGCAGTCGTGGAAGGAGATTCTCCTCGATCTGCGCTCCCGTGGGCTTGAGAAAGCGCCGGTGCTCGCAGTATGCGATGGCGCGATGGGCTTCCAGGCCGCCGCCGCGGAGGTATGGCCAGAGACGCGTATCCAGCGGTGCTGGTTCCACAAGACCGGGAACGTTTTGGACAAGCTCCCCAAGTCGCTCCAGGCGAAGGCCAAGGGAATGTTGCATGACCAGTACCTTGCGCCCACCCGTGAGGACGCGCTCAAAGCCTTCGACCTCTTCGTCAATTCCTTCGGCGACAAGTACCCGAAGGCCGTGGAATGTCTGGTGAAGGACAAGGACGACCTCTTCGCCTTCTACGATTTCCCTGCCGCTCATTGGCTCCACCTGCGCACCACGAACCCCATCGAGTCGACCTTCGCGACGGTACGCCTACGCCACCGGCGAACGAAGGGCAACGGGACTCGCAAGGCAACGCTGGCAATGGTCTACAAGCTTTGCAGGGAGGCAGAACAGGGTTGGCGCAAGTTAGACGGATTCAAATTCATCCCACTCGTGGAAGCGGGAGTAAAGTTTGTGAATGGAGAGCGGGTTGATGAAGCGGCGGCCTGACCGGAAAATAGTTCAGATTTCCAATCCACAACTATTGACAATATCTCCCTCAGATAGGAATCCAACTCCGGAGGCGAAGGCTAATCCTGCAACCTGTGTCCCGTCGTCTTGTGGATTGAGTCGGATCGACCGTGTCCTCCACGAATATCTATCTATCCAGCCCGTTGCGGCTCTTCCCATCCCTTGCCGCAGTAATTCTATGGCATCTGGTTCCCGTTCCCATATTGGAATGTCACTTTTGAATACTTCTCGGTTCTCTGGAACAAGCGAAAATACAAGCGTATCATGAAGGCTGCTCCCCAAAGGGAGTATCATCACGGCAGTCGCAGATGGCCCACTTTTGGTATATTGGAAATCGCTATTTCCTCCTCCAAGAGCAAAGGTCTGGCAAGCGATTAACCATTGTGCTGCTTTGTTAGATGAGATTGAACCTGCTTCCTCAATTGCGACATGATCAAAAAGGACTTTGGCATTATCTGCATTGTGTTCAGCGGCTAATGCTGTCCATGGTCGCCATTGCTGTTGGCCACTCTTTTCTTTTGGCAGATAGTTTGGAACTTGATAGAAAGGGTACCTCTCATCGAAAAGCCAAAATCTATCCCGATACTTCTCTAAATAGGCTTCTATTTTATCGCGTGGCAGTCCCTCCCGGAAAAGGCTTTTAGCTTCTTCGATATCGGTTGGCCCCTCCAGCGCTCGGTATAGTACAGCTAAAAGGAAGCGGTATAGGGCTGCCATCACTAAAGGCGAAGGATCCTCAATTGCTGCGATTCCTTTAGCCTTAAGGAGAACCGTGTTGATTCCGAGCTCATCATGCCGTCCGTCGGGGTACCTCACCGGGATCCATTTTTCATCGATCAGGTTGAATCGGCTCATGTAGCCTCCTTCGCTTCGTACACGATCCCCAAGTCGTCGTCCAGTCGTACGCTCCCGTTATCCTGCCAGCGTCCAGCGGCGTCCAGCTCCAGAGGATAGCAATTGCGTAAAAGTGGCGATTTCTTCCAGCCTTCCGGCACACCACGAGCTGTCGGTTTCTTCACAACACTAACGCGCGAAAGAGCGACGGCCCGTTGGGACCACTCTTTGGCTTTGACAAAATCGATTTTGTCATCAGGAAGGAACTTGTCCTTCGGATTAAGGGGAATGACTACCACGGAATCCTCTCCGAGTCTGGTTTGTGCCATGAGCGTGCGATGCACTCCTGGTTCGTCCTCATCATAAAGGACGAATCTTCCCGGCTCATTCCACGAAGCGTCGTCCGGTAAACCGATGATTGCCTGATTTGCTTGTCCTACGTGGGCTAAGGCTGCTCCTTCTTCAGTTTCTATCGCCTTTTCCAGCCGCTCCCGCAAGAACTCCGGAGTCTCAACCTGCTCTTCGTACACCGCCTGCACTAATGTGTCGATTTCATCAGGGAGCACCAGTTGTTGACGTGTGTGAATAAGTATCCAGGTTCGCAATAGAATATCCTCGCGGTACACCGATCCCCACCACAAAGGCCCTGCGAACGAGGGCGGATCGCCACCCGACAACCCCGCCACAAAGAGGCAAGGCTCCGAGACGGGCCGGTTGCCTCTTGTGTGTCGCCACAAACGTCCTGCGCGCTGAAGAAGGAGATCGATCGGGGCGAGGTCCGTGACGATGCAATCAAAGTCCAGGTCCAAGCTCTGTTCTGCCACCTGGGTGGCGATAAGAATTTTCCGGCCTTCCCGCTTTCCCTTTTCGCCAAAGGTTTCTAAGACGGCGTCTTCCCTTCTTTGCCGTTGATCTGCCGGAAAGCGGGCGTGGAAGAGAAAAATCTCAGTCCCGTCGGGCAGGCGTTTGCCGATATGCTGCCCATCTCGTTTCAACACTTCCCCGGTCGGGAAGGTCTGGAACAAATCTTGGGCACGCTGGACCGTATTCACGAGCACGAGGCCCATACCGCCCGCTGCGAGATGTTCCTCCATCACAGTTCGTAGAACCGACAGATCCGGAGCTACTCCTATCAGTCTCACGGTCCGACGACGTGTGGGGTCGGCATCGAAATGCTTTTGCTCTGCTGCTCCGGAACGGAATACAGACAGTCGTGGATACTTCACCTCTTCCATGGGCATTTTCGTGCCCACCAGATCAGCGAGTTTGCGCCTAAATGAAGGTGGCAAGGTAGCGGAAAGGAGTACCACCGAGGAACCTAAAGCCAATAGCCAGCGGAGTACGTGGAGGAGAAGTGTGCCTGTATACGCATCGTAGGCGTGGATCTCGTCGAAAACCACTACTCTGTTCGCCAAGCCCCACAGGCGCACAAAGTTGTGCCGCACCGGCAAGATAGGGATAATGGCTTGATCAACGGTGCCTACACCATATTCTGAAAGCAAAGCGCGTTTTTTGTGGGTGAACCACTCGCCTGCACGGATTTCTCCGCCAGTAACGGAATCATGGATACCTGACAATTTCAGGTTCTGGAATGTGTCGTTGAGAAGAGCCGATCCATGCAATAGTTGGAGATCAAGGTTTCTATTCATCCCCTGGCTACGGAGAAAATTAAGAGTTCGCCGGAACATGGCATTGCCAGTCGCCTTGCTTGGCAGGGCGAGATAGAGACCGCGATGCCCAAAGCGGCGTTGCAATTCCAGATGTGCAAAGAAGGCGGCTTCAGTCTTACCCTCACCCATAGGGGCCTCAACCAGAAGGATCGCAGGCTCCCTCATATCTTTTGGCTCTTCGTGAAAGCGAGTGGGTAAAAGCACCTAACGCGTTCTTGGTAATATTATGCTAGGCATGGGAATAGAAGCTTGAAACTGTTTTTAGAAACGTGCATCATTCCCGTGTGCCTACACGACGACTATCTGACAATTACCGATTCTCTGGTTTCAAACCGAGAGAGCAGGTCGCCGGCATCTTCGGTGATCCTATAGCTCGCATCGTCCGCCTCGAGCGGACGGGAAAAAAACTGTCTGCGGTACCTGCGGGAAGGCGAGCAACAGCTTCTACGACCGCAGAACGAGGCGAGCGCGGGATCTCTCCTCCGGCGATGCGCGCGTCTATCTCGAGTTTGAGGTCAGGCGCGTCGACTGCAAGGTTTGCGGCAGCGTGAAGCGCGAGCGACTCGATTTCCTTGCAGAAAACCCCTTCTACACGAAGAGATTCGGTCACTACATAGGGGAGCGTTGCCGATCCTCCTCGATCAAGGACGTCGCCAGGGAGTTCAAGCTCGACTGGCAAACCGTAAAGAATCTCGAGAAGGAGTACATGGAGGTCCTGCTCGCAAAGGCGGGAACGCCCGTGCCCGCGATGATCGGCGTCGACGAGATCTCGATTCGAAAAGGCCACACCTACCGCATCGTAGTGAGCGACCTTGTCCGGCGACGCCCCATTTGGTTCGGCGGGACGGACCGATCGGTCGAGAGCATGGATGCCTTCTACGAATGGCTGGGGGCGAAAAAGTGCCGGAAAATAAGGCTCGCCGTGATGGACATGTGGCGGCCCTTCGCTACCTCACTCCGAAAAGAGGAGCATGCCCCGAGCGCGGTCATCCTGTACGACAAATTCCACGTCATGAGGCATCTGGGCGATGCCCTCGACGAAGTTCGGCGCTCGGAGTATCACAGGCTTTCGGGCAAGGACCGCTCGTTCATCAAGGGCCAGCGGTACACGCTCCTGTCGAATCGCGAGAACCTGACCAGCGAGGGACGCGAGTCCTTGAAGAAACTTCTCGCCGCCAATAAGCGGCTCCAGACTGCCTACCTCCTGAAGGAATCGTTCGATCGGCTCTGGACCTACAAGAGTGAGGCCTGGATGCGGAAGTTCTTCGACAACTGGCAGGATTCCCTCAAGTGGCAGCGACTGGGCCCGTTCGTGAAGTTTGCGGCAATGGTCGAACGTAACTGGGATGGGCTGGCAGAGTATAGCCGCCTCGTAGAAAAGCCCGCCCTCGGATTCGTCGAGGGCCTTAATACCAAGATCAGGGTAATCCAGCGGCGGGCCTATGGACTACGCGATGAGGAGTACCTCAGGCTCAAGATCCTGACTTCCATGCTCCCAGGGTCATAAAGTTATGCGAATTCACCCACACGACTCCACGAAGAGCCTATCTTTTAAAGCCTTAGAGACAGCTTTCTGCAAAGGACGAGGAGCGAACCCGAATACCTTCTCAAATGATTTATATTCTGCTCCAAGAGGTATTCGTGGCTCCCACCCGATTGCATCCAATGCTTTATTAGCATTGGACCGTCTTTCTCTGTACCAACTTTCCAGATCAACACAATCACTGGGCTTCCCGAAAGGAAACCATGCTTCGTTTGACCCGATCCAGTCGGCGAAGCTCGTAAGCCCCGAGAGCAGCATGAAGTCTGGACCGGTTAGGATCGACTTCGCGGGAACCTGAAAGGGTTTGAAAACTTTTAATAGCTCTTCTAACAATTCCAGACGCACTCGGTTCCAGTCGTCTCGCCCAAGTGCCCGCTGATTGCCTTGTAGATCGTTAAGAGTAGTCGGTGACCCACGGCTTCCATGGTGACAACCCACTGCGGCTGAGACCAGCTCAGCCAGGCCCTCTGGCCACTGCTTGTCCACTAGAAGCTCGAATAGAACTAGCTGGCTCACGAAGGCATGGTTGATATCAGTATCCGGGCTGCGAGGAAGCCGCAAACCGGCTTGGGCCAGAAGTGTCGATGAACCCATCCACTTGCATTGGAATCCGGGACAAGCTTTTCCTAAGTCGTGGCAGGCGATCAAGATCAGTAACCATGGCTTTGCTTCTTCCCAGGGCAATCCCAGGACTGCAGCCATACGTTGGCGCGTAGTCTCCGGTTCGCGGTTCAGGATGGCATCGGCGCAGGTCGCTACATCGAGGAGATGAAGTATCAATGGATGATAAAGTAATTGATCAGCGGAACCAGTCTTGGCCCACAAATATGCGGTTTGAGAGATTTTTTCTTCATCATTTGTTTTCATTTTATTTACCTTCTAGCTACGATATCTTCACTTATCAAATCTGCCACACTGAATATGAGCTGCCTCGTCCAGCCTTCAACGTCGTAAGGTGTTCCCCGCCCGTGACTCTTGCCGCTTTCTTCCACAACTTGCCAGAGTAGCGTAGCATCCTCCGCCAGGGGAGTTTCCCCCACCGCCGGTCATGGCTTGGGCGTGGCGGGGAAAAAGAGCGTGGGCGTTCGCATTCCTTGGCGGGTCTCGAACGCCCACGCTACCAAACTGAACAAGGCAGCGTACCCCTCCCGTCAAAGCACTTCAAGACCTTATCGCCCTTGTCAGAGTCGCCGTCGCCCAATGGGGTTGTCCGCTCTGCGGGAAATGCCACGAGCTTGAGTTTCACTCCTACCCACCGCGCTGGACCAGAGGAAGCGACCATGTGCGGCTGCAGATCAATGTGGTGACGATTCTCTGCCGGGCTTTGATTGGGACGGGACGGCAGTGGACAAAGAGGATCTTGCCTGAGCATCTCATTCCGCGAAGCCCCCTGTGGAGCGAGAAGCTCGTGGAGCTTCTTGAAGGGCAACAGGACGCGGATCGCGGATTGGCCGATGTGGCCTGCGCGGCGCTGGGCTGTGTCGATCCGCGAACGGCCAGGAAGCACATCCGCGCTCTTCGCGCCGCCGCGGCCGCCAAGCTCCCCGCTCTCGCCGAACTCGGCGCCGCCGCGCCCGGGACCGGTGGAGGTCCGGACTTTCTTCCCGGCACCAATCCATTCGTGATCCTGCGCCTACTGTGGGACAAATTCCTCCGGGCCGCCCAGGAACGCTCCGGCTCACTCGTCGCTCTTTCGCTCCGACCGCTTCTCTGGCTCGGACCTGGGTTCGAATCCTTCGGAATTTTCCATCGATCGTGCATTCCAATCTCTCACTCCGCCGCAGTAAACCCCATGCATCACGACCAAGGAGGTCAGATGCATGGCTGAAACCGACTGGCAGAGCCTTTCGGACACCCGGTTCGAGAAAAACTCCACCATCCTCGAGCTCGTCGAGTTGCTCGTCGATGAATCTCTGTCCCTGAAGGAACGCAAGGATCTCCGGGACGAATACCGTTCCCGCTACTGCGTCTCGGATCGGACGATCCGCAACTACCTCGCCCGCTACAGGGACGGCGGCGCACAGGCCTTCCTTACGCCGATCGTTCGCCAACCTTCCCCGAGGATTCGCGACAAGGAGCTCGCAAACGCGATCCTTGAGCTCGTCAAGGAACGGCCCACCCGAACCGTTCCAAAGCTCCGGAAGCTTCTTGTCGTCGATGCGCGATTTGCGAATGGCATTGGAAAGGTATCCGATCGCTCGATCTACCGCTTTCTCCTCGAACAGGGCCTGTCCCAGAAGGAACGGTACCGGCTTCTCTCTGAAGATGGTCGTATGTCCTATCATCGCTTTCAGGCCGCGCGTCCCCTCGACCTCGTGCAGGGCGACGCCCGCGACGGCATCTGGCTCGACACGAAGGACGGCAAGAAGAAGACCTACCTCTTCGTCTGGATCGACGATTACTCCCGCAAGATCCTATCAGGTAGGTATTACTTCGACGAAAAGCTTCCCCGCATGGAGGATACCTTCAAGCGCATGGTCTTGCGCTGGGGCATACCTATCAAGGGATATCTCGATAATGGGGCTGTGTACGTGGCCAAGCAGTTCGCCTGGATACTCGCGCAGCTGGGGACGACCAAGCTCCACCACAAACCCTACCAGGCCTATTGCAAGGGCAAGGTCGAAGCCCTCAACAAGATCATCAAGAACGATTTCCAGGGCGAAGCACAGCGCGCCGGATTTCAGACCCTCGAAGAGCTCAACTCCGCTTTCACGGCGTGGACCGATATCGAGTACAACGTCCGCATTCATTCTCAAACAGGAGAGGCTCCCGACAAGCGCTTCGCCGACGCCCTCCACGCCGATATCCGACGCGTCGCCGACATCGCTTGGTTTGAAGCCCTCTTTCTCATGCGCGTGAACCGCACCGTCACCAAGTACGGCAAGATCAAGCTCGAGTCCAACGAGTACCCCGTCACGAGCGCGCCCTACGGAACCGTCGTCGAAGCCCGCTACGATCCTTTTGACCTTTCCCGCGTTTTCATCTTCAAGGACAAAGCCTGTGTCGAAACGACCTCGGTCTCGAAGCTCGTCAACAGAACCGCCACAACCCCCGAGGAATCGAAGGCCACCCCGACCGAGGTCAGCGCCCACGCCTCGAACTATTTCCAAGTCCTCCGAGAACAGCACGCCACGATGCTGGCCCAGAACCTCTCCCCCGTTGCCTATTCCAAGCTCTCATCCAAGGATGCCCCATGACCACCACGAGTTCCCATCCCGTTATGAACTTCTACGGCTTCGTACGCATGCCCTTCGACAAGGATTTCGAAAGCTCGGATGCGTTCCCCTCTCCATCGCTTGCCAACGCCGTCGCCATGCTCGGCCTCGGCGTCGAGTCCGAGGATATTCTCCTCGTCTCGGGCCCCATCGGATCGGGCAAGTCCGTGGCGCTCAGGTCCTTCATCTCGGCCCTCGATACCAATCGTTTCTCTCCGATCTACCTCCGCGGACTCGGCCTCTCTGCCGCCGACCTCGTCAAGTCGATCCTGCTCTCGCTCCTCGTGGAGCCGCCCTATAATTACGCCAAGGCCCGCGCCCTCTATTTCAAGTCAGTCGCCGAGCAGCCTCGAAAGCCCGTGGTCGCAATCGATGACGCACAGGACATGACGGAGTCCGCTCTCCTCTCCGTAAAGAACCTCGTCAATTTCGATTCCGATTCGAAATCGAAGATCACCTTCGTCCTCTGCGGCCAGCCCGAGCTCAAGGAGACCTTGCGCTACTCACGCCTCGCGTCGGTCCATCAGCGAATCCGCCACTGGGTCGAGTTCTCGGGCCTCTCGCTCAAGGACACCTGCGAGTACGTCGACCATGCCATCGTTCGCGCCGGCAGGCCCACGCCGGTCTTTTCTGATGGCGCCAAAGCGGAAATCCACAAGCGCTCCCTTGGTATCCCGCGGCGAATCAACCGCGTATGCCTTCTCACCCTTTTCGAAGGCGCAGCGCAGGGCCGCTCGATCATCGATGAGGCCAATATTATCTCTGATGAGGCGTAGCGCCATTGCTTCAGGTTACGCGGCATGCCGGGCGGCGACGCTCGGCATTGCCGTTGGCGAACGATGACATGCCAGCTCGGCGAGGCGTGGAGGATGAGCTTGGCGGAGAGTGGGAAGACTCTATTGGCAAAGAGCGGAACACAAGGCTGGCGAGGAGTGGAAAGGCCGATTGGCAAGGAGTGGAAAGATTGGCGGG
>CAWBCC010000009.1:0-510970 GCA_963787185.1 uncultured bacterium | reverse complement strand
GTACCCGAATCTGTTTGCGGACAGCGGGGACGACTGATAACCGAGGAAGAGCGTGCAGAGATTCTGGACTATGTCGCCGAAGCGATGCGGTCTGGGGTCTCCGAGCGGGGCGTCTGTCGCCTTATGGGGACACTGCCCAAAACGCTGCAGAATTGGCGGCGGGAAGGGCTCAAGGACCGCCGGAAAGGCAGCGCCCGGCATGTGGCCCACCGGCTGTCGGAAGAGGAGGAACAGCGTTTCTACGAAGCCGCCAACACTGCGGAGTTTCGGGACCGCACGCCGGAGCAGATCGTCGCTACCCTCGCTGGAAAGGGCATCTACCTGGGAAGTACGAGCACCCTGTACCGCATCCTGCGCAAGCGTGGAGCGCTGCAGCACCGGCAGGAATCCAAGAAACCAGCGGCGGCGACCATACGGCAGCATGTCGAGGTTACCGGCCCCAATCAGGTGTGGTCATGGGACATCACCTGGCTCAGGACTGCTGTCCACGGCCTGTTCTTCTACGCCTACACCATCATCGACCTGTACGACCGATCCATTGTCGGATGGTCGATCGAGACGAACGAGTCGGACGAACACGCCATGCGTTTGTTCGAGCGCGTGATTCGGGATCTAGGCGTCGTCCCCGAGATCGTCCACGCCGATAACGGTAACCCGATGCGCGGCATGACCCTGGCCGTATTCCTTGACTCTTTGCAGATTCGCAGGAGCTATTCCCGTCCACGCTGCAGCAACGACAACGCCTATATCGAGTCCTGGCACAAGACCCTGAAATATACCGTTGGATATCCGCCCTTTTTCGAGTCGCTCGAAAAGGCCCGCTCCTGGTACGCCGATTTCATCGACTGGTACAACACCGACCACCAACATTCCGGCCTTGGCTATGTCACGCCCATGCAGCGCCGCTCCGGTGAGGCAACCGCCATCCATGCGCGCAGGAACCAAACCCTCCAAGACGCATTCATCAAAAATCCCCTCCGCTGGAGACAGAGTAAAGTCCGGTCATACCAGTGCATTCCAGTGTTCGCCTTCTACCGACCGGTGAAAAAGGCCGCTTGATGAAAATCCGTTCATTCCCTGGCGAAATCTATTGTTCCCCGCCCGCCAATCTTTCCACTCCTTGCCAATCGGCCTTTCCACTCCTCGCCAGCCTTGTGTTCCGCTCTTTGCCAATAGAGTCTTCCACTCTCCGCCAAGCTCATCCTCCACGCCTCGCCGAGCTGGCATGTCATCGTTCGCCAACGGCAATGCCGAGCGTCGCCGCCCGGCATGCCGCGTAACCTGAAGCAATGGCGCTACGCCTCATCAGAGATAATATTGGCCTCATCGATGATCGAGCGGCCCTGCGCTGCGCCTTCGAAAAGGGTGAGAAGGCATACGCGGTTGATTCGCCGCGGGATACCAAGGGAGCGCTTGTGGATTTCCGCTTTGGCGCCATCAGAAAAGACCGGCGTGGGCCTGCCGGCGCGAACGATGGCATGGTCGACGTACTCGCAGGTGTCCTTGAGCGAGAGGCCCGAGAACTCGACCCAGTGGCGGATTCGCTGATGGACCGACGCGAGGCGTGAGTAGCGCAAGGTCTCCTTGAGCTCGGGCTGGCCGCAGAGGACGAAGGTGATCTTCGATTTCGAATCGGAATCGAAATTGACGAGGTTCTTTACGGAGAGGAGAGCGGACTCCGTCATGTCCTGTGCGTCATCGATTGCGACCACGGGCTTTCGAGGCTGCTCGGCGACTGACTTGAAATAGAGGGCGCGGGCCTTGGCGTAATTATAGGGCGGCTCCACGAGGAGCGAGAGCAGGATCGACTTGACGAGGTCGGCGGCAGAGAGGCCGAGTCCGCGGAGGTAGATCGGAGAGAAACGATTGGTATCGAGGGCCGAGATGAAGGACCTGAGCGCCACGGACTTGCCCGATCCGATGGGGCCCGAGACGAGGAGAATATCCTCGGACTCGACGCCGAGGCCGAGCATGGCGACGGCGTTGGCAAGCGATGGAGAGGGGAACGCATCCGAGCTTTCGAAATCCTTGTCGAAGGGCATGCGTACGAAGCCGTAGAAGTTCATAACGGGATGGGAACTCGTGGTGGTCATGGGGCATCCTTGGATGAGAGCTTGGAATAGGCAACGGGGGAGAGGTTCTGGGCCAGCATCGTGGCGTGCTGTTCTCGGAGGACTTGGAAATAGTTCGAGGCGTGGGCGCTGACCTCGGTCGGGGTGGCCTTCGATTCCTCGGGGGTTGTGGCGGTTCTGTTGACGAGCTTCGAGACCGAGGTCGTTTCGACACAGGCTTTGTCCTTGAAGATGAAAACGCGGGAAAGGTCAAAAGGATCGTAGCGGGCTTCGACGACGGTTCCGTAGGGCGCGCTCGTGACGGGGTACTCGTTGGACTCGAGCTTGATCTTGCCGTACTTGGTGACGGTGCGGTTCACGCGCATGAGAAAGAGGGCTTCAAACCAAGCGATGTCGGCGACGCGTCGGATATCGGCGTGGAGGGCGTCGGCGAAGCGCTTGTCGGGAGCCTCTCCTGTTTGAGAATGAATGCGGACGTTGTACTCGATATCGGTCCACGCCGTGAAAGCGGAGTTGAGCTCTTCGAGGGTCTGAAATCCGGCGCGCTGTGCTTCGCCCTGGAAATCGTTCTTGATGATCTTGTTGAGGGCTTCGACCTTGCCCTTGCAATAGGCCTGGTAGGGTTTGTGGTGGAGCTTGGTCGTCCCCAGCTGCGCGAGTATCCAGGCGAACTGCTTGGCCACGTACACAGCCCCATTATCGAGATATCCCTTGATAGGTATGCCCCAGCGCAAGACCATGCGCTTGAAGGTATCCTCCATGCGGGGAAGCTTTTCGTCGAAGTAATACCTACCTGATAGGATCTTGCGGGAGTAATCGTCGATCCAGACGAAGAGGTAGGTCTTCTTCTTGCCGTCCTTCGTGTCGAGCCAGATGCCGTCGCGGGCGTCGCCCTGCACGAGGTCGAGGGGACGCGCGGCCTGAAAGCGATGATAGGACATACGACCATCTTCAGAGAGAAGCCGGTACCGTTCCTTCTGGGACAGGCCCTGTTCGAGGAGAAAGCGGTAGATCGAGCGATCGGATACCTTTCCAATGCCATTCGCAAATCGCGCATCGACGACAAGAAGCTTCCGGAGCTTTGGAACGGTTCGGGTGGGCCGTTCCTTGACGAGCTCAAGGATCGCGTTTGCGAGCTCCTTGTCGCGAATCCTCGGGGAAGGTTGGCGAACGATCGGCGTAAGGAAGGCCTGTGCGCCGCCGTCCCTGTAGCGGGCGAGGTAGTTGCGGATCGTCCGATCCGAGACGCAGTAGCGGGAACGGTATTCGTCCCGGAGATCCTTGCGTTCCTTCAGGGACAGAGATTCATCGACGAGCAACTCGACGAGCTCGAGGATGGTGGAGTTTTTCTCGAACCGGGTGTCCGAAAGGCTCTGCCAGTCGGTTTCAGCCATGCATCTGACCTCCTTGGTCGTGATGCATGGGGTTTACTGCGGCGGAGTGAGAGATTGGAATGCACGATCGATGGAAAATTCCGAAGGATTCGAACCCAGGTCCGAGCCAGAGAAGCGGTCGGAGCGAAAGAGCGACGAGTGAGCCGGAGCGTTCCTGGGCGGCCCGGAGGAATTTGTCCCACAGTAGGCGCAGGATCACGAATGGATTGGTGCCGGGAAGAAAGTCCGGACCTCCACCGGTCCCGGGCGCGGCGGCGCCGAGTTCGGCGAGAGCGGGGAGCTTGGCGGCCGCGGCGGCGCGAAGAGCGCGGATGTGCTTCCTGGCCGTTCGCGGATCGACACAGCCCAGCGCCGCGCAGGCCACATCGGCCAATCCGCGATCCGCGTCCTGTTGCCCTTCAAGAAGCTCCACGAGCTTCTCGCTCCACAGGGGGCTTCGCGGAATGAGATGCTCAGGCAAGATCCTCTTTGTCCACTGCCGTCCCGTCCCAATCAAAGCCCGGCAGAGAATCGTCACCACATTGATCTGCAGCCGCACATGGTCGCTTCCTCTGGTCCAGCGCGGTGGGTAGGAGTGAAACTCAAGCTCGTGGCATTTCCCGCAGAGCGGACAACCCCATTGGGCGACGGCGACTCTGACAAGGGCGATAAGGTCTTGAAGTGCTTTGACGGGAGGGGTACGCTGCCTTGTTCAGTTTGGTAGCGTGGGCGTTCGAGACCCGCCAAGGAATGCGAACGCCCACGCTCTTTTTCCCCGCCACGCCCAAGCCATGACCGGCGGTGGGGGAAACTCCCCTGGCGGAGGATGCTACGCTACTCTGGCAAGTTGTGGAAGAAAGCGGCAAGAGTCACGGGCGGGGAACAATCTATATTGACATATCCCGGACCCGGTAGCCGCTTCATACTGCTTATTCAATCTGGCGGTAAGCCTGGGGCATCTCTATGATTGGGTTCAGCACGACGAGGAAGTCAGCCCTCCAATTAAAAAGTCATGCATTGAGAGCTTTGCTCCGTTCTATAGCGAGAGACACATGACTGGAGCCAAAAAAAGAAAATGGGAATCAACGGTACCGCGAGATGCCCACTGGATGCAGTCTCTCGTGCAAGATGTTGCAGATGGGGCAAAACATTTTCTGGATAAACGACCGACAGAAGTGCGCGAGCAAAGGTATTTTTTTGGCGCAGGAGGAGAAGATGCTTACATAGGCCATCCATTTTTCCAGGCTCGCCAGAGCAATTCGTTCCTGCTAACCTTGTTTTCCATCAAAGACTATGATGGCGGATACATTGATTTCATTCGGCTCTGCGAGAACTTGATTGAAGAATGGAGAGCATTCATTGGCGAGCACGAGACGCCATCGAAGAGGCAATCAATAAACCTTGAAGAATTGATAAATAAGAGGATGCGCGATGAACCTTGACAGTTCCCTTGATATTTGATTGATCGGTCGGGTCCCCAACAGATCGTTATGCGCTTGTTATTTATCTGCCTGGTCCCTTTTTTGCTTGTATTCAAATCGTCGTCTAGCGGCTTCTTCTATTGAAAACTAAACTACGTATTCAGCTTTACGTATACCCCGCGGGCGTGTATAAGGACAGACATTACCTCACCGACTGCTTCTACGTCATTGGAACGTGGCATAATAGAATTCAAAAGGTTCAACATGATTCGGTGAGAATCTGCCTTCACGATCGCCTCAGAATAAAGGCTAAGCAGCAGCCATGCACTCCACGGTATCGACCTTCGGTTGTCTGCATCCTCCGAGGCCGTCCATTTCCGTACCGTGCGGGAATCCACGCCTATAAGACGCGCGGCATCGCCCCCGGTCAAGCCACTGCGCTTGAGAAATTCACGAAGCTCACCTGGGCTAGGAACTTCATACATAATTCACTTCCCTTGATTGGGAGGGGGGAGCCATGCCGTACGGCTGGCCGTTGTCAGCTCCCTAGCTGACGGGAACAGCATAGGCCCATTGGGCCTATGCTGTCAAGGGGAATGCCTCTTTTATGAGGATGTTTGAAGGATATATTTTGCATGGTTTAAAGATTGATGATAAAGTGAAAATCAGGAAGAATAGTATTGATTGACAAAAATAACCATAAAGGTTACCCTATGAATCAGCCGATATATGATCTAGGCGAGTTTCAGCGCCTCGTGAAGCTAAATTGTTATCTTGTAAGGGATTCAGCAAACAAAGGCGCCACATCACTGGGGTTTGATTCCAACGATATTCGGCGCTGCGTCCTGGGCCTATCGGCTGCAGATTTTGACAAGACTATGGCTGCGGAAAAGCTTCCTGGAACATTCCAGGATGTCTATTGGCCGACATATAAAGGGGTGCGCTTATATGTCAAACTTCAGATGACTCCAGGCGCGGTCGTAATTTCTTTCAAGCTCAACGATAAGCAGGGTAACAAATGACTGATCCAACTATTTGTCCGTCATGTGGGGAAAATACTTTAGTCCGCCGTTCAAGGAAAAAGCGCTATTCGTATAAGGGCTTTCAATATGAGATCGATCAGCCTGGTCTCTATTGCGATAATTGTAAGGAAGTATTTCTCACTCCTCAAGATATGAAAATCAGCGATGAAGCACTTCGCAACTGCAGGAGAAGGGTAGAGGGTTTTTTGTCCCCGCCTGAAATCAAGGAAATTCGCGGAATGCTCGGTTTATCTCAAAAGGGAGCGGGCAAGCTGTTTGGAGGAGGCCCCCGAGCCTTTTCCAAATATGAGAGAGGGGAGACACTTCAGAGCAAGACTCTAGATCAATTACTCAGGTTGCTGCGTTCCCGCAAGATTGGTTTAGACTCATTGAAACAAGTCGAAGATCAACCTGCAGTAGACACCTGGGAAGAAGTTACTGGATTCCGTCGGGATTTAAATCAGGCTACGATGCCTTCTTCTAACTTTCAATCGAGGGAAGCGACAAGAATAACAGTAAATGTTTCTCCTTTTGCTTTTGACATTGCTTGCCGCCAGGCTGCCGAGCGAAGCATCCCGGTTGAACAATTTGCCCAAACAATTATCGAGGAAAATATGTTTGCGACCAAATTTTCAATACCTTCAGATCCGAAATCGAATATCACAGAGCTGAACGCTTGCCTTGAGGAATCTCTATCCACTCCCAACTCCGACAGTCGATCGATACCCCTGTTTGTCTGATATGAATAGAAGGATTCAAATATGAAAATTGTTGAAACACGATCAACTATTTTAGCTATTTATTATGCCGACAGCATTGATTTTCGAGCACTTTCAAATTCGTCCTTTGCTTCGAATTTCTCAACAGACTACCACTTTGGGCAAAATGCAAATCCCGGCCCGCTCGCGATTGAATTTACAAATGGTTTTTTCAAGATCGACGATAGGAAAATTGTTATCGATCGAGTTGTCATAGATCCAAGGCGCATCATAGTAGCTGTTGGGGGTACAACCAAAGACGCCGAAGAAATCCTTCGCCGTGTCGAGCTAACTGTATCTTCTGCGGATACGAGGGCAAAGCCAAAAGGTCTTTCACCGATATCGGAGTTCTACGAAACTCTTTGTATTGCCAAATTCAACAACCCATTCGCAAAGTTATTTTCTACTGGTGATATCGCAAAGGTCATTCCGATACTTGAAGCCGCAACATCAATAGCTCCGGCCGGAATGAAAGTGGAGATTGAGCCAATTTCAATTCGATATAGAATCAGTTATCAAGGAGAGAGCACGATTTTTACGAAACGACAGATTCAAGTGAACGATAAGGTTCTCCAATTGGACATACGAGATGGCACCGATTCAACTGAAAAATCGGTATTCGCTTCGATGCCAGTCGATTCGGATTCGATTATTAAAATTCTCGAAGAAATAGACTCAAGTATAAGCTAGTCAGGTATTAAATTTTGGGGGGAGTGTCCTAGCGATATCTCAACTCGCGTCGATAAAATCATCGAAAAGGGCTTTCTTCGACTTCAAATAGATACGCGAATTGATACGCTTTTCTGCCGATCATCAAGTCTATGGTGCCCATTCCGGCTCTTGATGCTCATATATTGAATCCATTATGCCTTTATTGTCCTTCTTTCTGGCGTGGATCGCTAATTCCCTTATGTATATGACCTTCCGCTGGTACGGTCGCTCCGATCCCGTGACACTTTCTCATATCAGGCAAATTCCGGGTGTCAAAGGCATAGTCGCGGCCCTCTACGACTACAAGCCCGGCGAGACGTGGCCGCTTGAGCGCGTTCTCTCGCTGAAGGAAGAAATCGCGTCGGCAGGGCTGGATTTTTCCGTCGTCGAGAGCGTCCCGGTCCATGAAGAGATCAAGCTCGGCGGAAGCGAGCGCGACTACTACATCGAGTCCTGGATAGCGAGCCTCCGAGCCGTGGGAGCCGCCGGCATCCCCGTGCTGACCTACAATTTCATGCCTGTCTTCGATTGGACGAGGAGCGATCTGGGCCGAATGCTGCCGGACGGTTCACGCGCCCTCGCCTACGACGAGTCGCGGGTCGAACGCATGGATCCCCTGGAGGGCGATCTCGAGCTGCCGGGATGGCTCGCGCACTATTCGCGCGCCGACCTGGCGAGGCTCATGGCGCGCTATCGGGAGATAGGGGCGGAACAGCTCTGGTCCAACCTCTCGTACTTTCTCGAGGCCGTCGTTCCCGCCGCCCAGGAGGCCGGGGTCCGTCTGGCGATTCATCCGGACGATCCTCCCTGGCCGGTGTTCGGCATTCCGCGCATCATCGTCGACTCGAACGCATTGCGCCGCCTGACAGGCATAGTCGAGTCCCCGGCCAACGGTATATGTCTCTGCTCGGGCTCTTTCGGCGTTCTTGCGGAAAACGACATTCCCGCGATGGTGCGCGAATTCGCCCCGAATATCGCTTTCGCCCATATTCGCAACATTCGCATCAAGGGACCCCGTTCCTTCGAGGAGAGCGCGCACTGGAGCGGCGCGGGATCGCTCGACATCGGTGCCATAGTCAGGGCCTACGCCGAGACAGGCTTTCAGGGTCCGGTGCGTCCGGACCACGGCCGCATGATCTGGGGCGAGGAGGGGAGGCCGGGCTACGGCCTCTATGACCGCGCGCTGGGCTCGCAGTATCTCCTGGGGCTCATGGAAGCCAGCGAACGGGCCTAGACTTACGGCAGGCTCGCTTCCGCGAAAATGGTGATTCCACCGCGCGGCTTCTGGGTAATGGAGACCTTCACGCCCTTGGGCCGGCAGGCATCGTAGACGTCCTGGGCTATGCGAGCCGCCAGCGCTTCGCAAAACTCCCCTTCCTCGCGGAACGACCAGAGGTAGAGCTTGAGGCTCTTGGATTCTATGCAGTAGGGACCCGGCTCGAACTCTATACGCACGGTTTCCCAGTCGGGCTGTCCCGTGATCGGACAGAGACTGGTCACCTCGTCGCTTTCGAGAACGACTTTCTTCACATGAGCCGGAGCGGGGAAAACTTCCAGTAGTCGGCGCGGCTCTGTAGTCTTGTGCCCGAGCGCCTCGAAAGAGTAATCCGGCATCACTTGCCTCCGAGCGCGAAAGGATTGTAGACGACGCCGCCGTCGAAGGTATCGATGCCTTCCGCGCGCTTTATGCGGGACACGACCGCATAGGTGAGCGGGGTCAGGAGGGCTTCGTAGGCGACTTTGAATAGATATTGCGCAAGCATCATCCGGAAAAGCACGGGTGTCGGCACGAGACCCGCGAAACCGATCGCGATGAAGATCCCCGTATCGAGCCCCTGGCCCACCACCGTGGAACCGATCGTCCTCGTCCAGAGGAATCGGCCCCCGGTCGCCTTCTTGAGGACCGAAAGTGTGATGGAATTGGCGAACTCGCCGGCCCAATATGCGACGAGCGAGGCCGCCACGATCCGCGGAGTCATGTCGAGAACGGCCGCGTAGGCCTGCTGTTCCCTGAAAAACGGCGGAACGGGCAATGCCACCGCGCAGACGAATATAATCGACATGAACGCATTGGCCGCGAAACCCATCCAGATGATCGCGCGCGTTTTCCGAAAGCCGTAGACCTCGGTGAATACGTCGCCAAGAATGTACGTGATCGGAAAGAGAATCACGGCCGAAGGCAGGACCACACCGAGGACCTGAATGAGTTTGCCGGCGATGATGTTGGAGACGAGGAGACAGGTGAGGAAGAAGGCGAAGAGACCGAGAAAAAGAGGCGAAAAAGACGAACGCTCCCTTTCCATGGGAGGACCTCCTGTTTTGTTTGGGCGGGTGGACTACGACCGCCTGAATGCCGGGAAGTTTATACGGAAGCCCCGAGCTTGGTCAATTGCGTCCCTTGCCCAAGCTTCGATCGAATGGTTCTATGGAATGTCTGGAATGCACCTAAGGAATCTTTAGAACGCACCTAAGGAATCTCTAGAACGCACCTAAGGAATCTCTAGAACGCACCTAAGGAATCTCTAGAACGCACCTCACTGACAGCTCGAAAATTCGTTGAAATGGTCTCATTGGCTCCCATTGCAAGAGCCTCGGCTGAAAGATCAAAAAGGCTGCCCTTGCGGACAGCCCCGTGACTGCGATTGCGACGCGATCAGACGCCCAGGTAGGCCTCGCGAACGCGCGGATCCGCGGCTATCTGCTTCGCGGGTCCGGATATCGTCGTGTAACCGACTTCGAGGACATAGGCGAAATCGGCAATTTCGAGGGCTTCCGAGGCGTTCTGCTCGACGAGGAGAACGGTCATGCCGAGCTTGTTCAGCGCCACGATCTTCCCGAATATCTCTTCTACGAGGACGGGGGCGAGGCCCATCGAAGGCTCGTCGAGGAGAAGGATATCGCCTCCGGTGACCATGGCCCGTCCCACGGCGAGCATCTGCTGCTCGCCTCCCGACAGGGTGCCGCCGAGCTGGCCGACGCGCTCTTTGACCCGCGGAAAGAATTCGAAGACGGCTTCAATCCTGCGCTTTATTTCCTTCTTGTCGTCGATAGTCCAGGCGGCCAGCTCGAGGTTCTCCCGCACGGTGAGGGTGGGGAAGATTTTCCTCCCCTCGGGCACATGGGACATTCCGAGGGCGACCAGCTTGTGCGCCTCCATGCCCGTGATGTCCTTCCCCTTGAAGATGATCGAGCCGCCCGAAGGCTTCTCGAGACCGCTCAGGGCGCGGAGCGTCGTGGTCTTGCCGGCGCCGTTCGCGCCGATCAGCGTCACGATCTTACCATCGGGAACCTCGAAGGTGACATCCTTGATGGCTTCTATCTGCCCATAGTTGACTTTGAGGTTCTTGACGCTCAGCATTACGCGCCCCCTTTGCCGAGATAAGCCTCAAGCACCTTCGGATCTTTGCCGACGGCCTCAGGCAGCCCCTCGGCGATGGTCTCGCCGAAGTCGATCACCTTGATCCGCTCGCAGATGCCCATGACGATCTTCATGTGGTGCTCGATGAGGAAGACTGTGACCTTGAACTCGTCGCGAATGCGTCGGATGAGGTCCATGAGGTCGGAGACCTCCTTGGGGTTCATGCCGGCAGCCGGTTCGTCCAGGAGTACCAGCTTGGGTTTCGTGGCGAGGGCCCGCGCGATCTCGAGGCGCCGCAATTCTCCGTAAGGCAAGTTCTTTGCATCTTGCAGGGCGCGACCCTCGAGATGCATGACTTCCAGGAGTTGCATCGCCTCTTCGCGCATTTTCTTCTCTTCCCTGAGAGCGCTCGGGGTCCTGAAGAAGGAAGCGAAGAACCCCGGCTTGAAATTGAAGTGGCGGGCGATACGGATATTGTCCAGGACGGAGAGATTGCCGAAGATCCGCAGGTTCTGGAAGGTGCGCGCGACGCCCCGATGCACTATGCGATAGGACTTGAGCCCCGTGACGTCGCGCTCCTCGAAGACGATTTTGCCTTCCGTGGGCGTGTAGATGCCCGTGATGAGGTTGAAGATCGTCGTCTTGCCCGAGCCGTTCGGCCCGATCAGGCCGTAGATGACCCCCTCGGGCAGCTCGAAGTTGAAATTCGATACGGCCTTGAGGCCGCCGAAGTAGTGGCTCATGCCCTGAATTGAGAGGAGGGCGCTCATTTCTTCTCCTCCTCTATGACGAGGATCTTGGCTTCTTTCATGCCCATGAGACCTTCCGTACGGTAGAGCATGATGAGGATGATCAGGACCGCGTAGATGACCATGCGCCATTCGCTTCCGAAGGGCAGGTTGGTCATGCTGGTGAGAGCGTCGAGGCCGAGTTGAAGCGCCTGGGAAAGGAAGGTCAGGACGAAGGCGGCTATGATGGAACCGGTGATGGAGCCCATGCCCCCGGCGTAGACATAGACGAGCAGGAGGGCGGAGGCGTAGAAGCCATACTGCGTCGGGTGGGCGATCTGCAGAAGATGGGCGAGAAGCCCGCCGCCGATGCCGGAGAAGAAGGCGCCGATGACGAAGCCCATGAGCTTGTAGCGGGTCGTATTCACACCCACCAGCTCGGCTGCGACTTCGTTCTCCCGGACCGACAGCATCGCCCTGCCGTGGGAGGATTGGATGAGATTGCGCACGATGACAACCGTGAGGAAGGTGAAGGCGTAGATGACCGTGAAGGTGGAAAATTTGGGAACGCCGAGGAGCCCTCTCGGCCCGCCGACATAGTCGATGTTGTTGAGGATGATGCGGATGACTTCCCCGAAGCCGAGGGTCATGATGGCGAGATAGTCGCCCCTCAGACGGAGCGAGGGAAAGCCGATGACCATGCCCGCCAGCGCCGCTATGACGCCGCCGAGGAGAATCGCGCCGATAAAAATCGGATAATTCGACGCGACGTCGGGCGAAAGCTTGAAAATCAGCGTCGTGATGGTGCCCGAAACGTAGGCGCCGACCGCGGCGAACCCCATGTGGCCCAGGGAGAACTGGCCCGTGATGCCGTTGATCAGGTTCAAACTCACGGTGAAGATGACGAAAATCAAAGATTGGTTGATGATGATCATGAAATAGCCGTTGAGCAGACCGGTCAGGTTGAGAGCTTGGATGAAGACATAGAGAATCACGGCGGCTATGGTGAGCCGCGGAAGTTTGAGCTTGCCCATGCCCTCCTCCTTAGATCTTGTCGGCGAATTTTTCGCCGAGGATGCCGGTCGGCCTCACGAGGAGGACGATGATGAGGATGATGAAGGCGATGCCGGCACCGAGCAGGGAGTTCCAGGCGTTGGCAAAGGTCTCGGCGAGGCCCATGATGTAGGCGCCGAGCATGGCGCCGGGCACGTTGCCGATGCCCCCGAGGACCGCTGCGATGAAAGCCTTGAGTCCGGGAAGAATGCCCATATAGGGATCGATGCGCGGATAGGTCATCGCCGAGAGAAGGCCGGCCGCTCCTGCGAAGACCCCTCCGATGAGGAAGGTCCAGGTGATGACGCTCTCGACGTCGATGCCCATCAGCTTGGAAGCGTCCTTGTCCTGCGAGACGGCCCGCATGGCGCGGCCGATCCTCGTGCGCTGGATGAGGATGGTCAGACCCAACATGAGCACCGCCGCGACGGCGACATCGATGATAACGTAGCTTGATATTTCGGCAGGGCCGAGTTTGTAGATTGCTTTCGGTAGAAGATCCGGGAAGCCGCGGGGCGACGCGCCGATGACGGGAAGAGCCGAAAAGAAATACTCGAGGAACATCGAGACGCCGAGCGCGGTGACGAGGGAGGACATTTTGGGCTTGTAGCGGAGAGGCTTGTATGCGATCTGATTCGCGAGCGTCGCGATCGCGCCGCCGGCGGCCATCGCGAGGACGAGGACGAGAAATGCGAGCGGGGTGCCTTTGGAGATAAAGGCGTTGAAGAGATAAAAAGCCCCGTAGGCGGCATATGCGCCGACCATGTAGAAATCGCCGTGAGCGAAGTTGATGAGCCGAACGATGCCATAGACCATCGTGTAGCCCAGCGCGATAAGAGCGTATATCGAGCCGAGCTGAAGGCCGTTGATAATCTGCTGCAGGTTGAAAATGGAACCCATGGTGAACCCCTTGGCAAAAGTAAGGGGGGCCAGAGGCCCCCCTTGGGAGAAGCAGATTTACGGATTTACCGTTGTCACGAAGGTCTGCTGTCCATTCTTGATCTCGATGATGACGGCAGACTTGATGGGGTTCCTGTCGGCGTCGAATTTGATCTCACCGGTGACGGCATTGAAGTCAGAGGCCGCGAGCGCGTCCCTGATAGCCGGGCCGTCGGTCTTGCCGGCGGTCTTGATCGCGTTGAGGGTGAGGTTCATGGCGTCGTAGGCGAGAACCGCGAGAGCGTCGGGCGTTTCGTTGAACTTGGCCTGGTACCGCTTGATGAAGTCCTGAACCACGGGGCGGGTGTCGTCCTTGGAGTAGTGGTTGGTGAAGTAGCAGCCTTCCACCGCCGAACCGCCGATCTTGACGAGGTCGGGCGAATCCCAACCGTCGCCGCCCATGAGCGGACCCTTGAAGCCGAGCTCGCGAGCCTGCTTCGCGATGAGGGCCACGTCGTTGTAATAGTCGGGGTTGTAAATGATGTCGGGCTTGGCCTGGACAATCTTGGTGAGCTGGGCCTTGAAATCGGTGACGCCGGTGTCGTGGCCTTCGTCGGCGACGATCTTGCCGCCGAGCTTCTCGAACTGCGCCTTGAAGAACTCGGCGAGACCCTTCGTGTAGTCGTTGCCGAGGTCGTAGATCATGGCAGCCTTCCTGGCCTTCAGGTTGTTGAAAGCGAAGTTGGCGCCGACGGTGCCCTGGAAGGGATCGATGAAGCAGGCGCGGAAGATGTAGTCGCCGACCTGGGTCACCTTGGGATTGGTCGAGGCGGTCGCGACCATGGGAATCTTGGCCGCCTGGCAGATCGGGGCGCCGGCCAGGGAGACTTTGGACATGACGGTGCCGACGATCGCTACGGCTTTATCCTGCTGGATAAGTTTCGTATAGGCGGTCGCGCCCTCGGCGGGGTCGCCCTTGTCGTCGGCAAACACCATTTTGATCTGCTTCCCGAGTACGCCGCCATTGGCGTTCCACTCGTCGACGGCGAGCGTATCGCCGTTCTTGGTGGAGATGCCGAATGTGGCGGCAGCGCCGGTTACGGGACCGACGGCGCCAACTACGACATACTTGCTTCCTCCGCAGGAAACGAATGTTCCCGCGAGGACCAATGAAAGAACCGCGAACAGTGCGAACGGTTTCATGTAGCCTCCTTCCGTTATCGCTCTGGAATCTATGACTTTTTTGTATATTCCAGGACCGTGCAATCGTCAAGTGACCAATTCACTAAAAGGGCTCAAAACCCTCCGATCCTCGCCTCGGAGCCGCCGTTTGTCCGGAAACCAAGAGAAAAATCCTGAAAGATTAGACGAATCTAACCGATGATTCCCGCCGAGGACGGGACATATTCCCGTCGATTCGGGAGAGGACCTCGGAAATCCGTCGCGAATTTCATCGCGATATCACCCTGTCGCCGTCGTTGAGAAACTCCTGGCCTCCCGTCACGACCGTTTCGCCCGCCGCGAGTCCGCCCAGGATCTCCACATGGTCTCCGTCGCTGTCGCCGAGCGTTACGCGACGCAGTCGGGCGATGCCGTCCGCGACTACATAGACCGAGTCGCTTCCGTCGGCGGAGAACACCGCGCTTTCAGGCACGAGCAGGGCATCCGAATCGGATTCGATCGGTATCTCCAGCTTCGCGAGCATTCCGGGCCGCAGCCTTCCGCTTTCGTTTCCCATGCGCACGCGGACTTGGTACAGCAGCGTGCGCCGATCGACCGCGGGACTCACCGACTCGACGATGCCGTCGACGGGAATCCCGCCGAGGGCGTCGATCAGCACCCGAATCTTCATTCCCTCATGCAGCCTGCCCACGACACGATCCGATACGCCGGTCTCGGCGAGAAGAGTCCCCTCGTCGATCACGATGAAGGCCGGGGTCGACGGAGCGATCATTTCCCCCGCCTCGACGTTGCGGTACGATATCCGTCCGTCGATGGGAGAGCGCACGATGGTCGAATCCAGTTGGATCTTTGCGAGGTCCACTTCCGCCTTCGCCTCCTCGACCTGGCCGAGGGCGACTGCATCGGACTGGGGGCCGGACTTCTCCCGCACGAGGGCGAGGCTTTTGCCGGCGGACTCGAGCTGTATCTTCGCGTTTTCGAAGCGCGCTTCCACGTCGTCGAGCTGCTGTTTCGGGATGGCCCCGGATTCGTAGAGTTTCCTGGTCTTCGCGTATAGACTGCTCGAGTCGGAGTACGCCACCTGCGCTTCGTCGACTGCCGCCTGCGCTTGGATTATCTGCTGCTGCTGGCCCGCGTCGCTCGTCCGCGTGAGCGAGGCTTCGGCGCTCTGAAGCGCCGCGGAGGCCTGGCGAAACCGCGCTTCGTAGTCGCCTCGGTCGATCGCGAAGAGTATCTGCCCGGCCCCGACGGTCTCTCCCAGGTCGGCGCTCACCGCCGTCACTCGTCCGCCTACTTTGGGCGAAACGTCGATTTCGCGGTTGGCGACGATCATTGCGGAGTGTACTTCGGCGATCGAGAAGGCGCCTTTCGCCGCTAGGGCCGTGCTCACCGAACGCGGAGGACTCGATTCGACGGTCGCCGGCCTGCCGCAGGAATCGAGGCCGGCGAGTACGGCGATCGCCGCGACAAGCAGCTTCACCCATGGCGGCGCCCCCCCGGTCCGCCCGTTTCTTGATCTCATTCCCGTCCCTCCATTCGTTCCCGGTCCTCCGAATCGGCGCCTCGAGCGGCACGAACTTTCGAGGCCTGCGTGTCGCTCATCCTCGATCTCCGCCTCGATCTCGCCTCGTCGATGAGCGTGTACACGACCGGAAGAAGGATCGGCGAGATGAGGGTCGAGGTGATGAGCCCCCCTATGAGGACCACTGCCATGCCGGACTTGATTTCGCTGCCCGACCCGCTGGAGAGGGCGAGCGGAAGCATCCCGACGATCATCGTGGTCGATGTCATGAGAATGGGACGCAGTCGCGTCGATCCGGCCTCGAGCAGCGCGTCCCCGAGCGACAGGCCTCGCCGTACCAGGGTATTCGTATAATCGATGAGGAGGGTGCCGTTCTTGGATGCCAGGCCGTCGAGCATGATGATCCCGATGAAAGAAATGATGTTGACGGTCTTCCCCGCTATGGCCATTGCGGCCAGTCCTCCGATTATCCCCGCGGGAAGGGACAGAAGCCGGATGAAGGGGGTCAGGTACGAGTCGTACAGGACCACGAGTATCAGATAGACGAGAGCTATCGAAGCCGTCAGAGCCCAGGCGAGAGACCGGAAGGAACTGGTCATCATCGATGTGTCGCCCGACAATTTGTATTCGTAGCCCCTGGGGAAGGGTATCCTCTCCATGCCGGCTCCGACGTCCCTGGTCACGGCTCCGAGCGGCCGTCCCTGCAGGTCGCACATGAGGGTGACGACATTCGACCTCCCGCTGCGCTCCAGCGAGGAAGGAGCGTCGTTTCGCGTTATCCGCGCCACCTGCCCGATGGATACGATGTCGCCGGAGGCCCCGACGAGACGTATGGCTGCGATGTCGGAGGGAGTTCTCGTCTGGTCGGGACTGAACTTCACGATCATGTCGTATTCGTCGCCGGCCGAGCGGAATATCCCGGCCTTGGTACCCGTGATGGCCGTTCGCAGCGCCCCGGCGACGTCGGCCGCCGCCAGGCCGTACCCGCTGAGGGCAAGCCGATCCACCGTGACGCTGATTTCCGTCTGCCGAGAGCGATCGGAGTTTTGCACATCCACCGCTCCCGGCGTGGAGCGCAGCAGGGACTCGGCCCGGGCCGCCAGCCGGCCGAGCTCGGAGCGGTCGGAGCCGGTGATGTTTAGAATGAAGGGCTTGTTGCCTTCGATCGATGTCTGCGCGGTGATCGCCTCTTCGCGCACGGAAATCTCGGCGCCGGGCACGCTCTTCACCCAATCGCGCAGTTCGCGGGCCAGCTGCGACTGACTCTTGCGCCTTTCGGATCTGTCCTTGAGCCTCACGATGATTTCCGCGAAATTGGGTCCCGCGTTCGTGCCGATCTGGCTGAAGACGTCGCCGATCTCGGGAAGAGACATGAGATGCGCCTCGATGGTTTTCACGACCTCTTCCGTCCGATCCTGATCGGCGCCCGCGCCGAGGTTTATGTCGAGATCGAGCTTCCCCTGATCGAACGAGGGCATGAACTCGGTCTGCACCGCGCCGAGCGGGAGGAGGGTCAGACTGGCTGCGACCAGACCGACGACCGCCGTTATCACCAAGACGCGATGCCGCAGCGCCGATCCCAACAGGTTTCGATAGCCCCCTTTCACGTAGGTTTCGAAGAAATCGGCGAAGCGGCCGGGTTTCTTCGCGGCGGCCCCGCTCGGCTCTCGCTCGAGCAATCGCGACGCCATCGCCGGCGTCAGGGTGAACGAAACGAAAAGGGAGAACAGCGATGCGAACACCACCGTCAGGCCGAACTGGCGGAAAAACTGGCCTACGATGTCTCCCATGAAAGCCACGGGCGCGAATACCACGACGTCGCACAACGTGATGGCAATGGCGGCCGTCGCGATCTCGGAGCGCCCGCGCACTGCGGCGACCATCGGGTCCTCGCCGAACTGCCGGTGCCTGTGGATGTTCTCGAGCACGACGATGGAGTCGTCGACGAGAATGCCTATGCAGAGGGCGAGGGCCATCACCGAAACGATGTTGAGCGTGAACCCGCACAGGTACATCATGAAGAAGGTCGACACGAGGGACGTGGGAATGGCCACGAGCACGATGAGGGACGAGCGCCATTTCCGCAGGAAGAGGAAAAGGACTATCGCGGTGGCCAGAATGCCGAGCAGAAGATCGCGGCGAGTCTCGCTCAACGAGGAATTGATGAATACGGTCGAGTCGGATGCGATTCTGAGCGAGAGTCCCTTGGGAAGCGTCCGCGACTCCGCCGCGAGATCGCCTTTTATGCGAGAGGCGGTATCCACGATATTCGCATCGGTCGTCTTGACGATGAGCAGACCTATCGCGGAGCGGCCGTCCATTCTCGCCCTGCTGTCGTCGGTCGGATAGGCGAATCCGACCGACGCGATGTCCGACAGAGCCACGCTCCCTCCGAGGGGCAGGGGTATGCGCAGGTTTCCCACTTCGTCCGCCGAAGAGAACTCGCCGACCACCCGTACGGGCCTGTTCACGCCGCTCTGCCGCATGAGTCCCGAGGGAATCGTGACATTGTTGGCGCGAAGCGTGCCGATGAGAGTGTTCAGGCCGAGTCCGTAGGCTTCCAGGGCGACGCGGTCGACGATGATGTCCAGTTCCTTGGCGGGAGCCCCCAGGAGGGTCACGGTCCCGACGCCCTGCAGATTTTCCAGGCGCTTTTTCAGCGAGTCGGCCGCCGACCGGATATCTTCGTAGGGCAGATCCCCGTAAAGCGACAAGGCCATCATCGGCTGGGCATTGATGTCGTACTTGCTGATGACCGGCCGATCGGCTTCGGCGGGAAGAGTATTGACCATGGCGTCTATGGCCTTCTGCACGTCGAGGACCGCGGTGTCCGTCTTCGTCGCCATCGTAAACTGGAGGATCGTGTACCCGAAGCCCTCGCCCGATACGGAGCGGATTTTGTCTATGCCCGGCAGTCCGGAGACGGCGTCCTCGATGGGCTTCACGAGGTCCTTCTCTATCTCTTCCGAACCGGCGCCGGGATATTCCGAATGTATCGAAATCACCGGCGTATCGGCCGAGGGGAAGAGATCGGCGCCGAGATTGAAGAAGCCCATCGCGCCGAGTCCCACGAGGATGACGACGGCGACCACCACCGCCGTGGGGCGCCGCACCGCGAGCTCGGTGATGCTCATCTGATATCTCCCGGCGCCAGGCGATCGAGATCGGCCAGGGACTCCTCGAGCGCATAGCGGGCGGATACGAGATCCAGGCGCGTGCCGGCTTCCTGGATTGCCGCGTCGTTCAACTCCTGCCGCGAACCGAGATCGTTCTGCGCCGAGCTGCGGGCGTTCTTGAGAGCCTCCGCCGTCCATGCCTCGCGCGCTTCGGCCCTCTCGAGCGCCGCCTGCGCCTCGCGCGCCGCCTGGATCGCGCGTCTCACGGCGAGGCGTGCGTCGGTCCGTGCGCCATGCAGGGCGGCGGCGGCCGCCGACCGCTCCGCCTTCGCCTCCTCGATTCTCGCCGCCGCCGCCCCGGCATCGAAGAGATCGACCGAAACCGACAGTCCGAGACTGAGGTCCCAGGTCCATGTGTCGGTCCAGGGCGACTGCGGCCCCGATGCGTCGAGGCTGGCGAAGAAGGCGAGGTCGGGGAGAAACGGCGACGATCCCCCCGCGAGATCGATTTTCCGCGAGGCCTCCCGGAGCCGGACGCCGGCCGTCCTTCCCTCGGTCGAGGAGGCGAGGGCGGCGGCTTCCAGCTTCTCGTCGGCCAAAGCGGGTAGGGCGGAGCGATAATCGGATACGGCGGCGATCTCGGTCCCGGACGGCAGGCCGGTCAGCAGGGCGAGGCTTTCGAGGGACGTGGCCGCGTTCTCCCGCGCATCCACTCTCTTCGCGTCGATGTCGGCCAGGTCCGCCCGGGCCGAGAGCAGAGCTTCGCGCGTTCCGAGCCCCTCATCGAGCGATGCCTGTCGGTCCGACACGATCGAGACGGCCAGAGAGCGCAGCTCGGCGAGAATGGCTTCGCTGTCGAGGGCGAGCTTGGCCGTGTAGTAGGCGCGGTTCGCCTCGCGCATTGCGTCGAGCCTGGCACCATCGTGAGACGCGAGGGCGGCCTGGACCTCCAGATCGGCTATGTCGACGGTCGCCCGAATCTTGCCCCAGGCGACGATAGGCTGCTTGAAGGTGACGTTGCCCTGGTAATACCAGGGTTTGGCATTTTGCACTATGACGAGATCCTGGGAGGGCAGGGGGATCGCCGGATTCAGGGGGAGCTCGCCTAGAGAGCCCTTGTCGACCGTCAGCCCCAGCGGAGGATTTGCGAGATACGCCCCGGAAGCGGAGGCCGAGATGCTGGGATAGAACGATGCCTTGGCCGCACGCGCCGAATCGAGCGCGGCGTCCAAGGCCGCCGCACGCGCGGTCACGAGGTCCGCGTTTTTTTCCGCCAGGGCTTCGGCTTCCGCAATGGTGAGGCTCCTCTCGGGCGGTTTCGCGGCGTCCTGGGCGCGAGCCTTCCCCGAACCCAAACCCATGAATGCGCAGCATGCAAAGCAGAGCAGGGAGACTGCGGATCGTTTCATGGCGAGCCGCCTCCGTCAGTCTTCGCGACCGAGGCGGCGGGCGGCTCCGATCGATCGGAATTTTGAACGAATCTGAGAAAAGAGACGACCGCGAAGCGAAGATTGCCGAGCATGTCGGCGGCCCCCTCGGGTTCTCCGAGGGCCGCGCTGAAAAGTATTCCGGTGATCAGGATGCGGATGAGTGCCTGCCTCGGCCTCTGCGCCCGTCCCGTTTCCGAGGCTTCCGCGGCAGAGGATGGGAAAGGGGATGCTTCGGCCTCGCCCCCCGCGTTCCGTTCGGGACCGGGACTCAGGAGTCTGTCGATGGAGGCGATCACGCGTTCGAGCTGCGGTTCGACCAGATGTTGTTTGTCCGCGTCGAACAGCATGCCCCTGAGGAGAGGGAGGGCCTGGGTGAGCGCGGCAAAACCTTTGTCGAGAAGGAGGGAAAGTCGCTCCTCCCGCCCCGCACCGGAGGCGGCGAGGGCTGCCAGCTCCGCATTGAAGCTGTCCCAGCCGTAAAGAACCGTCGCCTGGAAAAGCGCTTCCTTGTCCTTGAAGTAAGTATAGATCGACCCTGTGGAAATTCCGGCGCCCGCCGCGATGTCCTTGAGCGTCGTCGCCTGGAAACCCTGCTCGCCAAAGACATCCATCGCCGATCGGATGATGCGCGTTTCCATGCCTTCGTCGCGTAATCTGGCCATTGCGAAGCCCCTCATTAATTAATTGAACGTTCAATTAATTAATGTCACTGTCCGGGGCTTTCGTCAATGTCTCGCCCGGTCTCGTTCCGAAGCTCGTCGCGCATGTGATATGGTTAAGAAGATGAGTGCCTTCTCTTCGCGGCTCGCCTGGCCGATTACGCCGAACGCCCTTTCGCTGCTTCGGGCCGAACGCCGCTCCGCCGGACTCACCATACTCGATTTTTCGGAGAGCAATCCGACGAGAGTGAATCTTCCTCGCGGCGAGCTCCGGCTCCTCTCCTCCCTCGCCGATTCTCGGAACCTTCTCTACGAGCCCGATCCTCGCGGACTGTCTCGCGCGCGCGAAACGCTGGCGGCCAGCTACGGGGCCAGGGGGAGGCGTCGGGACGGCTGCGATTTTTTCCTCTGCGCCTCGACGTCGGAAGCCTACGGCTGGCTTTTCAAGCTACTCTGCGACCCGGGCGACGCGGTGCTCGTTCCCCGGCCCGGGTATCCCTTGTTCGAGTATCTGGCCGCTCTGGAGTCGGTGGAGGTTCGGCCCTACCGACTGGAGTATCGCCACCCCGCGGGCTGGAGCGTCGATCTAGATTCGGTCGCTTCGGCTGCGGGAGGGGCCCGCGCCCTCGTTCTCATCAACCCGAACAATCCGACGGGCTCCTATATATCCCGGCGAGAGCGCGATGCCCTGGTCGAGCTCTGCGCGCGATACGATATCGCGATCATCGCCGACGAGGTTTTTTTCGATTTTCCGGTGGAAGGCGGGGAGCGCGAGTCCTTCCTCGGCGAAGATAGGGTCCTCACCTTTGTCCTGGACGGGCTTTCCAAGTCCGCGGGCCTGCCGCAGATCAAGCTCGGCTGGATCGGTCTCTCGGGCCCGCCGCACGATGTCGCCGAGGCGAGCGGCCGGCTCGAAATAGTCGCAGACGCCTATCTTTCGGCGGGTACGCCCGCGATGAACGCTCTTCCCGTTCTGCTCGATGAGGCCGAGGTCTTCAGGTCTTCGGTCCGCGAGCGCTCGGCATCCAACCTTTCGCGTTTGCGCGCCCTTCTCGAAGGCCCGGACTCGCCCCATCGCGTCCTTCGCTGTCAAGGCGGCTGGACCGCTCTGATAGAATCACCGCGCTTCGAAAGCGAGGAAGACCTCGCTCTCGGGCTTCTTCGGAAAAAGGGGCTCTGGTCGCAACCCGGCTACTTCTTCGACATGGAACGGGAGGCTTTTTTTTCGGCAAGTCTCATTCTCCCCCCCGAGCTTCTCGAGGCGGGGGCGGAAGCGTACCGGGCCTTTTTCGCCGAGCTGAGCCGGGAATCCGCCGAGGTTCGCCGACGTTGATCTCGCCTCCCCTCGGTGATAGATTTGCGTGATGTGGATTTCGCCTCGGCGGCGGAGTACATCTCCGGCGGGCGTCGAGCGGCGCCCCGAAAGGCAAACATGATAGACGTCCAAGCGATGAAGGACGAAAGGCGTATTCCGATCCAGAAGGTCGGCGTAAAAGGCGTCCGCTATCCGATCATCCTCCTCGACAAGTCGGAAGGCCTGCAGCACACGACGGCGACGGTCAATCTCTACGCGGACCTGCCCCATGATTTCAAGGGTACTCACATGAGTCGCTTCATCGAGGTCTTCGAGGCTCACAGGCGCGATCTTTCGATGCCGCGCTTCCTCGAGATGCTCGAGGACGTCAGGAAGGCGCTCGAAGCCGAAACGGCCTATGCGGACCTCCACTTTCCTTATTTCATAGAAAAGCGCGCGCCGGTCTCCGAACAGAGTTCGATGATGAGCTACGACAGCGCCTACATCGGCAAAGTCTGGCAGGGAGGTCACGAGTTCGAAGTGTCCGTATCCGTGCCCGTCCAGACCGTCTGTCCCTGCTCCAAGGCGATAAGCTCGTATGGGGCGCACAACCAGCGCGGCGTCGTGACGCTCAACGTGGCCCTAGGGCCTTTTTTCTGGATCGAGGATCTCGTAGCCTTGGTCGAGTCCTCGGCGTCGAGCGACGTCTATACCCTCCTGAAGCGCGAAGACGAGAAATTCGTCACCGAAAAAGCCTTCGACAATCCGCGCTTCGTCGAGGATCTCGTGCGTGAGGTCTCCGGAAAGGTCGAAGCCCTGGGCAAGTTTCCGCGCTTTTCGGTCGAAGCCGAGAACTTCGAGAGCATACACAATCACTCGGCCTACGCGTTCGTTCAGCGCGGCTAGAGAGTGGGGCGGGGCAGTCATGGCTTTCAACGACGTGCTGCGTGCGCCGGACCTCGTCGCGCCGCGCAATGTTCTGGTTTCGACGTACGACAAGGCGGGCCTTCCGGAGTTCGTAGCCGCTCTCGCCGACTCGCTGGGCGACTGCCGTTTTTACGCCACGGGCGGCACCCTGGAAACCCTGCGCTCCATTCTCGGACTCTCCGCGCGGGACAGGCTCGTTCCGGTGAGCGATTACACGGGGCAGCCCGAAACGGAAGGCGGGCTCGTGAAGACGCTCGACTGGAAAATATATCTCGGTCTGCTCGCCGAGAGCGGAAATGCCCGCCACGAGGCCGACCTGCGACGTCTCGGCGCGGTCGCCTTCGACATGGTCGTCGTCAACCTGTATCCTTTCATCGAAAAGGCGGCCGAGTCGGAGGCGGCCCCCGAGGAACTCAGGCAGCGCATCGATATCGGAGGACCGGCCATGCTTCGCGCCGCCGCCAAAAACTACCTCCGAGTCGCGCCGGTCTGCGATCCGGCGCAGTATCCGGCGCTCCTCGCCGAGATCGGATCGGAGGGCGGGACCCGCCTCGAGACGCGCCGCGCTCTCGCCGCCGCGGCCTTCGCCCTCACCGCTCGATTCGACGCGGCGGTCGCTTCGCGCCTCGCCGGGCTCGGCGCGGCCGACCTCGCGACGGCATATCGGCCCTCAGGCGGTTCGGAGGGGCGGCGATGAGCTCGAAGAACCTCGCGAGCGCCTATCGGAGCATGGCCGCCGATCCGTTTCCCCCACGCATGGAAATAGCCTTCTACGACGAAGGCGGCCGAAGGATGCTCATCCTTTTCGAGAAGGTGCAGTGGGATGTCGAGGGCGAGCGCCGAGGCCTCCGCTACGGCGAGAACCCGGATCAGAGCGCGGCGCTCTACAGACCCCTGGGCGGGAACCTCTCGTTCGGCGGCGCACTGGTGATAGAGCCGGGGGAAGGACTCGTATCCGCGGCGGAACTCCTGCAATTCGGAAAGCATCCGGGCAAGATCAACCTGACCGACGTGGACTCGGCCCTCGGCATTCTGCGCTATCTTCCGGAGCAGCCCGCCTGCGCCATCATGAAGCACAACAACCCCTCCGCGGTGGCCCTCGGAGCCGGCGTCGCCGAAGCTTACCGCCGCGCGTATCTCGCCGATCGTATCGCCGCCTTCGGCGGCGCGGTCGTGGTCAATCGCGTCCTCGACCGTGCCTGCGCCGAGGAGATATCCTCCTCGTATTGCGAGGTGGTCGCCGCGCCCGACTACGAGGAAGGAGCTCTCGATATCCTCTCCGCGAGGAAGAACCTCAGGATCATGCGCATCCCCGCGATGGAAAGGCTCGAAGCATGGGCTTTTCGCGACAATCTCGATTTCAAGACACTTCTCGACGGATCCTTCATCATCCAGAGTTCGTTTGTGTCGCGAATTCGATCCAGGGCGGACTTCCTGCCGGCGGAAAGCGACAGGGACGGAATACGGAATGCCGTTCATCGGGAGCCGACGGAAGCGGAATGGAAGGACATGCTGTTCGGCTGGCTCGTCGAGACGGGCGTGACGAGCAACTCCGTCATCTATGTGAAGGATGGAGTCACGCTCGGCATCGGTACGGGAGAGCAGGATCGCGTCGGGGTCGCGGAGATAGCGCGGGACAAGGCCTATCGCAAATTGGAGGATCGCCTGCTCTGGGAACGCACGGGTCTGGGCTGGAACGAGTCCGACGACGAAGCTGCGAAGGCCGCCGTCCGCGACGAGGTTCTTGCCCTTCGCGGGGGCCTTCGGGGAGCGGTGATGGTCTCCGACGCCTTTTTTCCCTTCAAAGACGGCATCGAAGTGGGCTTGCGCGAAGGCGTAGGCGCGGTCGTGCAGCCCGGCGGCTCGCTTCGCGATGCCGAGGTGATCGATGCCTGCAATGTCTACGGCGCCGCGATGAAGTTCACCGGGCAGCGTTGCTTCAGACACTAGGGGACGGGCGACGCTCGCGGTTCGCGCAGTCGCACGGCTTTACCCTGCATCGCAAAATACGTATTATTATATCGGTATCGCGCCCGGCGACACGAAACGTCGGCTCTCGCCCGAAAGGGGAGGCGCGGACAAGCCGAGGCGGCGAACGGAGGTCAGCATGCACGACGTGGAGCCCACGGACACCAAAGAACTTGCGAACCGCGGATACAAGGGCATAAGCGCTACGGTGGGCGGGGTCGCCATTCTGGTTCTCAAAGGCATCGCCGGACTGTTCGGAGGCATCGTAGGCGTCGGGATCGGCGTTCTGGCGATGGGCCTGGGGATCTCGGGGCTCAAAGGGCACACCAGGACGGACAAGACCGGAGGAGCCATCACATTCGGCGCGGGGGCACTCTTCGCCCTGGCCGGGGTGGCACACTGGCGTATTCTTCCCCTGCTTCCCGGTCTGGGTCGGTTCACGACCGGCATCGTAACCGTGGGGGCGGTCGGCCTCATCGGCTACGGTCTGTGGAACGCATATAAGTTCATTCGCGGCCTTCGACATCGCTCCTAGCTTCCGTCTTCCGCTATTTTTCGACAACCGGGAGTTGCGCGAAACATAATGACCTATCTCATCGAAACCTACGGTTGTCAGATGAACAAGGCGGAGTCGGCCGCGCTCGAAAGCATCTTTCGCGAGCGCGGCTGGAAGCCGGTCCCACCTGCTTCGTCGACCTCGCCACGCGGCGACACGGCTGTTTCGCCGTCCGACAACGAAGTCGGTGCGGACCTGGTACTCGTCAACACGTGCTCGGTGCGCGCGACGGCCGAGAATCGCGCATGGGGCCGCATCGACCATTTCGCGGCATTGAAACGCGAGCGCGTCGCCGCGGGCTTGCCGCCCTTCGCTCTCGTCGTCACCGGCTGTATGGCCGAGAGGCTGAAGCGGCAGATAAAAATCAAGCAGCCTGCCGTGGACTATGTCGTGGGAACCTTCCAAAAACAGGCCTTCGGTCTCGTCCTGGATGCCCTCGCGCAGGGACGCGGACTGGACGAGATCGAAGAGAGTCCCGCCTTTGTCTTCGCCAGATCGTACTACGAGCCGGGATCATTCCGTTCCTTCGTTCCCATCATGCACGGCTGCGACAATTATTGCTCCTACTGCATCGTTCCCTATCTCAGAGGCCATGAAGTCTCGCGACGCCCGGAGGACATTCTCGCCGAAATCGACGCGCTCGAAGACGCCGGCGTGCGCGAGATCACTCTCCTCGGACAGAACGTCAACTCCTACCGATGGAAGGGCGGCGAGGCGACGGTGCAGGGCGAGGTCCGCACGCTCGACTTTTCCGGTCTGCTCCGCCTCGTCTCCAGACACCTCAAGACGAGGGGGCTGGGGGGCATCCGCTGGGTCCGTTTCCTGACGAGCCATCCCAAGGATCTTTCGGAAGATCTGATAAACGTTCTCGCCGAGGATGAACTCTTCTGCAAGCATGTGCATCTCTGCGTGCAGTCCGGTTCGGATAGGGTTCTATCGGCCATGAATCGTCGCTATTCTTCGGCCGGGTACCTCGACCTCGTGTCGCGCATGAAGGCGGCCATACCCGGCCTTTCTCTCTCCACGGACATTCTGGTGGGATTCCCGGGCGAGAGCGAGGAGGACAACGATGCCACTCTCGCTCTCATGGAGAAGGTGGGCTTCGCCTACTCCTTCATGTACCATTTCAATCCTCGAGACGGCACTCCCGCCGCCTCTCTTCCCGATCGGGTAGCCGAGAAGACGAAGCGCGAGCGGCTCTCCCGCGTCATCGCCCTGCAAAAGAGAATCGGCCGCGAACAAATGCGGGCGCGTCTGGGGCTGGAAGAGGTCGTGCTCGTGGAGAGCCTGTCGCGCCGTAAAGACACCGAGGTGTTGGGGCGCACGCAGCGCGACGAAATGGTCGTCTTCCCGGCTCCATCGTCGCGCGTGGGCGCCTTCGCTCGCGTGCGCATCACGGGACTTTCGGGGAACACCTTCCACGCCGAAGAGATATGAGATGGACACTCTCGCCCGCATTCCATCCTCGATAATATTCCGTCCTGCTCCGCGACTTCTCTTCGCCGTAGCCCTCGCCGCGCTGCTGCTGCCCTGGCGTCTCGTCGCACAGTCTGCGCCCCTCGACCTCGCCGCGCAGACTCCGGCGGAAGATTTGGCCGCGGCGCGAAAGGATATGGCCTCCGTTCCCCCGGCGGGCCTCGCGGCTCGGCTCGATGACATGGCCCTCAGCCTTTCGCCTTCCGACGCGGTCATATTGATCGGTGAAAATGCGGACAGAGTGCCCGAGCCGGCCGCGCGCGGATACCTTTTCGAGCAGGCCGCCGATCTGGATCTCCTGCTGGGCCGCTTCGACGGGGCTGCCGCTTTCTACCTTCGGGCCTCGGCGCAGCACCCGGAGGGCGATCCGGCGACCCTGTTGCGTGCGGCACGATGCGAGATCGCCGCCGGTGAAAACGTTCGGGCGCGGGAACTCGCATCCACGGTTCGGCGGACGGCCCGCGACGCGAGCGTTTCCGCCCGAGCCAGACTTGTCGACGCGTGGGCGCTGTTCTTCATGGGCCGCGCCGATGAAGCCAATGCCGCGGCGGGAGAGGTAGCCTCCGAGGTCACCTCCGCACCGGAACGCAAGGAGGCCCGCTTTCTGGCCTGGGCGTCATCGGAACCCGCGGGAAAAGCCGCGGCGGCCGATCGTTTGGGAAAAGAGTTTCCCCAAAGTCCGGAAGCGCTGATAGCGGCGGGGACTTTGCCTCTGGCGCCCCTTCCGCACTGGTATCTGGGGCGCTCTTTTCCGGAAGGCGTCGCGCCCGGGTCTTCCACTCCGGCCTCCGCGCCCGCCTCGATCGCGGCGACTGCTCCGGAAAGCTCTCCCGGGGTTGTCCCGAGCGTCCCTTCGACTCCTGCCTCCGGTGGGGAAGCGGGAACGGTCCCGGGACCGTCGGCGCATTCGGATTCTCGATTGCAGGTGGGCTATTTCTCGGTCGAAGCCAATGCCCGCAGTCTTGCGGCGGAGCTCGCCGCAAAAGGCTTTCGCGCGGCGATCGAAGCGAAAAAACCTTCCTCGGGAGCCGCGGAGGGAACGAGATGGATTGTCTACGTCGACGGCGGCAGGGACCCCGACGGCGCGAGGCTCCGACTGAAGGATGCGGGTTACGAATCCTATCTCATGGAATGACGGACGTCGCCTCCGCACGGGGCGGACGGCGTTCAACCGTCCAAACGCTGTTCGAAAACGAGCTTGTCCTCCTGGAGAATTTCGAGTCCCGAGATGCTCGCGCGCGCGGGGTCGAGCACGAGGCGTCTGACCGTCGCCGTTCCCGACTTGGTCTCGCCGTATGTCGCCCGGTAGGTTCTCCTGTCTCCCGACGGACCGTTGTCGTTGAGCACGTTGAGTTCGAGAACCATGTCGGAGCCGAGTCGATAGAGGTCGAAGGCTCCTCGTTCGACCGATCCGTTCCTCTGCAGGCTGTATCGCGGGGAGGCGAAGAGCAGCACCGATCCGTCAGATGAGCGATATGGCCCCTCGAGCCTGAAATCGGGGAGCGCGTCCGTGGATGCGTTGTGCGCTATCGTTTCCATCGTGTCGGCCGGGAGCTTCTTATACCCGCCGTCCCAGGAGTTGCTCGAATCGACCTTCATTCTGAGGTCCTCGAACACCCGCACGGATATCGTGTCGGCGCCGGTCAATTCGATATCCATGAGGCGTCTGAAATTCGCTATGTCCTCGTTCTGGCAACCCGCGTAGAGGCCGTAGCGGGTCGAGTGCGAGTCTGTCCAGCGGAATACTTCCTGGGTATCCGTCGAATAGAAGGTGATGGTCCCGTTCGTTTTGTCGAAAATCAGAAAACGCGCACCGGGGTCGAGGGGTCCTTTGTCGGATTCGTACCAGCCGCCCCGGAGGAAGTTCTCGAAGTCCTTTTCGGAACCGGTAAGCACCTTCGATATCGCCTCTTTTTCGACTTGCGCCCCGGAAATGTGATCTTCCGCCGTCTTTACGTAGACTTCCCGTCGAGAGTCCCATGCATAGGTGCTCTTGATCTGATCGAGCAGGTTCTGCGAGCTCTTGTCGCTATCGAATGCATAGACGGGAATGCTGTCGCCATTGGTCTGCCCGAGCTGATAGCCTTCGGATCTTTGAACGTCGCCGATGCCTATCGAGTCCGCCTTTAGGGAGAGGACGGGACTGTAGCCCAGCGCGGGGGAGCCGGGGGATCTGCGGAAAACGACGATCGTCTGTTCGTTGCTGTCGTCCATGCCGGTGCAGATGATCTCCATGTTGTGGTCGCCGATGAGGTCCTTGGCCTGCACGGCGAAGGTGGTCAACTTGGTCGCGAGGGTGTCTCCCTCCCAGGCGCGGATCCATGTCCTGCGGGAGGGAACGTACGCGGCGACGACGATAGTCAGGCGGCCGTCGCTGCGGTCGGTTTTTCGGACTATCAGAATCTGTTCGTCGCCCTGCCCGCCTTCGTCCTGAACGAGGAGGCTGGGAACGACGTCCAGAATGACTTCGTTGGGCAGGGCGGCGATGTGATTCACCGCGGCGTTTCCCTCGATCGCGGTCGTATCGTCCCCGGGAGCCGATCCGGGCGGGGCGATCACGACCTGCTTGGTGGCGAACGGACGCGCAGCCGCCGCGGCGCCGGCGCGTTCGCTCAGGAAATAGTAGACGGAGACGCCAATGGCTATGGCGCAGACGATGAAAAATGCTGCCTGGATCAGACGCTTCATGTTTCTCCAGTTGCGCCGCGGACCGCGATCTTCCGCATCAGGACTTCCATCGTGAAGGCCCGACGCACCCGTCGCGGCATTTCGTCGGGGGCGGCCGCTCTTCCGGGCGTCTATGCGCGGGAAAGGGCTTTCCCGATGGTTTGTAACACGTCGGCTTTGCTGGCTTCAAGGGGCGTTGTGCAGGTGAAGCCGGCGGCGGTCTTGTGCCCCCCCCCGCCGAAGGACTGCGCGATGTGGGCCACGTTGACTTTGCCCTTGCTTCGCAGCGAGCAGCGAAGCCTTCCCTCGAGATTTTCCTTGAAAAGAAGCGACACTTCGATGGTCCTGCCCTGCAGTGGAATGTTGACCATGTCTTCGGCGTCTTCGTACGCCGCGCCGGAGGACGCGAGGTCGGAGCGTCTCAATGTCTGTACGGCTATTTTATTTTCGGCATGGAGCTCTAGGGTCGAAAGCACGGCCTTTTGAAGGATCAATCCGCCGATAGATCCGGATTCGTAGAGATGATTGTGGATCGTATACGGCTGCACGCCGAGGCGCACGAGTTCGGACGCGAAGGTCAAAGTCCGCTCGCTCGTTTTGGGATACGCGAAGGAACCCGTATCGTAGACCATGCCGGCGAAGATCGCTTCGGCCGCGTCCCCGGACAGCTGCGCTCCCAGCCGGCGAACGAGGAGATAGACGAGTTCGCACGTGCTCGAAGCGGTCGGATCGACGAAGGAAAGCGGTCCGAGATCGACGCTCACCTCATGGTGATCGATGACGAGATGTCGGCGCGCCAAAGCCAGGAACCTGTCACCCGCGGATCCCAGATAGCCGAGGTCGTGCGTATCCACGACGACGAGCGTAGCCTCCTCCGGATCGAATGCCGACTTCCCTTCCAAAGGAAGTGAAACGAACAATTCAGCCTGATCGATGAAGCGGTATTTGGCGGGGACGCCCTCCGATACCATCGCGACGGCCCGTTTGCCGACCGCGCGCAGAGCCAGGACGAGGGCGTATGCGGCCCCCAGTCCGTCCGCATCGGGGCCGTCGTGCGAGGCGACCAGGTAGCAGTCGTTGTTTCGGAGATACTCGGTCAGCTCGTCGAGAGTCATCAGGTTTCCTGTTTTCCCTTATCTTTAGCTCTTCTCGATCTTAGTAGAATGTGTGATATTCCCGCAAGCGCCAGAACGAGAACGAGCAGGCCTGCCCAGACGAAAAGCGGCGAAATTTCTTCGGCCGCCCTCCGGCCCGCCGCCGTTTCTCCGCCGGGGCGGTTCGTAGTGCCCCCGGCCGCCGTCCCGGATACCGACTGCACCGAACCGGCCGCCGCCGTCCCGCCGTTCGTGCCCGGCCCTCCTCCGCCCGCTGCGCTCGGCCCCGGGACCTCGTTCGACGGAGGTTCGGTCAACAGGCTCATGACCTGGGGCGTTGCCGCGTCGACCTTGGCTCCGACGCCGAACCCCACCGTTATTGCCCTGAACTTGCCCAAATCCACTCGCTTGACATATTCGAGAGCGGGGTGGTCCAGCTTGTGGTTCTTTGAGGCATATGGACTGCCCGCCGGCGCTTCCTGCCGTTCATCGGTGATCAGAAGGACATACTTGGGCCTGTCGGGCTGCCCCAGTTCGGCCAGATCACGCTGTGCGGCGTCGAGGGCGGCGCCGATATCGGTATAGTGCCCGTCCGCACGAACGCTTCTCAGCGTCCGTATGGCAGCCGCCTTATCCGCTTCCGATCTTATCGTGCCGTCATAGAGCCTCTCGACTTTGCCGTAGAAAGTTTCGAGAATCAGACGGTCACCCGGCAGGAGAATAGGCTCGAGCACATTTCCCGCCGCATAGGCCTTTACCTGGTCGAAAAACGGAGCCATCGACAGGGACTTGTCGAGAAGGAGGATAACGTCCAAGCCCTTGGACCTCTTCTCGGCCATGCCGGGCGTCGAAGAAGTTTGCGCCATCGCGGGAAGCCCGGAAACGACAAGGATATTCGCCGACACAAGAACCAACAAAGCGAGGAGGCTGTGGGGACGATTCACGGATGCCTTCCTTTCCGCGGGGGGATTGGCCCCGACTCTTTGGATTCTACCATATTAGGGCCGATTCCATGCACGAAAAACTATTTTCGGCCTTTACAACTTTCGCTGCCATTCGATACTATAATCCAAGTATCCTTAATCGCGTAAAGGAGATCATATGGGTGCGATAGATCTGCCTAAGAGTCCAAATGTATTCCATCCCGAAAAGCCCTCGGCCGTCGGTTCCCGCAACTCCCTCGCTCAGGAAGGGCGCGACCAGCAGCGTGAAGTCAATCAGCTCCTCGAAGAGGAGACCAACAAGGTTATTCACCACATCAACGCCCGCCTGCCCAAAGAGGTGCTCGAGCGGCTCGATGTCATGGGCGGGTTGAAGGAAAAACTCTACAACTACTTCAACCAGAACTATCAGAACATGTTCAACCGCTTCATGGTCACCACCGAAGACGAGATGGTGAAGAAGGTCAGGAACTTCATCGATAAGGAAGAGATGAAGTCGCTCGCCCGCTATACTCCGAAAGAGATCGCGGAACTCCTCGATCAGGTCGGTGGCGCGGACAAGTTCAACACGGGCGAAGTCGAAAAATCGATGGTCAACATGTTCGGCCACCTCCAGGGACATATCCAGCGCGGTGTCAACGAGATGGAGAACCTGACCAACGCTCTCCTCCGCCAGAAAACGGATGTCGGCGCCTTTATCCGCGGCGAGAACGCCTATTCGGTCGTCAAGTGCTCGTTCAAGGACAACCTGAACAAGCCCAAGACTGTCACCGACGTCAAGCTTTCCGTCAACATTCTCGATTCCGAGCTCATCTCCCCGATCTTCCATTATCAGGTTACGGTCGAGTATCTCATCAAAGACCTCATATCGAAGCATCTCGTCGATCAGATCGACAAGGAGATCGAGAAGCTCAAGGACAGGTTGATCGATGCCGGCAAAGAAGAACTTTCCGACACCGAAATCATTTTCGAGCGGATGAACCGGATCAGGGACTACACGGACGACGATGTCGAAAATCCCAAGTCCAAACGCTACACCATCATCGCCAAGGATCTCATGGAGAGGATCAATAATCTCCGCGCCGAGATCGATCCGGCCACTTTCGACCAGCTCAACATCCGCGAAAATCTCAAGAAGATAGTCGACATCGAGAATATCCGCAATCGCGGCTACAACACGGCGGTCAACTCGATCACCTCGATCCTCGACACCTCGAAGATGGGTTATCAGTACATCGAGAACCTCAAGAACGCCCGAGAGCTCATCATCCGCGAGTACGAGGACACGAACTTCGCCATTCTCCCCGACGAGCGTTATCAGATCCGTCTCCAGTACTACGACAACGCGCAGCTCATCGAGGAGCGCAAGGCCTACGCCGTCCAGCTCGCGAGTTTCGAAACCGAAGTGCAGCATCTCTGGGACGTTCTCGAGATGATGTACGAGGATTCCAAGTTCCTGAAGCGCATTTCCGACTTCAACGATCTGGCCGGCATCTATCGCGGCAAGATCAAGCGCCGCATCAAGGACAAGACCAACGAGCCGCTTTACGAGAATATCGCGAAGGTCTGGGATGAGATCTCCTTCGTCAAATCCGCGGATACCGACGTCGAGAAGAACAATCCCACGAAACTTTACGAGAAAGACAAAGTGCGCTCGAGGCTCATCCTCATGTCCGACAAGCTCAAGAGCATGTACTCCTATCAGTACCCAATTCAGCGGCGGGTCGTCGAGGAGCGCCTCGCCTTCCTCTCGAGGGAATTCGACAAGTTCGCCTATATGATCAATCCCTACCACATCCAGCCCGGTCTTCTCCTCGATGTGGATATCACGTCCATCAAAAGAAAAAAGGCGACCCTGGACGGGATGGCGAATGTGCTCAACGAGTTCCTCCATGGCGTTTCCAAGGGCTTCCAGGACGCGGCCTTCGCCTCCTTCAGCCGCCGCCGATCCACCGTCCGCGAGGACATCGCGCAGTCCTTCTCTCCGAGCGATGCTTCGGAAGGCGCTCCCGGAGCAGCGGGGACGGACTATCTTTCCATGCTCAACGCCGATACGGGTTCGGCTCTTGAAGAGGCTCTCGAGCCGCCTGCACCCGTCAGCGTCAAGGCGCCCGGCAGGCGCGGCGCGGCAAAAGGCGTCGTCGACTCTGCGAAGAAGGGCGCTTCGAAACCCGCCGGACGCCGTGGTCGCCGAAGCGAGGAAGGCGGTCTCAGGCAGCTCTGATGCCCCAAAGAATGCCGGCCGGCGATAGTCGGTCGGCTTTCTTCTGCCGTGCAGCCGTTCGGGGCTTCCCTTCCGCTCCACGCAGCCGCGGTTCGAGGAAAATATCGGCGGGGACGGCACTTGCGTTCGCGACTCGGTTGTATATCATTAAGGCATGCCCGAGGGGCCGTCCTCCCGCTCACGGGGGACGGCCTTTTTCGCAGGAGGAGTCCAGCTCATGAAAAGCATGATCAGTCAATTCGAGGGTCTTGCCGACCGAGAAGGTTTCAACGCCTCGGTTCGGCACATTCAGAGTGTAATCGCAGCAGTGGACCGCATGGCCGGCAAGGAGAATTTGGCGGATATAATAGACGAGCTTCTCGAAGACAAAGTTCTCGACAAAGACGACATCCGACCGGTTGTTTCCATGATTCTCGGTCAGAAATTTTCCTATCGCAGCGTCTCGGCCAATCTGGACTCGATCACGAGCGATCTGTCCGCCGTATCCGAGGAGACGGTAAAATGGAACGCGGTGGACCTCGTCGCGATCTATTTCCACCCCGATCTCGGCGCGATAGTGGTAAACCCCAAGAACAAGCGAAGAATGGCTCAAATCGACCGTCTCAATCGTTCCGAGCTTCTCGTCATATACTCCGGGCGATTTGCCAAAGAGGGAGAGGTCAGTCTTCTCGACGCGACCGCCCAAGCGGTGATAGATCTCTTCGCCGGTCGAAAACCCAAGGTGAAGCCCGAGTTCCTGAGAGGCGACTGCGTCTACAGGCAACTCAAGGAATCTCTCGCCTCCGCCGAGGCCAAACATACGGGAAGGCCCAAGCTCAAGGCGGCGCCCAAGGCCCCGAAAAGTTCGGGCGCACCGAGGGCCAAGAAGGCGGTCGCGGCGGAAGCCGCTCCGATCGAGCCGGAGGAGCCCAAGGCGGCCGTCGCGGCCGAACAGGCGGTCAAACCGGGCGCGCGCATGACCCCGATGTATTCGGTGAATGTCACGAACGAGCTTTTCCATAACGGCAATGTCGAGGCGTGGAAGCGCATCATCGCGAGCTACAACGTGAAGCATCCCGACCTTCAGGTGCTCGTCTACTATGACGGCGAACGAATAACCAATCTGAATGCTCTTTTCAAGTGGGGTAAGGTGAAGCACGGTTCGACAATTCAATTCGCCATAGCCGGCGAGAATATCTCGGATGTGGCCAAGCTTCAGCGATACCTCACGCAGGGAGCGAGTCACATGTTCGAGGCCTTCCTGAGAGGCCCCGTGAACAGCGTCATGGCGCTGTTCTAGCCGCACAGCCGACGCAGGAAAGGAAAGGCCATGAAGAATAATGTTCATTTCTTCAGCCAGAAGGAACCGGTAAAGAAGGGCGTGGATCTCGAAAAACTCGGCATGAGGGGCCGACAGGCCAATGAGTTCGCCGAACTCGCCCTGCCGATCCTTCCCGGTTTCGTCATCGATTCCGATGGCGCCTCGCATCTCCAAGATGAAAAAGTAGGTGAAGAGCTCAAACCGTTCCTACGGAAAGCGGAAGAGATCGTCGGCAAAAAGCTCGGCGATCGGACTAACCCTCTGCTGTTCAAGATCGTCGTCTCGCCTAACTTGGCCATCTCGAATTATCCCACACTGCACGATTTCGGTCTCGCCCGCGACACCGTCGAAGGCTTCGCGTCGTGGGTGGGCGCCAACTTCGCCGCCCATGAGGTGCTGTTCCTCGTCCGCGGCATGCTCGCGGTCGAGGACCGCATTGCGGAGCTCGAAGGCCGCGATAAAGACCGATTCGCCATCGCGGCCGCGGCCGAGGCTTGCACCAAGACCTTGCGGGCCGAGAAAGCGGCGAAGCCCGCGGCAGCGTTCATGGACGAGTACGCGGCCCTGCTTCCTGAGGGTTTCTTCGATTCGGCGGCCGTTCAGGTCGAAATCGCTCTCAAGCGTGTATCCCGCCTCGTTCGCCTCGACGAGCAGGACGCGGGCGATACGGCCATACTCGTGCAGCCCATGGTGTACGGCAATTATGGAAAGGACTCGGCTTCGGGAGCATTTTTTACGCGCGACATAGTCACGGGCGACGCAGTGCTTCAAGGCGAATTCTACCAGGAGCGTTTCAACGAGATCGGCGCCGAAGGCAAAGACATCAATAAAATCGATGCCGCCAACCTCAAGGAACTCGAGAAGATTGCCCGAAAGCTCGAAGACAAGCACTTGGAAATCAGGCAGATACGCTTCACTATCGAAAACAAGAAACTCTGGCTCATCGAGCAGAGACAGGTGGTCGCAAAAAGCACTCAGGCCGACCTCAGGCTGGCGCTCGACCTCAACGCGCGCAAGGTCGTAGACGAAGCCTATGTCGTCAGCTCGATAGCTCCCGGACGTCTCAACGAGATACTTCACGACATAGTCGATTTCAATTCGATCAAAAAGCTGCCGGGGGTCTCGGGGGGCATCGTGGGAGCTCCCGGCGCGGCGATCGGACGCGTCTATTTCAGCACCGAGGGCCTGCTCGAGGCCTTCAGACTCGCTCAGCAGAAGAACGAGGACAAACATTTCATCCTGGTCATGCCTTCGACTTTCGCCGAGGACGTCAAAGCCATAGAAGTTGCCGCCGGCGTCCTGTCCTGCGAGGGCGGTTATTCGGCGCACGCTTCTGTAGTCGCGCGTCAATACGGCAAGGTTTCACTCGTCAAACCGGAGATGAAAATTCGGGGCAAAAAGGCCACGATCGGAGATCTCGCCGTAGAAGAGGGCGACTACATCACGATGAACGTGCCCTTCTATGGAGAGGCGCAGATATGGCTGGGCAAGGCCGATCTCATTTCGCCCGACCCCAAAGATTCCGGCCTTCTCGACTTCATAGCCTTGGCCAAGAAGCAGATGCGGCATTTTCATGTCCGAGCCAATGCCGATACGCCCCGCGACGCGGCCCGCGCCCTGCTTTTCGGCGCCGAGGGAATCGGCCTTACCCGCACCGAGCACATGTTCTTCAACGAAAAGCGTATCAACGTGATCCGCGAAATGATCCTATCCGACACCAAGGAAGAGCGGGTCAAGGCTCTTGAAAAGCTCAAGCCCATGCAGCGCGAAGACTTCTACGGGCTCTTCAAGACCATGGCCGGCAAAGAGGTCACGATCCGTCTTCTGGATGCTCCGCTCCACGAATTTCTCCCTCACAATCCGGCCGAGATGGAAACCCTGGTCACCTATCTGGCCGCACGCAAGGGAGCGAAGAAGCTTTCGAGAGCCGAGATTCAGGCGCGCTGCGACGCTCTCTCCGAGTTCAACCCCATGCTCGGCCACCGCGGCTGTCGTATCGCCGTGTCCTATCCCGAGATTTACGAAATGCAGGTCCGCGCGATTTTCGAGGCCGTATTCAAACTGCAGAAGGAAAAGGTGGATGTCAGACCCGAGGTGATGATCCCCGTCGTCATGAATTCCTCGGAGCTTAAGCTGGTCGTCCACGGCAAAAGGATAGAAGGCAAGCAGTACCGTGGTCTCATGGAGATAGAAGAGGAGGTCCGCAACGAGCTCGGCGCGAAACCGGTCCCCTTCAAGGTGGGCACGATGATCGAGCTGCCCGCCGCGGCGCTCAGTGCCGGAGAGATAGCCCGCTATAGCGAGTTTTTCTCCTTCGGCACCAACGATCTCACGCAGACCACGCTCGGCATAAGCCGCGACGACTTCAACTCCTTCATGCCGGACTATTCGCTCTATGACTTGATCGAAGGCAACCCGTTCTCGCTGCTCACGTCTCCCGTGAAGGATCTCGTGGCCACAGCCGTCAGACGCGGCAAGCTTTCACGTCCGGACCTCGTAACGGGGCTGTGTGGTGAGCATGGAGCCAATCCCGACAACATTCGCTTCTGCATGGCGACGGGACTCGATTATGTGTCGTGTTCGCCGTACCAGGTGCCTCTGTCCATCACTGCCGTCGCACAGGTGGAAATCGAACTACGGAAGGCCGCCAAGGCCTAGCCAGAGCAGGCTGCCGGCAAGGCGACGACGCATGTCGGCAGCTTCCCAAATGTCGCAGACAGAAAAGAAGGGGCCGGTCCCGGAGACGGCCCCTTCTTTTTACGAGCGGATTTAGAAATCTAAATGAGCCTCACATGTGCGAGATTTCCGACCGGCTATTCGCTTCGATAGTCCCAGCCCATGGAAGCCTTGACCGTCTCGGCGACGGAGGCCGCCACTTTCTTGGCGTCCGAAAGAGGCGCGCCCGCTTCCTTATTGAAGGTCTTTTCGAAGAAGAGCTGCATCGATTGGTACATATCGGGCAGGAGGTAAAAGCAGAACGCGAAATTGATTCCGGCCGGACGCATGATGGTGAAGGCCCCGTAAGAAATCACGGCCGACTTACCCCAGTAAATTCTTGTCTGATTCTTGCACGTGAAGAGTTCGAGCTCGCTGAAGCGCAGGGGGATTTTCTCTATGCTCGACCGCACGAACGGCTCCATGCCCTTATTGGGATAGTTCGATGGCTCGACGAGGACATAGAGTTTCTTGCCGTCGGTCTGGAAGGTCAAACCTTCTTCGTTGGGATAGATCGACTTGACGTTCGTGTAGGAGACGATTTCGTAGCGGGAATACGCAGTGTTGGGCGCAAAAAAGGACGACACGATATAGCCGTGGTCCTTGGGCAGGGCGTTCTTCGAGTAGGCGTCGAACAAGTCCATGGCTTTTACCGGCATTTTTCCCTCCATCGCAAGTATATCATCAGAGCCGTAAAGGTCAACGACCCCGGCCTTTGCGAGCGGTGTGTGCGAGCGTGTCGGTAAAGCCGCTGGAGCCGTCCGATGCGGCTCGTCCCTGCTGCGGCCCCGTCGTTTCCGGTCCCCCCGTCCCCGATTTTGCCGCCAGCTCGGCGGCGCGCGCGAGGCATCTGTCCGCGAATTCCACGAGCCCCTGGCGCCTGTACAGAAGGCCGAGATTGCGCCACGCGCGAGGGTTTTCCGGGGCGATCTCCGTGGCGCGCCGGAGAGCGTCCACGGCCGCTTCGGCTTTTTCCGAACGGGCGTACAAAGCTCCCAGTAAGATCCAGGGTTCCATTGCCGATTTCGCCTCCGCCGGGGCCTTCTCGAGCAGGGACAGCGCGAAATCGGACTTGCCGTCCTTGTCCAGACAATAGGCGAGGCCGACGAGAAGATCGCCCGAAGAAGGCTCCCGGCGCAGGAGATCTCGATAGACGACGGCGGCTTCCCGATATCGCCCCGCATTGCGATAACAGTGCGCCAACAACCGTCGACCGCGTTCTCCCGGTTCGGCATAGGGTATGCCGGCTTCGATCATGGCGGCGGCCTTTTGCCAGTTTTTCGAGCTCACGAGGATATTGACGAATTCGCGGCGAAGCTTGGCATTGTCGGGATAACGCTCAAGATAGGCTCCGTATGCATCGGGAAGGGTCGCGGTTTCGCCGAGGGACTCCGCGACGGATATTCTGTAGAGAAGGGAAAGCTCGTGCTCGGGAACCAAGGAGAGGACTTTCTCGAACCAGCCCGAAGCGAGGTCGGGGCGGCCCGAACGGTACAGGGCTTCGCCCAGCGCGAACATGAGTCGAGGATCGGCTCCTTCTCCTCCCTCTGTACGGCTGTGCAGGAGAGCCTGGAGCCTCGGGAGCAGGGTTTCGCTGTCCTCTCCCAGTCGCGCGCGGCATAGGGCCGAGTAATAGTCGGCCTCGCCGGGCTCCGCGCCCAGGCGGCGGGCCCGTTCCACGGCGGAAAGGGCATCCTTGTACTCGCCGAGATCCCAGAGTGCCAGAGCGAGCCCGAGCCGAAGCTCGGGAGATTTTGGGTCGGCCTCGACGGCTCGGAGCCAGTGGTCGCGAGAACGCGCTATCTCGCCCAAGGCGCGGAGACTTTCGGCAGCGAGCGCCCGCAGAGCGGCATCTTTCGGTTCGCCGCGCAAGAGCGCCAGCGACTGCGATGCCGCTTCTTTCCAGCGGCCGTCGCGAAAGGCTACCGAGGCGCGCAGTCGAGCGAGCGAACGATCGTCCTGGGGAAGGGAAGGAAGGTCGGGATTGTCGGCCCGTATCGTCTCGAACTCCGCCACCGCCTCGGCCTGTCTGCCCGCGGCGAGAAGAATACCCGCATGCACCCAGCGTATGGAAGCATCGTTTGGTGAATGCCGTAGAGCCGCTTCGCAGTCCGCCAATGCTTCATTCAGACGTCCGAGGGCTCGGAAGGCTCGCGCTCTCCATAGCCTGGTGGCGGTCGCGTCGAGACCGTTGGCGATCGCGTAGCTGAGCATTTGCCGAGCCATGTCGGCGTTTCCTCTCACGAGGAGCCGTAGCGCCCGAGTAAATAGGACGTTGAGATAACCGTGTCGAATGCGGTCGTCCGCCGGCGCGAGTGTAACCGCGCGCTCCATGCAATCCACGGCGGATTTTGTCCTATGCAGCTTGAGAAGAGCGGCTCCGAGCAAGGCCCATGTGGCGGCTCTCTGCGGTCCCGCTTCCGTGCTTTTTTTGAGACAGGCCGCGGCGGCGCCCAGGCGGCCGTAGGCTAGATAGGCTCTGCCGAGGAAGAAATAGCCGGCGTCCCGTTCGCCTCCGGATTTCAGATAGAGGCGGAACGCGTCTATGGCCCGTCCGCGCTCCCCCAGCACGTACCGAGCCCTTCCCAGGTAAAGGAGGGCTTCAGGCATCGAATCGGTCTGCGACAGAACGGAGGTGAGGAGCTCCGCCGCCTTTTTATAGTCGCGTTCCTCTCCGGCTTTGAGCGCCCGTTCGAAAAGTCTGCGCGTCGCCGTTTCAGCCATCGCGATCGAGTGTACACCTTTCGGAGACGATCAACAATCGGAGGCGGGTGAGCAGGCGAACTTGCCGCACGACCGTGGGAGGTCTAGAATGGCTCATGGATCGGAATGCCAGAGCCTTCGCGCGATTTATCGTCATGGCGGGGCTGACACTCGGCATCGTCCTCATCCTCGTCTGGACGATGGTTCTGGGCGAGAGAGGAATCAGGCGCCTCTACTTGGAATACGAGGCCTATCGTGCCTCCGCCGTTCTGGCGGAATCCTTCAGACAGAATTCCGAGCTCATCCCGGAGGACGATCGCGTCCTGGGCTTCGGTATGTACACATCGGACGGTTCTCCGCTGGTTCGAATGGGAACCGCTCCCGACCGCATGGACATACCCGCGCCGCCCGCGCCTTTCCCGCCGGCGCGGATCGGCGCTTCGTCCCTGGTCCTCGAGCGTCCGCTCGGTCCCGGAGGGGCCGGCATGCCGGGCATGCGATTCATGATGCGGCATACCGGGAACGACGAAATGCCTCCCCCCATGCTCGGATCCGATCCTTTCGGGCTGCGGAACCTCTCCATGTCGGAGATGCCCAGTGCGCTGTGGCTCGAATATGGAATCGAAAGCTACGCCAGACAGAGGTTCGTTCTTTACGGCGGAGCGGCATTCGCGACGCTGGCGCTTACGGGCTTTTACATTCTCCTCATCCGTCTTTATCGAAAGAACCTCGAACTGCGGGAAAGCGAAATACGAACCAGGGAACTCGTTCAGTTGGGAGAGGCTGCGCGGACGCTGGTTCACGAGATCAAAAACCCTCTCGGCGTCATACGTGTTCAGGCCGCATCCCTGAAGCGTCTGGGCGATTCGGAAGCCTCGGAAAAAGCCAGAGCCAAGGCCATGCTGATCGACGACGAGGTACTCAGATTGGCCGGTCTGGCCGATCGCATACGCGAGTTTCTAAAGGGAGGAGAGGGAGAAGCGCGCGATCTGGAGCTGGGAGCCTGGCTGCGGAACTGCGTCGCACGCTATTCGGGACAGTTGGTAATCGCACAAGACGAGTCCAGGGGCGCAGCCTGGGTCCGCGTCGACGCGGAAAGGCTTTCGCAGGCTCTCGACAACCTTGCCCGCAACGCTCTCGACGTCTGTCCGGATCAACGACCCGAGCTGTCACTCCTGCTTCGCGGGAGGCAATGGGAACTCTGCGTCAGCGATCTCGGCCCGGGAGTCCCCGCGGAGATATCCGAACGTATTTTTGAACCCTTTTTCACCACCAAGGAAAAAGGAACGGGCATCGGTCTGGCCCTCGCTCGGCGCGTGGCTCGTAGCGCCGGGGGTGAACTCGCCTGTCGACCCCGTCCGGGAGGCGGCAGCATCTTTACGCTCAGTCTGCCGGCCACCCGCCGCCGAAATTGACTAAATTGCGTTCGAATAGCGACTCCGTCCTCCTGCTTCTGCATAGTGAAGAAGGCTCGCTTCAGGCGATTTTTTCGAAAACGGACCTGATGATCGAGATCGCCTCGCGCAACTCCTTTTCCGTGATGACAAGCGGCGGGGCGAAACGAATGATGTTGCCGTGCGTCTGTTTGGCGAGAAGTCCCGCATCGCGGAGAGCGAGGCAGACATTCCACGCCTCGAATCCTTTTTCGAAGAGAACCGCGTTGAGCAATCCCTTACCGCGGACCAGCTTCATCTTCGGGCAGTCGATCCCGGCGACCTCGTCCCGGAATATTTTGCCCAGGCGTTCGGCATTTTCGTCGAGCTTCTCGTCTTCCAGAACCTCGAGGGCGGCTATTCCGACGGCGCTCGCGAGGGGGTTGCCGCCGAAGGTGGAGCCGTGGGTGCCCGGCGTGAAGACTTTCATCACCTCATGATCGGCCACGATGGCGGATATCGGCATGATGCCCCCGCCGAGAGCTTTGCCCAGGCACATGATGTCGGGGCGGGCGTCCTCGTGCTGCCAAGCAAAGCGCCTGCCCGTCCTGCAGAAGCCCGTCTGAATCTCGTCGCAGATGAATAGTACATTGCGCGTGGTGCAGATATCTCGAATTTTCTTGAGGTAGCCTTCGGGAGGGACACAGACGCCGGCCTCGCCCTGGATGGGTTCTACGATCACGGCCACCGTATTGGGTCCGATGGCCTTTTCGATCGCTTCGGCGTCGGCATAGGGCACGCGCTTGAACCCCGGAACGTAGGGGCCGTAGTTGACCGTCGAATCGGGATCGCTCGACATCGAGATCACGGCAATGGTGCGTCCGTGAAAGTTGTCGTCCACGCAAACGATCTCCTGCCTGCCATTCTCGACTCCCTTCACTTCGACTCCCCAGCGGCGCGCGGCCTTCAGCGCCGTCTCCACGGCTTCGGCTCCCGTATTCATGGGCAAGGCCATTTCGTAGCCGGTGAATTCGCAGAGTTTTTTGAGGAAGGGCCCCATACGATCGTTGTGGAATGCGCGACTCGTGAGTGTACAGCGGTCCAGCTGATCGCGCACAGCCTGCACAATCTTCGGGTGTCTATGTCCCTGATTGACTGCCGAGTAGGCGGAAAGGAAATCATAATAAACCTTTCCTTCCGGATCCTTGACCTTGCATCCTTCGGCCCAGGCGATGACGACGGGCAGCGGGTGGTAGTTATGAGCGCCGAATTTCTCATCCAGGGCGATGTAGTCCTGGGACTTCATAAGAACCTCCTTGTTTCCGTGAAAAACAAGTGTAGCACCCTTCCCTGAAATGCGCCAGCCATTGTTTTTTTAATTACTTCTATTGTAAATAAATATTGAAATAGTTCTGCATGATTATGCATTTGGCGAAACGGCGGAACGCGCCGAGTGGCGCATCTGTAACGCGAGGTCCGGCGCCGATTCCCGGCGCCGGCATTCCCTCAGCGGCTGAAACGCAAACCGACTCGCTCGGCATGACGTTCCAAGGCCAGCTCTCCGAGCTTCGTGATGAGCGCCGCATACGACAGCCCGCCCGCCTCGCACATGCGCGGATACATCGATATGGATGTGAAGCCGGGGATCGTGTTCAGCTCGTTGAGGAGCACCTCGCCGGTTCTCCTGTCGATGAAGAAATCGACGCGGGCCATTCCAGCGACCTCGCAGGTGGAGTATGCGGCTATCGCGACACTGCGGACTCGCTCGGCTTGTTCGACGCTGATGTTCGCGGGGACCTCGAGTCGAGCCCCGTTCGGATCGATATACTTGGCTTCGTAGTCGTAAAATTCATGCGTCGTAGCCACCTCGCCGGGGCCGTAGGCGACCGGAACACGATTGCCGAGCACCGAACATTCGATCTCACGGGCGTCCATAAAGGGCTCGATGAGAACCTTCGTATCCCACGACAATGCTTCGCGGATCGCGGGAAGGAGCATTTCGGCCGAGTCGACCTTCGTCGCGCCCACGGAAGACCCCGTGGAGGCCGGCTTTACGAAAACCGGCAAACCGAAGCGTGCACCGACCTTCCGGCGGAGGAGTTCTTCGATCTCCGGTTTTTCGAGCTCTTCCTTCCGGAGGGCGAGAAATGGCACGACCGGCAGCCCTGCCTTCATCCAGAGCTCCATGGATTTTTCCTTGTCCATGCCCAATGCGGAGCCGAGAACCGAAGCTCCCACATAGGGGATTCCGGCCACCTCGAGGAGCCCCTGTATCGTGCCATCCTCGCCGAAACTGCCGTGAAGCACGGGAAACACGAGGTCGCAGGGAAGCTCGGAAAGCTTATTCGGACCGCAGGGCGCACCGTTTCCCGATTCGGTGCCTTCGAGCACGAACAATCCTGAGCCGGGCGCCACGAGCACGCGGGGGCCGGGAAGGAGGGGAAGGGGGCCATTCTTGGCTCGCTCCCGCGACGCCAGGGTCTTGTCCTGTAGATGCCAGACGCCGTCTTTGTCGATGCCTACGAGAGTGGGTTCGAAATATGAGAGATCGATGTTGTGTACTATACTGGCCGCCGACATCAGGGAAACTTCGTGTTCGCCGGATCTACCGCCGTAGAGAATCACGATGCGTTTCATGCTGCCTCCTCGAGACGATGTCCGTGCTTCAGCAGGTCGATATCAGAAGTTGCCCGCATTCGAGAGCAGTTCGTCGAGAGCTTTTTCGGCCTCGGCGATTTCGTCATATGGCAGGCTCCTGTCCTTGTAAATGATCGAGTTCTCGTGCCCTTTGCCGAGGAGGGCGACGAGATCGCCGCTTTCGGCCAGACTCAGGGCCTTGCGAATGGCGGTCGGACGGTCAGGGATGACGAAAAGGTCGTGATCCCGCCGGCGCTCGGGACATCCCGCCGCGATTTCTTCGAGCAGTGCTCCCGAATCTTCGCCTCGCGGGTCCTCGTCGGCGAGGATGACGATGTCGAAGTAGTCCGCCGCCAGGCGCCCCTGCTGTGGGCGTTTGGCTCTGTCCCTCTCCCCGCCCGAGCCGAAGACGCAGATCATTTTGCCTTTCACGCGCGAGCGCAGCGGAGGGAATATGGTCGCGAAGGATGAAGGCGTGTGTGCATAATCCACGATGACCTCGAACTTCTGCCCCCGGACCACGGAAGTCATGCGCCCGCGCAGCGGGCGGAGGCGAGGCAGCAGAGGAACGAGATCGGCGATGGAATGGGATGTCAGTCCGGAGACGACGAGAAGGGCCGCCAGGGCGTTGCCCAGGTTGAAAGCGCCGGGGAGCTCCAGCCTGGCGAAGTGGCTCCGTTCCCTCTCCGATCCGCCGCGTGCCTCCAAAACCGCGAATGATTCGCCTGCGGCGTCGACGACGACATCTCGGACGGAGAGGTCTGCAGGATTCCCGTTCGCGCTGAAACTTCGCACCGGAGAGTCTCCGGCCGCCTCGCGAAAATAATCGAAGGAAGGATCGTCGGCGTTGGCCACGCCGAAAGGCGATCGAGAGCCGCGGGTCTTTCTCGAAAGCGAACGGAAGAGATTGGCTTTATCGCTTCGATAATTCTCCCAGGTACCGTGAAATTCGAGATGCTCGTGCGTGACGTTCATCATGACGCCGACATCGAAGGCGACGTTTCCCAGCCGGTTGGTTCGCATAGACAGGCCGTGAGAGGATGCTTCGACGACAGCGTATGTCATCCCTGCCGATCGCATTTCGGCGAGCATGCGGTGGACCGCGGGCGCCTCGGGAGTGGTCTGATGCTCGGGATTGGGCCTTTCGCCTTGGCCCGTGTCCGACATGACCGTGGAAAAAAAGCCGGCCCGACGGCCGACCATATTGAGAAGTTGATAGATCAGGTAGACGGTCGTGCTCTTGCCCTCGGTGCCGGTTACGCCTACGACGGTCAACTCGCTCGAGGGGAGGTCGTAAAAATCGTCGGCGATCGGCGACATCGCGATGCGCGGATATGCGACTCGTGCGTAGGCCACGCGGGGATCGTAGAATGGGAGCTCCGCCGAATGGACGATCGCGGCCGCGCCCGCCGCTACTGCCGCGTCGACGAAACGATGGCCGTCTGCGTGGATGCCCGGGAGTGCAAAAAAAAGAAAACCGGGCCGAACCTCGCGCGAATCGTATGCCAACCCGCAGATGAGAGTCTCCGACCTTCCGCGCAGATAGAGAACTTCTACCCGCGCCAGGACATCCGACAATCGCTTGAGCATGGATCAGACCATAGCATTGTCCAGGACGATAAAAAAGGGGGGCGATAAAACCGATGCGTCTCCTGTCGCGAGTCTTTTCAAAATTTTCGTACTTATGTAGAATGCTCTCAGAGGTGCGCATGTACCGGATTCGCGTCGAGGCAAATTTCGCAGCGGCCCATTTTCTCAAACACTATAAGGGCAAGTGCGAGCGCTTGCACGGCCATAACTATCGCGTTCGGGTCTGGGCGCGCGGCGATGCTCTGGACGAAGGCGGCATGCTGCTCGATTTCGGAGAGCTCAAGGCCGCGCTCAGGGCCGTTCTCGAAGGCCTCGATCATAGCCTTCTGAACGATCTGCAGGACTTCAAAGACGACCCGAGCGCCGAACGCATAGCCGAATACGTTTTTCGGGCCCTCATGGCCCGCATACCGCAAGCCCCGCTGGCGGCGGTCGACGTCTTCGAGACCGAAACGAGTATGGCCAGATATGAACCTTGACGCGGCGTGAGATGAGACCGAGGGAAAACGCGGTCGACCTCTTTCCACCTTCAGTCTTCGGGCCCTCCGAATCCGACTACACTTCTTCGTCCCTCATGGCCTACATCGGGAATAAGCGGGCGCTGCTGCCGTTTCTCAAGAGGATTTTTCTCGAGCTCCATGAACGTTCTCCGGTCTCGCTTTTCCTCGACCCCTTCGCAGGAACGGGATCGGTAAGCCGCCTCGCGAGAGCTTTAGGATGGCGAGTGATGGCCAACGACATCGAGCCATTTTCGTTGGCGGTCAATTCCTGCTGGCTGGGCGTCTCGGCCGATGATGTCGAAGGGCTCTTCCCGAGTGAGGGAGGATTGCAGCGGGCCTTGGATCTCCTCAATCGGCTTCATCCCGAGCGCGAGGATATTTCCGGCCTTCGCTCTTCGGCTCCGCCCTATATGGCGCTGCATTATGCTCCGGCGGATACCGCAGCGGCGGACTGGCGTCGCGAGCGGCTCTTCTATACGCATGAAAACGCGGTTTTCCTGGACCGGGCCCGCCGAGATATCGAAGAGATGCGTCCGCTCTCGTATTCGACGATTCCCCAAAACGGGCCGGCGACGCGCGAAGAGATGGAACGTGCCCTGCTTCTCGGCCCACTCGTCTATGAGGCCGCGACACATGCCAACACTTCAGGCGTTTTCAAGGCCTTCCACAAGGGATTCGGAGGCCATGGCCGGGATGCGCTCGGCCGGATACTCGCTCCCATGCACCTGAAGGCCCCCGTACTCTGGCCGGGACCTCCCGCGGAGCTCGGCAGGACCGATGCCGCCGTTTTTTGCGGGAGCCGCGCAGCCGACCTCTGCTACCTCGACCCGCCCTACAATCAGCATCAGTACGGCTCCAACTATCACATTCTCAATACACTGGCAACGTGGAAATGCCCGCCGGTCGACGAAGAGCGCAGGCCGGATGGCAGCCTGCGAGCCAAGGCGGGCATCCCGCCCGACTGGAAGGATCGTCGATCTCCCTTTTGTTCCCGGAGGACCGCATCCAAGGCCTTCGTCGAACTTCTCCGATCGGTGGATGCGCGCTTCATAATCCTCTCATACAACAGCGAAGGTTTCATTCCGCCGGATGAGCTCTACGACATGCTGGCCGAGAGGGCGAACGTGAGCCTGCGTTCGGTGGGCTATACCACATACCGGGGCGGCCGCCAGAGCGCGGCGCGAAGGAGAAGCAACAGCGAGATACTTTTCGTAGCCGAACGCCGCGAAGGTCGCGGAATCGCCCGATTCGGGAACGCCCACGGCTCCGGCGCCCTGCCGCTCGGCGCGGGAAGCGACTGCATGCGCGATCGCGAGCTCGACCGCCTGGCGGCCGAAACGCGACTGGCCAGGGTTCTCTCCGGTCCATTCGATCCGCGGCTCCTGGCCCTCCTGGCGGACGAAAAGGGACTGATCCGCGTCGAGTCGGCCGCGGCGAGTCACTCGCTTTCGACCTATCGGGCTTTGCTGATCGAAGGGGAGGGGCTTTCGCTCCTCGAGTCGCTCGAGGCGGATGAAATGAGGGCATTGGCGGATAGGCTTGAACCGGCGATGGCGCGCGACAATGCGGATGCCTGCGAGTTCTGCGCCATGCTCATCGAATCCGGCGTGCGCGACAGACGAATCCAGGACCTGGCCCTCGTTTGGCTTCGAAAACTCGCGCACCGAAAATACGCCGGGCAATTCCGAGAGTTGAGCGCCCGACTCGCACTATCGACGGAGAAAGCACTCGGAGAACTGGGCCGGCTCCGAGAGGGGCTCGCCGAGCTCCAGCGGCTTTTCGCCGCGCGTATGGCGGGGCAAAGTCGCTCCGATCGCTCGATCGAAAGCATCGGCGCGCCGAATCAGTCGAAATAATCGAGTATGCGGATCGAAGTGAAGCTCGGGGCCTTCGCGCCCATGAAGCCGAGCCAATCGGCGAGACGTGCTCTGCGTCCGAGCTCCAGCCGCGCGGTGAAAGTGCCACCCTCGGATACGGCGTCGATCTCGATTTCGTAGACACAGTGCTTTTTTAGATCGCGGCTGCCCGGCACGAGGAGTCTTTTACCCTCCGAGTTTCGTTCCACGACACCGATGCTTTCTCCGGACAGCCATGCCCGTAGCGCCTTGTAGGCCCCGGCTCCGTGGGGAGGAGCTATACTGAGTTCCACGTCCACCTTCGAAGGCTCGGGCAGGGACTCGAGAGGGGTGAGCCCTGCGGCGCCCGCCGCTCTCCGGATAGCCTCCCGATCGGGGCCGAAGACCTCGAAGACACAAACGCCGCAAAAAAAAGGAAACATTTTGGCCAGGGGCCCATCGGAAAAGAGAATCTCTCTGGCTTCGAATACGAGCCGCTCCGTTCCCGGCGCGGCGGTCATCATGCGGCGCATGAGCCAGGAAGAGCGGTACGCGGCCGTGGCGCCGAGGAGGGATGGCGGAAGGTCCACACGGACGAACACCCGGGGAAAATTCCGCTTCGCGGAAAGCAGTCGCCCCATGCGTTCGGTAAAGCCTTCGCCGGGTTCATCGATGCGGTGCTCGACGAGAAAGGCCCTGTCTTCGGGCTCTACGCAGGCTCCGCAACCCGCGCAGGGGCCGCCGATGCAGAGAGGCCGATCTCGGAAGGCCCGGGCCTCCAGGTACTGCTCGTAGAGAAGCTCATGCTGCGATTCTTCCTCGGCGAAGGCGAGTGGAGGGCGCCATCGCTTTGCCTTCTCACGCGTAAAGCTCTCGTCGAAAAGGCCCTTTGTTCGGGCATGGGCCGCCAGCGAATCGCTCGTGCCGCGCGACAGGTGTCCCTCGAATACGAGATTTCGGTCGGGCACGGCCAGTAGCCAGTCGGCCAGAGCCGAGCCGCCGAGGGCCATAAGCTGATCCGCTCGATAGTCGTCGAAATCGACGGCGAGACGGAACTCGATTCCATTCCTCTCGCAGGAGGATTGCACGGAGTTCGCCACGCGCCTGAGCTCGCCTTCGTCCAGGAAAAGGGGAGCGAACTGCAAAGGGGTGAAGGGCAGACGCACGAGGTATCCGGCCGAGACCAGGATCCGCAGGCCCGGTGCCCTCGTATCCCGCGCCGCGCACAGTTCCTCGGCGAAGGCGGTGAATTCGCTCAGGTCCGCGGGGCCTTCGATGCCGGCCAAAATGTAAAAAAGCTTCAGCTCCCGCAGCCCCGGGACGAGCAGACGCTCGATCAGGATGTCCAGGTCGCGGTCGTCGAGACCTTTTCGAAAATAGCGCCGCATGCGCGATGAGATCCCCTCGACGCCGAGCGTGAACGAGCGTTTGTCGGCGGCGAGTTCGGCTCTCAGAAGCGGCCTTTCGCGGACGAGTATGTCGAGCCGCTGGCTCATGAGATTGACGCGGCGGAATATTCGGTTCAGCTCGAAAATCAGCGAATATATTCGGGCGTGAGTGTTGAAGTTGAAGCTATAGAGTTCCAGCGTGTCGGCGCCGCTGCGCGCCTTCAAGACACGTGCCGTCGATAGAAGCGAGTCGAGGTCGGCTTCGCGGTACGGCCTTCGATCCCAGCCCTCGAGACAGAAAGAGCAGTAGCCGGGGCAACCCGCGGTGATCTGTAACCGCGCCGTTCCGGCCTCCTCGGAGTTGAAGATGGGATAATCCGTAATCGGTGAAGGAAGAGGTCTGACGATCCGCCGCCGGGCCGGAATTCCCGAGCCGGCCCGCCAGAAACCCTCCACCCTCGAGGCCTCGCCCAGTCGGTACGAGCGAGGACGACTGCGATCGGAGAGTATGCCGGCGAGTTCGCCTATCGCGCCCTCTCCTTCACCGAAGAAGATGCCCTCGACGAGGGAGTCGGCATCGGAGCCCTCGCCGCCGAATAATACGGCTCCCGCGGAAGCGGCATTCGACCCGCCCAGGATCACTATGGGTTCTCCCTCCCCCCGTTGTGATGCCCTGGGAGGGATATGTGCGGTCGAAAACAGATAAGGCAGGTTGACCAGCTCGAGACCGAACGCGTTGGAGACCAGAACGAGATCGAAATCTCGGGGCGAATGGCCCGAGACCAGGCCGCTGAACCAGGGCAGTCTGCGATTCTCCAGAATGCCTCGATCCTGCCGCTCCGGGAAAAAGGCGAAATCTACGAAGGCGGAGGGAAGGGCCCGTCTCGTTTCGGAAAAAAGTACGAGATGAGAGCTCGATGTCTGCACATCGCGAAAACCGGAAAGACGGACGACGAGCACGCGCCGGACAGCCGACTCCCAGGACGGGTTACGGAGATCTTCGATGACGGCGGGTATGAAAGCCGTTCGTGCGAACAGCGTGCCCAGAACGGTTTGCGGAAGGGCGGACATTCCCGCCTAGGCCCTCGATGATCGAGGATCGTCGGGCCTTCGGCGCGGCGCGGGTCCGCGAGATGCACGGGCGTACGGATTCCGCCCCTGAGGGCTCCGGCCTTGAGCTACCCTTTCCCGCGGGCTTCGGTCCTGCGGGTCCCGCCCCCGGGCAACCCGCCCTTGGCCGGCCCCGCCGCTTCCGTGTCGGGGCGCAGGTCCGTCATTCCGCGGCGCCTCCGATTGCAGGCGGCGTTCCTCCGCCCTGGCTCGATGGGCTTGACCTTTCCCGCCGACCGAGTCGTCCACGCGATAGACACGAGGCGGGGACCCGTCCTTGCGCTTCACGGATTTTCGGGCGCCGGGCCCCCCAGGCGGCCCGGCGTCATCATTGGAGTGTCGCGTGCCGCGGGGCGGAGACCTCCGGCCGCTTCGATGCTCGCCGGCATCGATCTTGGAGACCTTGGCCGTCGTTCGTTCTTCCTCCGCGGCCGCGGCCGCGGCGAAGAATTCATCCGTGCTCGGCTCGAGAAGCATTCCGGCTTCGAGAAGTTTGCATCGGAAGACGAAGCTTCCCCGCACGGCGATCTTGGAAGCGCGCGCGAGCTCGACGCCGTCGGCGAGAACTACACTGACGCCGCTTGCCCCGGCGCGGCCGGTTCTCCCCGCACGGTGCGTATAGATCGTATATTCCTCCGGCAGATCGAGGCTGATGACATGGCTCACTGCGACGATGTCCAGACCGCGGGCGCCCAGATCGCTCGTAACGAGATAGCGGATCTCGCCGCTCGCGAAGCGTTCCAAGGCGACACGGCGAGCTTCCTTTTCCATGGACGCGTGGATCGAGGCGACGGGAAGGCCGTACGCGGCGAGACGTTCGGCCGACGCAGGAACGCGGCTCGCCTGGGAAATGAAGACGAGACAGCGCTCGGGGCGAACGGCGGCCTCGAAGCGCCTGACGAAGTCGAGTCGCTTGCGCCCGTCGCAGTAGAAGCACCAATGTTCGATGCTGCCGGCGAGGACGGCATCCTCCCGAACGGATACCTCAGACGGCTCGTGAAGCAGGGGACGAATCTGGCGCCTGATGCGTTCGGGCAAAGTGGCCGAAACGAATATGCGCGCGCATTTTTCCGGAGCGGCCTTGATCAGGGCCGCGGCGAGCGCGACCGTTTCGGGTGCCATAAGCCTGTCGGCCTCGTCGAGGACGAGATAGCGAAGCCCGCGCGGGCGTATTCTGCCGAGAGTGATCAGATCGGAAAGACGGCCGAGTGTCCCGACGACGATGTCCGGACGGTCGCGCAGCTTCGCGATTTGCTTATCGAGGGCCGTACCGCCGAGCACGACGGCAGTTCTCACTCCCAGGCCGGCGGCCGCAACGAGACGATCTGCCTCGCGTCCTATTTGGACGGCCAGCTCCTGCGTGGGCGCCGCGATTATCATTCCCGGTTCGGCGGCGCTCCTGCGTCCCGCTTCCGCGAGGACCTGCACCGCCGGGGCGAGGTATGCGAAGGTCTTGCCGGTACCGGTCTCGGATTGGACGAAAGCGTCGCGGCGATCGAGCACGAGGGGCACAGTGGCCTCTTGTACGGCAGTCGGCCCTTCGAAACCGAAAGATGAGAGGGCCCCGGCGATGGGTCCGGAAAGGCCGAGTCGGATGAAATCGTCCATGATTCATCATCGCATGAGGAGGGCGTGAGCCACAAGCACGGGTTCTCCATCGTCGTAGCGGATCATGGTCATTGAAGCGCCGCGGCGCTTTCGGGTATAGTCCTGCGAAATGAACCTGGAAGCCTTCGTTCTCGGCTGCGGCGGCATGATGCCGCTCCCCCACAGACAGCTCACGAGCGTCCTTCTTCGCCGCGAAGGCGAACTCTTCCTATTCGACGGCGGCGAAGGGACGCAGATATCCATTCGGAGACTCAACCTCCGCTGGAAGAAAATCACGGCCGTCTTCGTCTCGCACATGCACGCCGATCATGTCACGGGGCTGCCGGGCATCCTCATGCTTTCGAGTCAGGTCGACCGCGAGGAGCCGCTCTACATTTTCGGGCCGCCCAAAATAGCCGAATACATCGAGAACAACCGTCGGGCCCTGGATATGTACATAAATTATGAAATAGTCGTCCGCGAAATCAGCGAGCCCGGTCCGATATGGAAGGGCGAGGGCTTCACCATCCGCGCTTTTCCCCTGAGGCACACTAAGACCTGCTATGGCTACGCCCTCGAAGAAGAGCCGCGTCCGGGAGCGTTCCATCCGGAACAGGCAATATCCCTCGGAGTTCCTCGCGGCCCCCTGTGGTCGGCATTGCAGGCCGGCAGGAGCGTCAGTCTCGACGACGGCCGCGTCGTGGAGTCGGGAGAGGTCGTGGGGCAGCCGCGTGCGGGTCGCAAGTTCTGTTATGTAACCGACAGCCTCGCTTTTCCCGAAATATCCCGCGAGGTCGCGAACTCGGATCTTCTCGTCTGCGAAGGCATGTTCGAAACCGCTCTGTCCTCCAGCGCAGCCGAAAAAAAACACATGACGGCGGCCCAGGCGGCGAGAATTGCCTCCGAAGCGGGTGGGGTCAAGAAACTCGCACTCATCCATTACAGCCCCAGATATGCCGAACACGACCTCAAGAAACTGCTCGTCGAAGCGCGCGAGATATTTCCATCGACGGTCCTGACGCGCGACAGAATGAACTTCCCTATCGCCTACGAGGACTGATCGGCGGTCGCCCCGCATGGACCGACGAAGGCTCGGGTCGCAGCATGGGTCGCGAAGATAGCGCAACCTCGAGCGCCGCGTAACCCTGCCGGCCCTGCCTTTGTTTTAGGTCGATGCGCCGATGTTCCAGCGACAACCGAGGCTTTGGATGAAGCCATTCCCAGCGGGGTGCCGACGAGCTTCGAGTTTGTCGGCACCCCGCTAATACTCCACCATATCGAGGGGGAACCGTGATAGAAGCGCGCGAACTCCGCAAGAGCTACGGCGAACGGGAGGCCGTCCACGGCGTGTCCTTCGTCGCCGAAACGGGCTCGGTGCTCGGCCTTCTGGGGCCGAACGGCGCGGGCAAGACAACGATCATGAAAGTGCTCACGGGCTATCATTTCCCGAGCTCGGGCACTGTCCTCGTCGATGGCGTCGATGTCGTGGAAGATTCTCTCGCCGTGAAGCGGCGCGTCGGCTACCTTCCCGAGTCCGTGCCCCTCTACCAGGATCTGAGCACGGCGGAGTATCTCGATTTCGCCGCCGACTCGCGCGGCCTCGAAGGCAGTGCCCGCCGCGCCGCGATAGAACGCTCGGTCGAATCCTGTGGACTGGCCCCGGTCTATCGCCGTACGGTCGAGGAGCTTTCGAAGGGCTTCCGGCAGCGACTCGGTCTCGCACAGGCCATTCTCCACGATCCGCCCATTCTCATCCTCGACGAACCCACGACGGGTCTCGATCCGAACCAAATCATCGAAATACGCGCTCTCATCCGCGAGCTCGGCCATGAAAAGACAGTCATATTGTCGACGCATATCCTCCAGGAGGTCGAGGCCGTCTGCTCCCGCGTCATCATTCTCAATGAGGGCACCATAGCGGCTCAAGGCCGACCCGAAGAGATCGGCGAAACCCTGAAGGGCGAAGAGCGCGTTCGCCTTCGCGTAAAGAGTTCCCGTTCGAACGAGCCGCTGGACGCAGGGCGGCTAGAATCGCTCTTCACGCGTCTATCATCTCTCCGCTCGGCCGCCGATTTGCACCAGGACACGCTGAGCGGCGTTTTTTCCGCCGAGCTGGTCTTCGCACCCGCCGCCGGGGAGCCGGGGGAGATTCTTTTCGATTGGGCCGTAGCCAACGATCTCAAACTTCTCGAGCTGGAACGGCGCCGCCTCTCGCTCGAAGAGATATTCGTCAAGCTCACGTCCGAAGGAGGGACCAAATGAATCGCGTTTTCGCCATCGCCAGGCGCGAACTCAGGAGTTCCTTCAACTCGCCCGTGGCCTACGGCGTCATCATCAGTTTCCTGCTCTTCACGGCAGTTTCGCTCTTTTTCCTGAGCGCCTTCTTCACCATGAACCAGGCCGACCTCCGCCAATATTTCGACTTTATGCTCAAGGCCTTCGCATTCGTGATCCCTGCCATCACCATGCGCTCGTGGGCCGAGGAACGCCGGACGGGGACCTACGAGCTCCTGCTGACGCTCCCCTACGCCGAGTCCGAGCTCGTGCTCGGCAAGTTTCTCGCCGCATTCGCCCTCGCCCTCATCGCCATTCTCCTCACTCTGCCCGTGCCTCTGGCGGTTTCCCTGCTCGGTTCTTTCGACCCCGGCGTGCTGGCGGCCCAGTATCTCGGCGTCATCCTGGCTGCGGGCGCGGCAGTGGCGCTCGGCCAATGGGTGTCCTCTCTGGCGAAAAACCAGGTGAGCGCCTTTCTGGGCGCGGCCTTCGCCATGATCTTTCTGGTATTCATCAACGCGCTCGCGAATTTCCTCCAGATCGGCGGCGTGCTCGCCGCGATTCTCGATTGGCTGTCCCTGGCCTTTCACTACGAGGCCTTTGCGCGAGGCGTCGCCGACAGTCGCGACCTCGCCTACTTCATCGCGGTCGGTGTCTTGTTCCTCTTCCTCTCGACGTGGAACCTGACCCGTCGAAAGTGGAGCTGAACATGAATGCAACAATCGGAAAGCGCCGCGCTTTCGTGCTCCTGATTCTCACGCTCGCCGTGCTCGTCGCGGCAGTGCTGGTGACCGATCGATTTCACTTCCGCCTCGATCTGACCGCGGATCACACCTATACGCTCTCCCAGGCCTCGCGCGAGCTGCACAAATCCGTGTCCGAGCAGGTTCGCATAACTTATTACGTATCGCCGATGCTCGCCGCCCGCCATCCGGCCCCGAGGGCGATTCAGGACTTCCTCGAGGAATTCGCCGCGGCCTCGCACGGTAAGATATCGGTCGAGGTGACGGATCCCGGCGCGGGAAACGGCGAACGGGCGGCCGCCATCGAAGCCCTCGGGGTTCAACCGCAGCGGATGCAGATCGTGGACAGGAACGAGCAGCGAGTCGCCCTCGTCTACTCGGGCATCGTCGTCCAATACCTGGACAAAACTCAGGTCATCCCCTTCGTACTCGGGACTTCGACCCTCGAGTACGATCTGGTCAAGGCCATACGCACCGAGATATCCGACCGTAGCAATGTGGCGGATTTCCTCGTGGGAGACTCCGACAAGAGCCTCGGAAACGACTACGGCACGCTCACCGGTACGATGCGGAAGAATGGCTGGAGCATCCAGGAAATTCATCCGGGCGATGCGGTTCCCCCCGAGGCTTCGGTCCTCATCGTTCTCGGCAACAACGGTCTGGACGACTACGCGACCTATCGCATAGACGCCTACCTCGCGGGCGGCGGGAAGGTCCTCTTCGCCGCGAAGGGTGTCAATGTCGACGCGCGGCAAAACTTGACGGCCACTCCTCTCGCCAACAATCCCCTGCTCTCCGCCCTGGACGACTATGGCGTGAAGGTGGATCCCGATCTCGTACTCGATCCCTCCTCGCTGACCGTTCCCTTCCAGGAAGCCTCTCCTTACGGAGGCGCGCTCATCCGCTATGTCCGCTATCCGCACTGGATCATTACCAGGCCGGAGAACCGCGACGCGAAGAATCCTCTCACGGCGCGACTCGCCGGGCTCGATCTGTTCTGGGCGAGTCCCCTGGAACTCGAAAAGCGCAGCGGTGTCGACGAGCAGTCCCTGGTGGAAACGACGCCCAAGGCCTGGTTGCAGACCAAGCATTTCGCCGTCGGACCGGAAGACGAGCCTTACTACGCCGAGGAGGCGGACAATACCACGGGCCGATACCTGCTCGCGGTTTCCCTGTCGGGAATCCTGCCTCAGGCCTATGCCGGCCGTCCGGTGCCGACCCGATCGGGCTCGGAGGCTCTTCCGCCTCTGCCATCGGCCTCCAGGCCCTCGCGAATCATCGTGGTCGGCTCCTCCGACTTCGCGACGGATCTCATGACGATGACGGATTCTCAGTTCAATGCCTCCTTCATTTCCGATGCAGCCGACTGGCTCGCGTCCGGCAATGAACTCGTCTCGATAAGGACCCGCGGCATGCGCGACATGCGTCTCGCCAGGATACAGGACCCTGATGTTCGCAATGCCGTCATCATGTTCATCTACGTGCTGAACCTCGGTCTCGTCCCGCTTCTCGTGCTTGTCTTCGGTCTGCTGCGCGCCGGAAAGCGGCGGCGCATCGCACGTGACCCCGTCCCGGTCGCCGTTTCGCAAGCCGATGAAGGGAGGAGCTCATGATGCGCTATGAAAGAAAAGTGCTCGTACTTTCGGGTACCCTGGCCGCCCTTCTCGCAATCTGGGTGCTCGGTATGATTTTCTCGCCCGGGCGAGTGGAAGCTCGATCGGAGACAGGCGGCATATTTGCCGGCAAGACGGACAACGCGGCCGCGATAGAGCTGGGCGGCTCCGAATCCGTCTCCCTGGTCAAACAGAGCGATTCCTGGTTCCTGGCCGATGCGTCCAGCCGCTTTCCCGCTCAGTCCGATCGCATCGCGGATTTCCTCAAGGCCTTGGCGGACGTCAAGCGGCTGAGACCGCTGGCCCACTCCAAGACCGCGTGGACGGGCCTGGGACTCGACGAAGGCAAGGCCAAGTCCATCCTCGTCAAGAATGCCGCCGGGTTCGACATGGCCGACCTCAGCGTGGGCAACTATGGACCGACGGGGTCGGAAATCTATATTCGAAAAAAAGGCTCGGACGAAGCCTACGCCGTAAGCGCGTCCTTCGCGGCGTATCTCGGATACGGACGCAAGAGCTGGCTCGATCTTCGCATCATGCCCGAAATGCCGGAATCGGATGTCCAGTCCGTGAGCGTGGACGTTTCCCTGCCCGTGGACGGCCCTCGAATGCCGGCGCTCAAGATCGACTATCGCCTGACTCGTTCGGGCCAGGGATGGTCCGGCCCGGCCGGCGGAGTGGAGGCATCCTCGGCCGACGCCATGGTCCGCTCGATCATCGCTCTCGAAGCGGAGGACTATGTCGCGTCCCCGCCGGCCGATGCATTCGAACCCGTCGGCGCGAGAGTGCAGCTGTATCTCGGCGCGGGCGGCACGAGAGTGCTGGAGATAGGCCGCGCCATTCCCCCGGCGCCCGGGGTTTCGGCAGCCGGCCCGACCGAAAACCGCTTCTACGCGCGCCTTACGGGCTCGCCGTATACGTTCGAGATTTCCTCGTACAGCCTGCGCGCGGCGCTCAAGACGCCGGCCCAGCTCCTGCCGAAGAAATGAGCTGCGAAGGGCTGCGCCTAGGCACAGCCCTTCGAGGCCAGGTACAGGCGATATTTTTCCGGATCGGGGCGGAATGCGACGATACGGGCGCCGCCCTCACTGCGCGCCTTTTCGAGAGAGGCGAGGGCTTCCTGCATCATTCGTGCGGAGTCCACGAGGCGGCCGGTTCGCGACGCGAGCCCCAGGAACACGGGTAGAGGCTTCTGCCCGTTGCGGAATGCTTCCATCCGCGAGTCCAGCTTCTTGACGAATTCCTCGGACATTCGCAGCGCATGATCGACATCGATGTTGGGCAAGATGACGGCGAAGCCGTCGTCGCTCCGTTCGAAAGCCAAATCGCGGAAACTGAAGAACTCCGCGATGGAATCGGCGAGGGCCTTGTACTCGGGCGAGGATTCTCCGTGGAGATTCTCGTAGCTGACCAGAAGGAGGCTGAGATCCTGTTCGAAGGAAGCGGAGCGCTGGAGTTCGGCATCGAGCCGGGCTTCGAGGTAGCTCTCCCAGCCGAGAGACGATCTGGGCGAGTACAGCCCGCTCGGCCGCCTGCGAGCTCCTTCGCCTTCGGACGAAGCCAAGTCGGGAATGCTGAATTCCTCTTCGAGCGTCGCGAAGGCGTTCGAAGCGCCGCCGGATGCATCGGACGATTCCGGATCCGGCGAATCGTACAGGCCCATCACCTTCTCTTGCTTCGCTTCGTCGGCCGCGGCGGCGGCCATGCGGCGCGACAGATCGGGATCCAGCTCTTCGCTTTCCTTGACGCGCGTCGAAGATAGAGCCGCAGCGAAAGCGATGGCGACGGCTACCAGGGCGATATAGACGGCGATCGCGAGAAGCGCATCTCTGAAGGCCAGGAATACCGTCCGCTGGTCCAGGGTTCTGTAAAGAGCGTCCAGGTCGAGAAGGCCCGTGGGATCGCCGGGCAGAGGGGAGGAAAGCAGAAGCGAGGAAAGAGGCGGGTATTTCGGCTGCGGCCTGGGAAGCACATTCTCGGCGGCCGGAAGATAGGGAGAGTAGGCGGGGATTCGCCAACGCACTCCCGCACCGCGTTCGTAGACGACGATGAGGAGCAGGTTCGGACTGAGGCGGTATTGAGCCGACAGACGCTTGCGCAGGGCCGGATCGCTCAGGTCGGAGGCGTTGCGCGCTCGAGAGAGGGAGTAGCGCAGGGTTTCGAAATCGGCGCTCGCGGCCTTTCTGCCCGCCGCCTCCGCTTCGAACGCGCGGAACGCGACGGAGACGGCCGCGAGCAGGGCGACCGCGATGCTGGTTGCCGCCAGCACGGCTAGAAATCGTCTATTCATGGCGACTCCGACATATTATACTTATATCGGCAGATCCGCCAGGCCGTTCGCGAATTTTCGAAGCATCGGAAAGTTCCGGACGAAGAAACAGGAGGGTGGCATGGTTCTGCGCCGCAGGGCACTTCCACCGGGCTGGTATCCGCACGATAGGGCGGATATCGAAGAGGCTGTCGCTTCCTGGAATTTGAGCCTCTATCCCTCCGAGACGGCGAGTTCCGGAGCCAAAGCGGCCGTTGCGCCCCACGCCGGCTGGTTGTTTTCGGGCCGCTTCGCAGCGCGGGCGATTTTCGCCCTCGCCGAGGCCGAGACCGTCGCCGTGATAGGCGGTCATTTGCCCCCTTTCGCCTCTCCTCTGATCGCCGCCGAGGAGGGCTTCGATACCCCGCTCGGTCCTCTCCTATCCGATACGGAGCTTCGAGATGCCCTCTCCATTTCGTTCGAGGGACGACAGGGCGGCCCCCTCCGCGCTGACGCCGCCGCCGACAACACCGTGGAAGTGCAGCTTCCTCTCATAAAGCTCCGCTTTCCGGAGGCGAGGCTCCTATGGCTGCGCGCGCCCAACGGCGAGGCCGCACTCGGTCTCGGGGAAGCCCTTGCCGCGGCCGCGGCCTCGCTCGGACGGAGAGTCGCATGCCTCGGCTCCACCGACCTCACTCACTACGGTCCCGCCTACGGTTTCTCGCCCAAAGGACGGGGCTCCGTGGCCGAAGAGTGGGTCCGCGGCGTCAACGACAAACGCTTCGTCGATGCCCTTCTCGCATTGGACCCAGCCGAAGCCCTGCGCCGCGGCGAGCGCGAGGGCTCCGCCTGCTCGTCGGGGGCCGCTGCTGCCGCTCTTTCCTTCGCCCTGGCCTCCGGAGCCACGCGTGCCGAGCTCCTCGGCTACGGTACGAGCCTCGAACAGCGCAGCGACGAATCCTTCGTCGGCTATGCCGCGGTGGCACTCTTCTAGTCGAATTTGAGCCAAGGATCCGATATCGGCGCTATACTTGGCGTATGAGAATGGAGGCATAGAATGTCCATGTTCGAAATACTCGGATACATCGTCGGGTTCATCGTAGTCATCTTTTTCTTTTCAGGCATTCGAATCGTCCGTCCGACGCATCGCGGCCTCATCGAACTGCTGGGCCGCTACTTCCGCTTCGCGGAGCCCGGCTTCCACTGGGTGTTCCCCATCATCACCAAAATGTATCAGATCAATACCACGGAGCAGATGGTCAATGCCGAACCTCAGGAGATCATCACGAACGACAATCTCAACGCCCGCGTCGATGCCCAGGTGTACTTTCGCGTCAAGGCCGACGAGGACTCCGTGAAGGCCTCGCAGTACAACGTCAACAACTACCAGTATCAGATAGTCAACCTCGCGCGAACCACTCTGCGAAATATCATCGGCACCATGACTCTCAAGAGCGCCAACAGCGAACGCTCGCGCATCAATTCCGATCTTCTCAAGACCCTGTTGCAGGAGACCAGCACCTGGGGTATCGCGGTCGTCCGCACGGAGCTCAAGGAGATCGATCCCCCGAAGGACGTTCAGGAGACCATGAACAAGGTCGTCAAGGCCGAAAACGAAAAAATCGCCGCGATCGACTTCGCCACCGCCACCGAAACCATGGCCGACGGCCAGAAGCGCGCCGAGATCAAGAAAGCCGAGGGCATTCGCCAGGCGGAGATACTCAAGGCCGAGGGCGAATCCCAGGCCATAAAGCTCGTCAACGAAGCGGCCAACCAGTACTTCGTCGGCAACGCCCAGCTTCTCAAGCGCCTCCAGACGGTCGAAGAGTCCCTCAAGAACAATTCCAAGATCGTCCTGCCCGCCTCGGGCGAGCTGGTCAATGTCATAGGCGAAATGGCCGGTGTCCTTCCTCTGAAGGAGCATCGTCAGTAGGTGTTTCCGTCCATCTTCTCGAATGCCGCGCGCACCTTTTCGAGGCGGGAGAGTTGGGCGGCGATGATATCGGCGTAATTCAAATCTCCCGACTCGACGCGCGAGGCTTCGTCTATCCAATATTCCGCACCGTCTATCGGAAGAAAGGGCGTCTTCATCGCCATGGCGGCGAGAGATTTCGCCTCGCCCCAGTACAGCAGGGCCGTGCGGTAGGCCGATTCGGCTATCTTGAGGCTGTCGAGATTCTCTTGTTTCCAAGGTGCATTGTAGAAATAGGCGACTCGTTTGTCGAATTTGGAACCCAATATCAGATGTTGCTGGATGAGCATGAGATCGATATGCATGTCGAGGAGGTAGCGGTATCTCTTCCACTGCTCGGTATCCGCGATTGTCGCCAGGGCGTAGAGCGGATTGCAAAAGTCGGCTTTCTTCGCAAGCTCCAGCCAGTAGATGTTTTCAATGGAATCGTCGGGAGACTGAATGTAATGCGTATGGAAGAGCTTGTAGTATTGTTCCTTGTAGTAGACGGGGTAGGCCGCCGCGGAAAGCGTCGCGAGAACGAGGACGGCGGCCGTCAGAAGTCTTCGCATATCATATAAGATATCGGCACTTTGGATAGCGAGGGCGAGACGAGTCGCCCCCACGTCTGCTTTGCGCCTTGACCCCGTACGATCCGGGGACTAGAGTCATCGGATGGTCAAGGCTGTTTTTCCGGGATCTTTCGATCCGCCGAGCTACGGGCACCTCAATGTCATCGAACGGGTGCAGGGCATCTTCGAAGAGATTCTCGTCGTCGTGGCGGTCAATCGCCAAAAAAACGGCTTTTTCACTCCCGAGGAGCGCCGCGATCTCCTCGTGGAACTCGTCCGACCTTATCCCAACGTGTCGGTTCAGCTCTGCGATCGCCTGATCGTGGAGTTCGCCCGCGACAACGGCTGCAGGGTCCTCATTCGAGGCGTGAGAAACCTTACCGATTTTTCCTACGAGTTCGATCTGTCCATATTGAACAAAGGCCTGGATCCCGGAATCGAGACGATGTTCATCGCGACCGATCCTCGATACTTCGTGCTCAGATCGAGTTCGATCAAGGAGCTGGCTTCCTTCGGGGGCAATCTGTCGGCCATGGTGCCGCCGACTGTCGCGAAGGCGATCGCCGCAAAAGCCAGAGCCGGGGTCGAATCGCGACAGGGTCCGGCTCATTGATGCACCTCGACGGGAGGCGAGTCTCGGACTTGACAATTTTTCGACCTTTGTGTAGGGTTCCACTTCGGCATACTTTCCGGAAACTCTTGTGGGAATGAGGTTTTAGTAATGGCTGTACCAAAGTTCAAGACTTCGAAAGCCAGAACCCGCCGGCGAAGGTCGATCAACATGAAATTGACCGCTCCGGCCATCGTAACCTGTGGGAACTGCGGCAATCACGTGCTTTTGCACCGGGTTTGTCCGAAGTGCGGCTTCTACCGCGGGCGCCAGATCATTTCGCCCGAATCAAAGGCATAAGAGGAGAACGACATGGACGAGCTGTTCCTCAAGGTCAAGAAAATTATCGCAGAGAAGCTGGAAGTCGAAGAAGACAAGATCACCCTCGAGGCGAGCTTTCGCCAGGACCTCGGCGCAGACAGTCTCGATACCTACGAGCTTGTCTACGGCATCGAGGAAGAGATGGGCATCACTATCCCCGACGAAAAGGCGAATGAATTCGAGACTGTCAAGGATGCCTACGAGTACATCAAGTCCCAGGTGAAGTGATCGGTCCGGGCTTCGAGGCGGGAAGCTTTGTTCTTTTCAAGCAAGGATTCCCTATCGCGCGAGCGCAAGGGCGAATTGGCGGCCTTTCAGAAGGTCGCCGACCTGAGGTTCAGGAGCCTCGAGCTCCTGAACCTCGCTCTTACCCATAGGTCCTGCGGCAACGAGGACCCTCTCCACGCACTGAACAACGAAAGACTCGAATTTCTCGGCGACGCCGTGCTCGGTGTCGTGACGGCTTCCTGCCTATATAGCCTGCTCCCGGACAAGTCCGAGGGCGAGCTTGCGAGGGTGAAGAGCTATGTCGTCTCCGAAGAAGTGCTGTCGCAACAGGCAAAAGCCCTGGGGATCGATCGCTGCATTCTTCTAGGAAAAGGCGAAGAGCAGTCGGGAGGCCGTGCCAAGAAGGCTATCCTGGCCGACGCCATGGAGGCCGTCATGGGCGCCTGCTATCTGGATGCCGGATTCGAAACGGCCACACGCTTCGTGCTCTCCCTGGTGGAACCGGAGGTCCGCAAGGTTCTCCAAAACCGCCATCGCAAAGACTACAAGACGATTTTGCAGGAATACGTACAGAAATACCGCCGATCCTATCCCGTCTATTCTCTGGTCAGGCGCACGGGGCCCGATCATGACCGTACCTTCTGGATCAGTTGCATGGTCGGTTCGGACGCTTACGGCCCGGTATCGGGGAAGAACAAAAAGGAAGCGGAGCAGAATGCCGCAAAGGCCGCCTACGACGCCATAATCGAAGCGGGGGGGCTCGAGGCGGCCCGCCTCACCCAGGTTGAAGGCGGCTAACAGGCTGCCGACAGCTTCGGCTTTGTCGGCCCCTGCTAAGGCAGCCCGTATTTGGCCTTCATTCGGCCCGCTATTTCGGTCAGCCGCTCGATGTCGTTGACTTCGGGATCGTCGAGAACCGTTTCGAGCAGCTCCCTGAGCATCATTCCCATTATCGGCCCTCTCGGCACTCCGAGAGCTGCGAGCTCTTCCCCGCCGATCGCCAGGTCCCCGATTCCAAACGCGTGATCCTCGGAGAGGACGCGATCGATTCGTTCGCGAAATGCATCGAGGCTGCGAGGATCCGCGGGAATTCCGGTCATTCCGCTGCCGTCGGCCAGCCGGAGCGCGAAGAGTCTGTCGACCTTATCCGTGCCGACGCGCGCCAGAAACCGACGCACCGCCGCGTCGCTCCAGGAATCGTCGTAGGCCAACATATGGAAGCGCACGAGGTGGACTACCTCGTCTATGAGGGCCGTGGGAAAGCGCAGCCGGCGCAGGACTTCTCCCGCGAGTCGGGCCGAAATTTCTTCGTGACGGTAGAAGGTCGGCTCCTCGCCGGGAACTTCCACTTTGGCGTCGGGCTTTCCGACATCGTGCAATAGCGCGGCCAGACGGAGCTCCAGCTCGGGCGGCGACGCATCCATGCTTTCGAGCAGGTGGTCGAGCACATCGAAGCGGTGCATTCCTTTCTGCTCGACCCCCCTGCAGGCGGCCAGCTCCGGAAAGAGCTCCTCGAGGAGCCCCGAAGTTTCCATGAGGCGGAGCGCCCGCGAGGGGCGGCCGGCGAGAAGACTTTTCTGAAACTCGTCGCGGACCCGCTCCGCCGACACCAGTCTGAGTCTATCCAGTGCCCTCGGTATGGCGGCAAGCGTATCCTCCTCGATGTCGAAGTCGAGCTGCGCGGCGAAGCGCACGGCCCTGAGCGGTCGAAGACCGTCCTCCCGGAAGCGTTCGAGGGGGTCGCCCACCGCGCGGATGCTGCGCCGCTTCAAGTCGAGGCGGCCGCCATGGGGATCGAGCAGCTTCCTGCCTCGCAGGTCGTAGGCCATGGCATTCATCGTAAAGTCGCGGCGCGAGAGGTCCTCCTCTATGGTCGAAGCGAATGCGACGCTGTCGGGGTGTCTGCCGTCGGAATATTCGGATTCCGAACGAAAGGTCGTCACTTCGACGGAAAGCCCCTTGTAAAGGACTGTCACGGTTCCGTGCTTGACGCCGGTCGGCACGACGCGGCGAAAAAGCTTCATGATTTCCTGCGGAAGAGCGTCGGTCGCGAGATCGAAATCGCTGACCTCGCGACCTATGAGATAATCGCGCACCGCTCCGCCGACGAGAAAGCAGGCTTTGCCCGCCTCGGCCACGATCCCGGCGATTTCGTAAAGGCCGCGGGGCGGCGAAATGTCGGCCATTCAGTAGGCCGCTTTCAGGCGATCGAGCGTTTCACGAGGGTCCTGCACGAGCACCCGTGTGCCCCCGATGAGCTCGGCTATGCCGATTTCGCGCGGATAGCGAGGGATGATGTGAAGGTGAAGATGATCGATGCTCGCCCCCGCGGCAAGACCCATGTTGAATCCGATGTTGTAACCCGCGGGCAGCATGACTCGATCCAGGGCGGAGAGGCTGCGATCGACGGTCGCGTCGAACTCGACGCGCTCCTCCCGCGACAATTGGCGAATGTCCAACACATGGCGCTTGGGAAAGAGAATCAGGTGCCCCGGGTTGTACGGATAGAGATTCAGAGAAACCACGAAGGCTCCCGCATCGCTGACGACCAGGCGTTCGACCTGAGTGGAACCCGCCGTCACCATGCATAGAATGCAGCCATCGGGGCGCTCCCCTTTGAGATACGACAACTTGTCGAAGTTGAAGAAATATTCCACCCCGTTCCCCTCATGACCCTTGTGGCGCTATAGTATGCCAGAATGAGTTTCAATACCAGATCGGAAGACGCCGGGCCTGCCGGCAAGCCCTTCTCCCTCATTTTGATCAAGCGGATCAGCATCTTCTTCCTGTCGCTCTGCGGCATAGAACTCCTCTATTGGTACGCGGGATCCTTCCAGTCGTTTCTCGACACCACCCAGGCCATGCTCATGGCCCTGCTGCGATGGTCGGCCCTCGGTCTCCTTCTGACGACCCTCCTCGGCCTGGGATTCTCCGCAGGGCTCGCTCTCGCCCGGCGTTATATCCTGAGGATCGGCGGAATCGTCGTCTATCTTCTGCTCCTCCTCTTCGCCTGCGGGGCGCTCATGCTCGCGGATTCGCTCATCGTTCTCCACGGAGGATTGGCCTATGCCTGACGGAGTCATGGACCTACTGGCCGCGCGAGGCGCGATATGCCTTTCCGCCGACAAGGCGGCTCTCGTCGACAAGGCGACGGCCAGGCTCATGTCGGCCCTCGCCGAAGCGAACGGCATCGATCCCTCGGACTGCATTTTTCTTCTCTTTTCGGTGACCGGTGACATAAGGTCCAGAAACCCCGCGACGGCGGCGAGGGCGGCCGGATGGAAAGTGCCGCTCTTCTGCGTTCGGGAGGCGGAGTTCGACGGATCCCCGCCCATGGTCCTGCGCGTGCTCGTCGCGTTTCGAGGCGCGTCGGGCATCGAAGCGAGGCATGTATATCTCGACGGCGCGGAAAAGCTCAGACCCGATCTTTTCCCCGACTCATTCGATCTCGCAGAGCCCTCGCCGTGAGGCTTTGCCTTGACCCCCGCCGAGGCCGGCGGCTATAATTTGCCATCGTTTCACCACGCGCGAACGCACGCATCGTGAGGTTTTGTCGCGTCCCCAGGAGATACGCATGCGCGTCAGGGTCCGTTACGCACCGTCGCCCACCGGCAATCAGCACATAGGCGGCGTGCGCACAGCGCTGATAAACTATCTGTTCGCCCGCGCCAACGGCGGGACCTTCATATTGCGCCTGGAAGACACCGACCGCGGCCGCTCCTCGGACGAGTACGTCAAGAATCTCTACGACACCTTCAAATGGCTCGGTTTCTACTGGGACGAGGGGCCCGACGTGGGCGGGCCCTTCGGACCCTACGTCCAGTCCGAGCGCTTCGCCCTGTACCGAGAGCACGCCCGGCGCCTGGTCGCCATGGATCGCGCTTATTACTGCTTCTGCGACGAGGAACGGCTTTCCAGACTGCGAGCTTCCCAGGCCGAGACAGAAACGGCGGATCAGGGCTACGATCGCCGCTGTCGCGGCATTCCTCCCGCGGAGGCTGCGGCCAGGGTGGCTCTGGGCGAGAAAGCGGTCGTTCGGCTCAAAATTCCGCTGGAGGGCTCGACGCGATTCACCGACGAGCTTCTCGGCGACATCGAGTGGAAGAACGAGGATATAAGTCCCGACCCCGTGCTCCTCAAGTCCGACGGCTTCCCCACCTATCATCTCGCGAACGTGATCGACGACCACTTCATGGAGATAACGCACGTTATGCGAGCCCAGGAGTGGATACCCTCCGCGCCCCTGCACATGATCATGTATCGCGCTTTCGAGTGGGATCCGCCCGCTCTGATCCATCTGCCGATGGTTCTCGGGCAGGACGGGCACAAGCTGTCGAAGCGTCACGGCGCCACCGCCGTCGACGAATTCCGCAAGGGGGGCTATCTTCCCGAGGCCCTCATCAATTACGTGTCGCACCTCGGCTGTTCGTTCGAGGATGGACGCGACCTTTTTCCCCTGGCGGATCTGGAGCGGCTTTTCAGGATAGAGAGACTCAACAAGGCGCCCGCGGTCTTCGATTACCAGAAGCTCGAGTGGTACAACGGGCAGTACATCCGCATGAAGAGCGACGAGGAACTTTCGACGCTGGTGCTTCCCTTCCTGGCAGGTTCCGGGCTCGTCGCGCCTTCGCCCGATGCTTCCGCCGGGGCCCTAGTTCTCGAAGCGATGCCGCTGGTGCGCGAGCGTCTGCATTTCCTCACCGACGCGCCCGGCATCATGCGTTATCTTTTCGAGGAGCCCTCCGTTCCCGCCGCCGAAGAGTTCATCCCCAAGAAACTCGACAAGGCGCGGGCGGCGGAGCTTCTGGCCGCCGCGGGGACCCTTTTGCCGGGCTGCGATCTCGCGGATCTTCCCTCGATCGAAGAGCGCTACCGCGCCGAGGCCGGACGGCTGGGCGCCAAGTTCGGAGACCTCATGATGCCGCTGCGCGTGGCCGTGACCGGCTCGCGGGTCAGCCCGCCCCTATTCGAATCCATTCGCATCATCGGCGTCGAAAAGGCCGTCGCCCGCGTGGAACGCGCCCTGAAGGCGCTTCGGGCATGAAGAGCGGAGAGCAGGGTCGGGCGCCATGGTAGAAGAGAGACGGGCGGCCGCCTACCGACGGATTCACGCACAGCTGCGCGAGCTCATCGCCGGGAAATCGCCGAACCTCGTGGCGGGGATGGCGACAGTCAGCGCGGTGCTCCACTCCAAGCTCAAGCATCACTTCTGGACGGGTTTCTATTTCGCGGCTGCGGAGAACGAACTCCACGTGGGCCCCTATCAAGGGTCGGTCGCCTGCCAGATTCTCAGGGACCGAGGCGTCTGTCTCCACTGCGTCCGGACCGGAACCCCGGTCGTCGTGCCCGATGTCCATGCCTTTCCCGGACATATCGCCTGCGATTCGCGCTCGAAAAGCGAGATCGTCATCCCGCTGAAAAAGGACGGACGGGTGGCCGCGGTGCTGGATGTGGACTCGGCCGCTCCGGCGCAGTTCGATGAGGACGATGTGGCGCCCCTTCAAGAAATCGTCGACCTGCTCCAGCCTCTGCTGCCCTGACGGCGGGCGGCCATGCGCTTCTCGATCGCTCATCCTTGACCCACGCGAGCTCTTCGCGCCATAGTGGCAGCGCCGCGCCCCTGAAGCGCGGAGCAAGGAGTTCATGATGAGCGATTCCCGTGTTGCATCGACTTCCGAGCCTTCGCCGCCGCCCGGCTCCGATTTCATCAGAGAGGCGGTCGCCGCGGATCTCGCCTCGGGCCGCTATACCTATGTGCGCACCCGGCTTCCTCCCGAGCCCAACGGCTGGATGCACATCGGCCATGCCAAGGCTTTCAGCATCGATTACCTCGTCGCCAAGGATTTCAGGGGGACCTGCAATCTTCGCTTCGACGACACGAATCCCGAGAAGGAGGACATGTCCTATGTCGAGGCGATAACCCGCGATTCCCGCTGGCTCGGCCTCGACTGCGGAGAGCGAACCTTCTTCGCGTCCGACTACTACGAAAAGCTCTACGCTCTCGCCCTCAAGCTCATCCGGAAGGGCGTCGCCTACGTCGACGACCTCTCCGATCAGGAAATTCGCGAATACCGCGGCACGGCCGTGCCCGACAAGAACAACATCACCATCACCCCGCCCGGCAGGGACAGCCCCTGGCGGAATCGCGGTATCGAGGAAAACCTCGATCTCTTCGCGCGCATGCGCAAAGGGGAGTTTCCCGACGGCGCGAAGACCCTTCGCGCCAAGATCGACATGGCTCATCCCAATCTCGTCATGCGCGATCCGGTCATGTACCGCATCCGGAGGGAGCCGCACTACCGCACGGGCGACGCGTGGTGCATCTATCCGATGTACGATTTCCAGCATCCGCTTTCGGACGCGATCGAAGGCGTGACTCATTCTCTCTGTTCGATGGAATACGAAATTCACAGGCCGCTCTACGAATGGTTCATAAGGGAGGCCGAGGTCTTTCCCTCGCGGCAAATCGAGTTCGCGCGTCTCAACGTCACGCATACCGTTCTTTCGAAGCGCTGGCTCCTCCAGATCGTGAACGACGGCCGGGTTTCCGGCTGGGACGATCCGCGCATGCCTACGATAGCCGGCCTGCGCCGGAGAGGCTATACGCCCGAGGCGATCCGCGACTTCATCGGACGCATCGGTATCGCGAAAACGACGAGCATGGTGGATATCCAGCTGCTCGAGCATTGCCTGCGGGAGGACCTCAACAGGCGCGCGCGCCGCGTGATGGCGGTGCTGCGTCCCCTCAAGCTGGTGATCGAGAACTGGCCGGCCGGAAAAACCGATATGCTCGAGGCCGTCAACAATCCGGAGGATCCCGCCGCCGGCACGAGACGGATACCCTTTTCAGGCGAGCTCTATATCGAGCGGGACGACTTCCAGGAAGTCCCGCAGCCGAAGTACTTCAGGCTATTCCCCGGCAATTCGGTGCGCCTGCGCTACGGTTACATAGTGACCTGCACCGGCTTCACCAAGAATCCGGATACGGGCGAAATCGCCGAAGTGCGCTGCACCTACGATCCCGCCACGCGCGGCGGTGACGCCCCCGACAACCGCAAGGTGAAGGGAACGATACACTGGGTTTCGTCCGCCTCGGCGCTCTCCTTCGAGGCGCGGCTCTACGATCACCTTTTTTCGGCCGAGCGTCCGATGGAGGTGCCGCCGGGAGGATCCTTCCTCGACAGTCTGAACCCCGACTCGTTCGAGCGCGTCGAAGGAGCCTTCGGCGAACCGAGTCTCGGCGAGGCTCGAGAAGGCGAGCGCTTCCAGTTCGAGCGCCTGGGATATTTCTGCGTCGATCCCGATACCGGGCCGGGGCATCTGGTCGTCAACCGCTCCGTATCGCTTCGGGACAGCTGGGCGAAGATCGAAAAGAAGCGGGGCTGAGCCCCGTCAGAGTCGGAAGCCGAGGCCTTCGTCGGCGAGCGGGAAGTCTCCACTAGCATCCAAACCCGGCTCTCCTCTATACTCCCCCTACCGAAATGCCCGGACGCGTGCGGGCGAGTCGGTACCGGAGGGCGCTTCTCCCCGATCGAGCCCGGGGAGGGCCATGCCTTTCCGGCGTGCTGCCGTAGCCATCGGCGGGACGAAATCAGGGCTTTTGCGAAGCGCTAGGCGCTTCGCGCGCAGAACGTGTCGCGAGCTGGCGCTCGCCCCGTCTTCTGCCGGATAGGAGATCAGCATGTCGGAGAGCAGCGGTAACGGCCGCGAGGCCGCTACGATGGAGAAGATCGTGTCGCTCGCCAAGCGAAGAGGCTTCGTCTTCCAGTCCTCGGAGATATACGGCGGCCAGGCGGGCGCCTGGGACTACGGTCCTATGGGCGTCGAGCTCAAGAATCGCATAGCCCGGTTCTGGTGGAAGGAGATGACGCAGCTCCACGACGACATCGTCGGCCTCGATGCTGCCATCCTCATGCATCCGAGGGTCTGGGAGGCTTCGGGGCATGTCGAGAACTTCACCGATCCCCTCGTCGACTGCAAGAAATGCAAACAGCGTTTCCGAGCCGACCAGATCGACCCGGCCAAGCTCGCCAGAAAAGAGTGCCCGGAGTGCGGCGGCGAGCTCACCGATACCCGCAAGTTCAACCTCATGTTCAAGACGAACATCGGCCCGGTCGACGACGGATCGGGCCTGATCTATCTGCGTCCCGAAACTGCCCAGGGCATCTACGTCAACTACAAGAACATCGTTCAGTCCAACCGGATGAAGGTGCCTTTCGGCATCGCGCAGATCGGCAAGGCCTTTCGCAACGAGATCGTCACGAAGAACTTCATCTTCCGGACCTGCGAGTTCGAGCAGATGGAGATGCAGTATTTCGTGAAGCCCGGCGACGACGAGAAGTTCTTCGACTACTGGAGAGCCCAGCGCTGGGCGTACTACGAAAAGCTCGGCGTGCGCATGGACAAGCTGCGCTGGCATCAGCACGGAAAGGATGAGCTGGCCCACTACGCCAAGGACGCCTACGATATCGAGTACGAATTTCCCATGGGATTCAAGGAGCTCGAAGGCGTGCACAATCGTACAGACTTCGACCTCACCCGCCATCAGGAATATTCGGGCAAGGATCTCCAGTACATCGACCAGGACGACGGCAACGCACGCTATATACCCTTCATCATCGAAACTTCGGCCGGGCTCACGCGACAGCTTCTCATGCTTCTCTGCGACGCCTACGAGGAGCAGAAAGTGGCCGACAAGGGCAACGACGACGACTGGCGGACCGTCCTGCACTTCCATCCGGCCCTCGCTCCGGTCACCGTCGCCGTGCTTCCCCTCATGAAGAAGGACGGGCTCGCCGAACTCGCGCAGGACATCCGGCGGGAGCTCAAGGAGGAGTTCGCGACCGACTACGACCAATCCGGCGCGATAGGCCGACGCTATCGCCGCCAGGACGAGATCGGCACGCCCTTCTGCGTCACCGTCGACTATCAGAGCAAGGATGACGGAACGGTCACGGTCCGCCACCGCGATTCGATGGAGCAGATCCGCGTGCACCGCGAAGAGCTGGAGGCCGCCCTCAAGCGCGCGATCAGAGAGTACGCGAGGCCCTGATCCGGGACATATCGCGCGGGCCGCGCCGGCTCATCGGCCTCATACCGCCCGAAGCGCTTCGCGCGTAGAGTGAATACTCATCTCCACACAAAACGGTCTCACCCTTGCCGGCCGGAGGTGAGTATATTCTCCTTAGGAGCCGACGCGGACCGGCTCAATGGCCTCGTCTCCCCCGCAACCGAGGCGCCAGCGAGGCAGTGGAGGGTGAGAGCATGAAAGAAAACCCCTTGCGCGAGCTGGGTAAGCTCGGCCAGTCGATCTGGATCGATTACATTCGGCGCGACCTCATAACGAGCGGTCGGCTCGCCAGACTCATCGACGACGACGGTCTGCGCGGCATGACATCGAATCCGGCGATCTTCGAGAAAGCCATCGCGGGAAGCGCGGAATACGACGAGGAAATCCGCGATCTGGCGCTCCGCGGCAAAGATGTGATGGCGATTCTCGAAGAGCTTACGCTGCACGATGTAAGGAGCGCCGCGGACGAGTTCCGCAGGGTCTATGAAGCCAGCGGAGGACGGGACGGGTACGTCAGCCTCGAGATAAATCCGCATCTCGCGCACGACACGCGCGCTTCTATCGACGAGGGGCGCAGGCTCTGGGCGGCCCTGAGTCGTCCCAATGTATTCATCAAAGTCCCCGCAACCCTCGAAGGGCTTCCGGTCATTCGGCAGCTCATCTCGGAAGGCATCAACGTCAACGTCACCCTTCTTTTCGACGTCGCCCGCTACCGAAGCGTCGCCGCAGCTTATATCGAAGGGCTCGAAACGAGGGCTGCCGGCGGTGGCGATTTGCGCTCGATCGCCTCGGTAGCCAGCTTCTTCGTGAGCAGAATCGATAGCGTCGTCGATCAACGGCTCAAGGAAATCGTCGCCCGGGATGAAGCGGGAGCCACGGCCGCACGATCCCTCCTCGGTCAAGTCGCCATCGACAACGCGCGCAGCGCCTACCTCAGCTATAAGTCGATTTTTTCAGAGGAGCGATTCAAGCGCCTCGAAGCCAAAGAAGCGCAGACGCAGCGCCTCCTGTGGGCGAGCACGAGCACCAAGGATCCGGCGTACAGCGACATCAAGTACGCGGAGGCCCTCATCGGCCCCGAGACCGTGAATACGATGCCGGTAGAGACTATCGACGCGTATCGCCACCACGGCCACCCGGCCGTCAGGCTGAGCAGCGACCGGTCGGATATCGGCCGGGCCATTCGACGCCTCGCGGAAGTCGGTATCGACATGGAAGGAATAGCGCGGCAGCTCGAGAACGAAGGCGTCGAAAAGTTCAACCGGCCCTTCGACTCGCTTCTCGATACGCTCGCGCAGAAGGTAGCATCCGAGGGCGTATCTTCCCGTTGAAGCGACCGACCGGAGTCGAACCGGCGTCTCCAGCTTGGAAGGCTGGGGTAATAGCCGTTATACGACGGTCGCACGTATGCGAAGCTGGCGCCCGCATGCCGAATCACACAGGACAGAAAGAACCTACCGTATAGCCGCGCCGAATGTCAAGTTGCGCCGCGCATCGCCGCCCTCGCGATCTGGAACGACTGCATCGCGGCGAAGGTATCGAGAAGCCGCGACTTGTCGGGGTAGCTGTCGAGACCCGCGTTCTCCAGGGCGAAAAGCAGCTCGTGAACCGCCTCGAGCGTCGACAGACAATAATCCGCCGGCTGCCGTTTTATTATCCAACGGCTTTTTTCGCGCGGCGTAAACATGATCCGGGGAAGGCGCAGAAGGCCGGGGCTCGCACGGAGGACACTGCGCGAACACGACCAGGTCGCATCGATGAGAAATACGATCAGCCTCCGCTCGCCGGGAACGGCGAGCGGAAAAGTTCCGTCGGAAATGTTCATCGAGCCCTCGCCGGGATAGAGAAGGACGGGAAAGTTTGCCGGATCGTCGACGAGCGAACGCAGGCGCCCGTTCTCGTCGAACCCGATGCCGCAGAGTATTTCGCTGTTTTCCAGGTTGAGGCAGGTCAGCCGGCCCGTCGTGCTTTTGGTGCGGCGTGCCTCTTTGGGATGCATCAAGAGGACTACGCGCGTCCGGGTCTTCATGGGCGGCTCGACGGGGCAGAGGCAGGCGGAACGGGGACGTCTGCAACGAAGACAAATTTCTCGCGGCACGATGCGGCTTCTTGCCGTCGAGGGCGTCTCACCCATGGGCAGGATCCTCGGACCATGGGAGGGGAATACGGATCCGCGTCACGCGACCCCGGCCCGTGTCGACGGCCATGGACGCTTTGATCTGATCGACGAGAGCCTGAACGAGGTCGAGTCCGATGCCCCGTCTGGCCGGCGGCTCGGTTTCAGACTCCCGCTCCTTTCCGTCGTCGGCGACGACGAGCAGAATGTTTCCTTCCTCGCGCTCGAGGCTTATCTCGAGGCTGCCCTCGCTTCTTCCTGCGAAGGCGTATTTCATCGAATTGGCCACCAGCTCGCCGATTACGAGTCCGAGCGGAATGGCCTGTTCGATGGGGAGCGAAATGTCGTCGACGGAAATCTTCAATTGGGGCACGGCGTCGCCGAGACGATAGGACTGCATGATTCCCTGCACCAGGGCGAGGACGTAACCCTTCATGTCGATTCCGGCAAGCCCCGCGCTCTCGTAGAGGTGTTCGTGGACGAGGGCCATGGAACGGACTCTGTTCTTGATCTCTCGAAGAAGGGCCACGGTCGATTCCTCTTCTATCCCGCCCATTTCGAGATTGACGATGCTGGAGATGATCTGGAGGTTGTTCTTGACGCGATGATGGATTTCCCTGAGAAGTATTTCTTTTTCCTTCAGAGAGTCGGCGAGAAGCATTTCCTTCGTCCGCCTTTCTTCGACCTCGACTTCCAGCTTCCGGTTCAGGTCCTCGAGATTTCGGGTCCTGACTCCGACCTCGACTCCGAGCCGTCGGTTGAATGTGCGAAGTATGACGATGTATGCCAGACCGCCGGCCAGCATCGCGAAGACCGCCAGCAGAATGATTCGCAGAAATCTCGGATCGATTTCGGGGCGCGCGGGATCGTACAGAAATCCGTCGAGGCTATAGTTGGCGGGAATCGATCCGAGCCGGGCATAGGTATCGCCGATGCTCTTCCATCGGCCGGGATTCATGAAGCCGATCGGCACGAGCCGCGGCACGATCAGGTCCTGCATCGCCTTGGCCTCGAGCAGAAGCTCCTGCCTGGACTTTCGCTTGGAATATTTCGCGAGGATGAGATCGCAGATTTCCTCGGGGTGGTCCATGGCATACTCCCAGCCGCGCACCGTTGCCCGCAGGAAACCCGCCACGAGAGCCGGATGTCTGCGGATCTCGCCCTCGGTAGTGAAAAGACAATCGCCGTAGAAATCGATACCGTAGGTGAGCGGCCTCAGCACGGCGTACGGAACACCCCTGAGCCTCAGCTGAACGACCTCGTTGGTCGAGTAGGCGCTGACCGCGTCGGTGGCGCCGTCGATCAGGTCGCCGAGGTTCGAACTGTTGGGTATGAAATGCACCAGGCTCGGATCGATCGATTCGCTCCTGAAAATGGAATAGGTTTCGGTCTCGGTTTCGGCCGAGACCATGACCCTCTTTCCGATGAAGTCCTTCGGGGATTCCAGATGCGAAGACCTGAGCGAGAGCAGGACCACCGGGGAATGTTGGAAGATCACGCCGAGCACGACTACGGGAAGACCATGGACCCGATCTATCAGAATGTCGGTATTGTTGATCCCGAACTGGGCTTTGCCCGCAAGTACGGCTTGCGTGTACCTGGTCGAAGGGGTCCCTTCTATGAATCTGACATCCAGGCCTTCATCCCGATAGTACCCGCGCTCTTCGGCGGCATAATACCCGGCGAACTGGAACTGATGATACCACTTGAGCTGGAGACTCACCGTCTGCAGTTTCTTCGAGACTGAGGCATCGTCGCCCGGGGGAGTCTGGGCAAAGGTCGAGAGGAAAGTGATCGAGGCCAGCGCACAGAAACACAGGAGGCGACGCCGCAAGATGGGGCCTAGAATGGCAGTTTGTGCGGCAGGTTCAACTTTTCCTTGACCGCGCGGAAAGCATTCTTGAGCGGCTCGTTGAAGGGAACGCCCTTGTCCCTGCGATAGAGCCACACATCGTGCTCTTTTTCGCCGGGCGTATAGATTCGCGGAGCGCCGGGCGCCTTACGCGATGCGCGGATCTGGCGACAGACCTCGCCGACATGCTTCTTGAAGGCCTGAAGCTCGACGAAGGCCTCGACCTTCATCGCGACGAAGAAATGACCGAGCTCGATCGGAATGGGCTTCCCGTCCGCTCCGATGCCGACGAGGGCCTTCATGAAATTCGCCTGCGAAAGCGCGGAGGAAAGGAGCTCGACGACGAGCGAGTAGCCATAGCCCTTGTAGCCGCCGAAGTCCTCCCCCAGGCCGCCGAGGGGAGTCAGGGCCGCCTTATCCTTGACGAGGTCGGCGAGCACCTGGTGGGTGTCGTGACGATACCTGCCGTCCTGGCCGATCACCCAGCCGTCGGGGAGTTCCTTGCCGAGGCGGTCGTACAGTTCTATCTTGCCGCGCTGCGTCACCGACGTGGCGCAATCGAGCATGAAGGGAAAATCCTCGTCGGTCGGCATGCCCCAGGTCATGGGATTCGTTCCGAGCATGGGCTCGACGCCCCAGGTGGGCGCTATGGAAGGGCGGGCGCTCGTGCCCGTCAGGCCGATCATGCCGTGCTCGACCGCCATGTTCGCGTAATAGAATGCGGCGCCGTAGTGAGTGGAGTTCCGCACCGCCGTCATGCCCATGCCGCTGACCTCGGCCTTGTCTATGGCCATCTGCATCGCGCGCTTCGCGATATAGTGGCCCATGCCGTTGTGGCCGTCGATCACCGCGGTCGTAGGGGTTTCGCGCACGATCTCGAAATTCGTCTTGGTATCGAGGGTGCCGTTCCAGATGCGATCGAGATAGATCGGCTTGAATCTGCCCACGCCGTGAGAGTCGACCCCGCGCTTGTCGGCGGACACGAGTACGTCGGCGCAGACGGCCGCCTCGGCGGGCGGCACGCCGATCGCGATGAAACCGTCCTTCATAAAGGCTTCGACCTCGTCGAAGGCCCACCAGGTAATGCCTTGATCATCCATCGCGAACTCCTCCCGCAAATTGTATTGTAGGATTATTGTACGCCATATGCCGGGAGTGTAAAGCGGTGCGGCTACCCAAGCGCGGCGGCGGCGCCTATACTCTGGGGATGGTCGTCGACTATCTCGTGATAGGCGCCGGAGTCATCGGTCTTTCGACCGCATGGCACCTCAAACGACGCGAACCCTCCGCGCGCGTCCTCATTCTGGAGCAGAGACCGCGCATAGGCTCAGGGAACAGCGCGCGGAGCGCGGCCCTGTTCCGGAACCTCTTCGCGTCCTCGACGAGCCGAGCGCTCGCGGAGAGTTCCATCTCCTATTACGAGGGCATCGCCGCCGAAATATCTCTCAAGGCCAACGGCTATCTCTGGACTTTCTCGCGGGCTCAGTGGGAGTCCTCCGAAGGAGCCATCCGGGAGCTCGCGGCGAGCGCCGGGGCCGCCGAAATCGTCGACGGCCCCGGCATTCGCGGACTGATCGCCTGCGCCGCCGCCGACGAGCCGCCTTTCGTCGCGCCGGCGGCGGCGGTTTTCGGCCGCCGCTGCGGCTCTCTGTCCGCCATGGCGCTCGCCGAGCACTATGCCGCGAAGTTTCGCGAGTCGGGCGGGACGATCGTCACGGGCAGCGCGGCGACCGCGCTCCTGCTCGGGGACGGCGCAGAGACGGAGACACCCTGGGAGAAGACGCGCTTTCTCGGCGTGCTGGATTCGCATGGAGTGCGGTACGAGAGCGGCCGAATCGTCGCAGCCTCGGGTTGCTGGCTCCAGGATCTCCTGGGTCCCGCGGGGATCGCGAGCGGGATATACCCCAAAAAGCGCCAGCTTTTCGCGATTCGCGTCGGAAATCCCTCGCTCTTCGTCGCGCCAGGAATCGAGGCGGAGGATGCGCCCAACGTGATCCTGCCGACTGCATCCGTCTACATCAAGCCGATCCTCCGGCGCGGCCTTCTGCTCGCGGGTTGCGCCGACGATCTCGGCCGTCCCTTCGAACTTCCCTACGCTCCGGTGGAATCGGCTCGACCCGAAGAGAGTTACTTTCGCTCGGTGATCGAACCGATCCTCCGCGCGGCCTTTCCTCGCCTGGCGGCGGCCTGCCCGGGCCCCCTTCCCCTGGACACTTCCTGGGCGGGCCACTACGACTATTACTGGCCCGACCGCAACCCCGTCGTCGAGCTCGTCGGCGATCTGCTGTGGGTGGGGGGCTCTTCCGGATCGGGCATCATGAAGGCCGACGCGATCGGGCGCATCGCCGCGGCGCGGGCGCGCGGCGAGGACCGCGCCGAGCTCGCGGACGGCTGCGATTTCAGGATTTCGGACCTGTCGCTGCGCGCCCGCGCCGTCGCCGCGGAACGACTCGTTCTCTGAAGTCCCGGCGGTGCGCCCTAGGCGAGGTACTCGGGATTCACGTGAGACATCGAGGCGAAGAGGTTTCTTTTCCGCCCGCTCGAACCGTCCGTAAGCTCGCGGATCTTGGCGCGCACCTCCCGCCGTTTCGAATCGAGGCCGTAGGGGCAGGTGCAGACGGCGGAGCGAAAGCCTTTTTCCTCGGCGAAGGCAATTATCTGCCGTTCCTCGCAGAGCGCGAGAGGACGAACTATCGACAGAGGATATTTCGAATATCGTACGACGGGCGCCATCCCGGAGATCTCGCCCTTGTACAGCATGTTCATGAGGAGGGTTTCGACCATATCGTCGAGATGATGGCCGAGCGCGATCTTCGTAAATCCCTCGGACAATGCGTAGCGGATGAGTTCGGTCCTTCGCTGCGTCGAGCACCACCAGCAGTTCATCTTCCGTCCTTCGGCAAGCCTGCCGATGACGGGAACGTCGAGCGACACGTAGGGTACATCCCAGGATTCGAGCGATTCGACCAGGGCGGACTTCTTGCAGCAGGAACAGAAGTCCGTGGCTATGTGAACGGCGCGGATCTCGTATCGGGCCGGCCACCAGCGTCGCTTCATCGCGAGATCGTACGCGAGGCTGGTCGAATCCTTGCCGCCCGAGACGGCTATGAGAATCCGATCGCCTTCTTCGATCATGGAATAGCGGCGAATCGCGACCTCGGAGAGTTTGGCTAAGAGGGTTTCGGCATTCTTCACGACAGGCTATCGTACCCGCCGGGGACCTCGATCGACAAGAGGCGAAGGCGCCGGAACGCGTCCCCGACCGGCCTGTGCGGCGGAGACGCGCATGGGCGGCCTGGAACGGGGCCGCGCGTTCGGATTCCTATTTCGTCGCGCCCAGTATGGCATCCTTGCACGCTTTGGATACGGTCATCTTCACCGTCGTCTTGGCGGGAATCTTTATCTGCTCGCCCGTGGCGGGGTTGCGACCGATGCGGGCCTTTCGCTTGTTGAGCTTCAGGATGCCTACACCCGGCAGCGTGAACTTCTTGTTCTTTTTCGTCTCGCGGTAGGCGAGATCGACCAGAGCCTCGAGAAAGGCGACAGTCTGCTTTTTGGTGAGACCATTCTTCTCTGCGAGTTGAGCCACGACCTGGGCTTTGGTGAGGGCTTTGGGAGCGGCTGGGGTAGCGGGCATGTTCGTCTCCTTGGAAAGTTTCGCTTATCATAATCCCGTGACAAAGCCTTCGCAAGCTCAAATGCACGCGGGCCTGTCCGGCGTACTGCATTGGATGGAATCCTATGGTCCGCGCAGCTGCGCGTCAAGCGTCGGGTGTGCGCGGTAAGGGGTTTCCGAGCCGGACCGCGCGCCGGCAGCGGAAGCCAATCGCGCTTCCAGATCGATCTTCTCCTCGAGGCTGTCGATCTCCGCCCACGCGTCAGCCTCCAAGCGGCGGGCACGGGCATCGATCCGATCGAGCGCGCGCCGCGGAATTTCGTCCCAGTAAAGCTGCTCCCATCCGGGCCGTGCCATGGTCTCCCCGAGAAGCCCGGAAAGCAGGCCGCCGTCCTGCGAGGTCCAATACGACAGTCCGGTGAGCACCCAGCCGGAGCCGCTCGCGACATCGATGTGGCGCACGCGTCCCTCCGGATCCGTTCTGACTATCCATTCGTCGTGAGCGTCCTCGCGCCAGCCCACGTACCACCCGCTTGCGGAAGGTGGGAAGCTGGGAATGATCCCCTCCGCGAGGCGCAGATCTCCATCCAGGACCACCGTATCGCCCAGCCTTTCGTGGACGAGGTACATGGACCAGATATTGTTGCGGTCCGCGAAATGCTCGTTGTGCACGAACTCGAGTCCGTCCTGTCCGTGCCAGGGGCGAAACGCTTCGGACTCGTATCCGGTGACGACGGCGATCCGATCGATTCCGGCCGCGCGCAGCTGCCTCACTTGCCTGGCGAAGAAACTTTCGCCGGCTATTTCGACGAGAGCCTTGGGTCTGTCGGCGGTGAGAGGACGCAGCCGCGTTCCCATGCCTGCGGCCAGGATGATAGCGTTCACTTGCCGTCCTTATCGTATTCGTCGAAGGTCTCGGCCTCGGCTCGCGCGCGGTCGGCCTTGATGCTGCGATATACAAGGATCGCCCCTGCGATGACGGCCAAGGGTCCGAGGAAGGCGAAGGCCTTGCCGAGAACGCTCACTTCCGAATCGAGCTGGGCACCCAGGGCGTAACCGACGCCGAGCCAGACGGGAGTTCCGATCAGGATTGCGAGCCCGTCGTAGGCGATGAAGCGACGCAGAGGCATCCGGAGAAAGCCGGCGCTCAATATGCCGGGCATTCTGAGCCCGACGACGAAGCGACAGGCAAAAACGATGCGCGGCCCCCGTTTCTGGAAATAGCGCTCCCCTTCCAGGATGGCCCTGGGTTTGACGAGACGGGAAAAGAGTCTGAACCGCAGAAAGCGCGGGCCCACGATTCTGGCGAGCCCGTAATAGGCGATATCGGCGAGGGCGAGGGCCACGACGGAAACGAGAAGAGTCTGAGGGATGCCCATGTCCGTGCCGTTCATGAGAACTCCTACCAGAGCCAGAGCGATCTCTTCGGATATCGGGAGCGTGAAGCCGAAGAGGAAAAGAAAGAGAAAGACGGAGAGCATGGGATGATTCGTCACGAGGGGGCCGAAAAAGGAGAGTATCTGACTCATCGCGGAACTTCCTCGCCGTGCTTGCCTATTCCGAAGCGGGCTTCGATATGGGCGAGTCTGTTGCGGGCTCGCGCGAAGCGATCCCAGCCGTAATCGCGGTAGCTGCGGGCCCGGACCGGGTCGCGGCTGGCCGTCTCCTGCAGGAGAGACCAGAGCGACCACAGGAAATCCTGCAGGAGCCGATATGCGTCCACGCGGATCCGCAGGCGCTCTCCGACGCGGCCGCCGGTATAGCAGCTCAGGAAGCGGGTCTCCATCTCTTCGTCGAATCCGGATTCGAGCATGAAGGAAGCCAGATCCCAGGCCGGATCGTTCATGCCCGAATATTCCCAATCGATGAGAGTGAGACTGTCGGGCGACTCGAGAATATTCTCGGGGACGAGATCGTTGTGGCAGGCCACTCGTTCCCCAGCGATTATGGACAGGGGTCGCTCGATGGCCAGAATGCGCGTGCGTGTCTGGATATAGCCTTCATAGAATCGGGCGAATCGTCCGCGCGCGACACGCTCGTAGGTGCGTGCGAGCTTGAACACGTCGAACTCGTTGACGAATCGAAGCCCCGAATGGTGAAAGCGGGACAGGAGGGCGGCGACGCTTTCAGCGGTTTTCCTGTCCCGTGCGGCGGACGGATCGAGCGCGCGCGCATCCCCGAGGAACCGGGTGATCTTCACGCCCGTGCGTCCGTCGAAAAAGACCGAATGCGGCGTAAAACCCGCGCGCGCGGCGGCCTCCTGATTGGCCCGCTCGATCGATCTCCGGATGAAACGTCCCGTGCCGCGTCCGGGCAGGCGAAGCACGAGGGCCTCGCCGCCTATCACCAGCTTGTAATTCTGGTTGGTCAGCCCGCCGAGGCGCTCTCTCGTGTCGAGATTGACTCCCCTTTTCCGGATATCGGGCGGCAGAGCGGCTTCGATCCTTCGACCGTCGATGAATCGCCGCAGGCCCTCGAGAAGACCGATCTCGGATCTTCCGGCCTCGTGCGGCGACGCGGAACTGCCCAAGTCCGCAGCGGCCAAGACCTCGCGCCCTCGTCGACTGCCCGGGAGAATCATCGCTCCGCCTCTTCGGGAAGCTCGAACCAGCGCACGCGGGTCCCCAGAGCCGAGCGCAGTTTCCAGGCGAGGCTCTTGGGTTCGGATCGCAGGACGGCGCGAAGCGTCGCGATCCTGCCCGCAACGGCTCGGCCGGCCGAACGATCCAAGCCCTCGGTTTCGATCCAGCCGCAGAGCCGATCCAGCGAAAGTTCCACCGTCTTTTGCAGGCCCCAGTCCTCGGCGCAGGCCGAAGCGAAGAGCTTGGAATCGATACCTTCTTCTTCGGACGGACCGAGCTCGTGGTCGGCGAGAATGCAGAATGTATCGAGGAGGTCCTTGGCGTCGGCTTCTACCACCTGAAGCTTCGTGAGAAGTAGCTCGGCCGGAGAAACGGTCGCCGCGCCGGGGCTGCGGCGCATATCCAATCTGATTTCATGGCACATTCTAAAACGTCCGAGGAAAATATCGGCGTTTTTCTTCATCTCCGTATGCAGGAATTTGAGACGCTCGTGACCGTTGTACAGGTTGAACGCGGGATCGGGTTTCCAGTCCCGCGAGACGAAAAGGGCTTCGAGGCTCGAGGCGGAGGCGTCGGAGAAGAAATCCAGATCGTCGCAGATTCGGGCGAAAGGATCTTCCCGGCTCGACGGGCAGGTCGCGCGAACCGCCATGCCGCCCACGAGTCTGAGGCCGAGGCCCCTCGAAGAGGCTTCGGCCACGAGACTTCGAGCCTCCGCCATCAAAGCTTCGTTGCCGTCCACATTCTCACTCCACGGGGATTTCGCCGTAAATTTTGTCCACATCGATGCCGTTGCGGCGTCTGTAGGCGCGCATGCCGATGTAGACTGCGATCGCCAGGAGGTAGAGGACGCCCATGAAAAGCATGGATGGGATGTTGCGATAGCTGATCCCGTAGTGGTTGCCCGGATCGACGAGCCACTCGAAGAGCAGATATCCCAGGAAAATGCAGTACACGAGGCCGAAGGCCGAAATCAAGGGGACTCTGCCCAGCTTGAATCTGGCCAGGGGAGAAGCCGCGTAGAGCGCTTTTTTCGTGAAGGGAAGCACGACGGCGGTGATACCGGTCCCGAGAAAAGTCACCGCAATGACGAGAGTCGACACGAGGGTCAGAGAGCTGAAATTCCAGACATTGAACACGAAGAGAGCGGAAACGATGAGTCCCGGGATGATCATGAACAGCAGGGCATTGAAGGGCGTTCTGGTCCTGGGATCGATTTTGGCCATCGCCTCGGGGAGAAGGCGATCGAAGGACGCCGAAAAAAGGATCCGTGTGCTCGAAAGGTAGATCGTTCCCGCCCAACCGAAGAACCACATCGCCATCGCCGCCAGGACTAGGATGCGCAGCAGGGTCGAAGGCGTGGACATGAGGGCCAGGAGAGCGGGGTAGGGCCAGACGGGCATGGCGGCGGGGCCGGGCACCAGACCCCAGCGCGAACTCCAGTAGGCGGCATTGGCGTTCATATAGAAGCCCCATCCTATGCCCTTGTGTATCGCGAACACCAGAACGATCGCGAGAACGGTGGTGACCCCGAGGGCCGCAGCCATGCCGAGGAAGTTCTTCCTGAAGTCCTGGGATCCCTTGACCTCGCCGTAGAGCGTCGCGCCCCAGTTGGGCCACAGGTTGAAAAAAGCCAGAAAAGGCATGAGGAGGAATATCTGTCCGATGCCCCCGCCCCACATGGGAGTCGTCGCCCCCGCGGCCTTGCCTGCGGCTTCCACGGCCGCGTACGCTCCCTGGATCCCGAACAGCTGCGCCGCGGCCGTGTCGAATGTCGACTTGAACGCGCCGCGATCGCCGGCGAACAGAAGGGCGATCACGACCAGGAGTCCGGCATTCCCTATCCAAAAGCAGAATTTCTGAACGCGGGCATAGGACTTCATGCCCAAGGCGATCACGAAGAGGACGAAGGCGCAGGTGATCACGCACACGACGAACCATGCGAGGGGGCTCGACGCCATGGCCAGGGCGGCATCCTTGAGACCGAGGACGGCGGCCAGAGGGACGAGAACGATATGGCGAAGCATATCCGCGTAAATCGGAGTCCAGAGCCAGAGGATGAAACACCAGCCCGTCATGGCGAGCACGAAGCCCACCCCTCCTCCCAGAATGCGGCTCTGCCACACGTAGTCTCCCCCGGCGCGCGGCATGACCGCGATGAGCCCGGCATAGACGACGATCTCGGCCAGGATGAGGATGGCGCTCACGACGAGGGCCGGAATCATTCCCCCCTCGAAGGCGTAGGCCTGGCTCATCGTGTAGAGCCCGAGCGTCACGAGATTGATGGAAAAGAACGCGTAGATGAAAGCATCCATCACGGACCAGGAGCGAATGAGTCCCGTCGCCTTTCTCAGAAACAACTCCGGTTTTTCGGCCATGCGTTTCTCCTTCATGCCTCGAGATTTATTCGAGAGTCGGACGGCTCTCGAAGCCGGGTCTGGCCTCAGCCTGTCGTCAGCGCGTACGAGCGGATTCCTTTTCGGCGATCGAGATCTATCACCGCTCCCTGCAGCACGCCCTGCTCGTAAAGACTGCCGGGATTGATGCAGAGAGTTTTTCCAATGCGCGCGACGGCCTTGGCCTCGTGGATGTGGCCGTGCAGGGAAAGCAGGGGCCGGCGCTCTTCGATTATGCGGCGGACGGCCGTGCTCCCCACCGAAACGATGTTCTGCCCCGCGTTCTTCACGTTGAGATTCGCATCGAGCTCGGGAGCGTCGTCGAGCCCCGTCGCGCGGGGGGGAGCATGGAGGTTGAAAATCCAGCGCGAACAATCCGCGTCCGGGGGAATCATGGCGCTCAATTTTTCGTAGAGCTCCGGCTCCTCGGCTTCGCGATGCGTTTTCCACGGAGTAGGATTGGACCAGCCCGTGGACGCCATCGTGAAGCCTTCACCGAGATCGATACGGCGTCCCTCCGCATTGGCGACCGTCCGCGATGCGGCGATGATCCCGTCGATTTCGAAGGCGTCGTCGTTGCCCGGGCAGACGAAACAGCGGACTCCGCTGCCGAAAAGCTTTTTTTCCGCTATTTCCATCCATTTTGCCGCCGCTTCCAGGAGCGTCCTGTGAAAAAGCCGATCTATCGAGTCGGGATTCTCGGCGAAGCCCGCCATCGCCTCCTCGTCGGTCCGGAAGGGATAGTATCCCCTGCTCGAGATCGAGGTTTCGATGGCAAGAACCTCGGACTCGGATTCGAGTTCGTAGGCCTGCTGAAGAAGGACCGCGCGCCATTTCCCCGAGCCGAGCCGCACGATGGGGACAAGGGCCTTTCCGGTCATGTCCCCTCCCAGAATCAGGGTCCTCGCTCCGTAGTACGCGGCGGCTCCGAGAAATTTTCTCCAACAGATCTCGGATCCGTGGATGTCGGTCGCGAAGAAAATGCGCTCGGTTCTTGACGTGGAATGCACGATGCTCCGATCCTACGATGGAATGTCGCAGACTAGCTTCACCAAACTTCGGCTGTCAAGCTCGCGGGGAAGTCAAGGGCCACATGAGCCCCCGCCCCGTTACGGTACGCACGCGGGCCACCGTCGCGACGAATTGGCGAATCAGGGCGAAGCAAGTCCAGGCGAGGGCGAGCCAAACCGTCGCCATGGGAACCCAGAGGGGAAGCCCCGAAGCCGATGCCGTGGCCAAGATAGCCGCGTCGAGCAGAAGAATATCGGGAATGAAGGGGCGGTACATGGTGCCGATCAGGTGTTCGCGGAGCAGCTCGCCGGAAAAGCGCGAGCCGGAAAAGCCCAGGAGGAGACCGCCGGCGAGCAGGGCGGAGTCGCCCATCCTCGGGTACATGACGAGTATCCAGACCGACATCGGCGCCAGGGACATGAGCTCGGGCACGTGAAGCTGCGGGCCCTCCGAGTCCCGGGCGCAGCTCAGGGCCGTCCACAACATCGCAACCAGGAGCGCCGAATAGGCGATCCGGATGAAGGAAATCCCCAGGAACAGGGGCTGCACGAAGAAGCCGTAGCCCAGGAACCACATCGCGACGAAAAACAGCTGGTCGAGCACCTGACCTTCTTCGCTCGATACGGGCGGAAATACCAGAACCTCCAGGGTCGCCACCGCGCGCAGCTGAAACCAGTCAGCCGCGGCGAATACCAGGAGGGCGAAGGCCGCAATCCGGTAGTTCACGCTGGGAAAGGCCAGCGCCAGCCCCAGGGGGAGGAGAAAAACATTGAACGAGTCGAACCAGTGATCGACGAATTCCCCGAGGGGACCCGATGCGCCGATTCGTCTGGCCTGGATGCCGTCCAGCGCGTCGAGCGTCTGGTAGAAGAAATAACCGAAGGCGACGAGTCCGAAAATCCAGGGACGCGAGAGTCCCGCCACGGCGACGGGGCCGAAAAGCAGGCCGGAGAGTATCAGAAAGGCAAAGTAGGACCCGAGGTTGCCGACCATGCTGACCAGATTGGCCGGGGTGTGGAGTGGAATGGCCTTGATCGCGATGGGCCACCAGTGGCTCAGAATATATTTATCGACGAGGGAGCGATTATCGGCCCGATACCTGTACTTCAGCGGGCGTTCGGGGTCGACGTAGATTTCCATGGGTGAATATCCTCTTCGGTGAATATGAACGGCGGACCACGTTACACCGCGAGGCTCGTCCGCGGCAATGGCTCGCTTCCGCCTCGGCTTGAGATCGCAGCGCGTAACCGGTATACTGCTATTCCATTCGCCCGGTGCGGCCCGGGCAAGGAAAGGCAGCAGGGGGAAGAGTATGAATCCAGCTCTCGAGACGCTCAAGGAACGCGGTTTCGTCAAGCAGTGCACGGACATCGAAGGGCTTTCGGCCGCCATGGATTCCGGAGCGGTGACATTCTACGAAGGCTGCGACCCCACCGGCCCCTCCCTCCATATCGGCCACATGGTGCCGTATTTCGCGATGCGCCACCTCCACGAGGCCGGCCATAGAGGCATCGTGCTCATGGGCGGCGGGACGGCGCGCATCGGCGATCCCTCGGGCAAGTCGACCATGCGCCGGATAATCGGCTACGACGAGATAGACGCCAACACCGATCTCTTCCTCGGTCAGATCGATCGCTTCATGGAGTTCGACGGGGAGACCCTTTTCTCGGCCAACAACAAGGACTGGCTCGCCGATCTCAACTACATCGACTTCCTGCGCGACATCGGCCGCCATTTCTCGGTCAACAGGATGCTCTCCTTCGAGGCATACAGGCTGCGCATGGAGACGGGGCTCTCCTTCATCGAGTTCAACTATCAGCTCCTCCAGAGCTACGATTTCCTGCAGCTGTACAAGCGCCACGGCTGCCGTCTCCAGATCGGGGGCGACGATCAGTGGGGCAATATCGTCGCGGGCATCGAACTGATAAGGCGGGTCGAGGGCGCCGAATGCTTCGGACTCACCTTCCCCCTCGTCATGACCAGCGACGGAAAGAAGATGGGCAAGACCGAGAAGGGCGCCCTCTTCCTCGACCCCGCCTTGACCAGCCCCTACGATTTCTTCCAGTACTGGCGCAATGTCACGGATGCCGATGTCGAGCGCTTCCTTCTGATGTTCACGTTCCTGCCCGTCGAAGAATGCCGCAGGCTCGGCCGGGCCGGAGACGGCGGCATCAACGCCTCGAAGGAGTGCCTGGCCTGGGAGGTGACGGCGCTGATCCACGGAAAGGACGAGGCCGACAGGGCGCTCGCCGCCGCCAAGGCGGCCTTCGGCGTCGCCGGATCGGCGCCGGGCGACATCGAGCGCGTGCCTTCGAAGAATATCGCCCGCGAGAGTCTGGTCAAGGGAATGGGCGTACTCGATCTTTTCCTCTATTCCGGGCTGGTCCCGTCCAAGAACGAAGCCCGCCGACTCGTGCAGCAGGGGGGCGCCATGATCGGCGAGCGCCGCGTCGACGACGAGAAGACCCGCGTCGATCTCGATTGGCTCGACGCGGAAGGCGCGCTCATGCTTCGGGCGGGCAAAAAGCGAGTGCTCCGTCTGGTTCTCTCTTCGTCGGGTTCATGACGCGAAGCGAGTTCGCGGCGGAGCTGGGTGGCATCATGCGTCTCCTGCGCGACCACTCGTTTCTCGCCTACTCGCCCTCCGGGCAGCGCGAATACGAACAAAAGGTCGGAACCTGCGCCGATTATTTCGCCTATCTCGTCTTCAGAAAAACTGGCATCCCCGTCCGCGCCCTTCCGGGAATCGTCTCTATTGAGTCGCTGAGGGAGGCCGACTACAGCTCGGGTCGGAATTTGGCGGTGCGGGCGGGAAAGCGGGCCCGCGCCATAGCCCTCAAGGCGACCGGCCTCGACAGGCAATACTATGCGGAGTGCGCCGCCGTTTGGGAACGCGCCGCCGCAAAGCTGGCGGAACCGGATTGCGAATAGCGAAAGGGGTGCGCATCAGGGTGCCGACAAGCTTCGAGTTTGTCGGCACCCTGCTAAAGAGACTTTCGCCTGCGCGCGCGCCTCGTGCAGCGCGTCGCGGACCATCGTCGGGATGAGGGCCGCGCGATATTCTCCGGAGGCGCGCAGAGGATTCGAGCGCGGGTGACATTCCGCTTGTGCCAGCGCCGCGGCCTGCTCGATCACCGCGTCCTCCGGCGGACGCCCGATCAGAAAAGTCTCCACATTGCGCGCTCGGAACGGCAAGGCGGCGACCGGCCCCAGGGCGAGCGTCGCTGCGGTGATCGTCGAATCGCGCGGATCGAGCCCAAGCGTCGCCGCGCAGTTAAGGATCGGCAGGGTGAGCGACGGCCGCCGTCCCCGGCGCTGCCACGCGCAACCCCAGCCGGCCCGCGGCGCCGGGAATCGCAGATGCGAAATAATCTGCCGCGTCGAGTCGAGCGCGGATGTTTTGACGCCCATATATAAAGTCTCGACCGAGACCCAGCGCGCGCCGCTCGCGCTCACCAGGCGCGCCTGGGCGTCCAAGGCGACGGCGACGACGCCGCCGTCCGCCGCCGGCATCGCCTGAGCGATGTTGCCGAGCCAGGTCGCCATCATTTGTATCGGCGCCGCGCCGACGGAGCCGGCCGCGCGAACGAGCGCGGGCACCCGTTCGCGGAGGAAAGCCGAATCGCACAGCATGGCGAACGTCACCGCCGCACCGACCCTTATCCACTCGTCGCCGGTCTCGATTCGATCCAGCCCGGCAATGCGCGTAATATCCACGAGCGTCGCCGCGTCGACTTTGCCGTCGCGAATCGCCGCCATCAAATCGGTGCCGCCTGCGATGACGCGCGCGCGACCGGCCTGCGCGGCCAGCATCTCGACGGCTTCCTCCACGGTCGCGGGGAAGAGATACTTCATTCTGGCATGTCCTTGGCGCGAATCGCGCCGAGCACGCGCTCTGCCGTCGCCGGCAATCGGCGGATCCGTGCGCCGATTGCGCGCGAGATCGCATTGACCATCGCCGGAGCCGTCGCCACCATCGCGGCCTCGCCGAGTCCCTTGACACCCAATGGACCGTAACGACTCGGCGTCTCGACCAGATGCACACGAATTTCCGGCGCCGAGCTCATCGTCGGAATCATGTAATTGCCGAACCCGGTGCTGAGACCGGGCAGGAACTCTTCCATCAACACGCTGCCCAAACCCATCACGATGCTGCCCTCGATTTGTCCCTCCGCGTCGCGGCGATTGATGACGCGTCCGACATCGTGCGCCGCGCTCACCGCCAGCACGCGCGTCAGTCCGGTTCCCAATTCGACTTCCACTTGAGCGAGATGAACGCCGGTCACGAACATCGGCAAGTATGATCCGGCGCGCTCGTTGTCGGGAAACTGGGTTCGCAGATCCATCTGCCCCCTGACGCGGCGCGAGAGGCCGGAACTTTCCAACTTTTGCGCGATCCGGGCGAGCGTGACGTCGGCGCGATCGGAGGAGACGCGTTCATCGTTCAGCGACAGTTGGTCCGGCGATCGATCGAGCAATTCGGCGGCGGTCGCGAGGATCGCCGCACGCAGACGCCTCGCGGCATCCGCGACCGCGCCACCGACCCAGTACGTGCTGCGCGAAGCTCCGGTCACGTCGCCGTCGAGGGTGTTTGCGGTGTCGGCATTGACGAGACGCAAGGCCGGCCGCGACACTCCGAGATGCTCCGCCGCGATTTGAGAAAAGACCGTCTCGATACCTTGTCCATAGTCCGCGCTCGATGCGTAAATCGTGATCCGGCCGTCCAGACCCAATTCGAGCTCCGCCTGACTGAGCGGTCGCCCGAGCTTTCCGAAGCGATACCACATTCCGGCAATGCCGACGCCGCGACGGAGACCGGGCGCAGAACGCGCGTTGAACGATGCGACACTCTCGCACGCGGCCCGATAATCCGGGAGGATCGCTTCCAGCACTTTGCGATAATCCAGGGTCTCGACGGCGCGATAGCCCAGGCCGGTGATTTCGTTTTCCGCGAGCGCGTTGCGCAGGCGGAGCTCGAGCGGATCGATGCCGAGCCGTTCGCTCAATTCGTCGAGAGAGCATTCCATCGCGAAGGTGGGTTGCGGCGTACCGAAGCCGCGAAACTGTCCGCACTTGGGTCCGTTGCTGTAGATCGCCCGCGCCCGCGCCTCCACCGCCCGCCAGCGATATGGGCCGACGCTCGAGGTTACGGCATAGTTCGGCAAGTAGCGTCCCGCCGAATCGTACGCGCCTTTGTTTATGCGCGCCTCAAATTTCATTCCCAGGAGTGTGCCGTCGCGCTTCGCGGCGAGGACGCAGTGACACGCGTAGGGATGACGCTTGGGCGCGGCCTCCATCACTTCCCGGCGGGAATAGGCCAGTTGCACCGGCGCGCGCAGATGGAAAGCCGCCAGTGCCGTTGCGGCGAGCGGCCAAATGTCCTGCTTGCCGCCGAAACTGCCGCCGATGGGCGGCGTGACGATGCGAATCCGCTCGTTCGGCAAGTCGAGAATTTTGGCGAGGTATGCGCGATCCCAGTGCGGTTCATGATTCGCGCCGATCACCGTGATCCGTCCGGCCTCGTCGATGTAGGCCACGACCGTTTCCCGTTCGATCGCCATATGCGCCTGAAAACTCGTGGCGTAGTCCGATTCGATCACGACCTCCGCTTCTCGCCACGCTCCTGCAATGTCGCCGGTTCGAACCGAATCCTCCGCGAGCAGATTGCCTGCGCCGTGGATAGGCGTCGCGCCCGGTTCGAGCGCGTGTTCGATCTCGGTCGTGTGGGGCAGAAGAGCATACTCGACGAGCACCGCCTGCGCGCCGCGCGCCGCCGCCTCGCGCGAAACGCCGAGGACGATCGCGATAGGGTCGCCCAACATCCGTACCGTGCCGCCGACCGGCGCGAGGAGGGGCTCGTCGAACGAATAGTCACCGAGGCCGTTTTCGCCCGGGATATCCAGGGCGGTCAGCACGCGCAGGACGCCCGGAATTTCGAGGGCGGGAGAAACGTCGAGGCGCACGATGCGCGCGTGAAAGTGGGGACTGCGGACCACGCGAGCGTAATGCAGATTCGACATCGAAATATCTTCGGCGAAAAGCGCCGCGCCGCTGACGCGTTCCCAGCCCTTGTGACGTCCCGGGGTTCCGCCGACGACGAAGGAATCGAGCCGCGCCTCGTCGACGCTTGGCTCTCCGCGCATTCGCGCGGCCGCCGATTCGACCGCCTCGACGATCTTGACGTAGCCTGTGCACCGACAAAGATTGCCGTCGAGCGCGGCGACGATTTCTTCGCGGGTGGGCCGCGCGTTGCGGTCCAGGAGCGCTTTGGCAGACAGCAGTACGCCGGCTGTGCAATAGCCGCATTGCACCGCGCCGGTTTCCAGGAAGGCCGTCTGGAGCGGATGCGGGTTTTCGCGAGTGCCTATTCCCTCGATCGTCGTCACCGAGCGTCCGGCGATTTTCCCCAAGGGCAACAGGCACGAGCGAATCGCCGCGCCGTCCACGATCACGGTACACGCACCGCACTCGCCTTCGAGATCGCAGCCTTGTTTCGTGCCGGTGAGCGCGAACTCTTCGCGCAGGACGCGCAAAAGTGGTGTGCTCGGGTCGGTTTCCGCGCGCACCGCCCGACCGTTCAACACGAAGTCGACGCGATCGGGCTGCATTTACTTCTTGCCGTCTACGAGTATGTAGTCGATCTCCGAGCGCACCTTGTCCGGCAGCGGCTCGGGCTTATGGTCTTCGATGATAGCCACCGCCTTGTCTCGCAGACGATCCCCCGTTCGCCTGGACCCGTCGGCGACCCAGTCCGCCAGGCGTCGGCGATCGAACAGCTCGGGCTGCCAGAACTCGCGAAAATGGCTCAGCGTATGGTCGGAGGTCAGGAAATCCCCGCCCGGCCCGACCTGATTGATCGCCTCCAGCGCCAGCGATTCGGCATCGAAGGAGATCCCGTTCATGAAGCGGCGCATCATCGCGATGTTTTCGGCGCACAGCAGCATCATCTCGGGCGACGTCGTCATCCCGGCTTCGAGATAGCCGATGTCGTGCGCCAGGTTCGTGCCCGACAGCAGAGCGACGAGCACGGAGAAGGTCGCGTCGGTCGCGGCCTGCTCGTCCATCGCGCAACTGTCGGAGTGACCGGCGTAGCCCCAAGTGGGCAGACCGTAGTGACGGCCCATCTCCATCACGCCCACGCGCGCGAGTTGAAACTCGGGTGCTCCGTAGACGGAGATCATCGTCCGCATGTCTATGTGATGCAGGCCGCTGCCGTAAATGAAGGGCGCGCCGCGATGTTTGAGCTGGTGCATCACCAAACCGGAAAGCACTTCGGCGTTGCCGATCGCCAGCCCTCCGGCGAGCGTGGCGGGCGCCGTTCCGCCCATCATCGGCGCAGGCGAGTGAATGACGGGGAGCTGCTGCTCCGCCATGTACAGGAGCTTGCCGACCGCCGTTTCCGAATGGCGGAGCGGGGTCGAGGGTTCCGAATAGAGCGCGAAGGTCGGATTGAGCCGCAATTGCGTGATGCCTCCGGCCGCCGCGCTCGCCATCGCGACGATCGCCTCGCTATCGGCTTTGTCGTCGCAGACGATGACGTGGGGCTTCGTCGTGTGTGTCACCATCAATGCATACTGCTGGCGGTAGGCGTTCGTAGCTCCCAGCTCGGCAGGGGTGCCCATGGACATGCAGAAATCGAGTTCCGGGGTCGCGTCGACCACGTGAATGCAATCCACTACGTCGGCAGCAGTGAATCGCCGCCGTGTGCCGGTGCGCGGGTCGAGGTAGTTGGGGCAGTCCGAACCGGTGCCGAAATGCACGCGCCTGCCTTCGAGCGAGGCGACGACCTCACTGCTTCCGCGTCGGCAAAGCGCGACGCGCGAAGGCGTCTGAGCCAGCGCCCATTCGACCAGAGCGGGCGGAAAGCGCACCAGATTGTCGTCGGAGATCACCGCATCGGTCTCCCGCAACAGAGCTAGGGCTTCCTGGTGAAAGACGCGCACACCAGTGCGGCGCAGGATTTCGAGCGACGCGCGATGAACGGTTTCGCACTGTTCAGGGCTCAACATCGTGAGTCGGGGCAGGGCAAGGCTGTCTTGGGGCATTGTGAGCTCTCCTTCAACACTGGAATGACGTTGTGGATATTGCGGCCGACGTCCCGAGCGCGTCAGGCATGGTCGCCTTCCTTTCGTGACCTGTCGTCGCGCGAGACGCTCGCTTCATTGTTCGCGAAAAAACGATCGACGTGCTGCAGAAGAAAGACAAGGTGCATCGCCATCGCGGTGCGCGCGCCGTGGGGATCGCGATTTTTCACGGCTTGAACGATCGCGATCATGGACGACAATTCTTCGGCGGCGAATTGTCTGATCTCTTCCGCGCACATCGGAATCATGTCGATGGCTACCAGGATCTGGCGCGCGAAAGATCGATTGGTGCCGTAGAGCACATCGTTCCGCGATGCCTTGGCGAGCGCGAGATGGAATCGGATATCTACCGTGTTGTAGAGCCGGTGAAAGTCGGGGTGATCGTATGCGAGGTCGTTCGCCTGGGCGATGATTTGATCGAGCATCCGCAGATCGTCCGCATCGGCGCGCGCGGATGCCATTTCGGCCGCCAGCATTTCCAGTTCGCCGCGGACCTGGATCAGATCGGCGATGCGTTTGCGGCTCAGCTCGATGGCTTTGTCGAGCAGATCGACCGGCACCGTGTCGGCGATGACTTTGGTGCCGCCGCCTCCGCCGCGCCGCCGCGACACCAGTCCCGCATCGGCGAGAACGCGAATCGCTTCCCGCACGCTCGTGCGGCTTATTTCCAATTGCGCCGCCAGCTCTCGTTCCGAGGGCAGGGCATCTCCGACATGCAATTCTCCGATGATGATGGCATCGCAGACCTGCCGGACTACTCGCCGATATGATCTCGGTCTGGTCGCGGAGACGAAATCCATAACCACCCCAGCGGGTCGGAAGGTTCGAATCATACCGGCAAAGGTATCTCTTCCGTACCTCCAAGCACGATTTAAGATAGGTTATTGCACTCAATATAAAATAAGTCAAGACTGCCTTTTTTGACTTTGGTGATCTTATTATTTCACGCTAAACGAAATAGATTACGATTGACATTTCAATTTTGTATGGTACTCTTGGTCACGAGGTATTAGTCGTGGACCTTTCACGCGGCTGCAAAGTCCCGGGAAGACATCTTTCGCGTCCGCTGACGATAGGATAACGTAAGGGCAAAGCGCTTTGAAGAAGGAGCGTCGACGGCATGGCGGAAATTGCGTTTCAAGCGATTACCAAACAATTCGGCAGCTCGACCAAACCCGCCGTGGATGCCGTCACGTTCACGGTGCCGGAAGATCGTACCTGTATGCTGGTCGGGAAGTCGGGCGCCGGCAAGACTACCTTGCTGCGGATGGTCAATCGCCTGATCGAGCCGACTTCCGGCAAGCTCGTCATCGACGGCAAGAATGTGCTGGAGGAAGATCCGATCGAGCTGCGGCGACACATAGGTTACGTGATCCAGCAGGTCGGTCTCTTTCCCCATATGAATATCGCGGAGAATATTCGCGTCACCGCGGAGGTGACCGGCGGATGGACGAAAAAGCGGCTCGACAAACGCGTGGATGAACTGCTCGATCTGGTGGGACTGCCGCCCTCCGAGTATCGCAATCGATTTCCGCGCGAACTTTCGGGCGGACAGCAGCAGCGTGTCGGGTTGGCGCGCGCGCTGACTACCGATCCGATGATCCTGTTGATGGACGAACCCTTCGGCGCGCTGGATGCCATCACGCGCAGCCAGATGCAGGACGAACTGTTGCGCATCCAGCGCAATGTACGCAAAACCATCCTTTTCGTCACCCACGACATGGAAGAGGCATTGAAACTCGGCGACTTGATCGCCGTCATGCATCAAGGCAGACTGTTGCAGTTGGGTGCGCCGGTGGATCTCCTGACTCACCCGGTCAATGACATGGTCGCCCGGCTCGTGGGCTCGGACAATATTCTGCGCGAGCTTCAATACTTGACGGCGTCGACCGCGGTGGACCTCACGAGCCCGGACCACTTTGCCGATGGGGAACATTTCCCGGGCTGTTCTCCCGACGGCAGCCTGCTCGCGGCAATGCTGAAACTTTTCGAAACACACGCGCCGGCCCTCGTCCTCGAATCCGACGACGGTCTGCCCGTCCGCTACATTACGCTCGCCAGCATCATATCCACTCTGACCAAAGGACGTTCGCGAGAGAGCGAACCGGAATCGGCGACCGCGCCCGGCCGCGCATTCGGCAGTCCTTAAGGGAAGGCTCTCGTGCATTACCTGATCAGTCCTTATAATTATCACCTTTCCGACCCGAACAGCATACCGAACCTCTTTCTGCAACATCTGAACATCGTCGGCATCACCATGCTGATTTCGATAATCATCGCGATTCCGATAGGGCTGCTCATTTCGCGCAATCGTCGGCTCTACCTGCCGATCATCACCTTCGCCGGTTTGCTGTACAGCATTCCGGGCATCGCCTTCGTGGCGGTGCTCATCACCGTCACCGGACTTACGCTGAAAACGATCATCATCCCGCTCATCGCCTACAATCAACTCGCGCTGATTCGAAATACGGTTGCGGGCATCAACGGGATCGATCCGTCGCTGATCCAAGTCGGTCATGCCATGGGCATGAATCGCCGACAATTGTTCGGTCGCGTGATCTTTCCCCTGGCCTTGCCCGTCATCGTGGCGGGCATTCGGATCGCGACCGTGACGACGATCGGAATCGCCTCCCTGGCCGGGTTTATCGGACAGGGAGGATTGGGGGCGCTCATCTTCATCAACATTACCGTGCGCGATTACGATGCGATCCTCGCCGGAGCCATTCTGCTGGCTGTTTTCGCCGTCGGTGCGGATATCTTGCTGCTCTTCGTCCAGACGATTCTCAATCGCGGGCGCAGCGCCTTGACCGTCGTCTAGGGTAGCGCGAAATGGACACCCTCTTACGGTTTTATCTCAACCCTCGAAACGATCTGTTCGCTCAGACCGTCACCTTTTTCGAATTGTGCTTCGTGCCCATAGCGCTGTCCATCGTGATCGGCGTCGCGATCGGCATCCTGGTCTATCGGAATGCCTGGATGTCGTTCGTCGCCGTCAATCTGAGCAACTTGATCCGTGCGGTGCCGGTGCTCGCCGTGCTGTTCATCTTCGTGCCCATTTTCAAGATCGGATTTCTCCCGGCCGCCATCGCGCTCACCTTGCTGGGTATTCCGCCCGTCCTGCTCAATACGTATGCCGGTTTGCGCGGTGTCGATCCCGCAGCGATCGAAGCAGCGCGCGGCATGGGGATGACGAATCGACAGATCATGGTGCGCGTGCAGGCCCCTCTGGTGTTGCCGGTGCTCGCGGCGGGCGTACGGACCTGCGCCGTCCAGGTCGTGGCGACCGCTCCGTTGGGAGGCTTGATCGGGGCGGGCGGGTACGGCGAATATATAATCGATGGAGTGAACCGGCTCAACACGACGGAAATCCTCGCCGGTTCCATTCTGGTCGCCGCTTTGGCGATGCTCGTCGAGATCGGCATGAGCTTGGTGGAACGGCGTTTGACCCCCGCGGGCTTGCGGGTGCAGGGAACCGGGATTTAAACTGATAGTGTGTGCCGGACGGCACACGCGCTCTGCCTGATGGCATCAGCCATCAGGCGGCAAATTCCATAAGGAGGGCATATGTGGTCGAAATCGAGCATGTCGTGGAGAATGGCACTGCCGGCGCTTGTCATTGCGATAGGCGTGATCGCCCAGTCCGCCTACGCAAGTCCCGCCGCGTCCAAGGGCACGATCACGGTCGGCGGCAAGCTGGACGTCGAGGCGCAATTGCTGACCGAAATGTACACGCAATTGCTTCAAAATGCCGGCTACAAGGTCAACGAGAAACTGGCACTGGGGAACAGCATCATCGTGCACGAGGCGATCATCAGCGGCGCGATCGATCTCTATCCTGAGTTCACGGCGACCGGCCTGAACACCCTGGGCATCAAGTCCGCATACGATCCCGAGAAGGACTACCAGGCGGTCAAGAGCGGCTTCGAGAGCAAATTCGGTATCACCTGGCTCGACATGGCGCCGCTGAACGACGGTTACGGTATCTGCACTTCGAAAGCGATATCGCAGGAGCTGGGGATCACGAGCATCTCGCAGCTCGCGCAGAAGGCGGCTCAGATCGTGCTCGCTTCCCCGAGCGACGGCATCGATTTCATCGATGGCCTGAAAACGGCTTACGGTATCGACACGAGCAGCTTCAAGAGCCTGCAAAGAGTCGACTATTCCATCGGATTCGCTTCCGTGGCCAGCGGTTCGGCCCAGGCCTGCGTCGGCTACACCACCGACGGTTCGATTGCGGCGCAGAACTTCATCTTCCTGCAGGACGACAAGAACGGGTTCCCGCAGTTCCACCCCGCGCCCATCGTGCGCATGGATGTTCTCGGTAAATACCCGGATGTCGCGATGATCCTGAACCCGCTCGCGCCCAAGCTGACGACGGAGGTGAGCATCCGGCTGCAGGATCAGGTGGGCAAACTGAAGTCAAGCGGGATGTCCGTCACCGAGGCAGTCAAGCAGGTGGCCAAACAGTTCCTGCAGAATTCAGGGTTGCTCCCCTAACCGGGTACTACTGACCCGGCAATAAAACAGTTGACGTGAGCATCGAAAAAGGGCCGCATGGCTAATCCCTTTTTCGATGCGATGACAGCTTTTCAATTGCCGGGTCAGTAACGAAGCAGCACCCTGCTTCGGGACGAACAGAGAGCGACGACAATCTTCCAGTCGCCTTCTGTTCGCCCCCGATAGTGGCCGATACGGAATGCGTAAGCCCGATCCATGGCCTGCCCCGCGGATCGGGTTTACCGTCACCAATCACATCTCGGCGATCACGTGGCCCCGATAGTAGCGGTCGCGGAGCTCGGATGTCTGCTTGTCGACGAGATAGTCGTCGAAGCTCGCATAGCGATCGATGACGCCGAGGGGGCACGGCTCGACGATGCGATTGGCGATCGAGGTGATGAACTCGTGGTCGTGGCTCGTGAACAGTAGGACGCCCGGGAAGTCGACGAGGCCGTCGTTGAGCGCCGTTATCGCCTCGAGATCGAGGTGGTTGGTCGGCTCGTCGAGAATGAGGCAGTTCGCTCCCGAGAGCATGAGCTTGGAGAGAATGCAGCGCACCTTCTCGCCGCCCGAGAGAACGCGCACCGGCTTCAGCGCCTCGTCGCCCGAAAAGAGCATCCTTCCCAGAAACGAACGGATATAGGTCTCGTCCTCCGAGTCGGTGAACTGCCTGAGCCAGTCGGTGATGGACAGATCGGAATCGAAAAGGGCCGTGTTGTCGTTGGGGAAGTAGGATCTGCTGATCGTCTGGCCCCACTCGACCTGCCCCTCGTCGGGATCGGTCTCGCCGGTGATGATCTGGAAAAAGGTCGTCTTGGCCAGATGCTCCCTGCCGACGAAGGCGATCTTGTCGCCCTTGTTGACCGTGAGGTCGAAACTTTTCAGAACGGCCTGGCCCTCGACTTTCTTGGTCAGCCCCGTCGTCTTGAGCACGTTGTTGCCCACGTCGCGATCCGGTTTGAAGCCCACATAGGGAAAGCGTCTGCTCGAGGGCACGTAGTCGCCGAACTCGAGCTTCTCCAATATCTTCTTGCGCGACGTGGCCTGCTTGCTCTTGGACGCGTTCGAGGAGAAGCGCTGGATGAACTCCTTGAGGTCCTTCATCTTCTCTTCGCGGCGTTTCTTCTCGTCCTTCTGCTGCTGCACGAGAATGCGATTCATGCGATACCAGAAATCGTAGTTGCCGGCGTACATGCGCACGCGGCCGAAGTCGATGTCGCAGGTGTGGGTGCAGACCGCGTTGAGAAAGTGTCGATCGTGCGACACGACTATGACGATGTTCGGGAATTCTATGAGGAATTCCTCGAGCCAGGAAATGGACTCCAGGTCCAGGCCGTTGGTCGGCTCGTCGAGGAGCAGAACGTCGGGATTGCCGAACAGCGCCTGGGCGAGCAGAACCCGCACCTTGGTCCCCTCGTCCACTTCCCGCATGAACTTCTCGTGGTGCGCTTCCTGGACGCCGAGCCCCGACATGAGCACGGCCGCCTGCGCTTCGGCTTCCCATCCGCCCAGCTCGGCGAACTCGGCCTCGAGCTCGCTCGCCCGCAAGCCGTCGGCTTCGGAGAAGTCGGCCTTTTCGTAGAGCGTTTCCCGCTCTCTCATCACGGCGAAGAGTTTGGGCCAGCCCATGATGACCGTGTCGAGGACCCTGAGATCTTCGAAGGCGAAGTGGTCCTGTTGCAGCAGAGCGACGCGTTTTCCCGCGCCGATGACGATCTCGCCCTTGTCGGCCGCAAGTTGTCCGGCGAGCAATCCGAGAAACGTGGTTTTCCCGGCTCCGTTGGCTCCGATGATGCCGTAGCAGTTGCCGGGTGTGAACTTGAGCTCGACATCCTTGAACAGAACGCGGTCGCCGAAGGCGAGCGCGAGGTCGTTTACGCTTATCACTGTGCGCTCTTTTTCGCAGAAAACCGCAAAATGAGCAAGAGGGCCGCGCATGGCGCGAAACGCGCTCGCGTTTCACACCGAGGATCGGCGGCGGGAGAGCACTAGGCCGCATCCGGTCGCGCATAGACTTGTAGCTCGAAAGTCTTCGTGCTAGCGTCGCATCATGGCTTCCGATTCGCGCGCCGAGATCCTCCGCATCCCCGAGCTCCTCCTCCCGGCCGGCAGCTTCGAATCCGCGCTCGCGGCCATCGAAGGCGGGGCCGACGCCCTCTATTTCGGCTTCGCCGATTATTCGGCCCGCAAGCAGGCGAGGAATCTCGATAGGCTGGAATACCGGCGCCTGCTCGGACATGCGCGGGACCGCGGGGTCCGGCTTTACGCCGCGCTCAACACCGTGATTCTCGAAAAGGAGCTCGGGGATATCACCGGCCTCCTGGTGTTTCTCTCCCGATTTCCGCCCGACGCGATCATCGTCCAGGACTGGGGCCTCGCGCGCCTCGTTCGCGAGCGTTTCCCCGCCTTGAGTCTCCACGCCTCGACACAGATGGCCATTCAAACGCCGCAGGCCGCGCATCTGGCCGCCCGACTGGGCATCGATCGGATCGTGCTCCCGCGCGAATCCTCGCTCGCCGACCTCCGCCGTTTCGCGGCGGAGGCTCCGGAACTGGAATTCGAAGTCTTCGTCCACGGGGCCCTCTGCTATTCCTTCTCGGGGCTCTGTCTCGCCTCCGGCCTTCTCGTCGGCCGCTCGGGCAATCGCGGCGAATGCGCTCAGGTCTGCCGCTCGTACTACTCCCGTGAGGACCCGGCGGGGCGGGGCGGCTCCTCGTATCTTTTCTCCTGCCGCGATCTGCGCCTGACGAAGCGCATCGCGGCCCTGGCGCAGGCTGGCGCTTCGAGCCTCAAGGTCGAGGGGAGGATGAAAGGGCCCGAGTATGGTTTCGCGGTGGCCCGGTTATATCGCGGCATCCTGGATAGGCTCGCGGGAAGGGATGTCGCCGACGAAGACCTGGCCGCGAGCAGCGAGGCCGCCGATCTGGCCTTTTCGCGCGAGCCCACGGAGGCATGGTTCGCCTCGCGGGGAGGGGATCGGCTCATCGATCCGGCCTTCCCCGGCCACCGCGGCGTCCATGCGGGTCGAATAATCGCTCGCCGCGGCGAGCGAATCGTCGTGGATCTCGCGACGCGCCTCGGACTGCGAGATGGGGTCCTCCTTTTCGAGGATGGTGATCCCTCGCGCCCTCTGGCCTTTTCGGCGACGGGCCTGCGCGACGAGCGCACGGGCCGCGAGCTCGGCATCGCCCGTCCGGGCGGCAGGGTGGAGATCGACTGCCCGGGATCGGCGCAGGTCGGCAGCGAGCTTCGCAGAATATCGGCTCGCGAACTGGACCGCCGGCAGCCGAGTCCCGAAGAGTATCCGCCCCGGCGCCAGGATATCCCCGCCACACTATTCTTTACTCAAGGCGGCCTCGGGCTCAGGCTGCAAAGTCCCCCGGTCGGGGGTGACGAGGCCGGCGGCGTCGAGATCGGGAGGGGCGAGATCCTGGCTCTGCAGAAGGCGCGGCGCCCGGGGGGATTCATCGAGGCTTTGAACATTTTCGAGGAGTCCGGCGATGCGGACTTTCGTCTCGTGCCGGGCTTCGAGCCGGGCGAGAGCGTGGACCTGGACTCCGGCGAAGAGAGGCTCAGGCTCTCTCCCGGCGATCTCTTCCTTCCTCCCTCGGTCCTCAAGCGCGAGAAGAACAGGCTGTACGCCGAGGCGCGGCGGCTCGTCGCGATACGATACGAAGAGCTCGCGGCCGCGGCGGCTCGCTGGAATCCGGATGCACCGGCGGCTTCGGTAGAGGAGTCGATCGCCCCTCCTCCGCGATCCGAGCTCGTGTTCGCCGTGGAGGAGCCGGCCTCGGGAATGCCCTTCGCCACGCCGCGCCTCCTCCGCGAACGGGCTCCGCTTCCCCGGATCGAAGGTCGATATTATCTGCCCCTCGCGGCCCTGGTCGCCGATATCGGCGAATATGAAAAGCTGGTTCGCCTGCGGATCGAGGGAATTCTGGACGAGGGAAACTCGGTCGTCGTCGGACTCGATGCCCTCCACCACATCGCCTTCGCCCAGAGCCTGATTGAAGAGTTCTCGGCTCGGGATCCCGAGGCCCGCGGACTGCGTTTCTTCCTGGACATCCACCTCTATGTCGCCAATCGCCTGACGCTCGCGAGCTTCGCCTTCCTTCCCTGGCTTTCGGAGCGGCTCGCCTTCGCCTATTTCTACCTCGAGGCGGAGGAGAGCGATCTGCGCGAACTCCGCAAGGCTCTCGGCGGGCATGGGCCTTCCCTGGCGGCGGTCGACCCTCGGTTCGAGCCTCCTCTTTTCCTGAGCTCAGGCTGCCTGCGAAAGCATCACGCGGAGGGCGGCGTCTGCCCGGCCGACTGCGATCGGCACTGGATCAGCCGTCTCCGCGACCGCAAGCGAAGGTACGTGGCGATCACGGACGACTGCGTAAGTATGCTCTTCCGGCTATAATCCACCCATGGAAACCATAGTCGAGCTTCCCTTCCTCCACGATCATCATTCCCACGTCAGTCTCTACGCCGCCATGGACGGCATCCCCGACCTGAGCGGCCTCGATGCCGCGGGAGCGCGGACACTGCTCGAGTCTCTTCCGCCGGACAGGCTGAGCCTCGTGAAGGGCTGGCGCAGCGACAGTCTGAGGCTCGATCCTCCCGCACTCGATAAGCTCCCTCCTGTCCTGATCGTCAACGCGAGCCTGCACGGCTATGCGTATTCCCCGTCGGCGCGGGTCTTCATCGCGGAGCTCTGGCCGGAGTTCGCGGAGTGCGGCGGCGATTGGAGGTGGGGAGAGCGCAACCTCCCCGATCTCTTCGCCTTCTACGGCCGGCTCGCCGGCCTCGACCGGGAAAAACTCATACGCTTCATGGAGAAAATGGCCGCCCTCGGCATCCGTTCCCTGGAGGACATGACCATCGCCGGAGGCGAGACGCTCGGCCTCTACGCCGAAACCGGGTTCGAGGATCGGATACTCGGTTGGGCCACGCCCAAGGTCTTCGAAAGCCTCTCGGAGCGGGAACGCGCTCGGTGCAGCGGCATCAAGATATTTCTCGACGGCTCTCTCGGGGCCCGAAGCGCCGCGCTCGACGGGCCCTTCCTCGACGCTTCATCGGGGATTCTGCTCTATCGCGACGAGGAACTCCTGGCATTGCTCGCGAAGTTCGCGGCCATGAAAACCCGCTTGTCCGCGCATGCGCTCGGCCATAGGGCGATAGGGCAGATCCTCGAAGTCCTGAGGCGGCTGCGCGGGGAAGGACTCGAGTTCAAGTCCGGGCGACTTGAGCATGTGCAGTTTATTTCGGAAGCCCAAGGGCGGGCCGCGCGCGATCTCGGTCTCGTGCTTTCGATTCAACCCAATTTCAGCACGGACTCCGATCTCTACGCCGACAGGCTCTGCCAACGGCACCGGGCCGAGAACAATCCGATCAGAATGCTGGTCGACAGGCTGGGCTTCCGCCCCGGAGTGGACCTGGTCTTCGGCTCCGACGGCATGCCGCACGGAAGCCTCGAAGCCCTGCGCTGCTGTCTCTTTCCTCCGAACGAGGGACAGAGGCTCGGCCTCGAGGAATACCTGGCCGGCTCGAGGATGGCCTTCGAATCCGGAGAGCCCGGCGCTTCCGTGCGACTCCTCGTCGACTACTCCGCCCGCCGAATCGAAGCGTCGGATGCCTGAGCCCGTGACGCGTACGTCTTTCGCTGCAGGCGGCCGGGCGCTATATTGTAGTCATGCGTGTTATGGCCTTGTCCGACATTCACGAGTCCCGTTCTTCGACCCTGCGGGGAGGGACTCTCGTCGTCAATCCGGGCCCCTTCAGCGAGGGCTATTTCGCGGATCTGGAGCTCCGTGAGGGTGAGAAAGGAAATTGGCATGCACGAGCGGAACTCTACCGAATCTAGCCGCGCGCTCCGGCGCCGCGAAGCCCGAATTGCCGATACTTATCGATAGCGAGGAGATGGAATGACCGTGACCGGCAGCTCGGGCCTTCTGAAGCGGGCGTCGAACCTCCGTTCCCAGAGCACGACCTTCGGCTTCGAACCCGGATTCGAAGCCGCCAGGGAATCGGAAGGAATCACCGCCGAGGATCGCCGCGAAATACTCCAGGCCATCGAAAAAGTGGCCACCGGCAACCGTATCACCGCGAGTCCCGAATCCATGGCTCTGAGTCCCCAGCGCAAGGGATTCGTGTTTCCCCTCGTCGTCAACATTCTCGCCGCCGCTCTGACGGTCGGCATCCTCTTCGGCCTCTCCTATCTTTTCCGCCAGAAGGACCGCAGCATCGAGACCGGCAGCGCCGCTCTGACCAGTGCCGAGGGCAAGCTGATCGAGGAAATCCGCCGCGACTCGGATTCGCAGCTCCAGGCCAAGGACAAGGCGATCGCCGACATCCAGTCCAGGCTCACCAGCCTCGACCGGGAGAGAAATGCCCTGGCTGCGAGCATCGACGATCGCGTGAAACAGAGGGAGGCCGAGCTGCAGACCCAGATGCAGGCGGAGCTCGACAAGGAACGCCAGCGCTTGGCGGCGCTCGGAATATCCGCGGCGTCGATCCAGGAAAGGATGAAAACATTCGAGGCGCAGAAGAGCGCCGAGTTCAGGCGCCAGCTCGATGACTTCACCCAAAAGGCCCAGGCCGAACGCACGCAGGCCGACGCGAACTACGCCAGACTTCGCGGCGAATATCAGGCCAATATCGAGGCTCTCGGCGCGGACCGGCAAAAAATTCTGGACGAAGCCAAACAGCGCGAAGATCAGCTTCGCGCTTCCCTCGGTGCCAAGACCCAGGCTCTCGAAGCTCAGACCGCCACAGCCCAGGCGGGATTGGCCCAGGCCGAGGCCCAGCTCGCTCTGCTGAACAATCAACGCAGCCAGGAGCAGGCCATCGAGGACCGAATACTGGGACTCTACGATACCATCCGCCAGGCCCTGCGCGACCGACGATTCGAAGACGCGGCCGCCGGAGCCTCGGCTCTCGGCGCCTACCTCAACGATCCGAGCATCGCGGGCCTTCCCTCGATACAGGGGCGGCGGGCGGCGGATCTTTTCGTAGCCGATGCGCTGGGAACGCTGGCCAAGGAAGAGCTGGACAGATCGAGCGCGAACGCGAACCAGCTTCTCGTCCAGGCCGAGCTGCTCTCCGCCGCGCAGGCCGCGGCGGCGGCCGGGGACAAGGCCCTGCAGGCCGGAGACCTCGCCGCCGCCCAAGCCAAGTATCGGGAAGCCCTCGCTCAGGTCCCGGAGATCCTCGCCGCGCACAACTTTTTCCTCGGGCAGCTCCAGGACCAGGAGACGGCCAGAAAAGGGCGCCTCGACGATGCCCTGAATCGCGCCGATGCCGCGTTCGTGTCCCGGGACTTCGCGACCGCGTCTCGCAGCTACGCGGAGGCGCTGGGCTATCTGCCCATCGACGACGCCACCCGGGAAACGATCGTCCAGCGTCTGGGGACCATCGGATCGAATTCGACCGACAGTTCAAGGGCCGCCGCCGATACGAGAGCGGCGCGGGAGCCCATGGCCGTCGCAGGTCGCGACCTCGCCGCCGCCCGCTGGTCCGACGCGATCACCGGCTTCGTCGGCGTGCTGGCATCCTATCCCTTTGCCGGCCAGAGCAGGGAGGCTCTGGCCGGCATAGCCTCGGCGCGGGACGGCATGAGCAGGGATATTTCCGCGCAAGCCGATTCCGCGGCCGCCCGCATGGCCGCGCTCCAGGCCGCGAGCGACAAGGCGGCGAACGATATCGGCGCCCGGAATCAGAGTCTCGACGCGGCGGCCAAGCAGGCCCAGGCCGAGCGCGACCAGGCCAAATCGGAGCTCGCCGACGCTCAGCGACAAGTGGCCGATCTTACGGACAAGCTCAAGACGGCCACGGAAGAGACTGCGGCCGCGGCGGCGAAGGCGGGAGCCGCGACGCCCGCCGCAGCTCGGGCCGCTGCGAGCGGAGACTACGACGCGCTGCTCAAAGAGAAGAACAGGCTCGCCGCTCTCGCGGATCGCTACGACGGCCTGCTCGCCACCTACGCCGACTTCTCGAAGCAGATACAGGCGAACCCAGGCCCCGCAGGCATGAACGCTCGCCTTTCGAGTCTCTACGCCTTCCTCGACAGCCCGGAAACCCGGAGCGCCTTCCCGATCCTCAAGGATTTCATCCAGCAAAGCTTCCAGGACTACCAGGCGAGCCTTCCGGTCGACGACATCAACAACGCCGCCAATATCGCTGCCAAGGCACTCGGTTACGGCGACGCCGCCGCGAGGAAAAGCTTCCTCGACGAACAGTCCAAGCGCTACCTGCAGACGGGCGACACCTTCCTGGTCAATTTCATCGCGACCCTGGGCGCCGCAGTGAAATAGGGAAATTCGCTGCTTCAGTTTCCCAGGCCTTCGAAGGCGGCGGTCGGCAGCCTCCAGAGCTCGATGTAGACGCTGGAGTTGCCGTTTTGATTGTTCGGAGCGACCAGGGTCTGCGCGAAAATGCAGTAGTCCGTGCCGGAGTAATCGACTTCGTGGACGAACTGCACCGAGCCCGCGGGGGTGCTGAAGATCCGGCTGCCGTCCGGCCTGTAGCCGCTCAGGTAGTCCCTGCCCTGACAGACGAGAATCCCGTTCGACAGCACTGCGACGAGGGGATCCTGAACGCTTATCGTCGCGGGAGAGCCGCTGGCGCCCGTGCCGGTCCAGGTCCATCGGAGCACCTGGCCGCCGCCGTAGTAATATAGCGCGTAGCCTCCTCCATCGGCGCCGATGAAGGCTCTCCCTATCGAGTTCGGGCCCGAGGCCCCGACCTGGAGCGTGGATTCATCGCCGACGGTCTCGGTCAGGGCCGAAGCCGTCGAAGTATAGCTCGTGGCGCTGAGCTGCCCGGAGACATTGAGATAAATGACGGCGATGGTGTCGGTGTCGCTTCCGGCCACCTGCGTCGCGCCGAGACCGAAGATCGATGGGGGCGCCGAGCTATTGGCAGGCGCATACGGACTTCCCGGCGCAAACGCGTCCGGGGAGCCGGCGGTGAAGGTCTCCATGGTCATGCCCGTCGTGGAGGAACCTGTGCCCGTGCCGAGGAGTATCTGCTGGCTGGCGGTGAAATAGGCGGAGTGCGCGAAGCTCAGATTCCCTCCGTCGGTCGGCATGTTCGTCGTGGCGCTGGATAAAGCGTAAGTCCCGCCCGAGTACTTGATGAATTCGACATCGACGCTTCCGCTTTGGTACTGCACCCAGAACCCGTTGTAGGGATCGAAGTTCCGCTCGGGGACGAACTCGCCGCCGGTGATGTCGTTGTTCATGCCGACCGGACCGATCGTGCGGAAAGGCGAACCCAGGTGATTGGCGAACAGCGCCCCCGCCGATATCCGATCGTCGAATATCGGGCGATAACAGGATGCCAGCGCCGCGCAGACCAGGAAAGCCGCGGCCGCTCCGACCGTGATTCGCCTCATAGGCGGAACCTCATCCCTATCCGCATGACGGGGACTTCGAGGAACCAGCCGGGGTGGCCGGGGAACCAGCCGCTGCCGCCGAATATGAGATCCGAGCTCGAGTTGCCGTCGAGCGAGGCGGCCATGAGACCGGGCATGGCCCAGGGATAGAACACGGCGCTCATCTCAACGTAGAGGCGCGCGTCCGGGCCGCGCCCCCATTCGAGGCCCACCGAGGGCTGAACGCCGATCGGCGCCACCGGGTCCAGATAGACTCCGCGACCCTGGGGAGAAAAAAGACGGGCGAAGAAGTCCATGGCGATGTATGTCCTGAGTTCGCGTATCTGGGGGGCAAAGTAGGTTCCAAGGCCGATGCCGGCCTGCAGGAGGGGGAAGGAGAGAATGAGCGGAGGCTCGATGCCGTTGTTCGGCGACTGCAGGCTCAGACCGAGCGCGAACTGCGACAAAGTGGCGCGAACGAAGAACAGAGAATCCGGCGTAAAGCCGAGACGAAGCTCGGGGAAGGAGAAACCGTAGGCGCCGAAATCGAGGGCCCACTGCCTCCGCGGAATCTCGAGGGTTTCGCCGTCTTCGGAGGCGTAGAAGGTTCCCTTTTCCGGATAGCGCCCCGGCGCGCTGGCGACCCATGTTATACGCGAGGGCAGGATCAAGGTCAGCACGGCGGTGCCCGATTTCGGCAGCAGGATGGGGTCCCCGAAACCTTCTATGACCGCGCCGGGGAAGCCGCTGACTCTCAGCCGCACGATCCGCAGGGACGCCAAGAAGCCTTCCACCGCGTCCACCGTCTCCACCCAGAACGAGGTGGCCAGCTCGTCCTCGCTGGGTTGGGGCTTCGAGAAGGATCCCAGAGCGGGGATCGGACCGCCCTCGGTCGCACGTATCTGCCAATGAGCTCGCAGGAAAGCTCCTTCCCGGGAGAGTTCGACGGCGAGGATTACGGAAGCGCCCTCGCGTCGCGCCGGACTCTCGAGCTCTCCGGCCTCGGAACCATGGGCGAGCCGCACGGACAGGATTTTCGGCGAGCGCATGAGAAGCGCCGACAAGGTATCCACATAGCGGCCGAGGTCGAGTTCCTTCGGCCCGGAGACCCGGACGAGCACCGACACGCGATCGGCCGCCGCAGGCGGCACCCTCGCGCCCTGCGCGCCGAGAGCCCCGGCGGCGAGGAAGATGCCCGCGAGGACCCAGGTCCATCGCCGAAAGGAGCTCACCACCAGGTCCCCATCTTGTAGAGCCGCCCCGAGCTCCGATCGAAGAAGAAAAAATACCGGCCGGCCGGCTCGAAGTAGACGGAGGATGAACCGTTCGTCGCCAGACTGTAGCTGCTCGTCTTCCCCGAGCCTCCCAGCTTGTACAGGTCGAGCTCTAGGCCGTTGTTGGCGTAACTTCCGACGACCAGACCCTCGCTCGTCGCCCAGGCCATCTGGCTGGAGTCGCCGGCCGAGGCGCTTTTGTCGGGGGCTCCGTCGATGATGTAGGTCTGCGCGCCGAGCGCCGCATAGATCGACGCGCCGTAGGGGTAGGCGACTTCGATCGCACCGCCCGAGCCCGTGAATAGAAGGAGAAGACTGCCGCCGGAGGTGGCCGCATCGCTCAGCTGCCAACCTTGATCCGCCGAAGTCAGGGACTTGGATATCGGAGGCGCCGCACCGCTCGCGGTCCAGGTCGCATCGTAGCCTTCGAATGTGAGGAGATTGGAGGCCGACTCGATCATGCTTATGTTGTACGTGGCGTCGGCGGCGAGACAGTAGGTTCCGGCCGGAGGCGATGGCGCCGTGACCGCGAGCGTCGGGCTCAGGGCCAAGCCGACGAAAGCACTGCTCGTCACGAAATCGCCGTCCATGTCCACGGCGATGTTCGTCCCCGACTGATTGGAAAGTGTCGAGCCGATGTGGTCGACGAGGTCGAGGGTGCCGCCGTCCAGAGCCACCAGCCACTGAGTATTGTTGACCGTGGAGAGATTGAGAAACACATAGCTGTGTCCTCCCGAGGAGAGGAAGCTCATCCTTTCGACGGATTGTATGCCGGAGCCCGTGGCGTTCTTCACCGCTCCGGCTAGGTCGGTCCAGGCGACAGCCCTCTCGCCTATCGTGCCGTAGGGGTCGCCGAGCAGGTACGAGCAGGAGGAAAACAAAATCGCGAGGCCGAGCCCTCCCGCCGCAATGGCCGCGGCCAGGATCGACCCTGGCCTTCGAGATCGCCGTTTCATAGCCGCCATAGCACCCCCGCGGACAGAGCCGGAGGCCCGCTGCCCATCCATTCGCGGCCGAGTATGCCCGCAGAGCCGGTACCCAGGGAATATGCCGCGCTGATCGAAAGCCACAAGGCGGCCTTCCGTGCGACCGAATAGTCGAAGAAGACATAGACTGGCAGGAGCGCGAAATCGAAATACAGGCGACGCTGAGCCTCGGGCACGGTCGAGTAGCTGAAAAGCCAGCCCATACCTATCCCGGCGCCGAAGCGGAAACGCGATTCGGGCGGCAGCAGGAGATAGCTGCCGAATCCGGTCCAGATTTCCTCGTGGAGGAAGGGCGATGACCCGGGCAGGAAGTCGTAGCCGGCGAACAGGTGATCTTCCAGGAAGAGAAAGCTCCACTCCGGAGCGACATAGCGCCGGTAGCCGACTCCGACTCCGAAGAGGCGCCCCGTCCCTGTTCCGACCAGGAGATCCTGGACGCTCTGCCGCTCGAGCGAAGGGGCGTAGACGGTCGGCGCCGCCTGACCCAGGTATACGCCGACAGTCTCGGTCCTGCGGCCGGGAGCCGAAACGTAGAGTCTGATGGTCGAGCCTCGCGCGAAGGGGTAGTAGGGCAGGACGAGCTTTCCGTCCCTGATCGTCCCCGCGAGGATCGAGAGCCTGGAATCGGGCGAACCCAGGGTGATTCGGGCGCCCTCGTCCTGCGAACGGACCGTGACACGGTAGGCCACGGGACGGCGCGGAGAGTCCTCGCCTCCGTCGACGTAGGAGGCGAGGCGTGCGGCGACTCCGGTTGCCGAATCGTCGATGAGGGGGAATGCCGTCGGCCCCGCGTAGGCGGAAAAGCTGTCGGCCGCCACGAGCTCGCCCGTCCATGCCGAGAAAACCTCGATGCCGTAGGAAAGCCGATCGTTCACGACGGCGACGAAACAGAGCGCATACCACGCCGCCCCTTCGCCCCGGGCGATCCGGGCGGGGTCCCTTTCGCCGCCGCCGGCCGATTCTTCCGACACGGAAAAGCCCAGAGCGGCGGCCGCGCTCGAAAACGAAGTGCGCAGAGTGGAGGCGAAAGGCTCCGCGAGAGGACCCGAGCCCTCGCCACCCTCGACGATCGGCGGCGGCAGCAGGATGCGGTGCGGCTGTACAGGAGGGGAGGCGGAGTCCTGCGCCTCCGCGACTCCGCCCCAGGCGAGCAGAAGCAAGACGGCTATCGCGGTGGAGAGAGACTGACGGAAGCTCATTTCTCGGTGAGCACCACGACCCCGTTCCAGTCCTCGGGCGGCGGCGACTTTTGGAACATCGATGCGCGTTCCTGAAAGATCGAGGCGGGATAATCGTCCGGCTCGATCTTCAGTATCCGGCCGAAGCCTTCTCTGGCGCCTTTGAAATCCCGGCCGTAATAGCGATCCATCGCCCGGGCGTGGAGATCCCAGATCTCCGTCTCCGCGGCCGAAAGCTTCCGGCGCGGCGTGAATATCTTGACGCCCTTTTTCTTGCCCTTGACGGCGACCGTATCGATGTGGCGGCAGGGGAGGCTATCCTTCACTTTATAGTGGACGCTTTCGGAAATGATGATCGGCTGACGGTACATTTTCGTCGCGCCCTCGAGTCTCGACGCCAGATTGACCATGTCGCCGATGACGGTATAGTTCATCTTCTTGTCGCAGCCTATGTTCCCGACGGTGACGACACCGTAGTTGATGCCCACCCCTATCCTGAATTCCGGCTTGCTCTGGGCGCGCTGACTCGCATTGAATGCCGCCAGCTCTTCGGTCATCTCCATGCCCGCGATCACGGATTGCAGGGCGTCGTCGTCTTTTTTCTTGGGCGCTCCCCAGAAGGCCATGATGGCATCGCCGATGTACTTGTCGACGACGCCGCCGTGCCCCATGATCACGTCCACCATGGTGGAAAAATAGCGGTTGAGCGACGCGACGAGATCGTCGGGCTTCATGTTTTCGGAAATGCTGGTGAAGCTCCGGATATCGGAAAAGAGGACGGAAATAACGCGGTTGTCGCCGACGAGCATGCCTTCGGGATTCATGAAGATCTGGTTGATCACTTCCTTGGGAACGTATATCTCGAAGATGCTTCTGATCTTACGTTCCTTCTTCTGCGCGACGACGGCGTCGAATGCGTAGCGCTTTATCTGTTCATAGGCCTTGCCGAGCTCCGCGAGCATCATGTTGAAGGTGTGGGACAGCCGGCCGATCTCGTCCTTGTATTCCACGGATACGCGTTCCGACAGGTCGTTCGATGCGATGATCCTGAGCATGGCGGCCGAAACCCTTTCGAGCGGCCGAGTGAGGAAACGCGCGAGCGCGAGTAGCAGAACTACCGCCAGCAGCGATACAGCTACGAGGAATTCGAGGGTCGTCTTCAGGATGGATTCGACGTCGCCGTAGAACACGGCCTTGTCCTCCGTGACCAGGACGAGCCAGCCGAAGGGACGGAAGGGGAAGTAGGCGGAGACGCGGTCCCGCCCCCCCATGCGGATCGTGCCGAAGCCGCGCTTGCCCGCGGCGGCGAGCCGGGCGAGAGCGCTCCGTTCGCCCGGCGCGATGTCCGCCGGTCCCGCACGCATGGCGATCGCACCCTGTGCGTCCACGGCGACGATGGCCTCCGTGTCGTTGCGCAGTATGGATCGGGCGAAAGACTCCACCGCCGCGTGGGCGGCCGTCTCCATATCGGGCTTGCCCACCAAGCCGTTTTGCGCGAGCAGATTGAACTGCCCGTCCGCGTATTTCTCCAGTTCCGAAGCCTTGAACGTGAGAAAATCGGTCGCGATTCTCGTGACGGCAGAGGCGGCGACGAAATACGACGATATCCCCACCAGGACCACCGCGGCGATTATCAGCGGCAGTACTACCAGAATAATCTTGAGCCGTATGCTCATATCCTGCCACTATAGTCTGCGCAGTGTGTGCTGGCAAGCGCAGAGAGGAAAAAGGCCGATCCTTCGAGTCCGAGCTCACATGCGCGCCGCATCCGCGAGGGCGAGCGGCACATCCGATGAGGGGAAGGTTCGCGCAAGTCGACCGAGAGCGGGGGAGGGCAGCGGGGCGACGACGCATTCGGGTACATCGGGAAAGGGGAGAGTGGGGAACTCCAGGGAAAGAGCGTGGAGAATGTAGCCGCCCTCGGTTCTCGCGCCGCCGTATTTCACGTCGCCGAGGAGGGGGAATCCTCTGCTCGCCGCCTGCACGCGAATCTGGTGGGTGAGGCCGGTTTGAATTTCGATCAGAGCGAGGCTGAGGGTTTCGGAGACGATGAGCGGCCGCACGCGGGAGACCGCCGCTCGCCCTGCGTTTCCGGCGACGACGCGACTGACTCCGGCGCCGGTGTCGCGATCCAGCCGGTCTTTCCAGAGCTCTTCCGACCCCAGCCTGCCCTGGAGCAGGGCAAGATATCTTTTGCGGATGGTGCGGGACCGCAGCAGCTCCGAAAAAACGCGCGAGCCGAGGGCGCTGCGCGAATAAACCACCAATCCGGAGGTGTTCCGGTCGAGACGATGGAGGGGCCCGGGAGAAAAGGACAGCGAGTCCGCGCTCCTGCCTCGGAGGGCCCTTCGAACCCGATCTTCTATGCTCCCTCGCCCGTGGACGAGCTCTCCGGCCGGTTTGTTGATGAACAAGAGATCTTCGGTGGCCAGGAGAAGGAACTCACCCAGGGGCTCGAGGCCGTTCTCTCCGCGGTCGGAGCGAGCCCGATCGACGGCCGGCGCCAGCTCGGGGTCGAGCTGGATCCTGTCGCTCGCGGCGATGCGATGATCCGGAGAAGACTTGGCCCGGTTCACGAGGACGCGCCCCGTGCGGATGTGACGGTAAAGGGCCGACAGGGGCAGACCTCCCAGGAACCTTCGGAGCACCTTGTCCAGCCTTCTGCCCACATCGTCGACGCCCGCCGAAAACTCGACGTAATTCGTTCCCCGAGGCATGAAGGAGTCTAGAGTCCGGGTCGCCTTCCAGTCAATGCCGCAGGGGGGGCCCCGTGCCGCCCTGTCCGCCGGACGCATCGCCTTGACACGGGCGGTCCCTTCGGGGGAAACTTGTGCAGTGATAACGCAGGTCCGCCCCGATGGAGGGGAATTGTTGAGGAATCCCATTTTCCTGTCGGCCCTGTTCAGTCTTATTCTGGCTCAATTCATCAAGGCGATCATCAATATTTTCAGGGCTCGGTCCCGGTCCTTCCACGACGTGCTGGTGACCTTTCTATGGCGTACGGGCGGAATGCCCTCCAGCCACAGCGCCCTCGCGGTCTCGATCGCGACGGCCATCGGTTTCACCCAGGGCACGAACTCCAGCGTTTTCATACTGGCCGTCTTTTTCGCCCTCGTCGTCATTCGCGACGCGATGGGAGTCCGCAGATCGGCCGGCCAGCAGGCTCGGACGCTCAACCTCCTGGGGCGCGAGCTCCGTTCGCGAATCGGCGTCACCTTCCATTCGGTGAAAGAGGTTCACGGCCACAGCGCCGTAGAGGTCCTCGTCGGGGGCCTGCTCGGCTTCTTCATCGCGATGGCGTTCTGCACCCTCTAGACGGTTCGGCATGAATGCCAGATCGGGGGATGTCGGGCCTCGCGCCATCGCGCTGCTTGCGGCGCTGGCGCTCACCGCCGGTCTCCTGGCCTTCGCAGCCGCCCGTTCCGTGCCGAAGGCCGCGTCCGCCACGATCTGGCATGGCTATCGCATGCTTCTCGTCGACTCGAGCGTGGAAGAAAAGGCCGTCCTGGGCCGGCTTTCATCCCATGGAATGCGCGGAACGATATCGGAATCCACCGAGCCCGTCGAGATTTCGGATTGGGTCGGCCTCGAGACGACCACGCTCGAATCCGCGCTCGATCGTCTCCTTCCCGGCGACCCTCGGCGCGACCTCTACATCGAGAGGCTCGGCGCCTGGTTCTCCGCCCGAGTCGCGGACAGGGCCTATCGGGTCTATTATGTGCCTACCGGCTTCACGTACGGCTCGAATGCCGATCTGGCTTCTTCTCTGGCGGGCCTGGAGGGTCGCTTCGTCCTGCCCGATTCGGGCTCTTCGCCCCATCCGCAGTGGCGCTGGCTCGCGTTCGCCTTCTCGGCCATGATCGTATCGGCGCTCTGGGGCCCCGGGTTCCGGCGCGTGTTCCGTTCCTTCCGCGGCGACAGGGGTCGCGGCCGCCTGGCGCTGAGGGGGGCTCTCGCCGGTCCATGGATCTTTCTTTCTGCCTTCGGCTTCGATGCCGCCGTCATTTCAGTCCTGTGGGCCGCCGCCGCTCTGGACAGCGGCGAGGCGCTGCTCCTGCCCTTCCTGGAATATCGTCGCAGCTCGAACCTCCGGTCCGCCGTGCGCAGCTTCGCCGTGCGCGGCGGACCTCGAGTGTCCCTGCTGATCGCGGCCCTCGGATCCCTCGCAGTTCGCCCGCATTTCATCGCCGCGGTGCTCTATACTCTGCTTGCCGCTTCGGCGGCGGCGAGCATCGCCGCCCTGCGCCCCTGCGCCTCCGCGCGTCGAGCCCGATCCGCCTTCGTTCCCCTCCCTCTCGGCAAGACGAAATCGCCGACGGATCGCTCGGCCGCCGTCGTCGCTCTCATCGCGGTCTTCGTCTGGGCGGGCGCCGATCTGCTCTTTCCCTTTCAGCCCGCCGGCCTGGGGACGGAGGCTCGGGCCCCCATGCCCGTGGCGTCGACCGGCCCACTGCGTCCCGGACCGGTCGAGGCCCTCGCTTCGATTCGCGCGGAAAACGGCGAAAGCATTCCCGGCCTGTCCGATTGGCTCGCGCATCTGGCGAGAGAAGAAGCGATTCCCCTGCGCGTCCTGAACCAGACTCAGGACCAGCCATTCGCCGCCGTCGCTCTGCCGGAGCCCGAGGGTGTCGGGCCCTCGATGATTTTTGACGATGCCTGGGCCGGACATGCCTACCGAAGCACTCCGGGTCGGAGCATAGAGTCGATGCTGCTCGAACAGGGAAGAGCGGTCGCCGCCGAACCGCGGTCGCTCCCGGATGCTGCGGCTCGACCGCTTGCGCCGATCGATGTCATTCTGTATATAATCCTCTTCATCCTTCCGCTTCGGCGGATCGTCGGCGTCATTCCCGCCATGCGGGACTCTTCGACGCACGAACTACGGCAGGAAGCATGAGTTCCATACGGACATTCGAGCGGGGGGGAATTCGCGTTCGCGGCGACCGGGAGCAGGAAATTCCAGTCTCGATCGTCAACGCATTCCTTCCCAACAGTGCGGTCGTGCTGCTCAAGCAACATGCGGGCGCTCCGGCCCGCTGCGTGGTGAGGCGCGGCGAGTTCGTTCGCGAAGGCATGGTCGTCGGCCGCGGCGTCGGGCCGGGCTCATCGGACGTGCACGCACCCGTTCCCGGCGTGGTGCAGGATATCCGCAGCGTTCTTCTCGCCGAAGGCGGCGAATCCGAAGCCGTCGTGATAGCTCTGGAAGGCTCCTTCGACAGGCTCGGCCGAAGAGTGGAGCGATATGTCTGGACAAGCATGAGTCGCGCCGACATTCTCAGGACGGCAAGGGATCGCGGAGTGGTGGATGTGGAGACGCCGGGCTTCCCTCTTTTCGATCTTCTGTCCGAACGCGCATCCACCGACATACTCATCCTCAACGCCGTGGAGAGCGAGCCCTATCTCCGCACCGAATCCTCTCTGCTCAAGGAGCGGGCCGAACAGGTTCTCGACGGACTCGCGATACTCGCGAAGGTCGCCTCGCCCGCCCGGGTAGTCATCGCGGTGGATGAGGGCTGCGGTGAAGAGAGTATGGCGCCTTGGTCGGAGAACGAAGCCCATGCCGAAATCGTTCGGCTGAGGACCCGCTATCCTCAAGATATGCGGAACCAGATACTGGAAGCCATCCTCGGCGCCAAGAAGAAGAATCTCTCCTCGGTTCTCATCGTTCGGCCGTCGACGGCCATGGCGCTTCATGAGGCCGTCGTGCTGGCGAAACCGATGATGGAACGTTACATCACGGTGGGAGGCGGGGCCATCAAGAGTCCCGCCGTGCTCAAGGCGCGGATAGGCACGCCGATCGGAGATCTGATCGAGGAGTGCGGCGGATTTATGGGTCCTCCCGCGCGTCTCGTTCTCGGCGGCCCCTTTCGCGGCTTTTCGGTCCACGATCTGGATGCGCCCGTCACGAAAACCAGCTCGGCCGTGCTCGCCCTATCCAGGGAGGAAGTCGGAGAAATGCGCCGGCATCCCTGCATCCGCTGCGGTCGATGCGCCGGAGTCTGTCCGGAGAAGCTGGATCCCGAGCGTCTCTTCCGTTATCTGGCGCATCGTTTATACGATGAGGCGGAAGCCTGGGGGTTGAGCGATTGCACCCTCTGCGGCGCGTGCGGCTATATCTGTCCTTCGCGCGTCCCGCTCGTGGCCGCCTTTTCGGCGCGTCTTCGCCCCGGCAAGGCGCCGGTCATGGAGGCTTCGCGATGACCAGAGTGCGCAACCTCGTGCTCGGTCAGGCGCCTCACGTATTCAATTCGCAATCGACGTCCTCGATCACCTGGGGCGCGGCTCTCGCGCTTTTTCCCGCCGCGGCCTGGGGCATCTATTGTTATGGTGCGGCGACCGCCCTGGCGATGGCGGCGGCCGTCGTTTCGACCTGCCTGGGTGAGCTCGCGGCCGGCGCTTTCTACAAGCGCTTTACCCTGGGCGACGGTTCCGCATTTCTCACGGGTCTCCTCATCGGCATGGCGATGCCCCCGAACGTCCCCCTTTTCATTCCCATCGCATCGTCCCTGTTCGCCATCCTGCTCGTCAAGGCAGCCTTCGGCGGTCTCGGCTCCAATTGGATGAATCCCGCCCTGGCCGGGATCGCCTTCGCGATACTCGATTGGCCGCGGCAGATGAACGCATGGACGGCGCCCGGCCGAATCGCCACAGTCGTCGGCGTCAGCGGGGCCACTCCGCTGGAGTCCGTGCGGCAGCCTCTCGCTGCGGCCGCGAGCGGCTCGAATCCCATCGATGCGTTGCGGTCCGTCGGCTTTCACTTTTCCGGCATCGATCACCGAATCACGGATTTCATGAACCAACTGCTCTTTTCCCGGATCGGTTCGGACTTGCCCTCCGGGTATTTCGATCTTCTGATCGGCAACAGGCCGGGAGCGCCGGGCGAACTCTCCGGCATTCTCATACTCGCCGCCTCGATCATCCTCCTCGCCAGAGCGATGATCCGCTGGGAGATACCGACGACCATCTTCGTCGTATTCTCGATCCTGACATGGGTCTTCGGCGGACTTCCCTACGGCAGCGGCCTCTTTACGGGCGATGTCCTCTTCGCACTCCTGACCGGGTCGTTCCTTCTCGTCGCCTTCTTCATGGCCACGGACCCGGTGACGTCTCCGTCGACGCGAACCGGTATGATTATATACGGGACCGGGATCGCGATCGTCACCTTCCTGATCCGCCAATTCGGATCCATGACGGAAGGCACGGCCTTCGCCGTCCTCATCATGAATTGCGTGGTACCTCTCATAGACAAGAGGGCGGCGCCTCCGCGCGCGAACAAGACATTCGCGGCCAAGGAGGGCTGATGGCGCCGACGAAAAAAGAAACTATGGTCGAGAATATCCTCGTCGCCTGCGCGATGGGACTCCTCGCCCTCCTCGTCGCCGGAGTGATCCTGGTCGTCGATTCGGGGTCGATATCCCGCGAGCGCGCCGCGCTTTCCGATCTCGCCGGCAGGCCGGTCTCCGCGCTGCCGCTCGCGGTCGACGATTCTTCGATACGCCGTCTGTACCGCCTGGAGGGACAGGGGCCGCAGCTCTTCGGCGCGGTCGTCGATTTCGACTCCAGGGTCGGCAGCGTCGTGACCGTCGCCCTGGTCGGAGCGGACGGAGAGCTGCAGTCGATACGGATCATCGACGAGAACTCGCCGCGTTCTCCCTTCGCCGCCGTGAATTGGTTCGCGAGCTTCATCGGCCGAGGCGGCGACAAGCCCTATCCCGCTCGCACCGTCGACGTCCGCGATTCCGACATCCTCACCGGAGCGACCGAAAGCTTCCTCGATGCGAGCGCCATACTCGGCCGCCTTTCGGATGCCGTGCGCGCTCTTGCCAGGGAGAAGTCATGAACAAACAACGCAGACCCTTCATCCCCAATCCCGTTTTGGGCGGCTTGCTCGGGATATGTCCTCTCGCCGCCGCGGCGAACAGTCTCGTCAACGGTTGCGTGCTCGGCCTGGGCGCGGCCGTATCGGCCGTCGTCATCGGCCTCGCCATGCCCTTCCTCCAGTCCTTCGTGCCCGATCGACTTCGAACTCCCTGTTCCCTCACTCTTTCGGCCGCGATCGCACTCCTGATCGGGGCGGGGGTCGAGGCATTTTCCCCCTCGACGGCGAGGGGTCTGGGCGTTTACATTCCGCTCTTGACGGTCAACTGCCTGAGCCTGCAGGCACTCCGGCACAATCCATTCGCCTTGGACCGCGAAGGCAGGATCTTCGGCAGCCAATACGGGCTGGGAAGGACGACGCTTCTCAAGGAGTCCTTCGGCTATATCGGGGTGGCCGTCCTCATCGGGGCCCTTCGCGAGGCGCTGGGTGCAGGGACACTGAGTTTTTCCGGCCCCGGCGTTCAATGGTTCTTCCTTTCGCTGTCGGATGATTCGCCCGCCCGCCTTTTTTCGGCGCCCGCCGGCGGCTTCATTCTGCTCGGATGCCTGACGGCCCTGTATCGAATCGCGACGGGCGGACGGGGAAGGAAAGCCGCATGAGCTACGTCGGGATCGTGGTGCTTTCCGTATTCGGCGCCAACGCCCTTCTCTCCTACGGGTTCGTTCCGTGCCCGGCCTCCCGCTTGCGCGCTCTGGTCGGCGGCGCCGCTTTCATCGCGCTTTTCGCCGTAAACGCTCTAGCCTCGGTTTTGCTGTGGGTTCTGCGCGACCTCGTGCTCGCCCCACTGGGCCTGGACTATCTCGCCCTGCTGCTTTTCGTGACGATCGCGATTCCCCTCGTACGCCTGCTCTTCCGCGCCATCGCGGGGGAGTCCCGGTTCCTTCGGGAGCTCGGCTCGGCGGCCGGCGAAATTCTGATCAGCAGCATCGTCTTCGGCATCGCGCTGATTTCCACGCGCAGCGGCTATTCGATTTCGAACGCTCTCGTGGCGAGCGCCGCCTCGGCGATCGGCTATTGGATGGCGGTCGTCGTGCTCGACGCACTGCGCAAGCGCCTCGAGTTGAGCGACCTGCCCGATGCCTTTCGGGGAGCGCCTGCGCTGCTCATCTCCGCCGGCCTCATGGCGATGGCGCTCATGGGCTTCGATGCCGTCTTCATCAAGAATCTGGCGGGCTGACGATGCAGTGGATCAAGGCGCTCTTCGTTTTTCTCCTTTCCTTCGGCGCGTTCCTGGGCGCATCCTTCGTCGCCGTGGTCTGGCGCCGCCGGGTGACGGACCCCGATCTCGTCCGTCTTCGGAGGATGCTGCCCGGCTACGATTGCGGCCTGTGCGGAAGAATCGACTGCCGCGATTACGCGGGCGCCCTCCTGTACGAGGCCGCGGATCCCGCCTTGTGCGGCCCGGGCGGATCCGCCACGGAGTCGAGCGTCCGCTCGCTCCTCGAGGAACGCCGCCCCGGCATCGGCGACAAGCTGCAGCGCGCGGTCGTGCTCTGCGCCGGGACCTCGTCGGTCGCCCGCGCTTCGTTCGAATACGACGGATACCGGGACTGCGCTTCGGCGGCGTCCCTTTACGGGGGCCCCAAAAGATGCAAGGACGGATGTCTCGGGTTCGGCAACTGTGCGCGAGCCTGCCCTCTCGGGGCGATAAAAGTGGAAAAGGGCTGTGCGGTCGTCGATCCGGAAATATGCACCGGATGCGGGACCTGCCTTCACGCCTGTCCCAACGATCTGATCGTTCTCATCCCGGTCGACCAGCAGTGGTATGTCGCGTGCTCGACCCGGAGAGCTCCGGATGAACGATTGCGCGACTGCGACCTCGCCTGCAACGCCTGCGGAGAATGCGTCCGACGCTCCGTTCAGGGCGAGTTTGCGTTGACGCAAAATATTTCGCGCGCAATGACCGTATGGTCGGAGTCCTGGGATGACATTGCGCATGCCTGCCCCACGGGCGCCATCCGGCGCATAGGAGACGGGAAAAAAAGTTGAACCGCCTTTCGAAAGCGAAGGCAGTGCACTATAATGCCCCTTATATTTCCAAAGGAACGCCCGTACATGCAGAAAAGTTCTGTCATCGTTGGTACGTATAGTCATCTCCCCGAGGGTGCCGACGAATCTCTTTTCGAAGAAGCGTACCAGATATCCTGGCGTCCCTTTCTCTCCGTGCTTTACCGCTTTCCCGATATAGCCGCGACCGTCAGCTACTCGGGCACGGCCCTCAAGTGGCTCGAATCGCATCATCCGGAATTTCTCATGCTCATGGAAGAGATGGTGCTCAGAAAGCAGATCGAACTTCTGGGCGGGGGCTTTTTCGCCCCTCTTCTTCCGCTCGTTCCCGGTTCCGATCGCCTGGGCCAGATCGAGCTTCTGACTACCTATATCAGAAAGGCCTTCGGAAGGCGACCGAGAGGCTGCTGGATCCAGGACTACGCATGGGAGCCCGCTCTGGCTTCCACGCTGCAAACGAGCGGGTTCGACTTCTCTTTCCTGACCGAGCGACATTTCAGGCTCGCCGGTTTCGAAAAAGAGGCCATCGGCAACCCTGTGATGACGGAAGACCAGGGAAAAAGCATCGTCGTTTTTCCCGTTCTCGATGCGATCGAGAGTTTCGCTTCCCCTCTGGCTCCCGTGGACGCCCTGCAGGAGTCGAGAAATCGCGTGGGTTACTCGCCTCTTTATTCGATTTTCTACTCCGAACGCGCGATACGCTCGCTTTGGAACTCCTCGAAGATGGAGTCGCCCGACGTCATGTTCGAGCTGTCCTTCGCCGCACTGCAGAAGCTGAGTCTCGAATTCGAGACGACGACGCCATCGCGATACATGAGGTCCCTGCGTCACTATGCGCGAGCCTATTTCCCGGGCAATGCATCCTTCTCGCTCATGGTCAAGAGCCAGGAGCGGGGCGTCGCCCCGCGGGGTGGAACCGCACGCGGCGATGTCCCGTCCGATCGACAGGATGCGTCGGCGGATTCAGGAAGTCTCCGACGCCTTCTTCTCAGGCACGAGGAGAGCTTGGCGCTCTATTCCAAGATGCACTATGTGCGGATTCTCGTGGGCCAGCTTCGCGGCGACAAGTCGCGCAAGAAAACCGCGCAGGAAGAATTGTGGAAGGGGCAGTGCGGAGACGCTTATTGGTGCGGATCCTCGGGCGGAATAACTCAGCTTCCCATACGTGCCGCGGCATACGGAGCGTTGATCGAAGCGGAAAAGACGACGCGACTTCGGGGCAGCTTCGCTCCGGGCGTGATCAGCACCGATGTCGATTTCGACGGCGTCAAGGAAATTCTCTACCAGGGAGCGGATCTCAACGCCTACGTCCATCTTCGCGGCGGAAGCCTGACGGAACTGGACTCCTTCCGATCCCGGTGGAATTACGTCAACGTGATGGCCGGTTCGAACGGAGGGCCCAGGCGAATGGCCTTCCAGGATCGCTGCACGAAAAAGGGAAGTTTCGGCCCCGATCTCGGGAATTTCGCCATATCGCACTATGTCCTCGTCGAAGCCGACCGTCCTGCGAACATCGCAGCGCTGTCGTTCGATGGTTGGGTGGACCTGGGCGGAAAGCGTAGAGCCCTGACCCTGAAAAAGACTTTCATTTTCCGCAAGGGCGGCGTTTCCGTCGATTACGAACTCGTCAACAAGGATACCGATCCCATTCCCCTCAGGTTCGTCGTCGAGAACAATTTCTCGGCAGGCTTCTCGCCGAGCGCCGTGGGCCTCAGCATATTCAAGGGCCGCGAGGCCTCGGTCTTCGATGCGGCCGCCGTCTGCGAATTTTCGGCCGGAACCTCGCTGCGACTGGAAAACCTTCGACACGAAGAGCGGATCGAGATGCGTTCAGAGCACGCGTTCGAGTTCCGTCACGAACCGGTTCTTCTGACGGTGGACGACGGCGCGACCAAAGTCGAGCGGTACCAGGGCTGCGATCTGTTCATCGGATGGGATCTCGATCTGCCGCCCGAAGGCACCCGCCAATTCTCGATCACCCTCGAACTGCGCGCCTGAGATGAGGCGGGCGCGCCTTGCTCCCGATCGGAGCTTCAGCTAAAATGCTGTCATGAATCAGAGCCTGCTCGAGCCGCCCATATCGGGACTTCGCGTGCATCTCGTGGGAGCGAAGGGCACGGGCATGACGGCTCTGGCCGAGATCCTGGCCGCCAGGGGCGCTCGACTCAGCGGAAGCGACGTCGCCGACGTCTTTTACACCGACGAGATACTCCGCGAGCTGAATGTGCCGGTCGAAATCGGTTTTCACGCCTCGAGGATAGACGGAACCATCGATCTCGTCGTGCATTCGGCCGCGTATGCGCGCGATTCGAACCCGGAGCTTCTCGAGGCGTCGCGCCGGGGCATACCTGTTCTCAGCTATCCCGAGGCTCTCGGTCGGCTGTCCGCCGGCGCAGATTCCTCGGGAATCGCCGGCGTCCACGGAAAGACCACGACGACGGCGATGACCGGAGCGATCATCGCGGCTTTGGGGCTTCCCGCGACCATTCTCGCGGGGTCCGCCGTCGCCGGTTTCGGCGGCCGCTCCACTCTGCGAAAAGGCGACACCTACTTCGTCGCCGAAACCTGCGAATACCGCCGCCATTTTCTTTACTTCCATCCTCGCCGCATCGTCGTCACCAGTATCGAGTCGGATCACCAGGACTACTATCCGAGCTACGAGAGCATTCTCGCCGCCTTCGTCGAGTATATCCGCATTCTTCCCCGGGACGGCGAACTCATCTACTGCGCCGACGACCCCGGAGCCGTCCGGGCGGCCGAAAGCGTCCGGCCCGATCGTTCCGATCTGACGATGACCCCCTACGGGCGACGCGCCGAGGGTCCCTTTCGACTCCTTCGCTACGAGGCCGGCGACGGGCACGCCGCATTCCGCCTTTCGGGCTTCGATCGCGATTTTTCTCTGCATGTCCCCGGTGAGCATCTGGCTCTCGATGCGACGGCCGCCATTGCTCTCGCCTTGTCCATCCTGCGCGCGGAGCGGCCCGAATCTCCGAAGGTCGAGGATGTCGATGTCGTCTTCGCGGCATTGTCGGCCTTCGCCGGCTCCAAGCGCCGTTCCGAGATACTCGGCGAAGCCGGCGGCGTGCTTTTCATGGACGACTACGGCCATCATCCTACGGCGATTCGCGACACCATTCGCGGCGTGAAGGAGTTCTGGCCGCGGCGGCGCCTGATCGTCGATTTCATGTCGCACACCTATTCGCGCACCGCGGCTCTTTTCGAAGATTTCGTGGAGAGTCTCGACGATGCGGATATCGTCGTTCTCCATAAGATATATCCCTCCGCGCGCGAGCGGCCGGTCGAGGGTCTCGACGGCAGGGCTTTGTACGATTCGCTGTGCAGACGCAGGGCCGGGACGGGCGGATCCGGTGCGGTACCGGGAAAAGGCGGCGGGCACCTTTACTTCGACGAGCCCCTCGACGCGCTCGAAGCCGTCCTGTCCATTCTTCGTCCCGGAGATCTTTTTCTGACCATGGGCGCCGGGGACAATTGGCGCCTCGGGGCGGCGCTCCGCGAACGTTTGTGCGCATCGGAGAAAGTCGGATGCTGAAGAGCATGACCGGATTCGCCCATCGCGACCTGAAGACGAAGGGCATCAGAGGGAACATCGAGCTGAGGTCGTACAACAACCGCTACCTGGATCTTTCGATTTCCGTTCCGCCCTACCTGTCGCGGCTCGAGCCCCGTTTCCGCGAATACATTTCGGCCCGCGTGAGGCACGGAAAGGTCGAACTCTGGCTCCGCGTACGCGAGCTCGACGTTCCCGTCGCCGTCAGCGCGGACATTGCGGCCGCCTCCGCGGTTTCCAAAGTGCTCTCGGAGATAGCCGCAGCCTGCGGCATACAGGAGGCCCCGCGTCTCGGCAACATCCTGTCGTTCGATGGGGTCGTGGCCTACGAGCGGGACATAGACGAAGATGAAATGTGGACGAGACTGGAGCCGGAGCTGGGCTCGTGTTTCGCCGAATACGAGGCTTCCCGCCTCCGTGAGGGCGAAGCCACCCGGATCGACATCGAGCTGCAGCTCGAGAGAATATCCGCGTCGCTCGCCGCGGTGCGTTCTCGGGTTCCCGAAATCGAACGCACCGTCCGTTCCCAGCTCTCTCAGCGCTTCCGCGAGGTGATGGGAGACTCGGTCGACGAGGGTAGGGTTCTCGCGGAGACCGCATCCCTGCTCATGAAATATACGGTCAACGAAGAGATATCGCGCCTCGATGCGCACATATCGTCGTTTCTCCGCATCGCGGCGGAAGAGGCCGCTCCCGGCAAGAAGCTGGATTTCCTGTGCCAGGAGATGAACAGGGAAGTGAATACCATCGGCTCGAAGAATATCCTTCTTCCTGTCAGCGAAGCGGTCGTGGAGCTCAAGGATGCCCTGGAGAACGTGCGCGAGCAATTGCGCAATATAGAATGAGAAGCGAGGCCGCATGATCGTCGCGATATCGGGTAAATCGGGCTGCGGCAACACGACCGTGAGCCGCCTCCTCGCCGAAAGGCTCGGCGTACGGCTGGTCAACTACACGTTCAGGAACATAGCCGCCGAGCGCGGAGTCGATCTCGCGGAAATCATCGAAAGCGCCGGGTCCGACGATTGGTACGACCTCCATGTCGATCGGCGACAGGTCGAACTGGCCCACGAGGGCGACTGCGTAATCGGATCGCGGCTGGCCATCTGGAAGCTCCCCGACGCCGCGCTGAGAGTATATCTCACGGCGAGCGTGGAGGTCCGCGCGGAAAGGATACGCAGCAGACCGCAGGGGCAGGGTCCCGAGGGCGGCGATCGCGAAACCGTGCTGGCCTTTACGAAAGAACGCGATCGACAGGATCATGCACGGTATGGCCGGCTCTACGCCATCGACAACGACGACTATTCCTTCGCCGATCTCGTGATCAATACGGAGAAATTCCTTCCGGATGCGATAGTCGATTTGATAGCCGCGGCATCCATGAAGGTTTCTCCCCAGCCTCGATACGGCACCGGGAAAATACCCGGAGCAAAAAATTCCTAAAGGAGTGCGATACCATGGATCAACATGAAAGAGTCGTGATCGTGACCGGCGCGTCGAGCGGCATAGGAAACGCCTGCGCGACCCATCTTGCGAAGAAGGGAATCCGCGTTTTCGGAACCTGCAGGAATCCCTCGGCCTACGTGAAGAAGGCGGACGAGTTCTTCGAGATGATCGGGATGGACATCACCGATGACGATTCGGTTTCGAAGGCGGTCGCCGCCGTCGTCGAGAAGGCCGGACGCATCGACGCGATTCTCTGCAATGCGGGCATGGGCATAGCCGGCTCCATAGAAGACAGCAGCATGGAGGAGATCTCGCTTCAGATCAACACGAACTTTCTGGGGGCCGTGCGCAGCGTCAAGGCCGTCCTGCCCGTGATGCGGGCCGCGGGATCGGGCAAGATCCTCGTCTTGAGCTCGATCGCCGGAGTGGTCGGCATGCCTTTCCAGGCGTTCTATTCCGCCAGCAAGTACGCCATCGAAGGCATGGTGGAATCGCTGCGCTACGAGGTTCGCCCCTTCGGCATCCAGGCCTGTCTCATCGAGCCGGGAGACTTCCGCACCGGATTCACCGCGGCCCGCCGCTATGTCAAGAAAGCCGACGATGCGAGCCCGTACAAGAAGCATTTCGAAGCCGCCATGGATGTGCAGATTCGGGACGAATCCCAGGGCTTCGCGCCTCTCGTCGTAGCCAAGCGCGTCCTGCAGCTTCTCGAATCGCCGCGCCTGCCCGTGCGCACCACCGTGGGGCCGGGTTTCGAACGTTTCGCCGTAATCGTCAAGCGGCTCATCCCCGCGCGCTGGTTCGAAAAATTCTACCGCATATACTACAAGCTTCCCTGAGCCAATTTCAAAAGTTGGTTACTTTTTAAATTGGCTTCGCATTTGCTCCGGTTTCGTAGTGTCGGCTCCGCCGACACTACGAAACCGGGCGCAAATGCCGCAATTTAGGGTAGTTTTTTCAAAAGTCGTCCGACTTTTGAAAAAAACCGATGACAAGGAGACTCCAATGTCCATCAAACGGCTCAGCTACGGCACTCTCGACACGGGCGAGGAAGCGGCGCTCTTCGTGCTCCAGGCCGGCGACTTCACGGCGACGTTCAGCGATTTCGGAGCCACATTCCTTTCCATGCTTCTGCCCGACGGCAAGGGAGGCCGGATCGATGTCCTTCTCGGCACTTCGACCCTGGCCGGCCTGACCTCGCCCCATCCGCATTTCGGGGCGACGGTCGGCCGTTTCGCTAATCGCATCGGCGGGGCCAAATTCGTCCTTTCCGGCAAGCGTTATGAATTGGCGGCCAACAACGGTGCCAACCATCTCCACGGCGGCATCAAGGGATTCGATAAGTACATCTGGAGCGCCGAGACCTCGGAGATCGGCGGAGCGCCCGCGCTGCGACTCAGGCGGACGAGCCCCGCAGGCGAGGAAGGCTACCCCGGCCGCCTGGACATCGAAGCGTTCTACAGTCTCGATGCCGGCGGAAAACTGGAATCGCGCTTCGAGGCCATGAGCGATGCGGAGACGATCGTCAATATCACCAACCATGCGTACTTCAATCTGAAGGGCGAAGGCAGGGGCGACATTCTCGACCATGAGCTAGCCCTGGCGGTCTCGCACTATATTCCCGTGGATTCCGGCATGATCCCTCTCGGCAGCATCGCGCCGGTCGCGGGCACCGCCTTCGATTTCAGGAAGCCCAAGCGGATCGGAGCGGATATCGCCGCGGCGGGAGGATTCGACCACTGCTTCGTGATCGATCGCCAGGGCGACGAGGGAGAGAGGCTCAAGGAGTTCGCCGATTTGCGGGAGCCGGTAAGCCGTCGCCGGATGACGATGGCCACCACGATGCCCGGCGTTCAGTTCTACACGGGCAATTTCCTGTCGGGAAATGCCGGAAAGCGCGGATCGGTATACAATAAGCACGCGGGTCTGTGCCTTGAAACGGAATTATTCCCCGACGCGCCGAACCAGAGCTCCTTCCCTTCGGCCGTCCTGCGCCCGGGCGCGCTCTGGTCGCATACGACCGTCTATCGCTTCTTCCCTTAGTTCGACATCGCCCTAGCGGTCCTTCGCGTTGAATGATCACTTTGAGGCACGGGGAGGGATGGAACAGGGGTCAGCGTAGAATTCGCACAAAATTGTACGCTAAGCGACTGGACTCGTCCAATATCTTATTGTAGCACATACGGTTAGTGAAAAGGAGAAATCGCGATTACCTGTCAGGTTGTAAGCTGTTTCATCTCTGCTAATGTGTTACATCGCGTGGGTATGGATTTTTTTGGGCGGGTGAAGGAAGCCGTGAAGCGCCAAAACACGACCATAGAAGCCGTTGCGGCTACTGCGGGGATCAATCGAGATTCTTACAATGGTCTAAGGCGTAGGAATATCCTTCCCCGGGCCGATGAAGCGGTCGCCATAGCGCGCGCGCTTTCAGTAAATGTGGGGCTTCTGGAATTCGAGTGGAAGTATTGGGTAGAATGCGGTTATGAGTAGCGAATCCTTGGAAGAGTTTTATAGCCACATTCTTGGCATTGAGTGGCCCTGGGAAGTGCAGGAGATCATCCGCGATGGCACCACGCGCGAGGTGCGAGTCATCGTTGCGTACGCCGAGGGGGAAGACGCCTTCTGTGCGAAGTGCGGCAAGGTGGCGGCGATTCATGACCGCAAGGCACGGAAATGGCGTCATCTGGATTCCTGCAACCACAAGACGATCATCGAATCGGAGATTCCGCGCGTCAGATGCGAAGAGCACGGAGTGCTTCAAGTCAAGGTTCCATGGGCCGAAAAGAACAGCCGCTTCACCATGGAGCTGGAGCGGCACGTATGTCGCTGGCTGCAGATGGCTTCGATCAGCGAAGTCGGCTCCATGTTCGACCTGAGCTGGGACGAAGTTGCCGGCATCCAGGAACGAGCGGTGCGCCGAGGGCTTGAGAAGCGGAAGAAATCGTCACCACGGGAGATCGGGGTTGACGAGACGTCGTTTCAGAAGCGTCACGAGTACGTGACGGTTATCCTCGACAAGGACGAGAACACCGTTTTGGATGTTCTCCAGGACCGGAAGGCAGGAACTCTGGGCGCGTGGTTTAGAACGCAGGAAACGGCCGATTTGAAGGCCTTGGAAAGCATTTCGATAGACATGTGGGATCCGTACATCAAGGCGGTGAGAGAAAGTTTCGAGAACTGGGAATCCCTGATTGCGTTCGATCGCTACCATGTGGCCCAGCACCTGAACAAGGCGGTGGACAAGGTCCGGGCACAGGAACATCGGGAGCTCAGCAAAGCAGGCGAGCCGAGCGTGCTTGGCGGCACCAAGTTCGACTGGCTGAGGACATCAGCCAGAACGGACAACCGGACGGGAAACCGTCCGGCATTCATGCTGTTGTCACGCTTGAACCTGAGGACGGCCAGAGCGTGGAGAATCAAAGAAGCGGCGACGCTCCTATGGGACTATAGGTATCTGGGTGTTGCCGAGAAGCGCTGGAAGGAGCTTTTGTCCTGGATCAGCCGGAGCAAGCTCGAGCCGATGGTCAAGGCTGGAAGGATGATCCGGAAGTACTTCTGGGGAATCCTGAATGCGATACGCATGAAAACCAGCAACGCGATGCTCGAGTCCGTGAACTCAGGTATCCAGAAGATCAAGCGGATGGCTTGTGGTTTCAGGAACAGAGAACGCTTCCGCATGGCAATCCTATTTCACTTCGGCGGCCTGGATATGGGATTTTAATATTACACCCGAAATCCGGAAGCGCCGTAAATGTTGAATATCTCGTAACAGGCGAGGCCCCCGCCGGCTGGCGGCCGCCCTCGCGAATCGCTTCAATCGTCGAGGACCTTCTGATTCTAGAAGAGCCAGAACTTGAGCCGATCGCGACCCTCGCCCATACCTACGCGGAGCGTAGGAGGGCGAGGGCGGTCGAAGCCGGCGGGGGCTAACTGGCTCTTGCCAGAAATTAAAATAGATTAACATCAAGAAGAATACTTGCTTTCCCTAATATGAATATGACAGGGGTTATGCATGAATAATGGCAAGGATATGCATGATATTATTCGTATATTTGGAGATCATGAAATTGAAGTAAAAATAAATAATGCTACTGAAGCCCAGACCGCGATCCAGCAACTACAGATTATCAAAAAACAATGGCAGATAGAAAAATCAGAATTGAGCATCCAGGCAAAACAGATGCAACTCGAAATATCTAACAAAAAACATTCGATCGGGCCTCGCGCATACGGAAGAGGCTCTTTGGGTAAATTGCTAAGGGCTGCGCAGACTTTTGAGAAAATTAGCATAAACCAAAGTACCACCACTAAATTAGATCCTATACTTGCTCGAAAAAATAGAATAGCATTTATGTTGCTTGAGCTTGATAAAATGATTATCAATTTGAAAGCGTATATTGATACGCATAAATAATTGGGGGGTGGAACATGAAAAGGTTCTTTGCTCTACTGGCGGTCGCCTTGGTCTTCTTTTTCGGCTGCGCATCCTTCGGCCAGATACAGCATCAGCACATGGTGAATCTCAAGGGAGATATCGACGCATACCGAGCCTACGTCTACAGCAGTGGTACGAGCCCCGGCACGCTCGTGTCTATGATCCGGCTGGAAAGGAACGGAGCAAAGGGGTATGGCCTTGAGGTATGGTATCGCGGCTACGGCTGGCGCTTTATGGACAAGGCGACCCTGGCCGTTGATGGTCAACTTTACGATCTTTCGGACGATCAACCGAGCCGGGGAATATTGAACAACGGCATCGTCTCGGAAACCATCGAGCTCACGCTCCCGGAAGAGGCTGTATCAGCCATGGCGACGAGCAACGACATTAAGCTGCAATACTATGGCGAGCCCATCACGATACCACCCAAGGGGCTCGAGGCGATCCACAAGATAATCGCGCTGCCTTAAGCCCTACCCTCTCGCCTTGTCCAAAGCCTCCCGCGCCGCCAGCCCCGCGCGCAGGAGGCTTTCCGCGTCCGGGTGCCGGTAGTGCCGCGTCATCGCCTCGGAGCGGTGGATCGAGGCGAGCTCGCGCTCCCCCCACTCCGGGATGATGTGATTCCGGAGCCGCCCAGCATGGTTCGCCAGCGCGGCCGCGCCGATCGCGTGCCCCTTCGCCCGCCGGCGCCGTACCCACTCGCCAGCGGGATCGAATATCCCCGCCGCGAAGTCGCGGAGCTCGGGCCCCCTCTCGGCGTTCAGCCGCGCCCGATTCCGGCGCGCCCACGCGAGAGCGCGCTCCTCCGTGGCCTCATGGGTCACGATCCAGCGCCCCGGCAGCTCGATGTATTGGACACAGTAGCAGGGAGCTGGAAGGTCGCGGCGAAACCATAAACGAACATCTTTTTTCGGCCTGGGCATGAAGGAAGGGTAAATCCGAAAGGTTATTACGTCAACATAACGTCAACGGAAAAAATAAAGCCTTGCAGTATAACAACTTACAAGGCTTGAGCCATCCCCTTGGGATCATTAACATCATGAATCTCATATTTCACCTCCGCCTGTTCAAATCGTGAAATGGTGTGCCTCGTTTACCGATCGTTCTTGGAACCACCTCTCATCGTGTTGGGTTCGGTTCCATGCGGCTTCATTGCTATATACTCCAGGGGCTCCGAGAGCCGCTCAAAATCGACTGAAGCCATTGTCCTCTATTCTTCGTTCAACTTGAAGAGGGCCAAAAGCCCTTCGGAAGATGGCCGGAGCTCGATAGCCGCCGTCACTCCAGCCGAAGGGTCCACTTGGCACCTCAGTCAGCCGGGTAGCTGAGATCCGCCAGTCTTCTGGCTCAAGCAACCTGTCCAATCTGTTCTGCGTTCCCAATAGGTTGATAGGCGAGAATCACTACGCCAGAAGTGAACGGTCGCGCATCAACAAGCCTCATGCATTCTGGGATACCTTCGGTGAACAGCCGCTTCCCGCCACCCAGGACCACCGGGATGACCACGAGCCTGAGCTCATCGAGCAAATGTGCCGTTAGCAGGCTATTTACAAGCTTACCGCTTCCGAAGACCAAGATGTCCTGACCAGGCTGGTGCTTTAGCTCGGTAACCTTTTGCGAGAAATTTCTGTCAAGGATTATTGAGTTGTTCCAATCTGCCGTTTTTAACGTGGTCGAGACAACGTATTTGGGCAGACTATTCATCCTCTTTCCGTAGCCGACAGGGTCATTTACCTGAGTCGGCCAAGCCTTTGCGAAGCCTTCGTACGTTGATCGTCCGAGAAGAAGGGCGTCACTAGAGAAAAGCTGGTCGGTTGCATACTTCAATGAGTCATTAGAGATCTTCGAATACCGAAACACCCACCCGCCACGCTCGAACTCGTTGGGGTCACCTGGTGCCTGGTAGACACCATCAACAGTCACGAAAACAGATGCAATTACCTTTCTCATCGCCGATCCTCCTAATGTTCCTGAAAGCCGTTCAAAGCGCTTATGGCTCATTGCTTCCGCTACCATTTAGCCGGCCAAAGACCGCCTCGAGTTTGCGCTCTACTCAAACGACGAATGACGATGGTGAAAATTCGACATAGAGATTTTGTTTCGGTTCTTCAGGGATTCGTGTTGTGGGCCATGAAGGAGAGCATAAGGATTTGTGGTGTGTCACGCTGATGCTCGTTCGGGTTCGTGAGCGGTTTTGTCGGCAAGACCGGGATATCATCTTCAAAAACGGGCCGGAGCGTACCGTCGAGCGCGCGCGTCCGCGGCCCCGTCTTGTTGCTCCCCGACCAAGCGTACCGCCCGCTCCCGAACCTCGGGAGAGAATCTGTTTGCTTTGCCCATAACCATAAGCTCGCAAAGATTTTGGTCTCCGGCAAACCAGGGGCGGTTCATCGGCTGCCGGAGCCTCCGATTGCTGACCCGCACTAAACCCGGAAGCCCCAAACTTTATTCCGGCCCCTATCCCGAGGCCGGATCAGTCGCTGCTGCTTTCATGGCTTTGTAGTCAGCAGAGAGGGGCGATGGGGCCTGCTGAGGCGGGGTTGCCGTGGAAGTAGGGCGGCCTTCGGGGATGAATCCCGTCGCAGATTCTACGGGCATCGCAAGGCGGCGGGACCCGCTCTGCAATGTCACTTGGAAGCTTTCGAGAGGGAGACGAAAACAGGATGGCTCTTATTGGACAGCCGGACAATGAATGGCGCGTCAGCCGTTCCTCAGGTTGAAGAGTACGTAGTCGATCCAGGGCTTGGTTTCCGCCGGGTAGTCCTGCCGGGCGGTCAGCAGTTCGAAGAAGGCATCGCGGAAAGCGCCGGTATTCGCCAGCGCTTCGCCGAGATAAAAATGGGCCCGCGCGCCGACCGCATGGCTCCGGTTCAGCGAAAGGTACTTGTCCAGTTCGTCCACTGCGCCTTTCCAATCGCTGGCGTCGAGTTTGCCGGAAACGATGAGCGAAAGGGCGTAGTCTTCGCCGCCCGAAGGATTGCCGAGCTCTTCGGATAGAATTTTCGAGAACGGGCATCGAGGGTCTGGATTCGGGTTCCGATCCGAGAAGAAAGGCGACGGCCTTTTCGGTTTCCGGTGCGAGCGCGACTCTGGTCGGGGGAAGGACCGAAGGAGGCAGCGGAGCCGCGCCTTCCTCCGGCGCTCTGTTCAAGACCAGGATGGGCAGAGGCCTCGTGCGCGGACTGGGACCTTCTGCGACAGTCCCTTCGTTCGACGAAGGCGCGGCGATGCGGATCGGCTGAGAGGTGACATCGTGTCCCTGCCGCAGCTCTATATGCCCCGCCTTGAGATTGTCCTCGCCGAGCACCGCGTACCAATAATCCAAACCCGGAACCGGATAGTCCGCGAAGCTACCGTTCTTGTCTTTGAAAGTGGCGATCAGAGCGGCATCGAGCAGGTCCGCCGATTCCGTTATGGGTGCGGTTCCGCGATAGACGACCAGGCGTATTCCAGCGACGGCCGGCCGATACGAAAGCAGAATGGCATCGCCCTTGGCCGTGGCCTTCAGTCCGTCTATCGCAGGAAGGGGCGTCGTGGAGACGGGCGTCCCGACCGTCGCGGGGGCGCTTGCGGCCGATGGCTCCGGAGCCGGCGCCCGGACCGCCGCCATGGTGGAGTTGCGCGCGGGGATGACGATTCTATAGGGCGTGCCGTCGGCGGCGAGCGCCAGTATCAGATAATAATAGGGCTTCGAATCCGGGGGGCGGTCCGTATAACTCTGCGTCCCGCGGGCGACCGTGGCCAGGCGCGTCGCCGAATCCACATTCGATGCGGTGACCGGCGTCGCAGAGCGGTAGATCGCGTAGGATCCGGCGACGTCGGGAGAGTCGATCCAACGCAATTTGATCCCTCCGGCCAGCGGCTCCGCGCTTATATGGGAGGGGAAGGGCGCGAAAACGGCTTCGGCTCCGGTCGGGCTCGTCGAGGATGGGCCGGCGGCCGATTGACAATAGACGAAGGCCGATCCCGCCAGGCTCGCCGCCGTGAGAACTGCCAGAGTCGCGCGCCGGATTCTATACATACCGATATGATTATCGGATCGCGGCCCCGCCTTCCAGAGGGCTACCCGGCGAATTGACGGTCCATTTCTTTTCGGCTACCATATCTCCATGTTCGTGGCTGTAGTCTGCGATATGGGAAGCGAAGATTCTCGTTCTGCGCTCTACAATCTGCTGCCGCAATACGGTTTCGAACGCGTCCAAAAAGCCTGCTTCGAGTGCGCATCGCTCACGGACAAGCTTCTCGCGGCGCTCAAACGCGATATAGATCGCATCACGGATTCCTACGACACCGTTCGTCTCTATCAGTATCCGGTAGAGGGAACGCTCGCGCTGACCGTGCTCAAGGAAAATCGCTGGCGTCGGATCATCGTACGCGATCCATCCCGTCCCCGCGAGTAGGAGGACATAATGCTCGACGACATCGCAGCTCCCATCGTCTCGCTCCGGGGAGAGATTCTCGATATCTGGGGGCGTCTTTGACCCGGCGACCCTCGAGAGACAGATAGGGCAAAAGGAAGGACTTACCGCTGATCCCGGCTTCTGGAACGACGGCGCCAAAGCCGGCCGCGTGATGACCGAGATAAAGCAGATCAGGGACCGTCTCGAAACCTGGAAGCGTCTCAAGACCGACGTCGAGGCTCTGGGCGAGGTCCTCGTCATGGCGCGGGACGAGGGCGACGATTCGATGGAAGTCGACATTCGCGCTTCGTTCAAGGACATAGAAAGCCGCTTCGACAAGGCGATCATTCTCGAACTTCTCTCCGGCGAGGCAGACAAATCGGGTGCATTCCTCTCCATACACGCCGGCTCCGGCGGAACGGAAGCATGCGATTGGGCAGGCATGCTTCTCCGCATGTACACGCGCTGGGCGGAGCGGCGCAAGTTCAAGGCGGAAGTGGTGGACGTCCTCGAGTCCGAAGGCGGGATCAAATCGGCTACACTCGAAATCGAAGGTGATTTCGCATACGGCTACCTGAAGGGAGAGTCCGGAGTCCATCGCCTGGTGCGGATATCTCCTTTCGACGCCAATGCCCGCAGGCATACGTCCTTCGCATCCGTCTATGTCCTTCCCGTCCTCGACGATTCGATCGAGGTGGATATCAGGCCGGAGGACCTCCGAATCGACACGTATAGAGCGGGCGGCGCCGGAGGACAGAAGGTCAACAAAACCGACTCGGCCGTACGCATGACGCACATTCCGACCGGCATCGTCGTCACCTGCCAGAATGAACGAAGTCAGTACAAGAACAAGGATGTGGCCTTGAGCGTCCTGAAATCGCGGCTCTACGAGCACTATCGACAGGAAAAGGATAAAGAGAATGCTCGATTCGCCTCGGAGAAAAAAGAGATAGCCTGGGGCTCCCAGATTCGGTCCTATGTCTTCCAGCCCTACACCATGGTGAAGGACCATCGCAACAAATTTTCGGTCGGCAACGTTCAGGCGGTCATGGACGGCGACATCGATCCGTTCGTCGAGTCCTACATGCGCTGGAAGTGGCAGGGCGGCAATGCACTCGTTGAAGACCTCGGCGAGGACGAGGACATCTGAACGGGAGGCCGGGGTGCGACCGCTCCTTCTTCTGGGTCTCGGTATCGTTCTGGCCATCCCTCAACCTGCGTCGTCGGCCCAAACCCTTCCGAACGGGACGGTTGGAGCGAGTTCATCCCAATCGGCGACCTCCTCCCCATCGACGAACGTATCGGCCGGAGCGGGAGCCATCGCGGCCGCGGCTCCGGCTTCCTGGGTCGTCGGTTTCGCCCGCTTTTCGGCGGAGAGCCCCGACTCCGATCTGGCGTCGCTGCGGACGGTCATGCCTCTCTTGATCGCCGCCGATCTCGGCAGCCTTCCACCGCATCATAGCAGCGAGGCCGAACGCGAGGCGGCCGCCGCTCGTACGAGGGAAAAGGACAGATTCGCCGCCGGCGGCGAATTGTACGCCCGGCTCGACGACCGCGCCCTGCACTTTCTCGATCCGGCCTCGAGCCGTGCGCAGCGTACGGCCGATCTGCTCATCTCGGATCAGAATGTCGCGAAGGCGCGCGAGAAGCTCGCGTCGGAGCTGAGCTCGCCGCCGGGCTCCTCCTCTTCCAAAGAAGAGACGACGCTTCCCTCCGCTCTCTGGGATGGCAATGCCCGGGGAGATCTGATCGATCCCGCCTCGGGTCTTCCTTCCTCCATCGCCGCATCGAAAAAAATAGATCTTCTCGTCTTCGGAACGCTTCGCGATCTTTCGGGGTATGTCGAAGTGAGTCTGCGGGGATACGACGCGTCCCTCGGAACGGATGTCTTCGCCTGGAAAGGCTTCTGCGCTCCGGAGGATCCCTCGCCTTTGGCCCGGTCCTTCGCGCGCAAGATCGAAGAGTCGCTCGCGGGAAGGGCTTTCGCGCGTCTTCTCGTCGATGCGACCCCCGACTCCGCCCGCATCTCGGTCGACGGTGCCTATCTTTCCCAGGGCGAGCGGACGATCTATCGTTTTTCATCCGGCCCGGTCAAACTGCGGGTCGAGGCACCGGGCTTCGTTCCGATCGAGTCCGTCATCGACCTGAATCTCGGCGAATGGAAGCGAGTGGATGTCCGACTCGATCCCGAAAAGACCGGTACGGCGATCGTCAGCGTCTCGCCGCCCTCGGCTCAGATATCCCTGGATTCGCTCCCAAAAGGCACCGGCCCCTTGGACGTCGATCTCAACGGGACGCGAATCATCGCGTCGGCCTCGGCTCCCGGCTACGAACCGGGCACGACCACCCTGCCCAAGTCGGGCACCGCCGACGTGAATATAGTTCTCAGACCCTCCGACGGCTTGGGGCCGGGAGGGCGCGTCGACAAGGCCAAGGACAGCTTTTACGGCTCCCTGGGATGGTTCGTTCTTTCCGTGCCCGTCACCGCCTTGACTGTCGGCCTGGAGAACGGCTATGCCGAGGCGGCGATCCGTTCGGGCGATCCACAGCTAGTGAGCAACGCCCAAAACTCGCAGATTGCGCTCGAGGCCGCCATCGGCGTAAGCGTGGTGCTCGCGATCAACGCGATAATCCATCTCGTCCGCTATCTCGATTCGACCCGCTAGGAGTGCCGCACGATGATCTTCGCCGACAGAATAAAAGCCCTGTTCCGCAGGGGCGCAGCAGACGAAGCACTTTTCGATGACCTCGCCGATCTCTTGGTGGAGGGCGATCTCGGCCCCGCGCTCGCCGTCGAGGTAGCCGAGGAATTGCGCGTTCTCTGCCGTGAAAAGGGTGTCGCGGGCGAAGACGCGATACGTCGTGCCTTGAAATCGATTCTCATGCGCTATGGACGTTCGATAGATATCGCTCCCGTTCAGGGCATGCTCAATATTTTTCTTCTGCTGGGCGTGAACGGCGTCGGCAAGACCACGACCTGCGCGAAGCTCGCCGACTACTACCGGCGAAAGGGGCTGGCCGGAGGCGTGATACTCGCGGCGGGAGACACGTTCCGGGCCGCGGCGGTGAGCCAGCTGCAGATACATGGCGACCGGCTCGGCATCCGCGTGGTGGCGCAGGGTCAGGGCGCCGATCCCGGGGCGGTGCTCTGGGACGCTCTCGAGGCCGCCCGCTCCGAGGGCTCGAATCTCGTGATCGCGGACACCGCCGGCCGTATGCACACGCGGAACGATCTCATGCGCGAGCTCGGGAAGATAGACAAGGTGGTTTCCACGCGGGCCGCGGACGCGAACTATCGCCGTCTGCTCGTCGTGGATTCGACGACCGGCCAGAACGGCCTTCGCCAAGCGGAGACTTTCGGGGCGGCCGTCAAGATCGATGGGGTGGTCCTGACCAAACAGGACTCCACGGCCAAGGGAGGCATGACCATCGCGCTCTCCAAGGAGCTGGGTCTGCCGACCGCCTTCGTCGGGACGGGTGAAGGCTATGGCGACATCGCCCCATTTTCGCTCGACGGCTTTCTGGACGGGTTTCTCGGACTATGAGACGAGGCGGTATCTCGAAGGCCTCGCGGCTCGTCCTGCTCTTCTCTTTTCTCGTCTTCGCGGCCGGCCTCCTCGGGGCCGAGGACCGAGTCGAGCGCCGAACGGACCCCCGAGGAAGCCGAGAGCTCGTATTTCACGACGAAGTTCTCGTCGAGGAGCATATCTACGGCCCCGACACGGCGCTTCTCGAAGATATATTCTACAAATCGGGCCGACTCCGGGAAACTCGCAGCTATCTTCGAAGCAGCGGCAGACTCAGGAGTGTCGAGGAACGGAACGACAAAGGCTCGGTCACAGGCAGTCTGCGCTATTTTTACGACACCGACGGCAGTCTCCTCCGCGTGGTCACCGGCGGTTCATTCGGCTCCTCTTCCGCCGGAATTCTGAATTCCGGTTCGACTCCGCTGGCCTCATGGACGATTCACGACGACGAGCTTTCGCTCGTCCGCTACGATTCGCTGGGACGGCCGATTCTGAGCGTCGACGTGAAGGACGGAAATCCCGTCGAAACCCGCAGCGATACCTACGCGAAGGGTCCCCTGCCGCAGCGGACAGTGGTGAGCGACGATCTGAAGGGCCGGACGCGGACCACGGACTACGATACCGCCGGCAGGGCGGCCCTCGTCATCGTCAGCGACGGCACGAATCGACTGTCCAGAACGGACTATCGCTATGATTCGGCGGGTCGCCTCATCGAGGAGCGTACGAAAAAGGGTTCCGATCTGCTGTCTCGCCGACTCGCGTACGACGCCTCGGGAACTCTCGTGCGGGAAGAATACAGGACCAACGGAACGCTCCGAAGGGTCGTTCTGCGGCCCGGAGACGACAGAGTGGAAGAGCTCTATCAGGCCGGCGTGATGTTCGTGCGAATCGAATTCTCCCAGGGTCGCAAGACCAGAGAAGACTTCTTCATCGACGGCAGTCCGGCTTGGACCAAGGAGTATCCATGAGCCGGCGAAGCTGGGTGCTGTTCGTGTCCAGACGATGGTTCGCCTCGCGTCGCGAGAGCGGAGGTTCCGCCTCTTCCTTCCTCGCCGCTTCCGGCATCGCGATCGGAGTCGCGGCCCTCATAGTCGTCTTGGGAGTCATGAACGGATTTCAGCTGGGCTTCATCGATTCGATACTCGAGATCGCCTCCTTCCATGTGCGCGTGGAGGCCGATCGCGTCGGCGGCCCCGATGAAAAGCTGGCGGCGCGCATCGCATCGGATCCGGCAGTGCGAAGCGTCCTGCCCTTCGCGGAGACGCGCTGTCTCGTGCAATCGCCGGACGGGAGGACACAGGCCGTCGAGCTGAGAGCCGTTCCCTCCGACGCGAATCGACGGGACCCGGCTCTTCTTCCCGCTCTCGGCATCGAGGGGCCCTTGTTTCCTCCCGGAGGAGGGGTCGTGCTGGGTTCGGAGTTGGCGAGGTCGCTCGACGTGAAGCCGGGTCAATCCGTCGATCTCGTGGTAGTTTCGGCGAGCGCCGCCGAAGGGATCGAAGCCAAAACCGTCCGCATGCCCGTCGCCCGAACCTTCAGGTCCGGGTACTACGACTATGACGCCGGTCTCGCCTTCATCTCGTTCAAAGAGGCTGCCGGCGTCTTTCCGCCCGATCGCGCAGTTTCCTATATTTATGGGATCAAACTGAAGGACCGTTACGCCGACGCCGCCTTCGTCGAGCGGCTCTTTTCCGCATACGGCCTGCCGCGATCCGGCCTGGAAAGCTGGCGGGACTACAATCGAGCGTTCTTCGGCGCGCTCCGCACCGAGAAAAGCATGATGATGCTCCTGATCAGCCTCATTTTTCTCGTCGTGGGCGTCAACATCTATCACGCGATGCGACGAAACGTGGCGGAGCGCACGGAAGACATCGCCGTGCTTCGCGCGATCGGTTCGAAGTCCGAGTCCGTGCAGTGGGCCTTCATGCTGGACGGTCTGGCCGTCGGCGTGGGAGGGGCTCTGGTGGGGCTCATCCTCGGCCTCTTGATCGCGGTCAATGTCAACGAAGTGTTCGCCGGCGCCGATGCGCTGATAAACGGCGTCGCCGACATCATCGCGCGGATCAGGGGGATGGCGGTCGGGGGCGAATTCCAGGTCTTTTCGCCACGATATTTCTATCTCGTGGAGGTTCCCGTGCGCGTCCTTTTCCCCGAGACGCTTTTCATTTTCGCCGCGGCCGTCGGGTCGGCGGTTCTTTCGGCCGGCATCGCGGCGAGATCCGTCTCGCGGCTCGAACCCGCGGCGGTGCTTCGCTATGAGTGAGCCCCTGGTGCTGTGTCGCGCCCTCGGCAAGATTTTCACCAGTGCCGCCGAGGAACTGCATATCCTTCGCAATCTTGAATTCGCTGCGGAGGGCGGATCGAGCGTGGCGATCACCGGAGCGAGCGGAAGCGGGAAAAGCACCCTTCTTTCGATCGTAGGCGGGCTCGATCGTCCGAGCGAGGGCGAGATCCGTGTGGGAAACTGGGATCTTTCCTCCCTTCCCGAACGCCGACTCGCGGAGTACCGCGCGTCTGTCGTCGGCTTCGTTTTTCAGTTCCATTACCTGCTCAAGGATTTCGACGCCCTCGAGAACGTCGCTTTGCCGGCCTACATGCGCGGGGATACTCGCTCACGATCGTTCGAGAAGGCCAGGCGGCTCCTCGAGGACATGGATCTCGGCGGACGCCTCCATCACTTTCCGTCCCAGCTTTCCGGCGGCGAACGGCAGCGCGCCGCGATAGCGAGGGCTCTGGTCAATTCGCCCGGTCTCGTGCTCGCCGACGAACCCACGGGCAACCTGGACGAAGCGAGCGCGCGCAATGTGCGGAACCTTCTCTTCGAATTGTCCGCCCGTTACGGCACCACGCTGATCCTCGCCACCCACGATCGCGAACTGGCGGCGGCCGCGGATGTGAGCTACGAGCTCTCCGGCGGGGAACTCCGCAGATCATGAAACCCGGACCCTTGCTCTTCCTCGCCGGCCGCACTCTTTCGGGCAGGAAAATGGAGGCCGACCGGCGCGGCCGCCGCTACATGCGCGGAGCAGTCGCAGGCGTCGCGCTGAGCCTCGTGCCGCTGGTCGTCGTACTCATCGTCGCCGACGGTATGATCCAGGGGATCACCTCGCGCTATATCGAGACGGGAACCTACCATCTCGAGGCTCTGCCCTACATCGGCAACTCGCTCGAGGACCTTCGGCGTGCGGCATCATTGCTGGATGCGGTCCCGGGCATCACGGGCGCCTTCCCCGAGATTCAGGGGCCGGGCGTCGTTCTCGACCGCTCGAGAACGGCCGGAGCCCTGCTCCGAGCCGTCGATCCTTCCTTTCTCGCCGATCGCGGGACTGCGACCTACCTGCGCGCGATCGAGGGCGGCTTGCGGCTCGGGAGCGGCAACGACATTCTTCTGGGCGAAGCGCTCGCGAGGAGTCTGCATGCCCATGTCGGCGATCTCGTGAGCGTCGTCACCGCGCGGAGCGGCTCGGACACGAATGGGGGCCTGTCCATCCCGAAGATTTCCTCGTTCAGAGTCCGCGGCATCGTTTCCGCCGGCTATCGCGAGCTCGATGCGCTTTGGGCTTTCGTCGACATCGGAGCGGGTTCCCGCATCCTGTCGGGCGACGCCTCGCGGTCGTTCATAGGCATAAAGACCGCCGATCCCTACCATGGGCTCGGAGCAGTCGCGGCCGGGGCCCAGGGCACCCTGGGCCCCGAATGGAACGTCAGCCCATGGACCCAGATCGAGTACAATCTCTTCAAATCGTTTCAAACGACACGGTCGCTTCTCATACTCGTGATGGCGCTCGCCGTGGGTGTCGCGGCGATCAACGTCGGTTCGGCGCTCGTCATGCTCGTGCTCGAACGAAGAAGGGAAATCGCGATTCTGAAGAGCGCCGGAGCCTCCTCCTCGGCCATCGGCCTGGTCTTCCTGCTCGCGGGACTGGCCACGGGAGGAATCGGAACGCTGCTCGGCATCGCGATCGGAGCCCTATTGGCCTGGCGGGTAAACGACCTCATCGCCGTCCTGGAAACGACCGTCAATGCCGCGGCTGATTTCGGCGCATGGCTCTTCCGCTCGTCCATGCCGCCTCACATCCATCTTCTCGATCCCGCCTACTACCTGGAGCGAATTCCCGTCCATCTCCGAATCTCGGAGCTCCTTTTCGTGGCCCTCTCGAGTCTCGTCGTCTGCGTTCTCGCCTCGCTCCTGCCGGCCCGGCGCGCTTCGCGCCTGCCTCCGCTCGATATTTTCAGAAAGACCTGAGTTCCACGGCGGCACATTCGCCTGGTGTGAGCCGACCATCCAAGTTGATGAAGGCGATTGCCCAAGTTGATGAAGGCGATTGCCCAAGTTGATGAAGGCGATTGCCCAAGTTGGTGAGTGCGATCGCCCAAGTTGGTGAGTGCGATCGCCCAAGTTGGTGAGCGCGATCGCCCAAGTTGGTGAGCGCGATCGCCCAAGTTGGTGAAGGCGATCGCCATTGTTCCATGGGGTTCGTTTTCGTGTGATGGTTTTGTTCGATACTTCTGCATTTTACAGAGGCTTCATCTGGGAGCTGCTTCAAATTTGCCCTGAATCGATGTATAGTTATTTGCAACTTCAATCACGGCGGCCCGATGAGAGCGTGGAGATACCGGAGGCAGTATGGTCAAGAAAGAAACGGCACAAATCGCAGGTTCGGATATGGACGAGAAGCTCAGGGCCCTCGAGGCTGCCCGCCTCCAGATCGAAAAGCAATTCGGCCAGGGTTCTCTGATGAAGCTCGGTTCCCACGATACCGCACAGGGGATCGATTTTATTCCCTCGGGCTCCATTCTGCTCGACGAGGCTCTCGGCGTCGGGGGCTATCCGCGCGGACGCGTGGTCGAAATCTACGGCCCGGAGTCGTCGGGGAAGACGACGCTCGCTCTTCATGCCATTGCCGAAGCCCAAAAAAAGGGCGGCATCGCGGCCTTCATCGATGCCGAGCACGCTCTCGATCCGGTCTATGCGCGCAATCTCGGAGTCAACATCGACGAACTCTGGGTATCGCAGCCCGACAACGGCGAGCAGGCCCTGGATATCACCGAGTCGCTCATCCGTTCTGGTGCGGTGGATATCATCGTTATCGATTCGGTGGCGGCATTGACGCCACAGGCGGAGATCGAAGGAGATATGGGCGACGCCCATGTGGGCCTCCAGGCCCGGCTCATGAGTCAGGCGCTCAGAAAGCTCACCGGCACTCTTTCCAAGAGCAAGACCATTCTCATATTCATAAACCAGATACGCATGAAGATCGGCGTCATGTTCGGCAACCCCGAAACTACCACCGGCGGCAATGCGCTCAAGTTCTACGCTTCGATCAGACTCGAAGTGCGCAAGGTCGAGACTATCGAAAAGGGCGAAGAGGAAGCCGTCGGAAACAAGGTCAGGGTAAAGGTCGTCAAGAACAAATGTGCGCCTCCGTTCCGCAAGGTGGAGCTCGAAATAATGTTCGGCAAGGGCATATCCTGGTCGGGCTCGCTCATAGACGCCGCAGTCAAATACGGCATCGTCGACAAGAAAGGCGCCTGGTACACATGGGGCGAGGAGAAGGTGGGGCAGGGCAGGGACAATGCCAAGCTGTACATCGAGCAGAATCTCGACGCGGCCGCACAGATCGAAGCGCGGGTTCGAGAGCTCGTTTTCGCCGCTCAGCACCCCGAGAGCAAGGCGGCGGAACCTTCTTCGGCCATCGATCCGGCCCCCGCCGCTGCGTCGGCCGCCAAAGCAGGCCCGCCCGTCGTAGCCGAGAAGCCGGCGACCGCTGCGGAAAGCGCAAGGAAGACCCCTGCTCGTGCGGCCAGACCGAGCGGTGCCTTCGCCAAACCCTCGCCTCCGGCCGAGGAAGAGGGTCTCTTTTAGAACATGCCTTTCGTCCATCTGGGTCTCGGCTCGAATCTGGGCGACAGCCCCGCGACGATCCGGTCGGCCTTTCTGTGCCTTCAGGATCTCCTGAAGGAAGCGCGGCTTTCGCGGCTCTGGCGCTCGCGGCCGCGCTATGTCGAAGATCAGCCTGATTTCGTCAACGCCGTCGCCTGCGGCCGTACGGATCGCTCTCCGCGCGAGCTTCTGCATGCGATCAACGATATCGAAACCGTCTTCGGCCGCGACCGAAGCGCGGAACTGTCCAAGGGACCCCGCCCCTTGGACATCGACATACTTCTCTACGACGAGAGGCTCATCGCCGAGCCGGATCTCATCGTGCCTCATCCGGGTCTGGCCGAGCGCAAGTTCGTTCTTCTGCCTCTGCTCGAACTCTCCCCGGACCTCCGCCATCCCGCAAGCGGCGAGTCGGTAGTCTCCATGCTCCGCGCCCTCCCTCCGCAGGGTATTTACCTAATGGTGAACGCCCGCTATGATCGTCTGTACATTTGATGACGGATTATGCCACCGATCCTGGGGCCGTCGGCGAGGGCAGGCTCTTCAGGCTCAAGGACTTCGAAGGTCCGCTCGACCTTCTCCTTTTTCTCATCCGCAAAAACGAGGTGAGCATCTATGACATTCCCATCGCCTCGATCACGGAGCAGTATCTCGGTTTTCTCGACGGCGACGAAGGCGTCGATCTGGACGACCTGACCGACTTCTATTCCATGGCGGCGAGCCTCATCTACATAAAGTCCCGCATGCTGCTGCCGGTCGATATGGACGACGATGAGCCGGAAGATCCTCGCCGCGAACTCATCGAAAAGCTCATCGAATATCAGCGATTCAAACGACTTTCCGACCTCATGGAGCGCAAGGAGATGGAAGTCGAGTGGAGCGTGGAGCGGAAGAAGATACAGCGGCCCCTCCCTTTCGCGGTCGAGGCCGAGCTCTGGGAAAGAATCGACGTTTGGGATCTTCTCCGAACCTTTTCGAGTCTCGTGTCCAACCTCTCGTCCGAACGGATCATCGATTTGTACGAAGAGGTTTCGATCAACGAAAAGACGGCCCTGATTCACGAGCTCCTGGATTCGCGCGAGTCCTTCGCGTTCACCGATCTCGTCGTCAGACCGCGTTCCACGATGGACATCGTCTGTGCCTTCCTCGCGGTCCTGGAAGCGGTGAAATACAGGCTCATTTCGATATTCCAGCACCGCCTCTTCGGCGACATACTCATTCGAGCCTACGTCATGCGGGAGGAACATGGAAGCCAGGCTTGACAGGGAAGCGGCTCTCGTCGAGACCGTTCTTTTCCTCGAGTCCGAGCCTCTCGACGAGGCTTCGATAGCTCGAATAACCGGGCTCGCCCGCGACATCGTCGACAGGGCGCTCGAGCTGCTCGTCGAAGAAGATGCCGCCCCGGCGCATGGGCTCGAGCCCATCCGCTCCGGCGGCGGGTGGATACTCGCGCCGAAGGCCGAGTTATGGGATTCGCTCAAGGAGCGCTACGGCAAGAAGAGCGATTCGCGACTTTCGCGCGCGGCCCTCGAGACGCTATCCATCATCGCGTATTCCCAGCCGATCACGCGATCGGAGATCGAAGCCATCCGCGGCGTATCGGTGGACGGCATGATGCGGTTCCTTCTGGAAAGGGAACTCGTCAAGGAAGTCGGGAAGAAAGATGCGCCCGGCAAGCCCGTCCAATACGGGACCACGAAGGAGTTCCTGAAGTACTTCCGGCTCGGAAGCATCGCCGACCTGCCCAAGCTCGACGAGATAGAACGCGAACGATTCGACGGCGACCGGAAAAGCGGGGACGAGTCGGATGCCTGATCGCGAATACGAACAGTTACGCCTTCAAGTTTTCCTCGCGCGGGCCGGAATCGCCTCGCGCCGAGCGGCGGAACGCATCATTCTGGACGGACGTGTGTCCGTCAATGGAGAACGCGTCACGGTGCTGGGAACGAAGGTTCGTCCCGGCGACGTCGTGAGGCTCGACGGACGGGTTCTCGCCATTCAGGAAGCGCACAGGTATCTGCTTCTCAACAAACCGCCGGGCTATATCTGCGCCATGTCGGATCCGGAAGGCCGACCGCTCGCCGGCGATCTCCTCAAGGGCGCCGTGAGGGAGCGCGTGTATAATGTCGGCCGGCTGGACCAATGGTCCTCGGGCCTCCTTCTCTTCACCAACGATGGAGAGCTCGCATTGCGGCTCGTGCATCCGTCGGGCGGCATAGACAAGGAGTACGAGCTGGCGGCCGATGCTCCGCTGCCCGATGAGTTTTTCGGCGATTTCATGCGCGGTGTCGAAATAGAAGGAATCACGTACAAGGCAGAAGACGTTCGACGGACCGGGCCGAGCAGCGCCCGGGTCGTCCTCATCGAAGGAAGAAACCGCGAAATACGCCGCGTGCTCGAAAGCTTCGGCCGTCGCGCTCTGGCACTCCGCCGAGTGCGGATCGGCCCGCTGATCCTCGGCGACCTCGCGGAAGGCTCGTTCCGCGATCTGGGCCCGGAGGAGCTGTCTTCGCTTTCCAGATACGGCGAAGCGAAGGGAATGAGCCCCGCCTCGCGATTTTCGTCCACTTCAAACTCTCACCGCCTGCCAAGATGATTCGGAGCATGCTATGATCATCGCCATCGACGGTCCCGCCGGATCCGGGAAGAGCACCATCTCGCGGATGGTCGCCGAGGCCCTGGGCTTCGCCTATGTCAATTCGGGCAATATCTACCGGGCGATGACACTCCGCTTTCTCGAGCGTTCGGGCGACCCTTCCGATCCGGACGCCGTGATCGAGTGTTCAAAGGAGGCGGAAATAGGATACGTGGACGGGCGGCTTCATCTCGACGGCTGCGACGTCGACGACGAACTTCATTCCGCGCAGGTCGATGCGCTCGTCGCTCAGCTTTCCGCGAATCCTCGATTGAGGGAGATCGTCAACGCGCACGTCCGGAAGATCGCGGGAACGACGGATGCGGTCGTCGAAGGACGGGACATGAGCACCGTGGTATTTCCCGAAGCGGATGTCAAGTTCTACCTGGATGCCAGTCCCGAGTCTCGTGCCCGGCGTCGTTTCGAACAGGGCGTCAGCAATGCATCGTTCGATGAAATCAAGAGGAATATCGAGATGCGCGACGCCATAGATCGATCCAAATCGATCGGCTCCCTCAAAATCGCCCGGGACGCAATCTATTTGGACAGCTCGCACTTGACCATACAGGAAGTTTATGACAAAGTATACGGGAAAATTCTTCACCTAAGGGAACCATATGGGCGCTAAGGAAGTGGAAATGGGTGCCGCTGTCCCCTCCAAGGACGACATCCAAACACAATTGCAGGAGCAGTACCTCAAGAGCCTTGAGGGGCTGGAGGAGGGGGACCTCGTCGACGGTCACGTCATCCAGGTCACCAATGACTTCGTTTTCGTCGACGTTGGCTACAAGTCCGAAGGGAAAATCCCCATTGTCGAGTTCGGCGACAATCCGCCGAAAATCGGCGAATCGGTCAGCGTTATACTCGTCAAGAAAGAGACGCATTCCGGCGAAATCGTCGTGTCCAAGAAAAGGGCCGACGAGAAGATGTACTGGCGCGCGGTGGCCAATGCATTCAAGGACCATCAGCCTGTCGAAGGCTTGATCGACAAAGAGATCAAAGGCGGCTTCGAGGTCAATCTCGGGCACGGCCTTCGCGGGTTTTTGCCTGCGTCCAAGGCCGATGTTCAAAGGATCGAAAAGGGCGAAAAGCTCATCGGGCTGAAGTCGGAGTTCTATCTCGAGCGCCTTTACTCCGAAAAGAAAGTCAACATCGTCCTCAACCGCCGGAAGTGGATGGAAGAAGACATAGAAAAACGTCGCGAGGACTTTTTCCAGCGCACCCAGATAGGCGACACGGTCAAGGGCGAAGTCAAGAGCTTCACGAGCTTCGGCGCTTTCATAGATCTCGGCGGCTTCGACGGGCTTCTCCACATAAACGACATGAGCTGGGGACACGTCACCCGTCCCAAAGACTTCGTGAAAAAGGGTCAGGAGATCGAGCTCAAAGTGATCCGCATGGAACCTGAAGAGCGGCGGATCAATCTTTCCCTCAAACACTTCACGCCCGACCCTTGGTCCACCTTCGAAGAGCGTTACCATATCGGCGACGTGGTCCATGGAAAAGTCACGAAGCTCACCGATTACGGCGCCTTCATCGAGGTCGAAGAGGGAATCGAGGGACTGGCCCACATCTCCGAGTTCTCCTGGGTCCGCAAGGTACGCAAACCCGAGGAAATGCTCCACGTCGGAGACGAGGTCGAGTGCATGGTGCTCAACTACGACCTCCAGGCCGGCAAGGTTTCCCTCGGCCTCAAGCAGGTTCAGGACAATCCCTGGGATCAGGTTTCCGACAAGTATCCGGTCGGCATGCGGCTCACGCGGAAGATCGTAAAGCTCACCGCGGCCGGCGCCTTCGTCGAACTCGAAGAGGGTATCGACGGTTTCCTTCACGTCGACGATCTGTCCTGGACGAAGCACGTCAAGAATCCCGGCTCCGAGCTCGCCGTCGATCAAGAGATCGAAGTCATGGTCATCGAGAACGACGCTCAGGATCGGAACATTCGGCTAGGCGTCAAGCAGCTCTCCGAGGACCCCTGGCGCTCTTTCGCCAAGGCGTTCCGTGTCGGCGCCACCGTGGACGGGGTCATATCGTCCGTCACGGATTTCGGGGTCTTCGTGAAGGTCCAGGGCGACATCGACGGCCTGATCAAGAAGCAGGATCTTTCCGAAAACAAGGACGAGCCGTACGACGATGCCCTCAAGCGCTTTTCCGCAGGCATGCCGGTGAAGGCCCTCGTCGTCGAGCTCAATCCGGAACGGCAGAAGCTCGGCCTCTCCATCCGCGATCTTGTCAGGCGCCAGCAGCGCGAGGAGATATCGCGGTTCATGCAGGATGATTCGAACGAGGGTTACACCCTGGGCGAAATTCTCAAGGACAAGGACGGCGGCAAAAAGATCGATTAGGGCTCGCGCCTAATCGATCCGTGCGGCGGCGGCTGCGATGTTCGACGTCATCGATCCCGAGAAATTCGGTACGCTCATCGAGATCAGCGCCCTGATCAACTCGAAATACGGGGACGCCACGTCGCTGCTCACTCAGATACTCGAGTCGGCGACGCGCCTCACCGAAGGTGAGGCTTCGTCGCTCATGCTCGTGGATCGCGAGTCCGGAAAGCTGCGCTTCGAAATAGCCCTCGGGCCCAAGGGGCGCGAGGCGAAGCGATTCTACCTCAATCCCGGCGAAGGCATAGCCGGCTGGGTAGCCATGCACGGCCGCTCTCTCATCGTCAACGACGTCGACACGGATTCGCGATTCTATGCGGACATTTCCAAGTCGATCGGCTATCCCACTTTCTCCATCCTGGCGGTGCCGATGCGCGTTCGCGACGAAGCCGTCGGCGTCATCGAGATCCTCAACAAAAAGCAAAAGAAATACTTCACTCAGGAGGATCTCGGCTGGCTCGAAGTGTTTTCCGTACAGGCGGCTTTGGCCATAGAGAACGCCCAATATCTGGAACGAGCTCAGGACGAAATCCATTATCTTCGCGAAAAAGTCGAGGCCGACAAGGGTTGGCACAGCCTGATCGCGCAGTCGCCCCTCATTTTGGAAAAGCTCGATCTCATCGAGAGAGTCGCCAAGACGGATTCGTCGGTCCTCATTCTGGGCGAAAGCGGGGTGGGCAAGGAGCTTTTCGCCGAGCAGGTCCATCTGCGCTCCTCCAGAGCCGGAGCCGCGTTGGTTCGCGTCAACTGTGCGGCCTTGCCGGAAGGGCTGCTGGAAAGCGAGCTTTTCGGTCATGTCAAAGGGGCTTTTACCGACGCGGTTCAGAATCGCAAAGGGCGGTTCGAGCTCGCGGACCACGGAACGATCTTCCTCGACGAGGTGGGAGATCTTTCCCCGAAGCTCCAGGCCAAACTGCTGCGAGTGCTGCAGCAGAAAAGCTTCGAACGCGTCGGCTCGAGCGAGAGTGTGACGGTCGATGTGCGCATCGTCGCAGCCACCAATCGCGACATCGAAGCCCTCGTAGACAAGGGCGAGTTTCGATCGGACCTTTATTATCGGCTGAACGTGCTGCCCATTCATGTCCCGCCGCTCAGACAGCGCAAGGAGGATATACCGGCCCTCGCGGATTTCTTCCTCAAGAAATTCTGCCGAGAGACCAACAAGCGTTTCGCCGGCTTCACGGAGAGCGCGATGGAGCTCATGCTGTCGTATTCGTGGCCGGGCAATGTTCGCGAGCTCGAGAATGCGGTGGAACGGGCCGTCGTGATCGCGAAAGACTCTCGCATCGCGCCGCGGGACCTTCTGCTCGGGGTGGGCACGGCGGATACCGACGAATACCGCGGAAAGAGCCTGAAAGAGGCCCTGATCATTTTCAAGCGTCATTTCATCTGCAAAGCTCTCGAAGACAATCGCTGGAATCAAACGGAAACGTCCAAAATTCTCGCAATTCAAAGGACGTACTTGTCTCGTCTGATAAAAGAACTCGCTATAGCAAATCCCAAGGAGTGATAATCATGGACAGCGCACAACGCTCCGCCAAAGCCAAAGCGGCAGCCGAGGAGAAGAATCACATTTCGCACCATGTCGCGGATTTTCTTCGGAGATTCCGCTCCGTATTGATCGGTATTCTCGGAGCGGTCATTCTGGCCGTCATCGTCGTGGCGATTTGGACTGCGATCGTGGATGCCCGGCTGAAGGCCTCCACGCTCGCCCTCGAGAACGCGGAGAATTCGCTGTCGGCGTATCAGAGCGAACAGGACCAGACGAAAAAGGCCGATCTCCAGAAAGGCCTCGAGACTTCGCTCGACGACATAATTGCGAAATGGCCCCAACTCTTCGCCGCCCAGAAGGCCTACACAATCAAGGCAAAGCTCTACGAAGACGCCAAAGATTGGGAGAACGCCGAAAAGGAATGGGTTGCGGCATCGAACATAAAGAGGCTGAAGACCGATTTTCTCACGCCGATAGCCCTGCAGGGTGCGGCCATGGCGGCGGAGGAGCGGGGAGCCGACGACAAGGCGGCCGAATACTACAAGACACTCATCGCCCAATACGGCAAAAAGGCGGTGGGCATACCTCACGCGTATTTCGCCCTCGGCCGCATTGCGGAAGGGTCGAAGGACTATACCGCAGCCGTGGGCTACTACGAGAAAATCGTCGCCGGCTATCCGGACGACGATTGGACAAAGTTCGCCAAGGACCGTATACTCTTCCTGAAATCCCAGGGCTTGGTAAAATGACCTGTTTCGGCGGGACATATGCGCATTCCGAACGCTTGAGGTCCTCCGATATTCCGATTTGAAAGAGGCCGGTGAATGGCCAAGAAACGCGCCAAGCTGTTCGAAACGCGCATTTTCGGCTTCCTCATCGCCGCCGCGGTCGTCGCCCTGACGATCGCGGCCACCTATTCCACGGGTCTGCTCCAGTCGACGGAGCTGCGCGTACTCGACACACGCTTCCGACTCAAAGAATACCAGCGCGGCAAGTCCCTGCAGGAGGGGTCTGTCTTCACACAGCACAACCCCAAGATATCCGACGATATCATGATCGTCGGGATCGACGACAACACGCTCAACAAGTACGGCCGTTGGCCCTTCCCGCGATCGAGGCACGCGGACCTCATCGATGCTTTCGCGAGGATCAAGGATCAGAGTCAAAGGGAAAATGCCCTTCTCATGGATATCTTTTTCAGCGATCCGACCGATCAACCCATGGACGACGAGCTGCTGGAAGCCGCGATGAGGAACTCCGGCAGAGTCTTCCTGGAGACCAGCCTCGAACCGGTGGCAAACGATTCCGCGGAGGCGGCCGACCTCGCCGATCGTGAAGAGCTGCTGTATCGGCGTTTCGGGACCCTCGAGAACGTGAAGGGGCCCTGGCAGAGCATGCTGTCTTTTCCGAGCACCGATCCCCCGCTTGCGCGATTCGGCGCGGCGGCTGCGGGTTACGGGCACGCGACCTATCTGGCCGATCGCGACAAGGTCTTCCGGAAGCAGCCTATCGTCGCCAAGGCCAGCGTTCTTCTGGATACACTGAGACTCGACGACATCAAGCCCGGATTCACGGTCGACGCCAGTCGATTCGAACGCCTCGCGTGGATGGACAAGAATCAGGTCTACCACACTATACCGACGCCGATTACGGAAAAAAGTCTCGACGCGCTGAAACGCGAGATGGCCGCCAAGGCCCCCGTCAAGATCGATTCCAGCCAGGGGGGAAGCGGCTCCGGGTTCTATCTAGTCCGCAAATTCGAGGATTCTTTCGTACCTGCGATCACGCTGTCTCTCGCCCTGCACTATTTCGGCAAGAGTCTTTCGGATGCGGAAGTAGTGATCGGGAAGCATGTCCGCATACCCTCGCCGACCCTGTACGATCCCGACACGGGAGAGCGGCAACCCTATACCATCCAAGTCACACCCGACCGGTTCGACAAAGACGGCAACTTGATCAAGCCGGGGCTCAGGCGGCCCGTGCCCTTCATCGATATTCCGATAGACGCCAATGGTCAGATGCTCATCAATTTCATGGGGCCGGCCTCCAGCGATTCCCCCGACGGCATCCAGACCTATACCGTGCGTCCCTACTTCGGATACGCCGACAAGGCCCCCGGCGCGGACCCGAAGACATGGCACCGTTCCATGGCCGCGGCCAACAAGATTCTCATGGTGGGCGCTTTCGCCCAGGGCATGGCCTCGGACGACAAACGTACGCCTTTCGGCATCATGTACGGCATCGAGGTGCACGCCAACGCGCTCAACACGATCCTGATGGACAACTTCCTCATTCCCGTCCCCGTCTGGACGGATGTCCTGATCCTGGCGCTCCTGACCTTCCTGGTCGCCTTCATGACCTCGCGGCTTCCCACCATCTTCTCGCTTTTCGCGACGATCCTTCTTATCGCCGGTTTGTTTTTCGGCACGGCCGAGATTTTCGACAACAATGCGCGTCTCGTGAATTTCTCGTCGCCGGCGATCGCCATGTTCTTCACGTTCATCGCCATCGTCGTCTATCGCGCGATGACCGAGGAACGGGACAAGCGGATGATTCGCGAGACTTTCGGCAAATACCTCAGCCCTAAGGTCGTCGATCAGCTCGTCGATAATCCACCGGAACTGGGCGGAGTGGACAAGAATCTCACCGTGCTGTTCTCCGACATCCGAAGCTTCACCACCTTGTCCGAAAGCATGTCTCCGCAAGAGCTCGTCAATCATCTCAACGTGTATCTGACCGCCATGACCGATGTGGTCCTGGATTACGGCGGCTATCTGGATAAATACGTGGGCGATGAAATAATGTGCTTCTGGGGAGCGCCGCTGCCGCAGGCGGATCACGCCGCCCGCGCCTGCAAGTGCGCGCTCAGGCAGATGCAGCGCCTGAAGGAGCTCAACGACGCCTGGCCGGAGCCGATACGAATCAATATCGGCATCGGCGTCAATTCGGGCATAATGACGGTCGGCAACATGGGCAGCCCCACGCGGATGAACTATACGCTCATGGGCGACAACGTCAATCTGGGCGCCCGGCTGGAGGGAACGAACAAGGAATATGGGACGAACATCATCATCAGCGAGTTCACCTACGGCCTCGTCAAGGACGAGTTCGTCGTTCGCGAACTGGACAATATCCGCGTCAAGGGCAAGAACAAGCCGGTTCTCATCTATGAGCTGGTCGATTGCCTGGACGATATCGCGCCTCCTCCGCTCGCTGCCGTCAAGCGCCGGGAGAAATAGTCCCATTCCGGAAGGGGAGGGGGCCTGCCCTGGGCCTGTCCACGCCGGCCGGTCCCTGTGGGCTGCCCTCTTTTTCGCGGCGCTCTTCATACCCGTCCTCGCTCTGAGCTCCAGCTGCGGCATCGAGACGGTACCGTTCTACTATCCGCCCATCGCGACCAGCGTCGGAACGGGCGGTGCCGTGTCCACCAACAGCTTCACCTTCTACCACAACACTTCGAACAACTCGAGCGACTTCAAGGGCTACGAACTCTACTATCGCTGCTACTATGATCTCGGCAAAGCCGAATACGACAGGCAGGCCATAGAAGCCCTCGCCGCATCCTCGAGCGCAGCCCCCGACTCGGTCCTCTACTCGATGACCAACCTCTACAAGTTCAGCCGAATGTTCGACTCTTTTCAGTCCGCCGGAGATACTCCGCTTCTCGGCTTTTCCAGCAATTCCTTGAAGGGCGGTTCGGTCCAGTACGTGGTGTCGATTCCGCATCCGTCTACGACTACCCTACCGGCGTGGACAGTCCTCGCGACCTACGGCTACAATAATTCGACGGCGACGATCAGCTTGTATAGATCTGCATACACCAGCACATCGCATAAGGGTTTTGTACCATGGCCTACCGATACTAACCAAACAGGAGCCGAGGCTAACTTCATCGCAGTTGCATCACAAGATGCCGATTATGACGGCGCAAGCTATGGCTCCGGGTATGTCACCGGCACTGGGACGGGAGCTAATGATGCGAATTATAATACTTCCACTCCTCTCTACATGGTCGTCTTCGCCGTCGGGGTAGGCCTACCCCAGGATAATCTCAATACCATACCCAGTCTGCCCGCAAGTTTCGGAGCGACGATGCAAATACGGCCCTAAAGCTCGATTCGAGGGCTAGTTCGCAGCTTACTGACCCGGCAATTGAAAAGCTGTCATCGCATCGAAAAAGGACTTAGCCGGGCGGTCCTTTTTCGATGCTCACGTCAACTGTTTTATTGCCGGGTCAGTAGTTTGCAAGGGGTGCCTGAAGACGTAACCGCCTTAACTTCGTATAATGTACATTCTGTCTACTTAATCACGCTTCAAAAATAAGTGCAAAATCACGATACATCATCTGTGTAGACCGAAAAAAAGTCGCGAGGAAGCTCCTCTCCGAGCTGCGCATAGGCTTCAAGTCGCGTTATCGAAAAACGGGATTGAATAGGTCGCACCGAATCGCATCGTTCGAGCATGCGAAGGAGACCTCCCTCTTTCGTCTTCGGTTCAGGCAGCTTCACGATCATTCTTCGGCCGCTTTCGATCTGCAATTCCATGGCATTCGGAGTCGATTCGCCGAGCGTCCGCCGCAGCTCATCGGCACAGTCGGCCATGCGGCTCAGGTCCTGCGGAATGATCTCAAAGCGAGATCCCCAGAGAAGAGACCCGAGGGAGCGTTGTCTTTTCCCGAGCGGGAGGGGGAAGAACTCCAATCGCGTCACCTTCAGTCCATCGGGCAAGCATGAGTTGAGACGTTCGGACAGGCCCTCAATTTCAAGCTTCCCGTCGATGAGCAAAGAGCCTATTTCACACTCCGATGCCAGACCTATCGATAAGGGCTGCAGGATCTCCAGGCGAGGTGCAGGATTGAATCCTTCGGAAAAGGCAGTCGGAACCTGACACACGAGAAAGGCTCGGTTCAAGGCTTCGACAATGGAGAGATGAGGATAAAAAGGAGCTACTCCGAACTTCCTGAATTGAAACAACATTCTCCGAAGCGGAAATGTAGCCTCACCGGAAAGACGGAGAGGGGGTTCTGTTGGAATATGTATGGATTCGTTTATAACACGCGACTCGTCCGAACAGGCGCCGCAGGGCTCGTTGCAGTTTTCCATACATGATGAGGTTGAAATACTCGATCGCGAACGAAGATACTCGCGTCGCATATTTGCTTTTGAAACACGGATATGGATATCGTCCCAGGGCATCGGGTCGTCCAAGCTTCGACCGGCACAAACACTCGATTCGATATCCCAGCCCGCTTCCTCGAGGACAGTACGCCAGAGCTCCCTATCGAAGCGATCCTCCCATGCGTCGAGTCGCGCCCCGCGTGCGAATGCATCCAGCAGGATATCGCCGACGCGTTCATCGCCCCGAGAGATCAATCCTTCCAGGTAGGAAAGGAAGGGGGAATGATAGGATATTTTGAGATTTCTAAGATGCTTGAGTCTCGAGCGGATCCCATTGATCAAGGACAGGCCCTCCGCCTCCCCGAGTTGCGGGCTCCACTGAAACGGCGTGTGCGGCTTCGGCACGAATATCCCGAGCGTCGCGTTGATTTGCATCGACACGCGCCTCGTGAGGCGCTCGAAGAAATCGACGATGGCCGCCGATTCCCCCTCTCCTCTTCCGGGGACCGGAAGTCCGAGCATGAAGTAGAACTTCGCCTGGCGAAATCCCTGAGCTTTGGCTTCGTCGAGAATGGACACAGTCTGCTCGAACGAGACGTCCTTGTTGATGGCGCGCTGCCACTCGTCGACCGGCGTTTCTACGGCGAAGGTGAGACCCGATTTTCGAGTCTCGCTAAGCTCTTTCAACAGCGGAAGAGTGAAGGAGTTTATCTTGAGGGAGGGAAGCTGAAAAGAGACCTTCTGGCTTTTCCATTCGGCGTTCAAAGCCGCAAGGAGTTCCCCGACAAAGGGGTAATCTCCGGATGACAGCGAGGCCAAAGTAATTTCACGATACCCGCCCCGTCGCACCAGAAACTCGACTTCGGAGCGGATGTCGGCATAGCGCTTGATTCTCTGGGGGCGATAATAGTAGCCGGCGTGGCAGAAGCGGCAGCCATTCGGGCATCCGCGCATTATTTCCACGGTGCCATGGTCCTGGACGGTCTTCAGAGTCGCCACGGGGAAGGCAGTATGGTAGCTGTCATTGCCGAAATTGCCGTAAAGTGCACGAGTGGCAGCCTTGCCGTTCTCGCCTTCTCTGGCGGGCATCCAGATCGCCGGTTCGGAAGACATACGCGCGAGAAGATCCCGGCGACCGGCGCCCTTGGTCTTCAGAGCGGCGAGCTCTTCGAGGAGGGAAATAAAGCCTCCCTCGGCCTCTCCTATATAAGCGCAGTCGAGGAAATCGGCGAAGGGATGGGGATTGCTGATCGCAGGTCCTCCCGCGATCACGATAGGAGCGTCCCCTCCCCTATCCTGCGCCTTTAGAGCAATCTTTCCGGATTTGAGGACTGAGAGCATGCTCGTCGCGGCCAGTTCATAGCCGATGGAGAAGCCGAGTATGTCCGCTTCGAAGAGTGGAATGCCGGATTCCAGCGTATAGAGAGGAATGGAAGTGGATTCAAGCAGCGCTTCGAAATCCGGCGCCGGCGCGAAAACGCGTTCGCAGCGAACCTGCGGAATTCGATTGAGACGGTCATAAAGAATGCGAATGGCATTGTTGGACATCCCGATCTCGTAGAGGTCCGGAAAGCAAAGGGCGAAGGTAAGCAGATTGTCGCCCGACTTTCGTATGGAGCCGTATTCTCCGCCCAGATATCGGGCCGGTTTCTCCACGGATAGGAGCCGCGAGCCTAGATCGTCGAGCGGACTGATCCTCACACGCGATATCTCCTTGCAGATATTCCCAAGAGGAGTCCTATTGAAAGAAGTACCGTCCAGAGCGACGAACCGCCGTATGAAAGGAAGAAGAGCGGTATGCCGGTGATCGGCATGATGCCCATCACCATGCCGGAATTTATCATGAAATGAAAGAAAACCATGCCCATGACGCCGGCGACTACGTAATTCGCGTAATTGTCCTTTACGGTCTTGAGAAGAAGAATGCAGCGACGGAGAATGACGAAAAACAGCGCGAATACGGCGAACCCGCCCAGGAAGCCCCATTCTTCGGCGATGATCGAAAAAATGAAATCGGTGCTCTGCTGCGGGAGGTAACGGTAATGGCTCTGCGTACCCTGGAGGAAGCCCTTGCCGGCGAATCCTCCGGAGCCGATGGCCGTCATCGATTGAAGGATATTCCAGCCCGAACCGCGCGGATCAATGCTGGGATCGATGAATACGATGAGTCGCATCACCTGATATTCCCTCAAAACATGGTGAGCCACCGTCGAGAACAGGATCGAAGCGGCGAATATCAAAGATACGAAGGCAATCCAATAGTAGTACCGCCGCTTGAATGAAACCCAGCCCCAAATCGCGAGGGCGTAAATGAGGGCCGACGCGCCAAGAATGAAATACGAATACGGCGCTCTATAAAAGATGAAAAGGAAAGCCGAAGGAGACTTGAGAATGAACCTTTCCCAGAGCGGGAGGATGGTAAAAATGGATGAAAATGCGCTGACCGCGAGAACGAACAGAACCTGCCGCCGTTCGAGTCCGGCGATGAAAACCATGAATAGAAGTATGGGAAAGAAGACGAGAGCCGTGCCGAAGTCTCCCTGCGGCAGGATGAGCGCGATCGGAATCAGAATTATGAGGAAGGAAACGGCGAAACGCCGCAGGGAACTTTGGTGTTCGGAGCCGGCGAGATACTGTGCCAGGAATAGAATGGTTGCAAGCTTCATGAATTCGGAGGGTTGGATTCCGAAGTCGCCTATTCCAAGCCACGACCGCGCCCCATTGACCACTTTGCCGCCGATGTTCGTATATAGCAACGCGAAGAGAAAGAAGAGATAGACGAAAAAGGAATAATCCTTCATACGGTTGTGGTCGAGAAAGGCCACGAAAACCATGAGAACGATTCCCAAGGCCGCCCATACGATCTGCTTGATGTATTCGTTGGAAACGACGATGCCGTTGGCGGTGACGCCCGACGAATAGATGGAGAAAATTCCGATCACGACGAGAGCCACGGTCGCGCCGAGCAGCGGCAGATCGATTTCTTCAAGAAGAAGTTTGAGCGATCTCATTCAACACGTCCCAGATGACGAGGTACGAGATATCGAAGACCCAGTGTGTCGACTGCCTCATCGTAGGTCTGTCCCGCGAAGATAGCCTGAAAAATAATATCAGAAGCGTAGGGCGCCCACCATTCCCAAGGATTGGAAGCTTCGACCATGACGACGACGACAATTTGATCTTTGGGATCGGCGTTGTAGGGACCGAATGCCGCGAACCAGGAATGCCACCTGTCCTTGAGGCCGACTTCCGCGGTTCCGGTTTTGCCGGCAACTTCCACGGCTTTGGTGTTGAGGGGGAATCGGGCGGTTCCATTGGCTATGACCCCGCGGAGATATTCACGAAGGGTGGCGAATGTTTCCGAAGAGATGTGAGAGTGCAGCAATTCCTCCGGTTGGACCTGACGAACGATCGCTCCGGAGGAAGGATCACGGATCTCCTTCAAGACATGCGGAGTATAGACGATGCCGCCGTTGACGATCATGGCCATCATGTCCGCCATCTGCAGCGGAGTGACGAGCAGATAGCCCTGACCGATGGAGAGGTTCATCGTATCTCCGCCCAGCCATTTCTCGTGGAAGTGCCGGTCTTTCCATTGTGGCGTGGGCACGAATCCGTCGATTTCCCCCGGAAGGTCGATGCCCGTGGCCTTGCCGTAACCGAACTCCTTCGCATAGGACACGATCCGTTCGACCCCGAGATAGTCGCGGCCTACCGTCCAGAAATAGATGTCGCAGGATTGTGCGAGCCCTTCCTGCAGGTCGAGCCAGCCGTGGCCCGGCTTATGAACCCAGCAATTGAACACGCGGTCGCCGTAGGATATCTGTCCGGTGCAAAGGATTTTCTTGTCGAGCGGAAAGGCCTTTTCCTCGACGATGCCCGCGGTCAGCACGGTCTTGAAGGTCGAGGCCGGCGGATAGCTGGATTGGATGGTCCTGTTGAGTAGAGGGGTATTCGGGTCGGTCAACATCTTCGTATAGGCTTCGCCGGCATCGAGTCCCGTGAAGTCGTTCGGATTGTACCAGGGATACGATACCATCGCGAGCACTTCGCCCGTCGAAGGTTTGAGTATGACGACGGATCCCATGCGCGGCCCGAGCGCCTTTTCGGCGATATTCTGCATGTTATCGTCGATCGTGAGCACCAGATTGGAGCCCATGACGGGAGGCACGATTCGTCCGCGATTCGATGCGACATTTCTCCCCCTGACGTCGACTGTTCGATATTCCCAGCCGTCCTGTCCGCGGAGAATCCCGTCATATTGCTTCTCGATGCCGGCTTTTCCGATCACGTCTCCGGATTTATAGCCCTGATTGTACAGAAGCTTGAGCTCATCACGGGTTATGTCGCCGACGTAGCCGATGACGTGCGACAGGGATCCGGTTTCGAGATAATTGCGAACCGGCTTCGAATACCAGGAGACGCCGGGAAATTCGTCGATGCGTTCGGCGATGGAGGCCACCGTGGCATAAGGGACGGATCCAAGGATCTCTATCGGCTGATAAAGGCGGTAGAAGGCGGGCGGCACGCGTCTTCGAATTTCATCTAGGGGCATGCCGAGCGCCGAAGCCAGTTTGACGAAGGTGGCATCCCGTCTATCCGCCGGCAGCTCGGCGGGAGTCAATTCGACGGCAAAGGAATCGGTATTCAGGACCAGGGGGCTGGAATACGAACGGTCATATATCTCGCCGCGCTGGGCGGGGATGAGGCTGGCCTGTGTGGTTATGGTATGGGCCCGATTCCTGTATTCTCCGCCCCGCACGACTTGCAGGAAAAAGAGATACGACGAATAGAATCCGAACAGCAGCACCGCCAGAACGGAAAAAACTCGTATCCGGCTTGCCCGCGTGCCCGAGCCCAGCGTGAGTCGTTCGGGGATCGACGATTTCATCGCCTGCCGCGCTCCGTCGCCAAAGCGCGCTTCAGGAATCCCAGCAGGAAGAAGACCAGGGGAGCGATGAGCCCGTTATATGCGACCTCGATCCATAACATCCGGTCGACGAAAGAATACGAATGAATTCTCCCTCCGAATAGAAAAGCCAGAATCCCGGCAGTCAAGGCCTTCACGATAGTGCCGAGGGCGCCGAGCATTATGGGCAGGAAAAAGCGATCTATGAAAAACGAGCCGTGAAGAAGCGCCGCGAGCGCGGCGACGACGGTCTTCACGAAGGCATGGAATCCGAGAGGAGCGGCCGAAGTCAGATCCTCGACGATCCCCGCGAAGAAACCGGAGAATGGGCCCGCCACCGGTCCGTTCACATAGGATATCCAGATGAGCACGACGAGCGAAATGTCGGGAACGACGCCGAGGACGGCGATTCCCCCGAGCCAGGCCGCCTGCGCGAACGTGCAGCCCACGAGGAGAACGGTCGAAAGCACCACACTGCGAATCACGGCGACGCCTCCTCGGTCGGGGCATTCGGTATGGCACGAATGACGAAGACATATTCGAGTCGAGAGAAATCGAGAACCGGGTCGAGGTCCAGCTCGATCGAAGTCTGATACTCGAGATCGCGGATTTTTTGGACCCTTCCGATGGCGATATCCGGAGGATACATGGATTCGTAACCGGATGTGACGACTATGTCGCCGTACTGGACCTCATCCTTGGCGCTTTTCTTGACGAAGCGCATTACCAGAGCCTCGTCCGCCGAGCCGGCTCCGCCGACGAGTCCTTCGTGACGCGTCCTATCGAGGCGCGCCGCGACAAAGGAACTCTGGTCGTAGATGGGCACCACGACGCTCGTGCCATGGCCGACTTCAAGAATATGACCGACGAGTCCTTCGATCCCATCCTGAAACGCCACGACGGGCATATCCTTCCGGATGCCGTCGTCGAAGCCCTTGTCGATCAGGATGGTCGGATAGAGATTCGCCGGATCCTTTGCCACGATACGTGCGCTGATTCGCTCGTAGCCGATCTTGTCGACGACTCCGAGCTGCTCCTTGAGACGCATATTCTCGGCTTGCAGGTCGGCAAGGCCTCGCTCCAGGTTAGTATAATGTTCCAATTTGTCGGCTACGTCCCGATAATCCGCCCGCAGTCGGCGGAGTTCGGCGATGGAGGCTACCGTGTCGCTGACGAAACTCCCGACCGCGGAAAACCCGCGTTGGAAGAACCCGAAGACGGTAATGCCGATGCGCTGCGGCACTCCCGCGAGACTCTGCGTCGAGACGATCAGGCAGACGAGGCTCACCGCAAGGAGCACTCCCGGAACGGCGCGCCGCGCGCGTCGAGTTTCCTTTGGCGGAGAATCGGACACGAATCGGCTTCCTAGATATTCAAGCTGTCGTAGACGCTCTGCGAGCCGTCTTGGCTGCGCATCGTCTCGAAATACTTGCCGGCGCCGATCGCGACGCATTCCAGGGGTCGCTCCGCAAGGATGACGGGGACTCCCGTCTCCTTGGCTACGAGCTTGGGAAGCCCTTTGAGAAGAGATCCGCCGCCGGCCATCACGATACCTCGTTCGACTATATCGGCCGCGAGTTCGGGCGGCGTCTGGCCGAGCGTTTTCTTGATTTCTTCGACTATCTGGGTGATAGGCTCCTGCAACGCTTCGCGGACCTCCACCGAATCGATCTCGAGCTTTCGGGGAAGCCCGGTGATAGCATCGGTTCCCTTGATCTCCACCTTTTCGATGACCTTGTCCGGACTCGCGTTGCCTATTTCGATCTTGAGCCGTTCGGCCGTCTGTTCGCCTATTATCAGATTGTGAACGTTGCGGATATGCTTGATTATCGCTTCGTCGAACTCGTCACCTCCGATCCGGATGGCGTTGGTGACGACCATTCCTTTGAGGGAAATGACCGATATCTCGGAAGTGCCTCCGCCTATATCGCAGATCATATGCCCCGCCGGCTCCGAGATGGGAATATCGGCTCCGATTGCCGCAGCCAGGGATTCGGCGATGACTTTGACGAAGCGGGCTCCCGCCTTGTACGCCGAGTCGACGACCGCGTTTTCCTCGACCTTGGTTATGCAGGATGGGACACCGATAACCATTCGCGGTTTGACGAACCAGCGTTTGGCTATGACCTTTTGGATGAAGTACTTGATCATTTTTTCGGTCATATCGGGATCGGCGATCACGCCGTCGCGCAAGGGGCGCTTGGCAATGATGTCGCCCGGGGTCTTCCACAGCATCCGCTTGGCGTCCGTTCCTACGGCCACGACCTTGTTGGTCCCGCGCTCTACTGCGACCACCGAGGGCTCGTTGACGACGATGCCCTTGCCGCGAACATAGATGAGCGTGTTGCATGTTCCAAGGTCGATGCCGATATCAAGCGAAATCGAATCGAAAATGTCGCGAATAGCCATGGATACCTCCGGAGGGCTAGATTTTTTCGGTCAGCTTTTCGCGGGCAGCGACATTGGTCGGGTCTATCGAAACGGCTTTCCGCCACTCCGCACGCGCCTGAACCGTCTCGCCGCGATCCTGATGAATGAGACCGAGTCGATAATGCGCTTCGGCCGAATTTTGATTGCTCTGAAGTATGAGATTGTATTGTTCTTCCGCTTTCGCTCCGTCGCCAGCCGCTCGGTAGATATCGCCGAGCAAAAATCGGCATTTTTCGGCCACCAGCGCGTCCTTACCCGATGAGAGAGCCTCGAGAAGAAGGGCTTCCGCATCGCTTGGATCTCCGGCGTCGACATAGGTTTTCGCCGCGGCAAGGAGCAGGGATTCGGCTCGGCTCTTCGCCAAGGCAGCCTTGAAATAATCCAGAGCCTTGGCCGTATTGCCGAGGCCGGCGTAGGCCACGGCCAGATACTCGCTGCTGTCCGCAGCGACGTAGCCGTCGGCGACAGATGCCTCCATATATTTTACAGACTCGTCGAAATAGAATTGCCCCTTTTGATAATAGGCTTTCCCAAGCACATATTCGACCTGTGCCCTGGGTAAATTGCGACCGGTCGCCATCGCTTTCCGAAGCGCCACTATGCTGTCGTCGAACAGTGCGGACCGACCATCGCCTTCCGGAAGCTCGAGCGCCTCGTAGAAGGAGGCAAAGCCCTTGAACATCAAGTAAAAAGGATCGAGCGGAGCCGAGACGAGCGACGCGGTCGTTTCCGCGATCACCCTGTCCCAATTTTTCGCTTTCCAGTCCGCGAGCACCGCATGCTTGGACACCCGTCGAGAGTTGTCGCTGGAATGGAAAAATCCGGAATGGGAGAGTTGCAGGACCACGGCGGTCGACAGGACCGCAATCGCGCAAATTGCCAGCAATATTGCAAGGCGTCTCCGCCGGCGCCGTGCGAGATAGCTTCCGGTATAGTTGTCGAGTGTGCGGGAAAAGGATTCCATAAAGGTCGCGATTCGGATAAACCGCCACCTTTTGTACCATGAATGCGAAGAACTCGTCAATCGCGATGCGACTTCGCGCCGCAGGGACCTTCGATCGAAAAAAAAGGCGGGCCTGTAAGCCGGGTTCTGTACCCCTTTCGGAGCCGCTGCCATCCATCTGGTCCGACGCTTTTGCGGCGGATCGAGCGGCCTACCCGCGAATATGGGCGAACGACCCTTCGCTGCTCGGCCTTGCTCACAACGAGGCTTGCCGTGCCGTCTTCGTCGCCGAAGACGCGGTGGGCTCTTACCCCACCTTTTCACCCTCGCCAGTCGGAGTCCCGGACTTCGCAAATCGCTTTCACGATCCGTTTGGGCCCGGTTTCGGCCCCGGCTAGGCAGTTTATTTTCTGTGGCGCTGTCTGTCCCTCGCCGCTTGAACGGCGAAAGCCCGGGAGTTACCCGGCGTTGCGTTCTCGTGAGCCCGGACTTTCCTCTCTTCGCTCTTGCGAGCGGAAAGCGGCGGCGCGGCCCGCCATAATTGCCTCGTCAATCCTCGGCATCCTCCATGGAGTTTTCCTTGTCTCCCTCGTCCCCATCTTCCTCGAAGGAGTCCTCTTCACCCTCTTCGGAGTAATCTTCGAGATCGGAGAGGGAACCGGATTCCACATCCACGAAAAGCTGCTCGGACTGCTCCTCTGCCTCCTGGTAGTACAGAACGCGGGAGCAATACGGACAGAAGATGATTCTGTTGCCGGAACGCACCTCGTTGACGAACTGGGCCGGCAGAATCATGTAACAGCCGGTGCAGACATAGCCCTTGACGGGAACGATTCCGAGTCCCTGTTTCGAGCGAATGATCCGCTCGAACTTATAGAGAACGTCTCTATCGAGACCGCTCGAGGCCCGTTCTTCGTTCTCTTTGAGCCGACCGATTTCCTCGAGTTTCGTTTCCTTTTCGGTGCTGATCTTCTTGCTTTTATCCGTGATTTCCGATTCCTGAAGCTGAATCATGCTTTCGTCGCGGCGAAGCGATTCTTCGATTTCGACCAGGTTCCGTTCTTCGCGCTGAAGGTCCTTCCGGATGCCATGCTCGCGGTCCGTGGCATCGCGGATTTCCTTGTTGAGAGCCTCGTATTCGCGTTGAGTCGAAATCGAGTCCATCTGCTTCTCGGCGGACTCTCTCGCCGCCTCTGCCTCTGCGAGCTGCCCGCGAAAATCCCTGACGCGGGTCTCCGCTTCCTCGAAGAGTTGATGTTTTTCGGAATAGGACTTCTTCACGCGAGACAAGAGCTCCGTTTGTGCGTCGAGCGCCTTCGGAATATCCTGCACCTCGCGCTCGATCTCGACTCTTTTTGTGAGGATCTCCTGATATTCACGCAGCCGCTCAAAGACCTCTTCCATCAGCATATCGTACCTCGCACAGCCAAGTTTCCTGTTCGCGGAGCCTGTTTCAGGCCACGCGAAGCCAATTTCGACGTTTGCGAAGCAAACGACCGACCAAGACTTGAAATTGGCTCAATGGTCCATGTAATCGCGCAGCTTCTGGCTGCGTTTGAAATGACGGAGCTTCTTGAGGGCCTTCGCCTCGATTTGCCGGATACGCTCTCTGGTGACGTTGAAATACAGGCCGACCTCCTCGAGCGTAAGGGAATAGCCGTCGTCCAGACCGAAGCGCATGCGCAGAACTTCCTGTTCGCGGGGAGGAAGCGTGGAGAGCACCGCGCGAATTTGCTCTTGGAGCAGCTTGTAGTCCGTCTGGACGGAGGGATTCTCCACCTCCTTGTCTTCTATGAAATCACCGAGCAGCGAATCCTCGTCCTCGCCGATGGGCGTCTCGAGCGAAATGGGCTCCCGCGCCACGTTTTTCACGCTTTTGACTCTCGTCACGGGCCAGCCCAGCTGTTCGGCTATTTCGTCGTCGGTAGGCTCGCGTCCGAGCTTCTGCATCAGCTGTCGCGACTCTCGCACGACCTTGTTGATCTGCTCGATCATGTGAACCGGCACGCGTATGGTTCTCGCCTGATCCGAAATCGAACGGGTGATGGCCTGTCGAATCCACCATGTCGCGTAGGTGGAGAATTTGTATCCCTTTCGATATTCGAATTTCTCGACCGCCTTGATGAGCCCGATATTGCCTTCCTGGACGAGATCGAAGAAGTGCAGACCGCGATTCGTATATTTCTTGGCGATCGAAACCACGAGTCTCAGATTCGCCTTGATGAGCCTGTCTTTCGCGTTTTTCATCATGATCCGGCCTCGGTTGATTTCCTTGGCCATTACGATGATGGAATCGGTGTCCGATTCGAAGCCGATCTCCAGCTCACGAAGCTTCTTTTCGGTAACCTGTATCTGCCGAATGCGTTCCTTGATCTCGTCCGAACCGAGGCCCAAGTCTTCTTCGATTCCCTCCCGCTTTTCTTTGACCGTGAGGTTGCGGCCCAGTGTTCTCAATTCGCGCATGTTGGAAATGCGAAGTATCCTCTCGACCCGTTCCTGTTCCTTCCGATACTTTCGGATTTTTTTGGCCGCGACTATGAACTTCTCGGAAAAACTGTTGATCTCTTCGGGGTGTATTTCCGCCTCTTTGAGCCGTTCGGTAAGGCGCTCACGTTCGAGGGCGAGCTCAGCATCCGCAAAAATGTCGCCGCCGCGAGACACGACTCGACGTTTGTGTTCGACATAATCCTTGAGTTCGACTAGACAGTCTCGAATGACATCCCGGTAGAACTGGTTGAGTCTGCGTCGTTCCGCGATCTTCTCGGTATTCTCTTTGCGTTGAAGCGAGGAGTCCTTCGCCTCACGGCGGGTCGCTTTGATCACGATGACATGATACTCGGGAATCAAGACGCCGGAACGTTTGATGATTCCTTTTATGATGTTCTCGCCCTCTTCCATCTGTTTGGAGAGTTCGACTTCTTGTTCGGCGGTTAGTAGATTCTCCTTGCCGATTTCGCGCAGATAAAGACGAATAGGATCGTCGACGGAGGTTTCCTTGTCCGAATATACGAGACGCTTCTTCTCGGTTTCCTCTTCCTTGACGCTGCGTTCGTCTTCCAGCTGAATATCCTCCTCTTCGAGTTGGATATTGTTGCTTTCGAGGAGAGCGAGTATTCCGTCAATCTTATCCGAATTGAGAAGATGCTCCGGAAGAAAATCGGAGAGTTCGTCGAAGCTTATCGACTTCTTTGCACGAGCATATTCGAGGAGCTTTGCAATTGCCGGATCTAGTTCAAGGTCGTTCATCCCTCTCACCCTTCATAGACTCCAATTCGCCGTCCAGCCGCATTTTTTCGTACAGAAGGTCATTGAGCGCGTCCGTTCCCGTGCCGGCTTCGATCATGGCCATCTTGGCCAAAAGGCGCTCTCGGCGGCGCTCCAGGCTTCGGCGTCGGACATTTTCGACTCCGTCGGCGATGAGTTGCTCCGAATTGACCGACAACTCTCCTGTCGCCGCGCACTCCCGCACGAAGCGGCGCGCAGCCTCGTCCTCGACCCGGGCCAGGATCGACTCGACTGAGAGATCATCGGCACGAAATGATTCTTCAAGCGCGATAAGAAGATCGCGAGCACGGGTATCGTCAATATCCTCCTGTGCAAAACTGCTGCGAAGCTCTGCAAAACGACCGGAATCGAGGACAATAGCCGCTAGAAAGAGGAGATCAGGAGTTCGGGCTGCAGTTGCAGCCTGCGATTTGATCCCCTCGAAACGCTTCGAGCCACCTCGTTTGGCAGTTTCGTAGTCCGATCTGATGGAAATGGGGTTGGCTCCGAACTCCCTGGCTGCGATTTCGAGAAAGGCATGGCGCTTAGTCTCCAAGTCCAGGGCATCTGCGTAGGGATACAAAAACGCGGCCGCACGTGCTTTTCCTTCTATGGTTCCAATATCGAATAGCTCCCGTGCTCTTCTGATGAGAAATTCGCTTCCCTTTATAGTGAAATCTTGCGTCTTTTGCAATGTCCCCGGGCCCTGTTTTTCCAAGATTTCCGACGCATCTTTTCCTCCAGGAAGATTCACGACCTCCGGCTCGAGGCCTGCGGCCGCGGCGATCGAACAGGCGCGCTCCGCAGCTTTCTGCCCCGCTTCGTCGGAGTCGAAACAGAGTGCCACTCTGTCGACCCAGCGCTTGAGTATTCTTGCCTGAGCTGCCGTGAAGGCCGTGCCGAGGGGAGCCACCGCCCAGGTCACGTCGGCGGTATGGAAGGAAAGAGCATCCATATAGCCCTCGCAAACGATCGCAACTCCTTCTTTTCTCATGCCCGGAAGTGCCTTGTCCAAGGCGAAGAGGCTATCCTGCTTGTGAAAGAGCGATGTATCGGGACTGTTCAGGTATTTGGGCCCCTCACCCTCGAGAAGGCGTCCCCCGAATGCCAGAACGCGGCCCTTCGCGTCGGAGATCGGAAACATGAGACGCCCTGCAAAGACGGGATATCCCGGCGTGTTCGATGAAAAAAGGCCCGAGCGTGATAGAAAAGCTTCCGAATAGCCTTTGGAAAGCAGAAAACCATAGAGCCATCGGCGATCTGCAGGACTGAAACCAAGACGGAAATCTCGGATAATCCGTTCGCCGACGGCTCGGGACCGGAGCCGGTCCAAGGCAGACGCTCCCGAAGGACTTTTCATGAGAAACCAGTGAAAGGTTCCCGTCAGGCGCTCGTAGAGCTCCAACAGGGTACGTCGCTCCTGTTCCTCTTCGCTTGGAGCCTCTTCGACTTCGAGGCGAACGCCCGCACGACTTGCAAGCTCGGCCACCGCCTCGGAGAAGCTCAGCCGCTCTTGTTCCCTAAGAAATGTAATAACGTCGCCGCCCTTTTGACAGCCAAAACAGTAAAAAATGCCCTTATCCGGCGTCACATAAAACGATGGTGTCTTCTCCGCATGGAAGGGGCAGAGACCTTTGTACTGCGCCCCGGCCCGTTGAAGCCGGACAAAGCCGCCGATTACGGCGACGATATCGGTTTTTTCCAAAACCTCTCGGACGAGGTTGTCGGGTATCCGACTCATCAACCGCCGACCTGCTTGATGAACAGAGAATGGGCGTCGATGTGTTCCTCAAGATTGGTTGAGAAATAGTGTCGTCCCGCTTCCGGATCGACCACTCTAAAATAGAGATATTTCGTCGTCGCGGGATAGAAAACCGCGCGCAGCGAGGTCAAGCCCGGGTTGCAGATCGGTCCGGGAGGCAGGCCGCGATGGATATAGGTATTGTAGGGATCGCGGATCAGAAGATCCCGATCGTAGATGATTTCCGGGTGAGGCTTGCCTTCGCGTTCGGTGAGAACATATACGACGGTGGCGCACGACTGGAGAGCCATGCGTATCCGAAGGCGGTTATAGAAAACGCTGGCGATTATCGGAGCCTCGTCCGGCTGCTTGTATTCTCGCTCGACGATCGAAGCGAGAATGACACGATCGTTCAACTCCGTTTCCGAAAGTGCAGATGCTTCGGGAATGCCGGCCAGCCGTGCCCTGAACGCGGCGACCATCTCTCGCAGCGCGGCCGTACCTCCGAAGGATTCGGGGAAAAAATAGGTGTCCGGGAATAGGTAGCCTTCTGCACTCGAGGAGGGCAATCCCAATTCATTGAGCAAGGCCGGGTCATGGCAGGCGTCCTCGAAGTCGGAAGCCGCGGCGACTTCGTCCCGTTCGAGGAGCGACGCTATCTGAGAAAGCGTGAAGCCTTCCGGCACGGTCAGGCGCACGAGCGCCTGCCGGCCCGAAAGCATCAGTTCCATTATCGCACGGGTGCCCATGTTCGCTTTGATGCGGTAGGTGCCCATCTTGAACGATGCACTCGGTCCCCTAAGCTTGACCATCAGGCGAAACAAGAGTGCGGAGCGGATCAATCCATCTTCTCGAAGACGTTTCGCCAAGGACTGAGAGGCATCGCCCCGTTCGACCCCGAAAAGCATGCCTCCGGCCGGGATGTCGGACGAAGGACGGGATTCGAATGCGAGGGCTGCGGCGACAAGACAAATGGCACCGATCGCTATGGCGAAGGCCTTCAATATACCCCGTATCCGGCGAGCCCCCAATAGAGCCATGTATTCCTTCCTTGAAGTCATCGACTTGCCATGAGACGCGCCAAGAGTTCCTCGGGACGCTCCATCTCCTCGATCGACAACCGCTCGTATAAATAATCTCGGATACGGTTCGAAAAGGAGACGACGGCGCCCGACAGCTCTTCCTCCCGCCCATGGAAAAAAATATAGAGCGCGAGGGCGTCCCGTAAATCCAATTCCAGGGAGCAAAGATCATTCGTCATTAGACCTCGATTTCGAGACCCTCGTGCGCGAGGAAAACGCGAATTCCACTGCCTTCCAGGTGTTCCACGTACCATTCGGCGTTCTTGAAAAGAGTTTCAATTTTACGGTCGGAATAGGAAGGCTCATGGTGGAAGAGCACGAGCCGCTTGATGCCCCAGGTCGCTGCGAAATCGGCTGCGAGGCTGAAAGACGAATGACCCCAATTGTACTTTTCGAGCGACTCGCCGAGAGTGTACTGGGTATCGATCACGAGAAGGTCCGCATCCTGGAAATAATCTGTGTTTTCGGGTGTTCGTCGGAAATCCTCTTCGCGAAGTTCGGTGTCCGTGGAATAAATGACCTTGAGCCCCGCTTCGCGCACCTGATAGCTGAAGCATCCGCCCGGATGGTTCATCTCGCGATAACGGATCTCCACGTCGCCGACGCGCACCGGCCCACCCTTCAGCACGTTGAAGCGTTTGGATGTGGACATGAGATCCATGGTTATGGGAAAATAAGGATGCTTCATCTGATTTTCCAATATGGTGCGAAAGTCGGGGACGGGGCTATAGAAGTTTATGCGGTTGTTCGAGTCGAAAGCCGGAGCGAAAAAGGGCAAACCCTGAATGTGATCCCAATGGAAATGGGAAAAGAAGATATGGCATGAGACCGGCTTGCGCAGGGAGACTATTTCGGCTCCTAGATCCCTGATCCCCGTTCCCGCGTCAAAAATGAAACGCACCTTCTCGTCGGTCAAGACTTCGACACAGGCGGTATTCCCGCCGATCGTGGAAAAAAGATAGTCCGGAAGCGCCGCAAGGAATAGCTCACGACTCTCTTGGGTCTCGATATCTTTCTGCGTCACCCGTTGCAGGATCGAGGATATCTTGCTTCTGAGCTTCGCTGGCATCAGGGGGGTTGGAATCGATCCTCTAACGCCCCAGAATCGTATCCGCATAGAATGTCTCCGGGTCGGCGCCGTATGGAAAAACAATCGTAGATACGGATCGCCGCACGACTAGGCAATCTTCAATTTCCGCAGCACTCCTGAGAGCCCCCTGTTCTATGCCCGGGCATTCCCGCGCCTCCTCGCGCCAGGTTCGAGGCGATTCGAGTACCGAGGCCCAGAACGGGTAGGTCCAACATTGCACGGGCCGAACTTCGTAGACGGTACAGCCGTCGCGGGCCCAAAGGACGCAATCATAATTCTCTCTCTCGTTAAGACTCAGAGCCATACCGAGTCCGGTATCGACCAAAGAACAATACTTATGGAAAAAGTCCTGAAAATCAAGCTTAAGTCGTTCGAGAAGCCGTATCAAATCCGTTTTCGACAGAAACACATAGCCCGGCCCTCCGCGACAGCACGTCGAACAGCGGGTGCATGAGAACCTGAGACCCCGTGCATAGAACGGTCCTGCCATTGCCACTCCTAAGAAAAGCCCCTTCTCGACGAGAAGGGGCTGATGGGGAGAGAAGGATTTGAACCTTCGAAGGCGTAAGCCAACAGATTTACAGTCTGCCCCCTTTGACCACTCGGGAATCTCCCCAGGGGATCGAACCATCTTCTTCGGCCCGAGCCATCTCCCGGAATCGAACCGAGGACCTCGAGATTACAAGTCACGCGCTCTACCGACTGAGCTAAGATGGCATCGACAACGGGAAGCACTATACCTGCTTCCGCGATTTTTCGTCAAGGACTAGACTAACCTCAGAAGTCGGCCCTTCTTCACTTCAGCGGCGCATAGTATCCCAGCTCATCCCTTCCACTTTTTTCATACAGGTATGCCTCGACTCCTATGGCTAAATAATCGCGCCCGAATCCGGAATCCGCCTTGGATGTAAAACGGAGCCGGTACCTACCGCTGGGGGAGGAGACCAGATCGGCCGCCAGGTCCCCGAGGCCGCGAGGCCGCGAGGCCGAATAGACGGCACCGTCGCTCTGCTGGGCGAGATAGCGCAGCGATGCAGAAGGTGTTCCGAGTACCACGGCGAAGAAGTGAATTTCGTTGTTCTTGAGGAGTGCGCCGAGTTCGGACAGGCTGGTGCCCACGAAAGACGATTCGTCGATGTCGCCCGTACCTACGTAGATTATCGCATCGCGCGCTCCCGAAGGCAGAAGGCTCGTCGCGGCCAGCCTGAGTCCCGCATCGAAACGCCCGGATCCCGATGCCGGCAAAAGAGCCAGCCGGAGTACGGCCGAAACATCGGGCGTCGTTTGGCGGGCGGGCACCTCCCCCGCCGTAAACAGCGAAGGGGGAGACAGGCCCGCCGCGTCCAATGCGGTATACAGATCGTTCAGGGCGGAGCGAAGCTCATCGGATCGTGCGCTCAGTTCGGAAGAACGTTCGATCAAGACGGCCACATGACTGTCACGAGCGAGCTGACCGACGCCGATGAGAGTCTGATCCATGGCGGGGGCGACGATAACCTCTCGCCGAACCACCGCTTTGCCCGCTTCGTCCATCTGATGGTTGGTGCTCAGACGTTCAGTGAGATAGAAATTCCTCTCTCGCAGACCTACCACGGGAGAACCGCTACGGTCGCGCACACTGACATCGACATCCACGACGGGGAATGCATCGGCCATGATTCGCTCGATCTCGACATCGTAGCCCGCGGCGATTTGCGATGATTCCGAGAGCACGGCGACGGCCGAGGCATCGAAGTCACAATAGAGGAGGTTGCCGTTATGATCGGGCACGGCATCCACGATCCTCGCATGCCTGTCGGGCGGAGAATAAACCGGGTCGAGCGTCTCCGTGGACAGATCGATGGAAACTATGCGGTCCGTATCCGCCACCAAGAGAGATGTCCCGCCCTGCCATAAAGCGAGACCTTCGGGAAAGTGCAGCTGCCCTTGCGCCAGAACGCCCAGATAATTGCCGTCGCCATCGAATTCGAATATCGACTTTCGAAGCGAATCGGCTACATAGACCGTCCCGTCCTTGACCACCAACCCGGAGGGACTTTCGAGACCGGAAAAACCGGACTCATCCTGCTTGCCGCCGAAGGAAAGGACGAAATTGCCGTCCGAATCGAGCTTGCAGATACGGTCGTTGCCATAATCGTCGACATAAACGTATCCCGCGTCGTCGCAGGCGATGTATTGAGGTCCCAAGAAGTTGCCGGGTCCGCGTCCGCTCGAACCGATCGCCCGAGTCGATCCGTCCGGCGCGATGCGCAAAATGCGATCGCCGCGGAATTCGCTGACGAAAAGCGTTCCGTCGGGCAGGGCGGCTATTCCGAAAGGTCGATCAAGGCCAGCAAGCCCTCCCCGATCCCTTTTTCGAACGATGCCCGAACTGTCGAGCGTCAATAGTTCGTTGGAGCCATGGCCGACGACGAGCGTCGATCCGTCTCTTCGGGAAAGAATCGCGGAGGGACGCAGAAAAAGCTCGGTTTTCCCCTGTTGCCCCCTGTATCGCTCCACTTCGACGTAGCTTAAGTCTTTCGGAACTTGGTCAAGGGCGCGCGAAGCGCGTATGTACTCGGCCCTCGCCTTGAGAAAGGGAGGCGCATCCGGGGCAGACAAGAGAGGTTCCCATGCGCGAAGGGCAGTTTCTTCGAAGCCGCTCTGATAATATGCGCGGCCAACCCAGTATTGGATCAGGGCCGAATCGGGCTGGTACGCGAGAGATTTTTCCAGCAAGAGGATGGACTCGGCATAGCGTCCGCGGTGAAAGGCCTGCACACCTAGCCTCAGCTGTTCTGCCGCTCCCGGCGAAGGAATATCCGCGCTGAACTGTGCGGCGGCAGGGAGAGCAGCGAATAGAGCCCAAAAGAAGAGAGCGAATGCTGCTTTCATGGATCGGCCTCCGCGCCGGAAATGGCTCTGGCATGCTCCCGTATCTCCGCTTCCTGCGGCGCCAGAACGAGAGCTCGATGGATATGGTCGCGCGCTTCTTCCAAAAAGCCCAACCGGAAGTAGGCCCAGGCCAGGGAGTCCAGATAGGCGGGGTTGTCGGGTCTTTTGTCCACGGCTTTGCGACACAGGGTCAGCGCGCGAGCTCCATCTCTTCCCTCGCAGGCGAGAATGTAGCCCATCCCATTGAGGGCGGTCGCGTTCTCTGCGTCGATTTCGAGCGCCTTACCGTAGTAGCCGAGAGCGACATCCGGTCTGTTCTGCGCCCAGGCCGAATAACCGAGGGAGGAAAGAACCTGAATCGATTCAAAGCCCGTTTCTGCCAGTCGACCGAGTTCATAGTCGGCGAGTCGATATCGTCCGGTTACGGTATAGGCGTACGCGAGGGCGAGGCGGCACTGATAGACACGCATGATATCGAACTCCGCGGTGACGACTTGCTCGAGGTATAGAAGCGCTTCGTCCCAGTGTTCGAGGCGCGCATGACATAATCCGAGAAGATACGCGAGATCGAGATGGTTCTTTTCCGTGGAGTCGACGTCTCGAAGGGCCTCGAGGGTTCCGGCCCAATTTCGCTCCGAGTAAAGTCGCGCCGCCTCTTTGAGCGTCTCCTCCATAGCCGGTCCTAGCGAAACTCCAATCCTGCCACGAAACCCGCCGGTACCTGGGGGTGGACGAGCACGGGGCTGATCGCGACCTTGCCGGTCGCGACGATGACATGATCCGTGCCCGCATCGTCGTGCGTTTCGATCGCGCTGTCGGCAAGGAAATGATAGCTGTATCCATCGGGAGCATCGAAAGAACGAAGGTGATCGCGATATTGTCGCCGACAAGGAATCGCCCATTCGGCGTCCAGATCGGATGCTTCCGAGCTCGGGGCGTTGATATTCAAGAACACTCCATGGTCGCAGAGTTCGAGAAGTCGGCGAAAATGCCTTCCGACGAAAGACGCGGCGGCTCCGTACAGCATGGGGTCCTTATATGCGACGCAAGAAACGGCAATACCGGGTAATCCGTTCAACACTGCCTGCCGCGCCGCGCCGCAGGTTCCCGAATAGATGATATCGGTGCCGAGGTTGGGGCCGCGGTTGATTCCCGACACCACGATATCCGGTTCGAACGGGATAGCGCCGAGACTCGCGAGAATGACGCAATCCGCGGGCGTGCCGGAACAGCTGTATTTTCTGTCTCCCAATTTTCGGACTTTGCCGGGATGCCGAAGGGTCATCGCGTTGGAAACGCCCGAGCGTTCTTGGTCCGGGGCGAAAACGCAGACGTCATGATCTTTGCTGAGTTCGCGAACGAGTACGACGAGCCCCTCGGCTTGGATGCCGTCGTCATTGGTGACAAGGATTTTCATGTTGACCGGTCCCCCAGCGCATGGATAGCATTGTATCGAAAGCGGTGCAAAAGCTTCAACCGACCAGATGGAGCCCGCCGGCGACGCGAGCTTCGTGCACTACGGGGCGAAAACCGAAAATCCGTTCGTAATCTTCCAAACGCTTGCGATATTCCGGAATTGCGGCCTCACTCATCACGCTCACGGTGCAGCCGCCGAATCCCTTTCCCGTAAGCCGGGAACAGAGAACGCCTTCGATTTCGAGGGCGCGCTTGGCGAGCCAGTCGATCTCCGGGCAGGATACTTCGTAGAGATTCCGCAAGGAAGCATGAGACTTGACTACGGCCCGCCCGAATCCGCTCGGATCGCCCTTTACGAGACATTCCTCCGCCTCCGTCACTCGAGCCGCTTCCTCGACGACATGGAGACATCTCCGACGAACGCTCTCCGGAAGGACGCCCATGAGTTCGTCGACTTCTTCGGCATTGAAGTCGCGTAATGTGCGTGAACTCCCGCGCGAAAGATACTCGAGGCATCTCTGGCAATCCTCATCGCGCTGCCGCAGCTCGGAGTCGACATTGAGCCGAGGCACCTTGGAATCCGTGAGCACGATGGCATAGCTCTCGTCCAGAAAGGGTACGGCGCGGCGCCTTTTGGTGCGCATATCGACGATCGAGGCGGTGCCCGCCCCCGGAGCGATGGCGGCAAGATGATCGTAGATGGGAACGGGATGCTCGAAAAAATCCTCTTCCGCCCGGCGGGCGAATTCGGCGAGTTCTTCGCCTTTTTGCGGCAGGCCGAAAAGCTCCTTGAGGGCCAGGGCAGAAGCCATGTCGAGCGCCGCCGAAGAGGCGAGCCCGAGTCCCACCGGAATGTCCCCCGTGATCGTGAAATTCACGCCTTTGGAAGCTGCGCCTGTCTTGAAGATGAGGTCGAGCATCGCCTTCGGGTAATTGGCCCAACGGTCCTCGCGCTTGAACTTGAGATTACTCAGGCTGGTTCGTTTGCGCTCGACCAGGTCGGCGGCGAAGAATCGGAGGGAGGAATCGCGGCGCAACGACACCGCCACCCTGAGCTCAAAGGACAGGGAAGCCGCCAGAACGAGTCCGTCCGAGGCCTCAGTATGTTCTCCGAGAAATTTTACCACTCCGGGTGCGGCAGCGATGAGATCGGGCGGCGCGTCATACTCTGCCCGGTGTAGCGCTGCGATGTCCTTCATTACTACCTCATCCAGGCATCGCGGAGCCCCCGGCCCGCGGTCACCTTCCGCGTACTTCTATGGTTCCGACTATCATACATCGCTTCGCAGTGAGGTTCAATAAAAATTATGACGTTCATGTCACCCGTTTTGACATTTTCGCTTGCTCGCTGTAGAATGGATCCATGATCGGGCCTCGGCGGCATCGTGTCCTCGCGTTCTCGGCATTCGTCTGCGCTTGGGCTTTCTCGTGCGCCGTCGCACCTCATGTTCAAGCGCCCGCTCCCACCGTCGTTGCGCCGCAGCCGGCGACAACGGGACAGACACCGGCGGCCCCCGCTCCGACATTTGATCCGTCTACCGTGTCTGCCGAGACGAAAAAGACCACCTTCACGGATGTGCGGGCATTCATCGACGGCCTCAATCAGATTATCCGCCGTAAGGATTTCGATGCCTGGCGGTCGAATCTGACGGATGCCTACATTCGCTACTATTCGGATCCGTCCATCCTCTACCAGTTCTCTCAGTATCCCGTCATCAAGGAAAAGGGGATCGAACTCCAGACTTTGGAGGATTTCTTCCTTTACGTCGTCTATCCGGCTCGACAGAACGATAGGGTGGACGACATCGAGTTCATCGGCACGAATCTCATCAAGGCCATAACCATCAGCCCCGCAGGCGAACGGAATATTCTCTATGTTCTTGAAAAGCAAGGTGATACATGGAAGATAGGAATCGGGAGGTAAGGATGAAATTCCTCGGTCGATTGGCGTTTTTCGCTCTTATGTGCGTCCTCGTTCTGCCTTTTGCCGCGGCCCAGTCTCAGACGCAGCCCGCGACCCAAGCTGCCGCTTCGCCATCGACGAGCGGAGAGAAGACTGTCGAAGAAGCCTATCTTCAGGAATCTCTCGAAACGATGATAATCAAAGAGCAGGCGCAATCCGACAGCAGAGACATGAAGGAGATCGCCCTTCAATATGCTCGGCAGGCGATCGACGGCGGCAGAAAGAACGATGATATCAGAAACTCGCTGGAGTACCTTGCGCTGGAGTCGACCGTCACGATCGCACGCCAAGCCGGGGTGGGACCGCAGACGAACAATTTCCCCGACATTCGCGCGGAAGCCTGCAATTATCTGGGGGATTTCCCGTCCGTCTCCACCGAGCAGGCCTTGGTCAAGGTCATGCTGGGGGACAACGAACCCATGGTGATCGCCGCGGCGGTTCGCTCGCTCGGAAAAATCGGCATGAACGACAATAACGAGGTCACTCAGGATATCGCTTATATCGTCAATCGTTATGATGTGCTGGGACCGGACAACAGCCTTGCGTTCGAGTGTCTGGTCGCCATACGGCGGCTGGCGGACAAGAACGGCGGGCTGAATGATCCTTCCGCGATCCGTGCAGTAATGCAGATCGCAACCGGCAATTACATTACCCCCGTGAAGGTGATGGCACGGCAGGTCCTGGATTCGCTTCGCAGCTATCAGGCTCAAGCCCAGGCTACGAGCGCAGGAAAATAGCCGAAGTAGTGGTCCGTCCGATGCGGTATGAATAGGACGGAACGCGAGGGATGTCGACTTAGTGAGCGATGCGAGATTCGAACCCGCGACCTTCGGCTCCGGAGGCCGACGCTCTATCCAGCTGAGCTAATCGCTCGGCGGGATACTAGTACGACCGTCGAACGACTGTCAAGGCTCACACTTGACGGCGCCGCCCGCATGGCGTCGATAGCGACGGCCTTGACCATGATACCCGAGTCCCCGATTATCTCCGGCATGGAAACGCTGATCCTTGCTTCCACGTCTCCGCGGCGGAGTCAACTCCTCCAAAGCCTCAACATACCGTTCCTGGTAATGGACCCGAATATCGACGAGAGCCGAAGAGACGAATTGCCCCCGATGGAAAGGGTCGTCGCACTGGCCGAGGACAAAGCCCGGGCAGCGGCCAAGAGTGCGGAGGCCGACGCGCCCAGACTCATAGTGGCGGCCGATACTCTCGTTTGCCTTCGACCACCCGGCGATCAAGATCGGGACGAATCCGGATGCGCGACCGGCCGGGATGAGCTCGTACTCGGCAAGCCCGGCGACCGCGACGATGCCAGGCGCATGATACGCCTTCTCTCCGGACGGAATCATATGGTGCATACGGGGCTAGCCGTCTTGGATCGAACGGCGAATCGCCTTTTTTCGACCAAATCCGACTCAGTCGTCAGGTTTTCCTCAATAAGCGAGGAAGAGATAGAGGAATATCTCGATTCGAAAGAATGGGACGGGGTTGCCGGCGCCTATCGGATTCAAGGTTGGACCGCCCTCTTCATCGAAAAAATCGATGGATCCTGGTCGGGAATCATGGGCTTGCCAATCCATGAGCTTTATGACATCCTCAAACGGGCGGATTACCGCCTTCGGCCCTCAAAAGCCGATTGATAGAACCTCCCAAAGAGGTTCGGCCGACGATCGGTCATATTCGTCGGTAACTTCCGATCTATGCCTTCGGCAATACCCGAAGGCGGTGATCGAGATACAGTGAAGGGGGCTGGATTCAATCCAGCCACGGGAGGAAGTTTTGGCAGTTGTCACAATGAAGAACCTGCTCGAATCCGGTGTGCATTTTGGGCATCAAGTCAAGCGCTGGGATCCGCGCATGAAGAAGTACATCTTCGCCGAGCGCAATGGAATCCACATCATCGATCTGCAAAAAACGATCCAGTCGATCAAGGAAGCCTACGATGCGGTTCAAAAAACCGTGGCATCGGGCAAGAATGTTCTCTTCGTCGGAACGAAAAAACAGGCGCAAACCGCAATACAAAAGGAAGCAGAACGCTGCGAGCAGTTTTTCGTGAACAACCGCTGGCTCGGCGGCATGCTTACCAACTTCTCCACCATCAAGAAATCCATCCAGCGTCTCAAGAAAATCGAAAAAATGGAGATAGATGGCACATTCGAAAGCCTCACAAAGAAAGAAATCGCCAGTCTCCAAAAGGAAAAGTCGAAGCTGGAGAAGAATCTCGGCGGCATCAAGGAAATGAAAGAGCTTCCCGGCGCGATATTCGTGATCGATACCCGTAAAGAAGCCATTGCAGTCGCCGAAGCTCAGCGTCTGGGCATTCCCATCGTCGCGGTCGTAGATACCAATTGCAATCCCGAAGGCATCACCTATCCGATTCCGGGAAATGACGATGCTATTCGGTCGATAAGTCTTTTTACGCAGATAGTGGCCAATGCGGTCATCGAGGCCGGTGCGGCTGAAGGTCTGAAGATCATCGAGAACCTCCAGGGCGACGAGACCGAAGAAGTCAAGACGGACGCTGCTCCTCCTGCCGAAGAAGATGAAGTCGAAATCGATCCATCCACATACAGCCTTGCCGACAAGCCCAAGATCGAGGAGCCGACTACCGAGGAGCCCTCCCCCATCGTGGACGAGGATAGGCTGTACGAGGCGAAATAGGTTTGCCCGGAGCATGGCCGATTCCAAGGCTACCGAGTTTTGAAATCGGCTCAAGACGAAGCTTGGGTATATTGCCAATTTAGGAGACGAATGTGGATATCAAGGCGAGTGATATAAAGAATCTGCGTGAAAAGACCGGCGCCGGCATGATGGATTGCAAGAAGGCCCTGACCGAAGCGAATGGCGACTTTGCCGGAGCCGAAAAAATATTGCGTGAATGGGGCTTGGCGGGAGTCGAAAAGCGTGCCGGAAGGGCAACCAATGAGGGCAAAGTCTTCGTAAAGGAGACAAACAGCAAAATTTCCATGGTGGAAATAGCCTGTGAAACCGATTTCGTCTGCCGAAACAGGGACTTTCTCGACGCAGGCTCCAAGATCGTCCAAGTCGCCTTCGAAAAGGGCTACGGGGAGCCGAATGCCGAACTCGAAGGAATCGTAAAGGACCTCGCGTCCATCATAAAGGAAAACATCACTCTCAAGCGTGTTCGACTCGTGACCGCCGGCCCGAACGAATACCTTCATTCCTACACGCACGGTGAGGGCAAGATCGGAGTCATCGTCAAGGTTCGTGCGGATAAAATCGATGCTTTCAAGAATGAGAATGTACTGGCATTCATCCACGATATCGCCCTGCACATCGCTGCTTTCAACCCTATGTTCCTGGATCAATCGAAGCCCGATGCACAATGGATCAGAGAACAAGAAGAGATCTTTCAAAAGCAGATCGAGCTTGACGAAAAAATGAAAGACAAACCCGCCAATATCGTCCAGGGTATTCTCAAGGGCAAACTCAAAAAATTGATTTCCGAGATTTGTCTTCTGGATCAGGGTTTTGTCAGAGATGAGAAAGTATCGGTGGCCTCGACGATGGCAAGGGTCGGCAAAGAAGCCGGCTGCTCGCTGCAGCTGATGGACTACGTTTACATTCGAGTCGGCGAAGCCTGAGGCCGCTTTTTCGGATCGTGATGCTTCAGTGACACGCTCGGAGTGATCCGCCGCCGGGGATCGTGTCGCTTTGCTGATGCGGGGGAGGATCCATGGAATCCGTCAAATCAATTTGTGAAGACAAGATGAAAAAGGCTCTTGGAACCCTGAAGGATGAATTCAACGGTCTTCGAACGGGACGGGCTTCTCCTGCCCTCCTCGACAAAATCCGTGTCGACTACTATGGACAGAAGACACCCCTGACGCAGGTCGCAACAGTCTCGGTTCCCGAGGCGCGCCTCATCGTCATCCAGCCTTGGGATCGCTCCATGATAGGGGAGATCGAAAAAGGGATACAGAAGTCGGAACTCTCGCTCAATCCTTCGAATGACGGCAAAGTCATCCGAATTGCGATCCCGCCGCTCACTGAAGAGCGTCGGAAGGACTTGGTCAAAATGGCAAAGTCGATGGCGGAGCAATCCCGGGTTTCAATTCGCAATGTCCGACGAGATGGACTGGAAGATATCAAAAGGCAGCTTGCGGCCGGCGGGGTGGCCGAAGATAAGATCAAGAAAGAAGAAGATGAGCTTCAAAAACTGACGGATTTGTACATCGCTCAGGTTGGCAAGGCTCTCGAGGAAAAAGAGAAAGAAATCATGGAAGTCTGAGGGCGGAGAGAAAGTTGTCTGCCGCCGCCGATCGTCCAATTCCTCGCCATGTGGGCATCATCATGGACGGAAACGGTCGCTGGGCGAAGGCTCACGGCCTTCCACGCACGGAGGGCCATCGCGAAGGGCTCGAAACGGCCAAGCGAATAGTCAAAGCGGCAGAGGATCTGGGCATCCGAATGCTTTCGCTTTATACCTTCTCCACCGAGAACTGGAAGCGTGCGGCGGATGAGGTGGGTTTTCTCATGGGCCTGATACGACGGCACCTCGCTGCCGAACTCAATTTCTATAGAGAAAACCGCGTTCGAGTGCTTCATTCCGGAGATCCCAACGGACTACCGCCCGATATCGTCGCAGCGATACGGAGCGTGGAGGCGGACACCGCGGAATTCGACAATATCGTCGTCAATCTGGCGATTAACTATGGCGGCCGCGATGAGATAGTCCGCGCTATACGGAAGTTGACGGATCAAGGCACCGCGATCACCGAAGCCGCTCTCAGCGCCGCGATGGATCATCCGGAGCTTCCCGACCCCGATTTCATAATCCGGACGGGCGGGGAATTGCGCGTGTCCAATTTCCTGCTTTGGGAATCGGCATATTCCGAGCTATGTTTCTGCCCGAAACTCTGGCCGGATTTCGGACCTGAAGATCTTGCGCTCGCCATCGACGAATTCTGTGGCCGCGAGCGGCGTTTCGGCGGGGTGCCATGAATAACGTAGCCCAGCGACTTTTGCTCTTTTTTCTTGGGATCCCTGCGATCATCGCCATCGTCGTATTCATTCCTCAGGCCAGACACGCCGGAGCCGTGCTCATAATCTTGTCTTTTCTCGGGGGAGGTGGAGTCGAATTCGCCCAAATTTTCCGGGATCGCGGAACCGGAATCAACGGCTGGCTCAGCTCTTTCCTCGGTTTCCTGCCGGCCCTTGCCGCCTATCTTGCGACGCTCGTAGCCGATACTTCCCCGTATTTCGTCCTCGGGATCCTCGTCATCTGTCTGGCTCTCCTCGCATTGGCCGTCTTCACTCCATTCGCCTTTGTCCGCAAAGAGAATATTCCGGACGTAATGACGAAAATATCCGCATATGGCCTCGCCCTCATCTATCCCGGGCTGCTTGGAGCTTTTATCGTTCTGGTGGCATGCGAACCGCACTGGGCGACCGAATCGCTCCTGACATTCGTCGGACTCACCCTCGGCAACGACAGTCTGGCCTGGTTTTTCGGCATGACGCTGGGCAGGAGACGCGGCATCGTCGCAGTATCGCCCAATAAGAGTTTGGCGGGCTTCATCGGCGGCATGGGAGGATCGGTAGGATTGGCCTTCGTGGCTCATGTCATCTTCCCCTATGCGATGGTGACGTCCTGGCCCGTCCTCGTCGGACTCGGGCTCCTCGTCGGCGCGGCGGTGATCGTAGGCGATCTCTTCGAAAGCGCCTTGAAGCGCAGCGCCGGCACAAAGGATTCGGGATCCGCGGTACCCGGTAGAGGGGGATTCCTCGATTCATTCGACAGCGTCCTGTTCGCGGCCCCGGTATTCTATGCCGTATCGCTCATATTCGGACTCTTCCGCTAGTTCCATGAAGAAACGAATCATCGTAGTCGGCGCCACCGGTTCCATCGGGCGGCAAACGATAGACGTGATTCTTTCGCGACCGGACCTGTTCAGCATCGTGGCTCTTTCCGCCCATCGCAGCGAGACCAAGCTGCTCGAGGCGGCGCTCAGCTTCCCCGACGCCGTTCTCGCCCTCAGCGGAATGAAGCCAAAGAGCGGACGTATCGCATACTACGGCTCCGATGGGGTGGAAGAACTGATCAGGTCCACCGAGGCCGATATTCTCGTGAACGGCGCGGCGGGGTCCGGCGGACTGGCGATTTCGCTCGCGACGCTCGAAAGCGGAATGGATCTCGCACTGGCCAACAAGGAAAGCATCGTCATGGGATGGGGCGTGTTGAATCGCATGGCCCAGAAGTTCTCGCGCAGGATCCTGCCGGTCGACTCGGAACACGCGGCCCTTTTCCAGCTCGTTCATCGTATAGGTGCCGCGGAAGTGGATGAGCTTGTCATCACCGCATCGGGCGGCGCGTTTCGGGACCGACCGCTCGAGGACCTTCCCGGCGTGACGCCCGACGAGGCGGCTGCCCATCCCAATTGGAGTATGGGCAGAAAAATAACGATCGACTCGGCCACCATGGCCAACAAGGCGCTCGAGGTCATCGAAGCATCCAGACTCTTCAACGTTTCGGGATCGAAGGTGAAGGTGCTCCTCCATCCGCAAAGCATCGTTCACGCGCTCGTGAGGACAATGGATGGAACGCTTTACGCTCAGCTCTCGGAGCCTGATATGCGGGTTCCGATCCAAAATGCCCTTACCTGGCCCGACACCCTGCCCTGCCCCTTCGGGCGCCTGGAGCTTGCGGGAAGAAGCCTCGATTTCATAAAGGTGGATCCGAACCGCTATCCGCTTCTCGGTCTTGCCTATAGAGCTCTCGATGCAGGCGAAGGTGCGACCGTTGCACTCAACGCGGCCGATGAGGTCGCGGTGGCCGCATTCGAAGATCATAGTATCGGCTTTACCGATATCGCGAAGATCGTCGAGAAGACCATCGACCGACCCTGGCCTACCCAATTGGCCGAGCTGGGAAGTATATTCGATATAGATCGTGCCGCCCGCGGTGTCGCATTCGACGTGCAGAGGGAGTTCGCAGCATGCTGACCGTTTTTCTGGGACTTATCGGCCTCGGCCTCGTGGTTCTAGTCCACGAGTTGGGCCATTTTATGCTTGCGCGAGCCATGCGAGTCGAGGTCGAGGCCTTTTCCATCGGATGGGGACCGCGTATCGTGGGGTTGAAGCGGGGTCGCACCGAATGGAAGATCTCCGCCTTCCCGATCGGCGGCTACTGCAAGATGAAGGGCGAGGATTCATTTCGAAAGGCTCTGGAGAACAAATCCGATTCTCTTCCCCGCGAAGATGGCAGCTTCTACGGTGCGGCGCCCTGGCGACGTATCCTGATTTCGCTTGCCGGCCCGACGGCCAATGTCATCTTCGCCGTGCTTGTTTTCATCGTCATCGCTGCGATCGGCTATTCTGTTCGTAGCTCCCCCAATCGGATAGCCCTGGCGAGCGAGTACCAGCTCGTAACGGGTGCTCCGGCGCGCAGCTATCCTGCCGATGCGGCCGGACTCAAGACGGGAGATCGCATAGTCGAAGCGAACGGTCGTCCGATAACGGATTACAATGCCATCCAGGAGGTGGTCGCTCTTTCCGCCGATAAGCCTATTTCGCTCATCGTGGACCGAGACGGAAGCAGAATCCCCATCACTATCACGCCTGTCATGGACAAAGATACGGGCGCAGGTCGGATCGGCGTCTTTTCCTGGGTAGATCCGGTCGTGGACAAGGTCGCCTCCGGCAGCCCCGCCGCAATCGCCGGAATACAGCCCGGTGATACCATCGTCTCCATCGATGGAAAGCCCGTGCGGCATGTCGTCGAGGCGCTTTCTCTTCTCTCATCGCACCCGGAGCGGGCGGTCTTCGGCATTCGCCGCGGCGATACGACGATCCTTACGACCCTCGTGCTGAACTGGAAGTCCGACGATCCGACCACACTGGGCGGCATAGACTTTCGGGTCCCTCTGAAGACCGTCCGCTCGGCAAGCATCGGCGCCGCCGTGACGATGGGTTTGAACGAGACTTGGAAAACCTTTGCTCTTTCGATTCAGGGTTTGGGCATGCTTTTCCGAGGCGTCAATGTCCTCAAAGCCGTTTCCGGACCGGCACGAATCGTCGATCTCGTCGGCAAATCTGCGACCGAGGGCCTGGAGAACGGCGGTTCGGGAGGACTCGCACTGCCTTTCAATATTCTCGCTTTCCTTTCGATCGGACTGTTCATCATGAATTTGTTGCCCATACCGGCGCTCGATGGTGGTATGATCATCATGTTCTTGGTGGAATCGTTTCGCAGGCGCCCTCTTCGTCCTGCTACCATTTATCGTTTCCAGTTTGTGGGGGCAGCTTTCATACTGGCAATTTTTGTGCTGGCGACGGTGGGCGATGTCCTTTTCTTCGCGGCGAAATAGACAAAGGGGCGAGGCTCTTTCAAAATGCCGATTGAGTCGGTCGGAGCCGTAATAAATCGCGGGGGAGAACACAATTGCGCAAGATAACATGTATCTGCGAAAATAGCTTTGATGCCGATCTGCCCGACGAGATAGATATCGACGCAGAGCCCGAAAGGATCGATCAGATATTGGATCGAAGCTTCTTCGTGATCACCTGCCCTTCATGCGGCACCAAGCTGGAATCGGAACTCCGAGTCCGCTTGCTCTCCAAGAGCCGCTCCATGGATACGGTGGTCATCCCCGAACTCGAGCGTATCGCTCACTATCGCGGGAAAGTCGCTCTCTCCAAGGGTTCGGCGGTCCTCATCGGTTACGATGAATTGCGCGAACGCTTCAAGATGATGGCCGACGACCTCGATCCGGACAGCATCGAGATCTTGAAATATTTCCTGCTTCTCAAGGCCGAGGAAACCTCGCCGGATAGCGATATTTCCATTGCGTATACTGGGATCGAGAAGGATAGTCTCATTTTCCACGTCAAAGGCATCAAGGAAGGCGAGGTGGCCGTGCTGCGAATCGGCCGGAGCATCTATGAGAAAACGGCCTCGGACAAATCGAGGACGATGCGGACCGAGCCTTTCGATCGCGTGTTTGCGGGGCCCTATCGTTCGATACGCTCGCTCGAGGCCGAGGTTGATTAGAGGAGGGGAGAGGGGGCGTATCCGTCAGTCGTGCGAAGGATTGGCATGGATCTTGGCAATGCCTGCATCGACCGATTTTCTGACCTCGGCCGCATAGGCGCCGTCATCCATCGCGTGAGCGTACATCGTGCCGAGCAATGAGACGCGGTAGACCGGCTTGAGCGTATTGAGCGCGAAGGCCGCCATGTCCAAGACACAATCCTGACAGAGGCAGATCGCGGGGGCGTCGAGTTCCGTCAAACGCCGTTCAAGCTCGTCGATGACCATGCGCTCGGCCTCGTTCACCAGCACGCCAAAGTCGTAGTTGTCGCGAAAACTCATCGATCGCCCTCCATCGTAGCCAGTATAGATTCAGCCGTGGCGCTTTTCAATCGATTCGAATCGCGTATATTTGGGTATGAAGGCTATGGAAACTTTGCCCACAGGGCCGTTTCGCTGCTTGGAGATTATGAGCTCCGTCTCGATGACGGCCGAGCGCTCCTCCTTGGTCTTGTCCTGCTCGCGTTCCCGATGAAGGAAAAGGATAAGGTCGGCGTCCTGCTCGATCGACCCCGATTCGCGCAAGTCCGCGAGCGTCGGTTGCTTGCCTTCCGCCTCCCGCTTCAGCTGGGACAGGGCCACGACCGGGATGCGCAATTCGCGCGCAAGTGCCTTGAGCGAACGTGAGATGCTGGCTATCTGTTCCCACCGCGGCAGGTCCGCGTTTTCATGCGTGACCAGAGTGAGATAGTCGACAAAAATGATCTTTACATCTCTCTCCGAACGAAGACGCCGGGCCATAGTCCTAAGATCGAGAAGCTTCAAGTTGGGCATATCGATGATATACAGGGGCGCCTCATAAATCCTGCCCGCTGCCTCCATGAGGGCGTTGAAATCGGACGGCTTTATCAGACCCGAACGGATCATTTCGCTCGAAATGCGCGCTTCGCTCGAAATGAGACGCTGCATTATCGCCATGTCGGCCATCTCAAGCGAAAAAAAGGCACAGGGAATGCGCTCCCGAACGGCGATATGAGCTGCCATGCTCATGGCGAGGGCAGTCTTGCCCACCGAGGGACGCGCTCCGATGACGATGAACTCGGAATCCTGGAAACCCGAGGTCATGGAATCCAGATCGGGAAGACCGGAAGGTATCCCAGTGTAGGCACTCTTGTTCTTGAACAATCGTTCGATCGTCTTTATCGTTTCCGGCAGCAGTTCTTTGACGCTCTTGTAGCTTACGGCTTGCCTATTCTGCGTGATCTCGAAGATGCGCGCCTGGGCCTCATCGAGAACTACTCCCGATTCGACAGAGTCGTCGAAGGCTTTGGCACGAATATCCGCCGAAAGACGGAGCAGGTTCCTTCGGATCGAACTTTCTTGGACTATCCGCGCATAATATTCGACATTCGCCGACGATGGGGTCACGGAGGTCAGATTGGCTATGTATCCCGGTCCGCCGACGCGATCGAGCGTGCCGAGGAGACGCAACTCGTCGGTTAGGGTGATAAGGTCGGCTTTCTGCCCCTTTTCGTAGAGGGAAATGACACCGGCAAAGACTTCGCGATTCGCATTGACATAGAAATCATCGGGTCTGAGGAAACGCAGAACGTTCTGCACCGCGTCGGGATCGAGGAGAACCGCACCTAGACAAGCCTGCTCGGCCTCGGCGTTATGAGGCGGAACCTTATCCTTCAGCTCTACGGGTACCATGTGCTGCCTTCGGCGAAGAAAGGATGCCACATCCTCGACGGCGAAGATGCGGCATCCTGATCAATCAGCGATCGTCGCGGCGCGGACGTCGCTGGGGGCGAGGCGGGGCATTGACTGCGGCCTCGAAGGCCGCGGCTTGTGCGGCGGCGTCCTCCTCGGGAGTGAGCTGCGGCCGCTCGCGATCCTGCTCTTCGCTTCGCCTGCGGCGCTGCGGCTTCGGCGTCTCTTCGTGCGTCTCGGACTTGACTTCGGCCCCGATCACGACGAGGCGGAGGCTGGCTTCCTCCTTATCATAGAGATGCACGAGGATTTTGTAGGAGCCCACATTCTTGATGGAACGGCCGGGAACTTCGATCTTCTTCCGGTCGATCTCGATCCCCTTTTTCAGCAGTTCATCGGCGACCGTGTGCCCCGTTACGGCCCCGTAAAGCTTCCCGTTCGCGCCCGCCGGCACCGTGACGCCGATTTCCTCCGCTTCAAGCTTCTCTTTGAGGCTCGCGGATGCGTTGCGCTTCGCGGCTTTGAGCGACTCGATTTCGGTCTTGCGGCGTTCGAAGAGCTGGGCTGTTCTCGAATTGAACGCGTAGGCCAAGCTGCGGGGAAACAGGAAGTTCCGGGCGTATCCCGAAGCTACTTCCTTGATATCTCCGATCTCTCCGAGATTCGGGACATCGTTGTTGAGTATGACTTTCATGCTCCGACTCCTTTGGGATTTCGGTATGGGATCCATACCTCGGTGACGCCGAAAACGGGAATGAGAACGGCTACGATGATTCCGATCGTCGGGGTGACGAGCGAAAATACCACCATTGCCGCGACGAGGAATTTCATCGTTCTCGGCATTTTCCAACGATTGAAAATAAACGAAGCGATCCCCAGACCTTGGACGGCATAGCCGACACTGAGGAGAAGAGCCGCATTCCATGCGACCGCTCGGATCGTCATGGCGGCGTCGAGGAGGATCGCGGCCGCAACCAAGGCCCACGCTCCGAGAAATGGCCACAGCATCGCATATGGCAGCCGATAGTGCGCCAAGGGAAGCGCTTCATGTCTGCCGGCGCTGCCCGGTCCCGAAAGTCTGTTTCCGAGCCATCTGCTGCCGGCGAGCATCACGAGAATAAGCGATGCATAGCACGATTCAAGCGTGCTCATGGTCGCTTGGGCAATTGTCTTGGGGTCCAGGCTGGCGGCAAGCACGGATGCATCATAGCCGCTGCCGTTCGGTGTTCGACTCTTGAGCGTCGCGATGAACGACGCGATACGGTCCTCCAAGTACTGCATGATGCCTGCATCTCGGCCGAGGGAAGCAAGAGCGGGCGCGGCAATCGCGGCGACGACCGCGGATACGATGAATACGCGGTACGGACTCGCTTTCCCCTGCCAAAAGGCGGCATTCAGCAAACCTACGGCCGCGATGAGCACAAAAGGCGGAATAAGGGTCGCGGCCATGTCCAGCGGAACCAAGGGCCCCGCAAGGTGGAGCCGCACCATCTGGACGCCCCCTATCAACACGGCGCTCAAGCCCATGGCCCACATGCCGCTGCTCCTGCCAAAGCGCCCAAAGGCTATTTGAAGAGGGAGCAGAAAGAGGAAGCTCAGGGCGAGAGAAAGATAGAGAATCGCCGAAGCCGCGCCGGCCACAAGCGGCACGACCAAGGGCGAACGGCGGAGAGCCACGGTTGAAGGCGACATCGAGGTGAGGGGACTTCTCCCTATTTCGCCACGTAGGGCAACCAGGCGAGCGCCCGGTCGCGCTTGATGCATACGGCGAGCACGCGCTGATGCTTGGCGCAGGTTCCAGTGATGCGACGCGGAAGTATTTTGCCTCGCTCGGTCACGAACCGCCGCAGCACATCCACGTCCTTGTAATCGATTTTGAGCTTTTGCGCGCAAAACTTGCAGACCTTCTTCTTGAAGAAGCCCTTGCCTCGGCGGGGTCCCGAAGACCCGCGCTCCTCCGAGTCCTTTCGCGGTTCCGCCCCGCCCTCACCGTCTTGGCGAACGGGGCGAGTATCCATCTGCTCTTTGATATCGGACATGTTCGATTCTCCTTAATATAAGTTCGTTGTTCAGAACGGGATATCGTCGGTGAAGCCGTCCGAAGAAGGCTGCGATTGCCCTCCGTCGGTGGCTGGCCCGGAATCCATCGTTCTGCCGGAACCGGGCATGCGCTGCGGGCCGGATGCGGCGCGTGAATCGTGATAACCGCCTTGCTCCCCGGCGCCTTCCGCGCCGGCATGGCCGCCCTGGGTTGTGCCCAGGAACTGGACGTCGTTCGCAGTGATGCGAACTTTCATCCTGGTTTGACCGTCCTGCTCCCAGCGATCCTGCCGCATATCGCCTTGAATTGCGACCAGTTTGCCTTTGGTGAGATACTGGTTGATCGTCTCGCCGCGCTTACCCCAAAGATCCACATCCCAGTAGTTCGATTCGTCGACCCATTGCTCGCCTTTTTTGGTTCTTGAGCTCGTCGCTACCGCGAAATGGCAAACGGGTTGCCCAGAATTGGTGTATTTCAACTCGGCGTCTCTGGTAAGTCTACCGACGATCACCGCCACAGCGAGATCACCCATACCGGATCCTCCAGTCTTTAGGCCTCGACCTTGACGAAGAGATACTTCAGAAGGTTGGGGTTGAGCTTGAAAATCTTCTCTGCAGGGCTCACCTTCTGCGGATCGAGATTCATCGCATAAAGGATGTAATGGCCGCGTTCGCGTTTTTTGATGGTGTAGGCAAGCTGACGGTCGCCCATGTCCGTCTCTTTGACCTCGGCGGCGCCCTGTTTTTGGAGCTCCGCTGCGACCGCCTCTTTTCCTTGTCGGAGGAGTTCTTCCTCCGAAGGAAAGATGGCGACAAGCTCGTACTGTCTCATGTTACCTCTCCCATTGGACATTATCCGCCGCCAGGGGCGAATGGTCCGCCTTTTTAAAGGCGGATGGGGATCCACCCACGAAGGGCAGATAAATTAGCTCAAAATGTATATCATATAGGCAGAGCAATATCAATCGGCGTGAAGAGGCTCATCGCATCCAAGGAGGGCGCCGATCATCAAGGTGACATCATGCCGCAAAAGATCCACTATCTGGATGACATCTTTTTCCTGAGCGTCCTGATCAAAGCCCTCGATTCCGGGCTCTCCACGGAGGCCGATCCCGAGCATTTCCGCGACAGCGTCACCGGCAATCTCGAGTTCATCGGATCCAGCCTCGGGCTGTATCTGCGTCTTCTCGACCAGAACATCACGCTCATAGATCGGGCCGAATACGTCAAGCTTCTCGAAAGGACTTCGCGGGCATACGCCTTCGTCCTCGAAAAAATGCTCGCCGGCTCCTATCCCGTCGCCGCGGCATACGGTTCCTTTCGTCCCCGGCTAGTGGAATTCCAGCAAACGCAGAAGATCGCTCAGACGAGACTCGAAGAGCTGCTGGCATCTACGATGGGCCAGGAAGCCGGCTCGGACCTCGTCTCGGAGGACGAGCTCTCGGAACTCCTTCGTGGATAGACGCGCTTGATACCGAAGCCCTCCACTCGGCATAATGCCCCAGGGGGAGAAATGCCCGACATCATCGAACCGCGCGTTCTCAAAGGTTTCAGAGACTACCTGCCCGATGCGGAGATACAGCGCTCCGCACTGCTCGCCTCCCTCGAAACCGTATTTCGTTCCTTCGGATTCGTCCCCATAGACACTCCCGCCCTCGAATACGCCGAAATACTCCTGGGCAAGGGCGGAGGCGAAACCGACAAACAGGTCTACCGCTTTCGCGATCACGGGGACCGAGACGTCGCTCTGCGTTTCGATCTGACCGTCCCTTTCGCACGCTTCATGGCCGAACATGTCGAAGAGCTCTATCTGCCCTTTCGCCGATACCACATGGCGAAGGTATGGCGCGGCGAAAATACTCAGCGGGGACGGTACCGCGAATTCATGCAATGCGACTTCGATATCGTCGGCACCGATTCGGCTGCGGCCGACGCGGATATCGTTCTCGTCATAAACAGCGCCATGGCGGCCCTGGATGCCGGCGAGTTCAGCATCCGAATCAATCATCGCGGCGTCTTCAACCGCTTTCTCGGGCGGCTGGGCGTAACCGAAAAGTCCGGCACAGTGCTTAGACTCGTCGACAAACTCGAAAAAATCGGAGCCGAAGAGCTGGGCCGCCTGCTCGCCGAAGACTTCGGAGAATCGACCGCGCAAGAAGTCCTGGCCTTTATTCACGAAGAGAAGAGTTTCGACGCCACACTTGAGAAGTTAGAGTCTCTCGCCGGCGGACCGGGCACCGACATCGATCGCCTCCGCATCATACGCGATTGCGTGCTCGAAGGCGGGGCGCTCGCACGGCTTCGGCTCGATCCTTCGATAACGCGAGGTCTCGACTACTATACCGGTGTCGTTTTCGAAACCAGCCTGGACGCTCTGCCCCAGATCGGCTCAGTGTGCTCGGGAGGCCGATACGACGAACTCGCCAGCCTTTACACGAGTCGTCGTCTTCCGGGTGTCGGCGCTTCGGTCGGCCTCGATCGTCTCTTGGCCGCACTCGAAGCTCTCAAGAGAGGACATCGAAGCCCCGGTCTCACGAAGATACTCATACTCAACCTGGAGGAATCCTTCCTTCCGCGATACGAATCCCTCGCCGCGACGATCAGGTCTTCGAGTATTCCCTGTGAACTGTACCCCGAAAAGCGCAAGCTGGCCGCGCAGTTCGGCTACGCAGAGCGCAAAGGGATCCCCTATGCGATACTTCTCGGCGCCGCGGAGGCCGAGAGAGGCGTCCTGACGCTCAAGAACTTATCGACACGGGAAAGCCGCGATTTCGCTTCGTCCGAGGCCGCCGTCGCCCTCGTCAGGGAATGGTCGGGAATGTGAGGGAGAAGGGCCGGCCGGCGACCTCGAGGGCACGGCGCGCGACGCTGCCGATCGCGGCGCTGGCCGTGGGCATGCTCGTACTCGGATGCGGCGGAAATGCTCCCGAACTGCCGGCGGTCGAGTGGCGCATCGAAATGCGTCCCTCGCATGAGGGGGGGGCGTACGAAGGCCTTTCCGTTTTCGGCGATGTCAAAGATTCGAATGGGCCGGAGGATATCGTCGAGCTGTGGATCATCCAGGACGACGCTCGACTCGCGTGGAGACTGAACGGCTCGACCTGGACCAAACGAACTGAGGGCGGCGACACGTGGATAGGCGCGGCCGATCTCGTGCACAGCGACTACTCTGCCTTGACCCGCGGAGAGTATGGAGTCATGGTGATCGATGCCGCGGGAGATCGAACCGAGCGCAGATTCCGGATCGAGGGCGGCTTCCCTCCCTATGGCCCGCCCACGATTTCGAATATCGGCGGCAGGCTGCGCATCGTAAGTTCCTGGCCCGAGACATTGGTGCTCGCTTTCGATGCCGCAGGATTCTTCGTGGCTTCGAGGTCTGCTCCTGCGGATGGGTCGAGCGTCGAAGCGCTTTTCGGCCACGATATCGCAACAAATATCCGCGAACTCGCGGCATACGGTTATGACCCGGTTGCGCATGCGGGGTATTATTCTTGGAGGATCCCGAGCAGATGAACGCAGCGGACACGAGCATACGCACCTATGTTCTCAGAGCGGGCCGCATGACTGAAGGTCAGAAACGGGCGATCGAGAAGTTCGGCCCGCGCTTCGTGCTTCCATTCGACGGCGCCGCACGGCTCGACCTTGCGAATGCCTTCGAAAACGCGAATCCGGTCGTGGCGGAAATCGGCTTCGGCATGGGACAAGCCACATGGCAGATCGCGGGAGAGAACCCACAGATCAACTACCTAGGCATCGAAGTCCATACACCCGGCGTGGGAAGGCTGCTCGCCGAAATCGGCGATCGCGGTATCCGGAATATCCGCATCATTCATCACGACGCAGTCGAGACTCTCGAGCGCATGATCGAACCCGCTTCGTTCGCGGGCTTCCATGTTTTCTATCCCGACCCATGGACCAAGAAGCGTCATCACAAGCGACGTCTGATGCGCGAAGGAATTGTCGAGCTCCTCGCATCGCGCCTGGCGACGGGCGGATATCTTTATTTCGTGACGGATGTGGAAGAGTACGGGCATTGGACGCTCGATCTACTCGAGAGAACCGCCGGATTGCGCAACAAGTGCGGAGGATTCGCTCCGCACCAGGGTTGGCGTCCGGAGACGAAGTTCGAGGCCCGTGCGAGCCGCGACGGACGCGGCGTATGGGAGCTGCTCTTCGAACGAACCTGATCCGACGAAGGCTTCATTCGAAGAATCCGGAAAGCTTTCGATAGAGGGCGCTCACGCGCTCGCGTTCGGCAGTCTGCGAGGATTCGCCAAGGGCGTCGGCCAGGGATTCGAGCGAGGAGATGCTTTCGTTGAGCGCCGTATGGAATCCGCGGGAGCAGCGGAACCAATAAGTGCCCTCGGTATCCGAATAGAGCGCGACGAAACCGAGTTCCGAGCTCTTGTCTTTGGCTCGCGAAACCTGCAGCACATGATCGAGGGCGGCGATGAGATCGACCAAACCCTCTCCGGCATTGAAGTTTTTTCGCCGGGGCCAATCGCTCTCCATATCCTTGTCGAGATCGAGCCAGGGCGCGATCCTCAGAATTAATTCGAGCTTTTCGCCGTCGAGAAGCCGCTGGTGACCGAACATCACCACGCCTTTCATTCCCTTGTAGATGCCCAAACGATCGCGATCCAAGCTATCCCTGATCGCCCGCAGCTTGGGCCACTCCAGGGAAACGAGTTTCTTCTTTTTCTTGTCCACGATGAGATCGAAGACTTCGCTTTCGATCTTTATCTTATTGGTGAAATCGCGCTCCGGACGCGCTGCCTTGCGCTCGCCGGTCTCTTGTCGTTCTCCGGTTGCGGCACGGGAAGGGGCCCGACCCGACGGCGTGCGCGCCCCGGGCCTTTCTTCGCGCGACGCTCCTCGCTCCATGGACCGATCGCCGCGCGGCACCAGAGTGGACAGTCGAGGCGATATCCGGGCGAGCATCTGTTTCTGGAGCGGCGACACGGACATCGCGTACATGCGCGTCGTCCGCACCACCTCGCCGGCGACGATGAATTGAGGATTTTCCTTGTACATCACCGAGCCGGGATGAATTTCGTATCTTCTCGGCTGTGAGTGATCGAAAGAGTCCGCGTTCCTGGCGGACGCATACGAACTGAATGAGCCCTCTGCTGACCGCGCACAGGTAGTCGTCATGGCTCCCGCCCGAAGCGATCGGCATGCCCAGGGATGAGACGATTAGCTCGAGTTGCTCCTCGATGCGCACTATCTCGAGCAGCGTGCGTTCGTCCAGATAGTTGCGCTCGCACCAGCGAGCGGGATCGCTCGCTGCAGTGAAGTCGGCGAATATCTTGAGGTAGGAGACGAAGTCTCCGAGGGGATCCCTGAATGCGTGGTGAGCACGGCGTGCGTCCATCTCCTCGCCGGGAGGAAGGAGATAGGGGCTCATCGTCGAAAGAAAGCTCGCTGCGATCAACACCTCCTCGACCACATCGGGATAGCTGAGGATAGCCTCGACAATCATGCGGCTATGGCGCGGCAGGAGCGGGAAGGCGCACATCATTTCGCCGACCTTGGTGAGACTTCGATCGGCATTCAACGCATCCAGGAGACTGAGCGCGTCGATGGCGCCGGCAATGCCCGATTTGGCAGGTTGGGATATGAACTCGAAGCGCTCGAACTCGCTGATCCCCAATTCGGCCATGCGAAGAACAACCTCCGTGAGATCGGTTCGATATATCTCTTCGGTCGTGAAGAGAGGTCTGTTTTCGAAATCGGCCCGTGCGTAAAGTCGATAACAGGTCCCCGGGCGCGTGCGCCCCGCCCTGCCCTTGCGCTGGTTACAGGAAGCCTTCGAAATCGGCGTCTCGATCAGGCTGGAAGTGAATGTTCGCGCGTTGTAGTAATTGAGCTTCGCCAGGCCGGAATCTATCACGCTCGTGATGCCGTCGATGGTCACGCTCGTTTCGGCGATGTTGGTCGATATGACCACCTTTGTCTTGAAAAGAGCCGACCTGTCGAAGACGCGTTCCTGTTCGTCCTTGCCCAGCCGGGAATAAAGGGGAATGAGCTGGAGGCGCCCTCCGAAGGGCGCAAAGGCCAAGCGCTTCATGCACTCCTTTATGGCCTTTTCGCCAGGTAGGAAAATCAGTATATCGCCGTCCCGTTTTTCGGCGACGATGCGCCCCACTATCTGGACAATCTTGTCCTGCAGCGCATCCTCGGCCGCCGTCCTGGAATAGCCGGACGAATCTTCGGTCGCCGCGTCGTAGACAAGGGTCACCGGATACATGGACGTTTCGATTTTGACAATGGGGCATTCTCCGAAATATTCCGAGAAGACCTCGGCATTGATCGTGGCGGAGGAGACGACGACCTTGAACTCTTCCCGCGCTTCCAGGACGCGCTTGAGGAGCCCCAGGATGAAATCGATGTTGAGGCTGCGCTCATGCGCCTCGTCGACCATGATGACGCCGTAGCGACTGAGGGCCGGATCGAGTTTCATCTCTTGAAGCAGTATGCCGTCGGTCATGATTTTGATGACGGTGGAATTGTCGGTCCGATCCTCGAAGCGCATCTTGTAGCCGACGAGTCCGGGCACGGTCGTGCCGAGCTGCCGGGCGACGAAGTCGCTGACGGAAAGAGCGGCTATTCGTCGCGGCTGCGTGACGCCTATGATACCATTGCGCGCATAGCCGGCCTCTTGAAGGATGATGGGCAGCTGAGTGGTCTTTCCCGACCCGGTCGGACTTTCCACGACGATGACCTGATGATCCTTGAGAACTTCGAGAATGCGCTCCTTCTGTTGATAGACGGGGAGCTCGTGGGGATTCATGGCTTGAGTATACTCTGCGTGAGCGCCGAGTTTCCAGCGCCGAGGCTTTCATGTCGGCGACCCCATGGCGCGTCGCGTCTCGGATCTCGGGTGTTGCGTCGAAATGTGCTTTGAATTATGGTGAGCCGAGACATGGAAACCGCAGAAAAGGTCTATGGGGTATCCGAACTGACCAGCCTCATCCGCGAAATTCTCGAAGGGGGCTTCCCTTCGGTCGTTGTCGAAGGCGAGATAAGCAACTGCCGCCCCGCAAGCTCCGGCCACCTATACTTCAGCCTGAAAGATCGAAGCTCGATGATACAGGCCGTCATGTTCCGCTACCGCTCTCGAGCTCTGAGTTTCGAACCCCTCGACGGCATGCTCGTCCGAGCACGCGGGGCCGTAACCGTGTACGCGGCCCGCGGGCAGTACCAACTGTTGGTCGAACGGCTCGAGCGCGCCGGAGAAGGCGATTTGCTCGCGATGCTCGAAGAGCGAAAGCGCCGTCTGGCAAAAGAGGGTCTGTTCGATCAATCGGGCAAGCGTCCCCTGCCGCGCTTGCCCGCCCGCGTGGCCGTCATCACTTCGCCGACGGGAGCCGCGTTGCGCGACATCCTGTCGGTCATCGGAAGACGCAATTCGGGGATCGATGTGGTCATCCTCCCGGCGGCAGTCCAGGGTGAAGACGCCCCGACTCAGCTCCTCCGGCAACTGGAAACGGCCAACCGATGGGACTTGGCCGACGTGATCATTCTCGGGCGGGGCGGCGGTTCACTCGAAGACCTTCTCGCATTCTCGGACGAAGCTCTGGTGCGAGCCGTCGCCGGCTCGAGAATACCGGTCATAAGCGCGGTAGGCCATGAGATCGACTGGGCTTTGACCGATTTCGCGGCCGATCTCAGGGCCGCGACGCCCAGTGCCGCCGCCGAACTCGTCTCCGAAAGTCGCGCCGGCGTTCTCGAGCAGATCGGACATTTGGCCGACGAGCTTGAAACGTCCCTGCATTCTCGGCTCGATCAGGCCAGACTTCTTCTCGGCCGATTCGAACCGCATGCCGCAGAAGCCCTGCTGATGCGCAGCCTCATGCCGACGGCGCGACGGTTGGACGAGGCACGGGAAGGTCTGGTACGCGATATGGCGGCGGCGATCGAGTCCCGGCGCAGAAGAATCGAACTGGCGTCGCGCGAACTTGCCGCCACGAGTCCCGAGGCGGTGCTCGCGCGCGGCTTTGCCGTAGTGCGAAAAACGGGAGAGAGCCGGGCCATCCGAGACGCGAAAACACTCGCGGCCGACGATGCCCTCGATATTGTCTTTTCTCGCGGAGCGGCCTCCGCACGCGTCTGGGAGGTTAAACCATGAAAAAGATCGAAGAGCGACTGTCACGCCTGGAGGAACTCGCCGAGAGCATGAAGGAGAGCGATCTCCCCCTCGAAGACGCCGTCGCCATTTTCGAGGAAGGCGTCAAACTGGCTAAGGGGCTCGAGCGCGACCTTGAAAAGATCGAAGGCAGGATCGAAATACTTCTAAACAACCCGCAGGAGAGTTCGGATAAGCCCGAGCTGGGGCTGTTCGATCAAGAGGGCGAGAACTCTACGGAGGACCGCCGATCCGCTTCGAGTAACCGATCGGGCTAGATGGAGCCCTCGACGAAATCTATGAGCTTTCGATCGGAATCCGCGAAGTCGAGACCTCGAAGCTCGGCCTTGGACATCCATCGGAGCTCCACATGTTCTCGGGGAAGAAGCTTGGAAAGGGGATCAAGCTCGACAAGCCAAGCGGCCAAAGTACGTTTGACACCGTGATGAAGAAAACTCGTCTCACCCAATAGGCGACGTGCACTGACCTTCGCGTTGAACTCCTCGAGGAACTCGCGCTCCAGAGCCTCTTCGTCGCTCTCGCCTGCCTCTACCTTGCCGCCCGGGAATTCCCAGCGTCGGCCCATGGATCCTCCGGGAGCGCGACGCGCGACGAAAACCTTGCCGTTTCTCAGAAGCACACCGGCGACGGAACGTTCCATAATTCCAATCATAATAACAGAGCTAAAGGAATAAAACCATCGAAAATGGAAGCCGTGGGGCTGCGCTTATGCCGCGGCGGCGAGCGCATACGGAACGAACACCATCGCCCTCCATCCCGGGCTTCGAAGCACACAGGTGATCGACTTCCGAGATCTGCTCCGGGATTATGGATCGTAATCGCCAGGAAGGCCGAGTACGCGACCGACTTCTTCGATCAATGCGGATGCCTGGAACCATCCGCGGGTCCTCCTCGCCATGCGGCCCGCGATACCGTGAGCGATCACGGAGGCGCAGGCGGCCGCATAGGCCGAGTCGTAGAGCGAGTCGGACGCGACGCCTCGAGGGAGTCGCTTGCCGGAGGCGGCGAGAAGACCGGCCGCAACTCCGGCCAGCACGTCCCCCGATCCCGCCGTCGCGAGCCCGCTCTCCATCCCTTCCCAGACCGCCATACGCCCATCGGGGGCGGCGATCCACGTGCAGTGCGACTTCAGTACGAGGACGGCGCCGAATCTGCCGGCGGCGGCCGGCAGCACTCCGGCCGGATTGGCGAGAGCCTTTTCGATGGAGGTGCCCGTCAGACGCGAAAACTCTCCCGGATGCGGGGTCATGACGACCGGACCGCGGGCGGCGAGCCCTTCGCTCAGCAGGGATCCGTAGAGGTCGATCGCGTCGGCATCGAGAACAATCGGAAGACCGGTGGAAAGAATTCGCCTGAGCGTTTCCTTGTTCCTCTCGGTTCTCCCCCAGCCCGGCCCAAGCAGTATCGCGTCCCAGCGCTGCGGATCGATATCGCCGGGCCGCTCGGGTTCGGGCTTGACCATGACGGCGTCGAGTTTCGCGGAGAGAATCGGCAAGACATCGGCCGAGGCGAAGGCTGAGACGAGCCCGGCCCCGGCGACCAGAGCAGCCTGCGCCGATAAAGCCGGAGCACCGGTCGCCCCTATCGAACCGGCAAAGACCGCCGCGCGCCCTCTGCTTCCCTTATGCGAGCTTGCCGAAGGCGGAGCGATCAGATGGGATAGGTCATCGGCCTCGAGCAGCTCGACGCAGGATTCCGACCCTTCCCCCTTCGGAAAAATTCCCCCGATTCTCACTATCTCGCCGCAGAAGGGACGAAGAGCGGGGAAGTAGAGAGCCGACTTGAGCGGTTCTATCGCGAGAGTCCAACGCGCCGGAAGAAAGATACTGTCGGGGGTGAAATCGTCCGAAATCCCCGAGGGAATATCGACCGCAGCCACCGGACGGCCGCAGTCGATCGCGGCCCTGAGCAGCGAAAGAAGGGGGTCGCGAAGGGAACCGCGCAGGCCGGTGCCCGCGATTCCGTCCAGCAGAAGGGAAGATCGGCCGAGAAGCGACCGGCATGAATCCGGGTCTGCCTCCCAGGAAAGGATGGGAAGGCCCAGGGCTCGAATATAGGAAAGTTGAGTCGAGGTCAGCTCGCCCGGATTCGATGAGCCCGCAATGACGGCCAGATTGTCGATGCCCGCGAAGCGCGCGTGGCGCAGCACGGCGAGCGCATCTCCGGCGTTGTTTCCGGAGCCGCAGAGAGCCGTGAGAGGGCCGGTCGTGCCTGCGCCGAGTGCGGCGGCTCGCGGTTCGAGCGCGTCCCACAGGCGAATCGACGCATCCTCCATGAGTATTCCCGGAGGTAGTCCGACTCGTTCCTGCACGCTGCGGTCCAGGGCGGATGCCTGCGCGCAGGTAAGAAGCCGCTTCATTTGTCGCCACCCGTGGACAGGCCGGGGCCCAGGTCCTTGACGATTCGATCGAATCGCCACCATACGATACGCGCCTCGTATCGCGTTCCCAGCAGAGCACAGAGAATACCTTCATTCGACAGCGTGAAAGTATCGTAAAACTGTTCATCGGGGGCGATGTCGATCAGATAGCGGGACATCGCGTGAGTCGTTCGATCGAAAGTGGAGAGGTAGGTCTTGCCGGCGTCGTCGCCGGTCATGAAGAAGAGTTCGTCGCCCGCGGCTCCGATGAGCGCGGGAATACGCACGTCGCGGATCGTCTCCCCGCCGGGGCCGCTCTTCACTGCCTTCTCGATGGGGGACAGCTGCCATCGCTCCGAATACGATGCGTCGCGGGGATTCATGCGGTAGATCCAGGAAGAAGCGAAGCCGACCCCGGTCGGCGATTTCGTATCGGGATCGACGTTTTCGTTGTAGTAATCGATCTTTATGAGCAGGTTCCGCCCCTCGGTATCCGGCAGAATTTTGTCGAGGGAGGCGATGAGACCGGATTTCTCGTCGGGCATCGGAAGCGCGTCGCGCCTGAGCCGCAGCGCACTGATGATGGTTCCCTTGCCGTCGAACCAATGCACCAGCCACGAATCCTGGGTTACCGAGACGACGACGCAATCGTCCGAAGGCGTCGTATACACGCCGACGATATAGGGAAACGGCGTCCCGCCGATGCCCTCTTGTCCGAGATAGTCGATGAACTGCCCGTCCTTGTCGAAACGAAGCACCACGTAATCGAGTATGGCCCCCGATTCTTTGTCCACGGCGCGACGCTCCGGGGGAAGTCGATCCTCGACATATATGCGCTGGTTCGAGTCCACGGCGATCTCGCCCACTGCTCGAAACGGATAGGGCGCCGCGCGTCTGCCCGCGCCGAGATCGGGATTGGCGGGATCGTTATCCTGCTGGGAACCTGCGCTCTTCGCCGACCCGCTGCCACCGTTCGCGTTCTTGGAACCGACCGGCTTGAGAATGACCGGTTCCGGGTTTTTCTCGGGATTGTAGATCATGGACAGAACATCGCCGAAGGACGAATATCGAACGACCTTCGCGCTGTCGCCATTGGCGATATAGAAAATTCCCTCCCGCATCGCTATGCGCGTTTTCAGAGGATTCGATCCATTGTCCAGTTGAAAAAGATTGAGCTGATCTTCGGCGGGACCGTAGCTGAGCGTGAAGAGCTGCTCCCGCCGCACGGCCACGCTCTTCTCTTCGTTCGCACAGGACACCAGAACGAGCGCGACGCAGAGGAGTACGGCGCATGTCGCTCCGAGAGCAGGACGATATGACATGGAAAACCCCTTTATCGTGGGCATATCGGGGACGGCTGTCGTCCCGGGAGAGCGCGCGGTTCGTCGCGGTTCGGCATATGCCCGCTGTCCTTATCCCACAAAAGTAGTACCCGCCGGGGCCGCGACTGTCAACGCCGCGACCGTCGACCGGCCGCGACGCGCTTGACCCCTCTATTTCAAAGTAGGTATTCTACAGATTATGAGTTCGAATATCCTCGCCGCAATCTTCGGCAGCAAAAAGGAACGCGATGTCAGGGCATTGCTTCCCCTCCTCCATGCCGTCAACGCAAAGGAACCCTGGGCGATGTCCCTGGCGCCGGCTGATTTTCCCGACGAAACCATCAGGCTCCGCGAAGCCTACAAGAGCGGTCGCAGCCTCGACAATCTTCTCCCCGAAGCTTTCGCTCTGGTCCGTGAAGCCGCCCGAAGAGTGCTCGGCGAACGCCCTTTCGACGTCCAGGTGCTCGGCGGTATCGTTTTGCACCAAGGCAAGATCGTGGAGATGAAGACCGGGGAAGGCAAGACGCTGTCCTCGGTAGCGGCCGTCTACTTGAACGCTCTCTCGGGCGACGGAGTGCACGTCGTCACCGTCAACGATTATCTGGCCGAGCGGGACTCGCAGTGGATGGGCCAGATTCACCGGTACCTGGGTCTGAGCGTCGGCTGTATTCTGTCTCGGATGGACAACGAGGCTCGTCGGACGGCCTATGCCTGCGATATCACCTACGGCACGAACAACGAATTCGGTTTCGACTATCTTCGCGACAACATGACATGGAGCCCCGACGGGCGAGTCCAGCGGGGTCACAATTTCTGCGTAGTGGACGAGATCGATTCCATTCTCATCGACGAGGCACGCACTCCCCTCATCATCTCCGGCCCCGCCGACGACGATACCTACAAAGTCAACGAAGTGGCTCGTATGGCCGGCTCGCTCGTCGAGGTCAAAAAAGATCCGGCCACGGGAGAGTACCCGAAGGAGGATGAGGGCGAGCTTTTGGAAGGCGATTACAAGATCGATGAAAAGGGCAAACGAATTTCCTTCACCTCGGAGGGAATGGACAAAATCGAGTCGCTTCTCCAAAAACGGGGCATGATAAAGGGCTCCCTGTTCGACGAAGGCAATTTCGAGTTTGTCCACTATTTTACTCAGGCGATGCGGGCGACACGACTCTTCGAAAAGGAAGTCGAGTACGTGGTCCAGGAAGGGCAGGTGCAGATCGTCGACGAGTTCACCGGCCGCATTCTTCACGGACGACGTTACTCGGATGGACTTCATGAGGCCATCGAGGCCAAAGAAAAGATAAAGATTGCCCGGCGAAATCGCACGCTCGCGACTATCACCTTCCAGAATTACTTCAGACTGTATAAAAAAATATCAGGCATGACCGGGACGGCCGATACGGAGGCTCCGGAATTCCAAAAAATATACAATCTGGATGTCGTCGTGATCCCATCCAATCGACCTGTCGTTCGATCGGATGAAAACGACCTGGTATTTCTCGACGAGAATGACAAATTCGAGGCCATCTGCGATGAAATAGTCGATGTCCACAAGAAGGGCCAGCCCATCCTCGTCGGTACTGTCTCGATCGAGAAATCGGAGAAGCTCGCAGCCTTGCTTACGCGAAAGGGACTCAAGCACGAGGTGCTGAACGCCAAGAACCACGCGCGCGAAGCGACGATCATCGCCGAGGCGGGCGCCAAAGGATCGGTCACCATCGCGACCAACATGGCGGGCCGTGGAACCGACATCAAGTTGGGAGGAAACCCCGAATTTCGCGCGAGAAAGAGGGCCGGCTCGTCGGCTACCGATGAGGAGTACAAGAAGGCTCTGGACGCCGAATACGAAATCTGGCGGAAAGACTACGAAGAGGTGCGTTCATTGGGCGGCCTCTATGTCCTCGGGACGGAGCGTCATGAAAGCCGGCGAATCGACAACCAGTTGCGCGGCCGCTCCGGCCGGCAGGGCGATCCGGGCCGTTCGCTCTTCTTCCTTTCGCTCGACGACGACCTCATGCGGCTTTTCGGCGGCGACAACCTCAAGGGGCTCATGGGCCGCATCGGCATGAAGCCCGGCGAGCCCATCTATCACCCCCTTCTCAACCGTACCATCGAGAACGCGCAGAAGAAGGTGGAGGAACGGAACTTTGAAATTCGCAAACATCTGCTGGAATACGACGATGTACTCAACGAACAGCGCAAGTTCATCTATGAACAGCGCGATGCCATCCTCAAAGATCCGGACCTGAGGGAGCGCGTCTGGAACACCGCTCTCGACATGACCGACGATATCCTCGCGACCTATGAAGATGGACTTCGCAAGGACGGTCCCAAAGCCTTTTCCGATCTTCAGGCGAAGCTCAAAGAAAGCTTCAACGTCCAGCTGCCGCTGCGCTACGACGCCCCCGAGGCGAAAAGCATCGATACGCTCCGCGAACCGATACTGAAGCTTCTTAGTTCGGATATTCAGGCCAAGCTCGATTTCGCCGGCATCGAAAACCTTTCGCATTTCATCCGCTTCCAGTACCTTCAGGCGATCGACGCGCGGTGGCTCGACCATCTCGAAGGCATGGAGGCCTTGCGAGAGGCCGTATATCTGCGTTCCTACGGTCAAAAAAACCCTCTTACGGAATACAAACTCGAAGGCTTCGATATCTTCAACCAAATGATCGACGACATTCGTCGGTCGATAGCGACGAGACTCTTCTTCGTGCGCATCCAGACCCCGGAGGAGAGAGAGGCCAGGCCGGTCATCTCGACATCCGTCAACGCCTCGCACGATGAAGTGGGACAGTTCGGCGGCGGTCACGCGGGAGGCTCGGAAGCCGGCTCTGCCGTCGCGGGCGCCTCGCGCCCCGAAGGCGCCACCGTCGTGCGGACGGGAGCGAAGGTCGGGCGCAACGACCCTTGCCCCTGCGGCTCGGGAAAAAAGTACAAACATTGTCACGGCCGCTAGGCGATGTCGCTTAACTGGAAGGAGATCGACCTCGTGCTCTCCGAACTCGATATCGCGGGAGCCAAGATCGAGCGTATCATCCAGCCGTCGTACGATGCCCTCTCTTTCGGTCTCTATAAGGCGGGGAAGACGATGGAACTTTTCATTTCCATCGCACAGGGAGCCTGTCGCATCCATCTCCTGTCGTCGTCGCCGCCGAAACCCGAGAGACCGCTTCGTTTCATGGAGTGCCTTCGCTCCAGGGTCAGGGGAGGGCGAATCGAAGCGTTGCGGCAGCTCGGCAGCGAACGCATAGTCAGAATGGACATTTCCGTCCTGCGCTCCGTCGAAGACTCCGACTCTCCTATCGAAGCGCACTCCTATAGGCTATATGTGCGACTCTGGAGCGGGGCCGGCAATATCGTGCTCGTGGACCAGGAGGGGATAGTCGTCGACGCGCTTGCCAGAAGGCCGCGGCGGGGTGAAACCTCGGGGCAGATCAGCGCCATCGAAGAGTCGGTGCCGCAACTATCGCCGGGGCAAAATCCGGCCAGGAGCGAGACACGCACCTTCGAGGTGCGGAATCTTCCGGGCGAGGGCAGCTTCAATCGGCGGGTGGAAGAATACTACGCGGCGCAGGGCGGCGCTCTGTCGCGCGAACGACTGATCGCCGCGGCGCGCGAACGGTACGCCAAAAAGAGCCGCTCGTTGGAGACCCGCATAGCGGAGCTTGAAAAGCGAGCCGAAGAATTCCGCGATGCGGAGCGCTGGCGCGAATTGGGCGACATTCTGCTGGCTAATCAATCGAAGCCCATCGCCTCGAAGTACCTCGATTGTGAGGATTTCTTTCGGGGGGGAGAGTTGAGCATCCCCGTCGATCCGCGGCTTTCCATCGTAGCGAATGCTCAAGCCTATTACGAACGTCACCGGAAAGCCCGCTCCGGGCTGGCCGACGTCGAGTCGGAGCTCGAAATCGCCGAGGCCTCGCTGCGAAGCCTCGGCGAAGAGCTTTCCGTCCTCGAGAAGGAGCAAAATCCGTTTCTCATCGCGAGAGCCATGGCCAAGGGCGGGGCCGCGCGCACAAGCCGCCCGAGAAGCTTTCCCGGTTTGTCGCTCGAGCGCAGCGGTTGGCTAATCCTGGTCGGCAGATCGGCCAAGGAAAACGACGACCTTCTCAGGCGGCACGTCAGAGGCTCGGATATCTGGATGCACGCGCGCGACTGGCCGGGTTCCTATGTCTTCATCAAGGCCAAACGAGGCAAAAGCGTCCCCCTGGCGATACTTCTCGACGCGGGAAATCTCGCCATCTATTATTCCAAGGGGCGCTCGAACGGAGGCGGCAACCTCTATTACACTTTCGTCAAGTATCTACGTCGGGCGAAGGAAGGCCCCAAAGGCCTCGTCATTCCGACACAGGAAAGGAACCTCTCCGTGAAACTGGAGGAGGCCCGGCTCAAAGAGCTGCGCGCCCTTATCGGCGCGGACGAATCGGGGTGAGATGCTAACCGACCATGCCGGCAGACGGTACGGGCGGATCGCCCCGTCTGACACCCGCGCGGCGAGATCGCATCAGAATGCGGCCGTCGCGGACATCGACATAGGCGCAGGCTCCGGGGCTCAGCCGCCCGGCGAGAATCTCGGCCGCCAAGCGGTCCTCGATCTCGGATTGAATGAGACGGCGCATCGGTCGCGCTCCGTAGGTCGGATCGTAGCCGCGTTCCGCCAACGAAGCCTTGGCGGAGTTGCGGACCTGAAGCGCCACGCCTCGTTCGGCTAGACGCCGGGACAATTCCGCCAGAAGAAGCTCGAGAACCTCGCGTATCTCCGCCTGATTCAAAGGCTTAAAAACCACGATGTCGTCGACTCGATTGACGAACTCGGGATTGAAGCGGCGCTTCAGTTCCGAGAGGGCGGAACTCTTTATCTCGGCATAGCTGAGAAGTCGATCGTCCGGTCTGAATCCGAGTCCTCCGACCGAAATCTCCCTGGCGCCCGCGTTGCTCGTCATGATGATGACGCTGGTCCTGAAGGAGACGACGTGGCCCAAATTGTCGCGCAGCTCGCCCTCTTCGAGCAGCTGGAGAAGCAGGTTGAAGACCTCGGGATGAGCCTTCTCTATCTCGTCGAAGAGTATGACGCTGTAGGGATGGCGGCGAACGCGCTCGGTCAGCATGCCGCCTTCGTCGTAGCCGACGTAGCCTGGAGGCGAGCCCACGAGCCTCGACGTGTTATGCCGCTCCATGAAATCCGACATGTCGATGCGCAGAAGAGCGTCTTCGCTTCCGAAGAGGTATTCCGCCAGACTTTTGGCGACGAGGGTCTTGCCTACACCGGTGGGCCCAAGAAAAATAAAGGAGCCCATCGGCCTTCTGCCGTCGGAGACCCCCGCCCTGCTGCGTCTGACGGACGAGGCTATGGCCGACAAGGCCTCGTCCTGGCCGATGACTCTGCGATGAAGCTCGTCTTCGAGATGAAGCAGCCGCTCGGCATCGCTTTCCGCGAGCCGGGAAAGCGGTATCCCGGTGGCTTCCGAGAGCACTTCGCGCACCTCTTCTTCGGTGACGACGACGCGTTCCTTGCGTCCCGATTCGTCCCACATAGTCTTTATGGATTCGAGCCGTACCTTCAGCCGACGCACCCTGTCGCGCGTTTCCGCGGCCTTTTCGTAGTTCTGGGTAGAGACCAACGCAAGCTTTTCTTCCGTGAGGCGGCGTATCTCCTCCTCTATTTCGCCGAGTTCGGCGGGTTTGACGGGATGAAGCACTTTCTTGAGCGCGCCCGCCTCGTCGAGCAGGTCTATGGCCTTGTCGGGGAGAAAGCGATCCGTCACGTAGCGTCGCGCGAGCTCCACGGCCGATTCGACGGCACGCCGGCTATAGGCCACACCGTGGAATTCTTCGTAGCGTTCCTTGACGCCCTCGAGTATCTCGATCGCCTCCACCCCGCTGGGTTCTTCGACGAGCACGGACTGGAAACGTCGCTCGAGTGCGGCGTCCTTTTCGAATCGCCTTCGGTACTCGTCGAGGGTCGTGGCCCCGATGCACTGAACCTCACCGCGCGAAAGCGCCGGTTTGAGCATGTTCGAGGCGTCGATAGTGCCTTCTGCACTGCCCGCTCCGACCACCGTGTGGATTTCGTCGATGAACAGCACCACGTTGCCCGCCTGCGCGATCTCCTTCATTATCCTTTTCAACCGCTCTTCGAACTCGCCCCGATACTTCGTACCGGCGACGACTGCCGCGAGATCGAGGGCCAATATGCGCCGCCGGATCAGATCCTCGGGACCGTCGCCGCGCGCAAAGCGCTGCGCCAGACCTTCGACGATAGCGGTCTTGCCTACGCCCGGCTCGCCGACCAGGACGGGATTGTTCTTCGTGCGCCTCGAGAGTATGCGCACGACGCGGCCGATTTCTCGCTCGCGGCCGACCACCGGATCGAGCCGTCCCTCGCGGGCCAAGGCTGTAAGGTCCCGTGCAAATTCGTCCAGGAGCGGCGTTCGGGCGGGGGCGGGTTTGGGAGCGGCCGCGGACGGAGGCAGCTCCTTATCGCGGCGCTCTTCGGGATTCGGCGGCTCGCGCAAAAGTCGGATCGCGGCGCGCAGCTGTTCGTAGTACACGCCGATGCGTCCCAGATAGCGCTCGAGCGCCGCGCCCGGCTCGCGGGCGGCGGCCACGACGAAATGCTCCGTTCCGATGTAATCCGATCCGGACATATTGGCTTCTTCGGCCGCCCCTTCGAGAAGAGAGCGTGTCCTGCGAGAAAGCGGCAGATCCCCGAGCACGAAGCCGGATCTGCGACGTTCGATCGAGCGTTCGAGTTCGTCGCACAGCTCGAGGGTGTCGATTTTGAGACTTCGCATCGCCTTGAAACCTATGCCCTCACCCTCTTTGACTATGGCGAGGATGACGTGCTCCGGCAGAAGCTGCTCCGAGCGGGTTCTCTTTGCCTCGTCCTGGGCGAGCACCGTGAGCACTCGCTGAGCACGATGCGTCAGTCCCTTGAACATCAGTTTCCTCCCTCATCGATCGTCGCCGTAGCGATCGCGGCGCGAAGACGGCGAGCCCTGAGGGCATCATCCCATCCCTGCTCACCTATCGACTCGAGACCGGCATCTTTCGCGAGAGAACCGGATCCCAACTCCTCGAAAAGTCGGTTCATATCCTCCGCTTCGACTCCGCGAAGAATACCGATGAGTGCGGCGAGCCTCAAGCGAGAAAGGTACTGTAATCCTTCGCCCGCTTCCAGTTTCTGCGCATAGCGCAGAATTCCAAAAGCTCGTCCGGCAGCGTCCCGCACCGCCTCCGTGTCGCCCGAGGCTAGGCTTTCGCGGGCGCGGCGCTCGGCGCGTACCGCCGCGCCCACAAAGGCCTCCAGGAGCTCGCTCTGGGTCCGCCGATTCGGCTGGGGGCCCGGCGGCGACTCGATCCTTTCTCCTTCGGAGGCTACGACTATCTCGAAAACCGAACCCGCCGATGGATCGCCTTCGGATGAATACAGCCCTCGAACGATCGCGCCGCGATCCATGATGCTCTTGAAGAAGCGCTCATGGAGCCCCGTCATCACGAGAGACGGCAAATGGAGTGTCGCGCCGACCGAGATCGCACTTCCGCAATCCTCGAGGCGTGCGCAGATCCAGCCGAACTCGGCATCCCGAGCGAAAGCCGCGCCTCGGGGGAGCATTCTCCCCATATCTTCGGCACAACCCTCCGCGAGCTCAAGAGCGCGGGCAATGCCGAAACCTGGTAGGCGCGCGACGAATCGCAGATGCTCGCCGTCGTCCGAAAGAAGATAGAGAGGGTCGACCTCGCTCGCAGCGAGAAGCGCTTCGGGATCGGCCGCGTAGGACCGGGAAACGTAGGCTCGCTCCGAAAGCGATCGCCGCCAGCTCGCGGGAAGAGATCGCATGGCTTGCGCATGAAAGCCCTGCAAGCCGGAAACAAGATCTATGAAGAGCTCGCGCGATGGAGCGGCTCTGGTCTTTCCCTTGCCGACGAAAGGAAGCTCCTCGAAATTCCTCGAAACGATCGCCGTGGTTCGCAGAACGACGTCCGAGTCTTCGCCTCGATCACTCCTGGGCTCCGCCGGAGCGAAAGCGGGAAAGTCGAAAGGGAAAGAAAGGAGTCCGCCGGGAAGATGCGGTTTTTCCCCGCTCGAAACACCGGCCGATTCCAGTTCGGCAATCAGATCCCGGATATGCGCCGCATGCTCATACTCTTCGCGTCCCAAGGCTTCGGAAAGGTTTCTTTCGAGTCGGAGGACGGAGGCCGCAGTCTTTGCGCCGACCGCCTCGGTTCCTGGCGATCCCATACTCGATTCCGCCGACCGGACCCTGATGCGCCTACGCAGGATAGGTCTGTAAGCATCGACGCAGCGATAGCATCCCAAGCGCCCATAGCGACGGATTTCCTCCAGCGTTATGCCGCAGCCGGGGCAATACTCCGGCGTCGAATCGTCGACACCGGCCAGCTTCGAGCCATCCAGGGCCGAATCGATGATTTCGCCGATACGGAGCTCGATGCGGCCTTTCCCGACGACAAGCCCGCGCGACCGGGCGCAAATTTCACAGAGGGCAAGATCGTTGCCCCGCAGACTCCCGGTCTCCGAAGATCGCTGAGCGTCGACCTTGCGTCGGATGAAAACAGCGGCATCGCGTTTGCCGCACTGCGCGCAGACCACAAGATCAACTATATCGGAAGCCATGGTAAAAGTATAGCGATTCAGCTATAGTCCGCATGGAGGTTTTGCATGAAATCCGCTCGGATCAAGATACCTCTTCTCTGCTTGGCATCGATGGCTTTCGCCGCCGCCGTCCATGCCCTTCCGGGGACGATCACGATCGGCGCTCTCAAGGGGCCGACGGGGATCGGAATGGTCCGTCTATTCGAGACAGCCCCGTCTCTGCCCGATGGTCTTAAGCTCGCGACCGTCGCCGTGCCGAGCATGGATGTCATGGCCGCGAAAGTGATCGGCGGCGACTACGACGCGGCCGTGCTCCCTATCAACGTGGCGGCGAAGATTTATTCCGCCGGAATCCCGATACGCCTGGCGGCCATCGTCGGCGACGGCACGGCCACCTTCTTGACCTCCGATCCCTCCATCGCCTCGCTGGCGGACCTCAGAGGCAAAGTCATTGCCGTGGCGGGGCAAGGCGCCACGCCCGATTATCTCTTGCGACATCTCCTCGCGCGGGCCGGAATCGATCCCGATAGCGACCTGCGACTATCATACTCGCTGCCCTATCCCGAGGCGGCCGAGGCGCTCGCCGCCGGCAAAATTCGGTCCGCCGTTCTTCCCGAGCCCTTCGCGACACTCGCGCTCGCCGCCAACCCTTCTCTCCGCTCCCCATTCAGCCTGAGCGATCTCTGGACCAAGGCCACGGGTCAGACTTCATACCCCATGTCCGCCTTCATCGTCAGCTCTCGCCTGGCATCTTCGTTTCCCGCCGCGGTAGTCGCCCTTCTTTCGGCATATTCGGACTCCATTGCCTGGGTTGTCGCCAATCCTAAGGAGGCGGGACTCCTCGCCGAGAAGCATGACCTGGGTCTGCGGGCGGCGATCGCGGCGAAGGCGATTCCGCGCTCCAATTACGTCTTCGTGACGGCGCAGCACGCTCGACCGGCCGTCGAAGCCCTCCTGTCCATATTCCTCGAGACGGCTCCGGCCTCCGTGGGAGGCAAGTTACCCGATGCCGATTTTTACGCATCTTTCGACTGAGATTCGCCGACCTCGCTTTTCGCGCCTGATCATCGCTTCGGCCGCGACTCTTCTTTTCCTTCTCGCGTGGAAAGCGGCGGCGGAGCTGATCGGGAAGGAGATCATTCTGCCTCCGCCGGAACGCGTGCTGGGGATCGCCACGACCCTATATCCGACGAGGATGTTTCTCGATGCCCTGGCTGCCACGTTTCTCCGAGGCCTCAGCTCCTTCGGCCTCTCCGTGGCGGTGGGAGTCGCCCTGGGCCTCGCGGCCGGCGTCTGGCCCCTGGTCGATGCCGCTCTGGCGCCTTTTCTCACGGTCATGCGGGCGACTCCGATACTTGCGCTCATTCTCCTGGCTTTGCTCTGGTTTCCCTCGGGATTCGTGCCGATCTTTTCAGCCTTTCTGATGGCATTTCCCGTAATGGCCACAGGTGCCGCGGAGGGGGCGCGAGCCGCGGATCCGCGGCTGCTCGAGATGGCCACCCTTTTTCGCGTGCCGAGGCGGGCGGTCTTTTTTCATCTCAGGCTGCCGGCTGCCGCGCCCCAGCTCCTATCGGGCGCAAGAAGCGCCCTGGGATTATCGTGGAAGGTGGTGGTGGCGGGCGAGGTCCTGAGTCAACCTCTTCGCGCCCTCGGCACCGGCATGCAGAACGCCCGCGTCATGCTCGAAACGGGGCAGGTTTTCGCCTGGGCTTTTGCCTCGGTCATTCTCTGCGGGCTCACGGAATGGCTCTTCAACATTGCGGTGAAACGAGCGGCACGGCATGGGCTATGAGCTGAAGTCGATCTTCGCCTCCTATGGAGACGAGGTCGTTCTGAGCGATATCTCGCTGGCCTTCCCGCCTCGGTCCGTTTCCGTCATACTGGGGCCATCCGGTTGCGGCAAATCGACGCTGCTCAATGTCATAGCCGGCCTCAAGACGACGGACAGCGGCCAGCGCATCGGCTTCGAAGGCATGCGGTTCTCCTATGCATTTCAGGAACCTCGGCTCCTCCCGTGGATGCGAGCCCGAGACAACGTGGCATTCGCCCTGCTCGGCGCGCTGAGCCGGGATGAAGCCTCGACCCGGATCGATCGTTTCATGTACGCCGCGGGTCTCGCCGACGCCGCGAATCGACTTCCCTCCGCCCTCTCCGGCGGCATGAAGCAACGTCTCTCTCTGGTCCGCGCATTCGCCTTTCCCTCCGAGCTGCTGCTCCTGGACGAGGCATTTCAAGCGGTCGATCTCAGAACCAAGCTGGAACTCATGGATGTCTTCCTGGAACTGTGGCGGGAGGAGCGGCGCACGGTAATCTGCGTGACACACGATATCGACGAGGCGGTCTATCTCGCCGATCAAATAGTCGCGCTCTCCGACCGTCCGGCGAGAATCGTGGACCAATTCATGGTCGACGTGCCTCGACATGAACGTTCCCTGGGCGCCGGGGTGGCGATGGAAGCAGAGGCCCGCCTGTACCGCGCCGTCTTATCGCGGCCGGGCGCCGACTAATCGACGGGAGCGAAGGCGTCTCTCCCGGATCCGGACCTTCGTTCGAGAGAGGCTCGCACGGCCTGCACGAGCTGTGCCTCGGTGAACGGCTTGGCGAGAAAGCGCCCCGCGACGTCGGGGTCCACGGAGCGTTCCGGGTGTCCCGAGATGAACAACACAGCCATGGAAGGCAGTATCGTGCGCAGGCGTCTCGCCAGGGTGTAGCCGTCCATGAACGGCATGACCACATCGGTGACGAGCATGTTGATCGGCTTGCCCTGACTCTCGGCGATCAAGAGGGCTTCCCCCGCGTTAGACGCGGCCAGAACGCGATGGCCGATTTTCGAAAGAAACCGAACCGCCAGATTTCTGAGAGTCTCGTCGTCGTCCACGAAGAGTATAGTGGCGTGCGGCGCCGAAGATTCCGGTATGTCCTCGAGCTCGGAAGGTTTGTCGTCTTCTTCCGTCTCGAGCGCCGGCAGCCATACGGAAAAGACCGAACCGATACCCACCTCCGACTCGCAGCCGATCGCCCCACCCGACTGTTTCGCGATGCCATAGACCGTGGAAAGGCCGAGACCCGTGCCCTGATCTTTCGGCTTCGTCGTGAAGAATGGTTCGAAGATGCGATCTCGGATCGCAGGGCCGATGCCTTGTCCCGTATCGGATACTTCCAAAACCACATAGTTTCCGGCCGGCAGCGTGTCCAGCCCCACCGCACAGGGCGAATCGATGTGCACATTCTTCGTCTGAATGCTCAGAAGACCGCCATGAGGCATGGCATCGCGCGCGTTGACCGCAAGATTGAGAAGAATCTGCTCGACCTGGATCGGATCGATCATGACGACGGAGCTTCTCGAAACGAGCGAAAGTGAAAGCGTGATATTCTCGCTCAGGAGGCGGCGCAGCATTCTCTCGGTATCCTGGATGAGGGAATTGAGATCGACACGCTTGGGCGAAACAGGCTGCCGACGAGAAAAAGCCAATAGCTGCCGAGTGAGGTTGCTGGCCCGGGCCGCGGCGCTGCGGATCCCCTCGACGTCGTCCTTCGCTTCCCCGATGTCGGGAAGTTCTTCCGCCAGGAGGTTCGCGTAGCCGAGTATCGCCGTGAGAATATTGTTGAAGTCGTGCGCGATCCCTCCTGCAAGACGGCCCACGGCCTCCATTTTCTGAGCCTGAAGCAGTCGTTCCTCGAGCCTGCGCCGTTCGGTGGTGTCGCTCAACTCGCCTTGAATACCCACCACGGTCCCGCTTCCGCCCAGGACGGCGGCCGCGTTGACGAGTACGAGAAGATCGTGGCCGTCGGCGGTCAGCAGGAACAGCTCCGCCAGCTCGAGACGGTGGGAGGCGACAAGTCCCTGTCGAAACGACTCCCAGGCCGCCTGATCCGGGAAAAGTGTATCGAGGTTGGGAAGTGAATCATTCGCACCGATGCCGACGAGACGCCTGAAGGCAGGGTTGGCATCCATGATCCGACCGGAGAAATCGGCCAGGAAATTGCCGGAGATGCCTTCCATGAAAAGCCTACGGAAGCGCTCCTCGCTTTCGCGCAGCTTCGATTCCATTGCAGCGCGGTAGAGAGCCATCTCGATGGCGGTCTTGAGTTCTCGTTCTTCGAAAGGCTTCAGAAGGTAACCGAACGGTTCGGTGGGCTTTGCCCGCGCGATCGTTTCGTCGTCGGCGTAGGCGGTCAGCAATACGACCGGCGTACGATAGCGCTCGTGGATCAGACTGGCGGTCTCGACGCCATCGAGTTTGCCGCGGATCTTTATGTCCATGATGATGAGCTCGGGGGCGAATTCGTCGTAATGCGAAAGGAGTTCTTCGCCCGACGAGAAGATGCCGGCGACACGATACCCCGAACGTTCGAGGAAACTGCGTATGTCGAGAGCTACGATGTATTCATCTTCGACGATCGCTATGCCCGGCATGGGGGATCCTAGCCTTCCTCGCGCCGGCGCGCAGGGAGATACGGCATTACGACGGCAGGCGATTCGGGGGTCTTCACCATGAATCCGACGACAGCTCGCCGGCCCGGTAAGCAGTTTCGACCTTGAAGGCCGCGTCGATATCGAGGACCACAATGAATCGTCCGTCATACTGCCCGATGCCCGCCACAAGATCGTCGTCCAACTTGGAACCGAGTTGCGGAGGACGCTTTATGCGCGATGTGTCCAGGTCGATTACCTCATGCACCTCGTCGGCGAGCATGCCGATCGTAATGTCTTCCGAACCGAAGCGTATCCTCAGCACCACAATGCTCGCACCGGCCGCGGGACTCGCATCGCTGCCCAAGCGTGTCCTCAAATCGGCGACGGGAATTACGGCGCCTCTGTAATTGATGACTCCCCGCAGGTGGGCGGCCGCCTTGGGCACGCGCGTAATCGTCGCCGTCTCGAGAACGACCTCGACCCGATCGACCTCGACGGCGAAAAGTTCGCCGGCAAGCTCGAAGGCCAAATAACGACCGAACCCTTCACCGTTCATCGCGCAACCTCATTCGGACACTTTCTTTACGATGCCGAGAAGTTTGTCGGCATTGAAAGGTTTCACGATCCAGCCCGTGGCTCCCGCTTCCTTGCCCTCGTTCATTTTCGATCCCTGAGATTCCGTCGTTAGCACGATGATGGGCGTGAACTTGAACTTCGGGAGTTCGCGGGTCCGCCGTATGAAAGATATGCCGTCCAGATTGGGCATATTCACGTCAGTGATGATGAGATCGAGGGCATCCAGGCTCTGGAGATTGGTGAGCGCCTCCATTCCGTCGCTGGCCTCGAGCGTTTCGTAGCCCTCCTGTTGCAAAATGAAAGAAATGCTCTGCCTAATCGCAGCCGAATCGTCCACAATAAGAATTTTTTTGGCCATCGCCGTCTCCTCCTTGCAGTCGCGGCACTTCCCGGGCCGCATATCTCAGCGAATCGAACTTCATGCCGTCATCAGAAGGCCTTTCGCTGTACGTCCATCGCTATTTGACCGAGTCCCAGTACGGTGTCCACTCCTCCCAGTTTAATCGCCTCATTGGGCATCCCGAACACCACGCACGTAGCCTCGTCCTGCGCGATGGTATATGCCCCCGTATCATGCATCTCCTTCATTCCTCGCGATCCATCGTCGCCCATACCGGTCATTATCACGCCTATGGCATTCTTGCTCGCGTATCGCGCGGCGGAGCGGAAGAGCACATCGACGCTCGGTCTATGTCGACAGACCAACGGGCCGTCCTTCACTTCGACATAGTAGCGTGCGCCGGATCGCTTTAGAAGGGTGTGCCGGTTTCCGGGTGCGATGAGTGCTCGGCCGCGGATGACCGTATCGTTGTCTTCCGCCTCCTTTACGCTGATCCGACAGAGGCCGTCGAGACGCTTCGCAAAGGCGGCGGTAAAATGCTCCGGCATGTGCTGGACTATGACTATACCCGGCGCGTCTTCGGGAAAGGCTTCGAGGAATTCGCGCAGCGCCTCGGTTCCGCCGGTGGATGCTCCGACGACGACGACCTTTTCGGTCGTTTCGACGAAAACCCGCGAATCCGGTTTGGGAAGCATCACGTCGGCGGTCAGCTTGGGCGCCACCTCGGGTAATATCGAATTCGACCTAAGCCGTGCCGGGATCCTCCGGCTCAGATGCGCCGCTTTCACCGAGTCGCAGATCCGCATCTTCGATTCCTCGAAAAATTGCTTGGTTCCGAGTTTGGGCTTCTGGATGATCTCCACGGCACCGTACTCCAAGGCTCGTATCGCGTTGTCCGATCCCTCCTCGGTCTTGCTCGAACAGACGACCACGGGGATGGGATCCCGCTCCATGATCGACTTGAGGAAGGACAGGCCGTCCATTCTCGGCATCTCGACGTCGGTAATGATCACGTCGGGTCGCTCGGTTTCCAGTCGTTTCAAGGCGAAAATCGGATCCGAGGCCACCGCGAGCACCATGATCGCGGGATCGGACTCGAGCACTTCCTTGAGCGTTTGGCGGACGACCGCCGAGTCGTCGACAATCATCACGCGTATCGGCTTTTGCATTCCAAGCGCTTTCCCCGCTAAATACGGGAGTAAATGGTCGGAGCTACCCCGCGGAGCGGGACGTCCATGCCCGTTAGAGTCTCGGAATGTCCGAGCACCAACCAACCGCCTTCCCGAAGATGAGAAGCAAGGCGGCGCAGTATGAGTTCCTGTACCTTTCTTTCGAAGTAGATGATCACATTTCTGCAGAAGATTACGTCGAATTCACCGTCGACTGCGTAGCATTCGTCCATGAAGTTGATGCGCATGAAACTTACCCGGGCGCGTATTTCCGGCTTCATCCTCACGAGCGCCTGACCGCGATCCCGGCTGCGAAGCATGTATCGCTTCTTGAAGCTCATCGGTACGGTTTCCACCTTGTCTTCCTCGTATACCGCCTCGACTGCCTTTTCGAGGACGTGGGAAGAAAGATCGCTCGCGAAAATGCGGTAGCGGAATCTCGGAACCGACAGTCGGTACTCCTCGAGCACCATCGCGAGCGAATATGGTTCCTCGCCCGTCGAACACCCGGCGGACCAAATCGAAAAAGGGCGCACGGCTCCCGCTCCGAAGCGCCGCTCCGCCTCGGGTACGATGCGCTCGATGAGAAAATCGAAATGATCGGCCTCCCGAAAGAAGTCCGTCTTGTTCGTAGTGACCGCGTCGATCATGTTGATGAGCTCGGTCTCGCGCCCTTCGGGCGAGAATACGTACTCGACATACTTTGCAAAGGAAGAAAAGCCGAATTTTCTCAAACGCTTCTGCAGGCGGGACTCGAGCATGACTTTCTTGCTGTCGGGCATACGTATGCCGAGTTCGCCCTCGATATATCGCGCAAGCTTCTGGAAATCGCCGTTCGAGAGACTGCTCGTCTCCGGAACGAAGCCCGTCGATCCGCTCGCGATACCGCCCTTCGCGTCGCCCTCCACGCCGTTCACCGGTCTACGCTCCCTCCGCGACACGTCGGCCGCCTTCGTGCTGCGCGGAAATCGCGAGCCGATTGACGTCGAGTATGAGGGCCACCGTGCCGTCGCCGAGAATGGTGGCGCCCGAAATACCTTCGACATCGCGGTACATTCTACCGAGGGGCTTGATCACTGTCTGATAGTCGCCGACCACTTGATCCACGACGAAGCCGACGCGGGAGTCCTGACCCGTCGCGATGACGATCTGTTCGATTTCCGGCTCTTCTCCGCTCGATTCGAAAGCTTCGCGGAGACGGACGTAGGGGACGAGATCCTCTCGATAGCTCAATAACCTCCGCTCTCCCTTCGCGGACAGCTCCTCGCGACGAATTTCGATGCAACCGTCCACCGACGACAGGGGAATGACGTAGAATTCCTCGGCAATTCTGACGAGCAGCCCTTCGATTATCGCAAGAGTAAGAGGGATCTTGAGCGTCACCATCATTCCCTGTCCGGCTCGCGACGAGAGATGGACGGAGCCGCCCAGGGAATCGATCTCGCGCTTGACGACGTCCATGCCTACGCCCCGACCGGAAACCGTGGTGACGGACTTCGCGGTCGAAAATCCCGGGGCGAAAATGAGCTGATACAGCTCTTGTTCCGAAATGTCCTGAGCGGAGGAAAGGAGACCCCGCTCGATCCCTTTGTTCCGGATCGCCTCTCGATCGAGCCCCTTGCCGTCGTCCGAAACCTGAATGAGCACATACGCTCCCGAATGATTCGCCGCGAGTTTGATGCTCCCGCGGCGCGGCTTGCCCGCCTTTTCGCGTACGTCCGGCGATTCGATGCCGTGATCGATGGAATTGCGAATGATGTGCACGAGCGGATCGCCGAGCCGCTCGATGACCGTCTTGTCGAGTTCCGTTTCGGCGCCCTCGGTGATCAGATCCGCTTCCTTACCGAGTTCGATGGACAGATCACGCACCAACCTTCGGAATTTGTTGAAGGTGCTGCCGATGGGAAGCATCCGCATAACCATCGTATTGTCGCGCAGCTGAGCTATGAGTCGCTCGAACTGTTCGGAGATGGATCCCAGCGAAGAATCCCTGATATCCAGTGAAGTTTGACTCAGGCGAGCCTGAAGCGTAACGAGCTCGCCCACGAGGTCGACGAGAGCGTCGAGCTTGTCGCTGGCCACGCGTATGGAACCCATTCCCGAATCCGTCCGTTGCTGTGCCTTCTTGATATGCTCTTGTTCGACGAGAGCGGACTCGACCTGCGGCTTGGATACGATATGCTTCTCGACAAGCACTTCGCCGAGACGTTTCTGAGAGCTCAACGCCTCGGAAAGTGCGGCGGGCGACACCTCGCCGCGTTCGATTGGCAATTTCTCCGAGTTTTCGCGGCCCCCCGTCGGACGTCGAAACTTCCTCCGACGGGAGTTCCTCGATCTTGAGCTCGGACTGGTCCTCGACGAAAATGAACACGTCTCGCAGGGCGTTGATGTCGTGCTCCGTCGTAAGCATCACGTCCCAAAAGCAATAACAGACTTCCGGGTCCATCGATTCGAACGACGGTATCAGCTCGGTATGGGGAAAGACATCGGCGCTGCCGAGGCCGGCGAGTTCCTCGATGAGACTCAAGACCCTCGTGCCGTTCTTGAATACTTCGGGACTCGGTCTGAATTGGATGCGAAAGGTTCTCATCTTGCCGGGTGCAGTCTTGTCGAGGCCGCCGATATTTACGTTTTGGAGATTCGCCGCGGGCGGGCGGGCGGCCTCCGTCGAGACAGCCTGAGCGACGATTTCGCCCCCGGACTCGCCGGCGAAATCGCGAAGGCGTGCCAGGATGGCGTCACCCGATTTCTCGAGCTCCGGCGGCGGAGCCTCCTCGTGCTCGAGAAGAGAAAGGACATGATCCCGCGCCTTGAGGTTCATGTCGATGAAGTCTTTCGTCACCGAAAGGTCCCCGCTTCTGCATCTATCGAGGATATTCTCGATATCGTGCGTGAAGCGGCTGATGGCGTCGTATCCGAACATGGCGGCTGAGCCCTTGATGGTGTGAATCGCACGGAATGCGGCATTGATCAATTCGGAATTGCCCGGGTCCGATTCGAGCTCGAGCAGCGTCTCCTCGAGCAGTGAAAGAAGTTCGCGGGATTCTTCGCGAAAAGATGCTTTGAATTTATCGATCATGGACGGCCTCCCCCGGGTGTCAGACATTGATGAGCGCCGTCTCCAGCGGACCCGCTTCCGCTCCCGGATTCGAACGGAGGAAGCCGGCGGCGGCAAGTCGCTTCATCACATGCGGAGAGGGATTTCCGACCAAGACGATGCGCTTTCCGGCTGCCCGCGCGGCCGACCGGGCCGCGTAGATCAATTGAAGACAGGCCAGATCGAGATCCTCGACTTTGGAAAGCTCCAGATGAATCAGATCGGAGCCCTCCAGCGCTTTTGAAATCTTGGTTTTGAGCTCTGCCGCCTTATCGATCGTGAGCGACGGAACGAGACTGAGTACCTCGGGCGATGCGCCGTGATTCATTTTCCTTGTGCTCCCGTAAGCCCACTATATGCCTCAAAAGCGAAAATGCAAGGCCTCGGGAAGAAGTGGAAGGCGGGCCCCGTCCGGAAAAATCATATGAAAGACGGATCGTCTATCGTAGCCGCCAGTTGAATGACGCTTTCCAGAAAGCCGGCCTTGCGTTTCTCGACCTGGATTTGGATAAAGGCGGCGCGCTGCGAGTCGTCGACGTAGAAATTGCGAAGTTGGAACGGATCGTCGACGGAAAGACCGGATTCATCGGCGATCGTTCCCGGCCATATCCTCGTGATCGTATATGAGGTCTGGCCGAAGGACCCGCTCGGAAGTCTCGCGACCGTCATGCCGTACAGGACAGGAAACAGTTTGTCCTTTCGATCCATGGCAACGGCCGATTCGATCGGCGCATAAGGACGATCCCCGAGATAGCGAATCAGCGTTCGCGACCCTTGCGCATCGCCGATCGCAACGAGGACGAGGCTCTTCGGCGAGCATGACAAAATGAATGCCTGCGCGTCCGTCAGCTTGTCGAGTTTCGTTCCGTCGATCGAGTCGATGAAATCGCCCTGTTCAATGCCCGGGGCCATGGACGGATGCCGGTAAGTCACCTCCAGGCGATCGCTATTCTTCTCCGCCGGCGGAGCATGGTCCTCGGCTAGGGCAAGCCCGAGCCACGCGTGCTTGACTTCTCCGCCGCGAAACAGCGCCGGAAGGATGCGCAGAAGCCAGGAGGAGGGGATGGCGAAGTTCAGCCCCTGGAACTGTGGAAGCCCCGCGAAGGCTACGCCCTCGACCTTGCCGGCATCGTCGATTACGGGACCTCCCGAATTGCCGGGGTTGAGGGCTGCGTCGAGCTGGAAAACGTCGCCGATCGCCAGAAGATGTCGTCCTACTGCGCTGACGATGCCGGAGGTCACGGTGTTTTCGAGTCCGGCCGGTGAGCCGATCGCCAGAATGCGCTCTCCCGCGGCAAGAGCATTGCCTCTCGCCAGCGAAAACACGTAGTCGGGAGTCGTGTCCACCTTGACCAGCGCGAGGTCGAGCAGACGATCCCATCCGACGACCTTGGCTGGAAGACGTACTTCGGGAGCGTCGGGAGGGCGGACGGTGATGCGCGAGTAGCCCCTGTACTTGGGATCGACCTCGCTGGAGATGACATGGTAATTCGTTATGAGATAGCCGCCTCTGTCGATATAAAAACCCGAGCCGAGCACCCTGTCGGGTATACCGTATCCTTGTTCGATCTTGATGCCGCGATCCACATCGATCGTCACTACGCCTTTTCTCATGGCCGAGATGGGATCCTTCGAGGCCAGATATTCGGCCGCGTCTTTGGGGGGCTGAAGACCGCGCGAGGACTCGAGCGAAATGAGCACGGCGAGGCTGGACCGGTCGCGAGCTCCGAGGGCACGGCTCGTCCAGCGCTGAAGCTCATCGGAGGAAAGCGAGGGATCCTTGTCACGGCCAGCATCCAGCGAATCGATATAAAGGGTCAGTGCAGCCGCGGTCAAGCCCTTGCCGAAAACGGCCTCCGCTTCCTTGGATTCGATCTCGGCCGAATGCAAGTCGCCTTTGGCCGCCTCCGCAGCCGCATCGTGCGGCAGAAGATTCGAGAGCTCGGGATCGCCCGCGATCGCGCGGAGGCTTGCGAAGGCCCCCATCGCCGCATTCCAGTCGCCCGCGGATACGGCCGTACGATAACCGTTGTACACTGCCAGCTCGGCGCTCGCGGCGAGCCGACGAATATCCTCGATCGAAGGTGCCTGCGATCCCGATGAATCGCCGGCACTTGAATCGAGGATAGAAGCACAAGCTTCCACTGCGCGCGCCGGATCATCCTGCTCCATCGTCGTCAGCTCTTGTATCTTGAGCGTCGCGTACGAAGGCGCCGGTTTGGCCGTCGCTTTGGGAGCGCTTGCACAGGAGCCGAAAATGAGGCCGGTGACGATCACGAAATAGAGCACCATGTGTTTCAAGGAACCATCTCCGCGAAGATTTGGGAATCCACCCGAACGATTCGTACTCTCGTCTTCTTTATCGTAAAAACACCTTCACCGGCCGGCACGTTACTGCCGAAGTCGAAGGCTTTGGCGTCTATCCATGTCAGCGACGAGTTGGCATCCGGGATGAGCCTGACCCTTCGTCCATTCTTCGTGAGGGAGACGATTTTCCCGTCCTTTATGGTCATCGTCTCGTCGAAGCGACCATCCAGCCTCGACGAAAACTCGCGCACTATGGATCCATCCGCCTGCTGGAACTGAATGGCATCGATAGTGCCGTTGTCGTCGAAGTCCCATTCCTTGCGAAAAGGGAAAATCGTCTGCTCGCGGTAATCGAAAATGCCGGTACCTTTCGTGTCTATCAGCACCCATTCGACGACCACATCGCTCGGATCGACGGCGCCGACAATGCGCCCGTAGAGACGCTCGGTCTCGAATCTGCCGTCGCCGTCGGAATCGACGCGCTCGACGCTCGGGCTCCCCTGCTCGTATGTCAGGACGGCATACAGGCGTCCGGCCTTCCATGTCTCTCGTCGCTGAGGGATCCCGCGGTCGAGGCTCATAATCTGCTCTTCCCCCCCGTCTGCGGAACGCAGGGCTATTTCCAGAGCGGAGGCGGCGCAAGCCGCTTCGGTGGGCAGAGGCGCTCCGGCATAGACGGGTACAAATCGTTCGCTCCTGTCTTCACCTAGGATTCTGCGCAAGCTCACGGGAGCGTAGAACAGCGCGTCCGGAGCGAAACGATACGAGGTCGTCTTCGATTTGTCGGCGAAACTCACCATCGAGCAATATGGATACTTCGAATAGGCCACATGAATGTCCGCGTCCGGAAGGGTGACCTCGAGTCCCGTAGGCTCTTCGTCCGCCAAGTCGAGTACGTAGGAGATATGCCCGCGCGCATCGTCGTAGCTTCTTGTCCAGGAGATCGCCCGTCCCGCCTTCAGAGCGACGGCCTCCGAGATGCCGTCGCCGCTCTCGACGAGAAGGCTTCCGCTGTAGCCGTCGAGGCCGGCTCCAACGGCCGAGAGATCGGCATCGCTTTGTGCAAGCTCTACGGCGCGATCGATATCGTCGAGCGTCAAGGGATACCGGCCGGAAAAGAGTTCCGCGCTAGCCGTCTTTTGATCGATGATACCGTATTCCAGCGCGAGCAGTGTCGCCCGCGCGCCGAGGCCCCCGGAGGCCCGGTACGCGAGCACCGCGTCGCGCTGCGCCTTTTCATCGCCCATGATGGGCGCGGCCAAAATCTGGATCTCCGGATCGAGAGCCGAGTAGCGGGATAGACGGGCGAGGACGATGCCGCCCAATGCGGCTTCCGTTGGAGTTCGGGCGGCTGCACGGCCGAGAGAGCCGAGGCTTTCGAGAAATATCCGCGGAAAGCGGACATCGTCGGGAAATCGGGAAAAGGCGTCGTTCAACTCCGAATCGAAGGAAACCTTGTCCCTCAGGCCGTCGAAGGCTCTGCATCGTATCCAGCTGATGTCGGCGTCGACGCTCAGGCCCTGAAGCGCCGTCAATGCCTCGGAATAGCGTCCGGTTCTGACCAGGAGTTCCGCCCTGAGAATGATCGCATCGTAGGCACGGTAATAGCTGAAGCGATCGGCTGCCATGGCCGCATCCAGTTCCGCGAGGCTCTTCCCCGGATAGGCGCCGTTCTGGATCAGAGCCAGGGCCGAGAGGTAGCGGACATCCGAGTCGGTGGCGTCGCTTTCTTCGGCGGTAGCGAGAAGGGAAGCCGCACCCGCCCAATCTCCCTCCGTCGCCCTCTGGTGGGCTTCGTCGAAATACGCTCGGGCGATCGCAGCGTCCGCATCCGTCGCGGACTGCGCATATGCTTGCGATCCGCCGACTCCGCATGTCGCGCCGAACACGAAGGCCGCGGCCAGATAAGCCGCCGATCGAACCCGGCCCCCAGACAGAGCGGGCATGGTCGCTAGGCCCGAGCCTCTCGGACCGGAAAACCGAGCAGTCGCCGCACATCGGCGTCTTCGAGAGTCTCTTTGGCGACGAGTTCGTCCGCGAGACGTTCGAGCTGATCGCGGTGCTCGGTCAGAAGGTTGATCACTCTCGCGAGCGCGTCCTCGAGTATCCGCTTGACGGCGGCATCGATCTTTTTTGCGGTGTCCTCGGAGTAATCCTTGTGTTGGGCTATCTCTTTCCCTATGAAGATGGGTTCATCTTCCTGACCGAAGGCGACAGGCCCCATTTCGTCGGCCATCCCCCATTCACAGACCATCTTGCGCGCGAAGTCGGTGGCCTGTCTGATGTCCTGCGCCGTTCCCGTCGTGGTCTCGCCATAGATGATCTTTTCGGCGGCAAAGCCACCGTACATGACGCAGATGCGGTCCTCGAGCCAGGCGCGCGATCGGGAATATACGTCCTTCTCGGGCAAGGAAAGGGTGAGCCCCAGAGCCCGTCCTCGCGGCACCACGGTGACTTTGTGCAGGGGGTCGGAGTGAGCCAGATGATAGTGAATGAGCGCATGCCCCGCTTCGTGCACCGCAGTCGCGCGCTTTTCCTCGTCGGTGATGACAAGGCTGGTCCTCGCGACACCCATCAGTATCTTGTCGCGTGCCTCTTCGAAATCTTCCATTTCGACGATGCTCCGGTTCTTGCGTATGGCCCACAGGGCCGCCTCGTTTACCAGATTGGCCAGGTCGGCCCCCGAGGTTCCGGGGGTGGCCCGCGCCAGGCGCTTCAGATCCACGTTCGGATCGACGGGGATCTTCTGCATGTGGATCGCGAGGATGTCCTCGCGCTCCCTCACATCGGGCATCGCGACGACTACCTGCCGATCGAAGCGACCCGGCCGAAGCAGCGCGGGATCGAGCACATCGGGGCGATTGGTCGCCGCGAGGATGATGACACCGTCCTTGGTGTCGAAACCATCCATCTCGACCAGCATCTGGTTGAGGGTCTGCTCCCGCTCATCGTGGCCGCCGCCGTAGCCGGCGCCGCGGGTGCGGCCGACCGCGTCGAGTTCATCTATAAAAATAATACAGGGAGCGCTTCGACGCCCCTGTTCGAAAAGATCGCGGACGCGGCTGGCTCCTACGCCGACGAACATCTCCACGAAGTCCGATCCGGACATGTGGAAAAAGGGGACGTTGGCCTCTCCTGCGACGGCCTTTGCGAGAAGAGTCTTGCCCGTCCCCGGCATTCCGACAAGAAGCACTCCCTTAGGAATCCTGGCGCCCATCTTCACAAATTTTTGTGGATTTTTCAGATAGTCGACAACTTCGAGCAGTTCGTACTTGGCTTCCTTCTGACCGGCAACATCCGAAAAGCTGATCTTCCTCGGCGGCTCGACATATCGCTTTGCCCTGCTCTTCCCGAACGTGAAAGCCTTGTTGTTACCCTGGACCTGCCTGAGCATCAGCCAAAGTATGAAGAAACCGAAAAGCCAGGGCGCGAATTCGGCAAGTACCTGCCAGGGGCTGGTGCCCTTTACCGAGCCCGATATCTTGACGTCCTTATCGCGCAATTTTTGGAGCAACTGAAGATCGAGGTAGGGGATGTTGGTCTTGAAAAGAGCTTCGGCTCCGGTCTTGCCTTTCAAAGTACCCTGTATCTCGAACTGGTCGATGATTTTGACGGCATCGACATCGCCGAGGTCCAGATAGGTCATGAAAGCGGAATAGTCTATCTCCTTGGCCGGATTTTTATCGTTGAAAACGAAAAGAGCCGAAAAGAGAAGAGCCAATGAGAGGAAAAGTGCAAGAGCAGCCTTGCTCCCTCGGGCCGGACCTTCCTGCTTGCGTTGAGGCGGCTTGTTTTGATCATCGAAATCCATACGAGGCTCAGGCTCCTTTAACAGTGACCGAGAGTCGGGTTAATTCCCCCCCCTCAGCCTTAGGTAGCTCACGATAGCGGTCCTTCACCCCGAAAGGAGAACCGAGGACCGCTACGATGCCGTCGCGGTCTTCGACTACAGGGACAGAGCCGCGCAACTCGGCGGTCAGGCCCCATTCGGAGAAAAGGCCGTCGAGATGCTTTTCCCCACCATTCATGGCGATGGAATCACCGGGTCGACGGGAACGAACGACGAGCGGGAATCGGAACGCGTCCGCACGTATTCCATAGGCTTTGTCCAAGGTCCACGATGCCTCGACGACAAGGCGCCCGGCCTTGACCCGGCAAGGTTGGGCGATGACTACAAAATACCCGCCGCGGCTTGGAAAATCAAGGCCGCGTCTGAGCAACAGTCTGCCGTCCCGCGCGCTGAGCGCGATTCCGCTTCCCCGATAGCGACCGCCCTCGCCCAAGGCACTCAATGCGGCGCGCGCCATCCTATAGCTGAGTCGATTTCGGCCAGTCAACTTTCCGGCCGCGGTCAGAAGCGAGTAAAGGCGGAACGATTCGGGCCGGGAAAGGAAGGAAGTGGCGTCCACGGCGAGGCATCCATCACCCGCCGGGCCAAAAGCTATCGCCTCCGCTCCCTCGCGGATCGCGGCCGCCTCCATCGAGGCCCGCTCGATCGTCAGGCCGAGCCCTTTTCTCCACCCGACGAACTCGCCGTCGAGGAGGGGCACGAGCAGACGCCGGACGCGATTTCTCAGAAAGTCCAAGGACACGTTAGTCGAATCCTCTGACCATGCGATGCCGCGAGAGGTCAAATATTCCAGCAGTTCCCTTTTGCTCAATCCCAGGAGCGGCCTGAACCAGGGGGGATTGACCGCTTCGATACCGCGAAGCCCCTCGCTGCCGGAGCCTCCGAACAGCCGCATGAGGACGGTTTCCACCTGATCATCGTAATTGTGGGCGAAGAGCACATGACTGGAAGCTTCCCGTTTCATCACGGTTTCCAGCGCGTGGTATCGATAATCCCGCGCAGCCGCTTCTACGCCGCAGTGCTTTCGCTCGGCGCGTTCCTCGACGGCACCGGGACGTATCCTCGCTATCGTGAGCCGCACTCCGAGCTCCCCACAGCGTTCGATCACGAGCTTTCGTTCGAGGAGCCTCTCGGGCTCGGGCCGAAGCCCGTGATCGACATGCACGGCGAGAAGCCGGACCCGATTCAACGCGGCGGCGGCCGCGAGAAGAGCCGTCGAGTCGGGCCCGCCCGAGTACGCGATAATGAGGACTTCCTCCTCTTTCGGCGCGATGGTACGCAAAAAGGCCAGAAGACTCGATTCGACTCTTCCCTTGGCGGGTCCGAGGCTCATGATCGAACTCCTCACCGCTTGTCGGGCAGGGATGGGCGGGTGAATCCTCACGCAATATACGCAATTGAGGCTCTCACGAGATGCGCCGGCATTCCATGAGAGCCCCCACCGTCTATTTCTTTTCTTCTTTCTTTTCCGGAGCAGCGGCGGGAGCCGTACCGGGGGCGGCCGGCGCCGTACCGGTCGCTCCCGGTGCCGTTCCGGCTTCGGCGGCGGCCGTCTCGGCGACCACGGGGGTCTCCACGATTTCGGCCTTTGCGAACTTGACGACCGCCACGACGAGCTCCGGGCTCGTCAAGATCTTCACCCCTTCGATCGCGGAAATATCGCGAACGTGTATGGAGTGATTGGCTTGCAGATCGGAAATATCGATCTCGATTTTCTCGGGCAGACGCGAAGGATCGCATTCCACCTCGACTTCATGCGCCGGATTTTCGAGAATGCCGCCCTCGCGGACGCCGATAGGCGAACCGACCAGGTGAATGGGAACCTTCGCATGTATGCTGCGACCGTTGACGACCTCCAGAAGGTCGACATGTATGATCTTTCCCGAAAGTGTGTCCCTCTGGTGTTCCTTCACGAAAGCTTGCGTCTTCTTGCCATCGATGTCGATGGAGAGAATGGTGCTCTCCGAAATTCCTGTAGTGGCTTTGATGAACTCTTTCTCGTCGAGAAGAACGTGCACGGCCGCTTGGCCGCCACCGTAGATGACTGCGGGAATGCGTCCCACCGCGCGCAACTGTCGGAGTTCACCCTTCGTAGTCGTCGAACGGGCGACCGCGCTCAGAACGGGATGATTCATTCTAAAGTCTCCTTGACCATGAATTTGATAAAGACTATTGGGACGGCAGGATTCGAACCTGCGAATACCGGAACCAAAATCCGGAGGCTTAGCCGCTTGCCGACGTCCCAGGGGGATCGTGAAAAAATGCCAGTATCCTAGTCGAAATCCGAAGCGGCTGTGTCCGAGAGAGGCGTCGCCTCGAAAACCTCCAGGATGCGGTCTTGAAGGCGCGCACGAAAATCCGGATGAATAGGGTGTGCGATGTCCTTGTACTCCCCGTTTCGTGTCTTTCTGCTCGGCATGGCAATGAATACGCCGCTTTTACCTTCGATTATCTTGACGTTGTGGACGACGAAACAATCATCGAAAGTAACTGTGACGTATGCCTTTAGCTTGCCCTCGGTCGTTACCCTTCGGATGCGGATATCCGTTATCTCCATGGCTGCGACTCTCCTTGTCGACGAGCGAAAGCTACTCAAAATGATTCTAATCGAGTGCAGGCAAGCGCGCAAGCGGGAAGGCGAGGTAGGTAGCTCCTTCTTCGTTCCGCAAGGCATCAACCGCCAGACTTGCTTCGCGAACTGAAGCGAAGACGCCGAAAACGGAACTTCCCGATCCGCTCATCGAGGCAAACAGGGCACCCAAGCAGCCAAGTCGCGCCCGGGCCGCGGAGATCTTGGGATGACTGACGCCGATGAACCGTTCGAATGAGTTTGCAAAGGGCCAATGCTCGCAAGCCCCGTAATACGCGGCTTTTATGTCATCCGCAGTGGGATCGGTTTCGTCGGAATCGTCAAGGCGATACAGGTCCAACACACGGTAGGCTTCGGCGCTGCTCATCGGAAAACCGGGGAAGTGAATGACCAGAACGAAGTCTTCGCGGCTGGCAATGCTTCGAACTTCCTCGCCGCGCCCCGTTACGAGAGCGCACCCCCCCTCGAAAAAGAAAGGAACATCGCTTCCGATCTGCGACCCTATCCCCGCCAGCGTCTCCCTATCAAAACCGGTATCGAATAAGGCATCGAGCGCTCTCAGAACCGCGGCCGCGTCGCCTGAGCCTCCGCCGAGACCTGCACCCGCAGGAACGGCCTTCGCCACCGAAATGGAAAGTCCCGCGCGTATGCCGGAGGCTCGCCGAAACGCCGAGACGGCTCTGTATACCGTGGTATCTTCGGCTGGACAATCAAACTCGCCCTCGATCTTGATAGTATCGATCGTTTTCAAAGACCGGACGACAATATCGTCTGACAGGGAAACGGCCTGAAATAGACTGCGTATCCCATGAAAGCCGTCAGCACGCCTCTTATACACCCTCAAATGGAGATTGACTTTCGAAGGGGCTTCGACCTTGACGCTCGCCGTCATTAAGGGCGTTATTATAGTAAAAATTGGACTCTTGTCAAACCCCACATGCAGGGGCACACTCGGTAGTGGAAGTGGCTAAATACTCGCCCTATCGCTGTTTTATTTTACGATCTTAGTTGACAGACGAGCGGATACTCTTTTAGATTTTCGATTGGCGCGGGGGTCCTTCCCGGACGCCCGACGGCCACCAGCCGGTTGCCTCTTCTTGATACGAGGCGCCGTCACTTTGCAGGGAGGAATGAGCTATGGTCCCTACCTACGGCGAAACCGAGTTGAACGAGTCTCCCGAGCTGGCGCTCATGGTCGTCTCAGACCCCGATTCCGCGGGCAGCCCCATGCCGCCGTCTATTCGCCTTGACGACAGCTATGAAGACTACGAGGACGACGATTTCGAGGAGGACGACGACCTCGACGATCTCGAAGACGAGGACTTTGAGGACACGGACGAGGACTTCGACGAGGACGACGAAGACTTCGATGACGAAGAAGATACCGACGATGACTTCGATGACGAGGAATTCGACGAAGACGAAGAAGACTACGACTACGAAGACGACGTTGACTACGACGATTTCGACGAATGATACCGCAGGGCGAAGGCCGGCTGTGCCTCGGCAGGCTGTCGAAATACCCGAGGCATTTCAGCAGCCTGTCAGGATGCGGTCGGTTCGGTCTGCCTGGCCTCGACCCTCGATACCGGGGCCTGGAACCAGAGCTTCTCCAGCTCATAAAAGGTTCTGGTGCGCTCCGTCATGAGGTGCACGACGATCGTCCCCAGATCGATGAGTATCCACTCTTCGTCGTCGGCCACGCTTGGTCGGCCCAGCCGGGTCAGGCCCAATGCGGCGAGCGACCCCTCCACGAAGCGGGCTAGACCGCGCAGGTGCGCACCGCTCGTCGCGGTCGTTATGACGAAATAGTCGGTCCATCCCGCTTGAATCGCCAGATCGAGTACGACGGTGTCGCCTCCCCGATGGTCGGCAAGAAGCCTGGCCAGCGCAAAGGCCGCATGACCGCTATCGTTCGCAGTATCTGCCATTGAAATCCTTCCCAAGAATGATGGTAAAATCCGCGTCGCTCGTGGAGTTGTCGCTCGCGACGTTCGGCGCCGAGGCCTGAACGCCGATATTCGAGCAGCGAATCACGTCGGCGACGGCCTTGGCTCCGTCGGAATTGGAGAGGTGGTCGACGATCGCGGTCTTGTCGTAGTCATCCCGCTCGGCGTTGCCGACCGAAATAACGTCATAGCCGAAGCTCTGAAATATCTCGGCGGCTCGTTTGGCAAGCCCCTTGGCGGGAGTGCCGTTGAGCACCTCGAGCGTGAATATGCTCTGTTCGGTGGAGTTACCGCTCGAATTGGCGAGTGCATTCAGCGTCTGTTTGACTATATCCCGGACCAGTTCGCCGTCGTAATGGGGAAACAGGAGGAGCTTGCCGTCCACTGTCTTGGGCGAGCCGGTAACGCGCTGCATCACGAGACGGTCGGTGTCCAGATTGGATAACTGTGGAATGAGCATGCGTAGCGAGTCTTTGGATAGATTGGTTTGAATGGCATCGCGAAAGACCGGAAAAACGTCCGGTCTGACGAGCCGCGGGGCGTTTTCGCCGATGCGCCGGAATAAGGCCTGGACGAGCTTCTGTCGTCTCGCTGCGGCGTCGGAATCGGAATCATTCGGATCTTGGTAGAAGGCGAATTGCTCCGTCTTGTCCCCGTCGAGAACGAGGGCTCCGGAAGGAAGATGAACGGCCGGAGGCCCCGTCATATCCACGGCCGTGGGAATGAAAATCTCCAATCCATCCAGTAGGTCGGAGACCCTCACGAGTTGCGATTCGTCGAGAATCAGCCAGTAGGGGATCTCGGTACCGAGCAGACCGGCAATCTCTTGCACGTAGGCCCGAGGGTGGCGACGGTCATAGAGCACATCGATGCGGTCGACCCTATTGAGGGACTTGATGATGAGTCCGGTCTCACCGGGGACGTCGAGGAGCGCGCCTCTGCCGTTGGCAGGATAGAACATGAACAACTGCGTGGAGGACGGCTTGCCCCCATGATCGATGATCACCGCGACATTGACGATTCGATCGGTTTTCATGGCTCGTTCCACCGCATTGATTCGAAGCGACAAAACGAGCAGAACGATGCCGAAAGCGAGCAGACCCACTATCACGAACAGGAGAATAGAACTCTTGTCTATCGAAAATCTTTTCATATCGAACTTACCGAATTCAGAAGGCTAGTATACAGGACCAAAGTCTCCGGGGCAATCGCGTGTCCGGTCTCGGCGAGCCAGGAAATGGATTCGGAAACCACGTTGCGCAACATCTCCGTGGGCGGCATTGCGAGACAACGATCGATGAAGCTGGGATCGACATGCCTGCGCCCAGGTTCCAGCTTGTCGGCGCAGTAGAGAATGAGGCTCAATTCGCCCATTCCGGGTTTGCCCACCGTATGCAGGGCGATCGCTTCTAGGACCTCGTCGTCGTCGACCCCGAACTCTCTCCGCAGGAAGACAGCCGCCGCCGGTCCGTGAAGTATCTTGTCGGCCATCAGGGTGGATCCCTTCCGGATGCCCGGATACTCCGCCGCAAGACGGCGCTGCCTTTTTAAAGGCATTTCCTTGCACAGATCATGGGCGAGACCCGCCAGTCTGCCTCGCTCGGGCTCGATCGACTGCCGGACACAGAGCTTGGCGGCGAGCTCGGCGACGCTGCGCGAATGAGCCGCTCTCGAGGGCGACAGAAGTTCGTCGACTCGCCGTTCCAGGGCGGAGAGGAGATCAACGTATGCCATACAAGCCTTCGCGAAGAATATAGTCATGGACCGGTTTGGGAAGAAAATGACGGAAGGGCTGCCCCGATCCCGCCCTGCTTCGAATGAGTGAGCTCGATACGGCGACGATGGGATTGTCGGCATAGCGATGAGGGAATCCCAGTTCGAGACGATCGGGCCTGCCGCGTCTGGCGCACACGATGTCCGTCTCTCGCGCCAGAATTTCCGGTTCCTTCCAATCGATGAAGCCGGCTATGAGATCGTCTCCGAGGATGAGACCGGGTTTCCCTTCTATCGGGTAACGCCGACTGAGGTCGCGAACGGTGTCGATCGTATAGGATGTGCCTCCGCGTCGAAGTTCACAGTCATCGATTCCGATACATGAATCGTCGTCCACGGCCAGATGGAGCATCGCCAGACGATGCTCTGCGCCGGGATCCTCATCTAGTGCCTTGTGCGGAGGATGGAGCGAAGGAATCAAAAGCACCAGATCGTAGCCGAACTGGATTCTCACCTCCTGCGCCATGATGAGGTGACCTATGTGGACGGGATTGAAGGATCCGCCGAGGAGCAGAAGTCTCACTCGCTCTCCTCCTTCGAGCCTTCATCTTCGAGGGTCGCCGTCCCGAAATAACTCTCTTCGCTCCCGGCGAGCGCACGGGCCTCAGCTTCCGCGTCCTCCACGAAATGAAAGAAAATTTCCTTGAGCTCGTCGAGACCCTGGCCGGAGAATACGGAAATGCCGCAGACATTCTCGGCAGAATTGGCCGCCTTGAATGCGGAGAACCGCTCGCCCGCCTCCCGCAGATCGAGCTTCGTCGCCACAAGAATACGCCTTCGCGCCGCCAGCTCCGGAGCATACGAAGAAAGCTCGTCGAGCAGTACGCCGAAGGCCTCCTCCCAGTTCTCCTCCGACAAATCCACGAGAAAGGCCAGCGCGCTCGTCCGAGCTATATGGCGGAGGAAACGAAGACCTAGCCCGACGCCCTCGTGCGCCCCTTCTATGATGCCCGGAATGTCGGCGAGGATGATATCGCGTTCGTGGACGCTGAGCATACCGAGATTCGGAATCTTGGTCGTAAAGGGATAGGGGGCGATTTTCGGCCTGGCATTCGTGAAGTGATCGAGGAGCGAGGATTTGCCCGCGTTGGGAAACCCGACGAAACCGATGTCCGCGATGAGTTGAAGTTCGATCTTGAGGCGCCGCGTGGAACCCGGCTTTCCCGGCTGCGAGATCTTGGGGGCCTGATTGGTCGATGTCTTGAAATGCGTATTACCCCAGCCGCCCTTACCGCCGGTGAGGAATGTCCAACGGACTCCGTCCTGCGCCTCTTCGCGGGCCTTGCCCGATCCCCCTCCCGATCCGAAGTCTTTGAAAGCTTCATCGGTTTCCGCGTCTTTTATGATCGACCCGGGAGGAATCAGGATTACGACGTCTTCCCCGTCTCTGCCGTGCATGTTCTTTCCCATGCCCGGCCGGCCGTTCTCCGCCTTGAAGGTCTGCTGATAGCGAAGCTGGGCGAGGGTGCGCAGGTTGCGGCGAACTTCGAAAATGACATCGCCGCCGCGGCCGCCGTCGCCGCCCGCCGGTCCGCCCATCGGAACGTATTTCTCGCGGCGGAAGGCGATGCAGCCGTCTCCGCCCTTACCCGATGTAACTATTATTGTGGCCTCGTCCGCAAACCTGATCACGATTGCGCCTTTGATCCCGGGGAAAGCCGCCTCCGCCGAGATGCCTCTGTGCGAAACGCCATAAATATAAAACCGCCCTCGTGCCGGGATGGTCGCGGGGCGGCTCTTTCAACCATGCGATGGGCCTTCGAACAGGATAGTTCCCGCTCAGGTTCCATCTCGCTAATCACCGACAGGTTCGACTCCGGCGAATTTCCTGCCTCGATATTCGTTGAAATAGACCTTGCCGTCGACTAGGGCAAAAAGCGTATCGTCTTTACCGATACCGACATTGGTGCCGGGATGGATCCTCGTGCCGCGCTGTCGTACGATGATCGAACCCGCCGATACCACCTCGTTGCCGTATGCCTTGACCCCGAGATGCTGGGGATTGGAATCGCGACCGTTGACGCCCTTATGTGCCATATCATCACCTCCACTAGCGTTCCACTGCGAGCCGGACGGAGCCGGGATAATCACGCTCTAGACCATACAGGCCGAGCAGAAGGCAATCCGTGATCCCCCCTGCCCGCTCGGTGCTTGCCGACGGCAGTTCGGTCAAACGAAAGCCGAAACTTCCGCGCTCTTGCGCCTGCGCATCGAGCGCCGCCCCGGGAAGGGCGGCAAGAGACTCGTAAGCGCTTCGCGCGAGCACTGAAAACGCCGAACAGACTATATCGCCGCCAGAGCGAGCGAAAAAGGCGTGCCCCTCGGCTTCGAAGCGGGAGACGACGCCGTGCTCGTCCAGGATTATCTTCGCCGTTATCACAGCGCCCCCCGGCCCAGGCGAGGTCAGGCCGCCTTAGCTTAGCCCAGGATCTCTTCTACCTTGAGCAAGGTATAGAGTTGGCGGTGGCCATGAGTCCTGCGATAGTCTTTCTTTGGCTTGTATTTGAAAACGACGATTTTATCGCCCTTGACCTCTTCCTGAACGACAGTCTTTACGACAGCGCCCGATACATAGGGAAGCCCCACCTTGACATCATCGCCGGATACGAGAAGAACCTTGTCCAGCGATAACGAAGAGCCTTTTTCGGCTGCGAAACGATCCACCCTCAGAGTCGCGCCCTTTTCGGCACGATACTGCTTTCCATTGAATTCGACGACTGCATACATGTCATTTACCTCGATAATCCATAGTTGAGCTGCTTTTTATACCCCCCGGCGCCTCATGCTGTCAATCCTGGGCTACATCGACTCCAGGAAAGGCACGCATACCAGAGAGGAGGCCAGCTCGAAGCTGCGCTTCACGGCTCGCACCAGTTCGAGCCGGGTCGCCGCGATATCCGCATTTGCGTTCGTGAGAACGGGGCTGTCCCGATACCAGGTGGCAAAATCGGCCGCGAGATCGTGAAGGTAGTTGGCCAGAATCGAAGGCTCCATGGAGAGCGCGGCGGCTTCGATGGCCTCGGGAAAGCCGGCCACACGCTTGACGAGTTCCCAGTCCGCGTCGCCCGCCAGCAGCTCGGGACGGAAGCTGCCGGCATGAGCCCGGCCCTGTCCCGCTTCATGCTTCCGGATTATCGATGAAGCGCGGGCGCCCATATACTGAATATAGGGACCCGTATCGCCCGTAAACGATAGCGACTGCTCCGGATCGTAGAGCATATCCTTGGCGGGGCTCGTCTGGAGCAGGTAGTAATGGAGGGCTCCGATCGCCACTTTTTCCGCCACCGCGTTCACGTCGCCGACGGCGTCCTCCCGCCCCTTGCCCTCGATTTCCTTCGCGGCGAGGAGCGCCAGCTCGTCGATCAGATCGTCGGCATCGACGACCGTTCCTTCCCTCGTCTTCATTCGACCCGAAGGCAGATTCACCATGCCGTAGGAGAGATGATGGAGATCGCTCGCCCAATCGAAACCGAGTCGCTTCAGAGTCTCGAACAGAATTCGGAAATGGTACTGCTGTTCGTTGCCGACCACGTAGATCAGCCGGTCGTAAGGCCAGTTTTCATGGCGGGAAATTGCGGTGCCGATATCCTGGGTGATGTAGAGGCTGGTGCCGTCCTTTCTCAGAAAGACCTTTCGGTCCATGCCGATATCCTCGAAATTCGCCCAGACGGAACCGTCGTCTTCGCGGTAGAAGACGCCGCGGCCGAGGCCCTTGATCACTTCGTCCTTTCCCAGCTGATAAGTTTCGCTCTCGAAATCATAAAGATCGAAGGATATCCCCGTGCGGCGATAGGTCGCTCGAATGCCGTCGAGGACCCAGGCCTTCATCCGTCCCCAGAGCTCGAGCACGTCGCGGTCCCCCGCCTCCCATCTGAGCAGGAGCTCCTGGGCCTCGTCCTCTGCGGAAGGCCGCTCCTCCTTCAGCTTATTGAACAGCACGTAGTATTTGCCGACGAAATGATCGCCCTTGAGCCCCTCGTCCTCGGGCGTTCTACCCTCGCCGTAGGCCATATACGCGAGCATCGACTTGCAGATGTGGACCCCTCGATCGTTGGGATGGTTGATCTTGCGCAGTTCGGCTCCGGCCGCGGCCAGAATCCGGGCAAGAGACTCGCCGATGACGTCGTTGCGCAAATGTCCGAGGTGGAGAGGCTTGTTCGTATTGGGGCTGGAAAACTCGACCATCACTTTCTTGCCTTCGAGCAGGGAAGCCCTGCCCCACTGGGCCGATCGGGCCGCATCCAGCGCCGAAGCGGCCTCGGTCCCCCGCTCCAGCCGGACGTTCAGATAAGGGCCCTCGGCCGAGGCCTTTCCGAGCCGATCGGCCGCCGCCTGCACCTTCGCGGCCAGGGATTGGGCCAATTGCGCGGGCGCCATTCTGAATATTTTAGCATACGGGAACATGGGAAAACCGAGGTCTCCCATATCGGGCTTGGGCGGTCGTTCGGCGACGATGTCCTTGGCGGCGGGCGATGCGGCCTCGATGCCCTTTTCGCGGGCTATGGCGACCAAGGCATCCGCAATTATGCATTTCCACGCATTCTTCGACTGGACCATGGGAAAGAACTCCTTGACGTCGGTCGGTGCGGCGCAGTCTACCGCACGAAACGAATGCGTACAAGGCGCACTGCTACTCGACCAAAGTCGTCCAGCCCCATCGATCCGGAAGCCTTCCGGTCTGAATGCCGTCGAGCTCTTCATAAAGCCGGGCCGTCAGGCTTCCGACCTCGCCGCCGTTGAAACGGTAATCCGACCCGCGATAGCGAAGGGAACCTATCGGCGATACGATCGCCGCAGTGCCCGTGCAGAAGACCTCGTCCGCCGGTCCCTCGCTCTTCCACTCTCCGGAACCTACCACGCGGTCCAGAGGCAATTCGCCGAGGACGACCTCGAGGCCCATGGACTCTTTCGCGATCCGGGCTATCGAGTCTCTCGTAATTCCTTGCAAAATCGAGGGCGCGTCCGCGATGAATAGACGGCGGCCCTTGATCATGCAGAAATTGGCGCTTCCGACCTCTTCCACACGCTTTCCCTCGTGATCCAGAAAGAGTATCTCGGCGAATCCCTCGGCTTTGGCTTCGCTGACGGGCAGGAAACAGGGAGCGTAATTGCCGGCGGCCTTGACGAAGCCGGTTCCGCGTTCGGCCGCGCGCTGGTATTTTTCCGTCGCCTGGATCGAGATGCATTCCAGTCCCTTGAAATAATGTCCCACCGGATTGACATAGACCAGGAACAGGGTCTCGGGCGAAGGCCCGGGAGCGAGGGTCCTTCCCGTACCCATGAGCAGGGGCCGAATGTACAGCGAACCCTTTCCAAGCGGAGGCACGTAAGCGACATTGGCTCGGACTGTCTCGAGCACCACCTCCGCGAAGAGCGGCTCGGGAACCGGAGCCAGCATGAAGCGCGCGGCGCCTTTGGCCATGCGGCGCGCGTTGTCGGCGAGCCGAAATATGCGAATCCGGCCGTCGACGCCGCGCCGCGCCTTGAGGCCCTCGAAGAGGCCCTGGCCGTAGTTCAGAATCGCAGCGTGAGGAGGTATGACGAGAGAACCGGAGGCGACGATTTCGAATCCTTCGAAATGCCCGTCCGGACCGACCACGCTGCCGCCCATGAACGCCGTCTGGATGGGCTTGAAACCTATCGAAGCCCAATCGATCGAGGATGGATCCACGGCCGGCTGTCCACGGACCACCATCTCGGAAAATGTCGTCTTGGAGCCGCCCTTCCCGTTCGTTTCTCTCATCACGTCGTCCTTTCGCCGCGTTTCGCGCGCCGCATGGCCATCGTCATAGCATACAGCATGTGCGCACGGTTTCGAAGACTAACCGGTTTCTTCGGCGAGACTCCGTATTTTAGCCTCGGCCAGTGCGGGAAGCGACAGTGTCTTTCGGCGAGACGATGCCCCAGAGACAATCTCGACATCGGATTTCGCGATGCCGAGTATTCGAGCCATTTCCGCCACGAGCATCTCGTTGGCTTTCCCTCTCTCCGGAGGAGCCGCGATGCGGGCGAGGATGGCGCCGCCTCGCATTCCGCCTATGATCGTTCTCGAGGCGCCCGGCACTACCTTTACGGCGACGAGAAGCCGTCCGGAGCTTGCTCGTATCCACGAGGACTCAGCCATTCAATGGTTTCCCGCAGGTCGCCGACAAGCGACATAAATTCCAATCCATCACTGCCGACCGGTCAGCTGGGAAAAGGCCGCCTCGTCTATCACCGCGACGCCGTAGGAGAGAGCTTTCTTGTTTTTTTCGGAACCCGATTCCCTGTCGTTGGTGACGAGATAGGAGAGGTCTTTCGTGACCGAAGTCTTGATCGTTCCACCGAGAGCTCGCACGATGGCTTCCGCATCGCTTCGCTTCATCGAAAGCTCGCCCGTGAAACAAAAACTCTTGCCCGAAAGTGAGCCCTTAGGCTTAGGGGCGGAAATTCGCACGGCTCCCGTGGCGATAAGCCTGTCCATCTCCGGCGCGAGGGCCGCGAGACCGTCGAGCAGGGCTTTCGCAGTGATCTCGGCGAAACCTTCGACCTTATCCAGTTCCTCGACACTCGCAGCCCTGAGCTTATCGAGACTGTCGAAGCCCATATTCACGGCCTTTTCGGCGATGAGCTCGCCGATCCCCTCGATGTCGAATCCGGCGATGAATACGGGCAGGCTCACCTCGTCCTTGTCTCTCAAGTTGCGGAGTATTTTCGCGGCCAGCACTTCGCCCATACGATCGTACTCGGCGAGTTCGGAGACCTCCAGGGTGTAGAGATCCGCGATTTCCCCGACCCTGCCCGTCGCGAAAAGTCGCCCGAGAATGACGGATCCAAAAACCTTGATGTCGAGCACGCCGAGCCATTTCTCCAAACGATGCAGGCCTTTTTTCGGACAATGTGGATTGGGGCAGTAGAGCCGTGTCCCCTCATCGACGAGTTCGGCTCCGCAGCCGCAGAGCCTCGGGATGTCGATGGGAGTCGCGCTCGGGGGATTCTCGACGAGGCCTTCGATCTTCGGAATGATCTCGCCCCGCTTGGTTATGACTATCCTCGATCCGATCTTCAGATCCATGCCGTGGATGGCGTTCGTATTGACCAGATTGGCGCGCTGCACCGTAGTGCCGGCCAAATGAACCGGATCCATGATGCCGATGGGAGTGTAGTTCGCTCCCGACTCGCTCCATTCGACGCCCCTGAGCGTCGAGACCGCCTCTTCGAGGCTGAACTTGAACGCTATCTGTTTTTCGGGGCGGGGACGGGCGGCATCCTCCAGGTCGATCGGGCGGCCCTTCACCACGAGGCCGTCGATGTCGAAGGGCAGCGAGGAGCGCAGGTCCATGACTCGCGCTCGGTATTCGATCACCGCCTCCGGAGTCGGCATGACTGCCACGGGAACGGTCGCGAAACCCATACGGCCGATCCACTCGAGCTTGTCGAGCTCGTCCTTCCACGGCACGACGCTCGATCCGTCCGGAGACGCCACCGCTCCCACCGCATCGTAGCAGATCACTTCGAGATCCTCGCTGCCCACCCCATCTTTCCGTTTCATGAGCCCGTTGGCTGCATTTCGACAATTGGCCTTGTCGGCATACTTCCCGTCATGAACGGCGTGCGTCATGACGACTTCGCCGCGCAGGCCGCCCGAGAAGGGCTGTGACAGTTCCGTTACAACGCCCTTCATGCGCGAAGCGTTGGGGCGTATGTCGTCGCCGACTTCGCCGTCGCCGCGCGTAACCGCCCGAAGAAGGCGTCCATTCTCGTACTGCAGCTCGAGGCTCGCTCCGTCCAGCTTATATTCCGACAGATATTCCTGGTGCACGATCTTGGCACACCAAGCCAGAAAGTCTTCGGGGTTGGAGGCCTTTTCCTGGCTGCCCATCGGCATGAGATGGCGAACCTTGGGCCAACCATCCGCGGAGTCGGCGCCGACGGCGGCAAGAATCGGATTCTCGGGATCGAGCGAGACGAGTTCGTCCCAAAGCTCATCGAATTCCGCATCGCTGAGTTCGGGCTGTCCGTTGTAATACAGCTTCTGATGCCGACGAATGAGCCGCTCAAGTTCGGCTATGCGTTTGTTCGTGGTTGGGGGCATGGATTTCCTCGTTCTCGCATTCCCTGCGCTCGCTCTCCTGCGCCGGTCGCGATACATAGTACGCGGCAGTCCGCGGTCGTGTCAAAGGCCGAGCCTGCCTCGCATTGACCGAAGCTCCCGTTTCAGCTAGGCTCGCGCGGTGCACGATACAACCGGTCTGCCCGACCGACGACTCTTCATCATCCTTCCCAGCGCCTTTCTGGTTTCCCTCGCGGTCGGGCTCATAGGCCTCGGCATGCTGTTCATCCTGAAGGAGTCGTACGGCGCGACGCCGGTGACCGTAGCCTGGTTCGCAGCGCTGTCATCCCTGGCCTATTTCGTCGGTTGTGTCGCTTTTCGCCCCCTCGCCCACCGGGTCAGGGCCTCCGATTCCATGGCTTTCATGAACATCGCGTCGGCCATTCTCCTCGCCGGGCATCTGCTTTTCCGCGGCTTAGCGTCGGCCTTCATCGTCTACGGACTCATAGGTCTCTTCACCGCTCTCTTCTGGCCTCGTCTCATGGGATGGCTGACCTCCGGGATCGAAGGGCCCGCCCTGAGCAGAGCGTCCGGAGCCTTCAGCGTGTCATGGAGCGCCGGCGCGGCAATAGCGCCTTATCTCGCAGGACTCATGGCCGAACGGGGACTTTTCGTTCCCGTCTATGCCGCGACGGTGGTTTTCGCCGTCAACGGCATTTTTATCGCTTTCGGCAGAAAAATCGCGGCCGCGCCGCCTCAAAATGCCGTCCCCCCAAAAAATCCGCGCATGCTTTTCCTCAAGAGGCGGCCCCGACTCGCAACAGGCGCGAGGGGCGACGATCGCTCGACTCCTCTGCGCTATCCGGCCTGGATCGGCGTTTTTCTCATCTATGCCTTCGTCGCCGTGTTCCTGAACATTTTCCCGCTTTACGGGCGGGATGTTCTGGGCTTCAGCGAGGCGGTCATCGGTTTTATTCTGCTCGTCCGTGCCGCGTCCATGTCCCTCGGCTTCTGGATTTTCAGTCGCCTGACCTTCTGGCATTTCCGCCCCATTCTCATTCCTGCGACCCTTTTTTCAGGTCTCGTCGTCAACCTGGTTTTCGTTTCCGTCCGTTCGCCCCTGGGCTTCTGCCTCGGACTGACGGCCGCAGGGTTCGTTCAGGCGGCTCTGTACGGGGGCTCCATCTTTTATGGCGCGTCCGGAGCTCCCGATCGAGACAGCCGCGTCACGGTTCATGAATCCATGCTGACCGTAGGCCAGATTCTCGGCACTCTGATAGCGGGGGCCACATATCAGCTCTTTTCGTGGCCCCTCGTGTTCATCGGCATCGGAGCCCTCATGGCGCTCGGAGTCATCGGACAAATGGCCCTCATAAGGCGGCGGTGACGATCATGTGCCGGCGCGAAGGAAGGCGTCCCTGTATCCCCGCGATTTGACGCGAAGCAGGACGACGCCGCTTTCGTCGCGCGAAAGCGGGCCGACGTAGAGCCGGTATCCGGACGTTCCGTCGATTCCTTCCATCTTTTCGACGGCGAGCGGATAGACTGCGAAATTCCGCGCCGCATTCTGCAGTGCTTCGTCGGTTTCGTAGACGCCGATTTGCACGTAATACGATCCCTTGGCCAGTCCCTCGAGAACGACGGCCCCGGCCGGGGGCTGCGCCGGAGCGGCGGACGCGGGTGGAACGACGGCCCCGGCGACAGGCGCTGCCCGGGGTTCGACAACGGAACCGGCGGCTGCGGGCGGTCGCGGCGATGTGGGTGCGATTCCGACCACGAGGTCGGAAGCCTTGGATGGAGGAGTCGCGGCGGCCATGGGAGGATTCCCGGAGGCTGCGCTCGCCGCCGGATTGCCCGCGGCGGCCACATCTATTTCCGCGAGATGAGTGTCCGGCATCGGGGCGCTCGGGGCGTTCACGCGGGGCAGATCCTCCTCGGGAAGGTTTTCCGGACCGAGCTCGGGTTCGACGAGGGCGACTGCGGGAGGACTCGATTGCAGGGGCGGCCGATCGATAGCGACCACGGATGCCGCTTCCTGGCCGGTGCCGCTTCCGGGAGAGCTCGGTTCGGCCAGTGTGGTGCCGGCTTCCGAGGTCCGAGGCGGCCGGGGAATGCTGCCGCCCACCAGTTCGGGCGCCGCCTCGGGAAGGGCCTTCGTCTGAGGAGCCTCGGCGGTCGAGGAAGCCATGCCGGGTTCGGACCCTTCCGCCGTCGTCGCGGACTGAGCCTGCTCAGTTGCAGGAGCGGAGGCCGTCGCCGGCTTTGCGGCCGCGGGGGCAGCCGTCGCCGCGGCCTCTTCTATCATCTGCGCGGCACTCGAGTCGGCACTTTGGCCGGATGTCGGAGCGGATCCGGCCGCCGCCGGAGCAGCCTCGGCCGCCGCCTGGGCGCTTTGGTCTCTCTCCATGAAGACTCGGGGATTGTAGTCGGGGTCCGAGGTCTCTCCGGCGCGAGTCGCGGGAAGGCCGACCTGGGGACTTTCTATGGAAGCGACGGCCCGGACACGGGCGGCCGTCCCTTCCTGCATGCCGATGCTGGCCGCGGCCTTGGGCGCCATGGATATGAATACGCCCGGATTATCGACATTAGACGTGACGACGACGGTTACCGAGCTGCCGGTTTCCAGATTGGTCACGACGACCGAAGTATTGTGAGGAAAAGAATTGCATGCGGCGTACAGCCCGTCGCCGGGGAAATCTTCCGCTCCTCCCACGATGGCGGTTCCCTCCCAGGTGGAGGCTCCGCCGAGGATCAGAACGAGGGCCAGCAGCCCTGCGAAGATCAAGCTTCGTTTCATCATTCCCCTCCATTCGAAGCGCTTCTGATCAATGCAGCACAGGATTTGCCCAAGCCCGATCCCATCGAACGCGCGCTCCGATCGGGATCCGCGAGCAGCTCGGGACCGTCCGTCTCCCCTTCGACGGAACCTGCAGCCAGGACCTTTCCGTCCGATACGCGCACTATCCTATAGTCGCAGCTCGCAGCCAGCCAAATCTTCTTTTCCAGGCTGGACGGTTTCCACGCGACGAAAAAGGCGAGTACATAGTCCACGAAACCTTCTCTGGCCCCCGATAGCCCGAAAGCGGTATCGGACCATCGCGACGGGTCGATGGACTGCGCCGGAGCGTTCGTCGCTATCATGCCGGCGTCGAATAGACTGTCGAGACATCCGGACATGAAAGAATCCAGGGGGGGCGGCGATTCTGCGCCGCCGCTCGAGAGTATGGTTTGCGCAGGCGCCAGACTCACGGTCAGCGCCGCGGAAGATCCGACCGCGGCAAAGGCGAAAATCGCACACAACAGACCCGCCAAGGGGTTTCTCATGCTCATCTTCATATCCCCATTGACTATCGGCCCGCCAGCGGCTCCGCCTTAGCGTCTTTCTTCCATTGCCAACGAATGCGTGGCGTGGTAATATCCGCCCCCTGGGATGAACTACTACGCCATCCATGTGCTCACCGATCACGAGGACGATTATATCAGACGGCTGGCCTCCCTTGTCGCCGGGAAAAGGGTATTCGCGCCCAAGCGTCTGCTGAAGATCCGTCGCCACGGCACCGACAAAAAGGAAACCTCCCCGATTTTTCCGGGTTACGTCTTCATGGAATGCGAGGACATCCTCGCCGACCTCGACGCCTACTGGGCCGCGCGGAAGACCACAGGCTTCATACGCTTTCTGCGCGACAACATGGCGCCCCAGCCTCTCTCCGATCAGGATCGCGAGCTTCTCCTGCACTTCATGTCTTTTGGCGATTACGCCGATACATCGAAGGTAAGCTTCGACGAGAACGATCGCATAGTCGTTCTCGAGGGGCCGCTCAAGGGCCTCGAAGGCAGGATCGTCAAGGTCGACCGGCGGAGGGGAAGGGCAAAAGTTGCCCTGACCATCTATGACACGGGCTACCTCATAGATTTCGGCTTCGAGGCCGTGGAGCGCATCACCGAGACAGGCGGCGAAGCGAATGAGGACAGCTGATCGCGAGAACGCGCGCATCTACATCATCGGTGCGGGGTTCGCCGGAAGGGCGATCGCCCGGGAAATCGCGTCCAAGGCGGTATTCGGGTCCGTAGTGGCCTTTCTCGACGACGACGTCGCCAAGATCGGCGGCAAGGTCGAAGGTGTGCCCGTCCTCGGACCCATCCGCGACGTGGTCCACCTGCTGCGTCGCACTCCTGCCGACGAGGCCATCATCGCGATACCGAGCGCGACGCGCGAGTTTCTCCGCGAACTCTATTTCCTCCTCAAACGCGCCGGATTCGCCCGCATCAGAATCGTACCCGACATAGCCCAGATCGTCGAGGGAGACGCCCACCTCATACAGGCGAGAGAAATCGATCCACAGGATCTTCTGGGCCGGAACGCTGTGGCGATAGGCCTGCGGGAGAGCCTTTCGTACCTTCGGGGCAAGCGCGTGCTCATCACGGGCGCCGGCGGCTCGATCGGTTCGGAGCTTTCCCGGCAGCTGCTATCGGCAGGGGTCGCCCGCCTCTACCTTTTCGGACACGGGGAAAACTCGATCTACCAGATCGATCGCGACCTGAGGCTCCTTCAAGAGGGTGGCGTGGGCGAGCGCACCGCGATCGTGCCCGTGATAGGCGAGCTCAAGGATCGCGAATACACTCGCTTCATCCTCGGCCGCCTGAAGGCGGACGCGATCTTTCACGCCGCAGCCTACAAGCACGTGCCGATGACGGAGGAGAATCCGATTGCGGCGATCGAGAACAACGTGTTCGGGACTAGGAACCTCGTGGACGCGGCCCTCGCATCCGGCACCCGCCGATTCGTTCTCATCTCGACCGACAAGGCCGTGGAACCCGTCTCCGTCTACGGCGTCTCCAAGTATCTCGCCGAGCGCCTCGTGACCTCGGCCAAGGATCGGGCCGCCCCGGGCCGCGAGTTCATGGTCGTCCGCTTCGGCAACGTGTTGGGCTCGAGGGGATCCATCGTTCCCCTCTTCCGCCGGCAGATCGAAAAAGGCGGCCCCGTGACCGTCACGCATTCCGAGGCTTCGCGCTATTTCATGACTATCCCTGAAGCCTGCTCCCTCGTGCTCAAGACCGGCGGAGTCGGAAAGACCGGTCAGACCTACATACTCGACATGGGCGAACCCGTCCGCATCAGGGAACTCGCCGAACAGCTCATCCGTTTCCACGGCTATGAACCCGGTAGGGACATCGCGATAGAATACATCGGGCTGCGACCGGGCGAACGCCTGGAGGAGCGGCTTTTCTCTTCCGAAGAGGTTCTCGTGCCCACCGAATATCCGCGCATCAATCGTCTCGAACAGCACGCGGCCGCCGACTTTCCGATCGGGGCCCTGCTCGCCGATGTCGAGCCCATCTGCTCGCCGACGGAAGGCAAAGAGAAGGGCTACCGCAACCGTCGCGCGCTCCGCGGCATCTTGAAAAAATACGTGCCCACGCTTATCGTTCCCGATCATGAGAGCGAGTACTGACTTCGTCCCCTTCGCCCTGCCGTCCCTGGGGAGGGAAGAAGAGAACGCCGTGCTCGAAGTGCTGCATTCGGGCTGGCTCACGACGGGCAAGGTCGCACACGCCTTCGAGCGAGAGTTCGCGGATTTTCTCGGAGTCTCCCACGCCCTGGCCGTCAATTCGGCCACTTCGGGATTGCATCTCGCGCTCGAAGCGCTCGGCGTGGGACCCGGCTGCATCGTCGTCACCAGCCCCTACACATTCACGTCGACGGCGGCGGTCGCGAGGCACCTCGGCGCCGAAGTTCGCTTCTGCGACGTCTCGCGCGAGGACTACAACATCGATCCCGAGGCGCTAGAGACCATCCTCTCGAAGGAGCCTGGGATTAGGGCGGTAATACCCGTCCATGTGGGCGGATACCCCTGCCGCATGGAAGCGATACTGAAGGTCGCGCGCTCTCATGGCTGCGCCGTGGTCGAGGACGCGGCCCATGCCTTTCCCCTGCGGACGGATGAAGGCATGGCGGGCAGTCTCGGCGATATAGGCGTGTTTTCCTTCTACGCCACGAAGACCATCACCACGGGCGAAGGCGGCATGATCGTCACCGCCGACGACGGTCTGGCACGAAGAATGTCCCTCATGCGCTTACACGGCTTCGATCGCGAGGTTTGGGACCGATATACGTCCAGGGAGGCTTCCTGGTCGTACGGAATTTCGGAGGCGGGATACAAATACAATCTTCCCGATCTCCTCGCCGCGATCGGGCGCGAACAACTCAAGAAAGCGGATCGCTTTCTCGAGGAGCGGCGGACCATCGCCGACCGCTATCTTTCGGCCTTCGCAGCCGAACCGGCTTTCGAACTGCCGCCCCTGCATCGGAGCCACACCTGGCATCTTTTCAGCCTGCGGCTCCGCCGGGGAACCCTCTCCATAGACCGCGACGCTTTCATCGAGCGCCTCGCCGGTCGCGGCATCGGCTGCTCCGTGCACTTCATCCCGCTCCATTTGATGAAATACTGGTCCGAGCGCTATGCGCTCCGCCCCGAGGACTTCCCCGAAGCGCTCGACAAATACCGTCGTACGATTTCCCTCCCCATCTGGCAGGGCATGAGCGCCGGCCAGGTCGATCGCGTTATCGAAAGCGTCCTCGCCGTTGCCGAGGAGACTCGAACCCGGCGATGAAGAGGAAGGAGAGGGCCGAGAAGCATCGTCCGATATCCGTCGGCGATTTCAAGGCGGAGGGCCTGATCTACGCCGCCACGGTCCGCTCTCCCATCGCGAAGGGCTCCGTGCGCTCGATCGAGTTTCCCCGATTTCCCACCGGCTATCGGGGCATACTCGCGGAGGATATTCCCGGCGATAACACGATGTCGTGCTTCGGCGTCCGCATACCCGTCCTCGCCCGCGATAGTCTTTCCTATGCGGGGGAACCGGCAGCCCTGGTCGCGGGGCCGGACCCCGTCCTGCTCGAGGAACTCGTCGCGTCGACGAAGGTGCTCTGCGACGAAGAGGAGGCTCTCCTCTCGTGGGAAAGCTTCTCGTCGAGCCAGGTGGCCGCGAAGCATGTCGCCGTGGTCGGCGATCCGGATCTCGCCTTCTCCATCGCCGAAACGGTGCTCGAAGACGACTATACCAGCAAGGCCCTCGAGCATTACTACAGCGAACCGCAGGGGGCGGCCGCTTCCTACGACTACGACAAGATGGCCGTATGGTGCGCGACGCAGTGGCCCTATCACGTGCGCGACTCCGTCGCCCTCATCCTCGGCTGCAAGAACGAAGACGTGTCGGTGCGCCCCACGAGGCTCGGTGCCCACCTGGACGGGAAGCTGTGGTACCCTTCTCTCCTCGCCTGTCACGCGGCTCTCGCCTCCTTCGTCTGCGGCAGGCCGGTGAAGCTTCTTCTCACCAGGGAGGAAGATTTTCTCTTCACGCCCAAACGCGCCCGGAGCTCGGTCGGCATCAGGGCGGCCCTCGACCGCGGCGGAGATCTCGCCGGTCTCGACCTGCGCATCGCGGTGAATGTCGGAGCCTACGCTCCCCTGGCCGAAGAGATGCTCGGCCAGGCCATCTTCGCCGCGACCAGCGTGTACTCCTGCCCCAATATTCGCGTCGAAGCCTACGCCGTACTGACCAACCATCCTCCGATGGGTCCCTTCGGAGGCCTCGGGGCGTCGCATTCCTTCTTCGCCCTCGAATCTCACGTCAATCGCCTCGCCTCGCTCGGGGGCGAGGATCCGATGGATTGGAAATCGCGCAACGTGCTGCACAAGGGTCAGGCTCTCCTGACGGGCGAGCCTCTCAAGGAGGAAGTCCCCTATGCCGCGATCGCGGGGAAGCTGGCGGCCATGAGCGACTATCGGCGCAAATACGCATGCTACGAACTCGTCCGCAAACGGCGCGGAGGCAGGGACGAGGGTCCCCTGCGGGGAATCGGCTTCAGCTTCGCCTTTCAGGGCTCCGGCCCCTTTCTGTCCGGCGAGGACTCCAACGCCTATACGGTCGAAGCGACACTCGACAAGGATCTCCGCGCATGGATACGAACCAGCGCCGCGGTCGGCAGCGAGGGAATCCTCGATATCTGGCGCCGGGGCGCCGCGAAAATCCTCGGTCTGCCGCTCGAATCGATCTACATCGTCCCCCCCTTCACCGACGATGTGCCCAATTCCGGGCCCAGCACTCTGTCGCGCAACGTCACCGTGGTCAATCGTCTCGTCGGAAGAGCCTGCGAAGCGATCCAGAAACGTCGATTCCGCGATCCCCTGCCGCTCACGGCGAAGAGCGTGTATCGCGTTCCCCGGCCGATTCGGTGGGAGGAAGGGAGCGTTCGAGGTTCTCCCTTCGATACGGCGGCGTGGGCGGCCGCGGCGGTCGAAATCGAGCTCGATCCATGGACGCTCGAAGCCCGCCCCATCGGCGTGTGGCTGTGCATCGACGGCGGGGAAATCTTGCAGCCCGAGCGGGCGGCATCGGCGATGCGCATCGCCGCATCGGACGCCCTGGGCGCCTGCATGCGCGAACGCGTCGATCCCACCGAGGGACCGGGCCGCCGGGAAGACTATTTCCGCTACGGCCTCGTGCCGCTCCACGAGCTGCCGCCGATAGCGGTGGCCTTCGTCGGACCGCCGCGGCGTTCGACCATCAAGGGTATCGGAGAGCTTCCCTTCAATACGATACCTGCGGCCTATCTTTCGGCCCTTTCGCAGGCGGGAGGGGCGCCCTTTTCATCTCTGCCGGTCTCGGCCGCCGAATTGATCCGCGCCACGGAGAAACCATGACACTGCCCTTCATTTTGAACGGCGAGGACGTAAACGCTCGCGTGCGTTCCGTGGACAGACTCTCCGACATACTGCGCGAAAATTTCGGCCTTCTCGGCGTCCAGTCGGATTGCAGAATCGGCCGCTGCGGGCGATGCCTGATTCTGTTGAACGGGCGGCTCGTGCCTTCCTGCATAGTGCCGGCTTTCAGGATTCGGGGGATGGAGGTCGTCACGATCGAAGGCTTTTCCCAGACCGACGAATATCAGGACATCGTCGCGGGATTCCGCTCCGCCGGCGTCGAGACATGCGGATTCTGCGACTCGGCCAAAATCCTGGCCGCTGCGATGCTGCTCGAGCGACGAACCCGGCCCACGAGCGCGGAGATACTGGAACAGCTTTCGGTCGCGCCCTGCCGCTGCACCGATCCCGAAAGCCTCGTTCGCGGAGTGCAGGCCGCCGCGGAAAGGCGCCTGCGGAGAATGTACCACCGTGCTCGTTAGCGAAGTCCACTACCCGAGGGACCTACTCGATCTCCTCGAACTCATGAAGCGCCTGCCCGAGGCGCTGATCTACGCGGGCGGAACCGAAATCCTGAGAGAACAGGGCGGCCGCGGAATATCCCTGCCCCCCGAGGTCATCTGCATCCACGAGCTGCCCGAACTGAGAAAAGCCAGTCTCAGCGAACGCTATCTCGATGTCGGAGCGGCGGTCACCCTCGCCGAGATCCTCGAGCTCGCCGGCAGCGCGCTTCCTCCGCTTTTTGTGGATACGCTCCGCGGCATCGGCACCCCGGCCCTGCGCAACCTGGCGACGCTCGGCGGCAATCTGGCCGCCCGCGATCGTTTCATGGACACGTGGCCCGCCCTCTCCTGCCTCGATGCTCTCGTCGAAATAAAGGACTCGTGGGGATCGACGTGGATCAACGTCAATCGTCTCAGCGACAATGCCGGCCGCCCGGCTTTCCCCTCGGGCGGACTCATAACTCGCATAAGAATTCCTCTCGAACGCCTGGACGTCTCGGCCGTGCGCAAGGTGGGCAGCCGCGACTATCCCGGACCGGATACCGCCGTCTTCGCCCTGGCCGCCCGGGCGGAGAAGGGCATTCTCGCCGCCTTCAGACTGGCATACGCGGGCAGGACCGCGCTGCGTCTTCAAGAGATCGAAGCGCGGATACTGGGACGATCTCTCCCTCTTTCGGAACGCGAACGCCGATCCTTCGGCGAAGAGTACCGAGAGGCCGCCTCGGTCATGCCCGAAGGTCTCTCCCGTCAGTTCGGCGTTCTCGTGGACGGGGCCCTCAACCTTCTGGCGCAGTGATCATGACCTCCCCCAAAGGCAGGCTCTTTCTCCTCCCCAATGTCCTCGATGAGAGCAACGCCCCCGAAGCCAGCCTGCCGGGCGCGGCTCTCTCGGCCATTCGGAGTCTCAGACATTTCGTCGCGGAAAGCGATAGGCCGGCGTGGCGCCTTCTCTCCCGGCTTCTGGACAAGCGGGCCCTCGACGAAGTCCATATCGAACGTCTCGACGAACACAGCGACCCGGGCTGTCTGCCCGAGCTTCTGGCCCCGGCCGAGGCCGGAGCGGATATGGGACTCATGTCGGACGCGGGCATCCCCTGCGTGGCCGATCCCGGAGGCGCACTCGTCGCCCTGGCGCACGATCGCGGCGTCAAGGTCGTTCCCACCGGAGGCCCTTCCTCCATCCTGCTCGCCCTTTCGGGATCGGGCCTCGACGGGCAGCGCTTTTCCTTTCTCGGTTATCTGCCTCAGGATCGCGCCCTGCGCCGCGCCGCGCTCGCGGACATCGACAAGGGAGTGCGCGCGGACGGAGCGACCAGAATCTTCATAGAGACGCCGTATCGAAACGTCGCGCTCCTGGACGATTGCCTTTCGGTTCTGTCCCCGCAGGTTCGACTCTGCGTCGCGGCTTCGCTCACTTCGGCCGACGAGCACATCAGATCGGCCTCGCTTTCGGACTGGAAAATCGAAGGCTGGAGACCGGGCAAAGAGGCCGCCATTTTTCTGGTGGGCCGCGTCCCCGGCCTGCGTATTGACCGCTCTTCTTCGACAGGGCATAGTGGAAACGTATGCAAAAACAGGAAACGATGAGCTACGCCGAACAATTTAAAGATTCGAACATCTCATGCAGTCCGTTCGTGCTCCGATCGACGGGAATAGTCCAGTCGCAAACGAGCCTCAAGGTCGACACCTACAGGTTGGCCTGCGCTCTCTATCAGGTATCCTTCGACAGAGCCATCCTCCTGGGAGCGTTTTCGAAGGAAGAGGTCGCCTTCTTCCAGCGATTCAAGAACAGTCTTGCGGCGCTCTCCCTCACGATCCGGCCCGCGAACGAACGCGAACCGACCAAGATATTCTGCCGCTGCCAAATCGCCGCGTTCGGAACGATGAAAGGACGAGACAGTGTCGGTTTGATAATATGCGACTTCAAGCCGATCCCCCCTTCGCTTCAATCCCTACTCGGCGAACATCTCATGCACCTCGACCGGCTTCGCGCCGAGTGGAACGATCTCCGCGACAAAAGCGTTCCGATTACGCCGGACAGCGCCCGCACTATGGGGTTCAACAATTACGCCATCGCGACCTCGGGCTCCGATCAATTCAAGCTCGCGCTCTTTTCTCTCGCCGCGAATACCATGGATTTTCTGATGCCGCTTCGATCGCCCGATATGACCACGGGCGCGGCCATGGTTTTCAATCTGTTTTTCCGAAAGTATCGCTTTTCGGCAAATGGGACGATCGCGTCGACCCAACGCCTTCCCACCGGAGTGCAGAAGGTCAGGGCCGAGCTCGAATTCTCGCCCGAACTCACCGACATCCTTTCTGACTATTTTTTCAAATCCCGAGTTCTCGCCAAGCGGGGCTGAGCGCCTTGCGACCTCGGCTCCGTGGCCCGCGAGCCGCCATGAACCGCGCTTCCGCCGGTCGCAAAGCCCGGCCCCGACTAGCCATCCGTCTCTCCTTTTTTGTATGCTGCGCCGAGAAGGAGTCCGTATGAGTTTTTCCGGCCCAAAGAGCCGCGACGCATTCGCTTCCACGCTCGGCGCTTTCACGGCGACCGTCGGCTCGGCGATCGGCTTGGGCAACATCTGGAAGTTCCCCTACCTGACCGGTTCCAATGGAGGAGCCGCATTCGTATTGGCCTATTTGCTCTGTGTCGCCCTGGTGGGCATCCCGATAATGGTCGCGGAACATGTCATCGGACGCAGAACGCGACTGAATGCCGTGCAGGCTTACGAAACCGTCATTCCACGTCGGCGGGGATGGTCGGCCATCGGCTGGGGCGGCTTCGTTGCGGCGATCCTGATCATGGCTTTCTATACCGATGTCGCGGGCTGGGTCTTCGCCTATGTTTTCAAGTCCTTCAGAGCCTTCGTTCTGGGAAGAACGCTCGGCCCAGGCGATTTCTCGGCCCTCGCCGGAGGCACGATAGAGCCCTTGGTCTGGCAGCTGGCGGTCCTCGCGCTCGCCTGTTTCATCATAGCGTCGGGCGTTTCCAAGGGGATAGAACGGGCGACGAAAACCCTCATGCCCCTGCTCTTCGTCCTTCTCCTGATCTGCGACATCAGAGCCCTCAGTCTGCCCGGAGCCGTCGCGGGAGTCGATTACCTCTTTCGTCCGGATCTCGCAAAGCTGACCGCACCCGTACTGCTCTCGGCTCTGGGTCTCGCCTTTTTCAAGCTCTCGCTCGGCATGGGTACCATGACGACCTATGGATCATACCTGCCCGACGCCACGCGGATTCTTCCCAATGCGACGAGGGTCGCCGTGGCCGACACCGCCGTATCCCTGCTGGCCGGCCTCGCGATTTTCCCCGCCGTCTTCGCTTTCGGCGGTACGCCCGCCGGAGGACCAGGGCTCCTGTTCGATACCATTCCGCTCGTGTTCTCGAAGATGCCCGCCGGCGGCCTATTCACCACGCTCTTTTTCATACTGACCGCCGTGGCGACTATCGGGGCGATGGTGAGCCTCATCGAGGTTCCGGTCGCATGGCTCACCGAAAAGCGCGGCCTTTCCCGCCCGGCCGCGGCGATCGCGACTGGTGCCGCCATGTTCGCGCTCGGCATCCTGGCGACGCTTTCGCAGAGTCGGGTTCTGTCGGGAGTGAAGATATTCGGCAAGGGCTTTTTCGACTTGTTCGACTTCCTGTCTTCGAATCTCCTGCTGCCGCTCGGCGGCCTCGCCATAGCCATCGTCGCCGGCTGGCTCCTGGCGCGTAAGAACTTCGAAGCCGAGCTCGACAAGGGATTCGCGATTCGGCCCTGGCACAGCAAAGTCGTGTTATCCTTCGTCAAATTCGTGGCGCCGGTGCTGATCCTCGTCATTCTCCTGGACAGTCTGGGGATTCTCAGGCTCTCCTAGCCATTCACTCGACGCGCACGCCGTCGACGAAAACCGATCGATTCCCCTCCGAGGAGACGACGGTCCATACGACGTCGCGCGCGAGTTCGCGAGCCGAGGCCACATCGACGAGGCGCGCCGCCGATTCGTCCATCTCTCCGTCGCCCGAGGCATAGCGCTCGACCGATACGATGAGGGCGAGAGTGGCGCCTTTCGCCGCGCAAAGGGTGAGGATTTCGGCATCGGAGGCGACCTTGCCCCGGGCACCCGCAAGCTCCTTCAGCCTCCCGACGGATATGAGGACAAAATCCTTGTTCGAGGAAAAAGCCGCGCTCAGAAGCGACCGTATCCGCGATACGAGCTCCGATTCTTCGGCCATCGCGGTCTCGTCGTCGATCACGGCGATGAGGCGCAGATCGGTCCCGCCGGCCAGCATCAGCGCGATTTGACGCTCCACATTTTCGTATTCGCAGTGCTTTCCTTCGGCGAAGGCCCCCGGCCGAGCCAGCATCGACGCGACGAGAAGCAGCAGAGCGCAACACGGCGCGCGCCGGCCGACCGGCCGCGAGGGACTTCTCCGCTCCGTTCGGAAAGCATGGGTTCCATGCCGACATCCATTCATGGTTCCCTCCGGTTTCATTCCGCGGCCGCGATCGCCTCGGCCACGCGAATCCCGTCCATCGCCGAAGACATGATGCCTCCCGCGTAGCCCGCTCCCTCGCCGCAGGGGTAGATTCCCCGGATGCTGCTCTGGCAGGATTCGTCCCGGAGCATTCGGATCGGGGAGGACGTTCTAGTCTCCACGCCGGTGAGAGGGGCGTCGGCCCGCGCGAAACCGCTTACCTTGCGATCGAAAGCCCGAATCCCCTCGCCTATCGCCGACGCTACGTACTCGGGCAGGCAGTCGTTCAAATCGGCCAACGCGTAGCGCCCGCGGACGGCCGGCTCTACCGCGGCGATGGAGCTGCTGGGGCGGCGAGCCAAGAAGTCTCCGAGAAGCTGCACGGGCATGGCATAGGTGTCGCCGCCGGCCGAGAAAGCCCGAGCCTCCCAATGGCGCTGGAATTCCATCCCGGCGAGGACATCGGGCGATTCGGATCGACCCTCGAAGGCGCGAAAGTCTTCGGGCCCGACGGTGACGACGATGGCTCCGTTCGCATTGGGCGAATCGCGCTTGAAATCGCTCATGCCGTTGCAGGCTACCATCCCGGCCTCCGAGCTCGCATTCACCACGTAACCTCCGGGGCACATGCAGAAGCTGTACACGCCGCGGCCCTCCGCGCTCCGATGCGTGAGTTTGTAGTCGGCGACCGGGAGCGACGGATGCTTCCAACCGTCTCCGTACTGCGAACGCGAGATCATTTCCTGAGGGTGTTCGATCCGCAGACCGATCGCGAAGGGCTTCTGTTCCATGGGGAGGCCTAGCGAAGAGAGGTATCGAAAACTGTCGCGGGCGCTGTGGCCCAGAGCGAGGACGATCGCTTTCGCATCAATGGACCCGCTCGCGCCCGCGATCCGGAGGCCGAGCGCACGGCCTTCGCCGAGCACGAGCGATTCGACCCTGCTCCGGAAACGGACCTCGCCGCCGAGACTCTCTATCTTCGCGCGAAGATTCTTCACTACGCGGACGAGATAGTCCGTGCCGATGTGGGGCTTGGAGCTATAGACGATCTCCGGCGGCGCGCCCGCCTCGATGAGCTCCTCCAGAACCTTGAGATTGCGCTTGTGCGGGTCATTCACCTGCGTGGTCAATTTCCCGTCGGAATAGGTGCCCGCGCCGCCCTCGCCGAACTGAATATTGGATTCGAGGTCGAGCCGACCCGAGCCGAAAAAGGCTTCGACCGCTCTGCTCCTGGATTCGACATCGTCTCCCCGTTCGAGGACGAGGGGTCTGAATCCCTGCTCGGCCATCGTAAGCGCGCAGAACAGACCTGCCGGCCCCGCGCCGACGACGACGGGGCGATGATCGAGCCCGGCGCCGGGGGCGGGAAAGACATAGCATTCGCGCTTTTCGGCGCCTCGTACCGAGCCATGGAGCCGGCTCACGCGCACTTCGCTTCTCGTCTCCGCGACTATTCCATAGACCAGATGAATCGAACTCTTGTCGCGGGCATCCACCGACTTCCGTTCGATTCTGTATCCGGCAAGCTCCTCCGGCCGGATGCGAAGAACGGCGGCGACGCGGCGCTCGAGATCGGTCTCCGGAACGCCGAGCGGCAGGGCCAATTGGTCGATCTTATAAAACGACATGAGGCATCTCCTGCCCTTCAAATCAAAAGGCTCGCAAGACGCTCGCGGATAAACTCGCTTTTTTCGCGCAAGCCGATGCTTCCCGTGTGGATGACGAGGACATTCGGCCGCTTGGGGTCGAGCTTGATCCTTCCGCCGCCTTCGCGGATCAGGCGCACCAGGCGCTCCACGGAAATCTTGGCCACCTTGGAGAACTCGACCGTGACGCTGCCGCCCCGCTCCTTGAGGTTCGCGACCGACAGGCGTCGGCAGATCACCCGAATTTCGGCGAGCGAGAGAAGCGATTGGACTTCGTCCGGCAGAGGTCCGAAACGGTCGGCCAACTCCTGGTAAAGGAAATCGAGATCTCCTTGAGTGAGTATGCCCGCTATCTTTTTATAGATCTCCATCTTGAGTGTGGGCTGGGCGATGTAGCCTTCGGGGATATATCCGGCGTACTCGAGCTCCAGATAGGGTTCCTCTTCGGCGACGTAGTGCGAGTCGGAAAGGCGCTGAACCGCATCGTCGAGAAGCTTCAGGTACAGATCGAAGCCGACGGCGTAGATGTCGCCGGACTGTTCTCGCCCGAGGAGATTCCCCGCGCCTCGGACCTCGAGGTCCTTCATGGCGATCTTGAAGCCCGAACCGAGTTCGGTGAAGTCCGAGATGATCTGGAGCCGCTTCATGGCGAGTTCGTTCAGGGCGCGGCGGTCGGGATAGAAGAGATAGGCATAGGCGACGCGGTCGGAGCGGCCGACGCGCCCGCGCAGCTGATACAGCTGCGAAATGCCGTACATATCGGCGCGGTCGATGATGATGGTATTCACGTTGGGGATATCGATTCCGTTTTCGATGATCGTGGTCGATACGAGGACGTGGAAGCCTCCATGGATGAAGCGATGCATGATGTCCTCGATCTCTGAGCTTTCCATCCGGCCATGGGCCATATCCACGAGCACTTCCGGAGCTAGGCCCTGGAGAAAGGCTCTCACTTCCTCGAGACTCTCGATGCGGTTGTGGAGATAGAAGATCTGACCCCCCCGCGCGATTTCCTTTCGAATCGCCTCGGCGATGATGTCGGGGTTGAACTCTTCCACGACCGTTTCGATGGGATGCCTGTTGACGGGCGGAGTATTGAGAACGGACATGTCCCTGATTTTAAGCAGCGACATGTGGAGCGTGCGCGGGATGGGGGTCGCGGTGAGCGTGAGGCAGTCGACGCTCGCCTTGATCTCCTTGAGCCGTTCCTTGTCCTTGACGCCGAAGCGCTGCTCCTCGTCGATGACGAGGAGGCCGAGGTCCTTGAACTCGACGTCCTTCTGCAAGAGGCGGTGGGTGCCGACGACGATATCCGCCTTGCCCTCTTTCAGCGCAACGAGGGTTTTTCGCTGCTCCTTGCGTTCTACGAGGCGCGAGAGCATGGACATCTCGAGGGGAAACTCGCCGATCCTTTCCCTGAGGTTCTCGAAGTGCTGCTCCGCCAGAATCGTGGTCGGGGCGAGAAAAGCCACCTGCTTTCCCGCGGCCGCGGCCTTGAATATCGCTCGCATGGCGATTTCCGTCTTCCCATAGCCGACGTCGCCGCAGATGAGCCGATCCATGGGCTTGTCGCTCTCCATGTCGGCCTTGACCTCTTCGATGCAGCGGAGCTGGTCGATCGTCTCTTCATAGGGGAAGGCGGCCTCGAAGGCGAGCTGCCACTCTCCGTCGGGAGGGAAAGCGAAGCCCCGCGCCGTCCGACGGCGCGCGTAGATGCGGATCAACCGTTCGGCGAGCTGCTCGACCGAGGCGCGCACCTTGGCCTTTCGGCTCTCCCAGGACTTGGAGCCGAGTTTGTCCAGGCGCGGTTCCTCGCCCTCGTTCCCGATGTAGCGCTGAACCAGGTTGGCCTGCTCGATGGGGACGAAAACGACTTCGTCGTCGGCGTATTCGATCTTGATGTAATCGCGTTCGAGGCCGAGCACCTTCATGCGTTCGATTGCGGAAAAGCGGCCGATGCCGTAGTTCACGTGGACCACGTAATCGCCGGGGGAAAGCTCCACGAAAGTATCGATGGCCACCGATCGCGCGGTTTTGACGGACTTAGGAATTCGCTTTCTGCGGCCGAAAATCTCGTTTTCCTGGACGACGATCAGCTTGAGGCTGGGGACGGTGAAACCGGCGGAAAGTCCGCCGACGCCGACGAGCACGGGATATTCTTTGAGGAGACCGGCGATCCGCTCGGCCTGGATATCCGTCTCGGCGAAAATGAATACCTCGTAGCCCGCCTTGATCAGATTGGCTAGCTCTTCCTTGAAATACCGGACGTTTCCGAAGAAGGACCGGGGTTGTTCTACCTCCATCCGAAGCCTCAGATCGCGTTCCGCATCCCTCAGGGCGAAGGTTCTGACGAGAATCGGGCCGTCGCGCCCCGTATTCCGACCCTGATGCCCCTCGGTCGAGTCCATCGCGCGGCCGCCGGCCTCGGCTTCGAGAGCCGAAAAGGAATGGAGGCAGCGCTCGGGCGGTGGAACCGGTCCTTCGTGCAGGGCATTCCGATAGAGTCCGGCATATTCCTTGCGAGCGGCCTCTTCCTGGGCCAAAAGACGTTCCCTGTCCAGGAGTACCACCAGCCCCTCCGATCCGACGTAGTCCAGAATGGAACCGGGCCTGCCGTTCTTTCCGCGCTCGTGGACGAGGGGGTACCAGTATTCTTCTCCTTTGGTCTCGCCCTTCTCCGCCAGCTCTTCGAGAAGCGCGCCTTCCCTTCCGACGCAGCCGGGGAGAGTCGGCAGAATGCCGGCGAGAAGCGCGACGCGTTCCTCGTCCCAGACGAGTTCCTTCATGGGCCGCAGCGCGATTCTGCCGGGTCTGGAGGTGGCCGATTGGGCCACCGGATCGAAAGTGGAAATGCGGTCGATGCGATCGTACTCGAAGACGATACGGACGGCTTCGGACTCTCCCGGCATGTAGACATCGAGGACTTCGCCGCGCAGGGCGAATTCACCGGGAAGGGAGACGCGACTCACGCGGAGATAGCCGTAGGAGGCCAATCGATCCCCCACGATCGAGGGATCGATGGTTCCGCCTTCTTCGAGAGCGAAGACCAGTGGGGCGAAGGATTCCCGCGGCGGCACAGGAGTGACGAAGGCGCGCTGACTGGCGACGACGACTTTCGAGACGCCGAGACAGAGCCTCGCGAGGCAGGCGGCACGCTCGCCGAACACATGCGCGCGGGGGGGAGCGGCGCGGTAGGCGGCCATGCGCCACCAGGGCAGCGCGTTGGTCGAAATACCGAAAAGGTCGAGGTCGTTTTCCAGAGACTCGGCTTCCTGGTCCGTCGGTGCGACGACGAGAATGGGTCCCGGGATCTTTGCGGCGAGCTCCGCCACGATCACGGCGGCGAAGGGGCCTTCGGCCTCGGACAGGTCTATGGGGAAGGGTCCCTTCTCTACCCTCTGCGCCAGGGCTTCGAGGGGGGCGAAAGCGCGAAGACGCTCCAGTACCGCTTGCGGGTGTAAGGTATTCATCATAACATTCCGACAATCAAGGGATGGATTCCAAGGCCGACAGTATATGTCGGACCGGCCCATTTGTTCCAGATCGAAGGAGCCCCAGAGCCGTGATGCGCACGAAGTCAGCTTCCGCCCCGGCACAGGTTATAGTCCGCGCGAATCCGGCCTTGCTGGTCTCCGCTCTGTGTATTCTCTGCGCTTTCCTGGCGAGCGCTCAGGACTCCGCCGCCGGAACGCAAGCTCTTCAGGCTGTCGGTCAGACGCCGTATCTCACGGGAACGGGCTCGACGACGATGGGCGCCTCGACGGTAACCTCTTCCGCGGTAACGCTTTCGATTCGGTTTTTCGACAAGAGAATTTATTTCCCCGAGAGCGAAATACCGATCAAGGTCACCATCGCGAACGAAGGCGACTCGACATACAGATTCAGGCTCGCGGACGACAAAATCTATAGTCTGACGTTCGAGGCTCGCACGCCTACGAACCGCCTGCTCGACGCGAGCGATTCCTACAAACTGGCCCTCGGGGAATCGAAGCCTGTGCTCTATAGGGAGCTCGCGATCAAACCCGGCGAGGAGTATTCATTCATAGAGCGGCTCGAACGCTACGTCCACATCGACGGGCCGGGAACCTATACGGTTACGGCCGGCTTTTACCCCGGATTGGTCGGATCCGATGCCCCTCCTGCGGTCGTATCAAATATTCTCCTTCTCTCCGTCAGGCCCTCTCCGGGGCTGCCCCCCGCTCTCGATATGATCAATCAAGAGACGGGAGAAGCATTGAAAGCGGAGGCTCTGCCGCCCGACGAGGTGGTGCGGCGCACGATCGTAGCGCGGCAAAAGGGACTTTGGAATCAATTCTTTCTCTACCTCGACCTCGAGGCTCTCTTGACGCGAAATCCGGATCAAAGGACCATCTACGACAGACAGTCGGACGCAGGCCAGCGCCGAATGATAGCGCGCTTCAGGGACGACCTCCAATCCGATGTCGTCGACAAGGATATAGTCGTCCAGCCCTATGACTTCGAAATCATCGAGACCAATTACACGCCGTATCGCGGCACCGTGCGGGTACTGGAGAAATTTCAGGATCATCAATTGCGCCTCGTCAAGGAATATACCTACCAGCTCGAACGCCGCGACGGTGTGTGGTATATCGTCGGCTATACCGTGCTCAACAAGGGCGTAGAATGAAGGCGCTTCTTTTGATCGAGAACGACCGCATAGCCGATATAGCCAGATTTTATCTTCGTCCTCTGGGTTTCGAGGCCGTCCGCTACCGGAGTCCCCTCAAGGCCCTCGACAATCTCGAAGAAATCGAGCCCAACGCCATCATAGTGAGCGCACGAGACTTTCCGCGCCATTGGAAGATCCTCACTCAAGTCGCACGCGCGAAATGGGGCAAGGACGCCTGCGTGATCGTGCTGTTGAAGGGAGAGCTCTTTCCTTTCGAAGAGGCCGCCAAGGCCGTCCACATCGGCGTAAACGGCGTCGTCCGCGACAATCTCGATGACAGACATGAGCAAACACAGTTTCAACACCTGCTCAAACGATACGTGACCGTCGAGGAATCCCGCAGCGCCGAACGCGTCGCTCCTTCGGCCTGGGACAGGCTGGATTTCATGTTCGCACACCCGCTCAGCTTCTCCCCGGTGGCGGGACGCCTCGAGACCGTCTCTCTCGCGGGGATTTCCTTCTTACCCGACATCCCTGCTCTGGTCGCGGACCTCGAGCCGGGCGGCAGGATCGAGGATTGCTCGCTTCGCGTCGGGGACCGAATCCTCTCGCTTTCCTGCGAGGTGGTTCGATCGGACAGAGTTCTCGGACTGTCCATAGCCGAGATGGCCGTCGAGGACCGCGCCTTTCTGGAAAACTATCTCGCCTCCTGTCCGGAGCGGGAAATGCGCGCACTGCTGGAACAGGGCAAAGACTCCATTTAGGGAGCATGAGCCAATTTCAAAATCAACCGGGTTTTGAAATTGGCTCAAATATCTAGGAAAGACTAGATATTGAAAAAGGTTTTAAAATCGTGTACTACTCAAGGTATGCCAGATGATCCCTATTCCTGCGACGAAACCTTCATTTCCGAATATGCGCGAAAACTCAAGGCCGTCGGCCATCCGATCAGGCTCAGACTTCTCTGTCTCATTGCCCGCGAGGCCGATCCCTGCGTCACCGATCTCTGGCGCTGCCTCAAGCAGCCTCAACCCGTCATTTCGCAGCATCTCGCCATCCTCAAGGAATACGGCATCGTCTCGGCCGAGGTCCAGAAAACCCGCCGTGTCTATTCCATTATCGATCCTTTCATCAGGGACATCGTTTCCAAGGTCATGAAGGATCACGACGCACTGCAAAAGGTCTGAGCGTGCCGTCACAATTGGTCGAGTTCAGCGTAGGCGGGAGAGAGAGTCATGTCCTCTCTTTCGAAACTTCGGAAGCGGTGCTGGACAACGTATCTCTTTTCGTCGCCGACGCAAACAGTGTAAAACTGCTCCCTCTGAACGATTCCAAGACCTTCGTCGTCGAGCCGGGAGAAGCCTCGAAGCGCTGGGACATCGTGGGTAAGATTCTGGAACGGGCGGCCAGCCTCGGACTCCGGAGAGATTCGGCGATAGCGGGGATAGGCGGAGGTGTGGTATGCGATCTTGCGGCCTTCGCCGCCGCCCTCTATATGCGTGGCACACGGCTTATTCTCGTTCCCACGACTCTCGTGGCCATGGTGGATGCCGCGGTCGGCGGAAAGGCAGCCGTGGACATGGCAGGCCTTCGCAATCTGGCGGGCACGGTGTATGCCGCCGACGAAGTGCGCATATATAGGCCGTTTCTTTCAAGCCTGCCCGAACGCGAATATCGGGCGGGCCTGGCCGAGGTAATCCGAACCGCCTTGATCGCCGCTCCCAAGGTGGAGGATCTCATGCGAAAATCCCGCGAGGCCTTTCTCGCCCGCGACGGTTCCCTCCTCGAAGAGACGATACGCCGCTGCGTCGTGGCCAAGGCGTCGCTCGCGGAGCGCGATCCCTACGACAAGGGCCCCCGCCGGTCGCTGAACCTGGGACACAGTTTCGGACACGGCCTGGAGGCGGTACGGCACGACATACTTCACGGCGAAGCGGTGGCTTGGGGCATCGGCCGGGCGCTCGATCTCGGACTGGAGCTCGGGCTCACCGATCCCGACTTCGCGGAATCGGCGAGGCAGCTTCTCGCCGACTACGGCTTTACGTTGACCTACGGCGATATCGATTCCCGGGCCGTGCTCGCGGCGATGCGGCTCGACAAGAAATCGGCGGCGGCGGGCATGCGCCTGGTGATTCCTCGCGAGTCCTGCTCCGTCAGCTATGAAATCGTGGATGAAACGCTCGTTGAAAAGACCATCCGCCGAGGCCTCAGTCAAGGCGTGATCGCGGGATAGACGGGCCCGGCGGAGGCGGGGCGCGCGAGGGCGACCCCGGCACGAGAGTTCCAAGGTTCTATCCCGGTCATCTTAGCCAGGGTACGCCAGATGCCGCGGGCACTGTCGCGGTAGCCCTCCGCCGATAGCGCCTCGCCCAGCAGTTCGAGGTCGCGATACATGCCGGACTCCCGCGCGAAAGAAGACAGGTCCCGATCGGAGCGTATCAGACCCAGAAGATCTTCGAGGCCGCCGTATGTATAGCCCGGTTCATAGGCTTTGATCGCCGCGATGGCTCGGCTGAGCTCCGTGTCGACGGCCGCGGCCAGGTAGATTACCGCGAGAGGCCGCCCGTTCTCCAGATAGAACTCGCCGAGTTCGGAGTAGGCGCGCAAGGGAAAAGACTGATCGAGACGATAGAGTGAAATGAAATCGTCGATGCCGCGCGTCGAAAGCGTCCTTTCCATGGCGAGCCGCAGATAGTCGGATTCCCTGGAAAAGAGCGTGGACGAATTCGTTATCGAGAGCAGAGTGCTCTCGTATTCGTTCATCTTACCCTCGTCGCGATACAGCTCGGCGAGGGATCCGAGCAAGACGTAGGCCTTGTCGGGAGTATCGAAGGCTTCCCGCTCGCCGTACGCCCGCTGGAACTGCATCTCCGCCAGGCCGGTCTCGCCCTCGGCCAGATAGATCTTGCCTATCCAATAGTCCGCTTCCGGATAGGCTCGCAGCACCGAAGCGCCGGTTCGGAGCTTGGTCAGAGAATCGCCGATGAGAGTCTCGCCGCGTAGGGTGACGACGAGCTGCGCGGCCTTCAGGAAATTGTCGAAGTCGAAGGACAGGTTCTTTTGCAGAAGAAGCCTTATTTCCGCGAGAAGGGAGCCGCCCGCCTCGCGATCGATCGCGGCCATGTCGTAACGAATCACGTCTCGCGGAGCCAGAAGGTGGATCAGCCCCAATATCGAATCGTCCGCTTGAGGGGCAGCCCCGCCGCCGAGGACGACATCGATGTCGCGCAGCGCGCCGCCGAAAATCGTTTCACGCTGTTCCGCAGCGTTCTTGAAGGCGTCGAGCGCTTCGCCGAGACGACGCTCTTTGAAAAGCCGCAGCCCGTTCTCGAAACTCTGCCAGTCCGGCGGAATCGAATCGGCGGCTGCGCAGATCGGCGCGGAAAGGGCGGCGAGCAGGATGAATAGAACCAACGAGGGGATGGCCGTTCGGCATCTCCCTCCGGAAGGTCGATCATGGCGATTAGGGTGAAAGTCCTTTGCGCTTCTCATTCGAGCTTTTCGAGTTCCTCCGCGAATACAGTATCGGCCTCCTTCGGGTCGATAGTTCGCACTATCTCGCCGCGGCGGAAAATGACGACTTTGTCCCCCGCTCCGGTTATGCCCAGATCGGCGTGCCGGGCCTCTCCCGGACCGTTCACGACGCAGCCCATGACCGCGACGGTTGCCGTTCGCTCCAGCGAATAAAGACGTTCGGCCCACCGAGCCGTGAAGGCGTGCGTATCGAAGGAGGCCCTGCCGCAGCGCGGACAGGAGACGATGCTGACGCCCTTCCTGGCCAGGCCCGCACAGGCCAGAATCTCCCTGGCGGCCAGGACTTCGCTTTCCATGCTGTCGGACAGCGAAACCCTTATGGTGGCTCCGATGCCTTCCCGCAGCAGCGGCACCAGGGCCGCCGTATTCCGTACGACTCCCGCGATGAGGGGCCCCGCCTCGGTGACGCCGAGATGCAGAGGATAGTCGTGTCGCGAGGAAAAAAGTCGATTGACCTCGAGCGTCGTCGGCACGTCGCTCGCTTTCATCGACACGACGACGTCGCCGAATTCCAGCTCCTCGAAGACGGCGAGCTCCCGTTCCGCGGCTTCGACCATCGCCGCGCCGCGATCCGAACGGGAGCGGAGATCTTCGGGGAGAGAACCGGCGTTGACGCCTATGCGCAGGGGCACCGCCCGGTCCCGCGCCTTCGCGATCACCTCTTCGACCTTCCACCGGGATCCTATGTTCCCCGGATTGATGCGAATCTTCCCGATCGGGAAGTCAAGACAGCGCAACGCGATGCGCCAGTCGAAATGAATGTCCGCCACGAGCGGCATGGAGGCTCGCGCGGCCAAGGCGCCGAGGACTTCGGCCGCCTCCGGATCCGGCACGGCGAAACGCAGGATATCGCAACCCAGGGCTTTCAGGCGGTCGATTCTGGCGAGGACGGCATCGTCCACGGCACCGAGTTTTTCCTTCCACATTGTCTGGACGGAGACGGGAAAGCCGCCGCCTATGATGACGTTTCCGGCTTTTACGGCGCGTGTGCTGTTCATGGGAGCATGATACCGTCCGCGACCATCGTCGGTGAAGGGGAGTATCTACAGGATGAGCATCGCGTCCCCGTAACTGAAAAAGCGATAACGCATCCGCACGGCCTCCGAGTAGGTTTCGAGTATCCGTTCCCGCCCCGCGAAGGCCGAGACGAGCATGAGCAGGGTCGACTTGGGCGTGTGGAAATTGGTGAAGAGGCGATCCGCCGCTTTGAATCGGTAGCCCGGATAAATGAAGATCTTCGTGCGGCCCATACCGGACTCGAGCCCTTCCCCGGCCCAGGCAGATTCGAGCGTACGCAGGCTGGTCGTGCCGACGGCGAGCACCGGCCGCCCTTCGGCCTTGGCCTTCATGACTGCCTGCGCCGTCTCCTCGGGCACGCTGTACTCCTCTTCGTGCATGCGATGCCCCTCGATTTCCTCGCTGCGCACCGGAAGAAAGGTGCCCAGGCCCACATGGAGGGTGACCGTCGCCCGTTCGATGCCGCGATCGCCCAATGCGCCGAGGAGTTCTTCCGTAAAATGCAGTCCGGCCGTGGGCGAGGCGGATGAACCCACGGCCCGAGCGTAGACGGTCTGGTATCGCTCGGCGTCGCTCGGCGCGTCCTCGCGCCTGATATAGGGAGGCAGGGGGATGTGGCCCACTCGGTCGAGATAGACATCGTCGATGGGAGGGTCGAAGCGCAGAAGCCGCGTTTCGTCGCGCTCGTCGTTTTTCGCCCCGCTCTCGGGATATCCGACAACCTCGCCTACCACAGCCTCGGGGAAAAGATAGCGCCTTCCGAGCTTCTGGCGCTTCAATTTGGTAGCCGCGGCCTCCCATGCCGCGTCGTCGCGGCGGCGCAGCAGCAGGAACTCCACTCTGGCCCCGGTATCGAGCGCTTCGCCGTATATCCTCGCCTTGCGCACGCGGGAATCGTTGAAAATCATGAGGGTTCCCGGTTCGATGAAGGAAGCGAGTCTGCGGACTTCCGCGTGCCGCCGTTCTCCCGTCGCCCGGTCGAGCACCAGGAGCCGGGATTCGCCTCTTCGTTCGGGGGGGAATTGGGCTATCAGTTCTTCGGGAAGTTCAAAAGAGAAATCGTCCGTCCTCACTCGGTGGCTCCAGATTGAGATGGCGATAGGCGGCGGCCGTGGCCACCCTCCCCCTCGATGTGCGCGCGACCAGACCCGCCTGGATAAGAAAGGGCTCGTAGTAGTCTTCGAGACTGTCGACGCCTTCGCCTACGGTTATGGCCAGGGTTTCGGCGCCCACGGGGCCGCCCGAGTATTTTTGAATGATCGCGCGCAGTATCTCGCGATCCAGCCTCTCGAGGCCGAGTTCGTCGATCTCGAGCCGCTCGAGCCCCGCCGCCACGATCCGCGCGGTGACGCGCCCCTGGCCTTCCACCTGTGCGAAGTCGCGCATCCTGCGCAGAATGCGGTTGGCGATGCGGGGCGTGCCACGGCTCGAAGCGGCGAGAAGCCGGGCGGCGTCCGCTTCTACGGTCACGCCCAGGATCGTAGCCGATCGCCTCACTATGGCTTCGAGTTCCTCGGGCTCGTAATATCCGAAACGGAGGGAGATGCCGAAGCGACTCGACAAGGGCGCCGAGACGGTACCCGCCTTCGTCGTCGCACCCACGAGCGTGAAGGGGGGTACGGGCACGCGTACCGTGCGCGCCGCCGGTCCCTGTCCGATGATCCAATCGAGCTCGAAATCCTCCATCGCGATGTACAGCATCTCTTCGATCGCGGGCCTGAGACGATGGATCTCATCGATGAAAAGGACCGAGCGCTCCCGCAGAGTCGTGAGCACGCCTGCGAGGTCCTTGGGCTTTTCGAGCGCTGGAGCGCTGGTCGGCTTGAAATCCACACCCAGTTCGTTGGCGACAACGAGTGCCAGAGTGGTCTTGCCTAGCCCGGGCGGACCCATGAGAAAGAGATGATCGAGAGCTTCGCCGCGCTCGCGCGCGGCGCGAATGAAGAGACCCAGGTTTTCCTTGAGCTTGGCCTGCCCCTGAAAATCCGCCAGGGAACGTGGCCGCAATGACAGCTCGCGCTCGTCCTGTTCGGGATCGAACTCGGGATCCATCGCCCGCGTAGCCATCGTCTAGGCTCCCGCCGAAAGGTCGAGAAGAGAGCGTCTGAAGAGCTCGCGCTCGCGCTCGGGCCCGGCAGGTATTTCCTCTGCCAACTCGTTTACCCGGCGTTCGGCTTCCTTGCGGTCGAAACCCATATCGGCCAGGGCGCGGACGACATCCGCCCATTCGGCCTCCGCCTTTCGAGCGGTCGCGCCTGCCGCGCTCGCGAACACGAGTCGCCCTTTGAGCGCGAGAAGCATCTTCTGCGCGAGTTTGGGCCCCACACCGGGGATGCGCTGGAGGGCGGCAAGATCGTCCGAACCGAGGGCCGCGTCGAGATCGCGCGGACGGACGCCCGACAGAATGCGCAGAGCCTGCTTGGGACCGATCCCTTCCACCTTCATGAGCTCCAGGAAGACGCTCCGTTCCTCGGCGCTGGGAAAGCCGAAAAGGCGCATCCCGTCTTCGTAGTGATGGAGCCAGGTGAAGGCACGGACTTCGTCGTGAAGGGATCCGAAATCGTCGAGCGAGCGAGCCGGGACCGATATTTCCCATTCGATGCCGCCCGTTTCGACGCAGATCGAGTCGGCACGCTTTTCGCTCAAGTGCCCGCGAATGCTGTTAAACATGGTGGACGGAGTATAGATCGCCGGCCCGAGGCTCTACAAGAAGTCCCGGAACCAAGGGTAGAGTACATAAGAATGTAAACTTGATGTGGCATGCTGTCGAATGGCTCGGGCTTTGGGACGAATCGGAGTAAGCGTGAGCCTCTCTTTCCATTTTCTCCATTTCCTGAGCTATTTAATCTGACCACATGAGCCAATTTCAAAAGTCGGTTACTTTTGAAATTGGCTTCGCATTTGCTCCGGTTTCTTCGAAACCGTGCGCAAATGCCGCAGTTTATGGTAGCTCTTTCAAAATGCGTCCGCATTTTGAAAGAGCCTCATATTCCTAGGAAGAAATTCTTCAGTGGTCGCGGAGGAATTCATCAGTGGTAAATTCCTCCGCGACCACTGAAGAATACCCCCCGGGACCAGTGGTAAATTCCTCCGCGACCAGTGGTAAATTCCCTCTCGACCACTGATCGATTTAATTCCTACAATGCTTGTAATCTTCAGGTCGCAATTTGAAGATGGATTCTCAAACGCTTCGCTGGACCTTCGGCTAATTTCTCCATACGCGAGGTTGACCCACTAGGTCCTCGGCAGGGTGAAGACGAACTCGGTTCTCGTCGTCACTCCGTCAGCTTCGGCCTATCGGACCCTCATGATTGGCGCGGCAAATGGCCGCCGCCAACGCGTCGGCCGCGTGGTCCGGGCTGGGCTTTTGGGCGAGGCCAAGCAGAATGCGCACCATCTCCTGGACCTGATTTTTCTCCGCGCGGGCAGAGCCGGTGACCGCCTGTTTGAGAGCGTTCGGCGAGTACTCCGAAAGAGCGATTCCCGCGCGTGCGAAAGCCAGACGGATCACGCCTTTCGCTTCCGCGACGGGAAGAGCGGAGCTGACATTGCGGGCGAAGTAGAGGGTCTCCATGCCGGCCGCGTCCGGCTCCCATGTTTCTATCTGGTCGGCGACCGCACCGAAAATTTCGAGGAGGCGTCGATCCAAGGGCGTTTTCGCATTCGTTTCGATGCAGCCGTGCGCGAGATGGCGGATCCGCCCATTTTTCAATTCGATGACGCCGTAGCCGATCGACGCCAGCCCCGGATCGATGCCAAAAATGCGAAGGGCCGAACCGCACGGCGGCCCGGCCCTTCGTTCCCGTAGTTCGATGCTCCGACCCAGGCCGGAACCGTCGCGCGCGATCGGCGCGCGACTACTCGTCGGATTCCTCCGGCAGCTCGATATTGTGGTACACGTTCTGAACGTCCTCGCTCTCCTCGAGCCTGTCGATGAGCTTCTGTACCTTGGATGCGTTATCCTTGTCGGGAGAGACATAGGTTTCGGGAACCATCGATATCTCTGCGCCGTCGGTCTCGAAGCCTGCAGCGTTCATCCCGTTGAGGACAGCCTCGAACGCATCGGGAGCGGTATATACGACAAGCTCGCCATCTTCGTTCTGGACATCGTCCGCCCCCGCCTCGATCGCGGCTTCCATGATCCTGTCCTCGTTGTACTTTTCGCCGTCGAAGGACAGGACTCCCTTGCGCTTGAAAAGGTAGGAAACCGAGCCGGTAGCGCCGAAGTTGGACCCGGCCCTGGTGAGAATGTTGCGAATCTCCGCCGCCGCGCGGTTCTTGTTGTCGGTGAGCACCTCGATCAGCAAGGCGCCGCCGCCCGGAGCATAGGCTTCGTAGGTGAGTTCCTCGTAATTGACACCCTCGAGGTCACCGGTGCCTTTCTTGATGGCGCGATCGATATTGTCCTTGGGCATGTTGGCGCCGCGAGCCTTGAGAACGGCGGTGCGCAGGCGAGGATTGCCCTCCGCATCGCCGCCGCCCATGCGCGCAGCGATCGAAATTTCCTTTATAAGCTTCGTGAACATCTGACCGCGCTTCGCATCGAGCGCGCCCTTCTTGTGCTTTATGGTCGCCCATTTGCTATGGCCGGACATGTAAGCTCCTTTGCTGCGTATTGACATTTGACACTAGCATAGCGTCGGGAAAACTGTCAATCCTGAGACACTTTTCAGCGGCGGATCGGTATACGTTGCGGTATTTTGTTGTTTCGAAGAAAAGAGCGCGCTCATTCCTGCACAGAAAAAATAAAGACTGCCCCTTCGGACAGCCTTTACAGAGAAGCTCTAGGCCCATTTCGAAGCCTGCCGCGCCCCTCCTATGCAAGCTTCGAAATCGCGGAATCTATCAGCGGCGATCGCCCCTGGAGGCGAGGTTGATTTTGCCCCTCTGGATGCCATCGCGGAGGATTTTCAGGGTCAGCTCGTCGTACCATCCGTAGTCGAAGGGTTTTTTGCCGCGGATGGTATACTTGACCGCAGCCTCGAGCTCGTCCCTGCAGGGTTCGCAGATGTCGATGTCTGCGATATGGAAGATGGACCTCGTAGGGACGGGATTTTCGACGGGCTTTTTGCATACGTCGCAGTAGAGCACTTTCATTACGGACTCCTTTGCGTATTCCGTTCTCGTAGTAGTATGATAGCGCATCGCGCCGCCGCGCGCAAGCAGGAAGAGGGGCCCACATGAACGAAGCGTTCGCGATAGGCGATCGACGATTCGACGGCACCGGCTGTCTGGTCGTCGCCGAAATCGGGACGGGTCACGGAGGGGATGTCGGCAAAGCTCGCGACCTCATAGCTGCAGCCGCGGAATCGGGGGCGGATTGCGCCAAGTTTCAGTGTGTGATTGCCGACGAAATTCTGCATCCCGCCGCGGGCACGGTTCCGCTGCCGGGCGGAGCCGTCCCTCTTTACGAACGCTTCCGGGCGCTCGAACTCGATGAGGATTTCTATGCCGAGCTCAAGGCCGAGACGGAGGCGCATGGCATGATCTTCATGTGCACACCCTTCGGTCTCGGAAGCGCCCGTCTATTGAAAAGGATCGGCGTCCGATCGATGAAGGTCGCGAGTCCCGAGCTCAACCATTTTCCGCTTCTCGACGAGCTGGCTTCATACGGGCTCCCGACTATCCTTTCGAGCGGCGTTTCGACGCTCGCCGACATCGAGCGGGCGATCCGACGATTCCGCTCTTCCTTGGCCCTGCTGCACTGCGTGACCGCCTACCCCGCGCCGGAAGAGGAGTATAATCTGCGATTGCTCGAGGGGCTTTCACGGGTGTTGGGACTGCCGGTCGGCGTTTCCGATCATTCCCTCGACCCGATACTGATCCCGACCTTGGCCGTGGCTTCGGGAGGCGTCATCGTCGAAAAGCACATATGCCTTTCACGCGACGACAGCGGTCTCGACGATCCCATAGCTCAACCTCCGGACGCTTTCAATGCCATGGTGCGCGCGATACGGCGCTCCCAAAGCCGCCCTCCGGCCGACACGATAGGCGATCTCGCGTCGGTCTACGGTCGCGCCAGGGTCGAGTCCGCGTTGGGCGACGGGATCAAGCGCCTCGCTCCGAGCGAAGAGGCCAATTATCTTCGCACCAACAGATCCATCCATGCCGTCAGGACGATCGACAAGGGCGAGATACTGGGCAAGGACGATATTGCCCTCCTCCGAACGGAAAAAGTACTGCGCCCGGGCCTGGATCCCGGGCTCTTGGGCATCGTGCTCGGACGGCGCGCTCGGCGCGAGATTCCGGCAGGAGAGGGCATCGAATGGGAAGACGTCGGCGATATCGCTTAAGCTCGGGCCTCGGAGGGCATCACTTCAACCTTACCACCGTCTTCCCGTAACCGCCCTCCTCGGGCCGTCCGGGCCTCGGAGGGCATCACTTCAACCTTACCACCGTCTTCCCGTAACCGCCCTCCTCGGGCCGGGCAAAGTGGTAGTCGGCGACGACGGGACTGCCGCGGAGATATTCGTGGATACCTTTCCCGAGGATGCCCTCACCGGTGCCGTGAATTATCGAGAACAAAGCGAGTCCCTGAAGGCTGGCGGCGTCGATCTGCTTTTCGACCGCCCAAATGGCTTCGGCCAGACGATATCCGCGCAGATCCAGCTCGAAGGCCGCCGCGACGCGTCCGCTCTCGTCTCGGGGCGCGAGTTCGATTTGAATTTGCGTTTTTGCGGCCGGCGCCTCTGCCATGATTCTCAGATCGCTTTCCGCGACGGTGAGCCGGAGAGAATCCGTTTCGACGAGCCAATACCCCTTCCTGGCGCGGCGGAGAGCGACGCCCCGGCGCTTGGCGGCGCCGATGAACACGGGGCTGCCTTCTTCGATGGGGCCGAGAGGCCGGGCGCCGCCGGAGTCGCGCCGAGGAGCATTAGCCGCGGAGAGCGACTCTTCGGTCGAATCGGGCTCCGCCGAGGACGGAGATTCGACCTCTTCCTCCCGGGTACTCTCCAGTTTGGATTCCTGAGCCTCGACATCGAGGGCGAGTCCGGCGAGAAAGTCTTTTACGGCCCTCGTCTTTTCGGCGCTCACCTCGCCCTCGCGGAGTTCCTTGACGAGGTTTTCGAGTCTCTTGCGACTCTCGCCGAGGAGGCGTCTGAGCTCGGAAACTCCCCCCTCCCTGAGTTCCAGTTCTTTCTGCCGCAGTCGCAGCGAGGTGAGATCGGCCCTGCGCTGCGCCTCGACCGCTTCCCTGAGCCGCCTGCGACGATCCTCTTCCATGTCCTCCAGCTTGCGATGCTTTTCGGTGAGTCCGCGGATCAGCTCGCTCACGTCGGTCCTTTCCTCGGCGAGATAACGGCGCGCTCCTTCCACGATCTCGCCCGACAGGCCGTTGGTCCTCGCGATATCGAGGGCCCGACTCTCGCCCGGCACGCCCATCAGGATGCGGTAGGTCGGCGAAAGACTCTCCCTGTCGAAATCCATGGAAGCGTTGAGGCAACCGAGACGGGTGTAACCGTAGTTTTTGAGGATGCCGTGGTGCGTCGTGAGCACGGTGAGACAGCCGCGTTCGATGAACCAGTCGAGAAGGCTCATCGCGACTGCGCAGCCTTCTTCGGGATCGGTGCCCGATCCGAGTTCGTCGAGCAGGACGAGGCTTCGCGGACCCGCAGCCCGCGCGATCTCCCCGATGACGCGCATGTGGCCCGAAAACGTGGAGAGGGATTGATCTATGGATTGCTCGTCGCCTATGTCCGCGTATATCGCATCGAAAACGGCAAAGGCCGTCTCCGGCGCGGCCGGCACGCCGAGACCGAACTGATTCATCAGGGCGAGAAGGCCGATGGTCTTGAGGGTGACCGTCTTTCCTCCCGTATTGGGTCCCGTGACGATGAGTGTCCGCGTGTCCCCGGGGAGGTCCACGTCGATGGGCACGGCATTCCGGCCGAGGAGGGGATGCCGCGCCCGCCTGAGCACGAATCCTTCGGCGATGTCCCTCGCCAGGACGAGGCCGCCGAGCTTCGCGTGCCGGGCCCGAGCATAGACCCCGTCGAGTCCCCCCATGGTCCGGCGGGCGAGAGCCAGCGCCTCGAACCGCTCATGCAATTTTTCGGTCGCTTCCCGGAGTATCCTCAGCAGCTCCTGCCGATAGCGCGCCTCTTCCTGAACGAGCTCGTTGTTTTTCTGGACGAGCTCTTCGGGCTCCAGAAAAACCGTCTGTCCCGTCGACGAAACCTCGTGCACGATTCCGCGTATCCGCGATTTGAAGTTCGCCCGCAGGGCCAGCACCGTGCGGCCGTCCCGGACCGTCGGCTCGTCGGATTGGAGCATTCCCCGTATTTCTGGATCCCTATAGAACGAGTCCGTAAGAGCGGAGATGTCGCGATGGACCCGGGCTATACGCTCGCGGGAGGCTCGGATCTCGGGCAAGTCGCGGAGCGTTCCGTCCCTGTTGAGGATTGCGAACGCGATGCGCGATACGGGCGCCGGGTCCGGCATCGAGGCGAGAAGCTCCGCAACCTTCGACGAAGCCGCCTTTCCCATGAACGATGCGAAGACGGCGAATGATTCGGCCCACTGTCCCAGGGCATAGAGTTCCTGCAGTTCGAGAATCGTCCCTTCCTTGGAGATCAGCCGAGCCGGTTCGTCGATATCGGGGAAGGAAATCGAGGGAGGCTCCGTTCCCTCCTGGAAAAGAGCGAGAACGGACTCGGTGGCCGACTTCGACTCCGCCACCGCGGCGCGTTCATCCAGCGGCAGCTCTCCGAGAAGAGTCGCGGCTCCTTCGGGCGAGAGACAGTAATTCGCGACATCTTCGCGAATTCTCTCGAACTCCAGGAGCCTCAGCGCATGCTCATTCGTCATCATCGGCCTCACCGATTTCCAAACCCGATCTCGTGCGAAACGCGCGCTCCGTCTTTCGCACTCCATCGCCCCGCGATCGCGCGGACTGGGCCCGCCCCTCCCGAGGTCGATATTCCGCCGTCGCGGCGAGTTCGTCCCGGATGCGCAGATAGCTCGTGAAGCGATCCTCCAGAATCAACCCGTCCTCGACCGCTCGAGTGACACGGCATCCGGGCTCGTCCGTGTGCGTGCAGGACAGACCGTATTCGCAGCGCGGCGCGAGCGAAGAGAGCTCGGGAAAGTACGCATCGAGCGTTTTCGGGTCTATTCCGCGCACGGCCAGACGGCGCACGCCCGGAGTGTCGATGATCCGCGTTTTTCCGTCGGAGAGCGGCAGAAGCTCGGCCATCGTCGTGGTATGTTTGCCGCGGTCGTATTTTTCGGATACGGCGCCGACCTTGCGATCCATCCCGGGTTCGAGCGCATTCAAGAGGCTCGATTTTCCGACGCCGGACTGGCCTGCGAACACCGAAGTCTTGCCGTCGAGCAGTTCCCGCAGCCTATGAAGTCCGGTTCCTCGCACCGCGGAAACCGCGAGCGTGCCGTAGCCGAGACTTTCGTAGTTCGCGAGACGTTCTTCGATTTCCGGACCGACTCCGGTATCGACCTTGTTCAATGCGATCAAGAAGGGGACCTGGGCCGATTCCGCGAGAACGGCCACGCGATCGATGAACCGCGGCCTGAAGGGAGGCAGGCTCGGCGAGGAGACGCAGACGACGAGATCGATATTGGCCGCGATCGCCTGGATGGCGCGCCCCTTCTCGTTGAAGCGGCCGAACAGGTTCCGGCGCAGAAGAAGCCCCGAAACAAGGCCGCGATCGGGAGCCGAAGAGTCGGCCAGGAGCTCCACTCTATCGCCCGCGGCGAGGGCATTGTACTGGCCCTTTTGATCCTTGAGCCGCTTCCCTTTGATCGAACAGAGCCTGCGGGAGCCGTCGTCGCCTTGAACAAGAAAGACGTTGTTCGTGCCGGAAAGAACGAGCCCCTGCATCGCTATCGGGCGACGGGCAGTGTTTCGGACCTGTCGAAGGCGAAACGTTCGGCGAAGCGCAGGTGGTGCGCCTCGAAGGGCGCTTCGCCGCTCAAAAGGAAGAGCGCTCGGGGCTCGTCCGCTTCGGGCGATGCCGGTATCGCGCGCAAAAGCCCCCGCTCGACCAGGACGGCCCGCAGGCGTCGCGCCACTCCGTCCCGAGAGTCGACGATGTCTATATCCGGGCCGGCCGCGTCCGCGATGTCGCTCCATACATGGAGAAAATGCGTGCACGCGATGACGATCTGATCCGCGCCCGCGTCCACGAGCCGCCGGACATGGCCGGCCACGGCGGATCGGCGCTCCTCGGCCGTGGCGTCGAAAAGATGACGCTCGACAAAAGCCACCAGTTGCTGGGCCGCTTCCCGGACGACGAACGCATCGGGGGCGAAGCGCGCGATCAGGCCGTCGAGATACGGATCCCGGACGGTCTGCGCCGTCGCGATGACGCCGATTGTGCCCGTCCTGGTGTGCGCCGCCGCGGGCTTGATCGCGGGGACCGTGCCGATGACGGCCAAGCCGGGATTCGCCGCGCGCACGGCCGCGAGCGCAGCCTGGGACGCCGTATTGCACGCGATGACGACGGCCTTGGGAGAAAAGCGTTCGATGAGGCGAGCCACCCGATCCAGGGAGATGGCGCGAACTTCGTCTCCGGATTTCGTGCCGTAGGGAAAGCCCGCACGATCCGCCAGATAGACGAAAGATTCCAGGGGAAGAAGCTTCCTTACGGTTTCCAGATAGGGAAGACCTCCGACGCCGGAATCGATGATCGCGATCGGTTCGTTCTCGCGGTGCATCACGTTCAATCCCCGAACATTTTGTCGAAATCGCTGCGGGCTCTGTCGGCCGACATGCGGGAAGAAGCGCGCCCCGTCCCCGCGACGAAAAGCTCGGGCTTGGTTTCGTACCATTCGCAGTAATTGCGCGATTCCTTGTCCGGAACGGGTCCCTCCAGAGAGCTTTCGAGGCAATCCCACCGGGCCCCGACGCGATAGAACCGGCAGTTGACACAGGCATGAAGATCTTTCCCGCAGTTCTCACAGGTCTCGTTGAATCCCGGCTTTCGATCGTTCGCCATGGGCGAGCCGCAATAGGAACACATGCATTTATTGTACGTCAAGCCGGAGAAGCTCGACAAGCGCCGACATCCGCGATGTTTGCCATGTCGCGTCCGCATCGATCCTGTCTTGCCCCGATCCCGTCGATCGTGTAGCTTTAGGATATGTACGGATTCGAGCGTTGCACCTTCCCCGCTTGCTCCGCTTTGGCGTTCGCCGGGTCCGACCGCTGCCTGGCGCACCATCCCGACCCTAAGGCGGCGATGTCGGCCGCCTCGAGCCTCCTGCTGAACCGCGAGGACATCAAGGACCTCAATCTCGCCGGCATCTCGCTCGAAAGCATCGATCTTTCCAATCGTCGCTTCATAGGTTGTTCGTTCATGGGCGCCACCTTCCGAAACACGCTCTTCACCAACTCCTCCTTCCGTATTTGCTTCTTCGACGGCGCCGGCATCGAATCCTGCGATTTTTCCTCCACGGATGCTCAGTTCTGCTCCTTCGGCGGCGTGACGCTTCTCAATTCTTCGTTCGAAAACTCCGAGCTCCTTCATTGCAGCTTCGACGGTTCGCACATCGCCGAATCCACCTTCAATTCGTCCAACCTTTACAACTCACGCTTCATTCGATGCGAATTGGAGAATTCCGACTTCGTGAACTGCGATCTCAAGCGCGTCTACCTCATTCCATCGAAGCAAATCAACGTTTCGTTCAAGAACTCGAATACGGCGGAGGTCATAAGCGACCTGGAGCATCTCTACCTATGAAACTCTATCAGCACTATTCGCTCTACGGCTTTTCGAATATCTACCTTCTCGGCAACGACGAAAGCAAAGAAGCGCTCATCGTGGACCCGGCGGAAATGAACGCCGCGATCCTGGACCATATCGAACAGAACGGCTACGCCCTGCGCGCGGTGCTCGTCACGCACAATCACGCGCATCACATCCGAGGGCTTTCGACCCTCCTCAAGATTTACGATGCCCAGGTCTACGCCGCCAACGCGGCGGTGGGCGGCAAGCCGTGCCGATCGGTCCGGGACGGGGATACCATCGAGGTCGCCGGATTTTCCGTCGATTGCTATTCGGTTCCGGGGCACTCTCCGGATTCGATCGTCTATCGGATCGGCACCTTTCTATTCACGGGAGACGCCCTGCACGCCGGGTTGATAGGCAAGACATTGAGTTCCTTCAACGCCGCCACTCTGGCCAGCCGACTCCAGGCGCGCATCCTCGATCAGGCCGACGACTGCCTGATCCTGCCCGGGCACGGCCCTCCGTCGACCGTAGGAACGGAACGCCGCTTCAACGTCGGCCTCGATCCCGATTATGCCCGAAGAATCAATTCGCGCTACGATTTCTTCGTCTGATTCATAAGGAGAGCCCATGAAATCGCGTCGTGAGCTTCTGGTACTGGCGTTTCTGATCTTCGGATCGGTCCTAGTCTTCGGCCAGGGCATCGTCGGCCTGTGGAAACAGCTCGACGACAAGACCGGCAAGCCCCAGAGCATCGTCTGTATCTACGGCTATCAGGGGAAGCTCTATGGCCGAATAATCGCCGGCTATGACGACAAGACGGGGAAGATCAGGGATACGATCTACTTGAAAAAAGACAAAGCCGACAAGCTCGTCGGCGACCCGCCTTTCTGCGGGCTTGATTTTGTCTATGACGTCGTCGAAAAGGACAAAGATTTCCGCGGAGAGATCATGGATCCGCGAAACGGCGACGAATACGAATGCACCATCAGGCGAAATGGAGCTCGACTCGTCGTGCGGGGCCAGCTCAAGGGACTGCTGGGTTTCCTTGGCAGAAACCAGACATGGGTCGCGACGACGAGCTCCGATCCCGATTTGCCGGCGGATTTCGTCATGCCCGATCCTTCCGGCTTCGTGCCTTCGCCGCCCCGGAAAAAATAGGCATTCGAGACTCGGACGATCATGAGTTCACCGCCGGGCGGAGATCTCCGTCGCGAGATCGCGTTTCTTTATTTCGTCCAGGCAATCCCTCAAAAAGCGATTGAGAAGGTCGAGCCCTCCGTCGTCCAGCGCCAGCCGGCGATGAGTCTCGATCTCCGCGGGCGACGGCTCGCCCGCGTGCAGATGTCTCTTCCAGAGAGTGAAAGTGTCTTCCAGGAGTTCCTCGGCTTCACGATCGAAGCGCGACGCGAAATCGTCCAAGTCCAGACCAAAGATAGTTCGAAACGACATCATTATCATCTCGAACGCCGAATCCTCCGGAACGATGAGAGTTTCGGCAGCGGCGGCGCGGGCATCCGAATAGGAAAGTATGTCGCGCCCTTCCTCGATCCGCAGGGAAATTCCGCCGCCGCCTCCCTTTCCGACGATGGTGGACACCGCGCCGGGTCCCGCGCCGATATATGACACCAAACGCCAGTAGGAAAGGTTGTGCCTGCACTCGGAACCGGGAGCGGCGAAATTGGAGACCTCGTAGCGGCGAAAACCCGCGCGATCGAGAACGCCTCGCGCACGATTCCAGCTGGAGAAGAGCCGATCGGCGTCGGGAAGCGCCAGCTCTCCGCGTTCGACCGATCGTGCCAGGGGAGTTCCCTCTTCCAGCGTCAGATCGTACATGGACAGATGGCCGATCCCGAGATCAAGCAGGCCACGCGCCGATTCGGCGAGGCCTCCGGTCGGGCTCCGCGCCGAAATCCCCGCCATGAGATCTGCCGACACGTCGAGGCCGGAGTCCACGCAGAGCCTCAATGCCGCGAGCGCCGTTTTCGCGTCGTGCGGTCTGCCGAGAATTTTCAGCTCCCCGTCATCGAGGCTCTGTACGCCCAGGCTTACACGCGTCACGCCGCGGCGGAGAAACAGCTCGATATGCTCGGCTCTGAGGCTTTCCGGATTGGCCTCGACTGTCCACTCGCAGACCGTACCGGCCATCGGGGTCAGAGCGGACAGAAGTCTGTCGAGCAGGACCGGCGGCAAGGCGGTCGGCGTGCCTCCTCCTACATAAATCGTAGAGAATTTCGATGCGCCGAAGCGCTCCGCGAGTTCATGCGCGCGAATGAGCGTCGAGTCTACGAGCGCGGCCATGGACGAGAAAGAGACGCCGCGAACCGGAAGCGAAAAAAAATCGCAGTACGTGCACTTGGATAGACAGACCGGGACGTGAATGTAGAGCGAAGCCGGCTGGGTAAAATTCGGACCGAATGCGTCTGCTTCGCTCACGGCATGCCGAAGCGCGAGGGCGGCCAGTAGCGCAGCACCACCAGTCCCAACAGTCGATCCGGCTTGACGACGCCCCAGAGGCGGGAATCGCTCGATAGACTACGCGCATCTCCCGCGAGAAAATACTCGTCTTTTCCCAGAGTCCGCTCCGCCATCGAACCGGAGGCGGGGAAACCGTCCTTCCAACCCTGGATGCGAACCGAAGCTCCTATGTCGTAGCGCGTGGACGACAATTCGAATTCAGTCAGAAAATGCTCCGCCTCCGCGGGTTTGACCCTGAAGACGTAGTTAGCCATTTCTATGGTATCGCCGGGAAGCCCTACTATGCGCTGAATGGTCGGTCCCGTCATAACCGCGGCCGGACCATGGGAAAGCAGGGAAAAGCGCTGAAAGGTGACGAACCTGACAAAGGAATCGAAGATGACGGGCCAGAATCCGTGCCTCGTGGCGAACGGAGGCTCGGCAAGAACAAGATCCCCGCGCTCGGGATGCCGGAGTCCCGGAAGCTTGCCCAGCACGGTATTGGGACCATAGGCCAGCGGCGTGACAATGATCAAATCTCCCGGCAGGAGCGTGGGAGACATGGACTTCGAACTCACCGAAAATGCGGCCACGAAAAGGCCGCTTATGATTTGAAAGCAGAGAAAGATGACGACCAGGAGCAGAAGACGCGAACCGAGCCGCCGGCGGCTTTCAACAGCCTCCGCATAGGATCGACGCTTGCCTGCGAACATCATGACGCTCCGATCCGGGAGCTTGCGTTCCGATTCATCGGGGATCGACACTAGCATGCCTGGCATTCGTTGACAAGGCCGACGGCGGTTTCTATAATCATCCGACGATGCGCGACAACATGCGATCCTCGTATACGAGCACCAGCCTGCACGCGGTTTGCCGATGAGCATACCGGACGGAGTGAAAGTCGTCGCGGTCAACAGACGCGCCCGTTATGACTATACGATCGACGAGACCTTCGAATGCGGCGTCGTACTGCAAGGTACGGAAGTCAAATCGATAAAGGACGGCCGCGTCTCTTTTCCCGACGCGTTCGCCGAAGTGCGGAACGGCGAAGTGTGGTTGCGCAATTTTCGAGTCGCCGAATACGGCTTTTCGTCGGTCTTCAACCATGATCCCGATCGGCAAAAAAAGCTGCTGCTCCATGCCCAGGAAATAAAACGCATCGACCGCCGCGTGCGCGAAAAGGGTTACACGCTCGTTCTCCTCTCCATATACCTGAAAAACGGCCTCATCAAGATCGAGCTCGGTCTCTGCAAGGGCAAGAAACAATACGACAAGCGGGCCGACATCAAGGAGCGCGATGTGGAGCGCGATCTCCGCCGCGAAGTCCGTCGGCGCAATGAGGATTGACGCGCGATGCGCATCACGGGCGGAAAATATCGCGGCAGGACCATCGAGCTGTCTCATGGCACTCTCGACATACGACCCGCAATGGACAGGATGCGCGAGTCGCTTTTTTCCATACTCGGCGATCTCACGGGCTTGTCCTTCCTCGATCTATTCGCGGGCTCCGGCGTGCTCGCCCTGGAAGCGGCGAGCAGAGGGGCCTATCCCGTCGTATGCGTCGAAAAGGACAGAGAAAAGTTCCCGGCCCTTCTCAGAAACGCGGCCATAGCCGAGGAACGCATCGAATGCAAATCGATGCCCGCCGAACGCTTTCTTCTGCGAAACAGGAGGCCTTTCGATATCATTTTTTGCGACCCACCCTTTCCGTATCTGTATCGCGATGAGATTCTCACGCGTATCGCCGAAGGACCCAGCCTTGCGCCCGGCGGTCTGGTGCTAATACATTATCCTTCGGAGTCTCCTCCATCCGTCGATCCGGAGGTTCTGGGTATCGAGGACGAAAGGAATTATGGTAGGTCGCACGTCCGCTTCTATAGAAAAGCGGCTGCCCGATAAGAGTATCCTGTTTTAGTTGAGGCTCTTTTCTTTTCGTATGCGGCGAGGCTACGATATCGGCCATGAATACCCGCGCTACGGCCGCCGACTTGGGATATAAAAACCGCTCAAACGCCCTTCGCCGCCTTCTCATGGCCGCGAGTTCGGCCGGTCTCATGGCTCTTTCGCTGCCGAACGAGGTTTTCAAGTACGGATTCCCGCCGCTCGGTTTTATCGCTCTCGTGCCCCTGTGGGCAGCGCTCCTGGAAACCGAATCCTATGGAGCGGCAGCCGGCATCGCGGCGGTGTTCGGCTCGCTTCAGCATGCCATGTCGAGCTACTGGCTCTATTTCTTCAAGGATTTCGCGTTCTGGACCTTGGGGTCGACGACCATTGCCTACGGCGTGGTATATGCCGTCTTCGGACTCTACCTGGGCTTCTTCGCACGAAAAGGCGGCCTGGGCCGTCCTCTCGCATTCGCCGCACTCTGGGCCGTATTCGAGTACATGAAATCCAACGGTTTCCTCGGCTATCCCTGGGGGCTTCTGGCCTATACGCAGACGCGGATCCTGGCTCTCCTGCAGATCGCGGACACTACGGGCGTCTACGGCGTCAGCGCCGTCCTGGCGCTCTGCAACGCGGTGATCGCCGAGCTTCTCATCGGCATCGGGGCATCGACTGCGCATTTCGCGCCTCGATTGAGGGAAAGCGGCAAAGCGAGGACGTTTCCCCGCGGGTTGGGGCTTTCCTATGCGCTCTATGCCCTCGCCATCCTCGCATTCACTCTCGGATACGGCTTCGTGCGGCTGTCGCAGACTCCGCCGATAAAGGCCCATTTCACGGCGCTCATGGTTCAACAGGATGTCGATCCATGGAACACCGGCGACACGGCGGCCCTGGAAGCCAACATACGCCTGAGCGAGGATGCTCTGGCCCGGTCTCCCGGGGTGAAACCCGACCTCATCATGTTCAGCGAAATGAGCCTGGGCGCCCCCTACCAAGGGAGCTACGACTACTATTCCAGCGAGCCGCCGGGCATGCCCTTCATTCCTTTTATCCGCGCGACGGGTACCTATGTTTTCACCGGAGCTCCCGATGTGATAAGTTGGCAGCCGCTGAGCGCAATGAATGCCGTTATCCTGATAGGTCCGGACGCGAGACTCATGGCGAGTTACGGCAAGGTGCACCCGGTTCCTTTCGCGGAGTCCATTCCTTTCTGGGAGTACGCTCCCTTCAGGCATTTCATGCAGCGAGTGGTCGGACTCGACTCGGGATGGACGATGGGCACCGAATACACCATATTCACCCTGCCCACGAAGGACGGCCAAGTGCGCTTCGGAGCTCCGATATGCTTCGAGGATGCGTTCCCCAGTCTCTGCAGACAGTTTTTCCTCCGAGGCGCCGATCTCCTCGTCAATTTGACGAACGACTCATGGTCTTCGACGGAGAGCGCGGAAATCCAGCATTGGGCTGCCGCCCGTTTCCGTTCCATCGAGTTCAGGAAGACTCTCGTGCGTTCGACAAACGGAGGTCTCTCCTGTGTGGTCGGTCCCCACGGCGAGCAGCTGATGTCGCTGCCGTTTTTCAAGCCTGAGTCCGAAATCGTCGATGTACCGGTTTATGCGAGCCGATTCCGGACGATTTACGAGCGTTTCGGCGACTGGTTCGCCGAGTTTCTTCTGTTACTTTCCGCTGTCTGGGCTATTATCCTGATAGTGAGGGATTTCGGATTCGCCCCAGGGCAAAGGAGGAAGCCATGAGCCTCACCGAGTATCTGGAATCGGAACCCCTGTCCGAGATTGTCCGCTACCAAACCGAAGTGCCGCAGGACGCCGTGGCCTTCATCGGCACCTTGCGCAAGCATCCCTACGACGAGAAAAAATGCCTTCTCATCGGCGACGCCGGAGATTACGAGCCGGCCATACTGGAGTTTCGCGTCACCGACATCGCCGGGATGGAGGAGCTCGCGTCTCCGGTGGATGAAACAGGTCAGAGCCGCCCCCTCGCCAAGCTCTGGGTGCGGCGAGGCAGTTACGGGATTCGGTATGAGCCTTTCGAGGTCGAGAATCCGCCTCGGTTCCACGGCGATTCGAGCCGATTGCACGAACGGATCGCGCACGCCGTCGGCACCCGGAGCTGAGACCGTGCTCGAAGCCCCGACGGATCGTTCAGCCGAATATTGGGAGCCGGATTCGAACGGTGCGGTTCGCTGCTCCCTCTGCCCGCATCGGTGCACGATAAGGTCGGGCGCAAGCGGGATCTGCCGAGTTCGTCGCAATGCAGCCGGGAAAATGAAGCTGCCCTTTTACGGATTGCTCTCCGCCACGGCCCTCGATCCGATCGAAAAAAAACCGCTCCATCATTTCTTGCCCGGATCCGGGGTCTTTTCGGCCGGTTTCGTGGGCTGCAACATGCGTTGTCCCTTCTGTCAAAATTGGACCATTTCTCAGAGCACGGAGACAGCGACCGAAAGAATTTCGCCGCAGGCACTGGTCGATGCCGCGATCTCTTCGGGCGCGCCTTCTATCGCATATACCTATTCCGAGCCCAGCATACATATCGAGTACCTTCTAGATACCATGCGATTGGCTCGAAAGGGCGGCCTCTACAATGTGCTCGTCACGAACGGTTGTCTTCTCGAAGGCCCTGCTCGGGAGCTATTGTCCCTGGTGGACGCGGCCAATGTGGACCTGAAATGCTGGTCGGCCGAAGCATACAGGAGCAGACTGGGAGGGGACCTCGAATCGGTGCTCGCCTTCATACGAATCGCCGCCGGTCTCTGCCACCTGGAAGTGACGACCCTCGTGGTGCCCGGCCTCTCGGACCGGGACGAGGATATCGACGGTATCTCCCGTTTTATCTCTTCGCTTTCCTCGGACATTCCTCTCCATCTCTCCGCCTACCATCCCGCGTGGCGCGAGGACTCCGCTCCGACCGGCAGCCGCGACATCGAAAGGCTGGCGGCCCGCGCCTCTCTAAGTCTGCGATACGTCTATATCGGCAATATTCTCGGGTCGCGGGCCGATACGGTCTGTCCCTTCTGCTCCGCCATCGTGGTCCGAAGACGAGGATATTCCACGGACGCGACCGGGCTCATCGCCGGCCACGAACCGCATGCCTCCGCATGTGCGGCTTGCGGCCGCAGCCTTCCGATCCTGCTTTGAATGAAAGCACCCCCGGGCGATTTTTAGTCGAAGCCCCTTCCAACGTTTGCGCAGCAAACGACCGACCGAGTTTTGAAAGTGGCTCGGTTCCTATTGACATTTGTCCAGTCCTTTGGCAAAGTACACCCACCGATTGCACGGTGGGTGTAGCTCAGGCGGTAGAGCGCCAGACTGTGGATCTGGGTGCCGTGGGTTCAAATCCCATCACCCACCCAACGGCTGCACCCGAACAGGGTCCGGTCGGAGGCTAATGGCCTTAGACGCGTTCGTAGCTCAGCTGGATAGAGCGACGGACTTCGAATCCGTAGGTCGCAGGTTCGACTCCTGTCGGACGCACGGTGCATGAGATGTACATGGGCCGCTAGCTCAGCTGGCAGAGCAGCAGACTCTTAATCTGCGGGTCGCAGGTTCGATGCCTGCGCGGCTCATGAGTCGATGGCGGGACGGCGAAAGCCGTCCCGCTTGATGACAGGCTCTTGATCGCGCATCGTGCGGGTTTTCGCGAAGCCGAGCTCTTGACAGGGCTTGTGCTGCCGGCTACCTTTTGGCGGTCATCTGCGGCTCGAGGGTCGCCTGACGCGAGAGTGGTGGAATGGCAGACACGCCAGACTTAGGATCTGGTGCCCCAGGGCGTGAGGGTTCAAGTCCCTTCTCTCGCATCTTGGATGCGTGAAGGGCGCACACAATGCGGGAATAGCTCAGTGGTAGAGCGCCACCTTGCCAAGGTGGATGTCGCGGGTCCGACTCCCGTTTCCCGCTCTCAAGCGACGAGGCGATTCGGGCAAACCGAGTCGCCTCTTTTTTTCCATTTTGGCCGCCGGAAGGCGGCCTATCCCCCTCTAAGAAGAGGAAAGCCGTGATTTCCAGCAAGAACATCGAAAGACAAGAGCATTCGGCGGTCAAGCTGTCCGTAATCGTCCCCCAGACCGAGGTGCGGAAAGCATACGATGCACTGCTCATGGAGTATTCGCGCACCATGCGCATCGACGGATTCCGCAAGGGACATGTTCCCGCCAAGGTTCTCCTCCGCAAATTCGGCGGGGAACTCAAGACGGAAGCGATGAGCCGGGTCCTGGAGGCTGCAGTGGAGGAAGCCTTGGCGGACGCCGAGGAAAAGCCCCTGGGCTACTCGGTGCCGACGCTCGATGGTCAACCCGACTTCGACCTCGACAAGGATTTTTCCTTCGCCGTCACCTTCGATGTCTTTCCGGAGGCGAAAATCGCCGATCGAAAGGGCCTCGAGATAGAGCTCCCCCGGGCCGAAATCACGGCGGAGGATGAGGATCGCGAGCTTGCCGAGATCCGCGAGCGCAACGCCATCGTCGTGGAAAAGGACGATTCCGCCGCTGCGGCCAAGGGCGATGTCCTGACCGTCGACTATCGTGAACTCGATGCCGAAGGTGCCGCGGTTCCGGGGACCGAACGCCGGGATTTTACCTTTGAGCTCGGCTCGGGATACAACCTGTACAAGTTCGACGAGGAGCTCGTCGGCATGCGGAAGGACGAGGAGCGCAGCTTCGATAAGAAATATCCGGCGGACCATGAAGACAAGACGCTGGCGGGAAGGTCCGTCAAAATCGCGGTCAAAGTCGCCAAGATCAAAGAGAAGAAGCTTCCCGACCTCGACGACGAGTTTGCCCAGGATGTCTCCGAAAAATTCAAGACGCTGGCGGATCTCAGGGCCGATATTCGCGCCAGACTGGAAAAGGACCTGGCCGTCAAGCTTCGTCAGCTCAAAGAGAAGATCATCGTCGACGGACTCCTGAAGCGGACGACGGTGGACCTTCCGCGCTCTATGGTCGATGCCGAGCTCTCGATGCGCCTGGAGAGCCTCAAGCGCCAGATGAACATCGATACCGATGAGAATCTCGAGAGATTCCTGTCCTATTCCGGCAAGTCCCGCGCGGAGATCGTGGAACAATGGCGGCCTTCGGCCGAAAAAGCCATCACGACCCGTCTCGTACTGGAGAAGCTCACCGAAGAAGGCAAGTTCGAATGCAGCGACCAAGAGCTCGAAGCCGAATATGCGCGCCAGGCCGGGGAGAATTCACTCTCCGTCGAAGAGATAAAGGCCGAGTATGAAAGACGAAACTCGGTGGACTATCTGAAGGACCGCATCAAGGAAGACAAACTGATGGACGCGATCTTCGCCGAGGCCGAGGTGAAGACGGGCCAGAAGATAGCGTACATGGACTTGCTCAAGAATAATGAGTAATATTCCCCGGTGAGGTGCGATTTTATGGATGAGCGAATGCACAATCTGGTGCCCATTGTCATCGAGCAGACGGGCATCGGCGAACGATCGTACGATATATACTCGCGGCTTCTGAAGGATAGGATCATCTTCATCGACGGCGAAATAAACGACCTCACCGCCGATCTCACGGTCGCTCAACTTCTCTTTCTGGAATCGCAGGACCCGGAAAAGGACATATCCGTCTACATCAACTCCCCCGGCGGCTCCGTCACGGCGGGACTGGCCATATACGACACCATCCAGGTCATTCGTCCGGACGTTCAGACGATGTGTCTCGGCCAGGCATCGTCCATGGGCGCTCTCATCCTGGCCTGCGGCACCAAGAGCAAGCGCTTCGCTTTACCTTCTTCCCGCGTGCTCATCCACCAGCCCTGGGGCGGAGTTCAGGGACAGTCGTCGGACATCAGTTTGCAGGCGCGCGAAATCGTTCGGTTGAAAAAGCTCACGATAGACTATTTCGCCCAGGCGTCGGGCAAGGATCAAGCCACGGTGGCGGCGGATATGGAAAGGGATTTCTTCATGTCGGCCGAAGAGGCCCTCGAGTATGGTCTCGTGGATCGCATCCTCGAGCGGAGGAAACATGGCCAAGCAGAAGCAAAATAACGGCGGCGAAGAGCGCAGCTGTTCATTTTGCGGCAAGAGCGCCGAGTACGCGCGCCGCCTCATCGCGGGTCCGGGCGTGTATATCTGCGACGAGTGCGTCAAGGTATGCGAACAGATCCTATCCGAGGACGACACCGAAATATCCGCCGGTTTCACGGGCGATGTGCCCAAGCCGCGCGAGATCAAGGAATATCTCGACCAGTACGTCATTGGCCAAGACTATGTCAAGAAGGCGCTGTCGGTCGCCGTCTACAATCATTACAAGCGCATTTCGCGCCCCAAGGAACGAAGCTCGGAGGTGGAACTCGAGAAGTCGAACGTGCTCCTCATCGGGCCGACGGGCACCGGCAAGACGCTTCTGGCGCGCACTCTGGCCAAGAAGCTCAAAGTCCCCTTCGCTATCGCCGACGCTACGACGCTCACGGAGGCGGGCTACGTGGGCGAGGACGTCGAGAACATTCTTCTCAAGCTCATCCAAAACGCGGGCGGCAACATCGGCGCTGCGGAGCGCGGCATCGTGTACATAGACGAGATCGACAAGATCGCCCGCAAGGGCGAAAACGTGTCCATAACCCGCGACGTTTCCGGCGAGGGCGTACAGCAGGCGCTGCTCAAGATCATCGAAGGCACGAGCGCAAACGTTCCCCCTCAGGGAGGACGCAAGCATCCTCAGCAGGAGTATCTGCGCATAGATACGACGAACATTCTTTTCATCTGCGGCGGTGCCTTCGTGGGTCTCGACAGGATCGTCGAGAGCCGCGTCGCGAAACACCCCCTCGGGTTCGGCGCCGACGTAAAGGCGCGCAGCGAAAAGGATCTGCGCAGCCTCTTCGCGCAGCTCCATCCCGACGATCTCATCAAGTTCGGCATGATACCCGAATTTATCGGCCGACTCCCCATCCAGGTATCGCTCGACGATCTGACCAGAGATGACTTGCGCAGAATCATCATGGAGCCGCGCAACGCCGTTCTCAGGCAATACCAGGAGTCGATGCGCATCGACAATGTAGAGCTCGTGTTCGAAGAAGCCGCGGTCGACGCCATAGCCGACAGGGCCATTTCGCGCAATACCGGCGCGCGCGGCCTCAGATCCATCGTCGAGTTGCTGATGATGGACGTCATGTACGACATACCGTCCATCGATGGCGCAAAACGCGTCGTCGTTACGCGCGACACGGTCGAAGGCCGTTCGTCTCCGGTCGTGGAGCTGCTGCAAAAGAGCGCGTGAGCCTTCTCGACGCGCTCCGTGGCGGGACGACGCTCCGCCTGCCGATCGTATTTCCGCGCGACTCCATCGTTTTCCCCAAGGCAGTGGTATCCCTTTTCGTGGGCGGTAAGCTTTCTCTCGCCGCCGTCGAATTCGCTCTTCGCACCGATAGGCGTATCGTTGTCGCCCTACGAAAAAGCGGCAACGACGAGAAGGCCGAGAACGTCGATGTCTACCCGGTCGGCAGCGCGGCTCGAATCGTTCAACAATTGCATCTCCCGGACGGCTCACTGCGCATCCTGATCGAGGGCGAGTCGCGCGTAAAAATCAGACGCATCGCGGAGGGCCTGGATCATTTGATCGCATTCGGCAAGACACTCGGCGAAATCGAACCCGTTCCGGGAACGGAACTCGAGGCGACTCTGCGCCTCGTAAAGCGCAGTTTCGAAAAATACGGCGAACTCTCGAAGAAGATCGCTCCGGAAATCCTGGCGTCGGTCGAAAGCGAGAGAGGCGCCCACGCTCTGGCAGATATCGTCGCGCACGCCCTTCCTCTGAAGTTCGAAACGAAGCGGGAACTCCTCGAAATCGAGGATGCAAGGAAGCGGCTTGAGGCCGTCGAATCGGCCATCGAAAGCGAATCGGAGCTCACCAACCTCCAGCGCAGGATCGGCGCCAAGGTCAGGAGCCGCATCGATCGCAGCCAGAAGGAATATTTGCTCAACGAGCAGCTGAAAGAAATCAACAGGGAACTCGGCAAGGATGGCGAAGAGGGCGAAATCAAGGAGCTTGAACGTTCCATTTTCGCCAAATCGCCTCCGGCGGAGGTCATCGACAAGGCCAAACGAGAGCTTTCCAGATTGGGCAAGCTCCAGCCCTTTTCGCCCGAAGCGGGTGTTCTGCGTGTCTACTGCGAATGGTTGGCCGATCTTCCCTGGTCCGCAAAGAGTCTCGACAATCGGGATCTCAAACGCGCCCGCCGGATACTCGACGAAGATCACTATGGCATGGAAAAGCCGAAGGAACGCATCCTCGAGTTCATAGCAGTGCGACAGCTTTCGGATCGGGCGCGCGGCCCGATTCTCTGCCTGGTGGGGCCGCCGGGGACGGGAAAAACAAGCCTCGGTCGTTCCGTGGCGCGCGCCCTCGACCGCTCATTCGTGCGGTCGAGTCTGGGCGGCCTGCGCGACGAAGCCGAAATCAGGGGGCACCGCAGGACCTATGTCGGCGCCCTGCCCGGAAAAATCCTCCAGTCCATGAAGAAGGCCGGCACGGTCAATCCCGTTTTTCTCTTGGACGAGATCGACAAGATGTCTTCCGATTTCCGCGGCGATCCCGCCAGCGCCCTCCTCGAAGTGCTCGACCCCGAGCAAAACTCATCCTTTACGGATCACTACCTCGAGCTTCCCTTCGATCTTTCGGGCGTGATGTTCGTCACGACGGCCAACTCCATTCAGGGGATTCCCTATCCTCTTCTCGATCGCATGGAGATCATCGAAGTACCCGGATACAGCGAGTATGAAAAGCTCGAGATCGCGAAACATTTTATCATTCCGAAACAGCTCGAAGAAAGCGGCCTCGGCAAAGCCAAGCTCGGTATTCGCGACGACGCCATCCTCGAAATCGTGCGCCACTATACGATGGAATCCGGTGTGCGCAATCTCGAGCGCGAAATAGCCCATGTCATGCGAAAGTTCGCCCAGGAGGCGGTCCGCAAAGGCTTCGCCGCGGACACCGAGGGTATCGCGAACTGGAAGACCGTCCTCACCGAAAAACGGGTCGCGGAGATGCTGGGACGCCGACGACGCGAAGAGGATGCGGTATTCAAAGAGCCGCGGGTGGGGGTGGCGTACGGCTTGGCCTGGACCGAATCTGGGGGGACCATCCTTCCCGTCGAGTCCCTCGTTTTCGAGGGCGAAGAGGGGCTGCTCCTTACCGGAAACCTCGGCGATGTAATGAAGGAGAGCGCCCGCGCGGCGCTCAGTTTCATACGTTCCCGAGCCTCGGACTTTCGACTCGGCGAATCCGATTTCCGCAAACGCGTCGTCCACGTGCACGTGCCCGAAGGCGCCATACCGAAGGACGGCCCATCGGCGGGAATCACCCTCATAGCGAGCATGCTCTCGGCTTTCACGGGCAAGAATCTGGTGCCCGACCGCGCCATGACGGGAGAAATCACCCTCACCGGACGGGTCCTCGCGATCGGTGGCGTGAAGGAAAAGGTGCTCGCGGCCCATCGCAACAAGATAGAAACCGTCATACTTCCCGAGGCCAATCGAAAGGACCTGGATGATATCCCCACGGAGGTGCGCGATACGATGAATTTCGTATTCGCCTCGTCCGTATCGGAAGCGCTTCGGGCGCTATTCCCCGCCGGCGCCTCCAAGGAGGACGCTCGAAGCAGACGCAGATCATCGGCGCGGCCCGCTTCAGCGTCGACTTCGGAACCCGGCACCGCTTGACGCCTTTCGCCCATGGTCGTAGCCTTCGAGCGGACCAGTTTCTCCATGCGGGAGGAAGGGCATGCACGAACTTGCGCGGCTGCTTGAAAACAGACTGATAGTAGCGGTGGGCGATATCACTGCATTCGCGGGCGACGCCATCGTCAATGCGGCCAACTCGAGTCTCCTGGGCGGCGGCGGAGTCGACGGGGCCATTCACCGGGCGGGTGGACCGGAAATCCTCGCCGAGTGCAGGCGGCTCCGCGAAGGGAGGCTGCACGATGGCCTTCCGCCGGGTCAGGCCGTTTTGACCGGGGCAGGCCGTCTGCCGCTCCGAGCGGTCATACATACCGTCGGTCCGGTATGGGAAGGCGGCAAGAACGGAGAGCCGGAGGTTCTCGGGTCATGCTATACGGGCTGTCTCGCGCTCGCCGTGTCGAAGGGATTCGAATCCGTCGCGTTCCCCGCCATCTCCACGGGTGTCTTCGGCTATCCGCGGCGCGAGGCCGCGCATATCGCCTTTCGGACGATCTCGGCTTTCGTCGCCGCTCAGCGTCTTCCCCTGTCGGTGTGGCTTGTCTTCTATTCCGACGCGGATGCCGCGATTTTTCTCGATACCGTCAATCCCGAGCCGAATCGGGGATCACCAAGCCGTATTCCTTGATCTTGTTGAGCAGAGTGCGCCGCGTAATGCCGAGCTCCGCGGCGCTTTTCTCGCGACGATAGCCATTGCGCTGGAGCGCCTCTGCTATCGCGCGTTTTTCGAGCTCGTCGAGACTCCGGGGCTGCACGGCGTCAACATCGCGGGGGGACATGCCTATCTTGGCGCCCGCGATGAAAAACTGGAAATCCCTCGCTTCCAGCTGCGGCCCGTCCGAAAGAATGAGAGCGCGCTCGATGGCGTTTTCCAGTTCGCGGACATTACCCGGAAAATCGTGCCGCTCGAGCAGACCGAGCGCTTCCGGAGAGATGCCCTCCACCTTTCGTCCGAGCTCGGCGGACAGCTTCTTGAGAAAGAAGCCGGCGAGAAGGGCTCTATCGCCTTCCCGTTCTCTCAGGGGCGGCATGCGTATCCTGATGACATTGATCCGGTAGTAGAGGTCTTCACGAAAGCGCCCGGCTCGCATTTCGGTCTCGAGGTCGCGGTTCGTCCCGGCCACGAGCCGCGCGTCGATCGGTATACCCTGCAGACCGCCGAGGCGCTGCACCTTCCGTTCCTGTATGACACGGAGAAGCTTGACCTGAAGATGGAGCGGCAATTCCCCGATTTCATCCAGAAAGATAGTCCCCGCGTGGGCCGTTTCGAAAAGTCCGGGCTTGCGTGCGTCCGCACCCGTAAACGCGCCTTTTTCATGCCCGAAAAGCTCGCTTTCCAGAAGAGTCTCCGGAAGAGCGCCGAGGTTGACGGGGACGAAGGAGCCATCGCGCCTCGAACGCTCGTGTACGAGGCGCGCCGCCACTTCCTTGCCTGTGCCGCTTTCCCCGGTAATGAGCACGGTCGACGCGGTGGGAGCGACCTTTTCGATGAGACGGACCACCTCGACCATTGCTGGGCTCTCTCCGACGAGGCCGCCGCCCTCGTCGAAACGCAGCTTACCCGCGGCGAGTCGCAGCGAAGTGCGGCGTTCGCCCACGGCCTTGCGCAGACGGATCACAAGCTCGTCCGGATCGAAAGGCTTGACGAGATAGTCGTAGGCGCCGAGTTTCATCGCCTCGACGGCATCGCGCACATCGCCGTGCGCCGAGATGATGACCACGGGTATCGGGGGCCCCTCTTCGCGGATCCAACGCAGAAGTCCAAGTCCGTCCAGACCCGGCATGCGAAGATCGGTCACGACCGCGTCGAAAGCGTCCTCGCCGAGCAAGCGTTTCGCCGCGAGACCGTCATCCGCCACCGAGGCCTCGATACCCTCGGCGGCGACGTATTCCCGGAGCGACTCGATCATGCGCGGCTCATCGTCGACGATTAGTATCCGCACCTGTTACCTTCCGCATGACGCCTTGAATGAAAACCCCAGGCGACTATACTTAAGCTTCATGGGTGAGCATAGCGAAAAGGCCAAACTCCGTGAAGCGATCGTGTCGGGCATATTCTACCCGGATGACCATGCGGAACTCGACAAGCTGGTCCGGAATCTTGTCGCCTCAAATCGCCCGCAGCGCGACGGCGCCGCGGCGATTTTCGCGCCTCATGCGGGATTTCGCTATTCGGGAGACATAGCCGCCCTGGCGTGGAACGCCGCCGCAGGACGAAAAATCAGCGTCGTCTGCATTCTCGCGCCCATGCACAGGCCCTATGACGGTCTCGTCTATCTGCCCGAATCGGATTTTTTCGACGGTCCCTTTGGCCCGGTGCGCGTCGACACCGACATCGTCGAAGAAATGATGGATTGCGGGACGCTTTTTAGGCGAAACGATATTCCGCACTTCGAGGAACATGGCATAGAGGTGCAGCTGCCCTTTATGCGCGCTCTTTTTCCGGCAGCTGCCCTGGTTCCCGTCGTCCTGGGAGCTCCGGTTCCGGCCGCAGTCAAAGCGCTTGCGGCGGCTCTCGACCTCGTCATCGCCGAGCGGAAAGACGAGGTGCTCATCGTGGTCTCGAGCGATCTTTCGACGGGGCTCAGCACCGGTCCCTCGCCCGATGCCGAAGCCACGACCGCCGCCAACCGTTTTCTCGAGAAGGTCGAAGCGCAGGACTGGCGCTCCATGATAGCGGCGAACGGGACTGCGGTTTCGCCGTATGCCTGCGGAGCCGGCTGTCTGGCGGCCTTCCTCTCTTCTTCGCTCGCCGAAGGGAAAAGGGCCGAACTCCTCGGTCGCCACGATTCGTCGCTGTTCCGCGAGACACCAGACGAGCGCCTCGTGCACTACGCCGCCATCGCCTACTACGAAGAGCGGTGAAGCGATGGATTTCCGGCTCGACGAACCCGAAAGGAAGGCTCTGCTCGCGACCGCCCGCGAGTCCATAGCCTCGCGGCTGGAAAAACGGGCGGCCTCTTGGCCTTGCGCCGCCGGAGCGCTGCTCATGCCGGGCGGTGTCTTCGTCACACTTCACGAAAACTCGTCTCTGCGGGGCTGCATCGGAAGGATGAGCTCCCCCGCCCCCCTCGTCGAAACCGTCCGCGAAATGGCGCGGGCCGCCGCCTTCGAGGATCCGCGCTTCCCCGCGCTCGAGCACGATGATCTCGATCTCATGGACATCGAAATCACCGTCCTTTCTCCTCTGCGCCGCATCCAAGACCCGAATGAGATCGTCGTCGGTCTCCACGGCATATACATCGTCAAAGGCTGGAGATCCGGCGTCCTCCTCCCCCAAGTCGCCGCGGAGCAGGGATGGGACAGGGGAACCTTTCTCGAACAGACTTGTTGGAAAGCGGGCCTGCCGCCCGATGCCTGGGAAGGCCCCGACGCCAGCATCTCGATTTTCGAAGGTCTGGTTTTCGGGGAAAACGCGGGCGAATAGTCACATCGAAGCGCGACCTTCGACCTTTCGCTTCTTGAGGTCTTTGAACCACCAGCGCCTCGCCTTTTCGACCGCACGAAAGGCACGATAGACAAAAGGTCGCAGAGGGTAGTCCCAGGAACCCGCGCGATGCACGATTTGGCCGCCGAAGCCTGTCTTGAAGCGGTAGAGTCCGGCCATGGGTTGATCCGGATCCTGATTTGGCGGAATGCCGAAAAAATCGTATTCGCGGCAGCCTGCGGCTTTGGCCGCCCGTATGGCCGCCCATTGGAGCGCATAGGCGGGCATCAGATTGCGCTTCGAGTCGGATGAAGCGCCATACAGGTAGACGGCCTGATCGCCGCGGAACAAGGTGACGATGGCGGCGAGCGCCTCACCCTCGTGACGGGCGATCCATAGGCGGATATCGGGAGACGGGTTACCGAAATTGCGCGGATATGCCTGGGCGAGGTAAAAGAGGCGCTCATAGTAGCGCTGGGGATGAAGCGCAATACGATCGCGCAGGGCCGTCAGGCGATATAGCCGATAGAATTCCGCCAGAGCCTCGACACCGCGCTCCTCTATGACGACCCCCTTTTTCCCGGCGAGCCGTATGTTGTAGCGCCATTTGGGCTTCATCGCTCCGAGCAGCTCCTCTTCGCTCTTTTCGAGGTCGAGCAAAACCGTATCGGGAGGTTGGACATCGGAAACCGCGGGGACGAGCGGCCGGCCGAATGCGGGGCGCGACGCAGCTCTTGCGGCGAATGAGGTCTCGCCGTCGTTGGCCACGGCGAGGCCGTCTCGCACCTCGGCGATATGGCATGCGGGATCGAAACGCAGGAAAAGACAGCCGCGCGACAAAAAGGGACGAATAGACTCGGCGATGGCGGATAGAGCGGCGGTTCCATCCTTTTCAGAACATTCGCACTCCGGGCCGTGGGGAATGTAGGCAAAGGACATACCCCGAGCGAGCCTACGTTCGAGCACCAGAAGGGGCGAGGAGCGGCTTTGCAGTGAAAGTGAAAAATGACGGGCTTTCCAGCCGAACTCCGCCTTGAAACGACCCCAAAAACCCGATTGAAGAAAGCTGCGCGAGGAGTCGCAGCGATCGGCCGAAGTCTCTTCGAGCCGGATATTCATGGTTCGCGGCATACCGGAGTCCGAGGCCGCGATACGGACCTCAGCCCACCTCGCCTTCGTGCACGCGATCGAATGCGAAGCTCCGGCCCGCAGCCAAGAGCCGTTTGGCTCCGATCAGCGCCGTGCCGTTCTCCGCGCGGATCGGAACCGAAAAAAAAGTGTCGACATCGATCACGGCTTCGGGTTGCAATGAATCGTCCTGTCCCTCGAGGAGAATCCTGCTGCCGGGGGCCGCGCCGCCGGCGTCGAGCACCTCCACGGCCTCCTTGCCGCCGCCCTCTCCCGGAGTCCTGCGCGAGGCGGCCAAAAGCATGCCGCGGCTTTCGACGCCGCGGAGCCTTGCAGGTTTCAGGTTGTTCACGAGGACGATGGTCTTGCCCAGAAGCTCCTCCGCTCGGTAGAAGGGAACGAGACCCGAAACGATCACCCTCTCGGAACCGGAGCCGTCGTCGAGAGTCTCGATATACAGCTTGTCGGCCTTGGGATGGCGCTCGATCTTCACGATCTTGGCCGCTCGCAGATCGATGAGTCTGGCGAAGCGCTCCTCTTCGGAAAGCTCGGCGTAGCGCCGCGGCGCCGGCTCGGCAGAAGCCGCCTCCTTGGCCGAATCGCTTTCGCCGGTGCGGTTCGACGGCGAGGAGCTCTTCGCCCCGTCCGCAGTTCCCGAAGCGCCCGCTTCCGCACCTCCCGAGGAAGAACTCCGCTGTGCGTCTTCGCGGGCCCTGCGCTCGGACTGCGAACCCGAATAGCGCTCGCGCAGCTCGGCCACGAGATCGTCCTCGAGTTTCCCGAACAACACCTGGGGCGCATGCACCCGGCGGAGCCCCTCGAGCTTGCCCAGGATCGACCAATCGAACCCATCCGCTCCGAGTCTCACCTCCAGGAAAGAAGCGAGCCGTTCGGACGCGAAGGGCATATAGGGATGGATCATGACCGCGAGATCGCGCAGAACGTAACAGAGATCGCGGATCAGCGAAGCGGCCGCGGCAGGATCGCTCGTCCGTGTTTTCCAGGGCTCTCCGTCCTGGAAGCGCTTGTTGGCCAGATCCGAAAGTTCGAAGACCGCGCGAAAGGCGTCGCGCAGCTCGGCCCGCTCGAGATGAGCAGTGACGCGGCCTTCGATTTCCCCGACCTTGTCCCAAAAGCCCGCGGCGGCTTCGCCCGCGGGGATTTCGCCGCCGAAGTATCGGGCCACGAAGGTGAGCGTGCGATTGGCGAGATTGCCCAGATTCCCGATGAGTTCGCCGTTCACCTTCTCCTGGAAGTCGGCCCAGGTGAACATGGTATCGGCCTTTTCGGGCCGGTTGAAGAAAATATAGAAACGCCAAACATCGGCGGGGATGCCGGATTCGACGGCGTCGGTACCGAAGACACCCACACCTTTGGATTTGGAAAACTTGCCCGCTTCATAGTTGAGGTATTCCGTCGAGGACATGTGATGGAGCATCGTCCAGTCGCGGCCGGAGCCGAGCAGACTCGAAGGGAAAATCACGGTGTGAAACGGAATGTTGTCCTTTCCTATGAATTGGAAGAGCTCCACGTCTTCAGGCGACATCCACCACGATTTCCAATCGAAGCCGCGTTCGTCGCCGGCGCAGGCAGTCATGGATATATAACCTATCGGCGCGTCGAACCAGACGTAGAAGACCTTGTCCTCGAATCCGGCCTTGGGGACGGGGATCCCCCACTTGAGGTCGCGCGTGATCGCCCTTTCCTGGAGGCCGTCTCGGATCCAGGCTTGGGTCATCTGAATGGCGTTGTTCGCCCAGAAACCCTCGACGCTCGCCTCCTTCATCCACTCTTCCAGCCTGGGCCGGATCGCCGGCAGATCGATGTAGAGGTGCGTCGTCTTCCGCGGCCGCGGCGTGGCGCCGCAGGTCGAGCATTTCGGTTCCCGGAGCTCCGTGGGCTCGAGAAGTTTGCCGCAATTTTCGCATTGATCCCCGCGGGCCCCTTCGTAGCCGCAGTGGGGGCAGGTACCCCGTACGTAGCGATCGGCCAGAAAGCGCTTATCGTTTTCGCAATAGAGCTGCTCGATCGTCTGCTGCCGAATCAGCCCGGCCTTGTCGAGGTCCAGGAAAATGGACTGCGTTATTTCGGCATGGCGCTCGGTGGAGGTGCGGCCGAACTTGTCGAAGGCGATTCCGAACCACGAATAGATATCGCGGTGCAGGATATGGAAGCGATCGCAGAGCTCGCGGGGCGTGATGCCCTCCTCGAGCGCCTTGGTTTCCGTGGCGGTGCCGTACTCGTCGGTGCCGCAGACGTAGAAAGTATCGTAGCCGCGCAAGCGGCAGAAGCGAGCGAAGACATCGGCGGAGAGAACCTGGATGAGGTTTCCGAGATGCGGCACGTTATTGACATAGGGGAGGGCCGAGGTGATAAGCCGTCGTTTCATAAATACGAACAATAAACGCGGCGACGGCGGACTGTCAAGCTTGGCGAGCCCGCGGTGCGCACCGGGCCGATCCGGGAGGCTCCTGTCGAGGCGGCGCCGCGCAATCTAGAACGAAATGATCATATCCACGCCGAGCGTGAGGCCGAAGAGAATTATCCCCGTCGTACTGTCGCGCTGTTGCGTGAGCCCGGTCTTGGCGCTGAGCGTGAGTCTGTCGGGCACCGTGAGCTTGGCGATGTAATTCTCGTCGAACTCCCAGCTTACGGGAGGGGCCGTCGCGTCGGTGATCGCGTCCTGCATCGAAAGCACGAGCTCGATAGTAGCTTTCACGGTGGGCTGGCGCGTCGCCAGATCGCTGAGATAGGCGGAGACTATCGAAAAGCCCTTTCCGTCGGTCCCGGCACCGCTTTCCGGAACCGATTCTTTTGAGCCCCCCGAGGGGGACGGCGCGGCATCACCGATGCCGGGCTCGGGCACGATCATGCGGTAGATGTCAAACAGCCAGTGCCGCGGCACTTTTCTCGTAAATTCGAAACGCAGCGACTCGGACCACTGATCCTGCCCGGGCTGGGTCGTGATCGAAAACCTGTTTTCGGTCGAAAGACTGTCCGAATCGCCCGCGTAAAAGGTCGCAAGATGCTGCGATTGGATGCCGATTCGATCGCTCGACTCTCCGACGTATTTGCTTATCGTGGCGTTGACCGTCGCATAGTACTCGTCGGTCTTGAAAGGAAGACCGATCGGATAGACCCCCTGGGAACCGAAGAGGTTGACCGCGGCGAATTTCGAAGTGGCCACCCAGACGGCCGCATCGGTGACTGTCGCATCGCTCCGCACGAGCTGGCGCTGAAAGGCGAAGGATAGGGAAGAGGGAGCGACCAGATCGTACCATTTCGATCCGGAATTGCGGGAGAGCAGCACTCCCGCCTCGGGGGTGTAGCTCGCCGAGGGTAGGGGCGACTGGTCGACGATCGTCTGAGAGGAGAATCGATCCGAGGTCGCTCCGTCGACGAGCTCGACGAAGGGAATGTTCGTGTAGAGCATCGGAAGCCCGGAAAGATCGCTCAGGGAAAGGTTGGCGTCTCCGGCAAGACTGTCGGCCGAACCGTTGCGCTGGTCGTTCCAGCTGCGCTGGTAATAGGGCGCGAGCTTGAGACCGACGAAAGACAGCGGCGCCGTGAGTCGCGCAACATCCGAATTCTGCCTCATCCCGGGAAGACCATCGGATGTCACCGATTGGGGCTGGGCGCTCGTCCCCATCGAGGCAGATGCTATCTCCGCGTCCGGGCTGAGCTTCAGGCTGACGCTCAGTTTTTCCGAGCGAAGCTCGGAACTGGATTCGTCGATGGGCAGAACGTATGAGTAGGCGCCTATCCAGGCGCTCCCATAGCTGCCGTTCCCCGAGGAGGCCGAGTCGGGTCGCGCCCGGTTCGTCGCATCGAGCTGCGCATCGAAAAGACTCCCCGCGACGCCCAAATCACTCATCCACTCTTGAGTCAGGACGCCCGGCACGTCGTCATCGCCCGGCGACCAGGCGGCGCTCTGCTTGAGGTTCAGGGCCGCGATGTTGGGCTCGCCCAGCCTGAGAGAGTCCTCGCGCCCGAATGCGCCGCTGGACGGATCGAAGTCGAATTTGTCGTCCGCTCGAAACGGGGCATCGACGAGAGGGAAGATCAGCTCGTGCCCTCCGCTCAGGGCCGGGGCGGCCGATTGGCTGGCCGAACCGCGCGCGTGAAGATTGAGTCCGAGCGGACCTAAGCTCGTCCCGACGGAGCCCCCTCCCGCCGCGAAGGCGTCGTTGCTGAGGCCGGCGTTCGCGTCGCCTTTGAGCGCAAGGCCGCTCACGAGGGCCATCGGGCCGTCGCCGACACGGAACTTCGAATCGCTGTAGGCGATATCGCCCTGGAAATTGGCCGCGGCCATACCCGTCGAATTCTCGAGGATGACATCGTCGACCCAGAACGAATCACTCGTGTCCGTCGTATCGATGCCCGTGGTCGAGATGTGTATGCGGGAATCGTTGGCGAGATTCTGGTTGGCCGAGGCGGTCGAACTCGAAAAGGGGACGGACGGCCCATTTTCGGATGACTGGTGATAGACACGCGTATCGCCCGAACCGTAGTTGACGAAAATTTTGTTCCAGCCCGTCGAGAGCTCGTTGAATGGGACGGTAATCGAAATGAAAGCGCCGTCGGCCGGCGTTCCGTCGTCGATCGAAAGCGTGATCGTCGCGTTCTCCGCTATCGGGACCGAGACCTTGTTGACGAAAAAGGAAAAGGTCTTGAAGTTTTGATAGGGCGGGAGAGTCTCGACTTTGGAGATGTCCACCTGGTTCACTCCGATGGTGGGGGGTGTGGGGGTCTGATCGTAGGAATTGGCGATATACAAGCCCATCTGCGTCGACCCGTCGGCGTGGAGCTCGCTCACGATGGTCGGAAAGGACGAAACCATCGTGGTCTCGACGATCTCCTCGAGGGTGCCCATCCATGAGGAGGAAGTGGGTTGAAAGCCGGTGATGTATCCCGTATCGGCATCCATCCCTTCCATCTTGTAGCGGCCGGATGCCTCTTCCTGCGTGTAGGTGGCGGCCAATGCGGCATCGTGCTGCAGGGAGCCGCCCGTCTTTTTCTCGCCGGTGGTGAGGGTCACGGTGCCGGGGTTGGATTGGCCGCCCGAGGCGAAGCTCGAGCCCGGCACGGCCCACTGCAGCCCGAGGGCCGTCCACATGCTCTGCTCTTTCGAGGGGTTCCAGGTGCCGCCGAGCCCAGCGAGTATGGTGCCCGAGCTTCTCTGCGAGCTTTCGAGGAGATAGGTCACCGTGATGTTCTCCGCCAGGCCGGGAGGCGACGCGAGAATGACGCGTCCGTTTTCGGAATCAACCGAAAAAGCGTAATACGGCACGCCGTTACGCAGCACCTGGACCGAGCCGGGCACGAGATCCTTGTCGACGGTGATGTACCCCGGCGTGCCGTAGCTGCGCACGACGATCTCGTGGTCGAAGACGGGCGCGTAGGTTTTGGTGGCAGTGCTGCTGAAATTGGTCGTGTATACGAGAGGCATGCTGACGAAGGGCTGTCGATACGTCTTGTTTTGCGGATTCGCGTTGCCTTCATACGTGACTTCGACGAAACCCGTCGGATCTATGTGTGTCTGATAGTTCGAGTCCTGGAGAGCGGAAGCCGTGTTCCGCACGAAGACGGAAGAGTTGGTCGGGCTGGCCGTCGTGGGATAGCGGCAGAGTATCTGGCGTTCGGGTACGAGGCTGGGACTCGTAGTGGGATTGGGGTAGTAGTCCGGATAGTACACGAGGTCGCAGAGAACGCCGCCTATCGTCACATTGGTGACCGGATCGGTGGTGGGATCGGAGGGAGCGCTGGGCACAATGCCGTCATAGGAAAGGGCGACGCGGGTGGTCGCCGCGGTGTTCAGGGTCACGAGGCCGGTGAGGGCCGCGTAGGAGTATTCGCTGGTGTCCATTTGGCGGTAGGTCGCGCCGTCGCTGCCGCTCAGAGTTCCCGAGACGCTCTGCACGTAGACGACCAGGTTCGTGATACCCCCCGTCGACACGTTCGGCACGGCTCGCGTCGCGAAGTACTTGCCGGTGATGAACGCGTTGGCAGATATCACCGTATCGGTCACTTCGGAAGTGCCGACAAAGTTCTTGGTGACCCGGTCGGCCTGATCGTAGCGAACCATGGCCCGGCCCTCGAATTCGCCCGAGTCTATTCTCGCCATCGCGCCGAAAGAACGATAAGAGCCGTCGCCGAAGTCGAGATAGGGGAGTTGGGGAAAGGATATCTTGTAGTTGCCGACCCTCACCTCCTGGAGCAGCTCGCCCTCGGCGCCTTGGTACCCCGCCGAATAGAGAGCCTGCGACACATCGTTGCTGACCCGCGCCTCGACGAAAAAGCGATTGAAAAGCAGAAATTTCATGTAGAGATCGGGCGACTGCGAAAAAAGAAGCGGCTGCGCCGAGGCGAGTCCCAAAGCCCCGCCCTGGGACTGAAGATTGACAGTGCCCAAAAGACTGGCCTCCCAAGTACCTTTGACCAAGAGTTCCGCCTCTGAACCTCCCAAAGACACTTGGAAGAGGCTGGAGGGCGCCTCGGGCGGAAGCGACGTCGGGAGACTGGGGGACGTGGAAGCATTAGCATTGGAAGTCGAAGAGGAGCTTGCAGAGCCTGCGACCGACGAAGAGGGAGTAGCGGAGGAAGTGCTCGATGGCGAAGCGGGCATGGCGGCTGAGCCTGCACTGGTGGAGGAGCCGCTCGCATTCCCGAGAGTCTGGGCCGTTGCCACGGCCGGCGCACACGCGAAGAGGAATGCGCAGAGACCAGCCGTTGCGCGGCGGCGGCTTCTCTTTACCATCGAGTTTCGCCATAATACTATCGTTTCGCGGCGAACGGAAGCCAACCCGCCCTCCGCGCGATGCACCTAGGTGGGAGTTTTCATGATGGTCGTATCCATGCTGCAGATAGTCTTCGAAGTGCCGGAAGCGAGCTCGATCAAGGACAAGCGCCGCGTGGTGTCCTCGGTCAAGGAACGACTGCGAAACAAGTTCCGCGTTTCCTGCGCCGAGGTCGACCTTCTCGATTCGCTGCGGTTCGCACACCTGGGCGCCGCCCTGGTGTCGAATTCCCGAGAGTTCGGAGAGGAAGTCATGAACAAGGCACTGGCCTTCGTCGAGGACGGATTCTCGCTGCGCATCCACGACGCACAGATATATTCGGAGCTTTTCTGAATTTTTGGAGGAATCAGATGCGGCGATCGTATTCCCAGGCCCTGATTTTCGGCTTCGTTGCTTCCGCTTTCGCGATGCTTTGTTCATGCGTCTCCGTGAGTTCTTCCCGGCCCGCCGCCGTGCAGCCCGGCGGTGCACAAGGTACGATGGTACAGCATCCGGCTCCTTCACAAGATGCCGCCGCACCGAACGGCGGCACGACGGCTTCCGTCGTGCCCAAAGAGGACTTTCTCGCCGAGATGGACACTCTGCTTCAAAAGGCCGTAGAGGCTTCGGACAGCAATCACCTCGCCGAGGCGATCCGTTCGTACGTCGCCGTTCTCGCGCTGGCCGACCAGACTCGGAGCCCGGAAGGACAGATCCGGGCCGACCGAGCAACGGCCGAGCTTTCGCGCATCGGACAGACCCTGTCTCTCGAACCGGGGAGCGAATGGGTGGATGCGAACGGCACTCAGATCGGCGCCAGTACGCGGAGCGCCGGCAGGGCGGATGGCAGATCGCCCTCCGTCTATCTCTATGAAAATTTCGGAACGGGCAAGTCTCCGATAGGGGACGCTCCCATACATTTCCAATTCATCAAAAACTCCGGCTCTATCGTGTCGACGGTGTCGACCGATGCCTTTGGAAAGGCCAACACCACCCTCGCCTCCCTCGGAGATCCCGGCTCCGAGGCGGTCATCCGCGCCTTCCCGGTATTCGTCGCTCGGGGAAAAACCTATTCCTTCTCGAACGTGTTCCGAGACTTCGTCTATCTGCCGCCCGCCAACGTGGCGCGCGTTTTCGCGATGGCGAGTTCCGAACTCGGAAACGACGACAATCCCCAAATCCTCGATGTCGCGATCAAAGCTCTCAAACCCTCCGGACTCCAACTGGCACCCTTCGACGGAGCCCTGGATACCGACGCATTCCGGCGCGCGTTCGGGGGCGACACTAAGGCCCTCACTGCGCTCGGCGTAGGCGCCGAGGTTCCTTATGCCGCCTTCATTTCGGTCGAGATCGCGCCGGCCAGGCAGATCGTGCTCGACGGCGTCGCCTATAATATCTTCACGGCCCTCGCCGATGTCACGTTCCGTCTGATGCGCAGCGACGGGACGGTCGTCATGGCCCTTCCCCTGGCCCCGATCAAGGGCCAGGGCGGCACCAAGGAATCGGCCATCGCCGACGCATATCTGCGCGCATCGGATGCTTTGGCTTCGGCATTGGAAGAGCGCATGCCCGGCATCAGGGATACTATCGCAAAGGACTGACCGAGCGAGGCTCTTCGGCTCTCCCGCGGGTCAATCGCCGGGACGGGACGACTTGTCCCCCGCTGGAGTGTTACGTCCGCTCTCCTGCTTCGCGAGAAGACGGGCCCGAGTCACCCTGCCCTTTCCGCTGCGTTCGATCTGGAAGATAGCAGATTCGGCGCGGCGGCCTTTTTCGGAAAGGTCGGAGAATAGCTCGCCCTGGCCGCCATCGGCTTCTCTATCGAGATCGGCGAATCCCAGCCCGAGCAGACGTATCGGCCTTCGGCAGTCCCATGCGCGTTCGAGAATGTCGACGGCGTCCTTGAAAGTCTCCATGGAGGACAGATAAGGCAGGGAGCGGGTCCTTCTTCTTGAAATAGTGGAAAAGTCGTCGTAACGCAGCTTGAGCACCAGAGTCCTCGACTTGAAGTCCGAACTCCAAAGCCGATACGAAATCTCTTCGGCGAGGCCCATGAGCACCTCGATGATCGTGTCTCGATGGGTCAAGTCGTTTTCGAAGGTCGTTTCGGCGCTCAAGGATCGGCGCGCGGTCTCGGCTCCCAGTATGCCCGGATCCCTGCCCCGCACGGCGGCGTACAGGAAGCGGCCCCCAGCGTCGCCGAAAAGAGAGGCGAGCTGGGCCTCGCCCAAAGCCACAAGTTGGGCGACACAATAGATGCCGAGCCGGCGGAATCGTTCCTGGGTCTTTTCTCCCGCACCCCACAGCTTCGACAGAGGCAGGGAAAGCATAAACTGCTCTTCCTTGCCCTCTTCGACTTCGTAGAGCCCGTCGGGTTTACGCAAGCCGGAGGCGAGCTTGGCCACGTAGGCGTTATGCGCGATCCCGATAGAGATGGTCAGACCGGTTTTTTCGAATACGAATGCCTTGAGTCTCACCGCGGCCTCCGCCGGCCGACCCCAGAGCCTTTCGGTGCCGCTCATGTCGAGGAAGGCTTCGTCGATCGACACGGGGCGGACGCCGGGCGTAAAACTGGAGAAGATTCCCATGACCCGTTCGGACAGTTCGACATAGCGTTTCATTCGCACGGGCAGGAATATCCCCTGCGGGCACCGTCTGTAGGCCTCCGAGATGGGCATCGCGGAATGTACGCCGAAGGCACGCGCTTCGTATGAGCAGGTGCAGACCACGCCGCGCCTTCCGGGCGCAGCGCCGACGATCAGGGGTTTGCCCGCAAGGCTCGGATCGTCGAGTCGTTCGACGGACGCGAAAAATGCGTCCAAATCGACATGGAAGAGCACCGTGCTCATCCGCCCGCCTTCCCGCTCAAGCGAGAGGTGAACGTCACCGAAGAGCCGCCCTCGTCCGGAGAACCGCCCCCGGCGAAGCGGTACGCATGGAGCGAGTGCAGGTAAATGCTCCTCACCGCGAGAGTCGCGCTAAAGTCGCGCGGTACCGTCAGGGAAAACCGGAGACTCCGACCCGGATTGACGCCCGAAAAAATGACCGCGCTCTTCCCGTCGAGGGAGACCCGGTAGGGAAGATCGCAGTCGTATATCTGAAGCTCCTTTTCACCTTGGAGCCTGAGCTCGACCGAATAGGGCGATTGCGCCCAGGAAATCGTTATGGTGTCGTTGACGCGATCGAGAAAAAAGCTCCGCGACTGCCCGACTTCGACGATTCGCTCGTCATCGCGTCCGTGCAGGACGACTCTGTCCGAGGCGGATCGATAGGGAAGCCGCGTATCGCCTCGAAGCAGAACGCCCCTGCCGATCCGCCGATCGGCGCTCAGGTAAGCGGTGAAACCGCCTCGATCCTGATCGAGAGTCTCGGAAAGCTTGAAATCAGCGGCTCCCGCCGCACCGGGAGGCAACCGGGCGGGGCCGAGAGCGGCGAAAGCGAGCAAGCCGCCTTCTATCAAAAAGACGACGAGAGCGAAGACAGCGCTTGCATGTCGCCGCGCTGCCGCACCGTGCCGCGAGTAAAATAGAAGCGGGCTGGCGACGAACGTGAAGAAAGGCAAGGTCGTGGCGGCGATGACGAGGCCGTTGGCCACCGTGGGAGCCATGAGTCGGCCGTAAACGGCGAATTCCGGACGCAGGATCAGTTCAACGGCGAGCAGCCCGAGCGGAACATACATCAGACAGACGGCGATCAGAGTAGCAAAAGGCTTGCGGGCGGCGAGAGAGATGGCAACGATGAAGAAAGCCCAGATAAAATAAAAAGAAAGAGTGAGCCGTATAGCGGCGAAGACATAGATGTCCAATGTGAGGCAGACGAGGGCGGTGAACTCGTAGAAATAGGGATTGGGCGTCAGAACACGCCGCTCCACCAGGACCGACAATATCGAGAGGAACAAGAAGAAACTTGAGAGAACGCGGGCTGCGGCAAAAATGCGAGGCGAAAGCCGCCAGAAGTCCGACGAGCCGATCAGGAGAGACTCGAGGGCGGAAGCCCCCCTTTCCACCAGCACTATCGCGCACAAGGCTGCGAATAGGGCCAGAAGCTGGGCCGCCATGATCGGCATGCGATGGACGGCCGCTTTGAGCGCCGAACGCCGCGTCACGCTCAGCACCAGTGCGCCGCCGACGGCTAATGCCGAGAAACAGATGAGAAAAGCGACATACGCCGCCTCGCGCACGACGGCGCTGAGGCCTCCCAGCTGAAAAATCAGGTAATGCCGGTCCCAGGATTCGCTGAATCCTCTTTCGTTTCGAACCAGGAGGTTTTGCAGAAAAACCGTGAACTCGCGGCCGATCTTGGCCACATCGGTTCCCGGCGCATCACCCCAGCCGCGGATTGCCAAGGCGGGTATGTCCGCAGCCAAATACGGCGCGGCCGGCCCGTAGCTATCGGCGAGACCGAGCCGAAAAATCTGCATGCGATTGGCTTCGAGGCGAAGATTGAAGCCGGCGGTCTCCAGGGCTCGCCTTGTACGGTCGTAGTGCCAGAAAGGTGACAGCATTCCCTTGCCTGCATTCTCGATGGCGATCGAAGTAGGCAGCCTGTCCAGGCTGAGGTAGATTACGGCGAGATTTTCGAGCCCTTCGGCTCTCGCGATCCATGTTCGGGATCCGAGCGAAGCTTCATCGCCGCTCGATATCGGGCCGCGTCGTTCGGCGCCGAGAAACACGAAGCGTAGGGTGACGGGAGGAAGTCGCCCGGCGGCCGCCTCGGTCCCGAAGAACTCCGCCTCGGCGAGCGCGAGCGCCACGCCGACCGCTCCCTCGCTCCCCGCCGACGCGTCGATCCAGGAATCCACGGGAACTATCAGAGCCAGTTCGTCGCTGCGGATTCCTCGAACCCGGGCCTCGAGAATGCGAGAATTCGAATAACCCTGCGGCGCCTCATCGAACGATATATAGGAAACATCGAGACCGGAAGCACGACAGGCCGACTCCAGATAGTCGAAAGTGGCACGCTCGGAGGGGCTGTTCTCGACGCGTTTTCCGAAGGCTTTGATATCCGTCAGAATCTGCGGGAAGCTTCGCGGCGCCTCGATCGCACGGGCGGATATCGCCGCGGCCGGTCCGGGTACCGCCGCTTGCAGCAGCGAACCGGAGCCCCCGATGGCGAGGAGCGACGCAAAGAGCGCGGCAAGCGGCCGTTTATGCTTCACGCGACGAGGATAGGGGGGCGCAAGAGCTTCGTCAATACTGTTTACCGGCGGCCGATAATACCATATACTCTACTGGGGGGTCCGAGCGGGTCGGCCGCCCATATACGTGGGGCACAATAGCGGCTGCACAACGTCGCTTTTGCTCTCGAAGGGCGTTCGGATGCAGGAGAGAAAGAGTTGTATCGATCTTCCGGTAAAACTGGTCCTCACCGAGGAGGGGACGACCTTTTTTATCCGCAACGGGAAGAATCTCAAAAAATTCAAACTGGCCGACAATGTCGAAGAGTACGGCATCATCCTGGACAATTTCACGCCCGCGTCGCTGCAGCGGATGATGCTCGTCGATTACATATCCAAGGTCGAGATATCGAAGAGCGAGTTCATGTCATCGCGTCAGGAGATCATGGACCTCTCCAAGCTGGTCGTCTACTCGATGCTCTACCGGCAATACGACAGCTACATTTTCGCGCGCGTGCTGTCCAGCGATGTGATAAAAAAATGGAATCGCCTCAATCCTGCCAACATCATCGACGACAAGACGAGGATCAACGACGCATTTCTTCAGTCGGTGCTCAAGGAAAAGGAAAAGGATCTTTACGATATAAAGCAGCAGATACTCGCGCCCATGTACGCGTACATCAGCAAGAACTCCTCTCTTCTCCCGGAAGAGAAGAACATTCAGCTCCTTCTCTCGGAAAAATTCCTCAATAACCTCCGACCTTTCACCTGGTTCATCGTCGCGAAATTCAAAGGCTCGGAAGGCTACGAGCAACTCGTCAAGGATTTTCGCACCTCGCTCGCCGAATATATGGAGAAATCCAAGATCGCCGAGTACATCTCGCTCATGATCATGGAACTCGCGATGAACGCCGAAAACTCGAACCTCAAGCGAGAAGCCAAGGCGATCTTCAAAGGGGCCGTGGACATGAACGCGGTGCTCTTCGATCCCAATATCCGCCGTCAAGTTCTCGACTCTCTCGAGCGAAAAGGCGAACTCGTCTATCTCTCCTGGAAGATAGGATCTAGAGGCGTCTCTGTCGGCACGCAGGGCAGGCTTCAGATAACGCTCTACAACAAGGAATCCGAGTATCAATCCGTGAAGGAAACATTCGACGAGCACAAGAACGCGGACCTGAAGAAGAAAAGTCTTATGGACTTCTACAAGCAGCTCCCCGAAGGAGAGGCCAACGCCGAGCTGGGGCTTTACTACCTTTCCTATCTCTCCGAGGCATGTGAAAAGGTAAATGTCAAGTTCGAGTCCATGGTCAATCAAATGCCGGGCTCGGACCTCACCATCATCACGCTCGCCCTCTATCTCTAGATACTCGCTTCGTCTCACGCGAAGGTTCGAGCCCGATTCCAAGCCGGTTTTCAAGGGTCTCCGCGACTCACTTCCTTGACAGCCAATACCCTTTCAGATAGCCTTAGGCTGTATAGCATCTACCCCTATGCAGTACGGAGGATAAAGGTTTATGGCCAAGACAAAGTATGTCTTCGCGTTCGGCGGCGGCGTCGCCGAAGGCGACGGCGGCATGAAGGAACTTCTAGGCGGCAAGGGAGCCGGCCTCGCCGAGATGACGAAAATCGGTCTGCCGGTGCCCGCCGGTTTCACAATCACGACAGAGGTCTGCGACCTCTATTTCAAGAGCGAGAAAAAGTGGCCCGCGGGTCTCGAAGAGGAGGTGGCCAAGCACCTCAAGCAGCTAGAGAAGAATGCCGGCAAGAAGCTGGGCGATCCCAAAGATCCTCTTCTCGTATCCGTCCGCTCGGGCGCCGCGATTTCAATGCCCGGCATGATGGAGACCATCCTCAATCTCGGCCTGACCGATGCGTCGGTCGAAGGCCTCGCCACGAAAACCGGGAACCGTCGTTTCGCCTTCGACGCTTATCGCCGCTTCATCATGATGTATGGCTCCACGGCCATGGGCATCGAGCGCGAAGAGTTTGATAAGCTATTCGCAGAGGCAAAGGAGTCGAGGACCCGCAAACGCCTCGGCCTCCCGAACGGCAGCAAGGTGAGCGACACCGACGTCAACGAGGCCGAACTCGTCGAAGTCATCGCCGCGTTCAAGGCTTTGTATAGGAAACACATCAAGAAGGACTTCCCCCAGAACCCGATGGAGCAGCTGCGCGGCGCCATCGACGCGGTCTTTGATTCGTGGATGGCCGACAAGGCTGTCACCTTCCGAAAAGTCGAAAAAATCCAGGGGATCAAGGGCACCGCGGTCAGCGTCGTCCAGATGGTGTTCGGCAACAAAGGCGACACTTCGGGCACCGGCGTTTGCTTTACGCGTGATCCGAACAACGGCGTCGACGAGTTCTACGGCGACTACCTAATCAACGCCCAGGGCGAGGACGTCGTGGCCGGCATCCGCACACCTATAAAGCTCTCCGATTTCGAGCGCAAGGACCCCAAGGCATACAAGCAGCTCCTGGATGTTCGGAGAAGGCTCGAGAAGCACTACAAGGATATGCAGGACCTCGAGTTCACCGTCGAGGAAGGCAAGCTGTACATGCTCCAGTGCCGCACCGGGAAGCGCTCTCCCTTCGCCGCCTTCAAGATCGCCGTCGACATGGTCAACGAAAAGCTGATCGGCAAGGAAGACGCGATCATGCGCATCAAGACCAACGACATCGAGGGCATCTTCTACCCGATGATCGACAAGTCCCAGCCCCAGAAACTCAAGGACGCTTTCCTCGTCCAGGGCATCGACGCCGTCCCCGGCGCCGCCTGCGGCAAGGTCGTTTTCAACGCCAAGGTCGCGGAAGACTGGGCCGCCAAGGGTGAAAAGGTCATCCTCGTGCGCAAGGAGACCAGTCCCGAGGACGTAGGCGGCATGCATGCCGCTCAAGGCATTCTCACCGCTACCGGCGGCAAGACGAGCCACGCGGCGGTCGTCGCCCGCGGCTGGGGAAAGAGCTGCATCGTCGGCTGCGAAAAGCTCGATATCGACTACGAGAAGAAGAATTTCTCGGTGAACGGCAAGACGGTCAAGGAGGGCGATTATATCACGATCGACTCCTCCGCCGGCAATGTCTACATAGGCGAGCTCAAGCTCGTGAAGCCCGAGCCCTCGGAGGCTTACAAGACAATCATGGGTTGGGTCGATCAGATCAAGACCCTCAAGGTTCGAACGAATGCCGACACGCCCTACGACGCCGAGAATGCCCGCAAGCTGGGCGCCGAGGGTATCGGCCTCTGCCGCACCGAGCACATGTTCTTCGACACCGAGGACCGAATCCTCGCCATCCGCGAGATGATCGTCGCCGACGACCTCGAGGCCCGCAAGAAGGCACTCGCCAAGCTTCTGCCCTTCCAGACCGAGGATTTCCGCGGCATCTTCAAGGCGATGGACGGCTTCCCCGTCACCATCCGCCTCATCGATCCTCCCCTCCACGAGTTCGTGCCGCACGACGAAGCCGGACAGCGCGCCCTCGCGAAGGCCGTGGGTTCGAGCTTCGAGCACGTGCGCCAGCGCGTCGAGCAGCTCCACGAGCAGAACCCCATGCTCGGTCACCGCGGCTGCCGCCTCACGATCACCTACCCCGAAATCCTGGATATGCAGGTTACGGCGATCGTCAGAGCCGCCTGCGACATGACCAAGAAGGGAGTGAAGGTTCTGCCGGAGATCATGATCCCTCTCACGATCGACGCCAAGGAGCTCAAGATCCTCGAGGTCAGGACCCGCGAGGTGGCCGACAGGGTCATCAAGGATGCGGGCGCCCAGCTCTCATATATGGTCGGAACCATGATCGAGGTGCCCCGAGCGGCTCTGCTGGCGGATAAGATCGCCGGCGTCGGAGAATTCTTCTCCTTCGGCACGAATGATCTTACCCAGATGACCATGGGTATTTCACGCGACGATGCCGGCAAGTTCCTACCCGACTATGTCGACGAGAAGAAGGCCGGCGTGTTCAAGGCCGATCCTTTCCAGAGTCTCGATCAGGAAGGCGTAGGTCTGCTCATCAAGATGGCGATCGAGAAGGGTCGTTCGGTTCGCAAAAACCTCAAGGTGGGCATCTGCGGCGAGCATGGCGGCGATCTCAATTCGGTGAAATTCTGCCATCGCGTCGGCATGAACTACGTCTCCTCGAGCCCCTACCGCGTGCCGGTCTCCCGCCTCGCGGCGGCCCAGGCCGTCATCGAGGACAAAGTCGCCGCGGCCAAGGCCAAGACAGCCGGCAAATCGACGCCGCGCAAGTCAGCGGCCAAAAGTCTCGCCGAAAAAAAGCCCGGCGCCGCCAAGGCCATCGTCAAAAAACCCGCAGCGACCAAGACGACCGTCGCTTCCAAGAAGACTTCCGCGAAGAAGCCTGCTCCGCGCAAGGCGAAGTGATTTCCTAAGCTGAAGGCAGCCACGGAGGGCGGGACCCCAGAATCCCGCCGCATTCGTGGCTGTTTTTTTGTCCTATCCGCGCGATCACACGCGGATGAGTCGGTTCATATCGCCTAAAAGAAGCGCTTCGAATCCAGCAGAATGGTCACGGGCCCTTCATTTACAGAGACAACGCGCATAGAGGCCTGAAACTCCCCCGTCGCCACCGAAACGCCGGTCCGACGCAGCAGGGCGACGGTCCGCTCGTAGAGCCTCCGTGCATCCTCGGGTTCGGCCGCTTCGGAATATGATGGTCTGCGTCCCTTGCGCGCGTCGGCATAGAGAGTGAACTGCGACACGACAAGGATGGCCCCCGCTTCGTCCAAGAGGGATCGGTTCATTTTTTCTTCGGAATCGGGAAAAATCCTCAGATTCACCAGCTTGTCGGCTATCCACGACGCGTCCGCTTCCGAATCCCCCATCCCCACCCCGAGGTACACGAGAAGCCCGGCACGAATAGCACCTACGACGGCGCCGGCTATTTCTACACGGGCTTCCGAGACACGCTGCACGACTGCGCGCACAAAACCTCACCTTCCGCTCTTCATCCCGGGCGATAACGGCTTACCGGGCGGAAACACCGCTTCCCTGCGAACCTTTCAGCAGTTCGTGTACCGCAGCCACTTCGAGCTGGACCGTCCCCGTCGAGCTTCTGATCACCCCTAGCACCTCCAAGGGACTGTCCACCCGGACCGGGATGCCCGTGGCCACGGCTGGGACGATACCTTCGAGGTTCGTTTTTTCGTCGTAGCCGACGAGAAAATCGAAGGCGAGCCGCTCGCCCTGCGGCCTGACGTTGGCGGCCATGCCGCGCCATACCACCGAGCATCCGTCGTAGAGGAAGGGATCGGCCGCGACCTGAGAAAACAGCGGAGCGTCGCGAATTGTCCTGAAGTCCGGCGCTCCGACAAAACTTTTCAAGGTGAGAGCCTTGTCCTTTATCGAGGCGCTGGCATTCGAGCCGAGGAGACGATTGATCTCGACGAGGGCGGCGTTGTCGCGGTATTGCTGAAAGTAGGCTTTCGCGCGCTCGAAGGCCGTGAGTGTTTGGCTATCCGTCAAAATGTAGCGAAAACTGCCGCCGGTCGTGACGGGTGCCGCTCTTTCGGCCGCATCGAGCGAAATGGCAGCGACTTCGGGGCGAGCGGCGCGTTGAGCGACGATCGTGGAAAACAAGCGCACTCCGGCGGGACCGAGAAACAGGATCCCGAAGGCGATGACGGCGCAGAGCGCGACACCCGTCAGTAGCCCGACCAGCCGGGGTGGTAGTCGCTGAGATTTGGGGTAAAGTCGGGAGATTTTTCCGGTTTCCACGAGCGCCGCCAATGCCTCGGGCGAGGACTCCCTTCTGAGGATGGAGAGTGCACGCCGAGCGGCGCGATGTCCGGGTTTACGTTCGAGCACTGCGAGATAGGAAGCCACCGCCTTTTCGGTTTCGCCTCGACGCACATACAGAGCAGCGAGCGCCAGCTCAATATCGGTGTTCTCGGGAGCGAGCTGCTCGGCGCGCTTGAGGTAGGTGAAGGATCCGCCTGCGTCTCCGGCTCTGAGGCAGGAGGCGCCGAGAAGATAATAGAATCGCGAGGATTCCCTGTAGACGGGAACCTGCGGTTCAAGAAGAGATATGAGATCGGCGTAGCGCCCGGCCGCAAAGAGCCGTTCGGCGCGGTCGAGCGCGGTCTTGACCATTCGACTAGTAGCCCTTCTTCCGCTCCTCGAGGCGGTCCAGTATCTTCTGCCACGTGGCGATTTCGTCGGCCGAAATCGGCATCCCGGAGGACAAGGCCCTGTCGATCCGAGAAATAAGATCACGAGTCGCGACCAGATCGGTCGCCATGGCAGTCGCCTTGTCCGGAGCGGACGCGCCGAGGGCGGTGGAGCCGATCATGGTCCCGGTTTCGACCCCTACGGGAAGATAACCCTTGTCGTCGAAAGAACCCATGGCGAAATCGATGCGCCGTACGGCACCGTGCGTGACGAGCTGAGGTTCCCAATACAGCGCGATCGCGGAGTCGTTGATCGAATAAGGCATCTGGGTGAAGTCGCGCTGGGGATTCACGTCGAAACTCCACGGCGCATCGGAAAGTCTCTTCCAGTTCGCGAGCAGCACCAGATCGGGTTTGTCGATGCCGGAACCGGCCAGCTGGACCATGAAGTTCGCCAGATCTCCGGGCGTCTCGACCCATGACTCGGAAGAGGAAGGCGTTATCGTAGTCTCCTGCGACACGCGGGAGCGCCGAGCAGTAACGAAATGAACACCGGACTTTTCCGCAAGATACGTGTCGATGAGAAATCGCAATCCGAGCCGCGAATCCCTGTCGGAAATGTTCTCCAGTTCGAAGCTCACATGCAGGCCGTCGGCGAGCGTCGATTCGGCCGAACGGGCGAAATCGAGCGTTTCGAGCACGATGCAGGATGAGGAGCGGAACTCGATCCGAACTCCCGTTTCGGTGCGCGACACGGTGATGCTATAATCGGAAGCGTCGCCGAGCCGCACGTTCCGCCCGTCGATCGAAAGGGTTGCAAAGCTCGTACGCGGATCCTGATCGTAGAAAAGGGCTACATACCGCTTCTTGGCGACATCGACGAGCTTATACAGAGAAATGCGAGCGTTGGATTCGTTGACGAGCAGGCGAACGAGCCCTTCTTTGGCCTCGAGGCCGTAGGCCGTCGCGGAAAATGCCAGCGCAAGCGCGAAGAGAAGGGGACCGCGGTAAAATTTCATTTCGATCCTCCCTTCGCCATCCGTTCGATGTAGAAATCGAGCAGATCGAGTGCGCGAGCCTTGACACTCAGAGCCTGCGCCAAATATCCGGCCGATCCTGAGGCGGTCGAAAACGGTGCGGAGCTCTGGCCGTCCTCCGGAGACTGCGACTTCTTCAACGTGTCCACTTCGGCTTGGGCGGTGGCGAGCTTCGTGGCAAGGTCGGCCGCTTGCGCTCTCAGGTCGGCTATCGTCTTGTCCTGATCTGTCAGTGCCCCGCGTTTGGATTCAGCGATCTGATTTTGGTATACGGCGATCAATTGATCGTAGGCCTTCTCTCGGCGACGAAAATCTTCCGCTGCGCGCAATGCCTCTTCGTGACTCCAGGTAAGAAGCCTGAGAAGTTCTTGTTCGCGGTACTCCAGTTCGATGAGGGATCGGCGGTAGGTAGCCGCCTCGACTTTCACGCTGGCGGGATATTTTTCGATCACTGCCGCGAAGGCTCGCTCGGCTTCGTCCAGTCTCCCGAGGGCGTAGAGGCATTCGCCGCTCCAGTAGAGCGCCGAGGGCATGAGATCGCTGGAAGGCGCAGCGGCAGCGAAAGCTGCGAAAACGCGAAGGGCCCCCTGATAATCGCCCTTCATGAAAAGAATGCGTCCGCGTTGATAAAGCAGATCGGGAACGCGGGGATTGGCGGGATAGGCGGCTAGAAAAGAGTCGATCGACGAGGCTGCGTTCGCCTGATCACCGATGCCGAGATAGGCGAGAACGGACCAGTAGATGGCTTCAGGGCGCTCGGCCGCGGACCGGGGATCGGCAATGATTCGAGCGAAGACATCGAGAGCGGCGCGATATCTGTCCAGACCGAAGAGTGATTTGCCGCGGTCGAGCGCCGCATTGGGATCTTCTGAGGCGGCCGCCGGGGAGGCCGTCCCGGCGCTTCCATCTGCGGCAGTCTGGGCGATCGCGGCCCACGTCCCTACGGCGGCCGCGAACAGTAAGAGAACAAATCTTCGGTGCCAGCAGCCCATGGACATGCCTCCGATTAATTATCGGTCCGTAATGGAGAAAACTCAAACGCGCGAGGCTTGGCCGCCTTCGCGCCTCCGCGCATAGGCCGCCCGTGCGATCTCGATTTCGGCTCTCGGATCGGCCGCCGAAAAAAAAGCGCTCCCCATGACGAGAACGTCGGCTCCCGAATCGGCCACCGCCTCGAAGGTGGAACGGTTGACGCCGCCATCGACGGATAACAGGAAGTGGAGCCCCCGGCCCGCACGGATTTCCGCGAGATGGCGGACTTTGTCGAGACAGGAAGGTATCAAAGATTGCCCTCCGAAACCGGGATTGACGGTCATGATGAGGACGAGATCGACGTAGTCCAGCATCTCTTCGAGTGCCGATACCGGCGTCGAGGGGACGATGGACACACCGGGTTTGGCGCCGGAGGAACGGATGGACTGGGCCAGGCGATGGGCATGAACGCAGGCCTCCAGATGGAAGGTCACCCAGTCCGCGCCGGCCTCTATGAATGCCGGGGCAAAACGCTCGGGTTCCTCGGTCATGAGATGCACATCCAACGGCAGCGTCGTGTGAGGGCGAACATCGGCCGCCATCTTGCGCCCGAAGGTGATCTCGGGTACGAAATGTCCGTCCATGACATCGAGATGCACCCATGCGGCCCCCGAAGAAGCGATGCGCGACAGTCCGGAACGAATGTCAGAGAAATCCGCCGACAGTACCGACGGTGCGATGATGGGAGTTTCCATGTGGCCGGATGATATCACAAGTCGATGTTCGGTGCCATGGCTGAGGTGGAAATGGGCCCTCGGAGGGAGCGGCGCCGCGCCCTTCGATGCGATAGACGCGGCGACCCGCACCAAAGGCTTCCAATTGACTACCCGTGCCGTATCGGATAGTATCAAAGCGTCGTATCCTTACGTATAAAACCGGATGAGCATGGCTGAGCAGGAAAGCGTTTCCGTCCTTTTGTCGAACGCGTACGAGAGCCTCAGAAGTATCGATCTGCCCGGAGCGACGGCGTTCCTGGACCGCGCGCTCAATCTCGATTTCGAAGATTCGGAAGTGCTGTGGGCGCTCAAGTGCGGAAATTTCTGGGCTGAGCGCACCGAGCGAATCGAAGGTACGAACAATCTCTACGAACGTGGAGAGTACATCGTCGCCCAGTGGAAGAGTTTCGTCGCTTTCGCCGGTAAACTCGAAGGCGATTTCGAACGAGCCTTCTATGCGTACAAGAGGTTCGCATTTTCCCTCGCGCTCGCTCAATATCGGGCGCTGTCGTCCGAAGACAAGGAATCCCACGAGGCCGAACTCGCGCTCAGGATCGGCCGATGTCTCAAGGGTTCGGGCGATTACGATGCCGCCCTTAGACAGCTGGAAGCGGCGGCGCGCGAACGCAGGGAGGACGCGGAAGTTCTCGCCGAACTCGCGGATGCATACGCTTTGAGCGGCGAAGCGCGAGCATCGAAGGCTCTTTTCCGCGAAGCCTTCTACCTCGCGCCGCAGCGAATAGTCATCGACCTGCTCGAATCGGAGATGATCAGGAGACTTGCCGCCAAAGTTTCCGCAATGGGGTACCGTGGGGCTGAATTATCCGAATGGATTCCGGTTTACGGAGCCCTATTGGGCGTTTTTACGGTAAAGCGGGAATTGAAAGCCGTAGAAGTCGGCAAGCTAAGACAGTCGATTTACCAGCTTGAGAATGAGGTGAAAGAGGGGGGCGACGAGCGCGCCCATCTCGTGCCTCGTCTCATCAACCGATACTTTTGGCTCATCGATCACTGCATCGCATCAAAGGACGATCGAGCCAAAATCGACGAGATCCTGCTCAAGATACGGATACTCGATCCGTCGATTTACAAGCAGTACACAGCCTAGGAGAGGAGACCAACATGGCCGAATCGCAGCTCGCCCAAAAAGTCCAGGACATGCTCAACGAGGAAAAGTGGACTCGTGCGGCGCTCAGTGCCTATTCAGTATCCAACCTCAAAGAGCTCGACGCGCTGCTCCAGGATGCAATTCGCGACAAGACCGCCGAGGAGATCAAGACCATATGCGACGAACACCTTGGCCATACCAAGACGAGCGTCATTGCGCTCTACCTTTCGGGCGTGACCTCGCTGATGCGGCAGCAGATCGACGATTCTTCGATGGTGTCGCTCATCGACATCTTCGCGGACAATAAGCGCTGGAACATAGTCGAGTTTGTCTGCCAACGCATGCTCGACTTCGGTGAAAACAGAACCGCACTGCGTAGGCTCGCCGAGTGTTACGAGATCGAAGAGCGCAGCGAAGACAAGTTCTCCGTGTGGGAGCGCCTGATCCGCGTGGATTACGAGGAAGCCGACATCGTGAAGGCGCTCGCCGAAAGGCGAGAAAAAGAAGGCAAAACCGACGAAGCCGTAGACTTCTACAAGAAAGCCCTCCACAGGTTCATAAACAAGGGCCTCGGCGCGAACGTAAAGGAAATTTGGACCAAGCTCGTCGAGTACTGCCCCCAGGACATCGACTTTTTCTTCCATGTCCAGCGCAAGATCGCTAAACAGCTTTCCGAAGATAAGGCGGCGGGCCTTCTTCTCGACCTATATAGGCACTATAAGGCCGCCGAGGAATGGAACACCGCCCTCGATATCCTCCGTGTCGTCATCGAATACGACGAAAAGAACCCTTCGCTTCGCAAGGAAGTCGTGGAGTGTTACCGGGGAAAGTACAAGGAGCACTCCCACCTCGAAGACTATATCCGTCTCTCGAATATCACCCAGTCCTATCGTGCCATACATGAGGCGATGGCCGATTTCGAGAAGCACATCGCCTTCGACGCGGGTAACTTCGTTTATCATCGCACCTGGAATATCGGACGTATCTCGAGCATCAAGGGCGACGATATCGTGATCGACTTCGCAAAGAGTCGCGGTCACAAAATGTCGCTCAAAATGGCGATCGACAGCCTCACCAGTCTCGCCAAAGAGCACATCTGGGTTCTCAAAGCCGTCTGGAGCAAGGATAAGCTGCACGAAAAGGTCAAGGACGATCCCGCATGGGCCCTTCGTATCATAATAAAGAGCTTCGATAACCGCGCCGACCTGAAACGCATCAAGGCGGAGCTGGTCCCCTCCGTTCTGACCTCCAGCGAATGGAACTCCTGGAGCACCAAGGCGCGGGATATACTCAAGACCGATCCGATATTCGGAAACGCGACCGACGACATCGCCACATTCATCGTGCGCGATCGGCCGCTCTCCTTCGAGGAAAAGGTCTACAACCAGTTCAAGGCCGAGAAGAGTTTTTTCTCTCGCGTCCAATACTTGCGGGACTTTCTCGAATCGGGCGGACCCGACTCGGAATTCTTCACCGAGATGTTCGGCTTCTTCACCAGCTTCGTGAGATCCTATCAACAGGCCAACGAGACGGTCGTCGCCTCCTACCTTTTTCTGAAAGAGCTCGCCATAAAGTATCCCCACCTCAGTGGAGCGACGAATATCGGCTTCGCCGAACTCTTCGACGAAATCGAAGATCCGGTCGCGGTTTACGATGGGATAAAGGACAGCGAGCTCCGTGATTCTTTCCTGCTCCACGTCAAGAACTTCGTCCCGGAATGGGCCGATGTCTACATCCGCATTTTTCCTTACTCCCTCAACGCTGACATGCTCGATACGCTGAAATCGGCCGGGCACATAGATAAGCTAAAGCGCATGGTTCTCGACATAATCGAGAACTATCGCGATCATCGCGAGGCATTCATTTGGGTGGTCAAAAACCTGCGGGACGAACCTTGGTTCGCCGAACTCGGGCTGGCATATGAAAAAATCCTCATTACGCTGGTGCATATCCTCGACATTTCCTTCAAAGAGATCGAAAGTCACCGCGATACCACGGAAAACCGCAAGATAAACAAGCAGGTTCAGACCATCCTGTTCAAGGACTCGGCCCTGGAGACCTTCCTCCTCGAATCGCGGCCCGAAAACATTGAACGCGTTTATACTCTGGTCAGCGAGGTCAAAGACCTCGATCCTGCGGTAAAGCTTTCGCTGCGGCGTAAGATCATCGAAAAATGGCCAGAGTTCAAGTTCGGCGGCGAAGAGGAAAAGCAGGTCGTTTCGCGCGGCCTCATGGTCACCGCAGCCAAGTTCGAGGAAAAGCAGCGTCTGCTCGCCACTATCCTCGATGTCGAAGTCCCGGAAAACCAGAGGGAAATCGCCTATGCCCTCTCCCTCGGTGATCTTCGGGAAAACGCCGAATACAAGGCCGCGAAAGAGAAGCAGGATGAGATCAACGCCAAGGTAGCAAAACTCAAGAACGAGATCGAACGCGCCCAGATATTCGATAAGTCGACCATCTCTACGGCAAAGATATCCTTCGGCACGATGGTTACGCTGACGAACGAACTGACCGTACAGCCCGAGGCTTATACCATTCTCGGTCCATGGGAATCGGATCCCGCGAATAACGTCATTTCCTATCTGTCGCCCCTGGGCAAGAAGCTCTTGAATCACAAATCGGGCGAGAGGCTCAGCTTCACGATCCACGATAGGAAATTCCAGTACAAGGTCGAACATATCGAAGCGGTCAAACTCTAGGGCTCGGCCTCAAGGAGGGCGATGAAAATGCGTATACGGTGCCTCACGGTCGCCCTTCTGGCGGTTTTTTTGTCCGCGACCTCTTTGGATCTCCATGCGACCGCTTCATCCTTTTCGAGCGAAAGCAACGCGACCGACGTAGTGGTTCTCCTCGATGTGTCGCAGAGCGTCCTGCCCTACTTCAACGACATCACGGACTATGTCGTTTCGTCCGTCGTCAAAGACTATTTGCGTCTAGGCGACACTTTTCACCTTCTCTCCTTTGGAGATACGACGCAGGTTGAGATCGCCGAAAAAGTGACGGATGCGGCCAGCGTCAAATCATTTCTCGGACGACTTTACCTGCTCTATCCTCTTGCCCGTCACAGCGACTTCGCCGGTGCCCTATCCTACCTGTCCCAGTACCTTTCCGATTTGCCGGAAAGCAGGCCCAAGGTCGTAGTAGTCATCACCGACGGCGTCAACAATCCACCCGAAGGCAGCCGCACCTTCGGCATGTCGCCCGACAAGGTGGCCGCCGACATCGAAGCGACCGCCGCGAAAATCCGAGCCAATGGTTGGCCCGTCCACTTCATAAAGCTCCCCCTCCTCCCGCCTGGAGCAAAACCGGCCGCGGCTCTCTCCGGTTCGCAGATTTCCCCCTCTGAGGCCAAGGGTGGCCAGTCCTATCTCGATCGAGCGGCCAAGGCCATGGACGCGGACATTTCGGTCTTCTCTGCCGAGGATAAGGCGAATCTCGCGAGCATGAGCCTGGCTCTACCCAGCGTCGAATTCCCTCCCGATCTGGGCAAGAAGGACTATGCATTCAGTTTCCCTCTCAGGATCACGAATCGATCAGTCTCCTCGCTCGGCCTCGAACTTGATCACGTGGTACTCGACAATATGGATATTCTTTCAAAGAAGTCATTCATGACGTTGCCTCCCGACAAGAGTGGCCTAATGAATGTCTCCGTGCTGCTTCCGGATTCGCTCGCCCAAGGCCACGAACAACTAGATCTAAGGCTCGATTTCGCCAACGGCCTGCGGGTCAATCCGCAGCATGGCCTGCTATCCCTGACTCTTCAGCGCAATCCCCTGGCTTCGCTCTTTCGCTCCGGCGCCAAGGTGGCACTCTTCATAGCCCTCGTGGCCATCGGCTTGTTCCTGGCCTTCCTTTTCGCTCTCCTCCTGCAGCGAATTCCGCGTCGCTCCGTCGAAAGCCCCGTCATCGCGGCTGTCCGCGACAGCGCAGCGCGCAGTTCGGTCAGGGGATCTACCGAAACTCCAATCGTGAAACGAGCCGCGGCGCCACCCTTGGGCGCGGCATCAGTCGACACTTCGGGCGCCGCCGCCCTTCTCGCCGATTCAGCCACGTCGCGTAACGCGGCCCACAAGGCTGAAGTCGCGGCGACCACGGGGCTCCTTGCGGAGGCCGCGCGTTCGGCTGCCAAAGGAGTCCCGATCGCTCCCGAATCGAGCTCCACGTCGTTACTCCCGAACGCATCGGAGCTTGCGGCCGCCAAGCGCGAAGAAGCGCAAAGAGAAGCGGCGCTCTTGGCCGAAGCGGCTGCGCTTCGAGCCCCTGGATATGACGCGCGCACCGCAGCTGGCACAGCGGAGAACCGCGCCGCGCCGAATTATGCGCCTCGCCTCGTCAAGGCCGGGACGATAGCGGTCGAACTGAGAGTAGAGGGGCAGAACTTCCATATCGGATCGCGCAACGTACATGAAATACACGCAGGCTCCTCCAAAACCGTGGGCGGAGGACACAGCGATTTCTTGGTCTTCCTCGTGACGATGCCCCGACGAGTGGCCGACCTTCACTTCGACGGCGAAAAGTTGACCCTCGTTCCGCTGCGTCCGGAGTTCTTCCCCGAGGGTTCGGCGCCGATAGAAGACTGCTTCGGCAAGAAAATCCGACTGCAGGGGAAACATGGGTATCCCCTAGTTCTCCGCTTCTTCCCTTTCGAGCGCCCAGCAGATAAGATGAATCGCCTTCTGCATTGCATAGAGGCGCCTGGGATTTTCTTCAACACCGATCTCGAGATCGACGGCGCTTCAGAACGAGGATAGTGCCTCCGCGGCCCTTCGACGAATGACTCCGGAAGGGTCGTCCTTGGAAAGAGTCTGGAGTTCCGCTTTGAACGCGATCGCCTTGTTTTTTCTGATCCATTCGACTCCGGCGATTCGTATGAGATAGTCCTTGTCGGCTAGCAGTATGCTCGCGAGGGGGCCTGCCTGCGGCGCATCCGAGGCGTTCGCCACCTCACGCGCGAAGTCGGTATAGAGAGCTTTATCCTTCGCCGTCGATTCCGTGGTGAGTCTCTTTTCCAGCAGATTCATCGATTCGAGGGGATCTTTGCTCGCCAAAAGGCCGAAGCAGAGAGCGCGCACTTCGTAGCCCTCGCCCGCGTCCTCCAGCCGTTCGCGCAGAAAGCCGAAGGCCGGTCCGCCGAGAAGCGCCAGAGACTTGTAGGCTTGATTCCTAACCGCGCTCTCTGGATCGCTCGTCGCTTTGTATCGCAGAAAAGGGAAGGCTGAAGTGATCCCTCGATCACCCACCGCCTTGCATGCCGCGATTCGCACGTTGACGACGGAATCTCGCAGGGCCTGAACGATCGCAGCGTCCGCCTCTGGCGCGGCGAAGGTCGAGAGTGCATCGACGGCCGCGGCTCGCACGTACGGGTCGCCACTGTTGGCCCCCTTGACGAGAGAGGGAATCGCTACCGGATCTTTTATCTTCGCGAGCGATTGGCAGGCAAATACCCGACTAGGCATGCTCGCCTCGTTATCTTCGACGATCGTATCGAGCTTCGCCGCGGCTTTGGCCGACCCTATTTCTCCCAGAGCCTTGATAATGTCTTCCCGCAAGCTTTGGTCGAAATTGTCGCTGTCGAACCAGGCGAGCAGTTGCGATTCTTCAGGCGCTGCTCCGGCTCGACCCATGAGCCGTATCAAAGCGGGAAGCAGCTTCTTATCGTCTTCTTTTGCGAGGTCGGCAGAAAAGCGAAGCGCATCCTTCGATCGTATGGCCGCCAGGTAGGAAAGGGCGCTGTAAACGAGACCCGTGTCATTCATATCACGGTCGGCGACGATGGAAACGGCGGTCTTTTCCGCGCCATTCCATTCCAAGTCGGAAAAGAGGTTGAAAATAGTCTCGCGCAGCATATTGCTGGTAGATTGGTCGAGGAGCGTCTGCAGATCGGCGTTGAACTCTCCATTTTTCTCGCTGTCGAGCGTGCCCAGGAGATCGATGATCTCGGAGTCGATGCCGTAGAGTATGGTCTCGTGACGTTTTTCGGCGATTTTATCCGCGGCATCCGTCTGAGAGACCGCGGGCGCGGCGGCGGGCGGCGCAGCGGCGGGTTCCTGAGCCATGACGTCGGAGACACACGCGAGCAGGCAGAAGGAAAAGGCCGCGGCCTGTACGGCCGGTCGCGATAGAATCATTGCACCTCCATTCCTAACCTTCGCGCGCCCGCAAAGGTAGCCCTCCAGCATTCTTCCGAGAAGAACGATATCACCACGCCACGCCGTTTCCCCTGCGAGACGGCATTTATGAAGGACTCGCTGGACAAGGCTATGGCCACATGATCGACCCGTCCATCGCAGGCGAAAAGCAGAATATCGCCAGGTCGAATTTCGTTCTTGACGGGATGACCGATGAGCGCAAAATCGGCGCTCTTGCGGGGCGCACTCATGAGCGAGAGCGAGCCGGATTCGACGACGACGCGGTGCACGAAGCCCGAACAGTCCATGGCCTTCGGGCCGTCCGAACCGAATGCGTAAGGAGTCCCCAACCAACGCAGCGCATCAGCCACCATGGCGATTCCGTCCAGGTCGTTCTGAGAGGGCAGAATGCGCGCGTTCCTTCGCACTTCTTCGAAACGAAGAACGAAGAAGGAGCCGACGCCGAGGGCGAGCATCCCTGCGGCGAGAATCAGGATCATTCTCCTAGGAAAGACCACCGCGATAGGTCCCGAGGAAATCGCGCTTGAACGTCATGAACTCCCCATGATCGATGCTGAACCTGATTTTCCGAACCAAATCGTGGAGAAAGTACAGATTATGGTATGTCGCCAACATCGCATAGAGTATTTCTCCACTTTTGAAAAGATGACGCAGGTACGCGCGGCTATGATTTCGGCAAACACGACAGGTGCAATGCGGATCCGGAGGAGCGAAGTCGCGTTCGTACTGCGCCTTCTTTATGGAAATGGGGCCCGATAGGGTAAACAACTGGCCGTTCCGCGCCGTGCGAGTCGGAAAAACGCAATCGAAGAGATCGATTCCGTTTTCGACGGCCTCGAGGATGTATTCCGGCGTCCCTATTCCCATGAGGTAGCGCGGCTTGGAGGAGGGAAGCATTGATGCGGTTTGCGCGAGGTAATCCGCGAAAACTTCGAAGGGTTCGCCGACGGACAAGCCCCCGATGGCTATGCCGGGCAGATCGAATGAAAGTATCTCCTCTGCGCTCTGGATGCGCAGCTCTTTGAAAAAATTACCCTGTATGATTCCGAAGAGTTCTCCGTGATAGCCTTCATCCCCCTGCTCGATCCACCGTGCCTTGGCGCGACGTGCCCATTCGGTAGTCAGCCTCAGAGCCCGCTTCGCTTCCTTCTCGTCTGCGCCCCATGGCGCGCAGACATCTAATTGCATTTGGACGTCACTGTTGAAAGCTGCTTGGACGTCGACGACGTCCTCGGGAGAAAGAAAGAGATTTGCGCCGTCGATGTGCGATCGAAAACGGACGCCCTCGTCGCTCAGTTTGCGAAAAGGTGCCAGCGAGAATATCTGGAATCCGCCCGAATCGGTAAGAAAATTGCCGCGCCAGCCCGTAAAGCCGTGCAGCCCACCCGCCTCCCGAATCACTTCATGTCCCGGTCTGAGATAAAGATGGTAGGTATTGGCCAGTATGATGGGAAAGCCGATTTCGGATAGGGCTTCCGGTTCTATGGCTTTGACCGTCGCGTTCGTTCCTACAGGCATGAAGACCGGCGTGTTCACCCTTCCATGTGGTAGAATGACGGTGCCGGTCCGAGCACGACTTTCCTTGTCAAGAGTACCTTCGAAGAAAATTCCCGATTGGGGCATCCAGCGCCTTACCTTCCAAATAAGATTTCAGTTGCGGCAGCAATCGTCGGGCCGCTGAAAAAAGACTCGGCGGCCTCTTTCGGGGGCCTCCTAGGTTCGCGCGTGTCGAAACATCAGATAGCCCGCGGCCGCGAAGATCGCAAGCGGAGCCCAAGCGCCGACTCGGGGATCCACGACGCCTGTCTTTCCCAGCAGCATCGAAACCATTTGTGCGACATAATAGCCGGTGGCCGCGAGAAGACTCGCAAGCAGACTCATCAGAAGAACATTCTTCCGGTAGCGCCCTCCTACTGCGCCGGCCAAAAGGACGACGATGAAGGGCGTAAAAGCGAAGGCAAATCGCTTATGGCGCTCGGCGAGGGCCGCTGCATAGGGAAGCCCCGCGTTTCGCAGAAATTCGACATAGGTTCCCAGCTCTCTTTGACTCATCTCGACGAGATCCCTATTTTGGCTCTTAAATGCGTCGGGGGGCTCGTTCAGATTGGGTTCCTCCCAGCTGTCAAAAGATTCCTCGCCCCAGGAACCGTCGGACCGCAGATCGAAGAGTCGAACACCGCCGAAAACCCATCGACCGCCCTCCCAACGGGCGGTAGCCGCCTCAACCCGCTCGGTAGGACGGCCTTCGGAATCACGCTCCACGACGGTTACGCCCGAAATGACCTGAGCCTGATCGTCATAGTAGTCGACGCGATAGACGATACGCCCCTCCTTGGAGATGACCGTCACATCGGAGTTGCTGAGCGAAGGCTTTTGTTTGAGTAGGAGACTCGAGTACTCGTTTTTCTCCCTGAGAGTCTTCAGAACCACGCGATCGTCAAAGAAAAAGCTCAAAAGACATAGAAGTCCGGCCACAAAGAAGAGCGGCATCAAAAATTGCGCCAAGGAGACACCCGAACCGAAGATGATAGTGAGTTCATTATTCGCATACAGGCTTCCCAGACTGAGAGCCGCCGCGAACAGCAAAGCTATGGGAAGGGAATTCGAAACACTCGCGGGCAGATAGAGGAGCATTACGTGCAGAATGGAAAACAAAGGAACTCCGAGCGCCAGATAACGCCAAAGGCTGCCGAAAAGATCGACGAGCTCGAGAATCAAGGCAAATAGGACGATCGCTGCGCCCAATGCCGAAAAGAAAGAACGGAGCAGGTAGAATCTCAACGTTGCTATGCGGCGCACGGTATTCAGCCTCTATCCAAGCGCCGGATCCATAGAACGAGACCCGCCGCGAACACCAGGGAGTCGGGGAACCACATCGCCCAGAAGGGGGACCACTCCAGACGCGTCCCCAGCGTCTGTCCGGCCAAAAGAAAGGCCCAATACAGAACCGAGATCAGCATGCCCAAGCCGAAGCCTACCGAGCGCCCTGATCGTTTCGCGCCGAGACCGAGGGGAAAGGCCAGAAATACGAAAAAAAAGGCGCCAAATGGTATCGAGTATTTTTTGTAAAGTTCGAGGCGGTATACTTGCAGGCTGTGATCTTCGATGGGCGAAAGGAGCGTGCGAATGGAAGACATATCGTTCTCGAGAGCTTGGCCGGCACTGGGCCATGGAACGTCGGCGGCAAGCTCAGCCTGGTAATCGTCATAGAGTCTCGAACGTGCCGATAGGAGTTCCTGCTTCTGTTCTTCGATGCGGGCGTCTAGAGCCCTCTGCTTTTCGGCTATGACTTGGGCCAGATCGGTCGAAGACATATCGCGCGGTCCGACGCTCGTCTGCTCCTCGTCCGCTTCGCGTCGACTCAAGCGATACCGCATCGTGTCCGCACGCGACCAGTCGAAGCTGTCGCTCTTATCGCGTTTGACTGTCTGCTCCCAGACATCGTCGAGGTGCAAAATGACGTCATCGCTCCCGACGTCCGAAGAAAGCTTACCTCGCTTGGCAGATATCACACGCGAATCGCCCTCGACGCTGCGATCGAAAATGAGCAAATCGTCGAGTTCTCCGCCCACGGCGGCCCCTGTGATCACCGAAATATCGCGATATCGGCTGACGGAGTAGGGCTTGAGCTCGAGCGCCGGAGTGCTAGTCAAAAGCCTTCTGTACAGCTTCCCGAACTCAATGGTTCCCAGGGGCAGAAAATAATCGTTCATAACGAAGGACCCCAGAGAAAAGAGCAGGCCGAGCAGCGCGAAAGGCAGGAATACGCGGCGCGAAGGGTACTCCGGAAGCCAGCAGTGCAAGCATCTCGTTGTCCGAGGAGAGACGGCCGGCCGCCATGAGAGACCCGACGAGCGAAGCGAAAGGAAAAGACATCGCCAATATCGAAGGTGTCGCGTAGAGAAGAAGCAGCAAAACATCGCGGAGAGGAGCCTTCTTCGAGAGTATGTCTTCTGCCATGAGGAGTATCTGATTGACGAAAAACACCGAAAAGAAGAACAGAAAACAAACGACGAAACCAAAAAGAAACTCACGTGCGACATATATGTGGATACGCAGAAAATGCGGCCTCGAGGCTCGCTCCGGCGCGCGACAGGCTGCGCCGGAGGACTTCGCGCGATAATCCATATCTCAAAGCCCCGTCGAGCCGAGACCGCCCGAACCTCGCTCGGTGGAATCGAGCGATCCCGCGATTTCGAAAGAAGCGTGTGAAACCGGCGCTATGACGAGTTGTGCGATCCTATCTCCAGTCCTGACCGTGAATGGTTCCGAACCCAGGTTGACGAGTATCACTTTGATTTCCCCGCGGTAGTCCGCATCTATTGTACCGGGAGAATTGAGACATGTGACGCCGTGATCGAGCGCGAGGCCCGATCGAGGTCGTACCTGGGCTTCGTAGCCGGTCGGAAGTTCGATGCTGATGCCTGTGGAAATTGCCGCGCGCGATCCGGGCGCGAGACATAGCGGCTCCGGGATCAAAGCGCGCAGATCCGCGCCCGAGCAGCCTGAGCTCTTGTACTCCGGCGCCTGGGCATTCGGAAGCGACATAAACCGAACCCTCAGCTCAGACATCGTGTCCTCCTGCCGGACCATCGACGACATTGAGCCCTAGGGCCGCTGCAACGGTGGCGGTCCTCTTGCCATAGGCGAAACACGCCCGCGGCCTTCCCGAAAAGAGCCTGAGGCGCGCGGCATCTATGCTTTCGGAATCGAGATTCCGTATGGTTTCGAGCGTCTCTTCCGTCGTCAGCCAGGATTCGGAGAAGAGTATTTGGCGGGCCAGCCGGCGCATTCTGAAATCGGGGTCGTCAAGCGCGATCGCGAACGAACCGGAAAGTCTGGAGCGCGCTTCGTTACATTCCTCATCTGAAAGCGATCCCTCTCCAAGGTCACCCAAAATGCGCCCCATCTCGGCGGCGAGCCGCGGTAGCTTTCCGAGAGAGACGTTTGCCGAGGCAAGCCAGAGGCATTCGCTCTTGCCGAGCGAAAAGGTAGAATATACCGAATAGCAGAGCCCCTGTTCTTCGCGAAGCGACTGGAAGAGCCGAGAGCTCGTCGCCTCGCCTATGGCACCGTTCAAGGCCGCGAAGGCGTAATAATCCGCAGATGAAAATGGCGGGTCGAGCTGCGCGGCTTCGAAGTAGTTGACCTGCCCGATGGACGCCTTTCGATATTCGCGGACGGCCGCGAAGCGCGGCGAGAACTCCGCCCGGGGCGCAGCGGTGATTCGACCATCGAAGCTCGGTGAAGCCAGAAGCTCCGAAAGCTCGAAGGCCACATCGGAGGGATCCACCGGACCCGCCGCCGTTACGATGAGATTGCTGGGTTCGAAATTATTCTGATAAAATGAATATAACGCTTCTCTGGTAACCGAGGCCAGATCTTCGGGCTCGCCCGTGATCTTTCGCGCCATGGGATCGCCTGACCAAATAGCCGAAAGAAACTCGTCGTGGGCACTCTCCTCCGGATCATCCCGCGCCGATAGAATCTCGCTTACGATTACCTCCCGCTCCCGTTCGAACTCGTCAAGGTCGAAGAGGGAAGAAAAGGCCATGTCCGCCAGGATATCCAGCGCGAGACGCCACTGCGAACCGGGGACGAGACAATGCAGGCAGATCGAGTCGCGATCGGTGAAAGCGTTCATGAATCCGCCCACCCGATCGATCTCGCGGGAAAGGATGCCGGCGGATCGACGGGCCGTGCCTTTGAAGGTCATGTGCTCGACGAAATGCACGAAACCGCGCTCATGCGCGGCTTCGTGTCTCGACCCGATAGGGAACCAGAAGCCCGCGGCGAAAGAGTGCGATCCCGCCGCGTATTCGGCCGCCAATGCGGCCCCGCGGGGGAGCCGCAGCACGGTGTTCACTCTAGCGTCTCCGGAAGTCGTCCCTCCGACCGTGATCATTCCGATCCTCGCCGTGAGGACGGCTGCCGAACGGACGCCGTTCGCCCGAACTCGGCTCGCGACGCGTATCCTCGCGACGCGTATCCTCGCGACGCGTATCCTCGCGATGTTCGGGCATCGGGCTATTGCCGTTTTCGTCGAGGGAATCGACATGAGCAAGATTGAGGCGTCCAAGTCGGTCGATCTCGAGCAGCTTAACCTTGACCTTGTCGCCTTCGTGAACGACATCCGTCACGTGCTCAACCCTCGTCTTGGCCAACCGGGATATGTGGCACAGACCTTCCTTGCCGGGAAGTATCTCGATAAAGGCGCCGAAGTCCATGACCCGTTTGACCACGCCGTCGTAGATGCGTCCTACCTCGGGATCTTCCGCGATGCCCATGACCGCATCTTTTGCCTCATAGGCGGCCTTTTGATTCTTCCCGTAAATGGTCACCGACCCGTCCTCATCGACGTTGATTTGGACGCCGTACCGTTCGCAGAGCATCTTAATGTTTTTTCCGCCCGGACCTATGATGGCGCCGATCTTTTCAGGATCGATCTTGGCTGAAACGACCTTGGGTGCGAACTCGGAGATATCGGCGGCCGGTTCGGCGATGGTTTTTTCCATGATGCCGAGAATGTGGAGTCGACCGCGGCGAGCCTGATCGAGAGCCTTGGTAAGGATCTCGCTCGATACGCCGGCGATTTTGATGTCCATCTGAAAGCCGGTGATACCCTTGGTAGAGCCGGCCACTTTGAAGTCCATGTCGCCGAGATGATCCTCGTCGCCGAGGATGTCGGAGAGCACGGCGTAGCGCGCTCCGTCGGTTATGAGGCCCATCGCGATGCCTGCGACGGGCATCTTGAGGGGGACACCGGCTTGCATGAGGGAAAGCGTACCCGCGCAGACCGTAGCCATGGAGGACGAGCCATTGGACTCTAGAACCTCAGAGACCACGCGGATGGTATAAGGGAACTTTTCTTTGGGCGGAAGCACCGCCTCGATCGCGCGGCGTGCGAGATGGCCGTGTCCGATCTCGCGGCGACCCGTGCCCAGACGGCCGACTTCGCCGACGGAAAAGGGCGGAAAATTGTAGTGCAACATAAACCGGTCGCGACGATCGCCCTCGATGTCGTCTAGTATTTGCTCGTCGAATACCGTGCCCAGGGTCGTCACTCCGAGAGCCTGGGTCTCTCCTCGAGTGAAAAGCGCAGAACCATGGGTGCGGGGAAGGACGCCCACTTCGCAGGTTATGGGCCTTATATCCTCGAGACCGCGCCCGTCTACGCGAAGGCCCCTGTCCAATATGCCACTGCGAAGAATTTCGTATTGCAGATCTTCCATCAGAGCCGCGAACAGCTTCTTCTGGATCTCGTCGCCGAGAGAATCAGCGAATCGAGCTTCGATATCCTTGATCGCCGCGCGAACGGCGGCACCCCGCTCTTGCTTGATCTTGGTGAAAAGCGCCTTGGACAGAAGCGGATGAGCATAGGCGCGAATCTCGTCTTTTCGGTTGAGATCCGCCCTTAGCGGGGCCAGGGAAAGTTTCTCCTTGCCGGCAAGTTCGCCAAGCTTGACAATAAGAACACAGATGTCGGCAATAGGCTTCTTGGCGATCTCGATCGCCTGGAGCATCTCTTCCTCGGAGGCCTCGTCCGCGTGCCCTTCCACCATCGTGATGCCCTCGGCCGTACCGGCCACGACTATCTCAAGCTTGGCTTTTTTTATCTGGTCGTGTGTCGGATTGATGATGTACTCGCCGTCGGAAAGACAGACTCGTACGCCAGCTATGGGCCCTGCGAAGGGGATGTCGGAAATGTACACCGCCGCGCTCGCCGCGATGATGCCGATGATGTCGGGGGGGTTGACGCCATCGAATGAAATGCAGGTCGGAACCACCTGAATCTCGCGGCCGAAAGCCTTGTCGAAAAGGGGTCGCATGGGTCTGTCGATGATGCGGGACACGAGGATCTCGCGATCCTTGGGCCGCGTCTCCCGTTTGACGAAACCGCCGGGAATCTTGCCGGCCGCGTAGAATTTTTCGTTGTACTCAACGGTAAGGGGCACGAAATCCAGCCCTTCGGTTACTTTGTCCGAAGCGCATGCGGTGGCGATGACCGCGCTGCCTCCGAAGGTTGCGAACACGGCGCCGTTGGCCTGCTTTGCCATGCGGCCGGTTTCGAGGACAAGTTCCTCGGAACCGATTTTGTATGAAAGCTTGTGAACCATATTTTCCTTCTTGTCTGTCACTCAATACGAATAGGCCCGAACCAAAAGCGGCCGGGCCTTTTGCTCTCCGCTCAGGGAGCGGACGATCTACTTTCTGATGCCGAGCTTTTCAATGAGCACACGGTACCCGGCCAGATCGGTGCGCTGCAGGTACTTAAGCAGGCGGCGCCGCTGGCCTACGAGCTTAAGCAGACCGCGTCGCGAGTTGGTGTCCTTTTTATGGACCTTGAAATGCTCGGTGAGCATGCTGATGCGCTCGCTTAGGAGAGCTACCTGCGTCTCGGTGGAGCCGGTATTCTTCTCTGTCTTACCGTGCTCGAGCACGACCCGGGCCTTGTCCTCTTTGGTCAATGCCATCTTCTCTATCTCCTTACTAAACTCTTGATACCATTCCGAGGAGGCGAAGCGCCTCGAATCTGCAGCCCTCAGGCGCATCGATTGTCCAAAACCGGTCATCGAACGAAGCTGATGCTCGTTCCTCGAATCCCTTTCCGACGACGACGGCGTCATAAGCGCCGGAGGGAGGCGCCACCTGCCGGCCATCGAGCATAAAACGAACTCGGTCGGAATCCGCGTAATGGGCCTGACGCAGATCGAGTTCGTAGGATCGACCCAGCATCGCCGTCGCGGCGTCCAACCTACCATCGGCCACCGCTCTGCGGATTCGGCTCGAGCTGATGGGATGCCCTCCCCAGAGCACCGGATCGAGAACTTCGATCTTTATTCCCAAGGGATCGTAATATGACCGTATTTCCTCGACGCCGGTATCCAAACGATGGCCGCAACGAAAATCGCTTCCTATGGCGAGCAGTCGAACATCTCCCTTTTCGGCCAGCAGAGAGAGAAAAATCCTCCCCGCCAGTTTACTGAAATCTCCGGAAAAGTCAATCTGTACGCAGACTTCCACTCCGAGCCCGGCGAGAGCTTCGAGTTTCTGCTCAGGCGTGAAAAGGTCGCCATGAAAAGCTCCCGAATGGAGAGATCGTTTGGGATTGTCGCGAAAGGTGAATACCGTGGGATGAGCGCTCGCGTCCGAAAGCACTCGCAAAACCAGCGCCGTATGGCCACGGTGCAGTCCGTCGAAGACTCCGACCGTGGCGGAGATGGGGCGAAATTCGAAGGGACTCGAAACGAATTCCTTCCAGGAAACAACCCTCATGAGTCCCTGCTTTCCGAAGTCTCGAGCACCGCCCTGTACACGAAGCTTCGAGCTCGGCTTTCCACTATGCCGAGGAGTTCCCCTTCCGGATCAAAAACCGCCCCCCTGCCTCCCTCGCCGAAAGCGGCCGATGAAAGGGGCTTGAGGTGATCGATGGAGAATTCTCTTCCGTGCAAAAAGCTGCTTACCATGTCCGCGCCGATGGCGAACGGAACGAGCCCGAGCTCTTCGGAGGCGGCGGCATCGATGCGCCTCAGGCAAACGGTGGCATCGAAGCTATCGATGTCACAGGCATCTGCCAGCCGAAAAGGTCCGACCGCCAGGCGTTCGAGTTCCGCCAGATGAGCATGCGTGTCGCATGCGAGCGCGATATCGCGCGCCAGCGACCTGATATAGGTTCCGGGGGAGCAGCGGACGTACACACGAGCCACACCGTGCTCGTAGGATTCCAGAGTGAGTTCGCGAATTTCAACCCGTCGCTCGGGCATTTCGGGCTCCTCTCCGGCGAGGGCGCGCTCGTAGGCGCGGCGTCCGTCGAGGTGAATCGCCGAAAAAAGCGGAGGGCGCTGCAGGATCGCTCCACGGAATCGCCCAAGCGCTGTCTTCAACGTGGAGAGCTCGGGCACCGGCCCCTCGGCAACTATCTCGCCCTCCGGATCGAGTGTCCGCGTTTCAGCTCCGAAGGCAATCAGGCCGCGGTACTGCTTTTCGCCCGCCCCTCCATACGAAGCCAGACGACAGTAGGCTCCTACGAAAACCACGAGCAATCCCGAAGCGAATCTGTCGAGCGTGCCGGCATGGCCGACCTTCTTCGTACCCAGAGCGCGTTTGACCGACCCGAGCGCCTGAAAGGATGTCACTCCGACGGGTTTGCGAAGCAGAATCAGGCCCGCGGGATTCCGCCCGACACGTGGGGGCGGCAAACCCGGGGAATCGCTCACGAGAAAAGACCCTTGATCCTTTCCGTAAGCTCGAATCCCTCTTTTATGCCCTTGTCGGGGATAAAATGAAGGTGTGGCGTCAATCGAGTCTTCAGACGTTTTCCGAGCTGCGACTGGATGTAGCCCGCGGCATGCTGAAGTCCAGCGACCGCCAATTCGAGAGATTCGCCGCCACTTTCCGCGAGCGCCAGCCCCTTGTACCCCGAATCGCCATCGCTTCCCGCGAAGGTCGACACGAAGACACGGGCCGTGGAGAGGTCTCGGGCCACTTCGACCCTCGTCACCGAAACAAAGGGACCGACTCGAGGATCCTTCACACCGCCGCCGATTATCAGGGCGGCAATCATGTCGCGCAACTCTTCTTCGACGCGTTTACGCCGAATTTCGTCCATTGTCGTTCCCTCCGGCTGCCGAGGCGGAGGCGCCCAAGGTTCGTGCAATCTCTATCATCTCGTATACTTCGAGAGTATCGCCGGCCTTGAGATCGTTGCAATTGTCGATGCCTATGCCGCACTCGAAGCCCGCGAGCACTTCCTTGACGTCGTCTTTGAATCTTTTCAATGAGCTGATCTTACCCTGGAAAATTTCTATTTCTTCGCGGATCACACGAACCTGACAATTGCGGCGCACTGCGCCTTCGAGGACGAAGCAGCCCGCCACTATGCCGATCTTGGGCACTTTGAAGGTCTCGCGAACCTCGACCTTGCCGATCTCGCTCTCTTTGAGTTCTGGAGCGAGCATTCCTTCCATCGCCTTTTGTATCTCTTCCTGGGCCCGATAGATGATGTTGTATTTTCGGATGTCCACCTTTTCCCGCTCGGCGAGCAGTTTCGCCGCTGGGCTGGGCCGCACGTTGAATCCGATGATGATGGCATCGGAGGCAGAGGCCATCATCACGTCATCCTCGGAAATCACCCCTGCAGCGGAGCGGAGTACATTCAGGCGCACCTCGTTCGTTGAAAGCTTCTCGAGAAGACCCTTGAGGGCCTCGACAGATCCCTGAACGTCGCCTTTGATGATAACCTTGAGCTCCTGGACCGCACCCGCATGGATAGTATCGTAGAGATTATCGAGGGTGACTTTCTTGACGTTCTTTCCCTCTTCGTACTTCTTCAATTCTTGGCGCTTGTCCGAAATTGCGCGGGCGTATTTCTCTTCTTCGACGACCTCGTATGGATCTCCAGCGTTGGGCATACCCTCGAAACCGATGACCTCGACGGGCATGGACGGAGGGGCTTCTTCCACCCGTTCGCCGCGGTCGTTGAAGAGAGCGCGGACCTTCCCTGGAAAGATGCCGGCCACGAATGAGTCACCGATGTGGAGAGTGCCGCGCTCGATGATGATAGTAGCGACGATGCCGCGCCCCTGATCGATGCGCGATTCGATGACTTTACCCTCGGCATGCCTTTCATGATTGGCCGTGAGTTCGAGCACCTCAGCCTGAAGGAGGATGGCATCGAGGAGTTCGGATATGCCTTTCTTCTGCAGCGCGGATATTTGGCAGAACATGGTCGTGCCGCCCCAGGCCTCCGGGATGAGGCCCAGCTCGGACAGTTGGGTCATGACGCGGTCCGGATTAGCCTCGGGCAGGTCGATTTTATTGATAGCGACTATGATAGGAACATTGGCCGCTTTGGCGTGATCGATAGCCTCGCGGGTCTGAGGCATAACGCCGTCATTGGCCGCCACGACAAGGACGACGATATCCGTGATGCCGGCGCCGCGAGCTCGCATTTTCGTAAAGGCCGCGTGTCCGGGCGTATCGAGGAAGGTGATTTTGCCTTTCGGCGTCTCGACCTGGTACGCGCCGATATGTTGCGTAATGCCGCCGAATTCCCCCGCGACGACGTCCGTCTTGCGAATCGCATCGAGAAGCTTCGTCTTACCGTGGTCGACGTGACCCATGACCGTGACGATCGGCGCCCTATGCGAAAGGTCCTCGGGCTTGTCCGCCGCCTTTTCGATGACGGTCTCATCGTATAGAGAGACTATGTGGACGGCGCAGCCGTATTCTTCGGCCAGAATGGTCGCAGTATCGGCGTCGATTTTCTGATTTATCGTGGCCATCACACCCAATTTCATGAGCTTGCCGATGAGCTCGGCCGGCTTTATGTTCATCTTCTTCGCGAGTTCGGAGACGGAAATAGTCTCCATGATGTCGATTTCCTTGGGAATCGCCATGGCTCGCGCTTCGGCTTTTTTCTTGAGCTGGAGCGCCTTCTCGGCCTCGTCTTCGCGCTTGTTGAAACTGGGCTTGCGTCGATTGATCGGCTTTCGAGTCGCCGTCTTGCCGGTGCCCAATGCGGGCGGACCGCCGCCGGGACCGCCGGGTCTGCCGCCGGGACCGCCTCTGCCCGGGCCGCCGTAACCGCCGGGCCTCTGACCTCCGTACCCGCCCGGTCTACTCTGACCATACCCCCCGGGTCTCTGGCCGCCATAGCCACCGCCCTGCCCCTGGTACCCGCCGGAGGGCCTTTGGCCGCCATAGCCACCGCCCTGCCCCTGGTACCCGCCGGAGGGCCTTTGGCCGCCATAGCCACCGCCCTGCCCCTGGTACCCGCCGGAGGGCCTTTGGCCACCGTAGCCTCCGCCCTGCCCCTGGTACCCGCCGGAGGGCCTCTGGCCGCCGTAGCCTCCGCCCTGCCCCTGGTACCCGCCGGAGGGCCTTTGGCCGCCGTAGCCTCCGCCCTGCCCCTGGTACCCGCCGGAGGGCCTCTGGCCGCCGTAGCCCCCGCTCTGCCCCTGGTAGCCGCCGCCGGAGGGCCTCTGGGCGCCGTAGCCCCCTTGGCCATACGGGCGATCAGATGAAGAACGAGGGCGCGAGTCCCCGTATGAAGGACGAGGAGAGGGAGAGCTTGCCTGCCCATAAGATCGATCGGAATAGGGAGCCCGCGGAGCGGGACGATCGCCGGTACCCAGACGAGGAGAGGATGGCCGGAGCCCATCGGGGCGATCGCCTTCGGGCTTAGGAATCGCGGATCGCGGCGTTTCCGGCTTCGCTGCCTCCGGCTTCGGCGCGTGCACCTCGGCAGATGCGGCGGTGTCGGTCCTTGGGGCCTCGGGGTGAGCCGCGTGCTGCTCCTCCGCAAGGTCGCCGTCCTTATGATGGGCGACAACCCGAGCCTGTGGCTTCGCCGCCACTACAACCTTCTTCTTGACGACGACCACCTTGCGTTTTTCGCCAGCGGGCTCGTGCTCCGCAGGGGAAGGACCAGGAGCGGGACTCGGAGTCGCATGAGGCTCGGCTTCCTGAGCCCTCGTCTTTGGCTGCTTTATGAGATTCGCCTTCTTCTGCGGATTCTCGGTATTGTCGGTCATACGCTCCCTTTACGCTTCCTGATCGTCCTCGTACTCGAAACTCAGCTCGACGCCGCAGTTCGGGCAATGTGTCATGTCGGGTGTCACACGATGCCCGCAATCCGGACATTCATAGACTTCGTCACCTGCGGCTTCGGGACTTTCAGCCTCGGGTTCGGCGTCTTCGACGACTTCCACATTAGCCTCGATGATCGCCTGGATCTTGGCCAGGTCCTCGGAGTTTATGCCCTCTAGCGCGGATATCCGTTCGGGAGACAGGTCGACGAAATCTTCGATTCGACTGATCCCCTGAGCGGCGAGGGACTCTGCCCAAGCGCTTTCGATGCCTGGAAGCTCCGCTATCAGAGCCGGTTCTTCCTCGTAGCTTTCGCCGAAGAGCTCGGAGACGGCACGCTTGAGATCGCTGGAACGGTCCATCGCCATGAACTGTTCCTCGGTTTTGACGTCGATGTTCCAATCGCAGAGACGATTGGCCAAGCGAACGTTCAGGCCCTGCTTGCCGATCGCAACGGAAAGCTGACTATCGGACACTACGGCGAGGGCGAGGTGCTTGGACTCGTCGACGACGAAGACGTCCTTCACTTCGGCCGGCGAGAGCGCGTTGCGGATGAACCTTTTGGCGTCTATTTCGTACTTGAGGATATCCACCTTCTCGCCTTCAAGTTCCCTGATGATAGCTTGAATGCGAATACCCTTGAGACCGACGCAGGCGCCCACAGGATCGATATCTTCACGCTTGGAATAGACGGCGATTTTAGTGCGGTAGCCGGGCTCGCGTACGATCTTGAAGACATCGACCGTCTTGTCGTAGATCTCCGGAACCTCGAGTTCCAATATCTTTCTCACGAACTCGGCGTGAGTGCGCGACAGGATGATCATCGGGCCCATCCGGCCTTTTTCGACTTCGACGATCATCGCTTTGATACGATCGTTCGGATGATATGTTTCCCGAGGCGACTGATATTTCTTGGGAAAGAGACCTTCTATTTTTCCGAGATCGACGAAAATGTTTCCATTTTTCTCACGTTGGTAGTATCCGATGATGATCTCACCGACCTTGGATTTGTACTCGGCATACTGCGTATCGCGGGAAATCTCTCTGAGAGACTGGCGCGTCGTCTGCTTCGCGAGCATGACCGACTGCAGGTCGAACTCGTGCGGATCAACGGGCAACTCGAGGATATCGCCTACTTCGGCTTCATCGCTGTATGCCTTGGCCTCTTCGAGAGAGATCTCGAGAACCGGATCGTCGATCTCTTCGACGATCGTCTTCTTCGCGTATACGTCCACGCCCTCGTAATTGTCCTTGAACCTGACGACGGCGTTTTCGTTGGTACCGTACTTTTTCTTGTATGCGGCGAGCAGCGCGTCTTCCACCGTCTTGACGATGAGGTCTTCAGATATGCCTTTTTCGACGATGAGCTGCCGTATCGCTTCGGCCATTTCGGAAGCCATAGGACTTATTTCCCCTCCTGTGAAGAATCGAGCCGGGCTTTGGCGATATCGGCGAAAGCAAGATTCATATCGCCCGTGGACGTCGCTATCGTAACGCCTCCCGATTCCGCGGCTATGATGCGGCCGCGAACCCATTCGACGCTCTCCTTGAGGAGAACGCGAACGCCCTTACCCTTGAATACCGACCATTCCCTGGGTGACCGTATGCTTCTGTCGATGCCAGGACTCGCCACTTCGAGGAAGGGATCCTCCGTCCCGAGCAGGATTTGCAGGCGCGGATAAATGAGTCGATGCGCCGCCGAACATTCCGCCGTCCCCGTACCGGTAGGCGCGAACACGACCGCACGTGCCTGCACGGAACCTCGATGGCGACTCAGGGTAATTTCCACCAGCGTTAGTCCCGCGCCCGCGAGGAGAGGCTCGAGATCGGCGATCAAGGCTTCTTGTTCCTGCATATCCATAAAAAAAAGAGTCGCGAACGACTCTTCTTATCGCTAAGGAGAATCTTTGTCTTTTTACCTATAGCGGATATTACAACTTTCGTGCCCGCGCGTCAATATGACCTAGTCCGCCGCGAGGGCCAACACCGACACGCGTCGCCCCCCCGCCGCACGCAGAGCTGCGGCGCATGATTCTGCCGTCGCGCAGGTCGTGATGATATCATCGAAAAGCACGAGTTCGGGACGCACCGAAGCTTTCGGTAGGACATGATAGGCGGCTCGCGCGTTCTCTCGACGTTCGACAAAGCCCAGATGCTTCTGCTGCGCCGAAGACTTCCGTTCCAGGATGCGGGCCACCTCGTAGCCTCGACGTTCGAGAATCCGGACGATCGCTTCCACTTGGTCCCATCCGCGTTCGCGTATCTTTCCGGGACGAGGAGGGACGGGAACTATCGGACGCCCGGGCCAAAGGCTCCGAAGGCTTTCCTCGACAAGATCCGCGAAGAAGGCCGCCAGCGACCGGCGCCCGCCGAATTTGTACGCGGACAGAAGCGTTTTGAAGGTTCCTTCGTACGAAAACAGCGGAACGGCGCGGTCGAAGGCCCAGTCCCGGTTTCGGCAGCGCATGCAGAGATTCTCTTCCGAGATTAGAGCGGAGCCGCAGCGTTCGCAGCGCGGGCCGCGTATCGGCCGCAACGATCCGGCGCAGGAAGGACAGAGGGGTGATGGTCCCGGCACGGGAAGACTTTTTTCTCCGCCAGGCGAGCTCAGACGGACGTTCGGCTCCAATGGAGACGGCCGGAGTGGACTGCCGCAGACTACGCACTCGCGGGGAAAAATGCAGTCGAGCGCCAGATGGACAAGGCGTTGTAGGGGGATAAGCGACATAAGCCATCAGCGCCCAGGAGGGTTCAGGACGATTGAAGACGCGATTGCAGCAGGGCAAGTCGGTTCAGCGCCTCCCTCGGGCTGAGTCCATCGACATCCAAGCTCCGCAGCTCTGCAATGACGAGATCCTCGGGAGAGAAAAGTCCGGCCTGACGAGGAACGCGCCCGGCGCGGGCGCATTCGGACGGGACCGCATCGATGCCCGCGCGTGCCCCCCCCTGCCCCGAAGGGGAGCCCCTTCGGCCGACTCCGCTCCGCCCGGCGATTGCAGGAAGGCTCGCTTCGGCGCGGGAAAGCTCGGCCTGAATTTCCGCGGCGCGAACGAGCACGGGTTCCGGCAAACCCGCGAGGCGAGCCACGTGAATGCCATAGGAACTCTTCGCGGGGCCGTTCTCGATGCGCTTTAAGAAGACCACCTCGCCCTCTTCCTCCAGGACCGAGAGTGAAAGGTTCTTCAGCCGCGGATGTTCAAGCGCGGTGAGCTCATGGTAGTGCGTCGCGAAAAGCGAGCGACAGCCGATTCCTTCGAGGAGTCTCTCGCTGACCGCCCAGGCTATTGCCAGCCCGTCGAGCGTGCTCGTGCCGCGCCCTACCTCGTCCATGACGACCAGACTCTCTCGGGTCGCCGTATTGAGGATGTAGGCCGTCTCGTGCATTTCCACGAGAAAGGTGCTTTCTCCCCGGGCCAGATTGTCCTGGGCCCCGACGCGACAGAATATCTTGTCGATGAGCCCGACCTCGGCGTCGAAGGCGGGAATGAAGGAGCCTGCGTGCGCCATCAGGGCGATGAGTGCGTTCTGGCGCAGATAGGTGGATTTGCCCGCCATATTCGGCCCGGTGATGAGAGCGAAGGCCGCCTGCCTCTCGCCGCCCGCCTCACCGGGTTCTGCGGCCGCGGTCGATTCCGCCCTTGCATCCAACTCTATGCCGTTCGGCACAAAGGTGCCCTCGCGGAGATGAGCCTCGACGACCGGATGCCGCCCTTCGGAGATGACCAGGACAGGAGCGTCTACGATTCGCGGGCGCGAGTAGCCGCGTGCGGTGGCCGTCCACGCATAGGAAGCGATGCAGTCCTGGATGGCCGCCTCCCGGCCGAGCGAGAGCATCGCAGGGACGGCCTCCTTCACACGATCGCGCAAAGCGAGAAAAATGCTTCGCTCGAGATCGACGATGCGCTCCGTGGCTCCGTTGATCTCGCTTTCGAGTTCGGCCAGCCGCGTCGTCGTATAGCGCTCGCCCGTAAGAAGAGACTGCCTTCGGATGAAATGGGAGGGAACGGCGTCGATCCTGCCCTTCGATACCTCGATATAGTACCCTATGATCTTGTTGTACCGCACCCTGAGACCGGCGATGCCCGATGCCGCCTTCTCTTCTTCGATATAGGCTCCGAGGACTTCGCGCGAATGCGTCTTGAGCGACCGCAGGCGGTCGAGCTCGGCGTCGTAGCCATCCCGAATTAGGTCTCCTTCGGTCAAAAGGATGGAGGGTTCGTCCTGGATGGCGGACTCGATGCGTTGCGCGACATCCCGGACCTGACCGAGCGCCCCCTCCGATAGCGGCGCGACGAGGAAGCCCGGAGCGCCGCGCTCCTCGAGCAGGACGCGCGCCGCCAGGCAGGACACGATGGAAAGCCGCAGCGCCAAGAGGTCCTTTGCATGCGCCTTGTCCATCGCCACTCGGGAGGCAAGTCGCTCCATGTCGCGGATGGAAGCTAAAGTCTCGCGCAGGGAGGAAAGAAGCCTCTGATCGCGATATAGAAAGTCGACCGCGTCGAGCCTCTCCTCGATGCCCGCGCGGGAATGGAGCGGCTGAAGTATCCATTGCCGCAGAAGCCGTGCGCCGGGAGCGGTGCGCGTGGCATCGAGAATCGAGAGCAGCGTATAGGCTCTGCCCGAATCGCTCAGGTTGCGTACAAGTTCGAGATTTTTGCGGCTGCCCTCGTCGATGCCGACGAATTCGTCCTCGCGATAGGGCAGTGGCGGCGAAAGATGGGGCGTGGCCGTCTTGGCGGTCTCGTCCACGTAGCGGAGCAGGGCCCCCGCAGCCGCCAGCTCGGGCGCATCGGCATTGAAACCATAGCCCTTTAGAGAAGCCAGACCAAAGCGAAGAGCCAGATCCCGTGCGGATCGCTCGGCGTCGAAACTCCAGTCGGGGTAGCGGTTGACGATGAGACCCTCGGCTTCCGCGAGGGCCTGGGCCATGGGCCGACTTTCCAGCAAGGATTGCTGCACCAGGACCTCGCGCGGCCCGAGTCGGTACAGCTCGGCCCGAAGGAATTCCGCCAGCGCCGTCGCATCCGAGTCGCCCTCGGGCTTCGCGCGCGAATAGGCGCGGAATTCCCCCGTCGATAGATCAAGGTAGGCGAGGCAGAGCCGATGGCGAAGGGCACAGACGGCCAACAGATAGTTGTTGGCTCCCTGCTCGAGAAAGTCCTCTTCAACGGTCGTCCCCGGAGTGACGACCTCCACCACGTCTCGATCGACGATTCCCTTTCCGGCCTTCGGTTCCCCGAGTTGCTCGCAGACCGCTATTTTCTTGCCGTGCCGAAGTAGGCGGGAGATGTAAGATTTCGCAGCATGGTAGGGAATGCCGCACATTGGCTCGCCCTGCCGCTGCGTAAGAGTGAGGTCCAGAAGGGCGGAAACCTCGATCGCGTCCTCGAAGAACATTTCGTAGAAGTCGCCGAGGCGGAAAAAAAGCACTGCGTCGCGATATCTGGCTTTTATGCGGCGGTACTGATCCATCATGGGAGAATGCTCTGCCATAGAGATTGCATTATAGGCTTGGAAGGGGTAGGCTACAAGCCAACGCATCGAGTGGAGGAGGCCTTGTGGAAGAGACGGCATACTTCAAGGAGGACGGCGAAACCGTCTTTGTTCGGGCGGAAGGCCATGTGACAGCGGCCGTTTGTCCCGGTCTCAAAGCGAGACTTTTCGCCCGTCTCGATGCCCAGCCTCGGGCCAAAGCCGTCTTTTTCGATCTCTCGGCCTGTGAATATATGGACTCCACCTTTTTGGGATTGATCGTCGGAGCTCAAAAGCGCTTCCAGGCCGCGGGAGGAGATAAAATAGTCATTCTTCAAGCGAATGAAGCCTGCCGTGGCCTTCTGCGAACCATCGGTGTCCTTGGCTTCGTGCGGCTTTCCGACGAGAAAAAGGAGCTCCCGGGGGACATGGAAAGGATAGACTCCGGCCCCCGTGCGAGCGCTCAATTCATCCTGGAAGCTCACGAAGAGCTTTCCGGTCTTTCGGAAGAAAACCGAAAGCGCTTCGCCGGTTTGACCTCGGTCCTGCGCGACGCCATCGGCGGCAAAAAGGACGAGTAGGGGCTGAAACGCCTGGACCGGCTCGATCAGGCACCGGGTCCGGAGCCCCCCCGCGGCTGCAGCGCGTCGATGACCGCAATTGTCCCGGCCGTCTTAGGGGGTTTTCGTTTCCGTTCCCATGAGGGCCGCGATGATCTTGTCGGTTATATCGATCATCGGGCTATACCATATCACTGCATCCATGACGGAATCGGTGCTCTTGAGATTGAGTACCATCGAATAGCCGTCGCTCAAGGCGATATCCTGTATCTGCTTATAGACCGTCTGGACGAACTCGCTCGAGGCGGCCAGGCGGCGCGACTCGTCATCGAGCTCGGTCTGCTTGGTCTTGACATACTCTCTGAGAAACTGTGTCTTCTTGAAGATGTCCGAATCGAGTTGCAATGAAGTCTGACTGTCGCCGGACTGATCCGCCTGAAGCTTCTGAGCCTGAAGCTGCTTGATCTCGGCTCCCATGCGATCGATGTCCGACTGAATTTGCGATTTTTTCTGTTCGAAGGCCTTCCATGCCGCGGAGTCCTTCGAATAGGTCTCTATCACACGGCTCAGATCCACGACGGCGATGCGGGTGATCTGTTGGCCATAGACCGCGGAAGCGAACACCGCGAGTCCGAGTGCGAGCAGCGTAGTCTTGATTCCGCGCATGACTCCTCCTTGCAGCCTCTACAAGAGCGGCTGCGTGACACTGATGACGAAGTCGGGTCCCGCGTTCTGCCACGTGATCTGCGACCCGTCGAACGTGAAGCGCCACGCGAAGTAGAACCGGAATGGGAACTGCTGAATCGTGAAGCGGAGGCCGAATCCCGTCGAAAAGGCCATATCGTTCCAGCCGAGCGAGCCGAAATTCGGGCGACTTGTGTCGACGAAAGGCGTGGAGCTCGCAGGGGTACCGGCCACGTCGACCATGCCAGCCTGCTGCTGAACGGCACCGGCATCCAGGAATCCATCGAGCCATACGAATTTTTCGACGATCGGCATCCTGAGCTCGAGCCAGTTCTCCCAAAGGGCCACGCCCTCCATGCCGTAGAGCTCATTCCATCCGCGTACGTTGAAGGTTCCGTCGAGGCTCACCCAGTCGTCGACGACCGTGAATGGAGCGCCGGGCTTCTGCATCAGAGCCTGGAAACCCGAGTGCAGGCCGAGAACCCACTTGAAGTTCCAGAAGCTGAAGACCGGGAGGTTGAAGAGTGTGGTATAGGCTTCTAATTTCGAATCGCTCTTCAGATACTGCTCATAGTCGGTCGGGAGAATGCCCGCCCACGTCAACTGCTCACTCAAGAAAACGCCCTTGCCGGGGTTGTACCAATAATCGAGATCGTTGAGATAAACCTTTCCGGTGAGATCGTTCCCGAGCCGCCAGGTGTTCAACGACTGGCGTATCGACAGGAGCGCCGGCCGATACTTGGTCGCATCGTAGATCGTGTCATGGAGGCCGTCGGACAGCCCGGCACCGAAGCCCAAATCGCCAACCGGCGTGCTCATCGAGTAACCCGCGGAGTATCCGATCGTAAAGCTCCAGATTTCATAGGGCATGAGGTAGGCCGCCGGAATCGATGAGATCGAGCCGTCCCACTGGTTGGGCACCGTGTAGGGATCGGGCACGCCGTCGGCGAATTGGGGGAAGGCGGTGTCCTGCGCGGTCATGAGGGTCCTATGCGAGAAGGAGAGGTTGACGCCGCCGGATATGCGCTTGCCGAGAAGCCAGTTGTCGTTGAAGCCGAAGGTCAGGGTCTGCGTGTCGGGCGAGGCATTGAGAGCGACGCTGAAGTTCTGCCCGTTGCCGAGGAAGTCCCGGTCGCTCCACTTGAGGAGACCCGAAAGCGGGAAGGTATTGGGATCGCCGAGTCCGCTCAGCGTGATGCCGAACTGAATGTCGGCGGTACTCTGCTCCTCCACGGTCATTTCGAGGTTCATGAGATTCTCGGCGCTGCCGGGGAACATCTGCGGCACCACCGAAGAGAAGTACTGCAGATTGTAGAGGTTGCGTATGCCTTCCATGATCTTGGCTTTGGAAAAAGTGTCGCCGACTTCGAGGGGTATCTCTCGGTAGATGACGAAGTCTTTCGTCTTCTTGTTGCCCTTGAGCGTGATATTCTCGATGAGGGCGCGATCCCGTTCGGTGATCTTGACCACGAAGGCGATCGTGCCCGTCGCCTCGTCCCGCTTTTCCTGCAGGTCAATCGCGTTGAAAATATATCCCGACTCGTAGTACAGATCGTCGATTTTCTGCTTGTCCAGGAGGAACTTGCGATAATTGATGACCTCGCCCTTTTTCTGCGAGATGAGGGCACCCAGCTGGGTCGACGAGTAGATATTGTTTCCTTCGAACGTGATGCCGCCGTAGATCCATTGGCGGCCTTCCTTGATAACGAGCGTCAGGATCAGCCATGTCCTATGGGATTTCGGATCCTTCTCGAAGCTGCGGATCACGTCGGACACGGCCGCATCGACATAGCCTCGGCCGCGATAATAATCGACGATCTTCGCCTTGTCGTCCTCGAGCTTGGATTCCTGGAAGGCTCCGCTCTGTAGGAAGCCTACTTGCTTGAGGCTCATCTGCCCCCTGAGTGTGGCGGAGGAGACCGCCGTATTCCCCGTGAAGCGGATTTCCTTGACCGCGACCTGCGATCCTTCGACGACGCTGAAAGTGAGGATGACCGTACTGGGCGACGCGCCGGGCCTGGTGGCCGAAGTCACGGTGGCGTCGGGATAACCATGCTCCAGGTACAAGCGGCGGACGGCGAGTTCGTCGATATGAGCCTTGGACTGGTTGTAAATATCGCCGGACTTTATCGTGAGCACATCGAGGATTTCGTTGGTTCTCAGGCCGGAATTTCCCGTCACGCGCACGACGTCGACATAGGGCTTTTCGACGACGGTGAATTTTATGACGACCTTGGTTTTTCCGGGATCGGCGGGGAGGGCCTTGGGATCGATCTTGTCGAACCAATCCAGCTCGTAGATGCGCGACTGCAGCTCCATCCAAAGATCTTCGGTGAAGGTCTTGCCGATATAGTTTCTTGTGACGGCATCGAGTTCCCGCTTGTCGGCGTGGACCACGCCCTCCCATTCCACGCCGTCAATGGGCTTGCCCCAGAACCATTCAGCAGTCGACGTCTGATCCTGCGTCGCGGTTCCCGCGGCGGATCCCGCCGGAGCCGCCGGCTGCGTCGCCGTCTGTGTCGGCGCCGTCGTGGATGCCGGAGCGACGGGGACGGGTGCGGCCGTCTGGCCCGTGGTGCTCGCTGCCGGAGCTGCCGGCACGGCCGTCTGGTCCGTAGCGCTTGCCGCCGGAGCCGGCGCGGTCGTCTGGTCCGTAGCGCTCGCCGCCGGAGCCGGCGCGGTCGTCTGGTCCGTAGCGCTCGCTGCCGGAGCGGCCGGAGTCTGGGCATGCATCATGGCGGCGGCGAGGACAAGGGTCAGCAGGACGATCGGTCGCTTCATGGTGCTCCTCATGTATCAATAGGAGAGCCGCCAGGTCAGGCTGAGGCTCTGGTCACTGATATACAGGGTATCTGGACGGGTCGGAGCAATGGTCCACTGCACGAGCCCGAACGGCGTATCGAATTCGATACCGAGTTCGGAGTCTATACGCAAGGGCTGGGTGCTAACAAGAGGGTCTTGTTGGAAGCGGACCTGACCATGCACGAACACGGAATCGCCGATGTATTTTCCGATGTAGAGCGCAGTCTGGTCGAGAGAGCTGGCAAGAGGGTTTATCGCCGTGGCCTGGGCCGGATTCGATACGTTGTTGATGAGCCAGCGTTGGAGGAATTGCGTTTGAAGGAAGAAGACATCCAAGCCCAGACCGTCGCGCACTCTCTGCTCGAAGGCTCTGGTGATATTCAGCTGGGGAATGAACTCCGATGACGATATGACCGCATTGCGTATGTCCACAGTTTGATTGTTCGCAACGTCGAAGAGCCCCGATCCGAGCAGACTGGCTATGTCGGATTCCGACATGGGCGGATCGGAGGAGAGGCTCGGCTTAAAGCCGGAAATCGGCTGGTTGTCCGTTCTCAGGGTTATCAGAACCGGCCCCTGTTCGTTGGAGTCCCGCAGCTCTGCGAGCATGGTCACCCGCGGATCGAAGTGATCGAGCGATTCGTTGAAGACTATCGTCGCCGACTTCAGGAAAAAGCTGCGCTGGATATAGAAGACGGTGCCGCCGCGCAGAGCCAGTGTTCCCTTGACCGAGAGATCCTCCACCGATTGATCGTAGTAAAAATTCAAGACGCTGGAGGGATCGGCATAACCGGATACCACCGGAAGATCCCGCGAGGGGAAGAAAACCTCGACTCCTCTTCCGAAGTGGAGCCGCGCCTGTACGAGAATGGGATGGGCGGGCGCACCACCCGACTCCTTCTCTCCCCCTCCGAGGACCTCCGGGCTGATGATCACCGACGAACGCTGGAGTGTCACGGTGCCGGTCAAGGCCAGGACATCGCTTCTAAGCTCGACCGATAGATCGAAGTTGGCCTGCCCCTTGACCAGCACCCCGCTGATCCCGAGATCGATATCCAGGGGCGAGCCGTTTCCCGTGCTGACGAAGGCCTTGAAATTCGACGGGGCCCAATGATCGAGATCCGCGGTCGCGCGTACATCGAGCCGGGCCTTGCCTGCCGGAACGTCCGACGCGCTGAAAGCGACACTCTTTCCCAGGACGCTGACGGGGGCTGAAAAGGGTCCCACTTTAGTCGAGAGCCACTCCGGCACCGAAACGACGACGGACTCCATGCCGAGCGTACCCGTGATGTCCGGATCGGCGATGAGACCCTTCACGAGGAGCGAACCGCGAATGCTTCCGGCATAGAATTTCGTCGTGGCTATCGGCAACGCCGGGGAGAGGGCTGCGAGGTTGACATCGATGTCGTCGATGCGGGCGTCGACCGAATCTCCGGCCAGTTTTCCCGACGCGGAAAGCGCCACCGGCAAGGCCGAACTCGACCTGATGGAAAACTGGCCAGTGCTCTGGAAGGCGGCCACTAAATCGCTCCCCGTCCCCCCACTGAACCTGACAAGCTGGGGCGTAATGGACAGATCGAAGGGCCAACTTTCCACCTTCGCGGTTCCGACGGTGAAATTCCATACCAGCCCGGAGAGATGATAGTTTCGAAGTGCGACGGGAAGATTGCGCAGCAGGGCAAAACCCTGGGCCGATTCGGCAGGGCGAGGCGCGGCGCCGGACGCCGACGCAGAAGCCGCTGTCGCGTCGGCGGCCCGGACTTCAGGAGCCGTCCCCGAAAGAATACTCGAACCGTCGGCCTCGAAGGTAAGAATCACGGGCCTGTCACCCCAATCGCCCTGGAAGTCAATCCGGAACTTCGCCGATGAATCGGCGAAAGAATACGAAAACGATCCCGATCGTATCGACTGCCGGAGATAACGCGCGCTCATGGCGTCGACGTGGAATGTCTTTCCGGAAAATCCGCCTTTCAGCGAAAGAGTCATAGGTTCGATACCGATCATTCCGTTGCGCAGAGCCGCATCGAAGTCGAGGTGGGGATCGGAAAGCGTGCCGTGAATACCGAGCCGTCCATCGAGAGAACCGACGAGTCCCTCGAATCCCAGGCGACTGAGGGGCGAAGCCTTGAAATCGAGGTTCCCCGACAGCAGCCCTTTTCCATAGTCGAGATCGAGAGAATACTGCTCGCGAACGGCCGCCTCGGGAAGCGCGACGGCCTCGCCGCCTTGCGTCTGCTTCGCGGTCGACGTCGTCGCGGCGGAGAGACTGGCCTTGACACGCAGCGATGGAGAACCGCCGAGAGCGTATTCCAACGCGATCGAGCCCGAAAGCCGTGAATAGCGATCTTCTACCTTCACCATGCCCAAACGGGCAGACGTGGGACCGAGAACCCCCGACAGACTCAGGTGCGGGAGTTTGCTCGTTCTATCGTCGGCGGGAGCGAGATCGAGTTTGTTCAGGGCCACGCTCCAGTCGGAGAGAGAAGCGAAACGGCCGTCGGCGTCGAGTGTGGCCAGGGCCACTCCGCCGGCCAGCGGGAAGGGAAAGGCCTTGGCGGTTGCGTTAAAAAACGTACCGCCCTCCTCCGCGCGAGCGCCGATATTGAGGCCATAATCGCCCGTTATGAAAAGACCCTGCCCGACTAGCGTCCCGCGAAGATGGTAGGGAATATCCTGGAGCGTGAGATTCGCGTCAAAGCCGAGACGGCCGGTTCCGGCGAACTCTACAGATCCCGTCCCTTCGACCGAATAGCCCGCCGCAGACAGAATCAGGCGGCGAACGGAAAGGCTTTGCAGGTTCCCCGACAGTGAGAGCAGGGCATAGGCGCCCGGTACGGAACGGGAGACGACGGCGAGATCGGAGGCCGACCAGGACAGACGGGAAAAATCGCTGGTGGCGAAAAGTTCCCCGCCAAGCTTCAAATCACCGAGGGCCGCGGCGGTCTGCGGCGAATCCAGAGCGAGCGCGAGAAGATTCTGCAATGGTTTCAGATCGAGCTCTTCGAGACTGGCCGAAACGTCCAGAACGGGATTGGCGCCCAAGCTAGCGCTTCCCTCGATCGAAATGCGGGGGAAGGCCCCGTAAGCGACGCCGCCCTCGCTCGCGAAATGGCGAGAAGGGAGAGCGGATGGCTCGCCTTCCACCTCGGGCGGACGAATCGAAGCCTGGAACTCCAAAGAGTCGCCCTTATAGGCCGCCGCGATGGACAGGTCGCGAAACACCGCGCCGGCCGCATCTACCCGCTCTGCAAGCGCCGTGTAGATACCGCCGTGTCCATACAGCCTGAAGGTCGCGGCGATGGGAAGCCTGCCCTCGCGCAGCGATATCGCCATGTTCAGACTTCCGTCGGGCGAAAGGTCCGAAAAATCAAAGGATCCTCGGTATTCGATGGATCTGCTGCTGTTCCCGAGTCTCAGATAATCGATCCGAGCCTGACGCAGATCGCCCGCGGCCGCTATCGATGCGCGATAGGGGCTATGCAAAACGGATTCCGGAAGACTGGTATCGAGATGGAGCGAGTAGTGTGCGCGTGCGATATCCCCGGATGGTATGTCGAAGGAAAGACTCCCATCGTAAGGGGCGCGCATCCACGGCGAGAATGCGGCGAGAGAACCATAGAGATGAACCGACCTTTCGGGAACGAAGCCGTCCATGCGCAGGAAGGCCGAGACGTTCCCGTCGTGCGGATCGAAGGTGAGAGACATGTCGAGCGGTGCCTTGTCTCGAACCTTGCGAAGCTCCACGACTCCCTTCGTATAGACCAGTTCGAATCTCTGCATGGCGAAGCTGAAGTTCGGAGCGCGTCCCGCCACTGCGATCTGAGCGCGGGCCATGCTGAGATCCTGCGAGAGGGAACCGCTTACTTCCAGGGGACCTTCGATGCTGCCGATGGATCCGCGCGCAGGCATGAGGGTAAAGCCGCCGGATAGCGAGAGATCGGTCGTCGCGCCGAGGTTCGAGTAGGTGAAGTCGCGCGCGGAAAGCGCAAGCGAACCCAGACCCTCGTCTTCCACATGCAAAAACAGAGCCCGCCCCACCAGCTTGAACTTGGGAGCGGGCATCCCGGGCGGAGGGAATATGTACGGCGAGAGTCGCGCGAGCAGAGCGTTGTCGCGAGGCAGAACCACGTCGGCGGCGGCATCGTCCAACGTTATGGTTTTCAGGGCATTGTTGGGCTCTCCCCTCAGAATCGCGAAGATATCGTAGTATACGCGAACCGTCCTGGCCTCGAGAAAGACCTGTCCCTGCGGATTTCTCAATGTCATGGAACTGAAGGCGAAGGAGTGGAGGATAGATGGGGAAAGCGACTCGAAGCTGATCGTAAGGCCAAGCTGGTTTTCCAGCTCCGCCTTAGCCTGCGCGATAGCCTCCGTTACCCGCTCCCGGAGGGTCCTGTCGAGCGCGGGAACAACCACCAGAGCGACCGAAGCGACGAATGCGACGACCGCCGCGGTACGAAGGAGCCGCCTTATGCCGAACATACTTGTAACTCCTACGATACCATAGGCTCCATCGCTCCGTCAGCAGAGTATCCTTCCGCCGGGGAGGCTCTCCTCGCCTCTTGATCTTATCGGCACTCGGGTCCTTGCGCACCATCCCGTCTGTCGGTACCCTCGCGCCATGGACATCGCCGAAATGCCGGTTTTGAAGCGGTTCTTCGTGCTCGAAGGGACCGACGGAGCCGGAACGACCACCCAATTGCGCTCGATCCACGAAGCTCTCGCCGGGGCCGGAATACGGCACTGGGCCACCAGTGAACCGACCGACGCGCCGATCGGCAGGCTCATCCGGCGAATCATCGGCGGGGAAGTCCCGGCGGCCCCCGGCACCGTCGCCCATCTGTTTGCGGCCGACCGATACGAGCATCTCCACGGCTCGGGCGGTATCTTGGAAAGGCTCGCCCGCGGCGAGGTCGTGATCTGCGATCGATACGTCTTCTCGAGTCTCGCATATCAAGGCAGCTCCTGTGGCTTGGATCTCCCCCTTTCGCTCAACGCGGCCTTTCCCCTGCCCGAGCTCCTGCTTTTTTTCGATCTGGAACCCGATCTCTCCATGAGCCGGATCGAGAACCGCGATAACCGCGACATCTATGAAACGCTGCCATTCCTCCGGCAGGTCAGAACCATCTACGAAGAAGCGATCCGACTCTATTCTTCTTCGGAAATGAAGGTTCGAAGAATCGACGCCGCCCTGTCCAGAAACGAAGTACGCAGAATCCTCCTGGAGGAGATCGAAAAAAGTCTCGAACTTGAGCCGGGCAGGCTCGGCAAAGCTTCCGATTAGAAACAACGACGAGACAGGGAGGTTTCGTGCGAGGGCGGCTAAAGGCACCGCACGCGTCGGATACCTCCAAATCTCGGCCAGTCGTCGAACTTCGAACCATTCGAAGCCCCCCCTTGCGGTCGCAATGTTGATTATTGCGACCGCATAGTTTATTATTTAGTGAAACGGTTTGTAACTATGGATAAAAACTTGTTCGAACGATTCCCCGGCGAAGGTCTCATCAAGAGTGCCGACGAGCCTGTTCGAGGCGTCGAATCCGATCGAAAGGTCAAGCTCAATCGCAAGGGGAACGAGCTGTTCAATCGCGGCGACGTGGAAACTGCTCGAAGAATTTTCCAGACCACCGGATATTCCGACGGACTTATCCGTATCGGCAATCGCTATCTGCAGGAAAAGCGTCCCGTGGACGCGCTCAAGATGTATTGGCTCGCCCGCGACAAAAGCAAAATCGAAGAACTAGTCGGGAACGTGGCGGTCGTGATACAAAGCCTACTGCGCGAAGAAGAGGAACGAGAGGAAAAAAATGAGCGACAACCCGAATAATGAGTTCCAGCATCGCGAAAGCGCCCACGAACCCCCCAGTCCTGAAATCGCGGAGATCGCGGAATTCTCAAAAAAGGGATATCAATATCTGAAAGAAAATCGCATAGAAGAAGCCGAGGAATGCTTCGCGCGCATTCTCGAGCGAGATCGCGAAAACAATTACGCCCTCGTCGGTCTGGGAGACGCGGCGCGCAAACGCGGCGCGTTCCGCGACGCCGTCGACCATTACAAGAAATGTCTCATCTATCATCCGGGCAACAATTATGCGCTCTTCGGGCTCGCCGATTGCTACAAGGCTTTGAACCAATATCAGAAAGCCATCGAGATATGGGAACAGTATCTCTTGCACGACAACAAGAACATCACGGTGCTCACACGCGTCGCGGACGCGTACCGCAAGGTTCGCGATTTCCGCAAGTCCAAGGCCATCTATCTCCGCGTCCTCGAAATGGAGGCCGACAATCCCTATGCGCTGATCGGACTCGGGCATCTCCACTACGACTTCAAGGAATATAAGGACGCTCTCGGCTACTGGCAGCGCATGGTCGACCTGCAGGGCGACAACGTGGACATACGAGTCCTCACGTCGATCGGCAATTGCTACCGCAAACTCAAACAATTCGACCTCGGCGTCCCTTTTTTCGAAAAGGCTCTCGCGAAGGAGCCCGACAATTTCTATGCGCTCTTCGGTTTGGCCGACTGTTATCGCGGCACCGAAAGGCAGAGCCGCTCGCTCGATTACTGGAACCGCATCCTCGAGAAAGACCCGCGGAATAAAGTCATACTGACGAGGGCCGGCGATGCATACCGCACGATGGGCGAACTGGAAAAAGCCGTAGAATATTACGAGCGGGCGCTCAATATCGAGTTCGACGTCTACGCGGTTCTCGGGCTCGCCATGATCGCTCGATTGCAGGGGAAGTACCAGGACGCCATCGTTTCGCTGCACAAACTCGTTCAGAACGATCCCAAGAACTACCGACTCTATCTGGAGCTGGCACAATGCTACGAGGCCCAGGGTGATCGTCAGCGCGCGCTCGAAGCGCTCGCCGATTTCCAGAGGCTGGGAATAAGGAACATCTACATCCAGGATGCTATCGCCATACTCCAGCGATCATAGCGACGTCGCTTTGTCTTTCCGGTTTTCATGAACTTGAGCCGATTCCAGAGAACGCCGGGGCTTCGGCGGACGTTTTTGCGCTCTTGGATATCAAGCGTTCCAAACGCGACCGGCGACGACTCAGAGAGGCCTCGAGCCTCTCGCCGTCGACGAATTCTTCGGCCCTCTGCGTCCATCGCAGGGCTTCGACCCAGTCGTGCTCCACGTGCTCATGGAACTTCGCACGCTCGACGCAGGACCGGAACGTAATCGGCAGCGACTCGAGCAGCCTCCGACGCTCCTTTTGTCTTCCTGCTCTGCGATACAGCTTCGAAAGCCGCAGGCCCGCGTTTTCGTCTCCGTTTTCAAAGGCCGTTCGCAGAATCGACACCCCCTCGTCGACACGGCCCATCGCCACCAGGGTCCTGCCGAAAGAACCCAGATCGATCTGCACCGGCGAAATCGTCGCTGGGCTTTCGAACAGGGCGCTTATCGACGCGACCAGCCGGACCAGGCTTTCGATATCGTCGGCGTTATGCGACATCACGGCGGACATGAGGGGCGAGTCGCCGTCCCTCAGAAACGAAAACCAGACTTCGGGAATGGCGTCCGCGGGAAGATCCTCGCGGCGTTCGATCCCCAAGAGTTCCACCTCGAGGAGTCCCAAAGAGGCGCCCCCGAATATCTTGCGCCAGAGCCTGCGCGAACAAGGCAACGCGTCGATGTGGCGCGCTTCGGGGAACGGAATGCCGTTCATCACGCAGCGTGTGCGGAAAAGCGGCATGTCGAACGCGCGGCCGTTGTAGCTCACGAGGACCGAACCCTGCGGGAGGTCACTCGATAGAAGATCGAGCCATCTCTGCTCGCCGGGAAAATCTTCGAGAAAAAACTGCCTGATCTCGAGTCGGCCGCGATCTACTCGGCCGATGGCGGCCAAGAAGGCAATGGTTCCGCTTCCTCCCGAAAGACCCGTGGTTTCAAGATCGAAAAAACGCAGAGATTCCACGGAGATTGGCTCTTGGGGCGGGCGCGGCATATCGATGTTTGCAATGTGAGGCGGCGGACGGGGCGATCTTCGCGAGAGGGCGTTGCGCGTTGCGGCGACGCGCCGCAGGCTGCCGAGCGAAGAGAAGGGAAGCGGATCCATCACCCCGGGGAATTCCACCGTTCTGCTAACATCGCGAATCCAGACCATTTCGCCGGCGCGCTCCCATCCGGCGAGACATTGAGGCGTTTCTCGGCTCTCGCGGTCGCCGACCCGCTCCGCTCGGAGTCGCGGCAAAGCATCGAATCCGCCGCTTCGCCGATCGGAAAAGGATATTCTCCCCGACTCTTGGGGGAGGCCGCCGGCTCGAATCCGCGCCAGGCGTTTTTTCAGGTCTCCCGCCACGTGCCCGCCTCCAAGGCCGCAAGCAAGGCAGCCGAACTTCTCTTGATCGCGGCGCCGTCGATCGGCGAACGATCGATCGCCTTTCCCGGCGCAGCGTCGGAATAATCCACGCCGATGCAGGACGGACAACCGGAAGAGCAAGGGCATGAAGTCAGACGCTCGCGCGCCGCCGATATCGTCCTGGGGAGAAGGGCGGCCAGACCTTCGGCGAGACCGGTGCCTCCGGGATACCGATCATAGAAATAGAGAGCGGCCTCGCCGAAATGAGGATCGCGGATGCGTTCGGAGCGTCCAAGGTCGCGAGGGTCGCACATGAGAAAAACGGGGGCCATATCGTGCAAAAGCCGCCCCACGCCCGCGAGCACGGCGGCCTTGAACGCCTCGTCCCCCCGGGCCTCCCGTTCCAGCCGATCGCCCGCGCCATCGGAGGGTACGAGGATCACGATAGCTCTCGTCTGCATCTCTTCGGGCGGGAGATTGATCTCACCGTAACCGACGTTTTCGTGACTGTGGAACCGCAGTTTTTTGAACTTCTCGGCCTGACTGCGCACCAACACGTCGCCCAGCACATATTCCGCGATCCGCCCTCCGCCGAAGATGCCCCGACTGTCCTCGGAACTGAGGATGCCCCGGCTATCCTCAGTAAGGACCTTAATATCCGTCTTGACCACCGCATCGGTCCAATAACCCAGATCCTTTTCGATGACATGACAGGTTCGATTTTCCAGATCGAGCTTCTGGACGATGTATTGGCGTCCGAGATGGATATAGACTGCATTGTCGAAAATCAGCTCTTTCGCGCTCGGACGATCCATTTCGCCGATGACCCGCGACCCGCCGCCCGTGTGGTCGACGATCACCACGTTGTCCGAGACGGAAGACCTGAGCGATATCTTCTCGCTCGGGTAGGAGTCCGCGGACCAATACCAACGACCTTTGGTCAAACGGACGATGCCGTCCTCTTCGAGATAGGCCAGAGCATCGCGAGTCGCTTCGATCTCATCCCCGCTCCCATTCGCCTCTCCGGAGAGACTCAGGGCTTCGCCTTCGGCGAAAGGCAGCTCGAAAGCCGCGCACTTGAGGTGATCCATGAATATGTACGGATTGGTCGGATCGATCCGCGCGGCTTCGGGACTTCGGGCGAAAAAGTATTCCGGATGAGCGATAATGTACTGGTCCATGGGAGACGAAGAGGCGACGAAGATCGAAAGAGAGATCCCTCCCCTGCGGCCGGCGCGTCCCGACTGCTGCCAAAAGCTTGCGAAGCTTCCGGGAAAGCCCGCGAGCACGGCCGCATCGAGGCCGCCGATGTCTATGCCCAGTTCGAGCGCGTTGGTCGAGACGACGCCGTGGATGAGGCCGTTTCTCAGTCCGCGTTCGATCGCGCGCCGCTCCTTCGGCAGCAGGCCCGAGCGGTATGGGCTCACTACGATGCGGCCATTGTCGGTGAATACATTTGCGATCGCCTCGTTGATATACGCGGCAATCAATTCGACTCGCAGGCGCGAGCGCGCGAAAAGGATCGTCTTTACCCCTGCCTTGAGAAGCCTGACCGCCAGTTTTTCCGATTCGGTGGCAGTGCTCCTGCGGATGCCCTGGACCGGATCGACGATCGGAGGGTTGTAGAAGACGATCCGCCGTTCTCCCTGTGGCGCGCCGTTCTCCGAAAGCTCGCCGACATCCCTTCCCAGGAGCGTTCGGGCGAGTTCGCCGGGATTGCCGATGGTGGCCGAACAAAAAATGAAGCTGGGGCGAGATCCGTAAAACGCCGAAACCCGGAGCAGCCGTCGCAGGAGATCCGCGACATGGCTGCCAAAAACCCCTCGATACGCGTGCATTTCGTCCACGACGACGTAGCGGAGATTCGAAAAGAACCGTATCCACTTGGGATGGTTGGGAAGAACGCCAGAATGCAGCATATCAGGATTCGATATGACGATGCGGCCGGTCTCCCGCGCGGCGCCGCGAAGCGAATCGGGGGTGTCTCCGTCGTAGGTGCAGATATGGACGGGGATGCTACCGCCGAGCGCGATCTCGTTGAGTTCCGACTGCTGATCCTGCGAAAGGGCCTTGGTGGGGAATAGATAGAGCGCGCGCGCCGTCGGCTCTTCGAGCAATGTTTGCACGACCGGCAAGTTATAGCAAAGTGTCTTCCCGCTCGCGGTCGGCGTGACGACGACGAAGTCCTCCCCCGCTCGCGCCCGGCGGTATGCCTGCGCCTGATGCGAGTAAAGTCGAGCGACACCCTTGATCGCGAGGGCGCTCCTGAGCCGTTCATCCAAATCGGTCGGCAGATCGGCCCAAGTCGCCGGTCGCGCCTCGATCCTCTCCACATGCGCGACGCAGGGACGTATCTCCGGATCGGCCAGGAAAGCCTCGATGAAATCGCGCGCCATCGATGAAACCATCGATCGAGTTATACCATGCCCGGTAGACCCGTGCCATCCGTCCCGGCTCGGCCGAGGCCTCGTGATGAGCGCCATTGCGCCTTGCAAACGCTTCTGATCGCCCCTATACTTTGCCCTGGACCGTTGCGTTCCCGTCACGACCAATCGACCATCCATTCTCAACGAATGCGCGCGCAGAACGTCGACGAGTCCGAATAAGCGAGGAGGAGATTGTGGCCAAGGTTCTTTCCATCGTGCTGGGCGGAGGCAGAGGCACCCGCCTGTTCCCACTCACCAAGGATCGGGCCAAGCCGGCAGTGCCGTTCGGAGGCAAGTACCGGATCGTCGACATTCCCATCTCCAATTGCATCAACGCGGGCTTCAATCAGATTTACATTCTCACCCAGTTCAACTCGGCCTCTCTCCATCTGCATATTTCGCATACCTATACCTTCGATTCCTTCTCGCACGGATATGTCGAGATCCTCGCCGCCGAACAGACCCTAGTGCATTCGGGCTGGTACGAGGGCACGGCCGACGCGGTCCGAAAAAACCTCGTGCACTTCAGGCCGCAGGCGCCGACCCACTACCTCATCGTTTCGGGCGACCAGCTCTACAGGATGGACTTGGCCGAGATGTTCCGCATGCACGTGGAATCGGGTTGCAGCCTCACTATCGCGGGCACGATGGTCGACCGCGCCGCCGCGGGCGCCCTGGGCATCATGGCGGTGGACAAACAGTCGCGGATCGTCAATTTCACGGAAAAGCCGGGACCGACAAAAGATATTTCGGAGCTCAGGATACCGCAGGAGCTGAGGCCCGAGCGAAGGTCGGGCGGCAGGGATTTCCTCGCGAATATGGGTATATACATCTTCGATGCCGCTCTCATGGAGCGCTCTCTGGCCAACGACTTCAACGACTTCGGCAAGGAAATCATCCCCGATATCCTCACGAAGCAACCCGTCAACGCCTATCTGTTCAACGGCTACTGGGAAGACATCGGCACGATAAAATCCTTCTACGAGGCCAACCTGGACCTCACGGCGATCAATCCGCAGTTCAACTTCTACGAAGAGGCCCTGCCCATATACACGCACAAGCGCAATCTGCCGGCATCCAAGCTGAACTACTGCACGCTGAACCAGGCCCTCACCGCCGAAGGCTGCATAATCACCAATGCCTCGATAAGCCGCTCGATCGTCGGCGTGCGCACCATCATCGAATCCGGCGCGAGCCTGGACGGAGTGGTCTGCATGGGCGCCGACTATTATGAGACGCCCGAACAGCGGGCCGAAAACAAGACTCTCGGTCGGCCGGACGTAGGCATCGGCCAAGGATCGATCGTGAAAGGCGCGATCATCGACAAGAACGCCCGGATCGGACAGAACTGCCGCATCGGTATCGACAGCATGGAGCGCAAGGACGGCGAGTTCCCCCTGCACTACGTGGTCGACGGCATCATCGTCATTCCCAAGAACGGCGTAATACCCGCGGGAACGGCGATCTAACAGGGTGTTGAAAAAGGCTACAGAGCCTTTTTCAACACTACCTCAATTCAGCAATTGAACAGAAAACCGCAGAGTTTTCGAGCAATTGCATACCAGGCTGTTGAAATGCCTCTAGTATTTCAACAGCCTGCTATGCGTCCCGGCCGGTCCATTCGCCCTATTTCGTGAGAACGCGGAGAATTTCCCTCAATTCGGGGTCCTCGGGATAGTAATAGGCGTCCAGTTCCTCGTCGCTCAGTCCCACGAGTTCGTGGCTCATATAGTGAATCCAGATCTCGTCTTCGACGCTGGCGATCTCGTGCTTCCGGCACCAGTAGTCCGGAACGATGGGGAGCTGCTCCCTCCGATACGAGCATATCTTGTAATCGTGCACGGCGATCTTGACGTCGGACCTCGGCAGGCCCTTGCCCAGGATGATCTCGGTCAGATGGTTGACCGTCCTTCCGGAATCGTAGATATCGTCGACGAGAAGCACGCGATCGCCGTGACGCAGATATTCCGGGCTGTAGGTCCAGCCGTCGACGCGAACCTGTTCCTGCTGATTGATGCCCGAGTAGGAACGCGCGACGACTGCCGCATAGAACACCGGCCGCGCAGCCTCGCTGCGAACGATCTTGAAATACTCGCTTATGACATTGCCTATATAGGCGCCGCCGCGAAGCGAAACGTAGATGACGTCAGGCACGAAACCGTCGTTGTGTATCCTATACGCCATCTTGAGCGCGTTGTTGCGGACGGTGTCGTACGAAAGAAATTCTTTGCGCATGGCGATCTCTCCATGGATGGACTATGAAGCCGGCCGGACCGGATCCGGCTCACTTACGAACATAGGCGAGCGTACTGAGCGTCGTGCCGTCTCTATTGACGCTGAAAGCTATTTTCTTGGCGCCGGGATCGTTGATCAGCCGATAGAAGTCGCCGACTCCGGAAATCGATGTGCCGTTGACCTGAGTGATGATATCCCCCGGTTCGAGACCGATCGTGGCGGCAGGCGATTTGGAAATCACGTTGACGACGGCGGCTCCGGAAACGCCTTTGGGAATCTTCGTCTGATCGATGTCCTCGGACTTGAGCGAAACGACGTCGACACCGGGGAAGACATTGCTGTCGTTGGCCGCCACGGAATTCTCCCGCGGCTCGATGAGAACCTTCAACGTCAGCATCGCGCCGCCGCGCGAAACGACGAAACTCGCGCTCTTGCCTGGGCTTAGGTCTCCCACTATCCGGATCAGCTGGTCCATGCCCCGAATGGCCAGACCGTTGGCTTTGACGATGAAATCGCCGGCCAGCATACCTCCCTTTTGAGCGGGACTTTCGTAGAAAACGTGTGCGGCGAAAGCGCCGGCCTCGGGATCGACGCCGAGCTCGGACGCGGTGGCCTTGTCGATATCGCGGAGCGAAACGCCGAGCCAGCCGTAGCTGACCTTGCCCTTCGTTATGAAATCATCTATCGCCCTTTTCGCGTTATTGATCGGGATCGCGAAGCCCAGGCCTATGCTGCCTCCCGTGGGCGATGCGATCCAGGTGTTGATCCCGACCACTTCTCCGCGGATGTTGACCAGGGCGCCGCCCGAGTTGCCCTTGTTGATCGAAGCGTCCGTCTGAATGAAATCGGAAATGTTGCCGTCGGGGGCTCCGGAGGGACCGAGATCGCTGCCCGTGCGCCCGATCGCGCTCACGATGCCCGTGGTGACCGACGACACTAGTCCGAAAGGATTGCCGATCGCGATCGCCCAATCGCCCACCCGCACCTCGGAGGAATCGCCGAGAGTTGCCACGGCTATGCTCGAGGAGTCGGACTCGAACTTGATCATCGCCAGATCCCTGCGTTCGTCTTCACCGACCAGACTCGCGTGATATTCCTTGCCGTCGTGCGTCGTAACCGTGATCTCGCTGGCCGATCCGGCGACGTGGTTGTTGGTCAGCACGTAGATCGTCTTCCCGTCGCGGCGAACTACGATGCCCGAGCCGAGTCCGCGTTCCTGAAACGGCTGGGAATTCGGGTCCGGTCCCTGGTCCGGCATGCGGAAAAAGAACGGCGGCACCTGGTCCCCGGGATTGGGCTGATCCGTCGGCTTCTCCACCACGTTGATTTCCACCACGGCCGGCTGAACGGAATCCGCTACATAGCGAAACGCGTCCTGTACGGCCTCCGCGGAGGCGATCGCGGCCTTCACGTCGGCCGGCGCCTGGACGAGCGGACTCTCGGCCTTTATCGTCGCCGAAGGAAAGCCGGCGACCGAACGGGAGAACCCCGTATAGGCGAGGGCGAAGCCGATGAGAACGCCCACCAGCACGAGATTGAAGATGAAGAAATTCCGCGAATAGAGTTTCTTCAAAATGGACATACAGCGCTCCTTGCTCCGCCTGATGTGTGCGGATCGTTGAAATACTCGAAGCATTTCGACGGTCCGCTAGCCTTCGGGGAAGGTCCAGGATGTCAGGACTTCGATCCCGTTCTCCAGGATCGCCACGGTGTGCTCATAGTGCGCCGAAATCTTCTTGTCGAGGGTCACGACCGTCCAGTCGTCGTCGAGGAGGCGCACCGCTTCCGTACCCAAGTTGATCATCGGTTCTATAGCCAGGACCATGCCAGGGACCACCCGCGGATTGGGCCCGGGACTGACATAGTTGGGGATCTGAGGATCCTCGTGCGGCTCGAAACCGACACCGTGACCGCAATAACTGCGCACGACGCCGTAGCCGTTCGCCGTCGCATGGCCGTACACCGCCCGCGCGACGTCATGAATCCGACCGCCCGGCATCACCGCGGCGAGCGCTCGATCGAGACACTCACGCGTGACGCGCATCAGCCGGGCCGCCTCTTCCGAGACGGTTCCGACCGGAAGAGTTATCGCGGCGTCGGAAAAGCCTCCGTCGAGGTCGATGCCGCAATCGAGGCCGACGATATCGCCTTCCACGAGCCTTCGCTTGCCCGGAATTCCATGAATGACTTCCTCGTTGACGGAGACACAAAGACTCGCAGGGTAGCCCTCGTAGCTGAGAAAGGCCGGCTTGCCTCTATGGGATAGAATGAAACTTCGAGCGGCTTCGTCGAGCTCGCCCGTACTGACGCCCGGCTTGACCCGAGGCGTCAGATCGGCGAAGAGGAGCGAGAGAAGCCGGCAGGACTCGCGTATTTTTGCCAATTGTGCCTGGTTTTTCAGTCTTATCACCCGGTTCCCCCGTATGGATTTTATTTGTCCGCGGCTCCGGGAAGCCCCCGGGCGAGCAGAGCGGCTTCGGGGTCGCGGGGATCGGAGCGGAGAGCCTCGCGCCAACTGGCCAAGGCTTCTTCGCGATCCCCTGCGGCCAGGTGCGCACGTCCAAGTTCCTTCAGGACAGCACAGCGGCTTTTCCCCTCGGAAGCCGAATCGCGGGCCTTCGACAGATAGTCGATGGCCCTTTCGGCATTTCCCGACCTCAGGTCGAGCGTACCCAGGGCGAAGTATGCGCAGGGTCCGGCATCGGAAGCCGGCGCCTTGCCCTCTCCCGCCTCGAGCTTCGCGGCCGACGCAGAGTAGCGACCGTAGGCGGCATCGATCGCTGCGCCGTAATACCAGCGATAGGGATAGATGAGGCCCCTCGCCTCACCCGCCCTATACAGTACCGCCATATCGGCAAAGCGTCCACGCTCGAAGAGGATGCGCATCGCGAAACCGAGCGCACGACCGCTCTGCGGCCTCACCGCCGCGAAATTCTCGGCGGCGGACACCAGCCTGTCCTCGGGCCAGCTCATGCCTTCGATCGTCAGGGCGAGGGCGCCGGCGATCTCATTCTGCGAATAAGGCTCGAGCATCGTCAGGGCCCGACTCGCGGCGCCCGAACGGGCGAGAAAGGCTGCGTAGGCGGCGACAGCCTCGGGGTCTGCCCTGGCCTGCGGGAGGTCCACGAACGAAGAATGGAGTCGGGCGAAGTAGCTCGTCTGCAGCTCCGTCCCGGTCCCCGCGAGCAAGGCGAGTTTGAGATATGCCTTCCAGGAGACGCGTGGATTCAGCGCGAGGGCCCGCTCCCATCGCTCTTGCGCCGCGGCGAAATCGCCGATCCGCCAGGCCGCGTCTCCCATGATGCAGAGCTCCTCGGGACCGGCCCCCGCGTCGGATCGCGCGGCCAATTCCTCGAAGAGACCGCAATCCCACATGAGTGCGACATCAGGGGTGGCGCCGCCCTCGATCGCGCGCTCGAGCCAGGTCCCGGCCCCGGCCGAATTCCGTTCGGCGAGCGACTTCACCGCCGCGGAAATGTAGAGCCGCGGATCATCCGTTATGGCTCCGAGAGAGCTGAAAGCGTCCGCGTCGAGATTCGAGGCCCCCAAAGGGCCTTGTCGGGCAGTTTCGACGACGGCCTCGGCCCACAGGTCGGGACGAATGGAGCGAGACAGTCGGGAAGGGAAGAGAGCCAAAGCCGCCGCGGGATCCCCGCTGCGAAGGAAGGCATAGGCCGCACCGAACGCGACCGTCTCCGAACCCGGGGCGCCCGCCAGGGCCTTGCGCGCGATGTCGGCGGCGCGGCCCCTGTCCCCGGTCGACTCCGCGCGAAGGGCACGTCCGATGAGCGAAAGCCAATCCGCTCCGCCGGCGGCGTCACCCGCCGAAGCCGAAAACTCGGCTCCCGCAGGACGCCCCGCGGCCAGCGCGGCGTCTATCCGCTCCAGCGACGCTGCGAAACGAGATTCGCGAGTGGATGTCGAACAGGAGAGTAAGGATAGAGAGCAGATGACGAGTGCGAGCGCCGCCCGCACGGCCCTAAAGGCGCGAGCGTCGTCTGCAGGCCCTTCATTTTTCCGCAGACTTCCAAATGCCATCGAGCACCCCGTTGACGAATCGGTAGGAATCCTCGGACCCGAATTCTTTGGCGATTTCGATAGCCTCGTCTATGGTAATCTGCGCCGGAATGTCCGTCTGAAAAAGAAGCGAATAGGCCCCGATGCGCAGCACGGCGAGGTCGACTCTCTTCAGTCGCTCGAAGGACCAGTTCTGCAGGCGGGAACGGATCGCGGCGTCGACCTCGTCGATCTTTTCCAGCGCTCCGGCTATGAGCAGGCGAGCGAACGCCGACACCTCTTCGTCCATCCTGGCGCGTTTGTCATCGTCCAGCCAGGAGAAGGACAGGATATCCGCGGCCTTCCCGCCCGAAGCGTCCCATGCGTACAGAGCCTGAAAGGCCAGAATGCGGGCCTTGCGCCGGGATGGCACGATCCGCGGCCTTAGAAGTTCAGATTCTCGTCGAAAATCTTCACCGTTCCCTCTTTTCGCAGCATCGCGACAAGTTCGTCCTGCGCGGACTTGAGGAAGGCCTGGCGATTGCGCATGGTGAGCTCGTAGATGATATAGTCCTGGACCGTCGCATTGGGCTGGCCGGGGACGGGATCGGAGAGAGTCAGCTGCTTCTGCGGCAGAATCTCGTTGACGCGGGCTATCACGTAGCCTGTAGGATTCGAAAGAAGCGGACTGATATCGCCGGCCTTGAGCGCGAAGACGGTGTCGAGGAAGTTCTCTCCATACGCTGTCTGAGCCTGTGGGGAGCGGGACACCATCAGCGAGCTGGTCGCGTGATAGCCCGAGTTGGGGTCCATGCCCTTGAGCATCACGTCGTCGAAACTCGAGGGATCGCTCTTGAGCCTCTCGGCTATGGACTGCATAAGCGCCTGCCCCTTCTTCTGATCGTCGGCGGACTTGCCCCTCAAATCCAGGAAGATGACGCTGACGCGGACGGAATCGGGACGGATGAGCATCGATTTGCGGAGTTCGTACTCCTTGAGAACGTCATCCGAGGTCGGGGTCTTTATCGCCTTGAGCGCGTCGGCCTTCTTGAGCTGGAGGTACCGGCTCAAGAGCATCTGCTGCTTTATATAGACTTTCGCATCCTGGTAGACACCCTGGCTTCGGAGGCTGGCATCGACCGCCGCATCGTCGGCCTGGGGGCCGAGCTGGCTCTTCAGTTGCAGGTAGGACTGATTCACGTCGGCGTCCGAGACGATGATGTTCTCCCGCTCGCAGTATTGTCGGAACAAGATTGCGTCTATCTGGCTGTCGAGAAACTCGCGGCGCTGTTGCGGCGTGAGCTGGGTGTGGAGAGTGCCCTCGACCTTCTGTATGTCCGCCTTGAACTGCAGAAGCGAGTAAACTTCGAGCCGGATGAGCTTGACTGTGGCGACCGGCTCGTCGATCGTCTGGGCCGCGCCGAAACGGGGCAGAATCGCCGCGGCACATAGGGCGAATAGGGCGATACGAAACGAATGCTTCATGGGGGGGTCCTTCTCGAAGCGAATTGGGTCAACAGGCCGGGCGCGCCGGAGTGACCTATCGGGGAAAACAAACATTCCGGGAAAAGGTAATAGATAAAGCGACTTTACGCAAGACGCGAAACCGCCCCCTCACGTTCCGGTTTGGAGGTCCGCCCGTCTTCTGAGAGCGGAAAGCCCGGCCAGGCGCGGTTCGAGGCTGGAGGCCCGACGCAGGGATTCGACAGCCTCCGCAGTCTCTCCCCGCCGGAGCTGGACCTCGGCCTTCTTTCGGAGAAACTGCGCGCTGTCTCTCTTCGATACGTCGAGAGACACGGCCTCCTCCAGCCGATCGATGAAATCCTCCTCGTCGAGGATCTTGGGAAGCTTGAGCAGAACGAGCGTCCTGAAGCGCAGCGCGACCACATCGAAAAAGTAGCGGAACCACGGACGCTCCTTCTCCATGACGATGAGGCGCAGATAGATGTTGTAGGCCTTGAGCCAGCGCTCCCGTTTTTCGTATTCTTCGGCGACACAGAGATCCGCGTCCATGGCCTCGCCGCGTTCGAGCCAGCGCTCGAGCCGGAAGTCGCCGAAGGATTTGGAGCGTTCGTACACCTCGAGCGCCTCGTCCTCGAGTTCGTGGATAAGATCGAATACGATAAGCTTGGCCTGGCTCTGCGGGTCGTCCGGCCGCGCCTTCAGGAACAGTCTATAGTCGAAGCCGCCCTCTTCGGCCGCCCGCCTGCGCATGCTGCGATCGTAGGCGCGGCGGCGTTCGGGGTCCGACAGCATGCGATAGGCTTCGAGCAGAAGACGCATGGCCGCGTCGGCCGCCCTGGTCGAAGCGGCTCCGCCCGCGGGCGATGAATCTCTCGCCGCAGACATGTCCGGATGATGCTTCTTGGCCTGTCGCCTGAAGGCGCTCTTGACCTGGCTTGTGCTCGCATCGGCGCCGATACCGAGTACTTCGTAATAATTCTCCACGGGTTCAATTCCGTTCTATCGGAGCGCTGCGCGCTGCCTCCGCGGCATCTTCGACGCTCGCGATCACTTCAGCGAAATTAACGATCATACCTTCCGACTCCATGACGGCCATGAGCTTTTTGAGCGCGCGGCCCGAAGCCAGACCGGATTTTCGAACGAAGGCCATCGCCCTTTTCCCCTGAAGAGCTCCGGATTGAGCCAAAAAACCGCCGAGCCTGGCCGGGATATTGCCCCTGAACCCGATGCCCTCCGTGCCGACTATAACGTACTCATAGCCGGTTAGGCGATGGGCTTCTCCACTTTTCGTCTCGGCCAGATCCACCAGGTGGCCCTCCGCCTGCAGAGCCCGGGCCAGCGCCCGCGCCATCGCCGCGAGGGGAGTGTCGGCGTGCGCCGGCGCGAATACGACGGCCACTCTCATCGTTCCTCCAAGGTGACGTTCGAAAGGAGCCCCTTCAGGTCGCCCCTCGCTCCGTCCTTTTGGTCTTGAGCAGTTTCACGGCGAACACCGCTTCACGCTCGCGCTCCTCGAGAGAGGCTTCGATAAATGCCTTTCGTACCTTCGTGTCGGGAATGACCATCTTCTCCAAAGCGTTCACCCGCCGCTGTGTCTTGCGCACCTCGTCGGCGAGCCGCCACACGACAGAGTGAAGAGTCGACATGGCCACCGTCAATTTCAGGAGCTTGTGGAACTCTAGCACAGTTTCGTCCGACTCCGCAAACGAATTCATGAACGACGATTGTAGGCGCCTCTCGGGAATGACCGCCTCCAGGGTCGGTATGCGGATGCCCGCGACCTGCAGGGTGGATTCGCGAATCGACGCGCCCAAGACGGCGCCTTCCGCCAGCTCCCCGGCACCCTGTCTGCCCAGGGAGAAGATCATGCGTCTCATGACGGCGTAGGCCTCGGCCGAGGCCTGCCGCAACTCGAGTTCGAGGATTTTCGCCTCGTCGACGCGTTTCATGAGCTCGATCATGAGAATCTCCCGCTTGCGTTCCAGGAGCTCGTATCCCTCGGTCGCGAGAACGAGATTCTCCTTCTCTTTCAGGAGATTCGACTTGGTGGGAGCCACGCCTTGAACGGGCACGTTAGGCGCCTCCGGACGGTTCGCCGTCCGTCCCGCCCGGTCCGGGCAAGTGACGTTCGATGAGCGAAACCGGCAGACGCAGAAGCTCGTCGCGCGGGAGCATGCCCAGAAGGCGCCACCCGATATCGAGGGTCTCGCCGATGCTCCTGTTCTCGTCCTCGCCTTGGGCGAGGAATTCCGCCTCGAAACGCTCGCCGAAGCTCAGGTACGTCTTGTCCACCGCGGACAGCTCCTCGTCCCCGATTATGGCCGCGAGATTGCGCACATTGCGCACGCGGGCGTAGGAGGCGAAGAGCTGGGTCGAGACGTCCTTGTGGTCGTCGCGCGTCATGCCTTCTCCTATGCCGTCCTTCATGAGCCGTGACAGCGAAGGCAGGACGGCTATGGGCGGATAGACGCCCTTCTGCGAAAGCTCGCGGTCGACGACGATCTGGCCCTCCGTTATGTAGCCGGTGAGGTCGGGGATCGGGTTCGTTATATCGTCGTTGGGCATGGAAAGAATCGGTATCTGCGTTATGGAACCAGCGGAGCTCTCGATCCTGCCCGCGCGTTCATACAGGGAGGCGAGGTCGGAATACAGATAGCCGGGATAGCCCTTGCGGGATGGCACCTCGCCTCTCGAAGCCGATACTTCGCGCAGGGCCTCGCAGTAGTTCGTCATATCGGTCAGGACGACGAGGACGTGCATGCCCCGTTCATAGGCGAGATACTCCGCCGCGGTGAGGGCCGACCGCGGCGTGACGAGCCGTTCGATCGTCGGGCTGTCGGCCAGCGAAAAGAACATGACGACGCGTGCCAGGACCCCCGAACGTTCGAAGGACTCGACGAAAAAGCGCGCCACGTCGTACTTGATTCCCATCGCGGCGAAGACGACGGCGAAGGGCTCGTTCGACGAGAGTATCCGCGCCTGCCTCGTAATCTGCGCTGCGATCCTGTTGTGCGGCAGACCGTTTCCGGAAAACAGCGGGAGCTTCTGGCCGCGTATGAGCGTGTTCATGCCGTCGATGGCCGAGATGCCGGTCTGGATGAAATCGCGGGGATAGACGCGGGCGGCCGGATTGATCGGGCTTCCATTGACGTCCCGGAATTCCGAGGACAGGATCTCCGGGTAACCGTCGGCGGGCTTCCCCAGACCGTCGAAGATTCGGCCCAGGAGATCGAGGCCTACGCGAAGTTCGAGAGCCCGTCCGAAGTACTCCACCTTCGTATCTTCGAGCGAAAGCCCCGAGTTCGACGAAAAAAGCTGGATCGCTACCCTCCGATCGGATGTGTCCAGCACTCTGCCCACTCGCCGAACGCCGTCGCGGCCGTAGACGGCCACGAGCTCCCCGAAGCCCGCGGTCTCGGTGCGCTCGGCGATGATGATCGGGCCCTCCGCGTGGACGATGCCTCGGTGTTCTATCCCTCTCATCGGCCTTCCTCCGCGATCGCGCCCCGTTCGAGCTCCTCGAAGACCGAGGCGACTTCGCGCATGATCTCGGCGATGCCTTCGGTCCCTTCGTTGGACACTTCGGATTTCAGCCTCGATAAGCGCTCCCGGACGGGCAGCGATGCAATGTGCGACAGAGGAATTCCGTGCTTTATCGCCGCCTCGGCGCGCACATGAAAATCCATGATCGCCTTCATGAGGAGGATGGCCTTCGCCGGCGCGCAGTAACGGTCCGTCTCGTCGAAGGAGCTTTGCTGCAGAAAGCCGTTCTTGAGCAAGTCGGCCGTGATCAGGATGAGCCTCTGCTCGTCGGGCAGGGCATCGGGTCCGATGAGTCGGACGATCTGCTCGAGACGCTGCTCGCGCTTCAAGAGCTCCATGACGCGGGAGCGCAGCGAAAACCAGGATGGGTCCACGCCGTCCCACCATTCCTTCAGTTCCTCGACGTACTCCGAATACGAATCGATCCAGGAAATCGCCGGATAGTGCCGCGAATACGCGAGGTCCTTGTCGAGGCCCCAGAAGCAGCGGATGAAACGTTTGGTATGCTGGGTGACGGGTTCGGAGAAGTCGCCGCCGGGCGGCGAGACTGCACCGATGATTGAAATGGAAGCCGCCTTTCCGCCGAGGGTCTCGACGCGGCCGCCGCGCTCGTAGAATCCGGCGAGCCGGGTCGGCAGGTAGGCCGGGAAGCCCTCTTCGGCAGGCATCTCTTCGAGCCGCCCCGACAATTCCCGCAGCGCCTCCGCCCATCGCGAGGTGGAGTCGGCCATGACCGCCACGTCGTAGCCCATGTCTCGATAATATTCGGCGAGGGTGATGCCCGTGTAGATCGAGACCTCGCGCGCCGCCACGGGCATGTTGGAAGTGTTGGCGATCAGGATGGTCCGTTCCATGATCGAGCGACCCGTCCGCGGATCGACGAGGTGAGGGAACTCGGTGAGCACCTCGGTCATCTCATTGCCGCGCTCGCCGCATCCGACGTACACGATGATGTCGGCGTCGCAGAACTTGGCCAAGGCATGCTGGGTCATCGTCTTACCCGTGCCGAAGGCCCCGGGGATGGCGGCCGTCCCGCCCTTCGAAATAGGGAAGAGAACGTCGATGACGCGGAGACCGGTCATGAGCGGTTCGGTCGGCGGAAGCCGCCTTCGCACCGGGCGGGGACGGCGCACGGGCCACTCCTGGACCATGCCGAACTCCTCTCCGGAATCGGACGCCACAACCATGTCGCGCAACGCGTAAGTCCCCTCGCCCGCGACTCGGACCGCTTTTCCGAGTCTCGTGTCGGGAGGCGCGAGAATGCGGTGCTCGACGAGCTCGGTTTCGCGAACCGTGCCCAGAAGCGCTCCCGGGCCGATCGGATCGCCGACGCCCAGGGCCGGGGCGAAGGCCCAAACCGAGTCCAGCGGCAGTCGTTCGCTCTTGGTGCCGGCGGCGATGAAGGAACCCGTGGACGCCTTCAGTCTGTCCAGCGGTCGTTGTATGCCGTCGTAGATCGTCCCGAGGAGCCCCGGTCCGAGCGCCACGGAAAGAGGCTTGCCGATGGAACGCACGACCTCGCCGGGCTTCATGCCCGTGTTGTCCTCGTACACCTGTATCGTGGCGCCGCGATCGTCCATCCGAATCACCTCGCCCGACAGGCGGGCCTCTCCCACCTCGACGACGTCGAACAGTCCCACGCTCCCCATGCCGGCGGCGATGACCACGGGTCCCATGACACGCGTTATGCGGCCTTCAATCATGGCGTCAAAGCCCTCCCGAAGAGCGCTTCAGCCAGCTCTCCCCTGCGCCTGTCGGCCAATTCCTCCTCGACGAGATCCATCGTGGCCCGAACGAGCAGGTTTCCGTCCGCCGTTTCCACCGTCATGCCCTCGGCGGGGAGTCCGACATCCTCTTCCAGCGAAGTATCCCCCACGGCCGGGACGCTCTCCCTGAGGGTCTTCGCCGCAAGATCGGCGGAAATGCCGCGATAACGCAGCGAGACCGCCTTCCCCTCGAGCTGAGACGCGGCGTTTCGCAGGAATCTCGCGGACAGGACTGCGATCCGCTTTTCGTCGAAGCCGCGCATAAAGTCCCGAAGCGAGGCTCTCAGTCTGCGGTCTACGAGTTCCGTCCTGAAGCGCGCCTTCTCGAGGGGGATTCTGGCCAGAAGCTCTTCCCGCTCACGATCGATCCGCGCATCGATCGCCGAAGCGATCTCTGCGGCCGAGGTCCTGGCGCGTTCCTCGCCCTCCGCGGCGATGCGAGACGCTTCGCCTTCGGCCTGGCGCAGGAGGTATTCGGACTTCTTGCGCGCATCGTCGAGAATTTCCTTCTGGATCGCGTCGCTTGCGGCTATCTCTTCCATGCCCAGCCCCGGTCCATCAAACCGCGATCCCGACCGCCCGCCGGATGGCGTCGACGATGCTTCGATGTCCCGCCGGGCCCGGCCTCTGCGAAGGTATCGGGACGACGAGCGGATAGGCGCCGGAGGAGCTCCAACCCTCGAGCTCGGACTCGAGCATGTCCCCGATTTCTTCGGTGATGACGAGGACTTTGGGTCGGGCGCCTTTTTCGCGCGGGGCGGTTGCCGAACGGAAGGCATCCAGCGCCTCGTCCCGTCCCGTGACCCCTCGCCCATCCACACCGATCAGTCGAAAGGCGAGAACGATCTCCTCCTCCGCAATGACGAAAATGTCCGCCATAATCAGACCAGAAGGATGAGCAGGGCCACCAGAAAGCCCCAGAGACATATTCCTTCGGCCAGGCCGAGGTAGGGCAGGGCCTTCCCCGACAGACTCGCGTTTTCGGCGATGGCTCCCATCGCGGCCGCACCGAGCTGGCCCACCGCGATGCCCCCACCGATGCAGGACAGGCCGGCGGCCAGACCCGCGGCGATGTACTTCCAGGAAGCGGAGTTCGAGACGGAAGCGCCCCCCCCCTCCGCGGCAGCCTGCGCGGCGGTGGGCGCGACGGCGAGCACGGCGAAAATCACGACGAAGAATGCCCAGAACGCGAAGCGCTTTTTCATGGTCACTCCTTTGCGAATCTGAATCGAAGGGGGGCGAAGGGCCTCCCCGTCTCCGTCAAAAACTTCGAAAGGAATTCGTAGTACTGGAGCCTGATGACCTGGATCGCGACGATCATGCCTTCCAGGAACAGGATAATCGAATTGCCCAAGATGACGACCAGAATCTCCCAGATCAGGCCGCCCGGAGCGCGCTCCCGGATCAGGTCGCCCATGGCAAAGACGATGAAGGACAAGACGACGTGCGAGAGGGCGAAAGCGCCGACACGGAGAAAGCTCAGACTGTTGGAGAGGAAATACGACACCGATTCCAGGATGGTGACGAATCCGCCGATGGCGAAGGCGAACGCGCCGTCGCCGGGCGGAGCCGGACGTCGATCGACGAGACTCGCCAGGGGGACTTCGAATATCATGAGGACGACGGGCAGTCCCAATCCGATGACATCGAACCACGCCGGCCTACCCCCCAGCAGCGCCCTCGCGCCGATGCCCACAGTCCAGAGGAAAAACACCGTGCCGCAGAGACCGGTCCGCGAAAAAAACCCCTCCCCTTTCCGACCTGTCCGGAAACGATCCACGATATTCAGTACGAGGCCGATCGAATTGACGACGATGCCGATCGCCAGCGTAAAGCCGAAGAAAGATATGATCCTGCCGACCCCACCCTGCGGCATGAGGGCCAGAAACCGATCGGCGGGATGTCCAAGCACGAGTGAGGTCAGGATTCTCTCGAGCGGAACCAGCCACGTCTCACTGGCGAAACAACAACCGGTCAACAGTCCCATCGCCATGGACCCTATGCCGGCGCCCATGGCGATGGGTGCGAAGGGCCTCCAGCCGGCAAAGCGCGGAAAAACGCCCCGGCGCAGAAGAAGACCGGCGAACAGTATGAGCGCGCCCTGTCCCAGATCGCCGAACATGATCGAGAAAAGAAGCGTGAAGAAAAAGGCCACGAAGGGCGTCGGATCGACCGTCCCGTATATCGGCGTGCCGTAGGAGAGAACGAGCCTCTCGAAGCTCGATACGTACGGCCGCTTCTTGAGAAGAACGGGGACTTCCACTTCTCCGCTTCCGAGATCCCTGAGCTCACGCGGGGTCCAGGTCCGCATGGCCAGGCGTCCGCCCGTGATTTCGCACAACGCGGCGCTCGTCATTTTCAGACGGTCGCGCGGAATCCAGCCTTCGAGACGGAAAACCTGCGACGAGGAATCGAGGTCCCTCTTCAGTCCCTCGATGGTCCCGCACACGGCATACGAGGCCGTCAGCGAGCGCCAGCTCGGCGCCAGTTCCGATGCGAGTTCGGTGCGCGCCAGATCGAGATCAGCGGTCGTCGTGGCCAAAGCCGCGAGCTCCCTCTCGAGTCTTTCCGGCAGCCATGGAGGGAGGCCCTCGAAATCGGGGGAAAAAACGTGCGGCTTGAATCCGGATCTGCTCAGCTCCGTATCGAGGGCGAAGCGTCCCCTCTTGGTTGCGGCGGCCACGATGAACCCTCGATCGTCCACGGGGAGGATGAGGGCACGATCGCCTACGCTCGAAGCGAGAGTCTCCATGGCCGCCGGATCTATGTGTCCGATGCGCAGGGCCAGAAAGGAGAGGTGGTCCAGCTCGCGGAAGGGCAGCTTGAGCCCCGCGAAGGAACGGGCCTCCTCGAGAAGGTCGCGCGTCCGCGCGACCTTCTCCTCGTTGGCGGACCGGAGGGCCTCGAACGCAGCGGCCTTGACGGAAATGCGTTCCAGCTCGACCGCCTCATCCGAGCCCGGCAGGCGGGTGCCCGGAGGTATCGTGTCGGGATAGGCGAGGTCGAGCGTCCGCTTGACGGCTCGCAGGCGTTCGGCGGCGCTCGGCGACGCGGACGCTTCGCTCGACTTCCGGCCCTGATCCGCTTCCTTTTTCGGTGTCCGCGGCACGATGGGCTCGAAGCAACCCGACTCTCCCAGCACCTTCAGGGCGGCATCGATGTCGCTTTTCATGATGAAGAGCTCGACCCTCCGCATGGCAACGGTGCTCATGATCGGACCTCCGTCAATCCTTCGACGAAGTCCGAGATCTCCGCGAAAGGCGCCTCGAGCTGCAGGCCCTCGATGACCGCGAAGATGGAGGCGGTTTCGTATTCCTTGATCCTGAAATAGCAGTACAATGGAACGAAGGTGGAAGGCTCGAGATGGAACGCGCGTCGCAGCTCGGCGAAACGTCGCCGACGGAGTGTCCGTTCGAAGTACCGGACATCGAAATACCAGGCCTGCCCGGGCGAAGCCGCGTCGTTGATGAGTGCCTCCCATTCCCATCCCACCCAGTCTGCCCTGACGTCGGGCCGCAAAGCGAGAGCCGCCAGGGCCGATTTTCCGCAGTCCCGTCCATGCAGGCGGACAAGAAGAGGAACTATGGCGTCCCGCGGCAGGGCGTAATAGCGGCGCAGCCGCAGCGCCCAGAGCAGATTCTCCACCTCTACGTCTCTCGCCAGGAGCAAAGGCAGAGAGCCGCGGGCAGGCCCCGAAACCGAGTCGAGGGCGGCCCAGAGTTCTTCGTAATATTGCCTGTCCAGACGATTTTGAGCCTCCGCCAAATTCTCGAAGCCTTGCTCGGCTATCCAGGAAAAACGAGAACCTTGGAACATGGCCACAGGATCGGGGAAGGCCTTCAAGTCGAAGGAGGGAGGGGAAGCGAGCTCGGCCGCGTCCGGAGGCTGAGAGCCGGTCGCCGAAGCGGCGCCCCTCATCGATGCGAGAAGATGCTTTACGAGATGGAACTCCGCCTTGGCCGAGAGTGCGCGGAAAAAAGCCTGGTCCATGACGGAAGGTCCCGCGATGCGGGCGAAGAGCCTTGCCGCCTCGACGCGAAGTCGACGTTCGGCAGCTGCGGCGAGCAGCGTTGAGGGCAAGGGCGGCGGATCGTCGCCGAAAAGCTCGCGCCAGAGATCGCCGACGCGGCCGGTGCGCGCCAGCTCCGCCGCGCGCGCTCCGAGGCGGGAGCGCGAAGACGAGCCGCAGATGCGCGCATAGCGATATGCCCACCCGAAAGCGGCCATCAGAGAGGCTCCGCCAAGGCGCGCTCGCAGGCCGAACGGAAGGCCGCATCGTCCACGGGAAGGCTTTCCATCTCGCGGCAGTAGGATTCGACGGCGCTTCTGTACTCGTTTTCCGCCGCGGCGGCCGAGGCCTTTTTTTTCGCGATCGCGGCGGCCGAGGCCGACTCCACCGCCGCGGCCACGACCAGTCGGGAGTGTTCCCTGGCCGCCGCCGTCCTGCGTTCGGATTCGGCGCGCGCCTTTGCCACAAGGCCTTCGGCTTCATGCTCGATCGCGAAGAGTCTGTCCAGAACATCCTGAGAAGGCATGCCGCACTCCCCCTTTGGATTTCCGAAAGCCCCTATATTCGAACGAAGTCTTCGAATTCCTTGATAATTCCGAAAGCCTGATCCGCACTCTTCGCCGCCGCCAGGTTCGTATAGAACTGCGGGTCATCGAGCAGTCTGGCGAGACTCTTCAGGGCATTGAGGTGAAGCTCCGAATTCTGTGGAGGAGTTAGAAGCATAAAGATTATATATACCAGTTCGCCGTCGAGGGAGGCGTATTCGATTCCGCGACTGGAAATGCCCAGTACACCCGTCAGGCCGTCGATGCCTTCCACCTTGCCGTGCGGAAGCGCGATCCCTTTTTTTATGCCGGTAGACATTTTCTCTTCGCGTTCGCGGACGGCTCGCAGAACGGCGGTCCGGGGAAAATTACGACCATCTCCCTGCGCAAGGACATCGACGAGCTCCTCGAAAAGCTCGTCCTTGTCTTCGCTCTCGAGCCCAACCTTGATGCGGCCGGGCGTGAACACCTGCTGTAGCAGCATGCAAGCCCCCTTCCGGCCGAAAACCCGGTCGGAAGCCTTTAGCCCCTAGAGCCCGATCACCCCCTCCTCGAGGGCTCGGAGACAGACACTACTTCGTCGCGGGCGCCGGAACTGCCGGCGGAGGAGCATTGACCTGATTGCCGTCCGCGGTGGTGCTTTCCTGCCCCTGGAGCGAAGCGGGTGCGGCATTCTGCGGCTGCGCGTTCCACCACTCGGAGGGCGCGGAACTGCTATTCTTCTGAGCTGCGGCTGCGACATTGCCCAGCGAGGATTTGTTGATGAGGGCCAGAGAAAAAGCGGTGACGAAGAATAGAGCGCCCAGCACATACGTGAAGCGCACCACCACATTGGTCGAGCGCGAACCGAAGGCACTGCCTGAGCCGCCGGCGAAGAGTCCGCCGAGAGAGTCCGAATCCGAATCCTGGATCACGACCATGAGAACGAGAAGGAGAGCGACGATTACGAATACGACGAGCAGTATTATTCCCAGAATGCCCATGCTGAATTCTCCGAACTGACGGTACGGGCCGGCCGCGACCGCGGGAGTCCCTTTTCGTACATCCTACCGGAAAGGACCCGGCTTGGCAAGGCCTTTCCGGATCGAGATATCCGGAGCGTCGAGGCGGATCAGCTCCTGAAGCGCGCGATGGGCGCGAAGGTCTCGGCTTTGAGGCTCGCTCCACCGACGAGCGCCCCATCGATGTTCGGCTTGGCCATGAGCTGGGCGGCATTGTCCGGCTTTACCGAACCGCCGTATTGGATGCAGAGGACCTTGGCCGCGGCTTCGCCGTAAAGATCGGCGACTATCCGCCGTATGAAAGCGTGGACGGCGTCCGCATCTTCCGGTGTGGCGGTCTTGCCGGTGCCTATGGCCCACACCGGCTCGTAGGCGATGGTCACGTTGCGCATCGCAGTCGCATCCACTCCCGTCAGTCCCTTCCTGACCTGGGAACCCACGATCGCATCGAGACGGCCGCTCTCGCGCTCCTCGAGAGTCTCGCCCACGCATAAAATGGGCTCGAGCCCGTGCTTGAGGGCCAGGAGAAGCTTTCTATTGATGAGCTCGTCGCCTTCGGCATAGGAATGTCTACGTTCGGAGTGCCCTAGGATGACGGCCTTGACCTCGAGATCCTCGAGCATGAGCACGGAAACCTCCCCGGTATGGGCTCCCTGCTCCTCCGGCCCCATATTCTGGGCGCCCAGCATGATGTTGCTGCCCTTCACGACATCCGCGACGGCCGCCAGGGCCGTGAAGGCGGGAGCGACGAGCAGTCTTTCCTTGCAGCCGCGAAGTCCGGCTACGAGCTCTCGGGCCAGCGCCGCGGATTCCGCTACTGTCTTGTGCATCTTCCAATTGCCGGCGATGAAATACGAACGCATGGACTGCTCCTTGTATCAATTACGTATCGAGCCACAGAGGAACGGAGGGAATGGGGGAGAGAAAAAGAGAAGGAAATTTATGGAAGAGAATGAAAAGAAGGACATGGTCCTACTCTTTGCATTTCTTTCTCCTCCAGCGCGTTCTTCCTCTTACCTCTGTGCCTCCGTGGCTTATTTTTCATCCATTTCCCTATTACGAGCGGCAGACTTCGATGCCGGGCAATTTCTTGCCCTCGAGCAATTCCAGCGATGCGCCGCCTCCCGTGGAAACGTGGGACATTTTCCCGGCGAGACCGAATTTGTTGACCGCAGCGACCGAATCTCCGCCGCCGACGACCGTCGTGGCGCCGCGGGCAGTGGCTTCGGCCACGAGCTTGGCCACTTCGCCCGTTCCTTTCGCGAAGGCGTCGAATTCAAAGACGCCGACAGGGCCGTTCCAGACCACGCTTTTCGCGGAAGCGAGCACCTTCTTGTACTCCGCCAGGGTTTTGGGGCCGACATCCATGCCCATGAGCCCATCGGGAATATCCGTGCCGTCGATCGCGCGAGGAGTGGCTTGGGCGTCGAATTTTTCCGAGCAGACATGATCCAGAGGCAGAACGATCGCTACGCCGGCCTTCTTCGCCGCGTCCAGCACTTTATGGGCGGTGTCGATCTGGTCGTCTTCGACGAGAGAGGTACCCACCTTGTGTCCCTGAGCCTTCAGGAAGGTGTAGGCCATTCCTCCGCCTATTACGAGGGCCGAGGCGTTCTTGAGAAGCGACTCGAGGACGGCGATCTTCGAGGACACCTTCGCTCCGCCGATGATGGCCACCATGGGCTTGGGTGGATTGACGACCATGGGCTCGAGGTAGTTCACCTCTTTTTCCATGAGGAAACCCGCGACCGATGTTTTGACGAATTTCGCGACGCTCGCCGTCGACGCATGGTCGCGGTGGGCTGTCCCGAAGGCATCGTTGACGAAAATCTCGCCGTAGCTCGCGAGTTCGCGTGCGAGCTTGTCGCGCTCCGCCGGGTCTTCGCTCGTCTCCTCTTTATGGAAGCGAGTGTTTTCGAGCATGACTATGCTGCCCTCTCTCTGAGCCTCGATGAAGGCCTTCTTGCCGAAACAGGAATCCTCGCCGGCAAAGATGACGGGCTTCCCGAGCTTGGCGGCGAGATACTCGGCGACCGGCTTCATGCGGTGCTTCCCGGCGATGTATGCGGCCTCATCCCAGGGTTTGCCGTCTTTTTCGGCCTTCTCCTTGGCCTTCTTGGCATCTTTTTTAGGGTCGCCGAGATGCGACATGAGCACCAGGCTCTTCGCGCCCTTTTCCAGTATGTATTTGATCGTGGGAATGGCCGCGACGATGCGAGTGTCGTCCTGGACCTTCCCATCTTTCATGGGCACGTTGAAGTCGACGCGCATGACAATCCGCTTGCCTTTGAGCTCGATGTCCTTGACTGTCCTGAGCATGATTGCCTCCATGGGAGAGATAACCACAGAGGCGCAGAGGACAAGAGAGGAGAGCAGAAGAAGGAAAGCGGAGGGAGGAATGAAAAGTCTGAAAGACGCTAGGACGGCTTCTTCCTCCCTCCCTTATCTACCCTCTCCCTCTCGATCTTTCTTTTATTGCTCCGTGCCTCTGTGGCTCCGTGGTGATTTTTTTGCTTCCGTTTACTTCTTAGAGCCCATGTACTTGAGCAGGTCCACGACGCGGCTGGAATAACCCCACTCGTTGTCGTACCAGCTCACGACCTTGAAGAAGCGCTTTTCTCCGGGAAGGTTGTTCTGTAGTGTGGCCAGGCTGTCATAGATCGAGGAACGATTGTCGTGAATGAAGTCGGTGGAGACCAAATCTTCGTCGCAGAACCCGAGTATGCCCTTGAGATAGGTCTCGGAGGCCTTCTTCATGAGGTCGTTGATTTCCTCGATCGAGGTATCACGGGCAGCGGTGAAGGTGAAATCCACGACCGATGCATCCAGGGTGGGAACGCGGAAGGACATGCCCGTAAGCTTGCCCTTGGTCTCGGGGAGGACCTCGCCCACCGCCTTGGCCGCGCCGGTGGTGGAGGGAATGATGTTGATCGACGCCGCGCGGCCTCCCCGCCAGTCCTTTTTGGAGACCCCGTCCACGGTCTTCTGGGTCGCAGTAGTGGAGTGAATCGTCGTCATCAGTCCCTTTTCGATCCCGATTCCTTCCTTTAGGAGGACATGCACCAGGGGCGTGATGCAGTTGGTGGTGCAGGAAGCGTTGGATACTACATTGTGTTTGGCCGGATCGTACTTGTCCTGGTTTACGCCCATGACGAAGGTGGGAATCTTCTTGTCTTCGGCCTTGGACTTGGCGGGAGCGCTGATGATAACCTTCTTGGCGCCGGCCTCGAGATGGCCCCAGGCCTTCTCGTCGGTGAAGAGACCCGTCGACTCGATGACGTACTCCACACCGAGCTTGGCCCAGGGAAGGTTCTTGAGTTCCTTCTCGGCCATGACGCACCTGACCTCGTGGCCGTCGACCACCAATATATCGTCCTCGGCCAGAGAGGGGTTGCTTTTCTTCGAAGAGATGTCGGCCTTCATCCTGCCGTGGATGGAGTCGTATTTGAGCTGATACGCGAAGTATCTGGCATCGGTGGATATATCCACCACCGCCACGACGTCCATCTTGTCCTTGCCGAGAAGACCTTGGTCCACCATGGCCTGAAATACGAGGCGGCCGATCCTCCCGAAACCGTTGATTGCGACTTTCATTTAGTCCCTCCTGATGATGATTCCGCACGAATCTATATTTTTATACTCAAATGATACCTAAAAATCGATTTATCTGTCAACATATCGGTTTCTTCCCAACGATACGTATGGAGGGCAAATGCGAAGCCGATTTCAAAACCAACCAAGTTTTGACGTCGGGTTAATAGTAACCAAGTTTCGGAATCGGCTCAAGCGATTCACTCTTTAAAAAGATTCACTATAGCGTTAAATTAATAGTGCCCGGTGCCGATATTCTTGATGTCGGATCAGATCATAGTTCCCCTCCCAGTCTACTATGGTATATCCGGCACCCATAACGGGCGGGCCGGTTTCCCCAAGCCGGCCCTTTTTTGTTTTTGCGGCCGGAGCCGATTCCGGCAACGGCAATGAACTTGACCAAGAGAGCGGCATTCGCGTAGGCTAGCCCCATGTCGCCCGCATCCAGGCCGGCCAGGGTTGCACGGGTTCTGCTCGTCGCGGCCGTCGCGGCCGCCCTTCTCCTCGGCATCGCGGCCGGAGTGGCCATCGCAGCCACGGAGAACATCAGCAACAACGAGAACTTCACGGATAACCAACCCGCCCTTCCGACCAGGATACTGGATATAAAGGGAAGGCTCATAACCGAGTTCTTTTCCGACGAGAAGCGGGAAATGATCTCCATCAAGGAACTCCCCCGGTTTCTCATCGATGCGCTCATAACGCGCGAGGACCAATCCTTCTATCGCCATCACGGCTTTACGATCAAAGGCATATTCCGCGCTTTTCTCGGTGTCGTCACGCATCGGAACTTCGGCGGGGGATCCACGATAACCCAGCAGTTGGCCGGGACGCTCTACGCCGACAGGCGGGACATAAGCCTGAAGCGAAAGCTGGTGGAATTGTGGTGGGCTCTCCAGCTCGAACGTCGCTATACTAAAGAAGAGATTCTCGAACAGTATTTGAACCGCATGATAATGGGACCGGGCGTCTACGGCGTAGAGGCCGCGAGCAAGTATTTCTTCGGCCACTCGGCGCGGGACCTGACTCTGGCGGAATCGGCCATCCTCGTCATCCAGCTCTCCAGCCCGACCAAGTACGATCCGTTCAAGAATCCCAACAACGCCCGCGCCAGATCGCGGGAGGTCCTCGACGAGATGGTCAAGCACGGCTACTGCACCAAGCGGGCGGCGGACGACTCCTTCAACGAATATTGGGACAATTTCGACTATACCCGAGTCGCCTCGAGCGCATTTTTCATGCGAAACGACAGGGCGCCCTGGTTCAGCGAGTACGTACGCCGCCAACTCGAGGATATGCTCTACGGATCATGGGACATCTACAAGGACGGCCTCACGGTCAACACCACCCTCGATCTCGATGAGCAGGCCGCCGCCGATGCGTACATGAAACGCGGCATCGACCAGGCCAACAGGAGCTATCGCATTTCCAGCAACGCCAGTCTCGGAGAGGCGGAAAACGTCTACATCCCGATCGTCGAACTCCTCGGTCTCTCGTTCGATCTGAACCCGCTCGCGGTCTCCGAAGAAAAAGTCAAGAACAGCATCACCGACTATTATCAGGCGCGCATCAACCCCACCGTGGACGCCGCCGCCCTCCTCTTCGGCCTGCCGGACCTGAAAGCCATGGCCAACGCGGAATCCGGGCAGATCAAGAAAGAGCTCGAGAAGACGACCGTAGAGGGCGCTCTCGTCACGATTCAAAACGACACCGGCTACATCACTGCTCTCGTCGGCGGAGCCAAGTTCGACCAGTCCAATCAGCTCATCCGGGCCACGCAGTCCCTGCTGATGCCCGGTTCGTCTTTCAAGCCGCTCTACTATTCGGCCGCGATCGATTCGCGCAAGTTCACCGAAGGCACCATGATTTACGACAGTCCCGTCGTCTTCTACAACGACGACGGAACGCCTTACATCCCCCTGGATTACATGGGCGAATGGAAGGGACCGGTATTGCTCTGGTACGCGCTCGCCCATTCCATGAACGTCCCCTCGGTCAAGGTCCTCGACGCGATAGGCTTCGACGCCGCCATCGACCGCGCGGCCCTGCTGCTCGACATAACGGATCCCGCGGAAATTCGCCGGACCTTCCCGCGGGTATATCCGCTCGCGCTCGGCGTCATCGGCGTGACCCCACTGCAAATGGCGCGGGCCTTTTCCGTATTCGCGAACCAGGGCAAGGCGGTCACGCCCATTGCGATCCGCTCGGTCGAGGATCGCGACGGCCGCGTCATACTCGAACCCGAGAAGGATCTTCGCACGCAGCAGAAAAAAGTGGGCGAAAATATTCAGATCATAAGCCAGCAAAACGCCGCGATCATGGTCGATATGCTCGAACGGGTCGTCAAGACCGGTACGCTCGCCGGCCCCACAGGCAACGGCTCCTCTTTCACCTACACCGACTCGAAGGGCAAGAAGTACACCATGCCCGCCGCCGGCAAGACCGGCACGACCCAGAATTGGGCCGACGCATGGACCGTGGGTTTCACCCCCTACATGACCACGGCGATCTGGTTGGGCTTCGACCGCCCCGGGAATTCCCTCGGCGTCGATCAGACGGGAGCAACCCTCGCCGGAGTGACCTGGGCGGACTACATGCACGACATCAACCGCGGTCTGCCATACAAGCCTTTCGTAAGACCTCAGACGGGACTGGCGGAGGTGACTGTCTGTTCTGTCTCGGGGCTGCTTCCGACGCCGGCGTGCGACCAAGGCCTCTCGACTCTTCTTTATTATGACGGAACCCAGCCCGACAAACTCTGCGATATCCACCAGTTCGGCGAAGAGAGGGACCGGCGGCTTCTCGACAAGCTGGGCACTCAGGCCCAGTTCTCCGGCACCGGCCCCCGACCGGACGCCAGCCTGAAGATCGATATTCCAGGCCTGGATCTCTCCGCTCCCCCGGCGGGCGGAACGACGGCCGGGAACGCCGGCGGCGGCGCGACGCCCGCTCCCTCGAAGGGGAGAGGGAGCGCTGCGCCCTCGGGTGCAGAAGCTCAAAACAGTCTGCTCAATTGAAGTCTGGCGTTCCAGACTCGTCGGCAGTATGTTATGGGGAAGCCGAAGGAGTTTACGAATGCGATTCGTTCCGCTCCTGGTCCTGGCGCTGGCATTAGTCCTTCCCGCCAAGGCCGAGCCGGGGCAGCCGGTGCTCAGGGTCATGCCTTTCGGCGGAGACGCTCTGTCCGCGAGCGAGGCGACCGCGCTTCAGAACCTCATCACGAGCTATGTCGTCGAGATGCGCAATTTCCGCGTCATAGATACCGAGGGACAGGAACTCGCCCTCAGAGAAGCGGAGACGGCCGTCCAGCTGGGCGTCCCCAAGGATGTCGCGCCTTTGGCCGCCGACTTTATTCTCTCCGGAGACGCCAGCAGCGTAGCCGGCATAATCGTGTTCACACTGGACCTTACCGATGTGTCTTCGGGGGAAAAGCGCAGCGTTTCCGATACCGCCACCTCGGTCAACGAACTCATACTCGCCAGTCGTCGACTCACTCAAAGCCTCTTCCCGGCTCCGCCCTCGCCGGTTTCGGATGCATCCGAGAGCGGGCCTCCGGACGGGCAACCCGGTTCGCAGGAAGGCGTAGCGGCCGAAACCGGTCGAAGCGTCCCCGACTTCGACCCGTCCCCCAGCCTCGCGGAGATCGCGGGAGCCTGGAAAGGCGACAAAGGGCTGGAGCGCATATCGCTTTTCGACGATGGAAGGGGAATAGCCATACTGCTCTCGGGGGCGAGCATGCGCGTGCGCGCCTCCATCGACGGCTCGAAGGTCCTGATCGTGCAGGACCAGACCAGTATTCCCGACTACTATCGCAGCCCCGGCCTGGAATATGCGGCGGCCGAACAGGTGGCCGAAAAGGCTAGGCCGTGGAAGTGGGTGTTCTCCCTGACGCGCTCCGGAGACAGACTTGTCGGAACCAAAGAGTCCGTCTTCGTCAAAGTCGACTCGAGCGGAACGGTGAGCGTCGACAACAATTATGTCAGAGACTCGGAGTGGACCCGGCTATTCCGTTGAAGATCATCGTCGCCGCCTGCGCGGGAGGCGCAGGGCGAGCAGCGCCAATCCGACGAAGGCAGCAGCAGCCTTGATCGCCGATTCGGAAAGGCTGCGGGGCGGAAGCATGGGAACTATCGTGCCCACATCGAGGGGCGCATTCGCGGAATTCCCGCCGGCAAGCACGATCTCGCTCTCGCCGGGACGGAAATAACCCAGCGCGCGCGCCTCGCGCGCGGCTCGGTCGGCATCGGACCTGAGCGAATCCAGGCGGCTTCTCAGCTCGGTGTTGATGAGGCTCAGGGTTCCGAGATTTTCGGCCATCGCAGCCCGCCTTTCCATGAGCTGTCGGTATGCTATGGCCCCCGCGGGGCCGGCCAAGGCCGAAAGCAGACAATAGGCCGCAAGAGCGGCGCAGAATGCGAAGACAATGCGCATTCCGAACGATGAGCGCGGGGACGACGATCCCCGGCGAAGTTTCCGAGCGGCCATCTTCCACAATTAACGGCTCATCCGGCCCGATTCTTGAACCTTCGACCCGCCGATCGCGCCGATTATTGACAAGCGATACAAGCACGCTTAGAGTGGAGTTCGGTCCGTTAATGCTCTGCGCATATTTGCCGATATTCTACTAACGACCGCCCGTAACGGAGTTGCCATGGCCATACCTTCCGACACCGATCCCAAGAATCAAGCGTCGCATTCCGGGGCCCAGAAGGGTGAGCTGGATCAGTATGGCGTATGGGTAAAGACGGAGCCGCACGACATCGCCGAAGAGACGGCCGTATCCTTTCCGGATGATCTCGATTTCGAGCCCTCGAAAGAATCCGAAACCTTTCCCGAGGAATCCTTCCTCTCCGAAGAGGAGGAAAAGCTGCTCGGTTCCTTCGACTCGGAGTTCGAAAACATCGTCCGTGAGTCCGAGCAGGGCCCCCTACCGGACATCGAAGACCTCCCTCCGCTCGAGGAATCGATGCTCGAGGACGCCGGCTCGCATCGAAGCGGAGCGGAAGACATAGAGGAACTCGATTCCAGCACCGTGGACATTTCCCTCGAGGATCTCGAAGCCTCGGCGGAACCCTCGCCCATCAGTCCCTATGCGGAGATCGATATCGACTCGGTGGAGGGGCTCGGCTCTCCGTCCCCCTCAAGGCCCTCTCCCTCGATTTCCATGGAAGACGTTTCGGCCGATTTCCTGGACAATCCCGAAGAAGCTCCGGCCGTCGAGGCGGGCGAGGCCTCCTTCGACTCCCACGATGTGACTGCCGAATTCATGAGTCCCGCGGAGCCTGCCCGGAACGTCGAAGAAGCGGCGCCGGCATCGGACTTCGAACCCCTCGATATCGATCTCGTCTTCGACGATACGCTTCCGGCCGAAGAAAAGCGAGCGCGCGCGGAGGCCGACGAGGCGGCCGAGCTCGGCGGCTTCGAAGAAGTCACGGAGTTCGACGATTTTCTCGCGGACCCCGAAGAGTTCGAGCCGACTCCGCCTCCCCCTTCGGCCGCCGCGCCGGCTCCTGCCCAAGGCTTCGACGATCTTTCCGCCGTCGAACGGGAGCTATCAAGCGGGCCGGATGCCGCGCCCGCCCCGTCCTCCGCTCGCACTCTCGACGCGTCCTCGGAGATTCTGCTCAAAATCGCGGACGAACTCTCATCGATACGCGGCGAACTCGTATCGCTCAAGGCCCAGCTGCAAGACTTCAGACACGAACCGGTCGCCGCGGCGGTTCCCGAAGGCGGCCAGGAAGAGACGGCGGGCGCAGGCGGCTTCTTCGACGAAGAGGAAGATGAGACGATCGCCCTCACCGGCGACGAACTCGACAATATTCTCAACACCGCGGACTTCACCGAAGAGGTCGCCGAGGCTTCGGGCCAGGGCGAAAACGAGCTTGAGGAAAGCCTTGACGAGCTTCTCGAGCACCCCGAACCCCAGGACATCGCGATAATCGACGAGTCGATTCTTCCCGAAAGCGGCGACTATTCCGCCGCCCCGATCGAACCCGCGATCGAAGAAATGAGGCTCGGCGAAGCCGCCGACCTCGAAGTGCCCGAGGCGGCGGACGAAGGGAGAACTCCCGAGTTCGAAGAGATCAGCCTCATGGCGGAAGAGGGCGTCCATCCGATGACTTCCGCTCCCGAAGACACTTCCTACCTCGAATCCGAGCTGTCCGTCGAAGGCTTCGGCGAGGCACTTCCGACCGATGTTCCGCTCGTGGAGCCCGATCTTTCGGACTTCGATCTGGAAGGGGAGGAACTCGAGCCCGCCATGGAGATCGACGAAGAGCTTCCTCTCGTCGAGCTCCCCGAGGCATCCGTCGAGGAACTCACCTTGGGCATGGAGGCCGGTCCAGGCTACAACGAAGAGAATCCTGTGGAAGTGGAGAGCATCGAGACTCTCCCCGAGATAGAAGAAAGCTCACTGGAAGAGATCAGTCTCCACCATGAAGAGATATCGACGGAGGAGGAAGAGCTCGAGGACTTGTCCGAACTCGAAGAGCTCCCCGGCGAGGATACGCCCGGCGAGGATACGCCCGGCGAGGATACGGGCGAGGATACGTCCGGCGTAGACACTCTCGCGGCCGAGATCGATGCTCGGACCCTCAAGGCCGCGGAGCCCTTCGCTCTCCATCCCGACGAGATTCCCTCGAGTCTCGATGACAGCTTCTTCATCGGGGAGGAGCCCGGGAAACCCCAGCCCCAGCCCCGGCTCGAAGTGGCCGAAGAGGAGCTTATCCTCGACATCGAGGAAGAGACCGCTCCGCAAGCGGCTCGTCCGAAGCCGATTCCCCCCAGAGAGGAAGATCTCGGCGAAGCCGAGGAGATGGTCGAAGCCGAAGAAGAGCCCGCGGCCGCTCCGGTTGCGGCAGCGCACGGCGATGAGCGGCTCAAGTCCGAAATAAAGAGCGTTCTGGCCTATCTCGACAAGCTTCTCGACTCTCTGCCCGAGGACAAGATCGAGGAGTTCGCCCGTTCCCAGTACTTCGACACCTACAAGCGGCTCTTCGAGGAACTGGGCTTGGTCTGAAGATGAGTCTCCTCGAAAAGGCCCTGAGTGGAACGAACCCGACGCGTGACCGGAGCGGCCTTTTCGCGAAGGCGAGCGCCGTACAAGCGCATGTATCGACTCCGCCTCCGAGCGGGGCGGTACGGTCGCAGGAAGCCGAGGACCCGGGCGAGTCCGTCTACGTTATTCCGCATTTCGCCTTCACGATAGCCGAGATCGCCGCCCTGGAAGAGGAACTGCTCGATCTTCGAGATACTCCCGACTATTTTCTCTCCGTATTCGCGAGGATCTCCGAGGCCGTGCCCCTCGGAGCCCTAGCGCTCTTTCTGCCTCGAGAAGAAGGATTGACCGCGGCCGCAAGCCTGGGGTTCCCTGCAATTTCCGGCGAATACATTCCCGAGTCCGTCGCGCGGCGATCCGTGACGCCGGGTTCGCTGCTGCCTCGGGAATCGACTGCCGTACTTTCGTCGCTGCTCGGCGTCTCCTCCGCGCTGAGACTCCGCGGCGCAACCATCCTCGGGCCGCATGAAGAAATCCTGGGCCAATGGGTCTTCGTAGACGGGGCATTGGAATCCGCAGACGGTGAGACCGTCTCCGCCCTCGGCCGACTCCTGGCCGCTCCGGGCATGCGGGGGGCGCCTCCGCTCGTCATCCTCTCTCCCCGTTCCGATCCCGCCGGCGAGCTTCTGTCGGTCCCGCGCAACGAACGCTACGCGGCGGCGCTCGTTCTGGATCTCAAGCCCGGCTATGCCGAGCTCGACCTTCGCGTTCCGGGCATCCTTTCGATATCTTTCTTCTCCGCCGCGGCGGCGGCGGCGAGACTCGTGCTCGGACGCAGCGGCGCGGCCGTTCTCACCGAGAACGGCCTTCTCGTCTGCCTGTTCTTCGGTACATCGGCTCTCGATCCCGACCTCGCCCTCTTTCAATTCCGAAAATCTCTCAAGAGATTTCTCCCCATCATCGAAGGCATAGAGCTCCCCGCAGGAAGGTCGAGTCTGCTCGATCTCGAGAGCGGCACGGCGAAGACGAACCTCTCCCGATTCCTCGCGGAGTGACGATGGACCTAGCCCTGGCCAGTTCGCGGGGCGGATCGCCCGTCTGCCGCGCCGATGGGCTGTACCTTCATTCGCCCTACGCTCCCGAGCGCGAAGCCGAGCGTTTCATCGAGAGCCGGATCGGCGGACGCAGTCCCACCGCGATCGTTCTCCTCGCCCCCTGCCTCGACTACCTCAGCCCCCGGCTTCGGGCCAGATTTCCCGGGGCGGCCATAATCGCGCTCCAGCCGCATCCTTTTTTTCGAGGCAAAGAAATGGGCGGACACGATGCCGCCTGGTATCCCGATTCGTCCATCGCCCTCGCGAATTTCCTGGAACGATCGGTCGACGAGGATGCCCTGGCCGGTCTCGCCGTCCTGGAATGGCCCCCCGGCGCCCGGGCCTTTCCCGAGAGCGTGGCTCGCTTCAGGGAGGCACTGCGTTCGGTCCTGGACCGGCTCGCCGGCTCCGCTGCGACCCTCAGGACTTTCGGTAGGCGATGGTTCGCCAATGCCTGTCGCTCCTATCTCCTCATCGAACGTATCGCGATTCCGCCTTTCTTCGCCGGACCCATCGTGCTCGCCGCCGCGGGGCCGAGCCTGGGCTCTTCGCTCCGGGCCCTCGCGCCATACCGCGGCGGCTTCACTCTCATCGCCGTCTCGTCGGCGCTGACGGCTTGCAGGGCGGCCGGTACGGAACCGGATCTGGTCATCGCCACGGACGGCGGCTTCTGGAGCCGCGGCCACCTCTATCCCCTGGCACGGCGCAGCTGTCTTTTGGCGGCTCCCCTGACCGCGCTTCCCTCGTCCCAGCTCTGGCAAGAGCTTCCCATCGTCCTTCTCGATCAGCAATCGTTCGTGGAGAGCGAGCTGCTTCCCCTTCTCGGCGAAAGCCTGCGGCTGCCCTCGCACGGAACTGTGGCCGGGAGTGCACTGCTGCTGGCCGCGCGGCTTTCGCAGGGACCCATAATCGCCGCCGGTCTCGATCTCGCGGTGAGAGGGGAGCGCGAGCATGCCTCTCCCCACGCCTTCGATGTCCTGCTCTCGGCCGGGGCCGGCCGGCTGGCTCCTTGTTCGACCGCCTCCTATGCGCGCATCCTCGACTCGGCTCCGCATCCCACGCGATCGGACGAGTGGCGCAGCTCGCGAAGTCTCGAATCCTACGCGGATGCCCTCGGCTTCGACGCCCACGCCTTCCCCGGCAGGCTTTTCAGGCTGGATCCCTCGCCCGTCGAGCTTTCCGGATTCGTCCCGATCGGGGTCTCGGATCTGCCCGGACTCCTATCCCGAGTTCAAGAGCGGATCGGCCCCGTCGCGACGAGTGCGGCTCCGCCGATAGGACGGCGGCATGCCCACCTTCGCCGGGCCTTCGCGCGATGGAAACGCGCGGCGAAAGAAGGGGCCGCGCTCCTGGCGTCGGGGGAGATCCCCCGCGACCCGTTTCTGCGCGAGTTGTACCGCTTTTTCGATCTGCCCGACTGGGCGGCAGCCGGACGTGCGAGCATCGCAGGAACCGATCCCGCGGGCGCGGCACGGGTTCTGGGCGAACGGACCTATGGAAGCCTGGCGGAGATCGAGAGGAGACTGCTCGGATGAGCGATCATTTTTTCAAGAGGAATCTTCTGGCGCTGTCGCGCTCGGACCCCAGCCTCGGCGACAGACTCATGGCCGTCGATCCGGACAGCCGCCTCGAACTGCGCGCCGCAAGAAGCGGCGCGGCCGTCCCGGTGCTGCGCTTGCCCGAACGGGAGGCGGCATTCCACTCGCTCGTCGATCCCGAACGCGAGGCCGACCGCCTCGTGGCGGCCCAGCCGCCGGGGGGCTTCATCGTTGCGCTCGGCCTCGGCGCCGGCTACGCGCTCAGCCGCTATCTGGCGTCGACGGCCACGACCGGACTGCTCGTCGTGGAGTACTCCCCCTCCCTCCTCAGGGCGCTTCTCGAAGCGATCGATCTTTCGGAGCTCTTCATCGACGAGCGCTTTTCGCTCATACTCGACCCGGAACCCGAAGAACTCTCGGCGCGGCTCCTCTCGATCTACGTTCCGCCGCTCGCGGGCGATCTCAGGAGCCTGCCGCTCCGCGGTCGCGTGGACCTGGACAAGGAGAAATTCGAGAGGACGGCCGATGCGGTGCGCGAGGTTCTCAAGAGCATTTCGGACGATTACAGCGTCCAGGCCTTCTTCGGAAAGCTGTGGCTCAAGAACGCCGCGCGAAACCTCTTCGCTTCGGAGGGCGAGGGAGCGCCGCTGCCCTCGATTCGCCGGGCCGCGGTCGCCGCGGCCGGCCCCTCTCTCGAGGACGCGATGCAGCCCCTCGCCCGGGCCAAGGAGGAGGGGGCCTTTCTCATAGCGACGGACACCAGTCTGCCCGCCCTCCTGGGTGGGGGCCTCAGGCCGGACGCGGTTATATCGATAGACTGCCAGCACATAAGCTACTACCACTTCCTGGGCGGAATCCCGCCCAGGATCCCCCTCGTTCTGGATCTGTCCTCGCCCAATCGCATAGCCAGGCTCGGAGCCCCGGTCCGTTTTTTTTCCTCGGGGCACCCTTTCTGCGCCTACATCTCGTCGCGCTTTCGCGCCTTTCCGGCTTTGGATACCTCCGGCGGCAACGTGACGCACGCCGCGCTCTCGCTCGCGGAGGCGCTGGGATCCGAGGAGACCCTTCTCGCGGGGGCGGATTTCTCCTACCCCGAGGGTAAGAGCTATGCGCGGGGAACCTACATATACGGCTATTTCGGCCAGCGCTCCGGCCGCCTCTCGCCCAGCGAAGGGCTGTTTTCGGGCTTCGTCTACAGGAACGCCATGGTCAGCCGGGAGGAGGACAGAGCCGAGGACGGCTCCACCTTCTTTCGCTATCTCACGAAACCCCTCATGTCGTACAGGGAACATCTCGAGCGATTCGCGGCCCGGTCGGCCATGTCCATCCTGCCCATTCGGAGCAAGGGTGTCGCCATCGCGACGCCGAAGCGTCCCAAGCCGGCTCGGCGCGAGCGACGCGTCTTCGCTCCCGGGCCGGCGGCCGAAAGCGCGCGTTCCTTTCTCGAATCCTACGCGGCCGGGCTGAGGACGCTGCCCCTGCCGCGCGACCCCTCTCTCCGCTACCTCGGCACTCTCGCGCCGGAAGAACGGGATCTCTGGACCACCCTGCTGCCGGCCTCGAGCACGCTGCAGCGGGAGGCGGGAGAGCTCAGACTGGCGCCGGCGGAATTGCTCGAAGCCACCCGTTGCTGGGCCCTGCGCACGATAGAGGAAGCCCTGGACCTGGGCAAGGGCTGAAACTTTCTCAAAAAAGTGGACGGAGCTTTGCTTCGATCGAATGGTGCTATGGAATGTCTAGAACGCACCAAATTACTGCCGACAAAGGCGGCTTTGTCTGCACCCGATGACTGCTCAAGCGGGCGATTCTCTAAAGCCCGCTTGCGATAGACGAACCGGCGTTCGTCGACTCATGGTATCGACTCGCGAAGAAGACAGCCCGGCCTAGCGAAGCGCGAAGATGCTCTTGGCTATGAGTTCGGCGATCTTGTATTGCTGGGAGCGGCTCATGTCGCTGTCGGAGCGGAGAAGGGTCTCCCAGCGGCCTTCGAAATCCTCGGGAAGCTGCTTGAGCTCCTTGAGCTGTGCCCCGATCACGCGATGAGACGGCTCGAAACGGCGGTTCTTGATGAAGAGCAGAGCCGCCGCGTAGCGGAGAAACCCGGCGAAGGAAACACTGTAGAAGTATCCGTCGTCGATCAGGGCCGCTGCGCCGAGGTCGGAAAGACTGTGTTCCATCTTGGCTTCGAAGGCTTCCCGCAGGCCCTCCCAAATCTCCGGCGGAAAGCGGCCCAGGGCGGCCCGGACCTCGTCTATCCATGGACTGCGCCGGTACAGTATGCGCGAGCGCTCCAGGCGATAGAACATATAGGTACCAGAGTTCTTGAGCACCCAGAGAAGGCCCAGGCCCCGGTCGAGAATTTCGTCGACGCCCGCGGAGTCCTTGTATTCGACGCGGACCGGAAGGCCTTCGAAGAAAAAGCGATCCTTGGGTTGGGCGGCGGAACTCTCGAAGGCCCCGAGATCGCCCAGAGCCGCGGCGAAGGCGCCGTGGCGGTCTCCGGCGCCGGGGATCGGCCCCCGATGGTAGACATCGAGTACGAGAGCGAAGTAGGGATCGAGCGTGTCGTCCTCGGAATGTTCCGCCAGAGCTACGCATTCGACCGAATTCCAGGATGAGATGACTTTGGTGAGGCCTTCCGCCAGGCGCTCGACTTTGAGCCGCATGTCGCTTCCTTGCGCTTCGAGTTGCGGACATTCTATCATGGCGCCGTGCCTTTGCAAACACGGAGCGATCCGCAGGGGAGCCGCTTTTACCTGGCGGCCCTCGAACCGCCGGGGAATATCGCGAGAGAGATCGCCCTCTACCGCCGCCGGCTTTTCTCCGAGCTCGGCGATGCCTCCGCGCTGGCCTTTCCCGAGATACTTCCACTCGCGATCGGGATGCGGCCGAGCGAAGCTCCCCTCCCCCTCAAAGGGAGGGCTCTGGAGCGTTTTCTCGATGCCGCATGGAAGGGAGCGGCTGGGCCCTTTCGGCTCGGGCGGCCGGCCCTGCTCGACGGCCTCATATATCTGCAAACCGAAGGTCCGCTGGAGGTTCTGGCCGCGGCCGCCCTGCGGCTGATGGGCGGGGCCGGCTTTCGCTCCGAAACGAGGCTGCCCGTCCGCTGCGCCTTCGGCATCTTCCTGTGCAGGCCGCCGAAGTCTTCCACGGCGGGAGCGAGCCCGAGCGCCGCCGAGGCCCTGTCCGTCGCCCTGAGCCTGAAACCGCCGGCGCTTTCTTTCGGCGACGCCAGCCTCCTCTTCATGCGCTTCGAGAGCGGGAGCGATCCCTTCGCGGCCCTGACCTGGAAGGAGCTCGGTCGATCGCGGAGGCTGTCAGGCAGGCCGGCCCGACCTAGACGCGGGGCAACTCCATGACGACGCGGTTCCGGCCCTCTTTTTTGGCCCGGCCGAGGGCGCGGGCCGCGGCGTCGATGAGCTCGCCGGCGCTCAGATACTCGGGATAGGTCGCGATGCCGCAGGAAAAACTGACGGCGAAGTCGCGCTCGTCGACGATGTGACGAAGCCGACCGAAGCTGTCGCGGAGATCGTCGACGAGACGCCCGGCGGTGCGGCCGTCGGCTTCGGTCAGAATGGCGCCGAACTCTTCGCCGCCGAAGCGGCCGACCACGTCCGTTCTGCGCAGTCGTTCGTACAGAAGGCGCCCCAGACTCCGGAGCACGCGGTCGCCCATCAGATGCCCGAAGTCCCCGTTGACGTTCTTGAAATCGTCGAGATCGATCATCGCGAAGGAAAGCACCGAACCCGAACGCCTGGCCCGCAATATTTCCGTGCCCAGCCGCTCGAACAGGTTCGTATGATTCAGGAGGCCGGTGAGAGGATCGCGCTCCATGTAGAATCGGGCCGCTCTCGTGCGTTCCGCGCGCATCGCGACGCTGGCGACGAGATGCTCGGGCTTGATGGGCTTTTCGAGAAATTCGTCGCCGCCCCGTCTGATGGCCCCCATCTGTTTTTCCAGATCCCGTTCCACGGAAAGATAGACGATCGGAATGCCGGCGAAGGCCTCGTTCTGCCGGACGAGGGCGGCCAGCTCCGGCCCGCTGCAGGTCGGCATGTACATGTCCATGAGTATTATCTCGGGCTTGGTCTCGATGAGGAGGGGTATCACCCCACCCGGATCGGTGGCGACGGTCACCGTCATGCCCGCACGCTCGAGCACGAGGGCGTTGTACTCGACCTGTTCGGGATCGTCGTCCACTATGAGGACATGGTAGGGAGGCGCCTCGCGCTCGTTGAAGAGAGCGTCTATCTTGTCGGCCAGACGGGCGGCGTCCACCGGCAGCTGGAAAAAAGCCTCGCCGCCTGCCCGCACGGCCTTGAGCCGCGCGTCGAAGTCGTCCCGGTCGGCGTAGTATACGAGCCGCAGCGAGGCGCCCAGCTCTTCCTTGACGCGGCGCAGCTCGGCTATGAAGGAAGGTTCGCGGTCGATGCGCCCCGAGTCGGAGACGAGAAGACCGTCGCCCATGGAAGCGACGAGCCGCGCGACTTCGCCGGCGCCCGCCACCTCATGCACGGTGATGCCGAAAATTCTGAGCTGTTCGAGAAGTTCCTTGCCCACCCCCCGGTCGCCGACCGGGATGAAAACATTCTTCATGCCGAGAACCCTCAATTTTCAATTTCCTGCGCGACGCGGTCGGAAGCGCGCTCCGTCACTCTATCCGTCTTCGGCATCCGGCGCCAGATACAAAGGGTGAAATCCGCGATGTAACCCGCTTGGCCCTCGCGCCTTTTCAAGGCGAGCTCCTACGTGCTATAATCCCCGAACCTTGGAGGTCGTATGAAGTCAAAGACCGCGGCGGCTATCGGCTTGGGCGCGCTGCTCATCCTCGCAGCGACGCCCTTCGCGCGAGCCCAGACCGCCGTCTCCTCCAAACCGGAGGCATCGGATCTGGCCGCCGGCTCCTCGGACGCCGGGCAGGTCTACGCCCCTTACGGAAGGGGCGACCAGACCCTCTCCCTCGCCGCGGGCGTGACCGTCCCCCTGCTCCTGAGCGTTCCCGCCCAGAGCAGCTCCACCTCGGCGGCGAACCTCTACACGGGAGGGCTTTTTTCCTTCAGCTACCAATATTTCCTGAGCCACGGCCTGGCCATAGGCGGCACGATCGACGGTGCCTTCAACGGCGTCATCGACGGTAGCACCCTGTTCGTCGCGCCTCTGTCCTTCAGAACCGCGTACTGGTGGAGCCTCGGGGCCTTCGAGCTCTGCACGGCCGTCGAGTTCGGCGCCTATCTTCTGGACCTCGACTACAGCGGCACTTCCAACGTGGCGGTCGATCCCTTCGGGAAGGCGGGCGGCGGCGTCTACTGGCGCGTCTCGCGCGGCTGGAGCGTGGGTCTTCAGAGCTACTTCTGGTTCCTGCCCGAAATAAAGACGAACGGCGATACGACGAAGGACGGGTATGTCGGTTTCCTCGAGGTCGCCATCGCGGCCTTCTATCACCTTTAGACGCGATACGATCCATGAGCAATCTTGGGGCGGCTCTTTCGGCGTGCTTCCGCGTTTCGAAAGAGCTTACCGCGACCGGGAGAATATAGTGAAGCCAACTAGGTACGTCTCGACAGCGCTGATCGGGTTAGTCGCCGTTCTCTTCGCGGCATCCTGCAACAACTCCTTCGGCGCCTTTTCCAATATCCAGAAGGCCCAGCCTCAGAACACCTCCAGCGATTTCAAGGGAGTGAGCGTCGTCAACTTCGCGCAGACCTCGAACTACTATTATGCCGTCCCCGCGGCAGTCTACGAGAGGCCCATCGGCGGCGGGAGCTGGACCTCCCTCTCCCTGCCCAACATCGGTGTGAATTACTCCTGCACAGGCATCGCGGGTAACGGAACCACGGATATTTACATCGCCGCAACATCGAATACCGACAGTGCGAGCAACATCTACCATTCGGGAGACGGCGGCAACACATGGACCGTGCTCGGCACGAACGGGATGACCCTGACCGTCAATGCGGGGCAGAATCGATACGATCAGGTCGACGGGATTTGGTACGCGAACGGTATCCTCTACGCGCAACTCCAGTACTTTGCCACAAGCGGCGTCACGCAGAATCCTAATGTGGGATATTCGCTGTACTTTTGGAACGGTTCAGCCTTCAGTATGGTTTCAGGCGCGCCATCGGCGACGGCTCCGAATGTTGGAAACACGGCACCCTTCATGAGCGTGGCCGAGTTCAACACCAGCTATAACTATTGTGCATGCGGATCGACGATATATTCGTCCACCACTCCGTACACTTCATTTTCCTCCAGTTTCACTGGCGACGGATCGACCGTCTTCGGCATGAAGGCGAGATTCACCGGTACGGGCGCCAACACTCCGGCCCTGCTCGCGTGGACGAGCAATAACAACATCTATGCGACGACCAATGGGACGACATTCACCTCCGTCGGCCCGCCCAACCTCTCCACCGACAACTTCATCTCCGACGTCCAGGAACTGCCGATATCGGGTGGCTATGAGCTCATCGTAGGCACGGGGACCAACAATGTCTCATATACGGCCAACGGCTACTGGGAGGGCATCGAAAGCGGCACCACGGTCAGCAGCTGGGCGGGTGGCGACAGCGGCCAGGTAGCGCCCAACGGCAACAACTCCACCTACGACGCCCTCTTCGCGGCCAAGCCCGTCATCAAATTTTTCTACGACAGTCTCAACAGCAGGCTCTTCGCCGGCATCTCCGCCTCGGGCTACGGCACGCTGGCCTCCAGCACGGGCTACGGCCTGGTCTCGACCTACAATACTTCGGGGGTGTGGAACTACGGCGGCTGGGTCGCGGAGTAAGAGGCTAAACCCGTGGCCGCAAAGGAGGGGGACAGTCTTTTCGCCGCCGCGGCGAGCGGCGAGCCCCTCGCGGCGCGAATGCGGCCGCGCACGCTCGACGAGTTCATCGGCCAGGAGCATATCGTGGGGCCGGGGCGGTTACTCCGCCGCGCCATCCAGAAGGACCAGCTCTCCTCGATTCTGCTCTCGGGGCCTCCGGGGACGGGCAAGACCACCCTCGCGCGCGTCATAGCCAACGGCACCTCCAGCCGATTCCTCACTCTGAACGCGGTGCTCGCGGGTGTAGCGGAGATCAGGGCGGCGATCGAGGAGGCCAAGCTGCACCGCGAACTCTACGGCCGCCGCACGATTCTCTTCGTGGACGAGGTGCACCGCTGGAACAAGGCGCAGCAGGACGCCCTCCTCCCCTGGGTCGAGAACGGCACCATCGTGCTGGTCGGCGCGACGACGGAGAATCCCTTCTTCGAGGTCAACCGCGCCCTCGTCTCGCGCTCGCGGGTATTCCAGCTCAAGGCTCTCGACGAAGCCGACCTGTCCCGAATCGCGGCCGCCGCGATATCGGACCACGAGCGGGGCTATGGAGCCTGGAAGCTCGGCTTCGAAGCGGGAGCCCTCGAGCACCTCGTGTCCACGGCGGACGGCGACGCCCGGTCCCTCCTGAACGCTCTCGAGCTCGCCGTCGAGACGAGCGTCGAAGCCTGGCCTCCCGCACCGGGCGCGGGAATACGGGTCTCGTTGGAGGCGGCGGAGGAGAGCATCCAGAGACGGGCCGTGCTCTACGACAAGGACGGGGACTACCACTACGACGCGGCCAGCGCCTTCATAAAGAGCCTCCGCGGCTCCGATCCCGACGCCGCCCTCTACTGGCTCGCGCGCATGGTCTACGCCGGCGAGGATCCGGACTTCGCATTCCGCCGCATGCTCATCTCGGCCTGCGAGGACGTGGGTCAGGCCGACCCGGGGGCGATCGGCGTCGTTCTCTCCTGCGCCGAGGCCTTCGACCGCATCGGCATGCCCGAGGGGCAGTACCATCTCGCTCATGCGGCGATCTACCTGGCGACCGCCCCCAAGTCCAACTCGGCGATGGGCTACTTCGACGCGCTCAAGGCCGTGGAGACCGAGGCCGCCGAGGTGCCGAGCCATCTCAAGGACGCGAGCCGCGACGCCAAAGGATTCGGGCACGGCGAGGGTTACCTGTACCCGCACGCGTACCGCGACCACTGGACGGCCCAGCAGTACCTGCCCGACTCGCTGCGGGGCCGCGTCTTCTACCAGCCCGGCAGTCTGGGGCTCGAGGGAGAGCGCAGACGCCTGGTCCTCGAGCGCCGCGAAGCCCAGGTGGCGGCTGCCTTCCAGGCCGAGAGCGAGGGTCGTCCCGAGAATCGGGGGAAGGCCCGGGGACCTTCCTCGGAGGAGTATCTCTGGTCCGCGGAAGGCGAGGCGCGCTCGGAATGGCGTTCGCGGGCGGAATCGAACGCTCCCGCCCGCCTTTCGGCCGTCAGGCAGGCTCTCTTCGAAAAGGCTTCGCCCTCGCGCGGCGACCGCATCCTCGTTCTCGACGCGCGCGAAGGCTACCTCGTATGGGAGGCTCAGAGGCGCGCCGCCGAGGGCACGGTGGCGGCCGCCGTTCGAGACGAGAGGGAAAGGCTCCTCGTGGAACAGTACGCATCGACCCTGCCCGAGCTGGAGCGCCCCCTCGTCGCCGTGCTGGAGCCCGAGCGGCTCGACGCGGAAGCGCTCGAGTCGGCCTTCGGCTTTTCGCGTTTCGATTTCGTTCTGTGCCGCGATCTCTTTTTCGCCTCCGCCGATCCCCGGGGCCTGCTGTCGCGCATCGCGGCCGCCGTTCCCGGCGCGCTCTTCCTGGACGGCGAGATCCTTCCGCGCCGTTCGGGCGGGCTCGTTTCCCTCGCCGAAAAGAGCAGCCTGGCCCCCGGGCCGCTCGCACGGCTGGCGGACTTCGAGGCGGCTTTCTACGCGCGCGACGATATCCCCTCCCTCGGCTGGAAGGAAGAAGAGCTGCGGCTGGCTCTGTCGGCGGATCCTGCGATCGACGTCCGGGTCGAACTCTGGACGGGCAGCTACCGGCGCAGCCTTTCGGCGGAGGAGATCGGAGCCTGGCTCTCCCCCGCCTCGCCCTACGGAGCCGCTGCGGCCCGGCTTTTTTCCGAGGCGGAGCTGGAAAGTATAGCGGCAGCCCTCGACGCGCTTCTTCGTCCGGCCGGCGGTGGCCGGGACACCGCGCATGGCCGGCCGAGGGAAGAAGCGCGGGACTGGCCCCTCGCCATGGCCTTCGTGAGCGCCGAACTGCCCGGCCGAGAGCGCTCCTACCAGGGCGGATCCTGAGGGAGCGCATCGAGAAAGGCCGCGATGGGCGAACGAGGACTCTCGCCGGCGAGAAAGCGAGGCAGAAACTCCCGGCGGAAGTCCTGCCAGCTCTCCTCTTCGCGCCCGGGCAGGACCGGAAAGAACTGGGCACCCGCGGCCCTCGCCGACTCGAGGTCGCCCGGCGCGTCCCCGACCACGAGGACATGCTCCGACTCGAAACGCCCTTCCATGACGGCCGCGGCCGGAGACGCGGTCAGCACCATCAGCTCGCTTCCGGCGACCAGGAGAGGCAGGGCGGAGAGGGCGCCGCGGAACGGCCGGGGCAGCGGCAGGCCGGCTATCGCCTCGTCCACGGCCTGCGACCAGTCGAGCACGGGAGCGAGAAGCCGATCGACCCTCTTCGCCGCCAGCGCGAGCTCGAGCCGCGATTTCGAGGGAGTGCTCTCCTGGGCCAGCCAGGCCTCGAGCGCCGCCGCCACCCCCTCCCGGCGCCGCATCACGGCGCCGACGCGCGGATGACGGGCGCCGATACGAAGAGCCGCGGCGAGGGCCATGTAGCGATGGGCCCCGCGCAGTCGGGATTCGAGATTCACGAAGCGCCAAATTTCGTCGAGCGAGCGGCGGTCGGCGCCGGAACCGAAGAAGGACGCGAATGCGGGCATGAAGCAGCGTTCGTGCTTGGGGGTCAGGGAATCGAAAAAGGTGCCGTCCGAATCGAGGGCGACGAGTCGGATCGCCGAGTCTCGACGCTTCGAAGGTCGGTTTCGAGGCCGCGCCCTCATCTTCTCGGACAATGTGTTCCGGACGATGATGCCGTCGTGCTTCACTGATCCTCCAGGAGGGACGTCGTTTTTACCGGCGGCGAGGCCGCGATCGGGGCAGCGCTTCCCGAAGGCGCCTCCACTTCGAAAGAGCCTCGCCGGTATGAGTATCGGCGCCGGAGGTCGCGGCCTTGACGCTCCCCCGCGGAGGCAGCATATTCCTCGGTCATGCCGGGCCGAAGCTTTTCATCGTCGGACGAGATTTTCGACTGCCTCATGCGGTACGTGAACGTCGAGAAGGGCCAGAAGATCGAGTTCAAGCTCGATCGCATGCGCCGTCTCTGCACCCTTCTGGGCGATCCCCAGAAAGCCTACTACACGATCCACGTGGCGGGTTCGAAGGGCAAGGGTTCGGTCTCCGCCATGATCGCCCGCATACTCCAGGCATCGGGAGTCCGGACGGGACTCTATACATCGCCCCATCTTTTCCGCTGGAAGGAGAGAATCACCATGGCGGGCGACGAGATGCCGGAGGAAACCCTGCTCGCGGCGATGGACGAGCTTTTGCCCTTCATAGAAGGCAAGCACGCCGCGGATTTCCCCGGAGGCGAGCTGCCCACCTACTTCGAGCTCGGGACCTTGATCGCCTTCTGCGCTTTCCGCCGGGCGGGCTGCGAGGCCGCGGTGATCGAAACGGGCCTGGGAGGGCGCCTCGATTCGACCAACGTCGTCGATTCGGCGGCCAGCGTCATCACGCCGATCGAGCTCGAGCACACCGAGTGGCTCGGCGACAGCATCGAAAAGATAGCCTTCGAAAAGGCGGGCATCATCAAGGCCGGCAGGCCCTGCTTTTCGAGCCGCCAGACGCCCGAGGCGCGCGAGGTCTTCGCGAAGGTCTGCGCCGAGCGAGGGAGCCCGCTTCGCGAGCTGGACGACGCGGTCTCGTGGGAAGAGCCGCGGATAGACCGGGGGGGCACGAGGGTCACCCTGCTCCTGGCCCCCTCCTGGCTCTGCTCGGGGCGTTTCGCCGAGGGACCGGTTCAAGGGGGGGCGCCTGCGCCCGTTTCGCTCGAGCTCCGATCGCCGTTCGTGGGAGCCATACATGCGCAGAACATGGCGCTCGCCCTGCTCGCCGCGGCCGAGGTCGATCCGCGGGTGGATCGAATCTCGGCCGCCGCGGGACTCGCGAAGGCGAGCCTGCCGGCGCGATTCCAGATACTCGGATTGGATCCGCCCGTTGTGCTCGACGGCGCCCATACCCCGACCTCCGTGGCTCTGAGCCTCGAGACCTTCGAGACACTGTTTCCCGGACCGAAAGACCTGCTCTTCGCCTGCGCCCATGACAAGAAGCACGGAGAGATGGCCGCGATTCTGGCACCCCGCTTCGCCCTCGTCACCGTGACCCGTCCCGGGACGTTCAAGCAAAGCGAGCCCGCGGCCGTATTCGAAAGCTTCGCTGCCTACGGCCGCCACTGTCGTCTCGTGGAGGACCACGGTCAAGCCATCGCGTCGGCGAGAGAGCAGGCGGCCAAGGCGGGAAGGCCGCTCCTCGTCACCGGTTCTTTCTACCTCTGCGCCGCGGCCGCTGCCGCGCTCGCCCCGGCGTAGTGCGCGGCGGCATAATCGGCCTGGCCGCGCGTGGACAGGGCGTCGATGTCGGCGGCCTGAACCCAGCCCTCCACTCCATCGGTCTTGACCATATACCAGGGTCCGTTCCTGTCGGGATCGGCGGCGTCGCCGAGCTTTATCGCGAGAATCTCGAACTCACTGCCTCCCCGTATATGGGCGAGATCGGCCGAGTCCCTGGACGGTTTTTCCTTGAGCCGCGCGTAGGCTACCTTCACGACGACCCAGCCCGGACCCGTCGAGAGTATGGGAGTGGGCTGGAGCTTGAGAGAGGAATCGATCGAGGAAAAACACGAAGTCAGCATCAGCATGGAGACCGTCAAGAAAAGGAAACTCGATGGGACGCCCGCAAAATGCGGGCGCACTTTGCGGGAACTGCCGTCGATTGCTGCCATGGGCTCGCTCACGGGATATTCTATCCTTTCCGTCGCGCCATACTAGCCAAAACCCGGGCTTTGCGTAAGCGGGGAGGAGCAGCGACGTTCCCGACGCCGCTAGAGGGCGTAGTCGTTCTTGCCTTCGGCGGCGAATTCCGGGAAAAAATAGACCACGACGCCGCTCGATCTGACCCGCATCTCGGCGTTGCCCGCGGCGGCGAGCTTTTCGAGCTCCTTCTGCGCCTCGGCGATGCTCATGTCGCCTTTGAGTGCGACCTCTCCGGGCGTGACGGCACCGCCGTTCTCGTGCGCCACGCGGAGTATGGTCTTCTCGGGGCTCTCCTTGACGCGCGCTTCGACCGGGGAAGCCCCCGGCCCGAAGCCCCCCAGGCCGCGAGCCATGGCCGCCTCCACGCTCGCCCGGATGTTCGCTTCGTGCACGAGAGCGGGCAGGCGGAAGAAATCGGTTATGGCCCCGATGAAGAACAGGCCCCCGGTGCATAGCCAGAGCGCCCCACTGGCCACTTTCCCGAGATAGAAGCGGTGAAAGCCGCCGATGCCGAAGCCCGAAAGCAGCCAGAGCAAGTAGGCGACGCCCAGATTGTATTGCACAGCTCACTCTCCAATAGATGTCGATAATGTACTACAGTGAAGCTTTCGCGTGAAGGGACCGCAAGGGTCGCATTCGGTCGCGGGATTTGACCCTCGCCCCTCTTCCGTGCTAAACCATGTGCCGATTTTAAAGCTCCGAGGAGCCCAATGAAGCGTCTGACCCTCAAAGAAGTGTTCGGGCTGGAACCCGACGGCCGCGCCCTGGTCGTCAAGGGATGGGTACGCACCAAACGCGAGACCAAGGCCGCCGTTTTCCTCGAGATAAACGACGGTTCGCGCTTGGCCAATCTGCAGTGTGTCTTCGACGCTCCCGAGCCGGGCTCGGCCGCCGTCGAAGGATTGGCGGCCCAACTGGCGAGGGCCGGCACCGGGGCCTCGGTGGCGATCGAAGGCAGCCTTGTGGCCTCTCCGGCATCGGGCCAGAGGGTCGAGGTCAAGGCTCGCTCCCTCGAGGTGATCGGCGAGGCTCCGCCCGAGACGTATCCTCTTCAGAAAAAGGCCCACTCCCTCGAATTCCTGCGCGAAATCGCCCATCTGCGGGCTCGGACCAATACCTTCGGGGCCGTGGCGCGCGTGCGCAACCGCATGGCCTTCGCGATTCATCAGTTCTTCCAGGAACGCGGCTTCCAGTACGTCCATACTCCCCTCATAACTGCCTCCGACGCCGAAGGCGCCGGAGCGATGTTCCAGGTCACGACCCTCGACCTGGATCGCCTCGCCGCTTCCAACCGGAGCGTCGACTACGGCAAGGATTTTTTCGGGAAACCCGCATACCTGACGGTTTCGGGACAGCTCAATGTCGAGACTTACTGTCAGGCCCTCGGACGCGTCTACACCTTCGGCCCGACCTTCCGAGCCGAAAACTCCAACACCACTCGGCACCTCTCCGAGTTCTGGATGATCGAGCCGGAGGTGGCTTTCAACGACCTCTCCGACAACATGGAGCTCGCCGAGGATTTCATCAAATATCTCATCGAGACCGCGCTTTCGGACTGCGCCGAGGACCTCGAGTTCTTCGACCGACGCATCCAGAAGGGACTCGTGGAAAGCCTGCGCTCGGTCCTGGGCAAGCCTTTCGCCCATATGACCTATACGGACGCCATCTCCGAGCTCGAGAAGAGTTCGGAGAACTTCGAGTTCAAGCCCCGCTGGGGAAGCGACCTTCAGAGCGAGCACGAAAAGTATCTGACCGAGAAAGTGGTCGGCAGGCCCCTGATCGTCACCGACTACCCGAAGGAGTTCAAGTCTTTCTACATGAAGATGAACGACGACGGCGCGACGGTCCGAGCCATGGACGTCCTCGTGCCGCGCTTCGGCGAAATCATCGGCGGATCGGAGCGCGAGGAACGTCTGGATTATCTTCTGAGACGCATCAAGGAGCTCGGCCTCGACGAGGCCGCCTACTCCTGGTACCTCGATCTTCGCCGCTTCGGGACGACGCCGCACTCGGGTTTCGGACTGGGCTTCGAGCGGCTCCTGCTCTATATCACCGGCATGGCCAATATTCGCGATGTTATCCCATTCCCGCGGGCCCCGAAGCTCGCCGACTTCTGAGGTGTCAGATGATGAGATTTCTCTCGCTTTCCGCGGTCCTCGCTGCAGCCTTCGCTTCGCTTTCCCTTTCCCTTTCCCCGCTCGCCGCGGTCCCGGCCGCCCAGGTTCTGCCGGCGGGCATCTCCTCCTCGGCCCTCGATCTGCCCAAGCCTCCGCCGATACTCAACGCCAAGGCCGCCGTGGTGATGGACGCGACGACCGGTACCATCGTCTACGAAAAAAACCCGGACATGGTCATTCCCCCCGCGTCGTTGACCAAGCTCGTCACTCTGGACGTCGTCTACGACGAGCTGGCGGCCGGACGCCTGTCCAGGGACGAACTCGTCACCATAGACAAGCGCGATTGCTCGCCCTACATACCCTACGGATCCTCGATCATGTATCTGAGGCCGGACATGAAGGTCTCGATCATCGATCTCATGCGCGGAGCGGCCGTCGTCTCGGGCTGCGACGCCGCCTTCGCGCTGGCTCGGAGGATATCGGGGTCCTACGGCGCCTTCGCCGATCTCATGAACGCCGCGGTCGGGAAACTCGGGCTGACGCAGCTCCATTTCGTCGAGCCCTCGGGCCTCTCCGAGCTCAATCGCATAACGGCTCGCGAATACGCGATGTTCTGCATGGACTACATGCAGCTCCATCCGGAGGCGCTGTCCGAGCTTCATTCCCTGCGTTACATAGAGTTCCCCAAGCCCGAAAACGCCACGCCCGACTACAGCCCCAGGGGTAGGATCATCCAATACAACGTCAACAGCCTCGTCTTCCATTATCCCGGGTGCGACGGTCTCAAGACGGGCTACATAAACGAGTCGGGCTACAACCTCGCGGCCACTGCGGTCAGAAACGGGACGCGGTTCATCATCGTCACGCTGGGCGGCTCGGGAGCCGGCAGCGCGCTCGGCGGCACGGTGCAGCGGTCCCGCGACGGGGCCGCCCTGCTCGACTGGGCCTTCTCATCCTACGTGACGCTTGAACCCAAGCTCGCTCCCATGGCCCCGGTCAGGGCCTGGTACGGGAACAGAGAGCGCCTCGATCTCGAGCCCGCCTCTCCTTTGGCCGTCACCGTGCCGCTCTCCGAGACGGAAGCGCTCAACGTGCGCGTGGACGCTCCCTCCTCGGTGGACGCTCCGGTGGCCAAGGGAACCAGGCTCGGCGAGGTCGTGTACTCCGTCAACGGGACCGTCCTTCACAGGGTGGACCTCGTGGCCGCGGAAGAAGTGGACCGCGGCGATATTTTCGTCGTGATCCGCGACGCCGTGGAAAAGCTTTTCACCCGTCTCTTCGATGCTTCTTCCTCCGGCCGAGCCGCATAGGGCCGTCGGGCGGTAGCGCCCCGTACCGCGGGGCCTCTTCGGCCAAGCCCACGAGATCGGCGTCGAACCGCAGGAAGCCCTCGGCATGGAGATCGGCCAGAGCCTCCTCCACGCGTTCGCGCGAGAAGCAGAGGCGCCGGGCCAGCTCCTCGCGCGGCACCGCGCCGCGGAGCGAAGCGAGCTCGCGCAGCACCCCTCCCCTGACTCGGCGCTTGGAGTCCGCGAAGGGAGTCTGGCGCGCATAGTGGGCGCTTCGACGATTCGGATTACCTGCCATCTTCTTGATGGACACCCCATAATCCATGAGGGCGTAGTACCAGGTGCGCGGATCTTTCCTGTCCAGGGTGGCCTCGACGAGGAGAGCGATGCGCGCGTCGCCGACCGACTCCTCGCTCGGGAAGAAGTGCTGCAGAAAGACCGAACGGATGTTCGTCTCGATGAACACCGTAGGCAGTCCGAAGGCGAATGCGAGAACCGCGCGCGCCGTGTAGGGACCGACGCCGGGCAGGGCCAGCAGGGCCTTCTCGTCCCCTGGAAAGCCGCTATCGACGACGATCCTCGCGGCGGCCGCGAGCGCGAGGGCGCGGCGATTGTAGCCCAAACCGCTCCAAAGGCGGAGGACTTCCGGAAGGGGCGACGCGGCAAGGCTCGCCGCGTCGGGGAAGCGCTCGCGCCACGCGATGAACTTGGGCAGGACGCGATCGGTCTGAGTCTGCTGGAGCATGACCTCGGATACGAGTATCGTCCAGGGATCCTTCGTCTCGCGCCAGGGAAAGGAACGGCCGAACTCGGCGTAGTACGCGAGCACGAGTCCGCGAAATGCCGCAGCCGTCGCGGCCGGCAGCGGCGCGGGCTCAGGCCCCGTAGATATGCGCGAACTCGTGGAGCAGCTCCTCGGCCTTGGGTTTGCATTCGCCGCAGACCGTGCCGATCTTGGTCGCTTCCTGCAGCTGGGCCCAGCTTCTCGCCCCGTCCTTGACGGCCTGTTCTATGTCCTTGTCGGTGATGTTGAGGCAATTGCAGATCACGACGGCGTCCTCGCCCTTGAACGCGCCGGGACGTCCGGTTTTTCCCAGATATTCGTCGATCGCCGCGCGCAGGGCCTTGTCGCCGAGGACCGAGCAATGGATCTTGTTCTCGGGCAGGCCGCCCAGGCGACTCGCGATGTCCGAGGGCTTGATCGTGTAGGCTTCCTTGATGGGCATGCCCTTGATGACCTCGGACAGCATCGACGTGCTCGCTATGGCGCTCGCGCAACCGTAGGTTTTCCAGCGCACGTCGCGGATGACGTCGCCCTCGATGCGCAGCATGAACATCATCTGGTCGCCGCACTTGATATTCCCCACCACGCCCTCGGCATCGTGGACGAAGGGCTCGTCGGGATCGAAGACGTTCTTGGGATTGACGAAATGCTCTTTCACGATATCGGAATAGAGCCACTGGAAAGCGTCGCTCATGACATACTCCTCGTACGCGCTATGTGCTTCATATCAGCTGACGGCCTCGGCCGAAGCCGGCGCGTCGACGCAAGCCGCCGCGGCCGCTCCGCCGTAGACCGTAGACATTCGCCGCAGGCGCTTTATGATCGGGGGAAGCTTTTCGAGCACATAGTCCACGTCTTCGGCGCTCGTGTCGCGACCGAGGCTGAAGCGGATGGAGCCGTGGGCGTATTCGGGGCCGACGCCGGTCGCCATGAGCACGTGGCTCGGCTCGAGACTACCCGACGCGCAGGCCGAACCGGTGGAAACCTCGATTCCCTCCAGATCCAGGGAAAGGAGGATGGCCTCGCCCTCCGCGCCCGGGAAGGACACGTTGAGCGTATTCGGCAGGACGGCCGTGGGGTGACCGTTGACGTGCGTATCGGGGACGAGGCGCCGGATCCCCTCGGCGAGCCGCGCTCGAAGTTCGCCGACCCTTGCGGAAAAAACACCCAGGTCCCTCAGCGCGAGCTCGGCGGCCAGGCCGAAGCCCAATATGCCGGTGTTGTTGTAGGTGCCCGCCCTCATGCCCAACTCCTGGTGCCCGCCTCGGATCAGAGGTTCGAACGGGGCGCCCTTGCGCGCGTAGAGAGCGCCGATGCCTTTGGGGCCGTAGATTTTGTGGCAGGAAAGGGTGAGGTAATCCACGCCCCAGTCCGCGACATCGACCCGAATCTTGCCGGCGGCCTGCGTCGCGTCGGTGTGCACGAAGGCGCCGGCCGCCTTGGCCAGGGCGGCGACGGCCTTGATGTCTTCGACGGTGCCGATCTCATTGTTCGCCGCCATGACCGAAACGAGCAGGGTCGGCCCGCCGGGCGAAGCCGGATCCAGCTCGCGCTCGAGACTCTCCATGTCCACGCGCCCCTGCGGATCGACGCCCAGAAAGACGACCGGAAAGCCCTCGTCCTGCAGGTAGCGGGCGGCGTTGAGCACGCAGGGGTGCTCGATGGCAGTGGTGATTATCTTGCGTCGGGGAGCCGCGCCGCGCCTGCCGAAGCCGTACATCGTGTTGAAGACCGTGTTGTTGGATTCGGAACCGCCGGAAGTGAAGAAGATGGTGGAAGGATCGGAGGCTCCGACGAGTCTGGCCACCGAAGCCCTCGAAACCTCGACGCGCCCGCGCGCCCGCCTGCCGGCTTCGTGCATGCTCGATGCGTTCGCGTAGACCTCCAGATCCTCGATCATCGCGGCCTTCACTTCGGGCCGCAGAGGGGTCGTGGCGTTGTAGTCCATGTATACGAAGCGCTTGTCCATCGCTCCTCCTGCTAGGTTTCTATGACGTCTTTGAGCGTTCGCGAGGCGAAGTATCCGTCTATGGCTTCTTTGAGCCCGATCCAGAATCGCCGGGGCAGACAGTCCAGGCCGAAATCGCAGTTGCCCGAATCCTGGAGACAGTCCACGGGTTTCACCTCGCCCTCGAGCGCCTCCACGACTTCGATCATGCGAATCTCCTCGGCTCCGCGCGCCAGCCTATAGCCGCCGTGCGCTCCCCGCTCGCTCAGGACGAGGCCGGAGTTCTTGAGCTGGCCGAGAATCCCCTCGAGATACTTGGGCGATATCGACTCGGCTCGGGCGATCTCCGCGCTCGTCTCGGAGTGCGCGTCGATCAACGCGAGATGGACGAGCGCACGAATACCGTATTGAGTCCTGGTGGGCACCGCGAACATATATACTCCGGTATTCCTATCGGGATGGTAGGAATATATGCGAACCTTCGCTTTTGGTCAAGCGGGAGCTCGGCCGCGATCAGCGGACTCGTCTCATGTATCCTAGGAGTCGCAGGCCGTTCTCGGGCAGACTGCACCATTCTTTGAGGGCCTCGAAGTCCTCCTTGGACTCGGTGTCGGCGCCGGAAACGGTGAGGAGACCATTGTTCCACTGGAACCAGAGATAGTGTTTCTGCAGGATATCCTCGTCCTTCCGCGCCTCCAGCGCCCGCTCGAGGTGATCGTGAAGGGCGCCATGGTTTTCGTCGCCCGAAAGCGCCCAGAGATTTCGCCGGCCGATGAAGAGAACCATGCGCCGAAAACCTTCCGAGATCGCCGCGTCGTTGCGAAAACCGCGTATGGCGAGCTCGAGACCGCCGAGGGTGAGGTCATAGCCGTTCAGCCGCAGGGTTTCGCGAATCGCTACGAGCTCGCGCCGCACATCGGTCGCGACGGTCTCGTTCTTTCCCGCGGAGGCCAGTTTCGAGCGCATCTCCTTCAGCTCCGACTCGTACTGCGCGAACACAGAGGTGCGCGAAAGGAAGATGGTCGTGTCCGACAGGAGGCGCCAGGTCGAGGCGAAACGCTCCGAAATGCCCGCCGCGAAGCGCTTGACGATGCCCGGCATCAGGCTGCTCCCGTTTCGCGCCGCGCGGCCCTCTTCCAGAGGGTCAAGGCTATCGCCGTGGCCACATAGGGAAGCGCCCCCAGTAGCTCCGCCGGCGCCGCCGCGAAACCCTGGGCCGCGTCCGACAGGGCGATGAGAAAGCCGAAGCCGATGCAGGCGAGAACGACGCCGCCGGGGCGTTTGGCTCCCAGATAGACCGCCACCAGCGCGATCCAGCCCCGTCCCGAGGAGATGCCCGGCACGAAGGCGCCGACATGGCTCGCCAAGGCGGCGCCCGCCAGTCCGGCCGCGGCTCCGGCGATGAGGTGGGCGGCCAGTCGATAGGGAGCCGGCTCGAGAGCGGCGGCGCGAGCCGCCTCGTTGCCCTCTCCCGCGGCTCTGAGCCGGAGACCGAAAACGGTGCGCGAGTGAAGTGTCCGCAGGATCAGGGCGGCCGCGGCGAGCACGTAGACCATCGTCTCCTGGCCGAAGATGGCAGGGCCCAGGAGGGGCAGGCGCGCGAACGGGCCGTCGATATGGGAAGACGTCAGCAAAGCCGGAGCCGGCAGAACTCCCTTGGTTCCATAGAGGGCCCCGGAGATCAGCGAAACGAGGCCCGGCGCGAGGAGATTGGCCGCCAGACCCGCGACGAAGACGTCGGCCCGAAGCAGGCCGGCAGCCAAGCCGACCAACAGCGACAGGCCGACACCGGCGCCCACCGAGGCCGCCGCGCCGACGAGAAAACTCGCCGAGGCCTTGGCCGCCGCAGCGGCGGCGAAGGCTCCCACGAGCATGGAACCCTCGAGGGCTACAGACAGGGATCCCGCCGCCTCGGTCAAGAGACCGCCGAGAGCCGCCACCGCGAGCGGCGCGGCCGCGGATATGGAATCCGCGAGGAGGGAGGCCAGGCGATCGAGACTCATACTCCCCTCCCCGCGGCGCCGGCCTTCCAGGTTCTCCGCGGATGCCACCCCGACCCTATCCGGGCGGTGATGAGAAAAAGAGCGACCGCCTTCATGACGACGCCGGCGTCGGGCGAAAGATCGGCCAGGATGGAGCCCTGGCGGGCGCCGGCATCGAACCAGGAGAAAAGCAGAGAGGCCGGCACGGCTCCCAGGGGATGAGATCCGGCGATGAGGGCCACGGACAGTCCATTCCATCCCACGCCGCCCGTCATGCCTTGCACCGCCCGCCCGGTCGCTCCCAGCACCAGCATGGCTCCTCCCATGCCGCCCAGGGCCCCGCTCGCGCCCATGGCGAGGCCGCCGAGACTCCCGCCGATTCCGGATGCTCCGGCGAAGACAGGGTTTCGTCCGAAGAGCCGAAGCTCGTAGCCCAAGCGGCTGCGATCCATGACCATGGACACGAAAAGCGCGACGCCGAGGGCGAGGGGGGCGGCCAGGCTCAGGTTCGAAGGTGGAGCGATGCGCGGCAGGCGGAAGGCCGCCGGGATGGAAGGCATGGCCAAAAGATTGGACTGCGCCGCCTTCAGAGGCCCTCCGATGGCCCAGTCCACTGCGATGAGAGCGGCCTGGGAAAACAGAAAGCTCGTCAGGAGAACCTCTGCGCCCGACCACCATTCCGCGACCGACGATAACAGAGCGAGCGCGGCGCCGGCGGCGCCGGCGGCGAGCACGGCCGCGAGCAGGACCAGGTAAGGAGGGATCGTCGAGGAATCCAGAGCCTGGACCGTCAGCGCCGAAGCGAGAGCGCCGACGGCGGCCTGTCCCTCGCCGCCGAGGTTGAAGATGCCGGCGCGAAAGGCGAAGCCCGCTCCGAGCGCGCAGAAAAGGAGGGGGGCGGCCGATTCGAGGAGGGTGAAGAACGAGTAGGAACTGGAAAAGGGTCCGAGAAAAAAGGCGCGAAGCGCGACGAACGGCTGGGAACTCGCCGCGAAAGGATAGAGCGCGGCCAGACCCAGGGCGGCGGTCACGGCGACCGTTCGAGCCGCGATGCTTTCGCGCCGAGACTGAGCCTTCAAGCGGCGCTCCCCGAACTCCGAAGCCCCGTCATATAGTCCAGCAGAGTGTGCGCCGAGGCGGGACCGCCGTTCGGGCCCTCGTACACGAGCGAACCGCGATAGAGCACGGCTATGCGGTCGGCGAGAGGGAAGACTTCCTCGAGACTCGACGAGAGAAGAAGCACGGCCGCACCGTCCATGGCGTAGGCGCGGATAAGCCGGCCGGCTTCGCCCTGCGCCTCGAGGTCCAGGCCCTGCAGCGGCTCGGCCAGGAGGGCCGCGGACCGTCCGCCGTACAGCTCGCGCGAAAGGATGAGTCGCTGCCTGTTGCCGCCGGAGAGCGAGGAGGCTCGGACGGAGGGGTCGGCGTCGAGGGAGAGGGTGGAGGTCATTCGAACTGTCTCCCTGTCCCGCCTCCGAGAGAAAACCCAATCTCTCGCGCGGAATTCCTTTCTTCTCAGCACGAGCAGATTATCGCGCAGCGAAGATCGGAGGCATAGTCCGCGCGCTTCGCGATCCGAGGGTACGTATGCGAGGAGGGAGCCGCGCAGGCGCTCCCGCTCCACGCGATGGATATCCTCGCCACTCACGTAGGCTCCGCCCTGTCGAGGTCGGCGCAGGCCAGCGAAGATTTCCTCAAGCGGATCCAACCCGTTTCCGGCCAAGGCGACGATGCCGAGCAGCTCTCCCGATTCGACCCGGAAGGACAGGGGTTCGGCGCCGCGGTGGAGGACGAGATTCCTGGCTTCGAGGAGAATCCTCCCCTTTTCGTTTTCGCGCCGCTGCGGAGAGGGCGAGGCCGGCACCCGGGTCGCGGCGGATGAGAAGGATGCGCGGCCCGGACGTTTCATGAGTCTGGAAAGCTCGCCGTCGTCGCAGCTGCCGGCGGCCATGTCGGCGACGACCTTCCCCTCGCGAAGCACGGTGATCCGCGTGGCGGAGGCGAGGACTTCCGGCAGGCGATGGGTGACGAAGAGAATGCCCTTGCCGTCTGCCGCGAGACGCCCCAGCAAGTCGAAGAGCGCCTTCGACTCGGACTCGGCCAGGATGGAGGTGGGCTCGTCGAGCAGCAGGACTTCGCCCCCGCGCGCCAGAGCGCGGGCTATCTCCGCCTGACGCCGTTCGGCCGGAGAAAGCTCCGACACTCCGAGGCCGGGGTTGAGCTTGAAACCGAAGCGCTCGAAAAGCAGAGCCGCCTCGACGTAGGCTCTGCGACGATCCAGAAAGAGGCCGCCGCGGCGCGGCTCGTGGCCCAGCACGAGATTCTCGGCCACGGTGAGCCCGAGCGCCAAGAGCGAGTGTTGAGGCACGAAACCGATTCCCGCCGCCTCGGCTTCGCGCACCGATCCCGGACGCAGACGTTTGCCGCGCATGAAAATTTCGCCCGCGTCGGGACGCAGGAGACCGGCTGCGATCTTGACGAGAGTGCTCTTGCCGGCTCCGTTTTCGCCCACGACGGCCCTGAGCTCTCCCGGCTGGATGCAGAGCGACACCTCGTCGTCGGCCAAAGTGTCGGTTTCCGGGAAAGTACTTGCACACTCCCCGGAGAGCGAGAAGTTCCATGCCGCCTTGTCCTTACCCTGCCAGTGTCCCGTAATATTCGGGATGCCTAAAGCCCGATCCGCTCCCGGCCATGCGGTCGGGCTTTTGCCTAATTGCCCGTTGAGCGAAGCGAATATTACAGGACACTAAAGCCCCTTCACCGGGAAGGCGAGGCTTCCGTCGCGAAGCATGCGCATGCGCGCCTCGAACTTCGCGCGGAGCCCGGCAGGCAGGGCCTTGTAGGCGGCGCCGGAACCGTCGAAGTCGACGTAGCCCTCCTCGACTCCGACCACATCCGCGCGACCGAAGAGCCGACTCCCCTCCAGGATAGCCTTGACGCGCTCGTAGACGAGCTTGTCCTGCCTGAGAATCGCGCAACCTATCACGGTCCCGGGAGCGAGTCCGTAGCCGTCGCCGTCGAACCAGACGACATGGCGCCCCCTCGATTGGGCGGCGCTCACGACGCCCTGCCCCGCGCCCCCGGCTATGGGAAGGATTATGCTGACTCCGGAATCGAAGAGGGCGGAGGCCAATTCGGCGGCCTTGGTCGCGTCGTACCAATTGCCGATCTGCCTCGTCGCGAGGACCCCTTCGGGATCGGCGTCCTTGAGACCCTTCTCGAAGCCCGGCTCTATGAGCCGCTCCAGCGCCGGGTAGCTCTGGGCGGCGATGAGACCGGCTTCGTGGCTGCCCGTCACACCGGGAATACCGCTCCGATCGACGAGTCCGCTCAGGTATCCGACGATATAACCCTGCTCGAATTGATTGTAGAGAACGGTATGGATATGCGGGTTTCCGGGAAGCCAGCCGTCGGCGATGAAGAAGCGTGCCGCGGGGAAGGAATCGGCCACCTGCTTCGCGAGATCGGGCATGGCGGGATTGGAGCTGACGATGAGACTGAACTCCCCCGAAGCGGCGAGGGCGGATAGCTTATCGAGCCACTGGGACTGATCGAAACCGGCTTCCACGACCTTGACGGCGGCGCCGGGCACTTCGGCCGCGGCGCGTTCGGCTCCGGCCACGAGCTGTTCGTATGTGGAGCTGCCGGCGACGACGCCGGGCACGAAGACGCATACGCGGGGCGCCGGACCCGCCCAGGCGAATCCGACCGCCGCGAGGCTCATCGCCGCGGCCAAACCCAAGCCGGCTGCAATTTTCATATGTACGACCTCACTTGACCCGATATCGAGACACGGTCGCCTTCGAAGCCCGATCTCGCTTCTCAATCTACTACGGGCTCGAGTATACTTGTCCATATATTTCCATTCGATGTGTTCGAAAATTCCGTCGAATCGACATGAAAGGCGAGATCGTCCATGCGAAACTCCTTCGAGCATCCGGGAGCCTGAAGACATGCCCTACCTCTCGGTCGACATCGGAAGCTCGGCGATCAAAGTCGGGATCATTTCGGAAAAGGGCGGGCTGCTCGGTCTGGCGCGACGAGCCTCGCCCATGCTCCACGGAGCCGGCGGCGCGCACGAAGCCGATGCCCTGCTGTGGGTGGATGCCACGGCCTCCGCCTGCCGCGAAATTTCCGCGCGTGTCGGCAAGGTGGAGATCAGGGCGATCGCGGTGAGCGGCAACGGTCCGACCCTCGTCGCCGTCGACGCGGAGGGAACGCCGCTGGGACTCGCCCTCTCGTGGATGGACAGACGAGCCGTATCGGAGGCGGCGGAGGTATCCGCTCTCGCCGGAATTCCGGTGGACCCCGGCTTCTATCTGCCCAAGGCGCTCAAGATATGGAGGAGCTCCGACGAGCTTCGCGACAGGCTGCGCTGGTTCTTCTCCTGCCCCGAGTATCTCGTCTTCGTCATGTCGGGCTCGGCCGTGACCTATCTCCCCCACCGGGGTTACGAGCCGTACATCTGGAGCGCCCGGCTCCTCGCCGGACTCGGACTGCCCGCCGAGCGATTCCCTCCTTTCGTCGGACCGGGGAAGATGGTGGGTCGTCTCGGCACGGACATGGCCGCGAGGTGCGGGCTGAGCCCGGACATTCCGGTGGTCGCGGGCTATCCCGACTTCCTGGCCGCCATCGTCGGCTCGGCGGCCGTCCTGCCCGGGATAGCCTGCGACCGCGGCGGCACCTCGGAAGCGCTCAACATCTGCGCCGAACGGCCCTTTCCCGGAAGGGAGCTTCTTTCGCTTCCGCACGCGATAGACGGCCTCTGGAACCTCTCGGGCGGACTCACCACGGCGGGCAAGGCCCTCGAGTGGTTCTCGGGTGTCGCCGGTTACGGCGTGCGGAAGCCCGAGCTGGACGAGACGCACGAACTCTTCGCCGAAGCCGGGCGTTCACCGCCGGGAGCGAAGGGGCTGATATTCCTGCCCTACCTCGCGGGCGAGCGCGCGCCCTTGTGGGACGCGGACCGCCGCGGTGCCTTCATCGGTCTCTCCCTCGCGCACGACCGCGGCGACATGGCGCGTGCGGTCTGCGAGTCGATCGCCTACGGCCTGCGACTCCCCGTCGAGACCGCGAGGGAGGGAGGCTTTCCGCTCCGTCTCGTACGCACGAGCGGCGCCTCCGCACGGAACCGCTTTCTCGACTCGCTCAAGGCCGACATACTCGGCATTCCGGTGGAGACGACCGCGGTTACCGATTGCGAGCTGGTCGGCGACGCCTGCGCCTCGGCCCTCGCGTTGGGCGACGCATCCGACGTTTCCGAGGCTTCCCTGGCCCTCGTCCGCGTGGACGGCCGCTTCGAGCCGAACCCCGCCAGGGCCGGTCGCCACGAGGCGATCTTCGCGGAGTACCGCAGGGCCGTGGCGGCTCTCGCTCCGATCGACGCCGGCCTCGCCGGGCTGCGAAGCCGGCTGGAGCCCAGCTAGACATGCCGCAATCGACCGTTCAGACCCTCATCCTCTTTCTGTACATGGCGGTGGGCTTCGCGGCGGCGAAGCTTCGCTACATCGACGAAGGGGCGGGCCGGGGACTTTCCAAGCTCCTCGTCAACTTCATCCTGCCCGCCCTGATCATCGAATCCATGCAGCGTCCCTTCACCCCCGCTCTCCGCAACGAAGCCCTGACCGTGCTCGCGATATCCTTCGGCGTCTATGCGATTTCCTTTCCATTGGCATGGCTTCTCATCAAGGCGGAGCGAGCCGAAGGAGGAGAAGCGGGAGCGCATGCCTTCGCCGCCGTATTCTCGAATGTCGTCTTCATGGGCTTTCCCGTCATGGAGGCGATATTCGGGCGCGACAGTCTCTTCGCGGTATCGGTGTACAACATTCCCTTTCAGCTTCTCGCCTTTTCGGTCGGGCCCTACATTCTGGCCCGTAGCGCCGGGAAAAAAGCCAAACTCGGCCTCGGCGCGTTTTTCACGCCGGCCGCGGGGGCCGCCCTGCTGGGCTTCGTGCTCTTCGTCGAAGGCGTCTCGCTGCCGGCTCCGCTCGGCCAGGCCCTCGGAAGCCTGGGCGACTGCACGACGCCGCTCTCGATGGCCCTCATCGGTTCGATCATCGCGAGGATGGAACTGCGCACTCTGGCGGGCAATCCTCGCCTCTACGCGACGACGGCTTTTCGGCTGGCCGTTTTTCCCCTCGTTCTCTATGTCGCCCTGCGAACCCTGGGATTTTCGGGGATTCTGCTGGCCCTTCCCGTCGTCGTCGGCGGCATGCCGGTCGCCGTAAACTCCGCGATCCTGGCCGAGGCTTACGGAGGGGACTCCGAAACCGCGAGTTCGCTGGTCGCGATATCCACTCTCGTCTCTCTCGTCAGCATACCTCTCCTCGCCTCCCTCCTGTTCGGATCATAGTGTCCTGTCCGATTCATATTGCATATGTCATTTGCGATGGTAAGCCCGATCCACACAGCCGGGGTGGATCGGGCTTACGCATTCCGTATCGGACAGGACACTAGCGTTCCGGCGAGGGGCCCGGGCTATCGGCGAAGGGATCGAAGCTCATGGCGACGACGAGGATGGGAATTCCGGCCGCTGCGCAGACGAAGCCGCCGAGCGAAAGATTAGCCGCGAGATTGGCGTTCGACGGTCTCACGATCGCGGCGGCGCCCTCGAGAAAGGCTCCGAGGGTCGCCAGGGCGATCCCTCCGCCTATCGCCGTGTTTTTCCTGGCATTGATTTTCTTGAGCCTCGCGAGCTCGTCGGCGGGCAGGACCGAAGAACCGGCGCTCGGCGCGGCCGGAGCGGGCGGAAGCGCCGAAAAATCGTTGGCCGCCCAGAAGCGGACGATACTCTGATCGATGGGAAGCGTCGCGATCGTGCTCGGGGCGCTTCCGAGGGCGGGCTCGAAGCGGGCCATGGTTCCGGCGGTCACGATGACGGGAGCCTGGCCGGGGGCTCTCGCCCCGGAGGGTGATGGAGAGATCCGGCCGACGGCGACCGCGCCTTCGAAGCAGTAGACCAGCACGGGGGACGAAGCCGGCGAACCGTCCTGCGAAGCGATGAGATCGCAGCCGAAATCCGTTCCGCGCACGCCGGCGGCGACGGCGCCCGCAAGCACGGAAAAGTCCGGCGCGGCCGATACCAGCCTGGCGACCTTGGCGCGGAGCCTGCCGTAGAGGAGCGAAAGCCTGGATTCTCCCGAAGGACCCAGCCGGCCGAGCGTAAGTACGGTGTTCTCGGCCAACCTGACCCGGGCATTGCGCGGTTCGAGGAGAAGCTCGACCTGCGTATGCGCCCCCGTCTGAATCTGGTCGCCCTCGATCAGCTCGAAGCCGATCGGGTCGGGCACCGACAGAAGAGCGCCGCTCCGGATGACGGACAGGTCGCCGCCCTCGATGAAGGTGATGGCGGCGGAAGGAGCCGAGGCCCGGATCGACTTCGCCTCGCCTGTCTGCGGCTGCGCCGCGGCGGCCGCGATAATCAAGAGAACGACCGAGACTCCCCGCAGGATGCCGGCATTTCGCTTCATGATGGAAAGAATCATAGCCTGCAATGACCGTGATCGCAACGCGGGGTTTTGCATGTCGGCACCGGCGGCGCTATACTCATCCCGCAATGGATCAATTGACGAATGAGATACGGGTCGCCTTTCCCGATCCCGAAATCAACAGCCTGATCGCGGCGATTCCGGATGCGGCCGCGGACGCGGGCTTCGGCATCCGCTACAGCCAGAACGAGGAGCTGTTCCTCGATCTGAGCGCCGAGCTCACCGTTCCGCGCTTTCCCATACACCACGACGTGAGGAAGGACGAGCCCAGCGCCACATACGCCTATGCAATGCGCGACGTCGTCCGGCAGCTCGTGGAGATGCTGCCGGCATCGTTCACCGGGCTGACCTATTTCTTCGACCCCTTCGAATCGCACAAGCCCCACTTCTACAAGCTCTACAAGATCGAGGATGCCGTATACCTGTACATGCTCCGCGTGGACCTGATGTACCGTCCGTTCGAGGACGAGATCGTCGAACCCGGCACCAACGACGTGGCTCCCGCCTTCAGGACGAGGCGCATCTTCGTCGAAAGCGAACTCATTCCCCTGGAAGCGGTCATGTGGGAACTGGGCAGGGCCAAGGCCTTCAAGGTCAAGCAACTCGTCTCCAACACCTGGATAGGCGAAACCGGGCGGGGCTATCAGGTGCATGGCGTATGGATGGACGACGATCTCTCCAAGTTCTTCTCGAAGCTGGTCCTGCCGGCCGGCGCCCGAACCTACCCTTTCTACCCGCTATTCTGCAAATACAAGACCGTCTGCGCGGAGGCGCCCTCGCCGAGCCCCGAGTGTCGCAAACGGATGCTCCCCCTTCTCCATCGGACCATCTCCTTCCTCGCGCCGGAGATAGGACGCATTCAGAACTCCTTGAGGAACCAGCCTTTTTCTGAGAAAATGCCGGAGTTCGAAGAGTTGCGCGAGCGCATTCCCGTCGCCTGGCGCGAGGCGCTCGACGGCGCGTCGACGCAGGCCTATCTCAACGCGCGCGACATGAAGGAGTTCTCGCTTGAAATCCCCGATATCGAAGCCTGAGGATATCCGCGGGCTCAAAGTCACCGTGATGGGTCTGGGCCTGAACGGCGGCGGACTGGCCAGCGCACTCTTCCTGGCGCGCCACGGAGCCGAGCTCACGGTCACCGATATGAAAGACGAGACCGCGCTCGCCGAGCCCCTCGCCTCGCTCGCCGGACTTCCCATCCGTTTCGTGCTGGGCAGGCATGAGCTGGACGATTTCAGCTCCGCGGATCTCGTCATCAAGAACCCCGCGGTCCGTCCGGACTCTCCCTATATCCGCGCCGCGAAGGCGGTCGAGACGGACATCTCGCTCTTCCTCAGGTTGACGCCTTCGCCCATCATCGCGGTGACCGGCTCCAAAGGAAAGTCTTCCACATCGAGCGCCATACACCATGGCCTGATCGCGGCCGGGAAGAGGGCCTTTCTGGGAGGCAACATCGCACTCTCTCCCCTCTCCTTCGTGGACCGAACGGGAGCCGACACGCCGGTGGTCCTCGAACTCTCGTCGTGGCAGCTCGCGGACATGAAGGACTTCGGCGTGCTCAAACCTCTCATAGCCCTCGTGACGAGCATCATGCCCGATCACATGAACCGCTATCGCTCGATGGACGAATACGTCGCGGACAAGCGGCTCATCTACGCCGCGCAGGACAAGAGCTGCTGGACCCTCTGCAACCGGGACGATCCCTGGGGCCGCTCCTTCGCGGCCGAGACCAGGGGAAGAGCGGCCTGGTACGCGGACCGCGACGAGGGTCTCCCCGGAGCCTGGCTCGAAAAACGCGGGGGCGACGATAGACGTCGCGGTTTTTTTTCGGTCGACGGTGGACCCGAGGAGATTCTGGGACGCGATCTTCTCGTCCCCGGCGCGCACCAGCGGAAGAATCTCCTCGGGGCCGCGCTCGCGCTCAAGCTCTTCGGGATCGATGCCGCGACGATCCGAGCGGCCATGTCGAGCTTTCCGGGCGTGGAGCACCGGCTCGAGTACTTCGCGGAAAAGAACGGGGTGCGCTGGTACAACGATTCGGCGGCCACCATTCCCCAGGCCGTGGCCGCGGCGATCGCCAGCTTCGATTCGCCCGTCGTGCTCATCACCGGCGGCACCGACAAGAACATCGACTTCGAGCCCGTGCGGGCCTCCTACGCCCGGAGCCGACTTCTGGTTCTCCTCGCCGGTTCGGGCACCGAAAAACTCCGCCGACTGCTCGACGAGGATGGTGTGCGCTATATCGGCCCCTTCGACGAGCTCGGCCCCGCCGTCAGGGAGGCCGCCGAGCGCGCGAGGCCCGGCGACGTCGTCATTCTCTCGCCGGGCTGCACGTCCTTCGGCATGTTCCTCCACGAGTTCGACCGCGGCAGGAAATTCAAGGAGACGGTGCGCCTCGTGCTTTCGCAGCCGCCTGTCCAATAAAGGCGGCGGGGCGAACCTGCTAGAGCACGAACTTGTCCGTCGAGCGCCTCACTTCCTCGATGAGTTCTTCCGTCCTGCCGGTGAGATCCATGGTGCCGGCTATCGCGTCGTTGATCTCCTTGGTTCCGAGGGTGATCTCTTCGTTGTTGGCGACGACCACGGTATTCGCGTTCCGCAGCCTTTCGATCTGGGCGAGGACCGTGGCATTTCCCCGGGCCATCTTCTCCGATCCGACGCGTATCTCGCCGGTCAGGTCCCTGAGGCGCGCGAGTCCCTCCAGGACCTGACGGCCTCCCTCTCTCTGCTCGCCCATCGCGCCGCCGATCGTGCGCACGGCGCCTCCCAAACCCTCGGACTTTTCCAGAATGGCCGCGAAGCTTTCGACGACGGCGGCGGCGGCCCGCCGCACGGACTCGATCGATTCCGCGACTCGGCCGAGATCGCTCGATATGTCCCTGGCCTGGGAAGTGGATTGCTCCGCGAGCTTGCGAATCTCGTCCGCGACGACCGCGAATCCCTTGCCCGACTCGCCGGCGTGGGCGGCCTCTATCGCGGCGTTCATCGCGAGCAGGTTCGTCCTGTCGGCTATTTCGGTGATGAGCCGAGCCGCCTCGTTGAGGTTCTCCGAATAGCGGACGATCGATCCCACGGCTTCGTTCACCTCGTCGATTCTTTCCTTGCCTTCGGCGCCTTTTTCGCCCAGGCGCAGGGAGACTTCGGCGGCGTTCTCGGCGTTCCCGGCCACCGACTCTATCGTCGCGATCATTTCCTCCACGGCGGAGGACGACCCGCTCAGGACGTCGGCCTGCGAGGCGATCATGGAGCCTAGCCGCGATACGTTTTCGGCGAGTTCCTCCACGGCCCCGGAGAGCGCATGGACGGCCTTCGACTGTTCCGCGAGCTGGCCGCTCGAATTCGAGATGTTGGAGTTGATCTGAATCACCGACGCGCCGGTTTCGCTCATCGTGGCCGCGAGATTCTGGCCCGTCGTCTTGAGCTCGTTGACCCTGTCTTTGACCGTGCTTACCAGATCGCGGAGGTCGGCCACGACGCCGTCGACGCTGGCGGCCATGCGGCCCAGCTCGTCCTTGCCGCCGAGCCCCGATCGGCCGCCCAGGTCCCCGGAACCGAGCCGCTCGACGAGGGATACGAGGGCGGAGAGAGGCGAGGTGATCGAACGGGCGGTGACGGCCGTGAGCAGGGCGATGAGCGCCGCCGCCGCCGCCATGAGCGCCAGCACGATCACTGTGGTGCGAGCGGCCACCCGGGCCGCCTCGGCGGCGGCGGTCGAGCCCGCCCCGTGCACGGTCACGTCGGCGGAAACGAGGGCCGAATCGAGATCCATGAAACGAGTGTCCAGGGTGTTGAGGAGGACGGCGAGCAGGGCCACGTCGCCCTCGATGGCCCCGCGCGCGGTCGAAGCCGTCTGGTAGTACAGAGAGAAAGAGGCGGCGGTCCGCCGGAGGTTCACCGCTACCGAGGGAGGCACCCCCTTCAGACTGTCGATGGATTCTACATCCCCCTTCGCCGCGCTCAGATAGCCATCCTCCTCGGCGAGAGAATGCTGCAGGTCGGACGCCGGGGCTTGCCTCATCCTGTCGAAGACGGCCTGGTATATGGACAGCTCGACGGCATAGCATTCGCTCTTCAGGCTGCCCACGAGGCGGGTCAACCCTATCTGGACGCCCTCTTCCTCCTCGATGGTCCGGGAGAGCCGGCTCAGGCCGTTCTGCGTGACCACGAACAGGGCGGCGAACATGGCTACCGAGAGCAGGCCCGCGAGAATCAGTTTGGTGAACACGCGGAGATTCGAGAACAAACCGACGCGTCGACGTACAATCCGGTCCATGGCGGACCTCCGAGCTTGAGAGAAGGTAATGCCGATTTCACCGCCCTCGATGATCGGTGCGAGTCCATCGGCCACGATTTTCGCATGATTATTCTCGACGAGACGGCCGATCGAGGCGAAAGCTCATCGCCCAAGGCCCTCCCTCATAGTATTCCAGCGCAAGGCCCTTATCAAGAAAAATCGAGCCCGGCGGCCGGAAGCAGAATCGTCCCGCTTTCTGCTGACAAGGGATGCGCCAGGCACTAGGATATATCCAGGGAGGATATCCCATGACACTATCGAGATTCGGCGCCGTCGCTCTGTTCGTCCTATCGGCGGCGGCGCTCCAGGCGGCCGCGCCCAAACAGATGAGCGTCGTCGTCAAGGTCACCCAGGTCAGATCGAACCCGAGCTACCTCGGCACGGTGCTCGGCACCATCTCCTACGGCGATCGAGTCGACGTGCTCGAAATTCGGAAAGATTGGGCCCGTATCGACGTATCGTCCAGGAAGCTTTCGGGCTGGACCAATCTCTCCGCGCTCACCGAAAAAAGGATCGTGCTAGGCTCGGGTTCCGGCAATGTCGAACAAAGCGCGTCGTCGGGGGAAGTCGCTCTGGCCGGCAAGGGTTTCAACGAGCAAATCGAGACCCAGTACAGACAGGATGGCAAGATCGACTACACCTGGGTGGACAAGATGGGCCAAATCACCGAGACGCCCGAAGCCGTCTCCGCTTTCCTGGCCGCAGGCGGGCTCAAAGAAGGAGACGCGCAATGAAGAGCGCCCGAACCATTCGTCTGGCCGTCCAGGTATCGTTCCTGACCGCAGTGTTCGCGATGCAGACGAGCGCCCAGGGCCTTTTCGGGCAGCTCGGACAGGCCGCCACCGGCGCCTTGCAGGGAGCGGGCGTCATAAACCAGAACCAGGCGCAGGCCATCAACCAGGGCACCCAGGCGGTCGCGAAAAGCTTCGAGGACATAACGCCCGAGCAGGAATACTATATCGGCCGCGCGGTGGCGGCCGGCTTTCTTTCCACGCGCAAGGTGTACGACGTCCAGGCGGTGACGGACTATCTCAATCTCCTGGGCACGAGCCTCGCGCTCGCCTCGCCCAAGCCGGAAACCTTCGGCGGCTATCATTTCCTCGCCATCGATTCCGACGAAATCAACGCATTCTCGGCTCCGGGCGGGCTGGTGCTGGTGACGCGCGGGCTCTTGCGATGCGCGCAGAACGAGGACGAGGTGGCAGCCATCCTCGCGCACGAAATATCCCATGTCGCACGACAGCACGGTCTCAAGTCCATAAAGAAGGACCGACTGACCAAGGCGGTCATAGGGGTCGGGAATGCGGCCGCCCAGGTGCTGGGTCCCAAAGAACTCCAGGAGCAGACCGCGACCTTCAAGGATTCGGTGGGCGACATAACCTCGACCGTCGTCAACAGCGGCTATTCGCGGGATACCGAGTTCGAAGCCGACGCCACCGCGCTCGGGATACTGAAGGATGTCGGCTACGATGCGCGCGCGCTCGAAGACCTGCTGAAAGTGATGAAGGTGAAGCTCAAGCCGGGCGGCAACGATATGGCCAAGACTCATCCGGCTCCCGAACTCCGCATCCAGCGCATAGAAAAGGCTCTGGCCGGCTACAAGTCCCCGACGCCGAGCGCCGACATGCTTGCGGTACGACAGGCGCGCTTCAAGGCCGCCCTCGCGGGGATCTAGGCGTGGGCGCGAAAAATCGCAGTATTCCCCGGCCGCTCCAGGCGGCGATAGCCGCCCTGGTCGCCGTCGCTCTGTCCGCCGCGCTCTGGCTCTCCGGCGTGCTCGACCCCTTCGAGGCGAGGACCTGGGACATGCGCGAGCGGCTGCTCGCTCACCCCGGATCGGCGACACCCCGGATCGTGACGATCCTCTTGGACCAGGCCAGCCTGGACTGGGTGCAGAGCACGGACGGGCTCGGCTGGCCCTGGCCCCGCGAACTGTACGCTGCGGTCGCGGACTTCTGCCGGCGCGGAGGGGCCAAGGCTCTGGCCTTCGATGTGCTCTTCACGGAGCCCTCGACCTATGGCGTGTCCGACGATCAGCGCTTCGCGGATGCGCTCCGTGCCAACGGCAGGGCGGTCGGGGCCATGCTCCTCGGCTCGAAGATGGCCGATACCCAAGCCTGGCCTGCCGGGATCCCCGCGCCCGGCCTTTCGATCGAAGGTTTCGACGTTTGGATGGCGCGGGAGCGTCCGCGCGGGATCGGCTTTCCCCGTGCGCAGTTTCCGATACCGGAGCTGGCCTCGTCCTTCGCCATGCTTTCCAACACGAATCTGCCGCCCGATGCAACGGACGGAGTGTACCGGCGCGAGCCTCTTTTCGGGCGCTTCGACGGTCAGGTCCTGCCGACGGAGGCGCTAGCAGCCTACCTCGTCGGCGAAGGGGGGAAGCACCGCATGTCGATAGCGCCGGGAACTCTCGTCGTCGACGGGAGGCGGATTCCGATCGACTCGGACGGCCGGGCCATTCTGCGGTACCGCGGCCCCAGCCTCACGCACAAAAGCTATAGCGCCCAGGCCGTGCTCCAGTCGGAGGAGCAGATGCTGGAAGGCAAGAGCGTCAATCTCGATCCTTCCGTGCTCAAAAACGCCTATGTATTCTTCGGCTTCACCGCTTCGGGACTTTTCGACCTCAAACCCACGCCTATGTCCGGTTCCTATCCCGGGGTGGAGATCAACGCCACGATGCTCGACGATCTTCTTTCTTCCGATTTCGAACGTCCCATGTCCCTGCCGGCATCGCTGGCGATCATTGCGCTGCTCGGAGCCTTGGCGGCCTTCGCCGTCGCCGCCGTCTCGGGAGCCTTCGGCAATGCCGTCGTCTACGTGGTCCTCATTCCCGTGGCCCCCGCCTTGGGATTCGGGGCCTACGCGCTGGGCTATTGGATGCCGGTCGTCGCCGCGGAACTGGCGGTGCTCGTATCCCTGGTCGGCTCGAGTCTCCTCAACTACGCCACGGAAGGCCGCCAGAAGCGCTATATAAAAGGAGCCTTCAGACAATATCTCAGCCCTACGGTCATCGAACAGCTCATCGCCCATCCGGAGAGACTCGAATTGGGCGGCGAGAAGCGCGAGCTCACGATCTTCTTCTCGGACGTGCAGGGCTTCACCACGATCTCCGAAGCGCTCGGCCCCGAAGAGCTCACCGCCCTCCTCAACGACTATCTCACGGCGATGGTCGACATCATTCAGGAGGAGGGGGGGACGATCGACAAGTTCGAGGGCGACGCCATCATCGCTTTCTGGAACGCACCGGTGGACCTGGTCGACCACGCCCTCCGCGGTGTGCGCGCCTCGCTCCGCTGCCAGAAAGCCCTCGCTGACCTCAGGCCTCTCTTCAAGGCGCGCGTCGGCAAAGACATGCACATGCGCGTGGGCATGAATTCGGGCCCCGCCGTGGTCGGCAACATGGGATCGCGCACGCGCTTCGACTATACGATGCTCGGCGATGCCGTCAATCTCGCCGCCCGCCTCGAGGGCGTCAACAAGCAGTTCGGCACCTACACGATGATCTCCGAGGCCACATTGCGGCTCATGGACCGCGCGTTCCCGGCCCGCGAGCTTTCGCGCATAGCTGTCGTGGGACGCAGGGAGCCGGTCACCGTGTTCGAGCCCATGTTCGCCGAGGAATACGAATCGCGGCGGACCGTGCTCGAGGCCTTCGGCGAGGGCCTGGAGCTGTACTACAGAGGATCGTTTCCCCGGGCGCGGGCCGTCTTCGATTCGCTGGCCGATCGAGACCCCCCGGCCGCGCGTTATGCCGAGCGCTGCCGGGAGCTGGAGTCCAGTCCTCCCGCGGGCGAGTGGGACGGCGTCTGGGTCATGACATCCAAGTGAACGCGAGACGCGTCGAGCTCGGCGCCGTCATCGGGCCTCGAGGGCTCGAATGACGAGGAGGAGCGCCTCGTTGAGGGGCACCGGGACGCCGAAGCGGCGGCCGAGCTCGACCATGGTGCCGCCGAAGTAGTCCACCTCCGTTTTCCGCCCCGCCTCTATGTCCTGGAGCATGGAGGTCATGCCTCCGGGTCCGAGCCGCATGAGCGTCGTGTACCATAATGCGATGTCCTCTTCGACGAGACCGGTTCCGAGGGCCGAAGAGAGGGCGACCACTTCGCGCATGACGGCTTCCATGAGCGCGCGAGCCTCCGGAGATTTCTGGAAAAATCCATACGGCGCGCGAAGCACGGCAGAACATTGGTTGATGCCGACATTGATCATGAACTTGTACCAGAGGCTGCGGCGCATGTCTTCGGGCACGGTGAAGCTCAGGCCCGCCCGCCCGAAGAACTCGGCGACACGCTCCACTCGCGGACTCCAAGCCCCCTCGGCGTTTTTCGCCTCGCCGAAATGGACGGTCCCGCCCGCGGAATAGGTCGTGGTAGTCCCCCTGCGCACGGCATCGATGCCGAGAATCATCGAATAGAGGATCCTGTTCCAGCCGAAGACGGCGGCGAGGTCCTCCTCGCTCGAAATGCCGTTCATGAGAGAAAGAATGAGCGTATCGGGCCCGACATGGTTGGCCATCTGGCCGATGGCGGCGGGAAGCTGCGCGTTCTTCACGGCGACCATGATGAGGTCGGGTTCGCTGCGCTCCTCGGGAGCGAGGAGCCGGAATTCGAAACGCCGGCCGTTGAGGATGAAGCCTTCCCGGCGGTAACGCTCCCGCCGTGCCGCGTCGGCGAGCACCGAGACCGTACCCGGAAGCCGGCCTTCGATGATCGCGCCCACGGCGGAACCGACCGCTCCCGCTCCCACAATCAAAACCTCGGAGATCGGATTCACGATGCACAACCTCCCCGCCGTCGCCGGCCGGACAAGATTACGATCGGGAGGGAGGAAGGGTCAACCTCGCCCGGCGCCTCATTGCGGAGAAGCATGCCTTTCGACGAACCGTCGACCGGGACGCGATGCGGCTCCCCACCATTGCGGCGGGGTCTCCAGCCTCGCTACACTGGTCGAACGATATGGATGCCAGAATCGACCTCCTCGGCTCGAGCTCGGCCGATTTCGCCGCCGCCGCCTCCCGGCACCTCGACTCGGGGGCGGGCATAGCCGGAGCGCTCTACGCCCGCGCCTTCAAAACCGGCTCGATCGATCCCGAGAGTTTCGGCGTTTCCGAGCGCTCCTGCCGGGACTGGCGCGAGCACTTTTCCGTCGGTCTCCTCGACGTACTGCGGGTCGTCGACGAGGAGGGGGAGTTCGGCACGACATCCAAGGCGGTCATGGCGGCCGCCGACGGGAGCCGAATCGAATGCGTCCGCATCCCCATGCCCTCGAAGCCTCCGGCTCCCGCGCGGAGCAGCCTCTGCCTGTCCTCCCAGGCGGGCTGCCGCATGGGCTGCGCCTTCTGCGAGACGGGGCGGGCCGGATTCGCTCGAGATTTGAAAGCCGCGGAGATAGTGTCCCAGTATCTGACCGCCCGCCTCAGACTGGGCTGGAATCCGGAAAACGTCGTCTTCATGGGCATGGGAGAGCCTCTGGACAATCTCGGTAATGTCGCCGCGGCCCTCCGCGTTCTCGGCGATCCGCGCGGCCCGGGACTTTCGATGGAGCACGTCACCGTCTGCAGCTCCTGCCCGCCCGGCGGCATCGAGGCGCTGCGGGAGTTGGGCCTCAAGCGACTCAATCTTTCGATCAGTCTCAACGCCGGAAGGGACACCACGCGGAGCGCAATCATGCCGGTCAATCGTTCCAACGATCTGGCCGCCATCGGAGCCGCGGTCGCAGTCTATCCCATGCGGCGCAATTTCGTGCTCGGCCTCAACTACTGCCTCATCCCCGGGGTCAACGATTCGCGCGAGGAGGCTCGAGGCGTGGGGCGCTTCCGGACCTCCGTCGGAAGGGCGATCGTCAATCTCATACCCTACAATCCCGGCTCGGTCCCCCTGTCCCGCGCGCCTTCCGAGAAGGAAATCGAACGCTTCGGGGCATGGCTTTGCGAAGAGGGCTGCGACCTGCGGCGCCGCGCCCGGAAAGGCGGATCGATCATGGCCGGCTGCGGCCAGCTCGGAGGCCCCGCCTCGGGCTAACCTCCGTTCTCCCCTCCGATCAGGGCCTCCACCTCGGCGACGATTTTCGCGGCGAAGCGGTCGATGTCGTCGATTTCCCGCGCATGGAAGCGGAATCCGATGGCGCCCGGATGCCCTCCCCCGTTTTCGATGGACAGCCGCGACAGGATATCGCGCAGATCGAAGGAGGTGAAGGACTGGCTTCTGCGGAGACGGAATTGGACGAAATCGGAGACTTCGGGATTGTCGGGATAAACCACGAGCCCCAGGCAGCCGCCTTCCTCGGCGAGTCCGTCGGCGGCGGCCCTGGCCACGGCGGTCAGAGTGTCCTCGCCGTAGAGGCTTCGCAGCTCCGATGCCTCCGCCCGGGGAAGCACGACCCATTGAACCAGCCGCGAAGTCCGGCGCCGCTCCATCACGCGACGGTAGCAGTCCTCCTCCTCGGTGGAGAGAGAGGCGAGAGCCTTGAAGACCTCTTCCTTCGAGGCGAAGTTGTGCGATCCGGCCACGGTTTTCTGGGCGAGCATACGGTCGAACACCGTGCTGAAGCGCTCGAAAAACCAGCGCTCGCGCCTGGTCTTTATGTATTTCCCCATGTGCGAGTCCGCGATGATGCCCGTCAGAACGGCCAGCACGAGATTGCGGGTCATGAGTTCGCCTATTCCCCTGCGCCGCATGAGCTCCTCGTCGGATTCCAGCTTGAGGGCGAGATAGCCCACGAGCTCGCAGGCCGACGAGGCCGAAGCCACGAGCCTGTAGCCTTCGTCGCCGAAATAGCTGGCGTCGGCCCCGAGATGATGATCGATCTCGATTTTGAGCACCGAGGGGTCGGCGGCGATGGCGCGAATCGTTTCGTTGTCGTCGATCATGTCGGGCTTCGGCGTGTCCAGAAGCACCACCGCCCCCATGGGGTCCGCGGGTGCTTCGGATACGCAGAGCACCCGTATGGAGTTGTAGGTCGCGATGTTGATCAGGTAGGCAAACTGTTCGTGCGCCACGTCGCAGGTGTGGATGGTCACGGCCTTGTTGAACTTCGCCGCGATGAGGCCGAAGGCGACCATCGATGCCAGGCAGTCCTCGTCGGGACTCTTGTGGCCGAGGATCAGAAAGCCGTCGCGCTCCTCGAGGGCCCGCGCGATGTTCCTGACGATCGCGTTCTTCTCGACAAGCGTGCGGATATCGCGCTTTTCGCTCGGTCCGTTCCGTTTCATGATCCCTCGATTCGCCGCGCCGGCATGACCCCGTCCGGCCCTTCGGCGCGGTCCCTGCCCCGCTCTTTGGCTCGATAGAGCGCGGCGTCCGCGGCTGCGACGAGAGCCTCGAGCGAGGAAGCTTCGCCGGGATAGGTGGCGTAGCCGATGCTTGCGGTGACGCGCAGCTCGGGAGCCGCTTCCAGCCGGAGCTCCCGCACCTTCCGGCAGGCCTCGCCGCAGAGAGCGGCGGCGGTCCCGCTTTCGGCGCCGGGCATCACGAAGGTGAACTCGTCGCCGCCGTAGCGGACGAGAATGTCGCCGTCCCTGAAGGCCTTGCGAAAGGCTTTCGATACCTCGACGATGACGGCGTCGCCGAACTCCTGCCCCCTTGCCCTGTTGAGATCGCCGAAATGGTCGAGATCGAACATGCCGAGCGAGAGCGGTCCGGCCTCGAGTCTTGCGCGAGAAAAGAGTCCCTCGAGGGAGTCGTCGAGGAACCGCCTGTTGAAAAGCCCGGTGGCCTCGTCGGTCACGGCGCGTCGCCTCGCGGCCTCGCCCCATTGCACCATTTGCGAGACGAGCGAACCCGTGGCGAACAGGCGTTCCGTCTGGATGCCGAGCATCTTCCGCATGATGCGGGAGGCTGCCCGCGGCCTCTCGCCGGCGAAGGCATCGAAACCGGCCGATCCCAGCGCGAGCAGTACCGAAGACTCCGTGCAGCGACAGGATGCCGAGCGCGGCGAGCGATCGAAGATGGACATCTCTCCGAAGAAACCTCCCGGAAGGACTTCCGATACGACTATTTCGTCGCCGTCCGCCAGACGGAGACCGATGGAGACTCTCCCTTCCACCAGCACGAAAAGCTCGTCTCCCGCATCTCCTTCGGCGAAGACCTCTTCGCCGGAGGTGCAACGCATGACGCGCATGCGGGATCGAAGGGCGGCGAGCTCGTCCATGTCGAGACCGGAGAAGAGACTGAGCCCTCCGAGTCCCGCCGCCTCCTGTTCCGACGACCGGATTGGAGTCTGCCGCATCTAGGCATCCTCCGGAAACAGAATCGCGTCGCCGCCGCGCCCGCGGCCGACGAGGGGAAGCCCTCGGACCGCCTCGACGAGCGATTCGACCTTGGTTCCGTGCTCGGGACACAGCGCGATCCCGAAGGATACTCCGAGCCGCAAACCGGCGTCGCCGGTCGGCTTCCCGACGTCGACCGCACGCAACAGCGCGGCCAGGCGTTCGGCCTCCGCGCGGGCGGCCGCGCGGTCGCGGCCCGGGAGAATCGCCGCCAGCTCGTTGCCCTGGAAGCGGGCGGCCTCGTCGCCGGGCGCGAGCGATCTGGCCAGAGCGGCGGCCAGAAGCCCCAGCACGGCATCCCCCGCCTCGTGTCCGTAACTGTCGTTGATCTCCTTGAAGTTGTCGGGCTTGAGCATGAGGAGAGCGAAGCGGCTCCGGCCTCCGGCGAGAAGCTCTTCCAGGCGCTCCTCGAGGAAGGCTTTGTTGTTGAGGCCGGTCAATTTGTCGGAGTGGGCCTGACGGCGCAGCTCCTTGACCCAGGGAGAGTTTTCCTTCACGAGAGAGTTGGACTTCCTGATCCTTCGGGCCACCACTACCAGACACGATTGCAGTATTCGCGCCGAGAGCTCGGGCCGGGACTCGGTGATCCCGGAGAACGGCGTTCCCCGAAGAGGAAACCGAAGGAGCAGGGAATCCGCGCTGGCCGTAGCGCTTTCGTTCCGCGGACGTCCGGCCAGAAGCTCCAGCTCCCCGAACGAATCTCCGGGAACCAACTCGGCGATGAGCGGAGAGCCGGGATCGCCGTGCCCTATGGAGAGCCGGCCCTCGACGACGATGAACAGGGCGTCCCCGTTTTCGCCGTGCTCGAAGACCCGGCTTCCGCCGACATAGGAATAGAGGCCGCAATACGAGGCGATCTCGTCGAGCGTTCCGTCGTCGAAAGCGGAGAAAAGCTCCGCCCCGCGCAGCCAGCGACGATAATCGACCGCGGAGGGCTCGAATCCCGTCCGCGCTGTTCGTTCCATGATATGCGATATTCTAGGCGAGAGAGGCTCCGCCCGCAAGTTCTTCCCGTATCACCCGCGCCTGATCGCGCAGGTCTTCGGTTTCGCGTATCCAGAATGCCTCGTTCCCCCAATCGGGGAATTCCCGGGCGAACCAGGCGTCCCCCCTCTGTCGCGATCGCCACGCGAGAAAATAGACCATGCGCATGAAGCGCAAAGGTTCGATCAGCGCAAGCTCTCTGCGGTCGAAGCGCGAGAACCGTTCGTAGCCTTCCACCAGTAATCCGAGTTCGCGCACGCAGAGCCCGGCCCGGTCGGGCAGGAGGAGCCAGAGATCCTGGACGGCCGGCCCCAGCATCATGTCGTCGAAATCGATGAGGAAGAGCCCTTCGCCAGGCCGATCCAGTATATTGCCGCGGTGGCAGTCGCCGTGGATACGGCCCGAGGATACCGAGCGAAAGAGCGGCACGATCGCTTCGAGCGTCTCGGAACAGATATCCGCGAATTCCTCTTCGAGTTTCGGATGGACCATTCCTTCGTCCACGAGGCCTTGCGCCAGCGGGGCCGTGAGATCGACCGGGCCGCATATCGGGCGGTGCCCGGCCGTACGGAGCGCTCCGGCCGCGTGGCAGCGTCCTACGAGCGAACCGAGCCTCAGCCAGTCCTCGTCGTTCTCGGCGTCGAAGTTCCTTCCGCCCATCTTGGGGTAGAGGGCGAAGAAAATTTCCGTCGAGGCGGGGGCCGCGCGATCCGGGGCGGAAGACTCCTCACCCGAAAGCGAAAGCTCTCCGAGGGTGCCGCCGCCCCCCAGCTCGAGCGGCGCCGCCACGGGCAGCTCGGCGTCGGCGCAGTCCCGAACGAAACGATGCTCTTCGAGAATGGCTTCCCGGCTCCATCGACCGGGACGGTAGAACTTCGCCACGAGCTCGCCGCCGTCCTCGCGACGCAGGCCGTAGACGCGGTTGATATAGCTCGGATAGACGGTCACGGTGCCGTCGAGGCGCGAGCCCAGGCCCTCCTCGACCGCTCGGACTATCTCGGAGGGGCCGAGAAGATCGAAGGGAGCCGGAGCGCCTTCGAATCTGCCGAGCGGCACGCCGGCGGACGATCCCTTCGATGAGCTCGGCGGCATGCCTAAACGACGCCTTCGTCCCGCGAAGCGAGCTCTTCCCATCGCGCCGTCTTCCTCTCGATCAGGGCTGCAACTTCGGCGTAACGGCGATCGGCCGCCTGGAGCGATGCGGGATCGGGCGCCTTCGACGAAAAAAGCGCTTCCAAGCCTGTCTTCTCTTCTTCGAGAAGGGATATTTCGTCCAAGATGCCCTCGTACTCCCTGCGCTCGGCGAAGCCGAGACGCGGGCGGGAAGAGTTCTGGCGCGGAGGCTCGGACTTCGCATCTCGGGCGCCCTGCCTCGCGCGATCCCCGGCTTCGACGCGCAGCAGAGCGCGGTAGTCGCCGTAGCCTCCCACAATTTCGCGCAATTTTCCGGAGCCGTCAAAGGCGATGAGGAAGTCGGACATGCCGTCGAGGAAGGCCCTGTCGTGCGATACGGCCAGGACGCAGCCCTCGAAGTCGGCGATGAAATCCTCGAGAAGCTCTATCGTCTCGATGTCCAGATCGTTGGTCGGTTCGTCGAGCAGGAGAAAGTTGGGCGACTGGGCGAGGAGCCGCACGAGCTGGAGCCGGCGCAACTCTCCCCCCGAAAGCCTCGACAGGGAGAGCTCCTGCATCGCCCGGGGGAACAGAAAACGTTCGAGGAGCTGCTGGGCGCTCAGCGTCGAACCGTCGGCCATGCGGATTCGTTCGGCATGCGCTTCGACGTAGGCTATGACACTCGTCGCGCCGTCCATTTTCGCCGCGGTCTGATCGAAATAGGCGAAGTGGATCGTCTCGCCCCTGTCGACCGTGCCCGAATCCGGAACCACCCTGCCCGAAACGAGGTCGAGAAACGTGGTCTTGCCGGAGCCGTTCGGACCGACGAGCCCGATCCGCTCCCCCGCCTTGAACTCCCGCGAAAACGGGGCGATGACCATCCTGCCCGCATAGCTTTTGGACAGGCCGCGAAGCACGAGAATTTTTTTCCCCAGACGGCGGCTGCCCGTGCTGAAGCCGTCCATCTGCTTCTCGCGCTGCAGACCCGAGGCCTGCATGTCCCTGATCTCGTCCTTCCTGCGCTCGCTCTTCGTGGCGCGGGCCCTGGCGCCGCGCATGAGCCAGGCCATTTCGCGCTTGAGGATCGTCAGTCTTCGAGATTCGGCCTTTTCGAGCGACGCGGTGCGTTCGATACGACGTCGGACGAAATCGGCGTAGCTGCCCGGATAGAGGTATATTCTGCCGCGGTCTATTTCCATGATCGAGGAGCAGACCGCGTCGAGGAAGGCTCGGTCGTGGGTGACGAGGACGAAGGCCGAACCTCCCTGCAGAAGACGTCGCTCGAGCCATTCGATGGTCTCGATATCGAGGTGATTGGTCGGCTCGTCCAGAAAAAGTAGTTCCGCGCCCGGGGCGAGAGCGCGGGCGATCGCAGCCTTCTTCACCATGCCCCCCGAAAAGGCCGAAAGAGGCGCATCGAGGGAGGGCAGACCGAGCTCGGTGCAGAGCGAAGCGTAGGCGCGTTCCGTCCCCCCGGCACCCATCGCCTCGATCTCGGCGTCCAGGCGCGAAACGGCCTCGTGATCGCGGTCTTTCGCGTCCAGAAGTGCGCGGCGGGCAGCCAGCCGACCCATCGCCGTGGCCTGCCCGCGATAAAGGAATCCGCCCAGGGTTTCGCCCTCGGCGGGGGTATGGCGCTGCTCGAGAAAACTGAAGCTCAAGCCCCGCTTTCGTGCGATGCCGCCCGAGTCGGGTTCGAGCGCCCCCGCGAGGATGCGCATGAATGTGGACTTGCCGCAGCCGTTTCGCCCGACGAAGCCGATTCGGTCGCCGGACTCGATGCCGAGGCTCGCATCTTCGAAGAGCGGAGATTCGCCGAGCGACTTCGAAACGGCGTCTAGAGAAAGCAGATTCATCGGAAAGCGAATGTACTCCGCACGATATCGCTTGGACAAGGGTTCGCGTCGACTGAATCGTGGCCGCGCGGCCGTATCGCGCCGGAGAGGCGCTCGGGCGTAGACAGGAGCTGCCGTTTCCGATACATACGCTTCGTGAAACAGGGAAGTCTCTTCGCAGCGGGCGACACGTACGATCTCCTCGTCGTCGGAGCCGGTCCTGCCGGTCTCTTTGCGGCCATATCGGCCGCCGAAGCCGGCGCCAGGGTGCTCGTCGCGGAAAAAATGCCTTCGCCAGGCATAAAGCTCCTCGCGAGCGGCTCGGGCCAGTGCAATATCACGCACGAGGGAGCGATCGGGGATTTTCTCCCGCGCTACGGCCCGGGGCAGGGACGATTTCTCAGGCACACTCTCTTCTCCTTCGACAACAAGGCCCTCGAGTCGTGGTTTTCGCGCCGCGGTCTGAGCCTGGCGGCCGACGAGCAGGGCAAACTCTTTCCCTCGACGAAAAGCTCGCGCGACGTTCTCGCCGTGCTTGCGGCCGAGTTGGCACGCTCGGGCGCCGAGCTCCGAACGAACGAAAGAGTCCTGTCGGCCCGGCGCTCCGGCGGGGGGTTCGAGGTCGAAACCGAAAACGCCTGCCTTTTCTCCGACCGCCTCCTTCTGTCCGCAGGCGGAAAGTCCTACCCCGGCACGGGCTCCTCGGGCGACGGCTACGGGTTTGCGGCCTCTTTCGGTCACCGGATCGTCCCTCCCGGCCCCTGTCTCGCGCCGCTCGTCGTCGCCGGCCGCCTCTGCGCGGCCTGCGCCGGCATTTCCATCCGGAACGCCGAATTCGTCGTGCGCCGCGGGCAGCGGCGCGTGCTGCGCTCGCGGGGCGACCTTCTGTTCACTCATCGCGGCTTGTCGGGTCCCGTCGTGCTCGACGCTTCCCGCTCGATCGAATCCGGCGACCTCGTCCTCGTCTCCCTCCTTCCGGGCATGGAACGGGATCGGATCGAAGGGGAACTCCTGCGCCAGACGAGTCTTCACGGGCGTCGCGGCATCGCCTCCTGCGTCCAGGCGCTGGGTATCCCGGAACGCCTCGCCGAAGCCGTTCTGGCCTGGACGGGCATCGAACTCTCGCTCGGCGCGGCCTCTCTGGATCGGACCCGTCGAGGGCGGATCGTCGACGCGGTCTCGGCGCTGCCCCTCATCGTCGAGCGGGTCGGGGGCTTCGAAGAAGCGATGGCCACCCGCGGAGGCGTGGACTTGAGCGAAGTGGATCCGCGGACGCTCATGTCGCGCATCGTGCCGGGGCTATTCTTCGCGGGAGAGCTCCTCGACATAGACGGTGCGACCGGGGGCTACAATCTACAGGCCGCCTTCTCCACCGGCCGTCTGGCCGGGACCTCGGCAGCATCATGAGGGCGAAGGAAGACGTGGTCACTCTCGAGGGCGCCTTTCTCGTGGAACGGGCCGTGAGCGCCGCTCTGGACATTACGGAAATCGCCTGCGTGAAGGCCAGGGAGGAGTGGGTGCACGATCAGTGCGCCAAAGCCGGCCCGGGCCGGACGATGCCCGCGATCAGAGTCCTCGGCGAGCGCGAGATGGCGTCGATCGCCGGCTATCCCTTCCATCGCGGCGTGCTCGCCCTGGCGCGGCGGCCCGTCGAAACCTCTGCGGCCGAGCTCGTCGAACGCTTCGCACGCGAAGCGGCGCGCGGCGGCGGACAGGGAAATCGAAGCTCGACCACTCTTCTGGCCCTTCCGGAGCTTCGGGATCCGGAAAACCTGGGTTCGATCTTCCGCAGCGCCGCGGCCCTCGGCTGCGACGCCCTGCTGCTCGGACCGGGTGGGCCCGATCCCCTGTCCCGCCGCGTTCTCAGGGTGGGAATGGGCGCCTCGCTCAGTCTGCCGTGGGCGCGGCTGGACGGCCCGCGCGATCTCGAAAGCTTCGCTCGCCTCGGCTTCGGGATCGCCGCCTGCGTTTTGGGGCCCGATGCCCAGGACGTCCGCCTTTATGCGAGGCCGCAGCGTCTCGTCCTCACGTTGGGCGACGAGGCATTCGGGTTGTCGGAAGAATGGCGCGGACTCTGCGACTGCGAAGTCACCCTCCCCATGCTCGGCGGTACCGACTCGCTCAACGTGGCGGTCGCCGCCGCCCTCTTTTCTTATATTGTGAACTCCTGAACGGATTTTACGGTAAAATGGTTGCAAAGCTGGGCCGCCATAACTAAACTAAACGCATATTATGAACCCCCTGTCGTCGGTCTTCGGACCAAAGGTAGCGGGCGCGCGGGTCGTGCCCATCGTCACCAAGATAGTGGTCCTCTTCACTGTCTTTCTGCTGGCCTCCAACTTTGCTTCCAATTACATCAATCTGATGCTGAACCAGGGCGAGCAGCTCAGGCTGGCGAATCGGCTCCTCGTCAAGGACCTCGCCGAGCTCTACGGATTCGCTTCTAACCAGCACGAGATATACCAGTTCAACAACAGCCTGAGCGACGCGGTCAAGGCGATGGAAGACAGCGCGCTCAAGAACCTGACGGGCCAGCGATCGACGGCCTTCGCTGTCCTCAAGGACGGCTCCTTCCTCTTCTGGGCGTCCAAGGAAAGCCGCCCTTCCGGCTTCGGGGATTCGCGGGCCCTGGCCAGAATCGAAGCCGTCCCCGGAGGAGAGGGCAAGACCGAATTCACGCTCAACGGCTCCTCGTATTTCGGGGTGTTCAAGTACAACGACAAGTGGGACGCCTACTTCGTGCGCGCCGAGGAGAAGACCGAGTTCGGCGCCGACTCGCGCAGTATCTTCGTCCGTGTCGCCGTCATCATCGTGGTGCTCACCCTCATCTGCATCCTGGTCGGGGCCTTCCTGGTGCGGCGCATCCTCCGCTTCGTGGGCAGCATGACCCAGAGCCTCATGCGCATGCAGGCGGAGCAGCGCATGGGGCTGCTCGATCTGGTGGGGGCGCCGAACGACGAGGTGAGCTATCTCGGCGCCTCGTTCAACTCCCTGTCTTCCACGATAGACAATCTCATGCGCATATTCCGGCGCTTCGTCACCGAGGATATCGCGCAACGCGCCTACAAGGAGCGCGAAGTGCGGCTCGAGGGCACGACCCGCCAGCTCACGATGCTCTTTTCGGACATCAAGGGCTTCACGTTCATGACGGAGACTCTCGGCAACGACATCATCGACGTGCTCAATCTCCACTACCAGAGGGCGATAAAGCGCATCCACGACGAACACGGGATCGTCGGATCGATCATCGGCGACGCCCTCCTCGCAGTTTTCGGCACGATGGAAACGGACGGCAGCAACAAATCCATCGATTCGCTGAACGCCGCCTATGCCATCCAGGAGGTCGCGGCCACGCTCCGCGCCGACATCGCGGCCCAGCGCGAGGAAATCGTGCGCAGGCGCGGAGCGCTCACCGAGGCCGAGGAGCGGGTCTACCGCGCCGTGCTGCTCGAGGTGGGGGTGGGTATAGACGGCGGCGAGGTGTTCTACGGCAACATCGGGTCCTACGAGCGCATGGCGAATACGGTCATCGGCGATACGGTCAACTCGGCGAGCAGGCTCGAGGGGCTGACGCGCATCTACCGCGTCCCGGTCATCTGTTCGGAGTTCGTGAAGGACGAGGTCATGGAATGCTGCCAGGGCTATCGCTTCCTCGAGATCGACAGGGTGCAGGTCAAGGGCAAGACCGAGGGCAAGAATATCTTCTGGCCCGCGAAAACCGAGTTCATCGATGCAGAGCTAGGGGCCGAGTTCGAGGCCTTCGAAAAGGGCCTCGCGATCTATTATGAAGGCGACTGGGCCGCCGCGCTTACCGCATGGAAGCCGGTGACCCTGCCTCTGGTCGAGGTATTCCGCAATCGCATAACCGGCGCCGAGGCGCCCGAGAATTGGAACGGCATATGGGCGATGACAACGAAATAAGGCAGATTATCCGCCGCGAGTCGGATACCTTCCTCCAGAAGGCGCTTCTAGAGACCAAGGACTTCGGTTCGAGGTACGACTTCGAGACCGAGTTCGCCAAGACCAAACGGAACCGCTCCTTTCTCGTGTGGGGTGTCACCATCGCTACGATTCTGGCGCTGGGGGCGGCGGCGTTCGGAGTCACGCGGGTCATCCAGCGCCAGGCGGCGGCGGCCCCCGTGGACATCAAGGCCTTCGCCGACCTCAATCTCAAGGACCTTCTCGACACCGCGAAACGCAACGACAACGACATGACTCAGGCCAAGCAGGAACTGGCAAGCCTCGACTACGACTATCGAACGGGCCTGGAAACGGCCGATCGTTCCTATGCCGCCGCGGTCGAATCGATAAAGGCGCGCAACCTGAGCGCCGGCCAGGAAAATCGCGAGATCGGCGCGGCGACCGCGGCGCGCGACGCCGCCAAGCGAAAATTGCGGGACGGCTATCTGCCCGCCGCCGCCGCCATAAAAACTCAGATCGCAGACATTCAATCGAAGATCGACAAGTACGATCAGCGGATGATGTCCCAGGCCAAGCAGCAGCAGGCTGTTCTCGACAACGAACGCCAGCTCTCGGACATGCAGATGAAGAAGCAGGCCGCTCTCTATACCGCCCAAATCGCCGACATAAAGGCGGCGCGGGTGCGCGATATAGCGGCACTGAAACGTCAAAAAGACGCACTGGTCGCCGCGCTCACCGCGCGCTACAACCCGACCTTCGACGACGCGCGGTCGACCGCGCTCCTCGGCGCCTGGAAAGCGCCGCCCGATCCGGGACTTCCTCCTGCCCTCCCTCCCTATTTGGAAGACCAGGGATTCATGGATGCGGGCAGCTCGGTCCGAATGGATCAATCACTGTCGGATTTCCGATACATTTCGGACAAGCTGGGATCCATCCCCTATCTCAATTCGGTGCCGCCGGCCCTATCGCGCATGGAAAGCGAAGCTCTTTCCGCCATCGCGACGTACAGGGCTGCGCTCGTCAAGACCGCTTCGGGCCTCGAAGAGCGCGATGCGCGCATCCTGGAACTGACCGCCGCGGCAAAGGCCGCGCAGGATGCGCTGGATCAGTATCGCTGGGCGGTATCGGAATTCCTGCGCTCCAGAGGAGAAGGCGGCTTCATCGTCGACCCGCGCGATCCGTCCAGCATACTAGTCGAGCTCGACCCGGCCCTTCCGGCTCAGGACGGTTCGACGGGCTATGCCGTACGCGACGACAAAATCGTGGCACATCTGGGCTTCTTCCTCAAAGACGGGATGCTTCGCGCGCGCGTCACGGATTCGAATCCCGCTTCCGCCGGCCTCCAAGCCTTCGACGTCATCGTGGTCGATGCCGCCGCCCAGGAGTCGCCGAGCGCCCCTGTGGCTCCGAACGGCAGCGCGGCTCCTCCGGCTCAGACGGCTCCGAGCGGTATCACGCCTCCCCCGGCTCAGGCGGCTCCGAGCGGGAGCGCCCCCGGCCCGACCAAATGATTGGCTCAGGAGAGTAGTTCGATGAAACGTCTCGCAGTCTTGGCATGTTTCGTTCTTCTCGCCGCAAGCCTCTCGGCCTACGACTTTTCCTCTGCAGGTCTGAGCCCATCCGGGACCAAAGTCATAGATGGAAGGACCTTTACCGAGCTGACCGACGCCTCGGGCGGCGTGATACTCTTTGCGGCCGAGACCGAGCCCGACGATGCGCGAGTCGCCGCGCTCAAATCCATCGCGGCCTCGCTGCGCTCGTGGAAATCCATGCAACCGGCCGAGATTCGCGCAGTCAACTTCGCGGATGCCCTGCAGGTGATAGTCTTTCCCGCGAGCTTTCAGAGCGAAGGTGTAAATCTGCTTTCGGCGGTGCCGACGGGCATCCGATTTCTGTTCAACGGTGCAACCGCCTACGACTTCAAGATCAAATCCGGCCGATACATTGTCCGTGTTCGGGGTCCCTACACGGGCGAAGCCGAATTGACCGCCCAGGCGGTCGCGGCCTTCAAGGACCCTCAAGCCTTCACCGAAGCCAGCGATCCCGTCGCGCTTCTGAAGCACATCGTTGCCTTGGAGGCGCGCACTGCCGGCGACGAAACGAGGATAAGGGTCCTGGAAAGGCGAGCCGAGCGCGACGAAACCGCTCTCATGGCCTCTCTCAACGGAGGAACGCCGATAAATCCGGCCGCCGTCGCGCGACTGATCGAATTGAAGCGCGGCGATCCGACGCTCGATAGGGCGAAGGCCGCCGCCCGGCTCGATGCAGAGAAGCTCTCCGTAAAGCCCGGCGAACTCGGCATTGCGTTCTTCGTGCTCTTCGGCGAGCGCTGACGACCTTCCCTATTATCGCTCGGGAGATTCCTTGAGGAAATTCTTCGCGGCGCTCACCTCGATCCGCCTCGCGGTTGTCTTGATCGCCTATCTGGCCTTCTGCGGGATACTGGCCGGTCTGGTCCCGCAGGGCCTTTCGGACGAATACTACCGAGCCCACTATCCGCATCCGATCGCCCAGGCCATCGTTCGCACGGGTTTTTCCGATTTCTTCGCATCGGTGCTCTTTCTCGCCCCTGCGGCCCTCTTCTTCGTCAACCTGAGCCTCTGCACCATCCGCAGATTCATGCGCGAGCGCCGAAAAGCGGCGAGACGCCACGGCCCCGACATTCTCCATGTCGGCATCTTGCTCCTTTGTCTGGCCGCCGTCCTCAGCTTCGCAGGCAAAGAGACGGGCTATGTCCGCCTCGTACGCGGAGACGCCGTCAAGCTGCCCGGAGATCGGCTCCTCGAACTGACCGACTTCGCCTATCTTGCCTATGCCGATGGGCGGCCCAGGGACTGGATCAGCACGGTTCGCCTGAGCTCCGGGTCGAGAACCCTCATCGACCGGTACGCGATCCGCGTCAATCATCCCCTTCGGCTCGGGTTGCTGTCCATTTACCAGGTGAGCAGCGAGACGGAGCGGGTGCTCACGGTGCGGGACCCGTCCGGGGGCGAACACAGCCTCGCCGCAGGCGATGAGACCGGGACGGGCGGGGCGACCGTCTTCCTCGTCGATCCGGGCAATATCGGGGGCAAGGCGCGCCTGCGCGTCCGGGACGCGCTGGGATGGCATGTCGTCGATGCGGGAGCGGGCGACGAGGTGGGGGGCCTCGCGGTGGTCGGCGCGCGAGACGTTCGATCGTCGGGACTCGAGGCTGTCTTGGATCCCGGCTACCCGCTCGTGCTCGTTTCGCTCTCGATCGCCGGCTTCGGCATCTTTCTCACCCTTTTTCGGAAACTTCGCGACATGGGAGCGGCCGACGCATGAGTACCCTTCCGAGCCTGGCCTTCGTTCTCATCCTCGTTTCGGCCGCCGTACAGGTCGCATTCCTTTTCCTGAAAGAACGAAGAACCGAGTCGATCTCGCATTGGATCCTCGCGGCGGCGGCGCTGATTCTGGCGATCGTCATCGCGGTGCGAAGCGCGGCAATGAGCTTTCCGGCCCTGACCGGAACCTTCGAGTCGCTCGTGTTCTACACCCTCGCCGTCTGCGTTCTAGCCACGATCTATCGACTCCAAAGACGCCTCGTCTTCATGCCGCTCGTCCAATTCGGCGCGACCATCGCCGCGGCGGCGCTTCTCGCCGTGGCGAGTTCGCCCATCGCGCCCAGGCAACTGCTCGCGCCCATACCGGCCCTTCGCTCGTTCTGGCTCGTCGCCCACGTCTGTTTTTCCTTCGTGGGCGAGTCGTTCTTCGTGCTGTCCTTCGTTTCCGCATTGGCATGCATCTTCGCGAAGGGCGAGGAAAAGCGCCGAGCCTACGATCGGGTGACGTATACGTCGATCGCCGTGGGTTATCCGATATTCACTGCCGGCGCTCTGATATTCGGCGCGATCTGGGCCGAACAGGCCTGGGGAGCCTGGTGGTCGTGGGACCCCAAGGAGACCTGGGCTCTCGTCACGTGGCTGGTCTACACCGTCTACCTGCACCTGAGGTTCGCCAAGAGACGGAGCGGGGCGAAGGGAAGGACGATTTCCGCGATCGTCGCGATCGCGGGATTTCTTTGCACCGTATTCACCTTTTTCGGCGTAAACTATCTTCTGCCCGGTCTGCACAGCTACGCATGACGCGAGCCGACGGCCGATCCGCGCAGAGACTTACTTCAGGTGCTTCCGAACGAGATCGAGCGCGCGGTCGCGGAGCCGGTCGGCCTCTATCACGAGAGACCGCGCCTTGGCTTTCATGTCCGCGACGAAGGGCTCATCCGCGATCGAGCCCGCATTGACGAGGACGTTGAGCACGGCGGATTCGACTCCGGCGCGAGCCATGAGAGCTCCCGCGCCGGCATCCGTGGCCGAGTTCGCATTTCCCTTTTCCGCGGCGACGACGCAGAGTTCGAGTCCCTCCAGGCAGGTTTCGGCCGTCTCGAGCGGCACGAGTGCCGCCTTTTTGTAGCCTTCCTGAGTGGCCTTGTCGCGCGAGGCTTTCTGTTCCTCCGTGGCTTTGGGCAGTTTCATCGCCTCCATAAGATCGTTGAATGCCGATGTGTCTTCGTCCACCGCGCGCACGAGGATATCCTTGACCCTCTGCCCCCTCACTGCCGCCGCCGAAAGCTCCGACCAGGCCGATTCGTAGCCTTTCTTGCCGACAGTGAGATTGCAGACCATCGTCGCGAGCGCGACTCCGAGGCTGCCCGCCAGAGCCGCCACCGACCCGCCGCCGGGAGCCGGCGATTCGCTCGCGACTTCGTCGACGAAGGCCTCGACCTTCATGGAGACCAGCGGTCGCGGCGCACGACCCGCGTATTCCACGATCTTCTTGGCCGGGTCGAAAGGCGAGACGGAATCGAGGCCCATGGAGCGAACCGCCGTATCGATCAGTTCCGATTCGCTCGCGCCCTCGCTCTTGCCCATTTTTCGCAAAAAGTGGCGCCCCGCCGCAAGGAGCGGTTCGAGCGGAAGAAGCCCGACCACCTCGCTGCCCGTTACGAGAAGCCCGAGCTTTTCGGCCTCGGCCTTGGCGGTCTCGAACACCGTATAGAGGGGCGTGGTCTTGTAATTCACGAGATTGACGGATATCTGCGCGCACTTGTAGGCGTCGATGTACCATCCGATTGCGCGAACGTCCTTGAGAAGACCGGGCTGCTTGACGGTCCGACCGCGCTCGTCCTTTATGGCGGCGCCGACGGAGTCCCTGGCGGGCCGGCCCGCTTCGCGAATGGTGAGGGCGACTTCGTTGGCCAGTTTCCTGTCGCGAGTGTTGAGATTGACGTTGTACGCGACCAAGAACTCGCGCGCACCGACGACTGTGGCGCCCCAGCGGGGCACGAAGGTCGCCGGGCCGAAATCGGGCTTCCAATCGGGCATCTCCAGCTTGACGGGCAAAGCCTCGTATTCGCCCGAGCGAATGTCGGCGAGGCTGCGCCGCTCGGGCCGACTCGCGGCGTTCTCGTATAGGTAGACGGGAACGCCGAGTTCGCGGGCAATGTCCTCTCCCACTTTCCGGGCGAGCTCGACGCACTCCTCCATGCCCACGCCGGAGACGGGGACGAATGGGCATACGTCAAGGGCGCCCATGCGCGGATGCGCTCCCGAATGTCTGCTCATGTCGATGAGCCCGGAGGCGGTGATCGCGGCATCGAGCGCCGCCCGGCCCACTGCCCGGGGTTCGCCCACGAATGTGTAGACAGTCCTGTTCGTGTCCGCGCCCGGATCGACGTCGAGAAGCGCGACCCCCGCCACGCTCGAGATGGAGCGCGCGATGGCATCTATGATGCCCCGATCCCGGCCTTCCGAAAAATTGGGTACGCATTCGACGATCCGAGTGGCTGCCATGAGGACTCCTTGTACGCTGCGGTGGAAGGGATTTTAGCACGAGAGCCGGATTTGGTGAATCGGGGGAGAATCCGAGCTCGGCCTCAGGAGAGTTCGATCTCGGTGAGAAACCTGTCGTATTCGCGGTTGAGGGCCTCTTCGCCGGCGCTTCCGTCGGCGACCAACTGGCGGCCGCCCCCCCTCTCCTGGACATTCATGCGCTCGGTGATGGGCGATTCGCTGGCCACTATCTGGTTCGTGGCCGCGACGACGATTTCGCGGAGAAGCGCGTCCGACAGAGCGTCGATCTCCCTCTTCTGCGCATCGATATACTCATGGCTCTCGGAAAATGACTTTTCGATAAGGGCGTCGTATTCCTCGCCCATGTCCTTTCGCAATTCGATGACGCCCTCGACTCGAGCCTGAGCGCTCAGGTCGGCGCCGAGTATATAGCCCGCGCGTTCGGTGAAATGTTTTCTGAAAAGCAGGCTGCAGTATTTTTCGTGGTAGTCGATGAGGTAGTTCCGTATTTTTTCCTGCTTATCCACGATCCCGCGAATCTCCACGCCGTTCGACGCGGCTTCGAGTACCTTCCCCAGCATGGCGAGATCGTTGATCTTGCGCTCGATCGAGAGTACGCGCTGCTCGAGCTCGAGGCTTTCTCCGCGAATCTGTCGGCTCTCGCGGTCCTTGGCGTCTGCGGATGAGCGTCCGGCCAGCGAGGCCCACAGAACCGCGGCCACCGCGGCGGCGCCGAGGAGAAGAAGCAGGATGAGCCAGCCTTGCATTCCGACCTCCGGGACACGATCGTCGGCGATGCGCTTCGATCCGTCCCCATCTGCAAATCTACCTTCGATCCCGCGGATCAGCAAGTCGACGCTTTCCGCCCGATGAGGCGGCGGGGCCGCGGCGCCCACCTTCCGGACTACGGCTGCGCGGACTCGGTCTATGTTCCTCCCGCCCCTCCCCTCCGGTGCCGCGAGGCGTGGCCAGGCGTATGGGCGGCAGGCCGCCCGAGCGCCTCGCCTCGGCGATAGCCTTTTCGGCAGCCTCGAATGGAACATTGGCGAATGAGAAGTTTTCGTATATCTCAATGCCGCCGACGAGACGGTCGGGCAGGCCGGTGAGGCGGCGGACCAGGGCGGCGAGATCGCGCGGAGTGGCGCGATCTCGCCGCCCCAGCCCGATGAAAAGCCGGGCCGTGGCGGCAGCGTCGACCGAGCTATTTTCGATCTCGCGATAGCGCGCCGGGTCGATATCCGCGCCGAAGGCCTCGAAAAGCGAGGCCGCCAGGGCCTCGCGGGAGTCCACGCGTCCGAGAATCTCGTCGGCCAGACCGCGCCATAAGGCGGCATTCGCTTCCTGTCCCGCCAAGGCGAGACCTTCGGCGCTGGCCAGCACGCGGCCGCGAATTCGATTGCGCCTCGCGGCCAGGACCTCGTCCACGGCCGGAACCTTGGCCTTCCTGAAGCCCGCACCCGCCGCCTTCTTGAACCTGAACAGTTTTCGGTATTCCTCGGGAGTGACGAAAGTCAGAGCGGTGCCGGCGTTGCCCGCCCTGCCTGTCCTCCCGACGCGATGGACATAGGCATCCGGATCGTGCGGCAGCGACCAATTGACTACGTGCGAGAGCTTTTCGATGTCGATGCCGCGGGCGGCGACGTCGGTCGCGACGAGTATCCTGACGCGTTTGTCGCGGAACCGCGCAAGAACGCGCTCACGACGGTCCTGGGTTATCTCGCCGTGCAGCGGCTCGGCGCCGTAGCCGCGCTCTTCGAGCGCCTTGGCGATCCGATCCGCTTCGACGCGTGTGGACGTGAAGACGATACCGTAGAACTCCTCCTCGACGTCCATGACGCGGCAGAGCGCCTCGAGCTTGTCGCTTTCCCTCACTTCGAGCCATACCTGCTCGGCGAGCTCGGTCGCGACCGCCTCGGAGAAATCCTCGACGATATCGTAGGCACCGAGGCGCCTTTTGGCGACCTGCACTATGCCGGGAGGCATAGTGGCCGAAAACAGGATGACGCGACGCTTGGGACCGCATTTTCCCATTATCGTCTCGATGTCCTCGATGAAACCCATGTCGAGCATCTCGTCGGCTTCGTCCAGGATGAGATATTCGATCTCGGAAAGATCGAGACTGCCCCGTCCGAGATGATCGAGGATGCGTCCGGGGGTGCCCACCACGATATCCACGCCGAAGGCCAGGCGTCTCAGCTGTTCTCCCATCGAGGCACCGCCGTAGACCGGGGCGATCCTCGGACGGTTCCCGATCCGCAGGGAGAGAATCTCGCCGGTGACCTGCAGGGCAAGCTCGCGGGTGGGCACGAGCACGATCGCGCGCACATGCTTGGCGCTGTCGTTGAGGCGTTCGACCAAAGGGATGCCGAAAGCGGCCGTCTTGCCCGTTCCCGTTCTTGCGCGCGCGATGAGATCGGGTCCGGGGACGAGCAAACGCGGAATGGTGAGGGCCTGTATGGGCGTGGGTTCCTCGAAGCCCTTGCGCTCGAGAGCCGAGAGAGTGGCCGGACTGAGGCCGAAGCTCGAGAAACTCGGGGTGGTCATCGTCTCGAGTGTATAGCGGGAGGGCTTGCCGCTGCTAGAGTCCCGCTCTTCCTTCGATCGGACGCCGAGCTTCCGCAGAATAATGTGCCTGGCGGTAGGCGAGGGCCGAAGGCCGGGCCTGCAGGGAGTCTTGCGCAATCGACTATACGGATGTATAGCTTATGCATGAATCTTGGGGAAAAACTCACACTGTTGGCGGCCTCTGCGCGTTATGACGCGTCCTGCGCCTCGAGCGGAAGCGCGCGGATGTCCTCGGCCGGCGGAGTCGGAGCCGCGATCCCGGCAGGAGTCTGCCATTCCTGGACGGGGGACGGGCGCTGCGTCTCCCTGCTCAAAGTTCTTTACTCGAACGCCTGTCGCAACGACTGCGCCTACTGCGTCAATCGGGCGAGCGCCGATATCCCGCGTGCTATCTTCAGCGTCGAAGAGCTCGTCTCTCTCACCATCGAATTCTACCGCCGCAACTACGTCGAAGGGCTCTTTCTCTCATCCGGAATATTCTCCGACCCCGACATCGTCATGGAGCGGCTGATCGAAGTAGCCCGCGTCCTGCGCGAGCGGGAAGGATTCGCAGGCTACATCCACCTCAAGGGCATACCGGGCTGCGGTCCGGCTCTTCTGAGAAGAGCCGGACTCTACGCGGACCGACTCTCCGTCAACCTCGAGCTCCCCACATCGCGGAGCCTGGCTCTGCTCGCGCCGCAGAAATCAGGCACCGAAATACTAGGCTACATGCGCCTCCTCGGCGAGGCGGAATCGGAAAGCCGCGAGGACGCCGTCCGTCTGCGCTCGACGCCTCGCTTCGCTCCCGCCGGCCAGAGCACCCAGCTTATCGTCGGAGCGAGCCCCGAGGACGACCGCTGTATCGTCAAGCTGGTCGCCTCGCTCTATCGCCGATACGGACTCAGGCGCGTCTACTATTCCGCCTTCGTCCCTGTCGCCCCGGACCCCCGCCTGCCCACCCCCTCCTCTCCGCCTCTCCTCCGCGAGCATCGCCTCTACCAGGCGGACTGGCTGCTCCGATTCTACGGCTACAGCGCCGATGAGCTCCTCGATGAGGCCGAAACCTCCTTCGCCGCCGACATAGACCCGAAGTGCTCCTGGGCTCTGAGACATCCCTCCTTTTTCCCCCTGGAGCTCGGTCGCGCGGACTACGAACAGCTCCTCCGTGTGCCCGGCATCGGCCTCATCGGGGCGCGGCGGATACTCGCCTCGCGCAAGTCCGGCCGGCTCCGGGAGGAAGAGCTTCGGAAGATGGGAATCGCGGTCAAGCGCGCCTCGTGGTTTCTCGCCATAGACGGCCGGCCGCTTCGCGAGCCTGTGCCTCCGGAGTCGTTGCGCTCATCTCTCGCCGACCATCCGGAGTTCGAAGCTGCAGGCGCAGCCGCGTCGGACCGCCGAGCCGGGTCCGGACAACTGGAGCTCGACCTCTCGTGAAGCCCGGCGACGGTTCGTGGGGGAGCGGCCCCGGCCCTCTCATCCTGCATGTGCGCGACGCACTGCTGGGAAAAGGCCGGAAGCGGCCGACTTCGGTCGGCGGCGAAGGAGAACTCCTCGCCATGGAATCCGGTTCCCCATCGGAGCGGGATCCCGGCGAATCGGAGATCGAGGCGGCGATCGTCCAGCTGCGCACCTTTTCCGCAGAGCTCTACGAGCTCTGCCTTCTCTCCTGGATGAGTTCCGAAGGGCTCGAACCCCTCCTTTTCGATGCCGCGCGGGAAGCCCGGCGCTCGGGCTCGTCGATACTTCTCGACCACTCCAGGGAGAAGATTCGCCTTCTCAGAAAGGGCTGCGCCCGCGTCGAAAAGGAGATTCACCGCCTCGCCGGGCTCGCCCGTTTCGATCTGCGGCGCGACGGTATCTATTCCGCCGCCCTCGAACCCGATCACGCCGTCCTCCCCGCCCTCGCGCCGCATTTCCTCGACCGCTTTTCCGGTCGGAGCTTCGCCCTTGTCGACTGCCGGCGTCGTTTGGCCATTCTCTCGGCCGCGGGAGAGCTGCACTTTCTCGGCGAACGCGATGCCCTCGAGCTTCTCCCCGAAGAGAGAGGCTCGGAGGCCGAAAGACTGTGGAGGCTCTATTTCGCCGCCGCCGAGAATCCGGGGCGCCGCAACCCCGAGCTGCAGCGGCGTTTCATGCCCGAGCGGTACTGGAAGTATCTGGTGGAACTCCGCACTTGAAGGCTGCAGAGGGGATCGGAGTCGGTTTCAGGAACGGTGTCTCTATGGCCTCGCGGCCGGATCGAGGCCCCGCGGGTTTCATGTACGGCCTTCGGGTGTCTTTCTTCCGGAAGCCGAGGACGGTACACTGGACGAGTGATCGATCATTTTCTGGCCGGCGTCGACTGGGACGAGGCGCCTCCCGAAATGGGCCTCGAGGAGCCCTATGGCGACATACTGACCAAGTCGGCACACATCCTCGCGCGGCTTCGCGCCATCGAATCCGGCGAAAAGGCCGAGCCCGACGAGGCCGAAAAGCTCGCGGTGCGACTCTTTGTCCGGGCTCCTGCGCTCGTAAACGTCGTGCTCAACTACAAGATCTGCGTCGAACACGGTCTGCCCTTGCATCCGACGGTCTATTACGAGTTGGCCGAGGCCAGGCGGTATCGGATGGAACACCCGCTAACGGAACTCGAGCGCGCAAACAGGCTTTTCCGCGCGTCGATCGAGCTGGCCAGAGCCCTCTGCCGACTCGATGCCGACTGGGAGTCGGCTTCCGCCGAGTTCCGCGCGCTCCTTCCGCAAGAGCTGCTGCGCTTCGTATACACGAGCGGCCCGGATCTCTACACGTGGAGAGCCTCCGAGCCGGCGAAGCTGACCGCGCTGGCGACCAAGCTGAGGGGATCGTACGGGCCGGATATCCTCCTCGCCGCCGCCCACGGTTCGATCATGCCCGGGCTGCTCCTTGCAGAATACCTCGGACTTCCTCTTTATTTCATTCGTTTCTCCATGTTCAAGCGCATGGACGAGGCGCCGATCGTATCGCTCGGCGACAAAGTCTGGCTCTCTTCCTGGCGGGAGGGCAAGGCGCTGCTCTACGATGAAGATGTGGCCAAAGGCACGACCCTCGAGCTTTTCGCTTCCCGCCTGGCGCCACTCTTCGCCGAGGCGCGGACCGCATGCTCGATTCGGCACGCAGGAGCGCTTTTCAAGCCCGATTATACGGCAAAGGTCTGGTGGGACTGATCCTCGCGACCAAGAGGACTCATAAGTTCAGGCTTTGGTAGCTCTTGCAAAATGCGTCTGCATTTTGCAAGAGCCTCATTGTATATTCTGCCGTGTTTTTGTATATTCATGCCAGAGTGAAGATGGCTCGACGCTGTGCGTAAGCTCCGGGGTTTTCACCTCCTTTTTCCCCGGAGCTTTTTCATGTCCGGGTCGACCGATGGATCTTCGAGATTCCAGAGCCAATTTCAAAACCTTGGTTTTGAAATTGGCTTCGCATTTTATGGAGGCTCACTCTATAATAAAAAATTATTGACTCCGGCTTTATGTAAGATATAGTGTTTTTCGAATGGAGAAATCATGGCAAAGTTGAAGGTGTCCTTCGCTCCTTCCGTGAGGCGCTTGCCCTCGTACCTGCATATCATCCGTCAGGCCCAGCGCAATCGGGACTACTACATTTCGGGCACAGTCATCGCACAAGAACTCAATCTGGAACCGATCCAGGTCCGCAAGGATCTGGCCATCACCGGCATCGTCGGGAAGCCCAAGAAGGGCTATCCCGTGGACGACCTCATTTCCGCCATCGAGCGCTACCTCGGATGGAACAATTTCCATAATGCCGTCTTGGTAGGCGCCGGCAATCTCGGTTCCGCCTTGATAGGATATCAGGAGTTTCAGCTGCACGGTTTGCGCATCGTGGCGGCCTTCGACACCGATCCCGCAAAGATAGGCGACAAGGTGCATGGGGTCGATATTTTCTCGATGGAGCTGCTCGAGCGCAAAATCGAAGAACTGGCCGTCGAGATCGCCATGCTCACGGTGCCCTCTCCCTTCGCTCAGGCCACGACCGAGATTCTCCTTCGTGCCGGCGTCTCGGCGATCTGGAACTTCACCAATGTCAAGCTCAAGGTGCCCGACGACATCGTTGTCCAGCGCGAAGACCTGTCGTCCGGCTACGCCCTCCTGTCGGTGATGATGCAGAGCAAGGAACGCGCAATTGCGAAATGACGGAACGTGATCTCAGGCAAGCCGAGTATCTCCGAAACCGCCTCGCCAAGAACGACAGACGGCTCCGGCGATGGGCCCGACGCGAGGGGATCGAGGCGCTGCGCCTTTTCGACAACGATATCCCCGAGATTCCGCTCGTCGTGGAGCGCTATGGCCTGGGTTCGGAAGCGGCGCTCCACGTTTCGCTCTACGAACGCCCCTACGAAAAGGACGAGGCGGCGGAATCCGAATGGCTCGCTCTCATGGCCGCCGCCGCCGCGGAGACTCTCGGCCTCGATCGCGGATCGGTCTTTCTCAAAACGAGGCGCAGGATGCGCGCTCTCGAGCAGTATGAACGCGTCGGGTCCGGAACCGTGGAACGCCGCGTACGCGAGGGCGGTCTCGGCTTCTTCGTCGATCTGGCGGGACATCTCGACACCGGCCTCTTTCTCGATCATCGCCCGACTCGATCGCTCGTGCGGGCGGCCTCCGGAGGCCGCGAGGTGCTCAATCTGTTCTCCTACACCGGGAGCTTTTCGGTCTACGCCGCGGCGGGCGGCGCAAGGAGCGTCACGAGCGTCGATCTTTCGGCCGGATACCTCGCCTGGGCCGAACGCAACCTCTTTCTCAACGGCTTTTCGAGCTCCAGTCATCCGCTGGTTCGTTCCGACGCGCGAGCGTTCCTGGACGATGCGGCCCGAAGAGGCAGGCGCTGGGATCTGATCGTGGTCGATCCGCCGACATTCTCCAACTCGAAGCGCAGTACCGAGGACTTCGACGTGAACGTGGATTGGCCCGAGCTCCTGCGCTCCTGCCTCGCCGTCTCCTCGCCGGGCGCCACGCTGTTCTTTTCGACGAATTCCCGCACGCTCAAATGGAAGGGCGATGAGGTCGGGGCCGCCTGGGAGGACATCACCGAGGCGACGATACCTCCCGACTTTCGCGATCACCGCATACATCGCTGCTGGAAATTGACCGCGCCCTGAGCATGTCGCCCCCCCCCGGCCTAGCGTCCCGAGATGCGGGCGAAGGAAAGGTTTATGGCCGAAATACCTTGCGCCTTTTCGGCACTGTGGGGTATTCTTACCTAAACGCTATGGAACGGAGATCAAAATGAGGGTCACGACGAAAGGTCGCTACGCGCTCAGGGCGGTGCTGGCGCTGGCTGTCGAGAGCCGAGACGGCAAACCAGTATCGATCAAGACAATCGCCGAACGCGAAGACATATCCGCGGAGTTTCTCGAACAGATCTTTTTCAAGCTGCGCAGAGCGGGCGTAATCCGTTCGGTGCGGGGCCCCGGAGGGGGCTTCTATTTCGCACGGTCCCTCGACTCCATCAGCCTTCTGGATATCCTGGAGGCCTCGGGCGAGGGAATCGGCTTATCGCCCTGCGCCTGCGGCAAGAAGTCGGCCTGCGATCGCAGCTCGAATTGCCATGCCGGAGTCGTATGGCGTGAACTCGAAGGCCGGGTCCGGGACTTCGCCGAATCGCGCACCCTTGCCGACATGGTAAAGGGCGCATAACCGAATAGCACCGCGACCGGATCCTATTCCGTCTCTACATAGTCCTCCAACTCTTTTCTTCTCGCGGTGTCGATCATGCCGAGCCGCTCGCAGGCGGCGAATAGCTCGTTCACTTGAATAAAGGCGTGCAGCCGTATGTCCACCTCGGCCATATCCCTCCGGCCCCGACGCCCCCGCTCGACGAGAACCGCCAGTTCGTCCACGACGAGCCCCTCTCCTCTCAGAATCTCCGCCGCCTCCAGCTTGCTCGCCCCGGTGGTGATGAGATCGTCGAGCAGCAGAAGGCGCTCGCCCTCTCTGAAGATCCCTTCCACTTTGTTGCCCGTGCCGTGCTCCTTGGCCGGCATGCGCGGCCACACGAGAGGTTTGCCGATCCTGAGGCTCGCCGCGGTTGCCAAGGGCAGGGCGGCCGCGGGAATGCCCGCGATGCGGTCGTAATCGAGACCGTACGCGAGGGCCGCGTACGCTTCTCCGGCGAGCGATAGAGCAGCGGGATCGGATATGAGGCGTCGCAGATCGATGTAGAATGGACTGCGCTGTCCGCTCTTGAGCAGAAAATCGCCGAGCCGGAAACATTCCGTTTCGAGGAGGGCGCTCATGAGACTTTCCTTTAGGTGCCTGTCTCCCCGTCTCGCCGCCGGCATCGGGACGGACGGCCCCCTTGCGGCTGCCCGAACTTCGGCGCCGCGGAACCGCGATGTCTCGATGGTATCACGCAACGTGCGCGCGGCGACGGCCGGGTCCGGAGCCTCGGCGACGGAACGGGCTGCGACGACGAGAATACCCATGCCGTCCGAGCGGGCTCCGGCGGCAAAGGCCTCGTCGGCCTTCCCTCCCTGCGAGCCTATTCCGGGCGCGAGGAACCATGCGCTCTTCGCGACCGAGCGCACGGCGCGCAGGGCGATCGTATCGTTTCCGGCAACCACGAGGCCCACCGAGTCGGACCAGGCCGTGCATTCGCGGGCTGCACGCAGATAGAGCTCTTCCGTCCCGTCTCCGGACGACGCGACGGCGATGCCTCCGCATCGCTCTTCTCGGCCGCAGCCTCCGCGCACGCGCAGGTCCTGCAGAAAGCCCGCATCGGGATTGCTCGTTCGGCAGAGAAGGAATACTCCTCTGCCCCCGTAGGCTAGAAAAGGGTCGACCGCGTCGCGGCCCATGTAAGGGCTCAAGGTGACCGCGTCGGCCGCAAGGCGGCCGAAGAGGGAACGCGCATAAGCTTCCGCCGTCGCGCCGATATCGCAACGCTTCGCGTCCAATAGCACGGGAATGTCCTCGGGGATAAGCTCGAGCGTAGCTTCGAGAGCCTCGAGACCCGCCGGACCGAAGACCTCATAGAAGGCCATGTTGGGCTTGTACATTGCGGCATAGGGGGCTGTCGCGTCTATGATCCGCCTATTGGCGGCCAGGATGGCGGCGAACGGATCGGCTCGCTCCGGGTCGATCCGAGGATCCAGACCGATGCAGAGGCAGGTTCCCTTGGCATCGACGAGCTTTTCGAGGCGCGAGAAGAAGTTCATCGTTCTTCCTTGACGAATCGGACTCAGGGGAGACTAGCACGGCGAATTGGTATCGTCCAGCTACGAGAGCTCGATTGCCGGGGCCGGCGAAAGCGATCCGCCGGCCCCGGCTGTCTGGCCTTCGACCGACAATGGGGATAGTATGCGGGAATGGGAATCATCCGAGTTCTGCCGCCGGAGACCAGTCGTCTCATCGCCGCCGGCGAAGTCATCGATCGCCCCGCAGCCGCACTCAGGGAATTGCTGGACAATGCGATCGATGCCGGCCCCGCGGAGATATCGGTCCGAGTGGAGGCGGGAGGAATCGACCTCTTATCCGTCTCCGACGACGGTTGCGGCATGGATCGGGAAGACCTGGAGCTCTGCGTCCTCGCGCACGCGACATCGAAAATTTGGAGCGCCGACGATCTTCTCACGACTAAGAGCCTCGGTTTTCGAGGAGAAGCTCTCGCCTCGATAGCCGCGGCCGCACGCCTCGAAATCCTCACGAAAAGCAAAGACTCGGACTCGGCCTTCCGCCTCGTGGCCGCGCCCGGGTCGCCGACGCGCGTCGAGGCGGCGGCCGGACGTCAGGGAAGCACGGTGACCGCTTCGAGCCTCTTCGAGCATTTCCCCGCGCGCAAACGGTTCCTCAAGCGCCCCCAGGCCGAGGCTGCGCTCTGCAGACAGGTCTTCGCCGACAAGGCGGCTGCGCATCCTCTGCTCGTCTTCCGCTACGCGTCCGGCCGGGCTCCGATCGAAACATTCCTGGGCTCCGATGCCCTGGGGCGATGCTCTGCCCTGCATCCGGAGCTGCCCGCCCAGCTCCTGCACGATCTGAGATTTTCCGGAGAGGGATTCTCCGGGAGGATCGTGGCCGCCGGTCCGGCCTATTCGCGCCCCGATCGGAGACTCATGCATGTCTTCATCAATCGTCGCCGCGTGCAGGAATGGTCCATGCTGCAGGCCCTCGATTTCGCCTACGCCGACTACCTGCCCGGCGGGGCGCATCCCGCGGTATTCCTGTTTCTCGAAATGGATCCGGCCCTCGTCGACTTCAATATCCATCCGGCCAAGCGCGAAGTTCGATTCAAGGATCCCGAGGCACCGAGGCGCTCCATCGTCTCCGCCCTGCGGAACTTTCTGGGAGCGCTCGGACGCCGCGCTCCCGAACAGCTCCGGCCGCCGGCCGAACTCGAGTTCGCCGCATTCGCTCGCCGTGAAACCTCGACGCCATCCCGTCTTTCCTGGGACGATTTCGACGCCGTGCGGGAGGGGCCCTCGAGTCCGCCGGCCGATGCGTCGCGCCATTTTCGCTATCTGGGCAGGGCTCTCGGGCCCTTTCTGATTTTCGAAAAAGACGAGTCGCTCTGGTTCCTCGATCAGCACGCGGCGCACGAGCGCATACTTTTCGACGAGCTCCTCGTGAGGCCGATCGATGTGCAGGAACTGCTTATCCCGGAGCGGTTCGAGCCCGAAGACGAGGGGGAGGACCGGAGAATCGCATCTCTGATCGCCGATCTGGCCGAGGCGGGCTTCAGGCTCGAACGGGACGGAGACGGCTGGTCCGTCACGACCGCTCCCGCCGCGCTGGCGCACGAGGCGATCGGGGCGCTTCGCGAGATCGCGGCGGCGCTCGCCGAACCCGGCGGGGCCCTACGCGCGGTGCGCGCACTCTCGGCCTGCCGAGCCGCGGTCAAGGACGGGGACGAGCTGGAACGCGAGGCCGCGGAAGAACTCATCGCCCGCGCCCTGGCCCTTCCCGAACCGCGTTGCCCGCACGGCAGGCCCATCTGGGCGAGCATAACGCGCGCTCAGATGTACGCCCTGGTGCGCAGAACGGTCTAGAGCGGCCGCATTGGATCAGAGACCGCCAAGTATCTTCTGCACCTCGTCGTGCTTCGAATAATCGGGCTTCTTCGCGAGCAGATCGCCCAGGATCTGTTTCGCGTCGGCGCCGTCGTTCATGGATACGTACAGCTTGCCGAGTTCGTAGTAGGCATCCCAGAACGCCGGATCGAGTTTGATGAGTTGGATATAGGCGTCCTTGGCCGAGTCGGGACGATTGACGCTGACATATGCCTTGGCCAGGTTGAAACGGACGGTCGTGTCGCGCGGAGCGAGATTGAGCGCTATCTCATAGTGAAAAACGGACTTGTCGAACATGCCCTTCTTGGCGTATGCATTCGCCAGATTGTTGTTCGCCTCGAATGACTTGGGATCGGACTGGTAGGCCTCGTCGAGATAGGCTAGAGCCTTGTCCACGAAACCCGAATCCAGGTAGATGCGGCCGAGATTGATGCGAGGATCGCTGTATTTCTTGTCGATGTTCGCGGCCTGGGTATAAGCGGTTATGGCAGCGTCGGTGTTGCCCGTCTGTTCGCTGGCGAGCCCCAGCGTGTACTGGTAGAGGGCGACGTCGGGCGATTGGGTTGCGGCTTTCTGCGCGTATTTCACCGCATCTTGAGCCTTGTCCAGCTTGAGCTCCACGGTCGCCATATTGTAATTCGTAAGAGCATCGTCATTGACACCCAGGGCGCGTTGGAAGAGACCTTCCGCCGTCTTGTAATCGCCCATCGTGGACTCGACCACGGCCATTTCTCGCATCGCCTGGGCGTTCCCGGGGTCGATCGATACGGCTTTCTGGTACGCTTCCAGCGCGGACTTGTCCTCGCCCGAGGCCGCGAGCAGACCGCCGATCTGCTGCCAGGCATCGCCGTAATCCGGACGCACTTTTACCGCTCGGCGAAAAGTGTCGAGGGCTTTCCCGGGATTGCCGAGTGCCCGCCATGTGGTACCCAAATTGAAATAGCCGCGCTCGAAATGCGGGTTGAGCGTGACGGTGGCCTCGAAGGATTGCCGCGCCTCTTCGTACCTGCTCGCCTTGAAATAGGCTATGCCGAGCGAGAATGCATAGAGGTAATTGTTCGGGTCGAGGCTCGCGGCCTGCTTGAGCTCGGCGATCGCGTTGTCTATCTGATTGAGGTCGGAGTTGATCTTGCCCAGCGTGTAGTACGGTAGGGCGTTGCTCGGATCCTTCTGCTTGGCGTCGCGCGCAGTCTGAATTGCCTCTTTGATCGCATCGTCCGCCTGAGCTCCGGGATTTTTCTTCGTCGCGCCATAGAGGGAATCCGCCATTTCCGCCAGCTTTTCGCCGGCGAATTTGTCCTCGCCCTCGGGGAACTTGCTCTGCGCATCGGCGAACAACTTCTCGGCCCCGGGAAAATCGCCGGCTTCGGCGGCTTTCTTGCCCCGGTCGACGATACCGTCGACTGCCTGCATCTTATCTTGGAGCTCGCGACTTTTCTGTGCGAGCTGTGCCGCCTCGGCCTTCCTGCGCGCCGCCTCGGCATCGGCCTCGGCCTTCCTGCGCGCCTCCTCATCGGCCTTGCGTGCGGCGGCGCCGCTCGCCGCCTGACTCTGGGCGGCCGCGGCACCGGCTCCGGATTTCAATTTCTGCCCCAGACTCTGGAGCGATTGAGCGAGCTCCTTCTGCCCCGTGGACTGGGCCCGTGCCAGCTCCTGGTTTTTTTCCGCCTCCGACGCGGTCTTGCCGTTCATGGCCTTGTCGCGGAGAGCCTGAGCTTCCTTATCGTCGGCATTGGAGACGAGAAGCTTGTCGAGAAGGTTGAGCGCGCGGTCGTAGTCGCCTTTCTGCGTATAGTACTCGGCGGAGGCGAGCATATTCTGCCGCGTCCGGGCCGCCTGAGCCGGCCCTAGGGCGAAGTAAAGTCCCACCGCGAGAAGCACGACGGCGATGACGGCTCCCCCGCCGATGAAGGCTTTGGTTCTGCTGTTCATGTCTGACTCCCGTTCACGCAGACGACCGGCGCGCCGGTCGATCGGGCGGATTATTCATCTATCTTGAGCTCGTTGTTGTAGCCTTGCACGGCCCCCGTTCCGGCGGATAGACTGGTGGTCTGGTCGGCCGAGGCCTTGAGCGAGGCGCTGACCTGATCCATGAGAGCTTTTTTTGCAGCCTCGTCGGCCGCTTTTTTGGCCGCCACCGCGGCTGCGGCCGCCTGGGCTTCCGCTATGCCCGCGTCGAGCCTTTTGAGCAGCTCTTCGATCTGCGGCCGCTGCGGATCGTTCGGGGCCAGATCGAGAAAGCGTCGATAATCGCCGGCCGCGTCCGGATAGTCTTTGAGAACCATTTGGGCGTCGGCACGATTGAGGTAAGCCGGAGCGTAGCTGCCGTCGGCATCGATGGCCTGCCCGTAGCTATCGACCGCGAAGGTGTTCTTGTCCTGGAGCACGAAAATGTTCGCGAGGTCAAAATAGAAGAGCGCCTTGAAGCGCAATGCCTGAGGCAGGCCCTTGCGCAAGGTGGCGACGGCATCATCGTATTGTCCCAGCTCCTGATATGAAAGCGCTAGGTACAGCCAGGCGCGCTCATCGACGCCAGGCTCGGTCACGGCCCGTTCAAGGAGGGAGATGGCGTCCTGCGGCTTGTTTTCGCGGAAGAGCTGCTCCCCCTTGTCGAAGGTCCCCGCCCACAGGGTCCCACCAAGGAAGCATAGAACGGCCACGATCTCTGAACAACGGGAGATTTTCACGCTTTCATGTCCTCCTTTCGACCGCGACATTCTAGGCCTCCCGAGTTCGGCAGCGGCCGCAATTGTATTTCTAAAGAACCTTATTCTATAGTATCATACTACGGAGCAGACGCTCCGTCACCTCGAGGAGCGGAATCCTACAGGGGACGGTATCAGCAAATGTCGTTCATCGTGATTCTCATCATCATTCTCGGCGTGGCCATCGGCTTCTTGAGTTGGTTCATAGTCAGGATGGTGGCCGTGCCCCGCCAATCCAAGGCCATAGCCGACTTGCTCAAACAAGGCAAGTCGTCCGCCGCGGCGCGGGCGGCCAAGTCCCTTCTCGTCAAGGATCCTCATAACGGCGTGGGGCATTGGTTTCTCGGCCAAGCCTATCTCGCGGACGGCAAACCCGAGCTGGCGCTCATGGAGTTCAAGGCCGTGAACCAGATCGGGCAGTTCGACGCCGATCTGCCCGAAATCGAGTTCCGCACGCGCACGGCCGCGCTTTTCGAACGCTTCAACCAAACCGAAGAGGCGCTCAAAGAGCATATCATGCTCACGAAACTGGAGCCCGGGAAGGCGTCTCATTTTCTGGACGCGGGTCGCCTTTTCGAGTCGCGCGGCAGGACCGACGTGGCGGTCAAATATCTGCGCAAAGCTATCGAAATGGACGAACGACTCCATCAGGCTCACCACACTCTGGGCGACATTCTCTATCGCACGAAGCACCCGATGGAAGCCAAGGCCGAATTCGAAGCCGCGCTCAAATGGAATCCGGACGACTATGGAGCCTTCTACTTCCTGGGAAAGCTTCTCAAGGAGATGAACGACTTCACGGCGGCCCTGCTCGCCTTCGAAAAGGCGTCACGCTCGCCTGAGCTGAAGCTCAAGTGCCTCGTAGAGCGCGGCGGATGCTATATGAGTCAGGGCAGTCTCGACAAGGCCGTACCCGAACTCGAGCGGGCGGTCAAAATGGTGACCAAGGACGAGGTCGCGCCCGAAGCTCTGTACGCGCGCTATTTCCTCGCCATGTGCTACGAAAAATCGCGCAACCTCGACAAAGCGATCGAACAATGGGAACGCCTCTACGCCAAGAAACCGGGGTTCCGCGATGTCGCCGAAAAGCTCACCCAATACCATGAATATCGCACCGACGACCGCATGAAGGATTTTCTCACCTGCGGCAGGGAAGAATACCTCGAACTCTGCAAGGCAGTGGTCCAGGGCCCGATGAGCCTCTCGATCCGCGACACCGCCGAAATATCGAACGGTGTGGATATCATCGCCGTCGAGGGGGAGAGCGAAAAATGGATGGGAGCGAAAAAGCTTCCGCGCCTCGTCCGTTTCCTGCGCGTTTCGGACAATCTCGACGACGGGGCCGTGCGATCGCTCCTCGACCAGATGAAGAAACTCGGCGTCGTACGAGGATGCATCACGACGAGCGCCGGCTTCACGCGCACCGCCCTCGAGTTCGCCGAAAACCGTTCCGTGGAGCTCCTGTCTAAAGAGAAGTTGCAGGAACTCCTGGGCAAGACCGACTCGATCCTGTCGCGTCGAAAATGAGGATACTCTGCGTATCTGACCAGGTCGATCCATTGGTATACTCGCCGCACATGCGGGAGCGCTTCCATGATGTCGATCTCGTTCTCTGCGCGGGAGACCTCCCGATGGAGTATCTGGGTTTCATCGCCTCGATGCTCAACCGCCCTCTCGTTTACATCGCGGGGAACCATGATCTGGAGCCCGTTGCGGCGAATCCTTCTTGGGGCCGATGGATCGGCGAAGCCCCAGGCGCGGATATCGGAGGCGAGGGGGCCATCGATGCGGGTTTCAAGATCCTCCGCGAGGGAGGCCTGAGCATCCTCGGCCTCCCCGGATCGATGCTGTATAACCGCGGTCCCAACCAATACAGCGAGACGGGCATGGCGCTTCGCATCGCCCTTCTCGTCCCCCATCTCCTCTTGAATCGCCTTTTCAGGGGCCGGGCGGTGGATATCGTGCTTACGCACGCCGCGCCACGCGGCATTCAGGACCGCGACGATCCCTGTCACAGGGGCTTTCGGTCGTTTCTCTGGCTCATGCGAGTCTTCAAGCCGCGCTGGCTCGTCCATGGTCATATTCATCTGTACGACCTGGCCGATGTGCGTATTTCACGCTATGAAGCGACCACGGTCGTAAATGCCTTCGGGCATTGGCTGCTCGATACGGAGTCCAAAGAATGAGCGGTTGGTATGAAAGCATGGCGGAGGATGATTTTTCCCGTGCCCGGACCAGAGAACTACTCTCCAGAATGGCCGGCCTCCTCGATCCCGGACGCGAGCGGCTTCTTTCTTTCGAGGACGTCATAGCGGTTCTGAGACCGGGCACCGAAACCTACATGGGAATGAAAGCCGTACCCGTGGATCTCATCGTCGGCAGCGAAGGCAGATATCGCGATTTCAACCGTCATTTTTTGCCGCGACGCGAGTTTCTCCGTTCGCGTTGGGTGCGCGTCGATTTGGCGCACTACCAGGACGTGGCTCTGCCGCCTGTCAGGCTCTACGAGATCGGGGGCTTGTATTTCGTCCGCGACGGGAATCATCGGGTGTCGGTCGCACGGATGCAGGGACAGGGGGCGATAGATGCCGAAGTGACGAGCCTGGACGCGGAGGTCAGCCTCAGACCCGGTATGACCCTCGACGAACTGAAGCGTGCGGTTCTTTCCTATGAAAAGCGGCGTTTCTACGAGCGCACGCGGTTCGGCGCTCTTACGGGGAACGAATGTCTGGATTTCACCAGTCCGGGGCGCTTCGATGTCATCGTCGAGCATATCCTCGTCCACAAATATTACGTCAACCAGAGCATGACGGGGGAGATCGGATTCGACGAGGCCCTCTTTTCCTGGCACGAGAACGTGTACCGTCCGATTATCCTGGCGATCGAAGAAGAGGGCCTCCTGTCCCGATTCCCCGGACGGACGCCATCCGATCTCTACGTCTTCATCGTTCAGCATTGGGACGAGCTCAAGCGCAAGTATGGCCTGGAATATCCCCTTTCCGAGGCAGCCCGGGACTATGGCCAGCGGTTCGGGAAGGGTCCGGGAGCCCGTCTTCGCGACCGATTGTCCAAGCTTTGGTCCGCAGCCAGCGGCTTGATCGCAGACGAGAGAGGAAAGCGACGCTCTTAGCGCAGGTCTCGGACGCCGATCTCTCGGCCGAGGCCCTTGGATGAAGAGAGCTTTAGGAACAAGCTCATACCTCAGTCAATAGAACAATCTCAAAAGCGCTTTCAACTCGAGTAACCTGATCCCCTGCGCGTTGTTATTAGAGTGTACGGGATTCGAAGGACGACGAATCCCGTCACCCTTCCTTCTTTTCGTGGCGACGCTCCCGGGGTACTCCTCCTTCCTCGGGAGCTCTTTTTTGCCTCGATTTATGACACAATTGACAGTAGGCTGCGCTTTCGCTATCTTCCTGCCGAGGAAAAGGAGTCATTCATGGCACAGATTTCCAAGAACGCTCGTACATCCAGCTCCACCCAGCGGTTCTTCTGCCCCTGCGGCGGAGAGGTCAAGATGAGGACCATCTTCGAAAATGGCAAGGTTCGGAATGTCGCCGAGTGCGAAAAATGCAAGCGCACGGAGCGCAGACCCCGCGATTTTGTCTGATCTCCTCCCCACCCACATGAGACCGGCGTCCGCCGCAAGATGGACTATTTCCTTAGGCAGTAACGATATGGAATTGCGAATATTGCGGCGGGGGCAGCGGAACGTCATACTCCGGCACCGGGGCCAAGAGCTCGGTTCATCCATGGGGGAACCGCATTCGCGATTTTATGCGTTCAAGCCTTGCCCAGGCTTCGCGCCGGCCGCCCGCTGCGATGAACGCGAGGCACGAAAGACGCGGGGGCCGATCCGCTTTCGGAACGCATGAGAGAAATCTCCGCCGCAATTCGCTCCCTTGCAATTCGTACAGTCTCCAAAATCGCTTTCTTTCCTCGAGGAGGGGGCGCAACCTCCAGGACTCTCACGCGGTACCTCGTTCCCCGAAGATTCCGGACAAGTGAGCCTAAACTGGCGATATTCCAGCCGCCCTCTACCGCTGCCACCACGATGGGGAGGCTTTCGCGCTCGAGCACACGGCGCACGCCCGCCGTATAGAACTCCCCCACCAGACCATCCCGCGATCTGGTACCTTCGGGAAAGACGACGGGACAGGTACCGTCGCGACGGCATCGCCTCGCGAAGCGAACGAGCGCCTTCATCGCCTGGGCGGGATCGCCGCGTCGCTTTATGAGGGCCTGCCCTTGGGCACGCAGGAGAAAGGACACGAGAGGTATTCCCTCGCCAAGCTCCTTCTTCGCCACGAAACGCAGCCTCCGAGCGGAGAGAAGGTAAATTAGAACGGGAATGTCGATAAGGCTTTGATGGTTGGAAATCAAAAGAAAACGTTCGGGCAGGACTTGCCCGGAACGATCTTCGAATTCGAGACTAAAAGCTCCATAAGCTCTTATTATCGCAAAAATGCGATGGACCGTTTTCAACGCATATTCTTGCAATATATCCTGGGCGCGCTCCCTGTGAATCATGATCCTGATCCTGAGCATAGCCTCGTATGGAATAAAAAAGAGGATGATTGCGACCAGAATAAGAACATTAAGCACGACCAGCACCCATAATTCTTTATACTACGGAAGCTCGCGCATGTGAAGACTCGGCTCCATATTGACAACGCCCCGAGCTTCTGCTAACGTACTTTAACAGTCAGTGATCCGGAAATGTCCGGCTTCGGCACATCTTTCAGCGCCCATCAGGGAGGGTAGGTCCTTTGGCCCAGACGAATAAATCGGCGGAGAAGCGTCAGCGACAGAACGAAAAACGGCGCCTTCGAAACAAGACGGAAAAAACCGCGATCCGCAGCAGCGCAAAGAAAATAGTCACCGCAGCCTTGGGCAAAGACAAGGCCGCTGCAGAAACCGCGCTCAAGGATATGATCAAGAGGATAGACACTGCCGCGCGAAAAGGCATCGTCAAGAAAAACAGTGCGGCACGGAAGAAGTCTCGCATGCAACGGATGGTCAATACCCTCAACGCCTAAATAGAAAAGCGCCGGTGATGAGCATATTCATCGGCCGGCGCAAAAGCCCTCTTGCCCGGAGAACATACCATGGCCGGAAAAGTCACGAAGGCTGAGCTCATAGAAGCGCTTCACGAGGGTAGATCGCTCAATAGGAAAGATATCCATGGCCTCATCGACGCCCTATTCGAGGAAATAAAGTCGGCAATTCTTTCAGGCAAGACCGTCGAACTGCGCGGGTTCGGAACCTTCGAAGTCAAGCTTCGCAAAGGCCGCAAGAGGGCGCGAAATCCCAAGACGGGCGCAATCGTTTCCGTAGACGACCATGGAGTCGCTTCCTTCCGTCCCGGAAGAGAACTCAAAAAAGCGGCATGGTCGGTCAACCCCGAAGCCGATTCATCGGCCGAAAGGCTCTGAGCCCACTGCGCCCTCCCATTAGCGTTCCGTTCCTTAGATGGGAGGTGCCCGCGTGGTCTCATCGCATTGACAACGCGCGGCCCCTGTGGGACAATGCCCTTGTTGATCGGCGACGCACCTGTCGCTTCACCGAATAAATCGAATGGAAAAGCCGAATGGAAAGCAAGAAGCGTATTCTCCTCGTCGATGACGAACCCATAAATCTCGAGTTTTTCGATGTGATGCTCTCGAAGCTGGGTTTCGAAGTCGAAAAAACGGATAATGGCGCGGATGCGCTCGAAATGGTCAAGCGCTGGAAGCCCGATCTGGTGATCCTCGACAATGTCATGCCCAAACTCTCCGGCTGGGAAGTCACGAAGATCATCAAGACCAGCGAGGAATTTCGCGACTTCGCGGACGTACCCATCATAATGTTCTCGGCGATGGACGATGTTAAGGACAAGGTCGAAGGTCTCGAGCTCGGAGCCGACGACTACATCACGAAACCATTCAATTTCAGCGAAGTACTCGCCCGCATAAGGGCAGTGCTTCGAACCAGAGAGCTCATCCACCAAATCGAGCACCGCGAAGCGCGGATTCGGGTGGCGGAGGAGATAGCGAAGCGCGTCTTGGCCTTCGCCGAAGGGCTCCGGGATCCGCTCGCATCCATGATCAAAGAAGCCGCGGCCCTCGAACCGGAGTGCGGCAACGCTCGCCCTTTCGTGAAGAGCGCCAGAGTGGAATCGGAAAGTGCTCTCGCCAAGCTTGACGAATTGAACCGCGCGGTTGCATCATTGGCTGCGGAAGCGGAGAGCATCAAAGTCGCCGAAACCGCTCTGCATGCCATAAAAACGAAGTATCGCGGCCATGCTTCCCTCTAGCTCGTCGCTCGAATCAAGATGAGAATTTTCGACCGACAACCCGATTCGAGCTTACACTATCGGCTTTCGTCAGGAGGCTGTTGTGATAACGGAGGACAAACGAAAGGTTCTGGAGCTCTTCGCCCAGGGGCGCCGACTCTATAAGCTCATGCAGTTTCAGGAAGCAAAGAAGCTGTTCGAAGAGGCCATCGAAATCGACGCCAAAGACGGCCCTTCCAACGTTTACTACGAACGCTGCGCGCACTACGCCCAGACTCCTCCCCCCGAGGATTGGGACGGTGTATTCGTTTTCAAGACCAAGTGAGGTCATGGACACAGATGCCTAAGCAAAAGAAAGACGAGGCCCTTCCCCTCATCGCCACGACTCTCGGCAAGGAAACCAGCTTTGCCGGCACGCTTCACTTCAAAGATTCCCTGCGCATCAAAGGCAGCTTCGAAGGCGAGATTGACGCGATGGGCAAGCTCGTCATAGACGCCGATGCCACGGTGAGCGCCCGTCGAATCCGCGCCACGAGCGTCATCGTGAGCGGAATCGTGCGAGGCGACATAGAGGCCGCCGACCGTCTCGAGCTCCTGCCCACCGCAAAAGTTTACGGCAACGTGCGCACCGCTAAACTCCGAATAGCCGACGGTGTCATATTCGAGGGCACGTGCGAGATGATACGCGATCCCGGCGCGTTCAATCCCTTCGCGTCGGAAATCGGCGAAAGCGAGTGATTCCCGAGAGCGGGCGATCCGATGGATCGCCCCAGGCGGTCGCGCTGGTCGCGTTCTTTTCGGCGCACGGTCTGAAGATTGCGACGGCCGAATCTTGCACCGGCGGACTTGTCTCGGCGCTCCTCACCGACGTTTCCGGCTCTTCGGCCGTTCTTTGGGGAGGTGTGGTGGCTTACTCCAACGATTGCAAAATGGAATTGCTCGCAGTGGAACGTGAAACGATCGACAGCCACGGCGCCGTCTCCGCGGAGACGGCCCGCGCGATGTCCATGGGCATCCTGCGGAAAAGCGGCGCCGATTTGGCTATCGGCATCACGGGGGTCGCCGGTCCGACCGGCGGAACCGTCGAAAAACCGGTCGGTCTGGTGTGGTTCAGTTGGGCAATGAAGGGCGGCGCTTCGCGCGAAGAATCGAAGATTTTCGCGGGCGATCGCCGGGCCATCAGGCGAGCCGCGGCCGAGCATGCACTGCGCGGCGCATTGGATTATGCGGACTTTATTCCCGGCGTCGCCGGGAATAAAGCGGCCGATATTGACAACCCCCCGGGGACGGTCTATAGTGGCCTTTAGAGCGTCGGATGTCGTTTCGGTGTAAGGCCGCTGCGATGTATACCAGGCAAGAGTCGTTGCTCCGCCCCGGGCGGTCGGACTCTTTTTGGCCTCGAGTGCGACGCCGCAATCCCGACACAAATCGGATCTTCAGCGAGGAACGGGCATGAAGCCCGTCACAAACGGTACATGAACAATCCAGAGAAAAGTATGGAGAGACCCATGGCGATAATCCGCAAGCGCAGGTCGGCCGAGCAGGCCGAAGACCTCGACCGCGGCGAACAGGAAAGCGAGGTTCAGCCCGAGCTTTCCCTGGTCGGACGAGAGTCGGCCGCAGACACGACGACGGACGCGATGAGCGAAACAGCCGATACGGACGACGGCGTCCGGCTCTCGGTGGACGAGTCGGAGCTGGCTGCCGAGTCCGCAGCCGGGGACGTCGCGGACGGCATGGCCGATGCGGCCGTCGAAGCCGAAGGCCGCAGCCCCGTACGCATTCGTGTCAGACGAAGACCGCCGAGAGCGGACGGCGAACCTCTTCCCGCGGGCCGACCCACCGACGATCGCAGGCCGGACGAGCGACGAGCTTCGCCGGAACGAGGTGTTCCGGAAGAACGAGACAGCCGCGATTCCATGCAGGCCGGTTTCGTTCGCCGCCAGGAAAATAGCGAGCGGAACGCTCCGGCCGGCGAAAACCAGGGCAGATCCGACTACGGTGAAAACCGATCAAGGCTATCCATCAATGATCTTTCGGAGATGGGGCTCAAGGAGCTCCGCGATCTCGGATCCCGCTACGGCATAAATCACGACGAAATGATCGCTTTCAAGAAACAGGAGCTGATCTTCTACATCTTGAAAGCGCATACGGACCGCGGCGGGATAATCTACGCATACGGTTCTCTCGAGATACTACCCGACGGTTACGGCTTTCTCCGCTCTCCGCAGAACTCTTATCTTCCGGGCTCGGACGACATTTACATCTCGCCCTCGCAGATCAGGCTGTTCAATCTCAAGACGGGCGACACCGTATACGGTCAAATTCGCAGCCCCAAAGAGGGCGAGCGCTTCTTCGCGATGCTGCGGGTCGAGCAAGTCAACTTCGACGAACCCGCCGTCGCCCAGAATCGCATCCCCTTCGAAAACCTCACTCCTCTCTATCCCCACGAGCGCCTCAATCTCGAGACCACGACCGAGGAGATATCGACTCGCATCATCAATCTGTTCTGCCCGATCGGAAAAGGCCAACGTGCCTTGGTGGTGTCGCCGCCCAAGACGGGAAAAACGATCCTTCTCCAGAAGATCGCCAATGCGATCACGAAGAACCATCCCGAGGTATATCTCATCGTCCTCCTCATCGACGAGCGGCCGGAAGAGGTTACCGACATGGAGCGCACGGTCAAGGCCGAAGTCATCTCCTCGACCTTCGACGAGCAGGCAACGCGTCACGTTCAAGTCGCCGAAATGGTGCTCGACAAGGCGAAACGCCTGGTGGAGCACGGCAAGGATGTGGTGATTCTTCTCGACTCGATCACCCGCCTCGCGCGCGCCTACAACCAGACCGTGCCCACCTCGGGCAAAATTCTCTCGGGCGGCGTGGATTCAAATGCTCTGCATAAGCCCAAGCGGTTTTTCGGAGCGGCGCGCAACATAGAACAGGGGGGCTCCCTCACGATCATCGCTACGGCACTCATCGACACGGGTTCGCGGATGGACGAAGTGATCTTCGAAGAGTTCAAGGGCACGGGCAATATGGAGATAAATCTCGATCGCCGCCTCTCCGATCGAAGAACCTTCCCTGCCATCAACATCAAGAAGTCGGGCACGCGGAAGGAAGAGTTGCTTCTCACGGAAGAGGAACTTCAGAAAATTTGGGTACTTCGCAAGGTCATCAACCCGATGGACGACGTGGAGATCATCGAGCTACTTATTGACAGGATGATGAAATCCAAGAATAATGAGGCCTTCCTCCGTTCGATGAACACTCCGTAAAGCGAGGGCGGACGGACTATGGGATCGGGTTTTATCGCGGTTTAAGTTCCGAAAGGAATCGAATCGCGTTATATTTATGCTTCGCCGTCCTAGTGGCCGGTTTTCAGACATTCGGGATCGCGCATGGAGGTTTCGTCATGAAAAAGGGCATTCATCCCAAGTATGAATTGACCACCATCACATGCGCCTGCGGTAATGTCATCGAGACCCGTTCGACGGTAAAGAACCTTCAGGTTGAAATTTGTTCGGCCTGCCACCCCTTCTTTACCGGCAAGCAGAAACTCGTCGACACCGCCGGCCGCATCGAACGCTTCAACAGAAAGTACGGCATCAAAACGCCGGAACAGAAATAAGCGTTCGAAGCTCCAGTTCAGAGGGCTGTCCGGGAAGCAATTCCGGGACAGCCTCTTTTTATGGATGATGGTCTGCGCCGCAGGCCGGACCGTTTGCGCTCTATGGCCGGGCCTCCAGATCGGCGATCAGAGAGTACATGCGTGTGCAGGCTCTACCGCGATGTGATATGCGATTTTTCTCCTCGACATGGAGCTCCGCGACCGTTTTCTTCAATGCGGGAAGCCAGACCACGGGATCGTATCCGAAACCGCCGGAGCCTCGACTCTCGCGAAGCAGTTCGCCCGGACAGGTTTCCTGTACCACAAAAAGCCGGTCCTCGGAAAGCGCCAGAACCAGGCAACATACGAAAGCGCACGTGCGATCTTCCTTGTCGGCCATTTCGGCCAAGAGGAACCGGTTGCGCGCGGCCGCATCGAGCTTCGAGACGCCGCCGTCGGGAGAGCCATAGCGCGCGGACATGACGCCCGGAGCGCCGCCCAGCGCCCCGACGACCAAGCCCGAGTCATCGGCCAAGGAAGGGCGACCGATCAGTCGATAGAGCGTCAGGGCCTTCTTCAACGCGTTGTCGACGAAGGTTCGGCCGTCTTCTTCGACTTCGAAACCCCGGAGGCCGGCTTCGTCCGGGCTTCTGAGGATATGCCCCGGCAGGGCGGGGGCGAGCTCCAAGAGCTTGTGGGGATTGCCCGTGGCGACAAAAAGTTCCATGATCGCTCACCATATCCGCGAATGCGGTGGAGGCGCAATATCACATTTCATGGTCGTTTCGCTCCGCAAGCCTGCAGTTTCAAGAGTTGTCGATCTCGGAAATAGGCTCACTTGCCGTGAGTTGCTTTCTCAGATAGTAGATGCCGGAGTCCACCGTGCCCTTGGGCACGCCGAGGATGCGCGCGACGATGGAGTTGGGTACGAGTGGTTTGAATTTTCTGATCTCTCCGAGCGCTCGATCGAGGCGGTCGCGCTCTCGGCCGAGCTTCAGCTTCAGCGCTTGACGCTTCGTAGGATCGGCCTCTTCGTCGATGTGAGATTGCAGAATGCCGATTCTGCACCATGCGGTGTTGCGGCGCGACTGCATGCGCTCGAACCTTGCGAACTCCGCATTCAAGGCACGACGAGCTTGCGCGGCGACTGCGCCCAGCCATGATGGGTCGACACCGGCGGCGTCCGCGACGCGTTGCACATCCAGGTCGTTCGCCTCCCATACGCACTTGAGCAGAAGAAAGACGAGCCTGTTTGCCGTGACTTTATAGGTCGAACCGGCGGCCTTGAATCGCGGAACGGGCTCGACCGCTCCTGCGAACCGCGCTTCCAAGAAATCGCCCTCCATAATTTGTTCCTCCGCGAAAAAATCGGCCTGCTCACAAACAGTGTCCCGCTCGGCTTGGCGTTTCCTGTCGCGACGGATCGTTTTGGCGAGGAAGTGCAGACATGTGCCGAGGTATGCATCGAAGGGGATCCCTCGATCCTGAAAGCGATCGATAAAACCCTCGATTCGATGCCGGTATTTCAACATGGCATCGGCGGCAGCGTCTTCATCGTCGAAACCGAAGCGCGACGGTTCTCGATAGACCTCCTCGACGACGTGCAGCACCACTTTGCCTACGTTGCCTCGGCCGCTTCGATACTCGAGGATAAGCTCATTGAGATTGGCGTGGACCACGACGACACCTCCGGCTCCCCAAATGCAGGAAGTGTGCCGGATTCTTCGTGGAGAGGATAAATTCGCGATTGGAACAGCTATGTCCCGACCGGACCGATATTTGGGAAATCTCCCGAGCACGGGGGCAATAGGGGGCGGATAAAAATCTCGGGTAGGCCTTACCTTCGCTTACATATGCCTCACCCTGGGCCCGGCGGCGCTCGCCGCCAGAGTGGTCGAGTTTGTCACCACAGTGCCGACTAATCCGCCTCGAAGAATGGCGCGAATGCCTCGGTGAGCTTTTCCAGGACTTCCTCGGGGCGACCACGGATGGAGAGTCCGGCAGCGAGTCTGTGCCCGCCTCCGCCGAACTGCGCCGCGATGGATCCCACATCGACGCGTTCATGCGCGCGTAGGCCCACCGTGCAGTCGGCCTCGCTCTCCTGGCGAATGATCATCGCGGCCTCGCATCCGGAAACGCTCAACAGCAATTGGTAGAGCATATCCGAATCGCGGCTGGCCAATCCGTAGCGCTGCTGGTCCTCGAGCGTCACATAGGATACGAGGAGCCTCCCGTCGAAGTGCGGCTCGGTGCGCATCAGTATTTCGCCCATCAGTTTGCGCGTAAACAGGGATTTGCCCCCGTACATCTGGTGGAAGGCGCGTTTGGGCGAGGCGCCGGCGGTCACGAGTCGTGAAACGGCGGCGAAAGTCTCCGAACCCGTCTCGTCGATATGGCGGAAAAAACCGGTATCCGTACAGAGTCCGAAGAGGAGGAGCTCGGCTTCCTCGCGCGTGGGTTTTTGGCCCATCGCCTCGATAATGCGGAGAATCATGGCCGTCACGGATGGGGCACGATCGTCGATGTACACGACCTCTCCCTTGGCCTCGCCCGCGGCATGGTGATCGATGAATGCCATTTGGACGGGAGGAAGGGTCTCGGCGACCGAGCCGATCCTTCCCAGACTGGAGCAATCCAGAATTACGGCGGCTGCCCTTTCGGAGGCTTTTTCCGCGGGCACGACAGAGGAGAAGCGGCTTTCGAAGGAGAGAATTTCCGTTCTGGTGAACGGCCCGGCGGAGCAGACCGTCGCATCCTTGCCCGATCGACGGAGAAAGGAGGCCAGCGCGAGCTGCGAGCCGACGCAATCGCCGTCCGGCTCCTTATGCCCGATCACGTAAAACGCGTCATAGCGGTCGAAAAAATCGATCAACTCGCGAGGAACGCTCTTCATAGCGAGCCCCATAGGGCTTCGAGGGAGGAAGGAAAACGGAATTGCATGACACCCCTTAATCAGAACTCGAGTTTGGGAGCCTCGTCCTTGAACTTTCCGGCGCCCTCGGAGGGCGACATCATACCCCACGTGGGATCGAATGGATTCGTCTTGACAAAGAGAATGATATGATCGAAAACGCCGCTCTTATAGTAGACAACCGCATACGGATAGCTGGGATCGTCGCCCCGGACAAGTTCGGCCTTGGCAGGGACAAGCTTCCCGCTCGAATCGGCCGTGGGCTGAAACCAGCCGACGGGGATATAAAGATCGGCGAAATCCCCGTAACCCTTGCGATAGACGACACGATAGCCTTCGGCGTGCGTGTAGACTTTGACGACGTCGAGTCGCACCGGATAATAGTCGGAGGTATCCGCGACGAGAGCCGCCGCGAGAATTGCCAGAAGCAGGAAAACTATGACGGTTCGTTTCATGCATCCCCCCGTTTCTCGGAAAATTATAACCTAAGCGAAGAACTTTGCAAGGACCGTATCGTCATTAGTGGCGGTGCCGCCGGACATGTCGTCGATTCTTCGACTTGCGGGCTCGGCTCGCCCGGGCTATCCTGAGTGTCCATGCACGATCAAGGCAAGCTCAAGGCTCTTGCGGATAGGGTATTCGAAACGCTTGCTCCTCTCTGGCCCGAAGCGAAACCTCTCCTGCATTATCGCAACGGTTTCGAGCTTCTCTGCGCCGTCATCCTCTCCGCGCAATGCACCGATGAGCAGGTAAATCGGGTTACACCGAGACTTTTCGCGTCATGGCCCGATGCGAAGAGCCTTGCGGCGGCAGATCCGGCGCTGGTCGAAAGCACGATCCACAGCGTGGGATTCTACAAGACCAAGGCTCGGCATTTGGTGGAGACCGCCCGCATCTTGGCGGAAGAGTACCGAGGCGAGCTACCCTCTGCGATGGCCGACATGCTGAAGCTGCCCGGAGTCGGGCGCAAGACGGCCAATCTCGTCCTCTCCGCCTGTTTCGGTACGCCCGGCATCATCGTGGACACTCATGTTCTACGCGTAGGCCTCAGACTCGGTCTCGGGTCCAAGGCAAATCCTGCCGACATGGAAAAGAGAATCGCGGAATTGGTCGATCCCGACCGGCGTACGCTCTTTTCGTACGCGCTCAATAGGCACGGCAAATACATCTGCACTGCCCGCAAGCCCGCCTGCCCCGTCTGTCCCCTCGCTTCGATCTGCCCGAGGATCGGGCTGCCCCCCTTGTCATTTTCAAAGCCGGGCAAGCCCTGAAGGCGGCCGGGGCCTCCTTCGGAGCCGGTATGGCCGCCGGCCGCCGATTCGATCGCGAAGCCTAAAGGCGGGCGAATCGAGGGTATGACGTTTCCTGTGGATGATCCCGTGCTGGAGCTTGCGCGCGAGCGATTCGGACTCGATTATCTTTTCCCGTACCAACGTCTTGCGATCGCCAATGTACTCGACGCCGCGGCGGAAAATGCGGAATCCTCAGCTCTCAGGCAGGCGGTGCTTCTGCCCACGGGCTTCGGGAAATCGCTTTGTTTTCAACTTCCGGCCCTGATTCTGCCCGGCCCCACCGTCATCGTCTATCCCCTTCTGGCGCTCATGGAAGATCAAAGGCGGCGGCTCGAAGCCCTGGGAATTCCCTGCGCTCTTTTCCGCGGAGGCCAGGAGAAGAATGTCCGTCGAAAGGCAGAGGAGGATCTGGCCTCGGGCCGTGCCAAAGTGGTCATCACGAATCCCGAATCCCTGGCACAGGAAAAACTTCTCGCCTTCATCGAAAATCAGCGCCCGAGTCACGTAGCGATAGACGAAGCCCATTGCGTGTCGGAGTGGGGCGAGACCTTCAGGCCCGCCTACCTGGAACTGCGGAAAATTCTGGAACGCCTGTCTCCGGCGGCGACCAGTGCCTTCACGGCCACGGCCAGCCCCGCAGTCCTCGATTCCGTCGCCTCGCTGTTGTTCGGGGGCAAATCGTTCCGCGTGATCTCAGGCGACCCCGACCGGCCCAACATATCCTACGGGGTCGTACGCACGCTTTGCCGTGATCACAGCCTGGTGCGCCTCGCGCGCGAGCTTCCCGGGCCCCTCATCGTCTTTTCGGCCTCCCGCGAGGGCGTCCGGATACTGGCGCGACTGTTGACCGAAAGGCTCCGTAATCGCGATATACGATTCTACCACGCCGGACTCGAGAAAGAGGAAAGGCGGAAAATAGAAGCATGGTTCATGGCCAGTCGGGACGGGATCCTGGTCTCTACATGCGCCTACGGGATGGGGCTGGACAAGCGGGATATTCGGTCGGTCATTCACTACGAGGCTCCATCTTCGGTCGAGGCTTACCTGCAGGAATCGGGCAGAGTCGGGCGGGACGGAGCATCGGCTGCGGCGATACTCCTGTCCGCCCCCGACGACAAGGTGCGACCGGCGAGGGGCGATGACCCCATGCGAAGAAATAGAGCGGAAGCATTTCTATCTTATGCCCATGCCGATTCGGGCTGCCGAAGAAAGCTATTGCTCGAACTTCTGGGCGCGCAGGAAGCGGAAAACATGCCCTGCTCGGGCTGCGATCGCTGCGAGGGGATTTCGTCGGAATTTTACGAAGGGCAGAGGGAGATCGCCTTCTTCGTGTCGGCGCAGAATCGGCGTTTCGATATGCCGAGAGCCGCCGCCGCTCTGGCGGGAGAACGCCGTACCGCGGGAAGAGCCGCCAACCGCTGTGCCGGATGGGGAAGCATGTCCGACTGGGAACAGGGAGACATCCGCTCGGCTTTGGGAATGGCCTCGCGGCTCGGGATCATCCGCATCTGCGCCGGACCATGGCAGGGAAGGCTCGCCTCTCCCGAGAAATGCGGTTTGATCGGCTCTACTCGACGACTTCTTCGTCGTCCTGCACCGAAACCTGCTCCCTCCGCACGGGAGGGCGTCGCGGCGGAGCGGGCGCCCTGACCTGAGGTCTGCGGCGCGGTCCCGGGTGGTATACCACCCCTACGCGCCGCAGAATCGCCCAAACGACGATCGAAGCGACCGCGATGAAAACGACGCGCCAGTCTTCTATCACCCTCATTGAAAGCGCGATGTAGCCATTCAGGTCCATCCTCAGCCTCCCCTCCCCTGGGGAACGGCTTCGGCGGCGCCGTAGAGAGCTCTCGCCACCTCGGCCATGTCGCCGGCCGAAAGATTCTGGAAGGCAAGTCCGAAATACCGCGTGCCTCGCTCCTCGTAGCGGCGCGCGACCCTGGCCACGCAGGGTATGGAGCGGCCTTCGACGCCCAGGCGAAGTCTGAGACTGGCCCCCAGATTGAATCGAGGGCCGTCGCGCGGCAGGACCACGAGGAGACCGGCGGGAGTCGCGTCCACGATCGAGCCCTCGCGGACGGCATCGCCGGAGCCTTGCGCGGGAAAATAGTCGTGGCGGCGGAGAAACCAGGCAAGCACGCGCGAGAACTCCCAGGCAAGGTCCACGGCCGCAAAATCCAGGGCCCGGGGACGATCGGGACCGTTCGAAAGGATGACGACGCCCACGGTATAGCGGTAATAGATGACGGGACACCAGATCGCCGAGCTGAGGCCCTCGGCCGCGCGCTGCGCGAGATAAGCGGCCAAGCGTGAACCGCCGGCCAAGGAAGCCGGACCTTCGAAGTCTTCGGCCATGTCGCGCGTGACGATCCGCCCCGAAGGATAGGGATCGGCCAGCGGGAGACCGCTCAGGGTCGAGGGTACGAATAGAACGCGTCCGAGTCGAGCGACCATGTCTTCGGCCATGTCGGCGGGACCCCGATCCTTGTACATTACGACCCGGCCCTCGCTCGCGAGGACCGAGGCTTTCGTCTTGAAGCTTCCGACCAAAACGGCCAGATTTCTCGAGTCCAAACCCTCGCGGAGCTCCGGGAGCTCCACCTCGACCCATTCCTCCGATTCGGGACAATCGAGTTTCAGATCGGCGTCCGGGAGAAAAAACTCCACGCTCAGCCCGTGAGGCGGCGGAACGCGGGGCCATCTTCGGGAGAGACTTCGGTACATGGCCTCGGGAAACCCCAGCTCTATCTCATTCGCCGTTCCGAGCACGATGCTTTCGAAGGCGACGCCTTGCCCTCGGAAGTCGAAATAGACCGAAACATGCTGGCGTGGGCTCAGACGGGGGACTCTCCCCGATGTCGGCGCCAGGGAAAGCTTGTCTTTCGTCGATGCGAGAATCCGGCAAGATATCGTGCGACCTGCCGCCTGGATTCGCGCGTCCAGCCGGCTCTCCGCCGCGGCGCTGAGGATGAACTCGCGCTCGACTCGATCGATCCGTACGGCCACGACTCCTCCACCAATGATTTTCGGTGCAAAGTCCGCCTTGATGAAGGCGGATAGTAACTATATCATGTAGCTTGTAGACACGGCACGATGTATCGATTCGAAACGACATAATTTGGAAGGAGTCGACCATGGCGAAATTCACGAACCTCGACGCGAGTTCGGCTTTCCGCGAACTCCAGAACCTGCGTCCCCTCCCCCTCGCATCGCTTCTCTCGGCGCGGCGCATCGCTTCCTCCGACATCCCCATGGGCGGAGGTCTCTTCTTCAACTGGGCGGCCTCACCCATGGACGAAAAAATATTGGACACACTCGGGCGTCTCGCGATCGAGCAGGAGCTCGTCGCAAAATACCGCCTCTTGGCGGAAGGCGCGATCATGAACACGGGCGAAAAGCGCATGGTGCTTCATCATCTGGCGCGCGGCCAACTCGGCGCGAAGGTGGAACGGGAAGGCCGGGACTTGCGCGCCTTCTACGAGGGAGAGCGCGCGAAGGCGGCCGAATTCTCCGCTTCGGTGCATTCCGGCGCGGTAAAGGGATCGACCGGCAAGACCTTCACGACGGCGATCCAGATCGGCATCGGGGGCTCGGACTTGGGGCCGCGCGCCCTTTACATCGCCCTGGAGCGTTGGGCGCGAGCTCAAGGCAGACAGCGAATGGAAGCGCGATTCATATCCAATGTGGATCCCGACGATGCCAACTCCGTCCTCGAGCATTGCGATCTCGAGCGAAGCCTCTTCGTTCTCGTCTCCAAGAGCGGCACGACCCAAGAAACGCTGGCGAACGAGGCTCTCGTGCGCCATAGTCTCGAAAGAGCTCACCTGGACCCGTCGAAACACCTGGTGGCGGTGACCAGCGAAACGAGTCCCCTCGCCCGCAATCCCGGGTATCTCGCCTCGTTCTATATCGACGACTTCATAGGCGGACGCTACTCCTCCTCGAGCGCGGTGGGCGGCGTCATCCTTTCGCTCGCCTTCGGGCCCGAAACCTTCTCGTCTTTCCTCGCCGGCGCGCACGAGGCCGACAAGCTCGCGCTGGAGCCCGCTATTTCGCGCAACGCGGCGCTCATGGACGCGATGATCGGAATATACGAGCGCAACGTCCTGGGCATGAGCGCCACGGCGGTGCTGCCCTACTCCGACGCGCTCGCGCGCTTTCCGGCCCACCTGCAGCAGCTCGACATGGAATCCAACGGAAAACGGGTGAACCGCGACGGCGGCGCCATATCCTACCCGACCGGCCCCATCGTCTTCGGCGAGCCTGGCACCAACGGGCAGCATTCCTTCTATCAACTCCTCCATCAGGGCACCGACCCCGTCCCTCTGCAATTCATCGGCTTCCGCGAAGGGCAGACGAAAAACGACGTCGAGGTCGAGTCCTCCACGAGCAGGGCCAAGCTCCAGGCCAATCTGGCCGCGCAGATCGTCGCCTTCGCCCGAGGCCAGGAGGACCCGAACCCCAACAAAAACTTTCCCGGAGAAAGGCCGAGCACACTCATCCGCGGCGAGAGGCTGGACCCCACCGCGCTCGGCGCCCTGCTCGCACACTACGAAAACAAGGTCATGTTCCAGGGCTTCGCCTGGAACATCAACTCCTTCGACCAGGAGGGAGTGCAGCTCGGCAAGATCCTCGCGAAGAAGGTCCTCACTGCCGCCGATAGCGGCGGCGCCGCCGCCGGCAAAAACGTTCGGGACGAAGTCCTCGACTACTACGCGTCGATGCTCCTCCCCCGGAAAGCCTAGAGATGACCGATTCTCGCGTTCTCGCGTTCACCGGAGGCGGCACGGGGGGGCACATTTATCCCGGCCTGGCCGTGATCGAAGCGCTGCGCGCACGCGGTTTCGAGGGCAGGATCGTCTGGATCGGCTCACGCAAGGAATCGGACAGGAAGATCGTGGAAGCCGTCGGCGTGGAGTACCTTCCCATTCCTTCGGGCAAGCTGCGCCGGAGCGTCTCGCTGCGCAACGCCCGAGACATGCTGCGCGTTCTTGCGGGATACGCGGCGGCGAGGCGGGTCCTGGGTCGCTTGAGGCCCGACTTTCTGTTTTCTAAAGGCGGCTACGTCAGCGTTCCTCCCTGTGCGGCGGCGGCGGCTCTGGGCATACCGTATTTCACCCATGAATCGGATCTCACGCCGGGGCTGGCGACTCGCCTCAACGCGCGTCGCGCCGAACGAGTGCTCGTGAGCTACGAGGCGACGCGCGCTCTGCTGCCTCCGGCCGCGAGCCGGAAGGCTCTGGCCATCGGCAATCCGATCCGCGCATCGATCCGCCGAGGCGACGCGGCGCTCGGGCGCTCGATTCTCGGCGCGGCCGGGGGCCTGCCCATCGTGGTCTTTCTCGGCGGCAGCCAAGGAGCACGGCAGGTGAACGAGTTGGTCGCCGCCGTTCGCTCCGAATTGTCCGGACGAGCCTTCATCGTTCATCAGACAGGCGAGGGAGCGCCCGCGGTTCCCGGCGACGAATGCTATCGCCCCTTCGCATACATCCGCGCCGAGCTGCCCCATATCCTCGCGGCCGCCGATCTCGTCGTCGGACGCGCGGGCGCCGGCACACTATGGGAGTGCGGCGCTCTCGGGAAGGCCATGGTGCTCATCCCGCTCTGCGGTTCCGGAACCAGAGGCGATCAGGTCGACAACGCGCGGCTCTTCGCCGAGGCCGGCGCCGCATCCATTCTCGTCGGCGAGGAAGCGAGGCCCGATCGGCTTCTCGCCGAAATTCTCGCCTTCCTGGGCGACTCGACTCGACTCGACACCGCCGGCCGCTCGGCGCGGTCGCTCGCCGGAGCCGATGCGGCAGGGGCGGCAGCCGATCTCATTCTGGAACGAACGGGGGGGCGGCGATGACTCCTGTCGACTGGGTCTTTCTCGCGATGGTCGTCCTCATGGCGGCCCGCTGTTTCATGCGCGGATTCGTCGAGGAGATACTCTCGGTCGCCGCTTTCGGGGGCGGTCTCGTGGCGGCGCTGCTCCTCTATCGGACGGGCGGAGAGCTCGTACGCACGCGACTGAGGGTGGAGGCCTTTCCCGAGATACTCGCTTTCCTGGCGATTTTCCTCGTGGTCTTTCTCATCGTCAAACTCATCGAGCGCATGCTGAGCGAAGGCATCGAGGCCACCAGTCTCGAAGGCACCGATCGCTTTCTCGGGCTCTTTCTCGGAGCCGTCGAGGGCATGATTCTCGTGTCCCTGATACTGGTGGCGATGGCGCTGCTTCGTCCCATAGTCGACTTCGACGGCATACTGGCCAAATCCTTCTTCGCGAAAACGCTGCTTCCGATCGTGGGCCCCGAGGTGGCCAGGGCCACGCAGGGACTCAATATCCGGGCGCCGCAGATGCATCTCGATCTGCAGCCGGCCGCGGCCGCAAAACCATGATGGGCCGGTCGAAAAAGGCTCTTCGGCCCTTTTCGACACCGCAGTTTATGGCAGCTCTTTCCAAATGCGTCCGCATCTGGAAAGAGCCTCCCTTCCTAGGAGAGTCATGTTCGAGAATCTTCTCGCGCAGGATGAGATCCGTTCGCAGCTGAGGTCGGACCTCGAGAATGGACGGTTGCCGCCGACACTTCTCTTTGCCGGAGCCGCGGGCTCGGGAAAGCTGACCGCCGCGCTCGAGCTGGCTCGGGCCCTGAGCTGTTCCGTCGTCGAAGCCGGGGAGCACGCTCCCTGGAACTGCTCCTGCGCCTCCTGCGCCCATCATCGCATTCTCGCCCACCCCGATCTTCTCCTGTTCGGCGGCAGAACCTTTCCCGAGGAGATCCCGGCCGCGCTGGAGCTTTTGGAACGAGCGCCCGGCAAGGCGGCTTCCTATTTTTTCGTTCGAGCGGCACGCAAACTGCTCCGTCGGTTCGATCCCCCGCTCTTCGAGGGTGAAGAGTCCCGCCTGGCAAAGGCCGCTCCGCTCGTGCGCGATGCGGAAGAGCTCTTCGACGCGATGGAGCCGGAGCGCGTATCGGGCGGAGAGCTCGATCACGGTGCCGCCGAGGCGGCCTCCAAGATAGCTTCGATCTGCGCCAAGCTCGAAGCTTTCGTCGCCGATGCCCCGCCGGTGTTCATGGTACGCAACGCCGAGCTGTGGGCCCGCCTCGCTCCCTTCGGGATGCGCAAGACTGTCGTCGTCGAGAATGCGGATCGCATGCAGGAGTCGGCCCGCAACGCCCTGCTCAAGATACTCGAGGAACCGCCGGAGAGCGTGCGGTTCGTATTGCTGAGCGCCCGCCGCAGCGCGATGATGGCCACGATACTCTCGCGTTCCCGAAGCTACGCTTTCGCCCGCCGCGGTCCCGGGGAAACCGCCCTCGTTCTCGACAGGATCTTCAGGAGCTCGGAGCCCGCGGCCAGCGTGGACGCATTTCTCGCGGCCCGGCGGGCCTTCACACCCAACGAAGCCCGCGAAGGCGCCGCCATGTTCCTGTCCGCCGCCCTCGCGGAGCGTCCGGACGCGAACGACATTCCGCGGCCGCTCAGGTCGCTCGCGCAGGAAGCGAGGGCGGAGGGGCGAAGCGCGGGATCCGTCCTGGCGCAGCTCCTCGAGCGCACCAAGGACTTCGGCGCCAAGGACGATCTCTATGCATCCTCGTTCGGGTACTTTCTCGAAGCCCTCGCTTCGAGCTTGGGCGACCTCATCCGGGAAGAGGACATCGGCGCCGCGGGCGTGGCCATGATCGCGGCCTGGGCGGCGGTGCTCCGCGACACGCGCGCAGATTACGAATCCTGGAACCGAAGCCCGAGCCTTCTCGCGGAGAGTCTGCTCTACGAGATCGGAGGACGCCGGTGAGAAGATTCGTCGAGCGGGCCATCGGGAAGATAGGCAGGCTGAACGAAGAGCAGATGCGCTCGCTGCTCTACGACCTCGCGGAAGAGAACGGACGCATGGAAGCCGCCCTCGACTCGATGCTCGACGGGATCGTCGTCTGCGATCGCGCGCACTTTCCGATCATCTACAACAAGGCCTCGGAAAGGATGCTCCGGCTCGCCGGTCCCGATCCCTCGGAGCGCCCGCTCTGGCAGAGCGTGGAAGACGAGGACCTGGCGGAATTTCTGCGTTCCACCCTCGAAAACGAAGATTCGGTGCTCGACCGCGAGTTCGGCCTCGAGTCCAAGGGAATGACCAGACTCATCGCGGCTTCGGTCACGACGCTCGTGTCGTACGGCAAGATACAGGGTGCCCTCCTTCATCTGGAAGACATCACCGAAAAGCGTCGGAAAGAGGCGCAACTCAGACGCGCCGAGAGTCTGGCCTCGCTGACGACCCTGGCGGCCGGGGTCGCGCACGAAATCAAGAATCCCCTGGGCGCAATTTCGATACACATGCAGCTGATCAAGAAAGCCCTTCACGGCAAGTGCGAGGTGGAGGCATCCGTCATCGATCGGCACCTCGGCGTGGTGGACGAGGAGATAGATCGTCTCAACAAGATCGTGGTCGATTTTCTTTTCGCCGTGCGGCCCATGGACATGGAGCCGATCGAGTCCGACCCGGGGGAGCTCGTGCGCGAAATCGCGGAGTTCATGGGGCCCGAGGCCGAAGGCGCCGACGTCATGGTGAAACTTTCCGTCGAAGAGAATCTCCCGCGCGTGCTCATCGACAAACGTTACATGAAACAAGCCATCCTCAACCTCGTGAAGAACGCGCTCGCGGCGATGCCGGGGGGGGGCAGGCTGGTGCTTTCGGTCTCGCGCGTCGAGGAAGAGGTCAGAATATCGGTGGGGGACAGCGGGACGGGCATACCCGAAGAGGAGCTGCCCAAGATATTCGAGCCATACTTCACGACAAAAGAGAACGGCACGGGGCTCGGGCTCACCATCGTGTTCAAGATCGTCAAGGAACACCGCGGCGAAATCTCGGTCCGATCGCGGCCCGGCCAGGGCTCGACCTTCACGATTGCCCTTCCGGTGCCGCAGAAAGAACGGCGACTTCTCGCATGGGGCGAGGAGCAGACTCGCGAGGCGGAGGTCTAGATGCGTTTCACCGTTCTCATTGCCGACGACGAAAAGAACATCCGCGAAGGTCTCGCCGAGGCCCTCGCGCTGGACGGATATACCACCCTCACGGCAGCCGACGGCGCCGAGGCGCTCAGGGAGGTCGAGGGCGGCGAAGTGGACCTGGTCATCACCGACCTGCGCATGCCCGCAAAAAGCGGCACCGAAGTGCTCAAGACCGTCGTCGGCCGATACCCCGGACTGCCCGTCATCGTTCTCACCGGACACGGCACGATCGAGGACGCGGTGGTCGCGATGCGCTCGGGAGCCTTCGATTTCGTCACCAAACCCGTCAACCTCGACCACCTTTCCCTCCTGGTCAAGCGTGCCCTGGAATCCAGGGAGCTCGTGCGCAAGAATCGCGAGCTCGAGGCGGAAGTGGAGTCGCAGAGACGCACGAGCTCGATCATCGGCGACTCGACCGAGATGAAGAAAATCTTCGACATGCTGCGGCGCGTCGCGCCCACCCGGGCGAGCGTGCTGATCACGGGCGAGTCCGGGGTAGGCAAGGAGCTCGTGGCGGACGCGATTCACAACCTTTCGCCGCGGCGCGACGGCCCTTTGATCAAGGTCCATTGCGCCGCCCTCGCCGAAAGCCTGCTCGAGAGCGAGCTCTTCGGACACGAAAAGGGCTCGTTCACGGGAGCGCAGGCGCGCAAGCGCGGCCGCTTCGAGCTCGCCAACGAGGGCACGCTCTTCCTCGACGAGATAGGCGAAATCAATCAGAACGTCCAGGTGAAGATTCTCCGCGTGCTTCAGGAGCACAAGTTCGAGCGCGTGGGCGGCGAGGAAACTATCGAGGTCGACGTCAGAATAGTCGCGGCCACGAATCGCGATCTGAAACACGAGATCGCGGAGGGTCGCTTCCGCGAAGACCTCTACTATCGCCTCAACGTGGTCAATATCCACGTTCCCCCGCTTCGGGAGCGACGCGACGACATTCCCCTGCTCGCGATGGCCGCCCTCAAGGAATTCTCGGAGGAGAACGGCAAGAAACTGGAAGGCTTCGAGCCCAAGGCTCGCCAGGCCCTGTATTCCTATCCCTGGCCCGGCAACGTGCGCGAGCTTCGAAATTGCGTGGAGAGCGCGGTGGTGATGGCGCGGGGCCCGCTCGTCGGAGCGGAGGACCTTCCTCCGAACGTCCGCTCGTCCGGCGAAGAGCGGGACATTCGCGTCCCGGCCGGCTCCTCTCTCGAGGAGGCCGAGAAGCTGCTCATCCGCGAGACTTTGGTGGCCCAGGGAGGGAACAAGAGCAGGACGGCCGAGGTGCTCGGGATTGGCCGGAAGACGCTCTACCAAAAGCTGGAAGAGTACGGCATCGAGGCCTCCGTGCGCGAAGGCCCCGCCTCTTCCTGATAGAATGATTTTCAAAACCTGAATGGCGGATATATCGTCATCGGCATCAGGCGCCCGAGAATGCCGACAAAGGAGCACCCGGACGATTCTACATCCGCCCAGGGCAGCGAAAGCATCGACTGCGATAGGTATCGGATACCTTTACAGCTTAGAGAAGGACAGATTTGTCATGGTTGACTCGTAACTACAATATGTATACCATATTGGCAAGGAGACTCAATTGGTAAAGAAACTTGTGCAGCATGGCAATAGTGCCGCACTGATACTTGATAAGCCCATTCTGGATCTATTGAACCTAAAAGTAGATACACTTTTGGAAATTACTACAGACGGCAAAAATCTCATTATTTCGCCCCAATCAGATGAGAACAAAGAAAATGACATTCTTGCGTCACTGGAAAAAATAAACGAAAAATACGGACGCGCACTGAAAAAGCTTGGGGAATGAATGGGCAATATACGATTTCTCTCGATGGCAGAGGTCCTCGTAGTTTATGAAGATGGGGCTTCGGACTTTTGTGTGGGTTAGCTGCCTGAGACACCCGAAGGCAACATAGACAAGCCACCCTTGTGGAAAAGGATAGCAGTCCTGAACCGTACCCTATTCCTGAATCCACAAGCCCGTGCCTTGATCTTCTGGATGGTCGCGTTGATGGATTCAGCGATGGCGTTGGTGACTTTGAGCATGATGGCATTCAGGATACCCCAGAGGTACTTCCGGACCATCTTCCCGACCTTGATCATCGAATCGAGCCTGCATCGAGCTATCCAGCCCAGGAGCACCTTCCAGTTGCGCTCGGCGACCCCACGATACGAGTACGACCACAAGCCATTGGCTGCCTCCTTAATCCTCCATGCCCGCGCGGTCTTCAGGTTCAGCCTCGTCAACCGCAGGAACGCCCTCTTGTCCTTGTACTCATCATTAGCCTTGGTCCGAAGCCAGTCGTGCTTTGTCCTGGTAAGCGGACTATCTCCCGTACGGCCCAGCTCCCGGTGTTCGGTCGCGCGTACCTTGTCGAGCGCCTTGCCGAAATGGCCGGCGACATGGAAGCGATCAAAGCAGATCTTGCCGTCAGCTCCCTCAATGCTCTCCTGTACCGCCGTGATGAAGGGCTCCCACATGTCCATGGAGATTGATCGGACCTCGCGGAGCTGATCCTTGTTGGCTTGCAGCCATTTCTTGAGCGTCGCCTTCTTGCGGTCATCGAGGACATCGACAACAACGCCGGTCTTTCGGTTCACAAGGACTGTCACGTATTCATGGCGCTTCTGGAACGAGGTCTCGTCGATGGCCAGCTCCTCAATCGGCGCCGCTTCCCGTCGCTCAATACCTCGCCGGACCGCCCGTTCCATGATGCCCCACGCTTCGTCCCAGCTGATCATCATCCGTTCGGAGACGGCATTGGTCGGAGCGACCTTGAGCCATGAGATGGCCATGGCTTCAAACATGGCGGTGAACCCGCTCCCGGGTTCTGCCCATGGAACCTTCGCCTGGCGGACGCCATGAACTTTGCAATCAACTCGCGGGACATCGGCTTCGATCATGGTGGCAATGCCGCAGGTGTCCAGATGCCGCCACTCGCGCGGTCGATGATCGTGAGTCGGACACTCCAGGCCGCATTCTGGGCATGGAAATCGAGCCAAGGGCTCATGTTCGAGCCTTACCGTGACCTTTGATTCATCCATTCGGAGGTCCACATCGCTGACACGCCACGGGGCTTGCAGCCCGAGCAGCTTCTCGTAAAGTTCTATGTCCTGCATACCGGCAGGATTTCACATTTCCCGACTTTGTTCACCCTACCCACGCAGAAGTCCGAAGCCCCAAGGGATCTTCTTCGTCCAACGTGAGCGAGGACCCTCCTTTTTTAGCGCAAAGCTCGACGAAGGAGCCCGCTATTGGATTTCATGGCTCCATCATGGGGAGTATCTTTTCCACTCTGTCCCCACCGATTCTCGAGGACGGATCATCGCCTGGGAGGCGCGAAAACTCGGACAGAAAGCATCACATGGCTGCATACGCCTGACCTTGCCCGACGCAAAGTGGCTCTACGAGAACATCCACTACGGCACAAAGGTCGTCATCGGTCCTTAGCTTGATGAGACTGCAAGGGTCATTCGGGACTGCAAGTCGCATCGCCTGAGGCCTATCCCACTCTGCAGCCGGAGAATTCATTGTGCCCTTTCGAATGGTGACGGGAATCCACGGTGTTCCCCTCACGGCGATATGTCGGCATCGGAAGAAGTGGCAGTTGTATCTTTCGCTTCTTTTCCTGTCTGCTGACCTGGGTATTTGGGCTGAGCATTTAATTGAATCTGAGATGCCTGAGGCAATGATTTCAAAATCGACGGGTGAGCGGGATTGAAGCGGTCGAATACGCCGAGGCCCCAGCGCCAACGACAATAGTCCTCGAGGGTACTAAACGTGTATCCTCGCCGCTTCAGCTCCTCGATGAGAGCTCCAAGGATGTCGCGCGAGGTCGGATGGGTGTCGTGCATGAGGATGATGCCGCTCGCATGGCCGTCCGCGCTTCGCAATATCCGGCTCATTTCCCGCTCCATCTTGCTCTTGTACGCCCGCCCGCCCGGACGGTAGCGCGCTACCGAGGCCTTGTACCATTCACCTGACGCCCACTCGAAACTGTCGCTCGAATCCCATCCGGCCGTCCACAGCATCACGATGCCGCGATCTTTGATTGCCGAACAGACCCTCTTCTTCTCCACGTTCGTGTGGTAGTCCCCGAACCAGGGGGAGCCGAAGGGGGGACGGATAAGATAGAGGCGCGGGGTTTTGGCCCCGAGCACTTCGGTCAGCTGACGTTGGAGAGTGTTCAGCTGGAAATTGATTTGTGAGCGGCTGAGATCCGCCATGTCTCGGTGCGAGTATGTGTGGTTACCGATCACGTTGCCTGCTTCCACCATGCGCCTTAGGACATTCGCATAACGGAATAGCAGGTTTTTGCCGGTATCTGCGTGGAAAGGATTATCTTTGTCGTACGAGTTCATGAAAAAAGTGGCGCGAACGTTCTCTTCTTTGAGAATATCCAATACCTGACCGGTAAAATCGCAGGGACCGTCATCAAATGTCAGGTAGACCGTGTGCGGAGGCAGAGGGTCTCCGGGGTAATAGCCCTGAGGCCAGTACTGAGGATCCCGGAGCGGGGCTATCGCCTGTTTGCTCGCCTCGGGAACCTGGTCGGACGCCGAGGCCGGCGCCTTCGAGCTTGAGACAGTCGAATCGGTCGCGGATTGTGCACTCGACTTTGGAACCACCGAAGGTGTAGGAAGCTGCTCGCGCGGACTGGAACTCTGCGGTGCTATGGGCGCACTCCCGCTGCTTCCCGGAGCCGCCAAGGGTATCGAGGCTTTCTCACTAGGCTTCGGGATCACTGTGGGTGCTGCTTCCTGCGTGTTTGGGCGCGAGACCGCCGAGAGTGTCGAGAGCTGGTTGCTCGGGCTTGAGGTCTCCGAAGGCGATAAGGCACGTTCGACCAAAGGTGGGGTGTCGAGGAGTGCTTCTGCTGCACCGCGGCAAACCAAGGCTATCGAGCTTTGAATCGCGTTCTGGTCGAAACTTTGAGCGTCACCAGCCAACTTGCGTTCAAAATCGTTCATGAAGGCATGGGGAATGAGGTGGATACCAGGATGAACGAATAAGTATTCATTCCAAACGGAAAGATCCTCCTGAGAAAGAACCGTTCGAGGCGGCACGGATATGAGCAGCGCGAGCGCTGGATCGATTTCGTTGAGGTTAAGCAGACGTGGACCGAAAAAAAAGGCTCGGGCTGCCTGCAGTTCTCGAGGACCGATTTGCCCGTTTTGATTATGGTCAAAGAAACGATCAAGGGATGTCTGGTCAAGATGCTCCCCCCTACAGAGCGCCCAAATGTCGGAGCCGATCTGATCCATTTTCGTGGCGTCAGGGATCTGATCGGGGCCTAGACCGAGAACAGAGCGCACCTTTGCCGGGTCAGGAGAAAAGCAAAGGAGTGCAGGGACGCCTCGCGGATGGCTGACGCAGGACAGAGCAGAGCACGCAATGAGTGCGATGCCGAACACACGTTTCATCGATAAACCCCCACCATCAAGGGTCACGATTGCCCCAGCTAATGGATCTCAGCATTGGCATTGGAGGAATCGAGCCACGAAAACGATTGGTTAATATTCTACCAGAAAAAACTCCCTTACTTCAGAGCAGATCCATACCGTCAAAATCGACTTGCTTTCGCCGATGAAGCATGACTGCCAGAGGCGACCTCCGAGGGTATAAATACACATAATGGTATAAAAGGCCGCCGAATACCTCCGCGTTATGTTGGTCGGGACCAAAGGAATAAGGCAGTGTCAGCGGTCCAATACAGGCCCGTTCATCCTTGACAAACAAAGAGGCGAATGATAATGATATTCATAATCAATAAACAACGGGAGGCAGAGATTGGTCGGCGAGGAAATGAAAGTTCTCGAAGCATACCTTCGCGAACGTGGCCAAAAGCTAACTGGCCCTCGAGAGGCCGTGCTCGATGCCTTTCTTCGTATTGAGCACCATGTTACCGCCGATGAGCTCTTTTCCGCCGCACGCCAAATCGATCCTACTATCGGCCAGGCGACCGTTTTTCGAACGATCAAGCTCCTCACCGACGCTGGTTTGGCCCGTGAGGCCTGTCCCGACGAGGATGCTCGGCGCTATGAGCATGCCTACCGCCATGAGCATCATGATCACCTCATCTGCCTGGGCTGCGGGGCAGTCGTAGAGTTCCGTGATCAAGCCATAGAAAAGGCCCAGGAGGCGATCTACCGTGCATACGGTTTTAGGCCAAGTGGTCACCGTCTTGAACTCCAGGGGTACTGTCCTTCATGCGCTAAGAAACGCGACAACGCCTAAGTAGATTGATGGTATGACAAAGCTTAGCTGTCGACAGGGGAGTTTGATGATAATAGTTATCATTATCATCAATTCGGAAGGAGATTGATTATGGTAGTTTCGGACGCGCCCGCGGGGGCGAGTTTCTGCGTGATACGGATTAAGACAGGGAAAGAGGTCGGCAAAAGGCTCGCCGACATGGGTTTCACCGCCGGAGCCGAGGGCGTCGTCATACGCACAGGATTTCTGCGTGACCCGTTACAGGTCAAGATCCGCGGTTACGATATTCTAATTCGTCGCAGCGAAGCGGAAGACATCGAGATAAGCCCCGTCGGTGATTGGGGAACGACGATAGTGGCATGAAGAAAGATTCCGACGTGAACCTCATCCGCGTCGCGCTTGCGGGCAATCCGAACGCAGGTAAGACAAGTATTTTCAATGCCGTTACGGGGGCGCACCACCAAGTTGGCAATTACCCGGGTGTAACGGTAGAAAAACGGGAAGGTTCACGGTTCCGAAATGGTCGCGAATATCGCTTCATTGATCTGCCTGGCATATACAGCCTAACCGCCTACTCCATCGATGAGGTGGTCGCTCGCAATTTCATACTTGACGAGAAGCCTGACCTTATTGTCGATGTTCTCGATTCGACCAACCTCGAGCGAAACCTCTTTCTCTGTCTTCAATTTCAGGAACTAGGGATTCCAGTTGTTGGCGCACTTAACATGAGCGATGAGGCTGCGGCAAAAGGCATCAAGATTGACGACAAAGAACTTTCATCCGTGCTCGGCATACCTATGGTCAGAACTGTAGGGTCAAAAGGGAGCGGTGTCGAAAGTCTTCTTGACGCAATAGACTTGGCGATTTCAAGCGAGATCACTGCATCGGGCAGTGACGCACACTTCCTCCGTTATGGCGATGAGGTCGAGTCCCGGGTCCAGCCACTCGAGACAGCGATTTCCGCCGACACCGAATTTGCTGGGCGATTCCCTGCACGATGGCTTGCGGTGAAACTCCTCGAAAAGGATGAGAACGCATTCCTTCGACTAAAGTCCAATAAGGACGCTATCGCGATCGCAACGCGGGCGAAAGAATCGGTCACGTGGCTCGAGAAGCACTATGCGAAGGACGCCGAGATAGTCATCTCCGAGCAACGCTATGGCTACATCCGCGGCGCAGTCAAGGAGGCAGTGAGTCTGCTCAAGAGACCGAACTTCTCTCTCACCGAATCGATCGACAAGGTCATCATGAATCGATTCCTCGCTCTGCCGATCTTTATCGTGATTCTCTGGGCAGTTTTCAAGCTAACTTTCGTACTGGGCGCCTACCCCCAGGCTTCGCTCGAATATTTCTTCGGATGGCTTGGCGGAGCGGTGACTTCGGTTATGCCCGCTGGGGTTCTACGTTCTCTTCTCGTAAGGGGGATTATAGGTGGCGTCGGAAGCGTATTTTCTTTCGTGCCTCTGATCATCATCCTATTCTTTCTGCTCTCAGTTCTCGAGGATGTGGGGTATATGTCGCGCGCCGCCTTCGCCACTGACAAGTTCCTCCACGCCTTCGGTCTCCACGGTCAGTCGGTATTCCCGATGATCCTCGGTTTCGGCTGCTCTGTACCGGCCATAATGGCCGCTCGTACACTGAAGAGCCGACGCGACCGCATAGTCACCGTCCTCGTAATACCCTTCATGAGCTGTGGGGCGAAGCTGCCGGTATACGTTCTTCTCGCAGGAGTCTTCTTTCAAAAAAACGCGGCTAACATGGTCATGCTCGTCTATGCGACCGGCGCGATCATCTCACTTGTCTCGGCGCTTATGCTTAAGAAAACCATCCTGCGGGGCGATCCCACACCTTTTGTAATGGAGCTACCACCCTACCGCGCACCCACGCTTCGCGGGCTTTTATGGCATGTATGGGAAAAAACTTGGCAGTACATCAAGAAAGCAGGTACCGTCATAATGGCTGCTGCCATCCTCATCTGGGCAATCACGGCACTTCCATCATATAATCTGTCCCAGAAGCAGATTGATTCCTTGACGAGCTCCTACAAGAGCCAAAATCCCAACGCTAATGCGTCATCAATCGAATCGTACCTCGGAACGGCGAAGGCTGAGGCCTCTTTGGAGCATAGCGCTGCAGGGGACATAGGCAAGTTCATCCAGCCGCTCTTTGCGCCTCTCGGTTTTGATTGGAAAATATCCGTGGCCGTCGTTACAGGTTTTGCCGCAAAGGAGGTCATCGTGTCGACCATGGGCATACTCTATCGCGTCGGCACCGAAGAGGACGAACAGAGCCAGAGTCTCCGAAATGCGCTACGAGCAGATCCGCACATCAATCCCTTGGTTGCATTTGTATTCATGCTCTTTGTACTCGTCATCCCTCCGTGCATCGCGGCTCTCTCGGCCATAAGGGCCGAACTCGGATGGGGCTGGCTGGGTTTCGCGTTTATCTTCATGCTAACCCTCGGTTGGTGCCTTGCGGCGGCGGTGTACCAGATCGGCCTGCTGGCAGGCCTGAAAGCCGCGATATGAGCGTCGCTCTTGGTTCAGCGCTTCAGATTGTCATAGCCATCGTCGTTGTAGCGACCGCCTTCATTTCTATGGCACTTAGACTTATCCGCTCAATTCGCAGGCGGATGCCCTCATGCTGCTCTGACGATTCGGATGACGATAAGAAAAACTGCGGCGGTTGCTGCGATTGAGATAAAAGCACAGAGGAGCCGGCTCGAAGCGTTTGTAACGCAGCCCGAAGAATTTTTGAATGGCGACACCATCAGATTTTCAAGGTCGCCTTCGTTTGCCGGGTTTGCCGTCATTACGCAACCGACTGAGACGCAGATCCATATCTGCCGAGCGTTTTCCAGAACAACTACCAAATTTCTTAGCAAAGTACAATATAGAAGGTGCAAGAAAATCATAGCCTGAACCCCACAACGAATGTGGGGTGGCGCTAATCATAGCGATAACCCCGGAAGGGATGCACTATGAAGAGGGATTTTTATCTTAAGCTTGCCGAGAGCGGCAAGAGGCTACCCATCGCAACTCACTTGGTCCTCCATGAAAAGGCAGATCCCGAAGCTATCCTTTTGGATGGGAAACGCATGGCCGAAGTGATGAGCGAAACCGCACATCGCTTCGGTAGCCCTCTCGCCCTGCCGGTAATGGACCTATCGCTTGAAAAGGAGCACATGCTCCACGCGATGGGAATAACTGGTGCAGATACACGCATCTACCATTTTGACGGACCGCCCACTAGAGCCCAAACAAAGAAACTTTCAGAATCTGACGTTCTTAGTCATCCGCGCATCAAGGCTAACTGTGACGCGCTACGAGAACTTTCGAATGCTGGGGAGCTTGTCCCTGTAGGGATGAGCATAGGCCCCTTCTCATTGCTCACGAAGCTTCTCCATGATCCCATTGTGCCAATTTTCCTCGCCGGTTCCGGTATTGCCCTTGAAGATTCCGAAGAAGTAGCCCTTTTGCACGCCCTCTTGCCTCTCTGCGAGTCTGTGATCCACGCCTCGTGCAAAGTTCAGATCGACGCCGGAGCTCAGGCAATTTTCGTATGTGAACCGGCCGCGAACCTCGTATTTTTTTCTCCCAACCAGCTCGACACCGGATCACCAGTTTTTGACGACTTTGTAATCAACCCGAACAAACGGTTGAAAGCTCTTTTCGATTTGGCCCAAACTGACCTGATATTCCATGATTGCGGAGAGCTTACGACGGGAATGGTCTCGGCCTTCGCAGCCCTTGATCCCGTCATGATTAGTCTGGGAAGCCCAGTGAAACTCTGGGAGGTCGAGCCTTTCATTCCCCGGTCAACGGTAATATACGGCAATCTTCCCACGAAAAAATTCTATTCTGATATAGACGTGCCCATTGAGGCGCTTCCGGACATGGTCGGCGAGATCGAATCGCATCTCCGTGCCAGCGGGCATCCCTTCATCGTAGGCAGCGAATGCGACGTGCTCAGCATGCCCGGCTATGAACTGAAGATCATAGAAAAACTGGAGGCCGCTTGCTCGTGCAAAAGCATTAGTTTGTCCGAGGCCGGGGTATTTGTGACAAAATAGGCGCTCGCATTTAGCCCTTTTCGGCCTAGGAGACCAGATCTCAAATGATCGTGGCGCGGTGTGGCATGCGGCTCAAAGTTGCGACACAAAGGAGAGGAGTCCAAAAACAAAGAGAGCGGAGGAGCCTCCGATCTCGAGAACACGTCGCAGCCAGGACACTTTGTTTGACCTGCGCGGTTCCGCCGTTCGGATTACTCCGCGTTTGACGAGGATTGCCACGGCGCCGATTGCTGATATGGTGAGGCCCATGCCGAGCGAAATCATCGTAACCGCGAGAATACTGACTACGACCATGCTGAGCGACAAAGATAGGAGGATGACGGCCGAGGCTCCAGGACAGGGGACCAGGCCCGAAGCCACCGCAACGCCCCAAAGCTCTCGAGTCCTCAAGGGAAGCTCTCCGCCCTCGTGAGCCTCTTCTCCTTCCGCGTGTACATGGGACTCGTGCGAATGCCCCTTGCGATGACCGTGGCCGTGATGATGCTCGATGCCGAGAATCCGCCTCACGAGCATTACGGCGCCCATGATCATGATGATCCCGAAGCTCGCTATCCGTAGCATCCTGCTCGTGCTCTCGAAGCCGGCCGAAAAGATTCCATGGATGATGAAATAGAGGATCATGACCATGGACAATGCCGAAATGGCATGCACGAGCGAGATAAAGTAGCCGGCGATGATGCTGTGACGGAGTCTGGCGTCGCGCGCGACAAAGAACGTAGAAACGAGGGTTTTGCCGTGACCGGGGCCGAGAGCGTGGAAAACACCATAGACGAGCGAAACGACGAGCAGAGCCAGAAGCGGCCCGGGCCCTCGCTCGCCGCGGATCGAGCGCGTCAGGGTGACCAGATGATCGCTCAGGTTCTGCAGGACCGGCGCCATTGCGGCCACGACGGCAGCCACCGGTCCGGGAAGACGCTGCGCGGCGACGCTCGCTGGCGGGGCGCCGCTCGAAATAAAGGGGTTCGGGGACTCGGGCCAGACTGCGACGAGAGGGAAGCCGATTCCCCAAAGCGCCGCGATCAGCCTCAAACGAATTTTCATCGTCTCTCACTTTCCTTTCATCCGGAGCGCAACCTGCTCCGGCATATACTGCCCCGGCCAGACCGCCTTGACCTTGGTTTTCTGGATGGATACGGCGCAGTCCACATCCGTGTCGGATTCGAACGCAACGCAGGCGACCTTCAAGATATCGAAAGCCACATTTCATTTATCGGCACAAGTGAGTCTAATCACAAACCTCGGTGCCACTACCGCCAAGGGCATTGTTCATCGAAATCAAGAGTTTGTTGGGGCTTCTGGAATTCGAGTGGAAGTATTGGGTAGAATGCGGTTATGAGTAGCGAATCCTTGGAAGAGTTTTATAGCCACATTCTTGGCATTGAGTGGCCCTGGGAAGTGCAGGAGATCATCCGCGATGGCACCACGCGCGAGGTGCGAGTCATCGTTGCGTACGCCGAGGGGGAAGACGCCTTCTGTGCGAAGTGCGGCAAGGTGGCGGCGATTCATGACCGCAAGGCACGGAAATGGCGTCATCTGGATTCCTGCAACCACAAGACGATCATCGAATCGGAGATTCCGCGCGTCAGATGCGAAGAGCACGGAGTGCTTCAAGTCAAGGTTCCATGGGCCGAAAAGAACAGCCGCTTCACCATGGAGCTGGAGCGGCACGTATGTCGCTGGCTGCAGATGGCTTCGATCAGCGAAGTCGGCTCCATGTTCGACCTGAGCTGGGACGAAGTTGCCGGCATCCAGGAACGAGCGGTGCGCCGAGGGCTTGAGAAGCGGAAGAAATCGTCACCACGGGAGATCGGGGTTGACGAGACGTCGTTTCAGAAGCGTCACGAGTACGTGACGGTTATCCTCGACAAGGACGAGAACACCGTTTTGGATGTTCTCCAGGACCGGAAGGCAGGAACTCTGGGCGCGTGGTTTAGAACGCAGGAAACGGCCGATTTGAAGGCCTTGGAAAGCATTTCGATAGACATGTGGGATCCGTACATCAAGGCGGTGAGAGAAAGTTTCGAGAACTGGGAATCCCTGATTGCGTTCGATCGCTACCATGTGGCCCAGCACCTGAACAAGGCGGTGGACAAGGTCCGGGCACAGGAACATCGGGAGCTCAGCAAAGCAGGCGAGCCGAGCGTGCTTGGCGGCACCAAGTTCGACTGGCTGAGGACATCAGCCAGAACGGACAACCGGACGGGAAACCGTCCGGCATTCATGCTGTTGTCACGCTTGAACCTGAGGACGGCCAGAGCGTGGAGAATCAAAGAAGCGGCGACGCTCCTATGGGACTATAGGTATCTGGGTGTTGCCGAGAAGCGCTGGAAGGAGCTTTTGTCCTGGATCAGCCGGAGCAAGCTCGAGCCGATGGTCAAGGCTGGAAGGATGATCCGGAAGTACTTCTGGGGAATCCTGAATGCGATACGCATGAAAACCAGCAACGCGATGCTCGAGTCCGTGAACTCAGGTATCCAGAAGATCAAGCGGATGGCTTGTGGTTTCAGGAACAGAGAACGCTTCCGCATGGCAATCCTATTTCACTTCGGCGGCCTGGATATGGGATTTTAATATTACACCCGAAATCCGGAAGCGCCAGTTTGTTTGATCGCTGGTTGCAGGAACGTTGGGGTAACCACAGTGCGGCCGCAAGAAAAACTGGCTCTTCGTGGAGTCGTGTGGGTGAATTCGCATAACTTTATGACCCTGGGAGCATGGAAGTCAGGATCTTGAGCCTGAGGTACTCCTCATCGCGTAGTCCATAGGCCCGCCGCTGGATTACCCTGATCTTGGTATTAAGGCCCTCGACGAATCCGAGGGCGGGCTTTTCTACGAGGCGGCTATACTCTGCCAGCCCATCCCAGTTACGTTCGACCATTGCCGCAAACTTCACGAACGGGCCCAGTCGCTGCCACTTGAAGGAATCCTTCCAGTTGTCGAAGAACTTCCGCATCCAGGCCTCACTCTTGTAGGTCCAGAGCCGATCGAACGATTCCTTCAGGAGGTAGGCAGTCTGGAGCGTAAGCGATTTATGAAACCATGTCGTAGGGGATTCCCACTGAGTCCGCGAAAGTCCGAATGGCTGGGGTCGGTAATAGCTGCTCCCATGGCATTTTGTCTTGACCGAATTGCTCGATGCAGTTGAACAGGAACTTGAGGTAATGCATCGGCTCGATACCATTTGCCCTGGCCGTCTCGATGATCGTGTAGAAAGATGTCGAAGCCTCTGCGCCATTGGACTGGTCGAAGAACAGCCAATTACGGCGATTATGCGCAGCTCAGCATAATCGCCGTTATGCTCAGTCCACTATTATGCGAAGCCATTTTAAGAAAGCCGCCTGAGACAAGGACGGTAGCTCCAAAATCATAGATTTCACTCAGCATAATACTTTGAGACACGTGTTCCCGGCGGCGACGCCGGAAAGGAGTGTCTCATGGCTGGATCGATGGTGGCACCAAAAGGTCTAGGTCCGGATCTCAGGATCATTGAGCGGCTTCGTTCCCTCCTGTTGAGCCGCGGCTACGCCCCCGCGACGGTGGGCCAGTATGTCGCTGCTCTCCGACGGTTCCAGGAGTGGATGGAAAGCCGTGGCAACGTGCTTGAAGACGTCGATCCCGATTCCGTCCACGAGTACCTGAGCAGCACCCACAGCGATGGGGGAGCAAAAGGCCGGAATCCACTTTCTCCCCCAAATGTTAGAGCCTCGCTCGCGCATCTCCTGTCCCAGCTCGGGAAGGCCGACAAGGTTTCCAAGGCATCGCCGTTTGATGAGGAGCTCAAAGCCTTCGGCGAGCACCTTGCATCCACCTGTGGGTTGGCCCCGCAACACGGCTATACCGGTTAAGGTATACGGCGGAATTTCTGGCGGACATTTCAGAGCAGGCGCACAGCCACGCTCTGATGGCCATCGATCCACGGACCGTGGCTGAGTGGATGGTCGGGCGCGCTAAGGGCCTGAAACCAGGGTCAGCCAACGTGATAGCCGACTCGATCAGGAGCTACCTGCGATTCCGGGAGCTGTGGGGTTCCACGAATGGATGCCACCCATCAGCCGTCCCCACGATCCCGCACTGGCGGCTCGCCGACATCCCTCGTCATCTGGACCGGGCAGAACTCGGAAAGCTCCTCGGCAGCTTCGACCAGTCGGCGGCCGGGAAGCGTGATCTCGCGATGACCCTCTGCATGGCCGAGATGGGGCTACGCGCCTCGGAGGTCGCCAACCTCGTGCTCGGGGATCTTGACTGGCGCGGCGCCACCTTGACGGTTCGATGCTCGAAATCATGCCGCAATCGGATCCTCCCCCTGGCCCACAGATCTGGCCAGTCCATCGCCACGTACCTGAAAGACGGCAGGCCGCTAACGGAATCAGACGCATTGTTCGTCCGGTATAGCGTCCCGAAGGGCACCCCGCTAACCGCTGAGCTCGTTCGTGGTGCGATGCGCCGGGCCTATGCCCGGGCTGGATTCCCCAAGGAGTGGACGGGTACTCATCTCCTCCGTCACACCGCAGCAACGCTCATGCAGCAGGGCGGCGCTTCGCTGAAGGCGGTTGCCGACGTTCTCGGCCACCGTTCGATCGACACCACCATTGTCTATACCAAGGTTGATGTACCGGCGCTCCGTACGGTCGCGCTGCCATGGCCGGAGGCCCTCCTATGAACGCATCGGACTCCATGTCCGCCAAAGTTGGCGAGTACATCCGGCAACGGCGTGCCCTAGGCTGGCAGCTCACCGTGGAGGCTAAGGAATTAGCCCGGTTCGCCGCTTACGCCGACAGCATCGGCCACCAAGGACCAGTCACCATCGAACTTGCGCTCGGGTGGGCTCGGCTCGCAAACAACCGGAGCCGCCTCTATCAGGCACGGCGTCTCGAAACAGTGGGCACTTTCGCACGATACCTAGCCACCTTCGAGCCCGGCACCGCCATACCGCCGCGAGGTCTTCTCGGTCCGGCGCACCAGCGCGTCAGGCCGTACATCTATTCGGACCGCGAGGTCGTCCGTCTCATGAAGGAGGCCTCGTGTCTGCCGCCTCCGGATGGGCTTCGGGCGCTGACATATCGGACCCTTATCGGGCTTCTCGCATCAACAGGCCTCAGGGTCTGCGAGGCCCTTTGGCTCGATCGTGGCGACCTGGACAGAGGAGCGGATACCCTCACAGTCAGAGATACGAAGTTCCATAAATCACGGCTCGTGCCGCTTCACGTATCGGTGACCGCCGCTCTCGCAAACTACGAGATGGAACGGGACAGGATCATCCCACATCCCGCCTGCTCACGATTTTTCCTCTCGCTGAGAGGCAGGCCACTCAGTCCGCCGATGGTCCACTATACCTTTGCCAAGCTCAGGCAGAACGTGACGTTTGAGGGAACCGGCCGGCTTCCGCCCCGCCTTTACGACCTCAGGCATACCTTTGCCACTCGGAGGCTTCTCGAGTGGTACCGCGATGGCACCGACATCGGGAACGCCATAACTCGCCTGTCGGTGTACCTCGGGCACGTTAAGCCGAGCGACACCTATTGGTACCTTACCGGTACGCCTGAGCTTCTCGCGGTGGCGGCCGGCAGATTCGAGGCCTCGTCCTATGCTGACGGGCCCGGAGACCTCCCATGAGCGGAGCCACGACAACGGCGCCGGACTTCCCTACGCTGGTACAGCGGTTCTTCCTTGAGGGCCTCGTCGCCCAGCGGAACGCAAGCTCCCGGACCATCGCAGCTTATCGGGACTCGTTCCGGCTGCTCCTCGCCTACCTCCAGGATCGGCATGGTCTAGCACCCGGCGACGTCACACTCACGGCCTTTGGCCCCGAGGTTCTCTCTGGTTTCCTCTCACACCTCGAGAGGGATCGCGGCAACTCGGTCCGCACAAGAAACGCTAGGCTCGCGGCCATCCGGTCGTTCCTGCGTTATGCAGCGACCATGGACCCCAGCTCGCTCGGATCAATCCAGCGCGCCCTCGCAGTGCCCCAGAAACGCTTTGACAGGCCCGTGCTCGGCTTCCTGACCCGGCAGGAGATGGACGCAGTCCTTGAGGCGCCGAATCCCACTTCTTGGAGCGGCAGGCGTGATCGCATTCTCTTCCGGATGATGTATAACACTGGCGCACGGGTATCCGAGGCAATCGCGATCGCGATAAAAGACGTCGACCGCGAACGTTCCCATTGCGTCACCCTCCACGGCAAGGGCAGGAAGGAGCGCACCGTGCCGCTCTGGCGGACGACCCTACAAAGCCTGGACGCATGGATCAAGGAGATCGGCTTCAAACCCGACGGCCCGCTTTTCCCTTCGTCTCGCGGGGATTGGATGGCGAGGTCCGGCGTAGAATACCGGCTTGCGCTCGCGGTCAAGACAGCGGCACGGAATTGTCATTCCCTCATGGCCAAAGATGTCTCGCCGCACACGATCAGGCACACTACCGCGATGCACCTTCTTCAATCCGGAGTGGACCTCTCTGTCATCGCAATATGGCTGGGCCACGAGAGTATCGTTACAACGCACACTTACCTGGAAGCGGACCTTGCGATGAAGGAACAGGCCCTCGCTGCGGTCAAGGAGCCGAAGGCAAAGGGCAACAGATTCCGCGCTTCAGAAGGGTTACTCAGATTCCTGGAGAGCCTTTGATTATGCTGAGAGCGGCATAGGGACAGATACAGCCCTAGTGTTTGTCGCATAATGGTATCCGGAGGGAATGGCAGGAATACTCGCACTGGGGCTGGCCATAATAAAGTACTGAGCATAACGGCGATTATGCTCAGCTGAGCATAATCGTCGTAATTGGCTGTTCTTCGACCAGTCCAATGGCGCAGAGGCTTCGACATCTTTCTACACGATCATCGAGACGGCCAGGGCAAATGGTATCGAGCCGATGCATTACCTCAAGTTCCTGTTCAACTGCATCGAGCAATTCGGTCAAGACAAAATGCCATGGGAGCAGCTATTACCGACCCCAGCCATTCGGACTTTCGCGGACTCAGTGGGAATCCCCTACGACATGGTTTCATAAATCGCTTACCATTGAAAAGCTGAGCCTGCATAGTTTCGTCGGGCGCCCATCGTTCGCTCGAGCGACCGAACCTTCGAGCGTTGTCTAGCCGTATCTGTTCCTCAAGGAGCGAGAGCTTTTCCTCGGCTATCCGTGTCCGGGCGTGTAGCTCCTCTATCTTCTTGTCTCGCTCTGTTATCTTCTGGTCCCGCTCGGCCAACTGAGAGTGATAGGCGATCCTTTGGCGTTCCTGCTCGTGCAGCATGGACTCGATGAGGTCGAGGCCGTCGAGAAGATCCTTACGGCCGTTCGATGCAAATGCCGTGGTTCGAAGCGAGTTTATGAGCTCGATGGCCGTGCCGTCTTCCATCGAAAGCAGTATGCCATACGCGAACTCTTGTAACAAGACGTTAGCCGCTTTTAAGCCGAAAATAATCGTCGTTGATGGGCTTGTCCGATATCAAGCCCCGACAAAAGCCACCCGAGCTGCTCGCCTGTGATCGCCTGCGCTTCGTTCGTAGTCCGCGGCCATCTGAACCGATCGAGTTCGAGTTTTTTGTACCACAGACAATATCCATTTTTGTCCCAGTAGAGAATCTTCATCGTATTTCGCTTCCTTCCGCAGAACACGAAATATTGCCCGCTCATCGCATCAAGCTTGAGTTCGTTCACGACCAAGTCCGACAGTCCGTTGATCGACTTCCGCATGTCAGTCTTTCCGAGAACGAGCCAGACACGCGCCTGTTCCTCAAGCCTCAGCATGACCGACGATCTCTTTAAAAGCGCTCATGATCCGACTCAGGCAGGTTAGGCTCATTCGCCCTGATATCGTGACCGTCGCTTCCGTTCCCAGTATCTCGATCACAATTTTATCTGTCTCGACTTCCCCACTCGCCACCGGATTCATGGCAGCCGACTGAGGCTTCATCGCTTTCTTTGAAACTTCGATGGCGCGAACTCGCCTGCTCGCTTCCGCTTTTGCGTTCCCTGATCCAAGACTCCGATACCAATAGCGAAATGTCGAGTAGGATAGACTCTGACGAAGGCAATACTCTCTCTGGCTCAGCCCGCTTTCAGGCCACTCCCGAATAATGCCTTCCCAACAATCGCGTTTTTTCTGTTGCTCCATTTGCTCCCTCCAGCGCTGAATGTCGCGCGCGCGGAGGCTTCTGGCAACATGGCTTTATAAACCGCTTACTCTTGAAATCATATTCTCACTGGGCTATCATTACAATGAGTTTTGATAAGGAGCGGGTATGGGGCAATGGGATCGAATCACCCAGCATCCTGACATGATGGGTGGCAGGGCGTGTATTCGCGGCATGCGCGTCACAGTCGGCATGATCGTGGGACAAATCGGCGCTGGGCACAGCGTCGAAGAGGTCCTGGACAACTATCCGTACCTTGAGCGCGAGGACATCATGCAGGCCCTTCGTTACGCTGCCTGGCGAGCCGAAGAACGAGAGGTCCTGCTGGTCACCGCATGAAGCTTCTGATTGATATGAACCTGTCACCGCGGTGGGTCACCTTGCTGGCAGACGCGGACATTGAGGCGGTCCACTGGTCGACGTGTGGAGCGAAAACGGCACCTGACTCTGAGATCATGGCCTATGCCAGCAGAAATGATTATGTGGTTCTCACGCACGATCTGGACTTCGGAGCAATTCTGGCCGCTACTCACGGCGAGAAACCAAGCGTCGTGCAAATCCGATCCGAAGATGTCAGTCCGGGCGTGATCGGCCCAAAGATAATCGCCGCCTTGAGGCAGATGACGGTCGAGTTAGAAGAAGGTGCTTTGCTTACCGTTGATCCAAATCGTACGCGGATGAACATACTGCCATTACAACCGAGAGGATGAAAAGTCATGTTGATCGGCTATGCGCGCGTCTCGACGCAGGATCAGAACCTAGCTCTTCAGATTGATGCGTTGAAGAAGGCTGGCTGCAAGAAATTCTTTGAGGACAAGGTAAGCGGCAGCAGAGCGGAACGACCCGGCCTTGATAAGGCGCTAGAACTGCTCCGGGAGGGTGATACCCTTGTGGTGTGGAAACTCGATCGCCTTGGCCGAAGCGTGAAGAACCTCGTCGATCTGGTCGGCATGCTGCACAAGCAAGGAGTACAGTTCAAAAGCCTCACCGACTCTATTGATACGGGCACGCCATCAGGTCGCTTCTTCTTCCACGTCATGGCTAGCCTGGCTGAAATGGAACGTGAATTGACGATCGAGCGAACTCGCGCTGGACTTGAAACTGCCCGAAAGCTTGGGAGCGTAGGCGGGAGAAAGCGCAAAATGACTGATAGCAAGATCGTGTCAGCCAAGAAGCTATTGGCCAACGGTGTGCCGCCTCGAGAAGTGGCCAAGAACCTCGGCGTTTCCATGCCAACGCTCTACCGCTGGATTCCAGCATCCGCGGGTCCTTAACATGCTCTTTTATCCGTTTCCGGCGACGACCTCTCATAGCAGGTGCCCCGACGGAATTTTCGGCGGTTTGGGCATACACCCCCTTGAAGAAACTTCTCGCCGCCAATAAGCGGCTCCAGAGTAAGCGGTTTATAAAGCCATGTTGCCAGAAGCCTCCGCGCGCGCGACATTCAGCGCTGGAGGGAGCAAATGGAGCAACAGAAAAAACGCGATTGTTGGGAAGGCATTATTCGGGAGTGGCCTGAAAGCGGGCTGAGCCAGAGAGAGTATTGCCTTCGTCAGAGTCTATCCTACTCGACATTTCGCTATTGGTATCGGAGTCTTGGATCAGGGAACGCAAAAGCGGAAGCGAGCAGGCGAGTTCGCGCCATCGAAGTTTCAAAGAAAGCGATGAAGCCTCAGTCGGCTGCCATGAATCCGGTGGCGAGTGGGGAAGTCGAGACAGATAAAATTGTGATCGAGATACTGGGAACGGAAGCGACGGTCACGATATCAGGGCGAATGAGCCTAACCTGCCTGAGTCGGATCATGAGCGCTTTTAAAGAGATCGTCGGTCATGCTGAGGCTTGAGGAACAGGCGCGTGTCTGGCTCGTTCTCGGAAAGACTGACATGCGGAAGTCGATCAACGGACTGTCGGACTTGGTCGTGAACGAACTCAAGCTTGATGCGATGAGCGGGCAATATTTCGTGTTCTGCGGAAGGAAGCGAAATACGATGAAGATTCTCTACTGGGACAAAAATGGATATTGTCTGTGGTACAAAAAACTCGAACTCGATCGGTTCAGATGGCCGCGGATTACGAACGAAGCGCAGGCGATCACAGGCGAGCAGCTCGGGTGGCTTTTGTCGGGGCTTGATATCGGACAAGCCCATCAACGACGATTATTTTCGGCTTAAAAGCGGCTAACGTCTTGTTACAAGAGTTCGCGTATGGCATACTGCTTTCGATGGAAGACGGCACGGCCATCGAGCTCATAAACTCGCTTCGAACCACGGCATTTGCATCGAACGGCCGTAAGGATCTTCTCGACGGCCTCGACCTCATCGAGTCCATGCTGCACGAGCAGGAACGCCAAAGGATCGCCTATCACTCTCAGTTGGCCGAGCGGGACCAGAAGATAACAGAGCGAGACAAGAAGATAGAGGAGCTACACGCCCGGACACGGATAGCCGAGGAAAAGCTCTCGCTCCTTGAGGAACAGATACGGCTAGACAACGCTCGAAGGTTCGGTCGCTCGAGCGAACGATGGGCGCCCGACGAAACTATGCAGGCTCAGCTTTTCAATGAACTCGAGGTGGCTGTCGCTTGCGACGCTGTGGCCCCGAGCGAAGAAGCTGGCATGCCGGAAGCACGGCGTCAGAAAAAGAATCGGACGGAGCGAACGGAGCGGGTCGGCGGAGGAAGGAAGCCGCTTCCTGCGAATCTTCCTAGGCGAGAGATTGTCCTCGATCTTCCCGACGGCGAGAAGATTTGCCGCTCATGCGGTAAGACGCTCGTTCGTATCGGCGAGGACGTGAGCGAACGGCTGTGCATCGAGCCCGTGAACTTCTTCGTCGAGAAGACCATTCGCCCGACGTATGGTTGCGGCTGCGGTTGTGGCGGCGTGCACGCTTCTCCCCCGCCCGAGCGAATCATACCGAAGAGCATCGCGAGCCCTTCGCTTCTGTCCCAGGTTCTTGCGTCGAAGTTCTGCGATGCCCTGCCGTTCTACCGGCAGGCGAACATCCTAGAGCGGGACGGAATCGAGATAAGCCGAGCGACAATGGCTCGTTGGGCACTGGAAGCGCACGTGCTCCTCTCGCCCTTGACCGAGCTGATCCGGAAAAAGATCAGGACGAGCGCGGTCATGAATATGGACGAGACCCGCGTCCGCGTCCTTCATGAGAACGGCGAGACCAAAGAAGGGCTGTCGTGGATGTGGTGCGCGGCCGCCGCGATTGAGCTTCCCGAACCGGCGGGAAGCCACCGCGAGCTCAAACTCATTACGTACCACTACGCCCCTGGGCGGGACAAGGAAGTCGCGAAAGAGCTCTTGAAAGGATTCAGGGGCATACTCATGAGCGACGCCTATGCCGCCTATAACGAGCCGTCCCGAAACTCAGGGATCGTACAGGCCGCGTGCATGGCCCATGTCCGGCGTAAGTTCCATGATGTTCTCAAGATCGAGAAGAACAACAGGATGGCGAACGAGGCGCTGGGATACATCAAGGCACTCTACGACATCGAACGCTCTTATGCGGAAAATCCCCACGATGAGCGACTCAAGGCCAGACAGGAAAAATCCGTGCCGATCATGAAGTCGTTCTGGAAATGGCTCGTGGCCGAAGGAGGGCGAGTCCGTCCGGGAAGCACGCTCGGGAAGGCCATAAGTTACACGATTCCACTCTGGCCACGGCTCGAAGTTTTCCTCAGCGACGGACGGGTGCCTATCGACAATAATCTTTGTGAGAACGCAATTCGTGGCTTCGCGGTCGGTCGCCGTTATGCTCAGTACTTTATTATGGCCAGCCCCAGTGCGAGTATTCCTGCCATTCCCTCCGGATACCATTATGCGACAAACACTAGGGCTGTATCTGTCCCTATGCCGCTCTCAGCATAATCAAAGGCTCTCCAGGAATCTGAGTAACCCTTCTGAAGCGCGGAATCTGTTGCCCTTTGCCTTCGGCTCCTTGACCGCAGCGAGGGCCTGTTCCTTCATCGCAAGGTCCGCTTCCAGGTAAGTGTGCGTTGTAACGATACTCTCGTGGCCCAGCCATATTGCGATGACAGAGAGGTCCACTCCGGATTGAAGAAGGTGCATCGCGGTAGTGTGCCTGATCGTGTGCGGCGAGACATCTTTGGCCATGAGGGAATGACAATTCCGTGCCGCTGTCTTGACCGCGAGCGCAAGCCGGTATTCTACGCCGGACCTCGCCATCCAATCCCCGCGAGACGAAGGGAAAAGCGGGCCGTCGGGTTTGAAGCCGATCTCCTTGATCCATGCGTCCAGGCTTTGTAGGGTCGTCCGCCAGAGCGGCACGGTGCGCTCCTTCCTGCCCTTGCCGTGGAGGGTGACGCAATGGGAACGTTCGCGGTCGACGTCTTTTATCGCGATCGCGATTGCCTCGGATACCCGTGCGCCAGTGTTATACATCATCCGGAAGAGAATGCGATCACGCCTGCCGCTCCAAGAAGTGGGATTCGGCGCCTCAAGGACTGCGTCCATCTCCTGCCGGGTCAGGAAGCCGAGCACGGGCCTGTCAAAGCGTTTCTGGGGCACTGCGAGGGCGCGCTGGATTGATCCGAGCGAGCTGGGGTCCATGGTCGCTGCATAACGCAGGAACGACCGGATGGCCGCGAGCCTAGCGTTTCTTGTGCGGACCGAGTTGCCGCGATCCCTCTCGAGGTGTGAGAGGAAACCAGAGAGAACCTCGGGGCCAAAGGCCGTGAGTGTGACGTCGCCGGGTGCTAGACCATGCCGATCCTGGAGGTAGGCGAGGAGCAGCCGGAACGAGTCCCGATAAGCTGCGATGGTCCGGGAGCTTGCGTTCCGCTGGGCGACGAGGCCCTCAAGGAAGAACCGCTGTACCAGCGTAGGGAAGTCCGGCGCCGTTGTCGTGGCTCCGCTCATGGGAGGTCTCCGGGCCCGTCAGCATAGGACGAGGCCTCGAATCTGCCGGCCGCCACCGCGAGAAGCTCAGGCGTACCGGTAAGGTACCAATAGGTGTCGCTCGGCTTAACGTGCCCGAGGTACACCGACAGGCGAGTTATGGCGTTCCCGATGTCGGTGCCATCGCGGTACCACTCGAGAAGCCTCCGAGTGGCAAAGGTATGCCTGAGGTCGTAAAGGCGGGGCGGAAGCCGGCCGGTTCCCTCAAACGTCACGTTCTGCCTGAGCTTGGCAAAGGTATAGTGGACCATCGGCGGACTGAGTGGCCTGCCTCTCAGCGAGAGGAAAAATCGTGAGCAGGCGGGATGTGGGATGATCCTGTCCCGTTCCATCTCGTAGTTTGCGAGAGCGGCGGTCACCGATACGTGAAGCGGCACGAGCCGTGATTTATGGAACTTCGTATCTCTGACTGTGAGGGTATCCGCTCCTCTGTCCAGGTCGCCACGATCGAGCCAAAGGGCCTCGCAGACCCTGAGGCCTGTTGATGCGAGAAGCCCGATAAGGGTCCGATATGTCAGCGCCCGAAGCCCATCCGGAGGCGGCAGACACGAGGCCTCCTTCATGAGACGGACGACCTCGCGGTCCGAATAGATGTACGGCCTGACGCGCTGGTGCGCCGGACCGAGAAGACCTCGCGGCGGTATGGCGGTGCCGGGCTCGAAGGTGGCTAGGTATCGTGCGAAAGTGCCCACTGTTTCGAGACGCCGTGCCTGATAGAGGCGGCTCCGGTTGTTTGCGAGCCGAGCCCACCCGAGCGCAAGTTCGATGGTGACTGGTCCTTGGTGGCCGATGCTGTCGGCGTAAGCGGCGAACCGGGCTAATTCCTTAGCCTCCACGGTGAGCTGCCAGCCTAGGGCACGCCGTTGCCGGATGTACTCGCCAACTTTGGCGGACATGGAGTCCGATGCGTTCATAGGAGGGCCTCCGGCCATGGCAGCGCGACCGTACGGAGCGCCGGTACATCAACCTTGGTATAGACAATGGTGGTGTCGATCGAACGGTGGCCGAGAACGTCGGCAACCGCCTTCAGCGAAGCGCCGCCCTGCTGCATGAGCGTTGCTGCGGTGTGACGGAGGAGATGAGTACCCGTCCACTCCTTGGGGAATCCAGCCCGGGCATAGGCCCGGCGCATCGCACCACGAACGAGCTCAGCGGTTAGCGGGGTGCCCTTCGGGACGCTATACCGGACGAACAATGCGTCTGATTCCGTTAGCGGCCTGCCGTCTTTCAGGTACGTGGCGATGGACTGGCCAGATCTGTGGGCCAGGGGGAGGATCCGATTGCGGCATGATTTCGAGCATCGAACCGTCAAGGTGGCGCCGCGCCAGTCAAGATCCCCGAGCACGAGGTTGGCGACCTCCGAGGCGCGTAGCCCCATCTCGGCCATGCAGAGGGTCATCGCGAGATCACGCTTCCCGGCCGCCGACTGGTCGAAGCTGCCGAGGAGCTTTCCGAGTTCTGCCCGGTCCAGATGACGAGGGATGTCGGCGAGCCGCCAGTGCGGGATCGTGGGGACGGCTGATGGGTGGCATCCATTCGTGGAACCCCACAGCTCCCGGAATCGCAGGTAGCTCCTGATCGAGTCGGCTATCACGTTGGCTGACCCTGGTTTCAGGCCCTTAGCGCGCCCGACCATCCACTCAGCCACGGTCCGTGGATCGATGGCCATCAGAGCGTGGCTGTGCGCCTGCTCTGAAATGTCCGCCAGAAATTCCGCCGTATACCTTAACCGGTATAGCCGTGTTGCGGGGCCAACCCACAGGTGGATGCAAGGTGCTCGCCGAAGGCTTTGAGCTCCTCATCAAACGGCGATGCCTTGGAAACCTTGTCGGCCTTCCCGAGCTGGGACAGGAGATGCGCGAGCGAGGCTCTAACATTTGGGGGAGAAAGTGGATTCCGGCCTTTTGCTCCCCCATCGCTGTGGGTGCTGCTCAGGTACTCGTGGACGGAATCGGGATCGACGTCTTCAAGCACGTTGCCACGGCTTTCCATCCACTCCTGGAACCGTCGGAGAGCAGCGACATACTGGCCCACCGTCGCGGGGGCGTAGCCGCGGCTCAACAGGAGGGAACGAAGCCGCTCAATGATCCTGAGATCCGGACCTAGACCTTTTGGTGCCACCATCGATCCAGCCATGAGACACTCCTTTCCGGCGTCGCCGCCGGGAACACGTGTCTCAAAGTATTATGCTGAGTGAAATCTATGATTTTGGAGCTACCGTCCTTGTCTCAGGCGGCTTTCTTAAAATGGCTTTGCATAATAGTGGACTGAGCATAACGGCGATTATGCTGAGCTGCGCATAATCGCCGTAATTGGCTGTTCTTCGACCAGTCCAATGGCGCAGAGGCTTCGACATCTTTCTACACGATCATCGAGACGGCCAGGGCAAATGGTATCGAGCCGATGCATTACCTCAAGTTCCTGTTCAACTGCATCGAGCAATTCGGTCAAGACAAAATGCCATGGGAGCAGCTATTACCGACCCCAGCCATTCGGACTTTCGCGGACTCAGTGGGAATCCCCTACGACATGGTTTCATAAATCGCTTACGGTCGAAGAGCTCGCCGACCTGCCCCCCGAGGAGCTTGCTCGTGTGGCCCGGGCGGTCCTCGCCGGCCGGCTCACCGAGGAGCTGCGCGCCAAGGTCGACAGAGCGGAGCTCGACTACGGCGAGGAGAAGATGATCTTCCTCAAAGATCTCGGCTCGGGCCACACGAGAAGGGCCTACGCGAGGGCCCTCGCCGAGCTCGAGGGCTTCGCCTTTCGCCGTGGCCGAACCGTCCTCGAGCTCAGGCCCAGTGATGCCGACGCATTTCTCCGTGGGGGAGAGCTCGCACCGGCGACGGTGCGCCTCCGCGCCGCAGCCGCTTCAAGCTTTTATTCCTTCCTTGAGCGGGAGACCGACGGCCGCCTGAAAAACCCCTTCCGCGGCACCCGGATGCGGCCTCCAGGCGCGCGAGTAGGGTAATCTGCGTGTCAGGAATACGCGCGAGGAAGTGTCAGATCAATGTGCGAGGCGACAACCGGCGATTCAGCCGCATCCTTCGTTCGCTCGGGTCGAACTTTTCTTGTGGGCATACATATTCTCATCCGCACGGGTCAACAGGTTTTCAAGCCCTTCGGGAACAGTTGGATCGAATGCGGCGCAACCGACTGAAAACGACAGCGACCATTTGTTTTTGGTTGCGAGATTCCAGTCGTGCACCTTTGCATGAAAGCGCGATTGAAGCTGGTCCGTGCAAGCCGCGGGCGCGTCAACAAGGAGGACGGCGAACTCGTCACCTCCGATGCGAGCTATGACGTCGCTCAATCTAAAAGTGTCGCGCAAAAGACTTGCGGCGCTCTTGAGAGCGATGTCCCCTTCGGCGTGGCCGAATGTGTCATTGATTCGCTTAAAATCGTCAAGATCCCGGTACAGGAGCGATAGAGGCGTCTTTCGGCGCTCCGCGAGCGCAAAGTGTTGAACCCCTGCATCCGCAAATCCTCGACGATTGTACAATCCGGTGAGCTCGTCTCGACGTGCGACTTCAATTAAGAGGTCTTCGCGAATCTTTCGGCCGGTAATCTCCTCCGTAATGCCAACCTTACGCACGTGCCTTCCCACCGCGTCGCGCTCGAAAACAGCTTCGTGCGAAAGAAACCATCGCCATGAACCCTTCGCGTCGCGCAGACGATACTCGAAGGAGACGATCTCGCCGTCTTTCGCCTCGGTGATTTGTCGATCGGAATCGCCAAACCGGGCTGCGTCGTCGGGATGAGCCACATTCGGCGGGAAAGACAAGCCCATGCCCTTGACTTCTTCAGTGTTGAAACCGAGGCCGGCGAGAATCGCGCGGTTCGAGTAAATCGTGCGGTTTCTTTGTAGATCGTAAACGTAAACTATATTTGGTGAAAGCTCGAGAATTCGGGACAAAAACAGGCGATCCTCGGGCACGGACAAATCTCCCGTTCCAGAACGCGCCACCCATGGGTTCCCGTTGGGATTGCTTTGTCGATTGGGGGATCCCGTCATTATAATGAGCCCAAGAAATCGGACAGCTTAGGAGGGCTGAGTAAGGTGGGACTCCCTTCTTGAAGAAGACGAGAAGGAGGCATAGAGTTTCACCATGCGCAAAAGGTACGACAAGGAGTTCAAGGCGAAGGTGGCCATTGAGGCCATGAAGGGCGATAAGACGCTCCAGGAGATAGCCACGCAGTATGAGGTTCACCCGAATCTCATCGCGCAATGGAAACGGCAGCTTATTGAAATGGCTGCACAGCTCTTTGAAAAAGCAGGGAAGGGGAACGCGGCAGCTGAAGAGGCTGAACGCAAAACGGATGCGCTTTTCAGACAAATTGGCCAGCTTCAGGTCGAGAACGATTTTCTAAAAAAAAAGCATCGGCAACTGTACGGGAGCGAGCCGAAGTCATAGAGCCGAGGCACCCAACGCTCTCGATCGCGAAGCAATGCGTGATTTTGGGTATCAGCCGGTCAGCGTACTACTACAAGCCGGGTCAGACCGATGATGAGCGTGATCTCGCCGTCCTGAAGGCGATTCTGGACGTTCTCGGGCGGCGACCTTTTTACGGTTATCGCAAAGTAGCACGCGAGCTCGAGGAGCTTGGTGTTACCCGCAAGCAGGTAAGGCGAATCATGAAACGGGCCGGACTGCGGGCCATCTATCCGGGCAAACGAACAAGTATGCCGGCCAAGCAGCACAAGAAGTATCCGTACCTGCTACGGGGCAAGGCCATATGGCTGCCGAACCAGGTCTGGGCTACGGACATCACGTACATCAAGCTCGCCGGCGGCGATGTCTACCTCGCAGCCATTATCGACATCTATTCGAGGAAGATACTCGCATGGCGGATATCGAACACCCTCGACGCTGAGTTCTGCATTGCAGCGCTCGAGGAGGCAATTGCGCTGTACGGTATTCCGGCGATCTTCAACACGGATCAGGGCTGCCAGTTCACGTCTGATGCCTTTATCGCCGTCCTGGAATCGAATGAAATACAGATCAGCATGGACGGTGTGAATCGTGCTTTGGACAACATTTTTATCGAGCGCTTCTGGAGGACCTTGAAGTACGAGGACATTTACCTCAACGACTACCTGACGGCGATCGAGCTTAAGGCCGGGATGAAGAGATACATGGACTTCTACAACGGCAAGCGCTTCCACGCATCGCAAGACTACCAGACTCCAAACGAAGTCTACGCAAGTAAGTTCCAAGAAAAAGAGAACGAAGAACTATCAGCTGCATAGAAACAAGAGGGGAGCTTGATCCACCTTATTTATCTTCCGATTCTGTATTGACAGAAGGGCTCTCTATACCTTGAAGTGACCACCACTGGGAAAGTCGGTAAAGTGCACAAGATTCACTCGTCGAGCGGCCCATTCGCGCGGTAGCGGCGGATCATACGGACAATGAGCCACAGCCGCCGGGACGGACGGTCGTTCATACGTTCCTTTGGCGGCATGCGCGTTGGCATAATATGCGCTCGTAGCGCTGTTAATTGTCTTGGTTACCCAGTAAATTGTCGCATTTGTGAGCAACTCGTCATCGCTGAATCGTTTCTTGAACTCATCGCGCCCGTGCTGCCCGCTGCTGGCATAGCTGACGAGCCAAGAGAGTAAACCTGCAGGCGAGTCTGTAAGACCGTATGCCAACGTCTGCGGCTTTGTTGCCATTATCGTGTTTACGCCCACCCCTTCTTCCATGAACCACTTTTGAACCCACTGAGCCATCTCGATTTCCGCAGGCGAAAGTGCTGAGAAATCTGTGTTCGCGTCTGGGTAGCCAACATCGGTCAGATGGATGCCGATCAGAAGCTCCGGGTGTTTGCGCGCCATTGCCAAGGTGATAATTGCACCCATATCGCCACCTGCCACTACAAATTTCGAATACCCGAGCACCTCAGCCATGAGCTTTGTTAGCAGATCGGCATCCGCCTCAGCGTCTCGCATAACGGGGTCAGAGAAGCCTGTGCCGGGGAGAGACGGCACCACTACATCGAATGAGGGACTATCGCTATCGCCAAACTTTGCCGGATTTGCCAGGAGTTCGATAACCTTATGATAACGGTAAAATGAGTCGGGGAATCCGTGCAGCAGAAGGAGAGGCGTGGGCGATGGACCCTTGCCGCGCTCATGAATGAAATGGATCCCCACACCATCCACTTTCGCCTTGAAGTTCGAGAAGCTGCTGAGTACAGCTTCTTGTTTGCGCCAGTCATACTCATCGCGCCAGCGGGTCACAAGTTCCTTCAGGTACTCGACAGGAAGACCGCACTCCCAACTTGTACCGTCTACGGCGTCCGGCCACCGGGTGTGAGACAGCCTTTGCTTGAGATCATCGATTACAGACTGTGGAATTGCGATCTTGAATGGCATTGCTTTCATGACATCTCCTTTCCCATCATCAGAAGCTGCGCCGGCGCATGCCGTCGCACCGAGTGTGAGGACGATAGCTGCGCAAATGACAAAAGTCGGCTTTAAGCCGCTGCTGCAGATCATCCAAGTCGGCCTGAGAAATCCG
>CAWBCC010000008.1:0-4123 GCA_963787185.1 uncultured bacterium | reverse complement strand
AGCTCATGTACAAATGCACCGCGGAGTACGACAAGGCAAACGACGGAGGCCTGCGCTGGGACGACCCCGAGCTCGCTATCGACTGGCCGTTCAGGGATGTCATCGTATCCCAGAAGGACGCCGCCTTGCCCTATCTCAGGGAACTCCGCTGATGCGGGAAATCTGCCTGTGATCTGGCTTATCGGCGACAAGGGCATGCTCGGCAGCGAATTGGCCGAGCTTTTGACGGCGAAGGGCCTCTCCTGGGTCGGCTCCGACCGGGATGTGGATATCGCCGATCCCGCAGCTCTCGGGGCCTTCGCTTCGGGAAAGGACATCGCCTGGATCGTCAACTGCGCCGCCTACACAGCCGTCGATAGGGCGGAGGACGAAGGCGATCTGTGCGAGCGGCTCAACGCGCTCGGCCCGGCCAACATCGGGGCCGTGGCGGCCGAGATCGGCGCGACTCTCATTCATATATCCACCGACTACGTTTTCGACGGTACGGGCGATCGCCCCTATCGGGAAGACGACAGGCTCAATCCTATCGGAATATACGGCAAGACCAAGGCGGCGGGAGAGGCCGCCCTGCGCGCCGCCTGCACGCGATCGTACATCGTGCGCACCTCCTGGCTCTACGGAAAATACGGGCCCAACTTCGTGCACACCATGCTCAGGCTCATGAGGCAGCGGGATAAAATAGGCGTCGTCGCCGATCAGCGCGGCACACCCACGTACGCAGGCGATTTGGCGGAGTTTATCCTCGCCGTCATCGAGTCGGAAAAGAGCGAGTTCGGGGTCTATCACTATAGCGGCTCGGGCGAAACGAACTGGCATGCGTTCGCCCTTTCCATTTTTGCCGAAGCGCGCGAAGCGGGCCTCATCGAGAGAGACTGCGCCATCGAAGCCTTGACCACGGCGCAGTATCCCACCAAGGCTCACCGGCCGGCCTACTCGGTGCTTTCGAAAGCCAAGATCGAGCGGGTTTTCGGCATCGTGCCTCCGGCCTGGGAGCTCAGCCTCAAAGAGTATATTGCGGAAACCTCGACCATCGTTCGGCGGCAGCGGAAATGGTTCGCATCGGCGGACTATGACATTATGAGCGCGGAGCTGGATGTCGCCCATGGCCGCTATCGGGCGGCTTCATTCTGGTGCCAGCAGGCGGTCGAGAAAACCCTGAAAGGACTGATGGAGTTTTACGAACGCCCATTGCCCACCCATGACGTGCTCAAGATCGCGTCCCGGCTGAGATTGCCGGTCGACGATTCATACGGCGCCATGCTGAAGCGACTCGTGAAGCTGTATACCGACAGCCGGTACGGAATCTATTTCTCCAATGAACAGTATGAGATTCCCGAATCGGAAGGGCGGGAAATCTGGGCGAGTTCGAAGGAGCTCTTGCGATGGATACGGACCTTCAACAGATCACCTCTCGAGTGAGAGGATTCGTCGCTGGACTGCAGACGCTCTATCCCATAAAAGCCGCCTACCTGTTCGGTTCCTGGGCGGTCGGGCGTCAATCCGAAAGCTCGGACGTGGACATCGGGATTTTCGTCGAAGATTCCGTCGATGAGAATTCCCGATTCGACATTTTCTCGAAAGGAAAGGATTTCGATATCGATTTCGACGTCGTCGTCCTTCCCGAAAGCGACTTTCTCACGGAAGACCCCGTCGTGGTCCACGAAATGAAAACGAAAGGCATACGCATAGCATGAAGCGGACAGGGCGGGGAGCGGTCATCACACCATGAATGTAGCCTTTCTCGCGAATTCCTTTCACCTCAAGCGCACCGGGAGCGCAAATTTTTTCATAGAACTGTTGCGCCAGTTCTTCGGCCCGGTTTCGGTGATTCCCCACAAGGAGGCCTGGGCCGAACTGCCCAAGAAGAAGTGGGATCTGATCGTAGTCTGGCAGAAGCACGTACCCGCCGGAAGAGCTCGAGGCCTTTGGGGCTGAGCGCCTAGTCCTCGTGCCAATGTACGACGACACTCCGCTCGACGAGGCATTTTGGAGCAGATACCGGAACTTCAAGGTGTCTCTGCTTCTCCTCCACCTTGGAAAGGCTCCTCAAGTCATATGGGGTTCCAACTTGGGGCCTACGCTATTATCCGGAACCGAGCTCCCGGAGCGTGGCGCCCCTTGCCTCCGGCCTGCGCGGCTTCTTCTGGCCGCGGACACGCTCGATCGACTGGAACCTCGTCAAGAAACTCGTCGGCGATACCGAATTTCGCCGACCTCCACCTGCATTGGACGCCCGATGTCCACGGCGACCTGCCTCCCCCTCTCGACGAGGCCGAGCGTGAGAGCGAGATCCATCTTTCCCGTATCCTCGTGGTTCCGCGACGCCGGCGAGTATCTGGACATGCTCGCCGCGGCGAATGTATTCTTCGCGCCCCGCCGGGCCGAAGGCATAGGCATGTCCTTCCTGGAGGCCATGGCGATGGGTCTCTGCGTGGTGGCGCCGCGGGGACCCACCATGAGCGAATACATCGAAAACGGCCGCAACGGATCTTGTACGATCCTGATAACCCCCGGCTCTGGATTTCTCCCGCGTCCGGGAGATAGGGGAGGCCGCCCGCGCCTCCTGCGAGCCCGGCCGGCGCGCTTGGCTTAAGTCCCTGCCCGCCCTCAAGTCTTTCCTCGAAGAGCCGGCTCCGGGATACCGGCCGCGTCGGCATCCGCTCGATAGCGCTCCAGGGGCGGAGCATCGCGCGGGCACGAATCGTGTACCGCTTCATCAAACGTATTGTCCGCAGATATATCAACGCCGTCCACAAGGATTGTATGGTGTCGCTCCCCAAGCTGAAGGTGGCCTTCTCCGATTTTTGGTTCGGTCTTGACCCCGAGCGGAATTTCTTCACCGATGTGCTGCGTACGCGCTTCGATGTGGAGATATCTAGTGAGCCCGATGTACTTTTCTGCTCGACCTTCGGCGATGGATGGCATGGCTATCCCTGCCCGAGGGTCCTGTTCACGGGCGAGAATATTGTCCCGGATTGCGTTTGTTCGATGCCGCCCTGTCCTTCGCGCCCTCAGCCGGGCGAGATCACAACTTGCCTCGTATACGATCTATGGTGTGTACGAGGCCTGCTTTCGTGAACGCAGGATTTCGTACGAGGAGTGGAGAAGAAAGAATTGGCACTGTCTTTTCTACGAAGAGCGCTTAGGACCTGGGGCCTTCCAGTACCTCGATTGGGCAGTCGGCGTGGGTTCCGGCGGAAGGGCCTTCAACAACGTGGGAGGCCCTCGCCGACGAGTCAGCCTTTCTCGAAGGCTATTCGATCTCCATTTGCCTTCGAGAACACCCGCTGGCCCGGCTATATGACGGAGAAGCTGCTCGAATCCTACGGCGCCGGACGGTGCCGATCTATTGGGGCGATCCGGAGCTCGCGGCTTGGTTCGACAGGGAAGCCTTCCTGACTCTGGGCGGGAAGGCCGATTTGGAGCGGCTCTCCCGAGAGCTGCCCAGGATCGGCGACGACTTCGAAGCCTATCGTTCGATGTACGAGCGGCCTCTCTTCCGCGACAACGCAGAGCCGGAGCCCCTGAAGATCGAGAGGATCGCCGACTTCCTCGAGACGGTGGTGGCCGGGGGACTTACGAGGCCGAGGAGAAAGCCCGTTTCCGACTTCCAGTCCTTCGCGTGGTTGTACCGATGGCGATTCAAGCAGTGGGACTACCGGCTGAGGCCGCTTGTCGTGCTCATGGGGCTCACCGCGGTTTTTTCCTTCGCTTTCGAGAAAGCCAAGCGTATCGTGAAGTTCCTGTCGCGAGGGGCCCGATGAATCAACCTTTCTTTTCCCTGGCGGTCGTCACCTACAATTCCGAGGCCACCATAGGGGAGACCTTGGACTCCATCGGGAGGCTCGCGGGCCTGAGCGACGTGGAGCTGATCGTCGCCGATGATTGTTCGCGCGACGGCACGAAGAGCATGGTCGAACAGTGGCTGAATGAGCATTCGCCGCTATTCGCCTCCACTCGGAAAGTATTTCTCGAAACGAACCGAGGGATATCCGCCGCCCACACCGCCGCTTTCGCCTCGGCCACAGGCATCTGGGGGCTGTACCTCGGAGGCGATGACCTGATCGTGCGGGCGGACTTCTTCCCGCGGCTGAGATCGTCGTTGGAGAGCGCTCGGGGCAGC
>CAWBCC010000007.1:0-3926 GCA_963787185.1 uncultured bacterium | reverse complement strand
TTCTGTACCGCTTGACGAATTCTCATCTATTGCTAACTCGAGGCCGAACATGAAGTCTTCGATGAAGCCAGAATTTCGCACGGGGTATGCCAGGCGCCTCCGCAGAGCGGCAAGATGTTCGTTCTCGGAACGCCGCAGGGATACGGTCGCCTCGACCGAGGAGGCGAGACCCTCGATGATTCTGGCGTAATAGTAGCTGACGCCACCGAAGCGCTGCATTTCGAAGGCCTGGTGATCGTAGAGGACCCGCATCGTCAAAGACTCCTTCACGCGATGCGCGAATGAATTTCGCGCTCCCAGTAGCCGAACCAGAGGACCTCGCTCTCGAATCCGGGAGAGAGTCTCTCGTAGATCGAACGCAGCTTCTTCTCGTCCCAGAGGGCGGCCTCGGCGTAGGAGTCGACTGGGCAGAGCGGCAGCCCCAGGGAAGCGAAGTGTTCCGTCAGGCTCGAACGCAGGACGATGGGCACGGACCTCAGGTACATGGCCTCCCAGGTCCGGTGGCAGTCCACGCCGTTTCCTGGGGGCGAGGCGACGAACATGTACTTCACGGCGAGTTTCCGGTAGGCGCGGCTGTTCATGCGTTCCACGGAGTCGTTGTGAGAAGCGGCCGAAAGCTGCGCGAAGGCCGGGCCGCGCACACTCCGATTCGTCCCGACCGTGAAGGCGCTCAGGATCCTGGGCAGCTTCTCGACGCGCTTTCGCCTGAGCGCATCGAAGTCGCGCGTGACGCCGTTGTAGTGGAGCCGTCCGTTCTCCAGCCCGATGGGCAGGGGAATCACGCGATCATCGCGCACGAGAACGTTCTGGGCGAAAAGTCTTTGGAGCCTGGGGGGAAGAAGGGGGAGGATGGAAGCATCGAGATTGGGGTCGCCGTTGTGGCTGAGCACCGAGAAAGGATTCCGTATCCGGCACGCGGGTCCCTGGAGGAACTCGCGCAGGAGCCAGGCATCGCAGAAAATGAGCCCGCCCGGAGCCACCGCCCGCGGATCGAAAGGCTTCGGACTGCCCGCCTCGCAGAAGTGGGCGCAGAGCGAGCGGAATCCGTCCCCGCTGAGATAGGGGGCGCTCGATGGCCGCTTTCCGCTCATGCGGTAGTACGAACGGCACAGCTCGCTCTCGATTTTGAAGGGAAGGTTCGCCAGCTTCACGGAATCTCTCGTCTCGAGCTCAAGTCAGGCTCGTCCGCTTCATCTGCATATAGTGAGGCGAGACCGCGTAGCGGTCCCCGGAGCCGGGGAGCTTGAAGATGCCGCGCCCGTCGAAATCGATCCCCTGCTGAGCGGGCCGGAGCCCCGTCCTCTCCATCCACCTCCACACCGCCTGGGTGAAGGCCAGGGGACCGGTCGCGTGCACCACGGCCTGCCATACGCTCTCGAATTGTCTGCCGTCGAAGAAGGCGAAGTGGCGGACGATGAGGTCGATGATCTCGGCAAGAATGGGGTTCCCTTTTTCGAAGCAGAGCAGCCAGTTCAGGACCGTGTGGTCGGGATAGTCGAGCCCGGCCGCAACCGAATCGGGCGGCTGCGCGAGGAAGAGGGAGGGGTCCGCGTAGGCGCCCACCTGCATCAGGCTGCTCCAGGGGTTGCCTTCGAACGAGAGCAGCTCGGAAGGATCGTCCCTCAGGAGCCCGCGGAAGGGAATGGACAGGGCGCTGTCGATGTCGCAGTAGATTCCGCCCTCCCGGTAGAGGATGCAATAGCGCCAGACATCGGCCTTCGAGGCGGGAATCTTGATGCGCTCGAAGACGTCGAGTATGGGGTGCGCGGCGTAGTTCTCGCGCATGTAGGCGGCCATCCGTGCATCGTCGAAAAACTCGAAGGAGTAGTCGGGATTCAGCCGCCTGAAGCGCCTCACGCCCAGGGCGTGGACCGCGGGAAGGCGAGGCTCCTTCCATGTCTGGTAGACCCGGCGAGGAATACGTCCTGGAGACTGGGGAACTTCAGTATACAGAGAAGAGATGTCCACTAGTTTTGGGTGAGTGAATTTATACAGCTTTTCGGAAAGCTATGCGAGAGTACTCTCCGAGCGTTACACGTTGTCGCTTCCCGCTCGTATTTTTGGCAGAACTATTTTTCGATCCGCTCATATCATGACCCTTCTGGCGATTATGGTAATCCTATTCGCAGTGCCTGACACTTAATATCCCCCAAATATATCTTTATCGATACCGCTCTGCCGAATTATCGACGCCAAGGTCCCTTGCTTGAGTTCGTCGTGATCCGGGACAGGCACGGTAATAGTCCCCTTTTCCGTACTCTTTTGCATTGCTATATGACTACCCTTACGCCGAACTTCTCTGAAGCCGAATCGTTCCAGGATCAAGCAGACGTCTTTGCCGGAGAGCACTTTGCGCTTAGCCAACGGAAACCTCAAATTTAGTTATATATTAATCACTATGTGTTCTATTTTCAATCTCGGTCGTATCGGCGGTATCCAGGAAAAGCTCAACCGCTTCTGTCAAATTCCGTTTCGCTCCCTCGATACTGGCGCCTTGGCTGGCAATATCCAGCTCTGGACATAAGGCTACATAGATATCATCCTCTCGTTCGATTATTGCAGTATACGAATATTTCATATGAGCTCCTTGCGGGATTTTCTCATGCCGCAACGGGAGTTTATATCTCCCGCGCTTGCATAGTCCAGCTCTCCACTACGCGTCGCAAGAACATCCATCAGCGCGATATTCCGCGAACAATGCGCTTTAGCGCGCGATATATCCTCCGCGCCACCGCGATGCCCCTGCCTTTCGCGGCTATCACGGGATGGAACTTAGGTCTATATCCCGCCGCGGGCTCTTCGAGGAAGGCCGCGATTTTCGGGACAGCCTCGATCCACTTCGCCCTCCCGATCTCGCAGGAGGCGCGGGCCGCGGCGCCGAGTGCGGCCGCACGCGAAAAGTCCAGAGGCGCCGGCCGATCGGGATCGTAGAGCAGGCCGTTCACGCCGTCCTCGATATACTCGCTCATGGTGGGCGCCCGCGGCGTCGCCACGCAGAGGCCCATGGCCATGGCCTCCAGGAAGGACATGCCTATGCCCTCGGCCGTGCGGGACGCGAAGAAGACGTTCGAAGCGGCGAGAAGGCTGCGATACTCCCCGGCGTCGCGGAACCACGAAGACAGCTCGACCCGCCCCCCCGATTTTTCGGTCTCGTCGAGCGGAGGCGACAAATCGCCGTGCACATCCGGGGTCCAGTGCAGGTGCATGCGTTCGAATCGGGTGTCGCCCACGAGCCGCTTCACGAGCGCCCAGTCTATGGCCCGCGTCCGCGGCCAGAAGAAACCGCGGAGTCCACCGGATCCATCCGCAGTCGGAAATGTCCGCGGATCGGGGTAGTATCGAGTTCCCCAGGCCTCGAGGCCGTAGGATACCAGGATGCGTTCCAGTGTGGACGAGAAGCAGAAGACCTTGAATTTCCTGTACTTGCCCCAAAAGCTCTCGTCGAGGGGTGTGTCGTCGTACATGGGCACGAGCACCACGCGATCGGCCCCGAAGGCTTCCAGCTCCTCGGGCGGATAGCGGTGCTGCCAGACGACGATCAGGTCCCATCTCCGCTTGGGAGCAATTCGCCCAGGCTTCCTTGTGGGGAATCACCGAAACCGGACCGAAGAACTGGCTCAACAGTTCTATGAAAAATTTGCGCTTCCGGTGCGCTTGAGGTGAAACGAATTCGCGAGAAAGGCTACTGTCATGGTGTGATGACCGCTCCCCGCCTCGTCCGCCTCATACTATGCGTATCCCTTTCGTTTTCATTTCGTGGACCACGACGGGGTCTTCCGTGAGAAAGTCGCTTTCGGGAAGGACGACGACGTCGAAATCGATATCGAAATCCTTTCCTTTCGAGAAAATGTCGAATCGGGAATTTTTCATCGACGGAATCTTCGACGAAAATCCCGATGTCCACGTCCGAGCTTTCGGATTGACGT
>CAWBCC010000006.1:0-8870 GCA_963787185.1 uncultured bacterium | reverse complement strand
CTGTGCACACGAGCCGATCCTTGCGCCCATCGGCGACACGCGTATAATTAACGGAACTATGCTGCTCCGCTTTTCCATGCTGCTGGGCTTCCGCAATACGAGTATCAAGCGACGACTGATCCTCGCCTTTTGCCTGCTTTCCATCTTCCCCATGATCGTCGCCCAACTTGTGTCGTATTACAGCCTTGTCGGCATCCTGCAGCGGAAGATCGACGCGCTCGAAAACGTGAATCTGCTACAGACCAAAAAGATCATCAGCACGAAGTTGGATTTTTACCAGGACCTTCTCTATCAGATGTATACCGACGACCATATGATCGACCTCATGAAGCGCCTGAACGCCGGGGAGGACGTTGAGTTCACCGCCGGGCAGTTGCGCAGGGCTCTTCATTCCTATATTTACGCTATGCCATACGTCCAGTCGCTCGCGGTCCTCACCGCCAGCGGCAGGATGGTCTTCGACGACCTGCTCACCGGATACAATACCAAGTCCTCGTGGCTGGACTCGTCCGGCGACCGGCCCCGGGCTTTTTTCCGCATTATCAGCGCCAGCCGCGAAACGTGTTTCTTCCCCACGGAGCCAGCCTCGCTCTATACGGGGGGACGGCATTATCTCTTCCACCTGGGCCATCGCTTCATCGAGACGCGGAACATCTGGGCCAAGGACGGCGTCATCATCCTGTCCATAGACGAAAGGATGCTCAGCGACATCTGCGATGAGAGCCTCGGCTCCGAGACGGGAGGCGCCGCCGAAGGCGCGGTTATCGTGATGGCCGACGATGGGACTCTCGTGTCGCACCCGGACAAATCGCTGCTCGGCACGAGGCCCGGCCTGCCTACGGCCCCTGACAGGCGCGCGGCTGCCATCGGCAGGACGATCTGGGGAGCGACCGGCGGCGCCCCGGACTCGGACAGGAAGCCCTCGATCTACGAAATCAAGGAGCCTCTGACCGGATGGAACCTCATCGCCGTGCGCGACCAGGGCGCGACCTACAGCGAGATATCGAAACTGCAGCGGAATACGATTGCGGTGATTCTGGCGACCGTCGCCGTCCTGCTCGCGACCATCTTCTACATCACGGGCCGCCTGACCAAATCCATCGACTCGGTGGCCGGGGCCATGAACGCGGCCGCCGCGGGCGAGTTCTCCGTCCGCCTTACGATCGACGAGGGCATGCCGGCAGAAGTCCAGAAAATCGCGAAGGCCTTCAACTTCATGATAGAGAGGATCGACGACCTGCTTCGCGAGGTGCAGGCGGCGCTGACACGACAGCGGAATGCCGAGATTGCGGCCATCGAGGCCCGGGTCAACCCCCACTTCCTCTACAATACGCTCGACACCATCAACTGGATGGCCATTGACCGCGAGGAGTTCGAGATCAGCAATGCGATAGGCGCGCTGGCGGAAATCCTCCGCTACGCGATCGACGACAGCAACGGGGAAGTCGAAATTCGGAGGGAAATCGAGTGGCTGAAGCACTACGCGTTCCTGCAGCAGACTCGGCTCAAGGGCTCCTTCGAGTTCAACCTGGACCTGGATCCTTCCATCCTCAGCCTGCGCATACACAAACTGCTATTCCAGCCCTTCGTCGAAAACGCGATCATCCACGGATTCCAGGCCGCCAGAAAGGCCTACCAACTTTCCTTCTCACTCAGGAGAGAGGGAGGCTTCCTGCTTGCGACGATAGCCGACAACGGGGCCGGGATCGATGAGGAGACACTCAGGAAGATCGAAACGGCGGAGGGGGACGCCGGGCCTGGACGGGGAGGCCATATCGGGCTGCGCAGCGCAATCGATCGCATCAAGATGTACTATGGCAAGAAATCCACGGTCGACTTCGCGAGCACGCCAGACTCAGGCACGAGCGTTCGCATCGCGATTCCGCTCGAGGAGCTCGGCGGGGATGAAGCGACGTGAGAATAGCCATTGTCGAGGACGAGCCGCGGATACGGGAGGGTCTCGCGCGGCTCATAGGCAAAATAAGCTGCGAGTATGAGGTCGTCGGAGAGGCGAGCGGAGGCGTCGAAGGCGAGCGCATGATACTTGAAACAACCCCCGATCTGGTGATAACCGACGTCCGTATGCCCGATCTCGACGGACTCGAGATGCTCGATCGACTGCAACGGAAGGGCCGGCGACCCAAGGCTATCGTGCTGAGCGCCTTTTCGGAGTTCTCCTACGCCCGCGAGGCCATCAAGCTCGGTGTAAGCGAATATATCCTCAAGCCATTGGACGTCGGCGATCTCACGCGCGCCCTCAAGCATATCGAGGAGAGGATCGAAGACGAGGAGCGCTCCGAGCGGAATGCCGGCCGCGTCACCCTGGAAGGTTTCCTGTACTCGATCATGATCGGCGGTGCCGACGTGGACGCCGACACGCTAGTCTCGCTGTCGCGCGAGTGCATGGTGACCTCGCCCGGCCGCTTCGTTCTGGCAACGGTATATATAGGTACCTGCTACGAGAACGAGTCTCGTCGCGCCATCCAACTCGCCAAGGCGACCTTGCTGCCGCGACATGACCTCGAATGGAGGATTATCGAGTTGCCGCGCAGCAAACGCTTCTCGGTATTCTGCTTCAAGGTCAAGGACGCGGACTCGCTCCAGTACTGGTTCGCACACCACTTCCTCCCGCGCATGCGCGAGTCTGGCATCGCCGACCTCTGCGTCGGCTGCGGTAGTTTCAACGACCTTGACGAGCTCAGATCGACGACACTCGGGATAGATGAAAGCTTGGACTGGATAATCGCGCTCGGAAACGGGACGCTCATCGTCTGGCCGGAGGTGGATCGTACGCAGTTCGAGCCTCTGCGCTATCCTGTCGCTCTGGAGGGCGAGGTGCGCGCCGCCCTCTGCGCCGTCGACCGACCGCGTTATGAGACCGGTATCTCCGATTTTATGGGGCGCCTCCGCGAGGGCGGGATTCATTCTCCGCGAGATATGAAAAATTCGTTCGTCCGCTTCTTCTGGAGCGTGCTGAATACGGCGAGGGCCGTCGATTTTGAGGGCTACGCCTCCCTCGACCAGCAGGACATGCTCGAATCGATACGCTTCGCCGTTTCCTGGTCCGAATTGGAGAAATCGGCGGCGATCTTGCGGAAGCTCTTCCGCATGGGGAGCGATGCGCCCCAGAGCGACGGATTTATAGTCGCGCGGGCCAAGAATATCATCCAGGAATTCTTCTCGCAGGGCATCACGCTCAACGAGGCGGCCTCATACATATCCGTGACTCCCGAGTACCTGAGCTCCAGGTTTCACCAGGAGACCGGCATTACCTTCAGCGCATATATCAGAGACTTCCGCATCCAAAAGGCGAAAGAACTTCTCATCGGCACCGCTCTCAGGCTCGGCGATATCGGTGACCGTGTCGGCTATAAGGACGCGAAGTACTTCTGCAGGGTCTTCAAGGAAGCGACCGGCATGAATCCGTCAGACTATAGAAAGGCGAATCGATAAATCGGGACGATGTTCCCAGATAAATCCACCGATATTAAATCTTTCCACGTTGCGGCATCCAGGATGCGGCTACAGCATAGCGTGTAACTCTCGGGAGACTCGGATGTCTTCCGAATCACGCAAGGCAAAGGAGTCGTTTATGAAAAGATTCTTCCCGTCGGCGCTCTTGCTATTCCTTGCATGCGCAGTGTTCCCCTTAGGGGTCTTCGCCCAGAAGGAGACTGTGACAATCTGGAACTATTGGGAAACCATCAAGCATCAGGAAACCCTGGCCCGGGTCTGCAAGGACTTCAATTCCTCCCAGGACAAGATTGAAGTCGTAACCAAGTATATCCCCTTCGCGGACTTCAAAAAGCAGCTCTCCATCGGCGCGGCTGCCGGTGATCTTCCCGACGTCGTGATCATCGACAATCCCGACCATGCGGCCTACGTATCGATGGGTATCTTCGCGGATATCACCGACAAGCTCGCGAGCTGGCCTGATCTCAAGCAGTACTACGAAGGACCGCTGAATTCCTGCAAGCTCGACGGCCGCTTATACGGCATCCCCTTCGGGAGCAACTGCCTTTCGCTCTACTACAACGTGGACATGCTCAAGGCCGCGGGTGTGAAGCCTCCCAGGACCTGGGACGAGCTCAAGAGCGTTGCCGCGAAGACTACCAGGGGGAATGTGCACGGCTTCGCCATCAGTTCGGTTCAGAACGAGGAAGGCACCTTCGGATTCCTCTGCTTCCTCTGGGGAGCGGGCAACACCTCCTTCCAGATCGACAACGCCAACGGCATCAGGGCACTTTCCCTCATGCGCGACCTGGTGAAGAGCGGCTCGATGCCCAAAGAGGCGATCAATTGGACCCAGGGCGACGTCATGAATCAGTTCATCTCCGGGAACCTCGCGATGATGGTCAACGGCCCCTGGCAGGTGCCCACCATGCGCCAGCAGGCCCCGAACCTGAACTGGAATGTCGTCGAGTTGCCGGTCGGTAAAAGGCCCGCCTCCGACCTCGGCGGCGAGAACTTCGGTGTCGTGAAGGGCCCCCATGTCGACGCGGCCCTGGCCTTCATCGAATACGCAGCGAGTCCTGCGGAGATGAAGACATACATGGACGACTTCGGCTACATAGCCCCGAGGAAGGATGTCGCTGCCACGCAGTACGCCGACGACCCGATCATGAGGGTCTTCGTGGCGCAGATGGCCTCGGCTCAGCCCCGCGGTCCGCACCCGCGCTGGCCCGAGATATCTGATGCCCTGTCACTCGCGATGAACGAGGTCATAATCGGGGTCTCGACGCCCGCGGTAGCTGCGGCAAAGGCGCAGAAAACAATCGACGCAATCCTGGCCGGAAATCATTAAGTTCGGCCGCGAAGAGACTAATCCACTATCGGGATGAGGTGGGGGCGGTGCGCCGTCCCGCCCCACCGAGATCGATTGCAGACCGAGGGCGACAGACGAAATGAAATGCAACGGGCGATTCTTCAGGACCGTCAATATCGGTTACCTCTTCGTGCTTCCGGCGGCCATCTATATGATTTTGCTGGTGGGATACCCCATCGTCAGCAACATCATCCTGGGTTTCCAGGATGTAACCGTCGCGACGCTCAACAAGGCCCATAAGCACTTCGTGGGATTCGGCAACTACGCGACACTGCTCGCCGATCCGGTCCTGCGCACGGCACTCGTCAATACCTTCACGTTTACGATCGGATGTCTCGTGTTTCAATTCTCGATCGGCTTCGCCCTTGCCCTGTTCTTCAACCAGGGATTCCCCGGCGCCAAGCCGATTCGAGGAATTCTGATGATTCCCTGGATGATCCCGATGACAGTGACAGCCCTGATGTTCAAATTCATGTTCAGCTCGGATGTGGGGATAATCAACCAGGCGCTGATAGCTGTGGGAATTATCTCGAAGCCCATCGATTGGCTGCTGAGCCCCTTCACTGCCCGTGTCGCTCTGATCATAGCGAATATCTGGATAGGAATTCCTTTCAATATGATTTTGCTTACCGCTGGCCTCACGACTATCCCCGCGGAGCTCAAAGAGGCGGCGGCGATGGACGGGGCGAGCAGGTGGCAGGTCTTCCACAAGATAACGGTTCCGATGCTGAGACCGGTGATCGAATCGATCCTTGTGCTCGGGTTTATCTATACATTCAAGGTTTTCGACCTCGTCTTCGTCATGACGAACGGCGGACCGGTCAATTCGACCCACCTCCTGTCGACTTTTTCATATAAGCTTTCCTTCTCGTTTTTCAAATACAGTCAAGGCGCCGCCGTGGCAAACATCCTATTCGTGATCCTGTTCATCGTCAGCGCCTTGTATCTGCGATTCGTATATAAAGACAAGGAAGCAGCATAATGCCCGACAGCCCGTTCGCTTCGAAGTTCAGTATATTTTGTCGAATCCTTCTCGCGATAGCGATTTTCGCGGTCCTGATGTTCCCCATTTACTGGATTATCGTCACCTCGCTCAAGAGGGAGATCGAGATATTCAAGATCCCTCCCACCCTGATCCCGCGCGAGCTCAATATCCAGTCCTATGCGGCGCAGCTGAAGCACGGCGATTTCAATATGTTCAATTCCTTCAAGAACAGTATGGTCATTTCGCTGTCGACCATGTTCATATCGCTGGTGCTCGCCATTCCGGCATCGTACGGGTTGGCCCGCTTCAAATTCAGAGGCAAGCGGGTTTTCATATTGGGCTTCCTGGTGACGCAGATGCTGCCAGTTTCGGTTCTGCTCACGCCGATGTTCATAATGTTCAAGAATGTCCATCTTCTCAATACGCAATTGTCCCCCATACTCGCCGACGCGACGATCGGGATACCCTTTTCCGTCCTGGTTTTGATAGGCTACTTCGCCTCGATTCCCACGGAACTCGAGGACGCCTCCCGCATCGACGGCTGCAATCGGTTCTCCGCTTTTCTCTTGGTCTTCTTGCCGATCGCGATCCCGGGCGTAGTCGTCTGCGCAGTCTTTTCCTTCCTCTATGGCTGGGGGGACCTGGCGTATGGCATGACCTTCCTGCAGGACCAGATCATGAGGCCGATTACCGCGGGCATCTTCAACTTCATGGGCCAATACGGGACGAAATGGAGCTACCTGACGGCCTTCGCGGTCGTGACGATCGTGCCGGTCCTTATCATTTTCATATTCATGCAGAAGTTCATCATCAGCGGATTGACCAGCGGAGCGATCAAAGGCTGATCGTCAGGCTAAGACGGCGGAGGTTCCCTCGTCTCCCAACCCATGTCATGTCCTCATTCCGGACTTAGTACGACCATGCTACAACAGCGCCCCCTCCTCCCGATCCTAACCCCTCGGGCTTACCCCCAGCCTAGGAATCCTATCGGTCGTCCGGGAGGGGATCGGAGCAAGCCAGCGAGGGCCAGGCTCAAGAGGGGGCCGCGGTTTCTGTACGCTCGTCCATCCGTCGCCATCCGCAGGCTAGACGTCGAGGGCGACCTCTCGAGCATCCTGCTGGCGGAGGACGGCGAACCGTAGAGCCGAGGCGTTGACGGGCAGAACGCAGGAGCCGGGGAGAAGACAGGTAGCTCTGGTCGAGGGTCCTCTCCTTCATCGGCGTCTGCGCCGTCGCCTATCGAGACACCTTCCGGCGGGTCCACTTACCTCAGCTTCTCAAGCGCGGGGCGGATAAGCCCTTCGATCTTGTCGATGGAAAGGCGAAGCTTCTCCGCGAACGAGTCCGGTCCCCGATCCCCCGTCTCGTAGATGATGGACCGCTGCTCCCTGTGTTCGTCCCCCGTGAGGTCGTCGTTGCCGACACGGACGTCCTCGAGGTACATCTGGATAGAAACGAAGAGGGTGGTGACGAGCCGGAAGAGTTCGTCGTAGGCGTCGCGAAGGGGCTTGCCCCACAGGACTTCGGCCTCTAGGAGGTCGCCAAAGAGGTTCGCCCTTGCTTCTTCCACGGCCTTGAAGCGCTTCTGGTACGCCGAGGCTTCCTGGTAGTACTTGATTTCTCCCGGAGTCCTTGGATGTTCACTGTCGGGGGGCGGAGAGTCCATCTCGCCCGCGCTCATGAACGGCGACCTGACGAACCCGACCGCGTCCCGCAGACGGTAGGTGTTCGCAAGCATCCTCCGAGCGAGGTCGTACTCGACCTTGCCCCTCTGCTGCTGCTTCCAAGAGCTGAGCCCGCGTAACGCGACGACTGAGGCGACAACTGCTGAGCAAGAGACGGTGAAGTCCCTTATCGTGCCGAACCAGTCCACGCATTCTCCTTCGTCCTATGTGCGACCAGGATAACATGAGAAACGTCTCGCCGCTATCACAACCTCATATCGTAGAACACGAAGGAAAGGGCTCTCCCGCAAGAGAGCCCTTGTTTAAAGATTCCCGGTATTCCCGTATCAGTTCGAAGCCGGGGTCCGCTCGTACTTCGTCAGGTAGGCCTTCATCGTGCCGTCCGTCATCGCGACGGCCCAGTCGAAGTAGCTCTGGTTCCGCCGCCCGCGCCCCCATGTTGACGAAGAAACGAGTCGGATTCGCGAGCAATTCCGGCCAGGGAGAGTAGGGCATGGCAAACGAAACAAACCCGGCATCCGCTGCGGGCGCCACTTTGCGGGCGGCGCAGGTCTATGCGATGGCAGGGATCTGTCTCGCGGCGGGCCTGGGGATCGGATACCTGTTGCGGGATTCGCGGCCAGGCGCATCTCCGGCGCCGGCGGCTGCGAGCGCCACAACGGCCCCGGGAGCAGCGGGCGCCACGGGAGCGCAGCCGATGCCCAGCATGGCTGAGATGCAGCAGATGGCCGCCAGACAGGGGCAGAGCGCCGGCAATGCCATGCCGGCGGGCCATCCCGGCGGCGCGAAGGGCGGCCAGCGCGTGCCAACCATGGCCGACATGAAGCAAATTGCCGATAAACAGGCAGCGCCGCTGCTGGAGAAGCTGAAGAGCGATCCAAACAACAGCGTGTTGCTGGCGCAGGTGGGCGGCATCTACCACTCCACCCACCAGTTCAAGGAAGCAGTTGCCTATTACGACAAGGCGGTGCAGCTCGACCCGAAGAATGTTGCCCTCCGCACCAAGCTGGCCACCAGCCTGTTCCGCAACGGCGACGTGGATGGAGCAATTGCCCAGTTGAACAAGGCGCTGGCCTATAACCCCGGCGACGCCAACGCGCTATTCGACCTGGGCATGATCCGCCTGCAGGGAAAGCAGGACGGCAAAGGCGCCGTGGCGGCCTGGCAGCAACTGCTGAAGTTGAATCCGCAGTTGAGCGAAGACCGCAAAGCGCAGGTGCAAAAACTCATGGCCGACGTGCTGACCACGCTCGGCGATCAACACCAGACTGAAGGGGCCCGCAGCAAATGACGGACACGAAGCGAACTCCCATTGTGCAATGGACAAAGGCCCAGGCCGCGATTCTGGCGGCCATAGCAATACGCTCAACCGAAC
>CAWBCC010000005.1:0-18946 GCA_963787185.1 uncultured bacterium | reverse complement strand
TTGCCTCCTAATCAATCTCCGAGCATGTAGAGAGCCGTTGACGCAGTATCCGAGTCGAGGTAGCTTGTCGTTAGCATGTGATCGTCAACGACTCCTAGCCCTGTGCCAGCGAGATCTGGCGGTCATCCAACGGACTTCGAGGCTGCAACCTCGGAGTCCGCTACTTTATACACGTAAACTTAATCTCGAATTCAAAATACTGACATAAAAATATAAATGCCAAGAAATACCTCCATAATATTTGACAATATCCCGAAAATATGGCATATTGTCAATAACGATAGGGGGACACATGATCGGGGATAGGATCAAGCGAAAGCGGCAGGCTCTCGGTCTGTCGCTGCAGGATCTTGCCGATCGGCTCGAGGGACTCGGAATTAGGCTGAGCCGGGCGGCACTGTCGAACTACGAGAACAATAAAGCTACCCCAAACGCCAAGACCTTGTGGGGCATCGCCAAGCTCCTCGAAGCCTCCATGGACTACTTCGTAGAGGAGCGGAATGTCGAGATAGTCCTCCAGGGCTTCAGGAAGAAGGCGAGCGCCACCCAAACAAAGGTCGATCAGATGAAGGCCTTCGTCCTCGATGAGCTGGAAAAGCGGATGGAGCTCGATTCTGTTCTTGGAGAGGCCGCGCCAAAGGATCTTCCCGTTCAGACAGTGCTCGAGGATCCCGCAGAGGCCGAGGGCATAGCGCGAAAGACCAGGAAGGTCTGGGAACTGGGCGATCAGCCCATCGCGAGCGTATCCACGCTCCTCGAGGCGAGAGGCTGGTACGTTCTCGAGGTGCCCGACGATCCCGAGTTTGATGGCGTGGCCGGTTATGTGGAATCGAATCATCGACCCTTCGCCGTTTCGCGCAGGGGAATTCCGGTCGACCGTACGCGGCTCAATCTCCTCCATGAGGCGGGGCATGCCTTCGTGGCCTGCGCCGACGAAAAGGAGAATGAGAAGGCGGCGTTCCGCTTTGCCACGGCTATACTATTCCCCAAGGAGTGCGTATTCGACGAGATTGGGCGCAAGCGGGAATCAATTACGATGGATGAGCTTCTTTACGCTAAGAAGAAATACGGCCTCTCTATGCAAGCCATAGTTTTCAGGCTCAGGGACCTCGAGGTGATCAGCGATTCGTATTTTACCTTGTTCTTCCGGTACTTCAGCCAGATGGGCTTTCGCAAAGAAGAACCCGGATCCAAGGAGCTCAAGTTCCAGGAGGAGGCTATGGCATTGGGCGGCAAAGTGCATCGAGCTTTCGCCGAAGGTCTCATCACGGAAGCCGATGCCGCGCGGCTTTTGCCCGGCTTCCGCGTTTCGGTCGAGGCTCCCGGACGCATTGCATCTTCCGAGATAAAGAGGATCCTCTCCTTGCCGACAGAGGAGCGCGAGCGCATTCTCGCCGCCTCGGCCGAGGCCGTGAAGGATGCCTACGAAAATCCCGATGTAAACATCTCAGGGTTAGTCGATGACATCATCGAATATACCTAAGCGCGGCGAAGTCTGGATCGTCGATCTCAATCCCACCCGCGGAGCCGAGATGCAAAAGCAGCGCACGGCCGTCGTTTTAAGCTGCGACGGCATCGGCAAACTGCCGCTCCACATCATCGTGCCCATCACCGAGTGGCAGCCGTCCTTCGCCGCTACTCATTGGTTCCAGAAACTGGTGCCCAACAAGAAGAACGGCCTAAGCAAAGACTCGGGCGCCGACTCTCTCCAGGTCCGCTCTGTCGCCCGCGAGCGCTTCCTGAAACGAATCGGCGCTCTCGACGCGGACCAGGTGGAGGAGATCGCCTATCGCGTCGCGCTGTGCATCGGGCTTAGGCCGATTTAGGCCCATCTTCAACTTCTACCCACCCAATTAGCTTGGTAGAGTAGCTGACATCCTCACGCGCGCGACTGCGCTGGGCCAGCTCGCGAAATAAGGCCGGTTCGATATGTTCTTTAAGAAAACTCTCTCGTTCGATGGACGACCCGGATTGAAGGGCAGGGGAAGCGGTAAGGACCTCCTCGAGCTTCTTCTCGAGAAGGGGCGATCGCAGGCCATTCAGGCCGAGGGCGATCGGAACGAGTAGTGTTTTTCTTTCCCCCTTGGCTGCCGTCATTTCTACCTGCCACAAGCTCAGGATCGCGTTCTCCTGGCCCTTGACCTGCACGCTTAGTCCAATCCGCTCGGGTGGGCCATCGATCCAGGCGGCGAATTCTCTCGCGATGCGCGGGTGATCGATCCCGATCAATGAGAAATCATCGGATGCGGCCGCCTTATCTCGATTCGACGTGAATGTTTCGATAGGGCCACCATCTTTATCGAGCAGTTGCCAGGTCTCCAGGCTTGTCCGAATCAGCCGTTGCCCTTGGCCCTCGAGGGCGAGCGAATAGAATCGCGCGATCCGCTCTACGCCGCGGGAGATGTCGGAGAAGGGCTGGTATTCATCCAGGCTGAATCCTTGGAGATCTTGGAAAAGGTTGAAGACGACTTCGCGAGCTTCCTTCGCGTTGGTGAGGGCGGCTTCCAGCTCGACCTTCGTCCGCTTTAGTTCGGGATCGGAGAGAGCCTCCTGATAGAGCTTGTCGTAGTTCAATCGCTCGGAGAGCTGGCCAAGGATCTGTGATCTCATGTCCTCGGCTATATTGCCTTCCTCATCCAGCTTCCCGAGGGTGGCGGCGATCGCCTCGAGCTTCTCCTCGAGGAGGAGGAAAATGCGCCCTTCGATGGTATCCGAGAGGACGAGGTTGTATACTTGGGCAGTATGTTCCTGCTTATAGCGGTGGATGCGGCCGATGCGTTGCTCGACGTCCATGGGATTCCAGGGCAGGTCGAAATTAAAAAGGATGTGGGCGAATTGCAGGTTGATGCCCTCGCGGCCCGCAGCGGTGCATATCATCACGCGAGGGCCGTCTTCCCGACGGAAGCGCCGCTCGGCGGCGAGCTTGGAGCCCTGGTCCCCGCCCCGGAGGACCACGACGCCCTGTCCGGGATATACGGCTTCGATCTCTCTTTCGATCAAGTCCACCGTGCCCAGGTAGGTCGCGAAAATGACGATCTTCTCCCTGGGGTTCTGCCTCCAGAGATGGCCCAGGCCATCGAGGAGTTTTTGAGCCTTCGTTTCCCGAGAAGAAGGGCAGCTCGCTAGCACGTCCTTTATCCGCAGTCGCTCTTCCGGGAGCTGGATATTGACGATGTCGGCGGCCGCGTCTTCCGCGTGGGCCGAAGCGTACTCGGAACCGTAGGGATCGGAGGCCATTTCCAGTTCTTCTTCATCCAGTCTCTTGGCGAGGCGGTATCGTAAATCCGCGATGACGCGTTCAACTTCGCTTTTCCCGACACTGTCGCCTGCGATCTGGTACTCGGCATGCACGAGATCGCGAAGCTCGGCCATTAATTTCTCTCGGGCCTCGATATCTAAGTCCCTGTCCCGGAGCAGCGCTTCGTGCAGGGTGAGCATCACGAGTCTGCGGCGCAGGGTCCTTCCGACGGCGGAAAAGCTCGATGCGGCGATCTTCTGGAAAATCGCCATCAGGAAACCGAGTCCATTGCCCTTGCTGCCCTGACGCCTGGCTAGATTGAAGCCTTCCTCGAGGTAGGCGCGGAGCCTGTCGTAGAAGACCCGCTCTTCTTCGTCCATCAGGAAAGATTCGCTGTGAACCCATCTTCTCGCGAACAAGGGGGAACCATCGGGACGGCAAGCATCGGCCTTGGTTCGCCTGAATACCACCGTATTGAGACGATGGCGGTTCTCCAGCATGTCCTCGGGGTCCGCGAAGAGGGTAGGGTCGAGGAGCTGGATGAGCATCCAGAACTGGAAATGGTTGCCCTGGTGCGGCGTGGCGGAGAGCAGGAATAGATCGCGCGAATGGCTTTTGAGGACTTCGGCGAGCTTGTAGTTTTCGGTCTTGCGCACTCTGCCGCCGCTCTTGTAGGCGGTCAGGTGGTGGGCCTCGTCGAAGACGACGAGGTCCCAGCGAGGCGCCTCCTGGAGGCGCTTGATGCGGGCGGGCCGCTTCAGCGTGTCTATGCTCGCGATCAGGCGGTCGTGCTTGGCGAAGGCATTGCTCTTGCGGTCGGTTATGTCGCCCTCCGAGCCGAAAATCTCGAAATCGAGGCTGAAGACCTCGTTGAGCTCCCGATGCCAGTTGTTTACCAATCCCGCAGGCACCACCATGAGGGCGCGCTCCAGTTCCCCGCGGCTCGCCAATTCGCGAAGAACGAGGGCGGTCTCTATAGTCTTGCCCAAGCCCACTTCATCGGCGATGAGAAATCTCCGTGGAGAGGCGCTTGCTATGCGATGGGTCAGCACTACCTGATGCGGCAGCAAATCTATTTTCGCCGCAGTGAGGGCCGCGGCATTGTTCATGAGCGGAATCGCGTGAGCTTCATAGGTCAAGAATGCGGCTCGAGCCTGCTCTGCGGACCCGGTCACGCCTGCGAGAATTTTATGGGCACGTGATTCTTCCGCCTCGAGGGAAGAAAGGGGGACGCGCTTCTCGCCGCCCGCGAAGAAGACGCGGACATAGCCGTCGCGAGGCTCTTCGAGGAGTACGCCCGATCCGAAGTCCTTGTGGAAAACGCGGCTCGACTTTCCCGTCACGAAATCCTCGGGTGATGCAAGCCGATCCAGGCGGGGCCGTCGGGATCCTGGCTGCCGGCTTGAGGATCCATAATGCGGGAGACATCGGACTCCGCCCCGCCTAAAAGCAGTCGCCCGATTTCGAGGCTTTGATCCTTGAAGGGCGGCGCACAGCGCCAATAGTACTGCTCGCTGGCGGGATTCATGGATATGCGCCGATCGCCTCCGGGAATCCAGAACACGAGGGCTCCCTCGCCGTCGTACTCGGCTTGAAATTGCCAGATAAAAGGGCGAAGGACCTCGTTGATCCAGACTTCGGCGTCGCCCGGCGTCATCAGGTCGAGACAGACATCGAGGCCGGCTACCGCCAGGGCCTTGCCGCCGTTGGCCGGCAACTCGTCTTTCCAACCCTTGGACAACTGCCAGGCTGCGCGAATGCTCAAGACCTGGGCTGGGGGAGAGAGGCGGGCGAAGGCCGCCTCGTCCCAGAGGAGGTTGATGCCGCGCCGGGTCCATGTATCGGTATTCATGGTTTTCATGCTTCGTCCTCTTCGAAGAGGTCCATCTGGCCCTTCTGCGGGCGATTGCTATCTACCCAGACCTTCAGGATCGTGTGGGCACGACTGGCCGCATTTTTCGCGGCTGGGTCGGCAAGATGCCTGCTCAAGTATTCGAGGAGGTTCTTGAGGGCGACGTGGAGCTTGAAGTTGCCGTTCCTGAGCGTGTCCCCGGCATTTATCCCGCTGCCCTCGACGCAGGCGCCGACGAGGAAGAGTGCCTGGTCGAGGTCGGCGCTCAGCTTGCTGCGCTTTTCTCCTCGCCAGCGCTGGGCATAGGCCAGAGGCTGCACAAGGTGGAAGACCTTGTCCTTCTCTTCGCACCAGCCGCGTTCGACGAACTCATCGGGCGCAATGCCTGAGCCTTTCAGGAATTTCTGCATCTGATCGCGGGCCACTTCGGGTACGCCGTCAAATATGCGCAGGAACTGCCTGGTCATCGGCTCCGCGTTGGCCGGCGGCGGATCTTTGGACTTATTCGAGTCTTCGTCGATGAGCTGATTTATTCCGACGAGGGCTTCGCGGACATCGATAGGCTTGTTGTGATCGACGTAGACCTTGCCGTAGTGTCGGCTGAAGTACTCGAGGGCCTTGCCCCTCCTGATCACCTGGAGGTCGGCCGTAGGCAGGCCAGCCTTGGCGTGATTCTCGAGCATGGCCTGAAGGTTGCGTACGTCGGAGAGAACCTCGCGGCGCATGCGTCCCCAGCTCACCGGCGTGGGTTCCTCGGTTCGCTTACGGCAGACGTGGATGATGTCGTACTCCACCTTTTGCGAACCGAACTGTCCTTCGCCCTTGGTTTCATCGCTGCGGATAGGGTAGGTGGCTTCGAGATAAAAGCCAGCTTCGAATAATGACTCTAGAACAGCGACCCAGGGAGCGTCTTCGCCATGATGAAAGGTAAAAGCGAGAATACCCGCGCTCTTGAGGATGCGATGAGCCTCGCGCCAGCATTGGGTGAGGAGGCGCTGGTAAAAGCCATTTGGATCCTTGGGTTCTCGTAAACGATTCGCAACGGCTTCCAGTGTTTTTGGTGTATATTCGGGCCCGAATATTTCTGGGTACTTATCCTTCAGGACAAGACGCAGCCAGACATGGAAAAAATCCGCGAGTTCGGAATACTGTACTAGATCGCCGAAAGGAGGATCGGTGATGACGAGATCATAACTTTCTGCATTGATAAAGTTCAATTCTGTTGATGAACTTTGGGTAATGATTCCTGGCGCCACGGGGTCGCCGACGAATACCTTTTCGCCCTTGGCCGAAGATTGCCCAGCAAGATCGGGATTGATCCGTCCCAACGCTTCGATGCTCAATGTGTCCCACGGATCACGACACCAATCTGCCCCTTCCAGAATACCATCTGAGGATGAGGCCCAATTACCACGACCCAGTTTGGGGAAAACGCAGTTTTCGATAATAGTTGCTTTGGGATGAAAGCTGTTACGTGAATAATGAGGCTCAGGCGTATCACGCTGCGGATTCCAGAAGCAAAACATGTTCTGGTTACGCAAGTACTGCTGGAATGCTCCTAAAACATATTCCCGCGATTCCCAGGAATACTCTCCGATGGTGGCAATTGCCTTGAGCAACAGAGCATGCACAAGCATCTGCCGCGGATTGAACATGGTCCACCAATGGCTAAAATGGTGTCCTTCTACATCATGCGGGCCGATCTCGGCTCCTATGGGGATGGCGCTTCTTGGCCAATATGCTGAAAGATCGGTCTCTTTTCTGGTTTCCCATTCTTGCATAGCAGCATCGTATTGCTTGGCCGTATCTGCTAGAAAAGGCGCGAAAAAGCGCCCGTTGTATGCGTCGCCGTTCTCCAGCTTAGGAGTGAATCCTTGGATAGCATAGCCAGCCATTGGGGCAGCCTTTCCATATGGCCGAACCGATTCGAGCAGGTCCTGAGTCGTGCCGCATGAAGCACAAGTGAAATGCGACCGTTTCGGCACTGTTCCTTTCTCCGGCGCAAACCGTAGGCCACTCTCTGGGTCCTCCACCTCGCCGGGTAACTTTCCCCGAACCTCGAGGAGGCGGATGCTCTTCGCCCGCTCGGCATTCCACCGCGCGGTAGACTGCGCATCATCCTGGGCCGAGCCGCCGTGGGGCTTGCCTCCTTCGTCCACGCCGGGGCTGCCCGCGAGCCACTGCGGATGCACGAGGAGGGAGAGCTCGATTTTCTTGCTCGCGCCCTTCCCGAGATAAGCGGGATTGATCGTGGACTCGCTTTTGCAGTGGGGACACTTTACGCGGCTATTGGGCTGGAGCGTAGCATAGGTCCTTTCTTCCGGCACAACATACAGCGGCACATCGGGGGCCATGCGCGCTTCGGAATCTTCGAGGTCGAATTTCTTCCCGCACTGGGTGCAGGAGTAGTCCCAGCTCTTCACCGTCAGGGTCTTTATCGCCATTACGGGGCTCGACATGATGGGGGTGCGATGGCCGCATCCGGTGACCTGGCAGGGACCGTGCTTGGCCCAGAAGGTGTAGATGATCTCGGGGCCTTCGTAGCTGTAGTCCTTGCGCTCATTCCTGGGAATGGAGAGCGGATCGAAGTCGGGCCCCTCCACTCTGCCCGTGGGCTTGTGCGTCCACTTTCCCTTTTCCCCCTTGGGCCCGTCGCAGCAGTAGTAGGGCATGATCTGCGGCTTAACCTCGGCCTCGATGTCGGCGAGTAGGCGCTTTACTTCCTCGATGTCGACTTTGGCCAGTTCCTGCTTGACCACGAACCAGGCTACGGGGTTGAGGTCGTTCCCGAACATCTGCATCCCCAGGCGCGAGCCTTCCACCAAGGTGGTGCCGCCGCCCATGAAAATGTCGGCCACTTTCAAGTGCTTGAAGGCGCCTAACTTCTGATGGTTCGCGTAATAGTTGTCCCAGACGAGCTTGGCGGCGTGGGAGGGATCCTCCGGGGCCTTGGTAGCCGCCGCGATGAGCATGGAGCGGAAGACGCTGGAGCGGCGACGAGCCCACCACTTGCTCATCTGGTAAATAGGCTTGCCCGCGTTTCCCTCGATAATGGCGACTTGATTGACCGGCAAGATAGGAAAGTCCACCTCGAGACAGGTCTTGGGGCGATTGGGGTCGGAGAAATCCACGCTCTCCATGGACACTTCTTTGCCCGCGCCGACGGCCTGCGCGATTTCCCACTGCAGAGTTTCCTTTTTACTCGGGCCGGATTTCTTGGGCATTATGGATTCCTTGTAAGTTCGATCCATGGCACGAGTACTTCGAGTAGGCTCATGCCGCCGTGGGTCAAGGTGGGATAGCCGCCCTGGCTCTTCCACTTCCAGCGTCCCAGCGCCAGGCGATGGATGCCGTGGCTGTTCTCGTGACGAAGCATCATGGGTGGAATGAAGGGGCCGATATCCCCTTCGCCTTCCACCGACCTTCCACTCTTAAGCTGGTTTTTCAGGAATGCGCTGGCATCGTCATCCGCATCCGTAAAGAAGCCGGAGGCCGCGTAACCATGGTCGGAGCTGATCACCAGGTCGCGTCCCTGCGCTAATCGAGCCACGAAGCCCCAGAAGTCATCGCTACTTAGGACTTCTGCGCACTCCGCAGATAAACCATCGAGACCCTGTCCCAGGCCGGAGCCCTGGTGGAGGGTGCTGTCCGGCCATTCATGCCAAAAGAACCATGCGGGCGCGGCATCGACGATGGCGACCGCGTCCTTCCAGGGCATGCCCACGCACTCGGTCTTGGCAGGGGGAAAGAGATGGCTCGCTCCGGCTCCATTGTTAGCCAAGCTGGCGCGGCTCGAGAAACCGAGGGCCTTGGCGAAATAGCGCGTTTCCGGCGGGATCTCGGCCGCCTTGGCGTTCGCGCTTTTTACCGTAAAATCGCGGGCCTGGGCTCCCTGAAGCAGCCAAGGGATCTCGCGCAGAGAGAGGCCATCGAGGATGAGTATGGCCTTGGCTCGCGACCCGGCTCGCCACCAGGACACGAGCGAGGCGCTCGCGCTCTCTACGCATAACGGAAAATCATTCCAGAGCTCCCACGCGGTCGAGGACAGGAGAGTATCGATCGCTCCCACCTGCCGCTCCCTCCGGACTATCGCCTTCGAGGCCTCGGCGAGAGCCAGCGGCTCGCGGCAGATGGAGAAGACCTTATCTACGATCAGACGCCACGCTTCCTGCGATTCGAGGCCGGTGACACTTCCCAGGAATGAAGGAGAGAGCTGCATCATGTTTCTTCCTGTTCGAGGCTCAGGTCGAAGGTGAGCCCATCGGGCAGTTTTTTTAGGATATCCTTGAGCTGGGCTCCCGTCGCGCTCGAGATGCGCAGAGTGACATCCTGTACGGGAGTAGCGGGACCGATTCCCCATAGTTCCAGCTGGCCGATTTGATTTAGGGCCGAGCTGTGTTCCTTGATCCGAGCGACCCTGGCCTTGGCGGTCTGCGCAGTGGGCGGCGGGTTCGCCGCTCCGCCCCGGCCATTTCCCCCTCTCCACAAGCCTCCGGGGGGATCGACCCGTCCATCGCCCAATTCTGGTCCGACAGTTTCCGCCGAAGGCCCAAGGTCGCTGCCACCCGTCGTCGGATTGGCGCTGGGCATGAGGAGAAATACTTCATCCAGCTGGCGTCCCGTGTACCCGAGGCTCGAGCGCATGCGCCTCCATGCGCTATCGTCCGACTCGCCCGGATTGGCCTGGAGGAGGTTGTTGCCGCGCACGTTTATGGCGATCTTCCCTCGCGCGCAGAGGCGCAAGATGCGTTCTTTCATCTCGGTTTCGCCGAGCCAGGGGATGCAGGCGCGGCCGGCAGGCCTGGGTTCTTTGAGCTCCCTGAGCAGCTTCCCCATGGCATCGTTGTTGCGGGCCGCGGCGAGTATCAGGTCATCAAAATCTTCCTGCACCCAAAGATCCGTACTGCAGATGTGCTTTATACGATCGGGTATTTCCGGCCCTGCTTTATTGAGGGCCTCGATATGGAAGCGGCACTGTGCGGGGTCGTTGAAATTCCATCGCTCGAGAATGGCCACTCGATTGAACCGCGACTTCAATATTTCCCGCAGCTCTCCTTGGTACTTCTTGTACAGCGGTTTGTATTCGGGACCGTGCTTGCTCCACTCATCGGCTTTTAGAATCGCACGAGAGAGGATTACCAAGTCTCGTTCCCTGTACATGTTTTTGGCGTTGCTTGGAATCAAGAAGCGAACGCAATTCCGTCGCGAGTCGAGCTGATCTTTTAGAAAGTGCCCCAGGCGCTCATGTATACTGTCGGGCTCTTCCGGCAGGACCAGTATCGGTAGCCTCTCGTCCCAATTTGCAGGCAGGTCCTCATCGTTCAGGCCGGCCCAGGGCTTCGATATCCAGTCGCTGGCCAGGACGATTATCCTGAAATCCTTCGGAACATCGTCTGCCCCTGCGAACACATAGCGCGTTTCCTTGGCCAGTTGGACGAAATCGGAGCCGTCGACGAATTGCCTGTCGTTTCGGGCGGTCGACATCAGCTTGGCTTGAGGGTTCTCCTCGATGCGGAAAACCAGGCGAGAGCCCTCCTCGTGGATGTTGAAGCTGTTTTCGACGATCGTGGCGAGCTCGGATTGGAAAAGGTTGTCGTCTATTTTTTGGCTTCTCGTCGCGTCGACCTGGAGCATGCCGCGCTCCCCGCCTGCCATGTTGCCGACAGCGATGGAGCGAAGCCACAGACTGGCCATGATGTCGTTCAGGTGAGGCATCACGGAAGCATGGCGCGGCACCGCTTCCTGTACGGCGAGCATGTTCCTCTGCGCCCGCTCCCGAAGGTCGCGGTGCCGCTGGTTGGAGACTGAATCCAGGAGCGCTCCGATGCCCGAGACATCATCGTCCAGCTGGAAGTCCGCCGCGGTGATGAGGGGCACGGACTCTCCCCTGCTCTTGAAAAGACTGGCGAGGATGCGAATGAGATCCCTCGTTTCCTGCGCGTTCGTCGCGACGAGGACTTGATCTTCTAAGAGCCGGAGCAGATGCGGAGCGAAGGGCCAGGCTTCCGCGAAAAGATCGCCGGCCTTCTGACGCTCGGAAGGGTTGACCTCCATGAGGCGCAGATACTCGCCGACGTGGGGGGCTATGAGCTCCTCGATCTGGCTCGGAGGCACCTGCATCCTGTTCTCGAACAAACGATGCAAGAGCATGCGCCTTCGATCCTCCTGGACCCGCTCGGCGCTCCCGCCTGCCTTGAAATCGATGTGAACGGGGTTGTTTCGGTGGATCTGCTGGTATGCGTCGCTGGAGCCGTCTCGCACCGAAACTACCAGAACCAAGAGGTCTGGCCTTTCGCTGGCTAACTCCGAGAGCATCTGGATGAAGTTGAACGCCCACTGCCGCCAAGGGTATTGCTTAGTGCTGGTTAGGCCATCGTACCAGGTCTGGAATTCGTCGAGGAGGAGGAGGACTGGTTGCGAGCTAAGCATCTCTTCGATCAGTGACCGCGGGGGGACTTCCGTCTTGTTTTCACCCATCCCCTCCCATTTGCCCCTGATATAGGTGCCCTTAGGGTGATTGACGAACAACAAGTCCCAGAGGAACTTGTATTCCTGTTGATGCATGCTCGTCCCGATCACCAGCATGCCGGTCCTGAGTCGAATCTCGCCGATCGCCGGCTCGCCAAGCTTGACGGACCATTCCTTGAGCCACGAGGAAGTAACGTCCGGGCTGTTTGCGGCGTGGTGAAGGGTCGCAAGGAGATGGGATTTGCCCGAGCCACGCTCGCCGATCACTACGATCGGTCTGCCTTGGTCGGGACCTATGGCCTCGATACCTTTGAGAACATCGTGCGTCGGATAGGTTATCTCGAGGAATTCGCTCGCGGCGACCTGGGTCGCGCCACTACCTTCTCGGTTGGCCAGCTCGATCGCGGTTCCCTTCAGTCGCTTTCCGAGGAATTCCTGGCGTAGCTTGAGGTTAAGCATTTTCACGTCTCTTTCTGCCGCATGGTTGAACCTTTGCAACGAGGGCAACGCGGCTAATCAGGTTTTTTGCTCATGAAACGGACCACAATTATGTCGGAATTATAGACTAATAGCCCTAAATATCAAAGGCTAATAGTCCATTGAGCCGAGAGTTTCCCCAGCGGACACTGCCACGGACAAGGGGGGCGGTCGGTGGCAGCGCAGACCAAGGCAAGGGTGATCCTCGCGGCTAATTTGAAGCGGCTTAGGAATGCCGCAGGCATCACGCAGGAAGTCCTCGCGGAGCGCGCCGGATGCTCCCCGACCATGATCGGCAACCTCGAGATCGGCAAACGTTTCCCCTCGGCCGAACTGCTCGATAAGATCGCCGCGGCATTCGGGGTGCCGATCTTTGAGCTGTTCATGGAAGAATCGCCTGCCATTCCCTGGACGCGAGCCAAGGCTGAGGTCCGTGACCGGCTCACGAAAGAGATTGGTATCGCGATCGATGCCGCCCTTGGCGATCGGGGAAAGCCGAAGAGGCAGCGATAAAGCGCCAAATGTCGCTTTCTGCGAGCGGGCGTCATCGTTCTTGACGATCGTCAATGACAGCGCCGCCTGAGTGGCACGATACTCCGCCCATGAACACACTGAAGAACAAGGGTAGGCTTGCCGGAGGGCTCTACTTCGCCATGGCTATATTGACCGGCGGCGGATACTTCCTGAAGACTCGAATCGTCAACCCTGCGGACGCCGCCGGGACTGTGGCCGGCCTGCTCGCGGACAGGGCCGGAGCTCTGGCGAGCGTGGCCGCCAATCTAGCCGGGCAGACGGTTTCCTGTTCTTGGGTCTCGTGCTTTTCGACCTCTTTGCGGCCTTCGACCTGGAGGTCGACTCCTCCGCGTCGACTGATCGGAGCTTCAGCCTCTACTGCGCGCAGTAGGTCTGCCCGAGGCCGGCTCGACCGGTTCTAAGGATGGATTTTCCTCCCCTCGTTCAGCATTTCGATGAATTTGACGAGGCGGCTATGACGGGTCTCCGCCTTTTGGGCGGTTTGGAGTCGCCAGAGGATCGCGTACACGTTCGTCCTGTCAAGGCTGGCATAGAAGCTCTTGGCTTTCGGGTTCGCGTCCAAGGCCTCCTTGAGGTCCGAAGGCAGCGTGATCGATCTGGGCGAATCGTAGGACCCCGCCCACCTGCCATCCTCGCGAGCCGCCTCGACCTCGGCGAGTCCGGAAGCTCTCATCCTTCCCGATGCGATGAGAGCGCCGACCCGCTCTACATTCCCCTTCGACCATAGGCTCCTCGAGCGCCTCGGGGTGAATTTCTGCAGGTAAAAACCCTCGTCCAAGGCCCCTTTTTGGCCGTCGATCCAACCATAGCAAAGGGCCGCGTCGAGGGCCTCCGAATAGCTGACCGAGGAATGGCCGGAGTCTTTCTTGGCGATTTTCAGCCAGAGACCGGTCGAATCGGCATGGTGGGCATCGAGCCATCCTTCCCACTCCTGAACGGTTTCGCAGTGAAGGATCTGCAGTTTCTTCGACACTTCTTCGCTCAATTCGGGGCCGCCTTCCCTCGAGTTCCCGCCACATGGCGAGGGAGAATCACAGTGAGAATATAGTGACGAATCGGGACAGTGCGAGGGAGCCAGCGATGTTGTCGAAGTGCTTTCCGGCCCAAACTACGCTTCAGTACCTTAAGTTCGATGATCACTGTCACCGGTACCAGACTGAAAAGGAGGGCGGCACTGTCGGCCAGGATGGGCGCTAGAGGGGGAGCACCTGGTTGGACATGGCGCTGCGCGCACGGCACTCTACGCGGCTCCCCCACGGGCGGGCTTCCGGCCCGGCCTGAAGCATCACCGAAGGCGCGGTCTCGGAGAGCCCGCGCCGAGCCGCACCCTGTGCCGGGCCGGCGATCCCGCCCTTCCCCCACTCTTGTTTTTGGGAGCTCCGGTCAAGGAGAACAAGGGATGCGTCATGTAGTGGTTTACGAGTTGCTATCTCTCGACGGAGTGGCAGAACGGCCGGACGACTTCATTACGGATTTTGACGAGGTGATGAGAGAGAATCTCGTCCGCGTCATTGCCACCCAGGATGCAGTCCTTCTCGGCCGGCGGACCTTCGACGAATGGGCCCAGTTCTGGCCGACACGGAACACTCCGTTCGCGAGCTTCATAAATTTGGAACGGTCGATTCGGAGGACGTTCGTGCCCAGAAAGGACAGCGAAGATTCCGGCGATGACGGCGATGGTGGGATAAGCGTTCTCGAGAAAGCGGAGGAGAAAACCAAGGAACCCGAGCAGTACAAGGTTGTGCTGCACAACGACGACTTCACACCCAAGGCTTTCGTAGTAGACGTGATCGTCGGCGTGTTCCGCAAGGAATATCAGGAGGCGACGAGCATCATGCTCCGGGCCCATAGGAACGGAAGGGCCGTCGTAGAGATCTATACGTGGGACATCGCGGCGACCAAGGTCGAGCAGGTGCATCAGAAGGCGAAGTCGAGCGGCTTTCCCCTCCGATGTTCGGTCGAGCCGGAATAGCGCGAGGCGCCAAATATCGTTGCCTGTATGCGAGCTACGACTTCCGTGGATTCATATCTCCCTTTCCTTCAACCATTCGAGGATTACATCCGCGGCTCGTTGCCAGTCTCTTTCGAGCATCATGTCATGCGATATGTTTGGAATTATCACCGCTCGTTGATTGTAGGCGCGGGCGGTTTTTCTCATGTCCCTGCGGTAAAAGACGTTGTCGTTTTCCGCTCCGACGACGAAGATCGGCGTCCTGATTCGCTCGGGCCTGATCGGGCTCAAGAACAGCATGTCCAAGAAGGCGAGATAGGATTCGTCCTGCAGCAGGTGGTAGTACCGGCAGAGATCCTCTTTCGATATGTTCGATGAGAACAGCATCTCCCTGGCGATGCCCGGCGTATCGACAAAGGGATAGAGGCTCAAAAAGCCATTGACCTTTAGAAACCGTAATGGGTGTTTGCGAACTACGCGCTCCAGCATCTTGACGATCCCGCCGTAGGGCACCGATCCCATGAGGACAGCGCCTGGGCAATCATCGCGCTCCAGGTACTTCTGAACGATGTGCCCTCCCAGCGAGTGTCCACGAGCACCGGGTTGCCAGGAAGCTTCGCGACGATTTTTCTGAGGTCTTCGACATAGTCTTTCACCCGGTACCACTTCAGGCCAGCTCGGCCGTGGCTTTTCCCATGCCCCCGAAGGCTCAAGGCATAAACGGCGTATCCCTTGTCCGCGAAATAGGGCATAAAGTTGGGTTCCCAACACCAGGCTCCGTGCCAGGCACCGTGAATGAACAATATCGGTGTTTCATGCCGGACCTCGGCAGGAATTCGGGAAATAAGCTCGATCTTCATCGCGATCCGTTCCGATCGTCGATGCTCGTTACGACCGCCATGAAAGAATCCTATCATGACGGACGAACTGAGCAAAGCAAAATCAGAGCGCAATCGCATAAGGCGCCGCCGCTAATCCAGACCACGGCAGATCTGTAGAGCCTGATTAAAGAAAACGGTTATGGCCAAAAATAGGAAGGCCACGGTCAGGCTGAGGGCGTCCCCTTGAGCAGAGAGAGGCCTCGGGCCTACGGCTCGGACCGAGGGGAATGGATTGTGTGCGCGCTAGCGCGTGCGACGGTATCGATCGGGTGTTCCGAACACCGCTTCTACAGCCATTGTCATGTGCGCCTCCCGTGGCCTCTACCTCCTTCTATCGGGCTTGGACTCGACCTCTGTCAGGAATTTCCCGAGGATTGCTGAGAACTCGCCCGGCGCTTCGAGGGGCGGTACATGCGCGCAGTCCGCCATCGCGACGAGGCGGGCGCCGGGTATCCCCTCTGCGAGGATGCGAGAGGCGCGCCGGTTCTCCGCATAGTCGAGGACGCCCGCGACGACGAGGGTCGGCTGGCGGAGGTCGGCGAGCCGCAGGGCGGCGGGCGGGGCCAGGGGCTCCGCGGGCCGGGCGTCCACCATGAAGAATGTGCCGCGCTCCATGAAGACGCGGTTCATCCGGGCCGCCTCGGCGCGCGCGGCTCTCCGATCGGGGTCGAGGCCGTCGGGGCCGCGCTCGGGCCCGTCGAACCAGATGCGCAGCTGAAGCTCGCTCGCGGCGGCCAGGTCCCCTCTCTGCGACGCCGCCATCATCTCCAGGATTTCCGGGGGCGGCGAGCCTTGCCACTCGAAGCCCGAGGGGCTCGCGTTGACGAGGGTCAGCGACCGAACGAGCCGCGGCTCCTCGAGGGCCAGGTCGAGCGAGGCCTGCCCCCCGTTGGAGCAGCCGACGAGGTGGACCGGGCCCAGGCCGAGCGCCGCCACGACGGCAGCGAGCTCGCTGCGGCGACAGACCGGGCCTGTCGCCGCAGCGGAGCGTCCGTAGCCGAGTTTGTCGTAGCTCGCGACGAGGTGGCCCGCGGCGAGGGCGGCCATCGTCCGCGTCCACATCCCGCCGTCCACGAAGTCGGCATGGACGAAGAGCACGGGGCTTCCCGCGCCCTCGACCGTCGCGAAGACCCGCCCGCCCTCGGGCAGGGAAATGTATCTCTCCATACTTTGTTCCTCCAAGACCAGAGAGTACAAAGTCTTGGGTGACATCCTTAGTCATCCGAAATATAATTCGAACACAAATGCGTGCGGATCGTTTGATCGGCCTCATCCTCATCCTTCAGAGTCGGGGAAAGATGAGGGGCGAAGTCATCGCCCGCGAGCTCGAGGTGTCGCGCCGAACGATACTGCGCGATGTCGAGGCCCTGTCCGCGGCGGGCGTGCCGATCCTCGCCGAGGGCGGGCACGGCGGCGGCATCTGGCTGGACGAGTCCTACCGCAGCAGCCTGACCGGCCTGGTGGAGGGGGAGCTGCGGGCCCCGATCCTGGGTGCCGACGCCTCCCTCGCCGAGGACCTCGGCATGGGTGAGGCCTACCGCCTCGGGCGCGGCAAGCTCATCGCGGCTCCGCCGCGGCGCTTCGAGCCGGCGATCGAGATGGTCCAGCGCCGGATCCTCGTGGACTCGCGCTTGTGGTGGAGGGAGGCGGTCGCCGAGTCCTTCCTCGCGCCGCTGCAGGAGGCGGTCTTCGCGGACGCCCTCGTTCAGGCCGAGTACCGGCATTTCGACGACAGCGTCAGGAGCGGCCTCCTCGAGCCCTACGGCCTCGTGGCCAAGGCGGGACTCGGGATCTCGTGGCCCGGCGGGAGGGAGAGTATCGCAGCTACCGCGTCTCGCGCTTCCTCGCGCTCGCGCGGGCAGGCCGAGGCTTTTCTCGCGATCCGGGCTTCGACTTGCGCGAGTGGTGGCCGCGTAACGCGGAGCGCTTCTCTGCGGAGTTCTCGGCCTTCAAATTCCGCCTCGCCCTGCCCGAACCGCGTCTCGGGTCGGTGAGTGGCTTGCCCCCGGCCGTGCCTCGGTCTGCGGCCCCAGTCCGTCCCAGCCCGGCTGGCTCGTGGTCGAGGTCGGCGTCGAGTCGTCGCTTTACGCCGAGCTCGTCGTGCTGGGCCTCGTTCCCGACTGCGAGGTCCTCGAGCCCGCCTCGCTCGCCGAGGCGGTCGTCGCCCGGGCGCAGTCGGCGCTAGGCCGTTAATGAAACTACTGGCGGTTGTCTCATCCACCGCGCTACACGCGCGTGGATGCGTTGGTGGCGACCTTCACTACGACGGGAACGTCCGTCAAGGTTGGCTTCAAGGTGCGTCGCGTCCTCCAACGAGCATTGGCCTGGATAGGCTTGCAGTCCTTCGTTTAGGACATGAGCAGCGCCCTTGCAGGCGCCGTTCTATAAATCAGTGAGACTGGCTACGCTTGGTAATCCATCCGTCGCCCTTCGGGCTCCGGCTCGGAGTGGAATGGATTGTATGCCTGCTATCGCGGACGGCCTCGACCCGCCCATGCCGCCCATCCCCGGTGAGGATCGTCCGTCCTGGCCGATTCTCACCTCGCAGAATGCTTCGCATTCTGCTGCATTGATCTCGCCGTCCATGGCTCGTCTTTGCATGCGCGAGGCAGCTGCCGTAGAGGGCGGAATGGGCCTGCAATCGAGTAGGAGGGGGGCTCACGCCCCCCGTCGACACCACCGTACGTACGGTTCCGTATACGGCGGTTCGTAAGCATCATCAGAAACGAAAGTATCATGTCCAGCAAAGAGACAAGTCCGCAGGAAGAGAAGTATTTCTCTGGGAAGGCCTTGTTCATGTGCGAGGCACCCGCGTTCCACCACGATCCGTGACCGTTTCCGGCCGAATGTCTCGCGGTCTCCACATCAAGCCCTCGCTTTATAAGATTGAGATAGCGGCGCTTCGGGCGTTTCCAATGAATCCAGAGTAGACAGCGGAGCTTCCGGCGAATCCAGCCGTCCAGAAGCTCGAATATCTGCTTCACCCTGGCCAGTTTGAAATACTGGCACCAGCCGCGCAGGATCGGCGAGATTATAGCGATGGTTCGAGAGATAGAGCGCCCTCGCCCCATTCTAAAGGCAACTTTCAGATTGGCCTTCAGTCTTGCGACGGATTGCTCCGCGGGCTTGAGTCGAGGCTTGCGCTCATTCGTCATCGAGTAGCCGAGATACTTGAGATTCCACGGCCTGTCGACGGCGCTCTTCCCGGCGTTTACTCGCAACTTGAGCACTTCGGCCAGAAACCGCGTGATCGAGGCCATAACCCGTATACCCGCCTTTTCGCTGGCGACGTAGATGTTGCAGTCGTCCGCGTAGCGACAGAATGCGTACCCTCGCCGTTCCAGTTTCTTATCTAGGTCATCGAGCATGATGTTCGAGAGGAGGGGCGATAGGGGGCTCCCTTGCGGAGTTCCTTCCGTTCTCGCCGTTTCGATCCCGTCCACCATTATCCCGGCCTGTAGATACAGACGGATCAGCTTCAGAAGCTGTTTGTCGGCAACCTTCCGCGCTACACGCGACATGAGGATGTCGTGGTTCACCCGATC
>CAWBCC010000004.1:0-6659 GCA_963787185.1 uncultured bacterium | reverse complement strand
TTAACCACTGGGTCCCTGGTTCGAACCCGGGCGGGGGAGTAGCCAAAAGAAAAGGCGCTACCAATCGATAGCGCCTTTTCTTTTGGCTACGCGGAATTGCAGAGGCGATTCCGCGCTCTTGGTGCGCCGAGGCGATCATCGCAAGGTGATCGCGACTCTTTATTGTAGCAATTTCTCCCTTCTTGAGACCAGTCAGGGTGGCCCAGAGGAAATTCCAATAGTGTGTCACCTATACACGGCGATGAGCTTGCGGTGTCCGTCGGGGCCACGCTGAGAAAACGTTGGGAAGAAGCCGACTAGGCCTCGCGTCCACCCGGTTTGCATTTGGGTTGGGCTCTTGATATTTGGTCTATTGGCATGATCACTATTCATTGACACTATGTACTAGTATTCAGTAATATTGAGTAGGTAGGGAGGTATTCCATGGGTAAACAGATGACGGAGATGCTCAAGGGGACGCTCGAGGGCATCGTTCTAGCGATCCTGTCTACGCGAGCCGCGTACGGCTACGAGATCACGGCGTGGCTGCGGGAGCAGGGCTTCTCCGACATCGCCGAAGGAACCGTCTATGCGCTACTCATCAGGATCGAGCAGCGCGGCTTCGTCGACGTGGAGAAAGTCCCGTCGGAGATGGGGCCGCCACGCAAGGTGTATTCCCTCAACTCAACGGGACGGGAATACCTCAATGAGTTCTGGAGGACGTGGAGCTTCCTTGATGAACGACTGGAACAGCTCCACGAAGGAGACAAGTGAAATGGCACCGAAATGGATCGAATTGGTTACCGGGTCGCTAGAGCAGAAGAAGCAGTACAAGCAGTACAAAGCCCGCATCGAGGCCCTGCCAGAGCCGTACCTCACCGTCGCGAAGGCGTTACAGCGGTACTTCATGTACAACGGGGGCGTCGTCATGGACGGCGAGACCGTCGTCAAAATGTTCAGCGACTTCGCCGACCTCTGGGAGCGTGCCGCAGCCGATGGCACGTCGGTGCGCGCGATAGTTGGCGAGGACCCGGTCGAGTTCGCCGACACGTTCGCCCAGGCCTATGCCGGCAAGCATTGGATAGACAGGGAACGCGCCCGTCTGACCAAGGCGATCGAGGACGCGGAGCGAGGAGTGCAGAAGTGACCTCGGATGCAGCCATCCTAGTAAAGGGTCTGGAGAAATCGTTCAAGCAACTGAAGGTACTGCGCGGCGTGGACTTCGACGTGGCTCCGGGGAGCATCTTCGCCCTGCTCGGTTCGAACGGGGCGGGCAAGACCACGGTCGTGAGAATCCTGTCCACGCTACTGAAGGCAGATGCCGGAACGGTCAGTGTCAACGGCTTCGATATCGCCAAGCAGACTGCCCGCGTGCGGGAGTCCTTCAGCCTCACAGGGCAGTTCGCGGCCGTCGACGAGATCCTCAGTGGCCGGGAGAACCTCGTGCTGGTAGCCCGGTTGCGGCACCTCAAGAACCCAGGCACGATCGCGGACGACCTGCTCGATCGTTTCTCGCTGACCGAGGCAGCCGCACGAAGGGTGTCGACGTATTCGGGAGGCATGCGCCGCCGACTCGACATCGCGATGAGCCTGATCGGTAATCCGCCAGTCATCTTCCTCGATGAGCCGACGACAGAGCTCGACCCTCAGGCGCGCATCGAGGTGTGGCAGGCAGTCAAGGAGCTCGCTGCCCACGGCACTACAGTGCTGCTCACAACGCAGTATCTGGACGAAGCCGAACAGCTCGCCGACCAGATCGCGATCCTCCATGGGGGTCGAATCATTGTGAACGGCACTCTCGCCGAACTCAAACAGCTGCTTCCGCCCGCTAAGGTCGAATACGTCGAGAAACAGCCGACCCTCGAAGACGTCTTCCTCTCCATCGTCGGCGACAAAAAGGAGCAACGATGACCAAGCACTTCTTCGGCGACACCACGGTCCTGCTAGGACGATCTCTGCGCCATATCGCACGCAGTCCGGACACCATCATCAAGACTGTGATCATGCCGATTGCCATGATGCTGCTGTTCGTCTACGTGTTTGGCGGCGCGATCAACATAGGGTCGGTTTCTTATGTGGACTACATGCTGCCCGGCATCCTGCTTATCACAATCGCCTCGGGCATCGCCTATACCGCATTTCGGCTCTTCCTGGACATGAAAAGCGGCATCTTCGAGCGATTCCAGTCCATGCCGATCGCACGGTCGTCCGTGCTGTGGGCACACGTGCTGACCTCGCTGGTAGACAATCTCATCTCCGTCGTGATCGTCGTGCTCGTCGCCCTCTTCATGGGCTTCCGCTCGGGGGCGAACGTGCTAGCCTGGCTCGCGGTTTCAGGTATTCTAGTCCTCTTCACTCTGGCCCTGACGTGGATCGCTGTGATCGCGGGTCTGTCCGCGAAGACCGCGGACGGCGCGGTCGTGTTCTCCTACCCGCTCATCTTCCTGCCGCTCATTAGCTCGGCATTCGTGCCCACCGAAACCATGCCCGGCCCAATACGCGCCTTCGCCGAGCACCAGCCCGTGACATCTATCGTCAACATGATCCGCGACCTGTTCATCCAACAACCTGTCGGGCCTGACATCTGGACCGCCCTCTCCTGGTGCGTCGGTGTCCTTATTGTCGCCTACGTCTTCGCCGTGGTCACCTACCACCGAAAGATATCTTAGTAAAGCAGCGCGCTATTATCAGATCACTGTTCAGATCGCGTCAACTTGTCGCGGTCTGAACGGCCCGCACTGCCGGCTCGGTTGTGCCACATCTGGATATGACTCCATGTCCAGGCGGGTCAGGTTGGACCAGTAGGAGAGAATTGCACAGGCTGATGCGACGGCGGCGACCACGGCGACATCTGTCTTGCCATCGTTGGCGACCTCAGTAGCGCCGGCGATCTCACGGGCGGAAGCCAGGGTGCCAATATGGTCTTGGATCCAGTTGCCGCTGACGAGTGGGCCGGAAGATTCGGTGACATTGACGAGGGAGAATTTCATTGTCGGTCCTTCGGCTAATTCTTGGCGGCGAGCCAATCCTGGAGGTAGTGATCAAAGGCGCATGTTGGGCCGCAGAAGTGCCAGCCTGAGCGACGCTTACTGGCGATCTCGTCGACGATCGGGCCTCCGACCGGCCCGGAGGCTACCTGCGTATTGCGGCATATTCATGCACACGATCAATGAGGCCGCTCTCGTTCACATGATAAATGAAACACACCGGCACCTCAAAGGTTCTCCCGGTGAAGAAGAGGCGGATAATCAGCGCTGTCACGCCTTTCCCTAATCGAGTAATGAATGATGCTTTAGTTTCGCCAATCTCCTGAGCGAAGCGTAAAGCGTCTTTACTGAACCGGCCCCGACTCACGTATTCGAATACTCCCCATTCATCAGTCCCGAATTCCGCCTTTACATCAGGCTTCTCTCGCGTCATCGAAGCGCCCAGACCCTCAGTGAGGAACCGGCGTAGCCCGGTATGCCCGAAAAACAGTTTTGACGCTGTTACTAGGTTCCACTCACAATTCGGGTCAAAATGAGCGAGCACTTCATCAAAGTCACCGCGATCGCCGGCTTCCATCTGGGATCGCCAGCGCTCTGTTACGTTCCTCAGCATAGGTCCCTCTTCGCCTCAGAGTATTACCCTTCAGGCAAATTTGGGCAATCCGGATAATATAAGGTGAATTGATTGGACGGAAGACCGGGCAGACGCTGGCTGGTCGGCTTGGTCTGGGCATGATGTTCCCTCCCCCAATAGCGTCTCCATTCGTTCACCTGCCCGATCGTCGCGCTTTGTCTCGCCGGAGGCGCCCGGCAGCGCCATCTTCTCCAGGACGGGGCGACCCTTCGCCCAGGGGCGGAGACGGGCTCGGCCGCATTATCCTTATATTTTGATATCATAGGAAGCGATACGGCGCAGAAGGATAGAGAGGAGCTTGAATAAACTTGATAAGCGGATGAGCGAGATCCCTCGATAGGTGTCCGAGGAGCGTGCAGATTACGAGGCGCGGCCTCGCAGCGGACAGGCCGCCCCGCGAGGACGACCTGTCTGGCGATTCCTTGAAGAAGCGACCTCAACGAGAAGTCGAGGGCTCTCGTCGCCTTGCCGTCGATCAGATCGACGATCGCCTCGTCGTCCCCCAGCTCGCGCTCGAAGTCGATATCGCATGCGACATTCTCCGTCGCGACGGTCGTGGGCGCGCGCCCGGGTCCAGGCTGAAGTGCTCCTGGGCCCAGTCGAACTGCTTGCGGAGGCGCCGGTCGAGAGTACCGGCTTTCCGCCATCGTCTGATGTCCTTGGAACCGGAATTGACGGCGAGCATCCTCTCCTTGAAGTCCTGTTAGATTCCGCCCTGACGCAGCACATCGTAGGCGATGCGGAAGGTCTTTGCCTGGCGCTCTCCCGCCCCAAACGCGTCGCCCTCTCGCGGCGGGCTCGGAGCCTGCGCCGCATTTCGCCCGGCGAGGCGCGTTCGCGTGATGGGAGCCATGCACCTGTCCTCATCGGCCGGTCGCAAGACATCTGGAGCTTGTGCCGGGTGCTCCCGCATCGCGGCGAAGATCGCGATCACGTCGTCCGCGTCGCGCGCAGGCGAGCGTCCGATCCTTCGGCCTATGGAGGAAGGGGCCGGCCGTGTAGCCCGCCTCGATGGCGACGTTGTCGTCCCAGATCTGGTGATCGGTCGCGTTGATGAAGATGCCCGCATGCGAGTACTGGATCGAGAACGGCAGAGCGATGAGGCCGCCGCCCTGCACGGTGAAGCTGTCGATGTCTAATCCGACCTCCCGCGAGGCCCGGTAAGCGAGCTCTTCCGCCGATCGCTGCGAGGGGTCGAAGGACAGCACGGAGAAGACGTGCGCGCCCTCGCCGAAGGTCCTCTGTTCGACGTAGATGACCGCGATCGGATCTTCCCCACCTCGACCGCGAGCACCTCGAGGTCCTCCATCCCTTCGTCGCTCATCATCTCTCCTCCCGCCGCGGGTCCGAGTACGCGGCACCCGAACATCCGTCGCAGCGATCCAGACACATACCTCGCGTTCCCGGAGGAGTCAAGCGAAGAGTTAGGCGATCTAGACGTTAGCAGGTGGTGCTTCTTCATCGGCACGCGCAACTATCGAGGAGCGGTGGGGCTTTGGTGGGGATAAGCCGACGGAGCGTCGGGTCGGTGGTCGATGCCGGGTCCTGGGGCGAGATTCAGCTTGACTTCCGCGGCGACGAGAGCGTTCGTCGTGTCACAAAGTTTCGAAGCGCTATCTGGATGCGGTGGGTAAGAAGTTGGGCGGCCCGAGGTCTCCCTGTCCGAACGTTATGGCGGCATACCACGAATCTTACGGCGGAGGAAAAGACGTGATCGACGAAGCGGCAGAACTGGCCCATGCCAAGCTTATGAATGACCTGATAGGGGCGCAGCGCCTTTGTCGCTGGCTCGCAGATCTCCTCGGAACCATCTCAGAAGCGGGCACCCGCGAGGGCCTCTTTAACCTCGAGGACACGCTCGGCGCGGCATCCAGGATCGCGAGGCTCATCTTTTGGAGCATCGAAGAGACGGAACGGGCCGTCGCGTCCGGAAAGCAAAATGTGGTTGGCCCGAACGGTCGCGCAATTTTCGTCACCCAGGCCAATGCCTTGTGATGGCTCGCGACAAGGCAAGGCAGAAGACAGCCGAAATCGTCGCGGGAGCTCGACTTGCTGAGCTCCGAGAGTCGTTCAAGATCAGACGGGAGGAGATCGTCGATATCTCACAGCAGGCTATATTGCAGATCGAGCGGCGGAAGGACATCAAGCTGCGCCGAGACCGGCGAACGATTCGCCTTCCCGGAGCGGGCGCGAAGGGCCTCCGCGATCGTGACGACGCTCGAGCGGAAGCTCTGCGGCTGCATGAGCACCAAGAAGGGCGTAATCAAGTCGGAGATCGATCCACGTCGAAGTTACCGAGCTCGAGTTTTACCTGCCAGTCCGACGGCTCGGATTCGCTCTTCACGTGGTCGCCCAGGCCGTTGTAGATCCGGTCGAACACGTCCTTGAGCGTCTCGAAGTCCTCGACCAGAGACGGTTAGAAATGAGTGCCGGAGCTCGAAACTATTTCCTGCACCGCCCTTTCGTGGCTCCAGGGTCGCTTGTACGGTCGCTCGCTCCGCAGGGCATCGTAGACGTCGGCCAGGGCCGTTATGCGGGCGGACAGTGGGACATCTTCGCCCGCAATAGCCATCGGATAGCCGGAGCCGTCCCATCGTTCATGGTGATGCAGGATTATGGCCGAGACCATGGCGAATTCCTTCTTGCCCTTGACCGTATTGTAGCCGAGCGTGGTATGCTTCTTCATCTCCTCGAACACTTCAGAAGTTAACGCCCGTTCGGCGCGAAGTATGGAATCGGATATCCCGACCTTAAAAAGATTGTCGTATTCCTCTTCGGAGTATCCCAGTTCCAGATAGGTCGACTTGCCCGGGTTGAGGATATGGGGATTGCGTCCGACGACCTCATCGCGTTCGTACCCGTAGATGATCGAGAAGGCGCGATTGATCTCACGAATCTTGCCATCCGGCTCCGTGATGAGGACAGCCTGCTCGAGGGCTTCTATCGCGTTTTGGTAGAGCTCCTTTTCGGTAAGCGCCTGCCTCATGCTCTCCTCGGATGCACGAAGTTCGGTCGTGTCTTCCACGAAGGCTTCGATGCTCGGCTCTTGGGCCCCGTAG
>CAWBCC010000003.1:0-11189 GCA_963787185.1 uncultured bacterium | reverse complement strand
TTACCTGCCGGGCCCCGTTCAGTTACGTATTGCTTATCTCCTGAAGTTCTTCCCTGCGGAGGCTTCGGGAGGCCTCAAAATGCTCAAAGCGCTCCATGGTCCCTATGCCGAAGCCTTCTTCGTACCGACGGGCGGAGTGGATACCACCAACCTCGCGTCCTATCTCGTCCTGCCCTACGTGGCCGCGGTGGGGGGAAGCTGGATGGTGAAGGAAGAACTCCTCGCCGCCGGCCGATTCGAGGAGATCTCCAGGCTATGCCGCGAGGCGATGGAATCGGTTCGAACCGCGCGAGGCACGTGATGAGATTCCGCCGCTTGCGAGACATAAGCATTCTCGCCAGACTCGGCATCCTGACGGCGTTCATTGCCATGGCGATGGGCGGCAATCTTTGGATAGCGAGGACCAATTTTGCGAGGCTTTCGGCGGCCCTGGTCGCCGAAAGCCTCAACTCTTCCATGGTCATCGAATCCGCATCGGTCGAGCGACAGCTCTATAAATCCTGGATCGCCCTTTCGAGCGCGGCGGCGGAGCATGCGCAAGGCTCCACTTCGGGGGCTGTGGCGATCTCCGAATTCAAGGAGGCCCTCGCCGGCTGCAAGGGTTCGCTCGAGAGCCTAATCGCGCTCAAGGGCCTGCCGAAGGACCTGTCTTCCGAGATAGTCTCGATCAAGGCCTCCTTCGAGCTGTACGAAAAGGAGGCATCCGCGTTTGCCGATGCTCTGACCTCGGGCAGTTCCAAAGCCGACTCGTCGATGATGGTGACGCTGAGGTTCAAGGCTTTGGCGGATGAGCTGACCAAGCTTTTCAACTTGACGAAACTGGCTTCGCTCGCGACCGTGAACGCTTCGAGCGTCAAGGTGGCTGCGGCGATGAACGTCATCACCGCCATTTCCCTCGCCCTTATCCTCATAGTGGCCGGTTTCGCCCTCCTCATGATTCGATCCATCACGCGGCCCCTTCTCAATCTCGTCGCCGCGGTCGACAAGATCGGCGGCGGCGATCTTACCGTCGCCGCCGAGGATCACGGCAAAGACGAGCTCGGGCGCATAGCGACCTCCGTGAACGGTCTCGCCGCGGACCTCAGGACCCTTGTGCTGACAGTCAAGCAGAAACTCCAGACTCTCGAACAGGCCGGCCAGACACTCGCCGCGAACATGGAGGAGACGGGCGCCGCCGTCATCCAGATCAATGCCAACATCGGCAACGCGCAAGGGCAACTCGACGGTCAATCGACGGCCGTAAAGGAAGTAATCGCGGCCATCCAGCGGCTGACGCTGGGTGTCGAGAAGCTCACGGACATGATCCAGCGGCAAGCGGCCGGTGTTACGCAGTCCTCCGCCTCGGTGGAGGAGATGATCGCGAATATCGAATCGGTGGCCGCGAACGTGGAAGGCGCCTCGAGGGGAGCGGTACTTCTCGCGGGCAAAGGGAACGAAGGCAAGGCGAGGATCGAAGAAGTGACCGAGACGGTCGATTCCATCGTGCGCTACTCCGAGAACTTGAACGAGGCGGCGCGGCTCATAACCGAGATCGCGGATCGGACGAATCTCCTGGCGATGAATGCCGCAATAGAGGCGGCCCACGCGGGCGAGGCAGGCAAGGGCTTCGCCGTCGTGGCCGACGAGATCAGGCGCCTCGCGGAACAGTCCACCTCCCGATCCAAGGATATCTCGGACGATCTGGGGCGGGTCTCGACTTCGATCGAGTCGGTTCGCGCGGCGGCGGGAGCGGCCGTGCTGTCCTTCGGAACGATCCTCGAGGGATCCTCCGAGCTCGGCACGTCGGTGAGCCAGATCGGAGAGGCGATGCGCGAGCAACGTATCGGGGGCCGGCAGGTTCTCGATACGCTCTCCGACCTCGTCAGCGTTACGCGCGAGATCGCCGGCGAGGCGGCCGAGCTGAAAACGGGCAACGCCTCGGTGTTCCGGCTCGTCGAAGCCTTGGATTCCATGAATCGTGAAGTGGTTCAGAACAGCGAAGAGATACGACAGGGCACTCGCGGGATCAATGAGGCGATCACGGGAACGGGCGACCTCACGGTGCATACGACGACGCTGATCGGCGAAGTCATGGCCGCGGCGGATCGTTTCGTCGTTTAGCCATCGATGAATTGGGGCTTTTCGAGTCAGGGGAGTGCGAAGAGCTCCACGAACTTATGGTATTCCTCATCCCAAGAATTCGGTTCTCGGGGCAGATATTCGACTATGGGGAAGGATCGTCGCACGAGTTCCTTCCCCTCCGCAATCGAGGATATCTGCCCGTCGGCCAGGAGCTGAACCAGGGAATTGCCCAGAGAGGTCGCTTCGTCGGGGCCGGCCAGCACGGGCCTGTTGCAGGCGTTCGCCGTAAATTGGCAGAGGAGTCTGTTCTGCGAGCCCCCTCCCACGACATTGACGACGGTAAGACGCCTGCCGACGAGTTCTTCGATCTTCTCGACGGCCCAGCGATATTTGAAAGCGAGGCTTTCGGTGACGCAACGCACCATTTCTCCCATGGTCTCCGGCGGCTGCTCCATCTTCTCGGCGCAATGACGCACGATCGCGGACTCCATATCCTTCGGAGAAAAAAACACAGGGGCGTCGGGATCGATCATGCAGGCGAAAGGCTTCGCCCTTGCGGCCGCATCCTCCATCTGCGCGTAATCGCAGCCCAGGCCACGCAGCTCATACTGCCGTCGGAGCTCCTGGATGATCCAGAGTCCCATAACGTTGCGCACCAGTCGATGCCGCCCCTCCATCCCGCCTTCGTTTGCGATGTTATAACGATAGCCCAGGGGCTCGATGATCGGCTCCGGCACCTCGGTCCCTACGAGGGACCAGGTCCCGCTGCTGATGATGATACGCTCGCCCTCCGAGGGAGCTGCGAGGAAGGCGGATGCCGTGTCGTGCTCGCAGATCGAAACGACCTTGAATCCGGAAACGCCCAACATTTCATTGTACGATTCTCTCGTGACGCCGATCACCGTGCCGGGATCGACGATTTCGCACAGAATGCCCCGCGGGATCTCGAAGGCATCGAGGATCTCGGAGTTCCAATCCCTTCTACCGAAGTCGAACATTTGACTGACTGAAGCGATAGTATATTCCGCCGCCGCCTCTCCCGTCATGAAATTTATGAGGAGGTCGGGGGTGAAAAGCATCCTGTGCGCATTATCCAGGATGTGGGCTTGTCCGGCCTCGCGCATAGCGGCGAGCTGCATGAGCGTATTGAAGGGAGCTATCTGGTTGCCGGAGGCGGCATATAGCCTGTCGGGGGACATTTTTGCATATATCGCATCCTTGTACCTTGCCGTACGCCCATCCCTATAGCATCGGAGCGGGGTAAGCAGCTCGCCTCGAGCGTCGATGAATGCATGATCGTTCGAAAAAGCATCCACACCGATCGACCCGATGCCGGTTTTCGCGAGCTTGGCCGCTCTTTTGACTCCCTCGTTCATCTGCCGGTAGATATGCCAAAGGTCCCAGTAGAGGCAGTCGTTGGCGGAAACGGGCTCGTTTGTGAATCTATGGACAGCCTCGAGCGAAATGCGCTCGCCGTCGAAACGACAGAGGACGAGCTTGCCTCCGCTCCCCCCGAGATCGAAGGCCAGGCAGCTCGTGTCCTTCTTGCTCATTCGGCCACCACAAGCTTCGTCGCATATTTGCCCAGGTAGCCGAGAGAAGGAAGCTCGGTTTTGTCGTCGGTGACAATGCAGTCGATGTCGGTGAAATTCGCCAGGAAGACCTGGCCCATTCTCGTGAACTTCGTATAGTCGGCGAGAATGATCACGTTCTGCGAACGCTCGATCATCAATCGCTTCGTATCGACTTCGGCGGCGCTGGAATCGGTCAGCATCTGCTGTTCGTTTATGCTCGCGCAGGACATGAAGGCTTTGCTCGGATAGTAATCCCGCGCGATCCGTTGAGGGATGGCCCCGGAGAAAGACATGTTGCTCTCCTTGAACTCGCCGCCCAAGCAGATGAATTGCAGGCAGGGATTGTGAACGCGAACGGCTTCAAGAAGCAGTTTCAGCGAATTCGTGACGATGCATATCCTGATGTCCTTGGGCAGGTACCTCAGCAGGTAGAGCGTGGTCGAACTGTTGTCCATAAAGACGGTATCGCCGTCCTCGATCATGGAAGCGGCTCGTCTGCAGATAACGAGCTTTTCCTCTTGACGTTGGACTTCCCTGACCGAGACGGGGAATTCGGCCTGGGCCCTCGATGCGGCAAATTCCAGGACGGCACCCCCATGCGTCCTCTTGATGATGCCATCTTTTTCGAGTTCGCGCAGGTCGCGTCGTATGGTTTCTTTGCATACTTCGAATCGTTCCGAGAGCGACGCGACATCGATCTTGCCGGCGCGTTCGAGTATGGTGGCTATCTCCGCCTTTCTTTCGAAGCCAAGCATTGTGTACGTCCTTTATGCCAGCTAGGATATCGATATCATTGCCGGGAATCGAAATCTAGCCCCGGCGACGCCCGTGCGTCGCCCCTCGGAGGCCTAGATGTTGTTCTTGAAAATCCCGCACATGGCGTCGCACTCTATCCGCTCGAGCATGCTGTAGGCCATATAGATGTCGTCCCCGGAAACGACGACGCCGTGGAGGGGAAGGATGCAACCGATGGGCTTCTTCTCGGCCACCGCGCGGTGCTCCTCGAAGTAGCGATAGACGTTCTCGGAAAGCTCCTTCGTGTATGCCTTGGTATACTGAATGCACCCGACAGCCCCCCGCCCCATGGTTGCTTCCGAGACACTCGGAATGGGCTTCGCCTGGACGACATAGACCATGCAATAGAATGGATGGGCATGGATCGTGCAGCCGATGTTGTCGAAGTTGCCGAGTATGAGCTTGTGCATATAGGTCTCGCGCGAGAGCTTTCCGCTGCCTTCGAGGATTCGCAGCTCTTCGTCGACAAGAAGAAAGTCATCGACCTCGAGTTCGCAATGTTTGCGCTCGGACATGAGAGAAGGACTCACGAGCATGTGACCGGGCGCCACTTTCACGGCGAAATTGCCTCCCGCCGCATTCGTCAATCTTCGCTCCCACATGAGCCTGGCGACCTTCACCATCTCGCGTCGCATTTCCAGGTAAGAAAGACCGCTCATCTTTGATAGCTCCTATCCGTTCCGCCTGCATTCTGTTGCCGTGGGCCCGCTCAGGCGAGCTTACGTATTTCGCAGCTCGCGATGAGCCCGCCGGCGCGAGCCTCGTCGAATCCGACCGAGAGCGACGACTCGGCGGTCGCCGCCGAGGCGGCAGTGGCGATGCCGAGCGTCGTCTCTATGGACATGCCTTCGGTGATGCCGTGGACGAGTCCGGCAAGGAAGCAATCGCCGCAGCCTATGGTATTCCTGACATGAACGGGCGGAGGGACGGCCCGGTAAATGCCTTGCGGACATTTGACGATAGAACCGCCCTTCCCGAGAGACACGGCCACGAACTTGACGTCGAACTTGTCCAAGGAATCGAGAGCCCGCAACAGGTCCTGATCGTCGCCGGAGACCTCTCTTCCGCAGAGTGTGGAAAGTTCGTCGAGATTGGGCTTTATGAGGAAGGGAGCATCCGCCGCGCACCTGGCCAGAGCGGGCCCGCTCGTGTCGACGAAGACGCGGAGACCCTTGTCTCGAAGCTCGGCGAGGATGTCGTTATAGACGTAGGGATTCGAACAATTGCTTGCGTCTCCCGAAAGCACCAGGCTGTCTTCCTTTCCCGTCCGCTCCTTCAGCATGGCGACGATCTCGGCCAAGTCGTCCTCGCCGAGGGGAACGCCCTTTTCCGCGATGATCGTACAATCGTTGTTTCGCTCGACTATAAGGTAGTTGGTCCTGCTGGAGGCGCCTTCTTTGTGAATGAAGGCTACCTCCAGGCCATAGTTCTCGAGGTAGCCGATGATACGTCTTCCCGAGGCGCCATGGCATATGCCGAAGGCACGACTGTTCTGTCCAAGCAGTTTCAGGTTGATCGAGACATGCGTGCCCTTCCCGCCTATGACCTCGGCGACGTCCTCGATGCGATTGGTCAAGTTTTTTTCGAGAACATCGAGGTACATGACCCTGTCGATGGCCGGATTGAGTGTGAGGGTATTGATCATTCGGAGGCGAACCTCTCATCGATCGCGAAGGCCTTGGGCGCGGATGCGGGGTCGAATATCATGACCTGCCTGAGGTTCGCGATGGCTTTGTCCAGGCCCTCCTCCACGGACATATAAGAGTCCTCATGCTCGATGCTCACGATACCGTCGTATTCGGCGGCGCGCAGCGAGCTGAAGATATCCGCCCACTCCTTCAGCCCATGACCGAAGCCCACGGTGCGGAATTGCCATGCGCGGCCGAATACGGCCGCAAAGCTTTGCATGTCGGTGAGTCCGTAATAGGAAGCATTCGCGGCATCGATCGCCGCGTCCTTGGCATGAAAATGAAAAAGGCAAGCCTCCTTCCCCAGGTGTCGAGCCGCCTGTCCCGGGTCTATACCCTGCCACCACATATGACTGGGGTCGAGATTTGCCCCGATGGCCGGACTTCGAGACTCACGTCTCAGGCGGATCGCGGTGGCCGGAGAATGCACGGAGTATCCGCCATGCATCTCGAGTGCGATCTTGACGCCTTTGTCTTCCGCGTACATGCCCATGTCATGCCAATAAGGCACCAGTTTCTTTTCCCATTGCCAGGCAAGCACGGTCTGGAAGTCTTCGGGGAAAGGGGATACGGGCCAATTGGGATAGAGCGATCCGTCGCTATCGCCCGGACAACCCGAGAAAGTGACGACACATTCGATGCCGAGAAGGGCGGCCAGATCTATCGCCTCCCTGATGTCGCGATCGTATTTTTCCGCCAGCTGCTTCTGGGGGTGAACGGGATTCCCGTGGCAGCTTAACGCCGAAATTCCCATATCCCTTCGGAGAAAAAGCTCCCGGAAATCTTCCCGTGCCCGCTCGTCGGCCAGCAGAAGAGCCGGGTCGCAATGCTCCTTGCCGATGAAACCGCCCGCTCCGACCTCCGCATAGCGGATGCCTTTGGCATGGAATATATCGAGCACATCGCCGAGCGGCTTATCTTTGTACAATACGGTGAAAGCCGATAGCCTCATGCTGTTACCTCTTCCTTCGTCCGACGCTCGTTGCCGACTCGCGCGAGTCGGGCCGGGGAAAATCAGGTATGATGCACTCTCAGGTCGCCTTTTTCTTTTCTGGTTTGGACCAGGATTTCCGTATAACGCTTATCGTAGGTGCAACAGCCGACCTTGCTCTGTTGTATGAGAAGTTCGAGGCAGTTATCGCACACTGTGCAATACTTGATCTCGGATTCCTTGCCCTCCCGGAGTTTTCGGGGCAGGTATGGGTCGGCGAAGGACTGGCGACCGAGCCCGATCATATCGCTGACGCCTTCTTCGATGCAGGCTGCACCGAAACTGAGAAGGGAACTCTCTTCCTCTGTGACCGCACAGAGCCTGTTCTTGCCGTTTCGGAACACGGAAAAGTTCGAGCCTATGACGACCGTCTCCGGCCTGAGATTGTCCCGGAAGGCCTTTGCGAAGGTTTGGTGAAGATAGGCGAAATAGGGGACGTGCCGGTCCACTTGAGTGAGGGAGATCGTGATGGAGGGGCTGCCGGCGGATTGGATGAAGAATTGGGCTCCTCGCTTCTCGAGACCCTTGAGGAGCGCTATGGGTTCCTTGAGATCTATGACCGGGGAACGGACGCCCGCCGTACCGAATCCGCCGGGAAAACCTTCCCAGGCCGATACTTTCGAACCGATGAGAAAATCCTCGTCATCGACCGCCTTGGCGATTCTCTCATAGAGCTCAAACGCAAAACGACTGCGATTCTCCCAAGGGCCGCCGTACTTCCATTTCCTGTCGTTGTATGGACGCAGTATCTGTGATCCCAGATATCCGTGGCAGAGCTTCATGTCTATGCCATCGGCTCCGGCATCGTGAGCTATCCGGGCGGCGAGGACGAAGCCGTCCATGATCTTTTCCACCTCTTCCTCGCCGAGCAGGTCCCCCCCGTATCCGTGCAAGGGCTTCACCGTCACTCTCCTCGAGAATTCGGGACTGCTCAGTTCGCCGGAGTGCGTCAATTGAAAGATGAACAAGGACTTGGGATTGGCTGTCTTCACGCGCTTCACGAATTTCGTGAGAGGTTCCTTGTTGGGAGCCATTATCATGAGCTGGTTGTCCCGTCCTCGGCTCTCTCGGGTTATGGATATCGCCTCGAGGCTGACGAGACCCGCTTCTCCTCTGAAAAGCTCCTCATACCTCCTCGTCGTCGTTTCGGAGGGGTTTCCGCTCTCGTCCTCGTCGTTGCACTCCATTGCCTGTATGAAGAAACGATTCGGGCATTCCCGCGTTCCGATTTTGATAGGGCTCAGCAAGGTGTCTTTGTAGCTCATTCTCTCCGCTCCTTTCTTCAGTTGATCCTGATTCTGTGATCGATCTCGGGCGAAACGAAGATCTTGATGATCTCTTTGTCCGTTTTCAATTCTTGGAAGGCCTTCTCCAGCTCCTCCAGGGGCACGACCTCGGAGAAGAGCGGCCGAGGGTCGATACGCTTATACGCAAGGAGGTTGATGGCCTCGGCCCAGTCGTTGCCGATGCCCGCGCAACTGCCTCTGACTTTCTTCTCGCCGAGGACGAACTCGTAGGGTTCGAAGGACGCCGTTTTCCCCTGCTGGACGACGCCGAATGCCTCTACCACGCCGCCTCTGCGCGCCATCTTGAAGGCCTGTTCGTAGGTCGCCGGCGTACCTACGGCCTCGAGAACGTAATCCGCACCCACGCCGCCGGTAATCTTCATCACCTCGCTCACCGGATCTTCGACTTCATTGATATTTATGAAGAAATCCGCGACACCCATGCGTCTGCCTATCTCGAGGCGAGCCTTGCTGTCACCCGTTACGATGACGGGGGCCGCGCCCCGAAGCTTCGCCATCGCGGCGTGTAGGAGCCCCAATCCGCATCCGATCACGACTACGCTCGAGGATATCGTGCAGCTCATGCGTTTCGAGGCCTCGAGCACCGCGGTCATCGGCTCGATGAAAGCGGCCGAATAATCGTCCACGCCCTCGGGAACGACATAGCAATTCTTCCACGGCGCTTTGACATACTCGGCGAAGGCCCCGTTCGTATGTATCCCGAGTTGGGTGAAATTCTGACAGAGCAGGCCCTCTCCCCTGCGGCAGAAATAGCAGGTGCCGCATGTCAGGCAGATGTCGGCGGAAACTCTGTCCCCTGCCCTGATCCCTCTCGCATTCTTCCCGACCTTCTCGACGATCCCCCAGAACTCATGGCCCGAGACAAGAGGCAAACGATCCGCGGCATAGTGCCCGGCAAATATTTTCAGGTCGGTGCCGCATATGCCGCAGACCTTGACTTTGACGAGAACCTCATCGTCGTCGATCTCGGGTACGGGCAATTCCTTCAAAACCAGCCTGCCCGGCGCCTCGACAATTTGCGCGCGCATTGATTTCGCCATAGCTTCGACCTCCTTGATGATTCCCTCGGCCCTCATGGCCAAGGGATATTGAAACGGGCGGTAATCGCGGTCATGCAGCCCACAGGCAGAGTTTCTACCAATTTCGATACACTTACTGCCCGATAATGTTGATTTTATCATGATTGTTGTTGCAATGCAATAGAAAGGAACAAAGTCTCGAATATCAAACGAGCCATTGTTTCCCGACGCAATTATCGTCGGTTCTGAGGTTCGAGGGGGAATGTCAGGAATGATGCTGTGGAATTGACGCTTAAAGAGCCGGTCGCCCCGATGCCAGACGTCGGGAGATTGTTCTGGCGGCTGGTGACACGACTGTTGGGTCTAGGCCTAGTTGCGATAGACCCAGGCACTCATATTGCTGCTGCCTGTCGACGAAAATATGCCGTCGGACGTTTGCCGACGGCCTTATATCGGTTTTCCGCTAAAAGTTGAGATCAAGCTGGATGCTCAAACCGCTTCTCCCACCATCATCTCTCTCATCGTTATGCCACTGAAACCAATCATGCCACTGTTTGGCATGGTCTTTACGCCACCTGATGTCCTCCGGTCTAGACCCACGATGGGCCTGCCATTCACGGTCATATTCTGCCCATTGCTTGGAATGAGACTTCCATACCTGCGCGTGTTGTTGGTTCCACTGTTGATCATGCTTTGCATGAGTATCGGCATAGGCCAAAGAGGAGAAGCCAACAGCCAGAATGACAGCTACAAGGACTAAAAGCCGTTTCATTCGATACCTCCGGTGATTATTAATGGTATCCCACCTCATACTTTCTTTCTACCTACCCCTCCACGAGAACAGGCGTTTCACCCTTTCACATCGTTCATCCCAGTAGGTGCTCCGCAGAGCTGGACGCGCAGAAAAGTTTTGAGCTTTGCAGGCGCAACGCGGCGTGGGTCACCGTGGTAAAGTTCCCAATGCCATTTACCGTCGCGGTGCAGACCTTGGGCCGAGAGATATTCCTCAAGCCGAGTGAAGGTTTTGCTCTCGTCGGCATAGGGACCGCGGTGCAGAATTTGCGCATATCGCCCACCGTCGCGCTCGCCGAAACAGAGCCTGTCGAAGTATTCCGACTCTATCGTCTTTTTCTTGATCGCCTTGGCCCGCGCCTCTTCTCGGAAGCGGGTGAATAATTTCTCATCGAGGAAGTCGGGCTGGCGTATCATGATGACCCACGTGAGTTTCCCCTTGTGCGCCGGATCGAAAAAGCTCTCTCCTGCCGCGATATCCCAGCGCCCCTGCAGCACGCCTACGGTGTAAGGGCCCGAACCCTGGGGCGCCATTTCGCTCCGGTAGCTCATGCGTACCGCATAGCTTAGGCCGTAGAGAGCCGTCGTCGCCGCAGCGAAGACAGGCCCATTCGGGTCTCCACCTCCCTCGATCCATGCGAAGCGTCGATTGGGGAGGGTTAGAACTTGCGCCCTGTCCTCCTCGGCCGAATAGTCCCAAGGATCGGTTTCCTTGAACTCCTTGATTGCAATCATGGCTGTCCTCCTGCTCGGCATAGTACAATGTTAAGCGGCCCCAGGAGCATCATGCGTGCGCCCGTGTGAACCAGGAACTCTGTCGACGGGGACGAAGGGCATAGTTGCCGGTCGACCTCATCCGCGGTATGTTTTCGCCCTGCGACCCCTTCGGTATTCCATCAACATCACATTGGACGGGTGCTGCGATCATCGTGTGATATTCGCGGACGAAGACTTGCATCGTG
>CAWBCC010000002.1:0-55300 GCA_963787185.1 uncultured bacterium | reverse complement strand
CCTTGGGGATGGTAATGTCCGAGCCGGCTGCAAGGCCGGCTTGTCTATTTTTCAGCATGAGCTCAACTCGACCGCTCGAATGTGTTGCCGGCTGAGGGCGGAGTCTGATCCCAAGAGGAGATCTGAATGACAGGACGGGAGCGTGTCCTGGCTGCGATCGCCCATGAGGAACCCGACAGGGTTCCGATCATTGTCGGCGCGACCAATGCGACGGGCATCAAGATGAAAGCATATCGTGCGCTTGGATCGGCGCTCGGTCTCGAGGAACCTGAGCGGTATATCTACGACTGGCCCGAGCTCGGCACGGCTCTTCCCGGCGAAGAAGCCATGGAGCGCCTGGGTACGGACGTTCGCGCCGTCCTCGATCGTTTTCCGGCCGCCGTATACGATCGCGCAAAATCACGGCCTCCCCACGACCCCTTTTTCGACGATTGGGGGACCGGATCGACGGAGATCGAGAGCGGCCACTGGTATCCCGGCATCCATCCCATGGCCGACGCGAGGAGCATGGCCGATATAGAGGCCTATCCCTGGCCCGATATGTCCGATCCGAGCCGGGTCGCCCATGTACGCGAGGAGGCCTCGGGTCTTGCAGCTCAGGGAGAGTACGCCGTTATGGGCTGTCCCTGGCTTCTTTTCCCCTTCGAGCGAGCCCATGCCTTGCAGGGCTTGGATAAGTTTTTGGAGAATATGCTCGTGGAGAGCGAGTTCGCCGGCGCCCTCCTCTGGAAGATCGAAGGCTTGTGCAAAGCCCTCATGGGCCGTTTCCTGGACGAAGCGGGACCGAATCTCGACATCATCAAAATCGGCGACGATCTCGGCAGCCAGGACAATCTGCTCATTTCGCCGCATCTGTATCGTGAAATGCTCAAGCCCGTGCATGCCGATCTCATAGCCTTCATAAAGTCGAAGACGAAGGCCAAGGTGTTTTTCCACTCGGACGGCGACGTTTTCGACCTCATCCCGGATCTCATCGAGATAGGCGTAGACATATTGAATCCGATCCAATCCGGCGCGGGGCGGATGTCGGATCTGGAACGGCTCAAGAAAACATACGGAAAGGATCTGACCTTCTGCGGGGCGATCGATACGCAAAGGATACTTCCCTACGGCAGCCCCGAGGAGGTGCGCGCGGAGGTCAAGCGGGTCATAGGCCTCCTCGGAAGGGGTGGCGGCTACATACTCAGCGCCGTCCACACGATCATGGACGAGGTGCCGGCCGAAAACATCCTTGCCATGGTGGACTCGGCCCGAGAGTTCGGCGCCTATCCGCTTGGGCGATCTCGATATCCGGTAGCATGAATCGCTCAGGCTACCGAGCCAGGCCTCTTCTCTGGACCCAATCGTTTTTTATGTCTTGCGTCCACGCATAATCGCCCTATACTGTACCCTTCGAAAGAAACATTTAGGAGGGCATATGCGCCTGCGCCTTATCGTGATCCTCGCCCTGGGCATCGCCCTGATCGGCTGCTCCGGCTCCACCGGGAAAATCGGCACCATAAAAGTGGGATGGCTCGGGTCGCTCACGGGAGATAACGCCGATTGGGGACAGTCCGAGCTCAATACCATCAAGATGCTACTCGACGATGTCGATACCAAAGGCGGCGTCAGCATCGGCGGAAAGGCCTACCGCCTCGCCGTGGTCTCGTATGACGATCACGGCGACGCAAGCGCGGCCGAAGAAGATGCGAAAAAGCTGACTTCCAGCGACCACGTCACGGCCATCGTAGGTCCCATGTTCTCGCGGGAGGCAATTCCGGTGGCTCAGGTCATCGAGGCGGCCGCTACTCCCTGCATCGCCACCACTGCGACGAACCCGAACGTGACCGTGACGGACAACCGCGTCAACCCATTCATGTTCCGCGCCTGTTTCATCGACCCCTATCAAGGGCAGGTGGCTGCGACGTACGCATATAAACGACTCGGAGCGCACACCGCAGCCATCCTCATGAAGGTGGACGACGCATATTCCCTCGGTTTGGGGGAATTCTTCAACGAAAACTTCAGATGGCTCGGGGGCAAGGTCGTCGCGTCGGTCAGTTTCAAGGGCGACGACATGGATTTCGGCCCGGAGCTCAGGACGATCAAGGCGGCCAAACCGGATATCATTTTCGCGCCCGTTTTCGACAAGGACATCGCGCTCGCGGCGAAACAGGCGCGACGCATGGGCATCACAACCGTCATGATGGGCGGCGACGGCTGGCCTTCCGCGAATCTTCTTCCCATGGCGGGAGGGGCGCTCGAAGGCTGTTACTACGTCAACCACCTCGATTTCGACGATCCGGCGGTGAAGAGCTACAAAGACGCCTATAAGCAAGCGTTCGGGAAGGACCCGGAAATGCCGGGTTATCTGGCTAACGACGCGGTGCTCATGCTCGTAGACGCGCTCAACCGGGCCCAATCCCTCGATGGAAGGAAAATCGCTCAGGCTCTGGAAAGCTGCGACATCCAGGGGATCACAGGGCACATCAAGATCGGGAAGTCGACCCATAATCCCGAAGGCAAAGAGGCGGCGATAATCAAGATTGTCGGCGATCGTTTCGTTTTCCAGGAGAAGTTCGCGGCGGCCATTCAAAATTAGCGCTACGGCGCCGTGTCGGCCGAAGGCGCCGTACATTGCGCGGGAGTGCTTAGGCTTTCTCGGCCGTTGCGCGCCGCTGCGCTTGTCGTCTGGCCACATTGTCTTGGAGCGCGCCCACGGGGCAGATGGCGCACCACCTGCGCGGCGAGTAGAAATACGACATGGCAAAGGCTACGACGATGACGGCCCCGGAGAACAGCACTGCGCCTATCGTTCTCGCGAGTCCGTAGTTGTTGCGGCGCAGAGCCACCTTGTTCATCGGCGAAGAGCGCTCTCGATCTCCGCTGGGCGATATCCGATGAGTATGCGGCCGTTGACGTCCGTGACGGGGACTCCCATCTGTCCGGACTTCCTGACCATCTCTTCGGCGCGATGCTGGTCCCGCGAGACATCGCAATCCTCGAAGGGAACCTGCTTTTTCTTCAAGAATTCCTTGACCATCCTGCAGTAGGGGCAGGATGGAGTCGAATAGACTATCACGCTCATGCGTTTCTCCTGGAAAGTAGTGTGGCGGAATGACGCGCTTCGCCCCCTTTTGAAAATGGACTGGTCGCGGCTCCATGCTGTAATGTAGCGAAACGGCCCCGCGCGTTCTGTAACAATCGTCACAGACCGTGCGGGACCGCGCTCTTTTCGACACTCAGATGAAAAGATTGACGTTCGCCGAACTTGCAGCCTCGAAGTAGGTAGCTACGCCTCCGACTTCGACTCCCGGGATGAGTTCCGCACGCGAGATGCCCAAAAGATCCATGGACATTTGGCAGGCCGTCATATGCACTCCCGCGGCGATAGCCGCCGCGATCATCGTGGCGAGCTGGTCGACCTGCTTCAGCTTCATGCGCCTTCTCATGATGGCGGGTCCCAGACCGGCGAAGTTGTTGCGCGATAGGGAAAGACTCTGACTGCCCCGCGGCAAAAGAAGTCCGAACATCCTGTCCATGAAGCCTTTGGCCGCACGCACTCTCTCGCGGCGGCGTATGACCGAAAGTCCCCAGAAAGTGAAGAACATGGTGACTTTTTTGCCCAAGGCCGCCGCGCCATTGGCCAGTATGAAGCTCGCGAGCGCCTTATCCAGATCGTCCGAGAAGACGATGAAGGTCGCTTCGCTGCCCATGGACCGTACGAGGGCGGGTGAAGAAGCGCTTTCGGCTTCCGCCGCCCGGGCCGATTTGACGATGACCGCCTCGAAAAGCCCCTGTTTGTCTTCGATGCCGCGCAGCTCATTTCCGGTGAGCGTGCACCAAGCCTTGGCGTCCCGTACGAAACCCGGATCCGTGGCGCGTACGACGATCGTGGTTCCGGCCGCGACGCGGTCTACCTCCGTTTTGAGACGCATGATCGGGCCGGGGCATTGGAGGCCGCAGGCATCGACCACGATAGTCTCGGAGGAGCGGGAGGCGAGGGGCTCCGGCATGCCCGAGCCTTCGGCATAGGAGATCGGTCCGTGGTCGGGCTTGGTCAGACCGGGTGCGCCCGGCCTGAAGATCCCCGTATTGTCCTGGCGCCCGCTCGCGGCCTCGTAGGTTTTCCATCCTCCCGCGAGATTGGCGAGTCTGGTCCATCCGTTCTGCCGCAGAATGCGTTCGGCGAGGTAGCCGCGAATGCCGACGCCGCAGTAGACGAGCACGAATCTGTCTCGCGGCACCTCGTCGAGCCTCTCGCGGATCAGGGTGTTGGAAATATTGACGGCGCCCTCGATGTGTCCGAGCGCGAATTCCTCGGGAGTGCGCACATCGAGAATGAATGCGCCCTCGGCCTTGAGTCTCTCGACATCGTTCCAGCGTACCTGGGCGCTCCGGCCTCGCAGGATGTTTTCCGCCACGAAACCGGCATAGTTCACGGGATCCTTGGCGCTCGCGAAGGGAGGGGCATAGGCATGCTCGAACTCCGTCAGGGCATCGACGCGGGAACCCACTGCGATGAAGGCGGCGATGACATCGATGCGCTTGTCGACTCCCTCGTAGCCCACAGCCTGAGCGCCGAGAATGCGGCCGTTCGTCGGATCGTAGACCAGCTTGAGCGAGAAGGGTCTGGCGCCCGGATAGTAGCCTGCGTGGCTTTGAGGGTGGACTATCACCGACGCATGGGGAAGATCTTCCTTCCGAAGGACCTTCTCCGAAAGGCCGGTGCAGGCGACCGTCAAATCGAAGACCTTGGCGATGGAGGTGCCGATCGCCCCGTGATACTCGGCCTCCCGGTCTCCGGCGATATTGTCCGCCGCGATACGAGCCTGCTTATTCGCAGGGCCCGCGAGAGGAACGGCGGTAGGTCTTCCGGTGAGAGGGCTCGTGAAGGAAATGGCATCGCCCACGGCATATATGGCGCCGTCGCTCGTCCGCATGTGAGTGTCCGTGACGATGTAGCCTCTTGGGTCGAGAGCTATGCCCGCCTCACGCGCGAGCTTGGTATCCGGGCGGACGCCTATCGAGAGGATGACCATGTCCGAAGGCAGTCTGACGCCGGACTTGAGATCGACGATGAGCTTTCCGTCCCTGCGTTCGAAGGCCGTGACGGAGTCGGAGAGGTAGAGCTCGATACCCTTCGACTTGAGGTGTTGGTGCACGATCGCGGCCATCTCGAAATCGATGGGATTCATGACTTGATCGAGTGCCTCGACAATCGTCACGAAAATTCCGCGCTCGTGGAGGTTTTCGGCCATTTCGAGGCCGATGAAGCCCGCGCCGACTACTACGACGCGTTCGGGCCTGCGCGCGTCGAGCTCTTCCTTTATACCGTCGATGTCGGGCACCGAACGGAGAGTGAAGACGCCCTTGTCGCCTATTCCCGGGATGTTCGGGCGCAGAGGCTCCGCTCCCGGAGACAGAACGAGGGCATCGTAGGACTCTTCATAGGAGCGTCCCGTCTGTTTTTCAAGAACCTTGACCTTTTTCGCGATCGGATCTATCGAAAGAACTTCGCTGCCCGTGCGAACGTCGATAGCGAGGGTTGCCTTGAGTCGTTCCGGCGTCATCACGAAGAGCTTGGAGCGCTCTTTTATTACGCCTCCGGCATAATACGGGAGGCCGCAATTGGCATAGCTCACGTAATCGCCTCGTTCGAAAAGGACTATGGAAGCCTTTTCGTCAAGACGCCTGAGTCGAGCCGCAGCAGTCGCCCCGCCGGCGACACCGCCAATGACTAGGTACTTGGGCATAGGAGACTCCTTTAAACCAGCACAAATGCGAAGGTAAATGCAATGCCACATAGTTGGCTGCCGAGCATTCCATGGGGCTTGTGCCTATTATCTAAGAATATATATATAATTATTGATCAATATATTCAAGTCCCTATCCTTTAGATCGACGCAATGGTCGAAATATCATGGATAGGCTATGGCCTAAATTTTATAGATAAGGATGTATGTATAATATACTTAATATATCCATTGTCATATTATAAAAAAGGCTTTATACTGCTCAACGTTTGATCGGCGAGAGCCTTCATTGCCGCAAGCGAGATGTGCTGAGAGAGCGCCCTTTCGCCACATCGACGGTTGAAGGCTTGCCATATCGTTTACCGAAAACCTGGGCGGAGTTTCGCTCCGCACATTTCGCGATTCTTAGGAGGGGGAAAACTGTGTCGAAGCTGAAAGAGCTTAATGCCGAGGCTCTCGCCTCGTTAGGGAAAATCGACGGCCTCAGGCTGAATCTGAGCGAGCGGGAGCGCCATCTGTACGAGACCGACTTAGGCGAGCTTCCCTCTATGCCCAAACTCATGGTCGGTCGGACTGTCCCTTCGGCCATCGTGCAGCCGAGGAGCGAGGACGAGGTCATAGCCGTGGTCGAATGGGCCGCGAAAAACCATGTCCAGATCGTGCCGCGCGCGGCCGCGACCTCGGGCTACGGCGGCGTCATTCCGCCGGACGGGGCTGTCGTCGTCGAGCTCATCCACCTCGACCGAGTGCTCGCGATCGACGAAGAGAAAATGACTGCAACCGTAGAACCCGGCATCGTCTGGAAGCATCTGGGCTTCCAGCTCGCCTTCCGCGGGCTTGCGCCTCGCATGGTTCCGACCAGTGCCCCGGGTTCCACAGTCGGCGGTTGGCTCGCCCAGGGCGGTTCGGGTTTCGGCGGTTACCAGTACGGCTGGTTCGAGCAGAACGTAGAGTCGGCCACCCTCGTCAATCCCGACGGCTCCCGCCGCGTTCTCACGGGCCGCGACCTGGCCCTGGTGGGCGGCGCCATGGGCGCCACCGGCATCATCACGAGCGTGACCATCCGCCTTCGCAAGAACGAGGAGGACAAGGTCTTCGCCATCGAGGCCCTGACCATCTCCAAGGTTCAGGAGATCATCGTCCAGACACAGAAGCAGGGACTTCCTCTCTGGCACGTGGGTTTCTTCAACCCGACGGCGGCCCGACTCAAGAACAAGGTGCCCGCCAAGGTGCACAACGGCGAACCCCACCCGCGGCCGATCCTCCCCGAGTCCTATATCATGATGCTTGCCTGCCCCGAATCCAAGGCCGCCGAAGCCGAGTCCAAGCTCAAGGCGATCGTCGCCGCGGCCGGAGCCTCCTGGCTGCCCGACGGGATGCGCGACCATGAGTGGGAGGATCGCTTCAATCCCATGAAGGCCAAGCGAATCGGGCCTTCGATAGTTCCTGCCGAGGTGATAATCCCTCTCTCCTCCCTCTCGATCTTCTTCAACCGCCTAGACGCGATGATCAGGCCGCCCGTGGTCGTCGAGGCCACCGGAGTCAAGGGCGGGGAGGTCATTCTCCTCTGCCTCATCCCGCACGACAAGCGCAGGTTCACCTTCAACCTCGCTTTCACACTTTCCCTCAGCATCTTGAGGCTCGCTAAACGCCTGGGCGGACGGGCCTACGCATCCGGACTTTTCTTGGGTCAAGAGGCCCGGGCCGTTCACGGCATGCGCCTCAAGCTATGGCAGGACCATAAACGCGACAAGGACGATCGGGACCTGTTCAATCCCAAGAAGCTCACGGGCCTGTGGCTCATGAAGATGGTCATAACGTTCGCTCTCTGGTTCGAGCCTATCGTGCGTGTCGCGGGCAACATGGTGCGGCCTCAGCTCCAAGAGATATGGAAGGCCAAGGCGGGCATCCCGGGCGATATCGCTTGGTACGCCTATGCCTGCGCCGGCTGCGGCTACTGTCGTCAGGTTTGCACCCTCTACGACGGCAAGGGTTGGGAGTCATCGAGCCCCCGCGGCAAATGGGCCTTTATCCGGCGTGTAGTGGAGGGCAAGGACAAGTTCGATCAGGAAGCGACGAATTCTTTTCTCATGTGCACCACCTGCGAACGCTGCGATTTCGAATGCCAACTCGACCTGCCCATCGAGCCCTCCTGGGCCGTCATGCGCGGCGAGCTCGTCAACACCGGAAAGAACATGACCTTCCCGGCTTTCGAGCTCATGGCCGCGAGCGCGCGCAAAGAGAAAAATATTTGGGCCAGTTTCGCCGCGGACCGCGACAAGTGGATACCCGACGACCTCAGGCCCAAGATCAAGGACAGGGCCGAGATAGCCTACTTCGCCGGCTGCACGGCCTCCTTCGTCGAGCCCGACATCGCCGTTGGTTCGGCCCGACTGCTCGACGCGGCCGGAATCGAGTTTACCACGCTCGGCAAGGACGAGGCTTGTTGCGGAATCCCCATGCTCGTCGCCGGGCGATGGGACGTCTTCGAGGAAATTCTCAGGCATAATATCTCCAAGATGCAGGAGAAGGGCGTAAAGACAGTTGTCTCCTCTTGCCCGGCCTGCTGGCTTTCCTGGCATACATATTATCCGCAGTGGGCGAAGAAGCTCGGGATCGAGTTCAACATCGAGGCCAAGCATTACTCCGAGATAGTCGAAGACAAGCTGGACTCGGGCGAGCTGAAGTTTACGCACCCGGTCGATATGAAAGTGACTTTCCATGATTCCTGCCATATCGGCCGCGCGGGCGGCGTCTACGAGCCGCCGCGCAAGCTTCTCCAGGCCATCCCCGGCATTGAGCTCGTCGAGATGGCGCACAACCGCGAAAACGCGCTCTGCTGCGGCTCGGTCCTGACGCGCATAAGCGAGCCGGAGCCGACCTCGAACGTCCTCGGCAAGCGAAAGATCGACGAGGCCATAGACACCGGAGCTGACGCGGTTGTCGCCCTCTGTCCCTGCTGCCAGTTCCAGATGCGCGTCTCCGCCGACGTCAATCACCAGAAGATGCCCGTCAAGGACCTCGCCGCCCTCGCGGCCAAGGGGCTCGGCATCGATCTTCCCGATCCCACCGACTACGCGCTCGAGATGTGGGGAGTCTTCGACAAGGTCATCACCCTGATGCAGACCGAGAACATGGCCAAGCTCATGACCATGCTCATTCCGAGCATGATCAAGGCCCTGCCCCTGCCGCTGCGAGGCATGATGCAGATGGCCAAGGTGCCGGGGCTCGACAGGCTCATGGCCGCGATGATGCCCGGCATGATGCCCTTGCTCATGCCCATCCTCATGCCCAAGGTGATGCCCGAGATGCTTGCCAAGATCGAGGGCATGATCGCCATGCCGGATCACATGCGGAGGCAAATGCCCGATCTCATGCCCAAGACTATGGATCACATGATGCCCCACGTTCTTCCCGAGATCGCCAAGCTCGTGACCCCAGCCATGATTGGCTACATCAAGACGAAGAAACTGCCTCAAACGGCCATTTTCTGACGAGGGGGATGCACGATGCTGACCGGCTATCTTCCTCTCCTCATCTTCGTCGTGGGAGGATTCCTTTTCGCGATGGTGGTCATCGCGACGAACTGGCTCTTTCGGCCCCGTCATCGGGGCCGGGAGAAGGAGCGCACCTACGAGTGCGGACTCGACACCGAAGGGCCGACCTGGATCCAGTTCAGAATCGGCTACTATCTCTACGCGCTCGTCTTCGTCGTCTTCGACGTCGAGACGGTTTTTCTCTATCCCTGGGCTCTGACCTTCCGGTCGGCCGGAATGCTTTCCTTCGCCGAGATGGCGATCTTCATTGCGGTGCTCGCGATGGGCATCTGGTACGCCTGGCGTAAGGGGGCCTTCGAATGGAAGTAGAGGACAAGGATATCGAGGCGCTCAAGAACAACGCGATCTATACCGTCTTCTCGACGGTGGAGAAGGCGCTCGACTTCTGCAGATCCAACTCACTCTGGCCCGTTTCCTTCGGGCTAGCCTGCTGCGCCATCGAGATGATGGCCGCGGGAGGGGCGCGCTACGATCTGTCGCGCTTCGGCTTCGAGGTCTTCCGTCCTTCTCCGCGCCAGGCCGACCTCATGATCGTGGCCGGCACGGTCACCGACAAGATGGCGCCTGTCCTGCGCCGCCTCTACGATCAGATGCCCGAGCCCAAATACGTGATGGCGATGGGCAGCTGCGCCATCTGCGGCGGCCCCTTCGCCGACGCCTACTCGGTCGTCGAGGGCGTGGACAAGATCGTTCCGGTCGACGTCTACGTGCCGGGCTGTCCCCCGCGGCCCGAAGCCCTCATCGACGCGTTTTTGAAGCTGCGCGCCAAGCTGCGCAGCCCGGCCATCGCGAAGGCGAAGCTCCATGCGTGAAGCCGAGCTGATTTCCAAGGCGCTGGGCCGCCCGGTCGACGGCCGAGAATTGAGCGTCGCGGGGTCAGAGCTCGTCGAGGTGCTGTCCGCGCTCAAGAACGCGGGCGACTTCGTGCTCATGGACATCGACGCCGTCGATCATCCCGAAGGCTACGATCTCGCCTATCGCCTTCTCGACAGGGGAGGCGAGGGGCAGGTGGGTATCTTCACGGTCAGGGTGCGCATCGACAAGGCCGACCCCAAACTGCCCTCTGTCATGGGCGTCTGGAAGGCCGCGGATGTCCTCGAGCGCGAGGTCTGGGACCTCATGGGCGTGAGTTTCGAGGGCAGGATGGGCCTCAAGCGCATACTCTGCAAGGACGACTTCGAGGGACATCCCCTGCGCAAGGATTTCGTCGTCGAGCGGACGCCCCGTTTCGCGGCCCGCGAAGCGGGCGCTGCGAAAGGAGCGCAAAAGTGAGCGACAGCCCGATCGCCGGCGTCGAAGACGGTGCATCCGACACGATCGAGACCCAGGAATACACGCTCAATCTCGGCCCGCAGCATCCGAGCACCCACGGCGTCTATCATGCCAAGCTGCGTCTCAATGGAGAGAGCATAGTCGGCTGCGAAAACATAATCGGCTATCTGCACCGAGGCATGGAAAAACTCGCGGAGTCGCGGACCTACGCGCAATTCGCTCCCTACACCTCTCGTTTCGATTACCTGGCCGGAGCCCTGAACAGCTGGGGCTACGCTCTCGCCCTCGAGAAGCTCGGCGGTATCGCCGTTCCCGAAAGGGCGGAGTATCTGCGCGTGATCGTAGGCGAGTTGCAGCGCATAGCGAGCCATCTCGTCATGGTGTCGAGCATGGCCATCGACCTCAACGCCGTCACGGGCTGGATGTACGCCTTCACCGCGCGCGAAGGGATACTCGACCTTTTGGAGGCGGTGACGGGCTCGCGCATGAACTTGAACTATATCGTCGCAGGGGGCGTCTTCGAGGATCTTCCCCAGGAGTTCGAGTCGAAGGTGAAATCCACCTTCGCCGACCTGCGCTCGCGTCTCAAGGACTTCGACCGGCTCGTTTCGGGCAACGAAATTTTCCTCGGAAGAACCAAGGGCGTCGGCGTCATCGAGTCCGGTCAGGCGCTCGAGTACGGCATGACCGGTCCCAATCTCCGGGCATCGGGCGTCGGCCTCGACCTGCGCAAGGATGCGCCCTATGGCGTCTACGCCCGGCTCGACTTCGATGTTCCGGTACTTCGAGGCGGCGACAGCTTCGACCGCTATTACATACGACTTCTCGAGATATACCAGAGCATCGCTCTCGTCGAGCAGGCGCTCGACGGTCTCCCCTCCGGACCGATACGCGCGAAGGTACCCAAGGTGTGGAAGCCCGCGGCGGGGGAGGTCTTTGCACAGATAGAAAGCGCGCGCGGCATCCAGGGCTACCACATCGTGAGCGACGGAAGCGCGAAGCCCTACCGCCTGCACCTGCGCTCGCCGACTTTCGTCAACATCGGCGTCCTGCCGGAGGTCGCCCCGGGCCTCACGATCCAGGACTTCATTTCGACACTCGCCTCGCTGGACCTCGTCCTCGGCGAAATCGACAGGTAGGGGAGTTCGTATGCAGACCTTGGACAACCTGTTTCTGATAATCGCCTCGTTCTTGCGGGGCCTCATGGGATCCTGGAGCTTCTCTCCCCTCCTGACCGATGCGGTGATGGGTCTCGTCAACTTCATAGCGGTGGCGGCGCTCGTCACCGTGAACATCATCGTCATTCTCTGGGTCGATCGCCGAGCGGCGAGTTTTTTCCAGGAGCGCCTGGGGCCGAACCGCGTGGGCCCCTTCGGGCTCCTGCAGTCGGTCAACGACGCCGCCAAGCTGATCGGCAAGGAGTCGATCATGCCCGCGGCAGTCGACAAGCGCGTATATAAACTGGCGCCAGTCATCATTTTCACGGTGACGGTGATTCTCTATGCCTTCCTGCCCTACGGGAAAGGCATGTCGCCCGTCGACATGAATGTGGGCTTGCTTTTTTTCATAGCGCTATCCTCGACATCGACGATCGCCATTCTCATGGCAGGCTGGGGTTCCAACAATAAATACTCGCTTCTGGGCGGAATGCGCACGGTCGCGCAGGTCATCAGCTACGAAATACCGCTGGCCTTCTCCATGCTCGGTGTGGTCATGCTCTCCGGCTCGATGAATCTCGGGCAGATATCGGCCGCGCAACACGGAATCTGGTATGTCTTCCTCCAGCCGGTCGCCTTCTTCATTTTCCTGGTGTCCGCCCTCGCCGAGCTCACGCGGTCGCCCTTCGACATGACCGAGGCCGAGCAGGAGCTCATCGCGGGCTACCACACCGAATACTCCGGCATGCGCTTTGCTCTCTTCTTCATGGCCGAGTACGCCAATCTTTTCAGCGTCGCCGCGTTGGGCGCCACGCTTTTTCTGGGCGGCTGGTCGGGACCGATCCTTCCGGGCTATGTCTGGTTCCTGGGGAAGACCTGGGTCATGATCCTCGTGATCCTCTGGCTGCGCTGGACCTTCCCCCGGGCGCGGGTGGACAAGATGATGAAGTTCAACTGGAAGTTCCTCATTCCTCTTTCGATCCTCAACATCCTCCTCACGGGCCTCGGCATCAAGGTCTATCAATATTTCACTGCAGTCGGGAGGTAAGGGCGTGTTCGGCATAGGATTGGTACAAGGTCTCTATACGACCGCAAAGCGCTTTCTCATGAAGAAAGTGACAGAGCGCTATCCCGAGGTGCTGCCCGATCTGGCGCCGCGGAGCAGAGGTTCCTTCGGCTTCGACGCCGACGCTTGCATATCCTGCGGACTCTGCTCGGACGCCTGCCCCAACGGCGTCATCAAGGTCGACTACTTCCTGGGCGAGAAGAACAAGCGCCAACTCGAGCTCTACAGCATGAATCTCGGCTATTGCCTCTTTTGCGGCCTATGCGTGGAGGTCTGTCCCAGGGACGCCATCTTCTTCAAGACGGACTTCGATCTCGCCTGCTATCGCAAGGACGACACTCTCTTCACCTGGAGGGGTAATGGCTATCGGCCCCCCGAGTCGCGGCTGCCGGGCGGCACCGTGGCGGGAGTCGGAGTGTCTTCGGTGAGCGCGGCCGGCGCCCTGAAACCGGCAGCCGCCGGGGGAGGGCTCTAAAACCATGCTGCAAAGTTTCCTCTTTTACGTCTTCGCGGCCATCGTCGTGCTCTGCGCCCTCGCGATGATACTATCGCGCAACCTTGTGCACAGCGCCTTGTTCATGGCCGCGTCTTTTCTGGGAATGGCGCTGATTTATCTTCTCCTGCGGGCGGACTATCTCGCGGTCGTTCAGATATTGGTGTACGTCGGGGCGATTTCCATTCTGTTCGTTTTCGGCATCATGCTCACCAAACGCGAGCGCATGGAAGACACGAACCGATTCAACCGCTATGGCTTCCTTGCCGCCTTCGTCGGACTGGGACTTTTCGCGCTGCTCGTGCGCGCGATAGGGGCTTCATCGAGTGCGGCACTTGCCTCGGGCGCCGCCGAGGCCTCCGGGCAGGCTGCCTCTCCGGGCAGCGCGGTCTCGATTTCGAACATGCTTCTCGGCGATATGGCCTTGCCCCTGGAGGCCTCGGCGCTGCTTCTGCTGGCCGCTCTCGCCGGAGCGATCGTCATAGGAAAAGGAACGAGGAAAAATAAATGATAGGACTGAACCACTATCTCATCCTCGCCGCCCTCCTCTTCTGTATCGGTTTCGTGGGAGCGGTGGCCAAACGCAACGCGATTGCCGTCCTCATGGGCGTCGAGCTCATGCTGAACGCGGTGAACCTGAACCTTGTGGCCTTCGATCGCTTCGGAAACCATGCCGAACCCTTCGGCCAGACCTTTGCCGTATTCATCATCGCGGTCGCGGCTGCCGAGGTCGCCGTGGCCCTCGCGATAATCCTCACGCTCTACCGCCGCCGCGCGAACACGAGCGTGGACGATCTGGACACGCTCAAATGGTAGCCGGTACTGCAAGGTGGGAACGACAATGATAGCATCAGCAATCGGCCTGGTCCTGGCCCCTCTCGCGGCGTTCGTGCTCATCGTCTTCGTGACGCGGCGCGCCAAGATATTGAGCGCCATAGTGGGGATCGTCGCCGCCGGCGTCTCGCTTGCGCTTTCGATCTCGCTATTGGTCGGCGTCCTCGGCGGTCCGACGGCGGCCGGTCTTTCGGCGGGAGCGCACGCATCGATCGAGTGGCTTTCGATACCTTCCGTAGGCCGTTTCCGAGGCCTGACGATAGCGATGGGCGTCCTCGTGGACCCGCTTTCCGCCACGATGAGTGTCATAGTGAGCCTCGTGGCCTTTCTCGTGACGATCTACTCGCTCGGATACATGAAGGGCGATCCCGGGTTCTCGCGCTACTTCGCCTATCTTTCGCTCTTCGCCTTCTCGATGCTCGGCCTCGTCGTCGCCGACAACTACTTCCAGACCTTCGTGTTCTGGGAACTTGTGGGCTTGTGCTCCTATCTCCTCATCGGGTTCTGGTTCGAGAAGCCCTCGGCCGCCGACGCGAGCAGAAAGGCCTTCGTCACCAACCGCTGGGCCGACTTCGCCTTCATGGTGGGCGTGCTCCTGCTGTTCACCTTCTTCGGCAGCTTCGATTTCGGCCAACTCTCGACCGCCATCGCGGGAGCCCGCGGCAGCGCGATGCTCGCGCTCATAGCCGCGCTGATTTTCGTCGGCCCGCTGGGGAAGTCCGCGCAGTTTCCCTTCCACGTCTGGCTTCCGGACGCGATGGAAGGCCCCACGCCCGTGAGCGCCCTGATCCACGCGGCGACGATGGTCGCGGCCGGCGTATACCTCATCGCGCGGGGCTTCGTGCTTTTTTCGAGCGTGCCGGCGGTGATGGAAACGATGGCCTACATCGGCGGCTTCACGGCCCTGTTCGCGGCGTCCATCGCCTTCGTGCAGAAGGACATCAAGCGCATCCTCGCCTACTCGACCTTGAGTCAGCTGGGCTATATGTTCATGGCACTCGGCGTCGGCAGCATGAGCGCCGGCATGTTCCACCTCACGACGCACGCCTTTTTCAAGGCCCTCTTGTTCTTGGGCGCCGGCAGCGTGATCCATGCCACGGGCGAGCAGGATATCTTCAAGATGGGCGGCCTCGGCAGAAAAATGAAGATCACCGCCTGGACTTTCACGATCGGAGCTCTCGCCCTCTCGGGCATCTTTCCGCTTGCGGGATTCTGGAGCAAGGACGAGATACTCCTTGCTTCATTGAACTCCGGACATATGGGACTCTACGTTCTGGGCCTTGCGGTCGCTTTCATGACGGCCTTCTACATGTTCAGGCTAATTTTCACGGCCTTCGGGGGCAGCGCCCGGGCCGCCCACGGCGATGGCCACGAGGGCTCCCACGCCCACGAATCCGGACCCGCGATGACCATACCTTTGATCGCGCTCGCGGTCCTCTCCGTCTTTGCCGGCCTCATCGGCTCTCCCTGGTTTACGGGCGCGTTCGGCTTTTCCTTCGGATCCTTCATTTTCTTCGGGCGGCCCGAGGCCTCGCACCTCGATCTGACGACCGCCGCGATCTCCACGGTCGTGGCCCTGGGCGGCATTTTCCTGGCGTGGACCGTGTATGGGCGGAAGCTCCTCAAGGCGGAGCGGATAGCCTCGGCCCTGGGGCCCCTGTATCGGCTTCTCGACCATAAGTTCTACATCGACGAAATCTACGGCTTCGTGTTCGCAAAGATCATGCTCGGCGTGGGCATCGTTCTCGACTGGGCGGACCACTGGATTGTCGACGGCTTCTTCGACGGTCTGGGTGCCGTGACCAGGGCGACCGGACGCAGACTCAGATTGACTCAGTCCGGAAGGTTGCAGGGCTACGCCTTGGTAATCTTCGCGGCCATCGCTATCGCCGTCGTTTTCATCTCGACCGACTTGCTGGGAGGTTTTCTAAAATGAACGGATTTCACCCACTCCCGGCAATCCTCCTTTCGCCCTTCGTCGGCGCCCTTCTCCTCCTCTTCGTGCCCGATGGGCGTCGGAACGCGATACGCGCGATAGCCCTTCTCGCGTCGTCGGTATCTCTCGTGCTGTCCATAGCCGCCATGATTTTCTATGATCGCGGACAAAGCGGCATGCAGTTCGTGGAGCGTTTCTCCTGGATCCGGAGCTTCGGCATCCATCTCGATCTGGGCGTGGACGGGCTCAGCCTTCCGCTGGTCCTGCTCACGGCCATCATTCTCTTCGCCGGAGTGTTCGTCACCTGGCGGCTCGAGACGAGGTCCAAAGAATTCTTCATATATACCCTCGCTTTGGTGGGGGGCGTCTTCGGGGTATTCTTGTCTATGGACCTTCTCGTGCTTTTCATGTTCATCGAGATCGCCGTTATCCCGAAGTATGTCCTCATCAGCGTCTGGGGCAGCACGCGCAAGGAATACGCCGCGATGAAGTACACCATGTACCTCCTCTCCGGTTCGGCCATAGCCCTCGTGGCGATCATCGCAATATTCGCCTATGCCCATGATCCGGTCCACGGCCTCGGCGTCTGGACCTTCGATCTCGCGACCCTCTCGGCGATCCACTTCGATCCGGTCTTTCAGAGGTTCGCCTTCTTCCTCATGCTGGCGGGCTTCGGGGTTCTCATACCCCTCTTTCCCTTGCACCGGTGGACGCCCGACGGCCACTCGGCCGCTCCCACCGCCATTTCGATGCTCCTCGCGGGAGTCATCATGAAGCTCGGCGGCTACGCCCTCATCCGCGTGGGCATCGGCCTCTTCCCCGAGGGGGCGGCGTTTTGGGCCCCGGTCATTGCGGTGCTCGCGGCGATCAACGCCGTGTATATCGCCTTCGTGGCGATGGTGCAGAAGGACCTCAAGTTCGTCGTCGCCAACTCCTCCATCAGTCACATGGGCTTCGTGCTCATCGGCATAGCGTCGCTCAACGCGGCGTCGATCGACGGTGCCGCCGCACAGATGTTCGCGCACGGCATAATGGCCGCCCTTTTCTTCGCCATCGTGGGTCTCATCTACGACAAGGCTCACACCCGCGTCATCGCGGATTTCGGAGGGCTCGCTCACCAGATGCCGCGCGTCGCGGCGGGCTTCCTCATCGCGGGTCTCGCCTCGCTCGGACTCCCGGGCATGTTCAATTTCGTCGCGGAATTCACGGTCTTCACCGGTGCGATACAAGTCTATCCGGTCATTGCCGTCGTGGCGATCTTCTCGGTGGTCGTGACGGCGATTTACGTTCTCTGGGTATTCCAGCGGGTCTTCTTCGGCCCGCGCAATCCCCGTTGGGATCATCTCAAGGACGCTCGCGGCGTCGAAATGGTGCCGATCGTGGTATTGGCCGCGGTGCTGATCGGTTTCGGACTCTATCCCAGGGCGATAATGGACACAATCACGGGCGGCATCCTGCCTTTCGCGCAGCATGTCGCGGCGCTCCAGATCGGAGGACCGTTCTGATGGACTTCTCAGCAATACGCATCGAGCTGGTGGCGGCCCTCATCGCGCTCTGTCTCCTCGCTTTCGGCCTCCTCGTGCCGCGCGGCAGGCGAGAGATCACCGGCTACATCGCGGCGGTCGCCTTCCTCGGCCTGCTCGCCCTGAGTTTCCTCGCGCCGGGAACCGGCGACTCTTTCCAGGGCGGCCGCTACCTGAACGATCCGCTGGCCCGCTTCTTCAAGCAGCTGTTCATAACTGCCGCGTTCCTGGTTTCTCTCATGTCGCTGCGCTTCACGAAGAGTCTCGAAGAGTCGCGCAGCGAGTTCTTCGCACTCCTCGGTTTCGCTCTCGTCGGCATGATGATGCTCGCCTCGGCCAACGACTTCGTGACGCTCTACATCGGGCTCGAGCTCATGACCCTGCCGCTCGTGATCCTGACGGCCTACGACCGGACGAGCGGCAAGTCCACGGAGGCCGGCACCAAGTACGTGCTCTTGAGCGCGATCTCCTCGGGCGTGCTTCTCTTCGGTTTGAGTCTTATCTTCGGCGCCACGGGCAGCCTCGCCTATCGCGACGCCTTGCCGGCGCTCGCCTCCGCGTCGGGCGATCCCCTCGTGGTCATCGGATCGATCATGATCGTGGCCGGCTTCGCCTTCAAGATCTCGGCCGTGCCCTTTCATATGTGGTCGCCGGATATTTATGAGGGAGCGCCGGCACCCGTCGCGGCTTTTCTCGCCGTCGGCTCGAAGGCGGCAGGTTTCGCGGCCCTCATCCGACTCTTGCTTTTCGTTCTACCCGCGTCCGGCGGAGCCTTCCCCCTCCTCATCGTCGCGCTTTCCGTGCTCTCCATGGTGGTCGGCAATCTCATCGCCATCCCGCAGACGAACATGAAACGGCTCCTCGCATATTCGAGCATCGCGCACGCGGGCTACATTCTCCTCGGCCTGGTCGCGGCATCGCGCGCCGGCATCGGTGCCATGTTGTATTATATGGTCCTCTACCTGTTTGCCAATGTGGGCATCTTCGCCGCCATTTCCTCTTTCGGCGAGGCCGGAGGCGCGGGCGAGATATCCCGGTTCAAGGGCATGTGGAAGCGTTCTCCCTTCATGGCCGCCAGCCTCCTCGTATGTCTGCTTTCCCTCGCGGGCATACCGCCTGCGGCGGGCTTCATGGGTAAGTTCTACTTGCTCGCCGAAGTGGCGCGGCAGGGCAAGCTATGGCTCTCCGCCCTGGCACTCGTCATGAGCGTCGTATCCATCTCGTACTACGTTTCGGTCATCAAGGTGATCGTGATGGAAAAGGCCGAAGACGAGTCTCGGATACGCGTTCCGCTGGCCAACAAGGCCTTGCTGGCCGTCTCGGTGCTCGTCACGATAGGCATGGGCGTCTATCCGGCACCCATCACCGAGTGGACCAGGGCGATCGCAGGTGCGATAGTGAGATGAGCGTGTACATCACCGACACCGCCGCTTTCGACAGCAGCCATCTGAGCGGCGCGGGAACCGACCGCCGCCTGTTCTGGAAGGGTGTCTGGCAGCTGGGCAGGCCCAGCCTTTGGGTGGCCTCCATAGTGCCGCTCGCCGTCGGCAGCGCGGTCGCCTGGGCCTCGAAGCATACCTTCGATCCGTATTGGTTCGTGATGGCTTTCGTCGGTCTGGTGCTCATCGAGATCGGCAAGCACGGGGTCAACGAGCTCGTCGACTTCTACTCGGGCGTCGACGGAGATATCCCGTCCGAAAAGCAGACGCCCTTCACCGGGGGCCGGCGCACCATCACGCAACACATCCTCAGCCCCGGCCAGGTGGTCAAGATCAGTCTGGTGACGCTGAGCGCGGCCATAGTCCTGGGATTCTACGTGTCCTTCGCGCGCGAGCTTCTCGTGCTCGCGATCGGGTTCGCCGGATTCATGATCGCAGTCTTCTATTCCGCCCCGCCCTTCAAGTTCGCCTATCGCGGCCTCGGCGAGCTTGCGGTGGGCTTCACCTACGGTCCCCTCATCACGCTGGGCGCTTATGTCGTTCAGGCGCACTCCTTGGACGGATTCCCTTTTCTGCTTTCGCTTCCGCTCGGACTGCTCATTGTGAACGTTCTATGGATCAATCAGTTCCCGGATTACGAGGCGGACAAACGCGGCGACAAGCGCAACTGGGTCGTGCGCCTGGGCAAGAAGCGGAGCGTCCCGGTCTTCGCCCTCTTATTCGCCCTTCCATATCTTCTGATCGCTGCGATCGCGATTACCACCGGCCGAACCCTGCTCCTCATTTCCTTCGTGAGCATGCCGATCGCGCTCAAGGCCCTTCTGATGGCCGGAAAGTACAAAGAGGAAATCCCCAAGCTCATACCGGCCAATGCCGGCACGATACTCGTCTACGTCGTGACCGGCGTCACCCTGGCCGCAGCCCTGCTGCTGGGCCACTAACCCGAAGCGGCCTTCACACCCTGGGCGGCCACTGCCGCGATGGATGCGGCGATCTTCTTCTGGTCGCCGAGGTAGCGGTGCCGCAGGGGGCGGAACGAATCGTCGAGTTCGTAGACCAGGGGAACTCCGGTAGGGATGTTGAGCTCGGCGATATCCTCGTCCGAAATGGCATCGAGATGCTTGACGAGGGCGCGCAGGCTGTTGCCGTGAGCCGCGACCAGCACTCGCTTGCCTTTCCTCATGGCAGGTATGATCTCATCGTTCCAGCAGGGCATGACCCGCGCCACAGTGTCTTTGAGACATTCCGTGGACGGTATCCGAGCCGCGTCGAGATCCCGATAGCGGGAATCGAAGCGCGGATGCCGCGGATCGTCGGCGGCAAGGGAAGGAGGCGGCACGTCATAGCTCCTGCGCCAGAGTTTCACTTGAGCTTCGCCGTATTTGGCGGCGGTTTCGGCCTTGTTGAGCCCCTGGAGAGCGCCGTAATGCCTTTCGTTGAGCCGCCAATCGCGCCTCACCGGGATCCACATGAGATCCATGCGATCGAGGACGAGCCAGAGCGTCCTGATGGCGCGTTTGAGCACCGAGGTGAAAGCGATATCGAAGACGAATCCGCTCTCCTTCATGAGCTCCCCGGCCTCGATTCCTTCCAGCATTCCCTGCTCCGAGAGGTCGACGTCTGTCCATCCGGTGAATAGGTTTTCCTTGTTCCAGACGCTTTCGCCGTGGCGAACGAAGACGACAGTGTACATCGTGCGTTCCTCCTCCCTTGGAATATACTTCGTTTGGAGAGAGAGCGACATTCGAGTCGATTCCAGGCAGGGAAAGGCCTCAATAGGGGAAGACCGTCGTAGACGCGGACTGTGGTTTTGATCGAATGGAATCCACGAGGATGAGGGGGACGGTTTTCCTGTTCCCGGAGCCGGACGCGTCGAACTCGATGGAGGCGAGCCGGCCGCTCACCTCCACCCACGCGCTGTCGGGTATGGCGGCTGAGTGTCCCCGGGCCAGGAAGCCTATCATCGACATGTCGGCGGAACAGCACCACATGAGATTGCGAGCTATCAAGACCGTGTCGGACGGGAAGTCGCTTTTTCGGTATGCGAAACCTTCGACCGTGATGCGCTTGCCGAATGCTGCGCTCGGATCGTCGTATAATCGGTTGTAGAGTGTCCAATAGCTATTGTCGTCGAAGACGATCGATGAAGGGAGTGGCCCCGTGGCGGCCTTGTCGATCTTCGCGTCGCGATTGGCTATGAGAGCGCTCTGGACGGCGAGGGAGCTCGGGCCGGCTTGAAAAAGCTCAGGCTGAAAGCTCGAGGACTGTACGAAGAGGTATCCGATGGCGAAGACAAAAATCAAAGGGTAAAAATGTGAAACCGGATCGGGGCGGCGGGGCGGCGAAGAAAGACGGAGCGTCTCGTAGAAGGAAAGCGCGAGAAAGAGGAGGCCGGCCGCAATGATCCATGGTCGCATCCTCGGGTTGACGATGCGATCGAGTTTGCCGGTATTGATCAGCCACACGAAGAAAAAGGAGATGCTCATGAATACGAGACCGCGCGCCGCTCTGCTCGGCGATATCTCCTGTTTCATGCCGGCCTTCCGAAAAGCGCGGACGCGGCCAGCGCCACGAGCGCGCAGACCAGGACGATGATAGCGACGAAAACCGCGAGTCGAGGCAGCTTGACGAAACGAGCGAGCAGAATGCTGTTTTTGAGGTCGATCATCGGGCCGAGCATCAGGAAGACGAGAGCCGCGGGATAGGACATGGGCGCGAACAATGATCGCGCCACGAAGGCGTCGGCCGAAGAGCAGAGCGACAACAGGTAGGCCGAGAGGCTGCCGACGCCGATGGCCGCGAGGGGATGCCGCAGCGAATTCGTCACCGCGTCGGCAGGCAGTAGGGCGCGCACCAGGGCCGCGGCCGAGATGCCCGCTATGAGAAAGCGCGCGCTGTCGAGAAAGTCGTGAGAGGTGTGGCCGAGCACGGCGGCGATCCGAGCGAGCAGACTCACGCGCTTCGCCTCGGTGCGCGGTACCTGCAATCTCGACTGCGGCGCGGCGAGCCGGGCGCTGTGCGCGATGTCGAGGCTGCGTAGTTTGAATCGAGGCGGATTCGCCGCGGGGGATTTTTCGCGAACTCTGCCGGATAGCAGCTCGACGGCAAGGGCGATCAAAAAAGCGGCGCCCAGTCCGAATCCCGCGCGAAAAAGATAGATCGGGTAGGGTCCGCCCTTGAACGCGACATACGTCGAAATGATGGTCATGGGATTGGCGAGTGGGGCCGCGACGAGAAAGGCCGCGGCCGTGGAGAGCGGGAGCCCCTTCTCTCTGAGACGTCGGGCAAGGGGCACCGTTCCGCATTCGCATATAGGCACGAAGGCGCCGGCGACAAGGGCCACAAGGATGGAGAGAACGCGATTGCGGGGAAAGATGCGGCGAATCGCCGTGTCGGGCACGAAAACATGGATGATCGAAGAAACAAGGGTGCCGAGAAGCAGAAAGGGGATGGTTTCGAAGGCGAGCCCCGTGAGCGTCGTCATAAAGACACCCCAGGCGGTGTCCAGCCACGCGGAAAGCGACAAGGTTTGGTCCATGGCAAAGGTCTTCGGGAAGTAGGCCATTTTATGATAAGCTTGGTCAAGACCGGGCGATCGAGCTTCGTCGCTTCGTCCGCCCGTAACTCTCCCTGCCGTATTATTGTTTCATGGGAGACTCTTGCAAAATAGCGAAAGACGGCTCGAATCTTTTCTGAAAGCGAAGTACGCTATGGCGGTCGGAGGGGCCTATTCGATGGCGGTGAACGGAAGATGAGGCGAAGTTTCCTTCGCGTTGCGCTTTTTCTCGCGGTTTTTCTCGCGGCGGCGACCGATGCCTTTGCCCATCCCCATGTCTTCATAGCCAACACGATGCGCGTGGTTTTCGATGGACACTATCTGGATCACATAGAGTTCCAGTGGGTATTCGACGACCTGTTTTCCAGTATGCTGCTTACGGATTTCGACAGGAATCACACGGGGCATTTCACGGCGGCCGAGGCGGCGGCGATCAAAAAGGGAGCATTCGACAATCTCAGGAATTATCATTACTTTTTGGCCTTCTCCATAGACGGACGCCCCATACGACTCCCTCCGATCGAACATTTCGTGCCCTCCATTTCGAATGGCGCGCTCGTATATGACTTCAGCCTGCCGCTGCGACTCGAAATCGAGAAGAATATCGCTCATACGGTCGGCATCGTCATCTACGACGACACCTATTACGTGGCTTTCGATATCATGAAGGTCGCATACGTCGCGCTCGAATCCGACACGGATGTGGACTGCGGCGTGTCTATCGAGAAAACGAAGGTCAAGGCGGTCTGGCCGGGACAGTATATGCCGGATCAGGTCGTGCTCCGGATGAAAGGAAAGTGAGAGACGATGAAAATCCGTTTGAGGCTGGTTGCGGCACTTTGGGGGATCGGATTTCCTCTCGTCGCGGTCTGGCCCGAATCCGCCAATCCCTTTATTTCCGGCGGCGCTCCTCCGGCGAGTGTCGCGGCACAGCGTCTTCCCGGTCCCGTAGCCGCCGTCGTGGCCGCGATGGCGCCGGTTCTGCAGAACCTGAGCGATCGCTTGGTCACTTTGACGCGCTCGATCCGCGGCGCGCAGGGCCCCGGGCCGCTTCTGGCTCTGCTTTTGGTTTCGCTCGTCTATGGTGTCTTCCATGCTCTGGGGCCCGGTCACGGCAAGACCCTGGTTTCCACGTTCTTCGTCGCACGCGACGCCAAACTCCGCCACAGCATCATCGCCGGCTACTTCATCTCTCTCGTGCACGCCGTTTCGGCGATGTCCATGGTCATGATCCTCTATTTCATCATCCATGGAATCTTCTCGGCCGGTTTCGAGAGCACGAGCAGGATGCTGCGGATAGTGAGTTTCGGGATCATCATGGTCATGGGCGCCGTCATGCTCGTGAGGCGGATTCTCGGCATCGAGCATCATCACGGCCACGGTCATCCCAAGGGGCATTCGCACGAGTCCCATGTACACGCGGAAGGAGAAGAGGCTCACGAGGGCGTAGAGCTTCCCTTGAGGACGCGAGAGCTCTGGGGCGTCGCAGTGGCTTCCGGGCTGGTCCCCTGTCCCGGCGCCTCGGCTGTCATCCTTCTATGCCTGTCGCTCAACATGGTCATGGTCAGCATCCTCGCGGTCACCATGATTTCGCTCGGCATGGGCTTCACCGTTTCGGCGATCGGCGCCGTGGCCATCCTCGTCAAGCGCGGAGTCATCCGAGCGGCGGAACCCCGCAGGTCGAGCAAGGCGTCCTGGCTCCGGCGTACGCTGGAGATCGGAGGCTCCGCCGTTCTGTTCGTCTTCGGGCTTCTCTTCTTCGTATCGCAATTCTGGGGATGGGCTCTATAGCCTGAATATCTTGACCAGTTTCTTTTCCGTCTCGCCTTCGATCGTCGCCTCCACTTCGACATAAGGCTCGAGTCCGGAGCCGTGGAGCTTTTCCTTGAGAAGTTCGTCGAGCTGAAAGACCCCGGCCGAGTTGATCATCCTGACGTGGATGTGGACCGGTTTCTCCTCGCCGGGCAGAATCTCGATCTGTTCGATCGAAGCGGCCGACAGCGAATGAATGTTGACCACGCCGGCCTCGAAGGGTATGCGCGACCGCCCTTTCGTCATATCGAGCGCGTCGGCCACGCGGACGATGCCGGCCTCGAGAGTCATGGGGCGGCCGTCGCTCCTGTGAGAGATGATCGCGTGCAGGGTTTCCGAACGAATGATCGTCTGTTCGGAAATCGAGTATAGCCCCGCTAGAAGTTGGTCGATTTTCGGCATCGCGACGAAAAGGCTGAACTGCTCGTGGTCGGCGCGCTGTATCGACATGCCCAGATCGTGGAGGAGCGCGCCGAGCGTCACGACGACCTCGGCATCATCGTTGGACATGCCGTAATCCGAGACGACGTTCGGGACCACGCCTCGCTCTACGAGGAGGCGGAGCATCCTGAGCGCGATATTGGAGACTATTTGGAAATGGACGGGACCATGATCCGTCATGCCCAGTCGATCGACCGCATTGACGTTCATCACCCTCCAGAGGGTGTAGAGTTCTTCGTCGGCATTGACTCTTTCGACCACCGTCTTCAGTCTGGGATTGTGTCGAACAGGCAGACGTATTTCGATGCGTTGTTCGTCCCCGTTTTGCTCCTGCCTCTTTTCCTGTTCGCTCATGCAGCATCCTCCGCGGAGTCGGCATTTCCGCAACGGTATTACCGCCGCCCGATAAACGATAGCACGGTCGCCCGGGCTTTGACAGCCCATGGAATTGCGATAAGATTATCAGCAAGTCAATGGAGGAACCATGCGTAAAAAAGTCACCGCAATCGCCTTTGCCTTGGGACTGTTCGCGGCTTCCGGCGCCTTCGCCGCCGACACCGGCCCGGCCGGACTCAGCGCTCTGGGCGTCTACGGCTCCGTCGGTTCGAATGCCGGGGCTTTGAGCGGGGCCACGGGGCTATCCCTGAAATTCGGCAGCTTCCCCGTCATCGGTCTCACCTACAATTTCACCACGAGCACTTTCGGTGGTTCGGTCGACTACTATATCATCGATGCTCGAAGAATCACTTCCGCTCTCACCTATTTCTTGGGTGCCGGCGCCTTTGTCGGCATAGGCAGCGGCGATTTCACCGCAGGTCTTCGTGTGCCGGTCGGGCTTCAGTTCTGGCCCATCAAAAAGCTGGAGCTCTTCATATCCCCCGTCTTGTCCGTCCCCCTCATCCCGGCGACCACCGTCGGCATAGGCGCCGAATTCGGTCTGCGCGTCCACTTCTAGATGACTTCGCGGATCGGACTACCTTGTGCGTCCCGCTCGACTGCCCTATGCGAAACATGCGGAAATATATATATTATCGCCTAAAGCACGGTGTGGTTGGGCCTGTCTGGAGGGTCCTTGGCGGAATGTCGAGACGCTCGGAGCGGTTCGACGGGCTGCCGGACGATGTACCGCGTCTTAAACTTCTTTTGGGAGAATTGCCGTGGGAGAAAAGCTGGACAAGGATGCCTTCAAAGAGAAAGTGTTCGACTGGGAAAAGGGCAAGGAGTGGAAATACGAGGGCGATTTGCCCGCAATCATCGACTTCTATGCCGATTGGTGCGGTCCCTGCAAGATGGTATCGCCGATCCTCGACGAGCTCGGCACCAAATACAAGGGCAAAATGCGAGTGTACAAAGTGAATACCGACGAAGAGCCCGAACTCTCCGGAATGTTCGACATCCAGAGCATTCCCACCTTGTTCTTCATACCGATGAATGGGGAGCCGCGCTTTGCCATGGGCGCTCTACCCAAAAAGGAGCTGGAGAAGGCCATAAGCGAAGTGCTCAAGGTCGAATGACCTTAGGGGCGAGTGACCGACTTCCCATCTCGGTTGAGCCAGTCACTCGACGGTAGGGATCGGATACGACAGAGAAAGCGCTTCGGCTCGAAAGACGGCCTCCGCGATGACTTCGCGGAGGCCGAGGTCTTCGTATGCTTCTGTTTCGCGGGCGAGTTTGGCCCTCAGGAGCGGATGCTTGGGCGCGAAAACCACGCAACAGTCCTCATAAGGCAGTATCGAGATATCGAAACTGCCGATCTTTTTCGCCATCGCTATCGTCTCTTCCTTGTCGATGCCGATGAGCGGACGGAGCACGGGCAGGCTCGTCGGACTCTGCGTGAAGCGGAGATTCTCCGCGGTCTGGCTGGCAACCTGTCCGAGGCTCTCGCCGGTGACGAGACTATTGGCCCCTATCCTCTCGGCGAGAAGCTGGGCGGCCTCCATCATAGCCGCGCGCGTCATCACGGTGACGAGATCCTCGCGAGCTTCTTTCTTTATCTTCAGCTGGGTATCGGTGAAGGGCACGGTCCAGAGCCTGAGGCCGCCCGAAAAAATTGCGACGACTTTGCCCAGCGCGACGACCTTGTCCTTTGCTTCCTGCGACGTGTAGGGGTAGGCGTGAAAGTATATGGCTTCCAGCGAAAGGCCGCGCCGCGCCATCATGTAGCCCGCCACCGGAGAGTCGATGCCTCCGGAGAGAAGGAGGAGCCCCTTGCCGCCCGAGCCGACGGGAAGACCCCGGAGTCCCGGCATGGGATCGCCGTAGACATAGGCTCGCTCGCGTATTTCGACATAGATGGTGAACTCCGGACGGTGCAGATCCACGCGAGTCTCAGGATAGGCCTCCAGAACTCGCTCTCCGATCTCCGCAGAGAGTTCGAAGGAGCCGAGGGCGAAGCTTTTGTCGGATCGGCGCGATTCGGCCTTGAAGCGGCTCGCTCCCTTCGCCACAGCCTTGCGGGCCACGAGGAGCGCGGCGGCGAGAACTGCGTCGACACTCTTCTCGACTTTGAACGCGCGGGCATACCCGTTGACGCCGGGCGTCCTCGCCAGCACGAACTCGGCGGCGGCCGCGTGGTCCTCGGGCACGGTGACGAAGTATCTGCCGGGATAGAGCTCCACCTTGTGGGGTATGCCTTCGAGTCGCCGGTTGAGCTGGCTTCGAAGTCGATCCTCGAATTCCTTGCGATTGCCCAGCTTGAGGAGGATTTCGCCTATCTTGACGAGGTAAAACGCGTCCATGGGACTCCTATGTCTTGAGTCGGCGGTAGAGGGCCTCGCTTTGCTCAAGAAATATGTCGATATCGGATTCCGTCGTGGCGGGCCCGGTCGATATCCGTATGGAAGAGAAGGCGATATCTTCGGCGAGGCCCATGGCGGCGAGAACGCGGCGACTCTTTTTTCGGAGATTGGCGGAGCAGGCCGATCCGGTCGAGAGCGCGATGCCCGCGTCGGAGAGGGCGCGGACGAATACCTCGCCCGAGAGGCCCGGAAAAGCGGCGCTCAGGATAAACGGAGAGTAGCGATCGTCGCCGGAGCGGCGACCGAGCGGCAGGGGCAGCGCACCCCTTGCGAGTCCCTCTATCAGCCTGGCTTCGAGGACCCGTGCACGAAGCCGATTCCTTTCGAGCTCCGCCGTCGCATTTTCCGCGGCTCGGGCGAGGCCCCATGCGGCCTGCAGACTTTCGGTGCCGGGGCGATGGCCCTCCTCCTGGCCGCCGCCGACCGCCAGAGTGTCGAAGCTTCCGGCGGTCCAAAGAGCGCCGGAAGCCCTGGGTCCGCCGATCTTGTGGGCCGAAAAAGCGGCCGAGGAGATGCCGAGACGGGCCGGTTGAAACACGATTTTGCCGAGCGCCTGTACCGCGTCGACGTGAATGCGAGGGGCCGGTCGTCCCAGGACCGCCGCCGCTTCGGCCACGGCCTTTGCGACGCCGGCGATATTCTGCAGGGCGCCGGTTTCGTTGTTGACCGCCATCACGGCCACCAGGGCCGTTTCGCGACCCACCGCGGCGGCGACTTTCCGAGGATCGACCATTCCGTCGGCCTCGGGTTTGACGATGCTTAGGTCGAGCCCGAGCGATTTGAGAAGGAGCGCCTGTTCGTACACCGCGGCGTGTTCGATCTCGGTCGTCACGATATGCAGCTTTTTTATGGAACCGTCGCGTCGGGAAGAGAGCGCCTGGCGAAGCAAAGCGAGGAGCGGAAGCGCATCCGCCTCCGAACCTCCGCCGGTGAAGATGATGCGGCCCGCGTTCGAAACCTCCAGTTGATCCGCCAAGCGCTCTCGCGCTTCTTCCAGCCTGACTTTCGCCTCGACGCCCAACCGATGCCTGCTCGAAGGGTTGCCGTAGACGGAGGAGGCCAGGCGTGCGGCCTCGTCGAGAATGCTCGCGTTGGGAGGGCTCGTGCTGGCCCAGTCCAGATAGATCATGACCGCATGATACTATCCGGGCCCGCATTGGCAGACAATACCCCGGACTCTATTGAGCCTCTAGGCGAGGTCGGAGAATCTCCGGTCCGGAATGCTCTTGGGCGCGGCGCCCGATGCGGCGAAGGTCTGGCCGAAGTAGAGGGCGCAATAGCAGTGGCCGAAATCCTCGATGTCTTTCCATGCATAGACGCAGGGGCATAGGACTTTTTTGTCGGCCTCGCGGGAACCTTCGGTATCTCGGCAGGGGCAAAGGAAGTAGCCATAACGGTTCCAATTCGTCATGAGTCCCTCGATGAGACTCTGGGTGAAGTCATGGTCCGGGTTGAGAACCCAGCCCTGCTTGTGTGCGACCATTTCCCCGAAGGTCCAGGTCTGCTCGATGCTTTTGTCCGACATGGCAGTTCGGCTCCTTTATAGGTCGAGAGTCTTGACCCAATCGGGTTCGATGAAGCCGACGAGATGCTTACCATCGTCTATCACGGCGAAGGGGAATGCCACATCGTCCTTAAACCGTTCTTTGAGCTCTTTCTTGGCCTGGGTCTTGGTTTCGAGCGGGATTTGATCCACATAGATATATTTGTAGGAAAATCCCTTGTCGTTCAGGAAGGCGATGGCGCGTTTGCAAAAGCCGCAGGTGGAGAGTGCGTAGACCGTTATGAGATGATCTTTGCGATTCCCCTCGACTTCGGTATAGGTGAGCGTCTCCAGCATAGGACCTCCAGTACTCCACAATATAACGTTCCCGAGACTCGGGGTAAACAAGGCCCGATGCGGCTTTTCTCCGGCCCGGCGGGAGTTCGCGCCGGGAGTCTCGTATTGCTAAAATAGGCGTCTTCCTATAGCATTGCCAAATGCGTGATCCCGCTCTCATAAGAAATTTTTGCATCATAGCGCACATCGATCATGGCAAATCGACTCTGGCGGATCGCTTCATCGAGAAGGCCAGGGTCGTAGACGCCCGCAAGATGCAGGATCAGATGCTCGACAACATGGACATCGAACGCGAGCGCGGCATCACCATAAAGAGCCAGGCCGTCGCCTTGGAATACACGGCCAAGGACGGAAAAAACTACACCCTGAATCTGGTCGACACTCCGGGTCACGTGGATTTCTCGTACGAAGTCTCCCGGGCCATTTCGTCCTGCGAGGGAGCGATCCTTCTGATCGACGCCACGCAGGGCGTCGAGGCTCAGACCCTTTCGAACATGTACATGGCGCTCGAGCATGATCTCGAGATCATTCCCGTCATCAACAAGATCGACATGCCGGCGGCCGATCCGGCCGAGATACGGCGCCAGATCGAACACGACCTCGGTCTGGACCCCGACGGAGCCCTGGAAGTCTCGGGACGATACGGTACCGGCGTAGACGAGCTTTTCGAGGCGATCGTCGCCAGAATTCCCGCACCCAAGGGAGCGTCGGCCGACTCGCTGCGCGCGCTCATATTCGATTCGCACTACGATCCCTACCGGGGCGTGGTCGTGCACCTCCGCGTATTCGACGGCTCGATCGTGCCCGGCCAAAGGATCCGTCTCATGTACAGCGGGGCCGAATACGATGTCGAAGAGACGGGTCAGTTTCGCATAACCTTGAGCAAGACGGACGGCCTTCCCGCGGGCGCGGTCGGGTATATCATCGCGGGGATAAAGACGGTCTCGGACGTCAGGGTGGGAGATACGGTGACCTCGGCCTTGGATCCGGCGACCGAGCCCCTGCCCGGTTTCCGCGAGGTTAAACCCGTGGTGTTTTCTTCGATCTATCCGATGGACGCCGCCGACTACGACGAACTCAAGGTCGCGCTCGAAAAACTGAAACTCAACGACGCTTCCCTCATCTACGACAAGGACAATTCCGTCGCGCTCGGTTTCGGCTTCCGCTGCGGCTTCCTCGGCCTCCTGCATCTCGAAGTGGTGCAGGAGCGTCTGGAGCGCGAATACGATCAGGCGATCATCCTCACCGCGCCGAGCGTCCGCTATAAGCTGCGGCTCACGACCGGCGAGACCATTTACATCGACAATCCTTCCGACTACCCCGACCCTTCGCGGATCGACGAGGCCGAGGAGCCTTACATAAAGGCCCAGATAATCACGCCCCTGCCCTACATCGGCAACCTCATCACGCTCTGCGTCGACAAGCGCGGCATGCAGAGATCCTTCACGCATCTCGACGAGAAGCGCGTCGAATTGGTATTCGAAATGCCGCTTGCGGAAGTGCTCTTCGATTTCTACGACAAGCTCAAGTCCACGAGCAGGGGCTACGCGAGCTTCGATTACGAAATCGAGGGCTATAAGCCGACCAAGCTGGCCAAGCTCGACATACTGATAAACTCGAAGCCGGTCGATGCATTCTCCCAGCTCGTGTACGAACCGACATCGTACGACAGGGCCAAGAAGGTTTGCGAACGCCTCTCTACGGCCATTCCCCGCCAACAATTCAAGATTCCCATCCAGGGAGCGATAGGATCGAAAATCATAGCGCGCGAGACGATCAATCCTCTGCGCAAGGATGTTCTCGCCAAGTGCTACGGAGGGGACATATCGCGCAAGCGCAAGCTCCTCGAGAAGCAGAAAGAAGGCAAGAAGCGCATGAAGATGGTGGGCGACGTCGAGCTTCCTCAGGAAGCTTTCCTGGCCGTCCTGCGCACGAACGAGGACGATGAAAGAAAATAGAGCGATTCCGAGCTTCCCCCGGCGGCCGGAGCGAATCAGTCGTTTTCCCGGAGAATCGCGAGCGCCGATTCGATTCGCCAGATCCAGAACTCGATTTCGGGAAGCAGGCGATTGAGAAAGTCCCGGGGCAGTTCCTTTGCGCGATCGGCGTCCGGAAAGCTCCAGTACAGATAATCGGCCTCCGACAAAAGGGCGGAATACCTGCTTCCGTCCATGGATATCCGACCTTTCATGACGCTTCGGATCTCTTCGAGCCGCATGCGTTCGGCCTCCAGAAACCCGTCCAGCGATGCCTCGAGCGTCTCGGTCGAGGGGTTCCGAACTCCTCCGCGGCCTCTCTCGCCGAAATGAGTCGCGGCCTCGGATGGAGCGAAGCCGTGCGGGGCGTCGAAAAGTCCCGCAGCCTCGTCGAAGGTCATCGTCGCCGCGCCGATGGAAGGGCCGCGGCCGCGTAAATCGTAGAGGGGTGCGCCCTCGGTGGCCCCATATTCCGAAAGCAGAGCGGCGTAGGACAGCAGAACGGGGTCGGAGATGAGCCGCATGCCGTCCGGCAGCGGCGGACAAGGTGCGGTGAAGTTTCTCGAGCGGAACGAAAGAGCGAACTGTCCGCTCCATCGGGAGGTCCTGGATAGTCTTCGTTCTTCGGAAAGGATGCTGGGGCAGCCTCGGGCGTGGGTCTTGCCGGGCTCGAAACTGAAATCGAGCCCGGCGGCCAAAACGGGACCGCGCGCCAGGCGTCTGGCCAGATGTACGGCGTGGACGCCGACCGAACCGAGGGGCGGCATGGCCACGTAGGGAAGCCCGCATGAATCGAGCGCGCGCTCGAGGCGCCGCAGGAAGGGACTGTCGGTGAACGAGACGAAGCTCAAGTGCTTCGGTCCCGCCAGGGCGCGGAAGGTGGCGGGATGGGAACTCAGATCGGCGATCGTGCGCTGCGGCCTGATCCCGAGCGGAATGAAATCGGCCAGGTTATGCGCTTGCCCTTCGAGGCAGACCAGGAGATCGGGCTCGATCGCCGCCTGGAGGAGGCTGCCGAGCGCCGTGTCGCAGGCCACGACCGAAAGGCTTGCGCGATGGGCGGAGATGAAGGGAACCGCGTCTTCGAGCGAAGGCCCGGCTCCGCAGACAATCACGGTGCCGGGAAAGCGCGGCGGAGCTTCAGGGCGGATGGAAGGAAGCGCCGCGAGGTTCGCGAAAATATTCCGGGTCCAAAGGCGACCCATCACCATGAGCGCCGCGCGGTTTCTCCAGCCGTTCTCTATGTCGGTCGAGACGAGGGCCGCCATGCGCCCATAGAGCGCGGCATTCAGACCCTCTCCTCCCGACAGCGCGATCGGGCTCGCGGCGCGGAAGCGACCCATCTTCCGCGCCTGCAGGAGAACTTCCTCCGGCGAAACGCTTTCCATGAGAACGATTTTCTCCGACATCGACAGCACGGATGGGAAGGACTCGCGAGCCAGAGCGGCCAAGCTCGGATCGGCCTCTACGCAGAGTATCGCCGAGCCGGGCCCCATGTTTTCGATGAGTTCGGAGACTCCATGCCATAGAAGAGGGGAAAAAACGAGGTGAAGCCGCGCCGGACCTCGATCGCATGCCGAGGCGGTTCGCCGGGGCAGGCTGGCCGGAGCGCGCTCGGAATAGAGAAGGCGGCCGCGGTAGCGGACGCAAAGGCCCCCCGGCGTCGAAAAGACTAGGGGGGCCTCCGTTTCGGGCACGATGCCTCAGTTGGCGCTGGCGCCGGGAGTCGGAGTCCTGGGCTGGAAATATTTGAAGAAGATGGGCGCGAAATTGTCCTTCAGCTGGGGACTCGAGATGAAAAGATTGGCGACGTCCGTGCTGAGCTTCTGCTGGAAGAAATAGGGATAGTACAGCTCGATGCCGCCCGACGCGTCGAGAGAGGACCCGGCCTCCTTCACCTTGAGCACTATGACGTAGTCGCCCAGCACGATGGGGTTGGATACGGAGCCGGGCGCGAGTGAGAATGCGGCCAGCAGAAAATTCTCGTTCGTCGAGGCTCCGGCCAGCTCGCCGGCGTCGCTCCCGTTCACGGGCTTGAAGATCGGCACCTTCTGACCGTAGATGGACACCTGGAGATCTCCGTAATTGAGGGGGAAGGGCCCGTCGGTCTTCACGGTCAGGCCCTGTCGCCTGCAGGCGGCCTCGAAGGTAGCCGGGGGCAGACTCGAGAGCGGTTTGGCCTTCGCGATGGCCCAGTCCTCGATCGTGCCCTTTTCGAAACGATTCATGTAGTTGCGGACATCCTTGATCAGGATGGGGTCGCTGAAGTTGGGTGCTTGAGCGTCGTCGTCGGCCATGAAGAAGGCGAAGCCCCCCGTGGCGGTCTTGAGCACCGGCGAGAAATCGCCCTTTTTCAATGCGGCGAGCTTTTCGGCTCCGGACTTGTCGACCAGATCGGCTGCGATATCGCTGAAATACATCGGACCCATGACGCCGCCCTTGATCGCGTACGAATCCTTGGAGCGATTCCTCGCGGCTTGATCGAAGGCTACCGTCTTATTCTCGATCTCCTTCAGGAGAGCCTCCGCATCGGCCTGCTTCGTGTCGAGCGTCATCCGCGACAGCGAGAGGCGACGGAACAATCCGGAATTGGCCGTGCCCCACGCAGCGACTTCGCTGTCGGGATAGGCGGAAAGAGGCAGGGCCACATACTCGATCGTCCTGGTATCCTTGGCCATCGAGGCGACGAAAGCGGTCTCCTTGGAGCTTGGCGCGAGGTTGCCCACGCTGTTGTAGTATTCCTGTGTCAGGAGATCGTCGCGGATACTGTTTCGAATGTCGAGCTTTTCTTGAAGGCTCGCGGACTGGTACCTTTGCATCGAAAATTTGCCGTTTTCCTGGAAGCTCGGGTATTGGGCCATTTTTTCGTCGAGGACCTTGTCGCTGATGCTGGCGCCGGCTTGCTGGACGGCATCGAGCACCGCCATGTGCAGAACCGTCCTTTCGAATGCACCGCGATAGACCTGGTATGCGTAAAATTGATAATTCGATTCGTTCAAGCCCTGTTGATGCAGCTGATCGTTGATCGCCTCGACCTGAGTGGCGAAGTAGGTGCCCTGGCCGTAGATGATGCTCTTGCCGGCATAACTGCCGAAGTCCAGCGAATGACCGCCGGCCATGCTGCCGGAGGCGCCGCTGAGCGGAAGAACGATCACGAAAGCGACGATCAAAAGGCCGAGAACGAGGATAGTACCGATGTAAGCGAAGCGATTTTTGCCCGCTCTCTTGGACTGGTCGGCAGACTCAGTCTTGAGAGGCCGTCCCGCGGGCGATCTGGGTGTCTGGGATGCCATGGCTTCCTTCCGTTAAGACACTATAATACAAAGAATTATACTCATTATACACGATTGCGGCGGAATTGGCAAGCCGGACGTAAGCGCCTTTCAGGAATCGATCGTCCCGTGGCGGCGCACGCATCGAAAGCATCTTGACGCGTGGCTTTAATGCGATAGAATTAGTAAGATATACCATAATTTATGTAGCTTTTTCAAAATGCGTCCGCACTTTGAAAAAACCTCAAATTAAGGAGGCGATGATGTTCATCGATTACCTTACGCTGATGCTTATGAATCTTTCGGCCGGTCTCGTGATCATGGCGTTTTTCGTTTTCAGATTCCTGGACAAAGACCGGAAGAAAATGGTACCGGGATTCCTGGCGAGCGGTTTCCTGGCTTTGATCACCGGTCTCAGGGTGATATTCACCTGGCCGCTCCCCGGCAGTTACAACATTCCGTTCGGAGAAATGTCCGTCTTTTTCGGGGTGCTCTTCCTGGTCGCGGCCTTCGCCCTGCTCTTCGATTGGGAGCTCTTCACTCTGGGAATATACGCGGTGTTCGTCGGCGCGGCCTCGATCGAACTCGGCATAAGGATTTACGTGCTCAATATGACGTTGACACCCCTCGTCGCATCGGCCGGCTTCGTCCTCACCGGTCTCATGGCCGTGTTGACCCTCCCCGTATATTATCTGCGAAAATATGCCGTGGTCCGAGGCATCGCCGCGATCGGCCTGCTCGGTTCGGCCGCGATATGGGTCTCGTTCGGATTCCTGGCGTATTGGCAGCATCTCGAAGCCTTTTCAAAGTGGGTTCCGGCTTTCATGGCTCCCGTCAAGTGAAGGCCGGCCGAGATTCCTTTTTCGCGCGAATGCGTAACCGTTTTTTTGGGCGCGTTTTATTCCGTACATGGCCATATCGGCCGCGCCGACGATAGTCTCGATGTCGCCCCCGTCGTCGGGGAAGATGGCGATGCCCATCGAAAGGCTGATACAGCATCGGTTGCCGTCTATGGCGAAGGGCTTCCCGCATTCGTCCAGGATCTTCCCGGCGGCGAGCCGGATCTGGTCAGTGTCGGTCACGTTGGAAAGCACCGCGATGAATTCGTCTCCGCCCACGCGCGCCACGGTGTCCGAGGAGCGCAAAAGGGAACGTAGCCTCTTCGCCATGACTATAAGGGCATTGTCTCCGGCGAAGTGTCCGAAGCGATCGTTGATCGGCTTGAAATCGTCGAGATCGATATAGATGACTCCGACCTTTACGGCCGTGCGGGCGGATATGTCGAAGGTTTTTTGCAGAAGTTCGAATAAAAGCCGTCGATTGGGGAGACCGGTCAGAAGATCGTGGTTGGCGAAATGGGCGATTTCCATGGCGTTCTTTTCCAGGCGTTCTTTTTCGCCCTTCATCGCCCGGTTCATCTCCTCCAGTCTGTCGTGAATGATGCTGTTCTCGATGGCTATCGCGAGATAGGGAGCCAGAGCTTCCAGCAGCGCGAGCTGCTTGTCCGAATAGGCGTTCCGTTCGTAGCTCTGGACGGTGAGCAGACCGATGACCTTGTCCTCGATGTTCAGGGGAAGGAAAACGAGAGACTGGGAGGGGCGACCCGCGGGGCTCCTCTTGCGTATGTAGTCGGTGTATTCCTTTTCCGCATCGTTGATGTGAACCCGGTTGCGATTCACGATGCACCAGGCGCCGAAGCTCGTCGCGGCGTCGGCCTTGCGTTCGGTCAGATGGGCGCGGACCTCGCCGTCGTAGAAGGCCCGCCATTCTATGCTGCGCTCCCCTTCATGGTAGAGCGCGATGCCGAAGGTCTGCGTGTCGAGATGGGCGGAAAGAGACGAGCGGAGCGTCGAGCAAATCGTGTCGAAATCGAGACTCGACGTAATTTGCCGTCCCATTTCGGCTATGGCGAGTATTTGGCGGTTCGCTTCTCCGAGCGCATCCGTCTTTTCCTTGAGTTCGATGTTCTTGAGTCGGTATATCTCCGCCTCGTGTCTGCTCTTTTCTATCTCGTATTGCACCGTGATGTTCTTTATTTTCCTGCTCGTGTCCTCGTTGAGGACCTCGTGTTCGTAGCGGGCAAAGCGCCGGTAGTAGTCGAGAGCCTCCCGGAAACACCCGAGAAGCTCGAAGGCCTCCGAAAGACACTCGTAGGCCGCGTGCATGAGCGGCTTCGAGCCGATGCGTTCCGCGCTCGTCAGCGCGACGCGGTACTGCTCGAGGGCGCGATCGATGTTTTTGGACTGAACGTAGATCGAGCCCAGGTCCAGAAGCAGCGCGGTCCGCTGCTTGTCGTTCCTGGTGTTTTCGCTTATCGCGAGCGCCTTCAGATAGTTCCGCTCCGCGAGATCGAATTGGCCCGAGGCCTGGGAAATTCGCCCGAGGCTGTGGAAACACTGCGCCTCGACGAGGCGCTCTCCCGCCGAGGCGGCTATGGCGAGGGACTTCTCCGTGAATTCGCGTGCGAGCGGCCAGTTTTCCATGCGATGGAAAGCCGTGCCGATGTTGAGCAGGATATTCGAAAGCAGCTCGGCGTTTTTCTCGTCGGGAACGATCTCGTAGGCATGGAGAAAGTAGTCGAGGGCTTCCTTCAGGTCGCCGAGCTCGAGGCATATTTCTCCGATATTGCTCAGCGTGACCGCCTCGCGCCCGACATCCCCGCGGAATCGCGCCTCCTCCAGGCTCCGGGTATAGTAGTCCATGGCGCGTTCGTAGCGGGCCATGCCGTGATAGACGGCGCCCAAGGCATTGAGCGCTTTCATTTTCCCGTCGCAGCCGTCGAGGGCGGTATAATCATCGAGGGCCTTCCGGAGGGTATCTATGGCCTCGCCGTACCGTGTGAGGAAGAACTCGCACCAGCCGACGTTGAGCAAGGCTTCCGCCCTGCCTGCCCTGTAGTCGGCGCCCTCGGCCTCGGCGAGGGCCGATTCCGCGAGGGAAAGAGCCGCCTCGGGCGCGTTCAACATGACGGCCCAGGAGCGTCTGTTGAGCTCGTCGATCCTCGCGTAGGCGTCGTTCACGGCTTCTCCACGACCACGGCGGGAACCGGAGCGAGGGCGCTCTCGAGGCCGAGCCCCGGCTCGGCTATCGCGGCGTCGCGATTTCGTCGGAATTGCCAATGCCCGTGACGGGCGACTTCGAAGGGCGCGAAATTGGCCTTGTAGTCCATTTTGGCCGCCCCCGGTACCCAGAAGCCGAGATAATAGTAGCGCCTGCCCGACTCCCGGGCCAGCGCCGCCTCGCGGAGGACCGACCAGGTGCCCAGACTGCGCCGCGCCTGGTCGGGTTCGAAGGCGAAATATACCGAAGAAATGCCGCCCGGAAGGAAATCCGCGTACCCCGTCGCGAGGAGTCTGCCCTCCGAATTCCTGTACTCCACGATGGCGCTCGTGTCCAGAGGCCCCTCGAGGAGAAAGGAGGCGTAGGATAGCCGGGCCGCGGAGTCCGCCTCCTCGGCGGCGTGGTGCTTGAAGCGAAGGTAGCGCCGGTACAGCTCATAGCGCTCGTCGCTGAAAGAGGGAGCCACGACCTCGACCCTCAGGTCCGCGTTGACGCGAAGAAGGCGGCGCTGGGAGCGTGACGGAAGGAAGATCTCGTTGTCCAGGCGAATGGGCATGCAGAGATCGCAATCCGGACAGATGGTGCGGTAGAACGAGAAGCCGCTGCGACGCCAACCCCGGGCCAACAGCGCTTCATAGATTTCGGGCTCGAAAGAAGAGACAGTGAACTCCTCGACCCGCCAAAGCCTGTCCTCGAGGTAGGGACAGCGCCCATAGATCCTTTCCCGAACGCTTATTTCCATGCAGTCCTAGATGTCCATACCCTTGTCCTCGGTCTCCCGGCGATAATACTCGGGGTACATGGTGTTGAAATACTCGAGCGCTTCCTGTGTCACGCTCTGCGCGTGTTCGTACCAGATCGTGTAGAGTTCACCATTCACGACGCCGGGAGAGGGGGCTCCCTCGACATCGCTTATGAGCTGGCGCAATAAGGCGAGGCCGCGTTCGTCCATGGGCGCTCCTTAGAGGGGAAGTTCGATCGCACGCGTGCCGTTCCTGGCGCGCCGCATCAATTCTACATCCTCGGAGCGGGAAATCAAGACTGCGCTGCCCTTCGTCAGCGCGACGGACAGACGTTTCGCGGCCGACGACAGGTCCGCGCCGCCCGTCGCCAGCATCGCTTCCCGCTTGCGGGCGCGAAGCTCGTCGGAAATGCCGTAGAGCTCCCGCTTGAAATCGGTAATGACTTTTTCCTCCGGAAGAAGCGGGCGAATGTCCCTGCCGACCGCGCCGATGACGGCCTGCTCGGTTTCTTCCGGGCCGACCTTTCCGACGGCGCCCTCGAGCACCTCGCCGAAGACTCGAAGCGAGTCGAGGGGGCTGGGATCGCGGTAGGAAGAAAACTCCATGACGGCTTCGAGCCCATCGGCCGAGCAGGAGGCTCCGTAGGCGCCGCGGCGCACGCGGATCTCCTCCCACAGCGGCCCCGTCGTCAGCATATGGGCAAGCACGGTCTCGTGGGCTTGATTCGCCGTGCCCAGGCTCGAGGAAGCGCAGGCGGCCGCGACGAAACCGACCTGGGCGGAAAGGCTGTAGGCCTCATTGCGCGAAGGGGGCTCGATAGTCGGGAAATCGGGCAGGGGAAGCGCGTCGGCGAGGGGAAAATACGACGGCGGCGAGAAAGCGCGCTCCAGAGTCGAGACGACTTCCGCCATCCTGTTTTCGTCCGCTCCGACGTTCAGGCGCAGCTTTGCCGGCCTGAACAGCCGAGCCGCCAGCGAGCCGAGCGAGCGGGCGATGAACTCCGTTTCTCTCTCCTTGAGATCCAGGAGGAACCGGAGCTGACTCGGCCCTTTCCAGAGCTCTTCGGCCGCCAGAGCGTCCGTCAGGTAGGCTCCCGCCCGCGCCAGCGCGAAGGAATGCCCCGCAGGGACGATGGCCGAAACGACGTCATTCCTGAGTTCGGCGTAGAGGTCGCCGATCCGCGGCACATCGCCGTAGTCCGCCTTGCCTATGAGGGATAGGGCGAGATCGAGGGCATCGGCGAATTTTTCGGCGAGGGCCTTCAGTCTGAAAATGAGGAAGGCGCGAGTGCCGGCATCGCGCGGCACGGGCGTCGAGGCTTCGAGCGCGGCGCCGAAGCCTCCTGCCTTTCTCGCCAGGAGCTCCGCCACCTTGTCGTAGGTTTGACCCGAAAGGCCGGCCCCGGTCACGAAGCGCGCGAGAAGAGGGAGCCAGACGAACAGCGGGCGGGGAAGATCGTCCAGGGGGAACGCCAGATCGAGATACACGATGCCGTTGGTGAATATCGGATGGAGACTGGCGTCGAAGCCTGAAATGCGGAGCTTTTCGCGCGGGATCCTTTCGATCTCGCGCGGCAGATCGCTCAGCGAAAGCTTGGGAAGCGTGTCGATGGCGGTCCGATCGTCTTTCGCGTCCTGCGCGGCGGCGAGATCCCGTGCCCGGGCCCGCAGCGCGGTTCGCTCCGTCTCGGAGAGCGCGGCCGCACGCTCCGAGAGCCATGCGTCGCGTTCGGCGCGGCGGCGCTCGAGAAGTCCCGAGTCGGGGAAGACCGTCACGGTGCTGCGGTGGCCGTTGCTCAGGATGAGACGCTCGGCGAGATTTTCGAGATAGCGCGGGTCGGCGGCCATTCGCGAGCGCAGCTCGGCCAGAGGTTCTTCGAAGGAGAGTGTGGCTTCGGGAGGGGAGCCGTGGAGCCAGCCTCTGATGGCGCGATTGAAGAGTCTGAGGCCGTAGGCTCCGGAGCCGCGTCTGATCTCTCGGTTGGAAAAGGCGATCGAATGGAAGGCGGCGTCGAGAGACTCCGAAGAGAAGCCCTCCCGGATCAGGGCGCGCAGCGTGTCCGCCATCAGCGACTCGATCTTGTCCTCGTCGCCGCGGCGCGTTCCGCGGAGGCCGGCCGAAAAAATCATCTGACGAAGGCCGGTATCGAGACCGCATTGGGGCGAGAGATCCTCGCCGAGGCCGGAGTCGCGTAGAGCCTTGGCCAGCGGCGAGCCGTCGTGTCCGAGGAGAATCTCGGTCAGAACTTCCATGGCGAGGGCGTCCGCGCCGTCGGTCACCGGAATCGTGAGCCAGTTGACCACGATGGAGGTGGCCGCGTCGGAGCCCTGAGCGAGAGGATAGGGGACTTCTATCCTCCTGGGCCCGTCTACGGGGCCCTGGAGAGGTATATCGCTGTCGATGGCGCGGGCCGAGAAGCGCCCGAGAAAGCGCTCGTCGAGATAAGCGAGCTGGCGCGCGGTATCGATGTCGCCGTAGAGGAAGATGCGACAGTTGGACGGATGGTAGTGACCTGCCCAAAATGCCTTGAAAGAAGGATAGCCGAGCGTGGGCATGACCTCGGGATCGCCTCCCGAATCGAAAGAGTAGGGATGGCCCGGGGAGAATAGACTCGTCGAAGAAGCGGTGCCCGCGAGCGATTCGGCCGAGGAGTAGTCGCCGCGCATTTCGTTGTAGACGACACCCTTGATGTCGAGCTTTCCGTCTTCGTCCATCTCGAAATGATGCGCTTCCTGAAGGAAAGTTTCCTCGCTGAGCCGCGGGAAGAACACCGCGTCCCCGTACACGTCCATGAGATTGAAGTAATCGGCCTCCACGGCGCTCGCCGCCGGATAGACGGTCTTGTCGGGGTAGGTGAATGCGTTCATGAAGCTGGCCAGGCTGCGCCGGATCATGGCCAAAAAGGGGTCCTTTACGGGATAACGCTCGGAGCCGCAGAGGACGGAATGCTCCACAATATGCGCGACACCCGTGGCGTCGCTCGGACCCGTTCGAAACGCGAAGGCGAATACGTTTTCCCTGTCGTCGGCGACGAGACGGTAAACTTCGCAGCCCGTCTTGCGGTGGCGAAACAGAGCGCCGCGGCTGCGATATTCCGGAACTTCGCGTTCGGAGACCAGATCATAGGCTTTATGGGGGGATGTCATGAGAAAGAAGATGTCGAGGAAGCGTTCGGCGGTCAAGTCCGCACCCGGAGAGCGTCCGCGGGAAGCCTTCTGGCGCCTCGGGCTCGAGCCCGATATATTGGACCAATGAGCATCACAACCAAGACGGGCGATGATGGGCTCACGAGCCTTAGATCCGGCGAACGCGTATGGAAGGACGATCTCCGCGTGGAAGCCTTCGGCAGCGTGGACGAGCTCTCCTCGACGCTCGGCCTCGCGCGGCACGCCATCGAGCTGCCCGAGGTTCTCGCCTCGGTCGATCGGATCCAACGCGATCTCGTTCGGCTGGCCGGCGAACTGGCTTCGCCGGAGAGGTCGTTCGAGCATCCGATCCTGGCTGCCGATGAAGAGCGCCTGACTCGGGAGATCGGAGAACTCGAGGCCCGGATTCCGCTCAGGGGTTTCGTGGTTCCCGGGATGACCGAAGCTTCGGCGCGTCTGGATGTCGCGCGAACGGTCGCCCGCCGCGCGGAGCGCCGCGTGGTGTCGCTCGCGCGCGGCTCCGAAATATCGGCCCCCTCGCGGCGCTATCTGAACCGGCTTTCCGATCTCCTGTTCATGCTCGCCCGGGCCGAAGAAGCCGCCGCCGGCGCCATCCGTTTCGTCTAGTGTGCTGTCCGATACGGAATGCATAAGCCCGATCCACTGCCCGCCCTGTGGATCGGGCTTACCGACCATCAAATCATATGCAATATGAATCGGACAGCACACTAGGTCACAAGGTCGTCTTCGCCTTCGAGCGCGATGTCCCCGTCTTCCCAGGCACGCTTGAGATAGCCGAGGAATTCCCCGGCCGCCTCGTCGGCGTCCTCCCGTCGCACGGCCCCCAGAATGGAATACTCGTCCACGATCATGGTCCTGCGGTTCGAAGAGACGTTGCGGAGCACCTTTTCCTTGAAGTCGTCGTCTCTGCCCTTCAGGAGGAGGGCGATGTCCCTGTCTTGGAAGTCGCGAAGGGCCTTCTGGAGCTCCTTGTCGGGGACGCGGAGCACATCGTCCAGGGTGAAGAGGCGTTCGCGCACATTGCGGGAAAGTTCCGGGCTTTCGGCGGCCAGAGCGTCGAGCACTCGTTCCTCGAGCCTCGGGTCGACGTGCCGCAGAATGCCCGCGAGAGCGGCCCTGCCGTCCACCTCCTCGGTCGAGACCGTGCCTATGTGTCTGATGCGCTCCTTGAGCCCTTCCTCTACGCTGCGCAGAATCTCGGGGCTCACCTTCTCGAGGCGTGCGACGCGCTTGACCACCTCGATCCTGAGCTCCTCGGGCATGCGCTCGATGAGGGCCGAGGCGCGCTTGGGCTCGATGTACGGCAGGATGACGGCGAGCACCTGAGGCGACTCTTCCTTGAGTATGAGGTGAAGGTCCTTGGGTTCGAAGTCGTTGAGAAATCGGAAGGGGCGCAGCGAATCGGGAGCGGCCTTGCGCAGGAGGCTCCGCGCCCGCTCGGGACCGAAGGCCGCCGTGAGCATCTTCTCGGCAGTCTCGGGCCCGCCCTCGACCGACCAACCCTTGGTGCGGACGAGCCAGCCGAACTCGGCGAGTATTTCGTTGGCCTCGATGGCGTCGATATCCTTGACTTTGAGGATCTCCCGCGAGACGGCCTCGATTTCCTCCGCCCCGAGATGGGAGAGGACTTTCGAGGCCTCTTCGGTGCCGAGAAGCAGCAAAAACTTGGCGGCCCGCGCCACGCCGGGCTCGTTGCCGGTTTTGAGCAGCGCTTCCGCCGAACGTTCGGCCGCCGATACGGCATCGCCGAGGGCCAGAGAGCGTCCGGGCAGCGCCGAGGCCGCGCGGACCGATGCCGGCTTCGTCGCGCCGCGCTTGACCTCCCTGGAAGCGATTTTTCCGCGGCCTACGGGATGTGCGGCTCCGGGCCGGACGGGAGCTTTCTTCATGAAGGATTCGGGTTCGTCCAGCGTGGGCGGCGTGATGGGTCTGCGCGATGCCCTTCCCTCGGCCCGGCGGGATCCGTCTTTACCCGAAACGACCTCGCCCGATTTCTTGTATGCCTTGTCGACTCGATCTTTCATGCTCATAGAGGCTTATCCTAATCTCCGCTCGGTCGGCCGGTCAATGACGCCGGTCGCCGCGCCGCGCCCATTCGAGTCGCCTCTCGTATTCCTCCCGCATGATTTCCGCCAGCGGCAGCGGGCGGGATATCCGCGGAGGAGTGGGCCGGCCTTCGGTGTCGTTTACGGATAGGCCGCCGTTCCCGACGAGTTCGGCGATATCGATCCCCGTGCCTTGCGAGCGAAGCCGAGGGATAAGGCGGTCGAGGACTGCTTCCGCCTCATCGACGCCCTCCGCGACCAGATCGAGGTAGGTCGCCGTCCGCCGCCGTCCGTCGCCCGAAGGATGCTCCCAGCCCTCGGAGCCGAGCGATTCGAGGTCGATGCCGGAGGGCGGCCGTTCCGGGTACAAAAGGGCGACGCTTCTCGGGCCGATTTTGTCGTCGAGATGGGCGAGCCAGTCTTCGTCGTCCCTTTGCAGGGCCGTGCGGGCCGGGTTCGTCATGCGTATGAAGTGACGAGCGTCGTCGAGCGCGTTCGCTATCCGCCGTTCGAGCAGGAGGTCCCCTCCCGTCGCCCGGGGAAAGGCCGCTCTCAGCCCCGCGGCCCAGAGCGTGACCAGTTCGCCGTCTACGGGACCTGTCGAGATTTCGCCGGGCTCCGCTTCGGGAGCCATGAGACTTTCCATGTCGAACTGTCCCGGTTCGACGCCTCGCCATTTCGCGAGAAGACTGCCGTCCAGAAGACGCTCCAGGAAAGGATGGCAGGAGCGATATCGCTCGGAGCCGGGACGGGACGGATCGGCCCATCCCGCATAGAAAACGATGAGGGGGTGGGTATTCCGATCCATGGCGGCGTGAGTGGCCAGGCCGAGAATGTAGGCGCCGGCCGGGGTTGTGGGCAGGCGACGATCCACGGGCAGAGCCTCGACGGCCGCTTCGAGCATGACTCCGTAGCCTCGACGATGCGACAGAGCGCCGTACTGGAGACCGGAGGGTTTCGTGTGCTGATTGTGGTAGAAAATATCGGGACCCTGGCAGCCCAATCGGAACATCGCGCCCTGTTCCCGAAGCACGGCCGCTCCGAGCTCGGGAGACGAACGTTCGAGCGCCCTTTCGCCCGCGAGGATATGCGTGATCTGGCCGGCCATCGTCCCACTATACTTCGAAGCGACTCCGCCGGGAAAGGCATGCCGTGATTTACCAGAGCCCCTTCTTCCTGGTATATTTGCAGGCGTAAGGAGTGTCGGCATGAGACTCTACAGTCGCGGACAAGTGATCCTCGTAGGCGTTGGCGGCGTCATTCTGGCTCTCGTCCTCGTGTTTGCCTTCGGGATGCTCAAGCTGCCGGGGCAGGGAGTTGCTGCCGTCCCGACGAACGGCTCCTCTTCTTTCGCGACGGCGTCCGTCGGGAGCTCGAACGCTTCGGCGGCCACGGTGCGGCTGGTCGACACCGCTCTTCCCGAGTACACGACCGACGAGCTCCAGAACATCGACGTCTATCAGAGGCTCAATGAAGGTGTGGTCAACATCACCACGGAAATAGTGGCGATCAACTGGTTCTACGAGCCCGTTCCCCAGGAGGGCGGCTCGGGTTCCGGTTCGATCATCGATTCGCGGGGCTACGTGCTCACCAACAACCATGTCGTAAAGGACGCCACGAAAATCTACGTCAACCTCGCCAATGGGGGCCGCTACCTCGCCAAGGTCGTGGGCGTCGATCCCGAAAACGACCTCGCGATCATAAAGTTCGATCCTCCCAAGGACGTCCGCCTGACGGTCATCCCCTTCGGCGATTCGTCCCAACTCAAGGTCGGCCAAAAAGTGCTCGCGATCGGCAATCCTTTCGGGCTCGAGCGAACGCTGACGCAGGGTATCGTTTCCGGGATAGGACGGCCCGTCACCGAGTCGAGCGATTCGGGCACCAACGTCCTCATTCGTGACATGATCCAAACCGACGCCTCGATAAATCCCGGCAATTCGGGCGGTCCCCTGTTGAACTCGCGCGGCGAGATGATCGGCGTCAACACCATGATCTACAGCCCTTCGGGAGGCTCGGTGGGCATAGGCTTCGCGGTACCGGTCAATACGGCAAAGCGCGTCGTGCCCGACCTCATCCGTTCCGGCATGGTCAGGCGAGGGTGGATCGGCGTCGAGAGCGTACAGCTCTTCCCCGAGCTCGTGGATTTCATGAAGCAGAACGGCTATGCAGTGCCCGTCAGTTCCGGCCTGCTCGTCTCGCGCGTCGATCGCGGAGGAAACGCCGATCAGGCCGGCATCCGCGGCGGCGAGACCGAAGTGCGCTATGGTCGATCGACGTTCTATGTGGGCGGCGACATCGTCGTTTCGGTCAACGGTTTGAAGACGGCGACCATCACCGATTTCTACTCCGCCCTCGAAAACACGAAGCCCGGCGATAGGGTAAATGTCGAATTCTACCGCGGCACCAAGAGGCTCGGCGTCGAGATCGTTCTTTCCGACAGAGCCAAGGCCGGCGTCGTCGAGTGAAACGCTTTAGAGTGGTAGCACCGTATGGACCGGCAGGTGTTGCGCAGGTCGCCGGAGGCGACCCCCTACAACCAATTTCCTTGCGCTCCCCCTGCCGGTCCACCACACAAGCAACTGTCGAGGTTCGACCGTGAAACCCTTTAGAGTGGTAGCACCGTATGGACCGGCAGGGGATCAAGACCAGGCCATCGCCGCTCTCGTCGAGGGCGTGAAGTCGGGCATGCGCTGGCAGACTCTGAAGGGCGTCACCGGCTCGGGCAAGACCTTCACGATGGCCAAGGTCATCGAAGGTCTGCAGATGCCCGCCCTCGTGGTTTCGCACAACAAGACGCTGTCGGCCCAGCTCTACCGCGAGTTCAAGACCTTCTTCCCCGACAACGCGGTCGAGTACTTCGTGTCGTACTACGACTACTATCAACCCGAGGCCTATGTCCCGTCCAAGGACCTCTATATCGAAAAGGATTCGGACATAAATCAGGAGATAGATCGCATGCGTCTGGCCGCCACGGCCGCCCTCATGGAAAGGAGCGACGTGATCATCGTGGCGACGGTTTCGTGCATCTACGGTCTCGGTTCGCCGGATCTCTACAAGGAGATGCGCGTCTATATCGACCGCGGAGGCGAGCTCGACATCGAAGAACTCAAGCGCCGACTCGTTTCCCTGCAGTATGAGCGCAACGACGCCGTCCTCGAACGCGGGCGCTTCCGGATTCGCGGCGATATAATCGAGATTTATCCAGCCTATCTCCAGGAGGCCTACCGCATCGAGCTCGACTACGACACGGTGACGCGCATTCGCAAGTTAGATCCTATCTCGGGGGCGATGGGTGCCGACCTGGACGAGGCGGTCGTCTATCCCGCAAAGCACTTCGTCATGCCGGAGGACCAGGTGCGCAACGCCGTCGCGCGCATACGCGCCGAGCTCGAGGAGCGCTACGAGGAGCTCATGGCCGCGAACAAGCTCGTCGAAGCCCAGAGAATCAAGAGTCGCACCGAGTACGATCTCGAGATGCTCGAAGAGATGGGGTACTGCCCGGGTATCGAGAATTACTCGGCACCTTTGGCTGGCCGGGTTGCAGGGGAACGGCCGGGCGTTCTCATCGATTACTTTCCCAAGAACTTCCTGACCTTCGTCGACGAATCCCATGTTACGCTATCGCAGGTGGGCGCGATGTATGCGGGCGACCGCAGCCGCAAGACCACCTTGGTCGATTACGGATTCCGCCTGCCCAGCGCCCGCGACAACAGGCCGCTCAAATACGAGGAGTTTCTCTCGGTGATCGATCGCGTCATCTGTGTCTCCGCGACGCCCCGGGAGGAAGAACTCGCCAAGTCCCAGAGAGTGGCCGAGCAAGTGATTCGGCCGACTGGACTCGTCGATCCCGAGATCGACGTGAGGCCGAGCGAAGGTCAGATGGAGGACATCTACGCGGAAGTACGCAAGCGCATCGCCGCGCATGAACGGTGCCTGATCCTCACTCTGACCAAGCGAATGGCCGAGGAGCTCACCGAGTACTTGACCGGGCTCGGTCTCAAGGTTCGCTACATCCATTCCGAAGTGGAGACGATCGAGCGGGTCGAGATACTCAAGCAGCTCCGGCAGGGCGATTACGATGTCCTGGTCGGCATCAATCTGCTCCGCGAGGGCATCGACCTTCCCGAAGTGTCCTTCATAGCCATTCTCGACGCCGACAAGATCGGTTTTCTCCGTTCGGCCACGAGCCTCATCCAGATCATCGGGAGGGCGGCGCGCAACGCGGCGGGCACGGTGGTCATGTACGCCGACAGGACCTCGGAGGCGATGCGGGTCGCGATAGACGAAACGAACCGCAGGCGCAGCCGCCAGGTAGAGTACAACAGCGCGCACGGTATCACGCCGAAGACGATCCTGAAGGCCGTGGAGGATATCCTCGAACGCCACCGCGAGGAGCGGATCGAGGGAGCCCAGACGGAGATCGAGGTCTTGAAGAGGACGCACAACCTCCTCGTGCCCGAACAGAAAAAGGCCCTGCTCAAGGCGCTCGAAACCCAAATGTTGGAGCACGCCAAAAGCCTCGAGTTCGAACAGGCCGCCCTGGTGCGCGACGAAATCGAACGCATCAAAGGCGGCGAAGCCTGAACCTGAAGCCTCGTCCTGCCCGCCCTGTACGCGGCATCGTGCTGTACCGACCGCGGTGGACAATTTGACCCTCGCGCACCCCCGCTGTAAGATTCAACCCTATGAATTCATCCAGTGAGGGTCGGAGCGGGACATCGGCTTTTTTGATCGTCGACGGCCATAGCGACGCCATATTCCCGGTCCTGGGTAAGAGCCTCGTCCCCGGCGAGACCGAACCGCGGGATTTTTTCCGAAGAAACGACATTGGGCACATCGATCTGCCTCGCCTCATCGAAGGTGGGGTCGGCTGTCAGGTCATGGCACTCTACTGCGACGACGGCGATGTGGCGGCGGGCGCGGCCCGAGCGACCCTGGCCATGCTCGATCGCCTGGAGCAACTCTACGACGCTTCCGAAGGCCGCTTCGTTTCCGTTAGCCGAGCCGCCGACATCGACGCGGTCGCGGCGGCAGGGAGCGTCGGCTCTCTCGCGGCGATCGAGGGCGGAGAATCCATCGAAGGGGACTTGTGTCTATTGCGCACCTTTTATCGTCTCGGCGTGAGACTCATGACCCTGACGCATAATCGCCGAAACGCGATAGGGCGAGGCGCACGCACCGAAGGTTCCGACGGACTGAGCGATTTCGGTTTCGCGTGCGTGCGCGAGATGGAGAGACTCGGCATGATCGTGGACGCGTCCCATCTTTCCGACGAGGCCTTCGACGATCTCGCCGATTCGGCCGAGAGACCCTTCGTGGCCTCGCATTCCAATGCGCGCGCGATCGAAGCCAACCCGCGCAACCTCGACGACGGGCAGATCGAAAAGATCGCCCGCTCGGGCGGCGTCGTGGGCCTCACCTTCGTGCCCTATTTCGTCGCCTCTCAGGGGGAAGCCCACCTGGATCGCCTGTGCGATCACATCGACCACGTGGTAAAAATCGGCGGACTGGACTGCGCCGCGATCGGCAGCGACTTCGACGGTTTCGACCCGGGCGCCGGGGCTGTCGTCAAAGATTGCTCGCGCTTCGGAGATCTCGTCGACGCGTTGCGCGAGCGAAACTATTCGGACGGGGAAATCGCGAAAATCATGGGCGGCAACTGGCTCAGGGTCTTTCGCCAGGTGCTCGGATAGGGGTAGGGGGCCTCTAATAACCCGGTTGGTTATTAAGGTCCCTCTCGACCTTCGCGGGAACGGCGAATCGAAGTCGTTTACCGCACAGGATGTTTGGCATTGGGGGCAGGCCCTTGATATCTTTCGGTGAAAGACGTCCAATCCGATTTACCGATCATAGATTGGCTCGCGTGACTGACAACGTCTACGGGCCTTTTCTTTTTGAGCGAGCCGTTCACAGTGAATGCCAGCCGGGATATGGAGCAGAACGGAGGCGTGGCTACGGCGCTGATCTGGTGGTTATTGGACACCGTCGTCGTTTCATCACGTCGCACTGACGGTTTCGCCCTAAGCGGTTCGTGTATGTACCATGGAACAAAGAAAAGAAGCCGGGGTCGATCGCCCTGGTCCTTTCAATAATGTATCGCAACAGGGCAGTGGACACGTTTATTCGCTTAACGTACGATAAAATCCAAATTCTGAGGGAGCACCTATAAGTGTAGCCCTCAGAAACAAAGCAATAATCAGAATCAGGCTGCTCTACTTCATACAAACCACCCAGCAGCCGGCGCTCATGGGAAGCCATCTGAATGGTCGTTGAGGGGGGGCGTCAATGGAGATCAAGATTACCATGGAACAGTTCTTCGCCCTGAGCAACTACGCAGATCTCTTCGCCAAATGTGTCTTTGACCTAAAGCAACTCAATCAAACTGGCATGATCGATGTGCCCGACCCAAAAGAAGTCAGATAGTTTTCGCCACAAGGAGGGCGGAACTAGATGAAGTATTCCATGGGATTCCGGGCTGCGGTAGTCAGGAAGACACAGGATGGCGGTGGGAAGAGTGTTAGCCAGGTCGCACGGGAGAGCGGCGTCAGCGCGGTCACTATTGCGAACTGGATAGGGCAGTACAAAGCTGGTACATTGAGCCTGGACGGCTGCGACGGACTCACTCCGGCACAACGCGGTCCGGGAGAGAAGCTGGCTCTCTTGCTTGAAAGCCGGACGGTTCCTGAGGATGGCCGTGGCGAGTGGCTCAGGCAAAGGGGGCTGCACTCCGAGCATCTCCCCTTGTGGGAGCAGGAGTTGACCAGCATCATGGACGACAAACAGACCAACCTGCGGGCGGAAAACGCCGAACTCAAGAAAGACAACAAGAGGCTCAAAAAAGAAGTGGATCGCCAGAAGGAGGCATTGGCCGAGGCGGCGATCCTCCTAACCCTAAAAAAAAAGGGCTCCTCAGCAGAATCTGTGGGTGGTTTTTAGCTCCGGAAGAGCACCGAGCGTATGATACAAGGCCACTTCTATGGCTTTGAAGGTCCGAAAACCATAGGCTTTTCTGGTAATCAGTTTTTCCTTGTTGTTGAGACCCTCAACCGCACCCAATGAGATGACGTCTCGAGCCTTGAACCAGTTCAATATCTGACGCTGATGAGCGCGCAGCATCTGGGCTATTTTCTTCATCGGGTCGATACGGGAACGCATGGCTTTCTTGCACCAATCGAGCAAGTACTTTCCCGCGCTGGCCGGATAGATGTACTCCCAGAAGAAGCCGAATTCCTCCTTGAGTAGATTGTTCCCCGCCCGTGACTCTTGCCGCTTTCTTCCACAACTTGCCAGAGTAGCGTAGCATCCTCCGCCAGGGGAGTTTCCCCCACCGCCGGTCATGGCTTGGGCGTGGCGGGGAAAAAGAGCGTGGGCGTTCGCATTCCTTGGCGGGTCTCGAACGCCCACGCTACCAAACTGAACAAGGCAGCGTACCCCTCCCGTCAAAGCACTTCAAGACCTTATCGCCCTTGTCAGAGTCGCCGTCGCCCAATGGGGTTGTCCGCTCTGCGGGAAATGCCACGAGCTTGAGTTTCACTCCTACCCACCGCGCTGGACCAGAGGAAGCGACCATGTGCGGCTGCAGATCAATGTGGTGACGATTCTCTGCCGGGCTTTGATTGGGACGGGACGGCAGTGGACAAAGAGGATCTTGCCTGAGCATCTCATTCCGCGAAGCCCCCTGTGGAGCGAGAAGCTCGTGGAGCTTCTTGAAGGGCAACAGGACGCGGATCGCGGATTGGCCGATGTGGCCTGCGCGGCGCTGGGCTGTGTCGATCCGCGAACGGCCAGGAAGCACATCCGCGCTCTTCGCGCCGCCGCGGCCGCCAAGCTCCCCGCTCTCGCCGAACTCGGCGCCGCCGCGCCCGGGACCGGTGGAGGTCCGGACTTTCTTCCCGGCACCAATCCATTCGTGATCCTGCGCCTACTGTGGGACAAATTCCTCCGGGCCGCCCAGGAACGCTCCGGCTCACTCGTCGCTCTTTCGCTCCGACCGCTTCTCTGGCTCGGACCTGGGTTCGAATCCTTCGGAATTTTCCATCGATCGTGCATTCCAATCTCTCACTCCGCCGCAGTAAACCCCATGCATCACGACCAAGGAGGTCAGATGCATGGCTGAAACCGACTGGCAGAGCCTTTCGGACACCCGGTTCGAGAAAAACTCCACCATCCTCGAGCTCGTCGAGTTGCTCGTCGATGAATCTCTGTCCCTGAAGGAACGCAAGGATCTCCGGGACGAATACCGTTCCCGCTACTGCGTCTCGGATCGGACGATCCGCAACTACCTCGCCCGCTACAGGGACGGCGGCGCACAGGCCTTCCTTACGCCGATCGTTCGCCAACCTTCCCCGAGGATTCGCGACAAGGAGCTCGCAAACGCGATCCTTGAGCTCGTCAAGGAACGGCCCACCCGAACCGTTCCAAAGCTCCGGAAGCTTCTTGTCGTCGATGCGCGATTTGCGAATGGCATTGGAAAGGTATCCGATCGCTCGATCTACCGCTTTCTCCTCGAACAGGGCCTGTCCCAGAAGGAACGGTACCGGCTTCTCTCTGAAGATGGTCGTATGTCCTATCATCGCTTTCAGGCCGCGCGTCCCCTCGACCTCGTGCAGGGCGACGCCCGCGACGGCATCTGGCTCGACACGAAGGACGGCAAGAAGAAGACCTACCTCTTCGTCTGGATCGACGATTACTCCCGCAAGATCCTATCAGGTAGGTATTACTTCGACGAAAAGCTTCCCCGCATGGAGGATACCTTCAAGCGCATGGTCTTGCGCTGGGGCATACCTATCAAGGGATATCTCGATAATGGGGCTGTGTACGTGGCCAAGCAGTTCGCCTGGATACTCGCGCAGCTGGGGACGACCAAGCTCCACCACAAACCCTACCAGGCCTATTGCAAGGGCAAGGTCGAAGCCCTCAACAAGATCATCAAGAACGATTTCCAGGGCGAAGCACAGCGCGCCGGATTTCAGACCCTCGAAGAGCTCAACTCCGCTTTCACGGCGTGGACCGATATCGAGTACAACGTCCGCATTCATTCTCAAACAGGAGAGGCTCCCGACAAGCGCTTCGCCGACGCCCTCCACGCCGATATCCGACGCGTCGCCGACATCGCTTGGTTTGAAGCCCTCTTTCTCATGCGCGTGAACCGCACCGTCACCAAGTACGGCAAGATCAAGCTCGAGTCCAACGAGTACCCCGTCACGAGCGCGCCCTACGGAACCGTCGTCGAAGCCCGCTACGATCCTTTTGACCTTTCCCGCGTTTTCATCTTCAAGGACAAAGCCTGTGTCGAAACGACCTCGGTCTCGAAGCTCGTCAACAGAACCGCCACAACCCCCGAGGAATCGAAGGCCACCCCGACCGAGGTCAGCGCCCACGCCTCGAACTATTTCCAAGTCCTCCGAGAACAGCACGCCACGATGCTGGCCCAGAACCTCTCCCCCGTTGCCTATTCCAAGCTCTCATCCAAGGATGCCCCATGACCACCACGAGTTCCCATCCCGTTATGAACTTCTACGGCTTCGTACGCATGCCCTTCGACAAGGATTTCGAAAGCTCGGATGCGTTCCCCTCTCCATCGCTTGCCAACGCCGTCGCCATGCTCGGCCTCGGCGTCGAGTCCGAGGATATTCTCCTCGTCTCGGGCCCCATCGGATCGGGCAAGTCCGTGGCGCTCAGGTCCTTCATCTCGGCCCTCGATACCAATCGTTTCTCTCCGATCTACCTCCGCGGACTCGGCCTCTCTGCCGCCGACCTCGTCAAGTCGATCCTGCTCTCGCTCCTCGTGGAGCCGCCCTATAATTACGCCAAGGCCCGCGCCCTCTATTTCAAGTCAGTCGCCGAGCAGCCTCGAAAGCCCGTGGTCGCAATCGATGACGCACAGGACATGACGGAGTCCGCTCTCCTCTCCGTAAAGAACCTCGTCAATTTCGATTCCGATTCGAAATCGAAGATCACCTTCGTCCTCTGCGGCCAGCCCGAGCTCAAGGAGACCTTGCGCTACTCACGCCTCGCGTCGGTCCATCAGCGAATCCGCCACTGGGTCGAGTTCTCGGGCCTCTCGCTCAAGGACACCTGCGAGTACGTCGACCATGCCATCGTTCGCGCCGGCAGGCCCACGCCGGTCTTTTCTGATGGCGCCAAAGCGGAAATCCACAAGCGCTCCCTTGGTATCCCGCGGCGAATCAACCGCGTATGCCTTCTCACCCTTTTCGAAGGCGCAGCGCAGGGCCGCTCGATCATCGATGAGGCCAATATTATCTCTGATGAGGCGTAGCGCCATTGCTTCAGGTTACGCGGCATGCCGGGCGGCGACGCTCGGCATTGCCGTTGGCGAACGATGACATGCCAGCTCGGCGAGGCGTGGAGGATGAGCTTGGCGGAGAGTGGAAGACTCTATTGGCAAAGAGCGGAACACAAGGCTGGCGAGGAGTGGAAAGGCCGATTGGCAAGGAGTGGAAAGATTGGCGGGCGGGGAACAATAGATTTCGCCAGGGAATGAACGGATTTTCATCAAGCGGCCTTTTTCACCGGTCGGTAGAAGGCGAACACTGGAATGCACTGGTATGACCGGACTTTACTCTGTCTCCAGCGGAGGGGATTTTTGATGAATGCGTCTTGGAGGGTTTGGTTCCTGCGCGCATGGATGGCGGTTGCCTCACCGGAGCGGCGCTGCATGGGCGTGACATAGCCAAGGCCGGAATGTTGGTGGTCGGTGTTGTACCAGTCGATGAAATCGGCGTACCAGGAGCGGGCCTTTTCGAGCGACTCGAAAAAGGGCGGATATCCAACGGTATATTTCAGGGTCTTGTGCCAGGACTCGATATAGGCGTTGTCGTTGCTGCAGCGTGGACGGGAATAGCTCCTGCGAATCTGCAAAGAGTCAAGGAATACGGCCAGGGTCATGCCGCGCATCGGGTTACCGTTATCGGCGTGGACGATCTCGGGGACGACGCCTAGATCCCGAATCACGCGCTCGAACAAACGCATGGCGTGTTCGTCCGACTCGTTCGTCTCGATCGACCATCCGACAATGGATCGGTCGTACAGGTCGATGATGGTGTAGGCGTAGAAGAACAGGCCGTGGACAGCAGTCCTGAGCCAGGTGATGTCCCATGACCACACCTGATTGGGGCCGGTAACCTCGACATGCTGCCGTATGGTCGCCGCCGCTGGTTTCTTGGATTCCTGCCGGTGCTGCAGCGCTCCACGCTTGCGCAGGATGCGGTACAGGGTGCTCGTACTTCCCAGGTAGATGCCCTTTCCAGCGAGGGTAGCGACGATCTGCTCCGGCGTGCGGTCCCGAAACTCCGCAGTGTTGGCGGCTTCGTAGAAACGCTGTTCCTCCTCTTCCGACAGCCGGTGGGCCACATGCCGGGCGCTGCCTTTCCGGCGGTCCTTGAGCCCTTCCCGCCGCCAATTCTGCAGCGTTTTGGGCAGTGTCCCCATAAGGCGACAGACGCCCCGCTCGGAGACCCCAGACCGCATCGCTTCGGCGACATAGTCCAGAATCTCTGCACGCTCTTCCTCGGTTATCAGTCGTCCCCGCTGTCCGCAAACAGATTCGGGTACTTTT
>CAWBCC010000001.1:0-11825 GCA_963787185.1 uncultured bacterium | reverse complement strand
ATTTCAATAAGCTGCCGTTTCCATTGCGCGATGAGATTCGGGTGAACCTCATACTGCGTGGCTATCTCCTGGAGCGTCTTATCGCCCTTCATGGCCTCAATGGCCACCTTCGCCTTGAACTCCTTGTCGTACCTTTTGCGCATGGTGAAACTCTATGCCTCCTTCTCGTCTTCTTCAAGAAGGGAGTCCCACCTTACTCAGCCCTCCTAAGCTGTCCGATTTCTTGGGCTCATTATACCCCAGCCTGTGCCCGAGCTTGTGTTCCCCACACCCGTGGGGATGAACCGCTCGAGCCGTCGGCGGTAGTGTAGGACATGGTGTGTTCCCCACACCCGTGGGGATGAACCGCTATTTGATCGTCCATGCTTCTTTTCTTCGTCGTGTTCCCCACACCCGTGGGGATGAACCGCTCTCCACGCCGATCGCCGACACCTGCCCGACGTGTTCCCCACACCCGTGGGGATGAACCGTTTGGAGTCGATACCGGAAACAGCGGTGTCGAGTGTTCCCCACACCCGTGGGGATGAACCGGCAACAAACGAGAGCCGAGTGCGGATCAATCTGTGTTCCCCACACCCGTGGGGATGAACCGATAGTTCAACTGGATTACAATTCCGGGAAGGTGTGTTCCCCACACCCGTGGGGATGAACCGGCGTCCGTGTTCGTCTCAAACTCCGGCAGGAGGTGTTCCCCACACCCGTGGGGATGAACCGTCTTTCGGTTTTAGACCCGACACGGCTGTGTTGTGTTCCCCACACCCGTGGGGATGAACCGCGCGTGCTCATCGATCTCGTTCGGCTGTCGATGTGTTCCCCACACCCGTGGGGATGAACCGGACGGAGACGTTACGCTGCCGGGCGCGTTCGGGTGTTCCCCACACCCGTGGGGATGAACCGGAGCTCTTCGCCGAGCTCTCCGGGATCGACTAGTGTTCCCCACACCCGTGGGGATGAACCGAATCTCCCGAATCGGCACTAACGGGGCATCAAGTGTTCCCCACACCCGTGGGGATGGACCGGCCAAGTCATTGCATCCCTGGGCCGCCGCGACGACATTCCCCTGCTCGCGATGGCCGCCCTCAAGGAATTCTCGGAGGAGAACGGCAAGAAACTGGAAGGCTTCGAGCCCAAGGCTCGCCAGGCCCTGTATTCCTATCCCTGGCCCGGCAACGTGCGCGAGCTTCGAAATTGCGTGGAGAGCGCGGTGGTGATGGCGCGGGGCCCGCTCGTCGGAGCGGAGGACCTTCCTCCGAACGTCCGCTCCTCAGGCGAAGAGCGGGACATTCGCGTCCCGGCCGGCTCCTCTCTCGAGGAGGCCGAGAAGCTGCTCATCCGCGAGACTTTGGTGGCCCAGGGAGGGAACAAGAGCAGGACGGCCGAGGTGCTCGGGATTGGCCGGAAGACGCTCTACCAAAAGCTGGAAGAGTACGGCATCGAGGCCTCCGTGCGCGAAGGCCCCGCCTCTTCCTGATAGATCGCGATATTATAGAAGAGAACCCTCAGCTTTCCGTTCATGTCATCGCTCAGTCCAAATCCCTTTGCCGGCCTCGGTGACCGGGGTGACAGGTTTGTTCTGCATAGTAATCTTCATCCATAATTTCGCTCATCGCTTCTGCTCTCTTGGATAAGGGTAAAGAAAAAGATGCGATGATCTGGTTGGATAGACTCAGAATTTCGGAAGCTTCTTCCTCATGCAGGTCATACGCCGATTCGTTCCTTCAGCGCTTCTTGGAGCACCTCCGAAAAGTTGATGTGATTGCGCTCGGCTTCTTCATTCAACCAATACGGAATCGTGAGCGTTTTTTTCACGGAACGATTGCGTATTTCATCACGAATCATGTCCGGACGTCCCTCTACGGGAGCGACAAACGCCCCCGGCTCTGCGGCAACAAGGGTAGGATCGGAGGGCGTCGAGAGCTCCTCGCCATCTTCAAGCAGGCCGTAAAGATGAAGTGAAAGTGCTTCTCGGGCCATAGCAAGAGCTTCCTCGAGAGTCGTCCCGGCAGAGATGCATCCAGGGAGGTCGGGAAAATCAACCGAGTACCCGCCAGACTGAACGTGGCGGAAATAGGCGGGATAGAAATAGCTGCGCATCTTCATGCCTCCAACTCTTCATGTTCAAACCCTAGTACGTGCTATTACACGTGTCAATTGAGGCGAAGCTGTTCCACCGGATGCGGGCGCATTATGGTTTCTCCGCCCGTTTCTGCAACCCGGAATCGGGTTTCGAAAAGCGGGGTCCTCGATCCTGGGAGACGTCAAGGCATTACACGAATTCGCGTAGGTGAAGATGAAGCTTGCAGAGCCGTCTTTGCCGCGGGGGAGTCGCGGCGGAAGCAGGACGGCCTATATGGCACTCCTGGACGCGGCGAGAGGAATGCATCCGACGCTACACCTCCAACGCCCGTCGGATCGCGCCGATCGCCCGTTCCATATCGGCATCGTTGTTTTGCCAATTGCACACCGATACGCGCAGGCAGCGTTTCTCTCGCCACGTCGTCCCGGAAAGAACGCCTCGCCCGATTCGACGACCTTGGCGATCACGCTATCCGTCCGTCTCCCACGAATCGGCTTGCGCTGCGCCCGCCAGCAAATACCGATGCTTGGGGCTGGCCGCCGCCCACAACCCGAAAGCACCATCTATATGCACCCACGCCCCCGATTCATGCGCGATCGGAATCAGCTCGGCGAACGGATCATAGGCCCCAATATTGATATCACCAGCCTGCAAGACGACGATGGGCGGGCGATGGCTGTCCTTTTGCAGCGCCCTCAAGAGTTCCGCTGCTTCCAACTGTCCCTTTTTCGCAATCGGCGCTTCGGCGCCGCTACGATCCGAGCAGCCTTAGGGTTCCCGTAAGCGAGCGCACCGCCCCGTCCTCGCCATAGATGCAGAGGCCCACGTACTGCAGGCTCTCCGGCGCGGCTGTGCGCATTGCTCTCGTGTATTCCTCGTAGTTCTTCGAGCGTTGCGCGATATCGCTGAAAGCTATGTAGGCCGCGCCGGCCGTGCTGCCGGCGGCCTCCTTGAGCTCGGCGAGGTTCGAGGAACTCGCTGCGAGGACGGGAAGCGGCACGGCCGTAATGCCGGGGTGGACGGTCCCCGAGCGGGAGCTTCTCGTCCACGACGATGACAGTCCTCGCCTTGTTGATCCTCGCGTTGAGGAGGTAGGCGTGGGGTGAGAGGCCGTAGACGGCCTTGAAAGCGCGAACGAGGCCGTATTTATCCATCTCGGCGATTCGGGCGAGCTCGTCGAGGCTCGACCTGCACGTTCCGCAGGAGCGAAGCGCGCGCTCGACCACGAGGAGTCGGGGATCCGGCCGTCGGCCAGGACCCCGTCGACGACAGGGTTCGCTGTGGGAGGCACGAGGAAGAGGGTGTAGCTCAACGACCTGTTATCGAGGGGCCGGCACTCGTGTGGGGTTCCAGCGGCGATGATGATGATCTGGCCAGACCGAGCGTCGACTGTTCTGCCGGTGATGCGATCCGAGGTCGCTCCACTTCGGATGAGGGTCATGGAATGATCATCGTGCGCGTGCTCCTTCCGAGGCCCGCCCCGATATCGTCATCATCTCTCGAATCGCCGAGGCTTTCATTCGCTCTTTTCCTTCATCATATCGTTCGTGATCCTGGAGCGCGCTCTTCGAAGAGCGTCACTCGTCCTGCTCGGTCTCGTCAAGAAGGGCGGCATGCCGCGACCTAGCAAAGCGACGTCAATAGGCATAGCTTCCTCCGCAGGAATCGGATACCTTTACGGCTTAGAGAAGGATTAGCCGCCTCAAGCTCCAAGAGAACCTGTCTTGACTTTTCCAGCCCGCTCGTAATTGGCAATTGATTGTGATTGATAGGGACAGATTTGTCATGGTTGACTCGTAACTACAATATGTATACCATATTGGCAAGGAGACTCAATTGGTAAAGAAACTTGTGCAGCATGGCAATAGTGCCGCACTGATACTTGATAAGCCCATTCTGGATCTATTGAACCTAAAAGTAGATACACTTTTGGAAATTACTACAGACGGCAAAAATCTCATTATTTCGCCCCAATCAGATGAGAACAAAGAAAATGACATTCTTGCGTCACTGGAAAAAATAAACGAAAAATACGGACGCGCACTGAAAAAGCTTGGGGAATAAATGGGCAATATACGATTTCTCTCAATGGCAGAGGTCCTCGTAGTTTATGAAGATCAAATGAGACGATATGGAGGAAAATACGGCATTCGTGACACTACATTATTGAGCTCAGCGATGGCCTTACCGGAATCGACCTTCGGCGGAAAGTATTTGCACAAGAGTATTCCGGAAATGGCGGCAGCGTATGCCTTTCATTTATGTGAGAATCATCCTTTTATCGATGGAAATGAAAGGGCCGCATTGGCAGCGTCCCTGGTATTTCTGGATATTGATGGCTTTGACTTCAATTGTTCAGAGGATGAGCTCTACGGAACAATGATATCCGTCGCAAAAGGAGAGATGAAGAAGGTCGATCTGGCAGCATTTTATAAGGCGCATTCAAAGCGAAGCAGATCATCATTAAGAAGTCCCTCCTCGGCGAACGGCACATGAAAAGGGTTTTCGGGACAGAGGGCGAGCGGGTTGTGAAAAACGATCGGCCTCATCCGGGGTTGATCATTCCTTCGATAATTTCGCTACCGACTCGGCGGCAGCGAGTACCCTTTCCTCGATACCTTCGACCATTCCAGGAACTCCCGATCACCCATAGACCGTGATCCCCTCGGCGTCGATGATCGATTCGAAGCTGTTCGGACGCTTGGAACGATCCATGAAGGAGCTCTCTTCATAGACGACGAGATCGACCGGGTGCGGCATGTGGGGACCTTAATAGCCCGGTCGGCTATTGAGGTCCCCTGGCAATTCCCCTGCGGGGATTGCAATTTTAATGGTCGACCTCGAAAAACTGAAGTTTTTCGAGGTCCCCATATGTTCGAATAGGTCGAGGTAAAGTTCTTCCACCCGCGCACGCGGCCTGCCTGTCCACCTCGCCCTCCCCTACCCACTATCCCGAATATCGCTCGTGATTCTGGAGCGCGCTCTTCGAAGAGTGTCACTCGTCCCGCTCGGTCTCGTCAAGAAGGGCGGCGCGCAGCGACCTCGTGTCCTGTCCGATTCATAGCCTGCGGAATTCTCGACTGGTCGCGGAGGAATTTACCAGTGGTCCACGAGGAATTTACCACTGGTCCAGGGAGCATTCCTTCAGTGGTCGCGGCCGATTTTATCAGTGGTCAATTCCTCCGCGACCACTGAAGAATTCCTCCTTTGCAACTGAAGCCGCCGGAATCGACCCGGCAGGTGCCGGGTCCAGTTGAGCCGGCACTTGCGGGGTCGTTGAGCTCATGCCCGAAGCCTTTCCGCGAGCGAAATATTTTCGAAAGGATCTTCCCACGGGGAGATCCGGCCCTCCGTAGCGGGGGCAAGTTTTTTGGAACGCGAGAGCGCGGGCGCCGGCGGACGCGTACGCCGGTATCGCAGTTCTCGACGCGACGCGTCTACCGACGCGAAGGAGCATCTTTATGGCACTCAAGATCGCAGTGCTCAAGAATTTCCTGAAGACCAGCTTGAGTCCCTTCATCGTGCGCTCGGACAGCTCGGAAGTGGTCGAGTACGAAAATTCATCGAGATCATGGCGGCGGGCAGAACCGCGCTCTCCCAGATCGAAATCCTGGGTGCCATGCGCCTGTACAAGGAGGAGCTGCAGAAGCAGCTCGCCGAGGGCAGGACGGTGAAGACGCCCACCGGCTCATTCTACATGAGCGCCTCGGGCAGCATGGAGTCGATCGACGAGTCCTACCTCCCCAACGACCAGACGAACAACCACGAGGTGCGGCTTCACCACAAGCCCGAGAGCGACTTCGAGAATGCGATCCGCGCCTCCCTGGCCATCGTGCGCGAGGAGAAGCCCAAGCTGGGCGTCCCGAACCCGCTCGCCGTCCAGGCCGCGGGCGAGGACTCGGGTCTCATCCGGCCGAGCGGCATGGTCCTGGTCAAGGGCATGCGCCTGCGCTTCGATCCCAAGGACGCCGCCCAGGGGGTGTTCTTCGCCGACGAGGCGGGGGTCGAGGTCCGCTCGTCCTTCTATCCCCTGATCCTGCCCGGCTCGGTCCTGGCGAGCGTGCCCGAGGCCCTGGCGGCGGGCACCTACGCGATCGCCGTCCGGGCGGCGGTGAACGGCAAGGACGTCACCGTGGGCCGCTTCGAGGGGGTGACGATCTCCGCCTGATGTAAGAACCAAAGGCTCGGGAGGAGCGCTCGCTCCTCCCGAGCGCTCTATTCGACGCGGTAGTAGGCGCCGAGGACCCTAAGCTCGGCGCCGCCCGAAATCCTGAGCTTTTTGTAGGCCAGGCTCAGGGCGGTGCGGACGGTGGAGGCGGTGACTCTTCCATCGCAGGCTATCTCCTTTATCTGTTTGCCTGCGAGGTATTCGAGCACGTACTCCTTCTCCTTTCGCGTAAGGCCGAAGCTCTCGAGGCTGAGCCGCTCGCCGCGCGGCCCGTCGATGGGCCCGCGGGCAGACGGAGTCGGCACGAAGGATGCTCGCCAGCGAGAAGAGGGCGGCGAGGGCGCCGGCGAGGGTCGCCGGCTCGAAGGCGTCGAAATCCTCTTCGACGAGGAGGCATACGATGGCCGCGACGGCCGAAATCCCTGCGATGGCCCGGATGACCGGGCCCCTGCTCATGTGTGTTTTCATACCCGATAGATATCGGGCAAAACGATCAATCGATTAGGAGGCTTGTATGGGAATCATCGGTTCCAGTTCATGGAAGGATCGAGCGCGAGCCTATTTCACCCAGGAGAACAACTCGATCGAGCACATCCTCAAGTGCCGCCTGCCGGCCGGGAGCGTCCTGGCTGGAGACCTGCGGGCCCACCGCGTCCCTCAACTGCCAGGCTTCGCTCGGCCGGGAGGTCGGCATAAGGACCACGGGAGGCTACTGTCCCCCAGCCCGAGGACGTCCTCGCCGCGTGGTTCAACGACCCGAACAACTTCGGCGCGATGTGCGAGGCCTGGCCGGGTCTCGATCCCGAGGCGCTGCCGGGCAACGAGGTCGCGCAATGGTACCCGCTAGCGGTGCGCAAGGTGTTCGGCAACCCCTGCGAGTTCGTCGGGGAGCTCGGCTTCGAGGAAGGCGGCCGGCCTCATCCGCGAGGGGCGGGCGATCCAGGTCTGCCTGCGCTCGCCCGGGCACTTCATCGCCCTCGTGGCCTACGACGAGGAGAAATCGGAGTTCATCATCAAGGACGGCTGGGCCAGCCGCTGGCCCGACGGGGACGGGTTCTGCAAGCGCTTCTCGCGCTCGGACTATCGAGACGAACCTGAAGCCGCTCTGCCTGGTGTACTCGTGAGGGGGGCGGGATGAACAAGACGAGAATTCAAGGGAGAGAGCATTCTCCGCGGCGCGGACGGGAGGGTGCAGGGCAGGAAGCTCGCGGCCTGGATCTGCTTCGTCCTCGGCATAGCCCTGCTCGTCCAGGGGACCTTCGTCCCCGCCGCCGACGGCATCCAGGCGAAGGTAGTGCCGGCGATCGTCGCCCTCGCTTTCTCGCTCCTCTTCTGGGGCATGGTCACCATTCAGAACGTGGTTCAGCTCGTGGCCCTCTTGAAGGGCCAGAACGCCGGTCTCGGCGTCGAGGATCAGGGCGCCGCGGTCGCAATCCAAGGAGGCGAAGATGGTCAGTAAGAGGATTCAAGCGAGGCGCTCGTGTATTTCGCGGCGCTCCTGGCGGTGAGCTTCGGCATGGAGTGGGGCTTCGAGTACATCCTGAGCGCCCACGGCGAGCGGCGCGAGAGGAAGAGGCCGGTCGCCGGAGCCGCGCCATGGAGAGGAAAACGCGATGGCCCTCGCGGGCATTCTCGTCGCGGCGCCTCGTTGCGGCGGCTGCGTTCATCTGGCCCGATTCTCCGCTCATGCGGGCGGTTTCCAGCCTCGGCGCGGTGCTGGCCTTCTCTTCTTCGGGAGGGCTGGGGCCGGAACAGGGAGGGGCGATGCCCTGGCTACTGAAGCGCAGGCGGCGGAAAAGGCCGCCCGGGAGAAGGTGCTGGCTGCCGATCCTCGCGATGTCCTGGCTGGTCTCGATGCCGACACCCGCGCACGGATCGAGCGAGCCGAAGCGGGAGGAGTCGAAGCCGGTCTCGGCGCAGCCCGGGAGGCTCTACACCGAAGCAGGAGGCCCTGGCGGCGGCCGAGGCGGCGGCCGAGAGCCGCGGTCGACGCGGCGATCCCGCTCGCCGTCCAGGCGGCCGTGGCCGAGGAGCGCGGCAAGGCGGCCGCCCAGCGACTACTGACCGAGGCTAGGGCCGAGGCCTACCGTAAAGAAGCCCTCACCTGGCGCGCCCTGAGCCTCGTCGCCGCCGGCGCCGGAACCGGAGCCCTGGCCAATGGCGGCCGGGGCGCGGTCTATGGCGCGGCGGGGGGAGTGGTGACGGCACTGGTCTGGTGGCTCGTCGAACTGTGGCCGAAGAAGGGAGGTGGCGGGGCACGGCCGTAGGTTGAAGGGATTACGCAAGAGGGGCTGTCCGAGAGGGCGGCCCCGTTTTTCATGCAATGCGATTTGCGAATCGGCAAGGTATATCCCGACCTTGCGGGCCAAAAGGAATCGGCCTAATATGGAGCTATCAGCGGCGTCAGTTCAAAAGGTCGTCCCATGAGTCAGTTCGAGCGCATCGCCTGCATCGACAGACTTCTCCGCGAGCATGGACAGATCAGGTCCTCCCAGATAGCCGAGCGCTTCGAAGTCTCGGCGCGCCAAGTCAAGCGCGACATCGAGTATCTCCGCGACCGGCTCGACGCTCCGATCGTCTATTGCCGCGCCGAACGGGTCTACCGCTACGAGCGAGAGTTCAACGAGCTGCATTTCGCCGACGAAAAACTCCTTCTCTTCTACGTCCTCGCCCGCAGCCTCGCCGCGAATGAGCACTACGTGCCCATCGTGTCGGCCGAGCTCATCGCCAACCTGGAATCCCATCTCGCCCGCGATTACCGGCCGGTCTCGGATCGCATAAGCTATGAGCTATCGATCGCAGAGCCGCTCTCGATGGAAGACTTCACCACCGTATGCCAAGCCATGCTCCTGGGGCGGCGTCTCGACCTCGTTTATGTGGACGCAAAAGCCCAGCACAGCGAGCGGAGCGTCGAACCCGCGCAGCTCGTCAACTACGCTGGCCGCTGGTACCTCGTGGCCTGGGACCTCCTGCGGGGCGACCTGCGCACCTTCCACCTATCACGCGTCGAGAGGCTTTCCATCTCCAAAGAAAAGATCACATCCCCTCCCCCGCCCGGCCGCGACGCCGCCTCGATCGACGCCTTCCTCGCCGCGGGCTTCGGCATCTTCAAAGGGGCTGCCACCGTCGAGGCCACGGTCAGAATCTGGGGACCGGCGGCCGCCCTCGTGGCCCGGCAGAGCTGGCACCCGAAGCAACGAGTGGAGCGCGGAGTCGGCAGCGATGGGGAGCCCTACACCGACCTGATCCTCCCTGTGGCAGACTGGACGGAGCTTTTGGGCAGGGTGCTGTCCTTCGGCTCGGCGGCGGAGGCACTGGCTCCGCCGGAGCTCAGGGAGAGGTGGAAAGAGGAGATACGGAGGATGGGGGAGAGGGCGGGGATGAGAATGAAGGAATTTGTGCGAGGGGACAGCGGGTGGCACGATGCTTAGAGTAACATGATTAGAATCAAAGCGAAGATCGCGATAGATATCTTCGCTCGCGATTGAGGGTCAAGGGATGACTGTATGAAGCGACCATTTTTCAGCCAAGAAATACCTGCCATACCGACTGCTCTGCCCTTGAGCGAGTGTATAGCAAAAACGTATAAGACTGAAAATGGAAATATCAGCTCGGGATTTGACGTGGCGACACATTGCAAAATCGTCGGATTGATCGCACGTATCCTGGTTGCACGGGTTCCTCGATGGTTGCAGGATGAGCTTTTTCCCTCAGGAAGCGAACTGATCGCTGCGGCCCACGACATTGGAAAGGTGAGCCCGGCGTTTCAGGAAATGATTCGTTTGAATCTCAACAATCCTAAGTATGTGCCAAACTCTTTGCCTGGACTTGAAAATGCCAATCCGGGAAAGGCCAAACGGAGCGAATCCGCGTTCCATGCCTGGGTAAGCCAGGCAGCTGCACAAGGGCTGGGGAAATATATACCAGAAATACTGGGACAGCATCATGGCATGTCACCATCCTCGATCGGTTTGAAAAACGATGGAGTATATGGTGGTCCGGCTTGGCAGCTCGAACGCGAGAAACTGCTTGCCGAATTGATTCAGGTTCTGAATGGCAGATGGCCGATCATCGCCAAACCCGAACAGGCTCGAGTCCTCGCGGGTTTGGTTACGGTGGCGGACTGGATTGGCTCAGGTTCGTATTTCGATAATCCTAAGTGCAATTGGACCGACCTAATAGAGGATGCCGTCGATAACGCAGGATTTATCCGTCCGGAAATACGGCGAGGCCTGAATTTCAGCGATATTTTCCCATTCCAAGCCCAAAACGTCCAGAGTGCCTTGATTAATGCCGCAAATCAAGCAGGTGTGTATGTTCTAGAAGCTCCTATGGGGTCGGGGAAAACGGAAGCAGCTTTGTTCGTCGCCTACAAAGCCTTGGAATTGGGGCAGGCTACCGGTATCTACTTTGCCTTACCCACTCAACTGACATCCGACAAAATACACGAGCGGGTAAATCGGTTTCTCGACAAAATCCTCTGCGCAGACGGCGCTCACCATAAGGCTTTCCTTGTCCATGGCTCAGCCTGGTTACAAGAAACTGAAATGGGAGAGGAAGGCCAGCCAGGACAATCCTGGTTTAACACAAATAAAAGAAGCATTCTTGCGCCTTTTGCAGTCGGTACCATCGACCAAGCGCTCATGGCGGCCATGAACGTGAAGCACGGTTTCGTACGAGCCTTCGGGTTGGCAGGTAAGGTCGTCATTCTCGACGAGGTCCACAGCTACGACGTGTACACCAGCACAATCCTCAAGCACCTCATACGGCTTTTGAAGGAACTGCATTGCACGGTCATCATTCTGAGCGCTACCTTGACGACAGCCCGACGCCGAGAACTGCTTGGACTTGACGCTGAGGTGAATAGCAAAAATGCCGACTATCCTCTGATTTCGGCATTACCCAAGCAGGGTTCGTTTCTTGAGCTTAGGGTTGAAAAAATCCCCGATACCGAGGTCTACGTGCGTCTCGAAGCCAATGACTCGGTTGCCGCGGAAGAGGCGCTGTCGCGGGCAGCACAAGGTCAACAGGTATTATGGATCGAAAACACCGTCGCCGAGGCCCAAAATCGCTATCGACTCTTTGCCGCGCGCCAAGCTGATTATGATGTGGAATGCGGTTTGCTGCATTCCCGGTTTCTCAAGCGCGATCGAGAAAAAAATGAGACTCAGTGGGTTGGCCTATACGGAAAAACCGGCAGGGAGAGCCGAACCAAGGGCCGAATTCTGGTGGGCACTCAGGTGCTCGAACAGTCGCTGGATATCGACGCCGATTTTCTGGTTACGCGACTTTGTCCCATCGACATGTTCTTCCAACGCCTCGGACGTTTATGGCGACATTGGGAAAACAACGCCCTAAGGCCACCGGAAGCGAAGCGAGAGGCATGGCTATTGTCCACTCGATACGCAGAAATCATACGAGCACCGGAAACGAGTTTGGGTAGTTCCGGCTACGTATATCTCCCCTATGTACTGTGCCGCAGCATAGAAGTGCTTGAAAAGCTTTCGACACAGTCCCTGTTCCTGCCTCATGATATTCGGCCATTGCTCGAGGAGTGCTATCGGGATGGGAGACAATGGT